>NZ_JAUFQP010000006.1 GCF_030409805.1 Algibacter miyuki | reverse complement strand
GCGGTGGTTACGGTTTGGTTATCCATATCGATAACACCCGCCTTCATTCACCCACATATTGGTTGGTTCATCCAACGCACAATCGTCAGAGCCTCTTCTGCTGCTGCTGCTATAAAGTTTGCGGGTGTGGTTACATCACGCCATGATAATGTAATCAGTACATCATCCGTATTGGTCGATTCTTTTTCTATGGTCCAATATTCTTGATCATCAATAGCTTCTAAAGCGCCTGCGCGTAAATCGTGAGGGTAAAGTGGGTTTTGAGTTTTCGTAAAAGAACTTTTGATTTATAAAGACTTTCTGATTCCGAATTTGAGGTTCCTGCTAAACGGTAGTAACCACCATCTCCGATGGGATAGTGAAACTATTTAATCCCGTTTTATGAACACCTCCATCAACATGGCTCAAATCTGAAGTGTTGATGTGTCCTCCGGTTGCTGAAAAATTGATACTATCCTCCAAAATTATCATTGTCCACAACGCCTTGATAGAAGTCTGAGATACCACTGATATCTAAAGCTCCTAGAAGTTCAAAAGGCGCTGACACACTATTATTATCAAATAAGACGTCGTACAGGTAACTCACCTGTGAGCCGCTAAGCTCTTGGGGGGAAGCGCCTATAAACGCGTTAAGCCTGTGGTACCGTAGAAATCTACAATACCTTCATTATTAAAATGACTGTAGATATAAGCGTCGCCATCGTTATAAAACGTACCGCTTGTTTGGTTGTCAAAACGTTTTAACCGTTGAAAATACAGTCCCCTCACTAACGGTTTAAAACTCCCGTGTTGCTTGTTTGAGATACCATACTTACTGTAAAAAGAAGTAAAGTAATATGTAGTAATGTTTTTTTTCATTGTTATGTTTTAAATTATCTTTTTCCTATTACTCAAAAAACTTATAAAAGTTAACCGTAAGCCCAGCTTGATTTTGTTCTTGTTTCAACATTGGTTGTACGTCCTGTCCCATGCTTAAGTAACAGCTTTACCGTTTGGGGTGTATCAATTTTAAAAACAATGAGAAAATATAGCCTTGAACACTATAAATCCCTTTACCTGAAATTATAGTTGACGTTTTTAAATCTGTTAGCAGCCCATTCGAAGCATTCACAATTGCAGCTTCCATAACATAGAGATGACTAGTCCCTACCAAGTAATTAGAATTAGGGGCGGTAGGAGAAATACAATCTACAGAACATCGACCTTATACGTACCTGCCGGAAGTGAAATATTTTCTCCTGTTGGGTTTGCTATTCCCATGGTATTGATATATTTGGTTTCATTGGCTGCACTGAAACTAATATAATTATTAGCTGTGCCAGATGGTATTAACCTTTTAGACTCATCATTAGAACTTGTATATACTCCTGCAATTTGCAAATTTAAAATCTGATCTATTTCATTGTTTACAATAAACCGGTTCCAAGACGCGCCATCCCAATAGTATATCCACGTATAAACATACCACCTGTATTAAAAATAAGAGCACCTTCCTGCGGATTAGCAACAGGCGTTATGGCACTATTTAAATCGGTTAAAACATAAGAAGGCAAAAGCATTCCTTTATCATCACTATAGATCTCTAATTCTGCTGAAGGATCTGGTGTATTTGTATTAATACCCACCTGTGCATAGCTATTAAAAGCTAAAAAAGCGCATAGTATTGTTAATAAACTTCTCATTTTAATAAAGATTTTTCAGTTTGAATAAAGGCATCATTAATACTTTATAGCCCCCGTATAAGTTCCTCCTGTGCGACGCGCTAATTGAAAACTAACCGTTTCTGGAGAGGTCAGTGTAAAGGCAAACGTAAAGGATACTATATGAGATTTACTCCCTGATGTATTAGAACTTGAGTTACTATCAACAACACCACCTATTGCACTACTCCCATTAAATAGTTGGGCGGAGTAAAAATGAACGTGTGTTCTTCCGTTAACATTTCCAATGCTACCTGTGTTGGTTTCTGATGTTGTAATATTTAACTCCACATTTACAACATATTGTCCTTCTTGCAGGGTCATATTATTTCCAGATATTGCAATGAATCCTCCTGTATTATTAAACAATTGAGTAAACCCCGAAATAGTAGTAAAAGATGGCGCGGTTGGCAAAGTTAAAGTTGAAGTCGTTGTTTTATTAAAGACCGCATTTGATACTGAATTTTCTCTACTTGCGATTAAACTCCAAACACCATCTATAAAAATATAATAACCAGGCAATTGCGCATTACCACTATTATAAACAACTAAGCCTTCGGCTGGATTTAGAATAGGGTCTGTAATATTATCAAGTGCCTTCAACTCAACTCTTGGTGGAAGAAAAAATTTCCCATCAGGATTATTAGACATATCTAAAACAGCAGAAGCATGACCATTAACAAAGTTTGTTATCGTTTGAGCATTTGCAGTCATTACAACAAAAGAAACACTCAATATTAGCATTATTTTTATTTGAGTTTTCATTATTTTAATTTCGTTAATTTATAATATGAACCATCTGAAATAATCGTTACTCGATCGCGATGTGTAGAACCCAACCTTCTTCCTAAATATGTATAAATATCAAAAGAAGTTATTTCATCTCCTCTTTCTAGACTTGTTATAAAAGGTTACCCGATGTGTATTATTTAAAGGAGATACCACCGAACGTTCCACACGGTTCAATATATATCCTGATGTGCCACCTTCAGTAGTGTACGGAACATAAAAATCCATATAATACCCCATATTATAAAGACCTCCACCGATTGACTCCCCTCTACCTGAATCTGGTGCTGGAGCCGAAATTAAAAGCGAAGCCTCTAACGTGTAAATACCAGTACCTACATTTATCACGTTCAAGTTAGCCTCATCTAAACTTACCGATAATTGATCCATATTTCCAGAGTTGAGAATAGTATAGTTAGTGTTTACTGAACCAATAATTTCATCATCTCCAGCATCTGCATTGTTTAATACAGACATATTATTACCAGACAACCCTATCACTCTGCCGTTTTGGGCGTTTCTTTAAAAACAGTTGCTTATCCCAAGCACCATTACCTGAGTTAGTTTGAGCATTCCAATACACCAATGATTTTCTAATGGTTGCACTGTTATTAAATACTATTAAACCATCTTTAGGCGTTACACTAATTGGTGCTTTATTGGATAAATCGTTAACTGGCACACGTGGTGTAAGCAACCCTTTATCGGTAGATTCTATCTCCATACAGCATGATCATCAGGGTTAAAGTGCCAATCCCTACTTGAGAAAACAAGCATGTAGGAGAACACACTAATATTATGTAAAGTATAAATTTCATTTTTTGTTTTTTATTCATATTCAAGCTAAAACCTTTATTCTTAAAATAGTTTTCGGTTAAATATTTATTATATTTTTTGAACCGTTACATTAGATACATTTCCAGAACCGGTAGAACCACTCTCTGTTGCTAATAAACCACCGTTTCTATTTGGAGCTGCTATAAATCTAATTTGATACCCTACACTAGGTACCACAATCATAGTAGTATAACTAAGCAACTCCCCTATAGTAGAACCCGTATCAATTGCTGCATATCGGCTACCTCTTCCTAAATATGGTCCATCTGGCACAGGGCGAATCCCTAATAATAATTGGGTTTGATCAGTAACGTTAACAAAACTCCCTTGTAAGGTTATTAAATAATTCCCTACTTGATTAAATGTTAAAACACCTGTTGTAGTATCATAAGAATAAATTGGAGATGTAGTTAAAGGCGCAGAAAATATCATAGTAGATATCGTTGACTTAACTAAGCTCTGATTAGCCGCTAACCTCGCATGGAATAAAGTATATGCTCCGTGATCTAATGTTCTTAAAACGCCGTCTGCATCAGCAACTACCATTCTGTCTTGTCCTCCTATTCCTATATTTGTATTAATATCTCTTACCCTTACATCCCTTCCCTTCACCTACATCTAAAGATTCTGTTGGAGTATTTGTATTTATACCCGTTGTTTGCGCAATTACAGTAGTTTTAAATATAACAAGGAATAAGCCTAGTATAAAAATATTTTTTTTCATAAATAATTTTTTTGGTTATAAAAAGCTACTGACTTTCAGTAGCTTTTTATATTTAATAAATTATTATTCTACGTATTCAACTATCACATGATAGCTCCCTGCAGGATGTAATGTTGTTAATGATCCAGCTGTACCTAAGATTAACTGACCTGTACTTGAATTGTACTCAATAATATTAGTACTGATTGAATTCGTAGTTTGGTTTATCAATCTTACACCTAATAATTTAGCACCTGAAGGCACAACTCCTGACAAACTCACAATGTTAGTATTTGTTGACAATGTAACACTACCAACACGTTCGTAAACCGTACTATTGTCAATCCATTTTTTAAGTGTGTTTTGGGCAGCTGTTGCGCTATACACTGGATATACTTTTCTTACAGTACCATCTGCTTCCAACAGTCATAATTCCATCAACATTATCAAGATCTGCACCTGTTTGCGCTACTAAACCAGCAACTGCTAAAGTGTTTACTTGCACCTGTTGTAATTGTTGTTGGTTTAATTAAAGCACCTCCCAATTGAATTTTATTATCTGTTTTCGTCAAACCATTATCGGCTTCAATCTCTAAAGAAGATTGGTCAACCCATGTAGGAACTCCTGTACTGCTTGTTACTAATACTTGGTCATTACCCGCATTCGCAATGTCTTCTGGTGCAATTGTACCATTTTGAATATGCGTTGTTGTAATTGATTCTGTTCCTACTTTTAAACTTGCATCTATTAATGTTGCTCCGGCTCCACCAGTAACAACGATTGTTGTATCATCAGCTGTTAAATCTTTAGGATCTACAACGCCTGCAGGACCTTGAGGACCTTCTGCACCATCAGAAACTATAACTGTAGTTGTTCCATCTGTAATAGTTGATGTTCCATCTCCATTATCGGTTACTGTCACTGAAGTTCCGTTAATACCATCAATTCCGTTTGTTCCATCAACTCCATCTTTCCCATCAGAAACTATAATCGTAGTTGTTCCATCTGAAATAGTTGATGTTCCATCTCCGTTATCTGTTACCGTTACCGAAGTTCCGTTAACACCATCAATTCCGTTTGTTCCATCAACTCCATCTTTACCATCAGAAACTATAATCGTAGTTGTTCCATCTGAAATAGTTGATGTTCCATCTCCGTTATCTGTTACCGTTACTGAAGTTCCGTTAACACCATCAATTCCGTTTGTTCCATCAACTCCATCTTTACCATCAGAAACTATAATCGTAGTTGTTCCATCTGAAATAGTTGATGTTCCATCTCCGTTATCTGTTACCGTTACCGAAGTTCCGTTAACACCATCAATTCCGTTTGTTCCATCAACTCCATCTTTACCATCAGAAACTATAATCGTAGTTGTTCCATCTGAAATAGTTGATGTTCCATCTCCGTTATCTGTTACCGTTACTGAAGTTCCGTTAACACCATCAATTCCGTTTGTTCCATCAACTCCATCTTCCCATCAGAAACTATAATTGTAGTTGTTCCATCTGAAATAGTTGATGTTCCATCTCCGTTATCTGTTACCGTTACTGAAACTCCGTCAACTCCGTTTGTTCCGTCAACACCATCTTTACCATCAGAAACTATAACTGTAGTTGTTCCATCTGAAATAGTTGATGTTCCATCTCCATTATCCGTTACTGTTACTGAAGTTCCGTCAACGCCATCTGCTCCGTCTGCTCCTTTTGAAATAATAACATCAGTTGTTTCCATCACTAACTGTTACTGTACCATCTCCGTTATCGGTTACTGTTACTGAAGCTCCGTCAATACCATCAGTTCCGTTTGTTCCATCAACTCCATCTTTCCCGTCAGAAACTATAATTGTAGTTGTTCCATCTGAAATAGTTGATGTTCCATCTCCATTATCCGTTACTGTTACTGAAGTTCCGTCAACGCCATCAACACCATCTTTACCATCAGAAACTATAACTGTAGTTGTTCCATCTGAAATAGTTGATGTTCCATCTCCGTTATCCGTTACTGTTACTGAAGTTCCGTCAACGCCATCTGCTCCGTCTGCTCCTTTTGAAATAATAACATCAGTTGTTCCATCACTAACTGTTACTGTACCATCTCCATTATCCGTTACTGTTACTGAAGCTCCGTCAATACCATCAGTTCCGTTTGTTCCATCATCAACCCATCTTTACCATCAGAAACTACAACTGTAGTTGTTCCATCTGAAATAGTTGATGTTCCATCTCCATTATCGGTTACCGTTACTGAAGTCCCGTCAACGCCATCTGCTCCGTCTGCTCCTTTTGAAATAATAACATCAGTTGTTCCATCACTAACTGTTACTGTACCATCTCCATTATCCGTTACTGTTACTGAAGCTCCGTCAATACCATCAGTTCCGTTTGTTCCATCAACTCCATCTTTACCATCAGAAACTACAACTGTAGTTGTTCCATCTGAAATAGTTGATGTTCCATCTCCATTATCGGTTACCGTTACTGAAGTCCCGTCAACGCCATCTGCTCCGTCTGCTCCTTTTGAAATAATAACATCAGTTGTTCCATCACTAACTGTTACTGTACCATCTCCATTATCCGTTACTGTTACTGAAGCTCCGTCAATACCATCAGTTCCGTTTGTTCCATCAACTCCATCTTTACCATCAGAAACTATAATTGTAGTTGTTCCATCTGAAATAGTTGATGTTCCATCTCCATTATCCGTTACTGTTACTGAAGTTCCGTCAACGCCATCTGCTCCGTCTGCTCCTTTTGAAATAATAACATCAGTTGTTCCATCACTAACTGTTACTGTACCATCTCCATTATCCGTTACTGTTACTGAAGCTCCGTCAATACCATCAGTTCCGTTTGTTCCATCAACTCCATCTTTACCATCAGAAACTACAACTGTAGTTGTTCCATCTGAAATAGTTGATGTTCCATCTCCATTATCCGTTACTGTTACTGAAGTTCCGTCAACGCCATCTGCTCCGTCTGCTCCTTTTGAAATAATAACATCAGTTGTTCCATCACTAACTGTTACTGTACCATCTCCGTTATCGGTTACTGTTACTGAAGCTCCGTCAATACCATCAGTTCCGTTTGTTCCATCAACTCCATCTTTCCCGTCAGAAACTATAATTGTAGTTGTTCCATCTGAAATAGTTGATGTTCCATCTCCATTATCCGTTACTGTTACTGAAGTTCCGTCAACGCCATCTACTCCGTCTGCTCCTTTTGAAATAATAACATCAGTTGTTCCATCACTAACTGTTACTGTACCATCTCCGTTATCTGTTACTGTTACTGAAGCTCCGTCAATACCATCAGTTCCGTTTGTTCCATCAACTCCATCTTTCCCATCAGAAACTATAATTGTAGTTGTTCCATCTGAAATAGTTGATGTTCCATCTCCATTATCGGTTACTGTTACTGAAGTTCCGTCAACGCCATCAACACCATCTTTACCATCAGAAACTATAACTGTAGTTGTTCCATCTGAAATAGTTGATGTTCCATCTCCGTTATCCGTTACTGTTACTGAAGTTCCGTCTTGTCCGGCAGATCCCGACGCCATGTTTATAGTAACATCATTACCGTTTTCATTAGTATAAGTAATAGTTCCATCACCGTTATCTTTTAAAACAGTAACCGTTTCATTTAATGTTACAATGTTTTCGATGTATTCCTCAATCGTATTGAATGTTTCTCCATTAACAGTTACTGGTCCTTCGTTTACGATATTTTCCGAATTGATTTACAACGCTTCCTGGTACATCAACGATAGTTTCTGTGCCGTCTTCACTGGTGTAAGTGTATGTTCCATCAGTATTATCTACTAGAGTAGTCACCGTTTCATATGTTTGAACAATCTCTTCAAATGATATATTTTGAACTACATGTTTTCATCAACATAATAAAAATATCTCCATCATAGGATACATTACCACCAACTGTTGTGTTAGTCAATTAGTAACTAAATGTTCTAAAAACTTCTGTATTTGTAACAATGTCCTCGAATTATTGATAACATCAGCAGGAATCGATAGTTACAGCATGATCGCAGCCTTCATTAGTATTGTATAGGTACCATCATTGTTTTACAAGTTTTGTAATGGTCTCATTAAGCTTGAACAATCTCTTCAAATGCATATATTTTGAACTACATTGTTTTTCATCAACATAGTAAAAATATCACCATCGTAAGATACGTTTCTCCTACTGTGTGTTCGTTAGGTTTGTACTTAATGTTCTAAAACTTCTGTATTTTTAACAATTTCCTCGAAATTATTGATACATCGGCAGGAACATCAATACTTGTACAGCATCGCCAGCTGATTAGTATACATATACTAATGAAGCTGGCGATGCTGTAACTATTGATGTTCCTGCCGATGTTATCAATAATTTCGAGGACATTGTTACAAATACAGAAGTTTTAGAACATTTAGTTACAAACCTAACGAACACCACAGTAGGAGGAAACGTATCTTACGATGGAGATATTTTTACTTATGTTGATGAAAACAATGTAGTTCAAAATATATCATTTGAAGAGATTGTTCAAGCTAATGAGACCATTACAAAACTTGTAAATAACAATGATGGTACCTATACATATACTAATGAAGCTGGCGATGCTGTAACTATCGATGTTCCTGCTGATGTTATCAATAATTTCGAGGACATTGTTACAAATACAGAAGTTTTAGAACATTTAGTTACTAATTTGACTAACACAACAGTTGGTGGTAATGTATCCTATGATGGAGATATTTTTACTTATGTTGATGAAAACAATGTAGTTCAAAATATATCATTTGAAGAGATTGTTCAAACATATGAAACGGTGACTACTCTAGTAGATAATACTGATGGAACATACACTTACACCAGTGAAGACGGCACAGAAACTATCGTTGATGTACCAGGAAGCGTTGTAAATCAATTCGGAAATATCGTAAACGAAGGACCAGTAACTGTTAATGGAGAAACATTCAATACGATTGAGGAATACATCGAAAACATTGTAACATTAAATGAAACGGTTACTGTTTTAAAAGATAACGGTGATGGAACTATTACTTATACTAATGAAAACGGTAATGATGTTACTATAAACATGGCGTCGGGATCTGCCGGACAAGACGGAACTTCAGTAACAGTAACGGATAACGGAGATGGAACATCAACTATTTCAGATGGAACAACTACAGTTATAGTTTCTGATGGTAAAGATGGTGTTGATGGCGTTGACGGAACTTCAGTAACAGTAACCGATAATGGAGATGGAACATCAACTATTTCAGATGGAACAACTACAATTATAGTTTCTGATGGGAAAGATGGAGTTGATGGAACAAACGGAACTGATGGTATTGACGGAGCTTCAGTAACAGTAACAGATAACGGAGATGGTACAGTAACAGTTAGTGATGGAACAACTGATGTTATTATTTCAAAAGGAGCAGACGGAGTAGATGGCGTTGACGGAACTTCAGTAACAGTAACGGATAATGGAGATGGAACATCAACTATTTCAGATGGAACAACTACAATTATAGTTTCTGACGGGAAAGATGGAGTTGATGGAACAAACGGAACTGATGGTATTGACGGAGCTTCAGTAACAGTAACCGATAACGGAGATGGTACAGTAACAGTTAGTGATGGAACAACTGATGTTATTATTTCAAAAGGAGCAGACGGAGCAGATGGCGTTGACGGAACTTCAGTAACAGTAACGGATAATGGAGATGGAACATCAACTATTTCAGATGGAACAACTACAGTTGTAGTTTCTGATGGTAAAGATGGAGTTGATGGAACAAACGGAACTGATGGTATTGACGGAGCTTCAGTAACAGTAACGGATAATGGAGATGGTACAGTAACAGTTAGTGATGGAACAACTGATGTTATTATTTCAAAAGGAGCAGACGGAGCAGATGGCGTTGACGGAACTTCAGTAACAGTAACGGATAATGGAGATGGAACATCAACTATTTCAGATGGAACAACTACAATTATAGTTTCTGATGGTAAAGATGGAGTTGATGGAACAAACGGAACTGATGGTATTGACGGAGCTTCAGTAACAGTAACGGATAATGGAGATGGTACAGTAACAGTTAGTGATGGAACAACTGATGTTATTATTTCAAAAGGAGCAGACGGAGCAGATGGCGTTGACGGGACTTCAGTAACGGTAACCGATAATGGAGATGGAACATCAACTATTTCAGATGGAACAACTACAGTTGTAGTTTCTGATGGTAAAGATGGAGTTGATGGAACAAACGGAACTGATGGTATTGACGGAGCTTCAGTAACAGTAACGGATAATGGAGATGGTACAGTAACAGTTAGTGATGGAACAACTGATGTTATTATTTCAAAAGGAGCAGACGGAGCAGATGGCGTTGACGGGACTTCAGTAACGGTAACCGATAATGGAGATGGAACATCAACTATTTCAGATGGAACAACTACAGTTGTAGTTTCTGATGGTAAAGATGGAGTTGATGGAACAAACGGAACTGATGGTATTGACGGAGCTTCAGTAACAGTAACGGATAATGGAGATGGTACAGTAACAGTTAGTGATGGAACAACTGATGTTATTATTTCAAAAGGAGCAGACGGAGCAGATGGCGTTGACGGAACTTCAGTAACAGTAACGGATAACGGAGA
Organism: Algibacter miyuki; assembly: GCF_030409805.1. Lineage (GTDB taxonomy): Bacteria > Bacteroidota > Bacteroidia > Flavobacteriales > Flavobacteriaceae > Algibacter > Algibacter miyuki. The sequence continues at coordinate 6,026 of NZ_JAUFQP010000006.1, read as the reverse complement.
TGGAACATCAACTATTTCAGATGGAACAACTACAGTTATAGTTTCTGATGGTAAAGATGGTGTTGATGGCGTTGACGGAACTTCAGTAACAGTAACGGATAATGGAGATGGAACATCAACTATTTCAGATGGAACAACTACAATTATAGTTTCTGACGGGAAAGATGGAGTTGATGGAACAAACGGAACTGATGGTATTGACGGAGCTTCAGTAACAGTAACCGATAACGGAGATGGTACAGTAACAGTTAGTGATGGAACAACTGATGTTATTATTTCAAAAGGAGCAGACGGAGCAGATGGCGTTGACGGAACTTCAGTAACAGTAACGGATAATGGAGATGGAACATCAACTATTTCAGATGGAACAACTACAGTTATAGTTTCTGATGGTAAAGATGGTGTTGACGGAACAAACGGAGTTGACGGAGTTTCAGTAACGGTAACAGATAACGGAGATGGAACATCAACTATTTCAGATGGAACAACTACAATTATAGTTTCTGATGGGAAAGATGGAGTTGATGGAACAAACGGAATTGATGGTGTTAACGGAACTTCAGTAACGGTAACAGATAACGGAGATGGAACATCAACTATTTCAGATGGAACAACTACGATTATAGTTTCTGATGGTAAAGATGGAGTTGATGGAACAAACGGAATTGATGGTGTTAACGGAACTTCGGTAACGGTAACAGATAACGGAGATGGAACATCAACTATTTCAGATGGAACAACTACGATTATAGTTTCTGATGGTAAAGATGGAGTTGATGGAACAAACGGAATTGATGGTGTTAACGGAACTTCAGTAACGGTAACAGATAACGGAGATGGAACATCAACTATTTCAGATGGAACAACTACGATTATAGTTTCTGATGGTAAAGATGGAGTTGATGGAACAAACGGAATTGATGGTGTTAACGGAACTTCGGTAACGGTAACAGATAACGGAGATGGAACATCAACTATTTCAGATGGAACAACTACGATTATAGTTTCTGATGGGAAAGATGGAGTTGATGGAACAAACGGAATTGATGGTATTAACGGAACTTCAGTGACAGTAACCGATAATGGAGATGGAACATCAACTATTACAGATGGAACAACTACAGTTATAGTTTCTGATGGTGCAGAAGGTCCTCAAGGTCCTGCAGGCGTTGTAGATCCTAAAGATTTAACAGCTGATGATACAACAATCGTTGTTACTGGTGGAGCCGGAGCAACATTAATAGATGCAAGTTTAAAAGTAGGAACAGAATCAATTACAACAACGCATATTCAAAATGGTACAATTGCACCAGAAGACATTGCGAATGCGGGTAATGACCAAGTATTAGTAACAAGCAGTACAGGAGTTCCTACATGGGTTGACCAATCTTCTTTAGAGATTGAAGCCGATAATGGTTTGACGAAAACAGATAATAAAATTCAATTGGGAGGTGCTTTAATTAAACCACAACAATTACAACAGGTGCAAGTAACACTTTAGCAGTTGCTGGTTTAGTAGCGCAAACAGGTGCAGATCTTGATAATGTTGATGGAATTATGACTGTTGAAGCAGATGGTACTGTAAGAAAAGTATATCCAGTGTATAGCGCAACAGCTGCCCAAACACACTTAAAAAATGGATTGACAATAGTACGGTTTACGAACGTGTTGGTAGTGTTACATTGTCAACAAATACTAACATTGTGAGTTTGTCAGGAGTTGTGCCTTCAGGTGCTAAATTATTAGGTGTAAGATTGATAAACCAAACTACGAATTCAATCAGTACTAATATTATTGAGTACAATTCAAGTACAGGTCAGTTAATCTTAGGTACAGCTGGATCATTAACAACATTACATCCTGCAGGGAGCTATCATGTGATAGTTGAATACGTAGAATAATAATTTATTAAATATAAAAAGCTACTGAAAGTCAGTAGCTTTTTATAACCAAAAAAATTATTTATGAAAAAAAATATTTTTATACTAGGCTTATTCCTTGTTATATTTAAAACTACTGTAATTGCGCAAACAACGGGTATAAATACAAATACTCCAACAGAATCTTTAGATGTAGGTGAAGGGAATGTAAGGGTAAGAGATATTAATACAAATATAGGAATAGGAGGACAAGACAGAATGGTAGTTGCTGATGCAGACGGCGTTTTAAGAACATTAGATCACGGAGCATATACTTTATTCCATGCGAGGTTAGCGGCTAATCAGAGCTTAGTTAAGTCAACGATATCTACTATGATATTTTCTGCGCCTTTAACTACATCTCCAATTTATTCTTATGATACTACAACAGGTGTTTTAACATTTAATCAAGTAGGGAATTATTTAATAACCTTACAAGGGAGTTTTGTTAACGTTACTGATCAAACCCAATTATTATTAGGGATTCGCCCTGTGCCAGATGGACCATATTTAGGAAGAGGTAGCCGATATGCAGCAATTGATACGGGTTCTACTATAGGGGAGTTGCTTAGTTATACTACTATGATTGTGGTACCTAGTGTAGGGTATCAAATTAGATTTATAGCAGCTCCAAATAGAAACGGTGGTTTATTAGCAACAGAGAGTGGTTCTACCGTTCTGGAAATGTATCTAATGTAACGGTTCAAAAAATATAATAAATATTTAACCGAAACTATTTTAAGAATAAAGGTTTTAGCTTGAATATGAATAAAAAACAAAAAATGAAATTTATACTTTACATAATATTAGTGTGTTCTCCTACATGCTTGTTTTCTCAAGTAGGGATTGGCACTTTAACCCCTGATGATCATGCTGTATTGGAGATAGAATCTACCGATAAAGGGTTGCTTACACCACGTGTGCCAGTTAACGATTTATCCAATAAAGCACCAATTAGTGTAACGCCTAAAGATGGTTTAATAGTATTTAATAACAGTGCAACCATTAGAAAATCATTGGTGTATTGGAATGCTCAAACTAACTCAGGTAATGGTGCTTGGGATAAGCAACTGTTTTTTAAAGAAACGCCCAAAACGGCAGTGATAGGGTTGTCTGGTAATAATATGTCTGTATTAAACAATGCAGATGCTGGAGATGATGAAATTATTGGTTCAGTAAACACTAACTATACTATTCTCAACTCTGGAAATATGGATCAATTATCGGTAAGTTTAGATGAGGCTAACTTGAACGTGATAAATGTAGGTACTGGTATTTACACGTTAGAGGCTTCGCTTTTAATTTCGGCTCCAGCACCAGATTCAGGTAGAGGGGAGTCAATCGGTGGAGGTCTTTATAATATGGGGTATTATATGGATTTTTATGTTCCGTACACTACTGAAGGTGGCACATCAGGATATATATTGAACCGTGTGGAACGTTCGGTGGTATCTCCTTTAAATAATACACATCGGGTAACCTTTATAACAAGTCTAGAAAGAGGAGATGAAATAACTTCTTTTGATATTTATACATATTTAGGAAGAAGGTTGGGTTCTACACATCGCGATCGAGTAACGATTATTTCAGATGGTTCATATTATAAATTACGAAATTAAAATAATGAAAACTCAAATAAAAATAATGCTAATATTGAGTGTTTCTTTTGTTGTAATGACTGCAAATGCTCAAACGATAACAAACTTTGTTAATGGTCATGCTTCTGCTGTTTTAGATATGTCTAATAATCCTGATGGGAAATTTTTTCTTCCACCAAGAGTTGAGTTGAAGGCACTTGATAATATTACAGACCCTATTCTAAATCCAGCCGAAGGCTTAGTTGTTTATAATAGTGGTAATGCGCAATTGCCTGGTTATTATATTTTTTATAGATGGTGTTTGGAGTTTAATCGCAAGTAGAGAAAATTCAGTATCAAATGCGGTCTTTAATAAAACAACGACTTCAACTTTAACTTTGCCAACCGCGCCATCTTTTACTACTATTTCGGGGTTTACTCAATTGTTTAATAATACAGGAGGATTCATTGCAATATCTGGAAATAATATGACCCTGCAAGAAGGACAATATGTTGTAAATGTGGAGTTAAATATTACAACATCAGAAACCAACACAGGTAGCATTGGAAATGTTAACGGAAGAACACACGTTCATTTTTACTCCGCCCAACTATTTAATGGGAGTAGTGCAATAGGTGGTGTTGTTGATAGTAACTCAAGTTCTAATACATCAGGGAGTAAATCTCATATAGTATCCTTTACGTTTGCCTTTACACTGACCTCTCCAGAAACGGTTAGTTTTCAATTAGCGCGTCGCACAGGAGGAACTTATACGGGGGCTATAAGTATTAATGATGCCTTTATTCAAACTGAAAAATCTTTATTAAAATGAGAAGTTTATTAACAATACTATGCGCTTTTTTAGCTTTTAATAGCTATGCACAGGTGGGTATTAATACAAATACACCAGATCCTTCAGCAGAATTAGAGATCTATAGTGATGATAAAGGAATGCTTTTGCCTTCTTATGTTTTAACCGATTTAAATAGTGCCATAACGCCTGTTGCTAATCCGCAGGAAGGTGCTCTTATTTTTAATACAGGTGGTATGTTTATACGTGGTATATACTATTGGGATGGCGCGTCTTGGAACCGGTTTATTGTAAACAATGAAATAGATCAGATTTTAAATTTGCAAATTGCAGGAGTATATACAAGTTCTAATGATGAGTCTAAAAGGTTAATACCATCTGGCACAGCTAATAATTATATTAGTTTCAGTGCAGCCAATGAAACCAAATATATCAATACCATGGGAATAGCAAACCCAACAGGAGAAAAATATTTCACTTCCGGCAGGTACGTATAAGGTCGATGTTTCTGTAGATTGTATTTCTCCTACCGCCCCTAATTCTAATTACTTGGTAGGGACTAGTCATCTCTATGTTATGGAAGCTGCAATTGTGAATGCTTCGAATGGGCTGCTAACAGATTTAAAAACGTCAACTATAATTTCAGGTAAAGGGATTTATAGTGTTCAAGGCTATATTTTCTCATTTGTTTTTAAAATTGATACACCCCAAACGGTAAAGCTGTTACTTAAGCATGGGACAGGACGTACAACCAATGTTGAAACAAGAACAAATCAAGCTGGGCTTACGGTTAACTTTTATAAGTTTTTTGAGTAATAGGAAAAAGATAATTTAAAACATAACAATGAAAAAACATTACTACATATTACTTTACTTCTTTTTACAGTAAGTATGGTATCTCAAACAAGCAACACGGGAGTTTTAACCGTTAGTGAGGGGACTGTATTTTCAACGGTAAAACGTTTTGACAACCAAACAAGCGGTACGTTTTATAACGATGGCGACGCTTATATCTACAGTCATTTTAATAATGAAGGTATTGTAGATTTCTACGGTACCACAGGCTTAACGCGTTTTATATAGGCGCTTCCCCCCAAGAGCTTAGCGGCTCACAGGTGAGTTACCTGTACGACGTCTTATTTGATAATAATAGTGTGTCAGCGCCTTTTGAACTTCTAGGAGCTTTAGATATCAGTGGTATCTCAGACTTCTATCAAGGCGTTGTGGACAATGATAATTTTGGAGGAAGTATCAATTTTTCAGCAACCGGAGGACACATCAACACTTCAGATTTGAGCCATGTTGATGGAGGTGTTCATAAAACGGGATTAAATAGTTTCACTTATCCCATCGGAGATGGTGGTTACTACCGTTTAGCAGGAACCTCAAATTCGGATCAGAAAGTCTTTATAAATCAAAGTTCTTTTACGAAAACTCAACCCACTTTACCCTCACGATTTACGCGCAGGCGCTTTAGAAGCTATTGATGATCAAGAATATTGGACCATAGAAAAAGAATCGACCATACGGATGATGTACTGATTACATTATCATGGCGTGATGTAACCACACCCGCAAACTTTATAGCAGCAGCAGCAGAAGAGGCTCTGACGATTGTGCGTTGGGATGAACCAACCAATATGTGGGTGAATGAAGGCGGTGTTATCGATATGGATAACCAAACCGTAACCACCGCTGTAAGTGGTTATGGGGTATTT
>NZ_JAUFQP010000009.1 GCF_030409805.1 Algibacter miyuki | reverse complement strand
ATAAAGTTTGCGGGTGTGGTTACATCACGCCATGATAATGTAATCAGTACATCATCCGTATTGGTCGATTCTTTTTCTATGGTCCAATATTCTTGATCATCAATAGCTTCTAAAGCGCCTGCGCGTAAATCGTGAGGGTAAAGTGGGTTTGAGTTTTCGTAAAAGAACTTTGATTTATAAAGACTTTCTGATCCGAATTTGAGGTTCCTGCTAAACGGTAGTAACCACCATCTCCGATGGGATAAGTGAAACTATTTAATCCCGTTTTATGAACACCTCCATCAACATGGCTCAAATCTGAAGTGTTGATGTGTCCTCCGGTTGCTGAAAAATTGATACTTCCTCCAAAATTATCATTGTCACAACGCCTTGATAGAAGTCTGAGATACCATGATATCTAAAGCTCCTAGAAGTTCAAAAGGCGCTGACACACTATTATTATCAAATAAGACGTCGTACAGGTAACTCACCTGTGAGCCGCTAAGCTCTTGGGGGGAAGCGCCTATAAAACGCGTTAAGCCTGTGGTACCGTAGAAATCTACAATACCTTCATTATTAAAATGACTGTAGATATAAGCGTCGCCATCGTTATAAAACGTACCGCTTGTTTGGTTGTCAAAACGTTTTACCGTTGAAAATACAGTCCCCTCACTAACGGTTAAAACTCCCGTGTTGCTTGTTTGAGATACCATACTTACTGTAAAAAAGAAGTAAAGTAATATGTAGTAATGTTTTTTTCATTGTTATGTTTTAAATTATCTTTTTCCTATTACTCAAAAAACTTATAAAAGTTAACCGTAAGCCCAGCTTGATTTGTTCTTGTTTCAACATTGGTTGTACGTCCTGTCCCATGCTTAAGTAACAGCTTTACCGTTTGGGGTGTATCAATTTTAAAAACAAATGAGAAAATATAGCCTTGAACACTATAAATCCCTTTACCTGAAATTATAGTTGACGTTTTTAAATCTGTTAGCAGCCCATTCGAAGCATTCACAATTGCAGCTTCCATAACATAGAGATGACTAGTCCCTACCAAGTAATTAGAATTAGGGGCGGTAGGAGAAATACAATCTACAGAAACATCGACCTTATACGTACCTGCCGGAAGTGAAATATTTTCTCCTGTTGGGTTTGCTATTCCCATGGTATTGATATATTTGGTTTCATTGGCTGCACTGAAACTAATATAATTATTAGCTGTGCCAGATGGTATTAACCTTTTAGACTCATCATTAGAACTTGTATATACTCCTGCAATTTGCAAATTTAAAATCTGATCTATTTCATTGTTTACAATAAACCGGTTCCAAGACGCGCCATCCCAATAGTATATACCACGTATAAACATACCACCTGTATTAAAAATAAGAGCACCTTCCTGCGGATTAGCAACAGGCGTTATGGCACTATTTAAATCGGTTAAAACATAAGAAGGCAAAAGCATTCCTTTATCATCACTATAGATCTCTAATTCTGCTGAAGGATCTGGTGTATTTGTATTAATACCCACCTGTGCATAGCTATTAAAAGCTAAAAAAGCGCATAGTATTGTTAATAAACTTCTCATTTTAATAAAGATTTTTCAGTTTGAATAAAGGCATCATTAATACTTATAGCCCCCGTATAAGTTCCTCCTGTGCGACGCGCTAATTGAAAACTAACCGTTTCTGGAGAGGTCAGTGTAAAGGCAAACGTAAAGGATACTATATGAGATTTACTCCCTGATGTATTAGAACTTGAGTTACTATCAACAACACCACCTATTGCACTACTCCCATTAAATAGTTGGGCGGAGTAAAAATGAACGTGTGTTCTTCGTTAACATTTCCAATGCTACCTGTGTTGGTTTCTGATGTTGTAATATTTAACTCCACATTTACAACATATTGTCCTTCTTGCAGGGTCATATTATTTCCAGATATTGCAATGAATCCTCCTGTATTAAAACAATTGAGTAAACCCCGAAATAGTAGTAAAAGATGGCGCGGTTGGCAAAGTTAAAGTTGAAGTCGTTGTTTTATTAAAGACCGCATTTGATACTGAATTTTCTCTACTTGCGATTAAACTCCAAACACCATCTATAAAAATATAATAACCAGGCAATTGCGCATTACCACTATTATAAACAACTAAGCCTTCGGCTGGATTTAGAATAGGGTCTGTAATATTATCAAGTGCCTTCAACTCAACTCTTGGTGGAAGAAAAAATTTCCCATCAGGATTATTAGACATATCTAAAACAGCAGAAGCATGACCATTAACAAAGTTTGTTATCGTTTGAGCATTTGCAGTCATTACAACAAAAGAAACACTCAATATTAGCATTATTTTTATTTGAGTTTTCATTATTTTAATTTCGTAATTTATAATATGAACCATCTGAAATAATCGTTACTCGATCGCGATGTGTAGAACCCAACCTTCTCCTAAATATGTATAAATATCAAAAGAAGTTATTTCATCTCCTCTTTCTAGACTTGTTATAAAGGTTACCCGATGTGTATTATTTAAAGGAGATACCACCGAACGTTCCACACGGTTCAATATATATCCTGATGTGCCACCTTCAGTAGTGTACGGAACATAAAAATCCATATAATACCCCATATTATAAAGACCTCCACCGATTGACTCCCCTCTACCTGAATCTGGTGCTGGAGCCGAATTAAAAGCGAAGCCTCTAACGTGTAAATACCAGTACCTACATTTATCACGTTCAAGTTAGCCTCATCTAAACTTACCGATAATTGATCCATATTTCCAGAGTTGAGAATAGTATAGTTAGTGTTTACTGAACCAATAATTTCATCATCTCCAGCATCTGCATTGTTTAATACAGACATATTATTACCAGACAACCCTATCACTGCCGTTTTGGGCGTTTCTTTAAAAAAAACAGTTGCTTATCCCAAGCACCATTACCTGAGTTAGTTTGAGCATTCCAATACACCAATGATTTTCTAATGGTTGCACTGTTATTAAATACTATTAAACCATCTTTAGGCGTTACACTAATTGGTGCTTTATTGGATAAATCGTTAACTGGCACACGTGGTGTAAGCAACCCTTTATCGGTAGATTCTATCTCCAATACAGCATGATCATCAGGGTTAAAGTGCCAATCCCTACTTGAGAAAACAAGCATGTAGGAGAACACACTAATATTATGTAAAGTATAAATTTCATTTTTGTTTTTTATTCATATTCAAGCTAAAACCTTTATTCTTAAAATAGTTTCGGTTAAATATTTATTATATTTTTTGAAACCGTTACATTAGATACATTTCCAGAACCGGTAGAACCACTCTCTGTTGCTAATAAACCACCGTTTCTATTTGGAGCTGCTATAAATCTAATTTGATACCCTACACTAGGTACCACAATCATAGTAGTATAACTAAGCAACTCCCCTATAGTAGAACCCGTATCAATTGCTGCATATCGGCTACCTCTTCCTAAATATGGTCCATCTGGCACAGGGCGAATCCCTAATAATAATTGGGTTTGATCAGTAACGTTAACAAAACTCCCTTGTAAGGTTATTAAATAATTCCCTACTTGATTAAATGTTAAAACACCTGTTGTAGTATCATAAGAATAAATTGGAGATGTAGTTAAAGCGCAGAAAATATCATAGTAGATATCGTTGACTTAACTAAGCTCTGATTAGCCGCTAACCTCGCATGGAATAAAGTATATGCTCCGTGATCTAATGTTCTTAAAACGCCGTCTGCATCAGCAACTACCATTCTGTCTTGTCCTCCTATTCCTATATTTGTATTAATATCTCTTACCCTTACATTCCCTTCACCTACATCTAAAGATTCTGTTGGAGTATTTGTATTTATACCCGTTGTTTGCGCAATTACAGTAGTTTTAAATATAACAAGGAATAAGCCTAGTATAAAAATATTTTTTTTCATAAATAATTTTTTGGGTTAAAAAAGCTACTGACTTTCAGTAGCTTTTTATATTTAATAAATTATTATTCTACGTATTCAACTATCACATGATAGCTCCCTGCAGGATGTAATGTTGTTAATGATCCAGCTGTACCTAAGATTAACTGACCTGTACTTGAATTGTACTCAATAATATTAGTACTGATTGAATTCGTAGTTTGGTTTATCAATCTTACACCTAATAATTTAGCACCTGAAGGCACAACTCCTGACAAACTCACAATGTTAGTATTTGTTGACAATGTAACACTACCAACACGTTCGTAAACCGTACTATTGTCAATCCATTTTTTAAGTGTGTTTTGGGCAGCTGTTGCGCTATACACTGGATATACTTTTCTTACAGTACCATCTGCTTCAACAGTCATAATTCCATCAACATTATCAAGATCTGCACCTGTTTGCGCTACTAAACCAGCAACTGCTAAAGTGTTACTTGCACCTGTTGTAATTGTTGTTGGTTTAATTAAAGCACCTCCCAATTGAATTTTATTATCTGTTTTCGTCAAACCATTATCGGCTTCAATCTCTAAAGAAGATTGGTCAACCCATGTAGGAACTCCTGTACTGCTTGTTACTAATACTTGGTCATTACCCGCATTCGCAATGTCTTCTGGTGCAATTGTACCATTTTGAATATGCGTTGTTGTAATTGATTCTGTTCCTACTTTTAAACTTGCATCTATTAATGTTGCTCCGGCTCCACCAGTAACAACGATTGTTGTATCATCAGCTGTTAAATCTTTAGGATCTACAACGCCTGCAGGACCTTGAGGACCTTCTGCACCATCAGAAACTATAACTGTAGTTGTTCCATCTGTAATAGTTGATGTTCCATCTCCATTATCGGTTACTGTCACTGAAGTTCCGTTAATACCATCAATTCCGTTTGTTCCATCAACTCCATCTTTCCATCAGAAACTATAATCGTAGTTGTTCCATCTGAAATAGTTGATGTTCCATCTCCGTTATCTGTTACCGTTACCGAAGTTCCGTTAACACCATCAATTCCGTTTGTTCCATCAACTCCATCTTTACCATCAGAAACTATAATCGTAGTTGTTCCATCTGAAATAGTTGATGTTCCATCTCCGTTATCTGTTACCGTTACTGAAGTTCCGTTAACACCATCAATTCCGTTTGTTCCATCAACTCCATCTTTACCATCAGAAACTATAATCGTAGTTGTTCCATCTGAAATAGTTGATGTTCCATCTCCGTTATCTGTTACCGTTACCGAAGTTCCGTTAACACCATCAATTCCGTTTGTTCCATCAACTCCATCTTTACCATCAGAAACTATAATCGTAGTTGTTCCATCTGAAATAGTTGATGTTCCATCTCCGTTATCTGTTACCGTTACTGAAGTTCCGTTAACACCATCAATTCCGTTTGTTCCATCAACTCCATCTTTCCCATCAGAAACTATAATTGTAGTTGTTCCATCTGAAATAGTTGATGTTCCATCTCCGTTATCTGTTACCGTTACTGAAACTCCGTCAACTCCGTTTGTTCCGTCAACACCATCTTTACCATCAGAAACTATAACTGTAGTTGTTCCATCTGAAATAGTTGATGTTCCATCTCCATTATCCGTTACTGTTACTGAAGTTCCGTCAACGCCATCTGCTCCGTCTGCTCCTTTTGAAATAATAACATCAGTTGTTCCATCACTAACTGTTACTGTACCATCTCCGTTATCGGTTACTGTTACTGAAGCTCCGTCAATACCATCAGTTCCGTTTGTTCCATCAACTCCATCTTTCCCGTCAGAAACTATAATTGTAGTTGTTCCATCTGAAATAGTTGATGTTCCATCTCCATTATCCGTTACTGTTACTGAAGTTCCGTCAACGCCATCAACACCATCTTTACCATCAGAAACTATAACTGTAGTTGTTCCATCTGAAATAGTTGATGTTCCATCTCCGTTATCCGTTACTGTTACTGAAGTTCCGTCAACGCCATCTGCTCCGTCTGCTCCTTTTGAAATAATAACATCAGTTGTTCCATCACTAACTGTTACTGTACCATCTCCATTATCCGTTACTGTTACTGAAGCTCCGTCAATACCATCAGTTCCGTTTGTTCCATCAACTCCATCTTTACCATCAGAAACTACAACTGTAGTTGTTCCATCTGAAATAGTTGATGTTCCATCTCCATTATCGGTTACCGTTACTGAAGTCCCGTCAACGCCATCTGCTCCGTCTGCTCCTTTTGAAATAATAACATCAGTTGTTCCATCACTAACTGTTACTGTACCATCTCCATTATCCGTTACTGTTACTGAAGCTCCGTCAATACCATCAGTTCCGTTTGTTCCATCAACTCCATCTTTACCATCAGAAACTACAACTGTAGTTGTTCCATCTGAAATAGTTGATGTTCCATCTCCATTATCGGTTACCGTTACTGAAGTCCCGTCAACGCCATCTGCTCCGTCTGCTCCTTTTGAAATAATAACATCAGTTGTTCCATCACTAACTGTTACTGTACCATCTCCATTATCCGTTACTGTTACTGAAGCTCCGTCAATACCATCAGTTCCGTTTGTTCCATCAACTCCATCTTTACCATCAGAAACTATAATTGTAGTTGTTCCATCTGAAATAGTTGATGTTCCATCTCCATTATCCGTTACTGTTACTGAAGTTCCGTCAACGCCATCTGCTCCGTCTGCTCCTTTTGAAATAATAACATCAGTTGTTCCATCACTAACTGTTACTGTACCATCTCCATTATCCGTTACTGTTACTGAAGCTCCGTCAATACCATCAGTTCCGTTTGTTCCATCAACTCCATCTTTACCATCAGAAACTACAACTGTAGTTGTTCCATCTGAAATAGTTGATGTTCCATCTCCATTATCCGTTACTGTTACTGAAGTTCCGTCAACGCCATCTGCTCCGTCTGCTCCTTTTGAAATAATAACATCAGTTGTTCCATCACTAACTGTTACTGTACCATCTCCGTTATCGGTTACTGTTACTGAAGCTCCGTCAATACCATCAGTTCCGTTTGTTCCATCAACTCCATCTTTCCCGTCAGAAACTATAATTGTAGTTGTTCCATCTGAAATAGTTGATGTTCCATCTCCATTATCCGTTACTGTTACTGAAGTTCCGTCAACGCCATCTACTCCGTCTGCTCCTTTGAAATAATAACATCAGTTGTTCCATCACTAACTGTTACTGTACCATCTCCGTTATCTGTTACTGTTACTGAAGCTCCGTCAATACCATCAGTTCCGTTTGTTCCATCAACTCCATCTTTCCCATCAGAAACTATAATTGTAGTTGTTCCATCTGAAATAGTTGATGTTCCATCTCCATTATCGGTTACTGTTACTGAAGTTCGTCAACGCCATCAACACCATCTTTACCATCAGAAACTATAACTGTAGTTGTTCCATCTGAAATAGTTGATGTTCCATCTCCGTTATCCGTTACTGTTACTGAAGTTCCGTCTTGTCCGGCAGATCCCGACGCCATGTTTATAGTAACATCATTACCGTTTTCATTAGTATAAGTAATAGTTCCATCACCGTTATCTTTTAAAAACAGTAACCGTTTCATTTAATGTTACAATGTTTTCGATGTATTCCTCAATCGTATTGAATGTTTCTCCATTAACAGTTACTGGTCCTTCGTTTACGATATTTCCGAATTGATTTACAACGCTTCCTGGTACATCAACGATAGTTTCTGTGCCGTCTTCACTGGTGTAAGTGTATGTTCCATCAGTATTATCTACTAGAGTAGTCACCGTTTCATATGTTTGAACAATCTCTTCAAATGATATATTTTGAACTATTGTTTTCATCAACATAAGTAAAAATATCTCCATCATAGGATACATTACCACCAACTGTTGTGTTAGTCAAATAGTAACTAAATGTTCTAAAACTTCTGTATTTGTAACAATGTCTCGAAATTATTGATAACATCAGCAGGAACATCGATAGTTACAGCATCGCCAGCTTCATTAGTATATGTATAGGTACCATCATTGTTATTTACAAGTTTTGTAATGGTCTCATTAGCTTGAACAATCTCTTCAAATGATATATTTTGAACTACATTGTTTTCATCAACATAAGTAAAAATATCTCCATCGTAAGATACGTTTCCTCCTACTGTGGTGTCGTTAGGTTTGATAACTAAATGTTCTAAAAACTTCTGTATTTGAACAATTGTTCAAATTATTGATAACATCGGCAGGAACATCAATAGTTACAGCATCGCCAGCTTCATTAGTATATGTATACTAATGAAGCTGGCGATGCTGTACTTTGATGTTCCTGCCGATGTTATCAATAATTTCGAGGACATTGTTACAAATACAGAAGTTTTAGAACATTTAGTTACAAACCTAACGAACACCACAGTAGGAGGAAACGTATCTTACGATGGAGATATTTTACTTATGTTGATGAAAAACAATGTAGTTCAAAATATATCATTTGAAGAGATTGTTCAAGCTATTGACATTACAAAACTTGTAAATAACAATGATGGTACCTATACATATACTAATGAAGCTGGCGATGCTGTAACTATCGATGTTCCTGCTGATGTTATCAATAATTCGAGGACATTGTTACAAATACAGAAGTTTTAGAACATTTAGTTACTAATTTGACTAACACAACAGTTGGTGGTAATGTATCCTATGATGGAGATATTTTTACTTATGTTGATGAAAACAATGTAGTTCAAAATATATCATTGAAGAGATTGTTCAAACATATGAAACGGTGACTACTCTAGTAGATAATACTGATGGAACATACACTTACACCAGTGAAGACGGCACAGAAACTATCGTTGATGTACCAGGAAGCGTTGTAAATCAATTCGGAAATATCGTAAACGAAGGACCAGTAACTGTTAATGGAGAAACATTCAATACGATTGAGGAATACATCGAAAACATTGTAACATTAAATGAAACGGTTACTGTTTTAAAAGATAACGGTGATGGAACTATTACTTATACTAATGAAAACGGTAATGATGTTACTATAAACATGGCGTCGGGATCTGCCGGACAAGACGGAACTTCAGTAACAGTAACGGATAACGGAGATGGAACATCAACTATTTCAGATGGAACAACTACAGTTATAGTTTCTGATGGTAAAGATGGTGTTGATGGCGTTGACGGAACTTCAGTAACAGTAACCGATAATGGAGATGGAACATCAACTATTTCAGATGGAACAACTACAATTATAGTTTCTGATGGGAAAGATGGAGTTGATGGAACAAACGGAACTGATGGTATTGACGGAGCTTCAGTAACAGTAACAGATAACGGAGATGGTACAGTAACAGTTAGTGATGGAACAACTGATGTTATATTTCAAAAGGAGCAGACGGAGTAGATGGCGTTGACGGAACTTCAGTAACAGTAACGGATAATGGAGATGGAACATCAACTATTTCAGATGGAACAACTACAATTATAGTTTCTGACGGGAAAGATGGAGTTGATGGAACAAACGGAACTGATGGTATTGACGGAGCTTCAGTAACAGTAACCGATAACGGAGATGGTACAGTAACAGTTAGTGATGGAACAACTGATGTTATTATTTCAAAAGGAGCAGACGGAGCAGATGGCGTTGACGGAACTTCAGTAACAGTAACGGATAATGGAGATGGAACATCAACTATTTCAGATGGAACAACTACAGTTGTAGTTTCTGATGGTAAAGATGGAGTTGATGGAACAAACGGAACTGATGGTATGTATTGACGGAGCTTCAGTAACAGTAACGGATAATGGAGATGGTACAGTAACAGTTAGTGATGGAACAACTGATGTTATTATTTCAAAAGGAGCAGACGGAGCAGATGGCGTTGACGGAACTTCAGTAACAGTAACGGATAATGGAGATGGAACATCAACTATTTCAGATGGAACAACTACAATTATAGTTTCTGATGGTAAAGATGGAGTTGATGGAACAAACGGAACTGATGGTATTGACGGAGCTTCAGTAACAGTAACGGATAATGGAGATGGTACAGTAACAGTTAGTGATGGAACAACTGATGTTATTATTTCAAAAGGAGCAGACGGAGCAGATGGCGTTGACGGGACTTCAGTAACGGTAACCGATAATGGAGATGGAACATCAACTATTTCAGATGGAACAACTACAGTTGTAGTTTCTGATGGTAAAGATGGAGTTTGATGGAACAAACGGAACTGATGGTATTGACGGAGCTTCAGTAACAGTAACGGATAATGGAGATGGTACAGTAACAGTTAGTGATGGAACAACTGATGTTATTATTTCAAAAGGAGCAGACGGAGCAGATGGCGTTGACGGGACTTCAGTAACGGTAACCGATAATGGAGATGGAAACATCAACTATTTCAGATGGAACAACTACAGTTGTAGTTTCTGATGGTAAAGATGGAGTTGATGGAACAAACGGAACTGATGGTATTGACGGAGCTTCAGTAACAGTAACGGATAATGGAGATGGTACAGTAACAGTTAGTGATGGAACAACTGATGTTATTATTTCAAAAGGAGCAGACGGAGCAGATGGCGTTGACGGAACTTCAGTAACAGTAACGGATAACGGAGATGGAACATCAACTATTTCAGATGGAACAACTACAGTTATAGTTTCTGATGGTAAAGATGGTGTTGATGGCGTTGACGGAACTTCAGTAACAGTAACGGATAATGGAGATGGAACATCAACTATTTCAGATGGAACAACTACAATTATAGTTTCTGACGGGAAAGATGGAGTTGATGGAACAAACGGAACTGATGGTATTGACGGAGCTTCAGTAACAGTAACCGATAACGGAGATGGTACAGTAACAGTTAGTGATGGAACAACTGATGTTATTATTTCAAAAGGAGCAGACGGAGCAGATGGCGTTGACGGAACTTCAGTAACAGTAACGGATAATGGAGATGGAACATCAACTATTTCAGATGGAACAACTACAGTTATAGTTTCTGATGGTAAAGATGGTGTTGACGGAACAAACGGAGTTGACGGAGTTTCAGTAACGGTAACAGATAACGGAGATGGAACATCAACTATTTCAGATGGAACAACTACAATTATAGTTTCTGATGGGAAAGATGGAGTTGATGGAACAAACGGAATTGATGGTGTTAACGGAACTTCAGTAACGGTAACAGATAACGGAGATGGAACATCAACTATTTCAGATGGAACAACTACGATTATAGTTTCTGATGGTAAAGATGGAGTTGATGGAACAAACGGAATTGATGGTGTTAACGGAACTTCGGTAACGGTAACAGATAACGGAGATGGAACATCAACTATTTCAGATGGAACAACTACGATTATAGTTTCTGATGGTAAAGATGGAGTTGATGGAACAAACGGAATTGATGGTGTTAACGGAACTTCAGTAACGGTAACAGATAACGGAGATGGAACATCAACTATTTCAGATGGAACAACTACGATTATAGTTTCTGATGGTAAAGATGGAGTTGATGGAACAAACGGAATTGATGGTGTTAACGGAACTTCGGTAACGGTAACAGATAACGGAGATGGAACATCAACTATTTCAGATGGAACAACTACGATTATAGTTTCTGATGGGAAAGATGGAGTTGATGGAACAAACGGAATTGATGGTATTAACGGAACTTCAGTGACAGTAACCGATAATGGAGATGGAACATCAACTATTACAGATGGAACAACTACAGTTATAGTTTCTGATGGTGCAGAAGGTCCTCAAGGTCCTGCAGGCGTTGTAGATCCTAAAGATTTAACAGCTGATGATACAACAATCGTTGTTACTGGTGGAGCCGGAGCAACATTAATAGATGCAAGTTTAAAAGTAGGAACAGAATCAATTACAACAACGCATATTCAAAATGGTACAATTGCACCAGAAGACATTGCGAATGCGGGTAATGACCAAGTATTAGTAACAAGCAGTACAGGAGTTCCTACATGGGTTGACCAATCTTCTTTAGAGATTGAAGCCGATAATGGTTTGACGAAAACAGATAATAAAATTCAATTGGGAGGTGCTTTAATTAAACCAACAACAATTACAACAGGTGCAAGTAACACTTTAGCAGTTGCTGGTTTAGTAGCGCAAACAGGTGCAGATCTTGATAATGTTGATGGAATTATGACTGTTGAAGCAGATGGTACTGTAAGAAAAGTATATCCAGTGTATAGCGCAACAGCTGCCCAAAACACACTTAAAAAATGGATTGACAATAGTACGGTTTACGAACGTGTTGGTAGTGTTACATTGTCAACAAATACTAACATTGTGAGTTTGTCAGGAGTTGTGCCTTCAGGTGCTAAATTATTAGGTGTAAGATTGATAAACCAAACTACGAATTCAATCAGTACTAATATTATTGAGTACAATTCAAGTACAGGTCAGTTAATCTTAGGTACAGCTGGATCATTAACAACATTACATCCTGCAGGGAGCTATCATGTGATAGTTGAATACGTAGAATAATAATTTATTAAATATAAAAAGCTACTGAAAGTCAGTAGCTTTTTATAACCAAAAAAATTATTTATGAAAAAAAATATTTTTATACTAGGCTTATTCCTTGTTATATTTAAAACTACTGTAATTGCGCAAACAACGGGTATAAATACAAATACTCCAACAGAATCTTTAGATGTAGGTGAAGGGAATGTAAGGGTAAGAGATATTAATACAAATATAGGAATAGGAGGACAAGACAGAATGGTAGTTGCTGATGCAGACGGCGTTTTAAGAACATTAGATCACGGAGCATATACTTTATTCCATGCGAGGTTAGCGGCTAATCAGAGCTTAGTTAAGTCAACGATATCTACTATGATATTTTCTGCGCCTTTAACTACATCTCCAATTTATTCTTATTATGATACTACAACAGGTGTTTTAACATTTAATCAAGTAGGGAATTATTTAATAACCTTACAAGGGAGTTTTGTTAACGTTACTGATCAAACCCAATTATTATTAGGGATTCGCCCTGTGCCAGATGGACCATATTTAGGAAGAGGTAGCCGATATGCAGCAATTGATACGGGTTCTACTATAGGGGAGTTGCTTAGTTATACTACTATGATTGTGGTACCTAGTGTAGGGTATCAAATTAGATTTATAGCAGCTCCAAATAGAAACGGTGGTTTATTAGCAACAGAGAGTGGTTCTACCGGTTCTGGAAATGTATCTAATGTAACGGTTCAAAAAATATAATAAATATTTAACCGAAACTATTTTAAGAATAAAGGTTTTAGCTTGAATATGAATAAAAAACAAAAAATGAAATTTATACTTTACATAATATTAGTGTGTTCTCCTACATGCTTGTTTTCTCAAGTAGGGATTGGCACTTTAACCCCTGATGATCATGCTGTATTGGAGATAGAATCTACCGATAAAGGGTTTGCTTACACCACGTGTGCCAGTTAACGATTTATCCAATAAAGCACCAATTAGTGTAACGCCTAAAGATGGTTTAATAGTATTTAATAACAGTGCAACCATTAGAAAATCATTGGTGTATTGGAATGCTCAAACTAACTCAGGTAATGGTGCTTGGGATAAGCAACTGTTTTTTAAAGAAACGCCCAAAACGGCAGTGATAGGGTTGTCTGGTAATAATATGTCTGTATTAAACAATGCAGATGCTGGAGATGATGAAATTATTGGTTCAGTAAACACTAACTATACTATTCTCAACTCTGGAAATATGGATCAATTATCGGTAAGTTTAGATGAGGCTAACTTGAACGTGATAAATGTAGGTACTGGTATTTACACGTTAGAGGCTTCGCTTTTAATTTCGGCTCCAGCACCAGATTCAGGTAGAGGGGAGTCAATCGGTGGAGGTCTTTATAATATGGGGTATTATATGGATTTTTATGTTCCGTACACTACTGAAGGTGGCACATCAGGATATATATTGAACCGTGTGGAACGTTCGGTGGTATCTCCTTTAAATAATACACATCGGGTAACCTTTATAACAAGTCTAGAAAGAGGAGATGAAATAACTTCTTTTGATATTATACATATTTAGGAAGAAGGTTGGGTTCTACACATCGCGATCGAGTAACGATTATTTCAGATGGTTCATATTATAAATTAACGAAATTAAAATAATGAAAACTCAAATAAAAATAATGCTAATATTGAGTGTTTCTTTTGTTGTAATGACTGCAAATGCTCAAACGATAACAAACTTTGTTAATGGTCATGCTTCTGCTGTTTTAGATATGTCTAATAATCCTGATGGGAAATTTTTTCTTCCACCAAGAGTTGAGTTGAAGGCACTTGATAATATTACAGACCCTATTCTAAATCCAGCCGAAGGCTTAGTTGTTTATAATAGTGGTAATGCGCAATTGCCTGGTTATTATTTTTTATAGATGGTGTTTGGAGTTTAATCGCAAGTAGAGAAAATTCAGTATCAAATGCGGTCTTTAATAAAACAACGACTTCAACTTTAACTTTGCCAACCGCGCCATCTTTTACTACTATTTCGGGGTTTACTCAATTGTTTAATAATACAGGAGGATTCATTGCAATATCTGGAAATAATATGACCCTGCAAGAAGGACAATATGTTGTAAATGTGGAGTTAAATATTACAACATCAGAAACCAACACAGGTAGCATTGGAAATGTTAACGGAAGAACACACGTTCATTTTTACTCCGCCCAACTATTTAATGGGAGTAGTGCAATAGGTGGTGTTGTTGATAGTAACTCAAGTTCTAATACATCAGGGAGTAAATCTCATATAGTATCCTTTACGTTTGCCTTTACACTGACCTCTCCAGAAACGGTTAGTTTTCAATTAGCGCGTCGCACAGGAGGAACTTATACGGGGGCTATAAGTATTAATGATGCCTTTATTCAAACTGAAAAACTTTATTTAAAATGAGAAGTTTATTAACAATACTATGCGCTTTTTTAGCTTTAATAGCTATGCACAGGTGGGTATTAATACAAATACACCAGATCCTTCAGCAGAATTAGAGATCTATAGTGATGATAAAGGAATGCTTTTGCCTTCTTATGTTTTAACCGATTTAAATAGTGCCATAACGCCTGTTGCTAATCCGCAGGAAGGTGCTCTTATTTTTAATACAGGTGGTATGTTTATACGTGGTATATACTATTGGGATGGCGCGTCTTGGAACCGGTTTATTGTAAACAATGAAATAGATCAGATTTTAAATTTGCAAATTGCAGGAGTATATACAAGTTCTAATGATGAGTCTAAAAGGTTAATACCATCTGGCACAGCTAATAATTATATTAGTTTCAGTGCAGCCAATGAAACCAAATATATCAATACCATGGGAATAGCAAACCCAACAGGAGAAAATATTTCACTTCCGGCAGGTACGTATAAGGTCGATGTTTCTGTAGATTGTATTTCCTACCGCCCCTAATTCTAATTACTTGGTAGGGACTAGTCATCTCTATGTTATGGAAGCTGCAATTGTGAATGCTTCGAATGGGCTGCTAACAGATTTAAAAACGTCAACTATAATTTCAGGTAAAGGGATTTATAGTGTTCAAGGCTATATTTTCTCATTGTTTTTAAAATTGATACACCCCAAACGGTAAAGCTGTTACTTAAGCATGGGACAGGACGTACAACCAATGTTGAAACAAGAACAAATCAAGCTGGGCTTACGGTTAACTTTTATAAGTTTTTTGAGTAATAGGAAAAAGATAATTTAAAACATAACAATGAAAAAAACATTACTACATATTACTTTACTTCTTTTTACAGTAAGTATGGTATCTCAAACAAGCAACACGGGAGTTTTAACCGTTAGTGAGGGGACTGTATTTTCAACGGTAAAAACGTTTTGACAACCAAACAAGCGGTACGTTTTATAACGATGGCGACGCTTATATCTACAGTCATTTTAATAATGAAGGTATTGTAGATTTCTACGGTACCACAGGCTTAACGCGTTTATAGGCGCTTCCCCCCAAGAGCTTAGCGGCTCACAGGTGAGTTACCTGTACGACGTCTTATTTGATAATAATAGTGTGTCAGCGCCTTTTGAACTTCTAGGAGCTTTAGATATCAGTGGTATCTCAGACTTCTATCAAGGCGTTGTGGACAATGATAATTTTGGAGGAAGTATCAATTTTTCAGCAACCGGAGGACACATCAACACTTCAGATTTGAGCCATGTTGATGGAGGTGTTCATAAAACGGGATTAAATAGTTTCACTTATCCCATCGGAGATGGTGGTTACTACCGTTTAGCAGGAACCTCAAATTCGGAATCAGAAAGTCTTTATAAATCAAAGTTCTTTTACGAAAAACTCAAACCCACTTTACCCTCACGATTTACGCGCAGGCGCTTTAGAAGCTATTGATGATCAAGAATATTGGACCATAGAAAAAGAATCGACCAATACGGATGATGTACTGATTACATTATCATGGCGTGATGTAACCACACCCGCAAACTTTATAGCAGCAGCAGCAGAAGAGGCTCTGACGATTGTGCGTTGGATGAACCAACCAATATGTGGGTGAATGAAGGCGGTGTTATCGATATGGATAACCAAACCGTAACCACCGCGTAAGTGGTTATGGGGTATTTACCTT
>NZ_JAUFQP010000003.1 GCF_030409805.1 Algibacter miyuki | reverse complement strand
ACAAATTATGCTTTACGTGCTGATATGACGCGTGAAGAATTTATAAAAGAAGTGCTTGATGGTATTGCTCCACCACCACAATATTTTGCAAAAAATGCCATGATGAATAAATCGGGCTACGATAATTTTGAAACTATTCTAAAAAAAGGAGATACACCACTTTCTCCAGAAGCTTTTGAAGCGATGGCTAATAGTGAAGATGCTTTAGTTTTAGACGTTAGGCATCAAGACGATTTTGTAAAAGGCCATATTCCTAATTCTATTTCTATTGGTATTCAAGGTGGGTTTGCGCCATGGGTTGGAGCTTTAATAACCGATTTAAAACAACCTATTTTACTTGTAGTTCCTGAAGGAAAGGCACAGGAAACTGTTACTAGACTATCTCGTGTAGGTTACGATAATACTTTAGGCTACTTAGAAGGTGGCATAGAAAGCTGGAAAACCGCAGGAAAAGACATTGAAACCATTGATTCTATATCTGTAGATGAATTCTCTAAACGTTTTAATACTGAAAACATAGAAGTTTTAGACGTTAGAAAAGATGGAGAATATAACTCGGAGCATTTAAAAGGCGACAACGTTAAACATTTTGCCTTAGACTATATTAACGATAATATGAACAGTATCGATAAAAACCAAACTTATTACGTGCATTGTGCTGGTGGTTATCGCTCGGTAATAGCGGCTTCTATTTTAAAAGCAAGAGGTTTTGATAACTTAATTGATATTGCTGGTGGATTTGGAGCTATTAAAAATTCCGATTTACCAACCACAGATTTCGTATGTCCATCAACACTATAAATAATAGTCTTTTATTTTTTAGACATGGAAAAGAATATAGGTTCTATCGATAAAGCCATTAGAATACTTACTGGAATTACGGTTGCTTTACTGTATTATTTTAATATTATTTCAGGGACTTTAGCTTTTGTTTTAATGGTCGTTGCCATTATTTTACTGGTAACGAGTTTGATTAATTCCTGTCCAATTTATAGTCTTCTTAAAATAAACTCCACTAAAAAAGAAAAATAGAGAATTACATTAATAGCAAAAAAAAGACCTTTCAAATAAAATTTTGAAAGGTCTTTTTAATTTTTGCTTATATATATTTTACACGAGCTCGGCACTTAAACCAGCTTCTAACAGCATAGAACAGCGTGGTTTTAAATCGTCTAGCAAACCGGTTTTTACGGTACATTTCCCTTTGTAATGCACTAACATAGCACATTGTTCTGCTTGCTCTGGCGTGTGCTCGCAAGCATAAATTAATGTCTCGATAACATGGTCGAAGGTGTTTACATCATCGTTATGCAAAACAATCTCGTTTTGAGTTAAAACCTCCTCTTCTAATAATAATTCTTCAGATGTTTGTTCTCTTGTACTCATAATAATCCTTTGTTTTTTCAAATATTTTTTCGTTAGAAAAAGCATTTACATTAGCCATTAATTATTCTACTAATTTAGAAATTTTAACGATACCCAATTGTTTCTTTCTAACTTTTCTTCAAATTTTAACAAATGTTTTTCGCATTCCGCTGTAATTAACGGAATATCCTCAGCGTAAAATCCGCTTAAAAACAACATCCCATTTTCATTTAAGCAAGATGCATAAACCCCCATATCTTGCAGTAAGATATTACGGTTAATATTAGCTATAATAACATCGTAACTTTTGCCTTTTAAAACAGAAGCATCACCTTCTATTACTGTAATATGTTTCGCATTATTACGCTCTACATTTTCCAAACTATTAAGGTAACACCAGTTATCATAATCTACCGCGTCTAAAGGTTTTGCGCCTTTCATTTCAGCTAAAATCGCCAAAACACCAGTACCACAACCCATATCTAAAACCGATTTATCTTTTAAATCTGTTTTTAATACATGTTGAATCATCATGTGCGTGGTTTCGTGATGCCCCGTACCAAAACTCATTTTTGGCTCTATAATAATATCGTAAGTTGTATCTGGTTTCTCATGAAATGGTGCACGTACAGAACAGGCATCATCAACAATGATAGGATTGAAATTCTTTTCCCATTCCTCGTTCCAGTTGGTTTGTTCTATTTCGTTGAATTCGTAGGTAATTTCGAATTCATCAGAGTTCAATATTTGAATATCGTCTAAAATATCGGCATTCCATTCTTCTTTTTGAATGTATGCTGTGGCACCATCTTCGTTTTCTACAAAGCTTTCGAAACCGGCGTAACCCAATTCGGCTATTAAGATTTCGACTGCGGGTTGTAATGGTTTTACTTTAAATTGATACCCGATATAAATAATGTTTGACATGACGTGTTTTATTAGAGTGCAAATTTAAGTGTTATTAACGGAGTTCGTTATAAAATTTTATTAAAAATTAGTTTGAAGTGGTTACTTTATTACGGTTCTAGTCCTGCCAACATTAGTAGATATCACGCACAATTCCGTAAACCAGATTTGTTTTTCCTTTTCAAGAAAACAAAAAACACCTTACCAATTGAATGATAAGGTGTTTTTAATATGGTACTGGGTTGGCCCGCGTTAGGGATTGAGGCTTTGTTGGAGCTCTTTTTGTGTGGTTGCACTTATGCAACACAAAAAAGCGACTGCCAAAATATTTATATTCATGAGTTCTTTAATTGAAAAATAAGACGGCACGAATAAAGCCCGACCCTTTTCGGGGAACGCCCAAATTATTTTTTAAAAGGCATTTACAATTGCGAAAAAATCTTCAGCATTTAAAGCTGCTCCACCAATTAAACCGCCATCGACGTCTGGTTTAGAGAAAATTTCTTCAGCATTTGCTGGCTTAACACTACCTCCGTAAAGGATTGAAACCTCATCGGCTACATCATTTCCGTATTTATCGGCTAGTGTTTTTCTAATAAACGCATGCATATCTTGTGCTTGCTCTGGGCTCGCTGTTTCGCCTGTACCAATAGCCCAAACAGGCTCGTAAGCTAAAACGATGTTCTGAAATGCCGCTGCATCTAAATGAAACAAAGCGTTTTTAATTTGGTTACCTACAATGGTTTCTTCGTTACCCGATTTTCTGTCGGCTAATTCTTCTCCAAAACAAAAGATAACGCGCATTCCTTTTGCTAAGGCTGCATCTACTTTTTTTGCTAATAACTCGTCGGTTTCATTAAAATATTCACGACGTTCGCTATGCCCTAATATTACGGTATTGATACCGATACTTTTTAACATGCTTGCGCTAATTTCGCCAGTATAGGCGCCATTTTCGGCAAAGTGCATGTTTTGTGCAACGACTTCAATATTTGACATTTTTAAAGTTTGATATGCCTGAAATAAATTGGTGTATGTTGGTGCCACCATTACTTCGGCATTAGAGGTTGTTCTTTGGTTTTTTAAGGCGGTTAATAAAGATTCAGTTTGTGCTAAATCGTTATTCATTTTCCAGTTTCCTGCTACAATATTTTTTCTCATGGCTGAAATTAACCTTACCAATACAAGCAAGGTGTCTTTTTATTAGTTAATAATTGTTGTTTTCTACTGCTAAAATAGTTAATTTTTTAATGCTTCTATCAACTTATCGTCATCAGCTTCGATAACATTAAATACAACGATTTCGCCAGCTTTATTTATTACCATATATCTTGGAATCCAACTGATGTTTAAAAAATCGGCAAAATCGCAATCTTTTGCATTTGGCATAAAGTAATGATCGCCTTCCACTTGGTATTTCACAATACCGCGTTGCCACGCCCCTTGTTCTCTATCTAAAGATAAAAATACATAAGCTACATCTGGATTATTAGCTTGTAATGCTTTAACTTTTGGCATACCTTTAATGCAATCGCTGCACCAAGACGCCCAAACATCTATAACGATAGTTTTGCCTTTATGCTTATCTAATATGCTTTGAAAGGTTACTTCTGTACCGTTTTGAGCGATGAAGGTATCGTTTAAAGCTTCGGTTGAAAATTGCTTTGGCTCATCTTTACAGCTTAAAAAACTAATTAATAAAATGAAAATATACTTTAACTTGTTCATATAAAAAGGGTTTGAAAATGTTTACGCTTTCGCGGAAATAAAAATTTATTTTAATTTCACTTTTGGGTCTAACCAAACATAGATTAAGTCGACAAAAATGTTGATAATTACAAATAACACGGCAATAACTAAAACGGCGCCCATTATGACGGGTAAATCGAGTGTATTAAGCGCATTAACGATTTCTTTACCGAGGCCGTTCCATCCGAAAATATATTCTACAAAAACCGCGCCCGCTAGCATAGATGCAAACCAACCTGATATAGCGGTTACTACTGGGTTTAATGCATTTTTAACAGCATGTTTTTTTATGATTTGAAATTCGCTAAGTCCTTTAGCACGTGCTGTACGAATGTAATCTTGATTAAATACTTCCAACAATGAATTCCGCATTAACTGAATAACGACGGCCAAGGGACGAATACCTAAAACAACGGCTGGTAATATTAAATTTTTCCATTTAATATGCATGGCTTCGCCGAAATCGTCCAGTTCGTACAAACTGCCCGTCATTTCTAAATTAGTGTATTCGTGTAATAAAAAACCGAAAAACCAGGCAAAAAGAATAGCGCTAAAAAAGGACGGCACACTCATACCTAAAGTACTAAAAATCTGTATGGTTTTATCAATCCATTGATCTTTATATAATGCGGAAACAATGCCTAAAATAATACCCAAAATCATGGCGATTACAATAGCCGACACGGCTAAAACAAAAGTATTAGGTAAAGTTTCGGCTAGTACCTGACTTACTTTTTTGCCTTGTTTTGTAAAGGATTCTCGTAAATACGGGAATTTTAAAACGATTGTCGTATTTCCGATAGTAAATAAATTTGCTGCTGAATATTTTCCATCACGTAAAAAGGTGTAATCTTCCTTTTGATTGCAATGAAAGGAAATAGGCGACAAATCATTCAAGTAATAGAAATACTGTGTACTTACAGGTTTATCGAAACCGTATTTTTGTTTGACAATTGCGAGTTGTTCGCTGTCTTCATTTTGACCCAACATCATTTGAGCCGGATCGCCAGGAAGCACATTGAATAAAAAGAAAATAACGGTAACCACCCCAAATAATGTGAGGAAAGCGTAAGTTATTTTGTTTATTAAGTAGCTCAATATGGGTTATTAGTTTTATTTTTTTAATGTCACTTTTACCATACTCGTGTAATCGCTATGGTTTGCGGCGTTTATAGAATCTAATTCAGTAGTTGATGTTTTTAAAACATTTACAGACTCAATAGTTTCGGTATTTAGACTATCAACTTCAGACTTTGTTGCTGTTACGTTATCTATTTGATATAAAATATGTTCAACTTTTACAGCTTCTGCCTGTCTTTCAACCTTTGGTAGTTTTAAATCTTTAAGATCGTTCCAATGTACTTTTTGCGTAATTGTACCTTTTTCTAAAGCAATAATTCCTGGATTAGAACGCACAATAGTTTTCAGTGCTTTTTCATCACATAAATAAAATTCAAAATCGATGTTATAATCTTCTTTTAAAGCCTGCTTCTCCGTATTTCCTGATGCCGTAAGTCCGATAATTTTATAGCCATTTTTACGAGCTTCGTCTTGTAAGGCCTTTAATTTTAAACCACCTGCACGCTCCATACTCTCTAAATTGTATGAAACTACGATAATTAAATGCTCATCATTTAAAAAAGTTTCTGTTAAATCTTCATCGTCCGATTCAATAGAAAAATCATAAATTGGAGGTTCATAACCTGCTGAAACTTCTTTGGTATCTACACTTATAAATTCGCCTTCTACGGTTGGGTAAGCGCCGTTAGTGGTTATTATTTTTTCTTCGCCACCTACTTTAAATTTCCATGAATATTCTACTACAGGTTTTGCAGCATCTTCGGGTACACTCATGCCTTCTTGAATATTTGCGCCAATTTTATAAGCTCTAAAATCTTTAGCTGGTAGGTGCATTAATACATGATAGCCAAACCATAAACTAAAAATAAAACTAAGTAAAGCCAAAATAGTTGTTGTTAATTTCCCGAAAAGAGGTTTAACATGTTTTGCTCCAACAAAGAGAATAAGAATAAAAAATAGTAGTACAATATCTTTAGTAAAACTTTCCCATGGCGTTAATTTTAGGGCATCGCCAAAGCAACCACAATCTTTTACTTTATCAAAATACGCAGAATAAAAAGTTAAGAAAGTAAAAAATACAATCATTAATAATAAACTCCAAATCGTGAATTTTGGTTTATACCCAATAAGTAAGAACACGCCTAAAACCACTTCGAATACCACAACTAAAACCGATATCATTAAAGCGTAAGGCTCTAAAAAGGGTAGGTTTAAAACGTCAGGACTAAAATATTCGGCTAATTTGTATGAAAATCCCAACGGATCGTTCAGTTTAATTAATCCTGAAATAATGAATAATACACCAACAAATATCCGACTTATACTTACTAAAATTTTCATGCTTTTTTTATTTTAATTAAATGCTAAAACCGTCTGTTTCAACTTTAATCTTATTTTATTTATTTTTGATTTAAGCCTCTTGAGTCAGGTGAATCATTGCGAAAATGGCATAATTAATCATGTCCTGATAATTAGCATCAATGCCCTCGCTAACTATGGTTTTACCCTTATTATCTTCAATTTGCTTAACACGTAGTAATTTCTGCAAAATTAAATCGGTTAAACTACTTACTCGCATATCTCGCCAAGCCTCACCATAATCGTGATTTTT
Source organism: Algibacter miyuki (assembly GCF_030409805.1). Taxonomy (GTDB): domain Bacteria; phylum Bacteroidota; class Bacteroidia; order Flavobacteriales; family Flavobacteriaceae; genus Algibacter; species Algibacter miyuki. The sequence continues at coordinate 18,934 of NZ_JAUFQP010000003.1, read as the reverse complement.
GTTTTCCATTAAGGTTTTGGTAGTCGCAATTTGCTTTTCGTAAAGTTCGGTAGCGGCTACAGTAGATAAATCGGGTTGTTCTACCACACCTTTCTCCAACTGAATAAGTGCCATAACCGAATAATTTATAATACCAATAAACTCGCTAATTTCTCCTTCGTCTACTTTTCTAACATCATTTTCTTGCAATCCTCGAATACGTTGTGCTTTAATAAAAATTTGATCGGTAAGCGATGGCAAACGCAGTATTCGCCATGCACTTCCGTAATCACTCATTTTTTTAATGAACAAACTTTTACAGGTATTTATAACGGCATCGTATTGTTTTGAGGTATCTTGCATGTATCGTTTAATTTTCTGTAAATTTCGCTTAAATTGTTTAAAGTTCAAAAGTTTTTAGAAGGAAGTTTGACGATACAATTTTAAAGTTTTACGTTTGATATTTAATAGGTAATATACTTGGATTTTTAACATTATGACGATCAATTGCAAAGGAAACCTCATTGATTTATCATCACCTAAAGTGATGGGTATTTTGAATATTACTCCAGATTCTTTTTATGATGGCGGACAACATAAAAACGAAAAACAAATGCTTCAACATACCGAAAACATGTTGACTGATGGCGCTACATTTATAGATATTGGCGCTTATAGTTCGCGACCAAATGCCGACCATGTTAGCGAAACCGACGAACTTAACCGTATTTTACCCATTGTAAAACTTATTTTAAAAGAATTTCCAAACACTTTAATTTCTATCGATACGTTTAGAAGCGCTATTGCAAAACATTGTATTGAAGCTGGCGCAGCTTTAATTAATGATATTTCGGCTGGAAAATTGGATACTGAAATGCTAAAAACAGTTGCCGATTTACAGGTCCCTTATATTATGATGCATATGCGTGGCGAACCGCAAACCATGCAAAACCATACCGATTACGATAATTTAGTAAAAGAGATGCTCTTTTATTTTTCCGAACGTTTGGCGGCTACAAAACAATTAGGCATTACCGATGTTATTATAGATCCCGGTTTTGGATTTGCAAAAACTCTAGAGCAAAATTTTGAATTACTGAACAAACTAGAATTATTTAAAATGATTGAACACCCAATGCTCGTTGGAATTTCTAGAAAATCGATGATATACAAAACGTTAAACACCACTGCCCAACACGCACTTAACGGCACCTCGGTTTTAAATACCGTTGCCCTCCAAAAAGGTGCTTCTATTTTACGCGTACATGATGTAAAAGAAGCTGTTGAATGTGTGAAATTAGTTGAATTGCTTCGTGCTTAGTTTTAATAAATTATGAAAAATATAGTCCCCCTTCTTATTCTATTATTTTTGTTTTCATGTGGAAATGAAAAAGTGTTGCAATTGCCAGAAATCAATCATTCCGAAATTTCGGAAATCAACGATGTTTCGGTGGCTTATCTTTTTTACGATGAAACCCAACCAGATAGTTTAGAATTGAATAGAAAAAACATTATTAACACCACAAATTGGTTGATTAATGTGGATAAACGCCTTAAGCTAAAACAAGTTATTCCGAAAATTTCATTTCTTCAAAAGAAAAAAGTAAGCGCTGGCCATCAAAAGGAAGGCGTTAAAAATTATTTCACTTGTCATGATACAAGTACGAAAAGCCCAGGATTTATTGAATTTACCGATATTACCTATCATCAAAACTCAGTTTCAGAATACTTAGAAACGGCTTCAACTTCAGAAAAAATAAAGCACGCCATACAAGTGAATATTAACGAAAGCCAAGAAATTACCATTATAAACTCCGTTTTAAATTCGCCCACTATAAATACATCCAAAAATAATTTAATTACCGATTTAAACCGTGTGGACATTAAAAACGGACAAATTTATTTAAGCTTTCACGAGAATTTACTCTTTCAAGAATACATTACTTACAAAATGCTATTCGATAAAGTAGGTTTTGACAAAACAACGATATCACAAGAAGAATTTATTTTTAATTAACTCTAATTTACTAAATTTACAAAAACACACTACCCTTGGAAATTTTTAATGACCTTTTAAACTTTAAAATCGTTGATATTATAGATGTTATTTTAGTCGCAGTACTACTTTACTACGTTTATAAACTAACAAAAGGCACGGTTGCCATCAATATTTTTATTGGCATTATTATAATATATTTTGTTTGGAAACTTACCGAATTCTTAGAAATGGAATTGCTTACCGGCATTTTCGGAGGCTTTATGCAAGTAGGAATTATCGCGCTTATTGTCGTTTTTCAACCTGAAATTAGAAAGTTTTTATTGATGGTAGGATCTACTAATTTTAATGGGAGACGTAAATTTTTACAACAATTTAAATTCTTAAAAACCGAAACTAGCGATGGCACTGATGTGGACGTTATTGTATCGGCATGTAATAAAATGGCGATGACTAAAACGGGCGCTTTAATAGTTTTTGAACGGAATAATAATTTAGATTTTATTGCCGACTCTGGAGATGAAATGAATATTAAAGTTACTCAACCTATTATTGAAAGTATTTTTTTAAAAATAGTCCGCTGCATGATGGAGCCATCATTATAAATGATAATATTGTTAAGGCCACTCGTGTAATTCTTCCTGTTAATAACGAAAAAAACATACCAAAACGCTTTGGTTTACGCCACCGCGCTGCTATTGGTGTTACTGAAAAAACAGATGCCTTAGCCTTAGCGGTAAGTGAAGAAACAGGACATATTTCTTATTTTAAAGATGGTGAATTTGTAGTTTTCGAAAACAACGCCGAATTAATAGCGCTTATTAAAAAAGATTTAGCGTAATTCCTGTTCTATATTTTTCAAATTACAAGGCAACCTAACAAAACTCTAAGCAACATCTTGCTTTAAAAACTGCACTTCGTATAAGTTTCTATAATAGCCATTTTCTTTTTGAAGTAGCTCATTATGCGTGCCTTGTTCTACAATTTCGCCAGCATCCATAACAATAATTTTATCGGCCTTTTTAATGGTTGCCAAACGATGTGCGATAACAATTGAGGTTCTACCCTTTGTGATTTTATCGGTAGCATTTTGAATAAGTTGCTCCGAATAAGAATCGACTGACGACGTGGCTTCATCTAAAACCAAAATACTTGGGTTTGTAACATAAGCACGTAAAAATGAAATAAGTTGACGTTGACCAGATGAAAGCATCACACCACGTTCCTTCACATTGTAATGATAGCCGTTTGGAAGACTCATAATAAAATCGTGAATACCAATAGCTTTTGCAGATTCTATAACTTCGGCTTCTGTTATTTCTGGATTATTAAGTGTAATATTATTAAGAATAGTATCGGCAAACAAAAAAACATCTTGTAAAACTACCGCTATTTGACTTCTTAAAGATTGTAAAGTAACATCCTTTATATTGACATCATCAACAGCAATAATACCTTCTTTAATTTCGTAAAAACGATTCAATAAATTAATAATGGTCGATTTCCCTGCTCCAGTTGCACCAACGATAGCAACGGTTTCTCCCGCTTTTACATCAAAAGAAATACCTTTTAGTACGGCTTCATCTTCAACATAATTAAAAAACACGGTATCAAACTTAATATTGCCTTTAAAATTTTCTGCTATATGTGTGCCATGGTCGTCTATTTGTGATGTGGTATCTAACACTTTAAATACACGGTTTGCTGCGACCATACCCATTTGTAAAGTATTGAATTTATCTGCAATTTGACGCAAGGGTCTAAACAACATCGGGATAAACATGATGAAAGCAATTAAATCGCCTTGTGAAACATCGGTACCTTTTAAAACCACGTGTAAACCACCATACCAAGCCACTAGTCCTGTAGCGATAGATGCTGACAAATCGGGCAATGGAAAGAAAATGGAGTTATACCAAACGGTTTTTAACCACCCCTTTTTATGGCGTTCGTTAATGGCTTTAAATTTTCTTAACTCGGTATCTTCTCGAGTAAAAAGTTGTAAAATCTTCATTCCTGTTAAGCGTTCTTGCACAAAGGAATTTAAATTAGACACCTCGGTACGCACTTCTTCAAAAGCCTTTTTCATTACTTTTTGAAAAATTCGAGTGGCGTATATTAACAAAGGAAGCATAATAAAAACCATGAGGCTTAATTTCGCATTAATATATACCATTACGGCAAAAACAACAATCATGGTAAGTAAATCTTTAACAATCATGAATAATCCTTGTCCGAAAATATCTGCAATTCGTTCCATATCAGTCACCGCTCGAGTAATGAGGACACCTACGGAAGAACTATCGTAATACTTCATTTTAAAACTCAGTAAATGATTGAATAGTTTAGTACGCACATCTTTTACTAAATTTTGCCCCAACCAAGCTGCATAATAAATAAAGCCAAGTTGAAACACGGTTTGAAGTATGAGTACTACAAACATAATAATCACGTAAAACAGGAAATCGTCAACCTTATTAACAGCAATACTATTATCAATGGCATATTTAGTTAAATAAGGCGTTGCCGCACTAAAGGCCGCCAACAACACCACCATAACTAGTAAGCTTATAAAAACGAAATTATACGGTTTTATATATGTAAACAACCTTTTAAAAAGGGTGATATCAAAAATATTTTCTTTCGGTTTGCTCATTTATATTATTATATCTTGAGGATATTCTACGTTTATTAAATATAAGCCATGTGCAGGAACTGAAAAGCCAGCTTCGCTCCTATTTTTAGACTTAATAATATGATGTAATTGGTCTACGGGAATTTTCCCTAAACCAATATTTATTATGGTGCCAACAATGGCGCGGACCATGTTTCGCAAAAAACGGTCGGCCTTAATGGTGAACTGAAGTTCGTTTTCAACAAGCTGCCAATCGGCTTTCATTATAGTACATAAAAAAGTTTTTACTTCTGTTTTACTTTTTGAAAAACATTGAAAATCGTTGTATTCAAATAGAATTTTAGCAGCTGCTTTCATTTTATCCACATCCAAACTATGTTTTACGTAATAAGCGCTCTCGTTATTAAAAACATCTTTTTGTAACGAAACTCGATACAAATAAGTACGGCTTATGGCATGAAAACGCGCATGTACATCATCTTTCACTTGAAAAATAGCTTGCACGGCGACATCTTTGGTAAAAACGAATTGAGCTTAAACACAAAATTCGGATCATTTAAAGTAGCCTCAAAATCAAAATGAGCAAACATTTGTTTAGCATGCACACCAGTATCTGTACGACCTGCCCCCATTATTGAAATAGGTGTTCTGAGCAAAGTAGACAATGCTTTTTCTAAAACTTCTTGAACAGAAATAGCATCGGGCTGAATTTGCCACCCGTGATAGGCACTACCATTATAAGAGAGTTCTATAAAATATCGCAATTTGTTTTAATACTTTTGTTGAAACAACAAATATAGCTAGTTTTGCCGTGCTTGCGAAAGCCCTAATCTTAATTATATATTAAAAGATTTTAATGACCAAAATATTACTCCTTTCAGACACCCATAGTTATATAGACGATGCCATTTTAAAACATGTAAAACAAGCCGATGAAGTATGGCATGCTGGTGATATTGGCGACTTAAAAGTAACCGACGCCATAAAAAAACTAAAACCTTTACGAGGGGTATATGGCAATATTGATGATGCTAAAGCCCGAGGTGAATTTCCTGAACACAATCGTTTTATGTGCGAAGATGTGGATGTTTGGATTACCCATATTGGTGGTTATCCTCCAAAATATAATATTAGAGTCGTTGAAGAAATCAAGAAAAACCCACCACGTATTTTTATTTCAGGACATTCTCATATACTTAAAGTTATGCCCGATAAGAAGCTAAATCTTATTCATATGAATCCTGGTGCTGTAGGAAAACATGGCTTTCATAAGGTTCGAACCATGCTGCGCTTCACTATTGAAGGAAAAAAGATAGATAATTTAGAAGTTATTGAATTTCCAGACAGACACCCGAAAGTTTAATTCCAAAAATAAAAAAACTCCGAAAGTTTTCACTTCGGAGTTTTACGCACTAATAGTACTAAGATGTTAGGTTTATCGTAATCGATCAACAGATTTTACAAGTTCTTCATCCTTCTTGATGGCCTTATTGGCATGGCCATTTGCCAATAAGGCCATCAAGAAGGATGAAGAACTTGTAAAATCTGTTGATCGATTACGATAAACCTAACATCTTAGTACTATTAGTGCGTAAAACTCCGAAGTGAAAACTTTCGGAGTTTTTTTATTTTTGGAATTAAACTTTCGGGTGTCTGTCTGGAAATTCAATAACTTCTAAATTATCTATCTTTTTTCCTTCAATAGTGAAGCGCAGCATGGTTCGAACCTTATGAAAGCCATGTTTTCCTACAGCACCAGGATTCATATGAATAAGATTTAGCTTCTTATCGGGCATAACTTTAAGTATATGAGAATGTCCTGAAATAAAAATACGTGGTGGGTTTTTCTTGATTTCTTCAACGACTCTAATATTATATTTTGGAGGATAACCACCAATATGGGTAATCCAAACATCCACATCTTCGCACATAAAACGATTGTGTTCAGGAAATTCACCTCGGGCTTTAGCATCATCAATATTGCCATATACCCCTCGTAAAGGTTTTAGTTTTTTTATGGCGTCGGTTACTTTTAAGTCGCCAATATCACCAGCATGCCATACTTCATCGGCTTGTTTTACATGTTTTAAAATGGCATCGTCTATATAACTATGGGTGTCTGAAAGGAGTAATATTTTGGTCATTAAAATCTTTTAATATATAATTAAGATTAGGGCTTTCGCAAGCACGGCAAAACTAGCTATATTTGTTGTTTCAACAAAAGTATTAAAACAAATTGCGATATTTTATAGAACTCTCTTATAATGGTAGTGCCTATCACGGGTGGCAAATTCAGCCCGATGCTATTTCTGTTCAAGAAGTTTTAGAAAAAGCATTGTCTACTTTGCTCAGAACACCTATTTCAATAATGGGGGCAGGTCGTACAGATACTGGTGTGCATGCTAAACAAATGTTTGCTCATTTTGATTTTGAGGCTACTTTAAATGATCCGAATTTTGTGTTTAAGCTCAATTCGTTTTTACCAAAAGATGTCGCCGTGCAAGCTATTTTTCAAGTGAAAGATGATGTACATGCGCGTTTTCATGCCATAAGCCGTACTTATTTGTATCGAGTTTCGTTACAAAAAGATGTTTTTAATAACGAGAGCGCTTATTACGTAAAACATAGTTTGGATGTGGATAAAATGAAAGCAGCTGCTAAAATTCTATTTGAATACAACGATTTTCAATGTTTTTCAAAAAGTAAAACAGAAGTAAAAACTTTTTTATGTACTATAATGAAAGCCGATTGGCAGCTTGTTGAAAACGAACTTCAGTTCACCATTAAGGCCGACCGTTTTTTGCGAAACATGGTCCGCGCCATTGTTGGCACCATAATAAATATTGGTTTAGGGAAAATTCCCGTAGACCAATTACATCATATTATTAAGTCTAAAAATAGGAGCGAAGCTGGCTTTTCAGTTCCTGCACATGGCTTATATTTAATAAACGTAGAATATCCTCAAGATATAATAATATAAATGAGCAAACCGAAAGAAAATATTTTTGATATCACCCTTTTTAAAAGGTTGTTTACATATATAAAACCGTATAATTTCGTTTTTATAAGCTTACTAGTTATGGTGGTGTTGTTGGCGGCCTTTAGTGCGGCAACGCCTTATTTAACTAAATATGCCATTGATAATAGTATTGCTGTTAATAAGGTTGACGATTTCCTGTTTTACGTGATTATTATGTTTGTAGTACTCATACTTCAAACCGTGTTTCAACTTGGCTTTATTTATTATGCAGCTTGGTTGGGGCAAAATTTAGTAAAAGATGTGCGTACTAAACTATTCAATCATTTACTGAGTTTTAAAATGAAGTATTACGATAGTTCTTCCGTAGGTGTCCTCATTACTCGAGCGGTGACTGATATGGAACGAATTGCAGATATTTTCGGACAAGGATTATTCATGATTGTTAAAGATTTACTTACCATGATTGTTGTTTTTGCCGTAATGGTATATATTAATGCGAAATTAAGCCTCATGGTTTTTATTATGCTTCCTTTGTTAATATACGCCACTCGAATTTTTCAAAAAGTAATGAAAAAGGCTTTTGAAGAAGTGCGTACCGAGGTGTCTAATTTAAATTCCTTTGTGCAAGAACGCTTAACAGGAATGAAGATTTTACAACTTTTTACTCGAGAAGATACCGAGTTAAGAAAATTTAAAGCCATTAACGAACGCCATAAAAAGGGGTGGTTAAAAACCGTTTGGTATAACTCCATTTTCTTTCCATTGCCCGATTTGTCAGCATCTATCGCTACAGGACTAGTGGCTTGGTATGGTGGTTTACACGTGGTTTTAAAAGGTACCGATGTTTCACAAGGCGATTTAATTGCTTTCATCATGTTTATCCCGATGTTGTTTAGACCCTTGCGTCAAATTGCAGATAAATTCAATACTTTACAAATGGGTATGGTCGCAGCAAACCGTGTATTTAAAGTGTTAGATACCACATCACAAATAGACGACCATGGCACACATATAGCAGAAAATTTTAAAGGCAATATTAAGTTTGATACCGTGTTTTTTAATTATGTTGAAGATGAAGCCGTACTAAAAGGTATTTCTTTTGATGTAAAAGCGGGAGAAACCGTTGCTATCGTTGGTGCAACTGGAGCAGGGAAATCGACCATTATTAATTTATTGAATCGTTTTTACGAAATTAAAGAAGGTATTATTGCTGTTGATGATGTCAATATAAAGGATGTTACTTTACAATCTTTAAGAAGTCAAATAGCGGTAGTTTTACAAGATGTTTTTTTGTTTGCCGATACTATTCTTAATAATATTACACTTAATAATCCAGAAATAACAGAAGCCGAAGTTATAGAATCTGCAAAAGCTATTGGTATTCACGATTTTATTATGAGTCTTCCAAACGGCTATCATTACAATGTGAAGGAACGTGGTGTGATGCTTTCATCTGGTCAACGTCAACTTATTTCATTTTTACGTGCTTATGTTACAAACCCAAGTATTTTGGTTTTAGATGAAGCCACGTCGTCAGTCGATTCTTATTCGGAGCAACTTATTCAAAATGCTACCGATAAAATCACAAAGGGTAGAACCTCAATTGTTATCGCACATCGTTTGGCAACCATTAAAAAGGCCGATAAAATTATTGTTATGGATGCTGGCGAAATTGTAGAACAAGGCACGCATAATGAGCTACTTCAAAAAGAAAATGGCTATTATAGAAACTTATACGAAGTGCAGTTTTTAAAGCAAGATGTTGCTTAGAGTTTTGTTAGGTTGCCTTGTAATTTGAAAAATATAGAACAGGAATTACGCTAAATCTTTTTTAATAAGCGCTATTAATTCGGCGTTGTTTTCGAAAACTACAAATTCACCATCTTTAAAATAAGAAATATGTCCTGTTTCTTCACTTACCGCTAAGGCTAAGGCATCTGTTTTTTCAGTAACACCAATAGCAGCGCGGTGGCGTAAACCAAAGCGTTTTGGTATGTTTTTTTCGTTATTAACAGGAAGAATTACACGAGTGGCCTTAACAATATTATCATTTATAATGATGGCTCCATCATGCAGCGGACTATTTTTAAAAAAAATACTTTCAATAATAGGTTGAGTAACTTTAATATTCATTTCATCTCCAGAGTCGGCAATAAAATCTAAATTATTATTCCGTTCAAAAACTATTAAAGCGCCCGTTTTAGTCATCGCCATTTTATTACATGCCGATACAATAACGTCCACATCAGTGCCATCGCTAGTTTCGGTTTTTAAGAATTTAAATTGTTGTAAAAATTTACGTCTCCCATTAAAATTAGTAGATCCTACCATCAATAAAAACTTTCTAATTTCAGGTTGAAAAACGACAATAAGCGCGATAATTCCTACTTGCATAAAGCCTCCGAAAATGCCGGTAAGCAATTCCATTTCTAAGAATTCGGTAAGTTTCCAAACAAAATATATTATAATAATGCCAATAAAAATATTGATGGCAACCGTGCCTTTTGTTAGTTTATAAACGTAGTAAAGTAGTACTGCGACTAAAATAACATCTATAATATCAACGATTTTAAAGTTTAAAAGGTCATTAAAAATTTCCAAGGGTAGTGTGTTTTTGTAAATTTAGTAAATTAGAGTTAATTAAAAATAAATTCTTCTTGTGATATCGTTGTTTTGTCAAAACCTACTTTATCGAATAGCATTTTGTAAGTAATGTATTCTTGAAAGAGTAAATTCTCGTGAAAGCTTAAATAAATTTGTCCGTTTTTAATGTCCACACGGTTTAAATCGGTAATTAAATTATTTTTGGATGTATTTATAGTGGGCGAATTTAAAACGGAGTTTATAATGGTAATTTCTTGGCTTTCGTTAATATTCACTTGTATGGCGTGCTTTATTTTTTCTGAAGTTGAAGCCGTTTCTAAGTATTCTGAAACTGAGTTTTGATGATAGGTAATATCGGTAAATTCAATAAATCCTGGGCTTTTCGTACTTGTATCATGACAAGTGAAATAATTTTTAACGCCTTCCTTTTGATGGCCAGCGCTTACTTTTTTCTTTTGAAGAAATGAAATTTTCGGAATAACTTGTTTTAGCTTAAGGCGTTTATCCACATTAATCAACCAATTTGTGGTGTTAATAATGTTTTTTCTATTCAATTCTAAACTATCTGGTTGGGTTTCATCGTAAAAAAGATAAGCCACCGAAACATCGTTGATTTCCGAAATTTCGGAATGATTGATTTCTGGCAATTGCAACACTTTTTCATTTCCACATGAAAACAAAAATAATAGAATAAGAAGGGGGACTATATTTTTCATAATTTATTAAAACTAAGCACGAAGCAATTCAACTAATTTCACACATTCAACAGCTTCTTTTACATCATGTACGCGTAAAATAGAAGCACCTTTTTGGAGGGCAACGGTATTTAAAACCGAGGTGCCGTTAAGTGCGTGTTGGGCAGTGGTGTTTAACGTTTTGTATATCATCGATTTTCTAGAAATTCCAACGAGCATTGGGTGTTCAATCATTTTAAATAATTCTAGTTTGTTCAGTAATTCAAAATTTTGCTCTAGAGTTTTTGCAAATCCAAAACCGGGATCTATAATAACATCGGTAATGCCTAATTGTTTTGTAGCCGCCAAACGTTCGGAAAAATAAAAGAGCATCTCTTTTACTAAATTATCGTAATCGGTATGGTTTTGCATGGTTTGCGGTTCGCCACGCATATGCATCATAATATAAGGGACCTGTAAATCGGCAACTGTTTTTAGCATTTCAGTATCCAATTTTCCAGCCGAAATATCATTAATTAAAGCTGCGCCAGCTTCAATACAATGTTTTGCAATAGCGCTTCTAAACGTATCGATAGAAATTAAAGTGTTTGGAAATTCTTTTAAAATAAGTTTTACAATGGGTAAAATACGGTTAAGTTCGTCGGTTTCGCTAACATGGTCGGCATTTGGTCGCGAACTATAAGCGCCAATATCTATAAATGTAGCGCCATCAGTCAACATGTTTTCGGTATGTTGAAGCATTTGTTTTTCGTTTTTATGTTGTCCGCCATCATAAAAAGAATCTGGAGTAATATTCAAAATACCCATCACTTTAGGTGATGATAAATCAATGAGGTTTCCTTTGCAATTGATCGTCATAATGTTAAAAATCCAAGTATATTACCTATTAAATATCAAACGTAAAACTTTAAAATTGTATCGTCAAACTTCCTTCTAAAAACTTTTGAACTTTAAACAATTTAAGCGAAATTTACAGAAAATTAAACGATACATGCAAGATACCTCAAAACAATACGATGCCGTTATAAATACCTGTAAAAGTTTGTTCATTAAAAAAATGAGTGATTACGGAAGTGCATGGCGAATACTGCGTTTGCCATCGCTTACCGATCAAATTTTTATTAAAGCACAACGTATTCGAGGATTGCAAGAAAATGATGTTAGAAAAGTAGACGAAGGAGAAATTAGCGAGTTTATTGGTATTATAAATTATTCGGTTATGGCACTTATTCAGTTGGAGAAAGGTGTGGTAGAACAACCCGATTTATCTACTGTAGCCGCTACCGAACTTTACGAAAAGCAAATTGCGACTACCAAAACCTTAATGGAAAACAAAAATCACGATTATGGTGAGGCTTGGCGAGATATGCGAGTAAGTAGTTTAACCGATTTAATTTTGCAGAAATTACTACGTGTTAAGCAAATTGAAGATAATAAGGGTAAAACCATAGTTAGCGAGGGCATTGATGCTAATTATCAGGACATGATTAATTATGCCATTTTCGCAATGATTCACCTGACTCAAGAGGCTTAAATCAAAAATAAATAAAATAAGATTAAAGTTGAAACAGACGGTTTTAGCATTTAATTAAAATAAAAAAAGCATGAAAATTTTAGTAAGTATAAGTCGGATATTTGTTGGTGTATTATTCATTATTTCAGGATTAATTAAACTGAACGATCCGTTGGGATTTTCATACAAATTAGCCGAATATTTTAGTCCTGACGTTTTAAACCTACCCTTTTTAGAGCCTTACGCTTTAATGATATCGGTTTTAGTTGTGGTATTCGAAGTGGTTTTAGGCGTGTTCTTACTTATTGGGTATAAACCAAAATTCACGATTTGGAGTTTATTATTAATGATTGTATTTTTTACTTTCTTAACTTTTTATTCTGCGTATTTTGATAAAGTAAAAGATTGTGGTTGCTTTGGCGATGCCCTAAAATTAACGCCATGGGAAAGTTTTACTAAAGATATTGTACTACTATTTTTTATTCTTATTCTCTTTGTTGGAGCAAAACATGTTAAACCTCTTTTCGGGAAATTAACAACAACTATTTTGGCTTTACTTAGTTTTATTTTTAGTTTATGGTTTGGCTATCATGTATTAATGCACCTACCAGCTAAAGATTTTAGAGCTTATAAAATTGGCGCAAATATTCAAGAAGGCATGAGTGTACCCGAAGATGCTGCAAAACCTGTAGTAGAATATTCATGGAAATTTAAAGTAGGTGGCGAAGAAAAAATAATAACCACTAACGGCGCTTACCCAACCGTAGAAGGCGAATTTATAAGTGTAGATACCAAAGAAGTTTCAGCAGGTTATGAACCTCCAATTTATGATTTTTCTATTGAATCGGACGATGAAGATTTAACAGAAACTTTTTTAAATGATGAGCATTTAATTATCGTAGTTTCATACAATTTAGAGAGTATGGAGCGTGCAGGTGGTTTAAAATTAAAGGCCTTACAAGACGAAGCTCGTAAAAATGGCTATAAAATTATCGGACTTACGGCATCAGGAAATACGGAGAAGCAGGCTTTAAAAGAAGATTATAACATCGATTTTGAATTTTATTTATGTGATGAAAAAGCACTGAAAACTATTGTGCGTTCTAATCCAGGAATTATTGCTTTAGAAAAAGGTACAATTACGCAAAAAGTACATTGGAACGATCTTAAAGATTTAAAACTACCAAAGGTTGAAAGACAGGCAGAAGCTGTAAAAGTTGAACATATTTTATATCAAATAGATAACGTAACAGCAACAAAGTCTGAAGTTGATAGTCTAAATACCGAAACTATTGAGTCTGTAAATGTTTTAAAAACATCAACTACTGAATTAGATTCTATAAACGCCGCAAACCATAGCGATTACACGAGTATGGTAAAAGTGACATTAAAAAAATAAAACTAATAACCCATATTGAGCTACTTAATAAACAAAATAACTTACGCTTTCCTCACATTATTTGGGGTGGTTACCGTTATTTTCTTTTTATTCAATGTGCTTCCTGGCGATCCGGCTCAAATGATGTTGGGTCAAAATGAAGACAGCGAACAACTCGCAATTGTCAAACAAAAATACGGTTTCGATAAACCTGTAAGTACACAGTATTTCTATTACTTGAATGATTTGTCGCCTATTTCCTTTCATTGCAATCAAAAGGAAGATTACACCTTTTTACGTGATGGAAAATATTCAGCAGCAAATTTATTTACTATCGGAAATACGACAATCGTTTTAAAATTCCCGTATTTACGAGAATCCTTTACAAAACAAGGCAAAAAAGTAAGTCAGGTACTAGCCGAAACTTTACCTAATACTTTTGTTTTAGCCGTGTCGGCTATTGTAATCGCCATGATTTTGGGTATTATTTTAGGCATTGTTTCCGCATTATATAAAGATCAATGGATTGATAAAACCATACAGATTTTTAGTACTTTAGGTATGAGTGTGCCGTCCTTTTTTAGCGCTATTCTTTTTGCCTGGTTTTTCGGTTTTTTATTACACGAATACACTAATTTAGAAATGACGGGCAGTTTGTACGAACTGGACGATTTCGGCGAAGCCATGCATATTAAATGGAAAAATTTAATATTACCAGCCGTTGTTTTAGGTATTCGTCCCTTGGCCGTCGTTATTCAGTTAATGCGGAATTCATTGTTGGAAGTATTTAATCAAGATTACATTCGTACAGCACGTGCTAAAGGACTTAGCGAATTTCAAATCATAAAAAAACATGCTGTTAAAAATGCATTAAACCCAGTAGTAACCGCTATATCAGGTTGGTTTGCATCTATGCTAGCGGGCGCGGTTTTTGTAGAATATATTTTCGGATGGAACGGCCTCGGTAAAGAAATCGTTAATGCGCTTAATACACTCGATTTACCCGTCATAATGGGCGCCGTTTTAGTTATTGCCGTGTTATTTGTAATTATCAACATTTTTGTCGACTTAATCTATGTTTGGTTAGACCAAAAGTGAAATTAAAATAAATTTTTATTTCCGCGAAAGCGTAAACATTTTCAAACCCTTTTTATATGAACAAGTTAAAGTATATTTTCATTTTATTAATTAGTTTTTTAAGCTGTAAAGATGAGCCAAAGCAATTTTCAACCGAAGCTTTAAACGATACCTTCATCGCTCAAAACGGTACAGAAGTAACCTTTCAAAGCATATTAGATAAGCATAAAGGCAAAACTATCGTTATAGATGTTTGGGCGTCTTGGTGCAGCGATTGCATTAAAGGTATGCCAAAAGTTAAAGCATTACAAGCTAATAATCCAGATGTAGCTTATGTATTTTTATCTTTAGATAGAGAACAAGGGGCGTGGCAACGCGGTATTGTGAAATACCAAGTGGAAGGCGATCATTACTTTATGCCAAATGCAAAAGATTGCGATTTTGCCGATTTTTTAAACATCAGTTGGATTCCAAGATATATGGTAATAAATAAAGCTGGCGAAATCGTTGTATTTAATGTTATCGAAGCTGATGACGATAAGTTGATAGAAGCATTAAAAAATTAACTATTTTAGCAGTAGAAAACAACAATTATTAACTAATAAAAAGACACCTTGCTTGTATTGGTAAGGTTAATTTCAGCCATGAGAAAAAATATTGTAGCAGGAAACTGGAAAATGAATAACGATTTAGCACAAACTGAATCTTTATTAACCGCCTTAAAAAACCAAAGAACAACCTCTAATGCCGAAGTAATGGTGGCACCAACATACACCAATTTATTTCAGGCATATCAAACTTTAAAAATGTCAAATATTGAAGTCGTTGCACAAAACATGCACTTTGCCGAAAATGGCGCCTATACTGGCGAAATTAGCGCAAGCATGTTAAAAAGTATCGGTATCAATACCGTAATATTAGGGCATAGCGAACGTCGTGAATATTTTAATGAAACCGACGAGTTATTAGCAAAAAAAGTAGATGCAGCCTTAGCAAAAGGAATGCGCGTTATCTTTTGTTTTGGAGAAGAATTAGCCGACAGAAAATCGGGTAACGAAGAAACCATTGTAGGTAACCAAATTAAAAACGCTTTGTTTCATTTAGATGCAGCGGCATTTCAGAACATCGTTTTAGCTTACGAGCCTGTTTGGGCTATTGGTACAGGCGAAACAGCGAGCCCAGAGCAAGCACAAGATATGCATGCGTTTATTAGAAAAACACTAGCCGATAAATACGGAAATGATGTAGCCGATGAGGTTTCAATCCTTTACGGAGGTAGTGTTAAGCCAGCAAATGCTGAAGAAATTTTCTCTAAACCAGACGTCGATGGCGGTTTAATTGGTGGAGCAGCTTTAAATGCTGAAGATTTTTTCGCAATTGTAAATGCCTTTTAAAAAATAATTTGGGCGTTCCCCGAAAAGGGTCGGGCTTTATTCGTGCCGTCTTATTTTTCAATTAAAGAACTCATGAATATAAATATTTTGGCAGTCGCTTTTTTGTGTTGCATAAGTGCAACCACACAAAAAGAGCTCCAACAAAGCCTCAATCCCTAACGCGGGCCAACCCAGTACCATATTAAAAACACCTTATCATTCAATTGGTAAGGTGTTTTTTGTTTTCTTGAAAAGGAAAAACAAATCTGGTTTACGGAATTGTGCGTGATATCTACTAATGTTGGCAGGACTAGAACCGTAATAAAGTAACCACTTCAAACTAATTTTTAATAAAATTTTATAACGAACTCCGTTAATAACACTTAAATTTGCACTCTAATAAAACACGTCATGTCAAACATTATTTATATCGGGTATCAATTTAAAGTAAAACCATTACAACCCGCAGTCGAAATCTTAATAGCCGAATTGGGTTACGCCGGTTTCGAAAGCTTTGTAGAAAACGAAGATGGTGCCACAGCATACATTCAAAAAGAAGAATGGAATGCCGATATTTTAGACGATATTCAAATATTGAACTCTGATGAATTCGAAATTACCTACGAATTCAACGAAATAGAACAAACCAACTGGAACGAGGAATGGGAAAAGAATTTCAATCCTATCATTGTTGATGATGCCTGTTCTGTACGTGCACCATTTCATGAGAAACCAGATACAACTTACGATATTATTATAGAGCCAAAAATGAGTTTTGGTACGGGGCATCACGAAACCACGCACATGATGATTCAACATGTATTAAAAACAGATTTAAAAGATAAATCGGTTTTAGATATGGGTTGTGGTACTGGTGTTTTGGCGATTTTAGCTGAAATGAAAGGCGCAAAACCTTTAGACGCGGTAGATTATGATAACTGGTGTTACCTTAATAGTTTGGAAAATGTAGAGCGTAATAATGCGAAACATATTACAGTAATAGAAGGTGATGCTTCTGTTTTAAAAGGCAAAAGTTACGATGTTATTATAGCTAATATTAACCGTAATATCTTACTGCAAGATATGGGGGTTTATGCATCTTGCTTAAATGAAAATGGGATGTTGTTTTTAAGCGGATTTTACGCTGAGGATATTCCGTTAATTACAGCGGAATGCGAAAAACATTTGTTAAAATTTGAAGAAAAGTTAGAAAGAAACAATTGGGTATCGTTAAAATTTCTAAATTAGTAGAATAATTAATGGCTAATGTAAATGCTTTTTCTAACGAAAAAATATTTGAAAAAACAAAGGATTATTATGAGTACAAGAGAACAAACATCTGAAGAATTATTATTAGAAGAGGAGGTTTTAACTCAAAACGAGATTGTTTTGCATAACGATGATGTAAACACCTTCGACCATGTTATCGAGACATTAATTTATGCTTGCGAGCACACGCCAGAGCAAGCAGAACAATGTGCTATGTTAGTGCATTACAAAGGGAAATGTACCGTAAAAACCGGTTTGCTAGACGATTTAAAACCACGCTGTTCTATGCTGTTAGAAGCTGGTTTAAGTGCCGAGCTCGTGTAAAATATATATAAGCAAAAATTAAAAAGACCTTTCAAAATTTTATTTGAAAGGTCTTTTTTTTGCTATTAATGTAATTCTCTATTTTTCTTTTTTTAGTGGAGTTTATTTTAAGAAGACTATAAATTGGACAGGAATTAATCAAACTCGTTACCAGTAAAATAATGGCAACGACCATTAAAACAAAAGCTAAAGTCCCTGAAATAATATTAAAATAATACAGTAAAGCAACCGTAATTCCAGTAAGTATTCTAATGGCTTTATCGATAGAACCTATATTCTTTTCCATGTCTAAAAAATAAAAGACTATTATTTATAGTGTTGATGGACATACGAAATCTGTGGTTGGTAAATCGGAATTTTTAATAGCTCCAAATCCACCAGCAATATCAATTAAGTTATCAAAACCTCTTGCTTTTAAAATAGAAGCCGCTATTACCGAGCGATAACCACCAGCACAATGCACGTAATAAGTTTGGTTTTTATCGATACTGTTCATATTATCGTTAATATAGTCTAAGGCAAAATGTTTAACGTTGTCGCCTTTTAAATGCTCCGAGTTATATTCTCCATCTTTTCTAACGTCTAAAACTTCTATGTTTTCAGTATTAAAACGTTTAGAGAATTCATCTACAGATATAGAATCAATGGTTTCAATGTCTTTTCCTGCGGTTTTCCAGCTTTCTATGCCACCTTCTAAGTAGCCTAAAGTATTATCGTAACCTACACGAGATAGTCTAGTAACAGTTTCCTGTGCCTTTCCTTCAGGAACTACAAGTAAAATAGGTTGTTTTAAATCGGTTATTAAAGCTCCAACCCATGGCGCAAACCCACCTTGAATACCAATAGAAATAGAATTAGGAATATGGCCTTTTACAAAATCGTCTTGATGCCTAACGTCTAAAACTAAAGCATCTTCACTATTAGCCATCGCTTCAAAAGCTTCTGGAGAAAGTGGTGTATCTCCTTTTTTTAGAATAGTTTCAAAATTATCGTAGCCCGATTTATTCATCATGGCATTTTTTGCAAAATATTGTGGTGGTGGAGCAATACCATCAAGCACTTCTTTTATAAATTCTTCACGCGTCATATCAGCACGTAAAGCATAATTTGT
>NZ_JAUFQP010000021.1 GCF_030409805.1 Algibacter miyuki | reverse complement strand
AATTTATAAAAGAAGTGCTTGATGGTATTGCTCCACCACCACAATATTTTGCAAAAAATGCCATGATGAATAAATCGGGCTACGATAATTTTGAAACTATTCTAAAAAAAGGAGATACACCACTTTCTCCAGAAGCTTTTGAAGCGATGGCTAATAGTGAAGATGCTTTAGTTTTAGACGTTAGGCATCAAGACGATTTTGTAAAAGGCCATATTCCTAATTCTATTTCTATTGGTATTCAAGGTGGGTTTGCGCCATGGGTTGGAGCTTTAATAACCGATTTAAAACAACCTATTTTACTTGTAGTTCCTGAAGGAAAGGCACAGGAAACTGTTACTAGACTATCTCGTGTAGGTTACGATAATACTTTAGGCTACTTAGAAGGTGGCATAGAAAGCTGGAAAACCGCAGGAAAAGACATTGAAACCATTGATTCTATATCTGTAGATGAATTCTCTAAACGTTTTAATACTGAAAACATAGAAGTTTTAGACGTTAGAAAAGATGGAGAATATAACTCGGAGCATTTAAAAGGCGACAACGTTAAACATTTTGCCTTAGACTATATTAACGATAATATGAACAGTATCGATAAAAACCAAACTTATTACGTGCATTGTGCTGGTGGTTATCGCTCGGTAATAGCGGCTTCTATTTTAAAAGCAAGAGGTTTTGATAACTTAATTGATATTGCTGGTGGATTTGGAGCTATTAAAAATTCCGATTTACCAACCACAGATTTCGTATGTCCATCAACACTATAAATAATAGTCTTTTATTTTTTAGACATGGAAAAGAATATAGGTTCTATCGATAAAGCCATTAGAATACTTACTGGAATTACGGTTGCTTTACTGTATTATTTTAATATTATTTCAGGGACTTTAGCTTTTGTTTTAATGGTCGTTGCCATTATTTTACTGGTAACGAGTTTGATTAATTCCTGTCCAATTTATAGTCTTCTTAAAATAAACTCCACTAAAAAAGAAAAATAGAGAATTACATTAATAGCAAAAAAAAGACCTTTCAAATAAAATTTTGAAAGGTCTTTTTAATTTTTGCTTATATATATTTTACACGAGCTCGGCACTTAAACCAGCTTCTAACAGCATAGAACAGCGTGGTTTTAAATCGTCTAGCAAACCGGTTTTTACGGTACATTTCCCTTTGTAATGCACTAACATAGCACATTGTTCTGCTTGCTCTGGCGTGTGCTCGCAAGCATAAATTAATGTCTCGATAACATGGTCGAAGGTGTTTACATCATCGTTATGCAAAACAATCTCGTTTTGAGTTAAAACCTCCTCTTCTAATAATAATTCTTCAGATGTTTGTTCTCTTGTACTCATAATAATCCTTTGTTTTTTCAAATATTTTTTCGTTAGAAAAAGCATTTACATTAGCCATTAATTATTCTACTAATTTAGAAATTTTAACGATACCCAATTGTTTCTTTCTAACTTTTCTTCAAATTTTAACAAATGTTTTTTCGCATTCCGCTGTAATTAACGGAATATCCTCAGCGTAAAATCCGCTTAAAAACAACATCCCATTTTCATTTAAGCAAGATGCATAAACCCCCATATCTTGCAGTAAGATATTACGGTTAATATTAGCTATAATAACATCGTAACTTTTGCCTTTTAAAACAGAAGCATCACCTTCTATTACTGTAATATGTTTCGCATTATTACGCTCTACATTTTCCAAACTATTAAGGTAACACCAGTTATCATAATCTACCGCGTCTAAAGGTTTTGCGCCTTTCATTTCAGCTAAAATCGCCAAAACACCAGTACCACAACCCATATCTAAAACCGATTTATCTTTTAAATCTGTTTTTAATACATGTTGAATCATCATGTGCGTGGTTTCGTGATGCCCCGTACCAAAACTCATTTTTGGCTCTATAATAATATCGTAAGTTGTATCTGGTTTCTCATGAAATGGTGCACGTACAGAACAGGCATCATCAACAATGATAGGATTGAAATTCTTTTCCCATTCCTCGTTCCAGTTGGTTTGTTCTATTTCGTTGAATTCGTAGGTAATTTCGAATTCATCAGAGTTCAATATTTGAATATCGTCTAAAATATCGGCATTCCATTCTTCTTTTTGAATGTATGCTGTGGCACCATCTTCGTTTTCTACAAAGCTTTCGAAACCGGCGTAACCCAATTCGGCTATTAAGATTTCGACTGCGGGTTGTAATGGTTTTACTTTAAATTGATACCCGATATAAATAATGTTTGACATGACGTGTTTTATTAGAGTGCAAATTTAAGTGTTATTAACGGAGTTCGTTATAAAATTTTATTAAAAATTAGTTTGAAGTGGTTACTTTATTACGGTTCTAGTCCTGCCAACATTAGTAGATATCACGCACAATTCCGTAAACCAGATTTGTTTTTCCTTTTCAAGAAAACAAAAAACACCTTACAATTGAATGATAAGGTGTTTTTAATATGGTACTGGGTTGGCCCGCGTTAGGGATTGAGGCTTTGTTGGAGCTCTTTTTGTGTGGTTGCACTTATGCAACACAAAAAAGCGACTGCCAAAATATTTATATTCATGAGTTCTTTAATTGAAAAATAAGACGGCACGAATAAAGCCCGACCCTTTTCGGGGAACGCCCAAATTATTTTTTAAAAGGCATTTACAATTGCGAAAAATCTTCAGCATTTAAAGCTGCTCCACCAATTAAACCGCCATCGACGTCTGGTTTAGAGAAAATTTCTTCAGCATTTGCTGGCTTAACACTACCTCCGTAAAGGATTGAAACCTCATCGGCTACATCATTTCCGTATTTATCGGCTAGTGTTTTTCTAATAAACGCATGCATATCTTGTGCTTGCTCTGGGCTCGCTGTTTCGCCTGTACCAATAGCCCAAACAGGCTCGTAAGCTAAAACGATGTTCTGAAATGCCGCTGCATCTAAATGAAACAAAGCGTTTTTAATTTGGTTACCTACAATGGTTTCTTCGTTACCCGATTTTCTGTCGGCTAATTCTTCTCCAAAACAAAAGATAACGCGCATTCCTTTTGCTAAGGCTGCATCTACTTTTTTTGCTAATAACTCGTCGGTTTCATTAAAATATTCACGACGTTCGCTATGCCCTAATATTACGGTATTGATACCGATACTTTTTAACATGCTTGCGCTAATTTCGCCAGTATAGGCGCCATTTTCGGCAAAGTGCATGTTTTGTGCAACGACTTCAATATTTGACATTTTTAAAGTTTGATATGCCTGAAATAAATTGGTGTATGTTGGTGCCACCATTACTTCGGCATTAGAGGTTGTTCTTTGGTTTTTTAAGGCGGTTAATAAAGATTCAGTTTGTGCTAAATCGTTATTCATTTTCCAGTTTCCTGCTACAATATTTTTTCTCATGGCTGAAATTAACCTTACCAATACAAGCAAGGTGTCTTTTTATTAGTTAATAATTGTTGTTTTCTACTGCTAAAATAGTTAATTTTTTAATGCTTCTATCAACTTATCGTCATCAGCTTCGATAACATTAAATACAACGATTTCGCCAGCTTTATTTATTACCATATATCTTGGAATCCAACTGATGTTTAAAAAATCGGCAAAATCGCAATCTTTTGCATTTGGCATAAAGTAATGATCGCCTTCCACTTGGTATTTCACAATACCGCGTTGCCACGCCCCTTGTTCTCTATCTAAAGATAAAAATACATAAGCTACATCTGGATTATTAGCTTGTAATGCTTTAACTTTTGGCATACCTTTAATGCAATCGCTGCACCAAGACGCCCAAACATCTATAACGATAGTTTTGCCTTTATGCTTATCTAATATGCTTTGAAAGGTTACTTCTGTACCGTTTTGAGCGATGAAGGTATCGTTTAAAGCTTCGGTTGAAAATTGCTTTGGCTCATCTTTACAGCTTAAAAAACTAATTAATAAAATGAAAATATACTTTAACTTGTTCATATAAAAAGGGTTTGAAAATGTTTACGCTTTCGCGGAAATAAAAATTTATTTTAATTTCACTTTTGGGTCTAACCAAACATAGATTAAGTCGACAAAAATGTTGATAATTACAAATAACACGGCAATAACTAAAACGGCGCCCATTATGACGGGTAAATCGAGTGTATTAAGCGCATTAACGATTTCTTTACCGAGGCCGTTCCATCCGAAAATATATTCTACAAAAACCGCGCCCGCTAGCATAGATGCAAACCAACCTGATATAGCGGTTACTACTGGGTTTAATGCATTTTTAACAGCATGTTTTTTTATGATTTGAAATTCGCTAAGTCCTTTAGCACGTGCTGTACGAATGTAATCTTGATTAAATACTTCCAACAATGAATTCCGCATTAACTGAATAACGACGGCCAAGGGACGAATACCTAAAACAACGGCTGGTAATATTAAATTTTTCCATTTAATATGCATGGCTTCGCCGAAATCGTCCAGTTCGTACAAACTGCCCGTCATTTCTAAATTAGTGTATTCGTGTAATAAAAAACCGAAAAACCAGGCAAAAAGAATAGCGCTAAAAAAGGACGGCACACTCATACCTAAAGTACTAAAAATCTGTATGGTTTTATCAATCCATTGATCTTTATATAATGCGGAAACAATGCCTAAAATAATACCCAAAATCATGGCGATTACAATAGCCGACACGGCTAAAACAAAAGTATTAGGTAAAGTTTCGGCTAGTACCTGACTTACTTTTTTGCCTTGTTTTGTAAAGGATTCTCGTAAATACGGGAATTTTAAAACGATTGTCGTATTTCCGATAGTAAATAAATTTGCTGCTGAATATTTTCCATCACGTAAAAAGGTGTAATCTTCCTTTTGATTGCAATGAAAGGAAATAGGCGACAAATCATTCAAGTAATAGAAATACTGTGTACTTACAGGTTTATCGAAACCGTATTTTTGTTTGACAATTGCGAGTTGTTCGCTGTCTTCATTTTGACCCAACATCATTTGAGCCGGATCGCCAGGAAGCACATTGAATAAAAAGAAAATAACGGTAACCACCCCAAATAATGTGAGGAAAGCGTAAGTTATTTTGTTTATTAAGTAGCTCAATATGGGTTATTAGTTTTATTTTTTAATGTCACTTTTACCATACTCGTGTAATCGCTATGGTTTGCGGCGTTTATAGAATCTAATTCAGTAGTTGATGTTTTTAAAACATTTACAGACTCAATAGTTTCGGTATTTAGACTATCAACTTCAGACTTTGTTGCTGTTACGTTATCTATTTGATATAAAATATGTTCAACTTTTACAGCTTCTGCCTGTCTTTCAACCTTTGGTAGTTTTAAATCTTTAAGATCGTTCCAATGTACTTTTTGCGTAATTGTACCTTTTTCTAAAGCAATAATTCCTGGATTAGAACGCACAATAGTTTTCAGTGCTTTTTCATCACATAAATAAAATTCAAAATCGATGTTATAATCTTCTTTTAAAGCCTGCTTCTCCGTATTTCCTGATGCCGTAAGTCCGATAATTTTATAGCCATTTTTACGAGCTTCGTCTTGTAAGGCCTTTAATTTTAAACCACCTGCACGCTCCATACTCTCTAAATTGTATGAAACTACGATAATTAAATGCTCATCATTTAAAAAAGTTTCTGTTAAATCTTCATCGTCCGATTCAATAGAAAAATCATAAATTGGAGGTTCATAACCTGCTGAAACTTCTTTGGTATCTACACTTATAAATTCGCCTTCTACGGTTGGGTAAGCGCCGTTAGTGGTTATTATTTTTTCTTCGCCACCTACTTTAAATTTCCATGAATATTCTACTACAGGTTTTGCAGCATCTTCGGGTACACTCATGCCTTCTTGAATATTTGCGCCAATTTTATAAGCTCTAAAATCTTTAGCTGGTAGGTGCATTAATACATGATAGCCAAACCATAAACTAAAAATAAAACTAAGTAAAGCCAAAATAGTTGTTGTTAATTTCCCGAAAAGAGGTTTAACATGTTTTGCTCCAACAAAGAGAATAAGAATAAAAAATAGTAGTACAATATCTTTAGTAAAACTTTCCCATGGCGTTAATTTTAGGGCATCGCCAAAGCAACCACAATCTTTTACTTTATCAAAATACGCAGAATAAAAAGTTAAGAAAGTAAAAATACAATCATTAATAATAAACTCCAAATCGTGAATTTTGGTTTATACCCAATAAGTAAGAACACGCCTAAAACCACTTCGAATACCACAACTAAAACCGATATCATTAAAGCGTAAGGCTCTAAAAAGGGTAGGTTTAAAACGTCAGGACTAAAATATTCGGCTAATTTGTATGAAAATCCCAACGGATCGTTCAGTTTAATTAATCCTGAAATAATGAATAATACACCAACAAATATCCGACTTATACTTACTAAAATTTTCATGCTTTTTTTATTTTAATTAAATGCTAAAACCGTCTGTTTCAACTTTAATCTTATTTTATTTATTTTTGATTTAAGCCTCTTGAGTCAGGTGAATCATTGCGAAAATGGCATAATTAATCATGTCCTGATAATTAGCATCAATGCCCTCGCTAACTATGGTTTTACCCTTATTATCTTCAATTTGCTTAACACGTAGTAATTTCTGCAAAATTAAATCGGTTAAACTACTTACTCGCATATCTCGCCAAGCCTCACCATAATCGTGATTTTTGTTTTCCATTAAGGTTTTGGTAGTCGCAATTTGCTTTTCGTAAAGTTCGGTAGCGGCTACAGTAGATAAATCGGGTTGTTCTACCACACCTTTCTCCAACTGAATAAGTGCCATAACCGAATAATTTATAATACCAATAAACTCGCTAATTTCTCCTTCGTCTACTTTTCTAACATCATTTTCTTGCAATCCTCGAATACGTTGTGCTTTAATAAAAATTTGATCGGTAAGCGATGGCAAACGCAGTATTCGCCATGCACTTCCGTAATCACTCATTTTTTTAATGAACAAACTTTTACAGGTATTTATAACGGCATCGTATTGTTTTGAGGTATCTTGCATGTATCGTTTAATTTTCTGTAAATTTCGCTTAAATTGTTTAAAGTTCAAAAGTTTTTAGAAGGAAGTTTGACGATACAATTTTAAAGTTTTACGTTTGATATTTAATAGGTAATATACTTGGATTTTTAACATTATGACGATCAATTGCAAAGGAAACCTCATTGATTTATCATCACCTAAAGTGATGGGTATTTTGAATATTACTCCAGATTCTTTTTATGATGGCGGACAACATAAAAACGAAAAACAAATGCTTCAACATACCGAAAACATGTTGACTGATGGCGCTACATTTATAGATATTGGCGCTTATAGTTCGCGACCAAATGCCGACCATGTTAGCGAAACCGACGAACTTAACCGTATTTTACCCATTGTAAAACTTATTTTAAAAGAATTTCCAAACACTTTAATTTCTATCGATACGTTTAGAAGCGCTATTGCAAAACATTGTATTGAAGCTGGCGCAGCTTTAATTAATGATATTTCGGCTGGAAAATTGGATACTGAAATGCTAAAAACAGTTGCCGATTTACAGGTCCCTTATATTATGATGCATATGCGTGGCGAACCGCAAACCATGCAAAACCATACCGATTACGATAATTTAGTAAAAGAGATGCTCTTTTATTTTTCCGAACGTTTGGCGGCTACAAAACAATTAGGCATTACCGATGTTATTATAGATCCCGGTTTTGGATTTGCAAAAACTCTAGAGCAAAATTTTGAATTACTGAACAAACTAGAATTATTTAAAATGATTGAACACCCAATGCTCGTTGGAATTTCTAGAAAATCGATGATATACAAAACGTTAAACACCACTGCCCAACACGCACTTAACGGCACCTCGGTTTTAAATACCGTTGCCCTCCAAAAAGGTGCTTCTATTTTACGCGTACATGATGTAAAAGAAGCTGTTGAATGTGTGAAATTAGTTGAATTGCTTCGTGCTTAGTTTTAATAAATTATGAAAAATATAGTCCCCCTTCTTATTCTATTATTTTTGTTTTCATGTGGAAATGAAAAAGTGTTGCAATTGCCAGAAATCAATCATTCCGAAATTTCGGAAATCAACGATGTTTCGGTGGCTTATCTTTTTTACGATGAAACCCAACCAGATAGTTTAGAATTGAATAGAAAAAACATTATTAACACCACAAATTGGTTGATTAATGTGGATAAACGCCTTAAGCTAAAACAAGTTATTCCGAAAATTTCATTTCTTCAAAAGAAAAAAGTAAGCGCTGGCCATCAAAAGGAAGGCGTTAAAAATTATTTCACTTGTCATGATACAAGTACGAAAAGCCCAGGATTTATTGAATTTACCGATATTACCTATCATCAAAACTCAGTTTCAGAATACTTAGAAACGGCTTCAACTTCAGAAAAAATAAAGCACGCCATACAAGTGAATATTAACGAAAGCCAAGAAATTACCATTATAAACTCCGTTTTAAATTCGCCCACTATAAATACATCCAAAAATAATTTAATTACCGATTTAAACCGTGTGGACATTAAAAACGGACAAATTTATTTAAGCTTTCACGAGAATTTACTCTTTCAAGAATACATTACTTACAAAATGCTATTCGATAAAGTAGGTTTTGACAAAACAACGATATCACAAGAAGAATTTATTTTTAATTAACTCTAATTTACTAAATTTACAAAAACACACTACCCTTGGAAATTTTTAATGACCTTTTAAACTTTAAAATCGTTGATATTATAGATGTTATTTTAGTCGCAGTACTACTTTACTACGTTTATAAACTAACAAAAGGCACGGTTGCCATCAATATTTTTATTGGCATTATTATAATATATTTTGTTTGGAAACTTACCGAATTCTTAGAAATGGAATTGCTTACCGGCATTTTCGGAGGCTTTATGCAAGTAGGAATTATCGCGCTTATTGTCGTTTTTCAACCTGAAATTAGAAAGTTTTTATTGATGGTAGGATCTACTAATTTTAATGGGAGACGTAAATTTTTACAACAATTTAAATTCTTAAAAACCGAAACTAGCGATGGCACTGATGTGGACGTTATTGTATCGGCATGTAATAAAATGGCGATGACTAAAACGGGCGCTTTAATAGTTTTTGAACGGAATAATAATTTAGATTTTATTGCCGACTCTGGAGATGAAATGAATATTAAAGTTACTCAACCTATTATTGAAAGTATTTTTTTTAAAATAGTCCGCTGCATGATGGAGCCATCATTATAAATGATAATATTGTTAAGGCCACTCGTGTAATTCTTCCTGTTAATAACGAAAAAAACATACCAAAACGCTTTGGTTTACGCCACCGCGCTGCTATTGGTGTTACTGAAAAAACAGATGCCTTAGCCTTAGCGGTAAGTGAAGAAACAGGACATATTTCTTATTTTAAAGATGGTGAATTTGTAGTTTTCGAAAACAACGCCGAATTAATAGCGCTTATTAAAAAGATTTAGCGTAATTCCTGTTCTATATTTTTCAAATTACAAGGCAACCTAACAAAACTCTAAGCAACATCTTGCTTTAAAAACTGCACTTCGTATAAGTTTCTATAATAGCCATTTTCTTTTTGAAGTAGCTCATTATGCGTGCCTTGTTCTACAATTTCGCCAGCATCCATAACAATAATTTTATCGGCCTTTTTAATGGTTGCCAAACGATGTGCGATAACAATTGAGGTTCTACCCTTTGTGATTTTATCGGTAGCATTTGAATAAGTTGCTCCGAATAAGAATCGACTGACGACGTGGCTTCATCTAAAACCAAAATACTTGGGTTTGTAACATAAGCACGTAAAAATGAAATAAGTTGACGTTGACCAGATGAAAGCATCACACCACGTTCCTTCACATTGTAATGATAGCCGTTTGGAAGACTCATAATAAAATCGTGAATACCAATAGCTTTTGCAGATTCTATAACTTCGGCTTCTGTTATTTCTGGATTATTAAGTGTAATATTATTAAGAATAGTATCGGCAAACAAAAAAACATCTTGTAAAACTACCGCTATTTGACTTCTTAAAGATTGTAAAGTAACATCCTTTATATTGACATCATCAACAGCAATAATACCTTCTTTAATTTCGTAAAAACGATTCAATAAATTAATAATGGTCGATTTCCCTGCTCCAGTTGCACCAACGATAGCAACGGTTTCTCCCGCTTTTACATCAAAAGAAATACCTTTTAGTACGGCTTCATCTTCAACATAATTAAAAAACACGGTATCAAACTTAATATTGCCTTTAAAATTTTCTGCTATATGTGTGCCATGGTCGTCTATTTGTGATGTGGTATCTAACACTTTAAATACACGGTTTGCTGCGACCATACCCATTTGTAAAGTATTGAATTTATCTGCAATTTGACGCAAGGGTCTAAACAACATCGGGATAAACATGATGAAAGCAATTAAATCGCCTTGTGAAACATCGGTACCTTTTAAAACCACGTGTAAACCACCATACCAAGCCACTAGTCCTGTAGCGATAGATGCTGACAAATCGGGCAATGGAAAGAAAATGGAGTTATACCAAACGGTTTTTAACCACCCCTTTTTATGGCGTTCGTTAATGGCTTTAAATTTTCTTAACTCGGTATCTTCTCGAGTAAAAAGTTGTAAAATCTTCATTCCTGTTAAGCGTTCTTGCACAAAGGAATTTAAATTAGACACCTCGGTACGCACTTCTTCAAAAGCCTTTTTCATTACTTTTTGAAAAATTCGAGTGGCGTATATTAACAAAGGAAGCATAATAAAAACCATGAGGCTTAATTTCGCATTAATATATACCATTACGGCAAAAACAACAATCATGGTAAGTAAATCTTTAACAATCATGAATAATCCTTGTCCGAAAATATCTGCAATTCGTTCCATATCAGTCACCGCTCGAGTAATGAGGACACCTACGGAAGAACTATCGTAATACTTCATTTTAAAACTCAGTAAATGATTGAATAGTTTAGTACGCACATCTTTTACTAAATTTTGCCCCAACCAAGCTGCATAATAAATAAAGCCAAGTTGAAACACGGTTTGAAGTATGAGTACTACAAACATAATAATCACGTAAAACAGGAAATCGTCAACCTTATTAACAGCAATACTATTATCAATGGCATATTTAGTTAAATAAGGCGTTGCCGCACTAAAGGCCGCCAACAACACCACCATAACTAGTAAGCTTATAAAAACGAAATTATACGGTTTTATATATGTAAACAACCTTTTAAAAGGGTGATATCAAAAATATTTTCTTTCGGTTTGCTCATTTATATTATTATATCTTGAGGATATTCTACGTTTATTAAATATAAGCCATGTGCAGGAACTGAAAAGCCAGCTTCGCTCCTATTTTTAGACTTAATAATATGATGTAATTGGTCTACGGGAATTTTCCCTAAACCAATATTTATTATGGTGCCAACAATGGCGCGGACCATGTTTCGCAAAAAACGGTCGGCCTTAATGGTGAACTGAAGTTCGTTTTCAACAAGCTGCCAATCGGCTTTCATTATAGTACATAAAAAAGTTTTTACTTCTGTTTTACTTTTTGAAAAACATTGAAAATCGTTGTATTCAAATAGAATTTTAGCAGCTGCTTTCATTTTATCCACATCCAAACTATGTTTTACGTAATAAGCGCTCTCGTTATTAAAAACATCTTTTTGTAACGAAACTCGATACAAATAAGTACGGCTTATGGCATGAAAACGCGCATGTACATCATCTTTCACTTGAAAAATAGCTTGCACGGCGACATCTTTTGGTAAAAACGAATTGAGCTTAAACACAAAATTCGGATCATTTAAAGTAGCCTCAAAATCAAAATGAGCAAACATTTGTTTAGCATGCACACCAGTATCTGTACGACCTGCCCCCATTATTGAAATAGGTGTTCTGAGCAAAGTAGACAATGCTTTTTCTAAAACTTCTTGAACAGAAATAGCATCGGGCTGAATTTGCCACCCGTGATAGGCACTACCATTATAAGAGAGTTCTATAAAATATCGCAATTTGTTTTAATACTTTTGTTGAAACAACAAATATAGCTAGTTTTGCCGTGCTTGCGAAAGCCCTAATCTTAATTATATATTAAAAGATTTTAATGACCAAAATATTACTCCTTTCAGACACCCATAGTTATATAGACGATGCCATTTTAAAACATGTAAAACAAGCCGATGAAGTATGGCATGCTGGTGATATTGGCGACTTAAAAGTAACCGACGCCATAAAAAAACTAAAACCTTTACGAGGGGTATATGGCAATATTGATGATGCTAAAGCCCGAGGTGAATTTCCTGAACACAATCGTTTTATGTGCGAAGATGTGGATGTTTGGATTACCCATATTGGTGGTTATCCTCCAAAATATAATATTAGAGTCGTTGAAGAAATCAAGAAAAACCCACCACGTATTTTTATTTCAGGACATTCTCATATACTTAAAGTTATGCCCGATAAGAAGCTAAATCTTATTCATATGAATCCTGGTGCTGTAGGAAAACATGGCTTTCATAAGGTTCGAACCATGCTGCGCTTCACTATTGAAGGAAAAAGATAGATAATTTAGAAGTTATTGAATTTCCAGACAGACACCCGAAAGTTTAATTCCAAAAATAAAAAAACTCCGAAAGTTTTCACTTCGGAGTTTTACGCACTAATAGTACTAAGATGTTAGGTTTATCGTAATCGATCAACAGATTTTACAAGTTCTTCATCCTTCTTGATGGCCTTATTGGCTGGCACATTTGCCAATAAGGCCATCAAGAAGGATGAAGAACTTGTAAAATCTGTTGATCGATTACGATAAACCTAACATCTTAGTACTATTAGTGCGTAAAACTCCGAAGTGAAAACTTTCGGAGTTTTTTTATTTTGGAATTAAACTTTCGGGTGTCTGTCTGGAAATTCAATAACTTCTAAATTATCTATCTTTTTTCTTCAATAGTGAAGCGCAGCATGGTTCGAACCTTATGAAAGCCATGTTTTCCTACAGCACCAGGATTCATATGAATAAGATTTAGCTTCTTATCGGGCATAACTTTAAGTATATGAGAATGTCCTGAAATAAAAATACGTGGTGGGTTTTTCTTGATTTCTTCAACGACTCTAATATTATATTTTGGAGGATAACCACCAATATGGGTAATCCAAACATCCACATCTTCGCACATAAAACGATTGTGTTCAGGAAATTCACCTCGGCTTTAGCATCATCATATTGCCATATACCCTCGTAAAGGTTTTAGTTTTTTTATGGCGTCGGTTACTTTTAAGTCGCCAATATCACCAGCATGCCATACTTCATCGGCTTGTTTTACATGTTTTAAAATGGCATCGTCTATATAACTATGGGTGTCTGAAAGGAGTAATATTTTGGTCATTAAAATCTTTTAATATATAATTAAGATTAGGGCTTTCGCAAGCACGGCAAAACTAGCTATATTTGTTGTTTCAACAAAAGTATTAAAACAAATTGCGATATTTTATAGAACTCTCTTATAATGGTAGTGCCTATCACGGGTGGCAAATTCAGCCCGATGCTATTTCTGTTCAAGAAGTTTTAGAAAAAGCATTGTCTACTTTGCTCAGAACACCTATTTCAATAATGGGGGCAGGTCGTACAGATACTGGTGTGCATGCTAAACAAATGTTTGCTCATTTTGATTTTGAGGCTACTTTAAATGATCCGAATTTTGTGTTTAAGCTCAATTCGTTTTTACCAAAAGATGTCGCCGTGCAAGCTATTTTTCAAGTGAAAGATGATGTACATGCGCGTTTTCATGCCATAAGCCGTACTTATTTGTATCGAGTTTCGTTACAAAAAGATGTTTTTAATAACGAGAGCGCTTATTACGTAAAACATAGTTTGGATGTGGATAAAATGAAAGCAGCTGCTAAAATTCTATTTGAATACAACGATTTTCAATGTTTTTCAAAAAGTAAAACAGAAGTAAAAACTTTTTTATGTACTATAATGAAAGCCGATTGGCAGCTTGTTGAAAACGAACTTCAGTTCACCATTAAGGCCGACCGTTTTTTGCGAAACATGGTCCGCGCCATTGTTGGCACCATAATAAATATTGGTTTAGGGAAAATTCCCGTAGACCAATTACATCATATTATTAAGTCTAAAAATAGGAGCGAAGCTGGCTTTTCAGTTCCTGCACATGGCTTATATTTAATAAACGTAGAATATCCTCAAGATATAATAATATAAATGAGCAAACCGAAAGAAAATATTTTTGATATCACCCTTTTTAAAAGGTTGTTTACATATATAAAACCGTATAATTTCGTTTTTATAAGCTTACTAGTTATGGTGGTGTTGTTGGCGGCCTTTAGTGCGGCAACGCCTTATTTAACTAAATATGCCATTGATAATAGTATTGCTGTTAATAAGGTTGACGATTTCCTGTTTTACGTGATTATTATGTTTGTAGTACTCATACTTCAAACCGTGTTTCAACTTGGCTTTATTTATTATGCAGCTTGGTTGGGGCAAAATTTAGTAAAAGATGTGCGTACTAAACTATTCAATCATTTACTGAGTTTTAAAATGAAGTATTACGATAGTTCTTCCGTAGGTGTCCTCATTACTCGAGCGGTGACTGATATGGAACGAATTGCAGATATTTTCGGACAAGGATTATTCATGATTGTTAAAGATTTACTTACCATGATTGTTGTTTTTGCCGTAATGGTATATATTAATGCGAAATTAAGCCTCATGGTTTTTTATTATGCTTCCTTTGTTAATATACGCCACTCGAATTTTTCAAAAAGTAATGAAAAAGGCTTTTGAAGAAGTGCGTACCGAGGTGTCTAATTTAAATTCCTTTGTGCAAGAACGCTTAACAGGAATGAAGATTTTACAACTTTTTACTCGAGAAGATACCGAGTTAAGAAAATTTAAAGCCATTAACGAACGCCATAAAAAGGGGTGGTTAAAAACCGTTTGGTATAACTCCATTTTCTTTCCATTGCCCGATTTGTCAGCATCTATCGCTACAGGACTAGTGGCTTGGTATGGTGGTTTACACGTGGTTTTAAAAGGTACCGATGTTTCACAAGGCGATTTAATTGCTTTCATCATGTTTATCCCGATGTTGTTTAGACCCTTGCGTCAAATTGCAGATAAATTCAATACTTTACAAATGGGTATGGTCGCAGCAAACCGTGTATTTAAAGTGTTAGATACCACATCACAAATAGACGACCATGGCACACATATAGCAGAAAATTTTAAAGGCAATATTAAGTTTGATACCGTGTTTTTTAATTATGTTGAAGATGAAGCCGTACTAAAAGGTATTTCTTTTGATGTAAAAGCGGGAGAAACCGTTGCTATCGTTGGTGCAACTGGAGCAGGGAAATCGACCATTATTAATTTATTGAATCGTTTTTACGAAATTAAAGAAGGTATTATTGCTGTTGATGATGTCAATATAAAGGATGTTACTTTACAATCTTTAAGAAGTCAAATAGCGGTAGTTTTACAAGATGTTTTTTTGTTTGCCGATACTATTCTTAATAATATTACACTTAATAATCCAGAAATAACAGAAGCCGAAGTTATAGAATCTGCAAAAGCTATTGGTATTCACGATTTTATTATGAGTCTTCCAAACGGCTATCATTACAATGTGAAGGAACGTGGTGTGATGCTTTCATCTGGTCAACGTCAACTTATTTCATTTTTACGTGCTTATGTTACAAACCCAAGTATTTTGGTTTTAGATGAAGCCACGTCGTCAGTCGATTCTTATTCGGAGCAACTTATTCAAAATGCTACCGATAAAATCACAAAGG
The DNA here is from genome assembly GCF_030409805.1 of Algibacter miyuki. Taxonomy (GTDB): domain Bacteria; phylum Bacteroidota; class Bacteroidia; order Flavobacteriales; family Flavobacteriaceae; genus Algibacter; species Algibacter miyuki. Next base: position 9,762 of record NZ_JAUFQP010000021.1, on the reverse strand, counting down.
GTAGAACCTCAATTGTTATCGCACATCGTTTGGCAACCATTAAAAAGGCCGATAAAATTATTGTTATGGATGCTGGCGAAATTGTAGAACAAGGCACGCATAATGAGCTACTTCAAAAAGAAAATGGCTATTATAGAAACTTATACGAAGTGCAGTTTTTAAAGCAAGATGTTGCTTAGAGTTTTGTTAGGTTGCCTTGTAATTTGAAAAATATAGAACAGGAATTACGCTAAATCTTTTTTAATAAGCGCTATTAATTCGGCGTTGTTTTCGAAAACTACAAATTCACCATCTTTAAAATAAGAAATATGTCCTGTTTCTTCACTTACCGCTAAGGCTAAGGCATCTGTTTTTTCAGTAACACCAATAGCAGCGCGGTGGCGTAAACCAAAGCGTTTTGGTATGTTTTTTTCGTTATTAACAGGAAGAATTACACGAGTGGCCTTAACAATATTATCATTTATAATGATGGCTCCATCATGCAGCGGACTATTTTTAAAAAAAATACTTTCAATAATAGGTTGAGTAACTTTAATATTCATTTCATCTCCAGAGTCGGCAATAAAATCTAAATTATTATTCCGTTCAAAAACTATTAAAGCGCCCGTTTTAGTCATCGCCATTTTATTACATGCCGATACAATAACGTCCACATCAGTGCCATCGCTAGTTTCGGTTTTTAAGAATTTAAATTGTTGTAAAAATTTACGTCTCCCATTAAAATTAGTAGATCCTACCATCAATAAAAACTTTCTAATTTCAGGTTGAAAAACGACAATAAGCGCGATAATTCCTACTTGCATAAAGCCTCCGAAAATGCCGGTAAGCAATTCCATTTCTAAGAATTCGGTAAGTTTCCAAACAAAATATATTATAATAATGCCAATAAAAATATTGATGGCAACCGTGCCTTTTGTTAGTTTATAAACGTAGTAAAGTAGTACTGCGACTAAAATAACATCTATAATATCAACGATTTTAAAGTTTAAAAGGTCATTAAAAATTTCCAAGGGTAGTGTGTTTTTTGTAAATTTAGTAAATTAGAGTTAATTAAAAATAAATTCTTCTTGTGATATCGTTGTTTTGTCAAAACCTACTTTATCGAATAGCATTTTGTAAGTAATGTATTCTTGAAAGAGTAAATTCTCGTGAAAGCTTAAATAAATTTGTCCGTTTTTAATGTCCACACGGTTTAAATCGGTAATTAAATTATTTTTGGATGTATTTATAGTGGGCGAATTTAAAACGGAGTTTATAATGGTAATTTCTTGGCTTTCGTTAATATTCACTTGTATGGCGTGCTTTATTTTTTCTGAAGTTGAAGCCGTTTCTAAGTATTCTGAAACTGAGTTTTGATGATAGGTAATATCGGTAAATTCAATAAATCCTGGGCTTTTCGTACTTGTATCATGACAAGTGAAATAATTTTTAACGCCTTCCTTTTGATGGCCAGCGCTTACTTTTTTCTTTTGAAGAAATGAAATTTTCGGAATAACTTGTTTTAGCTTAAGGCGTTTATCCACATTAATCAACCAATTTGTGGTGTTAATAATGTTTTTTCTATTCAATTCTAAACTATCTGGTTGGGTTTCATCGTAAAAAAGATAAGCCACCGAAACATCGTTGATTTCCGAAATTTCGGAATGATTGATTTCTGGCAATTGCAACACTTTTTCATTTCCACATGAAAACAAAAATAATAGAATAAGAAGGGGGACTATATTTTTCATAATTTATTAAAACTAAGCACGAAGCAATTCAACTAATTTCACACATTCAACAGCTTCTTTTACATCATGTACGCGTAAAATAGAAGCACCTTTTTGGAGGGCAACGGTATTTAAAACCGAGGTGCCGTTAAGTGCGTGTTGGGCAGTGGTGTTTAACGTTTTGTATATCATCGATTTTCTAGAAATTCCAACGAGCATTGGGTGTTCAATCATTTTAAATAATTCTAGTTTGTTCAGTAATTCAAAATTTTGCTCTAGAGTTTTTGCAAATCCAAAACCGGATCTATAATAACATCGGTAATGCCTAATTGTTTTGTAGCCGCCAAACGTTCGGAAAAATAAAAGAGCATCTCTTTTACTAAATTATCGTAATCGGTATGGTTTTGCATGGTTTGCGGTTCGCCACGCATATGCATCATAATATAAGGGACCTGTAAATCGGCAACTGTTTTTAGCATTTCAGTATCCAATTTTCCAGCCGAAATATCATTAATTAAAGCTGCGCCAGCTTCAATACAATGTTTTGCAATAGCGCTTCTAAACGTATCGATAGAAATTAAAGTGTTTGGAAATTCTTTTAAAATAAGTTTTACAATGGGTAAAATACGGTTAAGTTCGTCGGTTTCGCTAACATGGTCGGCATTTGGTCGCGAACTATAAGCGCCAATATCTATAAATGTAGCGCCATCAGTCAACATGTTTTCGGTATGTTGAAGCATTTGTTTTTCGTTTTTATGTTGTCCGCCATCATAAAAAGAATCTGGAGTAATATTCAAAATACCCATCACTTTAGGTGATGATAAATCAATGAGGTTTCCTTTGCAATTGATCGTCATAATGTTAAAAATCCAAGTATATTACCTATTAAATATCAAACGTAAAACTTTAAAATTGTATCGTCAAACTTCCTTCTAAAAACTTTTGAACTTTAAACAATTTAAGCGAAATTTACAGAAAATTAAACGATACATGCAAGATACCTCAAAACAATACGATGCCGTTATAAATACCTGTAAAAGTTTGTTCATTAAAAAAATGAGTGATTACGGAAGTGCATGGCGAATACTGCGTTTGCCATCGCTTACCGATCAAATTTTTATTAAAGCACAACGTATTCGAGGATTGCAAGAAAATGATGTTAGAAAAGTAGACGAAGGAGAAATTAGCGAGTTTATTGGTATTATAAATTATTCGGTTATGGCACTTATTCAGTTGGAGAAAGGTGTGGTAGAACAACCCGATTTATCTACTGTAGCCGCTACCGAACTTTACGAAAAGCAAATTGCGACTACCAAAACCTTAATGGAAAACAAAAATCACGATTATGGTGAGGCTTGGCGAGATATGCGAGTAAGTAGTTTAACCGATTTAATTTTGCAGAAATTACTACGTGTTAAGCAAATTGAAGATAATAAGGGTAAAACCATAGTTAGCGAGGGCATTGATGCTAATTATCAGGACATGATTAATTATGCCATTTTCGCAATGATTCACCTGACTCAAGAGGCTTAAATCAAAAATAAATAAAATAAGATTAAAGTTGAAACAGACGGTTTTAGCATTTAATTAAAATAAAAAAAGCATGAAAATTTTAGTAAGTATAAGTCGGATATTTGTTGGTGTATTATTCATTATTTCAGGATTAATTAAACTGAACGATCCGTTGGGATTTTCATACAAATTAGCCGAATATTTTAGTCCTGACGTTTTAAACCTACCCTTTTTAGAGCCTTACGCTTTAATGATATCGGTTTTAGTTGTGGTATTCGAAGTGGTTTTAGGCGTGTTCTTACTTATTGGGTATAAACCAAAATTCACGATTTGGAGTTTATTATTAATGATTGTATTTTTTACTTTCTTAACTTTTTATTCTGCGTATTTTGATAAAGTAAAAGATTGTGGTTGCTTTGGCGATGCCCTAAAATTAACGCCATGGGAAAGTTTTACTAAAGATATTGTACTACTATTTTTTATTCTTATTCTCTTTGTTGGAGCAAAACATGTTAAACCTCTTTTCGGGAAATTAACAACAACTATTTTGGCTTTACTTAGTTTTATTTTTAGTTTATGGTTTGGCTATCATGTATTAATGCACCTACCAGCTAAAGATTTTAGAGCTTATAAAATTGGCGCAAATATTCAAGAAGGCATGAGTGTACCCGAAGATGCTGCAAAACCTGTAGTAGAATATTCATGGAAATTTAAAGTAGGTGGCGAAGAAAAAATAATAACCACTAACGGCGCTTACCCAACCGTAGAAGGCGAATTTATAAGTGTAGATACCAAAGAAGTTTCAGCAGGTTATGAACCTCCAATTTATGATTTTTCTATTGAATCGGACGATGAAGATTTAACAGAAACTTTTTTAAATGATGAGCATTTAATTATCGTAGTTTCATACAATTTAGAGAGTATGGAGCGTGCAGGTGGTTTAAAATTAAAGGCCTTACAAGACGAAGCTCGTAAAAATGGCTATAAAATTATCGGACTTACGGCATCAGGAAATACGGAGAAGCAGGCTTTAAAAGAAGATTATAACATCGATTTTGAATTTTATTTATGTGATGAAAAAGCACTGAAAACTATTGTGCGTTCTAATCCAGGAATTATTGCTTTAGAAAAAGGTACAATTACGCAAAAAGTACATTGGAACGATCTTAAAGATTTAAAACTACCAAAGGTTGAAAGACAGGCAGAAGCTGTAAAAGTTGAACATATTTTATATCAAATAGATAACGTAACAGCAACAAAGTCTGAAGTTGATAGTCTAAATACCGAAACTATTGAGTCTGTAAATGTTTTAAAAACATCAACTACTGAATTAGATTCTATAAACGCCGCAAACCATAGCGATTACACGAGTATGGTAAAAGTGACATTAAAAAAATAAAACTAATAACCCATATTGAGCTACTTAATAAACAAAATAACTTACGCTTTCCTCACATTATTTGGGGTGGTTACCGTTATTTTCTTTTTATTCAATGTGCTTCCTGGCGATCCGGCTCAAATGATGTTGGGTCAAAATGAAGACAGCGAACAACTCGCAATTGTCAAACAAAAATACGGTTTCGATAAACCTGTAAGTACACAGTATTTCTATTACTTGAATGATTTGTCGCCTATTTCCTTTCATTGCAATCAAAAGGAAGATTACACCTTTTTACGTGATGGAAAATATTCAGCAGCAAATTTATTTACTATCGGAAATACGACAATCGTTTTAAAATTCCCGTATTTACGAGAATCCTTTACAAAACAAGGCAAAAAAGTAAGTCAGGTACTAGCCGAAACTTTACCTAATACTTTTGTTTTAGCCGTGTCGGCTATTGTAATCGCCATGATTTTGGGTATTATTTTAGGCATTGTTTCCGCATTATATAAAGATCAATGGATTGATAAAACCATACAGATTTTTAGTACTTTAGGTATGAGTGTGCCGTCCTTTTTTAGCGCTATTCTTTTTGCCTGGTTTTTCGGTTTTTTTACACGAATACACTAATTTAGAAATGACGGGCAGTTTGTACGAACTGGACGATTTCGGCGAAGCCATGCATATTAAATGGAAAAATTTAATATTACCAGCCGTTGTTTTAGGTATTCGTCCCTTGGCCGTCGTTATTCAGTTAATGCGGAATTCATTGTTGGAAGTATTTAATCAAGATTACATTCGTACAGCACGTGCTAAAGGACTTAGCGAATTTCAAATCATAAAAAAACATGCTGTTAAAAATGCATTAAACCCAGTAGTAACCGCTATATCAGGTTGGTTTGCATCTATGCTAGCGGGCGCGGTTTTTGTAGAATATATTTTCGGATGGAACGGCCTCGGTAAAGAAATCGTTAATGCGCTTAATACACTCGATTTACCCGTCATAATGGGCGCCGTTTTAGTTATTGCCGTGTTATTTGTAATTATCAACATTTTTGTCGACTTAATCTATGTTTGGTTAGACCCAAAAGTGAAATTAAAATAAATTTTTATTTCCGCGAAAGCGTAAACATTTTCAAACCCTTTTTATATGAACAAGTTAAAGTATATTTTCATTTTATTAATTAGTTTTTTAAGCTGTAAATGAGCCAAAGCAATTTTCAACCGAAGCTTTAAACGATACCTTCATCGCTCAAAACGGTACAGAAGTAACCTTTCAAAGCATATTAGATAAGCATAAAGGCAAAACTATCGTTATAGATGTTTGGGCGTCTTGGTGCAGCGATTGCATTAAAGGTATGCCAAAAGTTAAAGCATTACAAGCTAATAATCCAGATGTAGCTTATGTATTTTTATCTTTAGATAGAGAACAAGGGGCGTGGCAACGCGGTATTGTGAAATACCAAGTGGAAGGCGATCATTACTTTATGCCAAATGCAAAAGATTGCGATTTTGCCGATTTTTTAAACATCAGTTGGATTCCAAGATATATGGTAATAAATAAAGCTGGCGAAATCGTTGTATTTAATGTTATCGAAGCTGATGACGATAAGTTGATAGAAGCATTAAAAAATTAACTATTTTAGCAGTAGAAAACAACAATTATTAACTAATAAAAAGACACCTTGCTTGTATTGGTAAGGTTAATTTCAGCCATGAGAAAAAATATTGTAGCAGGAAACTGGAAAATGAATAACGATTTAGCACAAACTGAATCTTTATTAACCGCCTTAAAAACCAAAGAACAACCTCTAATGCCGAAGTAATGGTGGCACCAACATACACCAATTTATTTCAGGCATATCAAACTTTAAAAATGTCAAATATTGAAGTCGTTGCACAAAACATGCACTTTGCCGAAAATGGCGCCTATACTGGCGAAATTAGCGCAAGCATGTTAAAAAGTATCGGTATCAATACCGTAATATTAGGGCATAGCGAACGTCGTGAATATTTTAATGAAACCGACGAGTTATTAGCAAAAAAAGTAGATGCAGCCTTAGCAAAAGGAATGCGCGTTATCTTTTGTTGGAGAAGAATTAGCCGACAGAAAATCGGGTAACGAAGAAACCATTGTAGGTAACCAAATTAAAAACGCTTTGTTTCATTTAGATGCAGCGGCATTTCAGAACATCGTTTTAGCTTACGAGCCTGTTTGGGCTATTGGTACAGGCGAAACAGCGAGCCCAGAGCAAGCACAAGATATGCATGCGTTTATTAGAAAAACACTAGCCGATAAATACGGAAATGATGTAGCCGATGAGGTTTCAATCCTTTACGGAGGTAGTGTTAAGCAGCAAATGCTGAAGAAATTTTCTCTAAACCAGACGTCGATGGCGGTTTAATTGGTGGAGCAGCTTTAAATGCTGAAGATTTTTTCGCAATTGTAAATGCCTTTTAAAAAATAATTTGGGCGTTCCCCGAAAAGGGTCGGGCTTTATTCGTGCCGTCTTATTTTTCAATTAAAGAACTCATGAATATAAATATTTTGGCAGTCGCTTTTTTGTGTTGCATAAGTGCAACCACACAAAAAGAGCTCCAACAAAGCCTCAATCCCTAACGCGGGCCAACCCAGTACCATATTAAAAACACCTTATCATTCAATTGGTAAGGTGTTTTTTGTTTTCTTGAAAAGGAAAAACAAATCTGGTTTACGGAATTGTGCGTGATATCTACTAATGTTGGCAGGACTAGAACCGTAATAAAGTAACCACTTCAAACTAATTTTTAATAAATATTTTTTAACTAACTCCGTTAATAACATTAAATTAATACACTCTAATAACTTAATTTGCACTCTAATAAAACACGTCATGTCAACATTATTTATATCGGGTATCATTTAAAGTAAAACCATTACAACCCGCAGTCGAAATCTTAATAGCCGAATTGGGTTACGCCGGTTTCGAAAGCTTTGTAGAAAACGAAGATGGTGCCACAGCATACATTCAAAAAGAAGAATGGAATGCCGATATTTTAGACGATATTCAAATATTGAACTCTGATGAATTCGAAATTACCTACGAATTCAACGAATAGAACAAACCAACTGGAACGAGGAATGGGAAAAGAATTTCAATCCTATCATTGTTGATGATGCCTGTTCTGTACGTGCACCATTTCATGAGAAACCAGATACAACTTACGATATTATTATAGAGCCAAAAATGAGTTTTGGTACGGGGCATCACGAAACCACGCACATGATGATTCAACATGTATTAAAAACAGATTTAAAAGATAAATCGGTTTTAGATATGGGTTGTGGTACTGGTGTTTTGGCGATTTTAGCTGAAATGAAAGGCGCAAAACCTTTAGACGCGGTAGATTATGATAACTGGTGTTACCTTAATAGTTTGGAAAATGTAGAGCGTAATAATGCGAAACATATTACAGTAATAGAAGGTGATGCTTCTGTTTTAAAAGGCAAAAGTTACGATGTTATTATAGCTAATATTAACCGTAATATCTTACTGCAAGATATGGGGGTTTATGCATCTTGCTTAAATGAAAATGGGATGTTGTTTTTAAGCGGATTTTACGCTGAGGATATTCCGTTAATTACAGCGGAATGCGAAAAACATTTGTTAAAATTTGAAGAAAAGTTAGAAAGAAACAATTGGGTATCGTTAAAATTTCTAAATTAGTAGAATAATTAATGGCTAATGTAAATGCTTTTTCTAACGAAAAAATATTTGAAAAAACAAAGGATTATTATGAGTACAAGAGAACAAACATCTGAAGAATTATTATTAGAAGAGGAGGTTTTAACTCAAACGAGATTGTTTTGCATAACGATGATGTAAACACCTTCGACCATGTTATCGAGACATTAATTTATGCTTGCGAGCACACGCCAGAGCAAGCAGAACAATGTGCTATGTTAGTGCATTACAAAGGGAAATGTACCGTAAAAACCGGTTTGCTAGACGATTTAAAACCACGCTGTTCTATGCTGTTAGAAGCTGGTTTAAGTGCCGAGCTCGTGTAAAATATATATAAGCAAAATTAAAAAGACCTTTCAAAATTTTATTTGAAAGGTCTTTTTTTGCTATTAATGTAATTCTCTATTTTTCTTTTTTAGTGGAGTTTATTTTAAGAAGACTATAAATTGGACAGGAATTAATCAAACTCGTTACCAGTAAAATAATGGCAACGACCATTAAAACAAAAGCTAAAGTCCCTGAAATAATATTAAAATAATACAGTAAAGCAACCGTAATTCCAGTAAGTATTCTAATGGCTTTATCGATAGAACCTATATTCTTTTCCATGTCTAAAAAATAAAAGACTATTATTTATAGTGTTGATGGACATACGAAATCTGTGGTTGGTAAATCGGAATTTTTAATAGCTCCAAATCCACCAGCAATATCAATTAAGTTATCAAAACCTCTTGCTTTTAAAATAGAAGCCGCTATTACCGAGCGATAACCACCAGCACAATGCACGTAATAAGTTTGGTTTTTATCGATACTGTTCATATTATCGTTAATATAGTCTAAGGCAAAATGTTTAACGTTGTCGCCTTTTAAATGCTCCGAGTTATATTCTCCATCTTTTCTAACGTCTAAAACTTCTATGTTTTCAGTATTAAAACGTTTAGAGAATTCATCTACAGATATAGAATCAATGGTTTCAATGTCTTTTCCTGCGGTTTTCCAGCTTTCTATGCCACCTTCTAAGTAGCCTAAAGTATTATCGTAACCTACACGAGATAGTCTAGTAACAGTTTCCTGTGCCTTTCCTTCAGGAACTACAAGTAAAATAGGTTGTTTTAAATCGGTTATTAAAGCTCCAACCCATGGCGCAAACCCACCTTGAATACCAATAGAAATAGAATTAGGAATATGGCCTTTTACAAAATCGTCTTGATGCCTAACGTCTAAAACTAAAGCATCTTCACTATTAGCCATCGCTTCAAAAGCTTCTGGAGAAAGTGGTGTATCTCCTTTTTTTAGAATAGTTTCAAAATTATCGTAGCCCGATTTATTCATCATGGCATTTTTTGCAAAATATTGTGGTGGTGGAGCAATACCATCAAGCACTTCTTTTATAAATTCTTCACGCGTCATATCAGCACGTAAAGCATAATTTGTT
>NZ_JAUFQP010000011.1 GCF_030409805.1 Algibacter miyuki | reverse complement strand
CGCATGACACGTGTGTTAGCCAATCCTGTAAAACAGCTAAATATAAAAATGTCTCTTACTAGTTTTAATCTTTCTGACACAAATTCTTTATTGCATATTATTTCTATTTCCTCTTCTGTCAAAAACTCTCTAACGACTTCTTTTACTTTTGCTTTGTAGTTAGCAAAAGGATCTTTGTTTAACCATCCATTAGCTAAGCATATGTTGATGATTTTATGAAAGTTTTTAATGTATTTAACCGCAGTATTATTTGCGCATTTACGTTCACTTTCTTAAATAAAACTCATACTCTGTCACAAATGAATGATCTATCTTTTCAATATTAACATCTGTAATATTATACTTCCATAAAAGAAAATCTTTAGTATGCTTTAATGACGTCTCATATCGTTCTAAAGTTCCAGAAGCATACTCAATACCAACTAACTCTTTTATCTTACGATTATGCTCTTTAAAAATAGGAATCAACATTCGTTCTTTTTCTTTAATACCTAAATACTCATTTTTGAAATTTTCAAATGTCAAAGACATGTTCTTTTCAACATTGATTTTTCAATTTCAAAAACATTTATTCTTAATAATTCAAGATGATTATTTAACAAACGGCTTTTCTTCATTAGTGCCTTTCATTTTACTACTTTCTGAATTCCATCTACTAGCATCTATAAATTTACCAATACTTTTATCTAATCTTTTACCATCTATTGTAATTCTAAGAAAAATAGGTGTTAAGCCTTTCGCATTGGTTTTTACTCTCTTGAGATAGAAAATAACATTAATTGTTGCATTCATTGTTGGTGACCTTTAAATTGATAAATAAGTTCTTAAAAAATCAATCAAAAGTCAAGTTGTTCATTTACTAAACTGCCTGAAAATATTAGAGTATTCAAACAAGAGGGGCACTTTTTATATTTATTATATAGTACCCCTAATTGTACCCCTTTATTATGAAAAAATATATACGAAATGAAAAGGTATAAAAAGAAAAAACCCTTTAAATCATATGATTTAAAGGGTTTTAGTTGATTTTGAGCCGAGCTCTGCGGAGAAAGAGGGATTCGAACCCCCGGACCTGTTACAGTCAACAGTTTTCAAGACTGCCGCATTCGACCACTCTGCCATTTCTCCAGTAATAATCGCTTTACTTCCGTATTGCGAGTGCAAATATAGACGCTTTTTTTTAGTTTCAAAAAGAAATTCGAATAAATTTTAAAATATTTTTACATTAAAAAAACAAATATTTAATAATGAGAACATTAGAGTTTGAAATATATTAAAAAAAATAACGACCCATTGTAGAAATCCACAACAAGATCGTTATTTTATGTTATTTTTTAATAAATCATTATTCTTTTAATGCTGCAATTTTTGCATCTACTTCTAATTCGCTACCTTCAAATACTTTTTCTTCAACAACTTCTTTACCATCGATATTTGATTTAACAACAACTAGAGCTTTAACCAAACCATCATCACCTTTCTGCTTATCAATTTTTATATCAATAATTTTCTTTTCTATAGTATGGTTACAATTTGGTCCATGCACATGTGCTACTTCTCCTCCTTGTAGTATTGCACAATTTGGATTTACACATCCTTTCTTTTCACACTCAGAAATACTTTTCGAATGACATTCAACCAATTCTCCATGCTTATGACAACAAGAACCCGATGTTGTTGCCGCAGAATGACCACCTAATATTGGAGCCACAACTAAACCTATTAAACATGTAAGTTTAATTAATATATTCATTGAAGGCCCAGAAGTATCTTTAAAAGGATCTCCGACAGTATCTCCAGTAACGGCAGCTTTATGTGCATCTGAACCTTTAAAAGTCATCTCTCCATTAATTTCAACACCAGCTTCAAAAGATTTTTTCGCATTATCCCAAGCTCCACCAGCATTATTCTGGAAAATTGCCCAAAGCACACCACTAACAGTAACACCCGCCATATAACCACCTAGCATTTCTGCAATTGCTAATTTCTCCATTCCAAATAACAATGGAACAAAAGCAATTAGCAAAGGAAAACCAATTGTTAACATACCTGGCAACATCATTTCTCTTAAGGCTGCTTTAGTTGAAATATCAACACATTTAGCATAATCTGGCTTCCCAGTACCTTCCATGATCCCTGGAATTTCTTTGAATTGACGACGCACTTCATATACCATATCCATTGCTGCTTTACCAACAGAATTCATTGCTAACGCAGAAAAGACTACAGGTACCATTCCTCCGACAAATAACATCGCTAAAACGGGCGCTTTAAAGATATTAATCCCATCAATTCCTGTAAAAGTAACATAGGCAGCAAACAACGCTAAAGAAGTTAATGCAGCCGAAGCAATTGCAAAACCTTTACCTGTTGCAGCTGTTGTATTTCCAACTGAATCTAAAATATCTGTACGTTCTCTAACAATTGGATCTTGTTCACTCATTTCAGCTATTCCACCTGCATTATCTGCAATTGGTCCGAATGCATCAATCGCTAATTGCATAGCCGTTGTTGCCATCATTGCTGAAGCAGCTAAAGCCACACCATAAAAACCAGCTAAAGCATATGAAGCCCATATTGCTGCGGCAAATATTAATACAGTTGGAAATGTAGAAATCATTCCAGTTGCTAAACCTGCAATTACGTTTGTACCCGCTCCTGTTGATGATTTTTGTACAATTGCCAATACTGGTTTTGTACCTAATCCTGTATAGTATTCTGTAATTGAAGAAATAACTCCTCCAACAACTAACCCAACAATAGTAGCATAAAACACTCTCATTGAAGATATGTCTTTAATCCCCTCTCCAAAGAAACTCATTTTCATTGTTTCTGGTAACATATATTGCACTAAGAAATAACATGAAACAAGTGTTAAAACAATAGAAACCCAGTTTCCAATATTTAAAGCACCTTGAACTAGTTTTTCTTTTGCTTCATTATCTTTAATCTTCACTAGCAATGTACCGATAATAGAGAATATAATTCCAAAACCAGCAATAGCCATAGGCAACAAAATAGGACCAATTCCGCCAAAAACGTCATCAATCTTTCCATCCATATCTTTTATCACGTAGTTACCAAGAACCATAGCTGCTAAAACTGTTGCCACATAAGAACCAAATAAATCAGCGCCCATACCTGCAACATCTCCAACATTATCCCCTACATTATCAGCAATTGTAGCTGGATTACGAGGGTCATCTTCTGGAATACCTGCTTCAACTTTACCAACTAAATCTGCACCAACATCAGCCGCTTTAGTATAAATACCTCCACCTACACGTGCAAACAAAGCAATTGATTCAGCTCCAAGAGAAAAACCTGCTAATGTTTCCAAAACAATGGTCATTTTATCAGTTCCTCCATTTGCCCAATCACCACCCATAAAATAATGGAAAAAGAAAATAAAGAAACCTGTTAAACCCAAAACTGCTAAACCAGCAACCCCAAGTCCCATAACTGTACCACCACCAAAAGAAACTTTTAATGCTTGTGGCAAACTCGTACGAGCTGCTTGTGTAGTTCTTACGTTTGTCTTAGTCGCAATTTTCATCCCCATATTTCCCGCTAATGCAGAAAAAAATAGCACCAAAAACAAATGCAACTACAATTAATATGTGTGTAGTAGGCACTAAAAATGAAATCCCTGCAAGCACGATACTTGCTCCTATTACGAAAAATGTTAACAATCTGTATTCTGCTTTTAAGAACGCTAATGCTCCTTCATAAATGTAATCTGAAATTTCTTTCATCTTTCCGTCACCTGCATCTTGTTTTAAAACCCAAGCTCTTTTATACCACATAAAAAAGAAGCCCAACCAGCGCCATTGCAATTGGCAAATAAATCATTATTGAATTCATAAATTTTCAGTTGTTTTTTTGTTAAAAATTAGTAATCATCATTAACAAAAATAAACAAAAAAGGCAATATTCCTAATGAATATTGCCTTTTTTACGAATTATACTGAAAATTACTTAATACTAAATAATCCTTCTGGTCTATTTTCTATTTGATCAAAACGTTGTTTACATTTAATATAAATTTCTTTCGCTTCATTTATATCTCCCCAACCTTCAACATCAACTTGTTTATTTTCTAAATCTTTATATACTTGGAAAAAATGCTCAATCTCTTTTAATAAATGAGAGTTCATATCTCCTAAATCATTTAATTTATTCCAAATAGGATCTGAAACTGGTACACAAATCACTTTTTCATCTGGACCTTTATCGTCTGCCATATGAAAAACACCAATAGGTTTTACTTCCATTACACAACCAGGAAAAGTTGGTTCTGTAACCAAAACTAAAACATCTAATGGGTCACCATCAAGAGCAAGTGTTTCAGGTATAAATCCGTAATCTGCTGGATACATCATAGATGAAAACAACATTCTATCGTAACGGATTTTTTTTAAATCAAAATCATATTCATATTTGTTTCTACTTCCTTTTGGAATCTCAATAAGTACATCAAATGTAGTAACTTTATCTGCTGTCATTTTTTATTATATTTTTATAAAGGAGTGCAAAGATAATGAAACATTCGCTATTTCTTGTAGAAGAAACATTTTTTTTAATATACCAAAGGTTTCCTGTTTCTTTTTTCTAAATAATAATGCCATAAAAAAAACGAAGCCATTGTTCTATATGGCTTCCATTTATTTGAAACCTCAAGGATTTGCTCATCTGAACTACAGCTATATAACTCTTTAATTGTATTTTTTATCGCAATATCACCTAAAGGAATAACGTTTTCTTTATGTAAAGAAAACATCAAATAGACATCGATAGTCCAATTACCAATTCCTTTAATTTTTATTAATTCCTTTCTAACTTCATCTGAAGATTTCAACGATAAAGTTTGTAAATCGATTTCTTTTTCAAGAATTGCGTTTGAAAGCGCTTTTAAATAGATTACTTTTTGTCTACTAACCGAATTCGCATTCAAGTCTTCACTAGAAGCTTTACTAATTGTTGTTGGAGTTATTTCTCCAAGAAACAATTTCAATCTTAAATAACATGCTTTTGCTGACGCCAAAGAAACTTGCTGTTCCAGAATCAAATTTACACAAAGTTTCAAATCCTTCAGGTCTAGTTGAAATGTATGGTTTTTTATATTTATTATACAATTGATCAATTACAGGATCAATTGCTATTAAATATTCAATTGCTTTATCCATTTCTTAGAAATAAAAACCAAATGAAGCCTTAACTCCAAACTTCCTAGCATTAGGCATGTCTAAATAATTCCCTCTCCAAGCAAAATCAATTCTAAGCACCTTAAATATATTACCAACACCTGCGTGATATTCCCAATATAGATCATCTGGAGCTATATAGTTCAACCCAGAAGCGTTAATCATTATATTATTATCTGAAACCCTACCATAAACCCCTTTAACCCCTATAATCTCTCTAAGATTCAATTTTCTTAACAAAGGAATCCTAGAAAACAGTCTTCCATTAAAATGATGTTCAAAATGTAGCGATGCATATTCATCTGCAACAAAATCATAATAATCCAAAAGATTGTATGTGTTTTCAATTATAAAATAGGATTGATTTCCTGGAACAATACCCATTAAACCTAAAGGAACTGTACCAAATATTTTTTCCTGTTTCAAAAGTAGTGAACAATCTACCAAACCCACCAACCAAAACTGGTTGCCTATAGTAGAATTGTAGTTTTTGATAATCAAAATCACTATCTAAAACTCCTTTCAGTCCTTGACTATAACTTAGAAACAATCTAGCATAATTGTTGTCAACTTCCATTCTTTCTACACCGTAACCAACTGTCTTTCTATTTGGCGTATATTCTAATTGGAAATTAATTTCAGATTGCTTCACTTCACTTTTCACCTTAGTTTGAGTTAAATCTTCATAATAATCCAAACTAAAATCGTTTGAAGCTGATTTCAATGTTCTATACGACAAATTGGTTTGAAAGGTGAAATTTTTTAACAAATTCTATCTCAGCTCCAATATTCGTTAAACTAATATTCGTTAATTGATTATTTACACCACCAGCAAACAATGCAGAAGAAGCAAAACTTCTACCCAACACATCATTTGAAGTAGTTAAACTAACCCCAATTTGCTCAACATCCCTTCTATTTCCAAGAGACAGAATTAATCTATTTTTAGGATTCACCATCCATCTACCTGAAATTCCGTATTTTACCTTATCATCTTTAAAACCATAAGCTGTATATCCTTGAATCCTCCATTTATCATTTGGACCATAATAAGTTCTACCTCCCACTCTAATTCTTTGCCCTTCTACATCATTAAATCCAAAAGTTGAAAAATTGGACCGTAATCAAAATTACCGATCTGAATATAACCACTTCCAAGTATACTGGCCAAATTATATATTCTCTTAAACTTAGGAACCGTTTGCAAAGTGTCCAACATCTTATAACACACGTGTCATGCG
>NZ_JAUFQP010000018.1 GCF_030409805.1 Algibacter miyuki | reverse complement strand
TCCTTCAGCGTAATTGCTTTTGCCTTTGCACAAGACAAAGTAATTAGCGGAAAAGTTACTTCTGGCAAATGGCGAGCCATTCCTGGAGTAAGCGTGTACGTTAAAGGTTCTTCTCAACTGGCACACAAACAAATGCTACGGGTAACTACACATTAAGTGTTTTCGCAGAATGCTAAAATTCTCGTATTTACTTTTATCGGTTTCAAACTAAAGAAATGCCGATTACAGGCTCTACTCTAAATGCAAGTTTAGACGAAGAAAACACAACATTATCTGATGTGGTTGTTGTGGGTTTCGGAACCCAGTCTAAACGGGATTTAAAAGGCTCCACAATCATCAGTGAGTGCAAAAGATTTAGAGAATCTTCCAGTTACTTCATTCGAACAAGCCTTACAAGGAAAAGCAGCAGGTGTTACTATTTCTGCGCAAAATGGTAAACTTGGTCAAGGTATTACCGTACGCGTAAGGGGGCAGCATCGGTGACTGCCGGTAGCGAACCCTTTATATTGTGGATGGTATTCCCGATACCTCTGGCGATTTTTCGGGAACATCAGCACCTACAAGTGCTTTGGCAGACATTAACACAAATGATATTGAATCTAGAAGTATTAAAGGATGCTTCTGCATCGGCTATTTACGGAGCGAGGGCGTCCAATGGTGTCGTTTTAATTACCACAAAGCAAGGTAAAGTTGGCAAAAGTCAGATTATTTTCAGTGCATTAGGCGGCATCAGTACGCCATCTAACCACAGAGAATTTATGAATGCAGAGCAATATGTTGAATATAGTAAGAAGAGCAGGTGAAGGTGGCAGCTAATCAAGATTTTTTAAATGGTGATTATGCTACTTAGCAGATGCATTGCTGACTATAAAACAATGTAGAAAACAGATTAACTAGGTATTCGGCAGGCACACTGATTATCAAACGTATAAGGTTATACCAATTGGGAAAGGGCGGCTTTTCAGGATAATCCTATTACCCAGCAATATGACTTGAATGTAACTGGTGGTAACGAAAAAACTAAATTTTATATTGTGGTCAGGCTTTAGATCAACAAGGTATTATTGTTGGAAATAGCTATAAACGTTACAGTGGAAGATTAAACTTAACAAATAAGGAACGATTTTATCGAAACTAGGTGTTAATTTAAATTTCTCTAACAGCATAAACAATAGATTATCAAATGATAATGCGTTTCCAATCCGATACAAGCTGTTGCATTATCTCCAATTACTCCTTTATCGACCCACGTTCTGGCTTAATTAGTGGAACCCTACCTGGTGTGGCCTCTAATTATCCAGTTTATACTATCCGTTTATTGGAATTGAAAATGCTTCTTATCAAGCAACCGTTTATCGTACAATTGGAAAAGTTTTTGCCAATGTTAACATTGCAAAAGCTTAAAGTTTACCTCTGAGTTTTCAATCGATAACCTTAATCAAAATGAAGAGGCTTACTACGGTGCTCTAACATTCAGAAATACAGGCACATCAATGGTGATGGTGTAAATATTTCTACGTTTGTTATAAATGCAAATACAAATAACTTCTTTAGCTACAAAGCAAATTTTGGTGAAAAAGTGTTTTCGATGCTGTTTTAGGAACAAGTTATCAGAAATCAACAACCAAATACAGCACAATAGAAGGTCAGGATTTCCCAGCGATTCGTACATAAAACTAGGAAGTGCAGCTACAAAAGTTACTGCTTCAAGTAATGAAGGTGCATTTAGCTTTCTATCTTATTTCTTTAGAGCTAACTATAAATACAACGATAGATATTTAGTCGGGTTTGCGTAAGAGCTGATGGTTCTTCACGCTTTGGAGCTAATCAGAAATATGGCTACTTCCCTGCTGGTTCACTTGCATGGATTGCATCCGAAGAGGATTTCTTAAAAGCAGCGAGACAATCAGCTTGTTAAAATTAAGAGCAAGTTACGTTTAACAGGTAACGCAGAAATTGGGAACTATTCTGCACGCGTTTATTTTAGTGGTACTGGAGCTTATGGGGGTTTGGCTGGACAAATACCTTCAAGATTGCAACCCTGATTTAACCTGGGAGAAACAACTCAATTAGACCTTGGTTTAGATTTTGGTATTCTTAAAAATAGAGTTTCAGCAACTTTCGATTACTATCAGAAAAAGACTACCGAATTATTGTTGAATGTTCCAATTCCTCAAACAACTGGTTTTTGCAACAAAAACTCAGAATTTAGGTAAATTAACCAATACAGTTATGAACTGGGTATTAATACAGAAAATTCGTGGGCGCTTTTAAATGGTCTACCGCATTAACTGCAGCCATTAACAATAATAAAATTACTGATTTAGGTGGTCAGGTTTTAAACACCAACGAAATTAATGCGGCCATATCTGGTCAACCAATAGGCGTTTTTTATCTTCCAGAATATGCAGGTGTTAATCCAGCAAATGGTGATGCTACTTATTATCTAAATACCGTTGATGCAAATGGTAACGTCGACAGAACAACAACAAACGACATTAACCTGGCGCAAAAGAATTTTTGCTGGTAATCCTAATCCAAAATATACTTTTGGAAAAACAACACATTCTCATTCAAAACTTTGATTTAGGTGTGTTTTTACAAGGAGTGAGTGGTAATAAAATTTATAATGGTGGTGGGTCATATATGAGCGCCAGTGCGTCTAATGGTTTATGACAACCAAACAGCAGACCAAATAGATTACTGGAATAAACCTGGAGATGTTACACAGGTTCCTGAGCTCGTTTAGGATATGGCAATGGCGTTGGTAACTCTACTAGATATTTGTCTGATGGAAAGTACATCCGTTTAAAAACTCTGACATTAGGTTACACATTTACCCCAGAAGTTTTAAGCAAACTTAAACTAAGTAAACTTAGGTTATTTGCTACCGCTCAAACCTAGCAACATTACAGGTTACAAAGGATGGGATCCAGAGGTAAATGCCGATTATCAATCTACAAAACATTAATCAAGGTGTAGATTTCTATTCAGCTCCGCAACCAAGAGTAATATCTTCGGTATAAACATTGGCCTATAATTCTATAACAGAATCATTATGAAAAAGACTATATATATAATTTAATAATTGCTTCAACCCTTATAGCTTCAGCATCTTCTTGCAAAAAGCTTTGGAAATAAATCCAGTTGATACAATTGAGCAAAGCAAGGCGCTATTAACATCAAAGGATGTTGAGGTTGCTTAGTTGGTGCGTACTCAGAATTTGGAAGCAGAATTTTATGGTGGTCGCCCATTTTTAATGGCCGATTTTTTAGCCAATACTAATGCTATTGAATGGTTTGGAACTTATGAAGAGCTTACCCAAACCATTAACAATCGCTTTTAAAAACAAACTCTTACGTAATAATGTTTGGGCTGCCGGCTACACAGCAATAAATGATGCAAATAATGTAATATCTGCATAAATAAAGTTGATGCAGCAAAACAAAATAAAGTAGAAGGTGAAGCTAAATTTATTAGAGGTGCTTCTTATTTTGAACTGGTAAGATTATTCGGAAAGGCATATAATGACGGAAGCCCTACAACCAATCTGGGTGTACCCATTGTTTAACGCCAACAACAGAGGTAAACGACGCTAGCTATGTTGCCAGAGCAACTGTTGCAGCAGTTTACACTCAAGCAATTGCTGATTTAACAGACGCAGAGGCTAAATTGCCTGCCACAAATGGTTTTTTCGCAACCAAATCTGCAGCAGCAGGTATGCTAGCAAGGCTATACTTGCAAATGGGTAATTATGCAGCGGCAGCGGCGGCGGCAAATAGAGTAATTACTTCAAATAATTATTCTTAAATGCTGCATTTATTGATGCCTTTCCTGCAATGGATCAACTCCTGGAGTTAATTCATCAGAAGATATTTTTGCAATGCAGGTTACACTCTAACTGGCTTTAATGGCTTTAATGAATTTTACGGATCTTCACCTACGGAGGTAGAGGTGACGCTGTAATATCTCAAGACTGGATTGATGCTACTTATGCCGCCAATGACGATCGTATCAATGCTTTTTATGATGATGGTGGATATCTACACCTCGAAATATGCTAATGTTTATATGAAATGTTCCTGTGATGAGTTATCAGAAATGTATCTGATAAGAGCCGAATGCAACGTCCGTTTAGCGCCAGCAGCACCAGTGGGAGGCAGAACACCTCTACAAGATTAGCAGTTGTGAGAAGCAGAGCACGATTAACAACAACGACTGCCACACTTGCTGACATTCTTAATGAACGCAAATTAGAACTTGCTTTCGAGGCTTCGCTTTACACGATGCAAAGAGAAACAAACAAATATTGGCTCTATAGCCTGGAATGCAAATAACTTAGTTTTCCCAATCCCTCAAAGAGAGATGGATGCAAACAAAAAATTAATTCAAAACCCAGGTTATTAAATCTATTTTTTTAAAGAGTCGAGTAGGAAGATAGGGATTATTTCCCTATCTGTCCTCTCACACCACTGTACGTACCGTTCGGTATACAGCGGTTTTGTTAGAATAACTTCGTTTGGTGTGTAGTTTCAATAGTAATAAGTACCAAATCCATCTAGTCCAAGACCTATAAAGAACTTTTTGTCAAGGGTTGTAAGCAATGTGGGGCTGTTTGCAGTTCTGCAATAACCCTTGCGGGTGTTTGCCAACTGATAAGCCCTCAGTTTTACCACACCCATCTTCATTAGGTTCCTCGCTCTACCAGTTATACTTTTCCATTGTTTCCATAGAACAATCCGCAGTCTGGTTCTTACATCTCGTCCAGTTTAACCATTTGACTCTTTGCTTCCGCAATAGAGAAATAGTTACCCATCCGTGAATAATCTCCTTAAGCTTTGTTGTTCTTTCATTTAATGGAACCGGTCGGTTACGCCTGGTATGCTCCCTTATTTTCTCCTTGATGGCACTTATAGATTTCGCTGCAATACGCATCTTCCATCCCGCTTTGCTGCCATAGAATGAAATCAAGCAGACTGCTCTGGCTTGGCCTGCTCACCTTACTCTTCTCCTTGTTAACCTTCAGTTTCAGGCAATCTTCCAGATAAACTGAAATACTTGCTATCACTCGATGAGCTGACTTCCTGCTTCTTAAATAAACACTGCAATCATCAGCATACCGAACGAAATGATGCCCACGCTCTTCAAGCTTCGTATCTAATTCGTGAAGGATATATTTGATAAAAGTGGGCTAAATGGACTGCCTTGGGGCATTCCTTCTGTTCTGGGCTGACCAATCCGTCCTCCATGATGCCAGTACTCAGGTAAAGGCGGATAAGTTTTCAAAGTCCGCTTATCCTTTATCTTTCCCGATAATAGGTACATCAGTTTGTCATGGTTCACCCGATCAAAGAATTTGTCCAGATCCAGCTCAACAACCAGGTGTAACCTGAATTAAGGTATTCCTGTGCCTTGAGTACTGCCTGATGGGCATTGCGACCCGGACGGAAACCATAACTGTTGGAAGAAAAGTCGCCCTCGTACTTCGGGCTCAGCCATTGGAAAATGGACTGCTGAATTAACCGGTCAATGACCGTAGGGATACCAAGCATCCTATTGCCTCCACCGTTTTTGGGTATTTTCTACCTTTCGAACAGCACTTGGCCGGTAATCACCTGATAAAATACAAGACCGTAATGTCTGCCAGTTAATATTCAGGTAGTCGCGAAGTTCATCGGTCTGCATACCATCAATACCACTCGCTCCCTTATTGGCAGTAACCCGCCTAAAGGCTCTTTGTACATTTCGGATGTCTAATATTTCTTCAAGCATAATACTAAAAAAAAACTCCTTCCCAGGCATTGTGCACATTAGTTGCACGGCTCGGCTCCTCTTATAATCTACTCTCGGATTCCGTCCTACCCTCATATAAGCAGTTCTCTAACGTGGTTCCGCTGTAATCGCTCTGCCATAAACTTCCTGTTTCCTTTGCCATCCTAACATTTGGTCCTTCCTGCATTTGTAATGCAGTACTAGTCGAGTAGATAGGGAAATTTCAGTCCGAACCTCTCACACAACCGTCGTAAGACTCTCGCCTTACACGGCTGTTATTATCCACCTAATGGTCTGATTCCAATACGCCAATGCTCAAAGAGATGAGGGTTTCTCTCAGAGATTTCCGACATCCATCTTATTGCTTTAACTTTTCGTCTTCTCAGCCTTTTGTATTTCCGCATCGCCCACCTTGCCAGTAGCCGGTTCATGTGTTGAAGACCCCATAGAGTTCGGTCTTGTAAAAAGCACCATAGTAATTGATCCATCCTCTTAGAACAGGGTTGATCATAGAGGCTAGACCTTTAAGGTCACTTCCACCTTTCCTATGTAGCTGCCACGTCCGCATTTTATCGCGGATGGCGACCTGGCCTTATTGCTTATCGCTGGAAGGAAACTTGTAAAGTATTCCCCCTGCTTATTCTTAGCTTTCCGCCTTCTAAAAGTGTATCCCAGAAAGTCGAATGCAATAAAAGTTGGTGTTTATTATCGGATTTGCTTTCCCGCAGTAACTATTCTAGTTTTCTCCGGATGCATTTCCAATCCGCATGCCTTCACCTTTCGCTCAGTTTCAACTGAAGATCCATAGCTGTGCCTCAGTTTTGCAGTGTATCACACTATCATCGGCATACCGTTCAAAAGGACAGGAAGGATATTTAGTCTCAACCATTCGTCCATACAGTAATGAAGGAAAAGGTTCGCTAGAAGCGGACTGATGACAGCCCCTTGTGGCGTACCCTTCGTTCGTTCTGCCAGGGTACCGTCGGTTTGTTGTACTGGCCCTTAAGCCACCTCTCTATGTAGAGAAGAATCCATTTACTCTCCGTATGCTTACGAACCGCTTTCATTAACAGATCATGTGGGATATTATCGAAGAAACCTTTAATATCCACATCCAGAACCCAATCATGTTTCCAACATCTTGCTCTGGCAGTGCCGATGGCATCCTTAGCACTTTGTTGGGACGATAACCATAGGAATCCTTATGGAATATTATCCAACATAGGTTCCAGAATCATTGTTACAGTAGTCTGTGCAATACGGTCAGTAACCGTTGGAATTCCAAGCGGACGCAGA
>NZ_JAUFQP010000014.1 GCF_030409805.1 Algibacter miyuki | reverse complement strand
TCCACACCCGCGAACCGCTGACGCTGCGCCAGTTTATCGAAGAGCCGGACACCGGCGGCTATGCCGGAGTGGCGCTGGATATCCTGGAAGCGGTGAAACAGCACCACCACCAAGCGGATCGTGGTGTCGATCCAGAATCACGACACGCTCGACTTTTTGCGCCCGGACGACGTGGATCGAGATCAGCTGCGACCTGAGCCGGGATGGCCTCAAGCCGGTGACGCCGGTGAAGGTACCGACGGCGCAGAAGAATGATTGCCTGCGTGAAAGAGTATGAGCGGCTGGCGGTGGCGGCGATCCTGCAGCAGGATAAATCGCTGGCGGTGCGGGCGCTGATGGCGCACCCGCTGATCGGTTCCTATTCGCTGGCGAAAACCCTGGTCGAAGCCTATCTCGACGATGAGCAGTTCGCCGCCTGGCGGTAATCCGCTGCCGATGGGATTCCCCCCGCTCGCACCGCGCTTAGCGGGGGCTAACTATTGCTACGTAGACTGGTAAACCACATCTTCAATAGTCGCTCAAAGCCTAAGATGCAGTAGCCGAAAAACGGGTTTGCTCCAGTAAATATCATCATCGAACTTCTGCGGGTCGTGAATAATAAACGCCGTATCCGCGGCCTGCGCCAGCGGGCTTTGGTAGTCGCCGGTAAAGCAGACCAGATTAATCTCCTTCCCCTCCAGGGCCTTAACCAGTTGAGCGCCGAGCTGCTGCGCCCGGATTTAGAAATGATTCCAGATGGAGTCGAAGCAGGCGGCGTTTTTCTGTTTCGAGGATTTCGTAATCGGGCCACAGCGCCAGGCTGGCATTCACGCCGGTGACGAGAAACTTGTTGTAAATATACTGGGCGATCAGCTGTGAAAAGCCGCTGCCGTGGATCAGGATGCGCTGCTGTTTAAGGCTTGCCAGCAGCGGCGTCAGCGCTTCTTCCGGCTGAACGCTCATGTAGTCGATATCGTTGGTGACATCGAGCTTCGGCATGGTGATATTGAACTTGATGAAATAGACCAGCTCCAGCCAGCCGCTGAACTTCAGTTTCTTTGCCATCCGGACCAGGGAAGAGGGGTTGCTGTAGCACTGTTCGGCCACAGCGCGAACTCCCTGGCGGATACACTGCTCCGGGTCGTTCTGAATAAAGCGCAGCACGGTCATTTCCGTTTTGCTTAGCTTCACGTCACGAAGATATTTTCTACGTCCATGGCGGGCTCCTCTCAGCGGCAGAATACGCTAACACCGTTTCGACAACCGCGTCTGCGGCCTGAGTCACACTATGAAATGAACGTTACTTTTTGTACAAAAATGGAATAAAAAAAACCCTCTCCGCCTGGCGAAGAGGGCTGCTGCTGTTACCTATTTACAACGTAATCGGCAGCGTATTGCCCTCGGCGCTCACCACCACCCCCCATTCGCTACCGGTCTGCGTACCGCCCTGCACGCCCGCGACCTGCGGGATATTGCGCAGACATAACGTCCAGCCGCGGGCCTCGCCTTCGCCGCTCACGGCGATGGCGTTGCCCTGGCGCCTGGCCTTCAGGGTGAAGATCGTCGAGCCGTCTGCCGCCGGAACGTCACAGCGTGCCTCGCGTCCATCCTCAAGGTGGAACAGCTGGAAGGCGGTGCCCTCATGCCAGGCGTAATCCGCCTTCTGGTCATTGTTGCCCAGCGCCAGCAGGCTGTTGTCGCGAACGTAGACCGGCAGGCTCAGCGCATCGTGATGCTGCTTATGCCAGCGGCTACCCGGCAATTCATCGTTATGCCACAGATGCGTCCAGCGCCCTTCCGCAGATAAAACTGCACTTCGCCGGCCTCGGAGACACCGGCGCCACCAGGACCGAATCGCCCAGCATATACTGGCGGTCGAGATAGTCGCAGGCCGGATCGTCCGGGTACTCGAGCACATCGCGCGCAGCATCGGCGTGCCGAACTCGTTGGCCAGCGCTGCCTGACGATAGAGATACGGCATCATGCGGCATTTCAGCTGCGTGAAGTGGCGTACCACGTCGCAGGACTCGTCATCGTAGGCCCATGGCACCCGATAGGATTTGCTGCCGTGCAGCCGGCTGTGGCTGGAGAGCAGGCCGAAGGCGCACCAGCGCTTGTAGACGTGGGCCGGCGCGGTGTTTTCGAAACCGCCGATATCGTGACTCCAGAAACCAAAGCCGGACATGCCGATCGACAGCCCGCCGCGCAGGCTTTCCGCCATCGATTCGTAGTTGGCGTAGCAGTCGCCGCCCCAGTGCACCGGGAACTGCTGCGCGCCCACCGAGGCGGAGCGGGCGAACAGCACCGCCTCCTGCTCGCCGACGGTCTCTTTCAGCACCTTCCACACCAGCTCGTTATAGATGAAGGCGTAGTGGTTGTGCATTTTCTGCGGATCGGAACCATCAAACCACTGGACGGTCGGTCGGGATACGCTCGCCAAAGTCGGTCTTGAAGCAATCGACCCCCATCGCCACCAGGCCTTTTAGTTTGTCAGCGTACACTGGCGGGCTTCCGGATTGGTGAAGTCATAAATCGCCAGCCCGGCTGCCACTTATCCCACTGCCACAGCGAACCGTCCGGACGCTTCAGCAGATAACCCTTCTCTTTCAGCTCTTTGAACACCGGCGAGCGCTGACCGATGTACGGGTTGATCCACACGCAGACCTTCAGCCCTTTCTCCTTCAGGCGCTTGATCATCCTTCCGGGTCCGGGAAAGTTAGCGGATCCCATTCAAATCGCACCACTGGAAGGCCTTCATCCAGAAGCAGTCGAAGTGGAAGACGTGCAGCGGCAGATGGCGCTCAGCCATACCGTCGATGAAGCTATTCACCGTCGCTTCGTCATAGTTGGTGGTGAACGAGGTCGTCAGCCACAGACCAAACGACCATGCCGGCGGCAGCGCCGGGCGGCCGGTGAACTGCGTATAGCGGTTAAGCACCGCTTTCGGCGTCGGGCCGTCGATGACGAAGTACTCGAGGTATTCGCCTTCAACGCTGAACTGGACTTTAGAGACTTTCTCCGAGCCCACCTCGAAGGAGACGCGCTGCGGATGGTTGACCAGCACGCCGTAGCCGCGGTTGGTCAGATAGAACGGGATATTTTTGTAGGATTGCTCGGTGCTGGTGCCGCCGTCCTCGTTCCAGGTTTCTACCGTCTGGCCGTTGCGCACCAGGGCGGTAAAGCGCTCGCCGAGGCCGTAGACGGTTTCGCCGACGCCGAGGTCGAGGCGCTCAAACATGTAGTTGCGCTGGGTCTTACTATCCTGCACGTAGCCGTTGTTTTTTAGCTGGCTACCGTGATACGCAGGCCGTCGCGCAGAAAATCCAGCCCCCAGAATTCGCCTTTAGTCACCCGCACGCTGAGGCTGCCGCTTTTCAGCTCGGCGAACCCGGCCGTATTTCTATTTCGACATGGACGTCTTTCTGCACGTTCAGCGGATAGTGCGGGCCGTTATCCAGCGCGCCCTGGAAGTGCTCCATACGCACGCCGATTATCCCTTCCTGCGGCGAGAAAAAGCGCAGGGTGAACAATGGCGTATCCAGCTGCCAGGCGCGTTCGCGGACATCGCGCGGCGCGCATAGACCACCATTTCATTCCCCTGCTGCTCCACTCGTAACCTGTACGGGTTGGATCAGGTTTGAGCCCTGGTTGAATGAGCCAGTTTCCATCACTGATTTTCATTAAAACGTCCTCTTAGTTTTGCCATTCTTTGTCGATCGGGGCGGCGGTGAAATCTTGTTCGTTGCGACGCGCGCCCTCGGCCAGCTCGGCCATCATTTTTTTCAGGAACGGCGTTTTCAGCGTGTAGTAGCGTTTGGCGATCACCGCGCTCAGCAGGTAGCACACCGCCGGAACGAGGGTGAACAAGGCGATAATGATGTGAGGGTGGCGCTGTTCTGGGTTTTAGCGGCGGCATCATAGCCGCCGCCGGCCAGCATCCAGCCGATCAGCGCGCCGCCCAGCGCCAGCCCTAACTTGAGCACAAACAGGGTACCGGCGAAGCTGATGCCGGTCAGGCGTTTGCCGTTACACCATTCGCCGTAGTCGACGGTGTCGGACATCATTACCCACTGGATTGGCGTCACCAGCTGGTGCAGTACGCCAATGACGAAGATAAAGACAAACATGGTGATTTCGGCGTCCATCGGTACGAAGAACATCGCCACGCTGAGCACCGCCAGGAGGCGTTGGTCCACCAGAAGACGCTGACTTTGCATTTCCAGTCGGTCAGCGGTTTCGCCAGCGCCGAGCCATCAGGTTGCCGACGCAGTAGGTCGTGAGAAGGCGTGAACAGCGCCGCCGAGCCCATGATCCAGGTGGTGTAATACATCATCGCGCCGCCGCGAACGCAGACCGCGAGGATATTGAGGATGGTGAGCACGCCGACCACCCGCCACTGGTCATTGCGCCAGATATCGCGCAGGTCTTCACGCATCGAGGTACTGCTCGGCGGCGCTTCGACACGCTCTTTGGTGGTAAAGAAGCAGAAGGCCAGCATCAGGAAGGCAATCACCGACAGCACCGCGATGCCCCCCTGGAAGCCGAGCGCTTTGTCTTCGCCGCCGATAAAGTTGACCAGCGCATCATCAGCACGGTGGAGAGCATGCCCCCCGCCGTCGCCAGCACGAAGCGCCAGGACTGCAGCGAGATGCGCTGGGTCGGGTTGTCGGTGATCACGCCGCCGACGCGCAGTAGGGGATATTCACCACGGTGTAGAGCAGGGTCAGCAGCGTGTAGGTCACGGCGGCGTAGATCAGCTTGCCGTTGTGGCTTAAATCCGGCGAGCTGTAGGCCAGCACGCAGACGAGGCCGAACGGGATGGCGCCGAAGAGGATCCATGGGCGGAACTTACCCCAGCGGCTGCGGGTACGGTCGGCAAGCAGACCCATACACGGTCGGAAATCGCGTCCAGCGCGCGCGCCAGCAGGAACATGGTGCCGACAAAGCCGGCGGGGATACCAAAAATATCAGTGTAGAAAAACATCATATACAACATGACGTTATCAAAAATAATGTGGCTGGCGGCATCACCCATGCCGTAACCAATTTTCTCTTTGACGACAAAATGTGATCTTTCATATGCGCACTATTCCCTTAGCGGCACCGAGGGTTGGTACCGGTTACGGTTTTTGTAACCTTTGCCGCACTAAGATGAATTGCGATATCTCGTTATCAGATTACGTTTCTTGTTTTCTGTGATCGTGGTAGGGAACAGGAGTGAAAAAGTGTAACTCACGGATTTTGTGAGGATTTGTCCAGGACTGTTCTGTAAAGTCCAGTTTTAACAGTAAAAAGTGCGTTTAGGTATGTGGTAAACGGCTGAAAGTAGCTATAATGCGCCCCGCCTCCATGTAGCAATCGAGGCGCGGAAGATCGTCATCTCCGGTGAGGTGGCTGGACTCAAATCCAGTTGGGGCCGCCAGCGGTCCCGGGCAGGTTTCAACTCCTGTGATCTTCCGCCAGTTTGCCCCTGCTCCCCCACAGCCACTCCCTACCAACCTGAGCCCCCCCCAACTCATCATCCCAGCCAATCATTTTCATCCAAACCCTGCGTTATTTTGTCTCTCGCAAAAACCCGTTACACTGGTGCGGTGGCCGCGTGCCGTTACCAACCGAAACAGGAGAGCCATAATGACCCCCGAACTCAGACACTGTTTTTCCATTACCATCCAGGTTGATAAACCGATAATCGTCTCCCGCAGCCCGCAGACCGGTAAGCGCCAGCTGATCCCGATTGTCGGCGGCAGCGTCTCGGGTCAACTTCGCGGCCACGTGCTGCCCGGCGGCGTCGACAGCCAGATAATCGAACCCGACGGCACCTGCAGGCTGTCCGCCCGCTATGCCCTGCAGGTGGCGGAAGGCACGGTCTATGTGGAAAACAATGGCATCCGCCGCGTGCCGGCCAGTATCATGACCAGCTTTTCGCCGACGATATGCGCTTTTTTAGCGATATTCCGCCAGAAGCCATCTATTTTCGCACCGTGCCCACCTTTGAGGTGGATGCTCCCGCGCTCAGCTGGCTAACCACCTCGCTGTTTATTTGCGCCGGTGGCCGGACCCAGGATGGGGTGATGCTCGACTTCTATCAGGTGGGCTGATTTTCACTTTCTGCATATAACTGTTATTGCCGTTAGCCCGTTTTTCCCCTCCCAGCAGCGGTCTACGATGGCTCCATCTTTTCATTCACCCGAATCACAGACCGGAGCAGTTATGAAAGCTATCGCCATTACTCAAGCCGCCGCTGACGGCAACAACATCCCTTCTTTAACCGAGATCGACCTGCCGATCCCCACCGCCCACGGGCGTGATCTGCTGGTCGCTGTGAAGGCTATCTCGGTCAATCCGGTAGACACCAAAGTGCGCGCCGGCTTTCAGGGTGACACGCCGCGGGTGCTGGGCTGGGACGCCGTTGGCGTGGTGCAGTCCGTCGGTGAGGAAGTGACGCTGTTCGCGCCGGGGACGAGGTCTGGTACGCCGGCGCGCTGGCCGGGCCGGCAGCAACAGTGAATATCAGCTGGTGGATGAGCGCCTGGTGGCGCACAAACCGCGCACCCTCGATAATGCCTCCGCCGCCGCGCTGCCGCTGACGGCGATCACGCCTGGGAGCTGCTGTTTCACCGTCTCGGCGTTGAGGAAGGCGGCAATGCGGGCGACACGCTGCTAATCGTCGGCGCGGCGGGCGGCGTGGGGTCTATCCTGACCCAGCTGGCCAGTAAACTGACCGCCATGACGGTGATCGGCACCGCCTCGCGTCCCGAGAGCCAGCAGTGGTCCGCGAGGCGGGCGCGCACCATGTGATCGATCACAGCAAGCCGCTCGCCGACGAGCTGGCGCGCATTGGTATCACGTCGGTAACCCATGTCGCCAGCCTGACCAATACCGAGCAGCACTTCAACGCGCTGATCGACGCCCTCGCCCCGCAGGGCAAGCTGGCGCTGATTGATGACCCGAGACCCTGGACGTGGTGCCGCTGAAAGCGAAAAGCCTGTCCCTGCACTGGGAATTTATGTTCACCCGTTCAATGTTTGAGACGGATGATATGATCGCCCAGCATCAGCTGCTCACCCGCGTGGCGGCGCTGATCGACAACCACACTATCAAAACCACCCTTGGCGACACTACGGCGCCATCACCGCCGCCAATCTGCAGAAAGCGCATCGCCAGCTGGAACCGGACGCGCCGTCGGCAAGATCGTGCTGGAGGGGTTTTAAGATGATATCGCTTATCGCCGTGCTCAAGGCGAAACCGGGCCAAACGGACGCCCTGCGCCAGGCCCTGCAGGCGCTGCTCCTGCCGACGAGACAGGAGCCGGGCAACCTCGACTATGCCCTGTTTCAGCTGCGCGACGCGCCGGACACCTTCTATATGTGCGAGGCGTGGCAGGGACAGGACGCCCTCGATGCCCATGTCGCGATGCCCTATTTTCAGGCGTTTATGACGCAGATGGAGTCTCTGCTGGCTGAGCCGCTGCGGCTGGACTTTCTGACGCCGGTTGAGCCTTAGCCCACCGGCTGACGAGGGGTGGGAAAATCACGCCCCTCCGACGCGCGGGTTTAAAAGTGGGCGGGAAGCGTGCGGGTTATCTTTTCCAGCACCCCGCGATGGACCGTAATGTAACCACCTTGCGCAGCTCTGCCAGAATCGACATAACACGGCTGCGCGACAGGTTGGTGCGGCGCTGTATAAAGCTTAACGCATTAATTTGGCGACGATACTCCTCCGGGTAGTCCGCCAGCTCTGTTAGTAGGGTTCGCACCATCGGATAAGAATCCACCCCCACCATCTCCTGCGAACGCATGCTCAACACCATCAGCCGCTGCGCCAGAACATGGGCCATCTCCTGCCACAGGTTTTGCGCATTGAGGATCTCGACCGCGCCTGGTGTCCTATCCAGCGTCCGCGCAAATCTGTCTCAGCAAACAGAGAGCAGTGGTGTGTTTTCCGGAATAACGTTAAAGACGCCGTAACCATCGATTAATCCCAATAGCGAAGGGGCAAATATCGTTGATATCACCATGTTGTTTTCCGCATGGCATAGCGAGGCAATCCCCTCTTCGAGCAGAATTAATCCGGATTCAGCCTGGGTCGGCGGAAAACGATAAAGGTCGATCGCGGCAGCGCAAAGGGTGAGCTGGCGGGCAGGAACGCAGATAACAGGGATTCCACCGCGAATAACGGCTTTGTCTGTCTTCCGTAGTAAAAAGACGGTAACGCCTGGTCAGTAGAGAGGCTGGCTGCAGGGATCGACATGGTTTTTATGCCATCAGGTCAGGTTGAAAAAGTGATTCGTTGAA
>NZ_JAUFQP010000005.1 GCF_030409805.1 Algibacter miyuki | reverse complement strand
TTGAAGAACGAGATGTCGTGAATCATATTGAAAATGAAATAAAAAATATGGTGTTAACGAAATGAGTTTTGACACTATGGTACTATTCGGGGATCATGCTGCTTCTCCTCACGGAACACCTGGTAATAGAAAGTTAAAACAAAATGAGTATGTTTTTATTTGATTTAGGTGTTGTTTACGAGCATTATTGTAGTGATATGACGAGAACGGTAAAATTTGGTAACCCTAGCGAAGATGCTCAAAATATTTATAAAACCGTATTGAAAGCTGAGCAATCTGCGATTGAGGCTATCAAACCTGAGTAATGATTAAAAACATTGATAAAATTGCTCGAGATATTATTAGCGAAGCGGGATACGGCGACTATTTCCCTCATCGATTGGGCCACGGCTTAGGATTAGAAGAACACGAATATCAAGACGTTTCCAGTGCCAATGAGAACCCTTTAGAAGCGGAATGGTGATAACTATAGAACCAGGCATTTACGTCCCTGATGTTGCAGGTGTTAGAATCGAAGACGATATACTAGTGACTGAAAACGGATATGAAATCCTTACAAAATATCAAAAATAATAATTTAAGCATTATAAAACTCGGCTAAGTTAGTACCTAGCCGAGTTTCTTTTTAATTATTGATTAAGCGCATCTTCAACAGAAGTATATTCTAAGTTAAACGCTTCAGCTACACCCTTATTCGTAACATGACCTTTGTAAGTATTTAATCCTAAGGATAACACATGATTTGATTTAAACGCTTCACGATAACCTTTATTAGCTAAAGTTTGCGCAAAAGGTAATGTAGCATTATTTAAAGCTAATGTTGATGTACGTGGTACAGCGCCAGGCATATTAGCCACAGCATAGTGAACAACACCATGTTTTGTATAAGTAGGATCGTCATGTGTAGTAATTTTATCAGTTGTCTCGAAAATACCACCTTGGTCAATAGCGATATCTACTATCACTGATCCTGCTTTCATTTGCTTAATCATATCTTCAGTGACTAAGTTGGAGCTTTAGCACCTGGAATAAGTACAGCACCAATAACTAAGTCACTATCTTTAACGAACATTTCAATATTTAGTGGATTGGACATAATTGTATGTACTCTTCCATTAAATAAGTCATCAAGTTCTTGTAAACGTTTTGGATTAACATCAAGCACAGTGACATCAGCGCCTAAGCCTAAAGCAATCTAGCTGCGTTAGTACCGGCTTGACCTCCACCTATAATTGTTACTTTCCTTTAGGTACACCTGGTACGCCACCGAGTAATATTCCCATGCCGCCGTTAACTTTTTGTAAGAACTCAGCTCCGATTTGAGTTGACATTCTTCCGGCAACTTCGCTCATAGGTGATAATAATGGTAATGATTTATCAGGTAATTGCACTGTTTCGTATGCAATACCAATAACTTTATTATCTACTAAAGCTTGAGTTAATTTCTCTTCATTAGCTAAATGTAAATAAGTGAAGAGAATTAACCCCTCTTTAAAGAATTGATATTCAGATTCTAATGGTTCTTTAACTTTGACTACCATATCTACATCCCATATTTTCGCCTGTTCAGATACGATCTCTGCTCCAGCTTCTTTGTAGTCAACGTCTTCAAAATATGAACCTAGTCCTGCGTTTGTTTCAACAAAGACTGTATGTCCTTGCTCTACAAGTGCATGTACGCCACTTGGTGATAAACTCACTCTGTTCTCGTTATTTTTTATTTCCTTTGGAATACCAATTTTCATTCCATCCACCTCCTCTTACATCCTAACGCGAAAGTATTGAAAGCGCAATCATAAAAAATACACAAATTTGTAATTATTGATAATTAAATATTCTGTCAATTATGTTAAAATAGAGTTAAGAAACATGAAGGGGGCACGAGCGATGATTACGTATAAAAATATTTTAATCGCAGTCGACGGTTCACACGAAGCAGAATGGGCTTTTAATAAAGCTGTAGGAGTTGCTAAACGTAACGATGCAAAATTAACAATTGTAAATGTAATCGATTCAAGAACATACTCTTCTTATGAAGTCTATGATGCTCAGTTCACTGAGAAATCTAAACATTTTTCTGAGGAGTTACTTAAGGTTATAAAGAAGTAGCTTCAAATGCAGGAGTAAAAAATGTAGAAACACGTTTAGAATTTGGCTCACCTAAGCGATTATCCCTAAAAAATTAGCACATGAAGTAGGTGCTGATTTAATCATGAGTGGTACTTCAGGTTTAAATGCTGTAGAACGTTTTATTGTAGGTTCAGTATCAGAAGCAATCGTACGCCACGCGCCATGTGATGTTTTAGTTGTACGTACAGAAGAAATTCCTGAAGATTTCCAACCACAAGTAGCTACGCCTAGATTACGTGAAAGATATCAAGATTAAATTTAATATTTAAAAGTAAGAATATATTCATTTAATAGCCTATCAACGTCATTATAAAAGTCGTTGATAGGCTTTCTTAATTTATTTCTCTCTCTAGTTAAAAATTAAAAATCGCATAACCATTCATATGGTTATGCGATCACAAGTTATACTTTTACCTATTAATCAATTATTAGTTTCAGTGTTAACACTTTGTTCTTCAGATGATTCCTCTTTTAGCCCACCATATTTGATAACGTCACGAGAAATCATAACTTCCTCGTCAGTTGGTACAACTAATACTTTTACTGGGGAATGGGGATAGTTAATATACCCTTCATCTCCGTGAAGACTCTCATTTTTCTTCGGATCCCAATATACACCCATAAATTCAAGTCCCTCTAGAACTTTACCTCGAATAATATGAGAATTTTCTCCTATACCAGCTGTGAATACAATAACAATCAACGCCATGCATTCTAGCCGCATAAGAGCCAATGTATTTATGAATCTTCGATGCAATAAATCAAGTGCTACACGTGCACGATGACGTCCATGTTTAGCTTCTTCAGTTAAGTCTCGTAATCACTTGACGTACCAGTTAAACCTAGTAAACCGGATTCTTTATTCAAAATATTTAATACTTCGTCTGCATTTTTACCAGTCTTTTCCATAATAAACGGAATCAACGCTGGGTCTAGATTACCTGAACGTGTACCCATTGTTACACCTGCTAATGCGTGAAACCCATAGATGTATCAATTGATTCTCCGCCATCAATCGCAGCTATTGACGCACCATTACCAATGTGACAAGAAATAATCTTAAATCTTCGATCGGTCTTCCTAAAATGTCTGCCGCTCTTCTAGATACATACTTATGACTTGTACCATGGAAGCCATATTTACGAATGCCATAATCTTCATAATAATGATAAGGTAAACTGTATAAATAAGCTTGTTCAGGCATTGTTTGGTGGAAGATGTATCAAATACAGCTACATGAGGGATATTTGGTAATAACTTTTTAAAAGCTCTTATTTCCATTAGATTAGCTGGGTTATGCAGTGGAGCTAACTCACTTAACTCCTCAATTTGAGTCTCTACCTCATCCGTTACAACTACTGATTTTGGAAATTTCTCTCCCCATGCACTACACGGTGACCTGTTCCTTCAATTTCATTGATATCTTCAATCATGTGATGTTCTTTAAAGCTTTCTAACATAATATTAACTGCTTCTTCATGATCATTTATATCTCTAACGTCAGTAAGCTTTTCCCCTTCAACTACAATCGTGAAAATAGAATCGCTTAAACCAATACGCTCGATGACGCCTTGGTTACTAACTTTCTTCCGGCATTCTGATTAACTGGAATTTCAAAGATGAACTACCAGCATTTACCGCCAAAATTAATTTTGACATAGGTCATTGTCCTCCATCATTTGTTTAGTTATATTTTTCACACAGTTCATTTTATCATTATTACAGTTTGAATACTATATTGTTTACAGATTATTTTTTTGTATGATTTGTGTCCATCCATTGATTTAATTCACTAATAAACCCTTGAAATTGCTGTGGATTTTTAAAATCAGGAATATTAGCTAATAAGACTTCAACAGGTTTAGTCTCTTGAGGTTGTTTTTTCTGTAAAATAAGTATAGATTTTCGTGCTTTTTCATTTTTAAATAACGTTGTTGGTAGATTTAAAAATGCTTGCATTTCAGTATCTGTAGCAATAAATTTTTCTAACTGTTTCACTTTATCTCCAGTAAAAATGTTACTTGGAACGACTAAAAACGCATAACCTGCCCTTTTAATGCATTTATAGCTTGTTCAATTAATAAATAATGAGAGTAACTGTGCCCCTCATCAAAGCCAAGTTTCATTTCTTTACTACGCTCATCTACTGGATAATAGCCATTGGGAAGTCTCCAATTACCACATCTGCTTCTTCTAAAGGCAGTGGCATAATAGCATCTTGAGGGTATACATCAAATGGAATTTCTAAGAAGTTAGCTAAATGTACACTTACTCGAGATAACACTGGATCTACTTCAATGAGATGATGCATCGTTGTTTTATCCGAAAGTACCTCCTTAACAGAAGCACTTAGGTGTCCAGCACACTAGCGATATCAACAACATGCATCTCCTCTTTATCTTGCATGAATCGTTCAACTAAGAAACCAAGTATTAAACCTATTGAATCAGGAGTAATTTGGTGGTTTGCTTGAATATTCTCTTCTTGCATTAAACTTAAATATGCAAATTGAAATGCTTTTCTTCTATCTTGAAGTGTAGCTTGTTCGAGTAAATCTCTTTTATTGGTATAAATTTCCTCCATAGCTAACCCTAAATTTTCAATGAAGCTTTGTCCATTCTCTTCATTTAAGGATTTAGCTTTTTCATCTAATGCATGGAATAAGCGTTCCATAATTGTATTTTCTTCAGTCATAAAAAACCCTCTCTAACAAAAGTGCCATTCATAATTTATAGAAATTAAACACTTTATCTAACTTTCAATTTCTTAAACAAGTATGGACACTTAGTTAATCACTGTCAATGATACGAATTCAACTTAAATGTTGCGATACGCTTCTAAAGCAGCATCAAAATCTGGGAAGTTAGTACCTTCACTAACAATTTCTTTATAAACAAT
>NZ_JAUFQP010000024.1:5000-13303 GCF_030409805.1 Algibacter miyuki | reverse complement strand
TTAAAAAAAAAAAAAAAAAAAAAAAAAAAAAAAAAAAAAAAAAAGAAAAAAAAAAAAAAAAAAAAAAAAAAAAAAAAAAAAAAAAAAAAAAAAAAAAAAAAAAAAAAAAAAAAAAAAAAAAAAAAACAAAAAAAAAAAAAAAAAAACAAAAAAAAAAAAAAAAAAAAAAAAAAAAAAAAAAAAAAAAAAAAAAAAAAAAAAAAAAAAAAAAAAAAAAAAAACAAAAAAAAAAAAAAAAAAAAAAAAAAAAAAAAAAAAAAAAAAAAAAAAAAAAAAAAAAAAAAAAAAAAAAAAAAAAAAAAAAAAAAAAAAAAACAAAAAAAAAAAAAAAAAAAAAAAAAAAAAAAAAAAAAAAAAAAAAAAAAAAAAAAAAAAAAAAAAAAAAAAAAAAAAAAAAAAAAAAAAAAAAAAAAAAAAAAAAAAAAAAAAAAAAAAAAAAAAAAAAAAAAAAACAAAAAAAAAAAAAAAAAAAAAAAAAAAAAAAAAAAAAAAAAAAAAAAAAAAAAAAAAAAAAAAAAAAAAAAAAAAAAAAAAAAAAAAAAAAAAAAAAAAAAAAAAAAAAAAAAAAAAAAAAAAAAAAAAAAAAAAAAAAAAAAAAAAAAAAAAAAAAAAAAAAAAAAAAAAAAAAAAAAAAAAAAAAAAAAAAAAAAAAAAAAAAAAAAAAAAAAAAAAAAAAAAAAAAAAAAAAAAAATAAAAAAAAAAAAAAAAAAAAAAAAAAAAAAAAAAAAAAAAAAAAAAAAAAAAAAAAAAAAAAAAAAAAAAAAAAAAAAAAAAAAAAAAAAAAAAAAAAAAAAAAAAAAAAAAAAAAAAAAAAACAAAAAAAAAAAAAAAAAAAAAAAAAAAAAAAAAAAAAAAAAAAAAAAAAAAAAAAAAAAAAAAAAAAAAAAAAAAAAAAAAAAAAAAAAAAAAAAAAAAAAAAAAAAAAAAAAAAAAAAAAAAAAAAAAAAAAAAAAAAAAAAAAAAAAAAAAAAAAAAAAAAAAAAAAAAAAAAAAAAAAAAAAAAAAAAAAAAAAAAAAAAAAAAAATAAAAAAAAAAAAAAAAAAAAAAAAAAAAAACAAAAAAAAAAAAAAAAAAAAAAAAAAAAAAAAAAAAAAAAAAAAAAAAAAAAAAAAAAAACAAAAAAAAAAAAAAAAAAAAAAAAAAAAAAAAAAAAAAAAAAAAAAAAAAAAAAAAAAAAAAAAAAAAAAAAAAAAAAAAAAAAAAAAAAAAAAAAAAAAAAAAAAAAAAAAAAAAAAAAAAAAAAAAAAAAAAAAAAAAAAAAAAAAAAAAACAAAAAAAAAAAAAAAAAAAAAAAAAAAAAAAAAAAAAAAAAAAAAAAAAAAAAAAAAAAAAAAAAAAAAAAAAAAAAAAAAAAAAAAAAAAAAAAAAAAAAAAAAAAAAAAAAAAAAAAAAAAAAAAAAAAAAAAAAAAAAAAAAAAAAAAAAAAAAAAAAAAAAAAAAAAAAAAAAAACAAAAAAAAAAAAAAAAAAAAAAAAAAAAAAAAAAAAAAAAAAAAAAAAAAAAAAAAAAAAAAAAAAAAAAAAAAAAAAAAAAAAAAAAAAAAAAAAAAAACAAAAAAAAAAAAAAAAAAAAAAAAAAAAAAAAAAAAAAAAAAAAAAAAAAAAAAAAAAAAAAAAAAAAAAAAAAAAAAAAAAAAAAAAAAAAAAAAAAAAAAAAAAAAAAAAAAAAAAAAAAAAAAAAAAAAAAAAAAAAAAAAAAAAAAAAAAAAAAAAAAAAAAAAAAAAAAAAAAAAAAAAAAAAAAAAAAAAAAAAAAAAAAAAAAAAAAAAAAAAAAAAAAAAAAAAAAAAAAAAAAAAAAAAAAAAAAAAAAAAAAAAAAAAAAAAAAAAAAAAAAAAAAAAAAAAAAAAAACAAAAAAAAAAAAAAAAAAAAAAAAAAAAAAAAAACAAAAAAAAAAAAAAAAAAAAAAAAAAAAAAAAAAAAAAAAAAAAAAAAACAAAAAAAAAAAAAAAAAAAAAAAAAAAAAAAAAAAAAAAAAAAAAAAAAAAAAAAAAAAAAAAAAAAAAAAAAAAAAAAAAAAAAAAAAAAAAAAAAAAAAAAAAAAAAAAAAAAAAAAAAAAAAAAAAAAAAAAAAAAAAAAAAAAAAAAAAAAAAAAAAAAAAAAAAAAAAAAAAAAAAAAAAAAAAAAAAAAAAAAAAAAAAAAAAAAAACAAAAAAAAAAAAAAAAAAAAAAAAAAAAAAAAAAAAAAAAAAAAAAAAAAAAAAAAAAAAAAAAAAAAAAAAAAAAAAAAAAAAAAAAAAAAAAAAAAAAAAAAAAAAAAAAAAAAAAAAAAAAAAAAAAAAAAAAAAAAAAAAAAAAAAACAAAAAAAAAAAAAAAAAAAAAAAAAAAAAAAAAAAAAAAAAAAAAAAAAAAAAAAAAAAAAAAAAAAAAAAAAAAAAAAAAAAAAAAAAAAAAAAAAAAAAAAAAAAAAAAAAAAAAAAAAAAAAAAAAAAAAAAAAAAAAAAAAAAAAAAAAAAAAAAAAAAAAAAAAAAAAAAAAAAAAAAAAAAAAAAAAAAAAAAAACAAAAAAAAAAAAAAAAAAAAAAAAAAAAAAAAAAAAAAAAAAAAAAAAAAAAAAAAAAAAAAAAAAAAAAAAAAAAAAAAAAAAAAAAAAAAAAAAAAAAAAAAAAAAAAAAAAAAAAAAAAAAAAAAAAAAAAAAAAAAAAAAAAAAAAAAAAAAAAAAAAAAGAAAAAAAAAAAAAAAAAAAAAAAAAAAAAAAAAAAAAAAAAAAAAAAAAAAAAAAAAAAAAAAAAAAAAAAAAAAAAAAAAAAAAAAAAAAAAAAAAAAAAAAAAAAAAAAAAAAAAAAAAAAAAAAAAAAAAAAAAAAAAAAAAAAAAAAAAAAAAAAAAAAAAAAAAAAAAAAAAAAAAAAAAAAAAAAAAAAAAAAAAAAAAAAAAAAAAAAAAAAAAAAAAAAAAAAAAAAAAAAAAAAAAAAAAAAAAAAAAAAAAAAAAAAAAAAAAAAAAAAAAAAAAAAAAAAAAAAAAAAAAAAAAAAAAAAAAAAAAAAAAAAAAAAAAAAAAAAAAAAAAAAAAAAAAAAAAAAAAAAAAAAAAAAAAAAAAAAAAAAAAAAAAAAAAAAAAAAAAAAAAAAAAAAAAAAAAAAAAAAAAAAAAAAAAAAAAAAAAAAAAAAAAAAAAAAAAAAAAAAAAAAAAAAAAAAAAAAAAAAAAAAAAAAAAAAAAAAAAAAAAAAAAAAAAAAAAAAAAAAAAAAAAAAAAAAAAAAAAAAAAAAAAAAAAAAAAAAAAAAAAAAAAAAAAAAAAAAAAAAAAAAAAAAAAAAAAAAAAAAAAAAAAAAAAAAAAAAAAAAAAAAAAAAAAAAAAAAAAAAAAAAAAAAAAAAAAAAAAAAAAAAAAAAAAAAAAAAAAAAAAAAAAAAAGAAAAAAAAAAAAAAAAAAAAAAAAAAAAAAAAAAAAAAAAAAAAAAAAAAAAAAAAAAAAAAAAAAAAAAAAAAAAAAAAAAAAAAAAAAAAAAAAAAAAAAAAAAAAAAAAAAAAAAAAAAAAAAAAAAAAAAAAAAAAAAAAAAAAAAAAAAAAAAAAAAAAAAAAAAAAAAAAAAAAAAAAAAAAAAAAAAAAAAAAAAAAAAAAAAAAAAAAAAAAAAAAAAAAAGAAAAAAAAAAAAAAAAAAAAAAAAAAAAAAAAAAAAAAAAAAAAAAAAAAAAAAAAAAAAAAAAAAAAAAAAAAAAAAAAAAAAAAAAAAAAAAAAAAAAAAAAAAAAAAAAAAAAAAAAAAAAAAAAAAAAAAAAAAAAAAAAAAAAAAAAAAAAAAAAAAAAAAAAAAAAAAAAAAAAAAAAAAAAAAAAAAAAAAAAAAAAAAAAAAAAAAAAAAAAAAAAAAAAAAAAAAAAAAAAAAAAAAAAAAAAAAAAAAAAAAAAAAAAAAAAAAAAAAAAAAAAAAAAAAAAAAAAAAAAAAAAAAAAAAAAAAAAAAAAAAAAAAAAAAAAAAAAAAAAAAAAAAAAAAAAAAAAAAAAAAAAAAAAAAAAAAAAAAAAAAAAAAAAAAAAAAAAAAAAAAAAAAAAAAAAAAAAAAAAAAAAAAAAAAAAAAAAAAAAAAAAAAAAAAAAAAAAAAAAAAAAAAAAAAAAAAAAAAAAAAAAAAAAAAAAAAAAAAAAAAAAAAAAAAAAAAAAAAAAAAAAAAAAAAAAAAAAAAAAAAAAAAAAAAAAAAAAAAAAAAAAAAAAAAAAAAAAAAAAAAAAAAAAAAAAAAAAAAAAAAAAAAAAAAAAAAAAAAAAAAAAAAAAAAAAAAAAAAAAAAAAAAAAAAAAAAAAAAAAAAAAAAAAAAAAAAAAAAAAAAAAAAAAAAAAAAAAAAAAAAAAAAAAAAAAAAAAAAAAAAAAATAAAAAAAAAAAAAAAAAAAAAAAAAAAAAAAAAAAAAAAAAAAAAAAAAAAAAAAAAAAAAAAAAAAAAAAAAAAAAAAAAAAAAAAAAAAAAAAAAAAAAAAAAAAAAAAAAAAAAAAAAAAAAAAAAAAAAAAAAAAAAAAAAAAAAAAAAAAAAAAAAAAAAAAAAAAAAAAAAAAAAAAAAAAAAAAAAAAAAAAAAAAAAAAAAAAAAAAAAAAAAAAAAAAAAAAAAAAAAAAAAAAAAAAAAAAAAAAAAAAAAAAAAAAAAAAAAAAAAAAAAAAAAAAAAAAAAAAAAAAAAAAAAAAAAAAAAAAAAAAAAAAAAAAAAAAAAAAAAAAAAAAAAAAAAAAAAAAAAAAAAAAAAAAAAAAAAAAAAAAAAAAAAAAAAAAAAAAAAAAAAAAAAAAAAAAAAAAAAAAAAAAAAAAAAAAAAAAAAAAAAAAAAAAAAAAAAAAAAAAAAAAAAAAAAAAAAAAAAAAAAAAAAAAAAAAAAAAAAAAAAAAAAAAAAAAAAAAAAAAAAAAAAAAAAAAAAAAAAAAAAAAAAAAAAAAAAAAAAAAAAAAAAAAAAAAAAAAAAAAAAAAAAAAAAAAAAAAAAAAAAAAAAAAAAAAAAAAAAAAAAAAAAAAAAAAAAAAAAAAAAAAAAAAAAAAAAAAAAAAAAAAAAAAAAAAAAAAAAAAAAAAAAAAAAAAAAAAAAAAAAAAAAAAAAAAAAAAAAAAAAAAAAAAAAAAAAAAAAAAAAAAAAAAAAAAAAAAAAAAAAAAAAAAAAAAAAAAAAAAAAAAAAAAAAAAAAAAAAAAAAAAAAAAAAAAAAAAAAAAAAAAAAAAAAAAAAAAAAAAAAAAAAAAAAAAAAAAAAAAAAAAAAAAAAAAAAAAAAAAAAAAAAAAAAAAAAAAAAAAAAAAAAAAAAAAAAAAAAAAAAAAAAAAAAAAAAAAAAAAAAAAAAAAAAAAAAAAAAAAAAAAAAAAAAAAAAAAAAAAAAAAAAAAAAAAAAAAAAAAAAATAAAAAAAAAAAAAAAAAAAAAAAAAAAAAAAAAAAAAAAAAAAAAAAAAAAAAAAAAAAAAAAAAAAAAAAAAAAAAAAAAAAAAAAAAAAAAAAAAAAAAAAAAAAAAAAAAAAAAAAAAAAAAAAAAAAAAAAAAAAAAAAAAAAAAAAAAAAAAAAAAAAAAAAAAAAAAAAAAAAAAAAAAAAAAAAAAAAAAAAAAAAAAAAAAAAAAAAAAAAAAAAAAAAAAAAAAAAAAAAAAAAAAAAAAAAAAAAAAAAAAAAAAAAAAAAAAAAAAAAAAAAAAAAAAAAACAAAAAAAAAAAAAAAAAAAAAAAAAAAAAAAAAAAAAAAAAAAAAAAAAAAAAAAAAAAAAAAAAAAAAAAAAAAAAAAAAAAAAAAAAAAAAAAAAAAAAAAAAAAAAAAAAAAAAAAAAAAAAAAAAAAAAAAAAAAAAAAAAAAAAAAAAAAAAAAAAAAAAAAAAAAAAAAAAAAAAAAAAAAAAAAAAAAAAAAAAAAAAAAAAAAAAAAAAAAAAAAAAAAAAAAAAAAAAAAAAAAAAAAAAAAAAAAAAAAAAAAAAAAAAAAAAAAAAAAAAAAAAAAAAAAAAAAAAAAAAAAAAAAAAAAAAAAAAAAAAAAAAAAAAAAAAAAAAAAAAAAAAAAAAAAAAAAAAAAAAAAAAAAAAAAAAAAAAAAAAAAAAAAAAAAAAAAAAAAAAAAAAAAAAAAAAAAAAAAAAAAAAAAAAAAAAAAAAAAAAAAAAAAAAAAAAAAAAAAAAAAAAAAAAAAAAAAAAAAAAAAAAAAAAAAAAAAAAAAAAAAAAAAAAAAAAAAAAAAAAAAAAAAAAAAAAAAAAAAAAAAAAAAAAAAAAAAAAAAAAAAAAAAAAAAAAAAAAAAAAAAAAAAAAAAAAAAAAAAAAAAAAAAAAAAAAAAAAAAAAAAAAAAAAAAAAAAAAAAAAAAAAAAAAAAAAAAAAAAAAAAAAAAAAAAAAAAAAAAAAAAAAAAAAAAAAAAAAAAAAAAAAAAAAAAAAAAAAAAAAAAAAAAAAAAAAAAAAAAAAAAAAAAAAAAAAAAAAAAAAAAAAAAAAAAAAAAAAAAAAAAAAAAAAAAAAAAAAAAAAAAAAAAAAAAAAAAAAAAAAAACAAAAAAAAAAAAAAAAAAAAAAAAAAAAAAAAAAAAAAAAAAAAAAAAAAAAAAAAAAAAAAAAAAAAAAAAAAAAAAAAAAAAAAAAAAAAAAAAAAAAAAAAAAAAAAAAAAAAAAAAAAAAAAAAAAAAAAAAAAAAAAAAAAAAAAAAAAAAAAAAAAAAAAAAAAAAAAAAAAAAAAAAAAAAAAAAAAAAAAAAAAAAAAAAAAAAAAAAAAAAAAAAAAAAAAAAAAAAAAAAAAAAAAAAAAAAAAAAAAAAAAAAAAAAAAAAAAAAAAAAAAAAAAAAAAAAAAAAAAAAAAAAAAAAAAAAAAAAAAAAAAAAAAAAAAAAAAAAAAAAAAAAAAAAAAAAAAAAAA
Source organism: Algibacter miyuki (assembly GCF_030409805.1). Classification (GTDB taxonomy): domain Bacteria; phylum Bacteroidota; class Bacteroidia; order Flavobacteriales; family Flavobacteriaceae; genus Algibacter; species Algibacter miyuki. Next base: position 6,509 of record NZ_JAUFQP010000024.1, on the reverse strand, counting down.
AAAAAAAAAAAAAAAAAAAAAAAAAAAAAAAAAAAAAAAAAAAAAAAAAAAAAAAAAAAAAAAAAAAAAAAAAAAAAAAAAAAAAAAAAAAAAAAAAAAAAAAAAAAAAAAAAAAAAAAAAAAAAAAAAAAAAAAAAAAAAAAAAAAAAAAAAAAAAAAAAAAAAAAAAAAAAAAAAAAAAAAAAAAAAAAAAAAAAAAAAAAAAAAAAAAAAAAAAAAAAAAAAAAAAAAAAAAAAAAAAAAAAAAAAAAAAAAAAAAAAAAAAAAAAAAAAAAAAAAAAAAAAAAAAAAAAAAAAAAAAAAAAAAAAAAAAAAAAAAAAAAAAAAAAAAAAAAAAAAAAAAAAAAAAAAAAAAAAAAAAAAAAAAAAAAAAAAAAAAAAAAAAAAAAAAAAAAAAAAAAAAAAAAAAAAAAAAAAAAAAAAAAAAAAAAAAAAAAAAAAAAAAAAAAAAAAAAAAAAAAAAAAAAAAAAAAAAAAAAAAAAAAAAAAAAAAAAAAAAAAAAAAAAAAAAAAAAAAAAAAAAAAAAAAAAAAAAAAAAAAAAAAAAAAAAAAAAAAAAAAAAAAAAAAAAAAAAAAAAAAAAAAAAAAAAAAAAAAAAAAAAAAAAAAAAAAAAAAAAAAAAAAAAAAAAAAAAAAAAAAAAAAAAAAAAAAAAAAAAAAAAAAAAAAAAAAAAAAAAAAAAAAAAAAAAAAAAAAAAAAAAAAAAAAAAAAAAAAAAAAAAAAAAAAAAAAAAAAAAAAAAAAAAAAAAAAAAAAAAAAAAAAAAAAAAAAAAAAAAAAAAAAAAAAAAAAAAAAAAAAAAAAAAAAAAAAAAAAAAAAAAAAAAAAAAAAAAAAAAAAAAAAAAAAAAAAAAAAAAAAAAAAAAAAAAAAAAAAAAAAAAAAAAAAAAAAAAAAAAAAAAAAAAAAAAAAAAAAAAAAAAAAAAAAAAAAAAAAAAAAAAAAAAAAAAAAAAAAAAAAAAAAAAAAAAAAAAAAAAAAAAAAAAAAAAAAAAAAAAAAAAAAAAAAAAAAAAAAAAAAAAAAAAAAAAAAAAAAAAAAAAAAAAAAAAAAAAAAAAAAAAAAAAAAAAAAAAAAAAAAAAAAAAAAAAAAAAAAAAAAAAAAAAAAAAAAAAAAAAAAAAAAAAAAAAAAAAAAAAAAAAAAAAAAAAAAAAAAAAAAAAAAAAAACAAAAAAAAAAAAAAAAAAAAAAAAAAAAAAAAAAAAAAAAAAAAAAAAAAAAAAAAAAAAAAAAAAAAAAAAAAAAAAAAAAAAAAAAAAAAAAAAAAAAAAAAAAAAAAAAAAAAAAAAAAAAAAAAAAAAAAAAAAAAAAAAAAAAAAAAAAAAAAAAAAAAAAAAAAAAAAAAAAAAAAAAAAAAAAAAAAAAAAAAAAAAAAAAAAAAAAAAAAAAAAAAAAAAAAAAAAAAAAAAAAAAAAAAAAAAAAAAAAAAAAAAAAAAAAAAAAAAAAAAAAAAAAAAAAAAAAAAAAAAAAAAAAAAAAAAAAAAAAAAAAAAAAAAAAAAAAAAAAA
>NZ_JAUFQP010000015.1 GCF_030409805.1 Algibacter miyuki | reverse complement strand
TAGTAACTGTAAATACGCGTCCAACACCAAGCTTTACAACACAACCAGCAGGAATCATTCCGATAAATACCGATGTAACATATATTACTGAAACAGGCAAAACAAATTACAGTTGGAGTATTCCAGGTGTTTTGAATACCGATTATTCTATAGTATCAGGAGGAACAGTTTTAGATGATAATTTGACTCTAAAATGGTTGTCCTATGGAAATAAAACGGTGGCTGTAAATTATGAAAACTCTAATGCTTGTTTGGCGGCAACATCAATATCATCAAACATCACTAATGTATTAGTGGAAGTGGTTACTAAGTATGGAGGTGTAAGCTATGCCGGAGATCTTGATGCTGTAAGTATAAAGGGCGCTTTAGGTGTAGGTGGTGCTGTAAATAAACATGGAGCATATAATTATACAGGAAGCGTATTGGCTGTTGGAGACTCTTATGAGGGCGGTATTGTTGGTTATATTTTACAGCCTGGAGACCCTGGGTTCGATGCCGACGTTCAGCATGGATTAATCATTTCAGCTTCAGACCAAAGCAATCGTGTAAACAATGGAACTTATGGTCAAGGTAATGGACCACAGTATGAAACTCCTGTTGATATTGGTTCGGGGCAGAGCAATACCGAGTTAGTAGCTCCAGAAGTTAGTGGAGGCGCTGTATTTATTGCTTATAATTTAAGTTTAAATGGATATTCAGATTGGTTTTTACCAAGTAGGAATGAATTATTAAAAATTTATGAAAACAGAACTATAATAGGCGGTTTTGTTACTACAGGAAATGAACTTTATTGGACTTCTAGTTTTAATAAAGCTAATGCTAACTTTGCATATCATGTTAATTTCACAACTGGAGTAGCCACTGAAGGCAGAACTAATTTTACTGACCCCTCAGCAAGAGCTGTTAGGTCCTTTTAGAAGAATATAAAAATGCTTTAGTATTACAATTAATTATGGATAGCGGTGTCTTAATTGACACTATAAATTATTGTTATGAAAAATTATAATAACACCGTTTGAAATACTTTTATCAACCACTTTTAATATTTGCTTAATTGGTTTATCCATTTAGCTATAGGTAGAAAAAATACTCATCGAGAAATGAATGACTCTACATCTGGCTTAGACAGAAAACTTATTTCGGTAAAACAATTAAGCTCATATAGATTATCATGGTCTAATTATTATTTATCAAAAAAAAGGATAAACAAAAAGTAAACCAGCGCAATATATAATTTATTACACTAACCTGCTTACCAAAACCTTCAAGCATTTCCTATTCCGTTTTTATTTGCTAAATTAGATGCTTAAACATCCAACAAATCTAGCAGCAAATATCAATTTAAACTCTTGAAAAACATTCCTGACATATCATTTAATAATACAGAAAACATAGTAGACTTTGAGTTTTTAAACCTTGTACAATTATTTGCCCGAATATCCAAAATTAAGGACCACAACCCTACCCAAGCGCATAGAATCACATTTTTTGCATTACTTATTGTAACCAAAGGAACAGGAACGCATCAAATTGATTTAAAAGAATACGAATTGAAAGAAGGAACGGTTTTAAGAATAGCCAAAGGCCAAATTCATGCTTTTCAAAAAGAAGCAACTTATGAAGGATTTCTAATCATCTTTACAGAAAATTTTATACTGAACTACTTTTCTAAGGCCTCTATTCAAACCATTTCTCATTTGTACAATTACCATATTACTTCGCCTATTTCAAACGATAAAACACTAAACCAAGACTTCCTAAGCCAACTCATTCCAGAAATTGAAAACCACAATCATTTTGCTCAAAAAAATATTACATCCGCGCTATTAAACCTCTATTTACTGAAATTAGAACGTAAATCTCAAAATAATGGTATCCCCAGCAAACCTTCAAAATATTATAACACTTTTATGCTGTTTAAAAACTTGGTAGAAACACATTACAGTAAAACCCGAAATGTAAAAGATTACGCCACTATGTTGTCTGTTTCTAGCAAGCACCTAAACCAAGTAGTGAAAGAATTTACTCTAAATACAGCTAAAGTATTCATTGATAATTATGTTATACTAGAAGTCAAACGAGATATAGTTATTTCTAAAAACAGCATTAAAGAAATCGCTTTTAACACTGGTTTTGAAGAGGTTACAAATTTCACAAAATTCTTTAAAAACAAAACGGGAGTTTCACCTAAAGTCTATAGAGCGAAACAATAAAAAAACAGTGTTTTCCCATATTTACCATTTTTAACCCTGTTTTGATAAACTTATTTTTAGCAAAACGTATCATCTTTGTTATAATAAATTACACAAAATGATAAACGAACAAAATATTCAAATACAAAATACCTTAAGTCATCTATTTATTGACTCTAAAAAGGATAAATTTAACGTACTAAAAGGCCTTACAACATCTATATTCAGACCTATTCAACCTTCAGATTTTAAGGAAGCTTATCTTTCAATTTCTAAAAAACAAGGTGTAGATTTAGTACAACTAATAAAAGATAATAACCTTAAAAATATTGTTGAATTTGGAACTTCATTTGGTATTTCTACTTTATTTTTAGCTCAGGGCGTATTAGAAACCAATGGCCATATTATTACCACAGAATTAATTGAATCTAAAGCTGAAAAAGCAATTAAAAACTTTAAGGAAGCAGGTGTTAATAATCTCATTGAAGTTAGAATTGGAGACGCTATGGAAACACTAAAAAACCATAACCAACCCATAGACCTACTATTTTTAGATGGTTGGAAAGATTTGTATTTACCTTTGTTTCAAATGCTAGAACCCAACTTTCACAGCAACACGATTATCTACGTTGATAATGCTAATATGGCAGACAGTAAAACCTTTTTAAATACAATTCGTAAAAATTCAAACTATAAATTTCAATCCATATTCGATGGTAAAGCGGTATTAATAAATCGTAAAAAACAGTAAAACAATTTAAAATCACACAAAATGAAAACAAAATTAATCACATGTATTTGTCTAGCCCTATTTAGTGTTGGACTTGGTTTTGCTCAGAACAAAACCATAGAAGAAAACAACTTTCAATTTGGAGAACCAGAACATTTTTTAGATGGATATTCTTTCAACTTCCAATATCAGAATGGTACAGCAATACACTTTGAATTTGATAATGGTAAAGCCAAATATGAATGGATCGCTGGACCTGCAAAAGGTAATGGCAACAAGGATATTCCATATCGTTCTCGAAAAATTGGAAATGAACTTTATATAGTAAACTGGCACGAAACAGAAAAAAAAGACTATTTAACCGTAGTTTTAGATTTTGAAAAAATGATAGTACATAGTTCAATTATCATTGGTTATGAAAACAGACCTGAAAGAACATTAAAAACAGTATTTAGAAGTGGCATTATAGATCATTTAAAAAAATAAAATAAGATGAGTACAATAGTAAATTGCCCAACATGCGGAGGCAAATCAAAAGTAAAAGAAACAAATGGTACAACAGTTTATGACGCTTTACAAGATGAAGAGGTTATAAAAAAAGTGGGACAGCTAAAAAAAGCTATGCAAAAATATAAAGAGAAATCTGAAGCGCTAGAAAAGGAATTAGAAGAAATTAAAAACGCATAAAACCGTTGTTAGTATCATATATAAACCAATAATAAAAAATTAATTATTCATGGCAAACAACATAAAAACAGGAACACTCCTACTACTTATCAGTTTTACTTTTATTTTATCAAGTTGTAAAAACAAAAGCAATTCAAACGAATCTATCACAAAAACAGAAACTAAAAAAACTCAGAATTTAAAAAAGATATTATTCGTTGTTACAAGTCATGATGAAAAAGGAAATACTGGCGAAAAAACAGGTTACTATCTCGGTGAAGTTTCTCATCCATGGAACGTATTGCATAGTGCTGGTTATGACATAGATTTTGTAAGTCCGAAAGGCGGCAAAGCTCCTGTTGATGCTTTTGACATGACAGATGACATCAATAAGAAATTTTGGGATAATGACATCTATCGCAACAAAATTGAAAACACTAAAAAACCAAGTGAAGTAAACCCTGATGATTATGTAGCTATTCATTATGCAGGAGGCCATGGAGCTATGTGGGACTTTGCAGACAATAACGAAATTGCAGAAATAGCAACTAAAATTTATGAAAACAATGGTATTGTAAGTGCTGTATGCCATGGCCCTGCCGGACTTGTAAATATTAAGTTAAGCAACGGCTCTTATCTTGTTGATGGTAAAAAAGTTAATGCATTTACCAATGAAGAGGAAATAAAAGTAAAATTAGAAAACATTGTTCCTTTTATGCTAGAAGATAAATTAATAGAACGTGGTGCTATTTTCGAAAAGTCGGCTCCTTTTAATGAGCACGTTGTTACCGACCAAAGGTTAGTAACGGGGCAAAATCCGCAATCAGCTGAAAAAGTGGGTATCGCTACTTTAAATGCATTACAAAAATTAAAAAGTATTTAATAAACAGCTAGAGAAAAAAAAATAACTAAATTTATAAAGCCAATAACACCAAAACAAAATGTTGGTGAATATGTTTTTTCTTTGATAAAAAACATTAATACAAAAATGGAAACACAATGAACATACAACAAAATAAAGCAAATGCCATTGCATTTTACAAAATGGCATATGAAGGAAACCCAACAAAAGCAGTAGAATTGTACGTTGGAGACCAATACATCCAACATAATCCAATGGTTTGTGATGGTCCTCAAGCTTTCATTGATTATTTCGATCGTATGCAACGTGAATTCCCTGTTAAGTCCATTGAGTTTGTAAGAAGCGTAGCAGAAGGAGATCTTGTTTCACTGCACACACATCAAGTTTGGCCCGACGATGACCAATACATAACAATGGATTTCTTTCGATTTAATGAAAATGGAAAGATCGTAGAACATTGGGATAGCATTCAACAAATCCCTAAAACCGCTACAAATAACAATACAATGTATTAAGATCTAATGACATGGAAATTCTCGAAAAATATAAATCCATCAGATTGCAAACCATTGCCTTCTGTAAACATTTACAACCCGAAGATTACGCCATTCAGGTTGTTAGTTTTGCCAGTCCTGCAAAATGGCATCTAGCACATACCACTTGGTTTTTTGAAACCTTTATTTTAAAAAATTACTCTGAAAATTATACAGAATACGATCCTAATTTCAATTTCTTATTCAATAGTTATTACAATAATGTAGGTGATAGAATTTTGCAAACCAACCGAGGAAATATGTCGCGTCCTAGCACAGATCATATTTTTGCCTATCGCGAGTTTGTAGATGAGAAAATGTTAGATTTCCTCAAAAATAATCCAACTCAGGACGTTTTAGATTTGGTTCTTTTAGGATTAAATCATGAGCAACAGCATCAAGAATTATTAATTACAGATGTAAAATATATGCTTGGGCATAATCCTTTATTTCCTGCATATCATAAAGATGTTTATCTTTTAAAAGACCGAAACCAATTACAAGAAACAATTCAAATAAAAGAAGGCATCTATGAAATTGGACATCAAGGAGATGGTTTTTGCTATGACAATGAATTAGGAGTTCACAAGGTATTTATAGCCGATTTTGAAATCAATAATTTTTTAGTAACGAATGAAGATTATATCGAATTTATAGAAGCCGGAGCATATACCGATTTTAATTTATGGCTAGATGAAGGTTGGTCTTGGATAAATAGCCAACAAATTAATTCGCCTATGTATTGGCATAAAATTGATGGAGAATGGCATTATTACACCCTTTCAGGATTACAAAAAATAGATAAAAACGCGATACTTAGTCACATTAATTATTATGAAGCCAATGCCTTTGCTGTATGGAAAGGCATGCGTTTACCAACCGAATTTGAGTGGGAAATTGCTGCTCAACAAATGGATTGGGGCAAACGTTGGGAATGGACAAACAGTGCTTATTTAGCGTACCCCAATTTTGTAAAAGAAAATGGTGCTGTTGGCGAATACAATGGTAAATTCATGAGTAACAAAATGGTATTACGAGGCGCTTCTGTTGCTACTTCTAAAAATCATAGTAGGACAACTTACCGCAATTTTTTTCACCCTTCGGAACGTTGGCAATTTACCGGAATAAGATTAGTTAAATGATAGAAAATTTTAAAAATGAAGTCAATAAAGGATTAGAATCCAATCCAAAAACATTGCCTTCAAAATACTTTTACGACAAAAAAGGAGATGCCCTATTTGTAGAAATCATGAACTTGCCTGAATACTACCTTACACGCTGTGAATTGGATATTTTTCAGAATAAAACTCAAGAATTGGTTGATGCATTTGGCGTAAAACCGAATACGTATTTTGAACTCATTGAATTGGGGGCTGGCGATGGCACAAAAACAAAAGAATTATTAAAATTGTTAGATTCGGAAAATTATTCCTTCGACTACTTCCCTATCGATATTTCATCTAATGCTTTAGGTTTATTAGAACAAGACCTGAATAAAGAATTGCCAAATGTATCGGTACAAACCAAACAAGGCGACTACTTCGAAATTCTGGCTACTTTAAAAGACAGTAAAAAACCAAAAATAGTATTATTTCTAGGGTCTAATATTGGAAATATGACGGATGATTTAGCAGCTAAATTCATTTATAATTTAGGAGCTAATCTTCAAGCTGGAGATAAACTATTACTCGGTGTCGATTTAATAAAAGCCAACGAAATTGTACGTCCTGCATATAACGACAGTAAAGGAATTACCGCAAAATTCAATCTTAATTTACTAGATAGAATCAATAATGAATTGGATGGTGATTTTAATCTTAATCACTTTAAGCATCAACCTGAATATGATAAAAACGAAGGTATTGCTAAAAGTTTTATAGAAAGCACCATCGATCAAACAGTAGAAATAAAAGCCATTGGAAAAACCTATAAACTTGCTGAAGGAGAAAAAATTCACACCGAGATTTCTAGAAAATACAATGATAAACTTGTTGAAAAAATAATCGCAAATACAGATTTTAATCTCGAAGCAAAAATACAAGATAACAAAGGTTATTTTGCCGATTACATTCTTACAAGACATTAAAATGAATAAAAAAACGCTGGCCATATTAGGACTAGGAAGTCAAACCACTTTGTATTATATCAGTGAACTAAATAGAATGTTCAACCTGAAACATGGTGGCTATAGCACTTGCCCGTTTATATTATTAAATGCCAATTTTGATGCTATTAATTCACTTTTACCAAACACTTCGAAAGAATTATCCCGTTTAACACAAGTATGTATTCAAGACATTGAAAAACTAGATACCGCTCATATTTTGGTACCTAACATTACATTGCACGAAACAATCGATCAATTATCAGTTAAAAAAAATATTTTACATCCTATTCATTTAACAGCATCAAAAATTAAAGTTCAACAGCACGCTAAGGTTATATTAATGGGTTCGGAATACACAATGAATTCGGCCTATATACGTGCCATTTTCAATTTAAAGGGTATAGACATAGAAATTCCAACAGCCGAAGATAGACTTCAAATTGATGTATTTAGAAGACAGGTTTATTCCAAACAAGAAACTAAAGCACAAATAGAAAACTACCATAACATTATTAAGAAATATACGGCTAAAAACCCTGTGGTTTTGGCCTGCACCGAGTTATCTATTTTTAAACCAAAAGACAATAATAAACTTTTTGATATGGTTGATATTCAAATTACAGCAGCCATAAACACATTATAAAATTTAACATTATGAAAATTGCAGTAACATCCGCCAACGGAAAACTAGGGAGTACTATTGTAAAAAACCTCATTAATGAAGTAGGAAAAGAAAACGTTATTGGTATTGCGCGTTCACCAGAAAAAGCAAAGTACTTAGGCATTGAAATCAGAAAAGGAGATTATAACAATCGTGAAGATTTTGTTGCCGCATTACAAGGTATTGATACCGTTTTGCTGCTTTCAGGAATGGATGAACCACAAAAAAGAATCCAACAACACAGAAACGTTATTGATGCGGCCGTAGATAACAACGTAAAAAAAATCGTTTATACAAGTATCGTTGGAGATGCCGAAAACACCGCTTTTAGTCCCGTAGTACAGAGTAATAGACAAACAGAAATAGATGTTCAGAATTCAGGTCTTGATTATGTCATTGGAAGAAATGGCATTTATATTGAGCCCGATTTAGAATATATTGATACTTACGTAAAGGAAGGTGAGATTAGAAATTGTGCAGGCGATGGAAAATGTGCTTATACGAGTAGAGAAGAATTGGGATTAGCCTATACGAAAATGTTAACTGAAGATAAACATGATGGTAAAATTTATAATCTAGTTGGAAACGCGATTACTCAAAATCAATTGGCCGAAAATATAAACCAAGTATTCAATACACAATTAATATTCACACCTGTATCTATATCCGATTATTTAGCTGAGAGAAAAGCAGAGTTAGGAGATTTTCTAGGAACTGTAATTGCTGGAATTTACGAAGGCATAAAAAATGGAGCAAATGATGTACCTTCTGATTTTGAAAAAGTGACAGGAAGACATCATAAGTCTGTACTAGAAATGATGAAGGAATTTAAAGAATAAAACACGAAGTATAATAAACTACAAAAAGCCCATAAACATCATGTTTATGGGCTTTTAAAATTTTACTTAATCCTGTATAATAGGAGCTAAAATATAGTTGTAAGTTCTCAATCCTTTTACGTAACTAACTAAAAATTAATTGATGCTTAAAAATTCGAACTTAGCGGTATGCTACTTCTTATAAATCAAATCCATAAGCCAAACGCACCATTACTTGTGCTAATCCTTCGTTTGCTGCGCTCTTTTTGATAATAGGAAAATCCTTTAGCAATTCATACCTCAGACTAATATCAATAGCCTTTGTAGCGTAGCCAACACTAGGGCAAAAAATCATGGAATTATCATTATATGCTTTTGTAGTTGAAAAAGCACCTCCTATTTCTCCCATAGCGTAAAACTCATTACTGAATAAGAAGGTTTTGTATCCTACCTTTACCGGAATATAGCCGAAGTTTACATCATCTTCTACAAACAAATTATTATAACCTGTTGTAAAACATAAGGAATATGTACTCGAAATATTGTATTGTGCTCTTACATCGCCCCCAACATTAAATGAATAAGGATCGTTAAGAGGTAAACCTGCATTGAGTCCAACACCAAATTTAAAATTCCTTTTGTAATTATCTGTATCTTGAGCTTTTGCAAAATTAGCATAACCCAAAAGGCATATTACGAATAAAGTTGTAGTTATCTTTTTCATGTTATAAGTTTAAAAACTATTATAATTTAAGTGCTACATATACACTAATGTTGCTGTTTTTCCCATCAGGAAATGTATAATCTGTAGCACCAAAACTTCTCTCTTTTCCAACTGTGGTAAGTCCGTAGTTATAACGTGCTCCAATTCCAATAGATTCAAAATCAAAACCAAAACCTACTGCAACACCTGCATCAAATTTGTTAAAGTCATCATTATCAAAATTATCCTCAAAATCGAAAGTACCTCCTTCTGTTTCATTGGTTGTTTGCGCATCAATTAAGTAAGCAAAATAAGGACCTGCATGAATATTAAAATTTGGAGTTAGATTCGCTTTAAGCAAAATAGGCACTTCCAAATAGTTTAATTTAAATTTAGCCGTTCCGTTAGCTATTACATTATCATAAGTTAATTCAGACCCCTTTCTGCTATACAGAAATTCAGGTTGAATGGCTAAGAAATCGGTTATCGGTAACATAACAAACAAACCGGCATTAAAACTTGTTAATACGTTATTATCATCTACATCTTCTGTGTACATGTTTGAAAAGTTAGCACCACCTTTTATTCCGAATTCCGCTTTTGGCGCATCATTAGATTGTGCATGTGCCACTGTGCATGTTGCCCCAATAGTTAAAAATAAAGCTGCAAATAATTGAATTTTCTTTTTCATAATAATTAAAATTTATTGTTTATTTTTCTTACTACAAAGTTGCAACAAGTCTTCAAGTTTTATATTATATAATTTTTTGAATGTTTTACATAATTACCGTTTTATGCTAATAAATTTTATTGAAAACTCAGAAATTATCATTTCAGTTAATCAAAAACTCAATAAAGCACACCACAGTAATAACCGAGGTTTACCTTTATTACAACTTAACTTTACCGATTTATAAAAAATATTAATGAAGAAGTTGAGTAACAAAAAAACACGCCATTAACCCTTAGCTTTTTTTTGTTAAATATTGATTACAGCAATCAGAGATCAGTAAAAAACATCTCTCAATTTATTTAAAATTAAATTTATGAATATAATAGGTAACCTAATAAAAGGCACGATCGATTTAACAGAAAAGTTAGTAACTGAAGCAAGCCATTCAGAAAATCAAAAAAAAGTACTAAAGCATCTATTGAATACTGCTAAAGATACTGAATTTGGCAAGTTTTATACTTTTGATACTATTTTAGAAAGTGATAATCTTGAAAAACGTTTTGCGAATGGAGTTCCTTATTTTGATTATAATCAAATTAATGAAACGTGGTGGCAAAAACTTCACGATGGCAAAACCGATGTTACATGGCCAGAAAACCCCGATTATTATGCATTAAGCTCTGGTACAACAGGAAAAACGAGTAAGCGTATACCCGTTACTAAAGATATGATAGACAGTATAAAATCGGCCGGAATTGCACAAATTATAGCATTAAGTCATTTTGATTTGCCAGCCTCATTTTTTGAGAAAGGCATATTAATGTTAGGAAGTTCTACCGATTTGGTTGAAAAAGACAATCATTTAGAAGGCGAAATTAGCGGTATTAGTGCTAGTAACATTCCAACATGGTTTCAAGGCTATTATAAACCAGGAGAAACCATTGCCCAAATAGACGATTGGGATGAGCGCGTTAGAAAAATTGCAGAAAAAGCCAAAGATTGGGACATAGGCGCCATAAGCGGGATTCCTTCATGGATTGAACTGATGCTTAAAGAAGTTATTACCTATAATAAGGTTGAAAACATACACGACATATGGCCAAACTTAGAAGTCTATACATCTGGAGGAGTCGCTTTTAGTCCTTATGAAAAAAGTTTCAACGCTTTATTAGGCAGACCGATTACTATTATAGACACTTATTTAGCTTCCGAAGGTTTTATTGCCTTTCAAGCAAGACCAGAAACCGACGCCATGCAATTGGTAACCGATGGTGGAATTTATTTTGAATTTGTTCCTTTTAAACCAGAATACATCAATCCAGATGGCTCTCTAACCCCTGATGCGCCTTCTCTAACTATAGACGAGGTAGCATTAAACCAAGATTATGTACTTATTATTAGTACCGTTTCTGGTACATGGCGTTATATTATTGGTGACACAATTGAATTTACCGATATTAAAAGAGCTGAGATTAAAATAACAGGACGTACCAAATTTTTCTTAAATACGGTAGGCTCACAACTTTCTGTAAATAAAATGAACGATGCTGTGAAGCACTTGGAAGATACCTTTAATGTTAAAATAAAAGAGTATACTATTTGTGCAAAACGATATGATGATGAGTTTTACCATAGTTGGTATTTAGGAATTGATGATGATGTAGATACTAATTCATTCTCTAAAACATTGGATGATTTTTTACAAAATGCAAATAAGAATTATCGTGTAGCACGCAGCAAAGCTTTAAAAGGAATTAAAGTGAATACTGTACCTACCTCGGTATTTTATGATTGGAATGCAGCTAATAAAAAGAAAGGTGGCCAAGTTAAAATGGAACGCGTTATGAACGAAGATAAGTTTGAAGTTTGGGAAACCTTTGTAAAAAAGCAGTAATAATGGCTTAACTAGAAAGCGTTGCCTTTTCTTCCCGTTCGTCTACTATAATCATAATTTCTTCTGGCGAAAGATAATAACGCTTTATTCTATTTTTATAAATTTCAGAAAAACCAGCTTCATTTAAAATGAAGTTTTTGGTTGCCAAAATATAAGTTTCCATGCCGTGCAAAACAGCAAAAGTATCTGCTCTACGCTCGGCATTTTTCATAGATTTTTCTGAAAACAAATAGCCTAAACCAAACCCAATTAAATTGAATCCGCTTCTATGTTGGTAATCCATAATATGCCCTAACTCATGTCCGAGCCATCCAATAAGCACTTCCGAAGGCATGCCTTTTGTGTCATAAATGGTATCTCCAATTATAAAACTCTCACTAATTAATACCTTATACTTTCGTTTAGACTTACTGCGGAATACACTCCAAAATGTGGGTTGCGCCTGCATTGTTGATTTTCTAATCTTACTTTTGAATTTAAATTCTACAGCCACGTCTTCAAGTTCTGGATAATGTGATAAAGCCGTTTCTGCTTCAATAGCAATAGATTTTGGATATATATGTTGTGCATTCAAAGTCAATAGGTTTAATGTTAATAAGAGAATGAAGTAGATTTTTGTTTCGGATTGAATCATAACAACGGACTGAAAAATTTAACAAGACCTTCCAAAAACTTTTGACTTTTCGGTCTGTTTTTAAAGGTTTCGTAGGATAATTTAGTAGCATCGGCGCATTCCAATTTAAATTCCTCCAAAATTTCAGCAGTAATCTTTTTATCGTATATCACAGCATTTGATTCAAAATTATGTTCAAAGCTTCTATAATCAAAATTACCAGATCCTACCGATGCTATTTTCCCATCGATAATTATAACTTTACTATGTGAAAAGCAATCGCGTAAAAAGATATTAATACCGACTGATAAAAATTCTTCAAAATTAGAAAACATAGAATATGTTACCAATGTAGAATCCCCTTCTTTGGGAACTAATAAATTAACTTCAATGCCACTTTGTGCCGCAATAATCAATGCTTGCAATACTGCACGGCCAGGAATTAAATAGGGATTGGCAATAAAAATACTAGTTTCAGCCAGATTGATCATGGCGATATACTGTTGCATGATAACAGGTTGATTTGAATCCGGTCCGCTAGTTACAATTTGTACTGGTGAAGTTCCTTGCACTTTTTGTGCTGGCAGATACTTAGCATCGAGAAGCAATTCTTTTTTACTCGCAAAATGATAGTCTTTAACAAAAATACGTTGTAAACTATTTACAGCAGGACCTTCTAATTGTAGATGCAAATCTTTCCAAACACCTAAGTCGGATATAGGCTTAATATAATTATCAGACACGTTAGTACCACCAATAAACCCAACTTTGCCATCGACAATAATTATTTTACGATGATTTCGATAGTTTAAGGTAAAAAGAAGGTTTCCGAATCTAATAGGCATCATAGGGTAGGCTTTAACACCAATTTCACGAAAACGTTTTTTCAACCTACCACTAAAAGAAGAACTTCCAAAGGAATCATAAATCATTCTTATTTCTACCCCTTCCTTTTCTTTTCTTTTAAACAATTCATAAAATTTATCCTGTAACTCCCCTTTTCCAAAAAGGTAATACTGCACATGTATAAATTTTTCAGCTTCTGAAATCGCTTTAAAAATAGCATTAAAAGTTTCTTCACCATTATTAAGCACGGCTACTTTATTTCCTTCAGAAGCATATAAATTGGTGCCATTAAAGATTAGTTTTGAAAGTTTTTTTGATTGTGTTGATGAAAAATCGCATTCTAATTCCTCGTGTAACTTATCTTCATTATCTAAATTATAGAGGTCTTTTATTTCAGATTTTTTCAGCCTGAAAAATTTAAACTTCCTTCTATTAATTCCAAATAAATAATATAATAGCGCGCCAGCAAATGGAAAAACGATTATTGTAAATAACCAGCTTAACGATTTTGTGGGCCTTGAACCATACATAATAACATTATATATAGCCCATAAGCTTGATAAAGCATATAATATGATGAGTATATTAGACATATAGTTAAATGTAAGGCTAAACTCGTATATTTCAAAAAAGTTGGATTCTTTGAGGTATTTTAATATCCGATTGGATTAAAATTGAGAAGTAAAATGCAGCTAGCTTAAAGATTGTTTAAAAAGGATAGCCAATAGCAAAATTAAAAATACCATCTGCGGGTTCAAATTTATAGGTGCTGGTTTGATTAAATTCCGGTTTATGAACAGGCGCAGCCCAATCTAAACGGAGTACAAAACTTTGTATATCTACGCGCAAACCAAAACCTGTGCCTATAGCGAGTTCGTTTATAAAATTTGACGAAAACGTTCCGCCCACTAATTCAGTATTCTCGTTACGCAACCAAACATTACCGGCATCAACAAAAAAGGCGCCTTTAAGATAAGAGTACAATGGAAAACGATATTCTATGTTTGCTTCTAATTTTATATCGCCCGATCTATCAAAAAAGGAAGTAGTATTCGTGCTTTCTGGCGTGTAGGTTCCTGGGCCTATTGATCGTGTGCTGAAAGCTCGAATACTATATGGTCCTCCAGAAAAAAATTGTCTTGAAAATGGTAATACATCAGAATTTCCGTACGCATAACCTAAACCTCCGTATAATCTAGTCACCAAAGATTGCTCGTTTCCTAAATTAAAATTTACTCGGGCATCGACATCTATTTTTGCATACTGCGCAAATTCAACACCAAGAATTGTTTTCTTATCCTCGGCATTGTTTGAACTCGCAAATAAACTTAAAGTATTTCCTGCTAAATCGATATTTGAAGTAAAGAAAAAAGTATGTTTCTTACTTGAACTCCCCATTTCATTGTAGGTGAAATTATAAGTTAGACCAGAGATAAGTTTTTGGTCAAAACTATTTTTAAGAAAAGGATTATCATCTAAAATAGCATCAAACTCTGGAGTGCTATTAGATAGTCTAATATAACTCGTGCTTATTGGATTTATGGTATGATACACATAATTATTGCCATTCCATTGATACCCAAAACTCGCATTAAAACTACTTAAAGTATACAATTTACTTCGATTTAAGTATTCAATTCCAGTACTTATTTTAGTCTTTGGTATGGTATATTGAAACTGTTCGGACAACTTCATAGGAAATAATAATCGTGGAAATATCAAATCTGCAGACAACCTTAGTTGCGTACTACTCAACCCTGTATTTCCGCTAACATTTCCCCCGCTTTGGGTTTCGTAACCTACTTTACCTGTTATTTTCAAAATCTCACCACCTTTAAATAGGTTTCTATTGGTATAACTTAACGCTAACGCTGGACCCGTAAAGCCACTAGATTTTGTATTCGCTTGCAGTTCTGCACTCAATGCCCGTTTATTCAATGGCGATAGATATACATTAGTATTTAAATACCCTAAGGTATCTTGTTCTGCAACTTCTTTTTCATCGAACTGTACATTTACAAATTTGTAGGTTCCAATGGATGACAAGCGTTTACTTGTTGCTCTAAATTTTACAGGATCGTAAAGTTGCCCTTTTTCAAAAAGGATGAATGGGCGTAATCGTTTTGATTTAAAAAATATTGAATCCTGTAAAAAGTTTACACCTGCAACTGTAGTGGTATCTACCTGATTTGTTTTTTCACTTAGAGCATATTTGGTGTGTACATTTACAGGTCCTAATTTATAAGGAATTAGCGCTTTTTGTGGCACATTTTTCTTTAAGCGTAAGTACAGATCAAACCGTCTCGTTTTATACTGATTAGTGTCTAACTCAAAAATTAAAAAATCGGCATTGAAATTATAATACCCCTGCGATTTTAGCTTATAATCAATACGTTCTCTTTCTATTTTAAGCTTAGCCAGATTAAAACGTTCTCCTTTTTTTAAAACAGATTCATTTAGCGTTTTTTTAATTTCTTTATAAATAGCCACGGTATCTGAATCTAACTGAAATGTTTCCATTTTAAAAGGTTCTTTCAATTTAACAGTATAGACTACCTCACTCTTTTTAGTTCCTTTTTTAATTTCTGAATTTACGGTACTGTAGAAAAAACCTAAATTTTCTAATCTATTTATAATTAAGTTTTCCGTTTTAGAAACATCAACGCTAGATTGATAAACTGGCGCTTGTCCTATTTTTTTATCGATGAAGCGATACAGAAATCCGGGCTTGCCTTGTTCTACTTTATATCGTGCTAATAATCCTAATTTTGAATCATTGGGTTGCGGACTTAATACAGCTTGTAATTCTTCTTCAACACTCTTAATTTCTTTTATTTTTTCTTCCGAAGCCATTTTAAAAGTAGCTCCGGTATAAAGTGTTTCATTCTCGGGTATAAAACGTTTTATACCACAAGAGTACATTAATAATAGAATTGTAAAAATGAAGAAAATTTTTAATCTCATTGTTCAGTATGCTCTTTTATAGGTTGCGTTTCTTTCTTTTTATTAGAAACTTCTTCTTCTACTGCTTTAGCAAAAAGTTCTTGGAATTTATTAAATTCCTGATTAAATATTAAAGCAATACCTGTGAGTATAATTTGCCCATCAATAACACTTTCAAATTCATTTTTTCGGTAAGCTTTTAATCGCCATCGGCCATTATCATCGAACAAATATTGAATATTTACAGTACCTACCAGCGGTGTTGTTTCACCAGCATTTTGCGAATCTTCTTGTACATCTACACCGCTGCCTACCTCTACAATAAGTTTGTCGTTAAACAACCTCTTTTTAGCATTAACTTTTAATTCCGTTTTATTAGACGGTGCATCTCCTTGATAATCGACATAGCTGTCTATTCCAAAATCTAACTCAATTCCTGAATTCCCCAAAAGCTTATTTGAAAAATTATTAAGCTGATCTGAAAGTACGTTATTTACGTTGTCTCTAGCAATGGATAATGACCCACCACTACTGCCGTCAGTACTAGATGATGGAAAAAACTGATTGAGCACCAATAATGAAAACACTTGTTTATTAAGCTCTTCTTCCTGAGTGTTCAATTGTTGTACTTGGCTGTAAACAGCACCTCCTAATTCGCCTTGTTTATCTTCTGGAATATCCAAATTAAACGAAATCTCAGGTTTTAAAAGTTCACCATCTAAATTGAGGTACACTAGAAACGGAAGCTTTTGACGGAACTTTTCTGAATTAGAAGCGCTTTCACCTGTAAGCTGACTCGCCATTAATCCAGAAGCCGATGTTTCCACTTCATAAATAGCACGAATATCCATATCTGCTTCTAACGGGTTGCCACGCCATACAATATTACTCCCATCAGCGATATCGAAACGTTTTTTTATGAGATTATACAAACTGACTTCGTAATGTCCATCGGCCACTTCATACTTCCCAGATAGTGACATATCACCATTTTTAGAAATTCCAAAATTGAAATTACCAGCGCCAGAAACCGATAAATTATCACCCGAACGTTCATCTATAACAATGGTAAAAACAGCCTTCTTTGCAATGCGTAATTGCACATCGATATCATACCCTTTTAATACTCCCGAAGATGTTAGACTGTCCGTTTGTCGTGTTAAAATATCATCAGGATTTTTCTTATTTACAAATAATACGACACCTTCCTTTTCAACAATATCAACTTGATCTTCCGGAATAATATACGTAAAGTTTGAAGCTTCATTTATCATTAAATCCCCGCTCACTATAGGCAAGTCTAAATTACCTCCAATAGTAATATCGGTATCAAGATTTACTTTACCATAAAATAAATCATTGTCGGCCTTACTAGAGTTGAGCACCTCTATATTTTTAGATTTAAGCGTTAATGCAAACTCAGGGTTTGTAAGGGTTTCGGTGTTGACTTTCCCATTAAGAATAAACGGATTTTTATTGATATCCAGCATTTTGAAATTATCAAAATAAACTCCCGTATTGTCTAATCGTATGGTTTCTTTTGGAAAGGTAAATGCCGCGTTTAAAGCGTTTATAGTTGCATTCGATCCATTAAAATGAATACCACCTAAAAATTCAGGTGCGCTTGTAGTCCCTGTGACTTTTACATTTCCAGAAAGACTTCCACTTGTGTTGGAAACATAGGTGCTCATAATAGGCTCCATAGCCTTTAGATTAAGACTTTTTAAGTCTATATTAAAATCTAAAACAGCAGCAATAGGGTCTGCCTCATAAGTACCACCGATATCAATATTTAAATTATCACCGGCTATGGCTAAATTTAAGTTATAAGCCGCATTTTCTAATGATTTTGCACTCAAGGTTAAATTACCTAACGGAATTTCCATGGCGCGCAGATTAAACACCGATGCGTTAGCAACAATACCGGTTTCTGCAAAAGGATTTTCAATAACAACTTCTCCATTAAGACTACCAGCAACAATTCTTTTTTCTTGATTGAATAAGGTGGTTAAGGTGCTTAGTTTAAACTCGTTAAATTGAAACCCAATATGAGATTTTGTTTGATTAGGAAGCGATGTGCTTATTGTAATCTTCTGGTCTCCGTTATATAAACTAAAATCTTCAACACTTAAAAAATCAGAAGCCATAACTATTTTGTTTTCTGAAAGCATCGTCCATTGTAATTTATTTAAAATTAAATCTTTCGGATTAATATGAACTGAAATAGTATCGCCTGATTTTTTAGTTTCAGAAGCAATATGTAGCAGAGTTTCATCACTATTCATGGCTTTAAAATCTGAAATCAAAACCTTTTCTTTTAAATTTCCGGTCAATGCTATTTTCTTAACCGCAAGTGATCCTGCACTTAAATTACCAACATTAAAATTAAAATCTAACTTATCTTTTTCAGCTTCTAATACAATATTTAGACTATCTATTCTATTGCCCCCATAAACCATGTGCGGCGCATTAATTTTACTAGATAGTGTATTTAAACGCTCATTAAAATCTATTCGTATTTCTACAGGTTCTAAAGTTTCTAGCTCAGAAAAAAACAAATCTTTAAAAATAGGAGCTTGTTGTATGGTACCATTAAACTGCATTGTTACTGCAGACGTATTATCTTTTTCTTCGGAAATGGGCACATCATTAAAGTAATTCTGAAATTGCTCTTGCATCGCAGTTGCCAAACTTGTTACATCTGCATTTGCTATTAAAGATGCCGTTACAGGATTACTGGCAATATTAAAACTGGTGTTTTTTTCGTTTAAAACACCTTCAAAAGAAACATCTCCAAGAATATATGGCTTTTTGTTTTTTACAGCAACAACTTCTGAAATTTTTCCATCTAGGCTTATATTAGTGGCATCATTTCCAGTAATATCTAAAACCACTTTAAACTTAGCTCTTGTATCTTCTTCTGAAACACCTAAGGCTTTAAAATTGACACCATGTACATCCAAAACCGACTGAAATTTTGAAGCTACAGAGTCTAACTTAACTGTGGTTAAAAAATCAACATCTAAATTGGCATCCTTAAAATTTAAACTAATATCACCGTTACCATTTGTAATTTCTCCATTTAATTTCAGGTTTGAAAAATCGTAGTTATTGTATTCCAGTTTTCTAAAATCTGAAGTTATTGCAGCATCTAATGTATTTAGATCTGTTCCGTTACCATTAATTCTCGTCGTAAATGAATACGTGCCTAATTGATCATTATTAAGAATTTTTCCAAGTTCTAATTTTTCAACATCTATAACACCATCAAAAGCCATGGTATTCGTGTTTTTTAAATTTACTTTAAGGTTAATGGTGCCTTGTGTTGTACTTAGATTTAGATTTGTTTTAAAATCATCCAACTTTCCTTTAATATTTCCTTGAAGACGCAGCGTTTCTGGCACATCTACACCTAATTCTTTTGAATTTATAAATGCGGTAGCATCTTCTTTTGTTGTAGCAAAATCTATCTGTTGAATATTCAAATTCAAATTTTCAGTTTCTAAAACATTTGCTACTGTACCTCCCAATGTAAGCCGCGTATTTGCGCCCCAATTAAGATTGGTTTTTGCAATGGTAAAATTGTTTATTTCTCCTTCTATATTTACGTTTCCTGTTATATTCTTTTGAGAAAACGCAACTAAAGCTTCATTATTTTTAAGCTGTGGCGAAAAGAAAAAAGCATCACTCGCATTCATTTTAAGAATTGATAATTGGCTAGAAACTCGGCTTTTATCCGGTGTATTTAGGAAGGCATTAAAAGAATCATATTTCAAGTTAACAGCTCCATTAATACTATTAAATTTTGTAGCTATTGCCAGTTTATTTAAACCTAGTGATGTATTGCCTACTTGAAGTTGTGTTGCTAAATTTTCTAACTGAAAACCACTTCGTTCTTCAAAAGAAATCTCAGTAATAGAACCTAGAATACTTTGTGGTTTGTAAGCTATATTATTCGCCTTAAAATTGAAAGTGCTCAACTGAATGTCTTCTGCATTAAATACCTTTTCTTCTGAAATAGTATTTCCGGTTTTTGCTGCAATTTGATTATTTTCAAAATCCATATTAGTTATTGAAACCGTCCAACTTGGCCACTCAAAAGCTTTTGACTCCACAGTAGATTCTTCAACAACAGTTTTAATTTGTTCAAATTTGATTTTTGATTGCTTTAAGTTGATTTCTGCAATTTCTAATTCTTGTTTAGTTAAATCTAGAAGTGGTAATTCTAAACTAAAATCATCTAAATAGACATTCATATTCAAATCATCTGGATCTGATTTATAAGAAATATTCGACTTTTTAACATCTATATTTCCAATAGAAATAAAGGGCAATTTTGATGTGGTTTCGTCTGTGCTTTCTGGGAGTGATTTTGTTTGATGATAACTTATTAAAGCATCGTTAAGTGAAATCTCATCTATATTAAAGGTGTTTGTTTCTAGGTCTAAGTCGTTAGCTTCAATATCAAAAGCATTGAATTTTATACCGCTCTCTATGCCCATAACGGCATCATTATATCCAACCTCAAAATCTTTTAAATGTATTTTACCTAGTGCAATTTGCATAGGTTTACTATCTTCTTTTACTGCGCTAGTGTCTTGTGAAACTAGAGCATCGATTAAAAAATCATAATTAAATTTAGTGATACTATCCTTTCTATGCACATTAACTTTAACGCCTTCCCACTCTAACGACTTTAAGTTAAATGCTGTTCCCTTAATTAAAGGCATTATGGCAATAGAACTTTCTAACTTTTTAGAAAAAATTAAGGTATCGCCTTTTTTGTCTTCTAGGTAAAGGCCTTTTAATAAAATATTTCCCGAGAAAGTGATATACAACTTTTCAATTTCAACTTTAGTATTGGTCTTTGTAGATATATACGACGTGGCTTTAGAAACAATAATATCTTGCCCCCATTGACTTCGAACAAAAAGTATAAGTGCAACAAAAAACACTACTGTAAAGAGCGCTAATCTCCCGAGTATTTTTAAATAGAAAGCTTTATTATATGGCTTTTTTTTGTTCATTATATTTCCTAAAGTAGACTTTTATATAAATTTTATTTCTTAAAATAATTGCCGGTTATACATCTTCTAAAATTTAGAGCCTCCAACTATAATACGCTCCAAAAATGATAATTACTTTACGAATTACAAAAGATATTAACTTCTGTTTTTTTAATCTTAGGAGTATCGATCTGTATAACTTTAATTATTCTAGACGAAGATATTACTTTTTCCTTTTGTATATCATTCTAAGTTTGCTGTTGAATGAGTAGACAATGTGAGATTTAAAATTAGAAAATGAGAGCACTTCTATCCCTTTGAACCTTTTAAATATCAATGCATATTGCATCAATTTTTATAGAAAGGCCCTTCTTTAATTAGGTGGAAAGTTATAGTTTGAAATAAAAGAATGTAGCTTATAAAGTTATATCACTACAAAACGTTTAGTCGTAAGTCCGGCTAAACAGTTATTTTTTTAACATTAAAATCGAACACAAGTACCCGTTCTAGTTTTGGAATAACCAAATCTTTCACTTTTTCGTGTATCGGATGTGGTAAATACGCTTCTCTAGCTTCCGGGCTATCAAAAGTCATTATAAAACCATGGGTATAATTATCGTTAAGCCCTTCGGTACTATCGTAAGGCCCATACTCCATATCTAATAGTCCTGGTATTTTTCCAACCATCAATTTCATAGTCTCAAAGCAGTTTGTTATTTCGCCATCACTAATTTCTGCTTTAAACTGAAATACCCCAAAATGTCTAGTCATAACTTTATTGTTTTAGATCTACTTTTTTTAATTCTGAATAAAAGCAAATACTCCCTTTTTGTTTGCTGTTACAATATCTATTTTCCCATCATTATTCAAGTCTCCAGTAGAAATTTGTCTACCTACACCTGAATCATCGTCTATTTTATAAGGCGCAAGTTCTACAGAACCATCTAAATTCCTAACAGTCTTGAACCAATATAAAACCGCTGGGTCTTCCGAACCAGGATCCCGTCCATTGTGCGCGTAATAACATTTTCCTGTAACAACATCTAGTATGCCATCATTATCCAAATCTGCACATGCAAGTGCATGCAATTGACTAAAACTAACCCCATACGGATTGTCTTCTGTTTTATCAGTCATTATTTTATGTTCCTTAAAAGAAATCTTCTTATCATCATTTTGTTGCTCAAACCAAGAAAACCCATAACCATGTCCGTTCATAGCCGTTACAACGTCGGTATCACCATCACCATCTACATCATAAACGAACATTTGCGCCCCGCCTTTACTAGATGAAAAAGGGTATGAATGGTACTTCCACGGTGTCAATCGATCCCAATTTTTAGGTTGTTCCCACCAGCCGGTTCTTTCAATCACATCAACAAGGCCATCCCCGTTAATATCGCCAGCACCTAAACCATGAGAATACTTCGAAAAACGCTTTGGATCATGAAGACTTATCGGTAATACGTCCCAATTTAATTCATTGCCAGAAGAAGGAATTCCAATGGTGATATACCCTTTGCTAAAAGCTAAAAGCTCTTTTTTATCATCTCCAATGATATTTACAAATGATGGAGACTCATGACATACATTTTCTTGGGCGTTATATTGTATTGGTTCTATCGAGATGCTTGAGCTTGGCACAGGTTTTTTACCCGGATTTTCAACCCATTTACTATTAGTTCCTGGTAATCCTATTCGCAATAAATCTATCCATTCGTCGGTGTCAAAATGATCAGGAAATGTGAAAAAATTATCAGCATAACCTTTTAAACCTGGGCCAGAAATCGGAAAATATTTTACCGGTACGTATGCAAAAGATTCTTTAAAACTAGGACCTTTCCACCATAAGGCTCCAGCGATGATATCCATATAACCATCATTATTTATATCTGCAATAGAAGCGCCTTCAGTTATGTATTTATCCAACAATTGTATTTTTTTGAAAGATACGTTTGTTTTTGAAGGCTCTTTTATTTGAGCATTCATCGAAATAGAAATCAAACACAATATCGGCACTATAATATTTTTTAAAGAAACCATTTATATATCGTTTATTTTAATGTTTTGATATATGCGAGCAAGTTTGAAACCTGTTCATCAGTATAACCATCTATAAGCCCTTTTATCATAAAAGATCGTCCACCGATAAATCCTTGCTTCATGATATCTTTAGATTGAATAAACATTTCGCCACCACCAATAAATCCTAAAGTTGTACCTCGATCATCTTTCTTCACCAAATAACCTTCCGCTTTTGTTCCGTCTTTATTAGTAACACTATAAACAGCATAGGAAGCTTCCATAGCAGCATCCGGATCTAATATAGCTGTTAACAAAGCTTCATTTTCTCGCATAGCCGAACCATCTAGTGCCGGAGCAAACTCGTATCCTTTATTGCCCACTGAGTGACATTGCAAACATATTTGAAATAAATTTTCACCAGCTTTTGGATCGCCTCCTCCCTTTTCAGCCAAGGTCATGTACTTCTTAAGTTTCGCTTCAAACCCTTTTCGTTCTTCATTTAATCGATGTTCAACATCCTTCATTAAAGCTATACCCGTTTCATTTTTCGCATTGATTTGAAGTACTTTTTCAGCACTAGAAATATCAAAAGCATTCCCTTTTAATACACCATCCTTGTAAGATTTTTTAAGAAGCTCGGCACCTGCTTTACTTCCTGAAATTTCTTTTGTAATAGCACGCAGCTCCCGTTCGTCAAGATTTGCTGCCCAACTTTTTAGTCCAGCAACAGCCTCTCCCATATTTGCTTTCGAAAGTCCTTCTAACGCAGACGCTCTTAAACGAATGCTTAGCTTCTCGTTATCAAACAATTGCTTAAGAACTTCTTTATTGTCTTTAGGTTGATTTTTAATTGCTCGTAAAACTAATCCAAGTGTTTTTTCTGAAGATTTATCATTCGCTAAATGAACGACCTTATTTTTAAGGGTATTAATCTTTAGTTTGCCCACTGCTTCTAATCCAAGGTTCTGTTCCAATACATCATCACTTTCCAACAAATCTTGAATTGGTTTCGTTAATAAACGTGTTAATTCATCAGATTGCATCCGCCCAATATTATTCAATACAAATGAAACATGCGTGGCTGCTTTATTTTTTTGATGCAGCACCGGCTCTACAGCTTTTGAAATAGCCTTATTCCCTAACATTTCAGATACAATAATGAAGTTTGCCTTGTCTAATTCTTTATAATCTGCTTTTTTCCAAAGGGATAAAAACGTTCTTTCTTTTTCCTGTTGAGGCAGTGCTTGACTTGCCCAAATAAGATTGGACACATCATACTCCCCTGCTTTAGATGAATTCATGAATGCATAAAGTTCTTTCGGATACAACTCTAATGCTTTACGGGCTAAATAACGTTCAAAATTACGTTCATAAGCACCACCAAGCGCATTTCCTTCAAGTGGCGGTTTACAGGCATCAACCAAAAGCGCTATGATTTCAGTATTTGCCACAGCCGCTTGATCCAAGGTTCTCAATACCTGAGACCTCACCATAACATTAGTATCTACAGACGGCTTTTTTAATAGTTTAGCCAAATTTTCTGCAGAAAGCGAAAACGACACCAAAGCACGAACTGCTTCCCTTCTCAAATTATCTTCAGTAGAATTAAGTAAATCCATCATAAGTGCTTCATTATAATGTTTTATTCCTTCCAAAGACCATAGTGCCGCAATACGAGTAACCTCATCTTGATTTTTATCAGCTGCTAATGCAATCAAATCATTAGCGAGTATTTTAGTTTCTTCAATAGGTCGATCTGTTATTTGATGCCAAGCCGCTTGTTTAGCCCAAAAAGATGGCGATTTTAGATAACCTACAAGTTCATTTGTTTTCAATTTATAGAAATCGGGTATTTTAACCGGCTGTTGCGATTTATGACGAATACGCCAAATACGTCCATGTGATTTATCGCGGTCGGGATGTGTTGTTGAAACTTCGTTATGCGACACTATTTTATTATACCAATCTGCAATGTAAAGACTTCCGTCCGGTCCAAACTCCATATTAACGGGTCTAAACCAATCGTCTTCCGAAGATAAAAAATCAGGAAGATGTTCTGAAGAAACAGTACCATCAGGGTTTCTTATAATTCTAACGGCATTAATAGTGCTACTTATAGGGTTCGCCAAAAAGGCTACATTTTTCCATTCTTCAGGAAATGAACCTGCAGTATCCTCAACAAAGGCAAGTCCTGAAATACCAGTCCCTCCCACACGAAATGAATGTACTTCCGGCATCCAAGGCTGATACGGACGTATACGTTGACCTCCAATTCCTGAAAAACCTGTACCTACTTCCATGGGGGCCACAGAATATCCTTTATCATTGGCTTCGCATCCGAACCATTGTCCATTATTACGCATTTGAAACCCCCAAATATTATTGAGCCCAGAACTTACTATCTCTATTTTTTTTGCATCCAAAGAAAAACGCGCTATTTTACTGTAGTCAATCCGTGTTTTGGCATCACTTACTAGTGAAGAAACCTCTCCTTTATTTAAGGCGCCATGGCTAAAATGAATCCAATCGCCAGGACCTCTTTTCATGGTGTGTGCCATAGTATGGGTATCCGTATAGCCAAAACCAGTAAACATAGGCGTTCTCGTGTCTGCTTTTCCGTCGTTATTAGTATCACTTAAAAAAAACAATTCAGAACCCTGAGCCACATAACTTCCGTTTTTATAAGGTAAAATCGATTGAGGTATCGCCAAACCATCGGCCCAAGTATTTACTTTTACTGCATTATCATAAAGACCAGAAAGTACCAAGATTTTATCATCTCCCTTAATATTCCCCTTATACAAATCTGAAATTCGTTTAAAATTAGGGTTCTTCTGTTGTGCAACAGGGTCTTCTATTAATTTCATTACTTCTCTAAAAGGAATACCAGCAACGGGATCTAGAGGATACATTTTTGCTGTCTGAGTCCATAGTCTTCCACTATCGTCAAACGTAAGATCGATGGGATTAACAATACCATCTTTCTCACTAGCCACAAGTTCTATTACGAAACCATCTGGAACAGTAAAGCCCGCGAGTTCTTCTTCTGGAGAATAGACTTCTGTTCTTGCAGATTGTGTTTTTTTTGTTAGATTAAATATTGTTCTGGTGTTATCTTCCTCTTTATATTTATCAGTTTCCTCGCCACATCCAACATTGAAAAACACCACTATGCAACTCAAAAAAAACAACTTACTTCTATTCTTCATTATTTAAAAATTTCGTTTGAATATTAGCCTTCTAAAGCTTTGTTATGGTAATATTTTTAACTTCTATTTTAGCATTTCCTCCTTTATGTAATTGGAAAGCGATAACTCCTTCTGAAGGAATATCTTTATTCAGTTCTTGATATTCAGTTGTTTTTACACCGTTAATATAAAGCTCGTGTACATCGCCTTTACAGCGTACAATATAGCTATTCCAACCATCGTCGTTGAGCAACTGTTTTAATACACTCATGTCTCCGTCTATCAACTTTTTTCGACGGTGTTCATCATAAATATCTCCCCAATAGCCTTTACCTATATCGGCTTGATAACCAGAAATTTTGTTTCCTTCAACAATAGAACGGTACTGGATTCCGCTATTAATGAGTCCTAAATTATGGTCTCCTGTCAAACGAAAAAGGCATCTCAATTCGAAGTCTTTATAAGTTTCTTTGGAACTCAAATATGTATTCACCGGTATTTTCTGTTCTCCAGTTCCACCAACCAAAGTACTATCAGTCACAGTCCAAAAATGTTGATTATCTGGGTTTACAGCTTTCCACTCATTTAAATTAACGACGACTTCCTTACTCACTACCTGACTGAGACAAGTCTGCGTTAGAAAAACAAGAAAAAAGCAACAACTATATTTAATTAGATTCGACTTCATATATTATTATATTATTTTCAATATTAAAGTTTAGTAAATATTTCTATTGGATTGGGCAAAAACATCCAAGGTATATTTTCATCATTATAAATGTTCTAATTTTATATCTAAACATCATGTCTTTCTGATGGTAATTTCAATATACATTTATTGAAAAACAGATAAATCAAAATTAGTAAAATGAATGATTTAACAAATATACATGAGAAAGGGCTATGTTGTTTATAACATTATGCTGTTCTTTGTAGATATATTACCATCAGCATGAGCGAAAAAGTTGCCCTTTTAATAGAAACATCAAATGCCTACGCAAGAGGCCTTTTAAGAGGTATTCATGCCTACATTAAGGAAAACACGCATTGGTCTGTTTTCATGGGGGAATTTAGCAGAGGGGAATGCCACCCAGAATGGTTAAACGACTGGAAAGGCGACGGCATAATTGCTAGAATAGAAAATCCACAGATGGCTAAAATTATTCAAAAAGCAAACCTCCCCACTATTGATGTTAGCTCGGGTCGGTTTATACCATCTATTCCATGGGTTGAAACAGATGATAAGGCCATTGCAAAACTTGCATTTGAACATTTGAGAAGTTGTGGTTTTAAAAATTTTGCATTTTGTGGAGTTCCCTACAACTGGTCATACTGGCGTCAACACCATTTTAGTGAGATCTTAAAAGAAAAAAACTATAACCTATTTGAATATCATTTTTCAGAAAAAAATGCTGGTGTAAAATGGAATACGCAACTAGATCTCCTTTCCGAATGGCTAAAACAACTCCCCAAACCCATTGGTATATTTGCACCATACGATAACCTGGGAAGACAAATTATAGAAATTTGTCAATTAACCGGTATATATGTTCCAGAAGAAGTTGCTATTATAGGTGTGGATAACGACGAACTTATCTGTGATTTATGCAAACCAAGACTATCAAGCATCCAAACGGACCCTTACCGAATTGGGTATTTATCTGCAGAATTACTCAACCAAATAATGACTGGCAAAACGTTGTCTAGTACCGAAATTAGAGTAAAGCCTATACAGGTTATTCAAAGGAAATCAACCGATATTAAAGCTATCCATGACCCTATAATATCCGAAGCACTTCACTATATTCATGAAAATGCATTGAAAGGCACACTAACTATTGACGAGATTATAAAAAATATACCAACCTCTAGAAGAGTATTTGAGGCGCGGTTTAAAAAAGCTATTGGCAGAACTCCTTTTGAAGAAATATTACGATTAAAAATAAATCGAATAAAAGAATTACTGATAGAAACAGACATGTCTCTTTTAGAAATTTCAGAAAGAGCAGGAATTGAGCACCAGAGTTATATGGGCTATATTTTTAAAAAAGAAATAGGTATTTCTCCTAGCATTTACAGGAAACAACGTCGATAGATTTTTTTGAAACAGTAATATTTTTCTTTTCTTAATTCATTCTTTCTTCTCTTTTGAATGTGATAAAAACAAAACTATTTAAACGTTACGTTTAGTTTTTTTCTGGTTTTTAAGTGTCATCACCATTTAAATTAACCTTCATAATACCGCTCCATTTCTACCAATAAACAATCATTACAAAACCATTCGTCTATACCTATCTCCCATTAATCTACACTTAATTTAAACTTAACTAAAACATCTCAAAATAAAAATCAATAGTAATATCTTTAATCATAAAAAAAACCTACATAAAAATGAAAGCTCTCAAAATACTATTAATAGAAGATGATATGATTGAAATTATGAAACTGAATAGAGCTGTTTCATCTCTCAAACTTGATCATAAAATTATTGAAACCAATAATGGTGAAGATGCTTTGACATTTTTAGAGAAAAAAGAAGAATTACCTGACATAATTTTATTAGATTTAAACATGCCAAAAATAAATGGTATCGAATTTTTAAGTATTCTTAAAAAGGATGACGTATTAAAATATATACCTACTATTATTTTAACCACATCTAGTAATCAAAAAGACTTATTAGAATGTTATCGAATTGGTATAGCCGGTTATGTTTTAAAACCCTTAAAGTATGAAGAGTACGTATCTAAAATCGAAAAACTTTTGGCCTACTGGAGTATTAATGAATTAAAAAACATATAAATGAAAGGCATCGTTTTTACCGAATTCTTAGATTTAGTTGAAAACAAGTTTGGCTTGGCAATGGTTGATAAAATAATCCACGAATCAAACCTCGAAGCAAATGGCGTTTACACTGCGGTTGGTACATATAAATTTTCGGATATGTTACAACTTTTACAACATTTAAGCGCTAACACAAACATTTCAATAGATGATTTATTACTAGTCTATGCCGAACACTTTTTCAGCGTACTTGCACAAAGTTACCCAGGTTTAATAGACTCTTACAAAGACCCCATAGAAATGCTGGCTTCTATTGAAAACCATATACATATTGAGGTTAGAAAAATATATCCAGATGCAGAGTTACCTACTTTTGAAGTCTTAGAAAAAACAGATAAATCGCTCATAATGATTTATAAATCTAGCAGAGCCATGCACTATTTTGGTCTTGGTTTAATGAACAAAACTTTCGAGCACTTTAATGCCACAGCAACTATTGAGCTAGAAAAAATTAAAGAAGACGGTACCGAGGTTAAGTTTATAATTAAGCAAGACTAATGGATCAAGACCAAATAGACATACTAAAACGAGCCTTAGCAAGAGAACGTGCCGCTAGAAAAGAAGCAGAAAAAATTCTAGAAAGCAAAGCGGCCGAATTATACCAAGCCAAGCAACAGTTAGAAAAATCGTATTCGGAATTAGAGCTTTTACTCGATAAAAAAAACTCACAATTACAAGGTGTTTTTGAAAACATTGTAGATGCTTATTTAATTATGGATTTATCGGGAAGTATTTTAAAAATGAATGATGCCGCCGTATCCTTATTAGGTTTTGAAAACGATAAAGTGGACGTTAACCTCATGAGTATGGTAAACCCAAAGGACTATGAATATGTGTCAAACTCATTTCAGGAATTATTTCAAAAGGGTACATTAACAGATTTTGAAATTAAAATAAAAACTAATCTCAATTTAGAAAAATTACTACACATCAATGCCAGTATTATTTACGACAACGGTAAAGCTGTTGCTGCACAAGGCATTATACGAGATATCACAAAAGATAAAGAAGCGGAGGAACGCCTCGTGGAATCTGAAAACAGATTATCTACTTTAATTTTAAACTTAGATAGTGGTGTTGTATTAGAAAATGAAAATCGAGAAATTGTACTAACAAATAAGAAATTTACAGAACTTTTTAATATTGATATTGCCCCAGACGCCTTAAAAGGTGTCGATTGTAAAGCAGCCTCTAAACAAAACAGTGTTCTATTTAAAAACCCAGAACATTTTATAACAAGAATGCATGATATTGATAAGAAAAAAGAAGTTGTCTTAGGCGACGAACTAGAAATGGTTAATGGCCGAATCTTGGAACGCAATTATATTCCTATCATTCAAGGCAATAAATCGAAAGGATACTTATGGACATTTAAAGATATTACAGAACAAAGAAACTATAGAAAAAGTTTAGAGGCAGAAAAAGAAAAATACTCTAGCATTATCTCTAATATGAATTTAGGACTTGTAGAAGTTGATACTAATGATAAAATTTTGATGATAAATCAAAGTTTTATGAACATGACGGGGTATACTAAACAAGAACTTATAGGTTTTAAAGGAGCCGATATACTCCCCCATCAGGAAGACAAAAGTATTATTGAACAACAAATTAATGAAAGGAAACTCGGAAAAACGGAATCATACGAACTTAGAATAAAAAATAAACAAGGACAAACCAGACATTGGCTAGTAAGTGGCGCTCCAAACTACAACCTTAAAGGCGAAATAATTGGTTCTATTGGTATAAATTTCGATATTACAGAAATTAAAAACCTTCAGCTTCAAAAAGAAAGTTTATTAAAAAAACTAGAAAAAAGTAACGATGAATTACACGAGTATGCCCATGTGGTATCTCACGATTTAAAATCGCCCTTGCGCAGTATTAATGCTTTAGTTAGTTGGTTAAAATCAGACAATAAAGACAACCTAGATGCTGCTAGCCTACAAAATTTAGCACTTATTGATGATACCCTAGAAAAAATGGAACAACTTATTACAGATGTTTTACACTACTCAAGTATAGGTTCCGAAAGTACCGAAAAAGCAGACATAGACCTAAGCCTTTTGGTTAACGATTTATTAAAAACCTTATATATTCCGGAGCACATAAATATCAACATCCCAAATACGCTTCCGGTAGTTATAGGTAATAAAACCAAACTCCAACAACTTTTTCAGAATCTAATAAGTAATTCTATTAAATTTATAGATAAAGAGGTTGGTAATATTGAAATTGGAATTAAAGATTTAGACACACATTATCAGTTTTTTATTAAAGACAATGGTATTGGTATTGATAAAAAATTCCATGATAAAATATTCAAAATATTTCATGTTTTAAATAAAAGTAAAGATTCTACAGGAATAGGCTTATCTATTGTAAAAAAAATCATCGAATTACACGAAGGAGAAATTTGGTTAGAAAGCGAACCAAAAGTAGGTACAGTATTCCATTTTACATTAAAAAAATAAACATGAAAACAGTTCAATTACAAAAACATAAGAATAAAAACTGGGAATATTTAACTTCAAAACAAGAATTAAAAAATCCATTAGTTTTGGCTTTTGGAAATAGATACCTATTAGAAAGTCCTACTATTTATAACGAAATAAGAACTCTTTTTCCCGACGGACATATTGTATTCGGTTCAACATGTGGCGATATTGCGGGTAATACGGTTGATGATGAAAGTATTTCAATTACAGCCATAGAATTTGAAAAAAGTACCTTTTCAATAAAAACAAGCAATATTCTAAATACCGAAATGGATAGCTTTAAAACTGGAAACAATCTTATAAAACAGTTTCCTTCAGAAGGCTTAAAATTTGTTTATGTTATTTCCGAAGGTAGTTTTGTTAATGGCAGCCAATTAACAAAAGGCATGAATGCCGCAGCAGAAAACGCGACTTTAATTACTGGAGGCCTTTGTGGAGACGAAGCCCGTTTTGAAAAAACCTTAGCATCATACAACGAAAATCCAAAAGAAGGAGAGCTTATCGCTATAGGCTTTTATGGAGAAACATTAGAGGTTACCTTTTCAATTCATGGCGGCTGGACTCCTTTTGGCCCCGAACGTATTGTTACAAAATCAAAAGGTAATATGCTTTATGAGCTAGATAATCAACCCGCATTAGATTTGTATAAAAAATATTTAGGTGATAAATCTAAAGAATTACCAGGCGCAGCTTTACTGTACCCATTAAATGTTAAATCTTCAGACGAAAGTCAATCTATTGTACGAAGTATTTTAAATATTGATGAAGCAGAAAACGCCATGATTCTAGCCGGAGATATACCCGAAAATTCCAAAGTACAACTCATGATGACTAATGTTGATAATATTGCGAATGCGTCGGAACGTGCCGCAAGACAAGCTTTAGAATTAAGAGCCAAAAAACCCGAATTAGCCCTTTTAGTAAGTTGTATTGGTAGAAAACTTGTACTAGACCAGCGCGTTGAAGAAGAAATTGAAGAAGTAGTTAATGTGGTTGGTGATGATATTACCATTTCAGGATTCTACTCATACGGAGAAATTGCTCCCTTTCATGGCGAAAACAACTGTCAGTTACACAACCAAACCATGACTATAACGCTAATAAGCGAATAATGAACTCATTACTAAAACGTCAAATTCGAAAATACCTCACCGACGCCCAAACTACGGATAAAAATCTAGAACAATTTCTAGATGCTGTTGATAGATCGTACAATAATTTTGACGAACAATTTACCATGCAACAGCGCGCCATGGGCATTAGTTCCGAAGAATTGTTTCATGCCAATCACCAATTAAGACAAGAAACAGAAGGACAACAAGAAGTTATTGATAAATTAAAACGCGTTATTGAAACGCTTAAATTTTACGAGCTTCCAGAGCACACCAATACCGATAATTTAGATTTAGACGAGCTAAAACTTGTTGATTATATAGATAATCAAACCAAAGAAATTATTAAAATTAATAAACAACGCGAAAAACTACTAAGTGAGTTGGCTCACCAAAACCAAGAACTGAACGATTATGCGCACATGATTTCTCACGATTTAAAATCTCCTTTACGTAGTATATATACGTTAACAACATGGTTAAAGGACGACTATGAAAATAGTATTGATGCAAAAGGAAAGGAAAGTCTAAAACTAATTAGAAGCAATGTTGAAAAAATGGATTTACTTATCAATAGTATTTTGGAGTACTCTACAATTAATAAAACTGAAACCACATTTTACAATGTAAGTATAGATAAATTAATAGACGACATTGTAAACACTTCTGCCGTTCCTAATCATATTTCTATTTGTAAAAAACAAACGCTTCCCATGGTTAAAGGCGATAAACACCGATTACACCAATTATTTGAAAACTTAATTTCAAATGCCATAAAATATAATAATAAAGAAAAAGGACTTATTGAAATTGGCTTTAGCGAAGACGATACTTTTTGGAATTTTTATATAAAAGACAATGGAAAGGGAATAGACAAAACATATTTTCAAAAAATATTTAAAGCTTTTAACAAATTAGAAAATAATCCAGAATCTACAGGAATGGGCTTAGCCTTGGTGAAAAAAATCATACAAGTTTTTGGAGGTACTATTTGGCTAGAATCGAAACTAAAGGAAGGAACAACATTTTATTTCACACTAAAAAAAGAACCGCATGGAACAGGAACAACCTAACTTATCATACATACACAACATGTCGGGTGGCGATAAAGCCTTCGAACAAAAACTGATCGACATTATAAAATTAGAATTTCCGCAAGAAAAAGAAGTGTATTATGATAATCTTGTAGCTAAAAATTTTAAACAGACAGCAGAAAATGTGCACAAACTTAAACATAAAATTAGTATTTTAGGCCTTGAAAAGAGTTATGAAATTGCTGTAGCATTTGAAGAAAACCTTCTGGAAGGCCGTACCGACTTATTCCAACAGTTCGAATCTATTTTAAACACCATAACTAATTACCTACAAAAGATTTAAATAGGCATTTATGAACTGTATTATTATTGACGACGAAGCCACCGCAAGAGCTATAATTAGCCAATTATGCTCGAATGTAGACAGCCTTAACGTTCTAGAAGAATTTCCTAATGCCATCCAGGCCATTAAATTTTTAAACCAGAACCCCGTCGATTTAATATTTTTAGATATCCACATGCCCGAATTTACGGGCTTCGATTTTATTGAAACTATAAAAAACCCGCCCAAAATTATACTCACCACATCCGATGCTAATTTTGCAATACAAGCTTTTGAATACGAATGCATTGTAGATTATTTGGTAAAACCTATTACGCTCGAACGTTTCCAAAAAGCCATCCAAAAAGCTGAAAGTGTTTTAACAAAAGTGGCCGAACCTATTGTTTCAGAAAAAGAAGTAGCAACCTCTGGCAATCACCTTTATATAAACATTGACCGCCGTCTTATTAAAATAGACATTCCAAGTATTTACTTAATTGAAGCTAAAGGCGATTATATTCAAGTAAAAACAGAAGACAAAAACCATACAGTACATTCTACCTTAAAAAAAATACACGAAAAACTACCCGAAGATTTATTTATAAAAGTACACCGTTCCTTCATTATCAATATTAAAAAAATCGTTGATATTGAAGATAATAGCGTCCTTATAAAAAAAGATGTTATCCCGGTAAGCCGATCAAACCGACCAGAATTAATGAAACGCTTAAACCTACTTTAATCAATTAACTTGTAAAAGACACCATTCGTCTACACTTAATTTTCGTCCACCGAAAATTAAATTTCAGAGCCTCTTAGTATTCTATTTTTGTGATATAAATAATCGTATCATGAAAAAATTACTACTCTTACTTATCTTTGGTTACACTACAGTACAAGCTCAAGATATCCCTTTTAACTGCGATTTCAATGCGTACCTTTTTCAATATAACGATGTTTATGCAGTAGATTTAGCCTCTGGAAATTCTTATACTGTAGCCACCGATGTTACCGAAGGTAATATTAACGCTACGGCATACAATCCAGCCGATGGTTTTATTTGGGGTTCGTTAACAAGTCCAGACAAAACCATAGTACGTATTGGAAAAGACTTCAAAACAAAAACATTCTATATTGATGAGTTACCATCTACAAATCGTTATGTTGGAGATGTAAGTGCTAAAGGCATTTACTACTTGAAAGGTGGCGGAAAAACATATTACAAAATAGATTTAAACCCAGAATCAGATAGTTATTCAAAATACTTAAGTACCGCTGATTTATCTCAAAACATTAGTGTTCACGACTGGGCATTTAATGCTGTAGATGGTTTTTTATATACTGTAGAAAGAAAAACAAACATATTATTCCGTATAAATCCAGAAAATGGAACCGTACTGTCCTTAGGAATTGTACCTATATTATCTAATTTAGATTACACCTATGGTGCTGTTTATTTTGATGCTAGCGGACGTTTTTATGTATCGGCAAATCAAACAGGTACTATTTATGTAATTCAAAATGTACAAGATTTAACAGGTACCAATAGTATGGAATCTAACCTATTCGCCTTTGGGCCTTCGAGCTCTCAAAACGATGGTGCCCGCTGCCCTACTGCCCCTGTATTACAAGAAATTTGTGATAATGGTATTGATGATGATGGAGATGGTTTAATAGACTGTGAAGATCCTTCGTGCTCAGGATACGCAGGTTGCCCAGTTATAGAAACCACCTCTTCTTCTAGTGCAAACGCCGGAGGTTTAGAAAGTAACAACAGATTATCAGAACAAATTAGCAAACGTAACTTTAACAGAACAAAAACCAGTTATAAATTTGATCAAACAACAGCTAAGCCTTTAATGAAGTCGAATACATATGGTAGAGCTACTTCAGGAAAAGCAACGATACAATTATCAGATTTTGTGCCTTTAGAAATTATTAATGAAGACAGTGTTATCGAGTCTTCTCCAAAAGATTTAATTGGTATTACCAATGCCACCGAAGTGTACTCGGTAGATTACATGAGAGGATCTCAAGCTATAGCCTCTATATTAGTTCTTGAAACTGAAAAAGGTGTTTACGAGCATACAAAATACATTTGCGACAGGTTATTAGGAGCCGAATTAGTTTCTGTTTCTACCATCGAAATTAAAGAACAACAATTTATAAAAGCACTTATTAAAAATATTGATGGTTCTTTAGAATTTGTTTTAAGCTTATCGGCAAAACCAACCAATAACAATACCAATTTCGGAATTGAAAGCCACTGGAATATAGATAAATATGAAAACAATGTGAAATTTTACAACTTTCAAATTTGGTCTAATTCCTTAGATGATTTAATACACCTTGGTGAAGAAGTAGTTACCTTATTAGATATAAAAAAGCCTGTTACAAGCTATAATAACTCAACACCACCAACGGTATTTGTAAAAAAAGGAAAATACTTTAACGGAAAGTTGAACCTACAAATAGTAAACACCAACAGAAGCACATCTGTAGCGTTCGACGGAGGCTTAAGAATGACAGAAACCGATGGTGTAGAAAACGTATCGTCTACCATAGATTTAAATGGAAATTATATTTCTAATGTAGAAGTAGATGCTGGTAGTCTTTTTGATATTGGTTTTAGAATTGGTGATGGTATAGCTACACCAGACGATTTATTTATGTCTGACGGACCTTGGGGATATGATGATGCTGCACCTAGCACTACCGTTACAAACTACACCGTAGACACTAACGAAAACACATTTAATGATAACGATTACGCAGTAGAACGTAACATTAATTTACAGGCTACTACTAGCGAATACATTGCAACCTACAGAGCTTTAACGCCAAAGTTTAACCCAATAGATTTAACAGCATATAATAGTTTTAACTTTCAAGCTAAAGGTACGGGAACTATGATAATACGATTAGTAAAAGAAAGTATCGGCGCTTGGGAAATGCAATACAAAAGCACTGTAAATCTTACGGAGACATTATCAGATTACAGCATCCATTTTTCGGAATTTGAATCGAGTAATGGTGAGCCATTCGAAGTAAACGACATAACTACAATTGTATTTACTATGCTGGCTGAAAATGGAGAAAAAACCATTAAAGAAATGACTTTAGAGCAACTTCGTTTTACCACTGCCGTAAGTTTATCTATTGCTAATGTTGAAAACAACGCATTATTAAGTCCTATTGCAGTACCTAACCCTATGATCACTAGTACTAACATACATTTTACAACGCAACAAGCAGAAACTGTAACACTTTTAGTGTATAACCAATTAGGCGCTCTGGTAAAACAAATACCTTTTGAAGCCGTCGCTGGTAAAAACGCCATCCTTTTAAATAGAAATAATTTGTCAACCGGGCTTTATTTCTGCAAAGTAAAAAGCAACCATGCGCAATACGAAATCACAAAACTACTCATGGAATAATTAATAGCAAATTACCCTGTAGTATGGCAAAAGACGAAAGTTTTTTGCCATTTTTGTTTTAATAACAAAATACTTTTCATGACATATAATCTTCTTTTGGTGAGGATTAATATTTAAATCATAAATTAGTTTTTTAATAGGCAAGCTTTCTACATAAATACATTTTACACCCGCTTTTGAATTACAAAATAGTATCTGATTCTATTACATATTCAATTTCTTACATTCATTAACAAACATGCACAAGATCGGCTTGCTAAAAAACATATCACGAACATTTCAAAAGCTTATGTTACGCGATGGGTCATTATTTAACAATAATACTATTATTGGCTATAAATAAAATAACCGAATGACTTAGGTAGTAAAAAAATAGTAATTAAAATAGATGAAACTAAAATGATAAAAAGCCCCCCTTTTTGGAAACCAAAGTTAACTTCTGAAGCTTTTTTCGGTGGAACGGATTTTAAATACAAACATGGGACGACAATAATAATTTGGTTGAAGTTGAAGTTGAAGCCAAAAGAAGCGCATGGCAGTACTCTAATCCGGTAACTTAATGGAGAAATTAATTTGCCTGTAATAATTTTTCAGCATTTAGATTTCCCTTTCCTATTCTAGCAAATACCTTTACTTTTTTCCTACTAGAACCCGAAAACATTTTATATAATAATGGCTATCGATATTCGAAACAAGCCATTAACAGTAGGATAATATTCAAAATAACTACTTCTTATAAATATGAGTATCAAATAAATACCATTTTAAACGCACCCCCACTTCAGTAAAAGTAAAACCAGCCGCTGTTGCAGATGCTATATTACTTCGTGTTCCGAAAAAGTTAGCCATGCAACGTTCAGAAAATTTATAACCTAACTTCCCTTGTATTCTATAGGTGCTTTGGCTGCTATCATTTTCAATATATTGCAAACCTGTTGCTGCTGTTAGCTCGTAAAACCATTCTTTTGGTTTACTAACCACTTCATCTTTAATTAAATTAACAAATACCTCGGCAGCATTAAATTTTTCAGGACTAAAATAAATGGTTGGTACTTGGTTTTTAAACGTAATGTATTGGTAATTTAAGCCCGCTTTTAAACCGGGTTTGCTCAAAAGATTATAATATAGGGAAGTGAAAAGTAAATTCCGGCTATTATCATCGTTTTGCGACGTGTAATAATATTGCGTAAACCAGCCCAAGTTAAAATTTGTACTTAGGTTATAGTTGGCGTAATAGTGATTCATAACAATTTCCCGATCTAATAAATCGGCATTAAAGCTTTGTATTTCACGTTTGTAACCGATATCTAAAGTTTGAAGTTTAAAAGGTTTTATATTAAACGATACATCGGCTAATAGCTGTGAATAATCATTGGTTTCTGCCTTTGCAGAAGATATTCCTGCAGAGCCTTTAAAAATGATATTATTAAGTAATTGATAAGATAAACCAACAGATGCATCGTTGGATGTTGCTTTATTATTGGTAATTGCATTACTGGTAGTTCTATAATTATAATTTCCTAAAAGTTTAAATTTTATAGAAAGTGGAAACTCTACAGTATTTTGAAGAGAAAATGCTTCGTTATCTCCATTATCAAAACTATAGCTTGCTTTCCCCTCATAAAAAGGTGTAAAAGTGGTATTTAATGTTTTAATAAAGTTGGTCGCATCTTTTTGGTTATCGTAAAACGTTAAGGTGTTCTCTGCCGATTGATACGCTTCAGCATAATAACCTAGGGCTTTTTTAGCATTAGCCTTTCCTAAATTACCATCAAACGATGTACTATCGTTTACCAAAATTTGATTATAATCTGAAATACTCTTTTTGAAATCACTTTTGTAGATATTTAAAGTGGCGCGTAAGGCCAGCAACCAATTTTCATTAGGTTTACTTTCGATTAAATTAGAGATAAGTGTATTTGCCGATTTAAATTTCTTGTTCCAAATTAAGGCTTGTATGTAACGCTCTGTTGTAGGTTGTATGAACTTTACATTAGTATCTGCATCTAAACTTTGAAAAGCTTGCTCACTTAATACCAAAGCGTCTTTTTCTTTACCATCTAAATGAGACACTAATGCCAAACCATTTAACGAAATCCATTTGTTTTCTGGAGTCTCAGCTAATAAATTGTATATTTTTTTAGCATCCTCTAG
Organism: Algibacter miyuki; assembly: GCF_030409805.1. Taxonomy (GTDB): domain Bacteria; phylum Bacteroidota; class Bacteroidia; order Flavobacteriales; family Flavobacteriaceae; genus Algibacter; species Algibacter miyuki. Next base: position 85,213 of record NZ_JAUFQP010000015.1, on the reverse strand, counting down.
CCTGTTTGCGATTAAATATAAATTTGCTAAATTGGTTAAAGTGTCCGTATCATTATCAAAAATTTTCAGGTTTTCTTTTAAAAGTGCTTCGGCTTCATCAAGCTGTTGCGCTTGTTGCTTTTGATAAGCATAGCCCAAATACATATATTTTTTAGAGGTTAATGCATTAGGGTTTCCTGGTAAAACGTCCAAAGCTGTATTTACATAAACTAAAGCGTCGTCGTATTCCTTTAAGTTAGATAGTGTATTGGCATAACTTAGTAAAGCAGGAAAATTTTTAGGATCTTCCGTAATTAAAGCCTTGAAATATGTTTTTGCGGTATCAAATTTTTTATTCCAAAGTAAAGATTCTCCGTAATTAAGCTTAACCTCAAAATCATTTGGAAAATCTTTTAATAAATCTATAAAAAGTGTTTCTGCTTTTTCCGAGTTGTTATTTAAGCCAATAGCTCTGCCATAACATAAGCGTGCTGTTTTGTTTTCTGGAAAGTCTTTTAATATGGTTTTAAAAAAAGATTCTGCTTGTTGGTATTTACCTGTTTCTAAGTAGGTAAAGCCTTCTTGCATATCTTGCGAAAAACCGAAAAAGGAGAAAAAAACGATTACTAAAAAGGAATAAAATTTGAGTGTCATTGGTTTTTATTTAGGATACTGCAAGTTAAGCATTCGTTTTAAATCATTCATCTACACCAATCGTCTTCTCATCGAAATATACTCTAGTTTAAGCGTTTATTGCGAGATATTTGTTCCAGAATTAAAAATATAAAGCCACAAATTCATAATTAGTCAAGCGTAGATTAATTTAAAAACACATCATAAAATGCAAACTATTTCTATTTCAAAATTGAAAAAAATATCTCCAGAGCAATTATTCATGCTTAGTGTTTTAGCGGTAAACGGTGGGAATTATTTATACAACCTTATTTTGGGTCGCTTATTAGGACCATCAGAGTTTGCTGATGCTGCTGTACTTATTACATTTTTGTTGGTGCTGTCTTTTGCAGCCATGACCTTCCAATTGGTTACGGCTAAATTTTCTGTTATTTTTGAAAACAATGTATTGCGAAATTTTATTTCAAAAGTTTATAAAAATGCCCTTATAGTCGGAATCGCTCTAGGTGTTTTAATTATTGTACTCGCAAAACAACTACAGTTACTTTTTAATACATCATCGTCTAATATGTTTATCATTTTTGGTATTGGTGTGCCGTTATATTTTATGATGAGTGTTAATAGAGGCGTTTTTCAAGGTAAGAAACAATTTAAAGCCTTATCTATAACTTATCAAGGTGAAATGTTAAGCCGTCTTGTTATTACTTTAGGGCTTATTTTTATGTTTAACATTCAGTCTTCCGTAGTTATTGCCATCGGCATTCTAATCTCTTTTGTTTTCGGGTTAGTGCCTTTTAAAACCAAGCATATTTCATTCAAAAAAACCTTTATTGATTCTTCTAAAAGCAAACAAGTTAGAAACTTTTTTATACTCACTGCCTTTTACGAATTAACTCAAATAATTATAAACAACAGTGATATTTTATTGGTAAAACATTACTTTGATTCGTACAATGCCGGCCTATACGCCTCTTTAGCTTTAATAGGACGTATTGTATATTTTGTGGCCTGGATGTTTGTAATGTTACTACTACCTACCGTAGTGCAACTCAATAAAGAAGGTAAAGAAACCGCGCCCGTTTTATTTAAATACGTGGGATATATTGCAGGCATTGCATCGGCTATTGTAATTGTTTGTGCTATATTTCCAGAAACGGCTATTACGTTATTATTTGGAGACAGTTACCTAGCTATGGCTCCATTACTTTGGAAATACGCTTTAGCCACTGGTATGTTCGCGGTTTCAAACATATTTGCTTACTACTACCTTTCTTTAGGTAAATATCTTCCGGTAATTATTTCTGGAGTATTTGGCATGTTGCAAATGCTTTTAGTTATTTTCTTTCACGATAACTTAGAGCAAGTGGTATTCATGCAAATTATAGCCATGGCCTTATTATTAATCATTCAAATAGGATGTTTTATTTTCGACTACAACATTTCAAAACCTAAAAAGGCTTAATCTATAGAAAATCACCATTCAACTACAGTAACTAACTGTCCAACCAAAACACCTCAAATTCTTAATTTATAAATAGCAAATTTGTAGAACAATTAAGAACCAAAAAAAACCTAAATACATGAAACTAGCAATTGTAACAGCCTACCCGCCAAGTAAAGTAACACTAAACGAGTACGCTTACCATTTAGTTAAACAATTTAGACAAAAAGAAACGGTTACCGAATTAATTTTATTAACCGATAAAACTGAGGGTGAAAAAGATCTAGAATTTACCGAAGCTGGATGTAAAATTACAGTAAAATCTTGTTGGGAGTTTAACAGCTACACCAATATATTTAGTGTTACCAAGGCAATTAATGCAACGCAACCCGATTCTATTTTGTTCAACCTACAGTTTATGAAGTTTGGAGATAAAAAAATAGCAGCAGCTTTAGGTTTAATGTTGCCATTGGTGTGCAAATTAAAACGCATTCCGAACATTGTTTTGCTTCATAATATTTTAGAAGAAGTAGATTTAGGAAACGCCGGGTTTACATCAAACAAAATCATGCAAAAATTATATGGTTTTATAGGTACTACTTTAACGCGTTTAATTTTACAAGCCGATACAGTAGCTGTTACCATGGAAAAATATGTAACCATTTTAGAAAACAAATACCAAGCTAAAAACGTGAAGTTAATTCCTCATGGTACTTTTGAAATTCCTGAACAACCTCAATTTGATATTCCAAAAGCACCCATGCAAATTATGACTTTTGGAAAATTTGGAACTTACAAAAAGGTAGAGTCTATGATTGAAGCTGTTGTAAAAGTGAGAGCAAAAACAGGTTTAGATTTAGAAGTTGTAATTGCAGGAACCGACAACCCCAATGTGCCTGGTTACCTAGCTCAAGTAAAAGAAAACTACAAACACGTTCCACAAGTGCGTTTTACTGGATATGTTGAAGAATATGAAGTACCAACCTTATTCAACGAAAGTGCTGTTGTGGTATTCCCATATACATCTACAACCGGAAGCTCAGGTGTTTTACACCAAGCCGGTAGTTACGGAAAAGCTGTTGTAATGCCCGATTTAGGCGACCTTGCTTTGTTAGTGAAAGACGAAGGTTACCAAGGTGAATTTTTCGAACCAACATCAGTAGATAGTTTAGCCTCTGCAATAGAAGCTATTGTTACAAACGACGATTACAGAATTGAACTAGGAAAATCAAATTATAGAGCTGCTACTGCATTTCCAATGGGGAAAATAGCCGATATGTATTTGAATACTTTTGAAAATATAATAGCTAAAAAGTCTAAAAACAATGTAATTACAGCATCTAAGGCTGTTATTTAATATATTTAAAAGCTTCTTTTTTCATCCCATTTTCATTTATAAAACCAAAACGTTTTTGAGTGTTACGACGCCAAGGTCTTAGACCAACAACGTCTTTAGGTACGTCGACAAAATCATATAAAGTCCAAGACATAAATTGCAACTTATTAGAAGCAATAATCTCTTGGATTTTTTTGTGGTAATTAGCTTGATCTTCTTCGGAAGAACCTAAAGGTTTCCAGAAACCACTATAAGAAGACAATCCAAACTCCTGTAATACCAACGGTTTATCCGGAATATTTTTGCGTATTTTTTTTACAGCAGCATCGAGCTCATTTAAATCTTCATAATAATGAAATGAAACAATATCTACTTTATCGTTTAAAATAGTTGCACTTTGTGTGTTAGACCAACCAATAGTTACCGGATGTTGAGTATCTACAGATTTTACTAAATCGATCATATTATCCAACCAAGCGATAACCATGTCTTTTCCTCTAGACTCAAAATCAAGGTTTGGTTCGTTTTTAATATCCCAAGCAATAATAGCGTTGTGGTCTTTAAAAGTAGACACTATAGTTTCTGCGTGACGTTGATTTAAGGTCCAATTCATTACAGAATAATCACCATAAAAATCAAATAAGGTTAATACTACTTTTAGGTTTTGTTCTTCCGCAGCATCTAAAGTTTGTTTTAATTTTTCTAGTTTTTTAGGATCTACATCAGCTTTTCCAAAGTCATCATATTGCACAAAAATCCTAACCGAATTTAAGCCAGCTTCTTTAATAACTTTAAAGTCGTTGGCAATTGTGTCTTTCGCAAAAGCGTCACCAAACATGTTCCAAGGTGTTGCTTTTGGATAGTAATTAATCCCTTTAATAATTAAATTATCGGTTTCAATTTTTGCTGTTTTTGCTTCAAAAGGATTACTGCTTTCTTTTACCAAATGTCTAATACGCCAAAAACCATCTTCTAATAAAAACACCATTTTGTAAGTTGAGGTTTCTGTTGTTTCTAGTACTAGTTTTTCAGCTTTAAACACTCGTTTATACTCTACAACATTTCTATCTGTAATAACAGCAAGTTGCCCGTCTTCACTAAAAAATTCCAAAGTTGGATTGTGGTTTAAAGTGGTTGCTTCAATGGTTGTATTTTCAGCTTTGTTTAATTCTATAAATGCATATAAATTTTCTCTGGCGCTATCGGTATAATAATCTTTTATACCAGCAGTTTTGTTGGTTTTGTAGGCTACTTGCTTGACATACCAAGCATCTAAATAGTCATTTTGTAAGGCATTTAGATTTTCGGTATCCATTGGGCGACCTTCCTTGTTTAAAGGTTCCCAAATTAATTTTGGAGCGTATTGTTCAACTTTTTGTATGTCGGTATGTAGCATCGTGCTTCTGTCTGCTCCAGTATTTAAGTAGCTAAAAAGCGCACTTATACCAGATATAATCAAGGCTACAATCATAATATATGAGATTATTAATATGGTACGTAATATGTTTTTATTGAGACCTACCATAGTTTTTTGTTATTAAATGTTTTATTTATTCCAGCAGTTTCAACACTAAAACTATACGTGTCGTTTTGATAAACAGCAGGCTTTAAATTAAAAGTAACATACCCATTAAAAGATGTTTTTATAATGTTATCAATAAGCACATTGTCTTTGTAAATTGAAAGCTTAACGTGTAAGCCATCCGGAATCATTTGTTCCATAAAACTTTGTAAAGGACCAACTAGAATTTCACGGTTTTTATTAGCAAAAGCAACGTCAAAATCTTCAATAACACTTTCATAGTTTAAGGTAATCGTATTGCTTTCTGCCATACCATCTACATAGGCTTTTATGCTCCAGTTGTCTTTAAAATCAGGATGAATGATCTTAGAGTGTGCAACTCCATCAATAGTCGTTCCTGTGGTTTTTAAAATGTTTCCGTGGTCGTTGGTTATAAAAAAGGTAACAAATGTGCCATCGCTAACCACATTGTCTTGCTTGTCTTTTAGTACAGAAGTATTAAACGTAGTCACTTGATTGCCGTCGGCGTAGTTATGTGGTCGTTTTGCCGAAATTTTAAAATCTGTAGGAATTGCAGCCCATACATTAATGGTAAATTCTTTAGAGTTAATTCCTAAACTTTCAGAAGATACTAACATGCGTCCGCTTTCTCGCTTAGAATTTATGTTTCTCCAGGCAATTAAATTATTAGTAAATATATCGTCGTTTTCTTCGGAATCTAAAAACTGAAACTTCGCATTTACCTTCGTATTTGTTGGTACTGGATTATCTAAAGAATCTGTAGGTATAACAACTAACATCGTGTAATCTGTTCCTCCGGCTTCAATACTTGGCGGACCAATATAGGTTTCCATGGTTGCCACTTCTGCTTTTGGATTTATGTTGAATTGACCTGAAATCGCATTGGCTTCATCTATCAATTTCCAATTAACAACACCTATTTTATTAGTAATGTTTTTAGGAATTTTATATTGAATAAAATTGTCTTTTAATTCAGCCGAAACTAAAGTTGAACCATAACTATTAGAGCAATACAATAGTGGTTTTTTGCCTTCTGAAGCCGTAAATTTTAAAACAATAGCATTACCAACTTCAAAATCGGTTTGTGTTGTTTGCAATGCAATGGGAATAGTCGATTCGCTTTTCTGCGCAACAGCAAATGATGATAATAAAATCAGACCTATAACAAATATGTATGTGTGTTTAAAATGCATTAATTAGGGCTTCCTATGTAGGTGTTAATTTCTATTTTAATATAACTAAAATCAGGATGATCAATTTTTTGTAATTGGGCATCGCTATGGGTTTCAATTCTGTTAGGGACGATTTTTCCAGAAATGGCATCGTTTGGTAAACCATTTACAAAAATGTTTTTCATGTCTGTATTTACTATTTTTATTTGACCATTTTGTAATATGTGGTATTCAAAATCTTGCTTACGTTGTTGTCTTACACCTTCTTTTACAAATAGGTGATCTACCCAAACCATGTCTTTATTTTCGTCATAGTAAGTTACTAAAAGTTGAGGTATTGTTATTTCCTGGATTCCGCTATTAAATAAGTTTCCGTTTATAATACTGTCTTTAATGCTAATGGCACTTAACACCACGTTTTTGTATAAGTCAGATCCCGAAACATTTCCTGCAACTTGTAAGTTGAATTTTGTTGGTTGTTCTTCAAATTCAATAGGAGTAAATTCATCTGGATTAAACGTGTCTGGAATAGAATCTTGCGATCTAGACCAGGCAATACCTTCAAAGTTAATACGGAAACTACTAGATTCTTTGGGCATTAATTTATGCTTTACGTGGTACTTTGCATTATACGTTGCCAGTTGCTTGTTCTTATCGTTGTAAAGTGTTCCTTTTAAAATAACATCTGCAGGGACATTATCTACGTTTTGGACTTCTCCAATTATAGCATAGCTACCATCATACTGCACTAATGTAGCTGAAACGACTTCTAAAACAGGTTGTTTTAAAATATCTTCATGGTGTGTTTGCTCTGTTGTAACCCTTCTTCTCCCTTGATTAAAATACTTGGTTGCATTATTAGAATATAGTTGATCTGGTGGTAAATCGCTATTTAAATCGTCTGGTTGTAAATACCATTTTCCTTTGCGTTTGGATAACGATTTATAATCCACTTTTTCAATTTTCTCTAAAGGCGTAATCCATTGGCTAGTCACTTTTGCCGAAACGGTACTATCGTTGTGTTTGGTAATTTCGGTTTCAATAGCATCCATTTTTGCATAGCTACTTAGCAAACCATCGGTTACCGATATCTCTAGCATGTATTGTGCTATTGGCAAGTTGTTTTCTGGATCTATTAAGCTATACGCTTTTTCAAATTCTTTAAAATCTAAAGCATCATAATATGCGATAATGGCATTTTCTGGACTGCGTTGCGAATCGTTTTTTAGATAGAATAAGTAGATGCCATAAAACACCGCTATGGCAAGAATTAATGACCAAACGTGAGTGATTCTTAAAACATTCCTATTAAATTTATTATACGTAGTCGGAAACTTTAAAAAGTCTGGAACTGGTTTAATACGTGTTTTTAAAGCATTAACCCAAAGCATTTGTATGTTTAAAATAAAGGCAATTAAAACTGTTAAAAACGGAATGATTCCCCACATTATTTTGAGCCATTTGGCAACATCTTCTTTAGGTAAAATAGATGAAACTGGCGGAATGTTGAGGCGTTCCCAAACCATGATACCATTTTCTAATTGTCGTAATCGTTGCCAACCACAGAAATAAAGGATGGGATCGTAAAATTTATCATTAGAAAATATGTACTTCAGATTATATTTTTCAGGAGTAGTTAAAAATTGCTGTAGTGATCCAATTCCGGCAACACCTTTAAATTTTGAGTTTTCTAAACGCTCTATTGGTCGTGTGGTTAATTCTGGTAATCGTCTTGCGGAATGGTAGTTTCCATCGACAGTCATGGCATTTGTTTGCGCACTTAACCAAGCCATTTGATCGCCAAAACCTAATGTTAAAAAACGCCATTTATCATGATCATCTTGATTTAAGAAATTCACGATAGGTAACATCTTTATTTTCTGTGGTTGTGACGGTCTAAAGTAGTTTAAGCTCATGGTGAAAACGACCATAAAAACCATTAATCCTGCTAATATTCCACCAATAATACGATGGTAAATAGCACCAAATTTAGACTGAATAAGATCCTTTAAATCACCTTCAACAAAGCGATATGTAAATTCGCCCATTAACGGAATAGATAATATGGAAGCCCAAAGTGTAAATCTATCTAAGGTTAAAATGTTAAATGCAGTTTCGCCTAGCATTTTTAAAGGTATAGGCGTGGTTCCTCCAGTTCCTAAAATGGTACAAATGGTTATGGATAAACCAAAAAACAAATAACGTTTGCTATAATACCTGTAGAATATATATGGTAATAATACGAGTAAAATCCCCCAAGGAATTAAAAAGAATACTAATCCTGATGACGTAATTTCCAAGAAATTATCTCGAGAACCATGAGGAATGGGAACCTGAGTAATCGGGTTGGCTTTAGAGTTTAACCAATACGGAAAAATACAACCTATTATTAATACCAACGATAGCATCCCGAAGCTTACAATTCGCTTAAATAACTTAAAAAAACTATTCAAAAAGAGCTTAAAAGTTACTTCTTTCATCGTGTTGACTTGCTCACGTGAAACATCCATAATCACCATTCCTATTAAAGGAAATATAAAAAATATCATCCCAAAAATAGGTGTAACATGATGTGATGTTACTGTTACGGCAATTAAAGATAAGGAGGTTGCTAAATACCATTTCTTACCTGTTTTTAACCACAAATAGATCTCAGGTAAGGCATGCATTAAAACAGAAACTCCTATTATACTTGGTAATTGTCCGAAAATATGAAGTGTTTCTACAAAAGAAGATGAAAACACAGCCAAAACGGAGGCATAACCTGCAACTTTTTTGCTAGCGGTCATCATGAGTGAAAAACGATAAGCCCCCGTAATAAATAGTACAATAGCAATTAGAGCAACGCTAAACATTCCAAATTTCAAACCGCCAATCATAGATAACAATGCTATAGATTGATGCACTAACGGCGGATAACTCTGCACTGTAAACCCAGTATACCACTCGTAATTCCAAGGTTCGAACCAGCTATTTGCATAATGATCTGCAAAAAACAAGTGTATAAGCGCATCATAGGTGGTTTCTAAAGTAAAAAATATAGAACTACCATGAAAAGCCATCCCTAAAAGGATAGCTGCGATTAAGTATTTATTTGAGGTTTCCTTCATTTAAAGCCTAAGCTGTTATGATCTTGTAAATATAATTAATTTAAACAGTCCGCCGTTTTTAATTACCTACACCAATCTACCATTCGTCGACACTTAAATATCGATTAAGCTAAATTAAAAATTCACAAGGGCTTTCTGTAGTATTTTTGATACATCAATAATAATAAAATAGCTTATCATGAAAGTTTTAGCAATAGATGACCAACAATTAGTATTACTACCTTTACAAAAAAGATTAACCGAGCTGGGATATGATGTAAAAATTGAAACTGATGCTACTAAAGGTCTTGAAACTTACGAATCCTTTCAGCCAGATTTAGTTATTGTTGATATTAATATGCCTGGAGTTTCTGGATTAGAAGTTGTAAAGCACATTAGAATTACAAAAAACGCTCAAACCCCTATTATGGTTTTATCTGGAGATACAAAAGACGAAACCATTACGGAGGGTTTCGATTTAGGTATTAACGATTACATGAAAAAACCTTTAAGCTTGAACGAAATTAGTGCGCGTACAAAGCGATTAATTGGAGCTCCCACAGTACAAAATAAAGTATCTAAAAGTAATGTCATGATTCAAGAACGTTGTGTTGGTGTTGTTATCCCCTGTTATAATGAAGAAGAGCGTTTATTAAGTGAAGATTTTATTACTTATATAGATAAAAACTCAGGATACCATTTATGTTTTGTAAATGATGGAAGTAAGGATAATACCTTAGAAGTTTTAAAACAATTACAAAAAGGAAGAGAAGATTTTATTACCGTTTATGACTGTGATAAAAACGGAGGAAAAGCAGAAGCGGTACGCTTAGGTATGCTGCACATGGCTAAAAAAGAAGATTTAGATTACATAGGCTTTTTAGATGCCGATTTATCGACAGACTTAGCTGATTTTGATGATTTAGTGAAGACTATTGAAACCTCAGACTTTAAAATTGTTAGTGGATCACGCATCTCAAGAATGGGCGCTAATATCACTAAGGAATCTGCAAGAAAAATAATTAGCTTAACCATTAACTTCATAATCAGAAAGATTTTAAAAATGGACTTTAAAGACACACAATGCGGTGCTAAAATTTTCCATAAAGATGTTATTGAAATCGCTTTTGGGAAAAAGTTTGTAACACAATGGATTTTTGATGTAGAGATCTTTAAAAGAATGAGTATACATTTTGGATTAAAGAAAGCTAAAGCCATGCTTTGCGAACAACCATTAAAAAGATGGATTCATGCCGATGGTTCTAAATTATCAATGAAAGACTCTGTGAAAATAATATTTCAATTAGCCGAAATCTCTTGGGTTTACAGAGGAAAATCTAATAATAAGCAACAAAAAAACAATACTAGTTTAGTTTTGAATTCGTAAGAAACCTATAAAAAAACACAATCTCCCATAAAATACAGTAACGATATTCTTTTCTAAATTAATACGAGTAAACAGATCTTCAAAAATCGGATTAAAATAGATACCGTAATATTAATTTATAATTTCTTATTTGACATTATAAAAAATAGAATTCATCCCAAAATCTGCATTAGCGTCAATAATTAATGTTTTTGAATTAAGGCTTATATTAAAATTATAGCACCTTTGAAAAAAACAAATTATGGAAAATATACTTGTAGCTGGTGCCAATGGTACTACCGGAAAGAAAATAGTAAACCTTTTAAACGCTTCACAATATTTTACGCCCATTGCCATGGTGCGTAAACCTGAGCAAATTGAGCAATTTAAAAAAGATGGTATAGAAACTGTTTTAGGCGATTTAGAACGTGATATAACACACACTTTAACCGCTGTAGACAAAGTGATATTCGCAGCAGGTTCTGGAGGAAAAAAAGTGATAGAAGTAGATCAAGAAGGTGCTAAAAAACTAGTTGATGCTTCGAAAAAAGCATCCATTAAAAAATTTGTTATGTTAAGTTCTATGGGGGCAGAAAACCCTGAACAGGCCGATGATTTAAAAGATTACTTAAAGGCAAAACATAATGCCGATGAGCATTTAAAAAACAGTAACCTGACCTACACTATTGTTAGACCAGGTATCCTAACAAACCAAAAACCAACAGGCCATATTATCCTAAAAAAGAGTTTAGACCAACGTGGTTCTATCAGTAGAGACGATGTTGCTCAAACTTTAGTGCGCTCCCTACACGATGATGCCGCTATTAATCAAACTTTCGAAATTATTGAAGGTGATATGCTTATAGGAAAAGCGCTAGATACCCTTTCATAATATCACGTTTTACAGCATAATACCTGTAGGTTCGTTTTACTTTTAAGACTTGCCTACAATTTTTTTAGATGAAATAAAACTGGTACACCATTCTTTTTTCACTCCTAAAATAAATGTAATAAACGTACGCTATAAATGGAAACATTACACCCCACACATAAATTTAAAATTAAAGAATTACCTTCTTTAATTAAAGAAACCTACCAATCATGGATGGCCGACGATCCGTTTAGGCTAAGCGCTATTGTGGCCTATTATACCGTATTGGCTCTCCCCGCTTTGTTGGTTATTATTATTAATGTTGTGGGATCTATTTGGGGTATTGATATTATTCAAGGGCAACTCACAAATGAAATCACTGCCGCCTTAGGAAAAGATGCCGCCGTAGCCATAGAAAGTATTATTAGCGAAACACAACATTCTGAAAAAAACTTAGCCTCTACCATCATCGGTATTGGCACCTTACTGTTTGGAGCTACTGGAGTTTTCTACCAATTAAAAATATCCTTAAACGAAATATGGAAAATTAAACCCAATCCGAAAGCCAAAGTTTGGAAAATTGTGACCGATCGTGCCTTAAGTTTTGCTTTTATTTTGGTTATCGGCTTTTTATTATTAGTTAGTTTTATAGTAACAGCAGCCATTAGCGCCTTAAACACATATATACGAGACGCCTTACCAGATGTTTTATTATACCTTGCCTATATCTTAGATTTTGTACTATCTGTTAGTCTAATCTCAGTACTTTTCGCCTTAATGTTTAAGTATTTACCCGATGCTAAAATAAAATGGAGCACCGTATGGATTGGTGCCATATTAACCGCCATTCTTTTCGTAATTGGAAAATTACTACTAGGTATTTATTTTGGACAAGCTGATCCAGGATCTACTTATGGAGCTGCTGGCAGTATCGTATTAATTCTACTCTGGGTATCTTACTCTTCACTCATTTTATTTTTTGGTGCCGAATTCACTTATGTCTATGCCAAACGCTATGGCAGCGGTATCGAAGCCAAAAATACGGGAGTGATTAAAGATTAATTCCCACATTTTTCCGCGTTAATCTTTTAATCGATACCATTAATCTATGTCTTAATGAATTATCAATTTTGAACACATGGTAGCACTCCAATGGGCACCTCTAACTTATGAAACATATTAGTCCAAACATTATTCGTCAACTTTTTGTTCTGCTTCTCATACTCTTAATGGGAGCCCTGATATTTCAAGAAACACTTCCTTATTTAAGCGGTGTTCTTGGAGCAATTACCATTTATGTTATTTTACGTAAACCCATGAAAAAACTAGTCGAAAAAGGCTGGTACCCAAATCTTGCAGCATTGTTTTTAATGTTCCTTTCATTTTTATGTATCATGATTCCTTTAGTAGGTTTAGGTCTTATGATGGGGAGTAAAATTCAATATGCGGTAGATAATTCGCAAAAAGTAATTAATGCCATAAAAGATCAAATAGCCAAAGTAGAATCGTATTTTAATATCAATACGACTTCGGAAATTGATACAGGTGCCATCACCTCTTGGTTATCCGATGAACTTCAGAATTTTGCAGGCGGCACGTTCAACATGGTAATCTCCGTTACATTGATGTACTTTCTACTATTTTTTATGCTTACCAACAGAAAAAAGCTTAAAGATGCCTTATTTGCATACATCCCAATTAAAGATGAAAACCTTAAAACTATAAGTAAAGAAACTAGTGCTAATGTAAAAGCGAATGCCCTTGGAATCCCTTTAGTAGCCATAGGTCAAGGACTTGTAGGCTTAATTGGTTTTTTAATTTTTGGGGTTTCCGATCCCTTTTTCTGGGCAGCCATTGTTACCGTAGGTTCCATGATTCCTTTTGTAGGAAGTGCCTTAGGAACACTCCCCGTGTTTTTATTAGCGCTTTCCAATGGCGATAGTTTTCAGGCATGGGGCATCTTAATTTATGGCGTTGTAGCCATTGGAGCAACCGATAATGTGTTTAGATTATATATTTTAAAACGTTTAGACGATGTGCATCCTTTAATAACCTTATTAGGTGTTTTAGTTGGTGTACCGTTGTTTGGTTTTATCGGACTTATTTTTGGACCATTATTAGTCAGTCTCTTTCTAATCGTTATTCGCATTTATAAAAATCAATACGGCGAAGCTCAAGAAAAAACATCAAATCACACTTCAATTGAGTAAAACAAATTCATTTACTTAAGAAACCTATAAGCTATTATGGATAGCGTCAAAAAGGAAAGTGAAGCAGTTAACCCCAACTATAAACAATTCGTAATATTGAAGTAGAAAGAAAAGTAACCCATTCTGATTTATTTCAGAATAAAAAAACTACAATTATGAAAATAGGAATAATAGGAAGCGGAAATATTGGAGGAAATTTAGGAAAACATTGGGCACTAGCTGGCCATAATGTTCTTTTCGGATCGAGACACCCTGAAACATTAGGAAGCCTTGTAAAAGCAGCAGGAAGCAATACAAAAGCCTTAAACGTGGCCGAAGTTTTTGAAGCTAACGCAGACGTATATGTACTCGCTATGCCATTTAAAGCCATTGATGAAATTGCTGAACTATACGCCGGCGAATATGGCGATAGCATTATTTTAGATGCCACAAACCCATACCCAGAACGCGATGGTGAAATGGCACAACATGTGCGCGATGCTAATTATAATGCTTCGGAATATACAGCCATGAAATTCGCTACTGCAAAAACAGCTAAAGCTTTTAATACTATACAAGCAGAGCATTTAAAAAATCGTGCCTTTAGATTGGAAGATAAATTATCGGTTCCCTTTGCGGCGCAAGATCAAAAAAGTAAAGCCGTTGTAGAAACGTTAATAGCCGATATTGGTTTTGACCCCGTGTATGTTGGAGATTTAAGCGAAACCAAAATCATGGATCCCGATCAAGAAATCTACGGTATGTCGGTTTCTAAACCCGAACTTTTAGAAGCAATACATTCTCAAAAATCATTTTAACCCCTTAATTTCTTTACATATTTAAAAGAAATTAACTAAAACATAAACATATGCAAATTATATATGAATATCACGATGTGTCCGCAAGCAGTAGCTTAGAGGCCATAGCCAAAGACAAACTAGAAAGCTTACAGAAAAAATTCAATTTCGTCCACCGGGCAGATGTCTTTTTTAAAGTACAAAACCGAACAGATGATAAAGAACAAATTTGTGACATACGTTTAAGTTTACCTGGCCCAAGGATATTTGCATCTACAAATGCAGAAACATTTGAAGCCGCTATTGCTGAAACTATAAAAGATTTAGAAATTCAGCTAAACAAGACAAAAGATAAAATGGGAGCGAGATAAACGCTTTATCAAATATAACTATAGGTGGTTAGAAATGGTCTTGACAAACTTTTGGATGTTGAGACCTATTTCTTTTACAGCCGTCCCATTTTCACATTAACCCTTAAAACATAACATAATGAAAACTTCAGAAAATATAAAAAACACAGATTCAACCTATAATTCTAACATTACAGAAGATGACATTAGTGCCTTACGAAAAAAAGGGCTGAGAGCAGACTCTGAAGATGATAGATTATTATTAGACCGCGAAGAATCGGTAGATTTTGAAGGCAAAGATTTAGACATACCAAAAAGCCTAGAACCCTATTTAAAAAGCAAAAAACAACTTACTGATGAAGAAAACACTTTATTTGGTCAAGGTGGTGAAACTAAAGAGAATTTAGAAGCTCCAGAGCGCGCTAATGAAAGTAGAACCGAGAAGTAGAAAGCGCCTGAGCCGTAAATTAAAACTTTAAAAGAAAGAAAAATTATGAGTAATACAAACGATAAAACCAAATTTGAGACTATTAATCCCGCAACAGGAGAAACGATAGCAACATATAATTATATGAACAGCAAAGAGGCTGCCAACAAAGTAAAGGACGCCCACAATGCATTTTTGAAATGGAAATTAACGTCTTTAGATGAACGAGCAAAAATTATAAAATCCATAGGTAAAACTTTAGAGAAAAATAAAGACGCTTATGCTAAACTAATGACTCAGGAAATGGGTAAACTCATTTCTCAGAGTTATGAAGAAATAGAATTATGTATTGGTATTTGCGAGTATACCGCTACAGAAGGTTTAAAACATTTAGAAGATGAACATAGACCACTTTACGATGGCGGAAAAGGGACCATACACTACTCCCCAATAGGTGTTATTTATGGTATTCAACCATGGAATTTCCCGTTATACCAACCTATCCGTTATTCTATAGCCAACTTAATGGCAGGAAACGGTATTTTACTTAAACACGCCAAAAACGTCACAGGATCGGCTATTAAATTGAAAGAAATATATGAAGAAGCAGGACTTCCAAAAGATCTATTTCAGGTACTCGTCATTAATCACGATGTATCGGATGAAATTATTGCCAACGATGCCGTTAGAGGTGTTACCTTAACAGGAAGTTCTGGTGCCGGAAAACACGTGGCTGTAAAATCTGCCGAAGTATTAAAGAAAACCGTTTTAGAACTTGGTAGTAATGATGCTTATGTTGTTTTAGACGATGCTGATATAGACTTAGCTGCAGAAGTTTGCGCCAAAGCTAGAATATACAATAATGGACAAACTTGTGTTGCCGCTAAACGATTTATAGTAGTTGATAGTGCATATAATGCTTTTAAAGAAAAGTTTGTAAACCTTATGGAAAGTATGGAACTTGGTGATCCCACAAATTCGGATACTGATTTAGGGCCCATAGCTCGAAAAGATTTAAGAGAAGAATTACATGATAAAGTAACAAAAAGTGTTGAAAACGGCGCTAAAATTTTATGTGGTGGAGAGATACCAACAACAAAAGGGTACTTCTACCCTTCTACTGTTTTAGATAATGTAAAACCTGGGCAACCTGCTTATAGCGACGAGCTTTTTGGGCCTGTAGCGTCTTTAATTAAAGCAAAAGATAATGAAGATGCTATGCGCATTGCCAATGATAGTAAGTTTGGTTTAGGTGGTGGTATTTTTAGTAAAAACGAAGAGAAAGCTTTAGAGTTAGCCAAAAATCATTTTGATACAGGAATGATACACATTAATTCTTATGGCTTAGCGTACCCTAATATGCCTTTTGGAGGCGTTAAAGATTCGGGTTACGGAAGAGAACACGGTGGCTTTGGTGTACGAGAGTTTACTAATGCAAAAGCCATTACGCAACAAAAATAATAGACTTTATTTGAAGATTCTTTCAAATTATATTAAATAACAAAAATCTCATCTTGAATGACTTTCAGGATGAGATTTTTTTATACACTAAACATAAAAAGAGCCCTAATTACGGGGCTCTTTTTATATCACTTAATCTATTTGTTTCTGCTTCTATTTCTTGATATATACCGTTTTCTTATTCACAAATTCTAGTATGCCTTCCTGTGAAAGTTCGCGTCCATAACCAGAGGCTTTGGTTCCTCCAAATGGCAATTGCACATCAGATTTTACCATTTCGTTTACAAAAAATGCACCATCCGGAATATCTAAAATGAGTTTCTTGGCTGCCTTAATATCTTTTGTAAAAATCATGGTACCTAATCCGAATTTGGAGTCAGTTGCTACAGTAATAGCTTCTTCCTTATTTGCCACTCGAATAAATGCAGCTACAGGACCGAAAAGCTCTTCTTCAAAGGCTGGCATACCGGGTTTTACATCTTCTAAAATTGTGGGCTCAAAATAATTCCCTTTAATAGTATTTCCATAGGTTACCTTAGCTCCTTTTTCAACAGAAGTTTTTACTTGTTTTTCTAAAGTGTCTACTAAATCTTTTCTGGCCATAACGCCCATTTCTGTTTCCGAAGCCATCGGGTCTCCAGATTTAATTTGGTCTAATCGGTTCTTAAAAGCTTCAACAAATTCATCATAAATAGCATCTACAACAACAAATCGTTTTGCTGCAATACAACTTTGCCCAGCATTTTGCATTCGTGCCATTACTATAGTGTCTATATGTTTTTCTAAATTGGCATCGTCCAGTATAATACAGGCGTTATTTCCTCCCAATTCCATAACCGATTTTTTCAAATGTTTACCAGCTAAAGTTGCAATGGTTCTACCTGCTTTTTCACTTCCTGTAAGGGTTACACCTGTAACGGTTTCGTGTGCAATTATGGTTTCAATAGCATCATGCTCTATCAATACGGTTTGAAAACAATTTTTCGGATATCCAGCATCTAAAAACAATTGTTCTATAGCTAAAGCACAACCTGTTGTATTAGATGCATGCTTTAAAATAGCCGTATTTCCTGCGGTTAGTGTTGGTGCTGCAAAACGCATAACTTGCCAAAACGGATAATTCCAAGGCATAATAGCTAAAATAGTTCCGGAGGGATCATAACTTATAAAACTCTCTTTGGCATCGGTTACTATTAAATCATCAGCTAAAAAATAGGCTGCATTTTTGACGTAGAAATCGCACACCTGACTGCATTTTTCAATTTCTGCTAAACTTTGGCTTATGGGTTTTCCCATTTCCTGAGTCATTAATTCTGCATATTCTTGTTTTCGTTCTATTAATAATAAGGATACCTTATGTAATAAATCGGTACGGTTTCCTATAGATTCTGTTTTCCATTGCTTAAAAGCTTCGGCAGATTTCGAAATAATTTGTCCAATATCATCATTATCATGTAATTTATATTCTGCTATAATCTTATTATTAAAGGGGTTTTTCGTCTTTATCATTATATTTCATTTTTAATTAATAGAGCTCCAAGTTATACCGTTAAAAAACATAAAGATAGCACAATAGCTTTTCTTATTAACCCAAAACCTATTTGTCTTCTAAGTTAATATTTTATGCGTTTGCGTCAATACAATTTGTTATTTGTTTGCATCTTTGTAACAGAAACAACACATAATATTAATTTTAAAATTTTACAACATGAATAATAACGGAAACACACTTTTAGGTATTTTAGCAGGAACAGCAATAGGCGCCACTTTAGGTATTCTTTTTGCTCCAGATAAAGGATCGGCAACTCGAAAAAGAATTGCAGAACAAGCGGAAGCTGCTAAAGAAAGTATTACAGAAACCACTTTAGATATTAGAGATAAAGCCGCATCAACGGTAGCCTCTAAAAGAGAATCATTGGATACGCAATTGGAAAACATTGTATCGGATGTGAGCCATAAAGCAGAAGATGTAATCTCAACGTTAGAAACTAAATTAGCAGATCTTAAAGCGAAGAATAAAAAACTTCAAAAATCATAAAAAACACATTATAAATGGGAATCATTGAAGCATTAGACGAGACCAGCTCAAAAGCTGTTAAAACAGGAGAAGACTATGTGCAAACCACAAAGCATTACTTTGAACTTAAAGTATTTCAGCAGTTGGCCATACTTACTACTTCAACCTGCAAATTAGCGGTCTATGGTATTCTTTCCACGCTTGGACTTATATTTTTAGCCATTGCAGGAGCGGCCGCCTTGAGCACCTATTTTGGTAGTACCGCATTAGGTTACCTATGTATGGGCGGCATATTTTTTGTCTTAGTTGGCTTAGTGTACTTGGTTAGAAAAAAGATAGAAAAAAGTGTTATTAAAAAACTCTCTAAAAATTATTTTGACTAATGAAAAAGAAAAATTATAGTTCCTTAGAGGAAATTAATACAGAACTACATCTATTGAGTCTTCAACGCAAGATTCATATGGAAGAGCTTAAATTAACTAAACATCAGTTAAAAGAAGATTTAAGTCCTGCCAATTGGATAAACACGGCCCTACAAGGCATTAAAAAATATGGCATTCTAATGCTACTTCGGAAAATTATAAAATAGAATAAGAGTTCCAAAATTTCCCCTATAATGGTAAAACACCATCCAATCGAATAATCGATTAGATGGTGTTTTTTTTGCAGTAAAGTGAAATCAAAATTTCCATAAAACCCTTTTGCATTTGAGTTAATAACAAAACGTATGGCGTCAATGTTAGTCTTGCTTTACGTGTAAATTTGAATATGATATTAAACGGACAGTATCTTAAAAAAAAATGTCCTCCTAACTTAAATTCACAAAACCATGAGCACTTACACAGAAACCGTAGGAAAAAAATTAAACAATCTATTAGAGAAAACATACGACGCAAAAAAAGGTTACGAAACAGCAGCCGAAAACACCGATCATACATTATTAAAACAATACTTCAAAAAACGTAGTTTGGAACGTATGAGTTTTGGGCAAGATATTAAAAATGAAATTTTGAAATTTAGCGAAGAACCAGAAAAAGATGGTAGTATTACAGGTGCTGTACACCGCGCCTGGATGGATACTAAAGCACTTTTTTCTGCAAATGATGCAGAATCGATGTTAGAAGAATCTATAAGAGGAGAAAAATCGGCCGTGCAAGAATATGAAGACGTTTTAAAAGACACCGCATTACCCGTGAGTACCGCAACGCTTTTATCGAAACAATTACAGACGATTAAATCGGATTTAAGCACCATTAAATTTTTAGAAGATTTAAGCTAATACGCTAAACCTTATAATAACTCGCCGAGATCAAACCATTTCAACTATAAGCAAATGGATTAACAATAGAACGGATAACGGCAATACAAACGCCACTTAAATGGCATCTTTGTATAAAGGAAGTTAATAAAGCATTAACAAACCTATTAATCTTAAAACACAAAACTATGTTACGTTGGACAGTCACTTTTATCATATTAGCAATTATTGCAGGAATTTTTGGATTTGGAGGTATTGCAGCAGGAGCCGCAAGTATCGCTAAAATTTTATTCTTCATTTTTATCATACTATTTATAGTATCTCTAATTAGAGGAAAAAAGAGTATTTAAAATATCCTCAAACTTGAAGCAATTCAAGGCTAATAATAGCATTAAATAAAACCAAATAGAAACCCTTAAAACAAAAAACAATGAAAAAATCACTGATTTACCTAGTATACACCCTATTATTCACCATGTCACTTTCAGCTTTTACAAGTTGTAGAGATGAAAAATCAACTTCTGAAAAAATAGAAGAAACTATTGACGACGCTGGAGACAACATCGAAGAAGGCGCTGAAGAAATAAAAGATGAAATTGACGATGCCACGGACGACAATTAATAGCAATTTGACTTAACAGCATTAACGGGCATTTCTGTAAAAGGAATATGCCCGTTTTTTATAACAATTAGCGCATGTTGGAACATTAAAAAACGAATATGCCAAAAAACGAAAAACTATGAAAAATACAAACTTAGAAAGCGAGAAAGACTATATAACGGCTTATCAAAATAAAGGTTACACCCATAATTTCATGATGGTAAACCATCAGTTAGTGTCTACAGACACAAAAAAAGCCTACTACCCTATAGATGTACAAGTTGTTGCAGAGCACCGTTTTGAAGGTATGAGCAACCCTGCAGACATGTCGGTGTTATACGTTATTGAAACTAAAAGTGGCTGTAAAGGTACCGTACTGGCAAACTACAGTCCAACAAGCAATACAACTACTGCCGAATTTTTTAAAGCGGTACCTAAAGAAAACATATCTCAAATAGCGAATATTTTAGGTGTAGAACTGTAATGTTCTTCCCTTAAATATTTGCCTAAAAAAATCACCGCTTTAAAATCTTTCCTTTAAATGCTAATTCCATCTAAAAAACAACAAAAACCACTTAATACCAGTAGATTATAATTTATCAAGCTTTCCGAAGCCACTTCCATACATATTTCTTTTTGTAGGGTTGTAAAAAAAATTAGACATATCAATAAAAACCCTATATTTATCGAAATAATTTATAGTCAAAAAAAGACTTTTATTTTATCGACAATTTAGATCCAAATTAGTCTGGTTTTATGAAAATGAATATTAAGTTTGATTATAACATCATCTGTAAAGCCGTTTTACAAGAACAGCTCGATGGCTTAAACCTAAAGTATAAACTTAATAATTTAGGTGAAATACATTTTAACAAACACCTTACAGCTAAAGAGTTAGAATCACTAACGCTTGCTTTCGGAAAATATGGCATTGAAATATTAGCCAATCCGCAAAACGTTTTAGTAGAGCGCATCAAAGATTTGATAACCGAACTTATTAACGATTCTGAGAAATCAAGAAAGTATAATGTGTCGCATTATTTATCCGATACTTTAAACTATTCTTACGCACATTTGTCGTCTATTTTTTCAGAAATCACTTATTCTTCTATCGAGAACTTTATTATTCTGAAAAAAATTGATTTGGCTAAACAGCTTATCATTCATAAAAATTTAACTTTAACAGAAATTGCTCACGAGCTAAATTACAGCAGCGTGGCCCATTTATCGACGCAGTTTAAAAAAACGACAGGTCTTACGCCTTCCGCTTTTCAACGCATTATAAAAAAAAGACAAGAGATTGAATAATAAAACAATAAAATTATGCCGTTAAGTATTATGAATATCGTCCTGGCCGATGATGATGAAGACGACCGCTTATTATTCGATGAGGCTATTACTGAAATCGATGTAAAAACAAAATTATCATTATTTAATGATGGTAAGGCCCTTATGGATTATTTATTATTGCCAGAAACGGTACTACCAGAAATTGTTTTTTTAGATTTAAATATGCCTATTAAAAACGGTATGCAATGTTTAAATGAAATTAGAAAGCACGATAAACTTAAGGAATTATGTGTGGCTATTTACTCCACATCATCTTCCGAACAAGACATCGAAAATACTTTTGTAAACGGTGCTAACGTATATATTAACAAACCCAATAGTTTTTCTGCATTAAAAAAAGCTATTGATAAAGTATTGAAAATTAATTGGCAATACCACACCTCTGCCTTAAATAGAGACAACTTTTTATTGCGTTTATAACACGCTTTTTCTGTTGTCATTTTCTAGGTTTCTATCATGTTAGCCATGTTGTTATGCAATATTGTGCTCATACCCTTTTTTTATTAACGCAATCCCTTTCGGCATTAACCGAATCGCGCTTTTAAAAAATAGTTTCCTTATTTTAGCGAGGTTATCAACCATACTAAAAATCAAATTAGAACGTGATTAAAAGATACAAGATATTTATTGTCCTCCTTATTTTAGCCCTATCGGTACTTACTTTTTTAGGGAGCAATAGTTATAAGCAAATTAGAGAACTCGAGAAAACGGCCGAAATGGTGGTGCATACCTTACGTATTGAAACCGAAATAAATAGTTTGTTTTCGCAGTATGCCATGATGCAGTCTAGAACGTTTGAAAACAAACTGCTAAATATCGTAGACCACAGCGATTTTTTCGACATCCAAAAAGATAGCACCTTAAAAATATATAATCGCCTAAGTGCATTAACCTCAGACAACCCCAAACAACAAGAGAGTTTAAAAGAATTAAAAGTTTTACAAAAAGATTTCTACAGCACTATAATTGCCATAAACTCCAACGCTACAACCGATAGAGAACTTGGAAATGCCCTTTTAACAGACGTTTCGGCTTTAATGCGTAAAATTGAGACCATTAAGGCGAGTATGTTGCAGCATGAGGAAATATTATTAACACGTCGCCAAGATCAATTTTCAGAATCGCGCCGCTTAAACCCTATAATGACCTTAATGCTAGGCATGTTCGCACTGGTTATCTTTATAATTTCATTCTGGCAAATTAATAAGCAACGCAAAAAAAATGATAAAACCACGCAGTTCCTAGAAAGCGTACTAAAAAACACCGAAAATATTGTAAGCTACTATACCCCAATAATGGATGAAAACGATACCATTATTGATTTTAAAATTGTGTACGTTAACGAAAATATTGAAGATGTTTTAGGTGTTCCCGCTCTTGTTTTAGAGGGGAAATTACTGTCGGACGTTATGCCATCACATTTTGAAAATGGCGTTTTTGAACATTTCGTGAAATGCTATACTTTAGGTGAAACACAACGTTTTGATAGAACCCATAAATTTAAAAATATAAACTTCCGTTTTAAAACCAATGTTGTTAAATTAAACGATGGCATTTTGGCAACAGCCATTGATACTACTGAAGAATACAGCATTAAACAAAATCTACTTTCAACTAAAGATCAGTTAGAAAATCAGAATCTTTTACTCTTAGATAATCGTGCGTTTTTAAGTAATATTTTTAAAAGCACTTCCAATATTGTAATGCACTTTAAATCTATTAGAAACGATATTGGAACCATAGTTGATTTTGAAACGCTCTTTATAAACGATTCTATAAGTGATATTATTGGAGATATTCCTGCCGACGTAAAACATAAAAAGGCTTCTGAAATATATCCTAACATATTCGAAAATGGCGTTTTCGAAAAAATGGTTACCTGTATTGAAGAAGAACGTCAAATTGAATACGAAACACAATTTGATAAAAATGGAGAAACCATTTGGTTTCATGCCACAGCAGTTAAACTGAATGATGGCGTTACCGTAACTTCTACTGATATTACGCTTGAAAAAAATAGAGCCGAAAAATTAAATATTTTAAATGCCGAACTTGAAATTCAGAACTCCATATTTAAAGATGCCGAAGGCGTTGCAGATATTGGCAGTTATGTGTGGTATTTAGATACCGGATCGGCTAATATTTCCGATAACTTTTATCGCATTTTAGGTTATAGTCCTAATGCATTTGACGTGACCTTTGACAGTTACCGGAAGTTTGTACATCCAGACGATTTGGAACGTTACGACCAACTAGGTCAAGAAACGGTAGAAAACGGAAAATCTGACATACATACTTACCGTATTATTACTAAAGCAGGAAACATAAAACATATTTATGTTAACGGACAAAAAGTGGTTAAAAATGGTAGATCGGCCTCTGTAGGCGTGGTTCAAGATATTACAAACCGTATAAAAACGGAAGCAAAATTAAGAACTAAAAATGAAGAACTTAAACGTTCTAATGCCGAGTTAGAATCTTTTAATCGTGTTGCCAGCCACGATTTACAAGAACCTATGCGGAAAATTCAAATGTTTGTATCTCGCTTATCGGAAGGCGAACTAGAAAAACTATCGGATAAAGGTAAAACCTATTTCGAAAAAATTGATAGTTCTGCAAACCGCATGCAAAAGTTGATTAAATATTTATTGGCTTACTCGCGAATTAACCGAACTAAAAAAGATTTCGTAAAAATCGAACTTAATGACACCTTAGAAAAAGTATTGGGCGATTTGGAAGAACGCATTGAAGCTTCAGGTGTCGATATTGCCGTAGATACACTTCCGTCTATTAAGGCTATTCCGTTTCAAATGGAGCAACTGTTTACCAATTTAGTGTCCAACGCTATTAAATACGGTAGCACTACTGAAGCTCCTAAAATTGTTATTGATTGTAAAAAACTGTCTCGAAACAAAATTTCAGAAGTATTTGATAAAAAACGAAAAAACTATTATCGTATTTCTATCATGGATAATGGTATTGGCTTTGATCAAGAAAATTCAGAAAAAATATTTGGACTTTTCGAACGCTTGCATCAAAAAAATGAATATTCAGGAACTGGTATCGGTTTAGCCATTTGTAAAAAAATTGTATTAAACCACAAAGGACATATTGTAGCACAAAGTGAATTGGGCAAAGGTTCTACCTTTTGTGTTTATTTGCCAGCATAAATAAATCCGTTTCATTTTCAAACCTTTTACTGTAAACGAAACCTGAATAACCCATCCTTTTTCCTATTATGATAGGTTGTAACATCTCCTTATTATATATCTAATAACTATCTTCTAAAAAAGCAAGCGCTATTAAAGTTATCCATTCTTTGGTATTTGTAAACATTCCAAACTGGTTTTAATCCATTTTTATTCAAAATCCAGTAGGCTTTAATAGCTTATAGCTAGTCTGCGGAACAAAACGACAGATTGCTATAAATTCTTCATTTGCATCAAAAATTTAATGTTTTGGCCTAAAATTATCCGCTTTCCCATAATTATATAACATAATACCAAAATTGTATAACGAAAAAGGTGTGTCTATTTCTGAACTTTGTATCAAACAAAAACAACACATCTATTATGATAAATACAAGCCAAAATCATCTAACAAATTCGAGAGTGGGCCGCATATGGTCGAGAGAAACATTAAACGATAAAGAGAGCGAAGGTTCTAATACGTCTATTATGAGTTCTAGAGAAGACTCAAAACAAAACACACGTTACTAATTATTGATATTAAATAATACCATGTCTAAAATATTAAATGTATTGGCATTACTCCTTTTAGGAGGTTGGGCTATCGGATTTTTTATCTATAACCTCGTTATTTTATCACATGTATTATTAGCACTAGCAACACTTTTATTAATAATAAAAGTACTTAAAGAAAAGTAATAACCACCCTTAAACCGCAACATTATGAAAGTTATAAATCTTAATACAAACCATTTAGAAGCAACCTTTAATCAATTTAAAGCAAACCTTGGTGGCCGTTTAGATGTTTCACAAAAAGCATACGCTTTAGAACTTGATAACGATATCGCTAAAGGAGAAATTAAAGGGGTATCAGTTAATGAAAACATCTCTTTTTTAGAGTATAATATAACGTTTGAACAGGATACGGTTATTACTAGAAACACCCCAACAACCAACCCGATATACTTCTTGTATTGTGCGGAAGGGCAAATGAGCCACGGTTTTGGAGTAGAGGGTAAACAACGTGCTTTAAATCAGTTTCAGACGGGTATTTTTGCTAGTGACCCACATAAAACTAGTTGTTTCTTTTTTAGAAAAGGGCAAGCGGTAAAATTTTCAAACATTAGCTTTGATACAAAATCTAGTGATGCCAATGATGGGTCTATAAATTTATTGCAAAAGCAACTTTTAAAAACCTTTATGCCAAAAGGAGACAAAGAAATCTTTGCATATATTGGATCGTATAATTTGAAAATAGCCGAAAAAATTCAACAATTAGAAGCTATTCAACAAAAAGGTGTGGTAAGACAATTACTAACAAACGGTATTGTACACATGATTTTAGCTTTAGAAATTGAGCAACACAATCAAGATACTAAAAATGGTGTAAGCAACTTCGGATCGCTTACCAGAAGTGAAATGGACACCATAAACGAGCTTTCTAACTTTATACAAAATTACCCTGAAATTAAATATACGTTAGCTTATTTAAGTAAAAAAGGCGGAATGTCTCCAGCAAAATTACAAGAAGGTTTTAAATTATTACACAACCGTACCGTATCTGATTATATTAGAAACACCCGTGTTGAAACCGCTGAAAACTTATTAAAAACAACAGATTTAAATATTTCGGAAATTGTTTATACCGTAGGGTTAACAAGCAGAAGTTACTTCTCAAAAATATTTAAGGAAAAATATAATTGTAGTCCTAAATACTATCAAGAAAACCAATACTCGGTAGCTGTAACAGCCTAATTAATAATCCATTCTTTTTTCGGGTTACCACCTGGAAATAACACAAAAAAAATCCGCTAGTTTAGCGGATTTTTTTCTTTTTGTTGGCTTTGCATTATCGATTTAAGTTACGTAAAAAAACACTCAAATATCAATAAATTATATATTTCTCAAAATCCATCTTACACATTGCTGATAAGTTATTCCTCCTTGTTGGCTTTGGGGAGGAACGTTTTTCTGACTATTAAGCCTTCTAAGTACCTGATTTCTATTACGACCACCAAAATTGATACGGGTCTCTCCCAATCCACCAAATTTTACATGTTCTGCGTGATGAACATGCCAAAAGGCACCTTGACCAGCGTTATAAGCATTCCCTCCATTTGCCAATTGAACCACCTGCTGTTGAGAACTATACTTATTCGCCATTGCTTGCAACTGCACTATTTGGCTCATTTTTGAGGCATTATTAACCATCTCTTGCTGTTTTCTTTGCATAACGACTTCAGGCCTATTGTCTATAAATTGAAAGGTAGATTGACCTCTTCTTTGATTCTGCGAAACAGCATGCTCCTCGAAATGGCTTTTATGCTCTTGTATTTTGTCTGCGTGAGTTTTCATTGTTCTTATTTTTTTAAATTTTCAGTTTACAACTTAATTATAGCTAATTCGTCTGCTATATGGCTGATATTTAATTAAAACAACACATAAAGACAAAAAAATATACTGAAAACCAATTACTTACAAAAACAATATATTAAATTAAATTGGATAATTAATTTAATATTTTAAAAAAATAAACCATTATAATCAATTAGGTCATTCTAAAGTACGTTTATACAAATTTATATGCATAAAAAAAGAATAAGCTTTTAGATAAAACTTATTCTTTTTTCATTTCTCGGTCTTACTTTACCAAGTTATTTAAAATTATTTTACAAATTTAAAAGTTTTTTTATTATCCATATTTAATAAATATATTCCTTTTGATAAATAGCTAATATCAATTGAACTATCATCCGAATCCACTTCTTTTACAACTAATTGAGAACCTGTTAAGCTATAAATTTTTATTTCACTATTCAGATCCGTTAATCCGGTAATAAAAATATTATTGTCATTATTATGAAATGATAGATCAATTAGTTGATCGGTTTCATTAGTTACAGATAATGTTAAGTCTTCTTTAGATACAATTTTTCCAAAGTTTTCTTGTGGCATATATAATTTATTTCCACTAATTACAACATCTCTTAAAAAATCGGTACTACTTCCTGTATCCATAGCTTCTGTGGTTATATTAGTAGAATTAGAAAATTCGGTTTTCTTGATAGTTCCACCATCAGAGAAATATAAAAAATCATTATAAACATAAACCCCTCTGACGTTTACGCCACTAACAAAAGAAGTGAGCGTTGGACTAACTAATAAAACATCAACGGAATAAATCGTATTAGCATCTCGATCGCCAATGTAAAGTGTACTTCCTTTAAATTCCATATCCTGAGGATTTGTTAATCCTGTTAAAACGGTAAAAACTGGAGGATTACTAATGCTTATATCAATTTTTTTAAGAGATGTTCCGCCACCGGATAAATCCTCATTTGTAAAATAAAGTTCACCATTATATACGTCTATAGCAGAGACATAACCTAAGCTTGAAACGATATTATTTAAAATTGTAGGCGTACTAACATTAAAACTAGCCAAAGTACTTTCTCCTGTATTATCATTTACGTATGAAATATAAAATGTATTGCCTTCTTTTATAATATTACCAATGCCAATAGAGTCTATACCTACGGGCAAGCTATTAAATAAGACACTGGCCGAGGGCAACGAACTACTCAGGTCTATTTGTACTATACCTCCTGGTGTAGCACCCCCTTTTACGTACAAAATATTGTTATCAATAATAAGACGGTTTGGTTGGTTTAGTCCTGAAAATAAAATCATCTACTTGAGCTTGTGAAAAAAAAGATGTCATTAAAAATGTGAAAAATAGTTTTGTTTTCATAATTTAAATTTAAGTTACTTTCAATATTAGGAGTTAAAAATTTTTAAATAAAAGGCTAATCATACCTAAGATTTTGGTTCGTATTTTCTATCTCTTTCAGTATGTTTTTTGTACGTATTTTGTTTATTTTTTCTGCGTAAAATAAAATCACGAAATCATAACTTCTAATTAAATCTGATTTAGAAATTCCTGTGGAACAATTCAACCAACCTTTAGATTTGTTTCCATAATAAAAGAGTATCTCTTCTTTTTTAGACAGATCTGTTGGAATGTTGGTTCTCGAATTAAAACTACCAGCCAAAATTTTAGATAAATCAATATTTTGAACAGGTTTTATACCAGGTAACGTTTGTCTCATGGTTAACATATCCTTATTCTCAAAGAAATAGAATCGATGAAAAACTGTAGTGTCCTTTCGAGCAATGTGATGGTTAATTCTTATGCCATTATCTATTTGAAAATCTTCTATAACGTGCTTTTTTGCTTTCAATTTTCCGTTTTCAAATATATCGTAGCTTATAGATATATACTCACCTTTTTTAAGAGCAAAAGGATATTTAAATATGTAAATACCTTGTCCTTCAAAAATACTTTTTAGGTCTTCCGAATCAATATCATAATTGTTATTTTCTCCTTGCCCAAAAATTGAAATATTGATAAACATTAAGACTATAACAAACAGTGATTTTTCCATCTTGTTTTTGCTCTATTGCTACTTAAACTTAAGTATTATTTTTAATTGATTCTTATTTAGTCTGTTCAAATTCGCCATATTATGTTATACTATTAACTTGATAACTATTAAACACCTAAATTAATAAAGATAATATAAATAAACTAACAGTCAACTCCTTACACAGATAAATAATTAAGTTCATTTAATAGTTTTTTTTTAAAAAAAGTTATATTCAAAAAAGAATGAAAAAATTACACCCCTAAATTATCACAAGAAAACAACATATTTGCTCTGGTTTATTTAATAAATGTATTGCTTTTTAATTTTATGTTCTCTAATTATTACAAACGAGTGTTTAAGTATGAATTCCTCCTCAAATATCATAGGCCGCTGTTGATGTTGTTTTTATATTTTTGTACCGAGCCATTTAAAATTAATTTATGAAAATCTTAGTTCTATTATTTCTCTTATCATTTTCATTTATTTCACTTGAAAACGTGCCTAAAAAAGTATCTCATTCTGAAATAAATCAAACACCTAAACCGAAAATTGCTAAAATTAAAGAAGCGAATTTCGACATACGAAATGACACGGTAATTTTTAATTCTGGAAGTATTGAAAATTTTGATAAGGCATCCCATCCTATTGATGTGTATTGGATTGGAGAAACTAGAGACACCGTGGTAAGGTTACAACATAAATACGATAAAAGTAAAAACCTGGTGGGCACTGAAACCTACCAACACGGCAAAAAAACACCATATATAGATACAATTTATGTTAATACTAACGGATTAAAAGTGATTGAGTCATTCGATTCTGATCATAAAGTTTCAAAGAAATCTATAATTACAACCGATAAAAATGAAAACCCGGTACTTAAAACTTATGAGAACGGAAAAGGTGAATTTCAGGGATTAGACAGCTTGTTTTTTGATGCTAAAAATCGTGTAATCAAAGAATTTCACGAAGACTCAAAAGGCAAACGTTATGGAATTATTCTTTCATATAAATATATAAAATCGGACCAATATGGAAATTGGACAGAAAGACACATGTACGTTGGAGAAACTCTAAGCCAGAAGCAAACCCGAGAAATAACGTATTATAAATAAAAAGGATTTCCTAGTATTATAAAACCGCTCTATTTTGAGTAGCAAACGGTATAAAATAAAAAAAACGGTAAGCGTTTCCGCTTACCGTTTTTTTTGTTTTATAGCAATTTACAATTTTAGTACTATTTAAAGGTTTTTAAAGACGAACGCAGCATCCAAGCCATTTGTTCGTGCATTTGCATGATAGCTGTTATAAAATCGGCTGTACCTTCATCATTATGTGCTTCGGCGTTTTCGCCAATATTTTCTCTTATAAATTTAATCACTGTTTCATGATCATCTAATAATATTTTCATGAAACTAGCACTATCATTAGTATCAGGTCCATTCTCTTTTAAAGCCGACAGTTCTATAAACTGTTGCATGCTTCCGGGAGAATAAAATCCTAACATTCTAATACGTTCTGCCACTTCATCAATCGTATTTTCTAGTTTTCCGTATTCTTCTTCAAAAAACACATGTTTTGCATGAAAATCAATGCCTTCCACGTTCCAGTGTGCGTTTCTGTATTTTGTGTACATCACGTATTCATCTGCAAGTAGTTGTTTTAACATTTTAACTACTGCTTTTCTATTTCCTTTTTCTATGCCTATGGCTGCAGTTGTAGTTTCCATTTTTCTTTATTTTTTTTTAATGATTATAGTATAAAGATACTAGTAATCAACAGCTTCTATTAACGTAAAACATTCAATAATTGACGCTAAAAAATCAGGATGGTAAACAACAAGTTTTCTTCTTAAAATATTAAAAAGTTTAGTACCGTATTTAATTACCTTTCCTTCTTTTCGCTTGCTTTTTCAGCATCTTCAAAATCAATTTCATTATCTACAACTCCTTTAAAAGCTTCTATCCAGCCATTTTTAAAAATGTTAAACACACTTGGCCATACTTTAGTTTCTACATTATTTAAATCGCCTGAAAGCGGCACTTTTGTTGCCAAAGTATTGTTCCCTTTATTTTTAAGCACAAATTTAAAGAAGCCTACAAAGCCTTCCCAAAGTCTATTAAAAAACGGATCTTGCTCGACGCTTATCAATTTAGAGTCTTTCAAAAAAGGTTTTATATAACCCGTTAAAAAACCGTTAGCTATAGCAATTTCACTAAATACATTAAAACTTCCTTCGGTAAAATCTATACCCGCATAATGGTTTGAAAAATCGTTTAGCCCCGTAATCGATGCATCTTCTAAAGAAAAGGAAATATCCATATCTGGAATTTGCTTTACCAAATCCATTTTACCATCCAAGGTAAAACGGCCTTGCCCTATAGATACGGCTTGTGCCGATATTTCCGAAGGCAATTCGCGCTCGGTACGTTCTACATTTCTAAGATTGGTCGCATTTAACTGAATTTGATTTAAGTTCAAGTCGATATTGGGGTCTGATGTAAGTTGCACAAAGGCGGCTTTACCATCTATAATTTTAAGATTATTGATATCAATGGGCACCAAATCGGTTAAAGCTTTGGTCCAATCATCAAAATCGGGATCTTCAGCTTCATCTTGTTGCTGATCTTCAAAAACGTAAATAAATTGGGGACGGGTTAATACAATTTCGCTCACTACCCTACCCTTAAACAAGGCGCGCCATTCTATAGAAATATCTGTTTCGTCTAAATTTATAAAGGGTACTTCCGATCCGGCATCGACCTTATTTAAATACAAATTATGAATAACATAAGCGCCTCGAAACAACGAAATATCGATTCCTGAAACTTGACCATAATACCCCGGAATATCTGCAAGTACGCCGTTTACATACTTTTTTACCATAACAGGTAGCAACAACCTTATTAAGATTAAAACCCCAATAATAATTAATGGTAGCGTATATCTTTTTTTTCTAAAACCTCTATTTTTATTCTTTCTCATGCTTGGTCTCTTATTTCTTTCCGTTGCCTACCACGGTGTTTTTTAATCCGTCTTTGGTGTTTAGCCACAGATAATTAAAAAATGATTTTGTTCTATCTCGTTCTACCGCAATACTTCCATATCGATACCCATTAGCATCCGTTTTAGAGCCATCATTTGTTAAAATATTAACCAAGGCACTTAGTGTTTTATTAATCCCTAATTGATCTTCATTCAGAATAGTGAATTTAAAATCTTCATATTTCATTTTCATTTCTCCTTTAGAATTGAAGTCATTACCATAAAACGTAAAATACATTTCATGAATCCTCCCTAACGCTCTAACATTAGCCTGCGATTCTAAAAACGGATTAATCGTAGACGCTTCTAAATCTTTTAAAATTGCCGATGCATTAAAAACATCCGATGGATCAGATGTATTAAAATCCCAATGAAACTGTAAAGGCGCTTTACCCATAAGTTTGGCGGTAACATCAATAATGGTTTTCTGTTTATTGGTGTTAGAAAGATTCTTGATTTCGGCATCTAAATGTTCAAATGAAATAGAAACCGGATCGATATCCAAATCTACTTTTTCGGAATAAAAGACATTGGTGTTTTTAATAAAAAAGGATTCAACATTTAGTTTTATCGGAAGATTCTGCAGTCTAGAACCGTAAAGAGTTTTCACCGTAAAATCATCAGGTAAAAGTTTATTTCTGAATAAATGTAAGTCGCCATTATTTATATTGAAACGTGTCGCTGACACTGAAAAACTATCGTTAACGGTTGCAATTTCAAAATCTTGAAAGTCGCCTGATGGCACCGTAAATTTGACATGATCGCGTTCTTGGGTTAACCGTTTGGAAAGTGTTTCTTTATCGTACTTTGAGGCGATTGATAAATCTTCAAACGTCACATTTTTATTATTAAATAATACATGTGCAACGTTTAGATGTTCAAAACGGCTTAAATTTAAGTATAAATCATCCAATGAAATATCTATCGATTTATATTCGAATGGAATTTTATTCTGAAGTAACGCCTTGTCGGTTTTTACATCATATAATTTAAAGGACATTTTATTAATAGAAAATTGAACTTCATCCGATTCCTTTTTAAACATGGTTATTTGAGCATTTTCAGTACTCAAATTATCAGCTTGAAAACGTTCATGTTTCCAAAGCGACCAATAACTAAAACCACTAACTTCAAATGTTTCCGCAGTAATAAAGGATTCTGTTTTTTGAGATTCCAATTTAACAATTTCACAATTAGCACCTTCTAACTGCAAGGTTCCTGTAAAAATATTTAAGTCTAAATCGTCATACGTTAATGTAATATTTTCGGGTAGTTTTTCGTCAATAAGTTTACCAACCTTATGTTTGGCATAAAGTTGCAACCCAAAAATTGATATCAAGAACACGCCAACAATTACCAAAATTATTTGCAATCGTTTTTCTTTAATAGTAGTCATTATCGTATTAGATTTATCCGTTTTAGTCATCCCTGATTATTGGTTTGTTGTAGAAATTTTATCCGCTTCATTTCCCGACTCTAGGTACTTCACAACTTCCGAAGCACTTTTAATTTCTATATAATCGTTTCCATTAATGATGATAGGATGTTTAAGTAACAGCGGCATTTTTTCTAGTATTTTTAGCCAATCGTGCTGCTCCATAATTTGTTTATCCTTGCCGTAATTTTGAATAAAATCTGGATGCTCCTTATTTATTAAATCTGAAATATTTTTACCCAGTTCTGTAGCTAATTCTGCCCATTGAGATCCTGTAACTTTGGTTTTAGAAATATCTACAGCGTGTAGTTTTTTATCCGATGCATTCACATAAGCATGCGTTTGTTTGCCTATAGAATTTTCTGAATGGTAATAAATCGTAATTTTTATTTTATGTTTTGAAATCATGCCCATAATCTTTTTAGTTTAAGTGGAAAGATACCATGAAACACCTTTTTAAATTAGCGTTATCCGTTTCTTTTGTAACTCAAAAACTCAAGCACGTTCTAGTTTAACAGCCTATTAACAAGATTTCAACAGGTTCTAAAATAATGAAACATAGCACATAACATCTTATAATTTTATCCCAACTATTTAAAGCACAAAGGCAGGATATTTAATTTATAAATATCCTGCCTTTAATGTGATTATGGGGTTTTTCTACTTCCTTTTAATGAATTACAAACTTGAAATGTAATTTTTCTTCACTATTTGAAAGGATTAAAAAGTAGGAACCAGAACTCAAATTAACATCTACCTCTTTTACCTTACGCATGGTATTAATGTCATTTTCCTGATAAATTTGTTTTCCTGTAACATCAAAAATGGCTAGTGTACAATCGCTTAAAATGAAGTTGGTATGAATACTGAACTTGCCTTGATTAGGCACTGGTGAAATGAAATTTTTATCTGCAACCACCTCATCATCATCTACACCTAATGAAATATAATCCACCATCACATCAATTGTTTCTGTTAACGTACAACCTAACGGCGTTTGATACCTAAGAATTAAAGATTGTGCACCCAGTTTATTCCATTTTACTGATACTTTATTATTATCCGTACTTAATATTTCACCATTAATTATAATCCATTCATACTTGCTCATATTGGCATCGGCCGTGTATTCGTAGGTATCCAAAAGTACTGGATTTTCCTCTCCTGAAATACTAACAACATAATTTTCAGCACTTCCCAAAATAGCACTTTCTGTTGAAAAACCACTGAGACCACTTAACTTTTTAGCTATTTTAGTTTTGTCTATTTCTAACACCACATTACCATCAATGGGGCTTTCTATACCGTTTAAAATATAATATTTATCAGTTACCTTTTCTATAGTCACATTGTTTTTTGGAATGCTAATACCTGTTACTTTTAAATTAAAGGCATCACTATCAAAAGTATTTTCATCAATATCTTCAGAAAATTTCACATTAATATAATCGAAATCGGAACAATCATTACTAAGCTCATCTACCAGTTCAATATCAATGATTATATCTGTATAATCTAGATAAGCCGTTAAAATTTCAGCATTGCTTCGGCGACCTTCAGCATCTGTTGCCACGACTTTAAACTTTTTAGCTCCAGTGTAACTAGTAAGTGAAATACCGTGCGTACCAGTTTCCGCTCTGAATTGAGTATCGATTAATTTTTCGCTTGTAGCCAACAACTCGTACACCTCAACAGTTACATTATCTAATAAAGTGGTATAGAACAACTGAACATCATTGCCCGACGTAATATTATCGGTATCTGAAATTCCTCTATCTGGTGTTAATTTTAAGTTTGAAATAGCAACTATAGCATCGAGTCTTACCGTCCATGAGGTTTCAGCAATACCTTCGCCTAAATTATCGTTTTCATCCCTAAAACTCGTTTGATCGATGGTAACACGATAAGTTCCATTGCTAGATGTATCACCGCCCAAGCCCAAAACAGAATAATGTAAATCGTCTATTTTCTGAATCGTTATAGGAATCGATATATCTTGCCCATTTTTAGTAAAGTGAAATGCCGAAGCTTCAATATCTGAAACTATTGGCCTGCTCAACTCAATCTCTAATGCTGTAATAATTTGACTATCTATCGCCCCTTGACTTACCCTTTGTATACTTTCCACTTTTGGCAAATTATTATCGACTTCCCAAGTGAATGTTTGTAAGGCCAAACCAGAAATACCATCGGTAGCTTTAATATTAGTAACATCAATAGCCATCGTATATTCCCCATTGTCCTCGTTTAAAGGATTAATTCCAGAAATACTATAGTTATAATCGTCTATTTTATCTATGGTAAGTCCATTGACTGCAGCATCGTTAATAGTGATTTTATCCTCAGTAAATTCCTCGGTTCTAATTGGTTTATTAAAAATTACATCGATACTATTTACAGGGTTCTTTTTTAATTGATCGGATTCAAACTTCAGTATTCCCAATTCATTAATAAACTGTAACCAGCCTATTTTTTTTCCATCCTTACCTTCATTCCCTACCAAATCTTTTATACCTAAGGCTTGCACCGTCAATTCATAATAGCCTGATTGTGCCGTAACATCTTCTATGTTTATAGAAAAGGTGGTTGGGTTTATTTTCCCAATTAGAATATTTTCTACCGGCACTTCAACACCTTGATGTATGAGCACAATATTATCCGTTGTGAAGGTATTAAAGTCTATTTCTTTATTAAATTCAACCGTTACCAACTCGACAGGTACGGTATTGTATTCGGCTGGCGCATCAATAAATTCTACAATTTTCGGGATATCCCCATCGATAGGTGTAAAATATAAAGTGTAGGTTTCTACTGCTGTTATTTTATCTAAAACGTGTAGCTTATTTTCGTATTTGGGGTTTAAGCCATCTTTAAGCGTTACGTGAGTTTGCCAGAAATTTTGAGAAGGAATTTCAAAATTATCACGATCTCTAATCACTTTTTCTAATTTGTAGTTTGCTGCCGATTCATCTAAAATATTACCATAATTCCAACCAGTTGTTATTGGGTTTATTTGAATTTTGGCCGTTAATGTTCCTGGTGTTACAGCTTCAACAATGGAAACAGCCTCTGCTTTAGACACAGCTTCCGAAGTACCATTTGATAAATAAATCATATCTGGTGTATCATAAACATCCGACATATCATTAACTAAGAAGTCGGAAATATCATCACTATTATCACCATAAGCTTTTACACTTCTAACCAGTTCATGAATATAAGCGCCTTTTATTAAACTTAAATTGGCGTTTCCAAAACTACTGGTATGATTCACTTTTACATCGTACTCCACAAAATGACCAATAAGCGAACTAGTAAAGTACCACTGGCCCACAGCCGCTGTTTTAGGTTGAATATCTCCAAAATCGACATTTAATAATCCCATTTGTGTAGGTTCATTATTAAAATTAGAACCTATCATTTCGAAATTAATTAACAAACCTTTTTCATTATCTACAATTTTGGGTTGCATGGATTCCACATTAACATCATTCGCCAATCCGAAACCATCGTTTATAATCATTAATGATAATTCCGCAGGTATTGAAGGTTCAATAACATCCTCGGTAAGCGCATCATCGCCTAAAATGTCTCGTTGCATAAAGTAATGCAAAATTAAATCTGGACTAGGGTTAACCTCCAATGTTACGGGGTTAAGCGTGATACTTACTTTTTCTCCAATTTCTGGGTCGAAATAAGACAAAATTCCACCGAAAGAATAAGATTTGGCCACCTCGGGCGCTGCTTCTTTCGTTGGTATAAAAATGACTAAACCTTGTCCGCTCTCATCGGAGTTTACAGTTCCGTTTCCGTTTAAGAATTCTTCTTTATTAATTTGAAATAAATGGGTTTTGTTTTCGCCATTTTCATCTTTAACAACCAGGTCTAAATGAATTTCAGTAATCGACTTAGCACTGGCATTGTTAATATTTAATGTCCCTTCAAAAGCTTCACGCGTCATGGTTAATCGCTGCGGAAACTCAATAGTTACGGTGGCACAAACACTAGCTTCATCTTCACTTTTAGCTTTAATAAACTCATCCATAGCTACTAAATCAGAATTATACATATCGGCTACTGAAACAAAACCGCGAGTAAAAGCATGACTTACCAAATCGGCTTTTATCTGATTATAATTATCAATTTTTGTTTTATCAATGATATTTGGATACTGCGCATTTGGAGACAGCACGTTTGCATTCCAAGCAGCAACCGAGGTGTTCCATCGGTTTACAAAACTATCGATATAAGCTTCACTAATACTTGTTTCGGCCATATCGTTTTTTAACGCTAAAATATCTTCAGAAGTTAATACGCCTTCCGAATCTAGAACAGCTCCAATAGTATTTAAGAAAAGAGCCAAATAATCGTTATTACTTTCTAAATCTTCATTTTGAAAATACTCTGACAATAAATCCTCTTGAGCTACTTCAGCCTCTGATATCTTTTCAAAATCTTCAAAAATAAAGTCGAAATTACCACCAGAACCGGCTAAACTGGCCTTACTAGCATTGGTTTTTAAACTTCCGCTAGAACCACCGCCACCAAATGAAGGAAAACAGTGTCTTAAATCGATAATAGCCAGCGCACAACCAATACGCCCCTTAACACAACCCACTGCAGCCTTTCCGAAACCGACTAACCCTGTAGAAGTTAACATTGAAAACGCACAACTAAGCGCAGACGTATATGGATTACAGCTTAAAACCGTTGATGTTACCGCATTTAAACAAGGATCACAGAAATCTGGGAACGACGTTAATGTGCTCGTGCCTGAACCTGGCCCAAAGCCAGTTCCTGTGCCACCGCCGCCGCCACTTACGCCGCCAGGCCCACAAGAATAACAGCCGTCTACAATAATTGGTCCTCCTCCTCCGCCTGTTGATGCACAGGTGTTAACGTAAGCAGTAAAGGCAAACATTTCTTTTTCGGTATCGCAAATATACACGGCACGCAACGTTACCGGAACATTACAACTGCCTCCTCCTGCTTTAGTTGCCGACGCCTTCCCTAATCCTGAAGGACGTTCGGTGCCTATAATATTTTTGATAAGAACCGGCACAGTAACTGCCGATTTTGCATTTAGTACATCTAACGAGGTAATTAATGGTTTTATGGTATACCCATCGGCTTCGCCTGTACTAATACTTACATTTTGTGCGGCAATTAAACCATGATTTGTTACCGTAATATAGGTCATTCTAGATTCTCCTGGGTTTAAATCTAACTTCGGATTATCGATTTCCATAACAATTACGGGTAACGGCACATTGGTTTCAAACTTGACTTGTAAAGTGATATCGTACTCATCCAAAATTTCAATAGGTTGCACATCCCACGAATAAGTTACCGCTTGGTATGGTAGAAACGCCGTTACTCTAGTGTCTTTTCCTGGATCAACCAAAATGTTATTCTGATATGGGTTATGTTTTTCCGCAGTTACATTTACCACATACCAACCTTCATTAATATCTGGAATTTCAAATAAGCCCGAAGCATCTGTAAAACCTTCAGCAATTATCGCTCCTGTAAACGGATGTTTTACAACCACTTTTGCTCCCTCTAAATGTGGCGCACTGCTGGTGTTATAGGTATATTCATCTGTAGCATCTACAATTAATTTACCGGTAGATTCCGATACGGTTTCTAATTTAAAAGGAATAGATAGCCAAGGTCCTGTGGTTTGTTTTGCGACTAAATTACCAGTAATAGGCACATTAACCTGCTCCTTTACTGTTGGCTTAAATTCTAATACAATTTTAATTTCTTCATCTGGTTTTATACTAGCAATCAACGGTTGCGAGTGTAAACGCAACCAATCTAAATCGGGTAATAAAAGTTCGACATTTTCGGCATTTACAGCACCCACATTTTTAATAGTAAACTCATAAAGTCGGGTTTCATCTTTTGCCATAGTGGTGTTTATCGAAATAGGATTTGCCACCAATTTAGATACTTGATTTTTACAGTAATAGTAAGCCCTTTCGCTATATAGTGCGCCTTCGTTAGATTCAATCTTGAGTTTAAATTCAGTATATTTTAACTCTGCACTGGCATCCATAGACACCACATCAAAAGGAAATACAATGGTAGCTCCTGGCTCAATATCCATAGGAGTTTGATCGATAGAGAATTCAGAACCTTCTGGTATGTTAATCATCACACCTGTTAACCTCGTATTGGTATTGTTTTTTAACCTTAACTCCTTTCCTAAAGATGTATTGGCTAATGTTTCCCATTTTATAAACTGTGGTTTCCCGATAATTTCAAAACCTAACAATTCAAAACTAGCTTGTGGTGCAATGGCTTCTCCCGGAAAACATGCGGTTACGTTGTACGAGCCGTTTTCATTCTCAAACGGTAGGTATTCAAAAACAAAATTTCCACTAGCATCGGTCGTGATTGTATAATCCTTTTTAAATTCAGTATTTTCAATTTTTAAAGCAATTTCTGCATTTGGTACGTTATCACCTGATGCTGTTTTTGCGGTTCCAGAAACTTCGACCCTTTCGTTCGTATTATAAACCGATTTGTTAAGTGAAATTTGCACAGCATAAGCTGGTGAAAGACTCAACGCTATCTGGTTCTGATTGTTTTCATAATCTAATTCTGTAATAGAATAATCGCTATTTATGGCCGCAATAAGGTGATAATCTCCTGAGAAATTAGGAAGCTCCACATCTTCAATATGCTCATAAGTGGCATCTACCGCAATAGCTTTATTAATTATAGTAGATACAAAGGGTTTTAAGATGCCAATATTAGCGGTTTTAGATAAATAATAATCTATTTTACTATTAGTAGGAAAGCTTACATTCCCTTGGTTTTGTATAAAAGTATGTACAGTAATAGTTTGCCCTGCTTCTGGAGTTTCAATGGTTGTTATATCTATAATTGAAGCATCTGGTTTATTCTGATTTGAAATTAGAATCCATCCATATCCCGTAGTATAATCTGTGGCTTCCGCCTGAATTCTCACACTTTCATCACCCGTTTGATTTGGGTCAATACTAGTGTTGAAAGATAGCTCTACAGATTTTTCTCCTGCCGGAATAGTCACTGTACTTGGAAGTTCCACAATATGTGCTAAATCGTTTGAAAGTGTTACTTCTACCGGATCTTGAAGAATGGTTGGGTTATTGGTGTTTCTAGAAACAATGAGCTTATTATTAACGGCTCCTGCTTTTATGGTAGATGGCGAAATTTTTACACTTAAAGCTAACCCGTCGTTATCCAAAATAGTGATATCGCTGCTTACCGACGCATTTATATCGTTAGCATCAACACAAGCACAACCGTCAAATTTAATTTGAGATGTTACCGTAACAGTACGTTCTCCTTCAACTTCAGAATTATTGACAGCACCAATATTAAATGTTTTTTCAGACTCGCCAACTTTATATAAAATTTCCGAAGGTAAAATTAATTGGTTGGCTATACTGGCACTAATTTTTACTGTCGCCGTTTTATCTAAATGGTCTGTTCTTCTTAAGGTAAAATACGACGCTTTAATGCCATCGCCTTCCGAAATTTGACTTGGACTGATATCTAATGTGAAGTTTGGAATGTTTATAGAACCTAACTGGATGTCTTTAATAGCCGTGATATAGCCGTCTGCTTTAGCAAAAACATTAGCAGCTGTAGCCTTATTGATAGCTCCCGTATCTTTAATACTAGCATCAAAAGAAACACTTTGTGTACCTGCTAATAACGTTACGGTGCTTGGCAATGCCAATCGCCCAGATTTATCTGTAGAAATATCGATAACCTGATCGCTGTTTACACTAAAACTCGCATTTAGTGTAAATGGTATAGTGCTACCAACGGTGGTGTTATATGTTTCTGGATGGCTTAAAGTAAGTATTACTTTTTCGTCGTCTAATAATTTTAAATTTACTAATTCTTCGGCGTAGCCTGAACCTATGGCTTGTATTTCTATATCTCTATCGCCTTCATAAGACGCATTATCAATAGGATTTACATATAAAAAGTTAGACGAAGCATTTTCTGCAATAGTTAGTGTAGCGGGTAAATTAAAAGCCCCCGTTGCTGTTGTTGAAATGGTAAAATTTTCTGCAATTTCCGTATTTCCACTTCTTTTTAAAGTGAAACGTAACAAATCGTCCGAACTTTCAATAATTTGTTTTTTATCTAATGTAAAAATCAAACGCTTTAATAAGGTTTTTGTTTCCGCTGAAACTGCAATATTATTCTCTTTAGCACTCGTAGGCTCTTTAACACCCGAATTGGTAACTAAGGAAACTTCAATCTTTACATCGCCATCAAAACCGATAATTTGTGGAATGTTAACCTCTAAAGATCTGTCTATTGATGCGCCTTCTAAAAGAGTATTATTATAATATGCATATCCGATAATATATTTTTTCCCGTTGGTTTGAGACACTAACGCTACCTGTTCTCGCCATCCGCCAATAGCTGCTGCTAAACCAACATTTTCAACATTCCAACTAATATTACT
This sequence comes from Algibacter miyuki, assembly GCF_030409805.1. Taxonomy (GTDB): domain Bacteria; phylum Bacteroidota; class Bacteroidia; order Flavobacteriales; family Flavobacteriaceae; genus Algibacter; species Algibacter miyuki. Next base: position 42,759 of record NZ_JAUFQP010000015.1, on the reverse strand, counting down.
TACGGCATTAGGCAAAATATCGGCTTGTAAAACACTAATAGCATCCACTTCTAAATCGGGATTTTCGCCTTCAACAATAGTTAAAACACCATCTTGATGATTACTTCCTAAATCTTCCCCATTGCTAGAACTCACAATAACATCTAAAAGTGTGATATTGTAAGTTTCTCCAGCTTGATAATTTAATGGAATCTCTATTGGAATTTCAATTAAACCACCAGAACTCCCAGTAAAGTTGGTGTTTGTTCCTGAGAACCCTAACAATAAATATGTGCCATTACCCAAAGCTTTAGGATAAATAACATGATTGGAAGCTCTTCCTGTAAATACGGCTTCTTTTTCTTTCAATATTAAACCGTTAGGCACCTTAATTTTAAATTGAAACCCCGAAATATTATCGCTGTTTTCCAACGCAATAATCACCTTTGTATTTTCGCCAGGTGCGGCCTCCAAGTTTTCTATAGTAAGGCTGTTTTGCCCGAATGCTGTTGTGATTAGAGACAACAGTAATAAAGTAATTTTAATAGCTTTCATAATCGTTTATTAGTTAGTTATCTTAATGTTATTCAATAGTCATTTTTCCTTTTAAAATTGTTCTGGCTCCATTGGAATTTATGTGATAGAAATACATACCTGATGCCATTTGCTTCCGTTTAAAACGGTATTGATTTTTCCCTAAAGTCAGGTTTTTCAAAATTATTTTTTCTACCAGTCTACCGCTCATATCATAAATAGATAATGTAGCTTTTGAAGATGCGCTTTCAATGTAAAAATCAAGCGTGGTTTCTACTTTAAACGGATTTGGGAAATTGTATATATTAGAGGTGTTTAACATTTCCGATACATCGGTACTTAACGTAGATTCCATAATTTCAGATGAAATTTCATCCGCATTAACATCAGATAAAATAACCGACTTAATACTTATGTTTTCAGCATCGATCTTAGCCAATTCAATTTCCCCATTTAGAATGGCATTAAACCCATAGGCAATCATGCTAACATACTCACCTTTATTCACCAGGTTTACCGTAAAACCAAGCGACGACAGACGTTCTGTAAGCGCTTCTTTGGTTGTTCCTTTTATAAGAATTTCTAAACTTGCCACATCATTTCCATTAGTATCAAGCCATAAAAGACCATTTTCTATTCTTAATTTTGAAACGGGACCGTTACTTGTTTTTCCTATAACAGCACTTCTATTCTCCGGTACCACTTCTTGGCTTTGAATAATATTAACTTGTTTGATAACATCTAAAATGCTGATATTATCATCACCATCAATATCGGCAGCGTTATAGTTGAAGTAATACACATAATTATTCAGAATATAATTTATAGACGTTTGAATATCTAAAACATTCAGGTTGCTATCAAGGTTGGAATCGCCAGCTTCGTATTGCAAGTAATAATTGATAATACTGTTTTTGGCGTCTCCAGAAACCTGCCTTAATTCCACTTTTTCATTACTCGGAATTTTCCAAACTCGAATTAAATCTATTAATTTAACACCTGTTTCTGCGAGGTTAACGGTGCGTAAAAAACTACCGATTTTCAAATTATAAGTCTGATTATTAAAACCTTGTTGAGCGTGATTGTATCTATTTAAACTGAAATCGGTAATAACGGTTTCCTTATTCAGGTCGATTTCACCAACATCAACCACTTGGCGGTCTAAACTCACATCAACATCTGCTGGTAAAACCGCAGTCATTGTCGTGATATGGTTAGATGATAAATTCAATTTATTTAAATACGGTAAATCGTCAAAAATATCTGGTACCGTATTGGATAAATTATTACCACTTAAATCAATGGCTACAATGTGCCCATCATAAGTGCTAACGCCATACCATTTGTTGCTGTGTAAATCATTAGATGTGGTATCCCAAGAATTCGTCCATTGATTGCCTCCTAAACTGTTATAAAACGAAACCAAAGCTTGATATTCTGTTGCCGTAACGGGGATATTCGATTTATCTTCAATACCTAAATAATTGAATTCGGTATTTCTAAACGTTCCCGTGGTTTGGCGAATCGATATTTTTGCTTCCGAAGGAATTTCACCAACGCGAACATTGGTAAATATTATTTCACCTAAGTCGTTTGTGGTGGTTGTGGTATGCGTTACATCGTCTACTAAAAGGACAAACGTGTTTTTAGCCTCGAAATTATTGTTTTCCAAATCATAGGTTGCCACATTACCCAAATCAACTATTAATTGATCGCCTTCAAGGCTTAAAACCGTATTGGTATTAATAATTTGGTTTCGTAAATCGATATAAGTATTGGTATAATCGTAGTACAGTTTTTTATCTACATGACTAAAACTATTGCTCGAAATATCCAAATATTCTAACACTGAAAAATCGGATAAAACAGCTGGAATAGTTCCTGAAAACTGATTATTTCCAATGGCAAATTTCTTCAAATTTTGTAATTCTGAAATTCCTGTAGGAATTGTTCCAGAAATCATATTAGAGCTTATATCCAAACTTTCTAGTGCTGTAAGTAAATTGATACTTTCCGGAATGCTTCCGCTAAGATTGTTTGTACTTAATATCAACGTTTTTAGATTTGGTAAACCTGTAATATCTTCAGGAATAATCCCCGTTAAGTTATTATTAAATAAGTTTAGAGATACTACATGGCCATCCTTAATACTAACCCCAAACCAACTTTCAATATGCAGGTTGTTTTCGGAAATGTCCCAAGTATTAATCCACGATCCACCATTGGTTTCATTATATATGGTTTTCAGAATTTCAAACTCTTCGTCTACTAACGGAGCTCCAAATGTTACGCTATCATAATATATATTTGAATACGCTGATAGGCCGTTAATTTGATAAACTCTCAATTTATCGGTAACTTGTAAATTGAGTAAATTAATATTAGAAAACACTAATTTCCCGTTGTTTGAAAAGCTTGTTTTTTGATAAACATTATTTACATATAATTGAAATTCGTTAGTTGCATCCAACGTGACTACTTCATCATTAAGCGCAACAGTTAAAGGTATTGGTAAATCTATATTAATTTCGTTTGCTCCAATTTCGATACTTTCAATTTGAATATCTTGGTAGTTAAAATTTAGCTCTGTTAATGGCAATGACGAAAAATCGGTATCTGAAGAGTTTATAGCATTATAACTTAGATTTAATGACTTTAAATTAGTTAAATAGCCTAAAGTTGCAGGAATTGCGGTTAAATTATTTCGAGAAAAATCGATAGATTCTAATAAAACCAAGTTACCAATCTCACTAAAAACAGCACCTTCTAGTGTGTTATTACTTAAAACAATATGTTTTAGATTGGTTAATTGCGACCATGAACTTGGAAGCGTATTCGCTATTTTACAATAGCTTAAATTCAACTCTTCCAAACGCTCTAAGCCCGATAAATTGGCTAAATCGGTAGTACTTAAATTGTTATTATAGTAGTTTGAATAACTAGAACTTAAATCTAATTTTTTAAGAAATTTTAAATCACTAAACGATAATGGAATAGCTCCATTAAGTCTATTTTGTGGCAAATTAATTTCAACAATATGCCCCTCCTCAATCACTAAACCATGCCATGCGCCCATATTAAGGTTGTTAACACTCACATCCCATTTGGTTTGCCAAAAATCTACACCTCCTGTTGCATTATAAAAATCGACTAAGGCTTGATATTCAATATCTGCTACTTCTTCTAAATCGACTGTAGTTTGGGCAAACGTAATAAGTGATGCGCTGGCAGAACCAGAAGTTTGGTACAACGACACCACTTTATCTTCCGTTAAGGTGTTTAAATAATCTTTAGGAATTAATAAACTACCATCGGCATTCATGGTAAGATAGGTTTGAATATTACTACCATCTATTCTAAAGTAAAAACGATTTAATGCTGAAAAATCATTCTTATTCCGATCATAGCGTGTAATATTTGGCAAATTGGTTAACAGAATTTCTTCACCATTGTAAACAAACTCATCCAACGTTATTCTTTGTGAACTGACAGGTACATACACACTAGTTGGTAAAAAAGCTTCGATATCCGAAATTTCATTAGAATTTACATTTAAAGACGTTAAACTTGTTAAGTCTTCTAGTTCTTCTGGTAATACCGTAAGTTTATTATATGTTAAATTGAAGGTATTCAGATTAACTAAACTTCCTATGGAAGTTGGAATTGTAGTAAAACCATTGTATGAAAAATTGATATCTTCTAATGCTGTTAAACTACTTATCTCATCAAAAATAGGGCCTTCAAAATTGTTGTTATTTAATGTTAACGTTTTTAAATTCACTAACGCTCCGAAGGATGATGGCACCGCTTCGAACTGATTATATGACAAGTCAATACTTTCTAATGCTGTTAAATCTCCAATATCACTAAATACCGTTCCTGAAAAGGTATTATGACTAAGATTTAAAAATTTTAAATTGGTTAATGCCGACCACGAATCCGGGACGTTTCCGCTAAGTTTACAGTAACTCAGGCTTAAATCTTCTAAACTTTCTAAGCCTGATAAATGATCTAAATCGGTAGTACTTAAATCGTTTGCATAATAATTAGTTGTAGATGTTAAATCGAGTTTTCTTAGAAATTTTAAATCACTAAAAGAAGCTGGAATAGCACCATTAACCCGGTTTCTAGGCAAATTAATTTCAACAATATGCCCATCCTCGATCACTAAACCATACCATGCTCCCAAATTAAGGTTGTTAACGCTCACATCCCATTTAGTTTGCCAATTAGTATCTCCTCCTGTAGCATTATAAAAATCGACTAAAGCTTGATATTCAATTTCTGGTACGCCAGGTAAATCTACTGTGGTTTCAGCAAAACTAATTGTTGATGCACTGGCCGAACCAGAAGTTTGGTATAACGACACCACTTTATCTTCTGCTACAGCACTTAAATAATCTTTTGGTATTAATAAATTACCATCGGCATTCATGGTAAGATAGGTTTGAATATTACTACCATCTATTCTAAAGTAAAAACGATTTAATGCTGAAAAATCATTCTTATTCCGATCGTAACGGGTAATGTTTGGTAAATTAGTTAGCAGCACATCATCTCCATTATACACAAACTCATCCAATGTTATTACTTGCGAACTTACGGGTAAATAAACACTGGTAGGTAAGAAAGCTTCTATATCCGAAATTGCATTGGAATTTACAGTTAGAGACGTTAAACTCGTTAAGTCTTCTAGTTCTTCCGGTAATCCTGTGAGCTTATTATATGTTAAATTGAAGGTTTTCAGATTGACTAAACTCCCTATGGAAGTTGGAATTGTAGTAAAACCATTGTATGAGAAATTGATGGTTTCTAAGGCTGTTAAACTGCTTATTTCTCCAAAAATGGGGCCTTCAAAATTGTTGTTATTTAATGTTAACGTTTTTAAATTCACTAGCGCTCCAAAGGATGATGGCACCGCTTCGAACTGATTATATGACAAGTCAATACTTTCTAATGCAGTTAAATCTCCAATACCACTAAATACCGTTCCTGAAAAGGTATTATGACTAAGATTTAAAAATTTTAAATTGGTTAATGCCGACCACGAATCCGGGATGTTTCCGCTAAGTTTACAATAACTCAAGCTTAAATCTTCTAAACTTTCTAAGCCTGATAAATGATCTAAATCGGTAGTACTTAAATCGTTTGCATAGTAATTAGTTGTAGATGTTAAATCGAGTTTTCTTAGAAATTTTAAATCACTAAATGAAGCCGGAATAGCACCATTAACTCGGTTTCTAGGTAAATTTATTTCTACAATATGCCCGTCTTCAATAACCAAACCATACCATGCACCTAAGTTTAAATTATTAACGCTCACATCCCATTTGGTTTGCCAAGTAGTATCTCCACCGGTAGCATTATAAAAATCAACGAGGGCTTGGTATTCGATATCCGTAACGTCTTCCAAATCGACTGTGGTTTCGGCAAACGTAATAATTGATGCATTGGCAGAACCAGAAGTTTGGTATAATGACACCTCTTTATCTTCCGTTAAGGAATTTAAATAATCTTTTGGGATTAATAAACTGCCATCGGCATTCATGGTAATATAGGTTTGAATATTACTACCATTAATTCTAACGTAAAAACGATTTAATGCAGAAAAATCATTCTTGTTCCGATCGTAACGGGTAATATTCGGCAAAGTCGTTAGAAGCACGTCTTCTCCATTATATACAAACTCATCCAATGTTAGCACTTGCGAACTTACGGGTAAATAAACACTGGCTGGTAAGAAAGCTTCGATATCCGAAATTGCATTGGAATTTACATTTAGAGACGTTAAACTCGTTAAGTCTTCTAGTTCTTCTGGTAATCCTGTAAGCTTATTATAGGATAAATTTAAAGTTTTTAACTTGCCTAAATTCCCTATGGAAGCCGGAATAGTTGTGAAGCCATTAAATGATAAATTAATAGTTTCTAAGTCTGTTAAATTCCCTATCTCACTAAAAATAATACCTTCGAAGGTGTTATAATATAAATTTAAGTTTTTAAGCTTGGTTAACTGCGACCAAGAACTTGGGATAGTTCCAGATAGTTTGCAATAACTTAGAGTTAAATCTTCCAAACTTTCTAAACCGGACAGATTACCTAAATCAGTGGCACTTAAATCATTTCCATAAGATCCCGAATTAGATGTTAAATCTAGTTTACGAAGGTGTTTCAGGTTGCTAAAAGTTGAAGAAATAGCACCAATAACTCGATTTCTAGGTAAAATAATTTCAACTACATGTTCGTTTTCAACCACAACCCCATGCCAGTCTGTAGTGTGTAAATTATTTGTAGTAATATCCCATTTAGTAATCCAATTATCACCTCCCATAACATTGTAAAAATCTACAAGTGCTTGGTATTCTACGGTTGGTATCGGATTATTTTGTGCACATAATGGCGATAAAAAGAATACAAATAAAAATTTCAGTAAGACGTACTTTTGCTTCATATTGCTAAATTTGAATTGTTAAATATCTACGCTGTGTTTCTATGCTATTTTATCATTTACGTCACATTTTGAAAACACTCTAATAATCACAATATGACCATTTTTAAAAAACATTGAATCACTACTAAGTGCATTTCAACATCGTGAAAAAATCGTTTTTTGTAATGAAAACCTTTTGTTATGAATAATTTCAAAGTGTGTATAACAGGATTCTAAATATTCATCATTTAGAACCTTGTTTACTTTGGGAGAAGATGTGAATTCACCTTTTTAAATGGCACTATTTTCGTGTCCATTTAACTAAGATAAATCGAGTTGCTATAAACTATATCAAATATAAATTTCCTTTTTAAAATAGGATATAACATATGTAACAAATGATATAAAATATGTAACACTACAGTAATATCAAGTGGTATCAGAGAAACAAGAGACATTTTAATTAAGCGTCACTTAATATTACGATAATGTTCTTTTATTAAAAATTCTCTTAAAAAAATTTATAAAAACAGCTTTTTTATGGTGCAAAACACAAAAAAGCAGAACAACTTATTTTACAAAGTTATCCTGCTTTTTTTATTGTTTCGCTTAAATGAAAATCATTCTAGCACTAGCTCTAAATGGCTTTACATCACAACTATTTTCGTTGTTAGGTTTTATTAGGTTTTACATGATTAGGCCCTAAACCATTTCTCCAATTGTTCCCACAGGCTTTGTATAGCAATTGCTTTAAGGCTTCTGTTTTTTCAGGATATTCTGATGATAATTCATTGGATTCTTTATAATCATCGGGTAAAAAATAAAGTTGAAACACGTCTTTTTTAAGAAAATAACGTAATTTCCAACCGTCGTTAGTTACTATAGCAGGGCCCAACGTAGACGCATAAACCGTATATTCTTTTTCTACACTTTTTTCTCCAAAAAGCGTTTTCGCATACGAGATAGCATCTTTTTCTTTTAGAGGTTCTGCGCCCACAATTTCGGCTAACGTATTCAGAAAATCGTAATTATTTACCAATTGAGTCGAAATAACGCCTGGTTCAATTTTTCCTTTCCAATACCAAAACAATGGTACACGCACGCCCCCTTCCCAGTTAGAGCGCTTAATGCCTGCCATGCCATTATTACCGTCAAAAACATCCCCACTTAAATCACTATAAAATTTAGTGCTAACATTGTTATAAACTTCTCCCGTTTGCACGTTCCGTTTCTTGTCCGTTTCTCCTGGTTGTTGATAATAGAGTTCATGCCCATTATCAGCCGAAAAAACCAAAATGGTATTGTCTAGAATATCTAGCGCTTCCAATTTTGCATAAATTCGTCCCACATCGTCATCCAACATTTTCACCATCGAAGCATATTCTTTTTCAAGTTCCGTAAGATCAGGATTGTTTTTAAACTCGGCCGCAACCTCAGGTATTGCAATTGGTCCATGCGGTAATTGCGAAGGAAAAAACACAAAAAAAGGTTGCTCTGTTTCCTTCTCACTTTGAACATCGAGATAATTTAATAATTTATCCATGATGATATTTTCCGAATAAACAGCCTTCCCTGTCATATCCCATCGTTTTTTATAATTTTCTGGAGATTCTGGTTCTGGATGCTTTCCGCAATCATCAAAAACATTTCCTGGAATATCAAATTTCTTTCCATTTTCAAACAAAAATGGCGGATAAAATCCATGACAACGCTGGTGATCGTAATACCCAAAATGGTAGTCCCATCCATGGCGTTCAATCCGTTCGGGAGTTGTTGCAAAACCCCATTCCAACTTACCAAACTCGGCTGTAGTGTAACCCGCATTTTTAGCCACTTGTGCCAAAAAAACATCATCTTTTTTAGCCGGCATGGCTACCTCATGAATACGTTCTTTTATTTCATCAAAAGTTAAACCTTTATCCAATTTCTGATATATTCCTGCTTGCGTAACATTGTACGCATCCGTTCTACAATCGTTCATACCCGTAATTAAACTAGCGCGAGCAGGCGAACAATAATAACTTCCGTAGGCATTATCAAAACGTATCCCTTCACTTGCTAATTTATCTATGTTTGGCGTACTAATAATTTTCTGCCCATACGTTCCCAACAAACCACGTCCCAAATCATCAGCATAAATAAAGATAATGTTGGGTTGCTTTTCTTGTGCTACCAAGAAATTACTAACCATTATGGTAATAATAACAACAAATTTCAATCCTCTGTTTTTCATAATAGACTTATTTTAAATTTGCTTTAATTCCCCATTAAAACTAAAAACGTCATCTTTTTGGGTATCCACTTCTATCTCCTTGTCATAATAACGTAAGTTTAAAGTATTTCCTAATTTTGAAGTAATCTCTAAGGACTTCAATTGGCCTAATTCCCAGGTGATATCAATTTCGAAACCTTTTCTAGCCATAATACCTTGTATACTTCCCGATGCCCAAGCTGCTGGTAATGCTGGTAGAATGTGTATTTCTCCGGTATGACTTTGCATGAGCATTTCTGTTATTCCGGAAACGACACCAAAATTTCCATCAATTTGAAATGGAGGATGTACATCTAATAAATTTGGTAAAGTAGATTTACGTTGTAATGCCAAAATATTCTCGTAAGCTTTATTGCCTTCTAACAAACGTGCGTAAAAATTGATAATCCAAGCTCGGCTCCATCCTGTATGGCCACCACCTTTAGACAAACGGCCTGCAATAGTTTTTTTTGCAGCCTCGAAAAGTTCTGGTGTTTTCAACTTTGAAATTTGATTAGATGGATGCAAAGCATATAAATGCGAAATATGTCGATGCCCCGGCATAGCCTCTTCCAACTCGTCTACCCATTCTAATAACCGACCATCCTTACCAATTTTAAGCGGTGGCATTTGTTTAATTTTACTTTTAAGTAAATCGCTAAATGCTTTATCCATATTTAAAATTTCTGCGGAAGCAATACAGTTATTAAATAATTCTAACACAATAGCACGGTCCATTGTGGGACTTATGTTTAGTGTGGCCTTTTCTCCTTCTTTGGTTAAAAAGTTATTTTCGGGTGAAATAGATGGCCCCGTAACCAGAAGCCCAGTTTTCGGATCCTCAACCATGAAATCGACAAAAAACAAAGCCGCTTCTTTCATAATAGGATACGCCTCTTTTTCAAGATAGGTTTTATCTTCCGTGTATTCATAATGCGTAAATAAATGCTGAGCACACCAAGCCGCACCCATAGGCCACATACCATATCTGGCTTTTCCAAAAGCCGCTGTAGAATGCCAAACATCACTAGTATGGTGCGCTACAAAACCTCTCGCGTTATAAGTTTTTTTTGCCGTAATACGCCCCATTTCTCGCAAGTTTCCTATAAATTCTAAAAAAGGTTCGTGGCATTCCGCCAAATTTGTCATTTCGGCCATCCAATAATTCATTTGAACATTGATGTTAATATGATAATCTGAATTCCAAGGTGGCGTAAATCCATTTGCCCAAATACCTTGTAAATTAGCTGGTAATGTACCCGGACGTGAACTACTAATTAATAAATATCGGCCAAATTGATATTGAAGCTGCGTTAAATAATTATCTACAGCACCTTCCTTTACTTGCTTTAAGCGTTCATCAGTTGGTAAAGCTTCTCCTGTATCATCCGATATTTTGAAAGCCAATCTATTAAACAAACTTTGATAATCCTGAGTATGGCGCTCGAATAGTTTTTTATATGATGTAGAAACTACGTTTTTGTACATTTCGTTACAATTTGTTTCTGGGTTAGAACCACGGTAATCACTAGCTGCAATAACTTTTATAATGACTTCATCAGCATTAGAAATTACGACTTTTCCTTTTTTAATTTCAGAAAAGCCACCTTTAGTTTCAAAATGAATTATAGCATGAAACTTTACACCGTGACCATTACCCACATGTTCAAAAAACTCAATTTTGTTATCAGATACTGAAATTTCAGTTTGTTTATTACGCTTTACCCAAGCGGATAAATTAATCTCACCTTTTTTATCTGCGGAATACTTATAAACCATGACTTTATCTGGAAAACTAGAAAAGTAATCGCGTTTAAAATGAACACCTTCATTATTAAAAGACGTTGTTACCAACGATGTTTTAATATCTAGCTCACGCTTATAATTTGATAATGAATCTAAATTTGGAGTCTCAATAAAGAGATTAGCCAACATTTGATAAGTACTTTTCCCTGCAGGTAAACGCTCGGTTAAAATTTTATCCTGAACCATGGCTTCCGCATCCATATAATCTCCATCAAAAAGTAGTTTTTGTATGGTATCAATGTATTTTCCGGCATCCTTTTTATCCCGGTTATAATCTTTGCCACCTGTCCAAATCGTTTCTTCATTTAGGCAAATAATTTCGTTTTCTGGGTTTCCATAAATCATAGCTCCAAGACTTCCATTACCTATTGGTAGTCCTTCATTCCACTTTTCAGTAGGCTGATTAAACCATATTTTTAAAGGGCTTATTTCCTTCGCTTCTTTTGTTTGATTACAGCTAAAAAAAGTGAATGCGACTAACATTAAACAAGTTAATTTACTCGATAATTTAATTAGGGCTGTAATGTATTGCTGTTTTATCATATTTGTTTGGTTGTTTAGTTGTGGTTTGTTTTTAATAAATATTTTAATTTACTTTTTTATTTATGACTGAAACTAAAGACAATCACACGTTTTTCATGAAAAGAATTATCGTGTTGAATAACTAACCTTCAGCTTATCAAGGCTAAGATTACAGCGCCTTTTCAATTCCTTTTAGAATCCATTTACTCAACTTTTTACAGCCTATCTTAACTATAGCGTACATATAACTGTAGTTATTTTTCTGTATTTCTTCATTTCTAGATTATTTGATCTTATTTGCTTTGCGTTGATTAAATTACTGCTTTTTATATTAAAAGAATGGCCAATCTATAGATTGGCCAAAACTGTTTACTTATTTATCAAACTAAATCGTTATTAATATTTTGAGGTTTAATACGCATTACTTTATTTGATGCTGTTATACACTATAACCAAAATATTGCTTTCTGATTTTACTCAAAATTTATTTTAAACACATGAGAACTACTACCATAACCTGGTTTTACCTGAACTCCTGTCGCTAAATACAAATATGCAGGCTTATCATCTATAAAAAGTATTTGTGCACGCTCTAAATGGCCATCTTTTTTACCTCGATATGAAACAGCATCTTTTAAATATTCTTCACCAACATAGTGTAACAAATCTTCGTAAGCACGTTCTGTTTTTTCAGCAGGAAAAGAAAATCCATCACCCGATTTCCATAATAGACCACCACCGCTATTTCCTAAAGACGCTCTAAAATCACGACTAATCATGTATACAGAATCTTTCATTGTAAACGCATAAGCATCCTCAAGCGGCATTTTTTCTTCGGTTACTCTTGTTGGTTGATGTATATATGGGCCTTCAACATTATCGGCTACCACAACACCATAAGAATACACATAACCTTTAGGTTCTTTTCTAACTACAGATTTATGATATAAAAAGTACTTACCGTTATATTTAATTAATGATGGGTTGGAAACTCCTAATCTGGCCGTGTAATTCCAAACTTCAGGATTTTTAGTTTGACGTAAAATAGTACCATCGGCTTCGGCTCCTTTTGCTGGTCGCCAAGTATCGTTTAAATCATCGGCAACATACATCACAATACGTTGTGTTTTTAAATCGTTGTTTTCGTTAACAATAAAACAAAGTTGATATTGCCCATCAATATTGCTAATTGTTGGGTTATGTGGTGAATTAAACAAACCATCTTGATCTTTCACTGCGATACCAACATATTCAAAAGGTCCTTCTGGACTATCGCTCACATAGTGTCCAATTTCGCAATCTTTAAACCAGCCGCTAAAATCAGATTGTGTTGCGGTAGACCATTGTGCCGAAAACAAATGCGTTTTGCCATCCTTATCTTGTACAGGAGAAGAACCCCAAACATGCATATCTTTTTGTGCCGCAGCATTGCCTATATATTCAAATTTCATTTTTTGAGCTTGGCTATTACAGCTAAAAATTAAAAGCAATAATGTTAATAATGTAATGTGTTGTAATTTCATTTTTGTTTTGTTTTTGTATTCTATCTTTAATAATTAAGTTGATTTTCAAATAACACTCTTATTTTTGTGTTTTCTTCTCAAATTTTTTATTCACTCTTTAACTCTTGCGTCCATTCACTCGCAAATCCCCACTGTTTAATAACTCTCATTTTAAAATAAATAGGAGTTTCTTTTTTAATATTAGGAATATTAAGAACTCCCTGTACTTTGGTTGTTAATTTTTTATCATACGTGTTTGAACTAGTCCCATAAAGGACTTCATATAAATAATCGTAAGGACTCACACTGTAAGCTATAAAAACGCCATTTTCAGTATGTTTTGTATTCCAAATTATTGGTGGTAATTCATCTTCATCTTTTGTAAGCTCTTTTATTTCTGAAGGCATACTCTCTCCTTTGTTGTTCAAAGCTATGAGTTGATATTTCCAAACATGACCTTGTTTTATTTTTTTATCTTCAATATCAATAAAATTATTTGTTGTTTTCTTAGTATTGAAAACCGCATCATCTTTCTCATATCGAACATAATACGCCTCGGCATCTTTACTTTTTTCAAAAAAAACCCGAATACCATTGTTAGCTGTATTGGCAAATGTAATAACAGGCTGTTTCGGAACTTGAAACTTAACAACATCTGTGTAAACTTTGTAACCTTGCGGATCTAAGAAACTAACTTCTATCATGCTTAAGCTGTCTTTTGCACTCCACTCTAAGAAAACATCAAATGTGTTATCTCCAGGAAAAATAGTTTTAATAATTTCTGTTTTTGTTTCTACAGGTTTAAAATCCGAATCAAAAAGGGTGTACTGTAGCTTATAATCTCTCAATATATTTGCAGGAATATCTAAACGCTCTCTTGGTTGAATAGTGACTTTTGCATTTCCTTTTGCAGTGTTTATACTGGATACTGTCAGGTTTTTTATGGGACTAAATTCTTTTTGAACGCTATAAAAGCCTTTTTTCTTGTCTCTAAAAGAAGTTACAATTCCCCAAGCTCTGTTTTGAGAAGGAGGCGTTTTCCATCCGTCTTTACCATGATACGTACTTCTGTAATCATTAAACGTCCATAAGGAAGCACCTAAAACATATTCTTTATTTCGTAGCCCATCCATCATTTTTTTAACAGGAATATCTCCTAAGTTTGGGTCTTCCGAATTTAGTTCTTTACCAAACTCAGACATAAAAATGGGTTTCTTATGGTTTTTCCAAGTACCATCTGCCTTTTTACCCCAATTCTGATATCCATTTAGCATTGCTAAATCGGAGTACATCGTTGCTTCTTTTGGTGAATTATTAGCCGAATTAGACACGGAAACAGCGATTCTATTTGGATCTAATTTTTCAGCCATCTCTATAGCCCCCTTTATATAAGCATCTACTTTTGGGTTTTTAGATGCCATACCCAATTCATTACCTACACTCCATCCTATAACTGCTGGATGATTATAATTATTTTCGATGATTCTTTGTAACCATTCTTTTGGTTTTGGATGTTCTGGATCTACTAAAATATCTTTTCCCCAAAGCCCAACTTCTTCAAAAATCATAATTCCTTTTTCATCCAAATAATCGATGTATTCTTTGGGTAAATTTACATGACTCAATCGAGCCATATTGGCTCCCAAAGTTTTCATTAAATCAACATCTTCTTTAATACGTTCTATAGGTAATGTATTTCCTGTAAATCGATCTTCTGGCACTACATTGAACCCAACCGGCCTTATACTTTCTCCATTTAATAGTAATTTTAAACCATTTATTTCTAATTTTCGAATACCAAATCTATCCGAATTTGTATGCAAAATTTCTTTATTTTCTGACAAGGTAACTGTAGATTCATATAAATTCGGAAAATCAAAATGCCATAAATTCACTTTAGATTTTGGTAACTTATGTGACCAGTTTACAATGTATCGATTGGTATTTGCAGGGATTGAGGCTTTTACTTCCCCTTTTGCTACAACCTTGCCTTTATGTTTAACATTTACATTAAATAGCACGTTTCTAGGCGTATTGCTAGAGTTGCTACTCACAATTTTCACATCTAATTGAGCCGTTCCTTTTTTTAGGTTAGGCACTGCATCAATATGTTGAAACTCGATACGTGCTTTAGGTGTTAACTCTAACCAAACTGGCCTTCTGATACCTCCCCAATTCCACATAGCACCGCTTTTAAAAACGTTATTAACCAGTACGGTTAACCTATTTTCTTTTCCAGGATTTACATATTCCGAAATATTAAAATGAAAAGGTAAAAAACCAAAATCATGTTCTCCAACTAAATGCCCATTTACCCAAACCT
The DNA here is from genome assembly GCF_030409805.1 of Algibacter miyuki. GTDB lineage: Bacteria > Bacteroidota > Bacteroidia > Flavobacteriales > Flavobacteriaceae > Algibacter > Algibacter miyuki. The sequence continues at coordinate 27,415 of NZ_JAUFQP010000015.1, read as the reverse complement.
TAGAATTGTTGTACACAGATTGAAACACCAAACGCAGTTGCTCTGTGCTTTCTATTTCTTCAACATTAAAAGTTCTAGTGTACCACGCATCTCCAACATATTCAGAATATTCGTTTACCAAATCCCAATTACCAGGAACAGTCATAGTATCCCAAGACGCCGTATTTACATCTTTTGCAAACCATTGAGAAGATTCTCCTTGCGCATAAGGATCTGTTTTAAAGGACCATTTGCCATTTAATGATATATTCTCATTGCTTTGGGCATAACTAAAACTTGTGAATACAAAACATAAGATTCCTATTAAAATAGGTATTTTAAAATCCATTAAACTTTTTATCATTTTTACTTCGTAAGAATTCAAATTATATATCCGATTGATAAAACACTTTATCTTTTTACTAAGGATTTCCCGGAACCTCCTTTAAATCGAATCTTTCAAGAAACTGTCCCTTTTTATTAATAACTCGCTGTACACCCCATTCTATCAACTTTCCATTACCATTATCTATAAACGCTTCAGGACGATATGCTCCAGGAGCAAGTGGTACATTTTTATTTGTAAAATGGTGTGTTTTTTTAAAATTGAATCCATCTTCGGCATACATAATGGATTTACGTACACCCTCAGGTCCTTCTTTTCCTATAAGTGTGGCAACACCTTTGCCTTGAGGCCAAACTAATACTTCATGACCACCTTTTACAACAGGATTATTTTCGTATTTCACATACGGTCCTTCAGGATTATCGGCTATAGCAACACCCATTTTAGTTTCACGTGGCGATTTACCCCATTGGCGTCCTTTGTAGTATAACCAATACTTTCCGTCACGGACAATTACACTAGCATCGTCAATTCTGTGACTATCAAACTCAGTAACATTATCACTAGGAACCATTATAGGATTAGTTGGAAGTTTTGCCCAAGGACCATCAGGAGAATCGGAAACAGCTATGCCTATCCTTGTTTTAGATTTATCAAGATCCTTAGTTTTATATGGATTATTAACTCCTGAATAAAAAAGATAATATTTATTTTTAGCAACTAAAATACCAGGTGTAAAACAACCTTCATCATCCCAACTGCCATCTTTTCCAGGAGGTAAAACTTCTCCTTTTTCTGTCCAAACAAATCCATCTGGTGAGGTTGCATACCATGTTGCCCATCTTACATGATCTCCTACTTTCCAATACCAAACATAATACAAAGATCCTACTTTTATAACATCACTTGGGTCGCCTCGTTTTATGCCCTCTTCAAAACCTAATGCTTCAATTGGAGAATATGATGCTGTTACCGATTTAAAGTTCGATTGAGAAAAAACATTACTTATCCCCAAAAACAAGATACCGATAATTACAAAAATATTTTTCATTAGTAATAAGTTATAGTTTGTTATTTATAAAATGATAATAAAACCATTTTGTTAAGTAACATTCTAGATAATTATCAAAGTTAACCTAAAACAAAAACATATAATTATCAATTTGGGGGTATAAATGTTGAATTTAAACCAAAAAACACCTATAACAAGATTCACTTAACACCTATAAAAACCTTAAAAACAATAACATATAAAAAAAACCTAATTTAAACCACATTCTATGGAAGACGACGTAAGTAGAACTTAAAATTATAAAAAAAAAGTACTAACTATTACTTCAAAAATTAGTGATTTAATTTTTTAATTGAGTAATTGGTCTCCTATCAAAGCTTAAAGCGCCAATATTATTTTCACTTCCGGATAGCCAAGGCCCATTATAAATATCACGAGTGCCTACATAAAATTTACTTGGCAGATAGGTAATATATTTGTAATTAGAAGCCTTTTTTAATGTAAGAATAAGTGAATTACCTTCAACCTTTATCTTATTTACTTCAAGATTAATTTGTTTGGTATTTGAATCTTCCGAAGCAAAAAACTGATCTTTCAAATAATGAACTACACCATCAACCGTGCTCTCTTCTTCTAAAAGTATAGGTTGATCGAAATGTAACACCATACGTTTTGAGCTTTCATAATTAGCCTCTAACAACTTAGGAGGTGTTATGGTAAAACTTGGTTTTTCGTTATAATAATCGCGCGCTACTAACGGATAAATACGCTGTGCAAATTCCAAATAGCCTTCATAAGCAAAATGACAGCCATCATGTCCCGTAACACCTAAAGTAGACATGATATTTACCATATCATATTTTTGATCAATCTGGTTTTGAACTTCTCGCATTTCAGATAGGTAAGATATTGGATTGCGTCCACACCCCGGATGTAGTTGAAATAAATACACCTTTTCTAGGTTAGTATAAACCCGTTTCCAATCTTGTAAAAGCGTATCGAAATTAGTAGCATAAGACTGATAGCCTTCTATAGTTGCAGCATTCGATTCTCCTTGATGCCAGAAAATAGCTTTAATTTTATCTTTCAATCCTGCCTGGTCTACTCGGTATGCTAAGCGACCAAAACTAGTTTCTAATGATGGTTTTTCTGGATATAACATATTTTGTTCAATTGACGACGAACCACTTCCTCCATTAATAATACAAACAGGTATTTGATGTTTTTCAACAATAAGTTTCATTAATTCCATTCCCCAAACACCAACACCAAATGGATTTATTTTAAACCATCCACCAACGCCTTCTAAACCTTCAAGATTACCAGTTGCCATGCCCCAGCGCACTTTTTTCTCTTTATCATTATACGCCTTATACCCCGTTTTAACGCCAAAACTTCGGCAATAAGGATTGCTATAAGTTGATGCACTACTACTCGGGTGCGAATTAGATTGCCCCGTAATAATATAAGCATCTCCACAAACAACATCATCAGCCTTAAAATAAAGACTATCTATTCCCTTTTTATTGATGTAAAACTCGAATCGGTAGGCGTGTAATCCTGCTTTAATAGTTGAAGAAACAGAGAACTTTTTATTCTTTAAAGTGTCACTCTTTGTATCGTAAAGAGCATTATCTTTAAAAACCTTTAAGGTGAATGCTTTAAAATCGGGTTCTCCTTTAACTTCTCCAGAAACAGCAACTTCTGCTGTATTTGAAGTGTCACGGGCATAAAGCTGAAGATCTTCTGGAGCTTCGTTTAACCTAATTTGTTGTGCAAATAAACTCGTTGCTAAAAAAGTAAAGGCGAAAAAAAAGTAAAGTATTTTATTCTGTGTCATATTCCTATTAATTGAAGCCTAAAAATACTTTTATTTTTGAGGGCAAAAAAATATTATAGATTGAATTGTAAGAATAACATTAAGCCATGAATAAATGTTATTCATTTAAACCCATAAAAAAACCAGCCTTGCTTGAGTAATTTACTTATACAAGGCTGGTTTTTAATTTTAAAACTTTCAGTTGATTATAATACTAATGCGAATGTTCGGCTTCTCCTTTTTGCATTTCAGCACTTAAATAATAAGCATTATTATAAGCAAATTTGATACCTGGAGCCAATTCATTTTTGAATATAACTTCTACCCAATCGCCATCTTTAGCTCCTAAAAATACTTCCACAGGTTTAAAACTCCAATCTTCATTTTCTGGTTCAACAGAAAACACAAAAAACGAGTCGCCTTTTTTAAACACAGCACTTTCTGGCAATGCTTTAGTTTTAGAATTTTCAACTTGAATTTTCCCCGTGATATACATTCCAGGAATTAAACGGCCTTTTTTGTTTTCAATTTCAGCATGTACATGCACCGCTTTCGGATCACTTTCAAAAGTTTTACTCACCGAATAAATTTCCGCGATTAATGCTTCATCAGGAAGCGATTGTAAATTAAAAACAACTTTTTGACCCTTTTTCACTTTAAAAACATCTTTTTCAAATACCATTAAATCGGCATGTACATGATGGGTATTTACAATTTCGAACAATTCCGTTTGTGGCTGTACATATTGTCCCGTTTTCACTTCTACTTTTTGAACAAAACCTTCTATCGGGCTGCGTAACGAAATGCGCTGTGCAATGCTCCCATTACCTACCGATGTTGGACTTATATTCAACATTTTCAACTGTGCTCCTAAACCATTAACCATGGCTTTAGAGGCGTTGTATTCCGCTTCTGCTTTTTGAAAATTAGCACCAGAACTAACTCCAGCTTCATATAGTTTTTGTTGGCGTTCAAAATTATTTTTCAAAAAATTACTATTGCTAAAAGCGTTTAAATATTCCGTTTGCATTTGAATAATATTTGGATGCGAAAGATAGGCAACCACTTGCCCTTTCTCCACTTTGTCGCCTTCTATAACATTAATTGAAACCACATTTGCGCCAACAACCGAAGTAATCGCAGCTTCATTTTGTGGCGGCACTTCTAGAGTACCATTGGCTTCCACATAACCACTCATATTTCGAAAAGCTATAGTGTCCGTTTTCATCTTTAAAGCTTCAAATTGCTGCTGACTTAGCATGACTTCTGCGCCATGATCTTTCGTTTTTTCTTGATGTAAATCTGATTGTTTTTCGTTGGTTTCACTGCTATCGTGATTATGTCCATCATTTTCATTATGACTATTTTTTCCACCACAGGAAACCAAAATTAAGGTTAGAAAAACGAATCCTAAAATGTTATATATTGTATTTTTCATATTCTTAGTTGTTAAAATATTGTAATTCAAATCTACTTTCCAAATAATTCATAAAAGTCTTTTGTGCATCTAATTCAGATTGTACCGCCTCTTTTATCAACTGTGTAAACCCAGGGTAATCTAGTTCCCCTTCTTTATAAGCGAATAATGCGCCCGTTTTTTGAGATTTAGTTAACGGCAAAACATCATTTTTATAAAACAACCAAGCTTTTTGCCATTTGAAATAAGTTTCTTTAGCTTGAAGGTACTTCGATTTCACTTCTCGTTTCTTGAATGCCATCGCACTTTCAGCAATAGCTTTATCTATGCGCGCCGTTTTCACATTAGCTTTATTTATACCTGATAAAAATGGAATGGATACGCCAGCTTGATAGGTGTAAAAACCAGAATTACCATTAACCTTTTGCAAACCACCTTGTAAATTTAACTTAGGCAAATTGTTTGCTTTTTTGGCTTTATAACTAGCTTCTGCTTCGGAAAATTGAAGTTCTGCAAGATTATATATCGGATGAGATTCAGCATTAAATTCAGCTGTTTCAATATCATTTTCTAATTCTAAAGTATCTGAAATGGTGAAAAACACATCGGACACCAACCAAAAATTCAACTGTTGCAAAGCCAATTGATAATCGCTTTTCGCTTCCATTAATTTATTATGAATTTGTAACGCCTGATTTTTAGCGGCCAAATATTCTAATTTAGAAATGGACTCAACTTCGTAATTCAAGGTAACCGCATTTTCAAAATTGGAATAAATGGAATCTAATTCTTGATATAAATAAACCTTGTTTTTTTTCTGAAAAGCTAACGCCCAAGCCTTTTTTACAGCCAATTCTAGTTCTAATTCTGATAATTGAAATGCTTTTTTAGAAAACTGAAGGCGCTGTTTTTGCAATTCTTTTTTAGCAGAAATACCAAAAACATCAATATTAGATTGCCCAAAACCAACGGTTGTGTAAACACCACGACCACTATCCAACTCTTCTCCGCTTGTATAAATTTGAGTGGTTCCAAAATCGTAAACCGTACTTTTTAACTGCTCTTGTTTGGTAATTTCTAACTGTTTTTGTTTTAATAATGGATAATTTTCTTTTGATAATTTAACCGCTGCTTCCATCGAGATTTCAGGCATAGCGTTCCCGATTTTCTGAGCATTTATAGTATTAGAAAAACCTAAAAAAACAACTAAAATAGCTGTAGTAGAAATTACTCTTTTATTCAGATTAAATTTTAAAGATTTCGTTTCTACCCAATGATATAAAATAGGAATAATGAACAAAGTTAACAATGTTGATGTGAGCAAACCTCCAATAACTACTGTAGCTAACGGACGTTGTACCTCTGCACCTGCCGAAGCAGATATAGCCATAGGTAAAAAGCCCAAAACATCAGTAAAAGCAGTTAACATAATTGGGCGAATACGGCGTTTTGTGCCTTCGATAACTCTATCTTTTAAGTTGGTTACGCCCTCCTCTTTTAATTCATTTAAACCACTAATCATTACCAAACCATTTAAAACTGCCACCCCAAATAACACAATAAAACCAACACCTGCAGAAATACTAAAAGGCATATCGCGCAGCCATAACGCTACGATTCCGCCAATGGTTGCCATGGGAATAGCGATGTAAATCATCAAGGTTTGTGGCAGCGATTTTAATGCAAAATAAATGAGAACAAAAATTAACAGTAATGCTATAGGCACTACCGTTTTTAAACGATTACTCGCACGTTCTAAGTTTTCAAAAGCCCCTCCATAGCGAATAAAATAACCTGATGGCAATTCGAGTTTGGCATCTAATTTCGACTTGATTTCGGTAACTAACGATTTCACATCACGGCCTCTCACATTAATCCCTACATAAGTCCTCCGATTGGTATTATCGCGACTAATTTGCATAGGACCTGCTTTATAAGTAACATCTGCAATTTCACGAAGCGGAATTTGTACGCCAGACGGTAAATTGATATACAAATTTTGAACATCTGTAATATCGCTTCGGTTGCTAGCATTTAACCTAACTACTAAATCAAATCGTTTTTCACCTTCGAAAATAGTTCCGGCTATTCCACCAGCAAAAGCCGATTGTACAATTTGATTCAGCGTATTAATTTGCAGCCCATATTGTGCCAATTTACTACGATTATATATTATGGTCATTTGTGGTAAGCCTGTTGTTGCTTCGGCTTTCATATCGCCAATACCATCTGTACCTGCGATAATTTTTGAAATTTCTTCCGCTTTTTCCGATAGAATATTGATGTCTTCACCATACAGTTTTATCGCAATATCTTCTCGAACCCCTTCCAGTAATTCATTGAAACGCATTTCTATGGGTTGCGTAAACTCGTAATTTACACCAGGAATAATTTCAACAGCCGCTTTCATTTTTTCGATGAGTTCGTCTTTTGAGCTTACTGTAGTCCATTCGCTTTTCGGCTTTAAAATCACGATAACATCAGCCAAATCCATTGGCATCGGATCGGTAGGGATTTCAGCAACACCAATACGACTCACTATTTTTTCAACTTCTGGAAATTTAGCTTTTACAATTTGCTCAATTTTCGTAGTCGTTTCAATGGTTTCTGTCAGAGAACTTCCAGGTTTTAAAATAGCGTGAAATGCAATATCGCCTTCATCCAACTGCGGAATAAACTCGCCTCCCATTTTGGTAAACATAAATACCGCTATTCCGAAGCAAACTACAGAAACACCTATTATTAGTTTTCCTTTTTTCAAAGACTTCTCTAATAATGGTTTGTATTTGTTTTCTACCCAACGCACGAACTTATCACCATAAGATAGTTTCTCCGATTTTGGAGCTCTTAAAACCAATGCTGACATCATAGGCACATAAGTTAAACAAAGTACCATAGCGCCTATCATTGCGAAAATAAAAGTGAGCGCCATAGGTTTAAACATTTTACCTTCGATACCTTCGAGAGCTAATATGGGCAGAAATACAATAAGAATGATAAGTTGTCCAAAAAAGGCTGCATTCATCATTTTTTTTGAGGCTTTAGAAGCCACTTTATCGCGTTCTTCCGAAGTTAATTTTTTCTTTTTTAAAACTTGAGATGCAATTAAAAACACTGTGCTTTCAACAATAATAACAGCACCATCTACGATAATTCCAAAATCAATAGCTCCTAAACTCATCAAGTTTGCCCAAACATCGAATATGTACATTAAAATAAAAGCGAATAATAATGATAAAGGAATTGTTGATGCCACAATGAGTCCGCCGCGCCAATTTCCTAATAAAAAGATCAGCACAAAAATGACTATCAGTGCGCCTTCCACAAGGTTTCCTGAAACCGTAGATGTGGTTTCGGCAATGAGTTTACTACGATCTAATAAAGGTTCTATAATAACGCCTTCTGGTAATGATTTTTCAATTTGAGCCATTCGCGCTTTTACATTCTGAATTACCTCGTTAGAATTTGCGCCTTTAAGCATCATCACTAAACCACCAACCACTTCGCCCTCGCCATCCTGGGTTAAGGCACCGTAGCGAATGGCTGAACCAAATTGTACCGTGGCAATATCTCCAATAGTAATCGGGATATTGTTACTAGTTTTTATTGCTGTTTTTTTTATATCGTCTAAACTCCGCACCAAGCCTTCGCCACGAATAAAATTCGCCTGATGATTCTTTTCGATATACGCGCCGCCCGTATTTTGGTTATTGGCTTCGAGAGCTTCAAAAATATCGGTAATGGTTAATCCGATAGCTTTTAACTCATTCGGATCTACGGCCACTTCATACTGTTTAATTTTTCCACCAATGGCGTTCACCTCAACAACACCTTCGACCATAGCCATTTGGCGTTGTACAATCCAATCTTGCATGGTACGTAAATCGGTGATCGAAAATTGGTCTTTAAACTCTGGTTTTACTTTTAAGGTGTACTGATAAATTTCACCCAACCCCGACGAAATAGGGCCCATAGCAGGTTCGCCAAATCCCTCAGGAATTTGCGCTTTAATGGCGTTTAGTTTTTCGGCTACCAATTGTCGAGGCAAATAAGTACCCATATCGTCATCGAAAACAATAGTAACAACCGAGAGTCCAAAACGAGACACCGAGCGAATTTCTTGTACATTAGGAAGATTACTCATGGCAACCTCAACGGGATAGGTTATAATTTGTTCGATATCTTCCGTACCTAAATTTGGGGCTTGGGTAATAACTTGAACTTGATTGTTTGTAATATCTGGAACGGCATCGATGGGCACTTTGGTAATGCTCCAAATCCCGGCTCCTATTATGGTTAGCGTGAGCAAACCAATAATGAATTTATTATGGATTGAAAAATCAATGATTTTGTTAATCATGGAAATAGGTTTTAATTCAGTTAAACTTTTCCGAGACCTTTCATATTAAAACTTAGGAGTTGGTGATAAACATTTAAGACCGTAACGCTACAGGCGTAAAGACTATATTCTAGCATCTTTACAAAAGTAAGCTGTCTTTTTATCAGGCTTCTAAAAATTTTAAAATATGAGTGACTCAAAACGAAATGAACCAAAAGGTTCAAAATAGGATATAGATATCCCTCGAAAAACTTAATTATGCCCGTGGTGGCTGTAAAATGGAAGTATTAAAATCTTTTTCTAACTGGTTTAAGTAGAAAAAATCTTGAGTAGAAATGAAAGCCATTTCAAACTTAATAGTTGCCGTTTTTAAGTTAGTAACATTAATATGGCAACATTGGCAATTGCAAAAAGGAGAACATAAATCGGCGTCTTGATGTTGACTATCATGATTTAAATTCTGAGAAATTTCAGTTTTAACATCATCATTAACCACAACAGAATCATCGCAAGCTGTTAAGTTCAGTGCGAAAATATAAATGGATAATATGAATGCTAAAAATTTCATTAGTACAAATATAGAGATTATTTTGTATTATTATTCCTAAGCATCTTTAATTCGTCAAAAGCAATTGGAACAGGATAAAAATGAAGTTCCTGATTGTTTTTAATGTTCCCTGTGAGTGCAACGGTTCCCATATAATCATCATCCATTTTAAAACTAAAAACTTCTATATTATTAATTTCATTCCATATTGAAGTGTTTAAAATATGCTTACCATCTAAAGCGGGTACTTTTGGAAAATTATCGTCGATGCCCTGGCCTGTCGCTTTTACTACCGCCTCTTTCCGTGTCCAAAACTTGTAAAATACATGCTTTTTATCATCAGCATTTAAAACAGCATCAATTTCTTGCGCATTAAAAACATGTGCCAAAACGGCTTTAAAATCAAAATTTTTAATACTATGTTCAATATCGACCCCAACGGGTTTATTAGCAATAGCTATGACGGCATAATCCCCGGCATGAGATAAATTAAAATGTAAATTGGGGTGGTTTTTCAGAAGTGGTTTTTTGTGTTTAGTAATTTCAAATCTTATTTCAGAAACAGGAATTCCAGCTTCTTGAGCTAGAATAAATTTTAATAACACTTTACTGATTATAAACCTATTCCTATCTTTTTCTTGATAATATTTATCGGCTCGGATATTTTCTTCAGGTGTTAAAAACGATCTTAACACCGCTATATATTCAACATACTTTGTAAACTTTATTTTGAAAAGTTTTACATTAACATCCTCATCAAGCTTATGATATGTGTTGATAACATCAATGCTTAATACACCTTTGTGGACCTTAATTTTAGAATTATTCATTACAACCATCTAATACAGCTTGTAACACATAGCCTAGTTTTTTTTCATTTGGATGTTTAAACATATTCATATGATTTCCAGGAATCATGTGCCTATTTATTCCTCCTTTTGCCAAAGGTTCCCATCCTAAATTTTTAGTATCGTGGGCGTAAAAAACATCATCCACTTCAACTTTTAAGAGGTCTATCTCAATATCATCTGGCTTCATATAATGATTATCAACTGCTATTTTATGTTTCCGATCTAAGGCTTCGGGCCAAGGACGAGATCCTTTTTGTTCTTCTTTATTACCTAAATTAAATCTTAAAAACACCCTATTAAAACAGCCTTTAACAATATCTATTCTTCGATAAAAATTTTCTCTATCGCTTAACATTTTTCGTATAAAGAATAATAAATTCCCTGCCTTATAAGCACATAAAGCCATTTTCTTTTTAATAGGATTTTTGAAATAATAATTAGGATACACATAACTATCTAGCATAATTAGTGTTTTAACCTTTCTATTTTGAGTTTTTAAAATCCGGGCCATTTCATAAGCAATAATACCACCAAATGAATAACCTGCAATGGCATAAGGCCCTTTTGGATTCGCTTGTACAATCTCCGAAATATAATGTTCCGCCATGGCTGTAATAGAATCATGAGGTTCATCATTAGCGTAAAGTCCTTTTGCCTGTAAAGCATAAACCGGTTGCTCTTTATCTAAATTTCTCGCTAATGTTTCAAAAATTAAGACGTTATGGTCAGCACCATGAATAACGTACAAAGGATCTTTATTTCCTTCTGGTTTTATAGGTGTTAAGCAATTCCATTGTTCGATTTCTGTATTAGAATCAACAAATTCTGCCAATTTCTCAATAGTTGGATATTCTAACAAAGATGAAAGTGGCAGATTTTTACCCGTTTCTTTTTCTAAACTGACCATAACCTTAATGGCAATAAGCGAATGCCCACCAAGTTCGAAAAAATTGCTACAAATATCTATTTGTTCTCGATTTAAACAAGCTTTCCAAATGGTTGTTACAATCTGTTCTGTTTTGCTCCGAGGTGCTGTAAAATGGGTTGAAACGGCTTTAGACATGGTATTTGCCAACAAAGTCTTTCGATCAATTTTTCCGTTTAAGGTTTTTGGGAATTCGGTTATCACATGATAATCCTGTGGCACCATATAATCTGGAAGTTTAGCATATAAATTTTCTTTCCAAAGAGCTATAGTTTCTTTTGGCATATGCCCTGATTTCTCAGGAATAACAAATGCCATTAAGTGATTTTCATTTACCAAAACCACCGAAGATTGAACACCTTGCTCTTCATCTAAAGCTTGCTCTATTTCTCCCAACTCTATACGATGACCTCGTAATTTAACCTGATGATCTATGCGTCCTAGGCACAGAATTTCACCATTTGGCAATAACTGCCCTAAATCTCCGGTACGATACAATTTTGAGTTTGAATTTAAATCGCAGGTGTTTGTTATAAACTTTTCCGAAGTTAAATCTGGACGTTTCCAATACCCTAAAGCAACACCGTCTCCAGCAATACAAATTTCTCCTGTTTTACCCGAATCTACCAATACGCCTTGTTCATTTAAAATAAACACCTGCGTATTGGCTATTGGTCGCCCAATAGTTATTTGCTCATCGTTACTTTTTATTTGCTTTACGGTAGACCATATCGTAGTTTCTGTTGGGCCGTACATATTCCACAGACTTTCAACACGTGTTAGTAGTTTTTTTGATAGACTTACCGGCATAGCCTCTCCTCCGCAAAGTGCTTTTATGGGTAGTGGGGATTCCCAGCCCACTTCTAACAACATTTGCCAAGTGGATGGTGTGGCTTGTAATATCGAGATGTTTTCTTGCTTTAATAGCTTTAGTAATAAACGGCTATCTCTTGCTGTTTCATCATTAGCAATTACTAATGTTGCGCCTACTAACAACGGCGTAAATAATTCTAACGCCGCAATATCGAACGATATGGTAGTAATGGTAAGCAGCCTATCCGCTTCATTAATACCAGGCTCTTGCAACATGCTATGTAAAAAATTGACCAAATTTTTATTTGTTACCGCAACACCTTTTGGTTTACCTGTAGAGCCAGACGTAAAAAGCAAATACGCCATACTGTCTGTATTAACATTTCTGTCAATCGGACTTTTAAAATAGGTGCTTAGGTTTGAAAAAATATCCTTGACAAATAATGTTTTACAATTAGATTTTATATGTAGCGCTTTTGATGCAATTAATAAATTAGATTGCGAATCTTCTAACATAAACTCCAAACGATCTTCAGGATAATTGGGGTCTAACGGTAAATATGCCGCACCACATTGCATAATAGCTAATAGAAGAATTACCAGTTCGCTAGATCTAGGCAAAGCCACTCCAACAATATCGCCAGAACAAACACCTTGTTCTACCAAATAATGCGCTAACTGATTAGCTTGTTGCTCCATATCTTTATAAGAAATACCACTTCCGTTAAACTTTAAAGCTTGTTTTTCAGGAAAATTTTGAGCCATTTTGGCTATTAAATTATGTAGCAGTACATCGGGATATGCTGTGGATGTATTATTTAATTGCTGATATGCAACATCCTTAGATTTTATAACTTCTCCAATAGTAATCTCAAGACTATTTGTGATAGTAACGAGAATTTCTTCAAACGAAACCATCATTTTTTTTACGCTTGACTCTGCAAACAGAGCCGTGTTATACGACCATTCTAAAACCAATTCACCATCAGACTTTAGAACGTTTAGAGATAATTCAAAAGTATCAAAAGCTTTCGGATTATTTTTTAGTTGAATGTTTAATCCTTCGAAAAGAATTTTATTCTCACGCTCCATATTGAATACCACAGGAACTAATGGTACCCGCGACGAATCTCTTGGTATGGCTAGTTGCTGAAGTAATTGTCCAAAACTAAACTCTTGGTGCTCTAAAGCTTTAGCAAATCCTACTTTTCGATAATATAAATATTCTAGAAACGTTGTTTCTGCTGAAATTTGACTTCTTAAAGGTAAAAAATTAACACAATGCCCTACGGTTTGAGGTTTTTGGTGAAATTCTTGCCCTGCGGAAAATAAACCAACAACTAAATCGGTTTGCCCTGTTTGTTGATACAAAAACACTTCAAAAGCAGCCATTAGAATGGTTACTAAATCGGTGTTGTTTTCAGTACCTATTTTATTTAATTTGTCAACTATATTAGCTCCAATAATAGCTTTGAGAAACTTACTATTATATGTTCTTAAAGTTGGTCTGGGATAATCGGTAGGTAAATTTAACGCTGGAATAGCTTGCGCATATTCTTTCTTCCAAAACGTTTTAGATTTTGAATACTCCTCGCTTTTTAAATATGTAATTTGCTTATCAGCATACGAATAGAAATATTCTGCTTTTGGCAAAGTAAGCGTTTTATTCAAAATTCCTCCAGAATAAATTTGTCCTAATTCTTCTAATAAAACACTTATCGACCAATCATCACAAATTATATGATGCGCTGTAAACACTAACTGATATTCTTGATGGCCCAATTTTATTAAGCCTACTTGAAACAATGGTCCCTTTACTAAATCGAAAACATGGTTTACGTTTTCATTTAAATAATTTGAAATATGTTGCGCTTTTTCGTCATTGCTAAAGCTAGAAAAATCTAAATGTTTTACGGAAAAGTCAATACTTTTATAAATATTCATCTCCATTCCTGAAGTACTGAAATTAGATCTTAAAGTATCATACCTATTCACTAATTTTTGAATAGAAGTTTCTAAAACATAAATATTTAAATCCCCTTGCAGCTCCAAAGAAATAGATGTATTGTATGCCTTATTGGCATTATCCCCTCCCATTTTACAAGAGATCCATATTTCGGACTGAGATTGCGTTATAGGGATAACTTTTTCCTTAATTTGGTTTTCAAAAGGATTATGAAGTAAATATTTAGTTCTGTTAGTAGTTGATTTGCTCATTATCCTAAATCCGTTTTTACAGGTTCGACTCGGAATTCCAAATTAGAAATAGATGCTTTTATCAAACCTCCAAAACCTATGTGATTTTTTAATGATAACAGGTTGGTTAAGCCTTTATATATGTTTAAAATAATCTCTGACATGTTGTTAAAAATAGAGTTTTTTCTCACAAAAATTGAATTAGTTTCGAATTTAGTCGTAATATTTTTAATTCTTTACAGAAAATTAATGTAAAAACATAAAACCTACTTTAAAGGCTTCTAAAATCATATATTGTTTAGATGAATTATTTTTTTACTAAATAAAAAATTATCGAACTAAACTAAAATGCCCATTTTGTGTCGTTCCATTTTTATAAAGTATAAGATACCAATAACCACCACTTGATACAGGAGCCCCATTAGAATTGCCCTCCCAGCCTTCTGAAATATTCTTTATTTCCTTTAAAAGTTTTCCGTAGCGATTATAAATTAAAACCTTTGAGATTTCGCTTAATGGGTCTGGAACTACCCAATAATCATTAACACCATCGTTATTTGGTGTAAAAAACTTTGGAGGTAAAGCACTTGTGTCTGTTTTAGCGGTTGTAAAACTTTCTTCACTACAATCTTTTGCATTTCCGTTAGAATTATAGGCTACCACGGTAACATAAACAGTTTTATTCTCAGGTAAGTTTTCGGGTAAATTATAACTCAAAAAATTTCCAATATCCTTGGAGTTTAAAATATCTGTTCCTTCCGAAAATGTTCCAATAGATAATTTATAACCTGTTGCATCAGGTGACACATTCCATGATAAATTTGTTGCTGTAGATACATTTATCGCTTCATTTAATGGCGCCGTTAATTCGCTACAAAGTGGTAATACCCCGGCTGATTCTGTTGTAAAAAACGCTTCTGAACAATCTACCGCTTCTCCGTCAGAATTATAAGGTATTACCGTTACAAATATAGATGTGCTTTCAGGTAAATCTGTTGGTAAATTATAAATAGTTTCATTACCTACGTCAAATGCATTTAAAACATCTGTTCCATTAGAAGTGGTGCCTACAGTTAATTTATACCCTTTTGCTTTATCTACTTTACGCCATGATAAATGTGTATCTGTAGGGACATTATTCGCATTAGGTAATGGCAATAATAATGTAGTACAATTGGGGATAGTTGTTATTATTAGTTCAAAATCTTGTTCTTCACTGCAACCCGAAATGCCTTCATCGTAAATATATAAAGTTAACGGATATACAGGGAAGTCTGAATAATTTATAACGTCTCCAGCACTATAAGCAACTCCTTTACCTTTAGACGCAGTGTAATATTTTTCATTTCCTGAAAGACCATAACCTGTAATTATTGGTAGAGTATAATTATTTGATGCTACTTTCCATGCTAAATCATCTATATAATAGTTTAAAATACCACCATCTGAAATAATCCAATTATCTGTAATTCTAGAAAAATCGGTAACATAATTATTAGCTTCCATATTAGCTCTTGCTGTTGTGGCTGCACAATATTTACTATTTCCTCCATGAAAATTTACATTAGGTTGTAAATCTAGAGTATCCCAACCAATAAGTAAGTTATCATAATTTAAAACCGATAAAGTTACCCCTAAAAACATGTTTTTCATTTTGGTAACTTGAGCTACATCCCAATTTCCTAAATCTTGATCAAAAGCTGTAGCACCACTAAACATTTCTTCCATGTATATCACGTTACTCACATCCCAACCACTTAAATCTTGATTAAAAGCTGTAGCTTCTTTAAATAGAGAATTCATCCATTCTACAGCACTAACATCCCACTTTCCGATATATTGATTAAAGGCGGTAGCACGTAAAAACATAGAACTCATTGTTGTTACACGACTTATATCCCAGTTGGAAATATCTTGATTAAACACTACTGTATTAGCTAGCATAAAATCCATATTACTCACATTACCCACATTCCAACTACCAATATCTTGATTAAATGCTAACGCTCCATCAAACATGCCGGCTAATGAAGTAACATTGCTTACATCCCAGCCACCGATATCTTGATTGAATGTTCTTGCTTTAGAAAATAAATTTGCCATATACACCACATTACTAACATCCCAATTACTTATATCTTGGTTAAATGATATGGCTCCTGAAAACATGTTATTCATACGAATGACATTAGTAATATCCCAATCGCCTATATCCTGATTAAAAACGATTGCTCCAGAAAACATATCGTGCATTCTGGTTACACTGCTAACATCCCAACCACTTAGATCTTGGTTGAATGCTGCTGCATCTAAAAACATACCGTACATATTAGTGACATTGCTAACATCCCACTTGCCAACATTTTGGTTAAATGCTTGTGCGTTTGAAAACAACTGACTAATATTGGTTACGCTACTTACATCCCAACGACTTATATCTTGATTAAATGATGTTGCACGTAAAAACATTTCTGATATATCCGTTACTCGGCTTACATCCCAGCTTCCAATGTCTTGGTTAAAAAAAGATGGAGGCGTTATATTAGGGCACTCCGTTTCTTCAGTATAAAACAAGCGATACATATTTGTTACCTGACTCACATCCCAATTACCTATATCTTGATTGAATAGCGGAGTTTGCTCAAACATTTGTGAAATATCGGTTACCGTACTCACATCCCAATCACCGATAGGGTAATTAAATGCTTTATTGCCAAAAAACATACCTCGTAAACTGGTAACATTGGATAAATTAGGTGCATCGGTAAAATTTCCTTGTAATTGTTTACAGCCCGCAAAAGCATATTCCATAGAAGTCCAAGCATTATCGCCCCACTGCTCTATGGTTAATAGCTTATCACTATTTAAAAATAGTGATTCATCATACAATTCATTAAAATATATTCTAGGAAAAACCCCTGTTATGCTCACAGTATAAATTCCTGGGGAAGCATAGGTATGTGTTGCATTTCCTGTTTCAACCGTGTTTGGAGTACCATCACCCCAATCTACCGTATAGTTATAAGTTTCAAAAACATAAGTTGGTATAGTAATGCTATTATCGGTCCCTGAAGTTCCTACCCCCCAAGTGGTAATAAAAGGTGTTGTTCCCAAAGCCATAACGCCATAACTTCGGCCTATTATAAAAAAACCTATGATGAAAAAAGAAATACAACGTTTGTCTAAACTGAATTTTATCATGACGAATTTTATAGCAAAAAAATAACGCTATACAATATTATAAAATAAGAGCACAAATTAATGTAAATCTACATTCGTTATATATAAATTATGGCTTATTTACCCCATTTTTAAACGAAGCTTCTAAAAGCTTCAACAAATTTTAAAATTAAACAAATTAAAACCTTCTCCTGAAAATACTACCCCAACCATCCCTCTCTATCTAAACTTCTATACTGAATGGCTTCTCCAATATGAGATCCATTAACATCTGGAACGCCTTCTAAATCGGCAATGGTTCTGGATACTTTAAGAATTCTATCATAGGCACGAGCCGATAGATTTAAACGCTCCATAGCAGTTTTTAATAATGTTTTTGACGCTTCATCTAATACGCAATGTTTTCGAATTTGTTTCACATTCATTTGCGCATTATAATGCACTTTATCTGAATCTTCAAACCGTTTAGTCTGTATTTGTCTCGCCTGAGTAACACGCTTTCTAATTTCTACCGAACTCTCACCTTTTCTGTCATCCGACAATTTATCAAAAGGCACTGGTGTTACTTCGATATGAATATCAATTCTATCCAAAAGTGGCCCCGAAACTTTACTTAAATAGCGCTGCATTTCTGCTGGACTTGATGTTACAGGTGCATTAGGATCGTTAAAATAACCACTCGGGCTCGGATTCATACTCGCCACCAACATAAATGATGATGGGTAAGTAACCGTAAATTTCGCTCTAGAAATGGTAACCTCCCGATCTTCTAAGGGCTGGCGCATCACTTCCAGAACTTCGCGTTTAAATTCGGGTAATTCATCTAAAAATAAAACACCATTATGCGACATCGAAATTTCACCTGGTTGCGGGTAACTTCCGCCACCAACTAAAGCAACGTTTGAAATCGTATGATGAGGACTTCTAAACGGTCTTTGAGCCATAAGCCCAGTATCTTTAACCCTTCCAACTACCGAATGAATCTTTGTAGTTTCTAAAGCCTCATGTAACGTCATAGGCGGTAGAATACTCGGCAAACGTTTGGCTAACATGGTTTTTCCTGCGCCTGGCGGACCTATTAAAATAATATTATGGCCACCTGCAGCCGCAATTTCCATACAACGCTTAATACCTTCTTGCCCCTTGACATCCGAGAAATCGAATTCAGGAAAATCTAAATTTGCTTCAAATTCTTTTCGAGTATCTATTATGGTTTGCTCTAACGGTACTCCTTTATCAAAAAAGTCAATAACTTGTTTTATGTTATCAATGCCAAAAACCTCCAAATTATCAACAATTGCAGCTTCTTTTGCATTCTGTTTTGGCAGAATAAAGCCTTTGTAACCTTCTTCCCTAGCTTTAACCGCAATGGGTAATGCGCCTTTTATAGGCTGTAACGTTCCATCCAAAGAAAGTTCTCCCATAATTAAATACTGCTCTAAACCTTCGGCCTTAATTTGCCCTGTTGAAGCCAAAATTCCAATAGCTAAAGTTAAATCGTAAGACGAACCTTCTTTTCTTAAATCGGCAGGCGACATGTTGATGATAATTTTTTTCCCTGGAATTCTGTAACCATTATTCTGAAGTGCAGCAGCAATTCTGAAATTACTTTCTTTAATAGCATTATCTGGCAACCCTACAAGATGATAGCCCACGCCTTTATCCACGTTCACTTCAACGGTAATTGTTGTGGCTTCTACACCAAAAACGGCACTTCCAAAAACTTTTTTGAGCATATACAACTAGGTTTTATTCTTAAATGTAATAAATCTATTTTAAATTTTATAATTATTTAAGAATCAAGACCGTATTAATGCATCATTTTAGTGATGTGAAATATGAAATAAAGAACTTCATTATTAGGTAATACCTCTTTTAAATTTTCATTTTTATAGAAAAACAATTTCGTAACAGTCAAATAAATGTCCCGCTTAAGTATAAGTATCAGTGAAAAATACTGCTATCCAAACAAAAATTTTAATCAACAAACATGGTAAAAATAACTTCAAAACGGGAAAAGAGAATCTTTATTCAAAAACAAAGATTTGTTAAAAACCATCCCGTATGGTTAGAACAAAAGGTGATACGCTTTAAAGAAAATAAATATATTCAACTCGAAAAAGCTCTTAAATATTCTAAATTAACAATAAATTTTATAGGAGCCTTCGATAAGTTGTCTGACTATTTGATAACTCACAACTTTTTAAAAACTAAAACACTCTTTCACTAAAATCAACACAAAAAAAACTTAACAAACAGAATGTTACAAAACAAAAAAAGATATATCACTTTTTGCGACATTTCTAAATTGTTAAAAACATGTTGACAATGTTTATAAAACACCCTTTCATTATCAAGTGCTTAGCTTTACCTTTACCAAAGGAAAAAGCACCTCGTGAGGCGCTTTAAAGTTCTTTAAAATGAAGGTTTTTAAATGGTCTCATTAACCATTATAGAATCGAGTTTAATATACTCAACTTCAATTAGGGTTTTTAGATGGTCTCATTAGCCATTTTCAAAACGAGTTTAGTATACTCAACCTCAGTAAACCTTTGAATGACTCTAACAACATATATAGAGTTGAAAGAAATTAGACATTACATCATTAGTAATTAATCTAAAAATCCAAAAGAAGGTTAAAAAAGCGTCAATGTTACTAGTAATAACATTGGCGTTTTTTATTTTTAAAATATCCTCTATTACAATTACTCGCAATTCTTTTACAAAAATAAGCAATTCTTAAAACTAATAACATCTTTAGCTTTCTTTATATTAACAAAATTAATTAGTACGAATTAAAGTCTATAACCTCCGAAAGTCTTAATTATAATAGCATATTCAATCAATATAGCATATTTATTCTTAGCTTGTTATTAACAATATTTTTCAATAATAGTTAGATTTTTAAATCTATTTATAGTTAATCTTCCTGTATCTACTAAGGAGTTTATTTATGAAAAACAAAAAATCCCGCCATAAGCGGGATTCGTATAAATATATTTTCTTTTTAAATAACTTAGTTTAAAAACTTAGGTTTAATCACTAACATAGCCCAAGCCCAATTTTGCATATCGGCAGCATCGCTTTTAGTTACTTCTTTAAGTTCGTACATACCATCGTTAGCAAACATTTGAGAATACCCTAATTTTAAAGCATAACCTTTAAATTGTTTTGAATAGACTAAATCTAATTCGGTACCTAAAGATTTCTCTCCACTTGCCAATTCTTGCTCACCGCTAAAATTTAAAGCTTTTACCAATAAGCTAGACGTGTCGTTCAGTTTAAAATTGGCACTCACATGAATATCAAATAAACCTACTGAATTAGCATGATTCCCCACATAGAAATAATCCATAAAACCATTAAATTTATGATTGGTACCATATAAAGGAAAAAACGCTCCCGTCTCTCCTGCATCAGCATCGTTACCACTAATAATTTCCAACCCGGCACCTAATCCCACTTTGGCAGATGCTTTATACGTAACATCTAAACCTAATAAATGTGCGCCTTTTACGGCCACTTCATTTTGGCGATCTCCAGTTTGAATAAAAGCATTTACAGCCACACCAAAAGCACCTGTTTTATAATCTAAATGTGTTCCGAAGGTTTGTAAATTACTGGTTCCGTCGACTTCCTGAAATCCGTTATTCAACACTAATAAACTTCCAGAGAAACTATCCCAAGCTTGTTTTAAATAAAGGTATTGCATGGTTTTATAAGAAAAATTTCCTGTGGTAGCATAGGTTGTAGACGTGGATTGAAACCCTGCAGGACTTTCGTAATCTTGATTAAAAGCCAAACCAACATCCATCATAAACTTGCCTTTATTATACTTTAATAAAGCGGCATCATGATTCCGACCTTGTTGCGCCCAATCTAATCCTCCGAAAATGCGCTGATCGTCGTAAACAATAGATTGACGCCCCAGTTTAGTTGAAAAACCTTCACCTAAATTCAATTCTGCCCAAGCTTCAAAAACTCCGAAAGAATTATTACTATCATCAGGAACTATTTGTTTATTTTCTCCCCAAACCATCACATCCTGTAAACTCACATAAAACTTGTAAGCATCGGTTGCATAGCCCGCATTTAAACGCATTCTCGTCGAAATTCCAAAGCCCGCATCGGCAGCATCTGGAATAATACCTCCATAACCGTTACGGTATTCTGCTCTTGGCCTAAACTCGCCATCTAAAGTAAATTGTGCTTGTGCAAATTGCATGGTTACCATCAATAAGGCTAAGATTACATATTGTTTTTTCATCATTATTAATTTTAAAAATTATTTATCTTTCGTTTTTCTAAGGACACGAGCACAGCAAATATAGAAGTAGCAAGCTGTTGGTAATATGATATATCTCATGTTCGATTTCAATTTTAGTAATTTTCCTACTGTTTAAATGTGTCTTATAAAAAAATGTAAATCTTTAAAAAAATTTATTTTCTGTAAAACCACTTACTAAACAGTTTTTATCAATAAGACAAATATAAGTATTAATACTTATGCAAAAACTAAGTATTTAATTTTTAAGGAGTTCTCAAAAACAGCTTCAAATTTTAACTAAAACGAATAAATAGAGGCTTTTATCTATTAAAAATGCAATTAGAATTTATTTCAAATGAAATTTATCAATTTTCCACATAAAAAAATCACATTTACACACTTATATATACGTAGATTAATATTTGCAAAATGAAAAAACCGAAAACCAGTGGTAAAATAAAATACAGAACCGTTATATTTGTAAAAACATAACGCTATTTATAATATGATTTCCATAGCACAAGCCATTAACGCCGTAAAGCAACATGCTAAACCGTTATTTAAAAAAACTGTAAAAACCGCTGAAAAAGCAGGTGGATACTTACTTTTTGAGGATGTACACTCCCCTATAAATATGCCTCCATTCAGGCAATCGGCCATGGACGGTTACGCTTTAAACTTGCACGACGATTTCACATACAAATTAATAGGCGAAGTTCAGGCTGGTGATGACAGGCAACCCGTACTAAAACCCGGTGAAGCTATACGTATTTTTACTGGGGCTGCTGTACCTGCTACCGCAAATGCTGTCATTATGCAAGAACAGGTTACTGCGGAAAAAAAACAAATTCGCATCAATAAAGAAGTCAACGAAAATCAAAACATTAGGCCTTTAGGCGAACAAGTTAAGCAGCATGAACTTGCTTTAAAAGCCGGCACAAAACTAACGCCTGCCGCTATTGGTTATTTAAGTTCCTTAGGAATAACTACTGTTACAGTTTATAAAAAACCAAGCATTGCCATTGTTTCTACAGGAAACGAATTGATTGAACCAGGAAACGATTTAAGCTACGGACAAATTTACGAGAGCAATTCTAAAATGCTTTTAAGCGCCTTATATAGCTTGAAATTTTATGATGTTACCATCCATAATGTTACCGATAATTATGGAAAAACACTGGCTAAATTAAAATCGGTTATTAGCGAGAATAACTTGGTTATTATTACTGGAGGGATTTCGGTTGGCGATTACGATTATGTTGGAAAAGCTTTAAATGAATTACATGTTGAAGAAATATTCTATAAAGTAAAACAAAAACCAGGCAAACCTTTATTCTTCGGAAAAAAGCAAGACACTCAAATTTTTGCTTTACCCGGAAACCCTGCTGCTGCACTCACCTGTTTCTATGTTTACGTCTATATAGCCTTGCAGGGTTTGATGAATCGAGAGGATCTTGAATTACCACGCGTAAAAGGGCAATCAATATCAAACTTTATTAAAAGAGGTGACCGACCACAATTTTTAAAAGCCATATATACCAACGGTAAGGTTGAAATTTTAGAAGGACAAAGCTCTGCTATGCAACAAACCTTTGCGCTTTCTAACGCTTTAGTTTTTATGGACGAAAATGATACAGAAGTTACCATAAATGATGCATTAGAAACCATTTTATTACCCGTTTAATATGTCTTACAAAATTAAAAGCAGAATTTGGATTGAAGCCAATAACCATGTCCTTTTAGGTGAAGGGCGTGTGCATTTACTGAAAGCCATTGAAGACACAGGATCATTATCTAAAGCGGCAAAATCGCTTGGTTTATCCTATAAAAAAGCTTGGTCGCTTATAGATTCGGTAAATAAATCGGCAAAAAAACCTGTAACCATAAACAGTACGGGCGGTAAGGGAGGCGGTGGTGCAACACTTACACCTTACGGAAAAACATTAATAACCACATTCGATGAAATAAATAAAAACTGTTGGAAATTTCTAGACGAACAAGTTCGCAAACTTGATGCGCTTTAGTATGCAGTAAAAACAATTTTCAGTATCCAAAAACTAATAACCCATAACCATTAAGTAACAACTAATAACCACAAACCAAACCCATGCTCCAAACCGAGAATATTACGCTTTTTTTAATCATTTTGCCACTCGTGTCGTTTCTATACGCTAGTGTTGGTCATGGTGGTGCAAGCGGATATTTGGCACTTATGGCTTTGTTTTCTTTTGCTCCAGAAAGCATGAAACCCACTGCCCTACTGCTTAATTTGTTTGTTGCAGGCATATCGTTTTATTACTATTATAAAGCTGGTCATTTCAACAAAAAATTATTTATGGCCTTTGCCGTTGCTTCCATTCCGTACGCTTTTTTAGGCGGCACTATTGAAGTTGACGCCTCTATTTATAAAAAAATATTAGCCATATTATTAGTTTTTGCTATTTTAAAAATGTTAAATGTTTTTGGAAAAGAAAGCAAAATTATAAAACCTGTAAAACTTTGGCAAGGTCTTATTATTGGAGGTGTTATCGGTTTTTTCTCAGGACTCATTGGCATTGGTGGAGGCATTATTTTGAGTCCTGTAATTTTACTTCTACATTGGGGAAAAATGAAGGAAGCCGCAGCCGTTTCTGCACTTTTTATTTGGGTGAATTCGGCTTCGGGCTTAATCGGGCAAATTAGCAGTGGTGTTAATCTAGACAGAGCATCTTTTTTATTAGTTGCCATTGCCCTTATTGGCGGGGTTTTGGGTGGCTATTTTGGAAGCAAAAAGATAAACAATAAACAACTACGCTATATTTTGGCTTTCGTGCTTATTATGGCCTGCGGTAAATTATTTTTCATTTAATATGATAGACAAAAAGCACATTACAGGCATTATTCTAGCGGGCGGAAAAAGCTCGAGAATGGGTACGGATAAAGGTTTTTTAAGCTTCAACGGAAAATCGTTTATACAATACAGTATTGATGCTTTACAACCATTAGTTTCAAAGATAATTATTGTTTCTAATTGTGCCGATTATGATGTTTTTGGCTTAGAGCGTATTGAAGACACTATTGAAAACAGTGGTCCTTTAGCGGGAATTTATTCAGGTTTAAAACATTCTGAAACCACCTATAATTTGGTTTTAAGTTGCGATATTCCATTGATACATTCTCAAATTTTAGAACGATTAATTTCTGAAGTTGATAACGGTTCCGAAGTGATTCAAATAGAAAGTAACGGCAGAAGAATGCCATTAATTGCGCTTTATAAAAAATCTTGTGAAAGCCGATTTCTAAAGCTTCTAAATTCAGGTGAACGCAAATTACAGTTTGCCGTAAATCAATGTAAAAGCAAAGTGGTTTCATTAGAAAAACATGAACAAAAACTTACAACTAACATTAATACTAAAGACGAATTAAAACAGATAACACCATGCAAATAACCATAAAATATTTTGGGCAAATTGCTGAAACAACAAAAAAAACCGAGGAGATTATAAACTTTGAAGGAGAAACGATATTCGAACTTTTAGAGCTTCTTTATATAAAATATGATAGCCTAAAACATAAAGAATTTCAGGTTGCTCAAAACGAAGAATTAGTTTCCGAAACCACAAAAGCAACCGGCAAAGACATCGCCATATTACCCCCATTTGCTGGCGGATAATTTAGTTGAAAAACAAAATGAATAACAGATATAGCAGACATATTATACTTTCTGAAATCGGAGAAGCCGGTCAAAAGAAACTTGCACAAGCCAAAGTATTGGTTATTGGTGCGGGTGGCTTAGGCTGTCCGATTTTGCAATATTTAGTCGGCGCAGGTATTGGCACCATTGGTATTGTAGATTTTGATTTGGTAGAGCTTAGTAATTTACAACGGCAAGTACTATTCGGAAGATCAACCTTAGGAATAAACAAAGCTATTGCTGCGAAACAACGCTTAGAAGATTTAAACGATTCTATCATTATAAATGCTTATCCTGAAAAACTAACGCATAAAAATGCTCTAGAATTATTTAAAAACTACGATATAATTATTGATGGTACCGATAATTTTGAAACCCGATATTTAGTCAATGATGCTTGCTTGATAACCAATAAGCCACTCGTTTTTGGTGCTATTTATAAGTTTGAAGGTCAGGTTTCGGTTTTCAACTATCAAAACGGACCCAGTTACCGTTGTTTATTTCCTAATTTTCCAGAAGAAAACAGTGTTCCTAATTGTTCAGAAATTGGAGTTTTAGGCGTGCTTCCAGGGATTATTGGTAGTATGCAAGCCAATGAAGTTTTAAAAATTATTTTAGGAATTGGCGAAGTACTTTCAGGAAAAATATTGTTTTACAATGCGTTAACGCTTCAAAATTCAACTTTAAAAATAAATAGGAATGATGCCATTATCCAATCCGTTTTAAACGAAAAAGAAAACTTTCAATCTAAAAAAAGCGATTTTAACTGTGAAATGACTAATGAAACAGTTTCTATTAAGCTCATTTTAAAGAAAAAAAACATTCAACTTATTGATGTTCGAGAACCACATGAAACACCTAAACTAGAAGGTTTCAATGTGATAAATATTCCGCTATCTCTATTAGAGCTTCAGATTAATAAAATAGATTCAAATAAAACAAACTACCTATTTTGCCAATCAGGAATGCGCAGCAAAAAAGCAGTTTCTATTCTGAAAAAATTAAACATAACCAATTGCTTCAGCATAAAAGAAGGTATTTTAGACATTCATAAATTATCAAAAGACTTAACAAGTCTAAGTAAAATATAAAATCATGGAACAAAAGAAACCAAAAAGTGTATTTCAGCAAGGTGCTATTTCATCAGAATTTATTGGGAATTCTATTGCTAAACATCAAACTAAAACCAGTATTGGTGCCCATAATATTTTTCTGGGCCAAGTTCGTGCAGATGTTATTGAAGAAAAAACTGTTGCAGCTATAGAATACACCGCTTACGAAGAAATGGCAAATGCTAAATTTCACGCCATTCGTGAGTCGGCTTTTGAAAAATTCGATCTTACCTGCATGCATATTTACCATAGTTTAGGTACTGTAAAAGCTGGAGAAATATGTTTATTCGTTTTTGTATCATCACCTAGACGCAAAGTCGTTTTCGAAGCTTTAGAATTTATAGTTGAAGCCATAAAAGCTGATGTTCCTGTTTTTGGAAAAGAAATTTTTGAGGACGACACGCATCAATGGAAGGTAAACAAATAGTTATTTTTTTTAACCCTAAAAACAAAAAATGGTAGACATCACACATAAAGCAACAACCCTAAGAACTGCGGTAGCTCAAGCTGTTGTAAAGGTTAGTAAAATAGAAACAATACAAGCAATAGAAAACGACACCGTTCCGAAAGGAAATGTCTTCGCCATGAGTAAAGCGGCAGGGTTATTAGGCGTAAAACGCACACCCGATATTTTGCCCGATTGCCACCCCTTGCCTATCGAATTTACCAGCGTAGAATATCAAGTTAACGGCTTAGAAATTACGGTCGTTTTTACAGTAAAAACAATTTACAAAACAGGTGTTGAAGTTGAAGCCATGCATGGTGCCAGCGTAGTAGCCTTAAATATGTACGATATGCTGAAGCCA
Source organism: Algibacter miyuki (assembly GCF_030409805.1). Taxonomy (GTDB): domain Bacteria; phylum Bacteroidota; class Bacteroidia; order Flavobacteriales; family Flavobacteriaceae; genus Algibacter; species Algibacter miyuki. The sequence goes on along the minus strand of NZ_JAUFQP010000015.1, from coordinate 133 downwards.
ATTGATAAAGGCATTGAAATTCATGCTATTAAATTATTAGAGAAAAAAGGCGGTAAATCAGATTTTAGAGACCGTTTTAGAAAGGATTTGAAAGCTGCTGTTGTAGTGTGTTCGGATACTATTTCGGCCGGCC
>NZ_JAUFQP010000016.1 GCF_030409805.1 Algibacter miyuki | reverse complement strand
ATATCAACAGGAGTTTCATACTGTGGTCCATTACTCTTGACCATAAGTTCCATTGTTTTACACGATTGCTTTGGTCTGAAGCTGAAATGATTAATCCATGCTGAACGTCGGCATCGACCCAGGGTCTCCAGGCTGTAAAAATATAACCACAAATACCGCCCTCATAAGAGTCTCCAACAGCCAATACGCTTCCTGTATAATTATATGCTCCATGTTTATTTACAGCACACCTACACCTAAAGCGCCCTTTATACTTACAGCACAAGATCTCCGGCATAGCTTACACCTCCATACTTAGTAACCACTTCCACTAATACATTAGTGAAGTTTGATGATATTGATGTTGCCGCCAAACAAGCATTAGAGTTTTTCATAATTTACAGCCACCGTTTTATTTCCATAGGACAACCATTTTAGAGTCAAATTATCATCTAAAACTGTTCCTCCTGATACTATAGAATAATCGGTATTCAAAACACCTGGAATACTCCAACTGTAATTTGTTTTGCCTGTTTCAGTAATATATGTTACATCGGTATTTATCGGAATGATTCCTGCTGGTTGTGTTGTAAAGCTTGGTGTTGGACGCGTATTTACAGTTACTACTTGAGAAATACAGGTGGTATTAGCGTTGGGGCCTTTTCTCTTTACATGGTATGTAGTATCTGTATTTGGTGTTACAATTATGGAAGATCCTGTTTCTATAATTGGACTAGATCCTAATTCGATAAAATCAATATCCATAGTCACACCACTATTTGTAGCAAAGTCAAATCGCCATCCCGTTATATTACTTTCTATCCATTTAGGATTTACTGTGTTATCTGCTTTTAATGACATGTTTAAAGTTGCAATTCGCCATGTATTGTCAGATATTAATGGCACATCTAAATAATAATTACCACTAGCTGTTGTATTAGTAGAATTTAAAAAGAAAATTTGAGCATGATTAGCTGTTCCTGAAACAACCTTGTATCGAATATTTATATATTTATTGACTAAAGGGTCGAAAGAACCAATACCATACATGTTAATTATAGGGTCTGTTGTAGTAGAAGTCACATTTAAAATTCCATTGGTTGTAGAATTAACTGTGATTGATTCAGTGGTATAGGGTTGCGTATCCCAACCCTCAGAAAAAGCTTCACCGCCGCATGTATCAGCATACCAAACATCCACTACATTTAAATTAGTAGTTCCGCCAGAGGCTGTCAATGTGGTGCTGTCGTCTATACAAACTTCAGATGTTCCAGAAATAACTGTAGGTGCTGTAGTCGCAATATTTACTCCAGTAACTAGAGTAGGGCTATTAATTAAATTTCCATCATTATTTCCGGTTTTACTAGTTGCTGATCCATCTTCAAATCGATAATAAGATACAAGCCCGGTTTGAGGCACGGGTAAATTAGTGTTTTTATTATCATTGATTTCACTTTCAGATCGAGCGTAATTCCAAACTTTAACTTCATCTACAGCTCCAGGAAAGAAAAATTCAGGGGTTGTTTCGGTAGTTCCTGCGCCTATTCTCATAGGTTTTGCTGTATTAGGAGAATAGCCTGCTACAAGAGGAGTACCAACCAAAACACCATTCACATAAAAACGATAGATAGATCCATCATAAGTTGCCGCCAAGTGCGTCCACGCACCAATAACAACTGCAGGTCCTGGGAAATATTCCCATACAGAACCACCACTACCAACTGTAAATTCCCAAAGGTTTGAACTATTTGCGTAAAAATTGTAGCCTCTTAACGGCCCGTCTGCTCTATTACTTAATGGAGCCCTGTACGCACCCGTTCCGCTATCAACTCGTGCCCAAAATTCTACAGTAAATTGCGCAGAATTATTTGTTGCAGCATATGGAATTTCAACATAATTATTGGTACCATTGAATTCAAGTGCATTTTGTGCCTGAATCATGTTATTAATTGCAAATAGAGCAAAAAGACTCAGGAAACACACTGTTTTTTTTAGATGGAATAAAAATCGATACATATTTTGCTTTTTTTGAAACATTAATTTTTTAATAATAAAAATCGAATTGAATTCTATCTCCTGAAGCTAAAGCATACCCGCCATTATTTGCAGGCAGATAAGTTAAAGTTACTCCGCTTGTGCTATAAGCAGTATTACTAATTCTTATACCGTTTATATACATTTTTACTTTGCTGTTTGGTGATGGTGCTTGTGTTAAGGTGAAACTTGTTTGGCTTGCTGTTGCAGTAAATTCATCAGCAACTTCTCTAACTGCTGCAGCTCCTGTTGAAACAGAACCATCTGCCATTAAATACTGAGAAGATGTACCTCCAGATTTGATATAGGAAAGGGCAGTAATTGCTCCACTTGTATTTACATCTGTGATAGATGTATTCCCCAATTGAATAGTGTTAGATCCTCCACCTATGGCATCGTATCCAATAACAATTTGGTTTTGATTACTTGATGTTAAAGATTTAGAATTAGCTCCAATAAATACGTTATAAGACCCAACTTGATTCGAGTTAGTACCATTTTGCGTGTATTTTCCTGCGCTTTCTCCCATTGCAACATTATAACTACCAGTTGTATTCTGACCAAGAGAGTTATAACCATATGCTGTATTATAATTTCCGGTACTATTTGCATACAAGGATTCCATTCCATTTGCGGTATTATAACCTCCTGTGGTGTTATAAAACAAGGCATAAGGTCCGGTTGCTGTATTTTGCGTTCCTGTATTGGTTTTTCTTAAAGCGGAATAGCCATATGCAGTATTATAATTGACCGTGTTTTTTTCCAAAGCATTCCAACCAACGGCTGTATTATGATTTCCTGCCTCGTTGCGTACTAACGTATTATAACCCAAAGCCACATTATTGCTTCCAGTAGTTAATGTTTCTAGAGCTCCTTCGCCCATTGCAACATTAAAATCTCCAATTGTTATGGCATTTAAAGCTACTTTACCCACAGCAACATTATACGTTGCATCACTATTGTTTATGTTACTAGGAATATTACCTAGAAATAAAGAAGTGCTACTTACCAATGCATCGGTCAACTCATTAATATTAGTCGCGCCAGCAGCAGGGGTACTCCATGCTAAAAGACCAGAGCCATTAGTTGCTAATACTTGACCTGTAGTACCATCAGTTGATGGAAACGTATAAGTTCCTGCAATTAGAGATGGAATAGTAACTGTTCCAGTAAAGGTTGGTGATGCAATATTTGCTTTTAAATCTAAATTCGAGTTTGTTGCATAGCTACTCAAATCTTGATCACCTGTATTGGAACCTGTGATCGCTGCTAATTTCGTTTTTTCAGAGGTTGAGTAATCTTCAGTTGATAAGCCCTTTCCTGTTACTTTATCTACTTTTAAATCTATCGCTGTATTTTGTGCTGCTTGTTCCGCCGTAATTGTAGTTAAAGAACTTATAGCTGGAAAACCTACAGCTCGAACCGCACGAACCCTTCTGATAGAATTTTTATTAAAACTCTGCTGATGACGATTGCCGAAAAACAATGCCCATGCACTGGAACCTGTCTCCGTAGAACTCCAATAGGAACTAGAACCCCCACCAAAATCGACGCCTCCATTTGTTATGATGATTCCATTAATAGCTGCTCTGTTAATAGATATCTGATATAATTCGTCTTTTGAGGGCAGATACCAGTCGGTAAAGCCACCTCCATTGTATGCTCTTGCCAGACCAGCTGCATAATTTGTTTCTGTAGCTCCTTGGACGGCTATAATGGCATCCGTGTTACTTGCTCCTGTTTCTACAGCGGTTCCGGTTGCTCCGGTGGTTAAATATGAGCCGTTGTACCATTGGATTCCATTGCTTTGGTCATCAATAGAACAAACTAGCCCCTTTGAGTTATCCACTGGATCTACCCAAAATACAACACCACCTCCAACGAAATCACCTATAGCTAGTGTCTGAGCCGCTACACCATTAGAAATCACCGTATCAAAAGCTTCAGAAACAAATGCGGTTGTTGCCAACTGCGTTGTACTCGTTCCTGCTACAGCGGTTGGTGCTAAAGGCGTACCTGTAAAGGTTGGTGAATCTAAATTAGCTTTTAAATCTAAAGCCGTTTGTCCTGCTGTTGAAACTGGTTTATTAGCATCCGATGTATTATCTACATTTGCCAAACCGACCATCGCTGAAGTTATTCCACTTACCGTTCCTGTAAAAGTTGGCGAGGCGATGTCTGCCTTTAGGTCTAAATTCGAGTTTGTTGCATAGCTACTTAAATCTTGATCACCTGTATTAGAACCTGTAATAGCTGCTAATTTTGTTTTTTCAATTGTTGAATAATCTTCAGTTGATAAACCTTTTCCTGCTACTTTATCAACTTTTGAATCTAAAGCAGTTTGTGTTGCTGTTGAAACTGGCTTATTGGCATCAGATGTATTATCTACATTTGCTAAACCAACCATGTTTGAAGTGATTCCTGAAACCGTTCCTGTGAAAGTAGGAGAAGCGCTATTTGCTTTTAAATCTAAGTTTGTTGTAGTTGCATAACCACTTAAATCTTGATCACCTGTATTAGAACCTGTGATAGCTGCTAATTTCGTTTTTTCAGTAGTGGAGTAATCTTCAGTTGATAAACCCTTTCCTGTTACTTTATCAACTTTTAAATCTAAAGCCGTTTGTCCTGCTGTTGAAACTGGTTTATTAGCATCACTTGTATTATCTACATTTGCTAAACCGACCATCGCTGAAGTTATTCCACTTACCGTTCCTGTAAAAGTTGGTGAAGCGATGTCTGCTTTTAGGTCTAAATTCGTGTTTGTTGCATAACCACTTAAATCTTGGTCGCCTGTATTGGAACCTGTGATAGCTGCTAATTTTGTTTTTTCAATTGTTGAATAATCTTCAGTTGATAAACCCTTTCCTGTTACTTTATCAACTTTTAAATCTAAAGCAGTTTGTGTTGCTGTTGAAACTGGCTTATTGGCATCAGATGTGTTATCTACATTTCCTAAACCAACCATGTTTGAAGTGATTCCTGAAACCGTTCCTGTGAAAGTAGGAGAAGCTAAAGGTGCATATGCAGTTGCATCAACTGAGCCATCACCCTTTAAAAACTGAGAAGAGGTTCCTCCTGATTTTACGAAAGAATTACCTGTAACTGTACTTGTAAATCTAGCATCACCTTCAACATCTAGTTTATAGCTAGGTGTATAATTGGCTCCAATTCCAAAATTACCATCTGTATCGATTGTTAACCTGTTACAACATCCGCCTTGATGTAATGCTAAACCATCTCCATTAAAACCTAAAGCCCATTCTTTAGTGGTATTTCGTAAATTTAATCCCCCAGAAACTAAAGAGGAAGAGAAAGTACCCGTTGTTCCAGATAATGCACCTGTAAGTTCTCCTCCAGACAGAGGTAAATAATTAGCTACTTGTGATGTAACGAAGGCTGTTGTTGCAATTTGCGTAGTATTGGTTCCTGCTGTAGCTGTTGGAGCTAGCGGGGTTCCTGTGAAAGTAGGTGAGGCGATGTCTGCTTTTAGGTCTAAATTTGTGGTGGTTGCATAGCTACTTAAATCTTGATCACCTGTATTAGAACCTGTAATAGCTGCTAATTTCGTTTTTTCAGTTGTTGAGTAATCTTCAGTTGATAAACCTTTTCCTGTTACTTTATCAACTTTTGAGTCTAAAGCAGTTTGTGTTGCTGTTGAAACTGGCTTATTGGCATCAGATGTGTTATCTACATTTGCTAAACCAACCATGTTTGAAGTTATTCCTGAAACTGTTCCTGTGAAAGTAGGAGAAGCGCTATTTGCTTTTAAATCTAAGTTTGTTGTAGTTGCATAACCACTTAAATCTTGATCACCTGTATTAGAACCTGTAATAGCTGCTAATTTCGTTTTTTCAGAAGTGGAGTAATCTTCAGTTGATAAACCCTTTCCTGTTACTTTATCAACTTTTAAATCTAAAGCAGTTTGTGTTGCTGTTGAAATTGGCTTATTGGCATCAGATGTGTTATCTACATTTGCTAAACCGACCATACTTGAAGTGATCCCTGAAACTGTTCCTGTGAAAGTAGGAGAAGCGCTATTTGCTTTTAAATCTAAGTTTGTTGTGGTTGCATAGCTACTTAAATCTTGATCACCTGTATTAGAACCTGTAATAGCTGCTAATTTCGTTTTTTCAGTTGTTGAGTAATCTTCAGTTGATAAACCTTTTCCTGTTACTTTATCTACTTTTAAATCTAAAGCTGTTTGTCCTGCTGTTGAAACTGGTTTATTAGCATCAGATGTATTATCTACATTAGCTAATCCAACCATGCTTGAAGTTATTCCTGAAACCGTTCCTGTGAAAGTAGGAGAAGCACTATTTGCTTTTAAGTCTAAATTCGTGTTTGTTGCATAGCTACTTAAATCTTGATCACCTGTATTAGAACCTGTGATTGCAGCTAATTTTGTTTTTTCAATTGTTGAATAATCTTCAGTTGATAAACCCTTTCCAGTTACTTTATCAACTTTTGAATCTAAAGCAGTTTGTGTTGCTGTTGAAACTGGCTTATTAGCATCAGATGTATTATCTACATTTGCTAAACCGACCATACTTGAAGTGATTCCTGAAACTGTTCCTGTGAAAGTAGGCGAAGCGCTATTTGCTTTTAAGTCTAAATTCGTGTTTGTTGCATAGCTACTTAAATCTTGATCACCTGTATTAGAACCTGTGATAGCTGCTAATTTTGTTTTTTCAGTAGTGGAGTAATCTTCAGTTGATAAACCCTTTCCTGTTACTTTATCAACTTTTGAATCTAAAGCAGTTTGTGTTGCTGTTGAAACTGGTTTATTAGCATCACTTGTATTATCTACATTAGCTAATCCAACCATGCTTGAAGTTATTCCTGAAACCCTTCCTGTGAAAGTAGGAGAAGCACTATTTGCTTTTAAGTCTAAATTCGTGTTTGTTGCATAACCACTTAAATCTTGATCACCTGTATTGGAACCTGTGATAGCTGCTAATTTCGTTTTTTCAGTTGTTGAGTAATCTTCAGTTGATAAACCTTTTCCTGTTACTTTATCAACTTTTGAGTCTAAAGCAGTTTGTGTTGCTGTTGAAACTGGCTTATTGGCATCAGATGTATTATCTACATTTGCTAAACCGACCATGCTTGAAGTGATTCCTGAAACCGTTCCTGTGAAAGTAGGAGAAGCGCTATTTGCTTTTAGGTCTAAATTTGTGGTGGTTGCGTAACTACTTAAATCTTGATCACCTGTATTAGAACCTGTAATAGCTGCTAATTTTGTTTTTTCAGTAGTGGAGTAATCTTCAGTTGATAAACCCTTTCCTGTTACTTTATCTACTTTTAAATCTAATTTATTATTTGTAGCCGTCTCATTTGCATTAACATCAGCTTGAACGCTATCTATATTACTTTGTAGAGTGGCATCGGCAGTATTACTAGCTGTTTCGTTTGCATTAACGTCAGATTGTACTGCAGCGATAGCTGTGTTTGTAGCCGTTTTATTTGCATTAACATCGGCTTGAACGCTATCTATATTACTTTGTAGAGTGGCATCAGCAGAATTACGAGCTGTTTCGTTTGCATTAACGTCAGATTGTACTGCAGCGATAGCTGTGTTTGTAGCCGTTTTATTTGCATTAACATCGGCTTGAACGGTATCTATATTACTTTGTAAAGTGGCATCGGCAGTATTACTAGCTGTTTCATTAGTATCTACATCTAATTGAATTGCCGCTTCAGCAGTTTTGGCTCTCGCTAATTCACCTGTGATACCTGCCGTGTTGCCCAAAATAGCCTTTGCATCTTGACCAATTGCGGGTTGCGGCATAAAAGTAAGTGCTTGCTCACTTAAGGATGTAAAATTATTACCAATTCCTGAAAAATCAATTTCTACTTTCAATTGTTTAGCGAACCCAGTCCATTGAATATCTTCAAAATTATTAGAAGTTGTTGCCGTTCCATGTCCTATAAGTAAATTAATCATTCCATAAGCATCCGTAGTGGTTTGATGGTATTCTTGATACTCGTGATTGTTGAGGTCGTCAATAACGGTAAACCGAACCATTAATTCACTATTAGCTAAAATACTTGTTTGAGCATTTGCGCCAGGAAGTTCTTTTATGTCAGGATTTAAAATTACGGCTTGGTAACTAATTCCTGGAGTTTGAGAAAAACCCTGGAGATTAGCAGCAATAAGTAAGAATAGTAGTATTAGTTTTTTCATAAGATTATTGGTTAGGTTAGGTTCTTTGTATATTTTATGGTTGACTTTTAACTGAAATTGTTTTATTCTATTTGTTGAATAATTCTATGAGCACTCCAAAGCCAACATTATGACTTTTAATTTTTAAAGATTCATTATCATTAGCTTGGTTTACGCTTTTTCCGAATAAATACTGTATGTATAATGATAATTCTTTTGAGACAGAATGTAAAACACCAGCTCCGGTTTTAAAACTAATCATGGTCTTATTGAAGTCATCGGTGTTTTTAAGATTAATAATTTCATTATTTAAACTTTGTGTGCCTTGAATAAAAAATCCGGTAGAAAGCATGCCTTTTAAATAGAACTCCGTTTTCTTTATCGCATATAAACTATAGTCTAAACCGCCACTAACTTCTAAATAGTTAATATTCCAATCCAGAATTCCTTCCAAAGTATGGTCACTTCCAGTTGCTCCATAACCGAAATAACCAATACTTAAAGAGGTCTTTAATTTTTCAACAAAAACTTGAGTTCTATAACCCATGGTCATAAAAGTGTGGTTGGTTGCTTGTAAATTTTCAAATGCTACACCTTGCGAATTTTTATAGATGAATGACGATGAGGTTTTTCCTGTTTCTAAAAATATTTGTTGTGCAGATACAACAGTAGATATAGAAAAAAGCAATATTAATGGCAAGATCCTTTTAATGTTCATTTTTTATAGGTTTATGAAATTGGGGGTTATTTTTTTATAATCTTGGTTATGAATTGCTTGTTGTTAGCAATGGTTTTCAAAATATATTCTCCAGTAGATAGCAAATCTAACCTAACATCTATTTTTTGAAGAGGTTGATAGTTATGGTTATATACTTTAGCGCCAAGAATATTATATACTGTTACAATTATTTCTCCTTTAATATTATCAGTAAAGGCTAAAGAAATTTGTTCGTCAAAAGGATTTGGATATAAAGTTAACTGTAGGTTTATCGGAATATTTTTTTCTACTATTTTAGACAAAATATTAGGTTGAATAAACCCTTGCCTAAGCGTGTAATTGTCATTATTAAAAGTACCAATAGCACTTGTTTGTCCAATACTTTGTTGGATAGTATATGTTTCATTAGCATTTACAATAACATTTGAAGCTCCAGACACTCCAGTAGTAGATCTTAATATAGAGTTGGATTGCGATGAAACTTGCTGCAGAAAAGCACAACAAAAACATAATAATAGAACGTGTTTCATAGTAGGGTTAGGTGTTTTTTTGGGTGTTTGGTTAAGTTATTTGATAGAATATTAAAATAATATTCTGTCAAATATATAATTATTTTTCATTTAATCGGTTTTATTAGTGACTTTATCGATAATTTAAAAATATTTTCTACAAGTATGTAAGTTTGATAAATCGTGTTTTTCTTCTTTTTAGGCACGAATAAAATTTATTTTTATTTGATTATGAATATGTTATGGTTGTATTCTTCCTAGAACGGGGTATTTATTGAAGTTTAAAATGATGGAAGCCAGTCAGTTTAATTAATCGCAAGGCTTATAACTTAAAGTAAATTTTTAAGAGCAACGTTGTGCTTTTTTATTGAAATGAATAATTTTTACTTCACCATATGAGTTTTTTTTCTTTTGTAAGCATTTATAAATATTTATTGTTATATTTGGTACACCAGATTGGTGTACCAAATATTTTTTAACCATAATAAGTTCACTTTTTTACAATTGTTAATTTGAAATGTGACTCATTAGTATCTAATATCATGAATGTTACAATGAATAGAAAATATAAAATGAATCTTAGAATTATGAAATCATCATTACTATTTTTTTCAATGTTTGCTGTTGTAGCATTAAGTTATAGCTGCAGGGATACTACACAAAAAACGACTAAAATAGAGTCAAAAGCTACTGTTTATCCAAGTGATGTTATACCATTTATGGATCAATGGCGTATGCTCTGTGGCGATGGAACCAAGTTTGAAGAACTAGCCAATATTGAGCATAAAGATTATTTTTATGTTACAAATGATAACAAAACGGATTGGGTAGTATATAAAACACCAAATTCCGGGATTACATCTCGAACTTCCAGCAATACGAGAACAGAATTAGGACAAAAAAAATATTGGACTACAGAAACTGGCGGTAAATTAACGGGGTCGTTAAAAGTAATGCATGTTTCAACGTCTGGAGATGCAAGAGTTGCCGCTTCTTATTCAGTGGTAGTTGGACAAATTCATGGTAATGAAGGACATGAAAACGAGCCTTTAAAAATCTTTTATAAAAAATTCCCTGGCCACACCAAAGGTTCTGTTTTTTGGAATTATGAGATTAATACAGCTGGTGATGATAATTCTGGAAGATGGGATTATTCTACCGCAGTTTGGGGGTATGACATGTCTGTTGTGGGGTCGAGTCCAACGATATCACCCGAAGAACCAAAAGATGGTATTGCTCTAGGAGAAGAATTCAGCTATGAAATAAATGTTTATAATGGAATTATGTATCTTACTTTTAAGAGTGAAGGTCACGAAACCAAAACATTCACTAAAAACTTGATAAAATCTGAATTTGCTAAAAAAGAAGATATTCCTGAACAAATATGGACATTATACGCTGCAATTGGTCGTGATGGAGTTGAACGAGACCAGGCTTATGCTGGGGAATTACAAAATTTTAAACAAGGTGCGTATAACCAAACTAATGGCAAGAACCCAGAAGATAACATCGTTTGGAGTACAGGATCTGAAACTTATAATGGAGACATCGCAAAACAATATGCCAATGGATGTTATGCTGAAGTCTGGTTTAAAAACGCAACAGTAGGAGCGGGTACTGCACCGAGTAAAAAATAATAGTATTTAAAGTTATAAAGCGTATTTAAATATTTTATGAATTTGAACAATGTCATCTTTATCATGGGGGTTTCGGGCTGCGGCAAAAGCACCATTGCACAGCTATTATCTAAAAAACTGGATATTCCTTTTTTTGATGGTGACGATTTTCATCCGCAATCAAATATAGATAAAATGAGTAGTGGCGTGCCATTAAATGATGATGATCGCCATGGTTGGTTGGTTACACTTAACGAGTTAGCAAAAAGGCAATTAGAAGACAGTAACTGCATTATTGTTTGTTCAGCTTTAAAGAAATCTTACAGAGAAATTTTAAATAGAGGTATTCAGAATCAAGTAAAATGGATTCATTTAGCAGGAAGCTTTGATCAAATTTTAGGGCGATTAAATAAACGAGAGAACCATTTTATGTCTTCCAATTTATTGCAATCGCAGTTTGATACTTTAGAAGCACCGGAAAATGCTTTTGTTGTAAATATTGGTTTAAATCCAGAAGACATTGTTGAAAAAATTGCAAATAAAATAAAGATGAAATCAGAATTCGGATTATTTGGACTAGGCGTCATGGGAAAGAGTTTAAGTAGAAACTTGGCTCAAAAAGGATTTAAAATTTCGGTGTTTAATAGAGAAGAAAAAGGAACGGAAGAAGATGTTGCTATAAATTTCAAAAAAGCATATAAGGAACTTGAGACAACTCAGGCTTATTCTGATATCGAAGCATTCGTAAATTCATTACAAACACCAAGACGTATTATGCTCATGGTGAATGCCGGTAAGATAACGGATTTAGTTATTAAAGATTTAATTCCCTTTTTATCAGATGGCGATATCTTGATTGATGGAGGAAATTCAAATTACTTAAAAACTAAAGATCGTTACGATTATTTAAAATCAAAACAGATCAATTTTATTGGTGTTGGAGTTTCTGGAGGAGAGCAAGGCGCATTAATAGGGCCTTCTATTATGCCTGGCGGAAATAAAGAAACGTATAATTTAATAAAACCGTATTTGGAAAGTATCGCTGCCAAAGATGCTAATAACCTGCCTTGTTGTACATATATAGGTGAAGAAGGTAGTGGGCATTTTGTTAAAATGGTCCATAATGGTATTGAATACGTAGAGATGCAATTGTTGGCAGAAGTTTACACTATTCTTAAAGCCATGGGAAATAATCCTGATGAAATTGCCAATATTTTAGAATCATGGAAAGCCGAAGCTGATAGTTATTTATTGGGTATTACTATAGATATTTTAAGAAAAAAGGATGGAGATGATTGGTTAGTAAATAAAATAGTAGATAAGGCAGGAAATAAAGGTACAGGTAATTGGACTACTATAGCCACAGCGCAATTAGGCGCTCCAAGTACTTTAATCGCGTCGGCATTATTTGCGCGCTATACGTCGTTTTATAAAGAGGAAAGGCTTTGGGCTAGTAAAAACTTCAATATAAACCCATCGTCATTGCATTTAGATCTTCAAGATGTTTTAAATGCTTATCAGTTTGCAAGAATTATTAATCATTATCAAGGTATTAAACTGATTTCTGAAGCAGGAAGAACTTATAATTGGGAATTGAACTTAAGTGAAATTGCTCGTATTTGGACCAATGGTTGTATTATTAAATCTGATTTTATGGTAGAATTAATTCCAATTTTAAAAACGGATGATAATATTTTAAAACACGCTACCATTATTAATAAACTGAAAGCTCTAAAACCTTCTATAAATAAAGTAGTTTCTCAATGTATTTTGAACGAGTTAACGGCATCCTGTTTAAGTGAGTCTGTTAATTTTTTAAATGCTTATACAATCTCAAATTCTTCAGCAAATATAATTCAAGCGCAACGCGATTATTTTGGAGCACATACTTATCAACGTATCGATGATGATACTGGTAAGTTTCACCATACCAACTGGAATTAACCACTCCATTTTTAACTAAATACACCAAACTAAACTAAATATAATGTCTGAATTAAAAGAGAAGAAATCTTTATTGCAAAAAATTGTAGCTATAGTTTTGGGCTTTGGTCCAGGTATTTTTGCTATCGGTTATACCATAGGTACAGGTAGCGTAACCTCGATGATTGTCGCCGGAAGTAAATTTAATATGCAATTATTATGGGTACTTCTAATTAGTTGTATTTTTTCGGGAGTTTTAATGTTTGCTTACGGTAATTATGCATTACTTACAAGTGAAACAGCACTTTACGGATTTAAAAAACATTTAAAATTTGGAAAAATTTTAGCCATATTAATTATTGTTGGCATTACGTTTGGGCAATGGAATTCATTAATGGGAATTTTAGGGATTTCATCAAACATTATTTACGAAATATTAGCCATTAATTTTGAAGGATTAAGTGCTTATAAGTATGAAACTGTTTTAATAACAGCCATTATAATTATTGTTACGTTTTACTTATTAATGCTCGTTGGTAAGTACACATTTTTTGAGAAAATATTGGTAGTTTTTGTAACCTTAATGGGGTTCTCATTTGTACTTTCATTATGTTTTGTGCAGCCACTTTCTATAGATGTAGTTAAAGGCTTATTGCCCACTATACCAGATGTTCCTGGCGGTAAAATGCTCGTTGCGGCGTTTGTTGGTACCACCATGGCTTCGGCTACATTTCTATCTCGACCACTCTTTGTAAAAGGAAAAGGTTGGACTATTAAAAATTTAGATCAACAGAAAAAAGATTCCATTACCGCTGCCATTTTAATATTTGTAATTAGTGCCGTTATTATGGCAGTAGCGGCAGGAGCTTTATTTTATCAAGGTAAAGAAGTTTCACAAGTTTTAGATATGGCTAATACACTAGAACCTGTTGCTGGTAAGTGGGCCGTTTCTATTTTCTTTTTTGGTGCATTAAGTGCAGGTTTATCTTCTATTTTTCCGTGTTTATTAATAGCGCCATTACTAATTGCAGATTATCAATCGGGAGAATTAGATACCAATTCGCGTCAGTTTAGAATTATAACGGCTGTAGCGTGTATGGTAGCTCTAATTGGTCCTGCATTTGGAGCAAATCCTATTGAAATTCAAATTCTATCTCAAGTATTTAATGTTTTTGTGTTGCCAATTGTTGTACTTGGTATTATCCTGATGCTGAGCAATAAAAAAGTCATGAAAGATTATAAAACGAGCTTAGGTGTTTACATCGGATTGTATGCAGCACTGTTCTTTTCTTTAGTGATTTCATATAACGGAATCGTCGCACTTTTAGAATATTTCTAATACGTAATGGAGTACAAATAAAAACAAACTAAACCATAATAAAATGAATACAAAAAACATTTCAACCACCACCACGCTCATCGTTTTAAGTATTTTTCTAACCCTAAACAGTTGTAAAAATGAAACTAAAAAAGATGTTAAAGAAAACAATAAAGATGAAGTAATACAAACCGTTTATGCTAGTGATGTAATTCCATTTTTTGATGATTGGAAATTAATTTTAGGCGATGGTTCAAACGTTGGTATTGCAAATAATTTTGAAAACAAAGACTTCTTTTACACAGCCAATGATGGCACTAATGATTGGGTTGTTTTTAAAGCGCCAAATGGTGGAGACACGCATGGAACTTCAAACAATACAAGGACAGAATTAGCACAAGTAAAAAAGTGGTATCCAAAAACAGCTAACGATAAATTGACGGCAACATTGAAAGTCATGAATGTGTCTGCTACGGGTGATGCTCGTGTTGCAGCTTCGCATGCTGTAGTTGTGGGACAAATTCATAGTGCGGATAAACACGAGAATGAACCTCTTAAAATATTCTACAAAAAATTCCCAGGACATACAAAAGGTTCTGTGTTTTGGCATTATGAAATTAATACGGCAGGTGATGATAATTCTGGAAGATGGGATTATTCTACGGCGGTTTGGGGTAACGACTTTTCAGTTGTTGGTGCAGAAGCAAATACATATCCCGAAGAACCAAAAGATGGTATTGCTTTAGGTGAAGAATTTAGTTATGAAATTGAAGTAAAAGATGGTATTATGAACTTGAAATTCACAAGTAAAGATCATGAAACCAAAACGTTTACAAAAAACTTAATTGAATCGGAATACACAACAGCTGCAGATATACCTGAGCAAACACAGAAGTTATTTGTACCAATAGGTCAAGATGGCGTAGAACGTCAGGAAGCATATACCGGCGAGGGGTGTTTTTTCAAACTTGGTGCTTATAATCAAACCAATGGAAAATCAGCAGAAGTCAATAAAAATTGGTGTTCTGGAGCAGAAACTCATGGTGGTGATATTGAAAAACAATATGCCGATGGTAACTATGCTGAAGTTTGGTTTAAAACTGGAAGTATATACGTAAGTGATGATGCTGTTTCCAATGAAGAATATTTTTCTAAAAATGATTAAATAGCTGGTCATATCAGGATTTGATATTCATACGAAAACGACTATGTGGCTGATAGCCTAATTCATTATAATAATTTACGTTGGAGTTGTGTTCAATAATATTAAAAACTATTTAAAATTACGCGGTATTTCTATGGACTCGTAATTAGTAGTATTCCAAATTTTTGCAGTAATCACGCCATAAGTTGTAGTATCGTCTGATTTATAGGTGATTATATTAATATAATATTTTGCTATAACATTTTTTTAATATATATTTGGTACACCAGTTTGGAGTACCAATTTGGAAAACCAATTAAAGAAGCGTATTAATTTTTAAATAGTAATAATTAAATTAAATATTTATGATAGATAGAGTGCCTGAAATTATGTGATTAATTTGTCCAGAGCAATGTGTTTTACCTTGCATTAAACTAAACTAAAAAAATAACCAATGAATTTAAAAACTAAACTATTTTTAATGTTAATAATGGTGTTCAATATATCATTATTTGCACAAGACGGGTACCAATTATCCGGTACCGTACACGATGGGGCTAATATGCCTATTCCAGGTGTTAATGTTATTGTTTCTAACACCACAAGAGGAACAGCAACAGATTTTGATGGGGCATTCCAAATTGATGTAAAAAGTGGAGATGTGCTTCTATTTTCTTATATGGGGTATGTTTCGCAATCTATTACTATTACAAATCAAAAAACACTTAAGGTCGTTTTAGTTGAAGATGCTGCACAATTAGATGAAGTGGTCGTGGTAGGTTACGGTACTACAAAAAAATCACATCTTACTGGAGCCGTTGCCAAAATAGGAGGTGACGATGTTGCTGCAGTTCAAACCTCACGTGTGGATGAAGCATTAGCAGGAAAGTTACCTGGTGTAAATATTCAAAATCAAAGTGGAGAACCAGGATCAGATTTAAAAGTTCAAATTAGAGCGGGCTCTTCACTTTCAAGTAATTCCGATCCTTTAATTGTTGTGGATGGGTTTCCTATTTCAGGAAATTTAGCAACCGTAAATCCTAACGATATTGAAAGTTTAGAGGTATTAAAAGATGCGGCTTCTGCTGCTATCTATGGTTCTTTAGGAGCTAATGGAGTAATTTTAATTACAACTAAAAAAGGTAAATCGGGTAAACTAAATTTTAGCTACAATGCCTATACAAGTACTTCAAGAAAGTATGTAAAAGATATCGATATGCTTAAAACAGCAGGAGAATGGGCGCAAGAATTACAAAATGGAAATTATGATCTTTCTTTAACAGATCCAGGATTGTTAGAATATAGATTGGATGCATACGCTAATGCTCCAGATGTTGTAAGTATGGAAGATTGGCTTTTTCAAAGTGGTAATTCACAAAGTCATGATTTCAGTGTTAGTGGAGGTTCTGAAAATATAAAAGCATTTGCTTCACTCGGGTATTTAAATACTGATGGTATTGTAAAAGGACAAGGTTATGAAAGATATAACGGACGTATGAATATTGATGCGACTTTAAACGATAAGTTAAAGGCAGGATTAAGTATGAATGGGTTCTATGGTAACCAAGATATTGTGCCTTGGGAAATGAGAGACCTTTTAAGGTCTTATAGTATTAGTCCTATTTATCATACACAAGCATCTATCGATTTTGTACAGCAATTGGATGCTAAGAGACAAGCACTTTTCAATTCAGGATTTACAGGTAATAATATCGGACAATCTTTCGACAGTAATTATAGAGGCGATTTAAGTCAAAATTATGATGCGCATAGCATTTATGATTTGCAACCAGGAGACGTTGTAAACGATTGGCACTACGGTAGAAATCAAAATGGTATTGGAGGAACAGGTGATGCAGGTGTCGCTTCAAAATTCGATAATTCACAACGCTATAAAAAAACGCTTTATGGAAATGTAAGTTCTTATTTAGAATATGAGCTTATGGAAGGCTTAAAGGTGAAAACCATTTTTGGAGCAGATTTACGCGATGTTAATGAGTATGAATATCATGGCATATTATCAGATGGTCAACAACGTTCTACATCATCTAGTTTGGATATGTCTGATATAAAAAAATCTACTGTATTAAGTACAACAACATTAAGTTATACAAAGTTATTTGCCGATAAGCATGATGTTTCTGCTGTAGCCGGTATGGAGTTTGTAAATACTAAATACACGGGGCTTTCATCAAATGGAACTAATGTACCTTTTGGATATCCTTTAAACTATTCTTATTTTAATGCTGAAGATGTTATTTCGAATAGAATAGATGAGACTCAGTCAAGACGTGGTATTTTTGGTAGAGTTGCTTATGCTTACGACGATCGTTATTTACTTTCAGCATCTGTGAGAAGAGATGGCGATTCTCGTTTTGGATCTAATGAAAGATTTGCAGTATTCCCAGCATTATCTTTAGGGTGGAATGTACATAAAGAATCTTTTTTACAAGATAATGAAGCAATAAGTTTATTAAAACTTAGGTTTAGTACAGGTTCTTTGGGTACCTCTTCAGATTTAGGTTCTTATAGTTCATTAAGTATTTTAGGAACAACACCTACCGCTTTTGGAACAGGCTTTTTAATTCCTGAAGATGTTACAAATCCAGATTTAACTTGGCAAACTAATAAAGAAACAAACTACGGTATTGATACTGGATTCTTAAATAATCGTTTCAGAATTAGTGTAGATTATTACACATCTGATGTAAACAACATGCTAATCAATCAAAGTGTTTCAGAAGTTCTTGGTACACCTTCAATTAGACTTAACCGTGGAGATATTACAAGTTCTGGTGTAGAATTAGAATTGAATGCAAATATTATTCAAAACGATGATTTTACATGGAGTATGAATGCTAACTTATCTACGGTTGATACTAAAATTGCTAGTTTAGGTTCTGTTGATGAGTTACCGCGACAAATTTATGGAGGACCAAGTGGAAGAGGTGCTGAGTTTAGAAACTATGTAGGTGGCGAACTTGGTGAAATGTGGGGTTATGAAAGTGCAGGTTTAGTGGAATCTATTTATATTGAAGATCCAACAAGAACTATTGGGTATACTAGTGGTGTACATTATGTAGTAGATCAAAACGAAGATGGCCTAATTACTTATGAAGATGATTATGTTAAATTAGGGTCTGCAACTCCAGATTTTTATTGGGGTTTATCAAGTAATATGAACTATAAAGATTTCGATTTCTCATTCCAGTTTCAAGGATCTCAAGGAGCCGAAGTATATAATATAGATCCTATTTACTGGCAATCTCATTTCCGTGATGCTACAGCTCCTAGCTTTGATCCTGGTAACGATGGAATTGCTGATAATAATGGTATGCATTATTTAGAAACAAGAGATGTGCATGGCTCAATGATTCAAGATGCATCATACATCGCTTTAAGAAACCTAACAGTAGGTTACACACTTAATCCAGATTTTATAAGCAAAATAGGAATAAGTTCATTAAGAGTATATCTAGCCGCTACTAATTTGTTATATGTTATGGGGAAAGATTATACATCATTCAACCCGGAAGGGATAGAAATTGAAAACGATGGTTATGGAGGTCCAACGACTTACGGATACCAAGAAGGGGCAAGTCCAATTGTAAGAAGTTTTACTTTCGGTGTAAATGTTAATTTTTAATTAAGAGAAAATGAAAAAAATAAAAACTATATATACAGTAGTAGCGGCTATGTTGTTGCTAACAGCGTGTGATAATGATTTGGAGCAATCACCTGAATTAGATTTAGAGGCAAGTAAATTGGTGGAGTTTGAACCGGTTTTAAATGCAGCTTATTACTATCAAACAGGAGTAGCCATGCCACAATTGGTTATGGGAGATTTTAGAGCAGATAATATGTTGATGTTAGAAAATCCACATACTTCAATCGATACTTATAACTCCGATTTAGGTGGAGGTGATATGGCAGGTGCATTTTTTAGCCCAGTTTATAGTAATTTATACAAAGCCATCTTAAGTGCTAATAATGTTATTGAAAATTCATTAGACGCTACTCAAGTAAATGAGGCTAAATTTTTAAGAGGATTATCTTACTTTAAGTTAGTCATGATTTTTGGTGATGTTTCTATAATTTTAACACCTCAGCCATCTGTAGTAGAGATTCCTGATGTTGATCTAACAAGACAACCCGTTGCCGATGTTTACAACAATGTTATTATTCCAGATCTAGAAGATGCTATTGCAGGTTTAACAAACTCAGGGTTAGCAACAGGTAGAGCGTCTCAAATTGCAGCGAAAGCATTCCTTGGAAAAGTATATATGTACAGAGATAATTTTACCAATGCAGCAACAATGCTTGCGGAGGTTATAGGTGATGCCGCAGTTGAAGGTGTAACTTTAGAACCTAATTTTGCAGATGTGGTAACCGATGAGAGTTCAGAAATCATTTTTGCAACTAAATTATCATCTTCTATTCCAAATGCCGATGGTACGTCGTCTTCATCTACATTTGTGGGATGGTTTGCAGGAAATGACACCAAATCCCTTACACCTCTAGATTCACGCTTAACTGCTGCTTTTGATGCAAGTGGTGCTTCCGGTGGAGGTACAGATTTAAGAAAAGCATTAACTATTGATGAGGTAGAGGGCGTAGGAGTGAAGTACACTGGAGGTAACAGCGATCAGGATTTTATAGAAATGAGATTATCTGATGTTATTCTAATGTATGCAGAAGCTTTAAACGAATCTACAAATGCAACAGGAACACAATCTGCAACTATTTTAGCAGGTTTAGATGCTATTAGAACTAGAGCAGGATTAACCTCTTTAGTTGGTACAGCTGTAACTCAAGCTGATGTTGATACTGCTATTCAGAAAGAAAGAAGAGTAGAGCTAGCCTTAGAAGGACATAGATGGTTCGATTTGGTTAGAACAGGAACTGTAGATGCTGAAATGGGACAAACCATTTCTAGTGATTATTATATTTTTCCTATTCCAAGCACGGAAATAACAGCTACAAACGGTGTAATTACTCAAAATACAGGCTATTAAACATTAGATTATAAATAGAAAAAATTAGTGCTGAATTAGTTGGTTTTTAGGTTACCCAACCTTGATACGGTAAGGGCGGGTAACCTTTTCTAATTCTAGAAGACAATTAATATGTTTTGTTTTTGTTAGTGACATAAATTTAATAAATTCGCGAACCAATCTGGTGTACCAATTTAATTGATATGAACATAAACGTACTTTCTAAAAATGAAAATCAAGAAATTACTAGCCGAGTTAAAACACTTATCTCTCAAATAAGTGATTTAATTACTAGTAAACATCTTGAACCTGGAGATAAATTACCTGCTGAACGTGTACTAGCCGAAAAATTTGGAGTTAGCCGTAGAACTGTAAGGGTAGCTATTCTTAAATTAGAATCATATGGTATATTAATATCAATGCCACAAAGTGGAACATTTATAGCAAACATTGGTACCATTGCCATGAATGGTATGGTTGAAGATATTTTAAGTTTGGGTATTCCTAATTTTAAATCATTGGTAGAAACTCGGATTTTGTTAGAATTGAAAACGGTTAGACTTGCAGCAAACAGGCGTACAGATACTGATTTAAAAAGAATTAAGAAGGCTTTAAATGCTCATAAAATAAAGTTATTAGCGCGAGAAGATGCTGTTCAAGAAGATTTATTGTTTCATTTAGCAATTGCAAAAGCAAGCGGAAATGTTACAATGAATGAAATTATGATTGGTATAACACCTCAGATTATTGTAGACTTCAAAAAGTATCATAAAGATTACGATACGTTAGATGAATTGAGAATAAAAGAGCATGCTGAAATTTATGATGCAATTAAAAATCAAGATCCAGATTTAGCAGAAAAAAGAATGAAAGAGCATTTTAAACTATTATACGAGTATTGCGACGTTAGTTAATATTAGAGAACACAAAAACAAACGTTAGTTATTGAAAAAAACGATTTGAATTTTTGTCAATCCTTATTTTTTTACTTCTGCACTTGTATTGAATATATTAAAATGAAAATACATGAACTGGTAATTCTAAAATTATCACCTCAATCAATATAAGAATAATATGATAAAAGATAATAAATTAAGCGGAAAAAACGTACTCATAACTGCTGGAGCACAAGGGATTGGAGAGTCAATCACGAAACATTTTATTGATAGCGGTGCTCATGTTGCTATTCACTATTTTTCTAGTGCAGATACAGCGAACCAATTAATGGAATACGCAAAAAGTAAAGGACAAAAAGCGGTTGCCATTAGTGGCGACTTAACAAAAGAAGCCGATGTAAATTCAGTTGTTGAAAAAACAGTAGAAGTTTTAGGAGGTATTGATATTCTTATTAATAACGCAGGTTCACTTGTAGCACGTAAAATGCTGAATGAAATGGAAGCTAAATTTTGGCACAAGGTCATGGATATCAACATGACATCCATGATGTTTGTAACACGAGCTGCAGCACCTTATCTTGCAAAAAACAACCATAGTAGTATTGTTAATTTAGCATCACTAGCAGGCCGCAAAGGTGGACATCCAGGTTCTTTAGTTTACGCAACTAGTAAAGGCGCTATATTAACGTTTACACGCGCACTATCTACAGAATTAGGACCACAGGGAACTCGAGTTAATGCCGTGGCTCCGGGACTTATCCTTGGAACATCATTTCATAACACACACACAACAAAAGAATCAGCCGATGAAACAACGGCCGGTATTCCAATTCAACGTGCTGGTAACGCAGCAGACGTAGCTAGAGCCGTTTTATATTTGGCCTCCGAGTACGATGGCTTTATTACTGGCGCCACGCTTGATATCAATGGTGGTGTTTACAATATGTAATGCTTTGTAAACTGGTAAAAAATAAGTATTAAACCTACTATTAATAATCGTTCAAAAAGATAAACGTATGCTAAAAACTCCAGTAATACACCCAACTATTATGGAAGTGTTGGCGCGTTCGGGCCATTTTGCACAAGTTGTTATTGCAGATGGTAATTTACCTGTTGCTGCCATGACGGGGCCTAATTCAACCACAGTACATTTAAACTTTAAACCAGGATTGTTAGATGCTGTTACAGTACTAGAAGGTATATTAGAAGTTTGCCCAGTTCAAGGAGCAATCGTTATGGAGAAACCTGCTGAAGCCAATGCAGAAATACACGAAACCTATAAAAAACTTTTAGGCGAAGTAACTTGGGATGAGATGGAACGTTGGGCTTTCTATGATAAAATTAGAAATCCTAATACGACTTTAATTATTCAAACAGGAGAACAACGCCGTTTTGCAAATTTAATATTAACTGTTGGTGTAGTAAAAATGGCGGAAGAAAATAATTTTTAGAGACGTGGAGTTTTTTAACTGAAAATCAGAAATCTTTGTTTTGAGTCAAAAAAAATAAAATTAATTGACTAATAATAAGAATTGCGTTTCAAGAAAATCAAGTACTACAACGGTTGACCACTTCATCTTCAACCTAAAATTTAGTAAATTTAAATACACAATAATATATTTTTCTTTCGCGAAAGCAATAAATATTTTTACACTTAATTGAACGTCCTAAATGTTAGGACGTTTAATTAAAATATTTTGTCAATGCTTTTGAAGAGCATCATTATAATGATGTTTTCTATGTTGAATCTTCTCAATTTCTAGTTTTAGAACTCCTTTTCTTCTGAAGAATTTTTCGTCTAAGACTAAGTTAATTGCATTTATCATTGTCCGTTATCCTTGAATTAATAAGGTCATATTATGCTTTTCAGTATGACTTCATTTTTCACGTATTCCAAAAGAAAATATCAGAAAAAAACTATTGTTAGCTTCTAAAAGTAAGAAACATTTATCTTTGAGAGTAGGAAAGCTATAAGCAAATACACAAATAGCTCAGTAGTATAATTTAGAAACAGATAAATATACAAACACCAATATGTACAATCAGTTTCCTGAAATAGTAAAAGATATGGAATCTCGTTTAGAAACTTATAGACCGAAAAGTAAAAATTAAATCATGAAAAATTATATCGAAATCATTGAGCTCACCGATGCTTCAAATCAATCAAAAGTAGTTGTTTCGGCGGCTTTTCAAGGTCGGGTAATGACGAGAAAATTTTTTATATCAAAGGCGATAAAGATGCTTTAACCCCTATTGTACAGACGATTTTTGGAGTTAGTATTACAGATATTGAAACAACTTTTAAATAAAATAATATATACGAAAATGAGAATTAGAAACACAGTTTTAGTAACCTTTACCACTTTTCTTTTATGGGCTTGTAATTCAAAAGAAAAGAAAAAAGAAATCGTTCAATTGCCTTACGACGGCAGCTGGGAAGCGCTCCAGAAAATGCCAGTGCCAGATTGGTTTAACGATGGTAAAATAGGAATTTTTATCCATTGGGGACCTTACAGCGTTATTGGTCATCGTAAAGGCGGAAGAGGTTATGCAGAACATGTTCCTAAAATGATTTATGAGGATTCCACTTATTATTATCCGTATTTAAGAGAACGTTGGGGAGCAGCACCACCAGAATTTGGATACAAAGACATTATTCCAGAGTTTAAAGCCGAAAATTGGAACCCAGATAAATGGGCAGAATTGTTTGCTAAAGTAGGAGCAAAGTATGTCGTTTTAACCGCAGAACATCATGATGGTTGGGCTAATTGGGATTCTGACTTAACACCTTGGAATGCCATGGATAAAGGCCCTAAACGCGATTTGGTTGGCGATTTAGGAAAAGCGGTTAAAAAGCAAGGTTTAAAATATGCTCCATCATATCATAGAGAAAGACATACTAGTTTTTTTACTACACAAAAATATAAAGTTGATGCAAAAGCTCGAGAGGATATTTTGGAGGAAATTAGCAGGAATCCTGAGGCAGAATCATTATACGGGCCTTTTGGTTTTAGTAAATTTGCAACAGATCAGTATGTCGCACGATGGAAGGAAATTCAAAATAAATATCAACCCGATTTTTTATGGATTGACGATATTCCTATTTTTACAAGAGATGGTAATAATACACAGGTAGAACCTAAAGTATTTAAGCCAGAAATTCAATATTTCTACGATCAATGCCGATTAATGATTACCGATTTTATGAATAACGGTAACGCGAACAATCAGGAAGTTTATGTAAACAACAAAGGTAAAAACCGAAATTGGCCGGACGGTATTGGTTGTTTAGAAAAAGATAATTTAAAATTAAAGGTTATTGGTCCAAAATGGCAGAGTTGTACAACCTTCGGTACTTCTTTTGGCTATTTAGAAAATGATAAATATAAAACCGCCAATGCTATTATTGATGAAATGGTTGAGGTTATTTCTAGAAATGGAAATTTTTTAGTAAATATTGGGCCAAAAGCCGATGGAACCATTCCTGATGAACAATTGGTTTTGCTTAATAAAATGGGGAATTGGTTAGATATTAATGCAGAAGCGATTTATAGCACGAGGTATTGGAAAGAAAATCACCAAACAAACGGAAATTTAGCTTTTACAACCAAAGGAACAAAGCTTTTCGTTATTGCTTTAGATGAACCAACAGCGCCTATTGTTATAGAAGCTACCAAAGGCTGGACTAAAAACGAAGTACAATCAGTGAAATTGTTAGGTGCAAATACTGAGGTTTCTTGGAACATAACAGCAGAAGGGTTAGAAATTATTCCACCCAAAGACCTTGGGAAAAGTGAATATGCCTGGTCTTTTGAAGTTCAAACAAATACCAACCAACATACACCAAGCGTTATTCAAACAGATGCAAGTAAAGCTTTAGAAGGGACTAAGAAGGTAGATTTAGATGGTAACCATTAAAAAAAATAGTTAAAAAAATGAAGATTAGCACATTGAAAAACACACTAATATTACTAATTATAAGCATCTGTATTAGTTGTAATTCTAAAGGGAAAACAACTATTTCTAAAGTAGAAAAACCTAACATATTATTTCTTTTTGCAGACGATCAAATGTTTAATACCATAGGGGCATTAAATAATTGTCCGGTAAAAACACCAAATTTGGATAGGCTTTTAAGTAATGGTGTTTCTTTTTCTCATACTTTCAACCAAGGATCGTTTACGCCTGCTGTATGTGTCGCAAGTAGAACTATGTTAGTTACAGGCGGTTATCTTTGGAAAGCAGCATCCTATTCAAAAAAAGGAAATAATATAAACGATAAAAATGCACCAAAAGCAAAGTCGAAATATAAAATTGCGTTTAAAAAACCAGAAAAATATTGGCCTCAATATTTGAAAGAAGCTGGTTATGAAACATATATGGCAGGAAAATGGCATGTAGGAGAAGTAAAACCTGGAGAAATTTTTGATTATTCTACAAATGTACGACCAGGGATGCCCAATCAAAAAAACGAACGTTATTTAAGGAGTTTTGGTGAAGGAAAGCCTGATACTTGGTCGCCATATGATAGTATCAATGGAGGTTATTGGAAAGGAGGTAAACATTGGAGCGAGGTTTTGGCCGACGATGGAATTTCGTTTATAGAACAAGCTAAAGTTAGTAATAAACCTTTTTTCATGTATTTAGCTTTCAATGCACCTCACGATCCAAGGCAAGCGCCTAAAGAGTTTGTTGATATGTACCCAGTTGATAAAATTGATGTTCCTGAAAATTTTATTCCAGAATACCCATACAATGAAGCCGCAGGTGCGGGGAGGAAACTTCGTGACGAAAAATTGGCTCCTTTTCCAAGAACGGAACATTCGGTAAAAGTAAATAGACAGGAATACTACGCCATTATTAGCCATATGGATCAACAAATAGGTCGTATTTTAGATGCGCTTGAAGCTTCTGGAAAGGCAGATAATACGTATATATTTTTCACTGCAGATCACGGACTAGCGGTAGGAGACCACGGTTTTATAGGGAAGCAAAATATGTACGATAGTAGTATGCGCGTACCTTTATTAATGTCTGGACCAAATGTGCCTAAAGGAAAAATAGTAGATTCGTTTGTGTATTTGCAAGATGTTATGGCCACAACGCTTGATATAGCAGGAATTGAAAAACCCGAACAGATTGATTTTAATACTTTATTACCTTTAGCAACAGGTAGAACCGATAAAAGCAGCAATCCTGTTGTGTATGGAGCCTATTTTGGAGCACAGCGCATGTACAGAACAGAAGAGTATAAAATGATTGTTTATCCAACTATTGATGTTGTTCGGTTATATAATATGCAAAATGATCCTTTAGAGATGGTGGATTTGGCAGAGAATAAAAAGGAATATAAGGATGTCTTAAACCTGCTTTTCCAAGAATATAAAACTCTGCAAAATGAAATGGGAGACCCAGTTGATATTACAGACGCATTCAATAATTTCATGGCAGATTAGTGTGTATGCTAGGTATACCTGAAACACATTGTTAACTATCACTGAAGATTACCAAATGAGGGCGTCAAACATTAAAAAAGCGCTGGTATAATTAAAGCCGAAATGACTCCTAGAGGAGGTCACTGCTTGTGAACTAAACCTAAAGTATAATGTCAGGGAGATTTTAACAAGAGAAAAGGAATACTAAAAACAGATTTTAATTAACTAAATGAAAAAAGTGTAATAACCTATAATATAAAATTTACGATGAATACCCCTTTATGCCAAATTTCAGTTGCGTTAATTTTTTCTTTATATAGCTTGTTTTCCAATGGGCAGTCTAAACAAGAAACTAAACCGAACATCATTGTTATATTGGTTGATGATATGGGATATTCCGATTTAGGTAGTTACGGAAGTGATTTACACGAAACACCAAACATTGACAAACTTGGCAAATCCGGAATGATATTTTACAACGCATACTCTGCAGGGCATGTATGCACTCCAACAAGAGCAAGTTTATTAACGGGTAAACCACCTGTAAGCACTGGACTTACAGAGCATATTAGAGGGCGAGAATTTAAAATAACGGACAAGCACGCGCTTATACCTCCAGAAAATGGTAAGGGACTCAATTTAAATGAGCTTACTATTGCCGAAGTATTAAAAGTGGAAGGGTATGCCACGGGAATTGTTGGTAAATGGCACCTAGGAGGTGATGCTTATTCTGCCAATAAACAAGGTTTTGATTATGTAATATCGGCAGATAAGCAATCTAAGCCTGGTATTATTAACATCGACGAACATCCAGAATATAGAACAGATTTGATTACAAAAAAAGCTATCGATTTTGTTGATAGCAAAAAGGAAGAACCTTTCTTTTTATATTTACCATACTATGCGGTGCATATCCCTTTATGGGCAAAAGAAGATTTGTTAAATAAGTACGAGAAAAAGATTAAAGAAACAAATCCTGTTTATCACAGAAATGCTCGTTATGCCGCCATGATTGAAACTTTGGATACAAATATAGGATATCTCATAGGGCATTTGAAAAAAGAAAAACTGTTAGAAAACACCCTTATTGTGCTTACAAGTGATAACGGAGGCTTATCGGTTAAGGAGGGTGCCTTTACACCTGCAACTAGCAATTACCCATATAGAGCAGGGAAAGGATATTTATATGAAGGTGGAATTAAAGTTCCTTTAATGATTAGCTGGCCGGGCAAAGTTAAAGCTAACAGTACCAGTGAATACCCGGTTGTTTCTTATGATTTTATGACTACCATAAGTTCTGTTTGTGGAGCTATTAAAGAAATGCCGGGAAGTGTTGATTTTAGCCCCATTTTCCTTACTGAAGAAGAACCTGAGCAAAGGCCTATTTTTTGGCATGCTCCACATTATAGCAATCAAGGTGGTAAACCTGCAGCAGCAGTTCGAATGGGAAAGTATAAACTCATTCATTATTTTGAAGATGCTTCAAATGAATTATTCAACCTTGAGAACGACGAAGGCGAGGAGAATAATTTAGCTCATATCTTGCCAGAAATTCGTGAGTCGATGTCTTCCATGTTGACGGAATGGTTAGAGGAAACAGAAGCGAAAATACCTATGCCAAATCCAAACTATCAAAAATAGATATGAATGAAAATTTAAAATATTTCCACTTATTCATTCTTGTATTATGTTTTACAACTTTAAATGCTCAGGTTATACATATTAATACAGAAAACTCATCGCTCGTTTATCATGTTTCTAAGAATAAAGTGTACCAATTTCATTACGGTAAAAAACTTGATTTATTAAATGGAATTGAAAAAATGAGACCTGCTTTTAATGAAGCTTATCCTTCTTTTGGAAATGGGAGCTCAGATGAAGTTGCTATTATTGCAGCACATGCCGACGGAACAATGGCAACGGATTTAATCTATCAGTCGCACGAACAGAATACTGAAGGAAACATTCAAAATACAACCATATATTTAAAGGATGAAAAACTGCCGTTCTTTGTTGATTTACATTTTAAGGCATATCAAAATGAAGATGTCATTGAGCAGTGGACAAGCATTTCACATAAAGAAGATCAAGAAGTTCGTTTAGAACAATTTGCTTCTTCAGCAATTGGGTTTAAGTCCGAAAGTTATTACTTATCACATTTTAATGGAAGCCATGCTCGCGAAATGCGAATGACTGAAGAAAAGTTGACAAATGGAATAAAAAGTATTGAAACAAAACGTGGCGTTCGTACTACTGAATATGAAAATCCATCGTTTATTTTATCTCTGAATCAAGAATCGGCAGAGGATTCTGGGGAAGTTATTTTTGGGTCGTTAGCTTGGATGGGGAATTACAGACTATCTTTTCAAATAGATGATCAGGAACGTTGCCAATTAGTGGGAGGTATTAATCCCTTTGCTTCAGATTATTTATTAAAACCAAACACCGTTTTTGAAACTCCACGAATGGTGCTTACGTATAGTTCAGAAGGAAAAAACAAAGCATCCATAAACCTACATCGATGGGCGAGAAAATATAATTTACAAGATGGCGACCAATTGCGCCCAATAGTATTAAATAGTTGGGAAGGTGCCTATTTTAGTTTTGATGCTAAACGCTTAAAAGCAATGATGAATGGTGCTTCTGAAATGGGCGTGGAAGTATTTGTTCTCGATGATGGTTGGTTTGGAAATAAGTATCCAAGAAATTCATCTAGAGCGGGACTGGGCGACTGGCAGGTTAATAAGGAAAAACTACCAAAAGGTATAGATGATCTTATTAATCATTCTGAAAAATTAGGGATGAAATTTGGTCTTTGGGTGGAGCCCGAAATGGTAAATCCTAAAAGTGAGCTAGCAGAAAATCATCCAGAGTGGATTGTACAAAGACTCAATAATAGGAAAGGATTGCTGGAACGTAATCAGTTATTGTTAGATCTTTCCAATCCTGAGGTTCAAGATTTCGTTTTTGGTGTTGTTGATGATGTTTTAAGCTTGCACCCACGTATAAAATATATTAAATGGGATGCCAATCGTCATTTACAGAATTTTGGTTCTACTTATTTAGAAAAGGAAAAACAATCGCATTTATGGATTGACTACAGCCGTGGTTTAGAATCTGTTTTTAAACGTCTTTTTGAAAAATATCCAGATGTCATTTTTCAGGCCTGTGCATCAGGAGGTGGACGCGTTGATTTTGCTTCAATGAAATATACACATGAATTTTGGGCAAGTGATGATACCGATCCTTACGAGCGTATTTTTATCCAATGGGGCACAAATCATTTTTTCCCGCCCATTGCCATGGGGGCTCACGTTACAAAGTCGCCAAATCATCAAACAGGTAGAGAAACATCTCTAAAATTCAGATCTGATGTTGCTTTTGGTGGTCGTTTAGGTATTGAATTAAGCCCTAGTGATTTAGAATCTGAGGAACTGGAATTTACAAAAAATGGTATTAAATTTTATAAAGACATCAGACCAATAATTCAGTTTGGAGATCTTTATAGGTTACAATCACCATATGATACCGATGGTTACGCAGCCATTAATTATGTCTCTCAGAGCAAAGAAGAAGCGGTATTAATGGTTTATAGCCATGATTTTCATCGCAGATATGAGCGTAATTTCGTAAGGATGAAAGGTTTGGATAAATCCGCCATTTATCAGGTTAACGAAATTAATAAAGAAGGTAACAAATCACATATTCAATTTAATGAACAGGTAGTTTCAGGAGATATTCTCATGAATAGAGGCGTTAAGATTGATTTACGAAAACCATTGGAAAGTGCTGTTTTTAAATTAGTAAAGGTGTCTGATTAATTTGAATGAAATTATTAATCAACAGATTTTATGTCGTAAGATGACTTATCAATATTAATCATCTTAACAAATTCTTTACTTTTAGGTAATCTAGATTCTTTTAATTTTGACTTGATTTGTTACATGCAAAGACAGTCGAATAATATTAATTTCTTTAAAGAATTAATGTACAAGATTAAAGACTCGGATGAGTCCGCTTTCACCATACTATACAATAGGCTATGGGAACGTATGTATGCGCTTGCATTTTCATTATTAAAAAATAAAGATTTATCTAAAGACCTTGTTCAAGAGGTTTTTATAGATTTTTGGGAAAGACGATTAAGTATTGAAAGTACTAATATAGAGGCCTATCTAATTAAAGCCATTCGTTTTAGAGTTTATAAGGAACTTAGAGATGATAAGTTTAATAAAACAGATATAGATTTATTAAACACGATTAAAACTCCACATGCGAGTGGAATATTGGATAATCTGCAATTGAAAGAAACCCAAAAAAGTATTAATAACGCCATTGATAACTTACCCAAAAAACGTCAACAAGTTTTTACTTTAAGCCGTTATAACGAGCTTAATAATTACGAGATATCTCAAAAGTTAGGTATTTCGAAACGTACTGTTGAAACTCAAATTTCCTTAGCAATTAGAAGCATAAAAAGTGAAATGGGCTTATAGAAAGCTTGTTTTAATTGCTGTTTTATTCCTTTAAATAAACTCAATATTAACATAACGTAAAGTTTAATGTTTTTTTTACGTGTACACTACTTATTGAGGTATATACCTATAGATACTTTATTATGACTGAAAAAGAATTTGAATTCCTTTTGGATAAATTTTTAAATAAAACAATTACTGAGGAAGAAGAAGCTTCATTAATAGCCTATGAAAAAGAGGCTATTAATAAATCTAAAAATGATATTTTTTTTAGTGAGTTGGAAAAAAAACAAGTTGAAAAAAGTATATATCGTGCTATTAAGAAAGAAATAAAACGAAAAAATATCTATAAAATAGGGGTGGCAGCATCTATGGTTTTACTTATTGGTTTAAGTAGTTTTTTCTTTCTTAAACAACATAATAACACCTCAGAGATGTTAATAGTAACAAATAGATCTGATCAAGTTAAAAAAGTGAATTTAATAGATGGTAGTATTGTTTTTCTAAATAAAAATAGTGAACTAAAATATAATAACAACTTTAGGGGAACAAGACATTTAGATTTAGAAGGTGAAGCTTTTTTTGAAATAAAAAGGAACGAGAATAAACCTTTTATAGTTAAAACTCAGAATATAAAAACAAAGGTGTTAGGTACTAGTTTTAATATTTCGGATAATGATTCCATAATAAAAGTAACTGTTGCAACCGGTGTAGTAGAAGTGTTTGACGCCGTTAACGCTGTTACTTTAAAACCTAATCAACAAACTAAATATAAAATTAGTTCAAAGTCTTTCACAACAAAAAAAGTACCACATGAACTTGCTGTATCGTGGTTTAAAGAAAGTATTTATTTGGAAAAAGTGAGTATGAAAGCATTGGCAGATTTCATCAGAATAAATTACGGAACTCAAGTTCAATTTACAAATAAGGAACAGGGAAACATTCAAATGTCATTAACCATAAAGAAAAATGAAAGTTTAGAGAAGCTATTAGAAAAAATTAACTACATAAGCGACTTAAAATTAACCTTAAAACAAAATAATATGATAGAAGTTAAATAAAATTGAGAACAAAAAAGAAGAGTCTGCGGTCACAGACCCTTCCGGTAAAAAGCGTCGAAATATATAACAAAACAACACTTAAAATGAAATTTAAAAATTACTTATCTAAGTTATTTATACTATTTATTATAATAAGTTTAATTCCTGTTACCAGTTACGGAAATAGCTATAAGAGCGTATTGGAATTAAAAATAAGCATTAATCTAGAAAATGCTAAACTAACAACTATTTTTTCAAAAATAAAAAAAGAACACGATATTAATTTCTCTTATGGGCAAAAGGTTATTGAAGATTCAGGCACCTTTACAGTTAATTATAAAGAAACCAAATTGGTTAATTTATTAAATGATTTAGCAGCTAAAGGGCACTTTGAATATAAAATAAATGAGAAACAGATATTAATAAAAAAAGTAACTAAAAGTAGTGTGCAACGCGTTGTTACTGGTACTGTATCGGATATAAACGGAATAGTGCTTCCTGGTGCATCGATAATTGAAAAAGGAACAACTAATGGAGCAGTAACTAACTTTGATGGTCGGTTTTCTATAGCTGTTTCAGATACCAATGCTATTTTACTTATTTCTTTTATGGGTTATTCAAGTCAAGAAATTTTGATTAATACTCAAAGTAACTTGAATATTATTTTAAAAGAAGATGCTGCCGATTTAGAAGAGGTTGTAGTTACTGCCTTGGGTATGAAAAGAGAAAAGAAAGCTTTAGGGTATTCTGTAGGTGAAATAAACGATGAAAAACTAAATCTTGTTCCACAAGAAAATGTTTTAGGCGGCTTGTCTAGCAAAATTTCTGGTTTAGATATTCGTCGCGGAGGCAACGATTTAAACAATGAAACTTACGTTTATATTAGAGGAAAAACCTCTTTAACCGGAAACGATCAGCCCCTAGTGGTTATTGATGGTTCTCCAGTTGGAGATACTAATGTCATGGGAGATATTAGCGCTATGGATATAGAAAATATATCTGTTTTAAAAGGAGCGAGTGCCGCAGCTTTGTACGGTTCTAGAGCCGGGAACGGGGTTATATTAATTACTACAAAATCTGGTGAAAATGCTACAAAAGGAATTGGAGTAACATTTAACACCACCACAACTTTTAACGCGCCTTATAAATTTATAGACTTACAAAATAGATTTACAAACGGACAAAAAGGGTTGTTTGATGAAGCTACTTGGCAACATTGGTATGGTGCTGAAGAAGGCACAAATGCAGTGCAATGGAATAGTAACGGTGAAGAAACACCTTTAAAATTTTATGATAATAGTTTAGAAGATTATTTTAAAATAGGAGTCACTACCATTAACGATGTAAGTGTTTCTGGAGCTTATGATAAAGGAAATTTTCGTTTGTCTATCTCTCATTTAAAAGGAGAAGGTTTTACACCTGGTACAGAACTACAAAAAATTGGAGCGAATTTAGCAACTAGTTTTAATATTACAGATAAAGTAACTGTTTCTACAAACATTAACCTTTCTAATCCAAATTCAGAAAACTATCCTTCTAAATCTATAGGAAGTAATGATCAGTACTTTGATATTTATAACATTGCTCCACACATTAATGTTAACGATTTAAAAGATAATTATTGGGAGGTAAACAATGCACAACAGCGAAAAATTACAGAAGGATACAACAACCCTTGGTTTTCGGCTAATGAGCGAATAAATAAATTTGACAAAATTAGAGGCTTTGGAAACATCAAATTAGATTGGGAAATCAATGATGATTTTAATGCAATGGCAAGAGTATCTAACAGTAGTACTAGTAACAGAACAGAAATTATTAGACCTTGGTCTTATGATGGTTTTGGAAGCAGTAAACCTTTTGGCTCTTACGATATTAGTGATAGCAATTCTAGAGAAACTAATTTTGATGTACTGTTTTCTTATCAAAAGAAAATAGGAGATTTTAGAATTGATCCATCTATAGGTGGAAATATTTTAAATACACTTAGCACTTCTATCAGCTCTGGCGGAGATAATTTGGTTTTACCAGGACTTTATACTTTGTCTAACGTAGCAAGAGGTGGATTATCTTATAATAGTGCTAGTTATAAAAAAGCTGTTTACAGTGCTTACGGAATGGTTTCTATTGGATATAAAGATTATGCTTATATAGATATTACTGCCCGTAACGATTGGTCTAGTACTTTACCAGAAGAAAACCGATCTTATTTTTATCCTTCAGTTTCAACAAGTGTATTAGTGTCTCAATTTGTAAATATGCCACAATGGGTATCTCTTTTTAAACTAAGATCCAGTTGGGCGCAAGTTGGTAAAGATACTTCACCATATTTAATTAACCCTACCTTATCTCAAGGCTATTGGGGAGATGATTTTACGTATTCACTGCCTAGTAGTATGCCCAACACCAATTTAAAACCAGAAATAGCAACGTCTTACGAAGTTGGTACAGATATCAAACTATTTAATGGCCGTTTAGGTTTTGATGCTACGTATTACAAAACACAAAATAAAAATCAAATTTTAAATGTAGCTGTATCTCCTTTAACAGGTTACACAAGCACCACTATTAATGCTGGTAATGTGGAAAACTATGGCGTTGAATTAGGTTTAAATATAGTGCCTATAAAAACAGAAGATTTAGTATGGAACATGGACTTTAACTTTACAAAACAACAGAGTAAACTAGTGGCTTTGGTAGATGGTATTGATAGAGTGTCTTTTGGAGGAGGAACCGATATGGGAGCCTTTACGAAAGTAGGTGGCGTTATTGGTGACTTATATTCACCTTATGTTAAAAAAGTAGAAGAAGGCGAATACAAGGGGTGGAATATACTAGATTCTAACGGTAGATGGGAAGTAGAAAGAGCTCAGGAAAACCAGAAAAAAGTAGGAAACTTTAATAACGATTTTGCTGTAGGGTTTAATACTTCTGTTACTTACAAAAACTTCACGCTATCTGCTAGTTTAGATTGGAGGCAAGGTGGCGATTTCTTTTCTGAGTCTATGAAACGAATGGCACGTTCAGGTAAAATAGAAAGCTGGAATAACGGTATTAGTACAAGTACGTTTACAGGTGTATTAAATGCTAATTCTTTTAATGGAGACAGAACTGCACTGGCTAACGAAATTAAATCAAACCCTATTTATCGAGACAACAATGTTTGGGTTGGTGGTAGAAATCAAGATTTAGGAGGTTTTGAATACAATGGAAATTATAACGGTGTATTCTTCCCTGGTGTAATTGATAATGGAGATGGTACTTATACTGAAAATTTTGGAGGGCCTGACACTCAGTTTTTTGATGCTTACAGAGTCGTAGAGTCGAGTGGAAGTTTTTGGAGAACCGGAGATACTTTTATGTACGATGCTTCTTTTGTAAAACTAAGAGATATTACCCTAACTTATAAATTTCCAGATAATATAGCACAATATATTTCAGCTCAAAACATTTCTTTTTCGGTATACGCAAAGAACATCATGTTATGGACAAAAGCCGATATTGGTATAGATCCAGAAACAGCATATAACGATGGTAACCAAGGTTTCGAAAAATGGAATCTTACTCCATGGACAGTACCTATGGGATTTAAATTAAACGTTAGCTTTTAATATAAAAACACAAAACAAAATGAAAAATAATATATTCACGATAGCACTATCAATGATTATGCTTGTGGTAACATCTTGTAGTGAATCTTTAGACGATATTAACATCAGTCCTAATACACTTCCAGATACTGCAGTAGATATTAAATTTGTATTAACAGGAATTATTTCAGAATCTGCTAAAATAAATACTAATTTTTCTCTTGAAAAAGGAGAACTATCTGCTGCTACTCAGTATTTACAAAGAGATTTTACCAGTTATGAAGAAAATAACTACCAATGGGGAGGTACTGATTTTAATAATTTTTATCAACCTTTAAAAGACAGCGACTATATTTATCAAAGAGCCGAAATTGAAAAAACGGATGAAGTAAAAAACTATTATCAAGCAGTTGCTTTAATTATTAAAGCTTATCAATTCGGTTTTATTACTTCTGCCTTTGGTGATGTTCCTTATAGTAAAGCGTTACAAGCAGAAAGCGGCGGCGATGAGTTTTTTAAGCCTGTGTATGATGCTCAAAAAGATGTTTTTATTGGAGTTCTTACTAGTTTAAAAGAAGCCAATACACTTTTAAAAAACACAGGAGTTATTACAGAGGCGGTAGATGCAGATATAATGTATCATGGAGATGGGCAAAAATGGAGAAAATTAGCCAACTCGTTGCTCCTAAGATTTTACCTGAGGTTGTCTGAAAAAAGTGATGCTGATATTAATGTTTCATCAGAAATAGCTGCTATTGTTAACAATGCTAACGAATTTCCTATTCTAGAAAATAATGATGATAATGCAGTGGTGTCATACATAGGAACAGATATTGATAATAGCTGGCCTGGAGGACCTTTAAATTGGAGTAACAGATCTGAATTTTATCGTAGAAAACCTTCTTCTACCATTGTAAATGATTTAATTGATTTAAAAGACCCGCGTTTAACCAAATGGATTAGACCTGTTGATGTGCAACTTGCACAAGGAACAACAAATCAAGTAGTTTTAGAAAACAATAGAATAAAGCGTTATGTAGATATTGATATCAACGCAATAAATAGTGATGATAATCAAGAGAATGACATTAACACCAATTTATTTGTAGGAGTTGCAGTTTCTTTAAGTGCTCCAAATGATTTTAACCTTGGTGGTACTTTAAGTGATTACAAAAATGATGTTGCAAGCTTAGATGAAAACGTGTATTTAAATGCTGCAGCAAATCCGCATGCTTCTTATTTAGCAGACATGTACGCCGAAAATAATCATGAACTAGTAAAATCTATTTTTATGACTTCGGCCGAAGTTAAATTTTTATTAGCAGAAGCAAGTAGTCGTGGTTACATAACTAATAATGCTTATGAACATTATAAAGAGGGAATAGAACTATCCTTTGATCAATACCAAATTACAGACGGTGATGCGGAAACCATTTATGATGAAGCAAACCATACGTTATTGAATTTTAATCAAACAGAATATATTGCGAATGCGAAACAAATTTTTGACAACGCATCCAATAAATTAGAGCCTATTATGCATCAAAAATGGATTGCATTATGGTTGACTTCAGAATCTTGGTTTGATTTTAGAAGAACAGGATTTCCTAATTTAAATAGCAATATTATAGCTGGAACTAAAGGCCAACAAACGCCTGTTCGGTTTTGGTATATAGATTCTTATAATGAAGAAAACATGTTGGATGCCATTAATAGACTGCAACCAGCTACAAATGATCAATGGTCTAAAATGTGGTTATTACAATAAATAACACTTTAAAACAGGAGTCATTTAGACTCCTGTTTTCTTTTTTAAGAAAAATATCTTCATGAAAAAAACACTCTTTTTTCTATTATCATTATTGGTATTTACTTGTTGTGTTAGCATAAAACATAAGCATGAACACCATAAAAAACATACACATTACCCATTATATTCTAATATTCCAGCTCATAAAATAATTTTTCCATCAACAACACCAGATAGAATTATTGTTAATTTAACCGAAGATCCAGCACATAGTTTTGCTGTAAACTGGAGAACTAGCCAGCAAATTGATACCGCTTATGTTGAAATAGCCGAAGAAACCCATGGTCCAGATTTTTTATCAGAAGGCAAGGTTAGGCGTATAATAGCTAAAACAAAAGGGTTAGAAACAGAAAATATTGATGATGATGAACCTTTGGTAAAAGCAGCGTTTCATTCAGTAATTATTAAAAATTTAGAACCTGAGAAAACGTATGTCTATCGCCTAGGAGATGGTCGTAAAAATGATGATGGATGGAGTGAGTGGTTTCAAATAAAAACACCAAATATTGACAAAAATGCGCCTTATAGTTTTATTTATTTTGGAGATGCCCAAATAAAAGTAAAATCCGAATGGTCTAGAGTGATTCGTAAATCGTACCAAATGATTCCTGAGGTAGATTTTATGTATCATGCCGGAGATTTAATCAATCATAGTGAATCTGATAAAGAATGGGGCGAGTGGTTTTATGCAGGAAGTTTTATACACGCCACGGTACCTAGTATTATGACTCCTGGAAACCATGAATATCACAATAAAAAATTATCACGGTTATGGACACATCAATTTACATTACCTGAAAATGGTCCTTTAGACGAATTAAAAGAAGCTTGTTATGCTCTAGATTATCAAAACATGAAATTGATATCTTTAGACGCTAGAAGCTTTGAACTTCATGAGTATTCAAAAAAAGCACAAACCAAATGGTTAGATTCTGTTTTAGCTTCTAATACTCAAAAATGGGTAACTCTAACCATACATTATCCCATTTTACCTACAATAGAAGGTCGTGGAAATACAGATTTATCAGAAGCCTTGAAACCTATAATTGACAAGTATAATGTGGATTTAGTATTACAAGGTCACAATCATAGTTATGCAAGAGGTCATGCATCTAACAATGCGTTAGGAAAAACGGTTGTTAACAACGTAGAAACCATTTACGCCATATCTGTAAGTGGCCCAAAAATGGCAGGTTCATCAAATTTAGACTGGATGGTTAAAGAAGGGAAACACACGCAGCTATTTCAAATTATTAGCGTTTCAAACGATACGTTAAAATATAATGCTTATACCACAAAAGGAAGCTTATATGACAGTTTTACCTTGATAAAAGGAAAAGGTGGAAACAAAAAACTACTTAATAATAAGGTTGAAGAAATTATAGAAAAAAATAAATGAATATCATGAAAAAAACAACATTAGTGCTTTTAGGGTTTATGGCTTTAATGGCTTGTAAAACAGCAAAAAAAGAATCTAATGCTCATGATGAAGATCATGATCATTTCCATTCACAATATTCATCAATGTCCGATGTAGATGCACATAAAATTATATTTCCATCAAAAACACCTGATAGAATAATTGTGAGTTTAACGGAAGATGCTAATCACAGTTTTGCTGTAAACTGGAGAACAAACCAACAGGTTGACACTGCATACGTACAGGTAGCAGAAGAAACTCATGGACCAGATTTTTTACTGGATAAAAACAAGCAACAATTTACTGCCAAAACAGAATTCATAGCTGTAGAAAATATTAGGGACCAAGAACCTTTGGTAAAAGCAGCATATCATTCTGCAATTATTAATAACTTAAAACCAGGCACTAATTACGTGTATAGAGTTGGAGATGGGAATAAAAACAATGATACTTGGAGCGAATGGTTTCAAATAAAAACGCCTTCATCAAACAAAAGCGAACCTTTTAGTTTTATTTATTTTGGAGATGCACAAAACGATGTGAAATCTATGTGGTCTAGAGTTCTTCGTAAATCATACAAAATGATGCCAGAGGTCGATTTTATGCTACATGCTGGAGATTTAATTAATCATAGTGAATCTGATAGAGAATGGGGAGAGTGGTTTTATGCGGGGAGTTTTATACATGCAACAGTACCTAGTGTCATGACGCCTGGAAATCATGAATATGATAAAACTGTAGAACGAAAGAAATTATCAGCCTTATGGAGACCACAATTTACTTTGCCTGAAAATGCACCTATAGAAGAGCTTAAAGAAACTTGTTATGCTTTAGATTATCAAAGTATGAAATTGATTTCTATTGATGCACAAAGTTTTATTAATAGTGAGTACTCACGAAACGAACAAATAAAATGGTTAGATTCTGTTTTAGCAAGCAATACTAAAAAATGGATAACCATTACAATGCATTACCCAATTTATTCAACTAAAAAAGGAAGAGATAATAAAGAGTTAAGAGAAGGGTTAAAGCCTTTAATAGATAAATATAATGTTGATTTGGTTTTACAAGGTCACGATCATACTTACGCCAGAGGTTATGCTTCGAATGAAGGTTTAGGAAAAACAGTAGTTGAAGATGCAGGAGCTATTTATGCTGTTTCTGTTAGTGGTCCTAAAATGTATGAATCTCAGAATCAAGATTGGATGGTTAAGCGCGGAGAATTTACACAACTTTTTCAGATAATAACAATAGAAGGAAACACTTTAAAGTACGATTCATACACGCCAATGGGAAGCGTATATGATAGCTTTCACCTAATAAAAAAAGAGGATGGGACAAAGAAAATAATTAATGATCCTGAAAGTCAGGAATTCATGAGGTTTAAAAGCGATTTTATCAAAGAGTAGTGAAGTGTTTATGGAATTACGTAGATATAAAATAATGAAAAACACTAAAATTATAATAATTTCAAAAATACTGGTGCTGTTCTGCTTTTTTTTAGACTTCGGAATTCAAGCACAAACCACCAGTGTAGATCGTATTCTTATAGATTTTCATGACAATAAACATGTATTAGTAGCGTCACATAGAGCAGCTCATCAAGAATATCCTGAAAACTCTATAAAAGCGATAGAAGAATGTATCCGTT
This sequence comes from Algibacter miyuki, assembly GCF_030409805.1. Lineage (GTDB taxonomy): Bacteria > Bacteroidota > Bacteroidia > Flavobacteriales > Flavobacteriaceae > Algibacter > Algibacter miyuki. Next base: position 194,756 of record NZ_JAUFQP010000016.1, on the reverse strand, counting down.
TAGGAGTTGATATTGTAGAATTAGATCTTAGGCAAACTAAAGATGGTGAAATAATTGTAATGCATGATAGCACAGTAGATAGAACTACTAACGGAAACGGGAGGGTAGATGACTTAAACTGGAATGATTTACAAAACTTAAACCTTATATTTAAAGGAAAAGAGACGAATGAAAAAATTCCAAGTTTTGAAGATGTGCTGAAAGTTACTAAAGAGAAAATTCTAATTGATGTAGATTTTAAGGCGAATAGTATCGATGCTATTAGTAAAACGTATGCTTTAATTGAAGAATATGGAATGGAGAGCCAAGTTTTGTTTTATTTATACGATTATGAGAAAATCCCATTGCTACGTAGTATGAATTCTAAAATTAAAATTATGCCTAGAGCGTATAATAAAAAAGATATAAAAAGAATTTTTAAGTATGATGGTATTTATATAACTCATATAGATGAAAGCTTCTACAAAGCTCCCCTCATGGAAAAAATGATTCTACAAGGATCTAGAGTCTGGATAAATGCACTTGGTAAATATGACGATATGGAGAAGCATAAGGAAAAATCAGGGTTTGATAAGCTTTTAGAAAAGAAATACATAAATGTTATCCAAACAGATTTTCCAGAGGAATTACTACAATATTTAAAAGAAAAAAAATTACATCGATAGTCTGGTAAACCAAATAAAATTAATCGAAATCAACACCTAAAAAAACAAAGCCCCGTAACATTATGTTTACGGGGCTTTTTGCGGGGCTAACTAGATTTTTTTTTATTCAGGTTAATAAATTTCACTTCATTTGATGTAATTTTTGGGATATATATGATAATTTACTGAATGGTTTGCTACTTTTAAATATAGAAGGGTGAAATACAAGGATGATTTTTAATATCAATAATTTATTTTAACGAAATAATTAAATTTATATGAAATTGATAAATATGGTTACGGTATTTTGAATAGAACCTAAAAAATATGGGTTTATTTATGGTGTTACTTACAAACATGATAATTTAAACTCTTTTTCATGTATTTGGCAGAAGTTGACACTCTTGCATAGTAAAAGTTTTAATTTATTTTTTATAGATTTGCTAATGTAGGTAAGTCAGAAAGTATTAGACAATCTTGCAAAAGCACTCTCAACTATTAAATATTTTTCCTTTTGATTAATTTAGAAAATAAATTTAAATCGGCATATAAAGAGTTATGTTTGATATCTTTATTTTATGTGAAAGATATTAAAGAGGCAGAAGATATCGTGCAAGATATTTTTGTTAAAATTTTGGAAAGAGAAAACCAAGACGACATAATAAATCTAAATTATTACCTGAAAAAAGCAGTTAAGAATGCTAGTTTAAAAAGAATTTCTCAAAACAATAAATTACAATTGCTGGATGAAAATGCACTTTTCTATAATGAAGCAAGTACTTTTGATGAGAATGAACATGCTTTGAATAAAAAAGTTCAGTTATACAAGCAAATAGATGGCCTGCCAAAGCAATGTAAAAAAATATTTTTATTATGTGTTTTAGACGATTTAAAATATCAAGAAGCCGCTAACCAACTTGGGATATCAATAAACACTGTTAAAACGCAAATGAAGAAGGCTTTTAAAACTTTAAGAAAGGAGCTAAAGGATACCTATTTACTCATTTTTGTATCCAAATAAAATAATACTTCAAAAATAGTTCAAAAAAACATCACCCTAAATATTAATTTCTGGTCTTCTAATTAGTAAGTCCTAATTAATTGAATAAAACAGAGGTGAATAAAAACAAAATTTTAATAAAGAAAATAAATGCTAACCTTACTAAAGAAGAGGAGAAAGCATTCCAAGATTGGCTGCAAAAGTCTGAGGAAAATAAACATCTTTATGAGAAACTTGTATTTCTAAAAAGGGAAAAAACACATATTAAAAAAGTATCGGAGATAGATACCAATACAGCTTGGCAATTAGTTCAAGAAAAGTATAATAAAAACAAATTTAACAGTACAAAAAGAATATCATCATTCAAAGTAATGAAATATGCGGTAGCAGCTTCCATAGTGTTGCTTATTTCCGCAGGGCTTGTTTATAACAATCGAAACACTTCCTTTCCTGCTTCTGTTGAATCCGCACCTGTTATTGTAAATAATAGTATTACGGCTGGTACAGATAAGGCTATTTTAACTTTAGAAGACGGTACATCGGTTGAGTTGAAAAAAGATGTGGTTTATGCTACAGAAGAGGTTAGTAGTGATGGTAAACAAATAGTTTACAATAGTACTTCAACAAACACTAAAGACATTAAATATAATTATTTAACAATTCCACGAGGTGGGCAGTTTTTTATAAAGCTTTCCGATGGTACTCAGGTATGGTTAAATTCAGAAACAAAAATTAAATATCCAGTAACTTTTACTAAAGGAATAGATCGTCAAATTGAACTTATTTATGGAGAAGCTTTTTTTGATGTCACACCAAGTGAAGAACATCAAGGTGCATCTTTTAAGGTTTATCATAATAGACAAGAAATTGAGGTACTTGGTACCCAATTTAATATTAAGGCATATAAAAATGAAACTAATATTTACACCACCTTGTTAGAAGGAAAAGTGGCGGTAGACATAGATTCCAATAGACAATACCTTAAACCATCTCAACAATCAAATTACAATCTAAATAACAATTCATTTGTTATTACAACAGTCGATGCCAGAAAAGAAATATTATGGAAAGACGGTGTATTTAATTTTGAAAGTGAAAAACTAAAAGATATTATGGTTGTGCTTTCTAGATGGTATGATATGGATGTTATGTTTGAGAATACAGAACTAGAAGAACAAAAATTTGTTGGACTAATTAATAAAAATTACACTATTGAAGATATTCTTACCGTAATGAAAGATGCTAATATTATTAACTCGTATTCCATTATAGAAAAAATAATCATTTTAAAATAATCGTTTAATTTCAAAATAAAACTTATGAAGTGAAAACAAACTAACTACAATTTATAAAAGTATTAAATGAAAAAGGAGGAAAATAGTTTGCACCCTAGGAAAGTAAAAGACTATATCCCCCTTTAGATCTGTATTAATTAATTAAAAAGTTTAACTAACTAACAACTTGTAAATTTATGAAAATTAACTTGACTCATGTTCTTTTCTATAAGAAAAAAGAACTCTTATTACTTATTATGCGAACATTTATATTCTTGTTATGTACAACTATGTTTAGCTTGAGTCCAAACTATGTTTTGTCGCAAAACGCAAAAATTAGTATTACCGAAGACAAAATAGCTAGTGTAGATGAAGTTTTTACTATCATCAAAGAGCAAACAAACGATTACATGTTTATTTATCGTGAAAATTTATTTAAAGATTTTCCAAAAGTTCACCTAAAACAAGGTGTAATAAAATTAAATAAATTATTAGAAGAAAGCCTTTCTGGAGGAAACGTTAACATAACTGTGACTCCAAATAATACCATTCTTATCCGAGAGAAATCTTCTGAAGATCGAAGACAAAGAAAAGTATCTGGGAAAATATTTGACGAAACAGGAGCGCCATTACCTGGTGTAACTGTTTTAATTAAAGGTGAAGGTGTAGGCACTAATACAAATATCGATGGTGAATATAGCCTTATAGTACCAAATATAGAAAGTGTTTTAGTGTTTTCTAGTATAGGGTTTAAAACTCAAGAAATTAAGGTTGGAAATCAAACAATGATTAATATAACACTTGTAGAAGATTTAAATCAGTTAGGAGAAGTGGTTATTAACGGGGTTTTTGAAAGAAAAGCCGAAAGTTTTACAGGATCTGCCGTAACTATAACAAGAGAAGAGCTAAGAAAAGTAGGTAGTCAAAATATTTTTCAAGCCATACAAAACATAGATCCATCGATTGCTTTGGTGGAAGATTTTAGTTTAGGTTCAAACCCAAATAATTTACCCGATTTACAAGTACGTGGTACTTCAACATTTCCAGGTTCAGGAACCGAAGGATTTAAAGGGAATTATTTACAAAATCCCAATCAACCACTTTTTATATTAAATGGTTTTGAAGTATCAGTGGAGCGTATTTATGATATTGATTTTAACCGTGTTAAGCGTCTTACTATTTTAAAAGATGCCGCTTCAAAAGCATTATACGGCTCAAAGGCAGCAAACGGTGTTATTGTTATTGAAACGGAAACACCAACTGGTGATGATGTAAGAGTAACTTATAATGCTAATCTTGATTTAGAACTTCCAGATTTATCAAGTTATAACCTTACCAATTCGTTAGAAAAATTACAAGCAGAAACACTAGATGGTCTATATCTATCTAATAATGCTAATACCTATGTAGGGCTTCAGCAATTGTATAATACGAGATTAAAACTGGCACAAGAAGGTTTAGATACCGATTGGATGGCAATACCATTACAAACCGGTGTAGGACATAGACATTCCATAGGAGTGGAGTTAGGTAGTGAGAATATAAGCGTACTGGCGGATTTAAACTATCAAAAAAAGACGGGAGCCATGAAAGGATCGTTTAGAGAAAATATTGGCGGTAACCTAACGCTAATGTATACTATTGATAAATTAAAGTTTAAAAACAGTTTATCGGTAACAGGAAACAATACACAAGAATCTCCTTATGGAAGTTTTGATACTTATACTAAAATGAACCCGTATTGGAGAGCTAGAAATATAGATGGCAGTATTCCGTATTATTCAGAGACTTTTAGTAATGGTGTAAGCGTAACAAACCCACTTCATGATACTACTTTAGAAACCAAAAATGAATCGAGTTATTTAAATTTTGCAAATAACTTTTATTTAGAATGGGATATTTTACCATCTATAAAAACAGTTGCACGTTTTGGTATTGATTTAAAACGAAGTGATGCCGATGTGTTTTTACCTAGTCAACATTCTGTGTTTGATAATTCTAATCTAATAGGTATTATTCTTTTAGGTTCTCAAGACTCTTATAAAGGATCTTATATAGTTAATAATGGAAAAAGCTCTAATGTGTCTGGAGATCTTAATGTACAGTATTCCAAAAGTATCCAAAAGCATTTCCTTTTTGCTAATTTAGGCTTTAATGTAAGTGAGCGTAAATACCAAGAAGTTGTACACGCAGCCGCAGGTTTTCCTAGTAGCCGGTTAGATGATATCACTTTTGCCAAAGGTTATGCATTACAGTCTAGACCACTTGGAATAAGTGGTGTATCTAGAGAATTAGGTTTTCTTGCCATAGGATCTTATGTGTATGATAATCGATTTCTTAGTGATGCCACCATAAGAACAAGTGCTTCCTCTCAATTTGGAGAAGATAAGCGTTGGTCTACCTTTTGGAGTTTAGGTTTAGGTTGGAATATGCATAATGAAGCTTTTTTAAGAAATTCATTTGTCGATCAGTTAAAACTTAGAGGGTCCTTAGGATCAACTGGTAATCAAAATTTCAATGTCAACCAATCTATTGTAACATACGGTTATTATCAAGATAAATTTTATCAAGACAATCCGGGATCGTACCTTCTTAATATGGGGAATCCTAGTTTACAGTGGGAAACCAAATTCGATTATAATTTAGGGCTTGATGCAAAAGTTGAAAACCTTAATTTACGATTTGATTATTATGAAAGTTATACTGAAAATCTTATTACAGATATCACATTGCCTCATTCTACAGGTTTTAATAGTGTGAAAGAAAATTTAGGAAAAGTTAAAAATACAGGTATCGAAATTAATACTTCATATTTAGTATGGACTGAAGGGCGTAACTTTTTTAGTGTAAACTTTGGAGTTACAACCAATAAAAATGAAATTGTTGAACTTTCTGATGCTATGGATGCATTTAATGAAACTCAAGATGCTATCGCAGCAGATGATGAAAATAATAAACCGGTGCTTAAATATCAAGATGGTATGTCTATGAATGCTATTTGGGCGGTACCATCTAAAGGTATAGATCCAGCAACAGGTTTAGAAATTTACCAAAAACAAGATGGCAGCACTACCTACGAATGGGATGCCGACGATATGGTTGTTGTAGGGAATAGTAACCCTGAGTACCGTGGTGTTTTTGGAGTTTCAGGTGAGTTTGAAGGTTTTGGTATTAGTATTACCGCTAGATATTTAGGTGGCGGGCAATTGTATAACCAAACTCTAGTAGATAAAGTTGAAAATGCAGATATACGTTATAATGTGGATCAACGTGTTTTAACAGGCAGATGGCAATACCAAGGGCAAGAAACTCCTTTTAAAGGTTTAAGATTTTTTAATTATGAAACGGGTAGGTATAATTATGAGGATTCTCAAACAAAACCAACGTCTCGCTTTGTGCAAAACCGTAACGATTTTGATCTTGCAGCCGTTAATGTATATTATGATTTTCAAAAGAACATTACCGATGCTATAGGAGCAGAGCGTTTACGCTTAAGCTTTAATGCCAATAATATAGTGCAGTTCTCAACCATAGAAATTGAGCGTGGTACGTCGTACCCTTTTGCGCAATCTATGTCTTTTTCACTAACTGCTAACTTTTAAAACAAAAGATTATGAACAAGAATATTAAAACAATATTATTAGGATTAACTTTTCTAATACTTACAGTGTCCTGTAGTGAGGATTGGTTAGACGAACAATCTAGCACACAAATAACTGCAGAAGAACAGTTTTCATCGGTTGATGGGTTTAAAGACGCTCTTATGGGAGTTTATTTAGGGCTTACCGAGCCAGAGCTTTATGCTAAAGACATGAACTGGAATCTTGTTGATGTACTTAGCCAACAATATGCTACGTTTTCTAATAGCGCAAACTATGCTGGCGTGCAACAGTTTAATTATCAATCAGTAAATTCAACAGCTCAACTAAAAGCACTTTGGCTAAAAGCCTATAATGTTATCGCAAATATTAATATAGCACTTGAAATGGCCGATAAAAACAGAGATGTTTTAGGAGATATTGATTATGCTATTATCAAAGGAGAATTATTAGGTTTAAGAGCCTTCGTTCATTTTGATGTTATGCGTTTATTTGCTGTGGGTAATTTAGAAAATCGTCCAGCGATATTACAAGATAAAACAATTCCTTATGTAAAAGTATTCAGCAAAAATATAACAGCACAACTTAGTTATAGCGAAACTTTAAAATTAATGGAAGTAGATCTTGATGAAGCTTTAGAGTTACTAAGTGAAGATCCTATTTATGCCACAGATAAACCCGCAAATTATTACGATGTCGTAAATAGAACAGGTTTTTATGACAAACGCGAACAACGCATGAATTATTATGCAGCTAAAGCATTACAAGCACGTGTTTTTCAATGGCAAGGTAAGCAAACGGAAGCAGCTGCAGCGGCCGAGGTAGTTATAGCAAACTCATTTACAAGCTTAATAAATTCGGCAACTTACCCTGTATCTGCAGATAAAATATTTTATCAAGAAGTTCTATTTTCTTTAGATGTGGATTTATTACCTTTTTATACCATGCCATTGTTAACGGCAGAAGGTGATGGTACAAATTATGACGCCTTGTTTTATACCTCTAATTTTACTAATGATACATTTGAAACTAACAATGTAAATATAGGAATTGCCGATGTACGATTTAATACACTCATGGAAACACAAGCAAGAGGTGTCCTTAATAAAAAGCTTGTTCAAGATGATGTATTTTTAAGTGGTTCTCGAAATCAATTGCCTTTAATTAAGCTTCCAGAAATGTATTATATAGCAGCAGAAGCCTATGCTAAAAATGAAGCAACGTTACAATTAGATAAGGCAATAGGTTACTTAAACTTAGTAAGAAGTAGTAGAGGGATTATCGAAGATATTCCAGATACAGCAACACAAGAAGAAGTGATTCTTGAAATTAAAAAAGAATATAAAAAAGAATTTTTAAGCGAAGGGCAACTATTCTTTTATTACAAAAGAACAGGTGAAACACAAATATTTGGTTTGTCGGACGGTATTATATTAGATGATAACGTATACGTTTTACCATACCCTGATGGAGAATTACAGTTTGGGAATACGCAATAAATGTTAAACGCAGCAAAATATATAATTATGAAGAATAAAATATACACCGTTTCTACACTTGTTTTTTGTTTCATGTTTTTTAACTCTTGTGAAAAAGAAGAAACAGAAAGTTCTATTGAATTTTCAACAGTCGTTTTATCTGGTAAGCCTTTAAGTTATGATTTTTGTGAAGACATGACAGTAACCAATAATTTAAATTTTTCTCAAACTAATAAAAAAGCAGACTTAAAAAGCAAACAAGGGAGTACTTCAAGCGAAGTATTTATTTTGTCTGAGCCATGCTTTTCATTCAGTTTAGGAAGCTCAAATTAAATGTTTAATTTATAAATTAAGAAATTATGAAAAATATAATATATACCATCTTTTCAATGACATTGTGCTTAGTATTAGTCATGTCTTGTGAAAAAGATGAAATAGATAATTTTAGTGCAGCACCCGCTATTAATTTTGTTAATGACTCTATTCAATATTCATTTATTCAAGAAGTTTCAAATGAATATATTTTAGAGGTTCCTGTGGCTATTATAGGAAATACCGCCGATTATGATCGTTATTTTAATGTAGAAGTACTTGATGATGAATTAACAACAGCAACAACCGATCTCTATGAAATAATTGAAGGAAAAGTTCCTGCTGGGGAGTTTACTGGTAATTTATTAGTAAAGTTAAAAAAATCACCAATACTTGATGATACTTCAGTATCTATACATATTGCCTCAATGACATCAGATGATTTTGTTATAGGAAATACCGAGTCGAATACAACAAAACTGATTTGGACAAATAAAATTGTTATTCCTGCATGGAGGTATTTTGGGTTTTTCTTCACAAGATATTCAAGTTCAGCAGCCTATAGAGTGTTTTTAGCAACTACAGGTCTTACCGATTTTTCAATTACAGACTATAGAGCAGTAGGTCCTACGGGAGCTCAAGCTTTAGGTAAAGCATTTGGAGATTATATAAGACAGTATGAGATAGACAATGGAACACCTTTACTTCATGATGATGGAGACCATGCCGGTGAGGTTATTGTACCTATATACTAATTAGTATACTTGTCATTCTTGTTAATTAATAACATTAAAAATTAAATTTCATGAAAAAATTATTAAATATAGTAATCCTGCTAGTGTTTGCAATAGTAGTACAGGCCTGTTATGAAGATAAAAGTGGTCTAGATGTAAATACCATTCCAGGGGTAGAAATTGATACCACGGGAGTTAGTAAAATTTCTGTTTATCAATTTGATAACCTAGAGTTGAACCCTAAACTTAATATTGAAGGGTTATCTGAAAGTCAATTGGATTATGAATGGAAAATAAATTTAGCACCAAATGATACTACATATCAAATTTTAAGTAATGTGCGTAACTTAGATAGCGAAATTGCTTTTCCCCCTACAAATCCAGGTTATCCACATCAATTGGTATATACCGTTACAGATGTAAATACCGATTTAAAATATATTATGGCATGGCCAGTAACCGTACTGAATAATATAGGTGAAGGTATCGTAATCGCTGAAACGTCAGATGGTACTTCAACAGATTTTAGCCATATTATGAGTGCTGATGTAACCACAGATTTTGAAGGCGAAAGTGTGAAATACCATGTGTATTCTAAAATTAATGGTACTACTATTCCTGGGGTTACAAAGCAAATAAAGTACTATCAAATATATGGGAAAAATGCCATGTTAGGCATAACAGATAATATGATTTATAGAATACAAACTTTAGATTATACTTTAGCTGGAACTAATAATGATTTGTTTTATGTACCACAAACATCGTATAATCCAAAGGCGTTAGGTCAAGTAAATCAAGGTAGTTTGTTTATTAATAATGAGAGTTTAACATCAACTTATTTTGGAGCTTCTCAAAAATTTGGGAGCGCTTTTGCTTCTAGTTACACTGTGCCAGATATAATAGCAACAAACCCAAAGGCAAATCCACCTGTAACGATAAATTATTATAGTGAAGCAATTGATAAATTCGTTTATCAACCTTCTATCACTCAGTTTGGAGACAGCAACAGATACGAGATTCCAGAAAACACAACAGGAGTGTTTAACCCAGCTACGCTAGTTAACATGGTTAATTTAGCTGCAGGTACAGGCACTGATGGGGCTTTTAGACATTTACTTAAAAATGAAAGTACAGGCGATATTGGTCTTTATGTATTTGATGGAGGAGCTAGCGATTATCCTAATACTATTCCTCCAGCTCCAATTGCTTTTTTCAACTTAACAAATGCGCCAGATATTGCTCAAGGAAAATCATTCGTATTTCTTGATGATCAAAAAGTGATGTATTATGCTACAGATAGCAAAATTTACGCTGTAATTTATGCTTCTACTTCAGTAGTGGTTCAAGAACGTTATACGGCTCCAGCTGGAGAAGAGTTATCTATTTTACAAGTGTATCAACAAGCAGATTACCCATTTAGAAGCTCAGGAAGCTATTTACCATTAAATAATAAAGCTTTGTTAGCAGCCACCTATAATGGTAGCGAAGGTAAAGTGTATTTACTTCCTCTAATTAATACCGGTATTGGTAACATAGACACGCCTAACATTAAAACTTTTACAGGTTTTGATCGTATTACGGCAATGAACACTCAATTATAAGATACTTCATTTTAATAGGTTTCCCCCGCTATAATTAGTTATAGCAAAGGGGGAACTCTAATAAGATTGGCATTTAATTATACTATTTTGAAAAGAATAGTACAAGAATACTTTTACCCAATGAAAAAAATTATAAAAATTGCTCAAGTAGAATTGAGTATACTATTTTATTCTCCTGTAGCCTGGTTAATATTAATTATTTTTACCATACAATGCGGGGTTACTATTTCTGATTTACTTGAAACTCGTGCGGCAAGTCAAGAATTAGGAAACAACTTAAAGGCTCTAACTAAAGATGTTTTTGGGGGGTATAATGCTTTTTTTAATTCGGTAAAAAATAATTTATACTTATATATCCCTTTATTAACCATGGGACTTATGAGCAGGGAGTTAAGCAGTGGCTCAATAAAATTATTATTGTCGTCTCCGGTTACCAATAAGCAAATTATTTTAGGAAAATTTTTAGCTATGGCTTTGTATTGCCTGCTATTGGTTGTGGTTTTATGCTGTATCGTGTTTACAGGAATAATTTCTATTGAGTCTATTGATATTTGGTATTTGGTTGGAGGGATTTTTGGTCTTTATTTATTAGCGTGTGCATATGCATCAATAGGGTTGTTTATGTCTAGTATTACCACGTATCAAGTGGTGGCAGCAATGAGTACTTTAGCTGTGTTTGCGGCATTAAATTTTATGAGTTCGGTAGGACAGAGTATCGATTTTGTACGTGATATCACGTATTGGATGGCACTTTCCGATCGGACAAATAATTTTATCGCAGGGTTAATTAGTAGTAAAGATGTTATTTATTTCATTTTAATTATTAGCTTATTTTTAGTTTTAAGTATCATGCGATTAAATGCAGGTAGGAGTACCTATAGTGTAGTTGCAAAAACATTAAGGTATGCTGTAGTTGTGGTTTGTGTTCTTGTAATAGGGTACTTAAGTTCGTTACCAACACTTAATGGCTATTATGATACAACAAGATTTAAAACAAATACACTCACAGAACAAACGCAAAGTTTATTAAAACAACTTGATGGCCCTGTAAAAATAACAGTTTATGCTAATGTTATAAACCAATTTGCCCATTTAGCTTCACCAAAATTTAGAATATATGATTTAAAGCAATTTGATGATTATACTCGTTTTTTGCCGAATTTAGAAATCGATTATCGTCCGTATTACAATTATACACTAGATAAACGAGATAATACTGATAAAACATTATTAGAGCGTGCAAAACGGGCATCTACAGCCTATGGTTTTGATTTCGAAGAGGTGATGACTCCAGAAGAAATTAACAAAATTATAGATTTAGAACAAGAATTAAATGGGTTTGTACGTGCACTAGAGTATGATGGGAAAACAGCTAATTTACGTATGTTTTTCGATCAAATTGGCTACCCTAAAGAGTCTGAGATTTCTGCTTCAGTTAAAAATATTTTAATTGGACCGGCTAACATTGGTATTTTAACAGGTAACGATGAACGAAGTATCGACAAAAAAGGAGATAAAGAATATAAAAATGTGTTTAATCAACTAAACTCGAGATCATCTTTAATTAATCAAGGGTTCAACATATCTAATGTTTCCTTGGAAGACGGTATTTTACCTTTAGATCTTGCCGTTCTTGTTATTGCCGATCCTATTATTTCTTATAGTGACTCAAATTTAGATAAAATAAAAGAGTACATAAATAAAGGAGGGAATGTTATTATTGCTGGCGAACCTAATAAAGAGGCATTATTCAATTCTATTCTAGAAGAAATCGGCGTTCAGTTTTCTAAAGGGATATTACTGCAAGAAAGTGGCGATTATAAGCTCGATTTATTACAAGCTAAAATAACAGGCGGAGCACATAAATTAGGATATTCGGTTAAGCCGGAAAGTGTTGTAAGTATGCCTAACACCATGGCAGTAAAATATAAAGACACGCTTGGTTTTAAGGCTACTCCAGTTTTAGTATCGAATAAAAAAGAAGTTTGGAATGAGCTTGAATCTATTAATTTAGAAACAGATTCTATTAGCTTTAAGCAAGATGTTAATACAAAAACAGAAGCCTTAGTCGCACTAGCACTCCAGAGGAACGTAGGGAATAAAGAGCAAAAAATTATGGTGTTTGGTGATGCTGATTTTATGAGTAATAAGGAAATAAGCAGATCTAATTTAAAAAATAAAGAAAATCATCAATTTGTTAAAGAAACTTTCAAGTGGTTTAGCAATGGGGAATATCCAATTGATGCCACTAGACCAAAACCAATAGATAATAAACTATTAATTACTCAAGATGAAGTGGCATGGGTTAAAGTGTTTTTTATAGGAATATTGCCGCTACTCTTATTTATTTTAGGGGGACGAACTTTGTTAAACAGGAAACGTAACTAATTAGAAAACTTAATTGTTAATACTATAAAATAATGGAAAATAGCATAGCCAAAATTCAAAACTTATCTCATAGATATAGTAAAGATTGGGCAATAAAAGATATTAATTTTGAAATTAAAAACCGTGGAATATTAGGATTATTAGGATCTAATGGAGCAGGAAAATCTACTACCATGAATATTTTATGCGGCGTTATAAATCAAACAGAAGGCACTGCACTTATTGATGGAATCGATATTAGAGAAAACCCTGTAGAAGCAAAAAAGCTTATTGGTTTTTTACCTCAAAAAGCGCCTTTACATTTTGAGTTAACAGTAGATGAGTATTTGATACATTGTGCGCACATGAGATCGATTCCTTCAAAAAATATTAAGGAAGCGGTTGAGATAGCTAAAAATAAGTGCGGAATTACGCACTTTAGTAAACGTGTTTTAAAGAATTTATCAGGAGGATATCAGCAGCGTGTAGGAATTGCACAAGCTATTATTCATAACCCTAAGTTGGTAGTTTTAGATGAACCAACAAATGGTTTAGACCCAAATCAGATCACTGAAGTACGAGGGTTAATAAAGAATATTGCCGAAGACCGAGCTGTAATATTATCTACACATATATTATCTGAAGTGCAAGCCACCTGCGATACTATAGTGATGATAGAGCATGGTGAAACTGTTTTTCAAGATAGTATGGATGCTTTTAATAATTATATTAAGCCTGACACTGTTTTAGTTACTATGGAGAATCCGCCTTCTGTTGAAGCATTAATGAAGATTGAAGGAATTACCGATGTACAATTTTTAACAGCTAACAGTATTCGATTAACGTTTTCTGTTGGTCCGGAAATCACTAAAACAATCATTAAATTAAGTTTAGAAAATGGTTGGGAGCTTTCAGAAATTCAACTTGAAAAAAGTTCGTTAGATGCTATTTTCGCACAACTATCTAAGAAACAAAATTACGTAAACGGATGAAAAAAATACAAAAAATAGCAAAGTTAGAACTCAGTTTAATGTTCTATTCTCCAATTGCTTGGTTTGTACTTATCATCTTTTTTGTTCAAACGGGGTTAACCTTTACAGAACTACTTTATAAGTATGAAACTAACCAACAATTAGGGCGTCCACTTAGTGTACTTACTAAAATTTTGTTTGCTGGAGACGATGGTATATTGGCCGTAGTACAAAGTCATTTATACTTATATATTCCTTTGTTAACCATGGGATTAATGAGTAAGGAAACAAATAGCGGTTCCATTAAATTACTATATTCTTCGCCTGTAACGGTAAAAGAAATTGTTTTAGGTAAGTTTCTCTCAATGATGGTCTATAATTTACTGTTAGCTATCATGCTTTCTAGCTTTATAATTGTAGGTGTTATTTCAATAGAGGCCATTGATATTCCTTTTGTTTTAGGGGGGATTTTTGGAATATATTTATTAATGTGTGCATATGCAGCTATAGGGCTATTTATGTCTTGTTTAACTAATTATCAAGTGGTAGCTGCAATAAGTACTTTAGCTGTTTTAGCACTTTTTAATTTTATAGGTAGCGTAGGGCAATCTTATGATTTTATTAGAGAAATTACTTATTGGTTATCGATTAGCGGAAGAACAAATTACTTTGTAAACGGATTAATTGGAACTAAAGATGTAATCTACTTTTTATTAGTAATCTGTTTGTTTTTAACATTGAGTATTTTAAAACTTAATTTTGAACGTAAAACCAAATCAGTATTAGTAAAAACAGCAAACTATAGTATTTTAATTTTGTCGGTAATAGCGATAGGCTATATTACATCACTGCCAACGGTAAATCAGTATTTTGATAGCACTCGCTTTAAAGATAGAACGCTTACGAAAACATCTCAAGATATTATTAAGCAATTAGAGCATCCTATACATATAACTAATTATGTGAATTTATTACATTATTCGGTACAATTTGGAGCACCTAAAAACAGAATTAAAGATTTAAATAGTTTTGAAATGTATCGTAGGTTTATTCCTGAAATGACCATGGATTATGTTTATTATTATGATACCGTTCCACATTTAGATACCACTAAAACCTTGCAGGAACTTGCTAAAAAAGCAGCCAAAGTACATCATATAGATTTTGATAAAGTCTTGCCTCCAGAACAAATTCAAAAACAAATAGATTTAAAAGCAGAAGACAATCGCTTCGTTCGGTTTATAGACTATGGAGAGCAAACAATACCACTTCGCATGTTCGATGATATTTTTGTGTATCCAAATGAAAAAGACATTTCATCAACTTTAAAAAGATTGATGCAAAAACCAGGTGTTGTTGGAGTTTTAAAAGGTCATGGAGAACGTGATGTTTATAAAAACGGAGACGACTCCTACAAATTTATTACAAAAGGGTTAAATGTTAGAGGCTCACTCATCAATTCAGGGTTTGATGTTGTTGATATAAACCTTAAAGAAATAGATGAAATTTCCTTAGAATTGGATGTCTTAGTTTTGGCAGATCCTAAGTATTCGTATTCTAATATAGATTTAGAGAAAATACATAATTACATTGATGCGGGAGGTAATATGTTACTCGCAGGCGAACCAGAAAAGCAAGGATTACTCAATCCTATAATAAATAAATTAGGGGTTTCTTTTATGGGAGGCGTATTGTTACAAGAGAGTGAGAATTTTGAATTGGATTTGGTACAGAGTCAATTTGCAAAACAAGACTCAGTTTCTAGGTTTAAATTTTACGAAGACGCTGTTGTTGTAAGCCCTAGAGCTATGGGGATTTCATACGCAGATTCTACCAATTTTGAGGTAACACCAATATTGGTAAGTAATAAAAAGAATACGTGGAATAGGATAGCTCCTTTTGATTTAAATAACGAAAAAATAGTTTTTGATAGTATAAACGATAAACGAGTGGAAGTGCCTGTTGCTATTGAATTAAAAAGAAAAATAGAAAATTTAAAAGAACAAAAAATCATGATACTTGGCGATGCCGATTTTATGAGTAATGCACAAGCCAGTAGAAACACGCCAAAGAATGTTAACACGTCTTTTGCATTGCGATTGTTTAAGTGGTTTAGCAATAATGAATATCCCGTTTCAACTGGACGAAAAAAAGCCATTGATACAAGGATTTTAGTAAGTAGAGATGGTATATTATGGCTAAAAATTGTGCTCTTAGGACTTATACCTTTTTTAATAGCTGCCGGTGGAGCGGTTACATTAATTAGAAGACACCAAAATTAAAAATATTTAAAATGAAAAAAATAGCATTTCTATTATTATGTACAATAAGTTTTATAGGTACAGCACAAAACCTAAACTTAAATGATACACTACCGGTAAATCAAAGTATTAAAAAAGGGGTTTTAGCTAACGGAATGACCTATTATTTAAAAAATACGGATGTAACTAAAGGCGTAGCAAGTTATTATATAATTCAAAATGTAGGATCTGTTTTAGAGAAAGAGAACCAACGCGGATTAGCTCATTTTTTGGAGCATATGGCATTTAATGGTACCAAGAACTTCAAAGGAAAAGGCGTCTTAGATACATTACAAAAACATGGCTTAGTCTTTGGGAGAGATATTAATGCATATACAGGCTTTGATGAAACCGTGTACAATATAAATAACATTCCAACAACTCCTGAGCTTATAGATACAGGGTTGTTAATATTACATGATTGGTCTAATTATTTATCGCTCACGGACGAAGAAGTAGATGCCGAACGAGGGGTTATAAAAGAAGAGTGGAGAACACGTCAAAATGGCTCTATGCGTATATTGCAACAATCGCTTTCAACTATGTTTAATAATAGTATTTATGCACATAGATTGCCTATTGGTCTAATGGACATTGTGGATAATTTTAAATACAAACAGTTGCATGATTTTTATCATGATTGGTACAGAACAGACTTGCAAGCTATAGCTATCGTAGGTGATATTGATGTTGATGAAATTGAAGCAAAAATAAAGGCATTATTTTCTGGAATTCCTGCCGTTGATAATCCTCTTGAAAGAGTTAATGTTGAAATTCCAGATAACGAAGAGATGTTGTATGCTTTATCTATGGATGATGAAATTACAACGTCATCTATAGCTTTAGGTATTAGGCATCCAAAATCATTAGAAAAAGCAACTGTTGGTCGTTTAAAAGAATCTCTACTAAATAGTATGGTAACTCACATGCTATCTAAAAGATTAACAGAGCTTTCTGTAAAATCTGATGCTACATTTTTAGGCGCAAGAATAAGCTATTCTCAACAAGCACGAACATCAAATGTATTCAATATATCCGTTTCTCCTAAGCCAGAACAGCAGCAAGCGGCATTTACATCAATACTATCCGAAGTTGTTAGAGCAGTTAAATTTGGTTTTACCGAATCAGAAATAGAGCGAACTATTATAGAGTTTAAAAATTATTACGAAAACAAAATTATTAATGAAGACGATATGTCTCATGCTGCTATTGTTTCCATTATAAAAGAAAACTATTTAAACAATACAACTATAACAGACATTAGTAAGGAGTATGAGCTAATAAAATCAATTTTTAGCACATTGGATAAGAGCGAGCTTCATAGCACAATAAAAAAACTATACAAAAAAAGCAATAGATTTTTACTTGTTACAGGTGTAAAAGGACAGGATAATTTAACAAAAGAAGACGCATTAAAAATTATTAATAAAGTTGAAAATGATAATGCTTTAGTAGAACACAAAGATGATTTTGGAGGAAAAACATTAATAACAGGTGTAGAAATACAAGCAGGAAGCATCAGTAATGTTAAAGAAAATAAATTGTTAGAATCCACAACATACACATTAAGTAACGGCATAAAAGTACATTACAAATTTGCCGATAAAAATAAAAATAATGTAAAGTTAAAAGCGATCAGTTATGGAGGGCTTTCATTATTAGATGATTCCGATTTGCCGTCTGCAAATTTACTAGGTAATGTTATTCAATATTCAGGATTAGGAGATTATTCAGCAACAGATTTACCTAAAATTTTAGCAGGAAAAACAGCTAGCGCTTCTATATCACTTAATAATTTAACTGAAAGCGTTCAAGGTGCATCTGTTACAAAAGATGTAGAAACTATGTTACAAATGGTATATCTACGTTTTGTTAAACCACGTTTCGACCCCGAAGGTTACGATGTGATTATGCAAAATGTAAAGAACTATCAAACTAGAAGAAGTGAGGACCTTAATGAAAAAATGAAGGACAGTATGGTGGTTACTTTGTATGGAGAAAATAACCCGAAACATAGAATATTTAACGATGCTTTTATCGAAGAAATTTCATTTGATAAAATAAAGTCTATTTATAAAAGCAGGTTTGCAAATGCCGCCGATTTTGAGTTTTTTATAGTTGGAGATTTAAAAAGTGAAGTATTAAAACCTTTACTAGAAAAATATATAGCAAGTATACCTACAAACGAGAGCAGAGAAAACTGGACCGATAATTCGACTGCATGGAAGAAAAATAGCATTGATAAAGATGTTTTTTTAACAATGGAAGATCCTAAAGCATCAGTTAGAATTACTTTTAAGAACGACTACAAGTATAGTCTTAAAGAATCTTTAGTAGCCAGTGCATTAGGTAGTATCTTACAGTTACGATTTACAGAAACGTTAAGAGAAGAAGAAGGAGGGACGTATGGGGCAAGTGCGGGTGCAAGTGTTTCTAAAAGACCCACTGAGAAAGCTGTAATTTCTGTGAGTTTTGATTGTAATCCAGATAAGGCTGAAACTTTAATTGATATAGTTTATCAAGAAATAAATAAAATAGCAAACGGTGAAATACAACAGGTAGATTTAGATAAAACACTTACTAATTATATTAAAGAACGAAAGCAGCAAAAAGACTATAATAGTTATGATATGAGCTGGCTGATAACTTTTTACAGAGAAGGATATGATATCAATGATCCTGAAAATTTTGAAAATATAGTGAATGCCATAACCAAGGGAGATATTCAAAATTTCACCAAAAAAGTCCTAAAAGATGCGCAATCTTATGAGATTGTCTTTAAACCGTTGCAATAAAATAATGTATAAGACCTGGTTTTCGTGTTTTGAGTTAGTCATTTTTAAATTAACGAACCGCCCTTAATTTGGTTAAAAGTCTTAAAATTATTTTAGCCTTCAACTTTTTGTTGAAGGTTTTTTTTATTTAATGTGTTTATAATTATTCTAGGAATTGTCTCCAAATAATAGAATTCATGGATATGATTCTAAAGGTTATGGAGTTGTAACCCCAAATGAAAATTAGGTATTAAAGAGTTAGCCGAAAATAAAGGGGGTATTATTCTTGACGGGGATGTATTCAATATTGTATTTCTTAAGGATATAATTACTAACGTGTCTTTTGAGTTATGGATTTAGAGCGTACTATTTGAAATCAATTAATATCAAAGAATATATTAGCAACGTATAAATACTCAGAATTCTATCTATAATTTTAAAATAAATAATTATGGCCTCGGTAACACCTTTTTTAGTTAAACGAACAAATTCAAAAAATCTACATCCAATAACTATTTATAATTTGGAAATAAGTAAAAGCATCATAAAGAAGGCATCTTAGCCTTTTGGAAAAGGAAATTTCAAATTAAGTTTCCCGAAACTAAAAAGATTCGATTGGATAGAGAAGAAATAAAAACTTTGGAGAATTTAACAGGTTTAACACTAGCTCAAGAATACGCTTTATATACATAGTTAATTAGTTTTTATTTTGCAGAAATTCGTATAAGTGCTGTATTACAATTAAAGTGGGCAGATTTTTATGACGAGCGTTTACATTACCGCTTGGCTAAGAACAACAAATTAGTCTTTTTGGAGATTCCCGATAAAGTTACTAAAATTCTAAGTGAACTAGAAGGCGTTAATTTAAATGATAAAAAGGGAGCAAGAACAAGAATAAAAACACCTACGAGAAACTTCAATAGCAAGTTAGAGCTTGTTGCCGGGGAAGTAGGTATAGATAAAAAAATGTCTATGGATATTGTTCACCATAGTTTAGGCTATATTTATGGTGATAAAATCCCTATTTAAGTGCTTCAAAAACTATATTGGCATTCTTCGGTTACAATAACTATGCTTTATCAAGCTAATTTCATGAGAAAAGATGCTGATGAGGCGTTTGATATGGTTATTGATTTTTGATTTCAATATAAAGGTTTGTTTTTTTAGTACTTTAATTAAATTAGGATAAGATTGTTTTCTGTTTTATATGTTGGAACATTATTTTATTAAAGTCGAATGGTGGTCAATATAAATTGTAAAAAGAATACTTATTTATTTTTTAAAGTTAGGAATTTAGGGACTTGATAAAATTAAAAGTCAGTTTATTCCCTAATTTTGGTCGATTTATACTCCATTAATATAGCTAAGTTTAGCTTTATTTGTTAAACTAAAATTTGCTCTTAATTAGGACTGTTTTCATAATTAAACCTGAGCAAGTTTTAAATTAATAAGAAGAATTAAATTGATAAAAGATAATTAAATTATGAATGATGTTTTTTTTAACATAATCAATAAAGTAGCCATAGTCACCGGTGGTGGAGGTGTTTTAGGTGGAAGTATTTCAAAACATTTGATAAAAGCAGGGTGTAAAGTTGTTGTATTAGACATACGCAAAGAAAATGTAAACACGCGTGTAGCGGAGTTAGAAGCTCTAGGAGGACAGGTTATTGGCTTTGTATCTAACGTATTAGATGTAGAGGAAATGAAATTAACTAGAGCCAAAATTCTTGATGCTTGGGGAAGTATAGATATTCTAATTAATGCAGCAGGAGGAAACCTGCCTGGAGCCACACTTACTGAAGAGCAAACCGTATTTGATATGAAGATTGAAGATTTTGAAAAAGTTACTAATCTTAACTTAAATGGTACAGTTTATCCATGTTTAGTATTTGGTGAAGCTATGGCAAATAACGGTAAAGGAAGTATTATTAATGTCTCGTCAATGGCAACGCTGAGCGCTATAACTCGAGTTCCTGGATATTCGGTTGCCAAAAGTGGTATCGATATTTTTACAAAATGGCTTGCCATGGAATTGGGGACTAAATTTGGTGAAAAGGTACGTGTAAATGCGATCTCTCCAGGATTTTTTATTGGCGATCAAAATAGAAAAGTCTTAATTAATGACGATGGATCGTATACCGAAAGAAGTAAAAAAGTATTGGCTAGAACACCTATGAAACGTTTTGGCGATATAAATGAATTAAACGGAATGGTTCACTTTTTATGTTCTGATGCTGCTAGTTTTATAACCGGAACTATTATTCCTATTGATGGTGGTTTCAGTTCTTTTAGTGGTGTTTAAAACTAAGTAAAATGGAACTAAAGAAAGCATTAAGGTGGTTTGGTAAAAACGACCCCATAAGTTTAGCACAAATTGCGCAAACGGGAGCTAAAGGTATTGTTACAGCATTACACCATATTCCTAATGGAGAGGTTTGGGCTGTAGACGAAATATTAAAAACTAAAACCAATATTGAGTCTTACGGCCTAACGTGGGATGTTGTGGAAAGTTTACCTGTAAGTGAAGACATAAAAAAAGGGAATCCCACGCGAGATGCGATCATAAAAAACTATAAAGAAAGCGTAAAGAATCTTGGTGAATGCGGAATAACAACTATTTGCTATAATTTTATGCCTGTATTAGATTGGGCACGAACAAGCTTAAGTTACACCTTGCCAAATGGCACGGAAGCTATGTATTATCAATCCGATTTGTTTGCTGCCTTTGATATTTATATTCTAAATAGACCACAAGCTTTAAACGATTATACTGAGGTACAAATAACAGCGGCCGAAGCTATTTACAAAACCTTGAGTAAAAAAGATATACAAGATATAGCCTACAATATTATTGTGGTTACGCAATCTTTTATTGATGGTGCCGTAGGCGAAGATGAAAAAGAGCCTGTTAAACTATTTTTAGAACTATTAGCGGAGTATGATGGTATAGATAAAGCAAAATTACGTGAAAACTTTGCTTACTTTTTAAATGAAGTGATACCAACGGCAGAGAAACATGGGGTTAATTTAGCAGTACATCCAGATGATCCTCCATTTCCGTTGTTAGGATTACCACGTATTATGAGTGCTCCTGAAGATTTTGAATGGCTAACGAAAGCATGCCCGTCGTTAAATAATGGCATTACGTTTTGTACAGGTTCATTAGGCGCTCGTAAAGACAATAATCTCCCTAATATATTTGAAAAATTTGCAGATAGAATTCATTTTTTACACTTAAGAAGCACAAAAATATTGGATAATGGAGACTTTTATGAAGCAGAGCATTTGGATGAAAGTGTAAACCTAGCTTCTGTTATGAAAAAAATAATAAAAGAGCAAATACGAAGAAAAGCATGTGGCAGGCTAGATTATAATATGCCTATTAGGCCAGATCATGGGCATAAAATGTTAGATGATTTTAATAGAAAATCGAACCCAGGTTACCCGTTAATAGGCAGATTAAAAGGTCTTGCAGAATTGTCTGGATTAGAGGTAGGTATGCGGTATATAATGCAGAATAATTGATGGTTATTTAGTTTTTATTTAATCTAGGTATGTAAAATGCGCATTTGTTAATGCGCATTTTTATTTTATAAGCTTTACTTTTTGTATTGGGAAGGTACTGTGCCAAACTGCTTTTTAAACAGTTGTCTAAAGTATTTCGGACTGTTGTAGCCTACCTCGAAAGCAGCTTCAGAAATGGAGTAATCTTCATTTTTTATAAGCGAAGCGGCCTTTTTTAACTTCACCATAGTAATATATTCATTAATGTTTTTTCCTGTTATAGCTTTAATTTTTCTAAAAAGAGGGGTTCTACTCATACCCATTTCATTGGTAATATCTTTTACATTGGCTTTTCCAGATTTAATACTTTTTAAAATAATAGTTTCTAGTTTTCTTAAAAAGGCTTTTTCCTTATCAAGCAGTTTAGATTGATCTTGAGAAATGGAGTGTATAGGCTCTTCTTGCTCTAAGAAATACTTTCTTAAGGATTTACGACCATCAATTAAATTTTTCACTCGAGCCAAAAGAATTTGGCTGTTAAATGGCTTTATAATATAATCGTCAGCACCAGTTTCATAGCCTTCTTTAATGCTTTCTTCATTACTTTTAGCTGATAATAATATAATAGGAATATGTGTGGTAGTGGTTTCATTTTTTAAAACCTCGCAGAGGTCTATACCACTTTTTTTAGGCATCATAATATCAGAAATAATTAAATCTGGAACATATTTAAGTGCATTTTCTATGCCTTCTTGTCCGTTTTTAGCATAAATAATATCATATTTCTTTTCTAAGACACCTTCTAAATATTGAAGAATATCGGGGTTGTCATCAATAACTAACACCACTAATTTGTCTTCGTCTATGGTTACGTTAATTTTCTTTTTTTCTTCAGTAATTTTTTCAGAAGCGGGAGCCCAAGGATTTAAAGGAGATATTTCTACTTCTTCCAAAGCTTGTTTTACATCTTTATTTATGGGTTTATTAATAAATATAGACTCATCTCTTGGTATTATTAAGCTAAAGGTAGAGCCTATTCCAATTTTACTCTCAACGTTTAATTGGCCTTTGTGTAATTCGGCAAAGTTTTTTGAAAGTGCTAAGCCTATCCCAGAACCTTTTTTTCTTGGTAATGATTTGGATTGATAGTACCACTCGAAAATATGACTGAAATCGTCTGGGTGAATGCCAGAACCGTTATCTTCAACTATAATTTTGAGGTAATATTCGTCGTAACTTAAGGTTACGTTAATGGTTCCTTTTGCTGTTGAGTGTTTTATGGCATTAGATAGTAAGTTATTAACTATAATTTGAATTTTTTCAAGATCAAACCAAGCAATAAAATTATCTTCAGGTATAGAATATGTTAGATTTATGCCTTTTTTTTGAGCCATTAAAACATAATTTTCTACCAATTGTTTTAGTATGGGGGGCAGGTTGTATTTGTTTACCACCAAATCGCTTAAGCCTATTTCCGATTTTCTAAATTCTAATAATTTATTAATAGATTGAAATAAGTAGGTAGCATTCTTCTTTATTAAGCGCATACTATCTAGATGCTTTTTGTTGTGAAGCTCTTGGAGCATATCATCAACAGGACCTAATATTAAAGTTAATGGAGTTCGTAATTCGTGCGAGAAACTTGTAAAAAAACGAATTCTTTCTTTATTAAAATCTTGTTCTAATTGACGTTGTTTTTTTTCAAAAAGTAAAGAGTTTTTTAGTTTTAAATGTTTGGTATAATACTTTAAAGCCAAGTAAATGGAACTAGCGCTTAGTAATATGTATAAAATATAGGCTGGAATTGTTTTCCAAAAAGGAGGTGTAATGGTGACTAGTAATTGGTTGGATACTTCTTTACCTGAACCTAATTTTGCTTTTACTTTTAAGGTGTAATTACCGGGCGGAATATTACTTAAATTCGCGGTACCGTTACTGTTATTTTCTATCCAATGTTTGTGGTAGCCTTCTAAAATATAAGAGTAGTTAATATTGTTGGCAATTGGATATTTTAATACTGCAAAATTTATTGAAAACAGGCTTTGGTTGTGTGGTAACGTAATATTGTTTTGGTAGGAAATGGACTCTTGTAATATGGCATTTTTAGTGTTAGGGGCTACTCTAACTTTTTTATTTAGTACCTGTATGTTTTCAAATACAATAGAATGGGAGGTAGGTATGCTACTTTCAAGTGTTTCAGGATTAAACATATTGAAACCCTTATTCCCTCCAAAGTACAAGTAGCCATTATGGCTTTTTAGTACGGCTCCAACATTAAATTCGCTGCGTTGTATATTGTTAAATGTATTTAGGTTTTCTATAGTATTTGTATTGGGATTATAGTAACTTATACCATTAAAAGTACCTATCCAAATACTCATTTCGTTTTCAATAATTATACTACTCACGGTGTTGTTACTAAGTCCATCATTCTCAGTAAAACTAACCGCTTTAAAGGTTTTAGGGGTCAGCCGAATTAATCCTCCAAAGCGAGTTCCACATAGTATATCTCCATTATTTAAATGTAGTAGACAAAAGATAACATCACTTGTCATGCCATCGGTGTTTTTCATATTGTAAGCTACCGAGGTTTCGTTTTTAGGGTTGTATTTTAAAACACCGTCGCCGTAGGTAGCAAGCCATAAAAAGCCTTTTTCGTCACAGGTTATATCTCTTATATCTATTTTACCTAAGCTTTCAATGTATTCAAATGTGTCCTTTGCCTCAATGTACCTATATAAGCCTCCACGGTTGGTACCAATCCAGATTTGGCCACGGCCATCTTCATATATTTTTCTAACGTCGTTACCATCTTCTATGGTACCTTCTAGATAATGTGTGTATTTACCTGTTTTTGAGTTTCTTTTATTTAACCCGCCTCCATAAGTGCCAACCCAAAGTCTGTTTTTTGAGTCATCTAATAAGGCAATTATATAATCATTACTAAGGCTATGCTTGTTGTTAGGTTCGTGTTTAATGTTAGAAAACTTGCCTGTACTAGGATTAAATAGGTTAAGGCCGCCACCATCGGTGCCTATCCAAATTTTGCCATCCCTTTTTTGTGCAAATGCTCCAATTCTGTCATGGGCTAAACCATCGGGATTATCAACATTTTTTTGAAAACGCTTTACGGGTTCACCATTAGGATTAACAAAATTTAAACCGGTGCTTGTACCCAACCACATATTACCATCTCTATCTTTTTTAATAGATGATATAGTTCTATTATAAACACTAGAGCCATCACTTTTTGGTAGAAACCATTTTATAGAAAGTTTGTGTTGTGATAGAAAGGTAGGTATATTTAGAATGTTAAGACCGCCGTTACGCGTACCAATCCACATGTTGTTTTGGTTGTCTTCTTGAAAAGACAGTACGTTACCATCACTAAGCCCTTGACCATAATTTAATGATGATTTTAAGCTTAATGTATCTCCTTTAACAGTTATTATTTGTAAACCATTAGAGCCGCCTATCCAAAGGTTCCCTGCATTATCATTATATAGCGTGTGTATATCTGCCGAAGAAATGAGGCTGTTATTTCCACTAGGTATTCGTGTTATTTTTTTTGTATGGTAGTTGTATTTGTTTAACCCAGAGTTACTTGTGCCAATCCATAAGATAGAATCCCCTTGCACAAGGAGTTTTGAAATATAGTTTGACGATATGGAATTTTCATTATGAAGTTCATGACTTAGCGTTGTAAGTTTTCCATTTTTATCCATAAACCTTAAACCCCAATCTTTATTAGAAGTTCCTAAAATAAGTTCTCTATTGGGACCAATAGCAAACGAGCTAATGGGGGCAGCTAATTTTTTGTGATTTTGTTGATAAGCTTTGAAAGTTTCATGTTTAGTGTTGTAGGTGTTTAGGCCTTCGTCGGTAGAAATTAATACATTACCACCACGATCAATTTCTATATGGGAAACATGATTATTATTTAGGCTATGTTCTGGGTTTTTGTAATCTTTTTTAAATTTAGAAAACCTAGTACCGTCATATCGGTTTAACCCTTCTATGGTGCCCACCCAAATAAAACCTAGAGAATCTTGTTCAATATTGTTTACAACATTATGAGATAAACCACTTTCTACATCTAGTAAATGAAAAGTTAAAATTTCGTCTATAGAATTATAGTTTTGTGTTGAATCTTGACCAAATAGTGGAACACTACAAATGAAAAAAAAGATGAAGTTTAAAACTAAATTCCGAATATATTCATTAGTATTTCTCTTTTTAAAAATTACTTTCATAGTAAAGATCGTTAATTCTGTTCTCAAACTTAAGGCTTTTTCAAGAACAAGCAAAGGAATATGGTCATATAAAACTTTAAATTTAATATAAGTTAAATGAATATGGAAAGCCATGTAACCCGTTGATATTATTGGTTTTTTTAAGTTTTAGTTTCTGAAAAGAGTCATTTTAGGGGTGGTTTTTAACCAATTTATACCTTGCCTAGTATATATGTAAGTGTTATTTTTACACTTGTAATGTTGTGCTGTTGTATATATTTTAGGTTTACGACCATATTAATACGGTTTCTCTCGATTAATATTTTGTCCTCTTTTTTATAACAGCACGGTTACAAAAACTTAATTCAAACTAACTAATAATTAAACTTATGAAAAAATTATTGAAATGCTTTTCTCTGTCTGATAAAAGAAGGGGTCTATTTATGATCTTTTTTGGACTGGGCATTTTTACTGTAATTGGCCAGAATATAACCGTGTCTGGAAAAGTAATCGATGTTAATGGCCAACCCATACCAGGAGCCACTATAATTGTAAAAGGTACATCAACAGGAGCTGTAACTAATTTTGATGGTGTTTATAATATAAAAACCAATGGCTCTAGTACTATTGTAGTATCGTATATTGGTTTTGAGACTATCGAAATTCCAGTTAATAATAAACAAACTATTAACGTTCAACTGAAAGAAGACATTTCTTTACTAGACGAAGTTGTAGTAATTGGTTATGGTACTCAAAAAAGAAGTGATGTAACAGGTGCTGTTACAAGGGCTAATCTTGATGCGTTTAAAGAAGCTCCTAATGCAAACGTGGTACAAAGCCTGCAAGGTACTGTTCCTGGCTTAAATATTGGTCAGGTTACAAGTGCTGGTTCTACGCCTTCTATAGAAATACGTGGACAAGTTACTTTAGGAGGTAGTAAAGATGTTCTTATTATTTTAGATGGTATACAATACAATGGTTCCTTATCTTCTATAAATTCTAACGATATTGAATCTATTGATGTACTTAAAGATGTTAGTTCTACAGCAGTTTATGGAGCGCAAGCGGCTAATGGTGTTATTTTGATAACAACCAAAGGCGGTAAGAGAAACCAAAAAGCAAAAGTAAACATGACATCGTCTTATACGACTCTTGAGCCTACAGTAGATTTACGCCCAATGGAAAGAGGCGAATATATTGATTATCTTAATAGACAATTGTATGAGTTCGAATTCACCGAAGAATCCGGTTATACAGTACCCAACCCTGCCTACGAAGGTTATTTTGGTAACAATTCTGGGGCTAATTTTAATCCAAAACTAGAATCATTAGATAACCCAGGTACGTTTAATAATAATGATTACGATTGGTGGGACCAAGGCACACAAGGTGGTTTTATTCAAGAAAATCTTCTTAGTGTATCAGGTGCATCAGAATCAATAAGCTATCTTGTTTCTTTAGGTTTAACAGAGCAAGAAGGCTTTGTTAAAAACGATAATTTTTCTCGTAGAAGTATGCGTGTTAATTTAGATGCAGATGCTACAGATTGGTGGAAAATTGGTATTCAAACCTTTGGTTCTTTTGTTAAAAAAGACGGAGATCAACCTGATTTGTATCAACTTGTTATTGCGGCTCCTTTATTTACTCCTTACGATGAAAATGGAAACTTAGTAGCAACACCTTCTGGGTCGTTGGATACGAATCCGTTTTTGGGATCAAATACCCAAGATTACGAAAGGCATGATTACTTTTTTGCAAACATGTATTCTGAAATGCAATTGCCTTTTATTAAAGGTTTATCTTATCGTTTAAACTTTGGTAACAATTACAGGGTTGATAAAGCTTATGGTGCCAGTATATACGGAGCTGGAGAAACAGGAGATGCTGGTAAAGAAGTTAAATTCTATAGAGATTATACGCTAGATAATATTTTAAAATATAACCGTGTTTTTGGTAAGCATGATGTTAGTGCTACTTTACTATATGGTGCTCTAGAACGTCAATTTGAACTTACAAATGCATACGCTAGTGGTTTTGATAGACTATCATTAGGTTATAACGATTTAGGAGTAGGTAGTATTCCTAAAATTAGCTCTGAAGCATATACCGAAACTTTAAATTACCAAATGGCCAGAGTAAACTACAAGTTCGATAATCGTTATATTTTAACAGGTACAATAAGACGAGATGGTTTTTCTGCTTTTGCAGAAAATGAAAAGACAGCTTATTTCCCTTCTGGAGCTTTAGGTTGGATTGTTTCTAATGAATCTTTTTTGGAGAATGCAGATTGGATAAACAGCTTAAAAGCAAGAGTTAGTTACGGTATAAGCGGTAACCAAACTAAACGATATTCATCACTTGCTAGAATTGGGACAAGAGCTTCTTATGTTTTTGGAGATGGTTCGAGTACAGCTTTTGGCCAAGAATTAAACTCTTTAGCAAACCCTGATTTACGATGGGAAAAAACTAAAGGTTTAAATGTTGGTGTCGATTTCTCAATGCTTTCTAATAGAATAAGAGGTTCTGTAGATACCTATAGAAATATAACAGACGATTTATTATTCGCTGTTCGAATTCCTTATCTAACTGGTTTTGATGAAATTCAAACCAATGTCGGTACTATTAAAAATACAGGTATAGAAATTTCTATTACAGGAGATATAATACGTACAGAAGATTTTACATGGACTACAACAGCTAATTTTTCAAGAAACAAAAACGTTATTCTTGCGCTTACTGGCGAAGATGCCGATGGTGATGGTGAAGAGGATGATTTAATTCAAAGTAATCTCTTTATAGGGAAATCTATTAATGCCATCTTCGACTATGAAAACGATGGTATTGTTCAAATTGGAGAAGAAAACGTTGTTGGAGGCTTTAATCCAGGAGAGTATAAAGTTGTAGATCAAAATGGTGATGGAGAAATTACTCAGGCCGATGACCGTACCTTTTTAGGAACAAAAGATCCAGATTTTAGAGCATCTTTATTAAATACATTTAAATACAAAAACTTGTCTTTTAGTTTTTTCTTTAACACAATACAAGGTGGGGACGATAGTTATATAGCTAAAAATGATAATGCCCTTTACAGAGATGCTAATACACTACATAGAAATGTACTAAGTGGTATTGATTACTGGTCGCCACAAAACCCAAATGGATTAAATGCCTTATCTAGCTCTAGACCTGGTATTACTCCCGGTCGTTATGAAAATAGAAGTTTTGTGCGTTTACAAGACGTAAACCTACGCTATAGTTTTAATAAATCGGTTTTAGAAAGTTTATCAATAGAAGATCTAAGCATATTTGTTAGTGCTAAAAACTTAGCTACTTGGACAAAATGGAGAGGTTGGGATCCTGAAGTTCAAGACCCTAGTAAAAACTTATATGGATCTGGCTTGTCTGCTGGTGGTAGACCAGTATTGAAAGGACTTTCAGTAGGTATTAATTTAACCTTTTAAAAAAAAATAACATGAGAAAAACATTTATATTTTTAGCCATAGTCTCTTTATTCTATTCGTGTAATGAAGACTTTCTAGAAGAAACGCCTGAAGACTTTTTAAGTTCTGCAAACGCGTACAGTACTTATGCCGATTTTACAGCTTCTGTAAACAATATGTATTACTTAGTAAGAAGACAATACTACAGTAGAGACGAAAGTCGTCCGTTTGATTTCTTATACGGAACAGATCTTGTATACGATGGAGAAAACAATGGTATTCATCGCCATAGTAGAATGGATCAGGCTTACCAACCATCTAGTGATATACCAACAGTGCACTGGAATTTATTATACAAAACAATTTCTGAAGCAAATGCTGTTATAGATCGTTCAGTTTCATCATCAATGAACGAAGCTCAAACTAAAGATATTTTAGCACAAGCTAGGTTTTTTAGAGGGTTTAGTTATAAAGTTTTAGCAACGCTTTACGGAGGAGTACCACTGGTAACTGAGGAGATTTTATCACCAAAAATTAATTTTGAACGCGCAACTAAAGAAGCTGTTCTTAATCAAGTCGTAGAAGATTTAGATTTTGCATCAAAAAACTTACCTAGTATCAGTGAAACAGAAGATGGTCGTATTGCAAACTTAGTGGCTTACCACTATCTTTCCGAAGCATATTTAGCTTTAGGAAGAAACCAAGATGCAATTACAGCTACAACCAAAGTAATAGCAGATCCTAATACACGTTTAATGGGTACACAAGAATCTCGTTTTGGGACACGTTCTTCAGAAACTCCAGGAGACATTTATTGGGATTTATTTAGAAAAGGAAACCAAAATAGAACTTCTGGTAATAAAGAAGCCTTATGGGTTATTCAATTTGAGCTAGACGTTCAAGGAGGTGGTTTACAATCTGGTAGCAGAGGTGATGGATATGCCTTTGAAAGACACTTTGCTCCATTACTTAGGTTTAGTCCCTTTAACGCTTGGCCTGTAGGAGATTACACTGGTGGTCGTGGTATTGGTTGGGGTATTACAACAACTTATTACTCGAATACTATTTGGGGTGATGATGCTAGCAACCCTGATTTTGTTAACGATATTAGAAACGCTAACCATAATTTTGTTCGTGTTTACGATTCTAGTAATTCTGAAGCGCTAGCTGGTTCTACCGATGTATATTCTACAGAAGTTTTACCAAGAAGAAGAGAGTTTTACGCTTACCCTTCAAAGGTAACAACGCCTTATAATCACCCAGAAGGTTTATATCGATCAGGTAGTCTGCCAAGCGCTTTAACATCTTCAGCAGGAGTAACCTATACAGATCAGTACATGTTAAGATTAGCGGAAACTTATTTATTGAGAGCAGAGGCTTATATAGCAAATAGTCAACCTGATTTAGCTGTAATGGATATTAATGCTATAAGAGGTAGAGCAAATGTTTCTTTAGCCAACCAATCAGAAATAAATCTTGATTATATATTAGACGAACGTGCTAGAGAACTAGGTTTAGAAGAAAAAAGACGCCTTACATTAATGCGCCTTGGTAAACTTTACGATCAAGTAAATCGATACAACCCATATTATATGGAACAAGGTATGCAAGAGCATTTTAACTTATGGCCAATTCCAGCAGATGAAATTGAAGCAAACCGTGAGGTAGTATTAAAGCAAAACCCGGGGTATCCAGGGGCTGAATAATAAAACCTAAAAATGCCGTTGTTGATTTGAAAACATTGTCAGCAACGGCTTTTTTTAATAGATATTAAACAAAACAACCTTTACTAAATGAAAAATAGATCGCTTAATCTTTTACTTATTTTAATGGTATTAGGGATTAACTCTTTAAACGCACAATTAAATTTAGTTAATGCAAATAATAATCAATCAAGTAGTTTTTCCATAGTAAACCCTATTGAGAGTGCAGCTATTCATTATGATGTCTCTGATTTTGAAGTGGTAAGTATAGCATCAAAATTATTATCTAAAGATATAGAACGTGTAACAGGTAAATTACCCGTAGTTACAACCAACACACCAAAAGCTAAAAATGCCATTATAATTGGAACACTTGGCCAAAGTAAATTAATAGATAAGTTAGTAAAAACAGGAAAAATAAGTGCTACAAATTTGGCAGGTACTTGGGAACAATATGCTTACCAAACAGTTAAAAATCCATTACCAGGAATAGACAAAGCCTTAGTTATAATGGGTAGTGATAGACGTGGTACTGCTTATGGTGTTTTCACATTATCTAAAACCATAGGTGTTTCACCATGGTATTATTGGGCAGATGTGCCTACAGTAAAAAGAAAAGAACTTCATATTGCCGATATTAATTTTATATCCAAAGCACCTTCTGTAAAATATAGAGGTGTATTTATAAACGATGAAGATTGGGGATTAAAACCCTGGGCTTCAAAGTTAATGGATCCACAAATAAATGATATTGGTCCAAATACATACGAGAAAGTTTGCGAATTACTTCTTCGCTTAAAAGCAAACATGCTAGCTCCTGCTATGCACGAGGTTACGGGTGCCTTTTTTAAATACCCAGAAAATAAAGTAGTTGCAGATAAATTTGCAATCATGATGACGAGTAGTCATGCAGAACCATTACTGTACAACAACACTACAGAATGGAATAAAAAAAATAACGGCGCATGGGATTATGTTCGTAATAAAAATGGTGTTTTAGCCGCTTTAGATAGTCGTGTAAAAGAAGCCGCACCATACGAAAATATTTATACCGTAGGCATACGTGGCATCCACGATACAGGTATGAAGGATGTTCCAGAAGGTTATACAAAAGCTAATGTTTTAGAGCAGGTTATCGATGCAGAGAGAGAGATACTAACCAAGTATATTAAAAAAGAAAAAGATGAAATTCCACAAATATTTGTGCCTTATAAAGAAGTTTTAGATATCTATAAAAGTGGTATGAAATTACCAGAAGATATTACCATAGTATGGCCAGATGATAATTTTGGATATATAAAAAAACTAAGTAATAAGGATGAAGCTAAGCGTAAAGGTGGCGCTGGTGTTTATTATCATATTTCATATTTAGGTGAGCCTAACGATTACTTGTGGTTAAACACAACTCCGCCAGCATTAATGTATGAGGAAATGTTTAAAGCTTACCAAAATGGAGCAGACCGTTATTGGTTGCTAAATGTTGGAGATATTAAACCAGGCGAATTAGGTATGCAGTTTTTTTTAGACCTGGCTTGGAATATAAATTCGGTTACTTACAATACCATTCCAGATTATAACAGTGTGTTTTTATCCTCTATTTTTGGAGATGAATATCAAGCAGATTTTAAAGATATTTATAACAGTTATTTCCGTTTAGGTTTCGAGCGTAAACCAGAATATATGGGTTGGGATTGGAGATGGAATAGTTTGGATGCTAAAGAACGTATTTCGGATACCGAGTTTTCTTTTGCTAATTATAACGAAGCAGAAAACCGTTATAACGAATACGAAAGAATTGCTAAGAAGGCAGAGAAACTACATAAGGCATTGCCAGAAGCATATAAATCTACTTTTTATCAGTTGGTTTATTATCCAGTAGTTGGTGCAGCTCTAGAAAACCAGAAAATGCTTGCAGCGCAAAAAAACCGTTGGTACGCTCAACAGGGCAGAGCGGCTACAAATAATTTGGTTGAAGAGGTTAAAATTTTAGACCAACGCTTAACAGATATTACAGCACATTATAACGGTTTAGAAAACGGAAAATGGACTGGAATCATGACGGCTCCAGGAAGGTTACCGGAAATACAATTACCACCAACCGAAACAATAGAAGTTCCTAAACAAGCTAAAATGGGTGTTTTTATTCCTAGTGGCGCATCTGCGACACAAGTAAATGTATTACCAAGGTTTAGCAAATTTACTAAGCAGTCTTATGGTATAGAAGTGTTTAATAAAGGTGAAAATACTTTAAAATGGGAAGCAAAGGCTATGGATTCTTGGATTCTTTTAAATAAGAAAAAAGGAAAAACGAATACACAAGAAAGCATTCAAGTTAGCATAGACTGGGGTAAAGCACCTAAAGGAGATAATGTAACTGGTGAAGTTCTAGTATCTACTGGAGACCATAACGAGAAAATTTACCTATCCATTCATAACCCAGATTTAACAGCCGAAGCATTAGATGTACTTTATGTTGAGGATAATGGTGTGGTGTCTATAGACCCATCACAATTCTCTAGAAAAACAGAAAAACATGGCATGAAAGTACAGGTTATTGAAGAGCTTGGTTACGCAGGGAACAGTGTTCAGCTCGGTACTATTGTAGATAAAGGCTGGAGAAATGCTAGTGTAGAATACGATTTTTATTCAGAAAATGCCGGTTACGTTACAGTACACACTTATGCTTTACCTGTTTTTGGAAAAGATGAGAAAAATGGTACGGCTTATGGCGTTCAAATCGATAATAGTATGGTGAATTGGGAAACTACAGCTTCAGAGGAATACTCGTTTGATTGGAAAGAAAATGTCATTAGAAATTCTACAATTAATATGAGTAAAATTTTAATATCTAAAGCGGGCAAGCATACCTTAAAACTAATTTCGGGTAATCCGGGGATGGTAATACAAAAGGTTGTTATTGATTTTGGAGGACTAAAGCCGTCTTATAAAGGTCCGAAACCAACATTAATCAATCAAAATATAGAGTAAAAGAATAGTGTTTAGTTTTTTGTTTAGTTAAATGTGGGCAAAGAAGTCATATTACCATCTTCTTTGTCCCATTATTAATTATTCTGCTTCTTCACTAAATATTATGCCTAAAGTAAATTATAACTAATTAAATTAAAATTAATGAAACTAAAATATCTACTACTACTTCTAGTGCTTATTTATGCATGTTCAACTAACCATAAATATGAAGGTGTTGTTTTTGAAGAAAAGACTACGAAAGACTGGGAAAATCCGGAAGTTTTCAATATTAATAAAGAAGCACCAAGAGCTTCATTTATTCCTTTTGAAACAGTAAATCAGGTAAAAGACGATAATCCTTCTAACTCAAAATTCTATACTTCATTAAACGGAGTTTGGAAGTTTAATTTAAGTAACTCTCCTTCAGAGAGACCGTTTTATTTCTTTAAACAAGATTATGATATATCCGATTGGAAAGATATCACGGTTCCAGGAAACTGGGAAACACAAGGTTTTGATATTCCTATTTATACTAATGTTAAATATCCTCACGAAAAAACACCTCCTAAAATTCAGTCGCATTACAATCCCGTTGGATCGTATCGTAAATCGTTTAATATCTCTAAAGAGGCATTAAATAAAGAAGTTGTGCTGCATTTTGGAGCAGTAAGTTCTGCTATGTACGTTTGGGTTAATGGCGAAAAAGTAGGGTATAGTGAAGGTAGTAAAACACCTGCCGAATTTAATATTACTAAATACCTTATAGAAGGCGAAAACCAATTGGCAGTAGAGGTTTATAGATGGTCGGATGCTAGTTATATAGAAGATCAAGATTTTTGGAGATTAAGCGGCATGACTAGAGATGTATATTTATTAATCAGAGAACAGGCACATTTTAAAGATTTTTGGTCTAAAGCGAGTCTTGTAAATAATTATCAAGATGGAAAGTATGGTCTAGAAGTAGCTGTATCTAAAACAGCTCAAACGAATAAAGGAACTATACAATATCAACTTTTTAATGCTGATGGTAAAGAGGTTTTAAATGAAGAAAAAGCGATTGATGGAGAAACTATTCAATTTGAAAAGAACATAAAAAATGTAAATTCATGGAATGCAGAAAGTCCTTATTTATACCAATTGATATTGTCGTTAAAAGACAATGAAAACAACACTATCGAGCGTATAGGAACTCAGGTTGGTTTTAGAAACGTAGAACAAAAAAATGGGCAATTATTAGTTAACGGTAAAGCTATTTTGGTAAAAGGTGTTAATTTACACGAACATCATGAAAAAACAGGGCATTATGTAGATGAAGAAACTATGCTAAAAGATATTAAAACCATGAAAAGTTTTAATATTAATGCGGTTAGAACGTCTCACTATCCGCAACCTGAGGCTTTCTATAAGCTTTGTAATATTTACGGAATGTATGTTGTAAACGAAGCCAATATCGAGTCTCATGGTTTGGGAGCTACAAATCAAAGTCCTTTTGATGAATCCAAGCACGTCGCTTATTTACCAGAATGGGAAGCAGCGCATATGGATCGTGTTAAGAATATGGTGGAGCGCGATAAAAACATTCCGTCTGTTATTATTTGGTCTTTAGGAAACGAATGCGGAAATGGTAAGGTTTTTTATGATGCTTACGATTGGATTAAACAAAGAGATACCACCCGCTTAGTACAATTTGAACAAGCAGGAGTAAATAGAAATACAGATATTGTTTGCCCAATGTATCCGGGTATTAATAGCTTAATTAGGTATGCCGAAAATAATACAGATCGTCCTTATATTATGTGCGAGTATGCACATGCTATGGGAAATAGTGTTGGTAATTTACAAGATTATTGGGATGTTATAGAAAAATATCCTGTTCTACAAGGTGGTTTTATTTGGGATTGGGTAGACCAAGGTTTACTAAAAACAACTGATGATGGAACTGAGTATTGGGGTTATGGTGGCGATTTCGGACCAGAAGATGTCCCTTCAGATGGTAACTTTTGTTTAAATGGTTTAGTAAACCCAGACCGCGAACCAAAACCTCATTTATGGGAAGTTAAAAAGGTGTATCAAAACCTGAAGTTTAAAAAGGTTTCAGATAGTTACGAAATTCAAAACAATTTCGATTTCACGAATTTAAGCGATTTCATTTTCAAGTATATATTCGAATTAGATGGCGAAATACTTCTTGAAAATACAATAAGTTCTGTAAATGCGTTGCCTTCAGAAAAAGCTGTTTTACCTATAAAAACACCAACAGATTTCGATAAATCTAAAGAACTTATATTAACTATTTCAGCGTTAACAAAAGATACACAAGGTGTTTTAGAAAAAGGACATGAAGTTGCTTGGGAGC
The DNA here is from genome assembly GCF_030409805.1 of Algibacter miyuki. GTDB lineage: Bacteria > Bacteroidota > Bacteroidia > Flavobacteriales > Flavobacteriaceae > Algibacter > Algibacter miyuki. The sequence goes on along the minus strand of NZ_JAUFQP010000016.1, from coordinate 157,497 downwards.
AATTTATTTTACATACACCTAAACTTAATTTTACTGCTAAAGAAGCTTCAAAGCTTAATGTTGAAGTAAGCGAAGCGGCTATTAAAGTTAGTAACGATAATATTAACGCTACGTTTAATAAGGCCTCAGGAGTTTTAGTCGATTTAGGTTATAAAGGAGGTAACAACATCATTAATAATCAGCGAGGTTTTACGCCTAATTTTTGGAGAGCACCAATTGATAACGATTTTGGTAATAACCTCGATAAGAAAAGCAGAGTTTGGAGGCATGTTACTAAAAATAGAACACTGTCTAGTATAACAGGATATGTTAAAAATGGAAACGCTATAGTTGTAGTAAAATATAATTTGGTAAATAAAGATGATGAAAATATCGCAAAGTTTGAAATAAACTATACCATAAAAAGAGATGGTTCTATCTTGTTGAACAATAAGTTTGAAAAGGTTAAGAAAGATTTACCAGATTTACCACGTGTAGGCTTAAATATTCAGCTTTTAAAAGAATTTGATAATGTGTCTTGGTACGGTAGAGGGCCTTACGAAAGCTATTTAGATAGAAAAACAGGCGCAAAAATAGGTGTGTATTCTGGCTTAGTTGAAGATTTTAACTGGGCATACATTCGTCCGCAAGAAAACGGAAACAAAAGTGATGTAAGGTGGATGAGTCTTCAAAATAGTGCTAATCAGGGTATCAAAATTTACGGATTCCCAACGATCGATTTTAGCGCACACCATTCCATAATGGAAGATTTTGAATCTTTAGAACGTACCGACGGTAGACAAAGAGATGGCGATGTGGTTACAAACAGACATACCATTGATGTGCAAGAAAGAGATTTAACCTCTTTAAATTTAGATTATAAGCAAATGGGTGTTGGTGGAGATACCAGTTGGGGCGCACAAACACATCAAGAATATAAGCTGTTTAGTGACACTTATGAATACACTTTTTTAATAAAACCCATTTTTTAAATTATGAAAGAAATTAATAAAAATAGGTTAGCAATATTTTTTTATAGTTCATTGTTTTTATTGGGATTCACAATAAATGCTTGTAAACTAAAAAAAGAAAATGTAGCTGTTAAATCTGAGGTTATTAAAATAGAGAACCCCGTAATTAAAGGTCATTTTGCCGATCCTTCAATAATTAAAAATGATGGTAAATATTACGTCTATGCCACTATAGATCCGTGGGGTGGCGATGAATTGGCTGTTTTCGAATCTGAAGATTTTATTAACTGGGAACGCAAAAAAATTAATTGGCCAACTCTAGAGGCTTGTCAAACAGAATTGTCTACTAGCAGTAGAGTTTGGGCTCCAGGAGTTATAAAAGCCAATAATAAATTTTATATGTATGTTTCTGTTGGAAGTGAAATTTGGGCAGGCGTTAGCGAAAATCCTTTAGGGCCTTGGAAAAATGCAAAAGCAGATAATACGCCATTAATAAAAGGCGATATGTTTCCTGAGTATCACATGATAGATGCCGAAGCTTTTATCGATGACGATGGTACATCGTATTTATATTGGGGGTCTGGTTTAAACTGGAAAAACGGACACTGCTTTATTGTACCATTAAATAGTGATATGGTTTCTTTTAACGAAAAGAATATTAGAGATATTACACCACCACATTATTTTGAAGCGCCTTTTATGTTGAAGAAAAACAATAAGTATTTCTTAATGTATTCTGAAGGGAAATGTATTGACGAAACTTACATGGTACGTTATTCTGTAGGCGATACACCATATGGACCATGGACCGAAGGCGAACATAGCCCTGTGTTATCAACATCAAAAGACGCTACAACTTTAGGACCAGGACACCATACCGTGTTTACAGAAAATAATCAAGATTACATTTTATACCATCGTATTAAAGATAACAATGATACGCTGCTACGAGAAATCGCTATTGATAGTTTAAATTTTGACACTAAAGGAAATATGCTAAAAGTTATACCTCAGGGTGGTGTTATACGTTTTAGTAAAAGGTAGAGGTTTCGTATAAAAAAATACACCATCAATTTATATAGTAAAGTATGATAAGCTATAAGGTATAAGACTCTGTTGCTTCATTTACTTATAGTACTGAAATCTAAATTTTTTAAAAAGAGAAAATACATAAACCAATTTACAACCCATAATTAGTCAATAATTCCCCTAAGAATTAAGTAATAATAGTAGATATTTGAAAAAAGTATAAGTGTGTTTTTTACACTTGAAGAATAAATGGATGATGCTTTTAAAATTTAACCCATAAAATAAGTAAGTGTATAGATGAAATAAACTAGAGCGAATAAAAATAAACGGAATCCAAATTTTCACTAACCACGAAAAAAAAAACAAACTAAATTAAATATGATTAAACTAATTAAAATGAAAAAAATATTTTTTTCATACCATAAATTTAAATTGGTAATGCTACTGTTTAGCATATCAACCTTTCAGTTGCAGGCAAATGAAGTCAGTGATATTACTATTACTGATAAAATTCAGCAACGCACCATAACAGGTGTTGTAAAGGATCAAAGTGGAATGTTTTTGCCAGGAGCTAACGTGTTAGTTAAAGGAACTACTAACGGAACAATGACCGATTTTGATGGAGAATTTAAGGTGAACGTAGACGAGAAAGCTACAACGTTAGTGATTTCTTATATCGGTTTCGAAACTTTAGAGGTAAGCATGGGGAGTAAATCTGTGTTTTCTATTACGCTTAGCGAAAGTTCTGAAAGCTTAAAAGAGGTTGTTATAGTTGGTTTTGGTACTCAAAAAAAGGCAAGTTTAGTAAGTTCGATTACCACAATTTCGCCTAAAGATATTAAGGGGCCAACAAGTAATTTAACCTCTATGATGGCTGGTAGAGTTCCAGGTATGATTGCTTTTCAAAGAAGTGGAGAGCCAGGAGCAGATAATGCCGATTTTTTCATTCGTGGTTTAGGATCCTTTGGGTCTGGTAAAGTAAACCCACTAATTTTAATTGATGGTATAGAATCAAGCTCTACCGATATGGCGCGTTTACAACCAGATGATATTGAAAGTTTTTCAGTGTTAAAAGATGCCGCAGCCGCTGCTGTATACGGTGCCCGTGGCGCAAATGGGGTGGTTTTAATTACCACTAAAATGGGTAAGGCTGGTATAACAAGATTTAGTGTACGTACAGAAACAAAAATGTCTACAAACTCTAAAAACTTCAATTTTGCAGACAATATAACGTACATGAATTTAGCTAATGAGGCGGCGTTAACTCGAGATCCTCAAGCAGTTTTACCATATAACCAAAATAAAATTTATAGAACTTCTATTGGTGATGATCCTTATTTATACCCTAGTAATAATTGGTTAGATGAATTAATAAAAAATTACACCATAAATCAAGGAGTAAATGTTAGTGCTAATGGTGGAGGAGAAAAAGCGAAATATTATATTTCTGGTACTTATAATGTTGATAATGGTGTTTTAGATGTTAACGGAACTAATAATTTTAATAACAACATTAAACTTAGAAATTATTCATTAAGAAGTAATCTTGATATCAACTTAACACCAACCACAAAAGCTATTGTTCGTGTTTATGGTCAATTTGATGATTATACCGGACCAGTAGGTGGTAGGGATAAAGATGGTAATTGGATTAATGGAGGAGCACGTATTTTTAATTTAGCATTGTGGTCCAATCCTGTGAAATTCCCAAAAGTATATCCTTCTAGTTATTTGCCATATGTAGAACATCCATTATTTGGTGGTGCTCAAATCAGTAATTCATCAGGAGCAGGTGTTTTAATTAATCCTTACGCAGAAATGGTACGTGGTTACCAAACCAGTAAGGCATCTACCATACAAACTCAATTAGAAATTAAGCAGGATTTAAGCGGTATAACCACAGGCTTATCAGCCAGAGCCATGGGATATATAAAGCGTTATTCATTTTACGAGGTTGCCCGTCAATATAATCCGTTTTATTATGCTTCTAATATCAGTCCTTTTACTGGAGAGTTGGAGTTAAGTGTATTAAATGCGGGGGGAGAAGGAACCGCAGGAGGTGAAGCCAATATAGGAACTCAGTACCTAACTTATAACGAAGGCCGAAAATTATTAGATTCTCGTATTTATTTAGAAACGGCGGTTAATTACAATACTGTTTTTAATGAAAAACATGCTGTTACAGGTATGCTTGTAAATCTGTTGTCAAGTTATGAAACAGGAAACTCGGGAAGTGTACAGAGCTCATTGCCAAACCGAAATCATAGTTTGTCGGGGAGATTTACATATGGTTATGATGATCGATATTTAACCGAATTCAATTTTGGATATAACGGATCAGAACGTTTTGCTAAAGGAAGTCGTTATGGATTTTTTCCTTCTGTAGGATTTGCATACCGTATATCTAATGAGGATTACTGGGATGGTTTAAAAAACGTGGTTTCCGATTTTAAAATACGCTTTACACATGGCCTTGTTGGTAATGATGCTATTGGTAATGTTAACGATAGGTTCTTTTATTTATCAACAGTTAGTCTTAATAATAACGATTATGGAGCATCCTTTGGAGAACAATTTGGCGAGTATAACCCTGGAGTTTTTATAGATCGTTATGCTAATGAAAATATTGGATGGGAAAAATCGACTCAAACTAATTTAGGGTTAGATATGGAGTTCTTTAATTCGTTAAACTTAATTGTAGACGTGTTTAAACAAAACCGAACTAATATTTTACAAACACGTACTAATATTGGATCTACGTTAGGTTTAACGGCTATTCCTGCTACAAATTTTGGAGAAATGGACAGCAAAGGCTTAGACGCCTCTGTTACATTTAACAAACAACTTAATGATGATTGGTACACGCAATTACGAGGGAATTTCACCTATGCGACTAGCGAAATTTTGGTTTATGACGAGGTTAACTATCCAGATAATATGGCATACCGCTCTGTTATTAGTAATAGTGCTACACAACAGTACGGTTATATTGCCGAACGTTTGTTTGTAGATCATGAAGAAACACTTAATTCACCTGCACAATTTGGAGAATATACTGGCGGAGATATTAAATATCGTGATGTTAATGGTGATGGTTATATAAGTGAAAACGATAAAGTACCCTTAGGCCACCCAACTGTTCCTGAAATTGTTTATGGTTTTGGAGGTACTATTGGTTATAAAGATTTTGATTTAAGCATATTCTTTCAAGGTGTTGGTAGAACGTCATTTTTTATAGAACCGCAAAAAATATCACCTTTTGTACTCGATGGTTCCGCACAGAATGGATTATTAAAAGTTATAGCAGACGATCATTGGTCTGAATCCAATAGAGACTCTTATGCGTTTTGGCCACGGTTAAGCGACGAATATGTTGAAAACAACAATCAAGTCTCAAATTGGTGGATGCGCGATGGAGCTTTTTTAAGATTAAAATCACTCGAAGCTGGTTATAATGTACCCGATACGATTTTATCTAAAACAGGTATTAAAGCTCTAAGAATTTACTTTAGTGGTAACAATTTAGCGGTATGGAGTAAATTCAAATTATGGGATCCTGAAATGGGAGGTAATGGTTTGGGGTATCCAATTCAATCGGTTTATAATTTAGGATTAAAAGTTGATTTTTAAAAAAAAGGTATGAAAACTATACATAAAAATATATTAAAAAAAGGATTGCAAAAGCTTCACAGTATTTGTGCTATGCCTTTAATGATGCTTTCCCTAAGTGGTTTAGTATCCTGCGAAGAATCGTTTCTAGAAGTGGTTCCAGATAATGTGGTAACCATAGATGAAGCTTTTAAATTAAGAAATGAAGCAGAAAAGTATCTATATACTTGTTATGCTTACATTCCAAAAAATGGAGATGCTGTGCATAATATAGGCATGTTAGCTGGTAATGAAACATGGATTCCCGGCCAAGATGCAGCAATTAATAGTTATGCCTTCGATATTGCTCGAGGTTTACAGCGCATCTCGAATCCATATATGGACGCCTGGGAAGGACGCTATCAAGGTGCGGGCCCTAGCGATTTATATCCACTTTTCGATGGGATAAGACATTGCAATATTTTTATCGATAATATGGAAGACAGAAGTAAAGTTCCAGATATAAGCGAAGCTGATAGATTACGATGGATAGGTGAAGGGAAGTTCCTAAAAGCTTATTACCACTATTATTTAATGCGTATGTATGGGCCAATTCCAATAATTCGTAATACGATTCCTGTTGATGCACCAGAGAGTGAGCTTCAAATTGGTAGAGAGCCTATAGATGAAAGTGTAGATTATTTAGTAGAGTTATTAGATGAAGCAGCATTAGCTCTTCCTCCTCAAATTACAGATAGGCAAAATGAACTTGGTAGAATAACAAGGGCGGCAGCTTTAGGTATAAAAGGCGAACTTTTACTTATGGTGGCAAGTCCATTGTTTAATGGGAATTCAGATGTGGCATCGTTTACAAATAAAGACGGAATAGCATTATTTCCTGCATCCTACGATCCCGAAAAATGGGAGCGTGCAGCCGTTGCTTTAAAAGCAGCAATAGATGTAGCAGAAGCTAATGGTCATGTTCTTTTTTATAAAGAAGATATAAATGCAAATATTTCTCAAGTAACCAAAACAAAAATAGATATTAGGCAAGCCGTTACAGAGCGTTTTAATAATGAGTTAATTTGGGCAAACCCAAACAGTCGTACTTCCCAACTACAACGTCTTTGTATGATGCCTTTAAACAACACTATTTCTCATAGTTCTGCTAGAAAAGTATTTTCGCCTACTATAAGATCGGCTTCTAATTTTTACACAAAAAATGGCGTTCCTATAGAAGAAGACAAAACATTAAACTTTAATGATATTACAAAAATTAAAGAAGCTGGAGTGGAAGATGCTCTTAATATAAAAGAAGGGTATAGAACGTCTATTTTAAATTTTAATAGGGAACCTCGTTTTTATGCCGATTTAGGTTTCGATGGCGCTATTTTTTATAAATATGATAGTGGATCCGATGAAACCAAATATCATATTGAAGCAAAGTTTAAAGATTACGCAGGTAGTTCAGATGCATTTGATTTTAATGTTACAGGATATTATATAAAGAAGTTGGTAGATTGGCAACAAACCTTTAATAGTGATGGCGGGGCTTCTTACAATGATTATGCATGGCCAGAGTTAAGGTTAGCCGATTTATATTTAATGTATGCTGAAGCTTTAAACGAAGTTTCTGGAGCTACTCCAGAAGTATTACAATATGTCGATGCTATTCGCGCTCGTGCAGGATTAGAAGGTGTTTCTTCTTCGTGGCAAAATTATTCTACAAACCCTAGTAAATATACATCTAAAGAAGGTATGCGAGAAATAATTCATAGAGAGCGAAGTATTGAATTAGCTTATGAAGGGAAAAATTACTGGGATATCAGGCGATGGAAAAAAGCAACATCTGAGTTTAATAAACCTGTAGAAGGATGGAACGTATATGGCTCTACAGAGGCTGCTTACTATCAGGTTTCTACCTTATTTCAACAGCGATTTGTAGCTCCAAGAGATTATTTTTGGCCTATTTACGAAACAACTTTAATCCAAAACCCTAGCTTAGTTCAAAGTCCAGGATGGTAAAAAATAAAATTATGAAACAACATGTAATACAATCCACAAGGATTATAATATTAGCTCTGATTTTAGCTTTTTTAGGTTGCTCAGAAGAAGAAGGAGCAACAGCTATGGAGAGCAATACCACGCCTCCAGGTGCGGTTAGTAACGTAACTATCGAAAATTTACCAGGTAAGGTCAAGTTAGATTATACGTTACCTAATGATAAAGATTTACTATATATAGTTGCTCGATATACCTTAGAAAATGGTACTGCCATGGAAGTTAAGTCATCTTACTATCAAAACACCATGATGTTAGAAGGGTTTACTGGACTTTCAGAACAAGAGGTTGCAATTTATGCGGTAAATAGAAGCGAAACGCAATCAGAACCTGTTAAGGTAACCGTATCTCCTTTAGAGGCTCCTATTTTTGAAGTCTTTCGATCCATAGAATTGAATGCCGATTTTGGTGGTGTACGTATAAATGCTCAAAATCCAACCCAAGAAGATATAGCTTTACTTGCCATGCAAAAAAATATTCAGGGTAATTGGGAACCTCTTCCAACTAGTATTTATACTTCTGCAAGTGAAATAGCTCAGAGTTTAAGGGGGTTTGATACCATTCCTCAAGATTTCGCTTTTTTAGTGCGAGATAGATGGTTAAATGTAACCGATACTTTGTTTACACAAATTAAACCGTTGTATGAAACCTTAATGCCAAGAGAAAATATGTTACCTGTTACCTTAGATAATGATGCTGAATTAATTGCATCACATACTGAAGTAAGAGATTTATTTAACGGTGGAACGCTAGAGTGGTACGATACGTACTTTACTAGTAGAACGGTAGACACTGAAGATCATTTAGTAACTTTTGATATAGGCACAGTAACTAAATTAAGTCGATTACATATTTGGCAATTTTCCGAACCTATTGGAGATCAAAGATTGTATTATTACTTAGGAGCCATGAAAACGTTTAAAGTATGGGGAGCAAATGAATTGAATAATGGAGATCTTTCTGGATGGACTTTACTAGGTGAGTTTGATGTGAAAAAACCTTCTGGATTACCATACGGACAAGAAGATAATAATGATCTGGTAGCTGCGAAAGATGGAGCAGATTATGAAATTTCAATAGATAATCCGGCAGTGCGATATTTAAGAATACAATGCATGGAAAATTGGGCAGGCGGCGATTATATGGCAGTTTCAGAAGTACAAGTTTATGGTAACCCTGATTTTTAATTTAAAAAGACAATGATGAAAAAAATAAGAAAATCCATAGCATTACTTTTATTGGTATGTATAACTGCAGGAATCTATTCTTGCACGAGTGATAAGGAATATTTAGATTTTACCAAAGGCGGAGAAATATCTTACACAGCAGCTATAGACTCTTTAAAAATAGCACCAGGTAAAAATAGGGTGGCATTGAAAGGATTAATTATAGGCGATCCTAAGGTTTCCGAAGCAAGAGTGTATTGGAATAACAACACAGACTCGGTAGTGGTTGCCGTTAACAGAACCGCTGGTATTGATGTCATATCTACCATAATCGATAATTTAGAAGAAAATGTCTATAATTTTGTTGTAAAAACATTTGATGCCGATGGAAATAGTTCAATTCCAGTTTCGCTTTCCGCTGAAGTTTATGGAGACCGATACGTTGAGTCTTTGTTCAACAGACCAATAATATCAAATCTACTTTTAGATAGTAATCTTACTATTAATTTTGCAGATATGAATTTAAGTTCTGGGGTGATAGGTAGTGAAGTTGAATATATGACTACTAACGGAACACTAAATACTGTGTTTATAAATATTGCGGATTCTAGTTTGAATATTACCGATTTTGAAAGTGGTTCAACCTATAATTATAGAACAACCTTTAAACCTAGCGAGGAGTCAATAGATATATTTTATTCGGCTTATAAAAGTGTAAAACCCATACCAACGCCTATTTTAGGGAATGCATCTGTTCCTTTTTTAGCGGAAGAAACAGATGGAAGATGGGGCAATTTAGCAGCACCTTGGATAACCAATGATGCCGCAAAAAACCACAATGGTTTTGGTGGTTGGGACGAGTGGAATGGCAACCTATTTAATTTAGAATCGGGGTGGGGAGCTCCCGCTATTACGAATGGTAAAATTTATCAAGTAGTAACTGCAGAACCAGCTACTTATCAATTAAAAATAATTATGTTTTCAGGCAATCCTACTAATTTTTCTTTAGAAGATGAGGGCGGATCTTATTTTGTAGTTGCACAAGGAAACATGGGGTTACCGAATGTGGAAGATGTAAGTACATCTCCAGAAGTTTTGGTTTCCAAAAGAATACTGGCTACTTCAAGTGTAGATTATGTGTTAGAGTTTACAATAACTGAAACCACCGAGATTTCTATTGGAGAAATAACAACGCAGTCTGATGCTGGACGATACGCCAATATTTCATCGTGGGAAATATTAGTAATTAATCCTTAATAGCGCTTTTTTAAGAGGAGGAAATATATCAATTTTTCTCCTCTTTTAATTAAAATGAAATAAATTACGGAAGCTATTAGCTTTTAGAAAAGAATAACTAGAACCTTCTTTTCAAAGTAAAATTTTAATTAAAAGAAATGATGTTACTTTATCAAACACTAAAACAATTAATAAAAATGAAACATTTATATGCACAAATAAAACCTTTAACCATGTTCTGGTGCATATTCGCTTTTTTTATTTTGAAGGGGTTAGAAAGTAAAAGTCAAACCGCTAATGCAAATACTGTTTTAAAAATTGAATTAAATACAAACAAAACGTTTCAAACTATACAAAACTTTGGAGCTTCTGATGCTTGGTCTACTCAATTTGTGGGCAAGTATTGGCCGGAAGACAAAAAGGAAGACATCGCTAAATTATTGTTTAGTAAATTAAATAAACAAGATGGAAGCCCAGAAGGTATTGGTTTAACCGCGTGGCGCTTTAATATTGGAGCAGGAAGTGCGGAACAAGGCGATAATAGCGAGATTAAAGACGAATGGCGTAGAGCAGAATCTTTCTTACTAGAAAATAGACGTTATGATTGGGATAAACAAGCAGGGCAAATATGGTTTTTAAATGCGGCTAAAAAGCATGGTGTTAAAACCTTTATTGGTTTTGTAAATAGTCCGCCCGTACATCTAACAAAAAATGGAAAAGCGTGGTCTGCAGATGGTCTTTCATCAAACTTGGGGAATACAAATTATAAGGATTATGCCAACTTTTTAGTAGAAATTGTTAAAGGCGTATCAAATAAAACGGATATAACTTTTAATTATATAAGCCCTTTTAATGAGCCGCAATGGGAATGGAAATGTTGCAACCAAGAAGGTAGCCCATGGAATAATAGTGAGTTGTACAGCGCTACAATAGAAATAGATAAGGCATTTATAAAAAATAAGATTTCATCAAAAATAGAACTTACCGAAGCTGGTGAAATCAATGCTTTGTATACCGAAAGTAAAAATGCCAATAGAGGAAATCAAATAGAGTCTTTTTTCAATAAAAACTCAAGCAGTTATGTAGGGGCCTTAAAATCAATGGCTCAAAAAATAGCAGGTCATAGTTATTTTTCCACCTATAATTTAGATAACTCAATTAAAAGCAGGACGCTATTAAATCAAAAAAGGAGCAGTGCAAATCCAGATTTAGAATATTGGATGACGGAATATTGTATACTAGAAAACAACGAAATAATTAAAGGAAACGGACGTGATTTAGGAATAGATGCGGCACTTTATATGGCACGCGTAATTCATTTAGATTTGGTTATCGCGAATGCATCTGCATGGCATTGGTGGTTGGCCGTTAGTCCGTACAACTATAAAGATGGCTTAATCTATATTGATAAAAATAAATTTGGAGGCGAGTATTATGAGTCAAAAATGCTTTGGGCTCTAGGTAATTATTCAAGATTTATTTCACCTAAAATGAAACGTATAGAGGTTTCTCGTTTGGACGAATTGTATGAAAAAGAAAATATTAAAGGCATATTAGAATCTGCATTTATATCAGAAAATGAGATTGTTGTTGTACTTGTAAATCAGCTTGAAAACAGCAAAAATATAGCACTTTCCGGATTACCTAAAGAATTCGATACTATGGAGGTTTATTTAACTTCAGGTGATGCAGGTTTCAATTTAAAAAAAACAAAGTCTATAAACCCAAAGGATAATTTTGTATTGCCCAAAAGGTCTATTACCACCTGTGTTATTAAAAAACATATTAAAATAAATTAAAGACATGAATCAGAAATCAATAATCGTTGTGTGTGTTTTATTAGTATCTATGTCTTTATTGGCTTGCCAAAAGACATCAAAGAGCGATGTGGAACTTAATTATAGTAAAGCAGAAGTTGTTTCTATTATTAATAAAGTAAATCAACATTGGCAAAAAACACATCCTGAACAAGATCGAGCCTTTTGGAATCCAGCGGCTTACCATACAGGTAATATAGAGGCTTATAAGATAACAGGTAATCAAGATTTTTTAGATTATTCTATAGCCTGGGCTGAAAAAAATGAATATCAAGGAGCTAAATCTAATGATGAAACAGAGTGGAAATATAGCTATGGAGAAAGCGATGAATATGTGCTTTTTGGAGATTGGCAAATTTGTTTTCAAACATATATAGATATCTATAACTTAGAAGGACAGAAAAATCCAGAAAAAATAAAACGCGCTATCCAAGTTATGGAACACCAAATGAGTACGTCTGTGAACGATTACTGGTGGTGGGCCGATGGACTTTATATGGTAATGCCTGTAATGACTAAACTTTACAATGTAACCGGAAATAATCTCTATTTAGAAAAGCTAAATACGTATTTACTTTATGCTAACAGTATTATGTACGATAGATCGGCACAATTATATTTTCGTGATGCAAAATATGTATATCCTAAGCACAAAAGTGTTAATGGTAAAAAGGATTTTTGGGCACGAGGTAACGGATGGGTTTTCGCGGGTTTAGCTAAGGTTATACAAGATTTACCTGCCGATAGTAATTATCGGGAAGATTATGTAAAGCGTTTTCAGGCTATGGCCAAATCTTTAAAAAAATCGCAACAACCACATGGCTATTGGACACGTAGTATTCTTGATCCGGCGCATGCACCAGGTCCTGAAACTAGCGGAACAGCCTTTTTTACGTACGCCTATTTATGGGGAATTAACAACGGTATTTTAAACGACAAAGTATATTTGCCTGTCGTTAAAAAAAGTTGGGAATATTTAAGTAAAACAGCACTTCAATCTAATGGAACGGTAGGTTATGTACAACCTATTGGAGAGAGAGCAATACCTGGGCAAGTGGTAGATGTTAATTCTACGGCAGATTTTGGAGTTGGTGCTTTTTTATTAGCGGCTGCAGAACTATATAGATACGTTGAGCGTAAGGAGTAATAATAGAAGAAGAACCTGTATTGAAATATAAAATATCAAAGAAATAAACATGAAAAACCAAACTAAAAAAGTGATTACGTCTTTATCACTAATCTTAACCATTGTCTGCTTTACATCTTGTAATAGTTCGGGAAGTTCAAACGAGTATAAATCTTACTTATTTACGTATTTTACAGGTAATGGGCCTGGGGAAGAAGCTATTAGGTATGCTTTAAGTTCTGATGGTTATAATTATTACGCGCTCAATAATAACGAACCCATAATAGACTCTAAAGTTATTAGTACCTCAGGAGGTGTTAGAGATCCTCATATTTTACGAAGTGAAGATGGCAAAACATTTTATATGGTGGTTACAGATTTATATGTAACCGAGCAAGGTTGGAGAAATTATGCTATGATATTAATGAAATCTACAGATTTAATTAATTGGACTTCTACCGTAATAAATATACCAGAAACTTACCCTGAAGAGTTTGGAGATATCCATCGTGTTTGGGCACCTCAAACCATTTATGATAATCAAACTAAGCAGTACATGGTGTATTGGTCTATGCAAACGGGTAACAACCCAGATATTATTTATTATGCCTATGCAAACGAAGATTTTACAGGTTTAAAAACGACGCCAAAGCAGTTATACTTTAGTCCTTCAAATGCCGCTTGTATTGATGGTGATATTATTTTTAAAGACGGACAATACCATTTGTTTTTTAAGAATGAAGATGAATCTAAAAAAGGCATTATGCAGGCTGTATCAGATAACTTAACTAGTGGTTACAAAGAGTTAGAAGGATTTATGAATGTTACCAAAAAACCTGTTGAAGGTTCTAGCGTTTTTAAATTGATAGATTCTGATGCCTATATTTTAATGTATGATATGTATAGTTCTGGAAAATATCAGTTTACAAAAAGTACAGATTTAAAAAGTTTCTCGGTGGTAGATGATGCCATTTCAATGAATTTTCATCCGCGTCATGGTACGGTCATTCCTATAACCGAAAAAGAAGAAAAAGCCCTTTTAAGCAAGTGGGGTAAATTGGGCGAAAATGCATTTGTTTCATTCAATACAGAGCATGTTAAAAAAAATAATGTGCTTATCGATGATGAAAATCTTAGTATTTTCCTTCCGCTAAAACTAGATGCTAATATTACAAGTTTAGATCCTAAATTTGAATTAACACCAGGTATTAGCGTATCTCCGGAAGGAGCGCAAGATTTCTCTTCTGGTCCGATATCGTATACTTTTTCTATTGGAAATCATTCTAAAACGTATAAGGTTTCAGCTGAAAAAAATAACAATCCTGTTTTAGATGGTTTTTATGCTGATCCAGAAATTATCTATTCACATAAAACAAAAAAATATTATTTATATCCTACTAGCGATGGTTTTACGGGTTGGTCTGGAACTTATTTTAAAACATTTTCCTCTCCAGATTTAGTAAATTGGACTGATGAAGGCGTTATTTTAGATTTAGAAAAAGATGTGAGTTGGGCAAATAGAAATGCTTGGGCGCCAGCAGCTATCGAAAAGAAGATAAATGGTGAGTATAAGTACTTTTATTATTTTACTGCAGCTCAAAAAATAGGTGTTGCGGTTTCAGATAATCCAACAGGTCCATTTGTAGATTCTGGACAGCCTTTAATTGCAGAGCGACCAAAAGGAATAAAGGGAGGACAAGAAATTGATCCAGATGTATTTACAGATCCAGTATCGGGTAAAAGCTATTTATATTGGGGTAACGGTTATATGGCTGGTTTAGAACTTAACGCCGATATGGTTTCCGTTAAAGAAAACGCTTTAGTTATTTTTAATCCAGGAAGCACGTTTAGAGAAGGAACCGAAGTGTTTTACAGAAAAGGTAAATATTATTTCATGTGGTCTGAGGATGATACAAGAAGTCCTAATTATAGAGTACGTTATGCAACCTCAAATTCGCCTTTAGGGCCATTAAATATTCCGAAAAACAATATTGTATTAGAAAAACGACCAGAAGATGGGCTTTATGGAACAGGACATAATAGCGTAATACAAACACCAGATACAGATATTTGGCATATTGTATATCATCGTTTTAACCGTCCTAACGGAATCAACATGGGCGATGCTGCAGGTTTTAACCGCGAAGTATGCATTGATAAATTAACTTTTAATTCAGACGGAAGTATTATTCCGGTTAAACCAACATTAACCGGAATTATCTCTATTGAGGAATAATTGTATGAAGTGTAGTTTGTTAGGTTTCTAGAAACTTTTCATAAAAACACCACCACCACTAAACTATAAAAGCACATTAATTTTATGAAAAAAATCACTTTTCTAAAGGGACTCTTTTTGCTGTTCGCAATAGGAGTACCTAAGGTTAACGCACAAATAAGTACAAGCAGTAATATAGAAGTTCAACCCGATGCCGATAGAAATTTGCTATACAGCGTAGATGCTCCAGGCGATTCTAAAGCTATGGTTTGGGGATTAGATACAGCTTGGGCAAGTTTAGAAAACATGAAACGCGGTATTGCTTTTATGGGTGCAGATAACGTTGATGTGGTTCGTGTCTCTTATTTTACAGATAAACCTTTGGTTAATGGCGAGCTTCATCCAGATATTAAAGCGCTTATAGATAAGCGTCTGGGATATATAGATTTGTTTGGCAGACCCATGCAACTTACTATGAATAGTGTGCGTTTGTCTGTAGATTCTAGTTATGGATCTCAAGGAAATTACAATCCGGTTACTTGGGCTGCTAATATTGCGGCGACTATAAAATATTATGAAGAAGCGGGACATGAAGTTATTTCGGTTTCACCTTGTAACGAATGCGATTTAGGAAACTCATACGGTAATGGTGATAAACAATTTAGTGCCGATTTAAACACAGAATTACGCAAATTACCGGAGCTTGATGGTGTTCGTATTTCGTCTAGTACTTTAAATGCAGATCAAGCATTGCCTTGGTATACCTTTTTAAAACCAACGTTAGATGAAGGTAACACACACCAACTAGCAGGAACTTTTAATAGTTATGCTTCCTTTTTTCAAACAGTACGTAGTGATGGTTTGTTCGCAAGTAACGATGAGCTGCATAACGTTATAGAAGCTATGGTAGGGCTTGAGTATGGGGCACAAATGGGGATTTGGTGGGGAACGCCAGAATATGCAGGAGGGCAATTTTTAAAAGCTTCTGATGGTCATAGATTGGGCTATGCAGAACATCCTTCTAATTGGACGGCTGCGTCGGTTTATCGAAATCCAGATGGTAAAGTTGAGGCTTTTCTTGGTGCTTCAGAAAGGCAAGCTACGGCTACATCTTACAAATTTATATCTACAGATAGAGCGGTGTATTATGATGGTTACGGCCCACAGAGAGAGTTTTTTATGGAAGTTCCAGGAGGCACGGGCTACCACCAAAATCAACCCAATGCGGAACGCGTAATTAATATTCAATGGGGAGATGATATACAACCAGCCATTGGCGGTATGTATAAATTAGTAAATAGAGAAAGCGGAAAAGTGATACAAGTTGCTAATGGCTCAGCCAATGATGGTGCTAATATAGAAGTTGCTGCAGATAGCGAACAGCTTTATCAGCAATGGGAAATTAGTGCTGTTCCTGCAGATGTTGGTGGGGATTTTAGCTATTATAAAATTGGATTAGGTAGCAGTACTAATAAGAAAATAGCTTTAGATGCTTCCAACCTTGATAATAACGGTAACATTATTTCTTATGAAGATAGTAGCAGTTTAAATAGACAATGGTTTATTGAATATGTAGAAGATGGCTGGTTTTATATTGGTAGCCGAATTAGTGGTAAGTTTTTAGATGTCGCATCGACTTCCGAAAATGCGAATGTTCGCCAATGGGAGAAAAAAACCGGCGTGAATAGTTATAGTCAGCAATGGCGATTTATCCCTATTGACGCACCGGTAGAGTTTAATGCCCCGGCAGCTCCAGCTAATTTAGTGGCTATTACACAAGAAGAATCTATTTTATTAAACTGGAATACAAGTCCTGAAAATGATGTTGCAGGTTACACTGTTTTTAGAGCAGAAGGATCAGGAGGACCATACAGTACTATTGCTAGAAATGTATTGGCAACCTCGTTTGTAGATAATACAATAACAACGAGTATACCTTATTTTTATCAAATTAAAGCGGTTGATAATTCTTTAAATCAATCAGACTATTCCAACCAAGTTTTTGGAACAGCTACAGGAAGCGATGCGCTTGTTGCACACTTTGAGTTTGAAGATGCTATTTCCGATAAATCCTCAAATTTAAATCATGCTTCATATACCGGAGCAGTGTCTTACAGCTCCGGCGAGGTAGGATTAAAATCAGTAACTTTAAATGGTACGGATACATATTTACAATTACCGGCAGATATTGCAAACCAAAGTGAAATTACAGTAGCAACTTGGTTAAAATGGAGTGGAGGTAATATATGGCAGCGTATTTTCGATTTTGGTAATAATCAAAATGAATTTATGTACATGTCACCATATTCAGGAACAGGATATTTACGCTTTGGCATTAATAATGGTAGTGGTTTACAAACTTTAGATGCTACCGAAGCATTACCAGAAAATGAGTGGGTTCATGTGGCTGTAACTTTAGGGGAAACAGCATCTAGACTATATGTTAATGGTGCTTTAATTGATGAATCCAACACTATAACGGCTAGACCAATAGATTTTAAACCCATGTTTAATTATATAGGGAAAAGTCAGTTTAGCCATAATCCATTATTGAATGGAAGTATCGACGATTTTAGGATTTATAATTATGCATTAACACCAGAGGCTATTGCTAATTTGTACAATAAAACACTTTCAGTAGAGGGGTGTGAAGATAACTGTATTGAAGGTCTTTCTGTTTGGCCAATACCGGCAAACGATGTTTTAAATTTCAGCTTAGCTAAAACCGATAATGAAATAATAATCGCAAATTTTTATGATATGAATGGCAGATTGTTATTAAACCAAAGCATTGAAAATACTAATGGTGCCACTGTTAATGTTTCACAATTACCTACAGGAATGTATATGCTTAAGTTAAAGTGGGGAGACCGGGTTACCATAAAAAAACTAGTAATAAAACACTAAAAAAAAATTAGTAGCACTAAAAAGGTTATCGGGTATAGATAGCCTTTTTGCTTACATGTATTTAATTTTTAACTAAGTTTAATAAAGCTTAAATATTTTAAGTATATTTTGTATTTCAAACAAAAAATAAATCTATAAACTATAATATCGATGAGTTATCAAATAAAATATGCGTTACTAATTTTCGCAATTTCTGTGTTAAGTTTAAACACGAGTTATGCGCAAAAAGAATCGCCTGAAGAGGCGCGTGCGTTTTTTGTTTCTTCATTAATAAAAATTGGAGATCCGGTTTTAACAGCGCTAAGTAAAAATGAATTAAAAGTAAAAATGCCTGTTGAAAAATCTCCTGGAGCTTGGGACGACCGTAAGCACGTTACATACCTTGAAGCCTTTGGAAGGTTGCTTTCTGGTATGGCACCATGGTTAGAATTAGAACCCGATACTACCAAAGAGGGTAAGTTAAGAGCCAAATACATTAAAATGGCTCAGGTTTGTATTGCGAATGCTACAAACCCAGAATCGCCAGATTTTATGAATTTTAATAAGGATAAACAGCCTTTAGTGGATGCTGCTTTTTTAGCTCAAGCTTTAATTAGAGCACCAAAACAGTTGTGGGAACCATTAGATGAAAAAACAAAGGAAAATGTTATAACTGCTTTTAAATCTACACGAGTTATAAAACCATATTATAGCAATTGGTTGCTTTTTTCTGGAATGATTGAAGCTGCTTTATTGAAGTTTGATGCAGGTGCAGACATGATGCGTTTAGATTACTCTTTAAATAAACATAAAGAATGGTATTTAGGAGATGGCATGTATGGTGATGGTCCAGATTTCCATTGGGATTACTATAATAGTTTTGTAATTCAACCTATGATTTTGGATATTTTAAACGTAGTTATTGAAAAAGATAAACACTACAAAAGAGATTTTGATATTGCATTAAATCGCGCAAAACGCTATGCAGACATACAAGAACGGTTAATTTCTCCCGATGGTACGTATCCACCAATAGGGCGCTCTTTAGCTTATCGTTTTGGTGCTTTTCAATTATTATCGCAAGTGGCACTTTGGAATCAACTGCCTAAAAATGTAGCACCAGCACAAGTTCGTTCAGCTTTTTATACCATGATTCATAATCAAATAAATGCCCCTGGTACCTTCGATAAAAAGGGTTGGTTGCAAATAGGTTTGTATGGCCATCAGCCTGATATTGGAGAAGGTTATATTTCTACAGGGAGTTTGTATTTGTGTTCCGAAGCTTTTTTAGTACTCGGTTTACCTGCTAATGATGTGTTTTGGACAGATGCTTATCAACCATGGACACAAAAGAAAATTTGGTCTGGTGAGAATATACCCATCGATCATGCGTACAAAAATTAATTACTTAAAAAAAGCATCTCAAAAGAGGTGCTTTTTCAATTTTCAAGTAAAAAATAAAATCCAGAGCACTATTTCTAACTAGTTCGTGCTATTGCTAAGCATAGCTTAATCAGTATATTCCTTTTTAAGTTGTTTTCAACCCGTTTTTTAACTGATTTACACCCCATTATAATAAAGCATTGGTAGTTACTTTACAAAACCAACTAAATGTTTTTTTATATAAACAGATGTTTTTACACCACATAAAAAGCACATGTTTTTAGTATTTGTAAAATTATTTAGTTGCTAATAAAATTAAGTCTAACTAAATTAAAACTAGAAATTATGAAAAAAATTACATGCTCTTTTTACTTGATAATGTTAAGTGTAATTGGGCTATTTGCCCAAACCACGCAACCTATAGGTTTACAAGCCGAAAGTGGTGCGTTAGGAAGTGATTTTGCTACAGGAACTGATGGAGCTATTACTTATGTGTACCCATCAACAGATCTAGAGGCAAGCGGAAACCCTGGAAATGACACTAAAGTGATTACTTATAGTGTAACTTTTCCTGAAGCAGATACTTATGATTTATATGTAAAGCTATACATTGGTCCTAATAGTGCTAGTGATGATAGTTTTTTTACACCAAGATCGGTTGGTGCTAAAACCTCAAGTGATACCAACGATTGGGTTAATATTAATGCCTTACACGTTGCAGGTCATACTTTAGGAACCGATGTTGTTACAGGAGATAATATGGGAACGACCATATTGGAGCAATGGAAATGGGTTAATGTATCTCAATTCTATAATACCGGTACCAAATGGAGTTACGATATAGAGCCTAGCGCTCTTACTGTGGATTTCCAAATAGGATCTAGGGAAAATGGTCTATGGATTGATAAATTAGTGTTTGGAAAAAAAGGGGTAACGTATACTGTTGATGATCTTGAAGCTTCTACAACATTAAGTATAAATACATACAATGCACTAAGCACTGTAAATGTATATCCAAACCCGTCAAACAATCAATTTAACATTAATACTAGAGCGGAAGCTACTTCGTTTAAAATTTATAATATTCTTGGCGCTAAAGTAGATGAAGGCGTCCTTAATTATGGTCTAAACCAATATGGAGTACACTTAAAGCCTGGGACCTATATTTTAGATTTACAATCTAAAGGTAAGCGAAACGTAACTAAAATAGTGAAAATGTAATTTAAATTAATTTCTATATCAAAACACTTTTCTTATAAATGTGTCCTTTTGGTATGCACTGTTCTCTATAAATTATGGTTACACTATACAAGGTTGGTACCTTAATAACCTCCTCGAATTTGTAGAGACTACATCTTTTAATAAGTTACTGTTTTTTCTCCCTCTTTTCTAAATGCACTTTAAATTAATTACTAACCTAAACGAGTAATTATAAATAAATGTAAACTAAATAAAACTTTTAAAATTCAACAAAATGATTAAATTAATCCAGATTTTAAGTGTTGTTTTAATTCTAATAACAACACAGGTCTATTCGCAAGAACCTAGTTTAGACTCAAAAGGCAGTTTGCCAACAACGCTTCATTCCTCAGAAATTTTTAATAGTTCCGGCGTTGTAAATGTAATAGAACTTCCTATAGACATGTATCAAAATATGTCTATAGAAATAAAAGCGACTATTAATTCTTCAGAAGGTAGAGGCTTAGATTTCGACCTTCGGAAAAAGGATTTTACAGGTTTTAGAACGTCCTTAAGTTCAGATAAATTTCAATGGACAACACCTTTATCTAGTGCGTATATGATGAATTTTTCTTCAACAGAAGAGCAAACCATTCGTTATGCTGTGGAGGGAAATACCGTTCATATTTATCAAAATGGAAGCTATATTGATTCTAAAAATTTAGAAACCATTTATGATATTGTCGATGGTATTGAAAATGCAAATCCAGATCTTTCTGAAATGACTGAAGGACCAAACATTACCGAAAATGCATTTGGAAATCTAACTACGCAAACCCCTTTCCAAGCGGGATGGAATAATAATGGAGCCAATAATGTACCATGGAATACCCCTAACAGTGGTTCTGGTGTAAGGTTTATTAACAGTTTAAATAATAATTTAACATACAATGGTCAAACTTACACAGGTACTGATCATTTTATGATGATGCGATGGGAAAGTGGTGTAAGTAATGGCTCTTCTTATTACTACCCTGTAACGTTAGAGGCTAACACAACTTACAATCTTAATACTTTATATACTTATTGGGGAAATGGTACTTCGGGAACTTTCAAAATAAGTACCAGTCAAGAAACTACGGGAAACAATATAATTAACCAATTCTCAACAACCATTGGTAATGGCAACCAACGAAAATTAACCAATAGTAATTTAGCCTTTACCACAACAGAAGCGGGAACTTACTATTTGCTGTTTGAAAATGATGGTCAAGGTATATGGTTTGTTGGAAACTTATCGCTTAAGAAATTTGGGGCTCAACCTCGAATTGTTTTAGGTAAAAACTATCCGGAGGGTGCTGTTAACATGCAAGTCGCTTCGGTAACATTTGATGGATCAGGTGCTTACGCTCCTGTGTCTTCGGGAGATTACCCTAAAACGCCGGTAAGTATAACTGATGAAGATTATAGTATTACGCGTTTTATTAATGCCGAGATTACGGTATCTGGGAAGTCAGAAGTACATATTACAGATTTTGATCCGCTTCGAAATAGTACGGTTAATTTAACATCAGATGAGTCGTGGTTATATATTGAAAGAATAAAGCCTTCTATATTTTTAAATGAAGAAAATAGTTGGTTAGATAATGTTAAAATAAATGGGCAACCATTTGATGGTGCAAAAGATAGAATTGCCGTTTACGCTTCAGGTTGTGTCATTATCCCTAACGGTAACATAGCCATGCAAGAAGCACTTACTATTTATACCGAAGAGAATTTTGGCGGTGATGCTATATCTTTAGAAGTAGAAACTTACCATAATGATTTAGGTGCTTTTAATAACAATGTAAAATCTTTTAAACTAAAAAAAGGATTTGCAGCAACTTTAGCTAATAATGCTAATGGTACAGGCTATAGTAGAATGTTTATTGCTAGTGATGAAGATATGGAAGTATCTATGTTACCAGAAGGTTTTGTTAAATCAGCAACCGACCAAAGTAGTTTTGTATCATTTATAAGAGTTTTTAAATGGCAATGGAATTCTAAAAAAGGAATTTCGAATGCATTGGCTGGAGAGGCTAATTACAAGGCAAGCCCAACGATATCATACAATTGGTCTGCTGGTGGAAATAATGAAAATGTAGATGCTAGTTTTGTGCCAATGCGCCATAATTTGGGTTGGGATTCTTTTACAAAAATCAACTCTTTAACTAATGTATCTCATGTTTTAGGTTATAATGAACCGGCAAGACCAGACCAAGCGAACATGTCCGTAGCTTCTGCAATTAACCAATGGCCAGAAATTTTTAAATCGGGCTTAAGAATTGGCTCGCCAGCACCTGCAGCTATTGGTAGCGCATGGCTTAATGAGTTTATGCAACTTTGTGATGAACTTAATTATCGAGTAGATTTTATTGCTTTTCATGCCTATCAAGATCAACCAACAAGTTGGTGGGGATGGAATATTTCTTCAGCATCTATTGGAGGAAGACCTGTATGGATTACAGAATGGAATAATGGAGCAAACTGGACCAATGGGGCAGATGCTTCTAAATGGCCGGATGTTAGCGGACCAAGATTCTACCCTAATGGCGATCCTATTTTAGATGAAAGCGGCGTTCAAAAAACAGGCTCATTACCACTTACTCCTGCTAATGCCGAAAGAAATAGAGACAAATTAGAGCAAATATTATCTTATTTTGAAACTAACGATCTAGTCGAGCATCATTTTTTATACCAATGGGTTAACGATGCGCGAACTTTAGAACTAGGCGGACAATTAACACTTGCGGGAGAAATGTTTGGTGAGTTTAACTCGGGCACAGGATTTAAGAAAGCTAATGAATATAGCCATAACTGGAAAATAGCGCCGCCATGGGTAAATCCAACATTTTCTGAGGATTATAGTCAAAGTATACTTACTTGGTACGACCATAATGGAGAAACAGGTAAACATTATATTTTAGAAAGAAAAACAGATATGGATACCGATTTTGTGCCTATTGCAACTTTGGTAAATGGGGAAGATTATGTAGCAGGAGAAATCGTAAGTTTTTCAGATCCTATAACCTATACATCTGCTATATATAGAGTAAGAGCAATGAGCTATAAAGATACACAATCTTCATATTCAAGAGAGGTTAATGTTGTAAAAGATCAGCCAGCTGCTGCACCTGTTTTAATTGGAACCGCTGTTTCAGGAACCATTATTCAATTAGATTGGAATAGTGCAGCCAATGCTAAAAGATATACAATTAAACGCTCAAATAGTATGGATGGTGTTTTTGAAACTATTGTAGAAAATCTAGATGATTTAACGTATAGAGACGAAAATTTAACAGCAACTACAACCTATTACTACAAAATTGTTGGCGTAAATAGTTCTGGAGAAGGCGAATATTCAAGTGTTATTGATGTAACAACAAATAGTATTGATGCGCCAAATGAGATAGAAAACTTATATATCTCATCTGGTGATGCTGCTAATATTATTACATGGAATTTTGTTTTTGATACCTACTACAACATATCTAAATCATCAAATCCAAACGGACCATTTACTAGTATCGCTAATAATTTTGATGGTGTTCGATATGTGGATAACATCAATGTTGTAAATGGATCCACTTACTATTATAAAGTACAACCTGTAAATACCGAAGGTGTAGGGCCAGAATCTAACGTGTTGGTTGCAAATCCTAATTTAGGTCAGCATGCAAAATTCACATTTAATGAAAATTCAGGAATCATAGCTTATGATGAATGGGGCGGATTTCATGGTGAATTAAAAAACAATGCTATTTGGTCTACCGGTAATAATGGTAGTGCGGTAACATTATCAGAAACTGAAGAATCTTATGTTCAGTTAGGGGAGAATGTGGTATATGGTCTTCGAGACTTTTCTATAGTATCATGGTTTAAAACACCTGCAGTAACCAATAATTATTTACGCCTTTTTGATTTTGGATCGGCTGGCGATAAGTATATGTTACTTATACCTAAGGCTAATGAAACCGAGTCTAGATTTATAATATCTCCATTGGAAGGCAACAGATATAATATTTACATGCCTTGTGATTTTCCTGATGATGAATGGGTACATGTTGCACTAACTTTAGAAGGAACTACACTAAAATATTTTATTAATGGAGAGTTAGTTTTTACAGATAATAACTGCAACCTTACACCATCGGATGTTGGTGAAACGCATCAAAATTATTTAGGTAAATCTCAACAATCTCAAGATAAATATACCAACCAAAGTTATGATGATTTTAGAATTTATAATTATGCGTTAGATGCTAGTGATATTACCTACTTATCAAATAATATAACACTTACCGCAGAATCACTAGATGTAGTTAATGAAAGGTTATTGCAAGTTTATCCAAATCCTATAGGTATTGGGCAAGATTTTAATATAAAATTGAATAATAAAGTTCAATATAAAAATGCAACTATACGTATTTACAACATTTTAGGAGAAGTTATTGAATCAAACCGGATGGATATTATTAATCAAATTAAACTTACAGCACCCAAAACAAGTGGTATTTATATCATTGATATTGAGGCTGGAAATTATTCAGCAAAAGCGAAGATTGTTGTTAAATAAATTGGTTAGAGTATAATAAATAAAAAGGAATCAGGTTTAGGTCTGATTCCTTTTTATTTTTTGATATTTATAATTGAATTTTAGTGTCTTAATTATAACTTAAGGTAAAAGCTATTAGTTTGCTTTTCATCATATTTGTCCTTGTCGAATTTAAATAAAAAAGACCCTTTTGTAGACGAAGTCATATCCTTTTCTTTGAGTTTTATCAATACATCCATCGAATTAATTTTATTAATAAAGTTTCTTTTATCTAGTTCTTTATCTAAAATAGCTTCATATAAATTTTGAAGTTGGCGCATAGTAAATTTTTCAGGGAGTAACTCGAAACCTATCGGACTTATAGAAGTTCGTCTGCGTAATCTTCTTATAGCTTTGTTTAGCATTATATTATGATCAAAAATTAATTCGGGAACCTCAGATAATGGAAACCATTTTGCATTATAATTTTCAATTAGTTCTTCATTGTGTTTTTCAATATTGATAATAGCATAGTACGATGTAGATATGGTTCTTGCAACTGGATCTCTATCTACTTCACTAAAGGAGTATAGTTGTTCCATGTAAATATCATGCACTCCTGTTAGATTATGTAAAATTCTTGCAGCAGCATCATCTAAGGTTTCGTTATTTTTTAAAAAACCTCCCATTAAAGACCATTTTCCCTTTTCCGGCTCAAAATCGCGTTGAATAAGAAGTACTTCAAGGTTTTCACCATCAAATCCAAAAATAATGCAATCTACAGCAAGAAACACTTTATCATTAGAATTATATCCTGTTACCATTTATAATATTTTAAAGCTAATATATAAAATATAAGTAAAAAAAGAGTCATGCTCATCTTTTATAAGTGTTAAAACAACATTTATAGGCGATATAATTTTGTCAGTTGAAAATTTTATCATTAATTTACAAATGTAAATATTACACTTGTAGGTTTTGCTGTTTTTAATAATTAAGATAAATATTTTTTTAAGATGAATAATTATGTAATTGGTTTAGATTATGGTTCAGATTCTGTTAGAGCCGTATTAATAGATGCATTAACAGGAGCGGAGTTAAAATCTCATGTTCATTATTATAAAAGGTGGTTAAATAATGAATTTTGTAATGCATCTATCAATCAATTTCGTCAGCATCCTTTAGATCATATCGAAGGTTTAGAAAGCACCATTAAGTCTGTAGTACAAGATGTAAATCCAAACGATGTAAAAGGAATATGTATTGACACCACAGGGTCGTCTCCCATTCCTGTAACTAAAGATGGAACGCCTTTAGCTCTTGTAAAAGGTTTTGAAGACAATCCAAATGCGATGATGGTTTTATGGAAAGATCATACCGCTATAAATGAAGCTAATGAAATTAATCAATTAGCAACAAATTGGGGGGGAGAAGATTTTACGAAGTATGAAGGTGGAATATATTCCTCGGAATGGTTTTGGGCAAAAATATTACACATCGTCAGGGTAGATCATGCTGTAAAAAATGCTGCATATACTTGGATGGAACATTGCGATTTAATGACTTATTTATTGATAGAAAATAAAAATCTTGAAACATTTAAAAGAAGTCGATGCGCGGCGGGGCATAAAGCCATGTGGCACGAGAGTTGGGATGGATTACCTCCAGAGGAGTTTTTAAATCAACTAGATCCATACTTGGGAGCTTTGAGAAAAAATCTATACAACGAAACGTATACATCAGATACTGTTGCAGGTTGTTTAAGTAAAACTTGGGCGCAACGCTTAGGTTTAACCACTAATACCTTGATTTCTGTTGGTACATTCGATGCACATTCTGGAGCTATCGGAGCGAAAATTGACCAAAATACTTTGGTTAGGGTTATGGGGACTTCTACCTGTGATATTATGGTATCTTCAAGTGAAATTATTGGAAACAATACGGTTAAAGGGATATGCGGACAAGTTAACGGATCTGTAATTCCAGGGCTCATTGGTTTAGAAGCTGGGCAATCTGCTTTTGGTGATTTACTGGCTTGGTATAAAGATGTGTTGTATTGGCCTATAGATAACTTGGTACTAACATCTCATATTATTTCCGAAGAACAAAAACAAAAATTAAAAGACGAAATAGATTCTAATTTTATTAAAAAACTAAGTGAAGAAGCTGAAAATATACCATTATCTGAAAGTATTCCAACGGCATTAGATTGGATTAACGGACGCAGAACTCCTGATGCTAATCAAGAATTAAAAGCAGCCATATCTAATCTTTCTTTAGGAACAAAGGCACCTCAGGTGTTTAAAGCCTTAGTAAATGCCATTTGTTTTGGATCTAAAAAAATAGTTGAGCGTTTTGAAGAAGAAGGTGTTAAAATTAATAGTGTTATAGGCATTGGTGGTGTTGCTAGAAAATCACCATTTATTATGCAAACATTGGCTAATATTTTAAATAAACCTATAAAAGTAGCACAGTCGGATCAAGCACCAGCATTGGGAGCAGCTATTTATGCGGCAGTTGCTGCGGGTATTTATCCAAATGTAATTGAGGCAAGTACAATAATGGGGAGTGATTTTGAAGCCGAGTATTTTCCTGAGGAAGAAAAAGTTGATGATTATAAAAAACTTATGGCATCTTATTCCCAATTAAGTGCTTTTGTCGAAGGTTTAAAAAAATAAAATTATGAGCTTAAAATATAAAGATTTAAAAGAAGAATGTTACGAAGCTAATATGCAATTAAACGCATTGAATTTGGTGGTTTATACCTTTGGTAATGTGAGTACTGTAGATAGAAACCAAGGTGTTTTTGCCATAAAACCAAGTGGTGTAGCTTACGAGGTTTTAAGGCCGGAAGATATAGTAATTGTCGATTTTGATAATAATATTATAGAGGGCGATATGCGTCCATCATCAGATACTAAAACCCATGCTTATTTATATAAACATTGGGATACTATTGGAGGTATAGCGCATACGCACGCTACCTATTCTGTAGCATGGGCACAAGCTCAATTAGATATTCCAATTTTAGGCACCACACATGCTGATCATTTAACGTCCGATATCCCATGTGCGCCACCAATGAAGGATAATCTTATTATGGGTAATTACGAGCATAATACAGGTGTTCAAATTCTAGACTGTTTTACAGAACGTGGTTTATCGCATTCCGATGTAGAAATGATACTTATTGGTAATCACGGTCCTTTTGCATGGGGTAAAAATGCAGCTAAGGCTGTGTATAATAGCAAAGTTTTAGAAGTGATTGCAGAAATGGCTTATTTAACCAAACAAATAAATCCTAGTGCAGCCAGATTAAAAGATTCATTAATAAAAAAACATTACGAGCGTAAGCATGGAGCAAATTCATATTATGGTCAATAATTATTAAAAAAAAGTATTTAAAATGATAGATATATCGAAAAAGGAAATCTGGTTTATTACAGGAAGTCAGCATTTGTATGGAGAAGAGACTTTAAGGCAAGTAGCGTCTAATTCACAAGACGTTGTAAATGGGTTAAATGCATCTTCACTTATTCCTGTAAAAATTGTTTTTAAACCCACAGTTAAAACGCCAGATGAAATCACAAACATTTGTGTTGCTGCCAATCAATCTAAACAATGTATTGGTTTAGTACTTTGGATGCATACGTTTTCTCCTGCAAAAATGTGGATTAAAGGTTTAAGTATCATTAATAAACCTATATGTCATTTGCACACACAGTTTAATGCCGAAATTCCTTGGAATACTATTGATATGGATTTTATGAATTTGAACCAATCGGCCCATGGCGATAGAGAGTTTGGATTTATCATGTCTAGAATGCGTAAAAAGCGTAAAGTGGTTGTAGGCCATTGGCAAGCAGAAGCTGTTCAGAAAAAAATTGGTATATGGTCTCGTGTTGTACTAGGTTGGGATGAGTTGCAGAACCTTAAAGTAGCTAGAATTGGAGATAATATGCGTGAAGTTGCTGTAACAGAGGGTGATAAGGTGGAGGCGCAAATGCGATTTGGGTTTTCTGTAAACGGTTTCGATTCTTCAGATGTTGTAAAGCATATCGAAAACATTACAGATAAAGAATTAAATGATTTATTAACTGTTTATGAAGAGTCTTATGAATTAACTCCAGCTTTATTAGAAGGTGGAAATCAAAGACAATCTTTAATTGATGCGGCAAAAATAGAACTCGGATTAAGAGCTTTTTTAGATCAAGGAGGCTTTAAAGCATTTACCGATACCTTTGAAAATTTAGGAGACTTAAAACAACTACCAGGTATTGCAACGCAAAGATTAATGGCCGATGGCTATGGTTTTGGAGGTGAAGGCGACTGGAAAACAGCCGCTATGTTAAGAGCGTTAAAAGTGATGAATTACGGACTGGAAGGCGGCACATCCTTTATGGAAGATTATACCTATCATTTTACATCAGATAAATCTTATGTCTTAGGGGCTCACATGTTAGAAATCTGTCCGTCAATAACTAGCGATAAACCTACGTGCGAAGTATATCCCCTAGGTATTGGAGGTAAAGAGGACCCTGTTCGGTTGGTGTTTAATGCGCCTGAAGGGGAGGCTATTAATGTTTCTTTAGTGGATATGGGTAATAGATTCCGACTTATTGTAAACGAAGTAGAAGCTGTAAAACCTATGGGCGAGTTGCCTCATCTTCCTGTTGCTAGAGTATTGTGGGATGCAAAGCCTAATTTAGAAGTTGCTGCAACGGCTTGGATTTTAGCAGGAGGAGCACATCATACCGTTTATAGTCAAGCGATTAATTCAGAGTATATGGAAGATTTTGCCGATATCGCTGGTATTGAACTATTAGTTATAGATGATAAAACTACGGTGAGAGATTTTAAAGATAAAATTAATGCAAACGAGGCTTACTACAATATGTTTCAGCATCGTTTATAAGATAGTAATTAACTCAAAAAGCATAAATGATGAAAGCAACAAAGTATAGCCTGTATTTTATATTAGTGTTTAGTTTTTTCTTGGTAAATGTTCAATGTAAGAACAATGAGAAAATTAAAGTAAATGTTGTAGTTAAGCCAGAAAGTGAAAAATTAGTCAAAATTTCTAAAGAACATTTTGGTAAAACTACTGATAGTATTTCCGTAGATAAATACATTTTGAAAAATAATTTAGGTATGAAAATTAGTATCATTACCTATGGAGGCATAATTACTTCGTGGACAGCACCAGATAAAAATGGTAACTATCAAGACATTGTTTTAGGCTACGAAACCTTAGAAAACTATGAGAAAGAGACGCCTTATTTTGGTGCTTTAATTGGGCGTTTTGGCAACAGAATTGCTAAAGGTGAATTTTCTTTGGATGGAACAAAATATACACTAGCTACTAATGATGGTGAAAACCATTTGCACGGAGGAGACAAGGGGTTTGATAAAGTAGTTTGGATGGCTAAAGAAAAGCAAACAGATAGTACAGCCTCTTTAATACTTCATTATTTAAGTAAAGATATGGAAGAAGGTTACCCAGGGAATTTAGAAACCACGGTAACTTATACGCTTAACAACAATAATGAGTTGTACGTGGGGTATAAGGCTACTACCGATAAGAAAACTATTATAAACCTTACGCAACACTCATATTTTAATTTATCGGGAGATTTTTCTAAAACCATTTTAGACCATGAAATTTCTATAAATGCAAATCAATTTATTCCTGTAAATGAAACCTTAATACCAACAGGAGAGTTGAGAGATGTTACTAATACACCTTTCGATTTTAAAGCAGCTAAAACTATAGGTAAGGACATTAATGCAAAAAATGACCAATTAAAAAAAGGTTTAGGCTACGACCATTGTTGGGTCCTAAACAATCAAAATTCGGGAATAAGATTAGCGGCAATGGCTCACGAAGTTAAAAGCGGAAGAGTACTAGAGGTTTTTACCGATGAACCAGGAATACAATTATATTCAGGTAATTTTTTAGATGGCACATTGCCTAGTAAGCAAGGAGGTACATATAATTATAGAAGTGGGTTTTGTTTAGAAACACAGCATTATCCAGATGCTCCTAACCAAAAAAGTTTTCCTTCTGTAGTTTTAAGTCCAGGTGAAACTTATACGAGTAATACATTATTTAAATTTTCTGTAAAAGGGCAATAAAAAAAAAGAATAATGTTGTCTTGTACTTTAGCTACAGGTTAAAATAGGTTTTATACTGGTAATTTATATAACATGTTTGGTGGTTTAAAGTCTACAGATAAATATAATCTTACTTTGTTTTGTATATTTAATGGCCTTTTTTGCTACTATTTTGAGTGAATCACGTTAAAAAAGGTTTGATAGAGAAACAGCCCATATTTTAAGATGTTATTTAGACGTCTGTCATGGAATTTTCGTAACAATGATTTTTTCTATAATATTAGTGTTAACCTTTTTATTGTAAGAATTTGAACATATACTCTAACCCACAATTTATATGGAATACATATCTTTTGTCAAGGATAAGTAACATAAAATTTTAACGGTTAAACATTCAAACTGTCAATTACTCGATTAAAAAGTATTTAATAGAAGAGAGAAGTATAATAATGATTTCTTTCCTTAAGGAATATTAGATTTAATCTCGATTCTTTCAATTATCTGCTTTAATAGCAGTATTAAACTTATGATTTTTATTATTCTGAAGAATTATTAGATTAAAATATATTAGTTAATATCCTTTGATGTCAAAAGGCGTAGTTTGTATCCTCTTTAAAGATACAAAATATTTAAACACAAAAAACATGTAAGTGGTTGTTTTCTAGTGTTTAATAATGAGTTCGGTGCGCGATTTATATTTAAATTTTACCCACCGAATGCAGCTCCTTTTATTTGATATAATATGATTTTATTTGATATGGAGTAAAATTAAAAAAGCCCATAAACATAATGTTTACGAGCTTTTAGTGAGACTTTTTAATCTCTAAGCGGAGAATGAGGGATTCGAACCCCCGGAGGTGTGACCCTCAACAGTTTTCAAGACTGCCGCATTCGACCACTCTGCCAATTCTCCTTGAGTGCTCATCAGGTTTATTGCCTGAATGCGGGTGCAAATATAGTATCCTTTTTCGATGTAAAAAAATTATTTTTAACTTTTTTCAGAATAATTTTCAAACTAATTTATAACCTATTGATTTGTAGGTTTAAAACAGATAAATAAATATTATAAAAAATTTTCCCTGGAGTCTGGGCTCGGTAAAATTTACCAATCAATACAAAAAAAACAATAATTTAAAACCTTACTTTTGCAAAGCAAATAAGTAAAAATTAAATGGACATCATACAACAGTTACAATGGCGTTATGCAACCAAAGCATTCAACACCAGCAAAACACTCTCAAAACCCCAATTAAACACATTAAAAGAAGCCTTTAATCTAACGGCGACATCTTTTGGGTTACAAACTTTAAGTCTTGTAATTGTCGAAAATAAAACCATACGCGAATCATTGGTGCCATACGCTTTCAATCAAAAACAAGTGGTAGAAGCCTCACATTTACTAGTCATTTGTATCCAAGACAACATCGAGGCAAGCGACGTTACTGAATATTACAACAACATAAAAACCATTAGAAACACCCCCGAAACTATTCTTAAACCATACCGCGAGCAACTTGTCGGCATGATGGATGTAAAAACTATCGAACAACGCCAACAATGGTCAAAAAACCAAGCATACATCGCCCTCGGTAACCTCATGACAGTTTGCGCGATTGAAGGCATAGACGCCTGCCCAATGGAAGGTTTTCTTCCCGAAAAATTCGACGAAACCCTACAATTAAAACAAAAAGGACTAAAATCCGTTTTACTTTTACCCGTAGGTTTCCGCGCAGATAACGATTTTTTCGCCACCCTAAAAAAAGTAAGAAAACCAATAAATGAAACCATTATAGAACTATAAAACATATGGGCGTTACCCGAAAAGGGTCGGGCTTTCACTACTCGCTTTTTTGTGTTGCATAAGTGCAACAACACAAAAAGAGCTCAAACAAGCCGTTCAATCCCTAACGCGAGTTTCGTCCGCAATTAAAAATATATAAAACAACAACATTATGCCAGGATTCGAATTATTTGGAGAATTAGAAAAACAAGAAGTAAACGATGTGTTAGACAGTGGCGTTTTAATGCGCTACGGTTTCGACGGAATGCGTAACGGACACTGGAAAGCCAAAGCCTTAGAAGCCGAATTAGCAACCACATTTCAATCCAAACACGTACAACTTGTGTCTAGCGGAACCGCTGCCGTATCTGTAGCTTTAGCTTCAGCTGGTGTGGGTGCAGGCGATGAAGTGATTATGCCAACCTTCACTTTTGTAGCCAGTTTTGAAGCCATAATGATGCTAGGTGCGATTCCTGTTTTAGCCGATATAGATGACACTTTAGGTTTAAACCCCGAAGCTGTAGAAGCGGCCATTACGCCAAAAACAAAAGCTATAATGGTGGTGCAAATGTGCGGAAGTATGGCAAACATGACGACACTTAAAGCAATCGCTGAAAAACATAACCTGTTAATAGTGGAAGATGCCTGTCAAGCTATTGGAGGTACTTTTAACGGTATACCATTAGGGAGCGTAGGCGACTTAGGATGTTTCTCATTCGATTTTGTAAAAACAATTACCTGTGGAGAAGGTGGTGCTGTAATTACTAACAACGAAACCTATTACACCAACGCCGACCATTATAGCGATCATGGTCATGACCATGTTGGAAACGATCGTGGAGCAGAAACCCATCCGTTTTTAGGATATAACTTTAGAATTTCAGAATTGCATGCTGCCGTAGGTTTAGCACAAGTAAAACGCTTACCAGAGTTTTTAAGCATTCAAAAGAGAAATTTCGATATATTACGTGAGGCGTTGTCCGAAATTCCAGAGGTGGAGTTTAGAACTGTTCCCGAAGGTGGTGTAGAAAGCTGTGCCTTTTTAAACTTTTTTATGCCAGATTTAGAAACTTCAAGAAAAGTCATTGAAGCTTTTAAAAACGGTGGAGTAGATGCCTGTTGGAATTATTTTGACAACAACTGGCACTACATTCGCAAATGGGATCATTTAAAAAAATTAAAATCGTTGTTTCCTATTTCCGAAGAAGTAAAAACAGGTTTAGAATATCTTCAAACTAAAACCTTCGACAAATCAGATCATTATATTGGTAGAAATATATCTTGTTTAATAAAACTATCTTGGACAGAAGCCGAAGTTAAAGCACGAGCCGAAAACATGACTAAGCTTATTAAAAGCGTTTTGTAGTAGTAAAATATATAAAACTTAAAAAAGGCTCTAAATTTTAAAATTTAGAGCCTTTTTTTATTTCAAGTTATTGAAGTTTTATTAGTAATTCATGTAATCCACAATTTCTAAACCATAACCAATTAATCCCACACGTTTGGTTTGTTCGGTGTTAGAAATTAAACGTAACTTATGGATATTTAAATCGTGTAATATTTGAGCACCAATTCCAAAATCGCGGTTGTCCATGTTTATTTTTGGTGCCTTAGTAACAGACTTACCATTTTGATTTTCTTTCAAAAAGGCTAATCGACTTAAAATATTCATCGACTGAGATTCTTGATTGATAAATATAATAGTGCCTTTACCTGCTTTGTTTATCGCGTTAAACATATTCTCTAACTGCGCATCTACATTGTTGGTTAGTGTCCCTAAAATATCATTATTAATAAGGCTTGAATTTATTCTAGTAGGCACCGCTTCATCGTTAGACCATGTTCCTTTTGTTAACGCTATATGTGTTTGATTATTAGTTGTTTGCTTGTATGCTCTTAACCTATAACTTCCAAAGCGAGTTTCAATTTCAAAGTCTTCTTTTTTCTCAATTAAAGAGTCGTGTTGCATTCTGTAAGCCACTAAATCTTCAATAGAAACAATTTTTATATCGAATTTTTTAGCAATTTCAAACAGTTCTGGTAAACGTGCCATGGTACCATCTTCGTTCATGATTTCTACAATAAAACCAGCGGGTTCTAAACCTGCTAATCGAGCAAAATCAATGGCAGCTTCGGTATGTCCGGTACGTCTTAAAACACCACCTTCTTTAGCGACTAAAGGGAAAATGTGTCCTGGTCGAGCTAAATCATGAGGTTTAGTATCTGGATCGATTAAGGCTTTAACCGTTTTAGAGCGGTCTGCTGCCGAAATCCCGGTAGTTACACCCTTTCCACGTAAATCTACAGATACCGTAAATGCGGTTTCCATTGGGTCTGTGTTGTTGCGTACCATCATACTTAAATCAAGTTCTTTACAACGTGTTTCTGTTAATGGTGCACAAATTAAACCACGACCATGGGTGGCCATAAAGTTTATTATTTCCGGAGTTACTTTATCAGCCGCAGCTAAAAAGTCTCCCTCATTTTCTCTGTTTTCATCATCGACTACAATGATGACTTTTCCATTTCTAATGTCTTCTATGGCATCATGAATGGTGTTTAATTTTATGTTATCGGTAGATGGTGTGTTCATGGTTTCTGAAATCATAATAAAATGATATTGTTATTTTAAAGACTTTAAACAATTACGTTTTAAATCTTCGTTTATGTTAACGTTTAATAGGGGATAAGCGATCATGTAAAGCGGTAAACCTATAATGAGTAAAACCCAATTAGGACGTTTTGCAGGGTTATCAATATGCTTATAAAAAGCAATAATATTTATAATTGATTTAATGTAATACACAATGAATAAGGCAAAGGACACCAAACTTAATTGAATGGAAGCCGAAGCTACGGATGGTAATTTGTTGTTTTTAAATACAAAGAAAAGCAGAAGTAAAACTGCACCGATACTGTATAGGAAAATGGCAAATTTGGCATGATCCTTATAGTCCTTATGTATTTGTTCCGATTTATTATAACTAGCATCGATGTCTAATCCGCCTTGTTGTAATTCTTCAATACTTTGTCCACGGAGTTTTAAAAGGTTTAAAGCTTCAAAGCGGGTATTTTCATCGTGACCTAAGGTGTCGTAATTTTTTATAACATCAATAAGGTCATGCTGTTTATAAGCCTCTAAAAACTTATAGCTTGATTCATCCTTCTCTTTTATTTTAAAAATTTTCTTTAATGGGGCAATAAGGCTCCCCATGTCAACTAAACCTTTATCAGCCGTGGCACGTTTGGTTAAAAACACACCTAATGGCAACATGATTAAGGTTGAAAACCAACTGGCTAAAACGGGATTGAAGTTTCCTGTTTTTGCCGAGTTTACAGCGAAAATACCTATAAAGTGATACGATAGGAATATTAAAATAGCTATAACCATTGGAAGGCCAATACCTCCTTTTCTAATTAACGCACCTAATGGAGCTCCAACGAAGAAGAGGATAATACAAGCAATGCCGAGCGCAAATTTTTCATGAAACGAAATAACGTGTCGGTTAAAGTTTGATTTGGCAATGTTATAAGTATTAATTTTTTGACTTAAAGTTTGTTTTGCACTTGTAGCTGCTTTAAGTGTAAGATCTATAAGTTCCAGCTTCTTTTGAGTTTCAAAAGTATCTAATAGCGGGCCTGTGTATATAGTATCCGGAATTTTATTTGTTTTAATATTTCGGAATACGTTATTAATACTAGAGCGAGACACTAAGTTTTTGGCAACACCTTGATATTCTTTTTGTTGTTTTACCACTAAGGAGTCCATGGCGGTGTTTAAATCTACAACATCAAGCATGCTGTATTTATCGGTTTGCGATTGTTCATCAAGATCTACTTTGTTGAAATCGGACAAATCAATATTGATAATGTATTTGGTAAAAGCACTTTTAACAAAGGCCTTTTTTATATTTTTTCTATTATCACTAGGGTTATCATCATAATAATACCCGTTGTATAATACCAATTTTAAAACGTCACTATTCGCATTAGAAACTAGTTCTCCAGTTTCAGAAACAATAGTACTGTATTTATTTTTACTTTTTCCAGACTGCTTGTGTATGGTAACATCTTCTAAATATTGTCCCGTTTCGCCCGTTTTCTTTTCAACTTTAATGTTGAAACCTTCGCCCATTTGGTTAAACTGGCCTTCGGCGATAAAGGCTGCTGGTTTCATTTTGGCTATATTTTTCCGAAGGTTGTATGAGTTTATTTCGGCCCAAGGAATCACGTTATTAGCAAAGAAAAAGGTAACAATACCAAGTCCGATAATAAATACGCTTAAGCCAGACATAGCACGTTGCAATGAAATACCTGTAGACTTCATGGCTGCAAACTCATAGTTTTCAGCAAAACTACCAAACACCATAATAGACGACAATAAAATAGTAAGCGGTAAAACTAAAGGTATAAGCTTAGGCATAAAATACACCAAAAACTTAGCAATAATAACGATGTTTAAGTCTTTACCTGCAAGCTCTTTGATGTAAAGCCAAATAGTTTGTAAAACAAAAATCAGCATGAGTATGATAAACACGCTGAAAAAAGTTTTGAGGTATGTGGTTAATATGTAACGGTCTAATATTTTCAAAGGAAACCTAGTCTAATTTATTGATGTAATAATCTTGATACTTATTAGCATCAAAGGTAAATAAGGTTTTTGATAAAGTCTCGTTTGTTTTAAAAGAATTTACGGTAAGTGTTGTTTTTGTATCGTTTTTACCGATTTGTATCAGGTTATAAATGTTTTTTGTTTGCGCATCGATACCTAATAAAATGGTTTTAATTTCAGAAGAAGAGTCAATAGGTGTTAATTTCACGTACTGAATTTTTCTACCATTCATATTTTGTTCAATATCTAAGGCGTAAGTGTAGCCTTCTTCATAAAATGATAACATTTTACTTGGTGTAATAGCGTCACTATCACTACCATCTTCCGAAGAAATAGTCACTTCTTCATCTTCTGGGCTAATGCTATACATGGTTTTTCCATCGTATAAACGGGTGATACCAAGGATATTTAATTTGTATTTTTCACCTTGTAAAACCACGTCGCCTTTGGTTACTTGTTTTAAGTCTTCGGCTGTATTTTCTAATACATACCTAAAATCTATGGAAATGTTACTGTAGCTTTTTACTTTTTGAGAAACTTCATTCAGTAATGCTTTTCCTTTGTTTTGTGCAAAAGCGTTAAACGAAAGGGTAATTAATAAAAGTGCAATAATTTTCTTCATGTTCATTTTTAAATTATATTTCATTTTCTAAATGCTGATCTAAAGCTATTAAATCGGTCACTAATACTTGTCTGGCTTTACTACCTTCAAAAGGGCCTACAATACCAGCGGCTTCTAATTGATCGATAATTCGACCTGCGCGGTTGTAACCTAATTTCAATTTCCGTTGTAATAACGATGCCGATCCTTGCTGTGCCGTTACAATAACAATAGCCGCATCTTTAAAGAGTTTATCTCTATCGGATATATCTATATCAAGACTTGTGCCACTTTCTTCACCAACAAATTCTGGTAATAAATAAGCCTCAGGATAAGCCTTTTGCGCACCAATAAAATCTACTATTTTTTCAACTTCTGGCGTATCTACAAAGGCACATTGTATTCTAATCATGTCATTTCCTTGTGTATAAAGCATGTCTCCACGACCAATAAGCTGGTCGGCTCCACCGGCATCTAAAATAGTACGTGAATCAATTTTACTAGATACTCTAAAGGCAATACGCGCCGGGAAATTTGCTTTAATAATACCCGTAATAACATTTACACTAGGGCGTTGCGTAGCAATAATTAAGTGAATACCAATGGCACGTGCTAATTGCGCTAAACGGGCTACAGGTGTTTCAACTTCTTTACCAGCAGTCATAATTAAATCGGCAAACTCATCAACCACCAAAACGATGTAAGGTAAATATTGATGCCCATCATTAGGGTTTAGTTTTCTAGCTTTAAACTTAACGTTGTATTCTGCGATATTTCTACAAAGTGCATTTTTCAGCATTTCGTAACGGTTATCCATTTCTATACATAATGAGTTTAGTGTATGGATCACTTTAGTATTATCGGTAATAATAGCATCGCCGTCGTCTGGAAGTTTTGCTAAATAATGACGTTCAATTTTATTGAAAAGTGTTAGCTCTACTTTTTTAGGATCGACTAAAACAAACTTAACTTCCGCAGGGTGTTTTTTATAAAGTAATGAAGTTAAAACAGCATTTAAACCAACCGATTTACCTTGCCCGGTAGCACCAGCCATAAGCAAGTGAGGCATTTTAGCTAAATCAACCACAAAGGTTTCATTACTAATGGTTTTACCTAAAGCAATAGGCAAATGCATTTCTGAAGTTTGAAATTTCTTGGAAGCGATAACCGATCGCATAGAAACGATGGTTGAGTTTTTGTTTGGCACCTCAATACCAATAGTACCTTTACCAGGAATTGGAGCTATAATACGAATACCTAATGCGGCTAAAGAAAGAGCTATATCATCTTCTAAATTTTTAATTTTAGAAATACGCACACCAGCTTCGGGTACAATTTCATAAAGCGTTACCGTTGGACCAATAGTCGCTTTTATACTAGAAATTCCAATTTTATAGTTGTTTAAAGTGGCAACAATTTTATTTTTATTTTCCTCTAATTCTTCTTGATTAATAGTGATGCCACCCGTATCATATTGTTTTAACAAATCTAGAGGCGGAAATTGATATTTTCCAAGTTCTAATGTTGGGTCGAACTGTCCGAAATCTTCAACAAGTTTGTTAGCTAAATTATCAGTTTCCGAAACTTCTTCCT
Source organism: Algibacter miyuki (assembly GCF_030409805.1). Classification (GTDB taxonomy): domain Bacteria; phylum Bacteroidota; class Bacteroidia; order Flavobacteriales; family Flavobacteriaceae; genus Algibacter; species Algibacter miyuki. The sequence goes on along the minus strand of NZ_JAUFQP010000016.1, from coordinate 117,588 downwards.
GAGATTCAACCACTTTCATTTCTAAATCTTCATCAACATCTTCTTCTTCAGCAATTTTAACTTCAAGAGTGGTAGCGGCTTCAACAGGTGGTTTTTCTGTTTTAGTTTGCACCGGTTCCATTACTTTTTCTAAAGGCGCTTGTATTGGCGTTTCAACAGGTGTTTTTGTTTTTTCTGAAACGTTAAAAGCTTCTTTTATAGCTTCTGCTTCTTCTGATAAATTATTGTCTAAAGGCACGATTAAATCCTCTTTCATATCCGATAATTCATCCTTTAAGTTCGCTTTCGCGGAATTAAATTGAGAAGCAATACTATCGAAAGTCAAGTTGAATCGAATGGCTAAATACGTAATTAAACCGAAAAGGAGTAGGAGGGAAACGCCTATTTTTCCAATGAAATCTTGAAGATAACTGTTAATTTCAAAACCGATGGTTCCGCCTAAAATAGCGTTATTATTTCCGAAGAAACCTAAAAGTATAGATAACCAGATAATGATTAAAATACCCCAAAACCAATGGGTTTTAAGTTTTTCTCTGCTTAAATTCATCAAGACATAAACTCCAGAAAGGAAACTAAGTCCTGCAAATATAAAGGAAGGTACGCCAAAACCGCGTTGTATAAATAGGTCGCTTAACCAAGCACCAGATTTGCTTAACCAATTTTCAGTTTCAATCTCGCGAGATGCAAATTGCGACAACGTGCTTTGGTCTGCTTCTCCTGTAAAAAAGAAGGATAAAAAGGCGATAAATAGTACTACACCTAAAATAATTAAAAAGCTGCCTAATACCAGTTTTTGTTGGTTAGACAGTTTAAAACTTGGTAGTTTTACTTTTTTTCGCGGTGCTTTTTTAGCTTTAGTTTTGGTCTTAGCCATTAATGCGTTTTGGTTTGAGATTGAGGCCTTGAATCGAGTTCAAGAGGACATTGCATTTACAATGCCGCAAAAATACAAATTACTAACGTTAACGAAACTTTATTTTTAAAAATTGCAGACGAATCTATGAATTAGTCTTATTTTAAAAAGTGGAACTTCAGAAAACCTTCGGGAAATATATAATAAAGCCAATGATAGTAGCGAAAATGGCGGCAATAAAAACAGCACCTGCAGCAATATCTTTTATTAATCCAATTTTTTCATGGCGTTCTGGGTGAATAAAATCGGCAATAGCTTCAATAGCTGTGTTAACACCTTCGGCACACATCACCAGGCCAATGGCTAGTAATTGAATAAGCCATTCGGTTGTAGAAATTTGGTAATAAAAACCAGCTATGGTTACTAAAACACCAATAGTAAACTGAATTTTAATGCTGGCTTCGGTTTTAAGGAGCAATACAGCACCTTTAAACGCAAAGCCAACACTTTTTAATCTATTTATAAAAAAAGATTCCTTTTTATTACTCATTTAATAAAGCTTCTAAAGCGGCTTTATAATTAGGCTCGTCTACTGTTTCAGCAACTTGCTCAGTGTATAAAACGTTTCCTTTTTCGTCTAAAACCACAACGCTACGTGAGTGTAAACCATCTAAAGGTCCGTCAATAAAATCTACGCCATAGGCTTTTCCGAAGTCTCCAGTTTTAAAATCTGATAAACTGACTACGTTATCTAAACCTTCTGCACCACAAAAACGAGCATGTGCAAATGGTAAATCACGAGAAATGCATAAAACTTTTGTGTTTTCTAATGCGCTTGCTTCTCTGTTAAATTCGCGAACCGATGTAGCACAAGTTCCGGTATCTACACTTGGGAAAATGTTTAAAACCAGTTTGCTTCCTGCAAAATCGGCTAATGTTTTAGTCGATAAATCGTTAGCTGTTAATTTGAATTCAGGTGCTTTAGTTCCTGTTGCAGGAAGATTACCTGAGGTATGTATTTCTCCTCCTTTTAGTGTTACTGTTGCCATTATAGTTGTTTTTTAATTAAAGCATAAAATTAAGAATAATTAGATGTTAAAACTATTTGTTTCTTCTTTTTTTAATAAGTGGTAGTTTTAATGACCACCTATTATGAGATTATTAATGGTTGGCTTAAACTGAAGGTGCTTTTTTTTTGTTCCGTAAGTTAGGTTTCCGTAAATTTAGAGACCTATTCTTACATACAGATATAAGAATTCTTTATGATAAAATAAAAACAATCAATTTTATTTATAGTTTTTAGATTCTGTAATAGAGTAATTTTATCAAAAATTAAATCGAAAAAAAATATACAATATGGATCATAACAACGGCGGCGGCATGGGTAAATGTCCTTTTATGCAAGGTGCTATTACTACAACCGAAAAAACAGTAACAGATTGGTGGCCAAACACACTTAATCTTGACATTTTACACCAACAAGATGGAAAAACAAATCCGTTAGGTGCAGATTTTGATTATCAAGAAGAACTGAAAAAGTTAGATGTAGACGCTTTAAAAAAGGATGTTCACGATTTTATGACCGATAGCCAAGATTGGTGGCCAGCAGATTGGGGACACTATGGCGGTTTAATGATTAGAATGGCATGGCACGCAGCAGGCTCATATAGATTAGCAGATGGTCGTGGTGGCGGTGGTACCGGTAACCAACGTTTTGCGCCTTTAAATTCTTGGCCAGATAATGCCAGTTTAGATAAAGCGAGACGTTTATTATGGCCAATCAAGAAAAAATATGGAAATGCAATAAGCTGGGCCGATCTTATTATTTTGGCAGGAACTATTGCTTACGAAAACATGGGCTTAAAAACCTATGGTTTTGCATTTGGTCGTCAAGATATTTGGCATCCAGAAAAAGATGTGTATTGGGGAGCAGAAAAAGAATGGTTAGCACCAAGTGATGAGCGTTACACTAGTGTAGATCATCCAGATACTATGGAAAACCCGTTAGCTGCTGTACAAATGGGATTAATTTATGTGAACCCAGAAGGTGTTAATGGAAAGCCCGATCCGTTAAAAACAGCGCTACAAGTTAGAGAAACGTTTAAACGTATGGCGATGAATGATGAGGAAACGGTAGCTTTAACAGCTGGTGGCCATACCGTTGGAAAAACACACGGAAATGGAGATGCTAGTATTTTAGGTCCAGATCCAGAAAGTGCTGATGTAGAAGAGCAAGGTTTAGGTTGGTCTAATCCAACAAAATCGGGTAAAGGTAGATATACGGTTACTAGTGGTTTAGAAGGTGCTTGGACTACAAACCCGACAAAATGGGATAATGGCTTTTTCGAAATGTTATTTAACCACGATTGGGAACTACGTAAAAGTCCGGCAGGAGCACACCAATGGGAACCGGTAAGTATTAAAGAAGAGGATATGCCTGTAGATGTTGAAGATTTAACAACGAAGCATAATCCAATGATGACCGATGCCGATATGGCCATGAAAATGGATCCTATTTATAAAGAGATTTCATTACGATTTAAAAATGATTTTGAAACCTTTTCTGACACATTCGCTCGTGCTTGGTTTAAATTAACACACCGTGATATGGGACCAAGAGATCGTTGGTTTGGACCTGATGTGCCTCAAGAAGAATTAATTTGGCAAGACCCAATTCCAAAAGGAAACTATAGTTATGATGTTGAGTCTGTTAAAGCTAAAATTTCAAGTACAGCTTTAAGTATCTCAGAATTAGTATCTACCGCTTGGGATAGTGCTAGAACCTTTAGAGGATCAGATTTTAGAGGTGGAGCAAACGGATCACGTATTCGTTTAGAGCCACAAAAAAACTGGACAGGTAACGAGCCTGCACAATTGCAAAATGTATTATCTGTTTTAGAACCTATTGCGGCAGAATTTGGTATTAGCATTGCAGATACTATTGTGTTAGCTGGTAATGTTGGTGTAGAAAAAGCCATTAGAAAAGCAGGTATGGTTGTCGATGTGCCTTTTGCACCAGGTAGAGGGGATGCATCGCAAGAAATGACCGATATAGAATCTTTTGAGTCTATGGAGCCACTTGCAGATGGTTACAGAAACTGGCAGAAAAAAGAGTATGTAGTGAGTCCAGAGGAAATGTTGTTAGATAAAACACAATTGCTAGGATTAACAGCGGCAGAAATGACGGTTTTAGTAGGGGGTATGCGTGTTATGGGAACCAACTATGCAGGAACAAAACATGGGGTGTTTACAGACAATGAAGGCGCTTTAACAAACGACTTCTTTATAAACCTAACCGATATGGTTTACGAATGGAAATCGCTTAACAATGGTATTTACGAAATTAAAAATCGTAAAACTGGCGAAGTTAAATTTACCGCAACTCGTGTCGATTTAGTATTTGGTTCTAATTCTATTTTGCGCGCTTACGCGGAAATGTACGCTCAAGATGATAGCAAAGAACGTTTTGTAAAAGACTTTGTAGCAGCTTGGACTAAAGTGATGAACGCCGATCGTTTCGATATAAAATAACAATAGTAAACATAGATTTTAGAGGAATGGTTTTTATAGCCATTCCTTTTTTTATAACATAAATCCAAATGAAAGACATTAATAACTTATTTGAAAGCATAAAGAATAGAGACATTTTAACTCTAAAAACCTTATTGACTCGAAATCCTAAATTAGCCGAAGCTACAGACGAGCGTGGCTTTACACCATTAATTTTAGCGACTTACTTTGATAACGAAGCGGCAACAAAAATATTAGTAGAACACCAAGCACCTATTAATGCTAAAGATGCCTCAGGAAACACCGCCCTCATTGGTGTTAGTTTTAAAGGCAACGTCGCTTTTGCTACATATTTAATTGAAAATGGTGCCGACTTAAACGAAGTAAACACCAACGGAACAACAGCCTTATCCTTTGCTACACAATACAACAAACTTGACATTGTTAAACTACTTTTAGAGCATAATGCTGATAAAACCATAAAAGATAACGCAGGGAAAATAGCTTTAGCTTACGCTGAAGAAAAGAAGTTTGCTGAAATTGTAGCGCTTTTAACCTAGTAGAAACGTTGACTAAAATTAAAAACTGAGTTTAGAATTAAGGTTTTTAAAGTTTTTTTTAACTCAGTTTTTTTTTAGGTTATCTTAATTATCTTTGACCTAATAAAGAAAAAAATAGTAATTATTGGAGGTGGACTTTCCGGTTTGTATTTAGGATATAAATTAAAAAAAGAGGGCTTCTCTATCCAAATTCTAGAAGCAAATAATAGAATTGGTGGAAGAATTTTCACCAAAAAAAATGATCATACAAAAGTAGAATTAGGTGCCACTTGGCTTTGGAGATACAATGAAGAACTTATAAAGTTGTGTGCTACACTACAAATTTCTTTATTTGAGCAAAACACGAAAGGTGATGCTTTATATGAAGCTTCAAACACCAATTTGCCAGAACGTTTTCAATTACCAGGAAACCAGGAAATTAGTTATAGAATTGTTGGCGGAACGGCAACTATTTTAGAAAAACTGTCTAACGATTTTTCGGAAGATGAATTGCAACGCAATCAGAAGGTTGTGCGCATTGACGATAAAGAAAATTCAATACACGTACTCACTGAAAATGCAACTTTTACTGCAGATATGGTTATTTCTACAATGCCACCACAACTCTTAGTTAATACGGTTGATTTTTCTTCTCAATTAGACCTCAATCTTTTAGAAATTGCAAATAATACGCATACTTGGATGAAAGATTCCATTAAGTTTGCATTGGTTTATAAAACGCCTTTTTGGAAAGAAAAAGGACTGTCTGGCGTTGGTTTTAGTAATGTAGGTCCTTTTACAGAAATCTATGATCATTCTGATTTTGAGAATAGTCATTTTGGATTAATGGGATTTTTAAACGCAGGTTTAGCTAACGAAACCAAAGCGTACAGAGAAGAAAAAATAAGAGCTCAACTTTTTAAGTTCTTTGGTGAAGCAGGAAAAAAATATCTTTATTATGATGAAAAAGTTTGGAGTAAAGAAGATTTACTACATGTAGATAATACTAATTTTCTAAATCCACATGCAAACAATGGCCATCCAGTCTATCAACAAGACTATTTAAATGGTAAATTTATAATTGCTGGGTCAGAAACGTCACCAAGCTATGGTGGTTATATGGAAGGTGCAATTTATAGAGGCAACCAAATTGTGAAACAATTAAAAAATAAATTTTAAGAGATAGAATTGGACTTTTAACTTCATAACTGCGTTTTATAGCATTCAATTTAAACCTATTTCGCTTCTTCTTTTTCTTCTTTTGTTTCGTCTAGCATATCTAAATAAAGGTCTTCAACATGCTCTCTTGCCCAAGTTGTTCTTCTTAAAAACCCAAGACTAGATTTCATAGTAGGATTGTAGATAAAACAGCGAAGATTAGTACGTTCTCCTAAATACGCCCAACCATAATGTGCTACCAAACGCTCTAAAACCTGTTTTAGTTTTACTCCATGAAACGGATTACTTAGTTGTTCTTCTGTTGGTGGTCTTCTTGTACGTTTAGGCTTTGCTTGCTGTTCTGTTTCTTTGAGTGTTTTAGATGGTGTCTGTTTATCGGCCAATTTGTTCTTTTTTTAGTGTATATTAATTGGTATATATGTGGACATATGTTCTTCGCTGTTTACCGAAGCATAAGTCTCGCTAAATGTTTGTTTTCCAATTGCTTTTAAGTTTTTAATATTTTAAAGACTTATTTGTCTGATTTTCATTTAGTTTTGGTGATGGCTGGTTTTAATCTCCGTTTTTCGTTGTTAAAAATGAAGTGTTTATTTCATTAATTGTATTTGAAACTCTGTTGCTCTAAACATTATTTCTAAACCTTTCAGACTAAAATCTGAAGGGTGTTCTTTAAATAGTTCATTCAAGTATTTAGCTTGTTTTACAACATTATTGCTATCTCTTAAATACATGTGATACTTTAACAGAACCAAATTCGCCAATATTTTGTCCGAAATATTTAAACCCTTTTCTTTTAAAATATCATCTATAGTACTTTTTATTTTTCCATCGTTTTCTGGTAATTCATCCATTAAATAAGCTTGGGCTAAATTTGGCTTAGATTTAGCTGAATAATCACTCTTATCAGACATGTCCTGTCTGTAAGTCATTTTGTTACCATTTAAAAAGTACCATCGCGTGTAAGAATCATTCTTGATGTCTATATCCTTTTCAAATAGCCGTTCTCTCGTGTTCCAATTGGTATATGCAATTAAAAGTTCGGTGCCATCGTCTTTTTTAAGAATCCCTATTTTAATTAGATAATTGCTATCTCCTGGTTTTTCAATCTCAATTTCCAAAGGTGTTTCTACAGAAACATATGTTTTTATAGCGTTTAATATAGACGAAACATCTTCTATTCTTGCCATGGGGAATAAATTCTCCCGTAAAAATAAATCGATATATAAATAATGCGTTACATAGAAATCATCGGCTTTTAGATAGTTAACGGCTTTAAGATTTTCCGATTTTATTGTGATTTTTTCAGATTGAGCATACCCAAAACTAGAGATTAGAATGGTGGCTATTAATAGTATTTTACGCATGTATTTTATTTTATAACTTTCATAAGAAAGTTTTATACTTTTTGTAAGTAAGCTTGAGATAATAATTCGTTTTATTAGATCTTGAACAGACTTAATCTTCTTTACATTCAGAATAATCTACTGTAAATTTGTAATTTTTGTCCGATAGTTTTTCGATAGCTGGGTCATTCTTGTGGTCTGGTTTAAATGCAGCTCCGGTTCCTAAATCAACAGCAATACCAGTAATTCCAAAAGAAATGGCACTCAGAATAAAGTTTCCTGTTCTGAAAGTATTGTCAAAATTTTTAGTTTTTTCTTGGCACTTGTCTTGTTTTACTTCAATTTTAAGAGGTTGATTTCGTTTAAACAAGGCGGAAACTTCTCCCGTTCCTATTTTTTCTCCATTCGCGTAAATTTCAGCATTTGGATGATCTTTTACTTTAATGTTAGCGTTGTATTTACTTCCTCCAAACATTACGCCACAACTTGAAAATAAAATTGAAGATAAGATTGTTATGGTTAGAACTAATAAAGTACTTCTTTTCATAAAATTAGTTGTTATTTTTTTATAATTATTGCCCAGGGTATTTGTCGCTACCTTTAAATAATTCACCTTTTTTATTCCTGTATTATGTTAATTACACCTGTAACAGTGCAGGAAGACTTCACGGTATTAAATATAGTCCCAAACTTTTCGATATTCTTTTTGAGTAAATTAATATTCAAATTATCGTCTGGACTATAAATTGTTAATTCATAATTAATGCCGTCCATCCTTGGCGGTTTTTCAAGTCGTGTGGCACTAACTGTTATTTCCGCTTTTGAATATTCAAAATTCATTAAACCCGAGAAGCGTTCCACATTTTTAAGAACACAAGCAGAAAACGATCCTAAAAACAATTCGGCTGGGTTTGGTAAGGTATCGGCAGATTCCGGAGTGGTGCCAAAAGCAATTTCCGATGCTTTAATCTGTATTGAAGCATTATTTTTCGAAGAAGAGTTGGCTTTACTAAAATACTTCATAATTAAGGTTTTTTAACTTGTGGTTAAGGTGTTTTAAGCACTAAAGTTAGCAAATAAAACATAACCTAAAAACCCGAAAGGCTTTTTGTTAAAAGGCCTACAAATACAGGCTTTTGAAATGACTAATTAAAACTAATTTATCGTGCTTTTTATAGAAGTAGGTTGTTAAAAGCCGTTTTAGTTACACAATTCTGCACTCCATTCTTGATGACCTCGGTTTTGTCGACACTTGTAATTCTCTTTTATAGAAACCACTTTTAAAGTTGAATTTTCTTTTTCTACCTTCATTATCGTTTTTATAGCTAATAATGAATCATCTAATAAATTATCTTCAATTAATATAATGTCTTGAGAACCATTACCAATGTCATTTTTCGAAATAGTATACGTGTAATGTCCTTCTGTTTCCAAGTTTTTTGGCTTGTAAGCATGCATTATTTCTTCTTCAGTTTTTAGATTTTTTGAAGAAATAGTAGCATTTAAACTGTTTACAACATCCATTTCAATGGTTTTAAATGTTTCTTTAGTATCCTTTTCAATACCAGTTTCAATCTTTGGTGTTGCTTGATTTTCCGCCGTTTTATTATCCTTACAAGCAGAAAGCATTAAGAGAGTGACTACTGCTAAAATTTTTATATTCATCTTTTTTTTCATTTTTAGGGTGCATAGGAAGTCCTAATGCTACATATCAAATTGAAGAAGTAAAATTACAGATTTAGTTTGAAATTTGTGTTTTAATTTGAATGTAGAAAGCTATTATTTTCCAAAGTGTTTAGTGTAATCAACCAATTTCAGGAAAGCATAATATCCAATGTTCGTAGAGTATTTATTCAATAATTATCGGAAATCATTTTTTATACTCTGCAACATCTCTTAAAATTATGGAATCAATATCATTTTTATCTGCACTATGTAATACTGAAATATCTCCAGTACTTTCGAATACCACAGCTTGAACTTCGGAAAGTTTATGCACGTTTGCTTCTCTCAATTTCCCCATTAAATCACTTACATCAACGTTGCATCGTTTTAAATTATCGTAAAAAATTTCTCCATCTTTCATAAGCATTTGCGGTTTATTTGTAAATAACGTTTTAAACCAATCATTTTTTCTAACTAAAAATGAAAATAATGTCTGAAAGCCTATTATACAAACCAATGCCAAAATGCCTTTTAGTAAATTTTGGTCTTTATTAATAACTATTGAAGCTAATATGGAACCCACTGCAATGGTTGAAGCAAAATCAAAACTTGACATTTTAGCAAAAGTTCGAAGTCCAAAAATTCTTGTAATAATCATTATTGCGGTAAAAACTCCAATAACTGAGCCAATAACTAAAATGGCGCTATCTATATTCATAGTGTTAAGTTTTAATACGGTTTTATGTGATAATTATTAATTTTGATTTATTGTTTTATCGGGTTTATTTATTCAACACGAATTACTTCTAATTTGGATTTTTTAACGTGTTTAAGCATCTAATTTAGCAAATAATAACCGAATAGAAAATTTGTGAGGGTTTTCGTAAGTAGGCGAGAACTAGCCGTTAATGATACAGGGTGTTGGCAACAGTTTTTATTTTTCGTAAAACTCTTTTAACACAATATTTTTGCCTTCTGTTAGTTTTCTCAATTCACTTAAAATATAATATCTATGCATAAATCCACAGAGAACAACAATTTTTTTACCTTGATTCTGTTCAGAAATTTGCATTATGTTTTTGGCCATTGTTTGATTTCTTAAATCCCAAAAATCATCAGCTAATTGATATCCGTCTCGGTAACTTATTTTTTCTCCATTTGGTTTGGTATGAAAACGAGTTGCAAATTCATCTCTCTTATTCGTTATTTTTGTTAGCATTTTATATTGATAATATTGTCTTTTGGCACAAATACTGTCGGTTGTTATGTTATTGAAGTTTTCAGGAGATTTAGATGCTAATATTATTAATGGTTCTAAGAGCGCTTTGTATTTATTATGAATTTCAGCTTCTGTATCAGATAATAAACCTACATTGTTTAGACTGTCTATAAGTTTTGTTGTTAATCCATCTGTGGGTCGTGAGCCATTATTTATCCTATATTGATTTCTTCCTTCAAATTCGTATGGCCTCAATTTAGTTGTTGGGTATTTTTTAATATATTTTTCAGATGCCATACGTTCATTACTATTTGAAACATTTTTGTGTCTAAAATCGGAAGTGAAGAAAGAAGAGTCTAGTTCTTCTAATATAAAATCAGGTTGTATATTTTCTATTATATTAAAGAGAATCTCTGAGTTAAAATTAGGTTCTGGTTTATGAAGTGTTCCAATAACAATTATTTCAGTTGTTTTTTCTGTTTTACAAGATAAAATTGTTATTAAAATCAGTAAAATTTGAATGTACTTCGTCATTTCTAAAATTGTTGCAAACGGTCTCGGCTATGAGTAGTTGCGTGTGTTAGCACTTAACTTTGCAAGTACACACCAAACTGAAAATCCGCGAGGATTTTCAGAAGTAGGCGAGAACAAGCAATTACTTATAGCCATTGTTGTGCTTAGTTATTTTCTTTACTTTCAATTATAATTATTCGAGCAATTTCGCTAATCATTTCTATTTCAATTCTCAGTTTGTCAATATTGTTAGGTGAAGGATTAAACGGAACTGCTTTGGATTCGTCAAAATCGGGATTAGAATGAACAATTGAGCATCTTGTAGAATAAATTCGCTTTGTTAATTCGCCAAAGAAATTTCCGTCTTTATCAAAGTCAATTGCTGGTAGTTCTAATGGCTTAACACAATCGAATGTCAAGGATTTAGAAAAGTGATCTATTAATTCCAATTCTTCAATTGATTCTTTTAATTCTTCTCTTTTTATGTATTGTTTTAAAACTCTTTCAATTTTCACTTTGTCGTTAGTGTGTCTGTCATTTTCCTTTTTAAAAAGATTAATTGCAGTAGTTACATATTTGTCCGTTTTTAAATGAAAATCAGGTTTTAATAAAATCTTTTTAACTTCTTTAGATACTAAGTCATAAGCACTTTTGTCTGAGAAATATTCAATTATGTGATAATAACAAATGAATTTAAATGGTAAGAAGTCAACTTTTTCAGCAATATGGAAGTATTGAATTAATTCAGGAATATATTTCTTGTAAACCAAATCAAATTTTTCACTTGGTAAGTCATTTTTTTTCTTTCTACGTCTTATAAACCTTCTTAAAAGTCCATCAATATTAACAGTTTCGAGAGCTATGTCGTAATTATATTCTATGTCAAATAAAACAGAGTTTATTACATTTCTAATATCATTGACAATACCATCAGGACTTTCTTTCTTATATCCTTCAATTTTTAGGATAGTAGGTTTTCTTCTCGAATATCTGAAAGCACCACGAACAAACTGAAGGAATTTAGGTAATAAATTGTCTTGACCAATTTCTAATAGAATATCTAAATTATTTCTATGGTAATTCATACCAACATTGAAAACAACAGTTTTATTAACTTCATCATCAATTTCTATATTTCTGAATGAAGTTCTGTATGATATTGGAGTTAGTAATACCTCAATTGTGTTGTTATAACGAATTGCTAAAAAGTCGGGGAAAACAAAAATATTCTCTTTTAGAATTTCTGAAACTAATTCTATTTCATGGTCAGGTTTAATGATTATCTGGAATTCTGAATTACCTTTAAAACCTGAAATATGTATCCTATCTTCTTTTCTAATATCGTCCTCGTCATAGAAAAACTCATGTTCCTTTGTTTCGAAATTTAAATCAGGAAAATCTTTTTTTAGTACTTCTATTTTTTTCATTCGTATTTTTTTTCTAATTAAGCACAACGTATTATACAATCACTTCTACCACTCATACCCAGCCAATTAACCAAAATAAAGTCAGCTTTGCTTATTCATTTTATAAAAAGCATAAGCAACGAAGTTAATTATTATTTGCAAGCAAATCTATACGTAGGTCTACCTATTTTTCTGTAAAACAGTAAAGTGCAATTAAGGGTTATATGCTTTAAAGTAATGGCTTAATCATTTTTCATATTGTTTTCCAAATCTTTGCACTGGGTTCTCATGGTTTCGAGGACTTTGGTATAGTTGGGGTTGTTTCTTAAATTCTCTATTTGATCCGGATCTATTTCTAGGTCGTGTAGATACTCGTAAGCCGGGTTTTGTTCGTAATAATTAACATAAACATACTTTGGAGTATGCAGGCCAACATATTTAGGTAGTTTCTCGTGTTCCATTCTGTGTTCTATGAGAAAATCGGATCTCCAGTTTTCGGTATCTTCATTATTTAGAACAGGTAAGAGGCTTTGGCCTTGATAACTTTGCGGAATAGAAAGCCCCGCCATATCGAGTATAGTTGCCGAAATATCAATATTAAGCGCTGTTTTATCTGTGGTTTTTCCGGTGTCTTGACTTGATTTTCTAGGATCGTAAATAATTAAAGGCACATGTAAAGATTCTTCGTAATGCGTCCATTTACCTGCAAAACCTCTGTTACCCATGTAATAGCCATTATCGGCTGTATAAATAATAATAGTGTTTTTATCTAAGCCTTTTGCTTCAAGAGTGGCCAGTATGCGTTTCAATACATTATCATAACCGCTAATCATTCTATAATAGGCTTTCATATTGGTTTGGTACTTTTCTTCGGTATCCCATCTCCAGAAATAACGCTCTCGGTTTAGCGAATTTTTTAAAAAATCGGGATGGTTGTCGTAAATACTCTGGTGAGACAATTCGGGTTTTGGCATTTCTACATCGGCATACATGTCCGACACCGCTTTTGGGTAGGGGTAATGGCCAGCGTTACCAGGTGTTAAATTAGCATCTACAGCATGCACAGCATTAAAACTAATGGACAGGCAAAATGGCTTTTCGGACGTTTGATTGTTGATGAATTCCACAGCTTCGTCGCCACGAATTTCAGCGGAATGTTTTAGGCTACCGTCGGGAAGTTTTTTAAAGTAAGGCGCATTACTTGGTGAGAGTTTATAGAAATCGAACATGTTTTTAAGCATGCTGTCTTTCTTTTCAAGATTTACCCCAAGCTTTCCAACAAAGCCAGTGGTGTAACCTGCTTGTTTTAATAGGTTAGGATAGGCATTGGATGTAAACTGGGTTTTAAGCGGTTTTTTGCCAAAGGTATAATCGTGTTTAGATTCGTATAATCCGGTGAGGATAGAGGCTCTACTGGCGGCACAAATGGGTGTGGTAACATAGGTGTTTGTAAACCTTAGTCCGTGTTTAGCAAGCTTATCAACGGTTGGCGTTTTTATAATGGGATGTCCTGCAGAGCCAATCATATCATGACGCTGATCGTCCACTAGAACAAATAAGATATTTGGTTTTTCTGCTTTAGGCGTGTCTTTTTCAGTTTTACAGCTATTGGATAGTAAAACGATGAGTGCGCAGAAAAGTATTTTTTGTAAATTTTTCATCTGCTATTATATTGTTATTTTTCTTTGTTTATATTTTCTTTTAGTTCTTATTAATTGATATCTTAAATCATCATAAAATAAGCTAATTAATAAAATTATAGCGCCTATAACGAGCGTATTTAGTTTTAAATTAAGTCTGGAGTATAGAAATCCGCCAATTATTCCGCCAAGAAAAAAGAAGCAAATAATATAAACTCGAAGTTTTATAGTGGTTTTAAGTTGACTTCTTTCATAGCGCGTTTTTGTAAAAAACAGTTGCGATAATTCTATACCTAAATCTGTAAACAACCCTGTAAGATGCGTGGTACGTACAATAGCGTTTGAAATTTTTGTAACAAACGAGTTTTGTAGTCCCATGGCGAACAATAGTGAACAAACCATAAGGTCGGGATATTTAATATCTCCAGTATAACTTAACATGGCAATGGTTACTAAAATAAGACATTCTATTAGAGTTGGTAACACAAAAACATTAAGTTTTCCGTTGCCTTTAAATTTTTCAATAAGAAAACTAGATAAAAAAGAGCCAAAAAGAAATGAAAATATATATAGAAAATATACAGTGCCTTTCCAAAACTCAAAATTGGCAACGTCACTAATAAAAAGCGCAAAATGCCCTGTTACATTTGTTGTTAATTGATTAAATGCTAAAAACCCAGAAACATTAACAATGCCAGCAACAAATGACAAAATGGTGGCAATGCGCAGGTTGTGTTTTATGGTTCTGCTTTTACCTTGATGTCTAAACATTTTATTTTTATTTAATTCGGTTTTTATTCCACTCTAACAAATACGGTGTGATAGGATTTTAGTTGCTTTCCTTCTATTATTTCGTCGTCGTTATAGCCTATGCTTAAGGTATTATTGTTGTTCTCAAACTCAAAAACATCAGGTATTTTATCAGTGGTGTAGATTTGTGAGGTAACATTATACTTGTGGGTTGTAATCAGTCGATATTTACCATTTTCGGATTTCTCCCAATTAGCAGAAGTTAGAACAGGATCTGTTCGTTGTACACAATCTCCAGTGATTTCATCATTAACAAATTCTACAATATTTGCTGTACCATTAGCATTATAAGTAAATCTCGACCTTTGTTGGCAAGCGGTATACTCGAATTCTATTGTCGAATTATCATTATAAGTTTCTATTTCTTTTATGGGTTTCCAAACGCCAACAATTGGATCGTTATCCGAATTATTATTATCGTCTGATGAGCAAGATAAAATGGTTAGCGCTATTAAAAAGGTAAATAGAACATTAATTTTTTTCATAAAGTAAAATTTAGTTAGTTTGGTTTAGGGGCTAAATTTAACAAATAATAGACAGCTCACTAGGGGATTTACATCTAATATTTATGGTGTTATTTTTTATTTAACCAATCTACATGATTTTTTGCTGCTTGTTCTGCCCATTGTCTAGGGCGCGCTCCAAAACATTCCAAAATGGCATCTACACCAATGACCGTTCCTTTTGCTAATCTACCGAGTAGTGCAATTGGGATTTTTTGATTTTTAGTACTCGAAATTAAGTAGCCGTTTTCATTGGTGGTAACGCCCAAATTATCGTGGACTACTTTTATGAAACCATCATCGAGCATATTTTGAACTAAAGGAGACTTGACAGCCTTAATTTTAGGAGAATCTAAAACGGAGTCAATCATGATACTCGCGGTCAGTGATTTCCCTGAATGTTCAAATTGCCAACCTGCATTGGTTAATGCAATATTAGGATCATTGACCATATCCAAATTTAAAATACCAAGTTCTGCTAAGGCCACTAATTGCTCAATACTTTCAACTGGTGGTCCGTAGGAATAACGTTTGGTTGACTCATCTAACGCAATTATTTCAGCAAAAACAGCATCAGAACAAGCGTTATATGATAAAGCTTTATAAATAGTGGGCTGACAATGCCGCCAGACTTGACCAATGCAATAATCTAAACTAACAGCAGCTTTTCCTTTAGCCATATTTACAAAACATGGCATGCTTTTTTTAGCAGATTGTTTAGTCGAAATAATAAGATCGTGGGATTTGCTTTGATCTTTTAGCCAATCTACAATTAACATTTCAATCTCTTGTTTTGAAATGTTAGAGGTATTGTTTGAATTTGATAATTTATTAAAAACACCTGCTGCAATAGGAGCGAAGGCAGCTATTAAAAAATCTGGACTTTCTGCTTCTTTCTGAATTTGCGTATTCCCAATTTGCTTTTCAAAATTTAAAATGGATGCTTCGGAAGGTTGAAACCAGCGATCTATTCGTACATTTAAGGGTTTCGGAACAGGTGGTAATCCATCGAGCGAGAATGGAACAAAAAGGTTTTTAATGTCATATGCTGTTTGATAGGTACATATACCGTTTTGTTCTTCTGTAGAAAAAGCACCAAAATTTTCGGCTATAGCTCTTACCACATCTATCATCGCAAGTCCAAAACCACGAATTCCAATCGTACTTGTGTGTGTTAGATTATGATGCTGCAAATAGTTCGCTATAGGATAGGGCGATTTAAAAAGCGTCATGCTTTCTTTATTTGCAGCGTATGTATCCCAGGCTATTATTTGTTCGGATAGTTCTGTAGATTGATGACCAATAGTAAGTAATATATCATCAAACCCTTTGTAATTATTAGAGTCTGTAATTATTTGTAACCTACGGTAATCTATCCATTCTACCTTTTTTGCTTGTTCTTGATATAGCGATACAATCTTGGCCTCAACAAGAGGTTTTATAAGTGATTGAAATCGTTCGGATAAGAATTTTCCTATTTTAGCACGTGGTGGGTAGGTGTCTATGTCATCTTCAGAACATGTACTAAAATCGGTGCTAACCCACTCGTGATATGAGGGAAAGGACTCAATTTTAACTGTTGCAGTATGTATGGCTTTTCGCTTTTCTATTTTGAGTATGCGCTCTGTAATATTGATCCAATTTGATTGATTTTGATCTAAACCATACACTTGACCATTTCCAAAATTACCCGTAATTTCAAACACTGATATATTAATATTAGAAAGGCTATATTGTTCAGCCAATTCAATAATTAAGCGTTCTAAAGCATAGCCGCCTCTGGGGCCCATACCAATGATTGCAACCTTCCTCATAGTTTAATAGTCTTAGTGAAATGAAAAGCGTTTGCACCGAAATTAATTCTTATTTATAAAACAGATTATCTCTAGAGCTAATTTTTTTATCACAAAACAATTAAATAACAAAAAGACTAGTATCGTGTTGGCATAATATTACTTTTAAGAATCAATAGTTTCTAAGTACAAATCTTCCAAAGCCTTTAAAGTGATGTCTTCGCTTTTAAACGATTCCACTAAGTGCCCTTCTTTCATAATTCCGATATGCGTAGCAATTTGTTTGGCACGAAAAATATCATGAGTTGCCATAAGAGTAGCCACACCTTTTTTCTGAAGTGTTAATAGTAAGTTTGAAAATTCGTTACTTGCTCTAGGGTCTAATCCCGATGTAGGTTCATCTAAAAGTAACACCTTAGCATGTTTAGCTAAAGCAATGGCAATACCAACTTTTTGACGCATTCCTTTAGAGTATGTGGATACGCGTTTTAAATGAGCATTGGTTTGTAATCCTGCTTCTGTTAGAAAGTTTATAAATTCGGCTTTAGTATATTTTTTATTGGCTAAACCAACAAAATATTCTAAGTTTTCTAATCCGGATAAAGTAGGGTAGAGCATCAAGTTTTCTGGAATATAGGACAAGTACTTTTTTGTTTCCATATTCTTTTTGCTAACGTCTAAACCGTTTATGCTAACACTACCGCTTGTAGCTTCAATAAACCCTAAAAACAAATTAATAGTAGTAGATTTACCAGCACCATTGGCACCCAATAGACAATAAATATCGCCTGCTTTAACTTTAATATTCAAATTATTAAGAGCAGAAAAGTTATTATATTCTTTACTTAAATTTATGGCTTCTAACATATCTTAATTATTTTTTTGTTTTGGGAAATTATTAAAATCTTCTACGGTTATTTTTTGATGATTTTTGTATTTATTATAGAAATAAGCGGTCCATTCTTTTTGAAATTGTTTGGCTTCATTCTGAAAATTCAAATAGTGCTGGGTGTCTGTTTCTGCAATTTCATTCATGGTATTTTGAAGTAAAATAGCAGGAGAAAACCAGCTGAGACTATTGGCAAAGTTTCGTTGATTCATAGATTGTTTTTCAAACTTACCTTCAAACGCTTCCATGAATTTATCTTTTTCATTTAAGAGAATAAAATTTTTGTTCCAATAGTTTCTAAATCTATCTACAGTTTCGCCTTGCGCATTATTTTCCGAAGGGTTTTCTGCATAATAATTTTGCAAAATGGCTTCTTCTTTCTTTTCAAATTCCTTTTCAATAGCTCTTTTTGCCGTTACATATTCAACTCGAGAAGGCGAAGGATATATACTACTTGATAAGATGTTTACAAAGCTTGGTATAATCATTACAAAAAGTAACCATGTACCGAGTAATAAAATAATATTTTGAGAAGACGACTTGTTAAGTAAGTTTACTAAAAACGCTAAAGCAAACCAAAATAAGGTATATAAAGCAAGGCTTAATAATAATGTTAAATATGATAAGTTTAAGATATTAGCACCTATTATAATTAATGATAAAGTGAGTAATGTACTTATTAATAACACGATAAAAACATAACGAAATACTATTTTTTTTAGTAGCCATGTTTTTATGTTAATAGGCATAGAAAGTAATAATCTAAGTGTGCCTTGCTCTTTTTCTGAGGATAGAATATTATAACTAAACGCAATAATTAAAAGGGGCAAAATAAATACAAACACAAAGGCTAAATCAAATCCGCCGGTAGCAATATTTAAAGGGTTTTCAAAATTGTCGTTATCTTTTGCTGCATTAGTACCACTAATATTGACTTTGCTGTAATAGGGAAAAATATCACTTTGTCCATTACTAATTGCAGCGAGTGGAGCAGGCGTTGAAATTAAGTAAACACCACCGTAATAGTTACCCATAGCAACAGGGTTTGAGGGATCTTCAAACACTCTGCGTGGCGCGTCTTGTTCTCCTTTTTCAATAGCGGTTAAGATCGTTTTGTGGTTAGTATAAAAGGTGTTTTCCTTATTTTTCACTAATTCAATACCTTCTAATTGTTTATTAACTCTTGATTTTCCGTTGTAAGCGGCAAACAAAATGAATACAAATAGAAACAGCACTAAAATTAATACTAAAGGGTTTCTTACTAAGTTTTTAAGTTCTAGTTTAATCATTTCAATTTATTTTTTTGAACAGATAGAATTACTAAAATGCCACTTAATAGCCACCATATTAATAAATACAATAAGTTATTAGCGCTTTTTTCCATGGTTTGAGAGAGTGTAATGGGCTGATATTCAAACTTGATATTTTCTTTAAAAAAATCTGAATCTACGGCACCACTTGGCCCACTATTTAAACTGCTAATCAAAGCACCTCTATATTCTTCGGCTTGGTATGTAAAGTTGTAGTGCGATTGTAAATCACTTTTTGCAAATTCCATTGAAAGCATTCTCATTAGAATGGTAGGAGAAATAAAGGCATTAAGTTGGTGTACTTTTAATTGCTCGATATACACGTTGTTTAACTGTGTCATGGCATTTTTGTACACTGTGGTTTCATGTTTTTCTCCTTCTTGAAGCAGTAATTGACCAAAACTTACTGGGAGTTCCTCAACGCTTTTTACATTATACGTTTTTAGTAAGCTATCTTTAAAAGCAAGTGCTTTTTCCGAAGTTGCATCATGGCCATTAATACCATTGGCCAACGCTTCTTTTATGTCTTCTTGGTATGAAATAGCTGATGGGGTTTTATGGGTTCTCTTAGAGATATCAGCTGTTAATTTTGGCATAAGTAAAGCTGAAATCATCCAAAAACTAAGTAAAATAATTAAAGAGAAATTACTGCTTTTTGCCCATACCGATGTGGCAATAGACAAATGTATAAACACCCCGTAATATATTAATAAGCTCATTACAATAAGTCCATATCGTAATAGATCTCCCGCTTCATAATCTGAAAAAGCGATAAAGCAAAATCCTAATAAAAAGACAGGAATAAGTAATAAAAGAAGCGCAAACCATATCCCTATAGTTTTACCTAAAACTAATTTTCTTTTTGATGCGCCTTGGCTAAGTATAAGTTGAAGTGTTCCACTTTCTTTTTCGGTGGTAAAACTATTAAAGCCTAATAAAATAATAAGTAAAGGCATTAAAAATATGAAGACAAAAGCAGGACTTAAATCGGCAAATCGAGCCAAGTCATTTTGATCTGTAATTTGTTTGTAGGAGGCTGAATTTTGGCGGTGTGCTTCTAAAAAAATGGAAACGCCTAGATATTTATTTAAACCATTATCTATTAAAGCCAATATTGGGATAGGTTTAAAAGCAAAGGTGCCGTAGTGTCCCGCAGAGTGAGCGCTTTTTTGGCCTTGGCTTTCCCATTGTTCTCGTGCTAAGTTTTGAGCTGTTTCGTGCTCTTGTTGAATTTTGGTGTGCGTATTCCAACTAATAAACATTGAGAATACAAGTAAAATTAAGAGCGTCAGACTTATTAAACGAAACCTATTATTTCGTAAAAGTTCTTTAACTTCTTTTTTGGCGATTAATAATATCATAGGAAAATTCGTAAATATAATTTGTGTGAAAATATATATTTACAAATTTCACTTAACAAAAGTTTAAGTTAAATTTATCCTAAATTTATCCTAAATTTAGGATAAATAGGTTGAAGCTATTGGAAATAAAGTGATTAATAAAAACGTACAAAACAATAGTTATGTATAACTTAAATTTTGCCAGGTAATAAGCAATAACGTACTATGGGCTTTTTTGATAAATTAGCTATTCAAGGTTTAGTTCTATTTAACTATTTTGTTTCCTGTTTCTCATGTTTTCAAACAATGCAATTTCAGAAGCATTTAAGTTTGATTTCGGTATAGAAATTCCAAAGGGTGGCGTTTGGTTCAGGGTTAGCCATATATGTTTTTTGTTCAATTCAATGTTTTTAATCCAACTCCAATCTTTCAATTCCACTAAATCTTTATTGCCATGATTGATTTTAATTTCAGTTTCACTAAACTCCACAAGGGCATCAAAATTTATTTTTTTCGCAAAAGATTTAGCACTAACGTATTGTAATGGCCATAGGATTGCGTTGATTCCTGCAAAATATATTACCGCCGTGATTAACGGATTTAGCCCATTTATCGGTTTTAAATAACCAAGAATTAAAGTCAATATCAAGTATTTCCAGATGGATTTCTTCATAAAAAAGTGAACCTTGGCTCTAAAGATATTTTCGAAGTTTGATACTAATCTTTGTTTTATCATGTTGTGCTTTTTACTTTTGGATACATTTTGCGCAGTTGCGAATATACCGCAATAGACACGAAAACAAAATGATTTTTTATTTGTTCAATGCTAACTTCATCATAAAACCGCATAGCTCTTAGATTTTGTTACCAAATATGTTGTGTTTTACAACTCCGTGCAAACTTGTTTATGGTGAAACCACTTTTAACCCAACAATAGAACCTACTAAAGTGGTGATAAAAAGTAATCTTAAAAATGTTGCAGGTTCTTTAAACACTAAGATGCCAACTAAAACCGTTCCAACGGCTCCAATGCCTGTCCATACGGCGTATGCTGTGCCAATAGGTAGTGTTTGCGTGGCTTTTATTAAAAGCGTCATACTTACACCGCAAGTAATGGCGAAAGCTAAATACCAGAGATACATTTCATTACCTGTGGTTTCTTTTGCTTTACCCAAACAAAATGCAAATACCACTTCAAATAGACCTGCAATAACTAATATAATCCAATTCATAACTTTAATTTTTTGCAAAGGTGAGAAATGGAAATGACGTAAAATTATACAAATGATAAAAAAGAAATCTTATTTTACTTCTGCTCGTATTCTACTTAAACTCACTTGCGTGATGCCCAAATAAGAGGCGATATGCCCCAATTGTACACGTTGAATCAACTCGGAATTATTCATTAAAAGTTCAGTATACCTTGCTTTCGCTGTGCTGAACTGTCTTGAAATTAAGCGTTCTTCAACTTTTATAAGTTCCTGCTCGGCAAAACGGCGGCCCCAATTCGCTATGCAGATGTCTTTGTCAAAAAGCTCCTGTAAATTGTGAGTTTTCAATTCGTAAAGCTCGCAGTCTTCCAATAGCTCAATATCTTCATATCCTTTTTGATTAGCTACATAGCTTTTCATCGAGATCACGGCATCGCCCTCTTTTCCAAACCAAAATGTAATTTCATTGTCGGCCGAGTTGGTATAAGCACGAACAATGCCTTTTTTTATAAAATAGATGCTGGTTTCAATTTTATCGGCTCGCAACAAAACATGTCCTTTTGGATAACTTACTTCTGAAATACACGCTTTAATGGTCGATTTTGAAGCATCGGGTAGTGGATATATGGTGTTAAGAATTTGGTCTATGATCATGACGTATCTAGCTATGCCTAATTAGGAAGACATGTTATTTTTTCATTAAGGCAAGTTTTATGCCTAAAGCCACAAAAATACCACCCGTTATTTTATCTAACCATATTTTTATTTTATAATTTGCTCTTATGCGCTGAGATAATTTTGAAGCGAATAAAGCCAACATCAAGCACCAAATGGTTCCTGTAATTAAAAAGGTAATACCGAGCATTAGAAATGGAAGTGCATTTTGCACATAGTTAGGATCTATAAATTGTGGTAAAAAAGCAAGAAAAAACAGTGCAACTTTCGGATTTAAAACATTGGTAAGTACGCCCGAAAGGTAGATTTTCTTATAGTTTACCGTTTTATGTTCATCATCTAAATCAAATGTTTCATTTTGTTTTTTAAAGATGCTTTTTAGTCCCAAAAAAATAAGGTACGCTGCGCCTAAATATTTAACTATTTCAAAGGCTGTAGCCGATTTGGCAAGTATAATAGATAATCCTAAAGTGGCAAAAATAATATGGAAAACGGCACCCGTGGATATACCTAACGCCGATAAAATTCCTGCTTTTTTTCCTTGCGCAATGCTTCGTCCAAGAATATACATAGTATCAGCACCTGGAGTAAAATTCATTATCAATGAAGCAATTACAAAAGCTTCGAAGTTTATTATTCCGAACATAATTTTAAGGCGTTTTTATGTTTATCAAGGTTGATGTAGCCATTATTTAATTCCAAATATCGTTAGATTCGGTTAAAATAATGGGCTTATTATCAGTTACCAGTATCGTGTGTTCGTGTTGCGTAACATAGCCTCCTTTGTTTCCAACTAAAGTCCAACCATCATTTAATTCTACAGCAACTGTAGATTTTGTCGAAATAAAAGTTTCTATAGCTACCGTGGTGTTTTTCTTAAACCGTTCTTTATTATTACTATCGCCGTAATTTAAAATATTTTCAGGAGCTTCGTGTAAACTTCTACCCACACCATGGCCAGCTAAATTTTCAATAACCATAAAACCAGATTTATTAGCTTCAGCTTCTATTAAATAGCCGATTTCAGAAATTTCAACGCCATCCTTAATTTTACTTATGGCTTTACGTAAAATGTCTTTAGAAGCATCGACCAAAGGTTGGTGATTATTAATGTCTTTGCCAAGTACAAAAGAACCACCATTATCAGACCAAAAACCATCGAGTTCTGCCGAAACATCTATATTAATTAAATCGCCTTCTTTTAATATTTTTTTCTCCGATGGTACGCCGTGCGCCGCTTCTTCATTTACACATATACAAGAATACCCCGGAAATCCATAGGTTTCATAAGGGGCCGATTTAGCGCCATAACGCTTTAAAATTTCACCACCATAGTCGTCTAATGTTTTCGTAGACATTCCCACTTTGGCGTAGGCGCGCATTAGTTTTAGCGTTGTTGCAACGGCTTCACTAATCTTTTTCATGCCTACTAATTCTTCTTCTTGCGTTATTGACATTTTTTATATTTTTTATAGATGGTATGCTCTAAATTTTATTTCGTAGTAAAGCGGTAAATTTAGTGAATACAAACCGAATAGAAAACCCATGTGCGTTTTGAAAGTAGGTGTGGAGCAGGTACGATTTTGGAGATATTATCAAAAAAAATATTAATTCGATGGTGTCATTTATTCCTTTTTTTATTTCATTGAATGATTGAGTCCTTTTTTTTTAAATTTCTTTTATTTCATTTCCATTTCTATCAACTGTAATTTCTTTAATGGACTTTATAAAAAAAAAGGACGTTTGAATTATCTTCAAACGCCCTTTGCTTTTTAGGTATTACTAGTTTTTGTTATTTTTCAATCTGATGTACCCAATATGCACCACTTATGTCTGTAATTTTAAGCGTATATATTCCGTTAGGTAAGTTTGATAAAACATCATGTTCTAAATTAAGTTTTGCTTTTGCTCCTAAAGGCACAACTAAGCTATGTTTTCCTGGTTTTATTTTAGCAACATAGTAGTTTGCAATACTCATTTTGTTCAAGGCTGATAAATCTTCTTGGGTGTATTCTAAAATTGAGTTTTTTTGACTGTCATATAAATGAATACCTATAACCCAAGCCCCATAAACATCTACACCTTCGGTTCTAAAGACATCAAAAGAAAGGATGTTGTTTTGAATTTCACCACTAGTTATTTCAAGTTTTGGTTTTACCGATTTGTTATGAAGTGTTCCCCAAAGTCCACCGTGAAATACTTGATTAGTCATTAGGGTCATTCCAAAAATAAATAGAGAACCTATTAATACTACTTTAGGAAAGATACGCTCTTTAATTGGTAAAATTCCTGAGCCCAACCAACTAAACCATTTTTTTTTAGTGAAAGCAAAATGGTGTTTCATTACATAATTATCTACGGAGTATTTTCCGCTTCCTGTTAAGAACAAAACAAAGCCTGTAGCTATTCCTAATACACCAATTTGCCATTCATCTAAGCAGGTTGTACCAATCCAACCCGACCCCAAAAGAATACCCATAGCCAAGCTAAATACACCAATACTCATAATTCGAGTGAATAACCCAAATAGTATGAATAAGCCAACAATACCTTCAACAATGGTAAATATTACCATATTTATCCAAAGTACATCTGGGTTTTCCACCAAGTATTGGATAATAGGTTTTATGCCTAAAGCGTTAGGTAAAAAAGCATTAAACTTTTCGCCTATGTAACCAGCTACTTCTGGATCTAGTTTATCTGCCAATATTGTTCTTCTCCAAAATGCCGAAAAATAAGTCCAACCTACTACTAATCTTAATGCTAGAGCCAAAAGCCCTGCATCATTTTTTATATGTACTGTTTTCATAATGTATTAGATTGTAAGTGTGATAAAACCTTTCTTTTTAAGTTGAAAGCCATATAAAATACCATTGGGCGTTATTTCAAGATTACTCGGCAACGTTTCTGGATTTATATTAAATTTTGAAAGTGAAATACCGCATACAAAAACGTTTATATTTTGGACTTTTGCTTGTTCCAACAAGGCATTGAAATCTGAATTTCCTGAAATGTCATTCACTGTGTTACCACAAATAATAACATAAAATTCTCCATATTTTTTCCCGTCTTCTTTTGCCAGTGCATTGGCAGTTAGCAAAACAGGTTTGAGTTGTTTTATGTTTTTTGAAAGCACTACATAATTATTCTTTTTAGAGTTAATATGTTGTGCCTGTAATTGAGAGGTTCCAAATAATAAAAGGAATAGTGTTGTTATATATAAGATTGAATTTTTCATTGTTTTTGAATTTTTAAGTTTGAATTGATACTAAAAAAAAGAAGTCCACCAAGTATGGCTACATTCTTAAAAAGCGGACCTAGAGTTGTAATTTGTCCAACTTGTACTGTTAGCGTAATAGGAATTAAAACGGCTATTAATACTGTTGAGGCCATTTTCGTTTTAAAGCCAAGCAGTAATGAAATGCCTGCAATTAGCATTACAGTTCCTGATAGCAGCACAGCTATTTCCGGCGTTCCTAGAATATATCCAATAAAACCCATAGAGGAATTTTCTATTCTGCTCACCGTTTTTTCGGTATTAAAGAAATGATTGGTGCTTGCTATTATAAAAATTAGGCTAAGCATAATGCGAAGTATAACTACAGATTTGTAGCTAACTTCAAGTGTTTTTTCTTGAAATTTCATTTTAGATATTTGTAATTGATTGCTATATAGCAGTAATAACAACTGCTTTACGTTTTCTTATTTAGAAAATCAATTACGAATAGACCTTGAGGTTTTGATATAAAATATAAAGAGGAACATCAGAAACCTGTTGGTTTCTTGATGTATTAAGATTAAAAGAATGCCTAAGTAAATAGGCAGTAAAATTAAAATGAGAGATTTCCGAAATTAGAAAGTCAGATTGCTGAAAAGTTGGTTTTGAGATAGTCTGAGTAGTTTCAGAAAACTCAAATGTCTGACAATTGGATTGAGAAATTGTAGATTGACTCTTGTTTAAGACTTCGGTTTGAGGAATTTCTAATTCAGCTTGAATAACATTCCTAACCTTACAAGGCGAAAGCAATAGTAACAACACAAGTCCAAAAATGGACAAGGTTGAATGCATTTTGTTTATTTTACAGCTTTCCCTCACTTTGCAAATATAAATGCAATATTTCCGGAATTATGTTATTTATTTGTTAATGAAAGCGGACGTGTTGGGTATGCTCAGTGCGGGTGTAAGCTTTCACTTTCTGTTCAAGCCGGCACTGAGCCAAAACTTTTTATTTTGTTATTATTTTTTCTTGCCAAATAGCCAAATCAAAAGATTTGGCGGACAAACCAAATATACCTTTATTTTCGAATCAGTACAAACTCCCGCATTGCGTATTACCCGTTGTTAGCATTAGTTTTTTAGCTTAATCTTATATTTATTTTCAATATCATAAAAAATTGCAAAAGGACTATTTTTAATTGGCTCTAATCTTTCATTAAAATCAAAAATGAAAAAACTGGCTGTACTAATGCCAGCTGAAACTAATCCAGTTACTTCTCCAAATCCAGCTCCAACTAGACTAGTTCCAATGCTACCAAACGTAAAAATCGATTTTTTGAAGGTTTTTTTGAATGCATTTTTAGTAATATCATTTAGTTCTTCTGTTCCTATCTTTAAGGCTTTTATTGCCTCATTCGGTTCATAATCAGAACTGAATATTTCATTTTGCCATTTATATAATCTTGCTCTCGCGTTTTTGTATTTTTTCGATTTGACTAATTCAATAACATTTTCTAGAGTTTCTTCATTTCCTAAATGATAAGGAAGTTCTAATTCGTTTTCCAATATTATTCCAAATTGCCCAATTTTATCATTCCGTTTGGATATTTTCATTTCTTGAGTTAATTCTTGAAGATTATAGTAAGGGGCGATTAAATCTATTTTTGATAAATGGCTAGGTATATTATGTTGTATATTTTCTTTTTGTTTTGCTTTTAACAAAGAAGTAGTGTAACCTAGAGGAATAGATTCATAATTTATAAAATCTTTTCCTTCAATTTTAGTTTCTTTTCCTTCAATAATTGAATTAATATATTTTTTATTCTTCATCAAATGAGCCATTCTAGTACTGAATTTATTAATTAGACTTTCATCCCATCTCGTAATCACTAATAGTTCATTTCCTATTTGATTAATTCTTTTCTGTTGTAATTCTGGATCATATTCTTTTTTTTGCCATTGTTCAAATGTTTTGTTATGCACTGGTGTTGGTAGAACTATTTTATCATACAATAGTAAATCAACTATTATATTTTTTATCTTTTTATGATCTTTTGCTGAGTATACAGCCCATCTTTCATATGACATATTTTCTGGAATTAATGCTAACGGTTACGTATAATATTTGTGGCGTGTTTAAGCACTAATTTAGTAAATAGAAACTTGCCAGCGGAAAATTCCGCAGGAATTTTCCAAGTAGGCTAAAACCAACCATTAATTTTATACTTTGTTGCCCGTAGTTATTCTTCTTTTATATTCGGAACTTCAAATATCATAGGAACGTTGGATTTCAATGCCTTTCCTGCAACAATTGCTTGTCTAAATTTAAGTTTTGGTAAAGACTTTGTAATTTCTTGACCGAAATAATTGGATAAAAAATCACTACTTGTTTTGTCAAATTCCTGAAATGAAATTATGGTATTACATTGTGTTAAAATTGTTTTAGAAACATTTGCTGTTCTTTGAGCAATAACTAACAAACCAACATTATATTTCCGTCCTTGTAAGGCTATTTGTGCAATACTATTAAGTAAAGGTTGAGAAGCTTTATCTGATACTCCAGAAAAATTCCATTCAGGAATAACTGTATGAGCTTCTTCTAAAACTATACATATTCGTTTTCCAAAATTATTTTGTGTTTTAGCTATATGAAATAAAATTCTAAAAAATGTTTTCGTGTAAGTTAAAACACCAGTTGTATTTTCCACGTGAGGTAATTCAAAAATAGAAAGTTTATTATCTCCTTTTAAGAATATCTCTACTTGTTCGTTAATTTTATCGGAAACTTCTTTTTTCTTTTTCCTTGAATTATCATTGTCTTTATTATAATTGTTTCCTATTTCTCGTTCTATATAATCAATATCTTTAAATAATTGTTCACTAAGATGTTCATCAATAGTTTTTATTGGGTCTAAATCTGCAAATTTACCAATATATTCTCCCGTGAAATCAATACAAATAACCTTGGTGTTTTCGTCTTCTAAATATTGTCGAATAAGGTTTCTAGAGAATACTGATTTACCTGTTCCTGTAACTCCAACTACTGCCATATGATGAGATATTGCAGTGTCTTTATTTAAGACTACTGGGTAATTCGTATTTGGTATGTTTCCAATTTTATATTCATTATCTTCAATTTTAGGTTCTTTAATAGGTGAAGCTATATAAATTGGTGTGTTAATTTCTGAAACCCAACCGAATTGTTCAAATTGAAACTTATCTTCATTCCAAGTACCAAGTTGTAAAGCTTCTCCTAAAATAAGTCCAGTTTGGTTTTTGTTTTCCAGTTGTTCAATTTTTGTTATTCCTTCGACAATTTGATAAAGAACTTTTTGACCTTGAATGGATACTTCTAAAAGCTGCCCTTCATTAATTTTTATTTTAGAATTGTAGATGAAACGTATTTTGGAAATAGTACTATTTTCAGTTACAATACCTACAAATCTTTTTAAATAATCATTTTTAGGAATTTTGTCTATTCTATAAACGACATCTGATTTATGATTTTCAAAAATGTTTTCATCAAATATTTTTTCTATTTCATTATTAGATAAAACTTTAACCCATTGTTGTTGATTTAATAGATATGTTTCTAAAAGTAAACCTTTTCTAATCTTTTTATCTGTTGAATATTTAAATTCTACAAAGTCGAAAATACGAGTATTTACAATTCTTTCTGAAGAATCATATAAGCGTACTAAAAAAGTGTTTTTTGATTGTACACCAAATATTTGTCCTAATGCTAACTTATTACTTTTATCTTTTCCAATTGCGAATAAATCTTCAATCGATTTAGCTAAAGATGGAATATTTAAAATAATAAATATTGCCCAAAATAATAACAGTCCATTAAATTGATTATTTCCAGTTCCAAATTGTTTATAAACTCCCCAAATGAAAAAGCTTGAAAAAAGTGTTTCGGGTTTTCCAATTTCTCTGTTTAATCTTGATATTAAACGAACTAATTTATTTTCCAAACCAAGGCTTTTCTGCCTTAACCATAATAAAACATAGCTACTTACAGTTAAATAAATAATTATTGAAAGAAAAACCCAAAAAATAAAATCTCGATTATTTTCGTCTACAATTAGTAATGAAATTCCTGCGGTTATTGCATTAACAAAAATGTTAGAATCTTTCGAAAAATGTGGTTGGTCAATTAGTGAGAGCAGAATTAACAGTAATAATCCAGAAGTAAACCAAAAATGGTCTAGAAGAAAATCGAAATTATCAGTTAATGTGTAGCCTAAAATAATTAAGATTACAAATGAAATTCCTAAAAATGATAGTCTGTAAATTTTGCTCATATGTTCATTTTTTTTTATTAAGGGCAACTAGTTATATAATTACTTTTATTACTCATAATCTGTTAAAAGCTAGAGCATAATAAATATTATGTTATGCCTATTAAGGAAAAACATAGGTAACGAAGTTAATTCTTATTTATAAATTAATCCATAGGTGTATCTACTAATTTTTATTAAGGCATTACAGTGTTTTTAATACTGCTATAATATCAGTTATCGAGGCTCTTTTTCGGTAATCGGCATCTAAAAAGGCGTATTGTACCACGCCATTTTTATCTATCACGTAGGTTGTTGTAATAGGAAGTTCGCTACTATCATCACCATTGTAATTTTGTAAACCCACACCATTTTTATAAACTTCGGCTAAAGCATCGGTTAGTTTAAAAGACAGTCCGTATTGTTTGGCTACTTTGTTTCCAACATCGCTTAAAACTTCAAATTTTAAGTGGTGTTTTTCGGATGTAGAAAGCGATTTATCGGGTAATTCTGGGGTTAAAGCCAATAGCTTAGCGCCGTACTTTTCAAATTCAGGAAGGCTCTTTTGTAAAAACTGCAAGGTTAAATTACAATATGGGCACCAACCACCTCTATACCAGGTAAGTATTACAGGGCCTTTACTTAATGTGTCTTGTAAATTAGTACATGCACCTAAGGCATTTTTTAATGAGAAATCTATCGCTTTATCGCCAACATTTATGGCGTTGTCTTTAAAGTGAGTTGCTATAATGGCGTCAAGGTTGTCTGCCGTCATAGTTTTTTGAGCCTCTGTGGCTTTGGCTTCCCAACCGCCTTGTTTTGCTCTTAATGCGTCTTGTAAGGTGTTATGTTCTGTAGTATTCATAAGATATCGTATTAGTATGTGCAACAATTTTAGCGTTGTAACTTCGCTACTAAAATTTCTATTTTCAGAAAAGCACGTTTTGATGAATTATTTTAATTTTCTCGTTAAATGAAAAATAAGAGCAGTGGCAGCTAATGCTCCTCCGAAAACGGTTAAACCCGTCCAACCAAATTTACTAATCACAGATACGCCAAGTGCAGAACCTACCGAGGCGCCAATGTAATAGAACAGCATATATACCGCATTGGTTCTGCTTCGGGCATTAACATCGATAGCAAACACACGTACCTGATTTGGTATTTGAGAACCAAAAACACCTAAATCGAGTAGTATAATACCCATACAAAGTACAATGATATTATTTTGCCCGAGTGCCAAGACCACAAAGCTTAAAAGGACTAATGAAAGGGATACTATCATTACTTTCCGACTTCCAATTTTATCGACCCATTTACCTGCTATTTTCGCACCAAAAATACCGGCAGCACCAACAAAACCTAATAAACCGACTTGTTGTACGGAAAAAGAAAAAGGTACGTCCATCACATGGATGGCAATCGTGGCCCACATGGCATTAAATGCAGCAAACCATAAAGCACCAACAAAAGCGGCTTGACGTAATACAGGTTTTGTTTTTACCAAAGTAAACATAGAGCCTAACAGTTTGGTGTATTTTAATTGCGCTGTAGGTTGGTTTGATGGTAAAGCCGTTTGTAACACCACACCAATAATAGCGGCAATAATGGCTGCGCTTAAAAATACAGCACGCCAGCCAAAATGTTCGGCTATAAAACCGCTTAAAGTTCTAGATAATAAAATACCTGTGGTTAAACCCGTCATTAATGTGCCCATCACTTTGCCTTTATTTTCTAACGAAGACAAAGACGCTCCCAATGGTATTAATTGTTGGGTGATGTTGGCGCCTAAACCAACCACGAAAGTGGCCACTATTAAAACGGCAAAGTTTGGTGCTAAATACACAGCGAGTAATGCGATAACTAAGGTTATAGAAAGGTTTCTGATGAGTAATTTTCGATTCATGACATCGCCTAAAGGAGAAATGAAGAAGATGGCCATAGCATAACCTATTTGAGATGCCGAGGGAATAAAACCCAATACACCATCGCTTAATCCTAAAGATTTTCCTATGGATGGTATTAAAGGTTGGTTATAATATAAATTGGCTGCTGTTGCGGCTATAGCTATAGCCATAATAAAGAGCAATTTATTACTTAAAGGTTTTGTTTCTATGTGATCCATTTTGGGGTTTCTAAGTTTGAAGGCAAAATTAGAGGAAAACAAAACGGTTTTTAGGGTACATATTTTAGAAGAAATGATACTTTTTAAGGTCGTTTTCTAAAAACGGCAGGTGTAATACCTTCATTGTTTTTAAAAAACTTGATAAAGTTTGTCGGTTCCTCGAAGCCCATATCGTAGGCAATTTCGGCTACAGAACTTGTGGTTTGTTGCAATAAAGCCTTAGCGCGCAACGTCATGTAACTTGATAATACTTTCTTAGAAGTTATTCCTGTCGTTTTTTTTACACATTCCGATAAGTAAATCGGGGTAATGTTGAGTTGTTCTGCGTAAGCGGCAATAGTTTTGTATTTGAAGGTTTCTTTCAGAATTAACGCTTCAAAATTGGCTGTAATTTCTTGATAACGTTTTAACGGAACCATCCCGTTCGCATGACCTACTACGCGTTTTATTTGCAGTAACAACACAATAAGATAGGAGCGAACCAACTCTACATTATGGGTGTCGTTTTTATGAAATTCTTCATAAATGGTGTCGAACAAGTTTTTAATGCGTGGTAAATCGGTGGGAATTAATTTATAAAACGGACTAGAATTTAGTTTGAAAAAAGGAAACTCGTGTTGAATTTCATATTGGTGTTTTTTAGGTTGAAAGAATGCAGAACCAAAAACAAGGGAATATCCTTCTGTTCCCAAGTTGCCCTCAAAAGGTTGAACTGAAAATAATTGCAATGGTGAATTAAATCCAATAGCATTGTTTAAATTTTCTACTTTGGTGGATCCTATTTGCCGCTCCGATTGATTATCGGCATAAAAATCAATAGTAAAAAACGTTTTAAAATGTGGATTTAAAGCGGCTTCAGTAATGTTTGAGGTTTCATTAAATTTAAAAATATGAAAATCGGGATGTATCGACTTGCTTCCTACATGGAGGTCTTCTAATAAGTCGGTAATCTGTTCGTAGGTTTTCATTTTAATAAATGGCTATGATAATAGATTTTATGTGGAAACGAAGATAGTAGAAAGTAGGGTGTAGGGCAATGGTATTTAAAACAAAAAACCACCCAGTTTTCACTAAGCGGTTTTTAAAACAACTATTTTTTTTTCAATTATTTGTCTATCGAACCTAAAACACGTTTCATAAAACCATTAACGGCTTCTTTTTTCGGCGTGCCTTCTTTTATCATTTTATTCACTTCAATGGCGCCGTACATGTTAGAAATAAGTTCTCCAATAACATCTAATTCTTCATCTTTCAATGATGATACTTCGGTTAAAGCTTCTAAAGTTTCAATGGTTTCAACGATGTAATCTTCATCATTATCTTCAATAAACTGGGTTAAATGTTTTATTACTGGTAACTTCATGTTATGCTATGGTTTTATTTTCGCTTTCGCGGAAAGGCTTCAACTTATATTAAATGACTTCGTTAACAAGATCTTTTAAAACGTCGAACTTGTTAGTTTGAACTTGGTTTACAAACGCACCACCTTTAAAGGTTGCGAAAGTTGGTAAATTATCTACAGTAGCTAGTTTTCTAGATTCTGGAAATTTTTCTGCATCAGCGATAACAAAAGTAACACCTTCGTTTTCGGTTGATAATTTTTTGAATTTAGGTTTCATAATTCTGCAATTTCCACACCATGTGGCAGAAAATTGTACAACTACGGTATCATTATTTGCAATGATTTCGCCTAAATTATCTTGGTCTAATTCGTTTATCATAACTATATGTTTTTTTGGAGTGGGGATTTAAAATGCTCTAATGGCTAAAAGAAATTGCCAATGATGATTTTAAATTGAATTTTAAAGGCCTGCCTAAATTAATATGAGAGACAAACAGGCCTTAAAATTATTGTTGTTACTAGTTAGCAGATAAGTATGCTGCAGTTCCTTTTGCGTTAGGAGCCATAGCTTCTTTTCCTTCTTCCCAGTTAGCCGGACAAACTTCACCTTTTTCTTGTACGTGAGTTAAGGCGTCAACTAAACGGATATATTCTCCAACATTTCTACCTAAAGGCATGTTGTTAATACTTTCGTGTTGTACTACACCGTCTTCATCAATAATGTAAGTCGCTCTGTAAGTTACATTATCACCTTCAACTTGTACTGTACCAGTTTCTTCGTCAAATGTTTCGTTTGTAATGTCTAAAATACCTAAAATACTAGATAAGTTTCTGTTGCTATCTGCAAGAATTGGGTAAGTAATACCTTCGATTCCTCCGTTATCTTTAGCTTGGCTTAACCATGCAAAGTGTACTTCTGGAGTATCACAAGATGCACCAATTACAATTGTGTTACGTTTTTCGAATTCTGGTAAAGCTGCTTGAAAAGCGTGTAATTCTGTAGGACATACAAAAGTGAAATCTTTTGGATACCAAAATAATACTACTTTTTTCTTATTGTTAACCGCTTCTTCTAGAACGTTTACTTTAAAAGTATCGCCCATATCATTCATTGCGTCAACGTTTAAATCTGGAAATTTTTTTCCTACTAATGCCATGTTATTATTTTTTACTGATTAATAATTTTCTTAGTACAAAGATAGGATAGAATAGAAATAATTTGAGATAATGAAATTTTAATTTTTTATAAATGAATAGATTTTGTCTATTGTATATTTAAAACGAAATAATATTAATCTATTTAGTAGCAAGTTGCCTAATTTTGATGTTTAAAGCAGCAAAAAGTAAT
The DNA here is from genome assembly GCF_030409805.1 of Algibacter miyuki. GTDB lineage: Bacteria > Bacteroidota > Bacteroidia > Flavobacteriales > Flavobacteriaceae > Algibacter > Algibacter miyuki. Next base: position 82,875 of record NZ_JAUFQP010000016.1, on the reverse strand, counting down.
GTGGTAAACGGACTTAACCAGTTAAAAATAGCATACACAAAATATTCTGATATGCCAACGCCTAAAACACCTGATTGGTAGGCGCCACAGGTGTTCCAAGGAATTAAAACAGAGGTTACCGTACCGGAATCTTCTAAAGTTCTACTTAAATTCTCTGGCGCTAAACCACGATCTTCGTATGCTTTTTTAAACATTTTACCAGGAATTACAATAGCCAAGTATTGATCGGAAGCCACAAGGTTTAATCCTAAACAACTAATTACAGTACTAGCAAATAAGCCAAAAACAGAAGATGCTATAGAAAGTAAGCCTTTGGTGATGCGTGCTAAGGCCCCAATGCCGTCCATAATGCCTCCAAATATCATGGCGCATGTAATTAGATAAATGGTCCAAAGCATGCCTTTCATGCCTCCAGCAGAGAAAAGATCGTTTAGTTTTTCGTTATCAGTAGTAATTTGTACATCTGTTAATACCGAAGTGGTAATGGCAGATAGTTTAGAATCGGCCAACCCGTTTAATATCTGTGGTTGAAAAATAAAAGCAAAAATAGCGGCCAATACCACACCAGATATTAAAGCAACAAGGGGCTTCGTTTTTAGTAAAATTAAAGCAATTACGGTTACTGGAACCGCGAATAGCCATGGTGAAATATTAAAGGTCGTATCTATAGTGTTGAGTAGGCTACTCACATCGGCACTTCCGGTGGTTTCAATATTCATACTTAAAACCGTAAAAAACACCAATGTAATTATTATTGTGGGTACGGTGGTGTACATCATATATCTAATATGTGTAAACAAATCGGTACCAGCCATAGCAGGAGCGAGGTTCGTGGTGTCACTTAATGGCGACATTTTATCTCCAAAATAAGCTCCCGAAATAACTGCACCAGCAATCATACCTGGGGCAATGCCTAAAGCTGTGCCAATACCTACTAATGCAATACCAACAGTGGCCGAAGTTGTCCAAGAACTTCCTGTAGCAATAGAAATAACAGCGGCAATAATAACGGAAGCAGGTAGGAATATACTCGGACTTAATACTTGTAATCCGTAATAAACCATCGCAGGAATAACCCCACTGACAAGCCAAGTTCCGGCAAGCGCGCCAACTAAAAACAAGATCAGTATAGGGGTGAATACACTTTTTAGGTTTTCCCAAACTTCTTTAAGCATCAATTTATATGACACTTTAATGTAGAAACCCATAATAGCTGCAATGGCACCACCAATAAGTAAAATGTACTGATTAGAATATTCTCCAAACCATTCGCCATCTTCAAATTCAATGTTATAATATAAAAGTCCCATTAAAATAACAACAGGAATTAAAGCTTCCCAAATATTGAGTGCTTTGTTTTCAATTATAGTTTGATTATCGGCTTCAATTTTGGAAATATTTTTGTCGTCTTGCATACTATTATTTTTCACCTGTAATGTTACGATTTTCGTTGATTGTATGCAAATAGAAATACTTCGTTACTTTTGCGTTTCAAATTTTAACAGAGATTACTCAACATGGATTCGTTAACACAAATTGTTTTAGGTGCCGCATGTGGCGAAGCCGTTTTGGGCAAAAAGATTGGGAATAGAGCCCTTTTATTTGGTGCTATTGGTGGTACAATCCCTGATTTAGATGTTTTTATAGGAAATCTTATCTATAACAACCAAATAGACGCGATGTTGTTTCATCGTGGCTTTATGCATTCCATTTGGTTTGCTATTTTGGGTGCTTTTATATTGGGTTGGGGCGTATTTAAACTCTATAATTCGGGTAAACGTATAGGCACTACAACACAGAAAAACTGGATTAGTTTGTTCTTTTGGTCGTTAGTTACGCATCCTATTCTAGATTGTTTTACACCTTATGGCACACAATTGTTTACGCCAATTAGTAATTATCGGGTGGCTTTTAATAATATAGCTGTGGTTGATGTGTTTTATACTGTACCTTTTTTATTAAGCATAATCGTGCTTATGTTTTTTAATAGAACATCGAATAAAAGAACATGTTTGTTGAAGTTTGGTTTAGGAATAAGTTCCATTTATATGCTACTTACCGTTGGGAATAAATTCTATATCGATTCCATTTTTAGGAAGACCCTAGCCGAAAACAACATTAATTATACACGCTACAGCTCAAATCCTGCACTTTTTAGCAATGCGCTATGGTATGGTATAGCCGAAACAGAAAGCAGTTATTTTATTGCCAATTATTCTCTTTTTGATACGGAAACTAAGTTCAAAAACATTTTAGAATTACCTAAACAGCGTGATTTAAGTCCGTTTGATTATAAAGATATTCAGGATTTAGCTTGGTTTAGCAACAATTACTATAGTATTTATCAAGTTGAAGAAAATGGTTATCAATATAATGATTTGAGGTATCCACTTTTAGATGAAAACAATCCGAATTCCTCAGTGTTTAAAATGAAACTTTACAAAGACGGAAATCGGTTAAACATGAAACCCTTTGAGCGAGAAGCTAAAACGGTGAACTCTGCAATATCTAACCTTTGGGAACGATTAAAAGGAATTTAGTGGCCTAAAGTTTAAGTATCAAAACCAACGCTATTTTCGATGAAAGAATAAATTATTTCAAATATCGAGATGGAATAGGATGGATGTAAGTTTCTTGAGTCCAGAAAACATTCACAATCCACCAACGTTCACCATCATGTGCTAACTGAAAACTATTAATACCTCGAAGAGATGGTTCTTCATCACTGTCGCTTGTGTAACCTTCATACGTACTAAAAACATGAGCCATTTTGCCAAAAACATCGACTTCGCGGTTAACTTCCTTTTCAATAAAGCCATTTGCAACAAGCCATTTTCCAGAGTTTTTAATATAATCGGCAGGTTTTAGATAGCTCACTTGGTATTCACCTTCATTATTTTTTCCAGCAGGAATTAATTTAGCATCACCTCTAAATAGCAGTTTAAACAACTTCCAATTACGTTGCTCGTCAACTTTGCCAGAAATAGAACTATAAAATGAAGCTACAATATTTTCAATGGTGGCTACATTTTCAGAATAATCAATTTCTTTTTCTTCTTCCTTTGGTTTTTGTGCATTAGCAAAAGTGGTCATGGCACATAAAAAAAGTACTAAAAGCTGTTTTTTCATTATAATCTATTTATAAATTTTCTTAATTCTATCTAAACTACGTTTGTTATCGCGGTCTTTCATCGTTTCTCGCTTGTCATACAATTTTTTACCTTTTGCAAGAGCGATAACGAGTTTAGCATAACCTTTTTCATTAATAAATAAACGTAACGGAATAATAGTAAGTCCAGTGTTTTGCACTTCTTTATTCAGTTTTTTTAATTCTTTTTTATTCAGTAAAAGTTTACGCTCTGCTTTAGGCCTATGGTTGTAATAATTACCATAAATATATTCTTCAATATTCATATTTATAGCAAAAAGCTCGCCAGCCTCGTTAAATTCGCAAAAACTTTCGGCAATAGATGCGCGACTGTTTCTTATGGATTTAATTTCGGTTCCTGTAAGCACAATGCCCGCCGTGTATTTATCTAAAATCTCGTATAGAAAGCGTGCTTTTTTATTCTGTATGTTTATGTTTTTTTGCATGGTGAACAAAATTACAAAAATTATTAAGTCATTCACTTTTTTAATTTTAGTAAGATTGAAAAAATCGATTACTTTTACATAGTGATAAAATAAATAATCAGAAGAAAATCATAATCACCTCAATTTAACTAGTATTTCACAGGAAGATGAGACTCTTTTTATGAAATAGATTTATGCAAATAAAACATTTTTGATGTGGAATAGTTATAAGGTGATATATAGTAAGATTTCTCTTAGTACACATAAAGCCCTTTTATGCAGAAAATTTTAGTGATTTTAATAGTATTGATTCAATTTACATCTTGTGTCAGCGTTAAAAAACATAACGAACAAATAGCAACGCTTCATACACCAGACGTGCTTCGGAATGATGTAGATCGCGTATATTTTCAATTGAAAAAACACCATCCAAAATTATATCAATACATATCCAAAACCGATTTAGATTTTAAATTCGATAGTTTAAAGCAATCCATTAAAACACGGATAAACTCACGTGATTTTTATAAAAAACTTGCACCCGTAATTTCAGAAGTAAAACAAGGCCATGTGGCGTTGGGATCGGCATCAAAACATTTTACAAAACGAGACATAAAGGCATTAAAGGAACTTAATTTTGAGTTTAATAAATTAGAATTCGACTATATTAACGACAAGCTTTGGGTTTTAAAAACGCGCGGAAAGGATTCAATGGTTGTGGGATCGGAAGTTTTAAAAATCGAGAATGAACAGGTTTCCAAATTAATTAAAACCTATAAAACACGCTTTGCTTCCGATGGTTATAATCAAACGCTGCATAACCGTTATGTTGGGCCACGATTTACCAGTTTTTATTATAAGGACAAAGGATATATTGATAGTTTGAAGGTTCATTTTAAATTAAAGGATTCCGTTTTTGTAAAATTGTACAAACGCATTTCAAAAGAAGATAAAGAGAAAAAAAATGATTCTTTAGTGAAAAAGAAAGTTGTAAAACCTTCTAAGGAAGAAAAACAAAAACAACGGCTACGCGCTAAAAATAAGCGTAAAAAGAATAGGAGACAAGGGTATATTGCGAGCAAAAATGAATATACTCGAAACTTTAATTTTATAGGAACTGATAGCGCTACGGCGTACATGAAAATTCGAGGATTTAATAATGGTAACTATCGTAAATTTTATAAAGAAAGTTTTAAAAAATTAGATTCGGCTAAAACTAAAAATTTCATTCTTGATTTAAGAGATAATGGTGGTGGGCGTATTGCCGAAATAAATTATTTATACAGCTATTTAACCAAAAATAATTACACATTTATGGCAGCTAGCCAAGTAAATAGTCGAACTTCCTTTTTACCTGGTTTGGTTAATAATTCTAAGTCTGTTTCTGGCTTGGTATTTGGTGTTTTAGCAACACCTTTTGTAGCTATAGAAAACCTTTTGAAAACCAAAAAACAGGATGAAAACTTATATTATAAATTTCCATACACCAAAGAAAAGCAACCTAATAAACTCAATTATAAAGCTAATTTATATGTGTTAATTAACGGGAATTCATTTTCGGCATCTGCATTACTATCTACTCATTTAAAAGCGACAAAAAGAGCCTTTTTTGTTGGCGAAGAAACGGGTGGCGCCTATAATGGTTGCGTTGCTGGCTTGTACAAAATTTATGAGTTACCAGAGTCTAAACTAAAGGTTCGGATGGGTTTAATGCAAATTGAAGCGCCTTATAAACAAAACCCAGATGGTTTTGGCATTAAACCAGATAAAGAAATTCTACCAACAATTAATGATCTTCTTACGGATAAAGACCCCGAATTAGATTGGATTTTAGACGATATCTCAAAAAACTAAAAATATTTGGCAATGTAATTGCTATAAACAATTTGAAAGCAATAATTTCGTTGTCAAATTAGCTTAGGAGGTTTCTTAATTCTTTTCAGAAAAAATAAGTAGTAAGTTGTTTTCTAAGGATCATTTCAAAATTAAATTATAAGTATGAAGTTTTTAAATATAGCCGTATTATCCTTTTTACTAACTGCGTCAGGGGTTTCAGCTCAAGACATTAATCAATTAGATAATACAGGAAAGCGCCACGGTGTATGGAAAAAGAATTTTGAAAATTCCGAAGTTATTCGCTATGAAGGCGCATTTTTACACGGTAAAGAAGTCGGCCTTTTTAAATTTTATAAAAACGTAAAAAACAAGCCTGTTTTGTCGGCAACAAAGCAATTTAACAAAGAAAATAATATAACTCAGGTTACTTTTTTATCTTCCACAGGAAAAATTATTAGTGAAGGTGCTATGGATGGTAAAACCTACATTGGTACTTGGAAATATTATCAGCAAGCTTCGAATAATTTATTGATTTTAGAACATTTTGATAATGAAGGAGCATTAACTGGCGAACGTCTAGTGTATTATAAAAATGGCGAAGTGGCTGAAAGGCAAAACTATACTGCGGGTAAATTAGACGGAGAATCGTTTTGGTATTCGGAAAATAAAGTGGTTTTAAAATCCTTTATTTATAAAGAAGGACTAATTCATGGTCCATCAAAAATTTACAATTCAAAAGGAGAACTGTTAATCGAGGGGCAATACAAAAATGGTAAAAAAGATGGTGTTTGGAAATATTACGAAAACGGAAAACTTATTGAAGAAAAAGATTTCACTTATAAACCCCAATACGTTAAAAAATAAGGTGTTCAAATCAATAAAAATTGAGTGCCATATTTAAACATTTTTTTAACGTCTACTTCATAAAACTAGGAATCTAAAAAGCGGGTAAATACAATCCATTATTCCTACCTTTGTAAACTAATTTTTTTAATACGACATATATCCAATCACAGCGATTAATTTTTAAAAATTTAATGGTTTGGTGAGACGGTATTTATATATAAAACAGATATGAAACGAGTTGTAATAGGGCTTTCAGGTGGTGTAGATTCTAGCGTTGCGGCCCATTTATTAAAGGAGCAAGGTTACGAGGTTATTGGGTTATTCATGAAAAATTGGCACGATGATACGGTAACTATTTCCAACGAATGTCCATGGTTAGATGATAGTAACGATGCTATGTTGGTAGCCGAAAAATTGGGGATTCCGTTTCAAACCGTAGATTTAAGCGAAGAATATAAGGAGCGTATTGTCGATTATATGTTCAATGAATACGAAAAAGGGCGCACACCAAACCCAGATGTACTTTGTAACAGAGAGATTAAGTTTGATGTGTTTATGAAAATCGCTTTAGATTTAGGTGCCGATTTTGTCGCAACGGGTCATTATTGTCGTAAAGGCACGATTGAAAAGGAAGGGAATGATGTATTTCAGCTGCTTGCTGGTGTGGATGATAATAAAGATCAATCGTATTTTTTATGTCAATTATCTCAGGAACAACTTTCAAAATCGTTATTTCCTATTGGTGAATTAACAAAACCTGAAGTTCGAGAAATTGCCATGGAATTAGACTTGGTAACTGCTGATAAAAAAGATTCTCAAGGCCTTTGTTTTATAGGAAAAGTGAAGTTGCCTGAGTTTCTTCAACAGCAATTAAAACCCAAAGAAGGTGTTATTGTTGAAATTCCGAAGGAACAAGCATTATACCAAGAAACAGAACAAAATTTCTCTTCTACGGAAGAAAAACTGCACTATTTATCTCGAAAATTAGATTATAAATTAGAGCACGGAAAAATTGTAGGTAAACATCAAGGAGCGCATTATTTTACAAAAGGACAACGGAAAGGTTTAGGTGTTGGAGGCACCATAGAACCACTATTTGTTATAGATACTGATGTGAATGAAAATGTAATTTACACGGGGCAAGGTAAAGCACATCCGGGATTATATAAAAGTGCTCTTTTTGTCACGAATGCCGAGTTACATTGGATTCGCAAAGATTTAGAACTACAAATAGGGGAAACCTTAGAGGTAATGGCTAGAATTCGATACAGACAAGCCTTAGAGAAAGCAACGTTACATAAAGTAGCAACAGGGATGTATGTGGAATTTGAAAATCCACAATCGGCCATTACAGAAGGCCAATTTGTTGCATGGTATTTAGGAGACGAGTTAGTTGGTTCGGGGGTTATTTCGTAACTTACACCAACTAAAATTAATTTCCATGAAAAAAGTAGTCCTCCCTCTCTATTTAATGGCTTTTTCATTCAGTATTTCTGCTCAAGAAGCAGAAACAGAAGAAGCTTGGCTTTATTTGTCTGATAAAGCAAATGTTACAACTTATCTCGCTAATCCCATTTCGATGCTTACTCAAAAAGCGATCGATAGGAAAAACCGCCATAATGTTGTTATTGATGAACGTGATGTTCCGATTAACGAAAAGTATATTTCAGCACTTAAAAATGCCACAGGAATTACCGTTATGGCCAAATCTAAATGGTCTAATGCGGTACATGTCCGCGGAAAAAAATGCGATATAGATGCGTTGCTTAACTCACAAGAAAGTTTATTAACGCCTCAAAAAGAGTTTATAGACAAAGTTGTTTTTGCTGATAGATCTAAAAATATCACGTTCAAAGGCGAAAATAAAAAACAGACTTCCAAGTTTGAAACCGTGGTAACAACTTACGATTACGGTAATGCTGCCAATCAAATTGAAATGTTTAATGGCGATAAATTACACCAAGAAGGTTATACCGGTTCGGGTGTTACAATTGCTATTATGGATGGTGGATTTCCAAACGTAAATACCATGAAAGGCTTTGAAAAGCTTCGGAATGATGGCCATATTATTGACGATTATGATTTTGTAAACCGAGATAATGATGTGTACACCAATACATTTACCGACCATGGTACGCACGTTTTAAGCGCTATGGCGGGATATTTTAATGATGATGTTGCTAAAAAATATTATGTAGGCACAGCTCCAGATGCCTCGTATTATCTATATATAACTGAAGATAGTAACGATGAAAATCCAGTTGAAGAAAGTTACTGGGTTGAAGCCGTTGAGCGTGCCGATAGTTTAGGTGTTGATATCATTAATACATCGCTCGGTTATGATGATTTTGATCCAGGTAGCAAATATGACTATAATGAAAGTGCTATGGACGGAAAAACCGCTTTTATCACGCAAGGGGCAAACATCGCTTTTGAAAAAGGACTTTTATTAGTAACCGCTGCAGGAAACGCTTGGGGGGCTAGTATTGGTGCACCAGCCGATGCTCCAAATACACTTACCATTGGTGCAGTTGATTATAAAGGTGATTATGCCATGTTTAGTTCAGCAGGAACCGGTTATCAATCTACTATTAAGCCTGATGTTGTAGCGCAAGGCGCAAATGTATATGTTATTAAAGATAATGATGCTATTGGAACAACGAGCGGAACGTCATTTAGTTCACCTATTTTGGCAGGAGGTGTAGCTTGTTTATGGCAAGTTTTTCCAGATTTGACTAACCTAGAACTTATGGATTATATTAGAGAATCAAGTTCTCAATATGAAACTCCCGATTTTATGATGGGACATGGTATTCCAGATTTTGAAATGGTTTTTAATAAAATCTATCCGTTAGCGACAGATAATGTAAGTAATATTTCAGAAATTCAGGTCTATCCCAATCCTATCGAAAATCAATTTCAAGTGCAATTACCAGCGCAAATTGATGGTGCAACGTTGAGTCTTTTTAATATTTTAGGAAAACGTATCAGTACATACGTAATTTCTAACAAGAGCAATCCCATAGATACTACAACACTTATTAAAGGTGTTTATATTTTGAAGGTTGAAACGCCAAAAGAAATAAATACATTCCGATTGATAAAACAATAATGTCTAATAGAATTACCACACTTTTTAAAATTGAATATCCTATTATTCAAGCAGGAATGATCTGGAATAGCGGATGGCGTTTAGCCTCCGCATCCAGTAATTCAGGTATTTTGGGTTTAATAGGAGCAGGGTCAATGTATCCTGAAGTGCTACGCGAACATATCCAGAAATGTAAAAAAGCAACACAAAAACCATTTGGTGTTAATGTGCCCATGCTATATCCTAATATTCAAGAAATCATGGATATTATTGTTGAAGAAGGTGTTAAAATCGTATTTACTTCCGCTGGAAACCCTAAAACTTGGACACATTGGTTGCAAGAAAAAGGAATTACCGTTGTGCATGTAGTAAGTTCGGTAAAGTTTGCTTTAAAGGCTCAAGAAGCAGGTGTAGACGCCATTGTTGCTGAAGGTTTTGAAGCCGGCGGACATAACGGTCGTGATGAAACAACCACCTTAACACTTATTCCTATGGTGAAAGAACATGTTCGTGTTCCGTTAATTGCTGCAGGGGGTATTGCTACCGGAAAAGCTATGTTGGCCACCATGATTTTAGGTGCCGATGGTGTGCAAATAGGAAGCCGATTTGTGGCCAGTACAGAAAGTTCTGCACATCAATCTTTTAAAGATGTTGTAGTCAGTGCTAAAGAAGGAGACACCCAATTAACGTTGAAAGAATTAGCACCGGTAAGACTGATAAAAAACGCTTTTTATAATGAAGTACAGGCGTTGTACAAAACGACTCCAACAGTCGAGGAATTAAAAACTTTACTTGGTAGAGGGCGTTCTAAAAAAGGCATGTTTGAAGGCGATTTAGAAGCTGGAGAACTCGAAATAGGACAAGTAGCAGGCTTAATTCACGATATAAAACCCGTTGCAGATATTGTTTCAGAGATCATATCAGAGTTTGAAAGCGCAAAAGTTAACGTGTCTAATTTGTAGTATATTTATAGGCTTTAGAAATACTACTTTCTTAAAAAAAAGTGTGAGTTCTTCATAAAAATAAGCGATTAAAATGGCTAAAAAGAAAACATAAGATACTACTTTTGCCAAATGATATTACGAGATTATACTAAGGAGTTTAAATACAATTGGCAACTGGCTGCACCAGTGATGCTAGGTATGCTTGGGCATACCTTTGTTAGTTTTATTGATAACATTATGGTAGGGCAACTTGGTACTGCCGAACTAGCTGCTGTTTCTTTAGGCAATAGTTTTATGTTTATTGCTATGTCTTTAGGTATTGGTTTTTCTACAGCTATTACGCCGTTAATTGCAGAGGCAGATGCAGAACAAGATTTTATAAAAGGGAAGTCGTCTTTTAAGCATGGCTTGTTTTTATGCACCGTTTTAGGAGTCTTACTTTTTCTAATGGTATTTTTTGCTAAACCATTGATGTATTTAATGAAACAACCTATTGAGGTTGTGGAATTGGCAATTCCGTATTTAGATTTGGTAGCTTTTTCATTAATACCCTTAATTGTTTTTCAAGGTTTTAAACAATTTAGTGATGGTTTATCGCTAACTAAATTCCCGATGTATGCAACTATTGCAGCCAATTTAGTAAATGTATTATTGAACTATTTATTAATTTTTGGAAAATTCGGTTTCCCAGAAATGGGGATTGTTGGTGCCGCTTACGGTACTTTAGTTTCCCGTCTTATCATGGTTTGGTATTTATGGTTTTTATTGAAAGGCAGAGAAAAATCTAAAAACTATGTTACTAATATTAAGCTTTTTGTACTTGATAAATTAATGCTAAAAAAAATTATCAACCTTGGTACTCCAAGTGCGATGCAAATGTTTTTTGAAGTAGCTATTTTTACTTCGGCCATTTGGTTAAGTGGTTTACTAGGAAAAAATCCGCAAGCGGCAAATCAAATTGCTCTAAATCTATCGTCTATGACATTTATGGTAGCCATGGGATTAAGCGTGGCTTGTATGGTACGCGTTGGAAACCAAAAAGGCTTAAAAAAATATGTTGATTTGCGTCGTATTGCTCTTTCTATTTTCCTGCTAGGAGTAATTATTGCTTTCGGTTTTGCCATTATGTTTTTTATTTTACACGATTATTTACCTAGACTTTATGTTGACTTAGACGACGTTAAAAATTTAGTTGATAATACAGAAGTAATTAATATAGCATCAAAATTAATGATTGCTGCTGCTATTTTTCAAATAAGTGATAGTATACAAGTGGTATTTCTAGGCGCACTACGTGGCTTGCAAGATGTTAAAATACCGATGATTTTAGTTTTTATTTCATATTGGATTATAGGTTTTCCAGTGAGTTGGTATTTTGGATCGGAAGATGCTTATGGAAGCTTCGGAATTTGGCTAGGATTATTAGCAGGGCTAACTTCGGCTTCTATTTTATTATATATAAGGTTCAATTATTTAACAAAAAGATTAATTTTGTCGAACGGTGGTATGTAATAGGCATATTCATTTTACAGTCGCAGTATTTAGCAAATAGCTAAAACCATACAACCATAATACATAACTAACAACCAATAAAACATGACACTTCCAAAATTTATATTAGGTGATAATACAGAATATCCGAACGCTATTTTCGTGATACATACAGAATTTCCAAGATTTATAATCAATCTTGAAGATGATGAAGTGGAATGGTTTGAGGATTTTGATGCTGATGATCAGGATGAATTAGAGACTGAAACAGAACAAGCGATTAAAGAAGCTACAGCTTTTTATGATGCCGAAGTTGCCAAATACGACGAATAACTTGCGTTAGGGATTGATGCGGCATCCTTTTTAAAATGATAAAAAAACGAACTTGATTTGATAATCAACATTTTAATTTTTTCAAGAATTGTTTTCTTATAATGACCGTGATTTTTAAAAAGATACAGCGGAAAGCCCGACCCTTGTGGTAACGCCCAAAAACATATTATGATAGACGAACTTTTAAAATACGACACTGAATTATTTGTTTTCTTAAATAATTTAGGGACCGAAAATTGGGATTCATTTTGGTTAATTGTGACTGATAAACTCACGTTTATACCGCTTTATGCCATTTTATTGTTTTTACTTTACAAGAAGTTTGGTTTAAAGGCTTTGGGTGTTTTCGTGATTGTGGTTGCTTTAATGGTAACATTCACCGATCAAATTACGAATCTTTTTAAAGATGGTTTTCAACGTCCTAGACCTTGCCGTGCAGATGATTTAGTAGATCGAGTTCGTTTTATTGCTGTACGTTGTGGTAAATATGGTTTCTTTTCTGGGCACGCGTCTAACACGATGGCAGCGGCTGTTTTTGCAGGATTAGTATTAAAACCTTATTATAAAAACTTAATTTTCATCTTAGTATTCTGGAGTATTTTTGTTGCGTTTAGCCGTATTTATGTGGGTGTGCATTATCCTTTAGATATTTTGTGTGGTTTAACTTTTGGTGCAATTTCTGGCTTTATGTTTTCTAAGTTGGGAACTTATGTGTTAGCACGGTACGTTAAGACTGAGTAGATAGTCGGCGGCTGCAAAAGCGGTGGTTTTGTGACTTTCGATGAGTTCTAGCTGCTTTTTTAGCTCCTTTTTGATAAGCGTATTATTGAAGAAGTTGGCTTTTAATGCGTTCTCTACGGTTTGAATAAGCCAATATTTGTGCTGTTCGTTACGTTTTTCTTCGAAATAATTATTTTGAATTGTGGTTTTTTTGTAATTCTGAATGAGTTTCCAAATAGCATCAATGCCTTTATTTTCTAGGGCACTACATAATGAGACTTTAGGTTGCCAACCAGAGGATTTACTAGGGTAGAAGTGTAATGCACGGTTAAATTCTATTTGTGCCAGCTTAGCGTTTTTTAAATTATCGCCATCGGCCTTGTTTATGGCTATGGCATCGGCCATTTCAATGATACCTCGTTTTATACCTTGTAATTCATCACCAGCACCTGCAAGTTTTAATAATAAAAAGAAATCGACCATACTATGTACTGTGGTTTCACTTTGCCCCACACCAACGGTTTCAATAAGTATCACATCGAAACCCGCAGCTTCACATAATATAATGCTTTCTCGGGTTTTTCGTGCTACACCACCTAAAGAGCTTCGAGATGCCGACGGACGAATAAAAGCATTTTTATCTTTTACTAAAGCTTCCATTCGGGTTTTATCACCCAAAATACTTCCTTTTGTAATAGAACTTGTTGGGTCTATGGCCAGGACGGCAATACGTTTTCCTAAACCGGTTAAATGTTTCCCAAAAGCTTCTATAAAGGTACTTTTTCCAACCCCAGGAACGCCGGTAATTCCAATTCTAATGGATTTATTGGCATGTGGTAAGCATGCTTTTATTATGGTATTTGCTTGACTTAAATGTTTTGGATTTTCACTTTCAATTAAAGTAATGGCGCGACTTAAAGCGCTAATATTTCTGTTTAGTAAAGCCGTGGTAAGGGCGTTTATGTCTAAAGCAGATTTTCTTTTATTCTGAATGGCCGCAATAGAAGCGGTACTTGTAATTTCTGGATTAGAAATACCTTGTTGTTCTGATAATGCCGATTTGTTTTTTTTAGCCACAATTATATCATTGAAACTTAAAGTTACAAATTTATTTCATTATTAAACATGACGCCATAACTTACTTAAGCGGTACGGAGATTTTTACAACATCCCAAGCCATGGTTAAAAATAAATTATCGGTAGAATTATCAAAAGCAATGGTGAATTGTTCTACTGGTTTTCTTAAATTACGTACTGGTACATCAACGCTTAAGGCATCATAATTGGGATCCCACATGGGTTTCATTTCTGAATCGACACCCCAAGAATATTGTTTCGAATTAAAAATAACTGTCCAAACGGAATCTTTAGGTACCGTCCATAAAGTATATTTTCCTGCAGGCAATGGCATACCCGAAACATCTAAAGTTCTATTGGTTTCAAAAGTAGTTGCCTCGTTGGCACCTGTACGCCAAACTTGATTAAAAGGAACTAAAGCTCCGAATATTTCACGATCTTTTTTATAAGGACGGTTGTAAAACACTTTAAGTTCTAAATCGTTTAGTTCAATTTTGACGATATCTTTCGGACTTAAGCGTTGCGCAAATATGTTTTCAACAAAAACTGAGTATGCAAGCAAGCCGATTGCTATAACAGATAGAAAGATTAAAAGACGTTTTAAAAAGGTGTTCATTTATGGAGCAATTAATTAAGTGGATAAAGATACTTTAAAAGTAAGAATTACTAAAAAGCAAACGTACATTTCTTTGGTTTTGGTATGTTTTATATGAAATTAATATTTTTTTGTCACACTTTACTTATTCGCTCGTCTTTTAAACGAACCAAAGCCCAATATTTTAAATTGGGATTACCAATCAAAAGCAAAATTAGTATGTTTCAAGTTGACATTATTGAACAATGTAAACAGAACAATCGGAAAGCTCAATTGCAGTTATACAACCAGTACTGCGACGGGATGTATATTGTGGCGAAACGATTTTTGAAGGATGCCAATGATGCTGAAGATGTGGTGCAAGAGGCATTTATAAAGGCTTTTGAAAAACTGAATCAGTATAAAGCTGAAGTAACTTTTGGGGCTTGGTTAAAACGTATTGTTGTTAATAAAAGTATCGATTTTTTAAAATCTAAAAAACAAGATCTTGTTGAGTTAGAAGAGGTGCACCTCAAAATGATTGATACTCCAAAAGACGACCTTTGGTTAGTAGATGATGCAATTACCATTAAGGATGTTAAAACCGCTATTAATGCTTTGTCTGGTAAATACCAATATGTGGTAATGCTTTATCTAATTGAAGGTTACGACCATCAGGAAATTTCAGAAATTCTGAATATTTCGCAAGTAGCTTCTCGAACACAACTATCACGCGGTAAAGTAAAATTACAAGAATTGTTAAAACATAAGAAAAATGGCACAGGATATTAGAGACTTATTTAAAAACGAAAAAGTTGTAAAAGAACACATGCCTGAAAAACATGAGGCACGATTTCTTGCAAAGTTAGACGAAGCATTGCCTGTGGCTCAAACCAAGTCTAATTTCGGTTGGATGCAAATCGCAGCTAGTTTTGTCGTACTTATAGGTTTAAGTTTAGGAGCCTATTCTTTTTTTACTACTGAAGAAATTATACCTGTAACGTTAGCTAAATCAGATGTTGTAGAATCTAAAACTCTAGGCGATGTATCACCTAGTTTGAAAAAAGTAGAAGATTATTATTTAGCGAGTATCAACTTAGAATTGTCTAAAATGAAATACACGCCAGAAACTAAAGAATTATTCGATGGCTATTTAGCACAATTAAATGAGTTGGACGAGGAATACAAACGACTATCTTTAGAGCTTGGTGCTTCCGGACCTTCAGAACTAACCGTGAATGCGCTAATCGATAATTTAAAGTTTCGTTTAAACCTCTTGTACAGATTGCGCACACAATTAAAAGAATTAAAAACTTCTGATGCCACATTAGAAGAAACACAATCAATCTAAAGAATCAAAAAATGAATAGTATAATCATAAAAAGTTTAGCATTCTGTTTAATTATTACGGGAAGTGTTTTCGGACAACAGAAGCTTACTAAAGTAGAACAAACCATAAAGGTGGATAAAGATGTTAGCATCGACTTAAACACAAGCCATTGTAACATTATTTTTGATACTTGGAATAAAAATGCTATTGAAATTGAGGCCTATATTGAAGGCGAAAAACTATCTGGTGACGCCCTTAAACAAGCTTTAAAATCATGGGATGTGGATATTGATGCGACCCAAAATGAAGTATCAATCACAACTAATAAAACACAATCTAAAGGAAACTGGAATGATAAAAACAATGATTCTAATGGTAATCTTTTATCCATTATTTTAGACGAATTAAAATTTGAACTAGCCGATTTACCCATTGTTATTATGGATGGATTGGCTGGAAATGTACCCGAAATACCAGAAGTTCCAGAGATGCCTGAGTTGCCAGAACTCCCTGAAGGTATAAATAATATGGAATTTGATTATGAAGCTTATAAGCGGGATGGAGAAAAGTATTTAGAAAAGTATTCTGAAAAATTTGACTCGACCTACGGAAAAGACTTTGAAGCTAAAATGGAAGCTTGGGGCGAGAAGTTTGGAGAAGAATGGGGTGAGAAATTCGGAAAACGCATGGAGGCTTGGGCTAAAGCCTTTGAGAAACAAATTGAAGAAGGTGATTTTGAAAACAGAATAGAAGCTTGGGGCGAACGATTTGGAGCGCAAATAGAAGCACAAGCTAAACGTGTTGAAGCGCAAAGTGAACGTATGGAAGCTCATAGAGAACGTCAAGAAGAACGTGCTATTTTATTGAAAAACCGACATAAAGAAGTTGAAAAGTTACTGAAGAATAACGATGATTCTAACTTAAAAAAGATTATTAAAATTAAAATGCCCAACGATGCCAAATTAAAACTCAATATAAAATATGGTGAAGTCGAGTTTGCATCTAACGTCACCAATTTAAAAGCCAACTTATCGCATTCTAGCTTTACAGCATACAGTGTTAATGGGAGTTCTACTTCTATTAATGCATCTTATTCGCCTGTAAAAGTGGCATTTTGGAATTTGGGAGAGCTTAACTTAAGTTATGTTAAAGATGCGGAATTAAAAGATGTGAAACAGTTGGTTTTAAATGCAACATCGTCTAATATAGACATTGGTAATTTATCAGGAAGTGCCATTATTGATGGAAATATAGGCGACTTGAATATCGAAAATATTGAAGATACTTTTAATAATTTAAATATCATTCTCCAAAATAGTAATGCTTATATAAAGCTTCCAAAAAGCAATTGTAATGTTCAGTTTAAAGGCACTTATTCTCAGTTTTCACATCCTGATAAAACTAAAAAAGAACAATCGTCCTCATTTTCAAAAAATGCATCCACAGGGAAAAGTATTATTATAAATGCCAAGTATAGTAAAGTTGAAATGGAGTAGAGTAAGTCTAATTTTATGACATAAAAAAAGCGCCTTAAAAAAGACGCTTAATTGTTATAATAAGTTTTTTATTTGCTTAGAATTGGTAGCGTACGCCTAAAGCTATATCAAAAATGGTATTATCTGTAAAATCGTTATTTCCTATTTCTGGTCTAAAATCTAGAGATAATAATAACGGAAAATCAAAAGAATATTCAATACCTATATCACCTGCGGCAAAAACTCCGAAGTTATCGTTGTCATTGTATTCCTTTTTTCCAGAATACGAAGCAACACCGCCACCAACACCAGCGTACCAGTTAAAACCACCTTCAATATTCCATACCCATTGGTATAATCCTGCTAATTTAAAAGCATCGTAATTACTATTGTTTCTCCATCCTAAATCGGCTTCAATTCTGTTGTTATCACCTAAGGCGTGTTGGTATGAAACTTCTGCACCCAAACCATCACTATCTCCAAGACGTAGTCCAATGGCGTGATCCGCAATATCCTGAGCATTTGAAGTTAATGTAACTGCTAATAAGCAAACTGATAATAAAAGTAATTTTTTCATAAATTTAATTTTTTCTTAACTAAGTTGATATACGAGTCTTTCAATAAAAAAGACTATCTAATAATTAGATATTTTACTATGGCAAATATAAAGCCAAAACCTATTTTTATTTAACTCATTACATACTTTTTATATCGTAATCGCTAAAGGGTTTAGAGTCAAATTTGTCTAGAGAATTGTTACAAAGTTACTTATAAAATCTATTTATAAAACAGATACGATAGCCAGAGAATACAGGATAGCGCACGTTTCGTAAAGTATTTAATTATTGTTTTAGTAGTGGCCTTAATTTAGAATAGTGATTAACTAATGTCTATAATTATGAATCAAAAACACCTAATAATATTATTGGGAAGTTTTTTCGTATCTTACTATTATGAATTTACCTGAAGATATAAATGATATTATAATTTTAGTTGTTATAATATGTGTTGTTTGGGCTTTTGTAATCTATTATACTAAAAATGGAAAGAATTTCCGAAGTAGTAGAAACAAAAAAGCTAGAAAACAACAGTAACTTATTAAGTGCTGTGATTTTAAGATAACTAATTATTTAATACGCTTGGCTTGGGTTGCAAAGGATAATCCTTGTTGACCTACGGTAGAATTCATAATGCCCTCAAAAAGTGGTTCAGGACAGTTTTTTGGAGTTTTCCATTCAAAAATAAAGTTAGAACCTGTGCCTCCTGTTTTGTCTTTTTCATCAATTATAATTTCCGCAGTTTCCATAGGCGCTAAATAGATAATATGATCAAAATAGCTTCTTACCAACTTACCATGGGTGTCAAAATAATTCGCCTTTAAAACGTAAATCGTGTCGGTGTCGCTTGTGTTTCTTAAACTAATCATCGAAGTTAAGTTGTGCGTTTTATGTTCCGACATACTATAAATTTCAGAATAAATGGAAAGATAAGATTTACCATATTCTAAACTATCGGATAATTTTGTTTTAGCTTTACGCTTGGTCCAATTTTCAGTGTTTATAGAACTCATCTCCTTTTTTTTATTGCAGCTAGAAGCACTCAAAAAGAGCATAACAATAAATAAGCTCGTTATAGTAATAATTGTCTTTTTTATAGACATGGATAGATTGGTTTAGAATTAATGTTTAAAATAATATTTTTTTCTGAAAAGGAAAATTTTTAGTTTGTTAATTTAACAAAGTTATGATATAACAAAGGTAATGAAGTCTCGTTTTTTTAGTTCAAAAATGATACGTTTTGTTTGATGATTTTAAAGTTTTGTAAAAAGAAAAGTCATCAAAAACATAAGTTGTTCTTGATGACTTTTCTAATTATTATCGATTTCGTTTATTTATTCAATTTTAGAAACAATAAATTGAGTTCTTCTATTTTTTTGATGCGCTTCTCTAGAACATTTTATAGAGCCATCGCATGCATTGGTTAGTTTTTCTTCACCAAAACCATCGTATGATGCAATTCTCGTTTTATCAACGCCATGATCTATTAAATATTGATACGTTGCATTAGCGCGGTCTATAGATAACGTTTTGTTATATGAAGTAGGACCACGTGAATCTGTATGCGATTCTATAGCTATAACCATTTCTGGATATTTGTTGGTCATTAAATCTACAATTCTGTCTAATTCTGAAATATCTTGATTTCTAATTTTAGATTGATCAAAGTCAAAATAAATAGGAGGTAACTCAACAAAAGGGTAGATTGGTTTAACTTTTTCTACTTGGCTTAGTTTAAAATCTTCAACTAACTTAAATGCTTTTTGATCCATTTTATTAGAAGATATTGGACGAGATGCTTCAACATAGCCTTCTTTTATAACTTGAAGTTTATAATCGGAATCACGGTCTATAGAGACTTCATAAAACCCATCTTTATCTGTTTTAATAGTAGTTATTATTTGCCCTTTTAAATCTAGTAAATTAATAATAGCTTCTGGAATAGCAACGTTGGTTTTATTATCTGTAATTGTGCCTTCAAGGTATAATTGAGGGACTCTATCAAAAGCATAAATATCATCGCTACCAACACCACCGTCCCGGTTTGATGCGAAATATCCCGACAAACCATCTTGATTTAAAGAGAATGAAAAATCATCTTTGGCTGAGTTTACAGGAACGCCCAAATTAATTACATGCGTAATTTTTTTTTCCTTATTTGTAACCGAAGCAAAAATATCTAATAGGCCTAAACCTTGGTGTCCGTCTGATGAAAAGAATAATACGTTCTCACTATTGACAAAAGGGAAACGTTCGTTTTTAGAAGTATTGATAATAGCACCAACATTTTCGGGTTTGCCTATAGTTCCGTCTGCAGCTATTGTTGCTGAATAGATATCTGAACCTCCATATCCACCTGGCATATTAGACGCGAAATATAATTTTGTGCCATCATTATTTAATGCTGGATGTCCGGTAGAGTAGGTGTTACTATTGAAGTTAAGCTCTTCTATATTTTTCCATTTTCCATCGGTTAATGTTGCTCGGTAAATCTTTAAATTGGTAGTTCCATCTTCATCTTTACCTAAAACATTTTTATTGAAATCGTTTCGAGAAAAATAAATAGTATTCCCATCTTTAGATATGGTTATTGGGCCATCGTGAAAAACAGAATTAATGCTACCTTTTAATTTTGATTTATGGTTTACAACAGTGTCATTGTCGCTTTTGTTAGTTTTATATATATCAAGGAAAGGCTCGTGATTCCAGCCATACGTTTTTTTAGTTAGAACACCTTCGTCCCTCGCGGAAGTGAAATAAATATTTCCATTATGTTCAACGGCCCCGAAATCGCTATACTTTGAATTGAATTTAATTTCGGA
Source organism: Algibacter miyuki (assembly GCF_030409805.1). Classification (GTDB taxonomy): domain Bacteria; phylum Bacteroidota; class Bacteroidia; order Flavobacteriales; family Flavobacteriaceae; genus Algibacter; species Algibacter miyuki. The sequence continues at coordinate 62,206 of NZ_JAUFQP010000016.1, read as the reverse complement.
TAAAAAGTATTGTTGTTTCGCGTTAAAAATAGACTCTAAAAAGTTTTTGTCTTCAGACAAGTAGGTTTCATTTATAATACCGCCTTCATCTTTATATTTAGTCATCCATTGGCGGTAGGCTTCGTAATTTTTGCTCCCACGAAGTGCCTGCGCGTAGTTGTAATAATATTCAACAGGAATGTTTTCTTGCTCAACTACTTTTTTATAATAAACGACAGCGCTATCAGGATTTCTCATAAATGCGTAACTGTCGGCCAACTGACGCGTGGCGTAATCAGAATTAAAATCCTTTTCGATTAAGCTTTTGTAGGTTTCAGCTGCATCAACAAAGGAATATTTATTAAAAAGGTTATCTGCTTTTTTTTGTATCCCATATTGCGAAAAACACGCTATGGTAACCAGCAAAAACAGAGTTGTTAAACTGCTATTTTTTAATTTCATGGGGTCTTGGTTTAATTAAAAAAATAATAATTGTAGGTTATTAATGTTTGCAGTTTTAACCCTGCTTTATTCCATTTTTATGACAATAAACTGTGTTCGTCTGTTTAATTGATGTGCTTCTTCTTCACATTTTTGGCCATCTTGACAACCATTAGTTAATCGGCGTTCACCAAAACCTTCATGCTCTGTTATTCTTTCGGCCTTAACACCTTTAGAAACCAAGTATTCATAGGTTGAATTGGCTCTATCTATAGATAATTTATCATTATATGATAATGCGCCTCTAGAATCGGTATGTGATTCTATACGAATAACCATTTCAGGGTATTGATTCAACATTAAATCTACAATCTTATCTAATTCTAAAGCGGCATCCGGACGGATATTATGCTTGTCAAAGTCAAAATAAATTGTATTTAATTCGGCTAGTTTAATCACATCTGGTACTGGATTTAAAAGTAAGTTCGCTGTAATAGAAGTTAACTCGGTTTGCAAATCTTTAGAAGTAAAGTTTCTATAATCATCGATATATTTATCTTGGCTGGCAACAATTTTATAGTCTTGATCCCGATCAATATTAATTTGATAGTAACCATTTTTATCGGTGAGCATATATGCCACTTTTTCGCCTTTATCATTAATTAAATCTATAGTAGAGTTTGCTATAGGTTTGGCATTAATAGCATCGGTAACTACGCCTTCAACATGGAGAACAGGTTTTCTGTGGTAGGCATAAATATCATCATCACCACGACCACCAGTTCTATTTGAAGCAAAATACCCCGTAATACCATTAGGATTCATGGTAAAAGAGAAATCGTCTTTATTTGAGTTTATTGGTACACCTAGATTGATAACATCAACAACTTCGTCTGCTTTATCATCTTCACCTTTAATTGTGGCAAAAACATCTAGTAAGCCTAATCCGACATGGCCAGCAGAAGAGAAAAACAAGGTGCCTTCATTATTGATAAAAGGGAAACCGTCGGCTTCTTCAGTGTTTATAATTCCTCCCAAATTTTCTGGTTCTCCTAAAGTACCATCAGCATTTATATCAACAACATAAATATCCGATCCACCATAGCCACCAGGTCTATCAGAGGCGAAGTATAATTCAGTATCATCATTGTTTAAAGCAGGGTGTTGCGTAGAAAAATCCGCATTATTGATTGAAAGATCTTCAACATCGGTCCAAATACTATCACGAAGAGTTGCTCTGTAAATCTTCATATTGGTTAACCCTTTATTGTCTTTTCCTTCAACTTGATCTTTGTAGTTGTTTCTAGAAAAATACATGGTTTGTCCATTTTTGGTAATAACGGCAGGACCATCGTGATAAATTGAATTCACATCACCTTTAAGTTTCGAAGTATGGTTTACGTTACGTCGAGTTCCTGCTTTGGCAACATAAATATCTAAAAAAGGCTGTTCATTCCAACCATATAAACGTTTAATAGCAACGCCTTCATCGCGAGATGAAGCAAAGTAAACAAGTCCATCTTTTTCAAAAGCACCAAAATCACTAAACTTAGAATTGAATCTAACTTTATCTAAAAAATACTGTTGTTTTGCATTAAATACGCTAGTTATAAAATTTAAATCTTTAGAAAAATCGTTAGAGTTTACTACACCTCCAGAGTCTTTAAATGTTTGGAGCCACTTGGTAGATTCGTCGTATTTTTTCATACCACGTAAAGATTGTGCGTATTTATAATAATATTCTACAGGAACATTTTCTTGCTTAACAACGCTTTTGTAATATCGAGACGCGTTTCTAGGATCACGAAGTAGGGCATAGCAATCTGCTAATTGCCTTGTGGCATAATCTCTATTATAGTTATCTTGAATAAGCTCTCTATAAACTTTGGCCGCTTTTACAAATGAAAATTTATTAAAAAGGGTATCTGCTCTTTTTTGTTTTCCTTGTTGAGCAAAGACTGTAATACTTAACATTAATGCTATACAAACCAGTATGTAATTCTTTAGTTTCATTAAAAAGGGTGTCTTTTAGTTTGTTTTAATCTATTTTGTTACTTCTAAATTTAGGATAATAGTGAAACATTTAAAGTTTCGTTTAAAATAATATTTTAGAAATATCTTGGTGATTTTAATTTAGAACTCAAGAATTTGAATTCGTAAATTAATAGTACTTCATGTGTTCCGCTTGTATAACGTGCAATGTCTGAAATAGGTTTTTCATAAGCATAACCTAGACGTAATTGTCTAGAGACCTGAAAATCTGCAATACCACCAATGGCTGCTGTTTGCTCGTTTATTCTGTATGAACCACCTAACCATATTTTTTCTTTGTAAAGAAAATTTGCAGTTAAATCGTAAGACACAGGAGCTCCATTTGTTGCTTTAATTAAAGCCGCTGGTTTTAGTTTGAAGTCTTCACTGATATCTAAAACAACACCTGCTGTGAAATAATAACTGATACGTTCTAGGGCTTCGAAATCATTTCCATTGTTAATATCGTTATTCAATATTCTTGGAGCTGATAAACCTACATAAAGACGATTTGTACTCCAATAAACACCAGCACCAATATTTGGAGTCCAACGGTCTTCGGTTCCATAAATTAAAGGATCGGTTAGGTTTGAACTGTCTAATCGGAAATCGGTATCAAAACTAAATTGAGTAAAACCACCTTTTACACCAAATGATAATTTACCATCTTTTCCAGTAGGAATAGAGTATGAAAAATCGGCATATAGATAAGAGAAGTTTTGCGGACCTAAATCATCTTCCATGAAAGATAATCCTAATCCAATACGATCGTTCCTTAAAGGTGTATGTATAGATAGTGTTTGTGTTATTGGACCTCCTTTAAAACCAACCCATTGGCTTCTGTGTAATCCAACAACGCTTAATGCTTCACGGCTACCTGCGTAAGCTGGATTTATAGCTATTGTATTGTACATATACTGCGTGAATTGCGGTAATTGTTGCGCAACTCCAACCGTACAGCTTAGCAATGCAATTGCGAGTATGTTTTGTTTAAAAAATTTCATAGGTTAATATATTATTTGGTTCCTAAATATATAGGGCCTGTTAAAGGACTTAATCCACTATCTTTTAGTTGAATGATATAGTAATACGTTCCGTTTGGTAATTTACCGTTGTTTCCAACTGCAGATCTTGGTGCGTGGCCACTCCAGTCACCTTGAGCTCCTGTTGTTGCCATACTACCTAGTGTGTAGTTCTCAGATTCATAAACTACAGCACCCCAACGGTTGAATATTTTTATACTGGCAACGAAGCCACATAAATCGATTCCTGCAATATCAAAAGTATCGTTAATACCATCTCCATTTGGAGTAATTGCTGTTGAAATTGAAATATCACTTTCGCCACATGGTAAAACATCACAATCGGCGTGAACATTCATAGCAACTTCAGTTACACTGATACATCCATTATCTGTGGTTGTATATCTAAATAAATAATCGATACCACCATCGTTAGGTAAAAATTCAGCACTTAATTCTAATGTTGATGGATCAAAAACATTGTTAGTTAATGTCGCTTTAGTATCACCTTCAATCATTTCCCAAACACCATCAGTATCTAACGTATCTAAAAGGTATTGATTAAGGTCTTGAACTCCTTCTTTATAACACCAATCTTCCGCTACAACATCACTAAATATTTCATCTAATGCTACATTTAATGTTTGTGTGTAACTCGCTGTATTATTACATTCATCAGTAACTTTCCAAGTTCTTACAATTTGATAATCGATTAAATTTGCTTTATCAAATCCATTAACTTCATTAAATTCAACAGTAATGTTTGTTGAACAATTATCAGTAAAAGCTACTGTTGGTATTTCTGGTATTTCAGTACAACTTACATTAAGCACACTGTCAAAAGTTGTTGATGGTGTTGGAGCTGTCGTATCGACTACATTAATTATTTGAGCATATTCTGCCGTTAAGCCACAAGCATCGGTTGCTGTCCATGTTCTTGTTATTGTATAATTAGAAGGGCAATCGCCAGCCGTTGTTACATCGTTAACCGTTACAGTGGCAGTTCCACAGTTATCGGTAGCAGTTAAAGTTGCTGCATTTGGAATAGCATCACACTCTACAGTGATATTGGCTAGTGGTAACGTACCATCGAATACTGGTTTGGTAGTATCCTGAACAGATATGATCTGGGTGTAAGATGTTTTGTTTTCACATTCGTCTTCTGCAGTCCAAATTCTTGAAATAGTATAGTTTGAATCGCAAGTTCCATAAGTGATAATATCTTCCACGGTTACAGTTGCTAAACCAGAACCACATGAATCTTCAGCAGCTACAAATGGAGCTGTAGGAACGGCATCGCACTCAACTACTAAATTAGGGCTTGGTAATGTCCCTGTAAATGTAGGCGGTGTTGTATCTTGAACTGTTATCGTTTGAACAAAATTATTAAAGTTTCCAGCTTTGTCTGTAACAATGTACGTTCTAACTAAAGTATAGTTTGAAGGACAAGATCCTTCCGTTTTTACTTCGTTAAAGGTTAATGTTGGTGTTTCGCAATTGTCGATTCCTGTAAACACTAAAGGTTCTGGAACATTAGTACATTCTACGGTTAAGGTTTCCGAAGGAAGCGCCTCTACAAACGTAGGAGGGATATTATCAATAATTGTGACTTTTTGAGTACAAGTTGTTTCGTTATCCGCTTCGTCTGTTACAGTCCATGTTACTGTGGTTTCTCCAATAGGAAATGTTTCAGGCGCATCATTTGTGATTTCAACATTACCACAATCTTCTACATCTAAAGTTCCTAGCTCTACATTTGTAGCACTACATGAGTTGGCATCTACAAAAGTAGATACATCAGCAGGGCAAACTATTTCTGGTAAGTTACCATCGTTAACGGTTACTTTTTGTAAACATGTTGTTTGGTTACCTGAATTATCAGTGATGGTCCATGTTATAATAGTTTCACCAAGTGCATAAGGTTCTAGTGCATTATTTGTAATTGTATAGTTATCACAGTTGTCATCTGTAGTTGGTGTCCCTAAATCTACACCGGTAGCAGTACATTGACCTTCATCAGCATTAACAATAATATCAGCCGGACAAGTTATTGTTGGGAAAATATTATCGACTACTGTTACATTTTGTGTACATGTTGAACTGTTTCCAGCTTCGTCTTTCACAGTCCAAGTTACTACAGTTACTCCAACAGGGAAAGAAAGAGGAGCGTCGTTATTGATGGTAACAGAAGTACAATCTATTGCATCTAGTGTACCAAGATCTACGTTTGTTGCAGCACAAGAATCAGCATCTACAAAAACATCTACATCTGCAGGACATGTAATTTGTGGTGCATTTCCATCTGAAATTGTAACGGTCTGATCACATGGATCACTATCGTTAGAACCATCGTTGGCTATCCAAGTAATGGTTGTTGTTCCAATAGGGTAAGATGCGTTTAACGCTAATCCATCACTACGTGTTGCAGTAAAGTTAAATGCAACGGCACAATTATCGGTTGCTGTAGGCTCTATAATGCTAACATTAGCATACTCACAGGTGTTGGCATCTAGCTCTAAATCAATTGGGCTAGGGCAAGTTATTACAGGTTTTTGTACATCGTTAATTGTTACTGTTTGGAAACAAGGATCGCTGTCATTGTTGTTTCCATCATTCGCTATCCATGTAATGGTTGTTGTTCCAACAGGATAAGGAGCTGTTAATTCAAGATTATCAGAACGTGTTGCTGTAAAAGTAAATATTGTTGCACAGTTATCTGTTGCAGCAGGATCTGTAATAGTAATATTAGCATTTTCACAGGTGTCAATATCTGCGTCTCGAATAATGTTATCAGGGCAAGTAATTACTGGTACTTGTGTATCAGTAATAGTTACTGTTTGATCGCAAGATTCACTATCATTAGTTCCATCATTAGCGACCCAAGTAATAGTTGTTACACCAACAGGATAAGGAGCTGTTAATTCTAAACCGTCCGAACGTGTTGCTGAGTATGTTATTGAACAATTATCAGTAGCAGTAGGCTCTTCTATAGTTACGTTTGTTGCTTCACATAAGTTGGCATCTGCCTCAAGTTCAATATTAGCAGGACATGTTATCACTGGAATATCTGAATCGATAATGGTTATTGTTTGTTCACACGGTTCACTATCATTTAGACCATCATTTGCGATCCATGTGATGGTTGTTACACCTACAGGATATGCGTCATTTAATTCAAGATTATCAGAACGTGTTCCTGTAAAAGTAAATGTTGTTGCACAGTTATCAGTAGCGGTTGGCTCTGTTATGGTTACATTAGGATTATCACATGCAGTAGCATTTAATTGAATATCCGTTGGACATAAAATCACTGGGATTTCTGCATCAGTAATGGTTACTGTTTGTTCGCAAGGATCACTATCATTTGTTCCATCATTAGCTATCCAAGTAATAGTTGTTACACCAACAGGGTAAGGAGCGTTTAATGCTAAATTATCAGAACGAATTCCTGTGTAAATAAATGTTGTTGCACAGTTATCAGTAGCAGTAGGCTCTGTAATAGTAACGTTTGTGTTTTCACAAGCATCAACATCTGCATCTAAAGCAATATCCGCAGGGCAAGTAATTACCGGAGCTTGTGCATCAGTAATGGTTACTGTTTGTTCACAAGGAGCACTATCGTTAGTACCATCATTCGCAATCCAAGTAATTGTTGTTACACCAACTGGGTAAGGAGCGTTTAATGCTAAATTATCAGAACGTGTTCCTGTGTAAGTAAATGTTGTTGCACAGTTATCAGTAGCAGTAGGCTCTGTAATAGTAACGTTTGTGTTTTCACAAGCATCAACATCTGCATCTAAAGCTATATCCGTAGGACATGTAATTACTGGAGCTTGTGCATCAGTAATGGTTACTGTTTGTTCGCAAGGATCACTATCATTTGTTCCATCATTAGCTATCCAAGTAATAGTTGTTACACCAACAGGGTAAGGAGCGTTTAATGCTAAATTATCAGAACGTGTTCCTGTATAAGTAAATGTTGTTGCACAGTTATCAGTAGCAGTAGGTTCTGTAATAGTAACGTTTGTGTTTTCACAAGCATCAACATCTGCATCTAAAGCTATATCCGTAGGACATGTAATTACTGGAGCTTGTGCATCAGTAATGGTTACTGTTTGTTCGCAAGGATCACTATCATTTGTTCCATCATTCGCTATCCAAGTAATGGTTGTTACACCTACAGGATATGGAGCATTTAATGCTAAATTATCAGAACGAATTCCTGTGTAAATAAATGTTGTTGCACAGTTATCAGTAGCAGTAGGCTCTGTAATAGTAACGTTTGTGTTTTCACAAGCATCAACATCTGCATCTAAAGCAATATCCGCAGGGCAAGTAATTACCGGAGCTTGTGCATCAGTAATGGTTACTGTTTGTTCACAAGGAGCACTATCATTTGTTCCATCATTAGCTATCCAAGTAATGGTTGTTACACCAACAGGGTAAGGAGCGTTTAATGCTAAATTATCAGAACGTGTTCCTGTATAAGTAAATGTTGTTGCACAATTATCAGTAGCAGTAGGCTCTGTAATTGTAACGTTTGTGTTTTCACAAGCATCAACATCTGCATCTAAAGCTATATCCGCAGGACATGTAATTACTGGAGCTTGTGCATCAGTAATGGTTACTGTTTGTTCACAAGGAGCACTATCGTTAGTTCCATCATTCGCTATCCAAGTAATGGTTGTTACACCTACAGGATATGGAGCGTTTAATGCTAAATTATCAGAACGTGTTCCTGTATAAGTAAATGTTGTTGCACAGTTATCAGTAGCAGTGGGTTCTGTAATAGTAACGTTTGTGTTTTCACAAGCATCAACATCTGCATCTAAAGCTATATCCACAGGGCAAGTAATTATTGGAGCTTGTGCATCAGTAATAGTTACTGTTTGTTCACAAGGAGCACTATCATTTGTTCCATCATTAGCTATCCAAGTAATGGTTGTTACACCAACAAGGTAAGGAGCGTTTAATGCTAAATTATCAGAACGTGTTCCTGTATAAGTAAATGTTGTTGCACAATTATCAGTAGCAGTAGGCTCTGTAATTGTAACGTTTGTGTTTTCACAAGCATCAACATCTGCATCTAAAGCTATATCCGCAGGACATGTAATTACTGGAGCTTGTGCATCAGTAATGGTTACTGTTTGTTCACAAGGAGCACTATCGTTAGTTCCATCATTCGCTATCCAAGTAATGGTTGTTACACCTACAGGATATGGAGCGTTTAATGCTAAATTATCAGAACGTGTTCCTGTATAAGTAAATGTTGTTGCACAGTTATCAGTAGCAGTGGGTTCTGTAATAGTAACGTTTGTGTTTTCACAAGCATCAACATCTGCATCTAAAGCAATATCCGCAGGACATGTAATTACTGGAGCTTGTGCATCAGTAATGGTTACTGTTTGTTCGCAAGGATCACTATCGTTCATACCATCATTCGCTATCCAAGTAATAGTAGTTACACCAACAGGGTAAGGAGCATTTAATGCTAAATTATCAGAACGTGTTCCTGTATAAGTAAATGTTGTTGCGCAGTTATCAGTAGCAGTAGGCTCTGTAATAGTAACGTTTGTGTTTTCACAAGCATCAACATCTGCATCTAAAGCAATATCCGCAGGACATGTAATTACTGGAGCTTGTGCATCAGTAATAGTTATTGTTTGTTCACAAGGAGCACTATCGTTAGTCCCATCATTAGCTACCCAAGTAATAGTTGTTACACCAACAGGGTAAGCGGCGTTTAATGCCAAATTATCAGAACGAGTTCCTGTATAAGTAAATGTTGTTGCACAGTTATCAGTAGCAGTAGGCTCTGTAATTGTAACGTTTGTGTTTTCACAGGCATCAACATCTGCATCTAAAGCAATATCCGAAGGGCATGTAATTATTGGAGCTTGTGCATCAGTAATGGTTACTGTTTGTTCACAAGGAGCACTATCGTTAGTACCATCATTTGCTATCCAAGTAATGGTTGTTACACCAACAGGATATGGAGCGTTTAGTGCTAAATTATCAGAACGCGTTCCTGTATAAGTGAATGTTGTTGCACAGTTATCAGTAGCAGTAGGTTCTGTAATAGTAACGTTTGTGTTTTCACAAGCATCAACATCTGCGTCTAAAGCTATATCCGCAGGGCAAGTAATTACTGGAGCTATTAAATCTACTACCGTTACTGTAGCGGTACAAATAGCATTGTTTCCTGCATCATCAGTAACAGTTAATGCTACTGTATTATCACCGAGGTCGTCACAACTAAAGTTCGTTTTATCTAAAGTGATAGAAGCAATGTTACAGTTGTCGGTAGATCCATTGTCAATATTATCCACTGTAATTGAAACAGTACCATCAGCACCTAATTCCGCAGTAAATGCTTTACATAGTGCTATTGGATTTGTTTGATCCGTAACAGTTACGTTTTGAGTACAATTAGTAATATTATTAGCCTCATCTGTTACCGTCCATGTCACTACTGTAGTTCCTATAGGAAAGCTATCAGGAGAATCATTTGTAATATCAACATCAGTACAATCTCCTACAGATATTGATCCGAGGTAAACATTTGTAGCAACACAAGAATCGCTATTAACAGGAACAGTGATGTCTTCAGGACATTCTATTTCTGGTTTATTACCATCGGTAATTGTTATTGTTTGTTCACATTGTGTTTGGTTTCCAGCCGTATCTATTACGGTCCAAGTTACAATGTTTTCACCCAGAATATAACGAGGTGGAGCATCATTTTCAACAGATTGAATACCACAATTATCTGATGTCACTGGAGTTCCTATATCCGTAATAACTGCGGAACATAAATCTTCATCTGCCGGTCTTTCGATATCCGCAGGGCAAGTAATTACTGGAGCTTGTGCATCAGTAATAGTTACTGTTTGTTCGCAAGGAGCACTATCATTTGTTCCATCATTAGCTATCCAAGTAATGGTTGTTACACCAACAGGGTAAGGAGCGTTTAATGCTAAATTATCAGAACGAGTTCCTGTATAAGTAAATGTTGTTGCACAGTTATCAGTGGCAGTGGGTTCTGTAATAGTAACGTTTGTGTTTTCACAAGCATCAACATCTGCATCTAAAGCAATATCCGCAGGGCAAGTAATTATTGGAGCTTGTGCATCAGTAATAGTTACTGTTTGTTCACAAGGATCACTATCGTTCGTGCCATCATTCGCAATCCAAGTAATGGTTGTTACACCAACAGGGTATGGGGCGTTTAATGCTAAATTATCAGAACGAGTTCCTGTATAAGTAAATGATGTTGCACAGTTATCAGTGGCAGAAGGCTCTATAATAGTAACGTTTGTGTTTTCACAAGCATCAACATCTGCATCTAAAGCTATATCCGCAGGGCAAGTAATTACTGGAGCTTGTGCATCAGTAATAGTTACTGTTTGTTCGCAAGGATCACTATCATTTGTTCCATCATTAGCTATCCAAGTAATAGTTGTTACACCAACAGGGTAAGGGGCATTTAATGCTAAATTATCAGAACGAGTTCCTGTGTAAGTAAATGATGTTGCGCAGTTATCAGTAGCAGTAGGCTCTGTAATTGTAACGTTTGTGCTTTCACAAGCATCAACATCTGCATCTAAAGCAATATTCGCAGGGCAAGTAATTACTGGAGCTTGTGCATCAGTAATAGTTACTGTTTGTTCACAAGGAGCACTATCGTTCGTACCATCATTCGCAATCCAAGTAATGGTTGTTACACCCACAGGGTAAGCGGCGTTTAATGCCAAATTATCAGAACGAGTTCCTGTATAAGTAAATGTTGTTGCGCAGTTATCAGTAGCAGTAGGCTCTATAATAGTAACGTTTGTGTTTTCACAAGCATCAACATCTGCGTCTAAAGCTATATCCGTAGGGCAAGTAATTACTGGCACCTCCGTATCTGTAATGATTACTTTTTGCTCGCAAGAATCACTATCGTTAGTCCCATCATTTGCTATCCATGTAATTGTTGTTGTTCCAACAGGATAGGCGTCGGTTAAAGCTAAGCCGTCATCACGAGTTCCTGTAAAAGTAACTGTAGTTATACAATTATCAGTAGCGGTAGGTTCTGTAATAGTTACTACACTATCACAAGTACCAGAACTTGCATTACCAGTAATATCAGCAGGACATGTTATTGTTGGGGGAACAGTATCTTCAATAATTATTTCTTGAGTTACTTGGGTAACATTTCCACAATCATCAGTAATGTTATATGTTCTTGTAATAGTTTCTATTGGACTTCCGCCATCTGAAACATCACCATCATGAGTTACTACAGGAGTTATACCAGAATTATCGGCTAAATTTGTAACGGATGTTAAATCAACAGCTGGAATATCAGCATTACAAAGAATATTAACAGTTCCTGGAGCAGTTCCAGTAGGAGGTGAGTTAACGTAATCTTCGTAAACAATAGGGATGTTTATAGGCGCAGGAATAGGTTGTCCAACACAGTCATCAGAATCATAGCCTTGGATTAAAACACGACTAAAATCGGCACCTGAAACGGCACCAACACCACTAATTCTACCATTAACCGATACGTTTTCATTAAGATCCTCATCTCTAAGAACATTACAATCTGTAGTTACAGTAAGTTCAAAACTAATTGTAGCTAAAACATCACTTGAGTCAATTGGAGCGGGGAGTGTTCCAATATTCCAAACAAGTTCACGGTTAACTTTGTCGATAACGTAAGGCGTTCCACCTGTAACGCTTGGGTCGGTTGTAGTTAATACCGTTAATTCATCAATATCTATAGTTTCTGGAAGCGGAATAACAAGGGTTGTGTTGTCTGTAGCCTCGGTTCCTGTATTTTTTATTTCAACTTCATAATTAGCACTTTGGCTAGGAGCTAAACTCGTATTAACATCACTAGGTGTGCCGTTGTTAAGAGAGGTTACAGTTAATACACCTTCAATTTCTGGAATGTAAGCATCTACAGCAAAAGTAACGTTAAAAACGAGGTATGCATCTTGTGTACTATTATATTTAAAACGTGTATAGTTTTGTTTATTTGCTATGATAGTATTACCAGTGTTTGGAATATTGAACATCGCAATATCTACACCTGTATTATTTGTTAACTCTGGGTTTCTTTTTCCTGTAGCGCCATTATGCGTAAGTACTGATGAATTAAAAAAGTTGTCTTGGCTATTTCCTGTATGAGATAAATTGAGGTATGTATTATCTAATAAAGTAGAAGGTATACCGGCAACATCATTACCATTAGGTTCTACAATAGCAAAACGGTCGCCACTTACAGAGACATCACCTTCACCAGCCATGACTCCTAATTTTATATTTACAGCGCCATCTTCTACAGCTTTAAACCCAGTGACATCAATAAATTGTTCCGCGACACCAGATGCCATGTGAGCATAACCATCAAAAACAGATACACTTCTCCATTTCATTTTTGAGTTTTCGTAAACTACAACTAAACCCCAACCTCCTGAGTAACCAATGTTTCCACCATTACCTTCAACAGTTGCAATATCAGCAACAAAATATTCACCACTTCCACCGTGATCGGTAATAATATTAGTAACATCAGCAAAAGCAGCATACATGTTATTGTTAGTTCCATTTGGAAATTTAATATCAGTAGCTTGCACAGATACATAATCGGCAGCGTCAGGACCTTTAATTAGTACCTTAGTTTTATCTAATATTTTGGTTTCTCCATTTCCGAGATCTACCGAAAAGGTATTCGAATTAAAATCATTATCATCATTGGCATCTATACCGTCAGGAGCCGCTCTACCAGTCCAATATAAACCAGCAAATATAATATTCGAACATTCTGGATCTGCTTGATTTTCTGTTGAAAATTCTAATATGGAAGACGAAGAGTTGATGGTATTATCATCCGTATCAACGTCAATATATTCCATATCGGCGTTATTATTTTTGTTATCAGCATAGTTAACCAATGTTAGGTTGGTATTTCCTATCATGGTAAAATCACCTTGTATAGTATAAGACGATTCTCTATTTGTGAAATCAATGTTTTGTCCGTAATTACTATGGATTGTGGAGAAAAGCAAAACTAAAAACAACATCATTTTAAATGATGTTGTTTTTACTGAAGATTGTTTATTGTAATTTTTTTTCATTTCTTATTCTTTTAAATATCGAAATATTATATTATGAAGCTGTTTCCGAGGTGTAAAAAACACGGATACCACTGTTTGATATGTATTTAGTAAAACTTTTAATTTGTTCGCTAGTACAATCAAAAGCACATTTAATATAAATATATTTTAAATTTGATAAGCCATCTTCTGAAATGCTAAGAGGTGCTATTAATTCACTTTGATTTTTTAACGTAATTGTTAATAATTCTACGTTACTAAAATCCAGACTATTTTGTTTAAGAACTCTTAAAGAAGAGGCGTCTTCTAAAGTAATTTTCACTAAAGCCCCTTCTCCATAAGTTTTATTTAACTTATTATTTCCTAAATATGCGGTAGGATGTAGTTTTTGAGAAAGATTATAAAATTCTTGTCTAGTATTAGTATTTGTTGCTTTTCCTGTAGCAGCTCTAGCCTGAGTATTACTCGTGTTTAATTCGTAAATACCATATTCTTGCGCTGTGGCATCTAAGTAGGAGAAGAACGATAGACAACAAACCATGATTAAGGTTTTTATCGTCGTTATTGATGTGTTTTTCATAATCTTTTTTTTAGTAATAGCGGTGTTTTTGGGTACATTCACTTTCAAATACAGTGCTGGTTACACGTTATTTGTATATTTTGAATGATAATTTTAACAATGTCTTTTGAGGGAAATATAAAGAAGGTTTTTCCAAAAAGAAAGTCTTCTCTGTTTTTGAAATTAGATTTGGGGTCATAATTTTCTATTTTATAGGTTCATCAAAAGAAAGCATTGGCTACATGTAAATCAAAAATAAATGTTAAATCACTCATAAATTCGTTGTAAGGCGACATTTGTTTTGCTTATTCTGTGTAAAAGTTGTCTTAATCACTAAGTTTCTTTTTATTACAAACTACGTTTTACTAAAATTTTTAAATTGAGATATCAATTTTTATCTTATTTTTATCTACAAATAAATCGCTTTTTAACTTAGAAACCAACTTTTTATCGATAAATAACGCGTTTAAACGAAAAATTTATGAAAAAACTTATTTTGGTACGACATGCAAAATCATCATGGAAACATAATGTTATAGATCACGAACGACCATTAAACGAACGAGGAAAAACTGATGCAGCATTGGTCTCCCAACATTTTTTAAGTTACAAATTACATCCTGATTTAGTGCTTTCTAGCGATGCTTACAGAGCAAAACATACCGCTGAAATTTTTATTTCAAACTTAAAAATAGATCCAGAAAAATTTGTTCTTAATCATGAGTTATATGATTTTTCGGGAGCTCAATTAACATCGGTAATTAAATCCACTACAAAATCTGTTAATAATTTGATGCTTTTTGGTCATAATCATGCCATTACTGCTTTTGTAAACACCTATGGAGACCAACCAATAGAGAATGTTTCAACTAGCGGTGTTGTGGTTTTTAATTTTGATATTATGGATTGGAAAGACCTAAAATCAGGACACACCATAAATACTATTTTTCCAAAAGACTTAAAATAAGATCATTAGCTATATTTGTTAATGATTTTTTTTTGTTTTATCGACGAACGGTAATTAGTTGTTTTTTTGGATGCCCAAAAATATTCTGAAATTTTCAATTTCATAACTTAAATCGCGCCCTTTTTTTCATCTAAATAGAATATATTTGTTTTTACATATTATCAATAATACAGAGCAATGACAAATACAGAACCTATAAATAACACTTATATTAATAGAGAAATTAGCTGGTTACAATTTAATGCAAGAGTATTACAAGAGGCATTATCTGAAAACGTTCCGTTAATAGAACGACTTCGTTTTTTAGGGATTTTCTCTAATAATTTAGATGAATTTTTTAAGGTACGTTATGCTACTGTAAAACGAATAGTTGAAGCAGGAAAAGGTGGTAAAAATGAACTTGGAGGTATAAAAGCCAAAGAATTACTTGAAATTATAACGCAAATTGTAATTAAGCAACAAAGCGAAAGTTTAGATATTTTAAACACTATTAAGGGTAAGCTTGAAAAAGAAAACATTTATGTTATAAATGAAACCCAAATTAGCGAAACCCAAAACGAGTACATTAAAAATTACTTTATCAAAACAGTTAGTCCTGCTTTGGTAACAATTATCTTGAATGACTTAGTCGTGTTGCCAAACCTAAAGGATAGTGCAGCTTACTTAGCGGTACGTATGTTATTGACTGACGGAAGTAAGCAATTTGCTTTAATTGAAATTCCAAAATCTATAGATCGATTTGTTGAGCTTCCGAAGCAAGGCAATAAGAGTTATATTATAATGATTGATGATTTATTGCGTCATTCATTGCGTGATATTTTTAATATTTTCGATTATGAAACTATTTCTGCACACATGATTAAAATAACCAGAGATGGTGAACTTGATTTTGATAGTGATTTGAGTAAGAGTTTTATGGAAAAAATTTCCGATAGTGTAAAACACAGACAAGTTGGTGAGCCGGTTCGTTTTGTTTATGATAAAACCATACATACTGAAACTTTGGAGTATTTAATGTCTAAAATGGGCATTGACGATACCGATAGTATTATTCCTGGCGGACGTTACCACAACCGTCGAGATTATATGGGTTTCCCGAGTTTAGGACGTACAGATTTGCTTTATGACAAAATAGACCCACTTCCAATTAAAGGATTAAGCTTTCAAGAAAGTATTTTTAAAGCGATTACCAACAAAGATTATTTATTACATACGCCTTACCAAACGTTTTCGTATGTGGTTAAGTTTTTAAGAGAAGCTGCTTTAGATCCGATGGTGAAAACTATAAAAATCACTATTTATAGGTTAGCCGAGATATCGCATATTGCGAGTTCTTTAATTAATGCCGCTATTAATGGTAAATCGGTTACGGTATCTATCGAGTTACGTGCCCGATTTGACGAACAGGCTAATATAGATTATGCCGAGCAAATGCAGAGTGAAGGCATTAACCTTATATTTGGTGTTGCAGGTTTAAAAGTACATAGTAAAATGTGCGTGGTAGAACGTGAAGAAGGAAAAAAATTAAAACGTTATGGTTTTGTTAGTACAGGAAACTTTAACGAATCTACAGCTAAAATTTATACCGATTACACGCTTTTTACAGCAGACCAACGCATTTTAAAAGATGTAAATAAAATATTTAGCTTTTTTGAAGCCAACTATAAAATATACAGCTATAAACATTTAATCGTATCGCCACATTATACTCAAAAAACAATTTTCAAATTAATTGACAAGGAAATTAATAACGTTAAAAATGGTAAAGAAGGACTTATTCGACTAAAAATGAATAGTGTCTCGAGTTATACCATGATTGATAAATTGTATGAAGCAAGTCGTGCAGGTGTAAAAATCCAAATGATTGTTCGTGGTATTTGCTGCTTAATTCCTGGTATAAAAGGCATGAGCGAAAATATTGAAGTTATTAGTGTTGTCGATAAATTCTTAGAACATTCAAGAGTCTATATGTTTGCTAACGGAGGAGACACCAAAATATATATATCTTCTGCCGATTGGATGAGTAGAAATATAGAAAACAGGGTAGAAGTAAGTTGTCCAATTTATGACGAAGATGTAAAAAAAGAGATTATAGAAACTTTTAATATCAGCTGGAACGATAACGTAAAAGCTAGATTGTTAAACGATACTCAGCAAAACGAATACAAAGTATGCGACAAAGAGAAGGTAAGATCTCAGTTTGATGTTTACGATTATTATTTAAATAAAATATAACGGATATGCTTTCAATAAAAAAATATGCGGCCATAGATATAGGTTCTAATGCGGTTAGACTTTTAATTTCTAATATCATTGAACAAAAAGGGAAACCGGCGCAATTTAAAAAGAATTCATTGGTACGCGTGCCTATTCGTTTAGGAGCCGATGTTTTTATTAAAAATAAAATATCCAAAGAGAATACACAACGCATGTTAGATACCATGTTAGCTTTTAAGCTTTTAATGAAATCGCATAAAGTTGTAAAATATAAAGCCTGTGCTACCTCGGCTATGCGCGAGTCCGAAAATGGCGCAAAAATAGTACAATCAGTTTTAGATCATGCCGGAATTAGTATTGATATTATTGGAGGTGAAGAAGAAGCTGCGATTATTGCAGCAACCGATTTAAACAAATACATTGAGCCTAATAAAATTTACCTTTATGTTGATGTAGGTGGTGGAAGTACTGAATTTACCGTTATAGACCATGGCAAGCAAGTAGTTTCACGATCGTTTAAAATTGGAACTGTTCGACTTTTAAATGATATGGTAAGGAAAGAAACCTGGCAAGAATTAGAGCAATGGATTCGTACTAATGTAAAAGATTACGATAAAATTGAAGTGATTGGTTCAGGAGGAAATATTAATAAAATCTTTAAGATTTCCGGAAAGGCGATGGGAAAACCTTTAACGTATTTCTATATGACATCCTATTATTACACGCTTCAAAGTTACTCTTATGAAGAACGTATTACAGAGTTGGACCTTAACCAAGATAGAGCCGATGTAATTATCCCGGCCATGCGTATTTACTTGTCTGCCATGAAATGGAGTGGCGCAAAAAATATTTATGTTCCGAAAATTGGATTGGCCGACGGTATTATAAAAAGTATATATTACGATACCGTTTCGAGTAATACACAGTAAAATTTTGCACTTTAGCCTTTATAATTGTCCCCTTTTGATTATATGATATATATTCGTACACATATACTTAATTGCAAGCTACAAACCCAAACCTATTCATTATGAAAAAAATACTACTTTTTACGGCATTAATTGGATTATCATTTCAAGGATTTTCACAAGATGTAAAATATGGTATCCGTGGCGGTTTAAATATTTCTAATTTAGATTTCAGTACACCTTACGCTACCGAAAACAAACATAGAAACAGCATATATTTTGGGGCTTTCGCGAACATAAGTTTATCTAAAACCACCGCTTTAGTTCCAGGGTTTGAATTTTCTGCGGAAGGAGCAAACGATGAAAGTATACATTTAGATTATTTACAAGTACCTGTATTATTAAGATTCAGGTTAAGTGAAAAGTTTCATGTTGGTGCTGGTCCACAAGCGAGTTTAAAAATACATAAGTATGAGGACGGCATTAAAAATTTCGCTTATTCGGGTGTAGCTAATTTAGAATATAAAATTAATCTCATGCTATTTGCAGAGTTAAGATATAACTATGGTTTCACAAATATATTTGACGATCACTTAGGTGTTAATGCCAAAAACAGAACCATTCAACTTGGGTTAGGGTATAAGTTTTAAGTTGAGCTACAAAAGATAGAATTTATGCGATTAAATTTCTATCCATGTATGGTTTCACTAGTACCCAAATTACTCATAATTTCAGCCTCAAATTCAAGAAGTTGTTGCCATTTGGTATCAACTTCTTTTTTTTCGCCATATTGTCTCGCAAACCCTAAAAACATGGTGTAATGGTTAGCCTCGCTTACCATTAAATTTCTATAAAATTCAGCCAGTTCTTGATCTTCTAATTCTTCGGAAAGCAAACGGAAACGTTCACAACTTCTAGCTTCTATCAATGCTGCATAAAGTAATCTATGTACTAATTGCGTTGTTCTACTACCTCCTTTTGGAAAGAATTTCAATAAAGCAATCACGTAGTCATCACGACGATCACGACCTAACGTCCAACCACGCTCAATAATTTTATCGTGTACCATTTTAAAATGACTAATTTCTTCTTTAACCAAAGCCACCATTTCTTGTACAAGGTCTGTATATTCCGGAAAACTCACTATTAAGGAAATAGCTGTGCTCGTTGCTTTTTGTTCGCAAAAGGCATGGTCTGTTAATATTTCTTTAATGTTTTTCTCTACAATATTAACCCATCTTGGGTCGGTTGGTAATTTTAAGCCTAACATGTTATATGGTATTTGGAAGCAAATTTACTTCTTTAATTTTAAGGTTGCCAAAAGTATCAATTAAAATACTGAAGTCTTTAAAAGTATTGGTGTTTAAAATTCGGAAGGAGGTGTTTAAGCACACCATTTCTGCGGTAGATTGTTCATGGTTTAACCAAACATGTTGCATAATAGCCTGTTCCCAAAAATCAGGTGTGGCGTACTCTTTAAAAAGCGATTTATTAATTAAACTATGCGTTAATAACTGTCCTTGTTTTAGTACAGATAATTGCGCTTCGAAGTTTTTAAAATGTATTTTAGTTTGAGTTTTACCTTTTGTAACTTCCGTTTTCGAGACAAATTGACCTTCAATAGAATTATAATTTAATTTCACATGAAAACCACTACTCATTATAGTATCTGTATGTATTTTAACTTCTTCCTGCGGCACAAAATAAACTCGAGTACTAAACGATTCTAAAAGATTAGCACTTTCTAAAACCTCACGATTACTTTGGTGCATACGATTTCGACCATCGCAACTCATAAAAACTAAAGAAATGGTACAAGCAAAAAAAAATATTTTTTTCATATGTTTGGTTTTTCCCGTTCCATTCTAGAACGTTTTTCTGTTCAAATATACCTAAAATCGGTTATACTCTCTAATTCATAAATCATCAATTATTTTTAAGGTTTATAGGGTGAAAGCTATTATCTGTTTTCGATTGTTATCGGCAGATATATATTACCTTTAACCCGAACCAGTAGTTAATAGTAGCGTTTTGATTAAGAAGAGTTATTTAAATTTTTATAAAGATATTCCAAAAACCAATTTATCCATTAAAGATCTTTTAAAGGATGAAAGTTTATTTTATAAGGTCCCTGATAGTTGGTCTGTGGTAGTTACAGATATAGAAAATTCTACCGAAGCTGTAGCACGAGGCTTGCATAATGATGTTAATTTAAGTGCTACTGGAAGTATTATAACGGTATTAAACACTTTAAAATCGACAAAAACCAAAGTTAAAATCCCTTATTTTTTTGGAGGAGATGGTGCTACTTTTATTATACCAAAAGCGGCGGTAAAACCTGTTTTATTGGCTTTAAATAATTACAGCCAGCATATAAAAAAAACAACCGAACTTAATTTACGAGTTGGACAATTAGAGGTAGAAAAAGTATACGCCAACAACATCACTTTAAGAATTACAAAGCTTAGGCACAATAAATATTTAACCACGCCTGTAGTTTTAGGAAATGGAATGAAATATGCCGAACGCATTATTAAGGACGGTTTTAAGGCTTCGGATATATTTAGCGAAAAACCAACCAAACTTAATCTAGAAGGCATGGAGTGCCGTTGGAACGAAGTTTATCCCAATAAAAACGATAAAAAGGTGATTTGCCTGCTTGTAGATTGCGATAACGAAAACGAGCAAGCAGAAGTTTATGGTGAAATTATGGAGCAGGTTGATGCTATTTTTGGTGATCTCGAAAAACGGAACCCGATTTCCTCTCAAAAACTAAAGTTAGACTCTTCTTTGAAAAAAATAAGAAAAGAGATGTATGCTAAAATTGGAAAATACAAACGAAGCTATCTCATAAATAATTGGCTCATCACCCTTTTTGGAATATTATATTTTAAGTTTTCTAAAGCAGGAAGAATCACCAAAACGAGAATTGCACAATTATCGGATACCATAATGCTCGATGGTTTTTTGAATACGGTAATCTCCGGAACCGATGAACAAGTTGATGCTTTAAAAGCACTTCTAGATCGGCTCGAAGCTGAAAACAAAATTATCTATGGAATACATATTACACATGCTTCCATTATGTCTTGCTATATTGAAGATCGCACTGAAAAGCACATTCATTTTGTAGATGGTACCGAAGGTGGTTATACTAGCGCAGCTATTATGTTTAAAGAAAAGCTTAAAAAATTACAGTTGAAAGGTTGATACCTGTCGAATTTCATGTTCAATGACATTTATAGCATGTTGTTACAAGTCTTAAAATGTCATTATTTCAGTGTTTTAAATGATTTTCTAACAATAATTCTGAAAAAATGGCAGAAATATTGTTAGAAAACATAGAAATATTCGTTTGGTACTTTTTTTGTTTTTCACTGCATGAAATCATAAAGGTTTCAAGTTTGAAAAAATGTTTAATTTAAAATTTTGTAATTATGAGCAATTTAATTAATGTTCCTAAAAACGGAAGTTTAGCAAAAACAAATTCAAATGCAAGCTTCCCAAGTACTTCTAATTGGTTAGATGATATTTTTAATAGAGAATTACCCTCTGTATTTACTTCTAATTTTAATACAGGTTTCTCTTTACCAAAAGTAAATATTAAAGAAACTGCCGATAATTATACGGTAGAAATGGCTGTTCCAGGGTTAAAAAAATCAGATTTCAAATTAGATATAGACCATCACGTGTTATCTATTTCCACCGAGAAAAAAGAAACGCACGAGCAACAAGAAGAAAACTACACACGTAGAGAGTTTGGTTATACTTCATTTAAAAGAACTTTTACCTTACCAGAAACGGTAGATGATGATAAAATCACGGCTAATTATCAAGATGGTATTTTAAATATTCTTTTACCAAAAAAGGAAGAAGCTAAACAAAAACCTGCCAGACAAATTAAAATTTCTTAATTGTACAACTAAATTTTTAACAAAGGAATTTTTAAGAGATTAGTGAGGCTGAATTTTTCAGCCTCACTTCTTTAAGTGCTCTATGCTGAACAAACAAAATCATTATTAGTGAAATATAAATGTTTAACTAAAAATTTAAAATCATGAAAAAATGTGTTTTATTATTAGCGGTTGCATTATTAAGTATTAATTGCAGCGGGCAAAAAGATGAAAATAAAAAAACAGAAATTACAACAATAGAAAAACCAAAAGGGTCATGGAAAGTAGATAAAGAATTTGACGAAAACGGTAATTTAATTAAATACGATAGTATCTATTCTTGGTCTTCTAGCGAGGATATAGAAAGATTATCGGCCATGGATCGAGATAGTTTAATGCAAAGCTTTAAGTCTAAATTTTTCAAGAACTATTCGAGATTTGAACAACAAGGATTTGAGAATATATTTTCTGAAGATTCTCTTTTTAGCAATCATTTCTTTAATGATGATTTCTTCGGAAGTGATTTTGGTACAGATTTCATGAATATAGATCAAATAACTGAAGACTTAATTTCGAGACAAAAAAAGTTCTTAGAAAAATATCAGTCCGAGATTGTTTTACCAAAAGAAGATAAAGAATAGCGAAAGCTATTCTTTATCTGTTATTACTAACTTTTTTATAAAGTCTTTCGTATATTCATAATCAGAGTTCTATTAATTACGGAAATAACACTATTAATAGAAGACCAAGACCTAAAGATCTAAATCGAAAGCACGACGAAGAATTTCGATGTTTGGGTTGCTTTCTTTTAGTTTTTCGTATTTATCCTCATCAGTAAATACGTATTTTTTTTCAGTCACCTCATTAACTGTTATCACTAAACTAATATCGAAATTGCTTAATGTCGTTCTAATGTAATTCATCAGCTCGAACTGGTTTTGTGTAACCTCTTTTTTGTTCGTTTCGGTAGGAAACTCTAAATGAATATTGGTGCCTTTAAGTTTAGGCGTATCCATGCTTAAAATAGAAGCCAGATTGTGTTTTCCGTCTTTTCGGATTTTGTTTGTAATAAACTCCCAAACTTCCATAAAGCGTTCTTCTGTAAAAGGCTCGGTCGGTAAGTTCTCTTCATCAACAACAACTTCTAATTGCTTTATTTGGTGCTCTTTTTTAGCGCGAATACTACTTAACGACAATCCAGAACGGCGTCTTGGTGGTGGGTTTGTAACCACATTGGAAACCGTTTCTGCTTCGGGCTGTTTGGCAGGCGCTTGTGGCGTAGAAACGGGTGTGCTTGGTGTTTTCGCTTCCGCGGAAGGTGCAACGCTTGCCGCAGGTTTTGGAACTTTTACAGGAATAGGCGTAATGCCTTTCTTTTTAAAGTATGATGAAGGTATTATGTAACATTTGCTATTTTTTTTTTCTCCATCGAAAGTGATAGAGGCAAGCTGCATGAGACATAGTTCGACGAGAAGTCGCTGGTTTTTACTGGTTTTATACTTGAGATCGCAGTCGTTCGCAAGATTGATACCTTGCATGAGGAATTCCTGTGAAGCTTTCTGTGATTGTTCTAAATATTTAGTTTGTGTTTGTTCGCCAACTTCTAACAATTCAATAGTGGCTGGTGTTTTGCTTACCAATAAATCTCTAAAATGCGAGGCTAAGCCTGCTATAAAGTGATGTCCATCGAATCCTTTAGAAAGCGTATGATTAAACTGAATAAGCAAATCGGGTATTTTGTTTTCAAGAATTAAATCGGTGCTTTCAAAATACGTTTCGTAATCGAGTACGTTTAAGTTTTCGGTTACGGCTTGTCTAGTTAAATCTTTCCCTGAGAAACTGACAACACGATCGAAAATAGAAAGTGCATCACGCATGGCTCCATCGGCCTTTTGTGCTATAATATGCAAAGCATCGTCGTCGGCAGTAATGCCTTGTTCTTCGGCGATATATTTTAAATAGTTTTTGGCGTCTTTTACCGTAATACGCTTAAAATCGAATATTTGACAACGCGATAATATAGTTGGTATTATTTTATGCTTTTCGGTAGTTGCAAGTATAAATATACAGTGTTTTGGCGGTTCTTCTAATGTTTTTAAAAAGGCATTAAAAGCGGCTTGAGATAACATGTGTACCTCGTCAATAATATAGACTTTATATTTTCCAACTTGTGGCGGTATACGTACTTGATCGGTTAGGCTTCTAATATCGTCTACAGAGTTATTGGATGCAGCATCGAGTTCAAATATGTTAAAAGCAAAATCTTCTTCGCCTGTTTCCTTACCATCACTATTTATCATTTTAGCCAAAATACGTGCGCAGGTTGTTTTACCAACTCCACGAGGACCTGTAAATAATAAGGCTTGGGCTAAGTGATTGTTTTCAATAGCGTTTAACAAAGTATTAGTAATGGCTTGTTGCCCAACGACATCTTTAAATGTTTGAGGTCTGTACTTTCGAGCCGATACTATAAAATGTTCCAAATTTTTACTGCTATTGAATGAGTAACAAAGTTAAAAATTCCTTTCGGATTATTAAATTGTAAAGGCGAAATTTAAAGGGAGTTATTAACAACTGTTTTTTTATGAAGAAAAGTGAGTAGTGAAGAAACCGCTATGAGCTGAAAGACAGACCCGCGTTAGGGATTGCAGCATTGTTGGAGCTCTTTTTGTGTTGTTGCACCTATGCAACATAAAAAAGCGACTGCGGAAAGCCCGACCTTTAGGTAACGCCCAAAGATTAATTATTTATAAATTTCTATGTATTTTACTATTTGTTTATTGTAGTTTTGCTGGCTAGTAGATCGCCTTATCGCTATTTCGATTATTTGAGGTAGAGGAAAGTCCGGACACCATAGTTCAACATAGTGGCTAACGGCCACCAACCGAGAGGTTAGGACTAGTGCAACAGAAAGAATGTACAGGTAATGCTGTAGTGAAACCAGGTAAACTCTATGTGGTGCAATGTTATGTAAACCAGTGCTTGAGGGTTGAACGCCCGATGCTGGAGGGTAAGCAGCTAAAGTGTTTTGGTAACAAAATACGCAGATAAATGATAAGGTATTCTTGCTTTGCGAGAAGAACAGAACCCGGCTTATAGATTTACTTACTTATAAAAAAACCCTTCGAGCTTTGGATTTGAAGGGTTTTTGTGTTTTTATGAATAATGTTGGTTTATTCTGGTGTTTCGAAGAAGCTAAACATATTGCCTCCGTAACTTTTTGAGTAACTAAAATTTATGCTTTTAGAGATATCGGTATGTTTTGAATGCTCTACGATAAGCACACCTCCTTCTAGTAGCAGGTTGTTTTTAAATACTAATTCGGGTATTTTTGAGAACTGCTCTTCGGTGAAACTATATGGTGGATCGGCAAAAATAACGTTAGCTTTTAATGTCGATTTTTCTAGAAATTTAAACACATCGCTTTTAATGGTGTTTATTGGCATATCGAATTGCTCGGCAGTTTGGTTGATAAATTTTATGCATCCAAAATCTTGATCTACAGCTGTAATTTGTGCTGTACCGCGTGAGGCGAATTCATAACTTATATTTCCGGTTCCGGCGAATAAATCGAGTACCGAAATGTCGTCGAAATAAAAAGTATTGTTTAATATATTGAATAACGATTCTTTAGCCATATCGGTTGTTGGACGAACGGGTAAGTTTTTCGGAGCTGTTATTCTTCTGCTCTTATATAATCCTGATATTATGCGCATTAAAAACCGTTTATTAAAGTGAAGTTTGAATGATTTGTTTCTGGTGTTTCGGTAAATTTGTATTGCTTTTGTGCTTGGCCAAAACTTACATTTCTAATGTATTTGTAAGCGATGTTGTAAAGTTCGTCGTCTTGTTTTACATCTCCAAGTAAAAGGAGGTTTAAGCTTTCTGGACTAGCCTTTAATTGCTCGGCAGTAAACAAAATATAGTAAATAAAATCTTCTTTAGTATGAAACACAAAACTATTGTAAAATTGAAGTTTACCGTTTTTAAGGACTATAATTTGAAATTGATTTTGCCCAACGTGTGCGTAAAATTGTGTGGTTTCAGATGTCTTTTCAGTAGCTAAAATCGTTTCTATTAAAACGGTAGAGGCGTGCTTAAAGGTGAAATCGCCAAAGTGATCGTAAATGTAATTATTAACGTTTACATACGGGATGTACACGTTTACACTTTGGTTTAAATCAATGGTATCAAAAGTTATAAAATCGGACTTTAAAATTTTAGAATTGAATTTTAAATAATCAGCTAGGTTATTTTCGTTAAAAATAGATTGTGGCACTAATGTAGAAAGCTCGTTATCGTGAATCACGTTAACAGCATAGAACTTATTTTGTAATGCAGTTTCAGTCTCAAAAGCCTCCTTTAACTTATCTAGAAGGGCTATTGGGTTTAATTTCTTTTTAAACGGAATAACCTTAAGATCGGTAATAGTTTGCGTATCTCGCTGTAGAATACAAAAAGAAAGTCCACTCAAGCTTATTTGAATGGACAGTTCTAAATTAGTTAGTTTATTAATAGTGGTGGTAATATTATTCGCTTGCGCCATAAGTTTTTGGCCAGTTACCTGTAGTATTTACTTCGTTCATAGATCCTACTTTTAAAGCATCACCGTTAACGCCGTCTACAGCTATTACTTTATTTTCTTGTAGTACTAAGTCTTTATTTTGATCGAATAAAATAACTTCCTTTTTAACTAAAGTTTCGAAAACAGGAATGTTAATATCGTTTTGAGTAATAAAGCCAGCTTTTAATTCAAATTTAGCACCTTCTTTTCCTCCAGGAACATTCATCATGGTTTTGTAGCGGTCAGATGATTTAAATAAAGAATCTTTTACAGAAACAGTACCTAAAGTATCAACAATAACAATATCTTTAGTTGTATCTACACCGTAACGTTTAGTTAAAACTTCATCAATAACACTAGAGTCACGACGTTGTGTAATAGTAAACTCTGCAGTATCGATAAATTTAATTAAGTTATCAAAGTTATCTGTAAATCTACCTGTTACTTGTCTGTGCGCTAATTGAGCATCTCTAATATCCTTTAAACTTTCAATAACAACAACATAACGTTTGTTCTTAAGTTTGTTAAATTGAATTGGCTCGTAAATCGACATGTACGTTTGGTATCCTAAAAAACCAATTAATACCCAAAGGGCAATTGTTAAAAACGGTTTAAGTTTTGCAGGTATAAATTTATCAACCAACTTAACCAAGCCAATCGTTGCTAAAATTACTGCAACTACAATAAGAATAAAATTTAACATAGTGTGTTATTTAATTTAAAAGTTTATTAATCGTTATTTAGCAAATCTACAATTTTTTTTTAATCGTAAAAACCAAAGCGAATAAAAATCATTCTATCTTTGAACAATTTATAAATTTTAAGCTAATAAATGACAGCATCCGAATTCTATTCCCTTATAAAACAGCAGTTTCCGTTTAATCCAACAATTAAACAAAATATTGTACTCCAGCAATTATCCGAATTCATCTTTAATACTGATAAAGATGCCTTGTATTTGCTTAAAGGCTACGCTGGTACTGGGAAAACAACCATTGTGGGCGCCATTGTAAACAATTTATGGAAAGCTAAAAAAAGTGCCGTTTTAATGGCTCCAACTGGGCGAGCAGCGAAAGTAATCGCTAATTATTCCGGAAAAGAAGCCTTTACAATTCATAAAAAAATATATTTTCCAAAAAAAGATTCTGGTGGTGGCGTAAAGTTTGTTTTGCAGCCAAATAAGCACAAAAATACTATTTTTATTGTGGATGAAGCGTCTATGATTCCAGATACACCTGCTGAATCTAAATTTGTAGAAAACGGATCGCTTTTGGATGATTTAATGCAATATGTTTATGCTGGCCATAATTGCAAACTTCTTTTAATAGGAGATACCGCACAGCTTCCGCCAGTAAAACTAGATATAAGCCCCGCTTTAGATGAGCATATTTTGGCGCTGAACTACAACAAGGAAGTGACACGTATGGAATTGGATGAAGTGGTTAGGCAAGGTCAAGATTCGGGTATTTTAGTAAACGCTACCGTTTTGCGAGATGTTATAGCTAGTGAGAATTACGATCATTTTAAATTCGACTTACACGGTTTCAAAGATATTGTAAGATTGGTGGATGGATATGAAATTATGGATGCCATAAACGATGCTTATAGCGATTTAGGAAACGAAGAAACCGCCATTATCGTTAGAAGTAATAAACGCGCCAATTTATACAATCAGCAAATTAGAAACCGAATTCTGTTTAACGAGCACGAATTATCGGCAGGAGATTATCTTATGGTGGTGAAAAATAATTACTTTTGGTTAAAACCTACTTCTGAAGCCGGTTTTATTGCCAACGGAGATATTATTGAAGTGCTAGAAATTTTCAGTATTCAAGAATTATATGGTTTTCGTTTTGCGGAAGTTAAAATACGTATGGTGGATTATCCCAAAATGATTCCTTTTGAAACGGTTTTAATTTTAGACACTATTGAAGCTGAAACGCCATCGCTACCTTATGAAGATTCTAACCGGTTATACCAAGAGGTGATGAAGGATTTTGAGAATGAAACTTCGAAATATAAAAAGTTTTTAAAGGTAAAAGGAAACAAACATTTTAACGCCTTGCAAGTTAAATTTTCGTACGCTATTACTTGTCATAAATCACAGGGTGGACAATGGAATACCGTATTTGTAGAACAACCGTATTTACCTAATGGTATTGATAAAGACTATTTACGATGGTTATATACAGCAGCCACAAGAGCCAAAGAAAAACTATATCTAATCGGTTTTAAAGATGATTTTTTTGAAGAAGAGACACCATAATTTATTGTATTTTTATAAAGGCACAATTTTTGAATTACAAAACAGAAATCAGTAAATTAAAGCTTTTAAACTTTTATGACAGTAGAAACCATCATCAGCATATTTTTAGGCATCGGTCTTTCCGCATCTGTTGGATTTCGGGTGTTTTTACCATTATTCGCATTAAGTTTATCGGCCTATTTTGATGTTTGGCAACTTAATGAATCTTGGCAATGGGTTGGAAGCACAACGGCTTTAATCACATTAGGAGTGGCTACAGTTGTCGAAATTTGCGCGTATTTTATACCGTATGTCGATAATTTATTAGATACCGTCGCTGTACCTTTAGCGGCATTAGCTGGTACAGCAGTCATGCTTTCTACTGTGGCCGATTTAAGCCCTGTAGTTACTTGGGCATTGGCCATTATTGCTGGTGGTGGAACAGCCGCTGCCGTTGCAGGAACTTCAAGTACCACGCGCTTAGCGTCTACAGCAACTACAGGTGGTTTAGGAAACCCCATTGTATCCACTTTAGAAACAGGAACTTCTGTGGTTATGTCTGCTATTTCAATATTTATGCCCATACTTGCTATTGTTTTAGTTCTTATTATATTGTTCGTTATTTTTAAAATCTATAAAAAGTTTAAACCCAGCAACACTTAAAACCTACAATAATTATGTTATTTTTGAAGAAGATATCATGATTTAAAACTGACAACTTTCAGAAGTAAAACAAAAAATAGTAATATTTTATATGAAAATAATTTCAATGATTCCTGCACGTTACAGTGCATCTCGTTTTCCTGCAAAGCTAATGCAAGATTTGGGTGGGAAAACGGTTATCCTTAGAACGTATGAAGCCACTGTAGCTACCAAATTATTCGACGATGTTATTGTAGTTACAGATAGCAACATCATTTACGACGAGATTGTAAATAACGGCGGAAAAGCCATGATGAGTATAAAAGAACACGACTGTGGTAGCGATAGAATTGCAGAAGCTGTTGAGTTTTTAGATGTTGATGTCGTGATAAATGTACAAGGCGACGAACCTTTTACTGATGAAGTTTCCTTAGCAAAACTGATAGAAGTTTTTAAAAACGACCCAAATAAAGAAGTAGACTTAGCATCTTTAATGGTACATATTACCGATTTAGACGAAATAAATAACCCGAACACGGTAAAGGTAATTGTAGATCAAGAAAATTTTGCACTTTATTATTCACGCAGTCCAATTCCTTATCCTAGAGATAAAAATGCTGGTGTTAGATATTTTAAACACAAAGGGGTTTATGCCTTTAGAAAGCAAGCCATTTTAGACTTTTATAAGTTACCAATGCTGGCTTTAGAAGCTTCAGAAAAAATAGAATGTATCCGATATTTAGAGTACGGAAAACGTATAAAAATGGTTGAAACTGATGTGCAAGGTGTTGAAATTGATACACCTGAAGATTTAGAACGTGCAAAAAAACTATGGAAATAAATTATAAAGATATAAAAGTGATTGGTTTTGATGCTGATGACACGCTTTGGGTTAACGAAACTTATTTTAGAGAAGCCGAAGATGAAATCGGGCGTTTATTATCGCAGTATGAAACGCCTAATAAAATAGATCAGGAGCTTTTTAAAAAGGAAATTAGTAATTTACCATTATACGGTTACGGCATAAAAGCCTTTACTTTATCTATGGTTGAAATAGCTTTGGAATTATCAAATTATAACGTTTCAAATAAAACCATCGAAGCTATTTTAAATATTGGTAAAAACATGCTTAATAAGCCTGTGGAATTGCTTGATGGGGTAGAAGATGTGCTAAAAACACTTTCAAAAAAATATAAACTCATTTTAGCAACCAAAGGTGATTTATTAGATCAAGAACGAAAATTGGAAAAATCAGGATTAACTAATTATTTTCATCACATTGAAGTTTTAAGCGATAAGCAAGAAGATAATTATGCTAAACTATTAAAACGTTTAGATGTCGATGCTTCGGAATTTTTAATGATTGGAAATTCACTAAAGTCAGATGTTTTACCTCTAGTTAATTTGAAAGCTAAGGCCATTCATGTACCATTTCATACCACTTGGGCACACGAACAAGTTACAGAAAAGGAAACCAACGGAAAAGCTTACAAAACCATAAATTCGTTGAAAGATTTATTAAAACTTATAGATTAAATTGAAAACTATAGATATAAATACCTGGAACAGAAAACAACATTTTGAGCACTTTTCAGCATTAGCCGATCCGTCCTTTGCGGTTACTATACCGTTTAATGTTACACAGGCTTATCAGGTTTCTAAAGCAAATAAGATTAGCTTTTTTACGCGATATTTACACGATTGTATGCGGGCTATCAATGAGGTTGAAAATTTCAAGTACCGTATTCTAGATAACGAGGTAGTGGTGTACGATGTAATTCATACTTCTCCTACAATTCTAAGGCAAGATAAGACCTTCGGGTTTTCGTTTGTACACTTTAACGATGATTTTAAGTTGTTTTCTGATAATTTAGAAAATGAAAAAACACGTATAAATAACTCCACTAATCTTTATCCACCGGTAAATGGACTCGATTGTATTCATTGTTCCGCATTACCTTGGGTCAATTTTATTGGTCATAAAGAGCCTAATTCAGGGCTATTAGACAGTATTCCTAAAATTTCTTTTGGAAAAGCAACCAAAATTAATGATGAATTAATAATGAATGTTTCCGTGCATGTAAATCACGCTTTAGTTGATGGCTACCATGTTGGTCTATTTTCTGAAAAATTTCAACACTTTTTAAACGAGTAAAATTTAAATTAATACTATTTTTACATTTCGTAAAAGAAAACAGAATAAATGAATTACAAAAACTTTCCAATGGTGCCTAGAGTAATTTTTGGCAGAGGTAGTTTCAGTCAAATAAACGACGTTTTATCCCCAAAACGATCAAGTATTCATGCGCCTTTTATTTTTTTAATAGACGATGTTTTTAAAAATAACACCTGGTTAATTTCAAGAATTAAATTGTCTTATGATGATAAAATTATTTTTGTTTCAACCAAAGATGAACCTAAAACCACACAAGTCGACGAGCTTGTTGAAGATATAATTGTAAAATCAAAAGCACGCCCATCTGGTATTATTGGTATCGGTGGTGGAAGTTTACTCGATTTAGCCAAAGCGGTTGCCATTTTAATTACTAATGAAGGCGAAGCTAAAGATTACCAAGGCTGGGATTTAGTTAAAAATCCAGCTATTTATCACGTCGGAATTCCAACCATTTCTGGTACAGGAGCCGAAGTTTCTAGAACAGCTATTTTAACAGGACCAAAACTTAAGTTGGGTATTAATAGTGATTTCACGCCCTTTGATCAAGTTATTTTAGATCCAGAATTAACAAGAGATGTTGCTAAAGATCAATGGTTTTATACCGGAATGGACTGCTATGTGCATTGTGTAGAATCGTTAAACGGAACGTATTTAAATGAATTCAGTAAAACTTATGGCGAAAAATCGTTTGAGTTATGCAAAGAAATATTTTTAAGCGATACTATTTCCGAAGAAGAATCTCAAGACAAATTAATGATGGCAAGCTGGCATGGAGGTATGAGTATTGCTTATTCTCAAGTTGGTGTTGCACATGCTATGAGTTATGGTTTGTCGTTCCTTTTAGGCGTAAAACACGGTATTGGTAACTGTTTAGTTTTCGATCATTTAGACGAATTTTACCCAGAAGGTGTTGCTATTTATAAGCAAATGAAAGCCAAACACGGTATAGAATTACCACAAGGTATTTGTAAAAATTTAAGCGACGAAGAGTTTGATATCATGATTGGTGTAGCACTAAGTTTAGAGCCACTTTGGGAAAATGCCATCGGAAAAAACTGGAAAGAAACCATTACTCCCGAGAAGTTAAAAGGACTTTATAAGAAAATATAATATGCAATGGCTAGCCAAAATAATATACTCTAAACTTTTAGGTTGGCAGGTTGTTGGTAACACCAGTTTTTCAAAAGATACCATTAAAAAATCCATTATTATAGCAGCGCCACATACCAGTTGGCACGATTTTTATATTGGCGTTTTAGTACGTGCCGTTGTTGGCGTGAAAACTAATTTTGTTGGAAAAAAAGAACTCTTTATTTTTCCGATAGGTTGGTTTTTTAGAGCATTAGGAGGCGCTCCAATAAATCGGCAGAATAATGAAAACAAAGTAGAGGCCATTGCTAAATTGTTCAAAGAAAAAGACGAATTCCGTATGACCTTGGCACCAGAGGGCACGCGTAAAAAAGTAAAAAAATGGCGTACCGGGTTTTATTATATTGCAAAAGAAGCCGGCATTCCTATTATTATGTTCACACTAGATTTTAAAAATAAACAGAATAAAGTGTCCGA
Source organism: Algibacter miyuki (assembly GCF_030409805.1). Taxonomy (GTDB): domain Bacteria; phylum Bacteroidota; class Bacteroidia; order Flavobacteriales; family Flavobacteriaceae; genus Algibacter; species Algibacter miyuki. The sequence goes on along the minus strand of NZ_JAUFQP010000016.1, from coordinate 28,890 downwards.
GCCTTTTTACCCAACAGATAATACTGAAGCCGATTTCGCTTTTATGGATGCCTTTTACAAAGGTGTTGTAGGGAAAATACCCGAATATTCATAAAATGATACTTTGGTATAATAATTGAATTTTATACTTTAGTTGGGTAAAATGAAACATAAAGTAAACAATTGATTGTCCCTAAAAAGAAACATTTTTCACAACTTTTAAAACTCAAAGGCTATCTCTCACAAGGATGTAGCTTTTTTTATTAACCAAATTAGAAGTTTTTTAGACTTAACACATCTTCAAGTCTATATTATTTATATCTTTAATAATTATGATAAAAGACACTAAAATAGCCGTTTTAATCGATGGCGACAACATACCATCACGATACATTTCTGAAATGATGGAAGAAATAGCCAAATATGGCACACCAACAATAAAACGAATATATGGCGATTGGACTAAGCCACACCTTTCCAAATGGAAAAATGTGCTTTTAGAAAATGCCATAACGCCAATTCAACAATACGGGTATACCACGGGCAAGAATGCCACAGATTCCGCTATGATTATCGATGCCATGGATATTTTATATTCCGAAAAGGTAAACGGCTTTTGCTTAGTATCATCAGATAGTGATTTCACCAAATTAGCAACCCGATTACGCGAAGCCGCTATGGTGGTTTACGGTATGGGTGAAAAGAAAACTCCAAACCCTTTTATTGTCGCTTGCGATAAATTTATCTATCTAGAAATCCTGGCCAAGGATAGTGATGAAGATGAAGATACCAATAAAGGCAAAAAAGGAGCAAAGCCTAAAAAAGAAAATTTATACAGCATAACACCGAAAGTGATTAAGCTACTAAAAAACTCTGTAGACGATGCTGCGGACGATGATGGTTGGGCATTTTTAGGCGATGTAGGCTCTTTAATTCTAAAAAAGCAACCCAACTTCGATTCTCGAAACTTTGGATTCCAGAAGTTAACACCGCTGTTTAAATCTCTACCACAATTTGAAATGGAGCAACGCGACCAAACCAATGGACGTTTTAAGTTGATTTATGTAAAAAATAAAGGTAAATAAAATTTTTAAACCTTAGCGATTTTCGGTTTTAGAGCGTTCCCCAAGGGGCGGGCTTTCGCTACTCGCTTTTTTGTGTTGCATAGGTGCAACCACACAAAAAGAGCTCAAACAGGCCGCTCAATCCCTAACGCAGGGGAAATCTGCCATGATTATTCTAAACATTAAAGTCAATACTATATATTAAATACCATAATCAAAGGTGAAAACTAAATTTCGCCTAAAATCTTATCCATTACCCAACTGGTATGCAATGCTGTTTTTCCTGTAGAAGGATGTTCGGGGATTTCATTAAATAAAACGGCTTTCATGCTTTCAACATGTGGCGTTTGTATATGTTTTGGGTTTTCAATAACTAAGGACTTGTTTTTAGATTCACTTTTTAATACAATTGGGTTTTCATGAAATACGGAAAATTCAATGGTGCCTTTACTACCATAAATAGTAACATGATCTAGGTGATCACTACACCCGAAATTCCATGTTCCAGAACCTGTAATACCATCTTTATGTAACCAAGATGCGGTAACGGCATCTTTAGCCGAATATAAGTTTTGCTGATTTAAACTAAAACCTTTAGCATCCACGAAATCTCCTAATAAATAAGCAAATAAATCTAACCCATGGCTCGCTAAATCATCAAAATAACCTGCGGGAGCAATATTAGAGTCTGTTCGCCAATTATCTTTTTTCAATAAATCGGTTTGGTTTGCAGGTTTGCTTAAATGTGCCGATATATGTCTAATATCACCAATATAATTACTATCTAACCATGCTTTAACCTTTAAAAATCGAGGTAAAGATCTACGATAATAGGCCACAAATAACGGAACATCTTTTTCTTTAAAAGCGTTATATATTTCTAAACTATCCGCATAACTTGGGCTCAATGGCTTTTCAATACAGCAAATTTTTCCGGCAGCAGCGACCTTTAAGGCATAAAGTTTATGGCTATCGGGCGGTGTTGCTATATAAACGGCATCAATACTACTATCATTAATAAGTGCATCGGCGTCTGTATATGTTTTAGCAATGCTATGGCGTTTGGCGTAATCTTCAAGTTTTTCAACATCACGACGCATCACGGCTTCAATATTAAAACCATCTGTAAGTTTGTAAGCTGGTCCGCTTTTAACTTCGGTAACGTTGCCACAGCCAATAATTCCCCAATTTATCGTTTTCATAAGTTTCAATAGTTTTATGCAAAAAAAAGAGAACCGCTAAGTTCTCTTTAATTCATTTTATATGATTTACTCGCCAGTTTCTTCCATGGTATGATATACATTCTGTACATCATCATCATCATCTAACTTTTCTAAAAGCTTCTCTACATCAGCAGCTTGTTCGGCAGTCAATGCTTTTGTTACTTGAGGAATACGCTCAAAACCAGACGATAAAATTTCAATTTCACGAGATTCTAGCTCAGCTTGAATTGCTCCAAAACTTTCAAATGGGGCATAGATTAATATACCATCATCATCAGCAAAAACTTCTTCAGCACCAAAATCTATAAATTCTAATTCTAATTCTTCAGGATCTAATCCTTCTGCACCAATTCTAAAATTACAAGTATGATCGAACATAAACACCACAGAACCCGATGTACCTAAACTACCATCGCATTTGTTAAAATAACTTCTAACATTGGCTACTGTTCTTGTATTATTATCGGTTGCCGTTTCAACTAAAACAGCAATTCCGTGAGGCGCATAGCCTTCAAAAATGACTTCTTTATAGTCACCTTGACCTTTTTCACTTGCTTTTTTAATGGCACGCTCTACGTTGTCTTTAGGCATGTTTACAGATTTTGCATTCTGTATAACAGCTCTTAAACGTGAGTTACTTGCAGGATCGGGACCACCTTCTTTAACAGCCATCACAATGTCTTTACCAATACGTGTAAAGGCTTTGCTCATGGCAGACCAACGTTTCATTTTCCTTGCTTTTCTAAATTCAAAAGCTCTTCCCATAATTAAAATTCTTTAGTGGTTGTCCGTTTATAAGTTGATAAAAATCAAATGAAAGCGACAACTTTATTACTGTTACATTTCCGCAAAAGCGAAAATAAATCTATTATATTTATTACGACAAAGTTAAAAACCTAAATCGAAAAAACAAATTAATCCTCGTCTGGTTCTACAATGTTTTCGATGGCTTCGGCAAGTTTAAAATCTTTAACCGTAACGCCTTTGGCATCGTGCGTAGAAAGAGAAATGGTAAGTATGTTGTAAACGTTAGACCAATCGGGGTGATGGTTTAAGGCTTCGCATTCAAAAGCAATTCGGCTCATGGCGCTAAAGCAATCTTTAAAGTTATCGAATTCAAATTCGGCATGAATAGCATCATCATAATAATCCCATTCTGGAAGTTGAAGTAAGCGTTTTTCTATATCGTCTTCTGATAGTTTAAGCATGTTTTATGTATTTATGGTGTGTTTAGTTCTAGATTTTAAAAATAGACACGAATTAATCTTTGATATAATTTAAAGAAGCTAATTTAATCAATTTAATGAGGATATATAAGCGCTTCGTTTTTTTATTTTTTTAATTCTGATAAAACATCTTCGCTTACCAATTGCAGGTGTTTAGGGAGTTTATTTAGTTTTGGTAAAACAGCTAAGTATCTATCGTCGTTAGTGGTGTAAACCTGTTTGTACTTTACTTTATTTTGAAGCTGAAGGGTTTCGATAATTTCTTTTATAAAATCGTCGTGATGCACTAAATCGGTACTTCCAAGATGAAAAATGCCAGATTTATTTCTGTTGATGATGTAATGAATTTGTTGGGTTAATTTATTTTCCGAAGTAACATTCATAATTAAATTCGGAAAAACTTCAACAGCTTCATTAACGTCTATTAGGTTGATTATCTCAGTGATTCTGGGCGATTGTGATCCAAAAACCATAGGAATTCGTATAATAACAACGTTCTTTTTAGGTAATCGCAGGAGCATATTTTCAATTTTTATTTTGAAATGCCCATAAATACTCATGCTTAAGGTTTTATCTTCCTCGTAACTTGGATACTTACTGTAAGCATCAAAAACGTTTGCTGAGGATAGAAAAATAAATTTGATATTTTCAGCTAAAACATATTCCGCCACATGACGATGGACGATGACTTGCTTAGAAAAATCGCCACGAAGTGCCGAAATAATAATGGTGGGTTTTACAATATCGAGAATTTCGTAAACATCATCTTCTTCAATATTAAATTGAAAAAATTGATGATTTTTCTCTAAAGCCGTATTTGTTGTATTGTAGGTGCCGTAGGTTTTAAAATAGGGGTAAAGCTCGCGGTAAATAGCGTTTCCTATAAAACCGCTAACGCCCAAAATAAGAATTCTATGTTTGCTTTCTCTTTTTATCATAAAAGCAACCTAGAAAATGGAGCGTTTGGTTCGGGTTGTAAAAGCTTCTAGCGCCAACATCCCTAGTTTAGAATTTCCTTTTTTATTTAATCCCGGAGACCAAGTTGTAATTACAAAATTATCGGGAAGTAAAGCCACAATACCACCGCCAACACCAGATTTACCAGGTAAACCAACTTCAAAAGCAAACTCGCCAGCTTCGTCGTAAAAGCCACAAGTAAGCATAATAGCGTTAATCCGTTTAACTTGCGATTCTTTTAAATGTACTTTATTTAATAGACAAGTGCCTTTATTAGCCAAAAAGAAAAATGTTTTAGTAAGCTGGGTGCAAGTCATTTCCAAGGCACATTGATGAAAATAGAAATCTAAAACCTCTTCAACCGGATTTTGTAAATTTTTAAAGGACTTTAAAAGATTAGCCGCAGCATAGTTTTTAAAGCCTGTATTTTTTTCAGAAATAGCAACAGCTTCATTGTATTTAATATTGCTGTCGTTTGTAATCTCGCGAACAAATTTTAGAAAATCGGCTTTTGGATTCTCTAAATGCGACACCAAAACATCGGCAATAACAAGCGCACCAGAGTTAATTAACGGGTTTCGTGGAATACCGTTTTCAACTTCCAATAAGGCTAATTGATTAAATGGATGCCCAGATGGTTCCACATCAACTCGTTTCCATACATCTTCGCCAATAAGCGACATGGCTTTGGCTAAACTTAAAACTTTAGAAATACTTTGTATGGAAAAAGGTTTGTTAAACTCGCCAGCACCATAGGTTTCACCACGAGAAGTACGTAAATGTATTCCGAAGTTGTTTTTATCAATATGGGCTAGTTCAGGAATATAAGACGCTACAACTCCCTTGTCGGAAGCATGAATAGCGTCTTGATGAATACCTTTTAATATGGCTTGAAAATCGAGCATATATTATTTGTAAAACGGGAGCTTAACAATGGTTGCTGGCACCGCTTTTTTTCTAATTTGAATATTAATTTTGCTATCTACACCAGCCAAAACGGTTGGTACATAACCTAAACCAATACCTTTGTTTAAGCTTGGTGACATGGTTCCGGAAGTAACTACACCAATTTTATTGCCGTTGCCATCTACAATATCGTAACCATGGCGAGGAATACCGCGTTCATCAAGTTCAAAAGCAATTAATTTACGTTCGGCTCCTTTTTCTTTTTCAGCTTTTAGAGCTTCAGAATTAGTAAAATCTTTAGTGAATTTGGTAATCCAACCCAATCCTGCCTCAATAGGCGAAGTGGTATCATCAATATCATTTCCGTAAAGGCAATACCCCATTTCTAAACGTAAGGTATCACGAGCCGCCAAACCAATTGGTTTAATACCAAAATCGGCTCCTGCTTTAAATACGTTATCCCAAATTTGTTTCGCTTCGGTGTTTTTGCAGTAGATTTCAAATCCGCCACTTCCGGTATAACCCGTTGCAGAAATAATCACGTTTTCAACACCTGCAAAATCGCCAACTACAAAATTATAAAACTTGATAGCCGATAAATCTTGACTTGTAATAGATTGCATGGCCTCAATGGCTTTTGGACCTTGAATTGCAAGTAAAGCATAGTTTTCGCTTAAATCACGCATTTCAGCACCAACATCATTTTTAGATTGAATCCAATTCCAATCCTTTTCAATATTACTAGCATTAACAACCAATAAATAGGTGGTTTCTTTTATTTTATAAATAATTAAATCGTCTACAATACCGCCATCATCATTTGGCATGCAACTATATTGTGCTTTTCCAATGGTTAGTTTAGTGGCATCGTTACTCGATACTTTCTGAATTAAATCTAAAGCATGTTCTCCTTCAATTAAAAATTCACCCATGTGCGAAACATCAAAAACACCAACACCACTGCGCACAGTTTCATGTTCGGCAATAACACCTTCATATTGCACCGGCATATTATATCCTGCAAAAGGTACCATTTTAGCACCTAGTGCTTCGTGAGTTTGAGATAAGGCTGTGTTTTTCATTGAAATTACTTTTTAATTGTTTTGAAATTGTTTGAGTGAGTATTTTAAGAAAACAAATGTATAGAAAAAATATAGATTTCGTTTTAAAGTATTTCGAACAATATTTCCTAGGCACCGTAAGAATAAATCCGATATTTTGTAAAGAAATACACAAAATATTGCAATATTTATGAATCATCTTGTTTTTAATCGATAAAATCACTTCTTTTGTCTGTACTGAATTTCAAATGGAACATAGAATACATCACCTTAATTTTAAAGAATTAAAAAGCAAATCCTTTTTTAAGCTTGCTATGCTTATCTATTTTTCTGCTATTTTGGTCACTTTTTTCTATATTTTTTTAGCATATCGTTACAGTTTAACGGTATCTTTAATTATTATTATATTTCCTCTTATAAGCTTTTTTGTAAGTATCTATGTTTTAGTTGTTATGCGCAACTACTTAATAGGCCCATATATGGTTTACATTGTTTTGGGGCTCTCTACGCTGATACTATCTTACCTAGAAGGTTTAATGTCTGGTTATTATTGGTTTCAATTGGCGCTATTATTTGTACTACCTTATGTTATTCGTCATGAAATATATTTTCAAAAACACACGAATATACTTTATTCAATAACCATTTTAATTATGGTTATTTCGGTTATCATCTCTCCAATGTATTCCACATATTACGAGAACATCACTCGAGAACAAACGCACTATAGATTTATTTTAAACTCATCGGTTGCTTTCGTGCTAATTATGGTGTTTTCTCTTCAAGGATTGGGACATAATAAATCGTATATTAAAAAAATCTATAATGATAAGAAACGTGCTGTAAGCGAAAAGGATAGAAGGACCAAAGTATTGTCTAATTTAGGACATGAATTACGCACACAAATTAATAGTATTAATGGGGTTACTCAATTAATATTAGATGGAGGTGCTGAAGACACTCCTAAAAATAGTACCAAGTATTTTGAAATATTGGATTACTGCAATAATAATATGCTTTTGTTGGTAAACGATATGTTGGATATTCATAAAATAGAGTCGGGACGCTTTGAACTTGTTATCGAACCTAAAATAATTTATGACTTTTTAAGTAAAATAACCATACCATTTATTAATAAAGCAGAAGAGAAAAACTTAAAACTACATAGTTATATTGATCCAAAGTTAAAAGATGTTGTAGTTAATATAGATGAAAAACGTTTTGCACAGGTAGTTTACAACCTCATATCTAACGCCATTAAGTTTACCGAACAAGGTGAAATAACCTTCTCGGCCGAAGTTGTAACTTTAGAAAACGATACGGTAAGCATTCAATTTAAAGTAAAAGATACAGGAGTAGGAATTGCACCAAAAGATATAAAGAAAGTATTTGAAAGTTTTCATCAAATTAAGAATGAAATTAATCCTGTTTATGGAGGTACAGGACTAGGCTTAGCGATTTCTCAATCGATAATTGAGGCCATGAATTCTGAGATAAAAATAGAAAGTAAACTTAATAAAGGAACTTCTTTTATATTTCCTCTAACCTTAGAGCGTCTTCCTGTTTTACCTAATAAGTTGGAAATAAAAACTGTTTATAATGATGATTTTTCAATAAACGCTAATGTTTTACTTGTTGAAGATAATGTGATAAGCATGATGTATGCTAAAAAAATATTAGAAAAACGGGTTGCCAAAATTTATGAAGCTACAAATGGAATTGAAGCCATTGAAAGCATAAAAGCTAATAGAGATATTGATTTAGTGTTTTTAGATTTAGAAATGCCACAAATGAATGGTTTTAAAGCCATTACTCATATTAAAGCATACAATCCTAGCTTAACGGTTATTGCTTTCACGGCGAACATACCAAGCACAGAGCTTATTACTAAATTGGACGATTTAGGTTTTGATGATATTCTCTCTAAACCTTTTAATAAACAAGACGTTTTTGGTATTTTGAAAAAATATACTGATGACGTTTTAGTTTAATAACACACATACTCATAAAAAAAGTCTCGGCTCACAGCAAAAAGAAACCCAAACTGGTTTTCAATTTGGGTCTCTTTCATAAAAACAGGAATGACTTATTTAGCTTTTTTCAACTGTTTTAATATATCTTTTAAAATCACTTTACGTATTACTAAAGATCCTTCGCAAAGTTCAACACCTCCATCATTTTTATAACAACCAACGCATTCATATGTAATAGCATTTTTATTATAACCCTTCCTTTTTCCAATTCTTTCTATAACACAGCCTTCTTCTTCACAACCTTTTGTACAAAAGAAATCAGCGCTACCTCCCAAGAGTATTTGAGTTTTTCCTGGCGGCTTAGTTTGATGTTTTGAAATTAAAACGCTTTCGTCCTTTTTGTTATAAAACATTTTATACCCATTGAAAGCTGTTGTAATACCATCATTTGCAACTTTAATAAATTTGTAACCAGCCGATTGAAAATATTTAGTTGCTTCTTTGTTGAGTACAATTCCTTTTATCTCAACGTTTTGTGCTCTTGAATGCAGACAAATACCTAATACTAAAATTAGGATTGGAATGATTCTTTTAGTTAGTTTTTTCATAGTTTTTGTTTTTGGTTATTGTTATACTCGAAAATAACAGAATAAATGAAGGTTATTCTCATCCATTTGGGTGATTTTGATATCTTTAGGCTACTCTATAGCATACTTTATTTTCTAAAATAAATAGAGTATTACAGTTCTAAATTTATCAGATATAAAAATGAAAAAGTTATTTCTATTTGCACTATTAGTTTTATTTATGCCGCACAATTCTTTTGGTCAAAAGCTTATTCAAGGTCATAAATGGGAAACGATTGATTTGTCGTTTACAACAAAAGGACATATTGAAAAACCTTTTCAAGTAGAAATATCCTGTACATTTAAAAGTCCTGATGGCTCACAATTAAATGTGCCTGGCTTTTATAACGGTAACAATGAATGGCTTGTACGTTTCAACCCAAATATAGAAGGCATTTGGACTTCCATCAGTAATGCTTCAGTAAAAAAACTAAATGGTATTAAGCATGTTATTAAAGTAGCTCCTGCAAAAAAAGGTGTTCGTGGCGGCATAAAAATTAGTAATACAGATGCTCAAAAGCTTATATACGAAGATGGTTCATCATATAACTTGGTTGCTAATGAGGTAGATTGGTTGTTTGCTTTAGATTATGGTAATCCCGATTTAACAAAAACAAAAACCTTAATTAATGCTATTTCTGCTAATGGTTTTAATCAAATTATTATGAATGTATATGCGTATGATTTGGATTGGAAACAAAGTGAGAACATTGACCCCAAGTGGGATTTTGGATCAAAAAAGGAAATATTCCCATTTTTAGGTGATAATGATAATCCGGATTACTCTGCATTAAATGTTGAATTCTTTAAGCATTACGATCGTGTCATCGAGTTACTTGAAGATCATGGCATAGTCGCACACATCATGATTTATGTTTGGAACAAAATGGTTAATTGGCCTGAAGCGAATTCTGAAGCAGATAATATGTATTTTGATTATGTGGTAAAAAGATATCAGGCTAAAAGCAACGTAATTTGGGATATTTCCAAAGAAGCCCTGCGTTATGGCTACGACGATCCTAATTACATTACCGAGCGTATAGACCGGTTAAAAAGGCTTGATGCTTACAACCGATTGGTAACTGTTCACGATTTTGATTACTGCGAGGCAAATCCCGATAAAGTAGATATTATTTCTGCCCAGTTTTGGCATTCTGACATCTATAGTAAAATGCTTAAATTAAAATCGCAATACCCAAATAAACCTATTATAAATCTTGAAAATGGTGCTTATGAAAAATGCCAGTATGATATTTTTCTTGATAGTAATTATGATAACCCAATATCAGGTATAGAAAGAAATTACAAATGTGCTTTTGCCGGAACTTACACCAGTTATTATTGGCAAGGAATGGCTTGGAATATCGTGATTTATGATCCTTTTTCTGAAGATGTAACCGTGCAACCTAAATTTGAATATTTTAAATATTTACAAGATTTTCTAGACAAAGCTAACTTTGAGAAACTCCAACCAAGTGATCGCTATAGTTCTAGCGGTTATTGTTTGGCAAATACCGAAGACGGAGAATATGTATATTATATGCCTAAAGCAAATAGTGCCATAGCTATAAAAGGTTTACCTAAATCTGAAAAATTGCAAATCCAATGGTTTAATCCACTCACAGGTGAATATACAGAACCTTACGATGTCGATTTTAAGAGTTGGTTAATATTGAATCCTGAATTTGAAGGCATTGACAACGTTATTATTGTAAAATTAGTGAATAGAATAAAAAAATAAATATATAATATGAAATCTAGTTTGAAGATAATAGTCATACCAATCACAGTTATTCTAATATGTTTTTCGATAAGCTCTTGCAATTCGAAAAAATCAAATGATAAAGAATGGGAACATCTTCTCGATATGGAACTAAGCGACTGGGACGAGTTTGTTGGAGCGCCGCACCATACCGTTGCTATTGAAGGTTGCGAAAAAGGTAACGGCATGGACGCAGGAACACCTTTAGGTTTAAACAATGATCCCTTAAACGTATTTTCAGCTATAGAAATCGATGGCGAACCTGTATTGAAAATTTCAGGAGAAATATACGGCGCAATAACCACCAAAAAGGAGTACGAAAACTATCATTTAAGCCTCATGTTTAAGTGGGGAGAAAAAAAATACAAACCTCGTTTAGATAAACCCATGGATAGCGGGATTTTGTACCATGCCATTGGGGAGCAAGGTGCCTTTTGGAACTGTTGGATGCAATCTCAAGAGTTTCAAATTCAAGAAGAAGATTGTGGAGATTATTACACTATAGCTGGTGCAGGTGCTGATATTAGAGCTATAAAGAAAGAGAATCCAGATTCTGATTGGGATATTTTCATCTATAACCCAGATAGCGATTATAAGCAGTTTAAAACAGGAGAGGACGGACGCTGCAGAAAAAGCGCCAACTACGGAAAGTTAGAAGGATGGAATCAAATTGACTTGGTTTGTATAGGCGATAAGGCCTATCATATCGTCAATGGAAAAGTAGCACTTGTTATGGAAAAATCCGTTACTTATGGTGAAGACGATATTGCTAAACCGCTTACCAAAGGAAAAATTCAACTTCAAAGTGAAGGTGCAGAAGTGTATTATAAGGATATTAAAATAAGATCTATTAGTGAATTACCAAGTCAGTTTGCAAATCAGCTAAATTAATAGTGATACTGAAATATTATATCAAAAAAAACACGCTTATCAGAAGGTTTAACCTCCGTAAGCGTGTTTTATATTTTAGGTTGAATTCTATATTATTAATTCAGTAAAAAACCTTTTAAATCTTCATAAGTTGCAATAGAAATAGCAACTTTTTTCCCTCCCATAACCGATTGTATTTGTTCAGGAAGTGGTTGTTTTTCTTTAATCACTTCTTCAACAACATCTAAAAATTTTGTTGGATGAGCGGTTTCTAAAAACACACAATGTGCGTTTGGATTTTCTTTTAAATAGGCTTTAGATCCTAAATAACCTACAGCACCATGCGGATCAGCCACATAATTACAATCGTTAAAAATCTCTAACATGGCTTCACGAGTTTCATTATCAGAAAAACTGTAAGACGATAAATTTTCTTTTAAGCCTTCAAAGTTGTTTTTATAAATTTCTTGAATACGAATAAAGTTACTAGGCGCACCAACATCCATAGCATTACTAATGGTTTGCACCGATGGTTTTGGCTCATAGGTTTCCGATTGTAAATAGCGCGTTACTACGTTATTTTCGTTGTTCGATGCTATAAAATGCTTAATTGGTAAACCCAATTGTTGCGCCATCATACCGGCACAAACGTTTCCGAAGTTTCCACTTGGCACTGAAAAAACAATGTTTTCATGCTTATTATGCAACTGTTTATAAGCAAACATAAAATAAAATAACTGCGGTAACCAACGCGCGACATTAATAGAATTGGCCGAGGTTAACTGCATTTTACTGGTTAAGCTTTCATCTAAAAAGGCCGTTTTAACCATCGCTTGGCAATCATCAAAAGTACCATCAACTTCTAAAGCTTTTATATTCTGCCCTAAAGTTGTTAATTGCATTTCTTGAATATCGCTCACTTTTCCGCTAGGATAAAGTATCACAACGTTTACACCTTTTACACCCAAAAATCCGTTAGCCACAGCGCCACCAGTATCTCCCGATGTAGCTACTAAAACGGTTACTTCATTGGTGTTTTCTTTATTGAAATAACCTAAACAACGGGCCATAAAACGCGCGCCAACATCTTTAAATGCCATGGTTGGACCATGAAACAATTCTAAAGTTGAAATGTTATCGTTTAACTGAACCACTGGAAAATCAAAAGACAAGGTTTCTTCAACAATAGTTTTTAAAACATTTTCTGGAATTTCTGGCGATACAAATTGTTTGATGGCTTCAAAAGCAATTTCAGAATAAGATAAATTATCAATATTATCAAAAAATGATTTTGGTAAAGGCGTTATACTTTCAGGAAAATACAATCCTTTATCAGGGGCTAAACCTTTTACAACAGCATCTTTAAACGATGTGTTTTCTGAATTTTTATTTAAAGAGTAGTAAATCATGTGTTATGAAAACCTGTAGAAACAGGAAACTATTTTTATTTATTTGCAATTCTTATTTAAACTATTTTAACGCCTTCGGTATTTATTTTAGAAACATGAATATCAAATGCAATACCTGTTTCAGCATAAACTAATTTTATGGCTTCTTTTACTTTATTTGCTACTTCTAAACCTTGGCTCAACGAAAATATCGAAGGTCCAGAACCAGAAATACCGCAACCTAAAGATCCTGCTTTTAATGATGCTTTTTTAACATCATCATAATGAGGAATCAATTTGCTACGATGTGGCTCCACAATAACGTCGTGTAATGAGTCTTTTAGTAAATTGTAGTCATTGGTGTGTAACGCATGGATTAAACTTCCCACGTTAGACCATTGCGTAATAGCATCAGCAAGTGCAACTTCTTTTGGAAGTACTGCACGAGATTCTGATGTTTTTATTTCAATTTGCGGATGAATGATAGTAGCATACAAATCTGTTGGCGATGGAATTTCCAAAATTTGAACGGGATTGATACTTTTAACCAGCGTAAAGCCACCAAAAAGGGCAGGAGCGAGGTTATCGGCATGTTCACATTTACTAGCAATAGCTTCACCTTTTATAGCAAATGCAGTTAGTTGTGTTTTATTGAATGGACGCCCTAAAAGTTCGTTCATACCAAAGACACTTCCAACGGCACTTGCAGCACTGCTTCCAATACCGCTTCCAGGTTTAATGTTTTTATAGATTTCAATTTCGAATCCGAAATCGACATCTATGGCGTTATACATGGCTAATGCCGAAACACCTGCAACATTTAATTCGGTTTCGAAAGGCAAATCGAAACCTTCAATTTTAGTAATAAAAATTCCTTTTTTATCGGTTTTTCTAATCACCATATCGTCGCCAACACTATCCAAACAGAATCCTAAAACATCAAATCCGCAAGATACATTGGCAACGGTTGCCGGTGAAAATATTTTTATTTCATTCATCAATATTATATTTTTATTTCTTAAAAAAGGAAAATTAATAGGTTTTAATTATTTCCAATTCTAATAATATCAGCAAACAAACCAGAAGCAGTAACATCGGCTCCAGCACCGGCACCTTTAATAATCATCGGTTGTTTTGGGTAACGTTGTGTGTAAAACATCACAATATTATCGCTACCTTCTAAATTATAAAAAGGATGACCTTCAGGAATTTCTTCTAAGCCAACGCTTGCTTTTCCATCGTTAAATTGGGCTACATATTTTAGCTGGCAATTGTTCGCTTTCGCGGAAGCGTATAGGCTTTGATAATGCGCTTCGTCTTTAATTAATGTCTCGTAGAAATCGTTTACAGAACCACTTTTTAGTCCTGCTTCCGACAAGAAAGATGCGTTTTCAATATCTTCTAAATTCATTTCAACACCGCTTTCTCTAGCAAGAATTAAAATTTTACGAGCAACGTCTACACCACTTAAATCTATTCTTGGATCAGGCTCTGTATAGCCTTCAGCACCAGCTTGTTTTACAACATCGTAAAACTTAGTTTCATCTGTAAAGTTATTAAACACAAAGTTTAAACTCCCTGATAATACCGCTTGAATAGAGTTTACTTTATCCCCTGAAGCCATTAGATTTCCTAACGTATCAATAATTGGTAAACCTGCACCAACATTGGTTTCAAATAAATACGGTGCGTTATATTTTAGAGATAATTCTTTAAGTAATTTATAGTTTTTAAAATCGCTAGAACAAGCTATTTTATTACAAGCAACCACACCAATACTTTGACGTAAATAATCGGCATATAAATTAGCAACATCAGCATTTGCTGTAACATCAACAAAAATACTGTTACGTAAATTCAGGTTTTTAGTGTTTTCAAAGAAACCTTTTAAACTTGCTGTTTCACCAGAATCTAAAAGTGTTTTCCAATTTTTTAAATCGATACCTTCTTCATTAAAAATCATTTTTCTGGAATTTGATAATCCAGCAACACGAAGGTTAATTTTAAGATTTTCTTTTAGATATTTCTTTTGTTGTTTTATTTGTTCCACTAAACGCTCACCAACATTTCCAACACCTGTGATAAACACATTAAGTTGTTTTGTTTTCGATTCGAAAAACTGTTCATGTAACGTATTTAAAGCCTTTTTAACATCTGATTCTGCGATGACTGCAGAAATATTTTTTTCTGAAGCGCCTTGAGCAATCGCTCTAATATTGATATTGTTTTTTCCTAAAGTACTAAACATTTTACCGCTAATACCTTGGTGATTTTTCATGTTATCGCCAACCAAAGCAATAATAGACAGATTGGTTTCAACAATAATAGGATCTATTTTTTGAAGTGCAATTTCGTTTTCAAAAGCAAAATCGATAGCCACTCTAGCACGTTCGGCTTCCTTATCATCAATCCCTAAACAAATAGAATGTTCTGACGAGGCTTGAGTAATCATTATAATATTGATTTTTTCCTGAGAAAGCGTTTCAAACAAACGTTTAGAAAATCCTGGTATGCCAACCATGCCGCTACCTTGCAAAGTTAATAAAGCAATATTGCTAATATTACTAATACCTTTTACAGGTGTTACTTCTTCAACAACATCGTTAGAGATTATAGTGCCCACAGCTTCTGGTTCCATCGTGTTTTTAATATGAATAGGAATGCCTAAACTTAACACAGGTTGAACCGTTGGTGGATATAGTACTTTTGCACCAAAATGCGATAATTCCATCGCTTCTTGGTAAGATATTTTTGAAATAGGGTAGGCTTGTTTAACCAGTTTTGGATTGGTTGTAAACATACCGCTAACGTCTGTCCAAATCTCTAATTGATCCACTTTTAAAGCTGCAGCAACAATGGCAGCTGTAAAATCTGATCCGCCACGGCCAAGTGTGGTTTGCTCGCCTAATTTAGACTTAGAAACAAAACCAGGTAAAATAGTAATGTTTTGCGATGCGGATTTAAAGTAATCTTGAATATTCGCGTTAGTTACTTTAAAATCGACTTCGGCTCTTGTGAAATTAGAGTTGGTGATAATAATATCTTGAGAGTTTTTACGTTCCGCAGAAATCCCTCTATTTTTCATGGTTTCGGCAATAATATAAGAAGATAACTTCTCACCAAAACTCACAAGTTTATCTGAAGTTTTAGGCGATAATTCATTAATTAAGTAAATACCGTTTAATAAATCTTCTAAAGCCGTAAACTCATTGTCAACATGTTTTGTAATGTTTTCACCATTACCTAAATTTAATTCATTGATAATTCCGAAGTGAATATCTTTAATTAAATTAAGTGTGTCTTTATAAGCTAGTTCTTTGTTTTGAGCTTGTTTTCCTGTTAAAAGTAATTTATCTGTAATACCACCAACTGCGGAAACTACACAAACTACGGCATCGGTTTTGCCATAGTTTTCTAAAATATCGATAACTTTATTTATGTTTTCTGAAGAGCCTACAGAGGTTCCACCAAATTTTAAAACTTTCATGTTTTAATGAATTGAAAAATTAAAAAAAATACTTGAATTTTCGCGATTTATGTTATCGCAAATATAGCCTGAAGAATATATAACTAGTAACCCCAAAGGGTTGTAATATTTGTAGTTGTACCAAAAACAGTTACTGTTCCTTTTGTAGAAAAAGAAATAGTTGTATTTGTATTTTGGTTGAATTGATTCATTATTGTTATATAATACCCTTCAAAAGTATTACTTTTAGGCTTATAAAAAAACTAAAATATATTTTTTACAGAATTCTTATGTAGAATCGAATTTCATAAAAATAAAACGACAAACTTTAATAAGAATTGAAAAATCAATAATAATAAAATTAATGAAGTTATTTTCTAAAGAACAAATTTACGCTGGCGACAAAATTACTAGTGAAAAACAACAAATTTCGTCTACCGATTTAATGGAACGTGCAGGAAGTCAAATTTTTAATTGGATTGATTTACGAATGCAAGGTGCTCAAGTCCCAATACATGTGTTTTGTGGTATTGGTAATAATGGGGGAGATGGTTTAGTTTTAGCGCGTCAACTTATTTTAGCAGGTTATAATGTAAATACGTTTGTGGTAAATTGTAGTGATAAGCGTTCAAAAGACTTTTTAGTTAATTATGACCGCATTAAAAATGTTACTAAAAATTGGCCAACACTTTTGAGGTGTGCAGAAGATTTTCCTGTAATTCAACCCGAAGATATTATTGTAGATGCTGTTTTTGGTATAGGGTTAAACCGGCCTGTTGATGAGTGCGTTAAAAACTTATTTATTCATTTTAGAACGAGTAAAGCGTTTACATTATCGATAGATATTCCATCAGGCTTATACACAGATAAAGCGGTAACCGATGAAGATGGTGTGGTGCATGCTGGGTATACTTTAAGTTTTGCATCACCTAAATTAGTATTCTTTTTACCCGAAACAGCCAAATATACGGTGCAATGGGAGGTTCTAGACATAGGTTTAGATCAAGAATTTTTACAAACTACACAAACCGAAGCGCAATTAATTGGCAAACATGAAGTATTGCCAAATTATATTCAACGAGGAAAATTTTCGCATAAAGGAGAGTTTGGCCACGCCTTGATTATTGGGGGAAGTTATGGTAAAATGGGTGCCGTTACTTTAGCCAGTAAAGCGGCATTATCAGCCGGAGCAGGATTAGTTACAGCATATATTCCGAAGTGTGGTTATCAAATTTTGCAAACGGCATTGCCAGAAGCTATGGTAATAACGGATGTGAATAAGGAAAAAATAACAGCTATCGATTTTGACATAACACCTACCGTTATTGGTTTTGGTATAGGGATTGGTACTGATGAAAAAACACTAAAAGCATTCAAATCGTTTCTGAAATCTAATAAATCACCATTAGTTATTGATGCAGATGGTATTAATATGTTGGCTAAAAAGCAGGATTTACTAAAACTATTACCTGCAGAAACGGTTTTAACGCCGCATCCAAAAGAACTAGAACGTTTAATTGGTACTTGGGAAAATGATTTTAATAAGCTAGAAAAAGTAAAGGCATTTTCGAATACCTATAAAGTGATTGTAGTGATTAAAGGAGCCAATAGCATTACCGTTTTTGATGATACACTTTATGTAAACACAACAGGAAACCCGGGATTAGCTACCGCTGGCAGTGGAGATACTTTAACCGGAATTATAACAGGTTTAATTGCGCAGGGTTATCATCCTGTTGTAGCTTCTATTTTTGGTGTGTATTTACACGGAAAAGCTGCCGATATTGCTGTTGAAAATTATGGTTACCAAAGTTTATTAGCGAGCCATATTATAGATTATTTAGGTGAAGCGTTTATCGATTTATTTAAAGAGCCAGAACAACAACAGGTTGCACAAGCAGAGGAGGAGCCGCAAAAATAATACTCAAAATAAAAGATATAAAATTAAAAAGCCACGATAATCGTGGCTTTTTAATTTTTAATGATATAGATTTTATATGAATTAAATATTTAGTGAATTAAACAAAGTAATTACTTGTGAACTTGATGGGCGCGGTGCATCGGTTTGAACAATATCTCCTTTTGGATCTATAAGTATAAATCTAGGGATACTTTCAATTTTATAATCTATAACAAATTGAGAACCTCCAGAGTTATCACTAAATAACTGAATACCGGTTAGGTTTTTACCAGCAACCATTTCTTTCCACGTTTTAAAATCTGATTCTTGATCTATAGAAATACTGACAAACTCAATGTTTTTACCATGATATTGTTTTTCCAATTTTTTAAGCGATGGAATCTCTCTTATGCAAGGTCCACACCATGTTGCCCAAACATCAATATAAACGTACTTTCCTTTTAAATCGTCTAACGAAGTTGTTCCTCCTGCAAAATTTCTATAATTAATAAATTTTGGAGATGGTTTTCCTGCCTTTAAACCTGTAAGGTTATTATACTTTTGAATAATAACATCGTTGTTATGTTCATTTGTAGAATGATCTAAAAATAGATTATACAATGCTTCAATATCCGAACTTGTATCCATATAGGCGTTAGCGAAATCGAACAAAACGCTATTTTTAATCGTTTGATTCTTTATAGAAGCCGCTGTTTTTATGGCTGCTATATCTTTAGCAATGTTGTCTTTTTTGGATAATTCATTCGAAATATCAGAAAAATGAGTCATTAGAATATTTTTATAACTATTAGAAAACTTAAAATCTTCTTCATTGTTATAATCAAAATCAGCCATCTCAACTAAAAACGTATCATCGACTTCAAAAGCTTTGTTTTTAGTGAAATAAACATGTGCTTTTTCATAGCGTAAAAGCCAATTGAAATATTCGTAGGTAATGTTACGTTTATCTTTTTCAGCAAAACCAACTGGAAGATTTTTCGAGTTAGTAAGAAGTTCTTCTTGTTGCTTTTTTATACTGACAAGTTTTGATTTATACTCGGATTGATTCAAGCTAAAAGTTTCCTGCGGACTTCCTATAGCATTAGAGAATATTTTTGTTTTTTCTAATAAATATATACTCGCGGAAGCACCTTTCCCTGAAATTGCAACAGTATTCAAATAATCTTTTTTATCCAAAGAAATATGTAAACTATCGCCTGGTGTTACGTGTAAAAGTAAAGCCTGTTGCGGCCCCGTATAAAGCGTGTATAATTCTGAGTCGGTGCGAAGAGTATCCCTAAAAACACCATCTGCGGAAACATTAATGGTGAACTTATTTGCGGCGTCATTACCTTTTACTAAAGATAATTTACTAGCATTATTATTAGTTATTTTACCAGTAATTATAGCAAAATCTTTATCTGAATTTGAATTACAGGCCATAATAAATAGGGCAAGCAAAGCATAAAGTCCTTTTTTCATTTTTAAGAAATATTTAATCTGTAGATTATAATTTGTGAGTTAACCTGTTATAATCTATAATTTCAGGAATGATGTTTAATGCAAAAAGTTCTTTTTGTACATGATCTAAAGTCTCTTTATCTATTAACTCTTGAGACCATTCCGTAATACTTAACCATTCTTGAACATCTTCTATTTGCTGCTCATAGCGGTTAGCAATAGTTTTATCTATACTCGGAATGTCTTTAAATTCAGCAGTTGTATTATTAACAATATTCAAAATAGACTTTAATGTTTCAGGATTATTTTCAATAAAATCTTCACGAACGGCAATCACAAAACACGGCCATGGCGAAGGACAATTATCTATACGTCTAAAAACACCTGAATCAACCAATGGTTTGGTGGTGAATTTTTCCCATAAAAAATAATCACCTTTTCCACTTGTAAGACCTTCTACAGCTCCATCGAGGTTTTTTATAACTTCAAAATCTAAATCTTTTTCTAAATCCCAATCGTGATTTTGTGCATTTATATAAGCCATTAAATGCGAGCCAGAACCAAACCGACTAATAGCGGCTTTGGTACCTTTTAAATCGGCAACGGTTTTATACGTTGAATTTTGAGCCACGTGAACGCCCCAATTTAATGGTGTTTGCACAAAAGTTTGCACAATTTTACTTGGGTTACCTTCAATAATATCCTTTACAATACCTTCGGTTAGTATTACGGCAATATCAATATCACCATCGCGCAAAGCCTTACACATAGCACCTGTACCACCGTAATAATCATGCCAACGCAAGTTGATGTTTTCGTCTTTATACTCCCCGTTTTTCAGTGTTAAATACCAAGCTAAATTAAAATGCTCTGGCACACCACCTATATTTACTTTTTTCATTTGTTAAACTGCTACTCGGCTATTTTATTAAGCGCGAATTGAATTAAATTATTAACTATACCTTCCGGATTTTCACTAAACGTACCATTTGCGCGATTGGCTATAATAGCGTTTAAGGATACCGCTCGATGCCCTAACAACTTTGATAAGCCATAAATGGCCGATGTTTCCATTTCTAAATTTGTTATTCTGAAATCTTTAAATTTGAAAGTATCAATTTTATTATTTACGTCAGCATCTTGAAGCGCCAAACGTAGTACACGACCTTGTGGACCATAAAAACCGTTTGCGGTTACTGTAATACCTTTGAATATTTTTTGAGCACCTACTGTAAATTTTTCAGCTAAACTACTACTGTTTTCAATAATAATTGGTCTAGACTTATTTTGATGCCAATCGCTATGTTTTATAAATGCATCTTCAATCTCAGGATGCGAAATGTTTTCAATTTGATAGGAGTGAAGTGTACCATTAATATCCATACCATGCGAGCTTAATAAAAATGAATCTACGGGAATATCAGCCTGTAAAGACCCCGAAGTACCAATTCTAATAATATCAAGACTCACTAGGTTTGCGTTAATTTCTCTAGTTTCCAAATTGATATTCACTAAAGCATCCAATTCGTTTAAAACAATATCAATATTATCAGACCCAATACCTGTTGAAATAACAGTAATACGTTTGCCTTTATAATGTCCTGTTTGAGTTTTAAATTCACGTTTATGTGTTTCGAATTCAATGCTATCAAAATGTTCTGTAATTTTACTAACACGATCAGGATCGCCAACAAAAATAATGGTATTTGCTAAATTTTCGGGTTTTAAATTTAGATGATAAACACTACCATCTGGATTTAAAATAAGTTCAGATTCTTTAATTGGCATCAGAGATCGTTTTAATAAGTTTGTTTTCAGATTTACTAAAGTAGAAATCATATTTTTTAATACCACCAAAATACATATTACTGTCTATTTGACTTGAAAAATTATGACCGCCTAAAAGGGCTTCATGGCCATCTCTATTTAACGTAATACTGCTTTTTTCTTCAGTTAAAAACAAACTTAATTTATTAATAGTTCTAGAAAGTTGTAAGTCATTATAACCGTAGTACCCCTGATAATTTAAGGCATATCCTAATAAGTGGTTTTTCGATTTTATATTATAATCTTTTACTATTTTTAAAATATTACGTTCTAAAATATTGAGTCCATTTATTGAATCTGGAAAACGTTCTAAATGCGCTTTTAAGCAGTTGCTTAAATATTTAAAATTAGACGGTTTTACAATAATAGGTTTTAATAAATTATGATCTTTACCACAGTAAATACCCCAAACGGTTGTTGCCATATCAATATCCGCATCATTTAAATATACTTTATTTTTATAATGACTTTGAAGTTGCGACCCATTTAATTCTGAAAAAGTAGATAAGTTTTTACTTCCTGGAGTTCTACCACTACAAACTAGCGACATTGGTAGTTTTATCTTTTTCTGATGAATTAAGCTAATAACAGCAACCATATTAATGTGGCAGTATAAATGATAATCAAACCAAAGGACAATTTCTGAATACCTGTTTTTAGCTTCATTTAATTGTTCTAAAGCTTGTTCTACTTTACTTAAGTCTAAATCGATATCGTAGAAGTCGCTTAAAAACTCACTACGCAATTTTACTGATTCATCGGATATAATATGTTCTGTAGTTCTGCCTTCGCAAAACATTTCTTGCCATGTAAATTGTGCACCAGGAATCTCTAATTCCTTTAAACGAGATGATAGGTTTCCACCATTCGTAATATGTAAAATTTGTTTTTCCATAAATTAACCTCCAACACGTTTTACATTAAACCCTTTAGCTTTTAGCATAGCCATTATTTTATCTCGGTAATCGCCTTGAATTATAATTTTATCATCCTTAAAACTTCCACCAACACTCAATGTTGTTTTAATTTCTTTAGCTAAAATCTTGAAATCTTCGGTAGCACCTGTATAACCATCCAATATGGTTATGGGTTTTCCTTTCCGTTTTTCGTATTTGCAAAGTATAGGGTCATCTTGCATCCAAATACCACCTGCAGCATCTGCTGTTTCTGGTTTTTCTTCTTCAATATGATCGGGGAATAAGTTTTTTAGTTGATCTTGTAAATCCATGGTTTAAAAGGGTGTCTCTGCTTAAAATAACGTTGACTTTTTACGGGGTTATTTTTTAAGACCTAATTCAATTAAACGTTCGTTTAAAAACTCTCCAGCCGTGATATCCTCAAATTTTTTCGGATTATTTTCATCAATACAACCTTCTAAAACATCTAATTTCATGGCGCTTATTGGATGCATAAAAAATGGAATAGAATAACGTGATGTTCCCCATAATTCTTTTGGAGGGTTTACAACACGATGGATAGTAGATTTTAATTTATTATTAGTGTGTCGCGAAAGCATATCTCCAACATTTATCATTAATTCATCAGCTTCGGCAATGGCATCAATCCATTCCCCTTTATGGTTTTGCACTTGTAAACCACGACCTTGAGCTCCCATTAACAAAGTAATCAAATTAATATCACCATGAGCCGCTGCACGAACCGCTTCTTTAGGTTCTTCTTGTATTGGCGGGTAATGTATAGGTCTTAAAATGGAATTTCCATTATGAATATAATCATCAAAATAAGTTTCTTCTAAATTTAAATGTAAAGCCAAAGCACGCAATACATATTTAGCCGTTTTTTCTAACATGCGGTAAGTTTCTTTCCCAACCTCGTTAAATTCAGCAAGCTCATTAACCGTAACATTCTCTGGATATTCAGCTTTTAATTCGTCATTATCTTCAACATATTGTCCAAAATGCCAAAACTCCTTTAAATCACCTTCTTTTTTACCTTTTGCGCTTTCCTTTCCGAAAGACACATAGCCACGTTGCCCGCCAATTCCAGGGATTTCATATTTCCTTTTGGTTTCAATTGGTAAGTTGAAAAAGTTTTTCACTTCTCCATATAAATTTTCAACTAAAGCATCATCCAAAAAATGACCTTTAAGTGCCACAAAGCCAATATCTTCATAAGCTTTGCCAATGGCATCTACAAATTGCTGCTTTTTTTCGGCATCGCCCGAAGTAAAATCTTTTAAATTAACACTTGGTATAATATTCATTATGAAATAATTTTAGTCAATGTATTACAAATGTACAAAAACATTGGAGAGTTTTATAAGTCGTTTTTTTTATTAACGATTTACACCTTTGCACACATTTATACTATATTTGAGAGACTAATATTTTTTTATGGGCACGACAAATTTTAATTATCAAACGGAAAATTTGGATAACAGCTTACTTTTAGAGTTGTACAAAAACATGCTAAAACCTAGGTTAATCGAGGAGAAGATGCTGGTTTTGTTGCGTCAGGGAAAAATTAGTAAATGGTTTTCTGGAATTGGACAAGAAGCTATTTCCGTGGGCGTAACCATGGCTTTAAATACTTCGGAATACATCCTGCCAATGCACCGAAACTTAGGCGTATTTACCACCAGAAATATTCCACTAAATCGCTTATTTGCACAATGGCAAGGCAAGAAATCGGGTTTTACAAAAGGACGCGATCGTTCGTTTCACTTTGGAACACAAGAATTTAAAATCATTGGAATGATTTCGCATTTAGGTCCACAATTAGGTGTTGCCGATGGTATTGCTTTGGTGTCTAAACTGAAAGATAAAAATGAAGTTACCGCTGTTTTTACAGGAGAGGGTGGCACAAGTGAAGGTGATTTCCATGAAGCTTTAAATGTAGCATCTGTTTGGCAATTACCCGTTTTATTTTGTGTTGAAAACAATGGTTATGGTTTATCTACACCAACATCTGAACAATATTATTGTGAACATATTGCCGATCGTGGAAAAGGTTATGGCATGGAGTCGCATATTATTGACGGAAATAATGTGGTTGAAGTTTACACCAAAATGCATGAAATAACAAAAAGTGTACGACTAAATCCTCGTCCTGTTTTAATAGAATTTAAAACTTTTAGAATACGCGGGCATGAAGAGGCGAGTGGCACCAAATATGTTCCAGAAACACTCATGGAAACTTGGTCAAAAAAAGATCCCATCGCAAATTTTGAAGTGTTTTTGAAAGAAAAAAATATTTTACATGAAGCTGAAAAAACAGTTATTATCGATGAAATTTCTAATGAAATAAATGATAATTTAGAGATTGCGTTTAATGAAAACGAAGTAAACTCAACTAAAACTGAAGAATTAAATGATGTATTTCAAATTAAAGAATATCAATTAGTTGAAGAAAGTGAATTTACAGAAAACATTCGTTTTATTGATGCCATTTCCGATGGTTTAAAACAAAGCATGAAACGTTATGATGATTTAGTTATCATGGGACAAGATATTGCTGAATATGGAGGCGCTTTTAAAATAACCAATGGTTTTGTTGATGTCTTTGGAAAAGACAGAATTAGGAATACACCCATTTGTGAATCAGCCATAATTGAAACCGCCATGGGTTTGTCAATTGCAGGTATTAAAAGCGTTGTAGAAATGCAATTTGCTGATTTTGTAAGCTCCGGATTTAGCCCTGTGGTAAACCTATTGGCAAAATCGTTTTACAGATGGAATCAAAATGCCGATGTGGTTATCAGAATGCCTTGCGGCGGCGATGTGGGCGCAGGGCCGTTTCATTCACAAACCAACGAAGCTTGGTTTACAAAAACTCCTGGTTTAAAAGTGGTATATCCCGCGTTTCCTTATGACGCCAAAGGTTTATTAGCAACAGCTATTAATGACCCAAATCCGGTATTGTTTTTTGAACATAAAGCCTTGTATAGAAGTATTCGACAAGAAGTTCCTGTAGATTATTATACGCTTCCGCTAGGAAAAGCTTCTATAATTAAATCAGGAGATAAAATTACCATTATTAGCTACGGAGCAGCCCTTCATTGGGTATTGAAAACATTAGAAAAACATCCTGAAATTTCTGCCGATGTTATCGATTTACGCACGCTCTGCCCGTTGGATACCGAAACTATTTTCAATTCTGTTAAAAACACAGGTAAAGCCATTATTTTACAAGAAGATTCGTTGTTTGGTGGTGTAGCAAGTGATATTTCAGCCTTAATTATGGAGCAGTGTTTTGAGTATTTGGATGCGCCCGTAAAGCGTGTGGCGAGTATGGAAACACCTATTCCGTTTGCAAAAATATTAGAAGACCAATATTTACCAAAAAGCCGCTTTGAAGAAGAACTAATTAAGCTAATAAATTACTAAGTTCCTTTTTTGCCGAAAAGAAACTTAGTAAAATAATTTTTCAGAAGAAATCTTTATTTAGTTTCCGCTTCCGACAAGATAAAAGGATATGCATTTTTAACTTGTTTTAAATCTGCTTTTGTTAAATTATCAACCGATTTCTGAAGCACTTTTGCGGCATAATTATGTCTTAATTCAAAATAAGCTTTAGATAGTTCGTTTTGCACAGCAACAAATTGTTTATAGGTGGTAAGCTTTCCATTTTGCAATGAAACCACAGCTTTCTTTGGATTATCCGAAGCTTCCGGATTCTTTTCGCCGTAGCAATAG
Source organism: Algibacter miyuki (assembly GCF_030409805.1). GTDB lineage: Bacteria > Bacteroidota > Bacteroidia > Flavobacteriales > Flavobacteriaceae > Algibacter > Algibacter miyuki. The sequence continues at coordinate 2,546 of NZ_JAUFQP010000016.1, read as the reverse complement.
TTACAAGAACCATCACCATTATTATCAATAAAGGCTTTAGTTATGTTTTTCAATTGATCCAAAGAAACCAATTCATCTTCAACCATAATCGCGTCTTCATTATTAATAACGACGCGCAAAATGTTACGCTCCTGTTTTATGCTTTCGCAATCCCCAGTAGGGCAATCACTTGGTAAAACACGGTTAATTCCGGTGTCGGAAGAAATTGTAGCGGTTACCAAAAAGAAAATTAGAAGTAAAAAAGCAATGTCGGCCATGGATCCCGCATTGACCTCAGGAATAAGTTTTGAATGTCTCATAATTAACTGATTTTTAAAATGTTATTATAAATTATGATTCACAAAAATAATACCAAAAAGTAACGTTGTTTATTGTTTAAATTCATTTAGGAACGGTTATTGTATTAATCTTTTCCTAAATAAGGCGGGCTATAATTGCGTTTTAAATGATAACAATTATCTTTGAAATCTAATTATACTAGTTCTTTATTAAGTATTTATAATTAAAAAGCGCTTAACAACCAATGAAGTTTCATTTTTCATTTTTTATATTTTTTGTATGCACTATATCTAGTTTTGCACAAATAGACAGCAGGAATAAATCAATACCTTTTCCTGTGATTGAAAGTGTAAAGGATACTTTAAAGGCGGAAATACCGAAACCTTCAACACCTATTGAAGCTGAAACGAAACCTTTAAACGGGATGAACGCACCTAGAGTTTCAACCGATTTAAATTTCCCTAAAAAGGAACTTTCAATGTTTCCGGAGGAAGAATTTGGAAACCCTGGAGAGTTATTTACCAAAAATTTAGACCGACAAGCTAAAGCCGTTTTGCCTGATGGTCATGGAGAAAACAGCGGTTTAAAAGAAGATGCCTTTTGGGGAGATTACCATACAAAATCATTATATATCGAAATTAAGTGTCGAGATTATAGCGCTGTGGATGGCGATTTACTACGTATTTTTGTAAATGGCGATGTTGTTCGATCTAATGTTTACTTAGGAAGGGCTTTTAGTACCTATAGATTGAAGCTGTTAGAAGGCGCTAATAAAATTGCTTTTTATGCAATTAACACCGGTTCTTCTGGGTCCGAATACGGCAGAATACCGCATAGTGGACGAAACAGGTGCTGTAATAGCCAATAAAGTTTGGGCTCTAGAAAAAGGCGTAAAAGTAACGGTTGTTGTCGTGAAGGATTAAATTTCTTCTTCCTTTACCATACTTAATTCTTTTTAATATGTTTTATATAAGTGAAGGAACATAGCTGCTATCTCTAAGATTCCGATTATAATCATAACTATAGCGAAACTTTTGTAATTTGAATACACTAGAAAAAGTAAACCCACCACAATCGAAACAATACTAAGACTTTCTGTAAAAAGATATAAAGTTTTTAACTATTTAAAAATCGATAATCTAATTCATGGGTATATTATTTAATTTGTACCGCTGTCGTTAGAGTTTAAGACAATACACGCTCAATTTGCTCTAATTCTTCACTAGTAAATTCTAAATAATCTAAAGCTTTCACGTTTTCTTTTAACTGACTAGAAGAACTTGCTCCAACCAACACCGAAGCGACTTGTTTTTGTCTCAAAATCCATGAGATGGCCATTTGCGATAATTTTTGACCACGATTGTTGGCAATTTCAGCGAGTTGCTGCACTTTTTCAATGTTCTCATTTACGGTTTCAGTATTTAAATACGTTAAGTTTTTACCGGCTCTAGAATCTTTTGGAATACCATCCAAATACTTATCAGTAAGCATGCCTTGTGCTAAAGGAGAAAAAGCAATACAGCCTACGCCATTATCTTCTAAAGTATTTAATAGTCCATCTTCAACCCAACGATCCAACATGGAATATCGTGCTTGATGCAAAATAAAAGGTACATTATATTCGCGTAACAATTCGGCTGCTTTTTTGGGTTTCAGCAGGCTGATAATTTGAAATTCCAACATACAACGCTTTACCTTGTCTAACTATATCTGCAAGCGCTCCCATTGTTTCTTCTAAGGGCGTATCAGGATCTGGACGGTGATGATAAAAAACATCAACATATTCCAAATTCATACGTTTTAAACTCTGATCAATACTTGAAATTAAATATTTCCTTGAACCTAAATTTCCGATGGTCCAGGCCACATATCAAAGCCCGCTTTGGTAGCTATAAACATTTCATCTCTATAACTTTTGAAATCATTTTTAAAAATAGTTCCAAAATTTTCTTCCGCAGAACCATAAGGAGGTCCGTAATTATTGGCTAAATCAAAATGTGTAATACCTAAATCGAAAGCACATCGCAAAATATCTCTAGCATTTTGAATATTATCTACAAAACCAAAATTATGCCATAACCCTAATGAAATAGCGGGTAGGAGCACACCACTTTTTCCAGACCGCTTGTAGGTCATCTCGTTATAGCGTTTCGGTGATGCTTGGTAATTTGTTAGGCCACTCTTATCGTTTATCTGCATAATAGAAATTATAAAAAACCAAATGTATTAATTTGTTTTGATTTATGGCGACGTAAAACCATCCGAAT
>NZ_JAUFQP010000017.1 GCF_030409805.1 Algibacter miyuki | reverse complement strand
GCTTTAACCTGCAGTACAGATGCTATAATTCCGGGTTGGGCCTATATGCTTTTAAGCATTCATTTAGAACCTTACGTCAATAAAACCATTATAGGAGACTTAGAAAACTTAGAAACCGCAATTTATCAAGATATTATTGGAAATTTAGATGTTTCCGAGTTTCAAGACAAACCCATTATTATAAAAGGTTGCTCAAAAAAACCGGTACCACAAAACGCATACATCATGTTGGCCACAAAATTACAACCCGTTGCCAAATCTATTATGTACGGCGAAGCATGTTCCTCTGTACCCCTTTTCAAAAAGAGATAATTCCCTAATTTCATTGTGACTTAATAGCAAATTTAGTGTCCAAACAATAAAAGCAAATACGTTATAAACCGCTTTATCGTTTTGTATCAAACTTAAAAATAACTTATATTTGCACGCAAATTAAAACAAACTGAAAAATGAAAAAAACGTTATTATTATTGGCATTTGTATCGGAATGGTTTCCGTAAATGCGCAAACTAAAGAAGAATTACACGCTCAAAAAGAAGAAAAACAAGCTATAGCCGATGCTGCTCAAGCTGAAGCAACTGCCATACAAGCAAAAATTGACGCACTTCCAGGTTGGAGAAAAGGTGCTTTTGGTACTATTGGTGGTAGCTTATCTAACTTTAACAACTGGTACTCGCAAGACACACCAAACAACGCATCTGGTAACATTGGGTTTACTTTAAACGCTTACGCAAATTTAATTGAAGATAAATTCTTTTGGAGAAACTCGTTAAACACAAATTTAAACTGGGTAAAACTAGATAACAAAGACAACAATACGGATGACGATAAAGGTTTTAGTCCAACTACTGATGTATTTAATATTTCATCTTTATACGGTAGAAATATTACTAAAACATTAGCGGCTTCTGGATTATTGGAATACAGAACAACTTTACTAGATAACTTTAACGATCCTGGATATTTAGACGTAGGTATTGGTGCTACATGGACACCTATTGAAAACTTAATTGTTGTTATTCATCCTTTAAACTACAACTTTGTATTTGCTGATGGTGATTCAGTTTTCGAATCGTCTTTAGGTGCTAAAATAGTTGCAGACTATACAAGACAAATTGGAGCAATTAACTTCAAAACAAACTTCTCTACATTCCAAAGCTACAAATCTAGCGATTTATCCAACTTTACTTGGACCAACTCGTTTAGCTACACACTATGGAAAATGATTGGTGTTGGTTTCGATTTTGGATTAAGAAGTAACAAACAAGAAGCTTTAGATTATATCCAAAACTTAGCAATAGTAGATGGTGGTAACCCAGCCGAAACATTTGACTCTGTAGATAACAAATTACAAACTTATTACACTGTTGGTTTAAGTTATAAATTCTAATAACTTTCTCTTTTACAGAAGAAATAAAAAAAGCGCACATCAATGGATGTGCGTTTTTTTGTTTTAACTAGTCTTTATTGCCTTTAAATTTCCGCTTCTTCTTTTTACTACTGAATATTCTTTAAAAAAACCATCTCGTTTTTCTTCATTACAATCTAAATCGGAAATGACTTGGTCTGCAGGTGCTTCAAAACGACTTTTTGTTATGCCGTTATACGTAGAGTCTTCATTCAATTTAGAATAAAACTTGGCAAATATAGGAAGTGCTGAATTTGCACCCTGCCCTAGCCCTGTGGTTCTAAAACCAATGGCTTGGTTATCGTTCCCAACCCAAGTTACAGTCACTAAATTTGGTGTAATTCCAACAAACCAACCATCTTTATTATCTTGTGTTGTTCCGGTTTTCCCAGCAATATCATTTCGTAATCCATAAGCTGTTCTCAACCTTGAAGCCGTTCCTTTATTCACTGTAGATTGCATGATTTCCAACATCACCTGTCGAGTATAATCTTTAAAAGCAGGCTCAGCCACTTCTGGTTCAAACTCAGCTATAACTCTACCGTTTCTATCCGTAACTTTAGTAATTGCATAAGGTGTAACCGGTTTGCTATTGTTTACATAACTGGCGTAAGCCCCCGTAAGTTCTTTCAAGTTAATTTCTGCAACTCCTAAAGCTATAGATGGTAAGTTGGGCAACGCTTTATTAATCCCCATTTTTTTTGCCTGTTCTAGCACTTTAGGAATTCCAACTTCATTTAAAACCTTTACAGCAATGGTATTAACCGAATTACTCAAAGCCATTTCCAAATTATAGTTAAGGTGTTCATCTTCATTTTCACCACCAGAATTCGAAGGCGTCCAACCATTATAATTACTATAAGTTACTTCTGCTAAAGAAAAGTAAGTACAAGGTTCCATTCCATTTTCAATAGCAGCAGTATACACAAACGGTTTAAATGTTGAACCCACTTGGCGCTCACTTTGCGAAATATGATCGTATTTAAAGTAACGATAATCAATCCCACCAACATAAGTTCGAATAGCACCTGTTTTAGGAGCAATACTCAACATACCTGTATTTAAAAACTTTAAATAGTGCTGTAAACTATCTAAAACACTTATATTTTGAATGGTATCACCTTTCCATTGAAACAATTCTGTTTCACGTTTTACCGCAAGCGAATCATGAATTTGGGACTCAGATAAACCTGCTTCCTTATATTTTTTATAAAGTGGTAATCTTTTTAAAGCACCTTCAATGAGTTTTTTATTGTTTTTCCAAGGCGCTCTATTTCCGTAGGATGCTTCAAAGTTATTTTGCAATACAGCAAGATGCTCTTTCATGGCGTCTTCCGCCATCTGTTGCATGCCAATATCCAACGTATTAATACTGATGTTGTTTACAAACCTATTGGTTGTGAAGGTTTTATCGGTTGCTACCGGATTGCTCGTTTGCGTTTGCGTGTCTATGTTGGCTCTAACCGATGTATCGTAGTAATCGATAAGTTCATTAAAATATTCAAACTTGTATAAGAGTCTAAAGTTTTCTTTCTTAAAATTGATAAGAGCATTCGTGTTTATTTGTGTTTTTGGTAGCCAATCATAACCTCGTAAACCATCATCATTATAGTAGTTTTTGCCTTGTTTATCATTATAAAAACCCGCAAATTGATTTCTGTTTATGCCGGCTCGTGCAAACCAAGTACTATTAAAATTGTGGCTTAGGTTTAAGGCTTGAATGTGGCGGCCTTCATCAAATAAGGCATATTCATTGCTTACGGTTTCTTCCTGTATGGAAGTTTTAATATTCCAATCGGTATCTATCGATTTTTTTGTTATGATATTGATAACTCCAGAAATGGCGTTAGCGCCGTATTCCACACCCATAGCGCCTTCTACAATTTCTATGCGCTCTACATCGTCTAAGTTTATTTGCGTTAAATCGATGTTGTTTCCGAAGCCATTATCGCTTACAAGCGGAATATTATCAACTAAAATATTAAAATATTGAGCATCTAATCCGAAGAAAGAAATGGTCGATTTTCCCGTTTTTGAATTCGGAATAATAGTAAGGTTGAGGTTGAAGTTCAATAAATCGGCCAAGTTATTAGCTGCCTGATTATCGATTTGCTCACGCCTAATAACCGTTACATTATGTGCCGATTTTTTAATGGATTGCGGGTTGTATTGCCCAGTAACAACAACTTCTTTTAAAGCCTGAAGCGCTAAGCTGTCGGGTTTAATTTCTTGGGAAAATAGTGGTCCAGAAAAAAAAGTTATAAAATAAATGGCGAAATACTTTTTATTTAGAATCATTCTTGATTAAATTTGCTGCAAATATATATCTTATTTTAATTCAGTCTAAATAAGAATAGATTAATTTTAATATTTTTTTAATAATTACATCAAAACACTAAAAATGAAACAATTATCAATTTTATCATTATTCATTTTAACCTTTTCCTTCTTTGGACATGCTCAGAAAAAGAAAAAACAAGATGCCGAATCCATTAAAAATATGTGTGGATGTTTCGAGGTAACCTTCAATTTTGCCGAAACATTTCATTACAGTAAGGATTCGCTTTATAAACCTTCAGAAACTAAAATTGATAAAGGATTAGAATGGGCGCAGTTGGTTGAAGATGATAAAAACAAAATTTCAATTCAGCATTTATTACAAGTTGGAAACCCTGCAGAACCTTATATCGTAAAGCATTGGAGACAAGATTGGCTTTATGAAAACACCGATTTCTATATGTTTAATGGCGATAATACGTGGAATTATATCTCGAAACCAAAAGCTGAGGTAAAAGGGCAGTGGACGCAAAAAGTTTATCAGGTAGATGATAGTCCGCGCTACGAAGGTTCTGGAACTTGGGTGCATGTCGATGGTAAAAACTATTGGGAAAATACTACCGATGCACCTTTACCAAGGCGGGAATACACCAAGCGCAGCGATTATAATATTACCGTTAGAGGAAACCGCCAAGAAATTACTCAAACAGGTTGGGTGCACGATCAAGACAATGCGAAAGTACTGCGGGAACTAGGTAAGCCTGATGTGGTTTTAGCAAAAGAAAAAGGATACAATACTTACGTGAAAGTAGCCGATAGTCGCTGTCAAGGTGCCATAGATTGGTGGAGTGAAAATCAAGATAAATGGGCTTTGGTACGCCATAAATGGGATGATGTTTACAGCAGAAACCAAAATTTAGCTCTAGAAAACAAAGTGGAAAACAAGGTGCTTTATAAATACTTGTTTTCTGATGATTATACTGAAAAAACTAAAATTGAAACCGTTATTGAATCTTTTGTAAAAAAATAAATATGAATTATAAACACACCATCTTAGTTGCCTTTTTATTCGCAAACTTGCTATCGGCACAAACAAAAAACACGTTTTTGGAAAGCGACTTTTGGAGCACAAAACCAAGCATTGAAGTTGTAGAACAGAAAATAGATGAAGGACATGATCCTACCGCATTAACTTCTAACGGCTTTGATGCCGTGGTGTATGCTATTTTGCAAGAGGCGCCAAATGAAACTATTAAACATTTACTGACTAAAATAGGAAACCCTGTTAATAAATTAACCCACGATAAACGTACTTATGCCTTTTGGTCGGCATATAAAAATAATGCCGAATTATTACAATATTTAGCAACGGAAAATGCCGATTTTTCACTTCGAGATTCTCATCATTTTTCGCCATTAACCTTTGCCGCTGTTGCTGGTGTTACAAATACTGATATTTATGATATATGTATAAAAAATGGCATTGATGTTAAAACCGATGTCGATGAGCATGGTGCCAACGCGCTTTTGTTGCTAACACCACATTTAGCAAATTTTGAGCTAGTCGATTATTTTACATCAAAAGGACTTGATTTAAATTCCGTAGATCAGGATGGAAATGGCGTTTTTAATTATACCGCAAAAGCGGGGAATAAAGCCATGTTGGAGTTATTGATAAAAAAAGGTGTGCCTTATAAAGTTTTGAATAAAAAAGGTGAAAACGCACTGTTTTTAGCAACTAAAGGTTCTCGAAAAGGTTACAATACTTTGGATTATCTAAAATATTTAGAGGCTTTAGGTTTAGAGGCGAATATTATTAATACCGATGGCAAAACACCGCTTCATAATTTAGCTTATGGTAATAAAGATTTGGAAACCTTCTCTTATTTTATAAACAAAGATGTTGCTGTTAATCAAATAGATGTCGAGGGTAATACCGCGCTAATCAATGCTTCCAGTAGAAATACTTTGGAAATAGTCGCTTTTTTAGCGTCTAAGACAGACGCGATTAACCAAGTTAATAAAGATGGAGAATCGGCTTTAACAAAAGCTATTTCTAATACGCCGGAAGTCGTTCAGTTTTTAATTAAGAAAGCTGCCGATGTTCATGTTATCGATGCGAAAGGAAACAATCTAGGCTATTATTTATTGAAAAGTTTCCGCGCGAAGGCGTCTGATACTTTTGGTGAAAAACTGGCGGCATTATCTAATAAGGGATTCAACATTAAAACAAGTCAGAAAGATGGTAACAGCGCCTATCATTTGGCTTTAGATAACCGTGATGCTTTAGAATTATTAAAAGTGGTTCATAATTTTGGGGTTGATATTAATGCTAAAAATAATAGTGGTTTAACACCTTTACATAAAGCAGTGATGCAGGCTAAAGACGAAAAGATTTTAAAATATCTTCTAAGTATTGGTGCTAAAAAAGATATAAGAACTGATTTTGATGAAACAGTTTACGATTTAGCAAAAGAAAATGAATACCTACAAAATCACCAAATTGACATTAATTTTTTAAAATAAAAACCCATGAATAAAAATCTAATTTTTAAAATATTCCCGATAGCTTGTCTTGTTGTCTTTAGTTTGTTCGGATTTAAAACCATTTCCGATTCGTCAACTTATAAATGTATGATCCAAATGACGAATTATACCGGAGAAGGGGCTTATGTGGTAATTTCCTTATTAAACCCAGAGGGCGAATATGAAAAAACACTTTATGTACAAGGCGACGATGATGAATGGTATTCTGATATTCCAGAATGGTGGAAGTTTCAAGGGAAAACACGAACCAATATCGATGCCATAACAGGAGCAACAGTAAGCGGAGGTGGACGTACCATTAACGTGATCACGATTGATAACGATAAAATTGATGCGGGTTATAAAATCCGTTTCGAGTCGGCTGTAGAAGATCAAGAATATTATAAAAGCGATGTAGAATTTGAACTCACATCTGCCACAGTAAAAAGTAAAATTGAAGGTAGCGGCTTTATACGTTATGTACGCATGATGCCCCAACAATAAATCATTATAAATGACGATTTCTATCTGGAGATACAGCCACTTAACGCTGGCTGTATCGACTTCTATATTTATATTATTAGCAGCTTTAACAGGAGTAGTTTTTGGCGTTTGAGCCTATTTCGAATCAGTTAAAACCGTATGCCGTTAAGGATGCTCAATCTCTAACGTTGGATAAAACGATTGCTGTTTTGAAAGCGGAATATGATGAGGTTATCCAAATAGAAATTGATAAAAACGATTTTGTTCAAGCAGACGTTATTACTAAAGCAGGGGATAGTGAAACTTTTTATGTTAATCCGTTTACAGGAAAAAAAATAGGGGCTATTATAGAAAAAGCTCCAATTTTTAAGTTTGCTACCAACTTACATCGGTCTTTATTTTTAAAATCAACTGGGCGCGCTATAATTGGTGTGGTTCTTTTTGTTGTTTTTAATGACGGTGAGCGGTGTTTTTTTAATAGCTAAGCGGCAAGGAGGTTTTAAAGCTTTTTTTTCAAAAATAATTAAGGAAGATTTTAATCCGTATTATCACAGTATTTTAGGACGTTATACTTTAATTCCTATTGTAATCGTAACCGTTACGGGAGTTTATTTATCGTTAGAAAAATTTTCGTTATTACCAACAGATAGCCACAGGCATGAGGTTGTCGTTATGCCTTCCGCGAAAGCGTTACAAAATAACACGGATGGTTTTAACGTATTCAAATCTATAACTTTAAGTGACGTGGCGCATGTGGAATTTCCTTTTCGGAAGATGAAGAAGATTATTTTATATTAAAATTACACGATTGTGCACGATAATATCGACTCCGCCAAATTCTATACATGCTTTTTTGTAAGCCGATGCAATAGAATCGGTGTTTGTTACATCGCAAATAGCATAAGTAGAAACATCACGCTTGTATGTTGCATGCGCTTCTTTTAAACTATCTTCATTAATATCGGTAAGTACTACATTAGCCCCTTCAGCAGCTAGTTTGTCTGCAATAGCTTTACCAATTCCACCACCAGCACCTGTAACCAAGGCTACTTTTCTAGATAAAGGTTGCTCTTTAGGCATACGTTGTAATTTGGCTTCTTCTAACAACCAATACTCAATATCGAATGCTTCTTGTCTAGGTAAAGAGGTGTAAGCGGTAATGGCTTCTGCACCGCGCATTACATTGATCGCGTTAATATAAAACTCATTGGCTACACGTGTAGTTTGCTTATTTTGGCAAAACTAAACATCCCAACACCTGGATAAATTATAATTACTGGATTTGCATCACGCATATCAGGACTGTTTGCTTTTTTACATGTATTATAGTAATCAGCATATTCTTGTCGGTAGGCATCAAAAGCAGGCTCTAATTTCTTTAAAATAGCATCAGCATCTGATACATCTTCGTTTTTATTTAATGTTAATACTAGCGGCTGAATTTTTGTACGCAAGAAATGGTCAGGGCAAGAGGTTCCCATTGGAGCCAGACGTTCTAAATCATTACTATTTATGTATTTCATAACCACATCTGTATCAGAGAAATGACCAATCATTCTGTTCTCAGAAGAGCATAAACCTCTTAAAAGTGGCATAATTTGAGCCGCTTTTTCTAAACGCTCTTCTTTTGGTAAGCTTTCATTTTTTGACCACCAAATACACTCCCTTTTTCTTTTATTTTTTTCTCAATAAATTCAGAAGCCATTTCAATAACTTCTAAACTGTTCATGTAACATTCATAAGAAGTGTCTCCCCATGTGAATAAACCGTGACTACCTAATACAATACCTCTTATTCCAGGATTGTCTTCTAAACATTTTTCTATTTGAAGACCTAAATCGAACCCTGGACGTTGCCAAGGCACCCATCCCATAGTATCTCCCCAAATCTCTTTGGTGACTTGTTCACTATCTTTCGCTGCTGCAACTGCAATGAGTGCATCTGGATGCAAGTGGTCTATATGAGCGAAGGGTAATAAGCCATGCAAAGGGGTATCAATTGAAGGCGCTTTACTATCTAAATCATAAATACAGTGGTTAAATAAACCTACCATGCGGTCTTCATCTTCCAAGCCTCCGTAGACATTTTTTAAATCGCGTAACCTGTTGGTATATATGCCTGCAATACCACTTCTGTTTAAAGTGCCAATATCACCACCGGAACCTTTAATCCACATTACCTCAACATCTTCATTGGTAAGTGGGTCTTTTTCTATGGTTCTGCAGCTTGTGTTACCACCACCGTAATTCGTAATTCGTAAATCTGCCCCTAAAATATTAGATCGGTATAAAAATAAATCTACTTGGTTATCACCTAATGATAATGCCTTTTGATCGTCCCATAAATAATCGACGTATTTAAAAGTTTTCGTATTGTTTTCCATAATGGTTTGTTTGTTAAAAATGTTAGTTCAAAAGTATATTCATTAACCAATTTGTCTATCCTGTAGTACCTTGTAAATTATAAGTGAAAAGAGTAATTATTTTAAGTGGTTTTGGTGTTAATTAATTGATTATTAGTTATTAATGATGTTTGTTTAGAATGATTTTAAATTAAAAAAAATGAAGCGATTTTTGCTCATTTCAGGAATCATGATGAGACCTTTTTCTGGGTTAATACCCAAATCTGCAAATTGTGAAAATCCAGAAATCACTTCTTTTACATCACCTTTTTTGTTAATTTTTAGTAATCTTCCTCCTGTCCAATCCGTAGCGTAATAATATGGACCATATTTAATGACACCGTCAAAGTTTGCTATTGGTAATCCTTTTCCAATAGGACTTATTTTTTTGTTTTTAGGTTTAT
>NZ_JAUFQP010000023.1 GCF_030409805.1 Algibacter miyuki | reverse complement strand
GATTTCAAACAGGCCGTTCAATCCCTAACGCGTGTGTCTGCCTCAACAATTTTTCATTATAAATAAAGTATGTTTGCTCACGTCCTACTTCGAAGCCGCTTTCATCGAATCAATTTCTTTCTTCAATTTTTCAATTTCCAATACACTTTTTTTCCTCTTGCAGCTGTTTTAATAACTCGTCATTAGACAGCGGTTTTATTGAATCTGTGATGTTGTATAGCATCAATTTGTTTGGTTTCTTGTGCAAAATATTTACCAATACCTTCACTAGAACGCCAAGCTTCATTAAGCTGATCGTAAAACCGTTTATCCCATTGACTAGGGTGTTACATCAATCCAAACCACATCACGATATTCACTATCTACTAAAGCTAATATCAGGAGTTGCCGATCCATCAAAATTATCAGAGTTTTCACGAATAGCAGAAATAGTTCCTAAGAAAAACATACGTTTTCTACCTGCAATATTTTTAATGTACGGACGAAATTCTACAGGCTTATTCACCGACCAATCATATTCTTTTCTTGACTCAATCACCTTTAAAGGCATAGCGGAAACACCTGCATAACCTTCTTTCTTAGAAGCATGATCGTATAGTAAAACGCATTGGTACCATCAGCAGGCACAAAAACACTATACGTTAAACTCGTGCGCTCATCGCCCACAGGTTCTAAGCCAAACCAGTGATAAAGGCCACTATACGCGTTGTTTTGGTATCCGAAAAATCGAAAATCGGTTACAAAAGGTTGCTGATTTTGATCATCAGCTAGGTTAGGTATTTTAACTGCCGTTTCCATATTCCATGGTAACGGGTCGCTAAAAACCACTAAAAACTTTAAAGATTCGGCTTGTAAACGTGATACCTTTTCAGCCAACGTATTTTGACCAATTAAATACGGATGGTTTTTTTAATATTCTCAGGACTGATGTAAGTTCCTTTTCCTATTAAAATACGCTCAAAATAATCGTTTAAATCATGCTCTCCACTATCAATAACCATTACGCCACCAAAGGTTGGGTATGGAAATAAAAAACCTTGCCACTTTACTAAACTCACTACTTCTACCCATTTTCCAGCATCGTTTTTCATATAATAGGTATCACTCGGCTCTAAAGTAAATAGTTGAAAAATATTAAAACGCTGCACTACGGCATTGTACGTGTTTCGACTAAATTTTAAAGATTCTCCAATAGAAAACGTTACAGGAATACGGTTTTCACTAGAAAAACGCGGAAAAGGTGTTGTGCTCGATACGGCAAAACTTCTTCCGTATTATCCGTCATTCCTTGCCACATATACTTTTCAGTTGGTTGTATCGCCATGGTCCATTTGTTTCTGTGCCAACACGTACTAAATGTGGTAACGATACATCTTTAGTTTCTCCCACACTTTCGTTGGCCATAGAATACACATTGCGTAATGGTTGGATGCGCTCGTTTTGAGTTATGGCAATTCATTAATTTCAATGCGATTTAAATGATTAAACACGTTGTATGTTTTCATGTAATCGTACATTTTATATTGCCATCCAATAATATAGATGGCACCAAAAAACACGGTTAAGAACCCTAAAATGGCAAGACGACCAAAAGTGCTTGTTGAGTTTCTGAATTTTCGTAAACCTAGAAATAGGACTACAAAACTTAGTAAAATAACAAAAATGTATTTTCTAACAAACAACAGTGCTGGTTGATAATCGTCTCGTAAAACGAATAATAAAATGAGTAGAATTAACCCTATAATTATGGTTGTTTTCTTTTGTTTCCCTCCTTTATTCCAATAATTTTTAATCATCTATAATTTTATTTATTGTTTCCGCCTAAACGGAAATCACTTTTTTGTTTTAAATTGTTTTGTTTAGTCACAAACGGTCTCACTAAAGTAAGCCTTTATCTTTTAAACGTTCTCTAGCACTTTTTTCTTCTACTTTAGGTTCGGCTTCCTTTATTTGTTCAGAAAGAGTTTCATCTTTCCTTGTTAAATCATCTAAGATATCTTTTCCCTTTTCAATGGTATCTTGCATGATATCTTCTAAGGATTCTGCTTGTTCTTCTATAACTTCGCTCGATTTAAAAATAAAATTAGCTAAAATAAGTTCCAACTAAAGTCCCCACAATCATCGATGCAAATATAGAAATAGTAGCCACATCAATTGGATTAAAAAACGGATAATCACAATAGCAATAAGATATAAAACCCTACAAACACTACACGTAACAAAAACGATTGTTGATACACAAAGCCTGTTCTATCATGCGGTTTCATTTGTAATGCTTTGGATATACCCTTTAGAGAATTTGGTAATGTTTTTGTGTACTTGTGCATTTTTTGCAGCTTGAATTACTTCTTCATCGGTCGCGTTTTCTTTTCCAAACTTGATGTTGTTTTTTAAACTATCAGAAAATAAAAAGGCTTCCTGAGGCACATAGCCCATATTATCTCTTAAATTATTTAAGTTAAGCTGGCTAATTTCTTTGTTGTTTATCAATATGGATCCGGAATCAATATCATAAAGGCGACCAATTAAATCTAAAATAGTAGATTTTCCTGAGCCTGTTTTCCCTAAAATGGCCAGGGTTTCGCCTTCTTTAATGTCAAAACTAACATTGTTTAAGGCTTGTATATTAGTATCATCATAAGTGAAGGAAACATTTTTAAAAGTAATGTTACCATTAATTTCTGTTTCGGCTTCTACCGTGTTTTTAATTTCTGGTTCTATTTTTAGGAAGTGGTTAATTCGTTTCTGCGATGCTTCGGCTTGCTGTACAATAGACGTTACCCAACCTACAGTAGCTACTGGCCATGTTAATAAGTTAACGTAAATAATAAACTCGGCAATGGTACCTAAACTTTCAATTTCACCATTAATATATTGCATGCCTCCAATGTAAATTACAATTAAATTACTGGCGCCAATAAGGAGTACCATCATTGGGAAAAACCAAGCTTGTACGCGGGCTAAACTAATTTGTTTTTCCTTACTTTCGGCTGCTAAAGTTTCGAAATTAAGGGCCGTTTGAGTTTCTATACCATAAGCTTTTATGACTGAAATACCACTGAAGGATTCTTGCGTAAATGATGATAGTTTAGATAAATACTCTTGAACAATTGTACTGCGCTTATGTATTTCTTTACTTAATTTATAGATTACAACCGATAGAATAGGCAACGGCATAATGGTGTAAAGCGTCAACGATGGTGATTCTTTAAACATATAAATAAGGGCAATTACAAAAAGAGTTATTGTGTTTATACTGTACATTATGGCTGGGCCTGCGTACATGCGCACACGAGAAACATCTTCACTAATGCGGTTCATTAAATCACCAGTTCTATTCTTCTTATAAAAATTTAAAGAGAGTTTTTGGTATTGCTCGTAAATTTCATTTTTTAAATCGAATTCAATATAGCGCGATACATTAATAATGTACTGACGCATAAAAAAAGTAAGCACGCCACCAATAAAGGCTGCTCCAACAATATAAATGATGGCTTCGAGCAATTCGGCTTTAAAAACTTCGGTAGAAATACTATTCGCAAAATATTGTTCGATAACAATAAATACTTTTTTTACATATCGAGGTGTAAACAATAAAAACATTCGGGCAATAATAGTGATAATTACCCCTGCTATAAGATTGGTTTTGTATTTTAGAAAGTACTTATTTAAATGTTGTAATTCTTTCATTTATTTTAAAGGAAATAAGAGGCAAAGATAGGTTATTCATTATAATTAAGGAATGTCTATTTATAATGCATTTGTTAAATATAGCTTAAAGTATTTAATGAAATTAAAATGAATATTAAGCGGTGTTTTTTAAATATAGTGTTATTTTTGCCGCACGAAAGCAATAAAAAATTTCAACTTAAATAAGTTCTTTGTAATGATGCTAAATAGACGACATATTCGTGTAAAAGTAATGCAAACCATGTATGCCTTTAAGGGTACCGAAAGTGATGATTTTAGTAAAGATCAAAAATTCTTACTGTTTAGCATTGATAATATGTATAATTTATACTTATTATTAATTTCGCTTATTATCGAGGTTCAAAAAAGAGCTGAAAGTAATATCCAGAAAAAACAGAATAAACATTTAGCAACTAAAGAGGACATTGACCCAAACCGTAAGTTTGTAGATAACGCCGTTTTAAAGTTTTATTGAATAATTTAGACTTAAAAGATAAGTTAGAACTTTACAATATCAACGATTGGGATTTGGATAGTGAATATGTTGATGTTATTTTTAAAGCCATTGTTGCTAGCGATTTGTATAAAGAATACATGGCAGCCGAAACTTCAAGCTTTAAAGAAGATAAAGATTTTATAGTAGATGTCTTTAAAGAAATTATTGCACCAAACGATAAACTTTACGAATATTTAGAAGACAAGAATTTAACTTGGTTAGACGATTTACCTACCGTGAATACAACCATTTAAAAATTCTTAGAAAAGTAAAGCTAACATCTGCCGAAAATCATTTTACACCACGATTGTATAAAGATTTAGAAGACAAGGAATTTGCAATTTCGTTATTTAGAAAAACACTTTTGAATAGAACGGCGATTAATAAGGAAATAGATCTTAAAACTCAAAACTGGGATTCAGATCGTATTGCAAACGTCGATTTTGTGTTATTACAAATGGCTATTTGCGAAGTGAAAAACTTTCCGTCTATACCAGCTAAAGTAACTATTAACGAGTATTTAGAAATAGCTAAAGAGTATTCTACACCAAAAAGCAGTATTTTTATCAATGGTATTTTAGATAAACTGGTGAAAGAATATACAGAGGCCGGAACGCTTAATAAAATTGGGCGTGGCTTAATGTAATAAGGTTTTGTTAAGACTTTTAACAAAAATTTCAATTCGAATAAATAATTGTTATTTTACGGTCTCAATTTAAAATACATTTAAAATGAAAAAAGTAATATTAGGATTAAGCACATTATGTTTGGTAGCTTTTACATCTTGTAAAAACGACAATGCAGCAAAGAAAATTGAAGAAGCTAATGTAACAGCTGCAGCAGTAAGAGATGCTGTTTCTTCTAATTTTCCAGTGATTACGTTTAACGAAACAACTCACGATTTTGGAGAAATTGAAGCAAACAAATCGGTAGAAACTGTTTTTAGCTATACCAACACAGGTGATGCACCTTTAGTAATTACTAATATAGCTACAACATGTGGATGTACAGTACCTCAAGATTGGTCTAGAGAGCCTTTAGCTGTTGGTGAAACAGGAAAATTTACAGTAAAATATAATGGAAGTGGAAAAGGAAAAGTTTCTAAAAGCTTAACACTTACAGCAAATACTGAAAAAGGAAAGGAAGTTGTTAAAATTACGGCTTTTGTAAAAACTGATGACGCTGCAATATCTGCAGCAATTAAATAAATAAAAAATAATGGGAGAAGGTATTGGTAGTTTATTGCCGTTTGTATTAATGTTTGTAGTAGTGTATTTCTTTATGATTGCACCACAAATGAAACGTGCAAAGAAAGAAAAGAAATTTGCAGCCGAATTAAAACGTGGAGATAAAGTAATCACCAAAAGTGGTTTACATGCTAAAATTTTAGAGCTTAACGACAAAGATGGAAGTTGTGTTTTAGAAACCATGTCAGGCAAAGCAAAGTACGAACGTTCTGCAATTTCTTCGGAGATGAGCGAAAAGTTAAATGCACCAGCAGCAGTAGCAAAAAAATAAAGTATTTCACTTTATTTACTATATAAAACAAAAAAAGAACCTCAAATGAGGTTCTTTTTTTGTTTTATAATAAAGTTATAATTATTAAGTTGAAATGAGAGAAACGACTTAATACCAGCGTTTTTTCTTCTTTTTAGAAGCTTCACTTTTTCTACCTTTTTTGTGTTTGCTACCTGTTTTTGGAGACTTATGTATAATTGGTTTTGCTTTAGGATCTAAAGGATAAGGATGCTCATCAATCACATCAATTTGCATTTGTATCAGTTGCTGAATGGTCTGCACATAAGGTTTTTCATCTGCTGAACATAAGGAGTATGCCATTCCTGTTTTTCCAGCTCTAGCCGTTCTTCCAATACGGTGTACGTAGGTTTCGGGTACGTTAGGTAAATCGAAATTTACAACCGCATCGATATCGTTAATGTCAATACCACGCGCCGCAACATCCGTTGCAATTAAAATATTGACGGTTCCTTTTTTAAATTTATCTAAAGCGTCTTGTCTAGCCGTTTGACTTTGTCGCCATGGATACTATCGGCATTATAGCCGTTTTTTACTAATGTCTTTTCAAGTTTATCAACACCGAATTTGGTGCGTCTAAATATAATGATTTGTCCTTTTATAGTATTTCGAAGGAGGTGCAAACCCAATTCAATTTTACTCTGTTTAGGGACGAAATATAATAACTGATTAACGTTTTTTGAAGTTGATGAATTTTGGGCAACCTCAATACGTTTTGGTTCATTTAAAATAGTATTTGCTAGTTGTTCTACCTTATAAGGTATGGTGGCCGAAAATAATAAGGTTTGCTTTTCCTTAGGGCACAGACGTTCAATTTTTTTAACATCGTCAATAAAACCCATATCGAGCATTAAATCGGCTTCGTCTAAAACTAAAGTTTCAACATAATCTAAATTAATAACATCCTGTTTATGTAAATCGAGCAAACGGCCTGGAGTTGCAATTAAAATATCAACACCTTTTTTTAGAGTCGCTATTTGTGGCTCAATGGCAGCACCACCATATATAACGGTACTTGTTAATTCGGCGTAAGTAGAATATGTTTTAAAATTATTTTCAATTTGAATGGCCAATTCTCGCGTTGGGCTAACCACAACCGCTTTTATCTTTTACCTTTTTTAGAGGCGATTTGCTTATCAAATAATAATTGTAAAATAGGAAGTGCAAAAGCAGCTGTTTTTCCTGTTCCGGTTTGAGCCGAAACAATAACATCCTTTCTGTCTAAAACAAAAGGAATGGTTTTTTCTTGTACCAAAGTAGGATTATCATAACCGGCTTCGGCAATGGCTCTTAAAATGGGACGATTTAATTGTAAGTCTTTAAATGACATCTAAAATAATTTACTGCAAAGATACTATAAACCCCATCAACCTTATTTTATATATGTGGCTAATTTGTTTCTTTTTTTCTGCGGAAGCGCTTCATTGATAACTGCTAAAGCCAATAGCTTTTGATCTTTTCCTTATCAAAAATCAATTTATAAGTTTCAGCAACTGTTAAAGAGTTCTGAGCTTCTTCAACTAAAACCATGGCATCGCCAGTTTTTACATGTCCTGTTTTTAAAATACGCACATAAGTTCCCGGCATACCGTGATCTATAAAGGCTTTCAATATATTTTGATTTTCGAATCTTACACCTAGCTTAAAACAAGGTTCTCTAGGTTGTGTTATTTGTACTAAGGTTTCCCTATTTGATAGATGCTTCCAACTAAAAGTTGAGTTTCGTCTAAATCGGTAACCGTGAGGTTTTCACCAAACATACCCCAGTTCCAATCTAAATCGGGGTACTGTTTTTTCCAATAATCATAATGCTTTTCAGAAAACAAATAGCAGGCTTTAAACTCACCGCCATGATATTTTCGGTCACTAACTTCATCATTCTTAACAAGGTCTTCACCTAAAAATATAGGTGTACTGGTTGGAGTTTTATAAATACCAGTGATTACGTCTTTACCATGCCAATGGATGGTGGTCGGTTTCGCAATATTGGTGGCTCGTATGTTCATGTTTATTGAATAAAAGGTGAAATGATTTTAATGCTGTAAGTATTCTAGTAAATGCTGAGTATTAATTTTAATTCATCAATTTAACGAAAATGATTTAAATTAATTAGTTAATTGGTCTTTTATGAGAAAATCAAACATTAAATTTGTTAAAAGTTATATTTATTGCTGATTTAGTGAATTTGTGTAAAAGATTTATTCAATAAATTTAGTAAAAATAACGTTCTAAACTAAACTATATTTTATGAGTCAGGTAATCACTTTTGGAGAAGTATTAATGCGCATTTCACCGCGTGGACACAAAAAATTTATTCAATCAAACATGGTCGAATTTTACTTCGGGGGCACCGAGTTAAATGTCGGTATTTCCATTGCAAATTTCGGCGGAAGTGTAAAACACATCAGTTGCGTATCGGATGATTTTATTGGAGAAACCGCTGTGTCTTATATTAGTAAATTTGGTGTAGATACCTCGGCGCTGTGTTTTTCAAAACGTCCGTTAGGCGTATACTTTTTTGAAGTAGGGGCTGTTATGCGGCCGAGTAATATTTCGTATAACCGATCGCATTCTTCGTTTTCCGAAATTTTGCCATCCATGGTAAATTGGGAAGCATCGTTGGAAGGCGGTAAGTGGTTGCATTGGACCGGAATTACTCCAGCCTTAACTCAAGGAAGTTTTGATACTTTGAAAGAAGGTTTAAAACTAGCCAAAGCTAAAGGGTTTACCATTTCGGCCGATCCAACGTATAGAAGCGGTTTATGGAAATATGGAAAGGATCCAAAGGAAGCTTTAACGGAATTATTAAATTATTCAACCATTTTTATAGGAGGTATAAATGAAATGAACGAAGTTTTAGGCACCGACTTCTCTTATTCTAACGACGACTTTATTGAAGCAAGTAAACTACTTATAGAGCAATTTCCTTCCATAGAAAAAGTATTCGATAAAATTAGAACATCGGTAAACGCTTCATGGCATAAAATACGTGCTAGAATGTGGAACGGATCGGAATTTAGAGAAACTGAAGATTTAGATATTACTCACGTTGTAGACCGTATTGGTACGGGTGATGCCTTTGCAGCCGGTTTAATTCATGGTTTACAAGAGCTTGATAACGATTATGCAGCTATGGAATTTGCAAGTGCGGCCTGTGCTTTAAAACACACTTACGAGGGCGATGTGAACTTAGCTACCGTAAAAGAAGTTCTAGGTATTTTAGGCGGAAACACTTCAGGACGTTTAAATCGATAGACGTTTTTTTAATAAAAATTCAATTTATAAAGCAATATAAGAGGCTACCTTCATAGGTGGCCTTTTATATTATTGAAAATGAGTGGTGTTAATTAGATTCTTAAATTATCATTATTATTTTAGGAATATGATAATTATCATAGTAGTTCTCTGTCAATTCTAATAATTTTATGATACTAAAAAAGGTAATCATGGAAGTTAAAAAGAACCCAGAAATCGAAGTCGGACGAAATAGTAGTTTGTATTTTGCCATTGGACTAAATTTAATGTTATTCCTGTCTTGGCTAGCCTTAGAGCATAAAACTTATGTTTATGAGATGTTGCTGTAGAAACTGTTAATATGGAAGTTATTTATGAAGAAGATATTCCAATTATAACATCAAAAATACCGCCAGCACCAGCACCACCGCCTATTGTTGTTAGTCAGTCTATAGAAATTGTGGACGATATGGTGGAAATAGAGGAAACCGTTATAGAAAGTACCGAAACCGGACAAGACGATGCTATCTCTGAGCATATTGTTGCTGTAGGTGATGTTATTGTGGAACGCATGGAAGAAGAAGTGGAAGTTGCTTTTGCTGTTATCGAAGAAGTACCCGTTTTTCCTGGCTGCGAAGGTTTAGATAGAGCACAAACTAAAGCATGTTTTCAAAAGAAAATGCAAGCACATGTGGTTAAAAACTTTAATTATCCACAAACCGCATTAGATATGGGGAATACAGGGGCGTGTATCCGTAGTATTTATAATAAATTCAGAAGGAGTAACAACCAATGTACGTTCTCGTGGCCCAGATAAAATTCTAGAAGTAGAAGCTGAACGCATCATTAGCTTATTGCCAAAAATGCAACCCGGAAAACAACGTGGTAAAGCGGTAAAAGTAGCTTATGCTGTTCCTATATTTTTTAAATATGAAAGTTAACCTGAGGTAAATTGGTTATTTATAAAGCAGACTAATATTTTTTTAGTCTGCTTTTTTATGCGATAAACTTTCGTTTTTTTAATGTTCAACAATTCATCCTGTAAAAATAACAATTCGGTAAATCTGGTTTTAAAACACGGCATCGCTACCCGATATTTGTAGTATAAGTTTTATTAACTTTAAACGCAAAAGTGTAGAAGCATTAAATCATGACAAAATCAAATAAATATATTATAATTACTTTCCTTCTAGGCTGTGTCGTTTTTTTAATCGGAGGTTATTTTTTCAACGATTTTAATTCGGGAAACATAAAAGAGTTAGTTACAAAATTTGCGTTTTATCAACTATACGCTTTTGTTTTGGGGTATTCAAACATGATGTTTTTCGACTATATGGAACGCCGCTCATGGGAAAAAAGTACACCGGCTACAATACAGCGGTGGTTATTGGTATTTTAGGTTCTACTATAATTACCTTAATAGGATTGTTTTTTTTACGAGCCATAACCGCTATATATATTTTAATCAAAGCTTCTCAGACTTTTTAGGGAATCAAAAATGGCAGAATTATCAATTCGGTTTTATGGATAACCTTAAGTATCGTCATTGGTTTTCATGTGGTGTTTTTTTACAACGTTATCAACAAAACCGAGTAAAGGAGCAAAAAGTAATTGCTGGAACTGCCAGCGCAAAATTCGACGCATTAAAAAATCAATTAGATCCGCATTTCTTTTTAACAGCTTAAATGTTTTAACCAGTTTAATTGAAGAAAACCCGGTAAATGCTCAGAAATTACAACTGCGCTATCCAAAGTATATCGCTACGTATTGGAGCAAAAAAAACAAAGATCTTGTACTAGTAGACGATGAGTTAAAATTTGCAAAAACCTACATGGCACTACTAAAAATGCGCTTGAGGATAGTATTATTTTCACCATGCCTGAAAAAGCACAAAACCCCGAAAGTAAAGTCATTCCATTATCGTTACAATTATTATTTCGAAAATGCCGTAAAGCACAACATTGTAACCGCCAGCAAACCACTAAAAATAAAAAATACGAAAGTGGCGACAATCTGGTAGTCGAAACAATTTACAAGTTTAAACAAATGGTGAAAACAAGTAGTGGCGTTGGACTAAACAACATAAACAACGCTACCAATTACTCACCGATAGAACCATAAAAATCAATCAAGAACCGAGCACATTTGCAGTTAGCATCCCAATGCTCACCAAAACAACAACCATCATGTACACACAATCAAAATCAGAATTAAACGATCAATATTTGCGAGCTCGAAAATCACGTCGACGAGCTTAAAGGTTTTTATTATAGCCTCATTACATACTGTTTAGTCATCCCATTTTTAGCCTACGTAAACTACAAAACCTTCTG
>NZ_JAUFQP010000008.1 GCF_030409805.1 Algibacter miyuki | reverse complement strand
TTTTCGGCCTGTTCAATCGCGCAAATTTTCACGTTTTCGGCTTTTAGTTTTTCAACTAAACCCATCGTGTTTTCATATATTCCCACGCCACAGTATCGGTACTTCCTAAAGCTGTTTTATGAATATCCTTGTGTGGTGGCGTTGCCGTAATGCCACAGAGGTAGATTTTTTCAACTAAAAACGCATCACTCGTTCTAAACACCGATCCAATATTATTTAAACTTCTAATGTTGTCAAGCACAATAATTACAGGTGTTTTCGCTGCTTCCTTAAAGTCGTCAACACTCAATCGGTCCAGTTCACTATTTTTTAATTTACGCATGATACTTGATGAATTATATTTTTTATTCCGCGAAAGCGAAACATTTTTATTTAATTAAATTTGGTTTTTTATGGCGTTCCCCAAGGGTCGGGCTTTCTGTAGTCGCTTTTTTGTGTTGCATAGGTGCAACAACACAAAAAGAGCTCCAACAATGCTCCAATCCCTAACGCGCCACGGTTATGTGCTTACTCAAGCCTGAAAATTGTTTTATAAATCACAACTAAAATCGGTGGTTGTCCATAAACTTAAAATTGTGAACAATTAGCGATAACTTCTAGGCGTTCCACTTCAAAAAAAATAGAATAATAGTTACTTTAGCAAACTTACTAAAACAGATATCCATTGGCAACAAAAAGTAAAAAAGTAACTCCGTTAATGAAACAATATAATGCTATCAAGGCGAAATACCCCGATGCATTGTTATTATTTAGAGTAGGCGATTTTTACGAAACCTTTGGTTCGGATGCTGTTAAAACGGCCGGTATTTTAGGGATTATTTTAACCAAACGTGGAGCCGGTAGCGAAAGCGAAATAGAACTTGCCGGTTTTCCGCATCATTCTTTAAACACCTATTTGCCTAAGTTGGTAAAAGCAGGCGAACGCGTGGCTATTTGCGACCAACTCGAAGATCCAAAACAAACCAAAAATATTGTAAAACGTGGCGTTACTGAATTGGTAACACCGGGCGTAGCTTTAAACGATGAGGTTTTAGTGTCTAAATCGAACAATTTTTTATGTTCTGTTTATTTCGATAAAAAAAATATAGGAATTTCGTTTTTAGATATTTCAACCGGGGAATTTTTAACTTCTCAAGGTAATGCGGAGTATATCGATAAGTTACTGCAAAATTTTAGCCCCAGTGAGGTTTTAGTCTCTAAACAAAAACGCGCTAAGTTTAATGAAACTTTTGGCGACGATTTTCACACGTTTTATTTAGAAGATTGGGTATATCAAACCGATTATGCTTACGAGACTCTAGTAAAACATTTTGATACTAAAACACTTAAAGGTTTCGGTGTTGAAGATTTACAAGAAGGCGTGATTGCTTCCGGATCTATTCTTCATTATTTAGGCGAAACACAGCATCATAAACTGCAACACATCACATCAATTTCTCGTATTGCAGAAGATGATTATGTGTGGATGGATCGTTTCACTATTCGAAACTTAGAACTTTATAATTCTACAAATAATAATGCCGTAACGCTTTTAAATGTTATTGATAAAACCATTTCACCCATGGGTGGCAGGTTGCTAAAACGTTGGTTGGCATTACCGTTAAAGAGTGTAGCCAAAATAAAACTACGTCATGAGGTAGTTCATTTTTTAACGTCCGAAGATGCTACGCTTTTAAGTATTCAAAACCATATTAAAGGCATTGGTGATTTAGAGCGATTAATTTCTAAGGTGGCTACTACTAAAGTGAATCCGCGCGAGGTTATTCAACTTAAAAATTCATTAGAAGCTATAGTTCCTATAAAAACTTTAGCGTCCGATTGCGATAACGATTCCTTAAAAATTATTGGAGATACGTTACAAAGTTGTAATGTGTTGCGTGCTAAAATTAAAGAAACTTTAAATGAAGAAGCGCCTGTAAATGTTTTAAAAGGAAATAGTATTGCTGAAGGATTCTCTAAAGAATTAGATGAATTACGAGCACTTTCAACCTCAGGGAAAGATTATTTAAATGGCATGCTCGAACGCGAAAGCGAACGCACAGGGATTACTTCGCTTAAGATAGCTTCGAATAACGTATTTGGGTATTATATAGAAGTTCGAAACACGCATAAAGATAAGGTGCCCGAAGAGTGGATTAGAAAACAAACTTTGGTAAATGCAGAACGTTATATTACCGAAGAATTAAAAGAATACGAAGCCAAAATTTTAGGTGCCGAAGATAAAATACAAGCCATTGAGCAAAAATTATTTGCTGAATTGGTAAGTTGGATGAACCAATATATCAAGGCCGTGCAACAAAATGCTTATTTAATTGGGCAAATAGATTGTTTGTGTGGGTTTGCTCAACTGGCAAAAGATAATAATTACGTGTACCCAGTTATTGATGAGTCGCACGATTTAGAAATTAAAGAAGGACGTCACCCTGTAATTGAAAAACAATTGCCTATTGGCGAAGATTATATTGCCAACGATGTGTTTTTAGATAGAACCACACAACAACTTATCATGATTACTGGGCCTAATATGTCTGGTAAATCGGCTATTTTACGTCAAACCGCACTTATTGTGCTATTGGCTCAAATGGGAAGTTTTGTGCCTGCAAAAGAGGCTCGGATTGGTTTGGTTGATAAAATATTTACGAGAGTAGGTGCCAGTGATAATATTTCGATGGGCGAATCGACGTTTATGGTAGAAATGAACGAGACGGCGTCTATTCTAAATAACATCTCAGAACGCAGTTTGGTTCTTTTAGATGAAATTGGACGTGGTACGAGTACTTATGATGGTATTTCGATTGCTTGGGCTATTAGCGAGTACTTGCATGAGCACCCGGCGAAACCGAAAACCTTATTCGCGACGCATTATCATGAACTGAATGAAATGACGGAAACTTTTGGACGTATTAAAAATTTCAACGTTTCAGTAAAAGAATTAAAAGATAATGTGCTTTTCTTGAGAAAGCTAGTTGAAGGGGGAAGTGCGCATAGTTTCGGAATTCATGTGGCAAAAATGGCGGGCATGCCACAACAAGTTTTACGTCGTGCCAACAAAATTTTAGAGAAGTTAGAAAAGTCGCATTCGAGTGAAGAACTCACAAATAAAGTAAAATCGATGCAAGACGACATGCAGCTCAGTTTTTTTAATTTAGACGACCCTTTACTGGAAAATATTAAAGAAGAAATTTTAGACATTGATATTGATACACTTACACCGGTAGAAGCGCTTATGAAATTGAATGAAATCAAGCGTATGTTGCTAAAGAAAAAACAAGGTTAAAAGTTTTTTTAAATTTTTTTTCAAAAAGGCTTTGGTAATCCAATAAAAGTCTTAAATTTGCAACCGCAATAGCAATATTGCTCGTTCATTAAAAGACTGCGAAAGTAGCTCAGGGGTAGAGCATCACCTTGCCAAGGTGGGGGTCGCGGGTTCAAATCCCGTCTTTCGCTCTGAGAATTTTTGCCTTAAAATATTCCAATGCTGAAGTGGTGGAATTGGTAGACACGTTGGACTTAAAATCCAATGTCCATTAGGACGTACGGGTTCAAGTCCCGTCTTCAGTACTATAACCGTTGTTAATCGATTGATTTTCAGCGGTTTTTTATTTTTAATACTTAATTCTTGCCAACCATTTGCCAACCATTTTTAAAAACACTCATTTACACGTGTTTTGATTTTTACCTATACGCGCGAACAGATAGTAACGAAGTTTTTTTTGACTTTTGTTTATGTGCGCGAACAGATAACCACGAAGTTTAAAATAATTCATTAGATTGATAAACATAAAACTAAAATTAAAACCTCATCAAGTTGCATAATGATGAGGTTTTAATATTCTGCTTACGGTTATTAATGTATAAACACTTTTTATTTTCTACTTATACACTGGGACTGGTTCAAAAGCGGCTTCTATAAATTTCCATGTACCGGCACCGTCGGGTTTTACACTCATTATGTAACCATGTCTTACGGTTGTATCTCCTTCAATGGTAAATTCTACTTTACAATAAAAGTTAGGAACATCAACACCGTTAATGTTGGTAAATCCTTTTAATTGCGTCATTAATTCATTACTTACAACATGCTCTCCCTCGATGTAGTAAGGTTCAAATAATCTGTTTCCTAAATCTGAATTAATAATATTATCATTTTCAGTAATGGCGGCCTTTCCGATTAATTGCGTTGTCATTGCACTATTTGCCGTCGAACTTCCAAAAGATAAATACTCGTTTTGATAGTGTTTTAACGGTGTGGCTAGTAGTGATTTTCTACGTCTTAAATTATTTGCTGGCGACAATCTTAAATTTTTCGCTGTTTCAGGGCTGAAAATTCCCGTTGGTGCCGCGGCAAAATCATCATTCCATAAACGCTCAGTTAAAACACCGGAAACATCTTTACAGTCTTTTATAAAAATATCAGTATCTCTGTCAGTATCTAAGGTCGGGTAATCTTCCCTTTGGTACCGTCTTTGTTTTTCTTCGTCGTAAACGCCTGCAATGTATTTCGAGATTGACGAATAAGGGTTTTTTATTGCTGTTATGTTTGAAACCCAATTCGCCTTTCCGTTAGGCTCGTCCAATCCCATAATACCTTCAACTTCACCGCCTTTCTCATAACCTAATTCAACACTAGAAAAAACAAAGTCCTCTGCAGTATGTTTTTTTACGTTGGCCAATGGTATAGGCAATACAATTACAATGTTAGGATTGAAAAAATATTCAAAATCCTCGGCAATAATTAGGTCCTGGTTGTTTATACTTTGAAACCCGACATGAACATTTAATACAGATTGCAATGTTTGCGTATAATCTTTAAAAGATGTTGTGAACTTTTTATACAGTTCATCGGCTAACCCGAAATTACGCAACCAATGGCCACTGTATGCGCTTAAATAAGCAAATTCACCATCTTGTGAGTATCCTAATTCGGTACGTCCTAATATGGACGCTTTAAACCTATTTGATTTTCCCGTGATTAACTGTGATAGTCTCTCACCTAAATCATGCAATGTTATTGCTTTTGTTGATGTCGTTGCAAACGTGCTACTTTCTGTTAGTATCATTTCAACGTTAATGTCTCTACAATTGATTTCTAAACGGCTTCGTGTTCCGCTACCACCTTTTAACAATTGGCTGAATTGTAATGATGCTGATTCACCTGATTTTAAATTAAGAACCTCATTAACATTGAAAGTCTGTGCGATTTCGTCATAAGTGGAAATATTATCAGCGTACCAAATCACTATTTCTCTATCGTAATCATAATCAGTACCGTTTTTATAAATGGCAACTCTTAGCCAGAATCTTGAAAAATCGGTGTTCTCGTTTCTTATAACATCGGGGGTAAATGAGATAGACAAGTCCATGTTTAAAACGCTCCTCAATTTTGAGTTTGCAAAAAACATCATTTCATTTGTTCCATCAGAAAACCTGTCACCTATTTTGGTATTAGGATATGGGTTTTGTGCATTTTCGTGCGATTTAGATTTTATAAGCAATGGTACGCATACGGACGAACCACGTTCGTTTCCTTTATCATCTGTATAATTATACATATATGCCGTATCATCATTATTGCTAACCTCGTATGTTGATGTTAAAAATATTTCTCTATCATCAATAGTTAGGTCTTTTGTTGCTAATTCAGGAATAGTGATTTGATCAATTGTTGTTGTGCTTTCAATTTCTAATTTTTCACTTTCACGTGCTTTAAAAAGTTTGTCAAAACCGCCTGAATTAATTTTAACAGAAAGTTCGTTGTTTTCTAGGTTGTAAATCGTCTCAAGTGTACTGGTGTATAGTTCAACCCATTCATCAGTATTTGGGTTTTGACCCTCTTTTTTAATTGAAACTACTTCGTTAATGCCGTAATTTTCCAATACATCAACTATATAATCTAAGCCGTCATTAGTAAATTTTAAACTTGCTGAATAATTTGTAACTATCCCGATGTTTTCAATTGTTCTTACAAATTCCTCATCCGCTGTCTCGTAACCAATAGGATCTGTAATTATGAGGTCAGGCTTATGTGTCGACGATAAAGTATGACGTATATTTTCGTAGTATGCTGCGTTAGTTAGTACCATTTTTTTCTGTTTTTAATTTAATTACTAATGTGTTTTTGTTTTAGGTGTTTTGGGGTAGTATTTAACTCACTATATGAATGGTTAATTATTACCCTTTTAGGTGTTTTTAATTTTCGGTTAATTATTACCCCTTTTTTTATTAAATCCTTTCTTAATTGCTCATGTAAATTTTCGGAATGTTTTATTATTATTTGTTTTAATTTCTTTTTAGGCTTGTCTCTTTTGTTAGGTTTTAAAGTATCTAGCCAGTATGTAATATCTGAATAGTTGTTTAACTCCTTTTTAATTGATTTTATCAACTTACTTTTGTTAATAGTCTTATCGTAATAAACGACCCTTTCAAACCTTTTTAAAAGAAAATGTAAGGCCTTATTTAGTGTTGTTTTATTTATATCTTCAAAAGTTTTAATACCTGTTTCCGTATTGAAATCAATAGACTTTTTATGCGCGATTTCAATTCTTAATGTATGTTTGCTTATTCCGTATTGTTCGGATTTATTGTAAATTTTTATCCTGTAATTATTGTGTAATACTTCAGCGTACCGCCTTTTAAACTTAAACTCAAACGGCAAACCTCGATTGAACAGCAAGCCAGTAATAAATAATTGGGGGCAAAAGTCAGGCGTAGTGTTGATCCCGAATTCTATGTTTTGAAATATCATTTTATTTGGTTTACAATCAAACAATAGACATAAATGCTTATTTATTTCTAAAATATTATCCAGTGTAAATATATTCCCGTTATAACCCTTGTAGTTTCTAACCGTTTTGTAATTCGGTGCCTTGATCTCGTTTAGAGAATTATGTAATTTATGAATACTTCCAGTAAATAAAATTAACCCACTATCGTAAATTGTAATTTTACAATAGTGGTACATGGCTATTTTTTTTGCAGCCAATAACCCCGTTTTTTCTGAAACCTCCGTTTTAAACTCGAGATACGGCAAACTTTCAAGGCGTTTCCTATCTATGTTTAAAAGCTTTATTTTTATGTAATCAATCAAAAGGAAATAGTTATATTTGCGTGTATGTAATGCGTTGCCAGTGTTACTGCATTTGAACAAAAAAAAGAGAGCCTTTGAACAGCTCTCTTTTTTTGTTTTGTTCTTGCTGTAATGTTTCTAGTTTATTATAAAAACTTCCTTAAATCGGTTGTGTAGTAGTTTTGGTAAAACTCAATTGTTAGGGTGCTGTAATCTTCGGAAAATCTAAAAACAACTAGGTTTCTTTTTCTTTGAGTGTCTCCCTTGTAAACGTTTTTTTTAGAGGTTTTAAATAAACCTGTAATGTATTTAGTCCACTTGTTTCCCTCTCGTATCTTTAACCAAAAAACAGGCATAGATTGAGCGCAATTTTGATTAACACTAATATTGATGAGGTTGGAAAATACAGGGTTTGCGCTACATTTTTGAAGTTCGTAATGTTTCACGCTTTTATATTTGCCCTCGTTTATTTCCTTGTAAACGTGAGTGACTGGTTGAGGTGTTTGCGTTGCCATCGTATTACTATTTAAGTTCAACGAAAGCATTTTCAATATCGGTACGTAAATAATATACACGTCCCCCGATTTGCTTTGCCTTTAATATTCCTTTTTTAGTCCAGTTGTGAACACTCGAGAGGTTTATTTTAAGCATTTCGGCAACCTCAACACGTGTTAAATACTGTTTAGGCTCTTTGGGTTGAAAGTGTTTTTTGAGGTCTTCTAATTGAGTTTTTACACCCTTAATAATGGCCGTTTGAAGTTGTTCAGGGGTTACTTGAATAAATTGTACTTGTGGCATTTTGCTAAATATTTTAGATTAATATTCGGCTAAATTGCAACGCTTTAGAAGTGTTTAAATACTACTAACTTTTAACTAACTAAAGATTTTATTTTGCTTTATTGTCAATGTAATTATTAAATGACCCTTTTAAGGTGTCTAAAAATATAGTTTTGCTTCCTGTTCTATAAGTAAACTTTGTGATTGCCTGATCTATGTGTTTTAATTCAGTACCAAAAACCTCTTGAACTCTTTTGAATATATCTTCCTGTTTACCCTTTAAATTTCCGTTTTCAATTAGAGCCTTTGTTAATTCTATGAGTTCGGTTTTATTTCCGTGCCATTGTATTGATCCTGTTTTTTGCTCATTGATATTTAACTTTTCATTTAAAAACGTCAAAATAGATTCAAAGGCAAAATTAACCTGTTTCCGCTTAACTTCATTAATTTCCTTTTGAGGTGTTTTAATCATGTCCAGTACTTCAGTCATGATATTGCATCCTAAAAATTCTGTTTTAATAAAAAAGTTTCCGTCTTTTAGTTCAATATATTCCGTATTCTCAAAACATGCTTTGTAAAAAGATATATTTTCTTTTACAAACCTTTGTAAACTAGCATCTTCGTAAACTGTTTTAAAGTTTTCAAAATCTGAATTAAAACTATTTTTAAATTCGTTTGCTGAAAAGTATAATTTTAGGTAATCCATTTGAACAGTGTTTTTTGCGTTGCCTTGATAAATATACAAAACCCTCTTAACACGTTTAAAAGGGTTTGTTTTATTGTTGTTTATGAGGCTTGTTTTTCTTCAATAATGGCCTGTCTTAAGCGGCTTAATTGTTCCTTTACTTCTAATTTTTCTTCATATCCTCTTTGCACCCCTTTAAGTTCGTTCTCTACTTTGTTAATTATGAGAAAATCACAATCCCCAGTGTCTAAGGCGCACTCTTTGAAATATTCAAACCTATCCGTTAAAATCATATACGAATCCTTAGTACATTCATTTGGTAAATCTGACATCCATTCCAGGCACTTCAATCCATGCTCAAAACTATTAATAGCCTGAAGCAATAACAACTGATTCCCTTTTTGCAAGTTTGCTGCGTTTTCTTCTTTTTTTAATTCAATTGCGGTTTGTTCTTTCATAATATATAAAGTTTAATTGTTTACTGCGTTTTTAATAACAGTTAGGTTTGTTTTTTTGTGTTGCTTTTGTGCTTGTAATGTATTTCTATACATTACAAGCACAAAAGCAACACAAAAAAACAAACCTAACTGTTATTAAAAACGCAGTAAACAATTAAACTTTATATATTATGAAAGAACAAACCGCAATTGAATTAAAAAAGAAGAAAACGCAGCAAACTTGCAAAAAGGGAATCAGTTGTTATTGCTTCAGGCTATTAATAGTTTTGAGCATGGATTGAAGTGCCTGGAATGGATGTCAGATTTACCAAATGAATGTACTAAGGATTCGTATATGATTTTAACGGATAGGTTTGAATATTTCAAAGAGTGCGCCTTAGACACTGGGATTGTGATTTTCTCATAATTAACAAAGTAGAGAACGAACTTAAAGGGGTGCAAAGAGGATATGAAGAAAAATTAGAAGTAAAGGAACAATTAAGCCGCTTAAGACAGGCCATTATTGAAGAAAAACAAGCCTCATAAACAACAATAAAACAAACCCTTTTAAACGTGTTAAGAGGGTTTTGTATATTTATCAAGGCAACGCAAAAAACACTGTTCAAATGGATTACCTAAAATTATACTTTTCAGCAAACGAATTTAAAAATAGTTTTAATTCAGATTTTGAAAACTTTAAAACAGTTTACGAAGATGCTAGTTTACAAAGGTTTGTAAAAGAAAATATATCTTTTTACAAAGCATGTTTTGAGAATACGGAATATATTGAACTAAAAGACGGAAACTTTTTTATTAAAACAGAATTTTTAGGATGCAATATCATGACTGAAGTACTGGACATGATTAAAACACCTCAAAAGGAAATTAATGAAGTTAAGCGGAAACAGGTTAATTTTGCCTTTGAATCTATTTTGACGTTTTTAAATGAAAAGTTAAATATCAATGAGCAAAAAACAGGATCAATACAATGGCACGGAAATAAAACCGAACTCATAGAATTAACAAAGGCTCTAATTGAAAACGGAAATTTAAAGGGTAAACAGGAAGATATATTCAAAAGAGTTCAAGAGGTTTTTGGTACTGAATTAAAACACATAGATCAGGCAATCACAAAGTTTACTTATAGAACAGGAAGCAAAACTATATTTTTAGACACCTTAAAAGGGTCATTTAATAATTACATTGACAATAAAGCAAAATAAAATCTTTAGTTAGTTAAAAGTTAGTAGTATTTAAACACTTCTAAAGCGTTGCAATTTAGCCGAATATTAATCTAAAATATTTAGCAAAATGCCACAAGTACAATTTATTCAAGTAACCCCTGAACAACTTCAAACGGCCATTATTAAGGGTGTAAAAACTCAATTAGAAGACCTCAAAAACACTTTCAACCCAAAGAGCCTAAACAGTATTTAACACGTGTTGAGGTTGCCGAAATGCTTAAAATAAACCTCTCGAGTGTTCACAACTGGACTAAAAAAGGAATATTAAAGGCAAAGCAAATCGGGGGACGTGTATATTATTTACGTACCGATATTGAAAATGCTTTCGTTGAACTTAAATAGTAATACGATGGCAACGCAAACACCTCAACCAGTCACTCACGTTTACAAGGAAATAAACGAGGGCAAATATAAAAGCGTGAAACATTACGAACTTCAAAAATGTAGCGCAAACCCTGTATTTTCCAACCTCATCAATATTAGTGTTAATCAAAATTGCGCTCAATCTATGCCTGTTTTTTGGTTAAAGATACGAGAGGGAAACAAGTGGACTAAATACATTACAGGTTTATTTAAAACCTCTAAAAAAAACGTTTACAAGGGAGACACTCAAAGAAAAAGAAACCTAGTTGTTTTTAGATTTTCCGAAGATTACAGCACCCTAACAATTGAGTTTTACCAAAACTACTACACAACCGATTTAAGGAAGTTTTTATAATAAACTAGAAACATTACAGCAAGAACAAAACAAAAAAAGAGAGCTGTTCAAAGGCTCTCTTTTTTTTGTTCAAATGCAGTAACACTGGCAACGCATTACATACACGCAAATATAACTATTTCCTTTTGATTGATTACATAAAAATAAAGCTTTTAAACATAGATAGGAAACGCCTTGAAAGTTTGCCGTATCTCGAGTTTAAAACGGAGGTTTCAGAAAAAACGGGGTTATTGGCTGCAAAAAAAATAGCCATGTACCACTATTGTAAAATTACAATTTACGATAGTGGGTTAATTTTATTTACTGGAAGTATTCATAAATTACATAATTCTCTAAACGAGATCAAGGCACCGAATTACAAAACGGTTAGAAACTACAAGGGTTATAACGGGAATATATTTACACTGGATAATATTTTAGAAATAAATAAGCATTTATGTCTATTGTTTGATTGTAAACCAAATAAAATGATATTTCAAAACATAGAATTCGGGATCAACACTACGCCTGACTTTTGCCCCCAATTATTTATTACTGGCTTGCTGTTCAATCGAGGTTTGCCGTTTGAGTTTAAGTTTAAAAGGCGGTACGCTGAAGTATTACACAATAATTACAGGATAAAAATTTACAATAAATCCGAACAATACGGAATAAGCAAACATACATTAAGAATTGAAATCGCGCATAAAAAGTCTATTGATTTCAATACGGAAACAGGTATTAAAACTTTTGAAGATATAAATAAAACAACACTAAATAAGGCCTTACATTTTCTTTTAAAAAGGTTTGAAAGGGTCGTTTATTACGATAAGACTATTAACAAAAGTAAGTTGATAAAATCAATTAAAAAGGAGTTAAACAACTATTCAGATATTACATACTGGCTAGATACTTTAAAACCTAACAAAAGAGACAAGCCTAAAAAGAAATTAAAACAAATAATAATAAAACATTCCGAAAATTTACATGAGCAATTAAGAAAGGATTTAATAAAAAAAGGGGTAATAATTAACCGAAAATTAAAAACACCTAAAAGGGTAATAATTAACCATTCATATAGTGAGTTAAATACTACCCCAAAACACCTAAAACAAAAACACATTAGTAATTAAATTAAAAACAGAAAAAATGGTACTAACTAACGCAGCATACTACGAAAATATACGTCATACTTTATCGTCGACACATAAGCCTGACCTCATAATTACAGATCCTATTGGTTACGAGACAGCGGATGAGGAATTTGTAAGAACAATTGAAAACATCGGGATAGTTACAAATTATTCAGCAAGTTTAAAATTTACTAATGACGGCTTAGATTATATAGTTGATGTATTGGAAAATTACGGCATTAACGAAGTAGTTTCAATTAAAAAAGAGGGTCAAAACCCAAATACTGATGAATGGGTTGAACTATACACCAGTACACTTGAGACGATTTACAACCTAGAAAACAACGAACTTTCTGTTAAAATTAATTCAGGCGGTTTTGACAAACTTTTTAAAGCACGTGAAAGTGAAAAATTAGAAATTGAAAGCACAACAACAATTGATCAAATCACTATTCCTGAATTAGCAACAAAAGACCTAACTATTGATGATAGAGAAATATTTTTAACATCAACATACGAGGTTAGCAATAATGATGATACGGCATATATGTATAATTATACAGATGATAAAGGAAACGAACGTGGTTCGTCCGTATGCGTACCATTGCTTATAAAATCTAAATCGCACGAAAATGCACAAAACCCATATCCTAATACCAAAATAGGTGACAGGTTTTCTGATGGAACAAATGAAATGATGTTTTTTGCAAACTCAAAATTGAGGAGCGTTTTAAACATGGACTTGTCTATCTCATTTACCCCCGATGTTATAAGAAACGAGAACACCGATTTTTCAAGATTCTGGCTAAGAGTTGCCATTTATAAAACGGTACTGATTATGATTACGATAGAGAAATAGTGATTTGGTACGCTGATAATATTTCCACTTATGACGAAATCGCACAGACTTTCAATGTTAATGAGGTTCTTAATTTAAAATCAGGTGAATCAGCATCATTACAATTCAGCCAATTGTTAAAAGGTGGTAGCGGAACACGAAGCCGTTTAGAAATCAATTGTAGAGACATTAACGTTGAAATGATACTAACAGAAAGTAGCACGTTTGCAACGACATCAACAAAAGCAATAACATTGCATGATTTAGGTGAGAGACTATCACAGTTAATCACGGAAAATCAAATAGGTTTAAAGCGTCCATATTAGGACGTACCGAATTAGGATACTCACAAGATGGTGAATTTGCTTATTTAAGCGCATACAGTGGCCATTGGTTGCGTAATTTCGGGTTAGCCGATGAACTGTATAAAAAGTTCACAACATCTTTTAAAGATTATACGCAAACATTGCAATCTGTATTAAATGTTCATGTCGGGTTTCAAAGTATAAACAACCAGGACCTAATTATTGCCGAGGATTTTGAATATTTTTTCAATCCTAACATTGTAATTGTATTGCCTATACCATTGGCCAACGTAAAAAAACATACTGCAGAGGACTTTGTTTTTTCTAGTGTTGAATTAGGTTATGAGAAAGGCGGTGAAGTTGAAGGTATTATGGGATTGGACGAGCCTAACGGAAAGGCGAATTGGGTTTCAAACATAACAGCAATAAAAAACCCTTATTCGTCAATCTCGAAATACATTGCAGGCGTTTACGACGAAGAAAAACAAAGACGGTACCAAAGGGAAGATTACCCGACCTTAGATACTGACAGAGATACTGATATTTTTATAAAAGACTGTAAAGATGTTTCCGGTGTTTTAACTGAGCGTTTATGGAATGATGATTTTGCCGCGGCACCAACGGGAATTTTCAGCCCTGAAACAGCGAAAAATTTAAGATTGTCGCCAGCAAATAATTTAAGACGTAGAAAATCACTACTAGCCACACCGTTAAAACACTATCAAAACGAGTATTTATCTTTTGGAAGTTCGACGGCAAATAGTGCAATGACAACGCAATTAATCGGAAAGGCCGCCATTACTGAAAATGATAATATTATTAATTCAGATTTAGGAAACAGATTATTTGAACCTTACTACATCGAGGGAGAGCATGTTGTAAGTAATGAATTAATGACGCAATTAAAAGGATTTACCAACATTAACGGTGTTGATGTTCCTAACTTTTATTGTAAAGTAGAATTTACCATTGAAGGAGATACAACCGTAAGACATGGTTACATAATGAGTGTAAAACCCGACGGTGCCGGTACATGGAAATTTATAGAAGCCGCTTTTGAACCAGTCCCAGTGTATAAGTAGAAAATAAAAAGTGTTTATACATTAATAACCGTAAGCAGAATATTAAAACCTCATCATTATGCAACTTGATGAGGTTTTAATTTTAGTTTTATGTTTATCAATCTAATGAATTATTTTAAACTTCGTGGTTATCTGTTCGCGCACATAAACAAAAGTCAAAAAAACTTCGTTACTATCTGTTCGCGCGTATAGGTAAAAATCAAAACACGTGTAAATGAGTGTTTTTAAAAATGGTTGGCAAATGGTTGGCAAGAATTAAGTATTAAAAATAAAAAACCGCTGAAAATCAATCGATTAACAACGGTTATAGTACTGAAGACGGGACTTGAACCCGTACGTCCTAATGGACATTGGATTTTAAGTCCAACGTGTCTACCAATTCCACCACTTCAGCATTGGAATATTTTAAGGCAAAAATTCTCAGAGCGAAAGACGGGATTTGAACCCGCGACCCCCACCTTGGCAAGGTGATGCTCTACCCCTGAGCTACTTTCGCAGTCTTTTAATGAACGAGCAATATTGCTATTGCGGTTGCAAATTTAAGACTTTTATTGGATTACCAAAGCCTTTTTGAAAAAAATTTAAAAAAACTTTTAACCTTGTTTTTTCTTTAGCAACATACGCTTGATTTCATTCAATTTCATAAGCGCTTCTACCGGTGTAAGTGTATCAATATCAATGTCTAAAATTTCTTCTTTAATATTTTCCAGTAAAGGGTCGTCTAAATTAAAAAAACTGAGCTGCATGTCGTCTTGCATCGATTTTACTTTATTTGTGAGTTCTTCACTCGAATGCGACTTTTCTAACTTCTCTAAAATTTTGTTGGCACGACGTAAAACTTGTTGTGGCATGCCCGCCATTTTTGCCACATGAATTCCGAAACTATGCGCACTTCCCCCTTCAACTAGCTTTCTCAAGAAAAGCACATTATCTTTTAATTCTTTTACTGAAACGTTGAAATTTTTAATACGTCCAAAAGTTTCCGTCATTTCATTCAGTTCATGATAATGCGTCGCGAATAAGGTTTTCGGTTTCGCCGGGTGCTCATGCAAGTACTCGCTAATAGCCCAAGCAATCGAAATACCATCATAAGTACTCGTACCACGTCCAATTTCATCTAAAAGAACCAAACTGCGTTCTGAGATGTTATTTAGAATAGACGCCGTCTCGTTCATTTCTACCATAAACGTCGATTCGCCCATCGAAATATTATCACTGGCACCTACTCTCGTAAATATTTTATCAACCAAACCAATCCGAGCCTCTTTTGCAGGCACAAAACTTCCCATTTGAGCCAATAGCACAATAAGTGCGGTTTGACGTAAAATAGCCGATTTACCAGACATATTAGGCCCAGTAATCATGATAAGTTGTTGTGTGGTTCTATCTAAAAACACATCGTTGGCAATATAATCTTCGCCAATAGGCAATTGTTTTTCAATTACAGGGTGACGTCCTTCTTTAATTTCTAAATCGTGCGACTCATCAATAACTGGGTACACGTAATTATTATCTTTTGCCAGTTGAGCAAACCCACACAAACAATCTATTTGCCCAATTAAATAAGCATTTTGTTGCACGGCCTTGATATATTGGTTCATCCAACTTACCAATTCAGCAAATAATTTTTGCTCAATGGCTTGTATTTTATCTTCGGCACCTAAAATTTTGGCTTCGTATTCTTTTAATTCTTCGGTAATATAACGTTCTGCATTTACCAAAGTTTGTTTTCTAATCCACTCTTCGGGCACCTTATCTTTATGCGTGTTTCGAACTTCTATATAATACCCAAATACGTTATTCGAAGCTATCTTAAGCGAAGTAATCCCTGTGCGTTCGCTTTCGCGTTCGAGCATGCCATTTAAATAATCTTTCCCTGAGGTTGAAAGTGCTCGTAATTCATCTAATTCTTTAGAGAATCCTTCAGCAATACTATTTCCTTTTAAAACATTTACAGGCGCTTCTTCATTTAAAGTTTCTTTAATTTTAGCACGCAACACATTACAACTTTGTAACGTATCTCCAATAATTTTTAAGGAATCGTTATCGCAATCGGACGCTAAAGTTTTTATAGGAACTATAGCTTCTAATGAATTTTTAAGTTGAATAACCTCGCGCGGATTCACTTTAGTAGTAGCCACCTTAGAAATTAATCGCTCTAAATCACCAATGCCTTTAATATGGTTTTGAATACTTAAAAGCGTAGCATCTTCGGACGTTAAAAAATGAACTACCTCATGACGTAGTTTTATTTTGGCTACACTCTTTAACGGTAATGCCAACCAACGTTTTAGCAACCTGCCACCCATGGGTGAAATGGTTTTATCAATAACATTTAAAAGCGTTACGGCATTATTATTTGTAGAATTATAAAGTTCTAAGTTTCGAATAGTGAAACGATCCATCCACACATAATCATCTTCTGCAATACGAGAAATTGATGTGATGTGTTGCAGTTTATGATGCTGTGTTTCGCCTAAATAATGAAGAAT
Source organism: Algibacter miyuki (assembly GCF_030409805.1). Lineage (GTDB taxonomy): Bacteria > Bacteroidota > Bacteroidia > Flavobacteriales > Flavobacteriaceae > Algibacter > Algibacter miyuki. Next base: position 1,374 of record NZ_JAUFQP010000008.1, on the reverse strand, counting down.
AGATCCGGAAGCAATCACGCCTTCTTGTAAATCTTCAACACCGAACCTTTAAGTGTTTTAGTATCAAAATGTTTTACTAGAGTCTCGTAAGCATAATCGGTTTGATATACCCAATCTTCTAAATAAAACGTGTGAAAATCGTCGCCAAAAGTTTCATTAAACTTAGCGCGTTTTTGTTTAGAGACTAAAACCTCACTGGGGCTAAAATTTTGCAGTAACTTATCGATATACTCCGCATTACCTTGAGAAGTTAAAAATTCCCCGGTTGAAATATCTAAAAACGAAATTCCTATATTTTTTTTATCGAAATAAACAGAACATAAAAAATTGTTCGATTTAGACACTAAAACCTCATCGTTTAAAGCTACGCCCGGTGTTACCAATTCAGTAACGCCACGTTTTACAATATTTTTGGTTTGTTTTGGATCTTCGAGTTGGTCGCAAATAGCCACGCGTTCGCCTGCTTTTACCAACTTAGGCAAATAGGTGTTTAAAGAATGATGCGGAAAACCGGCAAGTTCTATTTCGCTTTCGCTACCGGCTCCACGTTTGGTTAAAATAATCCCTAAAATACCGGCCGTTTTAACAGCATCCGAACCAAAGGTTTCGTAAAAATCGCCTACTCTAAATAATAACAATGCATCGGGGTATTTCGCCTTGATAGCATTATATTGTTTCATTAACGGAGTTACTTTTTTACTTTTTGTTGCCAATGGATATCTGTTTTAGTAAGTTTGCTAAAGTAACTATTATTCTATTTTTTTTGAAGTGGAACGCCTAGAAGTTATCGCTAATTGTTCACAATTTTAAGTTTATGGACAACCACCGATTTTAGTTGTGATTTATAAAACAATTTTCAGGCTTGAGTAAGCACATAACCGTGGCGCGTTAGGGATTGGAGCATTGTTGGAGCTCTTTTTGTGTTGTTGCACCTATGCAACACAAAAAGCGACTACAGAAAGCCCGACCCTTGGGGAACGCCATAAAAAACCAAATTTAATTAAATAAAAATGTTTCGCTTTCGCGGAATAAAATATAATTCATCAAGTATCATGCGTAAATTAAAAAATAGTGAACTGGACCGATTGAGTGTTGACGACTTTAAGGAAGCAGCGAAAACACCTGTAATTATTGTGCTTGACAACATTAGAAGTTTAAATAATATTGGATCGGTGTTTAGAACGAGTGATGCGTTTTTAGTTGAAAAAATCTACCTCTGTGGCATTACGGCAACGCCACCACACAAGGATATTCATAAAACAGCTTTAGGAAGTACCGATACTGTGGCGTGGGAATATATTGAAACACGATGGGTTTAGTTGAAAAACTAAAAGCCGAAAACGTGAAAATTTGCGCGATTGAACAGGCCGAAAC
>NZ_JAUFQP010000022.1 GCF_030409805.1 Algibacter miyuki | reverse complement strand
TTACCAGGTTAAAAAGTGGCATACCGCCTTCACGCTTCTGTTAAAATATAATGGAAAACAACAAGATTATTACGCTATTGGCGCCGATACCGACAACAATACTCTTTACGAAAAAACAACAACCGATGCATATAATTGGTTGGATGCTTCCATAAAAAAAATCGTTTACAATAACCAATTTCAAGCCACACTTGGCGGCCGAAACTTACTCGATATTACCCGTGTTAATGTTAGCCAAACCACTGGTGGTGTGCACTCATCTAACGGAGACGGCCTTTTACTGGGCTACGGGCGTTCATTTTATTTAAAACTACTATATAATCTTAATTTTAAAATCAGTAACTATGTTAAACAAATTAATCACACTTATTCTATGCATTTCCATTTTTTCAATAACCAGTTGTAGTGAAGACGATGGTCCAACCGAACTTATTAAAGTTGTTATTGATGGTGCTGCGCTAGCCCCTAATACTGGTGGTTCTAATGAACAAAATCAAGTATATATTGACTTGAGCACTAGCACATCTACAGCAGTACAGCGTGACTCATGGGATTTAGGCTTCTATTCCGGGTCTGAGTTTAGAGTAGCCCTTAACGGATCTATTTATATGACTGCGGCCAAACTATCGGTAACAGATATAGATGCCGTCAATTCCACAGATACAGAAGTTTTAGATTTTCAAACGAAAGCCGTCGTGGGTTCTGCTGGGTCTCAAATTTATATCGATGCTCCAAATGGTGATATTACAGAAACTGCCATTTCGGAAATTTCTGATACTGATGAAAACAACCCCGTTTATCTAATAAACTTAGGTGATGAAGTTGGTACAGAACCTGCCTCTACAGGAAGTGTTGCTATATCGGGAGATGCCAGAGGATGGAAAAAAATTAGAATTCTGAAAAGCGGTGACAATTATATTTTACAATATGCCGATTTAGATGCTACAACCCACAAAGAAGTAACACTATCTAAAAATACTGAATTTAACTACACCTTCTTCAGTTTTAATACTGAAAACGTAGTTTCTGTTGAACCTAAAAAAGAAAACTGGGATTTAAACTTTACCGTTTTCACAAATGAAATCGTGGGTTATGGTGCTTATGGGTTTTCCGATTTTGTGGTAAACAATACAAAGGCCGACGTACAAGTGTACATGGTGGATACTGAGATAGAAACCACTCTAAATTACACCGATTTTACACTTGCAGATGTTGATGCATCTAACTTCTCTACAGACCAACGTGGTATTGGCAATAGCTGGAGAAATAGTGGTGGTCCATCAACTTTACCGTCATTAAAAACGAATATGTTTTTATGTAATAAACGATACCGATGGTAACCTTTATAAACTACAACTAATCGCCTTAACAAATACCGATGGCGAACGTGGCCACCCGGAGTTTATTTATAGCTTATTAGTAGAATAAAATATCTAAGCAAGCCACAAAAAAAAGCCTAACTTTAAAAGTTAGGCTTTTTTATATTTTTACATTATCCTGTTTTTGTTTATTTCAATCCGCGTAATACTAATACTGGTAGTTTACTGTGAAAATCTTTTTTAAGAATCGCATTTTTCTCCCATTTCTTAGCAAAGAACCCACGTTTACGGCGTACCACACAAAGCATATCTGGGTTATGCGATCTGTAATGCTCTAACACCCCTTGAAACGTTGTTGCATTTCCACTTTTAGTTATGCTGTTTGCTAAAGTTTCTAAAGTTTCATTCACATCAAAATCACCTTCATTATAATACGGTGTTTTCACTAGAAGTAAATTCACTTCAGCTTTAAAAATATCCTTTATTTCAATTAACGGATTTAACGCTTTTTTCCTTTTGATAATGGCCGATTTCATAGCCAGCAAAACACTTTTCACGGGTTTAAATACATAACCTTCTGGCACAATTAGTGCCGGTATATTAGTTTGTTTAATAATTTTTCCTGAAGTTTTCCCCAAATACACTTCATCTTTAATAGAGTTTGTTCTTGGTTCTACTAAAATTAAATCTACATCGGCAGCTTTACAAGCTTTTTCAAGAGTATCAACTAATTTTCCTTTTAAAACTTTTACGATAACCTCAACGCTTTTTTTATCAATTTGAGCTACTAAATTATCTAAAAAAGCCTGACTTTCACGCTGTATCAAGTCATCAACCCGAATCATTGTTCCAGCCTTAGTGTAAACATTATAAATTTGTACAACAAAAAGTTTCGCGCCTACAGCTTCTGCAAAATCAACTGCATATTGTAAATGACTTACGGCGTTTTTCGACGATCCAACGGGAACTAAAATATTCTTCATAATAACTATAATATTAAATACTAAATTTGCGGCTTATAACTAATGTAAAAGTAAACATTAAAAACAACTCATGTAAGCCCAAACCCACAAAATAGAATTAAGAATCATTTCTAATACCACTTCGTGAACACAAACATAAGTTTTAAATATATAAATAAATTAGCAATTCCTGCGTTAATTGCCGGAATTTCCGAACCCATCCTGTCGATTACCGATACCGCAATTATCGGAAACATTGATACCAACGCAACCGAATCGTTAGCTGCAGTTGGTATTGTTGGTACTTTTATTTCGATGCTTATTTGGGTTTTGGGACAAACTCGAAGCGCAATTTCATCAATCATATCGCAATATTTAGGTGCCAATAAATTAGATGCTATTAAAAACCTACCTGCCCAAGCTATATTAATAGTTACCTTACTTAGTGTATTAATTATTGTTGGCACATACCCGTTTGCTGAAACTATTTTCAAACTCTATAATGCCACGGGTAGCATTCTAGATTATACGGTAGATTATTACCAAATTCGCGTTTTTGGCTTTCCCTTTACACTTTTTACTATGGCTGTTTTTGGTGTATTTCGCGGACTCCAAAACACCTATTACCCCATGGTAATTGCCTCTATTGGTGCATTACTAAACATTGTTCTAGATTATATTTTTGTATTTGGCATCACTAATTACATTCCTGCCATGAATATAAAAGGTGCTGCTTACGCCAGCTTAATAGCTCAAATTACAATGGCGCTTTTGGCAGCCATATACGTGCTTAAAAAAACAGATATTCCTTTAAAACCCAGCTTTCCGCTGCACAAAGAGATTAATAAATTCATCATCATGATTCTTAATTTATTTGTCCGCACTTTAGCCTTAAATATCACACTATATTTTGCCACCCGTTTTGCCACAGGCTACGGTGCAGCCCATATTGCAGCCTATACCATTTGCATTAATTTATGGTTTTTCGCCGCCTTTTTTGTCGATGGTTATGCGAGTGCCGGTAATATTTTGTCGGGTAAATTATACGGTGCCAAAGCCTACCCTGTTTTACTACAATTAGGTAACAAACTTATACGTTATGGCATAGCTACCGGTTTTGCTTTAGCCCTTTTCGGAGTCTTATTTTATTATCCTTTAGGACGCCTTTTTAGTAAAGACCCCGAAGTTTTATCGCTTTTTTATAACACCTTTTGGCTGGTTCTACTCATGCAGCCATTTTGCGCATTAGCCTTTATTTACGATGGTATTTTTAAAGGTCTTGGCAAAATGAAATTCCTTAGAAATGTCCTTTTATTCGCCACCAACCTCGTTTTTATCCCCATATTATTTTGGTTAGACAGCCTAGGCTACCAACTTCACGGTATTTTTATCGCTCTAACCTTTTGGATTATAGCCCGTGGCGTACCCTTGATAATAAAATTTCGAAAAATATTTATACCGCTCTCTCAAAAAACTTAACTTTGATAAAAATTCCAAACACAGTAAAACCACAATATGGACACTCTCTCATTTTTAAGCGGAAATGGACTTTTTCTGATCTTAGGTATAGTATTAATAGTAGTTTACGTAGTAAACCGTAGAAAAAAAAGATAATGGGTAATAACATTCGAATTACAAAACAATTCTCTTTCGAAACTGGTCATGCCCTTTACGGGTACGATGGTAAATGTAAAAACGTACACGGCCACAGTTACAAACTATCGGTAACTGTAATAGGGAAACCTATAACAGATTCTACCAACGTAAAATACGGTATGGTAATCGATTTTGGCGACCTTAAAAAAATTGTAAAAGAAGAAATTGTAGATGTTTTCGATCATGCTACCGTTTTCAACCAAAACACGCCACACGTCGAGCTTGCCAAAGAACTTCAAGCCCGCGACCACAACGTATTATTGGTAGATTACCAACCCACTAGCGAAATGATGGTGCTCGATTTTGCTCAAAAAATTAAGAATCGCCTACCAAACCACATCAGTTTACACTCACTAAAATTACAAGAAACCGACAGCTCTTTTGCGCAGTGGTACGCTTCCGATAATATTTAGGGCGTTACCCTTCGGGTCGGGCTTTGCGTTACAAGTCCTCGCACTTCCTGCGTCAGGCTTTGGGCTATCCACTACAATCCCTAACGCAGGCCTATTTGCTAAGGTTTTGTGCATACCCGATATTATTTCAGTAAAACAAATGAATTCGTAAACAAATCTTGGCGGTTTTACCCGCGTTAGGGATTGATGCGGCATCCTTTTTTTGTGGTTTGAAATCGCACGAAACGCTATTGATTTCCGCACTAATTTAAGTAAAGCCAAAACAACATAGAACGCCCAAAAAAAGATACAGCGGAAAGCCCGGCCCTTTTTAGGGAACGCCAAAATAGAACCAAAAAAGATGTGTTTTATTGAAACGCCGCCGTATGCCAAATGGGATAATTTAAGTAAGTAACGGGTTTAAATCCAAAAAGATGCTTATTTTTACCTCGCTATATAATAATAGCAAGCGTAAACAGTTATTATTTTAGACTAAAAATTCCCGAATTGAAAACAGCGTTTAAAACCATACTAACCTTATTACTTACAACTATTTTAGTGGTGAGTTGCTCCCGAAAAAAAGACAAATTTGTAAGTCGAAATTTTCATGCAGTAACCACTGAATTTAACACGCTTTATAACGGTAATATTGCTTTAGAACAAGGGCAAAATAGCCTAAACATGGCTTATTTTGATAATTATTGGGATGTGCTACCCATTGAGCGCATGCAGATACGCGAAGAAGTTATGCTGCCTGGGCAATCTAAAAACGAAGATTTTACGCGTGCTGAAGAAAAGGCTGTAAAAGCGATTCAGAAACATAGTATGAATATTAATGGTAAGGAGGTGAATCCGCAAATGGATGAAGCGTATTTACTATTGGGAAAGGCGCGCTATTTCGATCAGCGTTTTGTTCCCGCTTTGGAAGCTTTCAACTACATTCTTTACAAATACCCAGCGAGCGATAAAATAAATCAGGCTAAAGTCTGGCGCGAAAAAACCAATATGCGTTTAGATAATAACGAATTGGCTATAAAAAACTTAAAACGCTTACTAAAACAAGAGGCATTAGAGAAACAAGATTTGGCCGATGCGACATCTATGTTAGCTCAAGCGTATATTAACACAAAATCTGTGGATAGTGCCATAACGCAACTTGAAATTGCGGCGCAAGCCACTAGAAAAAATGACGAACGCGGACGTTACCGCTTTATTCAAGCGCAACTGTACAACCAATTAGGTTATAGAGACAGTGCGAATATTGCTTTTGATAAAGTGATTGAACTAAACCGAAAAACACCAAGAATCTATATGATTACGGCTTATTTGGAAAAGTTTAAAAATTTTGATTTTGAAAACGACGACAAATTTGAGGCCATAGAATTATTAACCAAACTCGAGGAAGATCGAGAAAACAGACCATTTTTAGATAAAATTTTTCATCAAATTGGTGAGTTTCATTTAGGTAATGCTTCGGATACTTTAGCGGTTGATTATTATAACAAATCGTTGCGCACCAACTCACAAGACAAATTATTACAGGCTAGAAATTATGAAACTTTGGCTTATATGTATTTTGATAATTCGGAATACGCAAGAGCTGGCGCTTATTTTGATAGTACGATGATCAACTTAACATTAAACTCTAAACCCTACCGCATAGTTAAACGTAAACGCGATAATTTAGAAGATGTTATTTATTATGAGGCTATTGCAAAAACGAACGATAGCATTTTACATTTAGTGCATTTACCAGAGGCCGAACGTTTAGCCATGTTTGAAACTTTTGTAAGCGACCTTAAAGTGAAAGCTGAAGAAGAACAGCTACAAGCCGAAGCTGCTGAACGTAATGCGAACACCGGCTTAGTTACAGCAAATAATATACCTACATCGGGAAATAACATACCGCAACGAGGATTGCCTGGGCAAGCGGCTCAATTCTATTTTTATAACCCAACTACAGTGGCTTATGGTAAAAATGAATTTGTAAAAATTTGGGGTAATCGAAAATTAGAAGATAATTGGAGATGGTCTAGCAAAGGAGCATCGGCAACCGGAAATGATGTTTCTAGTTCCGCAACCGATTTATTAGCCTTAGCTTCGGATGAAGAGAAATTTGACCCTCAATTTTACATTTCTAAAATACCTACTGAAACTAAGGAAATTGATAGTATTTCTAAAGAACGTAATTATGCTTACTACCAATTAGGTCTTATTTATAAAGAGAAATTTAAGGAATATGAATTATCTAAATCGAAATTTCAAGATTTATTAGATAGTAACCCTGAGGAACGATTAATTCTACCTTCGAAATATAATTTATACAAGATTTATGAAATTTTAGGTCAAAATGATGAAGCATCGATCGCCAAAAACGATATTATAAAAAGCTATCCAGAGTCGCGTTACGCTACTATTTTAGAAAACCCAGAATTAGTTTCGGATAAGGATGAAAATAGCCCAGCTAGTCTTTACGAAGCCTTGTACCTACAGCATGAAAACCAAGAGTATGCCGAAGTTATTTCTAAAAGTGAAACCTATATAAAACGTTTTGACGGCGAACCTATGGTTCCGAAGTTCGAACTTTTAAAAGCGACTGCTAGCGGACGTTTATTAGGTTTTGAAGCTTATAAAAAAGCCATCAATCATTTAGCAGTAACTTATGCCAATACCAAAGAAGGCAAACAGGCTCAAAAAATTGAAACCGAACTACTGTCTAGAATTTCAAGTACTGATTTTGTTACGGCCATAGATAGCATTACTACAAATTACAAAGTTGTTTTTCAGTTTAATAAAAACGAAAAAGAGGCTATAACCACGTTTAAAAAAACCTTAGATGACGTTTTAAAAGAAATTAAATATTACAGACTATCATCTTCCGTAGATGTTTACAATGCTGAAAAAACCTTTGTTTTAGTACATGGCTTAAAAAATGAAGCTGTTGCAAAAACCTTCACGCAACTATTAACCGATAAAAACAAAAAGAAGATACAGAAACCTTTCTTCGTGATTTCGTCGGCTAATTATCAAGTTGTCCAAATACATAAAAATTTAGACCCCTACCTTAACAGAAATAACCAATAACCCTAACCCGTTATGTTTTCAGATAACAAAAAAAGTAAACAAATGTCAGATGTAAGTTCCTCCCAAAATATAATAGCAAAAGGCACCAAAATAGTTGGCGACTTTAATAGTGAGGGCGATTTTAGAATTGATGGTAGTATTGAAGGCAGTATTAACACCCCAGGAAAAGTGGTAGTTGGTAAAAGCGGATCTATCAAAGGTTCTTTAAACGGCACAGACGCCCATTTTGAAGGTCGTTTTTCTGGCACATTAACATTGTCGGGCACGTTAACATTAAAATCTACTGCACATATTGAAGGTGAAGTGGTAGCTAGTAAATTAGCTGTAGAACCTGGCGCAACTTTTAATGTAACCTGCGTAATGCAAGGTGGCGCAAAAAACACAACCCATGGCGGAACAAGACAAAAAGAAAAAGAAGCTTAATCCTTATATTCGTTTTTCATCTATGGCTATCCAAATGGGTGTTACCATATATTTAGGTAGCAAATTAGGTGAATGGCTCGATGTGAAATTTGATAACAGCAACCAACTGTATTACAAAGTTGTGACTTTAGCATCTGTTTTTATTGCTATGTTTGCCGTTATTAAACAGGTTACTAACTTGCAGAAATAAACACGCCAAAGTATCGCGATTTGATAACCCCTCTAAATTGAATAGCATTCTTGATTGTAAAAATCATGTCATTTCAAAAAAATCAATCTTATATAACATCTCATTAATGGCTAAACGTATTCTAGTTGTCACCAGTATTTTTTTTATTTTATTTCTAGCAGCTTATAACCTTCAAGCGTATTTAACAACAGAAAGTATTTCGTTCTCGTTGCTTCATGTTTATCTATTTCATTTAATAGCGGCCATAATCGTTTATACTTCCGTAGAAATAGTAGCCGAAAAACTACCAAATCAGGCCGGATATGCTTATTTAACTTTAATGTTTATAAAAATTGGTGCCTTTGTTTTAATTTTTCAATCTACCGTTTTTGCCAACGACAATTTATCGCAAATGGAACGTATTGCGTTAGTTATACCCTTATTTCTGTTTTTAATCATCGAAGCTGTTAGTGTTTCAAAGCTTTTAAACAGTAAATAACAGCCAATTTTCAGTTAAATTTCGCGCAAAAATTATTTAGAGAAAAATCTAACTAAAAAAAGCCTCTGACTTTTTAAATTATTACTTACATTTGCACAAAATTTACAGAGCATAAATTTACAATAGTTACAAAAAGTATGATGGTGGCAAAAAAATCTATCAAGTTTATAGCAGTTTTAGTTTTAGCGTTGTTTTCAATATCTTCTTATGGAGATGATGCAAAGCATGAACCAGGCAACAAAGTAGATACGCAGGAGGAAATTAATGAATACATTGCACATCACTTAAAAGATTCGCACGATTTTCATTTCTACACGCACAACGAATCTGGTACACACTACAGTTTTCCTTTACCTGTAATTGTTTGGACAAGCAATGGTTTAAAAACCTTCATGTCTTCAGAATTTCACCATGATGATAGCGGTAAAGTTATTGTTGATGCTGGTGATACTAAGTTAGTAAAACTTCACAGTAAAATATACGAATTAGAAAGTGGTGCTTCTACAATTAATTTTGATGAAGATCACCATGCTACTAATGCACATAAAGTTTTAGATTTCTCTATTACTAAATCGGCCTTCGGAATGATATTAGCTGGTTTATTAATGTTATTAGGTTTTGGCGCTTTAGCTAGAGGTTATAAAAACGGAAAATCTATTCCAACAGGATTTGCTAGAGTATTAGAACCTTTAGTAATTTATGTTCGTGATGAAATTGCAAGACCAAATATTGGAGAGAAAAAGTACCGTAAATTTATGGGCTTCCTTTTAACCGTATTTTTCTTTATCTGGATATTAAACTTATTAGGTTTAACACCACTAGGTTTTAACGTAACAGGACAGATAGCCGTAACAGCATGTTTAGCTATTTTCACGGTAATTATTTACTTAGTTAGTGGTTCTAAAGATTTCTGGGCACACACCTTATGGATGCCAGGTGTTCCTTATATATTACGTCCAATACTTGCCGTTATCGAGCTTGTTGGTTTTGTAGTTATTAAGCCTTTCTCATTATTAATACGTTTGTTTGCAAATATAACAGCAGGTCACTTTGTAGTGATGAGCTTAATTGCTTTAATGATTACTTTAAAAGCAGACTTCGGCCCTGTGGTTTCTACAGGAATGTCGTTAGTGTTATCATTATTTATTATGGTAATCGAAATTTTAGTAGCCTTTTTACAAGCGTTTATTTTCACGATGTTATCATCGTTATTTATTGGTATGGCCGTTGAAGAACACGACGATCATCATTAAAATTGAATTTGTTTAATTAATATTTATAAAAATCAAATTACTATGTACAATTTAATTGGAGCAGGATTAATCGTTATCGGTGGTGGTATCGGATTAGGTCAAATTGGTGGAAAAGCAATGGAAGGTATTGCTCGTCAACCTGAAGCAGCTGGAAAAATCCAAACTGCCATGATCATCATCGGAGCCTTATTAGAAGGTTTAGCATTCGGTGCATTAATCTTAGGGAAATAAGAATTTCCTAAAAAACAAAAGAAACAGAATCCTGTAACGGTTGGTTGCAGGACCTGTTTTCAAATTAAACAAAAAAAGACACTAACAACTAATTTATAGTTTTCATGGATCAGTTATTACATGATTTTTCACCGGGCTTATTTTTTATGCAAGCCATTATCTTATTAATATTAATAGTATTAATGAGAAAATTTGCTTGGAAACCCATTTTAGACGCTTTACAAACTAGAGAAGACGGCATTCAAGATGCTTTGGATTCTGCTGAAAATGCAAAGTTAGAAATGCAAAACCTTCAAGCTGATAACCAAAAGTTATTACAAGAAGCTAGAGCAGAACGCGAAGAAATGCTTAAAGAAGCACGCGAGATGAAAAACACAATGATTGAAGACGCTAAATCGGAAGCGGAAGCACAAGCAAACAAAATGATAGTACAAGCGCAAGCGGCTATCGAAGCACCTTCGATAGCCGCTTGCGCTTGTACTATCATTTTGTTTGCTTGTGCTTCCGCTTCCGATTTAGCGTCTTCAATCATTGTGTTTTTCATCTCGCGTGCTTCTTTAAGCATTTCTTCGCGTTCTGCTCTAGCTTCTTGTAATAACTTTTGGTTATCAGCTTGAAGGTTTTGCATTTCTAACTTTGCATTTTCAGCAGAATCCAAAGCATCTTGAATGCCGTCTTCTCTAGTTTGTAAAGCGTCTAAAATGGGTTTCCAAGCAAATTTTCTCATTAATACTATTAATATTAATAAGATAATGGCTTGCATAAAAAATAAGCCCGGTGAAAAATCATGTAATAACTGATCCATGAAAACTATAAATTAGTTGTTAGTGTCTTTTTTTGTTTAATTTGAAAACAGGTCCTGCAACCAACCGTTACAGGATTCTGTTTCTTTTGTTTTTTAGGAAATTCTTATTTCCCTAAGATTAATGCACCGAATGCTAAACCTTCTAATAAGGCTCCGATGATGATCATGGCAGTTTGGATTTTTCCAGCTGCTTCAGGTTGACGAGCAATACCTTCCATTGCTTTTCCACCAATTTGACCTAATCCGATACCACCACCGATAACGATTAATCCTGCTCCAATTAAATTGTACATAGTAATTTGATTTTTATAAATATTAATTAAACAAATTCAATTTTAATGATGATCGTCGTGTTCTTCAACGGCCATACCAATAAATAACGATGATAACATCGTGAAAATAAACGCTTGTAAAAAGGCTACTAAAATTTCGATTACCATAATAAATAATGATAACACTAACGACATTCCTGTAGAAACCACAGGGCCGAAGTCTGCTTTTAAAGTAATCATTAAAGCAATTAAGCTCATCACTACAAAGTGACCTGCTGTTATATTTGCAAACAAACGTATTAATAATGAGAAAGGCTTAATAACTACAAAACCAACAAGCTCGATAACGGCAAGTATTGGACGTAATATATAAGGAACACCTGGCATCCATAAGGTGTGTGCCCAGAAATCTTTAGAACCACTAACTAAGTAAATAATTACCGTGAAAATAGCTAAACATGCTGTTACGGCTATCTGTCCTGTTACGTTAAAACCTAGTGGTGTTAAACCTAATAAGTTTAATATCCAGATAAAGAAAAATACGGTTAAAAGGAAGCCCATAAATTTACGGTACTTTTTCTCTCCAATATTTGGTCTTGCAATTTCATCACGAACATAAATTACTAAAGGTTCTAATACTCTAGCAAATCCTGTTGGAATAGATTTTCCGTTTTTATAACCTCTAGCTAAAGCGCCAAAACCTAATAACATTAATAAACCAGCTAATATCATTCCGAAGGCCGATTTAGTAATAGAGAAATCTAAAACTTTATGTGCATTAGTAGCATGGTGATCTTCATCAAAATTAATTGTAGAAGCACCACTTTCTAATTCGTATATTTTACTGTGAAGTTTTACTAACTTAGTATCACCAGCATCAACAATAACTTTACCGCTATCATCATGGTGAAATTCTGAAGACATGAAGGTTTTTAAACCATTGCTTGTCCAAACAATTACAGGTAAAGGAAAACTGTAGTGTGTACCAGATTCGTTGTGCGTGTAGAAATGAAAATCGTGCGAATCTTTTAAGTGATGTGCAATGTATTCATTAATTTCCTCCTGCGTATCTACTTTGTTGCCTGGTTCATGCTTTGCATCATCTCCATAAGAAGATATTGAAAACAACGCTAAAACTAAAACTGCTATAAACTTGATAGATTTTTTTGCCACCATCATACTTTTTGTAACTATTGTAAATTTATGCTCTGTAAATTTTGTGCAAATGTAAGTAATAATTTAAAAAGTCAGAGGCTTTTTTTAGTTAGATTTTTCTCTAAATAATTTTTGCGCGAAATTTAACTGAAAATTGGCTGTTATTTACTGTTTAAAAGCTTTGAAACACTAACAGCTTCGATGATTAAAAACAGAAATAAGGGTATAACTAACGCAATACGTTCCATTTGCGATAAATTGTCGTTGGCAAAAACGGTAGATTGAAAAATTAAAACAAAGGCACCAATTTTTATAAACATTAAAGTTAAATAAGCATATCCGGCCTGATTTGGTAGTTTTTCGGCTACTATTTCTACGGAAGTATAAACGATTATGGCCGCTATTAAATGAAATAGATAAACATGAAGCAACGAGAACGAAATACTTTCTGTTGTTAAATACGCTTGAAGGTTATAAGCTGCTAGAAATAAAATAAAAAAAATACTGGTGACAACTAGAATACGTTTAGCCATTAATGAGATGTTATATAAGATTGATTTTTTTGAAATGACATGATTTTTACAATCAAGAATGCTATTCAATTTAGAGGGGTTATCAAATCGCGATACTTTGGCGTGTTTATTTCTGCAAGTTAGTAACCTGTTTAATAACGGCAAACATAGCAATAAAAACAGATGCTAAAGTCACAACTTTGTAATACAGTTGGTTGCTGTTATCAAATTTCACATCGAGCCATTCACCTAATTTGCTACCTAAATATATGGTAACACCCATTTGGATAGCCATAGATGAAAAACGAATATAAGGATTAAGCTTCTTTTTCTTTTTGTCTTGTTCCGCCATGGGTTGTGTTTTTTGCGCCACCTTGCATTACGCAGGTTACATTAAAAGTTGCGCCAGGTTCTACAGCTAATTTACTAGCTACCACTTCACCTTCAATATGTGCAGTAGATTTTAATGTTAACGTGCCCGACAATGTTAATGTGCCAGAAAAACGACCTTCAAAATGGGCGTCTGTGCCGTTTAAAGAACCTTTGATAGATCCGCTTTTACCAACTACCACTTTTCCTGGGGTGTTAATACTGCCTTCAATACTACCATCAATTCTAAAATCGCCCTCACTATTAAAGTCGCCAACTATTTTGGTGCCTTTTGCTATTATATTTTGGGAGGAACTTACATCTGACATTTGTTTACTTTTTTTGTTATCTGAAAACATAACGGGTTAGGGTTATTGGTTATTTCTGTTAAGGTAGGGGTCTAAATTTTTATGTATTTGGACAACTTGATAATTAGCCGACGAAATCACGAAGAAAGGTTTCTGTATCTTCTTTTTGTTTTTATCGGTTAATAGTTGCGTGAAGGTTTTTGCAACAGCTTCATTTTTTAAGCCATGTACTAAAACAAAGGTTTTTTCAGCATTGTAAACATCTACGGAAGATGATAGTCTGTAATATTTAATTTCTTTTAAAACGTCATCTAAGGTTTTTTTAAACGTGGTTATAGCCTCTTTTTCGTTTTTATTAAACTGAAAAACAACTTTGTAATTTGTAGTAATGCTATCTATGGCCGTAACAAAATCAGTACTTGAAATTCTAGACAGTAGTTCGGTTTCAATTTTTTGAGCCTGTTTGCCTTCTTTGGTATTGGCATAAGTTACTGCTAAATGATTGATGGCTTTTTTATAAGCTTCAAAACCTAATAAACGTCCGCTAGCAGTCGCTTTTAAAAGTTCGAACTTCGGAACCATAGGTTCGCCGTCAAAACGTTTTATATAGGTTTCACTTTTAGAAATAACTTCGGCATACTCTTGGTTTTCATGCTGTAGGTACAAGGCTTCGTAAAGACTAGCTGGGCTATTTTCATCCTTATCCGAAACTAATTCTGGGTTTTCTAAAATAGTAGCGTAACGCGACTCTGGATAGCTTTTTATAATATCGTTTTTGGCGATCGATGCTTCATCATTTTGACCTAAAATTTCATAAATCTTGTATAAATTATATTTCGAAGGTAGAATTAATCGTTCCTCAGGGTTACTATCTAATAAATCTTGAAATTTCGATTTAGATAATTCATATTCCTTAAATTTCTCTTTATAAATAAGACCTAATTGGTAGTAAGCATAATTACGTTCTTTAGAAATACTATCAATTTCCTTAGTTTCAGTAGGTATTTTAGAAATGTAAAATTGAGGGTCAAATTTCTCTTCATCCGAAGCTAAGGCTAATAAATCGGTTGCGGAACTAGAAACATCATTTCCGGTTGCCGATGCTCCTTTGCTAGACCATCTCCAATTATCTTCTAATTTTCGATTACCCCAAATTTTTACAAATTCATTTTTACCATAAGCCACTGTAGTTGGGTTATAAAAATAGAATTGAGCCGCTTGCCCAGGCAATCCTCGTTGCGGTATGTTATTTCCCGATGTAGGTATATTATTTGCTGTAACTAAGCCGGTGTTCGCATTACGTTCAGCAGCTTCGGCTTGTAGCTGTTCTTCTTCAGCTTTCACTTTAAGGTCGCTTACAAAAGTTTCAAACATGGCTAAACGTTCGGCCTCTGGTAAATGCACTAAATGTAAAATGCTATCGTTCGTTTTTGCAATAGCCTCATAATAAATAACATCTTCTAAATTATCGCGTTTACGTTTAACTATGCGGTAGGGTTTAGAGTTTAATGTTAAGTTGATCATCGTACTATCAAAATAAGCGCCAGCTCTTGCGTATTCCGAATTATCAAAATACATATAAGCCAAAGTTTCATAATTTCTAGCCTGTAATAATTTGTCTTGTGAGTTGGTGCGCAACGATTTGTTATAATAATCAACCGCTAAAGTATCCGAAGCATTACCTAAATGAAACTCACCAATTTGATGAAAAATTTTATCTAAAAATGGTCTGTTTTCTCGATCTTCCTCGAGTTTGGTTAATAATTCTATGGCCTCAAATTTGTCGTCGTTTTCAAAATCAAAATTTTTAAACTTTTCCAAATAAGCCGTAATCATATAGATTCTTGGTGTTTTTCGGTTTAGTTCAATCACTTTATCAAAAGCAATATTCGCACTGTCTCTATAACCTAATTGGTTGTACAGTTGCGCTTGAATAAAGCGGTAACGTCCGCGTTCGTCATTTTTTCTAGTGGCTTGCGCCGCAATTTCAAGTTGCGTTATGGCACTATCCACAGATTTTGTGTTAATATACGCTTGAGCTAACATAGATGTCGCATCGGCCAAATCTTGTTTCTCTAATGCCTCTTGTTTTAGTAAGCGTTTTAAGTTTTTTATAGCCAATTCGTTATTATCTAAACGCATATTGGTTTTTTCGCGCCAGACTTTAGCCTGATTTATTTTATCGCTCGCTGGGTATTTGTAAAGAATGTAGTTGAAAGCTTCCAAAGCGGGAACAAAACGCTGATCGAAATAGCGCGCCTTTCCCAATAGTAAATACGCTTCATCCATTTGCGGATTCACCTCCTTACCATTAATATTCATACTATGTTTCTGAATCGCTTTTACAGCCTTTTCTTCAGCACGCGTAAAATCTTCGTTTTTAGATTGCCCAGGCAGCATAACTTCTTCGCGTATCTGCATGCGCTCAATGGGTAGCACATCCCAATAATTATCAAAATAAGCCATGTTTAGGCTATTTTGCCCTTGTTCTAAAGCAATATTACCGTTATAAAGCGTGTTAAATTCAGTGGTTACTGCATGAAAATTTCGACTTACAAATTTGTCTTTTTTTCGGGAGCAACTCACCACTAAAATAGTTGTAAGTAATAAGGTTAGTATGGTTTTAAACGCTGTTTTCAATTCGGGAATTTTTAGTCTAAAATAATAACTGTTTACGCTTGCTATTATTATATAGCGAGGTAAAAATAAGCATCTTTTTGGATTTAAACCCGTTACTTACTTAAATTATCCCATTTGGCATACGGCGGCGTTTCAATAAAACACATCTTTTTTGGTTCTATTTTGGCGTTCCCTAAAAAGGGCCGGGCTTTCCGCTGTATCTTTTTTTGGGCGTTCTATGTTGTTTTGGCTTTACTTAAATTAGTGCGGAAATCAATAGCGTTTCGTGCGATTTCAAACCACAAAAAAAGGATGCCGCATCAATCCCTAACGCGGGTAAAACCGCCAAGATTTGTTTACGAATTCATTTGTTTTACTGAAATAATATCGGGTATGCACAAAACCTTAGCAAATAGGCCTGCGTTAGGGATTGTAGTGGATAGCCCAAAGCCTGACGCAGGAAGTGCGAGGACTTGTAACGCAAAGCCCGACCCGAAGGGTAACGCCCTAAATATTATCGGAAGCGTACCACTGCGCAAAAGAGCTGTCGGTTTCTTGTAATTTTAGTGAGTGTAAACTGATGTGGTTTGGTAGGCGATTCTTAATTTTTTGAGCAAAATCGAGCACCATCATTTCGCTAGTGGGTTGGTAATCTACCAATAATACGTTGTGGTCGCGGGCTTGAAGTTCTTTGGCAAGCTCGACGTGTGGCGTGTTTTGGTTGAAAACGGTAGCATGATCGAAAACATCTACAATTTCTTCTTTTACAATTTTTTTAAGGTCGCCAAAATCGATTACCATACCGTATTTTACGTTGGTAGAATCTGTTATAGGTTTCCCTATTACAGTTACCGATAGTTTGTAACTGTGGCCGTGTACGTTTTTACATTTACCATCGTACCCGTAAAGGGCATGACCAGTTTCGAAAGAGAATTGTTTTGTAATTCGAATGTTATTACCCATTATCTTTTTTTTCTACGGTTTACTACGTAAACTACTATTAATACTATACCTAAGATCAGAAAAAGTCCATTTCCGCTTAAAAATGAGAGAGTGTCCATATTGTGGTTTTACTGTGTTTGGAATTTTTATCAAAGTTAAGTTTTTTGAGAGAGCGGTATAAATATTTTTCGAAATTTTATTATCAAGGGTACGCCACGGGCTATAATCCAAAAGGTTAGAGCGATAAAAATACCGTGAAGTTGGTAGCCTAGGCTGTCTAACCAAAATAATATGGGGATAAAAACGAGGTTGGTGGCGAATAAAAGGACATTTCTAAGGAATTTCATTTTGCCAAGACCTTTAAAAATACCATCGTAAATAAAGGCTAATGCGCAAAATGGCTGCATGAGTAGAACCAGCCAAAAGGTGTTATAAAAAAGCGATAAAACTTCGGGGTCTTTACTAAAAAGGCGTCCTAAAGGATAATAAAATAAGACTCCGAAAAGGGCTAAAGCAAAACCGGTAGCTATGCCATAACGTATAAGTTTGTTACCTAATTGTAGTAAAACAGGGTAGGCTTTGGCACCGTATAATTTACCCGACAAAATATTACCGGCACTCGCATAACCATCGACAAAAAAGGCGGCGAAAAACCATAAATTAATGCAAATGGTATAGGCTGCAATATGGGCTGCACCGTAGCCTGTGGCAAAACGGGTGGCAAAATATAGTGTGATATTTAAGGCTAAAGTGCGGACAAATAAATTAAGAATCATGATGATGAATTTATTAATCTCTTTGTGCAGCGGAAAGCTGGGTTTTAAAGGAATATCTGTTTTTTTAAGCACGTATATGGCTGCCAAAAGCGCCATTGTAATTTGAGCTATTAAGCTGGCGTAAGCAGCACCTTTTATATTCATGGCAGGAATGTAATTAGTGATGCCAAATACAAAAATATAATCTAGAACAATGTTTAGTAATGCACCAATAGAGGCAATTACCATGGGGTAATAGGTGTTTTGGAGTCCGCGAAATACACCAAAAACAGCCATAGTAAAAAGTGTAAAGGGAAAGCCAAAAACGCGAATTTGGTAATAATCTACCGTATAATCTAGAATGCTACCCGTGGCATTATAGAGTTTGAAAATAGTTTCAGCAAACGGGTATGTGCCAACAATAATTAATACACTAAGTAAGGTAACTATTAATATAGCTTGGGCAGGTAGGTTTTTAATAGCATCTAATTTATTGGCACCTAAATATTGCGATATGATTGATGAAATTGCGCTTCGAGTTTGTCCCAAAACCCAAATAAGCATCGAAATAAAAGTACCAACAATACCAACTGCAGCTAACGATTCGGTTGCGTTGGTATCAATGTTTCCGATAATTGCGGTATCGGTAATCGACAGGATGGGTTCGGAAATTCCGGCAATTAACGCAGGAATTGCTAATTTATTTATATATTTAAAACTTATGTTTGTGTTCACGAAGTGGTATTAGAAATGATTCTTAATTCTATTTTGTGGGTTTGGGCTTACATGAGTTGTTTTTAATGTTTACTTTTACATTAGTTATAAGCCGCAAATTTAGTATTTAATATTATAGTTATTATGAAGAATATTTTAGTTCCCGTTGGATCGTCGAAAAACGCCGTAAGTCATTTACAATATGCAGTTGATTTTGCAGAAGCTGTAGGCGCGAAACTTTTTGTTGTACAAATTTATAATGTTTACACTAAGGCTGGAACAATGATTCGGGTTGATGACTTGATACAGCGTGAAAGTCAGGCTTTTTTAGATAATTTAGTAGCTCAAATTGATAAAAAAAGCGTTGAGGTTATCGTAAAAGTTTTAAAAGGAAAATTAGTTGATACTCTTGAAAAAGCTTGTAAAGCTGCCGATGTAGATTTAATTTTAGTAGAACCAAGAACAAACTCTATTAAAGATGAAGTGTATTTGGGGAAAACTTCAGGAAAAATTATTAAACAAACTAATATACCGGCACTAATTGTGCCAGAAGGTTATGTATTTAAACCCGTGAAAAGTGTTTTGCTGGCTATGAAATCGGCCATTATCAAAAGGAAAAAAGCGTTAAATCCGTTAATTGAAATAAAGGATATTTTTAAAGCTGAAGTGAATTTACTTCTAGTGAAAACACCGTATTATAATGAAGGTGATTTTGATGTGAATGAAACTTTAGAAACTTTAGCAAACAGCATAACTAAAAGTGGAAATGCAACAACGTTTCAAGGGGTGTTAGAGCATTACAGATCGCATAACCCAGATATGCTTTGTGTGGTACGCCGTAAACGTGGGTTCTTTGCTAAGAAATGGGAGAAAAATGCGATTCTTAAAAAAGATTTTCACAGTAAACTACCAGTATTAGTATTACGCGGATTGAAATAAACAAAACAGGATAATGTAAAAATATAAAAAAGCCTAACTTTTAAAGTTAGGCTTTTTTTTGTGGCTTGCTTAGATATTTTATTCTACTAATAAGCTATAAATAAACTCCGGGTGGCCACGTTCGCCATCGGTATTTGTTAAGGCGATTAGTTGTAGTTTATAAAGGTTACCATCGGTATCGTTTATTACATAAAACATATTCGTTTTTAATGACGGTAAAGTTGATGGACCACCACTATTTCTCCAGCTATTGCCAATACCACGTTGGTCTGTAGAGAAGTTAGATGCATCAACATCTGCAAGTGTAAAATCGGTGTAATTTAGAGTGGTTTCTATCTCAGTATCCACCATGTACACTTGTACGTCGGCCTTTGTATTGTTTACCACAAAATCGGAAAACCCATAAGCACCATAACCCACGATTTCATTTGTGAAAACGGTAAAGTTTAAATCCCAGTTTTCTTTTTTAGGTTCAACAGAAACTACGTTTTCAGTATTAAAACTGAAGAAGGTGTAGTTAAATTCAGTATTTTTAGATAGTGTTACTTCTTTGTGGGTTGTAGCATCTAAATCGGCATATTGTAAAATATAATTGTCACCGCTTTTCAGAATTCTAATTTTTTTCCATCCTCTGGCATCTCCCGATATAGCAACACTTCCTGTAGAGGCAGGTTCTGTACCAACTTCATCACCTAAGTTTATTAGATAAACGGGGTTGTTTTCATCAGTATCAGAAATTTCCGAAATGGCAGTTTCTGTAATATCACCATTTGGAGCATCGATATAAATTTGAGACCCAGCAGAACCCACGACGGCTTTCGTTTGAAAATCTAAAACTTCTGTATCTGTGGAATTGACGGCATCTATATCTGTTACCGATAGTTTGGCCGCAGTCATATAAATAGATCCGTTAAGGGCTACTCTAAACTCAGACCCGGAATAGAAGCCTAAATCCCATGAGTCACGCTGTACTGCTGTAGATGTGCTAGTGCTCAAGTCAATATATACTTGATTTTGTTCATTAGAACCACCAGTATTAGGGGCTAGCGCAGCACCATCAATAACAACTTTAATAAGTTCGGTTGGACCATCGTCTTCACTACAACTGGTTATTGAAAAAATGGAAATGCATAGAATAAGTGTGATTAATTTGTTTAACATAGTTACTGATTTTAAAAATTAAGATTATATAGTAGTTTTAAATAAAATGAACGCCCGTAGCCCAGTAAAAGGCCGTCTCCGTTAGATGAGTGCACACCACCAGTGGTTTGGCTAACATTAACACGGGTAATATCGAGTAAGTTTCGGCCGCCAAGTGTGGCTTGAAATTGGTTATTGTAAAACGATTTTTTTATGGAAGCATCCAACCAATTATATGCATCGGTTGTTGTTTTTTTCGTAAAGAGTATTGTTGTCGGTATCGGCGCCAATAGCGTAATAATCTTGTGTTTTCCATTATATTTTAACAGAAGCGTGAAGGCGGTATGCACTTTTTAACCTGGTAAGTCGCGCTTG
>NZ_JAUFQP010000001.1 GCF_030409805.1 Algibacter miyuki | reverse complement strand
GTTCTTCAGGAGGCAAATTGGTAGCATCTAAATAAGCTTTAAAACTATCGGCATCTTGTTTATTACGCATGGTAAAACGCCCAGGCAAATCAATCTGCACATCGTTTGGAATAAAAGCGCGACTCCCTGTGGCTAAAATAAGTTTATTGAAGCTATGCTCCTCTCCATGATTATCGGTAACCACATTGTGTTTCGAGTCGATATTAGCGATCGATGTTTCAGGATGTACCGTAATATTTAATTTCTTTAACTCTAATTTTTTAATTTTCAGAAGCTGTTCCCAACTTAATTCTTCTGTAATATATTCTGGTAATAAAACCCGGTTATAAAACAAATTAGGTTCTTTTGAAAATACATGAATTTCATCAACCTCGTTAGATTCTCTATAATTTTGCACAAATCGGAAAGCAGCTGCTCCCGCTCCAACAATAATAATTTTTTCAACAGGTTTTTTGTACTTAGAAACCGAAACACAAGTGAATTTAAAATCGGGTTCTTTTGAAATAGGATCGACGTGTGTATTAGTTAAATTATTCGCACGGTTTAAATTACTTTGAAGTTGTTTTCCCCAATGCATAGGTAAAAACACTACGCCTTTTTTTATGGTATCAGTAACTTTTGCACGAACACGAACAATGCCGTTCGTACTTTTTATTTCTGAAATATCGCCATCTTTAATTTTATTTAAAAAAGCGTCTACAGGATTAATTTCTAAAACAGGGGTTGGATAATGTGTTTTTAATCGAGACACCTTTCCTGTTTTAGTCATGGTGTGCCATTGATCGCGCACCCGGCCTGTGGTTAATATTAAAGGAAATTCACCTGTAGGTTGCACCGCTGTATTTTCGGTACTTTGAGGTAAATTAAAAATAGCTTTTTGAGAAGGTGTATAGAATTTTTTATCTTCAAACAAACGTGGGGTTCCCGGATGACGATATTCTGGAACTGGCCATTGGAAGGTGCCTTCATTTTTTAATCGTTCGTAATTTAAAAAAGACACATCAATATTAGTGCCTTTGGTCATTGAGGCGTATTCATCATAAATTTCCGAAGCATTATTAAAATTAAAACCACGGAAGCCCATACGTTGTGCAAAATCGCAGAATATTTCAACATCTGGTCGCGCTTCTCCTGGCGCATCAATTTCTTTAGGTAAATAGGAAATTCGACGTTCAGAATTCGTCATAGTTCCTTCTTTCTCTAACCAAGCAGCGGCTGGCAATACTAAATCAGCATATTCTAAAGTATCCGATTTATGCGAAATTTCTTGAACCACCACAAATTTGGCGTTTTTCATAGCCTTTTCAATACGGTGCGTGTTTGGCATACTCACCAACGGATTTGTACAAGCAATCCAAACGGCTTTTAGTTTTCCACTTTCTAGAGCATCAAACATTTCGGTAGCTGTTAAACCTGGGTTAGGCGAAATTTTATCGACACCCCAAAATTGAGCTACTTCTCGCCTGTGTTCTTCATTACCTAAATCTTTATGTACCGCTAATAAATTAGCCATACCGCCAACTTCACGACCGCCCATAGCATTGGGTTGCCCCGTAAGTGAAAATGGTCCAGAACCTGGTTTTCCAACCTGCCCTGTAATTAACGATAAATTAAGTAAGGAAACATTTTTATCGGTTCCTACAACACTTTGATTAAGCCCCATGGCCCACATACTGATAAAACCTTTAGAAACACCAATAATATCGGCTGCTTTCTGAATATCTCTTTCTTCAACGCCACACAGTTTTGAAGCTTTTTTTAATGAAGTCTTAAATATTAATTCTTTATAATCTTGAAATCCTTCGGTATGCTCTTTAATAAACTTTTCGTCGATTAAACCGCGTTTGTATAAACATCTTCCGATGGCGTTATACAGAATAACATCGGTACCTGGTATAAGTTGTAAATGCAAATCTGCGAAATTTGCAGAATCGGTTTTTCGAGGATCAATAACAATGATTTTTACTTCCGGATTTTCCTCTTTTCGTTTTTCAATACGACGAAATAAAATAGGATGACACCATGCTGGGTTTGCTCCTGTAATTAGAAAACAATCGGCCAGTTCTATATCTTCATAAGAAATAGGCACACTATCTTCTCCAAAAGTTTTTTTATATCCTACTACTGCCGAACTCATACATAAACGCGAATTCGTGTCGATATTATTCGTTCCTATAAATCCTTTTGTAAGCTTATTTGCGATATAATATTCTTCGGTTAAACTTTGACCCGACACATAAAATGCGACGCTATCAGGACCGTATTTTTTTATAATTGATTTAAAAACGCTTGCTGCACGATCCAAACCTTCGTCCCATGTAACACGCTCGCGTGGATGTGAACGGCTCCAACGCATTTCCGGGTAAAGAATTCTATCCGATACATCGTTGGCTACATAATGCAAGTTCATGCCTTTAGAACACAACATCCCTTTATTTACTGGGTGATCTTTATCGCCTTCCACTAAAACCTTGTTATTACTGTCTTTTTTAACAATAATTCCGCAGCCTACACCACAATACGAACAGGTTGTTTTTATTTCGTTTTTAATCATTTAGCTCACATTTTACACTAAGAAACATCTTTTAATTTCAGAAAACAAATGTGATTTGCATTATTCTGAATACTTTAATAAAGGTATCTTTAATTTCATTTTCATTAAAAATACCTTTATAAAATAAGGTTTTACTTTACCAAAATTAACTCATCTGGATTTACTTTCAGCTCAACTTGCGCTACACGTTCATCTTCTGTTGAAAAACGAATAGCTAAAGAAACTACCGCAGTCAAAACCACAGTGATACCAATTATGAAATAGCCACTAGAAACTGCGGTAGCTGATGCTGCTGATTGAGCGGCTTTAATAGCCTCTTCGTTTAAGCCTTGACTGGCAATAATAGCGCCTTTTTCGGCTACTGCCGATTGCGATTTTAATAAAAATGCGGCTAAAAAGGCACCTACATTTCCGCCGGCTCCTACAATTCCGGAAACCGAACCAATCGCTTTTTTATTAATGAACGGTACTACAGAAAACGTTGCCCCTTCTGCCATTTGAACCGATAAACTAAATAAGATTAAGAATACCACGCCAACAATTAAACTGGTGGTTGTTGAAAAGGTAATTAACATTAAACCTTGTATGGCTAAAATGAATGATAAGAATAAAACACGCCCTCGTAATCCTTTTAATTTTCCAAATTTGTCTCCGAAGAAACCGCCAAGTGTTCTTGCAAAAATATTCATTAAAGCGAAAGACAACACAATATTTCCGGCAGTAACTCGCTCTAACTGAAAAGTGTTTTGTAAGTAATCATCCATAGTACCATAAACTGTTAACTCGATACCGAAACTTGCGGCATAAACGAAAAACAGTATCCATGTTCTATAATCTTTCAATACGGTTAAAAAACCAACTTCGTCTTTTTTAGCTTCCACCATTTGGCCCGAAGCTTTTAAATCTTTAAAGTTTCCGTTAAGAGTATCTTTCGTAAAAAAGAAATAAATAATCCCCATTAAGAAACAAACAATACCAGCAATAATCATAGAATATCTCCAAGCATCACCTTCTGCAACACCAAAACTAACTACTGCTGCTGCAATTAACGGCATACCTAAACGGTTAGCACCACCACCAAGGTTTCCCCAACCGGCAGATGTTGCATTTGCTGTTCCTACAATGTTAGGCGCATACATTAATGAAGTGTGTACTTGTGTGATTACAAAGGATGCCCCTATAAAACCGATAAATAATCTACAAATTAAAAATTGTAACGGCGTTTGCACCATACCACATAAAACTACCGGAATGGCACCGATAACCAGTAACCATGTATAACATAATCTTGGTCCGTACTTATCACATAATTTACCAATAACCAATCGTGCAAAGACGGTTCCTGAAACAGCTAAAATAATAGAGTTCCATTTTTGATCGGGTGTTAGACCTAAATCTCTAACAACATCAGGCATAAAGGGGACAATACCAAACCATGCGAAAAAACACATGAAAAATGATATTGACGTAATCCAAAATGTACGTGTAGAAACACTTTTAAAATCTAATAAACTTAGTTTTGTTGCTTTTGATTGTGCTAAATTTGTCATAATACATAATTTTATACTTACAAAACTAAGTATAATTACGTAATTTATACGTAAAAAATATACGTATTTATAAATTTATGCTAGATTGATAATTTTAGAATGTTGATTTTGAGGAATTGACAAAATGAAAGAGAAAACGCATAGTTATTTTGAGATAACAGCCTTAGCGAAAAGTAATAATGTATAATAAAAAAGCTAAAAACCGATATTTACTCCACTATTTTGTAGAACAAACAATACGTATTTAATAAAAGTGACTTAATTAAGCTAAACCGAACGCTTTAGCCTTATTGGAAAGTTCCATTAGGTTTTTAACCTCTAATTTTTTCATCAGGTTAAAACGGTGCACTTCCGCGGTACGCTTGCTAATATTGAGTTCTTCAGCAATGTCTTTGTTGTTTTTAAGTTGTAATACTAAATTAAGTATTTGCTTTTCGCGTTTGGTTAACTTAAAAGGATCTTCAACTGGAGTTTGTTTTGTTTCTATAGCCGTAGCGGTATTCCCGTTTACAAAATTATCCATAATAATAGCCGACACATCACCTGTAAAATACTTACCTCCAGACGCCACTTTGTTCAGCGCCTTTAAAAACTCTTCCTTACTTGCGCCTTTAAGTAAATAACCGTCAGCTCCAGCCTGAATCGCTTTTACTACGTATTCTTCGGAATCGTGCATGGAGAGTACCAGTGTCCTAACATCTGTATATAATCTATTTATCTCTTTAACAGCATCAATACCATTCATTTCAGGCATACGGATATCAATGATTAACACATGAGGTTTATTAGCTTTCACAACTTCTAAAGCTTCTTTTCCGTTAGAAGCTTCATCAATAACAACGACACCAGATTGATCTTCTAAAAGTGCTTTTATACCATCACGAACCAATACGTGGTCGTCTGCCAATACTACATTTATAATATCCATATACTTATTTATAAATACAAAAATAAGACTTTTTAAGTAATACTACCTAACACTGAATTTGTTTGTTTTTGATATGCAGAAAGACGTATGATTAGATCACTTTATAGAATTAATTTTAATGTGATAACTGGAAGAATTCTTACAATAAAATGACCTACTAAGCCTCAGCTAAAGGAATATTCAAAGTAACTCTCGTGCCTTTCCCCTCTTGAGAACTCAAAAACAACCTTCCATCTATATATTTAATACGTTCATTCATAAAAGTCATCCCCATACCGCCATCGGCATTTTTAACATTCTTTACCTTACTTGGATCGAAACCTTTTCCATTATCATCAATAACGATACTAAGTATATTTTTGCTATGAGATAAAGACACTAAAATATGTGACGAATCGGCATATTTAATAGCATTATTTATTGCTTCTTGAGTTATTCTATATATATTAATTTCAACCAATGAATCTAGACGACCTCCAAAATTAGTTTTATTAAAAAGCACAATATCCTTGCCCGTTAATCTAGCTAATTCTTTGGTGAGCTTTGTAATGGCAGGTACAATGCCGTGATCGGATAATTCAGGAGGAGTTAAATTGAATGTAGCCGTACGCACACCTTTTATAATATTAGTGGTCAACTCCTTTAAGTGTTCAATTTTAGCAGCTGTTTTCTCAATATCATTAATATTTATGCTTTCTAAATTATATTTCAACCCCGTTAACATTTGCCCAATACCATCGTGAACATCTTTGGCTATACGGTTTTGCTCCTTTTCCTGATTCTCTATAATTTTACTTGAAATAATTTTTTGCTGACTAATTTCTTCTTGAAAGTTCTTTTTATTCAAGCGTTCAATCTCCAACTGCCCTGCTTTTCTTTCGGTAATTTCGGATGCAATAATAAGTAGTTCTGCTTTGTCTTCAGTTGGACTATATGGAATGATAGCCATTTCTAGCCATATATTTTCCTCTGCTTTAGTAGTTGCTTTCACCTCTCCTTGCCAACCTGTTTTTTTGAATTTTGCAATCAAACTTTCTAAAGCTGCTCGTTCTGTATCCACAACCGACATTACATTCCAAAACAAGGCTGTATCGTTAAATTTGGAAAATTTAAAACGTCTAGAAAATTTATTACCAATATGCACAATTTGTCCGCTAGGTAAAATACGCGCAAATAATAACGTTTCATCCATAGCCTGACTTAAAGCGCGCAATTCTTTAATTGATTTTTCTTTAGCAATACTTAATGCATCAGCTTCAAAAGCCATTTTTTTTGCATACTTTTCTGCCTTAAGAAGTTCGAATAATGTACCTCTAACAGACTTTGCTGTGGGCCAGAAAATAAAGAGAAATTCACCTAAAAGAACAAGTAAAGTGAATCCCGTTAAAAGGATTTCTAGAGTCCCCAACCAACTCACTCGCTCCTCAGCTTCCAAATCATATTGGTTTACAATATCATCCATCATTGACAGAAATTTTCCTTCATTGGTTTTCACCAAATCAACGTCGTCTATAAATACTGAAACGGCATAGAGTTGGCTATTTTCTGCTTTAAAAATAATACGTTCGGTAGCTTCACTAATCGTTTTAAAAACAACATTTAACCCCTGAAACATACTAATGATTTCGGGACTATTTTTGGATGGCAATCCCATTTTGGCATCACCGGTTTGTAATGCTTCGTGGGAGCGTTGCCAAAGCTCTAAAGTCTCTTTTAAACTATTTTTAACACCTTCTAAATCTGAAGGATTTTCAATACTGGAAAGGGATAAAATTTCTTTTGTTAATTTCTGACTCAACATACGCTGCCTACCCGCAACATTAATCACGGTAGAGTCGTCTTGTTGCTTTTTAAGATGCTGACGCACAAATACCTGACTAATAATAACCGATAGTGCAATAGTACTTAAGGCAATAATATATAAGCGACTTAATTTATCAAATGTGCGCTGATCTAATGAGTTCGCTTTCTGAGTCATAGCGAATATAATTTACGAAATGGCTTGTTTTACTAAAGCCAAACTCTTTTCAGAAAACTGAATTTTCAAAGCCGCAGCATGCCCTTCATCAGACATTTTTTTCCAAGTTTTTTGTAGAATATCAATTATTTTTTCATCACTGTGCTTAGCAGCAAATTCATCGAAGTAAAAATCAAGAAACACTAAGCAAATAACATCTTCAATAGTCTGAGATTCTTTATTTTTCTTGATTAATTTTTTAAGTACAATAGCCTTAACGCGATCTATAAATTCATTATCGTAACCTACTTCTTTTAAAATATCACCGGTTAATTCAGCATGCATTTGCTTTAAATCTTGGCGCCATTTTAAATACCCTACACGATCCATTGGGTACTCATTTCTAGCAATTTTCCATCTGCAAATATGCTGTGCTCTAGCCGCTATCTGTAAGGCTTTAGAAGCATTCGGATCAAACTGCAACAAGGTTCTACTCATGCGTTGTGAGTACAATAATTCTTTTGGATATTCCATACCCGAAACCGAATACGTATTTACATCTTCAGCATTTTTTTTATCAATTAAAGCAATCGCAGTTTCAAATCTTGTTGGTTTCATGGTTTCATTTTTTAATCTGAAAAGCCAATATACACATTTTCTGCTTCTATCTTCACCGGATACGTAGCAATAGCATCTAAATCTCCATTTAAATTCTCTCCAGTTTCTAATGAAAATGTTTTTTTATGCAACGGACAAGCTATTTTAGGAATTCCTTTATGATCGCCTAACATACCTCTAGATAAAACCATTTCTTGTTTTTCTGGAGACAAATTTTGACAAGCGTACCATGTATTCAATCTAGAAAAATTGAAAACAGCAATTTGTAAATCTTTATACTTTACACATGCGCCTCCATCTTTAGGAAAGGCATCTACTGAAGCCGCTTTAAACCAAACTTTTACGTCTTCTTCTTTTACTGTTTTGTATTTTAATAATAAAGTTTCCATAAATATATCTGTTTGAAATAAGAATTATTTTTAATTTTTCCAGTGTTCTGGCATTTTTTGATCTCTCATAGGAACAAATACTAAATTATCATCTCTATCATCTGAATTCACAAAATGATTAAAACGTTTTTTAGTGTTTTCGTTCTCTATAGCTTGTTTCCATTCACACTCGTAAGCATCTATCAAAAACTGCATTTCTTTTTCTAATTCCGTAGCAATATTTAAGCTATCATCAATTACAATTTTTTTCAATTGCTCGATACCACCTTCTAACTTATCTAACCAAGCAGCAGTTCTCATTAATGGAGCAGCTGTTTGTATGTAATACATTAAGTAACGATCTAAATATTTTAAAACCGTTTCATTATCTATTTTTTCAGCTAATAACTCGGCATGTCTTGGGGTTGCACCACCGTTTCCACCAACATATAAATTCCATCCACCTTCTACAGCAATTACACCAAAATCTTTTCCACGGGCTTCGGCACATTCACGGATACATCCAGAAACACCTCCTTTTAATTTATGAGGAGAACGTAAACCTTTATATCTATTTTCTAATTCTATAGCAAAAGAAATACTTTCATCTAAACCGTAACGACACCAAGTAGACCCTACACAACTTTTTACTGTTCTTAAAGATTTTCCGTAAGCATGTCCACTCTCGAAACCAGCATCTATTAACTCTTTCCAAATAGCTGGTAAATCGTTTAATTCTGCTCCAAAGAAATCGATACGTGCACCACCGGTAATTTTTGTGTATAAATTATATTTTGAACCAATTTGACCCAAAACAATTAAACCTTCGGGAGTAATTTCTCCACCAGCAATTCTTGGTACCACAGAATACGTTCCGTTACGCTGAATATTGGCTAAAAATTTATCGTTTGTATCTTGTGTAACGTCTTCTTTATTGGGGGTGAAATTATATAAACTAGCAAAAATAGAAGATACTAATGGTTTACAAGTTTCGCAACCATGACCGGTTCCACAAGTATCAAGAACCTCATTAAAAGAGGTTAGTTTTTTAATTTTAATAATGCCGTATAATTCTTGACGACTATATTCAAAATGCTCACAAATGACATTTTTAACCGTTTTACCAAGAGATTTCAACGTTTCGTTTACCAAATCGGTAACCATAGGTTTACAACCTCCACAACTTGTACTGGCTTTAGTTGATGAAATTACACCGGCTAAATCTTCGCAAGAACCATCTTTAATAGCTCCACAAATCTGACCTTTACTTACATTTTCACAAGAACAAATTTGTGCCGTATCTGGTAAATCTAAAGCACTACCAAAAGCACCGCCTTCAGTTGCTGGTAATATTAATTGTGCAGCATCTTCCGGGATAGCCATACCATTTAAGTACACTTGATGAAGCATATTATAATCGGATGCATCACCAACTAAAATACCCCCTAAAAGACTTTTACCATCGAGACTAACATTAATTCTTTTATATAAATGTTGTGTTTTATTTTCAAAAATAACCGAATGCCCTTTTGATGCCGGCATAAAAGGTTCTCCAAAACTCGCCACATCAACACCAATTAATTTTAATTTGGTAGACATATCAATTTCGGCAGGCATTAAACTTTCGGTCTTACCTAAAATTTGATCGACAGCAACACCGGCCATATCATAACCCGGAGCTACTAAACCAAAAATCATTTGATTGTAAAGTGCTATTTCACCAATAGCATAAATACTATCGTCTGATGTTTGCATCTTGTTATCCACCACAATACCACCACGTACGCCCATTTCTAAACCGCAAGTTTTACCAAGTTCATCTCTTGGTCTAATTCCTGCTGAAATAATAAGCATATCACAATCTAAAACGTCGTCTTCTCCAAACTCCATTCCCGTAATTGCTTTATCTCCTAAAATTTGATTGGTTGCTTTACTTAGATGAATATTTAAACCGATAGACTCCAATTTTAATTGAAGCACCTGGCTACTACGTGAATCTAATTGCCTTGGCATTAATTTGGAAGCGAACTCTACAATATGTGGCTCTAACCCCATATCCATAGCAGCTTTACCCGCCTCTAAACCTAATAACCCACCACCAAGTACGGCAGCTCTAGGGTTAGGATTTGTTTTTTTAACCTTTTCAGCATACGCCAACATGCCTTCTAGATCTTCAATAGTTCTATATACAAAAACACCTTCTTTCTCAACACCTTTTATTGGTGGTACAAAAGCAGATGATCCTGTAGCTAAAACTAAGTAGTCGTATGAAAATTCACGGTCTTTAACCGTTGTTATGGTCTTTTTTGAACGATGAATATCACTAACACGTTCACCTGTTATTAATTCTATACCATTTTCGGTATACCATTCGGCAGGTGCCATTTCTAACGCTTTGGCATCTTGATTTTCAAAAAACTCACTTAAGTGTACACGATCGTACGCTGGGCGAGGTTCTTCACCAAAAACCGTTACTTTAAATGCTTCATTTCCAGATTGTGCTGCAAATTTTTCACAAAATTTATAACCAACCATTCCATTTCCAACAACTATGATATTTTTCATAAACTACGTATTTAACACAAAACTAAGTAATTTTACTTAATTTCAATACTTAAACTTGTAGTTTTTTACGTAGCACCCCCAATAATTACATATTTCTTAAATTGATAATCGTTTAATTAAGTATTAGGCAAAAAACAGGATTATGAATTATCAAAATATCAGGATTTAAACAGATGCTTCTACCGTAATCACCACACTTTTAGATGCTGGAGTCTTTGCGGTATGCGCAAAACTATCTAATGGTACCAGCACATTAGTTTCAGGAAAATACGTAGCACAGCAGTTTTTAGGAATATCATAACCAACCACTTTAAAATTGTGAGCATGGCGTTTAACACCTTTAAATTCCGACTTTAAATTAACCACATGATGTTCTTTTAAGCCTCGCTCCTTCATGTCTTCACGATTCATAAAAATAATACGACGTTCGTTAAAAACACCTCTATAGCGATCATCTAATCCGTAAATTGTGGTATTAAATTGATCGTGACTACGTATTGTCATCATAATCAATTCATCATCCTTTAATTTCCATTCAGGAAGTTTATTAACCGAAAAATTAGCTTTTCCTGTTTTGGTATTAAATTTTCTAACGCGAGCCCCATTTGGTAAATAAAAGCCTGACGGATTTTTTAAACGCGTATTGTAATCCTCGAAACCAGAAACCACTTCAGCAATATCATCACGAACCAATTTATAATCATCTTTATAAGATAACCATTTCACTTTAGTTTTATGTTTTAAAGTCGCATGTGCAACACCACAAACCACGGCAACTTCGCTTAATAAAGCATCAGAGCATGGTTCTAAAATACCTTTAGTAGATGATACCACACCCATTGAATTCTCTACACTTTGCACCTGTTCTCCAGATTTTTGATAATCTTTTTCGGTACGTCCTAAACATGGTAAAATCAAAGCTTCTTTACCCGTAACCAAATGCGAACGATTCAGCTTTGTACTCACATGCACCGTTAAGTTACAATTAGCTAATCCTTGAGCTGAATAACCCGTATCAGGCACAGCTGAAATAAAATTACCACCTAAACCAAAAAAGACTTTTACCTTTTTATCGTACATGGCTTTAATGGTTTCAATAACTGAAAAACCATGTTTTGCACTCGGTTTAAACCCATACTTAGTTTCAATTTTATCTAAAAAAGCTTGTGGAGCAGCTTCCCATATACCAACCGTTCTATCGCCTTGTACGTTAGAATGCCCACGTACAGGACAAGTTCCAGCGCCTTCCTTACCGATACTTCCTTTTAATAAAAGCAAATTAACAAGCTCTCGAATATTATCAACCGCATTTTCATGCTGCGTTAACCCCATGGCCCAACACACAATAATTTTTTCATTATTTAAAATTAAATCGAAAGTTTGATTAAAAACATCTAAAGAAACACCGGAAGCTTTTAAGCATTCATCAAAATTATAAGTTTTTAAATCGGCTATAAACGCGTTGTAATCACTAGTATATTCTTCAATAAAATGTTTATCAAAAACATTACCTAGCTCCTCTTCTTTTTCTAATAATTTTAGAAGAATTGCCTTTATAAAAGCCACATCGCCATTTATAGTAATTGGCACAAAAACATCGGCTAATTTTGTACCACCGGTTAATAGTTTTATAGGATTTTGAGGATTGGTGAATTTAATTAAGCCCGCTTCTGGCAACGGATTAATCGCTATTATTTTACCGCCATTATTTTTACATTTCTCTAAAGCACTAAGCATTCTTGGGTGATTGGTTGCTGGGTTTTGACCAATAACCATAACCACTTCAGCTTTATATAAATCGTCTAATTTTACCGAGCCTTTACCAATACCTAAAGTTTCAGTAAGTGCGCTTCCACTGGCTTCATGACACATATTCGAACAATCGGGTAAATTTGAAGTTCCAAATTCGCGTACAAATAATTGATATAAAAAAGCCGCCTCATTCGTCGTTCTTCCTGAGGTATAAAAAGCAGCTTCGTCTGGATTATTTAGCGCATTTAAATGGCTTCCTACTTTCTCAAAAGCAGCTTCCCAAGAAATGGGTTGGTAATGCGTAGCCCCTTCCGGCAAAAACATAGGTTCTGCTAAACGACCAGATTTACCAATTTCAAAATCGGTAAAATTTGCCAATTCATCTACAGCATATTTTGCAAAAAAATTGCGATTAATAGTTTTATTCTGTGCTTCTTCTGCAATAGCTTTCATACCATTTTCACAGTATTCACCAATAACAGAACGCTCATCATCCGGATCTGGCCAAGCACAACCTGGACAATCAAAACCACCTTTCTGATTTATTTTCAATGATAACTTCAACGCATCAGAAGTTTTCATGTATTTATTAACTTGTATTGCAGCCGCTTTTAAAGCGCCAAAACCTACCGTGTTTTTCGGTGGAGCTTCCGTTTTTAAATTGGTAAATCCCTCTGGTGTTTTTGCTTTATCTTTTGCTGAACTGCTCATAAATCTATTTTTAAAAGATAAATTTACACGTTTTACATCAAAAATTAAAGCTTTTGAAACAATTCATTTTAACCTTTAGAAGAGTGTATTATTTCTCTGCGTTTAACAAAAAAATAATATGCTGAAGAAATAAAAAAAAGACACTAAGAATAAATCTTAATGCCTTTTGGTTGGATAAAAAAATGTCGTTAATTAAAAATTAACCTGCTATAATCAGGACGCTAAAACGCCTAATGCCTTCCCTACTTTTACAAAAGCTTGAATCCCTTTTTCTAAATCTTGACGCGAATGTGCTGCTGAAATTTGAACCCGTATTCTCGCTTTTCCTTTTGGCACTACAGGATAAAAGAATCCGATTACGTAAATACCTTCTATTAATAATTTTGATGCAAATTCTTGAGCCAACTTGGCATCGCCCAACATAATAGGAATAATAGGATGATCGCCTGAAATAATATCGAAACCAGCTGCTACAATTTCTTTTCTAAAATATGCGGTGTTTTCCACTAATTTATCACGTAAATCCGTGGATTTACTAAGTAAATCGATAACCGTTATAGAAGCTCCAACCACAGATGGCGCTAATGTATTTGAAAACAAATAAGGACGCGAACGTTGTCTTAACATATCTACAATTTCCTTTCTAGCAGCCGTAAAACCACCCGAAGCACCACCTAAGGCTTTTCCGTAGGTTCCTGTAATAATATCAACACGTCCCATAACATTTCTATACTCGTGTGTACCGCGACCTGTAGCTCCAATAAAACCTGTAGAATGACACTCATCAATCATCACTAAAGCATCATATTTATCAGCTAAATCGCAAATTTTATCAAGCTGAGCAATCGTACCGTCCATAGAGAAAGAACCATCGGTAACAATTAATTTTCTACGGGCATCTTTAGCTTCTATTAATTGAGCTTCAAGATCAGCCATATCATTATTGTTATATCTAAAACGTCCCGCTTTACACAAACGAATTCCGTCGATAATTGAAGCATGGTTTAAAGCATCTGAAATAATAGCGTCTTCGGCCCCTAAAATAGGTTCAAAAACGCCTCCATTTGCATCGAAAGCCGCTGCATATAAAATACAATCTTCCATACCTAAAAAGTCGGCCGTTTTTTGTTCTAATTCCTTATGAATATCTTGAGTTCCGCAAATAAAACGAACAGACGATAAACCGAAACCATGCGTATCAATTGCCGCTTTACTTGCCTTAATAACATCGGGATGAGACGATAATCCTAAATAATTATTAGCACAAAAATTTAAAACATCACTAGATGCGGTTGTACTAATTTCTGAACCCTGAGGTGTCGTTATAATACGTTCTTCTTTGTATAATCCCGCTGCTTTTATTTCGTTTAATTCGTTTTGTAAATCGTTTTTTATTTCTGAATACATAATGGTATATTTTATATTTTTTGAAATTTAAATAGTTACTGTGTAATGCTCAGTAAGTGCATTAATCATCGTTTTAGTAATAGCTTCTAAATTATACTTAGGCTGCCATCCCCAATCTGTTTTTGCTTGAGAATCATCAATAGATTTTGGCCAATGATTAGCTATATCTTGTCTGAAATCTGGTTTGTAATCTATGCTAAAATTAGGAAGAATTTTAGCGATTTCTAAAGCCACATCCTTTGGAGAAAAACTTACACCTGCCAAATTATATGAGGTTCTTACCTTTATTTTTTCCGAAGGAGCTTCCATCAATTCTATTGTAGACCTAATAACATCGTCCATATATATCATAGGTAACGCTGTGTCTTCACTTAAAAAACAATTGAATTTTTCATTTAAAACAGCTTTATGAAAAATATCAACAGCATAATCGGTTGTACCGCCTCCTGGTAAGGACTGATGCCCAATAACGCCTGGATACCGAATAGACCTAACATCTAAACCGTACTTTAAGAAATAATATTGTGCCCAATTTTCACCATCAACCTTACTGATACCGTAAACCGTTGTTGGATTTAAATACGCATCGTTTGGTGTATTATTTTTAGGCGCTCCTTCTCCAAAAACAGCTATAGAACTTGGGTAAAACACTTTTTCTATAGCATTAAGCCGTGCTATTTCTAACACATTTAATAATGCTTTAGTATTTATATCCCAGGTTTGCAGCGGGTTTTCTTCTCCTTTTGCAGAAAGAATCGCTGCCAAATGATAAATTTGCGTAATATTATATTGCGTTACTACACTTTGAACGCGCTCATAATCCGTAGCATCAATAACTTCAAATATTCCACGATTATTTCCACTATTTCTAATATCAGAAACAACAACATTCTCAAGTCCATACCGGTCTTGAAGTGTTGCTGTTAGCACAGATCCTAATTGACCATTAGCTCCAGTAATTAAAATTTTAACAGACATATCATAAGTATTATTCACTTACAAAATTACATTTTATAATATTTAATATTTACAAAATACAATAATTAAGCAAAAACTACTTCATAATTAAAATTAAGCCATTATATTTACTTTTTAAGATAATATAGACTCCCTTTTACAATAATTTTTATTCGAAATATTATGGAAAATTTAGACGATACCGATATTACCATACTCAGAATTCTACAAAACGACTCTAAAAAGACAGCTAAAGAAATTGCTCACTCTTTAAACCTGACGCCTTCTCCAGTTTACGAACGTATACGTCGACTAGAAAAACAAGGTTTTATAAAAAAATATGTTGCTATACTGGATAAAAAATTAATTGATAGGTCGGTTACCACCATTTGCCAAGTATCTATGCGCTATCACAACGAGGCTTTTATAGAAAAGTTTGAAGAACAAATTCAAAATTTAAAAGAAGTTCAAGAATGTTATCACATGGCTGGTCAAGTTGATTTTATCTTAAAAATAAACACTAAAGACTTAGAATCCTATCATAATTTCATCAAGTACAAACTGTCTAAAATTGAGAATATTGGTGTACTTAACAGCACCTTTGTATTAAAAGATATTAAGCAAACATCGGCCTTCTACATTTAATTTTCACTTACTGATTTTACAAATTCTAAGGCACGCATTTCATTATAATATACATTATTTTGATCTACAAACCCCACATGACCACCATATTTAGGCATTTCTAAATACAAATTCGCATTGTTTTTGGCTTCCTTTACAGGATAACAATCGGGTGATAAAAACGAATCGTTTAGCGCGTTTATAATTAAAGTTGGTGTTTTTATATTGGGTAGAAATTGTAAACTGCTGCATTGCTTATAATAATCGGCCGCATCCTTAAACCCATGCGCTTTCGCCGTGTACACATTATCAAAATCTCTTAAAGTTTTAATATTATTAAAAGTCTCTAAAGACATTTGATTTGGAAATTTTTCCATCTTCAGCTGTAACGAAGCCTTTAGATGCTTTAAAAATCTCATAGAATAAGGTTTGTTTTTCAATTTATGTAGTTCTTCGCAAGCGCCATTTAAGTCGCAAGGTGCCGAAATAGCGATGGCGGCTTTCACTTCCGTGGGAATAGTGTCGCGTTCGCCTAAATATTTCAAAATAATATTAGCCCCTAAACTAATGCCTTTTAAATATATTTTATCGTATTTTTTTATTGAAATTAAATGCTGAATAATATCCACCAAATCTTCGGTAGCTCCAGAATGATAACTTCTAAATTTTGAATTAATTTCACCAGAACACCCTCTAAAATTAACCGAAACAGCATCGATTTTATTCTTATTAAAAAGTTGCGCTGCACCTGTTAAATAAGGGCGTTGCGCATGCCCTTCCAAACCATGTAATAACACAATACAAGCGTTACTTTTTTCTTCAGAAAAACTCCAGTCTAAATCTATAAAATCGCCATCGCTTAACGTTAAACGCTCTCGCTTTTGACTGATTTCGACACGTCTGGCTAAACCTGAATAAACTGTTGAAATTAATCCGCTTTTAAAATAAAATCGAGGTTTGTAGGTGTTTTGTAGTATAGGCATTTATAATAGACTTTAACGTCCTGTTTTCTATTGTTAATTAAATTATTTAGATTCTACTTGCAACGGTGTAAACTTAAAATCATCCCCGTTAAATAAACCTTTATCACTTAGTTTTAAAGCAGGAATCACCAACAACGCCATAAAAGAAAGCGTCATGTAAGGCGCATTTAATTTAGAGCCTAACTGTTTCGCCATAACATCTAATTCGGCATATTGCTTTCCTATAGTTTCGCCATCTTTATCACTCATAATTCCAGCAACTGGCAAAGGCACTATTTTTTCTTCGGAATCGGAAACGGCACAAATACCGCCTTTATTTTCAATCAGTAAATTAACCGCCTTGCAAATAGCTTCGTCTGAAACGCCAACTGCGATAATATTATGAGAATCGTGACCAACTGATGAGGCAATGGCGCCAGATTTTAATCCGAAATTCTTAATAAAAGCTATTCCTGGTTCTTGATTGTTATAGCGATTAACAACGGTCATTTTCAAAACATCTTTTTCTGTATTTGAAACTAAGTTTCCATTTTCAATTAATGCATCTTCAATTAATTCGTTGGTTACAAGTTGACCTTCTAAAGCTTCAATAACTCTTATTCTATCTGAAGATGAAACGACTTTAAAATCTAAAACTTCTTTTTTAGTACAATTGAAATTATTTAGATTTTCGAAATCAACTGGTTTAATTAACGATTTACCATCGGTAAAAACCAATTCACCATTAATATAGGTTTGAAGGGGTTTGAAATTTACTAAATCTTCGACAATGATGCAATCGGCCATATCATTTTCTTTCAGTAAACCCACATCTAAATTATAGTGTTTCACTGGGTTTACACAAGCTGCTTGTAGAACTTTAAAAACATCGATACCCTTAGCAACGGCTCTAGCACATAATTTATTAATGTGGTTTATAATTAAATCATCAGGATGTTTATCATCACTACAAAACATCATGTTTTCGAAATGTTCCGGCAATAAATCGATTAAAGCTTCAAAATTTTTAGCCGCACTACCCTCCCGAATTAAGATTTTCATACCTTTTTCAAGCTTCTCTAAAGCTTCATCGTAAGTAAAACATTCGTGATCGGTAGAAATGCCTGCACTAATATATTTTGTAACCTGATCGCCACGTAAACCCGGCGCATGGCCATCAACAGGTTTTTGGAAATGTTTGGCCCAAGCTATTTTTTTCAAAACTTCAGGGTCGTCAAATAACACGCCTGGATAGTTCATCATTTCTGCCAAATATTTAATTTCAGGTTTTTCTAAAAGCGTTTTTATATCATCAGAATCGATAACAGCACCTGCCGATTCAAAAGTAGTTGCAGGCACACAAGATGGTGCCCCGAAGTTAAATTTAAAAGGCACTTTTTTACCATTTTCAATCATGAACTCCACACCTTTCACACCTAATACATTAGCAATTTCGTGCGGATCAGACACTGTAGAAACCGTACCGTGTGTTACCGCCAATCTAGCAAATTCACTAGGTACCAACATAGAACTTTCGATATGAATATGTGCATCGACAAAACCCGGAAGTATGTAATGTTCTACATCATGACTGGCTTCTTTTATACTTAGAATTTTACCGTTCTCGATAGTTACTTCACCTTTATAAATGCGCTTGTTTTCAATATCAACTATTTGTCCTTTTAATATCATGTTGCTGTAATTTAAAGGTTTATTTTGGAACTGTGGATTATTCCAATGTGATTTTTAAAATATTTTTGGTGTTTTTCGTCACCTTAAAACGATTATCGGCACGGTGATTTACTACCCAAACCAACTCGTTTTCTGAACATAACACCCAAACTTGTTCTTTATCTAAAATAGACAATTTCTCGTCTTTTAGGTATTTACTAACTTTCTTCTTCCCCGTCATACCTAAGGGATAAAAAACATCACCTTCTTGCCATTTCCGTAAAGTTAAAGGAAAATCAAGCGTATTAACATCTACATAAATACAGTTTTTTTGCTTTTTTAAAATAGCATCTGCTTCTTCAAAAAATAAGGTTCCGAATGTTGTTTCTACAATTTTATCAGTTTTTGAAATGGAAATACTTTCTTCAATCTCAGAAGTGATTTCTGTTAATAAAAGCTGCTCTCTATTTTTTATTAAACGATGGGTTTTTGAAAATAACTGCTTTCCTGTTTCTGCATCAAGTAAGCTTAAAACATCATTCCATTCGGTAAACCCGTAGCTGTTAAATACTTCAAACAAATATGCTTTTGGATTTTTTAATGTCTTAAATTCTGAAATCTTAAATATGGTTTGAATCGCATCCGCACGTTCTATGGCACGTTCTAAAAAAGCATTTTTACTATCTTCAACAATATCTGTAGTATCACTTAAGTTACTTAATGTGTTTTGAAAACTTTGCAATAAACTCGGATTTATTTCTTTTAAAAGCGGCACCACTTGATGGCGTAATTTATTACGAACATATTTGGTTGTCGCATTACTACTATCGTCACGCCAAGTAATATTATTGGTTTTGGCATAAGCTGCAATAGTTTCATTTGAAAAAGGTAACAACGGGCGCACTAATTGTCCGTTAACTTCTGGAATTCCTTTTAAACCTTCTAAACCTGTACCCCGTATAAAATTAATTAAGAACGTTTCCAAGTTATCATCAGCATGATGGGCGGTTAAAATATAATCGAAATTGAGTTGTTTTGCCAAATCGGAAAACCAGTTGTATCGCAATTCACGAGCTGCAATTTGAATATTTTGTTTATTCGTTTTCGCGTAGTTTTCGGTATCGAAGTTTTGGATAAAAACTTCTAAATCTAAACCTTCGGCAAATTGAAGTACAAATTGTTCGTCTCCATCACTTTCGTTTCCTCTTAGATTGAAATTACAATGTGCTAAGGCTATATTTAGTTTTAGTTTATGGCATAAATGTGTTAAAACAACACTGTCGATTCCTCCGGAAATAGCAATTAGGATTTTGCTTTCCTTTAGAAATGCAAGATTTTTATTGATATGATTTTGAAGGCTATTTAGCATGTTTCAAATTTAGTGTTTATTTTATTATTACACCGCCACTCTTGATGGTTTGCCTTTTAGATTCTCTTTTTTTTTCGCCATGAATTCATTTATTTTTCTATAAAAACCTCAATCGATTATATAAAAACTAAAACACTGCTAGTTATGTTGACTTTTTGAAAATAAACTTCGATGGCGGATATGTGCGCAAGGGATTGAGGCATTGTTGGAGCTATTTTTGTGTTGTTGCTTATATGCAACACAAAAAAGCGACTGCCGAAAGCCCGACCCTTTTGGGTTGCGCCCAAATTAAAACTACCACTTAAATTAATGCTCTAAAACAGTACGCATGGCTTTGGCTTTTATAAGGCATTCTTCGTACTCTTTTAAGGGTTCGCTTTTAGCCGTAATGGCGCCGCCAACGGAGTAGGACACGTATTTTTTTGATGCGTTATATAGGATGCTGCGGATAACGACGTTGAAATCGAAGTCGTTTTCGGGCGTGAAATATCCGATGGCACCGGAGTATAATCCGCGTTTTGAGGCTTCAAGTGATTCGATAATTTTCATGGCCGAAATTTTGGGTGCACCCGTCATGCTCCCCATAGGGAAAGTGCTGTTTAAAATGTCTACAGGGTGCGTTTCTGGTTCAACCTGTGAAGTAATAGTCGAGATCATTTGATGCACTTGATCGAAGGTATAAATTTTGCAAAGTTCGTCAACTTTCACACTACCTTTTATAGCGGTTTTGGATAAGTCGTTTCTAACTAAGTCGACAATCATGATGTTTTCGCTACGTTCTTTCTCATTATTTACAAGACTTGTTTTTAGCTCATTGTCTTCCTTTTTATTTTTGGAACGTTTCGCGGTGCCTTTTATTGGTTGCGAAATAATTTGGGTACCTTCCTTTTTTATGTAACGTTCTGGTGAGGCACAAAGCGCAAATTTATCATACATTTTTACGAATGACGCAAAAGGTGGTTTCGATATTTTATTTAGTTTTTGATAGGTTTCTAATGGGTTTATATCTGTATTTTCTGCATAAAATTCTTGACAGAAATTAACTTCGTAAATATCTCCACGATGGATGTGGTTAAGTATTTTATTCACGTTATTAAAATACTCGTCTTTATGAATTTTAAGTTTAATTTTCAGGTCTTGATTTGGCGTTTTACTTGGCGCTTTATCTGTAGTTTCAATAGCCTGAAAATCACTTTCAAGTTCGTCGTCAACACAATTTAGATATTGAATTTCGAGCTGATTGTCTTTAAAAATAAATATTTTTTTGGGTTGAAAAAAACATAAATCAGCAAAATCTAATCCGTCAGAATTATGAGATTCTAATGGTTCTACATCATTTTTTAAATCGTAAGTGAGATAACCAAAAATCCAGTCGTTTACTAAAGTTTGATATTCTTTAAGCTTTTCGAAACCTTGATGATAATCGGTTTGAATACTCGTAAAAGCTTCGACGGCCAAAACAGCATCGAAACTAGAATATTTCTGTTCATAATTATTGGAATCTAACCAAATAACTTCGTCGAATTGCTGACTCCAAATCAGTAATTGATTTTTAAAATCGGTGACGTTCGGAAGATTGTAAATTTGCTTTGTTCTCAATAGAAAAAATGATGTATTAATCTGATTACTTTATATTTTAAAATATGAATTCTCTTGTTTATTACAACGAAAATCTATCTCTATAAAATTCTGATAAAAAGAAAAACAGTAAATATTATTCGGTAAAGTTAATGAGAATCCATAAAAAAATGTAAATTTTGTGGATAATACCCATTTAATTTAAAAATTAAGATGCACATACTAGAAAACGATCTATTAAAAATAGCCATTAAACAAACTGGCGCCGAGCTTTGTAAAATAACATCTACTAAGTATAAAACTGATTTTATGTGGGATGCCAACCCTGATGTTTGGGCAGGCTTTGCACCTAACCTCTTCCCTATTATTGGTGCTTTAAAAGATGATACTTATGTACTTGATGGAGAACAATACAACCTCCCAAAACATGGCTTCTTAAGACATAATACAGGTTTTACTATTGAGGAACAAACCCAAAATAGTATTACTTTTAAGTTGGTTTCTAATGACGATTTACTAAAAATGTATCCGTTTAAATTTGAATTCCTAATAACTTATACTCTAACCGAAAATACAATTAACATTAACCATACGGT
This sequence comes from Algibacter miyuki, assembly GCF_030409805.1. GTDB lineage: Bacteria > Bacteroidota > Bacteroidia > Flavobacteriales > Flavobacteriaceae > Algibacter > Algibacter miyuki. The sequence continues at coordinate 573,438 of NZ_JAUFQP010000001.1, read as the reverse complement.
TAAAAATGTTGATGATAAGCCGATGTATTTTTCATTAGGTGGACATCCTGCTTTTAAATGTCCCGTGTTTGAAAATGAAACTTATAGCGATTATTCTTTAGAATTTGAACACACAGAAACCTCTAATACGCATTGTATTAACATGGCAAACGGTTTGATTGCTCCCGAAGAAAAACCCGTGTTGAAAAACACCAAGATATTACCCCTAAAGCATGATTTATTTAACGAAGATGCTCTTATTTTCAAGGATTTAAAATCGAAAAAAGTAACTTTAAAAAGTAAAATCAATGGCGAAATATTAGGTTTTAATTATAAAGACTTCCCGTATTTAGGGATTTGGGCGAAACCTGAAGGCGATTATGTTTGTATTGAACCATGGCTTGGTATTGCTGATAATGAAGATACCAATCAAGATTTTAAAACCAAAGAAGGTATTTTAAAATTAGAGACTAAAAATGTATTTTCGGCGCAATATAGTGTGGCTATAAATAAAGCACATTTGAATTAATTTTCAATTTAAAAATAGTAGAATAATTAAGCGATATGGCCTTAAAAACCCTATCGCTTTCTGATGTAAAAACAACAGCATTCAATGCTACATAGGTTACAAAAAATAGCGTAACTTTGTAGCCTAAATATACCATTGTGACTTTTCAAGATTTAAATTTAAATACCCCACTTTATAATGCCTTAGGCGACTTAGGATTTACAACGCCAACGCCTATACAGGCCGAAGCTTTTAATGTTGTAAGCTCAGGAAAAGATGTGGTTGGTATTGCACAAACAGGAACAGGAAAAACCTTTGCCTACATGCTACCTATTTTAAAAAGCTTGAAGTTTTCTACTCAGGAAAACCCACGTGTTTTGGTTTTAGTACCAACGCGTGAGCTTGTTGTACAAGTGGTAGATGAAATTGAAAAACTATCAAAATACATAAACAATCGCGTTTTAGGTGTTTATGGTGGCACCAATATTAACACGCAAAAGAAAGCTATTGCTGAAGGTATTGATATTCTAGTTGCTACGCCTGGCCGCATGTATGATTTAGCACTGAGTCGTGTATTGCAACTAAAATCTATTCAGAAATTAGTGATTGATGAAGTTGATGTGATGCTTGATTTAGGTTTTAGACATCAGCTAATTAATATTTTTGATATTCTACCTCCGAAAAGACAAAACATTATGTTTTCGGCAACGATGACACAGGATGTGGATTTATTATTGAATGATTTCTTTAAAACACCAGAACGTGTTTCTATAGCCGTTTCCGGAACACCGTTAGATAATATTTCGCAACAGCGTTATAACGTACCCAATTTTTACACCAAGGTCAATTTACTAACACATTTATTAAATGATACCGAACGTTATAATAAAGTCTTAATTTTTGTGGCTTATAAACGTATGGCTGATAGATTGTTTGAGAGTTTAGATGAAATTTTTCATGATGAATTATGCGTGATTCACTCTAATAAAACACAAAATTACAGGTTGCGTAGTATTGAACAATTTAGAGAAGGTATGAACCGGATTTTAATTGCGACCGACGTTATGGCTCGTGGTTTAGATATTGATAACATATCGCATGTTATTAATTTTGACACCCCAGATTTCCCTGAAAACTACATGCATCGTATTGGTAGAACAGGTCGTGCAGAACGCCAAGGTGAATCGTTATTATTTTCAACAGTGAAAGAACAAGAACTGGTAGAGAATATTGAAAATTTAATGGTAATGGAGATTCCTGTTATGGAAATTCCTGAAGTTGTAGAAATTTCAACAGAACTTATTGAAGAAGAACGTCCGCAAATAAAGGAACGTAATAACCCTTTAAAACGAAAAGATGAGGATATTGCAGGCCCTGCTTTTCACGACAAATCGGAAAAGAATTCTAAAGAAAACTTAGGTGGTTCGTACAAATTTAAAATTGCCGCGAAATATAAAAAACCAAAAACGCGTGGTGATAAAAACTACAATAAGCGTAATAAGAAGTAATAAAAAGTAATAAAAAAGGCGATTTATAATTAATAAATCGCCTTTTTTATTCCCTATTTATCGACAACATGTTTCCAGTTTTCTCCTGAAACTACTCGATATACTTGCATTTCTGAAATACCAAATTGCTTTGCTATCATTTTTATTCGTGTACGACGGTTAGGATCGTTTACTTTTCTTCTAATTAAACGCACGCGACTTTCGGTTAGTTTCGCATAAGACCTATTTATTTTTCTATTCTTATAGTTTTCTCCCGAATATTGATGCACTTCTTTTTCGCGTTTTGTTGCCCATTTTAAATTATCTACATGATTATTTTTCTTATCATAATCGATATGGATTACAAAAACTTCATCTTCCTTTTTTTCTAAAAAATGTTGCGCTACTAATTTATGCACATACCGCCCTGTACTTTTTCCATTAACCCGTTGCTTTAAGGAAATACTTTCATACCCATTAGTGTAAGACGAATTAACCAAGCGCTCCGGATCGTATTTACAATTAATCAATCTTCCATAGTTGGAAATTTTATAATTTTCAAACTCAGCAATTTTTTCATCAAAAACCACAGGCTTCCATTTTTCTAATGGATAACTTCGAATCATAATATTGTTTATTAAGTTAGGTTAGATTCAATATAAATAATAAAAATTAAGCATCTAAAAAAGGATGCCTTATTTTTCACAAATCAGCCGTTCAAACTAAAATCCTATTAATTATAAACAGGGCTGAAAGAGTTTTTTCCTACAAAAATACATATATTCTTTTTTATTCAAAATGAATTTAAATTATTCAAAAGAAAAACATGAACAACATGATTAAAATGATATTTGAATACTTAGCGCCAACACCACTGATACTTCTAATTACAACAAGGAGATAGCTATATTAAGTTTTATAAATAACTGTAATTGTATTCTGAAATAAATAAAACATCGCTATTATCCTCCCTAGGGCTCCTGATATATTTTATTACTCTAACAGTAAATTTTAATCTATAAGATTCAGCTATGCGTATAAAAAAAGAAGTGTTAATTATTTATTAGCATGAGTTATTAATAACATTGAAGAGCATTAATATTTGCTACATTTTATAAAACAAAAAAGCCTCACATTTCTGTGAAGCTTTAAGTGAGCCCTGCAGGATTCGAACCTGCGACCGCCTCCTTAGAAGGGAGGTGCTCTATCCAGCTGAGCTAAGAGCCCGTAGTTTTTATGTTTCTACGAAAACAGTGTCGGGGTGGCAGGATTCGAACCTGCGACCTCCTCGTCCCAAACGAGGCGCGATAACCGGGCTACGCTACACCCCGATTGGCTATCTATATTTCTATTGAAATACGTTGCGGAGAGACAGGGATTCGAACCCTGGGTCAGTGTTTCCACCAACGACGATTTAGCAAACCGCTCCTTTCGGCCACTCAGGCACCTCTCCAGTTATTTGTGAATGAACACCGCACTAATATTGTAATGCGGGTGCAAATTTAGGATTTCATCTTAAATCTGACAAACATTTTTTCATTTATTTTTAAAAATTATTCAGGATATTCAATTCTCAAATGGTAAATGTTTGCAAGCTTGTGTTTTAACACTTTTTTTATGGATTGAATTTCTTTAAAAGTAATGTTCGCATTCAAGAATTGCCCCTCTTCAATCTGCTTATTGATGATGTTTTCGACAAAAGCATCAATTTTTGTCGACGTTGGTTCCTTTAAACTTTTAGAAGCAGCCTCTATACTATCACACATCATCAAAATAGCCGTTTCCTTACTAAAAGGTTTAGGCCCGGGGTAACTAAAGTCTAATCGATCCACATTTTCATGATTCTTCTTTTCCTGCATATAAAAATAATAAACAACACTCGTGCCGTGGTGTGTGCGTATAAAATCGATAACACGGTCGGGCAAGTTATTCTTTTTCGCTATTTCAATACCGTCTATAACATGGTCGGTAATAATGCGTGCACTTTCTTTGGAAGATAATTCGTCGTGCGGATTTATACCTGTAGATTGGTTTTCTGTAAAGTATGTTGGGCTTTTCATTTTACCAATATCATGATACAAAGCTCCTACCCTAATCAACATGGCGTTTGCTCCAATTTCGTTTGCCGATGCTTCGGCCAAATTGGCGACATTTAACGAATGATGAAACGTTCCGGGGGCTTTATTAGACAATTCCTTCAACAGCTTAGAATTGGTGTCTGAAAGCTCTAATAAGGACACATCAGACACTAATCCGAAAAGTTTTTCATAAACATAAATTAATGGCTGCACAAAAAGCGTTGCTAATCCACAAAGCACAAAATATCCAAAAGTTTGCCACTCTAAAGTTTCCACAGTACCTTCATGAATTACAAAAAACGCAAAATAGGCAATAAAATAAATGAGTGTAATTTGCCCTACGGAAATAAACAAGTTCGCCCGCTTATAAAGTTCTTTTACGGTTAAAATGGTTACGATACCAGCTATAATTTGTAAAAACATATACTCGTAACTATTTGGCACTACAAACCCCAGTAATAAAACTGTAATTACGTGAGAAAACAATCCTAATCTGGCATCGAAAAAGGCCTTAAAAACCAATGGTAAAATACAAATAGGTACCACATAAATAAACTTCGAATTATAATTTACAACCAAAGTGGTTAAAAATATAAGAAGAAATATATTGAAGAAAATAAAAGTCACTTTTGTATTATTTTCAAATACGTCCTTTCTGTATTTTAATAAAAACAGCAATAGCATCAATAATGCTAAGGCCACTAAAAGTGTATAAGCAAACAAAATCCACAAATAACTCGATTTACTCCAAACCTGAGATTCATATTCTAACTGTAAAGAGGTTAAAATTTGATATTTATCGCCTTGCACTACTTCGCCTTTGGCTACAATTAAAGTTTCTTTTTCTATACTTCCGCGAGCATAAACTATTTTACCTAAATCCTCTTGTAACGCTTTATCTGTAAACGATTTATCAAAGGTTAAATTCGGCTCAATTAAATCATAAAACAAAGCTACAAACTCTATTTTATTAGCAGAAAGATCATGCTTCTTTAAAACTTTTTCTATAATTTTAGCAACCCCGTCTTGCTTTATTAAATCGAAATAAATGCCGTCTTGTTTTTTAACGCGTTCATCAAGAATGATAATTCTTTTTTCATCTGAAAAATTATAACTCTCATTTAAAACACCATAAACATAAAGTTCTGTAATTATTTCTAAACCTACTTTGTACAACGTATTGGATGCAGAAATCGAAATAGAATCGGCAAATGCTTTGGCAAACTCTTTTTTAAAGGCCGTTCTCACCTTGCTTTCAACATTATTATCAATGTTAAAATAAAGCGTTCCGTTATTTAAAATCTCTTCCTTTTCTTGGTTAATTTCGGCGTCTGATTTCTTGATAGCGAAATCAAAAGGAGCATATAGGTTTTCTGATTGCCAAGGCTTCCCCTTTTCAAAACTATATTTAAACTTGCCGCTTTTCGGAAATAAATAAACAATTAAAAACGTGGTACAAACAAACAGCAGCACCTTGTAAATTAATGAATGATTTCGGTATAATGTATTTATAAAGTCTTTCACGTGCTTTTTTTATAACTAAAGTTTTCAATCTGTTTTAGTTCCAGATTGTATTTTCAAATGTAATAAAATATTAGGCTTCTACCATTTTTTATAATGAACACATCGCCACATACTATTAAAAAAATCATTATTTTCGCAATACATTTACTCTAGTTCTTAATTTCATTAAAAACTAAAATAAATTCGAAAACTAAACCAAAACAGATCATTATGAACAAAGAAGTGGTAATTGTTTCTGCCGTAAGAACGCCTATTGGTAGTTTTTTAGGGAGTTTATCGACCGTTCCAGCACCAAAACTTGGAGCCATTGCTATAAAAGGCGCGTTAAATAAAATTAATTTGAACCCCGATTTGGTTGATGAAGTTTTAATGGGAAATGTGGTACAAGCCGGAACCGGACAAGCGCCAGCAAGGCAAGCAGCAATTTATGCAGGTATTCCAAATACAGTGCCATGTACAACCATAAACAAGGTTTGTGCGTCGGGTATGAAAGCCGTAATGCAAGCCGCACAAAGTATTGCTCTTGGCGATGCCGAAATTGTGGTTGCCGGTGGTATGGAAAACATGAGCTTAATTCCGCATTATTTACATGCACGAACGGGCACTAAATTTGGTTCGACAACATTAATTGATGGTTTGCAAAAAGATGGTTTAGTTGATGCTTACGATGAAAATGCTATGGGTGTTTGCGCCGATGCTTGCGCTAGTAAATATGAATTTACTCGTGAAAATCAAGATGCTTACGCTATACAATCTTATAAACGTTCTGCAGACGCTTGGGCAGCTGGAAAATATGATAATGAAGTTATTCCTGTTGAAGTTCCACAACGTCGTGGAGAGCCTTTAATTTTTTCCAAAGATGAAGAGTTTTCTAATGTTAGAATGGATAAAATACCGCAGCTACGCCCCGCTTTTAGTAAGGATGGCACTGTAACTGCTGCCAACGCTTCAACCATTAATGATGGTGCCGGAGCTATGGTTTTAATGAGTAAAGAAAAGGCTGAGGCTTTGGGCTTAAAACCTTTAGCAACCATTAAAAGTTATGCCGATGCAGCACATGAACCAGAATGGTTTACAACAGCTCCATCAAAAGCATTACCGAAAGCATTAAACAAAGCAGGTATGACACTTAGTGATGTGGATTATTTTGAATTTAACGAAGCGTTTTCAGTTGTAGGTTTAGCTAATATGAAAATTCTAGGTCTTAATGACAGCAACGTAAACGTAAATGGCGGAGCGGTTTCACTGGGGCATCCTTTAGGTTGTTCTGGAGTTAGAATTTTAATTACATTACTAAATGTTTTAGAACAAAACAATGCCAAAATTGGTGCTGCAGCCATTTGTAATGGTGGTGGTGGCGCTTCTGCTGTAATTATTGAACGCCACATTTAATAATGAATTCAGGTAGATTAAAACACGATTTAGATATTAAACAACGATAATTTATTAATGCAATACGGAATTTGTAATTTAAGCATTGTGCCTCTTAGAATTGAACCTTCGGATGCTAGCGAGTTAGTTTCGCAAGTAATTTATGGCGACCTATTTAAAGTAATAGAACAACGCAAAAATTGGAGTAAAATTAGAATTGCCTTCGATACTTACGAAGGTTGGATTGATAACAAACAATATATTGAAATTTCTGAAGACCAATACCAAACTTTAGAAAAACAACCTTTACAACTCTCTGGAGATTTGGTGGAATTCATTCAAGATACAAATGATCAATTACACCCTATTGTTTTTGGTTCTACTTTAAATGGTTTACCGCTTTTAAATCATGATTACGACGGTAGTATTATATCGGGTAAAAAGCCAAAATCTCATATCCTACAAACGGCATTCACCTATTTAAACGCGCCTTATTTATGGGGCGGAAAAACGCCTTTTGGGATTGATTGTTCTGGTTTTACGCAAATGGTTTACAAGCTCAATGGCTATAAACTACTCCGTGACGCCTCACAACAAGCCACACAAGGTGAAGCTTTAAGCTTTATTGAAGAAAGTGAACCTGGGGATTTAGCTTTTTTTGACAACAGCGAAGGCGCTATTACCCATGTTGGTATCATTATGGAAGATAATTACGTTATTCATGCCCACGGAAAAGTACGAATAGACCGATTGGACCACTCTGGAATTTATAATGTAGACAGAAAAACACATACGCACAAATTACGCGTTATTAAGAAAATAATTTAAGGTGGTTTAGCCTTTTTCATATTAGAATAATATTAAAGAAATACCTTTAAAATAGAGACAAAAAAATGCCGCAAATTGCGGCATTTTTTATTAATTAAATTGGCTTTTGTTAATTACTCAGATTCTAGAGTTTCAACCATTGCCTTAATTTCTTTTGCTTTATCAGTTTCGCCAAGAATGTTATAGATATTCAATAACGTTTTAGCTGCACTCACATTTTTTGTATCAATCTCTAACGCTTTAGCTAAATAAGGAACTGCTTCTCTGTATAAGTTTTGGCGCTCTTCTCTTAATTCATCATAACGTTTGTCGTCTGCTTTAGAACTTCCTAAACCATTCATTTCCTTAATAAGTGGCTCTTCTCTTTGTAATACAAGTGCTGAAATATTAATGTAAGCATTCACATACTCAGGGTCTAATTCAATTGCTCTTTCGTAATACGCTTTAGCTTCTGCTAATTGGTCCGATTGTGACGCAATAACACCTAAGTTGTATTGTAATTCAGGATTTTCAGGCTCTAATTCTGTAGCTAATTTTAAAAGTGATTTAAACTCTTCTGTGTTTCCTGTTTTAAAATGAATGTTAGCTTCAGAAAGAATTAAATTAACATCTTCTGGGTTTTCAGCTCTAGCCTCTTTCATCGCTTCTATAGCTTTGTCATTATCGCCTTCACCAACATAGATTAATGCAATATTTTTAACAATCTCTGGTTTTTTAGACTCCGTCATACGTTCTCCTGGATTGATATGACTTTTTGCCTTTACATAAAGATCACGAGTTCCTTTATCCAAAAGTTCCTCTTTTCCTGTTTCTTTATTGGTTGCAAAATATTGCTTTTGAATACCAGTATACCCCATATCTTTAAGTTCTTCATATAAACCTAAAGCTCTTTCGTATTCTTTTACATTTACTGCCGTTGCAGCAGCGTAATAAAGATAAAGACTGTCTTTTCCTTTTACACGGTAAGATTTTTCGAAATATTTAGAAGCATTAGAGAAGTCATTCGTTTCGTAAGCTGCGTTAGCTTTCTTTAAGAATTCGTTAGAAATATTTTGCTCAATTTCTTTTACTTCTGAGCCATAATCGGACTCAACTTTTCTAAACGTCTCTAGTGCTGTAGACAAATCGGCATCCGAACCTTTTCCGTTAGCGTATAATGATTGCGCTAATAAGTAATAATATTTGGTTTTAGATTTATCATCCATGACACCTAATAAGCTTTCAGCTTGTTTTGCTGCCGCTTTTGCTGCTGGAAAATCATTCGATTTAATAGCTTTTTCTACAGCCTTCAATTCTTTTTTCTGTGCAAATGAAAATGCACCCATTGAAATGGCTAAAGCTATGATTAATTGTTTTTTCATTTTAAATAATATTTAGTTTTAATTTTCAGTGTTATTATCGTCTATTTCAGCATCAAGAGTTGTGCCATCTTCTGTACCTTCAGTGTTTTCAATACTTTCAACGCCTTCTACTCCTTCTAGTGCTTCACCTTCTTCAAGGACAACCTCGTCATCTTCATGCATTACTTTAGCAACGGCAGCGATAGAATCTTTTCCTTTAAGGTTAATTAATTTAACTCCCTGAGTTGCACGCCCCATAACTCTTAAATCAGCTACTGCCAATCTAATTGCTACACCAGATTTGTTGATAATCATTAAATCATCTTCATCCGTTACGTTTTTAATAGACACTAGATTACCTGTTTTTTCTGTAATGGAAATAGTTTTAACACCTTTTCCTCCACGGTTAGTAATTCTATAATCTTCTAAACTAGAACGTTTTCCATAACCGTTTTCTGAGACTACAAGCACGTTGCTTTCCATATCATCAACAGCAATCATTCCGATAACTTCATCCGTTTCTTCATCTTGTAAACGAATACCACGAACCCCAGATGCTCCACGGCCCATTGGACGCGTTTTAGCTTCTTCGAAACGAATAGCTTTACCAGATTTTAAGGCTAACATCACTTGGCTTTCACCAGTTGTAAGTTTAGCTTCTAATAAAACATCATCGTCCTTAATAGTAATGGCATTAATTCCGTTTGTTCTTGGACGAGAATATTGCTCTAAAGAAGTCTTTTTAACCTGCCCTTTTTTAGTAGCCATAATAACATAATGACTATTAATGTACTCTTCATCTTTTAAATCTTGAGTACAGATGAAAGCCATAACTTTATCATCTTGCTCAATATTTACAAGGTTTTGAATAGCACGTCCTTTAGATGTTTTAGATCCTTCTGGAATTTCGTAAACACGCATCCAGAAACATTTTCCTTTTTGAGTGAAAAACAACATATATTGGTGGTTTGTACCCACAAATAAGTGCTCTAAGAAATCTTCATTTCTTGTTGTAGATGCTTTTTGTCCTACTCCACCTCTATGCTGTGTTTTGTATTCTGTTAAAGATGTACGTTTAATATAACCTGCATGAGAAATTGTAATAACTACACTCTCGTTAGGGATCATATCTTCGATGCTTAAATCACCACCAGCATATTCTATTACAGAACGACGTTCATCACCATATTTATCACGAACAACCACTAATTCTTCCTTAATAATATCCATTCTACGCTCTTTGCGCTCTAAGATATCTTTAAGGTCGATAATAGTTTTCATAATATCATCATATTCAGCACGCAATTTATCTTGCTCTAAGCCTGTTAACTGACGCAAACGCATCTCAACAATAGCTTTCGCTTGAATTTCTGAAAGTTTGAAACGTTCTATTAAGTTATTTCTAGCTTCATCGGCATTATTAGAAGCACGAATAATTTTTATTACTTCATCGATATTATCCGAAGCAATAATTAATCCTTCTAATATGTGTGCACGTTCTTCTGCTTTACGTAATTCATACGTAGTACGTCTAACAACAACTTCATGTCTATGCTCAACGAAATAATGAATTAACTCCTTTAAGTTTAATAACTGCGGACGTCCATTTACTAATGCAATATTATTTACACTAAAAGAAGACTGTAACGCAGTATATTTAAAAAGTTTATTTAAAACGATATTAGGAATGGCATCACGTTTTAAAACGTAAACGATACGCATACCGTTTCTATCCGATTCATCACGAATAAGCGAAATACCTTCTAGTTTTTTATCGTTAACTAAATCGGCAGTCTTTTTAATCATGTCTGCCTTATTGACTTGGTATGGAATTTCGTCAACAATAATACATTCACGACCGTTTACCTCCTCAATATTAGTTTTTGCACGCATAACAATACGTCCACGACCGGTATGGAAAGCTTCCTTTACACCGTCGTAACCATAAATAGTACCTCCTGTTGGAAAATCTGGCGCTTTTATAAGTTGAATTAACTCATCAATTTCAATATCGTTATTTTCGATATATGCAATTGTACCATTAACAACTTCTGTTAAATTGTGAGGCGGCATATTGGTTGCCATACCCACTGCAATACCTGATGCTCCGTTTACTAATAATCCTGGAATACGCGTTGGTAAAACCGTTGGTTCTTGCAAAGTATCATCAAAATTCAACTTATGATCTACAGTTTCCTTATCGATATCTGCCAACATGTCTTCTGCAATTTTACGCATACGTGCTTCTGTATAACGCATTGCTGCCGGACTATCACCATCAATCGAACCAAAATTCCCTTGTCCATCTACTAGCATATAACGCAAACTCCACTCTTGAGCCATACGCACCATTGCATCATAAACCGATGTATCACCGTGTGGGTGATACTTACCTAAAACTTCCCCAACAATTCTTGCCGACTTTTTATGTGCTGTATTGGCTCTAATTCCCAGTTCGTGCATACCATAAAGTACACGTCTATGAACGGGCTTTAAACCATCTCTTACATCTGGTAAGGCACGTGATACAATCACTGACATTGAATAATCAATGTAAGCCGATTTCATCTCATCTTCAATATTAATTGGAATAAGCTTTTCTCCTTCTGCCATATATATTTTAATTAAGTTTTATGTAATTTTCAAAACATGCTAATATAAGGATTCCTATAATTATACTAAACTATTTAAAATCATTTTTTCATGTTTTTTATTAACAATTTTAGATGTGTTTTTAGTTCACAAATATGACCTGTTAAATTTTGCTTTTCTATCGTTTTTTTCGTCAATTAGCAATTTACACATAAAAAAAGGTATAGTTTTTGTCGTTAGACAAATGTTTTACTATTTTTAATGCAGACAAGGACACGAGATATGGACGATAATTTTTCCCCAAGAGTAAAAGATGTTATTGCTTATAGCAAAGAAGAAGCATTGCGTTTAGGTCACGATTTTATCGGTACCGAACACTTAATGCTTGGTTTGTTAAGAGATGGCAATGGCAAGGCTATTAATATTTTAAATACGTTAGATTTAGATTTAAATCATTTAAGGCGCAAAGTTGAAATATTAAGCCCTGCAAATCCTAATATAACAATTGCATCTAACCAAAAAAAGAACCTGCACCTTACTAGGCAAGCAGAACGTGCTTTAAAAACAACGTTTTTAGAAGCTAAATTATTTCAGAGCACCTCAATAAATACAGCCCATTTACTACTGTGTATTTTAAGAAATGAAAATGACCCAACTACCAAGCTTTTAAATAAGCTAAAAGTAGACTACGACAATGTTAAAGAACAATTCAAGACTATGAATAAGAAAGATGATAACTATATAGAACCTACATCTGAATTTCAAGACGATGATTCAGGTTTAGAAGAAGAATCTTCAAAAGAAAATATTTTTAATGCTCCAACTGGCGCTAAGACGAACAAAAAATCAAAAACTCCTGTTTTAGATAATTTTGGTCGCGATTTAACTGCCATGGCCGAAGAAGGAAAATTAGATCCTGTTGTTGGCCGTGAAGAAGAAATACAACGTGTTTCTCAAGTTTTAAGCCGAAGAAAGAAAAACAATCCGCTATTAATTGGTGAACCTGGTGTTGGTAAATCTGCCATTGCTGAAGGTTTAGCGCTTAGAATTGTAAAACGAAAAGTCTCACGTATTTTATTCAACAAACGTGTGGTAACTTTAGATTTAGCAAGTTTGGTGGCTGGCACAAAGTATCGTGGACAGTTTGAAGAGCGTATGAAAGCTGTAATGAATGAGCTTGAAAAAAATGATGATGTTATTTTATTCATAGATGAAATTCATACCATTGTTGGTGCAGGTGGAGCTACCGGAAGTTTAGATGCTTCTAATATGTTTAAACCCGCTTTAGCTAGAGGTGAAATTCAATGTATTGGTGCAACAACTTTAGACGAGTACAGACAGTACATCGAGAAAGATGGCGCTTTAGAACGTCGTTTTCAAAAGGTGATCGTGGAACCAACCACAGTAGAACAAACTATTGAAATATTAAACAATATTAAAGGAAAATACGAAGAACATCATAACGTTGATTACACTCCGGAAGCCATTGCTGCTTGTGTGAAATTAACAAACAGATACATGACCGAGCGTTTTTTACCAGACAAAGCTATCGATGCTTTAGATGAAGCTGGATCTCGTGTACACATTACCAACATTGATGTTCCGAAGCAAATTTTAGAACTCGAAAAGAAACTTGAAGAAGTTAGAGACACTAAAAACAAGGTTGTTAAAAAACAAAAATATGAGGAAGCAGCTAAACTTCGTGATGATGAAAAGCGTCTTGAAAAAGAATTAGCTATTGCTCAAGAAAAATGGGAAGAAGACACCAAACAAAACCGAGAAGTTGTTACAGAAGACAATGTGGCCGATGTGGTTTCAATGATGACAGGTGTGCCCGTAAATCGTATTGCGCAAACCGAAATTAATAAACTTGCCGAATTGCCAACCCTTATTAAAGGTAAAGTAATCGGTCAAGATAACGCGGTGTCTAAGGTGGTAAAAGCCATTCAACGTAACCGTGCCGGACTTAAAGATCCCAACAAGCCAATTGGGTCGTTTATATTTTTAGGGCAAACAGGTGTTGGTAAAACACAGTTAGCCAAAGTATTATCGCGAGAACTGTTCGACTCGGAAGAATCGTTGATTAGAATAGACATGAGTGAATACATGGAGAAATTTGCCATTTCGAGATTAATTGGAGCGCCTCCGGGATACGTAGGTTACGAAGAAGGTGGTCAACTTACCGAAAAAGTACGTCGCAAACCTTACGCGGTTATTCTTTTAGATGAAATTGAAAAAGCGCATCCAGATGTATTTAATATGCTACTTCAAGTATTAGATGATGGTTATTTAACAGATAGTTTAGGTCGAAAAATTGACTTTAGAAACACCATTATCATCATGACTTCTAATATTGGAGCACGTAAATTAAAAGATTTTGGAACGGGAATTGGTTTCGGTACATCATCGCAAAAAGCGCAAGAAGATGCTAATGCCAAAAGTGTGATTGAAAACGCTTTGAAAAAATCGTTCGCCCCCGAGTTTTTAAATAGAATTGACGATGTTGTTGTTTTCAACGCTTTGGAAAAGGAAGATATCAACAAAATTATCGATATCGAATTAGAAAAACTATTAAGCAGAATTCAAATGTTAGGCTATAACTTAACTATTTCTGAAAAAGCAAAAGACTACATTGCCGATAAAGGTTTCGATAAACAATACGGTGCACGTCCTTTAAAAAGAGCTATTCAAAAGTATGTTGAAGACGCTTTAGCTGAAGAAATTGTTGCCTCGCATCTACAAGAAGGTGATAATATTTCGATTGATTTGGATGAAAAGACAGAAGAATTGAACATTTCAATTGTAAAAGCTGAAAAACCTACGGAATCTTAACATATAAGTCACAATATAATAAAAAGCTCGAAATTAAATTTTCGAGCTTTTTTTTGCTCTAAAATACCATACCTTGCCCGCATGAAACACCTAGTAAAAATACCTATTGGAGTAATACATATTTATGAAAACTATGTGGTTTCTATTATTAATGAAGGCGAAACGGTAACCGTAAAATCCAATGATGCTCTAGCCGAAATAGCTAATACTTATTTCAAATCGAGGCCTTTTATTTACATAGCCAACAGAATAAATTCATATGCAGTTGATCCGCGAGTTTACAAAAAAACATCATTAATTAATAATCTTATAGGCTTTGCTGTAGTTTCAGAAAACCTCGTTGCTTTGAGTAATGCTAAAATTGAAAAACTTTTTTTCAGCAGACCTTTTGAATCATTCACAACAATGGAAGATGCTGTAAATTGGTCTAACCTAATTGTAAGTCAAAATAACTCCAACTTAGACATCCTGGATGTCTAACCGTTTACCCTTTATTAAACCTGTTTGTTTTAAATAGGCACACAATACGAATTCTTAATTTCTCCCATTACAAATGTGCTTTGCGCACTACCAATATTCTCCAAACTTCCTAAATTATTGAGTACAAAGTTTTGATATTCCTTCATGTCTTGCACCAAAATTTTCAACAAAAAGTCGTAATCTCCGGAAATATTATAACACTCCACCACTTCATTCAACGACACAATATCCTTCACAAATTGATTACCAATAGCGCGTGTATGCTCTTTCAACGTAATATTACAAAATACCATTAAGCCTTTATTTAGTTTTTCAGCATCTAAAACAGCTACATAGTTTTTTATATATCCAGCCTTTTCAAGCTTTTTAACCCGTTCAAAAACTGGCGTGGTCGATAGGTTTACTTTTGCCGCCAATTCCTTTGTTGTTAAATTTGAATTAGCTTGCAACATTCTTAACAAACGAAAATCAATAGTATCTAAAGTTATGGCAGAATTATTTTCTGATAAGCTCATTATTTTCAGTAATTAAATAATATTATTCTTTTATTTTAATCAAAAATAGGTAATTCATCTAAATATATAGATAAATTATACACAAACATTCTACAATTGTAATTTTGAACAGCATTAAACACTGAACAAGATTATGAAAACAACGCTTTTAGGACTTCCCAGAATTGGAAAACATCGCGAACTTAAAAAAGCCTGTGAGGCATTTTGGTCTGGTAAAATAGACGAGGCCGCTTTAACAAACACAGCTACTGAATTAAAAAAACAAAATTGGTTACTTCAAAAAGACTTAGGTGTCGACGTTATTCCGTCTAATGATTTTTCGTTTTACGATCAAGTTTTAGACGCCTGCTTAACTTTTGGTTGCATCCCAAAACGTTACCAATCCATAGAAAAGAGCAACTATTTAGAGTTGTATTTTGCTATGGCACGCGGACTTCAAAAAGATAATATCGATGTTACCGCCATGGAAATGACCAAATGGTTTGATACAAACTACCATTATATTGTTCCTGAATTTGAAAAAGGACAAACCTTTAGCTTCTTCTCTAAAAAAATTATTAAAGAATACCAGGAAGCGCTAAACTTAGGGATAAAAACAAAGCCCGTTTTAATTGGTCCAGTAACATTTTTATTACAAGGAAAAGAAAAAGAAGATGGTTTTCACAGGCTTGATTTACTGGATAATTTACTGCCCGTTTATTTTGAAATCATTGAAGCTTTAACACGTTTAGATGTTGAATACATCCAATTTGACGAACCATGCCTAGCACTTAACCTTTCGGAAAAAGAACAACTAGCAATTACAAAAACGTACCACGCTATTGCTAACAAATTTCCGAAGTTAAAAGTATTTCTAGCAAATTACTTCGATTGTTACGGTGATAATTTAGATCTGGCATTACAATTACCAGTAGATACTTTGCATTTGGATTTAGTAAGATGCCCATCTCAATTAACCGATATTCTAGAATCTAAACACTACAACCCGAAAACAAAATTATCTTTAGGTATTGTGGATGGCCGAAATATTTGGAAAAACGATTTCGAGAAGTCTTTAAAAATTATAGAAAAAGCACATACAAAAATAGCTTCGGAAAATTTATGGATTGCCCCATCCTGCTCCCTACTGCACACCCCATACGATTTAAATCTCGAAACCACTTTAAATCCCGAAATAAAACAATGGCTTGCTTTTGCGCATCAAAAAATTGAAGAAATTATCGCGTTAAAAAATTTACTTTCAGATGAAAACGACGGGTATTTACATTTATATGAAGAGAATAAATTAGCCAATATTAGAAGACGTAATTCTAAATTAATACACAACGATGCGGTAAAATCAAGAATTTCAAATTTGAAACCATCGGATAGTCAACGCAAACACCAATTCCCAATCCGTCAAGGCAAACAAAAGGAAGCCCTTCAACTTCCCTACTATCCAACAACCACTATCGGCTCTTTTCCGCAAACTAAAACTGTTCGAGGTTGGCGTTTAAAATTCAAAAAAGGACTTTTATCTCAACAAGAATACGATGTTTTAATTGCTAATGAAATAGAAGACTCTATCCGTTTTCAAGAAAACATTGGATTAGATGTTTTAGTCCATGGCGAATTTGAACGCAACGATATGGTAGAATATTTTGGAGAAAAACTAAATGGCTTTGCTTTTAGTAATTATGGATGGGTGCAAAGTTATGGTAGCCGTTGTGTGAAACCTCCGATTTTATTTGGAGATGTGTCTCGCCCCCAACCGATGACAGTAAAATGGTCGGAATACGCACAATCTTTAACCGATATTCCTGTAAAAGGCATGTTAACAGGACCGGTAACCATTCTACAATGGTCCTTTGTCCGAAACGATCAGCCCAGAGAAACCACCTGCAATCAAATTGCATTGGCCATTCGTGACGAAGTTGTTGATTTAGAAAACAGCGGATTAAAAATTATTCAAATTGATGAACCAGCTATTCGCGAAGGTTTACCATTACGAGAAGAAGCATGGGCAAACTACCTGAATTGGGCTGTTAAAGCTTTTAGAATTTCAGCTAGCGGTGTTCAAGATGAAACGCAAATCCATACCCATATGTGCTATTCTGAATTTAACGATATTATTGCTAGTATCGCTGCCATGGATGCCGATGTGATTACGATTGAAACCTCGCGTTCTGAAATGGAACTATTGGACGCTTTTGTTAATTTTAAATACCCTAATGAAATTGGACCAGGTGTTTATGATATTCATTCGCCACGTGTGCCTTCCTTAGAAGAAATTGAGCATTTATTGGTAAAAGCAAAAAATGTATTACCAAAAGACCACATTTGGGTAAATCCGGATTGTGGTTTAAAAACCCGAGACTGGCCAGAAACTAAAGAAGCTTTAAAAAACTTAGTAAAAGCAGCTAAAAAACTTAGAGCACAAGAAGTGGAATTGGTTTAAAACAAGACACGCCTCAAGTCTAAATTAAGGCTGCTTAGATTATTCTTTAATATTCTAAGCAGTCTTTTCTTTTTCGTTTGGCACTCTAAATAATAAGATAATACCTCCAATAAAAAAGGCAACAAGTACTAAAATAGCATTACGCATACCACCTGTTATTTGGTCGATAGTTGCAAAAATAACCATCCCAATTACAATCCCTATTTTTTCTGCAACATCATAAAAACTGAAATACGATGTGGTGTCTTCGGTTTCTGGTAAAAACTTAGAATAGGTAGAACGGCCTAGCGCCTGCACACCGCCCATAACTAAGCCCACAAAACCCGCTGCAATATAAAACTGTATAGGTGTATGCATGGTGTAAGCATAAAAACAAAGCAAGCTCCATATAAAATTAACAGCTATTAATGTTTTTATATTTCCGTATTTAGCAGATGCTTTAGATGTTAAATAAGCCCCCAAAATAGCCACAATTTGTATCACTAAAATACTTACTATTAATCCTAATGTTTTTTCGCTATCAGTGCCCCAAGAAATTTCTTCTTCACCAAAATAAACAGCCACCAACATAATAGTTTGTACCGCCATACTAAATACAAAAAAGGCTTGTAAGTAACGTTTTAACCTTAAATCTTGCTTCAATTGTTTCCAAACTAATCGTAATTCTTTTAAACCGTTAAAAACAATTGCTCGCGTTACCTTCTCTCCTGTTTTTGTTCCGTTAGGCAAATAATAAAAGGAATACTGACTAAACAATGCCCACCAAATTCCAACGGTAATAAACGATATTTTCATGGCTTCAAACGAGGCCGCGTCTTTTGCTGTATCCATCGCTAATTGAATTTCAGCTTCAGTACCTGTATTTAATATGGTTTCAGAAATACTCAAATCAAATCCGAAAAACTGTGGAAACATCACCATCAATAAATTAAAAATCAACAACAGCACCGATCCAAAATACCCCATTGAAAACCCTTTAGCACTAATGCTGTCTTGTTGTTCAGGAAAAGCAATATCTGGCAAGTAGGAGTTGTAAAAAACCAAACTCCCCCAATAGCCAATTAAACCCATAAAATAGAATAACAAACTAAGGTGTATATGCTCTAAACTAAACCAATACAAACCCACGCAACCTACGCTACCAACGTAGCAGAAAAACTTTAAAAAATTCTTTTTATTCCCCACATAATCAGCTATTCCTGATAACACTGGAGATATAAAAGCGACCACCAAAAAAGTAAAAGCCGTAACATAGGTAATTAAAGCCGTGCTTTTAAAAACCGTACCAAAAGCTTCCACTGTTTTAATTTCTGAAAGAAACAGTGCAGAATAAAATATAGGAAAAATAGAAGAGGCAATAGTTAGGGTGTAAACCGAATTTGCCCAGTCGTAAAACGCCCAAGCATTTAGAAGTTTTTTACTTCCTTTTTCAAGTTGATTCATATTTTTAATTTGGCTGAAATAATAAAAGCTGCCTTTTATAAGCAGCTTCTAAAGTAAACAAATATTATCAATTGATGTTATAATGCTCTAAACGATGTAATACCAAATTTAAGAGCTTCCTTTTTTGCATCAGGAGCCCATTGCGTTAAATTACTGATACGGGTATCGTTAGATGGGTGTGTACTCATAAATTCTGCAGGTGCACTACCGCCACTATTAGCTTTCATACGTTTCCATAATTCGGCAGCTTCATCAGGATTATATCCTGCAACAGCCATTAAATATAACCCAATTTTATCAGCTTCAGTTTCGTGGCTTCTACTAAAAGGTAACATCCCTAATACGTTTGAACCTACTCCATAATACTGGTTAAAAGCATTTCTAGATTGTTCATCTTTTATTGCTACATTTCCTGCAACCGCTAAACCTTGCTGCAAATAACCAGCACTCATACGTTGCTGTCCGTGGTTTGCTAAGGCATGCGCTACTTCGTGTCCCATAATAGCAGCAACACCAGTTTCGTTGGCTGCAATTGGTAAAATACCTGTGTAAAACACAATTTTACCACCTGGCATACACCAAGCATTTACTGTTTCATCATTAACTAAATTGTATTCCCATTTATAATCGTTTAAATACCCAGCGTTTCCATTAGCTGTTAACCAACGTTCGGCAGCAACAGCAATGCGTTGCCCAACTCTAGTTATCATTTCGGCATCTTTTGTCCCGGTAACCACATTATTTTCTGTTAAAAACTCATCGTATTGAGCAAAAGCTGTTGGGAATAACTGCGCGTTAGATACAAACGCCATTGTTTTTTTTCCTGTAAAAGGGTTTGTTGCACATGAAAAGACCACGGCGCAAATTCCTAAGGTTATTAATGTATTTTTTAATTTCATTTTTTTAGGGTTTAGGTTGATTTTAGATACATCAAAAACGCATCTATATTAATATGACACTATTTATTTCATTTTGTCACATCCAAATTTAATAAACTTTAGATAGAATAAAATAGCTTTTTCAATAAAGTTATCACTAATGTTTGATATCGGTGTGTTAGGTCATTACCACAAAAAACCTTGAACTAGCCTTAATTAGTTCTATTTAAAAAGTAGTAATATTAGAAAGATGAAGCTGTAACACATCAAATCCTTTATAACATTTATTTAAGCGTATTTTATGTTATTTTTGAAGCCGTTGTACGACCAATAAAAAAAATGTTTTAAATGAAGAAATTTATAGTAGTCCTTACCGTATTTATAGCTTTTAGCTGCAATTCTATTGCGCAGAACAAAAAAACCAAAGCAAAAAAGACTTTTGAAGTCACTAAAACAACAGCAGAATGGAAAGACCAACTCACAGATAAAGAATTTTATGTGCTGCGTCAAGCCGGTACTGAACATGCTTTTTCTAGTGATTTAAACAAAAATAATAGCGCAGGTGTTTATGTTTGTAAAGGTTGCGATACGCCTTTATTTAAAAGTGAGGATAAATTTGACTCCGGAACAGGATGGCCAAGTTTCGATAAATTTATAAAAGGAAATGTAGAACTTTCTACAGATTACGATTTAGGATATGCCAGAACTGAAGAACACTGTGCAACTTGCGGTGGGCATTTAGGCCATGTATTTAATGATGGCCCCAAGAGCACCACCGGAGAACGCCATTGTATTAACGGTGTCTCTTTAAAATTTGTTCCGAAAAGCTAATTTTAAAAAAAATTAAGTTGAAAATAAACATCGGTTTGGTGATTTAATTTTGATACTTTACTTTTAAAGCATGGAAAGTTATTTAACAAGTGTTATTAAACAATTTGAACGTTATAAAAGTTTAGGAGATAAAACTCTTGAACAACTAACGTTTGATGATTTACAAAATGAAATAGCGAAAGACTCCAACTCTATCGCTATTATGGTAAAACATTTATACGGAAATATGTTAAGCCGTTGGACTAACTTTTTAGATGAGGACGGCGAAAAACCGTCGCGCAATCGAGATCGTGAGTTTGATGACACTTATGAAACACGAGAACAAATTTTAGCCCACTGGAATGCGGGTTGGACTTGCTTATTCGATGCCTTAAACAATTTAACTTCGGAAGATTTAGAACGCATTATTTATATTAGAAACGAAAGACACACGGTGGTCGAAGCCATTAACCGTCAGTTGGCGCATTATGCTTATCATGTTGGACAAATGGTGTTTTTAGGTAAAGTTTTTAAAGGAAACGATTGGCAAACATTGTCTATTGCTAGAGGTGCTTCTAAAAAATATAATGCTGAAAAGTTTAGTGAAGAAAAAAATTAGCCAACATTTTGCGAACGATTTGCTGTTGGCTGTTGGCTGTTGGTTGTTGGTTATTGGTTATTGGTTATAAAAATAAAATTCTGAAATATCATTTCGACTTGAACAGTAATTACATTATACTTTTTAAGTTGAAAAAGGTTTACTCATATGTAATATCTTCTTATGTCGACATGACAAAAACCACTTAAAACATAAACTTAGACTAAACTTATTTCTGAGAAATTGGCTATGCGGTTTCGGCCTGCGAGAAGGATTGATGCGGCATCCTTTTTTTGTGTTCCCTATTTTTATTGATGTTTACTACTTTTACTATTAGATTAATCCTTATTTAATGGCTCATTTTTGGACACATAAAAAGATATAGCGGAAAGCCTGTTTGCCATTTTTTTTGGCAACTCGCCCAAAACAAACTTCTTTTAAGATTTAAACTTCTTTTTAAACGGACGAATTATTAATCTCGCTTCACGATCGAAACGAATATAATTGTACACCCAATTTACGAAAACAACCATACGATTTCGGAAACCAATTAGAAAAAATAGATGGATAAACATCCAAACGTACCAAGCGAAAACGCCTTGAAATTTAATGTTTTTTAAATCGACTACAGCCTTGTTTCTTCCTACGGTTGCCATGGCGCCTTTGTCTTTATAAACAAAGGGTTTCATGGGTTTGTTTTCAATAAGTTTTAGAATATTATCGCCCAATTGCTGCCCCTGTTGTATGGCTGGTTGCGCCATCATGGGTAGTCCATTTGGAAAGTCTTCAGTCGCCATACAGGCAATATCGCCAATGGCAAAAATATGCTCGAATCCTTTTATTTGGTTATGGTTATTTACTAAAAGACGATTGCCACGGGTTATATATTCTTCGGCTTGAAGTCCTTTTATAGAAGCTCCTTGCACACCTGCTGCCCAAACTACGGTCGCGGTTTGGAAGGTTAAATCGGAGTTTGTGGTTACCGTTTTTCCATCGTAATTGGTAACGCGCACATTTTTCCAGACATGAACACCTAGTTTTTCAAGAAATTCTTCGGCTTTGGCTGATGCGTTTTCGCTCATCCCCTTTAAAATACAATCGCCAGACTGAATGATGTTTATTTGTGCCAAACGTGTATCTAGATCTGGATAATCTTTAGGTAGAATACCTTTTTTTATTTCAGCTAAAGCACCGGCAAGCTCCACACCTGTTGGCCCACCACCAACGATAACGAAATTCATTAATGCAATGCGCTCGTTTAAATCTGAGGTTAATAAGGCTTCTTCGAAATTTTCAAGAATTAAGCTTCGTAAATCTAAGGATTGCGGTATGGTTTTCATGGCCATACTGTGTTTTTCGATCTCAGAGTTCCCGAAGTAGTTGGTTTTAGAACCTGATGCGACAACCAAGTAATCGAATTTTAACTCGCCAATATTGGTTTTTATAGTGTTGCAAGTTGTATCTATTTCGTTAACTTCTGCCAACCTAAAATGGAAGTTTGGGAAATCTTTTAAAATCTTCCGAATAGGATATGCAATCGAGTCTGGTTCCAGGCCACCTGTTGAAACTTGATACAATAAAGGTTGAAAAGTGTGGTAGTTATGTTTATCTAAAAGCACCACTTGCACCTCTTGTTTCGATAGTTTTTTAGCTAAGGCAACGCCTGCAAAACCGCCTCCAATGATTACAATGCGCGGGTAACTTATTTTAGGTATGTTCATAAATAATAACTTGGTGAACAAAGGTAGTAAAACAATGATTAATTTTCGTCTGGGTTGAAATTTGAAATTAATTAAAACTATTCTAAAAAAAACGTCGTATTTTTTTACGATTTAAGGGCTTGTTAATTCATTATTACAAATCGATTTTGTAAATTCGTATCCTAAAATTTAACAAATGAGTAAATACGATATTATTGTTCTTGGAAGTGGCCCAGGTGGTTATGTTACAGCTATTAGAGCATCGCAATTAGGTTTTAAAACTGCTATTGTTGAAAAAGAGAGTCTTGGTGGAGTTTGTTTAAACTGGGGTTGTATCCCTACCAAAGCCTTACTGAAATCCGCTCAAGTTTTTGAATATCTAAAACATGCTGAAGATTACGGTTTAAAAGTAACCGATGCAGAACACGATTTTGATGCGGTTGTAAAACGTAGCCGTAACGTTGCAGATGGTATGAGTAAAGGTGTTCAGTTTTTACTAAAGAAAAATAAAGTAGATGTAATTAATGGTTTTGGAAAACTTAAACCAGGTAAAAAAATAGATGTTGATGGCACTGAATATAGCGCCGACAATATTATTATAGCTACTGGTGCTCGCTCTCGTGAGTTACCAAACTTGCCACAAGATGGTGAAAAAGTAATTGGATACAGACAAGCCTTAACGCTAAAGAAACAACCTAAGAAAATGATTGTGGTTGGTTCTGGAGCTATTGGTGTTGAGTTCGCATACTTTTACAACTCTATGGGAACTGATGTAACTATTGTAGAATATTTACCAAAAATTGTACCTGTTGAGGATGAAGACGTATCTAAATTAGTAGAGCGTTCTTTTACAAAATCAGGTATTAAAGTAATGACTTCTGCTGAAGTAACTACAGTTGATACATCTGGAGAAGGTGTAAAAGCCACAGTTAAAACAAGTAAAGGCGAAGAAATTCTTGAAGCTGATATTATTTTAAGTGCCGTTGGTATTAAAACAAACATTGAAAACATTGGATTAGAAGATGTTGGAATTGTTGTTGATAGAGATAAAGTAATCGTTAACGATTTTTACCAAACTAATATTCCTGGATATTTCGCCATTGGAGATATTACTCCTGGACCTGCTTTAGCGCACGTTGCTTCTGCTGAAGGTATCCTTTGTGTAGAAAAATTAGCTGGACAACATGTTGAAGCTTTAGACTACGGAAACATTCCTGGTTGTACTTATTGTACTCCTGAGATTGCATCGGTTGGTATCACTGAAAAGCAAGCTAAAGAACAAGGTTTAGATGTAAAGATTGGTAAATTTCCTTTCTCTGCTTCTGGAAAAGCTAGTGCTGGAGGAAACACAGAAGGTTTTGTAAAGGTAATTTTCGATGCTAAATATGGCGAATGGTTAGGTTGCCATATGGTTGGAGCCGGTGTTACTGATATGATTGCCGAAGCTGTTTTAGGTAGAAAACTTGAAACTACAGGTCATGAAGTTTTAAAAACTATCCACCCACACCCTACAATGAGTGAAGCCGTTATGGAAGCTGTTGCAGCTGCTTATGACGAAGTAATACATATATAACTTAAAACGTTAGAAAGTAAAAAATGCGATTCAAAATCTACTGAATCGCATTTTTTTTATCTTGATCGGTACTTTATATTTAATTGAATTATGTTAGCTAAACAACGCTTTTATGTTTTAGATGCTTTTAGAGGTTTATCTGCTATATTTGTTTTCTTATACCATATGCCTCGCCATAGTTTTCTAACCAATAATTCGTTTATTGCTAATTCAGGATATTTTGTAGATTTATTTTTTGTCCTAAGCGGTTTTGTTATTTATCATAACTATCATGATAAAAACTTCCATATTAGAAATTTTATTAAAAGACGGTTTAATAGATTATTACCGCTTCATATTTATACCCTTTTAATACTGGTTCTTCTTGAAACTTTAAAACTATTTGCGCAGCCTTATTTACCTTTTAATGATATAGCATTTTCACAAAATAATTTAGCTACATTTTTACCGCAACTATTTTTATTAAATGCTACCCCTTTTTTTACAGGGTTCCAATGGAATGGACAAAACTGGTCTATAAGTGCTGAAATTATTTCATATATGCTATTTGCCTTTTCGTCCTATTTTTGGCTTAAAAACAAAAAAAATATTATTCTAATTTCTTCCTTACTCGTTGTTTTTGGCTATCTTTTTTTTAATTTCAATTTTGATACGTTTGATTTAACAATCGATTTTAATTATAGTTTTATTAGAGGTTTTAGCGGTTTTTTCATAGGAGTCTTAACCTATTTATCAAGACCATATTTTCTTAAAGCATTAAAAAACGTATCTACAACGGTTAAACATGTATTAGAATTACTCGCCATATTCCTTACAGTACTATTTATAATTAATTTTAACCCAAACCAATATTACTTTTTACATCTATCCTTTTGTCTTTTAATTCTATTATTTTCTTTTGAAATAGGTTTTATCTCAACATTTTTAAAACTAAGTCTTTTTCAGAAAATAGGTTTATGGTCGTATTCCATTTATTTAAACCATATTTTAATAATTAGAATTTACTCCCTTTTCTTAGAAAAAGTGTTCAAAATAGAAGGGCAATGGTTTTTATTTTTTGAAGTTTTTACTTTGGTATCACTTTGCATTTACTCATACTATACTTACACTTACATTGAAAAAATATTTTTTAAACGTAAAGTAAAAAGCTTACTCTAGACTAATAGAGTTTAGAATTTATATTTAGCTCCTAGCTTAAATAAAGCATCATTTCGTAAAGGTGCGTTGGTCTTAAATGAGTTTCCTTCGCCGACATTATAATCAAACCGAGCTTCCATTAAAAACGATTCATTCACATCGTACTGCACACCGAAAGTCCCAAATAACGATACATCTTCAATTCTTCCATCAATAGAAAACATTTTGACTTTTGGCCCTAACAACACACTAAAATTTTGATCCAATTTATATTTAGCCAAAAATGGAATATTTCTTATAGTATACGTAGTTCCAAAACCTCCGACGTTTCTAATGTTGTTTTCAACTCTAAAAGCCCAATCTGTATTAATATAATATTCTGAATAATAGTTTCCGAATGGTAGGACTTCACCCGTAATATTGACATTATCACCAGTACCAAAAGTTTTGGTTTTCTGATCGTCTTGAGCATGTAAAGCGCATAAACCTTGTTGAATAATGCATAAAAAAAGTAATATTTGCTTCATAATTAATAGATTTCAAAAATTATACAAACAAACTTAATCACAGCTCTCGTTAATGTTTCCCAAAGATTTTATAATATCATCTTAAAATAATTAGGATGACGGATTTCAAATAAATCTCTTAAACTATAAAAAACTCTGAATAGCCAACTCATAGCTCTGCATGCCAAAACCAAGAATAACACCTTTTGCATGCGCTGAAAGATAAGATTGATGACGAAACTCCTCACGCCCAAATGTATTCGAAATATGCACTTCTACAACAGGGGTTTCAATGCCTTTAATAGCATCGCCAATACCAATAGAAGTATGTGTATATGCACCTGCGTTTAAAATTACACCATCAAAACTAAAACCAACCTCGTGCAATTTATCAATAAGTTCTCCTTCTATGTTAGATTGAAAATACTCTAAAACAATACCTGGATATTTTGCTTTTACAGACTCAAAATACTCCGTAAAGGTTAAACTTCCGTAGATTGATGGTTCTCTTCTTCCTAATAAATTAAGGTTCGGGCCGTTTATGATGATTAGTTTTTTCATACTGTAAATATATTTAAATTTTAGGTATAAAAAACCAAAGCCATTAAACTTAGGTTATAAATATTTAAAAATAAACCGCTAAATAACCTTAATCCCAAAGACTCGAACGTCTAAAATTGTTAAAGTTTTTGCAATAATAAAAAACCATCAAATTTCTACCATCAATTATGTATTTTTACCTTAATGAAATGGGAAAATGCACTTAAAGACTATCAACTCTATTTAAAAATAGAACGCGGTTTATCTAAAAATTCTATAGATAATTACGCCTTAGATGTGAAAAAGTTAATGCGCTTTTTAGAAGACGCTTCAATTACCATATCCCCTATTACGATTACTGCTGAAACGGTTCAGCAATTTATTTATACTGCAGCCAAACAAATTAATCCACGTTCTCAATCACGATTAATATCTGGACTCAGAAGTTTTTTCAAC
Source organism: Algibacter miyuki (assembly GCF_030409805.1). GTDB lineage: Bacteria > Bacteroidota > Bacteroidia > Flavobacteriales > Flavobacteriaceae > Algibacter > Algibacter miyuki. The sequence goes on along the minus strand of NZ_JAUFQP010000001.1, from coordinate 545,826 downwards.
TATTTAGTTTTTGAAGATTACAGAGAAGACAATCCTTTAGAACTTATTGAAGCTCCCAAAATAGGCCAAAAACTTCCTGACACCTTATCGGAAGAAGAAATAGACCTACTGATACAAGCTATCGACTTAAGCAAACCTGAAGGAGAACGCAATAGAGCCATGCTAGAAACGTTATATGGTTGCGGTTTACGCGTTAGCGAATTGATAAACTTAAAACTATCGGATTTGTTTTTTGAGGAAGGTTTTATTAAAGTAACTGGTAAAGGCGACAAACAACGCTTTGTACCTATTATAGACCTCACCAAAAAATACATCAACATATATAGAACACAAATTAGAAACCACATGAATATTCAGGCGGGGTTTGATGATACTTTGTTTTTAAACCGACGGGGAAAACAATTAACACGTGCCATGATTTTTACTATTATAAAACAATTGGCCGTTAAAATTGATCTAAAAAAAAGTATATCACCACATACATTTCGGCATTCGTTTGCCACACATTTGTTAAAAAACAATGCAGATTTAAGATCGATTCAGCTCATGCTTGGTCATGAAAGCATTACTACAACAGAAATATATGTGCATTTAGATAAAAGTCATTTAACCAAAATTGTAGAACAATTTCATCCTAGAAAATGAAATGTGACTTCTTATTATATTTAGTGTCAAAACAGTATCCCTCAAATTTATTTTAACCTAATCCCTCCCTAATGACCAATTATCATGAGTATATTCTCACAGATACAACAATTGTTTGTATCAAAGAAAGATGTAAAAAATTTAGATGCACTAAAATGGCAATTCGCTGTAAAAAACAGTAAAATAGGCGTTTGGGATTGGGATGCAAAAACCAATAACGTCTTCTATTCCGATGAATCAAAAGAAATTCTAGGTTATGAAAGCCATGAAATAAAAGATCATGCGGAAGAATGGAATAAACGTGTACATCCTGAAGATAGAGACACCTATTATAGCGATTTCCAAAAGCACCTTGCTGGCGAAAAAGACAGCTACGAAAACGAACACCGTGTGCTTTGTAAAGACGGTACTTATAAGTGGATTTTAGATTCTGGTAAAGTCGTTAGTAAAGACAAAAACGGAAAACCTTTACGCGTTATTGGCACTCATGTCGATATTACCCAACGAAAAAGAGATGAAATACTTTTAAGTGAAAATTTTAAAGTTATTACGAAGCAAAATAAAAGATTTTACAATTTTACACATATTATCTCTCATAATTTAAAAACGCATATTGATAATTTCGAAAACATTTTAGAGTTTTATGACGCGGCAGAATCTGAAAATGAAAAGGAACAAATGTTTGAATATTTAAGAAACATTTCTTCAACACTAACCGATTCTATGACGGACTTAACTGAAGTTATTAATATAAACAGTGAACAAGGTAATATAAATGATGACATTAACTTAAACCACATTATAAACAACATTTTACGCCATCTTAAAATAGATATTGATAGTAGCCAGGCCAATATTTACACAAGTATCCCTAGTGATTTATTTATAAAAGGAAATTCCGCGTATTTAGAGAGTATTTTCCATAACCTCATATCAAATGCTATAAAATATAGAGATGCCACTAAGCCTTCTGAAATTAACATTAAAGCTATTAAAACCAAAAACGGCTTAGATATAACTATAGCAGATAATGGTATTGGCATTGATTTAGATAAATATGAAGGTGAAATTTTCGGGATGTACAAAACATTCCATAAAAGCCAACGTAAAGACTCGAAAGGTATCGGCCTTTATCTAACAAAATTACAAGTTGAAGATTTAGGAGGCGAAATTACTGTTGAAAGTACAATAAATGAAGGCACGGAATTTAAATTATCGTTTCCAAAAGACAAAGCATTTATCAAGAATTAAAATGCCCGATATATTTATATATTAGACATAAAAAAAAGCTTTCCTTAATTTAAGGAAAGCTTTTTTTATATAATTACTTTATAAATTACTTGGCTATATTAACAGCACGTGTTTCTCTAATTACCGTTACTTTCACCTGCCCAGGATAAGTCATATCCGTTTGTATTTTTTGTGAAATACTGAATGATAAATCAGCTGCATTTTGATCGTTTACTTTTTCACTTTCAACAATAACACGCAGTTCTCTACCAGCTTGAATAGCATAAGCTTTCTTAACACCGCTAAATCCAAATGCAATTTCTTCTAAATCTTTTAAACGTTGAATATAACTGTCTAAAACTTGACGACGTGCGCCTGGTCTTGCTCCCGAAATAGCATCACAAACCTGAACAATAGGTGCTAATAACGATTTCATTTCTATTTCGTCGTGGTGCGCTCCAATAGCGTTTATTACATCATCTTTCTCTCCATATTTCTCAGCCCATTGCATTCCTAAAATCGCGTGTGGCGTTTCCATATCTGTTTCTGCATCTGGCACCTTTCCAATATCGTGTAATAATCCTGCACGTTTTGCTAATTTAGGATTTAAACCTAATTCTGCTGCCATAACACCACAAAGCTTAGCTACTTCACGTGAGTGCTGCAGTAAATTTTGTCCGTAAGACGAACGATATTTCATTCTACCTACCATTTTAATAAGTTCTGGATGTAGGTTATGAATTCCTAAGTCGATTACTGTACGTTTACCAACTTCAATAATTTCTTGCTCAATTTGTTTTTGAGTTTTCTTTACAATTTCCTCAATACGCGCTGGGTGAATTCTCCCATCGGTTACTAATTTGTGTAATGATAAACGTGCAATTTCACGTCTTACAGAATCAAAACAAGATAAGATAATAGCTTCCGGTGTATCATCAACAATAATCTCAACCCCTGTTGCAGCTTCAATAGCACGAATATTTCGACCTTCACGTCCAATAATACGTCCTTTAACATCATCCGATTCAATATTAAAAACAGATACACAGTTATCAACCGCTTCCTCTGTTCCTATACGTTGTATGGTGTTAATTATAATTTTCTTAGCATCCTGTTCTGCGGTAAGTTTTGCTTCTTCTAAAGAGCTCTGAATAAATGCCATAGCATCATTTTTAGCTTCCCCTTTTAAAGATTCAACCAATTGCTCTTTAGCTTCTTCTGCCGAAAGGCTAGAAATCACTTCTAGTTGTTGCACTTGGCTTCTATGTAATCTTTCAACCTCTTCTTGTTTTGCTTCTAAAACATCCAATCTGTGGTTGTAATCTTTTACTTTACGGTCTAAACTTTCGTTTCCTTTTTTACTTTTTGAAAGTTCGTTTGAAATTTGAGACTCCTTATCACGTGTGCGTTTTTCGGCTTCAGCCATTTTCTTGTCACGCGAAAGAATTACCTTTTCATGTTCGGCTTTAAGTTCTAAAAACTTTTCTTTAGCCTGAAGTATTTTATCTTTTTTAATGCTTTCGCCTTCTAAATTTGCTTGTTTAAGCAAAGAAGCCGCATGTTTCTTAGCGCCTTTTATAAGTTTTGAAGCGTTATTCTTTTCTAATGTTTTTGCTATGATAAAGCCTATTGCAAGCCCTAAAATAACACCACCTACTGCAAATATAATTGAGTTATCCATCGTTTAATTTAGTTCATTATTATATATAAAAAAGCCTACACCAGCATAAAGTTTTGTATAAACTCCTTAAAAACAAGTTTAGGGCTAACAAGCTGATCAAGGATCTGCTAGATGCTGAATAAATTCAGTAAATGCAGCCTGCTTTTACAACTTAAACTCACCCTTTTTAAAGAATTAACGTTGAGTTTATCAAAAAAAATAACCAATGTAGGCAGTAACTTTTTAGTTTATTTTAAAGAACGAATTAAGAAACTATATATAGGAATGTAATAAATTATTTAACGCATTGAGTTTTTCCTCAACATGCTCATTTACATTTGTATTGTCTATAGATTTCTGCTCTACTTGAGATGCAAATTGTAAAGCACACATGGCCAAAACATCTTGTTTATCTCGAACAGAATAACTTTGCTCAAATTTTTTAATCATTACTTCAATGTTTTTCGCAGCCTTACGAAGTCCTTCTTCCTGACTTGCGTCAATAGTTAAAGGATACACTCGGTTTGCTATAGATAGCTTTATTTTAAGCTTTTCAGACATTGAATTTAATTGGCTTTAACCAGATATTTGACCGATACAATGGTCAATTTCTCTAATTAATGCATTTATTTTAAGCTTAGTTTCTCTTTTATTATCGTCACCACCAAGCATTGAATTTGCCATTTTTAGAGCTTCGTACTTTTCTTCCCAACTTTCATTAATCGTTTTTTGGGTCTGAATTTCTTTCTTTGAAGCTTCTAATTCTTCATGTAATTTCAAATTAGATTGCTTTAAAAGCTCTAGTTTACGTAATACCTTGCTAATTTTGTTTTCTAACGAATCTACAATATCTTCAATATTACTCATTTACAAAAATCAATACTTATCTCACAAAGTTAACCAACCTGTTTATAATTTACAATTGTTTTTCAATAAATTTTCAGATTAATACGTCTGGCTCTATTTTGGCACAATGGCTTCTATTCCGCAGGACCAAATAGCTCTTTACAAAAATGAATTCCTTTATAATAATCGCCACTACTCTAAATTAATGGATTCATCCTTTTTCATTAACAATTTATCAATTTTAGAAACAACCTATCCACTTTTGATACTGAAATTTAAAATGCATCGTTTAAATTAAGGTTAAAGTAACCACGCTATTTAGGCTTGTTACTTTCTGTTTTTTCTTTGAGTTTTCATATCAAATTAATACTTTAGCGGTTACAACTATTTTATGAGATTTATACTTTCCCTTCTTTTACTTTGTTCACTTTTTTCGAACTCACAGAACAATTATCCACAAGATTATTTTGGCAATCCGCTAGATGTTACGCTAGTTTTAGCTGGTACATTTGCCGAATTACGCTCTAATCATTTCCATTCTGGATTGGATATAAAAACAAAACAACGCATTGGCTTAAAAGTACTCGCTTCGGCAAGTGGTTTTGTAAGTCGTATAAAAATTTCAAACTTTGGTTACGGAAAAGCCCTGTACATTACGCATCCCAACGGTTATACTACGGTATATGCGCATTTATCTAAACTGTCGCCCGAGATTGAAGCTTATATTAAAGCGAAACAATATGAGGAAGAGTCTTATGAAATCGAGCTATTTCCTACACCTGAAGAATTATTGGTTACAAAAGGCGAATTAGTTGCTTATAGTGGTAATACTGGTAGCTCTGGCGGGCCACATTTACATTTTGAAATTAGAAACAAAGAAGAGCATCCTATTAACCCTATGCTTTTTGGCCTTGATGTTTTAGATACTAAAGCCCCAGTTATTCAAGCGCTTTACGCCTATCCTTTAGACGAAAATTCTTTTATCAATAAAAAGAATACCAAGCAAAAAATACGTTTGGTACCTTTAAAAAACGGTGATTTTGTAACCGAAAAAATTGAAGCTATCGGTAATATTGGCTTCGGAATAAAAACCATAGACCGTCAAGATTTAGCAGGGAACTCTAATGGTGTTTACAATATTCAAACGATTGAAAATGGTAACCGAAATTTTGAAATCGATTTTCGGAAGTTTTCGTTCGACGAAACAAGGCACATTAACACTTTAATTGATTATGAACATTATAAAACGAAAAAAGAACGTGTTCAATTATTGTTCAGAAAAGACAATCCGTTAAGTCTATTAAAATCGGTTAGCAATGATGGCGTACTCACTATAAAGGACAGCACAAATTCAGTTTATAAAATTCGCGTATCCGATTTTAAAAGCAACTCCTCATGGATTACTGTTAATATAAAAGGCACTCAAAGTACAGCTGCCGAGCCTGTTCCCGCAAAAATAACACCTTATTTTATTAAGGCTAATGAAACCACTAATCTAAAAGAAGGTAAAGTATCTGTAGATTTTTATAGAGATACGTTTTATAGCGATTTATATTTAGATTTTGAAGTAAAAAACGACACCTTGTTTTTAGATGAAGATGTAACGCCAACTCAGAAAAACTTCAACATTACTTTCGATGTTAGCCATTATAATGATGCAGATAAAAACAAACTTTACATCGCGCGTTTAATAGGCTATAAAAACTATCCTGTCTATTCTACTACAAGAAGAGATGGCGATTTTTTAAGTACAAGCACTAAAACGTTAGGCAAATATGCATTGGCTACTGATACTATTCCGCCAACCATTAAAGCCTCGAATTTTAAAGACAATCAATGGCTTAGTAACTTTAGATATCTGAAAGTAAAAATTACCGACGTAGGTTCTGGTATTTCAAATTTTAGAGGTACCATTAATGGAAAATGGATTTTAATGGAATATGAGTACAAAAATAATACGCTAACTTACGATTTTAACGACAACGACTTAACCGATACAAACAACAAGTTAAAGGTAATTGTAACGGATAATGTTGGAAATAACACTACTTTTGAAGCGTTATTTCATAGAAAATAATGCTAACTAACGCGCTAACCGCTTGAAAACAAAACTTATATTTTTCAGTTTATTTTTATTCAACCTTTACTTTGGGTACACACAAACGGCAACTATTAAAGGTGTTATTTTAGATGAACATAATTTACCTATAGAACAAGTTAATATCAAGTCTGGTACGCGTGGTACAGTTAGTAATTCCAACGGGTTTTACAGTTTAACTATTCCTTCAAATGAAACGGTTACCTTAACGTTTTCCCATTTGTCGTTTAAACAAATGACGAGTACATTCAACTTAAAAAATGGCGAAACTTACGAGTTTAACCCCGTTATGAGTGCTTCAATAGAACAAATAGCAGCCGTTGTTGTTACCAGTAACCGCCGCAAAGAAATTGAAGGCATCATCACTTTAGATCCCGAAGCCATCCGAAAAATTCCTGGCGCCAATGCTGGAGTAGAAAATCTTTTAATGACTTTACCTGGTGTAAGTAACAACAATGAGTTAAGCACACAATACTCGGTTAGAGGAGGTAATTATGATGAAAATTTAGTGTATGTAAATGACATTGAAGTTTATCGTCCATTTTTAATTCGCTCAGGGCAGCAAGAAGGTTTAAGTTTTGTCAATTCTGATTTGGTTCAAAATGTCGATTTCTCCGCAGGTGGTTTTCAAGCTAAATATGGCGATAAATTATCGTCAGTTTTAGATATTACTTATAAAACTCCCTATCAATTTGCTGTTAATGCCGATTTAAGTTTGCTCGGCGGAAGTCTTTCCGTAGAAAATATGAGTAAAGATTCTAAATTTACAAGCATGGTAGGTTTGCGTTATCGCGACAATAGTTTACTCGTAGATGCTAAAGAAACAGAAACCAATGTAAACCCAACCTTTGCCGATGCTCAAGCGTTTTTAACGTATCAATTTACCGATAAATTTCAATTGAGTTTTTTAGGAAACGCATCTATCAATAAATATAATTTTGAACCACAAACGCGTCAAACAAACTTCGGAACACTATCTGATCCTATTGCACTTTTAGTTTTTTATGAAGGGCAAGAAAAAGATCAATATCAAACCTATTTTGGAGCTTTTAAAGGCACTTATTTTGCTAACGATGATTTAACACTGAAGTTAATTGCCTCCACATACCATACTACGGAAGAAGAATATTTTGATATTTTAGCTCAATACCGTTTAGGTGAAGTGAACAGCAATATTGGTGATGAAAATTTAGGTGAAGTTGAATTTAGCGAAGGTGTTGGAAGCCAATTAAACCACGGTAGAAACGACCTTGATGCTTTAATTACAAACCTAGAGCATAAAGGACATTTAAATATTGAAGACCACCATATAGAATGGTCTGTAAAATACACGCACGAAGATATTAGAGACCGTTTAATAGAATGGGAAACAATTGACTCTGCAGGATTTTCCATTCGTCCGCCAAAAACAGTTGCAAACGAGCAACCTTACGCACCTTTTAGCGGACCTTTAGAGCCTTACCAAAACATTAGAGCGACGAACAATACGCAAATTAACCGTTTGCAAGCTTATGCGCAATGGAGCAAACGTTCTACAATTGGCAATAGTGATGTTTGGTATAATGCAGGCGTACGTATGCATAGCTGGTCAGTTTCTGGCGATGGTATTTCTAACACAAATCAAGTGGTGTTTAGTCCGCGTGCACAATTCACCATAAAACCAGAATGGGAAAAAGATATGCTATTTAGGGTGGCTACAGGATTGTATTACCAACCGCCTTTCTATCGCGAATTACGTGATGCTGCAGGAACGGTTCAACCTGATGTAAAAGCGCAAAAATCGCTTCATGTTGTATTAGGAAATGATTATAGTTTCAAAATGTGGGATCGCCCTTTTAAATTAACGACCGAACTATATTACAAAGGTATTACCGATGTAAACCCATACACCTTAGAAAACGTACGTATTAGGTATGCTGCCGACAATAACGCCGAAGCTTATGCTTATGGCTTAGATATGCGTTTAAACGGTGAGTTTGTACCCGGAACCGAATCTTGGTTTAGTTTTGGATATCTTAAAAATGAAGAAAATATTGATGATCGTGTTTATATTGCCAGACCAACCGATCAACGTTTAAAGTTTGCTGCGTTATTTCAGGATTATGTACCTAATGTGCCCAACCTAAAAATGTATTTAAACTTAGTTTACAATACAGGTTTACCTGGCGGATCGCCTAGTTATGCCGACCCTTACGATTATCAAAATAGATTACCCGATTACAAACGTGCCGATTTAGGTTTACAGTTTGTTATTGTGGATGATAAAAAACAATTTGATCGCGGTTGGAAGAAACCTTTTAAAGCCCTGTCTTTTGGGTTTGAAATTTACAATATGTTTGATACACAAAATTCGATTACAAATACTTGGGTGCGCGATGTATATAGTAAACGCCAATATGCCATTCCTAACTATTTAACACCTCGCGTTTTTAATGTGAGAACGAGTATGAGGTTTTAGACAAGTTAGTTTTTTATTCAAAAATGAATTAAAAAATATGTCACTAATTTATTTATACATCGAAAAACTCTAAATTACCTAATTACAGTGTTAATTGAAGCTATATAAAGGGTATCATCTTGAAAATAATTTTCTACCCATATTTCTATAAAGTCACCTGGAGAAAGCTCAACAGTACCAACAACAGCAACGGCACCAATATCCGTGTTAGATCCCAACTGTCTCGCAGTACCTGTCTCCAATACCGGAGTTGCCACTGTGTCCCCACTATCGCCTTTTGCAACATAAAAAACATAAGTATCACCATCACTCTGAGGCGCTACCCCTTGAAAAGAGACACTTGATGTTACTGTAAAATAACGTTTTTGTTTTCCCTCATAAACCAGTCTATTATTCCCATCCCTAGAAAATCTAAACAAATTATTACTCACTGTAGTACCTTGTATTTTATTAGCAACGCTATTTCCTGAAAATGTTGTATTCTGACCTGTACCACTACTAAAATTTAAATTAGCATCTCCTACAGCATTACTATCCGTTTCTACAGGAATACCAGGACAATCTACATCCCAATCGTTTGTAAAATTATAACCCGGATAGGTGTTTCCGACATAGCCATTAACCCGATCTCCTGCACCAGATATATTTACCCCTGTTAATGAAGCCGATATTGTTATAGTAGGATCTGCACTTACATCAATTCCCGTATCACCACTCTCTACAACAATTCTTCCATTAGCGATTTGAAGATTACCAAAAGAACCAGAAAGGGTTAAACAAGTTCCTGTATTGCTTGTCCAAAAAATACTTTGAACGAAAAAAGAATTAATATTTGAAACAGACAAACCATCATCACTTCCTACCATTTGCAAAACAGAAAAGAATACCACTCCTAAATCACTTAAAGTTCCAATAGAAGAAGCTCCTGTTATAACAATACTATAGCCTATAACATTCTCTGAGCCTGTTCCTGTAATATCAAAAACTTGTTGTCCATTTCCTCTAATCAACAAATCTTTAAGCCTGCCTCCTGTAGCTCCACTAAACAATGCGCCTCCTGTGCCATTTATAAGAATATCTTCACCTGTATCTTCACCAATCATATTCGCTCCATTTAAATCGATAGGATAATCAAATGTTATTGTTCCATTTATTTCATAGACATAATCTTCATTCAATACATATTTACCACCTACTAATTCGTCCGATAAATCTGCGATACTTTTAACAAGCTTGTAATTATCTCTAGTTACAGAACCTTCTAGTTTAACCCACGCAGAACTATCAAAATAGTAAAAAGCATCCTCATCAGTATCAAAAACTAACAACCCTTCAACAGCGGTGGCTATTGCATTTTTTTGCAACGTAGTCATCCTTGGTGTTAAAACCCCTTGTGTTGTAGATTCCATTTCTAAAATAGAAGAAACATGTGGATCTATTGTACCTATCCCAACTTGACTATAAGTATTAAATTGAAAAAGAAAGAGTAATACGAAGACTATACGGTAGGTTTTCATAATATGAAAAAGTTTAAAGAAATTCTTCTTAGTAAGAATAACCTACACAAATTACGGAATAAAACTTACAAAGTCGAGTGATTCGTTCAAAAAACCAGTTTTACTTCTGAAAATCAACCGTTTATCGGTAAACCCGAAAAACATCAACTACATAATCAATATCAGCTTTCGTGTTAAATTTACTGAACGAAAATCGTAATGATGGTTTCTCCAAATCTTCCGAAGATAAAATTTCCGATAGTACATGCGATTTTTTATTACTTCCACTTTGGCAAGCTGAACCTCGAGAACACGCCACACCTTTTAAATCTAATTGAAACAATATCATCGATGCCTTATTTGCCGGAATTGGTAAACAAACATTAACTAAAGTATAAGTGCTTTTTTCAAAATCTCCCGATTGCCCATTAAAAGTGGCTTTAGGCATTACTTTTAAAATTTCATCAATGAAATATTTTTTAAGATCCAAAATATGGTTATGCTCTGTTTCTGCTTGTTCTTGCATTAATGTTAGAGCCAACTCTAAACCTACAATATTATGTACACTTTCGGTACCTGCCCGTAAACCACGTTCTTGTTCGCCTCCAAAAATTAAAGGTTTTAGTAATCCTGTGTTTTTTCTAATGAAAGCAAAACCTACGCCTTTTGGGCCGTGAAATTTATGTGCCGATGCCGCTATAAAATCAACATCTATAGTTTGTAAATCTAGTTTATAATGTCCTACCGACTGCACGGCATCACTATGAAACAGGGCGTTATTAGCTTTACAGAGAGAACCAACACGTTTAATATCGGTGATATTTCCAATTTCATTATTAACATGCATTAAGCTTACCAATGTTTTTTTATCGGTTTGTAATAACCTTTCCAATTGTGTAAAATCGATATCGCCCTTACCATCAACATCTAAATAACTTACCGAAATATCAAATGCTTTTTCTAAAGCTTCCACCGTATGTAAAACCGCATGATGTTCAATTTTAGTCGTAATAATATGGGTTACACCTAAATCTCGAACGGCACTATTCAGTACTAAATTATCGGCTTCGGTACCTCCAGACGTAAAAATAATTTCACCAGCAGATACATTTAGGCTGTTTGCTACTGTTTTCCTAGCTTTTTCAATTAACGTTTTAGACGATCGCCCAAAACTATGCGAAGAAGACGCATTACCAAAACTGGTATTTAACACTTCGGTCATTATATTTACAACCTCCGGTCTTAGTGGTGTTGTAGCGGCATTATCAAAATAAACGGGTTTCATAGTACGGTTTTGAGCGGTAAAAATACTTTAAATAAAATTATTTCTAATACTGTTCGTTATTATAGTAAATCAATTTTAAATAACTAGCTCAAATTATTAAAAATAGAGTTGTTAAAATCACGCAAATAAACCTTATTAAGTTTATTTAACCGGTAATTTTAAAGTTTATTTGTTATCAATAACAATTCCACTATTTTTGTGGCAAAATAGATCCCCCATGCGTAAATTATTTTATCTTTTTATAGGTCTTAGTTTAATATCCATTCAAGCTTGTGATGATGGCGACATCATTACCGTAGAATTAGATTTTGAAGACACTTTTAGCGCCTGCGAAGGTGTATCAGATTTGGTATTATACAAAACAAAAGAGGATCCTTCGGAATCTTTATCGGTACTAATTTCAAACTATACTTTAGATGAAATTCTTGAAACAGGTACAAACGACACATTAAGTGTTGAAAAAAGCGCGACGTTTTACTACAGAACTTATAGTGATGCTAGTTTACCATCGGCCCTATTTTGTAGCGATATTCCTGAAGAAGTTAATATTACATCGAGTGAAGATGACGATTGTATTGCTGAAATTTTAACCGTTTTATCCAAAGATGATAATGATGGAATTTTGGCTATTTTAGAAGATGTAAACGGCAATGGCGATTTAACAGATGATGATACCGATGGCGATGGCTTACCGAATTACATTGATATGGATGATGATGGTGATAATATTTTAACGGCCGATGAAAACCCAGATCCTAATGGTGATGGCAATTTAGATGATGCTCAAGATACTGATGGCGATGGCATTCCTGATTATTTAGATGATGATGATGATGGCGATGGCGTAAAAACACGAGATGAAGAAAACGACTCTCAAGATCAACGCCCAAATAACGATACTACCAATAGTTTAATTGGAGCCGATTACTTAAATCCAGAAATAAAAACGACTGTTCCGGCAACCGCTTATAGAGAACACACGGTATATAATACGTATTTAGTAACCGTAAACTTACAAGGAATTAGTTTAAGCTTTTTATCGCAAGACGATTTCGATTTTGGAGTTTTAAGTGATAGCGGTTTAACATCGACCACAAAAATAACTCCAGATTTCAATTAATCTGAAGTACTGTTTTGAAAAATATAAACTTCGGTAGCGCCTAAACCATATTTTTGGTAATTAGCATCGTAGTATTTTACATTATAGCGACCGAATAAATATTCTAATTCCATTTTTAGTACGCCTTCGCCTACGCCGTGAATAAACACCACTTTTTGAACGCGTTTAGATATCGCCCATTCTAATTTATGTTTTGCCGTATCTAATTGCAGACTTAACATATCGTGATTGGCCATACCTCTAGCCGATTTCACTAACTGATTAATATGCAAATCAACTTCCATAGTAGGCTCAAAACGCTCTTTCGATTTCACTCTAACCGATTTTCGTCGTACTGGTTTTTCTTTTTCATCTAAAACAGCATGCAAGCTTTTATGAGAAAAAATTCCCGTTCTAAAATCACTTTTAGAAGTGTCTTTTACCAACTCGTAACTTTCAAAATCTAGCAAAAACCCATCAGTAGTTTCAATAAAAATTTGTTTGCCTTCAATCTTTTTTATGCGTCCAGCCAAGTTTTCATCTAAAACTAAAACCGAATCATTTACCTTAAAATCCATTTCAAACAGGTTTAAATATCCTCATTAATATCCGCGTCTTCATCCACCTTACTTGGTATAGTTCGGGAAACTCTATAAACTCCCATCATCAAAAATACAATCCCTATAGTTAATAAATATTGATTTTGATTTGCCCCAACCTTGGCATACATAGCCACGGCAGCGCCCATCAGGATTAAAATATAATTTAAGTACTTCATCTTGCAAATTTACACAAAACTGTAACATAAAAACGATATTTTACATCGGTTAAAATGCGTAAAATAAAGTTTATCTGTAAAAACACTTTAATTTAAAACGTTTCACTCTTATTTTTCGTACATTTACAAGAATAACTGATTACTTCATTTTATGAAAAACGTCACCTTTTTGCCCAAAAAACCTCTTTTAATGCCATTGAATCTAGGCTTATTAGTATGGTTAGTTTCCTCTCAATTAGCTACAGCACAGCTTTCCGTTAGAAATAATGCAGCCATATTTATTAAAGATGAAATCGTTTTTGTTGAAGACGATATAAACCTTGAAGAAACAGCAAGCACCATTTATTTAAGAGACGAAGCTCAAATAATTCAAGGCACAGGTACTACAGGAAATTCAGGAGAAGGTGAATTAAGCGTTTACCAAGACGGAAATGTTGATGCTTATGAATATAACTTTTGGTGTTCTCCTACCGGAAACCATGATGACACCTTAGTAAACAACCCGTTTGGGGTTACATTGCTTAATGATATTAATACTGTAATAAATTCTACCCCGGCAGATGTAACCCCACAACCTAACCGCAACGGCTCGGCTACAGATCTTAAAATAGACCCTTACTGGATTTGGAAATATATAGGAGAAACAGACTATACTGGCTGGGTTCATGTTGGAAATGCAACTACTATTGAGCCAGGTCAAGGTTTTACAATGAAAGGTACACAAGGTTCAGGCAGTAACCAAAATTATGATTTTAGAGGCAAACCAAATAACGGGCACATTGAAGTTTCTGTTACCAATGGCGCCTATAGTTTAGTAGGAAACCCTTACCCTTCTGCTATGGATGCTCATGCTTATATTTGGGACACGAATAATAAAACAAGCATTACTGGAACTTTATACTATTGGGAACAAAACCCTAATGTAAATTCGCATAATTTAAATGCTTATGATGGTGGTTATACTACTTATTTAATTACTGAAGATGGAACTACTGAAACAATAACATCAGCTACTTTTACAACTTTTAATAATGATGGATCAGAAAACGGAAGTACAGGAACAACCGCTAAATTAATAAAACCAGGAAGACATATTCCAATTGGTCAAGGCTTCATGGTTCAAGGTGCTTCTGGAATTCCAAGTAATAGCACTGTAAATGCAGAAAATAGTCATCGCATTTATGAAAAAGAAAATATGACTACTAGTGTCTTTTTCAAATCGGCTAATTCCAAAAATACGGAACCAGTAGTTAATAGTATATTTACCACCGTGAATTCTGAATATAAACGTTTTAGATTAAATGTTGATTTCAACAACACTTACACCAGGCAGTTAGTAGAAACTTTTAATAATAATGCTACGGAAGGTTTTGATCGCGGATTAGAATCTCGATTACATGAAAGGGATATTTTATCGGCAGATGCTTATTTTCCTATTGGAGATTTAAGTTATTTAGCTGAAGCTTTAGTTTATGATGAAGATTTAAAAATACCTTTAACTATTGAAGTAAATAATGACATGCCTGTAAGAATTAGAATTGCGGATGTTCAAAACTTCGATACTGATTTACCTATTTTCATTCATGATAAAACAACTAATTTATATGTGAATTTAAAGTCTCAAAGTTTTAATGTAAATCTAGATGCTGGAAAATATACCGATCGATTTGAAGTAACATTTAAGGCAGCTACATTAAGTACAGAGCTCCTAGATGTAAACACAATCAACGCCTTTCAGAATAACAAAACAAGCACTTTGACCCTAACAAACCCATCGCTTTTAAACATCAAATCTATTTTGGTTTACGATGTTACCGGAAAACAAGTGTTAACAGATAAACCTAGTTCTACAAAGTTATCTCACAGTATATCTACCAAACAATTAAGTACTGGAGTATATATTTTAAATGCTGTACTTGATAATAATATTGTGTTTAACAAAAAAATTATGATTACCGAGTAAATCTTTTACTACCAATTAAACCTGAAAGCCAACTAATAAAAATTCGATAAAGGATTTTTTTGTCAGTTGGCTTTTGTTATTTTAGCACATTCAGAATACAACACCATGCAATCTTTAGAAAAATACATGCTGCCTTGCCTTAACAAAAAACTCTTTGGGGTAGAATGTATGGGCTGTGGTATTCAAAGAGCATTTTCGTTATTATTACACGGCGATTTTGTTGCTGCATTTAAAATGTACCCCGCTATTTACCCGTTGCTTATTCTTGTTATTTACATTGGAATTAATGCTTTCTTTAAATTTAAACAATCTAATAAAGTAATTACTGTAGTCGCTATAATGACCGTAATTACTATTATAACTAGTTATCTAATCAAAATAATCAATTAAAAAACAAACACATGGAACAAGAAAAACTCAATGCAACGTTAGTTTACGTATTATCAATTATAGGTCTTTTATGCTGCTGTATTGCCGGTTCTGGATTTATATTAGCTGGTATTGCCTTTTTTATAGCAAATAGTAAAATAAACGCAGCAAAAGCAAACCCAGAACAGTACGACCCTGCAAGCGTAAAAGCGATGAATACTGCAAAAACAGTAGCATTGGTTATACTTATAATAAATATACTTTACTTAATATATTCTATTTACCAAATTGCTACAATTGGTTGGGATCAAGTTATGATACAATCTCAAGAGATTATGGAACAATATCAAAGTCAACAATAATTATTGATTTATTAGACATAAAAAAAGCGACCCGTGGGTCGCTTTTTTTTATTTCATTAATTACTAAAACTATTACTTTTCAAATTGAGTAAGTGTTTTTGTTATTATGGAAACACAGTCTAATAATTGTGCTTTCGTCATCACCAATGGCGGTGCAAAACGAATAATATTACCATGCGTTGGTTTGGCTAACAAACCATTATCGCGTAAAGCAATACAAATGTTCCAGGCGGTATCGCTATCTTCTGTATCATTAATTAAAATGGCATTTAGCAAACCTTTACCTCTAACGTCGTTTACTATAGAACTGGTTTCGATAAATTTTGATAGTTCAGCTCTAAATACTTCACCTAAGGCTTGTGCATTTTGCGCTAAGTTCTCATCCTTAACCACTTCTAAAGCTGCAATTCCAACAGCGGCGGCTATAGGATTTCCGCCATAAGTACTCCCGTGGTTTCCGGGTTGGATAACATTCATTATCGCATCATTCGCTAATACCGCAGAAACCGGATAAGCACCACCAGACAAAGCTTTACCTAATATTAATATATCGGCTTTTACATCTTCGTGGTCAATTGCCAACATGCGTCCCGTTCTTGCAATACCGGTTTGTACTTCATCTGCAATAAACAATACATTATGTTTTTCACAAAGCGCTTTTGCAGAACTCAAGTATCCTTCGCTTGGCACATAAACACCTGCTTCACCCTGAATAGGTTCTACTAAAAAGCCAGCAACATTTTTATTATTTACTAAAACATCTTCTAGTGCTTTTAAATTATCGTATTCAATTTTAATGAATCCTTTGGTATAAGGACCAAAGTTTTTTCTAGCTACAGGATCATTACTAAAAGAAATAATAGTTGTGGTACGTCCATGAAAATTATTTTCACAAACCACAATTTCGGCTTCATTCTCATCAATACCTTTTACTTCATAAGCCCATTTTCTACATAGTTTTAAAGCCGTTTCTACAGCTTCAGCCCCAGTATTCATGGGTAATAACTTATCGTAATTAAAGGTTTCAGTCGCATATTTTTCAAACTTACCTAGCACATCATTATAAAATGCTCGAGACGTTAAGCTTAAAGTTTGCGCTTGTTTTGTCATGGCATCAACAATTTTTGGGTGACAATGCCCTTGGTTTACCGCAGAGTAAGCCGACAAGAAATCGTAATATTTCTTACCCTCTACATCCCAAACATACACACCTTCTCCTCTACTCAATACTACGGGTAGTGGATGGTAGTTGTGTGCACCATACTTGTTTTCTAAATCTATCGCTTGTTGCGAAGTTAATTGGTCTAAAACAGCCATTTTAAAATAAAATTTAAACGTTCGTATCCAAAAAAATGGATATCTAAAATAACCATTCCTTCTCTACCTTTATCCTTTCGAGGTTTCGAAAATTCAGCGTGGGAGAGAAATCATCCCTAAGAACTTCAAATTTATACAATTAAAGTAGAAAATGTGTCTTTTCGTTAAATTTTGTGTCTAATGAGTAACAACCTAATCAAAAAATAACAATTTATGGACTATTTATCAAATGTATTAGACACTCTCACTAAATCTATTGGAGGTAATTTATCAAATGCTTTATCGGCATTAATTATTATAATCATCGGTTGGTTTATTGCGGGATTACTAAAACGTATTATTTTAAAAATCTTCAAAAAAACAGGTGTAGACGACAAACTTAAAAACTCAAAAATTAGTCTTTCAAAATTCATCAGTAAACTGGTTTATTTTTTAGTCATGATTTTTGTCTTCACTCTAGCTCTAGAAAAACTAGGTATGACCAATGTTCTGGACCCATTAAAAAATATGCTTAACGATTTTGCTGGCTTTGTACCAAACATTATTGGCGCAGGTTTAGTATGTTATATTGGCTATATGCTAGCAACCATTGTTTCAGAACTTGTTGAAGTTTCGGGCGGTTCTATTCAAAAATTTGTACCAAAATTAAAACTACCAGAAAACATCGACATTGTTAATGTGATTAAAAAAATCGTTTTCATCTTTATATTTATTCCGTTATTAATATCGGCTTTTAATATTCTGAATATGGATGCGATTTCTCAACCAGCAACAGCTATGCTTAACGACTTTTTTAACGCTATTCCGAAGGTTATTTCAGCATCGTTAATTCTTATCTTATTTGTAGTTGGAGGCCGTTTTTTAAGCGAACTTATTAAGGACTTATTAAACAGTATGAATCTAAACAACTTCTTTAACAAAGCCGGACTAGGATCGATTACAGGAAATACCAACTTGGTAAAAATTATAGGAAACTTAGTATATTACTTTATTATTTTATTCGGATTAACCACAGCGGTAGATAAATTAGAATTCCATTATTTATCTGATGTTCTATCTACTATTACCACATATTCTGGTAAAATAATTTTCGGATTAATCATTTTAGCTATCGGAAACTGGATTGCCAATATCGCTGCAAATAACTTCGCGAAAAACGACGACAACGCCTTTGTGGCGTCTATTATTAGAATTGCAATTATCGCGATATTCTTGGCCATTGGTTTAAGAACGATGGGACTTGCCGACGAAATTATAAACCTAGCTTTCGGTATATCACTTGGTACGGTAGCTTTAACTATAATTCTTTCTTTCGGACTTGGTGGTCGTGAGGCTGCGGGCAAACAAATGGATAAAATTCTTACTAAATTCAACAAAAAATAATACCTCAAATTTTACTTCATTTTAAGCTGCTTGGTGTTATACTAAGCAGCTTTTTTTTATTCAAATTAAAATTCCAATAAACAAATTGAAATTTATACGAATTTTATTTCTGGCTATTAGTATTTTTGCAACATGTCTAGAAGAAAATCAAGAAAACAAGTTTTTGAAAACGTCGAAGTTATCGATGCCGGAGCTAAAGGAAAAACTATAGCTAAAGCACCCGACGGAAAAGTAATATTTTTACCAAACGCCGTGCCTGGTGATGTGGTAGATGTGCAAACCTTTAAAAAGCGTAAAGCATATTATGAAGGTAAGGCCACCGTATTTCATAAATTGTCCGATAAAAGAACCACACCCGCTTGCGATCATTTTGGTACTTGTGGTGGTTGCAAATGGCAAGACATGGCTTACGAGCATCAATTATTTTATAAACAGAAAGAAGTTACCAATAACCTAACCCGTATTGGCCATATAGAATTACCGGAAGTTACACCTATTTTTGGTGCTAAAAATCAGTATTTCTACAGAAATAAAATGGAATTTTCATTTAGTGATAGCCGTTGGTTGACGCTAGAAGAAGTACAATCGGATGAAGATTTAGGAGATAGAAATGCGCTAGGATTTCATATTCCAGGCATGTGGGACAAAATTCTAGATGTTAAAAAATGTCATTTACAAGCCGATCCTTCTAATGCTATTAGAAATGCCGTTAAAGCTTTCGCTCTCGAAAACGATTTAGAGTTTTTCAATACAAGAAATCAAACCGGATTATTACGTACCATGATGATTAGAACATCAAGCACGGGAGACATTATGGTGATGATTCAATTCTTTAAAGAAGACAAAGAAAAACGTGAATTAATTCTAGATTATTTAGGTGAAACGTTTCCTGAAATCACATCGTTACAATACGTTATTAACGGAAAAGCAAACGATACTATTTACGATCAAGAAGTCATTTGCTACAAAGGAGACGATCACATTTTTGAGGAAATGGAAGGTTTGAAATTCAAAATCAATGCCAAATCATTTTATCAAACCAACTCGGAACAAGCTTACGAATTATACAAAATAACGAGAGACTTTGCTGGATTATCAGGTACCGAATTGGTATACGATTTATACACAGGTACTGGAACCATTGCTCAGTTTGTTGCAAAACAAGCTAAAAAGGTGATTGGTGTAGAAGCCGTTCCCGATGCCATTACTGCTGCTAAAGAAAATGCACAATTTAATAACATTAATAACGTTGAGTTCTTTGTAGGTGATATGAAGCATGTTTTTAATGCACAATTTATTGAAGCCCACGGTACGCCAGATATTATAATTACCGATCCTCCACGTGATGGTATGCATAAAGATGTGGTACAACAAATATTGAACATTGCACCTAAAAAAATAGTTTACGTAAGCTGTAATAGCGCCACACAAGCTAGAGATTTAGCTTTAATGGATGAACAATATAAAGTTGTAAAAACCCAAGCTGTAGATATGTTTCCACAAACTTTTCACGTGGAAAATGTTGTACTTTTGGAGAGACGCTAGTGCCTATATTAGGCATGTAATTGTTATAAATAGTTTTCCTTTAAAGAGGTCTGTATTTTAATTGAATATGAAATATTTAAAAATTCTTTTTATCCCCGTAATGGTATTAATTGTGGGGATAACTATAAGTTGTGAAAAGGATGATATTTGTCCGGCAAGCACATCTACAACGCCAAATTTACTTATTGATGCTTTCGACAATTCTAACGAAGATAGTAGCAAAAATATTTTTAGCCTTGTAGTAATTGGTGTGGATAACGAAGAAGTGCTACCTGGCTACTCTATTGTATCAAGTAGCAGTTTAGTACTCCCATTAAAAACCACCGATAACACAACGCAATATAGAATAATTCAAGATTATTCTATTAATGACAACGACACGCCTGATGATGATACCGATGATTTTGCCGAAGGAAACCAAGACATTATTACCATAAATTACAGCCGCGAAGAAGTTTTTGTATCGCGCGCATGTGGTTACAAAACCGTATTCAAAAATGTTACCGTGCAACTGGAAACAGACGAAGACAATTGGATAAAATCTATAATCCCCTTAAACGCAAATCAATCTGTAGAAGATGAAACAGAAACACACTTTAACTTATTTCACTAATAGCTTAGTACTGTTCTTGTTTTGCGTAACCATACAAGCACAAAACGATAGCATTGCAACTAAGGCTTCCGATTCTATTATTATTAAAGAGAAATACGGTTTACGTATTGGCGGCGACCTGAGTAAATTGGTGCGTTCTTTTGCGGAAGATGACTACACTGGTTTTCAAATAGAAGCCGATTATAGGTTGAAAAAACGGTTATATCTTGCTGCCGAAATAGGTTTCGATAATAAAACATCCACAACCGATTATTTAGATATTACAACACAAGGTAGCTACCTAAAAGCCGGTATAGATTACAACCTATACGACAACTGGTTAGACATGGATAACATGATATATGGCGGTTTTCGATTAGGAGTAAGCTCATTTAGCCACGAGTTAAACAGCTTTACAGTGTACAACACCAATCAATATTGGGCGCCACAATACAGCAGTGATACTTTACAAGAATTTAACGATTTAAGCGCCGTTTGGATAGAAGGCATCCTCGGTATGAAAGCTCAAATTTTAAACAACCTGTATCTCGGTTTAAACGTTCAGCTTAAAATATTGGTTTCAGAAACTGAACCTGATAATTTCCAAAGCATATATGTTCCTGGTTACAACAAAACCAACGACAGCAGTAAATTTGGTGCAGGCTTTGGCTATTCCCTATCTTATCGCATACCGCTTTACCAAAAAAACAAATAGCATTTCATTTTCAAACCGGTCTTATTTTGAAGTAACATCATAATATAATTACTGAATACGATAGATTTTAACTGAATGTTATATATTTAACGTTCTTATAAACAAGCATAATGACACGTTACTTTTATTTCATTTTTACTTTAGGTTTTTTGATGCTTTGGAGTTCATGCCGTAAGGATTTTGAATTTTCACCAAGCACCGGAAGCTTAGAATTCTCTAGAGATACCATCTACCTAGATACCGTTTTTAGTAACATTGGCTCAAGCACATACAACTTAAAAGTTTACAATAAAAGTAATGACGATATATTTATCCCTTCGGTGAAATTGGCCGCTGGCGAAACCTCAAATTATCGTCTTAGTGTTGATGGTATTTCTGGAAAATCTTTTGAAAACGTAGAACTCTTAGCAAAAGACAGTCTATATATATTTATTGAAACTACCGTAAATATTGAAAACGAAGCCGCTTTAGAAAACAAATTTCTATACACCGATGCTATTGAGTTTGATACTGGCACCAACGCTCAAAAGGTAGAATTAGTTACACTTATTCAAGACGCTATATTTATTTACCCAAACCGCGATAATACCACAAAAATAGTAGAAACTCTCAGTTTAAATGTAGATGGCGAAATTTTAGAAACCGAGTTACAAGGGCGTGAATTATTGCTTGATGAACTTCATTTTACAAACACAAAACCCTATGTTATTTATGGCTTTGCAGCCGTTCCAAACAACGAAACATTAACTATTGATGCCGGAGCTCGCGTATATTTCCATTCAGAATCGGGACTTTTAGTTTCCGAAGGCGCTTCGCTACAAATTAATGGCGCATATAGTAATGATCGTGAGGCTTTAGAAAACGAAGTTATTTTTGAAGGCGACCGCCTAGAACCAGGCTTTTCTGAAACTCCAGGACAATGGGCAGCCATTTGGCTTTTTGATGGCAGTATTAATAACAGTATTAATTACACCACCATTAAAAATGCTAATGTTGGTATTTTATGCGATGGTAATCCAAATGATACAAACAACAAACTAAACATTTCAAACACACAAATTTACAATTCGGGAAGTTTTGGTATTATGGGTAGAAATACCGCTATTACTGGAGAAAATGTTGTAATTAATAATGCAGGTCAATCTTCTTTCGCGGGTACCATTGGCGGTAGATATAACTTCACCCACTCTACTATTGTAAATTATTGGGATAATGGATTCCGACAATTACCATCTGTTTTATTAAATAATTTTATTATAGATGAAGATAACACAGCTACAGTAGCCGATTTAGGTGAAGCCAACTTCAACAACTGTATTATTTATGGTAATGATAATCCTGAATTTCTATTAGAAGAAATTGAAGATGAATCGGTTGTTTTCAATTTCAAATTCACCAATTGCTTATTGCGTTTTGAAGATAATAATAACTTTTTTTCTGAAGCAGTTTACGACTTAACCGACACCAATCATTTTGAAAATAACATCTTTAATAAAGATCCTGATTTCAAAAATCCTGATTTAAATGAATTAAACATTGGAGACGATTCCGCAGCCATAAACAAAGCCAATTTAACGTTTTCAGCACAATTGCCTACAGATATCTTAGGTGAAAACAGAACAACAACTTCTGACATTGGAGCCTACCAACACACTACTTTTCCCGAGGAAGAGTAAAAAATAAGGTTATTTTCTCTCTTTTTTCACACTTTTACCTATTTTAATATGTAAAATATGTATTTTTCTATACCATATTTCGGATAAATTGAAATTATAAATGCTAACTCTAAAAAATAGCATTATTTAATTTTTATTGTAAAAAACAAATTTTAAATTCGTCAATTATGAGACCTCCCCCTAGTCTTTAACGGCCCTAACCTATAAACCAAATGAACCCCCAGCTAGATCCTTTCTTTGAAATATCAATGGATTGTCTATGTATTGCTAATTTTGATGGCTATTTCGTTAAAATCAACCCTGCTTTTAAGGAGCTATTAGGATATCCTGAAGACGAATTATACTCGAAATTAATTTCCGATTTTATTTATGATGAAGATAAAGTACGTACAGCTTCATATAGACAGAACTTAAAAAAGAACAAACCACTTATCAATTTTGAAAATAGATATGTTTCTAAATCAGGCGATATTATTTGGCTTCATTGGACATCGATGCCTATTGAAAAAACCCAATTGGTATATGCCATAGCTAAAAATATTACCCATAAAAAAGAACTAGAGCATGAACGTAATGTGCTATTAAGTACACTTAATAAAACCAATGAGAAACTTAAACAACTTAATTACACCACCTCTCATGATTTAAGATCGCCTGTAAATAATTTAATTTCTCTAATCGATTTAATTGATTTAAACAAAATAACAGATGAGGACACCGCAAAAATGCTTAATTATATAAAAATTTCTGCGGAAGGATTAAATACCTCCCTAAACACCTATGTGGAATCTTTTCAACATAAAAATCTAGTCAACGAAACATTAGAAATTGTTAATTTCAACCTTATTTTTCAAAAAATAAATAACTCGATAAACTCATTAGTACAAAAATCGGGTGCTAATTTCCATTTAAATTTTTCTAATTTAGAAAGTGTACTTTTTAATAGGTCTTATATGGAAAGTATTTTCCTGAATTTTATTACAAACTCCATAAAATACGCACGTCCCGATGTCCCTTTGTCTATTTCCATAATTACAACCAAAGAAAAAGGGAAATCTATTTTTCAATATTCCGATAATGGTCTTGGCTTTGATATGGAAAAAGTTGGCCATCTTATTTTTAAATTGAATCAAGGTTTCCATGGTAACCAAGATAGTAAAGGTGTTGGTTTATATCTGGTGTACAACCACGTAACTAGCCTTGGTGGCCATATTAGTGTAACTAGCAAGGTTAACGAAGGCACAACTTTTACCATCAGTTTTCAAGATTAACGCTTCCTATCTATTTTACTTTACTCTTCTAATTCACTTTCTAAAATCGAAGTTTATTACATAGATAATGAACTCTAAATATTCAAAATTAAGGTTTGAATATATTATATATAAAAACATTTTGTTTAACCTTTTTATAAAATCATTAAACATTATTGTATCTTTATAAAATATTAATACAGTTAATATTTATAAATAAACAAAAACGAGATAAGATATGTTTGGACTATTCAAAACTAAATCAGAAAAAAATATATTACAAAAACAATATGAAAAACTGATGAATGAAGCCCACGCCCTTTCCACTTCAAATAGAAGAATGAGCGATCAAAAAGTATTTGAAGCAGAAGAAGTCATGAAAAAACTAGAAAAGCTGAATTAATACATGAGTGAAGAAAAAAAACCAGATCAGGTTGTTTATAATGCAGAAACCAAAAGATATGATGCATCTATTAAGCCATATGCCACTTCTGTAGGCGCTCCTATAATTACGCCAACCGATAGTATTGCTTGGAAAAACAGAAGCATAGCAAAAATTAATCATAAGGTTGAGGCTAAATATTTAGAACTAAAAGCAGAATATGAAAAAATGATTCAAGAATTTGAATACAACAAACTTATATTCGATGCGAAGTTCACTTTTAAACCAGTAATTGGCGAAGTATATCATTTATATAAAAGAGCTAATGGTGAATCGTTTTTGTCTATAATAGCACCTGAACAATGCGATTTTAATCCGTTAGGTAGTTTTTATTTGAATGCAGACCAAACCTGGGAAAAAATATAATTTTACCATGACAGAAACAAAAATATTAACAGAAAGAGAATTAGACCGCATTATTGAAATGGCCTGGGAAGATCGCACGCCTTTTGAAGCTATTCTATTTCAATTTGAGTTACCTGAAAAAGAGGTTATTAAAGTCATGCGTGGCAACCTTAAAGAATCTAGCTTCAAACGTTGGCGTAAACGCGTAAATAGCGGAGTGAGTAAAAAGCATTTAAAAAAACGAAACCCAGATATTACTCGCTTTAAATGCTCTAGACAAAAAGCAATTTCTGGAAATAAAATAAGTAAGCGTTAGTAAAAACGGCTCTCCGCATATAGTAAAAATTTAATTTGTGAAAATATGGATTCTAGAACTTAGCAAGTTTCTAAATCTACACACACGCGGAACTTAAAAAATAAGAGCCACGAAACAAAGCTTTTACAACGTAACTATTGGTAAAACCTATCCGAACCCCAAACGAATGAAAAAGGAAAATCTGCCAGAAAAAATATGTATGGTTTGCAACAGACCATTTACATGGCGTAAAAAATGGGAGAAAAATTGGAACGATGTTAAATATTGCAGCACACGTTGCAGAAAAAATAAATGAAAACTATTAAAGTACTTTCTATTCTAAAACTAAGACACTATGAAGCCTTTAATTTTAATACTTTTAATAGCCATTACTATGCAAACAGACACTATATTTAAATTTGAAAAAACATCGAATATTACTAATTGGACCGTGGTTAACGATGCTGTTATGGGCGGGAAATCGTCTGGAGCATTCACTTTAAATGAAACAGGACATGGTATTTACACCGGACATGTATCTTTAGAAAACAACGGCGGTTTTTCCTCTTTAAGATACAGATTTAATGACATTAGCACCGAAGGCTTTTCAAAAGTGATATTGAAAATTAAAGGTGATGGTAAAAATTACCAATTTAGAGTAAAATCTAAACTAACAGACAAACACTCTTATATCGCGCTTTTCAGCACTTCAAAAACATGGGAAGTGATCGAAATATCACTAGCGGATATGTATCCGGCGTTTAGAGGTCGTAAACTCGATACTCCAAACTTCGACGCAAATAGCATTGAAGAAGTCGCATTTTTAATAGGCAACAAAACTGCTGAAGATTTTAAACTAGAAATTGATTCTATTGTTTTAAAGTAATTTGAATAAAAAAAGCCAATCTCAAATAAAGAGATTGGCTTTTTTTTGTACATCAACAACAAGAATTAATCTAATACAAATTTAAAACCTGCTGTAATAATACTCGATGAAAACGTCGTATCTCTATCGTATTGATAGAACTTTAAATCGATACTTTTTAAACCATAGTTCCATATATGTGCTTTAGTAAAAATATCGGTATAAGAGACTCCAAAACCATATTGATTTGCAGAATATTCAGATAAATCATAATCTGACGTATAAAACTCATCCGTAGATAAAGCCGCTTCATAAGGATTAAAATAATCAGCCGCGGTTTGATTATAATATCTGTACGATGGGTAAAGCGTAAATTTATTTGTGATTTTTATTGGCAATTCAATACTCGCGGTGTGTGAGTTAATTCCCCAATCGTCAAAATAATAA
Organism: Algibacter miyuki; assembly: GCF_030409805.1. Classification (GTDB taxonomy): domain Bacteria; phylum Bacteroidota; class Bacteroidia; order Flavobacteriales; family Flavobacteriaceae; genus Algibacter; species Algibacter miyuki. The sequence continues at coordinate 518,665 of NZ_JAUFQP010000001.1, read as the reverse complement.
CGATAAAAAGTACGCACCGTTAAAACTTCATTAATATACCAATTTAAACGTCCGCCAGCAGCCACTTTAAACCTAGAATCAGGTAAACGTTCCACAGCATCGGCAAGCTGAAAATTATCTATAAAAGAATCGGCTACATCTCCAAAATAGACCCTTTGAAAAGGCGTAGACAACAAACCATCTTGTTGAACAAAATCTAAAGCTAATGAACCTTGAAGATTTTTATGAAGTATTTGTGAGAAACCAAAACCTAACGAATACGAATTACGCCCTTCACTATCAAACTCCTTAAACCTAGGATTATAATTGCTATTACCCGTAATAGTGTTTTGAGTAAATAATCTATTGTTTAAACCATCCCCACCTGCTCCAAAAGGTCTTAGTTCTGTTGGGTAAATAGGATTCCAAGTATCCAAATACACGTTTCCGCTTACACTAACCTCGGTATTCTTTTCATTAAAAAGTTTGGAGTACGTTCCGCCAACTCCGACAGAAAAATAATCGTACTCTGAGGAAATAGCTAACTTAGCCGACCAAATATCATTTCTATCATCCGAACTATGACTGTAACTTCCCGTTAAATTTGCCCAAACATCACTGCTTGAAGCTCCTGTGGATGCTTGAAATGGATCTGCTGGTCCATCGTCAAAAGGATCGATATTACTAGATGAAGCCGATGTATATGCAGAAATACCAGCATCAATAGTTAATACATCATCATCATTCAACGGAATAGAAACCACAAAAGTTCCCGTAACATCCGTTAATTCTTCGGTACCAATACCGCCACCTACTGCTGCGTTATCGCCATCTTGACTATAATAACTTGTTAAAAAATCGACTTCGGTAGTTTCTAAAACTCTTTTTTTATAGACTTTGGTATCGTCTTGCCCTGTTTGTGCGTAACCTTTCACGAAAGCGAATACACAAAACAAAATTATAAGTTTTTTCAATTTATTTTATTTTTTTAAAATTTCTAAATACAGATATATAATAAGAGTTTCGGTTAATTACAACCGCAACCACCACCTGTTTTTCCTCCGTTTGCCCCTACTGCTGCTTCACGATAAGAGTGCGCCGTAGAAAGGTTACGATCTACTTTTTTATCAGATAATACCATATCTGGATCGTTTATATTTACTTTTTCGTATTCTTTAACCACAACACAACTACTAAAAGATGTGACGATTAATACGCAACATATTATCTTGTTTATCATAATTTATCTATTTCTATATTGTTGGACTTAATTATATTTCCTTTATCATCTATAATGATGCATTCAATTTTTGGTAACTGATTTATTCTATCCAATCCCGCTTCTTTCCCCATAACAAAAACCGATGTTGCTAAAGCATCGGCCAATTCTGCTTTTGGTGCAAAAACGGTTACACTTATAATTCCTGAAGATGGATACCCAGTTCGCGGATCGATAATATGGGTGTAACGTTTACCCTTAAAATTAACGTACTTCTCATAATTTCCAGAAGTTACCACAGCCCCATTGGTTATAGGAAGTAATGCAAACACTTTGTTTTTATTCATGGGGTTAGTAATGGCTACTTTCCAAGCTGTACCATCAGGTTGTTTTCCCCAAGTATTCATATCTCCCGAAGCATTTATAATACCGGAGACTACACCTTTTTCTATAAGCAATGCCTTTGCTTTATCGGCTGCATAACCTTTCCCAATAGCACCAAAACCAATTTTCATACCTTCTAATTTCAGAAAAACTGTTGTATTCACTTTATCTAACACTATATTCTGAAACCCTACTTTTGCTACAGATGCTTTTATTTTGTTTTCTGGAGGCATAACCGTCATACTACCATCAAAATGCCAAATTCTATCCATAGATGCATAGCTAATATCAAAAGCGCCATCGGTCAATTTTGAAATTCCAATTGCGCGTTCAATTAAACTGAAAAGTTCCAAATCGACTTTTACAGGTTCAATTCCAGCATTCTTATTTATGGCAGATGTTTGAGAGTTTTCATCCCAAGAGGATATGAGTTTTTCAATCCGAGTTATTTCCGAGACAGCGTTATCGATATATTCATTTCCTTTTACAGCATCACTAGCAACTACAGTAATATCAAAACGACTCCCCATAAGTTTTAGGGTCTGTTTATATGGCTGCTGTGCGAAGCCCACCATCGTAAAAAACACCATTAAGGCGGTTGTTAGCCCTTTTAATTTATTTTGTAAACGCATTGATTTCTTTTATATAATTTTCTGGTGTTGTTTTTTTATAGCTCGTTTCTCCAAGAACTTCGCCTTTAGCGTTTAAAACCACTACAAAAGGAAAAATGCCATTTTTATTATAAGCCTCGGCTAATTTGGCATTGGCTTTAGTTTGAGCTTCAGGCAAGGCATTTTTCTTTCTTTTAGGAAAATCGGCCTGCAACATCACATAGTTTTTATCGGCATATTTTTTAAAAGCATCGGTACTCCAAATTTCGTGATCGAGCTTTATGCACGGCCCACACCAATCCGAACCTTGAAAAACCAGGATTATAGGTTTGTGCTCTTTAGAAGAAATATCTTTAGCTAGGGTAAAATCTGTCTGCCAATTTTGAGCAGTTATTGTAATGACACTAACTAGAAAAAGTGTTACTGTTAATATTATTTTTTTCATGTTTTTATTATTTACTTATTTATATATAGTCAAGAATGATCCAGTATCCTATCAAAAAGGGACTAGTTTTTTTATTAAAATATTTAAGCCAAATTCGTATTAAACAAAGCCCCAATTACAGCCGTTAACCCCATAGCTAATGTACCCCAAAATGTAATACGAAGTATGGCACTTAAAGGCTTTGCGCCTCCCGTTTTTGCAGAGATTGCTCCTAAAACGGCTAGAAACAAAATAGCAAAAACATACTGTATATATTCCATGATATTTAACGGTGCTATAAAAGCAACCAATACGGGTAAAAAACCGCCCACTGTAAAAGATATTCCCGAAGATAGTGCGGCTTGTAACGGTTTTGCTTCCGTCATTTCTGTTATCCCTAATTCATCCCTTGCATGCGCTCCAAGAGCATCATGTGCGGTTAATTGTTTAGCAACTTCCAATGCGGTTTCGTGTGTTAAACCACGTGCTTTATAAATCTCTGTAAGCTCAATCAATTCTTCTTCCGGAGTATCATTAAGCTCTTGTTTTTCACGAGCTAAATCAGATTTTTCAATATCCGTTTGAGAGCTCACAGACACATATTCTCCCGCCGCCATAGATAACGCACCGGCCACCAAACCAGCAACACCTGCTAGTAAAATAGGCTCTCGAGTACTACTTGCCGCAGCAACACCTATGATTAAACTTGCGGTAGATAAAATGCCATCATTCGCTCCTAAAACACTTGCCCTAAGCCAACCACTCCGGTTTATATAGTGCTTTTCTGTTGTTTGTAAATCCATAACTATTCTCCTTATAAATTAAACACTACTCGAATTAAAATTTTGGTATTCAATTTGAATCTTTTAGTATATTATATTATTATACTCGCGTTTTACTCCTCTCTTAATCATACTTTTTTTAACTAAAGAAATTAATATCACTGTCCTTTTCATCTAAAAATAATGTAAACAAAAGATGATTTGTTAGGTAACGCTTTCGCGGAAACATGACTTATAATTGTATTTATTTTAATTAATAATCTAAGTGATTACCCTGAAAACCATACAGATTAAATTAATAAAAAAAGAAGTAAGTGGTTATTTATGCACTTAGCCGTGGTGGCTGGAATAGCCCTTCTAAATGAAGTGATGAAGAAGGTGCTTGGTAATAAAATTTATGTGTATTTGATTCTAAAAATTCAACTGTGTTTAATTCTGATTTATCTGTATTTAACACAAAAGCAAGAACTAAAGACGCATGAGATTGGTGATGAAAAGGTAAATGCTCGTGATCTTCCTTTTCTTCTTGATGTTCTTTATCGTGATTTAATTTTAGCTTTCCATAATGTTTAGAAATAAAAACAAAAACATTATCGCCATACTGCTGACTATGAAATTGCGCATGCTCGATAAACTCATCGATTTGGGCAATATCACTTATACTAGCCCCAAAGCTTTGCATTAAGATAATAAAGGATAACGTTATGGAAAATAATTTATTCACTAGTACAAAGGTAATAATTTGAACCTTCGTCAACATTTTTTACATAGATTATTTTTAAAATATCATTTGTAACACCTTTATAACAAACCTTTTTAGCAGAAAACCTTCTGATAGCAAACGTAATTACCTTAATCACGCTTTACAAATAAACTCGAACGTGATGGCACCGGAACCATAGAATTGAAATAGCGCTTAAGTTTTTTATCCTCTTTAGCATTTATTGTATCTAACCCCATATTCTGACCAAAACAATTTACGCCATTAGAAGCATCTGTTTCTACCAAAATAATAGTTGGCTTTACTTCCTTTTTATCGCTACAACTTCCAAAAAGCATTGCAAAAAAAGCGAATAAAAAAGCATTCCGTAGCATAATTATTTATATTGAATATTTAAAGGCACATATTAAGAATATTCCAGAAACTAACATAATTAGAAATCAATTAAATTAGTTAAAATCTTATTAAAGTCGTTATTTCATTTATAAGCATAGCACGCACAATTTACCTTTTAAACAAAAAAAATCCTGCTTAAAAAGCAGGATTCTTTCAAAAAATATATTTTAATAATGCTTATACAAACAAAGGTTTGTCTTTCATCATTGCATTTACTTTCGTTTTTACAGCTTCTAAAACAGCCTCATCTTCAAAGTTGTTTATTACTTCGTCAACAAGCTCAACAATAGCAACCATATCCGTTTCATTTAAGCCACGTGTTGTAACTGCAGAAACGCCTAAACGAATACCAGACGTTACAAACGGAGACTTATCATCAAAAGGTACCATGTTTTTATTTACAGTAATATCCGCTTTTACTAAAGCTTGCTCAGCATCTTTACCAGATAAGTTTTTGTTACGTAAATCAATTAACATGCAGTGGTTATCAGTACCACCAGAAATAATGTTATACGCTTTACCAACTAAGGCTTCAGCCATAGCGTTTGCGTTTTTCTTAACTTGTAATTGGTACTGTAAAAAATCATCAGTTAAAGCCTCTCCAAAAGCGATAGCTTTAGCAGCAATAATGTGCTCTAATGGTCCACCTTGATTTCCAGGGAAAACAGCTGAATCTAATAAAGACGACATTTTACGTAAATTTCCGTTTTTAAGCGTAATACCAAATGGGTTGTCAAAATCTTGCCCCATCATAATCATACCACCTCTTGGGCCACGTAATGTTTTATGAGTTGTAGTGGTTACAATATGACAATGAGGAAGCGGATCGTTTAAAATACCTTTAGCAATTAAACCTGCTGGGTGAGATATATCGGCCATTAAAATAGCGCCAACACTATCAGCAATAACTCTAAAACGTTTAAAATCGATATCACGAGAATAAGCCGAAGCTCCTGCAATAATTAATTTTGGTTGTTCTTTAGTTGCTATTTCCTGAATTTTATCGTAATTTAAAACACCTGTTTCTTGCTCTACACCGTAAAACACAGGGTTGTAAAGTTTTCCTGAAAAGTTAACTGGTGAACCGTGCGTTAAATGTCCACCGTGAGATAAATCGAAACCTAAAATTTTATCACCTGGTGTTAAACAAGCATGATAAACAGCAGTATTTGCTTGGCTACCAGAGTGTGGTTGTACGTTTACATAAGTGGCTCCAAACAAAGCTTTAGCTCTGTCGATAGCAATTTGCTCAACTTCATCAACTACTTCGCAACCGCCATAATAACGTTTACCTGGGTAACCTTCGGCATATTTATTTGTTAACACAGAGCCTGCAGCTTCCATCACCTGGTTGCTTACAAAGTTCTCTGATGCAATAAGTTCAATACCGTGTAATTGGCGTTCTTTTTCGGCTTCAATAAGTTCAAAAATTTGTTCGTCGCGTTGCATAAAATTAATTTGGTGTTTAATAAGACGCAAAAATAGGAAATAGATTATTTAAATTCAGTAAAAAACTGGTTTTTACTTTCAAGTTTTCAACCGATTTATTAACGGTTAAAGAAAATTCATTTTTAAAGTATTTTATTGTAATAAAACAAAAAAATTATGTAGGTTTGATAAGAATACAACAACCAGCAAACAACAAAGCTTATGCCAATAACAGCGAACAACCCAGACAGAACATCGTGGCTACACGTAGATAAAAACTCAGACTTTCCTATTCAAAATATTCCTTTTGGAGTGTTTTTAACCCGAGATGACATTATAACAATTGGCACACGTATTGGCGACACTGCTATAGATTTAGGCGCACTACACCAATTGGGGTACTTTGAAGGTATACCATTAACCGATGATATCTTCCTTCAAGATACCTTAAACGATTTTATTGCAGACGGCCGTAAAACATGGCGTTTAGTACGTAATAGAATAGGTGAAATTTTCGATGCTGAAAATGATACCTTAAAAAGTAACAAACAACATAAAGAAGTTGTTCTTTTTCGTTTAGATGAAATTGAAATGCAACTGCCTGTGCAAATTGGAGATTATACAGATTTTTACTCAAGTAAAGAGCATGCCACCAATGTTGGCACATTATTTAGAGATCCTGAAAACGCACTTTTACCAAACTGGCTACATATTCCGGTAGGGTATCATGGGCGCAGCTCGTCGATAATTCCATCGGGTATTCCGGTTCATCGTCCACAAGGGCAAACCTTACCTAATGGTGCTACGGAACCTGTTTTTGGCCCTAGTAAATTAATAGATTTCGAATTAGAAATGGCATTTATTACTACCGACGCTAACGATTTAGGCGAACCTATTCCTGTAAACGAAGCTGAAGAATACATTTTCGGACTTGTTTTACTCAACGATTGGAGCGCACGCGATATTCAAAAATGGGAATACGTACCACTAGGTCCCTTTTTAGCTAAAAGTTTTGCCACTTCAATTTCTCCTTGGATTGTTACGCTTGATGCACTAGAACCTTACCGAGTAGAAGGACCAAAACCTATTAAAAAACAATTAGATTACCTCAAATTTAAAGGTAAAAAAAGCTACGATATTAATTTAGAAGTGAGCATACAGCCTAAAGGCGCTAAAGAAACCACCGTAAGTAATTCGAACTTTAAGTATATGTACTGGAACATGTCGCAACAACTAGCACACCACACCGTAAATGGTTGTCCAGTAAATTCGGGAGATATGATGGGAAGTGGCACATTATCCGGCCCAACCCCCGACTCTTATGGTTCGATGTTAGAACTATCTTGGCGTGGCGAAAACCCCGTAAAACTGAAAGATGGTAGCGAACGTAAATTTATAAACGATCACGATACTGTTATTATGCGCGGGTATTGCGAAAAAGACGGTACTAGAATTGGTTTCGGAGAAGTATCAACACAACTCCTCCCCGTTTTCGAATCTAAAAAGAAATAAAAACACCATAAATTACAGCATATAAAACCCTCAAGCATCAAAAACTTGAGGGTTAATTTTTATTTGGCACTAAAATTGAAATTACCATCACATAACCTAAAACACATACTTATGAAAAGATTACTACTCCTAACAGTATTACTTTCATTATTAATGTCCTGCAGTAGCAGAAAACAGCTAGAAAAAGCCATTAATACCGGGAATTATAACCACGCCATTACCGAAGCTCTAAAAAAACTAGAGACTAATAAGGACAAAAAAAGCAAAGGAGATTATATCCTCATGCTTCAAGATGCCTATTCTAAAGCGGTTGATAAGGATTTGAACACCATTAAACATCTTCAAAAAGATAATAATCCTGTTCAATATGAAGATGTTTTGAATCTTTACACCGATTTAAACACTAGACAAGAAGCCATAAAACCGGTACTTCCGTTAAGCGTAAACGGAAAAAACATCAATTTTAAGCTTAACGATTACAGCAATGAGATTTCAGAATATAGAGATAAAACCTCAAACTATTTATACGAAAAAGGTTTAGAACTACTCGAAACCGATAATAAATTCAATATTCGTGAGGCTTACGATATTTACAGTTATATAGAATCTATAAACCCGAATTACGATAACACCCGTGAGTTGTTACAAGAAGCACACCAACGAGGTATTATTAACGTTTTAGTATCGAGCGTAAACAAAACCAACCAAGTGATCCCAAAAGAATTGGAAGCCGATTTACTTAATTTTGATACTTATGGATTAAATCAATTTTGGATTACCTACCACGCCATGCCCGACAAAATAACCAGCTACGATTACGGTATGCAATTGCAATTTCAGCAAATTAACATGTCGCCCGAACAAATTAAGGAACGCCAAATTGTAAGAGAGAAAAGTATTATTGATGGAAAAGAATACTTGCTCGACAAAAAAGGCAATGTTAAAAAAGACAGTCTAGGCAACGATATTAAAGTTAATAAAATCATTAAAATTAAAGCCGTTCTATACGAAGTTCAACAACAAAAATCTTCGCAAATATTGGCAAACGTGGTTTATAAAGATTTAAAAACCAATAAAATTCTAGATAACTTCCCTATCGATAGTGGTTTCACATTTCAAAATCTATTTGCCACATATCGAGGAGATAAACGTGCACTAACCACCGAAGACTTAAACATTTTAAGAAACCGAAAAGTACCTTTTCCAACCACCGAACAAATGATTTTCGATACAGGAGAAGATATCAAACAAAAATTAAAAGACATCATAAGCTCCTACAATCCGTTATAAAAAAAGCCCTCTAAAATAAATTTAGAGGGCTTTTTTCTTTTACAATTCTTAGTTGCACACAATTTTATACATCGAGAAAGGTTTACTCTACTTTAGAATAAGTAAATGTTGTTTCACTAATAACCACATCTCCATTAACATCAACATATTGAATATTTCCATTAGTTGTAAACGCCGTGCTATCATCATTAACCTCAATATTTGTAATTTGGCTAGAGCAGTTAGAAACAACAGTTAAAACAGAAGTCGCACTCAATCCCCATGTACCAACAGACTCTTGCTCATTATCACAATCAGCAACACTCTTCCCGGCAAGAAAGGCATAACTTCTATCCGCATCAAACTCGTAACTAATATCCTTTTGGCATTCTGTATATTGAGTATACAAATCCATGCTCGCATTATCGGTATCATCATCAGTTAAATCAATAGCATCTTCTGAAACAATATCCGACAAAACCCAAGTTCCTGTCAAGTCCGTTTCAATAGTCGATAATTCTCCCGTTAATGCATCCGGACATTTTATTTCGTTATCGTCGTCACAACTCACAAACAAAATACTAAATGCCATTAAGCTCTTCACTAAAAAAATACTTTTTTTCATAATATAATAATTTCTGTTTTTTCTTTAGATGAATAAATCTTCAAATAGTTGCGTACAAAAAGCACCTTTTTTTCACCCCAACCCCATTCCAAAAACACATCTAACTCATTATAAGCAATATAAAACCGCGTATTCATTTAAAAAAATTAAAAGCATAAAAAAATGCCCACAAGCCTAAGCCCTGAGCATTTTCTATATTCAATATATTTTATATTATCCTTCATTCACCTCCACAAAGGCCGTCAAATCCAATTCATTAATTGCGCCGTGGTTCGCATGTGTTACAGCAACCCCATCCTTAATTACTATAAGCTGTGGCGACTGGTGCATTACCTGAAACTTATATCCAATTTCATTAGATACATCTCTAAAATTCAGCAAATCTAAATAATACAAATCTGCATCCTTTTCCGTAAATCCATAAGCTTCCACAAACTGGCTCATCACCATTCTGCTAATGCCGCAACGTGTCGAATGTTTAAAAACAAGCTGTGTTTTCAACTTAGATTTCTCGGCAATTAAATCCAATTGTTGCAACTCATTCAACGGAATCCAAGGCAAAACCTTTTTCTCTTTTTTTTCCGTCGAACCACCAAAAACTTTATCAAATAATCCCATTTTTATATACTTTATTTATTTGGGCGTTACCACAAGGGTCGGGCTTTCGGCAGTCGCTTTTTTGTGTTGCATAAAAGCAACAACACAAAAAGAGCTTCAACAAAGCCTCAATCCCTAACGCGGGTTAATCTGCCAAATTTAGTTAATAACCCGAAACATATCAAGTTATCTGCCATACAAACTCATCTCAGTTATAATAACAGAAACAATAAGTCGGAACAAAAACCAAAACTTACAACCCGACAAAAAGTCATTAAAAGCCACGCCTAAACAGTCATTTTGTCCTGTAAATCAACATGGTAAGGTAATTGAAATAGAACTAGCAACCGGTTAAAACTAAGAAGTTAAAAGTATAAAAAGGAATATACTTTTCAAAATCAGTAAACTAACAAAACCCCAACGAACAATAAAAAACAAAAAAATGAATTTAAATAATTATACCATAAAATCGCAAGAAGCCATACAACAGGCGCAGCAAATTGCGCAAGGTTTTGGGCATCAACAAATAGAAAACGAACACCTTTTTAAAGGCATATTTGAAGTCGACGAAAACGTATTACCTTTTCTGTTAAAAAAATTAAACGTTAACATCACAATACTTCAGCAAACCTTAGAAAAACAATTAGAAAACTTCCCAAAAGTAACAGGAAGCGACCTAATGATTTCTCGCGAAGCTGGAAAAACCCTTAACGAAGCCGCTATCATTGCTAAAAAAATGAAAGACGACTACGTGTCTATCGAGCACCTTATTTTGGCTGTTTTTAAATCAAAAAGCAAAATAGCCCAAATGTTAAAAGACCAAGGTGTTACAGAAAAAGGACTAAACGCTGCCATAGACGAGCTTAGACAAGGCGAAAATGTAACCTCTCAAAGTCAAGAAGAGACTTACAATTCGTTAAACAAATTCGCTAAAAACCTGAATCAACTCGCTAAAGATGGTAAGTTAGATCCGGTAATTGGTCGTGACGAGGAAATTCGTCGTATCCTGCAAATCCTATCCCGACGTACCAAAAACAACCCTATTTTGGTTGGTGAACCAGGAACAGGAAAAACAGCCATTGCGGAAGGTTTAGCACATCGTATTGTAGACGGAGACATCCCAGAAAACCTAAAGGACAAGCAAATTTTCGCACTTGATATGGGCGCCCTTATTGCGGGTGCTAAATTTAAAGGTGAATTCGAAGAGCGTTTAAAAGCCGTAATCAAAGAAGTTACAACCAGCAATGGTGATGTGGTTTTATTTATTGACGAAATACACACCTTAGTTGGTGCTGGTGGCGGACAAGGTGCAATGGATGCAGCAAACATACTAAAACCTGCCTTAGCCCGTGGAGAACTACGTGCTATTGGTGCAACAACTTTAGATGAGTACCAAAAATATTTCGAAAAAGACAAAGCTTTAGAACGTCGTTTTCAAAAAGTAATGGTTAACGAACCTGATACGGAAAGTGCGATTTCTATTCTTCGTGGTATTAAAGAAAAATACGAAACACACCACAAAGTACGTATTAAAGATGAAGCTATTATTGGCGCTGTAGAATTATCAGAACGTTACATTACCAATCGTTTTTTACCAGACAAGGCCATCGATTTAATGGATGAAGCTGCTGCTAAACTACGTATGGAAATAAACTCTAAACCTGAAGAACTCGATGTTTTAGATAGAAAAGTAATGCAGTTAGAAATCGAAATCGAGGCCATTAAACGCGAAAAAGATGAAACCAAACTAAAATCGTTACGTTCCGATCTAGCCAATTTAAAAGAAGCTAGAAATGAACTAAACGCCAAATGGAAAAGTGAAAAAGATGTTGTAGATAACATACAGAACGCAAAACTAGCCATTGAATACTTCAAAATAGAAGCAGAAAAGGCTGAGCGCGAAGGAGATTATGGTAAAGTAGCCGAGTTACGTTACGGAAAAATAAAAGAAGCTCAAGAAAATTTAGAGCAACTTCAGAAAAACCTGCAAGACAATCAAACCGAAAGTTCTTTAATTAAAGAAGAAGTCACCTATGATGATATTGCAGAGGTTGTTGCAAAATGGACAGGTATTCCGGTAACAAAAATGCTGCAAAGCGAACGCGAGAAACTGCTAAAACTAGAAAATCAACTACATAAACGTGTGGTTGGACAAGAAGAAGCTATTGAAGCTGTAAGTGATGCTGTACGAAGAAGCCGTGCAGGTTTGCAAAATCCGAAAAAACCTATTGGAACCTTTTTATTCTTAGGAACTACAGGTGTTGGAAAAACAGAGTTAGCGAAGGCCTTAGCAGAATATTTATTCGACGATGAAAATGCCATGACCCGTATAGACATGAGCGAATATCAGGAGCGACATGCCGTAAGCAGACTTGTTGGAGCACCTCCAGGATACGTAGGCTATGATGAAGGAGGACAGCTAACTGAAGCGGTAAGACGTAAACCGTACTCTGTAGTGTTATTAGATGAAATAGAAAAAGCACATCCAGATACGTTCAACATTTTGTTGCAAGTTTTAGACGAAGGCCATTTAACAGACAACAAAGGTCGATTGGCTGATTTTAAAAATACGATTATCATCATGACTTCTAACATGGGAAGCCAGATCATACAAGATCGTTTTGAAGCCACAAAAGATATCGATTCCGCTATTGAAGCTGCGAAAGTAGATGTATTAGCATTGTTGAAACAAACTGTACGTCCTGAGTTTTTAAACCGAATTGATGATACCGTAATGTTTACACCGTTAAGCAAAGAAAACATTATTGATATTGTAGGTTTACAACTTAAAGGCATCACCAAAATGATTGCCCAACAAGGTATTACTTTTGATGCTACAGCAGAAGCTTTAAGCTATTTAGCCGATAAAGGGTATCAACCAGAATACGGTGCAAGACCAGTAAAACGTGTGATTCAAAAAGAAGTTTTAAACGCTTTAAGTAAGGAAATTTTAGCAGGAACGGTGACTACAGATAGCATCATCCTACTAGATACCTTCGATGATAAACTCGTTTTTAGAAACCAAAGTGATCTGGTTATAGAAGAGGTTTAAATCTATAAGCCCTTAATAATCAAAATGAAAAAAACAGCGTAAGTCTCTTCAAGAAGCTTACGCTGTTCTTTTTATACAAATACTCGATAAAAAAAATTAAAAGTAAGAAAAAACTTAGCATTTATAATTATTCACATGCCTTTCGCTGAATATTCCACATAAACAGAAACACAAATAAACACTTAAAAATCAACAAAATAACCTCTTATTAATTTCAAAAAAACACTTCTTCATATAGAATAATTTCTACAAAACCCTGATTTTAGTTAATTTTTCTACAAACGGAACCATGCACCTGCATTTCATCTAAAAAAATCATTTTTAAAACACCGCAACTTGAAAAGGCTTTAGCTTTGACTTCGAATTGTAACGACTTTAAACTCTCAATAAAAAAATTAAGCGTATTTCAATTCACCCCTAACGCATTACCATAAACTCTCTAAATTATGATTTCAGCATACTTAGATTATACATTATTATCTCATACTGCTACCGAAGCAGAAATTATCAGCCTTTGTAATGAAGCCCGAAAAAGTAATTTAAACAGCATCTGCATAAATAGCTGCTACGTTAAATTAGCGAAAGAACTTTTACTAGATACCGATGTAAAAATCTGTTCTACCGTTGGATTTCCTACAGGATCAGCATCCACCGAATCAAAAATATTTGAAGCTAAAAATGCCATTACTGAAGGCGCCCATGAAATTGACATGGTCATGAATTTAGGACTTTTAAAAAGTAAAAATTACATTTCTGTAATGAAAGATATTAGCTCTGTGAAAAAAGCTATTGGAAAAACCATTTTAAAAGTAAACATAGAAATTTCAGAATTAAATAAAAACGAAATTGTAAAAGCATCACAACTTTGCATCGATGCGAATGCCGACTACATCAAAACTTCAACAGGTTTTTCTAAAAGCGGCGCCACCTTTACGGCGGTAAAAATTATTAAGAAAACCGTAAGAGATTCTATACAAATTAAAGCTTCTGGAGATATTACCACCTTAGAAGCCGCTCAGAAATTTATTGATATCGGTGTTAGCCGTGTTGGTTTGAGCCCCAATTTAAAACTACGCAAAGCCCTTTTACGCCTTAATTAGGCTAGCACAACTAATCCAGTAATTTAAACTGTATTATTTGCCCCGTAAACTTTTGCGACAAAGTATTTATAGCCGATGCTTTCAATTGAAATACCCGAGGATAGCCACCTGTAGTTTGACAATCTCGCATTAAAATGATTAATTTTCCCGACGGTGTTAATTGCACCGTTCCAGGAAGTACCGGCGATGTAATTATAGAGTTTAACGTATTTGAAACCACCTCTTCCAACTGATAAGCCATACGATTATTATTTTTCGATACCGTAAAACTACCATCCAAAAGCAGCTTTTGTTGATGGTTCGATAAATACTCAAACTCCGGCCCACTATAAACTTCTAAAATTTCAGACTCCATATAAGCAGCATTAACACGGATTTTAGCATGACCTCTCCCAGTACTTTCAGAAGCATCATACGTCAATTCATCATTTTTAAGTATCGTTACAGCTTTCGTTATGTTTTGATACATACTTTTACTCTGCATCACGATTTCTGCGTTAAAACCACCTAAAACAGCCAAATAACACCTAAATCCTGCTTGTGCTTTACCAAAAGACAACACATCGCCAGGCTTAATTGCTATAAAATCATAGTTCCGAATGCGATTATTATTCAATTTTGGTGTCATGTCCGCTCCTGAAATCGCAATACATGTGCTTTTTGTAAATTGAAAGGTTCCGCCAATCATCGTCATTTCAATTACAGCTTCATTTTCCGAATTCCCCAATAAGGCATTTGCCAACCGTACTGCTTTTCGATCCATAACGCCTGAATATGGCACACCAAATTCCTGAAAGCCTAAGCGTCCAAAATCTTGTATCGAGGAATAAAATCCTGTTTTTAAAACCAGAATCATAGTATAGAATTTTCAATTTGATACACACCCGCCTCTACTAAAACTTTAATTTCCTGATGTTTTTCTAAAGAAACAGGATAAAACTGAACACGATCTCCCGCTTTTGCAAAACAGGGTTTTTCTTTTGAAATATCAAAAAAGTTAATCGGTGAATTCCCAATAATATTCCAGCCACCAGGACTTGTATTTGGATACACGCCTGTTTGATTTCCACCTATAGCCACAGCCCCTTTTTCAACATGTAATCTTGGTGTCGATTTTCGAGGTGTCTGAAGTGCCTTATTCAAACCTCCGAGATATAAAAAGCCTGGTAAAAAACCAATAAAGTAGACCGTATAAACGGCTTCGGAATGTTGCTTAATAAATTCTATTTCAGACATGTTTTTAGCTCCCGAAATAGAAGCCAAATCTAACGAAAACAAAGCGTCATAACACACAGGAATTCGCCACAAAATAGCTTTCGAAATATTAGCCTTATTTCTTGTTGCATAGATTTTATCTATAATAACTATTTGCAAACTCAAACAATTAACACTTTCATCATAAATAACTATTAATGAGTTGTATGCGGAATTTACTTGAACTAAATATTTAATATTTGATTTTTCAATAATGTCTTTAAAATAAAGTACATCACGTAAAACAATCTCATCAATAACCGCTGGCCATTCAACTAAAACAGCATGCGCTCCATAGGTTTTATACTGAAGTTTAAAAGCCATTAAATTTTATTGAATTTGAACACCACAATTGATTAGTTTTCGCTTTAAATTTTTAATCAAATTTATAGCATTAGGATGATCGCCATGTATACAAAAAGTATTCGCCAAAATCTCGATTTCAGAGCCATCGATAGTCTTTACTTTATCTTCAGAAATCATTCTAAAAACATGTTCAAATACAGTATCAGCATCATGAATTATAGCATTATTTTCCTGCCTAGAAACTAAGGTTAAATCTGTATTATAATTTCTATCAGCAAACGCTTCGTAGGTTATTTTAATATTATTTTCTAGAGCCAAATCAGCAATTACAGAATGATATGGCACGTAAAGTTTTACAGGAAGCATTAAAGATTTCATCACTTCAACAATTACGTTAGCCACCTTTTTGTCGGTTGCAGCCAAATTATAAAGTGCGCCATGTGGCTTGATGTGATACAGCCGAGCGTGCTCACTTTTCAGAACCTCTAATAAATCTTTAATTTGATGTTTAATGGAAGCATACAAAGCTACGCAAGACATATCTACAGCTTTTCTTCCGAAGTTTTCTTTATCTGGAAACGAAGGATGCGCTCCAATTTTTACGCGATATTGCTTAGCTAGCCGAACTACATCCCGCATGGTTTCAAGCGAACCAGCATGCCCACCACAAGCGATATTGCAAGATGAAATATGAGGCATTAATAACGCTTCGTTACCAACCCCCTCGCCTAGATCAACATTAATATCAATTGTTTTATTTTTCACTACACTAAGTTAGTGAATTTTAAACTATTCAGAATAAGAATTTAAGGCATAAATAGCAAAACTACCCAACCAATGCCCACCTTCGTAGCTATCTCCGAAAATACTAGGTAAAGAATGGTTTATATGCTCTGTAGCAACGTTTTTCAAGTGAGCGTATTCAGGTAAATCTTCGGCTATTTTATTCAAACTCCATGCTCTAGAGAAGTTTAAACCATCTAAATGCACCAAATGCCCATCAGTTCTATCAGAAACCTTCCCTGTTTCCAAAGTAAAGTTTTTGTTTTTCAGCTGTGGTAAAAAAGCATCCAGCCAAGTTTTATAAGTTTCAAGCGGTAATAAACGCTTCATTAAAGCAGCCTCCTCTAAACACGGTGATAAAAAATCGGATCCACCAGGCTCCCATGACATCGGGCAATTTTCATCCTTTAGAAAGAAGAATTTAGCACGTGTTTCAATAGCTGTTTTAAACACTTCGTTATTTACAGCTTTAGCATAATCGTAAGCAAAGGACATTCCGAAAGCCGTATTACTATGCGTACCTACTCGGGTTGGATAATTCAGTTTAGGAAGATATTCGATATATTTTTCAACAATTATATCGGTTAGAGGTTGTAAATTTTTCTCAAGAATTCGGGCGGTATCATTATCCCAAGTATGAAGTTCTTCTGCCAATTTCAACAACCAAGCCCAACCATAAGTTCGCTCGAAAGATGTATTATACTTACCAGAGAAATACAATACCTCACCTTCAATGTTTACTTTAGATAAGTTATGTAGTAATTTGTTTTCTAATTCTTTATGATTATAAATATCCGGATTATTTTTAAGTAAACTAACCAAACTCCAATGCCCATGCACCGCAGAATGCCAATCGAAACAACCGTAAAATGCAGGATGTAAAGCTGCAGGTGATTTCAAATCTTCGTCGCCTCCTAAGGTTTGTGATAGCTTGTTTGGGTATTCAGTATTTATACAATGTAACGGTAACGCTGCTAAAAGATTCGCTTGCTCTAAATCGAGTTTAGGAACTGCTTTAATAGAAATTTCAACAGGAACAACCTCTACATTTTGCTTCTCTTCGGGTTGCTTACAAGCCGAAAATAAAATTAAAAGAACTAAAATAAAACGCTGCATCATGAATTTATAGTTTAGGATTTATCGTGGCAAAAACCGATCGAATGATTGCCAATACTTATCTTTATATATATCGAATTCTATCTTTATACGATTCGAATATTTCTGTTGAATTTGATAAAACACTTTAGAGGGTTTTCTAAAATCGGCACAAGCAAAATAGACTTCACGAACATTTTCGGCAGTTTGCCTTCCAATATTCAAATAACCATCAGCATCTTTTAATTCCTGAATAATTTCATCTTCAATCGTATTCAGTAACTCGTAAGTCGCTTCATCTGGCATACCATTCGCGCTAATACCTTTATACTCCAATTCTATTTCAGCAATCCAAGGATGAGATGCCTTACTATCCCAGTTTAATAAATCCATATTAACCACTGCCAATAAAGGGAAACCCGATTTCAAACTAGCTTCTAGTGCTGAATAATTATCGTTTTCTGTGGAATGGCGTACGCCTTCGTATTTTTCGATAAACTCCTTTTCTCTCCAAATTAAAAAGGCATTTAACTTTTCAATAGGAACAAGTTCCGCCGTGGCAGCTTTCTCGCTAATAACTTCCAAATTATCGATAACAGATACCGATTTAAGCTCTCCTAAAGCATTATCTAGAAATAAATAAACTCCATTAGTAACATCTGCACTATTAGCTTCATTTAAGTCTGGATGTGTTATTGTAATATCGATTTCATCAGGGAAATCACCTAAATCATTGGAATAAAAATGAAGCGTATCTTTACTGAATTTAAGCGCATCCATTTCCACTGCTGATGTATCAAACCCTGACTCTGGCTTTAGTGCTGTAATTCGCCAGCCCTTTATTTCAGGAGCTTCACGAACCAAGTCTTCAATAAAAGCGATGTTTTTTATATCACCATCGGCTGTTAGAATTAATTCAGCCGTATCCGCATCAAACATACCCGCCAAAAACCAATAGCCTTTTTTTAAAGCGTCAAGTTTCGGGGAAAGCTTGCTGAAAAAATCGTTGCTAATATCCCCCTCATTTTTAACCACTTTATGAAATGATTTTTCATTCTGAACAAACCACTCCCAAAAATCGGCATTAGAATTTATCGGAATTTCCTTTTTCAAGAACTTTTTAAAAAAACCCATAACAAATAATAAAGTAAATCAATCGATAAAAAATTCTACTAAAGATGAAACAACACCTAGTCTACACGTTCTATTTTCGCACCAATGGCACGTAAACGCGAGTCGATATTTTCGTATCCACGATCTATTTGCTCTATATTTTGAATGGTTGACGTTCCTTTAGCTGAAAGTGCCGCAATAAGTAATGACACACCCGCACGAATATCTGGCGAGGTCATCGTTGTTGCTTTTAAGGTCGATTTAAAATCGTGACCAATAACGGTAGCACGATGCGGATCGCATAAAATAATTTTTGCTCCCATATCGATCAATTTATCCACGAAGAATAAACGACTTTCGAACATTTTTTGATGTATTAGCACACTTCCTCTTGCTTGTGTAGCCACAACAAGAATGATACTCAATAAATCTGGTGTAAAACCAGGCCAAGGTGCATCAGAAATGGTTAAAATAGAACCATCGATATAACTTTGAATTTCGTAACCATTGGTATGTGCAGGAATATGAATATCATCGCCTTGCTTTTCTACCGTAATTCCTAATTTTCGGAATACACTAGGAATAACACCTAAATCGTCCCAACTTACATTGGTAATGGTTAGTTCGCTTTTCGTCATAGCCGCAAGCCCAATCCAACTTCCTATTTCAATCATATCAGGCAACATACGATGTTCTGTGCCACCTAAAGCTTTAACCCCTTCAATGATTAACATATTTGAACCTACACCGCTAATTTTAGCGCCCATTCTGTTCAGCATTTTACATAACTGCTGCAAATAAGGCTCGCAAGCTGCATTGTAAATTGTTGTTGTACCACGTGCTAACACAGCAGCCATAACAATATTTGCGGTTCCGGTAACCGATGCTTCTTCAAGCAACATATAGGTTCCCGTTAAATATTCGGCTTCAACGCCGTAAAACTGATCTTCTTTACTATATCTAAATTTTGCCCCTAAATTAATTAAGCCTTCAAAATGGGTATCTAAACGACGACGCCCAATTTTATCGCCTCCTGGTTTCGGAATATACCCTTTACCAAAACGTGCTAATAACGGCCCAACAATCATGATAGAGCCACGTAAACCACGACCATCTATTTTAAAGGCATCTGATTCTAAATATTCTAAATTAACTTCATCGGCTTGAAAAGTATAACTTCCTTTACCTATATTCTCAACTTTGACACCCAGCTTTTTCAACAAGTTTATAAGCTTATTGACATCAATTATATCTGGAATATTGTTAATTGTAACCAATTCTGGAGTTAACAGAACGGCACATAAAATTTGTAAAGCTTCGTTTTTTGCTCCTTGAGGCTGGATTTTTCCTTTTAGTTGGTGTCCACCTTCAATCTTAAATGTTCCCATGCGTAAAAATTAGTAGCGTTTTCTTTGGCGATTATTATTGTTACTTTTTTTCTGACCGCCTTTTTTGTTATTGTTGTTATTACTGGAAAATTTAGATTTTGTACGTAATAAACTGGTCGCGTCTGATAAATCTTCTTCAGAATTTCTTAAGTCGATTTTACCGTTAGACAACTCGAATAAATGGCCGTAAATAACGGCATCTTCAACCGTATCTTTATTCCAATTTAAAAAACATTTTTTCATGTGATTTGCAATAGTGTGCAGTAAGGCTTCTTTTAAATCGCCGTCCTCCCACGTATTTGCTACATCAATCATGGTTTTTATATTGTTTCCGTAGAAACGATATTTTGGGAAATTTTGAGGGTATTCTAAAGGTTCAGGACGTTCTTCGTAAATTTCTTTAGTAGGAATTGGGTATGGCGAATCGGCATCTAATTCAAAATTAGACATGATAAAAAGCTGATCCCAAAGTTTATGTTGAAAATCGGCAACATCACGTAAATGCGGTTGCATATTGCCCATTACAGCAATAATACCCTTCGCTAATTTATTACGTTCTTCCTTAGTTTCACGAGTTTTAGCGTAATTAATCATCTTCTGCATGTGTCTTCCGTACTCTGGAATGATTAAATGCTCACGCTCTGTATTGTATTCTAAATTGTCTATCAAAATAATGTGTAGAATTAATGTTTTTGCACGTAGTAGTTATGCTTGCGCAAAATACAAAAAAAATTGAATAGCACTAGTAATATTCCCATCAATTATTCGGCGTACTTATTTATTAAGCGCACCATTAAATCATTTAGATATTCAACCTCGTATTCGCCCACCGTAGGTTCTAAGTGATCGTTACCAATACCACTATCGTTTGTAATAAACACAT
The DNA here is from genome assembly GCF_030409805.1 of Algibacter miyuki. Classification (GTDB taxonomy): domain Bacteria; phylum Bacteroidota; class Bacteroidia; order Flavobacteriales; family Flavobacteriaceae; genus Algibacter; species Algibacter miyuki. The sequence goes on along the minus strand of NZ_JAUFQP010000001.1, from coordinate 497,744 downwards.
AAGTTCCGTTAGTTGCAATAGACAAATAACGCATTAAAAACTCGGTAGATTTAGTAATTCCACTTGCCGTTACAGGAATTATTTTAATACCTTTTTCCGCTGCCGTATAAACCGACTTATGAATACTTTCGATAGTCTCATTGGTAAGGTGTGGCGGTGCATCCAGAAGTAGAAAAGCTATTTTTGTTGTGGCGTTAGCACTCCATTGTAAATCGTTGATGGTTTCATCTAAAGCAACTTCTACAGCTTCTTCAAAATCGCCACCACCACTGGCACTTTGGCCTTTTATAAAGTTTACTGTGGAAGAAATATTTGTTGTAAAATCGAAACGTTTTGTGACATAATCATCACCATAATCTCTATAAAAAACTGTTGACGTTAAAATAGATGCATTCTCATTATCGGTTTGCACACGACTAATCACGTTGGTTAAATCGCTTTTTAAAAACTCCAGCTCATCCCCCATCGATCCGGTGGCATCAACAATAAAAGCCAGTTCTATTTTCTTATCTAACGGTACTGTTTTCTCAATATTAAAAACGTTTACACCATGCTTTAATAAAGTAATGGCTTCTGTTTGAAATTCACCATTAATTTCAATTTTATATTCTGAAAGATTAACCGTTGTGCTTGTTTTGCTACTATCAAACAAATCGATAAACAGGTTTGCTTTACCAAAATTATCTGTTTTCACAGCACAAATAAGCTCGTTTCCTTTATAAAGTGATACCGAAATATTATTTAAAGCTTCCGAGGTATTTTTATCTAAAATCTGAATTGCAATACGTTTAGAGGTATTAAAATCCCAACTTTTATGATGCTCTGTATAATCCTGAGTGTTTAACAAATCGCTCCAGAACGCCCATTGTGATAAATCGTTCCATTCGGCAGCCGTAATTTGCCCAGGCGTTTTGCCATTATCTCCGTTTCCGAAATCGGGAGTATCTGATCCTGAAGCATCACCGGAAGCTTCAGATGATAGCACAGAACCATCATAATCACCATCAGTCACGCCTTCTGCTGACTCACAACCTAGTAATAAAACTATCGCGCAAAACACTAGAACTATTTTCTTCATCTTATCTTTTTAATTTCAAGATGCAAAAAAACAGAAAAGGTTGCTTCAAAAAAAATATTAAAGACTTATAACGCCTTCAATTTTATCGGCAACTTCTTTATATTTTTCAATTACATTCTCAGGGCTTTTCATAGAAACACTTATCGAAACACTGGTGTATTTACCTTTTGCAGACTCTTTTGTTTCTATTACAGCTCCCATACCATCGAAAATAGCTTCTAACTTTGCTATTTTTTTTGAATCTGAAAGCACAATAAATTTATATAAATATTCCGCTGGCCAAACAGCTGTATCATATAATTGGTCTTTTAATTTGGCGTAAAATTCTTCTGAATTTGGAGGTGTGCTCATTACATATTTATTAGTCTGCAAATATACAGTTTAGTTTCGATTTTTTTTATAGGTTATAAATTCCGATTTTTACAGAAAATAAATTCGCATTGAACACGAAAAAGATTGTAATTACGGGAGGTCCGGGAACGGGAAAATCAACTTTGATTAACGAATTGATTAAAAGAGGCCACATCTGTTTAGAAGAAATTTCAAGACAGGTAACTTTAGACGCTAAAAAGGATGGTGTCGATCAGCTTTTTTTAAAAAATCCGTTATTGTTTAGCGAACTTCTTTTAAAAGGCCGGCAAAAACAATTTGTAGATGCCGATTTATATGGCACAAAACCTGTATTTTTTGATCGCGGACTCCCTGATGTTTTGGCGTACATGGATTTTATTGGAGACGAATGTCCCGAAAATTTTATTAAAACCTGTAACAACTCTAAATACCATACCGTTTTTATTTTAAAACCTTGGGAAGCCATTTACACCAGTGACAATGAACGTTACGAAAATTTCGATCAAGCTCTTGAAATTCACGAACATTTGGTTAAAACTTACGAAAAATACAATTATACTTTAATCGATGTGCCTTTTGATACGGTTGAAAATAGAACCAACTTTATTTTGAAAGCATTAAATATGTAACCCGTTCACTTATGGAACATCCCATTAACATACTAGAACGTTATTGGAAATTTACCGCTTTCCGACCTAACCAAGAAGCTATTATAAATGCTGTTTTGGCAGGTGAAGACACCTTTGCGCTTTTGCCAACTGGTGGTGGAAAATCGTTATGTTTCCAGGTTCCAGCACTGGTTAAACCCGGTATTTGCATTGTGGTTTCGCCATTAATTGCTTTAATGAAAGACCAAGTACAGTCCTTAAATAATAAAGGGATTAAGGCTATGGCGTTAACCAGTGGCATTTCGTATAGAGATTTGGATACGCTTTTGGATAATTGTGTCTACGGAAATTATAAATTTTTATACCTATCACCCGAACGTTTACAACAAGATCTTGTACAAGACCGAATTAGGTTGATGAATGTAAATCTTATCGCGGTAGATGAAGCGCATTGTATTTCGCAATGGGGTAGCGATTTTAGACCAGCATATAAAAATATTGCTGTGCTAAGACAGCTGCAACCCACTGTAAATGTAATTGCTTTAACGGCTTCAGCCAAACCAGAAGTTATTCAAGACATTGTAAAACAGCTAGATTTTATTAGTCCGAAAATATTTAAACAATCGTTTTTAAGACCCAATTTAGCCTATTTGGTTTTTAATGAAAATGACAAATATTACAGACTTGAAACAATTCTGAAGAAATACACGCAATCGTCCATAATTTACGTTAGAAACAGAAGACAAACGATTGAGCTAAGTGCTTTTTTAGAATCTAAAAACATATCGTCTACGTTTTATCATGGAGGTTTACTCAATACCGAAAAAGATAAAAACATGACCGCCTGGATTAACAACCAAAAGCAAGCCATGGTGGCTACAAATGCCTTTGGAATGGGCATTGACAAACCCGATGTAAAAACAGTTATTCACATTAGTTTACCCGAAAGCATAGAAAGTTATTTTCAAGAAGCTGGACGTGTTGGCAGAAATGGAGACAAGGCTTTCGCTGTAATTCTGAAAAACCAAAGTGACGAAGGTAGTGTTAGAAAACAATTTTTAGGCAGTTTAGCCAGTGTCGATTTTGTAAAACAAGTATACCGAAAACTGTGCAACTACTTCCAAGTACCTTATGGGGAAGGCGAATACTTAACCTTTGAATTCGATTTTAACACCTTTTGTAAAACCTATAAATTCAATCCTGGATTATGCTATAATGCGTTGTTGATTTTAGATAGAAATAGCGTTATCACACTTTCTAAACAATTTAAAAATAAGGTTACGGTGCAGTTCGTAATATCCAACGCCGCACTTTTTAATTATCTCGATACCCATAATGATTTTAGTACCATTGTAAAATCGATTCTAAGAATGTACGGTGGCGTTTTTGAACAAGTTACCAAAATAGCATTGGCCAAAATAGCTGAGAAATCGGGAGCCAACGAAACTCTAATTGTAAAAGCTTTAGAGCAACTGGAACGCGATTCCATTATCACCTTACAACTATCCAAGACCGATGCGGAGGTCACTTTTATACAACCCCGTGAGGACGAAAAAACCATTAATCGTATTGCCGCAACTATTGAACAACAAAACACGTTAAAGCAAAAACGCGTTAAAGCCATGTTGGATTATGTAGAAAATGATTCGGTTTGCAAAAGCATGCAACTCCTAGCCTATTTTGGCGAAACTGAAATACAACCTTGTGGCGTTTGTTCGGTTTGCACTAACGCCAAAAAGAAACCTGTTACGGTAACCGATATTAGTACAATTAAAAAACAAGTCATTCAGCTTTTAGAAACCAGTGATTTATCTTCGAGAAAAATTTCCGAAGCCTTAGACGCTTCCGAAGAAAATATTAAACAGGTTTTAAAATTACTTTTAGAACATCAAATAATAAGTATAACACCGAAAAACACTTACAAGTTAAGCCATTTATAGTTTCAGTTTATTCACGATTTGAAATAAAATGAACGGAATGCTTCAACCTAAAAAAATAAATTTCAGTAAATGAAAGATTTAAGAATAGTATTTATGGGAACGCCCGATTTTGCGGTGACCATTTTAAAAACATTAGTAGAAAATAAACGGAATATTGTTGGCGTAATTACAGCACCCGACAAACCTGCTGGACGCGGACGAAAACTTAACGAAAGTGCCGTAAAACAATATGCTACATCGGCTGGACTAAATATTTTACAGCCCACCAATTTAAAAGATGAAACATTTTTAGAAGAATTAAAAGCACTAAACGCTAACCTTCAAATTGTAGTTGCCTTTAGAATGTTACCAAAAATGGTTTGGCAAATGCCCGAATACGGTACATTTAACTTGCATGCATCCTTACTTCCAAATTACCGAGGCGCTGCTCCTATTAATTGGGCTATTATTAATGGTGAAACAAAAACTGGCGTATCTACATTTTTCATAGACGAAAAAATAGACACTGGTGCTATGATTTATCAGGAGGCCATAAATATTGATCCGGAAGAGAATGCAGGTAGCTTGCATGACAAATTGATGTTTCTAGGAAGTGATTTGGTTTTAAAAACGGTCAACGAAATTGAAAAGGGAGATGTTACCACGATACCTCAATTAGAAAATGCCGATATAAAAACCGCTTATAAGCTTAATAAGGACAATTGTAAAATTGATTGGGCGGCATCTATAGACGATATCCATAACAAAATACGCGGCTTAAGCCCCTACCCAGCTGCCTGGTGTACTTTAATTAACGGAAATGACCAACTGGATATAAAAATCTATAAAGCGAAAAAAGAAGTAATTTCACACACCGAACCGATAGGAAGTATTACGTCTACCAAAAAAGAATTAAAAGTCGCAGTTGCAAATGGTTACCTTATTATAGACGATATTAAGCTTCCGGGTAAGCGAACCATGGATGTAAAATCACTTTTAAATGGCTATCATTTTGAAAGTGATTCCAAAATGCTGTAAAGCCTTACAGCTGTTGAGGTTGTTAAAAAAACGCTAATTAACCCTATCTTTATTAACAAATGACTTAAGTTATTAACAAAACAACGGATTTCCCTTGCTATTACTTGCGTTATTGCATAATCCGTATAAATTTGTATAGGATTTAACAAAATGTTTAACCAAATTATTAATTATTAAAAATTACATTATGAACAAAACAGATTTAATCGATGCTATGGCAGAACACGCAGGAATTACTAAGGCAGCTGCTAAAAAAGCTTTAGAATGTGCTATTATCGAAATAGAAGGTGCTTTACAAAAAGGTAACAGAGTTTCTTTAGTAGGTTTTGGATCTTGGTCAGTTTCTAAAAGAGCTGCAAGAGAAGGAAGAAACCCTCAAACAGGTGAAACAATCAAAATCAAAGCTAAAAACGTTGTTAAGTTTAAAGCTGGATCAGATTTATCTAACGCTGTAAACTAATAATTTACAACTTTAATATTTTAAAATGCCTTCATTTATTGAAGGCATTTTTTTTTATTATTATCCAATAATCTTGTTTTTTAGAGAAATTAATATTAGATTTAATTACTAATTACTGAAAACATGGTAACAACTCAACCTAAAAAGGGGGATTTATTAATTGCAGAGCCTGCTATTATTGGTGATGTTTCTTTTAATCGCTCTATTGTTCTTTTGGCAGACCACACTATTGAAGGCTCTATTGGTTTTATACTTAACAAACCACTAGAATATACCATAAACGACTTAATACCCGAAGTTCATGCTAACTTTACTGTGTATAATGGAGGGCCAGTGGAACAAGACAACTTATATTTTATTCATAAAATCCCACATTTAATACCAGATAGTATTGAAATTTCTTTAGGAATTTATTGGGGTGGAGATTTTAATAAAGTTGCCGAGCTTATTGCCGACAATACTATTAATGAAAATGATATAAAGTTCTTTTTAGGCTACTCTGGATGGGCTACCAACCAATTAGCAGGTGAACTTAAATCGAATTCTTGGGTAGTTACCGATAATATTTATAAAAAAGATATTATTGAAAAGAATCATCAATCTTTTTGGAAAGAAAAAATGCTCGAATTTGGTGGACAATACAGTATTTGGTCTAATGCACCAGAAAATCCGAGTTACAATTAAAAGTCCTTTTACTAAAACTTATCTTGTCCTAAATGATTACAGTTTTTGTTTTCCTCAGAATTAAATAAATACAAAAAAAATAAACCTTCTTCCTTTTTACTGAACATTATTAATGCTAATGTTTAACTTACTCTTATTTTAATATTCAATTTCTGTATTAGAAGTTTAGATACTTCGGATGCAAAAGTTTTTTTTCTGTATTTTGAAACCGATTGAATTCCCACAACCACATTGGTAATAAAAATTTCGTCTGCTTTTTGAAGTTCAAAAGGTGAAATAGCGGCTTCAACTAATTCGTATTCGGGTAAACTGTTTACAATTTCAATAATTTGCTTCCGCATAACCCCTTTCAAACAACCACTTCCCATTGGTGGTGTTTTTATCTCATTTCCTTTTACAACGAAAACATTTCCGTTAAGCGCTTCTACAACTTGTTTTTCGGTATTTAATACCAAACAGTTATTCAGTTTGTTTTCTTTCGCATAAATACTACCAACCACATTTAAGGCCTTATTGTTGCTTTTTAAGGTAGATAACAAACTTGGTGACACATAATAATCTTTAAACAAATCAACCTCGTAAAACTCGCTATTTGCGATATAAAAATCGGTGTCGATAGGTTTTACTGCTATAAGAAAACTTACGGTGTTTGTTTCGGGTAAATACAAACCGCCTTCATTTCTAAAAACGGTTAATTTCACTCTAGAAGATGCGTTTGATAAATTGTTTTCCGTTAAGGTATTTAGTATTTGCTCTTCTAAATATTCCATGGTAAAATTCATAGGAATCTCCATGCGCATAATCCGCATAGACGCCATAAGCCTAAAATAATGGTCTTCCCAAAACAATAATTTACCGTAAGAGGCTTTAATTGTTTCAAATAAGGCATCACCATATGCAAAACCTCTATTATTGACAGATAACAATGTATTATCTTCTAAAATATTTTCGTTAAAATTTACCATAAAAAAATCCCGTTTTCATTAAGTGTAAAAACGGGACAAATATAATCGAATATTATGTTTTTTATATTACGCTGAGCCTAATACTTGCTTTAAACTTGAAATCTGATTGGTCCAAAGCATTTTAGATTCGTCTACTTCATCATCTTCAGCAAAATCGGTAACCATTAAAGATACATCTTTAGTAATTTCATCTACTTGTATTCTAATTTCAAAATAGTAGGACTGATCGTCTTCTTCATCTTCTACCCATCTAAATTTAACGCGCTCGCCACTTTTTTTATTTAATAATTTAGCTTGTTCTTCGCTATCGTCCCATATAAAAGTAAACAATTCTCCTCTTGAATTTACGTTGTCTGAAAACCATTCTGATAACCCAGAAGGTGTTGATATATACTGATATAACAATTGAGGTGATGCTTGTATTGGAAACTCTATATTAAATTTTACTTTCTCGTCCATATATTATTTAATCTTTATGTTGACCAATATATACATTAATTAAGAAGTACCACAGAAAATTTAATAATATTTTTTGCAACTAATGTTTGTGTAATCTAATTATGTTTTTATCTTTGCACCCGCGGAAACGCATATGGCGAGGTAGCTCAGCTGGTTAGAGCGTCGGATTCATAACTCGGAGGTCATGGGATCGTGCCCCATTCTCGCTACAAGTAAAACCAGGGAAAGTCAAGAATTTTATTCTTGACTTTTTTATTTGGGTACAACATAGGTACAACAAATGAGCTATTTTTAACATTCATTTTTATTGATTCCTTTTGACATCAAATGATATCAACTAATATATTTTATTCTAATAATTCCTCAGAATAATAAAAATTAGCAGGTAAACCGCCGGTATGCCAAAACATAATGTTAGCACCTTTTTCTATTTTCTGACTTTTTATATGATCTAACATTCCATAAAATGCTCTTCCAGAATATACAGGATCTAATAAAATCCCTTCATTTTCTGCTAATTCTTTAATAGCTAATTTTTCATTTGGGGTTACAACTCCATAACCTTTAGAATCATATCCATGAATTAATTCAGCATCATCAATAGAATATGCTTTTTTTATACTCAAACTTTTTTGACCTTCATTTAATAATTCCAAGACTGCTTCAGCTAAAGTTTTATCTCCATATCCCATTTTATCAATACTAATTGGCATCAATTTAGTCTGTAATCCAAATAAATCACCCCCTAACCTTAGGCCCGCTTGCGTTCCACCAGAGCTTGAAGCAAAAAAAATATAATCCATTTTCAAGCTCTTTTCTAAAAGTTGCACCTTTAACTCTTTAACAGCATCAATAAAACCGCAGGCTCCTAATAAATTTGATCCTCCATACGGCACAACATAAACTTTCTTCCCCTCTGCTTCTAGTCTAATTTTAAGACCCTCAATATCTTCCCCTTTCCTATTCTCTCCATTAAAATGAATCTTGGCTCCTAAAAGCTGAGACAATAATAAATTTCCATTATATATTTTAGGTTTTTCTCCTCCTATCAATAAATTACACTCTAATTTAGCCTGAGCACAAGCTGCTGCTGTTTGCCTACAATGATTTGATTGTTGAGCTCCAGAGGTTATAATTGTATCAAACCCTTTGTTTAGAGCTTCGTAAATTAAATATTGCAACTTTCTCACTTTATTTCCTCCAGATGCTAAACCTGAATTATCGTCTCTTTTAATAAATAACTGGTAGTCTGGATATTTTTCAGATAAATTATTCATTTTTTCCAACGGTGTTGGGAAAAACCCCAAAGGATATTTATTAGTTAACATCGGTTTATCATTTTTAATTCACGTCAATAATCATTATCTTTAATTTACCTAAAGTACATATAATCTTTTATCTTTCAATAATTTAGATGTTATTGTTTATTCAAAAATACAAATACACTCCGCAATATGAATACGTTTCATCAATGCATTGGATTGTTCTTTTTATATGTATTTTAATAAGTTCTACAATTATATTTCAGGTAATACATATATGCAGTAGCAATCAAAAAACAAGTAAAGAACAGCTTCGATACCTTTACTTAGCCATACTATTTCTTTTATATAATGTATTAAACGGTCTACTACCTAATACTTCATTACCTGGACCAATAATCCTGCAGTATGTTATTACTTATGGGATTTCTATATTTATGTGCATTTATCTAATATGGTATCTATATCAAGAATTCAACATAATTACTCCCTACTACATTTTTAAAGTAAAAAACCTAACTATCCTACTATTGACTTCTTTCTTACTTTTATTTATAACCCCTTCTTTATTGTCTTATCCGTTAAACTTATCTCGAAGCTTATTCTTAATACTACCTATAATATTATCCTCGATATTTTTTATACATTTTCTCAACATCATTACAAAAGAAGTAAAACGTCAGTATTATTTTAAAATCCAAACCTATTTAGGGCTTTGCTCCATTTTATCCATTGTACTTTTACCTTTATTAACTTTTTTTGGAGATTTTCAACCAATAACACAACCTATTGTATCCGTTGCTTTTTTTCTAGTAACAACCATGGAGATCAACAGTTACATTTACCGCTTAAAAAACAGTCATACGCTTAAACTTACTATTGGACACCAATATAATTTTACCAATAGAGAAAATGAAATAGCATTACAAATAATAAAAAATAACAGTTATAAAAAAATAGCTAAAAATATGTTTATCACTTATGGAACTGTTAGAAAACACGCTTCTAACATTTACATGAAATCGAGTTGTATAAATCGAAAAGATTTTATTAAAAAGTTCAAAAAGTAATCTACATACTTCGCCTTTTAGTGAATGCGTAGTAAATTCACATCTTAAATACGCAAAATATACGCAGTTAAAAAAAGTGAAAATTAAATTCATAGATTATATTTACCATCAAGGAAATAGGAATCCCACAACAACCCTTTCTAAACACAACCAATCCAACCATTATTTCTCTCTTAATTTAAAGATTACAACAAAGTAGTCTAATCATTTATTACTCCTATTTCATAGAAATAGAAACAATGGATTTTAAATTAAAAACAGATACTTTTTTAAATAGTCTTGGAGAAATTAGAAATAACTACCATGAACCTATTGCTGTTTCAAATAAATCCATCATACTTTGTCGAAATCTTCTTTATAATTTTAAGAAACAAATTATAGAGAACGGTTTTAAAACAGAACATGAAGAAATTCAATTCTTTAAACGAGTAAAACAAATACCACTCACACAACTCATTTACTATACAGAAATACGTTCTTTTGAAATTCAGTTTCCTAAAGCCAATAAAGACTCTCAAAAAAAACATATTACACATAAACTTAAAAAGCTTAACCGTTTCTTTTTATATCATCTAGACTTCGGCCATTATATAGAAACAAAACAATCTCATTTTGATGTTCAGTATTACACCAGGGGTCATTTGGATAATATATTGGTAACATCAACAAAATTCTATTTTCAAGATCCAGATTTTTGTACTGCACGTGACATGCTTTTAAGTAAATTTAAAGCTTATAAGTTATTAATAAAATATCTTCAGAGCAGATTAAATAAGCTTACTGAACCGAACAATAGCCAAGCTGATCTAAAATGGACTGCAAATAAAACAGCCTTAACAGAATTAATCTACGCTTTACATTGCAACCGCGTTATAAACAACGGTAACAGTGACTTAAAAGAAATTGCAGACTCCTTACAAAACCTTTTCAATTTTGAATTGGGAAATTTCTACAAAACATTTTCAGAGATTAAAGCTCGAAAAAACAGTCGTACTAAGTTTCTGGACGACCTTTCAACAGGCCTTATTACACACATGAATAAAATGGACGAATAATCTCGTAGTACGGTAAACCTCCTGTTTTATATCATCATACTTATTATTCAACAATTTCTCCAGCAGTATTCAGAAATCCCGACTTCAAACCTACTCAAATAGCATCAATTTTCAAGATGTTAAATTTCCCCCGGACTACGATTAAATAGAGATAAAAATAAAGCAAACCTCATCAATTTTGTGAAATGAAAGTCAAACTGTACCATAGTTAATTAAATGGCATGTGGCTTTCTTAAACGAAAATTCACTTAAATCAATTTATTATGGCTACAAGCATTATCACAACAGACGACCTTCGAGATTTTAAACTAGAACTTATTGAAGACATAAAAAAACTACTTCTTAAACATAACAACGGAAGCCTAAAAAAATACTTAAAATCTTCTGAGCTTATGGAACTATTAAAAATTAGTCCTGGCACCTTACAGAATCTCCGAACCAATGGCACATTGCCGTTTACCAAAATGGGAGGCATTATTTTTTATGATGTAGAAGAAATACAAAAAGTAATGCACGCAAATAGAACACCTAACGAAATCCAATAAAACCTATGAATTATATAAAACATCTAAACATGTGTTTTGAAAAATTTCAGGAAGACACCAGGCTAAACCCAACCCATATAAGTTTGTACATGGCGCTTTTCCATTTCTGGAATATCTATAAATTTCCCGAAACTTTTTATATAAACCGTCACGAAGTAATGAAGCTTTCTAAAATTGGTTCTAAAGCCACCTACCACAGGTGTCTAAAAAAGCTAAGCGATTGGAAATTCATTAATTATATGCCTTCTCATAACCCATACAAAGGCAGTGAAATAAAGATACTCATTTTAGGTACAACAAGTAAACAAGTAATAAACAAGCTTAAAACTAGTACTGAACAAGCATTAGTACCTAATACAAACAGTAATAAACAAATAGAAAACATTATTAAACAAAAGCTACCGAAAAATAAAATCGAAGTCATTCATTTTTTTAAAAGTAAAAATTGGTCGGAATTAGAAGCTCAAAAGTTTTATAATCACTATCAATCCATCGGGTGGAAAATTGGTGGCAAAATAAAAATTGTCGATTGGCAAGCAAGTGCTGGTAACTGGGTCTTAAAAACAGACAAAATTAAAACCGAAAACGCACTGTCTCAAAATAAGGACAACCTAAAAACTAGTAAAATCAAGAATTATGACCAACCCCTCTAAAATAACCGAAGGTGGCGTTGAATTCTCAATAGGAACATTCAACGGAAAGGCAGTAAACTATAATTTTCACAAAATTATCATTTACCTCAACGCCAAAGGCAAATTGCTTTTTGGAAAACACTTTAAAATTTACGAAGAAGACCACAGCATCATCTTAAAGCTTTGCAATTACTTCGTAAAAGATTACGAGAGCTGTAATCGTGATGGCATAGATCCAACGAAAGGCATACTCCTTTCAGGTCCCGTAGGATGTGGAAAAACTAGTCTAATGAGACTATTAAAGTTTATTGTGCCCTTGCAGCGTCCGTATATCGTTATTCCTTGCCGCAATATTGTATTTGGCTTTAATCACGTAGGTCATAAAATTATTGAAGACTATGGCAATAGTCAGTTTTTTTGCTTTGATGATTTGGGTGTAGAACCTATGGGCAGACACTATGGAAAAGATTGTAACACTATGGGCGAAATATTACTATCACGGCACGAGTTGTTTTTAAACCATGCCATAAAAACACATGCTACTACAAATTTAAACGCCCAGGAATTAGAAGATTTATACGGCAACCGAGTAAGAAGTAGAATGCGACAACTCTTCAACCTTATAGCATTTGATAAAAATGCTAACGATAAACGAAAATAACCGATTTCCAGTTTCATGGAAACAAAATAAACTTAACTACAATGAAAATAGCAACATTCAACATCCAGAACTTATTCCATAGAGATAAAAGCCTTTTAGAAAAACCGGTTGGTAAAGTATTTACAGATTGGATAACAGAACTAGACACGCTCATGCTTCAACCTTCAAAAACACTAAGTCAACAAGATCGTATTAGAGAATTATCATTTTTAATTGGTTTCGAAAAATCCAGTGCTAGACCCTATGCCCTTTTACGCAGAAAAGCAGGCTTTTTGTATATGAAAGGAATCAGTCATTCTATTGAAAATAAAGCCAGTGATCTCACAAATTGGAACGGTTGGATTGAACTTCAAACCATCCCAATTCAACCCCATGCTACAAAACATAAAGCCCAAGTTATTGCCGATGTAAACCCGGACATTCTTCTATTACAAGAAATTGAAGACAGAGCATCTTTAGAAGATTTTAATCAACTTATTCTACCTGAATTTAACTGTAAACCATTCGAACATTCCTTTGTTATCCAAGGTAATGATATGACAAGTTTAGAAATGGGAATACTTCTAAGAAAAGACTACATTCTAGATGCCGTAAGAACACATAACATAAATATGGAAATTAATGACGATGGTAAAAGCCTTATAGAGTACGAAATCACTACGCCATCGAAAGAAAAAATTTGGTTGCTAAATACCTATTTACAAAAACGTACCAAAAACCATGATGAGTCTGATAGAATTAGAAAAAATCAAATCTTCAAAATCACCGAAGTTTACAACAACCTAATAAGCCAAGGTAAATCCAACGTTATTATCGCAGGTACATTCAACGCGCCATCTTATTGCGATTCTCTTTCGCCTATAAGCAAGAATACCGACTTAAAAGATATTACCAAACATTTATCTTTTGAAGTAGATATGGACAAAGGGGACGATGCTAATTATTTTAGACTAGGCGCTTACAGAAAAGGTGTTAATATCAAACAGACAGATTTTATGTTTCTCTCTCCTGCTCTATTTGATAAAATGACCGATAGCGGACTAAACAGAAAAGCTATGTGGCCTAATAAACGTCCGCAATGGTCTACTTATAAGTCTGTAACTAATAAAAGTACGGAGGCTAGCGAGCATCCTTTGGTTTGGGGAGACATTGATCTTTAGAAGTATACATCTTTTACATAAGTGAGGAAAAAACAAATGGTTTTAATGTTTACATATCTAATTAAACTTAGAATCTCAAAATATATTTTATTATTACTAATTAGTTCAATACAGCTATATAGTACTAAACAACTTCTCTTAGATAATAATCTCTAAGTATTTCTTTGAATTTTTCAGAGTTCAACTTATTAGCTCTCTCTTTTATATCACTTTGATCTAAGTAGTCAAAGTCAAACTTTCGAGCTTTATTTTTAGTTGACTTCAATAGAATTAATGCCTCCTTTGTAAATCCACCAGTGCTCCATATTTCAAATCGATGCCTTTTGTCTGAATGAGCAATAGCTAACCATCCTCTAATTTCTTTTATTTTTTCTGACAAATAAATTTCTATATAATCTATATCTACTGGGTAATTATAACCTTTGCATTCTACTATGCAAATTTCATTTTCACTTTTTGCCAGTACATCTATTTCTCTTGTTCTATTAGAATCTTTAACAGGCACTCTTTTTCCTATATCTAGAGACTGTGAATATTTACTAAAATAGAAGCCCACAGCCAGCTCGAATAAATCGCCTCTTAAATTATTTGTCTTTCCATCAATAAGCTTTGTAAGCTTATCCATCAACTGCAGATACTTCTCTGGTTCAGTTTTTAGAATTGCTCCAGCATTGGTTACTGTATTAATAATGTTCTTAAGTAAGTCACTATAATCTTTACCAAACAATTCTTTTATTGAAGCTACCAACACTCCTTTACTCTTTAACTTATTAAGCCCTTCAGTTGATATTCCATCAACCAGCAATACTGGTAATAATTTTAGAGTAGGATTAGACGCCTTTATGGCCGCTATTTTTCTCAAAAAAAAGCTCACAGTATTTTCGTTGGTTATGTTCCCTATAAGGATGTCTGCGACAAGAAATCCTGGCTTTTTTGTTTTATTGATGTAACCGACAAAGCCATCAATATATGTAGGCGCTGTAAATGCAAATTGGAAACCTCCAACTAGATTATTATTCTTACCTTTTTTAAATGAAACTAAACCAATGTTTTTACTCCAAGTTTCAAATTGTTGTATTACCAAACGTTTTGATAATTGTATACCCTTTATGTGTCTAACATTCGGACTCGATTGTTCGGCAACCAAGACATTAAGCCCATATTCTCCTGTATTTGTTTCACGCACTAAATTATGTTTCTTCAGTAACTCTATAACTGAAGAAAACTTCATATGTCCTTTTACTAAATTTACTGGGCTGATTGAGTAATTAGCCAATTCATCAATAGGCACTAAACCGTGATGATATTTAAGAGCATTAATAATAGAATAACAACGTTTTCCATCTGCTTTAAATGCTTCAACTAGATCATTGAAATAGTCTGGATTTTGAAAATTATCTGAATGATAAACAAAAACCTTTTTATCAGTAAAGAGCCCACCTACTTTATGAATAGGGCTTTTAAGCCTTTGAACACGTTTACGTGCCGCCCCGTTTGTTATACCTTGCTTCTGCTCTATATACCGAGCTAGGTCTCCTGATAGAATACCTCCTTTATTTTTTATGTATTTCTCTATATATGTCACACCGCACTATTTATATAATACTAACTATCTGCTACCTCTGTTTTTTTAATTTGAATAACATCCCAATCATTTCTGTCTATTTCTTTAAACAATTTATTAGCTCTTGAACTCTCAACAGCAAAACATAAAAAATGAGTTGGTCTTGAAAAACCGACATATACCATTCTTGCAGATTGAATTATTTTATCAACGCTGCCACCTTTATAGTTGTCAAGGTGCTCTTTTATTGGTATTCCTAAAACTTGATTTTGTAATCTCTCTGATTCGTAACTACCAGCACCTTTACTAAAAAATGTTTCTAAATATAATGTTGCAGTATGTGTTTGTCCTTTTACAGAATGAACAGTGCTTATGTTAACTCGTATTCCATTTTTATCAAAGTACTGAGCTCTCTCATCAGGACTTGCAACTTTCTCATTTTTTGAAGATTCATATATAAAATCTTTAGAGTAGTTTATTTGTCTAGAAAAGCAAGTTAAAAAGTATGGAATGTAAGTTCTGATTTTATCTAATACAATATCTATAGCGCCATTCTCTATCGCTAAACTCCAATTATATAAATTCAATTTGAGTAAATCGTATTCATTACTTGGAAGTACTTTAAAATATTTAATTAATTTTGAGATAGTAAAAACTCTGGAATACTCATCTCTTATGCCTTCTATGTATAATATCTTATTGAGCGAGTTTAATATCGATTTACGATTAGCCTCAAGTGTCTGCGTGCCGTTTTCAATAAACTTTATGTAATCCTCCAAAGTATCGTAGTCAATCTTTTTTAATTTTTCATTTGTTTTAAAATTAGGCCAATAATCAGATATACAAATTTTATTAATATGATCGTGATGCTTACGCCAACCTATAGCTTCATACTTATTTCCTTCATTCGGAATAATTAAACCCTTGTCAATAAGTTTCTTAATCTCATCAGAAAAAATTGGAATAACATCAGCTATCCTTTCTATATCATAGCACATCAATAGCGGCTTAATAGTCAAATCAAACCCATCGTTATTCTTCATTCTACCCTGAACTTCAGTTGAGGTCAGCGCAAATTTTTCAACGATATTAGCGATCGGCCTACTAAGTCTGTGACTCCCATTTATAAACATCTTATCTGCTCGTTGCTTCCATATTTCCTCGTTGTCTAAAGATTTAGAAAAGATGGATTGATTTACATCTCCCAACCTTTGATAAAAAGAAGTGCAATTATCATTAGCAAAAATTCTTTCTAGTAAATCAAATTGATGTTTTTCCATATCTTGCATTTCATCCACAAATACATATTTGAATCTATTTTGGATAAGTCCTCTATATGAAGGTATTTCAGTCAGAATAACGTCCGCCAAAAGATAGGCATCATCATAATTTAAGATCCCTGTTTCTAAAACTTTCAATTTAGTTTTATAAAACCATTCGGCAATTCTATCTATTTCATTTTTAGTGAACTTTTCTTTTCTAAGATTAGGTGTTTTAATTTCTAATGGTTCTCCATAAATTGATTTTACGAGACTAAAAACGCCTTTATTATATGAAAACCTAAATGAATGTAATACATTAAAGTTTTTGTTGTAATAGGTAGCATTCTTCTTCTCTTGAATAACAAATCCCTTTTTATTGTGGTGAAAAACTCGACCTATAGTTTCATTATAAATCTCATCATCTATTCTCACAGGTTTTTGTTTGTACTTGCTAAGATATGCTGGAATGGCTAAAAAATTATCAGTAAAACTTTGAATGGTACCTACAAAGTTGGGATGAGAAAAGAGTTTTGGACAATGATGTCCTATTCGATTCTTAACCTCATTTACAGCCGCATTTGTATGTGACAAAACTAGAATTCCTCTATTTTTCTCGAGAGGCAAGTGTTTTTCTAAAATAAGTAGTTTAGCAAGTAACGCAGTGGTTTTCCCACTACCAGGAACAGCTTGTAGGTCAATAGTTTTAAAGTTTTTAATAAACCTTAAACGTTCATCATCAAATGTCTGTCCAGGTTTCAATAATAAGGACTCTGTATATGCTATATCCTCTGGTGTTACTTTAATCATTGCAAACATACTTTATAGCATCAATCAAATATTTAATTCCAGTATCGTCCTCTGAAATTGCGAGCGTAGTATGCTTATCTAATTTTGAAGCTAGTTGATACGCTAATTCCGTTTTATATAGTGTTTTATTTATTAATTTTTTTCCTAATTCGGCTTCAAAATTATCGCGATCTATTTGTGGATGCACTTCTATAAGCGCCTCTTCAAAGAGCGATTTAAGAGATGATGATTTTAATAAAGCGTACTCCAAAGTCCAATCTTTAGCTATGAAAGATTTTACATTTTCTTTATCAAATTTAGCTTCTAATTCTGTTATTTTGGTAATTGATTTTACTAACACCGTGGCTACATCTTGCTTTAAATATACTTTTTTGTATTTTCCATCTTGATCGGTTTCTATGGTTTCCTCAAAAGCTCTAACATCAACATCTGTAATAACAGCAACAGGTGTTTCAATTTTATTTAACAAACTATCCTTACGTAAATATATTCTAGCATAACGTTGAAATGCAGTACTAGTAACATTTACTATAGAGACGCCTGCCTCAGTTAAGTTCTTTTGAATAACATCTTGCTCTTTTAATCTTTGAGCTATTGCTGGCAGTAATATTTCTTCAGACCATCCTTCGACCATAATAACTCCTTTGGCAAAAAACAAATTAGCCTTAGTAGCATCTAGAAATCGTTCTAAAAACCCATAATCTTCTTCATCTAACTGGGTATATTCATTACCCATAGGAAATGCATAATTATTACTACATAATATAAGGTTTTCTAATTTTATCTTAGATCCAAGATTAGGGCTATGCGTCGTTAAAATAAGCTGAATCTCTTTCTCTTTCTGAAGAGCTTCTATAATTTGCATTTGGGCTTGAGGATGGAGATGCGCTTCTAATTCTTCAATTAAACCTAATCTTATTCCAGTCCAGTTTTTCTTATGCAAGTGTAATAACTCAGATGCCATAAATAAGCGATTTAGAGTACCTAAACCTGGATTGATTTCATCTTTGATAGATAATTCTAACTTCTCTAAAATATTTTTAAGATTATTATCCTTAACTCCAAATGCTGATTCCTTTGTCTCATCATAAAAGGATCTTATATAACTATCTATTTCGTCCTTTAACTCTTTTCCTTTTTGTTCAGTCGGTGGTAAAGGGACGTCATTATTTGCAATACCTAAAAAGTACTTTTCAACTGAAACATTAAAATCGTTAAAAAGACTAACTAGTGAATGATCTTTATTTCTTCCTCTAAATGCTTCGTGTTCCTGTAGAATTTGAGCTAGTCTAGAATTTTTTCTTGGCACGAGCTCTGCTTTTGCATTTCTAAGAGGTTTTAGGTAGGTCGTTTTTATAAACTCTCTTGCCTCAGCAGTTAACTGATATCCAACAGGATCAACACCTGCTTTTACATCTGATGGAAATATCTTGTTGTCAGCAATGTTTCTTCTAACATCATAAATTAGGCGTAAAAAACATCTTGGCTCTTTACCTACCTCTTTATTCCATCCTAGCCATTCTGTAAAATGTTTTGCCTCTTCTGGATCTAAATCATCAAAAACAAGCTCTATCCTGAGTCGGTCTGAATCGAAATAAAAATCTTCATTTACAATTTTAAGCCAATCGTAACTATGAGTTTTCAAAACTAATTTAATAGCATCAATTATAGCTGTTTTACCTGAATCATTTTGACCGATTAGGACATTTACTCCTTTTGAAAAATTCAAATTAAGACTTGGTTCTTGTAAATCAAATGGATTAGAATTTCCATATTTTCTAAAATTCCAAAGTTTTAAATTTTGTAGATACATATTATTGATAATAAACTCTACAAGTTAAAAAAGATTTTCACCTAATCATTAAAAACTAAATTAAATCTAATTATTTAGAAAGTGTAATCCTCAATGCATTTATAATTTTATACTACTTGAAAGACATATTAGCATTAATCAATCTAATATTTATCAATGGAATGAATCATTTTAAGTTCTTGTACTTAATATATAGGATTTTACAAAAAACTATCACCCTCTTACATTTACAACAATCCCAATGAATAACTAACTCATATCCTTAAAACTGTAATAATCGATTGAAGTATTTCTAAAGCAACAGCCCCCTGCACCTCCTCCTCCAATAAATACTCCACCTCATCAATCTGAGACAAAAACCCAATTTCCAATAGGATCGTTACGCATTCAGTACGACTATCCCTTAACACTTGGAAATCTCCAAATTTCACACCTCTATTTTTAAAACCAACTGTATTTGTCAATCGTTTTTGTATAGTAAAACCTAAATAAGCAGATGCTTGTGCTTGCATGTCACTTTTAGGATATATATAAACTTCCGTTCCGGATGCTTTTGGATTAGCTGATGCATTGCAATGGATAGAAATAAACACATCGGCTTTTAGTTTTTTTGATAATCGAGTTCTATCAGCAAGTGAAACAAACGTATCTGTGTACCTGGTAAGAAAAACATCTAAAGGTTGCTTATTCAATCTATAATTGAGTTCAACTATTTTATTAGCAATACTCAAAACGATATCCTTTTCCCTTACTCCAGTTCTAGATATTGCTCCAGCATCTTTACCGCCATGTCCTGGATCTATAACTATAACAAGAGGCTTTACTTCTACCCTTTTTTGCCCGAAAGAAAAATTTAAGAAACCTACACAGCATAGGCACACTGCAATTCGATTTATTACATGCATAGTAACCGTTTTAGATTACACAAAATTCAATAAATCAAGAACTTCCTTGGTAATCTTCAAAAGTTTAACAGCATTAAGCGTTAAAATTTATTGAATGCTCCGCATTACTTCCTTTTCATAATAACTTTCTCAAACTATTAATCACCCGTTACCATAAACGGCTTAATCTCAACTATTATGAAAAAATCAGTTTTTACACTACTCGCTATGCTCCTGGTCTCTATTTCAAGCTTTGCACAAATTGGAGGTATTGAAGACTCCGTAAATGATGTTTCGGACACCATTAGATCCATCTTCCCAATCATTCTAGGTATCATATTTTTAGTTGGTTTTTTATTCAATGCAGGACATTTCTTTGGAGAAAATGCAGACCTAAAAAAAGGAATTACACGTGTACTTGTCTTTGTATTAATTGCTGGAGCAGTTGTAGGCATCTTCACTTACTTAATAAGCATCGTAGTATAATTTACTGTATCAACAATATTATAAAAAGAAATGGTATGAAGAAATACGAAGTCTATAAAAATATTAGAAAACGGGCAATGATTTTCGGGTTGCCCGTTTCACTATTTGCCTTAATGATGATTGTTGTTATAGCCTCACTCCTAGTTATCATCTTCTCTTTCAGTTTTATGATAATTATTGGGGTATTTATTCTGAATTCCTGCTTGTATGTAAGCCTGACCAAGTCTGTACATAATCCACAAATCATACAATTCTCTAAAATTTTCCCCAAAATAATAAGTAATAAAAAATCGACAGCTATACACTATGAATAAGATAAATCTACAATCCTATTATCCCATTATTGACATTCAAGAAAATGTTGTTTTTGCAAACAACGGCAATGTGATTTTATGTTATAAAGGTTCGCTTCCTGAAATCTACTCCCTTTCAGAAAAGGATTTTGAAGATATTCATGGAGCGTGGTTTCAAGCCATTAAATCTTTACCTACGGGCTGTGTTGTTCATAAACAAGATATCTATTTAAAAAAGACTTACACATCCGAAGAACTACCAAACAACACCTTTTTAGAGCAAGCTACACACAAACACTTTAAAGGCCGAGAGTATATGGAGCATCAGTGTTATCTGTTCTTCATCTTGACTAAAAGCAACGCGCTTAACAACAGTAAATTTGTAAACCCTTTTAAAAAGGTATCTAAAAAAATAGTGAAAGACATTGACGACCATATCAACACGTTTATGGCTGCAGTTACTGACTCTGTTTCCTTTATTAATAACAGTCGTAAAATGGAATTTCTCCCCATGCAAGAAAAAACCATACACGAGTTGACTAACAACTATTTCAATGGGTTTAACATCGATTTGGATACAGATATTCTTCTAGCAAAAACTAATGTTAATATTGGTGAACACTATTTTGATACTTTGGCCGTAAATAGCGAACTATGTTTTGGAGAAAGTGTACAAACTAGCAAAACCAATGAACGTTTTACTTCTGACGATTTTGTATTTCATCAAGGGTTTATAGATGGCATTGGACTTACTTTGAATGAAAACCATATTGTTAATCAAATTATTTATTTAGATGATAAGCAAAAATGGCGAAAACTTTTAGACAAAAAAGTTGAGGAGCTAAACAAGAGTTCCAATTTTGGCTCTCAAAACAAAGTGGTACTACAGAAAATCCAACATATTCTAGATAAAATTAATTCCGATGATAAAGCTCGTGTTATTCGCGGCCATTTAAATATTATTTATTGGGCGCAGCAAGCCAAAGCGCTAGCTAAAATAGGATCCAAAATAAAAACGGAGTTTAAGGAAATAGACATTATCCCGTATTACCCAAGAGGTGAAGAACGTAAAAATTATTTACTGAATAGCTATTTCTGTTTTTCTTCCAACTTTTCTAATGAAGATTTATATGTTACCGATTTAAAACATGCTTTATGCTTACTAATTAATAACAGTAATTACAAAACAGATAACACCGGTATCATTTTTAATGATAGAGAACATAATATTCCTGTTTTAAAGGATGTTTGGGACGAAAAAAAGAACCGTATTAAAGCTAGAAACTTTGCCAT
This sequence comes from Algibacter miyuki, assembly GCF_030409805.1. Classification (GTDB taxonomy): domain Bacteria; phylum Bacteroidota; class Bacteroidia; order Flavobacteriales; family Flavobacteriaceae; genus Algibacter; species Algibacter miyuki. The sequence continues at coordinate 475,395 of NZ_JAUFQP010000001.1, read as the reverse complement.
ATTTGCTCCAACTGGTGAAGGAAAATCTTTTTTAGCCAATAACATTCTACGTCAATATTTTGAAAGCGGCGTTAGATTGGTCATTATAGACTTAGGTGGTTCGTATACCAAATTTGCTAAACTCTACCCAAAGCAATACACTGTATTAAGATATGAAAGCGGAAAAAACCTTGGTATCAATCCTTTTTATATTACGAATATAGATGACATAACGCCAGAAAGGCTTGAAGATTTATCTACCTTTTTATTTGAACTCTTTGCTTCAGATTTTAAGGTGAGTAAAGCAGAATCTGTTTCTATAAAAAAGATACTTCGCTTTTACTATTCTGAAGTTTCAAATAATCATTCTCTTAATAGCTTTTATGAATTCATTGAAACTAGAAAAGACAATCTTTTAAAACAATTGAAGATTCATGAAAATTATTTCAATATTACAAACTTTCTACACATCATGTCGGAATATGTAGGCGATGGACTCTATAGTTTCTTATTTGAAGTAAGTGAAGATCAAACCTACAAGATAGAAGACAAACGCCTAATCGTTTTTGAGCTGGATGAAGTAAAAGATAATAAAGAAATTTTAGCTGTTATGCTTAAGCTTATAAAATCTGCGATACAAAGAACCATTTGGAAAAACAGAGCAGAAAAAGGCATCATTCTATTTGATGAGTTTGCTAAACAACTCAAGTTTGAAAATGTTTTGGAAAGCGTAGAATTCTATTACCAAGCCATTAGAAAACAAAATGGAGCAATTGGGATTATTCTGCAATCCATAAACCAATTACCAAACAATTCTACATCTGCAAGTATTCTAGAAAACACACAAGTTATCTATAGCCTAAACAATGAAAAAGGCTATGATGAATTGCAGAAACGATTAAACCTCTCTAGTCATGACTTGAATCAATTAAAGTCCATTAAAAACAACCTTACAGGTCCACGAAAATATACAGAAATGTTTATCAAAATAGGTAAAGAGAGTAACATTTTCCGATTGGAAGTCCCCAAGAAAGTTTATGCCGCTTATCTCACAGATGGTGCAGAAAACGAAGCCATTATGAAGCTTTATGAAAAGCATCAAAATATGGAAAAAGCAATCACTGAATATTCATCTTAAAACCAAAAAAAATGAAAACAAAACTCCTAATCCTAGTAATGGTAATCGCCTTTAGCTTTAAAACAAGTGCACAAGGCATGCCTGTTTACGACAACACTAATTTTATAAGTCTTGCCAAATCCCTTATAGAATCAGCAAAACAGACTTCTCAATTATTAAAAACGGTCCAATTTCTCAAAACACAAAAAGATAATATTGAAAAAGTAAATAATGTTATCCGGCAACTTAACGCCATAAAAGAAATGGCCAAAAACAATCAAATTCTTTTTAACGTGGTTCGTGACGATTTACGTGATATTCTAAACTCTCCATACATAAAACCCGAGGAAGTTAATCGTATTTCAGAATCGTTCAATGCCATTATTGAAAATTCTTTAGATAGCATGAATTTTATTGACCAAATACTATCAAGTGATTTCTTAAAAATGACTGATGCCGAACGTGCTGGCATTTTAAAACAAAAGGAAGTTGAATCGAATGAAATGGTAGCAGAAATAACAAAAAAGACAGAACGCTATAGAGACATCATATCATTTAGAAAGATGCAGGACAAAATAAACAATAGAGAATCGAACTATTAATTATGAATGAATTATACTTTTTAGGAATTGGATTAGAATACATCGATACTGTTTTTCAAACTATAAAAAGCAGTAATTTCTCACAATATACCATTACAGGAATGAAAACGCTTGCGGTACTCTTTTTCCTAGTTAACATCCTAAAAAAATATAATGAAGGGATAGCCAATAAAGATGGCTATTCTTGGGGATTAAATCCTGGGGAACTCGCAAAGAATTTGGCTATAGTTCTCCTGGTTATTTTCTCAACTCAAATTTTAGGATTCTTTGATGGCGTACTTGTGGCTATAGAGTCTCAATATAGAAATACGGCTCCTGCACTCCTCCCCTTACAAATGCAGGATATCCCAATTGAAGAGGATGTGGGTGCATTGGAAGCCGCCAAAAAAGCTATGGCCTTATTATACGATGCCTTAGTAACACCTCTTTTCGGATGGAAAATCATTGCATTTATTATTAGTCTAGGCCTATGGATTTTAGATCTATTTATATACCCCTTATTTTTATCTGAGCGCTATTTCCTTCTAGGTATTATGCAAGCCTTTTTTCCTTTAATACTAAGCCTTGCTGTATTTGAAAAATTCCGATCCATGGCTTACACTTTTTTCAAATTATATGCTGCAGTATATATGCTTGTTCCTGCATTTTTTCTAGTTAACATCTTTATTAACGCCATATATACTGAGATTAACACCAATTTTTGGAGTAACCTTTTTGGTACTGATGTAGGAAGCCGATTTTTCGCTCCCGTAGTTCAATTAGGATCTGTTGCCTTTATTGTATTCTTAAAGTTCAAACTTTATAAACGTGCAGTTGCCTTCACTTTAAGATTATTCACTGCTTAACCTTAATATCAATATGAAAACATCGTACAAAAATATATACACTATTTTAAAAATTAATCGGTTCATCGTTCTAGTTGTCATTATCTGCGCCTTAGGTTCTAGCATTTTTTCTGGATGGGTTGTTTATGATACTCATAAAAAAGCACTGAACAGTTCGTTTGCCGTAAACACAGACGGAACAGTTATTCCTTTAAAATGGGTTATTCAAAAGGAAAACTTTAAAGTCGAAGCTTTGGCACATTTAGAACTATTTCATTCGTACTTCTACAACATAGACGCCAGTAATTATGAAAAGAATTTAGAGAAAGCATTGTGGCTTGGAAATAGCTCTGTAGATAATCTTTATCGACAGAAAAAAGCGAATGGTGTTTATAATCGCCTAATTCAATACTCATTGATTCAAAAGGTATTAAGTATAGAATCAAAACTAGATCTACAAGTTGAACCTTATCAATTTCAAACCAAAACGATTTTTGAAATTAATCGCGGGACTGTTGTTGATACTTATGAACTAACGTCTACAGGGAATTTACTTGTTGTTGACCGTAACTACCCCAAAAACACACATGGGTTGTTAATCTCAAATTACTTTGAAAAAACTTTAAAAAAAGTTGATTACAAAAACCCATAATAACTACTTAAAAACGCACTATTATGAAACTAGAAAAGAATAAAATCGTATTTGGTTCTGTTATCGCAATTGTTCTGATTTTTCTGATATCCTATTCCATTATGATAATGAGAGATCATTCTGAAGAAAATAAGAACTTAAAAGAAACACTTGTTCCTGAACTTGAGCAAGAACAAGCTGATTATTCATCAAAACTTAATGCTATTAACGACCTAAAAGAGGTTCGAGAGACTAATGCTCCAAGTATTTACAATGAAGCACTAATTGATTCTATGGGGTTTTATGATCCCGATTTAATTGAAAAAGAAAAGCAACGCATAGTCGATAGTATTTATCGATTTGGCAAAATAAATTATACCGAAAATCAATATCGAAATTCTAACTCAAACTTAGCCATTACTAAAACTCTGAGAATTGATAGTACTGTTCTAAAAATCGAAAAGAAAATAGATACCAAGGAAATTGGACTAGAACATAACCTTTTTTTTGCCTCTACACCAAAAAACAACCCAGATTATGACTATTTCAAAACTGATTCAACCATATACGTAACCGTAGATGGAAACCAAACTGTGAGTACAAACTATCGTTTAAGAATGCGATTAGTCAAGGATGCTCTAATTAATAATAGCATCGTTCCAAAGAACACTCCCGTTTACGGTTTTATAAGCTTCCATCCCAACCGTGCTATGATAGAAATTGAAAACATTCTGCATCAAGCCGTAAAATTAAAAGCCTACGATTTACAAGATGGTAGCGAAGGTATTTATGTCGAAAATAGTTTTAGAGCCGATGCCAAACGTGAAGTTGTAGGAGATGTTGTTAACGATATAAACATCTCGGGTGTTCCCCAAATCAGTGGAATTAAAAAAATATTCCAACGAAATAATCGAGATATCAAAGTTTTGGTTGTTAACAATTATGAACTCATTTTAAAAACCTCATTAAAATAATATAAACCGATTCTTATGAAAAAGATAATACTAGTAATCAGCCTTATTTTATTTTTTACTACAGTTAAAGCCCAACAACAAATTAATTTAGACACCATTTACGCTAACAATAACAAGAATGTTGCACTGTTTTTCCCTAACCCCATTCGTCAAGGTATAACTGGTTCTGACAATTTTGTATTCACTTATAATAGAGATCAAGAACAATACTTTGGTTTACTTCAAGCCATCCCAGGAAACGACAGCAACTTACTAATAATCAATAATAATGGAGCTATTTTTTCGTATATTGTAAAGTATAAAGAAACTCTAAATAAATTGAATTATTTCATACCTGATTCGGCTTCTATTGGTAATGAAACACCAATGAATAAAGCTAATGAAAATAACGGAAATTCATTTGACAGTTTTGATTATAAAATCAATTATTATGAACGTTTTTGTTCGTATCTGATTAACAGAAGACAACGCATTGGTAAACTGAAAAAGCGCAAAGATGCTATTGTTCTGAAGATTGAGAATATCGTTTTTGATAAAGCGGAATTATATTTCGTTATCACTATTGAAAACAAATCGTCTTTAGATTATGACGTTAATTTCTTAAACCTAAGTATTCAAACTAGAAAAAAAGGCAAGAAAAAATCATTGCAAGAATTGTGTTTAGAACCTATATTTAAATACAATGTACCTTCAAAAATAAAAGAAAAGCAAACTATTAAGTTTGTTTATGTTGTTTCTAAATTCTCCATTAGCGACGAACGTTTAGTCCTATTGGATCTCAATGAAGACAACGGTGAACGAAATATTAAATTGAAAATAGCGGATAAAACAATTAATAACCCAAATTAAAATATTATGAAAAAGTTGACACTATACTTATTACTTATATCATTCATAGGATGTAATCAACCTCAGTTATCCCATGTGGATACTGCAAAAAATGTTGTAGAAAGTTTTTATAAAAATGAAAATACTAAGCTAGAAAAACATACCACAACAGACAGTTATCAATCCTTTATGGCTATCCAAGCTTTAGTGGCTCCAGGAACAACCCAAGCTTCAAACTTTAAATTAATTCAAGAATCTGTTAATGGAGATACTGCTTGGGTAAAATTTTCTACTTCTTATGAAGACCAACCAGAGATATTTAAGCTTGTAAAAGTTGATAAGAAATGGAAAGTTACAGAAAAGGACAAAAATGAAAAATCACCATTTTAAATATTTTTGAATATTGACCGAGCCTCGTTATATATTCTGTTAAAATTTTCTTCTAAATCATCATTTGTAAAGTCCTGCTTTTTTGGGGGCAACCCTTTCTCTATATTAGGATGTTCAAATTGAACTTTCTTGTCCTTACCATCAGCAAACGTAACAAACTCTCCTTGTTTTAAACGAAAGAAAACATCTGCCCTAATTTTTGCTACTTCTCGTTCTCCAGTAGTGATGCGTGTATCAAAATTAAGGTTATATCCCCGATTAACACTTGTTGTTTCTCTTTTTATAATTTCAAAAAAACGTTCATAATATTTTGCTGTATCTGGATCATTTACCTTTCCAAAAAATTGATATGACAAGTTACTCAAAATAGCTCTACTTGCTTTATCTCCATACATCATGTCATTCTGAATTTTATCCTGCATCACATAAATGGTAGATATATCATAACTCCTTAAAGTCGCTGGAATACGGTGCATATTTAATAGTCTAATCGTAGGGGCTTCTTCCATCATTAAAAACGAATGATTAGACTCTCTAACACTCATTTGTTTTGTAATGGTATGTATTATAGTAGCAATTATCGGAGAATAAGCTGTTTCATATTTCGGATTATTTACAACTGAAATTATTAAAGGTTTCTCTTGTCTGTTTACATCCAAAGCGACATCATCACCAGACAGTACCATAAAAATACTTTGTGTGCTTATTTTTTTAAGCGCATTTGCCAATGTGCTTTTCACACCAGCAGTTTGCTTATCAGAATCTTTTCCACTAATAAAGGCGTCTGCCATTGCTCTACATGTGGCATTTGTACTTAGAAAAGCAATAAGACTATCTGTATCTAAAATTTGATAAATAGCTATAAGATGTGGTAATGTGCAATATTTAGGGTATGACGTTTTTAGTTTCCAAATTAATCCCCCTATTAAACCTTCAGCTGCATCATTAAAGAATTTACCTGCACCAGAACTACCTGATTCTTTATGCTCCAGTAGGTTTTCTATAAGCACCCTTGCTACCTCATTTACACTTTCTTCGTTGATCATATATCTTGGAGCAATAGGATTCACGCGATCATAAATATTATCGAATGAAATCACACGAAAATCAATTTCATTCTTTTCAAATAAAGGGAATGCCATTTCTGTAAGTTCAAAATTCTTATAATCGTGTATGACCCCAGAAAACCTATAATTACTAAAATGCAGAAGAAAATTAAAAATAACACTTTCAGTTTTACCACTACCCGCTGAACCTATAATGGAAACGCCTCGTTTAACATTGTTTACTTTAAAAATGCCGTTTTTTATTTTGAAATGAACTTGATACTTATCTTTAAGATCTAAACCTTCATTCCCCTTATGAAGAAAGACATACAGAACTGTATTTATTAGAAATAAAGGACATCCAAAAATTAAAATTATTGAAGTCCAATCGTGTAAAAAAAATTGCCGTTTAAAAAGAAATCCCATACAAATAAACGTCAATATTAAGTTGATTATATAAGCATACTTAATCACTTTGAAAAAGAAACTAAATACAAAGCTAACTCCTATCCATATTGCTATAGTGAATATTATTTCCATGTTATATACCTATTGAACCTGACTTAATTGCCAAATCCGCACCTCGTTTTAATGTTCTTATAGCTTTTAAAGCTATCTGAGTTTGACTGGTTGGAATACTTAATACTGGTAATCCAGATTTAGAAAGTATATTAAAAGCAACTGCTTTCTCACTCGCAGGTAAACCCAATAAGGCAATAAAATACAGTTTAGGGTTCTTCATAAATACTTTTTTTGATTTGTAGAACTCTGCATAGTTCCGTTTATAACCAAATGTTTTATCAAAAGTACTTTCAGCCTTAGTGAAAAATGAGTCTCTATCAAACCCTCGCTTTATCTGTTTTCCATTCATCATGACTTCTGAAGCCTTATATTTTGATCCTGGTGATAAACTCACAGAATTTGATGCATCCTTTCGACTTATAATAATATGAATGTGACTTTGATTACCACCCTTTTTCATGCCTTGAACTATACGTTTTCCATTTTGTTGGTGTGGAGCCTCTGCTTCAAGCTTTATAATTTGAGCTTTCAACTTCTTTCTATCTCCTCCTATTTGGTTGTTCTCTATTTTCCTGATCTCATGTTTCAACTCTAGAATTTTTGCAGCAAAAGGCTGGTTTTCTTTTACCTGTTTATCTGTCCCTTTAAATGTGCGTTGATGTTCAATTTTTGCAAAATATTTTATGTCATCAACGGTTATCGGCTTACCATTAATCTCTCTATTAAAAGACCTGGCATAATCATGCATTATTGCTTTAGTATATTTTTTTAAATCTTCGGAATTGTTTTGCAGTTTTCTTAATTCATATTTACTAGGACTAACTGTAATTGAATAAAATTTTGGTTCTTTCCTTTTGAGTTTTGCTGTATTGCCATCAATTTCTTTTACCACTTCTTTGGCTTCAATTTTATCTGCATATTGATTAAAAAAATGTTCCGCATCCCCTTGCTCCAAACCTTGATTTTCCTTCTCCAAATACTCAGCAAAATCCGCAGAACTTTGTGAATAATTTCCACCTAATTTTTGAGCTGTGATTGTGATATACATAATTCTATAATTGAGTATTAGTATCTGTTTTTTCTACAAACTGTACTTTATTTTCTTTGACTTCTTTTTCCAAAATGATTTTCTTTTCTTTAGGTTCAAACTCCATAAACAAAGATTGCAACATGGCTGTTGTGGGCTTATCGTGATTTTTTTCAATGTCTTTTATAATAGCTATTACTGCGTTAATTCGTTTCTTAATTTTACTTTCCAATGTTTGCATATTAGGCCCCATAGTTTCATTTGGAGAAATACTATTATCCTCAAAAAAATCAAGCATCAAAAGCAGCGTCATAGATTGCGATTTAGACATTTTTTTACAAAAACTTCGAAAACGCTCTGCCACTGAAGCTTTAATTCCAAGCTTCTCAAATCGCTCTTTTTCATATCCTTTATCCATATTTTCTGAAAAAAATTGTCGTTTTTATTGGGTTGCGAAGGTTTTTTCTGAAAAACTGATGCTGAAATTTTATTAACTAAAACCTTCAATCTCTCTAAACTACTGATTTCACTAGTGAATTATGAAAACGAAAAATTGAAACATCGCGCTAGCGTGTTACCCTCTTGCTATTCCTTTTCGTCCAGCTTCGCTGGACAAAAAAAAATACCATTACATCCAAAAATGTAATGGCTTTTACTCGAATACGAATTGAAATTATTTTTTTTAAGAATGTTTCAATTGAAGTTTAGAAGTATCTTTATAAAATCTCAATTTTCATTACAGAATCTAAAATAACAGAACAAAAAAAAGACCTTTAAAAAATTAAAGGCCCTGATTTTAAATTAGATTTAAAGTGTTAAACATAGTTATAAGAATACTACCTCTTAGAGTTTCTACTTCCTAAAAATATACCATAACCCTTTTTTTAATATTCACTCGGAAGCATTAGCGTATTATCTACAAAAAATAATCGCAATTCATCCAAAGGAAAATCGGTTACATTATATCTATGCGTTTCAAAAATTTTATCATTCCCATCACTATAATTAATAATGGCTTCACAATGCTTTTCTAACCGTTCTTTTTCAGAAAGTCTTTTAAAATCAATAGTAATAAAAGAACTTCTATTTGATAAACTTTTTGCTATCACAGATGCATCTGTAATCAACCAATAGCATTCTGCCTCTTTGGCTAAATATTTTAACCCATCGGTAAAACAAGTTCCAATTAATGGGATTTTAAAGAACATTTCTGTACCACAAAAATGTTGCAAATCAGCTTTTATTTTTTTAACTTTATCATTCATTGTATTCTATTTAATAAGATTAATAATGAAAAAGAGAGCGCTACTCTCCACAGGAACGCTCTCTTTTAATTCTCAATTATTCAGTAGCGTTATCCTCGCCTTTAATTCCCAAAAGAAGAATTTCATCAATTACCACTTCAGTAACATATCTTTTTTCTCCTTCTTTGGTTTCATATGAACGGGAAGTTAATCTCCCTTCTAAGGCTACTTCTTTTCCTTTGCCTACGTATTTCTCAACGATTTCGGCAATCTTTCCCCATGCTACAATATTGTGCCACTGGGTGTCTTGTTGCTTCTCTCCTTCTGAATTTTTGTAAAATTCATTTGTAGCCATTGAAAATTTCGCAACTTTCTTTCCACTTTCAAGATTTGTGATTTCTGGCGAGTTTCCTACGTTGCCAATTAACTGTACTTTGTTTTTTAGAGTACTCATAATTAAAAAAATTTAAAGATTAATATTGACCTATCTGAACCCTTCAGAAAGGCTTTGTTATTGATTTACTTATTATATCCAGAGCGTTTTCCTTCTTTTGTTTATTTAACTTTTGTTTCGCTTCCTTTTTATTGATTTTGTAAGATTTCATAAGATTCATTTTAGATTTACTTCCCATAGAGCCACCGCTGTTACCTTCTTTTTGTTGCTTAGTGCTTTCGATATTCAGCTTTGTTAAGACATATAAAAAGAGCGAGGTACGAGCCTGGTTATGCTGTCGTTCAAAGCTGAATGTTGTTATTTTGCTGTCAAAAAAAGGTATGACGGTGTTGGATTACGGAAGTGAACCTAAATTCTTTGTGAAATACAAAATCATAGGAAGTGGAACACAATGACAAATACATCTATCCGATTTAGCGGACTATATTTCAAAGTTTTTTTAAGAAGCGAAATGTTAATTTGGACCAAAGATTTATTGGTATTCGGGATACCTATTAAAATGCAGATACCAAAACTTTGGGATTGGGTCCAAGATTTGTTTAGTGAAGCTCTTTGCCCGTAATAACATGGAGTGGCCATGTGCTGATCGGGTTGTGAAAACGAATTACTGTTGTTTAACACTATTTCAAGCGGACTTGATTCGCGTTTTTGAATTGGAATGTAGCGTTCCTTTCCAGAGAAACGGAAAGGATTAGCGGAATGCAAAGTAAAAAACGTGGATTAGGTCAAAGATTTTTTAATGAAGCGATTTTTCTGGAATGTAGTTTTTACGGAATGGAAGGGAATGTGCTGGAATGGATGTATGTTACGAGGTAATATTCATTACATATTTGGACTTAAGTTTCTTTACTCTGTTAGAAATCACTTTATAAAAAAATACAAGTGCCTATATATTAATTATCTAAAAAATAATATAGTAAAAAGAGAGATGCTAAAAAATCGAAATTATTAAACTAAGCGCAGAAGTAAGCGGAGCTTTATTTTAAAATTTAAACAAAAAAAGTCCCACCGAAGCGGGACTAAAGATTTTCATCTACGGCATATAGCCTTATTGTGATAAGATTAAAGATTAGAAATTTTAATCAGTTACAAATATAATACAAAAAAACTATAATGTTTTACGGCTAACCGTAAATATAGTATTTTTCTTTTTCTTACTTTTAAAAAAATAAAGTATCAGATAATGGCAAAAATTTTAGGGTTAGACTTAGGAACGAATTCAATTGGTTGGGCAATTGTAGAAAAGTACAATAATGAAAAAGAATTTACTCTAATAGATAAAGGTGTTAGGATATTTTCTGAAGGTGTGAATATCGAAGCTAAAACAAGTAGTGAAAGTTCAAAAGCTGCACAGCGTACAAATTATAGAAGTGGCCGAAAACTTAAATATAGAAGAAAATTAAGAAAGTTAGAGCTATTAAAGGTTTTATCTGATAATAACTTATGCCCGAAATTAACGGACGAGGAACTAAAACTTTGGAGATACAAAAAAATATATCCTGATAATGATCAATTCAGATTGTGGTTAAGCACCGATAATCAGGACGATAAGTTAGAACGAAAAGCTCAAACTAAAAACCCTTATGCGTTTAGATTTAAGGCTTCAACTCAAAAACTAGATTTAAATAGAATAAGTGATAAGCACGAATTAGGAAGAGCTTTTTACCACATAGCACAGCGTCGTGGTTTTTTAAGTAACAGGTTAGACTCCTCAGACAATTCTATTGTTGAAGAAAAAAACAATGAAATTGAAGAAATAATTCAACATGCAACCACTATTAATGATTTTTTACAAACTTATGACGATTTTTTAGATGCTTATGATAAAACAGACGATAATAGCAAAGCATTATTTACTTTAGGAAGAGCCTTTAAATCTATTTTAAAGGAGAATACTACGGAAGAATTACATGATGTAAAAGAAAAATTATTAGAACGTTTAAACCGTAAAGAGTTTTTAGGTAAAGTTAAAAGTGCAATTAGTGATTTATCTGCGAAAATTGAAGAAGCCAATTGTAATACATTGGGTGAATATTTTTATGGTTTACACAAAGAAGGTAAAAGAATTAGAAACAATTATACGCATCGTGAAGAACATTACTTGCATGAATTTCATGTTATTTGTGATAAACAAAATGTATCATCAACATTAAAAAAAGCTATTGAAAACGCAATCTTTTTTCAAAGACCTTTAAAGTCTCAAAAAGGATTGGTTGCAAACTGCCCGCTAGAGAATGATAAAGCCTGTATACCCATATCGCATCCCGATTTTGAGTTATTTAGAATGTATAGTTTTATGAATTCTATAAAAATAAAAACTGAAAAAGACGATAAATTAAGGTTTATAAATATTGAAGAAAAAGAACTTATAGTTCCTCTTTTTTATAGAAAATCTAAGCCAAATTTTGATTTTAAAGAGATTGTAAAAAAGCTGACACCAAAAGATTTAAAATCTGGTTATTATAAAGATAAAAATGCACAAAATTATGATGTGTTATTCAATTTTGGGAACTATACAAATGTTAGTGGTTGTCCAACTATTGCAAATTTAAGATCTGTTTTTGGTGAAGATTGGAAAACTTATTTAGTTGAAAATTTCAATAAAAAAAATAAAGATAATTCTAATAAAACACCCTATCAAATAATTGATACCATTTGGCACGTACTTTTTAGATTTGATAAAACCGAAAAACTAAAACAATTTGTAATTAATTATTTAGGTTGTGATGCTGATACCGCTACCAAGTTTTCAAAAATAAAGTTAAAACAAGATTATGGATCACTAAGTTTAAAAGCTATTCGTAACATTTTACCATATTTAGAAAAAGGTTTGCTCTATTCTCATGCTGTATTTTTAGCAAATTTAAAAACTGTTTTACCTAAATCCATATGGAATAATGAAGCTGATATAAAAGTTATAAATAAAGAGTTGTTTTCAATTATAGATAGCTATAACATTTATAAAAATATGGTAGAGATTGTTAATGGTTTAATAAAAACGGTAAAAGACAATAAAGAAACCTGGAGTGATAAAAATAGTTTTGTTGTTGAGGCTTATAAAAAGGATATTAATAAAAGTGTTATAAGCTATTATGGATTAAAACGTTGGGATTTATTTTTACATGAAGAAAAAGAAACTATTTTAACGGATAACTTTAAGCTTTTTTCTACTCAAATGAAATTAAACTCTGGTCTTGGAGAATTCATGAAAAAAGAAACATTAGACGAGCGTGTAAAAACGTTTTTACGTGATAATTTTAATGTTGAGCCAGAACAACTAAAAAAACTTTATCACCCATCTGCGATTGAAGTTTATAAACAAGCAAAGCGTAGTGAATTAGACGGCAAGTTATATTTAGGAAGCCCGTTAATTTCATCTATTAAAAACCCTATGGCAATGCGAGCACTTCATCAATTGCGTAAGGTTATTAATCAATTAATAAAAGACGATGCTATTGATGAGAATACAATTGTTAGAATTGAAATGGCTAGAGAACTTAAAAGTGCTAATGAAAGAACAGCAATTAGGCAATGGCAGAATGATTTGCAAAACAGAAATAACGATTACAAGAAAGAGATTATAGCAATATTAAAAGGAGAGTTACAATTAGTCAATTGTAATGATGTTGTAAATTCTAATTATGAACCAACAGAAAATGATATTTTAAAATATCAATTATGGAAAGAGCAAAATCATATTTGTTTATATACAGGAAAAACCATTTGTATATCTGATTTTATTGGAGCAAACCCAAAATTTGATATTGAACACACTATACCAAGAAGTAAAAGTTTAGATAATTCTCAAATAAATAAAACGCTTTGTTGTTCCGTTTATAATAGAGATCTTAAAAAAGATAAAATACCAACCGAATGTAATAATCATGAGGAGATCATGCCAAGAATAAGCCATTGGTATGCTAAATATAAAAGTTTAGAAAATCAAATTAGGGATATTACTAAAAAAGTTAGAGGAGCAACAACAAAAGAAAATAGGGATAGATATATTCAAAATAGAACCAAATTACGTTTTGAATATAATTACCTAAAGGATAAATATAAAACTTTTATTATAACTGAAATACCTAGAGGATTTAGAAACAGTCAATCTGTAGACATTGGCATTATTAGCAAGTACGGAAACTTGTTTTTAAAATCATTATTTACCAAAGTATACCCCGTAAAAGGAAAAACAACGTCCAATTTAAGAGATATTTGGGGCTTAGATAAAAAAGAAAGAATTAACCATGCACATCATGCAAAAGACGCAGTAGTTGTTGCGTGTTGCGAAAAAGATATTAATGATGCCTTGGCAAGTTATTATCATAATTACGAAGACTATCAGTTTTACGGAAAGCAAAAACCTTCCTTTAAACATAGAATACCATGGAAAGGCTTTAATACCGATGTTAATAATTTTGATAACAATACACTAATTAGTCATCATACACCTGATGTCTTACCTATACAAAGTAAAAAAGCGATTAGAAAACGAGGTATTATACAAAGAAATAGTAATGGTAATATTAAGTATAAACAAGGAGATACCGTGAGAGATACTTTGCATAAAGAAAGCTTTTATGGTGCTATAAAAAGAGAAGAAACCAATAAAAAAGGAGAGATTGAAGAGGTAGTAAAGTATGTATTAAGAAAACCGATAGATAGTTTTTCTGACTCAGATTTAAAAAACATTGTTGATGATAGAATTAAAGAAATTGTAACTAATGCACGTAAAGAAGAAAAGATAATAAAGAAAGAAATTGATACTTTTAAAAAGCAACTTAATAAAGTTAGTGATGCAGAAGAAGTAATTTTAAAAGCTAAAATTGAAACATTAATGTACAAAATGGACCATGAGCTTTATGTTTTGCCTAATAAAAAAGGAAACCCTATACCGATAAAAAAGATTCGATATTTTGCAACAGATGTAAAAGTACCTTTAGAAATAAAAAAGCACCGAGATGTATCAAGGCATGAACACAAACAACATTATTTTGCAAAGAATGACAGTAATTATTGCATGGCTATTTATGAGGGGGTTGATGGAAAAGGTAAAGTGACAAGATCTAATTTATTAATTAATAATTTGGACGCAGGTAGTTATTTTAAAAAGAGTAATACTAATAATCAACTCTATCCAATTGCTCCAGAAAAAGATAAAAATAACAATCCATTAAAATATGTTTTAACAAAGGGAAAAATGGTTCTTGTTTATGACAAGAATCCTGAAGAATTATTTGAAATGGATGAACTACAATTGTTAGAACGTTTGTTTCAAATTACCCAAATGGATGTTGAAAAATATGCAGAAATAAAGTTATTACATCATACTGAAGCTAGAGAAAAGAAAACTCTAACATCTATTATGGGACTAAAAAGTGGTATGAAAGGAGGGAAAAATATTGGCGAGCACAAAAAATATCCATGGATAAAGGTGGGAGTTAATAGTTTTGATTGCCTTGTAGAAGGTTATGATTTTAAGATAAATTCAATTGGAAAACTAGAAATAATATAACAATTTGATTCTTCGAGAGAAAAACATCAACCCATTCCTCGAAACAAATAATAAGTTCCTTGACATATTTGGTTTGATTAAAAGTCAAAAAACACGATATTAATTTTCTAAACTAAAAGAAATGTCTTAAGGTTGTGGTTTGATTAAAGATTAGAAAACACGATATTAATAGCGCTTTATCGTGCCACTAATTCACTGTTGTGGTTTGATTAAAGATTAGAAAACACGATATTATTTACTAATTCTTGTATTGTGTAACTATCGTTGTGGTTTGATTAAAGATTAGAAAACACGATATTCCTAACTATAGACGAGTTTGCACATGCCGAGTTGTGGTTTGATTAAAGATTAGAAAACACGATATTCTTTGATAAGATAACAGGAGGTGAGTATAGGTTGTGGTTTGATTAAAGATTAGAAAACACGATATTTAGTATGGCTCAAATAACGCAAGGTATTAAGTTGTGGTTTGATTAAAGATTAGAAAACACGATATTCATCTAATATTGCACCGTCTTCATCTTCTAGTTGTGGTTTGATTAAAGATTAGAAAACACGATATTGTTGCACCTGTTACGGTAGGCTGTGTGGCTGTTGTGGTTTGATTAAAGATTAGAAAACACGATATTCATTTCTGCCACGACATCGTTAAAGCAATAGTTGTGGTTTGATTAAAGATTAGAAAACACGATATTCATGTCGAGTACTGATAATTCTATTACGGAGTTGTGGTTTGATTAAAGATTAGAAAACACGATATTTATCTACCGCCAAAGTACCAGCCATTGTTTGTTGTGGTTTGATTAAAGATTAGAAAACACGATATTATTCTTACTTGACAAGTGTCTCGTTGCGTAGTTGTGGTTTGATTAAAGATTAGAAAACACGATATTATTTGACGAACCAAGCATTGAAGTAATAGGTTGTGGTTTGATTAAAGATTAGAAAACACGATATTCGATACGCTTAAATACACTGTGCCTAAAGGTTGTGGTTTGATTAAAGATTAGAAAACACGATATTACCGATGCAGGCGTTACTGAAAGCGTAAAGGTTGTGGTTTGATTAAAGATTAGAAAACACGATATTTAATAAATATGATGAATGGGGTGCTAGTATGTTGTGGTTTGATTAAAGATTAGAAAACACGATATTGATGATTTTAAACAAAACAAAGGATGCGTTGTTGTGGTTTGATTAAAGATTAGAAAACACGATATTCTTTAAATACATATCTTGTACAAGGTCGTGGTTGTGGTTTGATTAAAGATTAGAAAACACGATATTAATCAACCTTATCTGCAAATGTTATTTTAGGTTGTGGTTTGATTAAAGATTAGAAAACACGATATTAGAAATATATAAGGATGGGCTATTAATTAAGTTGTGGTTTGATTAAAGATTAGAAAACACGATATTTATATGTCAGTATATGTCAGTATCTTTGTCGTTGTGGTTTGATTAAAGATTAGAAAACACGATATTTTTCAGGTGTATGCGCAATTACCGCCTGCGGTTGTGGTTTGATTAAAGATTAGAAAACACGATATTTGAAAGGTACAAAGAACGTTTACGAGTGTAGTTGTGGTTTGATTAAAGATTAGAAAACACGATATTCGTATCACAGGAGTATCATTATGTGTTTCAGTTGTGGTTTGATTAAAGATTAGAAAACACGATATTATCTGAACTTGTACAAGATAGGCTAGAGAGGTTGTGGTTTGATTAAAGATTAGAAAACACGATATTAACAGTTTATTCATTTAGTTAAGTACATAGGTTGTGGTTTGATTAAAGATTAGAAAACACGATATTTCTAATATATCATTCCGTAACCAGTACAGTGTTGTGGTTTGATTAAAGATTAGAAAACACGATATTCTAAAACCTCCTAATATTGTATGCTTATAGTTGTGGTTTGATTAAAGATTAGAAAACACGATATTGCCTGTTATGTATAGTTACGGGATTGATAGGTTGTGGTTTGATTAAAGATTAGAAAACACGATATTTTATGTTTATGATAAAAGAATGAGGGAAATGTTGTGGTTTGATTAAAGATTAGAAAACACGATATTTTTTTAAACTGTTACCGTTGTAAATAGGTGTTGTGGTTTGATTAAAGATTAGAAAACACGATATTTTGATCTACGTATTTACCACTAAATTCTAAGTTGTGGTTTGATTAAAGATTAGAAAACACGATATTCGCACACTGGTGCCATCTTCAATGTTTTTTGTTGTGGTTTGATTAAAGATTAGAAAACACGATATTTAATAAGTTTTGATTACCTTTAATCGTTACGTTGTGGTTTGATTAAAGATTAGAAAACACGATATTAGAATCAACGTGCTGTAAATATTGTTAATGGTTGTGGTTTGATTAAAGATTAGAAAACACGATATTTAATAATTACGGTTTTGTTGAGGACTTAAAGTTGTGGTTTGATTAAAGATTAGAAAACACGATATTGGTTTAAGTCCTTTAGACGGTCAAGTATGGTTGTGGTTTGATTAAAGATTAGAAAACACGATATTGAAGCTAACGAGTTTACGGGCGACGGTGCGGTTGTGGTTTGATTAAAGATTAGAAAACACGATATTATTAAGTGTGAAAAATTAGACAATACATACGTTGTGGTTTGATTAAAGATTAGAAAACACGATATTGTTCCGAAATCGATAATTGAGCCGTTAGTTGTTGTGGTTTGATTAAAGATTAGAAAACACGATATTTAAATATAGTAGGTATTTTAATGCTTGCCGGTTGTGGTTTGATTAAAGATTAGAAAACACGATATTTGGAACAAACAATATAATTTATATTAATAAGTTGTGGTTTGATTAAAGATTAGAAAACACGATATTACGTTACCCGATGAAGTTACAGAGGCTTAGTTGTGGTTTGATTAAAGATTAGAAAACACGATATTATCCTGCATCTATTGTAGTGTTTAAAAACGGTTGTGGTTTGATTAAAGATTAGAAAACACGATATTAAAACTCTATTGATTCTTTACTACTCATCGGTTGTGGTTTGATTAAAGATTAGAAAACACGATATTTCATCGTCCATAGCTCCACGAACCTCTAAGTTGTGGTTTGATTAAAGATTAGAAAACACGATATTTGATTTTATAGGTAAGATACTTAATATTTGGTTGTGGTTTGATTAAAGATTAGAAAACACGATATTGCAAGGACGAAAAAGGACAATTACACGCCCGTTGTGGTTTGATTAAAGATTAGAAAACACGATATTTGCGGAAATTTACCACCAACTTATCGGTAGGTTGTGGTTTGATTAAAGATTAGAAAACACGATATTTTCAGGATTGTTAAGCATTGCTTCTGTATTGTTGTGGTTTGATTAAAGATTAGAAAACACGATATTATGATGATGCTGGGTATTTATTAAATCCTGTTGTGGTTTGATTAAAGATTAGAAAACACGATATTTAACATTGATTTTAATGTCTTGCTTATGCAGTTGTGGTTTGATTAAAGATTAGAAAACACGATATTAAAAGCCTTTTCAAAAAGGAGCATTGACAAGTTGTGGTTTGATTAAAGATTAGAAAACACGATATTATTATATTACAGATGTAAGAACACTCTGAAGTTGTGGTTTGATTAAAGATTAGAAAACACGATATTAATTGACTTGTTACCTTCTAATAACTAAGGGCTTATAATTAAATATTGTTACAAAAAACGATTCTTTTTCACAGTGATAAGGTGAAATTGAGTCGTTTTTTTAATTTAAAAGAGTTCTAACTGAGTTGGTTGGGGTTCTTTAGGTTGAGCTGCCCTACCCCAAAAATTCATAATATTACCAAATTGCTTATCGGTAATCCTCAAAATACTCACTTTTCCAAAAGGAGGTAATAGTTTTTTTATCCTTTTTTCATGGGCATCTGCACTTTCACTACTTGCACAATGCCGCATATATACGGAGTATTGCATCATGGTAAAACCATCTTTTAGTAAGTTTTTTCTAAATCCCGAAGCATTCTTTCGATCTTTAGCTGTATCTGTTGGTAAATCAAAAAAGACAAATAGCCACATAATTCTATAACCGTTTAGTTCCATAATTTAGGGTAATTGATTTTTTTTCTTTTACCACTATAGCATTGCTGCAAAGAACTTGCTGTTTTTTGCAAAGCAACCATTAATGTACTTTTTTCATTTTTAAAATAAACCGTTCGTGTTAACGTTTCTAATAAAACAGATTTAATTTCGGTATTAAGTTCCTGTTCATCATAGTGTTCCATAATAGTATATACCGCTTCATCTATAATTGGGCGAAAAGGCTCCATTATATCATCAGCAAGAGCAAAAGCGTTGTATTTACTTTTATGATGTATACCTAAAGTGTTTAACAAGCCACTACCGGACAACGCTCTGGCAGTTGCCGCTCTTAAAATAGCGTAGCCATAATTTAATAAGTTGTTTGGGTAATTTCCAAAACGCTCGCGTTTAAATTCTATGTCAAAAAAAGATTTCCAGTAAAACTTCGCTGCTACAGCTTCCATATTAGTAGTATCTCCACTAAGAACTTTACTAGCTAAAAAATCAAATTTATTTTTCCTTTTTGTAATTTGCTGTAATAATACGCCCTGATTTTTAATTTTTTCAACAATTGTTTGTTGCCAAAGTTGTTTTTTCAAAGGAGCACTAGCCGCTATTTGATGTTTAAAAACAGCTTGTTGAATATGGTGACTATTAAGGTTTAGAAACATCCCATGTGGTAAATGGGTTTTATTACATGTAATTACCGAAGCGTTATTTTCAATTAATGAATTTAATGCCGTGATACTTATATAAATTTCAGGGTTATCTATAACAACAAATCCAATGTCTTCGATTGGGATTGTACCATCTCTTGTTTCAGATTTAATTACTAATTGGCAGTTTTTTGTTGTGATCGAGCACTTATTCGAGAATAATAATGTTTTTTTCAGCATAGTTAATTATTAATAATAAAGACTAATCAAAAAAACATAGGGAGGTACTAAAAATAACAAAATAGTTTAAAAAAACGAATATTTTATACTGATTTATTGAAAGCTTCAATAAATAATTCACCTCCTTTTTATAGCAATAGAGATACTTTTATTATAAAATGAGTTCATTGGTCTTGTATCCATCTTAAGTTAAAACAAAACCTATTAACACGTGTCAGATTAAGCAGATTTTACTCATCCATCTTCTCTAAAGATGGTTTTTGTATAAAAAATAAGAGCCAGCACGAATGCTGCCCCCTTACTTCCAACAACAAAAGCTAATCGTTTAATTCCTGAATTTTCTTTTCAAGATTTCCTATTCGCTCTTTCAAACGTGCTTCACGCTTGTTTCTCTCTTCGGCATATTGCTTTTCAATATTGGCAATTTGAGTTTTATAATACCCTTGCATCGCATTGTAGAATGAAATGTTCGTTAAGTCATTAACGTGATTGCTTTCGCCAAAATGGACTTGCTTGGTAAGGATGTACCGAATCAACTTATAAAAGGTCTCCCTTTTGAAATTCTTTTTGAAGCTCTCGACAGTTTCCACATCAGTCTTCTTGGATGTGTTGCCTAATAATTTTGAAAAGTGCTTTTGTCGACCTACATAGTCTACATTGTTCTCATATAAGGTTAATGAGAAAGCCACCATTTCATCTACTGAAAGCGATTTCTTCTTTTCAATATAATCGGTTTGATGAATCATCTGAACTATGTCCTCAAACTCCTTATTGTGCTCAATGTGTCGCTTTCGTATCTCTCTTTCGTTGATTTTAACGATTTGCTCTTCTTGCGAACATTCTGCCATCTTTCTATTTGCCAACGGTTCCGAATATATAGAATTTTCGTTTTTTGAATCTTCTACTATCTTCACAAAAACTGCTTTATGTAAATACGTTTTTGGATGAAACATAATCCCATTTACAAATCCATTTTCTTTTGCGGAATTGTGTGTTTCCAATTCTTCCTTATAATTATCAATCGCTTCTTCAAGTTCAGCTTTCAGTTCATCTTCAGAATAGTCGTAATGTTGGTATTCTTTCTTAATTATTTCTATTGTTGGCTCAATTGGCTCTTCGATTATTTCAACATCATCCAGAAGGTAAACTTTCAATCCAGTTTTTTCCAATTGCGATATAACGAGCTGGTTATTGTCGTCATCCGCCCAGTATTTGTGAATTTCAGGAATCAACAACACATTATCATTCTTTGATTTTTCAATCAAGTTCAAAAACGATTTGCTTTTCTTCATTTCATAACAGGCTGATTTTGTACACACCATTTTATCATCGCCGAACAAATTACCTTGATTTGCTGCATTGAACGGACATGTTGTACAAGCACCAACTTTAGTAATCAATTTTTCATCAACCACATCGAAAGGTGCATTTTCTAAATCATAAGTCTGGTTTTTAATCATCTGATTAATTTGATGGGCATTAAATTCTTCGCCCATTGTCTCTAGCATCATTTGCTGTGCCTCTGGCTCGAAAAGTGCAACACCTACGCCTAACGAAATCGTCATTTCGCCATTACGAACAAAGACTTTAAAACCTTCAATTAGACCTGCTAATTTTAAACGTTGCCTTACAAAGTTTTCTGTTCTTCCCAACCGTTTTGAAATCTCCGTTGGTGAATATTTTTCGATTAGGAACGCTACCGCTTCGGCTTCTTCGGTAGGCTCAACATCCTGTCTTTGCAGATTTTCGATAATTTGAATTTCGAGAACATCATTATTACCGTATGCTCTTACGATACTCGGAATTGTGTTCTTCCTCGCCAATTTACTTGCGCGATACCTACGCTCTCCCATTACGATGATGTAATCCTTTCCAGATTTTCGAACTGTAATAGGCTGAAGGACACCGTGTTCTTCGATGCTTTCAGACAGCTGCTTAAGAGTATCCTCGTTAAAGGTTTTTCTTGGTTGCATTGGGTCAGGAATAATCCTTCCGATAGGTAGTTCTTGAACTTGAAGTCCAATGGCGCTTTGAGTCAATTTCTTCTTGGCTTCATTTTTCACGGTGGCTGATACCTCTCCGTTTTTGCTTGCAGTACTTGCTTTTGTTGTCATAATACTTAAATTTTAGATTAAACAATATTTTTGCAGAACCCAAACGGAAGACAAAATTTCTGCTCAAAAGGAAACGGAATAAATGAGTTGTGGGCGAAGCGTTGGCTTTATGCCGTAGTCTTTTGATGATAATATTTTGCGAGTTTATCTTTGTACCAATATTGATATAGATATCTCTCCCCTTTTTTAAGCGGACGCTATTTTAAAGTTTTATATTGGGAATGTAGTGTTCCTGCTCCCGACGTTTCGGGATTAGGCAGTATCAAGCGAAGTGGAAATCTAAAGCTTTGGAATTATATCCAAAAATTCATTTAATAAAGCTTTTTTTATCGAAATGCAGAACAACTAAATGAAGTAAATATGCTCAATATATGAATGAGAATTATAGCATTGAAATTTAATCAAAACGTAATCACAACACCCACCATATTATAACCTGAGTGAGAAGTAAAAGTAAAATCGGTCTTAAATCTTGGTTCGATTATTTCGCCAGTAACATCACGTTTTACTTCTTTTTTGATTCTACGGTTTGCTGCATTTTCACCAATAACATAGCCCATTAAAATAGCAAATGGATAATCTGATGCCCAATGTACTCTAGAACTCATCATTTGAAAAGCCATAATACCTGCTACAGAATAACCTACTGGTTTAAGCCATTTCACGTCTGGATAGTTAGTTGCTATAACGGTAAGTGTTGCTATGTAGGTTGTCATGTGGCCAGATGGCATGGCATCATAATTTGGTGTGTTGGTTTGGTAAGCTTTGAAACTTGGAAAGGGTGTCCAATGTCCTCCTGGGGTTCCGCTTTCAATCGCTGCACTTGGGCTTTGTCTGCCTGTGATTCGCTTAATTATTTGTGTACTTACACCAGAGGAAATAAGTACTTCCATTAATTCGCTTGATGTATTTAACGCACGATAATCATTATTAATTTTTCCTGCAATGTAAAAAACCCCACTTAGCAGTATTGGTGTTAATCCATTTCCCATGTAATAAATTGCACCATTAATGTCTTTTGGAAGTACTTCGATACCTAAAAGCCTGGTGTAACTAACATCTTCTGCTAAACCAAGTGGTTCGCCTAACTCTTGTGCGTTATCCAATAATTTCTGGTCAAAGGGCAACAAAACCAATGTTCCACCAACTGCCATTCCTGTCCATAACAGATTTTCTTTTTGAACGGTGTATTTACCGAATTCGTAAATATCCTTAGGGACATGTCGAAACATATCGAAAAATTTAGGTTCTGTGTAAGTATAGCTTGTTCCGTTCTTCATTTCGAAGGTTTGGAAATCTTCAATCTGTTGCGCGTTATTTGTTGTTGATATTAAGAAACTTCCAATTATTAAAGTAAATTTAATTAAGTTATTGTAATTCATATTCAAAATTGCATTAATACCATCGTCTTGTAAATAACTTTATAAGTGTAGAAACACTTAACGTGACTTTAAACCTAACCTTTTCTCCGTATTTATCTTGTTCTAATTCGAAACCATTATTTGAAGCTACAGGAAAATAGAGTTCAAAATAATCGGCTACTAGACTTAACTTTACTCCAGAATCATAAGCAAAATATGGATTAACTCCCTTATTCTTCAAAAACCCAACGTCTCCATAAGCATGAATCCAATTCCAAATACTTACTTCGCCATTTAATGTCGTTATCCATTGGTTTGCAAATCTGGTATCTAAAAACGATTTAAAACCACCTTCAGCGGTGATGTATTCCTGTGAATATAAGCCTTCATCTTCCGATCTTCCAAGATAACCATAATCAAACAAATAATCGGATGGCCTGTCTAATGCAAAATCGAAATACCCATTATCTCCTTGAGTATTATTTTTTAAAAATGCACCTGCATATAATCGTAAACTAATCTGCCTGTTATCTAAAAACAACTTTCTGTAAAATGCAGTTAGCGATAGTTTGCTGAATTTTTTTGAAAGTTCATAATCTCCTTTAAAAGCTATACTATTTGAAAAATTAGAATTGGAATAGATATATCTCGCATTAAAAACACTATAATTGGGTGTTTCTAAAGGTACTTCTACATCAATATCTCTAGAGATGTTTACACTTCTTAATGTAATTGATTGTTGTAAATTACTTCGTAAATCTTTACTTCTATATTGCAAATTCATATAAGGTGTAAAGCTATTGGCAAATAATTTTGGTGCATAACTGGTCCTGTTCCCTGATAATCCTATTTTATATGCATACCAGCCCCATTCGTTAAATTGTTCATTAAGCACCAAGGAAACAGAACCAATTAAGGCCTGGGATTTAAAGCCATAAGTAGGCGTAATTTTATAGATAAATGGTTTAGTAATTATAGTTTTATTATAGAGTTTTCCGCCAAGTGTTAAACCGTCATAAATATTGTCGAACTCAATGACTGGCATAAAAAAGGTTTGATTTCTACTTGGATCTTCAACATCTTTAAGTAACCTGACTTGTAGAGGTTTGTTTAATACTCCGTTCAGATTCTTATAATTATTTGAACGTTTTACTTCCGGTATATTTCTATCGTAATCAATAACCAGCTTATCAGCATTATTTTTTTTAATAATGATTTGCTTTTCATCAATAAAACCATCAATCCAAATCTTATCAATTTCCTTATCATCGATAATGGATGAAATAGAAACTGGCATCGTATTTTTCCGCTCGTTCTTTAATACAATAATTAGCGAGTCTCCTTTTTCTTCAACGCTTTTAAATTTGAAATCTAGCTTGTCATTTCCAGGTATAAACTCATCAAAAAACCAATCAATATTCTTCTTCGCTGAAGATTGAATTACCGTTTGAAATTGTTTTGCAGATGTTGGTTTCAGCTTATAAATTGAATAAAATTTCTTTATACTTTTGCTTATTGATTCATCTTCCAAATAATCTTCTAAATATTTAAAACCAAGACCCGCTTTATACGTATTAGCAATATTATAGTTGAATTTTAGTAGTGAATCTCTTGGTGTTCCCAGCGATTGGTCTATAAATCGCCTAGCCATATTTTTGTAACCTAAATAATATTGATCGTTGAATTTTAAATCTGCTGCATGAAACCAGCGCAAACCTATAACCTCTGAAAGTGTTCCTCCCAATTTCATTTCAGGATAATATGAATCCATATAACGCATCATTAAATACACTAAAATGCCATCAGTTACCCATTTTTCCTTTCTTGGATTGATGACCAGAGTTCCTTCAAGCATCGCATCAATGGTGCTTTTTAACAAAGATATTTCAAACTGAAACTCATTTGAAAAAGGTCTGAATTTTTCAGGAAGTTGATTAAATCCATAAATGGGATTCTTTCGTTTATCGATATTTGAAACTATGAGTTTTTCTAAAGGAAAATCGCCCAAATTATCTTTTAAAAAACTAACAATTTTATTAGCAGTTTCTATTTTTTTTGAATCTTCAACTTTGTCTCCAGAAATGTTCGTTACCAAATCAAACCCCTCTGTTTTAAGATGGTAAAAATTAGATATCTTCTGAATATATAATTTAACTTCTCTTTGATTTGCTCCTGAAAGCGACATCATTTTTTTGCCATCTTTATCTAGTTCAGATTCTATAAGACCTGATGTTAAAGTGTAACTATTGGGAATCGTAAATTCGATGTCATAGGATGCCAACGGTGCATAATAATCGCCTAAATCTTTATTACTATGAACTTTCCATTCCGTATCATAAACCGCAGGAACTAAATACCAATAGCGTAAATTATAATTATTATCATTTGTATAGCCGTTGCCTGTAAATTTATCATCTGGAAGTTTTACATTATAATCAAAACGAATTGTGGTACTATCTCCAGATTTAAGAAGATCTCTTAAATTGACTTCCAAAATATCTTGAAAGCCTTTAAAGCGCTGCCATATTAATGTATTTCCTGATTCATTTTTAACGGAATAGATGGTAGTAAAACCACGCTCATGCGTACTTGCAAAATGCAAATTTCTTTTGTAATCTTCTGCAAACCGCTGCGCTAATGGTGTTTCTTTATCTATGTAACTATTTGCCCAATCGTGAAGTAAAACTTGAGTTAAAGTATCTTTAGATGTATTAAAATATACAACTTCCTGGTTAATTTTTATGGTATGAGAAATGGTATCGAGTTCTGCACTTATGTAAATTTTATGCTGTGCAAACCCCATTATTGAGGTTAAAAAAAATGCGATATAGATTATAAGTTTAAATGCTGTCATTAAATATTAGTCATATACTTGATTTTTTACTTTTCATACTTCTTTTCATTCACCCTTGAAATGGTTTAAACCATAGCCTCCGCTTTTAGCCTTTTCATTAACATAATATTATTCTCTTTCTTTATTTGAAGCACATTCTTACCATAGTTTGTATGGTAATTGTGGTTTTTAAGAAAATCTAAATTCAATTGATACCATTCTTGGTCTGTGAAAACTAAACCCATATATTCCTTCCATTCCATTCTTAATAGCTCACTTTTAAATAAATAATTATTGCTAGAAAGATGAAGTAAATCGGCATCACACATTATACACTCTAAAGTTGATTCAGGGCTTTGAGGCATTTTAGTTGCATTAATACAATTCATGACTTCTGCTTTTGCTTTATTAGAATAATTTATACTACTTAAATAAGCGTGAGCATAATTAGCACTAATCTTTTCGTGACTATCATATTCTTTAGATATACCAGTATCGTGAAATAGTCCTGCAATCTTTAAAATCTCAATTTCCTCCTCGCTTACATCTTCATAACTACCAATGATTGCAACATTCTCAAAAACCTCTAACGTATGCTTAACACTATGAAATGGTAATACTTTACACCTACTGTGTGTTAATAAATTAAGGCAATAATCTTTTATTTTATTTACCATTTGATTATTCATGATAACAACTTTAAAAATTATAAGTAATTCCTAACAAATATTCTCTATTCCCTCTTTTAAACGACAACTCATAATGTTCTTTTTGGTATGGTGTCGTAAATAGATAAGTACTACCTATTCCAACAATGGCACCTCCTAAAATATCCCAACCATCATGCCGTTCATTAATTCCTTCTAATCTACTATATGCAACAATTCCTGACAATGCGTATGCAGGAATTCCATACTTCCATCCATAACGTCGTTGTAAAAAGGATGCTCCAGAAAAAGCGACAGCCGTATGTCCTGATGGAAACGCGTGCCCATCTGTTCTACCATCTGGTCTAGGTTTATCTATAGCATACTTTAAAGCGTAAGTAACACCTAGTGTTGTACCATAGGATTTCGCAAATTGCCAAAAGCCTTTTTTATCTTTTTTTGCAATAATCATAATTAGGGAGGTTATTGCTGGCGCATGTTGAGCATAGTCTCCAAAAACTTCTAAATTAGTTTCCCTTCTTATCTCGGAAGGAGAATCATAGTCGTCAACTTGTGAAAAGGCCATAATAGGCAATAAAACAGTTATTAGGTAAATTGCTTTTTTCATCTTAAATATAGATTGGGATTAAAATTTATACGTAAAACCAAGCATATAATCTCCATTACTCGAATTGAAAGTAAATTCCATATGCTCTTGTTGATATTCTGTAGTAAAAAGCAAATTACTTCCTAAGCCTATAGCGGCTCCTGCCAATACATCTAGTATATCGTGTTTTTTAGAATCGATTCTACTAGCAGCTGTAAATCCTGCAAGTGCATAAGCCGGAATACTATATTTAAAACCGTAACGTCTATGGATATATCCAGCACTATGGAATACAGTAGAGGTATGCCCAGAAGGAAATGAATTATCATTACTCATGTCTGGACGAGGTTTATTTATACCAAATTTTAAACCATAGGTAATACCTGTTGTTAGTAAAAGCCCTTTTGTAAATTGCCACGTTCCTTGTTTATCACCTATAATAAATGATGTTCCTGCTGTAGCTACTGGTAAAGCAAAGAGAATAACATCTCCTATTTTTTGGATTGTTCCAACTTGCGGTATCGTCTCACTTGTATTTTGAGCGTTAAGGGGAATTGATCCAATAAACAAAACTATACATAACAGCCATAACATTTTTTGATGCTTTGATATCATTCAACAGAGTATTAATTAAAGTATTTTTTGGTATAGGCTGTTTATTTATGATAAATGTAAAAGGGAAATCTTAAGAAAATTTAAAGCTATTCAAATAGCACATTAATTAATTTATACTAAAACAGTTAAAGATTTTTCTTCTATAGATACAGAAAGTTCTACAGTATCAATTTGGGATAATTCCCCATCAATTTGGGATTCAAAAAACGAACCTTTTTTTCTAAATAACTTAATATGACTTGTTTGATAACACTTAACATCTTTAAGTAGTTCTGGTCTTTTGATAAGCACGCAAAACCCGAAAAGCAACATTCTTAATCGGCCTATTTGGGGTACTATAACCACATCTAAAAGTCCATCTGTTAAAGATGCCTTTGGAGTAAGACTCATATTGTACCCCATTACATTTGAGTTTGAAATAAATACCAAAAAAGGGTTAACTACCTCTAGATCATCATTTATAGAAATTACTGTTTCTTCTTTTTTAAAATAGTATTGAAAGGATTTTAGAGTCGCTTTCATATAGCACAGTAATGTTCTTTCCTGCGATGCTTCATAGTTCCCTATAACATTTGCAGTAAAACCAAATCCTGTATTACTAAAAAAATAACGTTTATTCACACTCCCAACGTCTATTGCCCTGCGTTGGTTATTCTTTATTACATAGAGTGCTTTTTTTAAGTTTTTAGGAATATTCAAATTACAAGCCAAACCGTTACCAGATCCTACAGGTACAATCCCTAATGGAATAGTTGTACCAACCAAAGCCGAAGCCACTTCATTTATAGTACCATCGCCACCACAGGCCACAATAATATCAGCTTGCTGATGTATGGACTCTTTTGTTAAATCAATAGCATGACCTTTATGTCCTGAAGACTTTATAGTTATATTATAACGTTCTTCTTCAAAATAATCTTGAAGAAAAGTTTCAGAAAAACTATGATCTCCAGAACCAGCAATGGGGTTAACAATGAAATGAATATCTATCATTTTATTTGTTTTTTAATTTTCAAACCTTCGTTTCTATACAAAGCATCAGCAACTTGATAAAATGAAATGCTTTTTTTATCAAATTCTTCTTCAGAAGGGATATCATTTAAACTGTTGTCTTTTGGATTCCATGAGTAGAAATTCGCGTTTTCTTGTTCATCTAAAATCAAAACCTTATTATCTTTTAAATAGCCTAACTTTCTGTAGTTACCTATAAAAGCGCGTTCATCCTTTGACTCCATGGATAGTATGTCCCTACCAAAGAGATTAGAATTATAATCCCAATTCAATATCGAAAACAAAGTTGGAAATACATCAATTTGCGAAGCCAACTTGTTTACTTTCTCTGGTTGTTGATTTGGCAAATTGAATATTAACGCAGGAATATGATAGTTTTTAACATCTAATTCCCATCGTCCTGCACTACTAGCGCAATGATCACTCATGATTACAAAAACAGTGTTTTTGTACCAAGCTTTTGTTTTTGCTTTTTTTATGAATTCTCCAATGGTATAATCAGTGTATTTTACTGCTCCATGTCTTCCTGCTCCTGAGGGAATATCAATTTTACCTTCAGGATATGTATAAGGTTTATGATTCGAAGTGGTCATTACGAAATCAAAGAAGGGTATCCCCGTCTCGTGTGCCTTATCTGCTTCTTTCAGTACTTTATTATAAATATCCATATCGCAAACTCCCCAAGCATTTTCAAAGGTCACTTCATCATCTTCAATATTAGTTCGTGTACTTGTAATGCTTTTATCTAGTAAAAATCCACGGCCTCGATCTACGATATTAAAACCATTACCTCCAAAATAAGTGTTCATATTATCAAAATAACCATCGCCTCCATAAAAGAAATTACGATTGTATCCTTGCTGTTTAAAAACTTCACCAATAGTAAATAACCCCTGGTTGTTTTTTCGTTTTACTATACTACGCCCAGGCGTTGGAGGAATGGATAAGGTTATAGCCTCCATACCTCTTACAGTTCGTGTTCCTGTGGCATATAGATTCTCAAAAAACAAACTGTTATTTGCTAAAGAGTCTAAGGTTGGCGTAAAATTATTTTTATTTCCAAACGCCTTAAGAAAATCCCCACTTAAACTTTCTATACAAATAAAAATAACGTTTGGTTTTGTTGGTTTAGAAATACTATCGGAATTGGTAATGAACCTATAAATGTCGTCCTTATTCGAATTTACAAACATATTTTTCGAATCGGTATAACTAGATTTAACGATTTGAAAAGCCTCTTCTTTTTGAATTGTTTTATAGAATTCATTATAAGGCAATTCATTATTTCTGAATGCGGAAAAAAATGAATAAATCCCTGATTTTGCTAATTCATTATTATATCGGTTTTCAGAAAAATCAGCTTGTTTATTTGTAATAAACAAAACACTTATTATAACAATAACCAACCAAGGAACTGCTGCAATAAATTTGGGTTTAAAAGCGCTTTCACTTGTAAACGTTTTACGAAAATAGCCAAGTTTGTAAATAATAAAAATACTCGCTAACACCAAGGCTAACATTACGGAGATCAATATTGGTAAAGGGTAGGATTCGTTGATGTTTTTTACAACTTCATAGGTATATATCAAATAATCTACCGCAATAAAATTGTATCGTCTGTGAAATTCGTCCCAAAACGTTAACTCCCCAAAAAATGAAAAGAAAATGATTAATACTCCTAAAGAAAACCCAAAATAAGTAATTATTCTATCGGCAATAGAACCATAAAATCGCTTCGGAAAAAAAAGCAAATAAATAATATATGGAATAGCAAAAAATGAAATGGTAGCCACATCAAATAAAAACCCAATGATGAATGTATTTCCTAAAGTGAATGCGTTTTTATCGACTTCCGAAAAGTTCCAAATTAAGAAACTTAATCTTACAACGAACGATAAAATAACAAACAAACCTATGTAAGCTTTAAGTAAGGTAAAACGCGTGGGGAAAACTTTAGACATTAATTAAATGAGTTGAATATTAATTGATGATAAAAGTAATATGCAATTCTAAAGAGATTTTAAAGCTAATCATTAGCACGTATTCAAGCTTCTGAAATCTATCTTTAGAATCTACTAAGATTTGATGTGTAAGTTTAAGACAACCTAAATATTTTCTAGCTTATGAAATCTAAACATCTATTGATAGTTTTAATTATTGCCTTAATTCCAAGCATGAATGCTCAACAGGATTCTATTTCAATTAAAAAAAAACAAAACTTTTCTTCAAAAAAGCATTATACCGGCATCCTTAATTATTGGCGGAACATTATTAAGCGGAAGTGGTTTTGAGAAAAAGTTTCAACGTGATGTAAGAAATGTGGTTGGTAACGATTTTGCATTTGCATTTGACGATTATGCTCGTTATGTTCCAATTGTTGAAATGTGTGCTGCCGATGCTCTGGGCGTTAAGTCAAAAAACCATTGGTTTGACCAATCCAAAAACTTAACCATAGCTATTTTAGTTTCTGATTTTATTACATATAGATTAAAAAGATGGACTAATAAACGTAGGCCAAGCGGTGGTGATGGTTTACAATCTTTTCCTTCAGGTCATACCTCTTTTGCATTTACCACGGCGGGGATATTATTTCAAGAATTTAAAGATAGTTCTCCTTATCTAGCTTATAGTGGTTATGCTATTGCAACTACAACAGGAGCGTTTAGAGTCATGAATAATGCTCATTGGATTAGTGATGTGATTGTGAGTGCTGGTATAGGTATTTTAGTTACACAATTGGTGTATCTCTTTGACCCCATCATTAAATGGAATCCCTTTAAGAAAGTAAAAGGAATGAGTTTTATACCACAAATTGAGAATAAACAATATGGTTTTTATATTAGTAAAACTTTTTAAAGTTAAATTATCATGGCACTTAATTTAAAAACGAATAGACTAGAAGTTTTTCTTTATAGTATGTTTTTAAGTTTATTATTTACACCACTAGAAGCATTTTTACTCACTTGAATTAATACAATAATTATAACACCTACAGTATTATTGAATCCAAAATGCCCCTGTTATATATAATAGAAGACTCATTCATATTGAAATTAATCTCATAAGAATAAATCAAATTATTAGCATGGAAAGTAATATTATATTTCTTGTATAATTTTACAAATCAGTGTTAACAGTTTCTTTTGGTAGCCTATACTCCATATTATTATAAGATTCAGAAGCCGTTATTACATGACTAATTGCATCTTGAACAAGATCGGTGTTCACGTTACTTTCGGGAATTAGTACATCATTTTCGGTAACTTTAAATTGTAATGCTTCTTTATCTGGTTGTAAAACAATTAAGTCATCACCATATCTAAAGGCATTTGTAGTATGAAATTGCATGATAGCCCTTCCTTTTTCCGAATCGTTGAGTTCATATATATTTCTTCCTACCATTGGCGTTTCCATGTCTAACCCTATTAAATCTAGTAAACTTGGTGGAATATCTATTTGAGATAATAATTTGTCGTAGGTAATTCCTTTTTCAATATTTGGACCTATGATTAAGGCAGGAATATGAAATTTATTTACAGGAATAAGATCGTCCCCCCAAGTACGCGTGTTATGATCAGCTATTATTATAAATATCGTGTTATTATAATAGTCTTCTTTTTTTGCCATTTTAAAAAACTCTCCAATAGCATAATCGGCATATTTAATAGCATTATTTACCGTGCCTTTTTCTCTATCGTACAATTCTATTTTGTTGTCAGGAAACTCAAATGGCTCATGATTAGAGCTAGAAAACATTAATGAGAAAAAGGGCTCTCCTTTATACGATTTATAAAGTGCATTTCCTTTTTTTACAAGAGACTCATCGGAGACGCCCCAAGTTCCTTTAAAATCATAGTCTTCTTTAGAATAATCTCTTTCATCTATAATGTCATCAAATCCATTACCATTAAAAAATGAAGCCATATTATCAAAGTTTGCAGAACCTCCATATACAAAACTAGTTTGATACCCTTTTCGCTTTAAAGCATCTGCTAATGAGAAAAATCCATTTTGAGATTTCCCTAATTTCACAACACTTCTAGATGGTGTAGGCAAAAACCCTGTAGTAACGGCCTCAATACCACGAACACTTCTTGTACCCGTTGCGTATAAATTCGTGAATAACAAACCTTCGGTGGATAGTTTATCTAAATTAGGAGTTAGCGGTAAGCCTCCTAAGACACCAACATATTCTGCGCCCAAGCTTTCTTGTAAAAAAATGACTAAATTATAAGGTTTATCTCTTTTGTGAGTACTTCTTTGAAGATGCAACAAAGGTATTTCGGTATTAGTAAAATCATCAGCTTTGGCCGTCATGTATTTCTTTACTCTAACTAAAGCTTCTGATTTTGCTATACGACCATACATTTTAATCCCGTTTTCCTCATTCTTTAGAGAGTAAACCGCAAAACCAACCGTATAAAGAGAATTTAAAGCTAAACTATTTACAAACTGATTTTTTGAAAAAACAGCATCACTTGCATTTATTGGTCTAACTGACGTAAGGCTCGATCTTAACCCAAAGAACAATAAAAATAAAACAGGAATTACCGCCTTCAACTGATAACCATATGACACCGCTTCCCTAACTGAAAACCACTTTTTAGATTTTTTAAGTAGAAAATAAACACTGGCAGATAATACCATAACTGCAACTATAATTATCCCTAGAAAACCTTTTAACAGCATACTAAACACCTCTTTAGGGTATATTAAATATTCTACAAAAAGTCGATTTGGCCTAGTATCATATTGTATTAAAAAGTTGGGAGTTGCCAACTCCATAAACAATATTAAAAACAGACATAGAACAAAAAAATATCTTATAAAAATGGAGATTTTTAATAAAAACTTAAAGGGAACTAACAATATTAATACGGTTGGCAAAACGGCCATATAGGATAACAAAATAATATCCATCCGTAATCCTATTGGGAAAATTAACCAAAACTGTTCTGTTTCGGTAACACGAGGCATAAACCCAATAAAAAGTATTAATCTACTTAAAGTAGTAATTAATAATCCGAGTAAAAAAAAGTTAAATATAGGCTTTAAAAAATCTAATTTTTTCATTTAATGTTTGATTATATCAATTGACCTATAAATATATAGAGCAATTCTAAAGTAAATCTTAAGCCTTGCTCTAGAAGTACATAAATAGAGAATAAATCAGCACTCTATTTGTAAAAAACAAAGCGTCCAGACCTTAAGCAGATCTGAACGCTTTTTAAACTTAAAATTAACTGATGAATCATAAAAAATTACTCTTCATCATCTTTTTTTACTTCCTGTTTTATAATGGTACCATTTACATCAATAGCAACTTCCATTTCAGACTCTCCCTTTTCTATTTCAAACTCATAAACTGTTCCCTCTTTTGTTTCAGAGATTTCCGCCTCTTCTATCTCGTAACCTGGAAAACCTTTGGTTAATGCTACTTTTACAGTTTGAGGAATTTCTTTTTCATCAATCTCATGTTCTGTTTCTTTCCAAGTGCCGTCTTCTTTAAAATTAGCAGAATACTCAACTTTATTGACTTTAAACTCCGCTTCCCATTCAGTCTCGTTTTCTTTTTCCCATTTAACCTTTTTAACATTTGGGAATTTCTTTACAAATGCATCTGTTACTTTTTGAGGTGCCTTATCTCCTGTAGAGATAAAAGCAAACATGGTACAGGCTAAAAAAACACCTAGAATTACTTTTAATGATTTCATTTTTTCGTATTTTAAATTAATACTATAAATTTAGCCAGCAATTCTAAAGATTATTTCAAGTAAATCTAAAGCCTATCTTTTAATAATTTATTTTGATGTTGCAAATGAGAAATATAAATAAATATTGCTATTAATACCACCGAAACTGCAGATGCTTGTAATGTCCCTAAATCTAAACCACCCTTAATCAAAGGTTTAGTAAGAAAATCGCCAAAAGTAGCACCAAATGGTCGAGTAAATACAAAGGCAATCCAAAATAATAGTATTTGATTCACTTTTGTAAAATAATGTAATAAAATTACGAATGCTATGATCAATGCAGTAACTAATGCTCCAACTAAATAACTTAAACCAATTTCATCACTTAAATAATCACCGAAGGCAGTACCCAAACTATTTGAAAATAACACTGCGGTCCAAAAAAACAACTCTTTGTTTTTATTTATAATAGGATAGACTTCTAAATTCTTGTATTTACTATACCAAATTGAAAGTGTTGTAATTAAGCCTACAGCTAAAACTAAACTACCATATGTATAACCTAGCCCAAGACTTCTATCCATAAAATCGGAAATCTCAGTTCCTAATGTTGTTGTTGCAATTATAACAAGCCAAAAATATAATGGGACGTATTTTTTTGAATACAACTGAACACTTAGAACGATTAAAAAAAACGCTAACGTAATTAAAATACCAACAGAATATCCCAAGCCTAAAGTTTGCGCTATAAAATCTCCCAATGTTTCACCTAACGTAGTCGCTATTATTTTCATTAGCCAAAATAAAGCTGATATTTCTGCAACCTTATTTAATGTTTGAGTTTTCATAATTATTATTGGTTTAATTGTGCCTGATAAAAGAAAGAGGACTTTCTTAACCATAAACCTACTTTCTCTTACAGGGCTTATATTGTATTATAAAAGTAAGATGTGATTTTAAAGAAAAACTTAAGCTATCTCTTATTAAAACTTATACTTCATTCCTAATCTTACAATTTGAGTTTCATAATAATTTTCATAAGTCGCTGTAAAGCCCTCTCCTGATATGCGTTGCATTAATCCAAAGTTGTTGAACAAATCACTTGCTGACAATGTAATTTCTCCTTTTTTATCCCAAATAGATTTCTTTAAACCTAAATCTACTGAAGACCTTGCCAACTCTTCTCCTTGTGGAATATTACGTTTAGAATAATAAAGTCCCGTAACTTGCGCTTCAATATCATAAGGCAATGTAAATGCGTTTGAAATTTTAAAATCGCCTGCTGTATCTGATGATTTATCAATGCTAAACGTTCTTACAAACGGAAACAGCAATGTACCATCATAAGCATTAATACTGTTTTTGTAAACATTGGTACTTGCTGTTAATTTCCAGTTTTCGGTTAAGTCTTGACTAAACAATAACTCAAATCCTGTATTAGTACTTTCTCCTGTGTTTTGGTATATTTTATTTACAATATCGTAATCTGCATTGCTGTTATCTACACTAAATATACGTTGATAAGCGCCTTTAATCTGTCTGTGGTAAACGGCTGTAAACAATGAGCCTGAACCCCAATTATAACGATGCGCTGCTTCTACGCTGTTTGTAAACTGTGGACGTAAATAAGGATTACCGACTTTTAATAATTCAGGATCATCGTATTTTGGAAAAATGCGTAATTCTGGTTCTCCTGGTCTGTCTACACGACGGTTGTAAAACAATGAGAATTTGCTTTTATCATTCAATTTATATGTGAATCGTACACTTGGAAATAATTCAAAATAATCATATTTATCATTAGAAGCGTAATAAGTATTTGTTGGGTCTAATTGATAAGACACCTCAGTTTGTTCAGCTCGAAGTCCTGCCTCAACATCGAAGTTTTCTTTTTCTAAAAGGTAATTCCCATAGAATGCATAAAGATTTTCTTTCCATTTTGAAAATTTACCTAAATTAGGATAGATTATAGATTGATTTCCTCTATTTATAGTATAATCTACAGGTAAATTTCTAAATCTAACTTTTGCACCAGCTTCTACTTTACCACTACTTAATGCTCGAGTGTAATCTGTTGATAAGCTTGTGGTGTGCTCAATCGCTCTAATATTAGTCATATCTCTACCAATTCTAATGGCAGAACTATCGTTTAGAAAATAACTTTCATCTTCTAGACCTCTTGTATATTGAGCATTCGCCGTGAACGAATGACCTGCCTGAGCAAAGTTATGCTTATAATTTGTTGCTACATTTATATAGCTTGTTATCTCTTCTTCTTTCCAAGTGTACAAACGATTTCGAACGTTATTATCTAAATTAATAAATGCAACTTGCGAGGTATCAATATGTTTTTCTCTGTCGTACATTCCAGAAAAGGTAATAGCATCATTATCGCTAAGTTCCCAATCAACTCCTCCCGTAATTATAGAACGAAACTGTCGTCTGTTTTCGGGAACTTGTGAAATGATATTACGGCCATCATCATAGTTTCTCGTTGTAAACTCATTATTTGGTAAAGCTTCTTGAATTATAAATTCTGATTGTAAAAAGTAATTAAGCTTATCCGTTCTGTAATTAAGATTTAAACTTGGAATCAGTTTAGGGTTTACCGAAAAGCTTCCATAATCCGTAGGTGTATCTTCTCTGCGTTTAGATAAAGCTCCCAAACCAAAAGACAAACCAACATCACCGTTTAAGCCTGTTTGTTTTTCTTTCTTATAAATAATATTTACAATTCCTGCAAAACCATTAGCATCGTATTTTGCTGAAGGGTTATTAATAATTTCAATACGCTCAATATTAGAAGCTGGAATATTATTTAATCCTTTTTGATTTCCAAAACCTGTAAGGCTTGATTGTTTGCCATCTATTAACACCACTACCTTGTCACTACCCCGTAGCACCACTTTTCCGTCTTGGTCGAAAGCGACTCCTGGCATTGTTTTCATAGCATCAACAACAGAACCGCCAGATTGTGCTACATTATCGGTTAGGCTAAATGATTTTTTATCTAAAGCAGAGTTTACAGTAGCTCGTTTTGCTTCAATAGTCACTTCGTTTAAAGATTCGGTAGAAGGTTTAAGTTCTATTTTACCTAGATCGAAAATTGGATTTAATCCACCCGAAGAAATTTTTCGCTGTACTGTTTCAAATCCTAAATAACTAATATTTACAATGTACTTACCTATTTTTAAATCCTTAATCTCAAACCGACCATCATCATCACTAATAGTCCCTGTAACAATGTTGTTTGTAGATTCATCGTTTATAGAAATTGTTACAAAAGGAAAAGTGTGTTGTGTTTCTTGTTCTATTATTTGACCAGAAATAGTAATTGTTTCTTGTCCATTTAAAAGGAATGAAATAAAAAGTATAAATATTGTAAGCGTTTGTTTTATCATTAGATTCAATTTTTATACCCGCAAAAGTACTATTCAAATCTAAAGAGATATTAAAGAATGTGTTTTAAATTATATTTCTAATCTTTCCATTGCATCTTTTGCAACCTTATAGCATTTAATATCGCCAATAATGCAACACCAACATCTGCAAATACTGCCTCCCACATGGTAGCTAAACCGCCTGCTCCTAAAATCAGTACAATTACTTTGACACCAAATGCTAATATGATATTTTGCCAAACGATTTTTCTTGTGGAACGACTAATTTTAATGGCTTTTACTACTTTTGAAGGTTGGTCGGTTTGAATAACAACATCTGCGGTTTCAATTGCGACATCACTACCTAAACCACCCATAGCAATTCCTACATCACTAGCTGCTAAAACTGGTGCATCGTTAATTCCATCTCCTATAAAAGCAATCTTATTTTCAGGATTCTGTTTTAAAACTTCAACTTCATTTAATTTATCTTCTGGTAACAAACCGCCTTTGGCAATTTCGATATTTAATTCGGAAGCTACTTTTTGAGTTATGGAATCCTTATCTCCAGAGAGCATCATTATGTTTTTGACACCTAGTTTATGTAATGCAGTAATCGTTTCTTTTGCATCGTCTTTTAATTCATCTGCTATAACCACATAACCTGCGAATTTGGCATCAATCGCAACCAAAACAATCGATTCTACAATAGTTTCTGTTTCCTCTAAAACATCAATATTATTAGCTATCATTAGGGCTTTGTTACCAACTAAAACAGTTTTACCATTTACAATGCCTTTTAAACCTTTTCCTGCTATTTCAGATACTTCGGAAGCCTCATAATCTGTACCTTTATCTTTATATTCTAGAATGGCTTTTGCAATGGGATGTGTAGTTTGTTCTTCCATCTCCATAAGGTATTTCATAAACTCTTTTTCATCCCAACCAATAGCTTTAATTTCTTTGATTTTGAAAACACCTTTAGTAACCGTTCCTGTCTTATCCATTACCAAGGTGTTTATTTTGGTCATGGCATCTAAAAATGAAGCTCCTTTGAACAAAATTCCATTTTTTGAAGCTGCACCCAATCCACCGAAATAACCTAATGGTACTGATATTACCAAAGCACAAGGACAAGAAATTACAAGAAAAATCAAGGCACGGTACAACCAACCTCTAAATACATAATCATCTACAAAAAAGTATGGAAGAAACGTAACACCTATTGCTAAAAAAACAACTATTGGTGTGTAAATGCGAGCGAATTGTCTGATGAATAATTCTGTTTTCGATTTGCGAGCTGTGGCATTCTGCACCATATCGAGAATACGTGCAATGGAACTATCCTTAAACTCTTTTGTGGATTCTATTTCAATAACGCCATCCATATTAATACTGCCTGCAAATACTTTTTCGCCTTTTGCAATCGTATCAGGTTTACTTTCGCCTGTTAATGCTGCTGTATTGAATGAACCTTTATCGGAAAGTAGAATACCATCTAAAGGGATTTTTTCTCCGACACGGACTTGCACTTTTTCCCCAATTTCGACTGTTTCAGGACTTACAGAAATGTAGTTATTGTTGCGATAAACCAAAGCTTCATTTGGCCGTACATCTAACAAAGCTTTTATATTTCCTTTTGCTTTGGTTACTGCTGCATTTTGGAATAATTCCCCAACTGCGTAAAACAACATTACTGCAACACCTTCAGGATATTCGCCAATGATAAATGCTCCAATAGTTGCTATGGACATTAAAAAGAACTCAGTAAACACATCTCCTTTTTTGATGCTTTCCCAACCTTCTTTTACAACAGGAAGTCCAACTGGAAAATAAGCGATACCGTACCAAACAATACGTAACCAATCTTTGAAAAAAGCTATGTCAAAATAATCTAATCCAATACCAATCATTAACATTGAAAAACTTATGATTGCTGGTAAATAGGCTTTGAAATTATTTGGTTGACCACCACTATGACCGTGACCATCATCGTGACTATGTTCTACTTCTGAATTGGGTTTTAAATATTTTAAATTGAGCATCTTTTTTTCATAATAAAATTAATAACACTCAAAGATGCTGTTTTATTAAGTGCAATGGAAGTGCATTGTTGGCAATGTTTGCAAATATGTATAGCTATTAGCATAAGGATTAACTCGCACAACAACTCAATTTAGAAACATCTTTTCCAAAAGTAATGGCCGCTAATTTGATGCCCTCACCAAGTGTCAAGTATGGATAAAAACTTTCAGCCAAATCTTTTACTGTAATTCCAAATTTAATAGCCATACTTAATTGTTGAATGAGTTCACCTCCTTCTGGTGCTATTATTCTTGCACCAATTAATTTATCCGTTTCCGTATTGCGAATTAGCTTTATAAATCCTCTGGTATCTTGAGCTGCTAATGCTCTTGGAACGTGAATTAAATCTAATTTAGATACTTCAAAAGGGATACCTTTTTTTTCGGCTTCTACTTCATCCATACCTGCTCCTGCAATTTGTGGATCTGTAAATACTACCCAAGGTAACGATGTATAATCCACACTATTTTTGGATAATGAAAAGGCGTTATTTACTGCTGTACTTCCTTCTTTTGCTGCTGTATAAACAAAAGGTGGTGTGTTTGTTACGTCACCTACTGCATAAATATTGGAAATATTAGTTTCCATTTTTTCGTTAACTAAAATATGTCCTTTATCAGTCAGTTTTAAGTCAATATTTTTTAGACCTAATTTAGACGTATTTGGTTTTGTACCTGTAGCTACAACAATATGTCCTTCTTCAATAATTTGAGTGGTAGAACCATCAGGACATTTGCAATGAATAATGGTTTTATCACCATCTTTTTCAAATTTAATAGCTCTAAAATTTGGAAGGATTTCAATCCCTTCACTTTTCATTTGTGCTTCTAAAACATCTGTAATATCGTTGGTTTGACTACGTAATGGTCTATCTGTAAATTCAATGATACGAACCTTTACTCCCAAACGGTTATATGCCATTGCAATTTCCAATCCGATATATCCAGCTCCCATTATGGTTAAGCTTTTTGGTTTTTCTTCTAAATCGAATAAAGATACATTTGTTAAGTAGCCTACTTTATTTAGTCCTTCAATGTTAGGAATGTTTGTTGTTGCTCCTGTTGCTATAATGATGTTAGTTGCGGTGTATGTATCTTTTCCATCTACAAGAATTGTTTTATTATCTACAAATTCTGCCCAACCTTTAAGCATTGTTAAGTTTTTGAAATCACTTACCACATCCATATACTTATGTTGTTGTAATGTGGCAACTAATGCTTTTTTGTCTTTTATAATTTGCGTAAAATCAATTTCAACACCTTTTGGTTTAATTCCTTTAAAATTAGAATGTGTTGCATGATATACTGTTTCGGCAGCTCTAATCAAATTTTTAGAAGGTACACAGCCAACATTGACACAGGTTCCTCCAAAATCTAATCCATCATTTACCATTAAAATAGTTAAACCAATGCTTTCCGCTTTTATGGCTGCTGAAAATGCTGCTGAACCACCACCAATAACAATTAAATCGAATTTATGCTGCCCATCATAATCTTTGGCATTTGTAATACAGCAATCTTCCTTTTCAATATCTTCAATAACTGAATAATTTCCTATATTGTTTACTGCATTAATAACATCTTGATTACTTATCTTATTGGTGTCATATACAAATTTCCCTTCTCCTGTTTCATGATTTACGGAGCTACTTACAATTCCGTCTTTAACGTTTAAATCTTTTTCAATATGTGATGAACACCCAGAGCAAGTCATTCCGTTGATGTTTAAATTTATTGTTTTATTACTCATTTTTTTCTTTATTAATTACTTTATATCCT
Organism: Algibacter miyuki; assembly: GCF_030409805.1. Lineage (GTDB taxonomy): Bacteria > Bacteroidota > Bacteroidia > Flavobacteriales > Flavobacteriaceae > Algibacter > Algibacter miyuki. The sequence continues at coordinate 433,151 of NZ_JAUFQP010000001.1, read as the reverse complement.
GTTGAGTTTATTGCTTTTTCTATATTCTCTTTAGTCGTTTTTGTATTATCAAACTCCACTTCTGCGTTTGCCTTTTCATAGGAAGCCTTGATATTTACAATACCTTCTAACTCATTAACTGCGTGTTTAACGTGTTCTTCACAAGATGTACAAGTCATCCCTTTAACATCAAAATTTAATGTTTGAATATTGGATTGATTGACTATAACCACTTCTTTCTTATTATCAGGATAAAAAATATGAGCATAATAAGGGAAAGCAATTGAAACCGTTGCAAACAAAGTAATACCAACTAAAAATCCTTTTGTTTGAAACCATTTTGGTTTTGCATCAACTTCACAACCACAATCATCGGCACTTTTTGGTTTTAAATAATTATACCAGGCATAGCCAATTGCGACTATAGCTAAACCAATTAAATAGGGTCTAAATGGTTCCATCCAAGATAGGGCAGACGCACTTCCTCCAACGCCAGCTATTAATGCTATAACAGGTGGTATGCAACAAGATGATGCTGCTACAGCAGCAAATAAACCTGTGTATGCTGCATTTTTTGATGTTTTTTCTGTTTTCATGTTTATATTTATTGATTTTTAACGGTCACATGCAGTTCGCTATTAACTCCCTTACGGTGTAAGAAAATTCATAACATGCTCGTTTCATTTCTTTATAAATTATGCTGTTTTTCTAATTAATTCTATAGATTTAAAAATGCTACTAAATATCTCTGTTTCATCTTTATTCAATGAGTAGTAAAGCGTTTGACCATCTCGTCTTGAATTGATTATTCCTGCATCTTTGATTTTACGTATATGTTGTGAGATCGCAGGAACACTCATTTTTAGAATATCTGCTAAATCACAAGGGCATAATTCATTTTCTAAATTCAATAAATAAAGAATTTTCAATCTTACATCGCTTCCGGCAATTGATAAAAGTTTTGTCATTTTTTGAAAACTCCCTTCCATATTATCCAATGTCTCCATACAGTTTTGTAACTGCTTATGGTTGGCTTCCGCCCTTGTACAGGTTATTTCTAATTTCATTTGTGTATATATTTTTATTAAAGATATTTGCTTTGTCGAACAAACATATAATTAATTACGTATTTAAGCAAATACTTAAATATATAGTTGTGAATTTTAACTATTTTGATTTTTAGAGCGTTGGATATATGTGTTGGGAACGGCTAAAAAATATAAAATAGAATGTAGTAAATGTAAGTTTCTTAACCACTACACTTATCACAAATACCTTTAACCACCAAGTTTACGTTTTCAGAAACGAAGCCTTCTGGCACTTTAATTTGTGGAATTTTATGCTCTGTTAAGCATATGGTTTCATTACAGTTATTGCAGTGAAAATGCAAATGTAAATCTGTCTCAATCTCACAACTACAACCTTTCTCACATAATGCGTATTTAGTGATTCCTGTTCCATCATCTATTTGATGTACAATATCTTTTTCTTCAAAAGTTTTTATGGTTCTATACAAGGTTGTCCTTTCTGCTTTCTCAAATGCATTTTCTATATCACTCAATGTAACAGCGACTTCTTTTTCTGTAAGAAACTTATATATTAACATACGCATTGCTGTAAGACGTATATTTTTTGACTCAAATACTTGTTCTATTGTTTCCATAATTAATGTTCATGTTCTGTTTCGTCTTTTCATTTCGACAATTAAATAACAAGCATTATTATAAGTGAATTTTACGGTTTTACAATAACCAAACTATACCTCTATTATTCAGAAAAATCTATTGAAAACACATGATGATCAACCTCAAATTGGTATGAAATTTTAAAACCATATAAATCACAGATTTTCTTAACAATTGCTAGCCCCAAACCTGTGGATTGATTAGCGCTAGATTCTCTGTAAAAACGTAAGAATAAATTTTCGGGATGCGCCAAAGCTTTTTCTCCAAAGTTTGAAATAATAAGTAAATTATCTTTAGTAACAACAGTAATCTCTTCATTTTTTTTACTGTGTTTTATAGCATTTGAAACCAAGTTATTAATCAGAATGTCTGCTAGGTAAGCATCCATAGAAACAAATAGTTCGTTTTTTGAAGTATAGACTAGGTTTGCAAATTGCAGTTCTTTAAAGCTTTCAATCTTTTCCTTTATCAAATCTGATAGGTTGACATTTTCAATATTTATAAATTGATTATTGTCAATTTTAGTTAAGGTTGTAATTCTTTTATTAAGTTGTTTTAAGCGTTGAATATCCTTTTGAATAGATGTTACCTGTTCAAACTGTTTATCACTTATTTCTTGTTCGTTAATTAGGTTATCAATCTTTGCTTGAATGATTGCTAATGGTGTTTGCATTTCGTGAGAGACATCTTCTGTAAACTGCTTTAAACTCTCGTAATCTGACCTTACTTTATCTGTTAGCGTTTCAATTTCTGTTTTTAATTCTGAAAACTCTAAAACATCACTATCCACTAAGTTTAAAGGTTCTTTTGATGTTAGTGAGAACCTTTTCATCTGTTCTAAATTTTTAAAAAACGGGCTCCATAATTTAAGGTTTCTAGTTGTATTGAAATAAAACAGAAATATAAAAGCTAATACAAATATGGCTACGTTAGAGATAACAATTGCAAAAGCAAAATCTTCAGATTCCACAACCATATTCCTTACCGTAATTTGATAGTTAGTTCCGTTTATGTTTTTGAAGACTGAAAGCTCCCTAAACAATTCCATTTCATCTTCTGAAGGATCATAAATTATAGTGTCTTTTAACACCTCTCTGCCTAGAGTTTCTACCCTATTCACCTCAATAACTGGAGGCAATCCAAATTGTTCTGTACCATTTTTTAATGCACTCTCAACTCTTACCTCTGTTGAGTAGAGAACTTCCTCAACTTCACTCTCTAAAATATTTTTGGTGTAAAAATATAACACAATAGAACTCAATATTGCCAAGAACAAACCTGTAAGCAGAAATGTTCTAGATGTTTTTTTTATGAGTTTTATTTTTTTATTCACTTATTAATCTTCTATAAATTTATAACCACTACCATAAGCTGTTTTGATATACTTAGCACCTTCAGCAGTTAACTTTTTTCGTAAATTATTGATGTGCACGTAAATAAAATCAAAATTATCTAATAAATCACTATCGTCTCCCCAAAGATGTTCTGCTATAATTTCTTTTGAAAGTACACGCCCTTTATTTGAAATAAAGAACACTAATAAATCGTATTCTTTTCTTGTTAACGCTATTGCTTTACTATTTACATAGGCTGTTCTAGATTTTGTATCAATTTTAATCTCATTGAACTCCATAATTTCATCGCCTCCATATTTTCCACGACGAAGTACAGCATTGATACGAGAATTAAGTTCTGCTAAATGAAAAGGCTTGGTGATATAATCATCTGCACCTAAATCTAAACCTTCTAATTTATCTGTCAATGAATTATTTGCTGATATAATTATAACTCCAGCTTTTTTCTTTTCCTTCTTTAAAGTTTTAAGCACATCTAACCCACTTCCTGTGACCAAATTAATATCTAAAATAATCACGTCATAATCATAGAGAGCAGCTTTTCCTGAGGCTTCTCTAAAATCCGATGCTACTTCACAGATATTACCATCACGTTGTAGATACGTGACAATGGATTGTTGCAAATCGATTTCGTCTTCGGCTATTAGATATTTCATTGTGATAAATTTAAAACAATAAAATTAGTTTATAATTCTAAATTTATTCTAAAGATAAAAATTATATTATTCTCTCATCATGATACCTTTATTACATATTACAAAAGTCAAATGAAACTAATTCTAACAAATTAGGAACAAATATTTTTTTCCATATTCACTTAAATAAAACCAAAATTTATCTATTTACAGAAATATACATGAAGTGGTGCATAAAAAACTAACACTCTTTACTTCCCCTTATGAATCTTATAGAAAATAAATTTGGATAGTTACTCATTCTATCAGACAAATAAGTTTTTTTTAGAAAGACCTCAGAAATCAATAACTTTATCTAAAGCTTCATCTGTTTCTTTTTGCATAAAATTCGACTGATATAAAATTGTAGTTGTTACAGAAGAATGTCTGTATAGTTTTTGAAGTATTTGTATCGGAATTCTATCACCAGATATATTTCCAAAACTATGTCTAGCAATATGCATGCTAAGTTTTTTGTTTATTCCTGCCTTCTCGGCTATTATTTCTAATCTTCTATTAAAATTTCTTGTTGCAGTCTTTATCCTAGTTCTTAATTGTTTATTGTCATTTAGATTAACACCTTCTAGTTCCTTAAATAAATATGTTGAGTTTTTATCTCTTTCAAGATTTTTAAGAATATTTTGAACTTTTTCTGGTACCTTTAATGAAACTAGTTTGTTATTCTTATTCATCCTATAATGCAAACGATTATCTAAAAAATCTTCCCATTTTAATTGAAGTACATCACTAATTCTAATTCCTGCAAAATAAAAGCTCAAAAGCCATACAGAAAGAGCATATTGTTGCGCTTTCGTTATGTTTTGAATGTTTTCTAGGAGAGTTATTTCATCAATATTAAGTCCTATTTTCTTTGTTTCCGGGAACTTTATAGAATATTTCCCTTTACCAAATGGATAAAACTTAATGTCGGTAAATGAATTTCTTATTGCTAAATTAAAAATAGTCCTAATCGTAATCATATAATTCACCATTGTTCGCCTAGACAATTTTAGCTTAACAATTAAATGATTTTCAAATTTTTTAAGTAATTCTATGTTTAAATCATTGAAAAAAAGTTTATCCCTATCAAGAAATACTTTAAAAACTTCTATCCTCTTAAACTCAATAGCCAATTGGTGAGATTTATCCCTATCAGCAATATTCTTTAAATACATCTCTGCCACATTAAAAAAATCACTAGAATGAGTTTGAATTACTTTATTTTTAATATTAATAGATGACTGATATTCATCTTTAACTTCTGCTTCTAATAAGCCTCTATTTACTTTTGAAAGTTTTTTAAATATTAGCTGATTAATATTTAATGAGTCAGGATGCGATTTTTTTACTTGTCCCTTATTTTTGTCCCATTGATTCTTATGAATGTACTGCCCTGTATACAAAAAAGAGGTTTTTCTATCCTTTATAATCCGTATTGCAATAGGGAATAATTTCTGAGAGTTCGATTTTGTTCTGAGAACTGCTTTTACTGAGGACATTTTTTTAAAATTTATAATATTCTAAAGATAAACATTTTAGGTACAACATAGGTACAACTTTTATTAATTTTATTTGATATCAAACAATACCACATATAATTAAACAACTAAAAACCAATGAGTTTTGTTATGTTTTAAAGTTTTTTAACATCCACTCCTTAAAGTTCATAACTCGGAGGTCATGGGATCGTGCCCCATTCTCGCTACAAGTAAAACCAGGGAAAGTCAAGAATTTTATTCTTGGCTTTTTTTTTGCTAAAACATAGCTAAAACAATTGATCTATTTTTCCTCCACTACACAATCAATACTAATATAGTTCAAATTCTATTAGATTAATAAAATTTTCACATTAATTCCTCAGAATAATAAAAATTAGCAGGCAAACCACCAGTATGCCAAAATAAAATATTAGCCCCTTTTTTTATTTTCTGACTTTTTATATAATCTAACATTCCATAAAATGCTCTTCCAGAATATACAGGATCTAATAAAATCCCTTCATTTTCTGCTAATTCTTTAATAGCTAATTTCAAATTCATTTCGGTTAATTGATTCTTTAGTTCTTTTACTGCATCAACAAAACCGTAGGCTCCTAATAAATTTGATCCTCCATACGGAACAACATAAACTTTCTTCCCCTCTGCTTCTAGTCTAATTTTAAGGTCCTCAATATCTTCCCCTTTCCTATTCTCTCCATTAAAATGAATCTTGGCTCCTAAAAGCTGAGACAATAATAAATTTCCATTATATATTTTAGGTTTTTCTCCTCCTATCAATAAATTACACTCTAATTTAGCCTGAGCACAAGCAGCTGCTGTTTGCCTACAATGATTCGATTGTTGAGCTCCAGAGGTTATAATTGTATCAAACCCTTTGTTTAGAGCTTCGTAAATTAAATATTGCAACTTTCTCACTTTATTTCCTCCAGATGCTAAACCTGAATTATCGTCCCTTTTAATAAATAACTGGTAGTCTCGATATTTTTCAGATAAATTATTCATTTTTTCCAACGCTGTTGGGAAAAACCCCAAAGGATATTTATTAGTTAACATCGGTTTATCATTTTTAATTCACGTCAATAATCATTATCTTTAATTTTTGAGCTGTGATTGTGATATACATAATTCTATAATTGAGTATTAGTATCTGTTTTTTCTACAAACTGTACTTTATTTTCTTTGACTTCTTTTTCCAAAATGAGTTTCTTTTCTTTAGGTTCAAACTCCATAAACAAAGATTGCAACATGGCCGTTGTGGGCTTATCGTGATTTTTTTCAATGTCTTTTATAATAGCTATTACTGCGTTAATTCGTTTCTTAATTTTACTTTCCAATGTTTGCATATTAGGCCCCATAGTTTCATTTGGAGAAATACTATTATCCTCAAAAAAATCAAGCATCAAAAGCAGCGTCATAGATTGCGATTTAGACATTTTTTTACAAAAACTTCGAAAACGCTCTGCCACTGAAGCTTTAATTCCAAGCTTCTCAAATCGCTCTTTTTCATATCCTTTATCCATATTTTCTGAAAAAAACTGTCGTTTTTATTGGGTTGCGAAGGTTTTTTCTGAAAAACTGATGCTGAAATTTTATTAACTAAAACCTTCAATCTCTCTAAACTACTGATTTCACTAGTGAATTATGAAAACGAAAAATTGAAACATCGCGCTAGCGTGTTACCCTCTTGCTATTCCTTTTCGTCCAGCTTCGCTGGACAAAAAAAAATACCATTACATCCAAAAATGTAATGGCTTTTACTCGAATACGAATTGAAATTATTTTTTTTAAGAATGTTTCAATTGAAGTTTAAAAGTATCTTTATAAAATCTCAATTTTCATTACAGAATCTAAAATAACAGAACAAAAAAAAGACCTTTAAAAAATTAAAGGCCCTGATTTTAAATTAGATTTAAAGTGTTAAACATAGTTATAAGAATACTACCTCTTAGAGTTTCTACTTCCTAAAAATATACCATAACCCTTTTTTTAATATTCACTCGGAAGCATTAGCGTATTATCTACAAAAAATAATCGCAATTCATCCAAAGGAAAATCGGTTACATTATATCTATGCGTTTCAAAAATTTTATCATTCCCATCACTATAATTAATAATGGCTTCACAATGCTTTTCTAACCGTTCTTTTTCAGAAAGTCTTTTAAAATCAATAGTAATAAAAGAACTTCTATTTGATAAACTTTTTGCTATCACAGATGCATCTGTAATCAACCAATAGCATTCTGCCTCTTTGGCTAAATATTTTAACCCATCGGTAAAACAAGTTCCAATTAATGGGATTTTAAAGAACATTTCTGTACCACAAAAATGTTGCAAATCAGCTTTTATTTTTTTAACTTTATCATTCATTGTATTCTATTTAATAAGATTAATAATGAAAAAGAGAGCGCTACTCTCCACAGGAACGCTCTCTTTTAATTCTCAATTATTCAGTAGCGTTATCCTCGCCTTTAATTCCCAAAAGAAGAATTTCATCAATTACCACTTCAGTAACATATCTTTTTTCTCCTTCTTTGGTTTCATAAGAACGTGAGGTCAATTTTCCCTCTAGTGCTACTTCTTTTCCTTTGCCTACATATTTTTCTACGATTTCGGCAATCTTTCCCCACGCCACAATATTGTGCCACTGGGTGTCTTGTTGTTTCTCTCCTTCTGAATTTTTGTAAAATTCATTTGTAGCCATTGAAAATTTCGCAACTTTCTTTCCACTTTCAAGGTTTGTGATTTCTGGCGAGTTTCCTACGTTGCCAATTAACTGTACTTTGTTTTTTAGAGTACTCATAATTAAAAAAATTTAAAGATTAATATTGACCTATCTGAACCCTTCAGAAAGGCTTTGTTATTGATTTACTTATTATATCCAGAGCGTTTTCCTTCTTTTGTTTATTTAACTTTTGTTCCGCTTCCTTTTTATTGATTTTATAAGATTTCATAAGATTCATTTTAGATTTACTTCCCATAGAGCCACCGCTGTTACCTTCTTTTTGTTGCTTAGTTTTTTCGATATTCAGCTTTGTTAAGACATATAAAAAGTGCGAGAGTAGTCTGCGCTGAGCGCAGTCGAAGTGAGCCTGGTTATGCTGTCGTTCAAAACTGAATGTTGTTATTTTGCTGTCAAAAAAAGGTATAGCAGTTGTGTCTCAGGATGTGAGTCTAAATACTTTGTGAAATACCAAATCATAGGAAGTGGAACACAATGACAAATACATTTATCCGATTTAGCGGACTCTATTTCAAAGTTTTTTAAGAAATGAAATGTTACTTTGAACCAAAGATTTATTGGTATTCGGGATACCTATTAAAATGCAGATATTGAAACTTTGGGATTGGGTCCAAGATTTTTTAGTGAAGCGCTTTGCCCGTAATAACATGGAGTGGCCATGTGCTGATCGGGTTGTAAAAACGAATTGCTGTTATTTAACACTATTTCAAGCGGACTTGATTCGCTTTTTTGAATTGGAATGTAGCGTTCCTTTCCAGAGAAACGGAAAGGATTAGCGGAATGCAAAGTAAAAAACGTGGATTAGGTCCAAGATTTTTTAATGAAGCGCTTTTTCTGGAATGTAGTTTTTACGGAATGGAAGGGAATGTGCTGAAGTCATTGAAAAACTAGAACTGAAGGAGTAATTAACCATATAAAAAAGTCTAACTACCTTTTAATCTAAATATTATTACTAATAACTTATTACTCCATTTTAAAATACCTTATCTCCCCCTCCATTTATAGGTAAATAGAATAAAAAAAGCCGCAGACATAAATGTCTACGGCTTTTTAACAAAAACTAACTCTTTAAATAAATCTTATAAAATAATTATTCAAAAAACCACTACCAACCTGGATTTTGATTATCGTTAAAATCAGGAATAATAGAAGTATCTTTAATCGGAATTGGAAAAATAAGAAACTTATCCTGCCACGCATTTCTTCGTTCTGTTACAAAACGCTCATACTCAAAATTGTCTCCGTTTTTTATAACTTCCATACCGGTCACCAATTTATCAGTTTGGTCTAATATTTTCCATCTTCTTACATCCCAAAATCTATGCTCCTCAATAACTAGTTCCACCCTTCTTTCGTTTCTAACGCGTTTTCTAAATTCATCTTTTGAAAGTCCTGCAGGTAAATTAGGCATTCCAACTCTTTCTCTAATTTTATTAATGGCATTATAAGCCTCTACAGTTGGTCCATTTGCTTCATTTTCAGCCTCAGCATAATTTAGATAAATTTCAGCCAAATGATACTTTTTCCATCTAGATTGCGCATTTTGACCGTTCTGTAATTTTGGATCATGAAATTTACGCAAATAGTACCCCGTATGGGTATTGTTTTTGTTTGGCGGTGTTTTTTTAAGTGCATCGGCACCACCTAAAAAGGTTTCAACAACATGGATTTTTCCAGCAATATTATCTAAAAGTGCTCCGTTATACCATACGGTTGCATAAAATCTAGGATCTCTGCCATCATAAGGATTTGCAGGATCATATCCTGAATTGGTATTTATAATAGGTTCCAAATGATCTTCGTCGTTATACCCTAAGATAGCTGGTTCACCAGTTCCTAGCATATCGTAACTATCAACCAACTCTTGCGTTGGTGTAATTCCTGCATTATTTTGACCTGGCATGCTTGGTAAGGCATTGGTATTTCTAAAACTAGGATGACCAGTAGCTTTTATTTCCAATATGGTTTCTCTATCTCTAGGAGAAGGATTTATATCGGAACTAGAGAAAAAGTATTGTTCATAATCCGGGAACAACTCATACTCCCCTCCATCGGTAAGCTTTGACAAGGCCTCTTCTGAAGCCGTTGAAGCTGCTTGCCATTTCGCAGTGTTATTTTCTGGGTTCCATAACGGACTTGCATTATAAAGTAATGCTTGTGATTTTATTGCGTAAGCTACAGCTTTACTAAAGCGCCCACGTTCTGGCTCTAAGGTAATACGTAAAGGTAAATATGAATTAGCAATGGCTTCATCACAATCATTAACTATAAAATCCGTACATTCTTGAAATGTTGGCCTAGTTAAAGTTGTATAATCAAATGCTGGACCAAAAGGTTTGGTAACAATAGGCATTGGCCCGTATTGTTTTATCAACTCAAGATAATAAAAAGCTCTTAGCATTAAAGCTTCTGCTTTATATCGCTCTCTATTTTTATCATTAGGAATATTGGCTGTTTCCACATTCTCCAAAAACACATTAGCGTTTCTTATCCCTGCCCAAAACGTGTCATAATGATTTTTTCCATGACCTGCCGGTCCATTTTCAAGAGGATTAAAATTGGGGGTCATTGCCCCTGTAATCCAAAGGTTGGCAATATTACCTGGTGTATTTCCCACAGCAGCATCTTGACATTCATCAGTAACCCCTGCTATATAAGTGAAAAAATGGTAATAATAGGAATAAGATGGAATGCTGGTATAAACCGTGTTCAAATATGCTTCCGTTTGACGCTCATCTTTAAAAACGTCTTCTAATGTTAGCCTACCATCTGGCGTTATGTCTAATGCTTTATCACAACTTATTATGACTAGAGCACTTACGAATAGATATAAAATTTTATTTTTCATTTCTTAATATTTTTTCAGTTTTAAAATTTCAAATTAACACCTAAACTATATACTTTGAGTAGTGGGTAAGAAAGGCCGTTAGCTGCTTCTGGATCATAATTTTTGCTAGGTAATTTATCCCAAGTAATTAAGTTTAACCCATTCATGTAAAGTCGCATATTTGCAACTCCCTTTAATTGAATTCTGTATCCTATTTCTAAGTTCTTCAATCTCACATAACTGGCGTCCCTAATAAAAAAGGAATTTTCTTTTTCACTTGGAGATGGTTCGGTACTCAATCTAGGAAAATTAATAGGCTCTCCATTATCCGCACGCTCTTGAGTCCAACTAGTTAAATGTTGGTCAAAATAATTGGTTTGTCCACTGGCAAAAGTCCCTCTACCACTATAAAATTTATCTACATTGGCAACCCCTTGTACAAGAGCACTCAAATCAAAATTTTTATAAGTTGTACTCAATCCTAGTCCGAAAGAAGTTTCAGGTATGGTTGAAGCCCCAATTGGTGCAATATCCTTCTGATCTACAATACCATCTTCATTAAGATCTTTGTATTTAAAGTCTCCTGGTCTAGATTCATGCCCACCAACAATTTGTACTGGAGAGTTATCAATCTCTTCTTGAGTATCAAAATATTTCTCAACAATATATCCGAAATTTTGACCAATTCTATAACCTGTTTGTCTGTATCTATAAGCGTAGTCTTCTGGTAATAATGGTTCATCAGCAAATTTTTGTTCGTTTCTTGCGTAACCTACAAACGCCCTTCCTCTAACAAAAAAATCTGGTGAAAACGCTTTTTTATAATTCAATTCCACTTCAAAACCTTTATTCTCAACAACCCCAATATTAACAGGTGGTAAAACGTTAGTTGACAATCCGTTTAAAATAGGGATTGTTCCCCTATTTCTTAAAATATTGTCTCTCTTTTCACTAAATACATCTACAATTAATTCAAAAGACTTTAAAAAATCGACTTCTAAACCAATATTAATTTTATTTGCAACTTCCCATTGTAACTCTCCATTTCTTAATTGATTAATAGCTATTCTTCTCCCTTGATCCAAACTAGATGAATAACCTCCTCCACTTACTGATATATCATCTAAATACAAGAATCTATCATTTCCAATCCTGTCGTTACCTACTTTCCCATAAGAACCTCTAACTTTTAACCTATCAATTCCTTTTACATTCCAAAAGTTTTCTTTAGAAACCAACCAGCCTCCTGAAACTGCTGGAAAAAAGCCAAATCGATTTCCAGGAGCAAATTGTTCTGAACCGTTATAACCTGCATTAAACTCTAAAAAATATTTATCATCGTAGGCATAGGTGACCCTAGAAGAAACCCCTATAAGGTTATAAGGAAGTTGTTCATTAATAATTTCTTTTTGCTGTTGATAAAGTAATAAACCACTTACATCATGCTTATTAAAAGATCGCTTATAATTCAAATACGCTTGAAAATTTGAAAAACTTTGAAACGCTCTACTTCCTGAAATATTTAAAGGAGTTTCTACATCATCAGAAAAATTCTTATAATAAATACTATCCCTTCCTGATGCTGTTTTATCAATCACCTGTATTTCTCGGATATAACTTTTACTAGCATTCAAATTATTTGTCCCCTTTGTATCAAAGGACATAACAGCTTTAGCTGATAAGCCTTTTGTTATAAAATCCAACTGTTGTTCCATTCCAAAAGTTGCTGTAGTGTTGTTCCTTGTTTGTTGTCTATATCCTGTCCTATTCAATAAGCCATAAGCAGGATTAACTAACTCAGTAACAGTTACAACTGCACCACTAGGAGAAACAGGGCCTGGCACATTGGATGGCATATCAAGAATACCCGCTAATATGTTAACAGAAGGGGAAGACCCTCCTTGTCCCGTTGAGGCTGTACCAACTGAAAATGGTGCATTTTGTTTTTCAACATAACCAGCTAAATTAAGGAATGCCTTTAGGTTATTATTAATCTGCATATCTATATTGGATCTAAAGTTGTAACGATCCAGTTTAAAACTGGGATCATAATTCAAATCTTTTTCAGTTTTAAATGACCCACCTTGATTTAAATATCCTGCATTAATATAATATTTAACAGCCTTACTTGCTCCAGAAATATTAAGGTTTATTCTTTGCTGTGGAGCAAAATCTTCTACTAAAAGTCCAGCCCAATCGGTATCTGGATATTTTTCGGGATCTGAATGCGATTTGTATGCCTCTAAAGCTTCCGCAGAATAAGCATTCCCTAACCCATCGTTATTCTGAGCCAAATTTCTTAATGTTGCGAATTCATATGCATTTACTGGTTGCGGCAATCTTGTAAAAGTTTGAACACCCGATTCCATAGATACATTCACTTCAGGCACCTCAGAAGTCCCTCGCTTAGTTGTTACCAGAATTACACCATTAGCACCTCTTACCCCAAAAATAGCCGTTGAAGAAGCATCTTTTAAAATAGTTACAGATTCCACCTCGTTAGGATCCATATAAGTTAAATCACGCTCAACTCCATCAACTAAAATAATTGGAGATCGTGCATTGATAGTTCCCTGCCCTCTAATAAAAAGTTGGGTAACATCTCGACCTGGTTCTCCTGAAGTTTGAATAGAAGTAAGACCAGGCAATCTTCCAGCTAAAGTTACTGCTAGATTTGCTGCTGGACTTTGTTTAAGTTCTTTAGTACTAATTGAAGATATCGCCCCTGTTACAGTCGCTTTTTTCTGCTCGCCAAAACCTACAATTACTACTTCGGAAAGTTGCTCACTATCTTCCTCTAGTTTGAAATCAATTTTGATTCGCCCATTTACTACTTCTTCTACAGATTTATACCCAATAAAAGAAATCTGAAGCACATCATTGGAGGTGGCCTTAATACTATAATTACCATCAAAATCGGTCACCGTTCCCCTCGAAGTTCCTTTTACCATAACCGTTGCTCCTGGCAACGGCAAATTACCTTTAGCATCAAGAATCACCCCCTGTACATCTGTGAGGCTCTGTGCATATATCGAGCAACACCAAAAGGCGCTCAATAAAAACATTAAATAAAATTTAGTTAATTTTTTTCTCATTAGTCTTATTGTTTTAGTTAAAATAGTTGGTTGATAAATCTTATTAAACATTAACCATTACATGTCATCATCATGCTGTAGCCATACCCAAATAGATTTACTTTTATTAATTGGGGTGTAAATTATATATTTAGACTATTTTGTTCATCCTGCCGTATCAGGTTCGTCTACTTTATCAACAAACAAAACATAAACCACTAAACAGGTACATAGAAAAGAAAATTATAGATATAGAATCGATTTTTTTATAAAAAATAACAAGTCATCGTGTGAAACATTATTTTATAAGACTAAAACAAAGTAGCGTGTATTATCAAAGCTTAAAAGAAAGAGTTTCCTACAACAGGAATTATTTTTAAGTAAAGACTTTAAGTTAAAATGAAACAAAAACTTTGTATAATATTGAGAAGGTACTACTAGAATTCTTTTTAAGAAAAAGAAGTATATTTTCTAATAACAATAAAAATAATACAGTGAAATCTCGAAATAAATATACTAACTCAGACTACTGCGATTATAAGAAAAAAAGAAACACTTATCTAAGGACTTAGTGAGACTCTAATAATTTTGATAGAAAATCGACCCCTACTTTTGAAATTTCAGCATCAATTTCTGAAGGTGCTCCAGAAAAACTTGCAATTAAGTAACCGCATGATACTTTTTTAATCACTCCTCCTTTATATCCTAATTCACCAATTAAAGGAGGTCTATTGTTAGTACCTGAATTCTGAAGTGTAACAGCCATTTCCGCAGATTTAGCACTTGCAACGCCTAAAAAATTATGGTTCTTTGTACTTAACGTTCCTACTACTCGCATTCTTGAATTCCAAGATTTTGTGTCCTCCCCAGGAACAAATGATACTACAGCAACACCCGTTTCAGAATATTTTAGAGCCGTCGCTTCCATTATGTCTAAGCACTCTTGTACATGCAAGTTGAATATCTCGGAGCCTTCACATTCACAGGGTTTTTCTTTGCTTTGACATATGTATGACTCGTTTTCAAATTGAACATAGGCGTAAAAACTATATACAGCTATAGTTACAAATAAAATTATGATGCTTATTTTTTTTGTCATTTTTTAATAATTATTTTATTTTCAGAATATCCGCAATCATTTATAAAGTTCATCGTCATACAGAACTCCTGTCGGCCGGCATATAGAACACCTTGATTATAGCACAATAAATTAAAGAGATAAAAAAATCAAGAATTCAACTGTTAGGACAAAATCATACTCTTAAAAACTAACACGGATGCATTGATTTTGTAAAAATCTGTAAATGTTTTTATTCTTGAATTCGTGTAAAAAATGACAATTAACTAAAAGCATGTATTTAGCTTTGAATCCCACTTTTTCTTAAATATTATTGATATTAATTATTATTTCACTACAACTTTACACACTTTACCTGCTTGCTTAATTATGTAAATACCCGGCTTTGGATGGGATAGTTTAACTAGATTACTATTTCCCGTTTTTAGCTTTTGTCCCTGAAGTGTATATACGGTCCAAGGTGCAGATTGTCTTAAATGAAATACACCATTGGAACTTGGATTAGGATAAACAGAGGTTAATGTATCTAAATACAAATCTTCAACGTCTAAACTAGATTCTATTGCAGCAAAAGCTTCAATCTTAGCTAAATTATCAAGACATTCCTTTGGCGTACCATAAACAATATAATATTCTGCTCGATACACTTCTCGAATTCCATCAACCAATGCATCAGGATTAAGTAAATAATCTACTCTATTTCTAAAACCAAAAGTACTCATTCCTCTAGAAGTTGCAGAGATTGGAATTCTTAAAAAACTTTCTGAAGCATATGATTCAAAAGTTCTTCTCAATTCATAAATATTCTCCCATACCCCATTTACTTTCTTTCTTCCTACTATTTGCTTATCATTAATTACTGATTTTGGTCTAAAAAGCATTAATGCAAATCCTACATCGCTATCCACATCCTCTTCACTAGTCAGCATAAATATTTCCTTAAAATTCCCTGTATCCGATCTAAAAACAGGCTTTTTAGGTTTTTCACCTCTAGCAGTACGTACCCAAGCATCTGTGTCTTGATTAAAAACAAAGCGAAATGCAGGCTCCCAATAATCGTTATCCATACGCAGATTCCAGGCATTAGACATGTTACTCAAATCTTTATAATCTGTTTTATAACCACTGTCTTTTAAGTATGCTAGAGGTATAGGAAATAAACTTGTTGCAGGCTTCTTGAATAAATCACTTTTTAAAATAGGTTTTCCAGCATCTTGCTTACTATCCGCTCTTATCGTTCCAAACCTAAATTGTTCTAAACTATGATCGGCTTCATTATAATATCGTGCCTCATAATAATGTCTGATAATAGATCCAGATGCATCTGTAAAACCAGATTCGCCAATCATGTCTTCGTAAGTTCCGTAATAAGTAAATGGCGTTCCTACCTCATCGGTGTGGGTAATCTCAGGACCTTCTTCTATTTCATCAATATCTAAAACTTTATTATCTCCAGCTATCAAAATTTCATCTTTTGGATCTGCTGTCGTTCTATCTAGGAATAATTTATCATCATCATTATAAGGATCTTTTAAAGCTACTTTACCGCCATTGCCATTATCTCCAATCTCATTTTCAGTAAAATCATAACCATTATCAGCCCTCCAAAGTGCCAATCTAAATGGGCCTACAATTAACTTTTTAGCAGTTCCATTTTTATTAACGGTTTCTACTGTAGTTCTTGTACCTAAACGCTCGTGAAACCCTGCTTGAGTAGGGTTGTATTTTGAAGAATGTGCACCATCTCTAAACGTCATTTGTCCCGAGCGTCCGTAAAGATCTGCTTTGGGGCCTGAAACATCCTTATCAGGATTATCACTTTTCGCCGTAATTCCTGGTATAATTAATTTATTTATTACACCACCTCCATTTGAAGTGATACCGATGGCAAAACCATTATCACCCGAGGTTAACATATCGGTAGTCACTCTTGGATTTGAAGGAAGCACAATATTTGCTGGCGGATTTTGACTGTAGACATTAACACTTGTGACTATTGATAATGCCAACTTACCAAACGATTTTAATTTTATCATAATTCTATTTTTAACATCAATTATTCCATGAAAATCAATTCATTCATGGTTTTGAAATTAGTTTTCTCAATTACTTCGTTATTTATTATATATTCTTTCGGAAATTTCTTAAAGTCCTCAAGTGTGAGATAATCAACTCTACCAACAAGTTCATTTCTAAACTCTTTTATCACATGTTTTGAATCTTTTCTATAAGCTAAATTATTAAACTCACTAGGATCATTGTTATGATCGTAAAGTTCTTCAAGCCCTAATTTTTCGTAATAAATATAACGAAAACGCTCTCCTCTTAGAGCATGACCAATTATTGGGTTTTTTCGGTAATTTGCAGTAGACCTGTTAAAGTTAAAACTGGTTAAAGCACTCTGGTTTCGTTTCTCTTTTGGGTTTTTAATTAAAGGAAGTACTGAAACACCATCACAATGTTCAGGCACTTCAAACCCTGCTAATTGAGCTAAAGAAGGATAAACATCAAGTAATGATACAGGTTGGTAGCTGCTACTTCCAGCAATTGTAACACCAGGAGCTTTTATTATAAGCGGCACACGAGTGGCCTCTTCCCATAAGGTGAATTTTTCCCAGTTTTCTTTTTCGCCCATATGCATACCGTGGTCAGACCATAGTACCACAATGGTATTTTTATGATACTCCGATTCTTCTAATGTTTTTAATAAACGTCCCAACTGCGCGTCTGCAAAGGCTATAGATGCTAAATAACCTTGAATTACTTTTTTCCATTGTTTATTCATTAAAACCCATTTATGCCAATTACGACGACCATGATCAAAAGCATCTTTTAAATCATTTTCTTGAATTTCTAAATCTGGTATATCCTCTAAAGGATATAAATCAAAATATTTTTGAGGCACTTCCCAAGGCATGTGAGGACGAAAAAGTCCACAAGCCAAATAAAAGGGTTTATCGTGCTTTTGTTGAAGTTGATATCTCGCCCAATCTACCACTTGATAATCCGCCATTTTCTCTTCAGGAATATTAAGTGGGCCCCAAGTAAAATACTCAAGTCTCTTGCCTTTAAAATGAGTTGGATTAATAATACTATCCTCCGCTCGTATTTGATAGGGTAATGGCGCATGAGCACTAGGGAAATAAAAATCCCAAGATTCTGGTTCAGTTTGATTTAACACCTCCCAAGGCGGCGCTAATGTATGATAGATTTTCCCTCCTGCAAGTGCTTTATATCCACGGTTTTTAAAAAACTGCTCTATAGTCTCTATGTCTTTAAATATAGGTTCATTGCGCCACTGCGCACCATCATACCACTCATTTTGCATATTACCAGATTTTGAAGGCTGTACACCTGTCATGATTGAAAGGCGAGACGGAGAACATGCTGGAGAAGCACAATGTGCATTTTTAAATAGCATAGACTGCGATGCTAATTTATCTAAATTCGGGGTTTTACTTAACTCCATACCGCCTAGTGGCCCAATCCAATCGTTCATATCATCGACTGCTATGAAAAGAATATTAGGTTTTGACTCACTATTTTGAGCAAAAACCGAATAGTTAATCATCAAGGTGAAGCTCAAAAAAAATAAATAATAAGAATGTTTAAAATGAATATATTTCATGCTTTTTTATTTTTTAATTATTTTTTATAAACACCTTTTGGCCCATCATAGTCATACGTAAACCAATCAATATCTATTACGCCTTGCTCTTCTTTATCATTCCAACAGAAAAACCCAAGCCGATCTCCTGTCCAATTCCCAAATTTCAAGGTAAATTGTGGCCCGAATTTTTCATATTTATTTCCATCTAAGCTATATTCAAAATAAGCTTGATTTCCTGTATTGGATGTTCTAATAAACAAATCATTAGACTTTATTTTAGGTCCTTTAGTTTCCTCGCCATCTTTGTTTACATAAAATAGATTACGACCTCCTAGATTATCCACATAAATTCCCAATACATGATAAACACCTCCAAACCTAACAAAACCCGCTCGTTGACCGATTGCCATCTGCGAAATATCAAATTTAGCAACTGCTGCACCAGTTGTATTTCCCATAATGCGTTGGCTAATTGTATTAGATGCCCGCCAGAAAGGAAAAGTAGTCCCTGTACTTTCTGACCAATTATTATTTCCGGGGCCATTGGTAGTTTCTTCTGGTAAAGGCATACTGGCCTTTAACCGCAACCAACCAGGTCTCTCAGTGAGCGACCAATGTGAATTTCTAGGATTGTGATTCCATTCCCATTGACGTCCCAATGTTGTGTTTGAAAAATCATCATCTGTAGAAGGCGCATCTATTGGAAAACCTTGAATGGACTTTTTATGTTGAAGTACAGGTTCACCAATACCATCGTTATCTATATCCTCACCAATTATTGGCCAACCATCTACCCAATTTACAGGTTGTAATAATTGTGGGCGACCTTGAAATGGCGTAGCTATATTTTGTATTAATTGATGTGTATACCACCAAGTATTATCTGGCGCTTGCATTAATGCTCCCTGACTGCAACTTCTCTCGATACCATTACCGCGCTCAAAAACAATTTTCTTTTCATAGGGGCCATAAATACTGTTTGTAGTAGACCTCAATACTATCTGCTTTCTATCGTTTTCTGGACTATCTATCTTTTTACTCCTTCTAGGTTTTTTAACATACCACTCACTCATTAAAATATACCACGTGTCATTTATGTTATAAATTTTGGCTGCTTCAGCACCAGGGCCTGTATAAATTACCTCTCCAGAATCAAGAATTTCTTTTCCATCCCAACTCATTTTGTACAATTGGTTCTCGTTGCCTTCTGCTGTATTTTCTTTTGATTTTTTAAATTTCCCTGTATTACATATCATATAGGCCTGATGGTTCTCTTCATCCCAATATACCGCGGGATCGTCAAGCACCTCATTAGGTGGTAACATTAAGTGTGGTTCTGTCCACGGACCTCGTATATCTTTGGCACTACTCATAAATAAGCCATAGTTTCTATCGATAACGTAACAATACCAAGTACCATCATGATAGGCCAAATCTCCGGCCCAAACCCCAAGAGCATATCCATTCATTTGATTCCAATCGTATTTTTTAACCCAAGAAAGACTCTCCCAAACATGACCAACGGTAGTCCAGTTAACCATATCTTTCGATTCTAAAATAACCATACCTGGTGACATGTGCTGCTTTGAAGAAATCATATAATAGGTATCTCCCACCTTCTCCACATCGACATCTGGATAATCTGCATTTAAGATGGGGTTTTTATAAGTACCATCACCTTGATCTCCCCAGCTACCGATTTGTTGGGCTTTGCTAACAAATAATGTTATTATAAAGATAAAAGATGTCATTACTATTTTTTTCATATCTATTCTATTTACATTATTACTATTATTTTTAAATTAAAACTTGTTCTGTTTATGACAAATAAATATAAATTCCAATAGCCACCACAACATAACCAACTGGTTTTAAAAGTTCCATATGATAATATCTACTTGCTTAGTACTTGGTTTTAGTTGATTTACCATATCTATTTTCTACAAACTGTGGTATGGTTTCAATACCACTTTTTAAATATTTTGGTAATAGTACGAACGCTGTAAGCACCATGGCGATTGCAGCCACAACCCCATAGGCCATAATAAGCTAACCATCTCTTAAAGATGTCCCAGTCATTCCAATAATTTGTTCGGTTGATAAATTGGTAAACAATAATAAACCCGCTATAACAGGACCTGTTAAACTTCTTCCTGCCAAAAAACAGCCATCAGAAGAGCTTTTATCAGTCTTTCGAGTTGACCACCAAGCTATGACAACTACTAAAAAAGTAAATGCAGCAAAAGAGATTATTCCCATAGTTTAAAATGTTTAATTAGCTTATAAATACACTTGATGTTCTCATTTTACAGAAAATCTAAATACTGTTTTTGTTGTGTAAGTATCGTTAGGATGTAATACCACTGAAGGGAACCCCTTTTGGTTAGGCGTATCTGGATAGTGTTGCGTTTCTAAACACAAACCTGTTCTATGTCCATATTCACCACCGTTTGGCATTGGTAAGGTGCTATCCAAAAAATTACCTGTATAAAGTTGTATGCCTGGTTCTTCTGAAAAAACTTCCATAAAACGCCCACTGCTCTGTTCATAAAGAGAAGCAACCTGTCTCATTGTGTTTTTTTCACCATTTACGATCCAGCAATGGTCATACCCCTTTCCTAAAATCAACTGCTTGTTGTCAACTTCAATGTCTTTACCTATTCCTTTTGTGGTTCTAAAATCAAACGGTGTGCCTGCTACTTTTCTAATTTCTCCGGTTGGAATTAAAGTCTCATCAACTGGTAAATACGTATCGGCATTTATTACAAGGTCATGTTTTAAAACAGTCTTAGTAAAATCTCCAGTAAGATTAAAATACGCGTGCTGTGTTAGGTTAACTACTGTTGTTTTATCTGTTGTGGCTTTGTATAACACTTCTAAGGTATTCTCTTTTGTTAAGGTATAAACCACAGTAACACTTAAGTTACCCGGATACCCTTCTTCTCCATCTTTACTAAAATACTTTAGCCTTAATGACGGATCGTCTACGCCTTCAATAGCTTCCGCAGTCCAAACTACACGATCAAAACCATGAATGCCCCCATGTAAATGATTAGAACCATCGTTCGTTGCTAACGTAAAGGTTTTATCATTTAATGAGAACTTCCCTTTCGCAATGCGGTTTCCAAAACGTCCTATTAACGCACCAAAAAAGGGATTATCATTTAAATAATCATCTAAATTATCAAAACCTAAAACCACATTTTCAAAATCTCTATGTTTGTTAGGTACTTTTAATGATGTTATTCTTCCGCCATAGGTAATCACATCCAACTCCACACCATTAGTGTTTTTTAGATGATACTTTTCTATGGTGGTTCCGTCTGGCATTTTTCCAAATTCTGATTTTATAATCCTTAGGTTTTCTTTAGGCAAAACCTCTTGAGCCCTAGTAGAATTCTCTTGTTGATTATTTTTACACTGAATATTTAACCCGACTAAAACGATAAGTATAACACCATAAAAAAGACATTTAAAAATTTTCATATCCATTGTTTTTTAGTGTTTAAGCATGTGATATGCTTCATTAGTTTTAATAGTGGTTTTAAAGTTTCTGATGGTAGTATCTTCATCAATTACCAATGCTTCCATATTCGCCATTTCAGCAAAATCTTCCAATTGCTCCATAGTAATATTTTCGCTATAACAGGTATGATGTGAACCTCCTCCTAAAATCCATGCCGTACAAGCGGTCTCAAAATCTGGTAAGGGTTTATACATGATTCTTGCAACTGGTAATTGTGGCAAATCTTCTACGATCTCTTCTCCTACTGTTTTATTAATTAACAATCTAAAACGGTTTCCAAAATCCATTAAACTTGCAACAAGTGAGTCTCCCGCTTTCCCATTAAAGACTAAACGCACAGGATCTTCTTTACCTCCAATCCCTAATGGGTGTATTTCGCAAGATGGCTTATTAGCGGCAAGAACAGGGTCAATCTCTAACATATGCGAGCCAAGCACACGAGGAGCATCTGGATCTAAATGATAGGTATAATCTTCCATAAAAGCATTACCCCCTTCTAAACCAGACCCCATAACTTTCATAGCACGCACTAAAGCCGCTGTTTTCCAGTCCCCTTCTCCTGCAAACCCATAACCTTTTTGCATTAAACGCTGTACTGCTATTCCTGGTAATTGTTTTATGCCGTGTAAGTCCTCAAACGTATCCGTAAACCCTTTGAAATTTCCATCTATAAGAAATTTTTCAAGACCTAATTCTATGCGAGCAGCTTCAATTAACGACTGTCTATTTTTCCCGTTTTCAAGTAAAGATTCAGTCATGGTATAAGATGCCTCATATTCTTTGATAAGATGATTTATAGCTTCATCTGAAATAGTATTAATAACCTCAACTAAATCTCCCACTGCATAGGTGTTTACCGAAAAACCAAACTTAGTTTCGGCCTCTACTTTATCTCCATCTGTTACAGCTACAAAACGCATGTTATCTCCAAAACGAGCAAATTTAGCGCCTTGCCAATCATCCCAACCTGCAGCTACACGCGTCCAATCTCCAATTTGCTTTTGAACAGAATCTGTTGACCAATGCCCTACTACAACTTTTCTGTTTTTACGCAGACGACTTACCATGAATCCAAATTCCCGATCCCCATGCGCTGCTTGATTTAGATTCATAAAATCCATATCAATAGTACCCCAAGGAATGTCTCTATTAAACTGTGTATGCAAATGCAATAATGGTTTTTGAAGTGCTGATAGCCCTCTTATCCACATTTTAGCAGGAGAAAACGTATGCATCCATGTGATGACACCAATACAGTTTTTCTCATGGTTAGCGGCCATTAACGTTTCATAAATTTCATCTGAGGACTTCACAGTTGGCTTGAATATGACGTTAACCGGAATTAATTTAGATTCATTTAATTCCTGAGCTATTTTAGTTGAATTTTGAGCAACTTGTTTTAAAGTTTCTGGCCCGTATAAATCTTGACTTCCTGTTATAAACCAAACTTCCTTTTTAGAAATATCTATCATTTTACTTTGTACTTAATTAATTATTGACCGTAATAAGCACTTGAACCATGCTTACGATCATAATGTTTTTTTATTAATGAATCTTTTAATCTTTTGGCTTCAGGATTTATTTGTTTAGTCAAATAAGCCATTTTTGCAACAACCTCTAAAACCTTACTATTATAAACCGCCTTAGCTCCATCTTTACCCCAAGTAAAAGGACCGTGATTACCTATTAATACCATTTCTACTTCACTATGAGAAAGTTGTTTTTCTTTAAAACAGTCTATTATTTGAATACCCGTATTATGCTCATAATTACCTTCAATAAGTGCATCATCCATTGGTGGTGCACACGGAATATCCGCCGTTAAATGATCGGCATGCGTGGTTCCAAAAATGGGGATATCTAATTGAGATTGTGCCCAAGCGACTGAATAAGTAGCGTGTGTATGAGCTATACCACCTATATCCTTCCATTTTTTATACAGATAAGCATGTGTTTTTGTGTCTGACGAAGGACGCATACTCCCTTCTATAATATTATTATCAAAATCGACAATAACGATATCTTGAGGTTTTAAAACCTCATAAGCAACGCCGCTTGGTTTGATAGCAAAAACACTATTTTTTCTATCTACAGCACTTACATTTCCGAACGTATAAACAACCAAATTTAATGCATTTAATTGCATATTAGCCTCATAACATTCTTGTTTCAATTCTTTATAAATACTCATAATTATATAGATTTTATAATGTGATTCTCTATTGAAATAGCCAACTCACTATAGGTTTTATAAACTGCTTGGAATTGAACAACATTTGCAGGTATTGGCTCATATACGTTTTCGTAAGT
The DNA here is from genome assembly GCF_030409805.1 of Algibacter miyuki. Classification (GTDB taxonomy): domain Bacteria; phylum Bacteroidota; class Bacteroidia; order Flavobacteriales; family Flavobacteriaceae; genus Algibacter; species Algibacter miyuki. The sequence continues at coordinate 408,794 of NZ_JAUFQP010000001.1, read as the reverse complement.
ACTTCCCATGGCCTCCATAGCCTCAAAAGTATCTTGATATGTTTTTGACGCTACAGCTCCAAAAATAGCCGCTCCTAAAGCGCATGCTTGTTGAGACTTAGCCACTTTTATTGGCATATTTAAAACATCAGACATCATTTGCATAATGAATGGTGATTTTTGGGCTATTCCGCCTATAGCAATAACACCTTTAATGGGAATGCCTTCATTTATAAACCGGTCCGCAATTTTCTTTGCCCCAAAACAAGAAGCCTCTACTAAAGCTCTAAAAACTTTGGGAGATGTACTTCCTAGGTTTATTCCAGAAATCACACCCTTTAAATTTTGATTAGCATCTGGTGTTCTTCTACCATTCATCCAATCTAAAGCTAGTTCTCCTGAAGCACCTATTACTTCTTTAGATGCCGCTTCGCTTAATTTCGGAATCAAATTTTCTAAAGCTTCTTCTATTAATTTTTCTTTGGTTACTGTATCTAAAATAGAAGAAGTGCCAATCAATTCATTTATTGGCCATCCTAGTAAGTTCTTATACCAAGCATAAATATCCCCAAAAGCGGATTGACCAGCTTCCAAGCCTAACATTCCCGGAATTACAGAACCGTTTACCTGCCCACAAATGCCCTTAACTAAATGCTCCTCTTTTCTTTTTGGTGTAACCAAAATATCACAAGTAGAAGTCCCCATGACTTTGGTTAAATAATAGGGTTCAATTTTAGCGCCTACAGCTCCCATATGACAATCAAAGGCTCCGACGGCAACCTCAACCGTAATTGGCAAACCTAATCTTTGGCTCCATGCTTTAGAAATAGTTACTACTGAAACATCTGAAGTGTAAGTCTCTTTATATAATCTATTTGTTAAGCCATCTAAAATAGGATCTAGTTCAACAAAAAAGTCGTTTGGAGGTAATCCATCAAAGGATTCGTGCCATAAAGCTTTGTGGCCCGCGGCACAGCGGCTGCGTTTCATTTTAGAAACATCTGTTCCTCCAGTTAATAAAAAAGGAATCCAATCGCAATGCTCAACCCAAGAATAGGCTGCTTCTAACACCTTTTTATCTGTTCTAGAAACATGTAATATTTTAGACCAAAACCATTCTGATGAATAAATACCACCTTCATATTTTGAGTAGTCAATAGCCCATTTACTGCACAATTCATTTATTTCATCAGCTTCTTTAATTCCTGTATGGTCTTTCCAAAGCACAAACATGGCATTTGGATTTTCTTCAAATCCATTCAATAAAGCTAAAGGTCTCCCCGTTTTATCAACAGCTACAGGCGTAGAACCTGTTGTATCAATACCTATTCCGACAATGTTTTTTATAATATTTTCATCCACTTGAGAAACAATCGAATTAATAGTATTCTCAATCCCTTCAATATAATCCAAAGGGTGCTGTCTGAATTTATTCTTAGACGCATCACAATATTTACCTTCTTTCCATCGTGCATAATAATGAACGGCTGTTGCTAAATCTTCGCCAGTACTCGTATTTACTAACAATGCACGAACTGAATCAGAACCAAAATCCATTCCTATAGTATATTTCATCAACTACTTTTAATTAATTATAAATACTTCATTTCAATAATATAATTTCCTGAACTAAACGAACCTATATTTGTAAATTGAGAGGACAAATCTAGATTGTTTAATGCTTCCCCATTAATAGTAATAGAAACTTCTTTTCCATAGTTAGGAACATATACATCCCCTGTAGAATTCTTCGGAATCTGAATTTCCCATGAAAAGATTCCTGCTTTATTTTTCCAAGCACTTTTAATAACACCGTACCTAGACTCATACGATGCTTGAGCGTGTTCCATTTGTTGTGTTAAATAAGGTTTGAAAATCACCTTTTTAAATCCAGGCTCATTTTCATCTGGATTAATTCCTGCTATACCCGAATAAAACCATGAGTCAAATCCACCTTGCATAGGATGACTATGACTCCTTAACATCAATTTATCATATTCTTCAGGATTCGTGTTAACGGGTAAAATTTCCCATAATGTAGTAGCATCATAATACGCCCACATCGCTTCAAAACTATGATTCCCTTTTTTAGTAAGTAGTTGGTAAGCCTTATCCTCGTAACCATTTTCACTTAATGCTTGAAAAACTCTAGAAACACCGAAAATTCCTGTACTTAAAAACCCATTGTGATTTGCGTTACTATCTTCCACTATAGCTTTTGCTACTTTGGTTTTATACGCTTCGGGTGTAATTCCTATTTCTAACGCCATACTATTAGCGGTTTGGCTGCCATAAGTTCCTTTTTGTTTATCTAAAAAAGCATTATTAAAACTAGCTTTTAGTTGATTTTCTAATAGCTCATACTTTTTTTCATCGTCTTTATAACCAAGTACTTTTGCTGTTTTTCTTAAAATAGAAACATCTAAAATGTGATAAGCCGTAGAACTCACTGGTACCGGACACTCAATACTAGCGTTTCCATCTGGCGGGCACCAATCTCCTAAACCATGCACTATTACACCGTTTTCTTTTTTAGAACCTACATAATCAACCCAAGTAGTCATATCCTTATAAAACGCTTCTAAAATACTTTTATCGCCGTAATACGTATAAATATACCATGGCAACTGCACTACAGCAGTTCCCCAGTCTGGAGAAGCTGTACCACTAGTACGTCTTCCTGGAGCAATCATAGTTGTTATGCCTTTGGGCTTTGTAATAATACTGCGGTCGTGAAAGTTTCTTCCAAAATAAAGTTCTTTTTTTTCATTTCTCCCAGAAGACCGCATATCGTAAACGTATTTAGTCAAAAACTGATGCGCGTCTAAATTATGAATTAACGTTTTGGCAACAGCATGTGAATCTCCTGTCCATCCACATTTTTCACGATGCGGACAATCTGTTGGAATGCCCTGCATATTGCCTTTTAGAGTCCAAAGTGTTAATTGATGTAATTTATTAATATGAGGTTCTGATGAATTAAAACTTCCTGTTTTTTCCATAGCAGAATACACGATCATCCCTGTTAATAAATCCTTAGATGGTTTACTAGTTAATCCTGACACTTCTGCATATCTAAAACCATGATAAGTAAAGCGTGGCTCCCAGATTTCAACCCCTTCTCCCTTACAAATATACTTTTCGGTTTGTATATTTTTAGTAGCCTTAATCCCCGTTGACCTAAAATCTAATTCGCCATCCTTCCCCATTTCTTCAGAAAAACGAATTGTGATTTCCTGTCCTTTTTCACCTTCAACTTGCAGTTTGACCCATCCTGTAATATTTTGTCCAAAATCATAAATATAATTTCCATACTTAGCTGACGCTATTTTTACTGGCATGATACTATCCATAACTTGTATGGGTTCTGCAAACTGCTCTAATACTTTATTAGGGTGTTTTTCTGCTAGCGTTGCATTTTGCCATTGGGCATTATTTTCAAGACTTGATGACCAATTGGCAACTTCCTTTCGGGCATCATAATACTCGCCTGTATAAATATTGGTATATGTAATTGGCCCTGCCGTCCATTGCCAAGACGTATCGGTACTTATAGTTTTCTTGCGTCCATCTTTATAAGTTATTTGTAACTGCCCCATAACAATAGGTTGACCATAAATCATGGATTTGCCCCAAACCACATTTTGATTATACCAACCATTACCAAGCATAACACCTAATACGTTTTCAGCTTTTAATTGTTCCATAGGAATATCGTAAGCTGTATAAAACATATAATCGTTAAAATTTGTTTGAGCGGGATCTAATACATTTTCACCTATTCTTTTTCCATTAATATAAGCTTCATAAAAACTAGGTGCCGCGATATAAAAGCTTACAAAATCGATTTTTTCAGTGTCCTTAATACTGAAGTTTTTTCTAAATAAAGGCAAAGGGTCTTCAGGTTTATAACTATAAGTAATCCATTTACCCGACCAATCTTCTGGATATTTTAATGGCGCTATTAGTTTTTTGGGGGTACTCCATTTTGATTCATTATTGTTTTCGTCCCATACCTTAACCTTAGAATAATAAACCTGTCCTCCTTTTAATGCTTCGCCTAAGTAAGGACTAAAAGATTGTAATTTACTCTCTACTTTACCTGAATCCCAAATAATATTACTATTAGTACTATCATTTTTATTACCCGCGTAAACCTTAATTTGATAGGCTGTTTGCTCCTTGATTTCTTCAGTTTCAATTTTCCAACTAAAAGTCAGAGCATTATTAGCAAGTGTGTTTAATTCTGAATTATGAGCAATTCTATATTCAACCGTTTTTTGACAGCTAAAAAGAATTGAAAACATAAATAAAACAAAAGCGTGTCTCATCATTATTCTAGCAATTTTAATATTATCTGATAAAGGTTATTATTATTTTTTAAACATGTATCCTGTATTATCCTTGGCAACCTTAACTAATATATAGTAGTTGCCAAGTTATACCTATTACTACATTTTAGTACTGAAAACATAATTCCCAGATCCAATTTCAAGAACTGTTTCTTTACTATTAGATTTTAATATTTTAATTTCAGACAACTTTGAAATTGCTTTATTTCCTTCTTTAATATTGGACACATTTGAAGTTGAAATGTAGACTTTAGCTCTAGTATTTACAGGAATTTCAATATTCATTATTAACTTATTTCCTTTCCAGTTCCAAGCTGATGATATATGGCCATTTATACTTTTATAACTTCCATTTATAAAATCCATCTCTTTGCTTATTGCTGGTTTTATAATGATGTTTCTATAACCAGAATCTTCTGTATCGATACCAGCAGCATGTAAAAACATCCACTCTGCTACCGAGCCAAAAGCATAATGACTAAAAGAATTCATTTTTCCATTCAAATCTGAATTCCCAGCTTCGTCTTTAGTATAACTATTCCAGCGTTCCCATATGGATGTACTGCCATTTTCTACGGAATACCCCCAACTAGGATATTCGGTTTGTTTAAATAATTTGTAAGCCAGATCATCGTAACCATATTGTGACAAAACAAGCATCACATGTTTTGTCCCCAAGAAACCTGTAGAAAACTTAAATCCATTTTTCTTTATTTTCTCAGCAAGTCTATCAGCTCCTTTTTGAGCTAGCTCTTCCGGGAATAAATCAAAATATAATGCAAATGCATAGGTAGTTTGTGTATCTTCTGAAGTATAACCCGTATCTAAAATGTACTTTTTAACAAATGCTTTTTTGATATTTTCGAAAAGTGTTTTATACTTTGCAGCATCCTCCTTTTTACCTAGAGCTTCTGCCATTTCAGCCATTAATTTAGCATCAAAACCATAGAATGAAGCACCAACATAACCATGGCTAGTGGTTTCGTTTACAGACAGCCAGTCTCCCCAATTGTTTCCTCCTCCTGGGCGAATAAAATCGGTACTGGCATCAGCTTGAAATTCCATAAATTTCTCCATACCTTCATACATATATTCTAAAACACGGGTATCATTATATACTTTATACATATTGTATGGAATAATTATACCTGCATCCATCCAAGCCGGAGAATATTGAGCTGGTCGCGAATACGGAAACGGTGCGAAATTAGGGTATGCTCCATACCAACGTTGAGCATCATCAAGGTCTACTAAAAACTTGGTCATAAATGGAGCTACATCTGCATTATAAGTGGCAGAGCGCATATAAGTTTGTGCATCGCCTAACCAACCTAAACGTTCATCTCTTTGTGGACAGTCTGTAGGAATGTCAAAAAAGTTAGCACTTTGTGTGGTTTTTATGTTTTCATAAAGTTGGTTGTTCATCGCATTTGATGAACTGAAGGTACTTGCATCATTCACTGTAGAACTTAGCACGATACCCGTTATGGCATCAAGATCTGGTTTCCCAGGAAAACCGGTTACCTCAACATATTGAAAACCGTGATAAGTGAATTTTGGTTGCCACACTTCAACACCATCACCCTTTAAAATATAAGTATCGGTTGCTCTTGCTAGTCTCAAGTTTTCAGTTTGAATGTTACCATCTCTTTTTAAAATCTCCCCAAAACGCAACTGAATTTTAGTGCCTTTTGGTCCTTGAACTTTTAACTCGGCAATACCCGCTATATTCTTCCCCATATCAAAAACATAAGTTCCAGGTTCTGGTTCTGTGATTTTTAGCGGACGAATACGTTCAGTGTTTTTCACTAAACCACCAGGATGCACTTGTAATTCTCCATTAGGATAAGTGTATACTTTTGGCTTTTTCCAAGATACATCATTATAGCCTGGAGCATCCCAACCTGTATTTTCCATAGTTGCATCATAAACTTCTCCCATTAAAATATCGGCCTCACGAATGGCGCCTTGGCTAGATTTCCAAGAGCTATCGGTAGCAATAATTTCAGTAGTACCATCATGATATTCCAAATGTATTTGTCCCATAAATGATGGATTTACGCCATAATATTCGCGTACTTTATCTAAGCGAACTAATAGGCCATAGCCTATATATCCGGCATACCATCCGTCTGCAATAACAGCACCAATAACATTTTCTCCTTGGTTTATACTTTCGGTGATATCATACGTTTGGTAATATAAACGCTTGTTATAATCTGTCCACCCAGGTGCAAAATAATCATCTCCAACTTTACTGCCATTTAATCTCAATTCATACAACCCTAATGCCGTTGTATAAGCCGTGGCTTTTTTCACCTTTTTTGCAGGTGTGAATGATTTACGAAGGTATCTAGCTGGTGGCAAGTATAAACTATCGTATTTATCTGTTTTATCATAGCCAACATCATGACTAATAAAAAGCCCTTTCCAATTTGAAAACTTTAATAACCCCATAGACCAATGCGCTGTTTGGCTCCAGTTAGACTCGGCACTAGATTCGTCCCAAACTTTTACTTTCCAAAAATAAGTTCTATTTGAAGTAAGCGAAATACCGTTATATACAATTTGATTGGTATTATTAGAGGCCGTCTTTCCACTATCCCAAACATCGCCTTCATTTTTATCTAATGCTTTTTGCGAGGATGACACTAATATTCTATATGACGTTTGCGTTCTACCTCTTCCTTCGCCTGATAAAACCCAACTAAATCTAGGTTTTAAAACATCAATGCCTTTTGGGTTAACTTGATACTCCAACCGAAGCTCCTTAGCTGTAATCACTCTGCTGTTAACATCTTGAGCAAACAGGAAACTAGAAGATAAAAGTGTAATAAATAAAGTTAAAAATTTCATTTTCATGGGTGTTATTTGTGTTTAAAAATTGATTGCTTACCTAAACAAGCATATTTTGCTCTATATTATTGAATTCCAATAATTAAAGTAATATTAATCTAATTTCCGTAAAAAAGTATCCTGTAAAAACCTGTATACTTTCACTTTTATTTATAAAAACTCCATGGATTATCATTATTAAATGGGTACTTAGTGTTGAGTTATTTTCAAAAAAAAATATGTTATACTAAAAAGCAAAAAGGCTACTTTACAGTAGCCTTTAGTGATTTAAAACATCTTAGAATAAGACATTACCAATCAGGATTATTTGTTAGTATATTGGGATTTGTTTGAACTTCCGCTATTGGTAGCGGCCATAAATTAAAGCCTGCTTTATATTCTGTATGTGTTGGCGAAAAAGTTATATTTTCAGCATGCTGAGATAAAGCCTCTTCAACCTTACCTAACCTTCTAATATCATATACTTCTTGGAATTCAAAGGAAAGTTCTCTATAACGTTCTTCGTAAACATATTCGGAAAACTCAGACTGTGTCATACCTACTAGGGCATCAGTAGCAATGGCTCTACGTCTTACTCTATTTAAAAACCCATAGGCTTTTTCTGTTGGTCCATTTAAGCTGTTTTCAATTTCAGCAGCCATTAACAGTGCGTCTGCATACCTGTAAATAATCATATCTGGATCTCCATCACAACAGGACTGATCGAAATCAACATATTTATTTTGAAAAATCCCCCAACGCTCATCATACTCTTCACCTTTATAAGTGCGTATAACACCTGTATTATCTTCATAAGAATACAACATGGTAACATCTCTTCGCTCGTCCGTTTCTTCAAAAGAATCATAAAACTCTTGGGTATATCCACCATGAAATTGCCCAATTCCTAACGAAGGATCAAACCTGTTACTTGCTCCCCAAACATGACCAAAAGCGGTACCTTGATCTGCAGATACCTGTGTTTGTTGCATCGCGAATATGCGCTCATTATTATTATCAACTCGTATAGCGTCTTCATAACTACTTAAAAGGCTATACCCTTGAGGCGTATCTTCTAAATTAAGCACTTCTTGTAATTTGTTTTGAGCTAAGGCCATAGTTGTAGGATCTTGCAAAGGCAAGCCAGCCATTGTTAAATACACTTTTGCTAGTAAAAACTTAGCAGTAGCTTGAATAGGCCGTCCTATTTCTGTTTCGCCACGCTTAATACTAGGTAAACCTGTTTCAGCATCTTGTAAGTCTAAAATAATTTGTTCGTACACTTTAGCGATTGCTGTTCTTGGTAGTTGAGCTCCTACAACTGTAGTTGTAGGCTCTAAAGGCAGTGGTACATCTCCAAAAAGTTGCACTAGATTAAAAAAGGACCATGCCCTTAAAAATTTAGCTTCAGCAATTATTTCTTTACGCTTAATTTCTTCTGCTTCACTTTCAAATTCTCTTCCTTTTAGTTCGGACATAAGCACATTAGCCCTAAAAACACCTTGATATAACGGATTCCAAACACGTGGCAAAGAAACGGCATCACTTGCGCTTGTAGTATAGTTACCCCACATTCTTCTCCAAGGAACTCTGGCAATCATTTTTGGAGAAGGCATTACCGCTAAAGAGGCCAAACCAAAATCGAAAAGACTTACAGCTCTATTGTATGAATTATAAATCGAAGTTAATGCTACCTCTGCCTCACCTACATTTTGATAAAAATTTGATGGGCTAATTTCTGAGTACACCTGTTCTTCTAAATCTGAACACGCTACAAGCCCGAAAAATAGAATTATATATTTTAATTTTTTCATTATTATTTTATTTTAAATTAGACAATGATTATAAACCAATATTAAGACCGATTGTGAAATTTTGAGCTCTAGGATAAGAACCAAAATCAATACCTTGAGAAAGATTATTTCCACCACGTATATTAACCTCTGGATCAAATCCTGAGTAATCTGTAATAGTTATCAAGTTTGTGGCTGTAGCATAAACTCTTAAAGAATTTACACCTTTTATTTTTTCTGTTGGAATATTATATCCAAGACTTACATTTTTTAGTCTAATGTATGACCCATCTTCCACAATTGCAGAATTTGGTTGTAAATATTGATTACCAACACGGTCAACATACCTCGGGTTATTTGTAGGGTTTTCGGGAGTCCACCTGTTTTCGTACCAATCTTTAAAAACATTATTTGCAGTTCTACCTGTGCTTAGAAAAAGGTTATTAATATTCATTAAATCATTACCTACTGAACCTTGAATAAATATGCCTAAAGTGAAATTTTTATACGAAAAATCGTTGTTCCAACCAAAAATATAATCTGGATTAGTATTTCCAATAATACTTCTATCTTGTGCGTTTATAACGCCGTCCGGAATTCCTTCTGGGCCAGATATATCTTGATACTTATATTGTCCTGGCTCTGGTGTTGTTCCAAAAATAGGCACTGTTGCGGCTCCACCACTGTCAAAATCACTTTCTTGAAGTAAACCTATAACTTTATAACCATATAGTGCACCAAAAGTTTCTCCAACTCGCATAATATTGGATGGGTCGGTAACAATATTTGCTGCGGGTCCAGGTCCAAAAATATCTGCATCTGTATCTCCTAAACTTAAAACAGTTGCTTTATTATTACTCCAATTAAAGTTACTATTCCATTTAAAATCTTTATTATCTACAACATAACCTCCAACTACAATTTCAATTCCTTTATTTTCAATACTTCCAGCATTTGCTGTAATAGAACCTAGTCCGGCAGATGTTGGTAGCGGAAAATTTAATAATAAATCCTCCGTTGTTTTGTTGTAATAATCAAAAGATGCAGAAAATCTATTTTTCAAAACCCCTATATCTACCCCTACATTAAGTTGTTTTGTTTTTTCCCATTCTAAATTTGGATTCCCAATTCTTGTAGGAGCCAAACCTGAATATAGTACATCTCCATATACAGCATTAGCAGTACCTAAAAGTGTTAAAGATTGTAATGGTTGTATGGATTGCGAACCTGTTATACCATAACTTGCCCTAAATTTTAAATTGGACATGATATCGACATCTTCCAAAAACGCTTCATTTGACGCCGTCCAGCCAAAACCAACTGAAGGAAAATAACCCCATTTTCTATTTTCGGCAAAAACACTTGAGCCATCAGCGCGCCCTGTTAATGAAATGTAATATCTTTTATCATAATTGTAATTTAATCTTGCATAGTAAGAAGACAATACCCTTTCAATTCTAGAACTTGTTGGTATAAAAGGAACCAAACCTAAACCGATATTGTCAGTTGCTAAAACATCTACCGGAAAACCATCTACAATAGTATTTAGCCGACGTGTATCATCAATTTGATAAGAATAACCAGCAGTTGCATCAATATTGCCTAAATTAAATGATTTATTATAAGACAAATAAGATTCAACTAAATAATTACTTGAAGAACTTACATTATAAACTGCTCTACTATCTCGTAACGAACCTATTCTTGTTGTTTTCGGAAAAAACAGTTCTCTTCTACTGTTCGAACTAGTAGTTCCTGTAGACAGATTAAAGGTTAAATTATCTGATATTTTATATCTTGATAGTATACTTATAATTAAGTTTTCGTTATAGGTTTCGTTACGGGTATCTGCCAATTCGACTAGTGGATCTGTAAAAAAATTGGTTGTTCCATCACCTTCATCTATATTATCGCCAGGCGTTGCTGTAGGAGAGTTTTTGTAAGCTGAAAAAACTGCTCCCGAATTAATTATGGCTCCAGAACCTTCTCCTGATCTGTTATTTTTTGTACGCACATAATTTACAGATGTACTTGTGGTTAACCTATCGGTAAGGGTATTATCGATATTCAATCTAATATTACCTCTAGAAAAATCAGTAAATTTAACAACTCCTCCATTTTCTAAATAGTTAGCCGATAAGAAATATCTAGACTTGTCTCCACCTCCAGATAGCGTAAGCTGGTACCTATTTGTTACACCTGTTCTCAAAATTCTATCCAACCAATCTGTAGTCGATGTGTTTTCTGGTAATGGTCTTGGGTCTCCATCAAAGGGTAGTTCTGCATCACCGTTTCTTAAGGCTACTTCATTTCTCCATGCTGCATAAGTTGGACCATCTAAAACTTCGGGAAAATCTTGAATATTACTAAATCCAGTTTCAGCCGTAAAGTTAATTTGAGTTGCTTGCTGATAGGCTCCCTTTTTTGTTGTTACAATGATTACTCCGTTAGCACCACGAGAGCCATATATGGCGGTTGATGATGCATCTTTGAGAATCTCAACAGATTCAATCTCTGCTGGGTTTAAGAAACTTAAAATATTAGATGAAGTTTGGTTACCATCCCCAGCACCATTCGCACTTGCTTCAGACCCTGTAGGCATGGGATACCCATCAATGACTACCAGCGGAGAATTATCTCCCAAGATAGAATTATTTCCTCTAATCCTAATTGTAACCTCTCCTCCAGGCTCACTAGATGTATTCACGATATCTAATCCAGCAGTTCTACCTTGAAGTGCCATATCAAATGTAGGCACTGGCATTGAAGCAATATCTTCTCCTTTAACAGAACCTATAGAACCGACTAAATCAGCCCTGCTTTGTGTTCCATAACCAACTACAACTACTTCATTAAGGCTCTGTGCATCTTCTTCCAAGGATAGGTTAATATTAGATTTTCCATTAACAGAGAACTCTTGGGTTTTAAAACCTACATAAGAAAATACTAATATTTGTTCTCCTTTTATCAATTTAATTTCAAAATTACCATCAAAATCTGTTACCGTTCCATTGCCTGTAGTTTTTTGCAAAACATTAACTCCAGGCAAAGGAATACCATCTTCAGAAGTCACTGTTCCTTTTGCAACATTCCCCTGCGCAAACATCCCCAACGAGAATATTATTAAACAGAACGATAATGTTTTTTTCATTTTTTTAATGCGTTTGTTTTTCATCATATCATTTATTTTAGTTTAATTGGTTATTAAGTTGATTGATGTAATAATAAATTGATTTTATTATAAACGCATCCTGCAAAACCCTGCAAACAAACTAGCAAACAAAGACTTATAAATAATAAATGAAATAAAAACTGATTTGAAGAAGAAACTTCTATAGTAAAAACAAACGAAGCTTAAATACACAATCTTTATAGGTGCTAACCCTAAATAATATTAGGAGAATAACCACAACTCTTTCTTAAATAGATTTTTTTATATTGTAATCTAATGACCCAAAGTATGGCCGTTTACAATTTATTTTTTAGACAAAAAATTAAAAAGCAGGGTATTGCAGGATAACTATATTCTTCTTAATATATAATTTTACATTGCGCTTCCTTTGAAGCAAAATTACCGGGCTAAACATTTAAATTATGAACAAAAAATCACTTTTACTTTTTTCTCTTTTGCACTTTACTATTTTATTTAGCTTACAAAGCCAAAACACAGATAGGCCTAATGTTATTTTAATTCTTGCTGATGATCTTGGTTATAGCGATATAGGATGTTATGGAGGCGAAATAAAAACCCCTGCTTTAGACCAAATGGCAAATGGAGGCATGAGACTAACTAGCATGTATAACGCAGGTATGTGCGTAATTTCTAGAAGCTCTATGTTAACAGGAAAATGGTGGCCCAAAGTTGGTTACGGTATAAAAAACGACACGAACATTGCACAAAAACTTAAAGCATCTGGATACCGAACAGGTTTAATAGGCAAATGGCACCTTAACGGAGCGCCTAATGATAAAGGGTTTGATTATTTTTTCGGATTTTTAGGTGGTTATTCTAGTTACTATAAAGGTGGTAAAGATTATCGTATTAATAAAAAACCTTTTAATAATTTTGGAGATGATTTTTACAGCACAGATGCGTTTACAGATTATGCTATTGATTTTATAAATCCACAAAAAACCAAAAATAACAAACCCTTTTTTTTATATCTAAGCTATCAGTCACCACATAATCCTCTGCAAGCGCCAAAGGAACAAATTATGGCACATAGAGGAAATTATTTAAAAGGATGGCAGGCTATCCGTAATGCCCGAATAAAAAATCAGATTAAATTTGGAATTATAAACAAAGAAACTCCATTACCAGATTATCCTAAAAACTTACCCAATTGGGATACTTTAACTCCAGAACAGAAAGATTTGGAAGATTTACGCATGTCAGTATACGCCGCCATGGTAGAGCGTATGGATAATGGTATAGATAAACTATTACACGCACTAGATGCCAATGGCCAAATAGAAAACACGTTAATTCTATTTATGAGTGATAATGGCACCGACTCCTTTTCTGTAATGGATGATGTGATGCTAAAAAAAGGATTGCTACCAGGCGATGTAGGCTCTAATTACCAACCAGGAACAGGATGGGCTTATGCTAGTGTTACTCCCAATAGACTATACAAAATTAGCCAACATAATGGAGGTGTAAAAACTGGGGCAATTGCGTATTGGCCTAAAGGAATTAAAAAGAAGGGGGCAATATATACTGAAGACTTACATATGGTAGATATTATGCCTACAATTTTAGATCTTACAAATTCCTATAAAAGAGACACAAGTATATCAGATAATTATGTAGGAGAATCGTTCTCCTCGATATTCAAAGGGCAAAAGTTTAATAGGAAATCAGCATTATATTTTCAATTTATGGATAATAGAGCCATACGTACAAAAAACTTCAGTTTAGTGGAAGTAGATGGTTCTGGTTGGGAAATATATAACACCAAAAAAGATCCATTAGAAACAAATGATTTATCCCAAACACTAAATAAAAAAACAAGTAATTTAGACAAAAAATGGCTGAACTGGTGGAAAGAACAAAGTAATGAACCTAGCTACACGCCCAAAAGCACAGCTACTAGCATACATTACACACCACAAGGAGATAAAGGCTCTGGCCTCAAATATGTACCAACTGCCATGCCCGATAAACTTAAAGAAAAGTACTCTATAAATTAAATACACCTTCAAACCAAAGGCAACCTAAAGTAGCTTGAAATTATAGATTATTAAAATCCAGAGACTTTAAACATTAACAAAACAAACTGTTATAGCGTTATTATAATCTATTCAAAACCCGAATCTAAACTAAAAAAACAGCTTGAACAACTTAAACTTAGTTGTCCATTTTAAAAGTTTTTAGATATTCACTAGGCGTTTTTTTAAATTGTTTTTTAAAACAAGTTCTAAAATATTTAGGATCTGAAAAACCAACCATAAAAACGACTTCTGTTATTGAATAGCGCCCAGACTTAATAAGGTTTGCTGCTCGTTTTATTCTAATAGTTCTAATAAACTCTGTTGTTGACACCCCAGTAATAGACTTAATTTTATTAAAAAGCGCAGAGCGACTCATACCCATATCTGACGCAAATTTTTCTGAAGAATATCCGGAATTGTCAATGTTTTTCTTAATTATTTTTAAAGATTTTTTTAAAAACTCTTTATCTAATTTACTGGATAATTCTTTCCAAGAAGAGGATGTGGACTTTGTTTTAAATTTTTCTGCCCATTGTTGTTTTGTTCTTAAAATATTATTAACACGAAGTCTTAACACTTCCATATTAAATGGTTTTAAAACAAATTCATCTGCACCTGTTTCCAGGCCTTCTTTTTCGTTTTCTATACCTGCTTTAGCAGTGAGTATTATCACTGGAATATGGCTCGTTGTTAAATTATTTTTAATTTTTTTACACATTTCTATGCCTGTCATTTTAGGCATCATTAAGTCTGAAATAATTAAATCGGGGGCCAATTCTAGAGCTATTTTTAATCCCTCTTCTCCATTTGAAGCGGTTAATACATTATAGAAATTTTGAAAGTATTCAAATAAATATTCCCTTAGATCCTTATTGTCTTCTACTACTAAAATAGTTTGAGTTCGTTTATCGTGTTTCACCGTTTTAATCACCTTAGACGACTCTGTAAGCATGTCTTTAAAATCCTTAACTTCATTCTTTACAAAACTAAAATCATATTGTTTTGGTTGTAATTCCAGTATAGAATCTACTTCATAATCCTCCTTAGAAATAGGAAAAGTAACAGACACTGTGGTTCCTTTTTCAATAACACTATCGATACTAATTTTTCCTTTATGAATTTCAATAAGTCTTCTTGTATACGCTAGCCCTAACCCAGACCCAACTTGTATAGCATTACTTTCCTTATTAACTTGATAAAACCTTTCGAAAATACCTGATAGTTCCTCTTGAGGTATCCCTATACCCTGATCCACAACCTTAATAACAGCATACATTTTATTATTAATAATTTCTGTTTCCAAGATTAACTCAATGCTTTTATTTGGGGCCGTAAATTTAAAGGCATTGGATAAAAGGTTATATATTATCTTTTCAATTTTATCATTATCAAACCATGCATCAATAAAACTTTCGCTTGTTTTAAAAGTAAATTTTATTTGTCTTTCTTTAGCTATTTCTTGAAAAGCACGATGTATTTCTTCCAAAAAGCTTACCAAATCGCTCTGCTCTACTACTAAATTTATATTACTAGATTCTGCTTTCCTAAAATCAAGCAATTGATTGATTAAGCGCAACAAACGTGTTGAATTTTTATACATTATAGCGTTTAAACGCTGCAAATATTCTACATCATTACTCCCTTTCATAATCTGCTCAAGTGGCCCAATGATTAAAGTTAATGGTGTTCTTAATTCGTGAGAAATATTGGTAAAAAAACGAAGTTTCATTTGGTTTATTTCTTCAGACTTTTCATAAAGCGCACTATCTAATTTAAGTTTATTTTTTAGTTGCAATTGATGTAAACGCACCTTAAAAACAACATATATAATTAATATAATAACTCCTATAAAAGTGATAATAGCTAATTTTGTAAAATACCATGGAGGAGCAATGGTAATGGCAATTTCTTTAGGGGAATCACTCCAAACACCCGAGCTATTTGAACCGTAAACCTTAAAAACATAATTACCTGGAGGTATGTTTGTATAAGAAGAAAATTTACGTTCCCGAATTACAGAAGCCTGTGATTTATCTTCAAACCCTTCCAAAATAAATTTATATCTATTTTTTTTGGGGCTAGAAAAATGCATACTCGAAAAAACAAATTCAAAAGAATTCAAATTATAAGGTAACGCTATTTTTTTGGTATCATTTATACCTGACGTTAATAGAATTTGTCCATCAACTTTTTGATTAACCTGAACAGATTCATTAAAAAGTTTAAAATCGGTAATCGTTATCTGTGGCTTTTTAGTATTAACCGTTAAATTATTTGGCTGAAAAAATGTAAAACCATTAACTCCCCCGCAAAGCATTGTTCCAGAAGATGTAAACTCCATAGCATTTCCCATAAATTGGTCTACATTAAATCCATCTTTTCTTTCGAAATGTATAAAAGCACCGGTAGTAGGATTTAATTTTGAAATTTGCCTAATATGCATTAACCATATATTTCCTTCAAAATCTTCTCTTATTTGTGATACCACATCATTTGGTAAACCATTTTCCACGTTATAACGAGTAAACTCGACCTTGCCCGTATTTGAATAACTTAAGCGATTTAAACCGCCGCCATAAGTTCCTATATAAAGATCCCCGTTTTTAGCTTGATGAATATCGAGTATATGATCGCTACTTAAAGTATTATTATCTAAGGGATGATTAAAAAATTTCTCAAAAGTTACATTTCCAGATTTAGAACGTTTCAATTTATTAAGGCCCTTAATGGTCCCTACCCAAAGATTTCCATAGTTATCCTCTACGATATCGGTTATATTATTATTAGATAAACTTGTAGAATCTCTACTCGACATTCTATAGTTCACGGTTTGATAGGCATTATTTGCTTTATTAAAAACCATTTTCATCAAGCCATTTTCCCATGCCCCAAACCAAATAGCCCCGTTTCTATCTTCTTCTATTGCAAAAACACGACTATTTATTTTATTACCCAGGTTGTCCTTTATGTCCTCTATTTCTTTAACTTTATACTGTTGAGATTGCTCTTCAAATTCAATCTTAAATAAACCATTTAAAGCGCCCACCCAAATAGTCCCTTCTTTATCGCTCATTAATCGCTTAACTTCTGGTAAAGGAGATGGCTTATTTATTTTCTCTTTATTAATTGAAGAACTATATACTATGGGTGTTTTAGGTTTAGTTCCTGTCTCATCCTTTAAAGTGCTTTTATGAAAAGCTTTAATAATACCGTCTCTAGTACCTATCCAAATATTTTCTTTAAGATCTTCACACATAGATACTATCGGCGATCTGAACAACTCCAAGGATTGATTAGAATTTAAATATTCGGTAGAATTGTAAAACGTATGGCTATCTAAATCCATTTTATACAAACCAAAATCTAAAGTACATAGCCAAACTATATTAGAATTATCGATAAAGATGTCTCGGATATCCTGACTTCCTATCAAGGATTTTAATTGATTATTTCTGGATAGGTCATTAATTACTCCAGATTCGGTATCAAAATTCAGAAGTAATTTATTACCTGAAATCCATATTCGGCCTTCGTTATCACTGCATATACTTACACCCCGAACAACTT
The DNA here is from genome assembly GCF_030409805.1 of Algibacter miyuki. Classification (GTDB taxonomy): domain Bacteria; phylum Bacteroidota; class Bacteroidia; order Flavobacteriales; family Flavobacteriaceae; genus Algibacter; species Algibacter miyuki. The sequence continues at coordinate 391,054 of NZ_JAUFQP010000001.1, read as the reverse complement.
CCGATTCATCGTAGTTTATTGTTGAATATAGTTCTATTTTTTCGGATGCGGTAACCTTAAAATCTGCATCAACTTTTAATTTTAATAGCTCAAGTTTATTATTAATAATCCAAATGGTATTCTTTGGATATTCCAACATATCCAACACAACAGTCCCCTTAGTAAATGAGGTATCTGTATAATTGGTAGATTCAATACTTAATTGTGGTGTTTTACCGTCCCTAATTATATCAACTTGATGTAACTTCACTTTTTGATTTGGTGTAAAAAACCAATATTTATCATTTTTAGAAGGAATTATATTTTGAATATTTAAGTTTAAGCCGCCATATTTACTTAAAAAAAACTCATATTCTAATTTCCCTTGATCATCTATTTCAAAAAATTTTATTCCGTTATAATCATTAATAAAGAAAACACCAGATTTCGATTGTTGAATACTAACTTTACCTTCATATCGAGGCTCTCCTCTTCCTTTAAAATAAACATCAACTTCATCTGTATTTGGGTTTATTCTGTTCAAGCCCTCACCTGTTCCTACCCAAACATAACCTGCTCTATCTTCAAACAATTTATACACCACATTACTACTAAGCCCCTTATTATTATGACCATAATGATATTGTTTCATGGAGTAACCATCATATTTATTCACTCCATTTAAAGTGCCAAACCACAAATACCCTCCTTTATCCTGTATAATACTTGTTACAGAGTTATGAGATAAGCCTTCTTCGCCGGCTATCTGGTTTAACCGCCATTGCGAAAACATTGATGAATACAGAAATAAGAAAGGAATGAGAAAAGTAAATTTCTTCAATTTTTTATTGATATTTTAAAATTAAATAACTGTGCTAAATTTAGGTATAAATTAATACCAAAGTATCCTGTAAAGAGAAAATTATCCAAACTAATTTAACTAACAAGCATGACACAACCTACACAACCACCTATAAATAAGACACATACTAACAAAATATTCTTTATTATCACAGAAACAACAGGATGGAATTTTGGGGTTTTGAATGTATTATTGTTTAAAACACACAGTATATTAATTCAAAACTCTTTATTATGAAAAAACAATTACTTTTTATTTTTACACTTGTAATGTGCTTAACCCAAGCTTCTGCACAAGCCTTTGATGTTGGAAATTTATCATACAACATTATAAACACAACGAAACTTACAGTTAGCGTAACGGGCTTTGTCCCAGGGCAGGAAACCGAAGATTTAGTTATTCCTGAAAAAGTTACAGACGCAAATACCAGCATTGAATATACGGTTGTTAGAGTGGTACCTGCCGCATTTTATAATAATGCTACCGGTGGAGCCAATAACGTTATAACGTCTATTTCGTTTCCAGGCAGTATAAATTATTTAGCTTTTAATGCTTTTAGAAGTTTAACTAATTTAACCTCAATTAATTTTGCGCCCTCAAATCTAGATACAAGCGTAGTAAAAATGGAAAATTTTGTTTTTGCTGGATGCACTTCACTAACTAGTGTTGATTTAACGGGGGTTAATGTTAATATTGGACATGGCACTTCTGGCGCAAACAAACAAGGTTCAAATGTATTTAACGGGTGCACAAGTTTAACATCTTTCACTCTTAAAAACAACGCGCAATCCTCTAGGATTTTTACAGGTTTTTTTAATGGTTGTACTAGTTTAGAAACTTTAGACTTTTCCGGCACTGCTATCAGTATCATTAGTCCCTTGGCTTTTGCTAATTGTACTGCTTTAAAAACAATGTATTTAGGGAGTGATGTACCTCCTGCTACAGTAAATTCAAACTCTTTTGATGGTATAGTTGCTCCAATTGCAGGCGGTACGTTATTTGTACCTACAGCAACAGGAGTAAATGATTACTCCAATGACACTGTTTTTGATTGGGATGCTTACTTCTCTATTGCGGCAGGTACAACCTTATCAACTAATAAACATGAACTTACACCTAGTTTTAAATTATTCCCGAATCCTGCAACAAACACCATTAGAGTATCTAAAAAGGTTGTTTCTGCCATTATATATAGTACCTTAGGAAAAGAAATTAGAACTTTTAATAATCAAAAAGAATTTGATATTTCCAACTTATCAAATGATTTATATCTTTTCAAAGCTAAGTTTGAAAACAATACAACAGAAACTATTCGCTTTGTAAAGCAATAACATTCATTTTTGCTTTTGCTTAAAGCTAAAAATATTAGATAAACAATAAGGCTCATAGGTTTTAAAATCCTATGAGCCTTTTGTATTATAATAACTTAATATGCAATATTGACATAAGTAACTCTATGCATGCCATTTAACCAAATTTATAAAACACGACCATGCTTATTTCAATAAAATTTTAATTCAATATTATAGAAAAACTATAAATTAAAACAAAGCCAATAAAATAATGAAAATCGAAACTGATTGCCATAAAAATATTCACTTAGTGCTTATTATTTAAATTGAATCTCTATCAATAAAATTAAAAGGTACTTTAAATCTCCCTCTCTCCTTATTTAAAATCATTTTAGCTGCTGTTTCTCCCATAATATCAAAATCTGTAGATACAACTGAAATTCCAAAAAGAGACTTTAAAGGAGTATCATTATAAGAAATAACGCCAATATCTTCTCCTAGCACATATTCTTGTTCTCTAGCCTGTGTTATAAAATTTACTAAATCAGACTCCTCAATGATTATAAATAAATCATCCTTTTTCATTATGATATCATCATAAATCTCATCCAACACTTCAAAATCAAATTGATATTCTCCACAAAATTTTCCGATGCCACGCCAAATTCTTCTTGGATAAGGATAAACAGATTCTCTTGGATACACAAGCACTACCCTCTTGTACTTGGATAATTTTTGAATCCCAAGCTTTAAAGCTGTATAAACATCATTCTCAAAATCTTGATAAACCGTAATAATCTCATTTTCGTCACTCTCCAATGCATTATCCATTAAAATAAGCTTATTCTCTGGTATTTTTTTCAAAGCTAAAGATACCGTTTCAGTCATACTAACATGCTGAAGCTTTTCTGTTTTAAAATGAGGCATAATTACATAATAATCATAAGACGATTTATGTTTGGTTAACAAATTTAAGAATAGCGTTTCATCACAATGATAAATATGTAAATCGGTTTGAGCATTAGCCCCCATACCATTTACGAAAGAGTTATAAATTCTCATCTTATAAGAACTCAATTTATTAACAAGAAACAAAATATTAATTTTAGAAATAAGTTTGGTTCTTGCTATATAAAATCCTTTACCTCTAATTGATGAAATAACATTACGCTCCTTTAAAATATTATACGCCTTTTCAACGGTGTCTCTAGAGACGTAAAGCTCTTCACTGAAACTATTAATTGATGGAATCTTTTCATCCATTTCTAAATTTCCAATGGCAATATTATGAATTATTGATTTTACAATTTGTTGATATTTTGATTCTCTTGAATCCTCATCAATTTGAACAAAATTTGATATTTCCATAAAATTTATTTTTTTAAAGTTGAAAAAAAACCGTTCCTAAATCCTTACATGTAATTTTATAAACTCATTTCATTTATTAATATCTAATAAAAAAAGCGGTATTCAAAATTACCTAAGAACGAAAAAAAAATCGGGGAAATATAGCTTTTACAAGAGGTGATATGTCTTCAATAACGAAAAAAATAAATACACAATAAACTGAATAACAACAAATTAAACAGTTTGAAAATCAATAGAAATGAAGGCATTATAAAAATATTAATTTAAACAAATACACAAATTTTGAAGTTTAAGCTGTTGGTGTTTCCTCTAGCAAATATTTCTTCATACACGTTTCTGCCTTCTCAACCATAAGGCTACTGCCGCAAAAAATTGGACACCTTTGATGTAGAGTACTCGGCTTTATATCCATAATTCTTATGTAACCATCACTAGCTTTTCCACCAGCTTGTTCTGTCAAAAACGCCATAGGGTTACACTCATATAATAAACGCAACTTTCCTTCTGGATTTTTAGAACTTGTAGGGTACATATAAATACCGCCATTAATTAAATTTCTGTGAAAATCTGAAACCATCGAACCTACATAGCGATAAGTATAGGGCCGGTTTCCTTCTTCTGCTTGGCAAAATTTTAAATAATCTTTTACTCCTTGAGGGAAATGGGTGTAATTACCATTGTTAATAGAAAACGTATTTCCATTTTCGGGAAAACGCATATTGGCATGCGATAAATAAAACGACCCTATGGCAGGATTTAATGTAAAGCCATTAACTCCATGTCCTGTGGTGTAAACCAACATAGTAGATGTACCATAAATTATATACCCTGCTGCTACTTGCTCATTTCCTTTTTGTAAAAAATCTTCTTTTTTTACCGGCATTCCCATAGGGGTTGATCTTCTGTAAATTGAAAAAATGGTTCCTACACTTACATTAACGTCAATATTAGACGACCCATCTAATGGGTCAATTAATACCACATATTTATTTCTATGTGAATTTGTTTTACCTTGAATTGTAATAAAATCCTCTTCCTCTTCACTAGTAATACCACATACTATTTCCCTGTTAATTAAGGCTGTTTTAAAAACATCATTAGCAAAAAGATCTAATTTTTGTTGATCTTCACCTTGAATATTAGTTTCTCCTACCGTCCCAATAATATCTACCAAACCAGCTTTTCCAACTTCATGATTTACCACTTTGGCAGCCAATCTAATAGAATTTAATAATCTTGAAAGTTCACCAGAGGAGTATTTAAAATGTTTTTGATTTTCAATGATAAACTCACCCAAAGTTATATGCTTATTCTCCATAATCAACTTAGTATTATTGCTTAAATATTATATTTATTTATTTATTTATTTACGGCATTAAATTGTGTTTCTATTGGCACACCATAAATAGATTCTAAATCGTTTACACTTTTTTTGTAAAATGCGGTTTCGGGAGGCAAATTAATAGTATCCCAAAAGGTAGGATTGTATTTTATATCAAAGTCTCCCATATCGCTACGCTTACTATTTATATTTTTAATATCAAATTTCTTTCTATCCGAAATCACACTTAAAACTATGGCTTCATGTCTGTAAGCACATTTTACTTTTGTAGTTTTCAACTTCAAAAGTTTCCTTTTTTGTTCACTAATAGTTCCCTGAATAGACGGGTTTCTGTTATGGTAGCTTAAAACTAATTTTCCATTAATATCTTTCTTATAAAGAAAAAGAGAATTTAATCTAGATAATTCCATTTTATAAATCCCATAAGTATCGATACCAATATAAAGTCTTATAAAATCCATTTTCTTATCCTTTTTACGACCTTCAATAATAACAATATCCTCACCATCATAAGAGGTATCACCTGTTTTACTCCAATTGTAGTCTTTTAATGAAAAACCTTGCCTTATTGGGTCTATTTGAGCCATTACAATTACGGTATGCACAGGTTGCTTTTTATTAACGAATCGATAATCGGCAGATTTTCTTTGCTCTGCAATTTCCATTTCATCAAAACTTGGCACTGTAGGCCCATAATCTAATATTTTAAGATAATGCTCTACCATAAAACGGGTTTTGCCATCTTCTACAGAAGAGCGCCTGTAAATCATGTTTAACTGATGTTTAGAGCTTAACGTATTAGATTTAACCTTTTTTACAGCATTTTTAACATACGCACTAGGATTTAAAAGTTTAACCTCTGAAAGTGATACAATATCCTCTTTTAGGACTATACTTTTCTCTTTTTGGTCTAAATAATCTTGAACTTTTATTTTATATGTTTTATAGCCAATACTTGAAATTTCTAAAGAATCTTGCAGGTTGCTTTTAGCAAGTGATAGTTGAAAACCGCCTTCGTCATTACTTGCAGTACCCACATATTTTTTAGGAATCCCAACAGCAGCATAAGGCACATTCATATTGTATTCATCCATAATAACACCTTCAAGAAAAACCTCCTTTTTTTCTTGGGCATATGAAGAATTTGCTGAAATAAGCATGAATCCTATGACTATCAAGAATGTCGTTTTTAGTTTTATCATTTTAAAATATTTTATTTATTAAGGTTTATATTGAATACTATCCTTATCATCGACATTGATTAATTAATTCTGATGAATCTATTAAAGTTTCTCATCATCAATTTTTCTGTTTTTTTTATTTATACTATTCTTTTATTTTTTATCTGTTTTTATTTTATTATTTTTATATAGCAATCCATCCAAAGGCTTCCTATAAGGTACACCCTCTAAATAATAATCGAAAAAAATATTATCATTTTTAGACATATTTCGTTTTGAAAAACCTTTAGGTTTCAACCCTTCACTCCATGTTAATAATTCTGTTTTAAGCTGCTTTGCAATTTCTGGATGTTTTGAAAGCAAATCATTTTTTTCTTCAATATCTTCATCCAAATTAAAAAGATATTCTCTATCATCACCTTTCAAAAATTTCCATTCACCTTTTCTAATAGCAGATTGCCCCCCCCATCTCCAACACAACTTATCGTGTGGAGCACCCGTATTTTCACCATTTAAAAAAGGAATTAAATTAACACCATCTAATGTATCATCCTTTGACAAGCCTGCCAACTCCACTGCCGTTGCAGCAAAATCTAATGCAGATACCGGATGTTTATAAGTGCCATTTTTCAATTTACCTTTCCAATACACAACAAAAGGAGTTCTTATACCACCTTCTATTAAGGTTCCTTTTTCGCCATTTAATGGGTCGTTTAAAGAACCATCCCATCCAGGACCTCCTCCAGGCTTATCTTCCTTTGTGATTTTTAGTGGAGCGCCGTTATCTCCAATAATAAAAATAACTGTATTATCTATTAAGTTATTTTTCTCTAAAGTTTTTATAATGGCCCCTACCCCGTCATCTACCGCAGAAAGCATGGCTAAAGCTTTACGACGACGCTCTGGCATTTCGCCTGGAAATCTATCTAAGTATTTTTTTGTGGCATCCAAAGGCACATGTGGTGCTCTGTAGGCTAAATAGAAAAAGAAGGGTTTATCCTTGTTCATTTCTATAAAGGTAGTTGCCGCTTTACTGCAGGCATCTAAATGATACATGTTAGTAGTTTCAGTAGTTAACGGAATAGATTCTCCATCAAAATTGAAATTAGTCAATCCTGGACGATTACTATTTTTATAAAAAACATGATCAAAACCATGGGTAGTTATCTCATCAGTTGCGCCTAAGTGCCATTTTCCAGCCATACCTGTAGTATAGCCGACACTTTTAAGCCGTTCTCCAATGGTTGTTTCTGATTTAAACCCATTTAAGGAATCGCCATTCATTTCAAATCCAAATCTAGATTGAAAACGCCCGGTTATCAGACCTGCACGAGATGGTTGGCATTGTGGCGCTGTAGAATAACCACTTTCCATACGCACACCATTACGCGCTAATCTATCAATGTTTGGTGTTTTTACATCGGCCTTAATACCTTGTATTGAAAGATCTGAATACCCATGGTCATCCGTATAAATAACAATAAAATTAGGCTTTGCTTTTTGCTCTTGATCTTTAGCATCCTTCTGTTCTTTACCTATACTTTTACACTGTGTACTTAAAATAAACACACTAAAAAGAAGTAAAAATTTGAAGTAATATTTCATATCTAATTAGTTTCTTTTTTTCTTGTTATTCTTTTTTTTATTTTTTCCTGTTTCAGTTTTTACACTTACCTTTTTGTTAGTTATTCCATCTAGATAATAATCAAAATAGGCGTTAGCATTTTTAGACATTCCTCCTTTTGAAAATCCGGTTGGAGTCAATCCATTACTCCATGCCAATAATTCTTTTTTTAGCTCCTTAACTATTTCCGGATGCTTAGCAAGCAAATCATTCTTTTCTTCAATATCCTGATCCAAATTAAAAAGATATTCTCTATCATCACCTTTAAAAAATTTCCATTCACCTTTTCTAATGGCCGATTGTCCTCCCCATCTCCAACACAATTTATCATGAGGAGCTTCCAATTTTTCTCCGTTTAAAAAGGGAATTAAATTAACACCATCTAGCTTATCATCTGTTGATAATCCCGCCAATTCTACTGCCGTTGCAGCAAAATCCATGGAGGACACTGGGTGCTTATATGTTCCTTTTACCAATTTATCTTTCCAATACACCACGAAAGGGGTTCTAATACCTCCTTCAATTAAGGTGCCTTTTTCACCATTCAATGGATCATTTAACGAACCATCCCATCCTGGCCCTCCACCAGGTTTATCTTTTTTTGTAATCTTTAAAGGAGCGCCGTTATCTCCAATAATGAAAATAACCGTATTGTCTGTTAAATTATTTTCATCTAATGTTTTCATAATTTCTCCAACACCATCATCTACTGCTGAAAGCATGGCTAAAGCTTGACGACGACGTTCAGGCATTTTACCAGGAAAGCGATCCAAATATTTTTGTGTCGCATCCAATGGTACGTGTGGTGCTCTATATGCTAAATAGAAAAAGAACGGTTTATCCTTGTGCATTTCTATAAAAGTTGTTGCCGCTTTACTACACGCATCTAAATGATACATTTTAGTAGTTCCAGCGGCTAAAGGAATAGACTTACCTTCAAAATTAAAATTAGCTACTCCTGGTTGCGCACTGTTTTTGTAAAACACATGATCGAAACCATGTTTGGTTATTTGATTTCCAGGGCCCAAATGCCATTTTCCGGCCATACCAGTAGCATAACCAGCACTTTTAAGCCTGTCTGCAATAGTGGTTTCTGCATCAAATCCTTCCAAAGAATCACCATTAAGTTCTAATCCAAATCTAGATTGGAAACGTCCTGTTAAAATACCGCCTCTAGATGGCACACATTGAGGCGCTGTAGAATATCCACTTTCCATACGCACCCCATTACGAGCTAAATTATCTATGTTTGGAGTTTTAACGTCATATTTGATACCTTGAATTGAAAGATCTGAATACCCATGATCGTCTGTATAAATGACAATGAAATTTGGTTTGGATTTTTCTTTATTAACAGCACTCTTTTTCGCGGTGTCGTTTGTACTTTGACATTGCGCATTTAAAACGCAAAAAGCAAAAATGAATGCTAGCTTTATATAATATTTCATAAATATTTTTTTTATAGTTTCTAAACACCAATAGAATAACCTAGAAATAGGTGTTTTTCTTTAATTAATTTCTAGTTTCTTTCCTTTTAATCCTTTTAGTTGTTTTCCAACACTTTCTGGTCTGTACTTGGTTATATCGAATTTTGGATTTTGTATGGGTATAATAGCTTTTGTATCATGAATATGTTTCTCAATTAATTTATCTAATTCCGTAACTTTTTCCGGATATACTTTAGCTAAATTATTATGCTCACTCACATCCCATTTTAAATTGTACAATAAATAATCGTGCTTAAAATTATTTCCTTGGTGAAATAACCTAATTAATTTCCAATCTCCAGAGTGCACAGACATGGCTGTTGGTAACCAATCAGGAACTCCCGGTTGATGAGGGAAATATGTAAATATCCCCTCTCTTTTTACATCTTTACCTTTTAAAGTTTCGGTAATATCAATACCATCAACAGTGTAATTTTTAGGCATTTCTAAACCTGCTAAATGCAACAACGTTGGATAGAAATCTGTAGACTGAATTAATGCATCACTCGTTGTTCCAGGTGCAGTAATTCCAGGATATGAAATAACTGTTGGCACTCTTACGCCACCTTCAAACATCGTTGCTTTTCCGCCACGTAAAGGTCTATTACTTGTTGGTGGAGCTACATATTCGTCTCCATTTGGTAAAACATCTGTTACCCCATTGTACATATTCCCTCCGTTATCACTCGTGAAAACAATAATGGTGTTTTCGCTTAAATTTAATCTATCCAATTCATCTAGCAATCGTCCGATGGCATCATCCATAGAATGAATCATTGCTGCATAAGTTGCTGAGTGTTGTGCATCCGTTAAATCTACTTTTGTTCTATAATATTTTTTTAGAGTTTCCTTGGCATCAAAAGGCGCATGCACAGAAAATTGCCAATAATTCATAAAAAATGGCACAGACTTATCTATAGATCTTAACCAAGAAACGGCTTCGTCTGCCATTCTATCTTCTATGTGTTCTTTAGTATATTTTTCTTTAAAACTTGGATATTTCCATGGAGCAACAAAACTACCTGCAGGCCCTGGCCCTGGCCAATGTGGAATATCAACATCAAAACCATGTTCTAAAGGAGAATAAGGTGTTTTTCCTAAATGCCACTTTCCAAAATGTGCTGTTTGGTACCCCGCATTTTTAAATTGTTTACCTAAAGTTGGTAATTGATTATCTAGTCTTGAAACAGATTCTAACATGACCGCTTTATTCCCAGGAGCTGGATTTTTTTGTAGTGTTGCTTTTAATTTCACTTCTCCCAAATGTGCTGTTGGCGCTGTAATACCTGTTCTAGCCGGTGTTTGTCCTGTTAAAACACTTGCTCTTGTAGGGGAACATAATGGACTTGCTGCGTAAGCTCTTGTATAAGTAATACCTCTAGCGGCTAAACGCTCTAAATTTGGAGTTTCGTATAGTTTAGTTTTACCGTAAAGTGTAACATCGCTCCAGCCTAAATCATCAGCTAAAATAAAAACTACGTTGGGTTTATTTTGAGCCTCTATTCTAGTGATTAAGGCACAAGTTAAAATTAAAAAAAACAGTTTTTTCATCTTAATATTTTTATCGAATTATTATTTGTTTTTAGCTTCAAAAAGCTCAACAGGATTTTTGGTATAATTATACTGCCATGTTTCTTTTGGCTGAACGGATTTAAACTCATCAGCCCCATAAAAGTCATCATGGTATTTATCCATCCATTGGTAAGTCAACTCTTTGAGACGACTCTTAATAACTTTGTATTCTGGATCTTCATATAAGTTATTTAATTGGTATGGATCTTTTATTCTATCAAACAAAGTATTGGTAATAGGGTTATTATCTTTATCCATAGAAAATGTAAATTCTTCTGTAACAACACCTCGCCAATTAATGTTATTTGCATGGCCAAGACGATATACCCAAAGTGGTACATAATTATCTTTATCAGATTGGTTCTTTATTAATGCCGCCGACAAATCACGACCATCAAACTCTTGTTTCGTATCAATATCCAAATACCCTAAAAGGGTAGGTAAAATATCTAAAGTCCCAAAAAGCGTTTTTGTTTTTAAGCCGCTTTTTATTTTCTTAGGATATTTAATGATAAAAGGAATTTTGTTAGAATAATCGTGTGGGTATTGCTTTGGCAAAACGGCGTTATGAGATTCTAACATATCTCCATGATCTGCAGAGAATGCTACCAAGGTATTATCTTCCACATCCATACTCTTTAATTGATCCATCAATCTACCTAAAGCAATATCTACTCCTGTAACTTGTGCCATATGGCCGTGATACATGCGTCTTCTATCTGGAGTATCTTCTAAACCAGGACGTAAAATTATAGAATCTCGATTATACAAATTCATCAACTCATCCTCTGTGTCGTATCGATAATGCATTTTACCATCCTCTCCTTTAAACTTGCCCCAATCGTGTGGTGGATGTAAAGACAAAATTATGGCGAATGGTTTGGTTTTATCTATTTGCTTTAAATAATTAATAGCTTGACGTGTTTGCCCATAGGGTTCCCACTCGCTAAAAAATTCCTTTTCCCCGTTTTTATTCCAAAAAAAGGCTTTCCCTGCCCTAAAATCTACATGACAGTTGTTGGTTAAAATAGTATCGAAACCATAAGTTAACGCTTCAGGAATAGGTCTATCTCTATCGCCCCCCAATAAATGCCATTTTCCAAAATACGCGGTTTGATAGCCTTTTTCTTTTAATATTTCTGCCAACAAATTTGTTTTATTAGGCAATAAAGGCGCATCGTTAACAAAGGCTCCATTTTTTAATGGATGCATGCCACTCATTAACATCCCTCTAAAAGGTGTACAAACGGGTTGACTCGAAAATGCATTTTCAAGTAACATGCCCTCATGAGCTAGCTTATCCAGATTTGGAGTTCTTATTTGTGAATTGCCATATGCTCCAACCATATCGGCAGAGTGTTGATCTGAGAGCACTATAACAAGGTTTGGTGATTTTTGCGAAGTTATCTCACTAGATTCTAAAACTCTAGACTTACAAGACAACAGTACAGCTAAGCTAAATAATATATATATACATCTCATATTCTATACTGATATGACTATAAAAAACTAATTAATGTTTAGTAATAAAAGCCACAAACATAAAATTTGCGGCTTTTACTCTTCTAAAATGTGATACTACCATCCTGGATTATTAGGCAATAAATTTGGATTTTTACTTATTTCAGCATTAGGTAATGGAGATAAAATAAATTTATCATCCCAACTATTATTTGGGTATCTCCATTTTCTTAATAAGTGATCTTCAAACTCTTGTTCTACAGTCCCCCAACGTCTTAAATCGAAAAGTTCTCCCATTTCAGCATAAAGTTCTCTTGTTCTCTCTTCTCTAATAATGGTTCTTAGAGCAACCGGATCTGTTTCTGTAATTTCACTAGCATTTACTCTATCTCTAGCAATTTTTAAATATGGCAATGCTTTTGCTGCCTCTCCATTTTCATTATAAGCTTCTGCCAACATTAAAAAGGCATCAACATACCTATAAACAATATGATCTTTTGTGTGTGCTACATTATTCGTAGCGCCACCATCCATGTATTTAGTAGAACATATACCACTTCTACCCTGATAAGTCGTTCCACGCGATACAAGCGGGGTTGCTTTATATGGTACTTCATTACCTGTACGCTTATTGATATATGTATTTTGATATCCTTGAACCAATCTCACATCATCAGCCTCGTAAAGATCTAAAATAGCAGGATGCCATGCTAATAAATAATTACTACCATTTGCTGACTGTATTCCTCCAACAGTGCTTAAGTTAGGATTTGCCCAAACAGGTAATACGCCTCCAAGTCCATTTTCGTAAATATTTCCAAATGCAAAAATAATTTCTTTATTTCCTTCATTAGAAATATCGAATATTCTTCCCCAATTATCTTCTAATGCCACATCGTAATCTTGAGGATTATCTGCCAACGGCTTTAAAACCTCTATAGCTTTTTGATAATTCTCTGTTCTTTCCAAAGGTAATCCTGCAGAAGTTAAATACACTTTACCCAATAAGAAAGCTCCTCCTGCTTTTGTTACTCGGCCTGAACCTGTTTTAGTCCAAGTTACTGGTAAGTTCTCATTTGCAAATATTAAATCTTCAATTATTAAATTATAAACATCTCCTACAGAGCTTCTTCCTTTAAATAAAATATCTGGATTTGCCGATGTTACTGGTTCTGTATAGATAGGTAAATCGCCAAAAACTTGTGTTAACTGAAAATAAGTATATGCACGCATCCATCTTGCTTCTGCTAAATAGCGATTAGCTATTTCTGGTTGTTCTATAAAAAATGGAGATAAAGGCAAATTTTTAATAATGGTATTAGCCCGTCCAATCGCAATAAAACCAGTACGCCATATACGGTCGTACCTAAAAGGTTGTTGTTCTGGAGTTAAATAAGCTGAATGAATAGCAAAACCAAGACTCCTAGAAGTAGCATATTTACTTCCTGCCATAGTTCCTAGCATATACATATCCTGTTCCCAAACAACATGCTTAAACGCTTCGTAAATCCCAAGATTTTGAGCTTGTAACTGATCTTCATTTTGATAAAACGTATCACTACTGTAGGTTGAAAATATTTCTTCTTCTAAGGCAGTATCACACGATACAAGGCCTACAATCATTAAACAGAAAACTATTATATGTTTAAGTTTCATAATATATTTTTTTATTTTAGACTATTAAAATGTTAAGTTTACTCCTAATGTATACACCTTTGGTCTTGGGTAAGCCGAATAATCAATACCTCTATTTAAGGCGCCATTTCCATTTGTACTAACTTCTGGATCTGGCCCGGTATAGTTTGTAATAGTAACCATGTTAGTTCCTGTTGCAATTATAGACGCATTTTTAAAAAAGGGAACCTTTCTTAAATTGTACCTCACACTTAAGTTTTTAAGTCTAACATACGAACCATCTTCTACATAAACAGAATTTGGAATATTAACAACTTCAGGACTTCCATTACTTGGGTATCTGATATCGTTATGCTGATCATCTAGGGTCCAACGGTTTTTAAGATAATCTTGAGAACTATTAGCACCTACCCAACCAGAGCCAATAAAACCTCTATTAAGATTAAGAATATCATTACCGACAGAGCCTTGTACGAACATGGAAATGTTAAAATCTCCAATCTTAAATTGATTGTTCCATCCGAAGAAAAAATCTGGATTAGGATTACCTATAACTTGCCTATCTTCTATACTTATTACGCCATCTCCATTAAGATCGTCAAACTTCCATAACCCTGGTGTATTTGCTTGTGGGTTACCATTACCATTGTTATTTCGAGCTGTGGTTGCAAAAATTTGAACATCGACTGGATTACCGTCAGAATCTATCCCTGGCTCTGTTCTAATATTGAAGTTACCATTAGCGTAATCTACTAAATCGTCCACTTGAATTAACCCTGTAACTTTGTAACCATAAAACAAACCTAATTCTTGTCCCGGAGCTGTTCTTGTTCCATCTATTCCAAAGAAATTGGTCGCTAAATTAGGCCCTTGAATAAACTCATTTGTACCATATTCAATCAACTTAGTCACATTTTTCGTCCAATTTAGTTTGGTTGTCCATGAAAACTTTTCATTATTAAAAATATCATACCCCAAATCTATTTCAATACCCCTATTTTCTAATTCACCATCATTAATTGGTATTGATCCAAAACCATTCTGTAATGGTATTTGTAGGTTGTTTAATAGATTATCAGTTATTCTTTCATAAACATCCACCGATGTTCTTAACCTGTTTTTAAAGAAATTTAAATTTACACCTAAATTTAATGTTCTACTCGTTTCCCAAGTCAGGTTTTTATTTGCAATACGTTCAGAAAAAGTAGCAGTATTTAATGTATTGTCTGTTAACCCTATTCTACCTATTGCATAAGTATCTAATGTTGAATACGGCCCTACACCAATAGAACTACCAACTTCACCATAAGAGACTCTTAACTTAAATTGAGAAATGGATCTTATTTTTTTCATAAATCCTTCTTTATTTATATCCCAAGAAAGCGCGGCCGAAGGAAAGAATCCCCATGGCTCTCCTTGACTAAATTTAGAATCCCCATCATTTCTACCTGTTGCTGTAAAGGTATATTTCTTTTTGTATGAATAAACAAACCTGAATAATAAGGATTGGATATAATTATTTGATTTAAAAGATTTAGGATCCGAAATAGTTCCTGCCAACTGGATAGCATCTACGCCTAAATCATCGAATGTAAAATCGTTATACAGTGTGCTTTTTCTAAAACTTGTAACATCGGTATAACTAGCTCCTGCTGTAACATTAATGTTATGACTGTTGAAGTTTTGATTATTATAATTTATAAATGATTCGGCTGTAAACCTATTTGTTTCAGCATCAGAAAGAAATAATCGTCCATTAGCATTTCGTCCAGAACGTGTTTTTTTGTTTTGAAAACTTTGATTTGAATTATTGTTATAATTAAAACCAATTCTATTGGTCCAGTTTAAACCTTTGGCTAAGTTATACACCCCACTTGTAGAAAATATCATTGATTTACCTCGTACAACATTATCTGCTTGTGTTGCTTCTATCAAAGGGTTTTGTACAATATCACCTTCTTGATCAAACTCATTTAAGTCGCCAGCTTCATCAAATAAGCGAACATATGGATTAATCCTCATCGCTGAAAAGACAACCCCTGCCAAACCACTTCTAGCACTAGTTTGCACCCTTTGATTTTTAGTGTTATTTAATTGAAGATTTGTATTAAGTGTAAAATTATCACCAACTTTCATTTTGGAATTATATCTCAAATTCATTCTACGAAAAACCGAATTTATAATATTACCTTCATTCTCATTATAATTCACAGATAATAGCTGAGAAAATGCTTTTGTACCACCGGAAATACTAAAATTCACAGTATTATTAAAACCTTGTCTAAAAATAGCATCCATAAAATTGGTACCTACACCAGCATTTTCAGGTAGAGGTCTATTTGGTTCTGATCCGTCAAATTGAATTCTATCATCATCTACCAATTGTTGATACGTCAATTGAGGGCTTTGCAAGACCTGTCTGTCGTTAGCAAACTGCGCAAATTGACTTGCAGTAGCTAATTCATAAGGTGTACCTATATTAGAAACAGAGGTTTTAAAAGACATCTCAATTCTAGTTTTACCAGCCTTGGCTTCCTTCGTTTTAATCAAAACAACACCATTTCCTGCTCGAGCACCATAAATAGCGGTGGCCGATGCATCTTTTAAAACTTCAATACTTTCAATATCATCTGGGTTTAAATCTGCCAACGGGTTAGTACTTGTGAAAAAGTTATCCCCTTCTGCCTGAGTATCTAAACCTAATGGAATACCATTTATTACATATAACGGCTGACTACTTCCACTTATACTATTTATCCCCCTAATATTTACAGAAATCCCTCCGCCTGGTTCACCTGAATCTTGAGAAACTAGTACACCTGAAGCCTGCCCCTGAAGGGTTTCAGTTATACTTGTATAAAATTGATCTTCTAAATCTTTACTTTTAACAGAGCTTATAGCACCTGTTACATCTTCCCTTTTTACCGCGCCATAACCAATAACAACCACTTCGTTTAATGATTGAATATCTTCCTTTAAAGTAATATCTACAGTACCCGAACTATTTATTAGACGTTCTACAGATGTAAACCCAATATATGAGTATGTTAATTTTTTCGACCCCGGCCTTAAAGTGATTTCATAATTACCATCAAAATCTGTAACCGTCCCATTGGATGTTCCTAATTGTACAACAGCAACACCTGGCAAAGGTAAATCGTTTGAAGATTTAATAACACCTTTAACAATTTCTTGAGCATAACTTCCTAAAGAAAGCATAATAAAGAAAAAGAATAGAATCTTCTTCAAGACATTCTCGTAATTAATTAATTTCATAATTTAGTTTTTATTTTTTTTTAATCTTGATGATTAATGGTTAATTCTAACTTCAACAATATTAATATAATCTTAACATAATTGCATCCTGCCGCATCTGCAATAACAACTTATATTACAAGATACACGCTTAAAACAATAACAAACAGGAAACAAAAAGAATGCTTTCATATTTCTTCTGTCACTTCCTTTGGAAGATACAACACTAGTAATTTATTGAAACAAGACTTTATTTATCTCTATTACGCACGAAAAGACCACCACTTATACACTTATCTGTTATACTATAAAACCTATTTACTTTTATAAAACGTTAACGTATGTTTTGTCGTGTCTTTATTTTTGCTGGATTTTCAACTTCATCGTTTGTTTCCTTTCGCCACGTCTTCAATGCGTTTTTTAACTCCATTTTTTTTGTATTATAACTAGCATCGTTAGCCAAATTAACAAGCTGATATGGATCTGTTTTCATGTTATAAAGTTCCTCTTCTGGCCGTCCAGATTCTAGTAACCTTAAAATTTTATACTGTTTTGGATGGCTAAACTTAGCCTGTATAGTAGCCTGATAACTTCTATTATTCCAACCTTTAACATCACTTAAATCGGCAGGAAGTAAATAATCTTTATTTGGCATTAAGTTTTTAATAAAATAAAATTCACCATCAAACACCATACGACTTGGGTAGTGCTCCTTTGGGTTTGGTCCATGAGAATTATGCTCGCCAAAAATATATTTTCTGTTCTGTATTTTTTTTGCTCTACCAGATAAAATAGGAATTAAAGATTTACCTTGAACAGTCTCGGGTACAGGAATATTTAAAAAGTCTAATATAGTAGGCATAATATCTACATGAGAAACTAACGCCTCAGAGATTTTATTCTTTCTAATATTTGGACCAACAACAGCGAAAGGCACATGTAATCCTTCGGCATAAGCTGAGGCTTTCGCTCTATGATAAGGTTGACCTTGATCGGAAGTAAAAATAATTAGGGTGTTTTCTAATTTCCCTTTAAGTTTTAAAGCCTCTATAATACTTCCCGCACAAGCATCGGCTAACTGTATACACCCAAAATATCTACTCAAATCCTCACGCATTAACGGCGTATCTGGTAAATATTCTGGAACAGTAATGATACTTGGGTCTACCATATATTCAGGAAACTCATTCATATGAGTGTCAAAATTTCTATGTGGCGGCGAAATATTTGCTTGAAAAAAAAACGGATGACTTCCTGCATTATCTATAAATTCTGAAATCACCCTTTTATACTCCTCCGGATTATTATGAACAGGATTCCTATCTGAATATGGAAATTTCCAAGGTGGACTCATGTGAAATTTTTGAGTTATAGCTGTGAAAAACCCATATTCCTTCAACACTTCTGGTAAAGTTTTAATGTATTCATGAATACCTACTGCATCAACCGTTGGAGATTCTTTTCCAAAGAAACTATCTGGATCACTTAATTTTGGTGTTATGGTATTTCTCCAATGCCCATTTGCATGCGGAAACATACCGGTATTAATAGAACTTCTACTTGGCGAACATGATGGTACGCTAGCATAAGAATTAGTGAAACGCATACCTTTTCTTGAAAACTTATCAAAATTAGGTGTTTTAATACCTTTTGTTCCATCTATGGCTGTATCATAACCTTGATCATCTAATAAAATAAGTACAACGTTTAATGGCTGTGTATCCTCAATTCGTTCTTTTACATCGTTTTGACTTTTACAACTTTGAAACCACATAGAAACACTAATGATTAGAAGAGTAAATCGAATTCTAGCAAAAAACATAAAATCACATATTAAATTAGTCCTCAAAAATATTAAATATAATCCCCTAATGTATCCTGCTATATCTGCTATACTCCTTTTTTATATCAATGATTTAAAACCAAAAACAAGTAACCGCCTTTCATTTAATATATAAAGGCAACAGGTTTCAACAGGATACTATTTATTGTATTCTGAGGTACTTTTACAAGCCAGTGTAACACATAAAAATTATTAATCTTTTTCAATAAAGTCAAAAAATGAAAAAAACACACGCTATATTATTGGTTTTCCTTTTAAGCCAAACCTTATTTTTCGGGCAACTCCCTCCTATTTTCAACGAAAGTGATGAAGCTAGAGCGAGTCATTCAAAAATGGTTAAAACCTATTTAACCCCGCAAAAAATCATTTGGCAATCGGATGATACAGATACGTATATCCAAAACGAAGAAACCTTATTAAAAAAAGGAAACGGCCAAGTAGCTGTGAATGATAAAAATCAATTCAGATTAATAAGCACAGACACTCACAAACCCGGTATTATTTTAGACTACGGAAAAGAAATTCATGGTGGTGTAAAAATATCAATGGGCATTAGACCGAGTAAAACACCACTTAAATTAAGATTGCGTTTTGGTGAATCGGTCTCAGAAACCATGTCTGATGTTGGTGGTGAAAACACAGCAACAAACGAACACTCTTTAAGAGATTTTATTATTGAAGTCCCATGGTTAGGCGCTGTGGAAGTTGGAGAAACTGGGTTTCGTTTTCTTAGAATTGATTTAGTTGATGCCAATGAAAACGCACCATTAAAAGAAATTGCAGCAGCATTTACATATAGAGACATTCCCTATTTAGGCTCCTTTGAAAGTAGCGATAAACGTTTAAATGATATTTGGCTAACAGGTGCTTATACTGTGCATTTAAACATGCAAAGTTATTTATGGGACGGTATAAAAAGAGATCGTTTAGTTTGGGTTGGCGATATGCATCCCGAAGTGATGACGATTAATACTGTTTTTGGAAAAAATAGTATTGTCCCTAAAAGTTTAGATTTGGCAAGAGACCAACACCCGTTACCACAATGGATGAATACCATTAGTTCGTATTCAATGTGGTGGTTATTAATTCATAAAAATTGGTACGATTATCATGGTGATTTACCATACTTAAAAGAACAAGAAACCTATATGATTGCATTGTTAGATCAGTTAAGCACTTTTATAGATAACGATAATAAAGAGGTTTTAAACGGAATGCGTTTTTTAGATTGGCCAACAAGTACAGACCCTAAAGCTATTCATGCAGGCTTACAAGCTATGATGATTATGACTTTTGAGGCTGGTTCGGACATTATGGGAGAATTTAACAGACCCGATCTTCAGAAAAAATATAAAAAAATATCTAAAAATTTAAAGAAACATATCCCTGAAGGCAACACAACCAAACAAGCAGCCTCCTTAATGGTATTGGCAGATATTGCAAAAGCAAAACAAATTAATTCAGAAATTTTAACAAAAAATGGTGTAGAAAATATGTCTACATTTTATGGCTATTATATTTTAGAAGCTATGGCTAAAGCCGATGATTACAACGGGGCTATAAATGTTATTAAAGACTATTGGGGTGGCATGTTAGATTTAGGTGCTACAACGTTTTGGGAAGGTTTTAATATTACAGAAGGCAAAATTAGCGGAAGAATTGACGAAGTTCCCACTGAAAACAAAAGTGATATTCATAAAGATTTTGGAGCCTTTTGTTATGTAGGATTAAGACATAGTTTATGCCATGGTTGGGCAAGCGGACCAACATCTTGGTTAACACAGCATGTGTTAGGCGTAAATGTTTTAGATGGCGGAAATACTATAAAACTAGAACCACACCTTGGCGATTTAGAATTTGTTAACGGTACGTTTCCAACAAAATTTGGAGTATTAAAAGTCGGTCATAAAAAAGAATCTAACGGTAAAATAACTACATCAATAGACGCTCCAAAAGGGTTAAAAGTAATTCAATAAATTCATGATAAAAACACTAAAAACCTTTGGTTTAGCAACGCTTCTTACAAGCGTGCTTGCATGTGGTTCTCACACAAAAAAAGAGATAAAAACAGTAAAACAACCTAATATTATTTTCTTCTTAGTTGATGATATGGGTTGGATGGATACCAGTATAAACGGAAGTGAATACTACGAAACCCCTAACATGGAGCGGTTAGCAAAAATGGGAATGAAATTTACCCATGCCTATGCAGCTAACCCGCTATGCTCGCCAACCAGATCTAGTATTTTAACAGGTCAAGACCCTGCAAGAGTTCGTATTACTATGCCTGGAGGCCATTTACCTCCAAACCCAAATCAAGATTTAAGTGCAAAAAAAGGAGCGCCCTGGCAAAAAATGGCAACACCAGATTCAAGAACCTTTCTTACTACAAATCAATTTACTATTGCCGAAGCCTTAAAAGATAATGGATATACAACCGCTCATATTGGTAAATGGCATTTAGGTCAAAAAGGCTATTGGCCAGAAGATCATGGATTCGACATAAATATTGGCGGCCAACAACATCCAGGACCTCCAAGTTATTTTTCGCCTTATAAAATACCGAATTTACCAAACGGAGAAAAGCACGAATACATAACAGATAGAGTTACAAAAGAAGCAGTAAATTTTCTTGACAATCAGACAAAAGACAAACCCTTTTTCTTAAACGTATGGCAATATGGTGTCCACGCCCCTTATCAAGCACCAAAAGAATTAATTGCCAAATATGCGGCTAAAAAAGATCCTCGTGGCAAACAAAACAGCCCAATTATGGGAGGCATGATGGAGAAAGTAGATGAGAGTTTAGGTGCCATCTTGGATAAATTAGAAGCTCTTGATATTATGGAAGATACGGTTATCGTTTTCTATTCTGATAACGGTGGAAACATGTACGACGTGGTTAATGGAGATTTTCCAACCAACAACTACCCTTTAAGTTTTGGTAAAGGAAATATCTATGAAGGCGGTATTAGAGTGCCTTGTATTGTATCTTGGAAAGGTAAAATTAAACCACATTCTACTTCAGATGAAATCATTCAAAGCACCGACTTTTATCCAACCCTATTAGATATAACAAATACAAAGCAAAACCCAGAGCAAAAACTAGATGGTATATCGTTAAGTGACTTACTAACTAAACAAAAACCACTAAACAGAAAAGCGGTATTTTCTCACTTTCCACATTATGTTCCCGCCACAGGCAACTATCCTACAACAGCAGTATGGCACGAAGATTATAAATTACTAAAAGTGTATGGTGAAGGACCTAACAGAACTCCCGAATATAAATTATTCAACTTAAAAGAAGATATTTCTGAAAGCAATAACATTGCGGCAAATAAAGAAAAACTAGTTCAGAGCATGACAAAAATGCTCGATAATTATCTTAACGATATTGATGCTCTAGTTCCAGTAAAAAATCCTAATTATAAAAAAGGAAGTAAATCAAAATTTGGAATACCCCCAATATTTCCTATTAAAAACTATCCAAGCTACTAAAAAATAAAAAACTTATGAAAACTGTTTTTCAAATATTATTACTCTCTTTTATTGTTCTTATAAATTGTGAAAAAGCATATTCTCAGAATCCAATTATAAGAGGCTATGCAGATCCCGCCATGAAGGTTCATGATGGAAAAATGTATATGGCTATTGGCAAAGACGATGCTATTGGAAACAAAGGATTTAAAATGACCTATTGGACTATTATTTCATCTACCGATTTACGAGATTGGAAAGTTGAAGCACATATAGATCCAAAAGATACTTATTTAGGTGAAGCTAGCACAAGATGTTGGGCCGCAGATCTTGCTTTTAAAAATGATAAAGTGTATTTCTACTTTTCTAACGCTGGCGAAGAAACAGGTTTATTGGTTGCAGATACTCCACAAGGACCTTACGTAGATATTTACAACAAAGCCTTTTTACCAAAAGGAATGTCTGAAAATTACGAATATGACCCAACCACTTTTACAGATGACGATGGGAGACACTATCTGATATACGGTAGAAATGGGTTTATTCTAAATAAAATGTTGTACTACCAACTTATTGAATTAAACGATGATATGGTCTCACTAAAAGGAGAACCAATTTCGTTAAAAACCGATACCGAATTTGGTTTTGGAGAAAAAGGGAGAGCTAGAGATCATCAATATTTTCATAAATATGGAGACACGTATTATTTAAGCTGTGCAGGAATTTATAGAACGTCCAAAAACATAGAAGGGCCTTACGTTAATGAAAGAAGTACTGGACAACCCAAAGGACACGCTAGTTTTGCAAATTACAATGGGCAAAGTTACCATGCTTGGGAATTTACATGCGCTCCTTATGACAATAGAGCATATAGGCAAGTTATGATGACTTATTTACACTATAAAGATAATGGTGATATGATTAGCGACCCCAATTTTATAGAAACAGGTAAATATTATGAAACTGGTGTTGGAAGCTATAGTGCATTATGGGATACTATCGAGGCTGAATGGTTTTTTAAAAAGTCTGAAGGCATTCAGAAAAAAGAAGGACAAGATGGTTTTGTTTTGAAAAATATTCAAAATAACGACTATGTAAACTTTCCAAGCATCATAAAAATGGATGCTAATACTACTATTAATTTTGAGGTGGCTTCAAAAGTTGATAATGCAACCATAGAAATTCGATTAGATAGTCCAACAGGAGAATTATTAGGCACCTGTAACATACCAAATACAGGCAGTTGGGACAGTTACAAAACCGTATCTACTACATTAAAAAACAAAAAGAAAACGCATAATCTATATTTCGTATTTAAAGGCAATAAAGGCGAGCTTGTTCACCTTAACGCGTTTAACTTCAGTAAATAAACGCATCTAAAAATGAAAAAACACATTCTATTAATACTAATTGCATCCCTTTTTTTTAGCTACAAAACGATGCAATCACAAAGTAAAAACTCAGGTAAACCAAATGTCATCATTGTATTTATAGATGATGAAGGTTATGGAGATGTTGGTGTCTATGGAGCTACTGGTTTTCAAACGCCACATATTGATAAAATGGCAAGCGAAGGCATGCGCTTTACTAATTTTTACGCAGCACAACCCGTATGCAGTGCATCTAGGGCTGGAATCATGACTGGATGCTACCCAAATAGAGTTGGCATTAACGGTGCGTTATTTCCATTTCATAATACGGGATTGAACTCAGATGAGTACACTATTGCTGAAATGTTTAAAGATCAAGGTTATGCAACAGCTTGCGTTGGTAAATGGCATTTAGGTTGGCAGAAAGAATTTTTACCATTACAACATGGTTTCGATGAATTTATTGGATTGCCTTACTCAAATGATATATGGCCCTATAGTAGCCAGACAGGAGAAAGACTTCCAAAAGATAAAGGACGTGGTAAGCTTCCTGACCTGCCTTTAATTGAAGGCAATAAAACAGTTAGTAATATTACCAGTTTTGAAGATCAAG
Source organism: Algibacter miyuki (assembly GCF_030409805.1). Taxonomy (GTDB): domain Bacteria; phylum Bacteroidota; class Bacteroidia; order Flavobacteriales; family Flavobacteriaceae; genus Algibacter; species Algibacter miyuki. The sequence goes on along the minus strand of NZ_JAUFQP010000001.1, from coordinate 366,690 downwards.
ATAACTTGACCACTATGTATACAGAGAAATCTGTGGAATTTATAAATAAGAATGCTGATAAACCTTTCTTTTTATACCTACCTCATAGCATGGGACATATTCCTTTAGGAGTATCTGACAAGTTTAAAGGAAAAAGTGAACAAGGCATGTATGGTGATGTCATGATGGAAATTGACTGGTCTGTCGGAGAGATTACTAAAGCCTTAAAAAAGAATAATATTATGGATAACACCATTGTTATTTTCACTTCAGACAATGGTCCATGGCTTAGTTTTGGAAACCATGCAGGTTCATCTGGTGGTTTAAAAGAAGGTAAACTAAGTAGTTGGGAAGGCGGACAACGTGTGCCGTTCATCATTCGTTATCCAAATAAAATCCCAGCAGGAACGGTTTGTAATAAATTAGGTTGTGCTATTGACTTACTTCCTACTCTAGCAGCAATGTCAAAAGGAAAATTATCTAAAAATAAAATTGATGGTGTTGATATTAGTTCCCTTTTTAAAGGTGATTTCACATCTGATCCACGAGAAACCATTTTATACTACTACGGAAAAAACAACCTAAACGGTGTTAGAAAAGGAAACTGGAAACTCATATTACCTCATACATACAAAAGCTATCAAAACGACATAGGAAACGATAGACAAAATGGTAAACGGAAAAATGTAGTTATTACAGAACCCCAACTATTTGACATGACTCGTGATCCTGGGGAACAATACAACGTTATTGCAACATATCCTGAAAAAGAAAAAGAACTAATGAAAGTGGTAGAATATGCTCGTAAAGAATTAGGAGATTTAAATGTTGGTATTGAAAAAGGCACAGGAAACAGAGAAGCTGGTCAATCAAAAAACTAAAAAAATATTCTTTAAGTGAAACCTTAAAAAATTTCATGAAAAATAAATCCTCAATAGTAATAGTATTAGCTTTTGTACTAGTGTCTATAAATAGCCATAGTCAATTTGAAGTTTGGTTAGGGACCACTTGCACACCAAAAAATGCCATTTTCAAAAAAGAAACTTGGGCAAATACAGCTCAATTAGTTGAAGGTTTAAATATTAATAATACGCCTGTAAGACCAGCTGCAGGAACACCAAGTGAAGGCGAAGAGTCTCTGACTACTGGTCAATTTAATAATCTAGTAAACACCTATGAATTAGGTGGTAAAAACGGTTTTATTCCAGTTCCTAGAACTTTTTTTAAAAGTGATGCTTTCCCTGACAGAGACGATTTAATACCTTTTCTAGAAAAAAAATTCACTCAAATAGATAATGCAGGTTATACAGTAAATGGAATTATGTTTTTTGATAATTTTGTAGGTAGCAACCCAAGTACTAGAGTGGTTTATAAATATACTTTAGAAGAAGTTCAAACCATGAGAACTTGGTTGGATGCCAACCTCCCTAATGTAAAACTCATCTATAATGCACGAAATAATGGTGCTGAAAGCAGATCTTGGTGCGAAAGCAATTTGGTAGATAACATTACTATTGAAGCTAAACCGAAATTGTGGTATGATAATGCAGGTTCAAGACAAACGTTGCTTAAATGGCTTTGGACGAATCCAAACACCATCAACAAACGTATTATTTTTCAAGTTCCGGTAAATACAATGACCAATCCTTATGGAACACCTAGCGGTTTTCAACAATTTAGAGATTTTGTGAGATGGCTTGGTACAGACCTAATGGATTTTAATTTTATGAGAAGTAATAGAGTCATTATTATGCCTGTAACTTATAATAATGCTTTTACTTTTTATCCTGAAACCATAAATGATGGTACTACTTATGATAATACTATGACGGGAATCGCTTTATCTCTAATCGAACAAAGACGTTTATTTCAAGGTTTAGATGGCGGTCCAACCCAAGCACAGGCTTTTGATAACACTAGATATGCAGCTTTATCTACAAATGACTTTGAACTTGATGATAGTGCTATTAAATTATTCCCCAACCCATCAAAAAAAGGGCGTGTTGTTAATTTCAAAAATTTAAAGTCTGATAATATTGAACAAATTATTGTAACAGATATCACAGGTAAAACAATTCAATATCATTCTGAGGGTAATACGATAAAACTAACCAATGCCGATGCTGGGTTATATTTTATAAAGTTCCGTTTTCAAAATGAAAATAGTTTTATAACCAAGAAGTTAATTATACATTAAACGATTATAATAGACTTTTAAATACGCTTTTTTCATCAATTTTATGGAAACTCTAAAACAAATAGCTTTACTTATTACACTCTGCATTTTCGTATCCGGTAAAGATAAATCTGAAGAAAAACAAACTTCAGAAGTCAAATTAAAGCGGCCAAACATCATTTTTTTAATGGATGATCAACATCGTTATGACGCTTTAGGAATCATCAATAAACAAGTCCTCACGCCTACTCTAGATAGTTTAGCAAAAACGGGCGTTTTGTATAATCAAGCCGTTTGTCAAGCGCCTATGTGCGTGCCTAGCAGAACTCTATGATGTTGGGTTTATACCCAAATGAAACAGGTGTTTATAGAAATAGTGACGGCTTAAAAGATGAAGATGTTCCTGTAAAAACCATGGCAGAATATTTTAGAGAAGCAGGTTATGAAACGGCTGGTTTTGGAAAAACCCATTGGGGGAAATTTAAAACAAACACAAGAGGTTTTGAAACGCGCTATGTTTCTGAAATAAAAGAAGATGGTTCTATAAGTATGCTAGAAATGAATCCTGAATCTAAAAAGCGATATGATGCCGAAATAAAGGATATGGGTGCAGGGGAAGAAAATAATTTAGGCTATCTCGGATTTACAAGTAAATTAGATGAAACAGATCACAGAGACGGATGGATAACAAAACAAGCCATTAACTACATAGAGAATAGAAATGACGCCAGACCTTTGTTTTTATATCTGTCTTATATGAAACCACATGCTGGACATAACGTTCCTAATGGATATGAAGATTTATATGATTTAGACAACATTACATACCCGGAACAACCGAATTGGGAGCAAGATCAATCACCACATTCTGAAGGTGTAAACCGAAGAAAAATGTATGAGGACTATTGGAAAAATACATCAGAAGAAGAATGGAAATTAATGACCCTGCGCTATTATGCCAACATAACTTGGATAGATGATATGATGGGGCGAACTTTAAAAGCCTTAAAGCAAAAAGGCTTATTAGAAAACACTTTAATCGTCTATACTTCCGACCACGGAGAAATGTTAGGCTCGCGTTATTACAAATTCAATAAATATAATTTATATGATGCTAGTGTACGAGTGCCTATGATTATTTCAGGAACAGCTTTACCAAAAGATATAAAACCAAACTCAGTTGATGATTTATCTGCAGAAAACACAGACCTCTTGCCTACCCTATTAAAATTTTCTAGAATAGATCAAGACAAACCTTTATTAGGAGAAAACCTCTTCAATAAAAATAGAAACGAAGCTGCTTTTTCAGCCTTACACGAGCGTCCTGGAGAAGCTGCTTTTATGTGGAGAACAAAAAACCATAAACTTATTTTAGTCTTCAACAGAAAAGAAAATGCCTTAGATTATTCTGAAAAACATATTATTACTGGCGAGTTTTATGATTTGAAAGAAGCCCCTAAGGAATGGACAAATTTATTTAACAACGTACAAACCTCTTTACTTCAAAAAGAATTTCAACAGCAACTACTTAAACATTTACACAGCCTAAAAACCAACCAATTAACTAAACTCCCTTTAAATAAAGGGCAGAAATAACAGGATGGTTTTCTTAAGGTTATTAGCGATTTTTACTAAATATTATACACTTTTAACTCATTTAAAAATTAATATTTATGAAAAAATTATTACTTTACTTCACTGTTTTATGTGTTACTGTAACTACTTCATCTTACACTAAAATTGATAAAAAAAAAGAACTAATTAGTTCAAAATACAATTGTCTCCCCAACACGCTAGCATCAATTTCTGCTATTTCTAACGGTGACTGGAATAGCAATTCTACATGGAGTACAAATCAAGTGCCATCAAACATAGACGACGTTATAATTCCTAATGGCATTAGGGTTACTTTATCCGGCACAATGGAAGCAAGAAGCGTAAGTGTTTCTGGTATTTTAAGTCCGTTTAACTTAACAACAGATTTTGAATTAATTACCGAAGGTATTATGATTCAAGACGGAGGACTCATGCAAGTAGGTAGTGTTGCTAACCCATATTCAGCAAATGGTATCGTAACCCTTACAGGATCTGATCCAAATGGTGTTTTAATGGGGAATGCTTTTATGGGTACAAAATTAATTGGTGTGATGTCTGGTGCAAGATTAGAACTTCATGGCATCGTTAAAAAAACTTGGACACAATTAAACGCAACCGCTTCATCTGGAGTAACTAGCATTACCTTAAAAGAAACTATGGATTGGGAAATAGGCGATGAAATAGTGATTGCATCTACAGATTTCGACCCACATCAAGCAGAAAAAAGAACAATAACTTCAGTATCAGGAACTACAATAGGCTTAAATACACCATTAACTTATATGCATTGGGGTGTTGAACAAATTTACAATAATGGTACTGTAGACCTTACTTTAGATGAAAGAGCAGAAGTTGGTTTATTAACCCATAATTTAAAAGTAAGAGGAGATGCGTCTAGTGAAACAAATGGCTTTGGCGGACACATTATGTCTATGCCTGGGTCGGTATCTAGAGCATCCAATATTGAGTTGTTTAGAATGGGACAAAAATCTAAAGTAGCTAAATATCCATGGCATTGGCACTTAGTAAGTGATGCCACAGGGCAGTATATAAAAAACGCTGGAATCCATCACTCCTTCAACAGACTTATAACCGTTCATGGTACTAATAATACCGTTGTTGAAGGCAATGTTGGTTTTGATTTTGTTGGACATGGTTTTTTTCTTGAAGATGGGGATGAAACAGGAAATAGTTTCATAAATAACTTAGGCGTGTTATGTAAAAGACCAGTTATAGGAGAAGAAGTAACACCTAATGATATAGGAATTGGAGCAGACAGAGGAGTACCCGAAGAAGCTTTTCCTTCAACATTTTGGATTACAAACCCCAACAATGATTTTATAGGAAATGTTGCTGCAGGGTCGGATGGTTCGGGTTTTTGGCATCTCGTTTTAGAAGAACCTATAAATGAATCTGGATCAAGCTATGAACCAGGGATTCAACCTATGGGTATTTTTGATGATAACAAAGCACATTCAAACTTATTTAATTGGGGAATAGATAGTGGCGTAGATAAAGTAACAGAAGAATTAACCAATGGACATTACAGACCACAAAATGCTAATGGAACTCAATTTGTACCCATTATTAATCGTTTTACCGGATACAAATCAGTAGATAGAAATGTTTGGATTAGAGCCAATAAAATGGATTTTCATGAGTGTACATTTGCTGATAACGGTCGTTCAGATTTTTTCTCTTATACTCAAACATTATTTAATTCATTAGTAGTAGGTAAATCTGATAATATAGGGACTCCTACCTCTGCAAGCGAAATAGAAGCAGGTAGAACATTACCCTACCCTAGCTTAGGTGCAAAACATTTTAACAATGGCTTTAGAGGTCACAGCATATACGATGGCCCATCTGGAATTGTAGATACACATTTTGCTGGTTTTGATTCTAACGGTGCTAATGCCTATTGTTTTCAAACAAACGGTGCGTCAAGAAAATCGACCAATCATTTTGCCAGAGGTATAACTTTCGACCCCGCTATACCCGAAGCGAATAAATTTGATTTTACAAATACATCCTTTGTAAGTTATATGTATTTAAGCGGTATAATTGATGAAGATGGAAGTCTGACTGGAACAGCAGGCAGCCGTATATCTCCAATTATTTCACCAAACCCTAATGGCAAAAATCTTTATGAAAAGGGTGCTAACGCTCAACAAACAAATATTATTGAAAAGCCAGAATGGGGTGCTTGGATAACCTCTGTAACAGAATATAACTATTTAAGAGATCTTGATAATTTAGATAAATCCAATGGTCCTTTTACACCACGCTATTTTATTACAGAATATCCAGATAAAACAACACATGCCGTTTTTAATATACAAACTCAAAACATATATTTTGATGCACCGGTTATATCTAATGATTTAGACTATAAATATTATTTCCAATATCATAAGTTTCCAAATTATATGATAGCAAGAATGGATGGCGCTAAGACAAATTCAGAAACTACAATTCTTGTGTATCCAAATATGCCATCGTCTGCAACTGTAGTTGGAGCTACTGAAGTAGCTAATTTTACACAATTAAAAAATAGCGCAACTCAAGCTTACCTCTTTAAGGATAATACAATCTATGCGAAAATTATAACCAATCGAATTGCACCTCAATCTGCTCAATGGCAATTTGGTCAAGACTTTAGATTTCAAAACCTAGTTTTTAGAATTTGTGTAGATGGTAATTGTAACGATAGAACAAGTATTCAAGATTTTGTTACCCTTATTGATTATGGCAAGGGAGATGACATTAGAGATACATCCGCCACTACCGATGGTTTAACTGCACCTACGTTTTCTTACGGAAGCAACAATGTATCATTTTCAGCAGAAAATAATGGCAATGGTATAGAAGGTTATACAGATTACACTATTACTTTAGAAGGCAGACAAGTCTGGGAATATTTCAATACTTTAAATATTAATTATACCGGACCTGATGTAGAAGTTTTAATGGAGGATACTGAAGGAGGAACATTAAGCTTAGGAACTTACGCTTCTTCTGACATTGAAAACATTCGTATAGGCCAAGACTCTGAATTTGATAAATTCACAAAAGTTAAAAAATTAATACTGCGTTTTCATGAATCTAATATGGGAAACATCCACAGTGTATCCTCCTCTAATGTACAAATTAACTCCATACAACTTGGAGCCGACATACCAATAAATTATAGTGTTTCATCGACCGCTATAATTCAAGATTCTGATGGAGACGGTCTGTTAGATGCTGAAGAAATAAGCCTATGTCGCGACCCCAATACGGCTTCAGATTTTGCATTAGAATTTAACGGTGACAGTAGTATTTTTGATGGATTTACAAAAAGAAATATTAATGGAACTGTAGTGGAAGATTCGGGCGTTTTAAAGGGTACATCGTCAGCCACGAGTGGTGATGCTCAAATTTTAAAAAATGACTTTTTAGAAATGTCAGGCTCCGATATTAGTACACTAAGTATAAGAATGAAAGCCAATAAAGCCAATACTAGAGTGCAAATATTTTGGAAAAATGAAACAGGAAATTTTGCGGCAGTTAGAACGGTATTTGCAAACTACACGGGTAATGGCAATTACCAAACGCTTTCCTTCGATTTAAGTTCTAATAGCGAATGGCAAGGTAAAATAATTAAAGGGCTTAGAATAGATCCTGTTTCAGATACTAATGTCACTTTTGAAATTGATTGGATTCGTGCAAATAATGCTGTTGATCCAGAAAACATATGTAAACCTTTATCTATAGAGAATAGCTCTTTAGAAGATAACCTCGCGTTATACCCTAATCCTAGTGTTTCTGGCCAGCTAGTAAAGATAAAAGGTATAGAAGAACATCATGATGCAATAAACATAACTGTTTACAGCATTACGGGGCGTATAATCCCATCAGAAATAACGGGGAACACCATACGCCTTATAAATGCAAACTCAGGAATGTATTTCGTAAGAATAAACACGGATTATAATAAAACTATTGTTAAAAAGCTATTGGTGAAATAATAATAACTAAAACTATAGGCCTCCCTAATTCTAAAAAAATTAAGGAGGCCTATTTTTATTAATGGAAATTATTCTTATAACAAGATTGACTACTTGTATTAATCACGTTAAAAACAAGCAATACATCAAACTTATTTCACCTCCCCTCTTTTTAAATCCCCAAATGAGAAGACTTTTATTAAGACAAGTTTAATTAGTTCCTAAAGGATTGTTGTATTTATGAAATACAACAAATTGTCAGAAATTATAAATACGAAATATAAAAAAGTAATACTTTAAATCAATCTTGCTGTACAAGGCATTAAATGTTACCAATTCCTTTAGGCGGACACCAATCTCCCATCCCATGAACGGAAAGAACAAAATGATGAACCTATCTACACCTCTAAAAGCACAGCTAAGAGCATACATTACATTACTCAAGAAGATAAAGGCTCTGGTAAGCGTACCTACCTCAATGTCCAATAAACTCAAAAAAAAAAAAAAAAAACTAATAAATACATCTATACTAATAAATTTATAAAAAAACTACCAACTTGTTTTCATCTCAAAGCCCTTTTTTTTTTAACATATCCATCAATAGCTGTAAGAATTTCGTCCCCAGTTTGTTTTAAAAGTTTTTGTCTAATTCTATTTTGCGAGAGATTCCTATTTTTCCATCTACTTATTAAATTCTATTCCGACTTTCTTTTTTGTCAAAACTATTTTTTCTATTTAAATAGAAAATGTCTTTTTACTTCTTTTCTACTCTAGCAAGTTTATAAATTTTCAGTGCATTTTTTAATTCTTTATACACTTGTCTCTCTTTTTCACTGAGGCCTGCCATTGGAAGAGGGTTCTTCTCATAAAAATCATCTTTGACATTATAAAATTTCCCTGTTGAATACAACTTATACTCTTTATTTCTAGTAAATTCTTTTAGTACTCTTAGGTTTCCATGAGGAGAATACCAACTGTAAATCCATTTTCTAGAAGTCCCCCTTTCGGCAAGAAGCTGAGGAAGAAAGCTAGTTCCATCCACAACGAATTCTGAAGGTATATCAGCATTAGCAATATCACAAATTGTTGGCAAAATATCACTAAAATCAATCAAGTCAGAACTTTTCGTATTTGGTTTAATTTTCCCATCCCACCTTGCCACAAAAGGAACGTGAGTTCCATTATCTGTAGTTCGTGTTTTTCCTCCTGGATAGTCTTTACCGTTTAGCATTGAGGTTATCAGTTTTTCAGTTCCGTTGTCACCAGTGAAAATAATAATTGTATTTTCACTAAGATCTAAACTTTCTACTTTAGCTACAATTTTTCCAACTATTCCATCCATATATGCAACCATATCTGCAAAATATTTAGGATCTCCTTTATTAATTAGAGAGCCCATACTTTTTGAATCCCAATCTTTAGAGTCTGGAGTGGGAACAAAAGGATAATGTGCTAAAAGCATTGGGTAATAAGCAAAAAATTGCTCATTTTTATTCTCTTCAATAAAATCACAAATAAAGTCACTAACAATATCAGGGCCAAATTCCCCATTGGTAAAATGCTGTACTTTATTGTTAATTTGAAGAACCGGATTTGAAAACCTAGTATCATGTCTCAAACTATCAAATCTTGGTCTAGATTGCTGCCAAAGACAGGATGCATCAAATCCAAAATGTTGCGGAGAATCTTCTTCTTTTCCTAATTGCCATTTTCCAGCTATAGCAGTTTTATAACCTGTATTTTTCAAAAGATTTCCAAAAGTTATTTGGCTTCTATCTAATTCCCCGAAACGTGTATAATTCCGCACATTATATTTACCTGTCATTATTTGTACACGTGAAGGTGTACAAACTGGTTGCGCGTGGCAATTTTCAAATTGAATACCTTGCATAGCAAGTTTGTTTATATGAGGAGTTTTATAAGAAGTTCCTCCATATGCTTCAATACATTCCATCCCTAAATCATCTGCCATTATCAGAATAATATTTGGCCCTTTATCTTGAGCTTTCAGACTTAATACACATATAAAAAAACACACGATTCCATTAACCGTCAACCGCACTATATTACTTCTCTTTACCTTCATTTTATTGTGAATTTAGTTAATTGGGGTTTCTGCAAATAATTCTGTAATGTTTTTTGTGTAATTATATTTCCACTTTTCTTTATTAGGGTATATCTTTTTAAATTCGTCAGCTCCATAGAATTCATCATTATATTCCTTCATCCAAGTCAATGTTAGTTTTTCTAAATCCTTTCTTACCTCTTTATATTCAAGCTTGTAATGGATATGTCAAAATGGTCACTCACAGAAAGACCTGGTTTTTTAAGATTAAAATCATCTGTCCCTTCTTCCTCAAAAAACAACAGTCTAGATGAACTTCCAAATATAATCGGACAACGTTTAATGGGTCGGTATAATAATGTAATGACAATCAAAATAGACCTTTCTAAAATGAAGTCTGGACAAAAAATTGGATTTCATATTTCTTCTCTTAAAAATAATGCCATTGCTATCAAAAAAGAAAAAAAGAAGTTACAACTCTTGTTTAGATCTGGTAAAAATGACGCTCCTAATATTCAAAAAGGAAGCTTTATAAATCAAAAAATGATTTGGTTTCAGGCGAAAGTCACAAATGGTTTAGCTACTTTTTATTATAGTTTAGACGGAAAAATGTTTACACAATTTGGAAATGAAGTCCGTTTACTATTTAGTGGTTTCACACCCAATATGGTTGGCTATTACAGCATGAACTCAGAAGCAAAAGGATATATTGATATTGGTTGGTTTCAATATGACTATGATGGTCCAAAAGGAGATACAAAATAATAAACTTAGACTTTAAACAAATTTGTAAATACAAAAGACCTCCTTAACATTGGGATGAGTAAAGGAGGTCTTTCTTTTATATTTATAAGCTAAAAAACTATTAGTTTATTGTGTGTAAGGCACAGTACCAGTTGCGTCTAAAGCATATCCCCATTTTTTAATATATTCCATGCCTGGAAGAAAATCGTCTTCTGTTTCAACTAAGCGTTCTATTAGCTTTTTATCTAACTCTTTTTGTAACGAAGCATAGGCTACATTTCCAATTAAATTATTCATTTGATACGGATCCTTCTCGTCATCAAATAACAACCAAGGACCGTCTAAGTCTTTCGCATAAGTGTATCTTTTAGTCTTAAGCGCTCTATACTCTTTACCTCCATGTTGCACTTTATTCCATTGTCCAAATGGCTGTACACAGGTTAACAAAGTAGACTCTCCAACGTTCTTTTCTTTGCCTTCCAAATAAGGTCTATAGTTAATACCTTCTACAGTGTCAGGAATTTTAACATCACACAAAGCTAAAATAGTTGGTAATATATCTTCCGAATTCATCAAAGCATCTTTTATTCCTGGAGCTATTTTTAATTTTTCAGGAATATAATATAACATAGGAACTCCAGCAGATTCGTTATAAGGTTGTTGTTTTTTATAGGCGCCATGAGACCCCAAAAGATCTCCATGATCTGCGGTTACAACAATAATAGTATTATCTAGCTGGCTATTTTCCCTTAAATTTCGGACAACCTTTCCTATCATATCATCTAAGGCCGTAATATGTGCATAATAACCAGCGAGATCCTCTCTTACTTTTTTCTTCATATTAACAGGAACATTTTCACGTAACTTAATATCGTCTGGGTTAAATAAGTCTCTATATTCTTTGGGGGCTGAATGGTAAGGAGCGTGAGGCGTTCCATAAGAAAGTAACATTAAAAATGGGTTGTTAGCCAATTTTCTATCATTCATATAATTAATAGCAGCATCAGTTTGTGCAAACGTGTCATAACCTTTCCAAATTTTTCTTTTAGGATCATCATTATCATAATATACAGATCCATTGTAATTGTGCGTACATTCATTTCCCATCCAAAATTGAAATCCTTGTCTTCTATTACCAGGCATTACATTTTGTAACCTTCCATGTCCGTCAATATGCCATTTACCCACAAAACCTGTACTATATCCTTCCTTTGCTAAAATTTTTGCCATAGTTACCGCATTGGTATCTAATTGCACATCATTCATAAAAACACCATGTGTTAAAGGTCGCTGTCCTGTTAATAGAGATGCTTTAAAAGGAGAACATACAGGCATTCCTGATACCGCATTTTTAAAATTAACACTTATTGCCGCTAAACTATCCAAGGCTGGTGTTTTTACATTAGGGTCCCCGGCATACCCTGTTGCTTGGGCCCTCCATTGGTCTGCCAAAATAATTAGGACATTGGGTTTAGATTCTTTTGTTACTTGAGTGGTATTCGCTTTTTTTAAGTTACAAGAAAGTAACATAGTAATGCCTATAACCAAAAGGCTTAGTTTCTTAAATGGTATCATGTATTTATATATTTTAATTAATCTACAAATTATTCGGTAACTACATCCCAAACTTTTGAACGTATGTCTTCGCCTTTAGGTCCAGATACTGTTAAAACAACAATCCACTCTCCGGCTTTATCATAAAAGTGAGATGGACTTTTTTCAAAAGACTCTTTTCCATCTCCAAAATCCCAATGCCATGTTTCTATTACTCCAAATGACTCATCTTTAAACTGAATCCATCGTTCTTTTCTATCTAATTCTAGAAATGACCAATTTGCTTCTATTGGTTTTCTGTGATTTTCATCTAAAGGCATTAACCGAAAGAAATTCAAATAACTGGCATCACGAATCATTTTGAGGTCGTCTGCCAAATGGATAAAGTCTCTAGATTTTTCGCCATCGTAATCAATAACACACCATGACAAACCAATGATTTCATTTTCTTTTAATTGACTTATTGTTGATTTATCAATTCCAGAAATGTCTGCATGATCGAAAGGTGTTATCCAAAACTCCATTTTAAGATTTCCTTTTTCGCCATGTTTAAAATTATAGTCGTAAGCAATATTGAAATACGGAAAATTTTTTATCCAAGGTGTATTGCCCCAAACCATAGCTGGATCTTTATCTAGGACAGGTGTGAAAATATGATAGTTTTGAGCATGTGCGCCATGGCCTTTAAAATGCAATGCTTCAAAAGTGAAATGATCTAAATTGCCATTATCTTTTTTAATGAAAGGCCCTCCAGATAAATTACCATCAACTACTAATTCAAAAATATCCTGACGAAGTCCTTTCTCACTAAAATCCCAATAATCATCATAAGCTTCAACATAAAAATAGAGTCTATCTAAGTCTTTAACCCATGCTACTTTAACTTCAATATCATAATCTTTTGGGTCTAAATTTGAACCTAAACCTCTTACAGTTTTTTTCATATCTTTTAAACCGATGCCATAAGTACTCGGAACATTTTCCCAATCTGAAAAACGACCATCAATTCTAGGAATTTCACTTTTCGGAAACTGATAAATCTTATATTCCTTACCGCGTTGACCAAAAGTGAATAATGACAATCCTAACAAAAAAGTTAAGCAAATTATATACGACTGTTTTTTAATCATGATTTAATCCTTAACTATTTATAATTAAAGGCGATTATTTAGTTTATAAATTTCTAAACGAATGTCATCAAGGCTACCTATGACTAACCAATAATCGTATTCAAAAACATCATTTTTCTTTAATTGTACAGATTTTAATGGTGCGATATAAGAGGTTTGACTATCTGTACTTTCAAAACCCGGAGCACCCGCCATTCCTGCTAAAAAATTTGAAGATATTGGCGTATAAACACCCATACCCCATTTATTATCATCTACAAATGCCATCCAATGTTCTGTAACTTTATTTTCATTATAACGCCCCCAAAAACCATCTTCTAAATGTTCAACCTCAGGATTATCTAACGTATCGCCCGTAAATGGTGCTTCTCCAAAATAACTATATAAATTTTTAAGTGCCGAAATAGGGTATACTGCAGGAAGCTCTTGACTTCTTGCTCCCGTTTCTCCATAAATAGTGTCTGTACGGTGGCAGGTTAATTTATTATGTACTTTTATAACATTACCTTCTAAGGTGCTCCATTGCTCCATTATGGCTTCTGCAGGTTTATTATTCATATCCCATAGCATAGGAATACATTTTACGTATAATGTGTTCTCTGTTTTTGTAGCAGCTAATATCTCCGCTCTATTTCCAAAAGAATCTCCTACCTGAATAGGATTCCACGTCCATGGCGACCAATTTGGATTTTGACCTTCCTTAACCCTATTTAACATATTTCCTGCATAATAAGATTGCTGAATATAGCGCCCTTCGTCATGCACATTTACAATATTTCTTTCTTTTCCAGATTCCGAAATATAAAAAATAGCCCCACCTCTGGTTAAATCTAATTTTAATTCTAAAATACCATTATCTATGCCAACTTCCTTTAAGTTTGTATCTACGATTGTTGCAACTGTTTTTTTTTGTTTTTCTTGAAACCTTCACAACTTATTATAGTTAATAGAATTAACACTCCAACAATAAAATTTCTCATGGCTAGCTATTTCTTTACTGTTTGAATAGTTACAGGCCCTAATAGTCCTGATGAAATCAATTCCTCTTCTTTTTTGGCACTATCAACAATAACCCAAGTAGTTCGCTCATCTTTATCTAATTCTCGGTCTCCCGTCAATCTGTTTCTCCAAACATTAACCACTTCTATTTCTATAGTATTTTCGCCATTTTTAAGAGCAGAAGTTGCGTTTAATTTAAAAGGAGCGATCCATGTGGTACCTATATTTTTTCCATTAATTTTCACAGATGCCATAACTCCAACTTTTCCTAAATCTATATACACATTTGTCATTTCTTCTTCTTTAGAATACTTAAAATTAGATGTATAAACAGCAGTACCTGAATAGAACTTTATTTTATCATTTTCACTTTCAATCCAATCTGTTAATTTAGGAAGTTCTAAAACTTGTTTTGGTCCAATGTCTTTGTTTTTAAAATCAACCTTCCATGGATTATTTAATGTTTGAACGATATTGGTTTCAGGAAAATTACTTTCACTTTTTAATGTTTCACCCATGTTATTTGATGTACTAAAAACAACAAACCAACTTTGCAAAGCTTCCATTTTTATTGGTACTGATGTACGGTCATTTAGTTCTTTAAAATCGGGTAAATCTTTAATTGTTCCATTAATGGCATCCCAAAGTTGAGGTTTCATCCCTTTTACTCTAAATGAAGGTGTAAACTCAATAGCTTTATCACTCTGATTGGTTAAGAAATAAATTTCTATTCCTGGCATTGTTCGGTGTGTCCAAAGCACAGATGCTTGTCCGTTTAAATCAACATCTTTATCAATATTTAATTTTGTAAGTGCCTCTTGTAATTCCAAACCATCAGCAATAGCCCCTTGCCCATACATTTTTAATGCTTCGTCGCTAGATCCCCACATTTTATTGGCTATTTCTTTAACTTTAATATCACTTTCCGGATAATTTTGTAAGCTTGGAGATTTTTTGGGTGCTTGTCCGTAAATTTTTCCACCTTGGGCTACTAACGCTTCTATTTTCTCTAATAACTCTGGTCTCATCGTGTCAAACGGTGGTAACACCATTAGGCTATAACTCATACCATCTGGTAATACAAATTTGCCATCATTAACCGTCATTCTATCTAAAATAACCTCAGCATTAATATAATCATAGGAATAGCCTTCTGGCAATTCAGGGTTTCTAACCCCTGTCATTATTGGTGCATCTTCACCAATAAAATAACACACATCTGCAGCATATTTACCCTGTTGTAGCATATGCTGTGATCTTCTCAAATAATCAAAATAAGCTTTCGATTTTTTAAACCATGTGTTATGACGGTTGAATTCTGTACTAAACCAAGCATTAACTCCTGGTACTCTGTTATCATCTGGTTGATGAATGTACAAATGCAATACAAAATGATTAATACCTTCGGTTAAAGACCAATCGCCTCGTTTTTTTAGCATTGCTGGATGCCTAACATAAGAACGTTGTCCTGCGGTAAACGCTTCGGCAGAGACTCTGTTTTTTCCATAAATGTGAGCAGCAGAAGAAGCCGATTTACATTCAATATCTCCTAAAGTACCTTCATTCCAGAATTCACCACTTACCAGATCCGACTGCCCTCCATACATTAAAAACTCTGAAGGAAACCCCCAATGTCCATAGTTTTCTAACCACAATTGCAAATTATCCTCATTACTTGACTCTCTAAGCCCACCTGTATATTCATAAGCTACGGCATCTGCAATAGAACGACGTAAATCCCATAAAAAACGTTCAGATTCTTCAACACTTCCTACAATTCTGCCTGTAAAAACAGGTAAGTATTTTATAGGGCTATAACCAAATTTGGCTTCAAATTTTTCAGCATAACCATCTGTCCAGTTTTGCGACCCCATTTCATAACTATCTGCAATAACATATTTAAAAGCACTTTTGCTTTCTTCTGGAATGCGTTTTAAAAATTCTCCAATAAATTGTTTGTAATGAAATTGAGCCAAGGCTTTATTAGCTTTATCAACCTCATACCCTTTTCCTTGCGGTGCCGATGGTGAATTTCTTGTACCGGTTGGAGTCATCCCAAAACGCTGAATGGTCCACAAACCTGCAGGAGCTTCCCAATTAAGTTTTCCATTAGCATCCATTTTATCGCTGATATTAATAACTGCGTTAGAACCCACTTTTAAAGCTGAATCTACAGATTCTTGCTGATTCCATTTATAACTATCCCAAGCCGGAAAAGGTGTTGGGTGCATTTTTGCTAAACTTTTTCTAGCATAACTTTCCATTCCTGAAGCTTCTGAAATAGAAACCTCTGCTAGATCCCATTCACCTTTTTGCTGAGCAGGGTTCCCTTTTATTAATTGTTTAAATTTTATTTTAAAACTGTTAGATTTTATATTTGCTAAGCTTACCAATAAGGGTGCATATTTATCTGCCCCCACATTTGGTGTTAGCTTTCTCCTGTCAACAGTAAATGCTTTAATCTTTTTATATTCACCATCCATTTTAGCAAAAATCTCTCCACTTAAAAACATGTTTTTTCTACCAGGAATAATGCGCAAACTATTAGCGTTTAATGCTTTTTCTGTAGTTAATTCAATTTCATAATTACCGACGCTATTTGAAAAACTGGCTACAGATACCGTATCAGCATCTATAAGATTCATAGCGTTTTTGATACTCGGTTTTACCACAATTTTGGTGTTTTTTACTGAAGTCGTATTCGCTTCGTAACCTATTGACGGGAACGCTAAAACATAAGTATCTTGGAATTCTTTTTCAGGTTGTACCAAATTTAAATCTATAGTTTTACCGCCTTCAACTTTCACTTCAGAATACGTTACATAGCGCATCGCCATTTCTGATGTTATCCAAGGGCCTCCTGATTGACTCCATCCTGGACAGTTAAATGCTCCTATATCAACACCGATACGCTTTCCTTCATTTACAGCGTGTACCATATGGCTCCACCAATCTTCACTTAGCATAGGCACTTTACCATCTTTTTCATCAGGATTTATATTTCCTATTAAAGCGCCACCAATACCAGCAGCTTTCATAGCTTCTAAATCTTTGGTAATTCCATCTTTAGAAATATCATCACCAATCCAATACCAATAACACCATAATGTATTGTCTTCCGAAGGGGTTACAAATCCGGTTTTCAACTTCCCTAAATCGGGCTTTTTAACTTCATTCGGTGTTTCGCAACTATGGAATATAAGTGCGGTTAAAACTATGATAATTTTAAAATTTTTCAATAGAAAATTCATACGTGATACAACTTGTAATTATTAGACTCTTCAATAAGTTTGTGTAAATAAACACATAAATGTTATAAAATCTATCCTGCCCTTTACTGCCTATCACTATTAGGCTAAGAAGATAAACTAGAGATTATATAAGTGTAGTACCTTATTAAACACATTCCTTTTTTTTACTAATTACTCAATAGGAAAAACAAGTAGCTATAATTAGCTTAAACCATAAACGGCAGGATACAAATAGAACTTCAAAAAGATATATTTGACATTCTTAATATTTTTTATATCAAATTTTAAGCACGCGTTATGAACAGAAATAAACTTATTTTTTTAGGCATCATATTACTTACAATGTTACCATTGGTAAATAGCTGCCAAAAGGACTCAGATATTGAAGATATCCAAAAAGAAGAGGAGGAAGAAACTCAAAATGGAACTTTTGAAATCATCTCAGAATCTAATCCTAGAATTACAACACACCATTTAACATCTGGCTCATCTGGATTTCAAATTGGTATTACCTCAAATGCTGGTGGTGTAATCAATGAAGTGATTATTCCTGGTTTAGGCGATATTATGGATAAAGAAGCCGATCTATATGGTAGAGCTGGACAAGTAGCCATTAGGGACGCTTCTCATGGCGGACGATATAACCCCACTCAAGCCGGTTTTAATGAAACCTTAGGCTCAAAATGTGAAATTACTCAATCCTCAGATTATAAAACGCTAGTCGTTGAACCAAGACCATTGGCGCTTTGGCATGGTGATGGGAAATATGACTTTACTAGATGGGAAAATGTTGGGGCCGATCCATACAAAACAGATGGCGGAAATACCGATGAAGATGGATTAGATGAGGAAGATTTACCTGGAAAACAATTGGATGAAGTACGAAGTGAATTCGACTATTATGGCACTTACGAAGACCTTTCTGGTAAAAATGGCATTGATATAGCCATCATACGTCATTACTACCAAATATCCTTTATCCGTCCGCCAGGACATTGCATCAATCAACATAGAGCTGGCACAAAACTATGGAACGCCAATGCGGTTCAGCCTGATATTTCAAGAAATGCTCCTGATGGTGTACATCAAGGATCTGACAAGGATATGAATAGAATGACGAGCGTTTGGTCTTTAAGACATGACAGGGCTAAATGGACGCCAACCTACACCTACTATAGAAAAACAAACGGACAATGGGAAACACTTATTATGGATGATGTTGGTAAAACTGATGATGAGTTTCCAAATGGCGATCATACCCTATTTATAAATGCTGAATCTAATATTGAAACTGAAGGCAGAGCTTTGGCTATTTATCGTCCTAAAACAGATATTAATAGAAATATGATTATAGGCCTTAATGAAACAGATGGAAGCATTAGTTATGAAGACAATAGAGCTATTAAGGATGTCATACAATATTCCCCTAAGCGGATTGCTTCTATGAGTAAATATGGGTTTGTAAACATTATTAGAGGTATGATCAACAGAACACGATTAGATTCAAATACTTATGAAGCCTTTAGAAATGAAGTTTATATACTTTATGGCACACCTCAGGAAATTATGGATGCTATTGCACTTTTGGATGTTAGTTTGGGTATTTAATTTAAACTGAAAAAATATTTAAATACTAAAAAATGATGATAAAATTAAAAATATCTTCATTTTTAGAAAAAACAACAAAACCAGGATAGAAATATTACTCAAATTACACCTAGTTCAGCTTAAAGCTAATACAGGAACGGCAGGATGCGAATTACATAGTGGAATTTTATATTTGCTTCAACAAATAAACTAAAACCTTGTAAATATGAAAACATTAAGCTATCTAAAAAAAATATCTTTAATCGCATTAGCGACTTTTGTAATTTCATCTTGTGAAGAAGATGGTATTACTCAAATTAAGAATGATGATGGTAATGCTATAAATACTGAAGAACTGAATATTATTGAAATTTTAAGTGCGGATCCGAATTTTAGTTCTTTTGTTGCATTTTTAGAGGAAGCTAACCTAACTAGTGTTTTAGCTGCGGATGGAAAGAAAACCATATTGGCACCAACAAATGACGCTTTTGAAAATTATATTGATGATAATGATTTTCTTAGTTTTGAGGATATACCAGATACAGTTTTAACCGAACTTTTATTAAACCACGTTATACCAGATAGCAGTTACACGACTACAAGCCTTAAAGCGCTAAGAACTGGATATGATAAAACTTTGGCAACAGGACCAAATAATACTAACGTAAACATCTATTTTAATGGAATATCTGGATTAGCTTTTAACTCTGTACCTGTAACTGGTAATCAAATTAACGCTAAAAATGGGACTATACATGTTGTAAATGGTGTTGTTCCTCCAGCTACTCTTGCAATATTAATTGGCTCAAATCCCAGCTTTTCGGGTTTAGTTGATGCTATTATTCATGTAGAAGATTTAGGTTCTCCCACACTTCAACCATCATACAGTGAAGTTTTAAATAACCAAACAGAATTAGGTCCTTTTACCGTTTTTGCACCATTAGGATCTGCATTTAACACTTTAAAAACAAGTTTAGGAGTTCAAAATATAGAAGATATCCCTACAGAAACAGTTGACGCTGTTTTGTTAAGACATATTGTTAATGGAATAACACCAATTGACGGGTTTGTTGATGGAGAAATAACAACTTTAGATGGAGGAACAATTACTGTAAATATGGCTGGTTCAACACTTACAGACAAGGACGGTACTGGCAGAATACTTCCAGCAATAAGTGACTTACAAGCTACAAATGGTATTTTGCACGTTGTAAATAGAGTCATTGGAGAAACGACAAAGGAATAAGTGAATTTATTAACTATAAATTATGTTCCTTAAAAAAAACGCCTTAAGAAATTAAGGCGTTTTTTTTATGTATTTAGGTCCCTATTACCACACCAAGTGATTCCTGTGGTAGCGTGGGAATAAAGCCCTAACTCTCGCTCGTTTATAACGAGTGCCGTCTAAAACATCAAACCTTTACCTTTTTATTAAACATGAAGCAACAGGATACTAAAACCTATTTAAAATCCTAATATTGTTAGTAATAATTATGGCATAGTATTACTCAACCCAAAAGTATTAGTACAAATGAATAAAAAAATAGTGCTTCTTTTTCTACTAACCCTAGTCTTTTCTTGTAAAAAAACTAACGAAGGTATTTCTATTAAAAAAGTAACCGTAAACTATTTTGAAAACCCTTTAGGAATTGATGATCCACATCCAAGTATCAGTTGGTCCATGGTTTCAAATGAAAGAAACAAGAAACAATCTGCATACCAAATTAAAGTCGCTAGTTCTGAAAAAGCCCTTGAATATGATAATAACCTGTTATGGGATTCTGGTAAGCTAAATTCACATCAAAACTCACAAATTCGTTACGCAGGTAGCAAACTGAATTCGAGACAACATTGCTATTTTAAAATCAAAGTTTGGGACGAAAATAATGTCGCTTCAGAATGGAGTGACACAAATTTTTGGACTACGGGTTTACTAAATCAAACGGATTGGGAAGCAAAATGGATTGGTTTTAAAACAGACGATAAGAATAAAAAAGACACTTTACACTTACCTCCTGCTCCATATTTAAGAAAATCATTTTCAGTTAACAAAACAATCCAAAAAGCTACACTTTATGTCACGGCATTAGGCATTTTTGAAATAGCATTAAATGGAAAAAAAATAGGACAAGATTTATTAACGCCTGGATGGACTAACTATAACAAACGCATCTATTACAAAACCTATGATGTTAGTAGTGCTATAAACCAAGGAGAAAACACACTAGGTGCTATTATAGGCGATGGTTGGTATGCTGGTTATGTTGGGCCAAAAGTATTATCAAAACCGAGAAATAGAGAACTCTATGGATCACATCCAGCATTATTGTCTCAGTTAGAAATTCAATATGAAGATGGCACCAAAAAAATCATCGTTTCAGATGAAAGTTGGAAAGCTAAGGAAGGTCCCATAGTATATGCCGATTTACTTATGGGAACTGGTTATAACGCTAATTTAGAATTACCCAATTGGAATACTTCTAATTATGACGACCAAAATTGGGATAACGTATACATTCACGAAGGGACAAAAGGTGTGCTTCAAGCCTATCCAGGAAATAGCATCCAAATTTATGATGAATTAAAACCTGCAGAAATTACAGAACCAACCAAAGGAACTTATGTATTTAACATGGGACAAAATTTTGCTGGTCATACACGTTTACATGTACAAGGAAACAAAAACGACACGATTATCATGCGTTTTGGCGAACGTTTATACGATGATGGTAAGCTCATGACCGAAAATTTAAGATTTGCCAGAGCAACTGATACTTACATTTTAAAAGGCGAAGGTGTTGAAATATGGGAACCAAAATTTACATATCATGGTTTTCAATACGTTGAGGTTACTGGACTAAAAAACAAACCAGACCATAATACCATAACGGGTATCGCTTTTGGCTCGTCCACACCAATGGAAAGTTCATTTACATCCTCCGATACTATCTTAAATAAAATGTTTGAAAATGTGATTTGGACGCAGCGTTCTAATTTCATGGAAGTTCCAACAGACAGTCCCCAACGCGATGAGCGTTTAGGTTGGTTGGGCGATGTTCAAATTTTTTCTAAATCGGCATTATACAATGCTAATCTTGGTGCTTTTAATAAAAAATGGTTTGCTGATGTTCGTGATGCTCAATATGATTTTGGACCTTACGCTGTTTTTGCACCTCAACCCTACCCCAAATTAGAATGGTTTTCTCCAGGATGGATGGAAGCAGGTGTTATGGTACCTTACAATACGTATAAGTTTTACGGAGATACTAAAATAGTAGAAGACCATTATGAGTCTATGACGCGCTTTATGGATTATCATATAGAAAAAAGTAAAAACGATAAATTTTATCCTGAAGATTCATGGGCAGAAGCTAAACCAAAAGGAGGTTTTGGAGATTGGCTATCCATGACCGACAAACATCTGGCACACGATATTATGGCGTCGATGTATTATCAATATGCATTAAAAATAATGGCAGAAATGAGTGCCGCCATAGGTAACCAAGAAAAGGCTGATTATTATCAATCCACTTATAAAACTTCAGTAGCTGCATTTATAAAACATTATATAGATGAAAACGGAAAATTTCAAATAGATGAAACTATATATGGGGATGGAAAAGGCTATTTTGAAGGCGAAAAAGGATTTACAGGACATACTCAATCGGCTTACGCTACAGCTATTTATTTTGATATTCTCCCCGAAGCACTAAAAATAAAAGCGGGAGAACATTTAGTAAATCTTTTAGAAGAAAATGATAATTTACCCTCCTCAGGTATTTTAGGAATTCGACAATTACTTCCTGCTTTATCTAAAATTCGCCGTTCAGATTTAGCATACCAGATACTACTCAAAAAAGAATATCCTAGTTGGGGCTTTCAAATTGCAAATGGAGCCACCACTATTTGGGAACGTTGGAACAGTTACACCCCCGAAAAAGGTTTCAATGGTGAAATGAATGCCAAAATGAATTCTTTTAACCATTATGCTTTTGGCGCTTTTTCTCAGTTTCTGTTTAGTGATATGGCAGGAATCAATACGGAAGATGCAGGCTTTAATAAGATTATCATTCGTCCGAAACTAGGCGATAAATCCGTATCAAATCTCAACGCAACATATGGGTCTATAAATGGAGATATTGTTTCTTCATGGCACATTAACGGAACTCTTTTTTCTTTAGAAGTTGAACTTCCTGTAAATACTACTGGTAAAATTTACATGCCTTCGAATAAAAAAAATACAGTTACCGAAAGCGGTATACCCATAAACTCAAAACAAATAAAATTTTTAGGCCAACATGAAAACTATAAAATATACGAGATAGGCTCAGGCCGTTATAAATTTGAATCAAAAATTTAGTTAAAAAAAAGAATATTCCTAAAAATGAAATTTTATCATCTAATTATTTTAGTCCTATTTATTGTTAGCTGTCAATCTGAAACAAAACAAAAATTAGGACATACTATTAGTTTAAAACCGGAATCTATAAAAAAAGGAAAGGCCATTTTTGAGCAAAAATGTAGTCATTGCCATAATTTTAAACAAGATGCTATTGGACCTAACCTCCGTGGACTTACAAGACGTGTTGAAACTTCGTGGATAAAACAGTTTATTAAAAACCCACTTCAAATGGTGGCAGACAATGACTCAAGAGCAACACAACTACTTGAAACTTACAAAATCCCTATGCCCGGATTTAAAGATCTTTCGGAGACCAACTTAGACGCCCTATTAAGTTATATACATAAACAGGAAAACCAAAAGTTAAAAAATAATAACTCTTTAGATGTCATTAAAGAAACTATAAAGGACACCTTACAATACTCTCATTTGGTTGCAGAATTGGAGTTTGTGGCTCAAGCACCTGCAACAACCCAAAAACCTATTTTAGCGCGACTTAATAAATTGGATTGTGCAGGGAGTTCTGGCCGTATCTTTATTAATGACATGAGAGGTAGCCTCTACGAATTAAGGGATAAAAAAGTAGAGCCCTACCTTTCTTTAATTGATTATAACCCCGATTTTATTCACGAACCAGGCTTAGGTGCAGGTTTTAGTAGTTTTGCCTTTCATCCTGATTTTCAGGAAAATGGATTATTCTATACAGCACACTCCGAACCAAAATTAAGTAAACCTTCAGATTTTAGTTTGCCCGATAGTATTCCTGCTAAAATACAATGGGTTGTAAAAGAATGGAAAACTAAAACTCCAAACAAAAACATTTTTAAGGGAGATTCCAGAGAACTATTACGAATAGATTTTGTTGGCTTTATGCATGGTATACAGGAAATGGGCTTTAACCCTGTTACCACTAAAGATGAATCTGATTATGGAATGCTTTATATAGGTGTAGGTGATGGCGGCGGCGTGATAAAAGGGTATCCTCAAGTTGCCCAGCATGGAGGTTCGCAAATTTGGGGAACAATTTTACGAATAGACCCAATGGGAAACAATAGTAAAAATGGCGCTTACGGAATTCCTCCAGAAAACCCATTTGTTAAACAAGCCCTTTTAAAAGGAGAAATTTGGAGTTACGGACTCCGAAACCCTACACGTTTTTCTTGGGATTTATACGGTAGGTTATTTGCCAGTGATATTGGTCATAAAATTATGGAAGAAGTAAATTTGATAGATTCGGGACAATTTTATGGCTGGCCTATACGCGAAGGAAATTTTGCTCTAAATCCCAATGGAAATCAAAGTTTAGCTTATGCTTTACCCGATAATGATGCCGACTACGGAGCTACATATCCCATTTTTCAATACAATCAAAAAGACGGTGTAGCTATTAGTGGCGGATTTTTTGCAAGAGGTGAAAAATTTCGTGGAAAATATATATTCGGAGATATTCCTACAGGATCGCTCTATATAGGAGACTTATTTGAGGCAAAACAACGGAATTTAAAAAAACTAAAGGTTTCCATTCATGGCAAACCAACAACAATGTCTAAACTAACTAAAAGCTCACGTGTAGATTTAAGATTTGGTCAAGATTGTGATGGTAATATTTATCTTTTAACAAAATCTGATGGTAAAATATATAAAATTAAAGAAAATTTAATTCCCTAAATACACTAATAGAGTTATTAAATAATAAACAATTCAAAATATAGTCCGATAAGAAAAAACGGACTTCATCTTGAAATGCAATACCAACAAAACCTAAACCTTAGCAACTAACACCAATGAAATCACTAGTTATTTTTCTTATAAGCACAATGTTCTTAAATGCTCAACATCAACACAACAAGAAGCTTCTTTCTAAACCAAACATCCTATGGCTTGTTGCTGAAGACCATGGCCCCCATATGGGTGCTTATGGCGATACATTTGCTACCACTCCAAACATAGATAAATTTGCAGAAAAAGGCATGTGTTTTAATTACGCATGGTCTTCTGCTCCCGTTTGTGCTCCTGCTCGAACCACACTCTGGTCTGGCATTTCTGGACCAAGTTCAGGAGGAGAGCACATGCGTAGTATGTCTCCTTATCCAATGGAGAAAAATATGTTTCCAAAATATCTCCGAGATATTGGATATTACTGTTCTGGTAATGGAAAAGAAGATTATAATCTAAGTACTCCTAAAGGGGTTTGGGATGAATCTTCTAACAGAGCACATTACAATAAGCGCAAACCAGGACAACCTTTTTTCGCCTATTTTAATAATACACAAAGTCATGAAGGCCATATACATGACATAACTCGAACTGCTAAAAACAAGAGGAAACCATCTTTACACGACCCTGCCAAAGTAAAATTACCAAAATACCATCCAGATTGTGAAGCTATGCGATTAGAATGGGCTGCTTATTATAATAGTATTACTGTGGTAGACTCTGTTGCGGGTAAACGTCTTGCTGAACTTGCAGAAGCTGGATTAGAAGATAATACTATTGTTTTCTATTTCGCCGACCATGGCGGTGGACTTGCTCGTAATAAACGTTGGCCTAATAATGCGGGGCTTCAAGTACCAGTCGTGGTTTATTTTCCTGAGAAATGGAAACATCTTGCTCCTAAAGAATATAAAGCTGGTGGGCGGTCTGATCGTTTAATAAGTTTTGTGGATTTCGCACCAACCATGCTTAGTATTGCGGGTATTGCGCCACCTAAATGGATGCAAGGACACGCTTTCGCAGGAGATTATCAAACTGAAGAGCAACCATTTGTTTATGGATTCCGTGGTCGTATGGACGAACGTTTAGACTTAGTAAGAAGTGTTTCTAACGGACGCTATGTTTATCTTAGAAATTACATGCCCCAGTTTTCACAAGGGCAATGGTTAGATACACAAATTCGTATGTCTTTCTCCTCAACTGCAGTATGGAAAAAACTCTATGACCAAGGAAAACTGAACAAGGCACAAAGTCTTTTTTGGGAAACACCAAAGGCTCCAGAAGAACTGTATGATCTTAAAAATGATCCGGATGAAGTTAATAATCTCGCGAATTCAAAAAAACACGAAGCTATTTTAAAAACCATGCGTAAAGCACAACAAGATTACGCTCTTGATATTCGAGATGTTGGATTTATTCCAGAGAATGAACGATTTAATAGTAATATGGCACCTTATGATTTTGGTCATGATGAAAAATTATATCCTTTTGAACGCATATTTTCTACAGCTGAAATAGCTTCATTTATGAATCCGGATGATGTTTGTGAGCTACAAAAACGAATGACCGATGAGAATAACATTGTTAGATATTGGGCCACTATGGGTATGATGATTCATGGTAAAGATGCTGTATCAAAAAGTGAAAAAGCATTAAAAAAGGCACTATCAGATACCTCGGATGATGTAAAAATTGCAGCAGCTTGGGCTTTGGTTAAACATGGAAATAATTCTAAAACTTCAGAAATAGCATTAACACTTCTTTCTGAGTTAGCTCAAAGAAAAGACAATATATTAATTGTTATAGCTGCGCTTACCGCTCTGGATGATTGTGGTATGGAAACCGCTAGTTTAAAGGATGAATTTGCAAATTGGTCTATAACACCCGTAGCACTAAACAAACGATATACTAATTATCCGGGACGTTTAATGAAAAGTATTTTGCTACGTTATGGTATTCCTGTTAAAAAGGTAAAATGAAAAACACTCCTAATTAAAAATCTAAGTTTTTAATTAGGAGTGTTTTCTTGTATTTTTTTATAAGAAATACTTAAATTTTAACTTCACTTATTTGAAAATAGGGTTGCACATTAGTGTAGTTTTTTATATCTCCCATAATCTCTTCCATATAAGGCTCAAAAGCATTGTGCATGTCATCTAAAGTGTCAAAATACAAATGGCCGATAGCCATGAAAGGTTTTTCAGAGCCTCTATCAAAAGCACTTAAACCTTCTTCTACAGCAGCATGTTTCATTGCATCTCCTAAAAACTTAGCAACCATTGGAGTATGCGTATTACAATAATAGTCGATATCAAAATAACTATCTTCTGTATTTGGATACAACGCACTTAATTTTATCATTCCTTTTTTCATAATTTATATTTGGTATTATTAATATTTCTCTTTCCTGATGCTTCATAAGATAAATGCCCGGTAGAACCTTCACCTAAAATCTCATAGTGCTCTTGAGGTATTTCAGCGCGATGCTTTTCAATAACATCAACATATTCGAGATTGTTTATAGCGTTGTGCCATTCTTGTGGATCAATCTTATGATTATAAAATTCTTCAGAACCATCTTTATACTGAATAAAACGATAGTCTTCAGGAGTTATGCTATAGTTACCTGGCCCGAAACTGGTTCGTGCATAATGAGACCACTCTGCATTTAGTTTTTTCAACAATGGTACTAAAGAATTTCCTTCTAGTTTTGAATCCGATTTAAGATTTGTCAATTCCAATAAGGTAGGATACACATCTAATAATTGCACCTGTTTGTTGCATACTTTTCCTTTTTCAATTCCAGGACCTATCATTTTTTTTTTCGATTTTAATAAGCTACAAATTCTAGTTCAAAATCTATCATCCCTTTAGATGTTTTATAACCAATGATTTTCCGAGGTCTATTGTTTAGTTTTTCTTGAATAAATTGTAGTTTATTTATGTCAATTTAATTCAAGTTTAATCCTCTTCGGGCTCTCCCCTACTGGGCAAAGGATCTTGTAGGCCATCTTTAATCCAAAGGAAAGATTCATCGAATCTTAAACGCAGTCACCTCTATTTGGTCTTTATTTAACTTTTCGAATGCTATACTGATAATTACCTTCCGTTTCCAGCATTTTAGCATTTAGCGAAAGTCTGTAAATTGCATCCCCCCAAACCTGTGACAGCTTTTTCTCTTCAAGTTCAATTGTTTCTATTGTTGCCTTCAATTTTTTCTTATCGTAGCGGAGTTCCACGGTTTCATTTTTCACTTTAATAATCACTTTTCCCGGAACATCCAAATTGACATCACCCCATGTCATGAAATTAATTTGATTCGGTTCAATTGTTTTTTCCAAGACATACAGATCATCAATGATCAGCGTACCATTTTTTAAGTTATAGGAACGCTTCCATGATTTCACCTTAGCCTCTTTTGGATAAGCATTTACAATATTTGTAGTAAATCGCATGTTTTCTTTATCAAATGCTGTATTCATCGCTTTAAAATCAGCACCAGCATGTTGACTAACACCATTTATTAGCGGCACATTATGATAATTACTCTGCATCGTCCAAATACTATAGCGTTGCGGCCCAAATGTTTTTGCCGTGTATGATCCTACTCCCGTATCCATAATTATGGGCAATGAATTGGAGTAATAAATAAAAGACCCCACGTCATTGTGGTTATGATTTTCGTTGTTGTCACCGCCTTTTGCAGCTACAAAACTTCCCTGATCATCGCTCATAAAACAATACTCCGTTTCTGGATACCATGAATAAGCCGGGACGTTAAACTTGGGTTCCGTAGCTTCCAATTCTCCAGATATTAAGGCGCTTCTCAAAGTTCTATCAATATCGCGAGAATTAACAATACTGTTCTCAGGATTCCTTTCTTTAAGGTATGCAGCAAAATGCATCATATCATCGCTTTCTACAGCACGCCCAAAACTGTAAATAAGGTACGGATTTCCCTGCAATTTTGCTGAAGCATCTGCAAAGTTGACTACCCAATCATTTCCGACATTGGCCCGATAAACATATTCAGCCATACTCTTAATCTCCGGTTTATTAAACAGCGATATCTGGCCATCAGTAAGTTTCTCAAGCAATGAGAGGTAATCATACATTTTACCTGCTGCCACCCCCCAGTATTTGGGTCCCTCATCGCAGGCTCCATCTTTATTGGCATTAATAAACTGATCGACCGAGCGCATGGAACGATAAACTGCTTGAGCCAATTTATCACGATCATTTTCGAGTAACATATAACATTGTAAAACATTAGCATTGCACCATGGATTCCAGTTATTTACATTTAGTCTTTCATCCTGAAATGGAGGAAGTGCCGTCCACCAGTAATTCATATTCATGTATGGATCAAGAATTCGTTTTTGAAGTTCAGAACGTAAACGTTCTGAGATCAACGGATTTACTTTATCAAATTCATCATGAAGAAAATAATAAGTCCAGGATAACATCGCACCTGTTTGTGATGAGTATAATCCAATAAGATTTTCTTTTACATCGGGAAAATGGTTTTTCTCCTTTTTTGCTGAAATCTTAAAATGTGCGGAGAGCACCCAGGAAGTCATTTCGCAATTCACAAAAACCCCATCAATAATCTGATCGAGAAAACGCCCTTCACCCTCGGCAAGTTCAGCCAAAACCAAAGCACTAAAGGCTCGCTGATTTTCAAAATAAGGCTCTTGCATAGTGTTACGGTTCCCCGTTCGCTTGTAATCGAGGTAATCGGTTGCTCGAACCACTTGCCATTCATAACTCAAATATCCCTCTCCGTCACGAATCATGATTTCTCCATTTTCTCCGAGGAGTTTGATCCAAGCCGATCGGTTGGAGTATGCCGGATATGAAACCCATTCCTGGTTCATTGCCAGCATTTGTTTGAGCTGATCAAGATTAGCAGCCTTGGTCAACAGATTTTGTTCATTAGAAGCTGAAAGCTGAACGAACATCCCAATAAGAAAAAAGAAAAGGATTGATTTCTTCATAGTCTAGCAATTTTTTAATAATGTTTAGTTTGAAAATGTTTCAGAATCAGATTACAGTTCCCTTATTTTCAGATTTCTCCAGTGAATAATACCCTGTTTCCCGCCATGTACCTGCAAGCCAATAAACCCTTTTGGGTATTCGTTCTCTTCATCAATCCAATGCGCAGCAGGAATTCCATTTACCCAGGTTTTAAACACATTGCCCTCCACTTTAATCGTGAGCCGATTCCATCCACTGCGATCTATGGCATTTTTCAATGGCGCATGTTCAGGTGCCTTTAGCGGATAAAACCAACCACCACAACTCTGACCATAAATGCCTCCGGACCAACCACGGCCTTTTTTGTCTAAATCTTCCATTTCTGCTTGAGGGCCAAAAACCGTATTTCGATTCTCATCTTTTCTAATTCTTGACCGAATTTGCACACCAGTATTGCCATCAACTTCCCACTTGGTTTCGCAAGTAAAAATAAAGTCTACATATTCTTTGTCGGCACATAAGAAAGTGCTGGGCCCTTCGCTGCATGTTCCCACAATCTCACCATCAACAACTTCAAATTTCATGGTTCCCTGCTTTGGCGTCCATCCGTTTAATGTTTCACCATCAAAAAGGAATTTGAATTTTTTACTCGTCATTTTGGGTTCCTTATCGGTATTGATAAGTTGTTGCTCTTTGCTCTTCAAGTCGTCCTGTGCTATTGCGCTAAAAGCGATAACCACGAGACTAATCAACATGAGCAGTTTCTTTCTTGATACCATCAGCTAATTGTTATTAGTTACTATTCTATTCTTATTTTCCTCCTTCCAATTCCTTTATCAGCCATTTGGCAAACCCGAGGTAGGAGTTCGGATCTGATTCAGGGCCAACCGGTCTAGTATTACCACAGCCATGCGGAAACGCATTCAGGTAGTAATACATGTTTTCATGATGCTTTGGCAATCCTCTTTTCCAAAAAGCCTTCAGCCACTCTCTTTCAAGAAAGTCGGTGTAAGTATCACAATCCTTATACTGGTAGGGTCCATAATAAAAAAGATAATCCTTACCTTGCTCTAAAACCCATTTAGCACCTCTTGCTATTTCCTCAGGGTTTGATATCTCATTTCCTAAAGGCCAATAGCGATTATACTGATGAGATTCTATGCAGACACCATCCATCGTACTAACAATTTCTCTTGCTTTTGGATCGTCAAGAAAGACGGCAGGATGAACAACCATTTGTATCAGTTTGTAATTGTCGTTTTTTATCAGTCCAAGAGCATGAGCATCTTTGAATACTTTTCGTGTATCGTCTACATCTCTTTGATGAAGTATTCTTGGGTCTCCATCAATTGGTCCTGTATCACCATTCACTTTGTCATACAGCCAGCCTTCACGACAAATGATGATATGTTTAACCTCATTCCCATCCTGTTCGTATTGGCGAATTGTCATTATCAGCTTATTGGTTTTCGGATTGGCATCAACCCAATCTCCACCTTGTTGATGGATGTAATGTTCAAAAAAACGTTGTTTGGTACGAAAGACCCCATTGTATCCTTTTACTACATCGATATTCAAAGCGGTAAAATCATCGGCTTTCAACACATCATCATAATTTCCTATACCGGGCCGCCAATTAGCAACCCTGTCTCCTCCAGTCATTTCATGAGCACTGTCTCGAGGATAAGGTCTTATACCAACTTTAGAGCGACTCGGCTGTGCGGTTGCTACTGTTGTTAATGTTATTACTAAAAAGAACACTAAGAGAAAGGTTTTACAATTTTTCATTTTTCGAGTTTTAATGGGTATTAAATGATTGATTTATTTTAATCTTGACCATCTTAAAGGTCTATCGTATTAAGCTAGGTGATTGTTTGAATATACCCTCCAGAGCACAACCATAAGGCAATCTCTAACGGAATATCTCTAGCACAATTAAACCTATCAAAATAGGTTTTCTGCTTCATTTTACTGTCCAATGAATACCTATTACATTAATTCAGTGTATCTCATTTTTAATTGTTTTTGCTGTTTTTATCAGATGCTTCATATGACAAATGTCCTGTAGATCCTTCTCCTAATATTTTATATTGTTTTTTAGGTAACTGGGAACGATGCTTCGCAATGATTGCAGTATATTTTTTATTCTTTATTTCGTTATACCATTCATTGGGATCCATTTTATGATTATAAAATTCTTCAGAACCATCTTTATACTGAATAAAACGATAGTCTTCAGAAGTTATGCTATAGTTACCTGGCCCGAAACTGGTTCGTGCAAAATGAGACCATTCTGAATTTGGATTTTTCAATAGTGGCACTAAAGAATGTCCTTCTAGTTTAGAATCTGATTTAATATTTGTCAATTCCAATAAGGTAGGATAGACATCTAATAATTGTACTGGTTTATTGCACACTTTTCCTTTTTCAATACCAGGACCAACAATTATTAAAGGCACTCTCGTGCCATCTTCCCATAAACTTCGTTTGGCATAACGTTCTTTTTCGCCCAAATGAAATCCATGATCGCTGAAGAATACAATATATGTATTATCACCATATTCGCCATTATCCAGAGCGGTAATCACGCGTCCTACTTGTTCATCTACAAAACTTACACACGCCAAATAAGATTGCACAAGAGGTTTCCAAGCATCATTTTCTAAAACCCATTCATGAGTTGGAGACACGTGTTTTTCTCTTGTAATATCTATTCCATAAGGTGAAATATCGTCCAAATCATCTGATATAGTTTTTGGTAATTGAAGAGTTTCTAATGAATACATATCAAACCATTTTTGCGGTGCAAATTGTGGCACATGCGGACGATAAAAACCAACCCCCATCCAAAAGGGCTTATCGTAATTTTCTTCTAATTTACTTTCTGCCCAAGAGGCTATTTTATAATCTGGCATTTGATTATCTGTCTCTGGAAAAGCACCCCAATCCCATAATGGATGCCCTGGATATGTACTAATTTTTTCTTTTGGCATAGGCCCAAAACCTCCAAATTGTCCGGCGTAATTTGGAATATGAGTTTCGTTTATCCCTTCGCCATTGTGCAATAATTTGCCGCCTCCAAAAACAGTATACCCTTCAGCTTGAAATCGCTTTGGCATCACAGTATTCTTACTTGCTATAGGCGAATCTTTAATGTCTGGATTTAAAAAATAAATCCCTGAAGTACTTGGGTATAAAGACGTCATCATACTTGCTCTAGAAGGATTACAAACAGGTGCTTGACAATGTGCATTACTAAAAAGCACACCTCGGGAAGCTAATTTATCCATATTAGGTGTTTTAGCTTGCGGATGTCCACCCAAAACACCTATCCAATCATTAAGATCATCTACAGCTATAAATAAAACATTTGGCTTTTCTAATGACTCAACTACCTCTTTCTTTTTATTTGAATGACAACCGCTTAGAGATATTACTAATGCTAAAACAAATATTACTTTTTCTTTCATGGTATAATTTAAAATCTATATGATGATTAATTTGTTGACTTAAAATCTCATAAATTAAAGCAATTAAATTGCTATAACCATCCTGTAAAACCATGTTAAAAAACGCTTCTATGATTTAACGAGCAATGAAAAACCCCATGAATTAAATTTCAATATTCAAATATATTTCCACAGATTCGGCAGGATGAATAATTCAAAAAAGCCTTCTATTTTTACCTTATTATGAAGATAATCTTCACTTAAAAATATCAAAATGAAAAAATTATTACCATTAGCTATTCTTCTTTTTATTACAGATATAGTACCTGCACAAGAATTTAAAATTATTTCTAATAATATTGGCAAAAGACGAGACATTACGCATAGTATAAATTCTAATGGATTTATTGTTGGAATCAATCAATATGGAGGTGGTTATATCACACAAATTGAAATTCCTGGCATTGGAAATATTATGGGAATTCAAGCTCAGAGATATGGTCGTGGAGGTCAATCTTCAATTCGTGATATGGGAAGAGGTGGACAATATAACCCAACTCAAGCTGGTTTTAGTGATCATGCAGGAACGGAATGTAGTATTACAACAGTCTCAAGTAGTAAATTAGTTGTACCAAGCCGTGGCTGTATTTTATATAATGGTGATGGTGGTTATGACTATATTGAATCTGAAAATATAAGGGTTGATCCATACAATGATGATGGAGGAAATAGCGATAACGATGGTATTGACGAAACGAATCTATCAGTTACTATAGATGGGCAGGTCTTCACAAGACAAGAAGCTGAAGTGCATAGCGATTTTGATTATTACGGAGAATATGAAGATTATACTTCGAAAGCAGGACTCGCTATACCAGCTATCCGTCATTATTTAGAATATCGTTTTGTAAGATCATCTACCGAACCAAAAGCTGCTATGAAACAATTTAACGAGGTTGGACTGAAAGCAGCGGGCAAATGGAATGATAGTAAATTTTTATCAGATATTTCGGTTGTAAATCCTGTTGGTGTATATCCTGGAGGCATTGATAATATGAACAGTATCATTTTATCTTGGAGTATTAGAAATGACGTAGCTATTTGGAATCCAGGTTACCGATACCAACAAAAACAAAATGGAGTTTGGGTAATTAAAGCTCGTCAAAAACAATTTCAAGGAAAAATAGAGGAGTTAAAACTTAGGTTTATTGTTGCCGATTCAAATGATGAAAACTCAGGAAACG
The DNA here is from genome assembly GCF_030409805.1 of Algibacter miyuki. Classification (GTDB taxonomy): domain Bacteria; phylum Bacteroidota; class Bacteroidia; order Flavobacteriales; family Flavobacteriaceae; genus Algibacter; species Algibacter miyuki. The sequence continues at coordinate 331,835 of NZ_JAUFQP010000001.1, read as the reverse complement.
CTTTAGGCTTTTATTTACCGTTATCTTATTTAAACGAATTTAATGTTGTTGGAGTAAAAGAATCAGATAATTCTGAAGTATATGTCGACAATAGAACAACTTCAGATTTTTATCTTGACGGACAATATCGTACACCATCAATGTCTTGGATTGGTTTTCGAAGTGAGTTAAATGGATTAATTGATAGATCGAAGCTAACTGGTGAATACGCAGGTGTTTATGAAAAATTACGCCAAGAAACGATATTACTTCAAGGTACTCCAGCCGAAATTAAAACGGCTTTTACGCAATTAGACACCTATTATGCTAGTTTACTTTCTGTTTCAGATTTTGAAAATAAAAAAAAAGATGATTTTCAACTCTTTCCAAACCCTGCCGAAAGCCAGATAAACATTGTTTTAAATAACTCTAATATTAATTCTAAAATAAATGTTTTCAATGCGCTTGGTGCACTTGTTTATTCCTCAAATGAAATAATTGGTAACAAAATTTCAATACCAACAAACCAGATTGGAGCTACAGGATTATACTTTGTGAAAGTGGGGGCTTTAACAAAAAAATTGATTCTAAAATAACTAAAATCAAATAAGCACTATCTCAAAAAAACATAAATTTAAAGCGCTTTGCTAAGTATTATTATGAAAAATAAATTTTTAAAACCTGCATTTTACAATCATATTTCATTAATATTTTTATTGATTTTATCAAGTTGTTCAGCTCAGAACGGATTAGAAAAAGCCTTCGTGAATCCACCAGAATCAGCAGGCGCACATACCTGGTGGCATTGGGTCAATGGTAATGTTACCAAAGAAGGGATAACCAAAGATTTAGAATCTTTTAAAAAAGTAGGTTTAAGTGGATTTCAATTATTTGATGTTGGACTGAGGATTCCTCATGGAGGAACTGTTTTTAACTCCAAAGAGTATCACGACAAAGTAGCATTTGCTATTGCAGAAGCTGATAGATTAGGATTAGAAATGGGTATTAATAGCGCATCGGGGTGGTCTAGTACGGGTGGGCCATGGATCAAACCCAAAAACTCTATGAAGGTTTTGGTTTGGAGTGAGAAAGAAATACATAAGAAAACAACTAGCCCTATTTATTTAGAACTTCCTGAATTAAATAAAATTCAAAAAGAATTTTATTTTTATGAAGACATTGCGATTCTAGCCTTTCCAAAACCAAAAAATGCTGCGTATAGAATTTCTAACTGGGAAGCAAAGTCATTGACAGATTTAAAAGCGAAAGCAGATGAATTTACTCCTACTTCTAAAAAAGCTCCTAAAGAAGCCATTATAAAACTAAGCGATGTGGTAATTCTTACTGATAAAATGGACGCAAATGGAAAACTGAATTGGACACCTCCATCTGATAATTGGACAGTAGTTCGTATTGGTTACACAACAACAGCTGCAAAAACTAGACCTGCCTCAAAAGGTGGTATCGGTTTAGAATTAGATAAATTAAGTAAGGAAGCTGTTACAATTCACTGGGAGGCCTTACTAGATAAAACAACAGAGGATGCTAAAGGAAGCAAGGCATATACTACAATTCTTATAGATAGTTATGAAGTAGGGCATCAAAATTGGACGGACAACTTTGAAGATGCTTTTCAAGAAAAGCGTGGGTATGATTTAACTCCTAGATTGCTTTGTGCAACTGGTCGTATTATAGAAAGTAATGAATATTCTGAACGTGTTTTATGGGATTTCAGAAAAACTGTTGCAGATGAAATGTATGAGAACTACTTTAAATTCTTCAAAGAAAAATGTCATGAGAACGGACTTAAATTAGCTACAGAAGCATACGGTTCTGGATCTTTTGATGCTCCAGAAGTGAGTAAACTTGTTGACATCCCAATGACTGAATTTTGGCATAAAGATAAAGCGAAAGGACAAAGAAATATTTGGAAATGGACCAGCCATATTTCGTCTTCAGCGGCACATTTATCTGGCAGATCAGTTGTAGGTGCAGAAGCATTTACAAGAATGAAAGGAGATTGGTCGGTACATCCTTATAATTTAAAGATTATAGGAGACAAAGCTTTTACAGAAGGAATTAATCGCTACTATTTCCACACCTCTGCACATCAACCTTGGAATGATAATATAAAGCCAGGAATGACAATGAGTAGATTTGGATCTAACATACATCGAAACAATACTTGGTTTTATAAATCTAAACCATGGCTTGACTATATTGCTAGATGTCAATTTATAATGCAAACAGGAACGAACCAAGCAGATGCATTGGTTATGTATGGTGACGAGCGTGGATTTAATAATTTTTTAGGAAAAGTAGAACGTTTAGATTTTGACTTTTTAGAAGGTTATAAATTTGACGTAGCAGGTATTGATTCATTAGATGATTTGAGTGTCGGAGAAAATGGAGAAATTAGAGTAAGCTACGAAGGGAAGTTATTGGATACTCGCTACAGAATACTCTCGTTAAAAAGAGATCTATTAATGCGAATAGAATCTATTAAAAAACTTGGAAAACTAGCTCAAGATGGAGCTATTGTAATTGCTCAAAAACCAATAAGAACTCCGGGAATAGAAACCAATCCAAACGCAACGAAAGAATTTAATGAATTGGTTAAGAAATATTGGGACTCGGGACTGATCCACTTACCATCAACTTATAAAAAGTCATTAAGTGCGGTAACTCCAGATTGTAAATTACCGTTAGGAATGGAGTATGCTCATCATAAAATTGACAATAGTGATTTCTATTTTGTTTCCAATCAATGTTATGATGCTAACAAAGGGACTTGCACTTTTAGAGTAACAGGAAAACAACCCGAACTATGGGATCCTGAAACAGGTAAGATTTCTAAAAACCTCAACTGGAAACAATTGAAAAACGGAACTACTGAAGTTCAATTAGATATGACTTCTGCACAATCTATATTTGTTGTATTCCAAAAGGAAACTAAAAAAACTAGGGGGACATTCAATTCTCCTACTTATAAAACGATTCAAAATATCAACGGTGATTGGAATGTAACTTTTAACGAGAATTTTGGTACAAATGAAACGATACTATTCAAAAAATTAACTCCTTGGAATGAACATACCAATGAGGATATCAAATATTATTCTGGGACAGCTACTTACAAAACAAATTTTGAATTTGATACAAGTAAAAAAAAGAAATCCATTCTAATAGATTTAGGACAAGTTGCAGTAATAGCAGAAGTTAAATTGAATGGAAAAGATCTTGGAACATTATGGAAACCTCCATTCCAAATAGAAATTAAAGACGTACTAAAAAAAGGAGAGAATACATTAGAAGTTAAAGTAACTAACCTTTGGCCAAATCGTCTTATTGGAGATGCACAATATCCTAACTTCAATAATTCTAATAAAACACTTCCTAGTTGGCTAATGGATGGAACGGGAATTCCTGCAACTTCAAAACGAAAAACATACGCTGCTCATAATCATTATAAAGCAGATGCTAAACTTTTAAATTCAGGACTTATGGGACCAGTAAAAATACTGACTATAAAAAAATAAAATTACAATTTAAAACATGATAACTGTAAAAAAAATAATATGTAGCTGCTTCCTTCTCTTTTTTAGTATCTGTTCAGCACAACAGAAAAAGCCAAATTTGGTTATTATAATTGCGGATGATCATGGTGTATTTCATTCTACACCTTACGGATCAACAATTATAGAAACTCCAAATATGCAAAAACTCGCAGATGAGGGAATGCGTTTTGACAATGCCTATATTGCATCGCCCGCCTGCGCTCCTAGTAGAGCTGCTTTGTTCACTGGTTTAATGCCTTATAATAATGGAATCGTTGGAAATCATGAAAAAAATTTAAAACCCAGTGTATTATCTTTAGTTCCTAATCTTATAGTACAAGGGTATGAAGTAGTTTTTCAGGGTAAAGTTGCACATGCACGTAACAATGAACATAAAGGCTATGTACCTAAAGCAGTGAAAATTCTAAAAAGAGCACCTACACAAGATCAAAAATTAAGTGTTGTAGAAAATTTTCTAAAAACAAGAAATAATGACCGTCCACTAGCACTATTTGTGGGATGTACAGATACACATACCCCCTACCCACCAGCAGGTGAATCAAGAATAAAACCAGAGGATGTTATTATAAACAAACGAATCTATACCACTCCTGAAGCTCAATTAGAAATGAGTAGATACATCCAAGCAGCAGAATCTATAGATACCAAACTTGGAAATATCCTAAAAATGTCAGATATCTATTTAGACAAAAAAAATACGATGACGGTATATACATCAGATCATGGAATGGCGTGGCCGTTTGCTAAATGGTCTCTTTATGAAACAGGAATACGTACACCATTACTAATCTCTTGGCCAGGAAAAATTCAACCAAATTCAACAACAAAAGCAATGGTTAGTTGGATTGACTTACTTCCTACATTGATAGATATTGCAGATGGAACAGTACCTAAAAATATTGATGGGAAACCTTTTACTGCAGTCATTTTAGGAAAGAAAAACAAACACAGAGACGCTATTTACGCAACTCATAAAGGAGATAATGAAAAAAATGTGTATCCTATTCGTTCACTAAGAATTGGGAAATGGAAATACATTCGGAATTTACATCCAGAGTTTGCCTATACAACGCATACTGATGCTTGGGCTACGGAAATCCCAATGACAAAACTACATGCAAATCATGCTGGCCGTCACTGGAATTCCTATTTAGCTGCAGCAAAAAAAGATCCTAACGCAGCTGCTTTTTTAATAGATTATCATACTAACCCTCCAGAAGAACTGTATAATATTGAGTTAGATCCTTTAGAACAAAACAATCTTGCGGAAGAACCTAAATGTGCTAAAAAACTTGCTTCACTTCGAGAAAAAGTGACACAACATATGAAAGAAGTTAATGATGATGAATCCCTAAGTGGTCCACCAAAATTACTTGAAAACTTTTCAATTATGAAATCGAAAATAAAAAATTAACATCATGAAATTCATAAGTCAAATAATTTTAAGTTTCTGCTTTTTCACAAGTATACTATCTCATTCTCAAGAAAAAAAACCAAACTTAGTTATCATAATTGCAGACGATCATGGGGTTTACCATTCTTCACCGTATGGTAGTACAGGAATAAAAACACCTCATATACAAAAACTATCAGACGAGGGAATACGGTTTGATAATGCTTATGTTGCTTCACCAGCCTGTGGACCTAGTAGAGCTGCTCTTTTTACAGGAATGATGCCTTATAACAATGGTATCGTAGGAAATCATGAATTCCCATTAAAGCCTGGTGTAAGCTCTTTAGTACCAAAATTAATTGAGCAAGGATACCAAGTTGTTTTTCAAGGAAAAGTAGCACATGGTAAAAAGAAACATCATCAAGACTATGTTCCTGATGAGGTTACAGTACTAGATAGTGGTTTAAAAAGCGACCTCAAATTATCCATATTAGAAAACTTTTTAAAAACTAGAAAAGACAAACGTCCAATAGCTTTATTTGTTGGATTTACTGATACACACAGACCGTATCCTAGCTTAAAAAACACGAAAGTCAGAACAGAAAATGTAGTAATTAACAAAAGAATCTACAGTACACCTGAAGCAAAATTAGAAATGAGTAGGTATCTTCAAGCCGTTGAAAACTTAGATTCAAAACTCGGTACAGTAAGAAAAATGACCAAACATTACTTAAAGAATGACAATACCGTCACTTTGTTTACATCAGACCATGGAATGGCATGGCCTTTTGGAAAATGGTCTCTTTATGAAACAGGGATTCGCTGTCCATTAATTGTTTCATGGCCTGGTAAAATTGCCCCAAATACAACAACAAGTGCCATGGTAAGCTGGATTGATATCATTCCAACAATTATTGACATCATGGATGGAGAAATACCAACAAACATTGATGGAAAATCATTTGCAAATGTACTTTATGGAAAAGAGAAAAAGCATAGAGAAGTAATATATGCTACACATAAAGGGGATAAACAAATGAATGTATATCCTATCCGATCGGTTCGAGTAGACAATTGGAAATACATTCGGAATTTACATCCAGAATTTGCATACACCACGCATACGGATGTTTTATCAAAAAATAAGATAAAAGCTAAAAGTTCTGCTCCACACTGGGCTTCCTATCTTGAAGCGGCAAAAACAGATCCTGCTGCGGCCGATTTTTTAAAAGATTATCATAGTAATCCCGCTGAGGAACTATATAACCTTGAGCAAGATCCTTTAGAACAAAATAATCTTGCAGCACTGTCAAAATATTCTAAGAAACTGAAATCGTTACGCAAAATGATATCAAAACGAATGATAGAAGTTGGTGATGACGAATCGCTTAGCGGTCCTCCTAAATTACTTGAAATTTCTCTATCTTGGAGTCCACAGTCAAAAAATAATCGGTAAAAACATAGCATTTATAATGAAAAATAAACCCAAATATATTAGTCAGTTTCATATTATTCTTATTATGGTTTTACTAGTTTCTCTGAATGGTTGTAATACTAGCAATGGCAACAAAGAAGGTGAAATTGGCCACTTAAAAACTGAAGGTTTTGATCATTGGATAGTTACAGACGAAGCAATGCCAAAATTATCATGGCAACCTATTTCTCATATATCCGAACAAAAAGTTATTGGCTATGAATTACTCGTTGCAGACAACAAAAATGACTTAGAGCAGAATAATGGAAACCTCCTCGAATTAACGGTTACTAAAATCGAAAATGGTCCTTGGTTCTATTTTGATGCTTCGAAACTTCCTGCACGAACTGTTGCTTTGTGGCGGGTAAGAGCCGTATTAGAAGATGATAGTCGAGGAGCATGGAGCGAGACTTTTCATTTTGAAATTGGTTTAAAAAACAAGTCAGATTGGTCTGGAAAATGGATTGGTATGCATCCTGAACTTCGCCAGAAATCAGCACCTTGGTTTCGAAATTCATTTGAAATAAATAAAACCATTACCAAAGCAAGACTTTACGTATGTGGATTAGGCATGCATGAAAGTTGGCTTAACGGGAAAAAAATAGGAAACGAACTATTACAACCTGCTCAAACAGATTACAATATCCGAAGTTTTTATGTTGCCCACGATGTGAGTAAATTACTAAATCAAGGTCAAAACACACTTGGGTTTTGGTTAGGAGATGGCTTTTACAACCAAGATAGAGTTTGGGGAGCAAACGGATTGAGTTACGGACAACCAAAAGTTTTGGCCCAACTTGAAATCACTTTTGATGATGGCAGCACCTCTATCATTGCAACAGATGAAAACTGGCTTTGTAAATCTAGTGCTATCACAGCCTCTAATGTTTATGCTGGCGAGAACTACAATTCAAATCTATACGACCCTTTATGGTCTAAAAATCAAAACAACACTAGTAGCTGGAAACCTGTAAATTTAGAAACCGTACCAGGAAAAACATTAGTTGCTCAACAATTACCACCTTGCCGCATAACAGACACCGTATTTGTAAAAGAGATTAACCAATTACATCCAAATACTTGGTTTTTTGACTTTGGACAAAATCTTGTTGGTTGGGCAAAAATGAAAATTGATGCGACGCCAAATACTAAAATCACTATTCGTTTTGCAGAAGACAAACTTTCTACTGGCGAATTAAACTTTGCAACGAGTGGCGTTCGTGCAACAAAAGTCATCCAAACAGATACATATATTTGTAAAGGTAACGGCGAAGAAATTTGGGAACCTCGGTTTTCCTATCACGGATTTCGTTTTGCTGAAGTAACAATAAGCAATGGCGAATTAAAAAATAAAATACCAACAAAAGATTTACTTCAAGGTATGGTTGTTCATACAGATATGACTGTAACTGGCGAGTTTTCATCTTCAGACGATACTCTAAATCAAATTTTTGACATGGCACATTGGACACAATCTGGTGGTGTATTGGGAATACCTATGGATTGTCCTGTTCGTGAACGCTGTGGTTGGACAGGAGACGCACATTTAACCGTTCCTTACACCATGTATCGTTTTGATGCCGCGAGTATGTGGCGAAAATACACGACCGATATTGCCACAACAGCAGAAGTTTCAGCTCCTATGTTATGCTTTGGAGATGAGTTTGGCGAACGTACAAAACAGATAAAAAAATATGGTATTCCCACAATGGTTGCGCCAGGTAAACGATTTATCGGCGAAGGCTCTCCAGATTGGGGAAGTGCCATCGCTTTTATCCCATGGGATATTTATGCACATACAGGAGATATAAGATCATTAAAAGAGCATTATAATTCCATAAAACAATGGACAGAACATTTACAAGGTATTTCAACAAACAGCATTGTATATTCTGGCATGGGCGATTGGTGTAAACCCATAGTAAGCAACCCAGAAGGAAAAACCGAGCGTGAAATTTATGGCAAAATAACACCCATGCTTTCTACGGCTTGTTATTACCGTAGTGCAAGAATTACTGCTGATGCAGCGCAACTTATCGGTAATAAAGAAGATTATTTATATTTCGATAAACTGGCTAGTGACATTCGTACAGCATTTACTAAAGCTTTCTATGGAAAAGACAGAATATTGATACCAGACCAGACAATTAATGCCATTGCAGTTGATTGGAATGTATTATCCCATGAGCATCAAGCGCAAGCAGCCGAAGCCCTAAACCAACAAGTTATTGCTGCTAATTATCACTTTGAAACAGGTGTATTTGGTATGCCATCATTATGGCCTGTACTTGGAAGATTCGGATATCACGAAACCCTATGGAAAGTACTTCAAAATGAAAACGCACCAAGTTTTAAACATCTTATGAGTAAAGGCGCTAGCACATTTTGGGAAGTCTGGCCAACCGAAAACGAGAACTTAGATAATTATAAACAGTCCATGAGCCATCCGTTTCAAGCAGCCTTTGTGAGTTGGTTTTATGAAGGGTTAGCGGGAATTAAGCCAAATTCAAAACTAACAGGTTATCGCTTAATCCATTTAGAACCACAGATTATTCCTGAATTAGAATGGGTTAAATGCCGTTTTTCATCTCCTATGGGCATGATTGAAAGTTCTTGGAATCAGAATAAATCTACCTTGACATGGCAAGTTGAAATTCCTGCAGGTGCTGAAGCTAGGTTAAGAGTTCCTGGCACCCTTATTAATGTTGAAAAGGATTCAAAAGCATTTAAAGTAGAAACTAACAAGATATCAGATGCCCAAGGCATAGCCGAAAAACTAACACTTCACGCTGGTAAATATATAATTACTTCAAACTTAAAATAAAAAGTATATCTATTTAGAATCCTGTAATTTCTTTAAGTTTTTTGAAGAAGGCTTTTTTTCTAGGTGAATTAATTCCCCAATCTATAGGTACACTTTGGTAACCATCTTCAAAACCTTCTCCATCCAAGCGGAAATCAAAATACCCCCAAGAGGCATACGATTCTATTGCTGCTTTAAAATTGTAGTGATCTGCGTCAAAATCAAAATGGTCATCCTCTGTAAACAGAATTGGTTGGTTTGAAAATCCGGCAACATTTTTAGTTTTTTCAACCATCTCGGTAATTCCAGAAGGTTTATGAACACCATTACCATGAATCAAAATAAAATCTGACACTTTAAGTACATTTTCCTGCGGAATAATCCCGCCTCCGTAACTCGTTGTTACCAGTAATTTATTATTACTCATTTTCTTTACGCGTTGAATGAGTTCGTGTACACGAGGTTGTGTAAGAATGGTGTGATCGTATGGTCCGTTACATTCATTATTAATTTCGATAAGAATATTTTTATACCCCTTCTGAAGAATCCATGCAGTTATATTATCTGTAGCATTCAATACAGCTGATTCATCTTCTAAATCTTCATCTTGCCTAAAGTAAAAATACCCCAAAATAACCACCATCCCCAAATCATCAGCTTTGTTCAATACTTTTTCAAGACGTGCCATATAAGCTGGTCTCAAATTTCCTTTTTCATCAAAAGTAGAATTAATCCAATTGTGGTTTTTATATCCAAATGGGCCCCCACCTTGAAGATTTAATGAGAACGCTAATAGACCGTGTTTATGCCATTCAGCCATATTTGCAATAAACTCATTGGTATTTCTATTGGCATCCCATTTTTTAGTATCTGGATACTTAAACACATCTACAGTCTCAGGATTCAAATCATCAAAAATTCCCTGAACCATTCTGGAATTCATAAGTAATCCTTCAATTTTATTGCCTTCCCAAAATCGCCCTTTATACGTTAATTCCTCATTAATATAAAACTGATTATCTTTAATTGAAACCTTAGTTTTTAAATTAGGCTGCGCTAAAACAATAAGATTAAAAAAAACCATTGTAAAAACAAATAATACTATTTTAAATTTATTAAGTCTCATAGTGTTAGGATTATAATTTTAATTCCTTGTATAAATAAAACAAATACTCTAGTAAAAACTATCCTGTAAAACCATGTTAAGTAGTTTAAGGTTAATAAATTTACATTTGGTATTACCTATAGGCAGATAGTACAGGATAACTATTTTTAAAAAGTTTTTTAAATTTAAACACCCTGAAGGACACCGAGACCTTCCTGTAAAAATTATAATAAAACAACTACACCCAATTTATTTCCAAAAATAAAAAACGAAAGTATCTAGATTCTTTTTGTTTTTATTACAAATAAAACAACTTAAATGACTGAAGAAAAAATAACTAAACACCCAACTACCTATGACGCCATTGTAATTGGTACAGGAATAAGCGGAGGTTGGGCTGCAAAAGAGCTTTGTGAGAATGGATTAAAAACGCTAGTCCTTGACCGAGGTAGAATGGTAAAACATATTGAAGACTATCCTACAATGTATACAGATGACTGGGATTTAAAACATCGTGGTAAAGTTGCTCCTGATGAAATAAAAGGGCAAACAAAAAACCGTAGAAGCGGTTTTATCAATCAATATTCTAAACATTGGTTTGCAAATTATGAGGAGCACCCGTATAATGAATCTAAAAAATTTGATTGGATAAGAGGCTACCATGTTGGTGGACGCTCCATTATGTGGGGTAAACAAAGTTACCGTTGGAGCGAAATGGATTTTGAAGCCAACAAAAAAGATGGACATGGTGTGGATTGGCCCATTCGGTATAAAGATATTGAACCTTGGTACGACAAAGTTGAAAAATTCATAGGTGTTTCTGGGCAAAATCTAGGCTTATCCCAATTACCCGATGGAAAACTATCCCCGCCCATGGAGTTAAATTGTGTGGAACTAGATTTACAAAAAATCTTAAAAAACGAATTTGATGATGATCGATTACTAACTATTGGTCGTGTGGCGCATTTAACAGGAAACGCTATGCATGAAGGCCGTTCAAACTGCCAATTTAGAGCACGTTGCGTTCGTGGTTGTCCTTTTGGAGGCTATTTTAGTAGTAACTCTTCAACATTACCCGCAGCAGAACGTACGGGCAATATGCATTTACGGCCAGATTCTATAGCTTATGAAATTGCTTATGATGAAAAAACAGGATTAGCTTCGGGTGTAAAAGTTATTGATGCAAACACCAAAGAAAAACTGTTTTTTAAGGCATCTATTATTTTTAATTGTGCTTCTGCTATAGCATCTACAAGTATTTTAATGCAATCTAAATCTGAACGATTCCCTAACGGTATGGGTAATGATAGCGGAGAACTTGGGCATAACTTGATGGATCATCATTATGGCATTGGAGCATCAGCAGAAGTTGAAGGTTTTGATGATAAATATTACAAAGGCAGACGTCCAAATGGGTTTTACATCCCTCGATTTAAAAACCTTGGTGATGACAAAACAAACACTAAAAACTATGTTCGCGGATTTGGTTATCAAGGTGGAGCAAGTAGAACCAATTGGCAGCATGCCGTTGCAGAGTTAAGCTTTGGAAAGGCACTAAAAGACAAAGCTTTAAAACCAGGCCCATGGCGCATAGGCATGGGTGGTTTTGGAGAATGCTTACCATATCACGAAAACAAAATGATACTAGATTACAATAAGCTTGATGCATGGGGCTTACCAACTATAACTTTTGATGCTGAAATAAAAGAGAATGAACGTAACATGCGAAAAGATATGAAAGCCCAAGCGGTTGCCATGTTAAATGCCGCAGGGTATAAAAATGTGAGAGGTCATGAAAGAGAACCTATTTTGGGTGCCTGCATTCATGAAATGGGAACTGCAAGAATGGGAAAAGATCCAAAAACATCAGTTTTAAATAAACATAATCAAATACATGCCGTACCAAATGTTTATATGACTGATGGTGCTTGTATGACATCATCTGCTTGCCAAAACCCATCCCTAACTTATATGGCATTAACGGCTAGAGCAGCGAACCATGCCGCAACCGAATTCAAAAAAAATAAAAACACTTAAAATCATGAACAGAAGAACCGCTATAAAAAATTTAACCATGAGTTTGGGCTACACAGTAGCAGCACCAACTATTTTTAATATGTTATCTTCTTGTACGGCAGAAGTTGACACTTGGTCTCCTCTATTTTTATCTTCTGAAGAAAAACATATAGTAACCCTGTTGGTGGATATTATTTTACCAGCTTCAGACACGCCAGGTGCTTTAGATGTTAATGTGCCTCAATTTTTAGATATGATGTATTATGATATTGAGACCAAAGAAAATCAAGACCTATTTAAAAAAGGGGCTTCAATTTTTTCTGAAAAATTTAAAACTCAGTTTGGTTCTGACGTAGCAAAAGGCAGTAATGAACAGTTTCAAACGCTTTTAGCATCTTATTTCGATATTTCTGGTAAAGATACTGCCACTATTTTTAAAGAACAAAGGCTTCCTGTTGAAAAATTAACAACTCCACAGATAAAAAACCGTGCCTTATATAAGTTTTTAATTGCTGTAAGAACATATACGTTATTTGGGTATTTTACTTCTGAAAAAATTGGAGAAGAAATATTAAATTACGATCCTGTACCAGGAATTCAAATAGGTTGTATGTCTATCGAAGATGTTCCTAATGGAAGAGCTTGGTCTTTATAAACTAAAAAAGGATGACAAAATTATTCAAAATACTCTACCTTGTTTTCTGCATTTCATTTTTATTCAATTGTAAAAAAAATGAAGAAAATAAAACTTCGGAAATAAAAAAAACATCATGGAAAAACCTATTAACGAGAAACGATCTTAACGATTGGATTGTTAAAATTAAAGGGCATGAAGTTGGTAATAATTACAAGAACACTTTTGTAGTTGAAAATGGTATTTTGAAAGTAAACTACGACGAATATGATAATGTATTCAATAATTCTTTTGGACATATTTACTATAAAAAACCATTTTCAAATTATAAATTTAGAATGGACTACAGATTTACTGGCAATCAACTTTCGGATGGTGCTCCATGGGCAAAGAGGAATAGTGGTATTATGTTTCATTGCGAAGACCCAAATGGTATTGGTTTAAACCAAAACTTCCCTGTTTCTATTGAAGTACAACTTTTAGGAGGCAATGGCACCGATGAGCGTTCTACAGGAAACTTATGCTCTCCTGGTACACATGTAAAATACAACGATACATTAACTACACAGCATATTGTGCAATCAACTTCAAAAACCTATCATGGAGAGCAGTGGGTACATGTTGAAATAGAGGTTAGAAATGATTCTATTATCAAACACATGATCAATGGAGAAGAGGTATTACGCTATAGTAAACCGCAGTATGGCGGCAATGTAAATTTTAACGCCGAATTTTGGAAAACAAAACAGGGAATACCTTTAAAAAGCGGCTATATCTCACTCCAAAGTGAAAGCCATCCTGTTGAATTTAAAAATATCGAGATAATGGAATTATAAAGCAACAGCTTATAAAAAGAAAAGCCCTTTAGTGTTTTAAACTAAAGAGCTTTTCTTTTAATCACAAATCTAAAATAAAGATTATATCTGTTCTTTATACGACGAAAACAGATCTACAAACGGCTGCTCTCTTACTTCTTTCTTAGGATTATAATTTTTATTTACACTTGGCCAATAGCGCTTATCTATATTTAGTTTTAACCAATTCATTAATTTATTAAACATCTCTTTTTTTAATTCTGGGCGTTCTTCAGCTAAATTGTGTTTTTCAAAAGGATCTTTTTCTAAATTATATAAATACAATCTACCATACCAATCAAAAATAAGCTTATAATCACCATCCCTAATAGCAGAATGTGGTGTAAGCGCAAAAGGCTCATATGGACTATTATAAATTACATTAAACGGATAATGCCAGTAATGAGTTGTTTTTGAATAGCTTTTATTTTCATTATCTAAATCTGAGAGCATAGCTATTAAACTTTCGCCATCTAAATTATTTTGAGCAACAATTTCTTTTGAATTATATCCTGCCGCCTCTAAAAGAGACGGATAAATATCCGTACAGTCTACAGGAACATCTACCCACTTCCCTTCTTGCACTTTACCTTTCCATCTAAAAACTAAAGGAACTCTAATTCCACCTTCGGTAACACATGCCTTTCCTCCTAAAAATGGGTCGTTATTGGTTCCTTTATCATTTGGAGTAACTTCTGCATCTATACCTCCATTATCAGACATGAACACAACAAGCGTATTTTCTTCTATATTTAATACTTTTAATTTATTTAAAATAGCACCAACGGAACGATCTAAACTCTTTATCATAGATGCATAAACCGGGTCCTTATGCCCGTTCCATCCTTTACTTTCTTTAACATGAAAATGAGTTATTTCGTCGTCTTTTCCTTGGTACGGTGTATGAATTGCAAAATGTGAAAAATATAAAAAGAAAGGTTTATCGGTATTTCCAGCTTTATTTTCTATAAATTCAAGCGCCTGTGAGGTAAGATCATCGGTTAAATAATCCTCGTTAGTTTCTTTTCCCGAATCACCAATTTCTAGAGCCTCAGGAGAAACTTTTGGAAACATTTTATTGGTTCTATTATTCCAAGCCCCTTTCCAGTTATAATAAGCTGATCCCCCGGCATCATACCATGCTAAAGGTTGAAAACCTTGGTCTTTTGGTTGATACCCTTTTGCTCCAAAACCACCCACATGCCATTTACCAATAAAAGCTGAATGATAATCTTTCAAAGCTTCTGCTATAGAGAGTTCATCTCTACCTCCATCAATGGCATTTCCTGTTGGAACGGCCGAATTAGAAATTCCATTTATTAATGCTTGCTCTATCTTAATATTATCTTTATGCTCAAAAACATCGTGTACATAAAAGCCTTTAGGCACGTCTGCTTTTTGATTATAATAAGTTGCTCTTGGTGGCATTGCTGTAGTAAAACCAACACGTCCAGCATATTTACCGGTTAATATGCTTGCTCGTGTAGGTGAGCATAATTGGTTGGCATAAGCTTGTGAAAACGAAGTGCCTTCACTTACTAGTTTGTCAATATTTGGAGTTTCATAAAACATTTCATCCGGATGCGTGCCCGTAAACTTATTGGCATAAGCCTGGCTATCCATTATACCAAAGTCATCGGCAAGAATAAAAATAATGTTGGGACGTGAAATTTCTTCCACTTCCTCTTTATTTTTTTTGTCCTGTTTAAATTGGCAACCTACCAAGAGTAGTCCTATTAAGCAGTACATGCTATTTTTTATTACTGTCATAAATATATTATTTAATATGAATTTTGTTTTAAATAACCTGTTTTTACTATTTAATTGGATCCTTATGATGAATTTCATCCCAATGATCAATTCCAATAATTTCTTTATACTGGTCGTAAACTTCGGCTTCTTTTTCGGTACCAAAAGCTTGATACACCTTCCAAACGGGTTTAATACCACTAGGGTCTTCTTTATCATCAGGAAAACGTCTTAGCCCAATACGCAGTCCGCCTTCTTTACGATTATCTTGCCAATTATGATATTGAAAACCATCAATACCATCTAAAAACTTCAACTTTTTCATAGCATAAGCCATGCCTGCCGCTTGTTCTTTTAAATCTTGGGCACTGTAAGTTGGAGAGTTTGTTCCGTTTTCAGACAAGTATACAAGTCGTTTCTTTTGTCCTTTAAAAAGGACTTCAGGCTGTTTTACCCAAGCATCTAGCACTTCTAAATTCTTAAAAGTAATTAGCTTAGTATTAAAATCAAAGCTTACTTTGTTATCGAGCCAAGTCTTAGGCTCTCGTAACGACTCAGGGTAAGGGTGTTGCGCAATAGCCCACTCAAAATCGCCCTCAGCTTTAGAGTATTGTAACAATTGTTCAAGCAGTTCTTTAGAATGATAGAAATGTGGATTGGACGTCCAATTCCAGTAATGAGTAAGTGTTATAAATACTTTTGAATTGGGATTATATTTTCTTGCAATATTATGAGACATACGCATGGATTTATGGTATATATCCATAAAAACTAAAGCGGTTTTTTCTCCTGCATTCGTCCATACCCATCCAGCATCCACTTCGTTATGGATTATCCAATGATGGATACGCCCATATTTTTTATCAGGCCTCATATAGCGATTCGCCAAAAAATCTAAAACAGCAGCATAATACCTAACACCTTTTGGTGTGGTTAGGTTGGGCATGGTATAAATACCAGAAGGATCGCAATCTGGATGCTCTAGAATAGCGCCTATTTTTTTATCTAAAGATTTTGAAGCCTTATCCACAAGTAATATGGCAGACACCTCAATATTTCTTGCGGCAGTACTTAAAAACGTTTTATCTTGACGGTCTATTTCTTTTTTATCTACATAATAGGTTTCTCCCATATATTCAAAAGACATATTTTGGGGCGATGGACCAGAGCGAAAAAATCTATTTATCATGATATTCACCGTCACGCTAGTAATACCTAAACTATCCAAATCGGTATATGGCGCTGCCCGATTGATACTATAACCTCCCAACCCTTTTTTAGTAGCAGGTTTAACAAATGGGTAGCGATATTTCGGAACAACAGAATCGGTATATCTTGCATGAGAAACGCCTTTGTATTGATTATCTTCTTTTTCAACAATCATCCATTTTGACAACAATCTATCTTGTTTATATCCATTACGTTTTACATAGCGATTTACTTCAACATCAAAGTGCCCGTTTTTAGATTTTATAGGTTCCAAAAACTCAAATTTCTCCAATTCTGTTCCATTTTCATGAACATCAATTTCGGCTATATAATAGTTTTTTGTTTTTGAAATTTCTCCTGCCAATTTCACTTTGTCGTTGGTAACCAAAACATTTGATATGCTATTTGGAAATTCCTTATCCAAATAAAATCTTAAATCATTCTCAAAATTTAATTCCTGTTGCTTCTTTGCCTCCTTATTAGATTGAATATCTAACTCTCTAGCACTCATAGCCCGAAGTTCTAAGTTTCTTATTTGAATATTCAAAGCTGGGGCAGTTCCAAAATCCAATCTTAAAAAATCTCCTGCCTTTCCCCATTCTCCAACATATTCACTAAGATCCATTCTAAACAAAACCCATCCTTCGGTACTGCCTATATCACCAACCATAACACTCTTAACCTGTTCCCCTAAGGGATAAAAATACACCTCTATATGGTCTAAACCCGTTGGACAGAAATACTCAAACGAAAGTTGGTTATTTTCTTTAATTAAATTATGAGATAAAGGCTTTATAAATACATAAGGGTCTTCTCCCAAAGTCTTAACATCATATACATCATCCTCTAAAACACTTATTTCTATCTGATTATACTTTTGGGTATCTACATTTAAAGTCGTAGCGCCAGTTTGAGAAAAAAGACAAATAGGGAATATAAAAAAAAACAAAAGACACTTTTCCATAGTAATACTGTTTATCAAAGGTAAAAATACGTTGCATTTTTCAAAAAACTATCCTGTTGAATACGGTACGTCTACAGAAAGGGCATGATAGTATTATTATTCTTTCTAAATACTTTAGAGGTCTCTAAAACACTTACAGGAAGCCTATATAATTCTAAATATTAATGATATGAAGAAAACCTCCTTTTTAATTCTACTTTTTTTAATTCATGCACAAACATTTGCACAAGCCAAGCCTAATATTATTGTCATTTTCACAGATGACCAAGGATACGCCGACATTGGTGTAAATGGGCAAGTTGATGATATTAAAACCCCAAACATTGATTTATTGGCAAAAACTGGAGTTAGAATGACAGCAGGCTATGTAACCGCTCCACAATGTATTCCTTCTAGAGCAGGACTATTATCTGGTAGATACCAACAACGTTTTGGACTAGATCATAATGGCACTATACCGTTGCCCTTAGACGAAACATTAATATCCCAACGTATGCAAAAAGCAGGATACGTTACTGGTATGACAGGAAAATGGCATTTAGAACCTAACCATCAACAAGAAAAATGGTTAAAAGAACATATGCCCGAACTAAATATTAAAACAGTGAAACCAAGTGATATTCCTTTCGAAAGAAAAATACCTTATATGAGTTCTAATAGAGGTTTTGATGACACATTTCAAGGCTATATTCAAGACTATTGGACAACTTATACGTTAGACGGAGAAAGAAATATGGAAGCGCATTGGATAAAACAAGCGGGCTATAGACTGGATATTCAAACCGATGCAACGGTAAAATTTATAGAGAATAACAAAGACAAGCCGTTCTTTTATTATACATCCTATTTTGCGCCACACGTACCTTTAGGGGCTACAAAAAAATACATGGATCGTTTCCCTGAAGATATGCCAAAACGAAGACAATATTGCTTAGCCATGATGTCTGCTATAGATGATGGTGTTGGTAAAATAAAAGAGACCCTAAAAAAACTGGGGCTAGACGAAAATACAGTCATCTTTTTTATAAGTGATAATGGTGCGCCAATAAAACTAAACATGGCCGATACCCCAGGTGTTGGACCAGGTTGGGATGGCTCTAAAAACACACCTTGGGTTGGAGAAAAAGGTATGCTCTCGGAAGGAGGCATAAGAATACCCTATATTATAAATTGGCCAGCAGGTTTACCCAAAGGTTTAGTTTATGATAAGCCTGTTATTTCACTAGATGTTGCCGCAACCTGCATTGCTTTGGCTGGTTTACCAGAAACAGATGAGTTAGATGGCACCAACCTTATCCCCTACTTAAATAACACAAAAAAAGGCGATCCACATCAAGCCCTTTTTTGGAGGTTTTGGGGACAATCAGCTGTAAGAATGGGAGATTATAAATTTTTAAAGTCAGGAAAACACGAGTACCTATTTGATGTTACTTCAGCAGCCCATGAAAACGAAAATCTAATAAATACATATCCACGAAAAGCGAAAGTATTAAAGAAAAGATTAAAACAATGGGGACAGGAACTTAAAAACTCTGGAATACCAACAAAAGATTTTAACGAACAAGATTCAGTATTTAGAAATCATTATTTAAAATCAGTAAAATAACCAATAACATTAAAATGAAAACACTATTAAAATTACTATTTTTTATTCTTTCAATATCTACAAATGCACAAGGCATAGATAAGTCGTTATATGCTTTTGATTTTAAAATGGAGCACATCCCGATAGCCGAACGCGCAAAACTGTTTGCTAAATTAGGATATAGCGGTACAACACTTAGAGTGCAATCCGATAAACAAAGGGATATACTAAAGTCTTATTTAGAGACTAAGGAATTCTCTAGTGGTAAGCTTACCATACCCGTTGTGTTTTTCGGTTTCAATTTCTCAAATAATATTGAAACTCAAAACATAATGTGGCGAAGAACCTTAGCTGCGCTACCTCAAGGAACAGCAATGTGGGTTATTATAAATGGAAATGCCACCAAAGAAAAGACGCTCCTTCTATTAAAAACAATGGCTCAAGAAGCTCAAAAAGTTAATAAGGATATTGTTATTTATCCACATGATAACTGTTTTATAGAATCTGCAGAAGAAGCTATTCCATACATTGAAGAAGTTAATGAACCAAACTTATTTCTAACATTACATTTATGCCATGAAATGCGTGCCGGAAATGGCAATCGCCTTCTTGAGGTTGCTATAAAAGCAGCGCCATATTTAAAATTCGCTTCTATTTCCGGCACTAATGTAACCATGTTTGCAAATGATAAAGCAAATTGGTCTGACGCTATAAAACCACTAGATCAAGGCGATTATGACGTTTCTAAATTTGTTTCCGTTTTACAAAAAATAAAATTCAAAGGTAAAACGATGTTACACACCTTTGGTATTGAAGATGAACCTAAAGAGCATCTATCGCGCTCTATAACAAAGTGGAATACTATGGTAGATTCAACTTATAAAATCCAAAATAATGATCTCAATCATATTTTAGACAATCCAGAAAATGCCTATTGGGATAGCATTTCAAAATCGTGGTTTATTTCAAATTTAGGAGGCGAAAAAGTAACTCTTGAGAAAGATGGTTATGGTTGGATAACACGACTAGACGAAAACGGAAACATTATTTCTAATAGATGGATAGAAGGCTTAGATGCACCTACCGGAATGGCTTCATATAAAAATCTATTATATGTAGGAGACCGTGGAGTTTTGGTAGAAATTAATATTTCAACAGGTGAAATTATTAGGAAAATAAATTTACCAAACTCTGAATTTATTAATGATGTAGCCGCTTCTAGAAATGGAGATATTTATATATCTGATACCTTTACTAATACCATTTATAAACTTCCGGAAGGTGGTAATATTGAAATCTTTGTAAAAAATGACCTGTTAGAATACCCAAATGGTTTGTGGGTAGATAAAAATGAATTAATTGTAGCTACTTGGGGACCAATGACCAATCGCGCTACATTTGAAACAAGCAAAAAAGGAACTCTAAAGACGATAAACCTAAAAACAAAAAAAATAAGTCCTATTGGAAAAGGATTACCAATAGCAAACTTTGACGGTGTCATTAAATATGGTCCATATTATTACGCTACGGATTGGACAGGAGGAAGATTACTAAAAATTAACAAAAAAGGTGATGTAAAAGAAGTGATTTCTGGATTTTCACAATTTGCAGATTTGGGTATTAACCCAGAAAAAGGTCTCATCATGATTCCTGAAATGAGCAAAAATCGCTTCATTTTTTTTAATTTAAAATCATTCTAAACAAACATCATTAATAACTAATAATCAATTAATTAACACCAAAACCACTTAAAATAATTACTCTTTTCACTTATAATTTACAAGGTACTACAGGATAGACAAATTGGTTAATGAATATACTTTTGAACTAACATTTTTAACAAACAAACCATTATGGAAAACAATACGAAAACTTTTAAATACGTCGATTATTTATGGGACGATCAAAAGGCATTATCATTAGGTGATAACCAAGTAGATTTATTTTTATACCGATCTAATATTTTAGGGGCAGATTTACGAATTACGAATTACGGTGGTGGTAACACAAGCTGCAGAACCATAGAAAAAGACCCACTTACCAATGAAGATGTTGAGGTAATGTGGATTAAAGGTTCCGGTGGTGATATTGGCACTTTAAACAGAAGTGGTATTGCAGGCATATATACCAACAGGTTACGCGATTTAAAAAATGTCTACGGAGGCTTGGAAGATGAAGACCGCATGGTAGGTTTATTTAACCACTGTATTTATGATTTAGATAGTAAAGCGCCTTCAATTGATACCCTTTGCATGGCTTATTACCCTTCGCTCATATAGACCACTTGCATCCAGATGCACTCATTGCAGTTGCAGCAGCGAAAGATAGTGAACAAGTCACCAAAGAGATTTGGGGAGATACTATGGGATGGGTGCCTTGGCAACGTCCAGGGTTCGATTTAGGTCTTCAAATAGAAAAATGTTTAGAAGACAATCCTGGAATAAGAGGTATTGTATTAGGTAGTCACGGTTTATTCACATGGGGAGACACTTCTTATGAATGTTACATGAACAGTTTAGAAGTTATTGAAATGGCTTCTGAATTTATTGAGAAAAAAATAAAAGAAAAAGGGAGTGTATTTGGTGGTCAAAAAATTGAAAGCTTACCAAAAGAAGAGCGTTTAGAAAAAGCGGCTCAAATTATGCCACTTTTAAGAGGTTTATGCTCTTCTGAGAACAGAATGATTGGTCATTTCTCTGATACAGATGTGGTTATGAAATACATAAATAGTAATGATTTAGAACGTCTGGCTCCAATGGGAACCTCTTGCCCTGACCATTTCTTGCGTACAAAAATTCAGCCGCTAGTATTAACATTAAATAAAAACGAAGATGTATCAGATGCTGATGCTATTTTAAAGAAATTAGAGCCTGCTTTTGATGCCTACCGACAAGAATATGCTGATTACTATAATACATGTAAAAAAGCAAACAGTCCTGATATGCGTGATGCAAATCCAGTAATTATAATTTATCCAGGTGTTGGGATGTTTAGTTTTGCCAAAAATAAGCAAACTACACGTGTAGCCAATGAGTTTTATATTAACGCGATCAATGTAATGCGCGGTGCAGAAGCCATTACCGCTTACACCTCTTTACCTAGACAAGAAGCATTCGATATTGAGTATTGGTTGTTAGAAGAAGCCAAATTACAACGTATGCCTAAAGAGCAACCTTTATCTAGAAAAGTAGCCTTGGTTACAGGTGCTGGTGGTGGAATTGGTAAAGCTATTGCAGACAAACTAGCTGCTGAAGGGGCTAATGTAGTACTTACCGATATTAATGAAGATAGTTTAAAAGAAGCGCATGCAACATACAAGCGTGATGTTTCTACTTATGCTATTTGCGATGTAACAAACACCGATTCTATTGCATCGGCTTACAAAAAAGCATGTATAGAATTTGGCGGAGTCGATATTATCGTGCACAGTGCAGGTTTAGCCATTTCAAAACCATTAGAAGAGACTACGGATAACGACTGGAATATTCTACAAAATATATTAGTAAAAGGACAGTTCGATTTAGCAAAACAATCGGCAGCCATTATGCGCAAACAAGGTTTAGGTGGAAATTATATTGCTATTGCTAGTAAAAACGGATTAGTAGCAGGGCCAAACAATGTGGCTTATGGTACAGCAAAAGCAGCACAACAACACATGGTTCGTTTATTGGCTGCAGAATTAGCAAAAGACAAAATTAGAGTAAACACCGTAAACCCAGATGGCGTTATCGTTGGAAGTAAAATTTGGGAAGGTGCTTGGGCCGAAGGTCGTGCAAAAGCCAACGGTATTACTGTTGAAGAATTACCTGCGTTTTATGCAAAAAGAAATCTTTTAAATGAAATTATTACTCCAGATGATATTGCTAATGGCGTATTTTCTTTAGTTGGAATTTTAGATAAATCGACAGGAAATATTATAAATATTGATGGTGGCATGGCGAATGCCTTTGTTCGTTAACAACACAAAAATTAGTTTAGTTATAGTTTGTTTAGTGAAAAACTTCCATAAGTTCTAGTTGAAGTTTATGGGAGTTTTTACTTTTAAAAAGATATTAAAATTATGAAAATACAAAAAGAGCAAATCTCTGATTATAATAAAAATGGATTAGAAAGTCATAACGAAAGCTTTGATTTTTTAGCCAACAAATTAACAAAAAAAGGACATGATGTTACTAGCATTGTATCTAAATTAGCCGATTTCCAAGTGGCTATACCAAGTTGGGCATTAGGTGCTGGTGGGACCCGTTTTGGACGTTTTTCATTTTATGGAGAACCTTCTAGTTTAGAACAAAAAATTGAAGATGTTGGTGTTTTACACGCTTTAACACAAACGGCAGGTGCAGTATCGCTTCACATTCCGTGGGATGTGCCATCAGATTATAATGCGATTAAAGAATTGGCTAACGGATTAGATATTAAGTTTGATGCCGTAAATTCAAATACTTTTCAAGATCAAAAAAACGCAAAAGAAAGTTATAAATACGGTTCGTTAAGTAACACCAGCGAAGCCGTTCGTCAACAAGCTATTGAACATAATTTAGATGTTATCAATATCGGAAACAAACTAGGCTCTAAAGCCTTAACGGTTTGGTTGTCTGATGGGTCTTGTTTTCCAGGACAAAATAATTTTCAAACGGCATTTCAAAATACACAAGATAGTTTAAAGGATATTTACAAAGGTGTGCCAGACGATTGGAAATTACTTATTGAATACAAACCTTACGAACCCAATTTTTACAGTACCGTTATTCAAGATTGGGGAGCTTCATTGATGTTAGCTAACGAATGTGGTGAAAAAGCATTCACTTTAGTCGATCTTGGACATCATCTTCCAAATTCTAACATCGAACAAATTGTGTCTATCCTTCAACTAAAAGGAAAATTAGGCGGTTTTCATTTTAATGATAGTAAATATGGTGACGATGATTTAACTGTTGGAAGCATTAAACCTTATGCCTTGTTCTTAATTTTTAACGAATTGGTTTACGGCATGGAAAATAATCCTCAAAATCCAGATTTAGCATGGATGATTGATGCGAGCCATAATGTAAAAGATCCTTTAGAAGATTTAATTCAATCTTTAGAAGCCATTCAGGAAGCTTATGCCAAAGCATTACTTATCGATCAAGCCGCTTTAAAAGCAGCACAAATGGATAATGATGTGGTGAAATGTCAAGAAATTTTACAGGGTGCTTACCGTACCGATGTAAGGCCATTATTAGAAAAAGCACGATTAAATAGAGGCGGTGTTTTAAGCCCTATTAATGCTTACAGAGCATTAGATGTTCGCGGCGGACTTATAAAAGAAAGAGGAAAGAACACAATTGCTACAGGCCTTTAATTTAAAATAAAATGAAAAATGTAACAGCTGTTTTTGATATAGGAAAAACTAATAAAAAGTTTTTCCTATTCGATAAAGATTTTAAAGAAGTACACAAGGAATATATTTCATTTGATGAAATAGAAGATGAAGACGGCCATCCAACTGAGAATCTTATTGCATTGCAAAAATGGCTTAAAGACGTTTTTAATCGTATTCTTAAAGCAGAACAATTCAAGGTTAAAGCGATTAACTTTTCTACTTATGGTGCAAGCTTTGTTCATATTGATGAAGAGGGCAACCCCGTAACTCCTTTATATAACTACACTAAAGCGCTCCCCGAGGACATTATTACCTCTTTTTTTGAGGAATATGGACCAAAAGAAGATTTCTTAAAACAAACTGGGTGTGCCGATTTAAGCATGCTCAATTCCGGTTTACAACTCTATTGGTTAAAGAAAACAAAACCCGAAGTATTTAATAAAATTAAGTATTCTTTGCACTTACCTCAATATTTAAGTTATGTGTTCACTGGGGTGCCTTTAAGCGAATATACAAGTATTGGGTGCCATACTGCACTTTGGGATTATCAAGCGAAAGATTACCACCCATGGGTATATAAGGAAGGTTTAAATAAAATTCTTCCTCCTATCGTTTCTACAGAAACGAGCATTAACATGAATTACAATGGTAACCGTATTAAAATAGGTGTAGGAATACACGATAGCTCTGCGGCTTTACTCCCCTACGTTAGAAGTATCAATAAAAAATTTGTACTTATTTCTACAGGCACTTGGAGCATAGCATTTAACCCGTTTACAGAAAACCCAATATCAGAGGATACTAATGATAGAGATGCCATTAATTACATGCGTATTAACGGTAAACCAGTTAAAGCCTCTCGATTATTTTTAGGTAACGAATATAAAATTCAGGTTGAAAAATTAAATAAACGCTACGGTGTTGATGAAGATTACCACAGAAAAGTAAAATTTAATTATGATACATATTTAGAAATTGTAAAAGATTTTAAACATGCTTTTAAATGGGAAGGCTTAATAGATGAAGATATGCCAGAACAAACGCAACTAGCGTATACTGAATATGATCACGCCTACCACCAATTAATGACCGAGCTCGTTTTATTACAAATTAAATGTGTAAAAAAAGCCATTGGTAATGACGACATTACTAGGTTGTATGTAGACGGCGGGTTTAGCGACAACGACCTTTATATAAAATTGCTATCACACTACTTTAGGGATAAAAAATTACGAACTACACAAGCGTCTCTAGGCTCTGCACTTGGAGCTGCCATATCTATTTCAGATACACGTTTAAACTCTAAATTCTTAAAAAAGAATTACGCTCTAAAAAAACACGTCCCGTTTATAATAGGTGATTAACTACTAATTATTATTAAAATACTTACAATGTCTAAGAAAATAAATTTAGAACATCCAAGAGATCAAATTACTACTATTATTAGTAGAATATACAAAAGAGGCATGACCACAACATCTGGTGGTAATATTTCAATTATTGATGATAACGGTAATATTTGGGTTACACCTTCGGCTATAGACAAAGGGTCTTTAAGAGCTTCAGATATTATTTGTGTACAAAAAGATGGAACTGTTATTGGAAAACACAAACCTTCTTCCGAATTTCCATTCCATAAAGCTATTTATGAAGCACGTCCAGATATTAAATCTGTAATTCACGCGCATCCACCTGCATTAGTATCATTTAGTATTGTACGACAAATACCAAACACAAATATTATTTCTCAAGCAAAACATATTTGTGGCCCTATTGGTTATGCAAAGTATAGGTTGCCTGGTAGTGAAGATTTAGGCGATGTTATTGCCGACGAGTTTAAAAAAGGGTACAAAGCCATTATCATGGAAAATCATGGTACTGTTTTAGGGGGAAGCGACTTAACTGACGCTTTTGAACGTTTTGAAGCTTTAGAGTTTTGTGCAAGTACCATTTTATATGGTTCTCAAATTGGAACTCCTAAATATTTGACAGATGAACAAATTGAAGAGTTTGAAGCACAAGCAACCGGTGTATTGCCTGAAATGGAGAGCGTTCATTATCCTTCAGACGAAGTTGAAAAACGTTTAGAAATTTGTAAAATTGTTCAACGCTCATGCCAACAAGGCTTAATGATAAGTTCTTACGGTACGGTATCTATGCGCTGGAACAAGAATGACTTTCTTATTACTCCAACAGGAAGTAACCGTTGGGATTTAAACATTCATGATATTGTCCAAATTAAAGACGGAAAACGAGAAGCTGGTAAAACACCAAGTAGAGCGGCTTGGATTCATCAAGAAATTTACAATCGTAACCCTGATGTAAATTCTATAATTATGACGCAATCACCTTACTTAATGGCGTTCGGAGTCACTGGAGAATACTTAAATGTACGTACCATACCAGAAAGCTGGATCTTTTTACAAGACATTAATGTCGTAAAATATGGGGATCATTTTAGAAAAAACAACAATTCTACCATAGTTGATAACTGCGCTACGGCTTTAATTATTGAAAATGATTCAGTCATTATTACAGGAGATAAATTACTTCAAACTTTTGATTATTTGGAAGTTGCTGAATTCAGTGCTAAATCTATTGTTTTAGGAAATTCTTTAGGACAAATGGTACCTATCAATGATGACCAAGTTGAAGATTTAAGAAAAAAGTTTTTATCCTAACAGCACTAAAATTATAAATACTAATACATCGTATAAAAAAAACAACCAACTAAATGAGCCAAGTAAGTATAGAACAAGATGCAATTGAAGATATTGCAGGAGGAGAATTTGAAAGAACCCCGGTACCAACATCCAAATTAAAAGGATGGAAAAGCTTTATAGGTATGTATGCCGGTGAACATGCAGCTGGAACAGAATTTATGATTGGTCCATTATTTCTAACAGCCGGTGTAAGTGCATTCGATTTAATTATAGGTTTACTAATAGGAAATTTATTAGCAGTATTAAGTTGGCGTTTTTTAACAGCTGAAATAGCTGTTAAAAATAGGCTGACTCTATATTATCAATTAGAAAAAATTTGCGGAAAAAAATTGGTAACAGGCTATAACTTAGCCAACGGTATTTTATTCTGCTTTTTAGCAGGTTCTATGATCACGGTTTCTGCTACTGCCGTAGGTATTCCTTTTAATATGCCTATGCCAAAATTGGATGATACACTTCCAAATGGAATGACGTGGGTTATTATAGTAATTGTAATTGGAGCCGTAATTTCATTAATTGCGGCACGCGGTTATGACACCGTTACCAAAGCAGCAAATTGGATGTCTCCAATTATTGTGCTAGCTTTTATTGCTTGTGGAATTGTAGCTTTGAGCCAACTAGGTGTAGATAGCTTTTCTAAATTTTGGGATATTTGGGGTGAAGGTTCAGAACCCTTTCCTGGTCAAACAAAATTCACCTTTTGGCATGTTGTTATTTGGTCTTGGTTTGCTAATGGCGCCATGCATATTGGTATGTCCGATCTATCAGTATTTAGGTTCGCAAAAGAAGCAAAAGCTGGATGGGCTACTGCCGCAGGAATGTACGTAGGGCACTATATGGCATGGATTGCTGCTGCTCTACTTTATGCTGTATATATTCAGTCTCCAGAAGCATTATCATATTTAAATAACGGACAAGCTCCTCCTGTAGCTCCTGGTCCCATGGCATATAACGCTATTGGTGTTTTAGGAATTATTGCCGTAGTATTAGCTGGTTGGACAACCGCTAACCCAACAATTTATAGAGCTGGTTTAGCCTTTCAAGCTATTCTACCTAAATTATCAACTGCAAAAGTGACCATTTTAGCTGGTACATTAGCAACAATTGCCGGTCTGTTTCCTGCTTTCGCCATGAAGCTTTTAGGCTTTGTTGCGCTATACGGTTTTATTTTAGCACCTTTTGGAGCTATCATTGTATTCGAACATTTTTTTCATAAAAAAGCGGGTATTATAAAAAACTACGCTGAGGCGGCAAACCTATCTTTTAGCAAATCTGTATTTTGGGCTTGGGCTATTAGCTTTGGCTTATTCTACTTCATATCTATACAATTTGATGTCTTTCTATCATTTGTCACACTGCCTGCTTGGTTATTATGCGGACTACTCTTCTTAATATTTAGTAAGTATTTTCAAAACAAAAAAAACTAAACTTATTTATAATAACATTAAAATCAATATACTTTGAAAACATATAAACAATATATAAACGGTCAGTTTATAAACTCAACCTCTACAACTCGAATTAACGTCTTAAACCCATGTAATGAAGAAGTTATTAGCTCAATCCCAACAGGTTCTGCTGAAGACGCAAATTTAGCATTAGAAGCCGCTAAAGATGCACAACCAAAATGGGAAGCATTACCTGCTGTACAACGTGGTGCTTTTCTACATAAAATGGCAGATATTATTAGAAAAAATAGAGTTTATTTGGCTGAAACATTATCTAAAGAACAAGCTAAAGTTATTGGTTTAGCCCAAGTAGAAATTGATGTTACCGCCGATTATTTTGATTATAACGCCGGTTGGGCAAGACGAATTGAAGGTGAAATTATTCAAAGTGACCGTGAAAAAGAACATATCTATTTACATAAAGTGCCCATTGGTGTAGCGGTAGGTATCTGCCCTTGGAATTTCCCGTTTTTTGTAATGGCACGTAAAGTAGCGGCATCTTTAATTACTGGCAATACATGCGTAATTAAACCAAGTTCTGAAGCACCAAATACCATTATGGAATTTGCTGAATTGATTCAGAATATTGGTATGGCTCCAGGTGTATTAAACTTTGTTTGTGGATCTGGTAGACTTATTGGGAATGCGCTTTCTAAAAGTCCTATTACAGGCATTATTAGTTTAACTGGAAGCGTTGGTGCTGGACAACAAATTATTACAGCTGCTGCTAAAAACATTACAAAAGTATCATTAGAATTAGGAGGAAAAGCACCTGCTATTGTGTGCTCTGATGCTAATTTAGATTTAGCTGTTAATGCTATTGTGTCTTCTAAAGTTATTTTTAGCGGACAAGTATGTAATTGTGCTGAGCGAGTTTATGTTCAAGACGATATATATGATCAGTTTGTAGAAAAAATTACGAAAAAAATTAGTGAGGTGAAAATTGACGATGCCCTAACAGGAATCGATGCCGATATGAGTAGTTTAGTTTCTCAATCTCAAATCGACAAGATTTCTGAAATGGTAGAGTTCGCAAAAAAAGAAGGTGCAGAAGTATTAATTGGGGGAAAACGTGCCGAAAATTTTAATAAAGGTTATTTCTACGAACCAACACTTTTAACGAATGTTTCTCAACAAATGGAAATTATTCAAGAAGAAGTTTTTGGCCCTGTGTTACCTATCATGAAGTTTAATTCAATAGACGAAGCTATATCCTTATCAAACGATTCTCAATTTGGGTTAACCTCTTCTGTGTTTTCTGAGAATTTTAATAATATCATGAAAATTACCAACGAGCTCCAGTTTGGCGAAACCTATGTAAATCGCGAACACTTTGAAGCTATGCAAGGCTTCCACGCTGGTTGGAAAAAATCGGGTATTGGAGGCGCTGATGGCAAGCATGGTATGGAAGAGTTTTTGCAAACCAAAGTAGTTTATGCTAAATATTTCTAATATTAAAGAGATTTTAAAATAAAAAGGTAGTCTATTTAATTAAGTAGATTACCTTTTTTTTAACAACAAGTTCTTTTAAAACAGTACTATATTAAAAGATTTTAGTTCCTAAACTCTTATTATAAAAGTGTAAGTTTTCACTTTTTAACTATTAGTTAATTTCTCATTTATGAATTTACTTAAAGACTTAAAGTTCAAAAAAAGCAATAAAACTCCCTTATATTTACAAATAGCCAATAGTCTTACCTACAACATATCAAAAGGAAGCATTAAAATGAATGAAAAACTTCCATCGATTAATGTTTTTAGCAAAGAATACAAAGTATCTAGAGACACTGTAGAAAAGGCTTACAACGTGTTAAAGGATAAGAAAATAATTATTGGGATAAAGGGCAAGGGCGTTTATATAAACAGAACTAAATTAATCTCAAAAATAAACATTCTATTTCTTGTCAATAAATTAAGTGCTTACAAATTAGAAACATACCATTCTTTCCTAAAAAACATTGGTAATGAATATCATACGGATTTTGAAATTTATAATAGTGAAAAATCATTTTGCGTTAACTTGATGGAAAAGAATAAAATGAGGTATGATTATTATGTTATAATACCACATTTTAAATGTAGCAATGTTAACCAAATAAATATTAAGAATGACGCACTAAAAGCCATAACAAGTATACCTAGAGAAAAACTTGTTTTAATGGATAATAACGAATTAACCATAGATGGTGATATCATAGAAATATATGAAGATTTTGAAAATGATATTTACAATGCACTCAAAACCGGATTAAAAAAAATAGCTAACTACAAAAGGTTGAATTTAGTTATTCCAGAAGGAAAAACTTATCCCTATTTTCATAAAATACGTTGTGGATTTATAAAATTCTGCAATGAACATCTATTTAATTTTAAAATTCTTAATAAAATTAAAGAAGATGAAAGTATTAATTCTAGACAATTATTTATTACAATTTCTGATGATAATTTGGTTAAACTACTAGACATAATAAAAACCAAACGCCTTACTATTGGGCAAGATGTGGGAATCATATCGTATAATGAGACTCCATTTAAAAGATTATTAGATATCGCTGTTATTTCAACAGATTTTGAAAAAATGGGAGAAACAGCTGCCGAAATGATTATTAATAATAAAAAAGGTAAAATTAAAAACCCATTTAGTCTTATTGATCGAAATTCAATTTAGCATATCGTCTTACCCCTTATTTAAGTACAAATACATACAAAAAGGCAGTAATATTATTACTGCCTCTTTCAAACTAAACTAACCCAAAAAATAAATTTAATTACTTAACTACGGTTTCCTTTAACATATTTCTTTTTAATTATAGAACTTCTTTCTATTCGAACTCATGTCTATTAATTAATCCCTAATATTAAAATTTAGGATCCCAACCCGCTTCGTATTTACGACTCCATAACGCCATAGCATCACGATTATACATGGCACCTGTATTATCATTAACATCAAACCCTTTGTTAATTCGATAAGCAATATTAGCATAATGCACTAACGCCATACTTTTACTAGCATCATCAATAGGAGCTGTTAAATTAGCTTTACCACGGATGGTATCAAAAAGATTTTGAACGTGTTTTGTTGATATTGCACCACCACCACCTAAAGCTGTTCCTGATTCATTTGAGACTGTTTTACTATCTCTAATAACTTTTCCTCTACGATCATATAAAATGTACTTACCTCTATCTACAAAAACAGTTCCTTCTGTTCCATAAATAACGGTACCTCTACCATTGCCGTAAGTACCATAACTATTTCTGGACTTTCCGTCCCATTTAATAACTTTGTTGTCCGCAAATTTGAAGGTAGCCTCCATATCGTCATACATTTCCCAACCATCATTAACAAAATGACGCTTTTCAGCTTCTACATATACATGCTGAGGAAAATCTACTTCTAGTGCCCAACGTGCTACATCCAATTCGTGTGTTCCATTATTACCTGCCTCTGCTGTACCATAGTCCCAACCGTACCAATGCCAATTGTAATCCCATGTCTCTGATGTATAATCACGTCTAGGAGCCGGGCCTTGCCACAAATCCCAATCTAAACCGTTTGGTACAGGCGCACTTTTTTGATGAGGAACAGATCCACGGCTGTTATTATAAAAAGCCACAGCTTTATATGGTTTTCCTATAATACCATTATGAATTTCTTGAATAATTTCTATAGTATGACCTGCAGAACGTTGCTGATTTCCCATTTGTACCACCTTGTTAAAATGCTTTGACGCTTTTACCAATTGTTCATTTTCGTACATATTATGGCTACATGGTTTTTCAACATAGACATGCTTGCCTGCTTTCATGGCCATAATAGAACCTGGTGCATGCCAATGATCTGGAGTTGCATTAATTAATATATCAACATCTTTATCATCCAATACTTTTCTAATATCATTTTCTAATGCAGGATTGTAGTTAATATATTTCCTAAATTCTTTTAGACCTTTTAAACGTTGACTTTCCATAACGTCGCATAAATAAAGTAATTTCACGTTACTTTCTTTTAGCCCAATAGGTTCCGTAAAGGCCCCTAATCTTCTACCTAAACCTGCTACTGCAACGTTTAAACGTTCGTTTGAACCTATAATATTGTTATAGCTTTTAGCAGACATAGCCATGGCGGAACTACCTACTGTAATAGCTGCACCTGCTAAAGTTGTTTTTTTTATAAAGTTTCTTCTTGATGTCATAAGTATTAAAGGGATTTAATTTTTATATTTTTAAATGCAACTCTATCTCCATGGTCTTGTAACAAAATTTGACCTTTCTCTAATAGGCCGAAGTTTGGCCATTTGGCATATTTACTTTCTGAAACTAGCTTTAAAAACTCGTCACTTCCTCGCTCATATTCCAAAACTTTAACATCATTTATCCAATGTTCTACATGATTATTTTTAGATAAAATGTAGGCACTATTCCATTCTCCAATTGCATTTATTGGTTTCTCAGTGTTTGCCTGAATTAGATCGTATAACGAACAAACTGTTCTGCTCCCTTCATGGTTTCCTAATTTAGCATCAGGATGAAGTGCATCATCTAAAATTTGATATTCTAGGCCTATAGAAGAGCCTTCGCCTTTATTAATATTTGTATCTACATAATATTTAATTCCGCTATTAGCTCCTGCCGTTAATTTAAAGTCTACTTTAAGTTCAAAATCTCCATATAATTCTTCAGTAACAATATCTCCTCCTGCCGCAGACTCTGCTCCACCAGACGACAACACAATAAGTTCTTCATTTTCAATTACCCAACCTTTATTTGGAAAAGCATCTAATTTGGCTCCACGCCATCCATTTGTAGTTTTACCATCCCAAAGCATTTTCCAGCCCTTATTACTTTCATCAATTGTTAACTGATTTTTTGTCACGATTGGTTTCAAAGTAGATTTTTTAGAGTATTTACTTAGATCTTGGGTTAATATTTTTATGTTCTTCCAAGAAATAGTTTTCCCTGGTTTTTGAGCATCGTTAATTCTATGCACCTGTAAACCTATAAACCCAGTAGCTGTTTTATCATCAATTAAATATGCGGCAGGCATACCATTTATCCAAGTTTTTATGGTATCACCAATAGCTTCAATTCTATAATGATTCCATTCATTTTTCTTGAAAGCTTTTTTTGCTTCTAAATTTTGGTCGTCAATTGGGTTTAACCATTTTCGTCTACCTTCTTCATAAATACCACCACTCCAAGCTCTTTTAGAAGGATCAATTTCTACTTGATAGCCGTGTACTCTACCATTTTGATAATAAGGGTAACTATTACTTCTTATTTGAATTCCAGAATTCATACTTTGATTTACTTTAAAATCAACTTCCAAAATAAAATCATCATAGTATTCATTTGTCGATAAAAATGTATTTGGAGTATTATTTGCAGTTGTACCAGTAATTACGCCGTCTGTTACGGTATAAGTAGCATTTCCTCCTTTTATATTCCACCCTTCCAAAGTATTACCTTTAACTAAAGATACCCATGGTACTTCGCTATTTTTAACCTGAGCACAACTTGAAACACAAATAGCTGTACATATAATAACAGCCCCTTTCAAAATTTTAATCATACTATTTCTTTATTTTATTGTTATAGTGATTGCTAATTTATTTATTTAAAATATAAATGCTATACTGCCTTATCCTGTACAACGCTAAATTTTTAAATATTCCGTTTTTGTAAGTTAGAGAAAATCTAACATAGACTCATAAATTATCAATTATTTAAGAAACTGACTTAGCTCATAGTTCAACAATAACCCAATTTAAATTAGATTTATTTTACTCCTTTACAAGCCGCCATAAGATTGAGTGGCTTTTCTTAAATTTCCACTGACCAGTTTATAAGTGTTAAAATAGAGTTCACTTCCTTCTCCTATATAAAGCTTGGTCTTTTGTTTGCTTTTAAAAGTTTCCACTCTAACGACTGCAAATCGGCCTTTAAATTTTAAATCCAATTTCTTACTATAATATGTAGCCTCCGGTTTATCCAAAGAAATCACATGATCAGTAATGGTTTTACCTTCAACTTTTGAAGTGATAGTAGCCCCTACTACCTTATCTCCATCCTTTAAAGTCATAACCTTTTGCACACTAGAGATTGCATTTAGAGTAGGTTCAAAAATGGCGATAAAAGGATTTTTCCAAGCTTCACCCTGTTGCCGTATTGCCAAAACTTGAGTCGGTTTATCAACATATCCATTTTCTGCTTCTCGGGTTGGAGGAGCCAAAGCTGTGGTATAATTTCGTGCCATTCCATTAGGAACATACATATGCATAAATCGGTTATCATTTTTTATTTGGAATTTTGCCTTTATTCCATCTTTGATCGCTTTAGTTGATTCTGTTTTTTTAAAATAACGCCATCCTGGAGATTGGACAGGGTCTCCAATATCTGTTTGATACCGTGATGTAGCTTGAGTTTTCAACGCTTTTCCGTTATCATTTTCAAGTGTTATAGTATCTCCTATGTTATGATAGATATAATCGTGAAACTTGTTTTCGTCTAAAGATTTAGAACGAAACACATCTAAATAATAAGCCGTTTTATCGCTAGTACGAATGATACTCAATGTACGCTCTTGATCACTATGGTTAATAGTATCCCTTAAAAACTGAGTTGCAAAGCTAAAATGCTTACTAATAGGATCTTCTAAATGTTTAGGTTCCGATGCAATATTCACTGCTGTATTTTGCCAAACATAAGCTCTTCCCTTCCAAGAACCAGGCTGACTACCATGCGATGTTCCGTTAACAATTACCGTATTATTACCTGCATAGAGTCTAAAATAATTTTCGTGTAAAGGAATCCTTCTTTCTTTTACAGACGGAGGCAAACCTCCATTTGGCGCCATTACATAGCCAGCTCCATAAAGTTCCATAGTTATTCCGGTAACATGAGAATGCACATAATGAGCACCTCCTATTATACCGCATAAGCCATACAATACGTTATCTTTTTCAACATAATTTCGTTGCAAGGCAATACCAGCATGTTCTACCAAAACTGTAGGCTTTTTAAAATCTATTTTAGAATCTATATCTTTTGGGATAGGTATACCCCAAAATAATTTTAAAGGTCCTGTGCTATCAAAAGTAGCAGGATAAATTTTTGGTTGGTAGCCACCCAGTCTCTGATAAGCTTGGCTTAAGGCTATTTTAGCCTGCTTTTCTAAATTTGAATATCCTCGGCGTTGTGCTAAGTTTAGTGTATACCTATATAACTGTTCGGTACCATCGTGGTTTCTTTTAGAATCACCATATCTCACAAACCGACCATCTGGCATTCTTAAATTATCGAACAAAAAGTTTCCTTTATAAATGTTTTTGTAATTCTGAGTAACATGCATTTCAGGGTAAACCCGATCTATTATATTTAAAACTAGAGTAACAGCAGGCATAAAACTATAACTGGTAGATTCTGGCCAAATACCTTGTTTACCAAACATTGGTAAAATGGTATTTTTAAAAGAATTTTGATGTGCAGTTCCTTTCTCCCAAAATACATCAAACAAACGCTCTCTTTCTTTATCATCTTCAATACATAGAATACCATAAAGCACTCCTGGAGCGGTTAAAATAGGATGATTAGAAATAAATTTACCATGCGTATCCGGGCGGCCATATTCCTGTAAGCTACTGCCAACCATATTTAAAAGTACCTTTTGAAACAGGTCTCTATCGAAAGTTTGCTGCTTACGT
Source organism: Algibacter miyuki (assembly GCF_030409805.1). Lineage (GTDB taxonomy): Bacteria > Bacteroidota > Bacteroidia > Flavobacteriales > Flavobacteriaceae > Algibacter > Algibacter miyuki. The sequence goes on along the minus strand of NZ_JAUFQP010000001.1, from coordinate 295,253 downwards.
TCAGATACCTTATAAACCTTGGTTGTAGGTGTATTTAAAAAATTATAAATGAAGTCGTATGCTAGTGCAAATTGGGCGTAAGATGTACGCGGATCGTAAAAATGATTCCCACAAATAGTGGTGTTTTCAGGATTTCTATCAGATAAAACAGACACGTAATGCCATAATATATCTGCCGAAAATTGGGCGTATTTTTCTTCACCCGTCAAGAAATACAACATAGCTGCATATGAGGCATCTGTTAGTACTGCAGCGTGATTTTCTACGGTTACAGCTTCAAATTCGGTTAACGAATTATCGGCTGGTATTTCTGGAATATGGGATAATATTGCTGAAGGATTTTTTTGATGCGCTTCTACTTTTTCATCTACAACAACATGTAAATCCTGCTCTAATTTCTTGGCCCAATCATACTTTTCAATAAGATTTAAAACATCGTGTTTTTCATCTTGCGTTACCCAAATAGCGGGGTGTTTTACAGACTGCGCTTTAACAAGCTGCGAACCCAAAATGATTATAAAAATTATATTTAACTTCTTAAAATTATATAACATGTCTTTAATTTAATAGGTTATCTTTTTATAACTTTACTACTCAGCAATTTTTATTAATTATGCTTGGCTTATTTTAATCTAGAAATATTTTTAGAACTCCTTAAAAACCAACTGTTATATATATCATAATCTCTCTAAATTATCTTTTAATTTACATCATTGGTAAAATATGTAGTTATAGAAAGAGTCTATATTTAAATCTAATAGCTGTTCTTTAATACCTATTTCATTTGCTTTCAAACTAACAACATTATTAATAATAGAGTTAGAAATGATTTCATAATCAGAATAGATAAAAATTTGGTCTTATTTATGGTTTAGAGTCAAAAGTTAGATCGACGACTTTAAAAGTGCTATTTTTTTTATTTGGCTTTGGAATATCTTGAACTAAAATAGACAAAACACCATCCGTTTTCCAACGATAAAAATCCCCCAACATATCATTAATAAATGGGCCTTTAACTGTATGTGTAATAGCCCAATCGTTCCATTTCTTTTTAGCTGTTGCTGTAGCTATAATCAAATCGTTTTTAGCATTACCGGCATAAATCATAATTAAATTGTTATGCTTATCTGCGAATACTTTTGGGCGATTGCCAACTTTTAAGTCCATTTCAAAACTGTGCCAATTCCCAGATGTATCTCTCCAATAATGGTGGTACCGCTTAGCTTCATTTGGCCCCCATCTTAATTCACCTAAAAAACTACCTGCATTGGTTATGGTTTCTTCTGTACAATGATACATAACTACGTGCAATCGGTTTTTAGAATCTATGGTTTGCCCTTGATCATTCATTAAACCTAATACCCGAGGAATAGACTGCACCACAATATCTTCTGAATTTACGTGAGGAATTTCTGTTAAGGTTTTACCGAAATTATTTTTCCATGAATATCCGTTATCTTCACTATAAACATAAACTAAATCATGATTAGCACCTTGGCTGTTTTCTCTCCAAGTCCATGTAACATGTAGGACTCCTTCATTATCATAATCGTATCCATTAGGGTATGAACACCTGGTTTCACTCATTCCTAATTGATCGTGAAAGACACCTTTTCCATTATCAATCTGGCGTGTATTTTCCCATTTTCCCGTTTTAGCATTATAATCTACCAACATACGATCTCCATCGCCCGACCCACGAACACGATAATTAAACTGAAGGTTTCCATCTGGAGTTTGCCAAAATTTTGGATAAGTTATTTTTATTTTCTTTCCTTTTTCTAGTTCTGAAATAATGGGACCAAAAGCGGAAGCATTCCAGCTCATAGTTTCTGGATTATTTGCCAATCCTTTTTTAGAAACTCTGTAATGTAAGGTATCTACATGATGATCAAAAGCTAAATGTATGGTTCCATCATTAGGGCAAATACCCATAGATATAGAATTATGAGAATCGTTACTTTTAAAGTGATAATCTAAAAACGTAATCGTTTTCCATTTTCCATTAGGTAATTTTCTTCTACTGATACAAACGCGACGTTCATTATTATAATTCACAATATATTGGTATCCCTTATGAGAAATCAACGCGTCTTTCTGAAATGTGCGCCCGTTTATTCCGCTAGAAAATCTACCTTCAACGGTAAGCGCATTTTTATCAACAATAGAGATCTTTTCGTTAACCACCTTTATTTGTGAAAACACAGTACAAGTTGAAACGATATAAAACATGATTATTAGCAATATTCTACACATAAATTTTAGTTTTTAACTACACTTAATTATTTTATTTTTATCCATTGGCCTCCAAAATTTGGCCTACTCCTCCTAACTATCTATCTGCTCCAATAACTTTTACAGGCTCGGTATCTTTTCCATTTACCCTCATCTTTTGGTTTACAAAATAAGGTTGAAAGGTATAATTAGATTTTTCATCCCATTTGGAATTTACAGTGGGTAATAGTTTTTGTAATGCCTCAATTTTATGTTTAAACTTAGGATTACTAGCTTCGTTTTTCCACTCATTAGGGTCGCTACTATGCTCATAAAACTCTTCAGTTCCATCTTCATAACGAATGTATCTATAGCCATCTGCCTTAATGCTATGGTTATTCATACCAAAGGTTGTAATAGCTCTAGCCTCTTCCAATCCTTCATCATTTTGGATCATAGCAACTAAACTATTCCCTTCATTTCTAGCATAAGCTGGTAATCCACTTAATTCCAAAAGTGTTGGGTAAATAGATAACATCTCAACTGGTGCATCAATTTTCTTGCCTTTTGGTACATTAGGTCCTGCAAACATTAAAGGTGCCTTTGTTGCGGTTTCCCATAAGGCATGTTTTGCAAAGGTGCCTTTTTCTCCTAAACGGTACCCATGGTCAGACCATAATACAATAATAGTATTATCTGCATATTTACTAGTTTCCAATGCATCTAGCACGCGCCCTAATTCATTATCCACATAACTCATACAAGCTAAATAGGCTTGTATAATCTTTTTCCATTCGCCACTTTGTATTGCCCACTCTGTGGAAGGCATCATGGGTAAATCGTTTATCTGCATACCTACAGATGGAATATCGTTTAAATCATCTGCAAAATATGCTGGTGTTTGTATGCTTTCCAAAGGATGCATATCAAACCATTTTTGAGGCACATAAAGCGGCACATGTACACGTAAAAACCCGAGTCCCAAAAAGAATGGCTTATCGTATGCTCTTTGTAAGCGTTCAATAGCCCAATTTACAGATTGGTGATCTGGCATTAAGGTATCGTTTTCTGGAAATGCGCCCCAGTCTGTGCTGGTTCTTCCGTGTGTTCCTTTGATACCTTTTCCATAACCATCCCAAAGAAAACGTTTTTCTGGATAGGGCCCAAAACCTTTAACACGACCTCCAGATTCATTAAAAACACTATCTGGTGCGTGAATATGAAACAGTTTACCAATCCCCATGGTATGATAGCCGTTATTCTCAAAATATTCTGGTAAAAATGTAATGTCTTTGGTAGCAGGATTACCTGATCTTCGGATTTCATTATCTGGTGTCATACCATAAATACCTGTTGTAGAAGGACGCAATCCTGACATGATAGATGCTCTCGAGGGCCCACATAAAGGTGCCTGAACATGTGCATTTGTAAATGTAACTCCCATGGCTGCTAACCTGTCAAAATTAGGTGTCTTCGCATTTGAAAATCCATCAATAGGTGTTATCCAATTGTTTAAATCGTCAACCGAGATAAACAGTATATTCGGTTTGACATCGACTTTTTCATTTTTAACCAACTTTTTATTATGACAGGCTAAACTTAAAAACGCAACAATAAAAAATATTAAATGTGTAGATTTCATAATTAAATATTTTATTCTAAAATAATTTTTTGAAATACATTAATTTTTACCGGTCCTAATAACCCTGAAGCAAATAAGGCATCATTCTTACTCCAATGCTTCCAAGCCGGAAACGTGGTTCTCTTACTCGGTCGTTGTGTATTATTTAGCAACCAATTTGGTAAACTTTTTGTTTTTTCTCCTTTTCTTTCAAAATCTAACGATAAATTTTCGTCTCCAATTAAACGATTTGGCCACAGGTTGGTTACCCTAACTTCTAGCGTATTTTGTCCTGCTTTTACAAAATCATCAATATTAATTCTAAACGGTGCTTTCCACAATATACCTGCATTTTTACCATTTATAATTACTTCTGCTATTACACCAACACTTCCTAAATCTAACTCAAAAGAGGTGTCTTTTTTAAATATCTTTTTAGAAATATTAAAGTTTTTTTGATATGTTGCTGTTCCTGAATAATATTTAATAGCATTATTATCTGAATTAGACCACGACACCAAATTATTAAATACGGTTTTAATTGGTGTACTTAAATTTTCTTTAAATTCTATATTCCAGTCACCTACTAACTCTATTGGTTTTGGAACCGATTTTACTTTAATCGTTTTATTCATACCCAAAGAAGTTTGGTATGTTATTTCTCCTGGATAAGATGTTACCCAATTTACTTTTCCATTAGTATTAACCAGTTTCGTTTTAGAAATATCTTTAGACAGGTTAAGCACTCTTCCTTCCGGAACAGAAACAACATGCTCTACCCCATCCGTAGAAAAAGTAAGACGCAATACTTTGTTTTTACCTTCGGTAACATAACCATCTATTAAAGATTTTTCTATCGGAATTTCTAAAACTCCAGAGGATACCATGCCTTTAATTTTCTCTGTAATATCAAATGTTTTATAATATTTAGGTACCTCTTTAGTTTCTGGCTTAAACTTTCCAAAAACTGCTTTTAAAATGGTTAAAGATCCTTTATCAGTAGCATCTATATTTACAAACTCTCTTTCTTCTACGTATATTCGCTTGATTTCTTCACCTATTTTATATTCCATTCGGAATTCCTTTTTATACCCCATTGCAGGATCACAATCGCAAAAACCTCTTCCTGCCTGTAGTTTTAATTTATTATCCTCTACAGCTGCCTTTACCTTATCGGTGATATCTACCAATCCGTCTTGTAAAAATGAACCATATTCTGCCTTAATAATTTTCAAATTAGATAAAGGTTCTAATTGAGGTTTTTTAAGTGTTTCCGAAATTTTTGTAATATGAGCAGATGCTGCAACTGGTTTTCTAAATATAACAAAAACAGATGCTTCCACACCTAATTGAATAGGCACGCTTGTTGTTCCGTCTTCATTATCTACCCAAACAGCAAGACTTTTAACCTCACCACTTTCTGAATTCCATAATTCTGGTTGCTTTCCTTTTACTCTAAATCGTCCTGTAATTTCTCTACTTTCTTTTTTAGCATTGGCAATAAAATAGATATCTGCATCTTCTGTTTTTCTGTGGATAAAACTGATGTCTGATGCGTCTCCTTCTTCAATTCTAAAATCAGAAGGTGTTTTACTTTTTGATAAAAACTCTTCTATTGTTATTTTTTTTACCAAACCAGAATTCCATAAGTTTTCTGCAAGTTTATCAATCTTATCATCACTTTTTGGGTAATTTTCGAGACTTGGAGATTTATAAGGACGCTCACCAATTACCTTTGCACCTGCTTCTGTAAGTGCCTCTATTTTAGAAAGTGTTTCAGGTTTCATCCAACTAGAATTTGGTAAAACTAAAACTTTGTATTTATTACCAACTGATGTATAAATATCTCCATTTTTAACCGTTAATCCTGCTAATTTATTGGCTCCAATTAAATCATAATCAAAACCCATGGCTTTAATTTCTGGCATTAAAAAAGCTGTGTTAGGAGATGATTCTCCTGTAAAAACCAAAACATCTGCTACATTTTGACCTTGTTGAAGTAAAAATTGAGACCTAGCAATATAATCCATAAAGGCTTTTCCTTGACTCCACCATGTATTTAATCGGTTAAAATCTGTACCATGATAACTTAACGCTAAACCAGGAGCTACATCCCAAGGTTGGTGTACATACGTATGAAAAATAAAACGCGTAATACCTTGTGCCCAAGCTTGGTCTCCTATAGATTTTAAAACAGCAGGATGCTCGTCCCAACCACCAATTCCTGTAAAAGACTCGGCACCAACAATAGAACTTCCGCTTAAATGTGCTATCGAAGAAACGAATTTAGGAGAATCGAAAAACGGATATCCACCACTCCAAAACTCACACATTACTATATCTCCAGTTGCACCAACTTGCATATTATCAAAAGGTCCCCAGTATGGTTCTACAGAAAATTTCATGCCGTTTTCATGACATAATTCTCCAAAATGAGCATAATAATTTTTTGACATTAAATCTCCTATCGTTCTTCTAAAATCCCATAAAAAACGTTCTGACACTTCACCACTTTCTACGTAATAACCCGCTAAAGTTGGTAAATAGCTTGTTAAACTATAACCTCTTAATTTTTTAAATTCAGTATCAAATCCGGCAGTCCAATTGGTAGTCCCTACTTCATAACTATCTATCAAACAATTATTAACAGTTGTTCCTATTAAATCTCCCAATTTATTAATAATAGGTTGTATGCCGCCATCCCAATAGACATCAACTGCTTTTTTACTCATTTTATCAACTTCTAAACCACGGCCTCCATCTGGTGCTGGGTGGTTACTTTTACCTGTTGGCGTGTGTCCTAATCTTAAAATAATCCATTCTCCTTTTGGGACGTTCCATTCAATAAATCCGTCTTTAGTAATTTTTGAAGTTAAATCAATAATGTCATTTTTATTAATAACGGCAGAAGCAGTAATCGCTTTTGTATCTGGTAACAAATGATTTCGAATACGATCTGTTAAATTTTTATAATCTAAACCATCTATTTTTATATCTGTTTGAGGTTTAGGAAATGCCAATACTGCAATATCTTTGTAATAATTTAATTTGGTTTTAGGTTGTGGTAATTGATCTTTAAATAATTTTCCACCTTGTACCGTAACTTCCGTAAATACGGTTATTTGCATAGCATATTCTGGTGTAATCCACGGACCACCTGAAGATGACCAACCTGCACTGTTATGAAACGTAAGTTCTAATCCTAATCTTTTAGCTTCTTTTGCAGAAAAATGAAATAAATCTAACCACTCTTCACTTAAATATTTTACAGGTCCATCTGGAAATTCTAATTTAACATTAAACAATTGTGCTTCTTGAATACCAACTTCTTTCATCGCTTCTAAATCTTTTGTAATTCCAGATTTAGATACGTTTCCGCTAATCCAATGCCACCACGTTCTTGCTTTGGCTTCATTTGGTGGGGATTGAAACCCTGTTTCAAGTATGCTATTTTTGTCGAATGTACTATCTTGTTTATACAAACTTTGCCCAAACATTGGGTTAACAGATAAAACAACAATCCATACTAGCAATAAAACCTTTTTCATTTTTAATCTTTAAATTAATTTAATTTTTACCTTAATCAATAAACAACTCATCAATAAAGGGTCCGCTGTGGCCAGCTGTTTCAATCCTAATATTATTTGCTCCGGCTTTAAGTCTTAATATGGCAGGAACGAATTTCCATTCTTTTTCCCAACCTCCAGTTGGTTTAAATTCTAGAGTTCTTATAAACTCATCGTTTAGATATAACTTCATGGTATGTAATTCCCCTTCATTATTATGCATATACCTAAAACGCATACTATAATCACCTTCTTCACCATCGTTTTCTTGATAGAACGTTATAGCGCCTTCTTTACCATCAAACCTTACAAATCCACTACCTTTATAACGGTGTGCCTGCTTACTAACTTTTGCATCACCTTCTAAAACACCTTCTTCCGCAGAAATGTTTACCCCTCTTCCTATCCACATATCTTTAGAGTGTTCGTTTCCCCAAAATAAGCCTTTGTTTTTACCAAAGGTTTCTTCCATATTTAAAACAACTTTGCCATTTTGTTTTACTACTGCTTTTACTATTGTAGCATCTGCAACTTTAAAAGCACCTTTATAAATAACACCTTTTGTTTTTGGATTTTCGCCATTTACAGTATAAAGAATTTCTAAATCATCTATATTTGAAGTCCCAAAAACTTGAATCTGTTTGGCATCAATGGATATTTTATTTGAAGTGTATAATGCCTTATCTCCTAAAATTGAAGCTGTTATTAGTGAAGCTTTTTCTGCATTTGGTAACGCTCTTAAAAACAATCTCGTTTTCCCGAAAAACAAGGCTCTAAAATCTGATTTTGTTCTACTTGTAGGGTCAATAGGATTTCCATTTTCCATAGAAATTTTCTTTACATCACCTTGAATATTATAGTAAACTTTATTTTCGCCGTAGGGATATAAATTATCATTTTCGTCTAATCCTTCTGAACTGATAATATAACTTGTGGTAAAAGAATCTTCGGCAGCTAACTTTTGAATACTTGTCTTTAATTTTGATGGTTGCTTGCTGGTTGAAAAAGACGTGCGTTTTACCTCTTTACCACCAATGTATGCCACGGCTTCTAGTTTTCCGTCTTGATAAGGTACCATCCATTCGCATTGCATTTCGTTCCAAACAGTTCCTGGTTTGTCTTTTCCAAGTGATTTTCCATTTAAAAATAATTCAACTTCATCTGCATTAGAATATACCCAAACCGGAATAATCGTTCCTTTTTCCATTCTGGGATGCGTCCAATGAGGAAGCATGTGAATCATAGTTTCTTTGGTCCATTGACTTTGATAGAAATAAAACAAATCTTTTTTAAATCCTGCTACATCTAAAGCACCTCCCATAAATAAATTAAATGGTAAACCTCCATGTACTAAACCTGCTTCACCATAATAATCGAAACCTGTCCAACGGAAATGACCACTATGCCAAGGATTATCTCGCATTACTTCCCAGTATTTTCTAGCTGATACTCTTACCGTAGCATTATCGTAAGACGAATTGAAACTTTGTTTTCTGTTTCGCCAATTTTTAGGGTTGATTCCTTCATAAAAAAAGATTTCTTTTTCGGTTAAATTTGGCAATTCGTAAGTTCCTGGTAATTCGTTATCTCGCCACCAAGTTTGTGTTCTGTAATAACCTCTTGTTTGCCAAGTATGTGGCGCTTCGGTAGAAATAAATGGTTTATCAAAGGTTTTACTTTCTATAAACGATTTGGTTTCTGACCCTCCGTTAACACCTGTAATATCCATATCTTCTGGATTTCCTGCGCCTGATGTAAATAATCGTGTTGGGTCTAAACTTTTTCCGAATTTCACCAATTCTGGTGCAACATCACTATGGGTTTCGTTACCTAAACTCCACACAAAAATACTTGGATGATTTCTGTCTCTGGTAATCCATTCTTTTACATCGCGTTGCCACCATTCATCAAAGGCTTGTTTGCCATAATCTTGAGGTGCTTTTTTGTGCCATCCATCAAAAATTTCATCCATCACCAACAGACCTATTTCATCACATAAATCATAAAACATTGGCGGAGTTGGGTTATGAGATGGTCGAATGGCATTGATGCCCATATCTTTTAAAGATTGTAATTTCCAGCGTAACATTGGCTTTGTCCAAGCGCCTCCAACAGGTCCGCCTTCCCAATGCTCACAAACACCTTTTAATTTTACGTTTTCGCCATTTAACCAAAAACCTGTTTTAGTTTCCCATTTTACCGTTTTAAAGCCAAATGTTGTTTCTACCTCGTCAATTACTTTTTTACCCTCTAAAATTTTGGTAATAGCTCTATATAAGGTTGGCGTTTCTGGACTCCATAATTGTGGGTTTTCTATTTCAAATTGATAAGTTGGATTTGATCCTTTTAAGCTTTCAATTTTTTCAGTCAATTCTTTTCCCTCTGGAGAAAACAATTTTACTTCATATTTTAGCTTGTTTACATCGCCATTAATTTCTGCGTCAATAGAAACAGTTGCTTTATCTTCTTTAATAGAAGGCGTTTTTATAAAAATACTATTGGGTTTAAAATGCGTTGGATTTACGACTACTAATTTTACTGGGGCATAAATTCCACAAGGATGATACCAACGTGCCGATGGCTCTAAACTATTATCAACTCTTACAGCAATATTATTTTCACCTTGTTTTAAATACTTTGAAATATCGTATCTAAAACTAATGTAGCCATAAGGTCGTTTCCCTAAATGGTTGCCATTTATCCAAACTTCGCTATTCATGTAAACCCCATCAAAATTGATGTAGGTTACTTTGGATAAACTTTCTTTTTTTATATTGAAATCTTTTCTATACCAACCAATACCTCCATCATGATAACCCCCACCTTGACCTTGATCTCCTCCTTTACGAACACCTTTTTCAAAAGACCAATCGTGCGGAACATTTAGCGTTTTCCAACTAGAATCATCAAAATTTTCTTTTGAAAAAGACAGGTTATCTTCTAGAATAAATAACCAATTGTTATTGAAATTTATTTCAGCACGTTGCGAAAAAAGTTCCAACGACAATAGCATTATAGAAAGTATTATTATAAAATGCTTTTTCATATTACAATAGTGTGTTGATTTAAACTAATTTTATATTCTACCTAGGAATATCTTTTTGCAAGAATGGTTTATCCCCAGGAAATTGTATTTCTAAAAGCATTTTCATTCTACGTTCAACTTTCTTATATTTTTTGTTTCCAGATAAATTAACATAAGATAAAAGGCTTTTTTTATGTTCGTATAATTCAGCTTGAAGAACTTCGTTAGTTTGAGAATTTCTCCATTCTGTATAACGCCACTCACCATCTGTTGCCGTACAACCCATTATTTTTTTTCCTCTAGCATACACACTTGTTGCCACTTTATCCCATCGTTTTTTTGGATTATCAATTACAGAAAGTAAGCTTCTTCCTTCCCCTTTTGGACCTTCTAATCCACATAATTCAATTAAAGTTGGAAAAATATCTACATTTTCTACTAAGGCATCGGATGTTTTGCCAACAACTCTATGTTTATGGCCCGTTTCTCTACTAATTATTAACGGAACTCTAACATCAATTTCTAGATTAGAATGTTTACACCAAGCTCCATATTCACCTATTTTATACCCATGATCGCTCATAAAAATAACCATGGTGTTTTTGCGTAAATCTAATTCTTCTAGAGTATTCATAACTTTACCTACTTGAGCATCTATATAACTAATCGAAGCGTGATAACCATGAATTAAAGTTTGGGTTAAATCATCATCTAAATCGCCTTCTTTAGGTATACCTTGATACCCTCTTAACTCGCCCCACTGAGTTAATGCTAATCTGTAAGCATCTTTAGGTTTTTCTATAGAGGGAATTTTAAAATTATTTCTATCATATAAATCCCAATATTTTTTGGGCGCATTAAATGGTAAGTGTGGTTTACTTAAACCTACAAACATTAAGAATTTATCATCTTTAACCTTCTTTAATGTTTCTATGGCGTATTTTGATACGCGGCCATCTTTATAAGCTTCGTCTTCTACATCTGCATTTTCAAAAGCGGGTCCGTTTAAAGACTTTTTACCCTCGGCTTTTAATTGCTCTATTAATGCCAGATTATCTGGGTTATTATAAGTATTTGGTTCTTTTTCAAAATAGATAGACCATTCTTTTTTATCATCAGAACTATGATGATATACCTTACCAATACTTACTGTTTTATAGCCTATTTTATTAAAAAATTGTGGCATTGAAACCACATTTTTATGAACTTTACGAAGAGGTGTAAAAATACTATAAATCCCTAAAGATTCTGGGCGTAAACCCGTTAAAGTACTCATTCTAGAAGGGGCACAAATAGCTTGTTGTGTATATGCTTTATTGAACAGAATTCCTTCTGCTGCTAATTTATCTATATTAGGAGTTATTGCTGTTTCACTTCCGTAACACCCCAACTCTGCTCTTAAATCATCAACATAAAACATCAATATATTGGGCTGAACTTGCTGTGCATAAGTACATGAAGCTAAACTCAGAGCAAAAACAAATATCCACATCATATTTTTCATATCTTATTTTTTTTTTTTGGTGATTGCACATCCATGCGTCTTTTACCTAAATCTTTAACAACTCCTTTACCTTCATCAAAGCCCCAATAAGGAATTGCTTTTTTCTTTTCATCTAACATATAGCCCCATTCTTTCAAATATGCTTCTCGTGTTTTAAAATCATCTCCTAGTTTTTTCAGCGCTACATTAAGTTTTGTGTCTAACTCATTTTGAAGTTCCGTAAATTCTGATTTACCAAGTAAATTATGCATTTGATACGGATCGCTTAAATTATCAAAAAGCATAGTTGGTCCTTTAGGTGTTCTAGCATAAGTATATTGCTTAGTTTTTATAGCTCGATATGGAGAATCGTTGTAATTAGAACCGAAAGGGGCAACATTCATAACCAAAGCAGCACGATCAAATTCTGGGTTTGGATTCTTAATTAATTCTGAAAGATTTTCACCTTCTATATCATCAGGGATTTTAATATTGATCAGGCTTAGTAGCGATGGTAATATATCTGGTGTAGTAAGTGGCGCATTAATTACCGCTCCTTTCTGCTTGTCCATACCAGGGTATTTTATTAAAAACGGAACTCTAATAGATTCGTCCCATGCCAATTGTTTTACAAAGGGCTTTACCCCATGTGCTCCCATCATTTCACCATGGTCGGCAGTAAAAACAATGATGGTATTATCAGACAAATTTAACTCCTTGATTTTAGCTATAACCTTACCAATAGCCTCATCTGTTGCCGTGGCATGTGCATAATACCCCTGTAACTCTTTACGACTTCTTTCTTTAAATTCCTCAGGCACATTAGGGTTTAGAGTTAATGCATCAGGTGAATACATGTCTTTGTATTTCTTTGGTGCACTATTATGAGGATAATGCGGGGTAGCTATAGAGATAAAAGCTAAAAATGGGTTTTCATCATTAGCATGCTTCGTTAAGTATTGATTAGCATCTTTAACAATAGCAAATGGAGAATATTCACCCCAATGTTTTAACTCCGTATTTTCATTATCATAATAGGGCATTTTTGTGTAGTTATGAGAACATTCTAGGGCTTTCCAAAAATCAAAACCTTGGCGCCTTTCTTTTGGAATATACGTTGATCTTCCATGCCCATCCAAATGCCATTTCCCCCAATAGGCGGTATTGTAACCTTCTTCCTTTAAAATTTCCGCCATACATAATTCTTCTGAAGGTAAATACAGATCGTTTAAAAACATACCTGTAGTCGTGGGAAATTTACCAGTTAGTAAAGCCGCTCTATGTGGCGTACAAACGGGAGTAACAGATACTGCATTAGTAAAATTTACAGACGTTTTTGCAAAGGCATCTAAATGTGGTGTTTTAACATCGGGATTACCGGCATAACCTAAAGCAGAACCTCTCCATTGATCGGTTAAAATAAAAACGATGTTTGGCTTTTTACGGGTTTCAATATCTTTAGTTAATTCCTTTTTATTTACATCGTTACAACTTGACAAACTAATTAACACTGCTAAAACAATGGAGAAGGTTGTATTTATTTTCATTTTTTATTCTTTAATTGTTGTTTGAAAATTATAAGAACCAGATTGTGCAGATAGCTTGAAAACGCTTGTTCCTTTCTTTATTAATTTAAGATTTACAGACGTTTTTGCAAAGGCATCTAAATGTGGTGTTTTAACATCGGGATTACCGGCATAACCTAAAGCAGAACCTCTCCATTGATCGGTTAAAATAAAAACGATGTTTGGCTTTTTACGGGTTTCAATATCTTTAGTTAATTCCTTTTTATTTACATCGTTACAACTTGACAAACTAATTAACACTGCTAAAACAATGGAGAAGGTTGTATTTATTTTCATTTTTTATTCTTTAATTGTTGTTTGAAAATTATAAGAACCAGATTGTGCAGATAGCTTGAAAACGCTTGTTCCTTTCTTTATTAATTTAAGATTTTCACTTTCTTTAAATACCTCACCATTAACAAAAATTTCTTGAGATGTATTTGCTTGAATTTCTATTACGGCTTTAGTATTTGGTGGCACAGTAACATTTAAGAAAAAGCCCTTATCCTTTATCTCCCAAGCAGATACCACCTCCCCGTAAGGTGTATTTAAGTTAGCTGAGGCTGAAGTTAACGGTTCTCCCGGAACTGGTGCTATTCTAATGATTTTATAGCCTGGTTCTAAAGGTGCAATACCCGCTATACGCTCGTACATCCATTCTCCAATTGCTCCGTAAGCATAATGGTTTAAACTATTCATTTTTTGCGGATTAAATCCGTCTGTTTTGCTATAACTATTCCAACGTTCCCAAATAGTTGTAGCACCTTGATTGATAGAATAAAACCATGATGGATAGGTTTCATTGAATAATAGTTTATACATCAAATCTATTTCTCCAGTTTCATCTAAAACTTCAGACAATAAAGGAGTTCCTAAAAAACCTGTTCTTAAATGATTGTCGGCTTCTGTTATTTTTTCTAAAAGATACTTTTTTGCTTTAGCTTTATTATCTTCAGAGATTAAACCAAAAGCCAAGCCTAATAAATAAGAAGTTTGAGTTGCTGTACCTTCTTTTACTTTTCCATTTTCATCAAAAAACTCAGTTTCAAAAGCCTTTGATACATTTTTGTACAAAGTATTATACTTTTTAAAGGCATCTGTTTTACCTAAAGCTTTCGCCGTTTTTGCTGTTAAATTTGCTGAATGTGCAAAAAAAGCAGTACCAATTAAACTGTGGGATGTATCTCCTTTATTATTGCCATTTGCAGGAAGCGGCTGTAACCAATCGGCAAAACCATCCATAGAAGAAATATAATCTTTAGACCTTGTTTCATGATAGGCTACCCATCTTTTCATGGTTTCAAAGTTTTCTTCTAAGATTTTTTTATCTCCTGTTCTAAAGTAAATTTCCCAAGGAATAATGGTACATACATCGCCCCATCCGGCACTTACTTTATTGTTAAATAGAACATCTGGCACTACCCAAGGAATTCCGCCATTATCATATTGAGATTCTCGTACACTTTGCAACCAACTTGCCCAAAATTTATAAACATCGGCATTAAACATTGATGTAGGCCCAAAAACTTGAGCGTCTCCGGTCCACCCCATACGTTCATCACGTTGTGGGCAATCGGTTGGAATATCAAAAAAGTTGCCACGTAAGCCCCAAACAATATTGTTTTGAAGTTGGTTTAATTTTTCATGAGACGATGCAAATGTTCCGCTTTGTTCAAAATCCGAATATTGCACTAACCCTGTAACCCAGTTTTTTGAAGGTGTTTTTGAAGTATCAAATCCGCTTAATTCCACATATCGAAATCCATGAAATGTAAATTTTGGCATCCATTCTACAACGCCATCTTTTGATGCTGTATAATAATTTGTAGACTGGGCACTTCTGTAATTCTCCGTGTAGAAAGTACCATCTGGCGACAACATTTCTGCAAATCGAACTTTTAATGTTTGTCCTTTTTTCATCGGAACTTTCAACAATGGAACTCCTACCATATTTTGTTTTAAATCGAAAATAACAGCTCCATCTTTTTCAATTATCTCTTTGGTGGCTAATTCAATTTTAGTTTTAACGGTGGTATGTCTTTTAGGCTCTAAGCGTATATCGTTAGAAACAGGAAACGCCTCTACAGATTCCCAATTTTTATCATTAAAATTATTAGTAGCCCAACCACTCATTTCCAAATTAGCATCGTAAGTTTCACCATCATAAATTTCAGAAATTCTAATTGGTCCGTTTGTAGTTCCTTCCCAACCTTCATCAGAAAGAATCATTTGTTTTGAACCATCTTTCATTGTTAGTTCTAACTGGCACAACACCTTTGGGGATTCTGTATCAATCCATAGAGATTTCTTCCAACCTAATCTCCCTGAGTGCCACCCGGCAGCCAGTTCTACTCCAATTGTATTTTGTCCCGACACGATTAAACCAGTTACATCGTACGTTATAGTCTCTAAACGTGCTTTGTATGGTGTGTATCCAGGAGGCATCACATCATCACTCACATCTTCTCCGTTTATAGCCACATCAAACACGCCCTTTGCTGTAATATATAATCTTGCAGAAGCCACCTCAGCAGACAATTCGAAACCTTTTCTTAAATATTGTACTCTATGAATTATATTTTCTTGACTCCCTAAAATCTTTTCTTTTTTAGTGTCTAGACCTATCCATTTTGCATGCCATTCACTATTACATAATAGTCCTAATTCAAAGTTTTTAATTTCACTCCATTCTGAAGCTATATCATCTTGGTTCCAATATTTAACTTGCCAATATACTTTTTGTCTCGACTTTAGTGCTTTTCCTTGATAATTAATCCAAGTGGATTGTCTAGACTCTTGTTTATTAGAGTCCCATACATCTGGATTGTTTGGAAGTAATTCTGGGTTAGTAGCTGCAACTATTTGATAAGCGGTTTGGTTTTTCACTTCGTCCAAAACAGGCAATTGCCATGAAAAACTAGGCTTACTATTGTAAAATCCTAAAGGGTTTTCAAAACCTTCTGAAACCGTTAAATTTTTAGGACTTCCTAGAGTTTGTGGTTCTTTACATGATACTTGAAAAAATAAAATAAAGCAACACATTGCAGAAAAAAGATATTTAAACATGTTTGTATTCATTAAAGTTTAGTTTGAAATTTATAGGTTCCTGAATTTACTGAAATCACGAAAAATTCTTTATCGCTATGTATTAATTTTATATTTGAAGTAGCTTTAAAAGGATTTCCGTTTACATATAGATTTTCAATACTTCCATATGGCATATGAACTTCTGCTGATGTATTTGGAGCAACAACAACTTCCAATTGAAACGTTTTATTTTCAATTTTCCATGAAGAAGAAGCTTTTCCGTATGGTGTATTTAAACTTGCAGAAGCAGAATTTAAAAAATCAGTATTAGGTATGGGAGCAATTCTTATTTTTTTATAACCCGGCTCTAAAGATGCAATGCCAGCAATACGCTCATACATCCATTGTCCAACGGCACCATAAGCATAATGGTTTAAACTATTCATACTTTGCGGATTGTACCCTTCTGCTTTACTGTAACTATTCCAACGTTCCCACATAGTAGTTGCACCTTGATTAATAGAGTAAAACCAAGATGGATATGTTTCTTTAAATAGAATTTTATACATCAAATCTATTTCTCCCATATCATCAAGTACCTTTGGCAATAGTGGTGTTCCCAAAAAACCAGTTCCTAAGTGGTTATTGGTATTTTTTATCTCCTCAAGCAACTGTTTTTGTGCTTTTACTTTAGTTTCTGGTTTTAGTAAATCAAAATAGATTGCTAATAAATAACTTGTTTGTGTTTGTTTTTTGCCTGTAAACTTTCCGTTATCAAAAAAGGTGTTTTCAAAAGCATTAGCCACTTCTTTATATAACTTTTTGTATATTTTCTCTTCTTCTGTTTTTCCCAAAACTCGAGCCATTTTGGAGACTAAATGGGCCGAATGTGCAAAATAAGCTGTATTAATCAACTCTTTGGGTGTATCGCCTCTATTTCCTATTTTACCTGTTTTTTCTGGATAGGGTTGCAACCAATCGGCAAAAGAATACATATTGGGAATATAATTTTCAGCCTTAGATTGATAATAGCTAACCCACTTTTTGGACATATCGTAATTTTCTTCAAGTACACTTATATCTCCTGTGATATTATAAATATCCCAAGGGATAATAACACCTGCATCTCCCCAACCAGAACTTCCATTATTATTTTGTAGTACATCTGGAATTATGAAAGGAATTAAACCATTGTTATGTTCAGACTGAGTTTCTCTCATACTTTGCAACCAGGCTGCCCAAAAAGCATGTGTATTAAAATTAAACATAGCCGTTGGAGAAATTACTTGTGCATCTCCAGTCCACCCTAAACGCTCATCACGTTGCGGACAATCTGTTGGAACATCGAAAAAGTTATCGCGTAGCCCCCATGTTATATTACTTTGCAGTTGATTTAATTTATGGTGCGATGAAGTAAATGTTCCATTTTTTTCAAAATCTGAATGTTGCACGATTCCTTCAACCCAAGTTGTCTCGGGCTTTGCCTCTTTATCAAATCCGCTTAATTCTACAAACTGAAATCCGTGGAATGTAAATTTTGGTTTGTATTCTATAATACCATCCGCAGCTGCGATATAATAATCGGTTGATTGTGCTGAACGGTAATTTGTGGTATAAAATGTTCCATCATTCAACAACATTTCAGAAAAACGAATTGTTAAAGTATCTCCTTTTTTCATTGGCACTTTAACATTTGGAATGCCTACCATGTTTTGCTTTAAGTTGAATATTACCGAATTTTCCTTTACTGAAACAATCTCTACATCTTTTATAATTGTTTTGTTTTTTACTGTAGTGTGACGTTTAGGCTCTAGTTTAACATCATCGGAAATAGGTTCAACTTCTACATTTTGCCATGACACATCATCAAAATTTGAAGTTGACCAATTGGGGATTTCAAAATTAGCATTGTAAGTTTCTCCATCATAAATACCAGCTAATCTAATTGGCCCATTGGTTGTACCTTTCCAACTTTCGTCTGATAAAATAGTTTGTTTTGAACCGTCTTTTAAGGTTATTTCTAACTGACATAATACTTTTGGAGATGCAACATTATCGTAAAGCGCTTTGCCTCTACTAATTCTTCCTGAATGCCATCCAGTAGCCAGCTCTACTGCTATAACATTTTTACCTATTTCTAAAAAATCAGTAACATTGTATGTCAAGGTTTCTATACGGTGATTATACGGTGTCCAACCCGGAGGCATCACATCATCACTAACATTTTCATCATTTAAATGCACATCGAAAATGCCCTTAGCAGTAATATATAATCTAGCATATTCTACATGGTTAGGTAATGTAAAACCTTTTCTTAAATACTGAGGTTTATGTATTAAAAACTTTCGAACACCTTTGATACTATCTTTAGCAGTATCTAGACCGGTCCATTTTGCTTTCCAATCTTTATTATGCAATAAACCTAATTCAAAAGTGTTTGCTTCACTCCACTCCGATACCTCGTCATTCTCGTTCCAATAGCGCACTTGCCAATACACTTTTTGTCTAGATTCTAATACTTTACCTTGATATTTTATAAAACTAACTTGTTCACTATCTTGTTTATTGGAATCCCATAAATCTGGATTATTTGGCAATAGTTCTTCTGAAGATGCTAAAACTACCTGATAAGCTGTTTGTGACTTAACTTGTTCTGAAACTGGTAATTTCCAAGACAAAGTGGGCCTACTATCATAAAACCCAATTGGATTTATAAATCCTTCAGAAATGGTTAGAGCATACGGAGCCTCAACATTTTTTTTTTCACATGAAAACGAACAAAAACTTATTATGGAACTAATGACTAAAACGAAAAAATACTCTAACTTCATATATAATATTTAGGTTAAAAACACGATTATCTTAAGCTATTCACAACTCCAAAAAAACAGATAAAGCTTAAAAAGCTAAGATGTTTATTTTTTATATAAAAACTGTCCTGCTTTATCTCGTTTCATGAGGAGCTATTACAAAAAAAGGAATAATACATACCTTTATTATAAAATTATTTCACTACAAGTTTTGTTCGGTTTATCCTTTGGTACACATCCAAAACTTCAATAAAATAAACACCTTTTTTAAACCTGCCCTGGTTTTCTATCTCTAAACGATTACTATTTGTTGAACTTTTATAAACAGGCTTTCCCAAAATATCATAAATAGTTACTGTTGCGCTATTAAAACCTGATAAAACGAGTATAAATTTATTACGAGCCGGGTTAGGATACACTTTTAATGATGATGATTTAAGTGCTTTATCATCTATGTTTAGCGTTGCAGCCTCTATAATCCATTTACTCCTATCGTCTGTATTTTCAGAGTGTTCAATAATCCCGTTGGCATTGTGGTACAAATATCTATTCCCATTTCGGGTTTTAAAACGATACGCGCCATCGTTTTCATAAATAATAGTCCATTGTTTATCGGAATCTTCACGAGGTGCAGAAAATGCTGTATTTATAATATCGCCAACTGGATTACCTGCAGCCCTCAGGATACCGCGATCTGTTTTACTTTCAATATTATAATAATCTCCTGCCTTAACAAACTCCCATTCTTTATCGGTACCATTACTGGATACACTAGCAACAACATTGGCACCTTCAGAATCTAAATACTGTTCGGTTACAAAATTTTTCAATCTGTAAATACTACCTGTTAAATCTGTTGGATCATTAACTTGAAAATGAACAGTAATTGCGGGAGAAGACACCGTTTTATTACTTGCATTGTAAGCTATAGCTTGAACGGTATAAGTTCCCTCGGTCTCGGGAGCCCAATTAACAGTGTATGGACTTGTAGTATCTTCATCCAAAGAGACGCCATTAACTCTAAATTCTACTTTTGAAATACTTCCATTTTCATCGGTAGCATTAGCAGAAATTTGAACCGTTTCTCCAATATCAAAAGTTTCGTCGTTTGACGGAGATGTTATAGTTACCCTAAAAGGTTCTAATACAATTCCTAAATCTATCACTTGAAGATATAGTGGTTGAGCATTGCCTGAGCTGTTTTCCATCAAATAATAATACAATTTACCATTAGCGATATACACTTGCCCATGATCGAAGGTTTTACCAGAAATAGCCTGATAGACCCGTGTAAAATTATTGGTACCGCCTTGTGCCTTTTCTACATAAACTCTACCTCCAGTTAATCCAATGATAAAGATATCGTCCCCTGCAGTATAAATAGCTTCTGCTCCCGAGAAATCTTCCGAGGTTATAAAATCTGTTGCTCCAGCAGGTTTATAGGTGTGTAAATATTTTGTAATATTATATTGATTGTCTTTTACCCTGCTTATAATATGAACATCCCCATTTTCGGTAACAGTCCAATCAAAATCTTGAACAATATTTATTGAATTTGCATTGGTACCTTGCACATAATCTCCAGGCTCCATTACTTTGATAAAATCGGCATCATATAATGGTAAACTGAAACTTTGTCCTTGGTGGTTCTTCCAGCCTGTAAAGCCATTTTGATCATCGGAGTACGCATAATACACCCCATTTTGATATATGTACTTATCGTTATTATCTTGAGATCTTCGCTGAAAACCGATACGCATTTTACCGTTAACATATTTTATATCGCCATAAAGCCCCCAATTGTAGGTTATTCCTGGTTGATTCTTTGCGTTTAACACGTTAAAATGGGTAAAACTAGACCATGTGGATGTACTTGCATTATATTTAGAAAATTTATATGCTCCATTATTATTTCCGCCCTCTCTCATGTACATAAATAAATCTCCCGAATTGTTCAAGAAAAACTTAGGATACGTAAGTGCCGAAAAATTGTTATAATCTACTCCACCATTAAGACTTAAATGTTTATATCCACCGCTAGTATTTTGTACAAACTTATCTAATGTGAAGTCTACATCAGGTAATGCAGCAGCATTGGCTATGGAATAGGAATATCTAAAATAATCGTCACTTAAACTACCATCTGAAGGTCTTGAATTGTCATAAGAATGCATATCGTACAATAAATGGATTGTTCCATTTAAAGGGCTTACTCCTATAGCAATAGTGTTATGAGATTCTCCAATCCACCATTTATTTTGATACCCCGTATGGCGATGCGGAAACTCTATGGTCGCCATGGTTCCTGTATTGGTGTTGTAACGGGTTAACATAACATGGCGGTCTGCTTTCCCGCCTCTGTACCACGTCATGAAAACATACTCATTATACGTTGTAATACAGTCGCCATGAGCTGAAATATTTCTTCCAAAATAAAAATCATAGGGTGCGGCATCTCCTGTATTTGTAGCACTAGTTGTTACTTGACTTCCATCGAAATGCAAACCTAAATCGGTTATTTTAATTTCATTTTCTAATACAACCTGTGCCTGTGAAATAAATGTGCATAGGAGTATTATAAATATTTGTACAGGTTTATAACTAACAATATTTACTAAGTATTTTTTTTCATTATAAAGCATTATAAGTATTTATTTAGTTTATTTTAGTCTATAAATTTAATTAGAGACTAGAACATATCTATACTGCTTTGTAGGGGTGTAATTTAAATTATGAATAAGATAACTAAAGCCGTTAACTTCTTGATAGTCTAAGCTTACTATTCCATATAAAACAATTCCTCTAAAGGAACAGAAACAGGAGAATTATCGGGATGTACCTCCATAATATCTGCCATAAAATCCCACCATTTTTTTACTATGTCGTTTTTGGCTAAATCTTGAGAGCCTCCTTTGCCCGAAACCTTTTGAAAAGCGAAAAGCATATTGGTTTCTTCGTCTAAAAATATAGAATAATCACTCACTCCATTCTCTTTTAACAATTGTTTTAACTCTGGCCACAACTTGTCATGACGTTCTTTATAGGCCTCTTTCTGACCTTCATTCAATTTCATTCTAAAAGCTAATCTTTGCATAAAAAATATATTTAGTTACAGTGATATAATAGGTTAGAATAAACACCATCTTTAGGTTTTCCTATGGCACAGTATTCACCAACATTAAATTGACTTCCGGCCATTAAAAACAAACTATTTAGACCTTGGAGTGCTTTTTTAACACTACTTATTTGTTGATGTTCCCATTTTTTCTCTTCTAAGGCATAAGGTTTTAAAAACTCAAAGGCTTTTTTTATACTAGCGCCGTTTTTTGCTTGATAGTTCCATAAATCGACCCCTAATCTTTTTCCGAAGTATGCCAATTGTGTAAACCCTCTTAAACTCATGGTACTATACGAAAGTGCTTTTGTTCGTGCTAATTCGTGTGGCTGACTTCCATTTGGTTCTATTTGTGTTGCTATACGCTTAGTTTTAACGGTTTCAAGTACAGCTTTAGCCTCTTCATTTTTATTTAAAAACATAAGTATACTTACCTCCTGAACATCATACCATACCCCATGATTGTTTTTGGTGTTTTTCTCAAAAATGCCATTTTCGCTAGTTTGTAACCAATAAAGGTATTTTGTAAACCAAAGCCTTAATTGTTTACTTGTTTCCTTGTCTATTGTATTTTTTAACTCTAAAATCTCTATAGCCGTTATAATATTTGTTACTCCTGCAAACTCAATAATCCCAATACCTCGCCCTGTATTTATCCCTGGAATACCTTGAGCAAAATTTAAATTAGGGTTCATTTTTGTTTCATTGTTTACAAACCATACTTTAAGAAACTCTAAAGCCTTTTTCCCATATTTTTCTTCATCTGAAAAAAAATAAGCCAAAGACAGGTTAGTAATATTTCCAAACATAACATTTTTGCTTTCAAAATCTGTATTTCCTTCACGCGTAAGCGGATTTATCTGTCCATCTTTCCTTATCCACGGCAATCCATCTAGTTTATCTGGATTTGGCCACCAATAAGGACCATACGATATATAATCATGTTTATCTCCACTTGGTGGTATTTGTGTTTTTTGAACCACTGATAAGGCTTTATCTTCTAATTGCTTATTAGCACTTTTCACCAAATCGCTATACACATTAGCATACTCTGGGGCTTCTAACTTATTTTTAACAGCCTCTAATTTACTACAGTCTAAAAGCGACAAACTGTCTTTAAACCCATTTTTATTTTCATCCGGTTTAGCTTGTATATTACAATTACCAGAAACCGTTACCCCCATTAAGAGTGATAAAACCACTGTTTTAAACATAGTACGACTCATATTTTAAAATCTTTTTATTAATTACATATGAAAAAACAAACTGTTTAAACTTTGAAATGTTTTTTTATTAAAGCTCCTTAATTTTAAGGTTTCTCCAATGAATAACCCCTTGTTTACCACCATGAACTTGCAGTCCAATAAATCCTTTTGGGTATTCATTATTTTTATCTATCCAATGTGCTGCCGGAACTCCATTTATCCAAGTTTTAAATACATTTCCTTTTACTTTTACCGTTACACGATTCCAGGTACTTCTATCTATAACATTTTTATGAATTTCGTGTTCAGGAGCTTTTAAAGGGTAAAACCATCCTCCACAATTCTGACCATAAATCCCTCCAGACCAACCGCGCCCTTTTTTTGCTAAATCCTCCATTTCTACCTGGGGACCAATAACTGTATTTCGATTTGAATCCTTTTGAATTATGGAACGGACTTGAACTCCTGTATTACCATCTACTTCCCATTTTGTTTCACAAGTAAAAATAAAATCTACATACTCTTTTTCTGTACATAAAAAAGTACTCGGTCCCTCGCTACAAGTTCCTACAATCTCACTATTCTTTACTTCAAATTTCATAGTTCCCTGTTTAGATTCCCAGCCATCTAAATTCTTCCCATTAAATAAAGCTATAAATTCCCCGCTATTTAATTGAGGCTCTTTATCATTATTTAATAGTTGTACTTTTTTTATTTGAGTATTATCTTGGGCAATTACATTTAACGTAAAAACCAATACGGCAATTAATACCAACTTATTTTTTATCATTGTCTAATTTTTCTCGTGAATACTTGATGTGATTTTTATTTAGTTTTTTTTTGAAATCCCCCCTTCTAACAAGGTTTTAACAACCGCTACAGAACCTTGCTGCAATCCCTTATTTACATTAGCCCCTGTTATCCAATATAGCACCATACCGGCATCCGAACAATCCCATTTTCCTTTTTGAAACTTCACCACATTATCTATTTCTGCCATTTTCCCCATAAGCCAAACAAACTGAATGCGATGATCGGGATGGTTCATAGCCCAATTCCATTGAGATTGATCCACTTTTAAATTGATATTTTGATCAGATATACGAACTTCTTCAATACCAAAATCTAAAATATCCTGCCATTTATAAAAATCACCAGCATCGTCATTTGCAGGATGATGCGTTATCACTTTCACGAATTGGAGCTTCTCTTTTAGCGAAGCCTCCAATGCAAAGCCTATAATATCAGGCTCGCCTGCTTCAATAATCCAAAGTGGGTCCTTTTCTGAAGAAGCATTTATAGCATTACTTAAATCTTTAATAGTTTCGTCCAATTGCCACTTGGCATCAAAAAAGGTTAAATGATCAAAACCTCCCCATCGCCGTGCAGTTCCATCGCAGGCCGTTTGCATCATGGCGTGCCTTTCGTATTCTGCTGCTTCTGAAATTCTATCTACTCTTACCAAATCGCAACTGTGGGAATAGTGTACCAACCTATTTTCTAGGCCTGTTGCTTTAAGCAAAGCTATGGAAACGGCTGTACCTCCCAAATCGTCTGGATCTGGTGAATTGCCATCTGCCACTATAGCTACTCTTCCGCTGGGCGCATTAATTACGGTTTGTGCTGTTACCGAACCCACAACTAAAATGGCAAATACCATTAAAACTAATTTGTCCATATCTATAAATATCTGTTTTAAAAATGTACTGTAACTTATTTTTTAAATTATGATTTAACCTTTAGGGTAATCGTTTTTAAATCTTCAACTTTAGAAGAAGCTCCTACAGAAATAGTAAAAGTTCCAGGTTCCACAACTTTTTTCAGGTCTTGGTTTAAAATATTTAATTCGTCAAAACCAAGTTTAAAACTAACAGTTTTAGTTTCTCCTGGCTTTAAGGTAATACGCTTAAACCCTTTTAACATTTTAAGGTAACGGCCTACAGAAGCATAATCGTCGCGCACATACATTTGCACAACCTCATCTCCGGTTCTTTGTCCCGTGTTAGTTACCTCCACCGATACCGTAGTAAATCCGTCCATATTAATGGTTTCTTTTTCCAATTTTGGTTTACTGTAATTAAACGCTGTATAACTTAACCCATAACCAAATGGAAATAATGGTGTTTTAACAGCATTTTTATATAGCCCTTTACCAGACCCAATAAAATCTGGACGTTCTAAATACGTTACGGGAATTTGACCTACCGAACGAGGAAAAGAAACCGTTAATTTCCCTCCAGGATTTACATCACCAAAAAGAGCATCTGCAATCGCGTCTCCTGAACGCATTCCTAAATACCATGTTTCTAAAATTGAAGGCACATTTTCAGCTATATAATTAATAGATAATGGACGTCCATTTATTAAAACTACAATTACAGGTTTTCCTGTTTTATGAATAGCTTCCACCAAATCATTCTGTACCCCATATAATTCCAGACTTTCACGATCTACACCTTCTCCTGCTGTCCGCCTAGAACCTCCAACCACGAGTACTACAGCATCTGAATTTTCGGCTGCCGCTACGGCTTCAGAAATCCCTTGTGTAGATTCGCCTAATAAATCACAGCCTTTTGCGTAGTTTATCTTTATCTCCTTTCCCACCTTATTTTTAATACCATCTAGTACAGAAACATAATAAGGTGGCAGTCCAGAATACCCTCCTAATAATGAATAGGTGCCTTTTTTAGGCTGTAATTCAGTAGCATTAGGGCCAATAATGGCCAAAGACTTTATTTTAGATTTATCTAAAGGCAATAGGTTATTATCATTTTTTAGCAAAATAATCGCCTTTTTCGCCATTTCATAAGCAAATTCCTGATGTTCCTTTTTGCTAACTATAGTATCTGTTTTTACTTCTTTTGATTTAGAATCAAACAATCCTAATTTATATTTTGCTTTAAGTATTCTAGAGGTTGCTTTATCAATATATTTTACTAATTCCGGATTTTTCTGGATGGTATCCTTTAAAACTGTAGCATGATAAGTATATAAGTCTAACGGTTTACCTAAAACTAAATCCATATCCACGCCTGCTTTTAACCCCAACAAAGCAGCTTCTGCTCTAGTTTCTGTTATGTAATGCATGGTTTGTAATCTCCCCACATCATTATTATCCGATACTATAAAACCGTCAAATCCTAGTTCTCCTCTTAAAACATCATTTAACAACCAACTATTCATATGGCACGGTACGCCATTAAAATCCTGATGCCCAGGCATAATACAGGCTATATCCCCCTCTTTTACCGCGGCTTCAAACGGAGGTAAAAAAACCTCTCTTAATCGGCGCTCCGACATATCGCTAAAACCACCATTAATTCCTCTTCTATTTTCGGGATATCCCACAAAGTGTTTCGCTGTTGCTACCACATGATTTTTATCAAATTGTTCTTCCCCCATACCTTGCATACCTTGAATAAATGCAACGCCCATTCTTGATACTAAATAAGGATCTTCTCCGTATGATTCTTCTACCCTGCCATATCTAGGGTCTCCTGAAATAACATCTAAATTAGGCGAATAAATATGTGTAATGTTTAAAGCACGTGCTTCTAAGGCTGTTTGTTCAGCCATTTTTTCAACTAATTTTGGCTCCCATGTTGAACCTGCCGCAATAGCTTGAGGATACACCGTTACGCCATCGTACCAAAGTCCATGTAAGCCTTCTCCAAATTTCATAAAAGGGATACCCAATCTATCATTTGCCGGAGCATCTTGCGTCATTTCAGCAATTTTTTCCTCTAAGGTCATTTGGCTAATTAATTTAGCTACTTGTTCATTTATTTCTGTATCTAATCTAGATTCTACAGATTTATTGTTTTGTGCTTCACTAGTAAGCAATGTTGCTAACAATAGAGCTGTTAACCATATTTTTTTCATCAATAATATATTTAGTTATTAAAAATTTCAAATTCCTGGAACATTTTGGACGTGTAATTAGAAGCTCCTTTACTGTTATCTGTTTTAAATTTAAGCTTCGTATTGCGTGAATAACCAAAACACTATAAAAATCTCCAGCAATAGTTTGAGGATAACTATTTAAACAAAACATTAAGGCCGAAATACAATTATTTCGACCTTAATAAAGGTAACAAACTAAAAAACACTCTTATCTGTAGCCATTATTAGTTGGGTCTGACTGCAATAAATTTGGATTGGTTTGCAGTTCTTGTAATGGTATTGGCAATTTTACATGCCATGATTTTATATTGGCAGAAGGGTCCCAAAATCTGTATTCTAAATTCTCTACAACATCGAACAGTATGCCCCACCTAATTAAATCGTAACGTCTGTGAGCTTCTCCTGCTAACTCCCACTTACGCTCATCGTATATAGCTTCTCTAAACGCTTGTTGACTAAGCCCTTTTATAATCTCTGCATCGACTATACTTGTATAAGCACGTTCTCTTAAATCCTTTATGTAACTATAAGCTACTATAGGACTTCCTCCAGGACGCTCGTTTTCACACTCTGCAGCCATTAAATGTACATCTGCTAAACGAAATACTAATCTATTATCCGAGTGATTAAATCGCGGTGAATCGTTCACATCTAAATTCCAAAATTTAGACATATAAGGAAAGTTTAATTGAATACCTGCGTAAGTATCTTGAATGTTTAATGCTCTTCTTAAATCATTCGCAGGAAACTTTTCCGCAAAATCTTTAGATGCCACCTGCAACCCCGTTCCGTTAAACGCTTCGTTATTTGCGGCTAAAGCTGCTTTTAAAGCATCACTATCATCATTATTAGCAGGCTCATCTCTTAATCGCGGACTAAACATACTTGGCCTCCAGTTTCCATTACCAAAAACAGCAGGTAAAGAACCATCGTCCCTTACTGTTCCTTCTTCAAATTGACCTCTTATATCTTTAGCAAAGTCTAAAGACCAAATAATTTCTGAATTATATTCGTTTTTTGGATCAAATACATCTGCATAATTAGATAACAAAGCATGTGGTGATTGATTAATAATCTCAATACATTTATCTAATCCTAATTGCCATTGTTCTTGTTGCATTAAAATTTTTGCTTCAATTATAGCAGCAGCCCATTTAGAGGCTCTACCACTATTATCTCCGGTATAAGCATCTTGCAAGTTGGCTTGAGCAAATTGTAAATCGTCTAAAACACCACTTATAATAGTAGCTTCATCTGTTCTTCCTAAAACTTTAACTTCATCTATTTCTAGAGCTTCTGTGTAATACGGTGCATCTCCCCAAAGGTTTGTTATATGCCAATAAGATAGCGCTCTTACAAATCTTGCATCTGCAATAATATCCAATTGCGAGGCTGGTGTTATAGCTTCATTATCGGTAACCCTATCAATAACAATATTTACATTATTAATAACCCTATATAAATCTTTCCAAGTATCTGACACACTCATTTTTTGCACAGATACATCGGCAATGGCTTCGTTCATAGAATAATTCCCAATAGGCTCAAAAATATTTGTCGCACGATTGGGTTCTATAATATCTGCACCATTATCATAAAAAACATCTAAGCCAACTTGCCCGTAAATAGAATTGTTCTTTAAAATGCCATAAACACCATTCATGGCTTGTCTTGCATCATTTTCTGAAGCAAAAAATGTTTCGGGTGCTATTACTGCTTTAGGATCTTCCTCTAGGAAACTCTCACAACTAAAAAAAGCAATTGTAATGGCGACGTATAAAAATATATGTTTTGTTTTCATCTATATGTATTTTTAAAATGTTACGTTTAAACCTAGTGTTAAAACTCTTGGGTTAGGATATGAACCGTCATTATAACCTTGTGCAATATTACCTAGGCCACTTCTTCCAAAATTACTGGCCTCAGGATCAATTAATCTGAAGTTAGAAAACAACAACAAATTACTCCCTGAAAAATAAATGGTAGCATTTTTAAATCCGTTCAATCCCATTTTATCAACAGGTAAATTATATGCTAATCTTAAAGTTTTAAGACGTAAATACGACCCATCTTCAACATATTCTGAATTTGGAGGGGTTCCCGTAACCGAATCGGCACCAGCTCTTGGAATATTAGACGTAGGATTATCTAGAGTCCATCGATCCGCTAACTCAGCAAACTTAGTAGTTTCACCTCTATTAAAGTAATGATTTCGTGTTCTTAAATTATACACTTCGTTACCTACGGTTCCTTGAAAATAGAATGAAAAATCCCAGTTTTTATAAGAAAATGA
Organism: Algibacter miyuki; assembly: GCF_030409805.1. GTDB lineage: Bacteria > Bacteroidota > Bacteroidia > Flavobacteriales > Flavobacteriaceae > Algibacter > Algibacter miyuki. Next base: position 265,426 of record NZ_JAUFQP010000001.1, on the reverse strand, counting down.
GTTTTCAAATCCAAAGATAAAATCAGGAAGCGGACTCCCCAACACAACAGCATCTTCATTAGAAATAATATGATCGCCATTAACATCTTCAAATTTAGATCCTCCAACAACTTGCGGGTCTGTTAAACCTGAAGCATCAATTTCATCTTGACTTTTCCAAGTTCCTAAAAAGGGTACCCCTGTGAAAACAGGCACAGACTCTCCCACTATTAATCGCGTATTACCAGAGCCCAAAATAGCATCGACTGTTAAATCTATAAAATCTGCACCGCCAAGGTCTAAAATTTTGTTTTTGTTAGATGATACTGTTAAAGTAGAATTCCAATTGAAATTGGTATTACTAATGTTTGTTGAATTCACAAGAAATTCCCATCCCTTATTCTCCAATGATCCTACATTTTGTAACTGACTTGTAAACCCTGTTTGTCTTGGTATAGTAACGTCTAACAATAAATCATTCGTTTTTTTATAATAATAATTTAGCTCTGTAAAAATTTTACCCCCAAAAAGAGATGCTTCTAAAGCGATGTCTAAGGCATTTGTAGTTTCCCATATTAAATTAGGGTTTGAAGGTCTACCTAATGTTAAACCCGGTTTTTCTTCACCATTAAGTGTCGTATTAGCTTCAACTAAGATTCCCTTTGTTCTGTAAGGATCAATGGCTTGATTACCAGATTTACCATAACTAGCTCTTAGCTTTAAATCTTGAAATACATCTTGGTCTTCCATGAATGATTCTTCTGTTATTTTCCAAGCTCCTGCAATTGAAGGGTAAAATTCATATTTATTCCCTTCAGCAAAAACCGAACTACCATCCGTTCTTCCCACTAAAGTTAAAAGATATTTGTCTTTATAGGCATAGTTTAACCTTCCGAAAAAAGAAGCGATTTGAAATCCTGTAAAATCACTACTTACTACGCTTCGTGTAGGATCGGAAAAGCCTAGATTATTAAAACCAGTAGCATCACTAGTAATACCAAAAGCTTCTGCCTCGGCTATTTCTGTAGACACTTTTTGAAAAGATGCTCCAGCAAGTGCCGTTACACTATGATTCTCCCCAAAATCAGATTGGTATTGAATGGTATTTTCATTATTCCACCCGCTACTTGCAACAGTTCTTACACTTGCACTGCCTAAGTCATTTACAACAAGTAAATGAGGACTTTGGCTAGATGTAAACCTGTTTTGTTTTGTGTTATTAAACTCCGGACTAAATGTTGATCGAATAACCCAATTTGGAGCTGGCTTATATTCTAAATATAACGATGCTAACAAATTATTAGAAAATGTTTCGTTTGTATTTAAAGCTATATTGGCTATCGGGTTTGACCAAGGCGAACCTACCACCTCATCAAAACCATTAAATGTTCCATCATCATTATAAATAGGCTGTGTTCTAAGCGTTGCAAAAGCATTACCAAAGTTTGCATTCCCATTATCTTGTTCAATCCTTGAATAGTTAACTCTAAATCCTGCTTTTACTTTATCACTAAGTTTATAATCTAAGTTAGATCTGAAAATATATTTTTCGATACCCGTACTTTTTACTAGTCCATCTTGATTGAAATAGTTTAAAGAGGTATAATAATTTAAATTATCTGTTGCTCCAGAAATAGATACATCGGCATTATAAATTGGAGATGGGTCTAAAAGCAAATCAAACCAATCATTATCAGGATAGCTTGATGGATCGTTTGGAAAAGGTTCTGCTGCCGATCTAAATCGTGCACTTTCATTTGTAAAAGCAATTTGTTCTGCTTGAGAAAGCATATCTGGTAATTCGGGCACTAATTGCGTACTTGTATAGACATTTACACTTATTTCAGGTTTTCCTGAACCTGCCCCAGCACCATTTTTAGTACTAACCAAAACAACACCATTTGCTCCTCTAGAACCATATATAGCAATGGAAGATGCATCTTTTAAAATCTCAATAGATTTAATGTCATTACTATTAATATTATTTAAGTTGAAATTTGTTCCAACAACAATACCATCGATAACCCAAAGCGGCTCATTACTACCCGTAATAGAGTTACCTCCCCTTACTCTAATAACAGTGCCTGCGCCAGGAGCACCACTAGTTTGTGTAACCTGAACACCAGAAGCTCGACCTTGCAAGGCTTGATCGACCCTAGATACGGGAACTGCAGTTAAATCTTCTGAACTTACCGATGAAACCGACCCTGTTAAATCTGATTTACGCTGTGTTCCATAACCAATAACAACCACCTCATCTAACTTGTTATCTTGCTCTAATGTTACATTAATTTGATTTTGATTCCCCACCAAAATTTCTTGAGTTGAATACCCTACATAAGAGATGGCTAGAACGGTTTGAGCATTTGCATCTACAGTGAAGTTCCCATCAAAATCAGTCGTTGTTCCTTTGGATGTTCCTTTAACAATAACGGTGGCTCCAGGTAGTGGTTCTCCGTCTGCTTTTACAGTACCAGATACTGTTTGAGCGTTTGTCATGGTTATGCAAGACAATATTAAGATTGCAGACAACCAAGTTTTACGATACCCAAAAAGGGTTTTGAAATTAATTTTTAGATTCATATAGTTAGTTTATTAGTTTAATATTTATAAATATAGAAAGTGCTAAATACTTAACTGTCCTGTTTTGTCATGCTTACAACTTATCTTTATTTTAAAACTTTAACCTCTTAAATAAACCCCTCTTTTTGTGCAAAAAAACAAATAACGCTTTAAGGAAGTACATTTATAAAAAAGTGAAGGGTTTAAACTTAATTAAACCCTTTTATGAAAGTATATCAATGAAAACTTTACTCTACTCCAACGACAAGTTTTAAAACAATATGAAGTAATTTTCATTTCCTTTAAACAATGAGATTTCTTGTAATTTAAATATTCATTTTATTGAGGAATAAGTTCTATTAATTTGACACTATGAGATTCCAAATCAACTTTTAAAGTAATTTTACCATCCTTCTTTCTTACAATTGAATCTTTGATGGTTTGTGGTAGTTGAGCCAATTGTGTATATTTTGCTAAGTTGGCATTTAACACATTAGTCCATCCGTCTTCAAAACGATCGGATGGCCTATTCCCATATATACGCCCACTGTTTTTTTCTCCTATTCCAGCAGCTCTAACATCTTTATAAAGTTCGTGCATAAAAACACCATGAGTTTCATCTACCGTCCAGGTATTCATTTTCCAACTTGAGCCTCCACTAATTAGGCCACCTTCTAGTTGAGGATATACTGCTCTAGTTGAAGTACTATTTCTACTGGTGTTATGGTTGTAAACTAATAAATATATTATATCGCCTTTAGTGACTGGTATTACACCAGCATGGTCATTAATATTATCAATGGATTCTATTCTATTTCCGCCTTCCATCTTTAAAAACATTTCGGTAACATTCCTTCTTCCTTCTGGTAAGGTAGTACCCTCTACTTCTTGTCCCCAATCATATATTTCAGAAATTTTATAATCGTAAGCCAAATCGGCAATCCTTGCATACCAACTAGCCCCCAATTCTGTGGCATCACTTAAACTAAGTCCTCTTTTACCATTTTCATCTCGTAATATTCCAAACTCTTGAATATCAAAAGGAATATCCCTAAACTGCGGGTAACTATCAAGTTTGGCTCTGTATTTTTCTACAGTATTAGGAAGTCGTACCGTATTTTCGTCTATTTTTTCATAATAGGAAATACAGAAAAAATCCATTTGCGTTCCTTTTTCTCCGGTAGCATAATTTGTTCCATTTGCACAGTGGTCTATAATTTCTGTAGTGAATGTAGCCACCCCTTCTGTTAAGTTATTCCCTGGGCCAATGATTGCTTCAGGAATCACTTTTAAAACTTCATCTACTGTAATATCGTAGTGCTAAAAAAAGTCTTCTTTGGTACCGTTCCAATGTTGTGGTGCATAATTAGGTTCTGTAGCGACTCTAAAACGCCAAGTTTTCACCTCATTGTAACCAAACTCCGTTATTAATGTTTGTAAGAAATCATTAATGTATTGCCTCCACAAATCATAATCGTCTGGTGGATTTGTATTTCCATAGGTATTCACTTCCTTCACGGCATTCATAGCCCAAGGGACATTATCTAATACAATTCTAGGTTTAAAACCCGTTTGCATAAACCCTTTCATACTACTTATAATGCCAGTAAAATCCGTAATAATTTTTCCTTGATCGTCAACACCTTTATAAAATGTATTTAAGTTATCGGTTCTACCTCCTAATACTCTTACTAAATTATAACTCTTAACATAAGGCTTTATCTCTTCAATGGCCGCTCTAAAATTTGAGCTTGAAAATCGAGTTTGGTTTATCATAGGTCGAGTCGACCAAAAATTATAAAATTCCCCAATTACGGCACCAGTATTAATAGAAACTATTTTATCGGGATCTATAGTCGGTTCTACTATTTCTTCAGGGTTTTCTACTTCAGGTTCTTCTACAACTTCCTCTATATCTTCAGCCTTAGAACAAGAAAACTGAAAAACACAAAGCAAAAAAATTATAAATAGAATATTATTTCTTTTTATAGTCATCATTATTTAGTTTTTGGAATACTATGCAATAATTCTATAAAAATAAATAACAGATTCCCCCTTTCTATCCTGTATTAAAGGGGTAATCTATCCTAAATAATTTCACTTAATAGGCGCAGCCATAGTTATTTATTAATTAGACGCTTTAGGTCCATCATAATCATAAGTAAACCAATCCACATCTATGTAACCTGCATCTTCTTTTTCATTCCATGAGAAAAACCCTAATCTATCTCCTGTCCATTTTCCAAAAGCTATAGTAAATGTAGGTCCGAAACGTTTAAAGTTTTCTCCATCAAAACTATATTCATAGGTGGCTTGGTTACTATTATTTGATGTTTTTACATATAAATCATTCCCTGTTAGTTCAGGTCCTGTAACCTTTTTTGCCATAGGATCCATATAAAACAAGTGTTTCTTACCCGTAGCATCAACCTCAATACCTAATAAGTTAAACACCCCACCATAACGTACAAATCCTGCTAATTGCTGTGGTTTCATACCTGATATATCAAACTTAGCTATCGCTGTACCTGTAGTTATTCCCATAATACGTTGACTCAAGGTATTACTTGCTCTCCAAAAATCGGAATCTGAACCATCATTATTGGTCCATTCATTAATATTAGGTCCGTAACCTTTTTCATTAGGCAAAACTTTACTTGCTTTTAAACGTAACCAACCTGACCGTTCTGTTAAGGACCAATGTGTATTTCTTGGATTGTGATTCCATTCCCATTGAAATCCTAATTTAGTAGATGAAAAATCATCATCTGTACTTGGTGCTGTAATGGGATAGCCTTTTATTGGTTTTTTATATTGTTTCACAGGTTCTCCTATTCCATCATTATCCTCATCTACACCAATAATTGGCCAGCCATCTCCCCATTTCACTGGCTCTAAACATTGTGGTCTTCCTTGGAAAGGTATATCATCGTTTTGAATTAATTGATGCATATACCACCAAGATTTGTCTGGGGCTTGCATTAACGCGCCTTGACTTGCGCTTCGGTCATTAAACACGGTTCCCTTTTCTAAAACTGTTTTCACCTCATATGGTCCATAGATACTTTCTTTTGAACGTAAAACAATTTGTTTTCTATCATTTTTAGGGTTTTTAACACCTGGTTTGGTAGACTTATCCCCTATAGTCCATTCTGCTAAAAAGATATACCAAGTATCTTCTATTTTATAAATTTTAGCTGCCTCTGCTCCCATTCCGGTGTATACTAATTTACCTTCATCAAGAATTTTGGTACCATCCCAACTCATTTCGTAAATTCTATTTTCGTTTCCTTCAATAGTGTTTTTTGCGCTTTTTTGTTTTCCTGCAGTATTGACTATAACATAAGCTTTATGAGTTTCTTCATCCCAAACCACAGCTGGATCGTCTAAAACTTTAGACTTTGGCAGCATAAAAACAGGGGCACTCCATGGGCCTTTTATATCTTTTGCAGTTGTAACCATTAACCCGTGTTGATAATCTATTTGGTAGCAATACCAAGTACCTTCATGATATGCTAAATCACCAGCCCATACTCCAAAAGAATAACCATTCATTCTGTCCCAATTGTATTCAGGCCCCCATGACAAACTATTAAATACATGTCCTACATTAGTCCAGTTTACCATGTCTTTAGATTCTAAAATGGGCATTCCTGGCGAAACATGTTGCTTAGAAGTAATCATATAATAAGTATCTCCAACTTGTTCTATATCAGAATCTGGATAATCTGCATTTAAAATAGGGTTTACATAAGTGCCATCGCCTTGATCTCCCCAACTACCTGTTGTAGCTTTTACTTCTATGGCTGCAGCTATTTCTTTCTTTTCGGGTTTTGAATTACACCCAAAAAAAGTTACAGCTAAAATTAAAATTAATACTTTAGACACACCTGAATAAGACATCTTCTTCATTTAAAAATTATTAAAACTTTTTATACTTAATCATATAATTACCTGATCCTAAAATTACATTCGTATTTTCTACAACTTCTAGATTATATTTTTCTTGATTATCTAGGTAAGATTCACCATTAATTGTTAGTGATTCTATTTCATTTTGAGTTAAAACAACTTTTGCTTTGGTGTTAAATGGCACTTTAAGATCCATCGATAAAACATTTTCTTTTAAAGACCAGTCATTTTTAATATTACCATAAGGTGTTGGTACGGTAACTGAAGTTGATGTCAATTTTTTTGGAAATTCTGGGTTTACTGTAAATACTTTATAACCTACATTATCTTTTGATGATTTAATACCTCCTAAAGATTCATAAAAATAAGCAGCAAAACCACTATGCATAGGATGGTTTAAAGAATTAGATGGTCCTTCCATAGTTTCCCATTCAAACTGGCGCTCTGGCCAAGTGGTAAAACCATTATTCATTACATACGTTTGACTAGGAAAATCTGGTGTTGTTAAAATTTGATACGCCAAATCTGCTTTACCATATTTAGTTAAAACAGTGTAAATATATCTATTACCATGAATACCTGTAGAATGATGCCCTCCTTTTACTTCTGTAATATCATACACCAAACCATCTACTACTTGCTCTATTTCTAATTCTGGAACCATACCAAACTGTAATGCTTGTACAGTTGCTGTTTGACTACCATACCATTTTAAGTTTGTTTTTGGCATAGCAACTAAAAAGTTTTTATTAAAAGCGGCTTTTAATTGCTCTTTTTCCTTTTTCATTTCTGCTTCAAAAGCAGCATCCTTATTTATTTTTGCAAAACCTTCCATAACACCTAAAATATCATAGAAATAAGCATTGGCAGAAATAATTGGGTCGCACTCCATAGCACCTGGGTTCTTTCTTCTATCCCACCTTGGTGGACACCAATCTCCCATTCCGTCTTGAATAATTCCATTTTCATCTTTAAATGAAAGATAAAAATTTGTAAGACCTTTCATTTCTTTATAGTAGTCTTTTACAATAGCATCATCACCATAATGTAAGTAATTATACCAAGGTAAATACATTGTTGCTACACCCCAATCTAGTTTTGCATAAGAAGATGTTCTTTTACCTGGCGCAATCATGGTTGGTACTTGAAATTTAATTTCAGGATTATTATGTCCTTTAGTTGGTCTCATTTGAGTACGAATATCTTCCATGTATTTTTTATAGAAATCATACATGTCATAATTATATAATGCATATTCACAAAACGCGTGTGCATCTCCTAACCAACCACATTTTTCGCGATGCGGACAATCTTCTGGAATACCATGTACATTATCTACAATAGTCCATTTACTAATACTATGCATTTTATTAAATAAAGGTTCAGATGAGCTAAAACTTCCTTTTTCTTGAATGTCTGTAGCCACTAAAACAGCTTTAATCATTTTGCTGTCTGGTTTTGTAGACACGCCTTTTATTTTAGCATAACGAAATCCGTGATAACTAAACTTTGGTTCCCAAGATTCTAAGTCATTTCCTTTACAGATATATTTATAAATCTGAGCCATACCATTTGCTCCACCACCTGTAGAACCTTGAAAAACATCTTTACCATTTCTTAACAAAGATTCTGTAGTTGTAATTTCTATAAGTTGGCCTTCTTTTTCTTTTACATTTATTTTTACCCAACCAGCAATATTTTGACCAAAATCTACAATCCAATCTCCATTTGGAGCTTTAAATACATTTTGAGGCTCAAATTCTTTTAATTTTTTAATTGCAGGAATTTGTTGTGCACTAATCTTCTTTAATTTTGGCGAAACAACTTTTGCATTCCCCCATTTTTCATCATTATAATTTAAAGTATTCCAACCATTAATTTCATAACGAGCATCATAAGTATCACCACCATAAATATTATTAAATACTATTGGCCCCGTAGATTCTTTCCAATTTTCATCTGTATAAAAATCTTTTTTGCTACCATCTTTATAGGTTACTTTAATTAAAAAACGAACCGTTGGTGGGCCGTAAGACATATCTTTATCTGATTCTGGGTCTCTTTTCCAAGAAATATCTTGCCCATAGAAACCATTCCCTAAAATGATTCCAAAAGCATTTTCACCTAATTTTAGTTGTTCTGAAATATCATAATTTACATAATAGGCTTGTTTATCGTAATTAGAAGGAGCCGGATCTAAAACATGATCGCCTACTTTAGCACCATTTAAATAAAGCTCATAATACCCCAATCCACAAATATAAGCTTGTGCATTTTCTATTTCTTTTTCTGTATTAATAACATTTCTAAAATAAGATGCTGCTTGCCCATTAACCATAATAGGCGCTTTCATTGGCCCTGTTTTGTATTCACGAAAACTATGTTCTGATGTTCTTGTATCTTTATTTAGACTTATCCATTTTGAGTCTCCCCAATTTGCTTCATCTATCAACCCCATTTGAAAACTTTGAGTTTCAGACCAATCTGATTCTTGTTTTTTCTCGTCCCAAATTTTTACTTTCCAGTAATACGCGGTTACTGCATTAAGTTTTGTTCCTTTATATTTTACGTAAGTAGATTTAGCTTCTTCCGTTTTACCAGAATTCCATAAATCTCCCTGATTGTTAGTTAACTTTTCTAAACTTGATGCTACTAATATTTGATAAGCAGATTGCGATTTATTGTTACCTTCTGCAGCTACAATCCATGAAAAAATTGGCTGTTTACTTTCAATAGCTGTTGAGTTCTCTTTGGAATTACATGTTAAAGATTCAAAAGTTAATTCTGAAGTCTTTGTATTGGGTTCCTTCTTATTGCAAGACGTGTTAAACAAACCAATACACAAAAGCGTAAATAAAATTTTTATTTTTATCATTATTTAGTTCTTAATTTTAAGTGATTTTCAAAGTTAATGATGTAGTTATTTATAACTGTACTGAGCTGTCCTGATTGGTTTAAAGAAATATTATTTTTTAATTGATAGAATCTTAATTAAATAGAATTCCCTATTCCTACTAAAACAACAGATAAATGAATCACTAAAATTCCGCCTGTAATGGTATACTTTGTTTTCTTAGCAACACCAGTCCATTCCTTTCTATAAACACCCCAAAGGTTTGCTGTTAAAATTAATCCCATTACAAATGTAATTAACAAGATTGTATTTGAACTTGCAGCTATTATTTCTGCAAATCCTGGTAATAATAAATAAGTAGAGAGAGTTACAAACTCCCTCTACTTATTTATTCTACAAAATATTAATATTTTTTATTTATGTACTACAAATAAATCTACTCTGTTAATTCAACTGTAAATTCCTCGAATTTAACATTTCTATCTCTTATTACTAAGGTGTCTTTTACGGCATGCGTTTCATTATTTAAAGCATCTGTATATGAATAATCTAAATAAATAACATCACGCTTTTCTCCACCCCATTCATCTCCATCTTGCACGAACTTTCCTGAGCCAGATACATTATAAGGATCTTCATCAAAGCTATTAATAGTACAATCTCCATTTTCATTAAAAGCTAACTCAATGTTCACATTACCAGGACTAGAAAGTCCACCTCTACGAACAAGGTTAGATAATTCAATTTTATCTTTCCCTGTTGTAGATAAAGTTACCAACTCATCCTTTACCACAAATTCTTCATGATAAACATTATTCACTGTTTCCCCACCTGCATTTGTCATTTCATCCGCACCACGGCGTAAATAAACACCTTGATATTTATTCATAAATTTAATACCAAAAAGTGTATAATCTTTAGGAACTGTTTGCCAATCATCACCTTTTATTTTTATTGGGCTATCAACAACAGGAACACCCGTTAACAGAGAGTCTAATTCTTCAATCTGTGTTATTTCTAAAGGAATAACATAATGCACCTCACCGTCTCCCGCAAATGAAAGCGGATCTTCAAAAAATGCATCATTTAACTGAACTGGTATACGCCCTTTAATAGATCCTTTTGGAATAGTTACCGGGCTTTCTTGCTCAATAGTATAATATGAAGATGGCAATATCTGTACGTTTACAGAATCTACCCCTAATAAGGTTGAGTTAATCAAATCTGGTGCTAATTCAAAATAGACCTTCCTATTTTTATTATTTTCATAAACTCCAGACATGGTAACCCCAATTTCAAACCGATGATTATTATCATTTTCATTAAATCCCAAATCATATTCACCTAAAATTAAAGTTCTTATTGGTGTTTGGAAAGGAAAATATACTGAGGTTGAACCAAAGTCATGAAATTCATTTTCCTGGTTCTCGCAAGCCAGTATACTAAAGGCAAAAGCGCATATTATTAATAAATGTTTTTTCATATTTAATATTTTTAAATTCTTTTAAAATTTACAATAATCCTACCAACCTTGATTTTGCTCTAACTCTGAGAACTTTAAAGTTTCAGCGTTTGGAATTGGCATATAAGTAGCAAATGGTTGATAATTTCTAATCTCAACAGCAGGAAGTTCTACATAATTATCTCCATCATCGAAATATCCTTGTGCAGATTCATTTAATGACACTCCCCATCTACGAAGATCCCAAAATCTATGCCCCTCGAAACTTAATTCTAATCGGCGCTCATTTCTAATTAGCTCTCTCATAGATTCTTTTGTTGTAATAGTTGCTAAATAAGCATCAGGTTGAGTAATACCAGCTCTTTGACGAATTGCTCCAATAACATCACGAGCAGACATACCTTCTACTTGTTGGTCTGGACCACCAATTTCATTAGCTGCTTCTGCAAATATTAAAAATAATTCTGTGTACCTAAAGTAAACGTCATAGTGCCTCTTCCCTGTGGTAGTACCATCATTATTAATCCTAACATCTGGACGTAATAATTTTTTAAGATAATATCCGGTAGTTGTTGAAAATTGAGGTATAGAATCCAATCTATCAATTCCGCCTCCAACACCTGTATTAATAGTCCCCCCTCCAAAGGAAGATCCATTAACTACTATATATTTTCCTAATCTAGGATCTCTATTTGCATAAGGATTTTGAGGATCAAAACCATTAGCTACAGTTGCCGGGTATCCATTTTGCATAGGGAATGCCATAACTAAATTATGTGTTGGATTTACCTCTCCCTCACCGTTTATAGAAGGAGGAAACATTCTTTCCTCGTAACCTGAACTATTGCCTCCAATAGATCCACGCCATATCATTTCGCCACTATTTATATCATTATCTGATGTGTAAAACTCAATACCGTTAGGTTCTAAACCAGAAATACCTCCTATAGTGTTTAGGACTTCTCCCGCTGTATTTGCAGCCATGTTGTAATAACCATTTTGGCCATTTAAGAATGATGGACTGGCAGCAAACAACGCCAAACGTGCTTTAAGTGCTTTTACTATTCTACCAGAAATACGTAAATTATACTGACCACCATTTACTACTTTATACTTTCCAAAATCTACATCTGCATACCATGGATCTACGTCAGATTCATTTTCTGAATAATCTGTAGGTAATAAATCTAAAGCATCATCAAAATCTTTCATAATAGCCTCAACAGCTCCTTCAAACGATAAACGCGGTTTATTAAAATCACCATCGGCTTCAATAAACTCCGTAAAATATGGTATCCCTAATAACACACCTGAAGCCCCTTTACCAGCATGTGCTTGTAACACATAAAAATGATGTAATGCTCTCAATGCTAAAGCTTCTCCTTTCATCCGTTGATAAAACAATGCATTAATATCTTCATCTCTATTCCATTGAATCTCACCAGCCTCAATAACTTCTAAAAACCTGTTGAGGTAAAATACTCTTTCAAAAGTATTCCAACGTGAAGCAGGATTAAATTGCGCTGTTAACTCGCCAAGAGCCATTCGCTTATATCCGTTATTTAATTTATTATTTACAGCATCATCCGTTGCTACTTCCGAGAAGATAAACTGGTCTATTAAACCATTATAGCCATGTAATAATAATCCTTCTGCCGATTGGGGATCTGTACTCACATAATCAAAGTCCAATCTGTTCTCATCGATTGGCTCCAAGGAATCACATGCAACCATACCTGTAAAAACCGATACTAGTAATATATATATTATTAAATTTCTCATTCTATTTTATAAGTTTTGTTTTTACATTAAAATAACATTCTCACACCTAAAGTATAAGATCTAAATTGAGGAGCCTCACCAATAGTTAACTGACGAATATCTCTGTTTTTAGATAGTTCTAAAATATTAGTCCCTTGAAAATTTAAACTGAAATCATTCATACCTAATTTGTTACTTAAAGTCTCATTAAATTCATAAGTTAACTGTGCACGGTTAATTTTAAAAAAGCTATTATCGTATAACCAAAAAGTAGACGTTCCAAAATTATTCTGATTCGTTTGAGTTGATAACCTTGGGAACGTTGCAGTGCTTGCGGTTTGTGGCGTCCATCGGCCTAAAACAACTTCTGAATATTTATCATTACCATTTACTTGAAAGTAGGAATTAGACCTAATAGCATCTCCTCCTGTTTGACCAGTACCTAAAATAAACAAATTGAATGCTTTATAGTTTAAATTTAAATTTACTCCATAGCTAAAAGGACTACTAGACTGTCCAATTGCCACTCTATCATCATTATCAATAATATTATCTCCGTTTTGATCTTTATATTTTAAATCTCCCGGAAGTACCGCACCAAAGCCAGGAACAGGTAATCCATCATTTAACACAGTATTACCTTCACCATCTACATTAAAATCAGCCTCAGAATAAAACCCTTGATCTACTAGTCCAAAAATTGTCGATGTTTCTCTTCCAACTCTATTTTGGTAGTCAAACTCATTAACTTCAGATCGTTTTGTTGCTATAGATTCGCTATATAAAATATTAGCGCCTAAGCTTACTGTAAAATCATTAATAGCTTTTTTATAGTTTGCACCAATTTCAAAACCTTTAAATGAATTTTTATTATAATTGTCTCGTGGTCTAAAGGTGTTATAATAAGATGGATATTTATCTGTTAAAAACGTTAATTGCTTATCAAGGTCTGATTTGAAATAGTTAAATTCGAACCAAAGTGAATTCCATAAATAACCTTCTAAGCCAATATTTAAATCAATACGTTCTTCATATCCCATATTAGGGTTTGCTCCTTGCGAGATATCTTGTCTTCTGTTAGAACTTTGTCCATCGGCCCAATTAAATGTTCCTCCATTAGAATAATCTTCACCGTACAAATAATAACCGTTAATCCCTTTATCAGACTTTATAATACCTCCAGATGCTTTTAACTTTAAATAGTCTACAAAATTACTTTCTTTAAGAAAAGATTCCTCACTTAGGATATAAGCGACACCCAATGTTGGAGATAAACCTCCTCTATTTCCTTCTGGTAGTTTAATAGAATGCACATAAGAGCCACTAAAATCTACAAACATTTTTTTCTTATAATCATAAGCTAATTGAAACCCAAAATGAGAATCAATATCTTTTTGAAGTACGCTATTTCTTTTCTCTGAGTTGTAGTACCCTAAAAAAGTAGAATTTATTGAATGACTAGTTCCAATAGTTTTTTGATAGTTTACTAATCCGTAAAAACCCAATCGAGAAACAAAACCGTTTGTACTAACATTTTCGGTTAAATCTTTTTGATCTACATCACCAAACGCTGTTAATGCTATAATTTTATCATCTTCCCAAGTTGGTTCATAAACCCGATATTTGTTTCTAATTGACAATTTGTATGAATCATAAAAATCAAAACTTAAATATGTTTTTGCAGATAAACCTTCGGTTATTCTATCTAAATTAAAATCAATTGAATTATTAAACTGGGTAGAACGAAACACATCGTTTTGATAACCTCCTGCAATTGCATTTGCAACTGGTGTATTTTCTTGAAATTGTTGTGTAGATCCTAGTAACATTCCATCAAATATTCCAGCAGCTTCTAATTGTGCAGCTAGTTCTGGATTAGCCTCTGTATCAACCATTGATACTGGCAATAAAGGTGAATAATCGTTAGGTCTAAACGTTGTACCCGCGCTTAGCAAATTTGACAATGCCGACTTATCTGAATTAATAATTGCAATACCATCAATACTACTTGTAATCCAATCGTTAACTTTAAAATCTATATTAGCTCTCAAATTAAATCGATTAGTTCCTGCATTTGCATCAGAGTTTGTTCTAACCCATTCTTCATTTCCTGTCCATCCTGCATTAACATAATATTGAGATTTATCATTTCCTCCAGAAAACTCTGTAACCACATTTGTGGAATTTACAAAAGGTTGCAAGTATTCACTTGAGTAGAAGTCTATATCTGGATAACGAAATTTATTTGTACTGCTCCTAAATTCTTCAATAAGAGAAGGCTCAAAAAAGTTATCTAATCCATCATTATTTCTTGCTTCATTATAAAGTTCCATATACTGTACAGAACCTAAGTAATTAGGCAATGCAAGTGGTGTTCTAATACCAGAACGCACATTTACATTAACTTCTTTTTTATTTATTTTCCCGCGTTTAGTATTAATTATAATAACTCCATTTCTACCTTGACTTCCGTATAGAGCCACAGAATTAGCATCCTTAAGCACGGTTATTTGTTCTACCTCTTCCATGTTTAGGATGTTAGGATCACGACCTATTACCCCGTCGATTACAAATACAGCATTTCCTAAACCTCTAACGTTCGCAGATCCTTCCACTCCTAACATCAAACCGTTAATATAATCTCTAACCCATTGGGTATTATCATAAGTTAATCGGTCTTTTGTATTTATTGAAGATACGGCACCTACAATATCACGACGGTGCTTGGTAGCAACCCCCATTTTTATTTGGTCATCTTCATTGGCCAGAAAAGCAGATTTCACTAGGGTAATTTCCTCAGTTAAATCAGTCATATTAATTAGTTCTGACTCATACCCCTTTTTTTGAATTACCACAGTCTCATCACTAAGTAATTTAATTTGAAACTGTCCATTAACATCTGTCGATGATTGAATACCATTGGGTCCAAAAACATTAACTTTGTTTATCGGGTTACCTTGTTCATCAATCACGGTCGCTTTTACCTCTGTTCCTTCAGTTTGAGCTATTGCAACATTACAAAAGCAAGACAACATTAAGCACGCTAGAGTAAGCAACCTATATAATTTATTTATCTTCATTTTTTTTCTTTAATATTAATTAAAACGAATTGTATAAAACTACCATCCTGGATTTTGAGGGAATCCCTCGTAAATCTGTGTTTGTTTAGCCTCAAATGGTATCCAATAATGCTTTGGGTATTCACAAACTCTTTCAACAAGTAGTTTTTCCGTATAAGACGAATGGTCTTTAGGAAATTCAAAAGATGTTTTCCTTCTATATTTTTCTTCATGCGCTATTCCCCAACGGCGAAGATCTACCCACCTGTGGGCTTCAAAACTTAATTCTACACTTCTCTCGCGTCGTAATTCGTCCATAAATTTGTTTTTATCAGAAACAATTGATGAATTAACGTGAGGAATACCTGCTCTATCTCTCATTATATTAACAACATTCTCAGCAGTTAATGAATAGGACGCAGGCGTTGCAGTCGCTCCTTTAGCCGCATGTAATGCTTCTGCGTACATTAAATAGACATCGGTAAGTCTCATATGTAAACGCACTCCCATATATTTATTTATAATTCTATTCCACTTACTATGAAATTCACCATTAACTACAGGATAAAATTTCTTTCTCATATATCCTGTTGTAGATGGCTGGTTATCACTACCACTACTACGATGCTCCCCTCCTGTAAAAAGTTGAGCTTTTCTATGTTTAGCAGGTATAGTTGCTTTTGTTCCAAACACTTCGCCGTCTATAACAATCCATTTATAAAAACGGGGATCGCGATTTTCGAATGGATTGTTAGGATCATATAATGGTGTACCATACTTTCCACTCATATCATCTTCAATTGATAAGCCATTTGCCATTCCAAAATTATTATGGATAAAATTATGGGTCGGGCTAGAGATTTCGGACCCGGACCTTCCATGGATGTCTCTATCCATTCCTGATGTCATAAATATTTCAGCAGAAACACTTCGACCTCCTGGAGCAGAAAAAACAAACTCTGTACTACCAGGCCACATATTAGGTGCAGGTGTTCTCCAAAACACTTCTTCATAGTCGTCCAAATTGGTCGCTAATCCATATCTCCCTTGGTCTGCTAATTTTAGTATCCCTGCAAAAGCATCGACAGCCATGTTGCATAACTCTGTATCATACTCATAGGTATTAAGACTTCCATTGTTAGCATGCATCAACGGGCTTGCAGCAAGAAGTAGGTTTTTACCTTGAAAAGCATAAGCTGCTCCTTTAGTGAGTCTCCCCATATTCTCGCCTAAGGTTTTTTGTCCATATAACATATCATCCCAATCTACAGGTAATAATTCAATGGCCTTTATGTAATCTTCATTAGCCTCTAAAGCGCAATCTTTATAGGTTAATGGACGTGGTATTGTAAAACCATCACCAGTTATTACTTCTTTTATATAAGGAAAACGTCCCCAAAACTTCATAATTTCATTATGAAAATAGGCTCTAAAAAAGTAGGCTTGTCCAAGTATAACATCTTTTTCCTCTTGAGTTAAATTTACCATTAACTCTACATTCGCAATTGCTATATTAGCATTACGAATTCCTTTTAAACTACCATCCCATACGCCAGGTCTTCTACTTGCATTAGCCTGATTTGTATTATTATTAGCGGTTCCATAAGCCGCTCCTTTCCACGGCGTTAAATAACTATAATTAGCTGAATTTAAACCATTCAAGTCTCCGTTATCAATCAGATAACTAGCCTTCCATGTTCTATTACCATGTGCATCATCTCCGTACAAATAGTCTTGAAAGGTGTGTGCTGAAGTTCCGTAATCTACGACTAAAGCATACATTTCCTCAATAAAACCTTGCGCGTTATCGAAGTTTTTAAAAACATCTGTTTGATCTAAGTCTGACTCGGGCGCTTTATCTAAGTAGTCTTCACATGAAAACGAGAACATAAGCCCCAAGATTAATACTATTTTTACTTTATAATTTTTCATCACCATTTTTTTAAAAATTCAAATTAAACCCGAAATTAAACCTTCTTAATGTAGGATAATCTCCCCTAAAACTAGAATCTGCGGTAAGTCCACCGTTAAATTCTCTGTCATCTGGTAAATCTGTCCATACAAACAAATTGTTACCATTAGCAAAAACTTGAAGACTCTTTACGCCTAATTTCTTACAAGTTTTTTTAGGTATATTATAGGATAATGAAATCGCTTTAAGCCTTGTTAATGATGCATCATAAATACCATCTCTAGGGTTAGTAGCTGCTTCTGCCCGCCATGCTGGTTGGGTATCTGTATTGTTTGGAGTATCTACAGTCCAATAATCTATGTCTTGTTTAAAAATCAAATCTGTTTGATTAGTGAAGGTTCTATTTCCAAAACTCCTTTGAGCATTTTGTGTTCCATATAACTGAGCCGAAAGATTAAAGCCTTTGTAACGTGCACCAAAAGTAGCAGTCCAGTTTCTTTGCGGACGTGATGTATAACCATATGGCGCATTATCAAAAGAGCTATTATAAATACCATCGCCATCAAAATCTACCACATCATAATAACCCACGCGTGTTTGGCCTTGATTATTTATCTGTGGTGTTGACATATAAATATCATCCCAACTTGTTAATATTCCCGCAGGAATGGCTGATCTTGATTGACCTATTGTATAACCTTTACTTTTTTGATAAAAAGGCCTTAACGCTGGGTCATCTCTTTCTATAACTTCATCTTTTGCTTGAGTAAAACTTAAATCACTATAAAGATTTAAACCGTTGCCCAATGTATAATCTACACCTAAAACCATTTCGTACCCTCTTACCTCTACTTTCCCTTTATTAAAGTCAGGAGGAGATGTGCCATACCAATCTGGAACCGCTCGTTGTGAGCCAGCAATAAGGATATTATCTCGGTCTTCTCCAAAATAATCGAATTCAGCGGTGATTAAATTATTAAATAATGATACCTCGGCACCCACGTTATATTTAGTAGCTGTTTCCCATTGAAGGTTAGGGTTTCCAACACTTTGCTCCGTATAGTAAATATATGGAGATCTTCCTCCATTACCTTCATAAGCGCTAGGTACTAAAAATGCAGACCCTCCATTTTGCCATTGTGTAATATAACGCCATCTACCACTAAAATTATCATCCCCTATAAGTCCGTAGGAGCCTCTCACTTTAAGTTTATTTAACCAATCTACATTATCCATAAACGCCTCGTTAGTAACTGTCCACCCTGCTGCTGCAGAAGGAAATAGATCGAAACGAAAACCAGGACCAAATTTCTCTGAACCATTGTATGCACCATTAATATCTATAAAGTATCTATTATCATAATTATAAGTTACTCTACTCACCCAGTTTTCACGAAAAGTTGGAAAAACACTTCCTCTAGCAATCTCTTGTCTTCTAAATAAAAACAATGCAGTAACATTATGTTTCTCCGCAAAAGATCTTGAGTAATTCAATGACATATCGTATAGTAATCTACGAGACCTTGTACCATTTTGAACAGATGAAGTTCCAACTCTCCATGGATTTACAACAAAATCAAAATCATTCACTCCATTTGGAGACAAAATTAATTCCTGATCTCCATCATAAACTCGGTATACTAAATTTTCAAGACCATCTCCTCCTGGATCTGTTAAAGATTGTTGGCTATTCATATTGTTATCTAACGAAAACCGTCCTTGAAATTTCAATCCTGGAGTTATAAAATCAAGTTTTTGTTTCAATATAACATCGGTATTTACCTGAAAGCTAGAAGTGGTAGTAAATCCAGTATTGGTCAAACTTACAATAGGGTTAGTTATACCAAACCCATCGTCTATATATTGGCCATATAAACCATCTGGATATACTGGTGTATACAGACTAGGGGCAATTTCATAGAGTCCATTAACTACAACATTTAAATTAGCTGGTGATTCTCGAATTCCTAAATACCCCGAAAGGTTTACCGAAAGCTCTGTAGTTTTTGTAATATTAAAATCTAGATTACTTCGGTAATTAAACCGCTCGTAATTATATTCACCCAGGTATCCTTTTCCACTATCGTATTTGGCTCCATCAAAAATATCATCTACTGTTTGATAAGCTAAACTCGCAAAATATTTAGAATTTTTCCCTCCACCGCGAGCAGATAGGTTAATTCTATAATCTTGAGCAAAATCTTTTAAAAGCTCATCTTCCCAATCTACATTTGGATATATATAACTTTCTTCCAGAGTTGAAGGATTACGGTATTTATCAAGAATAGCCATTGGTGTATAATCCCCCCATCCTATCGGAGAGATTGGTAATTCTCGCTGAATGGAGCTATTAGCCTGACGTATTGCGTCGTACGAATCCAATTTTTCCGGTAACTTTGAAACCATTTTAATGGTAGAATTAACAGACAAGGATAATTGCGCTTTCCCTGTTTTACCTCGTTTGGTTGTTATTAAAATTACTCCATTTGCACCTTCGACCCCAAAAACAGCGGTAGCAGAAGCATCTTTAAGTACAGAGAGTTTTTCAACATCATTCATGTCAATATCTGTCATTGATCTAGGCACACCGTCTACAAGAATTAATGGTTGTCCCCCACCGTTCCAGGAACTTTGACCTCGAATAAAAATTTGCATATCAGACTGACCTGGGATTCCACTACCTTGTATAGTAGTTACCCCAGGTAAATTTCCTTGTAGAGCTTCTTCAATATTAGTTAAACCACCAGCTCTTTCCATTAAAGTTTCTCCTTCAATTTGAGTAATAGCGGCAACTACACTCTCTTTTTTCTGCTCACCATAACCTACAATAACAACTTCATCTAGACCTGCAACATCCTCCTCTAAAGCTACATTAATTTGATTTTGACCAGCAACAAGTATCTCTTGAGTTTTATACCCTATATAAGAATAAATAAGTGTGCTTTGAGAGTCTGCACTTACGCTGTACTTTCCATCAAAATCTGTAACTGCTCCTGTCGAAGTGCCCTTTACTATTACTGTAACTCCGGGTAAAACTAGACCGTCTGCAGACACGGTTCCCGAAACTGTTTGAGCGTTTGTCATCCCCATGCAGGACAGTATCATCCCAGCTGCAGTAAAAATTCGCCTCATATTTCGCGAATTTTTTAATGTTTTTTTTAATTTCATATACATTTAGTTCAAAATTAGTTGTTGTAAATATATAGGTTAAAAGAAGTTAACCTGTCCTGTTTTGTCATGCAACAATGTACTTTATACATTTTTTTTATAAACAAAACCTTATTTTGCATTAATTACAGAAACTAAAGATCTTCATATAATTAATTTTGATTACTAAAAAACGGGACACTTTTATTAGCCATATGGACATGAGTAGAAAATGGCTTAATTAACACTTTAACAGATATTGAGGATCTTCCTTTTGGAAGAATTTTCTAACACAATTTATTCTAAAAAAAAATAATATCAAAATAGATTTTTGATATTATTTTAAATAAAAAAGACATACCCTTTTTCTGTTAGCAAAAACCTATTTTAAATTATTTATTAATTCACGGTTATAGTTAAATATAACTCATTAGAATCTTCTTCAAAAAACACTTCTATGGGTACAGCCTCAATACCTGGAACCATATTAAAAAGTCTGCTTCCTGAAATATTTTTAAGCTTTATTGGTACATTTGATTTTATGCTGACAACACCTTCTGGCTTTATAATGTTTATTTCATTATCATCTACAAACTCCACCGCTTCCCCAGAAGGCGAAGCTATTGGTAATACAAATGCTGTTGGTTCTATAATTTTTTGATTTGTTGATACCTGTATTTGTAGAGAATCTTTTACACAGCTATATTTTAACTGAAATGTAAATGCCGTTTCCGAAACGGCTTCCCTTGCTACATTCTTAAGATTTACTTTTGACAACAGTTCAATAACCCCATTTTGATCATTAGACTCCATACTTGCTGTTAAATCAAAAAGGTTTGTGTACCATTCATCATCTTTAAAAGTTTCAATTCTTGGTGTTAAAGCAATATCTTCACCCGGTTGTGGTTGCTGATTATATTCTTCTACCATTTGGTAAACAGCCATGCTAGCTGCACAAAGTAATCCTACCTTACTGTGATATAATATGCCCAAACTACCTCCAGTAGCTTGACGATAATCGTATTTATAATGGTATTCTGCATCGTAGGTACTCACGGTCCCTCGCCAATCTCCCCTTGCAAAAACAGAAACATCAATATCTTTAAAATGTTTTACACCATCTGCAACCGTTCTTGGTAAAGCTGCTTTTTTATTAATTTCTGGAAGATGCTTCCAGTGATCCAACAAAACAGCTAAAGGTTTGGCATGTGCAAAAGTATGATGCACACAAGGTGGTATTCCTGCCGATATATAATGTGGACCTCCATGTATCAAACCTTTTGAAGTACATTGTTTTAATAATTCAGTATTTTTTACTGCTGCGGTTCCAAATGCTGGGTTAATATGTGCCATCATTGCGAATGCTGGCTGACTACCATCACAGGTTCGACTTCCCCAATAGCTCCATTTATACATACGGTTACCCCAACTATTATCCCAAGCACCATCCGGTAGCATAAATTCTAAATGACTCTCTAGCGATTTGGTTACAACTTGCAATAACTTTTCATCTTTATTTTTTAAGGCATACATAACTAAACTATTTAGGGTTTCTTCAACATTATACCCTAAATCGACACCATGCAAACCTTTAGCACTAAGTTTACCAGCATCAGGTTTACACTCTCCAAACAATAAATGATCTTTTGTTGTAAAAAAGCCCGTTACTTGTTGAGCCATTTTTTTGCTTTTCAATTTAAAATCCTCATTACCGAGCACACCTCCTATTAAATCTAAGCCATAGATAGCTGTTCCTCCATAATTTATATTTGTAAAATCTATTGTAAAAGTGTCATAAATATATTGACCTGCTTTAGCTAAACGCTCTGTCCACTGCTTACGGGTTTGACTATCCAAAACGCGGCCATGATAATACAGGGCTTCAGCCAAGGCTATGGCTCCAAAAATGGTAATGCCTTTCCACGATTTTGGGTTTGGAATAACTGTCCAAGCTCCATTGTCTTGGGATACATTATTTTCAGCCCAAATCATTACTAATTTAGCAGCTTCTAAATACTTTTTATCGGCAGTAACATCGGCCATATATAAAAATGGATAAACAGCATCCATACAGCGGCCGTGTATATGTGAACAAGATGGACACCCCAAAGCTCCATGTTCCTCTAAATTAGACGGATTTTTAATCTGCACTTTAATCATCCCATCACACCAATCTTTTAATAGACCAGAAACTAAATTTTTAAATTCCAATGAATGCTCTGAATGATTTGAACAAGCACTAAAAACACCAGAAATTGGGAGAGACAAGCCAATCCCGGCAAAGGTTGAAAGCTGTATAAAGTTACGTCTTTTCATATATTTGTTTTTATCAAAAAAATTATTATTATTACTATCCTAATTCCCGGTGTACCTTTCACAAAAGGTCTTACTTAATTATAAGTTTAGTGTAAAATACCTTTTGGTTATCGGTTAAAACTTTTATTAAATAAATTCCGGATGTAAATTGCCCACGGTTCACTATTTGCATGTTTTTCTCATTTGTGGTTGTTTCAAAAACAAGCTTGCCTAAAATATTATATATTTTGATATGTGACGTATTTAAATTGTTTAGGGCTAGCGTAAAGCTTGCTTCTGCTGGATTAGGATATACTTTTATAGAAGTCACCAACATATCTTGATTTTTCAGATTTAGTAATGGGCCTCCATGGCCTTCAACCTTCCATTTACTTCTAGCATCATCCGCATCAGCACTTATGTTGTAACAATTACCATCTATATCATGATACAAAAACTTGCCATTGCTTTTAGCCTCAAACCTAAAGGTATTATCTGTTTCGTTATAATGTATTGTCCATATTTTATCGGTATCACCTGCCGGAGATTCTTTGGTTGTACTTACTACAAGATATGGACCTACAGAAAACCCTGCTCCTGTATAACGCAATATACCATTGTCTTTACTGTCTATATTATAATAATCTACACCTCCAACAGTAGTTTTAACAAACTCCCATTTTCTATCTAGCCCTTCACCAGAATCCTGCATAATTACCGGTTGGCTA
The DNA here is from genome assembly GCF_030409805.1 of Algibacter miyuki. Taxonomy (GTDB): domain Bacteria; phylum Bacteroidota; class Bacteroidia; order Flavobacteriales; family Flavobacteriaceae; genus Algibacter; species Algibacter miyuki. The sequence goes on along the minus strand of NZ_JAUFQP010000001.1, from coordinate 241,755 downwards.
CCTGCCACTCCTGCACCCAAAAATTTCCCAGTACCTACATTAATTAACTTGTAAACACCTTCTCCATCAGCACCACCTACTACTTGTCCTTTAGTTATTTTCATGCGGTCGAAGTTAAAGCCTCCAATAACGCCCACTAATTTAATTTTCTGCACGCCTTTATTAAGCGCAATATTTGCTTTAGAGCCTTTAAATACAGTTAGATTTGGTGTTACCGTAAGGGCTATATCGGCGAGTTTAGTTGAACCACTAACCACTTTAAGTTTTTTAGAAGACCCGGGCGATGCTGCAAAAACCTCAATTTCGTATACACCATCTTCGGGTACATCAATAGTATATTCAGCAAAATCATCAATGTTCCATGAATTTAGATAAAATACGGTATTACTCCACCTAGTAATATTTACACCACTTTTTGTTGTGTAATATTCTGCTTCAATATCTGTAGGTATGATATGAGTTTTTGGATTCACCTTTATAGTTTGGGTAGTTTGTGCCGAAGTAAAAAACTCATTACCCGCGCCAGAGACAGTAATGGTAGCAGAGCCAGCTCCCAAAACCTGTCTAACTTGATTACTCCAAACAATAGCCACTTGGTTATTTGGACATAGAAACCTAAGGTTTGCATCCGGATTATTACTTGTAGCCTGAAGTTGGAATGCTGGGTCGCTTGATGTTACTTCCGGAATTTCTAAAAAAGTAATTTCCTGTTCCTTTAAAGGTACTACAAGTTCGTGGCCTACAATAGGTGCCGCATTGTAAGTATCATCACCTAGTTGTAACGCATTGATAGTGGTTTTCCCGGCCCGTTTCACATGTACTTTCCCCTCTAAAACAACAGCTACATTGGTATTAGTGCTTTCAAATTGAACAACTAATCCTGAGCTTGCTATAGCGTTTAAAGTTTGATCGGGGCTACCCCAAACATGAGTAGTTGAAGTTAACTCAAATTGAATAGTTTGATTTGTTTTAGAGGCATTTGCATGAACCACCAAGGTTTGAGATGCATCCGGTGCATTATCATAGACTCCATTTCCTACCTGACTTGCCACAATATTACAAGATCCAACACCTATAATCTCTACGGTATTACCATTAACAATGCGAGCTATATTGGTATTTGTGGAAATATATGAAACAGGTAACCCAGAACTGGCTGTTGCATCTAACTGAAAATTGGTATCGCCTTCTGTTTTTTCCTCGATAGCTTCAAAACTTATGGTTTGGGGGATGTAATCTTCTTTTTCAATTTTTAATACATAACAATAAATAGGTACTTTATCGCTATCAACTCGCTCGCTAAATATGGCTACAATAGTTCCGTTATCCATGATTTTAACACTTTTCCTAAAGCGTGCACCAACATTCATTCTAAAATCTTCACGCCATTCATAGGTCCCTGCTAAACAACTATTTACTACAAGATCTTCACCACTAGTAACAAATTTATACATACGATTTCCATAAAAGGTACCTAACCCCCCTTTGCCTCTATCTTCAATAAATTCTGTTTCTCCTGCTTTTTTCAGATAATTATAATGCGTTGTCTTTTTAGGTTGAATGTACATATAAATATCATTTTTGGGCGAAATAGCAACTTGAGGTCCTCCTGCCCATCCCGCATTATCAGGAACACTGCGAGGGTCGGAAATAAAAAATGGAGCGTGGTCAATAATGGGTAAATCGAAACTTTCCCCTGTTACATTTGTTGCTTTACTATCCATTCTCTGACCTAATTCCATCAAATAAACGCCTTCTCCTAATACTGTTGGAGACTCTGCCCAACGTGGCGAATAGGTGTAGTAAAATTTACCATTAATAAAGTGAGCACTACCGTAGCTAAAATTACGCTCTCCTTGAGTTACTTCTGAACCTCGTCCCTTTATTATTGTCGTTTCCTGTGACCAAGTATCTCCATTGTAATACGTCATAACAATATCGCCACCAACGGCAGACCCCAACCTTCGTTCGAAATACATTTCTCCCTGGTCATTGTTAAATAAATCGGGATAAGTAACCCCGCCAACCACTTTTCCAGGCGTTAAGTAGTTTTGTTGAGGAAGAAAGTTCTCGGCAGTAAACTCACTATCTGGAGCAAATGCTATATTTTTCTTCGATCTTATATAATTTAAATCTTCGTTATGGTGATCAAACATTAAATGTACTGTACCATCTATGGGGCAAATTCCTATATTGGTGGTTAAATGCGTATCTCCTTTTCCGCCAACCAAACTTAACTTAGCAGGTAGCGCTACATGCACCCATGTTCCTTCTCCAATTTTCTTACGAGAAACCATTAAGGCACGATTGCTCCAACCACCCCGGTACCATGTATAAAACACATAACCATTTGAAACTTTCACACAATTACCATGCGGATTAATACTAGCTCCATAATGGTATGGTTTAGGGTCGCTTTCTTTCCAAAAATAAAAAGCATCGTTAGTAACCTTCGTGCTATCCATAAAAGTAACCTGTGCCGATATTTTAAAAGATGATAAGTACGAGACTAATAGAAACACCATTAACATTCCATAGTTTCTTGTAGTGCTTAATTGTATTTTTGTTTTCATTAAAATTAGTTTAAAATTCTAGTTTAGTTTTTAACGGATTGCATGTTAAAAAAAACGTTATACCTTGTAATAAGACATAACTGCTTATTCTAACCAAACAATCTGGATCATAATAATTATGCTTAATGATTAATTTCTTAGTTGCTATTGGTCGGCTAAGGGCCTACCATGAAAATTCTATATATCCAGCTAAAACCTCAGGACTTGAAGGTTTAGTTTGTTTTATATGAAACTTATAACCTTAGAGTGGTTTAAACACATGCATCTCCCATATAAAAATTAGCGAATGTGTAAAGAAAAGATTGAAATCTCATTTCACATTTTAGGTAGGATTACATAAAACACACATAGCTAACACCAATTAAACAATTAAGATTTAATTGGTGTTAAAAGTACTTTTTCAAAAAAAAACATATTTCTAGCTTTGTTAATTTATGTTTTTAAAGCTACCCGTACTGCAATACAAACAAAAAGCAATAAAAATGAGATGTTTAAGTGTCGTTTTTTTATCATATGAAAAAGTTTAGTTAGTTCATTTGCACATAAATATCTAATAACGACACCACATATCTATCCTGCCCTATATGGGTTCTCTCACTGTTAACTAGTGACTTAAAACTAAATTTGGACAGGAATAAAAAAAACTCCTACTACCGGAATAAAATTACCTGATACTCCTTATAACTACTGGTCCTATTAAACCTGTTTCCTCCAATTGTTTCTCTGCTTTTCTTGGCGGACTTGTTGTCCATGTTTTTTTGTTTCCCTCTGGGCGGGTATTATCGAAAATAAGTTGATTTCTCCAAGTATTAGTTACTTTAACCTCAATTAAATTATCGCCTTTTTTAACACTATTAGTCACATCAAACTCAAATGGAGGAGCCCATTTAACGCCTATTTTTTCACCATTACACCATAACTCTGCAATGTTAGCAACCTTTCCCAAATCTAACATGGTGTGCTTCCCTGTTTCTTTCAGGTTAATTATTTTTGAATAGGTTATTGTTCCTGAATAATGCCTTATAGCCTCATCTTCCAGTTCTGATAAGGATTTTAATTCTAGAATTTGTATAGATTCTGAAGTGTCCCAACCTATATCAAAATTCAATTTCCAATCATTTTGAAGCGATACTTCATCAACATTAATAACCTTAGTTAAGTTATTATTCTTGTTATGAAAAACATAGGAGCCCGATGTTGAAGCTATAACTGTATCATCTTTCCAAGTTAATTTAGGAAAATCAGTAGAACCGTTAATATGATACCAGCCCATTTTAGAATTTAAGAGCACCTGATTGTTATAGGTTACCTTTGAAGCCAAAGGTTTTTTATCTTCTTTTGAAAATACCACTACAGCACTTCCGCTTGACGGTAATGACAGTACAACATTGGTTCGATTTTTAGAGCTACTCCATATTTTAGCACCCTGTTGCTCTCCCGTAAATGCATTCCATATTTGAGGGCTTACATTATTAAGCCTAAAACTTAATGACACATCAACGGGAACTTCCTCTTTTGATGCTACAAAGTATATGTGCGCATCTTGGGTTTCTCTATGAATCCAATTGATGTCCAAACCTTCTGGAACAATAACATCTTGTACTATTTGTTCTTCTTTTAATACCTCATCCAATGTTTTCCCCCAATACACTCGGCCTTTACCTACTTGTTTTAAACCACTTTTGGTTGTCCCCCAGAGCTCATCTGCTATAGATTTAAGCCTTTCTAAATCCTTTTCATCATCCATCAAACTCGGCGAATCTATGGGTTTATCTCCTAGAATTACAGCGCCTTCCTGTACCAATTCTTTTAATTTTTGAGCTGTAGATAATAGCATATCTTGAGAGTCTCTTAGTTTGATAATTCGGTAATCTCCTCCATTTTCAACATGGATTTTACCATTTATAACATTCAGTTTGTTTTGTAAAATTTCTTCATTTAAATAATCAAACCGATACCCCTTAGGAAAATAATCTAAATCGAAAGGTGGGCGTTCAAAATGATCCCCATAATACCATAACACATCTGCTACGTATTCGCCTTGCTGTAAAACAAATTGATTTCTAGCTAAATAATCGGTCCAATCAGACATGTATTTCCACCATGTTTGCTCACGAACCAAAGGGAAACCAATATTACCACCAAAGCTCGAGCCAGGATATACATTAGTTTGTGGGGTATGCGAAAACGTATGAAACACCAAATGATTTACCCCTTTGGTAAAATTATAATCTATTAAATATTTTACTGAAAAAGGATGTTCATTCCATTTTACGCCCACCTGCGTACATGCTTCTGCAGCCAAAACAGTTTTGTTGTACAAGTGTACTGCAGATGCCGCGGAAAGAATAGGTTTAGCATACTCGTTTTGGGCAGATGGCGCTTTAGGATACCAAAATTCAGTCATAGGAATATCACTTACTCCATAATACCTCATAGGGTCAATGGGCAACACTTCTCCTCCTGCACCTTCGGTATATACTTCGGCTCCCATATCGTGAGCTACGGTTGCAAAATGTTTAAAAAAATTATCGACAAAAACATCATCCATAGTTTGGCGTAAATCTCTTAAAAACTTGGTGGTTACCTCAGGACTATCAACAACATATCCCATAGTAGCTGGCAAATATAGTTCCATACTATAGCCTCTACGGTTTTCAAATTCCTTAAACATATCTTCAGAATTTACGGTCCAAGTAGGTACATGGCTTTCCCAACTATCTATTAATAACCCGTGTAATTTACCATCTCCAATTGGTCCGCCTGTTTTAATTAAATTACCAATCATTCCTTTTCGTAAATGATTTTCAATCGTTATTTTATCTAATTTACTGGACTCCCAACCAGTCGCTTCAGGTACTGCCGGTTTATTAGTAAGGCGCATATTGATATGACCAAAACGTACAACCGTCCAATTACCTTCAGGAGCATTCCAATTCAATTTCCCATCTCGATCCATTTTATCCGTTAAATTCAAGATGGTGTTTTTTTTAACCATGGTATTCTCAGAATACTGAAATTGCACCTCTTTTTCAAGGCGTCTTAATACCTTTGCCGCTTTGGCTTCATGGTTATGCAATTTTGGACTTGAGTTTAAGTGAATAAATTCTGGTGAAATAGCATGTTTGCCTTTAAACGTAAATTTAAACATATTAGACGTGGTTTCAGGAATGGCTAGCGTTAGAAATTTCCGCCTATCATTCCAATTTGCATCAGGTAATTTCAGGGTTATTATTTCCGTAAATATGTTATTGATAAATGCTTCAACTTTAATTGAGACATCAACCCTAGGGTATTCTTTTCCCATTATAATATGTCGTGGTTGCGGAAAAGTAATAGCACGTAATATAACAGCCTTACTAAACTTAGTTTCAACCCAAGTATCGGCATCATTTACTTTTGAAATCCCTTGAGACCTATAGGTATTTAAAAGTTTATCCAAATGTGTCGCTGTACGAGTAACACTAATTTTAGAATTGGGATTAAAAATATCACTCCATGGAATTAAAGTATTATTGGTTTTAATTTCTGAAGGATTTAAAGGTGCTAAATCGTCTCCTTCCGGCGTTGGAAAAGCGAGCACCTGAATGTCTTTATAATTGTAATCTGGAGTTTTATATAATGAATCAATTTCTAGAACCTCCCTAAATACTTTACCTCCAGATACTCTGTAAACCGTTTCTACGATTTCACGCTGCGCCTCTTCTACCGGTACCCACGGTCCCCCCGTCATAGACCAGCCTGGACAATTTTGCATGGTAAATTTTAATCCAAGACGTTGACATTCGTCGGCCGCATGCCGAATCATATCTTCCCATTCTGGAGATAAAATTTTAATAGGCTCTACATTTGGATAAGGGCGACCAGCTTTATTAAACAAATGGATGCCTTGCAAACCAGCTTCCTTAATCGCTTCTAAGTCTAAAGTTAATCCTTCCTTACTTATATTGTTTCCATTGAGATGAAACCACGTTTCTGGTCGATATTGCTTTGAAGGCGATTTAAATTGATCACTTAACTCTTGCAAACTTATTGTGTTTTCAATATTTCGATTTTCGTTATTTGGAGGTTCACAACAAAAGAAAGAAATAGCAATTAGAATGGATAAAATTTTACACTTCATTACTTGGACTAGTTAAATTAAATTGATGTAATTAGTTCTTTAGTTTTAATTGAAAAAACATATATAGTAAATGGTATAACTTAAAATTTTAAATGCTAAAAAAGATTTATTTACACTTTATAATATTTAAAAAATTAAGTCTCCAAAACAATCGATACAAGGTTTTTAATATGAATCCGAGAGCATAACTTCATATTTCAAAAAAGAAAATACGGGTAGCTCTGCTTCAAAAGAAATATTAGATTTGGTTTTCTCATTTCCGTTGGTAGTTATTTCACGCCATTTAGACCAAGGAGAGGGATCCTCTTTTTCATTATAAATTGAAGATCTTACCTTTACTTTTGTACCCGGCGGAATATTAACTTTTGCACTTATTTTTAAATGCGCTGCAGCTGCTGCTTTAGGATTAGCATTGTAATTATACGCCAAGATGTTATATTTACGCTTTGAAACATCTTTAGAAAATATAGCATCAACATAACTAGTTTTGGATAATTCTGCTCCTTTCTTTTTAGACTTATAATAGATATTTCCTTGCATCTCTAAAAGGGCTTTATCGGCTAGCTCATGCTTTGTTCCTTGCCCCCATTGAAAAACATTTTGCATATTGTTTTCGTAAAACATTTTCATAAGCCCGACTATAAATGAATTTTGATGCGCTTTTGATGCATTTACAAAGGAGTTCCCTGCCTTGCTCAAGCTTTTAATTAAAGCGTATTCATGCATCTCGAGTTTTGCCTTTTCATCCCATTCTGGGATATCTTTAATTACTGCAAAATCTTTAGCATACACTTCTTTAAAATTAGTACGGTTTGGTTTATCGTAAAAGGGATAAAAAGAAACACCAACAAAATCATAATGCACCTTATTCGCTTTACTCCATTTTACAAAATCGGTTCCCCAGGCTTTATTAGAAGAGCCCCAAAGGAAATGCGTACCTACTTTTGCCTTAGGAAGCACTTCCCTAATAGCTGTAATTGATACTTTATAAAACTCAAAAAACTGCGCTTTGGTACCAGACCAATGGGTTGGAGTTCCTATTTCACGACCTATATCAAACTGTGTTTTCAGCATCCTCTCTTCACCATAAGTCTCCACAAGAAACGCCATAACATCTTTTAAATAATTGCCCCAAGCCTTATAGTCTCTAGGAGGTTCTGCGTTTCCGTAGGTAGAAATTTTTAAAGAGTCCCCAATTAGCTCTCCCTTTTCATTACGTTGAAATGCCCAGGATGGATTATCTAATACAATTTGATGAATACCTAACCCTTGATTAAAAACACCATCTATCTGCTTTTTTAACAAGGTAAAATCTGTATAGAATTTTTTAGAATTAGCATCCCACTTATAAGAATCCTTGGTTATATCAGCCTTTCCTTTACTAGCAATACCTCCAAGCGGCCTTACTATACAAATCTTAGAATTACCGTTGGCTTTTGAAACCTTAACCCCATTTAAAGGCGTAATCCTGTTGAAAACGTTTAAATGATAGCGCATTTCTTGTTTCACATTTGTAGGATTTGTAAAATCTGTTTCCAAAACAATTTGTGCTTGCGCCTTAATAGAAATTAATGGATAAAGCAAAAACAATATTATTATCGTTTTTGACAACCTGCTTATTTTTTTATCTATCATTAAACTTTATTTATTTCTATATTACCTAGTACTATTTTTAGTTTTTAGAACCTCTTGAATATGCTAATTTGAGATAGAGTTTACTTAGGCTGCTTAGCAAGCCCCCGTTTAAAAAAGCTCCTATTATTATTTTATAATTGAATAAACAGCTCTCTAATGAATAGAATACAAGCGTGCTATAATATCCCCCAAAACAGGCTTTTCATAAAAAAAACACTATGAAAGACAAACCTATCTTTATGTTCGGTAAACTAATGATTTTAAGTTATAAACATTTATTATTACTAAGAACCTAAAGCTTATTTGATGCCGAAATACGAATAGTTTTGCTTGGCTCAAAACCAATACGATGTGCAAAACATTCCAATTTTACATCAGGAGCAATTGAAAATGGAGTTTGGTATATGTCCCATGACTGTGTTGTATTATCTCCTTCATTTATTATTCTATATCCAATGGAGGCTCCAACGGTTTCACATGTTATTTTTACTTTTCCATTTTCATTAGAAATAATGGGGACGGATGTTTTTGGTTGTGTTTTATTTTCATTCCATAGCTTATTAATCAGCTCTACTTCTGGCAAATAAGGATTGTCACCAATCGTTTTTAACCACCTGTCCATTTCGTTACTTAATTCGCTAAGTTTATTTTGATAATTAGGGTTATCCGCCAAATTGTTTAACTCAAAAGGATCTGTTTCACAATCAAACAGTTCTTCTTTGGGTTTTCTTTCCCTGAACCACTGTTTTTGAATATCATTAAGTTTACCCTCTGTTTTCAACCTCAATAATTCTTGCATGGTTGGAATTCGCTCTCTATATGTTATTGGCAAATAATACCCTTGTTCTGGCCTATAATTTCTAATATATTTAAAACGTTGGTCTCTCACAGCTCTTATCACATCTGTTTCTGCATCAAAACGATCGGCAGCTGCATGTATATATTCTCGTTTTTCTGTATTATAAGCATTTAAAAAGGGTTGTCCTTGCATGTATGGTTTTGGTTTCTCTCCTATAAGCGCCAATAACGTTGGGGCAAAATCTACAAAACTTATCAATTGATCATCTTTTGTTCCTGCACGCTTCTTTTTCGGAAAACGAATAATCATGGGAGTGTTTAATCCCGAATCATAAATAAGTCGCTTTTCTCTAGGTAATGGGCCACCGTGGTCCCCATAAAAAAAGATAATGGTGTTTTCCAATAAGCCATCATCCTCCAATTGTTTTAATACCGCACCTACTTGGCTATCCATTTCGGCAATATTGTTGTAAACCTTCCACATATCTCGTTTCACAACATCTGTATCTGGTAAATACGGAGGGATATTAAATTCTGTATCCAACGGAAGGTGCTTTGGTGTTTCCGCCTCTGCCATTCTATTTTTCGCATGAGAAGCATTCTTGTTTTTCCAATTGTAATTTCTATCTCCTGCGTGATATAGACGGGTTTCAATTTCTCTAAATCCGTATGGCTCGAACAACCCCGACTCATGTGTTTCTGTAAAATTAAAAACGGCAAAAAACGGTTGATTATCTGCTCTGTTTCTCCAATGGGCATAAACACTGCTTTCATCCCATGCCGTGGCTGGGGCATTAAATTGATAATCTGTTTTATAATTATTAGTACAATAATAGCCTTCCATACGTAACCATTCACTAATTATTTTTACATCAGAAGGCGGTACGGCCTCGTAGGCAGGAAGCCCTCTTTCTTTTGTGTAGCTATTGGTTCGCATATGGTTTGCCCCTATACTTGACGGATACATTCCCGTAGCTATTGCCGCCCGACTTGGAGCACAAACCCCAGAAGTTGAATACAAATTGGGATAAATCACACCTTCATTTGCTAATCGACTTAAATGTGGTGTTACTACTGTTGAATCTCCAAAAGGCGGAATATACGCCCCCATATCTTCAGTAACTAACCATAAGATATTGGGGCGTTTCTGTTGGTCTAAAATAGTTGATGGTTTATCCTTTTTATTTTTATTCTGGCAACTTATAGAAAGTATTACAATAAATAAAAACATTAAATTCTTAAAAAACTTTAATCTAGGAAAATTCATCTATTTTATTATTACGATTAATTTTATACTTATCAGTTTTCTGTTATAATATTATACTTTAGGTATCCCCAAATTATTTTCAGGCTACCAAGTATATTATGAATACCAACGAATATTTAGTTTATTTTAATTTCAGAACTTCGCTTCCTGCCATTAAAAATGCTCCGGTACCAAAATTTTGCCAGCTATCTGCAGACGCAGGCTCAGGAGAAGCTCCAATATTTTGAACCCAACCTACTCTACCATCGCTGTGTTGACATTTCTTTAATGCTTGCCATGCTTTTTTTACAGCTGGTTGGTATTTCGCCTTATCCAATATTTCATTATTTACACCCCATGCTAAAGCAAATGTATAGAAGCCACTACCGCTTACTTCGCCGTGGTCATAAGCTTCAGGACATAATAAACTAGTACGCCATAAACCATCTTCTGGTTGCAGTTCCAAAATTCTTGACGCCATTACTTTAAAAAGATTTTCATAAAATGGTCGGTGTTTGTATTCCTTAGGCATGTCGTCTAAAAGTAGTGCTAAACCTCCTAATACCCAGCCATTTCCTCTAGACCAAAATATTTTCTTTCCGTTTGGTTCTTTCTCATCTTTATTATTGCCCTTCCAAACATAACGCATATCTCTTGCAAATAAGCGCTCTTCCTTATCGAATAATTGATTGTAGGTTTCCATATAAAATTTATGCATCTCATCTAAATACTTAGGCTGATTAGTATGCTTTGCATATAAATTTAATACGGGCGGCGCCATAAATAAAGCATCACACCACCACCATAAAATAGTTTTACCACTAGTGGTTTTATCTTTACCCGATTTCCAAATATTATCTTCAAATAAATGTGCATCTAAGAATTTCTGAGTAGGTTCTAAGTTTACAAAACCTGGTCGCTTATCGTTCATTCCAACATAGAGATAGCTGTACGATATAGCCACATCATCGGCGTGGTATAATCTATTATACGTTTGCCAATCGTTATTATACGCTTGATTTTTTAAAGCAGCCATATACATCATATCCTTGGTGGTTTTATGTGCTCGAGCCACTCCGGTATAATAGGCCCCTGCCGTCCAATCTGTAGGAGCGATAGCAAAAATAGGGTGTGCTTCTTGCCACTCTAAGGCTTTAATCATTGATGCTTCAATCTCAGAATTATCTAACGCCATTTGTGCAACTGCCTTGTGAGGCACTGCACAACCAATTAACGTATATACTGCCAGTAACTTTAATACCAATTTTTTCATTTTTATTTTTTTAGTTTAAATGTTGTTTCTAAATAATTTTCTGATGATGAACCTACTTTTACAGTATAACTTCCTGCCTCTAATATTTTTTCCATGTTAAGTCCAGTAAATTTCAACATTTTAGGTGTAATTTTAAAACTTACGGTTTGGCTTTCTCCTGGATTGAGTTGAATTTTATCAAACCCCTTCAACTCTTTATCGGGTCTAGTTACCGAGCCTATTTCATCTTTTATATACATTTGAACCACTTCTTTAGCCTTGATAGCCCCTGTATTTGTAACTTTTATACTAACTTCAATTACAGAATCAGGAGTGATTTCTGAATTAGAAATATTAATATTCGAATACTCAAAATTAACATAACTTAAACCATAACCAAAGGGATATATGGGACCATCTTCCATAAATAAGTACCCTTTTTTATAATTGATTTCTTTCATACTATAATGAAAAGGTAATTGACCAATAGATCGGGGAACCGTAACAGGTAATTTACCAGAAGGTGACACCACTCCAAAAATGATTTTAGCTGTTGATTGATCTCCAAACTCACTTAAATCCCAGGTGTCTAAAATAGCATCAGCTTGCTCCGAAATGGTATTAATAGAGAGTGTTCTACGGTGTTTTAAAACCACAATTACAGGTTTTCCTATAGCTTTTATTTTTTCTATAAGTTCATCTTGAGCACCAACGGGAGCAATAGTTGCTCGATCTCCAATAGCGTTTGTAAAAAAAGCTTCTTTTGAAGTAAACTCATCACCTCCTAAAAATAAGATAGTTAAATCTGAATTTTTAGCTATTTCAACCATCTTAGCTATGGCTTTTGGATCTTTATCTAATAACTTAGGATTCCCTCCTTTTTCATCCGTTAAATGAAATCCTTTTTCTGATACAAATTGAATATTCTTACCAACAACAGATTTAAACATTTCTGTTGTATTCTCTTTAACCAAAGGCCCTAAAAGCGCTATTTTAGTTTTTTTATTTTTATTTAACGGAAGCGTATTATTTTCGTTTTTAAGTAAAATAATAGATTCTAAATCGGACTCCTTTGCTAATTCTAACGATGATTGTGCACGCACTCCTTTTTCAACTTCTGCAATATCGATATATGGGTTATCAAACAATCCTAATATAAATTTAGTTCTTAAAACACGTCTTACCGATCTATCTATTAATTTTTCAATTTCAGGATTTTTCTTTACCATTTCAGGAAGTAAAGCATAAGCATCTTCCGCATACAAATCTATATCTACACCAGCTTCTAATCCCATTTGTGCGGCTGCTTCAGGTGTTTCAGCAACTTTCATAAAATAATGTAAACGTCCAATATCATTAGCATCAGAGACAACGTAACCCTTAAACCCCCAATCATCGCGAAGTGTCCCCGTTAATAATTGAGGATTTCCATGACTCGCAATACCATTTAGATCGCCGTGTGATGCCATAATACCTAAAGATTTAGCATCTTTAACTGCGGCTTCAAAAGGTGGATATATTTCATCTATTAATGTTCTATCCGATATTTCAATGGCAGCAAAATTAGTACCACCTAACACCTGTCCATATCCTGCAAAATGCTTAGCCACAGCACCAATATGTGTACCTTTACCTAAACCTTCATAATCCCCTTGAACCCCTTTTATGGCATTAGTAACCATTTGGGTTGTTAAATAAGTATCTTCTCCAAAGGCCTCACTCATCCGTCCAAAACGCGGATCTCTAACCAAATCGGCTTCAGGAGAATGGCACATATGCATCCCACGTAAACGAGCTTCTTTTCCTACCACATCCCAAATACGATTCACCAATTCCGGATTAAATGACGCCGCTGATGCAATGGGACGACCAAATTTTGTACACCCTTCGGCATCCACACCATTATAAGATTCGGTAACAAATAACGCTGGAATTCCCCAACGGTTATGCTCTATAATGTATTTTTGAAGTTCATTATTAAATTTTGCAGCAGCAAGAGCATCCATATGTTCTGCTGGATTTTTTATTCCTGCTATACCTAATTTAAGTTTTTTTACTACTCTATCAGATAATTTCAAGCTTCCCTTTTCATCTGCTTCTACCCCAATGTTTGCATGAAATATACGCATTTGAGATACTTTTTCTTCTAAAGAAAGGTTGGGCAATAAAGCCTCTACACGTTCTTCTACAGATAAACGAGCATCTTTATAATCTTTTGATTGTGCTTCACTTTTTTGACAAGAAAAAAGTATAGTACCCGTTGTTATTAAAAATGTAAATAGTAATTTCTTCATTTTAGCTTAAATCGTTTATTTTTCTATTAAAAATTATAATTCATTTAATTCCACAAAACACATCCATGATTTGGGTTACAACGGCAGCCTCGCATACAGAACACGGATTAAGACTATTACTTAAAAAATAGTGCACGGTTTTATCAATCATAGGTTGTTGCACATGTTCGGGTGTGTCATATTTATAAATTTCGGTCTTTCCACAAACCGATAGGCTTATCGTATCGTTATAAAAAGAAAATACTATACGCCCTTTTTCTCCATGAATAATACAGCTATCCATATCTTCGGACGCGTTGAAATTCCAGAGGCCAGTGAACTTTACCCCATTTTTAAATATCATCTCGCCAGCTACATTTTGCTTCGAATATTGCGCTACGTCCTGGAATCCCTTTTTAATGATTTCAACCTCTCCAAAATAATGACACATTAAGTCGATTTGATGAGGAGCAATATCATGAAAATATCCACCTCCAGAAATTTCTTGGTTCAATCTCCAATTGTCTTCAGTCTTAGCTATTAAGCTCGTATTATCTTTTTGTTTAATTACTATTTTTACTGAAGCCACTTTGCCGATACTATTACTATCCAATAATGTTTTCACCTTTTTAAAAACAGGCAATTCGCGACGGTAATGCGCCACAGTAACTTTGGCTTTATTTTTTTTTACAGCACTTAAAAGCACTTCTGCTTCATGTGTATTAAGGACCATTGGTTTTTCTAAATACACATGTTTTCCTGCTTTAATAGCTTGAAGTGCATATTTTAAATGGGATGAAGGCGGTGTAGCCACGTAAACCGCATTTACCTCTTTATTTTCTATCAATTCAGTTGCATTCGTAGTCCAATAAGCAACACCATGACGTTTAGCAAAATCAATAACTTTGGCTTCTTGTCGTCTCATAACACCTATTAAACAGGAGTTTTTAACCTTCTGAAAAGCAGGTCCGCTTTTAACTTCGGTTACATCTCCACAACCAATAATTCCCCAATTAATTTTTTTATTTTCCATGAAATTGAAAGACTATTCTATTGCTATTTTATCACAATAAAACTGTTGTAATCGCTCATTTTATTTAATTTCTACACGCTTCACTTCAATTAAAACGAATTGATTTTTAATTGAATGGTATGCTTACCAGGAGATAATTGAACAGCATCAAAAGCAGAAGCCACCTTCTCTCCATTATGGATTAAATCTTTTCCCTCTATATCACCTAAAGAAAACTCAGCTACCATATTACCCGGTATTTCAATTTCGTAAGATTGCAATCGGGAACTAATATGGGTGTACTTAGCTTTTATAGCACCACGAACCGTTGGTACTGTAATTTCACTTGTTTTTAGCGTACTCATTTGCGGTTTTATTGTAGCTATTCCAAATCCTGGAGTTTTAGGTTTGATACCCCACAACCCTCTTGGAATAACATTTGCAGGCACTGCACCCCAAGCATGATTCCAATCTAAATTATTTTTATACTTATTGTCCCAGGCTTCTAAAGTAATTGTAGATCCAATACGAATCATGTTGTACCAACTCCTTTCGGCAGTACTGGCCAATAAATCGAGCGCATAATCCTCTTCGCCTGCGTTATATAAGCCATCCATTAAAAATTGTGCACCATATACACTGCAAGCCATACCCCGAGACTTTACAAAATTAACAACCGATTCATAATATTCTTCGGGTACCAAGCCAAATGCCAAAGGCATCATATTAGCATGTAAAGATGCGTGGTCTGTACCTATCCCATCAACATAAATACCACGTTCTTTATCAAACATTTGCTCGTTAACTGCCTTTTTAGCTTTTGAAGCCCTTAATTCGAAATCGAGAACTTCATGAGTTTTACCAAGTATTTTTGCAAATTCTGACATGATTTTCATATTCTCGTAGAAGAACGAATTTATTACCGTACTGTAAGGTTTAAATACAAATCCATCGAGTTCTCCTTTTGTTTTGCTTCCGTTAAAATTAGCGGGTGGCCAATCTACAATATCTGTAAGTGGCTTTTTGTACCCCTCTTCAAAACCGAGTTTACGCATAAACTCTGCGTCTACCTTTGTAGAGGTAATTAAACCGTCATCATTTGACAATTCATAAAGCGATTTATGCTTTAACGACTCGTAGTAGCGTTCTATTAATTCGGTATTACCCGTATACATATAATCTGCATAAATCAACAAAGCGACATGTTGTTGCCACTCGGTTGGCCATGTTGGGTGTTTCATAAAATATTCTATGGTTCTTCTTGCCATAGCATATTCTCTGTCGGTTGTGTAATGACTTAACTGATTAAGATAAGCATCTGCTTCGTACGGAATACGCTCTCTATCTCCATCAACATATAGTCCGTTAAACGTAGTTGCTTTTATAGAATACTTACTTAGATCCCATACTTGATTTAAAATATCATTGTTACTATTAAAACTACTAGCTTTTTCATCCCAATACGTATGAAACGCTAATTGGTCAACATCATTTGCTTCTATTTCGGATTGAGCCCCTTCAATTTCCACATACCTAAATGGCACCAATGGAGGAAACCCATCAGGCAAGGGAATGGCTTTGTTGGCTCTTGTGTTTCTTTCGTCTGTTTGAACAGGAATTCTATAGTTGGTTTGACCTGGTTTTACATTAATTTTCAACTCTTGATAACGAATATTACTTTTTGCAGGAGGTGTACGGTTAACGTTGCCCTGGTTATCTATCATTTCTCCGACTCTAACAGTTAAGGTATGTGGTGTTTTTGCTACATATTTAAAATCCATTGTTGCAAAAGCAGCTTTACCAAAGTCTATAAAATAAAAAGCCCCTCTCTTTTCAAATGTTGCTGGTTTAATTTTATCGATAACGAACTTGTTTTCGGTAGAAATAATATAACTATCACTTTCACCTATAGTAAATTTCTGAGCTTTTGAATAATCAACTAAACGGTTTTCCTCATCCCAAATTCGAACTTTCCAATAATAAGTTTCTCCTACTTTTAATGGTTTTCCTTGGTATTCTACATTAGTAGATTTTGTTGAACGTACTTGACCGCTATCCCAAACATCACCATTATTATCATTAACAGTGGCTTCCTTAGATGCTACTAATATTTGATAAGCAGATTGAAATTTGGAACCTAATGGTACCGCCCATCCAAGTTCTGGATTTAAATCGAAAACTTTAACTTCGGTTTCCGGCTCTCTTATTAGCTCGACTGTTAAATCGGTTGGAGCTGCTCTAAATTCATTGCTATTCTTTTTAATTAACTCCTCTAGTTTTTCGCGAAGCTTATGGGCTACTTTTTGGTATTTTTTCTTTCCTATTAAATTATTTATCTCTTGTGGGTCTTTCTTGAGGTTATAAAGTTCCTCTATAGTTTTGTCATTCACATAACGAAAGTATTTCCACTCTTCAGTACGAACACCTTCACTTGGAGGAATTTTGTCAAAATCCCATATATGCTCTATAAGAATGGTATCTCTTTCAATTGTATTTCTTTCTTGTTTTACAATAGGCATTAAACTTTTACCTTGCCAAGATTTAGGGGCTTCTACCCCTGCTATATCTGCAATAGTATAGGGTACATCAATATTCAATACCATATCGTTAATATCTTGATGTTTGTTTACACGAGGATCGAAAACTATTAATGGCACCCGAATAGAGTTATCGTACATTAACCATTTACCTGCTAATTGACGCTCTCCTAAAAAGTAACCATTGTCTCCCATTACGATGATTACCGTATTTTTATCTAAACCTTTTTCTTTTAGTTTTTCTCTAATTTTCTTGATTTCCAAATCTATTCCAGAAATCATTCTGTAATATCCTTTTAGACTGTGCTGATACTTTTCGGGAGAATCGTAACGCCATGTCCAACGTAACCTATTAAAACCATCTCTAACAGCTTTAGGCTGGGCTTCAAAATATTTATTATCAGCAAGTTCAGGACCAGGAATTGTAGTGTCTTGTAAAAGCTTATCGGTAGTATTTTGCCAGAAATATTGATCTATAGCACCATCATGGGCATGTGGTGCGCTAAAACTTAACGACAAACAAAATGGCTTATTATTAGTTGCATTCTTATCAATAAACTCCAATGCCCGATGGCCCGTGTAACGCGTTAAATGAACTGTATCTTTATCGATTGTTTTATAATAGTAGCCTCTTTTATCTTTATACTTGTTATTTCGGTCATAAGATTCATATTCATCAAATTGCTTATCTAAATCATTATATCGAACACCATATTTACCATAAAAACCAGTATAATACCCATTATTTTTAAGAAGTGTAGGATACGAGCTTTCCATATATTCTCCTCGAATATTCCCTGTTTGAAAATTAAAGTTATGTGATCGTTCGTGCAATCCTGTTAATATGCTAGCTCTACTTGCTGCACAAATAGGTGTTGTAACAATGGCTGTTTTAAAATATGTTCCAGATTTTGCCAAATTATCCATTTCTGGAGTTTCCACATATTTATTACCCGCATAACCAATCGCATCGAAACGCTGATCATCTGTAAGGATAAATATAATGTTTGGCTTTTCTTGGTTATTTTTTTGCTGCGCATTAGTGAGATTTAAACCACAAACAACACTAAACAGACCTAATAAAAAACGACTTTTATACATAGTAATAGCTACAAAAATTATTGATTTAATTTAAAATAATATTCTCTTTATAAATTCAAAAAATTAAAATTAATCTATTAATATTTATTGATTGTCCTGTTCTGTCCTGACTTAATTATCATTAAGAGATTTATATAATGTCCAACATCAATATTAAAAACATAATTATAACTCCTTATATTTTTATTCTTATTTTTCAGTATTGATAGTAGGGTCATGGAGATCAATATATCCAGACCCCTTAGGGAAATCTTATTCTACAGCAACGGTAAACGGATTAAGTGAACCATATAAATTATAGTTCGCCTATTAAATAAATAAGCATCAAAGAACAAAATACCACAATCAAAATTATGGCTAATTCCAAGACATTGATTTTCTTATTTTTCATTAGTTTAATTAGTTAGTTATAAACCTATATTAAAAAGCAAACTCTTTATTATTTGCTAATCACGTCAAAACTAAACAACTAGAGGGGTAAATAAATACTCAAAAAGAGTAAACTAATTCTTTTACAATATATTGCGAGGTAATCTTAACTTGTTTCCGGAAATAATTTCATTTTAATAATCTCCAAAGGTTTTTATATACTCTGTTGGTGTTTTACCAAATTTTTTTCTAAAACATTTACTGAAGTATTTAGGGTTTTTAAATCCTAAATTATAGCTAATTTGAGAGATATTTAACTCTCCTTGCTCCAAATACTGTGCTCCTCTTTTTAAACGTATATGCTGAATAAAATCTTTAGGTGAAAATCCAGTCCATGCCTTAATTTTTTTAAACAAGACCGTTCTGCTCACCCCTAGTTCTTCACAAAAAAATGAGATATCAAATTGCTCATTACTAATA
Organism: Algibacter miyuki; assembly: GCF_030409805.1. GTDB lineage: Bacteria > Bacteroidota > Bacteroidia > Flavobacteriales > Flavobacteriaceae > Algibacter > Algibacter miyuki. Next base: position 222,356 of record NZ_JAUFQP010000001.1, on the reverse strand, counting down.
TTTAATTCCACTATGGATAATGCTTTATTATACAGTTTTTCATCTAATGAAGACAATACAACGTCATCGGGTTGCAGTATTTCATTAGAATTTATTTTTTCCTTTAAACGGGAGATTGTACTCAAAATATTTTTAATTCTTAGCTTCAACTCTTTCACATTAAAAGGTTTGCTTAAATAATCGTCTGCTCCACTTTCCAACCCATCCATTTTAAAAATCAACGAAGACCTTGATGTTAACAAAATCACAGGAATATGACTTGTTCTAATATCTTCCTTAATTAGAGAACATAACTCAGTACCCGTCATTTCTGGCATTACTACATCACTTACTACGAGATCTACTGGCTCACCTATAGCTAGCTTATAGGCTACTTTTCCATTTTCCGCTTCTAAAACATTATATTCGGAAATAAGAATATCTACAATAAATTTTCTAAGTTGCTTATTATCTTCTACAATAAGTATCGTACTTTTTTCCTGAATATGTTGAAGCTCAAAAACATCTTTTTCAAGCACTACTTCCTGACCTTCTAATTGATTAACATATTGCTCCAAATCATCAGAGAATTTAAAATCTTGAATAATTTCAGTTTCATCCAAATATTCTTTTCCTAATGGTAGTTTGAATGAAAAAACGGTTCCCTTACCATCTTTGTTACCAGAAACACTAATTTTGCCTTTGTGCAAGTCTACTATATTCTTTACTATTGATAAACCTATACCTGTTCCTTTATTATAGTCATTATCCGGTTTATTATTTATAGACAATTCAAAAAAACGTTCAAAAATTTTATCTCTATATTCTTCAGCAATCCCAACACCCGAATCCTCTACCTTAATACAAATTTCATCAGGATATTCAATAACTTTTAATGTAATTTTCCCTCCCTTTGGTGTATATCTAAATGCGTTTGAAATTAAGTTATAAAACACACGCTCTAGCTTATAGCGATCATAATAGACCTGAATATTATCGGAAGTAGTTTCTAAAGTATAATCGTAATTTCCATTTTTAGCATATTCTGAAAAAGACAAATATATTTCTTTTAAAAACTTCACTATATTTCCTTCCGCCGCTTCCAGTTTCATTAAATTATTTTCGAGCTTTCTGAAATCCATCAAGCGGTTTATGAGTTGTAGTAAGTGATTAGCACTACTCTCTATAACTTTCAATTTTTTATACATTGTGCTGCTCCCCCTATAATTATCAAGTATTTCATTTAGGGGGCCAAGGATTAAGGTAAGTGGTGTTCTTAGCTCATGAGATATATTAGTAAAAAATTCTAATTTATGCTTATTAACTGTTTTAATTTGTTCTGCTTCTATTTTTTCTAAAGCTAATTGATGCTTTAATTTTGTTTTTGACTTTAATATGTTCATTAAATAATACAAAACATAAAATATAAATACTCCATAAAATAAAAAAGCCCACCAAGATCTCCAAGGTGCAGGATTTACATGAATATTTAACCTCGTAGGAACTTTATTTGAAAAGCCATCATTATTAACCCCTTTTATTTCAAAAGTATAATTTCCAGGGTTTTGAATGGTATAGGACGCTGTGTTTTCTGTGGTTTCTGTCCATTCATCCTCAAGTCCTTTTAAACGGTATAAGTAACTATTCTTACTTGAATTTATAAAGCTGGGTATAGAAAAGGAGATACTAAAATTCCCTTGGTCGTAGGCAAGTTTTAGGTCATCTGTAAATGTTATAGTTTCAGTAAGTAATCCCTCTTTACTATTTACATTTATAGATTTATTTTTTAATTTAAAATGGGTTATTAATACTTGCGGTACATATTTATTTCTAATTAAATTGTTGGAATTAAAATAAGACACACCGGATGGTCCTCCAAACATAAAACCTGAATCTCCGATATGTAAACTAGCCTTATTATTAAACTGATTGCTAATAACTCCGTCTTTTTGAGTATAATATTTAGCTATACTATTATTAACAGTGTTAAAGCAAACTATACCTTGATTGGTGGTACTAAGCCACAGCTTTCCTTTTTTATCTTCTTCAATACTTCTAATTCCTATAATTGAAATATCACTAATTTTTAGATTTACCGGAGTAAACTTATTACCCACAAGTTTAAAAAGTCCGTCAAACTCTGTCCCTACCCACATAGTCCCTTTATAGTCTTCAAAAACGACCGTAGTACTAAGTCCCAAATTAGTGCTTTCATCATAAAAAAAGTGTTTTATTTCTCCATTTGGTTTAATAATATTACCTCCTTTAAAACCACTTATCCAAATATTATTTTTAGAATCTACATATAGACATTTAATATTATTACTTGTTAAGCCTTTATTAATTAACTCATAGTTTTTTTTAATAGGATTATACTTTATCAAGCCATTTCCCAAAGTACCTATTAAAATATTTTTATCAAGATCTTGACATATATTACTTACACCTACATTTTGAGTAGATTCTAATAACTTTTTAGGCAAAATATCATTCTTGACTTCTCGATCATTAATATTGTACAATAAAAAGCCTTTTTCAAATGTCCCTATCCATAAATTATTGTTTTCTGACAAGAACAACGATTTAATATTATCACTTTTTAAGGCATTACAATTATTGGTTTTAATATATTCAAAGAACTGATTTTTAGTATCTAAAATAGACACCCCGCCCCCTTCTGTTCCAAAATACACCTTGTCGTTATGATTAACAATAGAGCTTACCGCCTTAAAACTTAAACCTTTATCTGCAGGTTTTTGAGTGATATTAATAAAATTTATATTGGAATCATCCCATATATTAATACCTCCATGATAGGTTCCAACCCAAATCGAGCCTTTTTTATCTTTAAACAAACTTTTTATAAAGTTCCCACTAATAGATTCATTATCATTAATATCACTATAAAGCGTTAATATTTTTTTATTCTTATCTATAATCTGTACACCATCATAAGTGCCAGCCCATAAATTTCCCAAATCATCAAATAGCAGTTTTCTAACGTTCTTATCCTGCCCCTTTAAGCTCAACTGGTCTAAATAAGTAGTAATTTTACCATTATCTAAATTATACTCCAATACATTTTGATTACGTGTCCCTAAAAGCAAGTTTCCATATTGACTCTCTTCAATATCCTGAACAACCACTCCTTCTGTTCCTTTTATTCTAATAAAACTGTAATCTTTATTACTTTCTGCTATAACTTTTAATACTCCATTGTCTGTTCCTATGTAGGTTTCTCCTGCTTTATTTTCGAAAATAGAAAGTACCTGCCCCACTGAAGTATAATTCTTAAAGGAATCTTTAAACTCATTATATATAGATAGCCCTGACGGTGTACCTACCCATATTTCTTGGTTTAATAACTTTTTAATAGTCCAAACAATATTGTTTCCAAGGGATGTTTTCTGATCATCATTGACATAAGTTTTAAATACATCCGTCCTAGTGTCATATTTATTTAATCCCGAAAAAGTACCGATCCATATTGTACTATCTCTACCATTTTCAATGCAAATAATATCGTTATTACTTATTGATCTAGGATCATTTTTATCATGCCGATAAACCGTAAACTCACTACCATCAAATTTGTTTAAACCATCTCGAGTACCTATCCAAATTTGCCCTAAATCATCTTGATTAATATCTATAATTGTATTTTGAGATAAACCATCGGTTGCCACCAAATGCTTGAATTTATAGGTGTCGTTTTGTGAAAAACCTAAAGCTATATAACTAAAAATAAAGAAAAACATGAAATGCCCACGCATATATAAAAAGTACGGTTTAATTAATGACATTTTAAAGCCAGAGTAAAGTTAATTAAACTTTTTTACTTGTGAGACTAAAGTATTAATATCTATTGGTATTAAATAAGATTTGTATAACTTAAAATTTTTAATTAAGTATTTTTTAAACAGAGGCTCTATCTATAAAATGAAAAGGCACTTTTACTTTGCTTTTATCATTATTTAAAATCATTTCAGCAGCCATTAACCCCATTATTTTAAAATCTGTAGACACCACTGCTATGCCTAATAGTTGTTTAAGAGGAGTATCATTATAGGATATCACACCTATTTCTTCTCCCATTATAAATTCTTTTTCTCGTATTTGGTTCACTAAATTTACTAAATCAGTCTCCTCAATAGTAATAAACAGGTCTCCCTTAATAAATACCATATCATCACAGACCTCACTAAGTATTTCAAAATCAATTTCATTTTCCAAACAAAACTTCCTAAAACCATGAAGAATCCTCCTTGGAAAAGGATAAACAGATTTTTCGGGATAAAATAAAATCATTTTTTTATACTTAGATATTTTAGATATCCCAATTTTTAAAGCGTCATATATATCTTTATCAAACTCCTGATATACTGCAGCTACATCCTTTTCTATTGGCAGCATCAAATTATCCAATATGATTAATTTATTTTTTGGAATACTATTTATAGCCCTAAGCGCCTCTTCTGTATAACTAGCATGCTGAAGTTTATCGGTTTTAAAATGCGGCATAATAACATAATAATCATAGCCCGATTTATTATTCTTTAAAGTATTCAAAAAGACAAATTCATCACAATGATAAATCACTAAATCAATTTTCGAATTGACTCCAATTCTATCCAAAAAAGAATTATAAATTCTCATTTTATAAGAACTTAGTTTATTTACTAAAAATAAAATTTTTAATTTATGAGTAGTCTCTATTTTTGAAACGTAATAACCTCTTCGAGGTATTGAAACAATTATATTACGCTCTTTTAATATACTATATGCTTTTTCAACTGTATCCCGAGAAAGGTAGAAATCCTCACTTATTGTATTTATTGATGGTAATTTTTCATTCAGTACTATATTACCGTTTGATATATTATTGATTATAGAATCAACGATCTGTTGGTACATTGGTACTCTTGAGCTTTTATTAATATCTATAAAATTAATTGCATCCATTACAGTTTCCATGATTTCTAAAAATTTAAAGATTAAAAAAATTCTGACTGCAATTTACTTTTAGTAGAGAGTTAAATTATACCGAATTTGGTATCGAAAAGTACCAATTACCCTCAACAAAGTGTTTCTTCTTTACTAAATGTAAGAAAATAAACCTGTTTTAAACTATTTTTTGTATGATTGAAATACTGAAATAAATACACTAACATTTTTGTTTTAACTTAATTTCTTCTCATTTTTTTATAACTATAGCTATTTTGTTATACATAAACTTGTTTCTATTCTAGAAGCAATTTAAGTGTAAAAAAGAAAAATTTTAACTTAATTACCATGTCTATAACTTTTAAGCAGCACTAATTAAAATATATTATTTATCATAATAACATTAGAATAAAAACTTATTATAAATGATAGTTTTCTGTATTTTAAAACCCTATTGGTTATAGCATGCTATTTTTTTTGAGTTTCGTGGTTAGCAAAAAAAAATACTCTTTAGTTTTTAATGAAAATAAATTTAGAAAAGGACTAAAAAAAACAAATTGACTTACTTCTATCTTATCCATACTCAGTTAATCAAAGTTAAAAATCAATAAGTTGAATAAAGACTTACAAAACGGTATGTAATCAGGTGCCAAATAAAACTATAGCCGTTATTACCTTCTGAGACTAATATTAAAATTAGATTTTGGTTAGTTCCTCTTGAACCAATTAAACAACCTCTTAATAGAACTCAAAAATCAATAACCATATCAAGTGCCTCATCAGCATCTTTTCTCATAAAATTAGCTTGATAAAGCATCGTTGTAGTAACCGAAGAATGTCGATATAGTTTTTGTAACATTTGAATGGGTATTTTATCTCCCGAAATATTACCAAAACTATGGCGAGCAATGTGCATAGACATTTTTTTTTCTATACCTGCTTGCTCAGCAACAAGCTCTAACCTCCTATTGAAGTTTCTTGTAGCTGTTTTTATTCTCGTTCTTACGCGTTTCTTATCATTTAAATTAACGCCTTCTAACTCCTTAAACAAATAAACAGAATCTTCTTCTCTTTCTAATTTACCTAGAATTTTAGTAACTTTATCAGGAATCTTCAAAGACACTAATTTGTTGTTCTTAGCCATACGGTAATGTAAACGATCATCATAAAAATCTGCCCACTTTAATTGTAATACATCACTTATCCGAATTCCTGCAAAATAAAAACTAATTAACCATGCATATAAAGCGTACTCTTGAGCTTTTGTTAAACCTTTTAAATTCTCTAAAGTCTTTATTTCTTTTCTATTTAATCCTACCTTTTTTGTTTCTGGAAACTTAATTTGAAATTTCCCTTTTCCAAAAGGGTAAGATTCCTTCTTTATAATGCTTTTACTTATTCCCAAATTATAAATAGTTCGAAGCGTAATCATATAATTAGCCACAGTACGTGCAACCAAATTCCTTTTACTTAACAGAAAATGTTCAAATTGTTTTAGGAGTTCAAAATTCAAGTCTTTAAAATGAAGGTGATCGTTTTTTATAAATTCTCTAAACACAGCTATACGACCAATTTCAATATCCAATTGATGAAACTGCTTTCGGTTTCTTATATTTACCAAGTAACTCTCGGCTACTTTAAAAAAATCGTTATCATATTTCGATACAATCTGATTTTTTATCTTTTTTGAAGATAAATCCTGCTCTTCAATCTCTGCATTAATCAAACTTTTGTTGGCTAAAGATAGTTTTGATAGTATCAGCTGATTGATTTCTAAATGATCTGGATGTGATTTTTTCACCCTTCTATTTTTGGTATCCCATTGCTTCAACTTTATAGATTGTCCAATATAAATATATGACGGCTTCCGATCCTTTATAATTCTAATTGATATAGGATGTAGATTTTTTGAATTTGGTCGTTTAACTAAAAAAGGTGTTACTGATGCCATAAGTATTAGTTTTTAATAAAGATAAAATTCTGTGTATTTATACACTGCTAAAACATAGCTAAAACATTCTTTGATATTAATTGATTTCATTTAACACTAAACAATATATAAAGCTTCGCTTTTAGTGAATTTTAAAGGTATTCATATTGATATGACATAGTATGCTCTAAATTCATAACTCGGAGGTCATGGGATCGTGCCCCATTCTCGCTACAAGTAAACAAAGGGAAAGCCAAGAATTTTATTCTTGGCTTTTTTTATTTAACTAAAATATTCGTAACATTTTATAATTAATTAACTCTAAAAAATTAATCATTATACACTTTAAGTGTTCTATAGCCATAAATAAATATAAAGCAAAAACATAAAAATGGTAAAACAAAAGACACATTAACTGCTGCAAAGCCCCCAATACGTTCTTGATCAATAATAAGACCTTGTAAAATAGGCATTAAAGCACCGCCTACAATGGCCATAACTAAACCAGCGGCTCCTAAAGTAGAATCTTCTTCCGATAGACCATTAAGTGCAATACCGTATATGGTTGGAAACATTAAAGACATAAATATTGAAGTTGTCACCAATAAATATAACCCCATAACGCCCTCTATTAAAATAACACCAGCTATTGTAGCCATAGCACCTAAAGCGAATGTAGTTAATAGTTTTTTTGAATTAATATACTTCATTAAAAACGTACTTATAAAACGACTTGATAAAAACATCAACATGGCAACTATATTATAATTCTGTGCTGTTGCTTTAGATATTCCTAAATGGCCCGCATATTGAATAATAAACGTCCAGCACATAATTTGAGCTGCAACATAAAACAATTGTGCAAAAACACCTTCCCGATATTTTCCATTTATAAATAAGCGTTTAAAAGATGCACTCGCTGAACCTAGATTATTGTTTTTGTCGCGTTTTGGCATTTTCGATATAGCAATAACGGCAAACATAATCATAACTACCACACCAAGAATAACATAAGGATTTCTAATAACGCCCAAATCATGAGTACGAATAATCGCTTTTTCAGTACTTTCTAAGCCTGTAAAAATTAGAGTCCCCACCTCGTTTCTTTTATCAGAATCTAAAGCCGTTAGAATAAATTTTGAAGCCACAAACATGCCAAAAATAGAACCAATAGGGTTAAAAGCTTGGGCTAAATTTAAGCGTTGCGTTGCCGTACGCGCATCGCCCATAGATAAAATATAAGGGTTTGCAGTAGTTTCTAAAAATGCCAAGCCGAAGGTTAAAATATAAAGCGAGCCTAAAAAGAAGCCAAAAACCTCATATTTAGCTGCAGGAAAAAACAATAATGCTCCAAAAGCGTATAAAGCCAACCCTAAAAGAATGCCTTTCTTATAGCTGTATTTTCTAACAAAAAGAGCCGCTGGAATCGCCATAGTTGCATAACCACCATAAAATGCAAATTGCACTAATGCCGCTTTTGCTGTAGATATTTCCATTACTGTGCCAAAAGCTGCCACCATAGGATTTGTAATATCATTTGCAAAACCCCATAAAGCAAATAAAGACGTTATTAGAATAAAAGGCATTAAAACCTCTTTTTTTACTACCGGAATTTTTTCAACTTGCTTCATTTATTAAAATATTTTTTAGATGAATAAAACAGATTACCTGTACTGCGCATAGATTACTTTAGTTTGCAAATACTCTTGCATCCCGTGTTTTCCGTCGGCACCCCCTAAACCTGATTTTTTCCACCCGGCATGAAATCCTTGAATTGCTTCAAAATGTTCTCTATTTACATACGTTTCACCAAATTCTAATTGCTCACAAGCATGCATTACTTTATTAAAATTTTCAGAAAAAATGGATGATGTTAAACCGTATTCATTATCATTCGCCATGGCAATAGCTTCATCCAAAGTTCCAAATTTCATAACTGGTAAAACAGGTCCGAAAACTTCTTCTTGAACAATTTGCATGTTCTGTTTTACATTAGTTAATAATGTAGGTTGATAAAAATAACCACGATCGAATTGAGACGAACGCGCTCCCCCTACAACAACTTCAGCACCTTCTTTTTTAGCAAACTCAACCATTTCGGCTACTTTATCCAATTGGTCTTTAGACACCATACTACTCATATCTGGATTGTTATCAGAAAACGCATCTTCAACCTTGACATCGGCCATTTTCTTAGTTACTTTTTCCATAAACTCATCGTAAATTGAATCTTCAACATAAACCCGCTCCGCACAGTTACAAACCTGACCACTAAAAATAACTTTAGACGATACTACGGCATTTACAGCCAAATCTAAATTAGCATCGGCACATACAATAGCAGGTGCTTTACCTCCTAACTCTAAAGATACTTTGGTAATATTAGTCGCCGCAGCTTCCATTATTTTTTGGCCAGCTGCCACACTTCCAGTTAAACTCACAATACCCGTTATTGGACTTTTAGTAAGTGCATTCCCTACCACAGGACCTGTACCACAAACCACATTTAAAACACCTGCGGGAAGTTCAATTTTTTCGATTAACCTAATAAATTCTAATATGGTGTTAGGTGCAATACAACTCGGTTTAATAACACAAGTATTTCCCGTAACTAAGGCCGGAGCAATTTTACGTGCAGCTACAAAAAACGGAAAATTCCATGGGCAAATTCCAACTGCAACACCAATAGGCGCTTTGTGTAAAAATATATGCTCTTTTTTACGATCACTTTGGATAATTTCACCTTCGATTCTTCTGGCCCAACCTGCGTTATAATCATAATAATCAGCAGTAACATCAATTTCAACTTGTGCTAACCCAATTACTTTAGCTTGTTCTTTCGCTAGAGTTTCAGCTAAAAACTCTCTATTCTCACGAATAACTGCTGCCATTTTATGTAAATAACTCGCACGCTCAATAGCTGTAAGCGATTTCCATGCATGTTGAGAAGCTTGTGCCGCCTCTAGAGCAGCATTTGCATCGACTATTGAGCCTTTCGGGATTAGAGATAAAACCTCTTCTGTACATGGGTTTAAAACGGCTGTTGTTTCGGTAGATGTAGATTTTACAAACTTCCCGTTAATGTATTGGTTGAATTCCTTCATAATTAGTTTAGTTTAAATTTTAGTTGGTTTTAAATGGATACTCCATAAAGGCTCTTAATTTTCAATTTATAAAGATGAGATGTACTTCAATTTGTAAGTACATAATTAAAAACAAAATATGAGTGAGCACAAAACTACAGCACAAGTCTTCCGGAGTATTTATCCATAACAATCTACTTTATGTACAATTTAAACATTAACAGAAGAGCTACTTTACTAGAGAACCCGCAATGATGTTTTAACACTTTGGAAATCTAGATATGACCATAATACTTTATTTTTTGAAAAATGAAAAAGAAATCCTAAAGGAGAACAATTATATCAGTATGAAATTTTAAAATATTCTAAAATATCGGTTTTACATAGATTTTAAAGCTAACACTTCATTATTAATACATTAAAATGTTTATTTTCTACACAAACCAACAAATTTAAAGCACATAAATCGCCTTTTTTATTCTATAATTTTGTATTCTATATTTTTATAACATCCATAGTCTATCTGTTTCCTAATTTTTTATGCAGAATAAACACTCTGTAATAAAATGCTATTCATATTAAAATCACCCATACAAAATAATCTTAAAGATGAATAAAACAAACCTATTATAATATTCTCCTCATCCAAAAATGTGTATTAACTTACTTTTCCTTTTAAAATATTTATATATTTTCTTCTATTCTTAATACTTAACACCATAAAATTTAAAGTTTTAATTCATCGGTTTTTTTATCTTCGTCATTAACTAACTAACTTTTATATTTTCATTCAAACTAAACTTAATGTTTATGCTTATAAAACGAGAACATTTCAATTTTATCTTATTTACATTTTTGATATGTTTTAGCTTATCAAACCCTTTTACTTTGGAAGCGCAAAACTTCGAAAGGTTTTCAAATAAAGAGGGCTTTAATCAGAATACGATAAACGCGATGTCTCAAGATCGTTATGGTTTTTTATGGTTTGGCACACCTAACGGTTTAATAAAATACGATGGTTATGAGTTTGAAACCTATACCACCCAAACAAAAACCACAGGAACTATATCTAGTAACCACATAAAAAGTCTGTTTAATGATGAAAATGGCGTACTATGGATTGGAACTAATGTGGGATTAAACGTTTACGTACCATGGCTTGAAAAGTTTTACACCATACCACTCACTTCAAAATTAAATATTAGTCATATTTGTTCTGGTCCAAATGGTAGTATTTGGTTTTCAGGACAAAATAAATTATACGCTTGTAAAATTACAAATGTGGTTAATGGCGATTTTCAGGTTTCAGAAAACTTTATGGTTGGCCAAAATAATATTAAGGATATTAATTATTTTAGTTTCACCAATAATAACTCCTTACTTTTAGCAACTTCTAAAAGTCTAAACGAAGTTTTTTTTACTGAAGATAGCATAGATATTAATTCTAAAATTGAAAAAATTATTGATTTTGAAAATTTTAATGACAGCCATATTTCTTCAATAAAAACCGTTAAAAACATACTTTGGATAGGGACTTATGATGGTTTATTTAAAACTACTTTTGAAAATAGTCGCATCCATATTATTCAAAAATATGATACTGTTAATGACACTACAAAATCGTCATTAAAAATAAACACCATTTTTGAAGATAACAATGGAGCTATATGGATTGGCACCAGAGAATCTGGACTTCTAAAATATTTAGAATCGGAAGATAAATTTAAAAACTACACTTACAACCCCAAAGATAATTTTGGTTTAAGTAGCAATCTTATAAACTCTATTTTCCAAGATAATTATGATGTTTTATGGATTGGTACGGCACAAGGAGGTATTAATAAATTAGATATCGCACAAAAACAATTTATTAACTATTCGAAAAATCCGTACGATAAAAAATCTATTACCGATAATTTAATCACGGCCATTTTAGAAGATAGCAAAGGTAAATTATGGATTTCTACTTACAATAAAGATTTATACATAAGCTCCACAGCCGTTAACGATGATACGGCTTTCAATATAAAATTTGACAACTATACCGATAAGCTAAACTTTCTAAAAACCAAAAATAGAATACGCTGTTTTTACGAAGACAAAAAAGGCTACATTTGGATTGGTACCGACTTAAACATTATTGTTTATAACCCGAAAACAAAGCGCTTTAAAAAACTGAATTTAAAGGATAATGGCCAAATTGTTCAAAAACAGTTGTATCGCAGTATTTACCAAATAGATGATAACAATTTACTCCTTTTAGGAAATCAAATTACAATTATAAAGAATCCATGGAACGAAATAAAAAGTAAAACAAATCCAGAAATAGAAGTAAAAACCATTTTTGATATAGATTCAAGAATTGTATATCAAACCGTACTTAAAGACTCTAAGCAAAAACTATGGTTTGGCACTAGTAACGGCTTGTATTCTGGTGATTTTGATGGTGAAAAAATAAATATAGAAAACCATATTACAGACGAAGGTAATAACAAATTAAAACTAAGCTATTCTAACGTTTTCTCGTTACATGAAGACCCTAAAGGAAATATTTGGGCTGGTACATTTGGTGGAGGCTTAAACAAAATAAGCTTTGACAATAACGGCAACCCATCTGAAATAGAATATTTTCGAAAAAACAATATTCTTCCAGACGATGCTATTTATGGTATTTTACAAGAAAACGATACGGATTTATGGATTAGCACCGATATGGGGTTGGTTAAATTTGACACCAATACGAATAAAGTAGACGTATTTGACGTTCGTGATGGTTTGGCGCAAAACAACTTTAGACAAGCCGCCTATTATAAAGGAAAATCTGGTTATTTCTATTTTGGAGGTCTAAATGGACTAACCCTTTTTAAACCCGAGAACATTCAATTAAATAGTACACCTCCAAAAATTATTATCACCTCACTATTCGTTAATAATAAAGTGATAAAAATTGGAGAAAAATTAGACAATAACGTCATTCTTGAAAAGTCGATTTCAGAAACCGAACGTATTTCTATAAGCCAAAACGAGCAAACTATTGCCTTTCAGTTGGTTGTGGAGCATACCTCTACCCCTTCAAAAAACAAGCTCGCGTACAAACTCGAAGGTTTTAATGATAATTGGATCGAAGAACAAATTGGAAAGAAAAAAGTAACCTATACCAATCTTTCTGCTGGAAATTATGTTTTTAAAGTAAAAGCCGCCAATGCCGATGGACTTTGGAGCCCTGAAATAAAAAGCTTAAATGTGGTTATTTTACCGCCATGGTATCAAACCTGGTGGAGCTATTTGTTGTTTTTTATATTATTTATTTTAATAGGCGTTGGTATTATTATCTATTTTGTTCAGCATGAAAAACTAAAACAACGTTTAAAATATGAACAATTAGACAAAGAGCGCTTAGATACTATTAACCAAGGGAAATTTAGATATTTCACTAATATTTCGCACGAGTTTCGTACACCTTTAACATTAATAGCTGGTCCTTTAGAACAAATTATTTCGACTAATAAAGACGAAGGAAACACAAAATATTTAGCTATAATTCAAAAAAACACAAAACGACTACTGAGTTTGGTGGATCAATTAATTACGTTTAGAAAAGCAGAACAAGGTTATATCGATTTAAATTTCAACCAAAACACCTTGGGAGGTTTTATTTACCCAACTACCGAGGCTTTTGAAAACTATGCTACGGAAAAAAACATAAATTTCTTTTATAAAGTAAATTCACCTAATGAAGCCATTGTAATTGATACTGAAAAGGTGGAACGAATTCTATTTAATTTACTTTCTAATGCCTTTAAGAATACGCCTGCAAACGGAAGTATTAGTATTGAGTCGGATATTGTATATGTTTCTGAAACCAGAATGATCCGTATTGATGTTATAGATAACGGAAAAGGCATACCTGCCGAGGATTTAGACAATATTTTCGAACGCTTTTATCAATTGGGTAATAATGAAGAAAACGTTAGTGGTGGCGGTATTGGACTGGCTTTTTGTAAATCGCTTATTAATTTATTTAATGGTCAAATTTCAGTAACAAGTGAACCTTTTGTTGAAACTCGATTTTCAGTTTTAATTCCTTCCGGTAATATTGAAGATTATAATGATGTTGAAGTAAACACGAACAACAAATCGTTTATTAAAGACTGGGTGCCGCTTTCTACTGAATATAAAAATGATACTTTAAATGAAACCTCAAGTGATAATTTAAAAGAACATCATTTATTAATTGTTGAAGACGAGGAAGATGTACAAAACTTTTTAGTCAGTACACTTTCCGAAAAATACAATATTACTATTGCTAATAATGGTCTTGATGGTTTAGAAAAAATAAAAATTAAAGAGCCTACATTGGTTATTAGTGATGTTATGATGCCCGAAATGGATGGTTTTGCGTTTTGCGAAAAAATTAAATCCGATCCTGCAACCTGCCATATTCCAGTACTTTTATTAACCGCATTAGGGACAAATGAAGACACTATAAAAGGTTTAGAATTTGGTGCCGATGAATATGTGAGTAAGCCTTTCTCTATAAAATTATTAGAATTACGTATTAAAAGACTAATTGATAATAATATCAAAATAAAACAGCACTTTACAAAAAGTAGTTCGATACCTAAAAAAGATATTGAATTATCGACTAGAGATAAAGCTTTTTTAAACGATATTATTGAAATTATGGAAGCTAATATTTCCAACTCTAATTTTGGAGTAGAAGAACTTTCGACCAAAATGAATTTAAGCGCTTCGCATTTTTACAGACGATTGAAACAACTTACAGGACAAATTCCGAATGCTTACTTACGAAATTTTAGGTTGCAACGTGCTGCTGAATTATTAAGTAAAAACGACGGTACAAATGTTTCCGAAGTGATGTATCAAATTGGGATTGAATCTAATTCTTATTTTTCTACTTCGTTTAAAAAATTACATGGTGTGTCTCCTTCCGAATTTTTGAAGAACTCACAATAAGATGAATATAAATCTGTTCAACTCAAGAGGTATTTAAGTAAAAAAAAAGATTTAATGATCACAAAACTCACGTTATAAATACGTAATTAATCCGTGAATTACTTTTCTATTTCATTAAAAAAACATCAACCACAACCAAAAAAAACCTATATAAATCAACAGGTTAAACATTAATTAATGCTTTTAAGCAAATAAATGGTTAATATCAGCAAATGAACTTTTAGTGTTTTCTATAATTTTGTTTAATAAACTAAACTATAATAAATTATGAGAAAAACATTACTTACATTAACATTAGCCGTAACATCTTTAATGGGGTTTTCACAAACGTATATACATCATTCCGCAGACGATTGTATATTGCTTAATATTACACCTCAAGCTAATCTAGATGATCCGGATGTAATACCAGATGCAACTTATACAGCGTCTGTACTAAACCCCGATGCAACTAACCCTGTTGCAAACCCGAATACTTCTACAAACGTATCTAGTACATTATCAGGAACAGCTAACAACAACCTCATAATCGATTTACCTACTACTTACGCTGTAGGAGATCCTTTTACTTTTAATTTTCGTTTTTATAGTGCAAGTTCAGGGTCTAATAAAAATGGTTCTGGAAGAATAATTGTTAGGATGTATAATTCAAATTTGGGAACCTCTGCAACTAAACGTATTAATTTAACTAATGTTGATAAAACAGGAGGCAAATGGGAAGAATACAGCTACACAACCACTTCGTTACCTGATAACACGGCCTCAGAATCCGATATTGCCGATGGAATTGATGCAGCTGGTGGGTATGATAAAATAATTATTATACCTTCAAATGGCGCTGAGACGATTGAAACATTATACTTCGATGATATTGAATTAAATATAGATAACAGTGTTACACCACTTTCTAGCGATGCGACTTTAGCTACTGATAACCAATGGTATTATAACAATGCCCCTGATGCTTTTAATACTACTGCAGCAGGATGGGCTGGCGCTGCAGATCCGGTAGAATCTCAGGCAACACCATCAACTATTGGCAATAGCAAAACCACTGTTTTGAAGTTTACAAGAAATGATAATGATGCTACTACTGGAATTAAATTTGACCAAGGCCCAAGCTTTAAATACGATGAAGGAGACGGTAGAATAACTGTAAGAATTTATCCTGAATGTAATATAGATTATGGAATTCCGAGTGTTAAAATTCGTGCAAGACATGATGGTACATCAGGTACGCAAATACAAACTGACGGCGTTACAAATTTAACACCTAACCAATGGAATGAAGTCAGCTTAGATTTAACTGATGTTGGTAATCAAAGTGGCTCTATAGCTACAAACGGTGTTTACAACGAAGTTTACCTTATATTTAATCAAGGCATTAATATAGATACATCGGGAAATCTTGCAGTTTTTTATGTAGATGCCCTACAAGTTCCTAAAGAAATTGCTTTATCTACAAATGATATCGATGCTCAAGCAGCAGCAATTTCGGTTTATCCTAACCCTGTGACAAATAGTTTTCAATTAGATTATAATAAAAACATTGAGAACGTAGAATTATACAATGTTACTGGTCGTTTATTAAAAACGTTTAGTGCCAGAGCAAATTATGATATTAGTGATTTAACTATGGGAATTTATCTTGTAAACATTAACACAACGTCAGGTTCTAAAACTTTAAAAATTGTAAAAAAATAAAGTATAAAAACCTTATTTATTCTTAGGTACCATTCTTAAATAATGGCCCTAATAAAAGTTAAACAAAAGGTAGCAATGTAAAATTGCTACCTTTTATATTATATAATAACCTTGTACTTTTTAATCGTACTACCAATCTTTTCTACCAAAACATTTCCTACTTAACAATTAGAATTACACGGCTCCGTACCCAACCACACAGACACTTAAAACCTTAACAACAATACAATTACAAACAAAAATGATTTAAAAGATATATTTAAAAAAAAGGAGAATAAATTGACAAAATGGTCAATTAAAGCAAACATTAAAATGATTTCCGACAAAGGAAAAACATAAAACTTTGTTACTTCGTAACTTAATATTAATCTAAAACTAAAAAAATGAAGAAAAGTTTATTGACACTCGTATTAGGATTATTAATTAGTGTATCTACTATGGCACAATCTAAAAATGAAGCACGTGCTATAAAAACAACTAATAACAAAATTGAACTCATTGAAAAAAGTATTAAACTAACCAATATTGAAAAAGAAACGTTTATTGAATTAAATAAAGCCTATGTAACTAAGCATTTTGATTTAAAGCCTTTAAAAGAAAGTGATCCTGCTACATATAAAACAGAAGTAAAAGCTAATAATGCAGACTTCAGGAAAAAATTAACTGCTGCTCTTGGAAAAGAAAGAGCAACTGAAATAATAAATGCGAGTAAAAAGAAAAAAAACAATAAAAAGAAGAAGAAAAAATAACAAAACATAGTATTATACCTATTGCTAAATGCATTAACAAATTAATGTTAATGCATTTTTTTTTGCTCATAATAATACAACTAATTTTGACCGCGTTCGATAAAAGCTAAAATCCAACAAAATGAATTTTAAAAATCATCTATCCATAATTATAACATGTAGTATGTCTATTATTATACATGCTCAAAACCCATCTAGTTATAAAGATTTAAACGACCATAGACCAGAGCCTAATGTTCTCCTTTTACTTACTGACGATTTAGGATGGCAAGATGTAAAGGTTTATGATATAGATGAACCCTCTCCTTACGAAACACCAAACCTAGACGCCTTGGCAAAAAAAGGTATTCAGTTTTGGCAAGCCTACTCGCCTGCCCCAACCTGTGCACCTAGTAGGTGTGCCATTATGAGCGGAACTCATCCTGCAAGAGCACAAAAAACACATGTTGTAGGTGGTGCGCCTCCAACAACACATGCGAATAAAGAAACACAGCGTATTATGGATCCTTGGTATAGCGGACGTATGCCAGAAAACGAAATGACTTTAGCTAGAGTATTACAACAAAAAGGCTACACCACCGGACACACCGGAAAATGGCATATGGCGATTAATCACTTTGCATATCCGCAACCAACAGATCAAGGTTTTGACGTTTCTACTGCTGATCGTGGTGCAACAAGTCCACAAAAACCGCATCGTTTGACCAATTTCGCTACTACGGATGCATCGGACCCTTACAGATTGGACGAAAACGGTTTCCCATATCACCAAAACAGTCAGGATGCTTTAAACTTCTTAAAAGAGAATAAGCAAGATCCTTTTTTCTTGTATTATGCTACCTTTCTAGTGCATGCTCCTATTCATACCAGAAGTAAAACCCTTTTAGAAAAGTATTGTGAAAAATTAGGGGTTCCATACCCAACAGATCCCAACCATTGGGATGTAGAAGGACAAAACAATCCTTATTACTGTGCTATGGTGGAAATGTTAGATTATTACGTAGGACAAGTTTTTAATTATTTAGAAACTACAGACGATCCACGTTGGCCAGGCCATAAATTAAGTGAAAACACTTATATAATATTTACCTCGGATAACGGCGGTATGGAAAATGCTCATGGAGATATAGTAACCGATAATTACCCACTAGACAAAGGAAAAATAAACGCTAAAGAAGGCGGAACCAGAGTACCATTAATTATTACTGGTCCTGGAATAAAAAAAGGAATACAATCTGATGTTGTTGTAAATGGGCTCGATTTTTTCCCAACCATACTATCATTATTAGATATTGAAAAACCAAAAAACAAACATTTAGATGGTGATAATTTATCAGATTTATTATTAAAAGACCCAACAGATTCTAAGTTAGTTCTAGATAAAACAGGTAAAGAAAGAAATGCTATGATGTGGCACTTTCCACATGCCTCATACCAAAGTACCTTGCGCGTTGGCGATTATAAATTTATAAGAAATTACGATTACATAAACAACCCGAGAACTCCTGAATTTGAGCTTTATAAACTTTACGATTCCAGCAAAAAACACATAAAACGTGTAGACATTGAAGAGGCCAACAATTTAGCAATTACAGACCCTAAAAGAACTTCAGCCATGAATGCTCAGCTTACTTCCATGTTAACAGAAATGAAGGCCAGTTACCCGTCGTACAACCCGAATTACAAAAGCGACATGCCAAATAAGAAAACGGTACCAACAGTCCTTTCTACTTCAAAAAACAATAATATAGTATCTTTTCAATTCCAAGAAAATGGAGCTAAAGTGATAAAAGCCAACTTGATTTACACCAAAAATGGAGGTCATCGATATGAAGAATGGTTTCAAACAGAGGCTCAAATAAGCTCAGATCAAACCATAACAGTTACTTTACCAAAAGGAACAACGCATTATATCATCAACTTAATTGATGTGCATAACTTTTTAGTAAGCTATCCTGAAATGCCTACAAACAAAACACTAAAAAGTAAAAAAGAGAATTATTCGAAGTATGCTTTGAAAAACAAATAATTAGCTTAAATAAAAACCGTAAAAGCTACTATAAATGTGAGTTTTAAAAAATATGGTCTATTTTTTCATAGATACAAATGTGTAATTGTAAGTTATTTTTTATAACTTGTAACTCTACACCCTAAAAATACGTATTTCATGAAAAAACAATTACTTTTTACAACAATATTACTTTTTGTTTCATTTGCAATTTTCGCTCAAGAAGTTTGGTATGATATTGACAATGCCATTACTAACATAACTCTATCAAGTACGGCGAGTTGTACAGATTGTACAATTACAACAGTAACCAATCCTGATGCTGGAGATACAGTAAATGCTACAAATGTAACGCTATGGAAAGTACCAGCAAGCAGTACTCCAGTTATTGAAAACAAAGTGCTTAAATTTGATTTTCCTCCAGGCCAAGGTATTGCTGCCGATGATTTTTCCTCATTAATAATAACAGCTCGCTTTTATTTTCCAGAATATGATTATTTCAATAATTTTGATAGTGTAAATCGTTTAAGATTATATTTAGGATCCACATATGTTCAAGTTAAACTTAATGAAGCGGACGAAGCAGGCTGGTATAATTTGGTGTTTGATTTTAGTGCAGGCACTTCGGGCGGAACTCCTTCAGATGTAACCTCTGGCGAGTTTAGAACAATTGGTCAAAGTGAAAGATTTACAAATTTAGACAACGACCTTAATTATTATTTTGATACAATTATAAGTACTGTAGCGTATGATTCAACCTTATCTTCAGAATCACCAGAATCAAAAAACAACAGTTTAAAACTCTTATCAAACCCTGTAAAAAACACATTAGAAGTTTCTAATAAAATTAAATCTGCTACAATATATAACTCCTTAGGTAAAGCTTTAAAATCTTATAATGACAACACTACATTTGATGTTTCCAATTTATCTGCAGGATTATATATATTTCATGCCAAAACATATACAGGAGCAACACAGGTCTTGCGTTTTGTAAAAAAATAAAGTATTACAATTATTAATTTAGTAAAAAAGGTTCTTAGTAAATTACTAAGAACCTTTTTTACTTTACATAAACCTTATAAAGAAGTAATATATAATATTCAAAATTAATTATTTAACAGCAATTGCTTTTGTGGCAAATACTTTCGTTGTTTTTTGATAACCCGCATCTGGATATCCTATTAAATAGTTGTTTTCATCAACTAAATTAAATACATAATGCGTTGTTCCTTTTGGTAGTGTTACAGAAACTTTATCGCTAGTAAGGTTCATTGTAACAGGAAACCAAATTTCACCTGGAACACCACCGTTTTCAGTATAAATAAGTTCTGCTTTTACAACGTTAGCACCATTATTTTTATATTCCAACCAAACATTTTCTCCATCTACACCATGTGTAACAACCGTAGGCACTTTAGCTTTGTTAGGCAATGCTGCTTTACTTGTTGGATTTAAATAAGGATATCTAGCATTTAATTTCTCTAGTCTTTCTTCCAACAGACGATTCATTTCTTTTGCTTTCTCAGGCATTTGAGAAGCTAAGTTTTTTGCTTCCTCTATATCGACACGTTTTGAACCGTTTTCATATAATTGATACAATGCTAACTCTGTTTTTTCTTCCGTAGCAACATATTCGCGGACTAGTTTATAGTCATCAATTCGCAAGGTTGATTGCATCGAACTGTTTGGAAAATGCCACATCATGCTGCTTCTTCGTTCTCCTGTTTCTGGATCTAAAACTAATTTTGAATCTGTTGGATCGTTATCTAATAATACTGATAAATCAGCGCCATCTAATATTTGATTGTCTTGTTTTTTGGTACCTGTCCAACTTAATATGGTAGGATAAAGATCTAGTCCGTTAACCATAACATTAGATTCAATGTTTGATGAAATTGTTGGCCCTGCTACAATAAAAGGAACTCGAGTACCACCTTCTTTCGCATTAATCTTTCCTTTATCTAACGGATAGTTATCTGTAATAATTTCTTTTGTGTGCTTTTCCATTCCTCCGTTATCCGAAGTGAAAACGATATAGGTATTTTCAATTAACATATGCCCTGGCCATCTAGGATCTTCAGTTTGTTCTAGGTATTTAATTAATAAACCTGTATAGTGATCTATAGTTTCAATCATTGCCGCATAATAGGCATTTCTTTGGCCTTCTTCATCCCAAACATCACTTTCTCTAGGGTATTCTATCCCCAATTTCTCGTAGTATTTACGTAACAAAGCTTCACTTCTGGTGTGTATTGGTGTATGTACTAATCGAGAACAATAAAAAAGAAAAAACGGGTCTTTTTTGTTTTCATCCATAAAATCAATACCATCTTGAGTAATATCATCAAAGGGGAAACCTGCTTCATCTAAATAAAAAGGATCTGACGGGTCTGTTGTTGCGAATCCTTTTGTACGATCCGTCATTCTTTTATGTGATCCAAAACCATGTTTTGAAAAATCGAATCCTTGATCTTTAGGTTCAGGATAGTCTGTTACAGCAATACCTACATGCCATTTCCCTGAATGTCCGGTTTTATAACCGTTAGTTTTAAGCGACTCCGCAATGGTGACTTCTGAAATATCTAAGGCACCTCGCATCCAAGGACTTATTAATGAAGATCCATAATTGAAAGGTAATGGCGGGTGCCCGCCTCTTACACTGGTTCTTTCTAAACGCACAGGGTGTTTCCCTGATAAAATAGATCCTCTAGAAGGCGAACAAACCGTTGCAGGAGAATACCCTTGCCAAAACAGGACACCATCTTTAGCCAACTTATCAATATTTGGTGTTTCGAAAGGTGAAGGCTGATCTACGTCATAACATTTTACGTCTTGCCAACCTAAATCGTCTGTTAATATCAACAATACGTTTGGCTTTTCTGGTCTTCCTTTATCCGATTCCACGGGTACGCTGTTGCCACATGCGGCAGGTAAATTAAGATAAAAAAGGAGCGAAAAAAGGGGGATTTTATACATAATGTTTCAATTGTTTTTTTTATAAATATTAAGTTTTGATAACGTCGAAATCATGTTATTGAAATCTATTATTTCTAGTTATTCTTCTTATTCTTTTTGCTTTTCTTATTTTTTTTAGTTGATTTCTCATTGGCTTTCGCTTTGTTTTGAGATGCTTCATAAGTCCCTATCAAATAAGGCTTCTTATCTTCAGCAGTTGCTTTTCTATCAAATAAAACAGCATATTTTTGATATAAATTATCCTTGGTTGCTTCTTTCTTTAACTTGTCCACTTGTGCATCATATAATGAACGCATTATTTTAAGTTGCTTCTCTTCTGAAGGATCGGTGGCTTTATTGGTCATTTCTAAACGGTCTTTTCCGATATGAAAAAGTTCTTCTGTGGTATTCATTTTATCATCTTCATAATTCCATAAAATATATTTCCAATCTTTAGAAACCACGCCCATGGCTTGTATTTCATCATTACCCCAAAAATTTGTAAGCGCAACGGTTTTACGCTTAAATTTCTTTGGTTTTTCTATTAATACGCGTAAATCTTCGCCATCCATATGAGCAGGCGCTTCGATTCCTGCATAGTTTAAAATTGTTGGCGCCATATCAATATTTGCTGTAACTTCTTCACGACGAACCCCTCTTTCTTTGAAAGGAGTTCTTGGATCGTAAATAATTAAAGGTGATTTTGAAGCCTCTTCATAAGGCAACACTTTTCCTCCAAAATTATGCGCACCGCAGCTATAACCATTATCACTTGTGAATATAATGATGGTATTATCGGCAACGCCCTGCTCTTCTAACGTTTTGCGAATCATACCTAAAGCATAATCTACACCATGGATTAATTGGTTATAATTTTTAATAGTTTCTTGATAACTTTCTTCTGAATTTCTCCAAAAGTTATACTCTTTATATTGTCTTCCTGTCTTTGCTTGAGGCGCTAAATGTGTTGCATTTTCCGCTCCATAATTTTCTGGTTTTTTATATTTTTTTCCTTTATAAACATAATCAAAATACTGATCTGGAGTAAATGGCATATGCGGTGCTTTAAAGCTAATAGACATAGAAAAAGGTTTGCCCGTTTCTTTAGCTTCTTTAATAAAATCTTCGGCCCAAGCGGCGTAAGCTCTTGTACTATGCGGATATTTTTCAGCATATTTTGAAATGTATTTATTTTTTGCTGTTTGATAACTTGTTTGCCCTAAGCCCCCTGCCCAATTGTCGAAAGCATCAATAGGAAGCAAATCCCAACTATTATGTCTTGTACTGTTATCAGCATCAGAAACCGCCATTCCAAATTTACCTGCAAAACCAGTATAATATCCATGCTCTCGCAGAATAACGGGATAAGATTTTGCGAATTTCGCTTTTCTTAAAGGGCCATGTTCAAAATTGCAGCCTGCTTTGTATTCGTACATACCTGTTAAAATAACAGCTCTACTTGCCATACAAATAGCCGTTGTATTATAGTGATTTTCAAATAACACCCCTTCTTCCGCTAGCATATCCATATTGGGCGTTACTACTTGGTCATTTCCATAACAACCTGTAGCGATACTAGTTTGATCATCAGATAAAAGAAAGATGATATTCGGTTTTTTCTGTGCAAAACTACCCATGGTAATTGTGCAAATAATTAAGGATAGAATTATTTTTTTCATGAATTTATTTGATTTATTTTTCCATACAAATTAATCAATTTATATCTATATACCTCGTGCTCATTTCTGTCTTTTACTTGCTTTTTTCGCTTTTTTTAATAAAACTTAATAAAAACAGAAGAATTTAATCCCAAACGATGTCTGAATGACGTTACCAAACATTCCGTTTGAGTAAATTTGAGCAAATAGTAAATGCTCAAGCGCTTTTTCCTGTTGCTATTAATAAAATAGCTATTTTGATATCCGACAACATGATAGGACATTTACTTTTCTATTTCACCCACTTTTCTGTTTTCACTTCCTTCTGCGATTCCCACATTTAAATCTCGTAATTCTTTTCGGTGTTTTTCTAAAACAACTATAAGTTCTTTTACTTTTTCCGGATCAGAAGTGATTACATTGTATTGCTCTCCGGGATCTCTAGACATATTATAAAGCTCTGGTTGCTCAATAGCCATATTTTGTTTTCTTCCATGAACACCATCATTTCCTGGTTTGGTATTATATGAATTGTATTTTCCCATAGTTTAACCAAGGTCCATTGTCTGTGGTAAAAATAAATATGGTGTTGTCTGCAATTTTATTTTTTTCTAATACATTACTTATCTCTCCAACAGACCAATCAATTTCCATCATAACATCACCATACAATCCTTGCTAACTCTTACCTCTAAACTTATAGGTACACCCAGAGGAACATGACCCATAGCGTGTGGAACATATAAAAAGAAGGGATCTTTTGCTTTTTTATTGATAAAATCAACCGCCGTTTCTGTGTAAAGCGTTGTTAACTCGTCCTAGTCTTATCCCATTTTCGGCCATAGCGTCGATGTTTGTTTTTTTTAAGACGGGATGGTTATTATAACTTGTTTGCCCCCAACCTAAATCATCGGACATCACTATACTAATGTTAAGTTTTTTCTGTGCGAAACTACTTGCTGTAAGAGAACAAATAATCAAGGTTAGAATTATTTTTTTCATAAACTTTTTGATTAATTTATACTATTATGAGTAGTTTAAACAATTATTTTGATATTATTATTTTTCGAGTGATACTTAAGTTCTTTTCATTAGAAAGGTTTAAAAAATAAATTCCGGGTTTTAAAGTAGACAAATCTAATTGTGTTGTCAACGCTCCACTATACCATACTTTTTCTATTACTTTAGCCCCTAAATTGGATATGACTTTTATATATTCTAAATCTGTAGTTGCTCTAGTAATTGTTATTTTGTCAACAACAGGGTTAGGGTAAAACATAACCTCTGACACACTGCTAAAAGCCCCCGTGTATAAGGTTTCCTCACCAACTAAATAAGCACCTTCGGGCCTTACGTATGGTAGATAATCTGTCATAGGTACAGATAAAAGTCTATCATTAATTATTTTCATGATAGCCATTTCTTCTGCCATCATATACCCTTTTCCACTTCCTTTATCAGTTATAGTTGTTGCGAAAGTGACTCCGGCTTTTGCATCTACAAGGGTTCTTGTAAATCGGTAAGCATCTTCGGCGCCAAACATTAAATTTGCTGAAGACACATGCCATTTATCTCTAACCGGAAACCAAGCGTGTTTTAAAATTATTTTACTACCATATTTCCCCCAAGGATTAGCAACCATAGCTGGTATGGTAAATTCTTCATAAGCCCAAGAATTAGGAGGGGCACCTTGTCCTAAAGGTGTAACATGCCCACTGGTGAAGTCTTGATAAGAATTAACACCTTCAAAACTAACTATTTTATAATCTCTTTCATCTTCATCATCGAGTCCATCCGAATCCACTAAAATATTTTCCCCGTTTTCTGTAAAATAAGCACCATTTGGCGATGCTGAAACAGCAGCACTTGGATCTGCTTGCCTTATCATTTCAACAAAATCTTCTATATACCCATCATCATTAAGCTCTGCAGTTGTATCCAACCAATAGCCATCGGCATAATCTTTTATGCGCAATATATATCCTTGAATCAGATCTTTATAAGCTAAGTACTCATCTCCTGCAAATTCGCTTGTGTAATAGTTTACCCAAGCCGCATGAGCTGCATCATCTGCCCGATCTAAATAATTGGTCGATATATACAAAATCACTTTCTTTCCCGAATTTTTAAACTTTTCCATGACATCAAAAATTATGGCTTCATTCGCTAGACTTGGCACCAAGCTTTCATGTATTTCCGATGCCACATCTACATTCTCATTTCCTCTTAAAGTAAAATAATGTGAATGTGCAAAATAAGATAAGTTTGTGATAATATGACCTGCTGCTGGTAATTCATCAACAACTTCTTGCGCTCCACCTACAAGGTTATAACCTCCCGAGACCTCAGAGTCTAATCGCTCGCCCCCAAAAACAGGAAAAGTAACCCCCCAAGACCCAGATAACCAAGCGGCAACATGCCCTGTTTGATCTACGCTTCCATAAATACTATCTAAATGATAAGTTGCTGCAGCTGCCGGATTGTTGGCATTTATAAAACTTATACGTAATATATCAAATCCACCAGCATTTATAACATCATTAGGAATTTCTAATTCAGAAAAATTAAATTCAAATCCTTGCCATATCTGACCAACCGAAAAATGTTTTTGTATGTATATAACACTGCTAACAGTTGAATTGCCTAAATAGATTCTTATTCTTGTATTTGGGTTTTTTAAATCTTCCGTTGCTAAACTAATATGAGCCTTTAGGCTGATTGTTAAATTGGATATATTTGTTATTGGTGATTTCAGCTGAAATGAAATATTGGCACTAGTGCTTTCATTTCTTTCGAAACGTGAAACTATAAATTTTGTATTAATACCTGTATTGTCTGGATTACTAACATCTGTAGAAAATGTTCCGTTTGAAACCGCTAAATATTCTAGATGAGCATTATTACTTTCGTTTTCATACCACAAAAATTGGGCATTAGAAATCTGAAAGAAAAAAAGCATAAAAAACAAAACAGGTATAAATTTATTCATTATCAACAAGTTAGACTCTAATTATTAAACCAAAGATATATTGTTAATAGAAAATCGTGTTTCTTTAAATAATCAAATACTTGCTCTAAAACATCATTTGTAATTAACTAATCTGAAATTATTTAATTCTTAAGTGTGTTTTTTATCATCCATAAAATAAAGAGTGTAATTGTAACGTATGGGATAGTTGTTTTAAACAAAAAAAAAGTCCTCAGTTAAAATTTAACTAAGGACTTTTTTTCATGTAATCTCATTAGACTAATAAGCTATTATTTTTTAAGAAATGTATACAAACTGGTTGATGAACTTGAAGCACCAAACTGAGCATTTCTTTTAAACGTTTTTACTACTATACCCAAAGTATGAGATCAAAATTTTAAAGCATTACTTTCTAACGACTCTTAATCTATAAATTAGAAGTGATCGTATCAATATAAAATTCAAGACCATTATCTATATTTGTAAATTTATTACCTATTAGTCTAATTTCTCCACTAATTATATCTGATGTTAGGGCACCACCTGCAGGTGTTCCTGTAAAATCAAATTCCATAGTATGCCATCCAGCTTCGTTAGATTCAACAAAATTACCTTGTACTTGTTGTTCGTTAACTCCATCACTTAAATAGAATCTAATACGCTCATTACTATCATAATTACTAATATCACTGTAACTAGGCCAGTACATACGTACGGTTACTATTAAATTAGCATAATCAGCAAGTGTAATACCCTCTCCGTCTTTGAAATCAAAATCAAGACTTTTGTTTCCACTACCAGAAGTAGAACCTATAGTCCATTTTGTTACATTCGTAGCTTCTGCATCTGCAGCATCAGGATTTGCTACTATTGCAACAGAACAGTCGGTACAAACGGTTGATATTGTTAAATTTTCAATTGAATTGTCTACATCAAGCCAAGTGTCTTTTGTAGGTTCAGGGGCATTACCATCTTTATTTATAATTACTTTTGATAACCTAAAAATAGGAGCTGTTGTATTACCTTCAGTTAACATCTGATCTAGAGTAATAGTAACCGTAAGCGTTGTGCCTGAAACAAGAGAAATAGTTGATGCAAATTCAAAATCGATAGCTGGAGCACTACCACCATCAACAGTTGATGTCGCTTCATAAGAAAAAGGTGTATCTGGATAGCCCGTTACAGAAACTGTACCTGTAACGCTACCTTTTGCTCTTTTTGCTAATTCTAAATTTAAAGTAGCATCAATTGCAGTAGCTGCATTTGTAGTTAAATCAAAAGTAAAAACTGCAGTGGCACCATCATCACTAGGATCTGCAGTAGCAACACCTATAAAACCATTGTTTTCTGCAACTATACCTGTACCTCCCACGGTTATAATATTAGTATCAAGATCATCCGTATCTTCTATTCCTACATTAAATATTTGGCTATTACCTCCTGTTTCATTAAATGATATTTTTGTGTTAAATATGTATTCAACATCACTGAAATAAATTCTATCGTATCCTGTCAATTCAACTCCACTATTATTAACAACCTTAACTTCTACTAAAAAACTTTCAAGGTCTAATAATGCTTTCTCATCTAATCTAAGCTTTGTCGCTGAAATTTTATATTCTAAGTTATTGTTTTCAGTTGCTGTAATAGTAGGTATAAAAACATTGTCTAAATCACCCGCATTTTCTCCTTCACTAGGTTCTGTTTTAGGAGGAGTATACAGAACTCCAATTTCATCTACAAAACGAACGGATGTAGATTGGTAATCTCCGGATTGAATGGTTACTGTAATTTCATTATCAATAGATTGAGTATCATTGTCAATAGTAAAATTCGTGAATTGATTAGGAATTTCAGGAGACTCATATTTATTGTCTAAATCTGTTGAACAGGATATGCTTAATAGTAGTAATAGAATAGCTGAAATATACTTGATTGTTTTCATAAAGTTTAAATTAGTTTTAATATTTCATCAAAAATATTGTACTTACAGAAAAAGATAATTCTTTATTCGGTCAAATACTTGCTCTTTTTTTGCATTGGTAAGGTTTAGGCGTTAAATAGCCCATTAAATCATATATATTGCCTCTAGCTTATTCAATATTTAGAAGGTGTTTTTTTGGACTTCTCGAGTTTTTAATAAAAAAAATCAAAGCACAAAATAACAGAAATTTTAAAAAATAAATCCATAAGTTTCACTTAAACGCCATTTGTGATTAACTAATTTATTACTTAAAATAGATTTATCTCTATTTTAAATTTTCTTATTCTGATAAAGGAACATCATTAAATATTTTTAATTTGAAAGTTCCATCGTCCTGTTGTTCTACCATCCAAATCCCTGTATTTGTAATTGGAGGAAAACCATCTAAAGGATCTTTGGTAAGCATTCTTAGAACTGCTCTTCCACTACTACCATGCCCTGATAAAAGTATCGTTTTATGAGATGTACTACGATCATCAATTAATTCTAAAACTTTATCTATTATCACCTTTGCCATGGCATTTTCTTTTGCGCTCTCAGAATGATCTTTAGGAAAACGAGCTTTTTTAAATTCATTCAAACCATCTTTACGTAACGTAAAATAAGCTTCTTCTTCTGTGTTTAACTTTATTAATTTTCCTGAACCAAGAATTTTTTCTTTTGAAGTATGTTCGGGTAAATCTGGAGAAACGATTAGACTTGTAGCATAGATCTCTGCTAATTCGGGCCAAACCTCTGCCCTCAATTTTGAATCAACTAAATAAGGTAATACTGTGTTTTTACAACGCCAAGCAGGACTTACAGCTACAAAATCGAAATGAAATCGCTTTAACTTATTAGAAACTCTAGATTGTTGCAGAATCCCTTTTGGTGTAAAAGCACTATGGTCACCAACATAGGAAGGCCATTCACTTTCTGGATATATTCCCCATTCTTTTTTAACATTATGTCCAGCTTCCGCATGTCTTATATAATAAATTCGAAGCTTCAATTTTGAGGAGTCTTTCTTCTGAATTATTACTGTATTACTAGAAGTGTTATTTAAATTGTTTGAGGAAAATAGACTTCCTGAAAAGAACATTCCAATTCCGATTGATACTGATAATAATAGACTTTTCATGAATTATAATGTTTGTGAATTAAATGTTAATTTAGTTCTGATACAAGGGTTTCACACCGTTCTCTGTATATATTTAAAACTTCAATATAGTCTTTATTTCCAACTAAATTATTCTGCTCTTTTGGGTCATTTACAATATCAAACAACTCTTCGTAAATAGGAGCTTCACTGGTATTTATAGTTTGTTCAGGCAAATACTTATTTCTGTCATTTTCTTTACTAAATGATCTTATATATTTAAACTGTTTACTTCGTACGCCTTCCTGTCTAGGATATCCTTGATCTGTAAATAAGTTTTCTAAAAAGATATCTTCTCTCCAATTTGTATTTTCACCATCAATTAATGGAAGCATGCTTTTTCCTTGATAGGATTCAGGTACAGTTACACCACACATTTCTAAAATAGTTGCAGGAATATCTTGCCCCACAACCAATTCGTCTACCACTTTTCCTTTTGTTTTATCTGTAAAAAATGGAGAATACACAATCATTGGTACATGCACAGATTCATCATATAGAATCGTTTTTCCTCCTAATCCGTGTTCGCCTAAAAACAAACCATTGTCCGAACAAAAGACAATAATGGTATTTTCAGCTTCACCAATTTCCTTTAAATAGGTGCGTAAATCTCCAAGCATGAGATCGATTGCATAAACAGCACGATCCATTTTTAACTTTTCATTTAATAGCTTTCCTTTGTTAGCTGTGACATAGTATTTCATTAAATCACCTGTAGCATACACATTTTCAGGAAGACTTATTTTTTGCGGATAACCATCTGGCAATTCTATTTTATGTTTTACATCATTGTATTTTGTTTTGTAATATTCAGGGTCTGTATCGCGAGAACCCATACCTCCAATACTAGAAGCATGTGGTAGATTAAAATTAATCCATGCCGAAAAAGGCTTTTTAGGATCTCTTTTTTTAAGTTGATTTTTAATGGAAGGATCCGCGTTTTCATAAAAGTATTTGTAATCATCACCTTGCGATAAATAGGCTTTTGTGGCTTCTAATAAACCCTCCACTTGGGTTTTGTTTTTTAGGTTGCCGAATTGTTTGTGTTTTTTTTCTGGGTAAAACCCTAAATGTCCATTTCCATAATAACTGAAATCAGTGTTTTCTATTAAAGGTGTGTCCTTTTTATCTCCAATTTTAGTGTGGTGTTTCCCAATAAAAGCCGTAGAATATCCAGCTTTTTTTAATTGCGCTTGCCAGCTGTTTTGGTAGGTTTCTGCGGAAATTACATGCTTAGAAACATTGGTGAAGCCAATTTTATTTCTTCGTTCCCATTGTGCCGTAAAAATGTTCGCCCTACTTGGTCCGCAAATAGGACTCGTAATATACGCGTTGTTAAAAAAGACACCTTCTTTTGCCAATTGATCGATATGTGGTGTTTCCGTTATAGGATCACCTGTCATACTTAAAGAATTGAATCTTTGGTCATCTGTAAAAACAAAAATGATATTCGGTTTCTTTTCTTGTTTTTGAGCAGTGCAGGATGTAAAAGAAGCGATTATAAATATGCCGTAAAAAAGTATTTTCATGTGTTTTTTTTAATAAGAACTGTAATAGTCATGACCAGGTAATCGTTTCGTTTTCTTTCCATAACCGAATAGATTTTGCTCTGCTTCAGATTTTGGTAATTCTTTAATGTTTAAATCTGTTTTATCTAAAGGCTTAGATGTAATGATAACCGTTTCATCTTTTTTCAAATCAACTTTATAAGAATTATCTGCAGCTTTATTTACAGAAACAGACTTTCCATTGATATAAAATTGTGGTTTTTCAAAATCTACTTTTACGATACATTCGTTTCCTTTTAAACTTTTTACGGAAACAAATTCGGTAGTTCCATTTATCTTTTTAGCACTCACTAAAAAAGCACCTTGAGTTCTTAAATCGTGAAAGGCAACATCTTTCCATTTTTTTGGACTAGCAGGAAATACGCGTATTTTTCCTTCCCAACTTTGCAACATCATATCGTGTACACTTGTTGCAAAAGACAACGGACTTTCAATAACAGGATTAATTTTCCCTTCGGAATACATGGTTGTTGATGAAATGTTTTTATGCTTGATTAGAAAATCTAGATAATAATACGCTTTTTCAGCATCCCCTAAATTAGCATACATAGAAGATGCTCCAGTTGCTGTATAACCCGTTACTGGCATCGCTTTTATTTTTTTGCCGCTATTAAAAGTAACATCTAACCAATGATCTAAAGACGTGCGTAATAATTTTTTATCTTCTTCTTTTTCTGGTGTAATCACCATCAAAGGATAAAAAGCCAATAGATGTGAATAATGCCTGTGCGGATTCGCAAAAGGTCTATCTTTTCCTACCATCAATCCGTTTTCATCGATTTGAAAATCTACTAAATTGTCTAATAGATGTTTCCAATCTCTTTTAAGCGGGTCGTTTATTTGATGCTTTTCATCAATATCGATTAGCGTTTGGCAACTCCAACGAATTAATGCCAATGTAAAATTAATGTCTTGACCACGACCAGGTTTGTATTCTGGAGACCAACTGTATTTAATATGAATTTTGCCGTCTTTCGCAGCTACAGGATTGTCTTTAATGTAATTTAAATAACTATTTACCGTTTTTTTCAAGATAGGAAATAGTTTATCTCGCATACGAACATCATCGCCTGAAAATTGACAATGCAACCAATAATCGTTTAAAATCCACGCTAACATATCTGGTACTTTTGCACCATTAAAAGCGATGAGGTCTTGTGGCATTAAAGCGGCAACAGCAGCACTATTTTTCCAATTATTAGGCACATTACCTTCAAGGTTTTTAGCATATTTATCAATGTTATTTGGCAGAGATTCTCCAATAGACATTCTATTTGCTGTTAAATGCGTCCAATAAATTAACTGCACATTTAAATCTCCCCAAACCATTGGCCAAAACGTTCGATTATACCAAGGCCCCATTAAATCTAAAATCGGTCCGTTGCCTCTAGAAGCAGATCCTAATTTATACATTTGAATCCAATAGAACGACTCTTTTTCTGCATCATTAATAGTTAAAAAACTTAATGGATAATAGTTATGCCACCATTTTTGATGGGTAGATACAAAGTTGTTTTCTTTGATGAGACTTTCAGCAGTTGCTAAATTTTTAGTAACCATTTCTAGAGAATTATGGTCTGGGAAGCTATGATGCACACTCGTTATTAATTGTTGTTTTCCAGAAGGATTCCCCGTTATTTTATAACCTGTAGTGGTTTCTCCTCTGTTATCATACAAAGGTTGGTAACAGAAATTGTAACCATTTTTCTCACTAAACGTTGGTTTGGGTGCCATTTCTAAAGTTACTTCTCTCATTTTATCCCAAGTACCGCCTTTTGGACCTCCACCACTTTTCAACACTTCATAAACTGGTGGAATAGGATCTTCGGCATGCCAAGTTATTTCTATTGTTTCATCCTTTGTATCGGTTTCAAAATAGATATTATCATTGGTACTATGCGTAAAACCTTTTATTTTATAACTTCCTTTAGACGTATAGATTGTACCTGTTAATTCCGCATTCCATAAATCTAAACGTATGTCTACACCTGTAATTTTTCCATTAGATTTTAATTTAAAATGACCTAGAGGTAATCTGCTTCGCTTGATCCAAAGCATTTCATCGGCTTTAGTTTCTGCTTCTCTGTGATCGTAATAATCGTGTCGTCCAATATGAAGCGAGATGACGTTTTCTTTTTCCTCTGGACTTTGATATAATAAAAAACCAACATTTCCATTTCCTGAATATGGTGCCGTTTGCCATTTGTCTGGAATAATATCCCAAAGCATATCGTGTTTAGATAAAAAAGACATGTAATCTATTTTAAAATCGACCTGATTATTCTGAGAAAACAAAGTGCTTGAAACAATAATAAAAAGATAAAGAAACCGTATTTCTAGTTTTGATTGAAACATAGATTATTGTTAGTATTAGTTTATAAAATGTTTAACAAATATATTTTATAAACTAAAGAAGTACTTTCTCTAATCTTGCATTTACTTTCTCTAAACCTTCATAAGGCAGCTTAAATGGGCTGTTTTAAACAAAAAACCTACCTTTTAATTAAAGGTAGGTTTTCTGAAATGTGATTATCTTAAATTTACTTTTTAGACTTCTTATTTCTATTCGATTTCCATAAAATGATTTTATCCACATCATTTTCGGCAAATTCACCTTTGGTACTTCTTCCTGTTTTTATATCTAGCTCCAATTGCTTTAAAAGTTGTTCGGCAACTTCAGGACGTTTTTCATATAAATTTTTAGTTTCAGCAGGATCATTTTCCATATCGTATAATTGCGCTATAGTCATATTTGCAGATTCTTTTTCTCTTGGTGAAGACCATCCTCCAGAACCTTTAGCTAATAACAATTTCCATTTCCCCAGTCTATACCCAAAATGCCCGCTGATAGAATGATGAATAACACCAGCTCGAGTGCTATTTATATCTTTTCCTTGTAAAGCAGGTAAAAAACTTACACTATCCTCGCCACTTTTACTTGGAACAGCCACATTAGTAATTTCAGAAAACGTAGCAAAGATATCGGTTAAACAAATTAACGCGTTACTTGTTGAGTTTGCTTTTACATGATTTGGCCATTTCACGATAAAAGGAACACGATGTCCACCATCCCATAAATCCGATTTTGAACCACGATAGCCAGCACTTACAATATGTCCTTTTTTCTCTAGATCTGGTATATTAGCCGCTTTAGACGTACCGTTATCACTTGTAAATATCACTAATGTATTTTCTGATAATCCGTTTCTTTTAAGCGCTTCTGTTATAGCACCCACAGTAGCATCAGTTTGCATTACAAAATCGGCATAATCACCAAGACCACTTTTTCCTTGCCATTCTTTTGAAGGAACAATTGGCGTATGTGGAGATCCTAACGGCACATATAAGAAAAAGGGGTTACCGTCTTTATTTTTAGCTTGTTCATTAATATAATCTACTGATTTACTTGTCAAGCGTGGCAACATATTTATTTCGTCATCATAAAGAATCACTTTATCATTTTCAATCACCGCTTTCATATCTCTAGCATGATGAAAACCATGATAATAATCAAACCCTCTATTGATAGGTCCATCAGGAATAATAGCCCCTACAGGAGGCAACTGTTTTTTTGTTTCTTTTTCAATAGGTACTCTTGAAACGGCATCCAAATATTGAAAATTAAGGTGCCACTTTCCTATTATAGCTGTGTTATAACCTTGACTTTTAAGAAAATTCGCAATTGTTGGTCGGTCTTCAGCTACCAAATTAGGTGCAAACCCCTGTACAACTCCACTTTGAAGTTTTGAACGCCAGCTATAACGCCCTGTCATGATGCCATAACGTGTTGGTGTGCAAACCGACGAGCCAGAATGTGCATCTGTAAACACCATACCCTCTTTAGTAAGTTGATCTATAAAAGGTGTTTTTATTTTACTGGTTTCTGGAGCTAAACTTTGTACATCTCCATAGCCTAAATCATCACATACAATAAAAACTATATTGGTCTTTTCTGAACTTTTTTGAGCCTTAGCAGACCAAGTCGTAAAACATAATAGTGTTAAAATTAAGGGTAACGTATTTATTTTCATTTTAATCATGTAAATTTTTAATTCTTCTTTTTTTGAAATTACTGTACTATAATTTAATGTGCTTTTTATTGTTTTATAAATTTTAGAACTTGGCTTTCACCATTTTTCGATATTGCTCTAAAAACATAAATACCATCATTTAATAAAGACACATCAAAAAACGTTTGATTCTCCTTAAACTCTATAATTTTCTGACCACTTAAGTTATAAATACTTCCTGAAGCAATTTCTGTTGATAATATAAAACTATCACTTACAGGATTCGGAAATAAATTAAACTCGTTATAAGCCAAATTACTAGAACTAATATTTAGTGTTTCATCAACTAAATAAGCGCCTTCCGGTCTTGTATAAGGAATAAAGTCTGGCTTTGGCAATTGCTGCATTCTATTATTAATTTCTTGCATAATGGCCATTTCATCATCCGTAATAAAACCATCAGTTATTGTAGTACTCCATGTAATTGCAGCACCCGCATCGGTAAAGGTTCTAACAAATCGATAGGCTTGCTCCACTTCAAATATTAAATCTGCTCTTGCAACACTCCATTGCTGTCTAATAGGTGCAAAATAATGTTTTAATGTTTGCTTAGTTCCATCGTAAGACGACCAAGGATTCTCTGTTATTAAAGGAAAAGAAAACTCTTCATAGGCCCACGAATTTGGCGGTGCTCCTTGACCTAAAGGCGTTGGATGACCCGCTGTAAAATCCATATAAGGATCATTAGCTTCTAAAAAGAATACTTTATAATCTGTTGGATCTGCATCATTTGTACCATCAGAATCGACAAGTATTCGGGTTCCGCTTTCATCTTCTATATACGATTTATCCAAATTAGACGCAATAGCAATATCGGGATCAACATCCCTAATCATAGCTAAAAAATCGACTACCTCGGCATTAGATAAACTAGACAGATTGTCTACCCAATAGCCATCTACCAAGCCTTTAAAACGTTCAAAAAATCCTCTAGCTAAAGTACGCCACCCCAAACCTTGATCTCCACCAAAATTAGCATCGCAATACGCCTCCCAAGCTACTGAAATCGCTGCTTCTATGGCATCTGAAGCACCTTGAATATTTGATGGTCCGCCACCATTAACATATAGAATGACTTTTTTTCCTGAATTTCTAAAAACATCAATAATGTCAAGAATTATTTGTTCATTCTCTAGGGTAGGCACCATGGCTGGATGAATATCATTTGCAATATCGATATAAGGATTAGTCCTTAAAGTATAATAATACCCATGTGCTGGATGCGTAAAATTTGTGATAACATGACCAACAGCCGGTAAATTATCTACAATTTCTTGCGCTCCTGCAACCCAATTATAATTACTATCGTCGTCTAAATTATAACCTCCTGGTAAATTGAATCTCACACCCCAAGATCCCGATAAAAAATCGGCTTTAGCAATTACCTGGTCAGAAGTACCAGAAATGGCATCTAGATAATAGGTTGATGTTAATCCCGTTGCATCCCCAGTAGCTAACCCAATCATAACCTGATCGTAACCACCAGCTAAAGCCACATTTTCAGGAATTTCTATGCCGTCAAAATTAAAAGAAAAAGATTCCCAAGTTTCCCCTTCTGAAAACCCTAATTGTTCAAAAAAAGCACTTGATGCCCCTATGGAAGCGTTTCTTAAATACATTCTAATTCTTTTATTCTGAGTGTTTAAATCACCTGTTTTTATTGAAGTGTATGCTTTTAAGGAAATAGTAAAGGTTGACAAATTGGTTATCGGATTTGATAAATTGAATCGAAGCGTAGGGCTTTTTTGTCCGTCTCTAACAAATTTTGAAACTGTTGTATTAGCGTTTACACCATTCGTATCTGGATTTGTTTCATCAGTTGTAAATACTCCTCTAGAAATATTAGAAACCTGTATATGAGTTGTATTACTCGAATTTTCATACCATAGAGACTGCGCGTTAATAGAAGCCATGCCAATGAATAAAAATATAGCGGTTAAGTAATTTTTTTTAATCATAAGTTTTTATTTTTCATGCTTTTTAGATAAAACACGTACTCTTTTCAAAATAAGGAATATTCTTTCTACTTTCTGAATACCAATACTATTATTAAGAATTTAAACAAAAATAAAGGCTATATAGGTATTTCATCCGCTCTAATCAGTCAATTACTTTCTGAAATCAACCCTTTGTAGTTTTTTCAACTGTCTTGAAAGCGGAAATCTATTTCATTATGAATATTATAAATGCATTACAAAATAATCAACTGTTGTCTCTATAATAGACTCTCGAGTTGGATTAATATCTCCGCCTACTTTTCGCCAATTATGTCCTGCATTTGTCACAATTAATGTTGTTAGCGGTGCGCCAATCAATTGAGCTTTTTCGGCCATATAATAAGCGTGTTTCACAGGAATTGTTGTATCGCTATCGCCTTGTATCATTAATAACGGCGCACTATTTTGGGTTAAATAATTAATAGGACTCATTTCTTTATAAAGCATTTTCTTGTGTTCAGGTTTTGTGTCTGGCTTTAAGATCCGAAGTCCAAACCGATCTCTAAAATCGGGTCTATTATCATGATTAAACAAACTTGTTTTTTCAAAATCAGAAGGACCGTACCACGATACTCCGGCTACCATGTTGTAGGTGTATTTAGCCAATTCCGTATCCCCTTTTAAAGTTTCAGGAGCACTTAACAGTAATATTTGAGAAATTTGACCTCCGGCAGAATCGCCAAAAGAGAAAAAACGATTAGTATCTAATTCTAGTATTTCATTGTGTTTAGATAAATAACGCATGGCATCTTTACTATCTATTACGCAATCTCGCATAGTTGTATTCCCTCCATTTTCCCAAAGCCTG
Source organism: Algibacter miyuki (assembly GCF_030409805.1). Classification (GTDB taxonomy): domain Bacteria; phylum Bacteroidota; class Bacteroidia; order Flavobacteriales; family Flavobacteriaceae; genus Algibacter; species Algibacter miyuki. Next base: position 183,833 of record NZ_JAUFQP010000001.1, on the reverse strand, counting down.
TAACCAACAGAAACCACACAAAATCCTTGTTCTAAAAGTGCTGTATGTATCGTTTTGAAAGACGCATTAACAGCGCCATGCCTACTACCTGCTGCCCAACCACCGCCGTGCGTATAAACAACTACCGGTAGTTTTTCTCCTGCTTTTCTTATTTTAGGATAATATATATCGAGGTATAAATTTTCATCTTTAGTTGTTTTATATAAAACGTTTAACTTTCTTTTTCCTCCGGCGTTTAGATAAGGAATTAGGATTTTATCAGCGTACTCTTGAAAACTCACTAGGTTGTCTCCATTCGCATCAAATCGTTTTAATTTCCCCCAAGTTCGTTCGTTTTCATTTTCAGAACATTGACCATCCTTATTTTCATCTAATTTCTGCCAAGACTTTTTAATGTAAACATCACGATATAAACCATTTGATTGATCTTCCGAAGAAATAAACACAGCGTTTAACTTTCGATTTTGACTGTACATATTTAAGATTAAGCAAAACAAAACAAGGTTTAGTGTCTTTTTCATTTTTCAACTATTATTTAAATGCAAAATTTGCTTGAGGCCATTCTCCAGTTATAGCATCGTTTTCTTGAACTTTCCCTGCTGTACTTCTACCCTTTTTGATATGTTTAATTAACAAATCTTTTAATGCCTTAACCTTTTCAGGGAATTGATTTGCTACATTATTTTTCTCTTTGATGTCTTCTTTTAAATTGAACAGAATTTCCTCAGGTAAGCTTTCTTTGTGTTTTTTTGTTTCTCCAGATGCCATAATTCCAGAGTTTGGCGATACAATTAATTTCCAATCTCCTTTTCTGATGGCAAAAACACCGTATTTATCGTGATGAATAGTGGCTTCTCGTAAATAATCTCCTGTATTGGTTAATAAAGGCATCATACTATAACTATCTTCGGCTTCATTCACTTTAAAATCATAATTTATAATATCTGCGCAAGTTGCCATAAAATCGGTAGTACAAATCGTGGCCTCCGAAACTGAATTTGGCTTAATTTTCCCTGGCCATTTTACAAGAAAAGGTACTCTGTGTCCACCTTCTAAATAACTTCCTTTATAACCACTATAAACATAACTCGGACTGTGGTTTTTCTCTCTTAAATTTTTTAAATCGTTGGTAGTAGCAAAACCATTATCACTTGCAAAAACAACCATTGTATTTTCGTCAATACCTTGTATTTTTAGAGTTTCAAAAATAGTTCCCATTAAATCATCAATCATCATTACAAAATCGGCATACGGACTATTAATCTCACTTTGGCCTTTCCATGGCGCAATTGGTAATACAGGATTGTGAGGAGAAGGCAAAGGGATGTACATAAAAAAAGGTGCTTCTTTATGGGCATTTTCTTTAATGAAAGAAATTGATTTATTTACAACGTTAGGAAGTACTTCTTCGTGTTTAAAATCATCTGCAATATCACCTCGTATCCAAGTGGCATAAGGCGATTGTTTTTTAGTTTGTGATGATATTTCCGTGGGCACCATGGTCGCTTTATTATTTTCTATATATACAAAAGGCGGCATGTTTAAAGATGCAGAAATGATATAAGAATAATCGAAACCCATATCATTAGGTCCAAATTTTAGAGGTTTGCTATAATCGATATCCTTGAAATTTAAACGATTAGATTTGTCTGAAAAATGATTAAATTCTGGGCTATTATTTTTCATTGTCCAGTTTAAACCCAAATGCCATTTTCCGATACTTGCTGTTTTATAACCTTTATCTTTAAGCATTTTGGCAACTGTCAATCTATTTTTCTGAATTAAACTTGGTGAGTTTCCCCAAGTAACAAACTCTTTTAAAGGAGTTCTCCAATTATATCTACCGGTTAAAATTCCATATCGTGTTGGTGTACAAACTGCAGATGAGGTATGCGCATCTGTAAATAGCATACCTTCTCTCCCCATTTGATCTAAATTTGGTGTTTGTATTTTACTGTTTTCGTTATAAATGCTTAAATCACCAATACCTAAATCGTCGGCTAAAATGTATATAATGTTTGGTTGCTTTTGCGCATGCAATACATTACAAACGAAAAGCAATATCAATATTTTAAAACAACTATTTTTCATCTGATTTAATTTTAAAACTAGCTTCAACTACAAAACCATTTTTGTTACTTCTAACTCCTGTTAAGTTTACTTCAAGACCATTTTCGGTTTGTTTCCAGGTAACTTTTTTTTCACTTCCGAGAACCCGAACGTTTATTATTTCACCTTTGGTTTTATTTAAAGATTGAATTAAAATTTTATCTACCACTGGCACAAGGGAAATTGCGTACACCTTGTTTTCTTTGGCCGTAAACCAAAAATCTTTAGAAGTAAATGTTTTCTGAAACCCTTTTGCTGCTCTATGTCCAGTGCCATCTAAAAGCGTTTCCTCTTGACCTTCATTAGTAATCTCCCAACGGGAAGTGCCATAAATGGCCTCGCTATTTAGTTGAATCCATTCGCCCATTTCTCGTAATCCATTGGCACTAGCTTCAGGCACATGTCCTTGACCATCCGGCCCAATATTTAAAAGATAATTTCCGCCCTTAGACATAATATCTACAAAGTAGTATAACAATTCTTTAGTGCTTTTCCAATCATCGTCATACGATTTATAGCCCCATGAATTATTGGTCGTTCCGCAGGTTTCCCAATATTTCTTTAAGTTTTCTTTAGCAGAAGGAATCTTATTATCTCCAGCATCTAAATAATCACCAAAACCCCAACCTACTCGCCTATTCACTAAAATATTTGGGTTTGAATTATAAACCATTTTGTAAAACTTAAAAGATTGTTCTTCTGTTGTAAAACCCTCGCCATCAAACCAAATTAAACGCAACTTTGGTAACAAAGCGATAAGTTCTTTAATTTGAGGATAACTTTTAGATTCGAAATACTCAGCATGTGTATTTGGACTTGGATCCCATAAATTTTTACCTGATGGATGTGAATAAATTCCTAGAGAATCATTTACTTTTTTCACGTTTGCATAATTACCATCTCCACCATCGTTCCAATCATTTCCGTGAGAATAATACACACCAAAATCTAAACCAATTTCCAAACAAGCATTGTACAATTCTTTAACCGCATCTGCTTTATACGGTGTAGCATCTACCATATCATAGATTGAACTTTTAGAGTCGAACAAGGCAAAACCATCATGATGTTTTGATGTAATTACCACATATTTCATACCGGCATCTTTAGCCAATTTAGCAATGTTTTGAGCAAAAGATTTATCGGGGTTGAAGGTTTTTGCGAGTTCCGCATATTCTTCTCTTGGGATTTGAAAAGCATGCATGAGCCATTCGGCTACTTTGGGTCCTGGAAATGGCGCTTGATTAATTTTCACTCCTTTCCAAACACCTCCGGCTTGAGAATACAGCCCCCAATGAATAAACATACCAAACTTGGCGTCTTTAAACCACTGTAAAGCCGCTTGTTTTTCTGCAGATTCGTGCATTTTTAACCATTCTTTATGATGAATTCCTGAACCTATTTCATTTTTATAATGCGGAATAATTCTTACTTGATTAAAATCTGCTTCAGTTTCTAAAGTTAAAATCTGTTTTCCAGTACTGTTAAATTTTATCGTTTTTTTAAATTCTGAAACTATTCTCCCATTATAAGTTGAATAACTTTTACGCAACGGCTCCTCTATTTCAATCTCCTCAATTTTTATTTTTACAGTTTCCGAATTCGTAGCAAGTCCATCATCAAAAACAAGTTGGATAACATATTCCGCTGGATGTTTTAAGTTAAAATGCCACGAAAAGATATTCTCATTCTCTATAGATTCCGTTTTATTAAGTAATATCCAGTTACTGGTTTGATCAAATACTTCTTTTTGAGTTATGGTCTCTATCTTTTTTTCTGAAGCCTCTTTGCAGGCACTTAAATTAAGTAACCAACAAAGGCATACCAGAATTGAAAGTGTTTTCGTTTTTAACATAATTAATAAATGAGCTAGGTGGTTAGTATTGATTTTTGTTAGTTTTCTAATTTTAATAAGATGAAGGGCTCCAATCGGGAATCCCAATATCTTTAAGTTGCTTGTAATAGCGACTATGCAAGGGCTGTTCCTTTACTTTTTTACGATTTTCATTTATCATTAAAGGTATGGAGGCGTCCCACCACATACTATAAGGGGCTTTAAATTTGGCAACAACCTCAGGATAAGCTTCAATAACATTTGTAGTTTCCCCTGGATCTTTAGCAATATTGAATAATTCCGAATTGTTTACAAAACGCCATTGTTGATTTCTAATAGCCATTTTTTTAAATTTTGCTTCTTCCACCATACCTGTTTTCCAGCGTCCGCAATGTGTGAATAACATTCTATCTTCCCAAGATACCTCTGTATTTTCCAATAAAGGTATTAATGATAAACCTTCAATAGGCTGTATTGTTTCTGGCAATTTAGCACCAGCCAATTCAGTAAAGGTTTTATATAAATCGATGTGTGCTGTAAGTTTGTTAATGTCTTTTCCTTCGGCTAAAATACCTTTCCAATAAAAGAAAAGCGGTACGTGATTTCCTCCTTCATTTGGAGAATTTTTTCCACCTTTGAGATTGGCATTAAAATGTTTTACTTTTTCTCCATTTAAAGTACCTCTTAAATGCGTTGCGCCATTATCTGTTGTAAAAATAACGAGTGTATTTTCTAAGGCATCCCATTCGGTAAGTTTACGCATTAAGCCCCCAAAATTATCGTCTATATTTTCAATCATACCGTATCTTCCGGCTGTACCGTCATCGTAACCTAATTCTAAAAACCGTTTTTTATAAGCTTTTGGAGCAATCAACGGAGCATGAGGTGCATTCAATGATATGTATGTAAAATAAGGGATTTCAGCATCTATTTGTGCTTTCGTCCAAGCTAATGCGGCATCAAAAAACACATCGGTACAAAAACCGCTGGTTTGCACAATAGTTTCATTATGTAACAACACATTATCAAAATATTCGTTTTCACTATTCGGTGGAAAATCGCCTAAATTAACTTGTCCTATACCGCCAGAACCATGCATCAACACTTCGGAAAATCCTCTGTTTTGAGGAAGATATTCATTTCCATCACCTAAGTGCCATTTACCAAACAATCCTGTTTGATAGCCTACGAATTGTAAGGCTTGCGGAAAAGTATACACCTCTAAAGCCATGCGTTCTCGCTCTAAAATAGTATGTGTAACCCCCACCCGAAACTCGTGTTGCCCACTCATTAATGCGGCTCTGGTTGGCGCACAAGTTGGACTAACATGGTACTCAGTAAAGCGTGTTGATTTCTTATAAAACGCATCAATATTTGGCGTTTTAACAACTTGATTCCCCATACAAGACAAATCTCCCATGCCTTGATCGTCCGTCATTACAAAAATGATATTTGGACGACTATTTTTTAGTTTTTTCGAACTTGTTTGTGCCTCTGTCATTTTTATAAAAAACAACAGAAATATTAAACAAAACCAAGTCCGGAAGATTATCTTCATAATTTAACTTATTTTATGAAGCTTGCCTTTTACCATATACCTATTTTCATCTATTATAATAAAAATATACTCTAATGCTTCTTTAGGAATAGTTACAGTATATTTTAATTTGTTTTTGTCGCAATCTACAGGTACTTTTATATAGGTTGTAGCATGTTTTCCTTGCTTCGCTTTCTTCCCATTCTTATTAACTTTAACCGGATCCCCTATTTTTATAAGGGCATAACTTTCAACCACCTTAGATTTTCCTTTTTCCAATTCAATTGAAACTTCTCGAGATTTAATATCGAAAGTATCGGATGTAATTGTTGGAACAGCAGCTATATTTCCCTTTTCCGAAGCCTCTTTAGTATTCTCTATACTTCTGTAAGGTAAAGGCGCATTATAGTCTTTTAAATATTTTTCTAACCTACCCGATAAATCTTTAAGTACTTTAGGTTCTTTTTTAGCGATATCATACTTTTCTTCTAAATCAAATCGCTTTCCATCTTTATATAAACGATGCAACACATAACTGCCATTAGCAAAGTTTTTATATAGTTTATAATCTCCAGCTCTTATAGCTGATTGGTTTTTAGAATTGTCACCATAAGGATAATGCCACCATAAATCTGCTCTAACTTTACCCTTGTTATTTTTAACAGAATTTTCATTATTTAATAAAACACCAGAAATATCCAATCCATCTAAATCAGAACTGTATTTACTAGGTATTTTACTATTAGTAATATTTAAAATCGTTGGATAAAAATCTAACTGATTTATCAATACATCCTTTGTTTTTCCTTTAGGTATGTTTGGTCCCGAGATAAGCATAGGAACTCTAATCCCTCCTTCTTCAGTATATTTTTTACCTTTATCTAAAGGCGCATTATCCGACATTATTTCATCTCTACGTCTTTCTGCTCCACCATTATCTGAAGAAAAGATAATATAGGTGGTCTCGTATAATTTTTTACCTGGATTTCTAGGATCGTCTGTTTTCTTTAACAAATCTACTACACGACCTAAACTCCAATCTAACGTAGTAACCATGGCTCCAAAATACGGGTTATTTTGCCCTTCTGCCGTCATTGGAACATCTTCCTCTGGAAAATCCATTCCTAATTTATCGCAATAATATTGCAACAATTCTTTGTTTTTTGTGTGAATTGGATAATGCACCATCCAATGTGCTAAATACAGAAAGAAAGGTTCTTGTTTACTTTCTTTTATAAATTTAAGAGCATTTTCTGTCACCTCATCTTTGGGGTAAGAAATTCCATTTGGCGATTCTTTTGTAAACGGATAATATTTCTCTTCACTTAACCGGTACTTATCGCCTTTAACATGCGTAGCAAATTCTGTCACCCTACTTTTAGGCGCTTTTGGCCCTTGATGTGCGCCTCTAGATTCATGAGCAAAATCGAAACCTTGATTGGTTGAACTCTGAATTTGAAGATGTCCTGCGTGCCATTTCCCAACATGCCCCGTTCTGTAGCCATTCAACTTTAAAGCTTCTGCTATAGTTAAGTTTTCAGGCATTAACCCTGCTGGAAAATATGGATTAATAAAACTTGAACCTCTACTAGGCTTTGGAATTTCTCCTCCAGTTACGTTCGTTATCCCTGTTTTAGCAGGATGCAACCCACTCAAAAGCGCAGATCGCGATGGCGCACACGTTGGAGCTGGAGAATACGCATTGGTAAAATTAATAGCATCTTTGGCTAAATTTTTAATATTTGGAGTTTCCCAAGCACATGGTTCGTCCAAATCGTTTAATTCTACGTCTTGCCAACCTAAATCATCAGCATAAAAAATGATGATATTCGGTTTTATTAGATCTCTTTGGTCTTGGCTATGTATAACATTTGAAGAAAAAATAGCGATGAACGCGCATGCTAAAAAAATATTGTTGTTTTTCATGATCTCTATATTATTAAACAAATGTGTATTTAGTTGATTTTATGAAATTTACTTTTCACCATAAATCGATTTTCATCAATTAAAACAACGCCACATTCTAGTGCATCCTCCGGAACTGTTAACGTATATTCTAATTGATTCTTACTACTATCAACAGGCACTTTTATATAGGTTGCTCCATGCTTTCCTAGTTTTCTTTTATTCCCCTGCTTATCAAAAGTCGCAGGATCTCCAATTTTTATAAGCGCATAACTTTCAATAATGTTCGATTTACCGTTTGCCAACGTTACAGCAAGTGTTCTAGTTTTAGTATCAAAGGTATCTCCTGTTACCACTGGAACAGCAGCTACATGTTCTTTTTCTGAAGCATCTTTAGTTTTTAAAGGACTTTTATAAGGAAATTTCGCATCGTAATCTTTTAGATGTTTTTCTAATTTTGAAGACAAATCTTTAGTCACTTTTGGAGCTTCTAAAGCGATATCATGTTTTTCTTCTAAATCAGCTCTTTTTCCATCTTTGTATAAACGGTACAATTCGTAATTTCCTTCAACATGGTTTTTATACAATTTATAATCTCCCGCTCTAATAGCCGATTGCATTTGATGGTTTTGATTATGAGGGAAATGCCACCATAAATCCGCTCTTGTTTTTCCTTCTTTATTTTTAACGGTTTTTTCATTATTCAATAATACACCTGAAATATCTAATCCATCCAAATCTGAACTGTATTCTGTTGGTATTTTACTATTGGTAAGACTTAAAATCGTTGGATAAAAATCTAACTGATTAATTAAACCATCATGCGTTTTTCCTTTCGGAATATTTGGTCCTTCAATAACCATAGGCACTCTAATTCCACCTTCTTGCGCATATTTTTTACCTTCATCTAAAGGAAAGTTATCGGTAACAATTTCTTTTCCAACGCGCTCCACAGCACCATTATCCGATGAAAAAATAATATATGTTGTTTCGTATAATTTTTTTCCAGGATTTCTAGGATCGTCGGTTTTCTTTAACAAATCTACCACACGCCCCAAACTCCAATCTAAAGTAGTAACCATAGATCCATAAAACGGATTGGTTTGTCCGCCTGTGGTTACAGGCACATCTTTAGTAGGAAAATCTACACCTAGTTTATCGCAGTAATATTGTAATAATTCTTTATTTTTAGTATGAATTGGTGAATGCACCATCCAATGTGCTAAGTACAAATAGAAAGGTTTGTTTTTACTTTTGGAAATAAATTTAAGTGCATTTTCTGTAACCTCATCCTTTGGGTAAGAAATTCCGTTAGGAGACGCTTTGGTAAATGGCGGATATTTTTCATCACTCAAACGATAGCGATCGCTCTTTGCGTATGTTGCAAATTTGGTTAAACGATTGTCTGGTTTTTTAGGCCCTTGATGTGCGCCTCTAGATTCATGTACAAAATCAAAACCTTGATTTTCTGGACTTTGAATTTGAAGACCGCCTGCGTGCCATTTCCCAACATGTCCGGTAGTATAGCCATTCATTTTTAAAGCTTCGGCTATAGTAAAGTTCTCTGGCATTAGCCCAATTGGAAAATACGGAGCCATATAATTCGAATATCTAGCTGAAGGAATACCGCCACCCGACACATGGGTTATTCCCGTTTTTGCCGGATGCAACCCAGATAAAATAGCACATCTGGATGGCGCACATGTTGGTGCAGGAGAATATCCGTTGGTGAAATTTAAACCATCTTCAGCCAATTTTGAAATATTAGGGGTTTCCCAAGGACTTGGTTCGTCTAAATTATTTAACTGGGTGTCTTGCCAACCTAAATCATCGGCATAAAAAACAATGATGTTTGGTTGAATATTATTTTCTTTTTCCTGCCCTTGCGACTGCATAGAAAAAAGGAAAACAGATAAAGTTAATATCAAAAATGACTGAGTTGCTTTCATATAAGTTTAAGTTTTATTTCCAGTTTAATGTTGCTGTTTTGTTTTTAATATCTAATCTAACGTCTAAATTTTCAAAAGACCGTGTATAAATATACCCGTCTTTTTTAGCATATCCTTTTGGTGCTCCTAATTTTTTTTGATACTGCGGAAACGTTTTTAACCATACTGCAGATTTGTTAATACCATAACCATCGTGCGGATAGATGTAACTGTACTTTTCGGCGCATACAAGAAAAATGCCTAATATATAATTTAAGCGTTTTGAAAAATCATCTTCGGCATTTACTTTTTGTCTCACATCATCAATGCCTGCTTCTGCTGTTTCCGAAGCTTTGCCCATACCTAACGTCATGGCAATAACTTTTCCTTCTCTAGCCGATTGTTGTACAGCTGCAATACCTTCGGCTAAATAATCTTCATAAGTCATTCCAAAATTTTCAAGATCGAAGCCTTCGATATAAGATCCGTCGAAAAACTTTAAATAGTCGCGACCGGCATCTTTCAATTCTGGCCGAACTCTCAAAATATTTGCAATTAACAAATTGTCCTTTCCTAGTTTTTCTTTTAATTCAGTCATCATAGATAAATAGCCCGAAACCAAAGTTTCACGCTTTTCTTCTCCTACTCGACTATTGAAGAAAGCAGGAGCCAAAATTTTTATATTAGCATCCATAAATACGCCATCTATAAATGGATTTTCGGACATTTTAGTAACGTGGTTTAACCAGTACGAACGTACGTTTTCTTGAGATAAATCGAAAAACCCTGTTCTTTTATTCGGCATAAACACTTTTTGTCCTTCTTCATTTACCAAAAGTGCTTCAGGATATTTTTTAAGAAATGCCTCGTCTTCCTTATAACTTCCCCAATTAATAGCAACATTTTTATAATACAATATTTTTGCCTTAGGATTAAGTTTTTTAACAGCTTCTGCGGCTTTTATAGTACCTGCTTCAGTAGAGCCATAAGCTTTACTGCCTGTGGTTTTCTCGAATGTAATCAAAGGAAATTTTGATAAATACTGAAGTTCTTCCTGTGTAAACTCGGTATCTTTTCGAAGATGCATATACAATGGCATGGTATCCCAAGAAAACTCGGGCATTTTAGAACTTATTATATTATTTTCTGATGAGCTTACTATGGAGTTCTGAGACTTGCAACCGCTACTGAATAGTGCAACCGTAATTAAAAGTGTAATGGTATAATATTTCATAATCTTTACTAAGTACGCGTTAGTTTAGTTCAATTTTAAATCCAATAACAGGCTGGTTAGGGGCATTTTTCGGACATGTAATAGACAGTCCTGATGCCGATTGTGCCCAACTTATTTCTTCATTACTTCCTAATAGGGTAATTTTCTTGATGTTTTCATTTAAAACACCGTTACTTTTTAAGGTTTCAATTAAAACATCCGTTGTTGGTTTAGCCAACACAAAAGCATAAATATGACCATCTTTAGTGGTAAACCTAATATCTTTTGATGAGTATTTTTTTAGGTTTTCTCCGGTGCGTTTGGTTACAATTTTCAAAGGACCTTCGCCGTAAATTTTCCAAGGACGTGTTCCGTAGATTCCTTCCGCGTTAATTTTTATCCATGAACCAAAACTCTTTAGAATGTTAGCTTGTGTTTCAGGCAATGTACCATCCCCTTTTAAAGCTACATTCATCATTACCACACCATTTTTACTTATGGCATCGACCGCATTGCCAATTAAAACAGGAATTGTCATTCTTGTTTTAGCTTCTTTTCTGTAAAACCAATTACCAGAAAGATCGGTAGCCCACATCCATGGACTATTTTGAGTTTCCCCAAACATACCTCGTTCTAAATTATAGGTAAATGCCGCTTTATTTTCTTTAGAATTTTTAAAAGACAATACAGTTGTTTGCTTTCCTTTATTTTCCTTTAAATCTCTATTTAAAAAATCTGAAAATAATTGGACACCAATACCTTCTCCTGTTTTTATTGACGGATACGGCGAATCGTTGTTAAACATATCGGGATCGTACTTTTCAATAAGTTCCCAACATCTTTTATACCAATGTTCGTTCCACGATTTTTGACGACTATATTTTTTAGGATCGTAATCCATATTAAACAATTTCCATTCTGGCGTATTGGTTTTTTGATATTTCCGTGCTGTGTTGAAAAACCGCGGAGACCAATATAAATGTGTTGATACTCCAAATTTTAAACCATACTTATTCGCTGCATTTTTCCATTCTTGAATAATATCAATTTTGGGCCCCATTTTTACTGAATTCCAAGGGAAAAATGAATCATACAAATCAAAATTATCATGATGCGTTGCTACGGGCATTATGAAGTTTGCCCCATTATCTTTAAAAAATTTAACTAAATCTTCGGGCTTCCAATTTTGAGCTTTAAAACTTTCTACAAATTTTTCGTAACCAAATACTTCTGGAGCACCATACCTTTTAATATGCCAATCGGATAAAGTTTGCGTCATTTCTAGTTGAACACCTTCTTCACCATCATTTGGACCATACATTCTTCTACCATAATGCGAACCATCATTCGGGCGGTTTTCATCAATAGCCGATGGTACTCCCCAATGCATCCATACGCCAATTTTTCCATCTTGAAACCATTCTGGCACCTGATAATTTGCTGCCATGGATTCCCAATTTGGCGCTATTGTTTTAAATTCTGAAGACTTTACTTCTTGTTGACTAAACGAAAACCATGTTAAAATAAACAGATAGAAAGTAAGAAGGTATTTTATTCTAATCATGTGGTAGATTTTTACGTTTATGGAACAAATTTAAAAATCCACTCCTATTTTGGCTTTCTCTTATAAGTCAAAAACTTTTCTTTTTCGACCATAACCTATTTATTTATTCAAAGGAAAACTCAAAAAACGGTGTTTCTTTTTTTCTTTTAAAACATTTTATTTTAATGTTCCATACAAAATACAATTCTGAAAACACATGCTTTAAACATAGTTCAAACCCCGGTAAAATAAGAATAACAAAAAGAATTGACACACTAATTCCCCAAACATCTTTTTTTTTACCAACCTTCATAAACTATAGCAAAACAGGCTATTTCAAGACCTTTGCTTATTTTGAGCAAAGATATGAGCGAATACAGAAAACAGCTTTTGAACAAAAACTCTAGTTTAGCATAACTAATTAAACCAAAATTAAATATGAAAAAAATACTAACTGTTTTTCTTCTTACACTTGGTCTTCAAGTTTTTTCTCAAGAGAAAAATATTACTGGAACCGTTAAAGACGAAACAGGCCAACCACTAATAGGTGTTACCATATTAGTAAAGGGGCTTGCGCAAGGAGCAGTAACAGATTTTGATGGTAACTATAGCCTAAGAGCCAAAACAGGTCAAGTTTTAATCTATTCTTACATAGGTATGGAAGCTAAAGAATTAACCATTAGCGACCAAAATGTTATTAATGTCGTTTTACAAAAATCGGACACTACCCTTGATGAAGTTGTTGTTATTGGATATGGTACAGAAAAGAAAAGTGACCTAACCGGCTCTGTATCTTCTATAAAAGCTGAAGAAATCACAAAAACTGGAGCCATAGGCATAGAGCAAGCGCTATCAGGTTTGGCCGCAGGGGTTGTGGTTAGTCAAGCATCAGGAGCGCCTGGTTCTGCGGCATCCATTGTTATTAGAGGACTTAGTTCTTTGAGTAGTAGTGAACCATTATATGTTATCGACGGGGTTCCAATGGATAATAACTCGTCTCCTGGTTTAGGAGATCAAGACATGGAAAGTTCTACGATTAGCCCATTATCTCTTATTAATCCAGCCGACATCGAATCTATTGAAATTCTTAAAGATGCATCATCAACGGCTATTTATGGGTCTAGAGGGGCAAATGGTGTTGTTTTAATTACAACAAAAACAGGGCAAACAGGAAAAGGCATAGTGCGTATAGATCATGATTATTCGATGATAGAAATCCCCGATTTCATTGATTTATTAGACGCCAATGAATACACTATTATAAACAACGAATCTAAAGTAAATGTGGGAGCAAATGCTGAAAGCACATCACAACGCCTCGATTCTGCACGTGCTGGTTTATTACAATCTACAAATTGGCAAAAAACACTAATTCAAATAGGAAAATCATCCAACACCAATGTTAGTTTTAGCGGTGGCAACAAAGATCTTAATTACTTAGTTTCAACAAATATTTTAAGTGCTGAAGGGGTTGTTAAAAACACCGATCTTGACAGAATAACAACTCGAGTTAACCTAAGAGCTAATGTTTCAGAAAAACTTAAGGTAGGAACATCTATTAATTATGCACATGTTACCTCTAATCAAAGAGCCATTAACACTGGTGACAATGACGGAAAAGGCGCTACTAGTGCTTTAAAAAGAGCATTTAATGCAAAACCATATCTAAAATATGAAGAAGAAGAGGATGACCCTGATGATGCCACAACTCTTGATGGTTTTTCGCCTTTAACCTCATTAGAAGCCAACCAGTACACCAACTTACTAACTCAGATTGTAGGAAGTATAAATCTAGATTATGAACTAAATAAAAATTTCACGCTTAAAACAGCACTCACCCATCAAAATAGAAATACAGCTAAACGTTACTATCAATTCGATCTGTTAGGTCGGTTTTCTGAAGGTGGTAGAGCTAGAACTTCGGATACTCGAAATACCAGCTCTACAATAACAAATACAATTAATTACAGCGGCAAATTTGGCAAACATAAAATCACTGCTTTTCTAGGACAATCATTGGAAACTACAGAATCTGAAGCCATTGGTGTTTCAAATTTCGGATTCCCAAACGATTTATTAACTTATTACGCTCCAGAAACAGCTACGTTTAATGACCCTGACCAAGTAAGCTACTTTAAAACATCTTTATCTTCTTGGTTTGGTAGAGTTGGTTACAATTACAAAAGCAAAATTTTAGCCACATTAACAGGAAGATATGAGGGATCTTCTAAATTTTCTACAAACAACCAATGGGCATTTTTTCCTGCAGCAGCAGTTGCTTATAAAATTTCTAAAGAGAAATTTATGAGAAAAATAGATTTTGTAAATGAATTAAAACTTCGTGCCAGTTACGGGTATTCAGGAAATCAAGCCATCAAACCTTACCAGTCCCTAAATCAATACGCAGCAGGTTTAACCGGGTTTGACGAAACATTAACAACCTTTTATAGCCCAAACCAATTACCAAACGAGAATTTAACTTGGGAAACAACAAGCCAACTAAACTTTGCTATAGATTACGGTTTTTTGAAAAATAAAATTAGAGGAAGCTTTGAGTATTACTTAAAAGAAACCAATGATATTTTATTTGCAGATAACGCAGCAGCAATTCAATCTGGATTCAGTACTTACACCGAAAATTTCGGACAGTTACAAACAGAAGGGTTTGAAATGGACATCACTGCACGCTTGATTAATAAAGAGAATTTCTCCTGGACCTTCAAGGGAAATTTAGGAACTGGGAAAACAACAATTACAAATATGGCTTCCGACTATATCCAAAGTGGTTGGGATCCTGGATATATTCCTGGAGGAACGCAACGTTTAATTATCGGGGAAGAAGTAGGTGCTTTTTATGGCTACAAGACTACTGGAATTGCACAGTTTGATGATTTCGTAGAATTTCAAGGATTAACCAACCAAGAACAAATCGATTTATATAATTCTGACCCTTTTAGAGGTGATTATACCTTTGTAGAAGGTTTTGATAAAGGTGTTCCTTTTACAGGCATTCAAAACAGACCAGGAGAACAACTCTATGAGGATTTAGATAAAAGTGGTGATTTTAATGAAGCCGACAGACAAGTAATAGGACGTGCTCAACCTGATGTTACCTTTGGAATTAGGAATACCTTCAAAATTGGAGATGTTGATTTCTCATTCTTCTTTGATTCTCAAATAGGAAAAGACATTGCAGCTATCCAAAACATGAGATTATTAGAATTTGCCGATAGACAAGCGCTTGCCACTGTAACGCAACGATGGACACCAGGAATCCCTAGTGCCACTTACCCAAGAGTTAGTACAGAAAACAGAGAGAGCATCTTTAGTTCTAGATATATAGAAGATGGGTCATTTGTGCGTTTACAAAACATAACTATTGGATATACATTCCCTAAAGATATTGTTGAAAAAATGAGTATGTCGTCGTTAAGATTATATGCATCAGGTTCCAATATATATACCTGGACAGACTATTCGGGATATTCTCCTGATGTTTCTATTAGAGGTTCTGCCACTCGAGCAATCGGGCATGATAAAGGCGCATATCCTTTGGCTAGAACAATAAGACTAGGAATAAAATTACAATTTTAGAAACAATTTATAATATATAAATTATGAAAAACGATATAAAAAATATAATAACGATTCTCTTTATTTCACTTGGTTTTGTTTCATGTAGTGATTTTTTAGATGAAGAACCACCAACATTTATTGCTGCAGAACTTTTTTATAAAACACCCGAAGATGCAAGAAATGCTGTAGATGGCGTATATGAAAGGATGCTTAATGTATATTCTAGACGCTGGATGTGTATTGACTTATATACAGACGATGTTGTTAGTAAAAGAGGAAACACCTGGACAACGCCTATGGCAAACCACACGGTAACCCCTTCTTTTGAACTATTTGATGATAACCATGACGTGTATTTTGATTGGTGGACCGGAATTGGTAGAGCTAACGATGTTATAAAAAATGCTTCTGCTATGGATTTAGAAGAAGATTATATTAACTTAATTGTTGGAGAAGCAAGAGCACTTAGAGCTTTCTACTATTACAACCTAGTAAGAACTTATGGTGATATGCCATTAATTACAAATGCAGCCGACTGGGAAGTGCCAAGATCAGACGTAAACGACATTTACAATGAAATTATTATTCCCGACCTACTTTTTGCTGCAGAACACTGTTCTGATGGTTTGCACGACGGACATATTACAAAATGGACAGCAAAAGTAATTTTAGCCGAAGTCTATTTAACAAGAGCAGGAAAAAGACGTACATCTCAAGGCGATTTTGTTCAAGGAGACGCGAGTAACTATGCCTTAGCAAGAGATGTTGCAAAAGACATTATAGACAATTCACCGCATTCATTAAACCTAGAACCATCAGAAACAGCTCCTGCATACGGAACTGCATGGGATTCTAATAATACCTTTTCAAAAGAATCGATGTTAGAACTTTCTTACCTTCCAATTACTGATATTGGAAACTGGATGACTCGAGAAGGAAGAGCTGCAAATAATGGTGTAAATTATTGGGGAAGCGCAAACGATGTACCTGTTTTACTTGATAAAAACGGCAATGATATAGGGAATGAATCTACAGTAGACGAATTAAAATTCCCAAGAACAAATAACGCTGGTATTTTCTTACCAACTCCGCACTTATATGATGCTTATGAAGAGGGAGATGAAAGAAGAGATTTTAATATCATGACAAGATACGACGTACCTAATGGCCCAACATACTTAACTCAACCAATGTATAGAAAATTTGTTGATACCGATGTGTTAACCTTAGTTGAAGGTTCAGACTTTAGATATGCAGATAACAATACCATATTATTTAGATTTGCCGATGCTCTATTAATTTATGCTGAAGCTCAAAATGAAGCCGATGGCGCACCAAATAACGATGCATACTTAGCCGTTAACAGTATTAGAAATAGAGCTGGTTTGGAAGATTTAACAGCCAACTTATCTCAAGACGATTTTAGAATAGCTATTTGGAAAGAAAGGCGATGCGAACTTGCAGGTGAATACAAACGTAAATTCGACTTAATCCGTACCAATAGATTAACAACAAGCACAAACCCAATAAACATAGACTGGGAAGAAGAACAAGGATCTGTAAGAACACTCGTATCTGCTTCAAATGATTTTTCAGGAGATATACTATGGCCAGATAATGAATGGTTGTGGCCAATACCTCAAGCACAAATGGAAATTAACTTAAAATATGGTTGGGTACAAAATGAGGGCTACTAAAATCTCATAATTATAGATACTTTATTAAATAGGCTTTAATACTATATACTATTAAAGCCTTTTTTAAATACACTTTAAACTTTTCAAAACATAATAATATTGATAATGATTTTAAAAAGAACAAACACCCCTTTCCTCCTTTTAGCAATCGCGATTCTTCTTAGTGCGACCGTTTTCTCTCAGGTGAAAAAAGACAAAGGCATGGAAGAAATGTGGGGAGAAACAGAAGTATCTTTAGATGCTCTAAAAAATGGAAAAGCAAAGTTTTTTGACGAAAGTAATTTCGGAATGTTTATCCACTGGGGACTATTTTCAAGCTTAGGAGGCGTTTGGGACGACAAAACCTATTACGGCATAGGCGAATGGATTATGAATCCAAGAATGGCGGGTATTCCTGTTGAAGACTACAAACAGAACGCTAAAAACTTTAACCCTACAGGATTTGATGCTAAAAAAATAGCACAATTAGCTAAAGACGCGGGTATGAAATACATCGTAATTACCAGTAAACATCATGAAGGTTTTGCCATGTTCGATTCTAAAGTTAGTGACTTTAACATTGTAGATGCAACACCTTTTGGAAGAGACCCTATGCATGAGTTAGCAGATGCTTGCCATGACATCGGTTTAGGTTTCGGTTTTTACTATTCACACAACCAAGATTGGACAGCTCCAGGCGGTACTAGAGGTCCTAAAACAGATGAAAATGGAAAAGAAGCAACTTTTAAAGATTACTTCTATAATAAATGTAAACCTCAGGTAAAAGAAATCTGTACCAACTATGGTGACATCGATTTTGTTTGGTTTGATACGCCTGGTGATATGCCAAAAGAATATGTTGTAGAATTAGCCGATATGGTTAGAGAACTACAACCCAAAGCTATGATGTGTAGCCGTGTAGGTTACGGCTTAGGAGATTATGCCAGTGTGGGCGATATGGAAGTACCAACAAAACGTATTGAAGGCTTATGGGAAACCTGTGACACCAATAACGATTCATGGTCTTACGCTTGGTACGACAACAACTTTAAAAGCCCAAAAGTGATTTTAGGACGTTTAGTTGAAACCGTAGCTCGTGGAGGTTCTTACTTATTTAATGTAGGTCCAAACCAATTAGGAGTTGTTCCCGAAATTGGCGCTGAGTTCTTAAGAGAAACCGGTAAATGGTTAAAAAGATACCCACAAGTGGTATATGCCGCAGGCGCTTCGCCATGGGATTACAAGTTGCCTTGGGGAGATGTCACCACAAAAGGAAACTCCATGTATTTAGCAGTTTCGAACTGGCCAACAGATGGTAAATTATATTTACCAAGATTGAAAACTAAAATTAAATCTGCTAAAATTCTAAATCCTGAAGGAAAAAATCAAAATGTTGAATTCACACAAGGGAAAGATAATTGGGTAACTTTCAACGTACCTTACAAGGCACCAGATCAATTAATTTCTATTATTGAAGTTGAAGTAAACGTTAATAATGACGAAGGAATTATAGCAAATGATACTGCTTTAGGTATTTACCCAAACACAGAAACAGTATTAATTACCGAATTCGGAACCGTAAGCAATGCCGTTCAAGAAAACAAACGTTGGATGGAAAAATTTGGAGAATGGAAACATGCCAATCAAGTTGGTGAATGGGAAGCAGATGGCCAAATAACCTGGAAAGTCAATGTAAAAGAAGCCGGTTATTACTATCTAGATTTAGCCTATAAAGGTACAGACCGTCTAGTATGGAAAACCACAACAGACGAAGGTATTATGGTGCAAAATCAACAAGCCGCTACTGAAAAGTATGTGTTTTACAACATGGGTATCTTAGAATTCAAAACTCCTGGTAATCATACCATAACAACAACTTTAGTCGAAGGAGACCGAGTAACAGCTAGCTTAAAATCAATCGCATTAAGACCTATTAACGATTAATTAAACTGTCACTCCTAGCACTTGTTTCTAACAGGCTCCTTATTGAGTAAAAAAACAGTAGCCTATTCTAAAATTTTAGAATAGGCTACTGTTTTTTTTATATTTAATGTATGCTTTGCAGAAGGAAACATTTTGTTAAAAAAATTACACTAGGGAAAACATAAAGAAGATTATATTTTTTTGTGCAGCTTGATCGGTACTTTTACGGCTTGGTTATTTTTAATAATAATCATTCTATTGACATACATATTAAAAGTTTATATGTAGTAATCGAATATGAATTACTTCTCATAATTGTTTCCATAATCGTTCTTCTTTTAATTAGTATTCATTTATATAAACGAAAAGCCTCCCATTAATTACCAAAATAGCACAATACCTTATTGTAACTCCAAATAATGTCATAAAAAAAGCTTGAAGATCTTTTAAACCTTCAAGCTTTATTATTTGTAATTTCTTTACTTTTGAAAAGCGCTTGTTTTAAATAAGAGACTCAAAACAGACTTATTTCATTAGTAAATAAACGTTTCTTAATTCACGCGTTCAACATCAATATAAAAGGCATTACAAGGCGTACCGTCTTCCATATCAAAATAAGCTAATAGTTCTGTTTCACCTTTTACTACTTCCATTTCAAGTACAGCTGCTTCAAGGTTATTATCAACTTCAATATCTACAATTTTATCGGCTATTTTTAAATGAGCTTTAGCAAATTTCATCGATTTCCCATCAACAATAGCTTCTTTATTTGATGTTGCTGGCTCTCCATCAGCTATTGCTGCTCCAAGCGCTAAACCACTTTCTGCAGGCCAACGTCTTAAATGAAACTTATACTTCCCTGCTTTAACAAAATTTACGGTAAACGGTGCTGGTTCCATTGGTTTTCCTGCACGAATCATTTGCTGATTCCATGGCGGATAATAATCGATAGTTCTTGCATCATGACACGTTAAAGCATCCATATCGCTTACACCTAAATCTATCACCGAAAATTTAGTTTCCTTAATCACATCTTCCCACCAACTTTCGTAGAACGCATTCATTTCGGCTACTTTTTCTGGGTGCGCATCTGCAACATTATTTTCTTGTCCTGGATCGTCATTAATATTATAAAGTTCTTTCCCTTTTATTAAACGCCAGTTATCATCCATAACGCAGCTGTTTTTATCTTTTATCGGCCATGGCACACGTTGTGTATCGGTAACTAAATATCGTTTTGGAGCTTCTTCTTTTCCTAAAAGGTATGCGCTTAAATCAGTACCATCCATAGTTTTCTTAGGCTCAAACTTTTGTCCGGTAAGCGCTGTTAGCGTCGGCAACATATCTACGTGTGCCGCCAAACTATTTAATGATTTCCCTCCTGTTAATCCGCCATCTGGCCATCTCACAATAAAAGGTACACGGTGGCCACCATCATACTCACTACCTTTTGTACCTCGCATACCTGCGTTGTAGCCTAAAAGTTTATTAGTTTCTTCATCTATTCTATAACCTCTTGCTGTTCCATTATCTGTAGTAAAAACGATAATGGTATTATCTGCAATACCTAGCGTTTCCAATTTATTCAATAATTTAGAGAAGTTATTATCAACATTAGTAATCATGCCGTAAAAACGCTTTTGCTTTTCACTTATAGCGGTTTCATCTTTATACATGTCATAATATTCCTGTGGTACATTATAAGGACCATGTGGTGCATTCAAACTTAAATAGCAGAAAAATGGTTCATCCTTTTTAGCTTCAATAAAACGCATAGCTTCATCAAACCAAACATCGGTACAATAGCCTTCTTTTTTCTCGGCAACGCCGTTTCTGTAATACGAATCATCAAAATAATCATTATTCCAATAATCAGGTGTCTGCCCTATACCGCCTCCACCGTGATAAAAAGCTTCATCAAAACCTCTTTCATAAGGATGAAAAGGGTGGTTATCTCCTAAATGCCACTTACCGAACATACCTGTTTTGTAACCATTTTCTTGAAACACATTTCCCATGGTTACTTCTTCACGATTCAATATAGATGCCCCCATAATAGTATGCCAAACGCCATTTCTATTACAATTCCTTCCTGTGAGAAGCCCTGCTCTTGTTGGTGCACAGGTGGTTCCTACGTGATAATTTGTTAAATTCACAGCTTCGGCAGAAAATTTATCAATGGTGGGTGTTTTAATAATTGGATTTCCGGTATGCCCTAAATCACCATAGCCTTGATCGTCGGTGATTACAAATACAATGTTCGGTTTACTACTTTTAACTTCTGTTTTCGCCACTTTCTCTTTACAGGAAAAAAGGACAAAAGGCATAACCAAAAACAAGACATAAGCTAGCGTTTTACCGCACTTAAATTTATCTGTTTTTTGGTATTCATAAAAATGTGTTTGCTTCATAGTTGTTGTTTATTTAATATAGTTTGATTTCTGTTTTAGATTATAAATTTACGATAAAATTTATCTAATTTTCATGCCAGGATATCTTAGCTTCCTCCATTTCCGTGTTTACCCAAACTGAAGCGTGTTCAAATTCGCGAGTAAATTCCCACCCTTCATCTGAAATTCTAGTATAAGCACCTTTAGGAGCTCCTAACGATTTTTGAAACTCAGGATAATCCATTAATGAACCGTGAGACAGTTGCCAACCCCAACCGTACTGAAAATAAGAATAAGGCTGAGCTCCTATTAAATAACAAGCATGATAGTACTGTAACTTTTCTTTTGAAAGCTCAGCAAAACGTTCATTTCTTGTTTTTCCTTTATAATATGTTGGATTTTCAGACACTGCCGTATCATACTCAACGCCTATTCTGAATATTGACATTTTTCCTGCTTTAGAAATCCGAAGCATATCGTCCCAATCTTGAAGCAATTTTTCCTTACTTAATAAGGTATTGCCATAATGTTCAAACATATTAGCATCAATACTAGGGAAAACAAATCGAGCCGCTTTAGTTTGCGCATTGTTTCCTAATACGATTTTATCGGGTCCTAACTTCACTTTTAAAGCCGCCATCATTTCTCCCATAGCTTTTTGAACATCGAGACTTTTATCCGCACGTAACCAAGAAAAGCCATGCATCTGATCTATAAAAGCCCCATCTGCTCCAGAAAACTCAACGCCTTTAACTACTGTATTTACCCACCACACTCGAAAATCAGGATTTAAAACATCGAAAAAGTAGGTGTTTCTCCGCTTGGCGAGTTCTTTCGTTTCTGAATCAATAATTAAAAACTTTTTAAGCTCTGGGTGTTGGTCTATATTTTTTTTCAAGAACCCCTTACTATAAGACGTAAATGGCCATGCGTATGCAGAATTGAAATAGAAAAGCACCTTAATCTCTGGTTTTATTTTCTTAAAAGCTTCAACTTCATGTTTAGTGCCTAATTCGGCTGCTCCTAATTCGCCTTCACCATGGGATTTTTCAATACAAATAAAATCTGTTCGCTTTACAATGTGTTCCACTTCATCTGGAAGTAAAACTCTTTTAGGGTCACCAAACATGTAATACATAGGGGTTGTATCCCAACTAAATTTGGGATAAAATGTTTTGTTTTCAAACACACTTCCATCGCTAATCACATAAGAATTTTGTGCCATTGACGGCACACAAAAAAACAAAGCAATCCATAGCGCACTAAAATTTAAAAGAAACTTTTTCATAATGACATTATAATAAATATCTACTTATTCATTTGGAATCCATCCATCAATTTTAACATAAAACCCTGCTGAAGGATCATCGTCATGACAGGCCAAAAATAAATATTCTGGCTCACCGTTTTTCCATAAAATATGTGGACGCTCGGTGCGTGCTAATTTATCTCCAAAATACTGTTCATTGGTTTTATAACCAATCTCTGGTCTACCCCAATTTATACCGTCTTTAGATTTATAGATTAATCCCGGGCGGTTACCTCCTGGTCTAATTTCTTTCTCAGGAATTGGATTGCCTTCCAGCATATTTTTCACACCTTTTCGGTCTTCCACAATCATATAATACATACCTTTATAATAAAAGGCATAACAATCTTCAATATCTAAACCTTTATCAGCATAACTTATAAGTGGGTTTTCAGCATAATTTACGTAAGGCCCCTCTATATTATCACTCATAGCCATCGAAATTTCTCGGTGACGTTTCGTTCCATAAGCATCACTCATAGACTTATAATACACTCGAAACTTTCCATCTTTATCTTTTAAAAACGTCGGGTTTGAAGCATGTATAATATACGCACCATCACCTTGAGTTCCCGAAGCTTTAATAATTGGATTATTCGGACTTTCCGTCCACGGACCATCTAAAGATTTAGCCGTTGCCATACCAATTTCCTGGTTTTCATTTGGCGTATCGCGTGACTTCCATAAATAAACAAGCACATAAGTATCATCAACCTTAGAAATTTGAGGGTTGTGATACGTATGTGTTTTACTGGCAAACGTAGTATCTACAAACGTATAAGGTCCTTCCGGAGAACTTGCTGTATAATGAACAATCTTGCTATCTTTAATCCAACTTCCATTATTTGGAATAGCCGACATAAATACGTGTAACCGCCCGGATTCATCATAAATTGGAGCCATACACCAATGCCACCAATCTTCTGGCGCATCTAAAATATAGTTTCCCGGAACATGGGATTCACTAAAACTAGACGCTTTTATAGTGAGATCTTTTTTGCAAGAAACTGCTAATAACAAAGCCAAAATGGCAACAAGTGGAATCGAATATTTCATATACTTAAAATCTAAGTGTAAATGTCATAAAACCCCACAACACTCCTTTGTTCTATTTGCCCATTTTATTGCTTAATTAATGTATTCAGTAGTATTAACGCTATTTCGTTAATTTATTTTTTTAATTAAAATCATCAGCATTTCAACTAAAACACCTTCAATTTTAATCATCAATAATCTAAATATCACTAAAACCCACTTTCTCAACATTAATCCTCTCTTATCCTCCAACACCTTAATTACTAAAGACTTTTAATTGATTCTGATTGATTTCAGCAAAACTTAAGCGAGTTAAAGCAACAGGATTTCTTCATAAGAATATATTTTTGTTCAAAATTATATCTCATGAAAGTTTTGAAGTCATTTATATATTTTTCCATTCTAACGTTATTTATTCTAAGTTGCAAACAAGCAACAGGTCAAATTTCGGAAACAAGCAAAACAACGAAACCTAATATTGTTTTTATTTTTACTGACGATTGGGGATGGGGAGATTTAAGTGCCCACGGACATCCTTATGTAAAAACACCAAATATAGACAGACTAGTACACGAGGGTACCGATTTCCAAAGATTTACAGTGGCCAGTGGTGTATGTTCACCCAGTAGAGTTGCTGTTATGACAGGGCAATTTCCGGCCAGATATAATGTTGACGGACATTTTGCATGGGCCGACAATAACGCCAAACGCAATATGCCCGATTGGTTAGATTATAACACCACACTTTTACCAAGATTATTGCAACAAAGTGGTTATGCTACCGCCCATTTTGGTAAATGGCACCTTTCTAATAATATGATTCCCGATTCGCCAACGCCTGCTAAATATGGCTACGATACCTACGGTGCTTTCAATTGCTCTGGCGAACAAATGCCCTATTATAAAGATGCCGATAATGCCATTGATTTTATGGAAGCATCACAGTTACAAAACAAACCGTTCTTTATTAATTTATGGGTTCACGAGCCGCATACACCACACCATGTAATTCCAAAATATCAACATCGTTTTCCTGATTTAGATGAAACAGACAATATTTACGCTTCTGTATTATCTCATGCTGATGATAGAATTGGTGAGGTTTTAGATGCCATAGACCGTTTAAATTTAACCGATAATACCTTGGTTGTTTTTAGCTCAGATAATGGTCCGGCTCGTGCTACAAAAACCGTTGAAGAACTCAGAATATATTTAGATACCGCCACAGGTGTCGGCTACGGAACAGGAGCTTCTAAAGGTGTTACAGGTGGAAGAAAAGGTTATAAAGCGGCCCTGTTTGAAGGCGGAATAGGCGTTCCATTTATTGCGCGTTGGCCAGGCAAAATAAAAGCAGGCGCTATTGATGATGCCTCATTGATTTCGGCAGTCGATTTATTACCTACGTTTTGCGAAATAGCAGGCGCTGAATTACCAAAACATTACACCCCTGACGGCATAAGCCAAGTGGCTACACTTTTAGGAGAAACATATCCTATACGAACAAAGCCGCTTTTTTGGAAAATTGGAGCACATTGGCCGGCTAGTAAAAACGCACCAGACCATTGGGTGTCTTTTGCAGTGGTAGATCAACATTGGAAACTCGTTGCGAATAAAGACTTAAGCTATGTTGAGCTTTATGATATTGCTGCCGATGTTTACGAAAAAACAGACTTAAAGGACACCAACATATCTATTGTAGAAAATTTAAAAAATAAAATTTTAGCTTGGCAAAAAACACTACCAGAAAAGCCTAATGAAAACTTATTTTCTTCGGAAAGAAAGTAAGCCGCAATATTACCCTTTCTATTTTGAAACAAGCCATAATTAAGGCTGTACAAAATAGACATGTTTAATTCAGATATAATCTTACACGTATTTAAATTATACAAAAATAAACATTCTATGTATAAAACAAACATTTTTCAGGTTTTCAAATTTTAAGTAAATAGCCTAGGTATATTTACCCGATTTATAAAGCGCTGGTGAAATTCCGGTAACCGATTTAAAAACTCTAGAAAAATGGTAACGATCGGAAAAACCTAACTTAAACGAAATGCTTTCTATCGTATCGTTCGTGTATTCAAAAATCTCACAAGCTTTCGCTATTTTTCTATTCTGAATAAAATTATGTAGGGTTATCCCCATCTCTTCTTTAAATAATCTAGCAAAAGAATTAGGCGCCATATTTACAATAGAAGCCAATTCTGAATTACTCAACTTCTCATTAATATTAGCTTCAATAAAACGATGTACCGTTAATACACGCTCGTCGATATTTATCGTTTTCCACAGTTCGGCACCGATATTCGATATCGCTTCTCGAACAAAAGATTGTAATTTCAAATTAAAAGTAAGCTTAAAATCATGATTTTCAATCTTTAACCGTTCTGTTAAATAAATTAAACGCTCTTTAAGATGATCGGTTAATTCTATTTTAAAAATTCCAGGAAATACGTTATCAAACGGCGTTCCTAAATTAAAATGCGTAAAAAAATGAATTAACGATTTGCTTTCAAAATAGTCTTCATTATGTTTTTCTGTTAAATTCTTACCCGAAACATGAATACCTGTATCGTATTTATGATGTTTAGAAAAGCGTGTAGAAAACGATGTGAATGGAGAAATGATATATAAAAAATTTGGATCCATTTTATAAATATCATCTTGAAGCGTGAGTACTCCGCCTTCATTTTTATTCCAATAGATACGCCAAAACGGAAATACCATATCGTGGCAATCCCACAAATCTAAATACCAATATCTACAACAGAGCAACTTCAACTTAACATTAATAAAATTTTGTTTTTTAGTCGAAGGATCTCCCAATTCAATCTTATTTACAAACTTCACTTTAACAAATGTTTAAATTATACACAAATATACAAATTTTGAATATCTCTTTAAGTGGCAACATCATATAATTTTACACCATAAGAATACTTAAATATCATCTTATTATGAGCGATGTAAAACTTCCTATTGAAGTACAAAAAGAATTAAAGAAAATTTCTAAAGTTGCTGGTTATTTATGGCAAAGAGAATGGGCCGAAAGAAATGCGGGAAACATTTCGATGAACCTAACTTCTTTCTTTGATTTAGACGAGGTAAAACAAACCACAAAAAATAATGTCTTCGTTCCTTTCGATTTTCCAAAAGGCACCGCTGGCTATGTTTTATTTATTACAGGCACAGGGTGCTATTTGCGTAGTTTAGTCGATAATATTGAAGAAGCTTCTTGCATTTTATACATTAATGAAGATGCTACAGCATACACCATTATTTGGGGCGGTCAAAGAGATGGTTTTGGCCCTACTTGCGAGTTGATATCACATTCTAGTATTCATCTTTTTAATACCGAAAACAATCCAACGCATTTAGCGATTGTGCACACCCATCCGTTAGAATTAATTGTCATGAGCCACCACCCGTTATTTGATAACGAGGAAGAATTAAACCGTCAAATCTGGATGATGTGTCCAGAAGTGAGAGTGTTTGTCCCTAAAGGCATCCATTGTACACCTTATGCCCTATCGAGTACAGAAGCTTTAGCAAAAGTAACTATTGAAGCTTTTAAAACCCGAAATGTTTCACTTTGGGAAAAACACGGTGCCACAGCTACTGGAGAAGATGTAGAAAAAGCATGGGATTACCTTGATGTTGCCAATAAAGGCGCCAAACTATTATTGATGAGTTGGGCGGCAGGATTTAAACCCGCAGGTTTATCAGATGCACAATTAAAAGAATTAGAACAATTCACATAAACTACTAAACTAAAAAACCAAACTAAAATGAATAGATTAATAGGTAGACTACCAAAAATAGGAATCCGTCCAGTAATTGATGGCCGTGAATTAGGGGTTAGAGAATCACTAGAAGTACAATGCATGGATATGGCCAAGGCCGCAGCCAAATTAATTGAAGAAAATCTACGTTTCCCAAGTGGAGAACAAGTAGAATGTGTTATTGCAGATACTACCATTGGAGGGGTTGCTGATGCTGCCGCTTGTGCCGATAAATTTAAACGCGAAGGTATCGAAGTTTCATTAACCGTTACCCCTTGCTGGTGTTATGGCACCGAAGTTATGGACACTGATCCACTGATTCCAAAAGCCGTTTGGGGTTTTAATGGTACTGAAAGACCAGGTGCTGTCTATTTAGCAGCTGCCTTGGCTGGTTATTCGCAAAAAGGCTTGCCCGCTTTCGGAATTTATGGCCGTGAAGTTCAGGATGCTGGAGACATGAGTATTCCGAAGGATGTAGAAGAAAAATTATTACGTTTTGCTAAAGCAGGATTGGCTGTAGCACAAATGAATGGTAAATCTTATTTATCTATAGGCTACAGCTCAATGGGTATCGCAGGTTCTATGGTGGATGTTAACTTTTTACAAGATTATTTGGGGGTACGTTCAGAATTTGTAGAATCTGTCGAGTTACTACGTCGTATGGATGAAGGTATTTATGACAAAGAAGAATATAAAAAAGCTTTAGCATGGACCAAAGCCAACTGCAAAGAAGGTAAAGATTACAACAGTCCTGATGCTCAAAAATCAGCAGAAATTAAAACTGAAGAATGGGAAAAAGTGATTAAAATGACACTTATTTGTCGCGATTTAATGATTGGCAACCCCAAACTAAAAGCCCTAGGTTTTGGTGAAGAATCTAAAGGTAGAAATGCCATTATGGGTGGTTTCCAAGGGCAACGTCAATGGACAGACTATCAACCAAATGCCGATTTTACAGAATCTATATTAAATTCATCTTTCGATTGGAATGGTATCCGTCAAGCTTTTGTCTTTGCTACAGAAAACGATTGTTTAAATGCGATTTCTATGTTATTTGGTCATTTATTAACCAATACAGCGCAAATATTTTCGGATGTAAGAACGTATTGGAGTCCAGAATCGGTGGAGCGCGTTACTGGAAAAAAATTAACAGGCATTGCCAAAGACGGTATTATTCACTTAATAAATTCTGGTTCTACAACTCTAGATGCAACCGCACAACAATCGGATGCTGATGGTAACCCAACCATGAAACCATATTGGGATATTACTGAAGAAGAAGCGCAAAAATGCCTAGACAACACCAAATGGCCAGCTGCTATTGGTGAGTACTTTAGAGGTGGCGGATTTTCGTCTCAATTTAAAACAAAAGGCACTATGCCTTTAACCATGTGCCGCATAAATCTTGTAAAAGGTATTGGCCCTGTATTACAAATTGTGGAAGGCTGGAGTGTAGAATTACCCGAAGACATCCATACTATTTTAGACGAGCGAACCAACCCAACATGGCCAACCACTTGGTTTGTACCAAGAACAACCGGTAAAGGTTTCTTTAAAGATGCCTATTCCGTAATGGCAAAATGGGGCGCAAACCACGGTGCTATTTCATACGGGCATATTGGTGCAGATTTAATTTCTCTAGCCGCATTATTACGCATTCCTGTAAACATGCACAATGTAGCCGATGACGATGTTTTCCGCCCAAGCGCTTGGTCTGCTTTTGGTGAAAACCTAGAATCGGCAGATTATAAAGCCTGTGCTACTTACGGCCCTTTATACGGGTTTAAATAAAAGATAAATCCTATTGAAAAATCAAAAAGGGTTAACAATTTAAACACTACGTTAATCCTTTTTTTTGATTTATAAATTCATATTCCTAACAAGATGTTACGCTTTCATTTAAGTTGAAAAAGCATATACAGAGGAAACGTTTCATTTTTAAAACCTAAAAGCAATGACACAGGTTATAGCCGTTTTTGATATTGGAAAAACCAATAAAAAAATATTCTTATTCGATAAAAATTTCAATGTTGTTTACACCAACTCCATTCGATTTGAAGAAGTGAAAGATGATGACAATTCCCCTTGTGATGATATAGAAGCCATTGAAACCTGGATACAAACAGAAATAAAAACGATACAAGACAAGCAGGACTATACCATAAAAGCCATAAACTTTTCTACCCATGGCGCCACCTTGGTATATTTAGATAAAAACGGAAAACGAATTACACCACTGTATAACTATTTAAAACCTTTAAATATTGACTTTAACCCGTTCTACGAATCTCAAGGCTGCGTTGAATCTTTTTCTAGAAAAACAGCCTCTCCCGCTTATGGCATGCTAAACTCCGGATTGCAAATGTACTGGCTAAAACAGAGCAAACCGCATTTTTGGAACCAAGTAGAAACCATTTTGCACTACCCCCAATATTTAAGCTATTTATTTTCCAAGAAAGCCACAGCCGATTTCACCTCGGTTGGAGCGCATACAGCCATTTGGGATTACGACACGATGCAATATCACGATTGGTTAAAAGATGAAAACATTCATTTACCAGAACCGAAACCGGGGAAAAACGCAGCTTTATCTGTTGTAAATGGGCAAGACATATTTATTGGTAAAGGTTTACACGATAGTTCGTCTTCTATAATTCCTTTATTGGAAAATAATAAAAGTACAGATAGAGAATTTGTTTTGCTTTCCACTGGTACTTGGATTATTTGCATGAACCCTTTCAGTAAAGAAACTCTAACCGAAAATCAGTTAAAAAATGATTGCCTTTGTTTTATGACGCCAGACAAAAAACAAATAAAATCGTCTATGCAATTTTTAGGGTGCGTGCATGAAGTTAATGCCATTGCTTTAAGTAATTATTTTGAAGTTGATAAAAGTCATTTCCTCGAATTAACTCTAAATAAAGCACTCTGTAACGAAATACTTTCAGCATCTAAACACATGTTTTTCCCGGGGAATATTCCGAATGATTTCAAAGGAAACTTAAAAGAACTTGACTCATTTAAAAGCTACGAGCATGCTTACTATCAACTTATTTTTGAAATAAGCCAACGCGTGCATCAAGGCATTGAGCGCATTTTAGACACCAATAATAATTTAAAAGACGTTTATATTTCTGGTGGTTTTAATAGAAATAACATTTTTGTTGAATACCTAACTCAAATGATGCCTGAACAGCATATTCAATTTCCGAAAGGTAAAAACGCGAGCGCTTTAGGTGCAGCCATGCTTATGAAAGACTATTTACACCAATAAATCTTACAGAAATGAAATGATCAAAGTTATTCCTAGAATAATTAATAAAATAGCAGATTAGAGAAACAAATTAGCGAATTTGAGCAACAGCTCAGCATGCTTTATAAATACTTTTGAATTCATTATTGTGATATATGCGTTTTATAAAAATATAAGAA
Organism: Algibacter miyuki; assembly: GCF_030409805.1. GTDB lineage: Bacteria > Bacteroidota > Bacteroidia > Flavobacteriales > Flavobacteriaceae > Algibacter > Algibacter miyuki. Next base: position 152,641 of record NZ_JAUFQP010000001.1, on the reverse strand, counting down.
TGAGCAATTTCCGCTCTTAATTTCATAATAATAAAATAAGCTTTTAATACGAACGTAATTTTTATACTATCTAATGGATTTACGATTAAAAAACAAAGTTATCATTATTAATAGATGTTATGATGGTTTAACAAAACTTGAAGACGCGATTATTAATAAAATTATAAAAGCCGGATGTTCGCCCTATTTTATAGAAAATGATGTGCATGGACACATTGTTGTAAAACATTTAAACCGGGTTATTATTACCACCACCTCCATAAAAAATACTTTCGTTGCAGTTTTTAATATTCGTAAAAAAATAGATGTTGTAATAAGTAAAACAGATTATACCATCGGTTCTCTTAATGCGCCTCTTGAAAATGTATTAACACAGTTAGCTTTTAGTAAAAATTATCACCAATTAATTATGGATTGCGCTACGCCGTACCTGAATGCATCTCAAGGTAATATGTTGATATTAAATCCGAATGAAGACCAAATAAACACTTATGACCCCTTAAACGATTACTCAAATCTTCATAGTGATAACGGCGCATTATTTAACGTAAACCATCAACCGGTACCAAACAATAATGTTAAACAAAATATGGTTTATTTTTCTGAACAAACCATTGACAACCTTGATTTTCTAGTAAACCAATGTTTACTATTAATTTCCGGAAGGTCTATTTCAAATCAAAAAATAATTTATAAAGACAATAGGGTTTTATTTTCTAATTAAGAAGTTTACATTAAATTAGAACTCACAGGTATTATTTATGAGTTCTAATTTTATTAATTTTTAAGTTTAACACCCAGTAATTCTTTTATCATTCAACTGAAAAAACATTAACTAGGCTTCTTCAAAAGCGTAGTTTACTTTTAGCTTGACTATTTCGTTTAAAATCAACAAAAAACCAAACATAAGCCTATAGAGAGTAATAAATTTTAAGCAAACGCTTGCATAACTATTTCTCTGTTTTAACTTTATTTATAAATTAAATTTGTTTAATTTGTATCGTTTTTCATTCGAAAAGTATAAATAGCTTAACTTTTTTACTTGATAACAAATTACAGATACCCTTTTAACAGCAAACGTTTGTTTTCATTAATATGAAGAACTCCAGAATCACCTTAAAAGATTTAGCCAAAGATTTAAACCTATCGCCCTCTACCATTTCTAGAGCTTTAGGAAACCATCCAGCTATCAGTGATGCTACAAAAAAGAGAGTGCAAAAAATGGCTGAAGAATTAGGATTTACACCTAATTCAATCGCTTCTAGTTTTAGAAAGAAAAAAACACAAACCATTGGCGTTATTGTGCCTCGAATTGATATTCATTTTCACTCGTTAGTGATTAGTGGCATTGAAGAGTTTGCATACAATAATGGTTATAATGTTACTATATTTCAATCTAAAGATTCACTTAAAAGAGAAAAGGAAATTGTAAAAATTCTTCAAAACAAAATGGTTGATGGCGTTATTGTATGTTTAGGCATAGAAACCAAAACTTGCGATCATTTTAAAAAGATCAATAAACTTGGTATTCCACTTGTGTTTTATGACCGCGTACCAACTGATTTTGATGCAAATAAGATCATTATTAACGATTTTGAATCGGCGTATTTAGCTACTGAACATCTCATAAAAAGTGGATGTAAACGTATTGGGCACATTTCTGGTAGCCAAACCACCACTATTTTTAAGGCACGTTTAGAAGGATTCAAAGCTGCTCTTAAAAAACATCATATTCCTATAGAAGAGTCTTTAATATTATTTACGAATAACCTGAGCTATGACGAAGGTGTAAAATGTGCCGAAAAATACTTGAAAAGCGACCTAAAACCAGATGGCATTTTTTGTGCGAACGATTATACAGCCGTAAGTGTCATTCAAGTATTTAGAAAAGCTGAAATAAAGATCCCTGAAGATGTTGCTATTGTGGGCTTTAGTAATTATCCTATTTCTAAAATTATAGAACCTCATTTAACAACCATTAATGACCGCGCTTTTCAAATGGGAGAAGCCGCAACTAAATTATTAATTCGTCAAATTGAGGAAAAAGATGACTCTATAACATCTGAAATTATCACCCTGAAAACAGAATTGATTGTACGTGAATCTAGTACTCGAAATTAAATAGCTTCCTGAAAACAAAAAAAGCCGGTAAAAATTTTACCGGCTTTATAAAATAATTCACATAACATTTAAAGAGCATTAAGTAGAAAAACCAATGACTAAACTCAAAATTAAACAGCTCTTAGTTAGCAACTTACTTTAATCTAATTTTTTAATATTTTTTTTGTTTCTACTCCTTTATCTGTATCCATTTTCAAAAAATATAGTCCCTTATTAAACTGAGTAAAATCAATTTCTTCAGCCTTAGTTTCCATAAGTAATTGCCCCATATTATTGTAAACCATTATGCTTTTTACATTGTTAAGATTTTCAATATAAAGCGTGTTTTTAACAGGATTAGGATAAACCATCACATTATTTGCAACGTCTTGAACACCTGTGGACAGCGTTACATTTTCATTAAAACTATAAGCAAAATAAGTGAATCCGGTTAAATTTATGTTATTAGTCCATGCCGACGATGCATTCATCCAATCTATTGTAAAAATATCTTCCGCAGCACTCATAGAGTTACTAAGTAGCCAATTTTGCATAAAATTTGGCTCTGATGAAAAAATAATAGACACATCTAAACCTGGTGTACCATTAGCAAAATCAATCAGTCTGTCTTTCGCATAACTAAAACTCGTATTAGGATTAGCAACATAGGCATGTAAAAGTAATTCATCTAAATGATCACCCAATTCTTCTGCCTGAGCTGTCGTTGGCCACCCTAAATAAGCTTCTGTAGTTATAGGATGAGAATTATTATGCGCCAAGCTTCTCATATCATCTAAAATTGAAAGTACAAACTTAAAGGCACCATCGTTAGAACAAGGATATTCCGTTGATCCCAAATACGTATTACAGTAATATCCTCCTGGACCAACTGCACTATCTCCCCAATATTCAAATTCTAAATTATAAACATCAAATTTATCAGTAGCATTGGTTCTACTATTATTATAAGTGTTTATTACATTGGTAAAAAACCAAGCATTTTCTGCTACAGCACCAACCGAAAGCACGCCATAATTTGTTTTAGCCTTAGATATAAAGTCTGCTAAAATCTGATTTGATGAAACATTTGATAAGTTATGGCTACTATTTACAATATGAAGATCATACAATAATAATTTTTCTATTCCATTAGTTTGTGCGTAAGACAATAAATTGTTTTCGGCGGTTTCATCTCCTAAAATAGATGCAAAACCATTAACGTACATGGATCGAAGTGCACTTGCTTCGAAAGCAAATGTTAATACTATTAGACAAGTTAAAAATAATGTTCTCTTCATATTTACTGATTTTTATGGTGGTTATATATTATTCAATACTTAATTTTTTAATTACTAAAATGTTGTTTCTAGTTATAGATATTCAAAACAGATATAATTGTTCTAGAATTCCCATCTCACAAAAGCTTCCATAGCTGCGTAGTGTGATAAACCTAATTGATGGTATAAATCGGCAGTTTCTCTGTTTCTATCTTCTGCACGTTGCCAAAACTCTCTACTATCGGTTCCTTGAAACACCACGCCATCTTTTTGAGATTGATGTTTAAAAATACCTTTACGTTTTTCAAGAACTTGATCTGGACTCATAGGTATCGCCATTTCAATTTCATCAATCCCCCATTCTTGCCATGCTCCACGGTATAACCACACCCAACAGTCGTTCATAAATTTCTTCGGTTTTAATTCTTTTACAGCTTTAAAAATAGCATCTAAACATACTTTGTGCGTGCCATGTGGATCGGCTAAATCGCCCGCTGCAAATATTTGATGCGGCTTAATTTTTTCGATTAGATCCATGGTTATTTGAATATCTTCTTCACCTAAAGGATTTTTTTCAATAGTACCCGTTTCATAAAATGGTAATTCCATAAAATGAATTTGAGCATCGATAAGCCCAATAAAATAAGATGTAGATTCAGCTTCTCCTTTTCTAATTAAGCCTTTAATGTATCGTACCTCAGGAATATCTATTTCACTTGCTTTTTTGTTTTTAAGAAAGGCTACCGCTTTTTTGTAGATGTTTTCGGCCTCTGGACTTTCTATTCCAAATTTATCATTATAATCGCATACAAAACTTGCGAAACGTAAGGCTTCATCATCGGCCACAGCTATATTTCCAGATGTTTGATATCCTATATGCACTTCATGACCTTGTTCGTGTAAGCGCTTAAAAGTACCTCCCATACTAATGATATCATCATCGGGATGCGGACTAAATATAAGCACTCGCTTTTTTGCTGGTTCGGCACGTTCTGGACGTTTGCTATCATCTGCATTCGGTTTACCTCCAGGCCAACCCGTAATAGTATTTTGTAGTTTATTAAAAATTTTAATGTTTATATCGTAAGCAGGTCCAGAGTCTGCCAATAAATCACTCATACCGTTTTCAATATAATCGGCATCGGTAAGCATTAAAATAGGTTTCTTTAAATGAAGCGCTAAACCTAATACCGCTTTACGTATCAGCTTATCGGTCCATGTAATTTTTTCTACAAGCCAAGGAGTATTAATACGTGTAAGTTTAGAAGCAGCTTCTTTATCTAAAACGAAAGTCGCGTTATTATGCTCTTGCAAAAATGAAGCAGGTACTAAATTGGTTACAGGTCCTTCTATAGATTGTTTTGCAATATTCGATTTGCCTTCTCCCCAAGCCATAAGTATCACTCTCTTGGCTTCCATTATCTTTTTAACGCCTAAGGTAATAGCAGTTCTTGGCGTATTGTTTAATCCTGAAAAATCACCACTGGCCGCTACTCTAGTGATATGATCTAAAGCGACTAGGCGTGTTTTTGAATTTTGTAATGACCCCGATTCGTTAAATCCGATATGTCCATTACCTCCAATACCCAATATTTGTAAATCGATACCGCCTAAAGCTTCTATTTTTTCTTCGTATTGACTACAATAAGTAGCGATATCATCGTTTGACAAAGTCCCATCTGGTATATGATAATTTTCGGGTAAAATATCCACATGATTAAAGAGTAACTCCTTCATAAACCGCACGTAACTGTTTATAGAATCGGGCTCCATTGGGTAGTATTCATCTAAATTGAAAGATATAACGTTTTTAAAGCTTAAGCCTTCTTCTTTATGTAAACGTACTAATTCGGCATACAATCCTTTGGGTGACGAGCCAGTAGCTAACCCCAAAATACATGGTTGCTTTTGTGCTTGTTTCACACGTATGAGATCTGCAATTTCTTTCGCTACAGCTTTGGACGCTGTGTCTGAATTTTCAAAAACTATAGAACCTGCACTTTCAAACCTTTTTTCAAAATCTGTTGATTTATCTATATTACTTTGTAACATGGTATTTATTTTATGTTTTCTTAATTATATATTGTTTTCCGTAGATCTTATTTTTTTGACCAACTTTTATATTTGTGTCCCCACATGGCAAAAAACAGGATTAATGCGTAACACGGTATTAATATCCAATAGCTATGCGTTGCTGCTGTTGCCAAAGCTTCAACCTCATTAACACCGCTAGTGATTAATTCTAGTTTATTTGCATCCACAATTCTTCCGTATAACGGAGGAATAATGGCGCCACCTGAAATGGCCATAATTAATAACGCAGAACCTGTTTTTGTAAATTTTCCTAAACCTTCCAGTGTTAATGGCCATACCGCCGGCCAAACTAGAGCATTAGCAACACCTAAAGCGGCTACAAATAAAACAGACAAAAACCCCGTTGTTGATAAGATGCAAATACTAAAAATGATACCTAAAGTCGCACTTATTTTAAGCGCTGTGCCTTGTTTTAAATATTTAGGAATTAAAATAACACCTATGGCATAAGTACAAACCATAGCGAACAAGGTTAAAGTGGTAAAAAACTTAGCATCGGCTGCCGGAAATCCTAATGATATTCCATAGGCAATAATGGTGTCTCCTGCTATAACTTCGGCCCCTACATAAACAAATAGCGTTAAAACACCCAACCATAAATGTGGGAATTGGAAAATACTTGTTTTTGATGTAGCGCCTTCTTTAGCGTCTTCTATTTCTTCGGCCTCTACCTGTGGTAATGGCGCTTTTCTAATTAACAATCCTAACACAGCAAGTACAATAGCCATTACTAAATAAGGCATAAAAACACTGTCTGCCATAGTATCTAAAAGCACTCCTTTTTCTTCTATTGATACCGTACTTAGTTTTTCATTTACTTCGTCAATTCCTGAAAGCAATAAAGCACCAAATATGATAGAGCCTAAAGCACCAGCTGTTTTATTTGCAATCCCCATTATAGCGATACGTTTTGCTCCACTTTCAATAGGGCCTAAAATGGTAATATATGGATTGGCTGCCGTTTGTAATAAAGTCATTCCTACACCTTGAATAAAAATACCTGTTAAAAACACCCAATACGTTCTTGCTTCAGCTGCTGGAATAAAAACTAAAGCACCAATAGCCATAATTATTAATCCTAAAGACATCCCTTTTTTATAGCCTATTTTATTTAAAATCCAAGAAGCTGGTAATGCCATAACCACAAATGAGATATATGATGCCGATGCCACAAAATATGATTGTGCATCTGTTAACTCATTAATGGTTTTCATAAAAGGAATTAACGCCCCATTAATCCATGTAACAAAACCAAATATGAAAAATAAACTGGCTATAATTATAATAGGAACTAAGTTGTTCTTTTTAGAAGTTTGAGTTGGTGATGTTTTCATAGATGCTTTTATAAGGTTGATTTGTTTTTACCTTTATTTGTAAAGCTCAAATCTATTAAACATCAATAAAAAAATAGGATGAAATATTTTCCAAAACATACCGTCATATTCGTAAAACCCCGAAAATTGTGGTTAAAATAGCCTAGAATACTTTTTCTTATATAACAAGCCGTAACCTTTGGTAGATTTTTTTTATTTAAAAAAAAACGCCCTAAAAATTCAATAGTGCTATTTCTTGAATTCCTTTAAACATAAAGCATGTTTAGTTTTAGAATAAAAACAAGGTTATAAAGTAGCCGTACTTAACATGTTCTAAAAACTGCAATTAATTCGTTTTATACAATTCATATTTTGTTAAAAATGCTTCTAAATCAATATTTCCTGCTTCCTTTTTAAAAACTGTTGGAGTCATTTTAAATTGATCTTTAAAACATTTTGAAAAATATCTTGTATCATTAAAACCAACAGCAAAACAAGCTTCAGATACATTATATTTATTTTGAACCATTAAAACTGCAGCTCTTTTTAAGCGTAATAATCGAAACAATTCAGTAATTGTTTTTCCTGTTAATTTTTGACAATTTCGATATATATTAGAATAACTCATCCCCATAATACTTGATAGACTTTCGAGTTTAAAATCGGCATCTTCTAATTTTGAATTTAAACTAGAAATCAAATTTTCTAAGAAAATAGAATCTTTAGATTTTTCTGAAATATGCTCTGGCGTGCTTAAATATTGTAAACTTGCTTTTGAGGATATTCTTTTATTTTGAGCTAAAATACTATTCACTTTTAAGTGTAGCTCGTTTATATCAAACGGTTTACTCATAAATTCTATAGCACCATATTTTAAACCTTTTAATTTATGCGCCGTTGAATTTTTCGCTGTTAAAAATATAATTGGAATATGAGAAACATCATTGTCTTTTTGTATAATTTCACACATTTCCAATCCATCCATAACAGGCATAGAAATATCTGAAATAATAATATCTGGCAATTTTTGCTTTACAATTTCAAGGCCTTCTTTTCCATTGTAACCGGAGTAAACGTTATAATTTTCATTAAAAACTTCACATAAAAAATGTTGCATTTCATAATTATCTTCAATAATAAGTATGGAGTCTTTTTTTGAATCTATCTTTTTAGTTGTGCTTTCTAAAGTATTATTATCTGAAGTTGAATTAGTAATGGCTTCATCTAAACCTTCAATCTTTTCATCATCAGAATATTTAGCTTCATTTAGCGGTAATACAATAGTAAAAGTAGACCCTTTACCTTTTTTCGATTTTACATTGATCTCGCCTTTATGCAGACTTACCAGCTCTTTTACAAAAGCTAAACCAATACCCATACCAATTTTATTACTTGTTTTTTTCGCTCTATAGAATAGTCTAAAAATGTCATCATATTCCTTTTTTGGGATGCCATAACCTGTATCGTTAACCGAAATCTCAAACATTTCTGTAGCTTCATCTAAACGTGTTGATATTACAACGCGCCCTTCGGATGGTGTATATTTAAAAGCATTTGACAGTAGGTTGTAAATCATGTGCTCCAATAAATCACTATCAAACCACAGTTTATACGCTTCAGTAAAATTATTTATTTCAAAATCAATTCTTTTAAAACGCGCTTGCTCTTGAAATGAATCTGCAATTTCTTTAACTTCTTTAATAATATCCTTTTTAAAGACTCTTAATTTTAACTGCCCAATTTCTTTATTTCTAACCGTGGTTAACAAATTGGCAATTCGAGATAATCTTTTCGCGTTATTAAAAATAACTCTAAGTCGCTGGTTTAATACGGCGTCTTTTTCTACTTGTGGCTTTTTCAAGATATCTCCAATAGGCCCCATAATAAGGGTTAATGGCGTTTGTATTTCATGAGACATTTTGGAGAAAAAATTCATTTTCTCGTAATAAATTTTCGATTCTTGTTCGTTTTTAATTTTTTGACTAAAAAGGTTTTTTCTCAACAAATACCATTTATAAATACCATAAGCTACGGCACAAAAAACAACAAAATAGAGCAAAAAGGCTAACGGATGCATCCAAAGTGGCGGATTAATAACAATTTTAATCGATTTTACAGGAATATTCAAATTCTCATTTACTGTGGCTGCTTCCACCTCAAAATCGTATTCACCCCAAGGAATATTGGTGTATGACGCTATCCGGTTTTTCTTGGTAAACTTCCATTCATCATCAAATCCTTTTAATCTATATTTATATAAATATTTTGCATTTAACACGGTGCCTACCACAGAAAACTTAAATGAAAATGAAGATTGATTATTTTTTAACTCAATTGCTTTCGTGTTTTCAATACCTTTCTCAACCTGATCTGGGATGATTAATGATGCTGGCTTATTTAAAATTTCAATCGCGTTTATATACAGATGCGATTTGGTTGATACTTTAGATATTTTTTCAGGATCAAAACCATCTACTCCATTCAGTCCTCCAAAATATAAAAAGCCTGCTGCGTCTTTATAAGCACTTCTTTCTACATAATAGTCACTAAAAAAACCATCGGCTTTTGTGTATTTCACAAGGCTTGAGTCTTTTACATTCAAATTCCATAACCCACTACTAGCACCTAACCACAAACTTTCTGGATGTTCCATTAAAATACTATGAAACGAAATATCGTTAATTAATTGGGTATTATTAAATTCCTTATATAATTTACTTTTAGTATTAAATATATGAATTGCCCCGTGTAAATCTATTAGCCAAAGATTACCGTTAGTATCTGAAACCATAGAAACAATGGAGTAATAATCACTTTCATTGTTTGTGTACGAAAACTTTTGAAATGTTGAATTGTTGAGACTTTCAGTTTCATTTAACATAAAAAGTCCACCACCATCAATACCCATCCAAAGTTTTTTATTATCATCTTCTACAATAGATCGAATTAAATCACCATCAAGCCCATTTTTCCAAAAAGGAAATGAAGCTATTTTTTCTTTTTTAGAATTATATACAAATAAAGCAATCTCGGAGCCTACCCAAATTCTACCTTTTGAATCTTTAAAGGTTGTTAAAATATCTATCGCATGTTTTCCTTTAGCGTCTAAAACAGGAATTTTTGAAATTTCAGCTTTCTGGAAATCATAAAACCATAAACCGTTTTTGTAAGTGCCAACCCAAACATTTCCATTATCATCCTCTGTTATTGATTGTACATAAGCTCCTTCTAAATCCTTATTATTAACTAAAAACTGCTTTTCCTGCCCTGTTTTTAAATTTCTTTTAGTTAATCCTTTTCCATCGGTTCCAATCCAAATATTAGCATGTGTATCTTTCAAAACAGATAATACACGTGCGGAAGTATTTTCTATTAAACCATTATGGTGAAATATTTCGTTAGGTGTATTTACCAGTATATTAATATCTCCAAAATTTGAAATAACCCACAAGTTTTTATAAGAATCCTGATTGATATCAATTATAGAATTAGTACTTAAAGACGATTTATCGAGAGGAGAATGCCTATAAAGCATTATTTCTTCGTTTTTAGGATTAATTTTATACAAGCCTTGCCCATCAGAACCAGCCCAAATAACCCCATTATTATCGCAAAAAAGAGACAGAATCATATCTTCTTTCAAAACGTCTATCCCGTCTCTAAAATATGAAAGTTGTTTAAATTTATTTTCAGCTAAATCATATTTAAATAGCCCCATAAATTTGGTCCCAATCCAGAGGTCATTATTTTTATCCAGACTTAAATACATCACTCCTGGTTGGCTATTGAAATCTGCTTTTAACTCACTTAATCTATTGTTAGCGTATTGCAGTAATTTACCATTATTTAAACTTAAGTACAGCCTATTCGCGTCATCAACTTCTAAGTCTATGATGTTTACGCCATAATACACAGGCTCTGTAACAGATAAAACATAGTTAAGCTCTAAGCTTTTGCTATCTAATAAATAGAGCGTGTTAAAAAAATCGGTAACATATATTTGTTGCTTTCTTACAAATATGTTTTTTATAGAAACATCCTTACCTGTTTTAGAAAAAGATTTATTTAACTGAGAATAACGTCCGTTTCGCTCCTTTCGAGCCAATAAACCTTTAGAGGAAAGCACCAAAAGATTGCCTTCGGTATCCAATAAAACCTTTTTTATTTCATCATTGATATTTGTACCGTTAAAAATGGAATCCATGGAATGAAACCAAAACTCATAACCATCATATTTTAAAACGCCTTTACTTTGAGACATCCATATATAACCTAAAGAATCTTGAACGGTATGTTTAATAGTTCGATATCCGTTATCTATTTCGGGAGAAATATGAAAAAAAGAAATTTCATTTTGACCAGACAAGCTATTTATGAGTAAATTAAAACAAATAAATAAATAGAGCTTTTTCATGTCAAAATTTTTCTACGAATTTGGGCATTTCTTATCGATTATCAAACAAAGATTAAGACAAATATTAAATTTATTTTAGATAAACATTTTTACTTACTAAAAGTATGAATATGAGTAATGATATGGGACTAGAATGCATAAATACTAATACATCTAACCTTTTTGAATAATAATTACCTCATTTTAAACCTTGTATTAAATTACTTTTACATCTAAATTCCCACATGCCAAACGGCTATAAAAAAATGATTATAATTTGAAATAAATTCTAAATTCAAAGACAGAAAACTTGCGCTCTCAAGCTCTTTTAATTTCAGGCTCTACTTCGTTAAAAACTAAGACCAACAAAATTTACTAAAAAAAATCACCACGATGTTAAACTATAAAAAATCAAAAATAATGACATATCTAAAGAAAAAAATACTAATACTAAGCTGTCTGTTTTGTTTATTAAGCATACAAGTTTCGGCGCAATTAAACTTAATCCCCTACCCTAATAATATTAAAGTGCATGACGCCACTTTAGAACTAAAAAAACTTAAAGTAAGTTACGATGCGGGTTTAAAAAACGAGTTTGAAACCCTACAAAAATTAATGAGCACATTAAATATAAACGTAGAAGAGTCAAAACATGCAAATATTGAATTATTGTTAGTTGAAAATAAATATAAAGACCTCGGAAACGAAGGTTACAATCTAGAAATTAATACTAATAAAATTGAAGTTTCAGCAGCGAAACCTGCCGGTATATTTTATGCTTTGCAGACCTTAATGCAATTGCAAACCATATCAAAAAAGGGCAAATTATTAATTCCTTGTGTTTCAATTGAAGATAATCCTGCTTTTAAATGGCGTGCCTTTATGTTGGACGAATCTAGACATTTTAAAGGCAAACAGGTTGTTTTTGATATGCTAGACCAAATGGCCAAATTAAAAATGAATATATTTCATTGGCACTTAACCGATGATCAAGGTTGGCGTATTGAAATTAAAAAATACCCGCTATTAACTGAAGTTGGAAGCATTAGGAACAACACGCAAATAAATGGTGTTAAAAGCGATAAAAGAACCGGTGAGCCTCATTCTGGTTTTTACACACAAGAAGAAATTAAAGAAGTTATTGCCTATGCGCAAACCAAGCACATCACTATTATTCCTGAAATTGAAATGCCAGGGCATGCTTCGGCAGCCATTGCAGCTTACCCTTGGTTAGGCACTTTAGACGAACCTATAGAAGTACCTGGTACTTTTGGCATTTTGCCTAATATTTACAATGTTACCAACGACAGAGTGTACACTTTTATAGAAGACGTTTTACAAGAAGTTATCAATTTATTCCCGAGTAAAATTGTGCATATTGGAGGTGATGAAGTGAAGTTTGGTCAATGGAAAAACGATAAAGACATTAGTGATTACATGGCTAAAAATAATTTGAATACATTTTCAGATGTACAAATTTCATTTACAAATAAAGTCTCCAATTTTATTGAAAGTAAAGGTTATAGAATGATGGGATGGAATGATATTTTAGGTGAAAATTTACACCAGTGGCGAGAAGGTGAAGAAAAAGAAGAGAACAACCAAAAACTTGCAGAAAGTGCTATTGTTCATTTTTGGAAAGGTAGCCGAGAACTTATGCTATCTGCTATTAATAAAGGGCACGAAGTTGTAAATTCTACACACAGTTACACTTATCTTGATTATGATTTTAACTCAATATCACTTGATAAAGCTTATGGATTTAATCCTATTCCGGAAGGCATTGATACCGCTTTAGAAAAGAATGTTATCGGACTTGGTTGCCAAATGTGGAGCGAATGGATTCCTAAAGTATCAGATCTTTACAGACAAGTTTTTCCAAGAATCGCAGCTTATGCTGAAGTAGGTTGGACTAAAAATGAAAATAAAAATTTTATAAGGTTTCAACAAAACCTAGAAACGGTTAAAGCTAACTGGGAAAACTCGCCTTATTTTATCCAAGGCTCAAGCAACCCCGATTATGTTGATGTGGTATTTAACGTAAACATGAATGACTCGCCTTATTTTAAAGACATTCAAGGAGGCCGTGAGTTCCTAACACTTGCTGGTACATTTACAAACTCACATTCTGGAGCTAAAGAACATTGGCACGCGAATGGCGTTACCTTAACCGACTATGATTACGACGGTATTTACACGGGCCACAGGCTTCTGCCTAAAAACAGCACTGTACAATTTATTCTTTTAAAATCACCAGAAGGAAGTTGGGACAACCACATAAAAATTCCGGCAGACAGCTCTTGCGAAAACCTCTCATCAGACAAAAACTATAAAGTTAATATTAAAGAAGACCATTTAAAAATAGATTTTACAGCAGGAAAATGCCTAAACTAATCCTCTCCTAAAATCTATTAAATCATACATCAAAATAAAAAGGTAAGGCATTCATTTTTAATGGATGCCTTACCTCGTTTAGGCTTCTAATCGAATTCAAACTATTCTATTAAAAAATAAAAAATGTTTCAAAAAACAAATAAAACGTTGCTATCCATCACTTTTATGGTTATCTCCTTATCAAGTTGTTCTTCCGTATTAAAGGGTAAAACAAATAAAATTTCAGAAAAAACAAATAAAAAAGAGAACATCACTCGCTGGGATTTCAATACTATGACCGGTTGGATTGATGGCTCTCAAAACATGAAGGGTTTAATCAATTACGAAATAAATAATAGCGAGTTAATGATGACTGCCAGAGCTAATACCTGGGACAGACCTAAAGTAAGAACTGTGGATAAAACATACAACGTGGGGAAATATACTTGGCGTGTTTTTGTGCCCGAACTTGGCGTTGGAGATATGGCCAGTATTGGTGCCTTTATATACCATGATGACAAGCATGAATTGGATTTTGAAATAGGTTACGGTTCTACTGCTGTTAGGCAAAGTTTAAATGCAGAACCAGACGATGTTATAGCATATATGACTTCGCAGGCACTTCCGTTTCAATCCATCCCGAAAAAAATAAAAAGAAACCAATGGTACACTTTAGACATTGATTTACTTCTGAAAAATGATAAATATGAAGTTGTTTGGTATATTGATAATACAGAAATGAACAGATTAAGCCTTAATTACGGAGCCGAATACCCTTTTACTATTTTTTGTAGTGTTGAAAACTTAAAGTTTATAGGAGACCATATACCTAGCCAAGATAATTACGGACTGTTTGATTATGTTGAATTTGAAGCATATCTACCTTAACCTTTGATTTTGGTAAAACCAAAGCTCTAAATAACAGCTAAATTAGCTGCTGCTTATTTATTATCATGACCTTATTTCTTCTTAAAAAAAATCACAAAAAAACCTCGAAGATATGTCTTCGAGGCTTTTTCTTGCTATTAACTATTTCTTAGTTCCCTAAGTTTGGATTTAAATCTGCTTCTGAAGAAGGTATTAAAGCCCACGGTTTAGTTTCATCTATTGTACCAATTACCGGTAAATCTAGCGCATCTTTATTAGCTGCTACTTCTGCGATAATTTCGGTTCTAACCATATCAAACCATCTAGAATATTCACCAGCTAACTCCCATGCACGCTCATCAACAACATCTGCTTGCGTAGCACTAGTAACATCTACCGATGGATCGGCAACGTTTACAGGCTTACCTGCGGCTCTTCTTTTAACTTTATTTAAACTCTCTAATCCTTCAGAATTAGTAGGCCCTGTAGACATAATTGTTGCCTCGGCGTGTGTTAATAATAATTCAGAATAACGCATTAAATAAGCGTTTAAGTCTGGTCCGCCACCATCATAACTAAACTTTCCGTCAATAAGTGTGCCCTTCCATTTTGCAAAATAAGGGTGCTTATGTAAACTTTCTTGCCATGTAAGCGTTCCGCCACCTTCAACAGGAAATTCTGTAGTAAAGGTTGCATCTTTTCGAGGCCCTTCTGGGAAACCATTAAAAAATCCAATTTCAGTAAAGAAATCTTGCCATCCTGTTTCTTCGGCACTTGTAGAACCAACAGATTTCCAGTTTCCAAAGGTCCAACCGCCACAGCTGAAGCATAAGTTTATTGCAAAAACACTTTCTGAATTATTTTGAGTTGTTGGATCGTTCCATAAATCGGCAAAATTATTTACCAATGCATACGGCCCATTATCTATTACATTTTTTGCCTCGGCAGCAGCTAAAGCGTAATTAGCTGTGTTTTTTAAAGGAAATCCAGCACTTGTTAAGTAAACATGAGCAAGGTATGATTGAGCAGCCCATTTTGTTGGTCTACCTGGCTCATCGCCCCATGATGCAGGAAGTAAAGTTTTAGCTATAGTAAAATCTGATATAATTTGATCGTATATAGCTTCAAAAGAAGCTTTCTCTTCACGTCCTGTAACGGCTGTAGAATTTAATAATGGAACTTCACCGTAGGTTCTTACTAAAAAGAAATAAGCTAATCCGCGAAGAAAATGTGCTTGACCCGCAGCATTATCTAATTTTTCTTGAGACGCACTTACCTTTTGGTAGTGGTCTAATACGGTATTGGTTGTTAAAACCATTTTCCACCAAGGATTCCAGTTTTGCGCTTTCACATTACCATTATCAGCATCTGGATTAAATTGATCGTATTGTCTGAAATTATCTTTATTACCTGCGCCCCATGTTGTTAAATCGTCACCTCCAAAATAAGGTATCTGACCATGAACATAAGTAGCAAATGATAGTAGAGAATTGTATTGAGCAGTTACAGCTGCATCTAAATCGCCCTCTGTTTGGAAAAAGTTATCAGCCGTTAATGTACCGTCGGTATCTGGCTCAAGAGATTGGCATCCATTTAATATAAATGTACCAGCTGCAACCAATACTAAAAAACTAGTTTTAAATATTTTATTATTTTTCATTGTGTTTTATTTAAAAATTAACATTAATTCCCACAGTAACTGTTTTTGTATTTGGGAATACACCATTATCAACACCAGGGTCAATATCACTTCCACCACCACTTGATACTTCAGGATCGAAACCACTGTAATCTGTCCAAGTCAATAAGTTTTGACCACTTACATAAACTTTAGCTGAAGATATGCCAATGTTTTTTAATGTTTCAGACGGTAAATTATAACCTAAGCTTATGTTTTTCAACCTAATAAAAGAACCGTCTTCTATAGAAAATGTAGAAATAGGCTTAACCGTACTATTTAATCTCGGAATATTAGTGTCTGTATTTGTTGGTGTCCAAGAGTTTAAACTATTCGGATTAGTAGAATGTCTAGATATAGCACCCCATCCATAAGTACTCGTTCCTATAGCGTTATAAATTTCATTTCCTTGTAAAGATTGTACGAATATGTTTAATTCTAAACCTTTATAAGTAACGTTATTATTAACACCAAAAACAAAATCAGGGTTTCCATTCCCCATGATTGCTCTATCGTTTTCAGCATCTATAATGTTATCTCCATTAAGATCTTTATAAGTAGCATCGCCTGTAGTTGGGTCTGGTCCAGTGTACTCATAACCATAAAACGAACCTAATGCTTCGCCTACTTTAACAATAGTAACAGCACCTGAGAATGAATTGTAATCGCCACCAAGTTCAATTTGATCTAAGCCATCAACCAACTCTAATACCTTATTCTTGTTTGTTGAAAAATTAGCTCCAATTTCCCAAGAAAAATCTTTAGTTGTTACAGGATATGCGTTGATAGAGAATTCAAAACCTTTATTTTCTACTGCAGCTGCATTTACCCATTGGTAAGTTGAACCTGTATAGTTAGGCAAGTTTCTTCTCATTAATAAACCCTCTGTCTTTTTATTATAATAATCAAATGACCCACTAATTTTTCCATTCAAGAAAGCATAATCTAAACCTATATTGGTTTGTTTCGTTTCTTCCCAAGTTAAATTTGGATTTGCTGCTTTTTCTGAAGGCGCAATACCGATAACGATACTAGAATCTAGATTTCCACCAAAAACATAATTATTACCACCAGTTGTTAGAAATGCATGAGCAGCTTGAGTATCTACTCTATCACTACCAGTTACACCCCAACCACCTCTAAACTTAAGGTTACTGATGATATTATCTCCGAAAAAATCTTCATTTGAAATGTTCCAACCTAATGAGAATGAAGGAAATATTCCCGTTTGATCATTTAAAAATTTACTAGACTTATCTGCTCTTATAGATCCTGATAATAAATAACGATCATCAAAACCATAAGTTACTCTTCCTATGTAAGATTCTAAACTACTTTTACTTGCTCCAGACTCCACTCTTTGGTTAGATCCTAAGCCTAAATTATCTGATCCTACGTTAGAGTTTGGAAAATTTTCAGCATAAGCACTTGTTGATCGTCCTTCGTATTGAGACTGTTCAAATATAAAATCGGCAGATACATTATGCTTATCATTAAAAGTATTAGCATAAGTCAATCTATTGGTGTTTTGGTAAGAAAGACCATCACCTACGTCGCTAGTTGCTGTGTTTCCATTCTGAATACGTGCATCTACATATTCTCTATAATTACTATAACTACTACTTGCTCCTAAAGCCACATTTAAGTCTAAGTTATTTGCGATTTTATAGTTTAAAGCTATTCTCGACTGTAAATATTTACCATAAGTTGTACGATCTGCAACACTTGCTAAAAACAGCGGGTTTTGCCCTTGATTAGCGACATTATTAATTGTAAACAGGTTATAATCGCCATTCGTATCATAAACAGGCGTTGTTGGATCGAATGTTAAAGCTACAGCCATTAGGTTTCCTGCACCAAATGCAGAAACACTATTTGTGCCATTTTCGCGTGTATCACTGGTAGCAAACACGCTAAAATCTACGTCTAACTTATCATTAATTTTAGCATCAATATTAGCTCTAAAACCAAATCGCTCGTATTTTGTATGTTTTATTAAACCTTCCTGTTTTGAATGATTAGCAGATACGTAATACGAAACACTTGGTCCACCACCGCTAAAAGCTAACTGGTAATTGTTTGTAATTGCTGTTTGAAAAATTTCGTCTTGCCAATTAGTTCCTCCATTAGCTTGTAATGCTGCTATTTCTTCATTTGAATACGTAGCAGAACCACCTTGTTCAATATTTTTCTTATTAACTAATTCAGCAAAATCGGCTCCATTTAAAACATCAAATTCACCTATTGGATCTCCTATAGAAACGAAAGAATTAACCTCTACTGTATTTTTGCCTTCCTTACCTCTTTTAGTTGTTATAATTACGACACCTCCAGAAGCTCTATTACCATAAATTGCTGTAGCACTGGCATCTTTTAAAACACTAATCGTTTCAATATCTTCAGGCGCTAAATTTGCTGTACTTCCACCAATAAAACCATCGATAACATAAAGCGGATCGTTGTTTCCAAATGAGCCTGAACCTCTTACACGAATTTTAAATCCGCTTCCAGGAACACCATTATTTTGAGTTACTTGTACACCAGCTAATCGACCTTGTAAGGCTTGATCTACAGACGTCATAGGTTGACTTTCAAAATCGTCAGCTGAAATTTGAGCAACAGCACCGGTAAGGTCAGATTTCTTTTGAGATCCATACCCAACAACAACCACCTCATTTAAACTTGTGGCATTCTCGATAAGCTTAATATTCAATTGCGTTTTCCCTTCTACTGAAACTTCTTGAGTAGTAAATCCTACAAAAGAAACAACTAATACAGCATCTTTACTTTTAAGGTTTAAACTAAAATTACCATCAAAATCGGTTTGAGCACCATTTGCCGTGCCTTTTTCAACAATATTTGCTCCTGGCAACGGTTGGCCATTAACATCTACAACAACCCCAGAAACTTGAAGCTCTTGTTTAGAATTCTCATTTACGTTAGAAGCGCTAGCTAAAGCTTCTGGATAGATAAATTTATCATCATTAACTGCGATTTTTGCATTTTGGGATGTTAGTTTCTTCGGCGTTATACTAAATACCGAAAAGCAGCATAAGAAAATGAACGTTCTCATAAGAAGCTTAAAAAACTGATTTCTTAGAAGAAAACAATTTTTAATTGATTTAATTTTCATAAATAGACATTGAATTAAGTTAGTTAAACATTTGATTATTTTTACATTATACTAGAGATTACCCCTATTTTGTTGAGATGTTAGTATCTCGATTCCTCTTTTTATTTTATTCTTATTTATTAGTTTTATTTCTATTTTACGTATTCACTACTATCATACATTTCATCCATATATTCTGCTCTATACAATTTGTAACTTGTTTCTAGTTGTCCTAAATAGTTTCCATCTAAATCAAAATAGTACACTCTCCTTTTATCAGATGAGCAAAACATAACGTACTCGTTGTCTAGGAGATAAGCACAACCTTTTACTCCTGAATAAAATTCTTTAGGCATCGCAAAATTAATTTGAGGCGTTGCGGTCATGTTTGTTTCATCAATGGTGAATGATTTTACCTTTGGAATAGAATCGCTAAGGCCGTTATCTAACAGCATAAGATCTCCTTGACTATTGATATGCGCCGCATGTTGCCCATAAAACTTCAAACTATCGGGTAAATTAAAATCGCCATCTTCACCGCCTAGTTTCCATATCAGTTCTCCTGATTCTCCATCTATTTTCCATACTTGATTAGTGGTTCTAAAAGAGATTAAGAAATCTCCGTTTTCATCTTGCCATAAAGAATTTGCATGAAACCAATCTTTCCTTTTATCCATGATACCAGGATATGTTACGGGGTCCATTACATCAAATACAGACCACTCCCAAACTTTATTTCCTTCTTTATCAATAATGATAATACCATCTCCAATAATGAGTTCTTCAGCGGTTCCTCCTACAGAAGTTAAGTCGTAAACCTCCTCCTCATACGTTAGCGCCATGATGTTGTTATCATTATCATGTCTAATTTCATGATGCAGAATTTTATCTAAACCTTTGTCGCCTTTTGCGCCTTTTTGAGTTCTAAAAAGAATATTACCTTTTAAATCAAATTCAGCAATTTCTTCCCCTCTGGTATATTTGGTTGCATTTACACTTAATATGGTTAGAACGGTATTTTGATCTGTCCAATTTGCCACTTTGATACTTCTAGGTACTTCATGATACCATACCAAATCCATGTCATTATCTATAAGAAATAAATAACCTGGAATATCTAAAGAATGGCTCGACATGTACCCCTTAAACACATTTTTCACTAGAGTACTATCCGTTTTGGGATGGTTAAAAGGCAAATAGTAAGGAATGGAATTTGTTTTGAACTCTTTTTCGTCGCTATAACTTTTACAATTATCATTTTGAGCCACTACAACGTACTTATACGCCGTATTTTGTTTCAGGTTCATTAAAAGAATTTGATGCTCCTTTTTGTTTTTTGAAACTTGGCTGTAATAAAATTGTTTTTCATTTATACTATCCAAATCATCTTTTCTATCAATCCAGTATTTAATGTAAACATCCAGTGCTTTTTCTGTGTTTACAAGAACTTCATATTTTAGTATATTATTTTTAACCGGATTCATAGACACCGTCCCAATATCGTGAGGGGTTACACAAACTCCCTCCCACTTGTTCTCTTTTTTACAAGCAAAAAAGCAAGACAATACAAGAGCTAAAACAATACAACTACGCTTACTTTTATTCAAATTTTTCATACTATTTACTGGAATTTCTATACTTATAATACATACTATTAACTTTGAGGTGAGACTAAATAATAGGATTTTTCAATAATAACAGGTTCTTCTACAACATCATCTTTGCTTGATGATCTTCAGGATTACTTCTTATTAATTTGTAAGTTTTCATCATCTTATTCTGTTTAAAAGTGAATTAATTAAGAAGCTCCTTTCTATTAAAGATTAAGCCTTACGCACTACTAAATATTTCAAAGCAAATAACATCTCTGTTATCGTTTTGTAAACTTACTGTTATGAATAATTACGAGTGTTGATTTATTCTGAAATTAGGGGAGACATATTCGTACAATTATACTTACCACCCATAAACTGTGGCATGAACAACCTAACATAAGCCAATTGCATAGCCATGTTCTATTTTTTAAATTATAGAACTTATTACGTTTTTTGATTAAAAAGAAGGTTGTTTTAGAGGTGTTCTACGGAATAATTTTTATTAAAAAACGGTTGTAATTTTAAGATGTTTCAATCTTAATACGAACTTAAAACAGAAAATAAAATTGAGGAAATTCATCAAAATAAAATGATGAATGCGTATTTTACTTATGGGAAATTTTTAATAGTATTTACGAGTAACCTTAGTTACGAAGAAAATGTAAAATGTGGACGAAATACTTGAAGGTTATTTTAAAACTAGAGAATCGATTCTAATCTAGAATAACGAAATTATAAATGAAATTCAAATTTTTAGAAAACCTAAAATAAGGATTACTGAAGAAGTTTCTACTAAAGTATAAATTCGTCTAATGGAAGAAAACGAATCTATAATATCTGAAACTACAACCTTGAAAACAGCATTGAAAATCTGTGCATGCAACGTTATAGTTTCAGTGAATTATATTATTTATAAATAATGTTTGTATTTATTTCAATTTAGCCAATCGATCATAAAGTACATGAACCGCTTGCACGCGTAATTCATTTTGTTCTTCTAATTCTGAATCATAAAGAAATCCTTTATTCAACGCAATAAATCTTTTATTCAACGCTTTTGCATCTGCTAAAATAGTATCTAGTGCTTTAAGCAAAATAGGTGCTTGAGACCTCACAAAACTAGGCGCATTATATTTAGACTCCACTTCCTTAAAATCTAAATAATGTACTCTTAAATCGGCCATTAATTTAAATTGATCTAGTTCAGCTTCATTTTGTTTTGGTTTTAATTTCAATAATGCTTCTCTAAGCACATTATATTTAGTTTTAACCTCAGCGATATTTTCACTCTTAGTAGGTTTTCCATTACTTATAAGTTCTGGTTCTGCTGATAAAAAACGCCATAAAACTGAAGCATCTTTTTTATTCAAACCAAACCTTGTTTTGGCATATTCGGTAACAAAATCTTCCGGGTTTAAAGCTTCTTTCACATTTAAAGCCTTAGTATAACTCGCTATTAAAATACGAAAAGCCAATAATGGATAGGTGTTCCTTATTTGAACCATATCTATAACATCATACCCAACATCCCAAGTAAAACCATATACACCTGTGGTAGACCACGAGGTTATAACCATACCTTCATACCCAGCCTCTCTTGCGTATGGAATAAATTCTTTTTGGTTTTTAAAATGCGTAGTCCAATCGGTTACATACCAATTATCAGGATGACACCTAATGGCTGGCGCTCCCCAAAATTCGAATCCCATTTCCTGAAGTTTTGGAATATCTCCAAAATGGTTAATTTTCCATCCGTAATTCCAATCTATAAAAATGGTTTCCTTAGGTAATTCGGCTGCAGCTTCAGGGTGCTTTAAAATAATATCGGCCCACATTACGGGCTTTTTCCCTAACTCTATTACCAGTTCGGTTATCATCTTCATGTAATCTACAAATAATTTAGATTTACCTTCTTCCTTCACCTTTACTTGACATTTTTCACAATGCCCAAGTAAATAAGTTTCATCTCCTCCGATATGAATATAGTCTGAATTATGAGTTTCTACCAAATCTGAAAATAAATCTTTAAAAAGCGCTTTGCTTTCCATAGCTTCCATTGGACATAATTGAGAAATATCTTTTCGATCTTCTTTTAAGTTGCTATATCTAGGATTTCTTAAAATGTATTCCACATGCCCCAAACTTTGTTGTAACGGAATTACTTTAATTCCTAAGCCATCGCAGTAGGTAATAAAATCTTTTACTTCCTCTCGAGTATATGAATATTCATTGGAAATTACCGCATGTTTTTCATACGGGTATGTGCCTTCCCATTCCATAATTAAGGTATTAATACCCATTTCAGAAAGCTCATTCGCTAAAGTTTTAAGCGCCTCTGGAGTCATCACCTGTATTCGAAGATCCAAATGAAACCCTTTGACTTTAAAATCTTCCGTAGAAGCTATTGTTTGCGCTGTGATATTTACAGTGCTCGTAAACATCAAAGTTACTAGTAATAAGAATTTAAAAATATTTTTATAATTCATCATATCTTAATCTACAATTTTATGCGTTTTCTAAAGATTCTATGCCTTTATAGGCTGCTTTATCGAAATAGTAATTACAATCGGCATGCGTTGTTAAAATAGACGCAGGACAAGATGTGCTTAAAGGTTCAGTAAGGGCATTTTTAACAGCTTCACTCTTTTTTGCTCCTAAAACTACACAAAATAAATGTGTTCCTTTTAATAGCGTTGGAATCGTTAACGTTATTGCTTTCTCAGGCACTTTTTCAAAAGACTCAAAACAGCCATCATTGACTTGTTGTATGCGGCATGCATCATCCAACTCGACAACTTTTACTATTTCAGCATCATTAAAATCGGCTACATGCGGATCGTTAAAAGCCAAATGGCCATTCTCTCCTATGCCTAAACACACAATATCAATAGGACCTTCTTCTAACAAATTAGTATATCTTATAATTTCGCTTGGCACATCATTATTTACATTAATGGTGTTTTTGTTTAAAGGTACTTTTGAAAACAAATTATCTTCTAAATAAGACGAAAATAATTGTGGAGAACCGGGGGCTAACCCTATATATTCATCCATATGAAATGCCTCTATTTTACGCCAATCTATTATTTTAGATTGCGTCAAATAATTAAGCATAGAGTCTTGAGAAGGTGCAGCTGCAAAAACTATTCGTATCTTTTCTTTTGTTTTTTGTAATTGTACGATACAATCTTCAACTGCTTTTCCAGCAGCTATACCTGTTGTTGTCTTGTTAGAAAGAACGTTTATATTCTGGGTAAAATCTAGCATTTCTTTTATTAAAAATTATTATTAAAACAGAGCGTAGGTGCTCTATGTTAGGTTAAAAAAATTCTGGCTAGTAAGTTAAAACCAACCAGAATTCTATTATTGCAGACTAATTCAATAATTATAAAACTTATAGTATTTCTACGCGATCTATAATCATTTCTGCAGGTAGATTATTTGTTGGAGCATTCCCTCTAAACAACCATAAATTCAATTTTAATTTCTCATTATTAAGGGGCGGAATATCGCTTCCTGTGTACGTCCAAGTACTAATTACATCTTCTTCATTAGGTTCTAAGGTGTGCCCTTGGTAGCTCGCAAACTCAATACTATTAGCTTTCCAATCGAAGAAATGCGTTGATAAATCACTTTTCAAATTTAAATCATAACGTGTTTTATTTCCTGCACTATACGACGGTTGTACAGCAAATTGAGAGTCTTGGTTTTCAGACTGAGACCATTTAGAAAACTCTATATCGATTTCTTCATTATCGTTTTTATACGTAAAAAGTCCGCCCACAACGTTTTCATCCAATTGGTCTACTCTACTCGCTACATAAAAAACATACTTTTTATAACCTTGAGATAGACGTAGTGTGACTCCTGAACAGTACCAATGACCGCCTTTTTGAACAATTTTTAAGTGTAATCGACCTTCTTCATCTACCCAAACATTATCTTCTGAATCTGAAAATAAATTAGGACCTGGACCTTGTTTAGCATCATCGGAAGTCCTTACTATCCATTCATAACCCGAAAAATTAATGATTCGTGTTATGGGTTCAATGGGTTGAATGTTTTCATCCTTAGGTGAACTGCAAGAGCTAATGGCTAATAATATTATTACAATATAATGCATAGGGCTATTAATTTTCATGTGTTAGACTACTAGCATTATTGCACTGTTATATTTATACTGAAAGCATCTAAAGTTGCTCCTGCTTTATCTTTTCCATCAACTATAATAGTATCTTCAGTTCCTTCACCATTATTTATGTAAACCACATTCATGGCATCAATATCTTCTTGTGTAAAAGATTCTCCCACCTGTAAAACACTAGCGCCCCTTATTAACCAACCATTTAGTGGTGCTTGTTGAATTGTAAAACTAACATCGGCCGGTATGGATCCAGAAACCTCTAAAACATCGTTGTTTAAAGCGTAAGCCTCTCCACTATTAACAATGAATCCTGTATTTTTTTCGATTATTAAAGTAGTACCTCCAGAAGCATATCTTGCAATTAACATAGGTGCGTAGAATCCTCCTGTATTTTCTTTAGAATGGAACTCATCGGTTTCATCTTTACCTGCTTCTTGATCTACCATAAGAGCAATGCGTCCATTGTGATCTAATCCATTGTAGTAGTCAATGATATCAAATTCAAATTTATCTACTTTTGATGATGTTATTGTAGATATTGGTTCCGTGGTAGGAAAGTTAGCATTATCAAAAGTTAATCCCATTTCTGTCCATGAGGTGTCTTCTACGTTGTAAACATCTACATCAATTCCTTTTGCAGCTGTAAAACTTACTGCTAATTCAAGTTTTAAATCGACTATAACTCCTTCTTTTGTAAAATCTTCTAGGTTATACATTAAAAAAACCTTTCTGTCATAACCTCCACTACCAGTTACATTTTTCAATCTCATACGTACATCAGCACCATAATTACGTCCAGAATTGCTTCCACCATTAACATAAGTATCTGCTATTGGAAATATAGTATCTCTTACTATATCATCCGGTCCCTCTATACTTGTAGAGCGCGCTGAAAAATAAACTATAGATGGTAAAATATGAATAATACCATTAGTTGCTTTTAAATTGGAAGTAAAAATGCTCCATTGTTTGTTAGTGCCTTCATTTACTAACCCCATATAACCACTAGTTCGTGATAAAAAAATGGTTTGACCATTTTCACTCATATATGGCAACGGATTATTGCTTTCTGAAATATTTGGATCATCAAAAGATACTGTAGCATTTACGACATGGTATTTAATAGTATTGCGTAAAATTGGCACTGGTACTTCAGACAAATCTGTGTATGCGTTATCTTGAAGGTAATCTTCGAATGCTTGATTTGAAGGTGCTATAAATGTTTTGTTAGCACTAGACTCGTACAAACTTTCTGTGTTTGTAAGTTTTATAGCTTCTTCAAAGAGACTTAAAGAGTCTATTGCTTGTATATATTCCCAAGCATTTACACCTAACGAAGCATTAGAGTTTGAATTTTGATATGAAAAATTCTCTTGAATTTCACAGCTGTGAAACAAACTTGTTACACCTGCAAACAAAACTGCTATAGTAACATATAAAATTGGTTTATTATTTTTCATTTTTTTTGAGTTTAAATTTTATTGAACAATGATGTGTCTTACAATTATTTATAAAAATCATTCTGTTCTAAGCTAGGATTTCTATTTATCGCATCTTCATGAATAGGCCAAACAAGATTTGCCTCATCACTTAATCCGTTAATGGGATTCATGGTGCTTATAGCTTTTCCGGTACGTACTAAATCGAACCAACGATGTCCTTCAAAAGATAATTCAATTAATCGTTCATGCAATATTGCAGATTCCAAATCGCCATACAAGCTATTTGCATCAGCAAGCGTTAATTCTGGAACGCCCGCTCTTACTCTTATCGTGTTTAATAAATTAAGAGCCTCAGTAGTGTCATTTAATTTATTATGAGCTTCTGCTTTTAGAAGCATAATATCTGCTAATCTAACAAGAACAATATTATTAGCAGATGGGTCTGCACTTTCATCACTGAAACCTTTCCCAAAGAATTTCCATATTTTTCGTGGATTTTCCTCTGTAGTATCCCAAATGAGATCTTTTCTTAAATCGTTATCTTCAAAAGTACCTCTAAAAGATTCACTTGGAAAATAATCACTATCCGCACCAATAGCATACAAAACACGTAAAGCATTGGTTTGTATATCATTATAACCTACTTCAAAAATACTTTCATTAGAATATCCAGAAGTAAATATTTTAGACCAATCGTTCATAGGTACTAATGAGTAAAGGCCATTATCTATTACTTTTTCAGCAGATTCAATAGCGTTTGCATATTCCTTTCTCCACATATATACTTGTGTAAGAAATGCGTTTGCTGCACCTTTGGTTAATAATATTCGAGTATTATCTCCCGAAAAATTATCTCTACAGTTTTCACTTGCGAAAATAAAATCTTCAACAATCTGATCGAGTACTAATTCTTGATCTGTTTTTGAAATAAAAAATTGCTGATCAACACTTTCGTAAGGTTCTGTAATTAATGGAACATCGCCCCAAACCCTAACAGCATAAAAATAAGAAATTGCTCTTAAGGCTCTTGCTTGAGCTATAAGTTGTAAACTATATTCACTTTCGCCCTCAAAAACATCTGGGATATATTTAATAGCATAATTTGCACGACTAATCGTTTCATAAATATTATTCCAACTTGCAGATGAAATATCTAGACTCAATGTGTTTTGCTGTAACGCTAATGGATCTCCAGAATGATTTGTATTAACTGCATCAGCACGACCTTCTCCCCAATAAGAAAAATTTATTCTAAATGTAGATTGTAATGCATCATAAATACCATAAACACCGGCCTGAGCATCACTAGATGTTTGATAAAATCCTTGACCAGAAAAACTACTTACAGGATCCTTTTCTAAAATTTGTTCTGAACAAGATACCGCAAGACATGCAAGAAGCCCTATTCCTATAATATTTTTTATGTATTTCATAATATTTTTATTTTAAAATCCAATATTTAAACCTAACATGATAGTACGACTTTGTGGGTAAGATCCCTCGTCTACACCTTCTCTTAAACCACTATAAGAATTAACATCAGGATCGAAACCGGTATATTTTGTCCAAGTAATAACGTTAAGTGCAGAAGCGTAAACCTCTACCCTTCTTAGACCAAGTTTAGATACAACAGGATCAGAGAAATTATACTTTAAATTTATGTTTTTAAGTTTTATATAAGAACCATCTTCAACCCAACGGCTTTGAATTCTACTATCCGATTGTAAAGGATCATCTTGAACTGGTTTTGGAAAATCTGTAACATCACCTTGTTCTCTCCATCTGTTTAATGCATCTGTAGATAAGTTATTATATCTTACAATAGAATTTCGTTGATGATTTATCTCACTATATATATCGTTTCCGTAAGAAAACTGAAAAAACACACCTAAACTAAGGCCTTTATAAGAGAAGTTATTTGTTATACCTCCAAAGAAATCTGGTGTTGCATCTCCAATAACCTGTCTGTCATTATTATCTATAATATTATTACCATCAACATCTTCCCAGATAGGATCTCCTCCTTCAAACACAGCACCTAAAGCACCATTGGTAACTTGATTAACATTGTCTTCATCTCGTGAATAAACACCATTAAATTTCCAACCGTAAAACGTTCCTATTGGACTACCTTCTTTTAATATATGATAACTACCATTTTGAATAAAACCATTTGTTAATAAATCTTCAGGTAGCTCTGTAATTTGGTTACGGTTAGAACTGATATTAAAGCCAGTATCCCATTTAAATTCACCAACTAAATTACGTGAGTTAAGTGATAATTCTATACCTTTATTTTCAATACTCCCAATGTTTTGCGTTACATAAGAAAACCCTGTCGTTCTTGGTATTGGAACATTATATAGTAAATCTTCGGTAACTTTTAAGTATACATCTGCATTGAATGTTATTCTATTTTTCAAGAAAGACAAATCTAAACCAGCATTATATTGTGTTGTTGTTTCCCATGATAAACCAGAGTTTGGCATAACAGATGGCGCAGCTCCAGAAAAATCTAAATAATTAGCACCAACAGCAAACTCTCCTTGTGCCGTATAATTACCAATAGACTCATTACCTGTTTGCCCAACACTTAAACGTATTTTGGCATCATTTACAACTTCTATATTCTTAAAGAAATTCTCGTCTGAAAAACGCCAAGCTAAAGAGGCCGATGGAAAATATCCAAATCTTTTATCTTCACCAAACCTTGAAGAGCCATCTGCACGAAGGTTAGCTTCAAATAAATATTTTCCTTTATAATCATAAGACAATCTTCCAAAATAAGATAGTAATGAATGTTCTGTTGTGATATTTACATCTTGATTAGAAATGGTTCCTGCACCATTTAACGTTGTTATATTATCGCTAGAAAAGAACATACCATCTAATCCTGTTCTTTCATATTGCCAATTTTGAAAACTCATACCTGCTAGAGCTCCAAAATTATGATTTTCTCCAATTTGTTTATCTAATGTTAAAAAGGTTTCATTACCCCAAGTTAAATTATTTATGGCGCGAACTTCACCGCTATTGTAACCTGCTCGATAATCTAGTGTAGAAGGAAGAAACTTATCTTCTTTCATAGAAACATAATCTAAATTTATATTGCTACGTAGCTTTAATCCTTTTACAATATTATATTCAACATATTGATTTCCTATAATACGATTGCTTTTATTAAGGTTTGTTGCAAGCTCTGCTAAACCAACGGGGTTCCGTCTACCAAATTGATACCCATTATACGAACCATCTGGCAGATATATTGCAAAAGTTGGGGGACGAACCAATAATTCTCTTATAATACTTAGGTTATTAGCACCAGCAGCATTAATTCTTTTATTAACTCCATTTGTATAAGATATACTTTGACCAAAAGTAAATTTGTCTGAAACTTTAAAATCAACATTTAAACGAGACGTAACTCTTTGGTAATTTGAATTTAAAATAATACCATCCTGATCTAAAAAAGAAGAACTCCACGAATACTTAACATCATCTGTTCCACCACGTACAGCAAAATCTATTTTATGCTGAGGCGCAATTCTAAGCACTTCATCTTGCCAATCTACATCACCACTATTTCTAGGGTTTAAAGAATCGATAACAATAGCATTAGGTTGCGTTGGGTTATCCATATTTCTGTAAGAATCAATAACCGCATCTCTATATTGGCTCGCATTTAAAACACTTAGTTTACGAGTTAAACTACTGATACCAGTCGAAATATTAATATCAACTTGTGCTTTTCCAGATTTTCCACGTTTAGTGGTTATTAAAACAACCCCGTTAGCAGCACGAGAACCATAAATAGCTGTAGATGCCGCATCTTTCAATATTTCAATAGATTGAATGTCATTAGGGTTTATATCCGCTAATGGATTTAAACCAAAATTTTCAGTACCATTTAAAGTTGATAAAGAATTAGACTCTATTGGAACACCATCAACAACATAAAGCGGTGTATTTCCAGAATTTAAAGACGAGTTCCCTCTAACCTTGATAGACATCCCTCCTCCTGGAGAACCTGAATTAGAAACAACTTGAACTCCAGCAGCTCTACCTTGTATTGCAGATATAGGATCTTGTAAATTAGATTCACTAATATCGTCACTGCTTATAGAAACGATTGACCCCGTTAAATTCCTTTTCTTTTTAACACCATAACCAACTATTACTAACTCATCAAGCTCATCAATAGCGGGAGATAAAGCGACATTTATTTCTTTTTCATTACCAATTTTAATTTCCATTTCAACATATCCTAAATATGTGAACAATAAAACATCGTTAGGAGAAACATCTCCTATACTATAAGTACCATCCATCGTAGATGATACGCCCCTAATAGAGCCTTTTAGAATTATGTTTACTCCAAACAAAGATTCTCCTGTTATTTCGTCAGTAATCTTACCAGAAACAGTCATATTCTGAGAATACATATGAGCTGTAGAAAAACAAATAGCAAGCAACGCCAAAATTGTTTTACTCTTCCATTTCCATAGACCGAGAAAAGGTTTTTTCGTTAGTTTTTTCATGAATTAAAATTTGTTATTGAGAATTAGTTTCTCAAATATAATTAAAATTATATTTAATGCAAACGTTTGCATTAAATATTTTAACATTATTTTTAACATTTAACATATTAAAAGACCTAAACCATAACAATAATTCATCAATACAACTCTTTACATAAAATAAAGCAGTAAAAAAATGCAAACGTTTGTTACATTTAAAATTATTGATACGATTAATTAAGTAATTGAAATTTTTAAATGAAGAATTTAAGAAATCTATAAATTTGATATATTGAAGCGTTTAGATGTTTTCATGGCTTCAGAATATTGATTTTCAACCTTTACACTGCTTTTCAACATACCATAAATTGAAGGTATTTAAACCCAACATACTATCTTTTTTTCAGAATGTTTTAGCGCAATAGGTTTATGAGTGATAATGATAAAAATTAGTTGACTATAATTTTTATTCGTTTGATTATTCTTTCTTTTTCAAATTCAATAAAATAAAAACCTGAATTGACATTAATGAGTACATGGTCACCCAAAAAGTTCTTAGATGTAAAAGTAACTCTACCATTAATATCAATTATTCTAATAGCATCTAACTCTATTTTTTTACTGAATTTTAGAACATTACCGACCACTGGATTGATTACCCTAACATTATCGATTTCATCTTGAACTATGTTTAAAGTTGCACAAGCGCTAGAAATGGAATTCTCATTTTCAATAAGACCTTTAGGAGTTAAATCTTTTCCGGAAAAACCAATGTAATTGGCAGGGTATTTTTCAGCTCTAAAGATGGAATTAAAATTTGTTGAAATATTTTCAAATTGATTAAAGATCCTATTTCCCGATGGATTTTTGTAAGTCCAAACGAGCTCACCTGTTTTTGTAATTTCAGAAACTTGCCCTAATGAAGTTTCGCAGATAATAAAGTTTCCGTTTGGAAGACTATGAGCACCCGATTTTTTATTTTCAAACATAGTTTTTCCCAATATAGTACCACTCCACGACCAGTTAAAATATATTGGTTTAAATGTGTTGTTATCTTTTAAATAGGCATTATCAATAATTTCTGGTGAAATCAAATGAACGGAGCTATAAAGTCTAAAATCTTCACCTCCATTATTAAATACAGATATTTTACCAGCATCCAAATAACCCGGTTCTACCCATTTAGCATCATGTTGTAAAAATAGTTTTTGATCATCGGCCCCACCTTGCTTGTAAACCATTGGGTTTCCCCATCGCCATAATATATCACCTCCACGATTAAAATTACCCCCCGTATTACCTGAAGCTTGCACAAGCGTAGTGCTATGATCAATAATATAAATTTCATTTAAATGCCTTGCAGAAATTATAATTTGATCTAAAGAATCGTTATAATCAATACTATTTACATGAGTATAACCTCTATCGCTAGCTTCAAAATAGGGGTCAACGTAATTAATATCTATCTTTTCAGGATGGTTTTGAACGTTACCATAATTAAGTTTTGTAGCATCATGATCTTGAATAAGATGATCTATAAATTTCCATTCCCAGACAATTTCAGCATCATTTGCTCCTATTGGTTTTAATTCGACTATTTTATCGAGGTCAATATACGCGCCTACTTTAAGAGGGTCTTTTCCGTAGGCAATAATATCGTTTCTCAAATAGGTATCTCTAACAACGCATAAAATATTTCCATTAGGTAACGGTTCTATATCATGATGTTGATTTATTCCGTTAGCCTGTATTTCATAGCTCCATAGCACTGTATTATCCCAATCTCTAATTTCCAAAAGGTTATCCCCTGCTCGAAGTAAAGTTCCATTCTCTAAAAGATAACACGTTATTCCTGGAAATTCTGTAAAAGTCCATTCGTTAATCTTTTCGCCGCAATTATTAATTAAATACACACTGTTATTGACTTCTGGAGTAAATAATGTGTAGCCCTCTGTAGCACCATTATTTGAAAAAAGAACCCCTACCGTTGGGTTTTGTGACCAAACGACAGAAGTCAATAAGAAAAGAATACATGTTATTTTTTTTATCAAAACCATGTTATATAAAGTTAAATTCTTGTAATCAGAATAATAGAGAAATTCACAAATAAAAATTACTATTTTATAGTTAATTTATGTAACTCTAAATCTCGTAACCTAATGTCCTGTCTAATATACTAAGTCCACTATCCGTTTTCCAGATTTAAAGACACTTAAAACAGAGACTATGTTGTCTTGTATTTTAAACAAAACAAAATCATCATTATTATCATTTATACGGACTAATTCTTTTGGTTTTTTCGATGCTAACAACCAAGCGTCCGATAAGCTTAAAATATCACTAGAAATAAGTTTATTAATACAATCCAACAAAGAAACTGCAGATCCGGCCAATAAATTTTGATTCTTATTTACTGAAAGTCTTCCTCCTTCTTCTAATTTAACCTCGCCTCCTATATGAGAATCATAGATTCCAGTCTCCATCCCTGCAAACATGGTAGAATCGCTCACCAGAATAACATTCTCTTTTTTAACCCCTAATACAATTTTTAAAAAATTATCAGGTAAATGAAATCCATCGGCTATAATACTTGGGGTTAATTTATTATTGGCTAATTGATCAAAAATAATATTTGAATTTCTGTGAAGCGATAAAGGAGCGCCATTACCAAGATGTGTAGACATTGTTGCTCCTGCATTAACAGCAGCGTTTATTTGTGCGTTGCTTGCCACGGTATGCCCTATTGAAACAATAATATTATGCGCTGTACACTTTGCAATAAAATCTACTGAATTATCCCATTCCGGACTTATGGTAATGATTTTAATTCTATTTCCTGATGCTTCCTGAAATGCTTGAAATAATTCCCAATCGGGCGCTTTAATATAATCTTTGGAATGTGCACCAGAAGCCTCTTTTACAGGTGAAATAAAGGGACCTTCTAAATGAATTCCACTGACATATGAATCTATTAAAGCATTTTGTAAACACAGTTCATCTATATTTCTCAGAAGATTTATAATATTCTCATCAGAATTTGTGATAACCGTTGGAAAAAAAGATAAAACACCTTCTTTTGAAAGACTTTCAATCACCTTAAGAAAATCGTTTTCTATTATTGGAAACGTGTTGAAATCGACTCCTGAAAACCCATTTATTTGAAGATCTAATAAACCAGGCCCCATAAAAACAGCTTCAGAATCATCAGTTTCCACTTTTGTTTTTGAAATCAATACATTATCATCAATTACTATTTGAATTAATTCATTGGAAATACAATCAACACAGCTAATAGTTTCTTTCATTATTCTTTCAGAATTATTAAAATTTAATTTTCAGATTTTTTATCAATAGATTCAAGCAGCTCCAATACTTCCGAAGATACTTCTGCTTTCCGATTTATAAAACCAAAAAGGATATACAAAAAAACAGATACCATTAGCGGTAAACTAATCTCTAATGCAAAAGGCAGACTTATAGAGAAAATTTTAATTAAAGCAAAACTCGTTAAACCTCCAAAAATAGAAACTAAAGCAGCTGTAGATCCACTTTTTCTGAATAATGGAAGCATCCCTAGCAACATAGGTACCGCAATAGGCCCAACAAGTGCTGCAAACCAAGTTACTATAAGTCCTAAAATACCACCGAAAGATTCATATTGAGTCGCTATAAGAATTGTAAAAAAGATGAATATAAATGTTACTTTCCTTGCTACAATTAAAGGATTGACCGAAGTATTAACATTGAATTTTTTAAAATGAAGCGGCAATATATCTCTAGTAATTACTGCTGAAATTGTATTGGCATCACTCGACGTCATAGACATGGTAGTTGCAAACATCGAAGCCAACACTAAACCAATCATCCCTTTTGGTAATAAGGTGATGGTTAAAAGCCCATAAGATTCTGTAGGATCTTCCAAATTTGGTAACAAAATAGGTGCTGCCCACATTGGAAAAAACAATATTAATGGCCAAATTAAATATAATATACCTGATAGTATTGCTGCTCTTTTTGTATTCTGTTCATCGGGAGAAGAAATGTACTTTGTAGCTAAATTCCATGTACCGCCATTATAACTTAACATATTTATAAATAAGAACGCTAGTGCAAAGCCAACGGTATAAGGTTCTCCAAAAGGCTCACTATTTTGGGCCGGTAATTGATCCCAAATAGTAAAAACAGAATCTATACCACCTAATTTAGATGTGGCTGCAAAGAACATAACAATTCCAGCACCAATTTGAACAATAAACTGAATAAAATCACTCACGGTTACCGCCCATAATCCTCCTATGGTAATGTATACAATGGAAATCCCTCCAGAAAAAAGTACTCCATAAAGGATAGGAACACCTGTAAATACTTTTAATAAAATAGCAATAGCTGCCCATTTAGCCGCAACATCAAACAATTTTAAAACAACACCGCTCCAGGCTATAACTTGTTGTGTTTTTACGCCGTATCGTATAGCGAGGTATTCTAAAGGCGACTGTATGCCTATTTTTTGCCTCAACCTAACCCAACGTACCGGAAAGATATTTATGGTCACTAAAATTGAAATACCAACCGTCATGGCCCACCATACATATATGGAAAACCCATGGGTATAAGCTAATCCCGCATAAGCCACAAACACAGCTCCACTATAACCAGAAACATGATGCGAAATACCAGATAGCCACCAAGGCAAATTACCTCCTGCTGTAAAATAATCGCCAGAGTCTTTATTTTTATAATGTGCCCAAACTCCAATAGCTACCATTATTAGAAAAAATATAATAATTACAATCCAATCTAATAGTTGTAGCGTCATGTTGGTTTTATTTATGTGAATTAATAATCAGTGATTTAATTTACGGTAACGTACCTCAAAAATATAAAAAAAAACACACTAACCTAGTATGTTTCAAAAAAAGACGTTATTTATTTAATAATATTTATAATTCTTCTTTGTTATAATATCTAAGGGCATGATGATTTCCTTCTCAACTTCCTTCTTAAGAACAAGATGCTCAAACAACTTAAAAACAGCTTGATACCCTTGCTCTTCGGGACGTTGACAAATAAGAAAATCTATAATTTCTTTTTCAAGATATTCAATGTCTTCACGAAAAAAATCATAACCAATAAGATATATTTTATCACCGCCCCGTTTTTCAAAATATTTAGCGATGTACGCCACTTTAGAATTAGGAATAAAAACACCTTTAATAAATGGATTCTCCTTTAACGTTTTAAATAAAACACCACTTATGGCATCTTCATTAAAATCTGTTAAAACCAATGACTTGGTCGTTATAGCATTATTGTTTTCTTTCAAATAAGCATTCATTCCTTTTTCCTTGAGACTTATTATCCCCTCTGTATCCATGGTCTTTTTTAGATGTAACACTAAAATTTCACCCTTATTAAAACAATAATTAAATAATTGAGCGGCTAGTTCTCCACTTTCAAATAAAGGTTGATGGATACTGGATAATGCATCTATTTTTCTTACGTTGGAATCAATAAAAACGTACGGACGATTCTTTTGTTTACAATCTTCTAATAAAATTTCAATCTCATCAGCAAACTTAGACGTTAAAACCAAACCTTGAATATCGCTATTAATTAATTCTAGTATTTTCTTTCTAATTTCCTTGTTATTATCTTGTTTGAAGGTGTAGGTTTTTATCTTGATATTATACTGTGCTAATTCTTTTTTAGCTTTCAGAATTCCTTGCATAGGAAACTCCCAATACCCAGAACCTTCAGAAATATTAGGCAACAAAACACCTATTACAATTTTCTTACTTTTTGATAAATTACTAGCCATAATATTAGGCTTGTATCCCATTTGTTTTATAACCTTTAAAACCTTTACCTTTGTTTTTACGCTTACTCCCGCACGGTTATGTATCACTCGATCTACTGTTGCCAATGCAACGTTAGCAGCTTTTGCAACATCTTTAATACCTATTACGCGCTCATCATTATCCATACCAAACTTTTATACTATTTTGAAAACTTATTTCCCTCTAATTTACACAACAAAATTAAGCTATATCTTTTTATTACTACATGCATTAAACCTAAATGAGCTATAAAAATTTGCTTTCATTTACAAGTTCTACTAAAAATGTTACTCATTATTCAAAATTACGCCCTTCAGAATTTTAAATATAACTTCAAATAACGGTAACGCCACTCAATTTATATAAAAAAAACAGATAAATAGTTAGTAAATTTAATTAGTTTCGTTATCTTAAATTATATCAGAATAAAAATATCAGTGAAAAACAAACTTGTAGTACCCAATATTTCTAAATTTTTAAATAAAAAAACAAGCTTTAAACAGGCCTTAAAATGGATTGATTATCATCATATAGACCAATATTCATGGGAAAAACCAGATGAGTTCCGCCATGTCCGTTTTAAAATAGCACACGATGGTAAAAACATTTATTTACACTACGATGTTATCGAACTTGAAATGGCGGCTAAATACCTTAACCACAACGATCCGGTTTGCAAAGATAGCTGTGTAGAATTCTTTATTAGCTTTAAAGACGACCCTAATTATTATAATTTTGAGTTCAACCATTTAGGAACTATATTATTAGGAATTGGTCCAGACAGACACCAAAGACAATTAATAGACAGTAAAATAATAGATTTAATTAAAGTAAAAACGAAAATAAAACGAATAAATCAACATGGTTTAACCACATTTAATTGGCAATTATTTATTAAAATCCCTATAAAAACTTTTTCGTTTAACACTATAGAGTCCTTTGAAAATCTAAAAGCTAGAGGTAATTTTTATAAATGTGGAGATGAGCTTTCCACACCACACTATATTAGTTGGAATCCGATAGAATCTGAGAAACCAGATTTTCATTTAAAATCTTATTTCGGAGACATTGATTTTAATTAAAAAGTCTTTTATTTTTTAACTTAGACACTTTTATCTATCAAAAATTAACGGGAAACTGAACAACAAAAATGAACTGAATGATAAATTACAATTTGACTAAAAGAAAAGCATAAAATGCATGGCCGAAATTAATCAGCTATTTTTTATTTTAATACTCTTTTTTAAAGTTCACCTTTTTAAATGAACAAAAATAAATCTTCATCATCTATTGAAGATGCTGTTAATAAAGGTATTGTTTTATCGTTTTTTACTTTTTCAGCACTTAATAATTTTCCAAAATTAAGGTGTTCCAATCTGTTTTTTAATGCTTCTAATATTTTCATAACGCATATCTTTTTTTCGTTTATAAATATACGATGCATGCAGCATATTTAGATGCTCGAAAATTGACAAAAAACCTTAAAAACAAAGAATTAGCATTCATTTAACAATTACATATCATACAGGTTACATTGCTGCATTTTCCGATAATAAATCGAAATAATTAGAAAGCTTAGAGAAAAAACCGCTGTTAGTTGTCATTAATAAACTTACTTGGTGTAACACCATATTTTTTTTTGAATGCTGTTGAAAAATGTTGCGCATTTTTATAACCAACAATTTCAGAGATATCGCTTATTGTGTGTTTATTTTCTATTAACAATTCTTTTGCTTTATTCATTTTCAAATCGAAAATATAACCAAAAACTGTATTTCCAAAAGCAGCTTTAAAACTTTTTTTTAAAGTAAATTCATTAGTACCGAATTTTTTTGACAAAAACTCTAAGGTCAATGGTTTTGCAAAGTTTTTAGCAAGATAAGCTTCGATTTTAATTATTTTTTCCTCGTCATTCGATTTAGTTTCTTTTATATCACCATTTTTAAACTGGTCTAGTTGCAGCAGTAACAATTCTAAAACTAAAGAATTCATATGGATATTCCTGTAACCTCCTGTCCATTTTGAGTTTACTATTTTATCAATTAACAAATGCATTTTTGAGGAGATATAGCAATTTTCTTTTTTAAGTTTTCCTGTTTTATTTTGTTTAATCTGTTTTCTAAAGTCTTTAAATTTATTTTCATCCGGAAGAAATTGATTAAAAAATTTTAATGAAAAATTAATACGAACGAGAGAAACGACACCTTCGGATATTTCTAATGCTCCTGATATACTAGTGTAAAAAAATATGTTATGTTCATTTTTATTAAAGTGATTCGTATGTGATATTTTTTCAATATTAAAACCAAAACATCCTTTTTTAACAAAAACCATCCCTACAGTTTCTCCTTTAAAATCGAATGAAATACTGTTATTTTTACTATTATGAAAGGTTCCATAACCAATTTTAAAATTATAATAAATGAGTTCCTTATAGCTCCCTTTAAGCGCATCACTATCAAAAACAGTGGTAACTTCTCTCGTGCCACAGCCATCTACCACAATAGTACTTGGAGCGTTATCAAAAATAATTTCTTTGTTATTTATAATTTTTATACTATTTATCATTATTCCGTTTTACGTATTTTTTAATCCGTTTCACGTATTAATTAAATCGCTTTCCCTATTAATTTTGCAAATGTATATTATTTATATTTAATCTAAATAAGAATAATAAAACGTTTTTTAACATAATATTTAAGATTTTGAAATGAAGCAGCTTATAAGTCCTCCTAAAAAGAAATATATCTATTTGACACAGTGAAAACAGAAAAAAGACTATGATAACTTTAATATCCACATTCGCTGTTCTTGGGTTCTACATGCTTTACAGTACAAGTAAACGTGCAGAGTTGACTTTTAAATACAAGTTTCAACACAGCATTAATCAAAACGAAAAAACCGCTAAATACTTGGCTTTAATATTTTTTACCAGTAGTCTTTTTCTTTCTATAATTACTTTAGGTATTTCTTCGGGAATATTTTCTTTTCTAATTGTTTTAATGACGGTAGGAAGCTTAGTTGTTCTTTTGGCACCACTTCATTTTTTTAATCTACCCATTCTAATATTCATTATGATGTTCTGCTTTGTAACCGAAATCTTCCTGACTTAAAAAATATGCCAGCAAATAAAAAACACCTCTCATCACCATTTCAACGATTCGCAAAAATAACCGCTGGTTTTATTGGCGGCTATATTGTAACCCAAGTATTTCATATGTTTTTAGTAGTATTTTGGAATGCTCCAAATACTTTAATAACCATACGTTATGCTGGTATTATTCTTTGGACTGTTCTACTCGTCGTTGCTTTTTTAGGAAAAAACGGACTAAAAATATGGGCTATATATCTTCTAATTAGCCTCGTTTTCCTATCTCTCATTTACTTCAAATAACCTTATATCATTTAACTTATAGTCAATATGTCCAACAGAATATATAATATTATGTTTCATACGCATGCGGTAAGCGGCATTATCATTAGCGCTGCTTTGTATGTTATTTTTTTTACAGGATCTATATCTTTTTTAAGAGACGAAATTATAGCCTGGGAACGTAATGAACCTGTAACAGATAGCTATTTTAGTGAAGTGAATTTTGATGATTTATTAATTAGCCTTGAAAAAGAACATGAGTTAAATAATAGAGATATTTCTTTTTACCAACGTATTGAAGGGCAAATGGCCTCTACCGTGATATCGCCTCCCAAAAACGTAAAACCTCAAAAAAAAAGACAACGCAGAAACTTTTTTGTTACAAATTTATCGTCTTACAAAACAGAAAAATATCAAGACTCTTACACCTTAGGAGAGTTTTTCTATAGACTTCATTTTTTTGCACAGCTTAACTTATTAGGCCAATCGGGATACTTACTTGCTGGTATTGTTGCCTTTTTCTTTCTATTTGCTGTTATAACAGGTGTTATTGTGCATTGGAAAAAAATAATTTCTAGCTTTTATGTTTTTAGGCCTAATAGCAAATGGAAAACGATCTGGACAGACGCCCACGTATCTTTAGGAATTATTGGTCTGCCATTTCAGTTTATGTTTGCAGTAACAGGTGCTTACCTCATCATTGGTTATTCCATAATGCTCCCTCCTATTGAAACTTTTTTATTCAACAACGATACTAAAGAATTTAATAAAGCTTTAAATACAGAAAAAACAATGACGTACGATTTAAAAGGTGAAGCTTTTCATGGTGCCATTTCTTATAATAGTTTTATTGAAAAAACAAAAGACAAATGGCCTAATCTAAAAATTAATAAGCTTGAAATTTATAATTATGGAGATGCCAATATGCATGTTAAAGTGGAAGGTCATCCGCTTTTTAAAGATAAATTCATAGGCACCGGGCACCTTACTTTTAACGCTATCAATGGTGATGTTGTAGACGAAAAAAACCCTTATCTAAAAACGTCATACGTTGAAGGTTCTACCGATGTTTTAAAAAGACTTCACTACGGTGATTACGGAGGTTATGGCATGAAACTTATCTATTTTGTACTCGGCTTAATAACTTGCTTTGTAATTATATCTGGCGTGTTAATATGGTTGGTGGCACGCGACAAAAAAAATGTACCAGAGTATAAAAGAAAATTTAATGGTTGGTTGGTAAACATTTATATGGCTATTTGTTTAAGTATTTACCCCATGACAGCACTTGTCTTTCTAGTTGTTAAATGCTTTTCTAATGACTATGAAGGCGGCAAAAAAGCACTAATCTATAATGTCTTCTTCTATGGTTGGCTAGCCATAAGTACATTTTTCATAATAAAACGAGATAACTATTTCACAAATAAAGCATCACTACTTTTAGGTAGTATCCTTGGTTTTTTGGTTCCCATTTCTAACGGAATTGTTTCTGGAAATTGGCCATGGGTTACTTGGGAAAAGGGATATACTCAAATTTTTGTTATGGACGTTTTTTGGATATTACTATCAATAACCGCACTTGCTGTTGTTTTCAAACTCAAACCAAAAGAAAAATAACATGTCATTATAATAATTACGTGAGTTATTTTACTATTAAAAACCTATTCCGTTTCACGTATATCTTTATCCGTTTTGCGTACTCAAAAATTAAATTTCACAACATACATTTACAAGACTATTAATAATTAGTCTAAATAAGAATGATTTTAAAATGTTTAAAAAAAATATATACTTTACAATAACTATCGGCTTACTATCCTTTCTTAGTTTTTCTCAATCACCAGAAAGTATTATAAAAGGTGTTGTATTAGATGAATCTAAAAATCCCGTACTTGGAGCCACTGTAATTATTCAAAACCTAAACAAAGGAGCTGTTACAAATAGTAGTGGCGCATTTAAATTTAGTGGTGCCTACAATGGCACATACACTATAGTCACAGCCTACCTAGGTTACAAAACTACAACCCAAAACATCACAATTATACCAGGGCAAACAAAAACACTTTCCGTTGTTTTACAAGAAGAAAGCACCACGTTAAACGAAGTTTTAGTTACGGGTAAAAGTTTAGTACAACAGGTCAAGGAACGCGCGTATAATGTTAGCGTTGTCGATGCAAAAAAACTACACACCACAACCCTAGACTTAGGCCATGCCTTAGATCGTGTTTCGGGAGTGCGTATCCGCGAAAGCGGAGGTGTTGGCTCTCAAATGAGTTTTTCGCTTAATGGTTTTAAAGGGAATCAAGTGCGATTTTTTATTGATGGTGTACCTATGGATAATTTTGGTTCATCATTTCAAATCAATAATATCCCTATAAATTTAGCCGAACGTATTGAGGTTTATAAAGGGGTTGTACCGGTTGGTTTAGGCGCCGATGCTTTAGGTGGCGCCGTTAATATTATAACGAATACTTACAAAAAAAATCATGTAGAAGCCTCCTATTCTTATGGCTCGTTTAATACACATCGCTCTTCTGTAAATGCTATTTACGTTGCTAAATCTGGGTTTGTAGCCCAAGTCAATGCATTTCAAAATTATTCTGACAACAATTATAACGTTAATGTGGATGTCGCCGATTTAGTTACAGGTGAATATTTCCCAAACCAAACCGTAGAGCGTTTTCATGACACCTACCATAATGAATCCGTCATTTTTAAAACAGGTGTGGTTAACAAATCGTTTGCCGATCAATTATTATTTGGAATTACATTAGGTCAGAATTATAAAGAAATTCAAACAGGTGCAAGAGTGGTTAGTGTCTTTGGTGACTGGCACACAAAAGGAACCATCATTATGCCAACTTTAAAATATCAGAAGAATAATTTCTTCATTAAAAATTTAGATTTTCTATTCAATGCCAATTTCAATTTAGGTGAAGAAAAAAATATTGATATTGAAAACAGACGCTATAATTGGTTTGGAGATTATAAGCAATATGATGACGCTGGAGGAGAACGCTCCTACTCGCTATATAAATACAAAAATAACAACGGCGTTTCTACAGCAAATTTAAATTATAAAATTAACGACCATAGTAATGTTGTAGTAAGCAACACTTTTAACACCTTTAGCAGGGTTGGACATAACGAGCTAAACCCAGATAGTGAAATTTACGAGCATCCTAAAAAGAATAAAAAAAACATAACGGGTTTAGGTTACGACTATAAGCGCGATAATTGGAATGCCTCTGTTTTTTTAAAGCAATACTTTCAACAAAATACATTTGCCCAATCTTATAACCCAACGGGGAATTATGGAGATGTTGCTTACAATGACTATACCGACAAGTTTAATGCAACAGGTTATGGCCTCGCTTTAACTCATTTTTTTAACGAAAACCTTCAATTGAAAGCCTCATTTGAAAAAAGTTATCGTTTACCAGAAGCCAATGAAATTTTTGGAGACGAAATTAATCTTGAAGGTAATAAAAACTTAAAACCTGAAAATAGCAACAATTAT
Organism: Algibacter miyuki; assembly: GCF_030409805.1. Lineage (GTDB taxonomy): Bacteria > Bacteroidota > Bacteroidia > Flavobacteriales > Flavobacteriaceae > Algibacter > Algibacter miyuki. The sequence continues at coordinate 109,006 of NZ_JAUFQP010000001.1, read as the reverse complement.
AATTTAGGCTTAAGTTACTGGTTTTACATAAACAAAAAACATCAGTTTAATATTAACACCAGTGGTTTTTATCGAGATGCTGAAGATTTCATTAGAGAGAAATTTAGTCCGAACCAAGCTGAAACAACCATGGATAATCTAGGCGGTGTAACAAGTACAGGTATAGAAACAGAAATAAGATACCAACTGGAAAACAGCTTAACTATTGGGGCCAATTTAACTTACCAAAACTTACGTAATAACACCAAATATGAAGAAGGCCAAACAGTAGTAAGTATTGTTTATAAAGACCGGATTCCTAACATGCCTTATTTGTACGGTAATGCAGATGTGAGTTACAATTTTTCGAATATAGGAAGCAAAAACAGACAGCTAAGTGTAGGTTACAATGCCTTATATGTTCATGCTTTCTATCTATACTGGCCAAGTTTGGGCGGTAGTGGTAAACTAGATGTTCAAGAACAAATCTCACATGATTTAAACGCCACATTTTCATATAATAAAAAACTACAATTTACATTAGAGTGCAGAAACTTATTAGATAAAAACCTCTACGACAATTTTAGTCTGCAAAAACCGGGACGAAGCTTTACAGGAAAAATTAAATATACTTTTTTATAAGTTTTCCCTATTACTAAAAACAATTACAAACCATTACATATTTTAAAATTAATTACAATGAAAAACAAAAACCTCTATTTAAGCATACTAGCTACAGCCGCATTATTTGCATCATGTAGTGATGATGATACCCCGAAAACAGAAGAAATATCTGAAGGAGAAGCAAAATACATTATTACCGCAACTCCAACAGCATCTGAAGGTGTAGCCGATTATATTTTAACAACAAACGATTTAAGTCAAGGAAAAATTACAACCGTAGGTAATGGTGTGGAACAAGATGGAACATACCGATATTATATAACGAGTAATAACAAATTTTTTAGTATGCTTTATGGCCAAGGTAATCCTGGAGCCGTTACTACTTATCAATTAAATGACACTGGCTCTTTAAATAAATTATCAGATTTTCAATCAGAAACGGTGCAAGCCTTTGCTCCTGTTGATGACGATATTTTATTAATGAAAATTTCAAGAAGTTCTGATGACCCAACTGCTTATTGGTACAGTTTAGACACCAATATTTCTCAATTTGTTGCTGAAGGACAAATTAACACACAAGAATTGGCAAATAAAGAAAACGGAGAAATTGCTTTCTTTACATGGATTACTCAAGTTGGCGATAATGTATATTTACCATATTACACTATTAAAGGAACTGGAGATGATAGAAACGGAACATTATATCCTGATGAAGCTAATATTGCTGTTTTCTCATACCCAGAAATGGAATATGTAAAAACAATTCAAGACAATAGAACAAGCTTTATTGGTCGTTATTTTAATAGCGGACTTGCGGTTGATGAGCAAGGAGACACCTATGCTGTTTCTTCATCTGTAGCAACAAACAATGGTGAATATGTTTCTACTAAACCTTCGGCTATAACTAGAATAAAAAGCGGAACTACCGAGTTCGATTCTTATTATTTTAATATTGAAGAAGCAACTGGTGGTAAATACGCTACAACACAAATGTATTTAGGTAATGGAAAATTATTAATTAACCTAGAAGAAGTTGCTAATAGAGGCGCCTATACAACGGGAAAAGAATTTGGTATCGTTAACCTTTATAATGAAACTATTACAATGGTAACAGGTATTCCCAATGTTGATGAAATTACTTCCATCCCTTTTAGAGGTAATTATGTGTCCGAAGATGGAAAAACGGCTTATGTAGGTATTACCACCACCACCGGAAGTTTTGTTTATACTATTGATGTAAATACAGCAACAGCAACACAAGGTCTAGAAGTTGAAGGAGGCGTTATTACTGCAATAAATAAGCTAAACCCTGCCAATTAAATTCTCCCTAAATACCCCAAACCGATTATAAAAAGAGGCTTAAATTATTTACAATTTAAGCCTCTTTCTTTTTTTATTCAACTTAGCCCTTTTCAGAATCATATCATAAAAAAAGGGCTATTAAAAAATAACCCTTACCCTTTTTTACAGTAGCAACTAACTCAAATAATAATTTATTTTTCAGTAAAATGGGGTTTAATAATTTATGTGTAAATACGTTTTAGTCTAATGCCTTAATAATAACTTCGGCTTTATCTCCTCCATCAATTAATTTTTTAGCCATCTCTACAATATCGTTGACAGAAATACTTTTAACGAGATCTTCAAAGTTTGCAGGATCGTTCATATCGTAGCCTTCACGGTAAAAATTAGTCAATACATTCATATCATATTGATTATAACCTTTTGCTTGTTCCCGTTCTTTTAAAAAGTTAGTGATGGTTTTATCAAAATCAGTCGTATTAATTTCTCCTGCCGCTACTTTAGACAGTTCATCATACACCATACCTATTAATTTATCTGCTTTTTCTGGATTACAATCAAAACGAACTTCTAAACTTCCTTTTTCTTGAGGTCTTTTAGATAAACCTGCCGAAGTGCTCGTACCATAAGTTCCGCCTTCCTGCTCTCTCAATGTTTCCATATATCTAAGCTGAAGTATATCACCAAAAGCCCGCATTACTAAAGCATTTTTAAGTGTATATTCCACATCGTTTTTATAGATAATACTTACGGTAGTTTTTGGGTTTTCCATTTTAAAAAACAAATCTTTTTTAATGGTTTTACTTAACCATTCTGTAGAATTGTCTTTATACATTTCCGTTTGTTTTTTAGTAGGAAGACTAGCAATATAGCTTTCTAATAAAGGCTTTAATTGTTCTTTAGAAACATCGCCAACAATAAAGAATTCAAAATCTGATGCATCTTTAAAGCGCTCCTTATAAACCTCCTGGATGGTTTCAAAAGAAATAGATTCTATATACTCTTTATTAAACAACGGTTTCTTTGGGTTATTGCTGCCGTAAAACGTAACAAGCATGCTGTCTTTTATTTTTTGACTTAAACTATTACTTCTACGAACGAGTTGATTGTTTGAGTTTGCAATAAGCACATCAAAAACCTCTTTATCAAAACGAGGTTTTACAAATTTTAAATGAACCATTTGTAACATGGTGGCAACATCTTTGGTAGATGAAGCTCCGGAAACAGATTCAGTAAGGTTAGAAATTGATGAATTTGCTCTTACCGTTTTACCTGCAAGCACTTTTGAAAGGTCATTTCTAGAATAATCTCCTAAACCAGACCCGGTAACTAAACTATTCATATGGCTAGCAGAAGCTAAATCGGCATCATCAATTAATGACAAACCGCCATAACTAATTGCATTTAACGTAACATCATTCTTAGGGTTATTTGCAAACTTATAATGCACTTTAATACCATTACTCAATACAAACGTGGTAGAACCTGTAGCTTTGTTTTCTTCTTCAGAAACTATTTTACCTTTGTTTATTTTCATATCGCCCAACAACGTTTTTCCACTAAACGCATCTTCATAAGCGGTAAGTGTTTTGTCATTTTCTGCTGCCGAGATAATTTGTAAAGCTTCTTCTTCTGTAATATTTTCTTCTCCCTTTACAGCTGTTGCTGTAACGAATCTGTTTTTAGTAGTATAAAGTGATTTGAGTTTTAAATGTGCTTCTTCTAAAGTTAACGTATTAAAAATTTGTTTCGCAATATCGTACTCTTTTTCAATATCTCGCATTCTCGCATTTTCCAGATAGTTCTTTTGAATCATACCTTCAATAGTTCTGTGAGATGTGTTTTCAATTTTTACAATTTGATTCTCATAGGAGTTTATATATCGCGTAATAGCTCTATCCATCTCACCTTGTGTAAACCCAAATTTTACAGCACGGTTTACTTCTTTTAAAACCATCTCAAAAGCCGCTTGTTGCTGATTTACTTTTGGTGATATTAATAATTTAAAGGTATTTGTACTTCTAGAAATATCGCTGAAGCTTAGTGAAGCTCTCAATAAAGGCGAATCTTGATGATCATTCAATTCTCCTAATCGAATGGCAAGCATGGTTACAGTAATACTTCTTAATAAATCCGATTTTAAATCGGCAACAGTTTTCTTTTTAAGGTTTTTAGCGTGTCTTATTCCGAAGTCTATTGACGTCGATTTCACCTCAACATCCATAGCTGAACTAAACATTAATTCATCATTTTCTGGAATAGTGATAACAAAGCGTTCTCTTGGATTTTCAACAGCTGGAATTGGAGAAAATAACGTTTTTACTTTTGCCTCTATATCTTCTACATTAACATCACCAATAATGGCGATAGCCTGTAAATCGGTTCGGTACCAATCATGATAAAAATCTCTTAAAGCCTTGTATTTAAAATTATCTACAACATCCATTTTCCCTATAGGCATACGCTTTGTATAAATACTGTTGTTAAACAATACAGGCATCTTTTGCTCATAAACTCTCATAAAACCATTTTGGCGTGTTCTCCACTCTTCCTTAATCACACCACGCTCTAAATCAATCTCTTCCTCTTTTAAAGACAAAAAGTTAGCCCAATCGTGAAGTACTAATAAACAGGTATCAATAAGATCTGGAGTAGCCGGAATGTTATTCATATTATACACCGTTTCTTCAAACATGGTATACGCGTTGATATCTCGACCAAAACTGGCGCCGTGTTTTTCTAGCTTATCTGTTATGCCTTTATCCGGAAAATTTTTAGTCCCATTAAAAGCCATATGCTCTAAAAAGTGAGCTAAACCCTGTTGATCTTCATTCTCTAATACAGAGCCTACATTTTGAATAATATAATAACTCGCCGCATCTTTTACAACGTCGGTATTGTAAATATAATAGGTAAGCCCGTTAGGCAAAACACCTTTTTTAACACGTGTATTTTCGGGTAATGGATCGTTAAAATTAATATTTTGCGCCAATAAACTGATGCTAAATAAAAAAGCAAATAGGATGGTTATTTTTCTCATTATGTTTTTAGTGTTTTTATTAAAAACGACTCTATAATATGATATCAAATTCTAATTTAAAATCTTAGCAGAATAGTGATTAGGTGTTTCTTTTAATTAATTTAAAGCCAATAATTCTTTTATTTTGGCTTCCAGTTCTTCTCCTTTAAGATTTCGTCCGGCCACTACTCCATTTTTATCAATTAAGATGGTGGCTGGTATCATGGTTACTGAAAACACTTTTGCAGATGGACATCTAAATTCCTTTAGAGAAGACGCCTGATCCCAAGTGATGTATTCGTTTTTCTTTAAAAATTCACGCCATTTAGTATCATCTTTATCATAAGATATCCCTAAAACTTCCAAACCTTTCGGGTGAAATTTCTCATAGACTTCGCCTATATGCGGCATGGCTTCAATACAAGGCCCACACCACGTTGCCCAACAATCGATTAGTAAAACTTTACCTCTATATTGGTACAAACTAGTTACCGATCCATCTAAAGCAGGAATTGAAAAATCGTCAGGAGTACCTCCTACAAAAGATCTTTTAATTTCTTCTACTTCCTTTTTAAACACCGTTGCTTCTTTTGAAGCTTTAATATTGTCGGATAAATTATTAAATGCTTCTTCAACCGACGGAAGCGGATCAAACCTTAGCATGTAATTTTTTATATAGAAGTAAGTTCCATAACTATTCGAGTAATTAGATAAAGTATCTATAACTTCTTCCACAAAAGCTTCGTCTAATTCTTGACGTGCTTTTGCTAACTCATCATCACTAAGTTCTTTTTGTTTATTGGCAACAATCAATCTATTTGTGGCATTACCCCATACCGTTCTTCTATCCTTATAATTACGCTTAAGCTTGGCATATACAGCATCTTCTTTACTTCTATCAAACTCGAACTTAAACGGTTTATTAAATTTTGTTATCGAATCTTGCCAAATATTTACATTGACTATAGTATCTTCAATAATAAAATCTTCTTTATATTTTGTGCCTACAATTGATAATCTAGCCTCTTTTATTTCGCCAAATGCAGGGCCATTAAAAGAGAAATTCCCATGGCTATCCACACGTGCCGTATCAATAGTTTTAACAATTCTTAAATTAGAAAGTTCTTCTAATAGTAATTGCTCTCCTATTCCTTTTTCAAAAACCCCATTGATAACATAACGTGGAGGCTCTTGTTGATTACAAGACAGGAATAATGACACGAATAAAAGTGCAAGTATATTTTTCATATTATTAATTAATTTATTGAAAACAGCTTCTGATTTTTCGCTTTAAGTTCTTAACTTATAGGCATATTTACCAGGAACTACATCTTTTTCAGCTATTATATTTAGTTTATTTTTTTACTTTGATTGCTTAGGGCGATACTTTAATAAAAAGAGGGTAAATAATCACAATCAAGATATTCTTTTAAAAAAATATCTTGATATTAATTTGTGACTATCAAAATGGTATTTGAAGAATTCCGAGCTAACTGCCGTAATAATGGCTTACATTTTATTAACGAATTTATAAGGACATCAATACGTTTTAGACTTAATCGGATCTATATATTTAACTCGTTAAAAAGGTTTATTAACTCAGGATCTGAAGGTTTTGGTGCATTTGGTGAAACGATTACACCGTTTGGGTCAAGAACTATAAAACGAGGAATTGATCTAATATTATAGTCTAATACAAATTGTGAATCAAAGGCCTTATCTGCTAATATTTGAATACCACCAAGCTTTTTATCTACAACCATATCTTTCCATTTATCATGATCTTTAGCTTGATCTATTGAAATACTTAGGAAGGTTATATTTTTACCATGATAATCTTTTTCAATACGTTGTAAATCTGGCAATTCTGCTAAACACGGTCCACACCAAGTTGCCCAAACATCGATATAGATATATTTTCCTTTAAGCTCATCCAGTGATAATGTACCTCCAGAATGCTTTTCATAATCTATAAATTTAGGCGATGGTTGCCCCTTATTTACACGCATTAAGTCGTTGTAAATTTTAGTGATTTTAGCATTGTTTTCTTCATTAGTGGAAGCGCTCATAAAGATTTTGTGAAATTCTTCAAAATCTACGGTTTGATATAAATCATATTCTGCTTTGCTAAAAATAAGTTCGTTTCTAATTATTTCATTAGGAACTGTAGCATAAATAGTTATTGCTCTTAAACCGTATTCAAGAGAATCTTCTCTATGCAAAACATTTATTTGCTTCGTGTAGTGACGGTTAACCATTTCTTTATAAGCACTAGAAAAAAAGAAATCAACATCATTATCCAAATCCACACCTTCTAACTCGGCCAAAAATTCTTCCGATGGTCTATATCCTTTTTTTTGTGCCCATTGTCTGTGGTAACCACCAGCATAACGTTCTAATTCATTTAAATATTCGTAATTAAGATTACGCTTTTCCAAAGTTTTAAAAGCAGGCGTTATACCTTGCGTAGTATCTAACCTTGCGTTTAAAGCGTTCTCTATTTCTTTAAATTTAACTTTAAAATCAGGTTCTTCTAATTTATAAACCGCTCTATCTTTTGTTTTTAAAGCAGCCTCCTTTTTATTTTTGTATAGAATATAATTTGTAGTTTCTGCACCTTTACCAGAAATATCAAGAGAGCTATTAAAGGCTTTGGCATCTGCGGTAAGGTTAATAACATTCCCGTTATCTAAATAGATATTAGTTCTGTTTTTTCCAACAACAAGTTCGTAAAGACCAGAACCTGCCTTAATGGTATCGGTAAAAACACCATTTGATTCAATAGTAATTTCTTTTTTAAAAGATTGATCTGATTTTACTAAAGTAACTTCTTTGGCTTCAAGATTGTCTATTTTCCCGGTAACTAAGGCATAATCTACTGGAGCGTTATTTGAACACGCTATAAGACTTAAGGCTAGTCCGAAACTAAAAACTGTTTTTTTCATTTTATGGATGGTTATTTTTTGTTTATTACTAATGACGATTTTATTATGGAATACATGTGATTAAAAAAAGTAAATCGAATTAATATTTTTTAAATATTTAACGTATTAAATAATTCTATTAATTCTGGACTTGAAGGGCGTGGAGCATCTTTATCAACTACGGCGCCTTGTGGATCTATTAAGATAAAACGTGGAATGGTTGACACAAAATAATCTCGAATAAATTCAGCCGTTGGACCTTTATCAGTAATGACTTGAATGCCTCCTAATTCTTTATCAACAATCATTTGTTTCCATTTTTCAACATCTTTTGGCACATCAATAGATACGCTCAAAAAATTAATGTTTTTACCGTGATATGTTTTTTCTAACTTTTTTAAGTACGGTACTTCTGCTAAGCAAGGTGCACACCAAGTAGCCCAAATATCGATATAGGTATATTTTCCTTTAAGCTCGTCTAAAGATAATGTGCCACCAGCATGGTTTTGGTAATTCACAAATTTTGGTGATGGTTTGCCTTTATTTAGCCCTATTAACTTGTTGTAAGTTGCTGTAAGCTTCGCATTGTTTTCTTCGTTAGTAGAAGCATTCATAAAGGTTTTATAGTAATCCTCTACGTTTTCTATTTTAGTTATTCCATATTCAGCTCCAGAAAATATAAGCGCATTCTTAATGCTTTCATTCGGAATAGCTGCATGCACTTTAACCTTGGCATACATAAACTCAATAGAATCTTTTTTAGCTAGCGCACTAATTTCTTTAACATAATAACCGGTAACTAGTTGTTTATATGCATTTGAAAGTTCAAAATCTTTTTCATTATTAATATCTAAATCATCTAATTCTGATAAAAAATCTTCTGAAGGTTTATAATCATTATTTTTTGTCCAATAACGATGCTTTCCACTTGCATATTGAGACAATTGTAATAAATAAGTGTAATTAATATTCCTTTTTTCTAATGCTTTAAATTCAGGATCGATCCCTTTTGTAGTATCTATTACAGTATTTAGTATCGTACTTATATCATTGAGTTTCTTTTTAAATTCAGCTTCTTCCAACGTGTAAAACGATTTATTATCGCCACGTAATTCCGCTGTCTTTTTATTTTTAAATGTGATATAATTTGTGGTTTCAGCACCTTTACCCGAAAACGCTAATGAACCATTGAAATCTTTAGCATCGGCTGAAAGATTAATAACATTCTCGTTTTCTAAATAGACATTAACTCTGTGTTTACCTACTGTAAGTTGATAAACTCCAGAACTCGCCTGAATGGTATCAGAAAAAGCACCATTTGATTCAATCGTAATTTCCTTTTTAAAGGATTGATCGGCTTTTTCTAAAGTGATTACCTTAGCTTCTAGATTTTCAATTTTACCCGAAAACAAAGCGTATTCTACTGGAGTTACTTTTGAACAAGCCATAAGACTCAAGAGCAGTACGACACTAAATATTGTTTTTTTCATTTAATTAAGTATTGTAATAAGATGTATTAATATGGTAATAGTGTTCATCAATTTAGATGCCTACCGACTGCCATTGGATTGAAAGTGCTTCTAAATCCATGTTTAAATCAGTCATCATAGATTCAACTACAATATCGTATTTAGCCTTAATAAGAGGTTTTGTGTCTAACCAAACATCGCGTTCTGCTTTTGGTCTAGAAATGATCCATACTACATAAGATTCCCAATCTTCATGAGGTTTAAGTGAAATAGATTGCGGCCCCCATGGATGCACAAATCCAGCATCTGTAGCTCCTTCTTCATCATATTCTGTTGCTGATGTGTAAAATGGAACACTATGAAAAGTATATTGCCTATAAATATCTCCAGAAATACTGCTAAATTCTTCTGGAATATCATAAGTATAATCAATATATGCATAAAAGTAAGCAAAAAGTAGCATCTCTTTGGTTAATGATAAATCGAATTCAAAAGTATTATTTACACTAGAAAGTATTTGTGTACCCTGTGTATTGTAATACAGAATATCTCTACTATAACCATAGGTATTAAGTTGCTCAGCAGTACTAGACGAAAACCCATTACCAACTAGCATCCATCTTCTAGCTAGCTGAAGTTCTCTATAATCACTAAATAGGTCGAACATTTCATCAATTAACTTTAAGAAAACGACAGCCCGTTCTTCTTCTGCTGCTATTATGCCATCTCCAAATCTTGATGCCAAAGATATTGCTCCATACTCTGTTTGAAGCGCCTCTTCGCCTTCAAGATCATAATACATGTGTAATTCATGTTCTTCTAGCAAACCAAAAGCGAGTTGACTAGCTTCCGTGGTTCCTTCCTCAATAAGTGGAAACGGATCTTTGCCGTTGAAATCAGAAATTATAACTTCTTCGCTTTCACATGCTGTAAACAAAGAAATCAGTACTGATAGTGATATTAATTTTATTATAAATTTCATAATTTTTTGTTTTAAGTTTTAATTGATTACCTAGGTGCTCTAGTTATAGCAGAATTTGCCTCAAGTTCTTTTTCTGGAATCTGTAATACATACCTAGGGTCATCTTCTAATAAAATCCCCTCAACAGTAATATCACCTTCATAACCAATTCTAGTCATTCCTGGTCGGGTGGTACGTTTTAAATCAAAGAAACGATGCCCTTCAAAACAAAGTTCTCTTCTTCGTTCTTCAAGAATATAATCAATAAGAGTTTCTTGAGTAAAACTTCCAACAGCTAAATCTGTATAAAAAGAAGGTTCAATTTTTTTAACTCTAATGGCATTAAGATCGTTTATAGCTAATTGTAAATCTCCGTTTTTGGCATAAGCTTCTGCTCTATTCAATAATACCTCTTCTACTCTAAGTACTCGACTATATCCATCAAAGGTAGTAGGTTGATAACGTCCAAAAAAGCTCGTGGTTGATCTGTTTTTTAATGTAGCCAATTTTTGATAAGCTACACCGCTTACAACTCTATCTAGTATACCTAAAAAATAGTATTTTCTTATATCACCTTCATCATACAAATCTTCTAACTCTGTATTCACAGAGAACGTTGTGTAGGTAGGATAATAGTTTACCAATGGTATATTTTCTGTAACACCATTGACAAAAAAGATATTGCTATTATCGGCATCTAAATAATCTGGACCAGCTCTTAATGAAAAAAATTCACTGTATTCATCCTCATTAAATATATCTGTTAAACCAGTTATATCATTAACTGTATTGTTAACATCCAAAACATTACTAGCAGCTTCAATTGTTTTATCCCACTCCTGCATATACAAGGCTACTCTAGATTGTAAAGCCCCTGCACTTTGTGCATTGAACTGAATTTTAGAGGTTTTTTCAATAGTGTTAGCTTCCATTAAGCTCACTGCATTGTCTAAATCTGATGCCATTAAATTATATACTTCTTCTACTGTAGATCGAGGGTATCCTTGATCTTCAGCCCCCGTAGAGAAATTAATAGGGACTCCAAAATCTGAACTTGCAGTAGCTGGGTCATAATGCTGTCCATATAAGTTAACCAAATAGAAATATGAAAAAGCCCTTAAAGCATAGGCTTCTCCCTTTAAATTATCTTTATAACCTTGCATGTCATCACCAAGAATAACAGATTCTGCATCGTCTATTCTAGTGATAACCAAATTGGCATAATAAATACTCTGATAAAGTTTTGCAAACGCAACATCACTTCCCAATGATGTCTCGTGTGTAGGTTCAAAAAGGTATGCACTCATGTAAGCATCACCGTTAACGGCATCACGTGCTCTATCTTCCAACTTTAAATCTACATCATCACCAAGAGCTTCAAGATATGGCATGATTCGTTCTTTTGTAATGTATCCATAATTTAAAAGTTCTCTATAGTCAGTAACCGTTGTAGGATTTAACTTATTTTGAGGAACTTCTTCAAGGTAGCTTTCGCATGATAGCTCACCAAAAATAAGTAGGACTACCAAAATTATTTGAAATATTTTATATCTATTTTTCATGTTATTTTCAATTTTCATTATTAAAGATTTAAACTAACACCAAATGTGAATGTTTTTGGTAATGGTAGAGAACTTCCCCAAAAAGACGTATTGAAATTAGCCGTTTCTGGATCCATACCATTTAAGCGTTTGTCTGCTAGTACGAATAGATTGTCTGCTTGAAACTTAAGAACAAGGTTAGAAATGCCTGCTTTTTCAATAAAAGTTTTAGGGAAGCTATATTGAAATAACACATTTCTTAGTCTTAAATAATTACCATTAATAGTTTGAGCATCACTACTGTTAAATAAATCACTTTCGTAAAGCATATAATAACCATTGCCCAACCAAGGGATATCTGCTGTGTTTTCATCACCTGGTTGTCTCCATCTATTAGAAACACCTCTTCGTAAATTAAAATCATCTTGAATATACTCTGAATCAAAGGCAAGGTTTTGAAGTCTAATTTTATAATCTAGACCAGCAACAAGTAAAAAAGATAGTTGAAAATTTTTGTAATTAAATCTGTTAGTAATACCTATTGTCGAAGTTGGGACTCTAGAACCTTCATACTTAAGAGCATCTGGATTTTGATATATATTGGAAAAAAACTCTGGATCCCCAACACCATATTCATTACCTTCTCCATCAAAAAACAATGCAGCACCTTCATCTGTTAGTCTTGAAAAGCGATATGAATACATGGAATTTAGAGGTTTCCCTTCTACAACTTCTCCTACGGTATAGGTTGATGATATAAGACTTGCTACGCTAGGTTCTATAAAAGACTTTGTAACCTCACTACCTGTAATTGATGCATTTATTCCTAAATTATATTTAAAATTCTCCGATTTAACAATGGTAGCATTTAACCCAATATCTATCCCTTCAGTTGTAATATTGGCAAAGTTGACTGGTTTAGATTGAAAACCTGTTACACTGGATACATTTTTAGAGGCAATCAAATCATTACCGAAATCTTTAAATACATCTAGAGATCCAGATAATCTTCTATTAAAAAAAGAGAAATCAATTCCAAGATTTACAGTTTCTGTGGTTTCCCATTTTAATTCAGGATTGGCAGGTTGAATAATATATTGTTCATTTAAAAAGGTATAACTATTTGGAGCCAAAGCTGAAGATATGATTTGAGGAGAACTGTTCTGTACAATATTACCTCTTAATCCGTAAGATGCTCTAATAGAAAGTGCATCAATAAAATCAGCAGAGTCTAAAAAAGATTCTTGATCAATATGCCATTTACCTGAAACCGACCAAAGTGGCAGGTATCTATAATCTGGATTAGAACCGAAAAGGTTAGAACCATCAAAACGAATATTGGCGTTTATAACATATTTATTCTTAAACATTGAAGAGAATGTTCCAAAATACGACATGAAAGACCTATCACTAAGAGAACGAGACACCGTGTTTCTTTTAATTTCACCTTGCTCTTCAGATTCTTGTGGGTTATAAAAAATCTGACCTCTATCATGTAAATACCCGTAATTTTGAGAAGTAAGCCCATCATAAACCACATTTCTAAACTCTGTTCCCGCTAATAAATCTATAGATAAATCATCTAATAGATTAAACTTTGAGTTTAAAGAGTTTCTGGTTACATAAGAGTTTTGTGTATAATCAGTCTGATTATATACACCTCCAAAAGGTAAGCTTGAATCTTCTATCTGACCTGCAGATCCTGCCCCTAAATTATAACCTCGAATTTTAGACACATAGTTACTTGCTTCTGTAGCATACTGTTGCATTACACTACCAGAGTAGGTATAACTTGTAAGTGCATTATACGTTAACCAATCTGTTATTTTATAATCTAAACTAACAGTTGCTCTAGTTTCATTTTGTTTTGAAGTTTGATTGGTTGTATTTTGTTCATTTAAAAAACTGTATTGGTATTGCCCATCTCTATAAAAAAACAAGCTTCCATCATCATTATATGCAGGTAATGATCTTGATCTAGTATATGCATAATCAAAAGCATTTGTTGTATAATTTTGTTCCCTATCTCTTTTAGAAGCATTTAGAATAATTCCTAAATTAACTTTACTAGAAAGTTCTGTATTCACCTTAGCCATAATATTATAACTCTGATAATCAGTTGTTTTATCTATACCATCCTGGCTTGTGTAACTTAACGAAGTATAATAATTACTTTTATCAGAACCACCAGAAACACTAAAATCAGTAGTATTTGTAACGGCATTACGGAATAATAAATCAAACCAATCTTCATTTAATTCAGACGTGTATCGTATACCAGCAATATAATCTTCCTCGCTAAGTCCGCCACGGGTAAATAAACCATCATAATATGCAACACCTACTACGCCATGAAGCGGAATTTGATCCTCAAGTAATTCAAATGAAAACTGAGCGCGTTCTTGTGAGTTCATTAAGTCAAAATCTTCATAGGTAGGTCTTGGTTGAATTCCTGATGTATGGTTTATAGATATTCTTGGCTTTCCTCTTTTTCCTTTTTTCGTTGTCACCACAATAACACCGTTGGCCGCTCTTGTTCCATAAATAGCTGTAGCCGATGCATCTTTTAATATAGTAAGCGATTCAATATCGTTTGGGTTAACCCCACCTATTGAACTGTTAAATGATTTTAAAAAATCAGGATCATTAAGTTCTGCAGGAGTTGCAGGAACCCCACTTTCTAGTACAACACCATCAACCACCCAAATAGGTTCTGCATTACCACTAAGGGTAGCCGTTCCTCTAATTCTGATTCTTGCCGCGGTTCCTGGCTCTGCACTACTATTAACAACACTTACACCTGCAATTTGCCCTTGTATCATGTTTTCAATACTGGAACTACCCACAACATCAATTTCGCTAGTTTTAATTACGGTTACAGCACTACTTGTTTCGCGTTTATCTTTGGTTTGATAACCATTAATAACAACTTCATTTAATGCCGAAATGTCTTCTATTAAAATAACATTAACAACACTAAGCCCATTAACAGCAACTTCCTGAGTAACAAAACCCATAGAACTAAAAATTAATGTTGTGTTTTCCGAAGCTTTTATTTTATAAGCCCCATCAAAATTAGTAAAAGTACCCACATTTTTGTTTTTCACTTTTACTGTAGCACCTGCCAATGGCACACCTTGCTCATCGGTAACAAGACCAGAAACAATAATGTCTTGTTGTTTTTCAACTACTGGTTGTTTAATAATAATTGTGTGTTCTTCCGATATCACAAAACTAAGATTGTTTGAAGTTACACAGTCTTCTAAAAGTTTAGATACCTTAACTTTTCCTTTTTTCAAATGAACTTCTGATATGGATTCAAAGCAATCATCTGAATAAATAAAATTGTAATCCGTTTGGTCGCTTATCATTTTAAAAACCTCATCAACAGATACTGTTTTATCGGTCTCTATAATAATTTTCGCGCTTTGAGAGATCGAGTTATTTGGTGAGAGACCAAATACTGTTAAGCAAAAAGTAAAGAGAAATGTTCGCATGATAATTTTTAAGAACCGCTTACCAAAAATGAGACGGGCGTTTGTTTGATTAATTTTCATAAATTTACATAAATTGGTTAGTTAATTAATTGTTTTTAAACTTATAAGAGAAGAATATTCTTAGTTAGTGTTCCTATTCTTTCCCCTATTTTTTATTTCAGAAAAACTGAATTTCCTTTCATTTCATAAGATTTAATTTTATTGGTATCCTGAATAAGTTTCAGGATATTTTCCAAGTTTTGACTTTTCTTTAATTCTCCATTAAATTTTTGTTCGGCAATGGTATCATTTAAAAATTCGAAATCAACGTTATACCAACGCCCTAATACTGTAGCAATGTCTTTTAGTGATTTTTTCTGAAAAACAAATTCGCCATGTATCCATGCTATTTCGATTTTAACATCGACGTCCTGAATACTCAAATTTTCATTTTTCAAACTAAAAACAGATTGCTTATTAGGTACTAATAATTTAGCATCCAATTTTGTATTTACAGAAACTTTCCCCTCTACAAGTGTGGTATAAATATGAGGTTCTTCTTTGTAGGCCTTAACATTGAATTTTGTTCCTAAAACCTCAATGGTTTGATTTTCATTTATAACACGAAATTTCGCTCCACCATGTTCTGTGCTTGGCGATACTTCAAAATAAGCTTCACCATAAACCAACTCAACATCTCTTGGTTGTCCTTCTATAAAATTTACTGGATATTTTAATTGAGACTCTGAATTTACCCAAACTTCCGTATCATCGGATAAAACAATATGGTACTGCCCGCCTCTTGGAATGGTTAAATAATTATACTCAACCGTATTTGTTTTGTTTTCAGAAGGTGTATATATTATTTCTTTACCTGTGCTCGTTATCAATTTATCTTGATAATTTGTTACACTATCTAAAAGAAGTTCTGTGCCATTAGCAAGCGTTAATATCGCTTTATCTGTACCCGGATTAATAGATACATTATTATTTTCAACTGGAGTATTTTTTGATAAGAAGAAAAAACTTGAAGAAACTAAAACCAAAACAGCCGCAGCATATTTGAAGAATTTCTTTCTATAAATTGGGATAACTTTCTGTTTGCTATTATTAATAGCTTCCTTTACATTTCTATATGCTTTATCTACATCATTTTTATATAAAGCCATTTTAACATCATGATAATCTAAAACATACCTTTTAAACTCCTTTTGGTTATCACGATCTTTAAGCCACTCGTTAAGCAAATTTTGCTCGTCTTCTGTAATTGTATTAACTATATACTTGGTTATTATCTTTTTCAAATTATTCACCTATTTAGAGGTTTACATGTATTATTACTTACGAAAACTAAAAAACCCCTAAAAAAAATTACACTTTTTACTAAATCACTAAGATTTATTTAATAAAAACACCACTTTTAACATCCTTTAAAGCTTCAATTAGAATAAATTGACACTCCCCCTTCTTCTTTTATAATACTTTTCTCATACTTAACTTTTTTAAAAAATAATTTTAGAATTTCGAAATACTTTCAATCTATAATACGATTATCATAATTACAAGATATTTTTCAGCTTTACATTAGCAAATTATTGCATATTTAATCTTTTGTTTATACTATTGTTTATTAATACCACAAAACCCCTAAGAATATTCATGCCTATTTAATTAGAGTTAAAATTAATATATGAATGAACTAGAAGCCACTATAGCCTTAAAGAATGGTGATGAAGACGCCTTTAGAAATCTATTCGATTTATATTACGACAGGTTAGTAGCTTATATTGCGACCTACACCCATGATAAAATGAGCTCTGAAGACATTGTACAACAGGCTTTTATTGATTTATGGAATGCTAAAGAGAAATTACAAGATTGCAAATCTCCTAAGAGCTACCTATATACTATTGCTTACAACAGATTTATCGATAGTATTAACACCGATAAACGACGTAATAATTTATTAGATGTTGTTTATGAAAATGCTTTGAGAGATAGAATAGATGACGATATTGAGATACTAGAAAAACGTGTTGAAAAAATGAATCAAATTATTCAAACGCTTCCTCCAAAATGTAGAAAGACTCTCGAAATGAATAAAATTAACGGACTCAAATATCATGAAATAGCCGAAATTATGGGAGTTTCAGTAAAAACCGTAGAATCACAAATGAGTGTCGCTTTTAAAAAAATACGCAAGGGTTTTGAAAAAGAGAACTTATACCTCTTACTAGTAAATTTCTTGAAAAAACATTAGGGTAATTAGGCCAGTTTCATCCTTAAGGCCCCCTAATACGACATAAGCTACTGTTCAAACATATTTATTTGTCTTCAGAAGCAAAAAAACATGTTACACAATTGATATAGTGGCGTTACTTTATTTGCTTTTTGAATTCTCTAATTTTAAAATTAATATACAAATATCTTAACCATAAAGAATCCCTTGCAAAATCCTATCTCGCAACACTTTACTTTCTTAAAAGACTATACAAAACTATAAACCAATTCCATTTACATGCTTCTTCTCATTTTTAAATAACAAATTTAAACGAGGGTTTTAAGCCAACCCCCGTTTAAACTTAGCATTTACCTAATCAATAAGTAGTCTCAAATAATCTAATTTAAACTTTAAATGTTTAGTTCGTTAAACAACTTAATTAAATTTTGACTTGAAGGTCTAGGAGCATTCGAATCTACAATGTTACCTTCTGGATCTATTAAAATGAAACGAGGAAGACCATCGGCTTGATAAGCAGCAACAAATTCACTTTCCCTATTATTATCTGCTAATAGTTGAACACCAACAAACTCTTCATCTGTCACCATTTTTCTCCATTTATTGTGTGCATTTTCTTTATCAATAGAAATACTTACAAACTGAATATTTTTTCCATGATATTGTTTTTCTACCTTTTTAAGATATGGGACTTGTTTTAAACACGGCGCACACCAAGTAGCCCAAATATCAATATAAACGTATTTCCCTTTAAAATCACCTAAAGAACTTGTTCCTCCTCCATGATTAACATAATCTGTAAAAACAGGAGAAGGTTCCCCTGTACTGAGTTTTTTAAGAGATTTATACCTTTCTGTAATGCTTTTATTGTTATTGGTAGAAGTAGAAACAGCCATAAATGTTTTATAATATTCATCTATTTTATCTGTATATTCTATATCGGCATTAGCAACTGACAACAGTAAACTATTCTTAATAAAATCGTTAGGTATTGTTTCAAAAACTTTTAACTTGGCTAAATACCAATCAACACCTTCTTTTTTTGATAGTTCTTTAGCTGCTGTTTTATAATGCTCATCTACAAGACTTTTATAAGACCCGTTACTTTTATATGCTGCTTCATCAGAGAGATTATCTACTTTATCTAATTGAGCTAAAAAATCATCTGAAACTTTAAAATCTGAATTATCTGTATATCTTTTATGTAATCTTTCATACATGGTTAAACTTAGAAGATTGTTGTAATACAATTCTTTACGCTCAATTTCTTCAAATTCTTTTGGCATATTTGGAAAACTATCCAAATAACTAACATAAGTTTTATGAAGTTCTTTTTGTTTTGCAAGAAATGCAGCTTCATCTAAACTATTATATTCAACATAATCACCTCTTAAACGTTTGATTCTATCTACCTTAGAAATTAAATAATTAGATGCTCCAGAGTCAGGGCCTGTTAATTTTACAGTATTTATAAAATTTTTAGCAATAGCTGTCAAATGATATTCCTCCCCATTTGTTAAATAAAGTTCAGCACTATTTCTACCGTCTGTAAAAACGTAACGCCCTGTTCCAAAAGTAATGGTATCAGCAACAAAAGATCCATTATCTGTTAACTTAATTGAAATTTGACTATCAGTATCACTAAATCGTTTAACTAATCTAAAGTCTTTAGTAGCATCTATAATAGTACCTGAAAAAAGGATGTACTCTTTTTTAGGGCTTTCATTACAACCAACTATTAAAAAGGTTGCAAATATTAAAATAAATATGTTTTTCATTTTTATAGTTTATGTGTTAGTCTCTAGGGTTTTGAGCTACCCCTGAAGACAGACTTAATATTTGACTAGGAATTGGTAATACCAAATTATTAGCTCCTGGAGGCATAACATAATCAACACCAACAACTGTATGTATTACTGTTTTAGCAGTACTTGGATCAAGGTTTAAACGTTTTAAATCAAACAATCTCATACCTGTCATAAATAGCTCTCTTCTTCTTTCCTCTAAAGCAAAATTTAAAGCTTCTTCGTTGCTTGAAAAATCACCTAAAGTAAGGTCTGTATATGTTCCGGTAGGAAATCTTTTAACTCTTAAAGCGTTTAAATCTGAAACAACATCTGCAATGTTACCACTTCTAGCATTGCACTCCGCACGTATTAAATACATTTCTGGAACAGATACCGCATGGTTAATATAAAATATTACTGAATTATTTCGATAATGATCACCACATATAACTTCCCAACCTACACCTGGTGTAAATACAGATTCACAATTTCCTAGTAATTCTGTAAAGCGAAGATCTTCAGGATGAAATGAGTTGGCTAAATCTGGACTTAAGTAACCAGATTTATGTCCTGGACTATTATCAAAAACCCTTAATATATACTGCTCAGTTTCATAGGCACCCCCAAAAGGAAAGTTTATATTATAATCTGCAATTTCTCCTTTTTCTAATAGCGCTAAACTGGCATTTTCTAAAGCTTTTTCATAATTATTCATTGATAAATAAAATCTCGCCAACATAGCATACCCAGTACCTTTTGAGGGTCTAAGTCTGTTTTTAGCCACCTCAGGTAGGTATTCTATAGATGCTTCAACATCGTTTATAATAAAATCGTATACTTCTTTAACTGTTGATCGAGACGATACAGCTCCTGTAGGGTTTGCAACTTTAATAAGAGGTACGCCAGGATCTGACGCAGCGGTAGCTTCGGAATATTGTTTAGCAAATGTATTTATCAATAACCAATATTCATAAGCTCTCCCTACTTTTGCTTCTGCTTTTATAATGTTTCTATCTTCTTCTATATAGTTAGTAGCTGTTAAAGCTTCATCTGTTGAATTGATAACTACATTGTAGGTATATATATTTTGATATGGAAGGTTCCAGCTCCCATTACCAACTTCATCTTCAAATAAGTCAGTATCCCAAGAATATAGCTTTAACGCAACATTATTAGGGTTGTCTAAATCACCCAAATCATCTTCTGTAGATTCGAAATCATCTGCAGTAAAAAACAAGGCATTCGCATTTGAGGTCGTATTTAAAATTGAAGTACCACCGTTTAATAGTAAGTCAAATTCCTTTATGCTTACTGGAACTGCAAGCCCCTTAGGCTCTACATCCAGATAGTCATCACAACTTATAAATGTTATGGTTAACAATAGTGTGAATAAAATATTTATTGATTTCATTTTATGTTATTTTAGTTAATTAAAAATTTAAAAGAACCCCTAAGCTATAAGTTGGATTATTAGGAAAATAACGTCTCCCTATTCCGTGGTTTTCAGGATCAATACCTTCCTTGTTTTTAGCTACATAAAATAAATCATTAGCTTTCAAATTAAATTGAACACCAAAATTGAGTATTTCTTTTGGCACTTCATAAGTAAGGATAATTTCTCTTAATTTTAAATAATCTGCATCAACAACATTTTTTGTACTATTTGTCATTGCAATTCTAGCATAAGTAGATTGTTGATTTACTGCAGGAACATCTGTTATATTTTCATCTCCAGGTTCTTTCCATGCATTTGCTGCATCTAAAGTTAAATTTGTAGGATATCTTCCCACAGTTAATCCATTATAAGAATCTTTTACCAGTACATGTCCACCATTACCAATAAACATAAATGAAAGTTTTAAATTTTTATAAGCAAATGTATTTGTAATAGCCCCTGTATAAATAGGTTCTACAGTTCCAGCGTTTACTAAATCGTCTACAACTACAGATGATGCGGTTCTAAAAGCACTGTTTAAAGGGATAATTTCCCCATTAGCAGCTTTTATGGTTCCATTTCCATCTTCATTTAATCCATTCCAATCAAAATACCAAAGGGTATTAGCAGGAGCTCCTTCATAATTTCTTAAACCACTTGCATTACCAGCGTGCTCCTCGTCAGAGTAAGATTTAGAAACTCTATTTTTATTATATCTAAATGTTAAAAATGATGACCAACTAAAATTGTCAGTTGTTATATTTTTAGTGCTTAAAACAACTTCAATACCTTTATTAATAATATCAGCATCGTTTCTTACTAAAGTTGAAAAACCTTGCGTTGGGTTCGTTTTACCATTCGCTAATAAATCTGTGGTTTTTTTAATATAATAATCCAACCCTAAATTTATTTTATCATTTAGAAAACTAACATCCATACCAAAATTTGTAGTACCTGTTCTTTCCCATCTTAAATCTGATATTGCTGGCGAAGAAATGTATAGAGATTGAACTCCCCCTGCTCTAGAAGCAGTTATATATCTTGCGATATTAAAGGGGCCAGAATTATTTGAAACATTACCATTAATTCCATAAGACATTCTAAAATCTAACTTGTTAATCATTGGCATATCAAAGAAACTTTCTTCTTTTACTCTCCACTTTCCTCCAACAGACCAAAAAGGTTTATATCTATATTCTGGATCTGTTCCAAACAGATTAGATTGATCTACACGCGCACTACCAGAAATGATATATTTATCATCAAAAGCATACGTAAGGTTTCCATATAATGAAAAATATCTATTTGTTGATTCGCTAAAATCATCTGCAAAACGAATACCGCTATTTACTCTCCCTCCAGGAATATAAACATTTGTCATTCTTTCTTCTAAATCTCTTGTATTAAGAGAAGCAAATAACAAAGTGGCATCATCATACCCAAATTTATCTACTACTGTCTGTGTATCAAAAACATTTCTTACCTCACTTCCTGCTATAGCAGAAATTTCATGTTTACTCAAAGTTTTATTAAAATCTAACTGACCTCTTAAAGTATATGAATTTCTGTTTGATCTTGTTTCCGTAAGTCTAGCTCCTAATGGTACATTTAATTCATCAGGGGAGCCTGAATAAGTTAATGGTGTTGTGTTATTTATTAAATTTACCACCTCAAAAGACTCTGATGACGATATTTTTTTAGATTTTACATTACCCGCTTCGTATTGAAAAGCTACGTGACCAGATAATGCATCTGTAAATTTAATATTAAGCATTGACTGAAGTCTAACAGATAATTCATTAACATCTGTAGTATAAGCCCCTAATTCTTTTAAAGGATAGTATGTTTCGTCTAATAAACCTGCCCCAATTAATCGTTCTACTTCAAAAGGTTCTTTACTTCCTGCCGACCAACCTCTGGTGGTAAGCCCAGTGTTTATACCTCTAATTCTTACAGGTAAAAAGTTGCCGTTTTCATCAATTATTTCTTCATAAGAATTAATACCTCCAAAAATTAAGTTATCAGGTACAGGTGTACTTTTTGAATTGTTTAAAACGACATTTCCTATCAAATCAAAGTCTAACTTATCATTAATTTTAAAATTATTCAAAACATCTAAAATTATTCTATCAGAGTTGCTTCCTACTCTATCTGTTTCAGCAGTTGTATAATTTAGTGAGGTTCTAAATGTATTTCGTTCTCCACCACCACTAATACTTATATTGTGCTGTTGCTCAAAGCTAGATTGAAAAAAATGATCTTGAAGCTGATTTAAGTTGTCTATATTTTTTAAGTTTTCAAGCGTAGCATCTGCTTCCCCTTGTGTAATGGTTCCTTCGTTTAACAACCCCATAGTATTATATACTAGAGATGCTGCCTCTGCAAAACTTGATGCAGAACTTGGAGCATTGTTATATCTCCACTCGTAAGTATGTGGATTGCTTCCTGCAGCTAATTTTTGAATTTCAACTAAATCAGCTGAACTAACTCTATTTAATCTATATGATAAATCTGGACTTGATGAAGTGGTAAGAAAACTCCTGTAGTTTATATCTAATTTACCAGACTTACCTCTTTTAGTTAAAATTACTACTACTCCATTAGCCGCTCTAGCTCCATAAATAGATGTAGAAGCAGCATCTTTTAAAAACGTAACCGATTCTACTTCATAAGGATTAATTGTAGAAATATTGGCTTCTAAAGGAAAACCATCAACAATAATTAAAGGCCTAGAATCTCCAACTAAACTAGTCACCCCTCTTATATCAAATTTTGTTACCCCCTCTTGAGTAGGGTCTGAGAAAAAACCTAATCCTGCAACTTGTCCCTCCAAAGATTCTAACAAATTAGAGTTTCCTTTTCTCTCAATAGTTTCAGCCTGTACATTACTAGTTGCTCCTGTACTTCTATTTACCGATATTTTTTGATACCCTGTAATTAAAACCTCATCTAAATCACTTATATCTTCATTTAAAATGATATTAATTACTTTTTGTTCATCAACTATAACTTCTTTTGTTTCGTACCCCATACAGGAAAAAACCAATACACTGGTAATATCGGGTACTGTAATTTTATATTTCCCTTCAAAATTAGAAGACACCCCATTATTAGTACCTTTTATTAAAACAACAACCCCTGGTAGTGGTACCCCTTCTTTATCTTTTACAATACCGAATACTTGCCTTTGTTGTTGTTCACTTCTTTTTTTAATAACAATCGTGTTGTTTGCAGATAAAACGACACCAAATTGTGCAGCTGCAATACTTTGTTTTAGTAAATCTTTTATTTTTATAGTACCTTTTTTAAGTTGGACTTTAGGAGTATCTTTAAAAATCCCTACCGGATACATAAAATGATAGTCTGTTTGGTCCATAATTATTTTAAATACTTCATCAACAGAGACCAATTTGCTGCTGTTAATAGTAATTTTATTTTGTGCTAAACTGTTTACTGTACTAAAGCTAAAAACAGCGGTGCTTAATAATAAGAGGAATATTCTCATAATTATCATTAATGCCTGCTTTCTAAAGAGAGAACAGGTCTTTATTAATTTAATTTCCATAAATTTGTATGAATTGGTTAGACTTTATGTTTGATTAATTTGTTTGTTTGGGGACGGAGTTTTATGCACGTGGTAATGTTTGAACTTCGTTCCCTTTTTACTTTATTTGTTTTTTTATTTCATATTTTACGGTTTTAAGTGTTATTATTTCTAGGTATTACTGCATTGATAATTTATTCTAATGTGATTGTTTTATCATTAACTTTAAAATTTCTAATAACGCCAAAGCTTTTAATACTATTTAGTATTTCTACAAGATTCTGTTTTTTACTTAATACACCTTCAAATCGAATATCTTCAAGATCTTTATCACTAAATACGATCTCTATATCGTACCAACGCGCTAAGACTTTCATAATCTCTTTCAATGTTTTTTGTTGTAATCGAAACTCTCCTTTTACCCAAGCTATTTCTCCTTTTACATCAACGTTTGTGATTAATAGCTCATTTGTTGTCAAATCTAGATTTGATTGCTGGTTAGGGACAAGCGTTTTATCCGTGTTTGCTGTACTTACAAGGACTTCCCCCTCTATTAACGTAGTATAAAGATTGGTTTCATCTCTATAAGCTTTTATATTAAATTGAGTTCCCAAAACTTCAATCACTTGTGATTGGCTAAATACTTTAAAGGCATCTCCTCCGCACGAAGTACTAGGCGATACATCAAAATAAGCCTCCCCATAAACAAGTTCTACTTGTCTAGTTTCATCAGCTTTAAAAGCTACAGGGTATTTTAATTGAGATTCGGAATTTATTCGTACCTGAGTACCGTCAGATAATACAACATGATACTGTCCTCCTCTAGGTACAGTTAAATAATTATACTCAACTGGACTTGTTTTGTTATAAGAAGGTTTATATACAATTTCTTTCCCTGCACTAATAATCATCTTATCTTGATAATTTGTGACACTATCTAGAAAAATTTCAGATCCATTGGCGAGTGTTAAAATAGCTTTATCGGTACCAGGCCTAATAATTACATTATTGCTATCAACAAAAGTTTTTTTTGATAGGAAGAAAAAGCTTGAAGAAACTATAATTAATATTGCCACTGCATATTTAACATACTCCCGGTTAAATAACGAAATAATTTTAACCGAACGTTTTTTATTCTCTATAGATTTATCTACATTTTTATAAGCTTCAGATACATCGTTTTTCAACATGGCCATATTTAAATCATGATAATCTAGAACATATCTTTCAAACTCATTTTGATTATCCTTATTTTCAAGCCAAACATAAAGTAACTCTAATTCCTCTTCAGCAATGGAATTTGCTATAAATTTGGTTATAATATTTTTCAAGTTAATTACTCTTTTAAGTGTTTACATGAATTATTACCTGCAAAACATCTAAAACCCCTAAAAAAAAACACCTTTTATATTAAATTATTACGATTTACAAAAAAAACAATACCAAATTATTAATTAAAACAAAGATGCTTACTTCTATTAAAACGACATTTTTTTTTAGAATAAACAAAGAATTTTTAAATACTTCCAATCTATAATACGATAATAATATTTACTAATTATTCTTTAACTTTATATTAGTAAAATATTGCATATTTAATCTTTTGTTTATACTATTGTTCAAGAATGACACCAAACACTTACAAATCCTCTCGTCTATTTAAATATTGTAAAGGTTAATGTATGAATGAACTTGAAGCCACTATAGCCATAAAAAATGGTGATAAAAACGCCTTTAAGGTTCTTTTTGATTTATATTACGACAGGTTAGTAGCTTACATGGTTACCTACACCCATGATAAAATGAGGTCAGAAGATATTGTACAGCAAGCTTTTATTGATTTATGGAATGCTAAAGAAAAATTACACGAGTGCAAATCGCCAAAAAACTACCTATATACTATTACTTACAACAGGTTTATTGATAGTATTAATACCGATAAAAGACGTCATAAATTACTGAATGTTGTTTATGAAAAAGCATTAAGAGACAGAATAGAAGAAGATAGTGAATCACTAGAAAAACGGGTTGAAAAAATGAACCAAATTATTGAAACCCTACCTCCAAAGTGCAGACAAACTCTTGAAATGAATAAAATTAACGGACTCAAATATTATGAAATAGCTGAAATCATGGGGGTTTCTATAAAAACTGTAGAATCGCAAATGAGTATCGCTTTTAAAAAAATACGTAAAGGTTTTGAAAAAGATAACTTGTACCTCTTCTTTCTAAATCTCTTAAAAAAAGAATTAAGTTAATCTACTTTTGTTTACTATTAAGATACTTATCATTTCAATTTATTCCAAACTCTTGCTTTTGAAAAGCACATCTTACTCCCCAATACAAATAATCTCTTTTAAGGTGCGGTGATAAATATGTCCGTTAGCAAAACTTAAAGTATTTACCGTCCATGTTTTTCCTTTTTCACCTAAATCGTTTACTGCTACTAAAGCCGTTTCATCAAAACGCTCAGCATTCGCATCAATAACATACACCATACCTACAGCATTTGTAAAGTAGATATAATTATTAATCATGACTGGAGATCCTAAAAACGAGCGCTGAAAACCATCACCTAAAACACGCGTATCATTACTGTGCAATTGCCCTTTGGAATTCAAACCATCGTTAGTTTGTGGTGTTTTCCAAATAAAACTACCGTCAGCGTTTTTTTCATGAGGCAATTCTAAATGTTCATTTTTCCCGGTTACAATGTTGTGTCGTGCAATAAAAGGTTTATGCATAACCATATAAAAGGTATAATCGTTGACCGCCATATTACAATGGAATTCATTTTCTGAATTTTTAAGAACAACATTTTCCTTTATATGAAATTTTTTATCAGCTTCATCATAAATATATTGATCTACAATATTTAAAGGCTTTTGATTGATTAGTTCCCCTGTATTAGAGTTTACGGTTAAATTTTCTTCACATTTATAAATCCACGATATCTTTTCGGTATCCCAATGCTGGGTATTTAAGGCGCCATAACCCGATAATTTATTTGGCGCTTCGGGTTCCCAATGCCATAAAGCTTTACCTGCATTATTTTGCTCTAAGCTTATTAAACTCAATCCAACAGGGCGTTCTGGAACTCCATGAGGTCCGCCACGTGCTATTAAAATTGCTGGTTTTCCTTCGAAAGTTTCTCCAATTACAGGTGTATTATAATGCGTAATGGCTGCTTCTGTCGTCCATTCGTGATTTCCGGTATATTTATTAAAAGCGTGTAGATAATTCCAATCCTTTATTCGTGTAGAATCACTTTCAAATGGTGGTTCTACGTTAAGAATAATATCTTCAAACAACACCGAGTCAAACTGTTTATTAAACGGTCTTCCCACGGTAGGCATCCAAGTGCGTTCCCAAACCAATTCACCTTTTAATGAAAAACAAGCCATACCTCCGCTGGCGTTAATGGCCCAAACAAATTCGCCATCCGTCATAGGACAAGGCGTTGTCGCATCACTAAAGGCATAATTATAATCACTAGGCAACAATCCTTTTACCGGTTTTGTCCAAATGGTTTCTCCTGTATTTGCATCCATACAATACAACACAACATCGGTTCCAGCAGGCCTTGTTTTTAATGCTTTCTCTGCTTCTTGAAACTTATTATATTGCTTTAAAACCGTATCAGATTTTGAATTCACATAATCTATCAGTTTTTTATTTGCTTCGGAAAATAGCTGGCCTTCTTTACTCCTACTCAGTAATCGATTATAATTAGCTTTCTTTTTTTCAGAAGATAGTTTTTGATAATTTTCATTTGAAAACAAAAAAGCTCCGAAAAGATTATGCGCTGTATTTTTCCGGTTGAAAACCTTTTCAAAAGCAGGCGCTCCTTCTTTTCTTAAACGATTTATTGCTTCAGCATAAACAATATCATAATTCGATTTACCGTCTTTATAATTGCTTTCCAATTCAGAAAAAGGAGCCGTATCTAAAGGCGGGTTAATGGTGAAAAATAATTTATTATCCCAAACAGCGATACCACTTTGTCCTCCAGCAGGAAGTGATTTCTTCCATTTGATATTTTCGTTATTTCGTACAGACCATTCCACCGGAACTTTTAAATCTGTTTTAATTTTATAACTTCCATCAGGTCCGCCAGACATGGGCCACTGATTTTCACTATCGGCAACCTGAACTACACTGCCCCGATGTTGCTCACAAGAAAACAATCCTAAAAAAGCAATCGCAACAAATATCAGTCTATAAGAAATATGTTGATTTTGTTTTATTCCGAAGTTTATACTAATCATTTCGCACTACCGTTTTGATACTGTTGTAACCGTAATAACCAACAAAAGCTAATGATAAAGCAGGTAGAATAAATGATAAATTAACCTCTGGTATGTAGCCTAAAAAACTAATATCGGCCAAACCATCGCCACCTAAATCTAAAATAGCCGCCTGAATAATAGGCATAAGCGCACCTCCTACAATTGCCATAACTAATCCAGCAGAACCAATTTTAGCTTCATCTCCCATATCTTTTAGAGCAATACCATAAATGGTAGGAAACATGATAGACATAAAAACGGAAATAGCTACTAAAGAAATTAACCCAGCCATTCCTGGCAATACAATAGCTCCAACACTTGCTAAAGCGCCACCTAAACCAAATAACATTAACACTTTTGGTGGATTTACTTTTTTCATTAAAGCTGTGCCAATCCAACGCCCAGATAAGAATAAAACCATCGCAGCCACATTGTAATTCGTTGCCGTAATAGTACTCCCGGTAGTTTCATTTAGATTATCTACGTAATGAAAAATATACGTCCAACACATAATTTGCGAACCCACACAAGCTGCCTGAGCTAAAACGCCTTTTAAATAGGTTTTATTGGCAGTCAATTTTTTTAATGAATCTTTTAAACTCATTTTATCTTCTACAGCCGTTTTCGGAATTTTTGTAAACACAATAATGGCCATAATAATTAAAACCAAAACACCTAAACTTAAATACGGAATACTGATAACACTTAAATCGTTTTCACGAATAGCTGCCAATTCTGATGATGCTAATGCATTATAAGCTTCAGCTGTATAATCATCTGAACGCAAAGCCTGAAGTACAAAAACTTGAGCAATAATCATTCCGGTAAGCGACCCCACCGGATTAAAAGCTTGTGCTAAATTTAAGCGTTGTGTCGCGGTTCTTTTATCACCTAAAGCAAGAATTAAAGGATTTGCAGTAGTTTCTAAAAAAGCCAATCCGCAGGTAATTACCCATAATGAAATTAAAAAATAATTATATTCCTCATATTTAGCTGCCGGATAAAACAAAAATGCACCAATAGCATAAAGCGATAAACCTAGTAAAATTCCCGATTTATAACTAAACCGTCTAATAAATAAAGCCGCCGGAAATGCCATAAAGAAATACCCAAAATAAAAAGCAAACTGTACTAAAGACGCCTGAATATTTGATAATTCTGGCATTACTTTTTTGAAAGCAGATACCATTGGATTTGTTAAATCGTTAGCAATACCCCATAAAGCAAACAAAGAGGTTATAATGATAAAAGGAAATAATAATTCTTTGCTTACAACAGGAATGCGTGCTTTTTTACTCATCTATATAATTTGATTTAATTTATTAGTTAGTTGTTTATTTTATATTTAAAAAATAGCCGGTAATGGCCCTGTACTATCTGAAAAATTTTCAGTTGGCACATCTACCTTATTAAGCATACTCACAAAAAGGTTTGATAATCGCACCTCTTTTTCGTTAAACTTGGTATATGCGCCGTGCTTAACACCTAGATTAGAACCTCCTGCTAAAACAAGTGGGCAATTTCTAGCATTATGCGTTGAACTACAAGCGCTTCCATAAAGAATAAGTGAATTATCTAATAAAGAACCATGAGCATCTTCTGTGGTTTTCATTTTATCTATAAAGTATGCAAAATTCTTAGCATACCATTGATCTAAACGTCCCCAATCTTTCCAATGGCCAGAAGTTTTATCATGAGAAATACTATGATGTCCTTTTAAGCCTAAGGCTATTTTCGGGAAATTATCACCAAAGCCCATACCGTCTTCACGCGCCATCATGTAAGTCATCACTCGTGTTGCATCAGTTTGAAAACCAAGTACCATTAAATCCATCATGGATTTTACATAATCATCTGGCGCCGTTGCTGGATCTACATCCATATTAATTAAACTTGCATCAAACTCTTGCATGGGTACATCCAACCATTTATCATTACGCTCTACCTGTTGTTCTACTTGGTTAAGCGATGTTAAGTATTCGTCTAATTTCGCTTTATCATTGGCGCCCAAACGCTTTTCTAGGTTTTTACTATCTTCTAAAACCAAATCAACAATTTTCTTACCTTGATTTAAACTTTTACGTCTTTCAAGGGTTGAAGCACCTCCGCTTGGAGAAAAGTAACGCTCAAAAATTTCACGTTGGCGATGTTCTGAAGGTAATGGCTTTCCTGACGAATTAAAAGATAAGGTTGATGTTCTAGATTTATACCCCACACCACCATCAGTTGATAATGATAAAGAAGGAAAACGTGTGTATTTACTTAATTTTTCGGCCGCAACTTGATCTACCGAAACACTGTTTTTATACTCTCCACGTAAATCACCCCCTGTTAACCAAGAATCTCCCGCCATATGTCCTAAAACATTACGACTATACGGGTGACTTAAACCGCCCATAATGGAAATATCATTACGATGAGCTTCTAAAGGAGATAGTGTTTTTGTTAGTTTATAATCGGTACCTTCTTCCGTAGGAAACCAACTCCAATCTTTGTAATACGGACTTTCTTTAGGTGGAATACCTACTCCATTTGGAAAATATAGAAAACACATACGTTTAGGTATTGCAGGTTCTATAAATTTTGAAAAACTACTCATGGCCATACCTTCAAAATAAGGCAGCATACAAGCTACTCCCAATCCTTTAATAAACGTACGACGATCTAAATGCCAAGGTTTTTTACTCATGATCCAAATATTTTGTTAAACCAACTTTGTTCTTTTTTATAAAATGACGGACTTAAAACAACTTGTTCTATCACTGTTTTAAAGCGATAATCATCCTCTACAACTTCTTTTACAATACGATTAATTTCTTTTTCATCAGCAAACCCCACATCGCGACCTAAGGCGTAAGCATAAA
Source organism: Algibacter miyuki (assembly GCF_030409805.1). GTDB lineage: Bacteria > Bacteroidota > Bacteroidia > Flavobacteriales > Flavobacteriaceae > Algibacter > Algibacter miyuki. Next base: position 77,553 of record NZ_JAUFQP010000001.1, on the reverse strand, counting down.
TATTTTCAACTAAAGCGCGTGTAAAATCTTCCTGCTTCAATCTTAAAATATAATCTTTTATACCTTGTACACCTTCAATTTCAGTACCATCTGGTAATTTTGATTTTACATCAATAGGTTTTCCTTTTGCCATAGATTGAAATCTTCCAACGGCATCATAATTTTCAAATACCACACCAAACGGGTCTATTTTATGATGACAATTTAAACACGAGGTTTTATTTCTATGTAAGAACAACTGTTCTTTTAACGTCATTTTTTCAAAACCTGGGGTATCGGTTGCTAATTCCGGTACATTTGGTGGTGGTGGTGGTGGTGTATCGCCTAATATTTTTTCTTTCAACCAAACAGCTCTTTTTATTGGATGTGCTTGAACTCCATCGGAATGCCCATTTAAAAATGAACCTTGCGAGAGTAAACCACCTCGCTGCGCTTCTTTTGGTAAAGTAACTGGTCTAAACTCATTCCCCTTAACACCATCGATACCATAGAATTCAGCAAGGTTTTGATTCAGCATAGCAAAATCTGAATCAATGAAATTCATAATACTCAAATCGTTTTTCAATATATGTTGAATAAAAGCATAGGTTTCTTTAAACATATCTTCTTTCACAAAGCGGGTATAATCTTTATATACACCAACATCGGTATCCATACTTTTATGACGATCTAAACGAAGCCATTCATAAGTAAAAGAATGAATCATTCGTGTTATTTTAGGGTCGTCTACCATGCGCTCAATTTGCTCTGGCAAGTCATCATATAAATCGCTTGTAGCCGCTAAAGCACTCAATTTTTCATCTGGAGGCGAATTCCATAAAAAATAAGATAATTGGGATGCCAAGTAAAACTCATCCGTAGATTTTTTCGACTTTTCACCTTCAGGAACCTCAGGTTCAAACAAATATATGAAATTTGGAGAACATAACACAGCAACCATAACTTCCTTAACACCATCTTCATAACGTTCGAAATCATCCTTAACACTACGCCAGAAATCCATGTAACGATTAAGTTCTCCTGGGTTAAGTGAACGTCTAAACGCGCGTTCCATGAAACGTGTAAGTACTTCTTCTGTATAAAGTTCTATATCAATCTTGTTCGGCGAATCGAAGAACAGTTTTGTATGGCTTTCGGGAGGCCAAACTGGATGATACGGCGCCTCGAATTCTACTGATTTTATTAGCAATGGAGGCCCATTGAAACTTCCGTCTTTAACAAGGTGATTATTCCATAGACCAACAGTAAGTATATTAGCTAAATCGCCACTAACCTGCGCACTACCTAACGGAATTGGCAAATTTTCTAAACGTCCTTTAAACTCAAAGGTTTGATATTCTCCCATTGGCGTTGTAACCTCTATCGCATCACCAAAGGTTTTGTAATCCATACCATCATCGGTTCTAGATCCTGCAAATACTTGTATCGACGGATTAACATCGGCATATTTTATATTATTTCTATCTGCTTCTTCTGCTAACGTTTTTGGTAAAGGATCATCTTCAGGTAACGGCGTAAGTACAATATGGCTAAAGCCTACAAAAAACTTACCGCCAATATAAGCTTTGTGCTCACCTTCAGATAAATACGCCAATGTTACTGGTGTAACAATTTCATCTGCATCTATAAGGCCTTTATCCATGTATAAACGTTCACCTACGCGACCTTCTTTATTATTACCCAAAAGGCTTAATTGATAGGATGGCATAGCGTCTTCAGACACATAAGGATGTACTAAATCGACTTGATAAATACCCGATTTAGGCACATGGTATTTAAACTGAGTTTTTACATTAGTTGCTACATTCTCGGCCACTAACCAGCGGTTATCCTTTAAAACAAAGCCTTTCGTCTTTTTAATATCCTTTGCTGCTATACGAACTGCTTTTTGGGTTTTTCTAGCAGGTTCATCGTTTCTTAAATCGATTAAACGTTCTACAGATATTGCATTGTATCCTTTTGAAGCTTCTACGCGAAACACAAAATCGCCTGTTCTTGGAAAATCTTCTTTAACTAATAATTTTAAATTTGGTGAAGGCCCTTGCCAAGATTTTGGAGTCACCTCTCGTGCTGGTAACGCCGAATTTAGTAGCATACCCTCTTTCACCACACTGTAACGATTACTGGCAGAACCTCGCATACCAATGCCTATTTTATTTTTTAGACGTTTTATGGTATCTTTTTCTTTACTGAAAGAATTTCCGAAAGGTACTCCTTCTTCATCCAAAATATCAACACGCAAATCTTTATTACTAATAGCAGCGGTTTGATACCCTCCATACTCGGCGCCAGTTTTTCCATCACCTATATTTTTCCCTAAAGTTACTTTATAGCGTTTAGTTTCTGGTTTACCTCCAAAAACGATGGCTTTATCTAATGCTTCACGTGCTATTTTCTGATAATAATCAATATGTAATGCTGAAGTTTGAAGGATATTTCCATTATTACTATAGCCCATTTCCGACTTACCATCGTCTGGTAAAACATCTCCAAAATTAACATGAACATCGAGTAATTCGTTTAACGAATTAGTGTATTGCTTTTTGGTCAACCTACGCATCACACCTTTGTTCGCGCTATTTTTAGCAATGGCAGCTTGCTCTAAATTCTCCGTCATCCAATCTACTACAGCGCGACGCTCATCAGCATCCAATTGTGCTTCTTTCTTCGGAGGCATTTCCCCAGAATTTATCATATCTAAAGCGGCATGCCAACCTTCAGCATCATGTCCGTTTATCATGTCCCAATGCAACACATCCAAACGCACATCTCCCTTTTGTTTATCTGCTCCATGGCACTCAAAACAATAGGTTTCCAAAACAGGTTTCACTTTATTTTTAAAATGCAAAGCTTCTACAGATGTGGAATCGCTAACCGTATTTACAGCCATATATTCTCCTTCATTAGCATTGACACCCAACGCTGCTTTTAAGCCAGACGGCATATGTTTGGTTAAATACGTTGCTCCATGCGTTAATGAACCGCCGTAATGCCCCGTTAAAGTAAGCAATACAACATTTACAAATAAAACAATTTTATAGAATTTGGTAACTTGCTTTTCGTTATTTGCAGGTGTTTTTTGACGTAATACCAACAACCAAATTGCGCTAAGTGCGGTAAACCAACCAAGCCATTTATGTAAATCGAGTAACTCTTCATTATAATTTCCTGATGAAGCTAATAAAAAGCCCAAAATAAGCGTTGGAACTATACTGAAAACGGAAAACCAAAGCAACAGTTTACAAGCAGCATCTAAATTAAGCTCTGGGCGCAAACCATTAATAATTTCCATGAAAAACAATACAATTAATGCACCTATGGGAAGGTGTAGTAAAATGGGATGGAATCGTCCAAGGAAAAATACCATTGTATTTTCTACTTCACCCGTAAGCGGAATCAAGAAAAGCCCTAAAAGTATTAAGGTTAAAATAATGGCTATTAATAAAATGCGTTTCATACTCTTTAGAAGCGTTTAATTTTCAAAAAACAATTTTAATCAATATTGGAAAGCTAATCTTCCAAAATACTGACTATTAACGATACTATTTTTGCACATCCATAAAATAACATGTTAAAAAACAAAAAATCAGCAAAAAACCACCCTATAAAACTACAATACGATGGTTTTTTAACTGATTTAATTAATGATTTATATTTTACAACTACAAATGTTTTCTACATCAAAATTATCTATGTGACATGCCTTTTTGTTGAGCCTTTCTTTGCCTCCCACATGGTTATTTAGTTATTTCTGTCTTCACTTTTCCAGCAAACGTTTCGGTAATTTTTATCTTGGGAAGTATTCCTTTTAAATTTTCGATACTTATATCTTGTACTCTACCATCTTTCAAGGTTACCGTAATTTCGTTTTCAGAAGCCGATTCTATTTTTTCAATTGAAGAAGCCCCTTTATAAGGTTCGATTAAACTTAGAAAAACAATCTCTTTTTCGTTTACACGAACACCATACGTGCGTCTATCCGGGTTATTTCGAATACGTCGTTGTTTACCACCATTTGGATAGTTACTAATTACAATCTCAGATTTTTTAGGCCAAACTGTATGCACATCTAGTTTATGTTCCCCTTCAATGAACTCCACTTTTGCACCTTTTTTAGCCGTGTACCACTGTGCGTTTTCAAAATATTTATAAGGCGAATTTCCATCTGTGCTTAACTTTTCAAGTGCTATCCCCTTCTTTTTAGCGCCTTGCATAGAAGAAAAACCAACGGGATGAATTAACCAATCGTAATTATGTTTTTTATCCGATTTCATATAATCGGCAAGAATTACATAATCATCTGTAACAATAGAAATTCTTCGTTGCTGAATGGGGTTAAAACCGTTAGCATAATCGGTATCGTCCCATGGTGGGAATTTTTCAGCATTCCAACGTGGAATTTGTCGCCATCTGGCATTCGTTTCTACTACCGATGCTTGCATCATATCGCCTTTATGAAACAGCAATTGCTCGGAAGGCACAGCCTCTTGCTGAAGTTCGTCAACAATAACCATATTATGAGTTGCCGAAGTTTGCACACACTCTTTATACCCAGGCTTTCCGTATCCGTACCACACCATTTCCGAACCAAAATATTTATGTCCATTACGGTCTAAAGCCGCTAAACTTACACGATCAAATTGCCCATGCCATCCGCCATGCGTACCGTATTTAAGAAAGGCTTGAATTTGATTTTCAGGAGTCTCTTTTTGCCCCTGAGAGCGCAAGGCTACCAACCCAATATTTTCTCTAAAATCGGACCCGGTTCTAGGATCTTCCACTTCAGGAAGTTCTGGAACGCCATACATTAAAGACACCCAAGAATCGCGTTCTGTTTTACTAATAACCCAAGCTAAATCGTTGAATTTATATTCGCGATAAGCCAGTTCATAAAACTCATTTGGTGCTTTTAAATCGGAATCGTTAGTCGATACCAAATACGCATTTTCATCCATAAAAGGTACGTAAGGCGTAACCATATCTTCAAGACCTCTGGTGTTTTTTCCAGTTGGTCCCCAATTGTCAAATTTCATACCTGTGAAACCTTCTTTTGAGTTTTCAAAATCTTCACTTTTGAATTTAGTAGGAAATCGTCTGTGGTATAAATCCATTCCATAATTCTCAAAAGCTTGAGCTACCAAAGAATAGCGTTGCACCACCAAATAACAATAATTACCAGTCCCTTCAAACCACCAACCATCAGCCATAACTCCTTTACCTATTTGGTCTGCCATACCGCCATCAGCTTCGGTTAAATATTCTATTTGTGGCATATCTTGTAAATATAATGCAACAAATATAGCACCTGCGTTAGCACTTGCTTGATGATTCATTATCCCCAAACCGTCCATGTGTTTTTTATTCAACTCTAAATAATAACGAAACGAAGCCTCAATATTTTCCTTATCTGTGTTAGAAAATTCTGGTTCATTATAAAGAATATCGCAAGCTGCGGATATAAATAAAAAGAAATTCCCTTCATGAACTTGGACACCATTCGTGGCCGCTCCAATAGATAAATAACCTTCATCCTTATCAAAAACTGCTTTAATTAAGCTGATTACTTTTTCCTTGTAAATAGCCTTTCCCGTTAATTTATAAGCCAATGCCAACTGAAACGCTTTTTCGCCATCGCTGGCGCTATAATCAAAGCTCGACCATATTTTGGTTGGCCTTGGTTTACTAACAATTTTACGTTCAGGAAACTCAAACCCATCAAGTTCCATCAACATATTATCTAAGTTTTGCTTAGCCCAAGTATAGTTTTTTATCTTTTGTTTTGTGTCTTCAAAAACAGCATTAGTTGCCAATAAAAATGGATGCGCTTTACTTCGAACAGATATAAACTCTAATGTTTCAATAATATACCCTTCGGAATCTTTCAGTTCTATTGCGCTTGCTTCTTGTCCGCCTAAAGGTATTCTATCGCTAACTGTAACTTTTAGTGTCCCGTTATAACTTCCGCTAGGTTCTAAAGTTATTGATGCCACACTTAGTATATTTTCACTAGCCAATTCTCTCGGATGTTTCACGTTAAGAGTATAAGTTTCCGAAGTACTTTTTAAATTTTTTAGTTGAAAATTATAAGTTATAGTTTCATTAGCTTTTGCTGCTTGGGTTTGTAATGGGCTACTGAAAACAACTTTTGAAATAGGCGAACCAGCATAACATAAAACATGGATTAAACAACAAAACAGTCCTAATAAAAACTGTTTTGAACCTACTTTGAATTTTAATGATAAAACGTTCATTTTTAATTTATTTTATTTGAAAAATGCTAAATCTGTTCTGTAAATAACCTAACAAAACAGATTTAAAATATTTATAAGCACTAAAATAGTGTTTAACCTAAATAAGCTCCATTTGCTTCTAAAGCTTTTTTAATTTTAGCGTATTCTACTTGGCTTGGCATTAATTTATCTGCTACTGACAAACCTGCTAATGTTCCTGCGCCTTGACCAATTGCCATGGCAATAGGCGTAACACGCAAGCCAGCACTAGCATGATGATCGGCACCAATAGCTCGTCCAGAAAGCACTAAATTGTCGACTTCGTTTACCAACAAAGAATCGGTTGGAATATAATAAACTCCATCATCATTTAAGTGTACGGTATCGGTATTTCCGCCATCTGGCGAATGAATATCTAAAGGATAACCACCAACAGCAACCGGATTTTCAAACTTCACTTCGTTTACTAAATCTTCAGCTGATAATACATATTTAGCATGCGGATGACGTGACTCGCGAATGCCGATATGTGGCGCTGTACTTATAAACGTTGCATTCTCAAAACCTGGCGCATACTTACGCATAAAATTAAAAATCTCGACGCATTGCTTACGCCCCAAGCTTTCCGCTTTACTTAAATCGAACGGGTTTAGAGGGTCGAAACCTAAAACACGTGAGGTATTAAATATGAATTCACCCTCGGTATTGGTTTCAAAAAACAACACGTTATCTCTTGGTACGGTAACTTCTCCGTTTGCTTTGGCTTTGTTCCATAAATCGTAAAAGCCCCAAGTAGAAATACGTTTGGTACGTTTTAAAACTTCGGCTTTATCGTCACTACGCTCTTCGGCATCAAATTGATCCCAATTGTTTCGCATGTATTCACGTAACTTCTCCGTATCCACATTCCCCATTTTCACATTCGTAGTCATGGGTTGCGATTTATTATCTTCAATACGACCTTCTGTAAAAGGCACACCAGATAATTTTACAATTTCACTATCTCCACTGGCATCAACAAAAATAGTTCCGGGAATTTCTTGAATCCCTCCTCTATTATGGATAAAAATCGATTTAATTTTATTGCCTTCTTTAGCAATATCAATTAATCGGGTATGATATAAAATATCGGCTCCAGCCTCTCGTACCATATCTTCTAAAACCACCTTCAACATTTCGGCATCAAAAGGAGTTACTGTAGAACAATAACCTGTACTATCAAAAATATGTCCTGGACTTGCGCCTTTTTCCTTTAACCTATTTACCATTTCATTTGGAGAACCAAACACAAGTTGCTTACCTGCTTTGTTATGAAACGTCATCATGGGACCAACACCCATAGCAGTTAACGAGCCTCCTAAAAACCCAAATTGCTCGATTAATAATGTCTTTGCTCCTGTTTTACCTGCTGCAATCGCGGCATGACTTCCAGAAACTCCTCCGCCTACAACTATCACATCGTATCCTTCTATTAATTTTGTTTTGAATGTTTTCATTAAACTGTATTTTTATTTTTTTATAATTTTTAAACTAAATCTGTTTTACTTGAATCTACACCGATTTTTGAAAGCAATAATGCCGTAACAATTACCACAAGTGCTCCTACTGGAAACCACCAGAAAAAACTAATACCTTCAAAATGCATCCATGCAATGGCCAAAATAGCCATAAATGCACCAATTAAAATCCCAATAAAAGTTCCTTTCCGCATAAGTGCTAAAAACGCGATACCAATTAATATTCCATATGCATAACCCGGAACTTTGAAGCCTAAAGCTAATAAGCCTCCATCTTGAAAGAAGCTGAATCCGTATGCCAATAATGCTAAAATTAAGCCCCAAACAATTATAGCTATTTTAGATATTTTAACCACTTTATTTTCGTCCATAATTTTTAACTTCGGAAAAACTAAAGTTCCAATCCCCATTACACTTGTTTGTGAAAGTGCCGTTAATGCGGAGTCTAAAGTTGAAATTCCCGCTGCAAACATGGCCGCTATAATTAAACCAGAAATACCATTTGGCAACTCGTTTACCACGTAATAAGGAAATATTCTATCTGGCTCTGCACTTATGGACGCTTGAATTAAATCGGATAACGGATTAATATCATAATAAGCTACTAAACCGATGCCTACAAAAGCCATAATCCATGTAGTGGCCACACCAACAACGGAAAAAGCAACTGCTTTTCTTGCCTCTTTTAAATTCTTACAACATAAGGCACGTTGTGTTACAACCTGATCGACGGCATTTGAACCAAACTCAAAAAAGGTGCACCCTAAAATCCCGACCCATAAGGTATATGTTTTATGTGGATCTAAGGATAAATCCCAAAGTACTAATTTTGCTTTGCTATCGGCAATGGTCATCATTTCTCCAAAACCTCCAGGAATATCTCCTACTGCATAAAAAAGCGCAAAACAAGCACCGAAAATAAAAATTACAAACTGAATAGCATCGGTCCAAACTACGGTTGTAATCCCACCAATATAAGACCAAACTATAGCAAACAGCGCTATAATACAAATACATATTAAAGTACTTTGCCCTGTGATAACGCTAAGTACTAAAGCAGTACCTAACAAGCGTACACCTTGACTCATGGTGGCTCCAATCATGAAAAAAGTTCGAGATAATTGACTCGTTTTTACACCTAATCTTTTCTGAATAAAATCGTATGGGCTGTAAATACCTTCTTCGTAATATTCCTTTAATAATACATAAACAAATAGTACGTTTCCTAAAGCAAAACCGATGGTCATTTGCAAATAGGTTAAATTTCCATTCATTGAAAATATAAAAGCCGGTACCGCAATAAAGGTTGCAACACTCGTTTTTGTTGCAATTAATGATAAGGAAACCGCCCACCAAGGCAAATTATTTCCGCCTTTAAAAAAAGCATCGAGGCCCTTATCTTCATTTTTCACTAATTCCCCAATAACCGTGGTCCCTAAAAGAAATACAATTAATATAATCCAATTTAAGGTTGAAAACTTACTTGTAGCAATGCCGTTTTCATCTTGCGCAAACAAAGTGAAACAACAAAACAAACTGACTAATATGGCTATTGTTCTTTTCATTAGTGGTTTTATGATTTTCTATATTACGAAGCCTTTCATCTTCTATATTTTTTAATTCTTTAAAAGCATACGATACAGAAACGACGGATAGTTTTCTCCTGTAATCGTTCCCGCTCCTGAAGCTCCTGAACCTTTGGTTAAAGAATCTCCAAAACAAATAATATGCTTATACTTATCTAGTAAATTATTAGTTTTCAAATAATCGAATACATTTTCGGCTATAAGCTTATACCCTATCGGTTTTAAATGCACACCATCTTCTTTATTACTATTTTTTAAGTTCCTGATGTAATTATCTTGGTTGTGCTGTGGTAATCCTTTTGCTTTAAAAACACTGTAATTATCAACAAAAAAGGCATCATACTCTTTTGCTACATCCTCCATTATTTGTTTTACTTTCTGAAGTTTCACATTTGGTGTATCGGTAAATAAAGCTTTATCATGACGCTTAAATAAGTATAAACTATCTACTCTTGGAGGCGTCATCAATAATACTTGAGCATCTATATTTTTAATATTTTCTACAATTGAAGAAAGGTTTTCATGGTAGTTTTCATACGACACAAATTTCTTAGAATTTAACATGTCATTGGTGCCAACCATAATAATAACCAAGTCCGGCTTCTCGCTTAGTACATCACTTTCTAATCGACGTAGTAAGTTGGCAGTTGAATTTCCAGCAACACCATTATTCTCTACAACTAAAGTAACCTCGCCTTTTTTTACTAAAGCTGTTTTACATGCGGTTAAGCAAATAAACAGAGTAAATATCATGTAAAAAAGTGTCTTCAAATAAATATGTTTCATTAATTAAATTGATTTCTTTCACCCAAATCTTGCGATAATTCGCCATTAGACGTTACTTTACAATCGCTCGTTAATTCCTTAAAAACAACCGGCATCCCTGTCTCGTTGATTAAGGTAATATTATAAGCACCAGAAAATGCTTTAGGATCTGTATTGGGCTGTCTGTACTTATGCACATCGGACCAAAAAGATTCTCCGAAAACAATAGGAGAAGCTATAGATCTTGATTCACTTTTGTGATTCTTAAGTGTAATTTTATGCCCTGTACCGTTAATTTCTGCTAAACGATGCACCGGAAATTCACTTACGGTATTTATCAGTCCTAATTCAACAGTACAATTTTCAGTATTGTTATTATGAAAGCTTAACAAAGGCCCATATTTAGCATCCCCTTTTGAATTTTTAATAACTGCATTTTTAGATACCGAATATCCTTTTTCTTGACATCCAAGAGCCGTACAGCCATCTATAAGCGTTCTACCAACATGCGCACTTAAATCGAAACCAGACCGCATATTTTTTACCGTGGTGTTTATAATGGTAATATTTTCTGTTTTTCTTCCCACAAAATAACCATACGGATAAGACCTAACACCATCTTCGGAAAGTGATTTTATTTCATTTGGTAATATATCTCCCGGAGGATAATCACTTTTAAACCCTGTATCAAAAGCAGGTCCTGATGTTTCGGCTAACATCGCATCGGTAGCACGCATTTCGCCTTCTACATAACAATCTTTTATAAGTGTATTTACAGCGCCTTGCATTACAATACCATGACCAAAACCGCGAGTAATCACGTTACAACCAATTAATTTGGTGTCTTTCCCTGTAACTAAAAGAGACGAGTGCTTTCGGGGTTTTACTATTGTTCTTGTTCCTTTCCCTAATAAGTGTCCGTAACCATAAGGGTAAGAACCTTTAATATGGAGGGTTGTATTCACAATACTATTCCCATCTCCCATAACATGCATCATGATGGCTGCGCGCGAAGGTGCTTCATGTTCGTGCGCCTCGTCATAAACTTCTAAGCCTTCAATAGTGTTATTATTTCCTGTCACAAATATTTCAAAAATTTGACGGTTTCCGAAAGCTGTATGCAGTTTACTGTCTATATGAATAACAACACCGTCTAAAATAAACCGGTTATTACTCCCTGAAAAATTAAATATAGAGGCTATAGGAAAATCAGATGTTTTATTCTCTCCTTGGTAACGTTTTAAAATAGCCGTTTCGCTAAACGATGTATCACTTACTTTGTAACTACCAGGTTTTAATCTCACCGTAACATCATCCATTGATAGGTATTGTGTGAAATCTTTTAGGTTTTCAACTAAAACAACATTACCATGAAGAATCACTTCTTTTTTTTCACTTTTACAAGCTGAAAAAGATAATATCCCAACACATAAAAAACAAATTAATTTAGCCGATTTAATCATCTTTCCAGTGTTTTCATTCCTCATAATTTAGTCCTTTCAGTTTAAAAATTGACTATGATTTTTTTTTTACTAGCTTCCATTTTCTTCAATCGTAACAAGGCTTCCATAAAATAGTAATCGGCATAAATAATCGGAACATCTATTTCAGAATTTCTAGGATGATGCCCTGTTGAATGTAACAATAATGCTTGATTGGTTGTATTACTTAAATAAGTCTCGGAAGACAAAATAGCTATAAAACGTTTGGCCGCATTAAAATAAGTTTCTTTTAATTCCGAATCTTTCACTAAACTTGACAAATCCAATAATCCACAAGCTGCAACGGCTGCGGCAGAAGCATCTTTAGGTGCATTTGGAATTTTCGGGTCGTCAAAATCCCAAAAAGGCATACCATCTTCTGGTAAACGTTCTAAAAATTTATCGGCAAGGCCAATGGCTGTTTTTAAAAAATCGTCTCTTCCTGTTTCTCTGTACGCGAAAGAAAATCCATAAATCCCCCAAGTCTGCCCTCTTGCCCACAAAGAATTATCAGCATAACCTTGATGCGCAACGCCACGAATAAATGCGCCTGTTTTATCATCAAAAGCCCCTAAATGGTAGGTTGAATAATCTGGGCGAACCAAATGTTTCATAGTAACTTCAGCATGACTTTCAGCAATATCGTAGAGCTTTTTCGATCCGCCATTTTTAGCCGCCCAAAACAGTAGCTCTAAATTAATCATATTATCAATAATGGTATTGTGTGGGTATTGTGGTTTCATTGGCCAAGAATGAATTGAACCAACAATTGGGTTGTACAAAGTTGCTAAAGTATCGGCTGCAGCTAGCAATACTTTTTTATATTCTGGATTACCGGTAAGTCTGTAACCATTACCATAACTATTAAAAACCTGAAAACCAACATCATGATCTAGAGCCTCACTATAAGCAATAGTTTTTATAGGTAACGTAAAGTTTTCAGCTGCTTTTTTTAATTCTTCATCCCCAGAAAACTCATAAGCATACCAAAGTACTCCCGGCCAAAATCCGCTACACCAATCTTTTACACCTACTTTCTCCCATTTGTTATGACCTTTAGAAATAGTACGAGGAAAACTATCGAATGTTTTTAAATCTTTTAAAGCGGCTTTAACTTTTATCGTATTGGCATTTAAAACACTATCAACGGATGTACTAGACGTTTCTTTTTTAGTTGAAAAACATCCTACCAACGTTGTCGCCAATGCTATGGCCAACACCTTTTTTCCTTTTTTTAATATGCTCATATTTTTTAAATTATTCTATTTATAAAAACGTCTATCGACAGTATTGTACTTCTATCTCATTTTCTTTGTTAACCCATTTTCTAATGGATTCATTCCAATGATTCATGCTTTGATAAAAAACATTCTTCGGAATAAAAAACGACACTGCAATATTATTAAAACAAGTAAAAAACACGTCAAAATTATAAACCCAAAACTCAAAACCATAACCCATTTAAGCAATAAACACCAGGTATAACAACTGTAGAAGTAAAACAAACCAATGCTGGCATACACCTAAGACAATATATAAATATTACGTGTATATTATTTAGTACAATAAAAATTGACTTACATTTTCGGAAACATCTAGGATTGAAAATGCATTAAATAAAAAGGTTTCTCCTTATTAATTAAAGCTTCAAAAACGAAAAAAACACACGCTTTTTATAATTCTTTCTTATTATTCTCTAGGTATTCAGTAGGAGAAACTCCGAATAAATCTTTAAAGGTTTTTCCGAAATAGGTTGTAGAATTAAAACCACACATATATGAAATTTCTTTAATAGAATAATGGCTATTCAATAGTAATTCCGAAGCTCGTTTTAAACGAATGGTTCTAATAAACCCACTTGGATTTTGCCCTGTAATAGATTGTATTTTTCTATAAAACTGAGATTTACCAAGGCCGATTTCTTTTAAAATATCAGCAATTTTAAAATCGGGATCACTTATATTATCCAGTACAAATTTGGTTACTTTTTCAATAAAAGCTTCGTCTAAAGAATTTGTTGTTAGCTCCTTTGATGGCAGTATCGCGCCGAGTTTTGAGAATTTCTCTTTTAATCGTTCTTTGGAATCTAATAAATTTTTAATCCGTGCCTTTAACACCGCAATTCTAAACGGTTTTGCAATATAGGCATCGGCACCTTGGTTAAAACCTGAGATTAAATCCGCTTCACGACTTCTTGCTGTTAATAAAATAATGGGAATATGGCAAGTTTCAAACGCTGCTTTTAAGTTTTTACACATCTCGAAGCCGTCCATTTTTGGCATCATAACATCGCTAATAATAATATCGGGATAATGCTTTAGCACCATTTCTAAGCCTTCTTTTCCGTTAACGGCTTCTTTCACAATGTAAGTATCGTTTAAATCATCTTTTAAATGTGCCCGTAGTTCGCTATTATCTTCAACTATGAGTATGGTTTTTGATTCTGGGTTTTCGGGCTTTGAATTTTCCGCAGATACCGTTATATCCGAGGTTAACATATCATACTCAACTGCTTTCATGGAATTTATAAGAAACTCGTTTTTAATACTTTCTACCGTTTCTTCCTTCCTGTTCATATTTAAAGGCAGCCTAACTACAAACTTAGTTCCTTTTTTAAATTTACTTTTTACAGCTATAGCACCCTCATGGATTTCAACCAAGGCTTTAGTAAAATTTAGCCCAATACCTGTTCCTGATTTAGAAGCATCTAAATTAGAAAAACGAGAAAACACCTGCTCTTGCTGCTCTTTATCCATTCCGATACCGGTATCTTTTATAACAATTTCTACATGTTCGCCGAGTTTGGCTTTTTTCATTTTAAAAACACCGGAAGCATTAGCCTCTTCTGTTACGTGCGTTATAGAAACCACAATATCGCCACCGCTTTCTGTGAATTTTATGGCATTAGATATCAAATTCGTAATTATTTTTTCAACTTTATCAAAATCGAAAAGGGAAATAACTTCTCCGGAAGACGAAATAAATCTATAGTTTATTTCTTTTTTTTCGGCTAAGCCTTTAAATAAATCAAAAATAGCTTCGCTAAACTTTACGATATCACCTTTTTCTAATTGCAGTGGCGCCATTCCTGCATCCATTTTTCGGTAATCTAAAAGTTGATTTACCAAGTGCAACAAACGTCTAGCACTACGTTGCGCTGATAATGCTGAAGATTTCACAACCGTAGTCTCACTTAAGTTTCCTAATATTTTTTCTAACGGATTTAAAATAAGCGTTAACGGTGTTCTAAACTCATGAGATACATTTATAAAAAACTGAAGTTTCATTAAATCTAGGTTTCGTTCCTGAGATTCCTGAATAGTTTTACTATACAACCTCATAAAAAACCAAACCAACCCAATGGTTAGTATAAAATAAATGGAATATGCCCACCAAGTTTTCCAGAGTGGTGGCAAAATTTCAATATTGATTACCGCCGATTCACTTTTATCCCATGCATTATCAATAGATGCAATAACTTCAAAAGTATAAGTACCTGGAAGTAAATTAGCCTGATTAACAACACGCGAGTTATCAACGGTTATAAAGCTATCATCAATACCATGCATTTTGTAGGCATACTTAACATGTTCCGGATTATTATAAAAAAGCGCTTCGAACTCAAACGAAATATAGTTTTCATTATGCTGTAACTCTATGTGATTGGTTTGAGAAATAGCTTTATTTAGAAGTACTCGACCGTTTACAGAATCGCCGTAACTTATCTTCTTATTATTTAAACGAAAACCAGTTATTTTGGGTTTTAATACTGCCGCTGATTTTAAATTAATTCTTTTCGGATTAAAAATATTGAAACCATTGATACCTCCTGCTATTATTCTACCATCTTTAATTTTGGTTATCGATTTACTTTGAAACTCCGCACCTTGTACACCATCGTGCGTATTAAAATTTTTAATTTGATCTGTTTTAGTGTTGATGAATGACAAACCGTTTTTGGTGGTTACCCAGAAATTTTTATCATCATCTTCTACCAAGCCAACAACAAAGTTATTAGGCAGGCCGTTTGCTGAAGCATACGATTTTAAGACTTTTAAATTGGTATCTAACTTAAAAACACCATTATCGGTACCTAGCCAAATATTGTGCAAAACATCTTCCGTAATAAAATTTATCTTCTGCCCAGTAATTCCTTTTTCTTTTACTTCGGAAAAGTCTAATGTTTTTGGAATAAATTCCGTTAAAGTATTTAAATCTAAAACATTCAACCCTAAATTAGTACCAATAAGTAATCGGTTTTTAGAATCGATAAATACCGTAAAAATATTATTACTTGCTAAGTTTTTTTTATAACTATGAAACGTTTTATTTTTAGGGTTGTAAATATTTAAACCTTCACTTTTTAAACCTAGCCAAATACGTTTTTGAGCATCTTCAACGCCCGTCCAAACCGCATTTTGCTCTATGGTCAAAGGATTTTTTTCATCATGAAAAAATCGTTCAAACTGGTCGGTTTCAGGATTAAATTTATTTAAACCACCATCATAAGTGCATATCCAAATATCACCATTATAGCTTTCAAAAGTATATAATATTTTATTTGAACTTAATGCGTTTTTATTGTTAGGATTCTGTGCAAAATTTCTAAATGTATTCGTTTCTGGATCATACAAATTTAAACCGCCATTATAAGCACCTAGCCAAATACGCCCTTTCGAATCTTGTAAAACAGATTGGACAATTTTTTCGCTAAGTCCGTCTGGGTTATTAGGTTGATAATAGTGATGACCAAAAAAGTTTTTAGAAGGATCTAACTTACTCACGCCCTTATCATAGCTACCAATCCAGAACACACCATCACGATCTTGGAATATTTTTGAAGGTTGATTGTTGGGTAAAGAAAAAGGATCGAACGGATTATTAACAATACTTTGCTCTAGTTTTTTTTCCTGTTTATTGTATAATAACAAACCATAACCATCGGTAGAAATCCAAATAATACCATTTTCATCTTGATAAAAATCTTGTATTGGCGCTTTGTTTTCAACAATAGAAACATGATTAAAACTATGATTTTTCGGATTCCATAGAATTAAATTAGAAACATCGTTACCTATCCAAAAATCGCCATCATTATCAATAAAAACGCGTTTAGAAATATGGTTGAGCTCATAAAATCGTTTATTTTCAATTAAAACCCTTTCAAAATTATTTTCGACTTCATTATATTTATTTAAACAAGCCCCATTTGTACTCAGCCATATATTGTTGTTTTCATCTTTCAAAACAACATTTACATAGTTATCATCTAAAGAGTTTTTATCATTTTCGTTATTATTAAACCTTGTGATTTTTAAGTTAGACGGGCTAACATCACCTTCTTTTAAAACAATTTTCACCGCACCTTTATTGGTTGCTACCCAAATGGTATTCCTAACCTCATCAAACAACAGTTTATTTATAACCTCATTGGTGTTTGAAATTTGAGATTCACTTTCAAAAATATTTACACGCGAAAATTGTTGTGTTTTTTTATTTAAAATATCGAGGCCGTTGTTAGTACCAATCCATAAATTACCATTTTTATCTTCTGTAATAGTATTAATTCGGATATTACTAATGGAAGTCGAATCGTTTAAGTTTGGCCTAAAAACCTCAAAACCATATCCGTTATATTTGTTTAAACCATCAATTGTCCCAAACCATAAATACCCATCGCTATCCTGAAATATTTCAGAACAAGTGCTGCTTGAGAGTCCATCAATTTTATCTAGATTCTCAAATTTTAAATTTTTGAATTGTCCTAGAGCTGAAAACGAAACACAAAGAGAAAGAAATACAATATATAATCTCCAATTCATTTATTTTATATGGTTTGATGGTTTTTGGTTATTCAACTTTAATACAAACTTAAATAAATTAACCGGTTTTTTAAGGATGAAAAACTCCAGCTGTTTTAATTAGATAATTTAATTTTTCTGATTGTAATACAATCGCATTCCCCCTTTAACACAAACTTCAGAATGACGATTTTTGTATTCTTCTCCGATAATAGTAGCTGATATCGGTTTCTTTTAAACGAAGCGTAAGCAGTGCGTAAATTTAAAACTTAGCGTAAAAACCTCAGCAATATTATAGCTCTTTATATCAAAACCATTCCCCGTTTACCGGGTTTAACAACATAAAAAGGCTTAATAATCATTTTAAGTCTATTTTTAAATATATAATCTAAAAAACTCTTATTCTTTTGTGTTTCAAGTGTCACGGTTGAACTCAAAATAACATTAAAGCATGCTTCAATTAGAAACACGGAGCACCGCCAACCGAGCATATTAAACGGTACTAAATCAATCAAAATAAGTTGCAAAAATGCCGCAAATCATCTTACAAAAAGACCATTAGCGGCGTTTAACTTATATTTTTTATTCTGAAAAATTATTTATTCTGAAAACGTTTACTGAACACCAAAAACAAGACCCCACATAATAACCATGCAGGCAATGTTACAAAGGATAAAAACACATCAAATTGGATGGATATAAAGTAAAACAAACCGAAACTTATCGCCCAAGCCCAAAACACCGATTTATTAAAGGAAAGGTTTGCAACTTCAGCATAATTTTTAATAATACCTACCTTCTTATGGAAAAAATGCTCAAAAACAATAATAGCTCCAAATGGCGCCAATATGAAACCGTATAACGCAACGAAACCTAAAAGCTTCATGGCAAATGCCGGAAACAACCCTGCTATAGTTGCAATAGTTCCAGCTAAAATAGTCACTTTTGCCGTTGATAATTTTGGCAAAATAGCTTGAAAAGCTAATCCTGCTCTATAAATAGTCGGGTTTGCAGTAGTCCAACCAGCCAATACCACAGCTATAATTCCAAAGACACCAATAGCATTGTATGCTAGTGGACCTGGTGCTACCGGAGGCGCATCGCCATTACTTAAAAAAGCCATGGCTTCTGGTGATTTTAAATATACAGCATATAATAATGCAGCGGCTATCCACGCCATATAATGGCCAACATACATTCCTGCTGCTGTTGCCCAACCTGCTTTAGCTTCTTTTGCAAACCTAAATACCGATAAATCGGACATCCCAATATGCATGGCACCATTAGCAAACCAAGACCAAATAACAACATGCCAAAACGTGAATTTTATTTGCCCAGGAAAAGGCTCGGCACCTTCTCCCCAAATGTTCCAAAAATCTGAAAAACTACCAACACCTAATTGATTAAGTGCCACAACACCACAAGCTAAAAAAGCAATCACAATAACGGGCGACATTACATTTGCTGCTTTTGTTACTGTATCGTAACCACGTGCTGCAATTAAAGAAATCACGGCACCAATGATAATGACAATAACCACCCAAGTGACGCCATTAGGCATCGTGTCTGTTAGTTTTGGCATCGGCATATCGAACGGAATACCAACGGCGGTTGCAGAAACCGTAATCATGGAGCCTGCTAAAAAGCAAAACAAAATACCATTGGCCAGATTGTATCCTGTCACCAATTTTTTACCACAAATTTTTTCTAATTGAAAATATAAAGTTAGCCTATTTTTAATGGCAATTTCGGCAGTTAGAAACCGCCAGCTTAAAACCGCTAATAGATTTCCTAAGAGTAAACCTATAATTAAATCGAAAGCACTAACACCGGCTGTTAAAAAGAGTGGACCAATCATAAATTCGGTACCTGCTGCGTGTTCGCCCGCATACATCCCTATAAAGCTTTTCCAACCTTTAAGTTTAGATTTTGGCACGGGTGTTCTTTCAAATTCACCTCCAGAAGCATCGTCTAAAATGCCTTCTGCTTGTTCGTATTTTGTCATAATTTTGGTTTAGTTGGTGGTGTTGGTATAAGTTGAATTTCAGAATAAATTCGACTTACGAAAAATAAAGGATAATTATAAAAAACCTATCCTGTACTATCATGGTTATTTACTGATGTTTTTTTTTATCAAGGGTTTTTATGTTATTGATTTACTCGAATAAAAATATAATTTCAATTGAAAAAACAATTATCCGCTAACTATAAAAGGCACATGCTTTTTAAGCGCATAATTTTCTTTCAAAAATTTAGAATTGAGTTTATTATCTGAAATTGAAATAGCTGCACCTAAAGCTGAGCCTAATGAAGCATCTGTAGTACTTAATTTTTTCCCTCTAAAATGATGCGATAATAATTTGATATAAATATCATTATTACTAAAACCGCCATCTATATAAATGCGTGCAATACTGTTTTCGCCTAATGCGCCTTTAATATCTTTAACTTGAAGTAAAACAAGCTCCATCATTAATTGATGATAAGCATATTCATACTTATGATACCTAATTTGCGTTTCATCAGGCATATTTTCATCTGAAAAACTTTCCCATTTGTAACAATGTTTAAAATCTAGCATAATTTCAGAATAAATATTAAAATCAAACTTTACAGAACGATGAAAATCTTCTTTAGCCCCAAAATACTCATCTAGTTTAGCTACTTGCAACTTATATTCATTCCCTAAAAATATACGCGTTGCTTTAACAGCTTTACCATTAATACGCATATAATTAAGAGTATCTTTATTAAAAAGTGTTTCTGAATTTGGCTTTTCCGTAAAGGGATTAAAAACAATACTCCAGGTACCTGTTGAGACTAAAACAAACTTTTTCTTAATACTTCTCACATAAGGTAAAAGTGCTGCAGAACTATCATGAATGCCAACGCCAATTTTTATTCGACTGCCGTTATAATTCATATTAATGCTCGTTTCGGTTGACACTATGGGTGGTAAAATTTTATTAATTGCTTCCTTATATACCCAACTGTGGTAATCTTTTTTCTCATAATCCCAAAGGGCTGTATGGCATCCAATACTGGTGTACTCGCTTATTGGAATTCCCGTAAAAACAAAACTCAAATATTGCGGTAAATGCAAGGTGTATTTTATTTTACTAAAAATTTCAGGTTGCATTTTTTTTAGCCAATACAATTGTAAACCTGAGTTCAGCATGCTTAAATCGGCACAACCCGTGGTTTTTAGAAAAGCTTCCTTTGGACCATAAGTTTCAAAAAAGGACGACACAATCTCTTTTGGCAACGGTTTGGTGTAATTATAGAGCGGTGTTAAAGGTTTTCCATTTTCATCAATATGCACCAAACTGGCACCATAAGTTGAAAAATTTATGGCTTTTATATCAAATTTTTTCGCATTAATAATACGATTAAAAACATCTTTTAACCATTTATGTAATGCAGGAAGATTTTCGGTGGGATGCCCATCTTCATCCTCTATTTCTTCAAAAGAAATGTATTCTTTATGGACTTCTTTAAAATTCTTATCGAATAGAAAAAATTTCTTATTGGTTTTACCAATATCAAAAACTGCGGTAACCTTTTTTTTCATTCTACAAAGATTAAAGTCCTGTAGCTATTGTGTTTTTCCCTCTTTCTTTTATAAGTCCACCACGAACATCCAATGCTCTATATGCATTAATTGGACTTAAAACGCCGCCTCTATTTAAGCGTGCTTTTTCTAATAATGGCCTTACATCGGTACGGTAAGCACCCTGTAAAATTTCTTGACATTTCACCACATCATTATCCATTTGTGCTGCTTTTAAAGCGGCTTGATCGATAAGTAATGCTTTGGCATAAGCTTCCTGAATGGCTTCTAAAGATTGAATTAAATCTTCTAAAGGATCTTTTACATTATGGCTCGCATCAATCATCCATGCTAAATCTGGATTTTGAGGATTATTTTCCATGCCGTAAACCAATTCGTTAAAAATTAAGAACAAGGCGTAAGGTTTAATGCTACCAACGGTTAAATCATCGTCACCATATTTACTATCATTAAAATGAAAACCGCCTAATTTTCCTTTTAGTTGAAGGATAGACACAATTTGTTCGATGTTAGAATTTGGAAGATGATGTCCAAGATCGACTAAAGTGAATGCTTTTTCACCACATTCGTTAGCTAACATCAATGAAGCTCCCCAATCTTGAATAACGGTACTGTAAAAATTGGGTTCGTAAGGTTTGTATTCAATAAGTAATTTCCAATCGTCTGGCACACCTTTGTAAATATCCTTTAAACTATCTTGTGTATTTTGAAATGCCGTTTGAAAATTATTTTGTCCTGGAAAACAAGACCCATCAGACAACCAAACCGTTAAGGCTTTAGAGCCTAGTTTGTTTCCGATATTGATAACATCTAAATTATGTTCAATAGCTTGTTGACGAACGGCTTCGCTGGTGTTACTTAACGAACCGTATTTATAACTTTCTTTTGCGTTTTTTTGATCTTGAAAAGTATTTGAATTTACGGCATCAAACTTAATATCTAATCCGTTAGCCAATTCTTTAATCGCATTATAATCTGATGGCACATCCCACGGAATGTGAAGCGATACTGCACCTGCCGTTTGTGTTAAAGCGTGTAAAACACCAACATCTTCAATTTTTTGTTCTAAACTAGAAGGTTCTCCATAAAATGAAAAACGTCCAAAACGGGTCCCACCAGCACCTAATGCCCAACTTGGTATAGCCACTTGGAAATCGGCTAATTTAGATACAATGCTAGTAACATCATGTCCTTTTTTTGTTAATTTGTTGGCTAAAAAATCAAAGCTTTCGTTATGACTTTCTAATCCATTTTTATTATAATCAGAGATTTGCTCTTTTTGTATTTTCATAATTTTAATATCTTTTTAAAAGTAAAAACTCCCATAAACTTCAACTAGAACTTATGGAAGTTTTTCACTAAACAAACTATAACTAAACTAATTTTTGTGTTGTTAACGAACAAAGGCATTCGCCATGCCACCATCAATATTTATAATATTTCCTGTCGATTTATCTAAAATTCCAACTAAAGAAAATACGCCATTAGCAATATCATCTGGAGTAATAATTTCATTTAAAAGATTTCTTTTTGCATAAAACGCAGGTAATTCTTCAACAGTAATACCGTTGGCTTTTGCACGACCTTCGGCCCAAGCACCTTCCCAAATTTTACTTCCAACGATAACGCCATCTGGGTTTACGGTGTTTACTCTAATTTTGTCTTTTGCTAATTCTGCAGCCAATAAACGAACCATGTGTTGTTGTGCTGCTTTTGCTGTACCATAAGCCACATTGTTTGGCCCTGCTACTAATCCGTTTTTACTAGCAATAGCAATATAATTTCCACCTAAACCTTGTTTGCGCATAATGGCTGCCGATTGTTTTGCTAAATCGAACTGTCCTTTTACTAATATATTTTGTAGAATATTCCAGTCGTTATCCGTAGTCTCTTCTAATGGTTTTGAAATGGCTAAACCTGCACTGTGCACAATAATATCGACTCCGCCAAATTCAATACATGCTTTTTTGTAAGCCGATGCAATAGAATCGGTGTTGGTTACATCGCAAATAGCATAAGTAGAAACATCGCGTTTGTATGTAGCATGCGCTTCTTTTAAACTATCTTCATTAATATCAGTTAGTACCACATTGGCCCCTTCCGCAGCTAATTTATCGGCAATGGCTTTACCAATACCACCACCTGCTCCAGTTACAAACGCTACCTTTCGAGATAGTGGTTGCTCCTTTGGCATACGCGATAATTTGGCTTCTTCTAACAACCAATATTCAATATCAAAAGCTTCTTGTCTTGGTAAAGAGGTATATGCTGTAATGGCTTCAGCACCGCGCATTACGTTAATTGCGTTAATGTAAAACTCATTGGCTACACGCGTAGTTTGCTTGTTTTTGGCAAAACTGAACATACCAACTCCTGGATAAATAATGATTACCGGGTTGGCATCTCGCATGGCAGGACTATTATCCTTTTTACAAGTATTGTAGTAATCTGCATATTCCTGTCTGTAAGCTGCAAAAGCAGGTTCTAATTTCTTTAAAATAGCATCAGCATCTGATACATCTTCGTTTTTATCTAATGTTAATACTAAAGGTTGAATTTTTGTACGTAAGAAGTGATCTGGACAAGAGGTTCCCATAGGTGCCAAACGTTCTAAATCATTACTGTTGATGTATTCCATAACCACATCGGTATCCGAAAAGTGTCCAATCATTCTGTTTTCCGAAGAACACAAACCTCTTAATAAAGGCATCATTTGTGCTGCTTTTTCTAAACGCTCTGCTTTCGGTAAACTTTCTATTTTCTGACCGCCGAAAACACTACCTTTTTCTTTTATCTTCTTTTCGATAAATTCCGAAGCCATTTCAATAACTTCTAAACTATTCATGTAGCATTCGTAAGAGGTATCACCCCAAGTAAATAAACCGTGACTCCCTAAAACAATACCGCGAATTCCTGGATTATCGGCTAAACATTTTTCAATTTGAAGTCCTAAATCGAAACCCGGACGTTGCCATGGTACCCAGCCCATAGTATCGCCCCAAATCTCTTTGGTTACTTGCTCGCTATTTTCGGCAGCAGCAACGGCTATAAGCGCATCGGGATGCAAGTGATCGATATGTGCGAAAGGCAACAAACCGTGCAAAGGCGTATCAATTGAAGGTGCTTTACTATCTAAATCGTAAATGCAATGGTTAAAAAGGCCAACCATTCTATCTTCATCTTCTAAACCACCGTAAACATTTTTTAAATCGCGTAATCTTTTGGTATAAATTCCTGCAATACCACTTCTGTTTAAAGTGCCTATATCGCCACCAGAACCTTTAATCCACATCACCTCAACATCTTCATCCGTTAGTGGGTCTTTTTCTATAGTTCTACAGCTTGTGTTACCACCACCGTAATTCGTAATTCGTAAATCTGCCCCTAAAATATTAGATCGGTATAAAAATAAATCTACTTGGTTATCGCCAAATGATAATGCCTTTTGATCGTCCCATAAATAATCGACGTATTTAAAACTCTTCGTAATTTCTTTCATGATTAATGTTTAAGATAATTTTTTATGATATCAAAAATAGACTTCAAGATAGACTATTGTATCCTGTACTGTACTGCAACTGATGTTTTTTTTCTATAAATACAATTATTCCTCTAGAAACACACCCCTCTAAACAACTATAATAAAGACACTTAACAGATGCTTCATTTTCTTTCAGTAGGTTTCAAAATAAATTCAATATTGTATTTAGACTGTTTTAAGACACTAAATTTTAATTAAGTCGAAATTTCGTATACTTGTGCTATATCATTACTTTGGAAGAACAAATTAAAAGTGATTTGCATAAACATGTTTGAACATATAAAAATTGACAACAATACTAGAATCCCCAAATATCAGCAAATTATAGATTCTATAATAACTAATATTTCTTTGGGAAATTTATCTATGGATGAAAAAATCCCGTCAATAAATATGTTTAGTGAAGCCTTCAACTTATCTCGGGATACGGTTGAAAAGGCTTACAATATTTTAAAAGAACGTAATATTATCACCTCTATTCGTGGTAAAGGATACTATATATCTCGCACATCTTTAATTTCTAAAGTGAATATTTTATTCTTGGTTAATAAGTTAAGCTCATATAAAATGCGGACTTACAACCATTTTGTTAATGCTATTGGTGCTAATTCGCACACCGATTTACATATTTATCATTGCGACGAAAGTTTGTTTTTAAACTTATTAGATAAAAACAAAATGGCTTACGATTATTTTGTTATTATGCCTCATTTTAAAACAGAAGCGCTCAAACATGTTAGTTTAACTGAGCCTGTTATTGAAGCTATAAAAAAAATCCCAAAAGATAAATTACTTATTCTTGACAATATTAACCCTGATATTAAAGGTGATTTAATTGAAATTTATCAGGATTTCGAAAACGATATTTATAACGCATTAAAGGAAGGTATAGCGAAAATAGAGAAGTACAAAAAAATCATGCTCATTTATCCGGACAAGGCTGTTTACCCTTATCCTAGACGTATTTTACATGGTTTTAGAAAATTTTGTGTAGAACATCAACTCGATTTTGAAATTTTAGACGAAGTATATGAAGATATGATTTTGAAAAAAGGAGATTTATTTATTACTATTGAAGAAGCCGATTTAGTAAATTTGGTAAAACAAGTACGAGAAGATGAGTATAAACTAGGCCGAGACATCGGGATTATATCGTACAATGATACGCCACTAAAGGAATTATTAGGTATTACCGTAATATCTACAGATTTTAAAATTATGGGCGAAACTGCTGCCCAAATGATTTTAAATAAACAAAAAGGCAAAGTAAAAGTACCGTTTAATTTTATTGATCGGGAGTCGCTTTAGTTTATTAAAGTTGCTGTAAACAAATTACTTTCATTTTTTATCATATTTTAGTTGCATAAATTACTATCTCAACTGTTTGATGAAAAATAAAAATAAACTCTCATATTTCTGCATCCTCCTCTTTCTTCTAATAAATTGGTGTGCTCGAGCTCATGAGGCTAATAATACTGAAATACTTTCTAATTTCGAGGTTACACATTCCAACACAAGTAACGATTCTTCTGCCCTATTAAATACTATAACAAAAGAAATAATATATCACGCCCCTGAGTCTGGTAATGTTAATTTTGTTTGGGGGGTTGAAGGTTTTTCTAATTCAGAATTACTTTCTTTAAATAAAAACACCAAGCTACTACAAGGTAAGTTATACACCCCAATGGTATTAACTCAGGGCGTTTTTAAAGTTTCCATAACTTTAAAAAAAAACGAAGTAATATATTTTGGCTTTTGGATAACCAAAAACAAATCTGGAGTATACACCGATTTTTGGGATTGGAAATATAATAAAACCATAACCTTTGATAAAGACACCCCAATAACTATTGAGGCTAATTACAACTTACCACAACAAAAACTTAATTCGGCTATTATAACTAATGGTTGGATAGTACTAATCACTTTATCCATACTTTTGCTTATCGTTTATTTTACTGTAAAAAAGACACATAAATACTATCCCCCTGTTTCTGTTTTTTCTAAAATATTATTTTTAAGTTTAAGCATGGGCTTATTGCATGTTATGGCACGTGCTGAAATAATTGGTTTACACCCAAAAACATTATACACGAGCCCAAACAACATATTTAAACTTGTTAAGGCAAGTACTAGCGATTTACTTTACGTCGCTTTATTTACAACCTTATTTCTTTCTCTTTTTGTTATCTTTAAAAGAAAAAAGAACCTCACTAATACTATTTATAACATATGTATAGGTTTAGCTTTCTTATCTGTTTTAATTGCCTTTATTAATATCACTACTGTTATTTATATCGGCCAACCTTTTAATTATGAATGGTTGTATTATTCCGATTTTTTAGGCAGCGAAGATGCCAAAAGTGCTTTACAGCAAAACTTATCGGTAAGTATCATTTTTAATTTACTCGCTTTAGGCTTGTCATTAATAGTATTGCAAAATATTTTTAAACATCTATATCCTATCCTTTTAAAGGATAAAAAAATAAAACGCACAATCATCATTGTTAGTAGTATCCTTGCTGGTTTCCTTTTTTATCAAACAAAACAAGCTGAAACAATTAAAGATAAAGGAAAAACCGACAATGCCATTTTAGCCATGGTATCATCTTTTGCGAAAAATGATAGCGATGCTTCATTCTTTTCAATGGAACTATCGGACATCGATAAAACATTTATTCCTAATGCGGGTAAACAATCAATAACAGCTCTAGACTCGTCTAAAATAAATCCGATTAAAAATGTAATTTATATTATATTAGAATCTACTGGCTCTAAATATTTTGACTTATATGGCGGAGCATATCAAATAAATCCTAACCTTAACAAATATGCTAATCAAGCCCTAATTTTTAATAATATGTATGCGCATGCCCCTGCGACTAACAAATCATTAACATCAATATTAGGAGGAATTTACCCGAATATATCATATAAGAGTTTAACTCAAGAAAAACCCGATTTTAACCACCCAACACTATCTTCTATTTTAAAAAATAACGGATATGCAACATCCTTTTTTTCATCAGCAAACCTCGATTTTTTAAAAAGTAATACGTTTTTAAGTTATCGTGGATTTGATGTTGTTAAAGATTACAGAGCTATTAATTGTTCCAATCAATTCAAACAAAACGCCTATACGGAAGGAGATGGCATTGATGATTTGTGCCTTGCCGAACAGTTTGAGCTTTGGTTAGATGAAATAGATTCTAAAAACTTTTTCTCAGTACTTTGGACGGTTCAAGCACATTATCCGTATTTCTTTTCGAAAGAAGAAATTGATTTTGGTGTAAACAATATAGAATTCAACAGATACTTGAATATTATTAAACATAACGATGAAATGATAGGTCGTATTTTGAATGTTTTAAAAGAAAAACAGCTAGACAAATCTACCTTAGTTGTGGTTACAGGAGACCATGGAGAAGCTTTTGGGCAACATCAACAATACGGACATGCTTCTGACATTTATGAAGAAAACCTAAGAGTTCCCTTATTATTTATTAATCCAGAATTGTTTAGCGGCCAACGAACAGATGATATTGCTTCGCTGAAAGATTTATCAACGACAACACTTTCTATTTTGGACATAGATACTCCAAAAACATGGCAAGGTCGAGACCTCATTAACACAACCCATGACGAGGCCTTTTTCTTTGCGCCCTGGTCCGATTATTTGTTCGGTTATCGAAAAGGAAAAATGAAATATATTTTTAACGAAAGCACGGGGCATATTGAAGTTTACGATTTAAACTTAGACCCTAATGAAACCACAAATATAATTAACACAACTACACCAAAAGCTATTTTACATGCAAGAACACGCATTGCAGCTTGGGTACAACACCAAAGTGATTTTGTAAACCATACTTTAATGAAATCTAAAAATTAAAAGTATATTTTAATTATGAAGCTATTAAATAAATACAAAAAACTAATCATTGCTACAGGCATATCTCTTTTTTTAGTGGCGTTTCTTGTTATCAAAAACAATACTTTTATAAAAAATCTAGTTTCCATCCGACTTTCTAACACTTTAGAAGAAGCTACTTCGGAACCTGTAATTGCACAGTTTTCATTCCATCCAGAAAACGAGAACAAACTTTTTAGTAAATTTTATCATTACCGCTTAAAACTTTCCAAATCTGAAGGCATCACTTTTGATCAATCGAAAATTAACCAATGGAAAAACGATACCGTACCGTTAATGATAACGGTTGAAACTTGGGGAACCAATGCCATTTCTTCCTATAAAAACAATCCTATGACTGATTTGGTTAACGGTTATTTTGATGATGTTATTAAGCAACTTTGCAACAACTTAATTAAAGATAGACCTCATATTTATTTTAGATTTAATCCAGAAGTAGAAGTGCCTTATAAACTCTATCCATGGCAAGGTTATGTTTATGAATATATAAAGGCATTCGAGTATTTCGCTAAACTTTGCAAAACCTATGCGCCGCAATCTCAAATAGTATGGGGCCCTTCAGGATATCCTGGTGTATTGGAATATTACCCAGGCGATGCCGTTGTGGATGTCGCATCGATTGTTTTAAAAAGTAATTCAGAAATAAACTTAAATGCTTATCCAAATGATTATTCTACAACATACGATTTACAACGCCGTTTGCACCGTTTAAGATTTTTAGACAAACCTATTTTTGTATTTGGCTCTAAACAAACCCCGAGTAACTTATTAGATAACCAATTGGTTACTGAAATATCAAATACAATTGAAAATGAACGCCATGTTATTTATGCTTCGGATAATTTTAAACGTCCAAATCCTATTAATAAAAATAACTTAGAGCAAAAACTAAAAATTGGATTATACGACCCAAAAAATTTACTTAATGATGAAAAAATTATTTCTGTTGAACATCTTTTTGCCGATTTTTCGAATTTAAACGATGGCAGTTTTCAAAAAAAATTTAATATGGTTATCGCACGTAATCATGATGTTATTGTAACATTTGAACCATTTCCTCAACCTGAAAAAGGTACCGATTTGGAAGTTTTACAACATATAACTGCGGGGAAATACGATGAAGAAATTAATTCTTTCTACAACATTATTCTAAATACTAAACGCAATGTATATCTAAGGTATGCACATGAAATGGAAATCCCAATTACTCGGTATCCTTGGCAAAGTCAAGACCCCATTGTTTATATAAAATCGTTTCGTTACTTTATGACATTTAAAGCCGAATTACCTGCCACATTAAAAAGAGTTTGGGGCCCGGCTGGCGATCGAGGCTCCATAGAATGGTATCCAGGGAATGATGTTGTAGACATGATAAGCATTGCTATTTATGGCTTACCTGATAAAAACATTACAGACCCCAATAAACAAGAATCTTTTAAAACTATTTTTAATCGAAAATACAGACGTATTCGCTTTATTGATAAACCTCTTTTTATAACCGAATTTGGAGTTAAAGGTCCTGAAGCATACCAATCTAAATGGTTAGAAGCAGCCGCAAAAGTTTTAAAAGAGAACCCACAAATTATAGGTGTTAATTATTTTAATATGTCTGACACACCAAAGGCTTGGGGCAATATAAAACCGCCCGATTGGAGTATTTCAAAAGAGACATTACATCTATTTTATAACACTCTCAATAGCGACTAAAACAGAAAAAAACTTAATCTATAAACTTGAAGTAATCCAGTTCGGTTTTAAACGTTTTATTACCTGTAAATTTAAGGTAGATATCTTTTTTACCGATTACTTTTTTCATGGAAGCAAGCAACGTGGTTGATTGATTTCCCTTATTTATTTTTACTGAAACTTCAGCTAATATTCGACCAGAAATACTATTTTCTCGTATTTCAATTTTGCCTTCACCTTCAGTATTTTTTAATTGAATTTCGATTTTTAATGGGCTAGTTTCAAAATTGACGTTTGCAAACTTCACCCAACTGTCGTTTTTAATATTCGATAAAACAAACCCGTTCATTTTTGTCCCTGTTTTAGCAATTTCTAATGATTTTTCGTAAAACCACTCCGCCTCTATTTTATCCCAAGAGGCATTATATTGCCCCACTCCATTTTTAAAATGAGCATCTAAAAACGCGGTATCGGTCACTATTGTTCCATCGTCAGCAACGTGGCAATAAGACATTATAGTTTCTCTAAATTTGAAACCATTTTTGATATAATAGCACCAAACATGATAAAACTGACCTTTCCACCAAAAGAAACTTCCGTGAGCAAATTCATCTAAATGATGGCCAGTACCGAAAACTCCAGCACTTTTGTATGGCCCATAAATATTTTTGGATGTGGCATAATGTTGCCCCCAACTTAAATAATAGGTGTCTTTTTCTTTAAATAAATAATTTTTATCCATCCATGCCGGTGCATTTGCCCAACCTTCTCCTGTTATGGTAATAGCTTTTGGAGTTTCGGCAGTTGAAATCATATTTTCGTTTAATTCCGCAATATAATAAGCGTCGGATTTATCGCCATAAACTAAATATGGTGTTTTATTTTCATCATTATCAACAAAAATGGTAGGATCATGCAAAGGCGATACCAATGGTTTCCCTAAGGCATCTTTGAAAGGCCCAGTAGGTTTATCAGAAGACATTACACCAATACCCCGTTTTCTATCGGAGAAATAAAAATAGTACTGCCCGTTTCTGGTGGCGGCATCGCTTGCCCAGCAATCTTTGGTACCTTTTGCCATGTAATTATCGTTTGGAGAAATGGTTTCTTCCAACGTCCAATCTAACAAATTAGTGGTTGAAAACACACGCCAATCTTTCATATCCCATATTTTATCGGTAGGGTTAGAATCGTGACCACTGTATAGATAAATGGTATCATTAAATACCCGAATGTGTGGATCGGACACTCCTTTTGCATTTGTAATAGGGTTTTGAGCCATACTATTACATGTGCATATAGCGCAACAAAGCGTAAAAAAGATTGATTTTATTTTTTGCATTCGAAGTATTGATTTTTTTAATAGACAGTATAAACTAGCAACTATTGCTTCTCTTTTGAAATTCAAAGCCATATTATAGATTTTGAAATTTTGAAATTTTTGGAGACTTTAAAAATAAGGAAACCTAATTGCTTTCTGACTTCAAATTGAAAAAATAATGTCTATAAATTTAAGGCAAGTTTTTATGAGAGTATTTCCCTCTGAAATAGCGGTAATGAATAAAAATACCAACAAGTACTCCCAAAACAAGAATAATAAATATCCAATAAATACTTATTCTGCCTTGATTTGATGCTCCAAACTCACTAAAATAAGGGGTAATATATAAACCATAAAAAAGTAATACGGCAGCAATAATGGCGAAAACTAAAGACAATATTTGTAATATAGTTCGCTGATAAGTACCTCCTTTATTAAACCGATCTAAATAATTTATTCTTAAAATGGTCAAAAGAATTAAAACCGAGAAAAATGCCGCTCCATAAAAACCAATTTTAGAGAACACAATAAGCCTACGATACAAGCAAAAACTAGCTTCTTGGTCGGCTAAATATTTCGTAGAAACCTCCTCTTGTAACGACCTACCATAAGCTGTAAGATAGTATGTTTGTTCTTCTAAGGCCCAACTGTAATCACTGTAAAGCGCGTACTTTTGCATCCAATTCCATCGCTCGTCATTACTTTTTTTATTTTGACTATAATCATATGGTTGATATTTATACCAAATAGAAGATTCATCTTTAGCATCAACATTAAACCACTTATCAAATTCAAATAATCCGCCATATTCAAAAATTTTCGTATTAAAAACTTTTACTCCAACAGCATCTGTTATCCCGTAATCTTTATGATTTTTAATTTCATCCCATGCCGCGTCGCCATCAGCACTTAACAAAGAATCAATTCGCGTAAAAGCGTCAAATTCCACTAACCTTTTTTCTGTTAAGTTTTCAGCTTTAACAGCATCAATTTTAGCCGATTTCACTTCAATTAAATGTGTTCCTATAGCATCCCATAATCCTGTATAACCATCGTCGTATCCCAAACCACGAATTGAAACACCTGCAATACCACGCTGCAAAACCCATCGATATTTTTCCTTTAAACTCTGCTCATCTTCATACCAAATTTGTTTGTACTGCGTTTGCCAATTTTTGTTTTGCTTCCAATTAATATAGGCCGCCATTTGTATGGTATCGTAGCCACACTCAATATCGTTTACTATGTTTTTATTATTTTTAATATCCCTAAGAATCTCAGTATACTTATAAGAGCTCCCCATATGACCTTTATAACTCTTATCAACATCGTTAAACTCATTTTCAACGCGCCATTCCTGCCCTAAATATGACACCGAAACAATTAATTTTGTTAACGGAATTTTGCTAGAATAAAAATCGACTGTAGATGCTATAGTTCCAAACTCAGGCTTGGATGCGCTATGCAACGGGCTATTAGCTTGCGACCAATATTCTAAAGTATCAGTCATTCGGTCGGTGCTCACAATAAAACTATTCACATGGGGCACTAATGCTGCAAAATTATAGGCACGGGCATACTCTAAACTTTTCGCTTTAAATATGGCTGGTATAGTAATTTGAATACTAAAATTATCATTTTTAAAACGTTCATTTAGGGACGATATAAAACGAGAGAACTCTCTTTCACTAGATAAAGGCAGGTGTTCAAAATAGATATTAACCCCCTGAATTAGATCTTCATCAACCAAGTGTTGTAAAGCATTAAACAATCGATTTTGAGATTCTGAACGTGCCAAAAAGCCTTCAATTTCAGTTGGATATTTACTATGCACAGTTAGGTTTATTTTAGTGCCTTTGTTTTTCGCCATAGCAATTACCCCACCTTGAAGCCCTAAATCTTGTAGTTTTTCGGGGTATTTTGGACCACCATTTAATTTTAAATCATAATAATCGTATAAATTTAAAATCGACAAATAATTGTAGTTATAGTTTTTATATTCCTCTTCTTTATTATTCCAGTAGTTGTGCCAGCCTATAATTTTAACCTTGTGATTCAAGCATTCCGAAATGCTATCTTTTATTGCTTTGGTTTGCGCATCGCGCCATTCGCAAGTACATGTTGCAGATTTTAAATGGCTTAAACTGGTTTCCGAAACACTATCTAACACACTTTGATTCGCAAAATAATTTTTTAGTTTATTGCTTAAAATCGTATCTAGTTTACTTCTAAAAACCACCTCAAGAGAATCTACAAGCTTTATTTTCAATGAGTCTATCGCTAATTTATTAATATTAAATTTATCATGAAGCTCTTCTATTTTTAAACTATCATCTATTTTTAAAGAATCTAGTACTTTGGCAATTTCGTTCATATTCGAATCCACACTAATCAGGCTATCTCTAACCAACTCAAGCATAAATTGGTATATTCTATCTTTTTCTTTTTCGGTTTTATTTTGTTTAAATTTTAAAGTCTGCTTTAAACGTTGGATAAAGCCCTTTTCCTTTTCGTGAAATAGCTTCGTGCTGTCCAAATCTATAGGCAATGGTTTCACTACAATATCTTGACCAAAACCTGATAATGAGCATAAATTAAGCACCACAAACAACACGACTAAAAGTCGGTTTCTGAAAACTATTTTCGGTATTTGTAAATTGTGCTTCATAGCTATTAAATGTTGCGGTTGATTTAAATCCAGTTTACATGCAGTGGTTTGGCCATCCAAGGCAACTTAATTAAGGATATATTCCAAGGTATAAACTGCATTAAAACATCCATCCCTCTTTTTTCAACTCTAAGTATGTTTTGTTCAGTTTGAAATTCAATTAAACCCACGCGCCTTATAAAGCTCACCTGAACACCTTCAACCGACGAATTATTAACCTTTTCCCAATTTTGAATAAAGCCATTTAACAGGCTTTCCGACCACTCCACTTCGGTTTCTGTTAAGGGAGTTGCAGGCCATAAAAAATCGCTTACAGGGAGCCCAACCAATAATTTATTGAGTAGGAACTCGTTTTCGTGAAAATCTATGCTATCATAACTTAAATATTGTAGCAAATAGCATGCACGATGCTTACTTTCTTCATTAAAAAATACACCGCTTTTAAGTAAATTTAATGATTGAAAATATTGCGTTAAGAAAGGCCATAACAAAATGAGGCCCGCATTTTCCACTTTCACAAATTCTCCAGTTAAATCGGTATTTGTTGTATTCATAAGTTCTTTATTACTTGCTTTTATAATTTGTTTTAAACCTTTCGGAATCGTTATTATTTCCTGTTTTCCCGCCTGTTTCGATTGACTTTCAATACTTTTAAAAACGACTTCCCATGGTATATTCTTATTTTGTTTCACAAGAAAATTAAAAAGAGATTGATGGAATGCTTCTCGCGGTTTTTCAGTAACCGACGTATAAAACGTTAATGAAAATTCATAAACCCAAGCCCGCCATTTCTGCGGGTTAATAGGATCGAAATACAGGTAAGGAGCTAATTTTAAATATGACAATATTTGCTTTTTAACGGCGGTATTGTTTTTAAACCAAACATCTAAAATAGCCTTGTCCGACATAATATAAAGTGCCTCTTTAAGCGTTATAGTTTGGACTTTACCTTCAATTTCAATATTCAAAATAGCTCTTTCAGTAATAACGTCCTCGTCCTTCGCTGCTCGTTTTAACTTTGGTTTTTCTGAAACTAAACTAGCATTCCAAAGTGTATTTATTTTTTGATGCTTTGAGCATATCAAACTAAAAACCACAATTAAATTCACAGGAAGTTTTTTTGCTAAAACTGCGACAAAACCTTCATTTTCTTCCTCTTCTATAAAAATAGTTTCGAACGCTTTTCCTAACATTTCACTTTCGTTAAAAATATTATCAAGCAATTTTTTAAGTGAAGATACCTCGCTCCACCAAGGCAAATAATCATGATGCGTATAAAATGCCAAAGCACTAATATTTTTAGAAGTCTTATTTTTAAGAATATCAAAAGCTTCTTTTTGCTTTTGAATAGGCTCAAAACTTAAATTAACGCCCTGTTCTTGATAGGCACCATTTGCTAATTTTACTGAATCTATGCCTAATAATGACGTTAAAATTTTTGAATCAGAAGCTTGAAACTCGAACAACATCTTATAATATAGAGTCATTTTATTTATAACATGAAACGATTTTCTAGTATGATTTAAAAATGATTTTGCAAACTCAGGAAGTTGCATTTCCTTATTTTCTATTTTAAGTTGAACGAAAAACCGTAACACTAATTTGCCCCAAAAATTTGCTGAAACATCTTGAATTATAGATTTTGGAACACTACTTTTTAAAGCTGTAAAATGTTGCTGAAAAATGTGATGCTTATCATTTAATTTTAGCTCTATTTTTCTGTTTTTAACAGCCAGAAACAAACTTTCAAAATAAGTATCATTATTTAAAATAAGAGTAAAAAATGTTTTAGTTTGAAAATTATTCTTATTATTCAATGAAATATATGCATCAACAATATTGAATGTTTGGCTATTAAATATAGAGAAAACAGGCGTAGTCATTTTATAAAACGCACTAAGTTTTTCTTTTAATTTTACATCGGAAGATACCAAACTAACAAACTGTTCCCACACGTTATTTGGCATGTATGCGCGACAGAAAATAAATGTTTTATCTACAGCGGCCTCACGGCTAACAACCTTTAATAATACTTCTGGGTAAACTGATAAATAATATGTTAATTGATTAATTCCTTCGGAAAACCTAACTTTTGCTTCACCTTCAAACGCGGCATGTTTTTTAAGAATGTTATGCAAATCGTGTGCAATAATCTGCTCTATATCAACCTCAGAAATAGTACCAGCTTTATGTTGCTTATTTTGAAGTTTCAAATGTAAAACTTCACTTAAATATTTAGAACGTACGACTTCATTACTAAAAATTCTAGTAAAACTTCGGTTAACCAAAAACACATATAATGCCGGTTTATACTGGCCTCGACTTTCCATTAAAACCTCGAGGATCATTTCATTTTCTTGAGGCTGCCATAGTGTGTTTTCAACAATTTCATCTAGGTATTTCTCTTTTAATTCTGAAATTATTTTTTTTAAAAACTGAATAGAATCTTGAAAATGATATTCCAAATAAGTCTGAAAATCCATCTGAATATTACTCGTAATTAAACGTTCGAAACTTCCGAAAAGCAAATTTGAACTAAAATGATCGCGTAATTTATTTGCAAAAAACGGATCTTTCGATTTAATTAATTCATGAAACAATTGCCTCACATCCACAAGCTTCAACCCCTTGTTTCCCTGAGGTAAGTAGCCAAAAATTAAATAGTAATCTATTATTTTTCGCTTATTAATGATAACCGAATTCAGGAGTTTTTTAATTTCCGAAGATAAAATCTCACGTGTCTCTTCTTGCCTTGTTAGTTGTTTTTTAATGGCCTTATTAACGCTATCTCTCAAGGTATTTTCATGATTATCATCCGCTAGAACTTTTAATCGATTTTGATTTAAAACACTTTGCCCTTTGGCAAACTCACGCTTTAGGTTATCAACCTTTTCTGAATGTTCAGAATAATTGGCCATAGCAATAAGTGCCAGAAAAAAATGGTTATAATTTAGCGCTTCTAACGAAATATTTTCTCGATACAACACCGAAAATAAGGCCAAACCTTCAATCGATTTTAAAAGTTTGTGCGTGGTTTTTCCTTCTATCTTATCGAATACGGCTTTATACGACTTAATAAACTGAAGCACACGTGCTGCTTCCTGCTTAAAAAACAATTCTAATATTTTAAAAACACCTTTCTCATTTAACGTATTTAGAAAAGTTGTTCTATGGTTTTCATTACTAATTAGCGCCAAAATTTCAGCTTTATCACTAAGCCTATTTTCAATTTTGAAGGGTTTGTTTTCGGCATTAATCTCAGCAATAAATTGATTAATTTCTATACCAGATGTGCCATTAAATTCACGAATATGTATATTGTGATTTTCTTGGAGTACAGTTTCTATTAATCGGGTAATCTCTGGAGTATCATCAGTATTTTTAAGTTTTAACAGCAACGTTTTACTTTCAATAGAAAATTTGGAAATATAAGCAGACAATACACTTTCGATAAAATTAATTTTATTTAACGCATTTGCCGAACGCTCCAATAAAGCACCGAGAATAAAAGCATTTATTAATTGTAAAAAGCCATTTCTACCATATTTAGATAGTACCAACTTATCTTCAATAGCACTCAGTTTATTTCGAAAACTAAGAATCCAATCGTAATTTACAGGGTTAATTTTATAAACTAAATCTTGAAATAGTTTGGGTTTTAAACCTGCCGACATACGAAACATCACCGATTGATTATTACTGTGTTTTTTTAGTACAGTAATAATATGTTGTGGCGAACTTTGCATTAAATTTATAATTATTTGATCGAAAGTAACTTCGCGGCTCATCCATTTCGGGAAATAACCTTTAATGAGATAAAACTCTAAGGCTGAAATTAAATAATTATCAAACCTTTTATTGGAATTGGCTTGCGTACTAAATATACCAGTTGATTGTGTATTTAAGGTATTACGCAATGCTTTTTCCAATGCATTTTTAATTCTGTCTGCCAATTCAAATGGCAAGTCTTTTTCATTAATAGCACCAATATCGATATCTAAAGAATCTAAATGAATATCCATTTCGTTTGGAATTTCACTAGAAATAGCGCTTTCCATAGCGGAAAATATAGCAGATTCAAAAAGTGATTCAATAACATTATTGCAACGCAAAGCCACAGCTTTTTCGTTATATTCAAAAGCAACAATGCACTGATCTACTCTACTATCTCTATTTTTCACAATTTTGCTTATTAGTAAATTCTATTATTTTTTTATACACTTTATACGATGCCATTTTTAATGTATCACCAGATTTCGTTTCTTCTGTTTTCAGGTTTTCCCACTCATGATAAACTGTTTGAAAAGCATGCATATCTGCCGCATTTACATACAAAACATTTACTTTAATATGAGATGGCGTTCTTTCTACTATTAACCCATTGATGTAAGATTTAAACTGATTATCTTTAAATCGTTCAGACGTTTTTGGCAACACAACAGATATAGATAGATTGAAAAAATCTTCATCTACAATCAACTCTTGATTTGATGGCAAAAGGTTGGTTAATTTTCTTTGGTATACCAGTCTGCGTTGTCCGTATTCACCCCGTTTTACTTTAGCTAAACCCTTCGCTCTAATTTTTTCAACTTCGCGTAACCGTACCCGATTATTTTCTTCGGATGATTTCTGAAATAATTTAACTAAATCTGTTACCTCTCCAATATTATGTAATCCGGGAAAGGTTAACCCCGTTTCCTCAGGATCCTTTTTATCATTTTCAAAGAATTTTTCTATAGAAGCCTCTCGGTCTGTTTCGGTATCACTCCAAGATGCTTTTAAAATAGTACCACCAATATACTTTTTACTAGGATCGACAAACTTAAAGCCGTATTTCGATTCGCTATGCGTAACAAAAGTTCTTAGTAAAATATGGTCAACAACATAAAAAGTTTCATCATTTTCACTTAGAGTTCCTTGGGACTTTATAGTTCGAGTAAGACGTGGCAAAATGCCTGTTTTTGCAATAATGGTGTTTTCTAAACCCGATGGATTCCTTTCGGGTTGGCCGCTAATAAAGGTTTCTCCTTTGGCGGTATCTGCCGTTAGAGATTCAATATTATTGAGGTAAGCCGATTTTTTTTCTAACAATATGGTTTGTAGTTCTGCTTCACTTTTAATAATATCTAATCGGCGAGAAACGTTCCATGGAATAGCATTTAAATCTTCGCCAAACCGAGCTAATAAATGATTAAAAACCCTAGATTTTCTATCAAAATAAGTGGCATCTTGTTTCACATTTATAACGTCCTGATACAACTTAAGAAACCCCTGAAAAACAACTTTATTCTCTACTTTATCCAGGTCAATTTCATTCAATTTTTCAAAAACCAAAGGAAACAAACTTTGCCTCTCGATAGCAGCTAGCATACGTTTTAAATGGTTTTGAAACGCTTCTACAAATACCATAGGTGTAAAATGCTTACGTTCGTATTTCATTAACATAGCAAAGCTTAGCACTACCGACTTTCCAAAAAAGGTATCGACCTCTTCTTCAAACCACTTAAACTTTAATCCGTAAAGCATACTTAAAAAAGCGCGTACCTCGGTACTGCCAAAACCCAATTCGGAAGGCATATTAACACCTCTCGCTTTTGCTAAATATTTTTTAAATAACGGGCGTTCAACTATGATACGCTCTAAAAGAATTTGCTGTTTTACTTCACTTAAATCGCATAAATTCTCACTATCTATGGTGGCTTCAACATATAAACGCTGCTCATTCTTTTCTGAATAATACACACACGCATCTACCTTAAAAACAGGATTTGGACTTAGCGCTTCTATAGCTGGTACATTTGATAAAGACTGACTGTAGTATGTTGTTTTTTCCTTATTATTAAACACCAAATCTTTATTAAAAAAATCGGCTATTCTATTAATTTGAGATAAGTGGTTCGCTAAATATTGCTCAAAAAACAGCAGATACCCTTTTAACTGCTTCGCCTTGGCATGGCGTGAAGGTTGATTGGAATGGGACAAACCAGCGTTTCCAATACCATAAATAAGTGGGAATTGATTTTGAAGTGAATAATATGTTTCTACGTCGCGTTTTGTACCTTTTAAGCTTTTGGTGTATTCAAAATTTTGATTAAAATTAATGGCATATTGTCTATATTTTTTTGCCCATAATTCATGAAAGGTTTCATGGATTTTAGTTTTACTCCATTCCGAAAGTTCTACGGCTTTTTCGTTAATAACAACACCCATATTTTCAAAAACTCGAGAAAATCTAGAAGGGCTCATAATGTTTCCTTCAGTTTCGTCTAGTAGATGAAAAAAATGAGAAGCCCCACTTTTTAAATATTCAACCTGTATATTTAACACCTCAACTTTAAGCACAGCTTCTACTTTTGATAGTTCTTGCTGAAGTTCTAATTTAGTTAAAGAAGTACGCCGCGACTTTAGGCTTTTATCTTTTATAAAACCTTTGGTTAATCGAGGTCCAGAAAACACATCAGACACCGTTGTATTATCGGTAAGCATATCATCTAAAGCCAGTTTACTAACCGGATTATAAACATACTCAAAAAGTTGCATAAGTACTTTTGCCAATGCTTTTTCAACAGATTTATGAGGCATAATATGCACTTTAAAATCGATAGTTGTTGGCTTAGGTTCTAGCAAAGAAATGTTTAAAATATCTTCGCCCAGGCTCCTATTAGCATTAATAAAAACCTGTAGATCTTTTAAAAATTGCTCTTTTTCTGGCGTTTTACCTATGAGCTTATTATTAAAAATCGACTTTGGTTGAATTTCAATATTTTTAGTAATAACAATTTTTTCGGCATAATCGCTATTATCCATAGGTGTAATCCAAACATTTTCGATAACATCAAAAGCATCGATTATAGCTTTTTTTGCATCGATTACGGTAATTGGGTGTGTTCTATAAATATGAGATGGCGCATGGAAACTGTTTTTTGCGGCATTTATTTGCGCTTCTCTATCGGCATTAATTTCGGTTAAAAGATCTTTTATGGGGTAAGTAGAACGTAAAGAAACATCGGTAACAGCGTAGCATAATTGCTCTAGAATAGTAACTCCAGGGTCGTGGGTATTATAATCTGTCCAGAGGTTGCCACTTCGTTCTTGCACATACGCTAGCCCCTTCTCACGAAGTTCTGAAAAATTCAGACTTGTTTTTTCTTTATCTTCCGAAGAAAAGCTAGCAGGTTCTTTCATTTATTGGTATGTGTAAATTCTGTTTATTATTTCGTTTTTTATTCTGAAATTAGCAATGTCCTTTATTAATATTACCATTTGATACTTTTACTGTTAATCAGGAACAAAATTGGGACTCCATAACTGCGTTATTTTATAATACACCTTTATATTTTTGTCTTCAGGATTAGCTTTTGCATCAGCGCCGTAATGCCTCATGGTTCGCATTTGTAAATTATACTCTAAGGTTTTGGACTCAAACAAAGCACAAAACCAATCGTATATTTTTTCATGCCATTTTTTTTCTTCTTTTTCCATCTGCCCTGCTTCTATTTTTGAAGCTTTACAAACCCAACGGATATTTATTCGATTACTAGAAGGCCCATAATGCGAAACCGTTTTTGATATTTTAGAACGACCATAAACCGACGACGCTATGGCGTGTAGCAGAGAGTATTTTCCGTGATTACGTTTGCCTTTTGCATAAGCCATAATTTGAAAAGCATGGACCTCTTTTAAATTTTCATCGAAAACATTGTACCATTGACCATCGGCTGGAAAATTGCCAGATTTAAAGGTGCCTACGTGCCCTTTTGAAGCAATAAGCCCGTTAACATCTAATTTTTGTTGTGGTGTATTTGTACCAACCCCCATACGTCCAGAGCTAGCTTCTATAAAAAACTCAGGCGGTATTTCCTGCCCGTTATCTTTTTGATTTCTGTCTTTTAACTCACTAATAAAAATACCATGGGAAGAAATTGAAATATGGTATTTAGCATTTTCATCGTCGCTGTTTTCAAAAAAGCTAACCAATTCACCATCGACTGTTGGATAAATCATTAAACCACTATCGTCATCAATATCAAGACGATCATCTGCTTTATTGAAATTTGAGTTTATTAACTTCTCGAAATGCTCGGCCGTAGGCAAGTTACCTTTCTCAAAATATTTGATAAGATCCTTCCTACTGGCTATTTTTCGTATTATTTTTTTTGCTTCGTTCATATTAATCGTCGATATAAACTCCTTTTTCATTAATAACAACAAAATCAGAGCCAATACTGAGGTCTCCAATACCTTGAATTTTATTTTCTAAATCGGTCTCAATATCTGTTTCTGGCAGCAATACTTCTATATGATGCTTTTTAGCCGATGTTAAAATAGCATAAGCCGATATGGTTTTTAGCTCCCATATTTTTTTTGAATCATCATTTACT
The DNA here is from genome assembly GCF_030409805.1 of Algibacter miyuki. Taxonomy (GTDB): domain Bacteria; phylum Bacteroidota; class Bacteroidia; order Flavobacteriales; family Flavobacteriaceae; genus Algibacter; species Algibacter miyuki. Next base: position 35,074 of record NZ_JAUFQP010000001.1, on the reverse strand, counting down.
TCGGAAGTTGTACTTGAAAACCGACCATTATCTTTTTCTGTATCAATAACCCGGTGTTTATCAATAACATCAACTAATTGAATTACCGAAAAATGAGTTACTTTTTCAACATATGGTCTGCCATTAATAAAATTCAAAATTTCGGTTGTTGTAAACGACCTATCGAATAAAATATCATTGTTGAAATCCATAACATCTGGAGATAAAAACATCACTAATTCTTCATTCAACTTATCTCTTAAATCCCTGCTTTTTTGCACTTCAAAAAACTGTACTCTACACCGTACTTTTAAACTTTCAAAAACAGGATTACAAACTTCAATCTTCATGTAAGGCGACACATAACTTTTAATGTAATTTTTAATTTCATTTAAAGTATCAACATCTAATTTATTCCCTTGATAAAAGGTATTCCCAGATGTGTTGTGCTTAGGAATTAACACAATTTGCGTATTACTACCCTGCACTAATTCATTGGGATAATTGTTTCTACCGTACACTCTTACTTTTTCAATTTGTTGAAACTCATCTAAAACCATACGCTCAATATCCCAATGAGTTACGCCTCTTTTTTTATGGCGTAATTGCTCGCTCACTCGAGTGTAATACATGGTTTCATCTTCCTTATTATCATGACTCTCAAAATGGATCGGTCCTGTAATAACATCTATATCCTTATGGCCAATGGCTGATATTTTTAGCTTATTATTTCTAAGTTTTTCGTCAAAATCTGGACGAGATATTTTTGCTTTTGAAGTTAAATCTACGGCTTGTGTAAAAATATTTTTTACTCTAGAATTAATATCTTCAGCACCATCAAACTCAACTTTAATCCAAAATTTCCCAGATTCCATTCTTGTGTTTTCAAATTCAACAGCATACGGTATTTGCACTTTTATAATACCCGATTTTATTAAGCCTTTAGTTTCTTCTTCGAGTACCATTTCGGTATAATCTACCCAGTCATTATTACATAAATATTTCCAAGAAATTCTGGGTACTTTTATTACAGAATGAATGTAAACGGCGGGTATTAAATCGAAACCAATACTTACTACATCGCCCGGCATAATATTTTGTAAAGCGATATAAAGGTTCCCTTTCTTATTAATTTGTGGAAGCAGAAAGCATTCCGATTTAATTGATCCTGGAAACACCACAGAATGCCCAAATGGATGTATGTGAACTAGTGTAACATCGGCAGATTCGGCGTCTTGTTTCCGTAATACACTTTCTTTTGCCGTGTTTCGATAAGCCACTCTCAATTGGTCGATTATTGGGGTATACGGTTGGTTTGGCAAAGGAACATTACGTTTAAACAAACGGCTACTTTCCATAGCTGCCTTCGCATAAATTTGAGGAAACACCTGATGACCAAAACCAATATTTGGTCGTTTTAAAATAACGTAGATAGAGGTTTTATCCTCCCCACTTTTAGCCGTAACCTGAACCATTTTATTATTTAATTGAAAATCGTCTAAATTAACATCTATAACTCTCGAGTTTTTTAAATATCGATAGGCATCGCTTTCAAATAAATTAAATTCTATATGCTTAAAAACACTAGCCGTACGGTCTAAATTTCGGGTTTGAGCTATAAAAGCTTTAAAAGAATCGTTGGTAATCTCTTGATTATACTCGGCATAATAGGTTTTAAATCCGTCCTTTAATTGCGGTAACCCGTTCCAGTTTATAGAAAACGATAATGCTGATAAATTTTTCTGAAGAATAATAGGGTTCTGAATACGTAAAAAGCTCCCGATTTCGGGTATAGCACCAAAAGGTGCAAACGGAATGGTATGGTCTATTTCCCCATTGGAATTGGATAAATTAAGCCGACTAACATCGGTAACATCAGCAATAATGCGTATATACTCTAAGGTTCCCGGTTTTAAAAAAGCATACGGATGATAAGTGGCGTCATTATTTAATAAAATTTTAATACATGGCCAAACTGCATCAAAACCACCTTCGTGAAGGTCTGGATTATAAGAAATTAATTGATCGCTTAATGATTTTAAAGGAATCCGGATGGACACTAATTTACCCTTAGCCGTGGTTTTTGAATATTCAATTTTTTTCCAACCTTCATCATCCGTGATATAAATATTAAATGCCTGATTGAAAAATCTAATTTTAATATTTTCCTTTAAATTCGTTTTCTTAATTTCCTTTTCGGAAGCTGTTATCTTGGGGTTCTTTTTTAAAAATATATCTAATTCTTCATTAAATAATTTAGCAAAACAGGATGACGTATGCTCATTAAATAAATCGTCTATAAATTTTAACTCTAAAGTAACTACCTGGTTGCCTTTTTCTAAAATTAATGCAGGCGAACTAATGAGGAATCCAACCTCTGCCAAACTATCATTTTCTTCACCAAAAATTAAAGGATAATCGTCAAACGTGTTAGTTTGAAATGCATTCCTAGCCTGAATACGCTTTAAAATATCGTCTTTAAATAACATGTTATATTGAAAAGCATCTGTTTGATGTTTTGTTACAAAAGGCTCGTGCGTACTTTTATAAATTGTTTTTATATCGCTTATGGTTGCGCGATTAAGTTGTGTCACTGTTTTTGTGGTAAACAAGACATCGTTCTCAAAACCAATATCAAAATTAAAAGCTGTGTTTTTAGGGAGAATTAAATTCTCGACACCTTTACTTAAAATGCAAGACACCATAGTTTTATGCCATTGTGAATCTTGAATTTGTTTCTGCTGAAGTAAATCGCGATAGTAGTAATCTAGATGTTTTTTAGTGATATTATTAAGCTCAATTTGCGCGTATTTAAACACTTTAAAAAAGCCTAATAACAAACCAATATGTGGTAAATGATTATGTACTAAATTTAAGTTTTCCTGAAATTTCTTAGAAACGGATTCCTTAAAGTAAATAATATCGGTGTAAATGTTATTAAACTCTTGATTTAAGATATTAAAAACACCTTCCATATCAATATTGGGCAGTGCTGATATTTTAGTATCGTTAAATTCTAAATTGAAATCAAAAAATATTTTATCCCGAATTTCTTTTGGTAGATCTACGTACCTGTCCTCTTTTTCAAGCCTACTAAAAAGCGGGTTAATAGTGGTAATATACGTTCCAATGGCTTTTACCAAATCGTCAATTTCGTGGACTACAGTGCCTTTATAATTTGATTTTTTTAATAATTGATTCCAATGGCGAACGGTATTAACTAATTGATACACATTCTTCATTTTAATAGAAGCCTTTACCTGTATTGTAGTGTCTGGATCTGAATTATTTTGAAGTGGTTTATAATTTACAGCATCGTTATTTTCTTTAAAAGAAATAATATCGGTTTCTGAAATTAAGGCAATAATAAAAATTGGATCATTGAGAAAAAACGACTCCCAATCGCCATCTGGTCTATCGTTTTCGTTATAATAATTTACATTTTTGGCATAAGCTAAAGTTGAAATAATCATGTCCTGCATAGCGCGTTCGTCCAGCTGAATATAATCTGGCGAGAGCGCTTTACTTTTCCTTGATTTTCTACTTGATCCTGTATTCATTTCAATAGCTAAAAAGTGAAATTCTAAATATTGGTTCCTTCATTCAAATAATACGGCAATACCATGTTACTTCTAGAATTGGTGATAATAATGGTATAATCGATATGGAGGTTTATTACCCCATCTGCATCGCCTTCTTTTATGTTTATTTCTATATTTTTTATTCTTGGTTCGTGGTATAACAAAGCGTCGTAAACAGCATCTCGCAACATCGTCATGTGTGTAGGATCTCTAGTTTCAAAAAGATATTTATGAATACTACACCCAAATTCGGGAACCATAAGCCTTTCTCCAGGAATGGTGCCTATTATTATTCTAATGGCCTGCGTGATATCCTTTTCATTTTCAGTCATTTCAAGACTGTTATTTTCCTTGATGAATGCTGGTGGAAACGCCCAACCTCGACCTAAAAACGATTTATTTATATCTTCCATTATCCGCCAATCATTACTGTTGGACATCCTAAAACAATACTTCCACCATGGGCCGTGGTATCGCCCATTCGGGCTGCTGGTTTTCCACCAATCATAACCGTAGCAGAACCTTTCACAATACTATCTGGCGGCCCTACACAAACCAAACTATCGCCCATAACGGCGGCCGGCATTTTGCCAATTAATACCGTTGGTGAGCCAGGCCCAACAATAGGGCCTCCTACATGCGGTATTGGCGGTAATCCGGGGGTTACCATGGGACATACGTGCATATCTGTGAGTCGTGCTGCTAGAGGCATAATTGCTTTGTTTTTAATTATTAATTTATCATCACCATGGCGCCTTTCACCGTAGTTTGCCCTGAGGCAGACAATTCGGCCGAGGCATTCCCTTTTGCTGTAAAGGATGTTTGGGCTTTGTGCGTAACACTCATACCTTCCAATGTAGCATCTCCCGTAGCTTTCATAACGAGATTCGAACCTGCTGTTAGGTTTATAGCACCTTCGGCTTTTATATTGATATCTTTAGGCGATTTCATTGTTATACCAGATTCGTCCATTATGATACTATTATCATTCATATCTTTTATACTAACACTTTTTGCTTTATCATCTAAAACCATGGTGTTTTTAGAAGGTGTTTCAATGGTTAAAATTTTATCTTCGTCATCAAATTTTATAAATATTCCTGATTTAGAATAAATGGATTTGAATTGATTTTTTTTATCTGTTATTTCTTTAGGCTTATGTATAGAGCTGTAAAGCGATCCCGTAATCACAGGATATCTCGGGTCGTTATTCATGAAAGTAACGAGCACCTCATCTCCTACTTCAGGAAAGAAGAAAAAACCTGCGTCGGCCGAAGCATATGGCAATGACATTCTGGCCCAAACACCATCATTTTGCCCTGTTCCAACAAAGGCCGGTAAGGTAATTAGTACCCTAAAATTATTATCAGGATCTTCTATTATTTTTTCAACTGTTGCTATTTGCATTCCGTTTATTGGTGGCAATAATCCGGAGGCACCTAAATCTTCAACATGTGGTAAAGCAGCATGTGGTTTGCCCGATTTACCAACGTAAAGTTCCGTTATCCAATCGCCATCCTGCAAACTATGTACTACTCTAGATATAAAAGCATTTCCATTAAATCGACTATTAAAACCAGAGAGTAAAATTAAATTGCCAGCTACTATTTTGGTTGTTCCGGGAACGGTAATTTTACCTTTTATTTTTTCTAATATAGCTTTGAAAGCTTGCCCTTCTAGCTGAGCTTTCATTTCCTCTTTACTTAACGTGGCTGAAGAATAAGCATCGAACCCATTCGACAATACTTCTGATAATTTTTTTGCAGATAAATTCCCCTGATTTAAAGCATCGTTGATTTTTACTTCGCTCGTTTCTATTTCTTGCATACTCGGATTCCAAGACGACATATTATAGGAATCAAACATGTTTTCGCTCTCTAAACGTAAATCAATGTCTATTACAATTTGTGAGGCTTCTAATTCTATTTTTGGTGTTTCGGAAAAATTTATTTTTTTAACGCTTAATTTATTTTGATACGTGGTAACCATCATATTATTGGCCTCGGCTCTAATAACAACATAATCCCAATCGGAGCAATTATACTGCATCAATATGGGGTGATCTACTGTGGTGCCCTCCATTTCTAGATCTAAAGCATAATTACCTACAATACTTTTTATGGCGTCGGAATCTAACTTATCTTGAAATATAGCATTGTGTCTTCCCTTGGTCATGCTAATGGCTTTATCTTCACAAACAATAATAAGTTTAGAATGTCCGTCTTTTACTTTTAGTTGCTGAGATACAATGATACCTTTAAAAACTTTTTCTGTTTTATCGATATAACCAAGCGAAATTTCGATTGCTATACCTGGCACAAAATCGGCACCCTCACTATGCACAAAAGGTTCGTTTACAGCACCTATAGCTCCACCATCTTGCATAACAATTTCTGCGGAAGTAATTCGGTTAACCTCCATATCTATTGTTATTTCCTGAACCTCAACAGTATCTTTAATTTTTTTACCTTCAACGAAAATGTCGAAATCAATAATACCTTCAGTTGGTTTTAGTTTTTCAGTCATAATTCTATTAGTTTACAGGCGGAAATGCAATTTGATCTCCCGGTTTTAAATCTCTAAAATTGACTAAGTTATTTTCTTGAGCAACTCTAATATAATACTTGCTATCGCCATAAATTCGATAACACATTAAAGGCAGCGTATCTCCATCTTTCACGGTTCTTAAATGTGTAAGATCGGATGAGTTTTTCTTTTCTACTAGCCCTTTTTTCTTTGCACTAACGGAAGCTACTAGCCTTAAAGACAGCTCTGATCGCATTGGCGATCCGTCTAAATCTAACAAGGTGTGGTTAACATTCCAAGACTTTAATCGACCTTCAAACAATGATTGTGAGCCCCAATAAATGCGTAAATAATTAGGCTCATGGATATCTCCATTAAAATCGTATGCTAATTTTTTTAATTTATTTATCTGATCTTCAACAGGCTCGGCACTAATAATACCTGTACCATCAAAAAACAACTTAACTTCAAAATTACTGGAGCCAACACCTTTATAAGCTACAGTTTGAGCACTGGATCCGTTTGTGGAATTACTTGTAGAAAACTGTTGTTCCTTATTGTCCTTTATATTTTCTGGATTAAATAACACATCGTAATTACCCACAGTATGTGCATATTCAGGATCGGAATATGCTACAATTTTCATCTTTGTTAAGTTCCCTTGAGCCTTCATAAAATTCTAACGTATTTTTCGAGATTCCAGTTTTGAAAATACGGTATCTACACAATCCTTTTTTATTGATTTCTGAAAATCTTCTAAATAGCTTTCCAAATCGTCTTTATTAAATGATGCTTCGGAATTAAGCGACGGATTTTTAGTTACAATACCTCGTATTATTATTTCTTTTACAATTAAAGCCATTATACTTCTCTTTTAAAATAACGATAATTTAGGGTGAGTGTCTCTATAGCCAAATTATTACTGGTGCTATTAAGCGCAGTTAGTTCCCAACTTACAGGAAACGCATGCACCACACTCCATGCCGCCAATATTTTGGTATCGCCAGCACCTAACAATTTTATGGAAATATCTCTAGGGCTAAATTTAAAATTATTGATAGCTTCTTTACACCAATCATCCAATTTAGAATTAGGTGTTAAACACCGCTTTAAAACCAAATTATCAAATTTGGGAGGCGTTGGAAAGCGATGTACAAAATGATTTTCACCGCCTTCTTTTCGCTCTTCTATACCAAATGTTGCTTTTAAGCCTGAAACTTCCTGAAAACTGCTATCTATTGTATCCATACCGGTCAAGGTTACCGAAAAATAAAAAGCAGTTGGTGGCCCTGAATCAAGATCGAAAAAACCTGTGACACTCATAAAAATTATGCGTTAGCTATAGTTAATCCTTCATGTGCAATCTCTATACTTTCAACGGCTACTTCACTACCATCCGATTTTAAATCGGTTGAACTTATTTTGGATGGCCAAGCATTTAATAAGGTCCAAGTCATGGTTGGATTTCCACCTTCATCTAAAAGTTTTATCACTACATTCTGACGTTCAATGGTGTTCATTTTTAATTTTACAAACCAATCCCAAAAAGCATTATCTTTTGCAAACACCCCTTTTTTCATGGTGACTTTGCTGTTTTTAATCATGCCAGGCATGCTTATCTTTGAAAACACGGGACTATTACCGTGTCGGTATTCAATAGGTTCCGATTCAATATCTAAACCACTAACTTCTTGAAAAGGAATATTTGTGGTTGCCCCCCAATCTACCATAAAGTAAAACTTTGGTAAGGGCCAATTCTTGTCTTGTGCTTCTCCTGCCATAATATGTGTTTTTTTAAAAATTTTATATTAATTTATGATTTCTGCATTTGTTGTTCGAAGGATACTACAATGAATTCGGCTGGTCTAACGATAGCTAATTTCACTGAAATTAACATTTTACCTTCCAAAATATCCAAACTCGTCATGGTGTTTCCTAAACCGATATTAACACTAAAAGCATCTTCAGGTGTGGATCCCGCTAAAGCACCTTGCTTCCATTTTTCTGTTAGATAATTATCAATCATACTTTTTACGGTAACCCAAGTATTGGCATCATTAGGCTCAAAAACATAAGAACGTAAGGCCAGTTTTATAGATTGCTCTAGCATAATCATGGTTCTACGCACGTTAATATAGCGCCAATCTAAACTGTTACCATCTAAAGTTCTACCACCCCAAACTAAAGTTCCAACTCCTGGAAACGTTCGAATTGCATTTATTGATTTCCCAGAAATGGCGTCTACATTTAAGTTTTCTTGCTCATCGTGTGTAATATTTGCCGAAGGTTTTATAACATCGTTAACACTAACATTAGCTGGAGATTTCCAAACACCTCTATTATTATCAACCATAGTATATACACCCGCCATAGCAGCTGATGGTGGCATAAGGTTGATTATGCGACGTAGTTCCTCTAATAGATTAACATAGGTTGGACTAGTAGCTAATAAACCTAAATGGAAATTTGTTTTCTCGGTATCGGTTTTCTCTCCTGTTGCAGCAGCTTCTGTAGCAGGTACATCGGCATCATCGGCAGTCGCATCTTCTGATGCTCCTTGTGCTGCCGGATTATTATAATTTTTAATAATCTCCTGAGCATCCGTTTCAAGTAATATGGTTTTTAAATCTATTGAAGGATCTAAATTTTCGAAAGTAAGATCTTGCTTGCTTACGATGCTAGTTTCAAGCCATGGATAGTATGTAGCGCCATATTTAAGAAATTCCGAACCTATTTTTTCTCTAAATTTGGTAACCACATCAACATCTGAGTTCCCCACAATACGCTCCTCAATACCATCATAAATATCAAAAATTCCAACTCTACTTTGCATGTGATTGCAATGTGCCAAAACTTGCTTATAAATATCATAACAGCCATCGCCTAACTTCACTGCATCTGGAACAAGTACCATGGTTGGCTCCTGTTCTTTCTTTAAAGTTTCGAGACCTTCTAAAATTTGCGGCTTATCTATAGCTACAGGTGCATCAGCATAAGTACCAACCGATACTATATAACACGCTCCACCTCCATTACTGTAAAACAAACGAATACTATTAAACATATAAACCTCATGATTGGTTAAGTAATCAATAGCCGTTTCGGTACCATTTAATGTAAACAAATATTTATCGGGCTTCTCCGCATCAGTCGATTTTGGATTAAGTGAAAATTGCGGATTAAAAGCACCTCCAAACAATTCAATATAATCTTTAAACGATTTTATTTTAGTTGGCTTTTTAAGTAGTGATTTACCGCTTCGCGTTGCCTTTTCGGTATAACCAATAAACGCGGGAACCGCTGTTGCCACCTCCACCACGGAGCCAGGAAAAGCATTTTTTTCATCGATGTAGACACCTGGTGTCATCAGTGTTTTTGCCATAATTTTCTGTTTTAATTAATAACCTATTTTCTAAAAATAAATGTGTGAATAATAATTTTCATCATCACTATGAGGCTCTTGGATAAATATCTGTGCTGGAGAAGCGAAGGGTAATTTTTTTATAACGATTTTTCCAGATCCTGAATCTGGATTATAATCACTTACAAGCTGAAGGTTGTCGTTATAATATTCTAATAAAGGGAGTTTATTTATAGATTCAAAAACAATAACTTCTGAATGGTTAATTATGTTTTGCCTTTGAGCTACTTTAAAAATTGATTTTTTATCTTTATTGATAATGCTTAAACCTTCGAATGTTTTATACGCCTCGTTCACTAAAAAGTATTTCCAATAGGTTTCACGGCTTTTAAAACAGATGGTATAATTTACCATTTCATTGGTGGCAACATGTTCCAACAAAGTTCGGGGAAATAGAGTAACTATGCCCAAAGGTTTCCGCCACATAGTCTCGGTAGAATAATATACTTGAAGTACTTTTATATTGTCAGAAAAAACGTGAATAACACATGATTCCTGAAGTGCCACATAAAACACTGCAGGTTTACTTGCTGATTGTTCTACTGATTCCCATGGAATTTCTTCGCCATATTCCGTTTTAAAAATATAGCTTTTTGTGGCATCGAAATTCGGAATTTCTATAGTACCAAAACATATATTCATACATTGCTTAGTACCAACAAAATCGGTATTATGAAGTATATACTGTTCGTTTTCTGAATTAAATTCGGTTTCAAAATTACTAAAATAGAGTAACTGAGTTGAAGGTTGATAATTGCCTAATTCGGTGTAGTTAATATACTCCATATCAGGATGGGAAAAATTAAACTGCAAAGATTGGTCCCATGATACTGACTCCAGTAATTCTAAATTAGAAGCCAAAATGTAAAACCCTCCAGAAAAGAATTTAACAATCAAACCTAAATTCTCTAATAACTTTGAAGTTTTTCGCTCTATATAAAACCCAGCAGATTCATCCACTCCATTTTTGAAATATGAATGCTTTATAGTGATTTTTGCTATAATTGTAAACTGCTCGCTCATTATTTTTCCTAAAATTGTTTATTAGGGTTTGTAATTGCAGGTACCACTTTAGTTACCGCTCCTTTTTCCATACTTAATACTCTAACTTTATATATGGCCGAGGGTAGCAACTTGCTCCCAACACTAGACCATACGTGGCTCAATTCGCTGTAATCTAATTTACAGAGTTCAAAAACCAACCTACCATCCTTCGCCGAACTGTTTGACAGTTTAGGATTCAAAATAGGTCTATCCTGAAAAAAACGTATTAAAGCAGAAAGATATCGCAACCCTTCACTATAATTACTACCAGTAAAATTGGCGCAAAAAGCTAGATGAAGGTTTAAAAACAAGGTTGGATTAGTTTGGGCAAAACTACCAGAATCGTTTTGTGAATAGCGATTTTGGTTATTTTTCAACATGGTTTCTTCTTCTATATTAATAAGAAAAAACACAATTTTATCATAGGTATTATTTACAGCACTTCCGTCGGGATTAATAATATTAGAAAGCACGACTTTGTTTTCTGAAATTGAAAATTCATTTCTAAAATTTTCATTTAATACGTCTTTTACATAATTAAGCGTAGCATGAATCATCGTTTATAAATTAACATAACATCTTGTTATACAAAATTAATTTCTATACGCTACTTTATCGTGTTCTTATACTGGGAGGTGATTAATATAATTTCTTAGGAGACTGAAATATAAGACTTTATTTCTAAATACGTAATATTTTTATAAAAAAAATATTACAATAAAAATAAATACTACTGTATAAAAAATTATTTCGCGTATTTAATTTCCTTAAAAATAAAGCTGTAAATCGAGAATAAAAAACACTAGAATTTGTCCCTGTTTTTGCTTACACAATACTTTTCCCCTCTTTAATTTTTTCGATTTTTATACCGGTCTGAATGTCTTTTAGAACAATAGTATTATCATTCCGGCTTAAACATTTAAGAATACTATAATGAAGAATATTTACAATGGATGCTGCTGTTAATTCGTAGGTTTCAGAAAGGTTTTCAATATCGATATCTTGAGCATACTCAAACTCATCGGTTTTCGATTTACGCCACAAAATAGATCGGTGATACGCATCTGGAATTTCAAAATCTAAAACCAATTGAAACCTTCTAAAAAAAGCTTCGTCTATATTTTTTTTAAAATTTGAGCATAAAATAACCAAGCCGTCAAAGGTTTCTAAACGCTGTAGCAAAAAAGAAACTTCTTGGTTTGCGTGCCTATCATTAGAGCTAGACACGTTAGACCGTTTACCAAAAAGCGCATCGGCTTCATCAAAAAAGAGAATCCAATTTTTAGATTCGGCTTTATCAAAAACTCGGGATAAATTCTTCTCCGTTTCACCAATATATTTTGATACCACCTGTGATAAATCTACACGATAAACATCTAATTTACAATGTTTTCCTAATAACGTTGCCGTTAATGTTTTTCCTGTTCCAGAAGGTCCTGTAAATAAGACCTTAAAACCTGGTTTTATACGTTTACCAAACTCAAAATTATGTTTTAACTTTTTACCAAATTGAATGTAGTTTTTTATTTCTTCTATGCCTTGAAATAAATGATCGGATAATACTAAATCACTCCAATCTTGTGTGGTGTAAATGCGTTTCGCTGGGAAATTTGCACTAAAATCGGGTTTATGAATTTCGCCTGTAGTAAACAATGACAAATACTCTTGCGACACCGATAACTGTCCTTTTAAAAATGGTGTATTATTATCTAATTTTTCTATTAAAAGGATGCCTTCTTTATAAAAAATATGGTCTTTTTCGAACAAAGGAATACAGGCAAACCTTTTTTCAAGATTATCGCCCGCTAATAAAAACATCGCTGTTTCGCCTGTTGGCATATAGCCTTTTCTATCTGTATTTTTAACACCTCCAAATTCTGTAAAAGGAATATCGTAAAGCGTATTTTTCATGTGTAGCATATCTAATAACGCAGGTTTTACATGTGGAATAAGTGCCAGAATTAAAACCAAACGTTCTTCCATTCTAAACCGATGTTTTTTAATAAGTTCGGCATAAGCCCCTGCTTGCTTTTCTAGATCGGGTAATTCTAAAGATTCTAAATCGGTTTCAGGTGACGATTGTTCGAACGAGATTTTCCCTCTTAAAAATATCAGTTTTTGAAACCAAATCAACTCAGATTCAATAGTTTTAGCATTAGTCCGATTCATCATCATACACAATTATTTTATCAATTTAAGTTGAAACTTTACTGTTTTTTTTCAATTTAAAATGCAACATTAATTCATCCTATAATTTTACGAAAAAGTCATTTTTAACCGAACATCTCAGATTATGATATCTCTAAAAATAATAAATAATTTAGGATAGCTAACACGTAATTGAAGAATTTTCTGTAATTTGAAGCGTTGAAACAAATCTTAACACACTCATTCCCTGTTTTTTATTACTAAACGCTAGCAATTCTCCTTAAAATTAAACCTAGCTTAACTCGTATTAACACTAAAAGGAAATGTATGAAAGCTCACACCAGTAAATCTAAAAAAAACAAACCCCTTGCAGAACATGCTGTAGTTTCGAAAAGTCACGACAATACAGAATCAACCTTTCAGTTTGCAGATAACCGTCCTGAAACGACAATGCTACGCAAATTGCAAAACATGGCCAATAATAAGTTATCTCAACCCATACAAAAACAAGCTATGGAAGAGGAAGAGTTGTTACAAGGTAAATTTCAAACCATTCAAAAGATGGAAGAGGACGAAGAACTCATGCAAGGCAAGTTTCAACCAATACAGAAAAAAGAAAATAATACGGGCCTACCTGACGATTTAAAAAATGGCATCGAAAATCTCTCGGGTCATACTATGGACGATGTAAAAGTACACCGAAACTCTGACAAACCTCAGCAGCTTCAAGCCCACGCTTATGCACAAGGCACCAATATACATTTAGCTCCAGGACAAGAAAAACACTTACCACATGAAGCTTGGCATGTTGTTCAACAAAAGCAAGGCCGTGTAAAACCAACGCTGCAAATGAAAGGGAACGTAATGGTGAATGATGATAGCGCCTTAGAAACCGAGGCAGACGTTATGGGCGCTAAAGCTTTACAAAAAACATAAATTCCCACAGCTCTAAATCAATATTAAACCCAACTAAAAGTCATGTTATACCTAATATTGAAATAATTTTATTTACCATTTAGATATAGGCAAGCTTCTTAAAAAACAATCAAAAACCAACCATTACCCATCAATGACAACCAACCAAAACAACCAAACCTTATCTTTTTATCTCCTACTTTTAACGCTATTTACCATTCCATTATGCTGTTCTTTTCTCTACGCTCAGCAAAACCTTAAACCGCAAACAAACGGAGCGCCTATTGAAGTTTCCGTTTCACTTCGTGTAAACAAAATTTACAATATCAATTCGGTTGACGAAACCTATCAAATAGATGGGTACATGCTATATTCTTGGGTTGATGAAAGATTAAAATTTACTCCAAACGACTCTATTCCGAACATTCAAATCTACGAAAACGACAGTGCAAAAGCCCTTATAAACACAAGCCTTTGGGTTCCTGTTTTTGAATTCATTAATGTACAAGGAAGTAAAGACACTCCTAACTTATCTATAGAAATACACGCCGACGGCACCATAGACTTAGAAGAGCGTTTTTTCGATACCTTTAGTTCAAATATGAATTATAAAAAATTCCCATTTGACCAACAAGAATATTGTATTGAAATAGAAACATTTTCGTATGATAGTAAAAAACTCATTTTTAAAAACCCAAAACTTTTTTTTGAAGGAGAAAAAAAGGATTATCTAGGAGAAGATTGGGAATTTATAAGTAGTAAGGCGGAAGTGCTTTCAAATAATTATGAATATTCCCATAACGAAAAAAACACCTATTCCAGAGTACATTTTGGCTTACTAGCAAAACGTTTATCTGGCTATTACCTCTGGCAAGTGCTTTTCCCTTTATTAATAATTATTTTAGCCTCCTTCTCTATTTTTTGGATAGAAGATTTCAGCACACAAATAGGTATAGGTTTCACACTCATGCTTACCGTTGTCGCTTTTAATTTTTACTCGGCATCCATACTTCCAAAACTATCCTACAATACGTTTATTGAATACGTTATCATTGTCGGCTATCTTTTTATTCTCTTCGGAATTATTGCGGTAATAATAAATCATCGATTAAATGATATTAACAAACAAAACATCCCTCTGATTAAGTACTTTAGATATACCTTTCCTATAGCATATTTCATCATTATGGCCATACTCTATACCAACTTGATTGTTTAGCTTTTAAACAATTAATATAGAAAGTTCAGAATTACAATGTTGTCTTTCGATAACCTAAATGTATTTAAACTTCTGTTAAACCAAAATTCATAATCAATATTTTAGTACCTTTGCATTTCATTATGAAGCAAGTATTCCATAAAATAATATCCACGTTAATGGCTTTTGTAGTTTTATTTTCTACACTGTCCTTTGCTATAGATATGCACTTTTGTGGCGATAAGTTAGTTGAAACTGCCGTATTCCATAAAACAGAAGGTTGTGGTATGGATATGCAAAAACCAGCTTCGGAAGATTGTCTTCTTACAAAAAATAGCTGTTGTAACAACGAACAATTAGTAGTTAATGGTCAAGATGAATTACAACTATCTGTTGATAAAATTTCTTTTGAACAACAACAATTTATAGCTTCATTTGTATATACTTACATTAATCTTTTTGAAGGTTTAGGTACTGATGCTTCAAATTTCGAAACCTACCACCCTCCCTGCGTTCTCAAGCAAATCTATAAGCTTGACGAGACGTATTTAATCTGATTTTAAAACCATAGACTGTATTATCCAGTGATTTATGTCATTAGGATATGTCCTTGTATTCGGTGTTCTCACTACACCTATGTTTCATTGTTTTAAAATCAAGTCCATGCTAAATAAAAGCATTAAATTTTTAATAGAAAATAAACTTATTGCCGTTTTATTACTCGTCCTTTTTATAGGTTGGGGTACTATAAATGCACCGTTTAATTGGGATACTGGTTTTTTACCAAGTAATCCTGTTGCTGTAGATGCCATTCCTGATATTGGCGAAAACCAACAAATTGTTTTCACAAAATGGGATGGTCGCTCCCCGCAAGATATTGAAGACCAAATTACTTACCCGCTAACCACATCATTACTTGGTATTCCAGGGGTTAAAACCATTCGAAGTTCGTCTATGTTTGGCTTCTCTAGCATCTATATTATTTTTGAAGAAGATGTTGAATTCTACTGGAGTCGAAGCCGAATTTTAGAAAAACTAAACTCACTCCCTAGTAATTTATTACCAGAAGGTATAAACCCTGCTTTAGGACCTGATGCTACGGGATTAGGACAAATATTTTGGTATACACTCGAAGGTCGCGACGAAAACGGAAACGTTACTGGTGGTTGGGATTTACAAGAATTACGCAGCATACAAGATTACTATGTAAAATACGGTTTATCCTCTGCAAGCGGCGTATCCGAAGTGGCTTCTATTGGTGGTTATGTTCAGGAATATCAAGTTGATGTAGATCCAGAATTAATGCGCCAATACAATATTGGTTTAAATCAAGTTGTAAAAGCCGTTAAAGCCAGTAATCAAGATATTGGAGCGCAGACTTTAGAAATTAATCAAGCGGAATATTTAGTTCGAGGTTTGGGATATGTAAAATCGGTTGAAGATATTGAAAACGCCGTAGTTACTTCTCAAGATTATACCGCTATTAAAATTAAAGACATTGCTAAAGTATCCTTAGGTCCTGCAGCCCGACGCGGTATTTTAGACAAAGAAGGCGCCGAAGTTGTGGGCGGCGTTGTAGTAGCTAGATATGGCGCAAACCCTATGGAAGTTATTACTAATGTCAAAGCTAAAATTGAAGAATTAAAAGGCGGTTTACCTTCTAAAGTTTTGGCCGATGGAAGAACGTCTCAACTTACCGTTGTTCCATTTTATGATAGAACAGAACTTATTGTTGAAACTTTAGACACCCTTAATGAAGCTTTAACTCTCGAAATTTTAATTACCATTTTAGTTATTATTGTGATGGTTTTTAATTTACGAGCGTCTATTTTAATTTCCGGACTATTGCCTGTTGCGGTTTTAATGGTTTTTGTTACCATGAAATTATTTAACGTCGATGCCAATATTGTAGCGCTTTCTGGTATTGCCATTGCCATTGGAACCATGGTTGATGTTGGAGTTATTCTCGCCGAAAATATGATTCGGCATCTTGATGATAACAAATTACGCCTTCGTGAAGATGGTACGGAGTATTCTATAAACGAAGTTGTTTACAATGCTACTGCCGAAGTTTCTGGTGCCATTCTAACAGCGGTTTTAACCACTATTATCAGTTTTCTCCCTGTATTTACCATGGTTGGTGCCGAAGGAAAATTATTCCGTCCTTTAGCTTTCACAAAAACCATGGCACTATCTGCATCCTTGGTAATTGCTTTATTTTTAATTCCACCTTTTGCGGCTTATTTATTCAGAAAAACAACATTAAAAAAATCATTTAGACATCTTTTAAATGCTGCTTTAATTATTGCGGGAATCGCCATTATAATTAGTGGCCATTATTTAGGGATTATTTTAATTGCCTTCGGAATTTCTGGTTTATTAGGTGTTTTAGGAAAGTTAGACGCTAAAAAAGTCAATTTAGTTAATATCATTATTTCATCAATTGCTATTGTATTTCTACTAGCAGAATATTGGAGGCCGTTAGGTTTTAATCGTAGTATTTTTATCAACTTAATTTTTGTTGCTATTATTTGCTTCGGAATTTTAGGCGTTTTCTCCATTTTCAGAAACTACTATTCACAAATTTTAAAATGGGCTTTAGCAAATAAACTTTTATTTTTAATAATTCCTGCAACTGTTCTTTTTTCTGGCGGATGGATTATGAATAACACCGGAAAAGAATTTATGCCTTCCTTAAATGAAGGTTCTTTTTTACTCATGCCAACCTCGTTACCACATGCCGGCGTGGAAGAAAACAAACGTGTTCTTCAGCAATTAGATATGGCTGTGGCAACTATTCCTGAAATTGAAACCGTAGTTGGAAAAGCTGGTAGAACAGAATCGCCTTTAGATCCTGCGCCTTTATCGATGTATGAAAACATGATTCAGTATAAATCTGAATATATGCGTAATTCCGAAGGAAAAAGACAACGCTACAAAGTCAATCAGGATGGTTTATTTGTATTGAAAAACGGTCAATTTATTGGAAATCCTAACCTTTCAGAAAACGCAACGCTTACTAAAATTGAAGCAGATCAACTCGTAGAAGATAGTGATGGTGAATTTTATCGTAATTGGCGACCAGAAATTAAAAGTCCAGATGATATTTGGAAAGAAATTATTAAAGTTACCAAATTACCAGGTGTGACTTCTGCTCCAAAATTACAACCTATAGAAACCCGATTGGTGATGCTACAAACAGGTATGCGCGCACCCATGGGAATTAAAGTAAAAGGACAAGACTTAAAACAAATTGAAGCTTTTGGTTTACAACTCGAAAGCCTTTTAAAACAAGCAAAAGGCGTTAAAACAGAAGCAGTTTTTGCCGATAGAATTGTAGGTAAACCCTATTTACTTATCGATATTGACAGAGAAAAAATAGCGCGCTATGGTGTGTCTATTGAAGATGTGCAAAGCACATTAAAAGTTGCTATTGGTGGTATGGCATTGACTCAAACCGTGGAAGGCAGAGAACGTTATAGCGTGCGTGTGCGTTACCCTAGAGAGCTACGCAGCAACCCGGAAGACATTAAAGATATTTACATTCCTGTTGAAAAAGGAAGCCCTGTACCACTAAGCGAATTGGCTACTATTAGATACGAACAAGGGCCGCAAGTAATAAAAAGTGAAGATACTTTTTTAGTGGGTTATGTGCTGTTTGACAAGTTAGATGGTTTTGCAGAAGTGGATGTCGTGGAAAATGCTCAAGCTTTATTTCAGCAGAAAATAGATTCAGGAGAATTAACCGTTCCAAAAGGGATTAGCTACAAATTCACCGGTACTTATGAAAACCAATTACGTGCCGAAAAAACATTGGCTGTTGTTGTTCCTTTAGCATTAGCCATCATATTTTTAATTTTATATTTCCAGTTTAAATCGGTGAGTACATCGTTGATGGTTTTTACAGGAATTACTGTGGCTTTTGCTGGTGGTTTTATTATGATTTGGCTTTATGGTCAAGATTGGTTCTTCAATTTTAGCTTCTTTGGCGAGAATATGCGAGACCTTTTCAACATGAAAACCATTAATTTAAGTGTCGCCGTTTGGGTTGGGTTTATTGCCTTATTCGGAATTGCTACCGATGACGGTGTGGTTATGGCCACCTACTTAACACAAACTTTTAATCGCGAAAAACCATCGGATAAAAAAAGCATTAGAACTGCTGCTTTGCATGCTGCGGAAAAACGTATTCGTCCGTGTTTAATGACAACCGTTACCACTATTTTAGCTTTATTACCCGTATTAACATCCTCAGGAAAAGGAAGCGATATCATGATTCCGATGGCAATTCCGATATTTGGTGGTATGGTTATCGATATTACCTCCTACTTTATTGTGCCGGTTTTATATAGCTGGAGAGAAGAGATGAAAGTAAAAAGATTGGAGAAAAAAGAGAATAGAATTTAGATAAAAATTATAATGAAAAACTATAAAAATCATATAACACACAAAGTAGTCTTACTTCTTGGTTCTTTATTATTTGTTCTACAGGGAAATTCTCAAGAACTAGAAACATACATTAACATCGCTTTAGAAAACAGCCCTGAAATTCAAAAATTTGAGTTACAGTACAATATTGCAACTGAAAAAGTGAATGAAGCTAACACTTTAGCCAACACCGATTTTAGTGCAGGTTATTTTGCGCTAGAGCCAGAAACTAGAACAGGTGCACAACGTTTTAAATTTTCGGCAAAACAAATGTTTCCATGGTTTGGCACTATTACATCTCGCGAAAATTATGCGAGTGCTTTGGCCGATACTAAGTATGAAGATATAGTAATTGCCAAACGAAAGTTAATCGTTTCTGTTTCTGAATCTTATTACAAATTGTATGTAAATAAAGCCAAACAAGCCGTTTTAACTGAAAATATTAAACTTTTAGAAACTTACGAAACACTTGCATTAACCTCTGTAGAAATAGGAAAAGCTTCAGCGGTAGATGTCTTTAGATTACAAATACGTCAAAATGAATTGGAACAATCAAAACAAGTTTTAGAACAACAGTTTTTAGCAGAACAAACGGTTTTCAACAACCTTCTTAATAGAGAAAACAATATTAATATCGCTATTGTTGAATCTTTAATTATGCCTTCCGAAGCATTTGAAATTAATACTGAAAATTTAGCTTTACATCCGGAGTTATTAAAATATGACAAACTGTTTTATTCCGTAGAAAAATCAGAATTATTGAATCAGAAGGAAAGTAATCCTTCGTTCGGGTTTGGTATTGATTATATTAATATCCAGGCGGCTCCAGATATTACATATGCTAAAAACGGACAAGATATTTTAATGCCTACCGTCTCGCTTTCTATTCCTATTTTTAATAAAAAATATAATTCGAAAACCAAGCAAAATAAACTGCAACAACAAGAAATTGAGTTTCAAAAACAAGAACGTTTAAACATTTTAAAAACACTTTTAGATCAAGCTATAAACGATAGAATTTCGGCTAGAATAAGTTACAATACCCAAGTGAAAAACTTAAAACAAGCAAAAGATGCAGAGGACATTTTGGTAAGAAGTTACGAAACCGGCACTATTGATTTTAATGATGTTTTAGATATTCAAGAGCTGCAATTAAAGTTTCAAATACAAGAAATTGAATCGGTGAAAGCATACTATATTCAAACAACGATGATTAATTATTTAATTCAATAATATGGCACATACATTACTTATAAAAAACATGGTTTGTGCAAGGTGCAAATCGACCATTAGAGAACTATTAGAGCGTCATGCTCTCGAAATAGATTCTATTGAATTAGGTAAAGTTGTCGTAAAACAAGACATAAAAGATAATTATAACGCTATTAAAAATGAACTTAAACAGCTAGGTTTTGAACTTATTGAAGATGAATCTACAATGTTGATTGAACAAATTAAAGTCGTTGTTATTCAATGTATTTCAGAAAATAATGTAGATGATATTTTTTCAAAAATAACAAAAGAACTTGGTAAAAATGAATCGGCTATTAGCAAACTTTTTAGTAAATCTGAAGGCATTACACTCGAGAAATATATTATCAATTTAAAAATTGAAAAAGTAAAAGAATACATTCAGTTAAATCAATTAAACTTTTCTGAAATAGCATATAATCTAAATTATAATAACAGTAGTCATTTAGCAAAACAGTTTAAAACAGTTACAGGAATGTCGATGTCTGAATATCGAAAACTGCAAGATTGGGATCGGAAAGCACTAGACCAAATTGTGTAAATTATAATCAGAATTAGAAAAACTTATACTTTTAAACAGTAATACATTTGTTGTTAAATTATAAAGCACATAAAAAATGAAACATACATATCACATACACGGAATGACTTGCAACGGTTGTCGCGGTCATGTTGAAGACACACTTTCAAAAGTAAAAGGTGTTTCTAAAGCTTCGGTCGATTTAGAAAAATCTGAAGCTACTATAACAATGGAATCACATATTCCGTTAGAAACTTTTCAAGAGGCTTTAAAACATGATGGCGGCCGATATAGCATTCATAAACCGGGAGAACATCAAGATACAAAAGAAGTAAAAAAAGAACTTCCTAAAGGAAAAGGTACAGGTACATTTTATTGCCCTATGCATTGCGAAGGCGATAAAACCTACGACAAACCAGGCGATTGTCCCGTTTGTGGAATGGATTTAGTTGAAGAGCAAAACTTATCTATTAACACGGCCGAGCAATGGACTTGCCCAATGCACCCAGAAGTTGTAAAAAATGAAGCTGGCGACTGCCCTATTTGCGGAATGGATTTAGTCCCCATGGAAGCGGACATTTCAGCAGAAGCGAAAACTTACAATAAATTATTAAAGAAGTTTAAAATTGCTGTAGCCTTTACGTTACCCATTTTTTTAATCGCCATGAGCGAAATGTTGCCCAATAACCCATTGTATGATGTCATGGAGCAAAAATATTGGAATTGGATTCAGTTTACTTTATCTATTCCTGTTGTGTTTTATGCTACGTGGATGTTTTTTGAACGTGCCTATAAAAGTATAAAAACATGGAATCTAAATATGTTTACACTCATTGGTATAGGTGCTGGTGTGGCTTGGTTATTTAGCGTTTTCGGCATGTTTTTTCCTGATATTTTCCCTAGTCAGTTTAAAGCAGAATCTGGAGCAGTACATGTTTATTTTGAAGCAGCAACCGTAATTCTAACATTAGTGCTTTTAGGACAAATATTAGAAGCTCGAGCACATAGCAAAACCAATTCTGCAGTAAAAGAATTGTTGAAATTAGCTCCCAATAAAGCCATAAAAGTAGTAGAGGGTGAAGATATTGAAGTAAGCATCGATGCTATTGAATTACATGATATTCTAAAAGTAAAACCAGGCGATAAAATTCCTGTAGATGGTGCAATAACAGAAGGGGACACAACTATTGATGAGTCGATGATTACTGGAGAACCACTTCCTGTAAATAAAACGGTAAACGATAAAGTAAGCAGCGGTACCATTAATGGGAATCAAACGTTTTTAATGAAAGCCGAAAAAGTGGGTAGCGATACGTTGCTATCTCAAATTATCCATATGGTTAATAATGCAAGTCGAAGTCGTGCACCCATTCAGAATTTAGCCGACAAAGTATCCGGTTATTTTGTACCTGTTGTAGTTATTATTTCTTTACTAACCTTCGCTACTTGGGTTATTTGGGGTCCAGAACCGGTCTACGTTTATGCCTTCGTGAATGCTATAGCTGTTTTAATCATCGCTTGCCCTTGTGCTTTAGGTCTTGCAACACCTATGTCTGTAATGGTTGGTGTTGGTAAAGGCGCCCAAAACGGTGTTCTGATTAAAAATGCAGAAGCACTTGAGAAAATGGACCAGGTTACTACATTAATTGTAGATAAAACAGGAACCATTACCGAAGGAAAACCAACCGTTGAAACTGTAGGCTCTTTTGATACTGATTTTAGCAAAAATGATATCCTGAAATATATTGTTTCGTTGAATAAAAACAGTGAACATCCATTAGCCGAAGCAACCGTTACATACGGGAAAGCACAAGATATTAAAACATTTAAATCTGAAACCTTTAGTGCTGTTACTGGTAAAGGTGTCGAAGCTACTATCAACAGTAAAAAAGTAGCATTAGGAAATCCGGAAATGATGGCTCATGCCAATGCTAAAATTTCTTCAAAAATGGAAGAAGAGGCTAAAACTTATCAAAAACAAGGTAAAACAGTTTCATATTTAGCAATCGATAAAACGGTTACAGGCTATGTTGTAATAGCTGATAAAATTAAGGCAACTAGCGTAAAAGCTATTAAGGAACTTCAAGATAAAGGTATTGAAGTTATTATGTTAACCGGTGATAATCACGACACAGCACAAGCGGTAGCAACGGCATTAAATCTTACCGATTTTAAAGCTAGTATGTTGCCTGAAGATAAACTTAAAGCAGTAGAGAAACTACAAGAACAAGGCAAGATTGTTGCTATGGCAGGCGACGGCATTAATGATGCACCTGCACTGGCTAAAAGTGACGTAGGTATTGCTATGGGTACGGGAACATCTGTGGCTATTGAAAGCGCTATGATTACTTTAGTTAAAGGTGATTTACACGGTATTGTAAAAGCAAAAAACTTAAGTCATGCGGTGATGAAAAACATTAAGATAAACCTGTTTTTTGCACTTATCTACAATACCCTGGGCGTACCTATTGCTGCAGGTATTTTATTCCCGTTTTTTGGAATTTTACTTTCACCTATGATTGCTGCATTAGCCATGAGTTTTAGCTCTGTTTCAGTTATAGCAAATGCATTGAGATTAAGATCTATTAAAATATAAAAAATGAAAAAATATATAATTTACACAGGCATATTATTAGCCGGCCTACTATTAGGATGGTTACTCTTTGGAGACGGTTCAAAAACAGAAACAAGTCATAATCACGATGCTATTACTGAAGATAGTCAAATGTGGACCTGTTCTATGCATCCACAAATTATGCAGCCAGAAGCGGGCGCCTGCCCTATTTGCGGCATGGATTTAATTCCTGCGGAAACCAGCGCTAGCGGCTTATTAGCCAATCAATTTAAGCTCACTGAAAACGCAATGGCTTTGGCTAATATTCAAACATCCGTTGTTGGAACAAGTGATTTGGTAAATGATAATGGTTTAACCTTGTCTGGAAAAGTTATGATTAATGCAGATGAAACCGCCATACAACCCGCACATTTTAATGGTAGAATAGAAAAACTATACGTAACCTCATTGGGTGAAAAAGTAAATAAAGGACAAGCGGTAGCCAAAATATATTCTCCTGAATTAATTGCGGCACAACAAGAATTAATTACAGCTTATAAATTAAAAGCCTCGCAACCTCAACTCTACCAAGCTGTTTTAACAAAATTTAAAAACTGGAAAGTACACGGACCACAATTAGACGAAGTATTAAAAACTGGGCAAGTAAAAACGAGTTTTACCATATATTCTCATGTTTCAGGTGTGGTTACCGATATTGCGGTGAGCGATGGTGCCCATATTATGGATGGAAAACCTATTTTTAAAGTCTCTAATTTAAACACCGTTTGGGCTAATTTTGATGTGTATGAAAATCAGATTTCATCTTTCAAAAAAGGTCAAGACATTAAGGTGGTTACCAAAGCCTATCCTGATCAGGTTTTTAACGCCAAAGTATCTTATATCGATCCTATTTTGAACACACAAACAAGAACGGTTACGCTTAGAGTGGTATTAAAAAACAAAGATAATATGTTTAAACCAGGAATGTTTGTGGAAGGAAAAATAGCAGCTAGCCAACCTGAAAAAACACAGATTATAGTTCCTGCTTCGGCTGTTTTATGGACAGGAAAACGTTCTGTAGTTTACATAAAATCAAACCCGAGTGAACCTGTTTTTGAAATGAAAAGCATTGAATTAGGGTCTAGAATTGGAGACTATTACCAAGTCTTAAATGGTTTAAATAATGGTGATGAAATAGTTACCAATGGCACTTTTACCATAGATGCGGCTGCACAATTGCAAGGAAAAAAATCGATGATGAATAAATCTGGAGGAAAAACCACCACAGGACATGAAGGCCATACAGGAATGACAGCTTCAGAACATCAAAAAAGTGTAAGATTAAAGGTGTCATCAGAATTTCAAGCAGAATTAAAAATTATTTTAGACGCTTATATTTCCGTTAAAGATGCTTTAATTGATGAAGATTTCAACCTTTCAACCGAAAAAGGAAACCTATTGCTTCAGAAAATAGAAAATATAAACATGGCACTTTTAAAGACTGAAGATGCACGTAAAAAAGGAGAACTATTCATCAATCCGTTAAAACGTGATGGGAAATTATTAGCCGATTCAAAAACTATAAAAGACCAACGCACGTATTTTAAAAATGTGTCTACAAACTTAATGAGTGCCATTGAAGTATTTGGCGTTAACCAGAAAATATACAGTCATTTTTGTCCTATGGCAAACAATAATAATGGTGCTTTCTGGCTAAGCAAAGAGGATAATGTATTAAACCCATATTTTGGTGAAGCCATGTTGAAGTGTGGAGAAGTAAAACAAATTATAGAATAACTAATTAAGTATAACCTTTAAATTTAAATATCATGAAAAAAATCATTTTAAGTATCATTACTATGGCAACATTAGGATTTACAAGCTGTAAAAATGAAGCAAAAACTAACGAAAATTCAAATGACATAGCCATTAATGCTACTTTTGGTGTGCGCGGTAATTGTGGTATGTGCAAAACCACCATTGAAAAAGCGGCCAAGAGTGTGGAAGGTGTAACCTATGCCAATTGGGATGTAGACAAAAAAACTATTGAACTCGCCTTTGACGATACTAAAACAACTACCGAAACTATTCATAAAGCTATTGCTGCATCGGGTTATGATACAGAAAGTGCTGTTGGTGTTGAAAGTGCTTATGATAATTTACCCGGATGTTGCCAATATGACCATGCTATGGAAATGAATCAATCTGGTGAAGAAGATCACTCTGGGCATAGCAACTAAAAGTTGAATTCAAACATAAAAAAAGAGCCCATTAAGGGCTCTTTTTTGTTTGTGCTATATTAGATTCCTAATCTAAAAAAAGGTTTCAATTGCTTGAAACCTTTTTTTGTAAAAATATTATTTGTTCTGATTAAATAATCACTTTTTTATTAGTAACCAGGGTTTTGAGGTAATAAATTAGGGTTTCTATCTAATTCATCTGAAGGTAAAGGCATTAAATAATCATCAGCACTAAAGAATGCTTTTTCTCCCTCTAATCCAGAAATACCAAATACTTCTGTTCCTATTCTTCTTCTAGCAATATCATACCATCTTTTTCCTTCAAAAGCTAACTCTAATCTACGTTCTTCAAGTACGTCATTAGCAGTAACTGTTCCAGAAATATCAGCAGGAACAGTACTTAACCCTGTACTTTTCCATGATCCTCCAGCCCTAGCTCTTTCTCTTACTTCATTTATATACTTTACAGCAGATTCATTGTCACCAAGTTCTACAGCAGCTTCAGCAGCTATTAACAATACTTCAGCATAACGAATCATTGAGTAATTATGACTAGTTGCTCTTCCGTTTCCACGAGCAAAAGGTCCAGGAAAACGTGTGTACTTAGCAATATATGGTCTTTGTTTAGCAAATTTATGCAACGATCCTGTTACAATACCAAATTGAGTATAAGGATATTCTACCGCTGGTGTAGTGTCATCATCATCATCGTCAAAAAATGCTGAATCATCCATGCTAACCGCTCTTCTGTAATCTGCTGAATCCCAAGTTTCATAAACAGCTAAAGCTGGTACTGCAACAGACCAGCTGCCACCATTTTTCTCATCTCCACGAATACCTGTCATTGGCGCTATTTGATCATAAGCATTATCTGGTGCTTCAAAATTATTATAATCTAAAGCAAATATTGGTTCTTTTGATTCGTCTATTTTATCAGCATCAAATAAGGTTTGAAAATCAGCTTCTAATGCTAACTCATATACCCCTCTATTATCTATAACTTCTTGGGCTTCATCAAAAGCTTTTTTAAACATCGCATTATCGTTTGTTCCTGCCATGGTTAAGTACACCAAAGCTAAATAAGAGCTTGCAGCTGCTTTAGACGGTATAGACCTTGAGGCTTGCGTGTTTGGCAACCAAGTTTTAGCAAATTCTAAATCGGCAATAATTTTTGCATATACATCTGCAGCCGGGGTTTTGCTTAAAGAAGCTAATTCGTCTGCATTTGAAGCACTAATGGTAACATCAATATATGGTACATCTCCAAATTGACGTACTAAATGAAAATAGTAAAATGCTCTTGCAAAATAAGCTTGTGCTGTAACTGGGTTTTTAATAGACTCATCTACATCTACATTTTCAGCGCCCTCGATAGCTTGATTAGCTGCCGCAATACCTTGATATGTTCTTGGCCAAAATTCGGTAATCATACCGTTACTACCTAAAGTAGTAAATTCATTCATTTCAACTCTTCTTGTTTCGTCTGATGCAAGATCTACCATATCAGAACGTAACATTAATCCAATAGATAATTTACGTCCCCAAAACTGTTCATTAATAGCATGCGTTAATGCGCCATTAACTGATGTTTGTATATCTTTTGTAGTTTGAAAGAAGCCTTCTGGCGCTAACAATCCTATAGGTTCTTCTTCTAAATCTGAGCATCCAACAATGGATAAACTTACCATTAGTAGGGATAAATATTTATATGTTTTCATATTTTTTTCTTTTATTAAAATTTCACATTAAGACTAAAGTTAACCGATCTTACTGTTGGATAATTTCCAAAGTCAAACCCTTGTACCGTATTACTCTTTACGTTATCAACACCACTACCACCAAAGTAGCTTACTTCAGGATCTAATCCAGAATAGTTAGTGAACGTTAATAAATTTTGAGCACTTACAGAAAATCTAACACGCTCTAAACCTAATCTTTCAGTAATATCACCTGGTAAGTTATACCCAAGAGCGATGTTTTTTAATCTGATAAAGCTACCATCTTCAACAAAACGAGAAGAAATTTCTCTATTACTATTGTTTCCTACACGAGGTTCGTTAGTATTAGTGTTTGTTGGTGTCCACGCGTTGTTATAATAATCTCTAGTAGTATTAGCATCACCATTATTCAACTGTACATTTGTTAAGTTAAAAATATCACCACCTTGAGACCCTTGAAAAAAGATATTTAAATCAAAATCTTTATAAGAAAAGCTATTAGTAAAACCGAAAGTATAATCTGCATTAGGATCACCTATAGTTGTTCTATCATCTTCAGTGATATCTCCACTATTATCTATATCTCTAAATAATGGGTCTCCAGCAACACCGCCTGGTTGTGTTTGAGTACCTTCTGGCACTGCTCCACCTTGGTATACACCTGCATATTCATAGCCCCAAAATTGACCTACTGATTCTCCTACTCTTAACACATAACTTCTATCATGACTAAAATAACTTGGTGTAGCATCACCAAATAAATCAGCATCATTAATTAAAGCTACTACTTCATTTTTATTAACAGATAAGTTAAAATCCGTAGTCCAACTAAAATTATCGTTTGTAATGTTTCTTGTGTTTAAAGAAATTTCGAATCCTTTATTGTTAATCTCACCAAGGTTAGTTAAAATTTCATCGTTGGCAAAACCGAAATACTCAGGAATTCCATTATTTCCAAGAATTAAGTCTTTAGTATCAATATTATAGTAATCTAACGAAAGTGTTACTTTACTATTGAATAAACCTAAATCTACACCAATATTTGTTTGGTACGACGATTCCCATTTTAAATCTGGGTTAGCAGGTTGTTCTGGAGTAATGGCATTTACCGTTTGTCCATTAGAAGCTGCATAAATACTTGCAAACCTAGCTAAAGATTGGTAAGGGCTAATTGATGGGTTACCTGTAACACCGTAACTTACTCTTAATTTTAAGTTAGAAATGGTTTCGCTATCTTTTAAAAAGTCTTCATTCGATATTTTCCAACCTAAAGCTCCTGACGGGAAAATCGCATATTTTTGATTTGCTGCAAAGTTTGAAGCTCCATCGCGACGCACTGTAGCTGTTAATAAGTACTTATCATCATAATCATAATTTACCCTTCCGAACTGAGATTGAATTTCTGTTTCAGATAAAGATGAATCAGGTTGTAATAATCCTGTTGCTTTGTCTAGTGCATAAAAAGAGAACGCATCTGAAATAAAACCTGTTCCTGCTGCTGAAAATGCTTCCGTTTTAGTTTTTTGGTAAGATACACCTGCTAGTAAAGTTAAATCTCCTTTACCTATTTCTTTTGTATATGTTAAATAGTTTTCACTTAATATATTTGTTCTTTTAGCGTTGGTAACACTAGCTCTACCGCCTTCTGCACCAGCTGTAACAGCCAATGTTGAGGGGTTATATGTACCTTGTGTTTCACTCTCAGAACTTAAACCAAACGTTGTTTTAAAAGTAAGATTTTCTAAAATATCATAATTTCCATAAAAGTTAGCTCTAAAATTATCTGATGTTGTTTCATCAACTCGTTCTGTAGCAACAGCATATGGATTATCAACTAAATCACCTACAGTATTACCTGAATTATAGCTAAGATCTGCATTTCTTAATGGTTGGTCTGGTGCATAACGCATCGCTAAAGAAATAACATCATCTCCACCGGCACCTACTCCGTTTGAACCTGTAGATTGCGTAGCAACACCATTTTTAATACCTCTAGAACCAAAAAGGTTCATCCCAAATTTAAGTTTATCGGTTACCTGAGCATCTATATTTGATAAAAATGTTGCTCTTTCAAAATCCGAATTAACAATAATACCTTCTTGTTTAAAGTAGTTTCCAGAAGCATAAAAATTTATTTTATCTGTTCCTCCTGAAAAAGCAAGTTGATGGTTAGCAGTACTACCAGATCTATAAATTAAATCTTGCCAATCTGTATCTCCAGTTCCTTGAGAATAAGTAGCAGGAGCTTGTCCAGTTGTTATAGCTGTATTATTATTTACTTGTTGTTGATAATCTGCAAATTCATCGGCATTAAGCAAGTCTAATTGATTTGCAATGTTTTGAACAGCATAAGTTGAATTCAACTCAACAGTTAATTTTCCACTTCTACCTTTTTTAGTGGTGACTAAAACTACACCATTAGATCCTCTAGAACCATATATTGCCGTTGCTGAGGCATCTTTCAATACTTCTAAAGACTTAATATCATTAGGTTGAGGCATTGATGCTCCAACAAAACCATCGACAACAATAAGTGGAGAACTATTAGCACTAATAGACGTATTTCCTCTAATTTTTATACTGATAGGTGCGCCTGGCTCTCCACCATTATTAGATTGAACAACAACACCTGCTGCACGACCTTGAAGTGCTTGAGCTGCATCTAATACGGGAAACGCAGTTAACTCATCAGCCTTAACGGAAGATACAGCGCCTGTAATGTCACTCTTTTTACGAGCACCATAACCTACAACTACAACTTCGTCTAGCTTACTAGCATCTTCAGCCATTACAATACTTAGCGTTTTCTGTCCATTAATACTTACTGTTTGAGTAACATACCCAACGAAAGAAAAATTAAGTTTATCTCCTTTAGAAACTTCAAGTTGGAAATTTCCATCAAAATCGGTAGCACTTCCTCTAGACGTATTGGCTACAATTACGTTTACTCCAGGAATTGGCACCTTTGATTCATTTAGTACGGTACCTGACAAGACGTAACCATCTTGAGCAAACAACGACATATTGAATATCAATATACCTGCTAAAATTAGTTTAGTTTTTAAATTCATTTGTGTTTGTGTTATGTTAATAATGTTTTTTAGGTTGGCTTTTATATTTATTCAAAAGCTACAAGTGCTTTATCCCTGATTAACAAAAAAAATTTCAGCTAAAACAACAGAATTTCTATTTTTTCGGCTGAATGGATTATAATTTTTGTTGATTTTAGTCATACACTCTTTTTAAAAGGGAATAATTAATTAAAAGAGTAGCGTGTGTATCTTTCGTTTTTATTTAGTTT
The DNA here is from genome assembly GCF_030409805.1 of Algibacter miyuki. GTDB lineage: Bacteria > Bacteroidota > Bacteroidia > Flavobacteriales > Flavobacteriaceae > Algibacter > Algibacter miyuki. Next base: position 4,250 of record NZ_JAUFQP010000001.1, on the reverse strand, counting down.
TCAAGTCTTTTTTCATCATGCTTTTTAAGTTAATGTTTCGTTTTAGTTTTGTTTTAATTCCTGGTAAACCAAATTGGTTTTCCAGATTGGTTTTCCAAATATATGTTATTTATTTGTTAAACAAAACCTTTTTTTAATAAAACAGCAATAATCGTATTCAGATTTTACGTTAATGATAATAATATAGCGGTTTTAATATCAAATTACAGTTAACATATTATTGTGTATAATTTGAGAAAACCCCATTTTTAAAACCTTACTCCTATTTTATTTGTTTTCACCCACTAAAACTTCTGGTATATTAAACGGACAAAATGCATCATTTATAATCGTGTTGAAACATCATAATAAATTCTGGTTTAATAATTTTAATCGGTCATTTACAAAAAACAAGACTCCTAGCTATATCCTTTTATTAATTGGATCGTACTCTACAAACATTGTCTGCACCTCTTTTAGAGTTAACCAATGCCATGTACAAAAAATCTCTTTTACTGCGCAAAAAATGTTGGAAACCAACCTATAGACTTCTGTTTAGAACATCCGCAACATTAACACATGTTATTTAAGACATCCATTACAGCTAAAAACAACTTCATACCAAAAAAAAAGAAGATATTGCATTGTCGATTTTTATGAGCGTTATTTAGACTTTTTAAAAAAAGTGCTTAACTATTAAAAAGAAACGCCACATCATTTTTAAATGGAATCGTCTTTTCTAAAACCAATACTTTAATCTTCTTTGCAGCACTTGCTCTATTAGAAAAGCTTTTTTGTACGATACAGGAACGCGTGTACCGTTAATAGTACATTTTCCTGAAAAATATAAACATTTAGCTGGTGCTGAAATTCCATCTATAAACACCAAGCTTGTAGGTTTTGTAGATTTTGCACCTACCGTTTTCAATTTACTAGACATTGAAACTCCAGATTTTATGATGGGAAAACCATTTTTAGGACAGAACCTACCCGAACCAAAATCTGAATTGTTTTTATATAAAGCCAACCAAGAACAAAATTACATTCCGGCGCGTGCGCTTACCGATGGTCGTTATAAATTAATTTGGAATTTTAACTCGGCTTACCCTAATGGCACTCGTCAATCATACCAATGGCAAATGCCATCATACCAAGCTTGGGATGTTGCAAATATTAAAGGTGAAGTGAATACACTTCAACAACTATTTTGGAAACCAGCCGATGCTTTAGAGTTTTTCGATACAGAAACCGATCCGTATGAGGTCAATAATTTAATTAACTCCTCTCAACATCAAGAAAAAATTGCAGAGCTAAAACATAAGTTATTAGATTTTATGAAAACCAATAAAGACCTTGGATTATACCCGTGGTCTATGCGTAGAAAAGATGAAAAAACGCCTTTTTACAACTACGTTAGAAACACGAAACAACCTATTGATGCTATTATCGATGCCGCAGCTTATGCTAGTACGGCACAACCATCGGACTTAAACAAACTTGTTACTTTTTTAAATTCAGACAATCCAGCTATTCGTTATTGGGGCAGTATTGGCGTGCTTCAATTATTAGAAAGACATTTAATATCCAAAGTTCCTGAGGCGGTTACCAAAAACTTCAGAAACCAAAACGAGAATACCGAAGTACGTTTAATGAGTGCCGAAATTCTTATAAAACAAAATTCAAACCCAGAAGCATTAAAATATATTTTAGATGAAGTAACAAATGATTATTTCATTGCCTATGCCACACTTCAAAATCTAGGAAATCTTACTAAACCTATTGAAAAGGATATTATTCAATTGACAAAAAACAAAAAATTAAATCAGTTTTATTTGAAATCAACATTAATAAATACGGGTTATTTAACTTATGATGATTTGTGGAAATAATCAAAAATCATGATTTTACTCTCCATATAAAAAATATAGTACTACTAGAAGTATAAATTTTACTTCATTTTTGAACCGTTAAGCGATAACAACAAGGGCTTTAGATTTTACTGAAATAGCAACAGAAACCGTTTCTATTTTTAAAAATTCACCATCTATCTGAGTTTCAAAACAATCGCCTTCTATTCTTTTTATTTTAAACGATTTAGTTTGAAAACATGAGGATTCCTTAAAAAAATCAGGCTTTCTAAACAGCATAGATAAGCAAAAAAGCAACATTTTTGCTTTGCTTATTTGTGGTACAATAACAACATCTAGCAAGCCATCTTGCAATGACGCTTTTGGGGTTAAACTCACGTTATACCCCATTTCGTTAGAGTTTGAAATAAAAATTAAAAATGGATTTATTAAAACGTCTTTATCATTAATTTTAACAGATATTGTTTCCTTTTTGTTATAATTACGAAACGATTTGATGGATGCTTTTAAATAGCAATAAAGCGTTCTGTGTTCCGAAGCTTCATAATTTTTAATCACATTACCATCAAAACCAAACCCCATATTACTGAAAAAATACTGATTATTTAAACAGCCCACATCAATCCATGTTTGCGCATTTTTTAAAATAATATTAATGGCTTTATTGATATCTTGAGGAATATTAAGATTAGACGCTAAACCATTACCAGAACCTACAGGAATAATGCCTAACGGAATATTTTTACCTACCAAGGTTGAAGCCACTTCATTTATGGTACCATCGCCACCACAGGCCACAATAATATTTGCTCCATCTGCAATAGATGCTTTTGTTAACGTGATGGCATGCCCACGATGATTAGAAAACTTCACCTTTAATGTGTAATGGTTTACATCAAAAAAATCTTCAAGGAATGCTTCGGAAAGTCTGTGTTTTCCGTTGCCCGAAATGGGATTAACAATAAAATGTATCTGTGTCAATGTCTTTTCTTAATTTTTAAAAATCTTCCTTTGGAAGCAATAATTATCCCAACTTGAAATTCATTTGCCTTTCATTATTCACTTTCCAAGTTTACCTCTGGCAACCTATATTCTATTCCATTATACGCTTTTGAAGCTGTTAAAATATGGCTAATAGCATCTTTTACAAGTTCTTGATTAACGTTGGTTTCAGCTGTTAAAGTATCTTTCTCTACAACATTAAATTGTACGGCTTCTTTTCCCGCTTGTAATAGAATTAATACGGCAGATAAAGCAGCCATGTAGGATAATAAAACAATATCAATACGCAGTCCAATTGGGAATAATAAGCCATAACTTTCGGTGTCTGTTATTCGAGGTAAAAAGGCTAGAAATAAAATAAACCGACTAAGTGTTGTAATTAATACCCCTATGAGGTGAAAATTAATTATTGTTTTTAAAAACTCTAATTTTCTCATAATAATCGTGAAAGATGACACAATAACCGAGCTAATATACTTATAAATACAACTTGGCGTAAAAAATAATTTAAAAAGTTATGTAGAATAGTTTCATATAAATAACCTCGTGTATCTTTAATAGCGTAAGCCGAAATAAAAATTACTAAATTCTTTAAAACAAAACAGCTCAACAATATATTTATTGTTGAGCTGTTTATAAATTATTTTTACTTTTTAAAAAGTAAATGTATGTTACGCTGTTTAAATAATTATAGAGCGCCCCATTCTTTTAGAGATGCTGTATTCATTTTAATATAACCATCATTTCCTGCTGCTTTAGAAAGTTTTAAAGATTCTTTCGCTGCTTTAATAGCTCCGGCTTTATCACCATTTGCAGCATGAATTAATGCTTGACGACGTAAGTAATAAAAACGAGGATTATCTTTAGTCATTTCAACCGCTTTATCAATCCATTCTGTTGCTTTTTTCATGTCTTTACCTTCTGCAAGATAATACGCTGCTGCTGCATAATAATCGGCTTCACCAGGTCCATTCATGACTTTATCAATAGCCTTCAAAACCGCTGTTTCTGTAGGTACAGTAAAAGGTACTGCTACATAAGAGTTTTCCCAAATTAACTCTAACGTAGCGCCATTATTAGTTATATTATTAATATCAATAGTTAGTGTTTCTACATTAAAAGGAATTTCTTCAACAGCTAATTTTGCCGTTGCAACCACTTTTGAATCGTCCCATTGCTTTGGTGTTCCCCAGTTTGAAGTATCGCTATAAAAAATAAATTCCCACTCGGTTGCAGAAATTAACTTTGTGAATAACGCATACGATCCTGCTTTAAGGGCTTGTCCTGCAACTTCTACATTATCACTAAATGTAATAATTGTATTTTCATTAGCACCAGTTCTCCAAGTGGTTCCGTAACTTTCTAATCCGCCAAAAATTTCACGTCCTCTAACGCTTGGTC
>NZ_JAUFQP010000020.1 GCF_030409805.1 Algibacter miyuki | reverse complement strand
AGAATTGCACAAAATGTGGAAGGAAGAACTTGGACCAGTAGGCAAAGAACATCGTGAAGTTATATGGGACCGTTTTAAAGCAGCCACTAAAATAATTAATGATAAACGCCAAGTTTATTACAAAGAAATTGATAAAGTTTACGAGGTTAACTTAGAAACCAAACTTGAAATTATTGCTCAAATAAATAATATTGCTCAAAAAACAGGTGGTTCGCATAGCGAATGGCAAAAGCGTATAAAATATATTGAAGAATTACGCAACCTATTTTTCAAAGCAGGAAAAGTGCCATTGAAAGTTAACGAGGAAACTTGGGCCAAGTTTAAAGATGGCGTTAGAACTTTCAACAGAAACAAAAACGCTTATTATAAAGATCTAAAAAAGGAGCAATATACAAACTTACAAAAGAAGCTTGATTTAATAAAAATAGCCGAAGACAATAAGGATAGTGAAGATACCGCTGTAACCACACCGTTGATGAAAAAAATTCAGAACGAGTGGAAAAAAATTGGTCATGTACCAAGAAAAGATAGCGACAAAATTTGGAAACAATTTAAAGGCGCTTGTAACCATTATTTTGATAAAATACACGCTAAACGTAACGCGGTAAGCCAAGAACATGTAGAGGCTTTCAACAAAAAGCAGCGCTAATCGAAACGCTTAAAGCGGTTGAACCTACAGATGATAAAGATGCCGATATTGCAGTAATTAAAGCGCATATTAACACCTGGAAAGATTTAGGACGTGTACCAAACGACAAACGCTATATTGAAGATAAGTTTCAGAAAACCATTGACGATTTATTATCCAATTTAAAAATGGATAAAAATGAAATTGAAATGATTAAGTATGAAAATAAGCTAGATAGCCTAACATCTGCCGATGGTGACACTAGAAACTTAGATAACGAACGCTCTTTTATCCGTAAAAAAATGGATGAAGTTAAAGCACAAATTAATCAATTAGAAAACAATTTACAGTTTTTTACTAATGTTGATGAGGATAATCCGCTTGTAAAAGACGTTCATAATAATATAAAAGCTCACAGATCATCTTTAGAACTTTTAAAAACGAAACTAGTAAAAATCAAAAACATGTATTAACATTTTTTGATTCCGTTTTTTATAAACGTAACTCCATAAAAAAAACTCCGATTGGCTTATACCATCGGAGTTTTTTGTTTTATATATTTTAGGACTTACCTTAAATTAAATGTTGGTTTCTAAACACGAACCTGTCCATCACCAAAAACATAATATTTATTGGTTACCAATTCTTTTAAACCTAATGGTCCACGGTGGTGCAACTTATCGGTACTAATAGCAAGCTCTGCACCTACACCAATTTGTCCGCCATCGGTAAAACGCGTTGATGCATTTTGATACACCACAGCACAATCTACCTGTTCCATGAATTTTTTAGCAATATCAGTGTTTGTCGTCATCACTGTAGCCGAATGTCCACCAGAATATTCGTTTATTTTATCAATAGCTTCAAAAACAGAATTTACTGTACCAATACAGCATTTCATTTCTAAAAATTCTTGATACCAAATCGAATTATCGGTTATAAGTTCTTCATTAGTTAAAATGTTTTTTGTTTCTTCATCAACTAAAACCTCTACGCCGCTATCCTTTAAAATTTCATTTAAATTTAAAATTCTACCTGCATAATCAGGCAATTTTTTACTCACTAAAATTTTATCTAAAGCATTACAAGCCGATATTTTCTGAGTTTTAGCATTTAAAATGACTTCAATAGTTTGTTTCCAATCGGCAGCTTCATCCACATATAAAAAGTTATTACCGCGTCCGCTTACTAAAACAGCACACTTAGCATGCTCGTTTACAAACTTAATAAGTTGCTCGCCACCTCGAGGTACAATTAAATCGAGTTGCTCGGTAGGGTTTCTTAAAAACTCCTGAGTTTCCGTTCTATTCATGGTCAACATTTGAATATAATCGGTGCTCAAATCATGTTCTTCTAATGCCATGTGCCAAAGTTTTACAATGGCTGTATTACTGTGTACGGCTTCTTTACCGCCTTTAAGCAGTATTTTGTTATTGGCTTTAAAAGCAAGTACTGTAGCTTCTACGGTTACGTCTGGTCTAGATTCGTAAATAATCATAATAGTTCCAAACGGCGCTGTTTTATTAATAACATCTAAACCATTATCAAACTCTTTTCTACTGATTATTTTATTCACAGGATCCTCTTGTGCGCGAACCACTTGTATTGCCGTAATCATACCATCAACCTTATCTTTATTCAAAATTAGGCGATCGTACATGGCTTGATCTTCTTGATTAAAAGCCTCTATATCTTTTTTATTCGCATTTAGTAAAGCATCTTGATGTTCCTTTAAAAGAACCTCCATACTTTTTAATACGCTATTTTTTATTTTTTCTGATAATAATTCCATTTTCTCTTTTTTTTAAAGTGACACTTTTGTGCCTACAGCTTTTCCATCTATAATATCGATAATGGTGTTATCACTTTTTCCATTAGCAATATAAGTTGGAATGTTGTTGGCAGCAGTTTGTTGGGCATAATCTAATTTAGAACCCATTCCGCCACGGCCTTCTCCTTCACCTTTATTATTGTCCTGAATGTATTTATCGAGATCGTCTCCCGGGTCTACATTTTTAATTAAATCACTACTTGCAGATTCTGGATGCCCTGTATAAAGCCCATCTATATCGGTTAAAATAATAAGTTTATCTGCATTGATTAGCTGTGCGATTAAACTCGCTAACTCATCATTATCGGAAAACATAGACATGGTTACCGATACAGCATCATCTTCATTAGCTATAGGAATAACGCCTTCTGAAAGTAAACCTTCGCAACAGTTAATCATGTTTTGTCTGTGAACTCCTGGGCTAAAATCCCGTTTTGTAGGTAGTACTTGCGCACATTTCATTCCATAATCATGAAAAATATCATAATAAAGACGCATCATTCTTGGTTGCCCAATGGATGAATAGACTTGGCGTCGTACTGTTTTATCTTTGATTTTAGATTTTCCTAAAACCTCTTTTCCTGCAATAGCTGAACCTGAAGACACTAATATCGTCATGATATCACGTTCATAAAGTTCTGCTATCTGTTTTACTAATCGTCTTAAAACTGGTCTTACAATTCTATTATCTTTGTTGGTCATTACATTTGTACCAACCTTAATAACTATTCTTTGTTTGTGCATTTTAGTTTTCTTTACCTAACTCTACTGCACGACTAAATGCAGCAAAAGCGGCTTCTTTAATTAATTCGTTTACATTATTATCTTCCATAGAATCTAACGCAGCTCTTGTGGTACCTCCTTTAGAAGCTACTTTATCCATCCAAGATGCTGGCGATAAATTAGACTGATTAAAAAGTTCTACAGCGCCAATAAAAGTTTGACTTACCAAAACCGTAGAATCGTTCTTTGAAAACCCCATTTGTAAGGCAGCCTCCATCATACTTTGCATAAAATAGAAAACATAAGCTGGACCACTACCTGAAATACCGGTAGATGCATCAATTAGATTTTCGTTTGATACACGAATGGATTTTCCTGTGGTGTCCAATAAACTTTCTACCGTTAACATTTCAATTCTAGACACCTCTGGAGAGGTTACATAAGATGTTAAGCCTCTACCTATTTGTGCTGGCAAATTAGGCATAGCACGAACTACTTTTTGCAATCCAGTAATACTTGTGATGGTTTCAATAGTGACACCAGCCATTATTGAAATAATAACTTGTTGTGGTTTTACCAATGACTTGATCGCTTTAAAAACGCCCTCGGCATGGTATGGTTTAACGGCGACAAATATAATATCGGCCTGTGGCACGCAGTCTTCTAATTCCTTGAAGGCGTCAAAATGAGCTATTTGGTTTAGTTCTTCCAATTTCTCTTCAGACTTATCCAAAACCATGATGTTTTTCTTTTTAAGTAGTCTTGATTTCGACATACCTTCGGCATACGTTAGCCCCATGTTTCCGGCTCCAATTACTAGTACTTTCATTTATTATATTTTTTTATTAATGTTTAATTATTTTTATACAAAAAGCATACAATCTTTATCATCCTTGATCTCGCCGTAATACGTTTCTCTATATTTATGAAGCGTTTTTATAGGCAACCCGAACAAATATTTTTTGATATAAATAACTTTCGAGGTTAATTCTCCCATTTTTACAGTGTGTATTTTTTCATAAGTTGTATTTCGTTTTACTTGTATAATTTTCATATATTTTGTTTTTACTAAAATGGATTATCGTACCAATCGCATTTCTATATTTCTTGACTTAAACCCTTGTTTTTCAAATAATGCTATAACAGGGTTATCTTTATTAACGTGTATAGCGATATCGCCATCACAATATTTTATGGTATGTGCTATTAACTTCTGTGCAATCCCTTTACCTCTATATTCGGTTTTAACAGCCATATATACCAATATGTTTTCTGCTAAATACTCGTTCATACCTGTTCTGTTGACAACTATGGCTCCTAAAATATCATGTTCATTTTCCATCACAAAAACGTAACCGCCAAGGCCTGCAACTTCTTTTGCTGCATACATAATCGATTTTCTGATTGCACTTTTGGTGTCAGTAAATTCACCTGAATGCTCATGTAAAAATCTTGAAATTCGTGATATATCATTAATTGATAACCTCGAAAAGGCATCAAAAGTTGTAATAGTCATTAAATGATATTATTTGTGATTACACCTAATTTTAGGTAAATTGAAAAATGCATAAACGCAAAAATTTATTCACTTATAAACTAATAAGTAAATAATTAACGTTTAAAAATTGGGTAAGAAAATTGGTTGGGCGCTAAACTGCAGGAGGGATGAATTTCTCCGACTGATTTCTAAAAACTAGAAAGTTGAAGTTAAAGATTCTGATATTTCTTTTCTCATGTATGCCTTTTACCATGGTGCAAATATAAGAAAAACAAGCCCTAATGGCAAATTATCCATGTTAAGATAATCAGAAATAAAAAAACCAAGCTATTAAATCAGGCTTATTTTGGCATTAAAAACGCGACTCAACACCTTTAAAACCGAGCTTAATTACGTTTAAAAATTTGATAATAACTTTCCTCTTTATATAAAGTATAATTATTTTGAATAAACGCAATAACATCTGTACTGTACTTCGTGTTTTCTAAAGCAGGCAAAGTTTCTTTTAAAAGAAACACTGGGGGTTTCTCTTTTAACTCACGACTTAGAACTTGATTGCTTTGCTCACTATTTATAAAAATAGAATGAAAATACTGACTAGAAGAACGTCTTTTAGAAAAATAGAGCGCTTTAATCAATATCTGATCATTGCTTAAAACATAGATGTAATCTGATTCTTTTGTTTCACTTTCAAGCCACGCCCCTAATGTTCTTGACGGCTCTACATCTCCCTTTACAAAAGCACTTGCTATATTTTTGAATTGAAGGTATGGAAAAACAAAACGACAAGAACCGCAATGTACACATGGTCTTTATAATTAAAATACTTTTTCTTTTCTACAAAACTGGCGATTCCTATTGCTGAAAGTATAACTATAGGCGCAAAAATTTGTTTTATTTGATGCCCATAATAATAGCCAGATGCGTTAACCCCGATAAAATCGAAGGCCAACCATATTAAAATACCGACAATATATTTATTTTTCAACTCAATATACTGCAGTTTAAACAAGTACAGGAACAGATAAAACAGAATAAAACGAGAGCTTATAAAAACTCTGAAAAAATTAAGCATGCGTGTTTTTAAATCTGGAGCAGCACTTCCCGAATCTAACAAAATATACCAAGCACCGCTTAGGTAATCTTGGACTGAAACCCCGTAAAAGGACATCACCAAAAACAAACTAGCCACACCAATAACAATACCTATAATAAAGTATAACGTTCCCAACACACGCTTAGAAACACCTTTATCTTCTGATAAATTAATAAAATAAAACAGAAAAAAGGCTGCTGAAGTGGTTATTGCTATTTGTTTAAATGAAATGGCCAACCCCAAAAAAACACCAGCCATAAAAACTCTAGTGTTTAACGTATATTTTGAGTTTTCTTGTATTAAAATATAAAATGAAATAATACTAAAAAACACCATAAACGTTTCCGTTTGCGCTAAAGAGAACCCGTCCATAACACGCCAACACGAGGTTAATGTAAATAAACACATTGCGATAATTCCGGCAAATTCACTGTGCAACCGTTTACATATTTTATACAAATAGTATGATGAAAAAATTACTGCAAGCGCCCCAATAAACCGTTCTATGATAAAATTTCCGGTAGTAAAATATTCTGATATTGCATATAAAATCAAAATACCAGGTGTTTTATTTTCTACAGTACCTAAATAAGGAACTAGCCCGTTTACCGTCCAAGCTCTTCCAATATAGCCCCACAAGGCTTCATCATAAGCAATATAAGGATGGAGCACTAAAACAAGAAGCACCAAACATAAAAAAGCACCTATAAATAAGGGATTAAAACATAAATAAGTCCAACTACTTTTCTTCATGATATTCATCCTCAAGGTTAATATTCCAAATATTATCTTTTGTTTTTACACCATTAATAATATTGTTTACAGCTGTAATTGCGGTTAACATAGAATGATCTTGATTGTTATATTTATGCATCCCGTTACGTCCAATTAAAAAGAGATTTTCAATCCCATTGGTAAAGCTTTTTATACTATCAAATTTGGAGTACGTTCCAAAATAAGCTGGATACGCTTTTGGCACTTTATTATCGTGCTATCCACAACATCTTCGGAGTTTATAATATTGATACGATCTAGTTCCTCAATGGCAAACCGAATAAATTCATCATTATCTTTAATCCATAAATCGTCACCTTCGTCACAAAAATATTCCAGACCCAACCATGTTTTATTATCGTCGGCAACTAGATAAGGCGACCAATTATTAAACACCTGCAGACGTCCGATTTTAACTTCTTTCTCTTGAATATAAATCCAATTATCTCTAACCTCTCCTTCACTTTTGTTCAATTTAAATTTATCAAGAAGTAAGCCTACCGTAATAAAATCACGATATTTCAAACCTTCTGCAACATCTAAAATTTCCGAAGACACATCGGCTTTCATACTTCTTATTAAATGCTTTACAGGCATGGTCGAAAAAAAGTAATCACCTTTGATTTCTTTAACTGTTCCTGTGATTTTATCAGAATAACTAACGTAATCTATGGTATTATTTGCTGTTTTTATTTGATTGACTTCTGCATTAAAAATAACATCTCCGCCTGCTTTTTTTATAATATCCGTTACGGTTTCCCACATTTGACCTGGGCCCAATTTTGGATACATAAATTGTTCAATAAGGCTGGTGTCTATATTTTTTTGTTCAATCGATTTATTTTTAATGAAAATCGATTTTATAATATGAAGAATTGTTCGCGACATCGATAGTTTTTTGATACGCTGTGCTCCCCAATCGGCATCAATTTCGGAACATGGTACACCCCAAACTTTTTCTGTATAATCTTTAAAAAACGTTTGATAAAGTTCTTTCCCAAAACGACTAATAAAAAATTCTTCAAGTGTTGTTATATTTTTTATGGGGAATAGTCTCACTAAAACATAAGTCCATCCAATTTTAACAATTTTCAAAAAACCTAATGATGACAACGTATTCCAGTTGATAGCTATTGGGTAATCGAAAAATTTACGTAGAAAGAAAATACGCGATAACCGAGATCGGATAAGCATAACCTTATCTACCTTTTCCGGATCGGGACCTCCCGTAACCAATTTCTCTAGCAGTCTGCTTTTTAGTTTTTCGCTACTTGTATTAATTTCATCGCTAGACAGTGCGCCTTGAACGGGGAGTATATTCTGCCACCATTTCATCACAACTTCCGATTTTGAAAAAAACCGATGACCGCCAATATCTATTCTATTGCCTTTATAAACTTCGGTTCTGGAAATCCCCCCTATTTTATCGGACATTTCTAAAACAATAGGTTTTATATCTGTACGCGTAATAAGTTCGTATGCCGCCGTTAATCCTGCGGGACCAGCACCTATAATTATAGCATATTTCTGCATCAATTATTTTTTAATTAGCTCTTAAGATTGACGAAAATACAACTTTGCTTCTTCCCAAAAGACATCCATTTCTGCCAAAGTCATATCTTTTAACGGTTTATTTAAGTCTTTCGCCTTTTCTTCAAGATACTGAAAGCGTTTTGTAAACTTTTTATTGGTGCGTTCCAATGCATTCTCAGGATTAATATTTTTAAAACGCGCGTAATTTACTAATGAAAATAAAACATCACCAAACTCGCTTTCCATGGCGTCTTGGTCGTTGGCTTCAACTTCAGCTTTAAACTCACTTAACTCCTCCTCTACTTTTTCCCAAACTTGATTTGGTGCTTCCCAATCGAAACCTACACCTGTTACTTTTTCTTGAATCCTACCTGCTTTTACAAGTGCTGGCAAACTTTTTGGAACACCTTCTAAAACACTAGATTTGCCTTCTTTAAGTTTTAAGTTTTCCCAATTTCGTTTTACATCTTCTTCATTTTCTACTTTTACATCGCTGTAAATATGCGGATGTCTATGTATTAATTTTTCGCAAATAGAATTACAGACATCAGCAATATCGAAATCCTTGGTTTCACTTCCTATTTTTGAATAAAAGACAATATGCAACAACACGTCTCCCAATTCCTTTTTAACTTCTTCTAAATCATTATCTAGAATAGCATCTCCTAATTCGTAGGTTTCCTCTATCGTTAAATGACGAAGCGTTTCCATGGTTTGCTTTTTGTCCCACGGACACTGCTCACGCAATTCATCCATTATAGTTAATAATCTATCGAATGCTTTTAATTGATTTGCTCTAGAATTCATTGAAAAATTAAAATTGAGGTTCTTTTTGGTAAAAATACTGTTTCTCAATTTATCTTTGCTCGAAATACTGCTATAACCAAGAACTATTAATATAAAAATTGCTTTAATCCAATATTATATTGCATACAATTATGCTCCTTAAAAAATAAATTCGATAAGAGGTAAACACTTATTATTTAATTAAAAAAACTATAGCAAACTCCAACACCATAATACCTTTATTTTCTAAAAAGTCTTCGTATAGTTGATAAAAGCTTAGACCAAAGCATAATCTTTCCTACACGATACCGCTTTCCCCGCTACTTAAAAAACTAATTTTATAATTAAAAATATTAAACGAAACATCTTACTTGTAATCTAATGACTACTAACTATTTGTGTTTTGTCTGTTTATTATTACTTTTAACCTAATAGACTCCCTAAGTCAACTATTAACCTAAAACAATTCACCATGTTCAAATTTTTTATTTTACTACTTTTAATTCTATTCTCAATTCTATCAACAGCACAAGTAGGAATTGGCACAACAAACCCACAAGCCACTTTAGACGTAAATGGCACACTCAAAATAGACAATACGTTACAAGAAACAGAACTAGGAGTCATAAAAGATTCTATTTTGGTTATCTCTAGATCTGGAATAATTAATACCCTTCCGGCAACAGAAATTTTAAAAGCAGCATTGCCCACCACTGTAAAAGCTTCTTTTTCTACTGGAGGCTCAAAAACATTAGCAATTGCACTTGGAGGAAAGTCTAAACTAACATTTAATAGTGAAGAAATAGACAGTAATGATGAATTTGATTTAACCACAAATACATTTACCGCTAAACAAGATGGCATTTATATTGTTAGTGCACAAATAAAAATTGGATCAGCCATATCTGCCAGTACAAACTTTGGATTAGGCATTGAAAAAAACGGAACGTTAATTACGGAAGAAAACTATCTCAGTGTAAGCGTTCTATCTACAAGTGTGTCTTCACCTTATAGAAGACTTTCAACCGCTGTAGAGTTAGTGAAAGATGACACAATTACATTATAGTAACCACCGGATTATTAAGCGTAGACGTTTTGGGAGATAAAAAAGACAGTTTTTGCTCTATTTATCAAATAAGATAATTCCATATTAAATCTATAAAAAAGCGATTAAATTCATTGAATTTAATCGCTTTTTTATAGATTTAATATGGAATTATCTTATTTGATAAATAGAGCAAAAACTGTCTTTTTTTATCTCCCAAAACGTCTACGCTTAATAATCCGGTGGTTACTATAAATGTAATTGTGTCATCTTTCACTAACTCTACAGCGGTTGAAAGTCTTCTATAAGGTGAAGACACACTTGTAGATAGAACGCTTACACTGAGATAGTTTTCTTCCGTAATTAACGTTCCGTTTTTTTCAATGCCTAATCCAAAGTTTGTACTGGCAGATATGGCTGATCCAATTTTTATTTGTGCACTAACAATATAAATGCCATCTTGTTTAGCGGTAAATGTATTTGTGGTTAAATCAAATTCATCATTACTGTCTATTTCTTCACTATTAAATGTTAGTTTAGACTTTCCTCCAAGTGCAATTGCTAATGTTTTTGAGCCTCCAGTAGAAAAAGAAGCTTTTACAGTGGTGGGCAATGCTGCTTTTAAAATTTCTGTTGCCGGAAGGGTATTAATTATTCCAGATCTAGAGATAACCAAAATAGAATCTTTTATGACTCCTAGTTCTGTTTCTTGTAACGTATTGTCTATTTTGAGTGTGCCATTTACGTCTAAAGTGGCTTGTGGGTTTGTTGTGCCAATTCCTACTTGTGCTGTTGATAGAATTGAGAATAGAATTAAAAGTAGTAAAATAAAAAATTTGAACATGGTGAATTGTTTTAGGTTAATAGTTGACTTAGGGAGTCTATTAGGTTAAAAGTAATAATAAACAGACAAAACACAAATAGTTAGTAGTCATTAGATTACAAGTAAGATGTTTCGTTTAATATTTTTAATTATAAAATTAGTTTTTTAAGTAGCGGGGAAAGCGGTATCGTGTAGGAAAGATTATGCTTTGGTCTAAGCTTTTATCAACTATACGAAGACTTTTTAGAAAATAAAGGTATTATGGTGTTGGAGTTTGCTATAGTTTTTTTAATTAAATAATAAGTGTTTACCTCTTATCGAATTTATTTTTTAAGGAGCATAATTGTATGCAATATAATATTGGATTAAAGCAATTTTTATATTAATAGTTCTTGGTTATAGCAGTATTTCGAGCAAAGATAAATTGAGAAACAGTATTTTTACCAAAAAGAACCTCAATTTTAATTTTTCAATGAATTCTAGAGCAAATCAATTAAAAGCATTCGATAGATTATTAACTATAATGGATGAATTGCGTGAGCAGTGTCCGTGGGACAAAAAGCAAACCATGGAAACGCTTCGTCATTTAACGATAGAGGAAACCTACGAATTAGGAGATGCTATTCTAGATAATGATTTAGAAGAAGTTAAAAAGGAATTGGGAGACGTGTTGTTGCATATTGTCTTTTATTCAAAAATAGGAAGTGAAACCAAGGATTTCGATATTGCTGATGTCTGTAATTCTATTTGCGAAAAATTAATACATAGACATCCGCATATTTACAGCGATGTAAAAGTAGAAAATGAAGAAGATGTAAAACGAAATTGGGAAAACTTAAAACTTAAAGAAGGCAAATCTAGTGTTTTAGAAGGTGTTCCAAAAAGTTTGCCAGCACTTGTAAAAGCAGGTAGGATTCAAGAAAAAGTAACAGGTGTAGGTTTCGATTGGGAAGCACCAAATCAAGTTTGGGAAAAAGTAGAGGAGGAGTTAAGTGAGTTTAAAGCTGAAGTTGAAGCCAACGACCAAGACGCCATGGAAAGCGAGTTTGGTGATGTTTTATTTTCATTAGTAAATTACGCGCGTTTTAAAAATATTAATCCTGAGAATGCATTGGAACGCACCAATAAAAAGTTTACAAAACGCTTTCAGTATCTTGAAGAAAAGGCGAAAGACTTAAATAAACCGTTAAAAGATATGACTTTGGCAGAAATGGATGTCTTTTGGGAAGAAGCAAAGTTGTATTTTCGTCAATCTTAAGAGCTAATTAAAAAATAATTGATGCAGAAATATGCTATAATTATAGGTGCTGGTCCCGCAGGATTAACGGCGGCATACGAACTTATTACGCGTACAGATATAAAACCTATTGTTTTAGAAATGTCCGATAAAATAGGGGGGATTTCCAGAACCGAAGTTTATAAAGGCAATAGAATAGATATTGGCGGTCATCGGTTTTTTTCAAAATCGGAAGTTGTGATGAAATGGTGGCAGAATATACTCCCCGTTCAAGGCGCACTGTCTAGCGATGAAATTAATACAAGTAGCGAAAAACTAAAAAGCAGACTGCTAGAGAAATTGGTTACGGGAGGTCCCGATCCGGAAAAGGTAGATAAGGTTATGCTTATCCGATCTCGGTTATCGCGTATTTTCTTTCTACGTAAATTTTTCGATTACCCAATAGCTATCAACTGGAATACGTTGTCATCATTAGGTTTTTTGAAAATTGTTAAAATTGGATGGACTTATGTTTTAGTGAGACTATTCCCCATAAAAAATATAACAACACTTGAAGAATTTTTTATTAGTCGTTTTGGGAAAGAACTTTATCAAACGTTTTTTAAAGATTATACAGAAAAAGTTTGGGGTGTACCATGTTCCGAAATTGATGCCGATTGGGGAGCACAGCGTATCAAAAAACTATCGATGTCGCGAACAATTCTTCATATTATAAAATCGATTTTCATTAAAAATAAATCGATTGAACAAAAAAATATAGACACCAGCCTTATTGAACAATTTATGTATCCAAAATTGGGCCCAGGTCAAATGTGGGAAACCGTAACGGATATTATAAAAAAAGCAGGCGGAGATGTTATTTTTAATGCAGAAGTCAATCAAATAAAAACAGCAAATAATACCATAGATTACGTTAGTTATTCTGATAAAATCACAGGAACAGTTAAAGAAATCAAAGGTGATTACTTTTTTTCGACCATGCCTGTAAAGCATTTAATAAGAAGTATGAAAGCCGATGTGTCTTCGGAAATTTTAGATGTTGCAGAAGGTTTGAAATATCGTGATTTTATTACGGTAGGCTTACTTCTTGATAAATTTAAATTGAACAAAAGTGAAGGAGAGGTTAGAGATAATTGGATTTATATTCAAGAGAAAGAAGTTAAAATCGGACGTCTGCAGGTGTTTAATAATTGGTCGCCTTATCTAGTTGCCGACGATAATAAAACATGGTTGGGTCTGGAATATTTTTGTGACGAAGGTGACGATTTATGGATTAAAGATAATGATGAATTTATTCGGTTTGCCATTGAGGAACTAGATCGTATCAATATTATAAACTCCGAAGATGTTGTGGATAGCACGATAATAAAAGTGCCAAAAGCGTATCCAGCTTATTTTGGAACGTACTCCAAATTTGATAGTATAAAAAGCTTTACCAATGGGATTGAAAATCTCTTTTTAATTGGACGTAACGGGATGCATAAATATAACAATCAAGATCATTCTATGTTAACCGCAATTACAGCTGTAAACAATATTATTAATGGTGTAAAAACAAAAGATAATATTTGGAATATTAACCTTGAGGATGAATATCATGAAGAAAAGTAGTTGGACTTATTTATGTTTTAATCCCTTATTTATAGGTGCTTTTTTATGTTTGGTGCTTCTTGTTTTAGTGCTCCATCCTTATATTGCTTATGATGAAGCCTTGTGGGGCTATATTGGAAGAGCTTGGACGGTAAACGGGCTAGTTCCTTATTTAGGTACTGTAGAAAATAAAACACCTGGTATTTTGATTTTATATGCAATATCAGAATATTTTACTACCGGAAATTTTATCATAGAACGGTTTATTGGGGCGCTTGCAGTAATTTTTTCATCATACTATTTGTATAAAATATGTAAACGGTTGCACAGTGAATTTGCCGGAATTATCGCAATGTGTTTATTTACATTAACCTCGTGTTGGCGTGTTATGGACGGGTTCTCTTTAGCGCAAACGGAAACGTTTATGGTGTTTTTTAGTATTATTTCATTTTATATTTTAATACAAGAAAACTCAAAATATACGTTAAACACTAGAGTTTTTATGGCTGGTGTTTTTTTGGGGTTGGCCATTTCATTTAAACAAATAGCAATAACCACTTCAGCAGCCTTTTTTCTGTTTTATTTTATTAATTTATCAGAAGATAAAGGTGTTTCTAAGCGTGTGTTGGGAACGTTATACTTTATTATAGGTATTGTTATTGGTGTGGCTAGTTTGTTTTTGGTGATGTCCTTTTACGGGGTTTCAGTCCAAGATTACCTAAGCGGTGCTTGGTATATTTTGTTAGATTCGGGAAGTGCTGCTCCAGATTTAAAAACACGCATGCTTAATTTTTTCAGAGTTTTTATAAGCTCTCGTTTTATTCTGTTTTATCTGTTCCTGTACTTGTTTAAACTGCAGTATATTGAGTTGAAAAATAAATATATTGTCGGTATTTTAATATGGTTGGCCTTCGATTTTATCGGGGTTAACGCATCTGGCTATTATTATGGGCATCAAATAAAACAAATTTTTGCGCCTATAGTTATACTTTCAGCAATAGGAATCGCCAGTTTTGTAGAAAAGAAAAAGTATTTTAATTATAAAGACCATGTGTACATTGCGGTTCTTGTCGTTTTGTTTTTTCCATACCTTCAATTCAAAAATATAGCAAGTGCTTTTGTAAAGGGAGATGTAGAGCCGTCAAGAACATTAGGGGCGTGGCTTGAAAGTGAAACAAAAGAATCAGATTACATCTATGTTTTAAGCAATGATCAGATATTGATTAAAGCGCTCTATTTTTCTAAAAGACGTTCTTCTAGTCAGTATTTTCATTCTATTTTTATAAATAGTGAGCAAAGCAATCAAGTTCTAAGTCGTGAGTTAAAAGAGAAACCCCCAGTGTTTCTTTTAAAAGAAACTTTGCCTGCTTTAGAAAACACGAAGTACAGTACAGATGTTATTGCGTTTATTCAAAATAATTATACTTTATATAAAGAGGAAAGTTATTATCAAATTTTTAAACGTAATTAAGCTCGGTTTTAAAGGTGTTGAGTCGCGTTTTTTAATGCCAAAATAAGCCTGATTTAATAGCTTGGTTTTTTTATTTCTGATTATCTTAACATGGATAATTTGCCATTAGGGCTTGTTTTTCTTATATTTGCACCATGGTAAAAGGCATACATGAGAAAAGAAATATCAGAATCTTTAACTTCAACTTTCTAGTTTTTAGAAATCAGTCGGAGAAATTCATCCCTCCTGCAGTTTAGCGCCCAACCAATTTTCTTACCCAATTTTTAAACGTTAATTATTTACTTATTAGTTTATAAGTGAATAAATTTTTGCGTTTATGCATTTTTCAATTTACCTAAAATTAGGTGTAATCACAAATAATATCATTTAATGACTATTACAACTTTTGATGCCTTTTCGAGGTTATCAATTAATGATATATCACGAATTTCAAGATTTTTACATGAGCATTCAGGTGAATTTACTGACACCAAAAGTGCAATCAGAAATCGATTATGTATGCAGCAAAAGAAGTTGCAGGCCTTGGCGGTTACGTTTTTGTGATGGAAAATGAACATGATATTTTAGGAGCCATAGTTGTCAACAGAACAGGTATGAACGAGTATTTAGCAGAAAACATATTGGTATATATGGCTGTTAAAACCGAATATAGAGGTAAAGGGATTGCACAGAAGTTAATAGCACATACCATAAAATATTGTGATGGCGATATCGCTATACACGTTAATAAAGATAACCCTGTTATAGCATTATTTGAAAAACAAGGGTTTAAGTCAAGAAATATAGAAATGCGATTGGTACGATAATCCATTTTAGTAAAAACAAAATATATGAAAATTATACAAGTAAAACGAAATACAACTTATGAAAAAATACACACTGTAAAAATGGGAGAATTAACCTCGAAAGTTATTTATATCAAAAAATATTTGTTCGGGTTGCCTATAAAAACGCTTCATAAATATAGAGAAACGTATTACGGCGAGATCAAGGATGATAAAGATTGTATGCTTTTTGTATAAAAATAATTAAACATTAATAAAAAAATATAATAAATGAAAGTACTAGTAATTGGAGCCGGAAACATGGGGCTAACGTATGCCGAAGGTATGTCGAAATCAAGACTACTTAAAAAGAAAAACATCATGGTTTTGGATAAGTCTGAAGAGAAATTGGAAGAACTAAACCAAATAGCTCATTTTGACGCCTTCAAGGAATTAGAAGACTGCGTGCCACAGGCCGATATTATATTTGTCGCCGTTAAACCATACCATGCCGAGGGCGTTTTTAAAGCGATCAAGTCATTGGTAAAACCACAACAAGTTATTATTTCAATAATGGCTGGTGTCACTATTGAAACCATCACAAGTATTACTGGATTGCAAAAAGTAGTTCGTGCTATGCCTAATTTGCCAGCACAAATAGGTAGAGGCTTAACATCTTATGTAACCTCTCCAGAGGTGTCTAGAATTGAAATGTTAACGGTAGAAAGTTTATTGGACACCACAGGAAAATCCATTCGTGTATCAAACGAAAATCTAATTGATGCATCTACCGGTATTTCAGGTAGTGGTCCAGCTTATGTTTTCTATTTTATGCAAAGTATGATGGAGGCTGCCTTACAAATGGGGTTTTCAAAGAACGATTCTACGGTTTTGGTAAGTCAAACTTTTATTGGCGCTGTAGAACTTTTTAATCAGTCTAATTTATCGCCAGCATCTTGGATGGATAAAGTAGCTTCTAAAGGAGGTACCACAAGAGCTGCGTTAGATTCTATGGAAGATAATAATGTAAACGAATTAATTAAAGAAGCCGCTTTTGCTGCATTTAGTCGTGCAGTAGAGTTAGGTAAAGAAAACTAAAATGCACAAACAAAGAATAGTTATTAAGGTTGGTACAAATGTAATGACCAACAAAGATAATAGAATTGTAAGACCAGTTTTAAGACGATTAGTAAAACAGATAGCAGAACTTTATGAACGTGATATCATGACGATATTAGTGTCTTCAGGTTCAGCTATTGCAGGAAAAGAGGTTTTAGGAAAATCTAAAATCAAAGATAAAACAGTACGACGCCAAGTCTATTCATCCATTGGGCAACCAAGAATGATGCGTCTTTATTATGATATTTTTCATGATTATGGAATGAAATGTGCGCAAGTACTACCTACAAAACGGGATTTTAGCCCAGGAGTTCACAGACAAAACATGATTAACTGTTGCGAAGGTTTACTTTCAGAAGGCGTTATTCCTATAGCTAATGAAGATGATGCTGTATCGGTAACCATGTCTATGTTTTCCGATAATGATGAGTTAGCGAGTTTAATCGCACAGCTAATCAATGCAGATAAACTTATTATTTTAACCGATATAGATGGGCTTTATACAGGGCATCCAGAATCTGCAAGTAGTGATTTAATTAAAAATGTAGACCCGGGAGACGATCTCGATAAATACATTCAGGACAATAATAAAGGTGAAGGAGAAGGCCGTGGCGGAATGGGTTCTAAATTAGATTATGCCCAACAAACTGCTGCCAACAACATTCCAACTTATATTGCTAATGGAAAAAGTGATAACACCATTATCGATATTATAGATGGAAAAGCTGTAGGCACAAAAGTGTCACTTTAAAAAAAAGAGAAAATGGAATTATTATCAGAAAAAATAAAAAATAGCGTATTAAAAAGTATGGAGGTTCTTTTAAAGGAACATCAAGATGCTTTACTAAATGCGAATAAAAAAGATATAGAGGCTTTTAATCAAGAAGATCAAGCCATGTACGATCGCCTAATTTTGAATAAAGATAAGGTTGATGGTATGATTACGGCAATACAAGTGGTTCGCGCACAAGAGGATCCTGTGAATAAAATAATCAGTAGAAAAGAGTTTGATAATGGTTTAGATGTTATTAATAAAACAGCGCCGTTTGGAACTATTATGATTATTTACGAATCTAGACCAGACGTAACCGTAGAAGCTACAGTACTTGCTTTTAAAGCCAATAACAAAATACTGCTTAAAGGCGGTAAAGAAGCCGTACACAGTAATACAGCCATTGTAAAACTTTGGCACATGGCATTAGAAGAACATGATTTGAGCACCGATTATATTCAAATGTTGACCATGAATAGAACGGAAACTCAGGAGTTTTTAAGAAACCCTACCGAGCAACTCGATTTAATTGTACCTCGAGGTGGCGAGCAACTTATTAAGTTTGTAAACGAGCATGCTAAGTGTGCTGTTTTAGTAAGCGGACGCGGTAATAACTTTTTATATGTGGATGAAGCTGCCGATTGGAAACAAACTATTGAAGTCATTTTAAATGCTAAAACTCAGAAAATATCGGCTTGTAATGCTTTAGATAAAATTTTAGTGAGTAAAAAATTGCCTGATTATGCAGGTAGAATTTTAAATTTAAATGAAATTTTAAAGGATAGCGGCGTAGAGGTTTTAGTTGATGAAGAAACAAAAAACATTTTAACTAATGAAGAACTTATAACCGATAATTCGATTTGGTATCAAGAATTTTTAGAAATGAAATGCTGTATTGGTACAGTAAATTCTGTTTTTGAAGCTATTGATAAAATAAACGAATATTCTGGTGGACATTCGGCTACAGTGATGACGACAAACACTGATATTGCTAAAAAATTCATGGAACAGGTAGATTGTGCTGTGGTGTATCAAAATGCATCAACGCGTTTTACCGATGGCGGACAAATTGGTGTAGGTGCAGAGCTTGCTATTAGTACCGATAAGTTGCACCACCGTGGACCATTAGGTTTAAAAGAATTGGTAACCAATAAATATTATGTTTTTGGTGATGGACAGGTTCGTGTTTAGAAACCAACATTTAATTTAAGGTAAGTCCTAAAATATATAAAACAAAAACTCCGATGGTATAAGCCAATCGGAGTTTTTTTTATGGAGTTACGTTTATAAAAAACGGAATCAAAAAATGTTAATACATGTTTTTGATTTTTACTAGTTTCGTTTTTAAAAGTTCTAAAGATGATCTGTGAGCTTTTATATTATTATGAACGTCTTTTACAAGCGGATTATCCTCATCAACATTAGTAAAAAACTGTAAATTGTTTTCTAATTGATTAATTTGTGCTTTAACTTCATCCATTTTTTTACGGATAAAAGAGCGTTCGTTATCTAAGTTTCTAGTGTCACCATCGGCAGATGTTAGGCTATCTAGCTTATTTTCATACTTAATCATTTCAATTTCATTTTTATCCATTTTTAAATTGGATAATAAATCGTCAATGGTTTTCTGAAACTTATCTTCAATATAGCGTTTGTCGTTTGGTACACGTCCTAAATCTTTCCAGGTGTTAATATGCGCTTTAATTACTGCAATATCGGCATCTTTATCATCTGTAGGTTCAACCGCTTTAAGCGTTTCGATTAGCGCTGCTTTTTTGTTGAAAGCCTCTACATGTTCTTGGCTTACCGCGTTACGTTTAGCGTGTATTTTATCAAAATAATGGTTACAAGCGCCTTTAAATTGTTTCCAAATTTTGTCGCTATCTTTTCTTGGTACATGACCAATTTTTTTCCACTCGTTCTGAATTTTTTTCATCAACGGTGTGGTTACAGCGGTATCTTCACTATCCTTATTGTCTTCGGCTATTTTTATTAAATCAAGCTTCTTTTGTAAGTTTGTATATTGCTCCTTTTTTAGATCTTTATAATAAGCGTTTTTGTTTCTGTTGAAAGTTCTAACGCCATCTTTAAACTTGGCCCAAGTTTCCTCGTTAACTTTCAATGGCACTTTTCCTGCTTTGAAAAATAGGTTGCGTAATTCTTCAATATATTTTATACGCTTTTGCCATTCGCTATGCGAACCACCTGTTTTTTGAGCAATATTATTTATTTGAGCAATAATTTCAAGTTTGGTTTCTAAGTTAACCTCGTAAACTTTATCAATTTCTTTGTAATAAACTTGGCGTTTATCATTAATTATTTTAGTGGCTGCTTTAAAACGGTCCCATATAACTTCACGATGTTCTTTGCCTACTGGTCCAAGTTCTTCCTTCCACATTTTGTGCAATTCTTGTAACTCTCTAAACGATCGCATCACGTTATCGTCTTTGGTTAGTTCTTCGGCACGCTCAATAATTAATAATTTTTCTCTAAATTATGTTTGAAATCTAAATCACGTAAATCTCTGTTTAGTGTAAAAAATCGTAAAATAACTCCGTATGGTGGTGGTAACTATTCCAAGCATTATTGTATTTATCACGCGGAATTGGCCCTGTTGTTCTCCAACGTTCTTGCAATTCCTTGAAGTGTTTGTAAGTCGTGTTTATGTTTTCTTCAACATTAATTAACCCTTTAAGCTCCTCGATAATTTCTAATTTATCGGTTAGATTTTGCTTTAGTTTTTTTCTAAACTTTTATAATGGTCGTTTAACTTATTGCGATATTCCCGATAAGCGGCTTTATAGCGTTTTTCTACTGGTGACGAATAATAAAAATCAATTTCATTACCGCCATCATTTAAAAATTCTTCCTTTTTTTCATCAACTAAAGCTTGATATTGGTTTTAAATTCAGCATTTATACCATCTACATGAGATTTTATAGCCTGAACTTTTTGCGATTGCACCAATTTTTCCAACTCTATAGCTAAGCCTTCTAACGACATGCTATCGTATTCCTTAACTTCAATGCTATGTCTGTCCTTATTGCCTTCATCTTCGGCGTCTTCCGCGTTAGATTCTTCAATCTCGTTAAGCACTTCATCATCTTCATTTGATACCTCTGGAGTATCAACAGCCACTAGTTCTGGGTTTCAGTAGCGGTACTTTCTGTAACCGAAGTTTCTTCCGAAGGTGTGTTTCAGGAGTTACGGTTTCAGAAGATTGAGGGGAACTTTCTATCGGATTTGCATTTTCGGCATCTTCCGCGTTAAGCTTGTTTATTCAGACATTTTAAAATGTTTAGGTTCGTTGTTTATACTCTAGACTTTAAAGATACTAACAAGTCTATTATTTACAAAGGCTTAGTTGGTGATATTTTTTATAAATCCCAAATAGACCAAGATTTTTCGGCTTGTAGTTTTAGCATGTTTAGCCCGTTAATGGTTGTTGCACCGCGATCTTTACCGTGTTTTAAGAATTTAGTTTGATCGGGATTGTAAATTAAATCGAACAAAATATGCTCATTTGTAATCCCGTTATACGGAATATCTGCACATTGGTCAACGTCGGGAAACGTGCCTAAAGGTGTACAGTTTACAATAACTTGATGTTCGGAAATTATAGCTTCGGAAAGGTTACTGTATGTAAAACCAACACCTTCAGATTGTTTTCGAGATACATATTTGTAATCGATACCTAATTCGCCTAGACTATAAGCAACAGCTTTACTTGCGCCGCCAGTACCTAATATTAATGCTTTTTTATGCTGCGATTTCAAAAAAGGTTTTAACGTATTTTTGAAGCCATAACAGTCGGTATTGTAACCCACAAGTTTACCTTTTTAGTCACCTTAATCGTGTTTACAGCGCCAATAGCTTTTGCTTTTTTATTGATTTTGTCAAGAAAAGGCATCACGGCTTCTTTGTAAGGTATAGTTACGTTTATGCCTTTGATGTTCTTTGTGTTTTCTATAATTGAAGGAAAGAGATCGATGCTTTCTAAGTCGAAATTCTCGTATGTAGTATCCGTAATTTTTTCGTTTTCAAACTTTTCTTTAAAATAATTTTTTGAAAATGAATATGAAATGTTTTTTCCTAAAAGCCCTAATTTATTCACTTGATTGATTTTTTAAATTTATTATTTTGAATATCGTGTGCGGTTACCATACCATTCTAAACCTAAAACAAGTGCTATGCCGAATAGAACGAAGCCTATGGCTATAAAAGTATTTGTTGTTAAATCGGGAATAAAACGTTGGTAGTTTAGTACCACTTTAGATCCTGTTGAATCGAATATAAAACTGCCATTTTCTGTGAGTTTGTAAATGGTTTTTTTCCATGGCCATACCACGCCTAAAGAGCCAACAATAAACCCTATAATGGCCGATGTTGTAATGCTTTTATAGCGATCGAGTATATAACTTAATACGTGCGAAAAAGTAACTAAGCCAGTAATAGAACCTAAGGTGAAAATGGCTAGAACTTGCAACATTCTTACACGTTTGGGATTGCTGATGAAATTAAAATTTCCGTTAATAATATCAACGAAGGTGTCATTTAAAGCATTTACCGAATCGACTAAGAAGTACATAATTCCCCAATAGAATAAGAATGAATGATCCTGAAAAGCCAGGAAGTGTCATCCCCGAAACACTAATAATACCACAAAAAAACACAAACCAAGGTTGTCATTTTCCTTGGCGGGATTTAAAAAAACTAATACCGACGCCAAGAGCAATTCCAAGAGCTAAAACCAGATAGGTTTGGTAGTTTCAATCTTTAAAATCTTTATTGATGTAATAAATAGAGCCGATAATCATCCCGAAGAATACGCTCCAAACAAAGAGCTCGTAGTGTTTAATAAGATAGTCGAGTAGTTTAGAAACGCTAAAATAGCTCACTATCATTCCAAAGAAAAGCAAACTTAAAAATCGGCCGTTAATGTAGTTGAAAAAACTTTTAAACCTACCGTTGATTAGTAATTTAAAGGCTTTACCATTAACCTTTTTTAGCGAATAATAAAACTCTTCGTAAAAACCTGCTACAAAGGCCACAACACCACCAGAAATACCAGGCACTTTATTGGCAGCGCCCATTCCTAATCCTTTTAAGATTAGAAAAATTTTATCGGTAAGTGTTCTGGTACTTTCCATTATTGTTTTTGTTCCCTACTTTTTCAAGAATAAAAATAGTTAAAAAACCTAGAATCATTAAGATTATTGAAAAAACTAATTGATATTTCCATCGAATGAAAACGGCGAGATGCTTTCTTGCAGCACAGCCGATTTAATACCTTCGGAGTTGGTATGCCAAGTTAAGGTTTTTTTCCATGGCCAAACTTTGTTCAAGGACCCAAAAATAAATCCTGTAAGCACAGCTAGAGTAATGTTATGGTAATGTTTGAAAAGCCATTTTAATAAATGACTAAAACTAAGCAGTCCAACTAAAGCACCACCGGCAAAAATGAATATTTTTTTTATATCGAAATCATGAAAAGCATCGCTTAAAGCTTTATAAGCCCCTAGAATAATTAAAATAAAGGCACCTGAAATACCAGGTAAAATCATAGCACAAATAGCTATAGCTCCTGCAATAAATAGAAACCAAGGATTATCATTATTGTTGAAGCTGGAAGTGTTGTAATGTAAAAAGCTATAAATGCTCCGGCTATTAAACTGATAATAACTGGGATATTCCATTTCTGAATTTGTTTTCCAACGAAAAATATACTGGCCACAATGAGACCGAAAAAGAAAGACCAGATAAGCACTGGATGATTTTCTAAAAGATATTTAGCCAAACGCATCACCGACATAAAACTCACCATAATACCAGCTAAAAGCGACAGTAAAAAGTTACCGTTAAGTTGTTGCCAAAATGGTTTAATGCCTTTACTGAAAAGGGTTTTAATTAAGGAAGCATTGATGTTGCTAATACTATTAATTAACTCTTCGTAGATACCTGAAATAAAAGCGATGGTTCCTCCAGAAACGCCTGGGACGGCATCGGCAGCACCCATAGCGAGTCCTTTAAGCGAAATAATTAAATAATCTTTAAATCGTCTTTGCATGTTTTTGGTTGTTTAATCAAAAACCAAAGGTATGTATTTTAATGAAAAAGGATTATAATTTGTAAAACTTACTTAGAATTTTGTTTGATTAAACTTTGTACTGAAACCATGTGGTAAACCTCCGGAAAAAGTTCCTCTAAGATAAAGCTATAATCTTCATTTAATTTAAAGGCATTTTTTAGATGGAATTCCGCTTTATTACTTTCGTTTAAGGCTAAATATAAACCAGCTAATCTGTATTCTAACTCTGCGGTATCTGGATGAAATTCCACGGCTTGTTCAAAATTATCAATAGCGGCATCAGGTTCTCCTAATTTTATTAGTAAATCACCGCGAGAGAGCCAGGTGTTTAGTTCGTAATTCCCTAATTCTAAGGTTTTTTAAATCCGCGTTCGGCTTCTTCAAAAAAGCTTAAACGTTGATTTATTTGAGAGTAAAGTTTCCAATAAGTTACATTTTCCGAATCTATATTGATGGCTTTATTTATAAAATAAAGGGCACGTTGATAGTTTTTTCTTCGGTTATAAAATTTTGTAATTGCAATCCATCCCTTATCTAGTAACGGGTCTTCATGTACGGTTCTATCATAATACTGAAGTGCTAATTCGTCGTTTCCTAACTTTTCATAACAATAACCAATATGTAATAAAGCAAATGAAGTTGGATCGTCTAAAGTTAAAGTAAGGGTGTAGTTTTCTATGGCATCTTCATAACGACCAAGTTTTTCTAGTACTTTACCTCGTTCAATATAAGCACCAACAAAAGTATCATCGGAAATAATAGCAAAATCAAAAGCAGCTAAGGCTTTTTTGTTCTTTTAAGGCATAATATTGTATACCTAATTGATGCAAGCAACCTCACTGTAAGGGTTTTTGTCTAAGAATAGATTTAAATACGTAATTGCTTCTTCGTTTTCATTCAAATATTCAAAGCAATAAATGATGTTGTATAATGCTGAATAATCTTCTGTATCACTTTCAAGACATTTCATGAAATTGATTTTAGCATTTTCAAACTGGTCTAGAAATAAATATTCCATACCAATTAGCGAGTATAAATCGATAACATCATCGGTTAATTCAAGCGCTTGTTTTAAAACTTCAATAGCTTTAATGTGGTTGTCTTTTTTGAAAAGATATTGGCTTTTTGAATGTAGATTTCTTCATTCATGGGGTCAATACTATATAATTCATCTAACAGGTCGTTGGCATCGGTAAGTTTGTCCTCAAAAACGTAAACTTCAACTTTAAATAATTTTAGATTTACGGATGTAGGATGTTGGTCTAAACCTAGCTTAATTGCTTTTTCGCTAAAGCAATTTTCCCAAGTTAAGATAGTGATGTATGATGTTTTCAAATTCCTCGGAGTCGAAAAACAAAACATGATTTGTTTTAAGCATCGATTCAAAATTGGAAAGTGTTAAATTATTATTGTCGTTGTGACCTAACTCCATAAGCGCATTTGTAAGGTTTCTACTTTAATAAAGTTAGCATTCTATATCTTGTTTATGCTAAAATTGTTGAAAATGTTTTTAACAAAGTAATGAACATATTTTTTAAAACAAATCATGTTGACTGTAGTATTTGATTTTTAGTTATTTAGATGGTTTTTTGAAGTGTGTAATTGATCTAGAATTTCCAGAATAATAGTACATCCTTTTTTTAAAAAAAGGATGTACTATTATTCTGGAAATTCTAGATCAATTACACACTTCAAAAAACCAGTCTAAATAACTAAAAATCAAATAACTACAGTCAACATGATTTGTTTAAAAAAATATGTTCATTACTTTGTTAAAAACATTTTCAACAATTTTAGCATAAAAAAAGATATAGAATGCTAACTTTATTAAAGTAGAAACCTTACAAATGCGTTATGGAGTTAGGTCACAACGACAATAATAATTTAACACTTTCCAAATTTGAATCGATGCTTAAAACAAATCATGTTTTGTTTTTCGACTCCGAGGAATTTGAAAACATCATACATCACTATCTTAACTTGGGAAAAATTGCTTTAGCGAAAAAAGCAATTAAGCTAGGTTTAGACCAACATCCACATCCGTAAATCTAAAATTATTTAAAGTTGAAGTTTACGTTTTTGAGGACAAACTTACCGATGCCAACGACCTGTTAGATGAATTATATAGTATTGACCCCATGAATGAAGAAATCTACATTCAAAAGCCAATATCTTTTCAAAAAAAGACAACCACATTAAAGCTATTGAAGTTTTAAAACAAGCGCTTGAATTAACCGATGATGTTATCGATTTATACTCGCTAATTGGTATGGAATATTTATTTCTAGACCAGTTTGAAAATGCTAAAATCAATTTCATGAAATGTCTTGAAAGTGATACAGAAGATTATTCAGCATTATACAACATCATTTATTGCTTTGAATATTGAATGAAAACGAAGAAGCAATTACGTATTTAAATCTATCTTAGACAAAAAACCCTTACAGTGAGGTTGCTTGGCATCAATTAGGTATACAATATTATGCCTTAAAAAAGAACAAAAAAGCCTTAGCTGCTTTTGATTTTGCTATTATTTCCGATGATACTTTTGTTGGTGCTTATATTGAACGAGGTAAAGTACTAGAAAAACTTGGTCGTTATGAAGATGCCATAGAAAACTACACCCTTACTTTAACTTTAGACGATCCAACTTCATTTGCTTTATTACATATTGGTTATTGTTATGAAAAGTTAGGAAACGACGAATTAGCACTTCAGTATTATGATAGAACCGTACATGAAGACCCGTTACTAGATAAGGGATGGATTGCAATTACAAAATTTTATAAACGAAGAAAAAACTATCAACGTGCCCTTTATTTTATAAATAAAGCCATCAATATAGATTCGGAAAATGTAACTTATTGGAAACTTTACTCTCAAATAAATCAACGTTTAAGCTTTTTGAAGAAGCCGAACGCGGATTTAAAAAAACCTTAGAATTAGGAATTACGAACTAAACACCTGGCTCTCTCGCGGTGATTTACTAATAAAATTAGGAGAACCTGATGCCGCTATTGATAATTTTGAACAAGCCGTGGAATTTCATCCAGATACCGCAGAGTTAGAATACAGATTAGCTGGTTTATATTTAGCCTTAAACGAAAGTAATAAAGCGGAATTCCATCTAAAAAATGCCTTTAAATTAAATGAAGATTATAGCTTTATCTTAGAGGAACTTTTTCCGGAGGTTTACCACATGGTTTCAGTACAAAGTTTAATCAAACAAAATTCTAAGTAAGTTTTACAAATTATAATCCTTTTTCATTAAAATACATACCTTTGGTTTTTGATTAAACAACCAAAAAACATGCAAAGACGATTTAAAGATTATTTAATTATTTCGCTTAAAGGACTCGCTATGGGTGCTGCCGATGCCGTCCCAGGCGTTTCTGGAGGAACCATCGCTTTTATTTCAGGTATCTACGAAGAGTTAATTAATAGTATTAGCAACATCAATGCTTCCTTAATTAAAACCCTTTTCAGTAAAGGCATTAAACCATTTGGCAACAACTTAACGGTAACTTTTTACTGTCGCTTTTAGCTGGTATTATGGTGAGTTTTATGTCGGTGATGCGTTTGGCTAAATATCTTTTAGAAAATCATCCAGTGCTTATCTGGTCTTTCTTTTTCGGTCTCATTGTGGCCAGTATATTTTTCGTTGGAAAACAAATTCAGAAATGGAATATCCCAGTTATTATCAGTTTAATAGCCGGAGCATTTATAGCTTTTTACATTACAACACTTCCAGCTTCAACCAATAATGATAATCCTTGGTTTCTATTTATTGCAGGAGCTATAGCTATTTGTGCTATGATTTTACCTGGTATTTCAGGTGCCTTTATTTTAATTATTCTAGGGGGCTTATAAAGCTTTTAAGCGATGCTTTTCATGATTTCGATATAAAAAAAATATTCATTTTTGCCGGTGGTGCTTTAGTTGGACTGCTTAGTTTTAGTCATTTATTAAAATGGCTTTTCAAACATTACCATAACATTACTCTAGCTGTGCTTACAGGATTATTTTTGGGTCCTTGAACAAAGTTTGGCCATGGAAAAAACCTTAACTTGGCATACCAACTCCGAAGGTATTAAATCGGCTGTGCTGCAAGAAAGCATCTCGCCGTTTCATTCGATGGAAATAATCAATTAGTTTTTTCAATAATCTTAATGATTCTAGGTTTTTTTAACTATTTTTATTCTTGAAAAAGTAGGGAACAAAAAACAATAATGGAAAGTACCAGAACACTTACCGATAAAATTTTTCTAATCTTAAAAGGATTAGGAATGGGCGCTGCCAATAAAGTGCCTGGTATTTCTGGTGGTGTTGTGGCCTTTGTAGCAGGTTTTTACGAAGAGTTTATTTATTCGCTAAAAAAGGTTAATGGTAAAGCTTTAAATTACTAATCAACGGTAGGTTTAAAAGTTTTTTCAACTACATTAACGGCCGATTTTTAAGTTTGCTTTTCTTTGGAATGATAGTGAGCTATTTTAGCGTTCTAAACTACTCGACTATCTTATTAAACACTACGAGCTCTTGTTTGGAGCGTATTCTTCGGGATGATTATCGGCTCTATTTATTACATCAATAAAGATTTTAAAGATTGGAACTACCAAACCTATCTGGTTTTAGCTCTTGGAATTGCTCTTGGCGTCGGTATTAGTTTTTTAATCCCGCCAAGGAAAATGACAACCTTTGGTTTGTGTTTTTTTGTGGTATTATTAGTGTTTCGGGGATGACACTTCCTGGCTTTTCAGGATCATTCATTCTTATTCTATTGGGGAATTATGTACTTCTTTTAGTCGATTCGGTAAATGCTTTAAATGACACCTTCGTTGATATTATTAACGGAAATTTTAATTTCATCAGCAATCCCAAACGTGTAAGAATGTTGCAAGTTCTAGCCATTTTCACCTTAGGTTCTATTACTGGCTTAGTTACTTTTTCGCACGTATTAAGTTATATACTCGATCGCTATAAAAGCATTACAACATCGGCCATTATAGGGTTTATTGTTGGCTCTTTAGGCGTGGTATGGCCATGGAAAAAAACCATTTACAAACTCACAGAAAATGGCAGTTTTATATTCGATTCAACAGGATCTAAAGTGGTACTAAACTACCAACGTTTTATTCCCGATTTAACAACAAATACTTTTATAGCCATAGGCTTCGTTCTATTCGGCATAGCACTTGTTTTAGGTTTAGAATGGTATGGTAACCGCACACGATATTCAAAATAATAAATTTAAAAAAATCAATCAAGTGAATAAATTAGGGCTTTTAGGAAAAAACATTTCATATTCATTTTCAAAAAATTATTTTAAAGAAAAGTTTGAAAACGAAAAAATTACGGATACTACATACGAGAATTTCGACTTAGAAAGCATCGATCTCTTTCCTTCAATTATAGAAAACACAAAGAACATCAAAGGCATAAACGTAACTATACCTTACAAAGAAGCCGTGATGCCTTTTCTTGACAAAATCAATAAAAAAGCAAAAGCTATTGGCGCTGTAAACACGATTAAGGTGACTAAAAAAGGTAAACTTGTGGGTTACAATACCGACTGTTATGGCTTCAAAAATACGTTAAAAACCTTTTTTGAAATCGCAGCATAAAAAAGCATTAATATTAGGTACTGGCGGCGCAAGTAAAGCTGTTGCTTATAGTCTAGGCGAATTAGGTATCGATTACAAATATGTATCTCGAAAACAATCTGAAGGTGTTGGTTTTACATACAGTAACCTTTCCGAAGCTATAATTTCCGAACATCAAGTTATTGTAAACTGTACACCTTTAGGCACGTTTCCCGACGTTGACCAATGTGCAGATATTCCGTATAACGGGATTACAAATGAGCATATTTTGTTCGATTTAATTTACAATCCCGATCAAACTAAATTCTTAAAACACGGTAAAGATCGCGGTGCAACAACCATTAACGGGCTAAACATGCTAAAACTACAAGCCGAAAAATCTTGGTCTATTTGGGATTATTTAAAAAAATATCACCAACTAAGCCTTTGTAAATAATAGACTTGTTAGTATCTTTAAAGTCTAGAGTATAAACAACGAACCTAAACATTTTAAAATGTCTGAATTAAACAAGCTTAACGCGGAAGATGCCGAAAATGCAAATCCGATAGAAAGTTCCCCTCAATCTTCTGAAACCGTAACTCCTGAAAACACACCTTCGGAAGAAACTTCGGTTACAGAAAGTACCGCTACTGAAACACCAGAACTAGTGGCTGTTGATACTCCAGAGGTATCAAATGAAGATGATGAAGTGCTTAACGAGATTGAAGAATCTAACGCGGAAGACGCCGAAGATGAAGGCAATAAGGACAGACATAGCATTGAAGTTAAGGAATACGATAGCATGTCGTTAGAAGGCTTAGCTATAGAGTTGGAAAAATTGGTGCAATCGCAAAAAGTTCAGGCTATAAAATCTCATGTAGATGGTATAAATGCTGAATTTAAAACCCAATATCAAGCTTTAGTTGATGAAAAAAGGAAGAATTTTAAATGATGGCGGTAATGAAATTGATTTTTATTATTCGTCACCAGTAGAAAAACGCTATAAAGCCGCTTATCGGGAATATCGCAATAAGTTAAACGACCATTATAAAAGTTTAGAAAAAAACTTAAAGCAAAATCTAACCGATAAATTAGAAATTATCGAGGAGCTTAAAGGGTTAATTAATGTTGAAGAAAACATAAACACGACTTACAAACACTTCAAGGAATTGCAAGAACGTTGGAGAACAAACAGGGCCAATTCCGCGTGATAAATACAATAATGCTTGGAATAGTTACCACCACCATACGGAGTTATTTTACGATTTTTTACACCTAAACAGAGATTTACGTGATTTAGATTTCAAACATAATTTAGAGAAAAAATTATTAATTATTGAGCGTGCCGAAGAACTAACCAAAGACGATAACGTGATGCGATCGTTTAGAGAGTTACAAGAATTGCACAAAATGTGGAAGGAAGAACTTGGACCAGTAGGCAAAGAACATCGTGAAGTTATATGGGACCGTTTTAAAGCAGCCACTAAAATAATTAATGATAAACGCCAAGTTTATTACAAAGAAATTGATAAAGTTTACGAGGTTAACTTAGAAACCCAAACTTGAAATTATTGCTCAAATAAATAATATTGCTCAAAAAACAGGTGGTTCGCATAGCGAATGGCAAAAGCGTATAAAATATATTGAAGAATTACGCAACCTATTTTTCAAAGCAGGAAAAGTGCCATTGAAAGTTAACGAGGAAACTTGGGCCAAGTTTAAAGATGGCGTTAGAACTTTCAACAGAAACAAAAACGCTTATTATAAAGATCTAAAAAAGGAGCAATATACAAACTTACAAAAGAAGCTTGATTTAATAAAAATAGCCGAAGACAATAAGGATAGTGAAGATACCGCTGTAACCACACCGTGATGAAAAAATTCAGAACGAGTGGAAAAAAATTGGTCATGTACCAAGAAAAGATAGCGACAAAATTTGGAAACAATTTAAAGGCGCTTGTAACCATTATTTGATAAAATACACGCTAAACGTAACGCGGTAAGCCAAGAACATGTAGAGGCTTTCAACAAAAAAGCAGCGCTAATCGAAACGCTTAAAGCGGTTGAACCTACAGATGATAAAGATGCCGATATTGCAGTAATTAAAGCGCATATTAACACCTGGAAAGATTTAGGACGTGTACCAAACGACAAACGCTATATTGAAGATAAGTTTCAGAAAACCATTGACGATTTATTATCCAATTTAAAAATGGATAAAAATGAAATTGAAATGATTAAGTATGAAAATAAGCTAGATAGCCTAACATCTGCCGATGGTGACACTAGAAACTTAGATAACGAACGCTCTTTTATCCGTAAAAAAATGGATGAAGTTAAAGCACAAATAATCAATTAGAAAACAATTACAGTTTTTTTACTAATGTTGATGAGGATAATCCGCTTGTAAAAGACGTTCATAATAATATAAAAGCTCACAGATCATCTTTAGAACTTTTAAAAACGAAACTAGTAAAAATCAAAAACATGTATTAACATTTTTTGATTCCGTTTTTTATAAACGTAACTCCATAAAAAAAACTCGATTGGCTTATACCATCGGAGTTTTTGTTTATATATTTTAGGACTTACCTTAAATTAAATGTTGGTTTCTAAACACGAACCTGTCCATCACCAAAAACATAATATTTATTGGTTACCAATTCTTTTAAACCTAATGGTCCACGGTGGTGCAACTTATCGGTACTAATAGCAAGCTCTGCACCTACACCATTTGTCCGCCATCGGTAAAACGCGTTGATGCATTTGATACACCACAGCACAATCTACCTGTTCCATGAATTTTTTAGCAATATCAGTGTTTGTCGTCATCACTGTAGCCGAATGTCCACCAGAATATTCGTTTATTTTATCAATAGCTTCAAAAACAGAATTTACTGTACCAATACAGCATTTCATTTCTAAAAATTCTTGATACCAAATCGAATTATCGGTTATAAGTTCTTCATTAGTTAAAATGTTTTTGTTTCTTCATCAACTAAAACCTCTACGCCGCTATCCTTAAAATTTCATTTAAATTAAAATTCTACTGCATAATCAGGCAATTTTTACTCACTAAAATTTATCTAAAGCATTACAAGCCGATATTTTCTGAGTTTTAGCATTTAAAATGACTTCAATAGTTTGTTTCCAATCGGCAGCTTCATCCACATATAAAAAGTTATTACCGCGTCCGCTTACTAAAACAGCACACTTAGCATGCTCG
>NZ_JAUFQP010000004.1 GCF_030409805.1 Algibacter miyuki | reverse complement strand
CACACGGTTTCGCGTCTACCACACTAACTAAGCGCCTATTTCAGACTCGCTTTCGCTCGGATCCGGACCTGAAGTCCTTAACCTTGCTAGCAACGGTAACTCGTAGGCTCATTATGCAAAAGGCACGCCGTCACAGAATAAATTCCGCTCCGACCGCTTGTAAGCGTATGGTTTCAGGTTCTATTTCACTCCCTTATTCAGGGTTCTTTTCACCTTTCCCTCACGGTACTAGTTCACTATCGGTCTCTCAGGAGTATTTAGCCTTATCGGATGGTCCCGACTGTTTCATACAGGATTACTCGTGTCCCGCACTACTCAGGATACCACTATATCCACACTCTTTACTTATACCGGGCTATCACCGTCTTTGGCTTGTCTTTCCAAACAATTCTAATTCATCATGCTTCTAATGTCGTGGTCCTACAACCCCAGCATTGCCGTAACAATACTGGTTTGGGCTAATCCGCGTTCGCTCGCCACTACTAACGGAATCACTTTTGTTTTCTTCTCCTCCGGGTACTTAGATGTTTCAGTTCTCCGGGTTTGCTTGCATTACTGCATACTATATCTTCAATATAGTGGGTTGCCCCATTCGGATATCTACGGATCAAATCGTGTGTGCCGATCCCCGTAGCTTTTCGCAGCTTATCACGTCCTTCATCGCCTCTGAGAGCCTAGGCATTCCCCATACGCCCTTATTTAGCTTATTGTACTTTTTGCTTTTTTAATGAGTTTCGTTACTATTTGTTACGATATAACAAATAATAACTTAATTAGATATTGTGCGCTCGTGGTGCACAACTCTAATCATACAATTATTATATTTAATTTAGATTATTATCTAATTTAATTTCATGTATCTTGTTTCAATATGTCAATGAACTTTCTGTTATCTTGCGATAACCTTGTGGAGAATATCGGAGTCGAACCGATGACCTCCTGCGTGCAAGGCAGGCGCTCTAGCCAGCTGAGCTAATCCCCCATTTCTTTAAGTTAACAGTCCACAGTCTGCAGTATGCAGTCGCTTGTTGCCGACTTTTTGGTGGATAGTCCTCTTCTAGAATTTCCTTTATTTAGTACTTAGTAGTCTCAGGCAGACTCGAACTGCCGACCTCTACATTATCAGTGTAGCGCTCTAACCAGCTGAGCTATGAGACTCTACTAAATTGTTTGTTTAAATTAACAGCTTTGAGAATAAACTATCTCTCATAATAGTTTTTGATACTTAATTAGTCGTCTTTCTCTAGAAAGGAGGTGTTCCAGCCGCACCTTCCGGTACGGCTACCTTGTTACGACTTAGCCCTAGTTACCGATTTTACCCTAGGCCGCTCCTTACGGTGACGGACTTCAGGCACTCCCAGCTTCCATGGCTTGACGGGCGGTGTGTACAAGGCCCGGGAACGTATTCACCGCATCATGGCTGATATGCGATTACTAGCGATTCCAGCTTCACGGAGTCGAGTTGCAGACTCCGATCCGAACTGTGATAGGGTTTATAGATTCGCTCCTGGTCGCCCAGTGGCTGCTCTCTGTCCCTACCATTGTAGCACGTGTGTAGCCCAGGACGTAAGGGCCGTGATGATTTGACGTCATCCCCACCTTCCTCACAGTTTGCACTGGCAGTCTTGTTAGAGTTCCCGACTTGACTCGCTGGCAACTAACAACAGGGGTTGCGCTCGTTATAGGACTTAACCTGACACCTCACGGCACGAGCTGACGACAACCATGCAGCACCTTGTAAATTGTCCGAAGAAAAGTCTATCTCTAAACCTGTCAATCTACATTTAAGCCCTGGTAAGGTTCCTCGCGTATCATCGAATTAAACCACATGCTCCACCGCTTGTGCGGGCCCCCGTCAATTCCTTTGAGTTTCATTCTTGCGAACGTACTCCCCAGGTGGGATACTTATCACTTTCGCTTAGCCACTCAGAAACAAGTTCCGAACAGCTAGTATCCATCGTTTACGGCGTGGACTACCAGGGTATCTAATCCTGTTCGCTCCCCACGCTTTCGTCCATCAGTGTCAATACATTATTAGTAATCTGCCTTCGCAATTGGTATTCTATGTAATATCTATGCATTTCACCGCTACACTACATATTCTAACTACTTCATAATGATTCAAGATAACCAGTATCAAAGGCAATTTTACAGTTGAGCTGCAAACTTTCACCTCTGACTTAATTATCCACCTACGGACCCTTTAAACCCAATGATTCCGGATAACGCTTGGATCCTCCGTATTACCGCGGCTGCTGGCACGGAGTTAGCCGATCCTTATTCTTACAGTACCGTCAAGTCTCTACTCGTAGAGATGTTTCTTCCTGTATAAAAGCAGTTTACAACCCATAGGGCAGTCATCCTGCACGCGGCATGGCTGGATCAGAGTTGCCTCCATTGTCCAATATTCCTCACTGCTGCCTCCCGTAGGAGTCTGGTCCGTGTCTCAGTACCAGTGTGGGGGATCCCCCTCTCAGGGCCCCTACCTATCGTTGCCATGGTAAGCCGTTACCTTACCATCTAGCTAATAGGACGCATACTCATCTTTTGCCGTAACCTTTAATACAAAAGCCATGAAGCTAATGCATACTATGCAGTATTAATCCAAATTTCTCTGGGCTATCCTGCAGCAAAAGGTAGATTGTATACGCGTTACGCACCCGTGCGCCGGTCGTCATCTGTGCAAGCACAATGTTACCCCTCGACTTGCATGTGTTAGGCCTGCCGCTAGCGTTCATCCTGAGCCAGGATCAAACTCTTCATCGTTAAATTTTTAAGTGTTTCCACTATTACTTTTAACAACTAATTAGAATCTCTAATACTCAAAATGGTCTATTCTCTTTGTTAAATTAATTCGTTTCCAAATTAATCTTACGCTGTCAATTCAATATGTTTATGAACTTTTTTCTCTATCTTTACTAGCAAACTAATTCGCTAAGCGGGTGCAAATATAAAACCCTTTTTTAACTTCCACAATAATTATTTAACTTTTATTTAAAAAAGATTTAAACCCCTTTTTTATAACAATTCAATAATCTTTTTATGAACTTCTCACTAAATTCGTTGCCGTTTTTAGCGGCTGCAAACTTACAACCTTTTCTGAAACTCACCATGCTTTTTAATCCTTTTTTTAAAAGAAATTTATTCCCTTTTAATTTCTGAATTATTTAACCTTGATATGAACGTTACGCTTTGAAGTGTTACCTTTTTTAGCGGGGTGCAAATATAGATACCTTTTTGGTTCTGACAACCTTTTTATTCGTGTTTTTTTTAGATTAAGATCATTTAGTTTTTAATAGACTAAGGGTTAATGGGATGAGGGTTGACTAATATTTGATAATGCTTATAATTGCTGACCTGGATTTCAAAAAACCTCCTCCTATATATAGGACTTGTATTAACTTAAAAAAAACAAACCCGGCGGACTGGCCCGCGTTAGGGATTGAGGCGGCATCCTTTTTTGAGTTTTTTAGCGAAAAAAAGATATAGCGGAAAGCCCGACCCGAAGGGGAACGCCCAAATTTTGATTGTGATGTAAGTATGTGGGTGGATTTATGACTATATCGACTTTGTGTTTAATATCTTTACGTCATGTTTTTGAATTCGGCTTTTTTTAAATTGAACCGAGCGCCTTTGGTGTTGGGGCTTTTGAGTATTGTGCTTTATTGGTTTTTTGCTTATGATTTGGTGCGCACGGAGTATGTGAAATTAGTTGCGCTTTATGTGGCGTTATTCGGGCTGTTTTACAAATTAGTACTCGCTTTAAAGGATAATATTAAGGCTTTAACGTATTTAGCTTTTGGGTTTCGGGCGGTTTTTATTTTATCAATCCCTAATTTATCTCAGGATTTCTATCGTTTTATTTGGGATGGGCGCATGCTATTGGCTGGTTTGAATCCTTATTTATACACACCAGAGCAGTTTATTACTAGGGGCAATTTTCCGGTAGCACAAGCGGAAGCTTTGTATGCCGGTATGGGTCCGCTTAACGGGAGCCATTTTACGAATTATCCACCAATAAATCAGTTTTGCTTCTTTATTGCTGGGATTTTTGCTGGTAAAAGTATTTTAGGATCGGCAATGGTGATGCGTTTATTGATTATTGCAGCAGATTTTGGTACGCTTCACTTTGGAAAAAAATTACTTAAAAAACTCGATTTGCCGGCTTACAACATCTTTTGGTTTATTCTGAATCCGTTTATAATTATTGAACTTACGGGGAATTTACATTTTGAAGGTGTGATGATTTTCTTTTTAATATGGAGTTTGTATTTATTGCATTGCGGAAAATGGCAAATTTCGGCGGTGGTTTTGGCTCTTTCGGTTTCGGTAAAATTGATTCCGTTGATGTTTTTACCACTCGTTTTTCAATGGTTTATAATGAGAAACACAACAAGTACTGCCAATACGAAATCTAATTTCCTCAAAGGTTTACCTAAACTTATTGGTTTTTATGGGATTGTTGGAGCAACTATTTTACTGCTTTTCGCTCCTTTTTATTCCGATCAGTTTATTAGTAACTATGCGAAAACGGTTGGGCTTTGGTTTCAGAATTTTGAATTTAACGGCAGTTTGTATTATATACTTCGGGAAATTGGTTATACGTTTAGAGGTTATAACGAGATTGCTATTATTGGTAAAATAACGCCTGTTTTGGTGATTCTGTTTATTTTAGCAATCACCTTTTTTAGAAAAAACAGAACTACTATAGAATTAATTTCGGCCATGTTATTGGCTTTATCATTTTACTATTTTACTACTACAACCGTACATCCTTGGTATGTGGCAACACTTTTAATTTTGAGTGTGTTTACAAAATATAAGTTTCCGTTGGTTTGGAGTTTTGTAATTATACTAAGTTATTTGGCTTATGTAAATGTAGACAAAGCTGACAAATCGGAAAATCTATGGGTTATTACTCTGGAATATGCCGTGGTTTACACCGTGTTTTTCTGGGAAATTGCTACAAAAAAAGCTTCCAAATTGGAAGCTTAGTTTTATGTTTTGAGAATTTACGGTTTATAAAGCCTCTAATTTTATTATGGTATTCACATCGATGTCATACTTTGTACCCTCGTCATCAATTTCTGTTTCCGCACTTACTTTATAAGTTATTTTAAACTTTTTATTAATTAAATCTTCTGAATCTAATTTGAAAGTATCTAAAACCGATTGCTCTACTCTTTCAAAAGTTAAAGTGATTTCTACTCCTTCAGAATCTAAGACTATGAAATTATAACCATAATCTTCATGCCCATCGTAAGTTCCTTTTACTACAAGCTCATCTTGACTTTTAATTTCTATAGCATTTACGTTTTCTGTTTTGAAACTAGAAAACATAATAACCGACATCACTAATACACTTGAAAGCACTAAAAATTTTGTTTTCATTTTTGATAAAATTTAAAAATTAATTTGAAAAAATTATCGGAAACGGGTCTACCATACAAGTCCGAATTACTTAAAGTGATTTTAGCTTAAAACCACTAGTAGTGAACGTACAAAATGCTATGCTTGCGGTTTTCTAAATTGAAATTAGTTTTAAACTCTGGACACGATAAATATGATCTTCTCCATCAGAATCTTCAACAAATGTGATGTTGAATTCTTGATCGACCAAGTCCTTATCGTTTTTTAAGTCGAATTGCTTTAAAACGCGAGGATGTACTTCTTCAAAAGCTAATTCCTCGCCATTTTCAAACCAAAAATTAAAATAACCGTTTTTGAAAGATTTAAAAACAGCAGTTCTCATAATATAATAGTTTTATTTATTGATTTTTCTAATCCTCATCATCTTCCATATCTGGTTCTTGTACCGCTTCTGGATCATTATCATCAAAATCTTCATAATCATCTTCATCGTAATTCTCCATAGTTACCTCTAACTTGGTACTCACTTTTACTAAATACTTAGTATCTTCAGTAGTCACTTCTACAGCTTCAATGAGTTCATTATTTACATTTTTGAATGAAATAATATGATCATCATCATAACCGTCTGGATATTTAGCGACTAATAATGCTAAAATTTCTGGCGTTAATTTTTTAAAATCAACGATAACACGTTTTAAATTATCATTTCTATTTTTCATTTTTCTTGTGCGAAAGGAATTAATTACAAGTTAAATATACTTATTTTACACGAATAACATCGTAAAAATCTTTACGTCTGTCTTTTAAATTTTTAACTGCTCCAAAAGAGTGCAATTCTCTTAATAAGCTTAAATCGACATCGGCAACCAAAATCATTTCTGTATTTGTTGTTGCTTCGGCTTTGATACCGTTGCTTGGAAATGAAAAATCGCACGGTGTAAATACGGCAGATTGCGCATATTGGATGTCCATATTATTAACGTTTGGTAAATTACCAACGCTTCCTGAAATGGCCACATAACATTCGTTTTCTACAGCACGGGCTTGAGCGCATAATCGTACACGCGAATATCCGTTTTGTGTATCTGTTAAAAATGGAATAAATAAAATATCCATACCTTCATCAGACAATAAACGTGATAATTCCGGAAATTCAGAATCGTAACATATTAAAACTCCTATTTTTCCACAGTCGGTTTCAAAAGTTTTTAGTTTATTTCCGCGTTGCATACCCCATACTTTAGCTTCGTCTGGCGTTACATGAATTTTTTCGTAACGTTCAAAACTTCCGTCACGTCTACATAAATAGCCTACATTATACAATTTATCATCTACCAACTCTGGCATACTGCCCGAAATGATATTGATGTTGTACGAAATAGATAACTGTTTCAACCTATTTACAATAGTTTCGGTAAATTTAGCTAGCTCTCTAATAGCATCAGGCTCGTGTAAATGATTGAATTTGGCCATAAGTGGCGCATTAAAAAATTCAGGAAACACGGCGAAATCTGATCGATATGCAGAAACGCTATCAATAAAATATTCTACCTGTTGCATTAAATCTTCCAAACCAGCATACGGGCGCATTTGCCATTGTATTAAACCTAAACGCACAACAGTTTTTACACTGCTCGC
Organism: Algibacter miyuki; assembly: GCF_030409805.1. Classification (GTDB taxonomy): domain Bacteria; phylum Bacteroidota; class Bacteroidia; order Flavobacteriales; family Flavobacteriaceae; genus Algibacter; species Algibacter miyuki. The sequence goes on along the minus strand of NZ_JAUFQP010000004.1, from coordinate 146,308 downwards.
TTTTTTATTTGGTTTGGTATAATTGATATTATCCCATTCCATTAAAACGGCATATTCGCTCGAAGCGGTATCACCAGCTAAGTAATTTTTTAAAACGCGAACCGGATGAAAATCGTTAGATATTTGAAAATTTAAAACCGGATCGTGAATTTCTTTCCGTTTTACTTTTTCAATATATTCTTTAGGTGTGAGTTCTTTATGCTTATGATAGTTTGGCATACGCCCACCAAAAACAATACTTTTTAAATTTAAGTTTTCGCAAACCTCTTTTCTATAATCATAAAGTCGTCTACCTAATCGTAAACCTCTATATTCTGGTTTTATAAACACATCGATACCATAAAGCACATCACCGTCTTGGTCGTGATTTTTAAATGATTCGCCAGAAATGATATCATTATATGTATGGTCGTCGTCAATTTTATCGTAATCTACAATAAGCGACAAAGCACAACCCGCTAGATTTCCATCAATTTTAATAACCACCTGTCCTTCTGGGAACATGGTGGTTAATTTTTGAATGTGATCTTTTTTCCAATATGAATCGAGCACACCGCCATAAGACTCTAACGTTGCTGCTTTTAATTCCTCAAAATCATCAACGGTTAAGTACTTTAATTCTATATTTTCAATTTTTTTTGAGTCCATGATTTATTGACCTAATAAATAAGCAAAGATTAATGGAGCAACAATAGTTGCATCACTTTCAATAATGAATTTTGGTGTATTAATATCTAATTTACCCCAAGTGATTTTCTCGTTTGGTACTGCGCCAGAATACGAACCATAACTGGTTGTTGAGTCGCTAATTTGACAAAAATAACTCCAGAATGGCGTATCAGTACGTTCCATATCTTGGTATAACATAGGCACTACACATATTGGGAAATCTCCCGCAATACCACCTCCAATTTGGAAGAAGCCAATACCTTTAGATGAATTATCGGTGTACCAATCGGCTAAAAACGTCATGTATTCAATACCTGATTTTACAGTACTAGCTTTCAGCTCGCCTTTTAAAACGTAGCTTGCAAATATATTCCCCATAGTACTATCTTCCCAACCTGGACAAACAATAGGTAGGTTTTTTTCCGCTGCAGCGTACATCCAAGAATCTTTTAAATCAATCTCGTAATATTCTTCTAAAACACCAGAAAGTAACATTTTGTACATATACTCATGAGGTAAAAAACGTTCGCCATTAGCTTCGGCATCTTTCCAAATTTTAACAATATGCTCTTGTAATCTTCTAAAAGCTTCTTCTTCAGGAATACAAGTATCAGTTACGCGGTTTAACCCTTTTTCTAACAAAGCCCACTCATCCTCCGGTGTTAAATCACGGTAGTTTGGCACACGTTTGTAATGAGAATGCGCTACCAAATTCATGATATCTTCTTCTAAATTAGCACCTGTACATGAGATGATTTGTACTTTATCTTGACGAATCATTTCAGCAAAACTTTTACCTAATTCAGCAGTACTCATAGCCCCCGCTAAAGACACCAACATTTTAGCACCAGAATTTAACTGAGCTTCGTAACCCTTTGCAGCATCGACTAAAGCAGCAGCGTTAAAGTGTAAGTAATGTTTTTCTATAAATTGCGAAATTGGTCCTTTAGTACTCATCGTCATCAGTGAATTTAGAAGCGTTATTTTTTTGTTTTGAATTATCGTAAGCGTTATCGTAATCTTCGTCTACCGACGCATCCATAAATTTATAGCTCAACATTTTATAATATAATTTTGCGGCTAAAAAATCGGATGATTTCTCTTTTTTATTTGGGCAAAGTTCAACAATATCGAAACCTACCACATTTTTCTCTTGAAAAACCTGTTTTAAAAAATCTAAAGTTTCGTACCATAATAAACCGCCTGGTTCCGGTGTTCCTGTGCTTGGCATAATTGAAGGATCAAAAGCATCCAAATCGAAAGTGATAAATACATTATCCGTCATTTGATCGATTGCTGAATCCATCCAAGTATCATCCACTGCCATATCGTGAGCAAAATACGTTTTATCTTCGTCCATTACGGTTTTTTCCATAACATCCATAGAGCGAATTCCAACTTGAATTAAGTTGGTTGTTTGGCTCGCTTCGTAAACTGCACAAGCATGGTTGCATGTTGAACCGTCGTATTCTTTACGTAAATCGGCATGTGCATCAATATGCAAAACCGTTAAACTCGGGTACATTTCGTTAAAAGCACGAATGGTTCCAATAGAAATAGAATGCTCGCCACCAAAAACTGTTACAAATTTATTTTTCTTGATATATTTTTTAGTCGCTTTATGCACAGCTTCCACCATGGCTTCTGGCGAATCATTTTCAGTAACTGCATCAGCTAAATAAACCCCTTGTCTATAAACTTCCGTTCCGGTTTCTATATCGTAAAGCTCCATATTTTCCGATGCATCTAAAAATGCTTTCGGACCTTTATCTGCTCCTTTTTGCCAAGTGCTTGTACCATCATAAGGTACGGGAATTAAAACAATTTTTGCAGTTTCTTTTTTTGCAAACTCTTCTCCAATTCCAGCGTAGGTATTATTGCTCATAACCTAAAATTTTAAGTAAGTCTTCACTTTTTTGTTGTTCACTAAATATTTTCTTTGTGATGTTTCCATCTTCATCCCTATCAATCAAAATATGTTTTGGTGACGGAATTAAACAGTGCTGCAAACCTCCAAAGCCTCCAATGGTTTCTTGATAAGCGCCTGTGTTAAAAAATCCAATATATAAAGGTTTCTCTTTATTGTATTTTGGCAAATAAATAGCGTTCATGTGTTGTTCACTATTATAATAATCATCACTATCGCAAGTTAATCCGCCCAATAAAACACGCTCGTAACTATCGTTCCAACGGTTTAAAGGCAACATCACAAAGCGTTTGTTAATAGCCCAAGTATCTGGTAAAGTTGTAATGAATGATGAGTTTATCATATTCCATTTTTCACGATCGTTTTGTTGTTTTTGGTATAACACTTCGTAAACCGCACCACCACTTTCTCCAACAGTAAAGCTTCCAAATTCAGTAAAAATATTAGGAACATCTACACCTTCCTCATCGCAAACAATTTTAATTTGGTTTACAATTTCTTCAACCATATAAGCGTAATCGTAATCAAAAACTAAGGAGTTTTTAATTGGAAAACCGCCACCAATATTCAAACTATCTAAGGTTGGGCAAATCTTTTTCAAATTTGTGTAAACGCGTAAACATTTTGTAAGCTCGTTCCAGTAATAAGCGTTATCGCGAATACCAGTATTTATAAAAAAGTGAAGCATTTTTAAATTCACCTTTTTGTTATTCTGAATTTGATCTTTGTAAAAAGGTACAATATTTTTGTAACCAATACCTAAACGCGAGGTATAAAACTCAAATTTTGGTTCTTCTTCCGAAGCAATTCTAATACCTACATTAAAATCTCCTTCAATTTCATTAGAAAGCAATTCAATTTCTTCGTAATTATCAATAATTGGAATGGCATTTTTATGACCATTATTTATCAATCGAGCAATATTTGTAACATATTGCGCACGTTTAAAACCGTTGCTAATTACATAAGTATCATCAGTAATTTTGCCTTCCTTCTTCAGGTTTTCAACAATATCAATATCAAAAGCCGACGAGGTTTCAATATGGATATCATTTTTCAAAGCCTCATTTAAAACATGTTTAAAATGCGAGCTTTTTGTACAATAGCAATAATTGTAATTGCCCTTGTAATCGGTTTTTTCAATTGCATCGGCAAACCATTTTTTTGCACGATTAATATTGTTCGAAATCTGCGGTAAATAAGTAAATTTTAACGGTGCGCCGTAAGTTTCAACCAACTCCATAAGGTCTACCCCGTGAAATTGTAATGTTTTATTTTCTAATGTAAATTCTTCTTGTGGGAAATCGTATGTCTGATTTATTAAATCAATATATTTAGTATTCAATGTGTTATGGTTTTATTTAAGTTAAAGATATAAATTGTAGATTAACTACACGTTAAGTCAATAAAAAATAAAATCAAATTTGAATTTCCCGTTCAGTAGTAGGCACAAAACCGTATTTATACTGGATAGCATATATGGCAGATACGGAAGTTAGCTTTAAAATTCGGTCGCTTAATCGGTAAGCAGCTTTTGAATATGACTTCCTAATTTTCAAAAGCCCGAACACAGAAACATAGTTCAAGTTGTTCAGCTAATATTTTGCAAATGAAATACAAAAAATTGAATTACAAGCTTTTTTGTGTTTTTTTTTGAAATATTTTTTTAGGTGCGTTACCACAAGGGTCGGGCTATCACTACTCGCTTTTTTGTGTTGCATAAGCGCAACAACACAAAAAGAGCTCAAACAGGCCGTTCTATCCCTAACGCGGGCATATCCGCAAAGCATATTTCACACCATAAAACGGTATAATTTACAACCAAAACCTATTAAAAAAATCAAAAACACACGGCTTTATTATCCCGATAAAATGCAAGATTTCATCATCAAAAAAAAAGAAATCTCTATAAAAAATCGTGCACGATACCTCCTAACGACGACATCACAAAAAAATTCACGATACACCCTAAACCAAATCGAGTGTTATATCTTCTCACGAAAACATAACACTCGATTTTTAAATTTATTTAACTTTAATACTTAAAGCATTTTTAAAGTATTCAATTCTTGCTCTGTTAAATGTTTCCAGCTACCACGAGGAATATCTTTTTTTGTTAAATGTCCAATAGCAACACAATCCAACGTTACAATCTCGTACTTAATATACTCGAAAATACTACGGATAATGGTATTTCCTGTATTCTTAATTTTTAACCCAATTTCTTTTTTCGAAGCACCATCGATATAACTAATTTCTTCAACCGTTATTTGTTTGCCTTCAATTTTAAACCCAGCCTGAATCTTTTTTAAATCTTCAAGTTTCAAATTTTTATCCAACTCAATATGAAATAAACGCGGTACACCATGCTTAGAATTGGTGAATTTTGCCATAACCGTTTCATCATTCGTGAATAAAATTAAACCCTTAGAATTTCTTCCTAAACGTCCAATCGGTTTTATACGCGATGTTGTTGCATTGGCAACTAAATCCATTACTGTACGGCCTTTACCTTCGCTAGTAGTTGTAGCAAACCCCTTAGGTTTGTTAAGTAACACGTACGCTTTTTTCTCTGGATTAATACGTGCACCATCATAACGCACCTCATCTTCTATTTTCACTTTGTACCCCATTTCGGTAACTACTTTACCGTTAACAGTTACTAAACCAATAGCAATATGATCATCAGCCTCACGACGTGAACATATACCAGAATTTGCGATATATTTATTCAGTCTAATCTCATCCGGATTACTCGCTTTTTTAGGTGCAGGATTTCCTTTTTTAATAGGTGCATTACCTCTAGAAAAACTTTTACTTTTTCCGCCATCGCCTCCTCTAGCTACTCCTTTTTTAACGTCGCTCTTTTGCCCTCTTCCCGATGGTTTTCCTTTTCCGCTAGTTCCTTGATGTCTGTTCATGACTTATAATTTTCTGCAAAGATATATTTAAAATTATGATTGGCGATTTAAGTTTCCCTTTTTGTTTTTCTGAAAACACGAATACTCACTCCTTAATTGAATAAAAAGTATAATATCAAGCTATTTCACACCCTTAAATCCTGTTTAAAACCACACTCACCTTAATAAGTACGATACTAAAGGCTCCAACCACAATTATGAATTTTAAGATGTTATGAAGTATTAAATAATGCGTTTTTGTATTCGATTTCCATAATATAACCATAAAAACCAATAACAAAACAACACATAAATAGAAATACAGATACATATAACCTATATCGAAACGCGAGAGGAGTAAACTAATAGGTACCCCCGTTAAAACTGCCAAAATAGTTAACATGCCTTTGGAAGCCTTTTCTCCGTATACAATTGGGATGGTTTTATAATTTTGAGCTAAATCGCCCTTTATATTCTCCAAATCTTTAGTGAGTTCGCGCATAGACATCATTAAAAACAAGAAAATGGCGTGTACAAAAATAACATGTTCGAAATTTTTGTAATACATAAATATAGCAAAAAACGGTGTTAGCGTTAAAATGGCAGACACTAAATTACCAATAAAAAGTATTTTTTTGAGCTTATGAGAGTAAAACCAAATACCAAAAATATAGGCAGAGAAAAAGATTACCGCTCGAAACGATACATAACTTGCCATAACAACAGCTGCAAAATTAAGTACAAAATAGAACGACAGTTTGGTGTTTTGACTGACTAATTTATCCAGCTTTGATTTTATGGGCCGATTGATTAAATCTTTTTCCGAATCGTAAAAATTATTAATAATATAACCGCCTGCAATAGTAGCCGAAGAAGCCAAAACAAGCATAAATAAGTTGATATCGAAAACTACATCCTTCAACGCCATATCGTGCGCCAAAATAAAAATAGCTGTTAAATATTGAGCAATAACGACTACAAGAATATTGTAACCACGCACCACCGAAAACATACTAAAAAACTTAAGAAGAATGTGTTTTTGTTTTCTCGATAGCATAAAAAAATGTGCTTTTTGAAAAAATCCTGAAAGTCTTCAGAATAGAAAAAATGATTTAGAAATTATAAACAACTTCTAATTTATATTCTGAAAGCGCTTGTTTTGCTTTATTTATATCTTCAGTAAAACCAAGAATATAACCACCACCACCAGAACCACAAAGTTTTAGGTAATAATCGTTAGTATCGATACCATTTTTCCAAAGTTCATGAAACTGTTGTGGAATCATTGGTTTAAAATGACTTAAAACAACTTTCGACAAACTTTTCGTGTTTCTAAATAAAGATTTTACATCGCCTTTTAAAAAATCGTCAACACAAGCATCGGTATGTTTTATAAACTGATTTTTCAACATACTACGAAACCCTTCTTGTTTCATGTTTTCCATAAACAAACTCACCATTGGTGCAGTCTCGCCAATAATACCACTATCAATTAAAAAGACAGCGCCTTTTCCATCGCTCTGTTGCGCCGGAATGCCTGTAGCTTCTATATTATCTTTAGAATTGATAAGAATTGGAATACTTAAATAACTATTTAAAGGATCTAAACCAGACGATTTCCCATGGAAAAAAGATTCCATTTCAGAAAAAATCGTTTTTAATTTAAGTAATTTTTCGCGTGTTAAATTTTCTAAAACCGTAATTTTATCTTCAGCATATTTATCATAAATAGCCGCAACCAAAGCGCCGCTACTTCCTACGCCGTAACCTTGCGGTATAGACGAATCAAAATACATACCTGCATCAACATGTGCTTTCATTAAATCAACATCGAAAACCACCAATTCCCGATTAATATTTTCTAAATACCCTACAAAACGTTTTAAACTGGCATTAGAAGCAATCGCTATTTCCGATGGATTTTCATCTGTTTTTAATGCGCCGTTATAAAAACTATATGGAATAGACAAACCTTTGGAATCTTTGATAATTCCATACTCTCCAAAGAGTAATATTTTTGAATAAAATAAAGGTCCTTTCATAATAGCTTATTAGTTTTAAAAGTAAAACATGGCACATTGTTGTATTATTAAGACACAACATTTATAACACGTCACCTTTTAAATTGATTAGGGTTTAAATATTACAAATTCATTTTTTACTGTATGCCAGCTTATTACGTGAATTTACAATATTTAATGCAAAATTAACACTTTTATTTTTAATACTGATTTTTTGATTTGAATTTAGATATAGAAACATGATATATTATTGAATTCTATAACCAAACCAGCTTTATTCACTAACTATCAATTTAGCTCCAAAGCCTACTTTATCATTAATATACTCTCCTTTTTGGCAATAAATTGCAAGTTCTGTTTTTATAAAACCTTGAACTTCTTCCGTTTCATTTTCAGGATAAAGCACGTGTACATTGGCTCCGGCATCTAGTGTAAAACAAACCTTAGAATTCGTAGCTTCACGAAAAGCCCAAATTTTATTAATAATTTCCATGGTATTGGGTTTCATTAAAATAAAATACGGCATACTGGTCATCATCATGGCGTGCAGCGTTAGGGCTTCACTTTCTACCAAGGCGATAAACGCATCTAAATCCCCCGTTTTTAATATGCTTTTTATGTTAGACAAATTTTCTGCAGCCTGATCAAAACGTTGTGCTGCAAACGGGTGGCCGTACATTAAATTATGCCCAACAGTGCTACTCACTTGTTTTTCACCTTTATCAACTAACAATATGGTATCATTATAATTTTTAAAATTCTGGTGCACTTCAAACGGATATTTTACACCATATAAATCGGAACTACCATCAATTTCAGCATGGTTTCCCCAAACAACTAAATCGCCTTCTAAACTTCGACAGGCACTTCCTGAACCTAAACGTGCTAAAAATGATGCTTTCTGAATAAATAATGTATCAGAAATAGCTTCACTAAGTTCCTTTTCAACACTCATTAAACACAAAGCCAATGCGCTCATTCCGGAAGCAGAAGAAGCAATTCCTGAGCTATGCGGAAAGGTATTCGAAGTTTCAATTTTAAAATGATAATCTTTTAAAAACGGTAAATAAGCTTCAATACGCTTGAAAAATGTTTCAATTTTCGATTTGAAATCGTCCTTTTTTTCATCATCTAAAAACACATCAAATGAAAACTCATTTTGATTGTCTTTTTTAGAAAAACTAAGCTTGGTTGTAGTTTTACAGTTATCGAGCGTAAAGCTAATAGATGGATTTTCTGGAATTTGATCTTTCTTTTTCCCCCAATATTTCACCAAAGCAATATTACTTGGCGAACTCCATGTAAAACTTCCGTTATTAATAGATTTTGAGTATGGTTTTGGGATAAAATCGGTTTCAGTCATGTTATAATATTAGGCTAACCTATTAGCTTGTTTTGGCAAAAATAAGAAATATCTAATGGCGAAACCATATACAAAGCACTTGTGTTTTAAAATTTATGCGTGTGATAATTCTAGCAACTTCAACATGGTTTTATAATTTCGAGCGGTGGCCGTTACTTTCAGTTTTCGTTCAAAAAAATTAGTATTGTATTTGGTTCTACCATAGCCGTGAGAAGCATAGAAATAAATACAACTTCCGCTGATGTTTACGCGCTCATTTTGATATTCTATTTCTAAAACCGTTTCAACTAAATTGTTTTCTGGTTTTGAGTAAAGCATCATAAAATAACTGTTTTGTTTTTCTTCTTCAGAAAAAGGACAGCTATCAAAAATGTGCTGTAAATCTTCCGGTGTTTTTACAAGTACTGGCACATCTAAGTTAAATTTTGATAAAATAGCTATATTGATTTGCGTTTCTAATTCAACACAGGTATTATCTTCTGCATTAAAAAGAATATTACCACTTTGAATGTAGGTCTTCACATTTTCTAACCCCATTCCAACTAACAAACTCCGAAGTTCTGCCATGAGAATTTTATTTTTTCCACCAACATTTATACCTCGTAATAGCGCTATATACGTTTTCATGCGTTCAAAATAAAGATAAAACTTAACACGCCAAAGAATAGCGAAGTTTTTAAACCATATCACTCTATTTTTTTATCCGTAACTTTGTAGTCTTATTCCTTATTTTGTGAAAAAAGTAGCCCCAAAACGTACTATATTTTACAAGTTTAAATCTTCCTTTTTCATGATGCTTTTCATCGTGAGTACAAATTGTGCAACAAAACCGCATGTTTCTAAAATAGATATTAGTAAAGAAACACACCCTAAAATTATCTTTTTAAACTATAATCTATCAGAAGCTGAAAACGGTAAAAAAACCGCAACATTCATAAATCAAAAAACAGTTGAGGGTAGACTTAGAAATAGCAGCTCTAAATACATCGCGCAAGGCCATATTGGGGACTTAGTTTGCTCGCAATTTGATAAAAACAAAGCACTAATTACAAAACAGGCTATTGAAAACCCACTTTTGAAAACCATTGAATACACTTATGATTCGCTAGCGCTTGAAAAGAAAACTATTAAAACTAAAAAAACACCGTTTTCTCTTAGGTTACAACTAAGTAACGCCACAAAAACCATAGAACTAAGTGAAATTATTGATTCGCTACAAAACACCAAATCGTTAATAATCACTAAGATTAATTGATATGAAACAACATCTATATCTACTTTTTTTTATTATAAATTTTCAGATTGTTTCTGCACAAGTTTTTACGCAAGAAACTATACAAAATAACGGTGATAATGATAAAAGACTGAATTTAGTCATTTTAAGTGAAGGTTACCAAAGCACTGAATTTGCTAAATTTAAAACCGATGCTATAACTTATACAAATACTATATTTAGCACGCCACCTTTCTCGGAATATGCTAACTTTTTTAATGTCCATATTATTTATGTGCCGTCGGCCGAAAGTGGTGCCGACCACCCAGGTACAGGGTCTACTTATTACGAAACTAACTTCCCGATACCAACAACCGATGTGGACACTTATTTTAATGCCACTTTTGATTCCTTCGACCTTCACTATTTATTATTTTATGAAATAGATGAAAACTATGCGAATAATACTGAATTGAAAATTAATAGCGTATTAACCGACAATTTCCCAACTTACGATCAAGCTTTAATTTTAGTGAATTCGCCTTATTATGGTGGTAGTGGCGGCGAATTTCCGATGGCATCGACAGATCCTGCAGGCCAACAAGTTGCAATACACGAAATTGGACATTCCTTTTTTAATTTGAAAGATGAATATTACCCTGGTGATATACACGTTGGAGAAGCTATTAATATGAGCGCTGAATCTAATATTACTGCAGTAAAATGGAAAAATTGGATAGGCACAAATGCTATTGATGTCCATCTAAATGGCACAACCTCAGCAGGTGAAAAATGGTACAAACCCGCAAACGGAAGTTGCAAAATGGAAGTTTTAAGTCAAAGTTTTTGTTCGGTTTGTAAAGAGGGTATGATTGAGAAGTTTCACGATTTAATATCACCTTTAGAAAAATATTCTCCAAACAACACGACAGTAAACAACCCTGAATTTCCTATAAATTTTGATTTAACCTTGATTAAGCCCAACCCAAACACCTTAGAAAGCTCGTGGATTCTGAACGGTAACGCTTTTGCAAGTAATGTTGATGGTGTTACTATTGTAGAGCCCGATTTAAACACAGGAATTAATACACTTACCACGGTAATCCATGATAACACGGCACTTTTAAAGATAGACAACCACGAAACAACACATATTAGCACCGTAACTTGGACAATAAATCAATCTACTTTAGGGCTTGAAACTATTGAAAGCTTAAGTGATTATTTTAAAATTTTAATGTATCCCAACCCTGCTTCAGATAGTATTAATTTGAAATTTGAAAGTGAGGCTACAGAAATGATAACCGTTGACATAATAAGTGTCGATGGCCGAAAAATTGTGTCAAAAACACTTTCAAATTTAAACACCTCAACGCTAGATATTAGTACACTATCTTCTGGGATTTACTTAGCTAATTTCTATTCTAAAAATGTGCTTTTGGCTAGTAAAAAACTGGTGAAAGAATAGCAATTCTATAACGCTTTTCATAAATCAAGTTCACGTTAACGCTCTATTTCTTCGGAGGATATTTAGCTAATATTTTAGAAACTATGGCATTTAATCGTGCTTCGCGTTTTTCGGGAGTTTGGTTTGGATTGAAACTAGATTCACTTACGGCTTGCCAATAGAGCTGCTTGATATTTTCGTCTACAAAATCGACAGTAAGCTGCCTAGTAACTTGTGCTTGACCAATAGGTAAACCTATAGAAATTCCGCCACCGACGTTACGGCCTCCACCACCAAGACCAACGCCTACGGTTTGTTTTTGTGCGCCTTGAAATTCGGTACTTTTAATATCGATAAAGAAATCGGGTGTATCGGATAATGACATACCTTTGACTTGCAATTGTTCGTCTAAGGCATTTAACAGGCGCTTCGTATCGAGTTCACTTAAACCGGTTTTCATATCGGCGTAGTAGTTATAACTTTTATATTTTGAAAAATCGGTTCCTTTTTCGTAATCATAGTTTACGTAAATAGGTGCACAAGATGCCACTAGAAGTAGTAGGGCTAGAGTTTTTATAAGTTTCATAGCTTCGTTTTTCTTTAGATTTAACAATAATTATTCCGAATGTGATTTCGGCTTTAACTTTATTAATTCAACTTATACTTTACATGTTGTGACTCTAGCTCACCTAAAAGCTCTTGACAAACCTTAACCTTTTGAGTTCTACTAATCATCGATATTTTAATTTTCTCTTTCATATCATAAACTAAAAAATTAACCCCTTGACTTCCTGGGTGCAAATTCATTAATTCTTTTAAGGCAATTACCTTTTGTTCCGTAAGGTCTTTGATGTCCAATTGAATAGATAGTTTTTTAGCATAATTCTCCATCACATCATGTAGTAATTGAAAACTATTAAACTGCAATCGTGGATCACTTTTTTTACCGGTATCTTTATTGGTCCAACCTTCACGTACAAACGATTTCACAAACACGAAGTTGTTGTGCATCAAGAAGTGACGGTATTTTAAATATTCTTCACCAAAAATTCGGAATTCAAAACTATCGGTATAATCTTCAATAGTAAACATACCCCAACCTTTTCCTTGCTTACTTACACGATGAATAACATCGGTAACTACACCACCAAAAACAATTTCTCGGTTAACATAAGGTTCTAAGTTATTAAACATTCCTACGGTACCGTTGCAAAAGGTTTTCATTTCAGTTTTAAAATCGTCCAACGGATGCCCTGAAATATAAACGCCTACCACTTCGCGTTCTTTGCTTAATTTTTCCATTGTCCCCCACTCTTCACAAGGCGGCACTTCGGGTTCTGGTATTTGCACATCACTCGCTTCACCAAACAAACTCACTTGTGCCGAGTTTTCGTTTTCTTTATGCTTGTGTGCGTATTTAATAGCTTTTTCTAAAAAGGTAATCCCCGAACCATCATCATGAAAATATTGTGCGCGATGTGTATCGGATAATCCATCAAAACCACCGGCTAAAGCTAAGTTTTCAAAAGCTCTTTTATTAGCTGCACGCAAATCAATTCGTTTTGCAAAATCGAAAATAGACTTATATGGACCATCTTTTTCTCTGTTTTCTACAATAGTTATTACAGCACCATGCCCTACACCTTTTATGGCGCCCATTCCAAAACGCACGGCATAATCTTTATTTACTGAAAACTTATAAAACGACTCATTAACATCAGGACCAAGAACATCTAGCTTCATACGCTTACACTCTTCCATAAAGAATGTAACCTGTTTAATATCGTTCATGTTGTTCGATAAAACAGCCGCCATATATTCGGCAGGGTAATGCGCTTTTAAGTATGCTGTTTGGTAAGCAATCCATGCATAACATGTAGAGTGAGACTTATTAAAGGCGTAACTCGCAAAGGCTTCCCAATCTTTCCAAACTTTCTCTAGAATTTTAGCATCGTGTCCGTTGGCGCTGGCCTGCTCAATAAACTTAGGTTTCATTTTATCAAGAACGGCAATTTGCTTTTTACCCATTGCCTTACGCAAGACATCGGCTTCACCTTTGGTAAACCCAGCCAAACTTTGCGACAGTAGCATTACTTGCTCTTGATAAACGGTAATACCATAAGTTTCCTTTAGGTATTCTTCCATGGCAGGTAAATCGTACTCAATATCTTCATCGCCGTGCTTTCTACGAACGAAACTAGGAATATATTCCATTGGCCCCGGACGATACAAGGCATTCATGGCAATTAAATCTTCAAAAACAGTAGGCTTTAAATCACGTAAGTGTTTCTGCATACCAGGCGATTCATACTGAAATACCCCAACCGTTTCTCCACGTTGGAATAACGCATAAGTTTCTTCATCATCTAACGGAAACGTTTCAGGATCCAAAAGAATATCATGTTTCGCTTTTACAATTTTAACGGTATCTTTAATCAGGGTTAATGTTTTTAACCCCAAGAAATCCATTTTTAGTAATCCGGCATCTTCCACCACCGAGTTATCAAACTGGGTAACATATAAATCGGAATCTTTTGCCAATGAAACCGGTACGAATTTGGTAATATCATCTGGAGTAATAATAACACCACAAGCATGAATTCCTGTATTTCTTACCGACCCTTCTAGCGTTCTAGCTAAGTTTAAAGTTTCGGCTTGTAAATCATTACCGTCTGCAATATTTAAAAGTTCATTAACTTTCTCTAAATCTTCTGCTCTAAATTTTTGTCCGAGCTCCTTTTCCGAAAGACCAAAAATCTTTCCGAGTTTAGACATATTCGGGATTAACTTTGCAATTCTATCAGCATCAAACAGCGGTAAATCTAATACACGTGCGGTATCACGAATAGACGATTTGGCCGCCATAGTACCGTATGTAATAATTTGTGCCACTTGGTTCGAGCCATATTTCTCGATTACATAATCCATAACTCGACTTCGACCTTCATCATCAAAATCGATATCAATATCGGGCATACTTACACGATCGGGATTTAAGAAACGCTCAAAAAGTAAATCATACTTAAGCGGATCAATATTTGTAATCCACAAACAATATGCAGCAACCGACCCTGCAGCAGAACCACGACCAGGACCAACCGAAACATCCATGTTCCGCGCTTCACGAATAAAATCTTCTACAATAAGGAAATACCCAGGGTATCCTGTTTTTTCAATTACGCCCAACTCAAAATCGAGACGCTCTATAACAACCTCCGAGAGTTCTTCTCCGTAACGTTTTTTAGCACCTTCATAAACTAAATGACGTAAAAATGCATTTTCACCACGTTTACCTCCATCTTCTTTATCTTCTTCGTGAACAAATTGTTCCGGAATATCGAAAGCAGGCAATAATACATCACGTGCTAATTGATAAGCCTCAACTTTATTTACAACTTCTTGTACATTAGAAATAGCCTCGGGAACATCTTTAAAAAGCTCCTTCATTTGGTCGGGAGATTTAAAATAATACTCCTTGTTTGGCATACCATAACGGTATCCACGACCGCGACCTATTGGGGTTGCTTGTTTTTCTCCATCTTTTACACACAATAAAATATCGTGAGCATTAGAATCTTCTTTCTTTCTGTAATACGTATTATTTGAAGCTACTAATTTTACATCGTGTTTTCTTGCCAAAGAAATTAATGTTGGATTTACACGATCTTCATCTTCTTGATTGTGGCGCATAATCTCCACATATAGATCGTCTCCAAATTGTTCTTTCCACCAAAGTAATGCTTCTTCGGCTTGATTTTCACCAATATTCAGGATTTTACTTGGTACTTCACCATATAAATTCCCTGTTAAAACAATTAAATCTTCTTTATACTCTTCTATTAATTTTTTATCAATTCTTGGTATATAATAGAACCCATTTACAAAGGCATGCGATGATAATTTTGCTAGATTATGATAGCCATTTTTATTTTTGGCGATTATCACAATTTGATAACCGTTATCTTTTCTCGACTTATCTAAATGGTTTTCACACACAAAAAACTCACAACCAATAATAGGCTTCATTTCTTTTGCGGTAACCGTCGCTCCTGTAATTTCAGCTTCTTTCTTTTTCGCTTTTACCCCGCCGTTATGTTTATTTACCGCGTTTACGAAGTGAAAAGCCCCCATCATGTTGGCATGATCGGTAAGTGCTACAGCTTCCATATTATACTCCGCTGCTGCGGAAACAATATCGGCAACCCCCATTGTAGATTGTAATACCGAGAACTGCGAGTGATTATGTAGATGAACAAAATCGACATCGGCTAAAGCTGAAACATTTTGCTTAATATCTTCGGAAGATAACCCGGTGTCTTCACTTTTCTTTATACGCGCAAGAATCTTGGCACTTTCACGCTTTAGGTTTATGTGTTTTAAACCAATAAGATCAATAGTCGCCGGATTGGCCTCATTAAAATTCTGAAAATACTCAGGCTCAACATCTAATTGCTCTTTGGTATATTCTCCCAAACGCATCAACTCGAAAAAACAACGCGTGGTTGCTTCCACATCGGCCGTAGCATTATGCGCTTCAGAAAAACCAACATTAAACAAATGTTCGTGTAATTCTGATAATGTTGGTAATTTAAACTTACCATAACGTCCACCAGGGATTTGGCATAAATTAGCCGTATGTTCGGTACAAGTATCTAAAACAGGAAGTTCTTGCAATGGGTTTTCTACATCGCCACGTACAAACTCGGCGCCCATAATATTTAAATCGAACTTTACATTTTGCCCAACAACAAACTTAGTTTTACCTAATGCTTCATTAAACTTCTCTAAAACTTCGGCTAACGGAATACCCTGTTCTTGTGCCAGTTCGGTAGAAATACCATGAATTTTCTCGGCATCATACGGAATATTAAAGCCTTCGGGCTTCACCAAATAATCTTGATGCTCAATACAGTTTCCCATCTCGTCGTGCAACTGCCATGCAATTTGAATACACCTTGGCCAATTGTCTGTATCGGTTATGGGTGCGTCCCAACGTTTTGGTAATCCTGTGGTTTCGGTATCGAAAATTAAATACATCCTTGTTGTTTAATTATTTGACGTTAAATGGTTTAACCTCTAGTTTATTTCCTTCACTTCGAAAAGAAAATTTGAGTAGAAAAAGTGTATAAAAATACAGATAATATTTTCTTTTTTGGATTGAAGCCGCAAAGAGTTTTAAACAAAAAAAGAGCAACCCGTCTAGATTGCTCTTATATTATTTAACACTAAATATTTATGACACCATTTCTTTATATGATTTTTCGGTGTTAATAGATGCTTGTATGGCATTTTTATGTTTATACAACAACGCATCGATACTTGGTGGTAAATTTCTATCTTTTAAAATATTATTATACTCTTCCAAGCTTGCTTTTTCACCACGAATGGTTTCTTCTAAAATAGTTTCCTCATTATTAGAACTCATGGCCGATTTTAAAGTGGCCCAATTTCTATGCACAACGCCTTTAATACTTCCGTCATTTTCGGGGAACTCTCCATAACGCAATATTTCCGTTCTTAATTCGTCGGCAAACGCACTACGTTCTGAAACGCGACGTTTAAAAAACATTTTTAATCTATTGTCTTCAATATTATCAATCGCGTTTAAATACCCTTTTTCGGCATCATAATTTTTAATTAATAAATTGTTTAACTTCTTTGAAATTTCTTCAGTATAATTCATGTTATCTTTTTCATTTTAAATTTCAATAAATTCTTTTAAGATGCCTATTGTATCACATCGTACACTTCTAATATAACCAATAAAACCGCTGTTGTCAAGCCATTTAACAGTATTTATGTTTACATTAAGAATAGTTAACAGTTAGCAATATATTTTATTATAATTTAGCATAAATTTAAAATTCTAAAACCCAACATAAAACTATGAAATCAATTCTTTTAATATTCGCATCACTATCCTTTTTCAATTTTTACGCTCAAAATACGCCGCTTTATGTAGGCACATACACCGCAGGCGACAGTGAAGGCATATATAAACTTGAATTCAATACGGAAACAGGAGAATTAAGCAATAAAACGTTAGCCATAAAAGCATCGAGTCCTACTTTTCTATCTTATTCGGCAGACAGAAAATATATTTATGCTGTAAACAGAGCTGAAACTGGAACTGAAGGCGATTATGTTTCATCTTATAAAATTTTAGATAATGGAACTCTTGCTAATATCAATAGCGCAAAAGCGCATGGCACTGCTGCTTGCCATATCTCTATTGATAAAAAAGGAAAAAAAGCTGTCGTTTCCAACTATACAAGTGGCACGGTTTCTTTATTCGACATCAATAAAGATGGTAGTTTAAATGAAGCTTCTCAGATTTTCGATCATAACGCCGCTTCTGAAAAATCGCATGCCCATTCTGCTCAATTTTATAAAAAAGATTTGTTTGTTGCCGATTTAGGGCGTAACGCCGTATACCAATATCAATTAAAGGAAGATGCATATAAATTAAAAACTTCTGCTATTGTAGAAATGGAAGGTAATCCTGGACCACGCCACTTTTGTATTAGTAAAAATGGAAAGTATATTTATATTATTAACGAACACGGAAGCTCGATAACAACGGTTAAAAGAACAAAAAATAAATTTGAACAAATTGATCACGATTCTACTTTAGATGAAAACTATAACGGAAAAAATGCTTGTGCAGACATCCATTTATCTAAAGACGAGCGCTTTTTATATGGTTCTAACCGTGGCGAAAACTCTATTGTTGTTTTTAAACGAAACACAAAAACGGGAACCATTGATAAAATTCAAAATATAAGTGTGCACGGAGATTGGCCAAGAAACTTTACTTTAGACCCAACAGGTAAATTTGTACTTGTGGCCAATAGAAGAAGTAATAATATAGCTGTTTTTAGTATCGATTTGGTTTCAGGAAAACTCACATTTTTAAAGGATTACGCTGTGCCAACGCCTGTTTGTTTACTTTTCTAACAAACGAATCAATTTTAGAGTAATTTCAAAAGAAATAATAAGCTGATAATTAAATTTTTATAGTATCTTTGCGCCCTTATTAATAACCGAGGTCGCGAACCTCAATTAATTAATTATTATGCCAGTAAAAATCAGATTACAAAGACACGGTAAAAAAGGAAAACCTTTTTACTGGATCGTTGCAGCCGATGCAAGATCAAAAAGAGACGGTAAATACTTAGAGAAATTAGGTGTCTACAATCCAAACACAAACCCAGCAACTGTTGAATTAAACGTTGATGGCGCTGTAACATGGTTACAAAACGGTGCACAACCAACCGATACAGCAAAAACTTTATTGTCTTACAAAGGCGCTTTACTTAAAAATCACCTTGCCGGTGGTGTTAGAAAAGGAGCTTTAACTGAAGAGCAAGCAGAAGCAAAATTTGCAGCTTGGTTAGAAGAAAAAACAGGAAAAGTTCAAGCGAAAGCTGATGGTTTATCTGAAGCGGAAGCAAAAGCTAAAGCTGATGCATTTGCAGCAGAAAAAGCGGTTAACGAAGCTAGAATTGCTGCGGCAACTCCAGCTGTTGAAGAAGTAGCTGAAGAAGCTGCCCCTGAAGTTGAAGCGGAAGCATCAAACGAAGAAGAATAAAAAAACAAAATTTTTTATACTTTTAAACTCCGATAGCAATATCGGAGTTTTTTATTTTCTAGAATTAACGTTTCAGAAAATAATCCTATTAAATTACGCACACTTTTAATTATAAAATTTAATTACTTTTGATTCTCATTTGTTAAGTGAGGTTTTCGCCTTCGCGGAAATAAAAAAAACCAACCATTCCATGAAAAAAGAAGATTGTTTTTACTTAGGTAAAATTGTAAAAAAATACAGTTTTAAAGGTGAAGTTTTAGCTAAACTGGATACCGACGAACCTGCTATTTATGAAAACTTAGATGCTATATTTTTAGAACTTCGGAATAATTTGGTGCCTTTTTTTATTGAAAGCTCACAATTACACAAATCTGAACTACTTCGGATAAAATTTGAAGATGTTGATGAAGAAGCCGATGCTGATGCCATTATGAAAAGCGGTCTTTACTTGCCCCTAGACTTGTTACCAAAATTAGAAGGTGATAAATTCTATTTTCATGAAGTGATAGGTTTTACTGTTGAAGATGTCAACTTTGGAACCGTAGGCACTATAAAATCTATAAACGATTCTACAGCGCAATCGCTTTTTGAAATAGACCGAGATGGTATTGAAATTTTAATACCCATGAACGATGAGTTTATCAATAAAGTAGATCGCAAAAACAAAACTATTTTGGTGGAAACCCCAGAAGGTTTAATTGATTTATACCTAGAAGAATAAATTCTATCTTAAATCTTTTCAAAAGAACCATTTTTTATGAGCAAGCCATTCCAATTCAAAGAGTTTAGCGTTAATCAAGACCAATGTGCCATGAAAATTGGTACCGATGGCGTATTGCTTGGTGCATGGGCTAGCCTTGAAACCAATCCGTTTGCCATTTTAGATATTGGTGCCGGAACGGGGGTTTTAGCATTAATGCTTGCACAACGCATTGGTGCTGAAGTTATTGATGCTATTGAGATTGATGATGATGCTTACGAACAATGTGTAGATAATTTTGAACTATCACCATGGGGCGATCGTTTGTTTTGTTATCATGCGTCTTTAGAAGAGTTTGCCGAAGAAATCGATGATGAATATGATTTAATAATTTGTAATCCGCCCTTTTATGCTGAAGATTACAAAACTGAAAATGAATCGCGAGATTTAGCACGTTTTCAGGATGCCATGCCTTTTAATCATTTATTAGAAAGTGTTTCTATTTTATTATCTCCAGAAGGAAGCTTCAATGTTATTATTCCTTTTAATGAGGAAGAAAATTTTATTAAACTAGCAAATAATTTCCTTTTATTTCCTAATAGAATCTGTCGTGTTAAAGGTAATCCTGAAACTGAAGTTAAACGAAGTATGCTAGCGTTTTCCTTCCGCGAAAGCGAAACCACGACTACAGAACTTATTATTGAAACCGAAAGGCATCAATATACTCCAGAATACATTAATCTGACTCAAGATTTTTACTTAAAAATGTAATTGCTTTGCTAATTATTCTTTAAATTTGATAGCATAAATTGTTTTATTCTTAAAAAAAAGAGTTTTTCAGTATTTATTTAAAAGTGTTATAGACGGATTATTAAACTTTTCGAAAGTTTAAATTCCTGAGAATGGATCTCTTTTTCAATACCTTCATTTTGAAAATCGGACATTTAATTCTATTTCAAACGCCTTTTAAACTTCGAATAAAACATAAATCTTAGCTATGAAACCAGATTTATTTGAAGCTCCCGATTATTATAATTTAGACGATTTACTATCCGACGAACACAAATTAGTTCGCGATACCGCCAGAGCTTGGGTAAAACGCGACGTTTCTCCAATTATAGAAGAATATGCTCAAAAAGCAGAGTTCCCTAAACAAATAATAGGTGGTTTAGCAGAAATTGGAGCCTTCGGACCATACATCCCTTTGGAATATGGTGGCGCCGGTTTGGACCAAATAAGCTACGGTTTAATTATGCAAGAAATTGAACGTGGCGATTCTGGTGTGCGTTCAACAGCTTCGGTACAATCCTCTTTAGTGATGTACCCAATATGGAAGTATGGTAATGAAGCACAACGTCAAAAATATTTACCGAAACTAGCTAGTGGAGAATGGATGGGTTGTTTTGGATTAACCGAACCCGACCATGGTAGTAATCCTTCGGGAATGGTAACTAACTTTAAAGATAAAGGCGATCATTATTTGTTGAATGGTGCCAAAATGTGGATTTCGAATGCGCCTTTTGCTCAAGTTGCTGTGGTTTGGGCTAAAGATGAAAGTGGACGTATTCATGGCTTACTTGTGGAACGTGGCATGGAAGGTTTTTCTACTCCTGAAACGCATAATAAATGGTCGTTAAGAGCTTCGGCTACTGGTGAACTAATTTTTGACAATGTTAAAATTCCGAAGGAAAATTTATTACCCAACAAATCTGGTTTAGGTGCGCCTTTAGGGTGTTTAGATTCTGCACGTTATGGTATTGCTTGGGGTGCCATTGGTGCTGCTATGGATTGTTATGATACGGCTTTACGCTATAGTAAGGAACGTATTCAGTTTGGGAAACCTATTGGGCAATTTCAGTTACAGCAAAAAAAACTAGCCGAAATGATTACCGAAATCACCAAAGCCCAACTTTTAACTTGGCGTTTAGGAGTTTTACGTAATGAAGATAAAGCCACATCCGCACAAATATCTATGGCAAAACGCAACAATGTTGATATGGCAATTACTATTGCTCGCGAGGCTCGACAAATGCTCGGTGGCATGGGAATTACTGGCGAATACTCTATTATGCGCCACGCTATGAATCTTGAAAGTGTTATTACTTATGAAGGTACCCACGATATTCATTTACTGATTACCGGATTGGATGTTACAGGCTTGAATGCTTTTAAATAACAGTTGCACGTTTTCATATCTTCACGCCTTCTAACTGAAAATTTGTTTACATTTACTTTATGTTTTCAGCTAAAAAAAGATTAGACAACGCCTATAAAAATGCTAAAATCGTTGAATTTGACGATGATAGTAAATTTATACTTTTTAGTGATTGCCACCGAGGTGACAATAGCTTTGCAGATGATTTCTCAAATAATAGAAATATTTACTACCACGCCTTAAAACATTATTTTGTTGAAGGTTTTCAGTACTGTGAAATTGGTGATGGCGATGAACTTTGGGAAAATTTATCGTTTAAATCTATTTTAGATGCTCACAAAAATGTGTACATGCTTTTGAAAGCATTTCATAAAAAAGAGCGACTTCATATGATTTGGGGAAACCATGATATGGTATACAGAAATCCGGATTATGTTAAAAAGCATTTATCTACCTATTTCGACGCTAAAACCGGTAAAGATGAAGAGTTGTTTAAAGATATAATCTATCACGAAGGTATTATTTTGAAACATTGCTCTACAGGACAAGAAGTGTTTTTAACCCATGGCCACCAAGCCGATTGGTGGAATTTCCTGTTTTGGAAATGGAGCCGATTTATGGTACGCGTGCTTTGGAAACCCTTAAATGTTATGGGTATTGCAGACCCTACGAGCCCTGCAAAAAACTATACCGAATTAATAAAAGTAGAACGAAAAACAAAAAACTGGATTACTGAAAACAACAATTTACTAACGGTTGTTGGCCATACCCACAGGCCGCGTTTCCCTGAGCCGGGCGATATTGCTTTTTTTAACGATGGTAGCTGTGTACATCCAAGAAGTATTACAGGGATAGAAATTGAAAATGGAGAAATTTCGCTTATAAAATGGAGTATTGCGACTAAAGACGACGGTACCTTGCAAATTATAAGATCTGTTTTGGAAGGCCCTAGATCATTGCTCTCTTATAAAACGTCCTAGTTCAAAAATAGATATCATACATTAAATACCTTTCGAACTAAAATAAAAAAAACGCCTAAAAGTAAATTTTAGGCGTTTTCTATATTTTCAAATACAACTAATACATTAATTTATAATTAACTTTTTAGTTACCGAACTGTCTTCAGAATAAATTTTCAATAAATAAACTCCAGATTGAATGTTAGATAAACTAAGCGTTTCATTATCTGTACTATTTTTCAATTGAAAAACCTGCACTTCTTTTCCTAATATATCAAAAACCACAGCTTTATTTAAAACGTTGTTACTTTTGTTATTTATAATAATAAAACCATCGGTTACGGGGTTTGGATAAAGTAAAACTTGATCATTTAAAACAACATCGTTTGTATCTAATGTAGAACAAATTCCTACCGTAGCACTTTCAATAGTTACCGATACGGTTTCAGAATAAGAACAATTGCCCGTAGTTGTATATACCACATCATAGGTTCCTACTGTACTTTCCGAAACATCGATAGTACCTGTAACACCATTAATATTTAAGCCTGCAGTAGAAGTAAACGTTCCTCCGGGCTCACCTGTTATTGTAGGTGTTGTATCACTTCCGTTTTCGCAATAAGATGAATCATCATAAGAAAATGAAGCATCGTCTAGCACCATACCTACCAATTGGATATCATCAAAAGCAACTTCTTCCTGAGAGTCTTCTAAACTAAATCTAACTCTAATTTTAATACTCGTTCCTGATACACCAAAACCTGATAGATTATCTAAATCGTACACAATATCGGCCATAGTACCGGTCATTTGTACATCGTCTCCAGTACCAGTTACGCCATTTAAATTAACATCGTGGTAAAAGGAACCACCTCCAGGAATACCTCTAAACTCACCTATTTTAACATAAGCCCCCGCACCGTCTAATTGATACTCTACGGTAACATGATCTGTTTCTTCGTAGCGTGTTGGTATCGTATTAGGTGCGGCTAGTTTTAATTTAACAGACATACCTCGAACTCGTGTAATATCTATAACATCTAATTCTAACCATTGTTCGCCAGTAACATCTTCCATTCCAATATAGTTTGTGCCTTCTTCCCCTGTTATGTCAAAGGTGAAATCAGCATCAGTCCCACGAGAAAAAGTATCCACTCCATCGTTAAAAAAAGGTGTACTCGTTGTATACCCTGTATAATCGGCAGCTTCAAAACCTTGACTTACTATGGTTGTAAAAGTACAAGCTGATGCACAACTAGCCGGCGCTGTAAACAAACCATTAACCACTAAACTACATCCTGAATCTGCTGAAAAAGCAGCTGTAATATCAACAGCATTTCCGTCGGCATCCAAATTAGTTAATAACACTGTTTGCGGACTAGATGTTATAGCAAATGATTGCCCTGCAATATCTAAAGTGCCAGATGCAGGAGGGTAGCTATAGGTTACCGTAACTTCTTGTGCATATTTATTAGAACTTCCAGAACATGCCGATTGATTACCCGCAACTATACTGGATATATTACAAGGTGGCTCGCAATTTGCTGGCGCTGTAAATAATCCAGCTTGCATTAATGTACAAGCTGCATCCTCTGAAAATGAAGCAGAAACATCAACAGCATTTCCATCAGACTCTAAACCCACTAAAGTTACTGTTTGTGGGCTACTTGTTATTGCAAAAGACTGACCATTTACCAATAACGTTCCCGATGCCGGTGCTGTACTATAGGTTACTGTAACTTGTTGCGTATACGTGTTGGTACCAGAATCGCAAGCCGTTTGTGTACCCGAAGATAATGCTGAAATAGAACAAGCAGAAGCGGTCCCGTCTATTCGAATATCATCGAAAGCAACTTCTTCATGAGAGCCTTCTAAACTAAACCTAACTCGTATTTCTATAGTTGAGCCACTAAAGCTTCCGTCTAAAATAGTATTTAAATCGTAAGTGATATCTGCCATGTTTTGATTCATCAAGACATCATCATTGAATCCTGTAGCCCCATCTAGATTAACATCATGATAAAACCCATTACTCGGTACTCCTCTAAACTCTCCAAGTTTAGCATAAGCCGCTCCGTCTATTCTACACTCAACTATAACATAATCATCTACTTCATAACGAATAGAACCAGGTTCCGATCGAGGAGCTGCTAATCGAATTTTCACTTTTAAATCTGATGCTCCCGAGATATTTACTGGATCTAATTTAACCCACTGCTCTCCCGTCACCAATACAGCCCCGTCATGATCTTCTATACCTATATAGTAGCTACCATGATTACCCATAACTGTATTTCCCCAATTTCCTTGAGTATTCCATGTAGTGGCAGTTAATCGGTTAAAATGGTCTGATCCGATACTTTGGAACGGCACACTGGTAGTATAACCTGAGGTACCTTCGAAACTTTCTTGATGTATTTGTTGTGCTGTTAGGTTTGTTATACAAATAAACAGGCTTATAAATAATAATATTTTATGTTTCATTTTATGTTTTTTTTTAATTTCTAGATGGATAGGTTCCGTATAAAGCTATTATATAATTTAATCCTAACGAGGGTTGAACATTTTCGTGAGATTGCGTTTGTCCTACTCTATTTTGAGAAACTGAGGAAGGGTTTAAAACTGTTGAAGCCGTTCCTTCTAAATAAATTTCTTCGCCAGCGCTTAACACTGAATTTCCGTTTGGAACATCGTCTTGAGCGCCACCACTAGACACCTGTAATTTAACATTATGATTATGAACAGGAAGGTTGTTTGGTAGCAAAGTAACTTGTTCAGCACCTACCCGATCCCCTACCCTATAATCATTAAGCCCTGATCCTCGACCTTGGCCAATTGGCACTCTACCTCTTAAATCTGGAAGTCCAAAAGTTGTTCGGGCATCTCCCCCGTAAATTGTTCCTACTAAAGAAAACAAGGCATCGTTAGAAGCTATAGCTAGTAATTGTCCGTCGCAAAAAGCCCAACCTCGTGGAGCAAAATTACCCGCAAACAATCTAATCTCTCCTAAAAAAGGCTCTTGAGCATACGATTGACTTGAAATTAACATAAAAGTCAATATTAAAAATGTAATATATTTTTTCATAGTATTGTTATTAAATAATTATTGTTACTAGCTTCTGGTTGGATATATCCCTTGTAAAGCGATAATGTAACGCATACCTACATAGGGTTGTAAATTAGTATGAGCTTGGTTTCCCCCAATAGAACTTTGAGAAATAGACCCCGCTTTAATTTTAACATTAGGTGTACCTTCGGTATAAATTTCTTGATCTGCACCTATAACTGTACTAGAACTAGGCGTTGTACTATTTGACGACTCATCTGAAACACGTAATTGTACATTATGATCGTGCGCTGGTATTTGTAATTCAGTTAATGTAACCGCTTCTACTCCTTTTTTTTCACCTATATGAACGCTTGACAGCCCTGGTCCCGAACCAACACCAATAGCAACGCGACCTCTTAAATCTGGTAATCCAAAAGTTGTTCTACCATCACCCCCGTAATTTGTTCCTAAAAGAGAGAATAATGCTGTGTTTTCAGCTATTTGTAATAATTGTCCATCGCAAAAAGCCCATCCTCTTGGAGCAAAATTACCAGCAAATAACTTAACCTCTCCTATTAAGGGGTCTTGTGCAAATAATTGATTTGAGCATATAAACAGTGTCAATCCTAAAAATAAAATATATTTTTTCATAATTTCTGAATAGTTATAAGTATTAATTTCTAGATGGAAAAAGGCCTTGTAGACAAATAATATAGCTCATCCCAAGGGATGGTTGCATATTATAATGACCTAGACCTGCGCCTACGTTAGTTTGAGATATAGATGAATCTTGAAGAGTAACATCTGCAGTTCCACTTGTGAAAATTTCTTGTCTAGAACCTATGGTTACACTTTCTGATGGTGTATCATCATCGCCAGGTTCTCCAGACAAAAGCACTTCTACATTATGGTTATGCGCAGGAATTTCGGCTTCAGATAAACTCACATAATCCGTTCCCCCACTTTGCCCTACTTGTGAAACCCACGAACCAGCAGAGTTGTTTCCAATACCAACCACAGCACGACCACGTAAATCTGGTAAGGCAAAAGTTGTTATGCCGTCTCCTCCATACATAGTGCCCAAAAGAGAAAATAAGGCTTGGTTTTGATTTATTGGCAACAATTGCCCTTGACATAGCGCCCAGCCCCTTGGTGCAAAATTGCCTCCAAAAAGCTTTACATCGCCGAGATATGACTCTTGAGCAAAAGCTGAGTTTATTGACAACATAACTGCCAATGTAAAAAAAGTAATAGTTCTTTTCATAATAGTTAAAAATTTGAATTGATCGGACTAAAAATATAGTTTTTTTCGTTCAAAAAAGTAACTACCCATATAATTAACACGTTGTATGTCGGTTTTTTACGATTAACGATAAAAATTAATGAAAATTGAATTTGTTTTGCATCAATAGCGTGATATAATTAATTATTCCAAAAAGAACAAATCTCTACTCCTATTTAATGATCTCGCCTAAATAGAGTTAGCAACTATATTTCAGGATAAAGCAAAAAAAAGCCAGAACATAAGTTCTGGCTTTTTAATATTTATAGTAAGTTGTTGAATATTACTTCAACTTCTTTTTAACTTCAACTTCATGGAAAGCTTCAATTACATCGCCTTCTTTAATGTCGTTGTAATTTTTAATCTGCATACCACAGTCGTAACCTTTAGTAACTTCCTTAGCATCATCTTTAAATCGTTTTAACGATGTTAATTCACCCGTATAAACAACTACACCATCACGTATTAAACGGATACCTGCATTACGTGTTATTTTACCATTAGTTACCATACAACCTGCAATAGTACCAATTTTAGATACTTTAAACATTTCTCTAATTTCTGCAGTACCTAAAATCTCTTCTTTCAACTCTGGAGATAACATACCTTCCATAGCATCTTTAAGATCGTTAATAGCATCGTAGATAATAGAATATGTACGGATATCGATTTCTTCTTTATCAGCAATCATTCTTGCATTTCCAACAGGACGTACGTTAAAGCCGACAATAATAGCATCGGAAGCCGAAGCTAACAATACATCACTTTCTGTAATGGCCCCAACACCTTTATGAAGGATATTAACTTGAATTTCTTCAGTAGATAATTTTTGGAACGAATCTGTCAATGCTTCCACAGAACCATCCACATCACCTTTAAGGATGATATTTAATTCTTGGAAATCACCAAGTGCGATACGACGACCAATTTCATCTAAAGTAATATGACGTTGTGTTCTAACTGATTGCTCACGTTGTAATTGTGCACGCTTAGAGGCAATTTGTTTCGCTTCACGTTCGTCTTCAAATACATTAAATTTATCACCTGCTTGTGGTGCACCATCTAGACCAAGTATAGAAACTGGTGTAGAAGGCCCTGCGGCAGTTACATCGTTTCCACGCTCATCATGCATGGCTTTAATTTTACCACTATTTCTACCTGCTAAAACATAATCACCAACGCGAAGTGTTCCGGCTTGTACTAATATGGTTGACACGTAACCCCTACCTTTATCTAAAAAGGCTTCTACTACAGTACCAACAGCGGCTTTTTCTGGATTTGCTTTAAGCTCTAATAATTCGGCTTCTAGCAATACTTTTTCTAATAATTCTTTAACACCAGTACCTACTTTAGCAGAGATATCGTGTGATTGTATTTTACCACCCCAATCTTCTACTAAAAGATTCATTTGAGCTAAACCTTCTTTAATTCTTTCAGGATTAGCATCTGGCTTATCTATTTTATTAATGGCAAATACAATTGGCACTCCTGCTGCTTGTGCGTGAGAAATAGCTTCTTTGGTTTGCGGCATAATATCATCATCGGCAGCTGCTACAATAATAGCAATATCGGTAACTTGAGCACCACGAGCACGCATGGCTGTAAAGGCCTCGTGACCTGGTGTATCTAAGAAGGCTATTTTTTGACCATTCTCTAATTCTACGCCATAAGCACCAATATGTTGTGTAATTCCACCAGATTCTCCAGCGATTACATTTTCTTGACGAATATAATCAAGAAGCGATGTTTTACCGTGATCTACGTGTCCCATTACTGTAACGATAGGTGCACGAGGTTTTAAATCTTCCGGTTTATCTATAACTTCTTCAATTGATTCTTCAATATCTGCAGTTACAAATTCTACTTGGTAACCAAATTCATCTGCAACAATAGATAACGTTTCAGCATCTAAACGTTGGTTCATAGTAACCATCATACCTAACGACATACAAGCCGAAATAATTTGAGTTACACCAACATCCATCATCGTTGCCATTTCGCTTGCCGTAACAAACTCAGTCACTTTAATGATTTTGCTTTCTGCTGCTTCTATTTGCTGATCAATTTCAGTCTGCTCTCTATGTTTATCTCTTTTGTCTCTTCTGTTTTTCGCACCACGTCCTTTATTAGACTTACCTTGAAGTTTTTCAAGTGTTTCACGCACTTGTTTTTTAACATCTTCTTCAGTAGGTTCTTCCTTAACAATGTTACGACGACCTTGACCTGGTTTTCCTCGGAAATTACTTCCTCCGGCTGTACCGCCTGGTCTGCTTGGTCTATTATCTCCAGGAGCTCCAGCTTTACTGATACGACGACGCTTCTTTTTATTTGCTGCGCCAGCCGCTCCTACAGGTTTCTTATCTACTGGTTTCTTTTTAGGTTTATTAAATTGAGATAAATCAATTTTATCACCTGCTATTTTTGGCCCAGTAAGTTTTTGATATTGCGTTTTCACCTTTTCTTCAGGAACAACCATTTCACCATCTACTATGATAGCTTCTTGTTTTGTTACCTTTTCTGTTGGAACTTGTTTTGTTTCAACTTTAGGTGTTTCGACTTTAGGAGTTTCTGCTTTTGGAGTTTCCGCTTTCGGCGTTTCTTTAGCTTTAACCTCTGGTTGTTTTTCTGCAACAACTTTAGGTTTCGCAATTTCCACTTTGCCTACTGCTTTTACCACTTCTACAGGTTTAACTGCTTCTACTGGTTTAGCAACCTCTGCAACGTCTTCTTTAACAACTGCTTTAGCTACTTCTTCCTTTTCAACTTTAGGCGCTTCCACTACGGGTTTCGCTTCTGTTGCAGGTTTCGGAGTTGTTTTTTTAGGTTCTAAATCAATTTTACCAACCTGTTTAGGGCCGCTAAGTGTTTTAGATGCTTTTACAATCTCCTCTCTTTTGGCAGCTGCTTTTTGTTTTTCTTCAAGCTCACGCTCGCGTTGCTCACGCAACACTTCTTTTTCTTTTAATTTCGCCTCACTAACTTCCTGAGATGCTACTTTTTTGCTAGCGTCTGTTTGAAATTCATCGGATAGTACTTTGTACGTTTCCTCTGAGATTTTTGTAGTTGGGCGTTTCTCTATCTCGACACCCTTAGAATCTAAAAATTCTACGGCGCGATCTAAAGAGATGTTAAGCTCGCGTAATACTTTATTTAATCTAATTGTTTCAGCCATAATTGCCTTTAAAATACTCAAATATATATATTATACCAATTCGATTGTAAAATTAAGGAACATCTAATGATAAATTCCTGTAATTTTTATGGAATTGATATTATTCTTCGAATTCTTCTCTTAAAATCCTAATAACATCCTTAATAGTTTCTTCTTCTAAGTCTGTTCTTTTTACTAAATCTTTCACTTCTTGCTCTAAAATACTTTTAGCAGTGTCTAATCCAGCTTTGCTAAATTCTTCAATAATCCAGCCTTCGATTTCATCAGTAAATTCTCTTAATTCTACGTCTTCTTCTGCGCCTTCTCTAAACACATCGATTTCGTATCCTGTTAGTTGCCCGGCTAAACGGATATTATGTCCGCCTCTACCAATGGCTTTACTTACCTCTTCTGGTTTTAATATAACCTCAGCGCGTTTTGTTTCTTCATTTAATTTAATTGAAGTTACACGTGCTGGGCTTAATGCTCTAGTAATAAATAATGGTAAATTACTAGTGTAATTGATAACATCGATATTTTCGTTTCCTAATTCACGAACAATACCGTGTATTCTAGATCCTTTCATACCTACACAAGCTCCAACTGGATCAATTCTATCATCATAAGAATCTACAGCTACTTTTGCTTTTTCACCTGGAATTCTTACAACATGTTTAATGGTAATTAAACCATCGAACACTTCTGGAATTTCTTGTTCGAATAATTTCTCTAAAAATACTGGGGAACTTCTAGACATTATAATTGTTGGTTTTGCGCCTTTAAGCTCAACACTATCAATTACACCTCTTACGTTGTCTCCTTTTCTAAAGAAATCAGACGGTATTTGTTTATCTTTTGGCAGCACAATTTCATTACCTTCATCATCTAGCAAAATAACTGCTCTGTGACGAATGTGATGTACTTCTGCTGTATATATCTCACCTATTAAATCTTTAAATTGCTTAAAAATAATAGTATTATCGTGTTCATGTATTTTAGAAATCAAGTTTTGACGTAAAGCTAAAATAGCACGACGTCCTAAATCGATAAGTTTAACTTCTTCTGATACATCTTCACCTACTTCAAAATCGGGTTCAATTTTTCGAGCTTCTGTTATAGAAATTTCTTGATTTTCTTCTTCAACTTCTCCATCGGCAACCACAATTCTGTTTCTCCAAATTTCTAAATCGCCCTTATCTGGGTTTACAATAATATCAAAATTATCGTCATCTCCAAATTTTCGTTTTAAGGCACTTCTAAAAACATCTTCTAAAATAGCCATTAACGTTACTCTGTCAATTAGCTTATCGTCTTTGAATTCTGAAAAAGATTCAATTAACGCAATATTTTCCATAACTGGTTCGATTTAAAATTTTATCACAACTTTTGCTTCTACAATATCTTGATAAGCAATATTCGCTTGCTTCTTTACCGTCACTTTACCTTTTCCAATAGGTTTAGGCTCTCTCGCTTTCCATTCGAGCTCTATATCTGTTTCGGTAGCGTTTGTTAAAGTACCTTCGATTTCTTCAGTACTTGTTCTAACACTAAGCGTTCTATTTATATTTTTTATATACTGACGTTGATGTGTTAAAGGTGCTGCTGCTCCTGCCGACATAACTTCTATAGAAAAATCTTGTTCTTCCCTATCTAAATTATCATCTACGGCACGGCTTATAAAGATACAATCTTCAACTAAAACGCCGTTATCTCCATCGATAACTATATTGATATGATTTTCGGCATTAATAGTTAATGCGATAAGAAATAAATCTTGTCGCTCTGCTAACGCCTCTTCGAGTAAATTTTTAACTGTAGTTTTAAACATTTTCTAGTATAAAAAGAGGGGACTTTCCGTCCCCTCATTTTCTTAATTCGCCTTTCAACGGTGCAAATATATAACATTTTATTGATTTTTAAAGTAATTTTTCATAAATTTAGGTACGCCATAGCTTATGTTACAAACAAATAAGCGTACTTTTAAGCTGATTACTAACAATATCGTAATAAGCCCAACTAACCCACAAACACCTCATTTACCATGAAAAAAATTCTTGTACCTACCGATTTTTCCGAACAAGCTGAAAATGCTTTAAAAGTCGCTGCTCAACTAGCAAAAACTTACAATTGTGAAATTTATTTGTTACATGTTATTGATTTACCATTAGATGAAGTTGATGCGCTAAATTCTCACAGCGAATTTCCAGAAGCTGTATTTTTCATGAAATTAGCACATAAGAAGTTTGAAGAATTAAAAAACCGCGATTATTTAAAAGATTTAACGGTTCATGAAACCGTGGATTTCCATGAAATTTTCAAGGGCGTTTTTCACATTAGTAAAAAAAATGATATCGATTTAATTATTATGGGATCGAATGGCGTTAGCGGATTAAAAGAAATGCTTATTGGTAGCAATACTGAAAAAGTGGTTCGTACTTCGGAAATCCCTGTTTTAGTTATTAAAAACGAACATCAATCGTTTCATGTTGATCATTTTGTTTTTGCTTCGGATTTTAAAGAAGAAAGCAAACCAAGTTACCAGCATGCGCTTAATTTCGCAAAAGCATTTGGTGCAAAAATGCATTTACTTATGGTAAATACACCTCACAAATTTATTACTTCGAATGATGCCAAGACCCGAATAGATGATTTTACGTCTAGTTTTGAATTTTCAGATCACACTATTCATATTTATAACGATTTGAGTATTGAAACCGGTATTTTGAATTTCGCCGAATCTATTTCGGCAGATTTAATAGGCATGAGCACTCATGGCCGCCAAGGGATTTCTCATTTTTTTAATGGTAGCATTAGTGAAGATTTAGTAAACCATGCTAATCGCCCAGTGATTACGTTTAAGATTTAACCTTAAAAAAAAGAATACACCCCAAATATTTCTCTTGATATTGAAATAATACCAACACTTAAAAAAAGTAATATTAAAAATCATGAAACAACAAACCAACACGGCAAATACGCCCGCGTTAGGGATAGAACGGCATGTTTGAGCTCTTTTTGTATTGCTACGTGCAACACAAAAAAGCGAGTAGTGATAGCCCGACCCTTGTGGTAACGCCCAAAATTATAGGCATAAAAAAACCCTAACTATTTAAAACAGTTAGGGTTGGTTTCAGAGTTGGCCCACTAGGGCTCGAACCTAGACTCTTCTGCACCAAAAACAGACGTGTTGCCAGTTACACCATGGGCCATTCTTTATTCGAGACGGCAAATTTAGAACTTTTTTTCCTTTGTGCAAGTTTTTTTTTATTTTTTTTTTGAAAAACTTAACGTTTCCTTAAAAACCACAGGTATTGCATATTTATTATTAAATTCGCCGAAGCAATTAACGTAATGATTTATATGGCACATTTTGATTTTAAAAAATGGAATACCGTTTTGGGGTGGTTCGCGTTTTTAATAGCACTTATTACTTACACTTTAACAGTGGAGCCAACGGTGAGTTTTTGGGATGCGGGGGAATATATTTTAACGTCATCTAAACTACAAGTTGGGCACCCACCAGGAGCTCCTTTATTTCAAATGTTAGGCGCATTTTTCTCGATTTTCACCTTTGGAAATAATGCTAATATTGGTTGGATGATGAATATGATGAGCGCCGTTTCTAGTGCTTTTACTATTCTTTTCATGTTTTGGACTATTACATTATTGCTGAAAAAAATGATTATTACCGATGGTGAGATCAATAAAAACCAAGCTTTAGCCATTTTAGGTAGTGGTTTGGTAGGAAGTTTAGCTTTTACGTTTTCCGATTCGTTTTGGTTTAATGCTGTTGAAACTGAGGTTTATGCTATGGCGACTTTAATTATGTCGGCTTTATTTTGGCTTGGACTGCGTTGGGAACAGGATATGGATAAACCACGTGGCAATCGCTGGTTGATATTAATTGCTTTTGTTATCGGACTTTCTTTTGGGGTTCACTTTATGGGGCTACTTACTATTCCTGCTATCGGCCTTATTTATTATTTTAAAAACTACAAAACGGTTACTGTAAAAAACTTCATTATCGCAAATATTGCTTCGGTTGGTATTTTGCTTTTTGTGTTTAAATTATTAGCCCCTAATATTCTAAAAATATTTAGTGCTTTCGAAATCTTTTTCGTGAACACGATCGGGATGCCGTTTAATTCGGGATCTATTATTGCAGGCCTATTTTTGGTTGGCGTTATTTTTTACGGTTTAAAATACACTAGAAAGAAGCATTTTGTGCATTTAAACACTGCCATTTTATGTTTAACTTTTGTTATTATTGGTTTTTCTACGTGGTTAATGTTGCCTATTCGCGCCAACGCCAATGTGGTTATTAACGAAAACAACCCGTCGAGTGCGAGAGAATTATTAGCTTACTACAACTTAGAGCAATACCCGGAAACACATTTGTTTTATGGACCTCAATTCACAGATCAATACGCTTATTTAGATGAAAACAATCCATATGTGGATGACAAACCTAAATACGAAAAAGACGAAACTAAAGGCGAATACGTTGTTGTAAACGATTGGAAAAAAGCCAAACAAAACTATAACTCGAAGCACGCTTCCATCTTACCACGTATGTGGAGTGCTGAACATGCCGAGAATTATATGATGTTTTCTGGTTTTTTAGACTTTAAAGTAAAACCAGACGCACAAAACACATATTACAGAAGTGCTATAAATGCTGGCGCATCGGAAGAGCAAGCAAAAACGTATGCTTTAAATCAGATTACACAATACAAAGCTAAAATTAACGATTTTAAAAATCAAGTAGCGCAAGGTAAAATAGATTACGAAGATTATAACAACTTTTTAAAACGTGAAAAAAGCTTAATTGAGGTTGAAAAACCAGATTTGATTAGCAATATTGTTTACATGTTTGAATACCAATTGGGTTACATGTATTGGCGTTATTTTATGTGGAATTTTTCGGGCAGACAGGATGATATTCAAGGTCGATACGATAACCACGGAAACTGGATTACGGGTATCAAATTTATAGATGAATGGCATTTAGGCTATTCACAAGATAATTTACCTAGCGATGTTAAAAATAATAAAGCCAGAAATGCTTATTATTTATTCCCGCTTATTTTAGGACTTATCGGTTTATTTTTCCTTTTCAATAAGGATAAAAAATTATTCTGGGTAATGCTCGTGTTTTTCCTTTTCACAGGAATCGCGATTCAAGTCTATACCAATGTACGCCCCTTTGAACCGCGTGAACGCGACTACTCCGTTGTAGGCTCGTATTATGTGTTTGCTTTATGGATTGGTTTTGGAGTTTACGCCATTTTCGATGCTCTTAAAAAGTATGTTCCTAAACAACTTACAGCACCTATAGTTACTATTGCTTGCTTAGTTTTAGTACCTGGAATTATGGCAGCTAGCAACTGGGACGACCATGATCGTTCTGGCAAATACACCGCCAACTCTATGGCTAAGATGTATTTAGATTCTTGTGCTGAAAACGGAATTCTATTTACCATTGGAGATAACGATACGTTTGCCTTGTGGTACGCCCAAGAAATTGAAGGCTACAGAACCGATGTGCGTGTGGTAAACACCAGTTTATTTCAAACCGATTGGTATATAGACCAAATGAAACGTAAAGCTTATGAGAGTGACCCTATACCATCGCAACTGACTCACGATTTATACAAATACGGCACCAACGATTATATCGTAATTGAACCGGTGACTAAAGATACTATTGAAGTGAAACAGTTTTTAGATTTTATTGCTAGCGACAACCCTAAAACAAAATACAAATACGTTTTAGAACAACAAGGTGTCGATTTATCTCAGGTGAGAGCTCAAGATTTAAAAATGAGTTATTTACCAACGGAAACATTAAGAGTTCCAGTAAATAAACAAAACGCACTAGATGCAGGCATTGTAAAACCAAAAGATGCCGATAAAATTGTACCCTATATTGATATTAATATCAAAGGTGGCGCATTATACAAAAACCGTTTATTAATGCTAGATATTGTTGCTAACAACGAGTGGAAACGTCCTATCTATTTTACTGGAGGAAGTTTTGGTGATGATGATTATATCTGGATGAAAGATTATCTGCAACTTGATGGTATGTGCTATAAATTAGTCCCTATTAAAACAGAAGTAGATCGCGCAAACCCGTTTGATATGGGTCGAGTAGATAGCGACTTGATGTATGACAAAGTTATTCATTGGGATTGGGGAAATAGCGGAAGCCCTGACATTTATCACGATGTTGAAACCCGTAAAAACTCGATTACATATCGTGGCAATTTAGCCCGATTAACCGAGCAATTAATAAACGAAGATCAACTTGATAAAGCTGAAGAGATAGCCGACATTGCCATGCATAACATGCCTGTAGAATATTTTGGATACTATACTTTATTAGAGCCTTATATTAGCGCCTACTATGAAGTTGGAAACAAAGAAAAAGCACAACAACTATTTAAAGAAGTTGCCAATAAATACCAAGAAAACCTAGTGTATTACAGCAAATTAAAAACAGACAAACAAGAGCGTTTATTTGAAGATATTTACACCGATATACAACGTTACAAAGGTTTAGTTGATGTTTTAATTAAATACGACATTCCATTTGCTGAAGCTGAAGGCGATGTTTTTAACGAGCATTTAAAACTCTTTAAATATTTCTATGGCGAAGATACTCAGGATGAATACGCACCAACGGAAAACCAAGACATTCCTGCAGGAGTAAGCACCGATACGATTGAAGCGATAAACTAAGGCATGACCTTAATACCTGTAAAAACACCACGTGTTGTAAAGAAGATGTTCCCAAATTATATTTGGGACATCGCAACACCGGAAAAAATAATATACCTCACCTTTGATGATGGCCCGACTCCAGACATCACGAATTGGACTTTAAACACGTTGAAAAAACACGATGCTAAGGCTACCTTTTTCTGTATAGGAAACAACGTTGAGCAGCACCCAGACATCTTTAAAAACATTTTAAAAGAAGGACATGCTATTGGCAACCACACCCAAAACCATATTAAAGGCTGGAAAGCAACAACGGCAAACTATTTAGCTCAAGTCACAAAATCGGAACAAGCAATTGAAGCACATACAACTCCTGAATTCTTAAAAAAGAATACATGTAAATTGTTTAGACCACCTTACGGGAAAATCAAATCTAAACAAGGGAAAGCTGTTATTAAGCTAGGTTATAAAATTATTATGTGGGATATTTTATCTTTTGATTGGAAACATAATTTAGATGAAGAAACTTGCCTTAAAAACGTGATTTCTAAAACTAAAAACGGTAGTATTGTAGTGTTTCATGATAGTTTAAAAGCAGCGAAAAACATGCAATATGTACTACCAAAAATGTTAGAGCATTTTAGTAAACGTGGGTTTGTGTTTAAATCTTTAGAATTTCAAGATTGATTTTTTAAAGAGGAACACCTTACAAGAACCTCAACTATAAAACGAACAATAAAACTTATTGACAGACACACCCGCGCTAGGGGATTGCAGTGAAAAGCCCACAGCCCGACGCAGGAGGTGCGAGGACTTGCAACGTAAAGCCCGACCCTTGCGGTAGCGCCAAAATGAATAATTTTAAGAAAAAGAGGGTGGTTTTATAAGTATTCTTCGATGATATTGATGAGCGTGTTAGCGTCTTGCTCACCGGTTTGGCGCCATTTCATTTCACCATTTTTATACACAATTAACGTTGGCAGACCTTTTACTTGCAAGGCTTCGGTTAATTCTTGATTTTTATCGACATCAATTTTTATCACCTTGGCTTTATCACCCATAGCGGCTGCCACATCGCGTAAAACAGCGTGCATAGTGTTAGCTTCTTGATTTAAATCTGTATAAAAATCTAACAATACCGGAATCTCCACATCGATAAGTTCTCCAAATTTTGACATATATTATCGTTTTTAAGTCAACTTTTTATAACTGCTTTTTAGTACTCTGTTTTAAAAAATACAGCTAAAATTGACGCATTTTTGATATTTATAAATATAAACAATTTAGTATAAATAGCCATAAAAAAGGCATTTTATACCACTTCCTTGCCTTTTTTGAGCTCTATAACTGTAATTTCGGGCCAAATACCAATACGACCTGGAAAGGCTAAATAGCCAAACCCACGGTTTACATTTATGTATTGCCCCATTTCTTTGTATATGCCCGCCCAATATTTGTAACGCCATTTTGCAGGACTCCATTTAAACCACCCTGGAATTTCGATACCAAACTGCATGCCATGCGTATGCCCGCTAAGTGTTAAATGGTAATGATAATCATCGTTGATAACCTTTTTTTCCCAGTGTGATGGATCGTGACTCATTAGTATTTTAAAATCGTTTTCATCTATTTTGGATGCGGCCTTGTGCAAATCGCCAGCGGTTTTAAAACCACCTGCTCCCCAGTTTTCAACACCTACTAAAGCAATACGGTCACCGTTTTTTTCGAGATATGTACTCTCGTTTAGCAAGAGGTTAAACCCAATTTCTTTTTGAAGGGCTTTTAAATCTTCTAAATTCTGGTGTTTTGCTTCTTCGGAATCCCAGTTTACATAATCGCCATAATCATGATTTCCTAATACGGAATATAGGCCATCTTGAGCTTTCAGTTTATTGAATACGTTTTTATACGGCACTAATTCTTCAGCCTTATTATTTACAATATCGCCCGTAAATAGTATCACATCGCTTTCTTGCTCGTTAATTAAATCTACGGCATATTTTACTTTTTCCATATTATCGAAACTGCCGGAATGGATATCGCTAATTTGAGTGACTTTATAACCATCGAAAGCAGCCGGTAAATCTTCAAAATGTAACGTGTATTTTAAAACCTTGTAATTGTAACGTCCTTTGTAAATACCATAAATTACAGAAGCTAACGGAATGGCTGCCAAACCTAAAGCGACTTTACTTATAAACTGGCGCCGCGAAGCAAAATAATTGCCTTTAGCAGCTTCTCCCACGGTAAAATATCGATAAATAGCTTGAGGTACTCTAAAAATATCTTCGAAAAACACGCCAAAAAGAAGCACCAATTTGGGCACTAAAAGCGCTATAAAAAATCCGATAGCATAAGAATGCGCATGTGTAAAACCATTACGCCTGCTAAATCCGTAAAACTGAAACACAAAATTACCCAAAATAGCGATGGTAATTATCCAATAAAATATCTGAATCCAATTGTTTTTCACAACCGTTTTAAAAGCTTGAAAAGCATAGTAATCTGCCACTAAAAAAATGGCTAAAAATATCATCCAACGAAACATACTCTTTTTCTTTTTCCCAAAGATAGTGGTATTGAAAAGCAATCTTTTTATTCATGGTTGTTTTTAACTTATGGTTAAGATTTTATGATTATACATATCTAAGAAAAACAAATTATTTTTTATTTAAACACTTCATAATCCCTCCTGTATTTAAAAGATAAAAAGCGACATATTCAATAGAATCCTAAACCCATTTCAAAAAAAACGAATAACCATAAAGCAATAAACGCTAGATTAATAGCATGAAAATTACTTCGTTTTTTAGACAAAAAATAACATGCCATTTTTATAAAAATTTATATCTTTATTTTTTTGATAAATTAATTTTGATGTTAGAGATTCGAATTTTAATTGTAGAAGATGACCCTATTATTTGTGAAGACATTAAAGGGATGCTTTCTAACGTGAATTACAATACCATTGGTGTGGCTTACAGCAAAGATGATGCTATTGAAGCTATTGATACCTTGCGCCCAGACTTAGTATTAATTGATATTAATTTAGAAGGTGATTATGAAGGTTTTTTGGTGGCTGAACATATTAATAACACCAAAAAAATACCGTTTTTGTATCTCACTTCATATTCTGGAAAGCAGGTTTTAGATCGCGCAAAAAAAACCTTACCGATGGGTTATGTAGTAAAACCTTTTAATGAAAAGGAACTGTATTCTACCATTGAAATTGCATTGTATAATTTCTCGAAATTTGTTTTGCCTGTAGCATTAAACCGAGACAATATAAACTCATTAATACAAACACCTTTAACCCAAAAAGAGTTCGAAATATTAAAAGGATTGCAAGAAGGAAAAACGAATCAGTTATTGGCTGAAGGGCAATTTGTAAGTGTTAACACCATTAAATCTCACATAAAAAATATTTACGAAAAAATGAATACCCACACACGCTTAGAAACCATTACGCTGCTTAACGAACTGTTGCGTTAGCTTTAGGAAATACAATAGATACTTCGGTGCCATTTTGACTATTGATGACAACAGTTGCTTTTAGTTTGTTAGTGAATAAGCTAATTAAACGCTGCCCAAAAGATTCTGCTTTATTTTTCATCTTTTCATCAAAACCAATACCATTATCTTTCACTATTAGTTGGTGGTCATTATCATGTTCTAGCATGATGATATTAATGCTTGGTTTTTTAGTTTTATTCAATGGGAAGGCATGTTTAAGGGCGTTAGTTACTAACTCGTTAACAATAAGCCCTATCGGAATTACAGATTCTACATCCATAACAATATCTTTAGCTTGAATATTAAAGGCCATATCTTCTTCGGATTTATTATAAGAATTTAGAATATTTTCAACCAAACCTTCAAAATAATTCTGAATATTTATCATGTCGAGTTCTTCGCCAACATACAAGTTTTTATGAAGTATAGCCATAGATTGCACGCGATTTCTACCGTTTTGTAAAACTTCGTACACTTTTTCATCTACAACATATTTAGACTGAAGATTAAGCAAACTAGAAATTAATTGTAAGTTATTTTTAACGCGATGATGCGTTTCGTGCAACAACAATTCTCGATCTTTTAGCGCTTTAGTAATAATTTGATTTTTATGGTTAATTTTTGAATACATTTTATATAAAGCTATAGCAGCCATAATTAACCATAACAAACCTATGGAAGTGAGCAAAGCAATAACTTTAGAACGGGAAGCCTTTTCTTCAGAGATCTTTTTTTCATTATTCAATAAAGCTATTTTGTTTTCTTGTTTTTGCTGACTGTATTGTGCATCTTTTTCGGCAATAATTTCAATAGATTCTTTGGAATAAATAGAATCGCTGAGCTCTTTAAACGCTTTAAAATCAGACAAAGCGTCTTTAAAATGACCACTTTTTTCATTAGCTTCAGA
Source organism: Algibacter miyuki (assembly GCF_030409805.1). Lineage (GTDB taxonomy): Bacteria > Bacteroidota > Bacteroidia > Flavobacteriales > Flavobacteriaceae > Algibacter > Algibacter miyuki. The sequence goes on along the minus strand of NZ_JAUFQP010000004.1, from coordinate 104,735 downwards.
TAAAAGCTGATAAGCTCGTTGTTGTTGGTACAGCGATTTATGCTCGTCGTATTTAAAAACATCTTTTAAATGCACAATGGCTTCAGGATAACGTTTTAATTTAATGAGAATCTCACCCATATTCAATTTAGATTCACATAAATTATACGTACTACTTAAATTTTCTCTAATTTTTAAGGCCTTAAAATGTTCTTGATACGCATCCTGAAGACGCTCTTGTTTTTGTCGTAAAAGTCCTAAAAAATCATAATGAAAACCCATTTCGCGAAGTGTTGGAAATACAGCATTATACCCTTTCTGCTTCATTAAATGTCTTTCTGCTTTTTTAAATTCATTTAAATCGGTGTAAAGCAATCCTAAATTAGCATGCACACTTGCTAACCCGCCGCTGTCCTGTAAAATTTCATATTGCTCTAAGGCCTTTAAGTATTGCTCCTCCCCTTTTTTTAACTGATCGATATTTAAATAAAACCCCGCCAAGGAATTATTTATTTTGGCCTTTTGTTCAACAGTTCCTATAGCATCATAAATTTCAGAAACTTCAATTAAATGTTTTTGAGCAACAACATTATTACCTAAAAAAGTATTTAGAGTACCAATAAAATGACTACTACTAGCAATATCCATCGAATCTTGATGCTTTTTAGAATATTGATAAATATTATGATAGTAGTTAAGCGCTGTAGCATAGTCGCCTTGCCATCTGTGACTCGCAGCAAAAATGTAGTTATTTCTCCGTACTTCGGCACTGTCAGCATTAATGAGATGCTCGTTTTTTAATTCCGTAGCTATTTTTTCGGCCAATTGTGGGTTACGTTGTACTAAATATTGACCAAGCAAAAAGAGCGCGTCCTTTCTTTGTTCCTTTTTAAAACTGGAATCGATTATAGATTGCAAACTATCCTGATAGGCGTCCGGCTTCGCATCTTGACCAAAAGTCAAAAAACCAAAAAGCATGCATATATAAAGTGGTTTGAATGACAATTTAAAGAACTGTTAATGATTACAATACAAAAATACAAAATAAGATTTTCACAAAAATCACCCATTGGTATGAAAAAAATTAGAGCCTAAATTATGAATTTTACCTAGTCCATTAAAACCGAACAAAACCATGAAAAACCCAACATTAAATTTATAAAATAAAAAATCACAACTATCGAAATCCCTCACTAAACACTAGTAATTAACCATTAAAAAAAAATATTATGAAGAAAATTTACCTTTTATCTACAACACTTTTAATAACAGCCTTTACATTTCCCCAAGTTGCCAAGGATATCTGTTCTTCTGCAGAAAACATTACAATAATCACAAGTGAACCTACAATTAACTGTTTTGAAAACGAAGGAATAACTATTTAACCTCTAACATTCATATTATGAAAACCCTCACAACAACACTAGCATTGGTTTTATTGACTTTTATAGGTCATGCGCAAACCACATTAATTCCAGATCCAAATTTTGAACAAGCCTTAATCGATCTAGACTATGATGTAGCACCTATTAATGGCTCTGTACCAACCGAATACATAAACTTTATTAGCGCCTTAGATTTAACTGATAAAAATATCACGAATCTAGCAGGCATCGAAGATTTTACTTCGCTTACAAGTTTAGAATGTAGTGGTAACCAAATAACGGACTTAGACCTCAGCAATAACACCATACTTTCAGCATTAAATTGCGCAGGTAACAATCTATCTTACCTTAATGTGAAAAATGGCAATAATGCGAATTTCATCAATTTTAAGACTTTCAACAACACCAATTTAACTTGTATTGAAGTTGATAATGTAGCATACAGCACGGCTAATTGGATTTCTGGAATTAATTCTCAAATGAGTTTTAGTGAAGGTTGTGGCACCTATGTGCCAGACGATAATTTTGAGCAGGCATTAATAGATGCAGGTTATGACTCTGGACCTTTGGATAATTATGTGCCTACCGAAAACATTAAAAACAGAACCCATTTAAATGTAAGCAGCAAGAACATTGCAGACTTAACAGGTATTGAAGATTTTACAGCTTTAACAAGTTTAACTTGTCCTCAAAACCAACTTACAAGTCTAGATTTAAGTCACAATAAAGCCTTAACACGTTTATATTGTTCTTCTAATATGCTTCGCAGTTTAAACATTACCCAAAATAAGAGCTTAACCCATTTTAGGGCTCATGAAAATCAATTAACAAGTCTAGATGTAAGCAATAACATTGATTTAATTGAGCTCTATTGTGGTATAAACCAACTTACAAGTTTGGATGTAAGTCAGAATACAGCTTTAATTTCACTTGTTGTTTACGAGAACCAGATTTCGAGCTTAGATGTTTCTTCTAATACAGCTTTAAACGAATTGGCTTGTTATAACAATCAATTAACCGCCTTAAACGTTAAAAACGGCAACAATACAAATTTTATATTTTTTTACGCAACAGATAACCCAAACCTAACCTGCATTGAAGTAGACGATGCTACATATAGCTCAACTAATTGGACAGATATAGATGCACAAGCCAGTTTTAATGAAAGTTGTAGCGTTGTACCATTAACCTACGTTCCAGACGATAATTTTGAACAAGCTCTTATAAGTTTAGGCTTCGATTCTGGACCTTTGGATGATTATGTACCAACTGAAAATATTAATACCATAACCACATTAGATGTTTCTGTAAGAAATATTACTGATTTAACTGGGATAGAAGACTTTGTTGCTTTAAAGGTATTAATTTGTGCATACAACGAACTAACGACTTTAGACCTAAGCAAGAATATCGCATTAACCGATTTATATGCTCACAATAATCTATTAACAACATTGGATGCTAGCCAAAATCAATTTTTATCTTTTTTCTATGTCAATATTAACCAACTAACAAGTTTGAAAATAAAAAATGGTAATAATACTATTATAACGGAATTTGTTACCACTGATAATCCTGAGCTTACCTGCATTGAAGTAGACGATGCTACATATAGCACAACCAATTGGACAGATATAGACGCACAAGCCAGTTTTAATGAAAGTTGTAGCGTTGTACCATTAACCTACGTTCCAGACGATAATTTTGAACAAGCTCTTATAGACTTAGGGTATGACACTGGTGCTTTAGATGATTATGTGCCAACGGATAACATAAATACAGTAACCACTCTGGATGTCTCAAATAAAAATATTGCAGACTTAACAGGTATTGAAGATTTTATAATTCTCGAAGAATTATACTGTAATAACAACCAGATTACGAGTATTAATATTGAAAACAATAGCGCATTAACTATTTTAAATATAAACTTCAACTTAATTTCCAGTTTAGATGTATCAAATAATTTATCGTTAACCTCATTACTCTTCACTTATAATGAAGTTTCAAATATCAATTTATCTAATAATGAATTATTAACAGATTTGTATTGTTCTGGTAACAACCTCACAAGCCTAGATGTATCCAATAACCTCGCGTTAAAAAAGTTATCTTGTCCAGTAAACGAAATATCAGATTTAGATGTATCCAAGAACAATGTTTTAACCCGTCTGAATGTACATTTCAACAAGCTAACAAGCTTAAACGTAAAAAACAATAACAATTTAAATTTTATAGAATTCCTGGCTTCTTCTAATGATAATTTAACCTGTATAGAAGTCGATGATGCAGCATACAGTACATCCCACTGGTCAGGTAAAGATGCGCACGCCAATTTTAGCGAAAATTGTATAGTAACACCACTAACCTACGTTCCAGATGATAATTTTGAACAAGCTCTTATTAGTTTAGGCTTCGATTCTGGTCCTTTAAATGATTATGTGCCAACAGAAAACATCGATGGCATAACCACACTATCGATTTCTTTCAAAGATATCAGCGATTTAACAGGTATAGAAGATTTTGAGGCGCTTTCTGTTCTACTATGTTACAGTAATCAATTAACCAGTTTAAATTTAACTAATAACACCAATCTAACAAACGTAAATGTTGGAGGGAATAATTTATTATATCTAAATGTTAAAAATGGTGCAAATACTAATATCACTACGTTCATCACTGTAGAAAATGTAAATTTATTATGTATCGAAGTCGATGATGAAACTTTTAGTACATTACATTGGAGTGAAACTATCGACTCGCAATCCAGTTTTAGCGAAAGCTGCCAATATTTAAGCACCAATGATTTTAAGGAAACAGATTTTAAAATATATCCAAATCCAGCCGACAGTTACATTCATATAGAATCTGCGAGCATGGTTACAAATGTTAGTATTTACAACGTATTGGGTCAAGACGTTTTACACACTCAAGAAACCGATCGTATCAACATCAGTGCTTTGCGCTCCGGCACGTATTTCATAAGAATAAAATCCAATACAGGCGAACAAGTAAAAAAGATAATCAAAATATAAAAGGCGCTATTAATCAATTTCCTAAAAGGAAACACATCATATGTTTGGTGCTGTTTCCTTTTTTTTTGTTTTAATGATTCTAAAAAAATGACATCAATATTTTAAATGAAATTCAATCTAAAAAAGCTTAGATCTCATTTGTTTTTCACGATTGATTATCAATTATTTAAATCCAAGTCTTAATTTTTCATTCTAAAAGCGAAGTTTTTTAGCTTCTTTTATCCGACAACAATGGATTGCTTCGGAATTTTAACAATAACTTTTCGTAGTTTTGAAATTCCATCAAAATAAATAAAATGTCCGATAACAAACGCGTATTTTTAGTTGATGCTTTTGCATTAATTTTCCGTGGCTACTATGCCTTTATAAAGAACCCAAGAATAAACTCTAAAGGCACTGATACCTCAGCTATTTTAGGATTTATGAACTCACTTTTAGACGTAATTAAACGTGAGCGACCAGACCATTTAGCCGTTTGTTTCGATAAAGGAGGCAGTGCCGACCGTGTAGAAATGTTCGAGGCTTATAAAGCCAACAGAGACGAAACGCCTGAAGCTATAAAAATTGCAGTACCTATTATCCAGGAGATTTTAAAAGCCATGCACATCCCTATTATGGTGAAAGCAGGTTTCGAGGCCGATGATGTTATTGGCACCCTAGCCAAACAAGCTGAAAAAGAAGGTTACCAAACTTTTATGGTAACGCCAGATAAAGATTTTGCACAGCTGGTTAGCGAAAATATATTTATGTATCGTCCTGTTTTTGGTGGCGGATACGAAACTTGGGGCATACCCGAAGTACAGAAAAAGTTTGAAGTTACCGACCCCTTACAAGTTATAGATTTTCTTGGCATGATGGGTGATGCCAGTGATAATATTCCAGGATTACCAGGTGTTGGCGAAAAAACCGCTAAAAAATTCTTAGCCGCTTATGGCTCTATGGAAAACCTTTTTGAACACACCCACGAGCTAAAAGGTAAAATGAAAGAGAAAATTGAAGCGAATAAAGAACTCGGTTTACTTTCTAAAAAATTAGCAACTATTATGCTGGATGTTCCGGTGGCATTTAATGCGAAAGATTTCGAGTTAGATCAACCCGATATTCCGAAAGTTACAGAGATTTTCGAAGAATTGGAGTTTAGACGCCTTATCGATAATTTCACCAAAACCTTTGCCGTTAAAACGGAAGATGCTTCTACCCAAACCGCAACTAAATCAACCGAAAACAAAGCCACACCAAAAGAAGAAGCTTCGGCTGGTGCAGGGCAATTTTCGCTGTTTGGTGGCGATCCGGCAAACGTAACCGAAGTCGTTACCGAGCATACCCGAAAAACGGCCGAAAACACCTCGCATTTTTACCAAAGTGTGGCTGAAGGTATGGGCACAAAATTATTTCTTAAAAATTTAATGAGTCAAACCTCGGTGTGTTTTGATACCGAAACTACGGGCTTAAACCCACTAACCGCAGAACTGGTTGGTATTTCATTTTCATGGGAAACAGGAAAAGGATTCTATTTACCGGTTCCGGAAGATAAAACCGAAGCCCAAGCCCTTATCGAGCAAGTGCGTCCGTTTTTTGAAAGCGAAAGCATCGAGAAAATTGGTCAGAATTTAAAATACGACATCAAAGTTCTTGCAAAATATAATATTGAAGTCCGCGGTAAACTTTTTGATACCATGCTGGCCCATTATCTGATTAACCCAGATATGCGCCACAACATGGATGTCTTGGCCGAAACCTATTTAAACTACACGCCAATTTCCATTACTGAGCTTATTGGTAAAAAAGGAAAAAACCAATTATCCATGCGCGATGTGCCTCTGGAAAAACAAACGGAATACGCTGTTGAAGATGCCGATATTACCTTGCAACTCAAAGAGCATTTTACAAACGAACTGGGAGAAGCCAATACTCAAAAATTATTCGATGAGATTGAAATCCCGTTACTTCGTGTGCTTGCCGCAATGGAATTAGAAGGGATTAATCTTGATAAAGATTTCCTTAATTCTTTAGCCGAAGCTTTAAATAACGATATTCAAACTTTAGAAAAAAGCATTTACGAAGCCGCTGGCGAAGAGTTTAATATTGCCTCGCCAAAGCAATTAGGTATCGTGCTTTTTGAAAAACTAAAACTGGTAGATAAACCTAAAAAAACTAAAACAGGACAGTATGCTACAGGCGAAGATATTTTATCTTACCTCGCTAAAGATCATACTATAATTCAAAATATTTTAGATTACCGTGGTTTAGCAAAACTGAAAAGCACTTACGTCGATGCCTTACCGCTACAAGTAGAACCATCTACAGGCCGTGTACATACCGATTACATGCAAACCGTTGCCGCTACAGGCCGTTTAAGTAGTAACAATCCCAACTTACAGAATATACCAATCCGTACCGAGCGTGGTCGCCAAGTGCGTAAAGCCTTTGTGCCAAGAAGCGAAGAGTACACGCTATTAGCTGCCGATTATAGCCAAATAGAATTACGTATTATTGCCGCTTTAAGTAAGGAAGAAACCATGATTTCTGCCTTTAAAAACGGCGAAGATATTCACGCCTCTACCGCATCTAAAGTATTTAATGTGCCTTTAAATGAAGTAACACGCGAGCAACGTAGCAACGCTAAAACCGTAAACTTCGGGATTATCTATGGCGTGTCTGCCTTTGGGTTAAGCAACCAAACCGATTTATCGCGAGGTGAGGCCAAAGAACTTATTGACACCTATTACGAAACCTACCCAAAACTACGTGCATACATGAGCGAGCAAGTCGATTTTGCACGCGATAATGGTTATGTGCAAACCGTTTTAGGGCGTCGTCGTTATTTAAAAGATATTAATTCTAGAAATGGCGTGGTGCGTGGTGCCGCAGAACGTAATGCCGTAAACGCGCCTATACAAGGTTCTGCTGCCGACATTATTAAAATTGCCATGATTAATATTTTTAACAAACTTAATGCTGGTAATTTTAAAACCAAAATGCTCCTACAGGTACATGATGAATTGGTTTTCGATGTGTACAAACCTGAACTCGAAAGCATAAAAACCTTAGTGAAAACCGAAATGGAAAATGCTTATACATTAGACGTGCCATTGGATGTTGAAATTGATACTGGGTTGAACTGGTTGGAGGCACATTAGTGGATTTAACTAGAACAAAAAACAAAATATAATAAGCTATATTAATTTCCATATTTTTGGACTACTTTTGTCCTAAAAATTTATATTAACTATGACAGTAACTTTTGGAGAATATATAAAAAAACGTAGAAACGAACTTGGTTTTCCTTTAAAAAAGGTAGCTGCTTATTTAGACATTGATACTTCTACTTTAGGAAAAATAGAGCGTGAAGAACGAAATCTTTCAGAAAACCTTTTTAGTCCGCTTGCCGAAATATTGGAAACAGAACAAAAAAACGTACTAAATCATTATTATTCATCAAAAGTAACTCAAGAAATTAAAAACTACCCACATTATAAAGAGGTACTAAATATTGTGGAAGAACAACTAGAGTTATATTTTTCAGAAACAGAACACGAACAAAATTGGACTGAAAAAGAGTTTTCTAATCCTAAAGCTAAAATTAGAGTTGCAACGATGTTTTCTGGCATTGGAGCAATTGAATACTCTTTTAAAAGATTAAAATTAGAATCTGAAATTGTATTCGCTAGTGATATCGATAAATATGCTAAACAAAGTTATTTCGCTAATTATGATATTGAAGAAGAAAACTGGTATGATGATGTTCAAAAAATACAAGGCAAGAAATACAAAGGAAAAGTAGATTTATTAGTTGGAGGAAGCCCGTGTCAATCATTTTCAATGGTTGGAAAAAGGAAGGGATTTAAAGATACTAGAGGTACGCTTTTTTATGAGTTTGCAAGAGTAGTAAAAGAAAGTCAGCCTAAAGTTTTCATTTTTGAAAATGTTAAAGGATTGATTAATCATGATAGTGGAAACACATTTGAAACAATTAAAGCAACTTTTGACGAACTAGGATATAAATATTTTTATCAGGTTTTAAACTCCAAAAATTATGGAGTACCACAGCATAGAGAAAGAATTTTTGTTGTTGGCTTCAAAGATAAAAAGGTGAAGTTTGATTTTCCAAAACCCATTAAATTAGAGTATAAAATGCAAGATTTTCTTGAGGATTATACAGATAGTAAATATTATTTAAAGGAAAAGGGGGTCAAGTTTGTTACAAGTTCTAAAAACAGAAAAAAAAGATATACCCAAATAAACGGTGATATTGCTATTTGTCAAAAGGCTAATCAGCAATTTAACTGGCATGGTGATTTTATCTTTGAAAGTCAAGAAATTCCTGAATTCAACGAACTAGTATTTGATGTAAGTGAAGTTGAAGAAAAATATTACCTTCTTGAAAAAACTAAAAAATATGTTTTAACTGAGGGCACAAAAAACTTTAAAACGTCTATTAAAACAGATTTAGAAGTTGCAAGGCCATTATTACAGTCAATGCATAAAATGCATCGAGCTGGTGTAGATAATTATGTTACTCATAATAAAGGCAGAATCAGGAAATTAACACCAAAAGAATGTTTACGTTTAATGGGGTTTAGAGATGACTTTAAACAAGAAGTTAGTGACACTCAAATGTACAGGCAAGCAGGAAATAGCATTGTTGTTGATGTGCTAATAGCATTATTGAAACAAATGGATATTACTAAATATGGTATATAAATAAAATAATTAATAAATACCTGACAGCAGCTAATAACTTAATTTGAACTTAAAACTAATTAATTATCAATAATTATAGACTTTTATTACATTCGATAAAAACTTAACGAATCAACAGAACAAAAAAGCATATAAACTATTTATGGAAAATCTACAGAAAATTAAAATTGAAGGAATAGAATATTTTATAATCGATTCTATTCAAGATTTTAGAGCAGAAGATAGTTTTATTCATAGAAAAAATAAGTTATCACAATTTAGAGGAAACGGAGAATCAAAAAAGCATGTTGGAACTTATAATGGAGAAAAAGGTGAATTAATGTCTAATTTCTTTAATTATGAAACATGGGGATTAGAACATTATGATTCCAATAAAAAACGAAAAACATTCTTTTCAGCAAAAGAAAGCGGTGCTTTGATTAGCGAAAATAAATGTTTTTTTAGTAAAACTAATTTTCAAAAATACTTGAGAGATGCTAAGACAGAATACTTTGCTCAAGAACAACATTATCACAATAACATTAGCGAATATTATAACGAAAGATTAAAAGAAGTAGACAACCTTAAAACAAATCAAATATTCTTTAGTATTTATGATGCTTCTGACAATATCTCGCAGAAACAAAATAGAGGTTACATTCGTTCTGATAATTTTATATGGAAATTATGGCGAGAATTAATACTCCCCAGTATAAGCTATCTATCAATTTTAAAACTAATTCCAGTCGAAAATAAAAATGAAGAACCACTATTCTATTTTAGAATCCTATTAGACTATCAATTTAGGTCTTTTGTACATCCAAAATCATTAACAACTGAAGAAGAATTAGAAAAAGTAGAAATTGAATCTGGAAATATAAAAAGAACATATCGAAAAGGTTCAGAAAAATATCGACGTGAAGTTATTAATTATATGCCTCAATGTCCTTTTACAAAAATTACAGATGAACGTTTATTAATTGCAAGTCATATAAAACCTTATAGTATTTGTATCAAAAATAACGAAAATGACCAAGCGTTAGATTATTTAAATGGACTAGCTTTATCACCTACTTATGATAAATTATTTGACCAAGGTTACATAACTTTTACTAACAGTGGAGAATTAATATGTGGAACACAATTAAGTTCTTATACTTGGGAAAAACTTAGTATTAATCCAAATGCGAAAAACAAAATGAGAATTTTTCCCGAAAACAGAGAAATATACTTAGACTATCATAGAAATTACGTTTTTCAGGATGACATTAATGATTTACTTTAAAATAAACCATGATCCCCATGCTTAAGATAATAATCCAGCTCTAAAGTTTGCCCTTCATCAACCTCTAAATCTTCAACTAGCATAATACTAGTTGATGGAAATGACAATCCAGTATTTAAAGCTTGGATTTTTGCTCTAGATCTATTGCCATCTTCAATATACTCAAGAACAATATAAAGTTGCTCCGGATCTTCATCATGATTCGGTGTGTGAAATTTTACTATTTGCCCTCTTCTATTTAGTTTCATAATATATTTGTTTTCAGCAAAAATAGAGCCTAAACAAACCATAGTCAACATACAATTAGTAGCACTTTATTGATTCTCTAAAATTTGACTACTCGTAATTTCAATAGATTGTTCTATTCCTAAAGTATTCCTTAATTCAACAAAAAAACTCCCAATCCAGTCAAAATAAATTTTCATCAAGTCATTCAACAATGAACTTTATCCATAATTTGTTCTTAAAAAGATATAAATTATGATCATTACAAAAGTATTAGGACTTACAAGTACATTAACAAGGAGTAAAAAAGCTAAAATTGCAATTCTACTAATAGAAGTCGCTGTGTTAGCACATGCTGTAGCTACAAGAAAAGGAAAAACTCAGAAAAAATTAAAAAAAGTAAAACGTTAGGCTTTAGTTTTTCCTAGCATCTAGATACTCCTTACACTTTATCGCTGGATTTGTTTTTCGGTTAATAAAGGCATGCGTAGAGCTGCTTATAATTAAAATTGCAGCAGCAACTCCTGCAGTATAAGCTACAGTGGTATTGGCATTGCTGTTAGCTACATAAATAGCAATTAGAGCCCAAGCACCAACAAGTGCAAACTCGCGCATGTTTCGTTTCCAGGTAACCATTAAGTTTATTATGGTTGCAATACCTATTAATGCGATAGTCCAAAATGTTGGCGACAAACCGAAACCATCCCAATTGTATTTTACTAAAACGGCCGATACGTTTGCAATACTAGCCACGGTAATCCAGCCACTATAAATTACAAAGGGCCACCATAAAAACAGAATAACAGAAATTGAAGCATCGAACAATTCCATTTTATTTTTAAGCACAATTTGTAATAACGCAAATAGAATGATAAAAATAAATATGGACGATATTAAGGTATAACCGTAAATCCAGGTTACAATCCAAGCACAATTAGCAATACAAGAGGTTAGAAACCACCAACCTGTTGTTAAAATAAAATCGTCGTTTCTAACTTTTACAAATAGACTGCGCCCTTGGTAAACAATAAACCCTAACAAGAGTAAATAGATTATTCCCCAAATGGAAAACGCATAACCTGCGGGAGTAAATAAGGTGTTATAATCTTTAGAAACTTCCCCTATAGTGGTGTTATTTAATAAACCTGTGTTAGACAAATAGTTCATTACAAGAACACATACAAAAGCGACACCGTTAATTATTTGTAATTGTTTTTTCATATCAGTAATATAACTAAAAAATAAACGTGTAGAAAATGGTTTACAAAAAATTTCGATTCCATTTTTAATTATTGTTACAGCCTATGGCAAATAACTAAACTATAAGTTTAAGCATGCACCAATTCCCAAAGTTCTACCATTTCTTCGCCACGCCAATTTTGATTGCGCTTGGTTTTATTGGAAGCAGATTTCACTGACTTTCTTAAACAGTTTTCTAATTTAAAACGTCCGCCTTCGGCTAGTTCCTTTGCTATGGGATGTACTTCTGTAACGTTGGTAATTTCGGCTAAATTGGAAAATATAATCACCAGTTTACCATCGGGTAATAATCGTTTTTTAGCTTCAGTAAAAAAATCTAAAAATAAGTTTTCGTTATAATAAATAGCTTCGTCATTGGTATCCATATCTTGAGATACAGGCAACCAAGGCGGATTAAAAACAATGAGTTCAACAGGTTTCTCCCACTTGCCAAAAAGAGGTGCGAAATCGAGTTCTATTTTCCGAGACATTTTAGTATCTCCCATAGATTCCGTTAAGCCAACAATAGCATTTGGGTTTGTATCTGTTCCAAAAACCTTCTGAAAACCATGTTTAATTAATTGAAAAGACAACACACCACTACCAACGCCAACATCTATAGCCAATTTTTTCGCGCCACTATAACGCTTCAACCAATTATCAAACACGATTAAATGATCGAAACGTGTTGGAAAATAAACCCCATAATACGGATGTATTTTATTTCGTAATACAGGAAGCGTTATACCGTTAAGGTGCCATTGCCACGCACTATTTAATCCTTGCACTTTGGTGAATGGTAATAAAAAACTTTGATGTTCTGGATAAAGTTTTTCTAACCAACCAATAGCAGGCGCCTTTTTTACGGTTAGTTTATGGTCTATAATTTTTATATAAATAAGACTAGACAACTTTCTAAAAGCCGAACGATTTGCGCGTTGCTCATTAAAAGTCTGTCCTGGAAATTTATCCTTTAGGTGCTCTTGCAACGCTTTAAGCAACTGTAAGCCGTTACTATAAAACTCGGTTATCAATACAGGTTTATCAGCTTCTAAGCCTTTAATAATACGCGCAATATCAATAGAGCGATTAAATTGTGGCAAGGGTTGTTCTGAAAAATAAGGCACGGGCTTGTTTACATATATATCTGTAATCATCGTTTATTATAAATTGAAACGGATTGCAGAGTAATGACATGAGCAAGTCGTAGATTAATATCACTATAAATAGTTACTAACTAGTAATCAGGCATTAAGTTGACCACTAGTGTTTAGATTAATCAAAATAGAGACTTTAAGAAAAAAGTCTTTAACATCGCCAAAGTGTGAACGAAAGAATAATTAATATCAACAGATAAATAATACTAGCGCAAAGATACTTCTTTAAACGCCATTGTAACATAAAAGTATTCTCAACCTCTGTATTACCAATAAAACAGCTACCATGGGTTTTTCTTTCTTTTAAATTTACTTAAAAATACAATATCTCCTTAAGTATTTTTTTCAGCCTGTGTTTATTTTCATCTTTATATTAAAATCTCAAAAATGATAAAATTTCACTTCAACATGCCATTAAATATTACGTTTAACCAGATATCAATACATAACACATTCCAACAGAACTAAGAGTTGCACAAAAAATAATCAAAAAAAATACATATTTCGCAGAAAAAAAGGGGCAGTTTTATCATAAAACCAAATAACACACATGAATCGGAATCAAAAAAAAACTGTAACTTAGCGTATAACTTATTTTACATCAAAAGATAGAAAATTACTACCAACTTGAATAGTTTACAGCCCATACTATATTTTTCAATCTTTAATTACCCATTAACTAAAGATGAAATTTTTTTGTTTTCTAAATCTAACGACGCTATTGCTTTACAAAAAGAATTAGTAAAACTAAAATCACTAAACATTGTTAAAGAGTATAACGGTTACTTTATCTATAACAATGACGAAACTATTGTAACAAAAAGAACAAAAGGAAATGCACATGCCAAAAACATTATGCCTAAAGCTTTAAAGCAAGCTCAATTTATTTCAAAATTCCCTTATATCGAAAGTGTTAGTATTTCAGGAGCTCTCTCTAAAGGCTGTTATGATAATGACGGCGATATCGATTTTTTTATAATTACAAAACCTAATAGGCTTTGGATTGCCAGAACCCTACTAATACTCTTTAAAAAAGTATTTTTACTAAATTCAAAAAAATACTTTTGCGTTAATTACTTTATTAGTAAAAACGACTTAGAGATTAAAGAAAAAAATCTCTTTACAGCCACAGAATTACGCACGCTAATACCCATTACAGGAAAAGCCGTATTTTCTAAATTTTTAAAGCAAAACACATGGGCACATAGTTACTTGCCGAACATAAATAATCAGCAAGTAGAAGTAGATACCACCATAAAACCGTTTATAATTTCTAAATTCATAGAATATATTTGCAACAAAAAAATAGGAAATCGCCTGGAAAATCACTTTAAAAACCTGACCTTAAAACGTTGGGAATCGAAATTTAAAAACATAGATAAAAAAGAATTTGAAATTGCATTAAAATCAACCGAAACTGTAAGTAAACACCACCCACAAAATTTTCAAAAAAAGGTAATGGATGCTTTTAATGCTAAAAAGGCCGAAATAGAAACTACGCATCATATAAACGCTTTTTAACTATGGACTCTATTCTTTTTTCGCATTCGTATTTTTATAAATTCGACAAAAAACAATGGGATAACAAAACCCCTTTCCCTCCTTTAGGAACCATTTACGCGGCTTCTTATTTAAGAGAAAACGGATATACCGTTTCCTTATTTGACACCAACTTGATAGATGCTCCAACAGGGATTATCACCAAATTAAAAGCCGAAAAACCTCAGTTTTTTGTACTTTATGATGATGGCTTTAACTACCTCACCAAAATGTGCTTAACCACTATGCGAGAAGCCGCTTTTAAAATGATAAAAATGGCAAAATCTGAAGGCTGCACCGTAATTGTTAACAGCTCGGATGCTACAGATCATTTTGAAAAATATCTTAAAAATGGAGCCCATTATATTATCCAAGGAGAAGGTGAAGTAAGCTTAAAAGAATTAGTTAATACGTTATCTAGAAACGAAAACCCTTATAATATTAAAGGTATTGTTTACATACAGAACAATACCATTGTAAAAACACCCAAACGCATTGTTACTAAAAATTTAGATGAATTTCCAATACCTGCCTGGGATTTGGTTGATATTGAAGCCTATAAAAAAGTATGGCAACAAAGCGGAAATGATTTCACCTTAAATATAGCCACCACCAGAGGTTGCCCGTACAAATGTAATTGGTGTGCAAAACCTATTTATGGTAACCGTTACAATTCGCATTCACCCGAATACATCACAAAACATATAAAATACCTTAGCCAAACTTATGGCGTTAACCGTTTTTGGATGTGCGATGATATTTTTGGATTAAAACCAAAATGGGTACAAAACTTTAATACAGCACTAAAAAAAGAAAAGCTTTCTATTTCATATTACATACAAAGTAGAGTTGATTTACTTTTAAAAGAAGATACTATCGATGCTTTAGCAGAAAGCGGATTGGAAGAAGTTTGGGTAGGTGCTGAAAGTGGCTCACAAGCTATTTTAGACGCAATGGATAAAGACACTAGTGTGGCACAAATTTATGAAGCTACGCGCCTACTAAAAGAAAAAAATATTCGTGTCGCCTTCTTTATTCAGTTTGGATATCTCGGTGAAACCAAAGAAGATATTACGAAAACCATTAGTATGATTAAAGAACTCGTTCCTGACAATATTGGAGTTTCAGTTTCCTATCCTTTACCAGGCACCAAGTTTTACGACAAAGTAAAAGACGATTTAAAACTAAAAGCCAACTGGAGAGATTCCGATGATCTTGCTATGCTTTTTAAGGGCACTTATAGTTCTGCTTTTTACAAAAAGTTACAACGTTACGTGCATAAAGAATATAGAATTAGCCAAGGCATACAAAACTTAAATAAGTTTAATTTAAAAAAGGGCAAATCCATACTAAAATTAGCGTATTATGTACCTTCTGCTTTTATAGATAAAATGCAATTAAAAAATATGAAACCTACAAATGGATAATGATTTCGACATTGCAGCCACAAAATATGATGCCACATTTACATTTTCTAACATTGGCAAAGCCCAGCGCCATCGTGTTTATAAATATATAAAGCCCATAATACAAACAGAAACACAGCTTAATATTTTAGAGCTTAACTGCGGTACAGGCGAAGATGCTATTTGTTTCTCAAAATTAGGACATCAAGTTATTGCTACAGACATTTCAGAAGCCATGATAGCGGTTTCTAAAGCAAAAAAACATTCTAGTAATTTAAAATTTATAGTTCAAGATATAAATACACTACACGAAACTTCGTTTAATCAAAAATTCGATTTTATTTTTTCAAATTTTGGAGGATTAAACTGTTTATCTAAACCACAATTAGAGCAATTCCTAAAAAGTGCAAAAAAACTACTAACTCCAAGTGGAAAGTTAGTATTGGTTATTATGCCTAAAAAATGCCTTTGGGAAAACCTCTACTTTTCCTTAAAAGGAGATTTCAAAAAAGCAATCCGAAGAAATACCAGTAAAAGTTTAGAAGTACATGTAGATGGCGTTACTGTTAAAACATGGTACTACAATCCTGAAGACATTATAAACTTAACAACAAATAGATTTTACATAAATAAAATAAAACCCATTGGTTTAGCCATTCCGCCTTCATATCTTGAAAATTCAATTTTGACAAAAAAAGTAGTGTTATCAATATTTAAAGGAATAGACGCAATAGCAACTCCAACCTTTTTAGCAAAATACGCCGATCATTTCTTAATAGAACTTCAACTTAAATGAGCATTGTATTAACACATTCGTATTTTCTAAATGAAGATGATAAGGAACAAAAAATAATGAAACCTTATGCGCCTTTAGGCTTGCTCTACATTTCTGGCTACCTAAATGCAAACAACGTAAAAAACCATGTTTTTGATTCTACATTTTACACAGCACAAGAGCAACTTCTTTTTTTAAAAAAAGAACAACCTAAAGCCGTTGCTATTTACACCAATTTAATGACTAAAATAAACGTTATTAAATTAGTTAAAATTTTAAAAAACGACGCGATATATGGGTTTCCAAAAATTATTTTAGGCGGCCCCGACCTTACCTATAATTTAGAAAACTACTTAAACACAGGAGCCGATTTTATTATCATAGGAGAAGGTGAACAAACCACCTTGGAGTTATATAGTGCCATTTTAGCCAACAAACCACACAACAACATTACCGGTATTGCTTATTTAGAAAATGGGATGGTAATAAAAACGCCCCCCAGAATAAAAATGAAAAGTTTAGAGGAATTACCTCTACCAAATCGAGCGGCTATTCCTGTTGATAAATATTTAAACACATGGAAAACGCATCACAAAAAAAGCTCCATGACCGTAAGCACACAGCGTGGATGCCCCTATACTTGTAAATGGTGTAGCACTGCTGTTTATGGACAAAGCTATAGACGACGCCCTGCAAATATGGTCGCCGAAGAATTAAAATACCTTAAAACAGAATACAACCCAGATAGCATTTGGTTTGTAGACGATGTATTTACCGTTAGCCATAAATGGATAAAAGAATTTCATGAAGAAATATTAAAGCAAGACGCTATAATTCCTTTTGAATGCATTACCAGAGCCGAGCGTTTAAACGATGAAATTCTTGGACTATTAAAAGACATGGGATGTTATCGTATCTGGATTGGTGCCGAAAGTGGTTCGCAAAAAATAATTGACGCCATGGACAGGCGTGTAGATGTTGATGTCGTTAAAAGTGCTATTCAAAAAACCAATGCCCTTGGTATGGAAACAGGTACATTTATTATGGTTGGCTACCCTGGTGAGGACGAACTTGATATAAAAGAATCAATTAGATATCTAAAAGCCGCCAACCCTACACATTTCACTATTACAGTTGCATATCCTATTAAAGGAACATCTTTATACACCGAAATTGAAGATAGAATAATAAGTAAGCCCAATTGGGAAACCTCAACAGATAGAGATATTGATTTTAAACGCACTTATTCCAGAAAATTTTATGATTTTGCAGTGCGTTTAATTGTTAATGAAGTTAACTATAACAAGGAACTACTTAAAGGAAAAAACCGCAATTTAATATCGTGTTTTAAATTAAAAACAAAATCCATTTTAGCACAATCGGCAATGAAACTATACAAACTACCATGAATTTCAGCGATGTTACTAAAATAAATAGCGTTTATTATTTTACTCCTGAAAATCAAGTATTTTCTGAATGTTACTTGAAAGTTCGCGAAAAAGAACGGCGCCTGTTTACCGATGCTGAGGTTGAAAAACTACCGTATTCGAAACGGTACGAATGGCCTCTACGTGTAAAATCTACAACACGTTTTACAACCTACTTAGCTTCTAAAAACAAAGCCTTAACTATTCTAGATATTGGCTGCGGAAATGGCTGGTTTTCTAATAGAATAGCAAAGGTTTCTAGAGAAAACAGCGTGATTGGATTAGACATAAATCGTGATGAGTTAGAACAAGCTGCAAGAGTTTTTAACTCTAACAACTTAAATTTTGTATATGCAGATATCTACAAGGTTTCCGATATTTTTAAAATGCAGTTTGACATTATCACCATGAACGGTGCTATTCAATATTTTGAAAATTTTGAAGCATTAATCAAACAATTACAGTTATTTTTAAAGCCAAAAGGCGAAATTCATATTATCGATAGTCCTTTTTATAAAAAAAACCGCATTACCAACGCTAAAGAACGTACTAAGGCATATTACACAACACTTGGCGTTCCTAAAATGGCTAAAAACTATCATCATCACAACCTTGATAATATTCGTAATTTTGAAACTCTCTACAGCCCCAACAACAAACTCCTAAACAAGGTTTTAAACAAGAAAGACTCCCCTTTTTCATGGTATCGATTCATCAAAACTAACTCATAAACTCATAATGCTTCACAAAAAATATTTAAAAAAATTGATGTTTTCTGGTGTTTTCACATTAGTCATCCTTATAATAGCCGAAATAATTTTATCTTTTTTCAATCTTTTCCCTAGTGAATTTTATACAGGCACACCCCATTCTGGCTTTACATGGGTAATCGATTCTAATAAAATAACTGGTATCCATCAAAATTCTGAAGTCGCTTTTGATGCCTTAGGTGCCAGATCGACCACAAACTATGACGACGACAAACCTAAAATTGTAACTTTTGGAGGAAGTACTACAGCTTGTTTTGCTTTAACACAAACCAAAACTTGGCCCGCATTATTAGAAACCAAATTAAATAACGATTATTGGGTTGGCAATTTCGGAAGACCCGGAAACAGCAGTAACCACCATATAGAGCAATTTAAACACATTCTAGAAAAACCAGAATTAAGTAATACAAAAGTGGTTGTAATTATGCAAGGTGTAAACGATTTTGTAGCTTATCTAATTTCTGCTGAAAGATATTTAAACACGCCTAAATACGATTTAAATCGTGTGGCATTCCAGCACTCTCCCAATGCCTATCTGCCGTTTCATAAAAGATTCACACTGTTTAAGCTTGCCTCTAGAGCAAAGAAAAACATTCTTTTTTATTTAATGCATAAAGATTATTTAACAAAAACGGTTGAAAATATAAAAGATTTAAAAAAACGATCTAAAATTATAGATGAATTACCCAATTTAGAACCAGCCTTAGAACATTACACAGCTAATATTGAAAACTTAATTCAACAAGCTAATAACAAAAAAATCAAACTTATTTTTGTAACACAGGCTACTATGTGGAAACCAAATCTTGAAAAAAAATATGAAGATTTAATAGTAACGAGCGGCTTTGCAAATAATGAAGCTTTTTATAGCACCCGATCACTACACGAAGGGATGGCTATTTTTAACACACGCCTAAAGGCCGTTTGCAAAAAAAATAATGTTTCATGTCTAGATTTACAACTTCCAAAAACTACAGCATCTTTTTATGATGATTTTCATTTTAATGAATCTGGAGCTGAATTAGCATCGGATCAAATTGCAGACTATTTAAAGCCTCTACTAAACCAATAATACTGTAATAATACTCCGTAAAAAAAACCGTTAATACCATCAAGAAAATATTTAATGGTACTAACGGCTATGGTTTAAGAACAAATAGAAATAGCGACTATGCTAATTGCTGCTTTTTAAATAAAACATCTACAATTTTCTTTTCTATAGGCATACTGAAAAATTTATATTTACAGCGCCATCTTGCTAAAAACTGTAATGGCTTGTATATTAATCTCTGATTAGAATATGCGAATTTCAAATAGAATTTAAATTTCTCGAAGAAATCATATTTTTCAGCACTAACCCATGGCCCAGACGAGCCAACAAAATCAAAATCGGACCATTCATGCACTGTTTTCGGTAACTTATACCCGTCTTTTATCACGTTATCTGTAATTGTAGTTCCTGGGTAAGGTTTAAAATAAAAAATAGGTGTATTGAAGTTTGGGTGCATACTGTTTAATTCTAATGCTACTTTCACTGTCTCCTCAATACTTTTATCGGTTTCCTCTGGAAAACCAACTATAAACGGAAATTGAACAGCAATACCAAGTTCTTTACAGCGCTCGGCGCACATGTATACTTGCTCTAATTTAATATCTTTTTTAAGCCAATCCATCATTTCTTGAGACCCCGACTCTACCCCAATAAGCAATCGGCGTAATCCTGATTTTGCACAGATTTTAAAATCTTCAATAGTCATTCGAGAACCTTGATCTGCTCTCATGGTGGCTGCCCATGAAAAGTTTAATCCTTTTTCTATGATACGTTCTGAAATTTCTATAACGCGATCTCGGTATGTAAAATACGTTTCATCTTGTAAATTCAAATCTGTGAATTGATACTTTTCGTGTAATTCAGCAAGTTTGTTAACCATAACTTCAGGGGAAATTGCAGTCCATTTTCTATTATACACGAATGGATCGGCACAAAATGTACATCTAAAGTAACACCCTGTTGATGAAATGTAATCGAGTTGCCTTCTTCCTTTCTTTTTAAAATACTTTTCTACATCAATTAATTCATAATTAATATCAGCAAAAGTATCCATTGCGGTAATGGTTCTTGGTGGATTTTTTATAATTCCACCTTCCGAATTACGATAACAAATTCCTTTAATTGAAGTAATATCCTTTTTATCAGCATAAGCCTCAACCAACTCCTTAAAAGTGTCTTCTCCCTGACCTTGCGCTGTGACATCAATACAGTTTTCATCTTCTAAAGTTTGTGTTGGAAACAGTGAAGTATGCCAACCTCCCCAAATTACAGGAATATCTGGACGCATTCTCTTAACTGCTTGGGTTGTTTTCAAAGCATCCTTAATGGGTTTCCCTGTTAATACGGTTGTTCCAAAACACAAGGCTTCATCAATATGTTTACTAATGGCATCTATTGGGTTATCATCAATTCGTCCATCAATAATTATAACTTCGTATTTTTGAGGATCAAGAACAGAACCTATTGCTAATAACGCTAATGGCATATCAAAAAACACGGCTATAGGGTTGTACAAAAGAATTTTATGTTTTTTCAAAATGGTTGGTTTTTTTTCATAAATATACTTACTATTTGAATATATGCGACAACTTTACTTTCCTTTTATGTAAGAAATATTGAACAGAGACTATAAGTACACCAACACCATAAGTAACACTTCTTTTAAAATTTATCGAAGAGCTCTCACTAGAATAGGTTGTAGGACATGTTATTTCTGCAATTTCAAAACCTTTATTGAAAATTTGACATATCATTTGATTATCAAAAATAAAATCGTCGGAGTTATGCTCTAGCGTCAATGTTTCTAAAACCTCTTTTGAAAACGCACGAAACCCAGTATGATATTCTGATAATTTTTGTCCTATTATAATATTTTGAAATAAAGTTAAAAACCTATTGGCTACATATTTATACATAGGCATTCCACCACGTAAAGCACCTTTACCCAAAATTCTAGAGCCCATAACTACAGGGTATACATTGTTTGCTATTAAATACGCCATAGAGTGAATTAATTTTGGCGTGTACTGATAATCTGGATGTAACATAATTACAATATCTCCACCAAGGGCTAATGCTTTTTTGTAGCAACTCTTTTGATTTGCTCCATATCCTTTGTTTTTATCATGTTTTAATATATACTTTATACCTAAATTTCTTGCCTCTTGCAATGTTTCATCCGTACTATTATCATCAACCAAAACCACGGCATCGACAATATCAAATGGAATTTCATTATAGGTTTTTTTAAGTGTGCTAGAAGCGTTGTATGCCGGAAGTACGACTACAATTTTTTTAGTATTTATCATGTGGTTGGTTACTGATTTACTATGAAAAACAAAAAACAATTCTATTTGTTTTACGGTCATCAATTTAACAACTATATTTATATTCACAAAACAAAATTAGTAGTGAATTTTCAAAAACCGAAAGCCCTTTTATACGCTAAACTTTCAATTGCTATTATTCCATTGCTCCTTGTTTTTATACTAAGACTTTTAGGGTTTGATGGGCTTTACGGACAAGATTCCTACGAGTACTTACGGTACACAATAGCCATTCAGGAATACATTACAACTGGTGCACACCCTGGTCCTTTTTACTGGCCTGTACTTTACCCAACTCTAGGTAGCCTTTTTGGCCTATTATTTAGAGACACCGCATTTGCTCTGCAGTTTTTAAGCTGTATTAGTTTTTCAATGGCTAGCATTTATTTGTTAAAAACAATTAGGTTACTATATTCTAATGCTGCTTTTAGCGTGTTATACGTGCTTATTTTTACCGTACTCTCTCCATTTTTATTGAAAATGGGCTTAATTGTTATGTCCGATATCACTGCGCTGCTTTTTATAGTCCTATCCTTTTATTTCTTCTTTAAATCCCAATACAAAAAAACGAGTACTGCTCCTGTATTTATTTTTGCAACTTGCGCATTGATGACGAGATACCCTTCACTATTCATTACATTTCCTATTATTATTTACAGCCTATATACCACTATTAAGCGCCAAGCTGTTAAGCCCTTTTTAATTGGAGCTTTAGTTAGCTTTATGGCCTGTATACCTTTTTTAATTTTACAATGGGACGCTCTTTTTGAAGCCTCTTCTAATTATTTTTTAAAAGTATGGTCGGTAACAAATTATTTTAAATCAAGTTATCAAACTACAGATGGCACCCAGTTTTATCAATTTCCAAATTTAATTTACACTTTATACATTTTCTTTCATCCTGGTTTTATTTTTATCGGTGCTATTTTAAGTGTTATCACTTTAAAAAACTACAAGTACGGCTTTACTTTTAATCAAAAGATACTTGGCTTTTGTATCTCATTATACATTCTATTTCTCGCGGGCATTCCGTTTCAAAATTCACGAATTTTAGCATTAGTATTTCCGTTAACATTAATTTTTATGTTTCCTGCTTTTGAAAAAATAATTAATATCAAATTTATTAAAAAACACCTACTAATCCTTGGTCTATTTGCGGTTACCCTGCAGTTACTATTTTGGTATATAACATTTAATCATATTTTTAACCGAAGTATTTTAGAAAAAGAAATAGTTACCATGGTAAAACCATATGAAGGAAAAACTCTTTATAGTTTTGATTTAGATTTATCTTTACAAGGGAGAGGTCTAAATTTTGAATACAAAAACATGTACTTAGAAGTGTATAAAACTTACCGTTCTCACGATTTAATTCTATTTAACCCTGATAAATACGCCCTGCAATGGCAAGGTAAAAACCCTATGCTGAATTGGCAATTTATGGAACACAACTACAAATTAAAGATTTTACAAACACATCCTGACGGGTGGAAATTATATCAAATTGAACATGCTTTGGATACGCATTAAATACCGCTTAGGTTTATTATACAACATCACCTTATTCAAACTTGGTTTGGGTAAATTATTATTAAAAAACCGCTACGGCGAACGTATTTTATTATTTCACGGCATTGACCGTAATGGAGAAACCCGCTACAATAGCCGATTTGTAAGCGAAACCTTTTTTGATGCATTCATTAACTATATTACAACACATTACAATGTTATTTCACTTGATGATTTTTACAATAAAAAATTCAAAAAAAACACTTTAAACATTGCCATTACCTTTGACGATGGTTATTTAAACAACTATAAATATGCCGTACCCATTTTACAGAAATATAATGCACCTGCGTGTTTCTACATAACTACAGTTCATAAAAAAGCTCCCTATTTATGGCCTGATTTTATAGATTTAGTATCCTACCACACCACAAGAACAGAAATCACCTTTCAACAAAATTTATATAAAAAAAACAATAAAAATGAATTTATTTGGAACGGAATATCATTGAAAACCATAGCCAAAACAGTGTCTTACGACGCCATAGAATCCATCTACCACATTTTTAGTGAAGACTGGAAGAACTTACCTCTTGAGGCACTAGGAGATTATTGGAAATTAATGTCACCCGAACAAATTAAGGTAATAGCAATCCACCCCTTATTCACCATTGGAGCACATGGAAACACTCACATAAATTTAACTAATGTACCGTTGGAGGTTGCCCAAAATGAAATTCTAACGAGTAAACAACAACTGGAAAGTATTTGTAAACGTCACATTACCGAGTTTGCATTTCCATTTGGTGCATACAATCCCGATATTGCAAAGTATTGCTCAGAATTAGGATTTAAACGCTTATTGTTAATAGACTACAATACAAAGGAAGACTCTCAAAATGAAAATTATAAAAACAGGTTTGTAATAAACCCTTACATTTCAATGGAGCAACAAATATCATATTTATTAAAAGGTTCTTATTTTTAAACTATGCTATATCGAAATACTTATCGGCTTAAAAGATTAGAGAAAAGTGATTTTCCTGCTGTAAAAAAACTCTTCTGGGAAGTTTTTAATAAGCGCGTTTCATTAGAGTACTTAGAAAATAAATACAACACATCTTACCTTGGTGTTGAATTTATTTGCAGCATTGCTTACTATAATAATATTCCTGTTGCATTTTATGGCGCCATACCTCAAAAATTTATTAAAAATGGGCATGAAATATATGTTGCACACGCCTGCGACTCTTATACCATGCCCGACCATCAACGAAAAGGTTTACATTTTCAATTAGCAAAGTTTGCCTATAACATTATGGTTAAAAACAACATAAAATTCGTGTATGCCTTTCATAGTGAAAACACCTATTTCAGCACAAAAAAACTAGAATGGAAAGAGCATGTACCGTTGCAACGTTTTCATATAACAGTTAAAACACTCCCCTTTGGAAAGGTGCTAAACAAAATTGGTTGGAATAATTTTTACGCCCTCTTTTTTAATCAAAAAGTGTCCCAAAATGCTATCGAAAAATTAATGCAAGAAAAAAAAAGCAAGCATACCCAATTATTTACCCCTGAATTTATATCATACAAAAACAGTTTTAAAAAGCATTATTGTATTGAAATAGAAGGCTGTGTATTCTGGATTAAAATTGAAGCCATTATTCATGTAGGATTATCGTATGCCCCCTCTGAAATTGCTTTACAAAAAGCCATTAAAAAACTAAAACGAAAAGCTTTTTTACTAGGAATTACAGAGCTTTTGTTTCAAGTAGACCCCAAATCGGTAATCGCTTCACAATTAAAAACTATAGTTAACCCAAAAAAATCATGGTTGGTTGGCTATTTAGATTTTGCCCCTAACATCAATTTAAACAACTTCACCTTTACTTACTCCGATTTAGACACATTTTAGATATGGAAATTCAACTTAAAAATCATACGTTTCAAATTGACCCTGGACAAAACAAAAGGTATTGGGAGCAAATTAATTCGGAAGATTGGGAACCCTATTCTTTTTCAATTTTTGATTACTTCATAAAAAAAAACAGCATAGTATTAGATATTGGTTCATGGAGCGGTGTTCTAACCCTTTATGCTGCAAAAACTGCGAATACAGTACATGCCCTAGACCCTGATCCGGTTTGTTATAGTGAATTAGAAAAAAACATTACTTTAAATCCCGAAATATCAGAAAAAATAAAAATATACCAAACAGCAATTTCTGACAAAAAAGAAACACTTCGGTTATCTGCTAGAAAAGCTTACGGGCAATCGTCGAGTAGCATTTTAGCGCGTAAACGGGATACTGAAAATTCTTTAGAAATAGAAACCATTTCTTTATTCGATTTTATTACACGATCCAAAATTAAAGACCTAGATTTCATTAAAATGGACGTAGAAGGTGCTGAATTCAAAATTTTGCCAACCCTTAAATCTACTTTAGAACACCTAAACTACCCAACACTATATGTGTCTTTTCACTATCATTTTTTATGCGAACATTTATATAGCACACATATCCCGTCAAGCTTTTTAAACAAACTGCTTATAAAATTAGAAAGCAAAATTGGGTTTTCATTATTTAAATATAAAATTAGAAAACAAATATCAAATTTATACCATGGCGTAAAAATGTATAAATATGTTTATAAAACAGATGGCACTTTAATATCTTTTGAAAATCTTGAGCGCCACCCTGAACTAATAAAAGAAACCGATTTAGTTTTTACCAATACAGCATGGCATAATTAAAACAACTATTTTTAAACTTTATTGAAGTTGTACATCATAATCTATTGAATAAAACATCTCAACATATTGTTTTTTTAACACCAGGCTTTCCCGAATCGGAGAATGACTCGACTACTATTCCTGCCTTGCAAGTTTTTCTTAAAAGCATGAAAAATGCCCTGCCTAATAGCAAATTAACACTATTAAGTTTTCAATTTCCTTTTACAAATAAAACTTATGATTGGAATGGTATTGAAATTATCCCTTTGAACGGAAAGAATAAACTCTTAAAGAAATTATGCACATGGAAAAAGGCATTAAATATATTAAAAAAAATACATCGAGAGCAACCTATTGATACCATTCATAGTTTTTGGATTGGAGAATGTGCTATGATTGGCGAACGCTTTTCTATAAAACACCACATTAAGCATGTAGTAACATTAATGGGTCAAGATGCAAAATCTGGTAATTTATACACAAAAAAACTAACCAATTCTACAGCAAAAATAGTTACCCTTTCTATCAACCATCAATCTGAATTACTAAAAAACCATAAACTAAAATCAACCATAATCCCTTGGCATTTAAACACCAAGGAATTCCCTGAACTTTCAAAAAACAATATTGATATTCTTGGTGTTGGATCGGTAAATAGTATTAAAAATTACGCTCATTTTATAAATGTTATTTCTCAATTAATAAAAGTCCACACCAACCTCAATGTTGTTATTATTGGAGACGGCGCATGGCGAAACGAATTGGAGCAATTAATAAAAAAATCAAAATTATCCCAAACAGTAACACTTAAAGGAAAAATTTCCCGACATGAAGTTTTAAAAAATATGGCACAATCTAAATTACTACTTCACACCAGTTTATACGAGTCGTTTGGCTTTGTGTTTTTAGAGGCGCTTTATTCAGGAATGCAAATTGTTTCTTATGATGTTGGCTTAGCAAAAACCTCTACACATTGGAAAGTTTGTAACAGTGAAACAGCTTTAGTTGCAGCGTGCCAAACCATACTTTCAGAAAAAACACACACTAAAAACCGCATCCTAATAAGCTCGGAAAAGCAAACTATAAACGCCTATCTAAACTTGTACAATGCGTAAATTAATAACCATAGGAATGAATACCATTCAAGGGTTTGCAAGTCCTGCATTTAACTTCTTGATTGTTGTTTTTGGCATAAAAACATTTGGAAAAACAGATTGGGCACTTTTAATTAATGTCATGATTTGGGTCTTCTTAATAACCTTTTTATTAGGGTGGGGAAACCGAGATTATTTACTTAGAAAATACAGCCAAGAACCAGGACAAATGTACCATGCTTTTTTTAGCAATTTCCTATCTAGAAGCTTACTCTTACCACTAACGTTATCCTTATATTTGTTTTTTCCAACATCAATCGCATTTTGGGCCATTCTGCTTGTTATACTAACATTTAGTTATGCATCATTGAGTACTTTAGTGGTATACCACCAACGTTTTAGAGCTCAATTAATTGCGGAAATCACGGCATTCGGTATCATTTTCGGCAGCATTTTCTATGTTGATTTTTTTGTTTTAGATAACTTTTTAAAAATCTATACAATTGCCACTTTGGCTAAACTCATCATATTGAGCGTACAATTAAACTTTTGGAAAGAACCATTTACTGCAAAAATATCTATACAAGAATTTAAATCAGGTCTACCTTTTTTTATTTTAGGGCTAAGCGGTTGGCTTATTTCAAAAGCAGACATTTATGTAGTTGATTTTTATTTAGAAAAAGCACAATTAGCAGAATATCAATTACTAATCACATCTTTTTTAATGCTACAAGCTTTGGCTGCATATATTACTATTCCGTTTACAAAGCACATGTATCGTGTATCACCATTAGTTGTTCAAAAAATAAAATACAGATTGTATGTTATAGCGATTCCTTTAACCGTTTTAGGTGCTTTTTTTATTTGGATTATGATGGAATATTTTATGCAATTAGGTTTTTCGTATATATATTATATTCTTGGAGCCTTAATTGCCCTTCCCTGCTATTTTTACACATTAAACATTATGGAACTTCTAAAAACTCATAAAGAACAAGCTATTATTTATATAAGTTTGTTCGGTTTTCTGGTAAACATAAGTTTGATTTTACTCGTCATCAAGTCTCACGGAATCTTAGGTGTACTAGGTAGTGTTTGCATTAGCCAATGGGTAGTTCTCATTGCTTATAAATGGCACTGGAAATGCACTCAAAGTTTAAGTTAAATTTATTTTTTTCGAGTAAAAAAATTTAAAACTTGACTCACAAAATCATCATTAATCCCTAAAGTTCCTTTTAACCAAGTATAAACAATAATCATTTTTTTATCTAACCATATTAAAACAGCCTTAAAACCATCGTTTGGACGAGCACGATAATTAGTAGACTTTTTCCTAAATGATCCTATTTTTTCTTCAGTAAAATAATATAATGCAATCGATTTTCGTGTCACATCCTCTGGACAATTTATTGGATCTGGAAACCCGTGATAAGAATCTTCATCGGTATTAAAAATTACAATACGATTGAAAATTGGCGCAATAGAAACCGTGCAACTCGACATATCTTTTTCCCAAAGCTCTAATGCCCCTCCGTAAGATGAAGACCAATTTTTATTAAGATAAATTAAAACATTTACCCGCCTTCTCCATGTTTTTTTATGAGGATGTACCGTGAAATCGGCATGGATATTTAGAAACCCTTTATTTTCACTTTGATGAATCCCGCCTCCTTCAATAGTTGTATCAGGTAACAAGTTTTTAATTCCAGTTAAATTTTCTAGATATTCAACAAACGTTAAAGAGTTGAATTCTTTAATAATGTCATCTCGAATAAACTCCGGAATTAAATCCAGTTTATTTAAACCATGTTTTTTTTCATTAACATGTAAATAATGAATCCATCCTGCATCCTTAATTTTCGGAAACACATCTAATGCATAATCTGCGGCTTGCTTTTCTAAAAAATCATCGAATACAATATGAGGGTAAGGAGTAGCGTTTTGATACCGTTTTTTATCGACGCTTAAAGCTGCATTCCATTTTAGATAATTAAGAACCCTCAAAACCTCCCTTGCTTAAAATTAAAGCTTTAAATGTAATAAAAAAATTACAAAATATACAGAGTAGCCCTTAATTATATAAATTAAGAAATTACTATTCTCTAACATGGCTTTTTATTTTTATTTCTTCAGCTAGAACTGAATTAAAAATCATGTACATATCCCCATTTCCAGGCAACCAACGCCTATAATGATAAGTCTTAATAACTTGATCTTTTTTTTCATGTTGAAAAACCAACGTATAAACGGGCGTAACAATTTCCCACCATCTTTCTCTTTCTTCGGAAAAATGATACCATGTTACAAACTCTGCACCGCCTTGAATATGTTCTTTAGAAACTCCAGAATCTGTTAATTCATTTAAAGCTTCCCAACGCACCCGATTCCATGATAAATAATCATGTGTTGCTGAAACAGAAAACCAAGTTAGTACCCCTAAAAAACCGAAAGCGCAATATTGAAACATTTCCTTTGGATTTTTTTTACTATTTGCACCAAGAAGCACTATAGCCATTGGAAATAGAGGCAATAAATATCTATCATAAACACCAACAATTAAAAAGGGCGTTAAGTACACCACAAAAAACATAACAGACAAAACAACTTCGTGTGAAATTATTTTTTTATTAAACAGCGCTATTATAAACTGCCTGAGATTAAAAATTAATGCTACACTTGAGAACACTCCTACAGCCGTTACCATTTGCCAAAACCATACTGGTGCTCTTGGAGATGGTGTTGTGGTAAAATTACCTGAATGATCGGCTAGTGTGATTGGTCCCACTCCAAAATCGATCCAAACATTATCTAAACTCGGTATTGTTTTTCCGGCCAAAATAATAGCAGCCGTAACCACAACGGTATAAACTATAGTCCAAACATGATACGCTTTAAACTTATAACGGTTTAAATAAAAAATATGAATTGGCGCAAATAAAAACCCAATATAAGCCACCGATCTTAAAAAATAACTAATAAATCTAAAGAAAACGCCTAAATCCAAATTTGTAATACTTCCCAAGAGTACAGTAAATTTAGAATTGTAACGTTTAGGCAATAGCCCTTGAGAATCCATAATATAAGAAAACACTAAAGAGAAAACCACCATCATCAAAAGAGGCAACAGCGCTTGTGTTATATTTTTAACAGTTCTTTTTTTAGTAAAAAGTACTGTAAGCAACCAAACTACAGGAAATACCCATGCTAATTGACGAATAAGAAATGCCCAAAAACAAAAGAAAACAGCCCAATATATGGGTTGCCACCGGTTGGTTTGAAGCGCTTTTAAAAACAAGTATAAAGACCAAATGGAAACACATAAAAACGGCACATCGGTCATAAAAGAAAACGAGAGCGATAAAAAAATAGGATTCATTACACACAACGCCGTCCCAAATAAAACCATCCATCTTACAAGTTTGGCGGCTTTTAGCAAATTGTAAATACCTAAAATAGTGGCGTACCCTAAAACTAAAGTAGACCAACGTAAAACAGTAAAAGAAAAACCAAAAATTTTAGTAAAAAAATAACCCCAATACACATGCCCTACCAAGGTCATTTCCCCCCAATTGTAGAGTTTTAAATAGCCGTCCTGATAAAGTGTTCTTACAGATTTCCCGTAGCACCAATCATCGTTTAAAGGAAAATCACCAATAGGATTTATAATAAAAATTAATAGCAACCAAAGCACCAAAAAGCCCAATTGATCTTTGTATTTATTTATCAGTTTAACCATAAACTATCTATAGTATTCAAATTTTGATTGAATTTCTTCTTTAGCAAAACGGTTTCCTTTTTCGCTCCAGTGCCCATCGCAGGTTAAAAATAATGATTCGCAAGCCTCAATAGACAGTTTATCCGTTTTTGGCAATAAATCTAAATACTCTACCCCTATATTGTAGCAAATAGCTTTTAAAGCTTTGCCTAACGGGTTTTTACCATGCTCTCGATAAGCTTCTATTTCTTTAAAAATAGGAATACTGTACACCATTACAGGCCGATTACCAGCCAAAATTTTAATCTGCTCTATGGCGTAACGCATGCGGTTAAACTGCTTATCGGTGTAATTAAAATAACTCGGCACTTTAGAGACATCTAATAATTTATCTTTTGGAATTACCTTTATTTTTCGCAAGGCCTTTAAATAACTTAACATGTTGTAAGTATTTGTAAAGTTTTTCAAAATTTTTGCTATCCATCTTTGCTTTCGAGGTACGGCCTTAGATTTATGCAAACTATCGGCGTAATAAACCACATCGTAATTAGGATATGTTCCGTTTAAAAAAGGCTGGTAGCGGTCGCCGCCTACTTTTAAATTTATTTCGTAATCGTCGTCTATAAAATCATTAGATGGCAAAATACCAATCAATACTGCTTCGTGTGTATATTTACTAGCCTCATTTTTGTAAAGCATGTAAAGTTGTGTTGACCCAAAATTTCCCGCCATTCCATAATTTAGGTGTGGTATGTTGGTATCTTCCTCGAGTAAGTTGGTTAACCTATCGTTAATAGCAACTCCAACACCTTCGGTGAACGAATCGCCTAGGGCTACAACTCTTTTATTTTCAGCATTTATAATTCTTTCTTGATCGCGAAAACCGTGAGAATTGGATTGGTATAACACATCAAAACAGTATTTTTTTTGTCTATAAGTATGGTTTGGCAGGTGGCTTGTGCCATAAAACGGATTGATATCAAACCAAAATCCTTGTGTGTTTTCGAAGGAATAGGTTGGTAATTCTATTTTTATTTCGGTTGCTCTAATATATATGGCAAGTACAATTTCAAGTAAAACAAAAGTAATTCCGAAGATTAAAATTAAATTTTTTATTGTTGAAATAATGTTTTTTTTCTGCAAAATCTGTCCTTTTGTAAAAATTCAATGTCAAAACAAAGATACAGCCTATACCTTAAGATTACTTATTCTTAAAAAAAAAATTAGAATTAGCATAATGCTTCACTTATATTTATAGCTACATTAAAGCGTATTAGCCTTTAAAATTATAAATGAAACAGTTAAAACTTAAACTTTTTTCTATTATTATTGGCATTTTTTTAGGTCTTTTTCTAGGAGAATTTATTTCTAGAGTTTACTTTTTTGGAAGTTCGGCTTTTTCATACTCACGAACAAATTCTTTCGGAATATTAGACAACTCTAACCTATTAAAATATTCTAAAGCTAAGGACTTAAAATATGAATTACTTCCAAATTTAGATACAAAATATAAACTTGTAGATTTTAAAACCAATAAGGAAGGGTTTAAAGATAAAAACTACAAGCAGAATACCAAAGGAAATAAAATTATTAGCACAAAAAAAATGATTTACTATTTTTGGATGCATCCAAAGCCTTTCAAAACAAAAACCTAAAGCACTATATTTTAAATGAACTAGATCCACACCCAAACGGAAAAGCAAATCATATCTTCGCCAAACAACTATCTAGTTTCATTTTAGAAAACAAAAACCTTATATTTAAAAACTAATTAATAATGTTGAAACAAAAGCTTAATCTCTTTTTTACCATCAATAGGAAAGTAATAAATAACGTAATGAGCTGCATATTTTTTAAACCTAAAACAAAAAAAATTGAAGATTCATTTATTGCTAGATTGCGGTGTTCTGTAATTGGAGAAGGAATGTTAAATGAAGGAAATATATTTTTAATAAATTATGCTATTAAAAATATGCCTGAAAATGGAATAACTTTTGAAATAGGTGTTTACGGTGGATTATCGACAAATTTAATTTTACATCTTCTTGCAAAGCACAACAAAGAGATATTACATTATGGCTGTGACGCATGGATATACGAAGGGTTTAAGGATCATCTTGGAATGACAGAAAATCACATAGATGGTAAAAAAGAAATCGAAAGGACTGATTATATGAATTATATTAAAAATTCTTTTATAAATGCCACAACTTTTCTAAGCCCAAAGTATTTACCATATATTTGTCACACAACATCCGATAGTTTTTTTAATAATTGGAACACAGAAAACCAATTTACAGATGTTTTTAATAGAACATTTAAATTAAACTCAAAAATAGCTTTTTGCTATATTGATGGAAATCATTCTTATAATCAAACAAAAATGGATTTTAATAATGTTTCCCAAAAACTTTTAATTGGCGGCTATGTTTTAATTGATGACTCAGCTAAAGGATCTAATTTTGGCAGCGCCAAATTCATTTCTGAAATTTTAAAAAATCCGCAGTTTATAAAAATTTATAACAACCCTAATTACCTTTTTAAGAAAATAAACTAATGGGAAATAAACTAATGGGAAATAAAATTATCATATTTAATCCAAGAAGTGCAAATGCTAAGCACAGACTGCCCAATACTATAATTCAAGTTGGAGCGGCAATTCACGGAAAATACGAATACATTTTAGTGGATGGCAATAAAGAAAACAACCCCTGGGATGTTATTTTTAAACACTTTTCAACTGGCGAATTCAAATATTTTTGTCTTACAGCAATGCCTGGACCACAACTAAAGCAAGCCATTCCGTATGCTAAAAAAATAAAAGAACTTTTTCCGGAATCTATAAATATTTGGGGTGGCTATTTTGCCTCCAATCAATATAAAGTTTGTATGAATTCCGGCTATGTTGATTATATTATAAATGGCCCTGGCGATAATACATTCCCAAAATTACTCGACGTTTTAGAAAATAAAAGTGATGAAAAGCTCAGTTTAATTAGAAACTTAATTTTTAAAAATGATGCAGGTGAAATTATTCAAACAGTAAAAGAAGCTTTACTCGATCAAGATAGCTTACCGCCATACCCTTACGAATACTTTAACACCTTTTACCCACTAGAAAGCTACTTAGCAAAAACCTTTATGGGTCGAAAAACGTTTGCCTATCACTCGAGTATGGGCTGCCCATTTACATGTTCTTTTTGTGCTGTAGTCCCAATTTACAATGCAAAATGGAAAGCCAAAGCAGCGACTACCATTTATAAAGATGTGTCTTTCTTTAAAGAAAAATACAACATTGATGCTGTAGAGTTTCACGACAATAATTTTTTCACCTCGAAAAAACGTGTTTTAGAGTTCTCTAATCTTGTTTTAAATGATAATATTCAATGGTGGGGCGAAGGTAGAATTGATACCATAAATAAGTACTCGGACGACGATTTAAAATTGATGCGAAAAGCGGGTTGCAGAATGATGTTTTTGGGCGCAGAAACGGGTAACGATGAAGTATTAAAACAAATGAACAAAGGCGGCACACAATCGGGTCAAATGATAAAAGATTTTGTGCTACGCATGAAAAACGTAGATATTATACCCGAACTGTCATTTGTACTAGGCCTGCCCGGTCCAGACGAAAAAAAGGTATACGAGCAAATACTTTGGGATATTAATTTTATTCGTGAAATAAAAGCCATTAATCCGCATGCCGAAATAATTATTTACCTATACAGTCCGGTGCCTACTGAAGGTTCGGAATTATACCAACAAATTATTGATGCCGGTTTTTCGTTTCCGGAAACTTTAGAGGAATGGATTGAACCCAGCTGGGAAAAATTCGATTTAAGAAAAAACCCGTTAACCCCTTGGCTAAAACCTTATATGATCGATAAAATTCAAAATTTTGAAACCGTATTAAATGGCTACTACCCTACAACATCAGATTTTAGAATTAAAGGATATAAAAAATGGATATTAAAGACCGTTTCAGGTTATCGATTTAAATATGGCTGGTATAAATTTCCTTATGAAATTAAAGTACTTCATAAAATTTGGAAATATCGTCAACCCGAAATTGAAGGTTTTTATTCAGAATAAGTTGTTCAAATATGCTCAAAAAAGTAAAGAAAATCATATTTCCAATTGCAAAGTTAGCTTTTAATACGTTTCATTTAAAACAAAGAAAATATACCTATTCAGGTATTGAAGTATCTATTAGCTCCGAGGTATTCCCTCCTCATTTTACCATAAGCACTAAAATATTATTAGATTTTATAAAACCGTTAAACTTAACTAACCAGTCTTTTCTAGAATTAGGCTGTGGCTCTGGTATTATTTCGTTATTTGCTGCTTCTAAAGGAGCCCAAGTTACAGCTTCAGACATCAATCTTATTGCTATCGAGGCCTTAAAAAAAGCTTCAATTAAAAATAAAATTCCTGTTGATGTTGTTTACTCCGATTTATTTAAAAACATTAACAAACAACACTTCGATTATATTATAATAAACCCACCATACTACCCAAAACAACCTAAGAACGACAAAGAACGTGCCTGGTTTTGTGGTGAAAATTTCGAGTATTTCCAGAATTTATTTGAAGAACTCGAAACACAAAGTGTAACTAATACATGGATGATTTTATCGGAAGATTGTAAATTAAACACTATTAAACAGCTCGCTCTTAATAAGGGGTTTCTTTTTGAACTACTTTTAGAAAAAACAGTTTACAAAGAAAAAAACTACATATTCAGTGTTCAAAAAAAAGCCATAAATTAAGCTGGTATGGAACGAAATATACTTCTTGATACGATAAAAATAATACTTTCAGTATTTGTATTGGCAGTACATTGTGGTTTTTTGTTTGATCAGAACAAAATGGTTTATCAAATTTTAATCAATGGTCTCTTTATAATTGCAGTTCCATTTTTTCTGTGCACTAACGGCTTCTTCCTCTTAATGGTATTTAAAAACAATCGTATTAAGGTTTGGTTAAAGCGCGTGGCCATACTCTATATAATATGGATGCTTGTATATTCGTATTTTTGGCTTAACCTAACGCATTTTAACTTTATAAAGGTTATACCTATAATACTTTTTGGGTTTAATCACCTTTGGTACTTAGCAGCACTTTTAGTTGGTGGCTTACTACTATATTTCTTTCAGAATTTATCGAATAAAACATTAATTATTTCCGCTATTATTCTATATACTCTAGGTGTTAGCATTCAATATTTAGGTCTATTTCATGTATTTTCAAACTATGCTTTTTTAGATAAAATAATGAATTACCCACCTTCACATCGTAATTTTTTATTTTACGGATTGCCCTTTTTAAGTATTGGCTTAGTTATAAAACGAACAAATTTCCATCTCAAAATAAAAAAAAGGCATCTCTATATTTTATTAGCAATGAGTTTCTTATTGTTGGTTTTAGATTGCTTAGTTAACTACTACTTCCTAACTCATAAAACACTAGTGACTATGAAATTAGCCTATTTACTTCTAGGTCCCGTTTTATTTATTTCAGCTTTCCGGTTTAAAATCACTTCTAATATTAACAGCAAAATACTATCGGCATATTCCATTGCTATTTATTTAGCACACCCACTTATCATATTTTTAATCATAAATTATTTTAAATTATCGCCAACGGTTTTAACTATTGCCACAAGCATA
This sequence comes from Algibacter miyuki, assembly GCF_030409805.1. GTDB lineage: Bacteria > Bacteroidota > Bacteroidia > Flavobacteriales > Flavobacteriaceae > Algibacter > Algibacter miyuki. The sequence goes on along the minus strand of NZ_JAUFQP010000004.1, from coordinate 67,729 downwards.
CTAACAGTTATAGCAAGTTACTTTTTAATTCAATTAAATTCGAAATTAAAATACATTTTATAACCTCTTATCTTCGTGAAAAACAAACTCAAATTTATCTTAATTATATCCAGAAACTTACTTATTATTTTTCTTTTATTAGAAATTTTTTTAGGAGTATATTACAGTTACCATGACGAAAGTGGTGTTGACGAAAACACTGAACGCATCTATGCTACTGGTGTTTATGATGGTGTAGAATTAGAAACGGTAAAAGAAATCTTTAGAGAACTAAGGCTACAGGATATGGAATGGGAGTCTTATTTACACTATCGTTTTAAACCAATGTACGCCAAACACAATACTATTTATGAAAACGGTTTGCGAAAAACAGAAAACCCTAGTTTAAAAAATTCTGATAACGCTTTAAAAATATTTTGTTTTGGAGGCTCTACCATGTATAGCGCAGGCTCTAGAGACGCGCATACTATTCCGTCTGAATTATCTAAATTAATACACACTAATTTCCCAGATAAAAACGTAGAGGTTACAAATTTTGGTTGCCATGGTTATACTCGAGCTACCGAAAACATCCAATTGCAACAGGAGCTTATTAAAAACAATATTCCAGATATTGTGATTTTTTACGATGGTGTTAACGAAATTATTTCAGCTCATCAAAATAACGAAGCTGGCACACCTACAAATGCATACAATCGAAAGAATGAATTTAAAGTAGCACACAACTACAAAAAAAGAATTAAACTCATGCTTAGATCTAGTTATTTATGCAGGCTAGTAATAACCATACAACGAAAGTTAAAACACAATACCATCCATGCGAGATTGGATGATCGCCCAGACAGTTTAGCTGTAGATATTGCTAACATCTTTTTAGGTTACGTCAAAATTTCAAAAAGTTTAGAAAAAAGCTACAATTTTAAAGTTTTCAATTTTCTGCAACCTGTGGTTTATTCGAAGAAAAACTTAACAGAAGCTGAACAAGGTTATTTTAGAGACCAACAATACTACGAGAATTTATACGATTTATCTTATAGTATTATTCGAAAAGATGCATTAATGAAAACCGACAGTACTTTTTTAGATATTAGTACTGTTTTTGATACTTCTGAAAAAACAATTTACACCGATTTCTGCCATACTGGTGAATACGGAAACCAACTTGTTGCAGATCGTATTTTTAAAGAAATCGAACCCGCTTTAACTCAAACAAAATTTATCGAAAACCAAGAATAAAACCACTTTTAAAATGTTTTCTTAGAGAATGGAATATGGTTTTGTAAAAAATCACTTAACACCACATTGCCGTTTTTATTAAAATGAGGATCGTTTGCAAAATATAAAGGATATGACGGCGTATTTTTTTCTTGCAGCTTACCTAACGGATTTAAATGCTTCACATTTGAAAACACACTTAAATCTTGCTTTGCGCCTTCAAGAAACGGATAATTTATCATAGATAAGGCATGATCATCACTAAAAATAGCTCCCATACTTTTCATGTTTTCTAAATAACTTTGGTTTACTTGCCCACAGTGTGGCACCCAAACTAAATAAACGGGTATATCATTAGGTATAGATTCTAAAAACACATTCATATGGCCAATCCACGCCTTATAACGTTCCTTAAAATTAGCTTTTAACCTAACGGTATGATCTAAATATGACGGATTACAATTTAAATATTGTCGTGTTCTTATATTATAATACTCTGGCTTAAATTGATCAATAGCCATGGTAACCGCCCTTAAACTTTCTCTTGGCTTTAGTAGTGTTGATTTTTGATTTAAATACTTAACACCCAACAAATAATCTGAGGTTTCCCAATACATATTTCTGAATAAGGAAACGTTTTCAAAACACCATAAATGATTAACATCTATCAAATCGTTACCTACATATATTTGATAAATAATAGCTTTAGGCTTATGCTTCCTGATTTTTGTTGCGGCAAAAGTATTAACTTCCCTAATGCCTATTCCAGGCACACTAACATTAAAAAAGGACAGTTCTGGATTCCTTTTTCTTAACATATCGATGTAATTTATTTCCGAAGAAGTCGCCGAAAAAGAATCGCCAAAAACAAGATAATCTACTGCGTTTTCTACTTTTAAATTTTCAGAAGTATTTAAAGCCTCTGCTTCTAATCTATAAAAATCAATAACACTAAGTCTAAAGCATACTTCGAAAATTAACAAAGTAATCAAACTGAGAATGAAAACTTTAAAACCGAATTTAAAAACCTTTTTTAAGAAGAGCATTTATTAAAATAAAGTATAAACAAACGGAGCAATAACCGAGTTTTCTGCAAACACCACTAAAAAAGTAAGTAATATTAGCACAATCACTATGGGGATTAACCAAAACTTTTTTTGCTTGATTAAAAAAACACCTAACTGTTTTACTGTATCATATTTACTCATAACTACCCTAATTTTGTATAATCAATTACTCTATTTACTGTTTTCCACTCGGCCTTATAATTTGGCTTTTTATTAAAAATCCTCATAAGTATTGCTATTGGCGAAAACAAAAGAAAATAAACAACCCCCATAACTAAAACACTCATAACAGCTCCTAAAACCTCTCCTATCAATAACCATATCACTAAAAATGGTTTAAAAATAAACTTAGCAAAAAACATAATAACTACTGTGATAACCATTGCCAAGCCACAATACGCCTGCACTAGGTTTACACTAAAATCATTTTTATAAAATGACATTGCTAAAGCAATTAGTAGAACTACTAAAACCAAATACCCAAATTCTTTTTGTTTCTTGGGGGTCGAACTCATGTTCAACACTTTACTATAAGTTAATTTAATCCAATTCACGAGTCTCTATATTAATTAATCTATCATCAAATTTTACGTTATCCGTTTTATACACCACATAGTTTTCTAAAACAAGGACATCCATTTTAGTATTAAAAAAACATTTTAAGGCATCTAATGGAGACTCTACAATAGGTTCTCCCCTAACATTAAACGAGGTATTAATTAACACAGGACATTCCGTTTTATCTTTGAAGTTTTTTATTAATTGATGTAATAACGGGTTTTCACTTTTATTTAATGTTTGAACCCGAGCCGTTCTGTCTTCATGTATGCAAGATGGAATACTATCTTTTTTATCACTTTTTACTGTAAACAACATGTATTTCGAAGTGATGTCATGCATGTTAAACCATGCATCACAATCTTCCTCTAAAACAATTGGAGCAAAAGGTCTAAAACCTTCTCTAAATTTTATGTTTAAGTTTACATGTGTTTTCATGTCTTTAAACAAAGGACTGGCCAAAATACTTCTGTGTCCTAATGCTCTTGGTCCAAATTCCATTTTACCTTGAAACCAACCCACTATATATTTATTTTGCAAAGCATTAGAAACAGAGTCACAAAGCTGAAAATTTGTCATTTTTTTAAAATTCACGTTGTATTTCAGCAATGTACGTTCTACCTCATCATTGGTATATTGCGAACCTAAATAAGCCTGATCTATTAAAGTATCTTTTAAATAAACACGTTCCTTATTTAAGTAATGGTACCAACCAACGTAGGCTGCACCAACACAGCACCCCGAATCGCCAGAAGCTGGTTGTACCCATATATTTTTAAAAATAGCTTTTGCGAGTAGCTCTCCATTAGCTTTACAATTTAAAGCTACACCTCCAGATAAACATACATTTTCTAACCCAGATATAGCTTTAGCATGCAATAATAAGGCTACAACAACATCCTCAACTACCGCTTGAATAGAGCTCGCAATATCGCAATAAAAATCGTCCATCTTAGCCTCTAGGGGCCTTTGTGGTTTCTTAAATACGTCGCAAAATCTTGAATTAATTGTCGACTCTCCTTTTTCAAAAGAAAAACAGTCTAAATTTAAAGTCACTAAACCTGTACTATCGTAACTAACAATTTCCCTTAAAATTAAATCTTTATAAATCGGTTTTCCATAAGGCGCTAAACCCATTAATTTGTACTCCCCAGAATTCACTCTAAAACCACAATACTGTGTAAATGCGGAGTATAGCAATCCTATAGAGTGCGGATAATGCTGTTCCTTTAAAATTTCAACCTGATTGCCTTTACCAACAGAAATTGTGGTACAAGCCTTTTCTCCTACACCATCAATGGTGACAATTACGGCTTCCTCAAAAGGAGAAGTAAAAAAACTACCCGCAGCATGAGATTCATGATGCTCGGTATAAATTATTTCTCCGTCGTAATTTAAAGTTGTTTTTATAATACTTGAAACCCATAATTTGGTTTTAAACCAAGACAACAACGTTTTTCTGAATAATTGAAATGTAGAAGGCGCCTGATATTGTAACGTATTTATTATTCTATCGAACTTCAAAAATGGCTTCTCGTAAAAAACAATTAAATCAACATCATCAATGGTCAAGTTATTACTTTCCAAACAAAACTGTACTGATTTTTCAGGAAATGCCTTATCGTGTTTAATTCTTGTAAACCTTTCTTCTTGTGCTGCGGACACTAATACTCCGTTTATTAGCAAACAAGCTGCCGAGTCGTGATAGAAACAAGAAACACCAATTATATTCATAAAAAAAGCAGATAAAAAAAGATTATAAATATAACATTTATATTATAATATCTTTCATATTGCATCCGACTTTTCTTTCATTCTGTAATCGCATTGAAAAATAGCTATAATGAATTAAAATTAAACTTCATAATAGCCGTTTTTTTTAGTAACAACTGTCTCTATCGACGTTTCTTCTTACTCTTAAACTTTGCCTTGTTTTTACGTTTATTAAACGGAACAGCATCATCAAAGGTATGCTTTGCATCACCAGTTGGTGTGTTTTTACGCCACTTCTCTGTTTTTTCGGGAAGTAATACTTTAAGTAAATCTTGACGCCCTAATTTGTTTAAAGTCTTTTTAATCCAGTCTTTATTTTCATCTTTATACCAGAAGAAAAAACGGTGTTGTTCATCTTTTTCTTTTCTAGTAATAGGCGTATTTACTTTTTTAAGTGTGTATGGATGGTAACCACTGTAATAAATTACCGTAGCCACCGTCATTGGTGTTGGCGTAAAACCTTGCACCTGCTCTAACTGGAAGCCCATATCTTTGGTTTCGGCAGCTAGGTTCGCCATATCTTCCACTTCACAAGCGGGATGATTCGATATAAAATAAGGAATCAACTGCAGCTTTAAACCTTTAGCAATATTAATTTTATCGAAACGCTCTTTAAACTTATGGAAATACGAAAACGATGGTTTACGCATCAGTTTTAATACCGGATCACTAGTATGTTCTGGCGCTACTTTTAGTCGGCCAGAAACGTGCTTCGTCATCACCTCTTCTGTGTAAGCATCTAACTCCTTAGGATCGGCATTTTTGTTAAACTCAGGCACCAACATATCATGACGAATGCCCGAACCAATAAATGATTTTTTTACTTTTGGATGACTATCAACCGCTTGGTATAATTCCGTTAACGGTTTGTGCGAAGTATCTAAATTACTACAAATAACAGGCGAAATACAACTAGGCGCCACACACTTGTCGCATATAGATTGCACTTTCCCCTTCATTTGATACATGTTGGCACTTGGCCCACCAATATCAGACAAATACCCTTTAAAATCTGGCATATTAGCCACCGTATCTACTTCTTTTAAAATAGACTCTTTACTGCGCGATGCAATAAATTTTCCTTGGTGTGCCGATATGGTACAAAAACTACAGCCTCCAAAACATCCACGGTGAATATTAATGGAAAACTTTATCATTTCGAAAGCCGGAATAGGGCCACGTTTATTATATTTTGGATGTGGTAATCGGGTATATGGATAATCGAAAGACGCATCAATCTCCCCTTCCGTCATGGTTGGATAAGGCGGATTAATCATCAATGTTTTATCTCCAATTTTCTGAAAAATACGTCGCGCAGCCAATTTATTCGACTCCTGCTCTATCACTTTAAAGTTAGACGCATATTTTTTCTTATCCTTTAAACAAACCTCGTGAGATGCTATTTCAACATCTTCCCAATTACTATTTTTTGGTATTTTTTCACCTTCATCTAAAAGTACAGCCGTTTGTAACACCGTATTTATACTTTTAAAAGGCACGCCTCTTTCTAACAAACGCACCACTTCGCGCAAAGGCTGTTCACCCATACCGTAAACCAACATATCGGCTTTCGAGGTTTCTAAAATAGAAGGCAATAACTTATCACTCCAATAATCGTAATGCGTAACACGACGTAACGATGCCTCAATACCACCAATTAAAACAGGTGTATCTGGCCATTTTTCCTTTAAAATTTTAGAATAAACAGTCGTTGCGTAATCCGGACGAAATCCAATATCACCATTTGGTGTATAAGCATCCTTATCACGGCGTTTTTTATTCGCGTTATAGTTACTAATCATGGGGTCCATACAACCACCAGTAACACCAAAAAACATTTTTGGCTGTCCCAATTTCACAAAATCCTGAAGATTATCGTTTACATTAGGTTGCGGTACAATGGCTACACGCAGGCCAAAACTTTCTAGCATACGCCCAATAACTGCAGGCCCAAAAGTTGGGTGATCTACATAAGCATCGCCACTAAATAGGATAACGTCTAGCGCTTCCCATCCGCGTATTTTCACCTCTTTGTTTGTGGTAGGTAACCAATCCGAAAGTTTTAAATCTTGCATAACTTTGCAAAAATAGTCAAAAAACGACTCGTTGGCATTATAATTCTAGTATTTCGGGCGTTCCCTTTGGGCCGTGCTTTCCGCTATATCTTTTTAAAACATTGAATCTCTACCAAAACCCCATGAATATCAACCTCATCTAGGTCTATCCTAAAATATTTTATCTTATTTAAGTTTTAAAAAGGATGCCGCATCAATCACTAACGCGGGCTAGTTTGCTATTTCTGGCACAATAGGCTGAAGTCACCTTCTTCTCTTGGAAGGTTTAAAGGATGTAATCTAAATTTTGTTTGGAAGAAATATATAATGCTTTTTTAAGGAACCAGTACATCTTGAACCAAATATAAATAATTGAAAAACCTCACTTTATTTACCTGAAAATTATTTGTAGAAAAATTAATAAAATATTAATGCAACTAAGTTGCATTAATATTTTATTAATTTATATTTGCCCTGAATTTATAAAAAATGAAAAATGAAATTATTTAAAATTTTAAGTTATGCACTGGTAATAAGTGTATTTTCATCCTGTTCTAGTGATGATACAGATGAATTACCTTTTGAAGAACAAATTGTAGAAAATGAAAATATGGCTTTGTTAATTTCTGATTCGGAATCTAATGTGCTAAATTTTTTAAAACCTTATAACAATTCTATTCTAGACTTTCAAGCTCGTTTTAGTGGAGGAAGTATTTATGCAACAGAATCTGGACTCTACGGCGTAATTACTCATAGAGACAACAACTTTACTGAAACATTTAATTACGGAGGTGAGATTGATCACGGTAGCCATAGTCATGATCTTGGCGAGCAAGGCATGGCTGCAATTAGTTTTGAAAGCCAAAGCCCAACGCATTTTAAATCTGAACAGGGTTATGTTTCAGTTTATAATGATGGCGATGCTACTTTAAGTTTGTTTAATGAGAATAGTATTTATAATGAATCTTCTCCTGTTAGAACAATTAATACAGGTTCTGCAGCACATCATGGCGCAATGGTGATTTATGAAAATGGAACTATTGCAGTTACAGAATTAGGATCTGGTGTAGGACTTCCTGAATCGGTAAAAATTATCAATCAAAGTGAAGAAGTTCTTTTTGAAGATGAGACTGTAATTGTTACTTCTGGTATTCATGGAAATGCAGGGAATGATAATGTGGCTATTTTTGGGTCTAATACAGGGATTTTGGTCGTAAAAAGTACAGGACAACAAAGTTTAATCAATTATCCTAATGACTTTGAAGATGATGCATGGTTTGGAAGTTTATTGAGTACTAGTGATGATAATTTGTTTGTTGGATATACAACTAGCAAAGGAGCTTATTTTATAAACATTGAAGCGGAAGAAATTACTCCAATTTACGAAACTAATAATTTATTTAAATGCATAACTTCAAAAGAAGGAGATTTAGTTGTAAGCTTAACAGGAGAAGGTTACTTAAATATTACAGAAGTTGAAACAGGATTGGCAAAATATCAAGGACAATTAAATGTTACTATGGATACAGAGGCTATAGACCATAGTGCTGTGATTAGTAGTATTGACTTGAGTGAAGATTTTATTTATATTTCAATTCCGACTCAGAAAAAAATAGTACAACTACAACTAAATAATTTAAGTATTACTAATGAATACAACCTTAATATTACACCTTTTCAATTCAAAATTTTAGGAGCAGATTTTGACCATTAGAAATTACAAAAAAGAATGTGAACATGTATAAGTTCACATTCTTTTTTTATGATTTTGGTAGTTAAGCGTTTCATAACTTTATTCGCTGACGAAAACTTGACATTTTCCAGCCTCCGCACTACGTTTAACTCAAGCGTTGAAACACTCTAAAAACAACGTAAAATAAGCGGATACATGCGTTAGGGATTAAGGCATTTGGTGCTGCTCAAACAGAAGCTGATAATGCAAGATATAAATCAACAGCTTTACGTTCTGGTGATAAAGCAACGGTTTTAGCTTCAATTATGAACTTAAATAATTGGGAGTATGACAACAATACGCCACAATCAGCAGTTGGAACATCTTTTACGATTTCAGAAACATTGTCTACTGGAGAAATTAACGTTTTTCAAAAAAAACGTTAATATGTACCCAAACCCATCAAGTGATTTTTTAAACATTTCTGGATTAACAGAAACACAACATTACGGAATTTACAATATTATAGGAACAGAAGTAAAAAAAGGAAGCATTTCTAATCAAGAAAAAATAGACATACAAGATTTAACAAATGGAATATATTTATTGAAACTTGATACATGGAAACACCTCTAAATTTATAAAACAATAAACTTATACCGGCGCGAGTTTACAGCGAATGCCAACAACAATAAATAAAAAGCTTCATTTTTTAAATAAAATGAAGCTTTTATAGTTTTAATAGTTATTAAATAAAACCGCTTGGCTCTGTAAAAAAATTCAACTAACTTCGTTTAACTCAGAATACAAAACATTAAAAACAACTACATATCCCAAAAAGTTTGACACCATTTAAGAGAAACCACGAACCATTTAAAACAAAATCAAAATGAGTTTATTATCAGAAAATGTAATACCAGGAAACCACGGGAAAATTTTTGAAACAAACGCAACCGAACATAAAGATTTGTTAAAAATTAAAAATGCCATTTCAAATATTTATGGAGTACAAGATGTTCTTTTAGACGAGGATGTATTTCCAAAGAAAATAACAATTCATACATCTTCTATTGTTTCAGTAAAGGACATTGAGGACGCTGTGATTAAAACAGGATTTCATGCCATTCCAAAATCGTTATTTGAACTGTAAATAGAAGTAAAATATTAATGAGTAAACTACAAGATTTCCAAAAACTAGTTATAGCCAATGCCTTAGAAGCAAAAGGATTAAAAACTGGAGAAAAAGCACCAAATTTTGAATTACCTAATGCCTTTGGTAAAACAATAGCATTATCCGATTGTTTAAAAACGGGTCCTGTTATTTTAAAATTTTACAGAGGAGAGTGGTGCCCCATTTGCAATCTAGATTTGATTGAGATTCAAAAATATGCCAATCAATTTAAAGCATTCAACGCACAAATAGTAGCAATAAGTCCGCAAAAACCAGACGACGCGCTAAGCATCTCGCAAAAAAACGCACTTCAATTTGAGGTTTTGAGTGATGGCAATCAAGATGTAATAAAAGCCTATAATCTACAATTTGATCCTGGGGAAGATTACCACCAAAGACGCGACCTTTCCGTTTTAAATGGTGATAGCTCCATAACACTGCCTGTTCCCGCTACTTTTGTTATAAACCAAGATTTTACGGTAATCGCGTCTCATGTTGAAGCCAATTATACCGAACGTATGTCTCCAGATGATATTTTAGAAGTTCTAAAAAGATTAACTAACTTCGTTTAACGTAGGATATAAAACATTAGAACGATTTTACATCTAAAAAGCTGCCAAGTATTTGAGAATGAATAAGAAAGAACAAACACCTTTAGTTGTACACAAGGCAATTGAACCTTATTTGAATAAAAAAGACGGACTATTCAAAAGAGTAAGTTCCGAAAAGGATTTAATTCGATTCAAAGGAAGTTCAATTGACTCAAATTTTTTCTTCCATATTAAATCACACAGAAAACAAAATAATCAAAATCAAATTCAAATTGAATATCAGCCATTTACATCTGTATCTGTTGAGCCTAGAACTAATTGGATAAAATCTGACCAGAAAAGTATTGATGCACATTTTCAAATTTGGTTTAAATTATTAAGTGAATTTAAAAACACTAAAACAGTTTTTGACGACCCAATAGAAAAAGCTTTTCAAGAAGACTATTATTCATATTTTGAAATAATTGAGGAAGAGAAAGACAAGCCACTTGAACCTTCATCTATATTGCCTCTATATGAGCATTTTGAAGAAATAAAGCTTAAACTAAATGAATATAAGAATGAAGAAAATACTTCAGAAATCGAAGACATTCAAGATGAGATCACTCAACTGAACGACAGTTTAACAGTTTCAGGGCGGCAAGAAATTGCTAATAGAATCTGTAATGTGTGGGCAAAACTAACAAAACTTGGAGTTAAATACATTAAGGAGTTCGTTGAGATTTCTCGAAAATATGTAATGAAAGAAGCTGTTAAACGAGCATTTCAATTAGGACAAAAAGGATTAGAATACATAGAGGATATAGATAAATATTTAAACTAAAAAAAACGTTTGCCAACACAGTATTAAAATAATGCTTAGTTTAGTGCTTAATCAAGAGTCCGTACGCTTTTGTTACAGCTGATTTTCCTTCGGAAAATCCTCGCACACAAACACACAACTTTCCATATACATAACCGCTAAACGAAACACCCAAACGAAAAAAAACAACGTTCAATTTAAAAACAAATTAAGCGGATACATGCGTTAGGGATTAAGGCATTTGTTGAAGCTCTTTTTGTGTTGTTGCACCTATGCAACACAAAAAAGCGACTGCCGCAAGCCCGACCCTTGGGTAACGCCCTAAACAAAACAAACTACTCCCACAAACAAAACCTTTTCAGGTCTATAAATCCATCGCTTTAATGCTTTCAATTCGGTTTCTAATTAAGAAATCGTCAATGGTTTCAAAATGTTCAATAACACGTTGATCTTTAAATTCGAATACTTTATTGGATAAACCTTGAAGGAAATCTCTATCGTGCGACACTAAAATAAGGGTGCCATCGAAATCGAGTAAGGCTTCTTTTAAAACGTCTTTAGATTTTAAATCTAAATGGTTTGTAGGCTCATCGAGAATAAGCAAGTTTACGGGTTCTAACAAGAGTTTCACCATGGCCAATCGGGTTTTTTCACCACCAGAAAGTACGCTCACTTTTTTATCGATATCTTCGCCTTTAAACATAAAACGACCTAAAATATTTTTTATCTGGGTACGTACATCGCCTTTGGCAACTTCGTCTACGGTTTGAAAGATGGTTAAATCTTCATCCAACAAAGCGGCTTGATTTTGCGCAAAGTAGCCCACTTTTACATTATGCCCTAAAGCACATTCGCCGTCCACGTCAATTTCGCCTAAAACAGCTTTAATCATGGTAGATTTCCCTTCACCGTTCCGACCTACAAAACATACTTTTTCGCCACGTGCAATAGACATATTGGCGTTATTAAACACCACATGCTCTCCATAAGATTTTGAAACATCTTTTACTGTAACGGGATAATCGCCTGAACGCTGTGTTTTCGGGAAACGTAATTTTAGTGCTGAGGTATCAATATCGTCCACTTCAATAATTTCTAGTTTTTCCAACATGCGCTCGCGTGAGGTTACTTGGTTGGTTTTAGAGAATGTGCCTTTAAAACGATCGATAAAGGCTTGGTTATCGGCAATAAAACGTTGTTGTTCTTGGTACGCTTTTATTTGGTGCGCGCGTCTATCTTCTCGCAATTGTAAATAATGGGTGTAGTTGGCTTTATAATCGTAAATACGCCCCATGGTAACTTCTATGGTGCGATTTGTAATGTTATCAATAAAGGCTTTATCGTGAGAAATTACCACTACAGCATTGGCTTTATTTAGCAGAAAATCTTCTAACCAAATTACAGATTCTATATCGATATGGTTGGTAGGCTCATCTAATAATATCAGGTCTGGTTTCTGTAATAAAATTTTAGCTAATTCTATTCGCATACGCCATCCACCACTAAACTCATTGGTATTTCGGGTAAAATCTTCTTGTTTAAAACCTAAGCCTTTTAATGCTTTTTCAACTTCGGCATCGTAATTTACATCTTCAAGGGCGTAATATTTTTCACCTAAATCGGAAACACGTTCAATAATTTTCATGTACTCATCCGATTCGTAATCTGTACGTGTTTCTAGTTGCTTGTTTAAACCATCCATTTCGTCACGCATACTATACACGTGGCTAAAGGCTTTGGAGGCTTCATCGAAAACTGTAGTATCATCTTCAGTTAATAAATGCTGTGGTAAATAAGCTATAACGGCTTCTTTTGGGTAACGCACATTTCCACGTGTAGCGTTTTGTACGCCGGCGATAATCTTCATCATAGTCGATTTTCCTGCGCCATTTTTTCCCATTAATGCAATTTTATCGTTTTCATTAATAGTAAACGACACATCACTAAATAGTGTGGTTCCACTAAACTCTACGGCTAAATTATCAACTGAAATCATAGTATAAATTTTAAAGCTGCGAAATTAGTAAAAAAACGGCTTATGGATTGGAATTTATCAGATTAGCATAAATAAATATTTGTAGTGTTTCACATTAAAAACCAATCGTTTGACTAACAAATATTTCCTTTAATCCTATTTCTTTAAAAATAAATGTAAACTTACTTACAATAGAGCGTCTAACCCTTCAACTAAAAAAAATATAAAAATGAAACTGAAAATTAATTTTACCGCAATGGCTATTACTGCACTGTTTTTAGCTCCAATGACTTCTAAAGCTCAAGGGCTTGTAGATGGTTTTTTCAACAAGAAAGGAGAAGCTAACATCTCTTTATCTTATTCTTCTAGCGTCTATGATGCTTTTTACGTTGGAAAAACAAAAGTAGACGGCGTACCTGCTCACAATGAAATTTCGCAGGACATTATTAACTTATATGCTAATTATGCTATTACCGATCGCCTTACTGCTATTGCTAGTTTACCTTACATTTCTAGTGAAGGTAAAGGTGTTGCTGATCCTGTTAATGGAACTACTGAACAATCGGATCTTCAAGATTTGAGTATTATGGTAAAATATGCTTTATATATTGACCAATTAAAAAATGGTAGCATGACGTATTTTGCTGCTGCTGGAGGTTCTATCCCTATGGGTTACGAATCTAACGGAATTTTATCTCTAGGTACAGGCGCGCCTGCTTTAGATGGTAAATTAGGGATGCACTACCAAAATAACTTTGGTCTTTTTGGAACTGTAGTACTTGGCGCTACCGTAAGAGGTGAAGCAGATAATGAATTTAATATTGGTGACGGACAGGATTTTAATGCGCCAAACAGCCTTAATACTTTAATAAAATTAGGGTATTGCAACAATAGTTTTTATGTTGATGCTTGGTTTGATGCACAATCTACTTCTGATAAAGGTGTAGATATTGCTGGTCCTGGTTTTGCTAATAATTTCCCTGAAACTCGAGTAAGTTACTCTCGTGTTGGTGGCGATTTATTTATACCTATTGTAAAAAACTTTGGTATTAGCGCAGGTATTGGCACAATTGTGGACGGTAGAAATATTGGTAAAGCAACGACTTATACTGGTGGTATTGTTTACAGCATTAGATAAAACATTTTAAAGTACTATATAAAAAAACCGTCTTCGAATTTTGTTTGAAGGCGGTTTTTAATTTTAGTTAATGTTAAGTTTATTAATACTTCACATATTCTTTAGCTTTTAAATGAAATGAAATATCAATAACCTCCTTAACCACAATAATACCCAAAGCTTTTTTTGGTGGATCTAAGTCGAAGTCTCTAATATTTAAACTTAAAACACCTTCAATATTTAAGGTTTCCGATCCTTCTAGTTTTACAGGAAAGGTATATGCTTTTGTTATACCTGCAATTTCCAGGTTGATTAAAGCATTAATTAACTTGCTATCCTTGGGATGTTTACCTATTTCTTTTAATTCAATAATAACTTCTGGATATGTTTTTGATTTTAAAAGTTTATTGAAATCTGAGTTTATGCCCGGTCCTCCACAATCAAAAGCAGCAGATTCTAATGTTAGAATGGTGTTTTCGAAAACAAGTTTACCATTATTATAACGCTTGAAATGAACAGGTATTGGCTCTTTCAGCTCCAACACATTATATTGACAATTGAAGCTATTAACATTCGTTTTTCCTGTAATAACAATTTCGCTACTCGGGGCAATTACTACAGAAGTTGTTTCCATAATTTCGCCTGCAAAAGCCATTGTTGCTAAAATAGAAATAAGAAATAGCACCTTTTTCATGTCTTACTTTTAATTTTTTTATTAAAAAAACTAAGTCTAAAAGCATTGGGATTATTGTTAAAGCATGCTTTAAAACACATCTTCTAGACTTAATTTTCAGTTTTATTGATTCATTATTCTGTTTAGAAACTAATTACAGCTTCTAACGTCAATCCGTTAAATTTACCATCTTCTAAAAGGTTTGCAGTAGGAAAGTCGTTATATTCTTGCACTACATATTCTGCTTTCATTAAGATATTTTTAGTTAAGAACCAACCAGCTCCTAACTGGAATCTGTTAATACTTACATCGTCACCGGTAGCTAATTCTGAACTTACGGTATTATATCGAGCACCGAAGTATAGGTTTTCTTCATTACCAAATCTGTAAATAACTTCTCCGGCAAATTGCTCAGATGATCTTCTATCTACTTCAGTAAGGCTTCTTCCTGATGTTAATTCAATAGTACCAAATACTTCTAATCCTTGGTATTTTAAAAATGGGTTAACCATAAAAGCAGTTATTTTATTTTTATACGCTGGATCAAAACGGCCTGCTCTAAAATTATCGCTAGTTGCTGAGGCATCTTGCATAATGCTGTAATATCTTGCACCCGCTCTATCTGCTGAGTATAAGTAAACGTTAGGGGCATAACCTGTATTGTAAACAGAACCTGTTAATCTAAATCTAAGGTCTTCGTTTATTTGTTTATCATATCCTAATTTAGCTAAAAATGCTGCTCCACCAGTAGAACCATCAGATTTTTCTACGCTTTGGTTTAATTTTCCGTTAGAAAAACCAATCATCCCAAGAAACCCATTATCTGTTCTATAATAAACTTCAGCACCAACTTCTGTTGTAAACGAGTCCATAATAAGGTTACCAATAAATGGGTTGTGCATGGCTTGAGCATTATCACTTCTTCTAAAGTGTGCATCACCATAGTTGTTTTCCATGTGTCCAACTTTAATGGTTACATTTTTCATCAAGTCTTCCATAAACCCTTTTTTAATAAAGTCTAGTTTATCGATTTGAAAATACCCACCTTTTACATAAGGTTCGTGGTGGTGTCTAGATGATAAATACGTTCTTAAGTGCATTCTTACACCATCATAAAGTAAAACATCTAAATCTAAATTTGCTGTAGCTAAATTGAAGTTACTGCCTATCTCTGCTAACGGAGTCGTTCCTGAATTTTCGTTATCTAAAGCTTGAAATTGCAATGTTGAAGATCCGCCAATTCTTACTTTAACGCCATCAAAATTTGATACGGTGTCTTTAGGCGCTTCAAATACATTTACTCCATTTTTATCAGGCTGCCTAAAATTGTTCAGCTCTCTGCTCTGTCCATAAAAATTAAATCCAATTAATAGGACCGCTAATACGATTGATTTTTTTAAGATTGATTTCATAATTCTGTGTTTTTAAAATTTGGTTTATTTATCTGAATAGTGTTGAAAATTTGATGGTAAGAGCATCACCTGTAGTAATAGATCCGAAAAGGGCTTTTGGAGGATCTACATTAAAATCTGTCATTTTAATAGCTTTCTCTCCAACCAAGGTTACGCTAGAGCCATCTATACTGATATTAAAGTTTAAGCTGATACGTTTTTTAACTCCCGAAATAGTTAAATCTCCTTGAGTATTTACGCTATAAACACCGGCGTCCTTATTAGTTATACTTTTTACTTCAACTAACTTGAATAAAATGCTTTTGTGATCCTCTGTATTTAAAGCTTTAAAAGTGTTTTTATCCATTGATTTTTTTCCACTTACTAAACCTTCAGCCTCTATACTTAAAGTCAATGCTTCTATTTGGCAAGTTTCTAAATTTTTAAATTTAATAGTCCCTGTTTGACTTTCGGCTTCTAGATGCCAGTCATGAATATTGGAGGTCCCTAAAACGGTTAGTGTAGATTCATTATTAACCAAGCTTAGTTGTTGCGCTTGTACTAAAGTAGATGTTAGTACAAAAAGCATAAATAAATTTAGAACTCTTTTTCCCTGTGTTACTAGTGTCTTCATAGTTAGATCATTTATATTTCTTGTACAAATGTCTAAACAAACAGCTGTTTAAAATATGATATTTATCATGTCATATGGCCTTCAACAAAATATTCCCTAGTAATCAGGTAGATATACTTCAAAAAAGAATAAAACTTTTTGAAAATCAAAATATTAGCTCTGTAAAGAACTCAGTTTAAAAATAAGTGACCACACTATTTGGTAATCAAATATATAATCGTAAATTTGCAAACTCTTTTTAAGAGAGGAATGTTTAATAAAAAATAAATTAAAAACGTGGACACATTAAGCTACAAAACGATTTCAGCCAATAAAGCAACTGCAGATAAGCAGTGGGTTTTAGTTGATGCTGAAGGACAAGCACTTGGCCGTTTAGCTTCTAAAGTTGCAAAACTTTTAAGAGGAAAACACAAGCCGAACTTCACACCTCACGTTGATTGTGGTGATAACGTTATTGTTATCAACGCAGAAAAAATCAGTTTATCTGGTAACAAATGGAACGCTAAAACGTACATTCGTCACA
Source organism: Algibacter miyuki (assembly GCF_030409805.1). Lineage (GTDB taxonomy): Bacteria > Bacteroidota > Bacteroidia > Flavobacteriales > Flavobacteriaceae > Algibacter > Algibacter miyuki. Next base: position 50,553 of record NZ_JAUFQP010000004.1, on the reverse strand, counting down.
CTGGATATCCAGGAGGTCAAAGAAGTTTAACTGCTACAGAATTGTTTGGAAAAGATCCAGCAAGAGTAGTAGAAAAATCAGTTAAAGGAATGTTACCTAAAAACAAATTAGGTGCTCAATTATTCCGTAACCTTAACGTTGTTGTTGGAACATCGCACAAACATGATGCGCAAAAACCAGCAGTAATTAACTTAGAAGAATTTAAATAACATGGAAGTAATTCACAAAATTGGCCGTAGAAAGACGGCTGTTGCTCGTGCTTATGTTTCTACAGGAACAGGAAACATTACGATTAATAAAAAAGACTTAACTAACTATTTCCCTACAGCTACTTTACAGTACAAGGTAAATCAGCCTTTAGTTTTGACTAACAATGACAGCAACTTTGATATTACAGTAAATGTATATGGAGGTGGTATTACTGGACAAGCTGAAGCTGTACGTTTAGCTCTTTCTCGCGCAATGTGTGAGCTTGATGCTGAAAACAGATTAATCTTGAAACCAGAAGGTTTATTGACAAGAGATCCAAGAATGGTTGAACGTAAGAAATTCGGTCAGAAGAAAGCTCGTAAGAAATTTCAATTCTCGAAACGTTAATATCCTGGACATGGTTCAGGATCTGTTTTACAGATGCCTTTATCATTTCACAAAAAATAAAAAAACAAGTTATTGTTGTCCTGGTTTGTAAAAAAACAGGATTTAGTTTAGCATCTAAATGAAGCCAGAATTTAAACTCTAAAAGTTTAAACAAAATGGAACATTGCTAATTCAACAGAACGTAAACTATTATTACAAAATGGCAGTAGAAGTAAAAGAATTACTTGAAGCAGGTGTACATTTCGGTCACCTTACACGTAAGTGGGATCCAAACATGGCGCCTTACGTATATATGGAGCGTAATGGCATCCATATAATTAACTTATACAAAACAGCAGCTAAAATTGACGAAGCAGGTGCAGCATTAAGCAAAATCGCTAACTCTGGTCGTAAAATTTTATTTGTTGCAACAAAGAAACAAGCAAAAGATATCGTTGCTGAAAAAGCTGGCGCTATAAACATGCCATACATTACTGAGCGTTGGCCAGGTGGTATGTTAACTAACTTTGTAACTATTAGAAAAGCCGTTAAAAAAATGGCTTCTATTGATAGAATGAAGAAAGATGGTACCTTCTTAACGTTATCTAAAAAAGAGCGTTTACAAGTTGATCGTTTAAGAGCGAAGTTAGAAAAAAACTTAGGTTCTATTACAGATATGACGCGTTTACCTGGTGCTTTATTTGTTGTAGATATTAAACGTGAGCACATCGCGATTAAAGAAGCACAAAAATTAAACATTCCAATTTTTGCAATGGTTGATACCAATTCAGATCCACGTCAAGTAGATTACGTTATCCCTGCAAATGATGATGCTTCTAAATCAATTGATAAAATTTTATCTCACGTAACTTCTGCAATATCTGAAGGATTAGCAGAACGTAAAGCTGATAAAGATGCTGCAGCATCTGCAAAAGAGGAAACTCCAAAAGCAAAAGCTGCTCCAGCTCCAAAAGCTGTTTCTGAAGAAGAAGAATAAAAAAACACATTAACACAAACAAATAAGTCGTTTAGTTCTTTTCTTTATTGAAAATATATTGAACGACTTTTTTAAATTATAAATACTATGAGTACTACAGTAAAAATTACAGCGGCTGAAGTAAACAAATTAAGACAAGCTACTGGAGCAGGAATGATGGACTGCAAGAAAGCTTTAGTTGAAGCGGAAGGCGATTTCGATAAAGCTATTGATGTTTTACGTAAAAAAGGGCAAAAAGTAGCAGAAAAAAGAGCTGACAGAGATTCTTCTGAAGGTGCTGCTGTTTCTAAAATTAATGCAGACCAAACAGAAGGTGTTGCTATTGTTTTAGGTTGTGAAACTGACTTTGTTGGTAAAAATGAAAACTTTTTAGCATTAGCTAACCAATTAGGAGATATTGCTTTAACAGTAGATTCTAAAGATGCATTTTTAGCTGCTGATTTTGGAGGCATGACTGTTGCTGAAAAATTAGTTGAACAAACTGGTGTAATTGGTGAAAAATTAGATATTACTAGTTTTGAAAAATTACAAGCTCCTTTTGTTGGAACTTACGTTCACATTAACAAAATTGCTGCTTTAGTTGGTTTATCTGCAAAAGTAGATAACGCTGAAACTTTAGTTAAAGATGTAGCTATGCAAGTAGCTTCTATGGGAGCAACAACATTATCTTACAAAGATTTTGACGCTGATTACGTAGCATCGGAAACTGAAGCAAGAATTGCTGTTATTGAAAAAGATAATATCGAGTTAGGTCGTTTAGGTAAAACACTTAAAAATGTACCTCAATTTATCTCTATGGCTCAATTATCTGATGATGTTTTAGCTAAAGCTGAAGAAGCTGCTAAAGCTGAATTAAAAGCTGAAGGGAAACCAGAACAAATCTGGGATAGAATTTTACCTGGTAAAATGGAGCGTTTCATTTCTGATAACACGACTTTAGACCAAGAAAAATGTTTATTAGATCAAAATTTCATTAAAGATGAAAAATCAAACGTTGCAACATACGTTTCTTCTTTCGGAGATGTTGAAATTACAGGTTTCAAACGTGTTTCTGTTGGATAATCAACATACATTTTATTAGCTTCCTATAAACGGAAGTATTAAAATATTTTAAAACCGCTACTCTTTTTAGATGTAGCGGTTTTTTTTATGGTTTAAATTTAAGAATAATACTTTATACTCCCCAGATATATTAAACATGTTGGCGGACACCCGCGGGAGAGATAGCAACGGCATCCTTTTTAAAACTACAAAGATGTAACCATATATTTAAGCTAAAAGATAGCAAACAATAACGTGTTTTTGGTTGTATCACGTGCTTTTAAAAAGATATAGTGGATAGCTCGGTTTTTATTTTTCTTAAAAACCCGCCCCAAAACATTTTAACTATATTGAAATTACCATTGGTATTCCGTGTAATAAATTCAAAAAAATAAAAATTTTATGTAGCTTTGCTAAACTTTTGTTTTCGCATAAGCGAGCATCTCATAAAGCACAACATGAAATATAAAAGAATACTTTTAAAACTATCTGGCGAGGCCTTAATGGGTGAACGCCAATACGGCATTGACCCTGACCGTTTAGCCGAATATGCACAAGACATTAAAACCATTACAGACCAAGGCGTACAAGTTGCCATTGTTATTGGTGGTGGAAACATTTTTAGAGGTGTAGCAGGCGCTAGTAAAGGTATGGATCGCGTTCAAGGTGATTATATGGGCATGTTGGCTACCGTAATTAACGGTTTAGCGCTACAAGGTGCTTTGGAAGATGCCGATATACCAACACGTTTACAAACAGCCATTAAAATTAACGAAGTTGCTGAGCCTTTTATTAGAAGAAAAGCCATGCGCCACCTAGAAAAAGGTCGTGTTGTTATTTTTGGAGGTGGTACTGGAAATCCGTATTTTACAACCGATTCGGCTGCTGTTTTAAGAGCCATTGAAATTGAAGCTGATGTGATTTTGAAAGGCACACGTGTAGATGGCATTTACAATACCGATCCTGAAAAAGACTCGAAAGCTGTAAAATTTGAAAGTATTTCTTTTGATGATGTTTTACAAAAAGGCTTGAAAGTTATGGATACTACAGCGTTTACCTTAAGTCAGGAAAACGAATTACCTATTATTGTATTCGATATGAATAAAATTGGTAACTTACTAAAAGTGGTTGCAGGTGAAAAAATTGGTACCGAAGTAAACGTTTAAACTTGGCGTAATTTTTGGATATAGCTAAACCTTATTAAAGTTAAAAACAATGGAAGACATTCAATTTATATTAGATAGTACAAAAGAGTCGATGGATAATGCCTTAAGACATCTTGAAAAGCAATTTATTAATATTAGAGCCGGTAAAGCCAGTCCAGCTATGTTAGGTAGCGTAATGGTGGATTATTACGGATCGTCAACGCCTATTGGCCAAGTTGCTAATATAAACACGCCTGATGGTAGAACCATTACTGTACAACCTTGGGAGAAAAACATGTTACAAGAAATTGAGCGTGGTATTGCTTATGCTAATTTAGGTTTTAACCCTATGAATAATGGCGATGTTATTATTATTAACGTACCACCATTAACCGAGGAACGTCGTAGAGATTTGGCTAAACAAGCTAAAGCTGAAGCTGAAGATGCTAAGGTTAGTATTCGTGCAGCACGTAAAGATGCTAACAACGATATTAAGAAAAACGAAGATGTATCTGAAGATATAAAGAAAAATACAGAAATAGACGTGCAACAAATGACGGATAGACACGTTAAAAAAGTGGATGAACTTTTCGAAGCTAAAGAAAAGGAAATCATGACTGTTTAAAATTATTGTATAACAGTTGAAAACATAAAAAGCGACAACGATGTCGCTTTTTTTTTGATAATTTATTCTTGTTGCTTTAAATGAAACACGGCATTCTGTATTTATGTTTTTTATTTGCGTTCGCTTTAAATGCGCAACAAAGTCATGATATTTCGATTGAAAAAGCACGTGATTCTGTAAAGAAACGTGCCTTTGTTAAAGCACTTGCTAACGGTTATTTTCCTACTAAATATTTTAATTTCGATTTAAGATATTTAATGAAATACAACCAATACGAAGCCGTTAGAACAGGTTTAGGGTTAGAAACCAATACCGCCTTCTCTGATAAATACCGCATTAACACCTACTTGGTTTACGGTTTTAGAGATACTAATTTTAAATACAGCTTGGGCGCAGGTGTTCGCGTAGCCGAAGCTAGCAATACTTGGATAAACGCATCGTATACCGACGATTTAAGCGAAACCGGAAGTACTCAGTTTTTAACTGATAAGCGTATCTTTCAGTTTTTTGAGCCACGGTTATTAAATATTAGTCTGTTTCATAAACATATTACCAAAGCCATTTCGTTAGAACATGAGTTTACACCCAAAATTTCTACCGAAACCGAATTCTCTACCAGTAAAATAGACCCAACGTACAGTTATGGATTTAATTTACCAGATAAAGTACATACAAACTTCACAACGAGTTCTGTAAAAAGCGCCATACAATGGAGTCCGTTTAGCCGGTTTGAATCTACAAAAACGGGAATGAAAGAAACCAAAGATGGCTACCCGAAATTCACCTTTCAATACACCAAAAGTTTTAAAAATGTATTTAAAAGTGATTTCAATTTCTCTAAATTCGATTTCAGAACCCTTTATAAAATCGGCGATACAAAAAAATCGTTTTCAGAAATCACTTTAGTTTCAGGAGTTTCTGGTGGTGATACACCATTAACACATTTATACCACGCCTACCCCAACAATATCAACAAAGAAACTATTTTGCAACGCTTTTCGGTAGCCGGATTAAACAGTTTTGAAACCATGTTTTTTAACGAGTTCTTCTCCGATAAGTTTGCCACCTTTCAGTTTAAACATTATTTAGCACCTTTCAATATTACCAATCGTTATAAACCACAAATGGTTTTAATTACCCGCTATGCTCTAGGTAGTATTGACCAGCCAGAACGTCACCAAGATATTACTTTTGGCTCCTTAGATAAAGGCTATACCGAATCGGGTTTCGAAATTAACAAATTATTTTTCGGCTTTGGTTTAAGCTTTACTTACCGTTATGGAGCTTACCACTTACCTGTAATGGGTGATAATGTAGCATTTAAGTTTACATTTAACGTCACTTTATAACGTAATCTATTCGTTTTTTCTACCTTTGCGCATCTTTTATATATAGCATGTTTAAACTTTTCACGAAAGACTTTTGGGATGTCATTGCGACATTAATTTTACGTAACAAACTTATTATTCTGGTTTGTATTTTAGCAACCACTTTGTTCTTTAGTCAGCAATGGGATAACATGCGGTTTACCTATACCGAAGCTAACTTATTGCCCGACGACCATGAGGTAAATGTGATTTACAATGATTTCTTAGAGGTCTTTGGTGAAGAAGGCAATTTGATTGTACTTGGCGTTAAAGACTCTACCCTCTTTACTGTTGAAAAACTAAATGCTTGGAATAACCTTTCGGAAAGTTTTAAAAACTCATCGGACGCCGTAGAATCGGTTATTTCTATAAAAGAACTTCAGAAACTTGTTAAAGATACCGAAAACGAAAAATTTGTTTTAGAACCTTTTATTAAAGATTCTATTTCATCTGTGGCGCAAATTGAAACTTTAGAAAACGAGCTTTTCAAAAAATATCCATTCTACGATAATTTCTTATTCAATAAAGAAACAAAAACCATTCGTACGGCCATTTACATGAACAAAGCCATTGTAAATACATCGGCTAGAAAGGATTTTGTAATGGATGTTTTAATCCCGAAAATTGAAGATTTCGAAGCAAAATACAAATTAGATGTTCGTATTTCGGGCATGCCATATATCCGAACTTTAAATTCTACTAATATTGTTGATGAAATTGGATTGTTTATCGGTGCTGCTTTGCTAGTAACTTCCATCATTTTCTTTTTCTTCTTCCGTTCGTTCCGCGCTACCCTAATTTCACTAGTGGTGGTTTGTATTGGTGTGATGTGGACTTTAGGAATCATTGGCTTATTAAATTATGAAATCACAGTTTTAACGGCATTAATACCGCCATTAATTATTGTAATCGGGATTCCCAATTGTATTTTCTTAATTAACAAATACCAACACGAAGTTAAACTTCATGGCAATAAAGCCAAATCATTACAACGTGTTATCACCAAAATTGGTAACGCCACTTTAATGACTAACGTTACTACAGCCTGTGGTTTTGCCACCTTTATTTTAACAGAAAGTAAGTTATTAAAAGAGTTTGGTTTAGTCGCATCATTAAGTATACTGTCTATTTTTATATTGTGTATTCTTATTATTCCTATTATATATTCTTACTTGCCTTACCCAAAAGATCGCCATTTAGAACACCTTAACAGACGTTGGGTTGGTGGTTTTGTAGATTGGATGGCACGTATGGTTAAAGAGAAGCGCATTGCCATTTACATTTCATCATTGTTACTTCTTATTGTAAGTATTATAGGAATTTATCAAATTAAAATATCAGGAAGTTTAATTGAAGATATGCCTCAAGAATCGGAATTTGTAAACGATATCCGATTTTTCGAAAGTGAATTTAACGGCATTATGCCATTAGAAATCATGATAGACACCAAGCGTAAAAAAGGGGTTATGAAACTGGCCACTTTAAAACGTATGAACGAGCTGGAAGATTTGATTTTAGAAACTCCAGAACTTTCAAAACCTATTTCGGTTGTTGGTTTAGTGAAATACTCAAAACAGGCATATTACAACGGAAACACAAAGTTTTACCAATTGCCAACATCGCAGGAAAATAGTTTTATTCTATCATACGCAAAAAACTCATCTTCAAATACCGATTTACTTAAAAACTTCGTAGATTCAACGGGTCAATATGCCCGTATCACAACGTTTATTAAAGATGTTGGTACCGATAGAATGGAGCGTATTCAAGAAGATCTTCAAACTAAAATTGATAAACTTTTTCCAAAAGATCGTTTTAATGTAACCATGACTGGGAAAGCCCTGGTGTTCCAGAAAGGAACCAAATATTTGGTTAAAAACTTAGCTATTTCATTATCCCTAGCTATTTTGCTTATTGCCTTATTTATGGCATACATGTTTAGATCCTTACGAATGATTATTATTTCATTAGTGCCAAACCTCTTGCCACTTATCATTACAGCTGGACTTATGGGGTATTTAGGTGTACCAATAAAACCATCTACTATATTAGTATTCAGTATCGCTTTTGGTATTTCGGTTGATGATACTATTCACTTTTTGGCAAAATATCGTCAAGAGTTACAAGCCAATAACTGGAAAATTAAAGTATCGGTTTATGGTGCTTTACGCGAAACCGGCGTTAGTATGTTTTACACGTCTATCGTATTATTCTTCGGCTTCTCGGTATTTACCATTTCTAGTTTTGGAGGTACAGTTGCGCTCGGCGCCTTAGTTTCGGCCACTTTACTATTCGCTATGCTTTCAAATTTACTATTACTACCATCCTTATTATTATCATTGGAACGTAGCATTGCTAATAAAAAAGTTTTACGTAAGCCTACTATAGATATTATTCCGAAGGAAGACAAGAATTTGAACGAAAAAGACTCATTTTAATTACACTTTCGAATAACTTTTGAAGAAATAAAACAAATTTTCGAGATTTTTCGAATTTATTATTTGATTTTTAACTACTGAAACCGTTATATTTACACTTCAAAACTCGTTTATATGCAATCACGTACTGTTTCAGAATTACTATCACAACAAACCACACTACTTGAAGTTGACATAAAAGGCTGGGTTAGAACCTTTAGGGCTAATCGTTTTATCGCTTTAAACGATGGTTCAACGATAAATAACATCCAATGTGTTGTCGATTTCGAAAAATTTGACGAAAGTGTTCTAAAACGTATCACCACAGGAGCAGCAGTTCATATTAAAGGTGAATTAGTTGAAAGTCAAGGTAAAGGTCAAAAAGTAGAAATTCAAGTACATAATATTGAAGTACTTGGCGATTCCGATCCGGAAACATATCCTATTCAACCTAAAAAACACTCTTTTGAGTTTTTAAGAGAAAATGCCCATTTACGTACCCGAACCAACACATTTAGCGCTATTATGCGTTTACGCTCGGCTTTATCATTCGCCGTTCATAAATATTTTAATGAAAATGGTTTCTACTATATGCACGCTCCAATTATTACAGGAAGTGATGCTGAAGGTGCAGGCGAAATGTTTAAAGTATCTAGCTTAGATCCAAAAAACACACCATTAACCGAAGATGGCAAAGTAGATTATTCTAAAGATTTCTTCGGAAAAGAAACGAACTTAACCGTTTCTGGTCAGTTAGAAGCCGAAACCTACGCCATGTCTTTAGGAAAAGTATATACCTTTGGTCCAACATTTAGAGCTGAAAACTCAAACACATCTAGGCATTTAGCCGAATTTTGGATGATAGAGCCCGAAGTTGCCTTTATGGATTTAGCAGGAAATATGGATTTAGCCGAAGATTTTTTAAAATCGGTTATCACCCATGTTTTAGAACATAACCAAGAAGACTTAGAGTTTCTAGATCAACGTTTATTAAACGAAGAAAAATCGAAACCACAAGCTGAACGTAGCGATATGAGTTTAATTGAAAAATTAAAATTCGTTACCGAGAACAATTTCAAACGTGTTAGTTACACCGAAGCTATCGATATTCTAAGAAGCTGTAAACCTAACAAAAAGAAAAAATTCAAATATATCATTGATGAATGGGGCACAGATTTACAAAGCGAACACGAACGTTTTTTAGTTGAAAAACACTTTAAATGTCCGGTGATTTTATTTGATTATCCTGCCAACATCAAAGCATTTTACATGCGTTTAAACGAAGACGGAAAAACCGTTAGAGCTATGGATATTTTATTCCCTGGTATTGGAGAAATCGTTGGTGGCGCGCAACGTGAAGAACGTTTAGATATTTTAAAAGAAAGAATGGCTGCCATTGATATTCCTGAAGAAGATCTATGGTGGTATTTAGATTTAAGAAAATACGGTACCGCTGTACACTCCGGTTTCGGTTTAGGCTTTGAACGTTTAGTGATGTTTGCTACCGGAATGACCAATATTAGAGACGTTATACCATTCCCTAGAACACCGCATAACGCCGAGTTTTAATAAATATACACTTGATAAATGAAGCTGTACTTTGCAAATCGTGCGGCTTTTTTTATCTTTGATTGGCACCAACTTAACACCACATAGTAAGTACCCATTTTTCATTGTTTGAATTATTCGTTACTTATTACTACATTAGTTGGTTATAGAACCCTAAATTCAAATCATGCTTAAGCAATTTTTACAATTTAAACTATCGCAAAAACTGTCGCCACAGCAAATTCAATTAATGAAATTGATACAGCTGCCAACACAAGCATTTGAACAGCGTTTAAAACAAGAATTAGAAGAAAACCCAGCCTTAGAAGGTGGTAAAGAGGAAAACGATAGCGATTACGATTCAGATTTAGACAACACCGACGATATTAATGATAACGACAGTATAGATGCAGAAGACATTAATGTTGACGAGTATTTAAGTGATGATGAAATCCCTGATTACCGCACCCAAGCCAATAACTATAGTGCCGACGATGAAGAAAAAACCATGCCTTACGCAGCCGGAACTTCTTTTACGCAGCACTTAATAAATCAATTAAATACCTACAGACTAACAGAAGAAGAGCGAGATATTGCCGAATTTTTAGTTGGAAGCGTTGATGAAAGTGGATATATCCGTCGTGACATAAGCGATATTACGGACGATTTAGCCTTCACCCAAAACGTATATACTGAAGAAGCACAAATTGAAAAAGTATTGAGAATTGTGCATCAATTAGATCCAGCAGGGGTTGGCGCTCGCAACCTTCAAGAGTGCTTAAGCATTCAATTACATCGAAAAGATAAAACAGCAGACACCGAATTAGCAACAGCTATTATCGATACCGCTTTCGATCAATTCACGAAAAAGCATTATAAGAAATTACTTCAAAAATTTAATATTACCGAAGAACAACTTAAAGATGCCATAACGGAAATTGAGCATCTAAATCCAAAACCAGGAGGTTCTTACGCAGGAAATAACCGTATAGTTGAACATGTTGTTCCTGATTTTGCTATTAAAATTGTTGATGGCGAATTAGAACTCAGCCTTAACGGTAGAAATGCTCCCGAACTTCATGTATCTCGTGAGTACAATAACATGCTAAACGGTTACAAGGAAGCGAAAGATAAATCGAAATCGCAAAAAGATGCCGTAATCTTTATTAAACAAAAGCTAGACGCCGCAAAATGGTTTATTGAAGCTATTAGACAGCGTCAGCAAACGTTGTTTGTAACCATGAGTGCTATTATGCATTACCAAAAAGAATACTTTTTAACGGGTGATGAGCGTAATTTAAAACCCATGATTCTAAAAGATATTGCAGACGAGATTTCTATGGACGTTTCCACCGTATCTCGCGTTGCAAATAGTAAATACGTCGATACGCCTTATGGCACAAAATTGATTAAAGAATTCTTTTCTGAATCGATGAAGAATGACCAAGGTGAAGATGTTTCTACCCGAGAAATAAAGAAAATTTTAGAAACTGTTATTGAAGAAGAAAACAAGAAAAAACCACTAACAGACGAAACTTTAGCTTCTATTTTAAAAGAAAAAGGTTATCCTATTGCTCGTAGAACTGTTGCTAAGTATAGAGAACAACTGGATATTCCGGTGGCCAGACTTCGTAAAAAAATATAATGAATAAGCTACTTAGGAGTCTTTCTTATATATTTCACCCACTATTTATGCCGCTTTTAGGCGTGGCTTTTTACTATTACATCACCCCACATTTTGTTGTCCCGGAAATAGTACAAGCCAAATTAGTTTCTTTACTGATACTCACCCTTATTTTACCCATGCTCATGTTTTTTTTATTAAACACATTAGGCAAGGTAAAAACCATTCATTTGGCAACAACGCAAGAGCGCATTTATCCACTTGCACTAAATTGTATTATTATGTTGCTCGTTATAAAGCGCATTATAACGCCAACTTCAGCCATTGCGCTTTACTACTTTTTCGTAGGCATATTAATTTCTAATATGGCTTGTTTAATACTCGCTCTTTTCAAATTTAAAGCAAGTATACACATGATTGGTATTTCGGGCTTATTCATGTTCTTTGTAGCTCTAGGTGTTATGTTTGCCATAAACTTAACCGGCCTACTTGCATTTATGGCACTCGCCATTGGTGCCGTGGCAACTTCTAGACTACATTTAAGCGCACATAGCAACAAAGAATTGATTGTTGGTTTTTTTGTTGGGTTAATTCCCCAGTTAATACTCGTGAATTACTGGTTTTAGAATCTTTTTAATTACAGAGCATCCCATTTTTTAGAGGTTTTATAGTTTGATAACGTATTTACAAAATGTAAAACATTAACCCCACTTTAATAGCGTGGATATCTATATTTTCTCCATTCAATTGTGCGTCGTTAGAAAACACCGGATTTAAGGCATAATAAACATATAAATTCCAAAGATTATATCCTGCACTCAGTGTTAAACCATATTGTACTTTATTAAAATCAGAAACATCGTTGTATTTAAAGGTTCCTAAATCTCCAATATACTTTGTGGTATTGGCCAACATATAACTAAACTTAAAACCGCCGTAAATCCGCCAAAACTCATAACTGGTTGCTGTAGATGTTCGCCATCTAAACTCTAAAGGCACTTCTATAAAATGACTGGAAAACTTATTCTTTGTGAATGTATCAGCCCCCTCAATACTATAATTTATAGTACCAGCATCATCTTCGAATACTAATAAATTTTGATTAAAAGAATTTGCAGAAATACCAAGACCAAGTCCTATTGCTTTGTTTCTAGCCTTATTGATAGGCATATCTTTAATAAAGCCCAAATGAAACCCTGTGGAAAACCCACTTTGTTTCAAATCGGTTGGTTGCTTCCCTAACAAGTTATAGGTTACGCCAATATAAAACTGATCTTCTTTATAACGCCCGTCTCCCTCTACAACAGGCTCTCCTTGAGCTAAACAGAAGACTGTACTAAGCACAAACAGCAATACAACAACACTTTTTAAATCTATCATTTTTGAAACAGTAATATGAAAATATCTTAAGATTAATTTTGAAGCAAAAATAAAAGGCGCTTTGATTAAATCAAAACGCCTTTATTATAAAATTAAGAATGTAATATGTTAATTTCCTACAACCTTACCTTTTTTAGTGGTATAGTTTATTTTTAGAGCATTAACTTTACGTAATTCTTGTTTAATGTCACCAATTAATCCCATATTAGCTTCACTATCAACTTTTAAAGCTGTAGTTAAAAATGGTACTAATTCTTCTCTTTTAGTGGCACGTTCTGCGTTAATAAACGCTGCGATTTCTTTAACATCCGCAAACTTATCGTTCAATTGAATTCTTGATTCGTTTCCGTATTTCTTATAGTTCTCACTTGGTTTACCAGCATAAATGTACATTACCAAATCTTTCTTATCAAGTTTATCAACTTGATCCGCAAATGGTAAGTTATTTTCAATCATTAAGGTTGTTTCCCTCATTGTTGTAGCTACCATGAAAAAGAATAATAACATAAATACAATATCTGGTAAAGACGCCGTATTAACCGCGGGCATTTCGCCACCTTTTTTCTTTTTAAATTTAGACATAGTTTATTAATGTTAAAATTATTTCTGTACTTCTGAGAGTTTTTGAGGATAATCAAGTTTGATTTGATCGATCTTCTTTTTTAACTCTGCTTTATTCCCAGGCCAGTTTACATCTTTATGATTTGCTTCCATTTCTAGAAACGACATATTGTATTGTGCTTGGGCTCTCGCATTTCTTAAATCGTTATATGCTGCTACTAATTCATTCTGTACAGCAATATAAGTCTTATAAGTAGTCTCTCTATCATTTGCTAAAGAGATGATTGCCTTATCTGGGTTATCAGATGATTCAGGAAGTTTAGCTCCTTTACAATAATCACAAGATCTGTCACCGCCATTATCTAAAAACGCAATGGCTGCTTTACGCAAATCTTTAATTTTCATCGGTTCATCTTCAACCAATAATTCATCATTCTTATTTACAATAACTGTAAAAATATTTTTCTGCTTAATAACAGGTGGATCTGTTTGTTCTTCCATTGGAGGCAGTTTTCTGTTAATACCAGAATCTGTTTCAATAGTAGTTGTTACCAAGAAAAATATTAATAATAAGAAAGCAATGTCGGCCATTGAGCCTGCATTAACTTCTGGTGCTGCTCTTTTTGCCATAATTTATTTATTTAATATTTTTTTTACACCACCAAATAGCATTGATCCAATTGCTAAAAATGCTAAAACGTAAAAGGCATATAAACCAGCTCCTACATTTTTAGAGGTTGCTTCGGTAATACCTAAACCTTTATCATTAAAAGGTTGTAAATCTAAATCGGTACCAGACGACATGGCATAAGTTATAAAAATGACTGCTAAAAAGGCGCCTACGGTCATCAAAGTTTTTTTGATATCTCCAGTAACTAAACCTTTTAAAACAAATATTAACACTAATGCTAGAACTAATCCTAGTACTGCATAGGTAATAAATAGTATGTTATCAATCATACCGTCCGACCCTGAGATGATCATTAGCGCAAAAATAGAGCCAAGAATCGCCAGAGCAAAAGCTATGATTTTTATTATTTTATGAGTATTCATAATTCTTTAGGTTTTATAATTAATTATTTTTTGTATCTGATCAAGATATCCATTAACGTGATAGAAGCATCTTCCATGTCGTTAACAATACTGTCAATCTTAGAAATAATATAATTATAAAAAATTTGAAGAATAATAGCTACTACAAGACCAAATACTGTTGTTAAAAGTGCTACTTTAATACCACCTGCAACAAGAGAAGGTTGCATATCACCAGCAGCTTCAATTTTATCAAAGGCTTGAATCATACCAATTACCGTACCCATGAAACCAAGCATTGGTGCAAGAGCGATAAATAATGAAATCCAAGAAACGTTTTTCTCTAATTGTCCCATTTGAACACCACCGTAAGCTACAACAGCTTTTTCAGCAGCTTCAATACCTTCATCTGTTCTATCTAAACCTTGATAGTATATAGATGCGATTGGGCCTTTTGTATTTCTACAAACTTCTTTTGCAGCTTCAACACCACCAGACGCTAATGCATCTTCAACAGATTGTGTTAATTTCTTCGTGTTTGTAGAAGATAAGTTTAAAAAGACAATTCTCTCGATAGCAATTGCTAATCCAAGAATTAGACATAATAATACAATACCCATAAATCCTGGACCACCTTCAATAAAACGTTTTTTCAATTCCTGATGAAAACCGATATCTTCGGCAGCAGGAGCAGCATCGTCTTGAGTTAATGTGGTTACAGTTGTTACAGCTGTACTTGTGTTTGCAATGGTTGTTGCATTAGCAGTTCCGAATGCCATCATTACAGTAACGGCAAGGATAGAAAATAATCTTTTCATGTTCTAGATCTTAATTTTATTAGTTAAAGTGTTAAAGATATAAAAAAAAAGTAATTAAAAAATAAAAAAATTAAGCAGAGAGGAAGGGATTCGAACCCTCGATACCCTTTTGGGGTATACACACTTTCCAGGCGTGCGCCTTCGACCACTCGGCCACCTCTCTATTTTTCAATAACTTTTAATTCGGGGATGAAATAACAAAAAATAATCTGAACACTAAAACTTTAACAGTTAATTTTAAGTCAATTCTCCAATTAAAGATGTTTCATAGGTGGTTTTGAACGATTTAGATGACATTTTTTTTCCTAACAAAAACATTGTCTTCGCCAACGCAGCTTCTGTTGTAATATCTTTTCCGGAGATTACCCCTACTTTTTTTAGCATATCGCTAGTTTCATAATGTCCCATCATAACGCTTCCACCCGAACATTGTGTAATATTTATAATATGTACTCCATTTTCAATAGTTTCCTTTAGCATAGCAATAAACCATTTTTCAGTAGTACAATTCCCAGAACCATAGGTTTCTAAGATAACGGCTTTCAAATTTGGCGTTTTAAAAATCTCTTGCAAAACAATTTTAGAGATACCCGGATACAACTTAATAAGCGCAATATTTTCATCTAAATCTCTATGCACCACCAAGTTTTTGTTTCCTTTTGGTTTAAATAAATGTTCGTGATTTATTTTTAAATGCACACCAGATTCAGCTAAATCTGGATAATTAAACGATGCAAAAGCCTGAAAATGTTCAGCATTTATCTTCGTCGTTCTATTAGCACGGTACAATTTATATTCAAAATACAAGCATACTTCTTGAATTACAGGTTTTCCTTTCTTCTGAAGCGACGCCACTTGAATAGACGTTATTAAATTCTCCTTGGCATCGGTACGTAAGTCGCCAATAGGCAATTGCGATCCTGTAAAAATTACTGGTTTGGCTAAATTCTCGAGCATAAAACTTAAAGCCGAAGCCGTATAACTCATGGTGTCGCTACCATGAAGCACAACAAATCCATCGAAAGCGTCGTAATGTTTTTCAATAACCTCAACCATTTGAACCCAATATTTCGGATTCATATTACTAGAGTCAATAGGTTTTTCAAACGAAAACGTTTCAATATTACAATCTAACAACTGTAATTCTGGAATATTTTTTATAATATTTTTGAAGTTGAACACTTTTAGTGCTCCTGTTTTAAAATCTTTAACCATACCAATGGTACCGCCGGTATATATAAGGAGTATGTTAGGTTGCATATTTTAAACTTTAAAAATGGCTTTTGAATTGGCTGTGGTTCTTTGCGCTACATGTTCTAAAGATACATTATATATATAGGACAGCTTTTCTAACACCTTTATAATGTACGAACTTTCGTTTCGTTTACCACGAAAAGGCACAGGAGCCAAATACGGCGCATCGGTTTCTAATACAATCTCGCTTAAGTCGATTTGATTTAAGAACTGATCAATTTTTCCGTTTTTAAAGGTTGAAACACCACCAATACCCAATTTCATATTATAAGAAATGGCTTGATGCGCTTGCTCTAAACTTCCCGTAAAACAATGAAATATTCCGAACAAATCATCTCCTTTTTCACTTTCTAAAACTTCGAATACCTCATCGAAAGCATCTCTACAATGAATAACAATAGGTAATTTATATTGTTTCGCTAATTGAATTTGATGTTTAAAAGCCGTTTTCTGAATCTTTAAAGTCGATTTATCCCAATACAAATCGATGCCAATTTCGCCAACGGCATAAAATTTATGCGTGGCCAGCATGTGCTCTATATGGTTTAACTCGTCTATATAATTTTCTTTAACGTGGGTTGGATGCAGCCCCATCATTAAAAACATGTTTTCTGGATAGTCCTTTTCTAGTTGAAGCATAGCTTCTGTATATGTAGAATCTATCGCTGGAATAAAAAACCGTGTTACGCCTTGTTCTATGGCGCGGTTAATCATTTCAGCTCTATCGTCATCAAAGGCTTCACTATATAAATGGGTGTGCGTATCTGTAATAATCATGCCGCAAAAGTAAGAAGTATTTAAATTCTTGGCCGCCATTTAGCCATTAAATAAAAGTCCGTTAATCTAATTTATTTAATAGTTTTTGAGCACGCTCGTAATCTTCAGCTTCTTCAGGGATGGTTTTTAAAATATCAACACAATCTAAAATATCATCCTGCTTCAATTTACTTAATGCCAAATACCAAATCGCTTTGTTTTTGTATGCCGAATTACCATTGGCCAATTCCGTTAATAAATCTTCCGATGTTTCAAAATTATTCAATTCTATATTTGCAATCCCACGATAATAGAGCAGCTCTAAATTATTTTCATCGTTTTCCATTAACTGAGCTAATGCACTTTCTGCGGAAGCGAAATCGCGATTATTAAAAGCGTTTTCAGCTGTTTTTAAAAGAGCATCATTATCACCTCTCACGGTTAAACTCATTGTATCGAACGTGTTAAAATCGTTATAAGTTGGATTTGAAAATTGATTAAAAGTAAAAACACCTATCATTAAAATAGCGCAGGCTGCTACGGCATATTTATAAAACGTAAAAGATTTTTTACTGCTTTTTTCTTCGGAAATAGCTTCGTCCTGTTGTACAAAATATTTGCTCGATATGCTTTTTAAATTCTCTTTAAAGGCTTCCGATTCGGTTTCATTTCCAAATTTATCACTTAAATAATGAGACAAATTTTTGTAGGTTTGAAACCTTTCCGCGAAAGCGCTATCTGTATTCAACTTATTTTCAAAGCTTAACTTATCTGCTTCCGAGAGGTTTTCGGAAAGATAATCTTCAAATTGTATATAATCTTGCTCTGCCATTTTGGTTAATTTTTAAGGTGGTTAAATTTTGGCGACGCTCTAACTAACTCGGTGAGTTTGCCGATACACAACGATTTTTTTTTTCGTGCATAAGCATAACTTACATTTAAACTTGCAGCAACTTCTTCCATTGATTTTATTTTGAAAGTCGCCTTTAGCAAATCTTTACAAGCGGTTCCTAATTTTTCGAACATTTCGGCAAATAAGGCTTGTTTTTCTCCAAACACTGCTGTTTCGAAAGCAAATTCTTGAGCCTCGTCTCCTTTAGATAGCACTTCCTCATTAATTGTTACCTCTTTATTCGAAGATTTTTTTAACACGTTTAGCCATTTCCTTTTACAAAGGAGAAAAAAATATGCATCGAACGGACAGGTTAATTGTAAGTTTTTCTGGCTCGCTTGGTTGTAAATCGTTATTAAGGTGTCTTGTATAACATCTTGCGCTTGATCTCGCGTACCGCTATTCAACTTAATATAATTAATCACCTTAGGCGCAAACTTATCGTAAATGGCTTGTATTATAAAGCTGTTGTTCTTTAATAAACCTACAATATATTTCTGGTCTTCGTGTATTTTTTTTTCACTCATTACCCCTTGTATTTACAACGAATGTAAAAAAACTTTCAAAAAAAAGGGTAACAAATTTAAAATGGTTTTGATATAAGGGTGTAACAGTCAGATTGGCTAAACGAATTAAACCAAATTTTAACAACAATAAACATTTAGAAATTATGAGAAATTCAATTTTAATGACCGCAATTGTAGTGTTATCGATTTCAAATTTAAATGCTACTAACGAAAAAACAATGATCAATACTGAAAACAATATTATTACTGTTTCAGAAAATACCATAACGCAAGTATTCGATTGGGCTGTACAAACCAACAAAGGAAAATATGCTGGCACAGCACCGAGCCTTGAAGAAGCAAAACGTATGATTGCTTTAACAACGAGCAACGAAATTATAATGAACAAACAAATTTCAAGTTATTTCATGCTACAAAATGAAGCGAACACCACTGAAAACCGAAATTACTTTTGGGAAGTAAAAACAGTTTCTGGGAAAGCCAAAGGTTACGCCTCAACTGAAGCATACGCTCGTAAAATGATTGCTTTAGTGGCTTCTGGAGATGCTATTGTAGATCAACTTATTATGAGTCAACCTCAACAATAAAAAGAAATTTTAAAATAATACCATAAACAGGGTAACAAAACTAAAGCCCTGTTTATATAAAGGTGAATAATCAATTTAAAACGAAAGACAATGAAAAATTTAAAACACATTTTAGGTACTTTACTTGTATCGGCTTTAATTTTCACAAGCTGTTCAACAAAAGATGACAACGATATCGAACTTATAATTCCAGCAACTGCTGCCGAGTTTAGAAACATACAAGACGATGCTTTAGAGGGGTTAACACAAACGTTTCAGTTTGATGCCGCTGATGGATGGATAACTTTAACTTCGGAAAACGGCGTAGATATTAGCTTCAGTACAAATAATTTAACCTTAAATGGAAACCCTATTACTGGTGCCATAGATTTAGAATTTGTGGAATTGTTTGAAAGAGGCCATATGCTAGTTACCAATAAACCTACAATGGGGCTTACAGCAACCAATGACAAAGCCTTACTAATTTCTGGTGGTGAGTTCTTTATAAATGCCACACAAAACGGAGCAGATTTACAACTTAACGGCACCATGCAATTAGGAATCCCTGCCGCTTTAACTGGAGACGTTGACCCTGACATGATTTTATGGGACGGTAATATTGACGACGATGGTAATTTAGTTTGGGAAGAAGCCCAAAATGAAAATGGTGACGAACGTGGTGTATTTGCAGAAGGCAACAACTATTATGCTTTTATTGGCGACTTTGGATGGACTAACGTAGATCGTTTTTATAACGACCCAAGAGAAAAAACAACCATTTTAGTTGCCGCACCAGAAGGCTACGATAACACAAACAGTGGTGTATATTTATCTTATGATGGTGAACCTGCTGCATTAGCAAACTTAGATACTTACGACGCAAACACAGGCTTATTTAGTGAACACTACGGGCAAATCCCGGTAGGTTTAGAATGTCACGTTATTTTTGTTAGCGAAGATGAAGGCAATTGGAAATACGCTGTACAAGCAGCAACCATAGTAGAAAACGGCATCATCACTATTACCGAAAGTGAAACAGCAACCGTAACACAAGCACAACTTACAGCTATTATCAACGCATTACCGTAACACCTTTTTTTGCCCCAAATTGTTAATTAATTATTGAGGGATTTTTAATTAACCTACTTTTTAAACCCGGAAACTTTTGTTTCTGGGTTTTTAATTTAAAAAAAATTAAAATGTACGGGTAACAAAACAGCTCCACTTTTGATGTATTAATATGGGGAAGCGTACTTTTATAAAAATAATTATCGTGTGGGTGTTTGTTATGCTTTGGGCAAACTTCACCATCATTATAACCAACCTTTTCATGTAGGTTAATTATATCTTAGTTTCCTATTAATACATACAAGATTTTTTTAGAAATCACAGCCTTAAAACAAATCCCTATACTCTAAAAACCAATCTCTTTTGTATCTTTATAAACAAATAACCCGCATTGTTTTATGAGACATTTTACTGCCCTACTCCTACTTACGTTCCTCCCTTTATCTGTTTTTGCTCAAGAACAATCTACAGACACAATAACTAGAACAGCCTCCATAAAAGCAACCGTTACAGCAAACACCGTATTACTATCGCCAGAAACACCCGCCTTAAATCAAATTGCAGGTGCACCAAAAGCTTTTTATACTCATTACTGGGAAATGGGAGACGGGAGCTACAGTAAACAAGCCACGCCAAAACACACTTACAAAAAGAAAGGCGAATATGAAGTAAAGCTATGGGCTACCAATAATTACGACACCGGAAAACCTCCAACGGCACGTCCTAAAAAAATAAACATCACCTCGGTTACTGATGATTTTCAGGATGAAGCTTCTATGGAAGACGATTTTACCTTAAAACGAAACAGAGAACCCGTTCCAGAACAAGATATAGTTACCATTTTAAGTTATAAAAACACCAAAAACTACAGCACTAAAGGTAAACTTTTCCTGTTTTATAATGAATTAAAATACAGTGCCGATAATTTTGAGTTGACCGACACAAGGATGCATCATAATGAAAAAAATAGTCCTACCGATGCCTTCGTTAGCACCAATAAAATTGAAAACCAGAACATCTTTTTAGCCTCTACAAATTATAAAATGGAAGCTTATCAAGACATTCCACAAGATTCTACCATAAAAACCAACTTACCTTTAACGTTATCAGAATCACAATCATTATATAAAAACTGGCGCGTTATCGAATTTGATAATATGCAACCTAACGAAGAGCGCAACATCTTTTTCAGCTTAAAAACCACAGCAGAAATGATTAAAGATACCAGCGCTATAATTTCAGTGCGTGGTATTTATGTGCCCGATTCTAACTACGACAACCATAAGGTAAAAGACATGGAAATGGAAATTGTAACCTCGCACGATCCTAATAAAATGTCGTCGAACGGTACTTTTATGAATTACCGCTTGGTACGTTTTAAAACCTTAAAGTATAAAATCAAGTTTCAAAATAATGGTGAAGGCCCAGCAAACACCATCCGTTTGGAAACCGATATTCCAGATATGTTAGATAAATCGACTATTGAAGTTGTCGATATGTATCCCAAATGCGAAATCTGCCCAAAGCGCGAAGTCCTTTACAGTTGTTTGGACACTACCTTTACTGACAAGCAGGCTATTTTCACCTTTAAAAATATTTATTTACCAGGCAGCGAACAAAAAAATGTAAAAGAATACGATTCCACTAAAGGCTTTGTTAAATATAAGGTGAAGTTTGCTAAAGATTTCCACAAGCAGAAAACCAAAAGTAGAACGGCTATTATTTTTGATAAAAACGATCCGATAATCACCAATTATTCTACTACTAGGTTTTTACCAGGTCTTTCTATTGGAGCCAAAATGGGATATAATTCTTTTAGCGATTTAAAAAATTCCGAAAGTTATTTTATCGGCGCCACATTATCCCCATATAAATCGTATCGCTTTTACTGGCAAATCGAACTTATGAATAATTTCCATAATTACGACGCCAATACCACCGTTGTAGAAGAATTTATTCCAGAAAGCACCCAAGGGTTCCGTTTTTTACAACGTACCACCACAAACAACTCTTACCAAAATATTGACTGGGACATCCCTGTTTTATTACGCTACAATGTAAACAACTTTGTTGGTTTGGGCGCTGGTGTACAAAACACCATTTCAGTAAGCGAAAAAAGCAAGCAAGACTTATATATTGAACAATTTGAAGGCGATGCTACGGATAACGCACTCTTTAATTCTTTTGAAGAAAATTATAGCGAAACCAATACATTTACCAATTTACGCACAGGTTTGCTTCTTGAAGCTACTGTAGGTTTTGCCCGAATTGGCCCTAGCTTAGGCGCCCGATATATTATGAATTTTGAAGATAATTTTAATTATTGGCAATTTTATGCCATCTGGAAATTCTAAATCTGAAGTACTTTTTGCTTAGCCGAAATTATGAACAAAATCTATTTTCTACTTTTCTTTATTTACGGCTTCGGATTTTCTCAAACTCTAGAAGAAACTATATATATCACTACGGAAACCTTTATTGCTAATCCAAACCAAGGTGCCCTTCAACATTTAAAAAAACGAGAAAACAACTTTAAAGCTGAAGTAAAAACCCAAGACGAACAATTAGCCTTGGTTTTTCTGCAAACCCATAAAGCTTACTTTTTATTTGAAGCAGGCCAGTTAAAAGAAGCCATTTTAACTTATGAAGATGCTTTAAAACGGTATCAAGATAATGAACTTTCTGAAATTTCAGATTTTGATATTATCGAAAACGCCTTAAACCCACTAGGCACATTATATACAAAAACAGGCGATTTTACCAATGCTTTAAACACCATAAACCGTTACGTTTATTTAGCTAAAAAAAATAAAAATACACCCCATCAAATTAGTGGCTCCATAAATTTAGCAAAACTATATTACACCTTAGGAAGACACAAAACTGTTATTAAAACAGTTGATAATGGCTTAAATATTAAAAACCTTCCGGAAGATAAAAAAGCACATTTACTTCAAATTAAATCGGAAAGTTTAATTGCTTTAAATCAAATTCCTGAAGTTTCGATTCTAGGCGAAACAAACCTTTCATCTAACTTAAATGAAGCCAGAAACACTTACCTCATTCATTTAAAAAATAAAGATTACAATAAGGCATTAGTTCCTTTTTCTTCTTATAAAAAAGAACAGTTAAAAAACAAAATCACTCAACGTAATAAGGCACAAATTCATCTTGAAGAAGCACAACTTTATTATTTTTTAAAACAACCCAATGCTGTTTACACACATTTAAACGCTGCATTAAAAGTACTTCTTCCACAGTTAAAAAGTAATAGTTTGCCCGATAAAAACATACTTTACGCTGAAAACAAGTTTATTGATATTTTCGATTTATATGCGGAAATTGAGACAAATCCTGACGTGGCTTTACAAAGTTTAGACCTTAGTTTTTATGTTTCTAAATTATTACAAACTAATTGGACATCCCAGGAAACTAAAATTTTAAACGAAACCAATAACCGCATACGAAGTGAGAAATGTATTGATATTTTATTCGATCGTTTTTCTGAAACTCAAAATAAATCACTTTTAGTTCGTGCGTTGCAATATGCCGAAAACAGCAAAGCTTCCGTATTAAAAGATATGTTTTTAAAAAAACGACAATTACAACAATTCCCCAACGATAGTTTGCTTCAGAAAGAATTCAAACTATTGAAACAGCAAGAACAATTAACAAGCCAATTAGTTCAGAGGGACTTAAGTACAGAAGCCATAAGCGACTTAAGCACAAAACTTAGCGTGACAAGTATGGCGTTAAAACAGATGAAATCTCTAATTTCTGAAATTCATCCAGAAGAAAATGATGTATTTTCTATCGATGTGCTTAAATCTCAATTACGAAAAGATCAAGCCATTTTATCGGAGTATTTTTATGGTAAAAACAGTATTTATCAATTTATTATTTCAAGTGAAACCATTCAGCTACATCGATTGCCATTACATACCGATGTTAAGTCTGATATTTCTAACTTCATCACACTTTTTAACGAGCCTTCAAACATAAACAACGATATTCAGAATTATACAAATCAGGCGTTCAACCTCTATGAAACTTTAAATTTTAAGGCGCTTTCAAACCATAAAAACGTAATTATAATACCTGATGGCTTTCTAAACTTTGTTCCTTTTGAAGCTTTACTTAATAACCCCACGAAAACTGCAGCGTTTGCAAAAATGCCTTTTGTAATTAAGTCACAAACAATAACGTACAACAGCAGTATTACACTGTATTTAAACCCTTCTAAAAATCATAAAAATCAAGATGTTTTAGGCTTTTTTCCTGTTTTTGAAAACACAAACCAAACACTCTCGTATTCTATAACCGAAGCACAAGCTATTAAAAAAGAAATGCCTTCAAAACTTTTTATGAATGCGGAAGCAACTAAAGCAAATTTCATTAAAAACGCACCAAACTATGGTACTATTCATTTATCTACACACGCGAGTAGTGGCGATTTTATAAAACCATCAAACCTTTCATTTTATGACGATACCTTGTTTTTAAATGAATTATACAGCTTAGATTTAAATAGCAACCTCGTTGTGTTGAGTGCATGCGAAACAGGCATAGGGAAGCTTTATAAAGGTGAGGGCGCTATGAGTATTGCCCGTGGTTTTCAATATGCCGGCGCTCAAAACGTTTTATTTTCACTTTGGCAAATAAACGATTTATCAACATCACAGATTATGACTGATTTTTACCAAAATTACAATCAGGAACAGTCAGTTTTTACAGCCAATTGGCAATCGAAAATAAACTACCTCGAAAACCAAGAAATCAGTAATTTGAAAAAATCACCTTATTACTGGAGCGCCTTTGTCTACTATGGCCAACTTTCAGAGCCACAACCAGACAACCACTACATTTATGTTGTAATCTCACTATTAATTGCAGTGTTTATACTATTTTTATGCCTCAAACGAAAAACCCATGAGCAAAAGCCTTCAAGAGTTCCTTCTAAATAAAGGTTATACCAAAGTAAAACTGCATTTAACCAAGACGAATCATTTCGAAATTAAAGCGTCTATCAATGGAAAAAAAGGCCTTTTTATTTTAGACACGGGAGCGTCAAGTTCTTGCGTTGGTTTTGAAGCTGTTGAAACTTTTAAGCTTAAAGCTGAAGATTCTTTAATAAAAGCCGCTGGCGCGGGAGCTATTGATATGGACACCAAAATGTCTAAAAAAAACAAAGTTAAAATTGGCAAATGGAGTAACAACAAGGTGGTGCTGGTTTTGTTCAATTTATCGCATGTAAACACAGCGCTAATTAATCATAATTCAAAACCTGTCGACGGTATTATTGGCGCTGATATTTTAAAAAAGGCAAAAGGCATTATTGATTATGAAAAAAAATACTTGTATTTGAAGTTATAATCGTTTACTTTAGTCAAAATAGCAATTATCACTCCCTTACTAACACATTAATGAATACAACCATCGTCATAGCCGATGATCATCCACTCATGTTGCGTGGGCTTACCGACTTTTTAACCTCCAAAGGATTTAATATTATCGGAAGCGCTCAGGACGGCAATACCGCTTATAATTTAATAGTGAAATTAGAGCCCGAAATTGCAGTGCTTGATATTAGAATGCCGCATAAAACAGGTTTGGAAATTGCGCAAGCGTGTAAAAAGCATAAATTACCAACAAAAGTTATACTTATCACTTTTGATAAAGAAGAAGAAGTTTACGATCAAGCCATTGATGCTGGCGTTTTCGGGTACATTCTAAAAGAGTTTGCTGTTGAAGAAATTGAAACCTGCATCAAACAAGTTTTAACAGGAAAGCCTTATTTCAGTAAAGAAATAGCGCCAAACCTGAAGCATAACACTATTGTTAAGCCTAAAAACTTAGAACTTCTTACAAAATCTGAATTAAAAATAGTGCGCCTTATTTCTGAAAACAAAACAAGCCAAGATATTGCAAACGAGTTTTCTATTTCAATACGCACGGTAGATAAACACCGTAGTAATATGGTTGCTAAACTAAATTTAGATAAAAAACCAACTTCTTTAGCCATTTGGGCCAATATAAATAAAGCATTTTTATAAAAATACGTAGAAGTGCGTATTTTTTATTCCCTCAATAACATATATCTTTACAGTGCTATTAATTAGTTCTTAGGGAGAATTAAAAAAAAGCTCTAAATTGTAATGATTTAGAGCTTTTTGTATTTCCAAAATTCACTTCAACAAACCTTCTTGGGGATAAAAATACGTAGAAAAGCGTATTTTTTTTAAGCTTAATACAACATACCTTTACAGTGCTATTATACAACACCCATAAGTAAAACCTCAATAAAAACTGGATACGTTCAAAATATCTCTTTTTTATTACAAAACCAAGAATACATGTTTAAAACCAAAACCATGCATCAAGATGAAACCAAAATTAACAAGCTCGTTTTAATCGTACTTTTTATTTTAGCTGCTCTCGTCATCTCACTGAACCTCTACATGTTATTTTAAAAAGTAAAAAAAAATTAACCTCCTAAAAAAAGGGTCTTTCTTCAATTGAAGAAAGACCCTTTTATATTATAAAACTTATCGTTACTAAAGCTCTAAAGCCTTTTTAACATCATTGTTCATTAATAATTCTGTTGGATTTTCTAGAGCTTCTTTTACAGCGACTAAGAACCCTACACTCTCTTTACCATCAATAATTCTATGATCGTAAGATAATGCCACATACATTATTGGACGAATTACAACTTGACCATCGATTGCCACTGGGCGCTCTACAATGTTGTGCATTCCTAAAATTCCACTTTGTGGTGGGTTAATAATTGGAGTAGATAACATAGATCCGAATACACCACCATTAGTAATTGTAAATGTTCCACCCGTCATCTCATCAACAGTAATTTGACCATCTCTAGCACGAAGCGCTAAACGTTTCACTTCCGATTCTACACCTCTAAACGATAAGTTTTCAGCATTACGAATTACAGGAACCATTAATCCTTTTGGGCCTGAAACGGCGATACTAATATCGCAGAAATCATATGATAACATTTCTTTGCCATCCATCATTGAATTTACTGCAGGGTACATTTCTAATGCTCTAACCACAGCTAAAGTAAAGAAACTCATAAACCCTAAACCAACGCCATGTTTGGCTTTGAAGGTTTCTTTATATTCTGAACGTAAGGCAAATATAGGAGACATATCAACCTCGTTAAACGTGGTTAACATAGCCGTTGTATTTTTCACCTCAACTAAACGTTCGGCTACTTTTCTACGTAACATAGACATTTTACTTCTAGACGTACCACGGTTACCGCCAGTTGGCGTTCCCATTGAAGGCACTGCATTTACGGCATCTTCTTTAGTAATACGTCCTGCTTTTCCTGTTCCTGAAACCGATGTAGCATCAATTCCTTTTTCAGCTAAAACTTTTTTAGCTGCCGGACTTGCTGTACCTGTAGCGTATGTTTTTGCTTCAGTTGCTTTTGGTGCTTCAGCCTTTGGAGCTTCTGCTTTAACTTCCGCTTTTGGTGCTTCACCACCAGCTGGTTTTTCTGCGCTTGTATCAATTAAACAAACAACCGCTCCAACTTCGACAGCATCGCCTTCTTCCGCTTTAAGCGTGATTATTCCACTTGCTTCTGCAGGTAATTCTAAAGTTGCTTTATCACTATCTACTTCAGCAATGGCTTGGTCTTTTTCAACGTAATCGCCATCTTCAACTAACCAAGTAGCAATTTCTACTTCTGTAATAGACTCGCCTGGTGAAGGCACTTTCATTTCTAAAATCATTTTTTATAATTTTAATGGTATATGAATTTTATTTTTTTCTTTAATTCCCAAAAACTTCATCGATAACACGACGTTGTCTTCTTTTATCTCTAGTACTAGAACCTGGTGCAGGAACAGAACTATATGGACGTGATGAAACTTCTAACTTCACTAAATCCATACGTTGTGCCATATGACTCCAAGCCCCCATGTTTTTTGGTTCTTCTTGTGCCCAAACATAATTTTCTACGTTTGGATATCTATCAATAACAGCTTGTATTTTTTCTAGATGAAGTGGGAATAACTGCTCTAACCTTACTAAGGCCACGCTCTCATTTCCAAGTTCTTCTCTTTCAGCTAATAAATCGTAATAGAATTTCCCTGTACAGAACACTAATTTCTTAACATTCGTTGGGTTTATGGTATCATCAATTACTTCTTCGAACTGCCCAGTAGACAAATCTTTTATGCTTGACACGGCTTTTGGATGACGTAATAAACTTTTAGGAGTGAAAACAATTAATGGTTTTCTATAATTACGTTTCATTTGGCGACGTAACAAATGGAACATGTTTCCAGGTGTTGTACAATCGGCAACAATCATATTATCATCACCACATAATTGTAAGTAACGCTCTATTCTAGCAGAAGAATGCTCAGAGCCCTGCCCTTCATAACCGTGTGGTAACAAAACAACGATACCATTTTGCGCTTTCCACTTATCTTCGGCAGCCGACAAATATTGATCGAATATAATTTGAGCTCCATTACTGAAATCTCCAAATTGAGCTTCCCAAATGGTTAGTGTATTAGGGTTTGCCATGGCGTAACCATAATCGAAACCAAGTACGCCATATTCTGATAAAAATGAATTATAAATATCCATTTTACCTTTATTTTCCGGATTTGTATTTAACAAATTAATACGTTCTTCTGAAATTTCATCCCGTAAAATAGCATGACGGTGGCTAAAAGTTCCACGCTCTACGTCTTGTCCAGAGATACGAACATTAAATCCTTCTTCAAGTAAACTTCCGTATGCTAAAGTTTCAGCCATTCCCCAGTCTAAAGTATCGGTTTCAAAAACCATTTTTTCACGACCAGCAAGAATACGTTCCGCTTTGCGCAAAAACTTCACTCCTTTAGGCACTGTAGAAACCACTTTAGAAATCGCTTCTAAGTTTTCCTTCGGATAACTTGTATCTTCAGAGATAAGCATAGACTGTACACCTTGGCGTTCAAAACCGGTCCAACGTTCGGACATAAACTCACGTACTTTCGAAGATTTTGCTTCTTTCGATTTTGTATATTCTTTTTCTAAGGTATCTTTAAAATCTGAAATAATGCCATCAACATATGCCTGATCTACTGTTTTTTCAGCAATTAATTTATCTGCATAAATTTTAAACGGATTGGCATGTTTCGCAATTTCCTTATATAATTTAGGCTGTGTAAATCTTGGCTCATCACCTTCATTATGACCATATTTTCTATAGCCTAATAAATCGATATAGACATCCTTTTTGTATCGCATTCTGTATTCTAATGCCATTTCTACAGCGTGAACAACAGCTTCAGCATCGTCTGCGTTAACGTGTAACACGGGAGATAAGGTTACTTTAGCCACATCAGTACAGTAGGTGCTAGATCGTGCATCTAAATAATTGGTTGTAAAACCAATTTGGTTGTTTACAACAATATGTACGGTTCCTCCAGTTTTGTAACCAGCAAGCTTACTCATTTGGGCTACCTCATAAACAATACCCTGACCTGCAATAGCGGCATCACCATGCACAATAATAGGTAGTATTTTAGAGTCGTCTCCATCATAATCACTGTCAATTTTAGCCCGTGTAATCCCTTCGGCAACAGGCGCTACGGTTTCAAGATGCGATGGATTCGGAACCAAATTCATCTTAATATTTTTACCGTTTTGGTACGTTTTATCAAGTGTTAATCCTAAGTGGTATTTTACATCACCATCAATATCAACATCTTCAAAATCTTTTCCATCAAACTCGCTAAACAGTTCGTTAACAGGTTTTCTAAAAATATTTATAAGTGTACTTAAACGACCACGATGTGCCATACCTAATACACATTCTTTAACACCGTATTTTTCAACAGCATAAAAAAGCACATTACTAATGGCTGGTATAAGCGACTCGCCACCTTCTAATGAAAAACGTTTTTGCCCAACATATTTTGTTTGCAAAAAGTTCTCGAAAGTAACTGCTTGATTTAATTTTGAAAGAATATATTTTTTGGTTTCCGCAGAAAAATTAGGCTGATTGTCATTAGCATTAAGCTGCTCTTGCCACCATGCGATAACTTCTGGGTTACGCAAATACATGTATTCTATACCAATAGAACTACAATATATTTTTTCTAGGTGAACAACAATTTCACGTAGTGTTTTTACACCTATGCCTAAAATTTCTCCCGCATTAAAAACGGTATCTAAATCGTTTGCGGTAAGACCGAAATTTTCGAGTTCTAAAGTTGGTGAATACGAACGGCGATCGCGTACAGGATTTGTTTTAGTAAACAAATGCCCGCGCATTCTATAACCATCAATAAGTCTTACAACTTGAAATTCTTTCTGTACGTGTTCTGGTATTTTTGTAGAAGCACTCTCTACAATTTCTTCGTTAAATTCGGCGTTTTCACTACCAAAATCATACCCTTGAAAAAAGGCTCTCCAACTCGGCTCTACCGAATCTGGACTTTGCAAATATTGCTCGTATAAATCGGCAAAATATGCTGTATGTGCTGCATTTAAAAATGAAAATTTATCCATTGCTATTTTTAATCCCTTGTAGGTTAGTCAAAATATTTCTCAAAAATACAACTTTTAGTAAAATTAGAGGTTTCTTTAACTATATTTATAGCAAATAATCGTGATTTAACTAATACAACAGTACTTTGTGTTAAATTCTTACCATTTTCTGAATCTTATGAAACTATTTCCGACAATTAATAAGGCCCTTATTGTTTTTTCTATCATTTTGTTTTCTAACCTAAACAAATTACACGCGCAACAATTCAGAGGTGACTTTTGGGAACATGTTAAATACGGTGGTAGTATAGGCTTAAATTTTGGAAACGAATATTTCACGGCTACTCTAGCCCCCAATGCCATGTACCAATTTAACAATACATTCTCTTTAGGTGTCGGTTTAAATGGTACATATAATAGTCAGAAAAACGTTTATAAATCTACTATTTTAGGTGGAAGTATTATTGGATTTGTTAACCCTATAAACGAAATTCAGCTTTCCGCCGAGTTTGAGCAGTTAAATGTTAACAGACGCTATAATGTTAATTTAAACATCGAAGACACCAATTATTGGATACCTGCTTTATATTTCGGTGCAGGATACCGCAATGGCAATATTACATTTGGAGTACGTTACGACGTATTGTATGATGACGAAAAAAGCATATATTCTCAAGCTTGGGCTCCTTTTGTCAGATTCCATTTTTAAACCAGGATTCTTTTTTTTAGAATAAATTTCTCTTTTAGGATAAAACTGACATTTGTCATATTTTATAGCTAGCTTTAGTATTAACTTTGACCATCTGAAATAGGACTTTTTTATCCTATTTAGACTGATGTTTAAAAACACTAAAAAATTAATACTAATGAAACAACTAAAATCTCTACTTGGATTAACATTATTGGGCGCTTTAATGTTCACAGCTTGTTCTGATAAAAAAGAACAAAAACAAACCGACGCATCTGAAATTCCTGTTAGTCGAGAAATGTTAGCAGAACTCACATCTCCACCACACGTACCAACACCTGTCGGAAGACGAAAAGCAAAAAAGCTTATCGTGAAAATGGAAATTCTTGAAAAAGAAGGCGAAATGACCGATGGTGTAAAATACATGTATTGGACTTTTGGTGGCACGGTTCCAGGAAGTTTTATTAGAACACGTGTTGGCGATGAAGTTGAATTTCACTTACAAAACCACCCTGATAACAAATTACCACACAATATAGATATGCATGCCGTAACAGGCCCAGGTGGTGGCGCCGAATCTTCTTTTGTAGCCCCAGGGCACGAAAAAACATTCAGCTTTAAAACCTTAAATCCTGGTCTATACGTTTACCATTGCGCAACAGCTCCTGTTGGAATGCACATTGCTAACGGCATGTACGGCTTAATTTTGGTTGAACCAGAAGGTGGTTTACCTCCTGTAGACAAAGAATACTATGTGATGCAAGGTGATTTTTACACCAAAGGAAAAAATGGTGAACGTGGATTACAACCTTTTGATATGCAAAAAGCTGTAGATGAAAATGCCGACTACGTAGTTTTCAATGGAAAAGTAGGCGCCCTTACTGGCGATAACGCGTTAACTGCAAAAGTTGGTGAAACCGTTAGACTTTTTGTTGGAAATGGTGGACCTGGCTTAGTATCTTCATTCCATGTTATTGGTGAAATATTTGATAAAGTACATGTTGAAGGTGGAGACTTAGTAAATACCAATGTACAAACCACTGTAATTCCTGCCGGTGGCGCTGCTATGGTAGAATTCCGAGTGGATGTTCCCGGTACATTTATTTTAGTCGATCACTCTATTTTTAGAGCATTTAACAAAGGCGCTTTAGGGATGCTTAAAGTGGAAGGTGAAGAAAATAAGACTATATATTCTGGAGAAATAAGAGACGATATATACTTACCCGAAGGCCCAGGCATACAGCAAATGCCTACAACAGATGAAATTATAGCTTCTGAAATTCCTGCAAAATCTTTCGAAGAACAAATGGAATTTGGAAAACAAGCCTATATGCAAACCTGCTTTGCTTGCCATCAAGCAGAAGGTCAAGGGATTCCGAATGCCTTTCCTCCTTTAGCTAAATCCGATTATTTAAATGCTGATGTTAATCGTGCTATCGGTATTGTGCTTCACGGAAAAACAGGAGAAATTACCGTAAATGGTCAAAAATACAACAGTGTTATGACGCGACAAATGCTGTCTCCAGACGAAATCGCTAATGTACTAACCTACGTTTACAACAGCTGGGGCAACAATAAAACCGTAGTTACTAAAGCCATGGTAGAACAAGTAAGAAACAGCAAATAATAATTAATAATGAAAAACCTAGCCTTTAGATTACTGTTTGTTTTGTTGGTGTCCCAAACATGTATTTATGCCCAATCTAAAGGCATGGTTTATATTGAAGGCAGCCGTTACATCCCTCTATATGGTAGAGATTCAACCGTTGTGGAAGTCAAAGATTTTGAAATAGACATATACCCAGTTACCAATGCAGAATATATCCTTTTTCTGAAATCAAACCCAAAATGGCAAAAATCTAAAGCCTTAAAATTATTTACAGACAAAAGTTATCTCGCTAATTGGGACAACGATTTAAACATCAAACCAACCGAAAAACCAAATAGCCCAGTAACCTACATATCATGGTTTGCAGCGAAAGCTTACTGCGAATGTCAAGATAAACGTTTACCTACAATTGATGAATGGGAATACGTAGCTATGGCTGATGAAACCACAAAAGATGCCCGTGTAAAACCAACCTTCAACAAACAAATATTAGCTTGGTATGAAGCACCACATTCCAATGAAAACAGCATTGGGTTACATCCAAAAAATGCTTGGGGTGTTTACGATTTACATGGCTTAGTTTGGGAATGGACATTGGATTTTAATTCGGTTTTAATTACTGGTGAATCTCGAAAAGATGTAGATAAAGATTCTAATCTATTCTGTGGAAGCGCTGCCATAAATGCAACCGATTTAATGAATTATGCCGCCTTTATGCGCTATGCCATACGAGGAAGCTTGAAAGCCAAATACGCTATGAAAAATTTAGGATTTCGATGCGCAAAAGACATAACTAAACAATAAACCTATGAAAGCTTTAAAACACATATTCATTTTAATAATAACAACGTTGCTTTTGCAAACTTGCAATTCTAACACGAAATCTAATAGCGACAATTCAACAACTTACCAATGCCCAATGAAGTGCGAAGGCAATAAAACCTTCAACAAACCTGGCAATTGCGCTGTTTGCAAAATGGATTTACAAGCTTTAAGCTCTGAAATACCAATACTCAATGATGCCATTTCCGAAACATCGATATTCAATTTAACTTCAAAATGGGATACTGAAGAAGGAAAAACCATAGAACTAAAAGCCTTAAAAGGAAAAACCTTAGTCATGGTTATGATTTACACATCATGCAAAGCAGCATGCCCGAGATTAGTTGCCGATATGCGTAATATTGAAACGAAACTACCTTTGGAAGACATTAAAAACATCCAATTTGTGATGGTTAGTATAGATCCTGAAACAGACACACCCCAACGTTTAAAAGCTTTTGCTATTGAAAATGAAATGGACGGCGAACAATGGATGTTTCTACAAGGCACCACATCAGGAGTTCGAGAATTTGCCAATGTACTTTCTATGAAATACAAAGAAATTTCACCAATCGATTTTTCACACTCCAATATTATTAGTGTGTTTAATCCTGCTGGCGAATTAATCCATCAGCAAGAAGGCTTAGGCGTTGACAACGATGAAACTATTGCTGCCATTTTAAAAACCATTCCGTAATATCATCACTAACTTCCTCTAAAAATTAAAGTAAATTATTTCAATTTACACCTTGTAACATGGACTATAAAAAGTCCTATTCCGAAAGGCAATAATACACTACAAAGAAAAAGAAGTAAATAGTAATTTGGAATCAGCCCGCTTCCAACAAAGAATTTACAGCCTTGAACAAGCAATAACACTTCGGTTAAAATAAAGCCTAACAAAAAGCTATAAACCCCAATATTTAACCATTTGGAGTTCGAAAGCCATCCACTTTTCAGAATAAAAGAAAACAAAAAACTAGACACTACCCCTAACATTAATAAGTGTATAAAACCAATAACAAAGTTGCGATGCCCATAAACCACGTTTGAAAATTCAGGTACTAAAGAGGCTAATTGAAAAATGGTTTTTACCGCGAAACACAGCACGGCGAACCGATATAAATTGATAATGAGTTTCGGTTGAGCTTCTCCTTCCTTTTTAAAAGGGATCAATTTCAGAAATAAAAAGAGCATCACAAATTGTAAAACCACCCCAAAACCATTAATCCAAAGCAATATTGGATGTGGAGCAAACCATTGAATAGGTAAAGCAAAAGTTAATACTGTGGATACTATTAACGTCCAAAAAAAGTATTTAAAAACAGGTGTATTTTCCACCTTAACCAGATGAAAAAACACAGCAAAAATGGCCAACAAAAACCACCCATTAAATTGAAAATGTAAAAAAAACTGAATCGCAATTTGATAAAATGCCGAAGCCGAACCTAAAATAGACACCGCCGGTCCTAAACACCAAACTCCAATTGTAGAAAGCACCATAAAAACCAGCGATGCTTTTAGTAAATATTTGGTAACTGCAGATTTAGTTTTATGATGTTTCCAAATGCAGTAAACGAAAGCATAACTGCAAAAAATATGCAAAGTTGAAAATGAAATAGAAACCGCAGCATAGCCTTGAAACGGAAAACTCAACATCATGCCTACTACAGCAACTTCAGTAAGCCAAAATAATTTGGTAAAAATTGGTTTCGTTTTATATTCGGGAACGAAATAATACACAATAGCCGTGTAAAGCATTAAATACACCCAACCCAACATAGCAATATGCGAATGTGCATGGGTTAAAAACCTATAATTTAATCCCACAGAATCTAAAAACGAATAACGCAAAGCCAAGCCCATTAAGGCTGCAATTAAAAAATTAAATAAACAGACAACAACTAATTTTTTCGGCATTACTTGAGTTTCTAATGGATAAATATAACAAGCTTAAAAGGTAGAAATAAAAAACCCTAGAAGGTATTATGATAGACCTTCTAGGATTAAAGCTATAAAACAACGTTTCTATTACCTTAATTTCCGCTCTAATTTTATAGCTTTTGGAAATAAAATATTGTTTTCTAAATGAATGTGTAAATGCAAATCTTTTTCAAATTCATCGAGCATAGCGAATGTTACTTTATAGGTGTTACACGCATCTACAGGTGGATTATAATGATTAGAAAGCGCATCAATTTGTCTGAAACGCTCACCTTCATTTTCATGTTCTTCCTTCATCATAGCAATAGGGTTTTCTACAGTCCCAAAGTGAGGCGCGTGAATTGCTCCTGCTTGCCCTTCTGCTAAAGTCATTTTTTTAATAAAAGGAAATAAAATGAGTTCCTCCTTTTTCATGTGTGCCGACAATTCTCCTGCCGAAGCTGTAAAAAGTTGATTAATTTCGAATAATTCAGGATGACTTCCTCCATGAACACGACATAGTTTATCTAGAAACTGACGTATTACAGGAATTTTTTCTTCAACATAGCGATGGTGTTTTTTCTCAATATATTCTACTAATAAATCTAAAGGCCATGATTTATAATCTACCGCCTGATTGGTTGATTCGTTAAAAATGGCATCTAATTTTTCCATAATTACATTAGCATCAATCCCTTTTTTCGAGCAAACCTCATCAATGGTTCTATCTCCTTTGCAACAAAAGTCGATACCATAACTATTAAAAACAGCAGCGGTTCTAAAATCTTGAGCTACTAATTCTCCTATTTGTTTTTCAGCATAATTATTTAATGTTTCCATAGCTTTATTTATTTCGGATAAATTTATCCTATTTATAATCAAATTTTTTTTAGGCTCTTAAAAAGGAAGCGCCAGATTTAATATTAAGCGCTAACTCTTCTAAGGTGGTGTTTTCTAGCATATTTTTAAGTTCTTCCCTCACGCTTTTAAACTTGTCGTGCACCGGACATGGGTGATTTTCGTCACATTTTGCTAAGCCCAAACCACAGCCAACATAAATACTGTCGCCATCAATAGCATTCACAATTTGAGCTAATTTAACCTCACTTATTTTACGTTTTTCAATTTCGAAGCCTCCATAAGCGCCTTTTACAGAACTCACCACATCATGACGCACCAACGATTGTAATATTTTAGCCGTAAAAGCTTGGGGCGAATTTATTTCCTCGGCAATTTCTTTTGGGCTAACACGCTTATCTTCATAGGATTTTGTAGCAATAAAAATTGCTGCTTTAATTCCATATTCACAAGCTTTAGAAAACATATCGTAGGTTTATTTGAAACAAATATATTAAAAATTTTTAATTCGGACAATATTATCTTTATTGAATTTAAGAATATTTATTCTTAAACCAGACTTTTTGCCATTCGCGTTTCAATATTAAGAAGGAAACATCTTCTGAAAGCTTTAAAATATCATCACCATTTAAGGCTTTTACCTCAGATTCCGACACATCGATAATATAAAGCAGGTTTAAATATTCGGTGAATTTTTCTTGAATAAGTTTATACACCGTTTCGTGCAAAAGTAGTTTTAAACTCGACGGCAAGGTTTCTTCATGAAAACCCAAATCAACATTTGCCAAAAGAAAATCTTTATTGAGTTGAAGAATTAACTTCTTATATAAATCTAACGCGTTAGCTTCTTTAATTAAAGCTTCAAAATTTGAGGGTAATTGCATAATAGAACATCCGAGTACTCGGAAAAAAGGTTACACTGTTCGGTTCATTAAATGGCTGCCAAAGTTTTTTAGCATCGTTTTTTTATCTTCAGAAACATGTAAAGATTCCAGTACGGTAAAAGCTTTTAGCGTATATTCCTTAATTGCTTTTTGAGTAGCCTCTGCCGCCCCTGAATTTACAAAAAACTGTTTTGCCGTTTCTATTTTGGTTGAAACATCTTCTGGATTTGATGCAAACAATGCCATTAATTCCTCACAATCGGTTTCATTAGAAAACTCCAAAGCTTTTAAATACAAATAGGTTTTCTTATTCTCTATAATATCTCCGCCAACTTGTTTCCCAAAGGTTTTCGGATCACCGAACGCATCTAAATAATCATCCTGTAATTGAAAAGCAATCCCCAAATAACGACCAAAATTATAAATATTATCCTGATCTTCCTGTGAAGCCTTTGATACAATAGCTCCCATTTTCATGGCTGCAGCAACCAAAACAGCTGTTTTGTATTCTATCATTTTTAAATATTCAGGAATACTAACATCGTTTCTGGTTTCAAAATCTACATCGTATTGTTGCCCTTCACAAACCTCTAGCGCCGTTTTACTAAAGAGTTTAGCAAGCTCCATAAAGGTTTCCGCATCGTAGTTTTCAAAAAGCTGATACGCCATAATTAGCATGGCATCTCCAGAAAGAATTCCGGTATTAATATCCCACTTTTCATGTACGGTTTGGTGGCCGCGACGCAATGGCGCATCGTCCATTATATCATCATGAACTAAAGAGAAATTATGAAACACCTCAACGCTTAGCGCAGCATTTAAGGCTAGTTTATAATCTTCCCCAAAAATATCGGCCGTCATTAAAGCTAAAACTGGGCGCAATCTTTTTCCGCCTAATTCTAAAATATATTGAATGGGTTGGTACAGGTTTTTAGGTTCCTTTCCGGTTTCATATTTTTCTAAATATGAAACGAATTCGTGTTGGTATTGTTCTATTGAAAGCATCGAACAAAAATAAAGGAATTGCACAAATTAACACCCTTTCTATTCTGTTTAATATTAAGAAATCATTAAAACTAAGGAAACTATTTTTGTTTTTAAAGTTTCCTGTTGTACATTTGCCCGAGATTATGAGAAAAAAAATTATACATACAACTGAAAACTTGTTTTTAAACCTTGGATTTAAGAGTGTAACGATGGACGATATTGCTCACGAAATGGGCATTTCTAAAAAAACCATTTACGTGCATTTTGCTAATAAAACAAAATTAGTTGAAGCGGTTTCGTTTTCACTTTTTGATATGATTTGCACCGGTATTGATGGTATTTGCAATAATTCCAACAACCCAATTGAGGAATTGTACGATATTAAAATGTTCGTGATGCATCATTTAAAGAGCGAAAAATCGTCACCCCAATTTCAACTTAAAAAATATTACCCTCAAATACATGCTAGTTTACACCTAAAGCAATTCGAAAAAATGCATGATTCCGTAAAGGCTAGTCTTCAAAAAGGTATTGAAACCGAATTGTTTCGTCCGAATATTGATATCGACTTCATATCCAGAATGTATTTTAATGGTATGACGGGTATTAAAGATCATTCTATTTTTCCTCTAGAAACATTTTCGATGAATTATTTAATGGAAAGCTACCTAGAATACCACTTAAGAGCCATTGTAACCGAAAAAGGCTTAGACATTTTAAATAAATTTATAACAACAAATCAATCATAAAAAATGAAACACAAACTCATCATACTTTTTAGTTTACTATGCAGTATCATGCTGTTTTCTCAAGAAAACAAACGTAGCTTCTCTTTAAACGAAGCTATAGTTTATGGGCGAGAAAACAATAGAATAATTAAAAATGCGCACTTAAATATTCTTGCGGCAGAACAGCAGGTTTGGGAAACTAAAGCGATTGGATTACCTCAAATAAACGGCGCTATAGATTACAAATCGAACATAAAATCACCTTTCGACACGGCGGCTTTAGACCCGAACGATCCGTTTTTATTCTTGTTTCCGAAACACAGCATGACACCAAGTGTTACGTTAAATCAATTACTTTTTGATGGTGGTTATATCGTAGGACTTCAATCGAACAAAGTGTTTTTAGAAATATCGGAAAATGCCAAAGATAAAACCGAAAACGAGATTGAAACTAATATTGTTAGCGCTTATAACAATGCCCTTTTAACTAAAGAAAGCATTGCTATTATGAAAAATAATATTAGTGCTTTAAGTTCTAATTTAGAAGAAACCTCTCAGATTTATGAAAATGGTTTAATTGAAGAAGAAGATGTTGAGCAACTTCAGTTAACCAAATCTAATTTAGAAAATAACTTAAAAAATCTAGAGACACTTTATGAAATTTCTAAAGGTTATTTAAAAATTCTATTAGGGATTGATGCTGAAGAAACTATTGAACTTACCGATACCCTAGAAAGTTTAATTACAGATAATATTTCTTTAGACCTTATTAATACGACGCATCCTGTTGCTAATAATATTGATTACAAAATTGCCGAAAACGAAGTAAAAAGCAAATATTTAGAATACAAATTAGAAAAATCGGAGCAGTTACCAAAAATAAATGCTTTTTTAACCTCTAGTTATTTAGGCTACAGCAACAGCTTTTCAACCTTTACAAGCAAAGAGCAAGACTGGTTATTTACAACTGTTGGCGGTGTGAGTTTAACCTTCCCTATTTTCTCTTCTTTTGGAGGAAAAGCAAGAAGACAAAGAGCCAAAATTGAATGGGATATTGCCAAAAACGATTTTATAGATAAAGAAAACACCATATCGTTAGAGTTTAAAAATGCTAAAAACGAATACACTTTAGCTATAGACACCTATACTAACAAGCAAAAAAACTTAGCACTTGCCGAAAAAATTGAACACAAAAACACCATTAAATACAAAGAAGGTATTGCTGGTAGTTTCGATTTAAGACAAGCACAATTGCAATTATACACTAGCCAACAAGAATATTTACAAGCTATTATAGACGTAATTAATAAAAAAGCAGCACTAAAAAACTTACTTAACATTAAACAATAACCCATCATGAAATATATATATTCAACCTTATTAACCGCAGTATTATTAACGTCTTGTGGTGGCGAAAAAAAACAATCTGTTGAAGCTGTTATTGCAACCAACGATTTAGAATTAATTCATAAAAAAACGGTAGAACTTGAAACAGCAGAACAAGCCCTTGCCGAACAAATAAAACTACTACAACTAAAAATTAAGGAATTAGATCCTCAGGAAAAAATTCCATTAATTACAACTTTTACTGCAAACGACACGGTTTTTAAACACTACGTGGAATTGCAAGGTAGTGTGAGTACCAAACAAAACATTGTGATTTACCCAGAATACTCGGGCGTTTTAACCACGGTATATGTAAAAGAAGGACAACGTGTTACCAAAGGACAATCGCTTGCAAAAATTGACGATGGTGGTTTAAACCAACAATTAGCTCAATTAAAAATTCAAACAGCTTTAGCAAAAACAACTTTTGAACGTCAGGAACGTTTATGGGAACAAAAAATTGGTAGTGAAATTCAATATTTACAAGCCAAAGCAACTTACGACGGACAAGTACAAGCTGTTGGACAATTATCGCAACAGGTAAGCAAAACTATTGTTAGAGCGCCATTTTCGGGCACTATTGACGATGTCATTACTGAACAAGGTAGTGTTGTAGCACCGGGACAATCTCAACTTTTCAGAATTGTAAATCTTCAAGATATGTACATTGAAACCGATGTACCAGAACGTTATATTACAGAATTAGCTCCAGGAAAAGATGTAAAAGTAGATTTCCCTATTCTGAACAAACAAATGGATGCCAAAGTACGTCAAGCCGGAAATTTCATCAACCCTGCAAATCGTACGTTTAAAATAGAAGTTGCTGTTGATAATAAGGACAGAACCATTAAACCAAACTTAACAGCTAAACTTAGAATTAACGATTATACCAACCCGAAAGCGATATTAATTCCGCAAAGTATTATTTCAGAAAACGCCGAAGGCCAACAATATGTATACACCATAAGCGAAAAAGAAGATAACCATGCTAAAGCAAAACGCGCTTTTGTTACCACAGGAAAAACACAAGGTGATTACATCGAAATTCTTTCTGGACTAGAAAACGGAAGCGAAATTATTAACGAAGGTGCCAGAAGTGTTAAAGACGGGCAAAGCGTTAAAATTTTAATTACACAATAAACCACTAATTCTAGCAACAAACATTAACGTCTAAAGACTTAATACTTATGACTAAAAAGAAAAAAAATGTAATCAAGGAATTTGGTTTAGCATCCTGGGCCATAGACAATAAAACAACCATGTATGTTTTAATTGCGCTCATCCTTTTTCTTGGTACGGGCTCATACTTTAGTATGCCTAGAGAAAACTTTCCAGAAATTAAGGAAACTAAAATTTACATCAGCTCTATTTACCCTGGAAATACGGCTGAGGATATCGAGAAATTGATAACCGACCCTATTGAAGACAAGCTAAAAACAGTTAGTAATGTTATTGAAATCACCTCAACATCACAAGAAGATTATTCTATTGTAGTTGTTGAATTTGATGAAAACATCACTGTTGAAGCTGCCAAACAAAAGGTGAAAGATGAATTAGACTCTGAAACTTCGGGTGAAGATTGGCCAACCTTTAACGGCGCCAAAGTAGAACCTAATGTTTTCGATTTAAGTATGTCGGAAGAAATTGCCATTTTAAATATTAACATTTCTGGCGATTACCCCGTTGATAAACTTAAAGAATTTGGTGAATATCTAGAAGATGAAATTGAAAATCTTCAGGAAATTAAACAAGTTGATATTCGTGGTGCTCAAGAAAAAGAAGTTGAAGTCGCTGTTGATATTTATCAAATGATGGCTGCACAAGTAAGCTTCGACGATATTATAAACGCCATTAACAGAGAAAACATAACCCTATCTGCTGGGAATTTAATTACCAGTGGACAACGCCGTACGATTAGAATTATAGGTGAAATTGAAGACCCTAAAGACTTAGAAAACTTTGTTATTAAATCGGAACACAACAACCCTATTTACTTAAAAAATGTTGCCAAAGTTCGATTTAAAGATGAAGATAAAACGACGTACGCCAGAGAATTTGGGCACCCAGTAGTGATGTTGGACGTTAAAAAACGTGCCGGAAAAAACATGGTTGCTGCTGCGGAACAAATCGATATCATTGTTAAGGACGCCATTAAAAATGTATTCCCTCCAGATTTAACAGTAACTATCGCAAACGATCAATCGTCTAAAACTATCGGGCAGGTTGACGATTTAGTAAACAATATTATTTTCGGTATCATACTTGTTGTAACCGTTTTAATGTTCTTTTTAGGCTTTAAAAACGCTTTGTTTGTTGGATTTGCCATTCCGATGTCGATGTTTATGTCGCTCATGATTTTAGATTTATTAGGCTACACCATGAACACCATGATCCTTTTCGGATTAATTATGGGACTTGGTATGCTGGTAGATAACGGGATTGTGGTGGTAGAAAACGTTTATCGCTTAATGAGTGAAGAAGGTATGAGCCGTGTTGAAGCTGCCAAAAAAGGTATTGGCGAAATTGCTTATCCTATTATTATATCTACAGCAACAACGGTTGCCGCATTTATTCCGTTAGGTTTATGGCCAGGTGTTATGGGGCAGTTTATGAAATATTTCCCGATAACTCTATCCGTAGTTTTAGGATCATCATTATTTGTAGCTATCTTTTTCAATTCCGTTTTAGTATCGAAATACATGACGGTAGAAGACAAAGACATGCCGTTAAACCAAATTATCAAAATCTCAGCTATATTTGGTATTATCGGCCTGTTAATCATGCTGTTTGGTGGTGATTATAATGCCTTAGGAACCTTAATGATTGTTGTTGTTATCCTACTTTGGATCTATCGTTTATTACTCAGAAAATGGTCTAATAGCTTCCAAAACAAAGTATTACCACGCTGGGAGCGAGCTTATGAAAAATCGCTTCGCTATGCTTTGGGAGGAAAAAAACCTGCTTTTATTACGATTGGAACTTTTATTTTGTTGATTATTGCCTTTATGGGTTTTGGCGCATCAGTAGGAAGTCAGCGTACCAAAGTAGAATTTTTCCCAGATAATAAACCCAACCAAATTATTGTATATATTGAATATCCAGAAGGTACAGACATTGAAAAAACCAATGCTATTACTAAAGATATTGAAACTCGCGTTTATAAAATATTAAACGACGATGCGTATATGGATGGTGATTTCAATTTCTTAACAGAAAGTGCAGTTTCTCAAGTTGGTGAAGGTGCAGGAAACCCACAAACCGATGGAGGATCGGCTGCCGAAATGCCACACCGAGGAAAAATTACAGCCAGCATGCGTGAGTATAAATACCGTGAGGGTGCCGATAGCCAAGATCTTCTTAAAAAAGTACAAGCCGCTTTAAAAGATATTTATCCTGGCGTTGCTATTTCAGTTGAAAAAGATGCCAATGGTCCACCTGCAGGCTACCCTATTAACGTGGAATTAGAAGGTAATGATTATGCTGAACTTATTGCTACAGCAGAAAGCATGCGTGATTTTATCAACTCTAAAAACGTGCAAGGTATTGATGAATTAAAAATTGATGTCAACAAATCGAAACCAGCCATGCAAGTGGTAGTTGATAGAAAGAAAGCTGGAGAACTAGGCATTTCTACCGGGCAAGTTGGTCAACAATTACGTAATTCTATCTTCGGAGCTAAAGCTGGTATTTACAAAGAAGACGGAGACGATTACGACATTTATGTACGTTTTAATAAAGAAGATCGATACAACACTAGTGCACTTTTTAATCAGAAAATCACATTTAGAGATATGACTTCTGGGCAAGTAAAAGAAATTCCTGTTTCAGCTGTTGCTAAGCAAACGAATTCTTCTGGATTTAGCGCTATAAAACATAAAGACGTAAAGCGTGTGGTAACATTGTATTCGGCCTTAGCCCCTGGTTATACCGATGCTGCTGCCATTGTTTCAAAAATTCAAAATGAAATGAAAACCTTTACGGAAAAACCTGATGATGTAAACATTGATTACACTGGTCAGATTGAAGAACAAAACAAGCAAATGGCTTTTTTAATGGGAGCATTTTTCACCGGTTTAGGCTTAATTTTCTTCATCTTAATATTTCAATTTAATTCGGTTTCAAAACCTGGAATTATCATGTTAGCTATCTTTTTAAGTTTAATTGGTGTGTTT
Source organism: Algibacter miyuki (assembly GCF_030409805.1). Taxonomy (GTDB): domain Bacteria; phylum Bacteroidota; class Bacteroidia; order Flavobacteriales; family Flavobacteriaceae; genus Algibacter; species Algibacter miyuki. The sequence goes on along the minus strand of NZ_JAUFQP010000004.1, from coordinate 5,784 downwards.
GGAGGTATTGTGCTTACCGGAAGTTCTTTCGTTATTATGATGACCATGATGGGAATTATTTCTCTCGCCGGAATTGTAGTAAACAACGGTGTGGTACTTTTAGATTACACACAACTTTTAATTGATAGAAAAAAGGTAAAACGTCATTTAGAAGATGATCAATATTTACAAAACGACGATTTATTAGAAGCCATTATTACAGGTGGAAAAGCACGTTTACGTCCGGTATTACTTACCGCTATTACAACCATTTTAGGCTTAGTACCGCTAGCTATTGGATTAAATATTAACTTTTTCACGTTGTTTAGCGAGTTCAACCCAAACATTTATATGGGAGGAGATAACGTTATTTTCTGGGGACCATTAGCATGGACTGTAATTTATGGCCTGTTTATTGCTACTTTCTTAACATTGATTGTTGTACCAATCTTATTTTATTTAGTAACAAAATTCAAAATGAAAATTTATAGCGATCGTGTTCCTCAAACAGAGGCCGTTGCGGCGCAAGAAACGTTCAATATGGATAAGCGTATCGAAGATTAATTTAATTGTTTGACTAACTCAATTAATAGCGAAAACCCAGACCTTTTTTATTAAAGTGTCTGGGTTTTTATTTTTTGATATTAGTCTGTTAAAACACGTAGTATCATTAAATAGAACTATGCTAATAGAATCGTGTGTGACACCGCCAATCGTCGGTATACTTCTAAGCGTATAAAGTTTACGTAAACCATTTCAACGTAAGGAGAAATTGTATCATCATAATTAAATAAGCTCAAAAAAAAAGCCTCGTAAATCAAATGATTTACGAGGCTTTTAAATATTAATAGGTAAACTATCTTATTTCAAGTTGAATGTTAATCTACCAAAAACATAGCGTCCGTTGTTACCAAATTGCGATACACGACGAGAGTACACAAACTGGTTGCTAGACGTTAAATAACCTGGTAATTCATCTGGATAAACATCTAATAAATTGTTTGCTCCTACAGTTAACCTAAGAGATTCGCTAAAGTTATAACCTACAGTTAAATCGGTTACTACATTAGATCCAATTTCTGGATGACCACCACCTGTTAAGTTTCCGGTATCGAAAACACTACCAAAGAATGCATTTCTTAAGAAGAAATTCCAATCTCCCATTTCTAAGTTATGCGATAGATTCGCTTTAACTCTAGGTACTGCAAGCTCTAAATATATCCTAGAAGCTTCATCAAAATAATTATCCAATAAACCTGCAGCCGTTAGAATATCACTTCCTTTTGTAGCGCCTACTTTTTTAGTTTTTGAATAAGTTGCTGCTAAATTATTAGTTAATCGTCCGTTTCCAATATTTGCTTTATGAGAAATAACAACATCTAAACCTTTAGTTTCTGTATCAATAGCATTTGCAAAAAACGCTGCTTGACCAATACCTAAATTAGTAAAAATATCGGCTAACTGAGAGCCATCATTAGGACTTGAAAAGTTACCTGTGTATGTAATTCTATCATCAATAGCGATATAGTAACCATCAACTGTAAATGTTAGGTTAGCATCTGGTATTTTAGAAGTAAACCCTAAACTCGCATTAAACGATGTTTCTTCTTTTAACTTCGGTATTCCGAATAAAGCTGCTGCTCTAGAGTTATTTGTAAATGTACCCACTTGCTCTGCAATACCTTGATCGTTAAATAAGGTATTCGATTTGCTATAAAATTGTTGATGTAAAGATGGCGCTCTAAACCCTGTACTTAAAGCCCCCCTAATATTGGTGTTCTCACTTAATTTATAACGCATGGCTAATTTACCATTCAATGTGCTTCCAAAATCGCTAAAATCCTCAAAACGCACTGCTCCACTCACTAAAAATGCTTCGGTAATATCTGCTTCAACATCAACATATAATGCCATACTGTTTCTTTTAGTATCTATAGCATTTCCTGGAGTAAACCCTGAAAATACTTGAGAACCTGCATCGGTTTGATTTCCAAAAAAGTCAGTTACTTGTAATGCTGGAGTTCCAGACGCTGCAACAGTTTCAATCTCACCATTAACATCATATTTAGCGTAAGATGATACTTCACCAGCTTCAATAAAGAAATTTTCAACACGATATTCCGCACCAAAAGCAACGTTTAAACCAGACATGATATCTTCGTAAAACTTAGACATATCGAAGTTAACCGTGTTTTGTTGAAAACCATTAAGTCCTGCATCAAATTCCGTTGGAGATGAAGCTTGTAAGTAAAAGTTTGTGGTGTTCGTAATATTATATGCAAAAGTATTTAAACCCCAAGTATGAGATAAATCGATATTCCAATCGTTAATTTTTCCTTGAATACCGAAACCTAAAGATTTATCAATAATATCAGACTCGATATCTGGTAAGAATCCATTAATATAAGATAAGGTATTTCCTCTACCAGAAGCATGCCCAGGCGTTCTATAAAATCCAGAAGCATCACCATGACGGTAAGATAAACCACCAAAAGCATATAATTTAGCCTCGTTTTCATCATCACCTAAAGGGATTTCTAAATTACCCATAAATTGCCCTTGATCTAAAGCAGACTGACCTACGCTCATATTATAATCGTTACGCGTTTGACCTCTAGCCACTAACTCAGCATCAGTAACATCTAAACCAGTTAAAATTCCGGCAGTTTGCGCTCCTGTAACTGTATTATACCCCGATAACTCTTCAATACTTGAAGCACCAGCGATTTGCGATTGTAAACCAGAATCAAAATGACCTACTTGTGAAGCATAGTTTTGAATAGCTCCTAAATCGGTTCTTAAATCAGACAGATTAAAACCATCTTGATACGCTTGCCACTCTATAGAATTGTAAGCATGAAAAATATCTCCAGTAGTTGCACGTGCACGAGAAGTTCTTTGACGTGTTGTTAAAGACCCCGTCATGTTAATAAAACCTCCTTTATCACCTAATGGAATACCATAGTTTAAATCAATTTGTGTTTTTTCACCATCGATACCACCATCATGATCATTTCCATTTTTAGACATGTTTGCTCCCGTAGTTATGGCAGCTGTAAGTTCATTAACATTATCTTTTAATACAATATTGATAACTCCAGCAATCGCATCAGATCCGTATTGTGCCGCAGCACCATCACGTAATACTTCAATTCTTTTAATAGATGCTGCAGGAATAGCATTTAAATCGGTTCCTACAGAACCACGTCCTGGCGTACCGTTTACATTTACTAAAGACGATGTGTGTCTTCTTTTTCCATTCACTAAAACCAATACTTGATCTGGTCCAAGCCCTCTTAATTGAGCAGGATCAATATGATCCGTCCCATCGGCAACAGTTTGTGTGTTAGATGAAAATGAAGGCGCCACATAGTTCAAAATTTGTGTTACTGAAACTTGAGGACCCGCAGTAGCTAAATCGGCCATATCAATAACATCAACAGGAACAGCCGTGTCTACAGATGTTCTACTTGGATTTCTAGACCCAATTAAAACCACCTCATTCAAAGCAACTCCAGATTGCATCCTTATATTCATTACACTACCCAAAACAGCTTTCTCCTGTGTCTCATAACCCACATAAGAAAACACCAAAATAGCGCCGTTGCTGGCGTTGATAGAATAATTTCCATCAAAATCTGTTGTTGTTCCTGTTGTTGTGCCTTTCACAACAACGGACACACCTGGCAGTGCTCCAGAATCATCTTTTACAACACCCGAAACATCTTGGGCGAATAGCGTTCCTGAAGTTCCCATAAATAATAGAAACATCAAGCATTTAAAGTTTAAAAGTTTACTCATAATAATAAATAATTTTGAATTAGTTAAAGCTAATATATGCATATTATATTGGATATTAAATGCTTAGATGTAAAACAATACACACAAAACATCCTTTCCGATATAAAAACTTACAAATTAAAAAACTGTTTTTGTGTCTTGTTTTTTTAAACAAAAAACCAAACACAACTATAACTCAATGACAATCAATATTCTAAAAAAACAAACCACAAAGTATAGCCTTAAAAATAAAACGTATTATTAACGTTTTATTAGTATTTAAGAATTATTTTAAATAGTCTAAAAAAAATGTTAAACTTAAAAAAAAACCCCAAATTTTGGAGAAAAGGCCAAAATTTGGGGTTTATAGAATAAAAAATACGTTTTCTAAAACAAGCGTTATTAACTTTAGAATTTAAAGGCTAAACTCGCATTAATTATAGTACCGTTAAAACCAAATTGATTTACTTCCCAAGCGTATTTAAAACGCCCTCCAAGATCGGTAACCACATCACCTTTAGCATCTAATTCATCTGGATACACATTAAATAAATTATTTACAGAAATGTTCCCCGAAACCTTTTCATTAAACTCATAACCAACGATTAAATCTGTAAGCACCTTACCTGCGAAGGTTTGATCGAACGCAGGATTACTACCATGTTGCCACGTAACCTCGCCAAAATAAGTATTATTTACAATAAAATCCCATTTATTTAAATCGTAATCTAAACCTAATAATACTTTAGATTTTGGTCTTGCCGATGTAATTCTAGCTTGCTCCTTTCTATTGAAAATTTCGTAACCATTTGCTGCAAATATAGCAGGTGTATCAATTGCGCCTTCAATAGTAGTTTCATTAAAATTAGCCGCTAAAGTAGCATTCAAGAGCCCTTTACCTAAATCGATATTAGTATAATTAACCACTAAATCTACTCCTGAAGTACTTGTACTTACAGCATTTACAAAAAACTTCAAACTGGTAATAGAATTAGCTATCAATACACTTTCTACTGGATTTGTTGATCCATCATCGCCATCGAATCCAATTTCACCTGTAAATAAAACACGATCATCCACCTTTACATTATAAAAATCTGCTGAAACAGAAAGGTTAGGTTTAACCTTATAAGTTATACCTGCCGATATGTTTTTAGATGTTTCCGCAGTAAGCTGCGGCACACCTAAATCTTCTCGAATAATTGGGTCTACATTATTAAACGTGCCTGGTTTGAAATACTACCACCAGAAACCAATGTTTGCACATTACTTAAATATATTTGATGTAACGATGGCGCTCTAAACCCTGTACTATATGATGCCCTCAAAGCCCTTTATCACCTAAGGAGTAACGCCCACTTACTTTCCATGATACATTGTCTCCAAAATCGCTAAAATCTTCATATCGAATAGCTCCACCAATTAGTAAAGCATCGGTTGGCTCCCATTCTAAATCGCCATAAACACCATAATTATGTCTATCGGCACGCACCGCATTAGCAGGCTGTAAACCTGGGAAAGACTGCGCATTACCATTCCCTGTAGGATTATAGTAGGAAGCAGGATCACCTGCTCTTGCAGAAAAGTTCTCTTTCTTTATTTCTGCTCCAAAAGCAATATTCACTTGCCCTAAAACTTCTTGACAAATCTAAATTCGCCAACGAGTTGCTAACGTATAACCCCCAACAGCAAATTCAATTGGACTATTTGCTCCTAAGTCTATATTTAAAGTGTTGTTTACATCGTAATCAATTCTGTTTCTTCCGTATGTTCCACTAAAATCGACATCGAAGTTAAATAATTTCCACTTTACACCAGCCGTTAAGTTGTTATCGACAACATCGGTTTCAAAAGTGGGCTGAAACCATTATAATCAGAACCCGCTTCGTGTAATAAATTATATGGATCTCCAACCCAGTAAGGCGCTCTGTATAACGCAAAACTTGTGCCTTGTCTAGACGTTACACCTCCAAAAGTATAAAAACTCACCTGAATCATTTTTGAAGGCACTCCTGCGTTAAAAAA
>NZ_JAUFQP010000010.1:5000-945475 GCF_030409805.1 Algibacter miyuki | reverse complement strand
TTATCAAAAACACAGGGCTATGCTAAATTGAAAGATGATGTATATGGCCTGACACCTGCCCGGTGCTGGAAGGTTAAGTGGAGATGTTAGCTTCGGCGACGCATTCAAATGAAGCCCCAGTAAACGGCGGCCGTAACTATAACGGTCCTAAGGTAGCGAAATTCCTTGTCGGGTAAGTTCCGACCTGCACGAATGGTGCAACGATCTGGACACTGTCTCAGCCATGAGCTCGGTGAAATTGTAGTATCGGTGAAGATGCCGATTACCCGCTGTGGGACGAAAAGACCCCGTGCACCTTTACTATAGCTTAGTATTGGTTTTGGATAAGTAATGTGTAGGATAGGTGGGAGACTTTGAAGCGGCGTCGCTAGGCGTTGTGGAGTCATTGTTGAAATACCACCCTTTGCTTATCTAGAGTCTAACCTTCTTTCGAAGGGACAGTGCTTGGTGGGTAGTTTGACTGGGGTGGTCGCCTCCAAAAGAGTAACGGAGGCTTCTAAAGGTTCCCTCAATACGGTTGGTAATCGTGTGTAGAGTGCAATGGCATAAGGGAGCTTGACTGAGAGACCTACAAGTCGATCAGGTACGAAAGTAGAGCATAGTGATCCGGTGGTTCCGTATGGAAGGGCCATCGCTCAAAGGATAAAAGGTACGCCGGGGATAACAGGCTGATCTCCCCCAAGAGCTCATATCGACGGGGGGGTTTGGCACCTCGATGTCGGCTCGTCACATCCTGGGGCTGGAGAAGGTCCCAAGGGTTGGGCTGTTCGCCCATTAAAGTGGCACGCGAGCTGGGTTCAGAACGTCGTGAGACAGTTCGGTCTCTATCTACAGTGGGCGTTAGAAATTTGAGTGGATCTGACTCTAGTACGAGAGGACCGAGTTGGACTAACCTCTGGTGTATCAGTTGTTCCGCCAGGAGCATTGCTGAGTAGCTACGTTGGGAAGGGATAAGCGCTGAAAGCATATAAGCGCGAAACCCACCACAAGATGAGATTTCTTTAAAGGGTCGTGGAAGATTATCACGTTGATAGGCTATAGGTGTAAAGGCAGTAATGTCATAGCCAAGTAGTACTAATAACCCATAGGCTTATTGTACGCCTGTTTTTTTAAAAGTTATACAATGCATTATATAAATTAAGTTCATGATTTTTGTTTCAATATGTTAAGATATTTATCTTTTTATATGCCGTAAAGGCTACTAGAAAGAGATCCCGTAACAAGTACGGGACTAAAGCTTAAGGTGGTTATAGCGATGGGGCTCACCTCTTACCATTCCGAACAGAGAAGTTAAGCCCATTAGCGCCGATGGTACTGCAATTGTGGGAGAGTAGGTCGTTGCCTTTTTTAATCCTCAACATTTATTTGTTGAGGATTTTTTTTGCCCTAAACTTAAATCTAAGAAGACGAAGGGGGATGTAAAACGACTCTTGCTGTTCGTCTCATCTTGTCACTCTTTTTTTATGTATCGAAAGTTATGAATAGATACTTCTTCTGGATACTTAAAATATAGCTATATATTTAATTATGGACTAAGTCTGCAAGAGGGATAGTAGCGGCATCCTTTTTATGGTGTTGAAAGACTTTAACCTGGTATGCGCTTTAGATAATATAGGTCTACCCGTTCAAAACTATTAAACAATCAACTAAATAAAAAGATATAGCGGATAGCCCGGTTTTTATGGGAATAAAAACTTGCCCTAAGAAACGTTGGTTAAACATGCGATAATGTGATATGTTTTATATAATTCTGAGGGTTTATAAACTTTATTAACAATTAGATTGGGTTTGTTGTATAAATCAACTGGTTTTATGGTGGAGTATCTTTTAAGAAGCTGTATTTTTACAGCGGAAATTTGTAATTAGCAATTTAAGTGTTTTGATGACACTTAAATATGTTTTTATTATTACTTTTGCAAAGCTCTTTAGAGAAACGAAATGTTTCATTGGCTTTGAATGAATAAAACCCTTAAAATTAGAGTTACTAAAAATTTTAACTAAAATTAAAAATGAACAAGAAAATTGATCAACAAGCCGCAGATAATATCAGAGCATTAGCTGTAGCAATGGTAGAAAAAGCAAATTCAGGTCACCCAGGTGGTCCAATGGGTGGAGGTGATTTTATGCACATTTTATACTCAGAATTCTTTAATTACGATCCGTCTGATATGACATGGGCGTTTAGAGATCGCTTTTTTATGGATGCTGGTCACTTATCAACGTTAATGTATGCACAGTATTACCTTTTAGGAAACTATGCTAAAGACGATGTTGCTAATTTTAGACAATGGGGTTCTATTACACCAGGTCACCCAGAAGTGGATGTGAAAAGAGGTATTGAAAACACGTCTGGACCACTAGGTCAGGGCCATACTATGGGTGTGGGCGCTGCAATTGCGGCTAAGTTTTTAAAAGCTCGTTTTGGAGATTGGATGAATCATAAAATATATGGTTTTATTTCTGATGGTGGTGTACAAGAAGAAATTTCTCAAGGTGCAGGGCGTATTGCAGGACATTTAGGGTTGAATAACTTTATTATGTTTTACGACTCTAATGATATTCAATTATCTACTCCTACTGATGAAGTAACTACGGAAGATACCGCCATGAAATATGAAGCATGGGGATGGAAAGTAGTGACTATCGATGGACATGACCACGATGAAATTAGAAAAGCATTAACTGATGCTAATAATGAAACTGAAAAACCAACCTTAATTATAGGTAAAACTATTATGGGTAAAGGTTGTGTTTCAGCAGACGGTAGTATGTTCGAGGGGCACTGTGAATTACACGGTCAACCTATTGGAGCAACTGGAGCTGATTATACAAAAACCTTATTAAATTTAGGTGCAAACCCAGAAAGTCCGTTTGATATTTTTGACGACGTTCAGGAGTTTTATACAAATCTTATAGCTGAAAAAACAGCACAAGCTGCTGAGAAAAAAGCAGAAATTTCAACTTGGAGAGCTGCAAACGAAGCTTTAGCAACAAAATTAGATTTCTTCCTTTCTGGTGAATTACCAGAATTAGATTTCGAGTCAGTAGTACATAAAGCAGGTTTAGCAACAAGAGCAGCATCTTCTGGTATTTTAGGTTACTTAGCCGAAAATGTGGAAAACATGATTGTATCTTCTGCCGATTTATCAAACTCTGATAAAACGGATGGTTTCTTAAAGAAAACGCACGCCCTTCAAAAAGGTGATTTTACAGGATCGTTTTTACAAGCTGGTGTTGCCGAATTAACTATGGCATGTATTGCTAACGGTATTGCGCTTCACGGCGGAATTATTCCGGTTGTAGCAACATTCTTTGTGTTTTCAGATTATATGAAACCAGCCATTCGTTTAAGTGGTATCCAAGAATTAGGTGTAAAATATGTTTGGACTCATGATGCTTTTAGAGTAGGTGAAGATGGACCAACACACCAACCAATTGAGCAAGAAGCTCAAATTCGTTTATTAGAAAAATTAAAGAACCATAGCGGAAACCCAAGTTTCTTAGCGTTACGTCCTGCAGATTCTGCAGAAACTAGCGTAGCTTGGAAAATGGCTTTAGAAAATAAAAACACACCAACAGGTTTAATTCTTTCGCGTCAGGGTATTAAGGATTTAGAGCCTCAAGGCGATTCTAGATATAAAGAAGCTTTAGCTGCCGAAAAAGGTGGATATTTAGTTAAGGAGGTAGAAAACCCAGATGTGGTTTTAATCGCTAATGGATCGGAGGTAGCTACGTTGTTTGCTGCCGCTGAAATATTAGAATCGAAGAATGGCCTTAAAGTGAATATTGCTTCAGTAATTTCAGAAGGTGTTTTCAGATTACAATCTAAAGAATATCAAAACTCTGTAATTCCTAAAAACAAACCATTATTTGGTTTAACAGCAGGTTTACCAGTGAACTTAGAAGGGTTGGTTGGAGATAGCGGGAAAGTGTTTGGTTTAGAGCATTTTGGTTATTCTGCACCAGCAAAAGTATTAGATGAGAAATTTGGTTTTACTGGCGAAAAAGTAAGCAACCAAGTTTTAGAATATTTAAAAACAGTATAAAAAAGTTAAATTATGAAGTTTTTTATTGACACAGCAAACCTTAACGATATCGCAGAAGCACAAGCTTTAGGCGTTTTAGATGGCGTAACAACAAACCCATCGTTAATGGCAAAAGAGGGTATATCTGGTGCTGAAAACATTTTAGCACACTACCAAAAGATATGTGATTTAGTGGAAGGTGATGTTTCTGCCGAAGTTATTTCTACCGATTTTGAAGGTATGGTGAAAGAAGGTGAAGCATTAGCTGCTTTACATCCTCAAATTGTAGTTAAATTACCTATGATTGCCGACGGTGTAAAAGCTTGTAAATATTTTTCTGATAAAGGTATTAGAACAAACGTAACTTTAGTGTTTTCAGCTGGGCAGGCCTTATTGGCAGCAAAAGCAGGAGCGACTTATGTATCGCCGTTTTTAGGTCGTTTAGACGATATTTCAACGGATGGTTTAAACCTAATCCATGAAATTAGAACGATATATGATAACTACGGCTTTCAAACACAAATTTTAGCTGCATCTATTAGAAACACCATGCATGTAATTAACTGTGCAAAATTAGGTTCTGATGTGATGACAGGTCCATTATCTTCAATTACAGGTTTATTAAAGCACCCTTTAACGGATAGTGGTTTAGCTAAGTTTTTAGAAGATTACAATAAAAGTAATCAATAAGATTGCTTAATCTATTTGTTGAATCTATTTTGTTAACTGCATGAGTGATATTAACGATACAGAGAACAATAATCAACAAATAAAATTAGCGGTAGATTGTATTATTTTCGGATTTAATGATAACAAATTAGAGTTGTTATTAATTAAAAGGAAAGATAATCCCGAAAAGGGAAGATGGTCTCTAATTGGCGGTATCGTTAGCTTCAATGAAGATTTAGACGAAGCCGCCAATCGGATTCTATTTGATTTGTCTGGTTTAGAAAATATTTACATGGAACAAGTAAAAACCTTTGGTAAGGTGAATCGTTGTTCTTTTGATCGTATTGTATCGACTACCTATAGTGCTATGATTTTAAAATCGCGATATAGCGAGGATAAAATCAATAGATATAATGCACAATGGTTTCCTGTAACCGAAATTCCTGAACTTATTTTCGATCATAATGATATGGTTGATATTGCTATTAAACGGTTGAGGCGTCGTGTACGTAACTTTCCTATAGCTTTTAATTTATTACCTTCAAAATTTACATTGCCACAACTTCAAGCGCTTTATGAAGGTATTTTGAATGAAACTTTAGATAAAAGAAACTTCCGAAGAAAGGTTTCCCAAATGAATTACTTGGTTAGACTCGAAGAAAAAGATATGTCTGAATCTAAAAGAGGTGCTTTTTTGTATCGGTTTGATGCTGGTTTATTTGAGAAGGAGAAAAACTTTAGTTTATAATTTATTTCTTTTTTTTTATTAGGACTTTTTATTTCATAAAAAAAGAGAAAACATAAACTGGATGTCCTGAATTCCCTTTTTCCCAAGTTGATTAATAGCTTCTTTATGTTTCTCTATGAAACGGTATCGTTTTTAGTACTTTATTTTTAAGCGTGATGTTTAATTGATAATCTCCAGCCTGTAAATGATCGATACTTAAATATATCGATTGGTTTTTTTGTCTGTCTGTCTCGGAGTTCTGCGCTTCGCTCATAATACATTTGTGTTTTAAAAGTTGAACTTGTATAAAGTAAAACCAAGGGCTTTTGTTAAAGTAAAATTAATTTTTACACAGGTAAATGACTATCTAGTATGTAACAAATGATATAAAATATGTAACATAATGGACTGATGATAACTTAATTTATTATGCTTTTCTAATAAATTAATTAGCACGTAATACTTCTGCTAAAACAGATTAATAGTTCCTCGTTATCTAAAAATAAGACATAAAAAAACCACCTATAAAAGGTGGTTTTAAAAGAGTTTATAGTACTAAATATATTAGTGCTTAAGCTTGTCTGCTTCGTTTTTTACAGCTTCTTTAGCTTTGTTTAATTTTTCGCCAGCAGCATCAACTGTTTTGTTAACGGCATCTCCGGTTGCTTTAGCAGCACCTTCAACAGCTTCACCAGTTGCGTTTGCAGCCTTTTCAGCAGCATCAACAGTACTGTCTACTGCATTTCCTGCGGCGTCAACAGCGCCATCGACAGCGTTTCCAGTTGCTTTAGCAGCATCTTCAAGAGCTTCTCCTGTAGCTTCAGTTGCATTTTTAACAGCATCTCCAGTTGCTTCAGCAGCACCTTCAAGAGTTTCACCTGTTGTTTTAGCAGCGTTTTCAACGGCATCACCAATTGAATCTGCTTTTTTCTCATCTCTACATGATGTAAAAGACATACCTAATGCTACTAATAAAGCTGTACTTAGTAATAATTTTTTCATTGTTTTTGTTTTAGTGTTTGATTTCAACTAGCAAATTTAGTTTGTTTTAACATTTCTTTCACATTATTTGCTTCGTTTCTGCAAGTTTTATATTAAATATAGCTTATATACGCAGGTGGTCGAGTATTTGGATCACAGCACCTTTATTATTTTTAATAAATTGATCGTTTTTTGAGCCTGACGACTTTCTAAGTGTTGAATTTTCAATAAGTTGTGTAAGAATTTTATTAAAATCACTCTGGTTTTCAACAGCAAACATCCCTTTTAAATCTATCATTTGTTGCGCCTCCGGAAATGCTTTATGATTTCCACCTATAATTATAGGTACGCCAAAAACGGCAGGCTCCAAAGTATTGTGTAATCCTGTATGTCCTAAAGCGCCGCCAACATAGGCTATATCAGCATAATTATATATTTTTGAAAGAATACCTATAGCATTTATTATAAAAACTTGGGCAGTTTTAAGCGTGTCTTCTGTTTTTTCTGAATACAGCACGGATTCTACATTCAAATTTTTCTGAAATTGCTTGATCTGGTTGTCCTTGATATTATGTGGAGCAACTATAAATTTTACCTGTTTTAAAGGATGCGTATTTATATAGTTTGTTATTAATTTTTCGCCTTCAGGCCAAGTGCTTCCAGCAACAATACACAGGTTTTCGCCTTTAAACGTTTCAATAAAATCGAGTTTGTTGTCTTGTTCTAACTGGCTAATAACCCGGTCGAAGCGGGTATCTCCAGAAACGGAGACCTTATTATAGTTTATACTTTCTAATAAGGTTTTAGAAATTTCGTTTTGTGTAAATATATGTTCAAAAGCAAATAATGCTTCTCTTAATTGTTTTCCGTAGAATTTAAAATACGATTGATTTTTCCGGAATGCTGCCGAAATTAAAATGGCACGTAACTGGCGTCGTTTTAATTCGTTTAAAACATTAGGCCAAATATCATATTTTACAAAAATGGTAAGTTCCGGGTGTACAATATCTAAAAATGTTTTGGCATTGTTTTGAGTATCTATTGGAATGTAAACAACGACATCGACAATTGGGGAATTCTTTCTGATGTCGTATCCCGAAGGTGAAAAAAAAGAAAGTACAATTTTATGTGTTTTATAATGTTCGCGTAATTTTTTAAAGACGGGTAAACCTTGTTCATATTCACCCAATGAAGCGCAATGAAACCAAAGCGTTTTATCTTCATTTTTAATATGTTTTTTTAAAATACTAAACGTGTTTTTGCGTCCCATAACTCCGCTTTTAATCTTATCGTTAAAAGGAGCGATGGTTTTTAGTACGGTGTCGGTTAGGTGTATGCCTAGATTGTATATAAAACTCAACTTTTTTTCTTTGTTGCTAAAATACGCTGTTTAAAATAAATTCATTGGTTAGCGTTAATGATTTTTGTAAATTCGTTGCAGATTAAATAAACTAAAGGAGTTCATTAAAATAAGTCTTTCAACCAAAAAAAAGGCTTTAATTTATTTTAGATGAAGAAAATTCAAATGGTTGACCTCAAAGGTCAGTACAACACTATAAAAGATGACGTAAATACTTCTATACAGGAAGTTCTTGAAACTACGGCATTTGTAAACGGACCAAAAGTCCACGAATTTCAAAAAAACTTAGAGCAGTATTTAGGTGTAAAACACGTTATTCCGTGTGCCAATGGTACCGATGCTTTGCAAATTGCTATGATGGGCTTAGGGTTAAAACCAGGTGACGAGGTAATTACAGCCGATTTTACGTTTGCAGCCACGGTGGAAGTTATTGCTTTACTGCAACTAACGCCCGTTTTGGTCGATGTTAATAATGATGATTTCAATATAAACATAGAAGCCATAAAAAACGCGATTACACCAAAAACTAAGGCAATTGTTCCTGTACATTTATTCGGTCAATGTGCCGATATGGAAGCTATTATGGAACTTGCAGAAGCTCATAATTTGTTTGTTATTGAAGATAATGCCCAAGCTATTGGTGCCAATTATAAGTATAAAAACGGTAAAAAAGTAAAAGCAGGAACCATTGGAAACGTTGGAGCTACTTCATTTTTTCCATCTAAAAACTTAGGTTGTTATGGAGATGGTGGGGCTATTTTTACTAATGATGATGCTTTAGCACATACTATTAGGGGTATTGTAAACCACGGTATGTACGAGCGTTATCATCATGATGTAGTAGGGGTGAATTCTCGTTTAGACAGTATTCAAGCAGCTGTTTTAAATGCGAAATTACCGCTTTTAGATCTTTACAATGCGAGCAGAATTGCTGCAGCAAAGCAATATGACGAAGCGTTTAAAGCTATAGATAATGTGGTAACACCTTTTAGAAACGGTGATGATGATAGTCATGTGTTTCACCAATATACTTTAAGAATTCATGGTGCCGATCGTGATGCTTTGGCAAAACATTTAAACGAAAAAGAGATTCCTTGTGGTGTGTATTACCCAATTCCGTTACATAAGCAAAAAGCCTATGTGGACGAGCGTTATAATGAAGCCGATTTTACGGTTACCAATCAGTTGGTTAAGGATGTTATTTCATTGCCAATGCATACTGAATTAGAAGCAGATCAAATAGAATACATAACATCAACAATTATAAATTTTATAAATGGATAAGATATTAGTTACTGGCGGACTCGGGTTTATTGGTTCGCACACGGTTGTAGAATTACAAAACGAAGGCTACGAGGTTGTTATTATTGATGATTTATCAAATTCTTCGGAAAAAGTTTTAGATGGTATCACTGCGATTACTGGTAAAACACCCATTTTTGAAAAATTAGATTTAAAAGAAAAATCTAAAGTTGAAGCCTTTTTTGCAAAACATAGCGATGTAAAAGGTGTGATTCATTTTGCAGCGAGTAAAGCCGTTGGTGAAAGTGTGAAAGAGCCTTTACTATACTATGAAAACAATATTAGTACCTTGGTATATATTCTTAAGGAATTAAGAAAATTACCATCGGCAGGGTTTATTTTTAGCTCATCTTGTACCGTTTACGGACAAGCGGATGAGTTACCAATTACCGAAAATGCACCTGTAAAACAAGCAGAATCACCTTACGGAAACACCAAACAAATTGGTGAGGAAATTATTCAAGATACGTGTAAAGTAACACCAAGCTTAAAAGCGATTGCTTTACGTTATTTCAATCCGGTTGGAGCGCATGAATCTGTTGAAATTGGAGAATTACCAATTGGCGTACCACAAAATCTAGTGCCTTTTATTACACAAACCGCTATGGGATTGCGTAAAGAATTATCTGTTTTTGGTGAAGATTATCCAACGCCAGATGGGACTTGTATCCGTGATTATATTCATGTAGTCGATTTAGCAAAAGCACACGTTATTGCTTTAAAGCGTTTATTAGGAAATAAAAATAAAGCGAATTACGAAACGTTTAACTTAGGTACCGGAAAAGGAAGTTCTGTTTTAGAGGTTGTAAAATCTTTCGAAAAAGTATCAGGTGAAAAACTGAATTATAAAATTGTAGGTCGAAGAGAAGGCGATATTATTTCTGCTTACGCCGATACTAATAAAGCGAATGATGAATTAGGTTGGAAAACTGAATTGTCATTAGACGACGCCATGAGCTCAGCTTGGAAATGGGAACAAAAAGTACGTAGCAAATAATATTAACCATATTAGTACGTATTTCTAATACATAAAAAAGCCGTTTGAAAATTATTTCAAACGGCTTTTTCTATTTTATAAAAATAAATTAAACTTCTGTTTTCTTTTTCTTAAAACTCATGAAAACAAGGATAATCATACCGGTAGTTACCGATAAATCGGCCATGTTGAAAATACCTGTTCTAAAAACACCTCCTAAATCTATAAAGAAAAAATCGGTTACCGATCCATAAACTATTCTGTCGTAAACATTGGCAATACCACCACCAATAATACTAGCAAAAGCAAAAAGAGACCAATTGTCTAAACTTTTATCTTTTAAAATATGGCGTAGCACAAATGCTAAAACAATGATAGGAAGGGCAAGTAGTAAAATAATTCTAAGCGTTGGGTTTAAATCACTTCCCATACCTAAAAAAGCACCAGTGTTTTCAACATTCATTAAAATGAAAGCATCTCCAATTACTGAAATACGTTCACCAGGGTTAATATTAGTTCTGCCAACAATATTATTTCTAACTACTATTTTAGAAATTTGATCTACAGCAATGGTTAAAAGAATAACGGCATAAATATAGATCGAGCGTTTTGATAATTTCATTTAGTTATTGGTTTCTAAAGTTGCAGAAGCTGTTTCCGAAGCTCTATTTATTTTCTTTACCAAACCTTGTAATACTTTTCCAGGGCCAACTTCAGTAAATAAAGTAGCACCGTCATTTATCATTTGTTGCACCGATTGTGTCCAACGCACAGGAGCTGTAAGTTGTGAGATTAAGTTTGCTTTTATTTCCGATTCATCCGTAGTAGCGCTTGCTGTTACGTTTTGATAAATTGGGCAATTTGGTTTGCTAAATGTTGTGTTTTCAATAGCCGCGGCTAACTCTTCTCGAGCAGGTTCCATCATTGGTGAGTGAAAAGCACCTCCAACAGGTAATACTAAAGCACGTCGCGCTCCAGCTTCTTTTAAAGCCTCGCATGCTTTGTTTATAGCGTCAATCTCTCCCGAAATCACTAATTGACCTGGGCAGTTATAGTTTGCAGCAACCACAACACCGTCGATGCTTTCGCATACTTTTTCTACAACAGCATCTTCTAAACCTAATACGGCTGCCATGGTGCTTGGTTGTATTTCGCAAGCTTTTTGCATAGCAATAGCACGTTGCGAAACCAGTTTCAATCCGTCTTCAAAAGTTAATGCTCCTGCAGCTACTAATGCCGAAAATTCACCTAATGAATGTCCCGCTACCATATCTGGTTTAAAACTATCTCCTAAAGTTTTGGCTAAAATTACCGAATGTAAAAATATAGCGGGTTGAGTTACTTTAGTTTCTTTTAAGGCTTCCGGAGTGCCTTCAAACATAATGTCTGTAATGTGAAAGCCTAAAATAGTGTTAGCTTTTTCAAATAAACTTTGTGCTAAAGGTGAGTTTTCATAAAGGTCTAAACCCATTCCTGAAAATTGTGCGCCTTGACCTGGGAAAATATATGCATTCATATTTGGTTGTTTTAAAGTGTTGCAAAAATAGTAATTATTGGCTATTATCAATGGTTTTAATAATTTTAGCGGAGTTTACAATAAAATTAATTCTATTTTGGTAAACTATAAATTTCCAGTAGCAGCTTCAGCACAACGTTCGCCATCCATGGCGGCCGAAACAATGCCACCAGCATAACCTCCGCCTTCTCCACAAGGAAATAAATTTGATATTTGTGGATGAGCTAAATTTTCTTTCCGAGGAATAGAAACAGGGGATGATGTTCTTGATTCTACACCAACAATATTGGCTTCAGAGGTGTAATAACCATTCATTTTTTGTCCGAAGGCCTGAAAACCTTTTCGTAATCGGTTACCTATTAATTTAGGTAAAAGTGAATGTAATGGTGCTGAGTTTAAACCGGGCTGATAAGATGTGTCGTTTAAATCTGTCGATAAATAACCTTCAACAAAATCGGTTAAACGTTGGGCGGGTGCTACTTGACTTCTTCCACCAGCAGTAAAAGCTAAGCGTTCTAAATTTTTCTGATATTCTAAACCTTTTAAAGCTCCAAATTTCTCATATTTAGGTAAATCTTTATGGACATCAATTTCGACTACAATGCCCGAATTGGCATATAAATTATTCCGTTTGGAAGGCGACATGCCATTTACAACCACTTCACCATTTGCGGTCGCAGCCGGAACAATAAATCCGCCAGGACACATGCAAAACGAATATACACCGCGGTCGTTAACTTGTTGTACCAAGCCGTAAGATGCTGCGGGTAATAATTCGTGACGCTCGCCAGAACAATGATATTGAATAGAATCGATAATATGTTGAGGATGTTCTACACGAACTCCCATAGCAAAGGACTTTGCCTCTAAAGCAATTTGTTTTTTATGCAGTAAATAAAAGATATCACGAGCGGAATGTCCAGTAGCTAAAATGACCTTTTCAACAGGTAATTCTTTATCGTTTTGAAGCTGTATGGCTTGTATACTGTTGTTTTTTATAACGAAATCAGTAACGCGAGTTTCAAAATGAACTTCGCCTCCAAAATTTATAATGGTTTCTCGAATGTTCTGTACCACTTTTGGCAATTTATTGGTGCCAATATGCGGGTGTGCATCTACCAGAATTTGATCGGTAGCACCATGAAAAACAAGGTTCTCAAAAATACGGCGTACATCGCCACGTTTTAAACTTCGGGTGTATAATTTTCCATCGCTATAAGTTCCGGCACCGCCTTCTCCAAAGCAATAGTTAGAATCTTCGTTTACAAAGTGATCTTGATTTATGGCTTTTAAATCCCTTCTTCTATCTTTTACATTTTTTCCACGCTCCAGAACAATGGGTTTGAAACCCAGTTCAATGCAACGCAAAGCAGCATACATTCCGGCAGGACCAAAACCTATAATGTGCACGGGTTTTGCTGCTGAAACATCTTTATAATCAAATTTATAATCCGATGTTTTTGGCAAGGCTTCACGAATGTAAACAGCCACTTTATAATTTAGGATTATTTTTGGTTTTCGAGCATCTATAGATTTTCGTAATACTTTAACACCCGTAATATCTTGGCGGTCTATGTCGAGTACACGTGCCGATTTTAAAATGAGAATATCGCTGCGTTCTTCTTCCTTTAATGTAATACGAAGTTGTATTTCTTTTACCATAGATAGAGGTGTTAAACCTGAAGTTTAATAACGGAATTTGCTATAAAAGTTAAGTTAGAAACGCGTTTTGTACGTTTCTAATGTTTTCTGTTGAAATAAATTGGATTACGTTTTACTACTTACGTTCATAAGTTAAAAACGAAAACTCATAGTCGTGCTTATCATCTTTAGTATGAAAAGTGTTTGCCGTTTCTTTCCAAACGGATAAATCTAATTTTGGAAAAAAAGTATCGGCTTCAAAATCTTCATGCACCCGAGTTAACTCAATTTTGTTTGCAAAAGCTAAAGCTTGCTTGTAAATTTCGCCACCACCAATAATATAAGGCTGTGCATCACTTTTGGATGCTTCAATCGCGTCGGTTAAACTATTTACAATAACAACACCTTCGGGAGCAACATAATCGGGTTGCCTAGTAATAACCACATGCGTACGGTTTGGTAAAGGTTTAGGGAAACTTTCGAAGGTTTTTCTCCCCATGATAATATGGTGGTTATTGGTTAGGCTTTTAAAGCGTTTTAAATCGTCACTTAAATGCCATATCAATTTATTACCTTTTCCAATGGCGTCGTTTTCTGCCGCCGCTACAATTATGGTGAGCTCTTGCTTATTAGAATTCAAGATTTCTTTTTGGGTTTGTTGGGTATTAAACACATCACTTTTGGCAACATGCTTTTCTTCTTTAATCATATTTGTTTTTAGAGCGTCAATACGCACCTGTTGTTTGGCTACTAATTTTTCTAATTGTTGTTTTTCCCAAACTTTACCCATGAATTTATGCGTTATAAAAACATTGAACACATGGTAAACAAATAAGAACGACCAAAATAAAATGGCGTATAAAAACCATTCTTTTCCAAAAAAGGTAATGTCCTTTCCAATACCTAAAACGGTGTTGGCGAGTATTAAAAATACGGCACCAAGCAAAAAAATAACAAAATGAATATAGAGTCCTTTTTTTTGTCTAATGCGTCTTTGAGCGTTTTCTATAAGCTCTAATTGGTCTTTGTCTATTTGCGGTGTGGCTTTCTTTTTTCCGAACATACTGATATTAATAATAGATGTAAAGTTAAAACTTTTTAATGATATCCCGAATTTAAATCGTGATGATCCTTTTTACGGATTTATGCTTAATATTTAATGTTAAACTATTTGAAAATCAAGTAAAAAGCAGTTTTTCGGGATGATAATTACATAAATTTTCAGCTAATTTAATAACTTACTTCTAATTTATTAAAGCGCTTATTACCAAAATGATAATTTTTTGATGTAAAACGGCGTAAATGAGGTTCGTATAAGAAACTTTTATAAATTTGTAGTATAAACAACTATTTTTATTATGGCTATTAAAAAACAATATTTAAAGAGCAAACCAGTTTGTAAAGTAACTTTTTCTATCGAAGCTGAAGACGCTAAGAAAGTTTCACTTGTTGGAAGTTTTAACGAATGGAATGAAAAAGCAACACCGCTTAAAAAATTAAAAAACGGAACGTTTAAAGGTACTGTTGATTTAGATGCTGAGAATTCTTACGAATTTAAGTATATTATTGATGGCGCTTACGTGAATGACGTAGAGGCTGATTCTTTTGTTTGGAGCGATTTTGCTTCTGCAGAGAACAGTGTAGTTACTGTTTAATTACATATAACAATATTTAATAAAAAGGGCTTTCTATATAGAAAGCCCTTTTTTTATGTGTTTTATTTAGGTTATATTAAATAGCAACTTTGCCTTTAATATGGGGGTGCGGGTCGTAATCTGATAACGTAAAATCGTCAAAATCAAAATCGAAAATATCTGTGATTTCAGGGTTTAATGTCATTTTAGGTAACGGACGAATCTCTCTGGAAAGTTGTAATTCTAACTGTTCGTAATGGTTGCTATAAATATGAGCGTCGCCAAAGGTGTGTATAAAATCTCCAGCTTCATAACCACAAACTTGAGCCATCATCATGGTGAATAGGGCATAAGAAGCAATGTTGAAAGGCACGCCTAAAAAGGTGTCAGCACTACGTTGATATAATTGACAAGATAACTTCCCATCGGCAACGTAAAACTGAAAAAAAGCATGGCAGGGCGGAAGTGCTGCTTTTCCGTTGGCTACGTTTTCGCTAAAGGATTTTGATGTATCAGGTAAAACGGAAGGATTCCATGCGGAAACCAACATTCTGCGACTGTTTGGATTGGATTTTAGAGTTTGGATAACTTCTTTAATCTGATCGATTTCATCACTATTCCAGTTGCGCCATTGGTGACCGTAAACCGGGCCCAGATCACCATTTTCATCAGCCCATTCATTCCAAATACGAACACCATTTTCTGTTAAATATTTGGTATTGGTATCGCCTTTTAAAAACCAAAGCAGTTCATAAACAATAGATTTTAAGTGTAGTTTTTTTGTAGTTACCATCGGGAAACCTTCACTTAAATCGAATCGCATTTGATAGCCAAAAACACTTTTGGTGCCGGTGCCTGTGCGGTCTCCTTTTTCGTTACCAGTTTCTAATATATGTTTTACTAAGTCGTGATATTGTTTCATAATTTTCAGTCCTGTAGAAGCAGGAATCTCTTCATTAGTGATTGTTTATTCGAATAAAATAACTATAAATAGTTGTAACAAAATTACTAAAAACAATCGTTTATTTAGTATAAACCATATTGGATTTATTTTATGCATTAAAAAAGCTCATACCAAACGTTGATATGAGCTTTTTTAAATATGTGTTTCTGCTTACGCAGGAATTGTTTATCCAATAATCATCCCAGCAATGGTAGCCGAAATTAAAGAAGCAATAGTACCACCAACAAGGGCTTTCATCCCAAATTTAGATAGTGTTTTGCGCTGTCCTGGTGCCAATGAACCAATACCTCCAATTTGTATTCCGATAGAAGCAAAATTAGCAAAACCACAAAGCATATATGTTGCCATAATAATAGACTTCTCGTAGGTAAGGTGTGTAGCGTTGGCAATATTTTTTAATTCTCTTAATTGTATGTACCCAATAAATTCACTCGCGGCTAATTTAATACCCAAAAGTTGTCCCATAAGGGCCATATCTTCTTTAGCGACGCCTATTAACCACATAAGTGGGGCAAAGGCATAACCTAAAATAAGCTCAAGCGATAAGCTCTCGTACGATGTATTAGTGGCTATCCAGTTGTTTACCGATGTAATATCGCCAACCCAACCTAAAATCCCATTAAACATGGCAATAAAGGCAACAAATACCAAGAGCATAGCACCGACATTTACAGCAAGCTTTAAACCTTCGGTAGTACCGTTAGCGATGGCATCTAAAAAGTTAGCACCAATTTTTTCCTGTGAAACGTTGACGTCTGTATTAACCTCTTCGGTTTGTGGAAATAATATTTTTGAAATAACAATAGCACCAGGTGCAGCCATAACCGATGCGGCTAATAAATGCTTAGCGTAAAACAATCTTAATTCTGGATCGTCTCCGCCTAGAAAGCCAATGTATGCTGCTAATACGGCACCTGCAACGGTTGCCATACCTCCAATCATAACCAGTAGCATTTCCGATTTATTCATTTTTTCTAAATAGGCCTTAATCAAAAGCGGCGCTTCTGTTTGTCCTAAAAAGATGTTTCCGGCAACACTTAAACTTTCAGCTCCCGATATTTTTAAAGATTTTGAAAGTAGCCAAGCCATTACTTTTACCACACGTTGGATGATCCCTAAGTAAAATAAAACAGAGGTTAATGCGGAAAAGAATATAATGGTTGGGAGTACTTGAAAAGCGAAAATGAAACCGAAGGTATCCATATCTACCACTAAACCTTCGAATAAGAATTTACTTCCTGCACGTGTAAAATCTAATACGCTAACAAATAAGCCACCTATAAATTCAAAAATGGTTTTTATAAAATCAACCTTTAAAACACCTATAGCAATAAGAAGTTGAAATGCTAAACCGATGACAACAATTTTCCAATCGATGGCTCTGCGGTTGCTACTAAAAAGGAAGGCCACAAAAATTAAGGTAAGCATACCTAAAACGCCACGCCATAAACTGATTATGGAGAATCCTTGACTTGGTACAATGCTTGCTGTCGCGGGTTTTGAAACTGTGGTTTCTGGTGTGTTTTGAAGTGTTACGCTGGTTGCGTTTACTGGAATAGAATCTGCCGCAGCATGTACAACTTGTGTGGTTGTTAGAGTGCTATCGGTAGCTATTGTTTCGTTGGCATCCTGTGCTTTTGCGATTGTTGTTAAAAACAAAAAAAAAGTAACAGTAATCAAAAACAACTTTTTCATATAATGGACTTAGGTGTTAATCTCTTTTCGAAATCTCGTCACGAATGTGTGCAGCCTTTTCGTAATCTTCGTCGGCAACGGCTTCTTCTAGTAATTTATGAAGTTCTTCGGTTGTTTTAGCTTTAAAACTTTCACGAGGTTCTTGAGTTTCCAATTCGTTCGCTACCAAATCATCCATCAAAATGCTATCTTCAGTATCGTCGTTTTCGTCTTCTTTTTTAGGATTCACTTTTAAGTAAATACCCGCTTTATCAAGAATGTTTTTAAAGGTGAAAATAGGAGCTTGAAACCGGAGTGCTAAAGCAATAGCATCACTAGTTCTGGCATCAATAATTTCTTCAATTTTATCGCGTTCGCATATTAAACTAGAGTAAAAAACGCCATCAACAAGTTTATGAATAATGACTTGTTTAACGATAATATCGAAGCGGTCTGCGAAGTTTTTAAATAAATCGTGAGTTAATGGTCGGGGTGGACTAATTTCCTTTTCCAACGCAATGGCTATAGATTGGGCTTCAAAAGCACCAATAACGATAGGGAGTTTGCGGTCGCCATCGACCTCATTCAAAATTAATGCATAGGCACCATTCTGGGTCTGACTATAGGAAATTCCCTTTATGTTTAATCTTACTAAACTCATAATTAATAAAAACGCAAAGAACTGTTTAAATTAGGACTTTACCAACTGCAAGATGGAGAAATTCTAATTTAATCAGTTCTGAACAATATTACAATTTAAAAAAAATATATGTTATTGTTGGGCTTTAAAAGCTTTTAATTTTTCGATGAGTTCGGGAACTACCGTAAAAGCATCGCCAACGACACCGTAATCTGCGGCTTTAAAAAACGGAGCTTCGGGGTCGGTATTGATTACTACTTTTACTTTTGATGCATTAATTCCTGCTAAATGCTGAATGGCTCCAGAGATACCAATAGCAATATATAAGTTAGATGCTACAGGTTTTCCAGTTTGCCCAACGTGTTCGCCATGTGGTCTCCATCCTAAATCGGACACTGGTTTAGAACAAGCTGTGGCTGCACCTAGAACATCGGCTAATTCTTCAATCATGCCCCAGTTTTCTGGTCCTTTTAATCCACGACCACCAGAGACTACTATTTCAGCATCGGCGATAGTTACTTTATCTGTGGCCTTATCTACAGATTCTACTTTTACAGCAAATTCAGGAATGCTTGGCGAGAAATCTTCCGCGGAAGCGTTACCACTAGCTTCAACTAAACCGAAAGAATTATTAGACACGCCAACAATTTTAATTTCGGTATTAATTTGAATGTTCTCGAATGCTTTGTTTGTAAACGCAGGACGTTTTACTGTAAATGGGCTTGTGTTTGATGGCGCTGCAATAACATTTGAAGCGTATCCAGCATTTAAACCAACGGCTAAAAGGGGAGCTAAATATTTGCTATCGGCACTAGAACTTACTATAATGACTTTGGCGCTTTCGTTTTCTGCTGCTTGTTTAATGATACTAGCATAAGCGTTGGCGTTAAATTTATCTAATTGTGCATTATTTACGTTTAACACTTTGTCGACACCATAGTTACCTAAAGTAGTGCTGTCTGGTGCGTTAATAGCAACGGCGGTTACGGTTGTTCCTAATTGATTGGCAACGGCTTTGGCGTAAGAAGCCACCTCTAAAGCTGTTTTTTTAAAGTGCCCTTGTTCTGATTCTGTATATACTAAAACTGACATAATATATTTTTTATTTTTTCATTCCCACGACCGTGGAAACTTCATTAATGTTTTTTGTAAACTTGAAAAGATTCTGAAAATACATCCAGAGTCATTTTATTTAAATCACTTTAGCTTCGTTGTGAAGTAAATTCACTAATTCGTCTAAATTGTCTGGAGACACTAGTGTAACCGCACCTTTTGGAGCTGGTTTTTCAAATGAAACTGATGTGGTTTCTGCCGAAGCATCGATAGGTTCTGCAATGGTTAATGGTTTTTTACGAGCCATCATAATACCACGCATGTTTGGGATACGTAAATCACTTTCTTCTACTAAACCTTTTTGTCCGCCAACAACTAAAGGTAATGTTGTAGATACGGTTTCTTTACCACCATCAATTTCTCTTATCGCTGTGGCTGTTGTGCCTTCAATTTCTAGACCAATACAGCTGTTTACAAAATTAGCGTTGGTTAAACCAGCGATCATACCTGGTACCATGCCACCGTTGTAATCTATAGATTCACGACCGGCAATTACTAAATCGTAACCACCATCATTAATAATATGGGCAAGTTGTTTGGCTACCGAAAAAGCATCGGTAGCTACCGTATTTACACGTATAGCAGCATCTGCGCCAATAGCTAGCGCTTTACGTAATGTAGGTTCTGTTTCTGGGCCACCAACATTAATAACATCTACTGTTGCACCTTGTTTTTCCTTAAACCACATGGCACGGGTTAGGCCAAATTCATCATAAGGATTTATTACAAACTGAACGCCATTTGGGTCAAATTTGCTATTGTCTTCTGTGAAATTAATTTTCGAGGTGGTGTCTGGAACGTGACTTATACACACTAATATTTTCATAATAAGTTCTATTTAGTAAGTAATGTTTTTTGAGATTACGAAGTTAATTATTTTATTTCAAATATTACTATGCACGCATAGTAAATTATAATGAATTTGTGAAAAAACGGCTCGATTTTAGGTTTTTTTGAAGAAAAGCAGCTACAAGCTCATTCAGAATAGTTAATTTAACAGCGAAAAGCTTGTAGTTTATTGAAATTTAAGGCTGGTTTTGTGCTAGTTTTAAATTTAGGATAATCAAAGTATAAAAAACAATATTTTTCTCGTAGAAAATTTTTAATTTAGCAACTTGATTTAAAATAGATAGAATGAAGACAATTCAATTTAGAGAAGCCATTTGTGAAGCCATGAGTGAAGAAATGCGTCGTGATGAGAGCATTTACTTAATGGGCGAAGAAGTAGCAGAATATAATGGTGCTTATAAAGCATCGAAAGGCATGTTAGACGAGTTTGGTGCAAAACGTGTTATAGATACACCTATTGCAGAGCTTGGTTTTGCAGGTATCGCTATTGGTTCTACAATGACGGGTAACCGCCCTATTGTAGAGTATATGACTTTTAACTTCTCTTTGGTTGGAATTGACCAAATTATAAATAACGCAGCAAAAATTAGACAAATGTCTGGTGGGCAATTTAAATGCCCAATAGTTTTTCGTGGTCCAACAGGATCGGCAGGACAATTAGGAGCTACACACTCACAAGCTTTTGAAAACTGGTTTGCTAACACGCCAGGTTTAAAAGTAATTGTACCATCTAATCCATATGATGCAAAAGGACTTTTAAAAGCAGCCATTCGTGATGACGATCCCGTTATTTTTATGGAAAGTGAGCAAATGTATGGTGATAAAGGTGAAGTGCCAGAAGGTGAATATATTGTGCCTATTGGTGTTGCTGATATTAAACGAGAAGGTACTGATGTAACTATCGTGTCTTTCGGAAAAATCATTAAAGAAGCTTACAAAGCAGCAGACGAATTAGAGAAAGAAGGTATTTCTTGTGAAATTATAGATTTACGTACCGTACGTCCTTTAGATAGAAAAGCGATTGTAGAGTCGGTTAAGAAAACCAACCGCTTAGTTATTTTAGAAGAAGCATGGCCGTTTGGAAATGTTGCTACTGAAATTACTTATTTAGTGCAAAGTGAAGCTTTCGATTATTTAGATGCACCTATAATAAAAATTAATACTGCAGATACACCTGCGCCATATTCTCCAGTTTTATTAGAAGAGTGGTTACCTAATAAAGATGAGGTTGTCAAGGCTGTAAAAAAGGTATTGTACAAATAAAATAATATATTTTACGTTATAAAGACTTCATTAACATTATTGTTGATGAAGTTTTTTCGTATTATAAAATAAAGTTGTTGCTTAGAAATGAATGCCTATAAAAAGCGACAACCTTAGTCTATAAAAAATAAATTCATGCCCCAATTTAAATTAAAAATCATAATAGCCCTTTTCTTTTTAGGCATAGTTTCGGCTGTGGCCCAAACCAAAGTTAGTGGTTATGTGTTGGATGAGGACAAGCAGCCTGTATCCTTCGCAAACGTTTTGTTTAAAGGTTCTACACAAGGTACCATTACAGATGAAAACGGAAAATTTTATCTAGAGTCTGGCGAAACGTGGAGTACTTTAGTGGTCTCTTTCTTAGGTTATGAAACCTTAACGATTCCTTTGGGAAAAAAGGTGAATTACGAATTAAACTTCGTTTTAAAAGAGGAAGCATCTACTTTAGGCCAAGTGCTTATTGTTACTGGTAAGCAATCTAAAAAAGATAATCCGGCTATTGATATTCTTCGCAAAATATGGGAGAATAAAAGAAGTAATGGTTTAAAACAATTCAAACAATACAAATACGATAAATACGAAAAGGTAGAATTCGATTTAAATACCATTGATAGTTCGCTTATAAAAAGCAAGCTGTTTCGTGGTATGGAGTTCGTGTTCGATGAGGTAGATACGTCCAATGTAACCGGTAAAACTTATTTACCCATGTTTATTAATGAGGCCGTTTCTACGGTGTATGGTGATAATGAATTTCAGAAGGTAAAAGAAGATTTAAAAGGAAATAAAAACTCTGGTTTTAGCGATAATCAAATTATTATTGATTTTGTGGACGATTTGTATACCGATTTTAGTGTGTATGATAATTACCTTAAATTTTTCGATAAAAGTTTTGTGAGTCCCATTTCTAAAACAGGAATTAATACTTATAATTATGTTTTATCAGACAGTGCTTTTATTGATAATAAATGGTGTTACAACATTATTTATTACCCGCGTCGAAAAAATGAATTAACCTTTAAAGGTGATTTTTGGGTAGCCGATAGTACGTATGCTATCAAAGAAATTAACATGCAAGCTTCAAAAAGTGCTAATATAAACTGGGTAAAAGATATTTATATTGAGCAAGAATTTGATGTGCTTAACGACTCGGTGTTTTTAGTAAAACGCGATTATATGATGAGTGATTTCTCTTTTAGTAAAAAAGAAAAAGCACGTGGTGTGTATGGTAAGCGTACTACATTGTATAATAATTATGTTTTCGATGTTGAAAAGGATAAGAAATTCTACGACGTTGAGGTTTATAATTATGATAAGGATGTTTATGATCGGGATGATGCCTTTTGGGCAGAAAATCGATTGGAATCCTTAAATAAAGATGAACAAGGCGTTTATAAAATGCTAGACACCTTAAAAACCGTGAAAAAGTTTAAACGACTTTATAATTTAGGAAGTATTTTAACTTCTGGTTATATTGAGTTCAACTCATTACCGTTAGATTATGGTCCAATTTTCTCATCATTTGGTTTTAATGAAGTTGAAGGTTTACGCTTACGTGCCGGAGGAAGAACCTATTTTGGTAAAAATGATATTTGGAGATTAGAAGGTTATGCAGCTTACGGTTTTAAAGATGATAAAGTGAAATATGGCATTTCTGGAAAATGGTTAGTTGATAAAAAGAGTCGATTAATTATTTCTGGTGGAAATAGACGAGATGTTGAGCAAATCGGAGCAAGCTTAACCACAAGTACTGATGTTTTAGGGCGAAGTTTAGCATCGTCTTCCGTAGTCGGAACGAGTACGAATGATAAGTTAACTTCTATTAATTTATCTAGTTTAGCTGTAGAAGCAGAACCTTGGCGTAACGTTATTGTAAGGTTAGACGGAAACTACCGAACTTTAGAATCGGCATCACCAACCTTTAGTTTAGATTATAATACACCAACAGGAATACAGTCGGAAATTCAACAGTTTGAATCGGCATTGTCTGTCTCTTATTTTCCAAAACGAAAAATGACAGGGTTTGGTGTAGAACGTTCGGTTGCTAACGATAATTTTGCAACACTATTTGCTCAAATTACTCGAGGCGATAAAGCGATATTTGATGGGGATTTTAACTATACAAAACTCCAGTTTTCGTACATTCAGCCATGGCAAGTCGGTGGTATTGGTCGATTAACCACAACAGTTGAAGCTGGTAAAACCTTTGGCGAAGTGCCGTTAGGTTTATTAAGTGTTATTCCGGGAAATCAATCTTATTTTTCTATTTATAATACGTTTTCTCAACTTGATTTTTACGAGTTTGTTTCCGATACGTATACTTCGGTGCATTTCGAGCATAATTTTAACGGACGTTTATTTTCTAGGATTCCGTTTTTAAGAAAATTGAATTGGAGGGAAATAGTAAGTTTCCGTGGGGTT
This sequence comes from Algibacter miyuki, assembly GCF_030409805.1. GTDB lineage: Bacteria > Bacteroidota > Bacteroidia > Flavobacteriales > Flavobacteriaceae > Algibacter > Algibacter miyuki. The sequence continues at coordinate 921,723 of NZ_JAUFQP010000010.1, read as the reverse complement.
TGGGGAGAAATATCAGATGAGAATATAGCCTTAAATACAACGGGTTTACCGAATAGTATTCCGTTAGTAGCACCCTCAACGAAACCTTATTACGAGTATAGTGTTGGTGTTGGTAATATTTTTAAAGTATTTAGATTAGACTTTAATTTTAGAGGAAATTATTTAAATGAAGTAAATTATCCGAACGCTAGAAAATTTGGAATTACCGGGAGTTTCGGGTTTAATTTCTAAAGTTTTATACCGATAAATATGGATATAAAAAAAGAAGGTGTTTCCGCGGAAGCACCTTCTTTTTTGTTTTTATACTGATACATATTTACTAACCATTTCGTTTAAGTAAAATGGATATCAAATAAGGTTTAGTTTATTTTTCGTTTCTGAAACCACAGCCCTTCCAAACTTAAATTTATAGAAAATAAATGATAGTTTTCTTTTATCAGTCCGTTAGAGATAGTGCCTTTAGAACCGTAAGAATAACTAAAGTTAATCATAGAACTACGGTCGCTTTTCAGCGGAATTCCCAAGCCAATGTTTAAGGCTGAGTTACTAATTCGCGTATCATCAATTTCAATGTTTCCGTTGTCATAATTAAAACCAGCTCGATATTGTAAGCGGTTAAAGAATTTCAATTGATTTTTAGTACTTTTAAATTGCAATCCAGCCCCAAAGAAATCCTGATCTACAAAAGTTCCTATTTGGTCGGATTGATTAGTATCATTCCAATAACTTTTTTTGAAATCGAAACTGAATACAAAAGCGTCGTTTAATTTTGTTTGCAACCCAAAGCCTAGTTCTAAAGGTAGTTTGAAATCATCAATACTAGAATCACTTTCTATGGTTTCAATAGTTGCTTCGCTTGTAATGGTTGTGGTACTTATTTTATCGCCACTAAGGCTGGTTGGTAAGTTTACAACGCCCCCAATCGCTATTTTTTCTGTAATGTCGTATTGAAATCCAGCTCCTAATCTAAATCCGGAGTAAGCGCTATCGTCATCAATTAAAATAGTGCTAATGCTGTTTGTGAGCACGTAATTGGTTTCTGTTTCTGTAATTTTACCGAAAAGCGCAGAGGCTGTTAAACCCAGTCTGAAGTTTTTGGTTAAACCATAACCGTAGTTTAGTTTTAAGTCGTTAATACCGCCTTCGCCATCAATGCTAGTGCTAAAAATATCGGTACTTCCTTCAATGTAACTTTCGATACCCGAAATGGTATAACCCACACTGGTTAACGGAACCAATGTTGCCGAAAAAGCCGATCTCGCATTAATAGGAAAAGCAATACCAATATTAGAAAAGTTAGCGATTATATTCGAGTTTGAACCACTACCTTCCGCCATGGTATTGGTTTCTGCCTTAAAACCAAAATCGTATAAAAAAGAGTTTTTATACATGGCTCCAAAGGAAGCCGGATTGGAATTGTTTATAAAGGTTGTCGATGGCATAGCAATGCCTGATTTTCCTAAGGAATTTGTTATTCCTGTGCCAATGTCGTTTGATACACCTAGCCCATATAAGGAATACGGCGAGCTCGATAAAGAATTGGATTGCGCTATAGATTTACTAGAAATAAACAGTAAAACGGTATAAAATATTAGGGATTTAATCTTCATAAATTGCATAAGTTAATTCTAGTTTCAGCTTTAAATTACTGCTATCGGCTTGGTCTCCATTAAAAATATAACGATCTACCGATTGGTTGAAATCTTGACCATAAATGCCCAGATATAAATTGTCTCCATAGGTTTGATCTAATTTTAGATTTAAAAAATTTGTCACCGGAATAGTGTAAGTCAGGGTTTTAAATTCTTCGTCTATAGATTCTAAAAGTCCATATACGGTTTCGCCTGATGCATCGGTAAGTACACCATAAGAATCACCTTTCCTATCAATTAAATAAACATTTATGGCGTCGTTGGTATATAAGTTTTCGGTTGAGGTATTTTGCTTTATCGAAATTTTTATATTGGCATCCAATATACTGCCGTTACCAGGAATATCGTTAATGGTTTCCATAAACGGAATATCAATGCGAGTGGCCATTCCTGCTCCTGATTGTGCGTAGGAAGCTTCATCAGCATCAGCGCTTAGAAGCTGTGTTTCCTGGCTATCAAGAGTGTTAAAGTTTGTGCCGGAATAATCGGTAGTAATGTTATGGAAACTGTTGGTGGTGTTTAACGTAAAATCAATAGTTTCACTTTCCTCATTTTCAACTTCATCTTCTAAAGAATAATACAAGCGCAAATAACTACTGGTCGCAAAACCTAAAACACTGGTGTTGTTTGTGTCAGGGTCTATCATAAGGCCTTTGTAAGCATTCAGGAATTCATCACTATTAGTAATTTCGTTATCTCTTAATTTTTCGTATAAATCTGTTCCGAAGACATTGTTAATAGTAACGTGTAATGAGTCTTCTTTTGATGGATAAGGTTTAAATGTTGTGGTACCAATGGGTGTTGTGTCGGCTTCAAAATCGGTGGTGTTGTAAAAAAAGCCATCGTCGGTTTTTACATCATCTAGCAAATTATAAACCGAAATGGTTTGCGTTTGCGTCGTATCATTATAAAAGTAGTTGTCGTACTTTAAAATTAGGGCAATGGAATCGTAAACAGCCTCGTCGTTAATACTTGGGAAAGGATACGCAAATTGCATAAAGCTTTTGGCTTTTACTTGTCCGAAAACAGGGTCGGAATAAGCACCAACCAGCAATCTGCTCGTATTAGAAACGGCTATGGAATCGAACTTAAAAGTAGACGATTGCACGGTCATGGAATCTATAAAGTAGATTTTTGTGTCCACGGTAATCCAATCTTCTCCAACAGGAGTAAGGTCTTCCTCGGCACAAGATATTACTATTCCTAGCGTGAGGAAAAATAGTAAAGCCGGAAGCGCTGTTTTAATAGTCATAGAAATCAGAATTTTTGCGAACCTAATTAAACCCTGCTTTTAAATAAAAGATGTTATACAAATGGCGGGTTTTAGTATGCCAAAGCTGCTATTTTTCCGACGAACACGTGCTAAAGCGGTTGGTATGGAAAATTGCGGTGTTGGTATAGACTAATCGCTAGAATATCAATTATGTTTTTATATCGCGTTAGTAAGAAATAGCTTTGCTGAAAGTTTAATAAAAAGAAGAGATAACGAATTATGAAAAATAATATTAAATTCCTTTTAGGGCTAAGTGTTTTTGTTGGTCTATTTGTAAGTTGCAGTAGTGATGATGACGATGATGAACGCGGAAACTGGATAGAACGTTCTATTTTTGATGGTGTACCAAGAAGTAATGCCGCAAGTTTTGTAATAGATGATTTAGGCTATATGGGAACTGGTTATGATGGCGATGATTATTTAAATGATTTTTGGCAATATAATATAGAGGGTAATTATTGGTCGCAAAAAGCCAATTTTCCAGGAAGTGAAAGAAGTTCGGCTTCAGGAATGAATATTGACGGTGATGGCTATATTGGTATTGGTTACGATGGTCTTGAAGAATTGGAAGACTTCTATAAATATGATGTAGCTAGTAATTCTTGGTCGCAAATATCCAATTTTGGTGGAGGAGTTAGACGTGCTGCTGTAAGTTTTGCAGTAAATTCAACAGGATATGTTGGTACAGGATACGATGGTGATAACGATTTAAAAGATTTTTGGAAATACACACCAGCAACCGATACATGGAGCGAACTTGTAGGTTTTGGCGGCGATAAAAGAAGAGATGCTACCACGTTTACTATTGATAATAAAGTCTATTTAGGTACGGGAATTAGTAACGGAGTTTACAAAAACGATTTTTGGGTTTTCGATCCTACAACTGAAGTTTGGACGAGCTTAACCGATTTAGACGAGGAAGATGATTACAGTGTGGTAAGGTCTAATGCCGTTGGTTTTGAAATGAATGGTTTGGGTTATATAGCAACCGGTTACTATGGTGGTGCCATGACGTCTATTTGGGAATACGATCCTATTAATGATGACTGGGAAGAAATTACAAACCTAGAAGCTACTGCTCGACAAGATGCGGTTGCTTTTTCTACCGGAACTAGAGCTTTTGTTGCTTTAGGAAAAACAGGGACTTTATATTTAGATGATACTTTCGAAGTGTTTCCTCAGGATAGTTATGATGATGAAGATTAATAGCAACTCTCATTTGTAAATAGTGCCAAGGTTCAAAGTGGGTATGCTCAATATTTTGTAGCAATCGCTTTGAACCTTTTTTTGTGGTTAAAAAATAATAAATGATGATTAAAAGAAAAGGGATTCTTGGTTTTGTAGTAATTTTTGTGGTTATTACAGCTTTTGTAGTCTATAATATTACAGATTTCAAGACATTACAGACTTATCAAGTTGAGGTTTTTAAAGTTGGTAATGGCTTTGGATATCAAATAAAAAGTCAATCAAAATTACTTATTAAGCAAGATTATATTCCAGCGGTTCAATTAAATAAAACATTTTGTACCGAGGAAGATGCCGAGAAAGTGGGTCGTTTTGTTGCTAATAAAATACTAAACAAAGAAAACCCAAAAGTTACTATGGAAAACTTAAAACAACTAAACGTAGATTTACAATGTGTAAATAATTAATATCATGAGCATATCTACTTTTTTAGGGGATAAATATAGAAAGCAATTTGTGTTGCACTTTTCTGTATGGACCATTTTTGTTTTTGTGCACTTAATTCAGGTTAGGCCGGGGCAAGATGTTATTTCCGTTAGTAATTTATTTTTGTTTGTTACCAATATTATACTTTTCTACCTTAACTATTTATACCTAGTACCTAAGTTATTACTTAAAAAGAAAACAGGTTTATACGTGTTATGTGGCGTTGTTTTTATAGGTCTTATTGTTTTTTTGTTTAGAGAATTACAACCCATGATAAATAAAGGTACTATGTTTTTTGAAAGAAGACCTGGGCATGGACGTTTTTTTACGGGTATCAAAGAATTCATGATTATCATTAATGGCATCTTAATATTAGCCATTGGTTCTGGTATTCGAATTTATACAGAATGGAACAGAAACGAGATTACTAAAAAACAAATAGAAGCTCAAAAATCACTATCAGAGTTACATTTTCTGAAAAATCAAATTAGTCCACATTTCTTATTCAATTCATTAAATAGTATTTATTCGCTCACCACAAAAAAATCTAACGATGCTCCGGAGGCCGTGATTACCTTATCGGAATTGTTGCGTTATATGCTGTATCAAACCAATCAGGATTTCGTGTTATTGAATAACGAACTCGATTATGTTCAAAATTATTTGAAATTACAACGCTTACGTATTGCCAATAACGAACATGTTACTTTAAATATTCACGGAGCCATAAATCATCAAAAAATACGACCTTTATTATTGATTTCTTTTATTGAAAATGCCTTTAAATATGGAACCGATTTTAAAGGGAGAACCAAAATAAAAATAGAAATTTATGTTAAAGAAGACGAACTTCAATTTACATGTGTTAATTTAATCGGCTCGCGTAAAAGCGATAAAACGAGTTCGGGTATTGGATTGCAAAACACCCGAGAGCGTCTAAAATTACTATATCCAGAAACGCATTGGTTAACCGTTACCGAGGTTGAAAACGATTTTGTTGTAAACCTAACCTTAAAATTGGCTTAAAACTTTAAAAGATGAAATGTGTAATTATAGACGATGAGCCTTTAGCGATTGATGTTGTAGAATCGTATGTGCAGCAAGTAGGCGGTATCGAGATTGTGGCGAAATGTACCAATCCGTTAGAGGCTATTATTCTTTTAAATAAGCATCAAGTCGATTTGGTGTTTTTAGATATTGAAATGCCAAACTTAACAGGAATCGATTTAGTGAAAACTATCGATAATATGCCGCAGTTTATTTTTACAACGGCTTATCCTGAATATGCTTTAGATGGTTTTAATTTAAACGCTACCGATTATTTGGTAAAACCCATTCCGTTTCACCGCTTTTTGAAAGCTATTTCTAGGGCGAAGGAAAAATATGAGTTGGAAAATAAAGTCGTTGTAAATACTCCGATAATTGATAATTCAGGCATTACAAACGTTGATAATTTTATTTTTGTAAAATCGGAATACGAGAACATAAAAATCAATATCGATACCATTGTTTATATCCAAGGTCTTAAAGATTATATTAAAATTTATTTGTCCGATACGCCTAAACCTGTATTAACCTTATCGAGTTTTAAGGATATATTAGAAAAGCTTCCTGCGTCTAAATTTATTAGAGTTCATAAGTCGTACATCGTGAATATTCAGCATATCAAAGCCATTCAGAAAGCTAAAATTCTGGTTCAAGATATTCGTATACCCGTGGGCGAAACCTATAAAGAAACGGTTATGAAACGTCTAGGAGTATAATAATGATTATGAATTTTATTTCCGTAGCAATCTAAACTTTACGAGGTTTCATAAATTTTGTTTATTGCATTTTACTTACCATCTTTAAAGCGATCAAAATCAGATTTCGTTTCAGTTTTCGGGAAACTATTATTGTTCATATCCGTGTCTGCTAATTCAAAATTAGGGTCTAAATTCACTTTAACTACACGTTTTTCTTTAATGAAGGTCTTTTTAATTTCGTAAGCATTTCGTCTCCAAATTTCAGCAGGAATACGGTCTATTTCCGACGAGCCATCATCAAACAGCCATTCAATAATTACGGGCATAACTAAACCACCAATATTTTTCACGTTCACTTCATAAATGTTTTTTCCTGAAAGCGCTTTACGAACTGCAGGTTCGTCTAATCGAGATAAAAACTGACGGTAATCTTTGACTGGTGTAGCAATCATATTAATCATTTCTGGTCCGTTAGAAAAATCTGTTTCTACCATTTCATTGTTCGGTAAATTAGGATTCATTGTAGCTTCTGTAGTTGTATTTTGGTCTTCTTTGGTGCTGTTTTCGTCATAAACTTTAAACCATTTTACATTGCTTAATTCTAAGTCTACATGATCGGTAGTGAAAAACCATCCACGGAAAAACCAATCTAAATCGGTTGCTGTAGCATCTTCTAGGGTTCTAAATAAATCGGCCGGGTTAGGGTGTTTGTATTTCCAACGGTTAGCATACTCTTTAAATGCTTCATCGAAAAGTTCTTTTCCTATAATCGAGTGACGCAACATTTGCAAGCCTACTGTTGGTTTTATGTAGAAATTAGCCCCAAATTGATTAAACAACTCACTGTCGGTAGTGGTCATTATCGGACGTAAAATATTGGTGTCACCCTTCATAAATGGTACAATTTTTTTGGGTGTTACGCTGCCGTAATCCGGGTAACGTTCGGCTAAGGTGCGGTGGTGTAAAAAAGTGTTTAGGCCTTCGTCCATCCACATCCATTTGCGTTCGTCGGAACTTACAATCATAGGGAACCAGTTGTGTCCAACTTCGTGTATAATGGTACCAATCATGCTAGCCTTGGCGCTCGGACTTATTTTTCCGTTAATTGGGCGGCCACCATTAAAACTAATCATTGGAAATTCCATCCCAATATTAGAGGTGTTAACTGAAATCGCTACAGGGTAAGGATAGTCAAAAGTAGCTTCCGAATACACTTCCAAAGCATGACGAATTGCTGTTGTTGAGGCTTCTTGCCATACCGGTAAGCCTTCTTTTGGGTATAGCGACATCGCCATAACGGTATGTGTTGGTAATTTTACAGCTTGGGCATCCCATAAAAATTTTCGAGAAGATGCAAAGGCGAAATCACGTACGTTTTCGGCTTTAAAATGCCATGTTTTTTGCTTGGTTGATTTTGTTTTTTCATTCGCTTGGGCTTCACTTTGTGTGATAATCATTACGGGTTTATCAAAAGAAGTTTTTGCCTTGTCCATGCGTTTTAATTGTTCTTTTGTAAGTACATCTTTGCTGTTGCTTAGTAGACCGGTAGCCGCAATAACATGATCTGCAGGTACTGTGATTTCAACGTCGTAATCGCCAAATTCTAAAGCAAACTCACCTAATTTTTGAAATTGTTGGTTTTGCCAACCTTCAGTATCGCTATAAACCGCCATTCTTGGAAACCAATGTGCTATTAAATAAGCTGTATTGTCGTCTTCTGGGAAATACTCATAACCTTCTCGCGAGAGTAAAAACAGACTTCTATCTGTAATTGGGTAAGACCAACCAATAGAAAAACTCATGCTTTCTCCAGGCTGTAAAGTTTTGTTTAATTTCACCTTCATCATGGTGTTGTTAACCATGGTTTTTAGGTTGGCGTCTTGTGAATCTTTAACGTATTTTATAGAATATCCAGCAGGAAAATCAATGGCGCGCGTTAGAAACTGCATTTGCCTTGTGGTCATAAAATCTTTAACATCATTGTTAATGCTTCCAAAATCTTCATTTCCTTTTTTATTTACATTTTGTTCTAATTGAATCCATAAATAGGTTAAAGCATCGGGTGAATTATTGAAGTATTCTATAGTTTCATCTCCGAAAAGCGTATTGGTTTTTTCGTCTAAAGTGGCTTTTATTTTATAGTTGGCGCGTTGTTGCCAATATTGACTTCCTGGTGCGCCACTGGCTGCTCTATATGTATTTGGTGCAGCTATTAAGTTGTCGATTGGTTCAAATTTACCTTGCCAAGGTTGGGTTTGCGCGTTAATATTTAGGAAGTATAAAACTGAAAATAATAGCGGGAGAATCTGTTTCATTATAGAAGGGTTAATGATTATTTTTTATAAAAAAGACAATATACTAAATATGAGGAAGTATTTATCGGTTGGGTATTATTAATGTAGGAATTATTGAAATTGATATATGATTTTTCTGAAAAAATGCCACATATTGTAAGTGTTTAGCTTTTAATTATGAAATAAGCTTGGGTGAAATTAATAATAAGCTTTTAGTTTTCAATCAAAACAGGCTTTTTTATCTTGTTTACTGCTATCGTGTTCAGTACATTTGTAGGCAGAATTAGTAATAAGATTTTTTCTTCGGAAGAAATATAAAATAAATTTAATATGAGTGAAAAAGATGAAGCTTTAACTTTTGATGTTTTAATCGAAATTCCTAAAGGAAGTAGAAATAAATACGAATACGATTTTACATTACACAAAATACGTTTCGACCGTATGTTGTTTTCTTCAATGATGTATCCTGGAGATTACGGATTTATTCCAGAAACTCTCGCTTTAGATAAAGATCCATTGGATGTTTTAGTTTTAGGACATCAGCCAACATTCCCAATGGTTGTTATGGAAGTGCGCCCAATTGGTGTATTTTATATGACAGATGAAAAAGGACCAGATGAAAAAATTATTTGTGTACCCGTATCAGATCCTATTTGGAGTAACAAAATGGATATAGCAGATTTAAACCCACATCGTTTAAAAGAAATCGAACATTTCTTTCAAGTATATAAAGATTTAGAAAAGAAAAAAGTTGATACAGGTGGTTGGGGTGATGCTGCTCAAGCCATTAAAATTTATCATGAATGTGTGGAACGTTATGAAAATAGCGAACACAAGAAAAAACGCACTTTTACAATATAATTAGTGTATTCTTAAAAATAACGCAATATGAATGAGCCGTCTTTAATTAAAGCCGGCTTTTTTTATCAATTATATTTTCCTATTTTTAGCTTCGTTTATACAATTACTAATTTAAAAACCAACTAACTACTATGGAATTATTAATTAAATGTTTGCCGCTTTTTGGCATTGGGGCACTGGCTTTTGTGTTCATTAAAAGTGCCTGGGTAACGAAGCAAGATCAGGGCGACGAAAAAATGGTTCGTATTGCCAAAAATATTGCCGATGGTGCTATGTCTTTCTTAAAGGCCGAGTACAAAATATTGGCCATTTTTGTGGTGGCAGTGGCTGTCTTATTATTTTTTAAAGGCAATTCTGAAGTCGGGTCGAGCGGTATGGTTGCTGTTTCCTTTATTATAGGTGCTATATGTTCTGCTTTAGCCGGATTTATTGGGATGAAAGTGGCTACGAGAGCAAACGTGAGAACCACACAAGCTGCTAGAACATCGTTAGGTCGTGCCTTAGAGGTGGCCTTTGCTGGAGGTGCTGTAATGGGGCTTGGTGTTGTAGGTTTGGGTATTTTAGGCTTAAGTGGCTTATTTATGATCTATCAAAACTTATGGCCTGGAGCAGAAAATTTAGCCATGGTGTTAAATGTGCTTTCCGGATTTTCATTAGGCGCTTCTTCCATAGCATTATTTGCACGTGTGGGTGGTGGTATTTATACCAAAGCTGCCGATGTTGGTGCCGATTTAGTAGGTAAAGTGGAGGCTGGTATTCCAGAAGATCATCCATTGAATCCAGCCACTATTGCCGATAATGTTGGTGATAACGTAGGGGATGTTGCCGGTATGGGAGCCGATTTGTTCGAATCTTATGTAGGCTCTATTATTGGAACCATGGTGTTAGGTGCTTTTATTTTAACGCCTCAATTTGACGGTTTAGGAGCTGTATATTTACCTTTAGTGCTTGGTGCTGTTGGTATTATCATGTCCATTTTAGGAACCTTTTTTGTAAAAGTGAAAGATGGAGGAAATCCACAAACGGCATTAAATATTGGAGAATTTGGTTCTGCAGGTTTAATGGTTGTAGTATCTTATTTTATAATTAATGCTTTAATACCAGAATCGGTTGATGGATTACCTTTTGGCGCCATGGGTGTGTTTTGGGCCACTATAGCCGGTTTAGTCGCGGGTTTAGCGGTTGGGAAAATTACAGAATATTATACAGCAACAGGTAAAAGACCAGTAATGTCTATCGTTGAACAATCGGAAACGGGTGCAGCAACAAACATTATTGCAGGCCTAGGTGTTGGCATGATGTCTACAGCTATTCCTATCCTTTTAATTGCAGCAGCTATTATTGTTTCGCACCATTTTGCAGGCTTGTATGGAATTGCAATTGCTGCCGTGGGCATGTTAGCCAATACAGGTATCCAGTTAGCGGTAGATGCTTACGGGCCTATTTGCGATAACGCAGGTGGTATTGCTGAAATGGCAGAATTACCCAGTGAAGTTCGCGAACGTACCGATAAATTAGATGCTGTTGGAAATACCACTGCAGCAGTTGGAAAAGGATTTGCCATTGCTTCTGCGGCATTAACAGCTTTGGCTTTATTTGCTGCTTTTATGAAAACGGCAAACGTAACCGCTATCGATGTGTCTCAGCCTAAAATTATGGCAGGTTTATTAGTTGGTGGTATGTTGCCTTTTGTGTTTTCAGCCTTATCTATGAATGCTGTTGGACGAGCAGCTATGGCTATGATTGAAGAGGTGCGTCGCCAATTTAGAGATATTCCTGAATTGAAAGCGGCCTTGGTAGTCATGCGTAAATACGATTCGGACATGACGAAAGCCTCCAAAGAAGATCGCGCTATTTTTGATGCGGCCGATGGTTATGCTGAGTATGACAAATGTGTTGATATTTCAACTAAAGCATCTATTAAAGAAATGGTGTTTCCTGGGTTATTAGCTATTGCAGTACCCGTGGCTGTTGGTTTTGTTGGAGGAGCCGAAATGTTAGGAGGCCTGTTGGCTGGTGTAACAACTTGTGGTGTGCTTATGGCTATTTTTCAGTCGAATGCTGGAGGTGCTTGGGATAACGCTAAAAAAACGATTGAGGAACAGGGGAAGAAAGGAACAGAAGCACATAAAGCAGCTGTTGTTGGAGATACGGTTGGAGATCCGTTTAAAGATACTTCAGGGCCATCATTAAATATTTTATTAAAATTAATGTCGGTTGTTGCTTTAGTGATTGCACCAAGTATCGCTATGAATGCCGATGAAGTTTCCGCTTATACCAATACCGTAGAAGCGAAACCTCTAGTTGAAGTTTTAAAAGAGGTAAAAGTTGAAATGCATAATAATGACGATGGTACAGTGAAAGCCATTGTAAAAACCGTAACCACTGAAAACGGTGTGTCTAGTACAAGTTATGAAAACATCGTAGGTTCACAAGCTGAAGTTCAAGCGAGTTTAGCGGCTTTAAATGAAGATGGTAGTGATATACAGGTTGAAATTAAAAAAGATATAAATAGTATTGAAAAAGAAGCTGTGAATTAAAGGAACCTTCTTTTTTTTAGTAATTTTGAAAAACCACGTGTATACGTGGTTTTTCGCATTTAAAACCTGTTGATGTTTAAAAAAGACCCACTTCAAATTATTACGTTTCAAACTTATGGCACGAGCAATCGTGTGTATTTGCGTGGTCGCGCTATCGAGGATGAAAATATTGATTTGGAAGAAAAAAGTCCGTTTAATCTCTTAATTAATACCTGGAAACGTTTTGAGACCGATAAAATAAGACACACGGAACTCTGCATAAAATTAGGGGATGACAAGTTGTTTTATACAAAAACGGACAATAGAGGCTATTTTTTATTAGATGAAACGGTTGAAGATATAAGTCGCTATCAAGATGAAGCGGGGTGGGTGAAGTTTGAATTTTCGTTTAAAGATTTAGCAGAAGAACGAGTGGTTCAAAATGAAAATCGCTTCTTTGGAAGTATGCTTATACCTTCTGAAAAAACAGAGTTTGGAGTTATTAGCGATATTGATGATACTATTTTGCACACCGGAATTGTGTCTCTTTTAAAATGGCGCGTTCTATTTAATACCTTTTTTAAATCGGCTAAAAAACGATTGCCTTTGGAAGGTGCTGCTGAATTCTACAAGTTGTTACAGGTAGGGAAATCGGGGAAGGCTAGAAATTCAATTTTTTATGTCAGTCATAGTCCGTGGAACCTGTATCGGTATTTGGTTTGTTTTTTGAAACAAAATGAGTTTCCAGAAGGGCCGATTATTTTACGAAAGTTCCCAAGCTTTTTTGGTAAAAAACCTAAGGATGAAAAACCTGAAAAACAAAAAGAAATTGTTAACCTATTAAAAGCGTATCCCGATTTAAAGTTTATTTTAATTGGAGATTGTGGTGAACATGATCCTGATATCTATATGGAAATCGCAGAAGTTTTTCCGGATAGAATTTTAGCGATTTATTTACGAAGTGTAAAACACAAAAAGAAAATGATTCGAGTTTTAGGGTTGTTTGATAATTATAAAACCACACCTGTATTGTTGGTGGAAAGTAGCAAGCAAGCTATTGAGCATGCGCGTAAGTTTGGATATGTCGTGTAAAAGTATAGCTGTCGCTATTGAGTCTGTTGAGGTGGGTGAGCTTTTGCGTTTTTAATTTAAACTAGAAATTAATAAATAAACCCCAACCACCTTGTTCTTATCAGGAGGTTAGGGCGGAAAAATATATTTTAAAACAATCCGTTTATTTCGGCATCAATAGTGTTTATTACAAAACCTAAATCTTCAGGATTATCAACGAAGTTTAAGTGATCAACGTCTATAATGAGTAGTTTTCCTTTGGTGTAACCGTGAATCCAAGCCTCGTAACGTTCGTTTAGACGACTTAAATAATCGATGCTTATTGAGTTTTCGTAATCGCGGCCACGTTTATGGATTTGCGATACTAAATTCGGAATCGTGCTACGCAAATAAATTAAAACATCTGGACCTTTTACTAGCGATTCCATAAGTTCGAAAAGTGAGGTGTAATTTTCAAAATCACGATTCGTCATCAATCCCATAGCATGAAGGTTAGGTGCAAAAATATGAGCATCCTCATAAATAGTACGGTCTTGTATTATGTCTTTTCCGCTTTGGCGAATTTGTAAAACTTGACGAAAACGACTGTTTAAAAAATAGACTTGCAGGTTAAAACTCCAACGTTCCATTTGGTTGTAAAAATCGTCTAAATAAGGATTATCTACCACGTCCTCTAGCTGCTCTTCCCAGTTATAGTGTTTGGCTAATAGTTTTGTAAGGGTTGTTTTTCCCGCGCCTATATTTCCGGCAATAGCAATGTGCATAATGTTAATTTATTTTTAAGAGGAATTCTTGTAAGATTTTGTGACTGTAAATATACAAGGTTTCATTGGTTACAAAAAACTGATTTATTAATAAATTTGGTAGGTTAATACGTACAGGTTGCGTTGCGGTTTTGCTTAGGTAAAACAGCGCATTGTCTTTTTTTAGGATTAAATTTTCATTACTGGCAGCCAGTTCCATATAGCTATCGTTGGGCGTTTTTTTTATTAAACTGCCAAAATAATTATAGGTGTATAGGTAATTCTTGGTGAGTAGCCAGCAGTAATTATAGTTGCTTTTTAGATCTAAAACAGCACTTTGCACAGGTTGGGCTTGTGCTCGAGAGGTGTTCGTTTTATAGTCGAAAAGCTCTAGTTGTTGGCTGTCTTGATTGAAAATCCAGAGGGTGTTATCATGTCCTGTGGAAATATGTGACACATTTTTATAATTTTTAATCGCATTGAAATCGATTCTAAAAATTTCGGATAACCGATTATCAAGAATAATAGCGGTATTAAAATCTTTGTAAAATAAATTTATTTTTAATGGATTAAAAGTATTAGCACTTGTAAGTGTGCCAAGTTGTAAGTTGTTGTAATTTATTGATTTATCCTCGGTTGTTTTGTAGAAAATGTTGTTGTTAATGTAAAATGAGGATCCGAAATAGTTTGCGTCAACCAGAGTTTCGGCGTCGAGTTTGGTATCTTTAATAAGTGTAGTTTCAATGGTTTCTTGAGCGAACATTGAAAAGGATAGTAAAAAAAAGATGTATTTGGCGCGTTTCATTCCGAGGTGAAAAATACAAAAAATGAGCCACTTTTTAAGATTTAATTGAAATATCGATTTTAAGATTACTTTAACATTTAAGCATTAAACTATGTTTTGTTATAGGAGTCTAATCTAAAATTAAATATTAATTTTAGTAACAAAAACAAAACTATATTTATAATGAATTTTACAACTTTAAAACCAGTAATAACGGCATTTTTAATATTAGTAAGTGTGGTGTCTTTTGCTCAAAAAGATTTTCAAGGAAAGGCTTACTACGAATCTAAAACTACCGTGAATATGGATAATTTTGGTGGCGGACAATTAAGTGAGGAACGTAAAAAAGAGATTGCAACACGTATGAAAAGCATGTTGGAGAAAACGTTTATTCTAACGTTTAACCAATCGGAATCGTTTTATAAGGAAGAAGAACGTTTGGAAGCACCAAGTAGCGGACGTGGTTTTCGTTTTGGAGCCATGAATTTTACTGGTGGAGATCAATATAAAAATGTAAGAGATAAAGAGCTTTTACAGGAACAAGAACTTTTTGGTAAGCAATTTCTAATTAAAGATAGTTTAAAAGATTTGAAATGGGAGCTAGGTTCGGAAACCAAAACTATTGGGCAATACACATGCTTTAAAGCAACGGCTGTAAAAACAATGGATGGTTTCGATTTCGGTAATTTAGGAAGAAGACCTTCGGATGATAAAGATGAAGAGAAAGACGAGAAACCTAAAGAAATTGTAGTAACAGCATGGTATACGCCTCAGATTCCTGTAAATCAAGGGCCTGATACTTATTGGGGTTTACCAGGTTTAATTTTAGAGATTAATTCTGATAGAACAACTATTTTATGTTCTAAAATTGTTTTAAATCCTTCGGAAAAGGATGAAATAAAAGCGCCTTCAAAAGGAAAAGAAGTAACGCAAGAAGAATATAATGCTATTGTAAAGAAAAAAATGGCTGAAATGAGTGCCTCTCGTGGTCCAGGAGGAAATCGTGGAGGTGGCGGTAGACGCTAAGCTTCAGTAATTCTGTTTTATTTCCTAATTAACTCAAAATATATTCCGTGAAAAATTTATTGATTTTTGCGCTGCTTTTTGCGGCTAGCTCAACCTTTGCTCAAGTTAAATTAGAAGGTGTTGTAAAAGATAGTATTGGTTCGCCTTTAGAATTGGCAAATGTTATAGCTATTAATCAAGACACCCAAAAATTAGATGCTTTTGGTATTACCAATCCTGAAGGTCGTTATAAGTTGTCTGTTGAAAAAAATGCAAACTATAAAATTCAGGTGAGTTATATTGGGATGAAATCGGCCAGTGCAGATATTTCTACTACAGACGCTGCAATTATTAAAGATTTTACATTAGTAAGCGATAATACTTTAGATGCTGTTGAATTGGTTTACGAAATGCCTGTGGTGATGAAAGGTGACACTATTATATATAATGCGGATTCTTTTAAGTCGGGAACCGAACGAAAATTGGGAGATGTTTTAAATAAACTACCAGGTGTTGAAGTGAATGATGATGGAGAAATAGAAGTAGAAGGCGTAAAGGTTGGAAAAGTGATGGTAGAGGGGAAAGAGTTTTTTGATGGCGATTCTAAATTGGCCACTCAAAATATTCCAGCCAATGCCATTGATAAAGTTGAGGTGCTTAAAAACTTTTCCGAAGTGGGCCAGTTAAGTGGCGTTACCAACAACCAAGATAATATAGCTATCAATATTAAATTAAAACAGGGTAAAAAGAATTTTTGGTTCGGAAATGTTACTGCTGGTGGTGGTACTTCGGATAATGAAGGGCTTTATCTAATACAACCCAAATTGTTTTATTACAGTCCAGAATATAGTATCAATGTAATTGGAGATTTGAATAATATTGGAGAAATTGCGTTTACACGTCGTGATTATTTCAACTTTACAGGCGGTTTTAGAAGCCCAAGTAGAAGTAGCGGGACCAATATTGATTTAGGAAGTAATAACCTTGGTTTTTTAACGCTTCAGAATAACAGAGCGAAAAATATTAACACCAAGTTTGGTGCAGCAAACTTTAGTTATTCTCCTAAAGAGACTTTAGATTTAAGTGGTTTTGCAATTTTGTTAAGCAACCGTACCGATTTACAGGAGATTAGCGATGTACAGTTCTTGAACGATGCTTCTCGAGACGAAAATAAAGACAGCAATACACGTCAACGTAGCGATATGGCCATGCTCAAGTTTAGCGCAAAATATAAGCCTAACGGCAATAACCAGCTAGATTATGATGTTATGGCGCGTACCTCGAAAGAATCTCAAGATCAGTTCGTTATTTCATCACGTGTTGGCGATATTGGCGAGCTTGAAAGTTCTACACCGTTTAGTATTAATCAGAATTTAAACTACTATTATACGCTAAACGAAAAAAATATTTTTGCTTTAGAAGTACAGCATTTATTTCAAGATGAGGATCCGTTTTACAACGCTATTTTAGAAAACGATCCATTCAATAATGATAATGATTTAGATGATCCTAATAATCCGAGAGATACTTATGATGATACGGCTAATGATTTAGGTTTTGATAGAGATCAACTTACATACGATATTAGTCAAGAAAAACGAGTAAAGTCGAATCAAATGGATGCGAAGGTTGATTATTGGAATATTCTCAACCAAAAAAGTGATATTAATTTTACCGTTGGAACCATATATAGTAAACAAGATTTTAATTCGAATATTTTTCAAACTTTAGATGATGAAACGGATATTGAAACCACACCAATTATAAACGATGGTTTGGATGCCAATGCTATTGCTTATACATTTTCTGATGTGTATTTGGGCGCGCATTACCGTTTAAAATCTGGGATTTTTACATTTACACCTGGTTTTTCTGCTCATGCTTACAGCTCAACAAACGATCAGTTTAATGTGAGTTATACTGATAATTTCTTTAGAATTTTACCAGATTTAAACGTACAATTACAGTTGAAAAAGAGTGAGCGTATTAATTTTGATTACAGTATGCAAACTAATTTTACCGACGTTAATCAATTGGCTAGAGGTTTAGTTTTAAATAATTATGGTTCTGTGTTTTCTGGTGATCAGGATTTGCAAAGTGCTTTAGCTCATAATTTAAACCTGTCTTATTTTAGTTTCAATATGTTTAATTATACCAATGTATCGGCTCGATTGAATTACAGTAAAACTATAGATAGAATTAGAACCAGATCAGAGTTACCAACAGGAAGCGTTATCCGAATAAGTTCGCCATACAATACCGATTTGGCTGACGAAAGTGCCAGTGCTAATGGGCGTTTTCAAAAAACCATGGGAAAATTTAGAGCTACCGTTAACGGAAGTTTGAGTTATACAAAATTTAATCAAGAAGTAAATAACGAGCCGTTTACAAACGAAAATTATTCACAAACGTATAGAACGGAGTTGCGAACAAACTTTAGAGAAGCTCCTAATTTTGAAATTGGATACCGTTATAGCATTCAAGATAACGACCAAGGAACACAAAGAACCAAGTTTTATACCAAGGCGCCATCGATAGAATTTGATGCTTTAATCTTGAAAAGCTTCACTTTTAAGACCGATTATTCATATAATGACTTTTCAGATGAAGAAAAAACAATAAATTCTTACGAATTTTGGGACGCCTCTTTAGCCTATAAAAAAGATGCTGATAGCAAATGGGAATATGAAATAAAAGCGACTAACTTGCTTAATACGAGGTCTCAAAACCAAAGTAGTGTTGGCGATATTTCGGTTAGTGCAACCGAATATTATATTCAACCACGCTTCTTAACTTTTAGAATTCGTTACGAGTTGTAAAAAAAAATATGTTTTTTGTTTTGTAGAATTAAAAACAATAATATATTTGCGGTCAGTTTTGGGGAGATACTCAAGCGGCCAACGAGGGCAGACTGTAAATCTGCTGACTACGTCTTCGCAGGTTCGAATCCTGCTCTCCCCACACAAACTTAAAAAGTCTGCTTCTAGCAGACTTTTTTGTTTTATAATATTTCGAAATTGTTTTCCTGCTTTTAATAAGTATCTCGCAGCCATTCAAAAATGGATTGCATGTTTTGTTTTACTTCCGAAGTAGGTTTGGTGTAATGGTTGTTCATGAAGCTAAAAATAAGCGTTTCACCTTTATTTGTAATTAAGTAACCACTCAACGCATAGTTGTTGCCTACAGTGCCAGATTTGGCATAAATATACGGTTCATTATCTCCAGCATACCATTTTTTTAATGTACCCGATGCCCCACCGGCAGGAAATAGATTAAATAATCGATTTTTTGGAAATGCTTCATATAAATTTGAAAGTACATGCACAAAACTTTTTGGTGTAAACAAATTGTATCGGCTTAAGCCAGACCCATCAACCCATCGCGGTTTTTCTGACAAGGTTTTTAATTGATTTTTCAGAATAAATGTTCGCACCTTACCAGAACTCAAAGTGTCCGATAAAGTAGATGATGCCATAATAAGCATTTGTTCTGCTAAGAAATTATCGCTTTCATGCATCATACGTTTGTATAAACTATCGGATGGTATGCTGTAAACGGTTTTTAATGCTGAAGGAATATTATTAGTAAAACTGACTTTATTTGGTAATAAGTCTGCCCATATTTTTTCCGAAGTCATTCGATTTATAACCATTGGAATTTCAACAGAATCGATAGTATTTTGCTTGTAGAAAAAAGTATTGTCGTTAAAGGCTCTACGTTTGTTGTTACTGGTGATGACTATGTCGTTTTTAAAAACACGAGGCGTGGCTATTAAGCTATCTAGGTTACTTATGGTTACCACATTGCCGTAAGTAGGAAAAGCGCTGCGTTCGGCACTGAAATAAGTGTCGTAATCTTCCCAAGCCCAACCTGGACCAAATTTGTCGTCGGTTAAATTCTGATCAACAATATTAATGTGTTTATAATGCTTTGCCATATTTAAAGCCGTACTGTCTTTAAAGTAAGTATGAAGAAATGCTGGGTTTCCCGTGGCTACTATGGTGAGTGTGTCGTTTTTTACCGCATATTTAAAGGCGGGAATGCTATGGGGCAACAGATTTAAAGCCGTGTAAAGTGTGAAGATTTTGGTGTTACTTGCTGGCGTGAAATATTTACCAGCATGGTGCTGGTATATCGTGTCTTTGGTTTTTGGGTTGTAAACTAAAAAACCTGTAAATTGATTGTTATAAAAACTGGTGTCGAATGTTTTGTTTATCTTCTTTTCAGTTTTAGAAGATTTACAGCCTGAACCCAACATCAACATAACAATAAAAGTGAAGTAAATATTTAATTTCGAACGCATAATTTTCATTTCAAAATAGGTTTATAAAGTACAATGTTTCTCAAATGTAACTAATAAAAATGTATCCCGTTTGGTGTTGCTTCATAAAAAAGAGCTTTGTTGTGAGTGATATTGAGGATTATTAAGGTTTAAGAAAATTTGTTAAAATGCACTTAAACAAATTTTATTCTCATTTAAATTTCCCTACTTTTGGCACCTAATTAAATTAAAATATTGAAATGAAAATAATTAAAATTTTAAGCGTTGTAACGTTGACTGCGTTAATGAGCTCATGTAATAATAACGGTGGAGTTACAAACAAGCCGGTAAAAACAGAACTAGATTCAGTAAGTTATGCTATTGGAATGGACGTTGCTAAAAATGTAAAAAGAAGTTTTACAGAATTCGATAAGGATTTATTTATGCAAGGTTTCTCAAATGTTTCTGATTCTACAAACGTATTGTTTGATGAAGCTAAAGCGCAACAGGTAGTTCAAGCATACTTCCAAAAGAAACAACAGGAAGATATGGCTAAGCAACAAGAAGCAGCGGCTAAAAAGGCTGAAGCTGAATTTGGAGAAGTTAAAATTGCTGGCGAAAAGTTTTTAGAAGAAAACAAATCTAAAGATGGTGTTAAAGTAACTGAAAGTGGATTACAATATATTGTTGAAAAAGAAGGTAATGGTGAAAAGCCAACAACAGCTTCTCAAGTAAAAGTACACTACCACGGAACGTTAACTGATGGAACTATTTTTGATAGCTCTGTAGATAGAGGTGAGCCTGCAACATTTGGTGTAACGCAAGTTATTCCAGGTTGGACAGAAGGTTTACAGTTAATGACTGTTGGTTCTAAATATAAATTCTTTGTACCACAAGAATTAGGTTACGGAGCAACACCAAGAGGTGGAAAAATTAAGCCTTTCGATGTTTTAGTATTCGATGTTGAATTATTAGAAATCGTTAAGTAATTTAAAATTCAATCGTTTTAAGTGTGAGAACAAGAGTTCTAAAAACACTTAAAATGAAATTTAAATATGAAAAAGACTGTCTGAAAAAGGCAGTCTTTTTTGTTTTATTAAATTCAAAAAAATAAAGGTTGTAACTTTGCAACTTAATAAATTGAAAAAGTATGAGCCATAAAGCAGGTTTTGTAAATATTATTGGTAATCCAAACGTTGGGAAATCAACACTAATGAATGCGTTTATTGGTGAAAAACTATCCATTATTACCTCGAAAGCGCAAACCACGCGTCATAGAATTTTAGGTATTGTAAATGGTGAAGATTTTCAGGTGGTATTAAGTGATACGCCAGGTATTATTAAGCCCGCTTACGAACTGCAAGAATCTATGATGGGGTTTGTAAAGTCGGCTTTTGAAGATGCTGATATTCTAATCTACATGGTAGAAATAGGCGAGCAAGCCTTAAAAGATGAAGCGTTTTTTAATAAAATTACAGCATCTAAAATTCCAGTTTTATTATTGTTAAATAAAATTGATATTTCAGATCAAGCACAATTGGAAACACAAGTGCAATTGTGGGCACAAAAAGTGCCAAATGCCGAAATTATTCCTATTTCAGCATTACAAGGTTTTCAGGTGAAAGAAGTATTTCATAGAATTATTGAATTATTACCAGAATCGCCAGCCTTTTATCCAAAAGATCAATTAACCGATAAGCCAGAACGTTTTTTTATAAACGAAACCATTCGCGAAAAAATTCTGTTACATTATAAAAAGGAAATTCCTTATGCTGTAGAAATTGAAACGGAAGAGTTTTTCGAGGAAGAAAAAATTATCCGCATGCGTTCCGTTATTATGGTAGAACGCGAAACCCAAAAAGGGATTATTATTGGCCATAAAGGCGCGGCATTAAAACGCGTAGGCGTAGAGGCTAGAAAAGATTTGGAGAAATTCTTCGGAAAACAAATTCATTTAGAACTCTATGTAAAGGTGAATAAAAACTGGAGAAGCAATCAAAACCAGTTACGCCGTTTTGGATATAATCAGAAATAGAAACTTAAAAGCTAATATTAAGTTTTTATTTAGGTAACGTTTACATAATCTATACAACTGATATTTGCACGAACCAAAAAACGGAATTTGGTTTGTTTGAGTTAGTAAGAGTTAAAAAGCTTTGGTCGTCGCGATTAAAGCTTTTTTTATGCCTCTAAAATACGATGCATAAAGCGATGTAAGGCATTCATTTCTTTTTGGTTAGAAAACTTACTCACGCGGCCGGCAAAGTAAAGCGCAAACCATATTAAGGTTAAAATAACCAAAGCAATAACTTGAATTTGGTAGGGCGACTTTAAACTCCAATTGGTATATGCCCAAATGCCAAAAACAATAAATAAGGCTGCTACCACAAAGTGAAAAAACATAAACATAGTCCAAACGGTTGGGCTCGGTCCAAATAAACCTCGGACAATACAGTTGTTTTCATCCACCTCATTAATCTCTAAATGTAACTGTGGCGACCAAAAATGTTGTTGCGCTTTCGGAAATTTTATAAAAACATGGTCGTCAATACACGACACAATAAACTCCTGCGATTCGGTTTTTCGATCTTCAAAAGCCGTTAAAACAGACGTGTTTGCACGAGGTAGCTCAATTTTAAACCGCGGGCGAAGTACAATTTCATTTAAAGGCGTATTCATAATTAATTCATTAGGAAAGCAAAATACTCTTTTCTAACGAACTAAACACTATCTTTGCAGCCGCTTACAGGATATGTAATGCATAAAAACAAAACTTATGAGTAATATAGTAGCAATAGTAGG
Organism: Algibacter miyuki; assembly: GCF_030409805.1. Classification (GTDB taxonomy): domain Bacteria; phylum Bacteroidota; class Bacteroidia; order Flavobacteriales; family Flavobacteriaceae; genus Algibacter; species Algibacter miyuki. The sequence goes on along the minus strand of NZ_JAUFQP010000010.1, from coordinate 899,042 downwards.
AAGACCAAATGTTGGCAAATCAACTTTTTTCAATCGTTTAATACAACGCCGTGAGGCTATTGTAGATGCCGTTAGTGGTGTTACAAGAGATCGTCATTACGGAAAAAGTGATTGGAATGGTAAAGAATTTTCGTTAATCGATACTGGTGGATATGTGCTAGGAAGTGATGATGTTTTTGAAGCAGAAATCGATAAACAAGTAGAATTAGCCATTGGAGAAGCCGATGCCATTATTTTTATGGTAGACGTAGAAGATGGAGTTACTGGGATGGACGAAGATGTTGCCGAGCTTTTACGCCGTGTAAACAAACCTGTTTTTCTAGTAGTAAACAAAGTAGATAACGGGAAACGTGCCAAAGATGCCGTAGAATTTTATTCATTAGGTTTAGGCGATTATTTTACTGTTGCCAGTATTAATGGTAGTGGAACAGGAGAATTATTAGACGCTCTAGTTGAAGCCTTACCAGAAAAGGAAGACGTAGAAGAAGAAACATTACCTCGTTTTGCCGTTGTAGGGCGTCCAAACGCAGGAAAATCTTCATTTATAAACGCCTTAATTGGCGAAGATCGTTACATTGTTACCGATATAGCAGGAACTACTCGCGATTCTATAGATACAAAATACAACCGTTTTGGTTTCGATTTCAATTTAGTCGATACTGCCGGAATTAGACGTAAATCCAAAGTAAAAGAAGATTTAGAATTTTACTCTGTAATGCGTAGTGTACGAGCCATCGAGCATTCCGATGTGTGTTTAATTGTTTTAGATGCCACCAGAGGATTTGACGGACAAGTACAAAATATCTTTTGGTTAGCTCAAAGAAACCGAAAAGGTATCGTTATTCTTGTAAACAAGTGGGATTTAGTAGAAAAAGATCACAAGTCAATGAAAGAGTACGAACGCGTTATCAAACAACAAATGGAGCCATTTACCGATGTGCCCGTGGTGTTTATTTCCGTACTTACCAAACAACGTATATACAAAGCCATTGAAACCGCAGTGGAAGTTTACAAAAACCGATCTAAAAAGATTAAAACAAGTAAGCTAAACGAAATTTTCTTACCAATAATAGAAAGTTACCCACCACCGGCTTACAAAGCAAAATACGTAAAAATTAAATACATCATGCAGTTGCCAACACCGCAACCGCAATTTGCGTTTTTCTGTAATTTACCACAATACGTAAAAGAACCTTACAAACGTTTCCTAGAAAATAAACTGCGCGAACAGTTCGATTTTAAAGGCGTGCCAATAAGTGTGTACATGCGTAAAAAATAAGAAACAATTAAACGTTTTTAAAAATAATAATTTGGGCGTTACCCTAAAAAGGGTCAGGCTTTCGGCAGTCGCTTTTTTGTGTTGCATAAGTGCAACAACACAAAAAGAGCTCCAACAAAGCCTCAATCCTTAACGCAGGCCAATCCGCCAAAATAAAGACTAGAAACTGGTTTTACAACGCCTATAAAGGACGAGTAAAACCAGTTTTTTTTATGCCTTAGATTTTGCAATCTAAAAACAGTAAAGACGTGAAATTATAGATAAAAACACTTAAATGATAGTGTAAAGTACAAAGCACTAATCGCAGTATAAAGTGATATTAATATGAATATAAGATTACACTTATGGGGTTGCTCCTTACTAGGGAAAAATACAACCGATTAAACATCCAAGAGTAAGCCTTGAATTCAGCGATTGCAACTGAAAATTGGTTACTGAAAATGGCTTAGTAAAAAATTACCAACCACCAGAAGCACCACCGCCACCAAAGCCGCCACCACCGAAACCGCCACCAAAGCCACCGCCTCCGCCGAAACCACCACCAGAACTTCCTCCGAAGCCTCCAGAAGAACCACCTCGGTAATTACCGCGTCCTAGATTGCTCAAAATAATAGCTTCGAGAATACCTGTGCCAGATGATCTGCCACCATTATTACCACCGCCACCACGTTTGTTTTTCGAAATGGAAATCATGATAATAATAAAGATGATAATCAGTAAAAAGATAAAACCAGCAGGCGATTCTTCTCCTTGTTTAGATGCTTTTCTAGTCCCTTTATATTCGCCTTTTAAGACTTCAAAAATAGCATCGGCACCACGGTTTAGTCCGCCGTAATAATCGTTTCGCTTAAAATAAGGAATAATGTCAAGGTTAATAATACGGTTAGACATGGCATCTGTAAGTAAATGCTCAACGCCATAACCAGTGTTAATAGCAATGCGTCTATCATCACGGGCTAATAAAATAAGCACACCATTATCTTCTTTAGCTTGACCAATACCCCAAGCTTGTCCCCATTGTGCACCTAAATAATTTATGTTTTCACCTTCAGAAGATGCAATAATAGCCACAACAATTTGTGTTGAGGTCGTATCAGAATATTTTACGAGTTTTTGCTCTAAACTACTTTTTTCCGAAGCGCTTAACAGATTGTAATAATCGTAAACACTGGTTTGGAGATCTGGTTTTTCAGGAATTTCATACTGCGCAAAAGAAAAATTAAAAGATAAAAGCGCCAGCAGTAACGTCAAGATAAAATTGTTTTTCATCTTAAACGGCAACTGAATACTGAATACGGAGTACTGCATATTTTGTTTATTGTCCTTTAGAAATTTCATTAGATAATTCATCGATATCATCATGTTTCCATGGGAAATAAGTTTCTAGCTGTTCGCCTGCTTTCTGAATGCCCTCAACAATACCTTGTTCAAAATTGCCTAATTTAAAGTGCGATTGCATAATATCTTTTGTGCTATCCCAAAAGTTTTTTGGAACCACGTTGTTTATGCCGGTGTCTCCATAAATAACAAAGGTTTTATCGGTTATGGCTACATAGATAAGGACCCCGTTTTGAAGTTTGGTATTGTCCATTTTTAAAAAATGAAACACTTCTAAAGCCCGATGTGTCGCATCGCCATTAGAAGTGTTTTCAATATGAACTCGTATTTCTCCCGAGGTGTTTAATTCGGCTAACCGAATAGCTTCAACAATGTCTTGTTCTTCTGTTTTTGTTAAAAAAGATTCAACTTTGGATGCCATATGTAAACGGTGCTAGGGTGAAATTAAATAGGTTGGTTACTTAGAAATTAAAGTCGACGTCTGGAGCTTTTTCGCTTCCAGCTTCTGCTTTAAAGTAGCTCATAGGTTCGAAGTTAAATAAACCTGCTAACAAAGAATTAGGAAAGGTTTTAATGTGCATGTTGTAAGGTTCTACGGTACCGTTAAAACGATCTCTAGCAACATTAATGCGGTTTTCTGTACCTTCTAACTGACTTTGTAATTCTAAAAAGTTTTGGTTCGCCTTTAACTCTGGGTAACGCTCTACGGTAACTAATAAACTTTTTAAAGCTCCAGATAATCCACCTTGAACTTCATTAAACTTGGCTAACTGCTCTGGTGTTATATTGGTTGGGTCTATGTTAATAGAGGTTGCTTTTGCTCGAGCTTCAATAACTGCTGTTAACGTGCCTTTTTCAAAATCGGCAGCACCTTGTACGGTTTTTACTAAATTCCCGATTAAATCGTTTCTACGTTGGTAGCTACTTTCTACATTGGCCCATGTTTTTGTGGCAGATTCTTTTAAAGTTACCGCCGTATTGTTGAAGCCTTTAGCCCAAGAGTAAGCTCCGATAGCTAGAATAGCGATTATAATTAATGGTAAAAATTTCTTCATGATAATATAATTTGTAATTTGGTTTAAGATCTCAATAAGTAAGACGCATAATTATTAAAAAAGTTACTTCTTTTTCAGAAAAAGTAAATTTAAGCGCCTAAATTCTGTATAATAAAAGTTATAGATGTTCTTTTATTTTAATAAGTTGTGTTTTAATACCTTCTAATTTACTGATGATTTCGAAGTTGTTTAAAGCAACTTTCTTTTCTTCTTTCAAATGGGTTTTGGCACCTTCTAGTGTAAAACCTCGTTCTTTCACTAAATGATAGATGAATTTTAAGTTCTTAATATCTTCGGGCGTAAATTTACGGTTGCCTTTAGCATTTTTTTTAGGCTTTAGCACGTCGAATTCTTTTTCCCAAAAGCGTATTAAAGATGTGTTTACATCAAAAGCTTTGGCTACTTCGCCAATAGCATAATATCGTTTTTCTGGTAAATCTATATGCATTAATCTAGAGATTGGTTTTCTAATGAAGCGTGCTCTAATAGTTCGCTATATTCTTCCGCAGTTAAACTTCCGTAGTAAAAATTCATCGGGTTTATGCGGTCGCCATCTTTAAAAATTTCATAATGTAAATGTGGTGCTTGCGAGCGGCCTGTGCTGCCAACAAACCCAATTAAATCGCCACGTTTTACTTTCTGGTTTTTTCTAACATTATATTTGTACAAATGCGCGTAAAGACTAGTATATCCAAAACCATGATCTATTCTAATATGGTTTCCGTAACCTGTAGATCCAGAGTCTGCACGCACTACAATACCGTCTCCTGTTGCGTAAATAGGTGTGCCTCTAGGTGCTGTGAAATCCATGCCCCAGTGCATTTTTCTAACCTTTGTAAACGGATCCGATCGCATACCGTAACCCGACGCCATACGCGATAAATCTTTATTGTTTACGGGTTGAATGGCCGGAATGGCGGCTAATAGTTTTTCTTTTTCTTTCGCCAGAACAGCTATTTCATCTAAAGATTTTGACTGTACTACAATTTGTTTTTGCAATACATCCAAACGTTTATTGCTCGCAACAATAAGTTTAGAATTATCAAAACCTTCTAAGTTTTTATATCGGTTAATACCACCAAACCCTGCAGTTCGTTGCGCTTCAGGAATCGGGTTTGCTTCAAAATAAACCCGATAAATATTATTATCTCTATCTGCAACATTGGCTAAAACCGCTTCTGCTTCGTTCATTTTTTTATTTAGCAATTCATACTGCAATTGCATGTTGTGTAATTCTCTCGCAAGTGCCCGCTCTTTAGGTGATGCCACATATTGACTGGCTATAAATACAAATAGAAACCCAAATAAAGCAGCGGCCAAAACAAACATAAAAGCGTACTTAAATGTGGTTCGTTTTCTTCGCTCAATCTTCTTGTACGAAAGTGATTCAGAATCGTAATAATATTTTACCTTACTCATTACTATTTTTATACTATTTTTGCGCTGTACAATTTTTGCTTTAGCTCTACAAATTTTAATGCAGAACGAACAAAGCTAGTGATTTATTATCAATAGAATCGGAAAAGCTTAGTTTGTCCTCTTTTAATTTCAAAAGTAAAGATAAAAATTGTTTCGTAATTAATAGAAAATAACTAAAAAGAGAATATTTTATATATGAAGTCTCAAGATATCCGCGCTAAGTTTTTAAGTTTTTTTGAAGATAAAAAGCATAGTATTGTGCCATCGGCTCCCATGGTTTTAAAAGATGATCCAACCCTTATGTTTGTAAACGCTGGGATGGCGCCTTTTAAAGAGTATTTTCTTGGAAACGCCCAACCTAAAAATAATAGAATTACCGATTCGCAAAAATGCTTACGTGTTTCTGGAAAGCATAACGATTTGGAAGAAGTGGGATATGATACCTACCACCACACCTTATTCGAAATGTTGGGTAACTGGAGTTTTGGCGATTACTTTAAAAAAGAAGCTATTGCTTGGGCTTGGGAACTTTTAGTTGATGTTTATGGTATAGATAAAGATATCTTGTACGTGACTGTTTTTGAGGGCAGTGACGATGACGATAACTTAAGTATGGATACGGAAGCTTACGATTTTTGGAAAAAATATATATCGGAAGACCGTATTTTAAAAGGAAATAAAAAAGATAATTTCTGGGAAATGGGCGATCAAGGTCCATGTGGTCCTTGTAGTGAAATACACGTCGATATTCGTTCTGCGGAAGAAAAAGCTAAAGTTTCTGGTAAAGATTTGGTAAACATGGATCATCCACAAGTGGTTGAAATATGGAACTTGGTTTTTATGCAGTACAACAGAAAAGCGAACGGAAGTTTAGAGTCTTTACCAGATAAGCATATTGATACAGGTATGGGGTTTGAGCGTCTTTGTATGGTTTTACAAGGTGTGCAATCTAACTATGATACCGATGTGTTTACACCAATTATTCGCGAGATTGAAACCATTACTAATAAAGAATATAATAAGGACGAAGAGGTCGATGTTGCTATTCGTGTGATTTCCGATCACGTGCGTGCTGTAGCTTTTTCAATTGCAGATGGCCAGTTGCCAAGTAATACTGGTGCAGGTTATGTTATCCGAAGAATTTTACGTCGCGCTGTGCGTTACGGATTTACATTTTTAGATAAAAAAGAACCTTTTATTTATAGATTAGTATCTGTTTTAAGTGATAAAATGGGTGATGCTTTCCCGGAATTAAAAGCTCAAAAACAACTAATTGAAAATGTTATAAAAGAAGAAGAACAATCGTTTTTAAGAACATTAGATCAAGGTTTGGTGTTATTAAATAGAATTGTAGAAACTACAAAAGGTGATACCGTTTCTGGAGAGCGCGCTTTCGAATTGTATGATACTTATGGTTTTCCAATAGATTTAACGGCGCTTATTCTTTCTGAAAAAGGATTGAAGTTAGATGAAAAGGGTTTTAATGAAGAATTACAAAAGCAAAAGAATCGCTCGCGTGCAGCTAGTGAAATGTCTACAGATGATTGGACGATTTTAAGTAACGATTCCGAAGAAGAATTTGTTGGTTATGATGCGCTTGAAGCTCAGGTGAAATTAACAAGATACCGTAAAGTTGTTTCTAAAAAAGATGGCGAAATGTATCAGTTAGTATTTAACTTAACGCCGTTTTACCCAGAAGGCGGAGGGCAAGTTGGAGATAAAGGCTATTTGGAAGACGCCCATGGCGATGTGGTTTATATTTTAGATACTAAAAAAGAAAGTAACGTTATTATTCACTTTGCTAAAAATTTACCAAAGCATATTAACGAAAGCTTTAAAGCGGTAGTAGATGAAAAGCAACGTAATCGTACAGAGAGTAATCATACAGCAACACACTTATTACATCAGGCCTTAAGAGAGATTTTAGGAACTCATGTAGAGCAAAAAGGATCGGCTGTAAACTCTAAGTATTTACGTTTCGATTTCTCGCATTTTTCTAAATTAACAACAGAAGAGTTACAAGATGTAGAAAACTTTGTAAACGCTAGAATAGAAGGTAAATTACCTTTGGTGGAAAAAAGAAATGTACCAAAAGAAGAAGCAATTGCCGATGGAGCTATGAGTTTGTTTGGAGAGAAATATGGCGATACGGTTCGTGCTATTCGTTTTGGACAATCTATTGAGCTTTGTGGTGGAACACACGTTAAGAATACCGGTGATATTTGGCATTTTAAAATAGTTTCAGAAGGTGCCGTTGCAGCTGGAATTAGAAGAATTGAAGCTATCACTAACGATGCTGTAAAAGATTTTTATTCTGAAAACAACAGAACGTTTTTCGAAATGAAAGATTTGCTTAACAATGCTAAAGAGCCTGTAAAAGCACTTCAGAATTTACAAGATGAAAACACCAATCTTAAAAAGCAAATTGAAGGTTTATTAAAAGATAAAGCTAAAAATATAAAAGGTGAATTAAAAAGTGAGTTAGCTGAAATTAATGGCGTTCAGTTTTTAGCCAAAAAATTAGATTTGGATGCTGGCGGATTAAAAGATGTAGCTTTCGATTTAGGATCGCAGTTTGATAATGTATTCTTATTATTTGCAACCGAACAAAACGGAAAAGCATTGTTATCTTGCTACATCTCTAAAGAATTAGTGGCTAGTAAAGGCTTAAATGCTGGGCAAGTAGTTCGCGAACTTGGTAAACATATCCAAGGTGGTGGCGGTGGACAACCATTTTTTGCAACTGCTGGCGGTAAAAATCCAGATGGTATTACAAAAGCGTTAGATGGGGCAAAGGCCTATATTGGATAAAACAGAATTGTTTTAATTCATTGTTAATAATGAAAAAGCGCTAAACCTTAATTAAGGGTTTAGCGCTTTTTTGTATGTAGAAATAGCACGTTCTCGTGCTAATTTATGTTCGACTATAGGTTGCGGATAGGTTAATTCATCGTAATCTTCAACCCAGGTCCTGATGTATTCTGTGTTTTTGTCAAACTTTCTAAGTTGTTCGGCAGGGTTAAAAACTCTAAAATAAGGTGCGGCATCACAACCTGTGCCAGCAGCCCACTGCCAATTTCCATTATTTGCAGAGAGTTCGTAATCTAGCAACTTTTCAGCGAAATAAGCTTCGCCCCAACGCCAATCTATTAAAAGGTGTTTGCATAGAAAACCAGCGGTTACCATGCGTACACGGTTATGCATGTAGCCGGTTTTGTTCAATTGGCGCATACCGGCATCTACCATCGGGTAGCCTGTTTTGCCTTCGCACCAGGCTTTGAATTCCTCTTCGTTATTGCGCCAAGGGATGGCATCGTATTTTTGTTTGAAATTATCGGTAACTACTTTGGGGAAATGAAAGAGGATTTGCATGAAAAATTCGCGCCAAATCAATTCACTTAAAAAAACAGCGTTGGTTTCTAAAGCAATTTCTACCATTTTTCGGGTGCTTACCAAACCGAAACGTAAATGTGGCGATAGGTATGATGTTTTATCTTCTGCAGGAAAATCTCTTACGGTATCGTAATTTTTTAACGCTATTAAATTATAATGTTTTACACGAATTTTACTTCGTATAAAGCCGATATCTTTTATGGTTGGAAAAGGTGTGTTGTGTTTGTGAAATTTCGAAGTATCTATTTTGAAATCAGAAAGATCAACTGTTTTATCAAATGCTTTCAGCCATTTATTTTTGAAAGGCGTAAATACGGTGTAAGGTGTATTGTCGTTTTTCAGAATATCGTTTTCTTCAAAAATAACTTGGTCTTTAAAAGACTTTGTTTCTATCTCTTTAGAATTTAATAACTCTGAAATTTCAAGATCCCTTTTTATAGCGTATGGTTCGTAATCTTTATTGAAAAATACGCGTTCAATATTATATTCTTGGATGAGCGCTTTCCAAACGTTTAAAGTCGATCCTTTTTTTACAATAAGGCTAGATCCAAATTCGGTAAGTTTCTTGTTTATGTTTTCTAAAGTGCTGTGAATAAAAGAAACCCTAGCGTCATTTTTAGGTAATGAGTCTAAAATATCATCATCAAAAATAAAAAGAGGTAATACATTGTTGCTAGATTTTAGGGCGTAATGTAAAGCAGTATTATCTTCTAATCTTAAATCGCGTCGAAACCAAAATAGGGTTGTTTTATTTTTCATTAAAGTAGGTTTCTAAAGTTTTAAAACGGTATTCGAATATTCCTTTTAATTGTTTTTTTATAAAAAGTGTTTGAGCTAAATCTCCTAAAATGCCGAAAGGTATTTTGTATGAAATTTTATCTTTCATTAATGTTTTTCCGTCAGGTTGGCTATAAAACCAATGCTCGTGATGCCACATTTTGTATGGGCCAAAACGTTGCTCGTCTATAAAGAAAGATTCGTTTTTAACTTGTGTTATTTCTGTAACCCAATTTGTGTTTATACCTGGTAGAATACCAACTTTATAAGTTATTATTTGTCCGGCATAAGCCTTTTTGTCAACTTCAGATGTGATTTTAAAACCCATTTCTGAAGGTGTAATTTTTTCTAGATTATTAGGAGAACTAAAAAAAGACCAAGCTTCGTGTAACGGAATATCAATTTCTTGTGTAGCCTCTAAGGTGTAAATTCCGGAATGTTTTTTTATGTTAATCATAATGAAGTTTAGAGTTTAAGACTGGTTATTCCCGCATCTATTGGGAATGTTTGTCCGGAAATTGATTTAGCATCGCTAGATAACAAGTATTTGGTTAGTGCAGCTACTTCATTAGGATCTAAAATTGATTTTAATGGATGGCGTTCGCTCATGGTTTCTCTTTGTTTTTCATTTCGTAATAATCGAGAAGCCAATGGCGTGTCTGTAATAGTTGGGGCAATAATATTGAAACGTATTTTTGTTGCATATTCTGCTGCCAACGATTTTGTTAATCCTTCTAAGGCCGCTTTGCTTGTGGCAATACTAGCGTGAAAAGGCATGCCCATTTGTGTGGCTACACTACTGAATAGAACCACACTTCCATGACCTTCTATTAAAGCTTTTTCGTAATGTTTTATAGTTTTTATAGCGCCTAAAACGTTAATGTTGAAATCGTTTTTAAAGTCGTCTATTTCTAAACGAGATAAAGCTTTTAAGTTAATGCTTCCTGGGCAATACACAAGAGCGTCTATGCTATCTATTTCAGGCAGATCATCTTCTAAAACATCTAAAGTATGTTGCGTAATTGTAGAAGATGTTTCTATCCCTGTACGACTGATGTTTATAATGCTGTATGTGTCTTTTAATGCGTTTATAATGGCTTGGCCAATACCTTTACTGCCACCAATAATAACTAGTTTTTTCATAATTCTTTATTTAGGTCTTTGGTAGGTTAGTTTTTTGCTTTTGGTTGGTGTGGCATATGTGTCTAGGCCATTTATTACAGCTGTTTTAGCTTTCATTAAATCTACAAATCCATCATTTTCTATCAGGCTGTCGTTAATATATAGATCTGTTATTTCGCCTAAAATTAAAATAGTACCATTGGCTTCTATATTTATTTTTTGTAAAAATTTCATCCCCATTTTTATTAACGATTGCTTTACAAATGGTGCATGAAAATTATTTTTGTATTCCTCGTCTAATTTCGTTTTATCAAATTCTGATACGTCTTTAGGGTATTTAGCCGATGTATGATGAGCATCTTCAACAATAGCTTCGTTAATATGATTAATGGTGTAATAACCTGTTTCTATTATATTATCGAAAGTATGGCGCCTTACCGTCGTTGGTCTCAGTACAAAACCTAAAATAGGAGGTGCAGAACCGTAATGTACTACAGAACTAAAAACAGCCACATTGGTTAGTTCTGATTTAGATTTAGTCGCTATTAAATTTGCAGGTTTGTAGCCGGAAATACTATTAATCAAATTTATTTTATAAATATGATCGAGTTGGTCTATATCGTTACGGCTAAAATGCATTTATAGGGTTTTATAATTGTTTATTATAATATGGTTTGGTTGTAAATCGTGCATTAAATTATACAATCCAAAAAATGTTCTATTGATGTAGATGAAATGTTTTGAGCCGCGATTACCATTCATTTTTTTAAGCTCTGTGCTTTGCGCATATTTGGTGCTTAATTCTGCTATTTTGTTGAAAAATGTTGGATTTGAAAAATCGAAAACCTCTTGCTGTAAAGGTGTTGTAAAAAGGGATAACATTTCGTGGAATAGGGCTTTAAAAAACACAATCTCTTCCTGAGAATCGGTTGGTTTTAAAATTTCTAATTCATATAATTTCGCTTCAAAAAAAGCAGGGTTTTCAATGTTTTCTTTTTTAGCTAATTCAAAATAAGGCGTGTAAAAAGTTAGCGGCACTTCTTTCATGCAACCAAAATCTATAGCGATTAACGCATTATCTGGCGATACTAAAAAGTTGCCAGGATGTGGGTCTGCATGTACCTTTTTTAAGGTGTGCATTTGGAACATGTAAAAATCCCATAAGGCTTGTCCTAATTTATTGGAAACCGCAGGATCATTATTCTGTTTTGTGAATTCTGAAATATGAAGTCCATCCATCCAATCCATTGTTAAGATTTTACTAGATGAAAATTCTTCGTAGTATTTCGGGAATTTTAAATTCGGAATATGTTTGCAAGCTTCAGCAATTTCAATACTTTGTTGAAGTTCGAGCGTGTAATTTGTTTCTTCTATAAGTTTGTTCTCGATTTCCTTAAAATAATCATCGGTACCTTCACCTTTAATATTGAACATACGCAGGGCGATAGGTTTTACAAGGGCTAAATCTGATGAAATACTATCTGCGACACCAGGATATTGAATTTTAACGGCAAGTTTTTTGTCTCCTTTTGTAGCCTTGTGTACTTGACCAATACTGGCTGCATTTACAGATTCTGCTGTAAACGTATCAAAAACTTCCGAAGGTGTTTTTTTGAAATATTTTTTAAACGTTTTAGCAACAAGTGGTGCAGATAAAGGTGGAACGGAAAATTGCGACAACGAAAATTTTTCTACATAAGCATTGGGTAAAATATTTTTCTCCATGCTAAGCATTTGCGCCACTTTTAATGCGGAACCTTTCAGGTTTTTTAAACCATCATATATATCGGTAGCATTGGCTTCATTTAAATTATCTTTAGCTTCAGCCTCTGTTTTTACCATTTTTTCACCATAATATTTGGCATAATTTACGCCAACCTTAAGTCCGGTGCTTACTAATTTAGTGGCACGTTGTATTTTTGATGTCGGTATTTTATCTATTGTTTTCATGTGGTCATTGTTTTTTCTTTCCAAAGAAACTTCGCAAAATCTAAAACGCTTTCTAGTGGTTTTATTTCTTTTAAATCGAAACTAACTTGCACCGATTTTTCTATGAAAATATCTGTTTTTTCAAAATTTGGAGATGTGTCTTCCAGCCAAAACTGTATGGTGAATAATAGTTGAGCCCAAGCGGTTTCGTTAGTACCTTTTTTATTTAGAGAATTAAGTGTTTTATTTTTTAAATCTACGTTGTTGGTGTAAATCTCACTTTCAATGTATTTTAGAAAGGTTGTTCTAAGTTTAGAGAGCAGCTTTAAGGCTTCTAACTTGTTTTTGTTTTGTGCTAGCTTTAAATAAACATAAGATCTGTTCGCATTTAGCATTTCAAAAAAGGTAAAATAAAAGCTTAACAATTTATCTTTTGGTGCGTAATGCGCGTAATCTTCGTTTTCTATTAATAAAGCGATGGTGTTTTCGCAAAACAGTGAAAATATGTGTTTTTCTAAAACATCAAAATTGCTAAAATATTTATAGAAGTCGTTTTCTTCAAAATTATTAGCATGTGCAAATGCATACACTGTTTTAGGTATGTTGTCGTCTATCAATAAGGTAGACATGTATAAATCTATTATTTTGTCGGCGGTAATATTTTTTTTTCTAGCCATGTGTTTTTGTTTTAATTGTTAAAGACGATATAGGCGTTTAAGCTGGTCGCTATCGTTATCCATATTAAATATGGCGCTATAAATAATGTGTAATACTTTAAAGTTTTAATGTAGTTGAATGTGAAATAACCTATGAGTAACCATAAGGCTGTAATATTTATTAAGCCTAAAATGGCCAAGTGTTGGTTGAAAAACAAGAAATTCCATAATACATTTAAAACCCATTGTAAAGCATAAAGCTTAATTAGTGGATGATGTGTAAAAGGAAATCGATAAGTTAATGCGGTCATGTAAACAGAAAAGGCAACCATAATGCATGTCCATGCCGCACCAAACACCCAATTGTCTGGTGTCCAAGGTGCTTTGTTTAGCGATGTGTACCAAGCTGATTGTGGCCCGTCTGACATAATTAAAACGCCAATACCTAAGGCTAAGATGTTGAAACATAAAAACAAAACAAAGCGAATAATTTTATTGTTTTCCATATGATTTTGTTTTTAAAGCGTTAAAAATAAGTTGTATTGAAAATAGTAAGTTGAAAGCGTAAAAAGCATCTTCGACAGGGATAGTGAAAATCCTAAAACCAATGATTTCTTGAGGGTTGTACCAAACTACTGGGATGTCTATAAAACTGCCCGTAAGAATGCCGTTTACCAATAAAAATGGAGCTAAAATAACTAAAAAGCTTAAGAAGTAGCGTTGTAAAACATGCAGTTGGAAGCGTAGCCCGTATGATAGTAATAGTAAGAAAAATATGAAATTTAATGTGGTGTACCATTTGCCGAAATTGAATATTAAAAGTATAAAGACTAACAATATTAAAAGTACGCCGCTAACAATAGTTGCGGTTTTCGACAGTTTAAAGTCTTTTAAAAAGTAGCTTAGTACTTCGTGAGTAAATAAGCAAGCGTAAGGAATGCAAAAGAAAAAGAGCCATTCTTCAATAGGCATACCTAAAAGTTTATATGGTAAATGATAGGTGTCGTTAAAACCCCAAATACCGAACTTGGTAAATAGTGCGTCCCAAATGATAAAAGGTATAGCAACAATGATAATGCTTAAAAATGCATTTTTAGCATGTTGTATAAAGTGAAATTTTTTTTCAAAAACACTGTACAATAGCGGAATGCTTAAGCTGCCCAAGGTTAGTATGAGATATAGGTATGGCATTATTGTCTTTTTTTAAAATATTTTAAAGGCACAAAAAGCATCCCGAAGCATTCGCCGTCAGGTTTGTCTAAATGTTTATGGTGAATTTTATGAGCTTTCCGTAAGCCTCTTAAGTACCAGTTATTGGTGTTTTTAAACCAATTAAACCGTCTATGGATAAGTACATCGTGTATTAAAAAATAAGCGATACCATAACAAAGAATACCCAAGCCGATAAAAAATAAATAGTTGAGTTCAGGCCTTATTCCGAAGTAAAATAGTAAAATACTAGGCGTAGCAAAAATGATAAAAAAAGCATCGTTTTTCTCAAAAACGTGGGGATATCCTGGTTGATGATGATCGGCATGTAAAAACCATCCAAAACCGTGCATAATGAATTTGTGGGTACACCAAGTAATACCTTCCATAATCACGAAGGTAATAGCTGTAATTATAAAGTAAATTAAAATGGTCATAATGATGTGTTTTCTAATATATACGAATCTAAATAATCTGTATGGTCTGGTTTGTTTAATAAATTTTGTAAAAATGCTTTGTCTGTTTCAATATGAGCGTGGTAATTTAAAAGTTTAGGTAATTGCTCTTGTATTACCAATCTTACATAGCGTAAATCAATATTTTCTGGATTTTCACTAATTAAAGCTTCCAGTTTACTTTTTCCTGTATTGAAAATACTAAGTTTCGCCCAAGGGAATATTTTGTATTCGGCTTGTTTCATTTGTAATGAAATTACATAGGCTTGCTCGCTTACATCTTTACTGTTTTTATACCTTTCTATAAATTGTAACTCTTGATTTTTATCCGTAATATCATGATACGCTTCAATATAATTTGGAGTAGTATTTTGAAAGAGTAATATGAAATATAGGTAAAGCATTACATAATGTTTAATTTGTATTTAATGTAGCTACGCGCCAAAAGGTTTATTTTCATTGGGTTTGAAACCCTAATTCGAGTATTTGTAATTTTTGAAGATGGTGTGTTTTTTAACTTCTTCAGTAGTTTCTTGTAATAGCGATAAGCCATATAAACACCAAGTTTTGCTTCAACAGGCAGGTTTAATATGCCATTTTTAAAAGCGAAATCGAAATCGGCTTCAATATCTGCTATAATGATGTTTTTAGAATCGGTGTCTAGAGCTCTTAAATTAATGTTTGGAAAGTATGAACGGTTTAAAATGTCCATGTCGTCCTTTAAATCTCTTAAAAAGTTCACCTTCTGAAAAGCAGAACCCAAGCGCATCGCGGCGTCTTTAAGTGTGTTGTATTGATCGTTGTTTCCGTTAACAAAAACTTTTAAGCACATTAAGCCAACCACATCTGCAGAACCATAAATATAGGCTTTGTAGTCTTCCTCGGTGGTGTATTCTGTTTTGTGTAAATCGGCGCGCATACTTTTTAAAAAAGATTGCACTAAATGATCTGGAATCTGGTATTGATTTACCGTATGAATAAAAGCATTTAAAATAGGGTTTAGGCTAATACCTTTTTCTTTAGATAGGTAATAGTCTTGTTCAAACCGGTTTAATAAATCTTCTTTATCATAGTCATGAAAAGAATCTACTATTTCATCAGCAAAACGGACAAAGCCATAAATATTATAAATGGCTGCTCGTATTTTAGGTGATAACATTTTAGCCGCTAACGAAAATGATGTGCTGTATTTTTGAGTAACGAGCTTACTGCACGAGTAAGAAACCTCATCAAATAGTTGTTTCATGGCTATCGTGTTTTAAAATTAAATTCGACGCAATTTTTCCGGAGATTAATGCTGGAGGGACTCCCGGGCCAGGAACAGTTAACTGTCCTGTAAAATACAAATTTTTTATCTTACTACTTTTAATTTTTGGTCTTAAAAATGCGGTTTGTGTTAAAGTATTTGCTAATCCATAGGCATTGCCCTTGTAGGAGTTGTAATCGGCTTTAAAATCTTTAACACAATAACTTTCTTTGAAGAGGATATCGCTTACCACATTTTGGTTGGTGAGCTTTTCTAATCTTTTTATGATGATGTTAAAATATTTCTCCCGTAATTCTGGGGTGTCTTCAAGATCTGGCGCTAACGGAATTAAAAATGTAGCCGCCTCTTTAAGGTCAGGTGCAAAAGTGTCATCTGTTACCGATGGGAAACTAGCGTAAAATAACGGGTCTTTCGGCCAACTTGGGGTGTCGTAAATACTTTCGGCATGAGTGTCAAAATCCGTATCGAAGAATAAAGTGTGATGACAAATATTATCTAGTTTTTTATTGAAACCAACATAAAACAAAAGAGATGATGGAGCAAATACTTTTTTGTCCCAATATTTTTCGGAATATTGACGATACTGTTTTGGTAATAAGGTTTCGGTATGATGGTAATCGGCACCGCTTAATACCATTTCCGAAGGTGTAAAAACACCGTTTATATAAAGGCCTTTCACCTGTTTGTTATCATCTATTTCAATGCTGTCAACATTGGCGTTGGTTTTAAAATAAACGCCTAAGCTTTTTGCTAAGCTCACCATAGCGTCAATCACTTGATGCATTCCGCCTTTTGGGTGCCAAGTCCCTAGTCCAAAATCAGCATAATTCATGAAATTATAAAACGCCGGTGTAGTGCTTGGCTTAGCGCCTAGGAATAATACCGGAAATTCTAAAATTTCAATAAGTTTAGGGCTTTTTATATTTTTTCTAACTTGTGTTCTAATGCTTGAAAAGAACTGTGTTATTTTGCTTATTGTTGTTGGTGTAACAAGTTCTAGTGGTGATACACCTGGTTTGTACACTAAATCGTTTATAGACACGTCGTAGTTAAACTTAGCCGATTTTAAAAAAGTTGCTAAATGCTTAGAGCTTCCTTTTTCTTCTTTTTCGAACAAGGCGTAAATTTCTTTGAGTGTTCCAGGAATTGTTATTG
This sequence comes from Algibacter miyuki, assembly GCF_030409805.1. Lineage (GTDB taxonomy): Bacteria > Bacteroidota > Bacteroidia > Flavobacteriales > Flavobacteriaceae > Algibacter > Algibacter miyuki. The sequence goes on along the minus strand of NZ_JAUFQP010000010.1, from coordinate 881,988 downwards.
CTGTACCGTCTTCAAAAAAAACTTTATATGCGGGATCTAGTTTTTCTAATTGATAAAAATCTGATGGTTTTTTACCGAAATCAGCAAAGAATTTTTCGAATACATCGGGCATCCAATACCACGTTGGCCCCATGTCGAATGTGAAACCGTCCTTTTTAAATTGGCGAGCGCGGCCCCCAATTTGAGCGTTTTTTTCTAGAGTTTCAACGCTGTAACCGGCTTGTGCAAGATAGCATGATGCTGATAGTGCAGAGAAGCCAGAACCGATAATGTGAATTTGTTTTTTCATTTTGTTTAACAAATATAGTAAATTATTAAACAAAACTGATTTAATTATAAATCTTTTAATAACTCGACTATGGTTGGGTATAGTTTTATATTCGATTTAAACGAGATGCCTTCTAACTGATTTAACCGCTGTCCCGATGCTAATAAGCTGTGGTTCTTTTGTGTTAAATATACGTCTAAATCCTTAAAGTATTTTGTAATAATATCTGATGACGGACTTACAGTTGTTGAAGTTATAAAGCAAATTTCCTCATCGCTTTTAAAAAACGAGATTAAATTGTCTAAGGGGAGGCTTCTGCCCAGGTAAATGGTTTTTCCTCCTCGTAACAAGAGTTCGTAGTTGAGGTATAGTAAGCCAATTTCGTGAATTTCATTTTCGGGTAGAAATAAAACATAGGTGGTTTCTGAAACTAAAGTAGAAGATTCTATTTTCTCCGATTGAATCAGTAGTTTTTGAGTGATTAAATTAGATGTAAAATGTTCGTTTGCAGGAAGTAATGTGTCTGTTTGCCATTGCATTCCAATAAAATTTAATAACGGAATAAAGTTGGTTTTAAATATCTCGCTAAAGGGTGTAGTTTGTAAAAGTTTGTTATAAGTCGCGTTAAATAATTTACTGTCAAATTGCACTGTTGCTAGTTTGAAAGCGTTTAAAGCGGCATCGTTAATAGCGTTTTTACTGGCGAGTTCCCGAGCCGTGTTTCTAATGGTTTTGGTATCCATTTCTGCTATTTTTGAAATCTTATAACCATGGGTTTTAAGCAGAACAATATTGAGTAATTTCTTTAAGTTTGCGGCAGAATATAGTCTAATGTTGCTGTCGGTTCGTTGTGGAGAGAGTAAACTATAGCGTTTTTCCCAAATACGAATGGTGTGCGCCTTAATTCCTGAAATGTTTTCAAGATCTTTTATAGTAAAGTTGCGCTTAATTTCGTTCAATGTTTTTTATTTTTTGTTAAACAAATATACGTTTTTTTATGAGCTTACATAAAAAGCTTATCTATTAATGCTTACTTTTGATGTATAAATGCATGTTGTTATCAATGAAATTACAAACCCAAATACCACTAAAGCCGAGAGAAAACAATCAAATAGATTATAGTTCTAAAATGTTATTATTGGGGTCTTGTTTTGTTGAAAATATTGGAGCGCAGTTAGAGGCATCTAAATTTCAAACGACTATTAATCCGTTTGGGATTTTATTTCATCCAAAAGCTATCGAGCGATTGGTTTCTAATGCTATAAATGGTTATCAGTATGCCGATGCAGATGTGTTTTTTAATAATGAACAATGGCATTGTTTTGATGCGCATTCAAAATTAAGCGATACATCCAAAGGCGAGTTGTTAACGCGATTGAATAATCAAGTTGAAGCTGCTCGAGAGCAATTAAAAAATGCTACACATATTATTATTACTCTAGGAACTTCTTGGGTTTATACTGAAATTGAAACGAGTAAAACGGTTGCTAATTGCCATAAAGTGCCACAAAAAAACTTCAGAAAAAAAATACTATCTGTTGAAGAGGTTCTAAATTCTTTACAGATGGTTTTAGCGAATATCAAATCTGTTAATGCTAAGGCTTCTGTTATTTTTACAGTGTCTCCAGTACGGCATATAAAAGACGGATTTATTGAAAATACTCAAAGTAAATCAAATTTGTTAGCGGCTATTCATCAAGTGCTAAGCGAAAACGTTATTTATTTTCCTTCTTTTGAAATTATGATGGACGAACTTCGGGATTATCGTTTTTATAAGGAAGATATGTTGCACCCTAATGAAACTGCTATTAAATATATTTGGGGAAAATTTCAACAGGTTTGGATTTCTAGTGGTGCTTTAAAAACCATGCAAACGGTTATGGATATTCAAAAAGGAATTCAGCATAAACCTTTTAATCCAAATTCAGAAGCTCATTTTAAGTTTCTTCAAAAGTTAGACGTTAAGAAGGAGCAAATTCAAACCTGCTATCCTCATATTTCTTTTTAATATTTTATTACTTAATTATCATCTAATTAGTGAGTTGGATTAATTAATGTTCACGAAGTTGTCTTAACTGTGTAAAACAGCTTAGTGATTTGTTGAAAATTTCCACCAAAACAAATGAGGTATTTTTAATCCTTATTTTATTCTTTTAAAGTTTAATTTTTGGCTTCGTACTTAAACCTTATTTAATGACGTTTTGTCGAAAAATTAGTACAAAATTATGAGATTGAGTTAGATTTATCCTGCTATTAATCAGTTCATTTAAAAACACCCCAATTATAAAACTTTAGTTAGTTTTGTGAGGGGTGTTTTTTTTTGCTATGTTTTTTGACCGTTAATTAAACTAAGCGTAACCTTTATGTAACATGTAAAACGAAGGTTGTGTGTATATTTGTACCGTTAGCAAGTGTTAACATAAATGACATTAGTTAGGCTTTATTGTCGAAGTAAACTGATGTTTTTTTATTTTAGCACTATGCGAAAAATTCTATTCGGTGTCATTATTACTTTAGTGGTATTATTCACCTTTAAATATTGTGGCGATAAGCAAAACGAGAACATCGTACTTCAAGAAAACTCGGCGCTTATCCAAGAGCAAATAAAAAACGTTGGTAAACTCATTGTTACCGAAGGCCATTTTAGTGAAGTGTTTAATTATAAAAACTCCAAAGCTATTTTTGGTGATTATTTTACTTCTGAAAAAAAGGCGTTAGTGGTTGTTAATGCTGATGTTACTGTGGCTTACGATTTAAGTAAAATAGAGTTCAATGTTAACGCTTCAACCAAAACACTAACCATTGTAAAAATTCCGAAGGAAGAAATAAAAATTAGCCCTGATTTTGAGTATTATGATATTCAGGCAGATTTTTTAAACCCTTTTGAAGCTAAAGATTACAATGCTATAAAGGTGATTGTGAAAAAATCTTTAGAAAAAAAGTTAGAAGCTTCCGATTTAAAAAAGAATGCAGAAAACCGTTTAATTAGTGAACTGTCTAAATTTTATATTTTAACAAATTCGCTGGGATGGACGCTAGAATATAACAGTATGCCTATTACGAATAGCGAAGAATTACTGAAAATTAAATTATAATTTATTTTGTAAACTGGCCCAGCCACCGCCGTTCACGGTTTCAATATGGTGTGCTTTTAGAATTTTTGCTGCTTTCCCCGATCGAACACCACTGGCACAACAGGTAATTATGGGTTTGTTTAGGCTTTTTAAATAATCAATTTTAGATTCAATATTTGGTAGCGGAATATTTTCCGAATTTAAAATAGCACCTTGGCTGTATTCGTTAGTGCTACGAACATCAATAATTATGGCACCTCGATTTTTAAAATCTGTAATTGTTTTATTGTTGTTTCCAAAAAGAAAATGTAATAGTCCCATATTGTTTTTATTTATGCAAATATCATGATGTTTTAATAAAGTAATGTAACCTGTGTTACTTGATATTTTTGTGTATATTTCAATCCTAATTTATTAGAAAGCATGAAATCTTACGTTACATTAAATATAGAAAATAAAGTTGGATACATTGAGTTTTATCATCCAAATAAAAACGCGATGCCTAGTGATGTTTTAGAATTATTAGCGAATATTATTAAAGCTGCAGGCGATAATAAAGATATTCGAGTTCTAGTTTTAAAAAGCGGCGGAGATCGCACTTTTTGTGCAGGGGCAAGCTTTAACGAAATTATTGCTATTGACAATGAAGCCGATGGTTTTCAGTTTTTCTCAGGCTTTGCAAATGTAATTAATGCAATGCGAACTTGTCCGAAACTTATTATTGGGCGTATACAAGGTAAAAGTGTTGGCGGCGGCGTTGGTTTGGCAGCGGCAACCGATTATTGTTTGGCAACTCAATTTGCATCCATAAAATTAAGCGAATTAAGTATTGGTATTGGGCCATTTGTGATAGAGCCAGTTGTTTCTAGAAAAATTGGGAAAAACGCCATGTCGCATATTACTATTAATGCCGAAACCTTTTTTTCTTCGGAATTTGCAAAGGAAAAAGGGCTGTTCTCTGAAGTTTTTGAAAGTATCGAGCTTTTAGACGAAGCCTTGGAAACTCTAGTTACTAAACTAGCAAGTTATAACCCCGAAGCTTTGGCTGAAATGAAAAAGGTGATGTGGGCAGGTACCGATCATTGGGATACTTTACTTAACGAACGCGCCAAAATTAGTGGCAAATTGGTGCTTAGTAAATTCACTAAAAAGACATTGAAACGCTTTAGGTAGTTTTTTACAGAGGGTTTTTAATATGGCTTTTTCGTGTAATATTTAACCCGTCATCAATTAAATGTCCTAGTTTTGGTAGGTTTTGTTTTACGGTTTCCAAATGGTTTATAACGTTCTCGCAAAGTGTTTTTTCATTTCCAGCGAAAGCCAATTCAAAAATTTCAATGCATAAAAGCCAGTCGTTTGGGTGGTTTTCAATAAGTTCTTCTAAAATTTTAGATCTTGAAATCGTACGGTTTGTACCATCTCTAAAATCTCTTATTTGTTGATATAGCTTTTCTAGCTCTAATTGTTTTTTAGATTTTTTAGTCCGTATGGTTTCTGAAGTGGTTTTGTGTGTAATTAAATCGAAACTATTTAAATCTGCAGGGCCAGAAAATGCTGAAACAATACGTTTTCCAACGGCCATGTCATAAATACCAAACTCGGGTTTAAATAGAATGGTGTTATTAAAGGTTACTGTGCAATTTTTAAAGCTAATCAGTATTATTTTTCCTTGCAAATTACGTTTTCCGGTGATGATTTCTCCCGAAACTGTAATACCTCCTTCAAATTCTAATGTCGTAGTTTGGCCTTCGAAAATTCCGTAGGCACTTAAATCACGCGGACTCATATCTTCAATGGCTAAATTGATACCTTTTAATTTCCCGATAGGGGAACCAAAACTGTCAGGATGTGCAGCGGTGCCATGTCCCACCAGTTCTTTTTCACGATACGCTAAGGCTGTTTTTTTATTGGTTTGTATGTAAATAACTTGTCCTTCAATAGCTTTTACTTCAGAAAAAACACCTGAAATTTGAAGTCCTGTACTCAGTTCTATAGTTCCTAATGCTTCTGATTGTATTAATTTGGTAACACCTGGAAGTCCTCCTTTTCGTACTGCCATGGTGTTAGCGAATTCTTCCAAAATCAAACTTAAATGTGCGAAATTTGGAGTAACGTAAAGTTGAGGTTGTGGTTTGGTAATATCGAAATCTTGGTAAGTGGCATCTATGGTGTAGGGACGCTTTTTTACTTCATTCGTCATGCACCAAGCGCTTTCTCCAATAGAAGATAGTAAGCCAGCGCCGTAAATTTTCGGGTTTTCTACGGTGCCAATTAAGCCGTATTCCACCGTCCACCAATGTAAATTTCTAATAAGCGCCATTTCACTGGGCTCTCCCATGTTGTTTTGTAAGGTTTCTACTTTTTTTTGAGCCGCATCAATGTCGTTTTCGTTGGAATTTGGAGCTTCTTTTATAATTGATAAATGTCTAACGGCTTCATAGAGCTCGTAATCTTTAGCAGACGAAATGGCTTTACAGCCAATCTCTCCAAAGCGGCGTAAGTACTCAGCATATTCCGGATTTGCGATAATAGGAGCGTGACCGGCGCCTTCATGAATAATATCCGGTGCCGGTGTATATTCAATATGTTCTAGTTGTCTGATGTCGCTGGCAATAACCAAAATATTATAAGCTTGAAATTCCATAAACGCATTGGGCGGAATAAAACCATCTACGGCAACGGCGGCCCAGCCAATGTTTTGTAAAATACGGTTCATGCCGTACATATTCGGAATGCTATCAATAGAAATACCGGTAAGTTTTAAGCCTTCTAAATACGATTGATGTGCTACAGATTTTAGAAAATCAACATTTTTACGCATTACATAGCGCCAAACAGCCTGATTTACTGCGGAATAATCACTGTAATTTTGCGGCTTTATAAACTGTTTTAAATGTTCCGGCAAACGATTTAAAATAGCATTTGATTCTATTGAAGGATTCATAAGTATTGTTGGTTGTAATCTTGTAAAAATACGAATTATTCAGTAATTATTGGTTTTTGCAATGTATTATTGAATGGTTTAGGGGGTATTCGCACAATAATGTGGGGTGTAAATTCAATAATTATAACGGATGTTTCTGTATATTAGGGGCTTAATAATTGAAGTTGTGAAATGAGTCGTAAAAATATGGACTATCAGTATATAATTGAGTTGTGTAAAATAATAGCAGTAGTATTAGGAGTTTTAAGTGCTTTAGTTGGAGGTTTTGGGCTTTGGGCATATTTTAAAAATAAGCAAGTAGAGCAAGTCGTAGAGTTGGAGGCGGTTAAGAGAAATGAGCATGTTATGTCTAATGTTGAGAATAATACGGTTGGTTTAATTGAAAATAAAAAAGATGTTTCCATGATTAAGGAAGAAGTCTCTAATTTAAAAGCTCAGCTTCGTGAATTGCTTGATGAAAGAAGGCAGCAGGTTGAGGAATATTTGTCACGGGAGCAACAAGATGAGATAATACGTAATAGGTTTAATGTTAGTGGTGCTGACATAGAAATGTTAATTGAAAAAGCAACTCAGAAGTCTGAGACTTATATAACTCAAGCAATGGGTTATGAGTTAAATTATGATTATGGAATGGCAGAGCTTTGTTATATTAAAGCGTTAGAAGTAGCTGTTCAGCCAGTTGATAAAGCTGATATTCTTTTTAGCTTGGGAGGTGTTTATTATCATAATGGAGATCACTTAAAGGCTACTCAATGTTACAAGGATTCAATTGTATTTTATGGGGATGTTGAATCAAAAAGTGCTGAAGATTTGTGGAATTTGAGTTATATATATAGTAGCTTAGGAATTATAGAGAAAGAAAAATCAAAGTATTTAAAAGCTATTGAGTTTTATAAAAGGGCGTTAAATCTAAGAGAGAAACTGGTGGATTTAGATTACGATAAATATGTAAGCGATTTAGCAAAAATCTATATGAATTTTGCTGTAACTTATGGCCATATCCGAGAGTCTGATAAGGCAATAGCATTTAGTTTGAAAGCTATAGATATATTTAAGACTTTAGATTTTGCTAATGAAATTGACACTAAATTGCATTTCGTTTCTTGTTATAGTAATTTAGGAAATATATATAAGAATCAAAATGATTTTGAGAATGCAAAAGACTCATTTCAAAAAACCTTAAAAATTCTGGGAGATCCAGTTGGGAATACATCAGCAAGATTTGCAGAAATTTATGCAGGTATTCATCTTAATTACGGTGAAGTATTGTATGAGTTAAATGATAATGAATTGGCTAGTTTTCATGTAAATATTGGAGTGAAAATTTTTGATAACTTATTTAAAATTTCCCCTAGTCGATATCGTGTTAAATATCTTGGGTCTTATTATTCCTTGGGAAAGGTTTTAAGACAAGGAAGACGCTATAATGATTGTATTTTATTATTAGAAAATTTAATTAAAAACCAAGCATCTGATTTGTTAAAAGATAAGTATGATCTCAAAATGATTGAAGCTAATATTTACTTTTTATTAGGGCAGAGCTACCATGAGTCACGAGTTGAAAAAGGAGTTAGTCTTAATTATTTTAAGAAAGCATATGCTATTTATTCAATGTTTTCAGAGTCTTCCGAAGCTGAAATTTGGAAACAGCAGTCAATGAACTATATAGATTTAATTAATAAAAAAAGCGATTCAAAATAAATGAATCGCTTTTTCTAAAAATATAAATTTTCTATTTCGCTTCTGGTGGATATTTCGCCATAATTTCAGCAACAAACTCCTTAATACGTTCGTCTTTTTTCTCCATTTTTTGAGTTAAATACCCCGATCCCATACCTTGCCAAACCAATTCTTTTTTATCGGCATCAATAAGGTCTATATATAAAACACCTTGTGTAGAGGTTGATACTGTTGGGCTATTGTTGTAACCCCAGCCCCAACCTGGACGAAAATTACCATAACCACCCCAGCCCCAAGCGCCCATGCCCCAAGAATTATTGTAAACATCAACACGTTGACTTGCTTTGGTGAATAAACTAATAAGTAAGTCTGGGTTTTCCGATTTTGTGAACCCTTTTGCTGTAAGTTCGGCTTCGATAGCACGTAAAATACGGCGTTTATCTAAGTCACTAATTTCAGCTTTATCAATACCTGTTTTAAAAAAAGCAAAGGTTTTGTAATTATTAAAGTTGGCTTCTTTGTCGTAATCGGCGGCAACTTTTACCGAACTACACGATGTTATTACTAGTAGTAAGGCAAGTAGCGGCAGTGTTTTTAATAATGTTTTCATAAGGAAGGGTGTTAAATTTATTTTTTAGTTTACATCTTTTTTAATCAATATAGTTTTGATTTTTAAGTTTGTCTTGGTAATTAATAGCATCAACAATCGTACCAATAAACCGCTTTAAGTGCTTATGCTTTAGTTGAATTGCTTTTTTTATTAAAACCATAAGGACAATGTCGGCAACCGCTTTCGCAACAATATTCCCTTTTTAGTAAATATTGGGCGGTAAAACAACGGTAACCTTCGGGGGTCCAGTAAAAATCGCCTTCTTCAATAGGAATTATTTTTTTCATAGTAAACAAAGATAATGTAAAATGAAATTAATGTTTTCTAAAATTGTCATAAATTGGTTTGATTTTTGAGGCGCATAACTTATGATTTTTATTTCAAAATATATAGTTCCAAAAGGGTATGCAGGTGTCACACTTTTTCCGTTTATCTTTTTGAAACAGCAATCTATGACTACAAATACGGTTTTGGTTAATCATGAGAAAATTCATTTAAAACAGCAGTTAGAGTTATTGGTTATCCCGTTTTATATGTGGTATGTTCTCGAATTTATATACCGCTTGTTTCAGTATAAAAAGTGGCACATGGCGTATAAAAATATTTCGTTTGAAAAGGAAGCGTATTCCAACGAATCGACGCTAGATTATTTAAAACAACGTCCGTTTTGGGGATTTTTAAAGTATCTTTGAAGTTATGATTTTTCAACTCGAAAACAGTCTAAACGAACAGATTAAAACGCCTAAAAACAGTGGCGTAACTCTGTGTTTGAAACGAGAAGATGCCATTCACCCCTTTGTATCGGGTAATAAATACCGCAAATTAAAATACAACTTAATAGAGGCTGAGAAGCAAGGCTTAAAAACCTTGGTTACTTTTGGTGGCGCATATTCCAACCATATTGCGGCAGTGGCTTCTGCAGGGCAATTATTCGGTTTTAAAACAGTAGGTGTTATTCGTGGCGAAGAATTAGCTAATAAAATCGTCGGTAATGCTACATTAAGTTATGCACAATCTTGCGGTATGGAATTCAGATTTATTTCTCGTGAAGCCTACGGAAATAAAACAACTCCAGGGTTTTTAAAATCTTTAGAAGCCGAGTTTCAGAAAGCTTATTTTATTCCGGAAGGCGGTACAAATACATCTGCCATTAGAGGGTGCGAGGAAATTTTAACACCTCAAGATGCTGACTTTGATTATATATGTTGCGCTGTTGGAACTGGCGGAACTATTTCTGGCCTTATTAATAGTTCAGAAAAAAGCCAACAAATTTTAGGTTTTCCTGCACTAAAAGGTGACTTTTTACAACAAGATATTAGTAAATTTGCAAACCAAACTAATTGGAGTTTAATTACGGATTATCATTTTGGTGGTTATGCAAAAATAAATCCCGAATTAGTCAGTTTTATAAATGAGTTTAAAGTAACCAATAATATTGCTTTAGATCCTGTTTATACAGGAAAGATGATGTTTGGAATTGCCGATTTAATTCAGAAAAACTATTTCCCGAAAGGATCGAAAATATTAGCAATTCATACAGGGGGCTTACAAGGTATATCAGGTATGAATACTGTTTTGAAAAAAAAGAATTTACCATTAATTGAATAAAGAAATGAATAAGATTTTAGTGTTATTATGTTTAGGTTTTGTGCTGTTTAGTTGTAAATCGAAAAAAGCGATTGTAACGAAAAAAAGACATCCTAAAACTGAACGTGTTGTAAAAAAGGTTGAAGAAACTAAAGCAGAAAAAACAATTTCACCAATAACAAAAACTTACGCATCGGCAACCGAAGAATATATTGATACGTATGCTGATGTTGCTAAAAACGAAATGTCACTTTACGGTATTCCGGCAAGTATCACGTTGGCACAAGGTATTCTAGAATCGGGTTCTGGAAACGGGCGTTTGTCTACAGAAGCTAATAATCATTTTGGAATAAAATGTCACGAATGGACAGGGGCGAGAATCTATCATGATGATGATGAGGAACAAGAATGTTTTAGAAAATATGTAGATGCTAAATATTCATTTCGCGACCATTCTTTGTTTTTAACGCAAAGAAAACGTTACGCCGGACTGTTTAAGTTGAAATCAACCGATTATAAAGGCTGGGCCAAGGGATTGAAATCGGCAGGATATGCTACCGACCCAAAATATCCGAACAAATTAATTAGTTTAATTGAACGTTACGATTTGGATGAGTATGATGGTGCTAATGGGAAAACGGCAGAATTATATCGTCCATCTAATCCTGATTTAAAGCCAAATGATTTAGATTCAAAAAGATTTGCAGCGGGCGAAAGTCATATTGTGGTTAAAGGGGATACGTTGTATTACATTTCTAAAATCTACGGACTTAGTGTAGACCAGTTAAAAACACTAAATAATTTAAAAGATAATAACATAAATATAGGACAAGAACTGCAAGTGAGTCCAAATTAAGACATATGATTTATAAACGAAGTAGCGCCTTGTTTGCTGAGGCCGAAAAAGTAATTCCTGGTGGTGTAAATTCTCCAGTTCGCGCATTTAAAGGTGTTGGCGGAACACCCATTTTTGTAAAAGAAGCTAAAGGAGCCTATTTATATGATGAAGATGGAAACCGATTAATTGATTATATTAATTCTTGGGGACCTATGATTTTAGGGCACGCACACGAGCCTGTAGTAAATGCGGTTATTGAAAAAGCAAAAAAAGGAACCTCCTTTGGAATGCCAACAGAAATAGAAACTCAAATTGCAGAATTAGCAGTTTCTATGGTGCCAAATATTGATAAAATACGTTTTGTAAACTCAGGAACGGAGGCTTGTATGAGTGCGGTACGCTTGGCACGTGGTTTTACTGGGAAAGATAAAATAATAAAATTTGCGGGTTGCTATCATGGGCATTCCGATTCGTTTTTAATTCAAGCGGGTAGTGGTGCTAGTACTTTCGGAACACCTAATAGTCCAGGTGTTACGGCGGGAACAGCTCAAGATACTTTAATGGCGAATTACAACGATATAGAAAGTGTGAAAGCTTTGGTTGAAGCTAATGAAAATGAAGTTGCTTGTATTATTATTGAGCCAGTTGCTGGAAATATGGGCTGTATTCCTCCTAAGGAAGGCTTTTTAAAAGCACTACGTGATCTATGTGATGCCCATTCGATTTTATTGATTTTTGACGAGGTGATGACGGGCTTTAGATTAGCAAAAGGTGGCGCTCAAGAATTGTTTAATATTAAGGCCGATATTGTGTGCTTTGGAAAAGTGATAGGTGGAGGTTTACCTGTTGGAGCTTTTGCTGCACGAAATGAAATTATGAATTATCTAGCGCCTCTTGGTCCTGTGTATCAAGCAGGAACTTTGAGTGGAAACCCATTAGCTATGGCTGCTGGTTTGTCTATGTTAACTGAGCTGAATAACCAAAGTGAAATATTTACAAGCTTAGCTGAAAAAACAGCTTACCTGCATAAAGGAATAGCAAAGGTTTTAGATGATAATAAAATTGTACATACTATAAACCGTGTAGGTTCTATGATTTCTGTGCATTTTGACGGTGCAGAGGTCGTCGATTTTAAAACAGCAGCTAACGGAAACAATGATACGTTTAAAGCATTTTTTCACGGGTTGTTAAATGCTGGGGTATATATTGCACCAAGTGCGTTTGAAACTTGGTTTATAACAGAAGCTTTAAGCTACGACGATTTAGATTTTACCATAGCAGCCGTAGATACTGTTGCTAAAACATTATAAAACCATTCGATATTTTTTTTCGAGTTTATATAAAATAAAAGGGCTTTTCTAATTATAGAAAAGCCCTTTTTAACTAACAAATAGTAATCAATCAAACAAAGTTTTTAATCTTTTTTGTGGTCTTTATTTTTTCTATCTCCTTTTTTGCCACCACGTTTTTTATGGTCTCTTTTTTCTTGAGATTTTACCCATTTTTCATATTGATCGGCGTTTAAAATCTTTTTCATTTTTGCTTTTTCCGCTATCTTGTGGTCAAGCATGTCATTCATCATTTTTACACGATCTTCTTTTGAAGGCTTTTCAGTATTTTCAGCTTCTTTGTTCGCTTTGCGTTCGTCCATTTTAGCTTTTCGGTTAATGGCATTTTCTAAATTTATTTTTAGAATTTTAGACTGCTGTCCTTCATCTAAATCTAATTCTAGAGTCATTTTTTTAGTTTGCAATGTTGCCATTTCTTCAGGAGTAAGTGTCATCATTTTATCTCCTCTATCATGGTTTTTTGGTCCGCCTTGATTTCTTTGTGCTGTTGCTTGTAATCCGATGAATGCTAAAGCGATAATTATTAATTTTTTCATGTTGTTTAAGTTTTAAAGATTATTTGCTTCTAGGACTTGTGCATTTCAAAAAGGTTTAAAGGCGGTTTTTAGTTTAACTTGCTTTTAACAAAAAAAGGCTTCCTGTTATGGAAGCCCTTTTTTAGTAAATATGTGTTTTGAAATTCTTATTTCGGATCAAGAACTTGATTGATGTTTTTAGCAATATCTCTAAGGTGAATATTGGTTATTGCATTTCTAGATCCAATACGTGAGCGCACAAGGCTTCTTAATGTATTCAGTTCGGCACGGGCAATAGCTTTGATGTCCGAGTTGCCTTTTGATGTCATTAAAAAAGCTAATCTGTTAATGTAATCACGTTGTAAGTTTCTTTTATAGGTATCAATATTTCTACCCGTATTTAGTTCTTTCCAAACGCCGTTTCTTAAGTCACGCATCATCGAGGTTAATTGGTAAGCGTTGTTTCCGTTAAGCGATTCGTTTTCAATCATACGTTCCATTCTACTAGCGCTTAAAATGTTATTTAAGGTTCGTACTTGAAGTGTGTTGAGGCGCTTAATACTTCCTGAAGATTCAATTTTATTAGTTATTTCAGGATTTATTAACCATTGTGGTGTTTCGAATAATTGTTCATTTATGAATAGTAAACATTTTTTCTGATGTGCTTTATCAACATGGCTATAAACTGCACCTTCTTGATCGGCAGTTTTGTAGTTTTCATAAATACCACCAATGTTATTAGCGACATGCCCCATATAACGGTTGAACTGAGAATATACATGTCCGTACATGTTTTCTAAATCGTCGTAATCTGATGTGTTTTTGGTAGTCCATTCAATTAAGTTTGGTACCACGCGTTTTAGGTTTTTAATACCGTAAGTACTTGCTAAAACAGCATCATCTCCTAAATCTTCAGTTTGTGAGCTAGGATCGATTGTTTCTCCTTGTTGTTTTCCAAATCGGTATAGCGGATCTCCGTTATGCGCCATAATCCAACTGTCTAAAGTTTCTTTTTCTTCTTCAGCAGTTTTGTCTAAAATAGGTTTGTATCCCCAAGCAATAGAGTATTTATCGTAAACCCCAATGTTTGGGAAAAGCGACACACCTTTATCTTCGGGTTGAGCGATGTAGTTAAAACGCGCATAATCCATAATAGAAGGAGCGGTACCATATTTATTTGTGAATTCCGGGTCGCGTAAATCTTCAACTTTATAAGCAGCACTACTTCCCATGTTGTGTGGTAAACCTAAAGTATGGCCAACCTCGTGAGAGGATACAAAACGAATAAGTTCTCCCATAACTTCGTCTGTGAATTCAGAATTTTGGGCATCGATATTTGCAGCTGCTGTTTGAGTGAAGAACCATCCATTTACTAAACTCATTACATTGTGATACCAGTTGATATCCGATTCTAATATTTCTCCAGATCTTGGATCGCTTACGTGTGGGCCATTAGCATTTGGTATTGGAGAAGCTAAATAACGCACCACAGAATAACGTACATCTTCAGGAGTCCATTCTGGATCTTCTTCTACAGTTGGTGGATCTAACGCGATTATGGCATTTTTGAAACCAGCAGCTTCAAAAGCAACTTGCCAATCTTCGATACCTTGTTTGATATATTTTCTCCATTTAACAGGTGTGGCTCTATCTACGTAATAGATAATTTGTTTTTTAGGCTCAACCAGTTCACCACGCTTAAATTTTTCTAAATCTTCATCTTTAACTTCTAATCTCCAACGGTCTAGGTAAGTTAATTTTTTACTCTTTTGAACTTCTAAACCATAATCAACTTGATTACTTGTAAACCATCCTACACGCTCATCGAAATATCTGCGTTTCATTGGGTTTTTAGGCAGTAAAACCATAGAGTTGTTAATTTCAACACCAATAGTTCCTAAACTTGTGTTCGAAGGTGGCGCTGAAGCATAATATGTTTTTATATGGCGTGCTTCAATATTTAAAGGGTAACTTTTTATCGATTCGATATACGATTTGCTATCATCTAAGCGGGTTGCTTTATATTGTTTTTTTGTTCTAAGGCTAAGGCCGAGAGAGTTGACATCTTTTTTGTATAAATCTGTAACATCAATTACGGTTGCTGTAGAATCTTTGCTGAATGCTTTTATTGGGAACGTATATAAAATAGGTTCGAAATTAGAATTCACTACAGCTTCATAAATCGGAAGTGACTTATCGGCCACAACCTTATGAGATACCACGCGTAGTAATACTTTTTTATCTTTCTTTTCCCAGCGTAACACTTGAGTGTTTTCTTTACCACCACCAAAACCAAGTTGGCTAGCTGTTTTAGCAATACGAGTTACCATAAGCATTTCTCTATCGAAAAGTGAATCTGGAATTTCGTATAAAAAATTATCTTTTATTTGATGAATTTTAAATAAACCATCATCCGTTTTAGCTTCTTTGGTTACTATTTTTGAGTAGGGCTGTATTTGTTGTTTTTTCAACTTGTCAGCTTGTGCTTTTTTTGCAGCGAAGGCTTTTTTCTGTGCGTCGGCTTCTGCTGTCTTTTTTGCCGAGTTACACGACAGTATTATTGTTGCAACGAGTAACAATAATAATTTGGTAGTTTTTTTCAATGTGTTAAAGGTTTGTTGTTTGTGTTGTAAAAATATTTATTATTGTAAGATAATTAGTAGGAATTTAACTAATTAACAAAATTTTAGGTTAAATTCTGAAAGTGTTTTTAGCTAAAGGCTAATAATTTGTAATCTTTTTGATAAAGTGTATGTGGTTTTATTCTGAAAATAAAATGTCTTCGGAAGTATGACGGAAAGATTTTAGAGACAGGCAGAATTGCTCTTGTCTCTAGTAATAAAGAAAAAAAATAAAAGATGATAACAGGTTGGTTATTATTGGAATATATGAATTTCCTAGTTTAAAATGGGGAACTTAACACTAAGTCCGGTTTGAAAATCGGGTGCGTTATTAACTTGTAAATCCTCTTTGATGTAAAATGCGAGTTTCAAATTTGGGCGGGCGTAGGTATAAGTGAAATCCCAGTTGGTTAAAACATCGTATAAATTACTCACGCCGTGCTGCCAACCACCGTTAATTTCTTTCCATTTCCCTATAAGTTTGTAATAACTTTCTTCTTCAATTTTATTGTATCGCGATTGTATTTGGTAATTGATGCCGAATGCGTGATAATTTCCTTTTTTTGTGTGTCGGGCTATTTCTATGGCGCTTTCTCCTGTTAATAAAAATTTGTTATTGCCTAAGTCAACAGTATCCTTAAAATCGATTATATTTTTTCTTAACAAGTTTGCGCCTAAAGCAATGTTTAATTCATAACGATTTTTTAAATCGATCTTTTTTATCACATTGGTAGAAACACCAAGATCTATAGACGGGTTGTATTCTGAAGTGTTAAAGCCTAAATGACTTCCGAAGTTAATAAAGATCTGGCGCGTTTTATTGATATTTAATTCGGGATAATAATGATGGTTTATCTCGATACCGCCAATAAAAAAGTCGTTATTTTCAAATTCTAAAGTTTTTCCGTTTCTATCAGTGTATTTAAAATTTACTTTATTTAAACCGTAATAGCGTCTTCCGTAAGGGTCTTCTCCGCCAGCAATATTACTATGAAACCATTCTATAGTTTCGTCACTGGTAAAAAATGTAAACGGATATTTTCCTTTAGTAATTAAATGCGATCGTATAGAAACTCCCAATTCGTGATGTTTTGAAAGCGGAATACTTAAGCTAGCTCTAAATTCTTTTATCACGGCATCTACCACAATATTCATGTAATCGGCAGGTGTGGTTTCTTGGTCTACAAATGTGAAGTTTCTATCGTGCCATTTTACTTGGCTCAGTTGTGCTCTAGTTTCTGGATCTTTCGGAAAATAAGCTTCCACAAAAGGATGTGGTGTATTTCCGCTAGAAGTACTAAAAGTAACCGTTTTTTTGGTCGGTGCTTTTAGTTTAAAATTTGTTGAAATTCTAGAACTAAACATACCGAAATGATGCGTTGTTAAATGGTTTGGATTATCTATCCCATTTTTAAAAGAAATACTATCGGTGTTTTGCGCTGTAGCCGTAACACAGCAAAATACAGAAAGAATTATGAGGTAGAGTTTGTTCATTAAGCAAATGTAAATAAAGTTATTATAAAATCTAAGGAAAAGTATTACGCGCTTGTTGTTTTACAGGTGTTAATATAATGTAACATGTTTGTTTTTTAATATTTTTTTGTTCTATAAGGGGTTTCAATTAAGTGAAACAAGGTATTGGCTAAGTATTGTTACTTTATTTTTTTGCCAAATAAAGGCTTGATTAATTACGGTTTTAAAATCTTCGGGAGTAACTGTTTCTTGTTGTATGCTCTTTATAAACTTTAAGCCCTGATTTTTAATAAATAATTATTGGTACAATCGAATTTTTAAAATATAAGATGCGGGCTTTTTTGGTCTATTTTTCTTAAAAATTTTAACAAATAAACACTTTAGTCTTAAATAAAATATAAAAGCGATACAAAGGGTGTTAAAGATATCTAAATATGTATTCTCAATCCGCTTTTTGGTGGTTTCTTTGTAGAGAATTTAAGAGGTAGTTAGCTTAAATTCTAAATTTCATATAAGTTTAAATTAGTTTAGTTAGTTAGTAGTAAAAAGCCCGTAATCTTTATAGATTACGGGCTTTTTCTTTGTGTATATCTCAGTCGCTAAAAGCGGCTTATCTACATTGTGGCGTTAAACTTTAGCAACAAACAATCCGTCGTCTGTTTTTTCAACTTTGGCCAAATTGTTTTTTGTTAATTCTTTAATAGTTTTATCCCATTTTTTGTTCGATAAGCCAGATTTTCCTTTTAAATCAACAAGTTCAAATTGCTCAGCGCTTTTTAAAATTTCTAATAAGCTTTTAGCATCTTCACTAATAGCAGGTGCTTTTTTCTCCGGACGCATTTGCGGGAAAAATAAAACCTCCTGAATAGATTGGTTGTTAGTTAAAAACATAATTAAACGGTCCATACCAATACCCATACCCGATGTTGGAGGCATACCATATTCTAGAGCACGTAAAAAATCGTGATCAATAAATTCGGTAGCTTCATCGTCACCTTTTTGAGCTAGTTTTAATTGGTGCTCAAAACGCTCGCGTTGGTCAATAGGGTCGTTTAATTCCGAATAGGCATTCGCAATTTCCTTACCACAAACCATCAACTCAAAACGTTCGGTTAATTCTGGATTATCTCTATGTTCTTTACATAGCGGACTCATTTCTTTTGGATAATCCGTAATAAAAGTAGGTTGTATATAATTGCCTTCACATTTTTCGCCAAAAATCTCATCGATAAGTTTTCCTTTACCCATGGTGTCGTCCACCTCAATGTGCATGCCTTTAGCAGCAGCTCTAATTTCATCCTCGGTTTTATCAGTAATATCAAAACCTGTAAAATGCTTAATAGAATCGGCCATGGTTACACGGGCGTAAGGTGCTTTGAAATCGATTTTATGCTCACCAAAAGTAGCTTCGCTTGTTCCGTTTACCGCAATAGCACAATGCTCTAAAAGTTGCTCGCAGAAATCCATCATCCAATTGTAATCTTTGTACGATACATAGATTTCCATTGCAGTAAACTCTGGGTTATGCGTGCGGTCCATGCCTTCGTTTCTAAAGTTTTTAGAAAACTCATATACGCCATCAAAACCACCAACAATTAATCGTTTTAAATACAATTCGTTGGCAATTCGCATGTATAACGGAATATCCAAACTGTTATGGTGTGTCATAAACGGACGTGCCGCAGCGCCACCAGGAATAGGTTGTAAAACAGGAGTTTCAACTTCAAAATACCCAGACTCGTTAAAAAACGAACGCATGGCATTAAACAGTTTTGTACGCTTTACAAAAACCTCTTTCACATGCGGGTTTACCACTAAATCAGCATAACGCTGGCGGTAACGCATCTCAGGGTCGGTAAACGCATCGTAAACTTTGCCATCTTTTTCTTTAGGTAACGGTAAAGGTTTTAAAGCCTTACTCAATAATTTAAAAGTTTTTACACGCACTGTTTTTTCACCTACTTTGGTGGTAAACAATTCGCCTTCAATACCAATAAAATCACCTAAATCAAGCAATTTTTTTAAAACATCATTATACAGGCTTTTATCATCACCAGGGCAAATTTCATCGCGGTTAAAATATACCTGAATACGCCCAGCACTATCTTGTAACTGCGCAAATGATGCCTTTCCTTGTAAATTCAACGCCATTAAACGGCCAGCAATAACCACCTTGTTGCCCTCAACAAAATCTTGTTTTATCGATTTCGATGTGTTTTTAACAGGGTATAAATCCGCTGGATATGGGTTAATCCCCATCGCGCGTAATTTTACTAATTTCTCTCTTCTTACGAGTTCTTGTTCTGATAATTGCGACATAGTCTAATGCTCTAAAAATTTTAAAGGCACAAAGATAAACATTTGCAACCCGATTTTCCCGTATCAATTCACCATTTTTTTTGGGCGCTACCCAAGGGTCGGGCTTTCCGCTGCAAGTCCGCGCGCCTCCGTTGTCGGGCTGTGGGCTTTCCACTGCAATCCCTAGCGCGAGCTCACCCGCCAAACAAGCCGTTAGTAGCAGGTTAAGTGCTTAGTTTATAAAGTATCGAAAGCTAAAATCAATGAAAAATTAAATTTAAGTGTAACAAAACAATAAATGCAGCGTCAAATAAGGTGTATTTCATCATCAATCAAAATCAAATCAAAAAAAATGAATTTTTTCAGAGTATTATTATCCATCATTTGTCCGCCCTTAGCAGTTTTAGATAAAGGGTGTGGCTCTATTTTTATCGTATTCCTACTGTGGCTTTGTGGCTGGGTTCCCGGAATCATTGCGGCATTAATCATTTTAAACAATCCGAAACGATAAGTGTTTCTTCCGAAGAAAATTTTGTGTTCATTGTAAAAAGATGAATTTCAAAAAAGCTTTGACGCTATAGCATTTCTAAGCTCTATATTCTTGATTCTATTAATATAGCAGTCTTTGAAATTTAGTAAAAAAACCACTCGATTTTCCATCTTTCCGTGCGGCGATAAAATAAGCTTTCAAATTCAAGATAACAACTTCATATAAATAGGAGGAAAAAAACAAAATATTTCGTTATTTTTGCACTTCATTTTTAATTAAATAGCAGCGTGTATATTGCCGACTGCTTACAGAAGACTTAAAAACTATGTTCAATAATTTAAGCGATAAATTAGATAAAGCCTTACACGTTCTAAAAGGACACGGAAGTATAACCGAAGTAAACGTTGCCGAAACTTTAAAAGAAGTTCGTCGCGCACTTCTAGATGCCGATGTTAACTTTAAAATAGCCAAAGAATTTACCAATAGAGTAAAGGAAAAAGCATTAGGACAAAACGTTTTAACAACCTTACAACCTGGGCAACTTATGGTAAAACTCGTAAAAGACGAGTTAACCGAGCTTATGGGAGGCGATGCCGCAGGGCTTAATTTATCGGGAACACCAAGTATTATTTTAATGTCTGGTTTACAAGGTTCGGGTAAAACCACCTTTTCTGGTAAGCTTGCTAATTACTTAAAAAACAAAAAAACTAAAAAACCTTTATTGGTAGCTTGTGATGTGTATCGTCCGGCTGCAATAGATCAATTGCACGTGGTTGGCGAGCAAATTGGTGTTGAGGTTTTTAGCGATAGAGGTAATACCGATCCGGTTGCTATTTCGCAAGCAGGTATTGCACATGCTAAAGCAAACGGACATAACGTGGTGATTATTGATACCGCGGGTCGTTTAGCTGTAGATGAGGCGATGATGACCGAAATATCGAACATTCATAAAGCCATAAACCCACAAGAAACTTTGTTTGTTGTAGATTCTATGACGGGGCAAGATGCTGTAAATACTGCAAAATCTTTCAATGATGTGTTGAATTTCGATGGTGTTATTCTTACAAAATTAGATGGTGATACTCGTGGTGGTGCTGCTATTTCTATTAAATCGGTAGTAAATAAACCTATTAAGTTTATTGGTACTGGTGAAAAAATGGAGGCGATTGATGTGTTTTATCCGTCACGTATGGCCGACCGTATTTTAGGTATGGGAGATGTAGTGTCGTTAGTAGAACGTGCACAAGAACAATTTGATGAGGTTGAAGCTAGAAAACTTCAAAAGAAAATTGCTAAAAATCAGTTTGGTTTTGACGATTTCTTAAAGCAAATTCAGCAAATAAAGAAAATGGGAAACATGAAAGACCTTATGGGTATGATTCCTGGTGCTGGTAAAATGCTTAAAGATGTTGATATTGATGACGATGCTTTTAAAGGTATTGAAGCTATTATCCATTCGATGACGCCAAAAGAACGCACAAATCCATCAATTATTAATGCGAGCAGAAAAATTAGAATCGGTAAAGGTTCTGGTACGTCTGTGCAACAAGTAAATCAGCTTTTAAAGCAATTTAACCAAATGAGCAAAATGATGAAGATGATGCAAGGTGGTGGCGGCAAAAAGATGATGCAGATGATGCAGAATATGAAATAAGTCGGCAGTTAGGAGTAAAAAAATATAAAAATTAGAGATTATAGCTTTAGAGTTTTTCGGAAAATAAATTCGTGAATTCGTGGCAAAAAGAGATAAAGATGACCATTTTAGACGGAAAAAAAGTAAGTAACGATATTAAGGATGAAATTGCCGAGCATGTAAAAGCTATGGTTTCTAAAGGTGAAAAAGTACCTCACCTTGCTGCTATTTTAGTAGGAACCGATGGTGCTAGTATGACTTACGTAAACGCAAAAGTAAAAGCTTGTGAGCGTATAGGTTTTAACTCGACGTTAATCGATTTGCCTGATTATACTTCCGAGGAAGAATTACTTCAGAAAATTGACCAATTAAATACCGATGCCGATATTGATGGCTTTATTGTGCAATTACCGTTGCCAAAGCATATCGACGAGCAAAAGGTTTTAATGGCTGTAAATCCAGATAAAGATGTCGATGGTTTCCATCCAACAAACGTAGGGAAAATGGCTTTAGATTTGCCAACTTTTTTACCTGCAACACCATACGGTATTATGGAGTTGTTAGAGCGTTATCAAATTGAAACGTCTGGTAAAAATGTGGTGGTTTTAGGACGTAGCCATATTGTAGGTCGTCCAATGAGTATTTTAATGAGTCAGAAAAGAAAAGCTGGTGATGCTACAGTAACTGTAGTACATAGCCGTTCTAAAAACTTAAAAGAAATAACTTTAGAAGCTGATATTGTTGTGGCGGCTATTGGTATTTCGGAATTTTTAACTGGTGATATGGTTAAGGAAGATGTTGTAATTATCGATGTTGGAATTACCCGTGTGCCAGATGCGACTAAAAAAACAGGTTATAGATTAGCAGGAGATGTCGAGTTTGAAAGTGTAAGCAAAAAAGCAAGTTATATTACGCCTGTACCGGGTGGTGTTGGTCCAATGACAATTGCTATGTTGTTGAAAAACACATTATTGGCGAGAGAAAGAAATATGCAATAAGCGTTTAAGTATTAATAAAATATACAAATTATGCTAGATGCATTAATATTAAAACACTTAACAAAAAAGGGTGTTATAGCGTATTTCGTAGGGCAAATTTTATTATTTGGTGTTTTAGCTTTTTACATTTTTGGAGTAAAAGGTAGTTCGATGAATGAAGGAGAAATGCCATTTATAGTAGGAATGGTTATTATCGCCCTAATTTGGGCAGGTATATGTTTGCTACTTTGGAAAAAGCCAAAGGAATCTGGAAAAATAGAAACTGCGCAAACTAAAAGTTAGAACGTAGAAATAAGAGGAATAAAAAAAGGCATCAAATTTAAATTTGATGCCTTTTTTTATGCTTTTCGCTTCTTATTGGTTTCATACGTTTTTGTGGAATCTTCCAAAAGTTTATTGAGGTCTATAAATTCCTCTTTGGTTAATTCTCGATATTCTCCAACAGGCGTATCTAATTTTATGTTCATAATTCGAACCCGTTTTAAAGTCTCAACCTCGTAGTTTAAATAGTCGCACATACGTCTAATTTGGCGGTTTAAACCTTGGGTTAAAATAATTTTAAAAGCATAGGTGCTCAGTTTTTGAATTTCACACTTCTTGGTGGTTTTATTTAAATCTTCCAAATGAATACCACCAGCCATACGTTCAAGAAAAGTTTGAGAGATCGGTTTATCAACCGTTACAATGTATTCTTTTTCGTGATTGTTACTAGCTCGTAAAATCTTGTTTACAATATCACCATCGTCGGTTAGTAGGATTAAACCTTCGCTCGGTTTGTCTAATCTTCCGATAGGGAAAATACGTTTTGGGTATTTTAAAAAATCGATAATATTATCTTTCTCTACTGAAGTGTCTGTGGTACAAACAATACCAACAGGTTTATTAAAAGCCAGATAAACAAATGAAGTTTTGGTATTGGTAATTTCTTTACCGTCCACACAAACCACGTCGTTTGGTGCTATTTTGGTGCCCATTTCTGGTACGCTGCCGTTAATTGTAACACGTCCGGCGTCTATAAGTTTGTCGGCTTCTCTACGTGAGCAATAACCAACTTCGCTTAAAAATTTATTAATTCGTTTTAATTGTACTTCCATATTGCAAAAATAGATTATTAATCCTTTAAAAAATCTAAAATTGGTTGATAAACACGTTCTGATTTCAAACCATGCCCAAAACCTTTAGTTGAAACAAATTCTGAATTGGTGTAACTCATTTTATATTTCAAGCCATCTTTATAAGGAATGATACGGTCTTTTTTATCGTGAACAACTAAGCCTTTTGGTTTAAAATTTTTGGTGAAATCTGATGCTGAATAGTATTCTGGTAAATGCTTGAAATGCTTTAAAACATAAGCATTCATGGCTTCTGAAACACGTTGGTTGTACCCCATCATTTTAATGTACCTGGAAAATACGCCGGTAAAGTCGGAAGGGGCGCCTAGAAGTACTAATTTTTTAATACGCTCTAAAGGAAAATGATATTGCCCGAAAACCGTTGCCATACCACCAACGGAATGACCAATAATAACGGAAGCTTCAAACTTTTTTGCAATGGTATTTATGCATTCCGAATAAATTAAAGCATTAAATAGTTTCCCTCCTGATTCGCCATGCGCTGGAGCATCTAGAGCAACTACAGTATAATCTTCAACAATTAAAAGTTCGATTAAATCTTTCCAACGGTAACTGTTGCTTTCCCAACCGTGCGCTAAAAGAATAGTATCTTTTTTGCCTTCCCAACGGTAGGTTTTTATAGGGATTTCATTACTTATTATGGTTTCTTGCTCGGCCGTTTTTAAATAAGCTGCCTGGTGTTCTTTCGTTTTTCCTTTTTTAGGAGAAGAAAATAATGTAATGGATAAATGTGCGGCGTATTTTGGAGCAAAAAAGCCAATGGTATTTATTGTTTTTCCGAAAATTTTAGGGAGATATTTTTTCATAATTTAATCTTCTCTATTTACTAAATCTACTGAAAAAGCGGGAGTGCAAATAGCAATATATTCGCAGACTTCGGTAAATGGATTGGAGTATTGTACGCGTGTATGGCGTTCTATTTTAATAGATTGGCCGGCTTCGAGAATAATTGTTTCGCCTTCAATAATAAATTGTTTTTTACCTTGAATAATAAAAGTAAATTCATCAAAAGCAGGGGTTTGAAAAGGTTCGCTCCATCCGGCAGGTGCTTTCATATGGGCAATACTTATGGCTGCATTGCCATCGGTGGCGCCTCCAAAATGTTCTTTAATTACTTTGCCGTCGGTAGTTGGCACAATAAAAGGATTGTTTTGAATGGTGTATTTCTTTTCAGACATAATTTGTGTTTTTAGCTTTCAAATTCAATATTTTTACTTCAATCTTTCTCCATAAAATATCGTAATTTTGTAACCTATGAATAAGCAAATTGAACTGCAAGATTTAGGCACTAAAGATTACAAACAAACTTGGGATTATCAAGAGACGTTGTTTAAAGATATTGTTGATGCAAAAATAAAAAATAGGAGAGAGGAAACCGCTCTAAAAA
Source organism: Algibacter miyuki (assembly GCF_030409805.1). Classification (GTDB taxonomy): domain Bacteria; phylum Bacteroidota; class Bacteroidia; order Flavobacteriales; family Flavobacteriaceae; genus Algibacter; species Algibacter miyuki. The sequence continues at coordinate 857,090 of NZ_JAUFQP010000010.1, read as the reverse complement.
CCAAAAACTATTTTTTGTTTGTTTCGCACCCGCATGTTTATACTTTGGGTAAAAGTGGCGATTTGTCTAATTTACTATTAAATGAAGGGCAACTTGCCGAAAAAGGTGCTACGTTTTATAAAATAAATCGAGGTGGAGATATAACGTATCATGGCCCAGGGCAAATTGTGGGTTATCCCATTTTGGATCTAGAGAATTTTTTTACAGACATTCATAAGTATTTACGTTTTTTAGAAGAAATGGTTATTTTGACCTTAGCGGAATATGGATTGAAAGCCGATAGAAGCCCCGGTGAAACCGGTGTTTGGCTAGATGTTGGCACACCGTTTGCACGTAAAATTTGTGCTTTGGGTGTACGCGCCAGTAGATGGGTAACTATGCATGGTTTCGCGCTTAATGTGAATGCTAATTTGGGATATTTTGATAATATTATTCCTTGTGGTATTCGTGGTAAAGCTGTAACTTCTTTAAACGTCGAATTGGCCCAAAAAACTATTGATGAAGCTGAAGTAAAAGAGAAATTACTTAAGCATTTTAAAGTGCTTTTTGAAGCTGAATTTATATAATTAGATCTATTTTAAATCATTCTGTTAATTGCTGAGAACTTTTGGAAATCCTTTTGTTTTTCGGCTTAAATTAGAACTCAACTTTTGATATCACCAGCATCCATAGACTTAGTATTTGAAACCGCCCGAGTAGAGGAGGTTATTGGCGATTTTGTAAACTTAAAAAAATCGGGAAGTAGTTATAAAGGTTTAAGCCCTTTTAGCGACGAGCGTTCGCCGAGTTTTATGGTGTCGCCGGTTAAACAAATTTGGAAAGATTTTTCTACAGGAAAAGGCGGTACCGCGGTTTCGTTTTTAATGGAGCACGAACATTTTACGTATCCAGAAGCTATAAAATATTTAGCTAAAAAGTATAATATTGAAATTGAAGAAACCGAACAATCTAACGAACAAAAGCAACAAGCTAATGAGCGTGAAAGTTTGTATTTGGTTAGTGAGTTTGCGAACACCTATTTTCAGAAAATTCTTCATAAAACTGATCAAGGTAAATCAATTGGTTTAAGTTATTTTAAAGAACGTGGTTTTACCGACGAGACTATAAAAAAATTCGATTTAGGTTATGGTTTAAATGAGTGGCAAGCCTTTACGGACGAGGCTTTGAAGCAAGGTTATAATCTTGATTATTTAAGTAAAACCGGACTAACCATTGTTAAAGGAGATAAACGTTTCGATCGTTTTAAGGGGCGTGTTTTGTTTCCTATAAAAAGTATGAGTGGCCGTGTTCTGGGCTTTGGTGGTCGTATTTTAATTGCTGATAAGAAGGCAGCGAAATATATGAATTCTCCGGAAAGTGAAATTTACTATAAAAGTAAAGTGCTTTACGGAATTTATCACGCTAAGCAAGCCATTGCAAAGGAGGATAACTGTTATTTAGTAGAAGGTTATACCGATGTTATTCAGTTTCATCAAACGGGGATTACCAATGTGGTATCGTCGTCCGGAACAGCTTTAACACCCGATCAGATTCGCTTAATTAATAGGTTAACAAAAAATATTACGGTACTTTTTGATGGAGATGCAGCCGGAATGCGTGCCTCGTTACGAGGTATCGATTTAATTCTGGAACAAGGTATGAACGTTAAGGTTTGTACATTTCCGGAAGGTGAAGATCCAGATAGTTTTGCTAAACAAAATACACTTGAAGAGCTTAAAGCATATTTAACGGATAATGCGAAAGATTTTATTCAATTTAAGGCGTCTATACTTTTTGAGGAATCTAAAAATGATCCAATAAAAAAAGCAGATACAGTTAGAGATATTGTAAATAGTATTTCTAAAATTCCTGATCAAATAAAGAAGGAAATCTATATTCAGGAGTGTGCGCGTATCATGGATATTAGCGAATCGGTGTTGTTTACTACGTTGGCACAAATTAGTAGTAAGGCTTCTAAGGAAAGCGCTAAGCAATCTGCACCTAAGCCCACTTATAATCAAGACCCAAATATGGATCCTAATCAAGATCCAAGAGAAGGGCCGCCTGATAATTATCCTTTCGAGATTATTAAAAACAAAGCGCCTGTTGCAAAGGTAGATGTTCAGTATGTTTTAGAACGAAATGTTATTGAAATTTTATTGCTATATGGAAACAAAGTAGAGGATTTTGAAGACTTGGTTTTAAAAGAAAATGCTAAAGGCGAGTTGGTTTTGGAGCCTGTAGTTAATCAATTAAAAGTATTCGAAAAGGTTTATGGCGATTTACATGACGACGAAATGGAGTTTTCTAACCCCGATTTTAAGTTGTTATATAACACTATAATAAATAGGCTGCATCAAGATGCTAATTTTGAACTGAAGAAAATAATAAACATAGTAGATCAGAATATTTCATCTGTAATAACATCTATTTTGATGGATGATGATAAGCATGAATTGAGCCGATGGAACGAGCAAAATATTTTTCCTAAATCTAAGATTGAAGGACTTACTCAGCACGTTACCGAAACCATATTACGTTTACGATGTCACCTTATCGATCAAAAAATTAATGAGTTTATGTCTCAGATGAATGCTGATAAGAATGAACAAAACAAAGAGATATTAAGTAACACTCAAGATTATTTAAGCTTAAAAACTTTGCTGTCAAGAAAGTTAGGGAAGGTATTGTAGATTTCTAATTGCTGTAAAGATCAAAAGGGAAGGTGTATTAAGCTGTTACATTTTTATAGAAAATAAAAATAAAAAAACTCGAATAGAAATTACTTAAAAGCGTAAAATACTATTCGAGTTTTTTTAATCTCGTAAATTAAGCCTTATTAAATGGCTTCTGTAAGCTTGGCTTGATTAACTAAATCAATCAAGTTAGTTACTTTAAGTTTGCGCATCAAGCGGGCTTTATAAGTACTAACGGTTTTTTCGTTAATGTCTAATTCTTTAGAGATTTCTTTGTTTTTTCTACCAATAGTTAAAAGTTTTAAAACTTCTGCTTCTCGTGTAGAAAGTTTTTTGTAGAACGTTCCTGAGCCTTTATTAACTCTGTTACCAAACGCAAGTTGTTGCGTTAAGTCGTTACTTAAATAAATGCCACCATCGTGTACTTTTAGTACGGCTTCATTAATTGTAATAACATTCACAGATTTGTGAATAAATCCAGAAGCACCTGCTTTTATAGCATTTATGGCGTAAACCTCTTCAGGTTCTCCGCTGAAAATAATGGTTTTAATGTCTGGAAAATCATTTTTTAAATAACGTAAAAGTGTTAATCCATTTAGTTTTGGAAAGTCGGCTTCCGTCAAAATGATGTCTACAGGGTTTTTTTGTATGAAATCTAAGATGTCATTTCCATCTTGTAGACTTCCTACAATTTCGATGTTTTGAGATGCAGAAAATAGCACCTCCAAACCTTTCCTAGTAATAGGATGGTTGTCTGCTATTAGTAATTTTATCATAATTTTTTGAGCTTTCTGTATAAGGGTTCGAGAGGTGATTGTTGAAAGAAAAAAGCTCTTAGCAAAAGTATGGGTTTTTTATGTAATCTGCAAAAATTACATTAAATTATCAGGAATATCGCATATTGGGATTGCAATCATCTTATGTTTGTTGCTCGAATTGTACCTTTTATAAATAATAAACACTTCTTTCTCACGCGCAGTGAAATCTGACTCTGTTTTACCTGCTTCATCCATTTGCATCGCCCATTCTAGCTCGGGATACGAAGCTCCTATTTGGTCTTCATCACTTCGTGTGTCTCCAAATAAACCATCGCTTGGTGCGGCATTCATAATAGATTCTGGTACTTCTAAGAACGCTCCTAATTTATAGACTTCAGATTTCAATAAATCGGCAATTGGGCTTAAATCTACGCCGCCATCACCATATTTTGTGTAGAAACCAACGCCAAAATCTTCAACTTTGTTCCCTGTTCCGGCAACTAAAAGCTTGTAAAGTCCTGCGTAATAGTAAAGCGATGTCATTCTTAAACGTGCTCTTGTATTGGCTAATGCCATATCTACAGTCGCTTGGTCGCCATCAAAAAACACTTCAGTTTTAAAGGCTTCAAAAACCGGTGTTAAGTCGGTTCTGGTATCGCTAACATTATCATAACGAGCAGAAAGGTGTTTAATATGTTCTTGTGCTCGAGTTACGTGGCTAGCTGCTTGGTGTATTGGCATTTCAATACAAAGTACGTTTAAACCTGTTTTCGCGCATAAGGTAGAAGTTACTGCCGAGTCTATTCCGCCAGAAACACCTATAACAAATCCGTTCACGCCTGCTTTGGTTGCGTAATCTTTTAACCAATTTACAATGAAATCTACTACTTTTTCTGTTTGCATTTTTTGAAGAATTTTAATCTGAGAATACTACCTTTGTCAACAAAAATAGAAGAAACGCTCAATTAATAAAAATTTATAGCGTCTAAGTTTTATTATGAAACACGTATTTTTATATATACTAGTAGTTATTTGTTTTTTTTCGTGCAAGGAAGAAAACGCCGCCGATTTGGCTGTGAATCAGCATAAAGTAGATGTTGTTATAGAAAGATTCGATCAGCAATTTGCAAAAACAAACGAGAAATCTTTGCCGGATATTAAACGGGCATATCCGTTTTTCTTTCCGAAAGATGTAAACGATACGGAGTGGATTGAAAAAATAAACGACACACTGCAGCAAGAATTAGCTCAAGAAGTAAGTAGGGTTTTTCCTAATTTTGAAATTTATGAATCGGATGTGGAGTTATTATTCAGCTACATTCATTATTATTTCCCCACCTTTAAAACACCACGAGTTATTACCACAACAAGTAATGTTGAATATCGAAATAAAGTGATTGTTACTGATACCATCGTCCTTTTGGCTTTGGATACCTATTTAGGGAGAGATCATTATTTTTACGAAGGTATTCCAAGATACATTGCAGAGCATTTAGATAAACAAGAAATAGTTGTTGATTTAGCTGGTGAATACGCTAAGAAATACATTTTTCAGCCTAAAAGAAAAAGTCTTTTAGATGAAATGATTTACTACGGAAAAGTACTATATTTTAAAGATAAAGTACTTCCTTTTAAGAAAGAAAACGAGCGCATTAGTTACACCGCAGAACAGCTTGATTGGACTATAAATAATGAAAGTTCTATTTGGCGTTATTTCGTGGAGCGAGAATTACTCTTTAGTACAGATGCAAAATTACCCAACCGATTTATAAATGCAGCACCTTTTTCTAAATTTCAGTTAGAAGGTATAGATTCCGAATCTCCAGGGCGAATTGGTCAATATATAGGATGGCAAATTGTAAAAGCTTACATGGAAAATAACGACACACCTTTTAAAGATATGTTGATTATGGATGCAGAAGATATTTTTAATAATTCAAAATTTAAACCTAAAAAAAATAATGGCTAGTATAAAATCTAAAATTGAATTAAACGTAGAACTTGATGAAAATCGAGTTCCAGAAACATTACATTGGACCGCAGAAGATGGTGGTATTACTAACCAAGAAGCTAAAGCGATGATGCTGTCGGTTTGGGATTCTAAAACCCAAGAAATGTTGCGTATCGATCTATGGACTAAAGATATGCCAGTAGACGAAATGAAAGTGTTTTTTCATCAAACCTTAGTAGCTATGAGTAATACCTTTAACCGTGCAACTCAAGATGAAAAAATGACCGCAACCATGAAAGATTTTTGTGATTATTTTGCAGAAAAATTAGAACTTAATAAATAAGTTTCTTTTCATAAGAATATTTTTTTTGAATACTTTATCGAGGTGTTGTGTCTTTTATTCTGAAAAAAAATAGTTCAATTTTTTCAATTCATGACATCTTTTAACTTACATTGGTACACCTTAAAATGATGAGTTGGTTACAAGTGATCAATTCTGAAGCTTTTTAAAGGCTTATAAATTAAGGCGAATCAAACCAAGGAAATCTTATGAAAGAAATAAAAATAGAGTCAACCTTATACGTTTTTGATAATTTAAACGAGCTTCCTGAAGATGTGGTTTCATTAATGGATAAAGCTGCTGAAGCACGTGACAAGGCTTATGCGCCTTATTCTAAATTCCATGTTGGAGCAGCGCTACTTTTAGATAATGGCGAAATTATTTCAGGTAGCAATCAAGAAAACGCATCGTATCCTTCAGGTTTATGTGCCGAAAGAACAGCTATTTATTATGCAGGTTCTCAATATCCAGATGCACAAATTGTACGCATGGCTATTACAGCTGGTTCAAAATTAAAAACAACATTCGAACCAATTCCGCCTTGTGGCGCGTGCCGTCAAGCAATTGCCGAATATGAAATAAAACAAGAATTACCCATAGAAATTTATTTTATGGGAGAAACAGGTAAAGTGGCTAAATCTAATTCTTTAGCGAATTTATTACCTCTCGGTTTCGATAAATCGTCACTGTAAATTTTCAAAACCTCAGTTTTCTTAAAAAAAAGCTGAATTATCATTTAAAAGGCTCGCGGAATTAAAGGTTTTCAATATTTTTTTTCACTTTAAGCACATTGCGTTTTTGCAATTACTTACAATGTGTTACTTTTGTATTCCGCGAAATAAAAATTTTAATACTAGTCGATGCAAAAAATCACAAAAGAGGTTTACCTCAAATGGTATGAAGACATGTTATTCTGGAGAAAGTTTGAAGACAAACTAGCTGCCGTTTACATTCAACAAAAAGTAAGAGGATTTCTTCACTTATACAATGGTCAAGAAGCTGTTTTAGCTGGTGCTTTGCACGCTATGGACTTGTCTAAAGATAAAATGATAACGGCTTACCGTAATCATGTTCAACCTATTGGTATGGGCGTAGATCCTAAACGTGTTATGGCCGAGTTATTTGGAAAAGTAACTGGGACTTCTAAAGGTATGGGAGGTTCTATGCATATTTTCTCTAAAGAATTTCGTTTTTACGGTGGTCACGGTATTGTTGGAGGTCAAATTCCTTTAGGTGCTGGTATTGCATTTGGTGATAAATATCACGGTAGCGATGCTGTAACCTTATGTTGTTTTGGTGATGGTGCTGCCCGTCAAGGCTCACTTCACGAAGCTTTCAATTTAGCTATGCTATGGAAATTACCAGTAGTATTTGTTTGTGAAAACAACGGATATGCTATGGGAACTTCAGTAGAAAGAACAGCAAACCATACTGATATATGGAAATTAGGTTTAGGATATGATATGCCTTGTGGACCAGTAGATGGTATGAACCCAATAAAAGTTGCCGAAGCTTTCGATGAAGCGATTCAAAGAGGAAGAAGAGGTGACGGACCAACATTCCTAGAATTGAAAACTTACCGTTATAGAGGGCATTCAATGAGTGATGCTCAGCATTACAGAACGAAAGATGAGGTTGCTGAATACAAGAAAATTGATCCAATTACGCAAGTAAAAGATGTTATTCTTGAAAAAGAATATGCTACGGAAGATGATATTAAAATAATAGATAAGCGTGTTAAAGATCTTGTTGCAGAATGTGAAAAATTTGCAGACGAGTCGCCATACCCAGAAAAGCAACAGCTTTATGATATGGTTTACGAACAAGAAGATTATCCATTTATACAACACAAAATATAAGCTATGGCAATAGTAGTAAATATGCCTCGTTTAAGCGATACCATGGAAGAGGGTACGGTTGCAGCGTGGTTGAAAAAAGTAGGAGATAAGATTGAAGAAGGCGATATTTTAGCCGAAATTGAAACGGACAAAGCCACTATGGAATTTGAGTCTTTCAATGAAGGTACATTGCTACATATTGGTGTTCAAGAAGGTGAAACAACTAAGGTTGACGAACTTTTAGCCATTATAGGAGACGAAGGTGAAGATATTTCAGGTCTTTTAAATGGAGGAGGTAACGCTTCCGCGGAAGTGAAAGAGGAAACAACAGAAGAAGCTGCTCCGGAAGTAGAAGAAGCTTCAGAAGAAACAGCAGCATCGGCAGAATTGCCAGAAGGTGTTATTGTTGTAACCATGCCACGTTTAAGTGATACCATGGAAGAAGGTACTGTTGCAACTTGGTTGAAAAAAGTAGGTGATAGCGTTGAAGAAGGCGATATTTTAGCTGAAATTGAAACAGATAAAGCAACGATGGAATTTGAATCATTCCAAGCGGGTACATTATTATATGTTGGTCTACAAGAAGGCGATTCTGCGAAAGTAGATGAACTTTTAGCTATTATTGGCCCTGCAGGAACAGATGTTTCTGGAGTTGCAGCTAGTTTTAGTACAGCGGCACCAGCTAAAAAGGAGGAAGCTCCAAAGGCAGAAGCAAAAAAAGAAGCACCAAAAAGTGCTCCAGTTGCAGCTTCTAAACCTAAAACTAGTGCGCCTGCACCAACGCCTGTTACAGCAAACGGACGTGTGTATGTGTCACCATTAGCGAAAAAATTAGCAGAAGATAAAGGTATCAACTTAACAAAAGTTCAAGGTTCTGGTGAAAATGGACGTATCGTAAAACGCGATATCGAAAATTACGAACCAGCAGCTTCGGCAGCATCAGCAGGTAAATTTGTGCCTTCTGGTCAAGAAGATTTTGACGATGTTGATAATTCACAAATGCGTAAAGCAATTGCAAAAGCCTTAACAAACTCGAAGTTTACAGCGCCACATTATTATTTAAGTGTGGAGTTTGATATGGAAAACGCTATGTCTTTCCGTGGACAGTTTAATTCGATTCCTGATACTAAAATATCTTATAACGATATTGTTGTTAAAGCTTGTGCTTTAGCATTAAAAGCGCACCCACAAGTAAACTCACAATGGTTTGCTGATAAAATGCGATTAAATAATCACGTACATGTTGGTGTAGCAGTTGCTGTGCCAGATGGTTTAGTGGTACCAGTTGTTAAGTTTGCAAACGAGCAAACGTTACCTCAAATTGGTGCTGCAGTTCGTGAACTTGCAGGGAAAGCAAAAAACAAAAAATTAACTCCAGACGAGATGCAAGGTAGTACATTTACCGTATCTAACTTAGGGATGTTTGGTATAGATACGTTTACATCTATCATCAATCAACCAAATTCTGCTATTCTTTCTGTTGGAAATATCGTTGAAAAACCAGTGGTTAAAAACGGACAAATAGTTGTGGGGCATACCATGAAATTGTCTTTAGCTTGCGATCACCGTACAGTAGATGGCGCTACAGGTGCTCAGTTCCTTCAAACATTGAAAGGATATATTGAAAACCCAGTTACCATGTTAGTATAATTCATATTCTGAATTTTTCAGAATCTAAATATAAAAGCCTGTTTCATAGCATTGAAACAGGCTTTTTTTTATCTTTAATTTTTTTAAAAGGAAATTATGAAATACATATTAAACATCGCATTAGGACTACTGATAGTGGGCTGCGGAAACACTAAGGATACCATTAAAAGTTCGACCTCAACAGGAGTAACAGTAAATAGAGATAATCATGATTTAAAAGTGGTTAGTACGCTTCAATCTCAAATAGCTATAGAAGAAGCTTCAATTAAATCTAGTTTAGAATATTTAGCTTCCGATGAACTTGAAGGAAGAAATACAGGAAGTGAAGGCATAGAGAAAGCGGCTGTTTTTATTGAAAATGTATTTAAAAACAATAATATCAAACCTTATTTTGAAACGTATCGTGATACATTTAATGTGAAAGACATTATAGGTTATAATGTGATTGGGTTTATTGAGGGAAACGATCCTGAATTAAAGAATGAATTTGTAATTCTAGGCGCGCATTACGATCATATAGGAACAGCAAGAGCCGTAAATGGCGATGTGATAGCTAATGGAGCGAATGATGATGCTTCAGGAACTGTAGCTGTTTTAGAATGGGCTAAGTATTTTTCAAAAACAAAAAATAATAAGCGAAGCATTTTATTCACACTTTATGCAGCTGAAGAAATGGGGCTAAAAGGTTCAGGGCATTTAGCGGAACGTTTAAAAAGAGATAATTTAAACGTTTACACTATGATTAATTTTGAAATGATTGGTGTGCCAAGAGCTGAAAATGAAATCATGGCATATGTTACAGGTTATAACGAATCTAACATGGCGGAAAAGTTGAATGGTTATGTAGGTGAAGATATTGTTGGCTTTTTGCCACAAGCAAAAGCTTATAACTTGTTTAAGCGTTCGGATAATTATCCGTTTTACGAAGCTTTTCAAGTGCCGGCGCAAGCGATTTCAACCTTCGATTTTACAAACTTTGATTATTACCATCATGTGGATGATGAAGCGGATAAAATGGATTATAAACACATGACACTTTTCATCAATAAAATGATTCCTGCTTTGGAAGGGATGGTGAATTCAGCAACAAAAGAAATACAATTAAATCATGAGTAAAAACGTAATTATAACAGGAACCAGTCGTGGTATTGGGTTCGAATTGGTACAATTATTCGCTAAAGCAGGCCATAAAGTATTGGCGCTTTCGCGGAATGAAAAACCTATTCAGGATTTAAAATTAGAAAACGTGACTTGTTTTTCTTTCAATTTAAATGATGAAAAAGCCTATACAAAAGTAGAAGATTTTATAAACACAAACTGGAAACAGGTGGATGTTTTAATAAATAACGCAGGTGCATTGCTTAATAAACCTTTTGCTGAAATTTCTATGGCCGATTTTGAATATGTATATAAAACCAATGTTTTTGGCGTTGCTGAACTTACACGGAAAATGCTTCCTTTTATGAAAGCATCTAGCCATGTGGTGACAATAAGTTCTATGGGTGGCGTACAGGGCAGTATGAAATTCCCAGGTTTAGCAGCGTACAGTTCTAGTAAAGCAGCGGTAATTACGCTTACCGAATTATTAGCCGAAGAGTATAAAGATTCCGGAATTGCCTTTAACGTATTAGCGTTAGGAGCTGTGCAAACCGAAATGCTAGAAGAAGCTTTTCCTGGCTATCAAGCGCCAACGACAGCCCTAGAAATGGCGGAATATATTTTAGATTTTTCACTCAACGGAAACAAATATTATAACGGGAAATTGTTGCAAGTTTCTAATTCTACGCCTTAAAAAGAGATCGTTATCTTGTTTTAATAATTTATTAACGGTTGTTTTGTTGCAGTAGTATGAGATATTTTCTTTCATTTTTTTTCTTGGTTAGTACATGTTTTTTATCGGCACAAATTACCTTAACTAATAATATTGGTAATGTGTTGGTAGAAACCAATATGCTTTCTTGTGAAGAAGATGAATCTTGGGCGAGAGTTTTTAAATTGTCTGATTTCGGAATATCCAATAGCCAACAATTTATTATTCATTCTGGTCAAGTTGGAATCAGTAAATCATATAATGGTGCATATTTAAGTTTTGGTGTTTTTGGAGTAGATGCTAGTTTTCCTAATTCAAATCCTATTCCATTGTCTGGCGGTGGTAATAAATTATTGCCCGAAATTGTCGATGGCCCTCAAATTGTAGAATTCGATTTTATAAATCCATTAGTGGTACCTGCCGGAATAGAACGCATTTTAGTTGTAGTTTCAAAAAGGGTCGATTTTTATAATCCAAATTCAGCTGAAGTCGGTATTGCTGGAACAGCAGACGATTCTGGGGTTTCGTGGTATAAAGGGTGTAGAAAATATTACGATTATATTCCAACCACAGATATAGATGTGCCGGTGCCAAATGCTAACTTTTTTATTAATGTTACAGGTGAAGCGGTTGATATCAGAAGTACAGGGCCAACCACAAGGCTCACCCATAATGTTTGTGATGATTTGGTAAAAACTATTAATAATTCTTGCTCGTATTCATATGTGTATGCAGGACGTGATTTTTATTTAAATGATTTTGGTATTTCTGAAAATGAAGAATATACAATAACGGAAGGGCAATTGGCCTATTCGTATGCGGAATGGGGGGCAGCGGTTCAGTTTAATATATATGAAATTGATGATAACTTTCCGGATTCGTTTTCAGAATCTAGTTTAATTGGTTCGAGCCAGCTTCATGGTTTGGGATATTTTAATACCTCTGGCGCTGTTAGAACCGAAAATATCAAGTTCGATACGCCGGTTGTTGTACCTGCTGGCACAAAACGCATTTTTGTAGAAGTCCTTAAAGGGTTAAAAGGTGGCGGTTCTGGTTTGCTTCATATTGCAGGAACTAAGGTTGACGATGGCGCGCCAACTTGGTACAAAGGTTGTTATACAAGTCCAACTTATATAAATTCTGATGAGATTACCAGGTATGCCTTGTGGCCGGGTGAAGATTATAAGTTTTATATAAACGTTACAGGAAACGTAAACCACATCACCAATAATTTCGAAATGAATATTTCAAATATTTGTTCCGAATTTCTTAAAGAATTTAGTGTAGAAAACAAAGCAAACGTAGCTTCGGTAGTCTGGGATTTCGGCGATTCGCCATCTGGCGTAGATAATACTTCTACAGATTTATCTCCTTTTCATGATTTTTCAGCCGATGGTACTTATACAATAAAAGCTACAGTTGTCGGTAAAGACGGAAGCGTAGAGGTATTAGAAGAAACTATCGACGTCACTGAGCCGCCAATGGCTTATGGTATTAACGATTTTTATTCCTGTGAGGATGCTTTCGGCTCAGGTATGTCTTCATCATTTAATCTTTCTGGCGTTCAGAAGCAAGTTTTAGGAGGGCAATCAAATAAGGTCGTAACGTTTATTGATGGTTCAGGAAACGAGTATAGTACATTGCCAAGTGCTTTTTCAAACACAATTCGAGATAGAGAAACCATTGCTGTAAGGGTTGCACATCAAAATAATCCTTGTTGTTATTCAGAAACCACTTTCGATTTAATTGTAAATGCGTTACCCAATTTATCTGGTATTAACGATTTAAAAGTTTGTGATAATAATACAAATGGGTATGCAAAGTTTGATTTGGAAGCGGTAGAATCGGATGTTTTAATTGGTAACCCGAACACAACGGTCTCATTTTATTATGAAAACGGAAGCCAAATATCGGCACCTTTAAGCGCAGTTGAAAACTTAGTTAAAAATGAAGAAGTAATTAAGGTTCGTGCAACACATACAATAACCAAATGCTACAACGAAACGACTTTTAAGTTGATGGTGAATCCGTTGCCAGTGGCTTATGCTTTAAATGCGCTTATAGGCTGCGATGATAATAATGATGGTATTTCAGAATATTTTGATATTACAGATATTGAGACCGAAGTTTTAGGAAGTCAAACCGGGTTAGAAGTTTCTTATTTTGATTCATTCGGAAATATACTACCAAAACCATTGCCAAACCCTTATACGAACACCAAAGCAAACGAAGAAATAATTACAGTTCGGGTTTTAAATACAGTAACCGGATGTTTTGCTGAAACACCTCTAGTTTTAAAAACGGCAACCCAACCTGAAATTAATAAACCAGAAACTATTTATGCTTGTAATGAAGGAAATGGTTTCGCTTTTTTTGATACAGCACAGTTAGAAGCAGAACTTATTGGCAGTCAAAATGGTTTAAAAATTCTCTATTTTGATAAAAATAGATCAGCCTTGCCATCGCCATTACCGACAGCATTTAAAAATACAGAAGCGTGGTCTCAAACCATTTATGTGCGTGTAGAAAATGCACTTAATAGTTTATGTTATTCTGAAACTACGTTTGATTTGGTAGTGAATGATTTGCCTCAAATAAATTTACAAGACGAATATTTTCTTTGTGATTTAGAGCCTTTTCTGAAACTTGCATTACCTGGTAGCTTTAATTCTTGGGAATGGACTTTCGAGGACGGAACAGTGCTTTCAAACAATTTCGAAGTAAACCTAATTGAAGAAGGCGATTATGTTTTAAAGGTAAGCGAATTAAAAAATGGAATCATTTGTGAAAATGAATTCCAGTTTCGTTTAATACGATCACAGTTACCAGAAATAACCAAGGTGAATTATAAAGAGTTATCAGATCAAAACTTCATTGAAATTATAGCATCTGGCGATGGCGATTTTGAATACAGCATAGATGGCGTAAATTATCAAGATAGTGCTGTGTTTAGTAATGTTTCAGGAGGTGTTTACGAGGTGTCTGTTAGAGATAAAAAGGGTTGTGGACAAGCTTTTGAAAGCGTGTCGATCATAGATTATCCAAAATTTTTCACACCAAATGACGATGGTGTAAATGATGTATGGTTGATTAAAGGTTTAAAGGATTATCCTAATGCAGTAGTCAGTATTTTTGATCGATATGGTAAGCTTTTAAAACAAATAAAATCGAATTCTGAAGGTTGGGACGGAACGATTTCTGGTAGCCCGTTACAGGTGTCCGATTATTGGTTTACAGCCATTTTAGATGAAAACATTAGGTTTAGTGGGCACTTTACGTTGAAGCGCTAAATTTATCAATTTTATAGACGAAGTGCATTAATATTAGATAAAATGTAAAAAAATAGTAATTTTCTTAGTTGGAGATGTTAATTTTTTTAACCTTTGCGGCACTACGGCAGTAATCGCCAGGTCTCTTAACTAAAACCAACTGTATTGAAAAAAAGTCTATATCTGGTTTTTGCAATGCTCATAATTTGTTTTGTAAAAGCTGAAGCTCAGTGTGACGAAATAGTAACTTACAATGTTTGCGATATGACAACCATTGATAAGGATGCTAACGGCACTCCCGACGGAATTATTAATTTATACGATGTGTATAATGCTATTCCTGGAGCTAGCGTGCCAATATCATTAAGCTCTGGCTCTTGGTTTGATCCCAATTATAGTTTCGCTTTAGATCCGCTTAGTGGTGATCTCTATTTGTGGGATTTAGGATCGTCTTCCTCAAGAGAGGATACTTATCAATTTGAATTAATTGATACCTCTAGTACCTGTACAGGTGGTAGAAAAGTACTTTTAAATATTGTTTTAGGTCCTTATGAAGGGAAGCCTTTACCGGCATCTGGAATTAACGATGTTAATGTTTCAGTTTGTCAATCGGTTTTAGGCGATTTCGATTTGTTTCAAGTTTTCGAATCGCAGCCCTCACCTCATAAAAATGGTGTTTGGCGTTTTATCGGGAACATGGGAGACCCTGATAACTTTATAGGTCTTGATGAAGAAGGTAAGTTTCAAGCCGAAATTCCTTATATACCTTACGGTGATTTAGTAGAGTTTGATGTTTTTGAGTTCACTTATACCGTGTCCGGAATAGGGCCGTGTGCCTCAGAGAAAGTCTCTCGTTTTAAGGTTCAAGTTATTCGAGATGTATTGTCGGGAGATCCCTCTACTTTTGATATCTGCGAAACCGATATTTTAGCAGGTAATTGGGATGCGGATATTGACTTAACTAGCGATGTTTTTTTAATAGGTGAAGATGCAGAAGGTACTTGGTCTGCTTCTCCTACTACCGGAAATCAAATTGATAACCCGTCAGATTCTTCAATAAATATTAGAGCTATTTACGATGAATTAAAACTTAATAACCCTAATTTTGGTTGTGCAGAGTTTACCTATACATACACTGTTGAAGCCCGATCGTCTTTAAGTGATTGCGCTAGTAAAGAATCCGACGTCATATTCCGAATCTACGAACCCATCAAGCCTTTTAAACAGGAAGCGCCTTTAGAGGTTTGTTTAGATGTAAATCAACCTACTGTTATTAATTTATATAATGAAATAACATTTACCATAGAAAATGGGATACTATATGATTATCCTCCTAATGTAAGTTGCACCAATTGGAATTTTGTTTCAGGACCTTCAGATATTAGAGTAGATGCAGATTCGGGGATTATCAATTTATCAACATTAACTCAAGCTGATGCGGGTACTTATGTATTTCAATATTTAGTATCTAGTTCTTGTAATAGTTGTAATAGTGGTGGTATGTCGCCATGTAATCCGGAGTTTGCTAATATTACCGTGGTTTTATACCCGAATCATTATGCAGGTGAAGATACCACAGGATTAGAGTTTTGTGAAACCGATCCCTTAGTGGCTAGCCCGTTAAACTTGTTTTCTCTTTTAAGCACCAACGGTATCGATGGTCCAATTTATCAAGGTACCATGGGAACTTGGCGAGATAATGTTTCTGGGGATATTATTACAACACCAACGGCGTTTATTGTTCCGGAGATCACCGATAAGGAGTTATTCGATTTTACTTATGAAACCGTAACCGAGAAAGGTTGTGTAAATTCCGCTAATTTATCGTTTACACTTTTTGAAGAATATAGTCCGGGTATAGATACGCTACTAGATGTTTGCGATAACACAGCTGTAATTAATTTGTTTGATAAGCTGGATGGCAATCCTAGTCCGACCGGAACTTGGGAAGGACCAAACGGATTTGTAACCACCGATGAAACGGCAAGTTTCGACCCGGGATTATCAGATGGTGGTACTTACACATACACCGTTCCAGCGAATAAAAGTTCAGGAGGAGCAACACTGTGTTCCGGAAGTCAGTCTACATTAATTGTTACCGTTTATAAAAGCCCTAATGCTGGTGATGATGTCTCCTATGATGTTTGTCGATCCGATTTAGAAATCGATTTGTTCGATTATCTTCATCCTTCCGCAGATTTAGGAGGTCTTTTTACCGATTTAGATAACACCAATCTTTTAGCTGTAAACCTTTTAGATGTGTCTCAACTAACAGAAGGGACTTATAATTTTAGGTATGAAATTCAAGGGCATGCCACATGTCGTTTGGCGATTTCAAATATAGAAATTACCATTGTTGAGGTCGATGCACCTACGGTTGGCAATCAAACCTTTTGTGCCGCAGATGGCGCTACAGTAAATAGTTTAATTGCGGAAAACGGGTATAGCTTTAATTGGTATGATACCGCCGATGCAGATACACCACTACCTATGGGGACACCCTTAGTAAATGGTGAAGATTATTTTGTAACTGCCGTAGACGAGAACAATTGCGAGTCGCCAAAAACTGCCATGACCGTTACGGTTTTAGATATAGATAATCCAAATTGTGACAGTTGTATTAAAGATGGCGTTTCAGCCAATGGCGATTCTATTAATGATGAATTCGACTTATGTAATTTACCAGATACCTTCCCGAATTTCGAATTAAATATTCTGAATAGATATGGTGTAAGTGTTTATAAAGGCACAATAAATACACCGCTTTTTAGTGGGAAATCTAACGTGTCCGGTAGCATAGGAAATCAACTTTCAACAGGTGTTTACTTTTTTGTATTCGATCCAAAAGACGGCACAACAAACCCTTTTCAAGGTAACTTTTATTTAAGCAGATAAATTGATGAAGATAAAATTATTGATACTATTTATAGCCTGTAGTTTGTCTGCCCTTGCACAACAAGAGCCACAGTACACAAATTACATGTATAATATGAGCATGGTGAATCCTGCTTATATGATTAACGAACCAAGTTTAATTGAAGTTGGCGCTTTATACCGTACCCAATGGGTAGGTGTAGATGGTGCTCCAAAAACGGCTAATGTTTTTGCAAATATTCCTTTAAGCGAAAAAATAGAATTAGGCGTAAATTATTTAAATGATAATATTGGCGGTAACGTCAATATGAGCGAAAATGTATTTAACATAGACGCTGCTTATAAAATTAATTTAAAACGTGATTTAAATCTGTCTTTTGGATTAAAAATGGGGTTTGATCATTTAAATTTTAGTGCTATTGGCAGTAATGTTTCTGGCGATCCATCTTTTGGGAACACCGATAAAACAGTGATTAATATTGGGGCTGGAGCTTTTTTGTTTCATAAGGATTACTATGTTGGAGTGTCTTCTCCAAATTTAATACCCGGCGATTTAGAATTTAATGATCAGGTGTTTTACAACAATAGCATTCACGTGTTTTTAATTGGTGGCTATATTTTTGAATTGGACGATATGTTTAAGTTGAAACCATCAACCGTTATTAAATATACTGGTGGTGCGCCGCTATCTGTTGATGTTTCAGCAAATGTGATGTACGATAATAAATTCGAATTAGGGGTGTCTTATCGTTATCAAGACGCTATTTCAGGTCTGGCCGTTTTCAATGTAACCCCTGATTTACGTATTGGCTACGCTCACGATTTCAATACCAGTCAATTAAAAAGCTTCAATAATGGCAGTCATGAGTTTGTATTATTATACAGGTTCGATGTGTTAGGATTAAGTAAAACATATTCATCTCCAAGATTCTATTAATATGATTAAGAAAATAATTTTAGTTTTAGCAATCTGTTTGGGGGCTCAATTAGCCATTGGCCAAAAAACTAGAGGCGATCGTTTTTTTGAAAAAGGAGATTTTATTAATGCTGCCAAGCATTACGAAGTTGCACTACAAAAGGAACGCCATAAAAAAGACCTTCAGAATTTAGCAATTAGCTATTATAATACTTTTGAATACCGATTGGCTTCGCGCTATTTAAAACAATTAGTGAAAGGGCAATTTGGCGAAAAAGATAAAAGTTACGATAATGAATATAACTTTAAACTCTATCAAATATTATCCGCTTTAGGCGATTACGAAACAGCGTTAGAGCACTTAAAAGTTTATAAGGAAAATAATTCGGGATCTATAGATATAGCAGAATCTATCGAGAATATTGAAACCTTCAAATTAAAAAGTCCAGATTATACGGTAGAAAAAGTGCAGTTTAACTCAGATGCTTCCGATTTTGGTGCTGTAAAACTTCAAGATAAGGTGTATTTTACATCCGATCGAGGTGTGGATGCAGTCTTCGGAAAAACCTATAAATGGACACATCAGTCCTTTTTAGATATTTTTGTAACTGTGGTAAATGAAAAAAATGATACTATCGGTTTAACAAAACCTTTGCCTAAAACCGTAAATTCTAAATATCACGAAGGTAATTTTTGTTTCAGTAAAGACGGACTTACTATGTATATTTCGCGTAGTAATATCACTAATGGGAAGCGTGAATTTAATGATGATAAATTGAATAATATTCATATTTATAAATCTGTTTTCGAAAATGGAGTTTGGTCCGAATTAGAAAAATTGCCATTTAATATCAACGGCTTTTCGTACCAACATCCAGCATTAAGTCCGCAAGGTGATAAACTTTATTTTTCGTCAAATATGGAAGGTGGCTATGGAAGTTTCGATTTGTATTATGTCCATTTAGATGAAGAAGAAATAAGCCAACCTATCAATTTAGGAAGTCAAATTAACACCGAAAACCGAGAACATTTTCCGTTTATTTCAGAAGCAGGTCATTTGTTTTTTGCATCCAATGGGCATTTAGGTTTGGGAATGTTGGATAATTTTGTTTCAGAATTGGTGAATAATAGCTTCACAAAACCGCTAAATTTAGGGGTGCCAATAAATTCGCAATACGATGATTTTAACCTGAATTATTATAATGAAACCGAAGGTTTTTTCGCTTCAAATAGAAATAAACGAAGTGATAATATTTTTCAGTTTAAAGAAACAGGAGAAATTTTTATTCGCGAATATATGAATACGTTCGAAATTCGTGATGCAGTTACAAAAAATGAAATTCCTAACGTAAAAGTGCTTTTAACAACTAAGAAGAATAAAACACTTTATAGTAATACTTTAGACGATTCGGCTGTGTTTAACATGAACTTACTAGCTGATAATTATCAGCTTGAAGCAGAAACAGAAGGGTATTATAAAAAGACTTTGGCTATTACTGTTTTAGAAAAGAAAGATCAAACGCATGTATTGTATTTAAAAGTTATTCCGCCTCCGCCACCTGTGGTTATCGATCCTGTTGAAGCCGTTATTGCCGAAAAGAAAATTGATATCAAGTTAAAAGAAAAAGATCCGACCAGATTTGCATTGCTAACCGATGTTGAAGGCCCTCCGGTAGTTGAAAAAGATGGGAAGCTGTTTTTTGAATTAGAGCCTATTTATTTCGATTTTAATATGTGGGATATTAGAGCCGATTCTAAGAAAATATTAGATGCTTTGGCGGCTAAGTTAGAGCGCTATCCTGAGATTAATTTGAAAATAAGTGCACATACCGATAGTCGAGGTACCGTAAAATACAATCAATATTTATCGGAACGTCGCGCAGAATCTACAAGAAATTATTTAGCTTTGGAAGGTTTTATAAACGCACGCCGATTGGCTTTTAAAGGTTTTGGAGAATTAATGCCTATGGTGCCTTGCCCAATGCTAAATTGTACCGAGGAAGAGCACCAATTAAACCGACGTAGTGAGTTTGAAATAACTAAATATTAAAGTTTATGGGGAAGTATAAATGTGTGATTTTTGATTGCGATGGTGTTTTGGTCGATAGCGAACCCGTGAGTATTCAGGTTTTAGTGGATATAGCTAATGAGCATGGGGCCAATATTGATTTGCTCTATGGTATGAAACATTTTAAAGGCAGTTTTTTTACGGCCTGTAAAAGTAAAATAGCGGCCTTAACAGAAAAAGAACTTCCCGACGATTTAGAAGATCAATATAGACAACGCAGTTTTGAAGCCTTCAAAAAAGAGATGAAGCCCGTTGAAGGTATTAAGCATGTGCTTGAAAATTTAGAAGAGCCATTTTGTGTCGCATCTAGCGGGCCAGAAGATAAAATTCAACTTAATTTGGGACTTACCGGATTGTTGCCGCATTTTGAAGATAAAATATTTAGCTGTTACAGCATTCAGAAATGGAAACCCGATCCAGCAGTGTTTTTATGGGCAGCAGAAACCATGGGGTTTAAGCCTGAAGAATGCGTTGTTATAGAAGATAGTTTATCTGGAGTTCGAGCTGCAAAACAAGGCGGTTTTGATGTTTTTGGCTTTGTAGCACACGATTATAATAATGAATTAAAAAGCGAAGCCACGCTAACTTTTGATAGTATGAGTAAGCTTTTAGCGATGCTTTAAATGAGGCGAAATATTAAAAGATACTAAATTTAATACCTACTTATGATAAAAAACTACATTGTAATTGCTTTTTTATTACTGACTTTAAATGCTGCGGCTATGCAGATTTTTGTTAAAATGAATGATGGTAAAACTATAGCGCTCGAGGTTGAACCAAATGATACTATTGAAAGCGTCAAATTAAAGGTTCAGGATAAAGAAGGTGTGCCGCCAAATGAGCAAATTCTAACTTATAACGGCGTAACTTTACTTGATGGAAATATGGTAGCAGATTATAATATACAAAAGGAGTCTTTATTGATTTTGTCGCAGTCTACTTTATCTACGGAAAGTCTTGTAAAGGTTGCTGATAAACTGATAGCCTTTCCTGTGCCAGCTAAAAATTATATTGTCATTTCTAACCTAAAAGAAGAAAGAGCATACCGTGTTCTTACTGTTTTCGGACAAGAAGTAGCTAAAGGTATAGTGTCTGTGAATAGCAATAGTATTGCTATTCAAAATTTGCATAAAGGGATGTATATCTTGAGTTTTAATAACAACCAAACGTTGCGTTTTTTTAAAGAATAAGTTATTTGTTCTCTTAATTTCTTAAGGTTTCAATAGCTTCAACAACGGCACTATGGCTCACGGGGTTTTTCTCGAAATGCTTGGTGAGTTTTATTTTTTCTTCCGAAGTCGCTTCAAACTGATTTAAAATATTCATTAAGTGCATTTTCATATGTCCTTGCTGAATACCTGTTGTGGTTAAAGAACGTAATGCCGCAAAGTTTTGAGCTAATCCGGCAACGGCAACAATTTGCATAAGTTCCTTAGCCGAAGGTTTGTGTAGCAATTCTAAAGCCAATTTCACCAATGGGTGTAAACCTGTAAGACCGCCAACGGTACCTAAGGCCAACGGAATTTCCATCCAAAAGGTAAATATGCCATTTTCAATTTTAGCATGCGATAAACTACTGTATTTTCCGTTTCTAGAGGCATAAGCGTGCACGCCAGCTTCAACGGCTCTAAAGTCGTTTCCTGTGGCAAGTACAACAGCATCAATACCATTCATAATTCCTTTATTGTGAGTTACGGCGCGGTAAGGTTCTATTTCTGCAATTTTTACGGCTTGCACAAACTTGTTAGCAAAAGCTTCACCCGAAATGTTCTTGTTTTCACTAAGTTCTTCAACTTTACAACTCACTTCAGCACGAACTAAGCATTCAGGAACGTAGTTAGAAAGGATGCTCATTACAATGTCTATCTGTTTTTCTGCTTCCGAGAAATCGACATATTGTAAGGCTTCATTTTTAAAGGTTTTTGCAAACTGTTCCAAGCAAGAATTTATAAAGTTTGCTCCCATGGCATCTAGGGTTTCAAACGATGCATGAAGTTGGTAATAACCGTCAATATCGGCTGTTTTATTACGTAATTCAATATCTAAAATGCCACCGCCACGCGATTCCATGTTTTTTGTTAATGGCTTTGCTTCGGTAATTAATTTGGGTTTTACATTTTCGAAAAAGGCTTTTAAGGTTTCAGAATTACCATGAAACATAAAATGAACTTGTCCAATTTTTGTAGTAGAAATTACGGTAGTTTTAAATCCGCCACGCTCTAACCAAAACTTAGCAGCTTTGCTTGCTGCTGCTACCACTGAGCTTTCTTCAATTGCCATTGGTATAGTGTAAAGTCGGTTATTTATAGAGAAGTTTGGCGCCACACCAAGAGGTAAATAGTAGTTACTTATGGTGTTTTCTATAAACTCATCGTGCAGTTGCTGTAATGTTTCATTATCGTTCCAATATTGTTTTAAAACTGTTTTTGCATTTTCGGCGTTAGCAAAATAGGTGTCTGCAAGCCAATCTATTTTTTTTGATTTTGATAATTTTGAAAATCCAGCAATCGTTTTACTCATAATTTGTGCATTTATGGGTGTAAAGATAATACTCTTAACATAATTAAGCGTTAACTTGAATTTCACAAGTTATTTAACTGTTAATATTATCGTTGTTTTGAAGTATTTTTGTTAAACTTGCGGTAATTATGAGAATTAAATATCGATTTTAATGAAATACCTAAAATTCACCTTTCATATTTGTCTTTTTTTTACAGCTATTGTATCGGCACAAACAAAAGACATTACACTAGAGGATATTTGGAATGGCACATTTAGAACCGAAGGGTTAGATGCTTTACATTCTATGGCAAACGGACAACAATATTCTGTTTTAAATTTTGACCGCGCCGCAAGAAACACAACTATTGATATTTACGATTATAAAACCTTGGAAAAGGTAAAAACATTGGTAAGTGCAAATGATTTAGAGGCCATTCCATATTTTTCAGATTATACGTTTAGTGCCGATGAAAGTCAGGTGATTTTAGCAACCGGAGAGGAGTCTATTTTCCGTCGTTCATCACGTGGTCATTATTATGTCTATAACGTAGCCACTGGAACGTTAAGTTTAATTTCAGAAGAAAAAATACAAGAGCCCACCTTTTCTCCTAACGGAAATCAGGTGGCTTTTGCTTTTAATAATAATTTGTACGTCAAAAATTTAACTTCGGGAGAAACCATTCAAATCACGTTCGATGGTGTGAAAAACAGCATTATTAATGGTATTACAGATTGGGTTTACGAAGAAGAATTTGCCTTTGTTAGAGCTTTTGATTGGAATGCCGATGGGTCACAAATTGCCTATATACGCTTTGATGAAACCAACGTTCCTGAGTTTTCAATGGATGTTTATGGTGAAGCTCTTTACCAAACGCAAGAGGTTTTTAAATATCCTAAAGCGGGTGAAGTAAATTCAGAAGTGTCGCTCCATATTTATAATTTGAAAAACGAAAAAACAACTAAGGTTGAGGTTGGTGCAGATGTTGAATATATAGCGCGAATGGCTTGGACTAAAAAAGCCGATGTTTTGAGTGCTCAAGTATTAAACAGACATCAAAATAATTTAGAATTATTCGCTTATAACACGACAACAAATACTAAAAAAGTACTTCTGAAGGAAACCGATAAAGCTTATGTGGATGTTACCGATAACTTAACCTTTTTAAAGGACAATAGCTTTATTTGGACCAGCGAAAAAGATGGTTTTAATCATATTTATCATTATAGTAATGAAGGTGAATTGATAAACCAAGTTACTAAAGGAAACTGGGAAGTAACTAACTATTACGGTTTCAACGAAAAAGCAAAAACAATTTATTATCAATCGGTAGAAAACGGATCTATAAATAGAGATGTTTATGCTGTGAAATTAAATGGAAGAAATAAAATCAGGTTAACATCGAAAGAAGGTACTAATAACGCCGATTTTAGTGCCGATTTTTCATACTTTATAAACACGTTTTCTGATGCGAAAACACCTCCGGAATATACTCTGAACAATGCATCATCTGGTAAAGTGATAAAATTAATTAAAAATAATGAGGCTTTAGTTGAAAAGCTTTCAGAATACAATATTACATCTAAAGAGTTTAGTACTATTTCAATAAATGGAAATGATTTAAACATGTGGATGGTGAAGCCGGCAGATTTTGATGTTTCAAAAAAGTATCCTTTATTAATGTTTCAATATTCAGGTCCAGGTTCGCAACAAGTTGCAAATAGTTGGATTAGCTCTAATGATTATTGGTATCAATTGCTAGCAAAAAAAGGCTATGTTATTGCTTGTGTCGATGGACGCGGAACAGGTTATAAAGGTGCTGATTTTAAGAAAATAACACAAAAGGAATTAGGTAAGTACGAAGTTGAAGACCAAATTGAAGTCGCTAAAAAATTAGGTAGTCTAGATTATATTGATGCGGATAGAATAGGTATTTGGGGATGGAGTTTTGGTGGTTTTATGAGTAGTAACTGCTTGTTTAAAGGAAACGACGTGTTTAAAATGGCTATTGCTGTTGCTCCTGTAAGCAGCTGGCGTTTTTACGATTCTATTTATACGGAACGATACATGACAACGCCACAAGAAAATGCAAGTGGTTATGATGAAAATTCACCAATAAATCATGTAGATAAATTGAAAGGAAACTTTCTTTTAGTGCATGGCTCGGGAGATGATAATGTGCATGTGCAAAATACCATGCGCCTTGCAGAAGCTTTAATTCAAGCAAATAAGCAGTTTGATTGGGCTATTTATCCTGATAAAAATCACGGTATTTATGGTGGAAAAACAAGACTTCATTTATACACTAAAATGACTAACTTTATAGATGCAAATCTAGGAGATAAAATAAATGACTAACTACAGTATTAACTAACAACAAATTTATGGCTGCTAAAACATTACAACCCCATCAAAAAGAACTTTTTGGACAACCCATTGGATTGTATATTTTATTTTTAACAGAAATGTGGGAACGTTTTTCCTATTACGGAATGCGTGCCTTATTGGTGTTGTATATGACTACGCAAACTACCGGAGATGCTAGAGGCGCAGGGTTGGCATGGACAGATCAAGAAGCTTTAGCGCTTTATGGTTGGTATACCATGTTGGTTTACGTGATGTCTATTCCTGGAGGTATGATTGCCGATAAACTAATTGGCCAGAAAAAAGCAGTTTTATATGGAGCTGTCATTTTATGTATTGGGCATGCCGTTTTAGTACTTACTGATATTTGGGCTTTTTACACAGGTTTAGGATTAGTGATTTTAGGTGTTGGATTGTTAAAACCTAATATTTCGACTATGGTTGGAGGTTTATATAAAGCTGGTGATATTAGACGTGATAAAGGATTTAGTATTTTTTACATCGGTATTAACTTAGGTTCGCTTTTAGCAACTATGGTTGTTGGTGGTGTTGTTGCAAAATGGGGTTGGCATGCTGGCTTTGGTTTGGCAGGTATTGTTATGGTTCTAGGATTGATAAACTATATTGCTGGTCAAAAATATTTATCTCAGGTTGGAAATTTTATTCCAAGCACAAATGATGAAAACGAAGTGTCTTACGGCGAGTTGTATTCTGAGCTTTTTAAATCTCCAAAGCAATTGATGTTTGCTGGTATATTGTTGGCGGCGTCTTTATTTGGTTGGTATGCTATGGGCTGGGGTTATGGTCTTTTGTTTTTGTTTTTAACGGCTATTGCTGCATTGTTAATGATGATTTATAAAGATTTAGACACGCAAGTATATAAAGATCGTTTTGTGGTGTTATTACTGTCATTTATTATGGTAATTATCTTTTGGGGCGCTTTCGAGCAAGCCGGAGGATTAATGAATTTGTATACCGATACTAATACCGATCGTGTGTTATTTGGTTGGGAAATTCCAACAGTAATGTTTCAAAGTTTAAATGCCGGATTTATTATTCTCTTTGCAACTTTAATCGCAGGTGTATGGGCAAAACGAAAACTAAAGGGTAAAGAAGCTTCTTCTATATTTAAAATGGCAATTGGTATCATCATTATGGGGCTAGGTTTCTTATTCATGGTATTTGCTGCTATGGAATTTGAGAGATCTGGAACATCTAGTATGATTTGGTTAGTATTGGCTTATCTTTTCCATACAATCGGAGAACTTTGTTTGTCTCCAGTAGCACTTTCTTTTATTACTAAATTAGCACCTGTAAAATACGCATCGTTAATGATGGGGGTTTATTTTGCGGCATCTGGTTTAGGAAATAAAGTTGCGGGCATTATTGGTGAGTCTGCAAGTAAGTTTGGTGAGTTATATATTTTCTCTGGAATCGTAATTTTCACCGTGATTATCGGTATATTATTTATCGTTATTCTGAAGCCATTAAAGCGATTAACGCATGGGGCAGAAGAAAGTGAGCGCGTTCTAAAAAACGAGGAAACGGAAGGCTTTGAACTTGCGGAAAATTAAAATTTAACAAACCCTCACATTGAGGGTTTTCTTCATTATAAACCTTTAATTAAATATTCTTTTATGAATACAGACATTGAAAATCTATTTAAAGATAAAGTTATCGGGCATCCGGCTGGGTTATTTATCATTTTCTTTACAGAAATGTGGGAGCGTTTTTCCTTTTATGGAATGCGTATTCTTTTGGTTTTGTTTTTAACAGCGCCTTTACTTGGTGCTAATGCAGGTTGGGAATGGCCAAGAGAACATGCCCTAGCTTTAATAGGTACTTATGGGTCTATGTTATATTTAACGCCTATTGTTGGTGGATGGGTTGCCGATAAAATTACTGGTTATAAATGGGCGGTTATTATAGGTTGTTTCTTTATGATGCTTGGCCATGCGGCTATGGTTTTTGAAACACCAATGTCACTTTATTTAGGTTTAGCACTTTTAATTATAGGAACAGGTTTTTTTAAACCAAATATGACTTCTATGATTTCTGAAATGTACAAAGGCAAGGAGTCTAAAAAAGATGGCGCTTATACCATTTATTATATGGGTGTAAATGCTGGAGCTTTTTTCGGAATGATGCTTTGCGGTTATTTAGCTGAAAACATTGGCTGGAGTTACGGTTTTGGGTTAGCAGGTATTTTTATGCTTTTAGGGTTGATTCAATTTTGGCTGGCGAAAGATTTTTTCGGTCAAATTGGAGAAAAACCATCCAAAGTACATGAAGTTGAATTGGCTCAAAATATAAATGAAAGAAGTCCGAAGGAGCATGATGTCACAGAGCATGTTGAAAAACAAAACCCATTTACAACGGTAGATTTGGTTTTAATTGTGTTATCAGCTTTAGGCGGATTGTTATATCTAATAAATGATCCACTTTCAAAAATTGGAAACATTAATATTTTGAACTTCCAAATTGGAGGTTTAGATGGTTCTAGCGTTACAGTGTTAACGGCTTTAGTGTTGTTTTTGTATTTAATTACCACGCGTATTTCTAGATATTCACGTGTTGTACGTGATAAAATTATTGCCGTATCGGTGTTCGCTGTATTTACTGTAATCTTCTTTGCTGCTTTCGAGCAGGCTTTAGGTTCTATGACGTTGTTTGCTAGAGATTATACCGAGCGCGCTCTTACGGGGAGTTCGGCCATGATTTTTAAAATTGTAGACTTAATTTTAACCGTTGGTCCTTTGGCTATCATTACGTGGGTGTTATTTTTATTATTCAAAAAAACATACTCAAAAATACCGTATTCAAATATTGTATTAGCTGTGTCTTTTGCGTTTCTATGGTATATTGTTTACTATAAAATTAATAATGAATTCAGTAAAGATACTACCGAAGTACCAGCAACTTGGTTTGGTATTTTAAATTCATTTTTTATAATTACCCTAGCGCCATTGTTTTCAAGATGGTGGGAAAGTAAATACAACCCAAGTGCCGCCATGAAATACGGTATCGGTTTGTTACTTTTAGGCTTAGGTTTTGGTGTGTTAGTCTTCGGTACTTTGGGCATTCCTCAAGGCGCGAAAACAGCTTCGGTAAGTATGGTGTTTTTAATATTAGCTTATCTGCTTCACACTATGGGAGAGCTGTGTATATCTCCGGTAGGCTTGTCGTATTTAAGTAAATTAGTACCAGGTAGAATGATTGGTTTTATGTTCGGTATTTGGTATTTAGCCATCGCCATTGGGCAGAAAGCAGCAGGAACCATGGGAGGGATGATTGATAAAATTACTGCGGAATACTCATTGAGTAGTTTCTTCTTAATATTTACCATTGTACCGGCGGTATTTGCCTTGTTTTCAATAGTATTAAATCCATTACTTAAAAGGTTAATGCATGGCGTTCGATAATAAAATTAAATGTTAAAAATATATAGAACGCTCCACTTTTTGGGGCGTTTTTTGTAAGTTCGGTACAGCTTTTACTACCTTTGTATGGTAAGAAAGTAGTGTTTCTTATCAGAATAATTAAAAATAGTTCAAATGAAAAAAATATCAATAGCGTTTTTATTAATGCTTTTTACAGTAGTTTACAGTCAGGCACAAGAAATTAAATGGGTTACTTTAGAAGAGGCCATTTCACTTCAAAAGAAAGCACCAAAAAAAATAATGATGGATGTTTACACTACATGGTGCGGACCATGTAAAATGTTAGATAAAAACACCTTTCAGAATAAAGAAGTAGCCGATTATGTTAACGAAAATTATTATGCTGTAAAGTTTAATGGCGAAGGTAATGAGGTGGTAAATTATAAAGAAAAATCGTTTACTAATCCTAATTACGATCCTGCTTTAGCAAACAGACGTAATGGAGCGCACGATTTAGCACGATATTTAAAAATAAGTGCCTATCCAACGGTTGTGTTTTTAGATGAAAATGCTGAGGTTATTACACCGCTTAGAGGATACCAAACACCAACACAATTAGAGTTGTATTTAAAAATGTTTAAAAACGACGATCATAAAAATATTAAAACTCAAGATGAATTTAATGCTTATTATAGCGCATTTGTGTCTGAGTTTAAAGGATAGATTATTCCTTTAATATTACTCATATTCAATTATAAAAGCTCCCTTTTCATTCGTATTATGAAAAGGGAGTTTTCTTTTTATACATACCGATTTCCATTGCTCCACGTACGATTTGTAGTTGCTACCATCAGCAATTATGTATTTAGGTTGAATGGAATCTATTAATCGATTCAAGTTTATTTGAGGCGATTGCCGAAGCAAAACATAATCGGGTTTAAACAATTTAATATTATACGTATTTAGACTATCTACAACTAAAAGTGTTTTTGTGTTTAAACTGTAAACTGGTTGTATTTTGGTTTCTTCTATGTGATTAATAAAATTCCCAACAGTATAATTTTTTACGATTGAAGATTCTAAAAAGGCCGTAGAATCCATGTCATGAGCCACAGTAATCTTATTATTTGCGGTATTTCCAATTAAGCTATATCTACTTTTATGAAATACAATAAACTCGTTTGACGGTTTGTTGAAGTTGGTATAGATAAAAACACACTGTATACTTGCAATGCTTAAAAATAGCCACTTTATGTTTTTGAAATCCCAAGCTTTCATGAGTTGAACAATCGAAATAATAAAAAGATAAAACGCTAAAACATGCCAAATACTAAACGGAATATCATTGTAAATAAAACTTGTTTGATCTGATATTAGAGCGATAATAGCATTCAGTTTACTAATAATCCAACTGAATGCATCTGCTAGAAATTGTGGTAATATGCTTATTGACGCCATGAAAATAACGAATAATCCATAACCTAAAATGAAAACTAACACAGGGATAATAATCAAGTTCGATACTAGAAAGAGCCCCGCAAACTGATGAAAATAAAATAGTAAAAGCGGAGCAATACCTAATTGAGCAGCAATACTAACCGTAGCCGTGTGCCAATACAATTTAAGTATTTTGTTTTTGGGTTGCCATAACTTAAAAAGCAATGGGTCTATAGTCACAATAGCAAAAACAGCCATGTAGCTCAGTTGAAAACCAACATCGAAAATGTATAAGGGTTTAAACAATAAAATAATAAATATTGAAATCGCTAGTGTGTTATAGATGTTTGTAGGCCGTTTTAAATTCATGGCAATAGCTACAATGCTAAACATGGTTACAGCACGCGTTACAGAGGCGGAAAGTCCTGCGATAACAGCAAAACTCCATAATAGGATAACGAGCAATATGGTTTTAAGTATTTTGCCGTGTTTCAGACTTTCCATAGGTTTTAAGAGCCAACTTAAAATGAGCAAAATAACACCAACGTGCAGTCCGGAAATAGCTAAAATATGAATGGCACCTGCATTTTTATAATCGTTATAAATATCCTGACTTAAATCTTGACGTTGCCCGAGAAATAAGGCATTTATCACAGCTAATTCATCAGGGTGAAAATTATATTTTTTCAATTTAGAATTGATGAAACTTCGAATACCATCTGCAACTCCAAACGCTGTGTGTATTTTTGATGAAACAGGAAATAATTCAGAAATGTTAACACGTAACTGATGATAAATCTGCTTTTTTTCTAAATAGGCTTTATAGTCGAATTGATAAGGGTTTAACGGATAACCTAAATCTTCAAAAGTGGTTCTTGTGGAAAAAACGGCATCAACTTTTAAAGGTGTTTTTGTGCTATCTTTTTCAATACTTAAAAGCGATTTTCCTTGCGTTTGTTTATCTTCAAACTGTAAAATATCAACAACATATTTATCATAATATCTGTTGGGTTTTAAAACTTCTCTAATGCGGAATGTAACAGTTTCTAAGGTTTCTTTTTCATCTAATACATAATGTGTAAAATGCTTAGAAAAGTTTTTTTCGTTATGAATGTTTGTTGTGAGAATTCCCACAGAGATCATCGAGATAAAGGCAATTAATCCAAACCAAACCGTACTGATGAATTGTTTTCGGGCAACGCTATAAGTAATGAATAAGCTTAATAATGAAGTACCTGTTAACCATAGTGAGATATTGAGGGGCGTAGTGAAAAACCATCCAATTAAGATGCCGGTAATGAGGCAAATAGTGAGTTTGATTATGGTGAAATTGAGTAACTTCATAACCAAGGTAAGATATAAAATATTATTGATGTCCGATAAAAATATGAGGTACGGTTTTTAGTACGCTATGTTATTTCGGGTGGAAAAGGCGAGAAATATGACTGATGTAATCAGTCTTTGATTGACCTATAATATATTACAGCGAAGTAGTTTAAAGAATTCTGCGTGCTTGATAAAAAGCCTTTAGCCAATAATTTTCGTTAAGCCAAGAAGTCATCACACCTTTACTACTGGTTGCATGAATAAACTGAATATCGTTATCGGCAATGTCAACAATGAGTCCGACATGATTGATGGAATTTCTACGGTTGCCTGTTTTGAAAAAAAGTAAATCACCTTTGTTAACATTTTTCAAAGTGATTTTTTCTCCACGTTTTGCCATATCTCGTGACACTCGCGGTAAAACAACATCATAGGCTCTAAACGATTCGTAAATTAAGCCCGAACAATCCATGCCGTCTTTTGTGGTGCCGCCCCATTTATAGCGCACGCCCTTAAAATCTTCAGCATAATCAATAATATTATCGGCTTTCGAACTAGATACTTTTTTAGAAGGTGTATTTGCTGCTGTTCTTGGGATTGCTTTTTTTTCTTCGGAATAAGTAACGGCTTGTTTTACCTGGTAATCTTTCGATCGTTTGGTAATTATTTGTGAAGATGAGTTCGTTTTTCGTTTCGAACGTTTTGAAGATTTACAACTACTGAAACTAATGATGAGGATAAGTATAAGAACAATTTTTTTCATCTAAAAATTTAATCGTGAATGGATTTATAAATTAATTTTGCCGTCTTTTCGCTGGCGCCTTTTCCGCCTAAAGCTTTTTCTAATTCGTAATAGTCTAAAAATAGTTTTTTACGATGCTCTTCGTTTAAAATGTATTCTAATTCTTTTTTAAGGCGTTTTTTATTGAAATCATTTTGAATAAGTTCTGTAACTACCTCGCGATCCATAACCAAATTCACTAAAGAAATATATTTTAAAGTAATGATGCGTTTTGCTATTTGGTACGAAATATTGCTGCCTTTATAGCAAACCACTTGAGGTACTTTAAATAAAGCGGTTTCTAAAGTAGCGGTACCAGATGTTACCAAAGCGGCTGTGGAAAGACTTAATAAATCGTAAGTTTTATTGTCTATAAATTTTACGTTGGTGGCCTTAATAAAGGTTTGGTAAAAACTATATTCTTGACTTGGTGCGCCTGCAATTACAAACTGATACTCCTTAAAATCGTCCACCAAACTAAGCATCACCGATAGCATTTTCGTTATTTCCTGTTTACGACTTCCTGGTAGTAAGGCGATAATAGGTTTGTCGTTCAGTTGTTCTGCTGCTCTAAATTGAGCTTCGCTAACTTGTTTACGGTTTGCAATAGCGTCAATAAGCGGGTGCCCAACAAAATGGACTTTATAATCGTGTTTTTTATAAAACTCTTCAACAAAAGGCAAGATGACATACATGGCATCTACATCGCGTTTTATTTTTTCTACTCGACTTGCTCGCGAGGCCCAAACTTGTGGCGAGATATAATAGTGTGTTTTAAAATTAGCGGCTTTTGCCCATTTGGCTATACGTAAATTAAAGCCTGAATTATCAATAAAAATAACCACATCTGGATGGAACTCTTGAATATCTTCTTTGCAAAACGTAATGAATTTAGATATTTTTCTAAGGTTCAAGATTACTTCTAGAAAGCCCATAAAGGCACGTTCTTTATAGTGCGTTACCAATGTGCCACCAACTGACTGCATTAAATCGCCACCCCAAAACCTAATATCGGCTTGAGCGTCCTCTTTCAGTAGCGCTTTCATGAGGTTCGAACCGTGTAAATCGCCCGATGCTTCGCCTGCTATAATGTAGTACTTCATGAGTTGTGAGTTTTAAATGCTTTATTTTATAGGTTAAAACATTTTAAATGCAAAAGTGAAAACGGCAATAAATACGGTAATTAATAATACGCCTCTAGCACGATAATCTTGTTTCTTTTTAATGAAAATAAAAAATGTGATGAGGTTTAAAATAGCTCCTAAACTAATGAGCTTTCCAAGAAATCCTTCTTCCGAAGCCGCTTTAATTACGGTGCTAAAATCATCCCCATTTCCTATTAATGTAGCTGTTAAAATTAAGCCAATCGCGTTTGCAATTAGTCCAATAAACATGCCTATAAATATGTTTTTTTTCATCTATTTTAAATTCCAAGTATTTAATTCTGCAATAAATTGGTGTGCTGTTAAATCGAATTGCACAGGTACTACCGATATATAGTTGTTTTCTAAAGCCCATTCATCAGTGTCTTCTCCGCCATCTAAATTTACGAATTTTCCCGAAAGCCAATAATAATCTTTGCCTTGTGGGTTTTTGCGTTTATCGAAAGATTCTACCCAATTGGACTTCGCTTGGCGGCAAATTCGTATGCCTTTTATGGTTTCAGACTTAACATTAGGGATGTTTACATTTAAAACAATGCCTTTTGGCAATCCCGATTTTAATACATTTTTAGCAATGGTTTTGATGTGCTTTTTTGAAGCTTCAAAATTTGCATCCCAACTGTAATCTAATAATGAAAACCCAATGGCCGGAATACCTTCAATCCCCGCTTCAATAGCCGCACTCATGGTGCCAGAATAAATTACGTTGATAGCCGAATTCGAACCGTGGTTTATGCCCGAAACACATAAATCTGGTGTTCTAGGTAATAGCTCGCGAATGGCAATTTTTACACAATCGGCAGGTGTGCCAGAACAGCTAAATTCCTGTTGTGGTCCGCTGTTTATGTTTACATTTTGTGCATAAAGCATGGCGTCTAAAGTTATGGCGTGGCCCATACCGCTTTGTGGGCTGTCGGGTGCCACCACAAAAACATCGCCAATGGTGGTCATAACTTCAATTAAAGTTCGAATTCCTGGAGCTGTAATGCCGTCATCATTCGTTACCAGTATAAGTGGTTTGTCTGTCATGGGTATCATTAAATAACAGTGCTAAAATACATAATTTCCCTTGTATAGCCCTTATTTCTTCTGTTTAACAAAAAATTATCACCTAAACGGATTATTGGCATAGTTTTTTCTCTATTTTAGTGGAATGATATAAAGTTCCGAGGGAATTTTTAAAAATAGAAGATGAAGAATATTATGAAAAAGAATTTTAAAGTGCTGTCTTTGTTGTTGGTGTTAGCCTTTGCATCGTGCAGTTTTACTTCGAAAGGATATGATAACCCTGATAAAGATAAAAGATTAATTGAACTTATTACTATGGTTATCGAGCGCGGACATTTTGATCCTATTGCGTTTGATGATGAGTTTTCAAAAGAACTATTTTCTGATTATTTAGAAATTGTAGATCCGGTAAAACGTTATTTTTATGCTTCGGATTTTAAAGATTTTCAAAAATTTGAAACTAGCTTAGATGATCAGTTAAAATCTGTTGATATTTCATTTTTCAACTTAGTAAACGAGAGAGTTTTAAAACGTATTGTTGAAGTTAAAGAGATATATCGTGATATTTTAGCAAAACCTTTCGATTATACTGTTGATGAAGATTTTGATACCGATTATGAGCAATCTCAGTATCCAAAGAATAAAAAAGAAATGAAAGAACGTTGGAGAAAACAGTTGAAGTTTTCTACGTTAACTAATTTTGATGATATATATGAAACTGAAAAACGTGCCAAGGAAAAAGATCCGGAGTATGTTATGAAAACGGAAGAAGAAATTGAAAAGGAAGCTCGCGAGGCTACTTTGAAATCTATAGATATTTACTTTAATGATAATGTTGACGATTTAGAACGTGATGATTGGTTTGCTGTTTATGTTAACACTATTGTAGAAGAGTTTGATCCGCATACATATTATTTAGCACCTCGAGGAAAAGAAAGTTTCGATCAACGCATGTCTGGAAAACTAGAAGGGATTGGAGCGAGATTGCAAAAACGAATGGATTACATTAAAATCGTTGAGCTAATTTCTGGTGGTCCGGCTTGGAGAAGCAAACTGCTAGAAGTTGAAGATGTTATTTTGAAAGTAAAACAAGAAGATGAAGAAGTTGCTGTAGATATTGTTGGTATGCGAATTAACGATGCCATAAAATATATAAAAGGTCCAAAAGGAACTAAAGTAACCTTAACCATAAAGCGTGTTGATGGTACCATAAAGGATGTTGTAATTACAAGAGATATTGTGGAGTTGGAAGAGACTTATGCAAAATCTTCGGTAGTAGAAAAAGACGGTAGCCGTTTTGGTATTATTGATTTGCCTGCATTTTATGCCGATTTTCAGGATTATAAAAATATTAATGCAGCCAAAGATGTAAAAGATGAAATACTTCGTCTGAAAAAAGAAGGGGTAGAAGGTATTGTGCTCGATTTACGTAATAATGGCGGAGGATCACTGCCAACTGTGGTAGATATGGCAGGGCTTTTTATCGAAGATGGACCGGTGGTACAAGTGCGCTCTACCGGGCAAGCTAAGGAGGTTTTAACCGATACCGATAAATCTATTGTTTGGGACGGACCTTTAGTGGTTTTAGTAAACGAAATTTCAGCATCTGCTTCCGAAATTATGGCAGCGGCAATGCAAGATTATAAACGTGCTGTTATTATAGGTAGTAAACAAACTTATGGAAAAGGGACGGTTCAAAATGTAATTAATTTGAATAGCTTGCTTAGAAATAATACAGGAGACGATTTAGGAGCCTTAGCACTTACTACCAAAAAATATTATAGAATCAACGGAGGTTCGGTGCAGTTAGAAGGCGTTAAAAGTGACGTGCAAGTTCCAGGTCGATTTAGTTATATTGATGTAGGTGAAAAAGACAAAGACAACCCATTGCCTTACGATGAAATTGATGCAGCAAATTATAAGCCTTGGGCAGACTATTTTGATTATAATGCAATAATAGCAAAAAGTAAAGCGCGTATGGAAAATAACGAGCAGCTAAAACTTATTGACGAAAACGCGAAGTGGGTAAAGAGTAAAATTGATAACACGATATTTTCTTTAAATTTCAAGAAATATAAATCGGAATTAGATACTAATGAAGAGGAGGCGAAGCGTTTTGATGCCATTTCTGATTATAAAACGAACTTAACTTTTAGTTCTACCAGTTATGAGAAAGCGCTTTTCGCGAAAGACACCACTGATTTAGAAGAAAAACGTACACGTTGGCACGAAAATTTAAGTCAAGATGTTTATGTTGAAGAAGCTTTAAATGTATTGGAAGATTTAAATGGTTTTCTTATAGGTAAAGTAGCTGCGGTTAATAGAGTAAAAAAATAGGACATTATAATATATGAGTTCAAAATCTAGCTCACTAAAACAACTAGCACTCCAAAAGTTTAAAAAGAACTTTTGGGGTGTTTTTAGTTTGGGTTTTATTGGTTTTGTTGGGGTTGTATCGGTTTTTGCATATGTGTTTGCGCCTGATAATTCACAATATGCTAATCAAATGCATTTGGCAATTCATTCCAAAAAGCCAGGTTATATGGTAACCATGCTTACCATTCCTTCTAAAATAACCGTGGAACAAAATGGTTTTGATAAAATATTTTTTGGAAAGAAAAATACTGATACTGAAATTCCTGTTTCTGAATATCAGATTAATAAAAACACATTAGATTATACTGAATATGCTTCCGATGGCTTGGAAGGTGTTAAAAAAACAATAGCGTTAAGTCAGTTTACAAACAGTGATGCTTCTGCTTTTATATCAGAAAAAACATTTCTTTTTGGAACCGATAAATATGGACGTGATTTGTTAAGTCGTGTGTTAGTGGGGGCAAGAATCTCCTTTTTTATTGGTTTCGTTGCTGTTTTTATATCCTTAGTTATCGGTATTTTTATGGGGAGTATCGCAGGTTATTTTGGGGGCAAAGTAGACGCCATTATCATGTGGATTATAAATGTCACTTGGTCCATACCAACGCTATTATTGGTCATCGCCATAACTTTGGCTCTCGGAAAAGGCTTTTGGCAAGTGTTTATCGCTGTAGGTTTAACCATGTGGGTAGAAGTGGCTAGAGTGGTGCGCGGACAAATAATTAGCACTAAAGAAATGCAATATGTTACAGCTGCGAGAGCTTTAGGTTTTAACGATTTCAGAATAATTACAAAACATATATTACCTAATATTATGGCGCCGGTTATCGTGATTTCCGCCGCAAACTTCGCTGCAGCAATTTTGATAGAAAGCGGATTAAGTTTTTTGGGTATTGGTGCGCAACCGCCTATGGCAAGTTGGGGTGCCATGATTAAAGATCATTATAACTATATTATACTAGGGAAACCTTATTTGGCGTTAATTCCAGGACTTTGTATCATGAGTCTCGTTATGGCGTTTATGCTTATTGGCAATGCGCTTCGCGATGCTTTAGATGTAAAAGGGTAGTATGTTTGGGGATTTTATTGCTGAAAATATTAAATGAAAAGGAATTAACTTCCAGGTTCCATATTCTCATTTAACTCAGCGATATAGCCTAGAACTTCATCTTTTCCAATATCTTTAGACGATGATGTTATAAAGTAATTAGGCATCTCTTCCCAGGTTTCTAGTAAAATAGCCTTGTAGGCATCCACATGGTTTTGAATTGCTTTAGGTCTCAGTTTATCTGCTTTAGTAAAGATGATAGAAAACGGAACGCCATTTTCTCCAAGCCATTTCATGAAATCTGAATCAACAGGTTGTGGTGTATGGCGAATATCAACCAATACAAAAGCGGTTACAAGTTGTTCTCTTAGTCCGAAATATTGCGTAATAAATTTCTGAAATACTTTCTTAGAACTTTTAGAAACACGGGCATAACCATAACCTGGTAAATCTACTAAATGCCAGTTTTTATTAATTAGGAAATGATTAATAAGTTGGGTTTTTCCTGGACGTCCAGATGTTTTTGCTAAGCTTTTTCGGCTTGTTAACATGTTTATTAACGACGATTTTCCAACGTTACTTCGGCCAATAAACGCGTATTCTGGTAATCTGCTTTTTGGGCATTTTTCAACATCAGAATTGCTCATTACGAACTCGGCAGATTTAATATGCATCTATTTTTGGTGTTTTTTTTAGTTGGAATGTTTTAAGATAAAGACTTTAAAATTGTCTTTTTTGTAACCATGCATCCATAATGGTGTTGAATTCTTGTGGGTGTTCCATCATAGCGGCGTGCCCACATTTATCAATCCAAAATAATTCAGAATCTGGAAGAAGTTCGTTGAATTCTTCAGCAACCTCCGGAGGCGTTACGTTGTCATTTTTACCCCAAATAATACAAGTTGGATTAGGCATGTTGGGTAAATCTTTAGCCATATTATGTCTAATAGCACTTTTTGCAATTGCTAAAGTTTTTATTAGTTTATTACGGTTGTTTACGGTTTCGTAAACTTCGTCTACAATATCTTTTGTAGCAACAGCCGGATCGTAAAATACATCTTGTGCTTTCTTTTTAATCACTTCGTAATCGCTACGTTTTGGGTATCCGCCACCCATAGCGCTTTCGTATAGTCCAGAGCTTCCTGTAATTATCAAAGCTTTCACTGTATCTGGGAACATTTTTGTGTGGTATAAACCAATATGTCCACCAAGTGAATTTCCTAATAAAATAACTTCATCATAACCTTTAAAAATTATGAATTCATGTAAATATTTGGCAAAACTTTTTACGTTAGTTTTAAGCAGCGACATGCTATATATCGGGAGTTCAGGAATAAGAACTTTATATCCTTTTTGGCTAAAAAAATCAGTTACGGCATCAAAATTACTCAATCCGCCCATTAATCCGTGTAGAACAATTATTGGTGTTCCTTCTCCGGCTTCAATATAGCTGTAGTTTCCTTCCTTTTTTAAACGGTGCGTCATTAATCAATTAGTCATTGCATGAGAAACAAATATAGTTATTTCATTGGTATTTCAAAGGTTTTAATTGTTTCTCAAAAAGAATAATTATTAATAAGGGAATTATTCTTTTTTATTTATGATTTTTCCTACGATTTTTCAATGCGAAATCAAGCCTTTGTGTCTTGTTTTTCATTCATCAAAACGAAGCTAACCTACGTTTCGTCAAAAACTTGTTAACAAAGTGGGGTAAAGTGGTAAAATGTGGTAAAATTTTCAATATATTTGAATCTTAAACGTTTAAAACATAACGAGATACTATTGAGCTTAATAACAGGAACATACGATTGTAAAGTTGATGCCAAAGGCAGACTTATGATGCCTGCTGCGATAAAAAAGCAGCTTACATCAGTGCTGGACGATGGTTTTGTTTTGCGAAGATCGGTGTTTCAGAAATGTTTAGAGCTGTATCCCATGAGTGAATGGCAAGCGTTAATGCAGAAAATGAATAAGCTGAATAAGTTTAAAAAAAAGAACAACGATTTTATTCGAAGGTTTACTGCAGGAGCAAAAATTGTTGAAGTTGATGTGAATGGCAGGTTGCTAGTGCCTAAAGATTTAACTGTTTTTGCTAATATTTCGAAAAATATTGTGGTGGCTTCGGCTATTAATATTATTGAAATTTGGGATAAAGATTTATATGAACAAGCCATTGATGACGCGGCAATTGATTTTGCAGATTTAGCCGAGGAAGTTATGGGGCAAGATGATGAAGACTATGGAATATCATAATCCAGTATTGTTAAAAGAAACGGTCGATGGTTTAAATATTAAACCAGACGGCGTGTATGTGGATGTTACTTTTGGAGGTGGCGGACACAGCAAAGAAATATTAAAGCGTTTAGGTGAAAACGGGAAGTTATTCGCTTTTGATCAAGATTTAGACGCGCTTGAAAATGCAATAGACGATTCGAGATTTACATTGATAAATGAGAATTTTAGATTTATAAAACGGTTTTTGCGTTTTCATGGAGTGAAAAA
This sequence comes from Algibacter miyuki, assembly GCF_030409805.1. Taxonomy (GTDB): domain Bacteria; phylum Bacteroidota; class Bacteroidia; order Flavobacteriales; family Flavobacteriaceae; genus Algibacter; species Algibacter miyuki. The sequence continues at coordinate 817,056 of NZ_JAUFQP010000010.1, read as the reverse complement.
AGTAGATGGTGTTTTGGCAGATTTCGGTGTGTCGTCTCATCAATTTGATGTTGCCGAGCGTGGTTTTTCTACGCGTTTTGAAGCGGATTTAGATATGCGCATGAATCAGGAGAAAGAATTGTCTGCTTTTCATGTGGTAAATCATTACGAAGAAGAGCAGTTGAAAGATGTGTTTTTACAATATGGTGAATTGCGCGCTGCACCTGCAATGGCAAAGCTTATTGTAGAACACCGAGAGACGGAGCAGATTGTTACTAGTGAACAATTAAAAGCAGTTTTGAAAAAGTTTTTGCCACCGAGACATGAAAATAAAGTGTTGGCGCAAATTTATCAGGCGATTAGAATTGAAGTGAATCAGGAAATTGAAGCTTTAAAAGAATTTTTAGAGCAAACTCCAGAGATTTTAAATGAAAATGGGAGGTTGAGTTTTATCTCGTACCATTCTTTGGAAGATCGTTTAGTGAAGCGCTTCATTAGAAATGGTTTGTTTGAAGGCGAGCCAGAGCGAGATATGTTCGGAAATTTTGAAGTGCCTCTTAAAAAAGTAGGTGGTTTAATTGTACCGTCGAAAGAAGAAATAAAAATAAATAACCGTGCAAGAAGCGCCAAGTTGCGTATTGCAGAAAAAAAATAAAGCAAAATCAGCTTTTAAATAAGGTGATGCTTATCGTGCATTGGGAGTTAAAAATAACATATACGACATATTAAAAGGAACTTTTTTAGTCAGCGACGATTCGTTTAAAAATTGGCGCATGATTTTGTTTGTTTCCGCATTAGCGATAGTGATGATAGCGAGTTCGCATAGTGCTGATAAAAAAGTGTACGAGATTTCTAAATTGAATAATGAAGTTAAAGAAATGCGTTCGGCATTTGTGGATGGGCGTTCAAAACTGCAACGATTAAAAATGGAATCCACCGTATTGAGTAAAATGAAAGAAAAAGGATTGGCAACATCAACAACGCCAGCAAAAAAGATAAAAGTTAAATCGCAAAACTAAAGTGAACTTTGGCAATTAACGAAAAAGGCATATTAAACAGATTGTATTTTATAGCAGGCATCATGTTCGTGTTTGGCTTTGCTGTGCTGTTTAAATTGTTTAGTATTCAATATTTGCAAGGTGATAAATACAGGGCGTTAGTTGAAACTCGAGATGTGCAAAATATTACCATTCCTGCCAATCGTGGTAATGTGTATTCCGATAATGGTGGGTTGTTAGCAACGTCTATTCCGAAGTATAATATTGCAATTGATGCTGTAGTATCGCCAACAAAAAAGTTTGAACAATTTATAAAACCTTTATCAGATTCCCTTTCAAAATATTCTGGAAAATCTTCAGCTTATTATGAGAAGTCTATTAGAAAAGCGCGTGTTAATAAAAATCAATATTTACTATTAGCAAAAAATATTAATTACACCGATTATGTGCGGTTTAGGAATTTTCCGCTTTTAGAGCTTGGTGCTATTCCGGGCGGACTTATAGTGAGTCAGAAAACTAAACGTGAATTTCCAATGGGTGCCATTGCACAACGTTCTATTGGTTACGAGCGTTTTGATGATGAGGGTAATGTAACGCGCGCAGGGATTGATGGTGCTTTTGGTGTAAAATATTTAAGAGGCACCGATGGTAAGCGTTTAAAACAAAAAATAGGAAAAAATAAATGGAAGCCACTTACCGATTATAATCAGGTGGAGCCAAAAGACGGGTATGATGTTTATACTACTATTGATGTAAATATTCAAGATATCGCTCATCATTCATTATTAGGACAGTTGGAGTATTACGAGGCTGAGCACGGTTGTGTGGTGGTTATGGATGTGAAAACAGGTGAAATTAAAGCCATTTCAAACTTAGCAAAAACTAAAAGTGGTGAGTATTACGAAAAACGAAATTATGCTGTTTGGGAGTCTCACGAACCTGGTTCAACATTCAAAGTTATGGCGGTTATGGCGGCTTTGGAAGATAAAGTGGTAGATACCGCAACAGTTGTAGATACTAAAAAAGGTTCGAAACGTTTTTACGGACGTACCATTTACGATTCGCATCATGGTGGTTTTGGGAAAATTTCAGTAGCAAGAGCTTTGGAGGTGTCTTCAAATATTGCTTTGGCCACTATTATTGACGAAAATTATTCTAAAAAACCCGAGAAATTTATTGATCATATTAAGGATTGGGGTTTAGATAAGCCCCTTGGTGTTTCAATTAAAGGTGAAGGCGATCCTGATATTCCGGAACCAGGCGATAAAAAGTGGAGTAGAAATGCCTTGCCATCTATGGCTTACGGGTATAATTTAAGCTTAACGCCGTTGCAAACGCTTACTTTTTATAATGCTATTGCGAATAATGGTGAAATGGTGAAGCCTAGATTTATTAAAGCGGTTAAGGAGTTTGATGAGGAAATTGAGGTTTTTGAGAAGGAAGTTATTAATAAAAAGATTTGTTCGGATAAAACTTTAGGAGAAATCAAAGAGATTTTGAAAAACATTGTGGTAAGAGGAACGGCGAGTAAGTTGTATTCTCCAAATTTTTCCATGGCAGGAAAAACAGGGACAGCGCAAACAGAATATTGGATGAAAGATTGGAAGACTAACAAAAGATATATTTCATCTTTTGCGGGGTATTTTCCAGCTGAAAACCCAAAGTATTCGTGTATTGTAATAATCCATAAGCCAAGTACGAAAAAAGGGTATTACGGAGCCGATGTTACGGGACCTGTTTTTAAACGTATAGCTCAAAAAATATTTACTGATACGCCTTTAATTGATGAAGTAAAATCTTTAGATGTGAAAGTCGCTTCTGTCGAAAAGGAATACAATCAGTTTTACGAAACCACAAAAACATATAAAACCATTATGCCAAACGTAGTAGGGTTACCTGCAATGGATGCTTTGGCTTTATTGGAAAATATGGATGTGAAAGTTAAGGTGAAACTTAATGGGAACGGAGTTGTAAAAGAGCAATCAGTAAACAAAAGTACTAAGTTGAAAAATAATCAAACAGTTACGTTAAAAGCATCATGATGGCATTAAAAGACATATTATATAAGGTTTCCTTGAATGCTGTTGTTGGTAGTACGAGTATTGATGTGAGTAACATCGATTTCGATTCTAGAAACATCAGTGCTGGCGACGTTTTTGTGGCTATTCGTGGTTCTGTTGTCGATGGGCATAAGTATATCGATGTCGCTGTTGAAAACGGTGCAACGGCTGTAGTTTGTGAAGTTATTCCTGAAGAAAAAGTAGCTGGTGTAACATATGTTGAGGTTGAAGATTCTAGTAAAGCTTTGGCTTTTATGGCTTCTAATTTTTACGGAGTGCCATCGGAAAACTTGAAACTTGTTGGTGTTACTGGAACGAATGGAAAAACCACAATAGCAAGTTTGTTGTTTCAGCTGTTTAAAAACGCAGGTTTTAAAGTGGGCTTGTTGTCTACGGTTAAAATTATGGTTGATAATACGGAATTTAAGGCGACGCATACCACGCCCGATTCTTTGACTATAAATAAGTATTTACAAAAAATGAACGATGCCGGTGTTGAGTTTTGCTTTATGGAAGTAAGTTCACATGGTATTCATCAAAATAGAACAGAAGGTTTGCGTTTCGAGGGCGGAATTTTCACGAATTTAAGCCATGATCATCTCGATTATCATAGCACATTCGCGGAATATCGTGATGTTAAAAAACGATTTTTCGATGGTTTGCCTAAAACGGCATTCGCATTGGTAAATGCTGATGATAAAAATGGAGCAATTATGCTTCAGAATACAAAAGCTAAAAAACAGACGTATGCTCTAAAAAGCTATGCAGATTATAATGCGCAAATTCTGGAAAACAGATTTAGTGGGTTGTTGCTTAAAGTGAATGGGAGTGACGTTTGGACACGATTAATCGGGGATTTTAACGCTTATAATGTTTTGGCAATTTACGCTACAGCGGAATTGTTAGGGTTAGAAAAAGTGGAAATATTGCGTTTAGTGAGTGATTTGGAAAGTGTAAGCGGGCGTTTTCAGTATTTAATTTCTGATGAAAAAATAACGGCCATTGTCGATTATGCGCATACGCCTGATGCATTGAAAAATGTGTTAGAAACCATAAATAGTATTCGTACTAAAAATGAAGAATTGATTACCGTTGTAGGTTGTGGAGGTGATAGAGATAAAACGAAACGACCAAAAATGGGGCATATTGCTACGGCTCTAAGTACAAAGGTGATTTTTACGAGTGATAATCCGCGAAGCGAAGAGCCTGAAGCTATTTTAAATGATATAGAAAAAGGAGTGGAGCCTCAAAACTTCAAAAAAGCCTTAACTATTTCAGATAGGAAACAGGCTATTAAAGCGGCTTGCCAAATGGCGCAACCTAATGATATTATTTTAATCGCAGGAAAAGGGCACGAGGATTATCAGGAAATTAAAGGCGAACGTTTTCATTTTGATGATTTTGAAACCGTACAAGAGTTATTAAAGCAATTACAGAAGTAATTATAATAGAAAAAGAATGCTGTATTACCTATTTGAATATTTAGAAAAACAGTTCCAGTTTCCTGGAGCATCACTCTTTGGGTTTTTAACCTTTAGAGCAGCATTGGCTATGATTTTTGCTTTGTTGTTTTCAACCATTTATGGGAAAAAAATAATCAACTTTTTGGCTAAAAAGCAAATGGGTGAAACTATTCGTGATTTAGGTTTAGATGGACAAAAAGAAAAAGCAGGTACGCCAACGATGGGCGGAATCATTATCATTCTAGCAACTTTAATTCCGGTGGTTTTATTGGCTAAACTTTCCAATATTTACATCATTTTATTAATTATTACCACCATTTGGATGGGGGTTATTGGTTTTATAGACGATTATTTAAAGAAGTTTAAAAATGATAAAGAAGGTTTAAAAGGGCGTTTTAAAATTTTAGGGCAAGTTGGTTTAGGGATTATAGTGGGCAGTACATTGTTTTTTCATCAAGATGTTACCATGAAGGAAAAATTGCCAATAGAAGAACAACGTGCATTATTGGTAGAAAACCCAGATATAGCGCCATCGAAGTTATTCGCGGCCGAAACGAAATCGACTAAAACAACTATTCCTTTTGTGAAAGGAAATGAAATTGAATACGCCAAGTTAATCACATGGATTAGTCCGGATTTAGAAAAATATGCTTGGATAATTTTTATCCTAGTAACTATTTTTATAATTGCAGCCGTTTCTAACGGGGCTAATTTAACAGATGGAATCGATGGTCTTGCAGCAGGAACGTCAGCCATTATTGTGCTTACATTAGGGATTTTTGCTTGGGTTTCTGGTAATATTATTTTTTCTGAATATCTCAATATTATGTATATCCCTCGGGTTGAAGAAATCACAATTTATATAGCGGCCTTTGTTGGAGCGTTAATTGGTTTTCTTTGGTATAATACCTATCCGGCTCAAGTTTTTATGGGAGATACGGGGAGTTTAACAATCGGTGGAATTATCGCTGTTATAGCTATTGCAGTGCGTAAAGAGTGGTTAATACCAGTGCTTTGCGGGATCTTTTTAGCTGAAAACTTATCGGTAGTTATGCAGGTAAGTTGGTTTAAGTACACGAAGAAAAAATATGGTGAAGGCCGACGTATTTTCAAAATGTCGCCCTTACATCATCATTATCAAAAATCAGGATATCACGAAAGTAAAATTGTTACCAGGTTTTGGATTGTTGGCATTTTGTTAGCGATACTTTCAATAGTAACATTAAAAATAAGATAACATGTTGTTGTGTTTATGAGAGTAAATATTGCAAATAATTAAAAATGAAAAAACGTAGAATTGTCATATTAGGTGGAGGAGAAAGTGGGGTAGGAACCGCGCTTTTGGCTATGGCTAAAGATTTTGATGTTTTTGTTTCCGATAAGGGAAAAATAAAAGAGAAATATAAAAACGTTCTTATAAATAATGCTATTGAATGGGAAGATGAGAAACATTCTGAAGATAAAATTCTGAATGCCGATATCATCATGAAAAGCCCAGGAATTCCAGATAAAGCGCCTTTAGTGAAACAAATCCGGGAAAAAGGAATTACAATAGTTTCAGAAATTGAATTTGCTTCCAAATTTACCAATGCCACTTTGGTTGCGATCACCGGAAGTAATGGTAAAACAACAACGGCGACCTTAGCGCATCACATTTTACAGCAAGAATTAGATGTGGGTTTAGCGGGGAATATTGGTGATAGTTTTGCTAAGCAAATTCTAGAGAACGATTTTGAGAATTATGTATTAGAAATTAGCAGTTTTCAGTTAGATGATATTGTTGATTTTAAACCGAAAATTGCTGTAATAACAAATATTACACCCGATCATTTAGATCGATACGATTATAATTTTGATAATTATATCGCTTCTAAATTTAGGGTAACCATGAATCAAACAAAAGATGATTATTTGATTTATGATGCCGATGACGAGGTGATTGTGAATTATTTAAAAAACAATCCGGTTCAGGCCACATTATTGCCATTTTCATTAGTAAAAGCCATTGAGAATGGCGCGTATTTAGACAAAGAAAACAATATAAAAATAACAATAGATAACACCCATATAATTATGCCAACTAATAACTTAACACTAGAAGGAAAACACAATATTAAAAATGCCATGGCAGCATCGACTGTAGCGCATTTGCTTAAAATTAGAAAACAAACGATTCGTGAGAGTCTAGAGAATTTTCAAGGTGTAGAACACAGGTTGGAGAATGTGTTAAAAATTAATAAAGTTCAATATATAAACGATTCAAAAGCAACCAACGTAAATGCTACTTATTTTGCTTTAGAAAGCATGAGTTCGCCAACTGTTTGGATTGTTGGTGGTGTTGATAAAGGGAATAATTATGAAGAATTATTTCAGTTTGTAAACGAAAAAGTAAAAGCGATTATCTGTTTGGGTGCTGATAATGAAAAACTGATGAGCACATTTGGTAATATGGTAGATGTTATTGTTGAAACACAGTTTATGGGCGAGGCCGTAAAAATAGCTTATAAAATGGCAGAAACAGGTGATAGTGTGTTGTTATCTCCGGCTTGTGCAAGTTTCGATTTATTCGAAAATTATGAAGATAGAGGGCGTCAATTTAAAGATGCAGTTAGGAAATTATAATCCATTTTATAAAAGAATTGTAAAAAAAAGAAGCCTAAAAAGGCATATGTGAATGCAAGCGTTATTTAAAAACATAAAAGGAGATCGGTTAATATGGGCTATTGTAGCGCTATTGGCAATACTGTCGTTTCTACCCGTGTACAGCGCGGCTAGTGATTTGGCGTACAGTAAATATGATGGAAATACTTTTATTTCTTTTGTAAAGCACTTTATGCATTTAGTTTTAGGGTTTGGTATTATGTATGGCGTACATAAAATACCGTATCGTTATTTTAAAGGCTTGTCTTTAGTGATGCTTCCTGTGGTTTTTGTGTTGTTGGTTATTACCATGATGCAGGGCACGGTTATGGGCGGTGCGAGTGCTAGTCGTTGGATTAAAATACCGGTGGTAGGCTTGTCTTTTCAAACATCAACCTTGGCTTTTGTGGTTTTAATGGTTTTTGTAGCGCGCTACATGTCGAAGATAAAGGATGAAGTTATCACGTTTAAATCGTCTATTTTGCCGCTATGGGGCCCAGTTTTTGTAGTGTTGGCGTTAATATTGCCTTCCAACTTTTCTACCGCAGCGATTATGTTTTTAATGGTGATGATTTTAGTGTTTCTCGGTGGGTATCCTGTACGTTATTTAGCGGTTATATTAGGCACGGGCTTTATTGCTTTGGTGCTTTTTATTATGGTTGCAAAATTAACTTCGGGACCATTACATGTAAAAGTGACTACTTGGGAAAATAGAATTAAAAACTATTCGAATAAGGAAGATACCGATGCCGATTATCAAATTCAAAAGGCGAAAATAGCCATTGCATCTGGTGGTGTTACTGGTGTTGGTCCAGGGAAAAGCATTCAGAAACATGCATTGCCACAGTCGTCTTCCGATTTTATTTTTGCTATAATTATTGAAGAATATGGCTTAATTGGAGGTTTTTCAATCATGATATTATATATGTGGTTGTTGTTTCGTATTGTGATTGTTTCACAAAAATCAGATACGTTTTTCGGAAAGTTATTGGTGCTAGGTGTTGGTTTGCCTATTGTGTTTCAGGCTTTGATAAATATGGCAGTTGCCGTAGAGTTATTTCCTGTAACAGGACAAACATTACCATTAATTAGTAGTGGCGGAACATCTATTTGGATGACCTGTTTAGCGATCGGGATTATATTAAGCGTGAGTGCGAAACGCGAAGAAATTAAAGAGCAAGAAATTAATGAAGATAATCCGTTGGAAATCCTGTCGGAAGCTATCTAGAGTTGAAAAAAATAAATTAATTAAAAAAGAATAAAAGTTTCCCTTTCGGGGAAAAAATAAAGGCATGAAACCGTACAAAATTATATTATCGGGAGGTGGAACAGGAGGACATATTTATCCTGCAATCGCTATAGCGAACGAGCTAAAAGTGCGTTTCCCTGATGCCGAATTTTTGTTTGTTGGCGCAAGCGACCGTATGGAAATGGAAAAAGTGCCACAAGCAGGTTATGCTATAAAAGGCCTTTGGATTTCGGGTATTCAGCGTAAGCTAACCTTAAAGAATTTGATGTTTCCGTTTAAGCTAATTAGTAGTTTATGGAATGCGTTACGTATCATAAAAAACTTTAAGCCCGATGTTGCTATTGGTACAGGAGGGTTTGCAAGTGGGCCTTTATTGCAAGTGGCAAACTTTAAGGGGGTGCCAACTTTACTTCAGGAACAAAATTCGTATCCTGGAATTACGAATAAATTTTTAGCTTCAAAGGCTAAAAAAATATGTGTGGCTTACGATAATTTGGAACGTTTTTTTCCGAATGAAAAAATAATAAAAACAGGTAACCCGGTGCGTCAAGGTTTACTCGATATCGATGATAAACGAGAAGAAGCTATAAAATATTTCAATTTAAAAGAAGGAAAGATTACGCTTTTGGTTATCGGAGGAAGTTTAGGGGCGCGACGTGTGAACCAGTTAATTGAAAAAAAGTTGGACTTTTTTGATGTTCAGAATGTTCAGGTTATTTGGCAATGCGGAAAGCTGTATTACAAACAATATAAAATTAATGGCAACACAAAATATGTGCAAGTTCATGAGTTTTTAAATAACATGGATTTGGCTTATGCAGCTGCTGATGTGGTGATTTCTAGGGCGGGTGCAGGTTCTGTTTCCGAGCTTTGTATTGTAGGTAAACCTGTTATTTTTATTCCGTCGCCAAATGTTGCGGAAGATCATCAGACCAAAAACGCCATGGCAGTCGTAGATAAAGATGCGGCCTTGATTATAAAAGAAGAAGATTTAGAAGCTGATTTCGAAAATAAGTTCTCGCAACTTATTGCAGCACCCGAACGTCAAGCCGAATTAGGTAGAAATATTAAAAAATTAGCATTAGTAAATGCAACAAAAGATATCGCAGACGAAGTTGAAAAACTTCTTAAAAAGTAAATGAATTTAGATACTATACATAACGTTTATTTTATTGGCATTGGTGGCATTGGCATGAGCGCTTTGGCGCGTTATTTTAATACAACCAATAAGTTGGTGGGTGGTTATGATAAGACGCCATCGGCTATCACAGATAGTTTGGTAGATTTGGGTATGCAAGTTCATTTTGAAGATGCTGTTGAACAAATTGATGCTACGTTTTTAAATGCTGAAAATACGTTGGTGGTTTATACGCCAGCTGTTCCGAAAGGCCATTCAGAATTAAATTACTTTAAAACAAATGGTTTTAAGGTTTTAAAACGTTCGGAAATTTTAGGTTTAATTACGGAAAACACAGTGTGTTTAGCGGTTGCAGGAACCCATGGAAAAACAACAACAACCAGTATTTTAGGGCATTTGTTACATGAATGTGATGTGCCGCTTACAGCGTTTCTAGGTGGGATTAGTGAGAATTACGATTCCAATTTAATTTTAAAAGGGACTGAAGTTTCAGTTGTTGAAGCTGATGAGTTTGATCGTTCATTTTTAACGCTTTCGCCAAATTTAGCTGGAATTACATCTATGGATGCTGATCATTTAGATATTTATGGTGATGCTGCTGAATTAGAAAAAACATTCGAAGCTTTTTCAAAACGGTTAAAGCCAAATGGAAAATTATTTGTAAAAAACGGGTTGCCATTAAATGGTATTACCTATGGTATTGAAGATGATGCCGATTATTCGGTTCAAAATATAAAAATTGTAAATGGTGTGTATGTGTTTGATGTGAGAACGCCAAGCATGCTGTTGGAAAATATAGAGTTTAGCCTACCTGGAAGACATAATTTGTCGAATGCTTTATTGGCTTTGGCGATGGCTGTAGAGTATGGTTGCCCAACCAAACAGCTCGCTGAGGCATTAGCATCTTTTAAAGGTGTTAAAAGACGTTTTTCGTATCAGATTAAAACGGATGATTTGGTGTATATCGATGATTATGCGCATCATCCAGAAGAAATTAATGCAGTACATCAAGCAGTACGCGAAATGTATCCTAATAAAAAAGTGTTAGCTGTTTTTCAGCCACATTTATTTAGTCGAACACAAGACTTTAGTGATGAATTTGGGAAAAGTTTATCGCAATTTGATGAGTTGATATTATTAGATATTTATCCAGCTAGAGAATTACCAATCGAAGGAGTCACCTCGGAATGGTTATTGCGCAAAGTATCAGGAGAAAATAAACAAGTAGTAAGTAAAGAAAATTTGCTTTCAGAAATTAAAAAAAGTAACGCGCAAGTGGTTTTAACCATAGGAGCAGGTGATATTGGAGAGCAAGTAAAATATATAAAAAAAGAATTAAGCGGTGCGAATTAATTGGAATAACATAAAGATGCTGATTTTACTAGTTGTAGTGGGCTTTTTATTCGCCTTTGCTTCGGGTAGAAATAAGGTGCGTGTGGTTTCTAGTCCGGCTGTGAAATTTATGGGAGAAAATAACTTATTCATTACAAATGAGGCTGTTAGTAAATTGTTAATACAAAATTACAGTTCTGCTGAAAATGTTTCTAAAGAATCTTTAGATTTGTCTAAGTTAGAAAATGCCCTCAAATCGAACCCCATGATTAAGAGTGCGGAAGTGTATGTTGCTGTAAATGGAACACTTAACGCCGAAATAGAACAAAGAACACCAATAGCAAGAGTGAGTACTAATGCGTCTTATTATATTGATGACGAAGGTTTTTACATGCCTTTATCAAATAATTTTTCGGCTCGTGTGCCACTTGTAACGGGATTTATTGAGAAAAATAACTTAAAAAATGTCTTTAAAATTGCAACAAAAATTAGAGACGACGAATTTTTAAAAACGAATGTTATAGAAATTCATCAAAGCGCTAATAACGTGTTGTTTTTAAAGTTAAGACAATGTCGTTTCTTAGTGCAATTAGGAGATTTGAATTTAATAGATAAGAAAATAAATAATTTGAAAGCGTTTTACCTAAAAAACATCAAGGAAAAAACACTGGATAATTATAGTAAAGTGAATTTGCAGTTCGATAACCAAGTCGTGTGTACCAAAATATAAACCATGGAACATAACATATCAGTAGGATTAGATATCGGAACCACAAAAATTGTGGCTATGATTGGTCGTAAAAATGAATACGGCAAACTTGAAATTTTAGGTATTGGTAAGTCTAAAAGTTTAGGTGTGCACCGTGGGGTTGTAAATAATATTACACAAACCATTCAATCTATACAGCAAGCCGTTCAAGAAGCGGAAGCTGCTGCGGGACTTAAAATTGAAGGTGTTACCGTGGGTATTGCTGGGCAACATATTAGAAGTTTACAACATAGCGATTATATTACCAGAGCAAATTCTGAAGTAGTTATTGATGATGACGATATTGATCGTTTAATCAATCAAGTACATAAGTTGGTTATGCTTCCAGGTGAAGAAATTATCCATGTACTTCCTCAGGAGTATAAAGTGGATGGTCAGGCTGAAATTATGGAGCCTATCGGAATGTATGGCGGTCGTTTAGAAGCTAATTTTCATGTGGTAGTAGGGCAAGTGTCATCTATTAGAAATGTAGGACGTTGTATCCAGAGTGCCGATTTAAATTTAGAAGGCATCACTTTAGAACCTTTAGCATCAGCAAATGCGGTGTTAAGTCAAGAAGAAAAAGAAGCGGGAGTCGCACTTATTGATATCGGAGGCGGAACCACTGATTTGGCTATTTTCAGAGATGGTATCATTCGCCATACAGCGGTGATTCCTTTTGGAGGAAATGTTATTACAGAAGATATAAAAGAAGGTTGCTCGATTATTGAAAAGCAAGCCGAATTATTAAAAATAAAATTTGGGTCGGCGTGGCCAGGAGAAAATAAAGACAACGAAATAGTATCTATTCCAGGTTTACGTGGTCGTGAGCCAAAGGAAATTACGTTAAAAAACCTTTCAAAAATTATCCACGCACGTGTTGTGGAAATTATAGAACAGGTTTATGTTGAAATTAAAAACTACGGACACGAAGAACAAAAGAAAAACCTTATTGCAGGTATTGTTTTAACAGGAGGCGGAAGTCAATTGAAGCACTTAAAACAATTGGTGGAGTACATCACTGGTATGGATACCAGAATAGGTTACCCCAACGAGCATTTAGCAGGCGATAGTGATGAAGACGTTACTAGTCCGCTTTTTGCTACAGCAGTAGGTTTAGTTTTAGACGGAATTAAGCGTCAGGAACGTAAAAAAATAGAACAGGAAGTCGAAGAAGAGGTTGTGGAAGAAACAGAACCTGTTGTAGAAGAACAACCTGTAGAAGAAGTGAAAAAAGAACCTGTTGTGGAAAGACGTTCTTTTTTAGATAAGTTAACAGATCGCGTTAAAGATTTTTTAGATAACGCAGAGTAGTATTAGAAATCCATTGAATAAAAAATATTTAGTCCAAAATCTCAGTAAAACAGAATTATGAGCAGCAACAAAGAATTCGAAAGCATTGCATTTGATTTACCTAAAAATCAATCAAATGTTATCAAAGTTATTGGCGTTGGTGGTGGCGGTAGTAATGCCATTAATCACATGTTCCAACAAGGTATCAAAGGTGTCGATTTTTACGTATGTAATACCGATGCACAAGCCTTACAAAACAGTGGTGTGCCCAACAAAATACAATTAGGTCTTAATTTAACCGAAGGGTTGGGAGCAGGCGCAAACCCCGATATTGGCGAGCAATCGGCAGTAGAAAGTTTTGACGACATCTCTCAAATGTTAGATAGCAATACCAAAATGGTGTTTATCACAGCCGGAATGGGTGGTGGTACCGGTACAGGTGCAGCGCCTATTATTGCTAAAATGGCTAAAGATTTAGACATTTTAACGGTTGGAATTGTAACTATGCCATTTCAGTTTGAAGGTAAAATGCGAATTGAACAATCTCAAAAAGGTATCGAAAAATTGAGAGGTATGGTCGATTCATTAATTGTAATTAACAACAATAAACTTCGTGAAGTTTACGGAAACCTTGGTTTTAAAGCTGGTTTCTCCAAAGCCGATGAAGTCTTATCTACCGCTGCTCGTGGTATAGCCGAAGTTATTACACATCACTACACGCAAAATATTGATTTACGTGATGCTAAAACCGTATTAAGTAATAGTGGTACAGCTATTATGGGGTCTGCATTAGCCTCGGGGCAAAACCGTGCGCCAGATGCTATCCGTAAAGCTTTAGATTCGCCATTATTGAATGATAATAAAATTACAGGAGCTAAAAATGTATTGCTTCTTATTGTTTCAGGTGCTCAAGAAATTACTATTGATGAAATTGGAGAAATAAATGATCATATTCAAAATGAAGCTGGCCATGGTGCTAACATTATTATGGGTGTTGGTGAAGATGAATCTTTAGACGAATCTATTGCAGTAACCATTATTGCAACAGGTTTTAATATTGAACAACAAGACGAAATTTCGAATACCGAAACCAAAAAAGTAATTCATTCTTTAAGTGAAGAGAAAGAATTAAAGGTAAAAGAAATAGAAGCTGAAGTTGTTGCCCCTCCAGTAGTAAAAGAAGTAAAGGTTGAAGCGCCTAAAGTAGTAAAACATACGCTAGATTTAGACGAAGACGACGAATTGTCTTTTTTTGATAAAAGCATGGTAAGAAAGCAAAAATTATCATCGCCTCCAAAAGATATCGATTTGATTTCTTCTTCAGATATTTTAAAAAATATCAATGTAGTTTATGATGAAGTTCGTGTTGATATTGAAGATGAAGACGATTTCATTATAAAATCTAAAAACGAACCAGTTACCGATTTTCAAGATGAATCTAATTTTGAAGTTATTACTGACGAGTTTGAAGAAGAGAAACAAATCACACTAACATTCGATTTGCCGATAAGTAATGAGCCAGAACCAAAAGCTGAAAAAGTAGAAGTTCAGGAAATTAAAGAAGAGAAAATTACATTCAGTCTTAATGAAGATAATGTAAAAAATATTTCAGTAAACGACCATGTTGAAGTTGTTCCGGTAACGGAATCGAAACCAACGGGTGATGTACGTTATGCTTTAGACGATTATTTAGAAGAAGAGGAAGATTCTTTTTCAATTAAGAAAAAAGCAGCAAACAAAGCTAAAGCAGAACCTGTTGAAGAAGATGTTGTTTTTGAAAGAAAAGTAGTTGAGAAAGAAGCTCCAGTACAAAATATTGAAGAGGAAGAAGATATCGACCCAATGAACACGCCAATTTCAGAATTATTGAAAGAACGCGCTGCAGAACGTCGTCGTAAAATGAAGGATTTCAACTATAAATTCAATAATGCAAAAATTGATGATATAGAAAAAGTGCCAGCATATAAACGTCAAGGTGTTAATTTAGAAGCTTCAAAGCATTCTTCGGATACCGATTTTTCTAGAACTAGTATAGGTTTAGATGATAATGATGATATACAAGTAAGAAGCAATAACTCTTATTTACATGATAATGTAGATTAAAGTTTAACTACTAAATTCTGAACCCGAAAAGTTGACAACGCTTTTCGGGTTTTTTTTATGCGTTTTTCTAAAAATGAGGTGTAAACTAATTTGTAATCCAATGCTTTAATTATAACTTTTTTTTATCTTCGCATACTAAATAAATCGAAAAATGGCTTTACAAGAAGAAGTAATGACGGCGCTTAAAGCCGCAATGAAATCTAAAGATCAAACAGCTTTAACAGCGTTGCGTGCAGTAAAGTCTGCTATATTATTAGCGCAAACTGAAAGTGGAGCTAAAGAAGATATCACAGAAGATCAGGAGCTTAAAATACTTCAAAAACAAGTAAAACAACGTCGTGATAGTGCTGCTATTTATTTAGAGCAAGGACGCGAAGATTTAGCTACGCCAGAATTAGCAGAGGCCGATGTTATTGCTCAGTTTTTGCCAGAGGCTTTAACCGATGAAGAAATAGAAAAAGTAGTGGTTGCCACCATCGATAAAGTTGGAGCAAGCGGTATGAAAGATATGGGGAAAGTTATGGGTATGGTAAGTCAAGAATTGGCAGGCCAGGCCGATGGTAAAACCATATCAGCTATAGTGAAACAAAAATTAAGTTAAAATATACCGCTTAAGCGGAAAATGGCTGCGTAGTTCAACTGGATAGAATATCAGATTTCGGCTCTGAGGGTTGGGGGTTCGAATCCCTTCGCGGTCACATTAAAAACACTTTAATTACTTGTTGTTCGAGTTTTTAAAGTGTTTTTTGTTTACATACTTAAATGGTTCGATTTACAGTACGATTATGAGTTTGTGAGCTGTTTCAGTAACCAATTAGTAAATACAAATTACAACATAGAAAACTTGCTAAGCTTTTCTTAAATAAGCTTACAATGGCAGTCGTTTATAAAAGTTGTTGCCAACCGTGTTTATTTCCACTTTTCTATTAATTCCATTACACCTTTTTTAATTGCGCTATAAAATTGTCCGTTTTTAAATTCAGAAAATCCGTGAGGTTTTTCGTGATTAGACGATAACTAGCGATTAACTATATAGAGGAGGGTAGAGGTATGGCTTTTTATTCTAATCCTTTTTTGTCAGGATTCCAAAAGGGTTTCGTTTTAATTTGTTTTGTGTCCCATTTAAGCTCTTTTCTTAAATAGTTGTTTATAGCAATACAAACCCTACTATCTCCTGCAATATATGCCATTTTTACACCTTTTAGTTGCGGCAATAAATGTTCTATTTTGGCTATAATTTCTTTTGTATTATTGTCTTCTATACTATAAAAGTTAAATGGTTTTTCATTATCTATATCTGCGTATAATTCTGTAATATTCTTGTTATAAATAATGCTTTCTACCTGTTTATCTTTAGATAAATATCTATTGATGATATATAAATGCGATAATGCAGATAGGTCGCCAATCATTAAATAGCTATCTGCAGTAGTATCTACGGTGAATTTTCCTCTTTTTGTTTTGTAGTAAACAGTATCGCCAACCCTACAGTCTTTAACCCATTGCGCACCAATGCCATTGCTATGTGTGGCTATGGCAAGGCTAAATGTATTTTTGTCTTTATCTATACTCCAAATGGAATAGCTTCTTACCATATCTTTTTTTGAGCTGGCTTCTTGACCTATACCAACTCCTAAGCGAATAAAACAGCCTGGTACAAAATCCATTGTTTTTACGGCCTCACTTTGGATTTCAATTTTATATACGGTTTTGGAGAGTTGTTCTTTGGAAGTAATTACGCCATTATCCATTATTTTTTTGATGATGTTTTCTATGAATGCCATAATTTTTAGTTTTTCAGTTTTGCTTTTAAATAAATAATTACTCTTGTTAAAACGGCAGGAACGCACAAAAAGACAGTTACTTTTAGTAACGGAAGTACATAAATTAACCATTGTATAGCTGGTTGTTTTGATCCCTCTGCTGTTTTTGGCGTACTGTTATGTGTTATGGTTTCTGCCCAACTTGTAAATTCCAGGAGCCAGATTGCTAGGGAAAGAATAATACTAAGAGCGATAAGAATTAGGAATTCTGTTTTACGATTACGAAATATTGTTGTGATTTGTTTTATATGATGCAAATCGGATAGGAACTTTAATTTTTGAAGTGTTTTTACAATCCATTTCCAATGTAAAGCGAGATGAATTCCTAAAAGGGCAATAAATAGGGTTGCTGATGCATTGTGAATTGTAGTCCAAAACGGATTAATATTAAAATGGATGCCTATTGCAGGTAAAGCAGCTTCAGAAATTACTAAACCAGAAACGGTTACCAATAGCATGTCTATATATAAAATCCAATTGAAAAAGTAATCGAACTTGGTTTTTCGTAATGGCTTTTTGAACAGATTTTTAGAATAGCTTGCAATCCAATTCCAATTAATTATTAGATGTAAAAAGAAAGGTATTAAGATTATAAAACTTAACCATTCATGTATGGCGATTCCTGTACTTTGTGGTATAAGTACAGCAATCATTAAGATAAAGAAAAACAAGTCTAGAATGACACGTGTTTTATTGGTATTTCCTGTGTTTTTTTTTGAATTTTTCATATTTATTTTCAGTCTAATTGTTGATTAATCAACAATTGATGTAAATTTTTATTTAATATTATTAAGTAATTTATTAAGAAGTTGATTTAGGTTTTTTGCTTCTTCTTCTGTAAAACAGCTTAATGCTTCATTAACGGTTTCTTTAGATGCTTTAGTAAAAACTTGAACCATCTTTTTACCTTCTTGGGTTAGTGCAATGGTATGAGACCTAGAGTCTTTTCCCGATTTTCTGGTTACTAGGTTCTTTTTTTCTAAATGATCAATTAATCGTTTTATTGCGGCTCTATCTTTATGTTGTAGTTCAGCAAGCTGACTTTGATTCATTTCTCCTTCGTTAGATATTACTACCAATAATCGCCATTGTTCTGGAGTTGTATTCGCTCCTGTATTTTTAAATCTGGCTTGTAATTTTTGTTGTAATATTCGAGAAATGGTAGTGGTTAAATAGCCAACCGAACCTGTAAACACATATTTTTTCATCTAACAAATGTTGATTAGTCAACAAATTTAATAAAAACTAATTAAGTTTACTATGATAATTCACTTTGTTTTGTTTTGATTTTTTTTTTCGTTGCTAATAACGATTTTGTATAGAGGGTGTTACAGGCGCGTAGCGGACTTAGATTAAGCACTAAACCGCAATTATTTTATACATTGTTGACTTTTAGTACTTTATGTATTAGTTTGATTTCAGTTTCTTGTTTTTCCCAATAAATAAGTACAATAACGAACCAATAAATGGAATTAATATGACTACTAAAATCCAAATTATTTTATCATTTTGAGCAAACTTATTTTTTAAAATGTCAATCAAACAATAGATCCAAAGTCCAATTGATATTAGAATTATAGCTTGCCATATAAAAAGTCCCATTGAGGAATCATTCATTAAGTTATTCATATTATATTTTTTTTATTCAGTTTTTTTAATTCCGCATGATAGTTTTTCTGTTGTACCTTTCTTAAAATTCTATAAAACCGAAAGTTAAACCAGTCTTTTTGTTTACATGGTGTTGTGCACTTTTATTTTTTCTTATCAGGCATTTCCTCCTCAAAAGTTAAAGTTAATATCTCCATTTCAATCCAATGAATAGTTAAATCAATTAATTTTTTCAAATCCTTTAAATTTTTACTTTCCCACTTTCTTACATAATGAGTTTCATCATTTCCAATCCAAGAAGCTCGTTTAGCAACTGATTGAATTCTTGAGTCAGTAATAAAATTATTTATACATTGAGAAAGTGTGCTTTTTTCAATTTTTTCTTTTTGACTTAAGTTGATAGATATGGCGTAATCTTTTATTAAAAACTCTAAAGACTTTCTATATCCAACCCCACAAATTTCATTTAATTCTTGCTGTTCAGCTATTAAAGATTGATTATAAATTTTGATGAAATCAGTTGAGGTTTCCTCAATAGATTTAGGGAATTTTCTACCAATTAAAGTTCCTTTGCTCGTTTTTCCTATAAAAGAATATGAATTTTCACCCATGTAATGATAATATCCAATAAATGATTTTTTACATTCCTTATCTGGACAAAATAAAAAAACTTCTGTGAGGTCATTTACTTCACAATAATGTCCAAATAAAGGGTTAGGTGTTATCGATTTATGACAATTTGGGCATTCAGAAGGTAGATCTTCTAATTCAATTTTGTCATGATCACATTGTATTTGATATCTCATAGTTTTTTTTAATTGTGCCCAACGGTTTCGTATAAGATTTGTTCGTTAGAAAAAGCAGAGATTTTTCAACGTAACAAATTGTTTGTTAAAATGTTTATTGTTACAATTTTTTTTAAGAAATTCCGTTCGTTGCTCAATTCTGCCATTTTGCTCAAAATTGTACTTATTCAATTTTTAATTGGATAGAGTGGTTTTCCAGACTTAAGTCAAAATCCGATAATCATTGGTCGGTTTTAGAAACTTTTTTTATTTACCTCATAAAAAGGTCCTTTTTGCGTTAGTAAGAATTCCGTTACTTTTTATATCTATTTAATATAGGTACAAGGAAGATTAAAATATAACTAGTTACAAGTATGGGTTTTGTTATATATTCATTGTCCAGAATATATAAAGTAAAAATAGTAATACTTACTATTATAAATAAATACTTTAGATAATGTAAGAATCTCATAATTATTTAAGAGTTAATGTTGTTAAATTAATGCCAACAAAGATATATAGTTAGTATTATCTATAGATCCATATAGCACTAAATATAATAAATCTATTTATTAAACAAATGGCTTAAGTTTATTATTCTCGTATTTGAATTAAAACGCATAGATTACCGCTTTCACTTTTTTTAATTTTCACTTCAATTTTGCTCATTACTAGAGTTTTAGTTATGACTTTTATCATGTAAAATGAAGCTAAACTTCCGTAATTTTATACTATCAACTAAAGCTATAATGTTATGATACGAAAAGCACCAATTTCAATGATAATGACTCAAGATGTCATCTCATTAAAAAAAAGCGACAAATTAGAAACTGCAGAGCATTTATTTAAAAAACATAAAATAAGACATATTCCTGTAGTTAATGGTAATGTAATTGTGGGTATGCTTAGTTATAGCGACTTGTTACGACTTAGTTTTGCCGATATAACCAATGATGATGATAGCGTTGCAGATGTTATGGTATATAATATGTTTACTATCGATCAGGTGATGAAACGAAATATTGTTACTGTTTCTTCTGCAAACTCAATAAAAGAAGTTGCCGAGATATTAGCGTCTAAAGAATTTCATGCACTTCCAGTAGTAGATAATAATAAGTTAAAAGGTATTGTTACTACTACCGATTTGATAAAATATTTGTTGAAACAATTTTAGTGAGATAATTCTTATGCTCTGATAAATATTTTCGTAAAAATGATATTTGTCATAAAATCGATATGAATTTTAACTTAAATTTACGTAAGTAATTAAAACAGAACATCATGAGAGCGCACGTACCAGTTTCTAGTATAATGACTAAAACAATTATAGGTTTAACCCGATCAGACGATTTAAAGCGCGCAGAAATGCTTTTTAACAGACATAGAATTAAACATATACCTGTAGTTTCGGGAGAATGTATTATTGGTATGCTAAGTTATACAGATTTAATGCGAATTAGCATTCCTGAATTTGCTCCAAGCCAGAATGTTGGTCTAGATGCTGTTGTGCTTAATAGCTTTACAATAGAGCAAGTTATGGTTAAAAATGTAGTAACCGTTTCTCCAGAAACTAATATTAAAGATGTTGCTTTAATATTAGCTAATAGAGAATTTCACGCACTACCAGTAGTCGATAAGGGTGACTTGGTAGGGATTGTTACCACAACCGATTTATTAAACTATTTTATTAGAGAATTTTAAGAGTTAGCTAAAGCCTTTAATTGCTTAATGGTTTCTGTTTGGTTATCACTTTTAAAAACGTGACTTCCAGCGACAAAAACATCAGCGCCAGCTTCAACTAATTTTTGAATATTTTTATCGGTAACACCACCGTCAATTTCAATTCGGGTATTTAAACCTTGGTCAGTAATCATTTTACGAAGTTTTTTTACCCGATTATATGTCATGTCTTCAAACTTCTGCCCACCAAAACCTGGGTTTATAGACATCAGTAAAACCATATAACATTTAGGTAGAATATCTTCTAAAACAGAAATAGGAGTGGTTAGGTTTAAAACAACACCTGCTTTACAACCAGCATCTTCAATTTGAGTAAGTGTGCGGTGTAAGTGTACTGTTGATTCATGATGAACGGTGATAATATCGGCACCAACTTTGGCGAATTCTTCAATATAACGTTCTGGTTTTTCAATCATTAAATGTACATCTAATGGTTTCGTTGCGTGTTTTTTAATAGCTGCAATTACAGGCATACCATAAGAAATATTTGGTACAAAATGCCCGTCCATAACATCGATGTGAAACCAATCGGCATCACTGTTATTAACCATTTCGGTATCACGTTGTAAATTGCCGAAATCGGCAGCTAGCATAGAAGGCGCAATTAATTTGGAAGACATTTTAGATTGTTTTTGTATTGTTTGCGCAAAGCTAAGGATTTTTATTTGCCAAGCCTTAATAGGTCTTCAATAATTTCTAAGAAGTGACCGCTGTTTTCGATATCTTTTTCATTTAAGTCCATCACATAGTTTTGTAAGCTGTAAAGAGAATCTATGTCTGCGATAACGGAGTAACCCGTATTAAAGGCGCTAAAACTAATATGTGTAATGGTTTTATTTAAGAGCTCGGTAATATTAGAATGTCTAGAATCTTGTTTGATAGTTTCAAAAAGGGAGTCTACCACCTCTGCCTTGCCTTCTAGAATTTGAAAAAAAACTTGTCTTTTTTTACTAAAACACCAGTGATATTATTTTTATCATTTCGAGTTTGTGTACCATTAAACAAAGCTTCGAACTCCATGATTTTTAGAGATAATTTCACCTTGCTTTTGTAACAGATAGTTTTTAGCATAACCCAAATATAATACTAATATTTTATTTAAGATAAATCTTACGGAGAGATGTTTGTTGTAAGATTTTAAAAATCAAAGTTTTATAAATGAATAAACCCGCGGTAATCAGCCGCGGGTTCTTTCATCAATCAAAAAACGAACAGTTATGTTGTAACTGTTTGTAGTTGTAATTTAGTCGTAATACTTTGGTATTACTAACCTAAATATGTTTTTAATATTTTACTTCTAGACGTATGTTTTAGTCTACGAATAGCTTTTTCTTTAATTTGAC
This sequence comes from Algibacter miyuki, assembly GCF_030409805.1. Classification (GTDB taxonomy): domain Bacteria; phylum Bacteroidota; class Bacteroidia; order Flavobacteriales; family Flavobacteriaceae; genus Algibacter; species Algibacter miyuki. Next base: position 794,754 of record NZ_JAUFQP010000010.1, on the reverse strand, counting down.
GTACACGTTCACGTGTTAAATCGAATGTTTCTCCAATTTCTTCTAAAGTCATTGGGTGTTGGTTACCTAAACCAAAGTATAAACGAATAACGTCAGCTTCACGAGGTGTTAGTGTTTCCAAAGCACGCTCAATTTCTGTACGTAAAGATTCGTGTAATAATTCACGATCTGGATTTGGCGATTCACCAGAATTTAATACATCGTATAAGTTAGAATCTTCACCTTCAACTAAAGGCGCATCCATACTTACGTGACGTCCCGAGTTTTTCATTGACTCCTTAACATCGTTAATAGTCATATCCAATTCTTTTGCAATTTCTTCAGCAGAAGGTGGACGTTCATGACTTTGTTCTAAAAAAGCAAATGTTTTATTTATCTTATTTATCGATCCAATTTTATTCAACGGTAAACGTACAATACGAGATTGCTCAGCTAAGGCTTGAAGAATAGATTGACGAATCCACCAAACGGCATAAGAGATAAATTTAAAACCACGCGTTTCATCAAAACGTTGTGCAGCCTTAATTAAACCTAAGTTACCTTCATTAATTAAATCGGGTAAAGTAAGGCCTTGGTTTTGGTATTGTTTAGCCACCGATACTACGAAACGTAAATTAGCCTTAGTTAATTTTTCTAAAGCAATTTGGTCTCCAGCTTTTATACGTTGTGCTAATTCTACTTCTTCATCAGCAGTAATTAAGTCAACTTTTCCAATTTCTTGAAGGTATTTGTCTAAAGAAGCGGTCTCTCTATTAGTAACCTGCTTGGTAATTTTTAGTTGTCTCATTATATAATTATGTGTTTAGTATTTCTTTAAGGTATTCAATAGTTATACGTAGAACCATTGAAAAATGTTACAAGAAAACTGATAAATATTTATTATCCCTTATTCTTTAGATACGATTTAACAAGAATAGTCACATTATGGCGTACGTTTTATTGAATTATTTTGTTGTACATCATGTATTTGCCGAATTCGTAATGTAGAAACACTAAAATTAAGTAAACTGTATTATTTCGATATTTTAATATTTGTAAAGTTTAAATTCCATGAACCTTCAGGTTTTTTATGACTTAAAGCAAGAGTAATGCCATTGAAATCTTGATAATCTTCAAAAGTGGTCATCATAGATGGTTTTTCCTGATTACCTTTTCTGAAAATCCACTCTTGAATACGGTAATCATCATCATAAAAAATATCATACGCATCACTTGGTGTGTAGCCGCCTTCGTTAGAATAGGTTAAGGTTATTTTATTTAAAGCCGTTTTACTTATTGGTGCTTCTGTTATAACAGGCTCTGAAATGGTTGTACCAGAATCCCAAACTAATTGAAACGGAATAAGTAACCAAAATTTATCGTTTATAAAACCACGATCTGCTTTCATACTAATAGAATCCACGGCCGAACGGTTGTAACTAATCGTGTCTGTGGCCGAAATTGCGATAACATGGTTTGTTTTAGGTTTCCAAACCCAGCGTCTTTCAAAATGAGTGCTATCTGTATCTACGTTAAAAGTGAAATCAATCTCATTTACATTTTTCCAATTTTCAAAACCGTGCGCATGGGCTATTTTTTCAGCAATGGTTAATGGTTTCTCTTCCGGAATTGATTTGGTATTGTCTTTACAAGCTGTAATTAATAGAGCTATTAGCGTTATGTAGATGAAGTTTTTCATAATTTAGATTTTTTGTAAAGATACTTTGAAGATGACAAATAACACTAAATATTTTAAAACCAATAAAGCCACCTGGAACGAAAAAGTAAAAGTACATGCCAAAAGTGATATGTATAATATGGAAGCTTTTAAAAAAGGAAAGTCTTCTTTAATGCCTTATGAGTTGGACGCTTTGGGTGATGTACAAGGGAAATCACTTCTTCATTTGCAATGTCATTTTGGACAAGATACTTTAAGTTGGAGTAGGTTAGGAGCTAAAAGCACTGGTGTAGATTTAAGTGATGAGGGTATAAAACTTGCAAAATCTTTAAATGAAGAATTGGAGTTAGATGCTCAGTTTGTATGTTGCAATGTCTTGGAAACGTCTCAGTATATAAAAGAAGAATTCGATATTGTATTTACAAGTTATGGCGTTATTGGGTGGTTGCCCGATTTAAAACCTTGGGGAAAAATGATAGCCGAACGCCTGAAACAAGGGGGGACTTTTTTTATGGCAGAGTTTCACCCCATAGTTTGGATGTTTGATTATTTAAATGAAAAACCAATAATGACTTATGGTTATATGCAGGATGAGGTAATTTATGAAGAATATGAAGGAACATACGCTAACCAAAAAGCGGCAATAACGAGCAAGGAGTATGGATGGAATCATGGTTTAGGTGAAGTGATTTCGGCACTTACCGAAGCCGGGTTACACATCCAATATTTAACCGAACATAATGAGAGTCCTTATAATGTATTGCCGAATTTAATTGAAACTGATAATGGTATGTTTGTAACGCAGGATAAATTATATCCTTTAATTTTCACTTTAAAAGCGACTAAGGTTTAGGAAAGTAGCTTTTTTATTTTATATCATGTTTTTCTAAAAATTTCAAGATTAACTCGGCTATTTCTCTTGTTTTTTCTTCAGCAGCAAAATGCCCAGCATCCAAAAGGTGAAGCTCTGCGTTTGGCAAATCTTTTAAGTAAGCTTTAGCGCCATTTGCATTAAATTTTAAATCTTTTTTACCCCATACAATTAATGTTTTGGGTTGATTTTTATTTAACATGTTTTGCCATTGTGGATAGCTCAATAAATTGGTGTTGTAATCCTGAAATAGTTGTACCTGTATGTCTCTATCTTTTTTTGAATTTAGAAAAGCCAAATCGTGTGTCCAAGCATCCGGACTTTGAACATTCATATTTGTTTCATCCAAATCAAATAAATACTGCTTGTTAATCACGGCATCTTTTCCGGTTAGGCTGTATAAAAAATCATATTGTGTTTTAGAGGTGTCGGATTGAGCTGTTCTAAAAAAGTGTTGCCTTTTTTCGGTTAAACCATCAAGATAAGCATTAGCATTTTGTACAATTAAAGCATCTATGCGGTTAGGGTTTTCCATCATCATTCTATAACCTACGGGTGCTCCAAAATCTTGCATGTACATAACATAGTTTTTTATGTGGAGCTTATTTATCAGTTTCTGAGTATAATCGGCTAATAAATCAAAGGTGTATTTGGTGGTTTCTGGGTCTAGGTGAGCGCTATAACCCGAGCCTAAATTATCTGGCGCAATAACATAATAATGCGTGGATAACATAGGGATTAAATTTCTATAGGAATGTGAAGATGATGGATAACCATGAAGTAACACGATAACTGGATTGTTTTTATCACCAGCAGCTCTGTAAAACAATTTTACACTATCAATTTCTGCATAATTATATGTTGTAGCAGGAGGTAGGAAATAACTATCTTTTGAGGCTTTGTTATTTAGGCTTGTTTTACAAGAAAAGAAGGCAAGCGTTAATATTAGTATGCTTAATAATGATTTCATTTGAAAGTTTTTTGAATACGGTTTACCTTATAGAATAGACCGTATTTTGGATTCAGAAGGTACTAAATTAAAAAAAACACAGCGACTTGAAGTACTGTTTCAAATCGCTATATTTTATTGATGTGTGTTGGTATTTAATTTCTACCAGCCATAACACCACCATCGGTATCCCAAATAGCACCCGTAACCCATGATGCTTTGTCTGAAAGTAAAAATACAATACTGTTTGCTACATCTTGAGATTCTCCAAAACGTCCAATAGGGTGAAAGCCATTAAAACCAACCAAAGCTTCTGCAGCAGCTTGTTCTCCTCCAAAAACACCATGATACACAGGTGTGTTTACTAAGGCAGGAGATACGGCATTAACACGAATGTTATCTTCTGCTAATTCCATTGCTAAATGTTGTGTTAAAGAATGTAAGCCTGCTTTTTGCATAGAATAAGCTGTAGATGGTGTTGCTTTTACAGCTTGCTTAGCCCACATAGAACCTACGTTTACAATAGAACCTCCTTGAGTGGCTTTCATTTTTTTAGCGGCACTTTGAGTGATGAAAAAGAACCCTCTATTTAAATCTAAATAAGAGTTATAATCTTCCATAGTATGATCTAAAAATGGTTTTGGTCCAAAAATACCTGAGGCATTTACTAGAAAATCTAAGTTGTCTAACGCTGAAATTTTGGACACTAGTGTATCTACTTCGTCTGTATTAGAAATGTTTACGGCATGTTTAACTAAATTTGGAGCATCGGCTACTTTGTCAATATTTCTACCTACAATATGTACAGTTGCACCGCCTTCTAGCAAGCTGTTTGCTGTTGCGTTACCAATACCACTTGTTCCACCTATGACTAAGGCTACTTTGTTTTCGAATTCTTTCATGTTATTTATTTTTTTATAAATAAACAGACAAGTCTGTCTTTGTTTATGCAAATTTTTTTAAGATATGATCTGCGAACATAATTGTTTTGTTTCTTTTATTGGCCAATTGTCTTGGTGTAAATGGCTTTCGCCAACAGCGCCTTCGTAGAGTAAGTATATTTGTCTGGCAAGAGATTTAACTTGGGCTTCTTTTACATTTTCTAAATTATTCGTAATAAGTTTTGATATTAAATCAATAAAACTATGTTTTTGCGATTGAATTTCTGCTCTTATAATTTCGTTGTCTTTCGGAATTTCAGAAACGGTTTTAATACACCAACAACCGTTAAAATCTTTATCTTTGAAAAAGAGTTCAAGAAAATCAAAAATAGCTAAAATTTGAGCTTTTCCTTTTGGTTTAGATGCGGTGTAGGCTTCTATATCTTCAATAAAACTTGTGTTTTTATATTTAAGATAAGCTAGGCAAATTTCTTCTTTAGATTTAAAATGATTGTAAAGCGTTGCTTTTGCAATACCAGCTTCTGAAATAATTTCATTGATTCCTGTGGAGTTATAACCGTTCTGATAAAATAAGAACGAAGCCGTTTCAATGATTCTATTTTTTATTTCAGAATGTTTCATACTGCAAATATATATAAATTATTTATAAACAGACAGGTCTGTCTGTTTTTTTGTTTTAAGATGATAAAAAAGGGGAATCTACATATTGTAAACACCTCCGATTCCTATATTTAAATAAGACTTTTATTTTAAAAAACTTCGAATGCCGTAGCTCGCTAAAACACCTTCGCCAGTTGCAGCTGCCACCTGTGCAATAGCACCTTCACGACAATCGCCTGCTGCAAATATACCTTTTACTGAAGTTTCAGCTAGTCCTTTCGTTTGAATAAAACCTCGTGAATCTAAATCGACTATATTTTTAAAAGATTGTGTATTTGGAATTAAACCAATAAATATAAATAATCCATCGGCTGTTAATACCGATTCCTCTTGGGTTTCATTGTCTTTTAGTTTCACGCCTTCAAATAAGCCTTTATCATCTGAGATAAATTCAAGAGATGATTTATTCATGTGAGTTGAAATATTTTCAATACTTTCTAGTTTTTCAACATAGGTTTTAGAGGCTGAAAAATATTTAGAACGATGCACTATTTTAACGCTTTTACAAAAACCAGCTAAAAAGATACCTTCTTCAAGTGCTGAATTTCCACCGCCAATAACGATAATATCTTTGTCTCTGTAAAATGCACCATCGCAAGTGGCACAAAAGTGAATACCCGATCCAATTAAGGCTTCTTCGTTTGGAATACCTAATTTTCTATAAGTAGAACCCGTAGATAACACGACAGATTTACCTAAATAGGTGTCGCCTTTTGTTTTTATTGAAAAGAGATTATCTTTTTTCTCAATATTAACAACTTCTTCGCCTGTTTTAATCGTGGCTCCGTAAGTTTTGGCTTGTTCTTCCATTTTCTCCATTAATAATGGTCCTGAGATAGACTGAAACCCTGGGTAATTTTCAATTTTTTCGGTTAAAAAAGCATTGCCACCAATGGTTGATTTCTCTAAAATCAAAGTATCAAAACGATCCCTTTGTGCATATATGGAAGTGGTTAAACCAGCCGCGCCTCCCCCAATAATAATAGTGTCGAAAATTTTGTGTTGCTTTTCAATATTTATGGAAAGTAATTTGGTAAGTTCTGTGTTGTCTGGGTTGGTGTAAGGTTTGCTGTTAATTAAAACGGTAGGAATAATACGTTTACCGTTATTAATTTCTTCCACTTTTTCTGTGGCCCAATCGTGTTGGTCTACATCAATAAATTCGAAATTAATGCCATTGTCTCTCAAAAAACTTTTTGCTCGTCGGCAATCTGGGCACCAATCGGCACCAAATAATTGTACGTGGCCTACAGCATTTATTCCTAAAACGCTTGCTAACTGAATATTGTCTGGATTGGTATAAGATTTGTCGTCAATAATAATGGTTGGAATAATCCGTTTGCCATTGTTTATGGCTTCAACTTGGGCTGTGGCTTCTTTATCTAAATCGACATCTACAAAAGTAAAATCGATATTATTTTCTTTTAAATAGGCTTTAGCTCTTCTACAATCTGGGCACCAATCGGCACCATACAATAAGATGTTGTTCATGTTTTTATGAATTTGGTTAGTAGGTTTTTTATAAAATATAGCAATTTAACGGCAAATCAATTTAGGTAAATTTTCTTACAGCTCAAAATTTAATAAGGTGTAGCTTAATATGTATCATACTGAATAATGCTTAACGGAATGAATTAGAGTTTAAAGACATCATTGATTTTACCTATTTTAAATCCTTGTTCTATGACATCTTTATGAGCTTTACTATTCGTATTAATTACTGGATTTGTATGGTTGAAATGAATAAAAACGACTTTGCTTCTATCTTGCTTTTTTAGAGATTTAAACTGCTCTAAACTTTCTATAATAAATGGGTGAGCAATTTCGCTAATAGGTCTGTTGTTAATTTCTTGTCCGCTATAAAAGGTAGCATCCAAAAAGGCATAATCTACTTTTTTAATTTCATCGGTTATGTTTTTATTCCATTTAGCCCATTTGTCGATATCGGGAATAAATAGCGCCGTTTTATTAGGGCCAGAAATACGATAACCAACGGTTTCTGAAAACTCATCGCGATGCGGAACTAAAATAGGAGTAACGCTTATCGATTTGGATAATTGAACAGGTTTTTCATTTTCTAATAATTCGAGTTTTATATTGCTATTGCTTACTAATTGGCTCCACGGCCCGTTTTCAGTAAGAAATGTTTTCATGTTAGGCATAGCGTATACGGGCATATTTTTACTATTCATGGCTTCTTTGCCAAGAAACATTAAACCTGTATAGTGCCCTATATGGGCATGTGTTAAAAAAATACCATCTGCTAATTCTTGCTCTGTTTGCTTGTTATATTTGATAAGCATTTTCATTTGAGTTGCAATATCTGGCGTTGCTTCAAAAAGATAACTTTTATTATTTTCGGTATCAATTAATCCTAATGAAACTATTTTTCTAGTAGGGTCTGGATTTTTAAATAGATTGACGCAACAGTCTTTTTTACAGCCAATTTGTGGCGATCCGGCATCTTGTATTGTTCCAAGAATAACAAGGGATGTATTATCTATTATTGTTTCTTCTGGGATGTTTTTTGCTAAAACTTTTTTATTGGAACAAGACAGAATAAATACTGTGAAAAATAAGATGTAATATTTACTCATTTACGATTGTACTTAATTATTTTATGATTAAAGGAAGTTACTCAAATTAATTAGTAATATCAAGTGAGTCATATAAATAAATTAATGGTTGTCTTTTAATAGTGCCTTCGGAAAATTAGCTTTAAACCTGTTTAATCTTGGTACCGATACATTACGAATGTAACCATTTTCCGGATGGCGTTTTTCATAGTTTTGGTGATAATCTTCGGCAACCCAGAACTTTTGAAACGGATAAATTTCTGCGGCAATTTTGATGTTGAGCTTTTTTTCTAAGGCTTCTTTTTTGCTTACAATAACTTGCTTTTGTGCATCGTTTTGGTAAAAGAGGATAGAACGGTATTGCGAACCTCTGTCATTTCCTTGTCCGTTAACTTGAGTTAGATTTTGAGATGCGAAATATACATCAACCAAGGTCTCAAAACTAACCACTTCGGGATCGTAAATGATTTCTACAGCTTCAGCATGTCCTGTTTTGCCGGTGTTACTGGCTGCGTAGGTTGGGTTTTTTGTATGGCCACCAGAATAGCCCGAAATGGACTCATCGACACCTTTTACGCTTTCGTATATGGCTTCTACGCACCAAAAGCATCCGCTGGCAAAGTAGGCACGAGCTTTTCCTTTTTTTATGGCAACTTCTACTGGTTGGGCTTGTTGTACGTTTTGTTGTGCTTTACTGGTTTGTGCTGTGTTTTGGCAGCTAAATAATAAGGCTAGGGCTAGTATTGGGATAATATGTTTCATGAAATATATTTTGTTCTCAGGGTTTAGACGTATAAAGTTATGAAAACTTAAAATGAGTTATGTAAAATTAATTGGCAGGTTATTTTAGAATAGGCTTTTTGATGGCAAGTTATTCTGTTTTTTAGCAATGTGGCTCGCGATAGGGATTGCAACGGTAGCTTTTGGCGAGGCGCGCATCGAGCCAAAACTTTAGAGGAAAGCCCGCCCGAAGGGATCGCTAAAAATTTAGGCATAAAAAAAAGCCTCTAGATTAACTAAAGGCTTTTTTTATGTATTGAAAATGGATTATAGTTTAGAAAACATTTTTTCCATTTTTGCTCTTTGCTCTTCGGCTAAAGCGGCGTCTACTAAAATACGTCCACTGTGCTCATCGGTAATAACCTTTTTGCGTGAAGCAATTTCTACTTGCACTTGCGGTGGAATAGTAAAGAAAGACCCTCCAGATGCACCTCTTTCGATTGGTACAACGGCTAAACCATTCTTCACGTTTTTGCGAATTCTATTGTAAGCTGCAACTAAACGAGCTTCGATTTGCGTTTTGTAATCTTCAGATTTTTGAATTAATGCTAGCTCTTCCTTTTCGGTTTCTGCTAAAATAGCGTCTAATTCGTTTTTCTTGTGTTTCAGGTGTGTTTGGCGTTCTTTTAAACGGTCTTTAGTGTCTGAAATAACAACTTTCTTTTGCTCGATTTGAACTTTGAATTCTTTAATGTGCTTTTCAGCTAATTCAATTTCTAATTCTTGAAATTCTACTTCTTTTGTTAAAGAGTTGAATTCACGATTGTTACGAACGTTTTTTTGTTGCTCACTGTATTTTTTAATTAAAGTTTTAGCTTCTTCAATTAAATTTTTCTTTCCAGTGATGTCGTTGTCTATAACTTCCAAACTTGCAACAAGTTTTTCTAATCGTATATTTAAGCCAGCAACTTCATCTTCTAAATCTCGAACTTCTAAAGGCAGTTCTCCTCGAACATTTCTTATTTCATCTATACGAGAATCAATGATTTGCAAATCGTATAAAGCTCTTAAGCGCTCCTCAACAGTTACTTCTTTCTTTTTAGCCATATTTTAAAAATACTTAACAGGATTGGTATTTATCTTTGATAAAATGATTGCAAAATTAGTGATTTTTTTTGTAAGATACACAACTAAAAGATTTTTTGTGAACTGTTCACTTTCGTAATGCCCAATATCGGCCAATAGAATTTGGTTTTCGGCCATAAAAAAGTCGTGATATTTTAAATCGGCCGTTACAAAAGCATCAGCACCAGCTGCTTTAGCGGCATTAATTGCGAAGCTGCCCGAGCCGCCTAAAACGGCTACTTTTTTTATGTTTTTATTTGTAAATGCGGAGTGACGGATAAATCCGGTGTTCATTTTAGTTTTTAAATGGCTTAAAAAGGCAGACTGTTCCATTGGGGTTTGAAATTCGCCAATCATGCCCATGCCAATATGTTGGTTTTTGTTTTCTAGGGTGGTTATTTCGTATGCTATTTCCTCGTAAAAATCCATTTTAAATAGCGTATCTAAAATTTTTGATTCTAGATGTTTTGCGAAGGTTACGGTTATTTTAGTTTCCTTGGCTATTTCTGTTTTTCCTTTTTCGCCTATAACGGGGTTGGAGTTTTCGTTGCCATTATAAGTGCCAATGCCGTTGGTATTAAAACTGCACTGGGTGTAATTACCAATACTACCGGCTCCTGCAGCAAATAAAGCGTTTCGTACGGCGTTAGCGTCATTTTCTGGAGCATAAGTGGTTAGTTTTTTTATAGTACCACTTTGTGGTGTTAAAATGTGTTGGTTTATAAGTTCGAGTTGATTGCAAATCATGTGGTTTACACCTTGCGAAGCGTTATCTAATGCAGTGTGCATACTGTATATGGCAATATCGTTTTTAATAGCTTTTAATACCACGCGCTCGACATAGTTTTTGCCGGTTATTTTTTTTAATCCTTTAAAAATAATAGGGTGGAAGCTTATTATTAAGTTGCAATTTTCGGCAATAGCCTCGTCTACTACGGCTTCTAAAGTATCTAAAGTAACTAAAACACCGGTGAGCTTGGCATGTTTATCACCAACAAGAAGCCCTACATTATCAAAGTCTTCGGCGTAAGCCAATGGCGCTAATTCTTCTAAATGATTTATAACGTCTTGAATAATCATATTTAATTAAGTTTTACTTCAAAGATAAAATAATTACTTTCGTTGTGATGAAATTATTAAGATACCTTTTGTTTCCCGTGATGCCCATTTATTATTTGGTGACTTGGTTGCGGAATAAGTTGTTTGATTTAGGCTTTAAAAAATCTAAGTCTTACGATTTTCCGGTGATTTGTGTAGGGAATTTAAGTACGGGAGGCACCGGAAAAACACCAATGATTGAGTATTTGATTAAGTTGTTGAAGGCAGACTTTAAGATTGCTACATTGAGTCGAGGATATAAACGAAAAAGTAAAGGGTTTCAGTTAGGAAATGACAACGCTTCCGCGGAAGTTTTGGGCGATGAGCCTTTTCAGTTTTACAATAAATTTAAGGACGACGTTTTGGTGGCAGTGGATGCTGATAGGCAAAATGGAATTGAAAAGTTGATGGCTTTGGGAAATACACCTGATGTTATTTTGCTAGATGATGCTTTTCAGCACCGAAAGGTAAAAGCGGGTTTTAATATATTACTTACCACTTATGAGAATCCATATTTTAAGGATGTGGTTTTACCAACCGGGAATTTACGAGAACCTAGACGTGGCGCAAATAGAGCACAGGTAATTGTGGTGACTAAATGTCCGAGTAATTTATCTGAAAATGAAAAACAACAGATTTTCAAATGTATTGCTCCTAATAAAAATCAACAAGTATTTTTTAGTGCTATTACTTATGCCGATTGTTTATTTTCTGATAAAGAGCGCTTAGAGATTAATGCATTAAACACGTTTACTTTGGTTACAGGAATTGCGAATCCGAAACCTTTAGTTGATTTTTTAGAATCTAAAAACTTAAAGTTTGAGCATTTAAATTTTAACGATCATCACGATTTTTCTGAAATTGAAATTGAAGAACTTAGCAAAAAAGAATTAATTCTTACTACTGAAAAGGACTATATGCGCCTTAAAGATTACGCATCTTTAAAGGGTAAGTTGTTTTACTTACCAATAACCGTTTCTGTTGATAGGGAAGCCGAATTTATACGTGTTTTAAAGTTGTATTTAAAGGCTTAAACCGATGTAGAGGTATCTTTTTTAGAAGACAATGCATTGTAAAGCTTTTTCTCAAACTCATCTTGTTTGAAAGGTTTTGGTATGATATCCGTAAAACCAGCTTCGTCAAATTCATGCATTTTATCTTCAATAGTTACGGCTGTAAGCGCAAATATGGTTAAATCTTTATCGAAGGTTCTAATAATTTTTGTAGCTTCAATACCACTAATTCCTGGCATATGAATATCCATTAAAATGATGTTGTAATCGTTCGACTTTATCATTTCAACAGCTTCTTCTCCGTTATCAATAATATCACAATGCAGATCCATTTTAGTCAGAATCTTTTTTGTAATCATTTGGTTGATTTTGTTATCTTCAACTACTAATATTTTGACATTCTTTAAGTCTAATTCCTCAGAATTTCCTTTAAAATAAGTTGTTTTCACTTCTACGGCTTCTTTTATGGTGCTGTATTCAATAGGGATTTCGAAATAAAAAGTGGTGCCTTTTCCGAGTTCACTTTTAAGGTAAATTTGCCCTTTTAAAATTTCAATTAAACCTTTTACAATGGATAGACCTAAGCCTGTTCCACCGTATTTTCTATTAATTTGAATAGAGCCTTGAGAGAAACTCTCAAACATGTGATCTTGTTTTTCTTGGGTAATACCAATGCCATTATCTTCTATTTCAAAACGAAGGGTGTAGATTTTATCCACCTGATCGATTTTGTAAACACGAATCCATATATCACCATCTTTGGTGAATTTAATAGAATTACCAACTAGGTTTATTAGAATTTGAGATATTTTTAACTGATCGGCAATAAAGTTTTCTGGCAAATCTTTATCGTACTCAAAATGTAGTTTAACATTATTGTCTTCCGCAGAATTACTTAGCGCTAAAACAATATTATTTATTTTTTTATTTAGGTTGAATGGTTCTGGCTCTAAATCTACTTTATTGGCTTCAATTTTGTTAATTTGAAGGATGTCATTAATAAAAGTGAGTAGATAATCTCCCGAAAATTTAAGCGATTTTAAATGCTGAATTTGTTCTGGTTTTGGATTTTCTTCCAATAGCATATTACTTAAACCAGTAACGGCATAAAGGGGCGTTCTAAGCTCGTGCGTTACAGTGGATAAAAAGTTGGCTTTGGTTTTAGAGGCAAGCTCTGCTTTTTCTTTAGCTAAAATAAGTTCTCCGTTTTTTCTGTGGAGCATATTATTTGTCTTTAAACGTATGTTGTTGTTTTTATATAACGACAATGTTAGTAAAGATAGTATAGTAATTAAAGCGACACTTAAAATTGAAATTAGCGTATTAAAACTATTTTTATCTTCTTGTTTCGCTAATTTTTCGGCAGTTTTTTCTAATTCCTCTTTAGTGTTTTTATAAGTTATACTTATTTCTTCACTGTTTAACGTGCTGCTATTTAGGTTTTTAATGGAGTCTGTGAGGTTGAGATAATCTTTTAAATAATCTCTAGAACGTTTATAATCATTTAGACTATTATTAATATCGCTTAAAACTAAATAGGCTTCGGTGCGCTGCGGAATAAGTTTAAGGTCGTTTGCTATTTCAAGGCCTTGTGTTGTGGTCTTTAAGGCTTTTGCTTGTTGGTTTAGCTGGTCGTAAACTTTACCTAAACTAATAGAGGCTTTGCTTTGTAGTAGCTTGTTATTATTTTTTAGAGATAGTGCTAGGGTTTGCTCTAAGGTTGTTCTAGCTTTTTCGTAATTGTTTAAAAGAATATACGCTTTTCCTTCTAAAAGTAAGGTTTCGGTAAGTTTGTTTTCTAAACCTTCTTCGGAAAACAAGTTTTTAGATGAAATAAAATAATCTAAGGCTTTTTTGTAGTCTTTTTTATGTAAAAAAACTTCGCCTAAAACACTGTAAGAATGGCCTAAATTGGCATTGTCTTTAATTAAACGTTGTAGCTCTATAGATTTGTTTAATGCAATAATAGCATTCTCGGTTTTACCTTTGTGAAGCTCTAATTGGCCTTTGAAAATGTAAATAATCCCGATGCTTTTTTTTATGTCATCTTTTTCGGCAAATTTTAAGGCTTGATCTAAATGCGTTAATGCGTCTTTATAATTTTGATTTTCAAATGATGATTGTGCTTGCTTAATAAAGTAATCTATCCTATTTTTATTAAGCTCTGGGTCGGTATCAATAGATTCTTGAGACCAAAGTACAGCGCTAAAGAGCATTGCAAGAGCAATTAGATAGTGTTTAATTTTGAACATACAAACATGAGTTACAAACAAATATAACTATTTGTTCGATAAAAGTTTACTTTTTTCAGTTAAATTACATATTAAGTCAATAATTCTTGATGAATACCCAGTTTCATTATCATACCAACCAATAATTTTCACCATGTTTCCGATGACTGAAGTCATTTGTGAATCGAAAATACAGGAGTGCGTATTGCCAACAATATCAATGGATACTATCGGATCTTCAGTGTATTCTAGAATGCCTTTGTAATTGCTTTTTGAAGCTTCTAAAAAAGCAGTATTTATATCACTGATAGTTACGGTTCGTTTTACGTTGAATGTAATATCTGTTAAGGAGCCATTGATAACTGGCACACGAATGCCACAGCCACCAATAACGTCGGATAATTCTGGGAATATTTTAGTCAATGCTTTTGCTGCTCCTGTTGTTGTTGGAACAATAGATTGGCTTGCCGCTCGAGAACGGCGCAAGTCTCGGTGTGGTTGGTCATGTAAACTTTGATCGGTTGTGTAAGAGTGTACCGTGGTAATATAAGCTTGATTAATACCGCAAAGTTTATTGATAATATCGATCATCGGAGCAGCATTGTTGGTGGTGCACGAAGCGTTAGATATTATGGTTTCAGTGCCATCAATACTATCATCGTTTACGCCAAGTACAATAATTTTAGTGTCATCCTCTACGGGTGGAACACTTAAAATAACTTGTTTTGCTCCATTTGTTATATGAAATTGTAAATCTTCGGTTGTTTTAAATTTACCAGTTGCTTCAATTACAAAATCAATGTTATAGGGAGCCCAATCAATATGTTTCGGATGATTATTGTTTAAAAGTGCTACTTTTTTAGTATTCGCAATAATATGATTTTCATCACTAGAAACAGTTCCGTTGAAAAGTCCGTGTACACTATCATATTTCAATAAATGACTTAATGTTTTAGCATCGGCTAAATCGTTTATAGCGACAACTTCTATCTTTTTGTGGTTTTGAAGTAACCTGAAAACGCGACGTCCAATACGTCCAAAACCGTTTATAGCAACACGAATCATCATTTAGTTTATGTGTTTTTGTGCTTTGTATGACGATCTTACCAGTGCGCTACTTTCTACATGGCGGAAACCTAAATCTAACCCAATAGCTTCGTATTCTTTAAATTGATCGGGGTTTATAAATTGTTTTACCGGTAAGTGTTTTTTGCTCGGTTGTAAATATTGCCCAATAGTAACCACATCTACATCGTTGGCTTTTAGGTCGTGAAGGGTTTCAATTACTTCTTCGCGTGTTTCACCTAAACCAAGCATAATTCCAGATTTAGTTCTGCGTTGTCCGTTTTGTTTTAAGTATTTTAAAACGCCCATACTACGGTCGTATTTGGCTTGTATGCGTACCTCTCTAGTGAGTCGTCTAACGGTTTCAATGTTATGCGATACAACTTCTGGAGCCACATCAATAATGCGATCTAAATGTTGTTCAATACCTTGAAAATCGGGTATTAAAGTTTCAAGCGTGGTTTCTGGGTTCATTCTGCGAACGGCCTTTACGGTTTCGCTCCACATAATGCTGCCCATATCTTTTAAATCATCCCGATCTACACTTGTTAAAACGGCATGCTTTATTTTCATAATTTTAATAGAGCGTGCTACTTTTTCAGGCTCGTCCCAATCTACGGTTTCTGGTCTTCCGGTTTTTACACCACAAAACCCACACGATCGGGTACAAACATTTCCTAAAATCATAAAAGTTGCTGTGCCTTCTCCCCAACATTCGCCCATATTAGGGCAACTTCCCGAAGCACAAATAGTATTTAGATTGTATTTGTCAACTAAACCTCGTAATTCGGTATATTTTTTCCCTGTTGGAAGTTTAACGCGTAACCATTTTGGTTTGGGTTGACGTTCGGGTAGTATATTTGAAACTGTTTTGGTATCCATAGATCTAAAAAATGTAGACTACAAATATACAAAGTATTCTATTAAAAAAGGGTCTTGTTTTGTGATACTAAATGGATAAATAGGAGAGGAGTTGTTGTTGATAATTCTAGTAGAGTAGTGCTAAAGGTAATCAGTCAGGCTATTTTTCTTGAATAATTTCTGCAAGTAATTTTCTAGCCCTTAAAAGTTTAACTTTTACGTTGTTCATGGGCTCGTTGAGTTCTTTTGATATTTCTTTGTAGCTTAATTCCTGGAAATAGCGCAAGTTGATAATTTCTTGGTAGTGCGGTTTTAATTTTTTTATGTCGCGCAGTAATTTTGCTAAATGTTGTTTGGTTATTAATTCATCTTCAGGTGAAGGCGATTCGTCTAGAACTTGAAATGCTTTTTTATCGGTATTTGAAATGACTTGGCTAATTGAATTTTTTTCCTTCCGAAGTAAATCAATATGGATATTTTTAGAAATGGTAATCAGCCATGTTTTAAAAGTGTAATTTTCATCAAAGGTTTCAATACGGTCAAAAGCACGCGAAAATGTTTGAATGGTAACATCTTCCGCATCGTTTTCATTCTGAATACGTTTTAATTGAAACCCATAAACATCGTCCCAATATAAATGTAATAGGAAATTAAAGGCCTTTTGGTCGTTAGACTTGGCGCGTTTTATGGCTTCGTTTATTTCCAAAAATCTGGTTTTGAGATTAAGTTATTTATAAAAATGACAAATTGAGAAATGATGAGGGTAATTTCTAATACAGGAAGTAAAAGTAAAATATCTAATTCTTTTAATTTTTTCGACGAAAACCCGATAATTAGATATTGAATACTGATGCGTAATAAAAATAATCCCAAAACAAGCATCCAATTGTACGTGATTGCTAATAAAATTAAGGCCATAATCCAAAACAAAACGTTAGATAGGTAAAATAAACCCAATAGCATTTTATGTTTTGGTTTGTAAAGTTTTGCTGTTGACACGTGACGTCTTTTCTGCTTAATCCAAGCTTTAAAACGAGTTTCTGGAATTGAACTTGTAAAACTTCCAGAGGAAAAACTAATGGCTGTGTTTTTGGAGTTTGCTACTTCGTTTATAAATAAATCGTCGTCGCCCGAGCGCACTTTTATGTGTTTAATAAAACCATTAGCATTGAAAAATTCATTTTTGGTATATGCTAAATTCCGACCAACACCCATGTATGGCATACCCATTTTTGCAAAAGAAAAATATTGAACAGCCGTCATTACCGTTTCAAAACGGATGAGTTTATTTAAAAAGGAATGTTTCACTTTAGCATACCCGCCATAACCTAAAACAATTGATTTTTTATTGCTGAAATGCGCACTCATTTCCTTTATCCAAGTATTGGATACCGGTTGGCAATCGGCATCTGAAAAAAGTAAATAATCATATTTAGATGCTTTAATCCCTAGTGTTAATGCATATTTTTTGTTTCCCCAAAAAGCTTCCACATTTTTTACATTAACAATTTTTATAATGTGGTGTGCTTGTGCAAATTCTTCAATAATTTCGAGAGTGTCATCGTTTGAGTCGTCGTTAATTAAAACAATTTCAAATTCTGGATAATCTTGATTGATTATAGATGGTAGAAAGTTTTTTAAGTTTTCAGCTTCATTTTTTGCACAAATAATAACCGAAACCGGAATGTTTTTTGAAGATGGTTTCTTTTGTTTTAGAAAAGCAAAATTTCCGAAAATAAAAAGATAATAAACCACTTGAATGAAAACTACTGCAATAAATGCGTAGCATAAAAAATCAAGTAATACCATTAAATATTAAGAATGTTGAGGTTCGTTACAATCGGCATATTGTTCTGGCGTTTTTCCACAAAAACCACAAGACTCACCTTCTTTATTAAGCATCGGGTTTTGGCTAGCGCAAGTTCCGGCAAATTTTCCGTCTTTTTTTGCCCATATTTTAATGGCAATACCAGCAACACCTATGCCTAACAAAACAATAGTTATCAGTAAAAGTTTCATATTATAATGATGATTTTTAGTTTTTTATTGTAGTCGAAAAAGGCGAAATAAACTTTCAAATCGACCTTTAAACTACAGTGTAATAATTTTGCTGCAAAGATATGATTTTAACAATTAATAAAGGAATTCAAAATAAAGGAAATGTGACCTATTAAATTTATGGGTGTCTAAGATATAGTTACAGAGCGGATTACAAATATATAACCGATTTAAAATTTATTATTTATGAAAAAATTATTTGCCGAATTTTTCGGAACCTTTTGGCTTGTTTTTGGAGGATGTGGTAGTGCCGTATTTGCAGCAGGATACCCAGAATTAGGAATTGGCTTTATGGGAGTTGCTTTAGCCTTCGGTCTTACTGTTTTAACAATGGCTTATGCGGTAGGACATATTTCTGGCGGGCATTTTAACCCAGCGGTATCTTTAGGTTTATGGGCTGGTGGAAAATTTGATGCTAAAGATTTAGTGGGCTATATTGTTGCTCAGTTGATTGGTGCTTTTGCTGCAGCAGGAGCGTTGTATTTAATTTTGAGTAATAAAGCCGATTTTCAAACTATAGGTGGTTTCGCTGCAAATGGTTATGGTGAATTGTCTCCGGATGGTTATTCTATGACGGCAGCATTAATTGCGGAGTTTCTATTAACTATGTTTTTCCTTTTAATTATTTTGGGAAGCACAAACTCTAGAGCTCCTAAAGGGTTTGCGCCAATAGCGATTGGTTTAGGTTTAACATTAATTCACCTAATTAGTATTCCAATTACTAACACATCGGTTAATCCAGCGCGTTCTACAAGCCAGGCCTTATTTGCAGGAGGCGAATTTGTGGGGCAACTTTGGCTGTTTTGGATAGCTCCAATTGCGGGGGCTATTGTTGCCGGATTTATACATAAAGCATTATTCGACAAAGAATAGATAGAAATAAGCCCAGTTATAGCAGTTCAAGAGGAACTGTATAAGAGTTTATTAGTAGCAGAAAGCCTCATTTATTTATAAATGGGGCTTTTATAATTTATGATATTAATGGATTAATAAGTTTGTAGTGTTGACATAAATGCTCTTTTTTGAAGATTTAGGGAGAAATTAATGGATTCACAAAGCTGTTTTCCAGTTTGCTTTAAGGTTGAAAGTGTATGTTTAATTATAAGTTTTACAAATGAAAACGAGATAGAGCTATTAAGACTAACTCTTTTTCAAAATAGAGCATTTATATAGAAGACATAAAAAAGCCTCATTTATTTGTAAATGAGGCTTTAATGTTTAGTTTGCTTTAGTTTTGCAAAAGTATATTTTAATGTAAGCTAATTTCAGCAACCGAATTTTCTACCGAAGCTACAGTATTACCACCTTTAGGCTCTATCGTAATCGTTAATGCTAAAGCATTATCAGCGTATGGTAAATTCATTAATTTACGGTCAGCTTCATTTAAAATACCTAAACTTATCATTTTACCTTGTAACTCAGCCCATATTTGGTAACATTGTTCTTCTGGTAATTCTGGTAAAGAAACCACATCAATCATTGATGTTTTTTCTTTAGGATTTATATAAGCTACAGTTTTTAAGTTTTTAGCACGCTCGTTTCCAGAGATAATATATTTTTGGGTTTCAGGATTATTAAGCTTTAATAATTGCCTCATAACATTATCAAGCATGATGTTGTTTTGCTCAATATCACCTCTTAAGTCAAATATTTCGTCTACAACCACTTGGTTTTCCTCAGAAAGGTTTTTGTTTTGGTCATATAAAAAATAGGAGGTACCTGCAAAAAGTAAAGCAACAACACTCGCGGCAACGGTGTATTTGTACCATGATTTATAGCGCTTTTTTGGTTGAAGCGTTATTACAGCTTTCTCGTCTAGTTCGTCTAAAATAGTATCTAAGATAAATTTAGGCGCTTCTACAGCATTTACTTTGGCAACCATTTCAAGGTTATCTTGAAGTGTGTTGTAGGCATTCTGTACTTCTGGGTATTTTGAAATATAAGATTCCACTTGTTCTGTTTCAACAGAATTTGTGTCACCTAGTAGATATTTTTCTAATAGGCCAGAACTTAAAAAAATGTTTATTTTCTCATTCATGACTTGGTTATTTACGGATTGTAGATTTTTTTTAATTCACGCAATCCAATTTTTAATCTCGATTTTATAGTCCCTAGCGGAATTTCAAGTTCGTCGCTAGCTTCTTGTTGGGTCATCCCTTCAAAAAATAGGGCGTTTATAACAATTTGATATTTTTCATCCAAAGTATTTAGATGCTTTTTTATATCAAGTACTTCCTCGTTTAACTGATTGGTTGTTATCTTATATACGGCTGAATTTTCTAATTGGACTTCTTTTGTAGTTTTATTCTTTAAAGATCTAACTTTATCTATAGCAGTATTATAAGCAATACGGTATAACCATGTAAATAGTTTGGCTTTACTGGCATCGTATTTTTTTGCGTAGCGCCAAATTTTTACAAAAGTTTCTTGTAAAACATCTTGAGCCGTATCCTCATCGGTTATTACTTTTTGAATAACGCCAAATAAAGAGTCTGCATAGTTTTCATATAACAACGATATAGCTTTTTTATCGCCACGCTGTAATAAATAAACTATTTCTTTTTCTATTGCTGAAATCAATATAAAATTGGTTTTATGATATGCAAAGATACCAAAGTTAGAGTTTCTTTTATTATAAGATATTTACTTCAGCTTCGATGGATATATTAAAAAGGCGTTCTATTGTTTTTTGAATAAGTTTTGAGAGCTTTAAAATATCCGAACCTTTAGCATTACCATAGTTCACAAGCACTAAGGCTTGGTTTTTGTGTACCCCATATTCGCCAAATGTTTTACCTTTAAAACCGGCTTTTTCTATAAGCCAGCCCGCCGGAACTTTAACGTTCTGTTCTGAAACAGGATAATTTGGCATATCTGGAAAATTTTTAATTAATTGGTTAAATTGCGATTTTTCAATCACAGGGTTTTTAAAAAAGCTACCGCTGTTACCAATATCTTTTGGGTTTGGCAGTTTACTTTCCCTAATAGCAATTACGGCTTTTGATATGTCTTGAATAGTTGGGTTTTTTATACCTTTTGTTTCAAGTTCATTAGCAATGGTGCCATAATTAATATTTAATTTATGATTCTTTTTTGTAAGCTTAAAACGTACAGAGGTAATAATATATTGTCCTTTATAATCTTGTTTGAAAATAGAATTTCGATAACCAAACTTACATTCTAGTTTGGTAAATGTTTTTGTTTCAAAAGTGTTTAAACTGATTCCATCGCAACTTTCAAAAGTATCTTTTATTTCAATACCATAAGCTCCTATATTTTGTATTGGAGTGGTGCCCACATTTCCAGGGATTAACGATAGGTTTTCCAAACCACCAAAATCCTGTTTTAAACACCAAAGCACAAACTCGTGCCAGTTTTCACCAGCTTGAGCTTCTACAATAACCGAAGTATCATCTTCGGAAACAATAGCAATGCCTTTTAAATTAATATGAAGCGCCAAACCATCAAAATCTTTGGTGAGTAGCATATTACTTCCGCCTCCAAGAATAAGTTTGTTCGGGTATGTTTTTAGTTGAAGCACCGATGTTAATTCTTCAATGTTAGATACGGTAGCAAAGTGTTTTGCATGGGCATCTATTCCGAAGGTATTATACGGTTTTAATGATATGTTATTATGTATTTGCACTAGTCTTTATATGCTTTTAATGCTTGTTTTAAGATATTTACCGCTTTGATTAGGCTGTCTTTTTTGAGTACATAAGCAATACGAATTTGATTTAAACCAACGCCTGGTGTTGAGTAAAATCCGGCTGCAGGAGCAACCATAACAGTTTCGCCATCGATGTCAAAATCTTCTAAAAGCCATTGTGCAAAATGATCGGTATTTTTTACGGGTAATTCGACAATACAGTAAAATGCCCCTTTTGGAATGGCAACTTTTATGTTTTCTATTTTCTGTAATTCAGTAATTAACGTGTTACGTCGTTCTACATATTCTTCAATAACATCATCAAAATAACTTTGAGGTGTTTCTAAAGCAGCTTCACTAGCCAGTTGTGCATAGGTTGGCGGACTTAAACGGGCTTGTGCAAATTTCAAAACGGTTTGCATAAGTGCCTTGTTTTTAGAAATTAAACAACCTACACGTGCGCCACACATGCTGTATCGTTTAGAAACCGAATCGATAATAACCGCATTCTGGCTAATGTTTTCCTCTTGAAGAATTGAATAGTGGGTTGCGCCATCGTAAACAAATTCGCGGTAAACCTCGTCAGCTACTAAATATAAATCGTGTTTTATCGCAATTTTAGCTAGCTTTTTTATTTCTTCTTCAGAATATAAATATCCTGTAGGATTACCTGGGTTACAAATTAAAATGGCTTTCGTATTAGGTGTTATTAATGCCTCGAAAGCTTCAATTGTTGGTAAAGCAAAATTATCGTCAATGTCGCAAATAGCAGGTACTACGTTTACACCCGAAGCTGTAGAGAAGGCCGTGTAATTTGCATAAAATGGTTCCGGAATAATAACCTCGTCACCAGGATCCATAATGCTGCTGAATAAAAACTGTAAAGCTTCGCTGGCGCCCACGGTAACAATAATATCTTCTAAAGTGATATTTATTTGATGTTTTTTGTAGTACGTAGCCAACTTTTCCCGGTACTCGTCTGAACCTTGCGATCTAGAATATGAAAGCGTCTCGATGGTGTTGTTTTTAACAGCATCTAAGGCGACTTGAGGTGTTTTAATATCTGGTTGTCCAATATTTAAATGGTAAATCGATTTTCCTCTTTTTATTGCATCTTCAGCATAAGGAACTAACTTACGTATAGGAGACTGGGGCATAAGCTGCCCTTTTTTTGATATTGTTGGCATTTGTGTTTGTTTGTGTACAAAGTTGCAAAAAATAACTTAAAGTTGTTTAAAAACATGGGGTTAATGGTGTAATTGTAACAAAGATTACTAAATTGATAAAGAATGGTTTTTATTTAACATGAAAAAGACGCTTTACGTTCTAATTTTATTTGTGTTGGTGGGTAATTTAGGTTATTCACAAAATCGTTTTGTGGTAAATAATAAGCGAGGAGTCGATAAAATTAAGTTTAAGCTCATTAATAACTTAATTATCATTCCTGTTGAAATTAATGGTGTTACGCTATCCTTTTTGTTAGATTCAGGCGTGAGTAAACCTATTATTTTTAATTTTTTGAATATATCCGATTCGTTAAAAATAAAAAATCCAACAAAAATACGCCTTAGAGGTTTAGGTGGCGGAGAATCTATTGAAGCTTTACAATCTGAAAACAATATTTTTAAAATTGGAGATGCTGTTAAAATTAATCAAGATGTTTATGCCATTCATGACTCTAATTTAAACTTTAGTCCTAGGCTGGGTATTCCGGTGCACGGCATTATAGGTTTTGATGTTTTTAAGGATTTAGTGGTTGAAATAAATTATGCACGAAAGTTTTTACGGTTTACAAACCATAAAAAGTATAAATATAAGGCATGCCGTTCTTGTGAAGTGTTTAGTTTGGAGTTCTATAATAACAAGCCGTATATAAATGGTGAGATTGATATAAATGATAATCTTATTCCTGTAAAATTATTAATCGATTCTGGCGGCAGTGATGCTTTATGGTTATTTGAAAATGAAGACCAAGGTATAACGACTAAGAATCCTTATTTTGAAGATTTTCTTGGGCATGGTTTAAGCGGAAGTGTTTACGGAAAGCGATCTAAAATTAAAGCCTTTCATTTAAATAAATACATTATTAAAAATCCGAATGTCGCTTTTCCTGATTCTCTTTCTATTGGGCATGCGTTGGGGAATAAGCGGAGACATGGGAGTGTGTCTGGCGAAATATTAAAACGGTTCAATATTATTTTCGATTACCAAAAAGCAAAAGTAACCTTCAAAAAAAACATGTATTTTAAAGATGCCTTTGGATATAATAAAAGCGGAATCGAGTTAGAGCATAACGGCGTTAGGTTGATTAAAGAAGCTGAGCGTTTTGTATCGAAAAATAAGAGCCAAAATGAGAATGGGGTTTCCGATGATACTAAAATTGTATTTAGTCCAAGTTATAATATTTCATTAAAACCTGTTTATGTTATTGTTGAATTGCGAAAAGGTTCGCCGGCCGAGAAAGTAGGCTTGCAAATAGGAGATAATATTTTGTATATCAATAATCAACCGAGCTACGAATATTCGTTACAAAAATTAATGCACCTATTTTATGAAGATGTAGGTAAACGAATTAAATTAAAAGTAGAACGGCAAGGCGAAATTTTGACGTATTACTTTAAGTTAGAATCTGTTTTTAAATAGAAAAGGCTTAAAACAAGATTGTTTTAAGCCTTTTTTAAATATTATTTTTAGAGTCTATTGTTGTACAATACTCTTCTCTTTTTTCTGTAAAACACTTTGAGTGTTCGCTTCAATAACTAAACCTTTAATTTTTAAGGCTACTGTTGGTGTTACAGCGTTAGAAATTACAGTAATTGTTTTTCTAATTGGGTTAACACGGTTTGTATCGTATTTTACCTCAATAACACCTGTTTTTCCTGGCATAATTGGAGCGTCTGGTTTTTTAGGGATAGTACATCCACAACTAGACGATACTTTAGATACAATTAAAGGCTCGTTTCCTGTGTTGGTAAATTCAAATTCGCGAACACCATTGGCACCTTTTTCTATAGTTCCATAATCGATAGTATCCGATTTAAATTCAATCTTAGCCTGTGCATTTACTGCATAGCTCATTAATCCGATAAATAAAATTGTAATAATCTTTTTCATAACTTTTTATTTAATATTCTATGTTTGATACAATTAATACCCGTTTTATTTGGGGTCATTTTATTGTTGTTATTCGTAATAACTAAATCAAAAGTACTCACTTTTCCTGTCATCTACAAGAATAATGGGTGAAATACATATTAATTAACACCTTTAACCTAGTATCCGTACATACTCCTTTTAGTGAATTCATTTAAAAATGTTGAAGCGTATTGGTTTAATATGGTTGCAATACCGCTTATTGCTTTCACAGAAAAAGAAATATAAGTACTTTTGTATTTCAATATTCAAAAACTATTCCAAAGTATGCAAATTCCATCAAAATATGATGCAAGTCAGGTAGAAAGTAAGTGGTACGATTACTGGATGAAACATAATTATTTTCATTCAACACCCGATGAAAGAGAACCTTACACTATTGTAATTCCGCCGCCAAACGTTACAGGTGTATTGCACATGGGGCACATGCTTAATAATACTATTCAAGATGTTTTAATTCGTCATGCGCGCTTGCAGGGCAAAAATGCATGTTGGGTTCCAGGAACCGATCACGCCTCTATTGCTACCGAAGCTAAAGTTGTTGCGAAGTTAAAGGAACAAGGCATTGATAAAAACGATTTAACTCGCGAAGAGTTTTTAGAACACGCTTGGGAATGGACGCACGAATATGGTGGCGTAATTTTAGAGCAGTTGAAAAAATTAGGATGTTCTTGCGATTGGGATAGAACGAAATTTACCATGGACGACGATATGTCGGAAGCCGTGATAAAAGTATTTATCGATTTACATGACAAAGGCTTAATTTATCGTGGTTACCGTATGGTAAACTGGGATCCAGAAGCTAAAACAACACTTTCTGATGAAGAAGTGATTCATGAGGAACGTCAAGGAAACTTATATTATATTAATTATAAAATAGAAGGTAGTGACGATGTGTTAACCATTGCAACTACAAGACCTGAAACAATTTTTGGCGATTCTGCTATATGTATAAACCCGAACGATGAGCGTTTTGTTCACTTACGTGGAAAAAAAGCAATCGTTCCCATTTGCGGTAGAGTAATTCCAATTATTGAAGACGAGTATGTCGATCTTGAATTTGGTACAGGTTGTTTAAAAGTAACACCTGCACACGATGAAAATGATAAGGTTTTAGGAGATAAGCACAACTTAGAAGTAATCGATATTTTTAATGAAGATGCCTCTTTAAATAGTTTTGGTTTACAATTTGAAGGTCAAGATCGTTTTGTTGCAAGAAAATCTGTAGCAAAGGAACTTGAGGCTTTAGGTGTTTTAGTAAAAACGGAAACACATATCAATAAAGTAGGAACTTCTGAAAGAACAAAAGCGGTTATCGAACCTCGCCTGTCCGATCAATGGTTCCTTAAAATGGAGGAACTGGTAAAACCTGCGATTGAAGCTGTTTTAGGTGAAAATTCCGAAATTAAATTATTTCCAAAGAAATTTGAAAACACCTATCGTCATTGGATGGAAAATATTCGCGACTGGAATATTTCTCGTCAGTTACTGTGGGGGCAACAAATTCCAGCTTACTTCTATGGCGACGGAAAAGAAGATTTTGTAGTTGCCGAAAATATTGAAGCAGCTTTGGAAAAAGCACAAAAAGCAACGGGCAAAACGGATTTAAAAGTTGAAGACTTAACACAAGATACCGATGCGTTAGATACTTGGTTCTCGTCTTGGTTATGGCCCATGTCTGTTTTCGATGGTATTAGAAATCCAGAAAATGAAGAAATTAAATATTACTACCCAACCAACGATTTGGTTACCGGACCAGATATTTTATTCTTTTGGGTAGCTAGAATGATTATTGCAGGTTACGAGTATAAAGATGAAAAACCCTTTAACAACGTATACTTAACAGGCTTAGTTCGCGATAAGCAACGCCGAAAAATGAGTAAAAGTTTAGGGAATTCTCCTGATGCTTTAAAACTTATTGAAGAATATAGTGCCGATGGTGTTCGTGTTGGATTACTATTGAGTTCGGCAGCCGGAAATGATTTAATGTTTGATGAAGCACTTTGCCAACAAGGAAAAGGATTCGGAAATAAAATATGGAATGCTTTTAATCTAACAAATCTTTGGGAGGTAAGCGAAACTATTCCACAACCAAACTCTAGTAAAATTGCTTTAGATTGGTACCAAGCCAAGTTTAATGCGGCTTTAGTAGATATTGAAGATCATTTTAGTAAGTATCGATTAAGTGATGCTTTAATGGCGATTTATAAACTTATTTACGATGATTTCTGTGGATGGTTATTAGAAATTGTAAAACCAGAATACCAGCAGCCAATTGATGCAACGACTTATAATAAAGTAATGGCTGTTTTTGAAGACAACTTAAAAATATTACATCCATTTATGCCTTTTTTAACGGAAGATATTTGGCAATATATTTCTGAAAGAACTCCGGAAGATGCCTTAATTGTTGCAAAATGGCCAACCATACAGCCTATTAATCAAACTATTATTTCTCAATTTGAATTTGCTTCAGAAGTTATTTCAGGAATAAGAACGGTAAGGAAAGAAAAGAATATCGCCTTTAAAGATGCTATTGGGTTTTCTGTAATTAATAATGAAAATACCGATAAAACATTCGATGAGGTTATTGCTAAATTGGGTAACTTAGAAGCGGTAGATTATGTGTCAGAACCTGTTGAAGGTGCTTTAACTTTTAGAGTGAAGGCCAACGAATATTTTATTCCGATGGAAGGCGCTATTGATGTTGAAGCTGAAATTAAGAAACTTTCAGAAGAACTTAAATACACCGAAGGTTTTCTAAAATCAGTTCAAAAGAAGCTCTCTAACGAACGTTTTGTTGCTGGCGCACCAGAACAAGTTATAGCTAACGAACGTAAGAAGGAAGCCGATGCTTTAGCTAAAATTGAAACGCTACAAGCAAGTTTAGTAAGCTTAGGTTAGATGGTGTAATCGTTTTACGATTGTATTATGAAATAGAACATAAAAAAAGCACTAATGATTTTTAAATCGTTAGTGCTTTTTTATTTATATCAACTTCTGTAAAAGTAGTTTTCAGAAGTGTTTTTATTCTCGGTATAAAAAGTAATTATTAACCAACTCAATATAGGTTTCCATGGCTTCTTCTTTAGTAATATTTTTTACTTGAAATAAGGCGTTAGTTTTAAAAGCATTGATAATAGGTTTCTTGCTTTTTGGGCGACTATAATCGTTGGTAGCCTTTTTATAGTAGGCGTATAGCTTCAATAAAGTGTCTGCAGGAAAAGGGTCTGCATGTGCATTTACCCGCTTTACGGCATCTTCAAACTGTATTTCTAAGTCTTTATTTATCATTAACTTCTGCAATAACACTTTCGCCTCCGCGAACTTTTTGGTTAAGTTCTACTTTAATTTTAGTGTCCAAAGGTAAGAATAAATCAACTCTTGAACCAAATTTTATAAATCCAGAGTCGGCACCTTGTATTGCTTTATCATCTACTTTAGCGTAATTTACTATACGTTTGGCTAAAGCTCCCGCAATTTGACGGTATAATACTTTGCCGTAAGTTTCGTTTTCTACCACAACGGTTGTACGTTCGTTTTCTTCACTAGCTTTTGGGTGCCATGCTACTAAAAACTTTCCTGGATGGTACTTGCTGAAAACAACATTTCCACCGATAGGGTAACGTGTTACGTGTACATTTATTGGCGACATGAAAACGCTAACCTGTAATCGTTTTTCTTTGAAATATTCTTTTTCAAAAACTTCTTCAATAACCACAACTTTACCATCAACTGGAGATACAACATTTTTAGTGTCTAACGTGGTGTGGCGTTTTGGGTTTCTGAAAAATTGAAGGATGATGATTAAAAAAGCCAATACAGTAATCATTAATAAGGTTCTAAGCCAGTAAATAGCAATAAAACCATCAATTAATAAAAATAAGGCCACAACTACGATGAGCGTGATTAGGATAATTTTATTTCCTTCTTTATGAAACATAGTGCAAAATTCTTAAAAACAAATATATAAAAGGTGCTGCAAATATAATACTATCTAAGCGATCTAAGAGCCCTCCATGGCCAGGCATAATAGTTCCACTGTCTTTTACTTGGGCTTGACGCTTAAATTTCGATTCGATTAAATCGCCTAAAGTACCGAATACACTGATGATTATGCTTAAAATAAGCCAATATGTAGAGTTTAGAATTTCTGTGTAATTAGCAATAAAATAACTGGCTACACAGGCAAAAAACAGTCCGCCAAGAAAGCCTTCTACTGTTTTTTTAGGTGAAATTTTTTCAAAAAGCTTCTGTTTTCCAAAGTTTTTTCCCACTAAATACGCAAAAGTATCATTCACCCAAACTAATATAAAACCACCTAATAAAATGTTAGGGTTGTAGTCTTCATAATAATTAGCAATTAAAAACAAGAATATAAAACCGCTTGTAATGTAGAAGGTCGTGAGTAAAAAACGCTTAGAACTAAATAAAGGAATGATTTTTTTTGAGAACAAATCTCTTATTAAAAAAAGAAGCACAAAAATAGTAAGGACTGTAAGTACCTGAATGGCATCGTTTGCTGCTTCTAAGTCTAGTTTAAAGAGTTTGTAATAAGCTATTAAACCATAAAGTACAATAAATATAAGGTATGGAATGTTACTTTTAAGCTGCGTTAATTTTTTAAATTCTTGAATACTGATGATACCAAAAACGAATAAAAGTACGGTAATGGCGTATTCAAATTGTAAACATGCTATAAGTATAACAACATAAAGTAAGCCTGAAAGCGATCGGATGAGAGTTTCTTTCATGGTTAGTTGTTAGTTTTAATGTAAATACAAGCAGCTCCTGGTTGAGGTTTGGTTTGTACGATTAATGTTTTAATCATAGATGGTGTAACTTATAAATCTTCTAAAAGTAATAAATATAAGTTTTTGGAGCTACTACCATAAGTTAAAAAATCTTTGTCGTCTTGAGATTTAAAATGTTTTATGGTGGTAATATTAGTAGGTATTTTAGTTCGGTTGTTGTTTTTTATGCCTCTTAAACCTTCGCCTATATTTTCAACAATTTGGCTCGTAGTCCCGAATACTACAAAGTTTAAAGGGAGTTCTATTAATTTTTTTTCAAAAATTTGATTTGAAGAAATAAGTAAAGAACCATCGTTAGCAATCAAGTTTTCACAAGTTGTTAAAAAATAGGTCGCATCGCTAATCACCCGTGTAGAATTTAATTGCTCGCCTTTAAATTGGTCTTTTAAATTTTCATCTAATAATAGTACGTTTTTAGAGACCCAAGCGTTCTCTTCAATGATATTTTGAAGATTTTGGTAAACTTCAGATATATTTTCGCAATACAGAAATTTTCCGCCATTAGCTTTAAAGTTTATAGTAAACTTTTCGTCTATGGGCAGCTTTACTTCTGGCATATATCTGCCGCGGTCTGTTGATTCTAGTTCCTCTGATTTCTTATCAGGTTTTAAACCAAAAAGTTTTCTAAAAAGACTCATTTAGCTGTGTGCAATTAACTATTTTTCTTTGGGATTTCTCAAATATAAAAAATCTTAAACTAACCATACGATTAATTTAAGATTTTTACAAAAAGCTTAACAAAATTTATATTTTGTATATCCTTATTTATTCTTCTTCTTCCGTTTTAGCGATTATTGCTGGGCTCTTCTTAAAAGGAGAGATTCCTAATAACTCTTCTAAATCGTCTTTAAATATCACTTCTCTTTCAATTAATCTCTGAGCTAATTTGTCTAATAAATCTTTCTTAGAAGATAATAATTCAACGGCTCTTTGATATTGAACTTCGATAATGTCTTTAATCTCATTATCAATAAGTTCTGCTGTTTTTTCAGAGTATGGTTTTACAAAACCACTTTCTCCAGCCGGATCATAATATGTAATGTTTCCAACCTTTTCGTTCAGGCCGTAAATCATTACCATGGCTTTCGCTTTTTTGGTAACGCTTTCTAAATCGCCTAAGGCACCCGTAGAAATTTCATCAAAAATAATTTTTTCAGCAGCTCTTCCGCCCATTGTAACACAAATTTCATCAAGAAATTTATTTGTTCTTGTAATGTAGGCTTCTTGCGGTAAATACCATGCAGCACCTAACGATCGGCCACGAGGTACAATAGTTACTTTTACCAACGGATCGGCATGTTCTAAGAACCAACTTACAACAGCATGACCTGCTTCGTGATAAGCGATGGTGCGTTTTTCTTCAACAGAAAATAAGTTACTTCTGCGTTCTAAACCTCCAATAATTCTATCTACAGCGTCTAAGAAATCTTGTTTCTCAACAGCTTTTTTATTTGTTCGTGCAGCAATTAAAGCGGCTTCGTTACATAAGTTAGCGATATCGGCTCCAGAGAAACCTGGCGTTTGTTTAGATAAGAATTCGATATCTAAACCTGGCGCTTTTTTAAGTGGTCTAAGGTGAACTTCAAAAATAGCTTTACGTTCGTTTAAGTTAGGTAAATCAACAAAAATTTGTCTATCAAAACGTCCTGCACGCATTAAGGCTTTATCTAAAATATCGGCTCTGTTGGTTGCTGCAATAACAATAACGTTTGTGTTGGTACCAAAACCATCCATTTCCGTTAGTAATTGGTTTAACGTGTTTTCACGTTCATCATTACTTCCAGACATGGCGTTTTTGCCTCTAGCGCGACCAATAGCATCAATTTCATCTATAAAAATAATAGAAGGCGATTTTTCTTTTGCTTGTTTAAATAAATCTCTAACACGAGATGCACCTACACCAACAAACATTTCAACAAAATCAGAACCTGATAAAGAGAAAAATGGCACTTTAGCTTCACCAGCAACAGCTTTAGCTAATAAGGTTTTTCCTGTTCCTGGAGGTCCTACAAGTAGAGCTCCTTTTGGTATTTTACCACCTAATGTTGTGTATTTTTCAGGGAATTTAAGGAAATCTACAATTTCTTGTACTTCTTCTTTAGCTCCTTCTAAACCTGCAACATCTTTAAAAGTTGTTTTAACTTCTGTATTTTCGTCAAAAAGTTTAGCTTTAGATTTTCCTATGTTGAAAATTTGTCCGCCTGCTCCGCCACCGGCACCACCAGACATTCTACGCATAATAAATACCCAAACACCAATAAGTAAAATAAAAGGTAAAATACCCATAAGTAAATTACTCCAATCGTTTGTTTCGGTATCAAATTTAACCACAGGTTTTGTAGTTAAATCTGCAGTAGCTTCATTTAATTCGTTTTCAAAGTTCTGTAAGTCACCAAATTCAAATTTATAATTCGGTAATTTTGTTGCAGAAGGAATAAAAGTTTGAGGCACTGCATTTTTATGAATGTCTTTAGCCTCGGCACCTTTAGTTAAGTAAACTTTTGCTACGCGTGTGTTTTTTACAATATCAACGCGAGCCACATCGCCATCTTTCAAGAATTTGAAAAAATCTGATGGTGTTGTTAAGTTACCTTCTTGATAGCTTGCACCACTAAATACTTGAAATCCTAAAAAAAGTGCTATAATTATACCGTAAATCCAATACGGGCTAAACTTAGGCTTTTTATCCTTTGTGTTTTTTTTGTCGTCTGCCATGTCTGTGTTTTAGTAACTCGTTTCGATTTTGGTCATTTTTGCATCACCCCAAAGACTCTCGATGTCGTAATATTCTCTAATTTGTTTTTGGAAAACATGCACTACAACATTAACGTAATCAATCAACACCCATTCCGCATTATCAGCGCCTTCAGTGTGCCAAGGATTATCTTTAAGTTCTTTGCTAACTTTTTTCTGAACCGAATTTACTATAGCGGATACTTGAGTGTTTGAAGTTCCCTCGCAAACAATAAAGTAATCACAAACCGTGTTTTCAATTTCTCTTAAATCTAGTATATTTATTTCTTTTCCTTTAACGTCTTCAATACCACTAAGTATGGTCGCTATTAATTGGTCTGTGTTTATATTTTGTTTCGCCATTAAATTTATTTAATTTGTGCAAAGTTATTATTTTTTTAGTTCTTTATCCTTTAAAATAATCATAAGATTTCAGAGTATTACAATAACTTCCTTATGCGAATAATCAAACTTGATGCCACCAATTCTACAAACAGCTATTTACGCGAATTAATTAGCCAAGACATTGTGGAAGATTTTACTATAATTTCAACTAAAAACCAAACCTTAGGTCGTGGGCAAATGGGAACTGTTTGGGCTTCGGAATCTTCCAAAAACCTTACCTTTAGTTGCTTCAAGGATGTTTCGGGAATCCATGTAGAGCATAGTTTTTATATCAGTATGGTAACCGCTTTGGCAGTGTTAAAAACGTTGCAGGAGTTGGCAATACCCAAAATAAGTATAAAATGGCCTAACGACATTTTGTCAGAGAATAAGAAAATTTGTGGTGTTTTAATTGAAAATGTCATAAAACAAAGTCAGTTACAAGCCTCAATAATCGGAATTGGATTAAATGTAAACCAAACGGAGTTCGATAATTTACCTCAAGCTTCGTCTTTAAAATTGATTTCGGGAAAGGTTTTTGTTTTAGATGAAGTGTTACTTGCAGTGGTTTTAAATTTGAAATATTATTTTGAAATTTTACAAACCGGAAATTTAGAATTTTTAAAATCTACTTATGAAACTCATTTGTTCCGAAAAAATAAACCTTCAACATTTAAAAATGCTGAAGGTTTGATGTTTTCTGGTTTTATAAAAGGGGTTTCCAACGATGGGAAACTTCAAGTTTTGCTCGAAGACGATATTTTAAAAGTATTCGATTTAAAAGAAATTTCGCTATTGTACTAATACTTTTGCTCTAAATGGCTTTAGGCATATTATTCACTAAGGTTTTAATAAAATTGGTAATTGGGCCTTTAATCATCATAGCCATCATAGGGTTGAAATCGCCCGAAAACGATAAATGCACATCGCTATTTCCGTCTGCAGTTTCAACAATATTACCAATTAAAGAAAAATCTAATTTTCCGCCTGCGGCACCTAAAACAATTTTATTTGGAGGAATAACTTCCTTTTTTTCTAAAATAATTTCTGGCATGCCTTTTAAAGCAAAAAGAAATTTATCGTTACCTAAAACTTCAAATTTACTAATGTTTTCAGGCATTAAAGATTCAAAGTTTTTTACGTCTGCTAAAAAGCTAAAAACTTCTTGAGGCGATTTGCTAACGTTAACTTTTGGAGATTCTAAATTCATTATATATGTTTTATGTTCGGTTAAGTTGGGCTGTTACTCGTTAAAAAAAAGATTTTACAGTCTAACAATTAACCTGTTTATATCAAATAGCATTCCATTCACTAGGATTGGAATTCCATTCCGATAAAGTTTTTAATTCTTTTTCAGCAATATAGTTGGTGTCTAAGGCTTGTTCCAGTAGATTTTCGTAATTACTCAAGGTGTTTAAAGTAATATTTTCTGTTTCAAAGTTTTTGGCAGCCACATCAAAACCATATGTAAAAATAGCAACCATGCCTTTCACTTTTATATCGGCTTCTTTAAGTGCTTTTACGGCGTTTAAACTACTTTTGCCGGTGCTAATTAAATCTTCAACAACAACAACAGTTTGTCCGCTTTCAATATGGCCTTCAATTTGGTTTTTGCGTCCGTGCCCTTTAGCATCTGGTCTCACATAAATAAAAGGTAAACCCAATACTTGGGCAACCAACATACCTATACCAATAGCGCCAGTGGCAACACCAGCAATAACGTCTGGTTTTCCATATTTTTCCTCAATATGTTTTGCCATAGTTTGGCTCACATAATTACGGATTGATGGATATGATAAAATGATGCGATTGTCGCAATAAATTGGAGATTTCCAGCCAGAAGCCCAAGTAAAAGGTTCATTCGGACTTAGTTTTATGGCGTTAACTTGCAATAAAACTTCGGCTGTTTTTTTGGCAGTTTCTTTGTTAAATATCATGCTGTAAAATTACGGATAAATTTGCTTTTATTTTAAAGTTGTAAATGGAATAAAAAATTTTTTTTTCAACAACAACTAGATTGTGAGTAAAAATGATATTTTTACCATATCAAAATAAACGAATCTAACTATGCATAAGATTTTTGTAAATAATAAACCTATTGTATTAACAACAAATACAGAAAAGGGTGAAGGCTATAAAACATACAAGCTTAAACGGGTTTTGCTTTATCGCGCGATTCGAAAATTGAATAAAACCGATTTACAAGAAGTTAGACTTACGCATAAAAATGAAAGTAAATTACTTAGTAAGTTTTTGAAAAAGCTACCTAATGTGGTTGCTGGCGGAGGAAAAGTTTATAATGATGAAGGAAAAGTACTATTTATTTACCGAAATGATAAATGGGATTTACCTAAAGGAAAAGCTGAAGATGGTGAAACTA
The DNA here is from genome assembly GCF_030409805.1 of Algibacter miyuki. GTDB lineage: Bacteria > Bacteroidota > Bacteroidia > Flavobacteriales > Flavobacteriaceae > Algibacter > Algibacter miyuki. The sequence continues at coordinate 759,855 of NZ_JAUFQP010000010.1, read as the reverse complement.
TTGAAGAGACTGCCATTCGTGAAGTTGAGGAAGAAACTAAAGTTGAAGGTTTAGAGATTGTTAAACCTCTTGAAACAACTTACCATATTTTTAAAAGAAACGGACGTTATAAAATAAAGGTGACCTATTGGTTTGAAATGAAAACTAGTTTTACGGGCGACTTAAAACCACAGAAAAAGGAAGGGATTACTAAAGTGAAATGGCTTGGTAAAAAGAAAACAGCTAAGGCTTTAGAAAATTCTTATCCTAATATCAAATTGTTATTTTAGGTTGAAAGAAAACTTTATTTAAAATAAAAGAGCGATAATATTCAGAAGTTAATCATTTGAATGTTATCGCTCTTAGTATTTATTATTGTTCAGTTAGCTTTGTTAAATTATACTAGTTTCAAAAACAACTTCACTAGCTAATGTTTTATGTACTGGGCATTTTGAGGCTATTTCTTTTAGTTTCTCTTTTTGCTTATCGTCCAAGTCTCCAACAAATTTCAGTTTCTTACTAATAAAATCTAAACGGGTTGGGGTATCTGTTTCAATACCTAAATCGTCGCTATGTTTTCTGGCATGGGTAACATACACGAAAACTTCTTGTAAATCCCATTTTTTACGTTCCGCATACATTTTTAAAGTCATTGCCGTGCAAGCTACTAATGCGGCATTTAAGTATTCGTATGGCGATGGACCAAAATCGTTGCCACCTACGGAAGCAGGTTCATCTGCAATTAAACTATGATTCTTAGTTTGAATAGAGGTGGTGAAATTATCTTCCACTAAGTTTAAATGTCCAACCAATTGTTCATTATTAGGGTCTAGCATTATATTTTCCTTCGTCGGAAAATAGCGCTGTACCCAAGTACCAATTAAATTTCCAGCATAATTACTATCTCTAGTATTGCTTAGTAAATGGTCGGCTTGATCTAAGGTAACAAAACTTTTCGGGTGATGGGCTTGGTGATAAATTTGTTCCGCATTTTTAATACCCACAATAGTATCTGTGGGCGAATGCATTATTAAAATGGGCTTTCTTAGATTTTTTACTACAGTAGGTAAATCGGTTTTGCCAAAATCTTCAATAAAAGCTTTGTCAATTTTAAAAGGACGACCTCCAATATTGACTTTTGTAGGGCCTTTTTCCTCAAGATCGTCTATGCTATGCGAGAATAAATGTGTTACATGGTCCACTGTGGCGGGCGCACCAATGGTGGCAACGGCTTTAACATTGTCTAGCTTTGCTGCTGCCGAAATTACAGCCGCACCACCTAACGAGTGTCCGACTAATAGGGAAGGTGCTTCGTAATTGGATGCCATGTATTCGCTTACCGCAATTAAATCGTTTACATTAGCCGAAAAATGACTATCTGCAAAATCGCCTTCGCTTTTCCCTAAACCTGTAAAATCGAATCGAACTACTCCAAAACCATGATTGGTTAGGGCGCGACTAATGTTTTTTACCGCACTTAAAGAACTTGTACATGTAAAACAGTGCGCAAATATGGCGTAATAATTGGGTTTTTGGTTGGCAGGTAATTCTAGATAAGCTTGTAATGCTATGCCATCTTTGTTTTCTATTTGTAGTTTTGTGCTTTTCATTTTTGGTCTGTATGTTTTATATTGTCTTCGTTTACATAGTTTGAAAAGTGCTGTAAAAGAAGTTGTAATTTCGGATTAATAAATTGTTTGCAAAATGGTTTTTCAGGATTTTGCCGATAATAATTCTGAATTTCATTTCGCGACGGTTCAAATGCTGAAAAAGGATACACTTGTGTTATTATGTTAGAATCACTTTTCGATTTAAATTCATCTAATAAAGATAAGGCTTCTTTTTGTTGTACTTCGGAAAACGTATAAATAGCCGATCTATATTTAATACGCATCGAGTGATTACTCGTGCTTTTATGTGTTAATAAATGAACCTCTATTAATGTTTTTAGGCTGATTTTCTCCGGTTGAAAATGAACAATTACGGCTTCGGAAAAATTAGAATTTATTCCATGGGAAGCCACGTAACCTTGCTCAACCTTATTGACACCTTTTAATGATTGAAAAACAGCTTCGGTACACCAATGGCACCCGCCGCCTAAAGCTATTTTAGTTTTTCTATCCATTTATTGAGTTCTATGTTCGATGGATTTCTTAACTTTTTTTTACCTATTGTAATCGTTGGGAAATTAAGCTTTCTGTTTTTGTATAGGTTACGCAAATCTTCGGAAGCGCTGTTGTTTTCTTCAACGTCTAGAAAGGTGAAGCCTCGTTTTTTTTCTTCTAGAAATAATTGATAATATTGGGTTTTATGGCATCGTTGTGCGCCGTAAAGTATGATATCCGAAGTTTGAGAATCCATAATTATTTTCTTAATAATATGGTGTTTTGGTCGAGATTATGGAGCTTACATTACAGGGTTTCGTTTAATACCAAAGCTAAAGCAGGATTAAAACAAAATGTAGCTTTTGAAATCAGAATAAACTATTAGAATAGAAAGAGAGAAAAAAGGGTGATTTTCTTTTAAATTATCCTTTTTTAATCGGCTATAAATGAAATGGAATCCCCAACCGAAACTCCCCAAACATCAACCATTCCTGCATTTACTTCTAAAACATATTTTGCTGGTTCGTTGGATGGGAGTGAGGTTTCATCAAAAGGTTTGGCGTTTTTCTGAAAGCTCACAATGTTTTTATCTGCATCGATATAAATAAGGTCAAGCGGTATTTTTGTGTTTTTCATATAAAAATACCGTTCGGTTTCATCTTCAAAAACAAAAAGCATGCCTTGTAGCTTTTCCATGCTACTTCGGTACATTAAACCTGTTTGAATATCGAAATCGGTATCAGCAAATTCGATATCTAAATCTATTTTAGAAGTATCGTTTTTTAAAATGCTTAACGTTCCTTCTTTATTGAAATTAACTTCAGTTTGGGTTATTGTTTTCTTATCATCTTTACAATTGTAAAATGAGAGTATTCCAATAGTTAGCCCTAATATGAGTCCGGCTCTTTTCGCAAACATTTTATTTAACTGCATGTTTCGGTTTGTACATAAACATGAAGTAAAGTCCTAATAGAACAAAAGGAACACTTAGCCATTGTCCAGTGTTTAATGCCCATGTAGCACGCTCGTCTACTTGTGCTTCTTTTACAAATTCGACAAAGAATCTTACCGTCCAAAGTAATACTAAAAACAAGCCAAAAAGAAAGCCTGTTTGGTTCGCTTTAGGCGTTTTTACATAAAAATATAATAGAATTAAAAACACGAAAATATAGCAAAACGATTCGTATAATTGTGCAGGATGTCTATATGGTACGGCTTCTAATAAGGCTGAAAATTGAGGGTTATTAGTAACAGCACTGTAGGCGTCTTGAACATTGTTTATACCGGTACGTTGCATGATTTCACTTTTATAATATTCATCTTGAATAAAACGAACACCAAAACTAGAATCTGTTATTTTTCCTATAATTTCAGAGTTTATGAAATTTCCAATTCTGATAAAAATAGCACCCGAAGCTACAGGAATTACAATACGATCTAAAATCCAAAGTATAGATTTGTAGTTATATTTTCTGCGGTATAAATACATCCCTATAATAATGCCAATAGCGGCACCATGGCTTGCTAAGCCTTGAAAACCGGTGAATTCAAAACCGCCTTTGAATTTAAAAGGAAGAAAAATACTGAAGAAATCTTGAGATATTAATTCTGATTGATAGAAAATAACATGCCCTAAACGTGCCCCAATCATGGTGGCTAAAACGGTGTAAATAAATAGAGGGTCTAAATATTCTATCGCTATTTTTTCTTTGGTAAAAATACGTTTCATAATATACCAACCAATGACAAAGGCGGTAACCCACATGAGGCTGTAAAAATGAATTTTGAAATTTCCAATTATGTCGATTCCTGTTACCGGATTCCAATCAAATTTTAATACTTGCATAAGTTTTGTGTTTCAACGCAAAAGGTACGTTGTATGTGTGTAATATGGTATGGTTTTATAAATTAATTAAGAAGTTCTAAAACTTCAACTTCAAAAATAATATTCGATTTTGCAGGAATACCTCGGGTTCCCGATTCGCCATAAGCTAAATGGTATGGTATAAATAAGGTCGCTTTGTCTCCAACACTTAGTTGTTGTAAGCCTTCTTTAAAACCCGCAATCATTCTAGCATCTGGGCCAATATCGGCAGTGATAGGTTGGTAGCCATTTTGTGCTTTTCTTCGCTCGTTTACAATGTCTAAAGCTTCAGCAATTTCAAGCTTGCTAGTTTCTAATATTTTTCCATCTTCAAAATAAACCGCATAATGTGTTGAAATTTCGGCGGTTTCTGGAAGTTTGATCCCTTTTCCTTTTTCGGTTATAATATATTGAAGTCCTGAAGGTAATGTGATTGCTTTGGCTTTTAGCGCTTTAAATCTATCTTGTGTTGCTTTTAAAATAGCAGCGGCTTTTTCCTTTTTTTCTTTTTCTAATCGTTCCGCTTCAGCAAAATGTTTTACAAAAATATTTGGAGCATCGAACTTTTTAGCTTCTTTACCTTTTCTTATAATGTTTAATTCTTCAATAACAACAGGTTCTAGTGGTTTGTTATTTCTGTCGACAGGAACATTAGATATGGAATCTTGAACATCTAAACCTGAAATTAATTGGCCAAAAACGCTGTGTTTATTGTTTAAATGAGGCTTAGGGATTTCCGTGATAAAAAATTGACTGCCATTGGTGTTTGGACCTGAATTAGCCATCGATAAAACACCGGGTTTGTCATGTTTTAAACTATCGGTGAATTCATCCATGAATTTATAACCTGGATTTCCCGATCCGGTTCCTGTTGGATCGCCAGCTTGAATCATAAATTGGTCTATAACTCGATGAAATATTAATCCGTTATAGAATTTCTTTTTCTTGAAAGCTTTATCAACCATAGTATTTTCACCTTCAGCAAGTGACACAAAGTTTGCGACGGTTATAGGTGTTTCCTTATAAGTTAATTGAGCAAGCATAACGCCTTTGGTGGTAATGAATTCGGCATAAATACCATCTTCTAAATCGGGATATTGCGCTTTACAAGATGTTAGGTTTAACGCCAGTGTTAGTAGTACAAGTTTAAAAACGTTTTTTAATAAATGCATGGTAGTAGTTTTAGTTTTGGGTAATAGAATTTACAGTAACTTTACAAATTAACGGTGTGTTGGGGCCAATTTTGTTTTCATCACCATAATAACCATAAGCACGATCGGACGGAAAAATAAAAGTAACGGTTTCTCCAGCTTTCATTAGTTTTAAGCCATGGCGTAAACCCGTGAAAAGTTCCTGTTTATCCATCGCATAATTTTGAGTTTTTAATTCTTCATTAGAATATATTTCGACACCATTTAGGCTTTTTACATCGTAATCAAAATTTACGATGTCTCCAAATTGTGGTGTTACTAAACTATCGTTTTCAATCTTAGTATGATAGGTGTACCAAAAACCAGATTGCGACGGAATGTAGTTGCTACTATCGGCTTCCATTATTTTTTCTATAATGGCTTTTTCTTTAGCATAACGCTTTTTGTTAATTTCGATAGAAGCATCAATAAACGATCCTGATTTTGTAGAAATCGGTCGTCTAGCTTCCGGGCTTTTGCAATTGAAAATGAGCAATACAAAAGCGATGGTGAGTAATTTATTCATTATTCAAAGCGTCGTTATAGCTGGGTAATATACTAATAAATTTTTGTACAGTTTCTTCTAAAGTTAAGTCGCTTTTGCCTCCAGCTGCGTTTGTATGGCCGCCACCTTGGAAGTGTGCACGAGACATTTCGTTTACCGAAAAATCACCTTTCGAACGTAACGATATTTTAATAATGCCTTCCTGTTTATCTTCAATAAAAATAGCTGCGAGTACTACACCATCGAGTGATAAACCGTAATTTACAATGCCTTCTGTGTCTCCTTTTTTATAGTTGAAACGGTTCAATTCATCTTGAGATAAAGTAATGTAAGCGGCACGCGATTCTGGCACAACACGTAAATTGCTTAATGCACAACCCAAGAGTTGTAAGCCTTGGTAGCTATTTGTGTCGTAAATGCTATTGTGAATATGTGAATTATCGGCGCCTTTTTCAATAAGTTTGGCTATAATTTCATGGGTTTTATTGGTGGTCGATTGGAAACGGAATGATCCTGTATCCGTCATAATGCCTACATAAATACAAGTTGCTGTATCAGCATCGATTAAGGCGGTGTCTCCCAACATATCAATAAAATGATACACCATTTCGCAGGTAGAACTCATGCTCACATCACTATATTGATACGTTGCATAATCGTCTGGAGATTGATGGTGATCTATCATTATTTTCAATGCGCTACTATTAGATAGTATATGTTCCATGTTTCCTGTTCTGTGGAAGGCGTTAAAATCTAAAGTAAAAATAATATCGGCCGATTCAATTAAGCTCTCACATGTTTTAGTTTGATAATCGTAAATTAAAATAGAATCATTTCCAGGTATCCATTTTAAAAATGTGGGATAATCATTAGGTACCATAACGGTTGCTTTATGGTTGCCTTTTAGTAGGTAATGATAAAGGGCTAAAGTGGATCCAATAGCATCTCCATCTGGATTTTTATGCGGAACAATAACTATTTTTTTTGGACTAGATAATAGTTGTTTTATATTGGAAATGTCTGTTTTTTTCATAGGAAACGAAGATACAATATAAAAATAAAGCCTTAAAATAGATAGTTGTACTTTTATAGAAATATTAACGGTAATGCACTATGAAATTCTTGTTTAAATATAAGATTTTAAAGTTTGTTTATTTGAAGTGCTATTCTAGTTGGTTGTATGCCTTTATGTTACCAATATGTTGTGGTGGAAATTTTTGCATTCTTAATTAATGTGAAACCAAATTTAAAACTGTACTTTTGCAGAAATTTAAAAAAACGAAAATGTCAACAAATAGAACATTTACAATGCTTAAGCCAGATGCTGTTGAAAACGGACACATTGGTGCAATATTAGAAAAAATTTCAGCTTCAGGATTTAGAATTGTAGCTATGAAATTAACTCAAATGACAAAAGCTGATGCTGAGTCGTTTTATGCAGTACACAACGAACGTCCATTTTTTGGAGAATTAGTTGAGTTTATGACTAGAGGCCCTATAGTGGCAGCTATTTTGGAAAAAGAAAATGCAGTTGACGATTTTAGAACCTTGATTGGTGCTACAAATCCAGCAGATGCTGCTGAAGGTACTATTCGTAAAATGTTTGCGACGTCTATGGGCGAAAATGCAGTACACGGAAGTGATAGTGATGAAAATGCAGCTATTGAAGGTGCTTTCCATTTCTCGGGGAGAGAAATGTTTTAAGTACGTTTAGTGTATATTAATAAAAAAATCCTGCTATAATAAGCAGGATTTTTTGTTTCTAAAAGTAAAGATGTGTTTTAAAATAATATTGCGTTTGCGATACTTAATGCTTCTTTACTCATTTATGCAAATCAAAAAAGCCTATCAAAATAAATTGATAGGCTTTCTTTGTAAATTTTAGAATCTATATATAATTAGATTACTTTTACGTTTACGGCGTTTAATCCTTTTCTACCTTCTTGTAGATCGAATTCAACTGCATCACCTTCACGAATTTCATCGATTAATCCAGAAATGTGTACGAAATGTTCTTTGTTGTTGTCATCTTCAGTGATGAATCCAAATCCTTTAGAATCATTGAAGAATTTTACGGTACCTTTACTCATTTTAATGTGTATTATAATAATTAAGTGCCAAAGATAATGTAAAAATCAATATGTTGGCAATATATTTTAAAATATTTATATAATTTTTTTAGGGCTAATTATCTTAAAACCAGTTTTTTAATAATATCCTTGCCTAATTCTTCATTTAAAAGGTCTATTATTTTTTGTTTTCCGTAGCTTAATTCTTCTCTTAAAACACTTGAAGACAGTTGTATGTATAAAGTTTCGCGCTCTAATGCTACCGATGTGGTGTAATTATTTACACCATTACCCATAAGTTTCTCCCAAGCTTCAGCCACGTTAACTTTGTCTAAGCCTTTTTCTAATCTGTTGGTTTCTACAAATTCTTTTAATGCGTCGGAAATGCTTAAGTTTTCGTTATTTCGTTTTGCCATGAGGTTAAATTTTTGAGGGTTTTACTAAGTTTAGATAATCTGTATTATACATTATTTGTATTTCAAAATGGTGTGGAATTCAATTTAAAATTTACAATTTAAAAATCTCATACGATTGGTGCACTTGCTTTACTGCATTTTCAGTACGTTCGGCATGTGTATCGCTAATAAAAAGTTGTCCGAAATTTTCATCGTCCACCAATTTTATAATTTGCGCCACCCGTTGCTCATCTAATTTATCGAAAATATCATCTAATAATAAGATGGGGTTTACACCGCTTTGTGCTTTTATAAAATCGAATTGCGCGAGTTTTAAAGCGATTAAAAACGATTTTTGCTGCCCTTGACTTCCAAATTTCTTGATTGGGTGTTCCGAAATGTTAAAGTTTAAATCGTCTTTATGGATTCCAACACTAGTATACTGCAGTGCACGATCTTTATTTATAACCTTATTTAACAAGGTGTTTAAATCGTTTTCAAATAAATCACTTTGGTAATTTAAATCTACCGTTTCATTGCCGTTACTTATGGCTTCATAACGCGACTTAAAAATGGGGATAAAGGTTTTTAGAAAAGCATCTCGTTTTTCAAAAATCTGGGTTCCAAAATCGGTTAATTGGCTGTTGTAAACGTCTAGTGTATCTTTATTATAGGTGTGGTTTAGTGCAAAATACTTCAGTAAAGCATTCCGTTGCGCTAAAATTTTATTGTAATTTATTAAGTAGTTTAAGTAGCTCGTGTCGCTTTGCGAAATTACGCTATCTATAAATTTGCGTCTGGTTGTACTACCTTCAATAATTAAATCGCGATCGGCCGGTGAAATAATTACAAGTGGCAAAAAACCAATATGCTCGCTAAATTTTTCATAAGCTTTGCTGTTGCGTTTTATTACTTTTTTTTGTCCGCGTTTTAAACTTACAATTACTTTTTCTGGTTTTTCGTCCTTTATATAGTCGCCGTTCACCACAAAAAAGTCTTCGTCATGCTTAATATTTTGCGTAGCGATAGGATTAAAATAACTTTTACCGAAGGATAAATGATAGATAGCGTCGAGCACATTGGTTTTTCCAATGCCATTATTTCCAACAATACAATTAATTTTCTCGTTGAAAGTAAACGTTTTACTATCAAAATTTTTATAATTGAGTAACGAAAGTGATTTTAAAATCATAGAAAATAGCAACTTTAAGCGCGTTAAGAGAGTGAACTCTTAAAAAGAAGTGCAAATTATTGAAAAATATCAAATAAATAACCTTTTAGTTATGAAGAAAAATTATATTTTTGCGCCACATTAACAGAAAGATAAAAATGGCAACTTATAATAAAAGAGGTTACAAACCAAAAACGAAAGTAGAAAAGGAACACGATATCGAAGAAGGTTCAACAACTGCAGAAGTTTTTAACACGCTTGACGAAACAGCTTCTAAAACAGAAGACTTTGTAGCGAAAAATCAAAAATACATTTTCATCATTATTGGTGTAGTTGCCTTGGTGGTTTTAGGTTCTTTAGCTTATAAAGAATTTGTATCTAGCCCGAAACAAGAAAACGCAATGAACGATATGTTCCAAGCGCAAAAATATTTTGATGAAGCCGTAACAGGTGTAGCGTCAGATTCACTTTATAATTTAGCCTTAAATGGTGGTGAGGGGAAATTTGGTATGCTAGATATTATTGAAGAATATAGCGGAACCGATGCTGCTAATTTAGCAAGCTATTATGCAGGTACAGCGTATTTAAGATTGAAAGATTATAAAAATGCGGTAGAACATTTATCTAACTTTGATAGTGATGATGAAATTTTAGCGCCTTTAGCAAAAGGAAATATTGGTGATGCCTTTGTGCAATTAAACCAAAAAGACGATGCTTTAGACTATTATGAAAAAGCGATTGCCATGCGTAACAACGAATACACAACACCAATGTATTTATACAAAGCAGGTACTATTGCTTTAGATTTAGGAAAGGCTGATAAAGCGTTATCTTATTTCGAAAGAATTAAAGAAGATTTTCCAAATGCAACCGAAGCTGCTACCGTAGATGTATTTATTGGTAAAGCTCAGGTTTTGGCTAACAAATAAAAAATTGCGTTAACATATATGGCAACGGCAAACAATAATTTATCCGAATACGATAAAACAACAATCCCAAATGCGAAAGGTTTTCGATTTGGGATTGTTGTTTCAGAATGGAATGATACCATTACAGAAGGCTTATTTCAAGGCGCAAAAGAAGCCTTGTTAGAACATGGCGTATTACCCGAAAATATTGTGCGTTGGGATGTGCCAGGAAGCTTTGAGCTTATTTATGGTAGCAAAAAAATGCAACAACAAATGGTGAACGCCGTTATTGCTATTGGGTGTGTTATTCAAGGTGAAACCAAACATTTCGACTTTGTATGCGAAGGGGTAACGCAAGGCATTAAAGATTTAAATGTACTGCGTGAAACACCTGTTATTTTCTGTGTGCTTACTGATAATAACATGCAACAATCTATAGATCGTTCTGGAGGAAAACACGGTAATAAAGGTACCGAAGCGGCTATTGCTGCTATAAAAATGGCTGAATTACGTAAAAACAGCTAAATCTAAACATCTTTTTTTTTACAGATTATACAACGCGGGTAAGTGTATTGCCTGTTGTATGGTGATGGGGTAAAATGAAGTTGATGGATGTTTGTTTAGTCTGTTTCTGTTTAAACCCTGTTCTTAATTCTTGCAGAAAGCCGTTTTTAATCTTTTTAAAGATCAGAAATTCTCTGTTTTGTTAACAATTTTTAAGATGACTATCCTTAATATCTGTCTATTTTTAAGTATTTTTGATTTATAACCGCACATCATTTTGTTTAAACCACGTAAACATAAAACATTTAATTATCAGTCTCGTTTTACGCAAGATAAAACGGCCGATTCTAGTTTAAATGAAACTGCTAACCGCAAAGATTATATTTCTAAATGGAAAGAAAATCGAGAGGTTAAACGTAAAGTGCGTGGCACAATGCCAGTAAAAACCTTAATTTTATTTTTGGTATTATTATTGATTTGTATGTATTTATTAGAAAAAAAGTATATGTAGTCAAATCATTTTAAAAAACACAGAAATCATGGGAATCTTAAAGGCGAAAAAAAACAAAAAATTCAGTTATACACCACGTTATTTTGACGATAAAGGTGAAGGAAACCCTTTTGAAATTAAACATAAATTTGACGAATTTCGTACTACTGTAGGCGAAAATAAAGGGTTTAAAGCAAAGCTAAACCACGCCTTAAGCGAACTTAAAGACAATCGAGATAAAGAAGCCAATAGACGCATATTAGTAATTGCAGCTGTTTTAGTGCTTATTTTTCTATTTATCATCGATTTCGATTTATCTATATTCTTTTCTAAATAAATATATGGCAGATATTATTCAGCTTTTACCCGATCATGTCGCAAACCAAATTGCCGCAGGAGAAGTTGTGCAACGCCCAGCATCTGTAGTTAAAGAACTGCTTGAAAACGCCATTGATGCCGGCGCAGATTCTATTAAACTTATTATAAAAGATGCCGGAAAAACACTGGTTCAAGTTATTGATAACGGTAAAGGTATGAGTACTACCGATGCCCGATTAAGCTTCGAACGCCACGCCACGTCTAAAATTCGAAGTGCAGAAGATTTATTTCAACTGCACACCAAAGGCTTTCGTGGAGAGGCTTTAGCTAGTATTGCTGCTATTGCTCATGTGGAGTTAAAAACCAAACAACCAAATGACGATGTTGGTAACACTATTGTTATCGAGGGGAGTAAAATTACCGCTCAAGATGTGGTGGTTACACCTCAAGGCACATCGGTTTCCGTTAAGAATTTGTTTTTTAACATTCCTGCCAGACGAAATTTTTTAAAATCGGATAATGTAGAATTACGTCATATTATAGACGAATTTCATCGTGTATCTTTAGCGCATCCAAGTATTGGTTTTGTGCTTTATAATAATGGTAGCGAAGCTTTCAATGTACCAATAAGTAATTACAGACAACGTATTGTAAATATCTTCGGAACAAAAACGAATGAGAAATTGGTGCCTGTAGAAGAGGAAACTGAAGTGCTAAAAATATCAGGTTTTGTTGGTAAGCCCGAGTTTGCTAAAAAAACCAGAGGCGAGCAATATTTTTTTGTAAACGATAGATTTATAAAAAGTGCTTACCTAAATCACGCTATAGCTTCAGCTTACGATGGTTTATTGAAGAACGGTACACATGCCAGTTATTTTTTAAATCTAACTGTAGATCCGCAAACTATTGACATTAATATCCACCCCACAAAAACGGAAATTAAGTTTGATGATGAGCATACGTTGTACGCTATTTTACGTTCAGCAGTAAAACACAGTTTGGGGCAATTTAATATAGCGCCAGTTTTAGATTTTGATCGTGATGCTAATTTAGATACGCCTTACGATTTAAAACCAACGCCTAATAAAACACCTAGTATCGAGGTCGATCGAAGCTTTAATCCCTTCCAGGAAGAAGTCGTTGGCATAAACACGCCAAGCCCAACTAGAACAGTATCTTATAAAAAAGAACCAACCGAAAGTTGGGAAAGTTTATATGTTGGACTAGAATCTAAAGGCACAAAAACGCAGCAAGATTTTAGCGAAGTACATTTTGAAACCGAAGAGGCCACCGTGTCTATGTTCGATAAAGATATTGAGCAAACGCACACCACTTATCAATTACACAACAAATACATTGTAAGTACTATAAAATCGGGTATGTTGGTTATCGATCAACATCGTGCGCACCAACGTGTGTTGTACGAAGATTATCTGCAACACCTAACCATAAAAGGCGCTTTAAGTCAGCAATTGCTATTTCCTTTAGATTTACATTTTTCAAATCAGGAAATTGTTGTTATTAATCAGTTAAAAGAAGACTTAGAACATACCGGTTTCGTGTTTTCAAACGTTACAGAAGAGTCTATTGAAATTACAGGCGTTCCTGTTGGTGTTCCCGAAAGTGAAGTATCTATCATTTTAGAGCAATTGATAAGCGACGTGGAAAACGAGGTACCCGATAGTAATTTTTCAGCAACCGATTTATTAGCAAAATCTATGGCAAAAAGTTTAGCCATAAAAACAGGCCAGTCACTACAGAAGGACGAGCAAGAACATTTGGTAAATAAGCTATTTGCTTGTAAAGCGCCTAATGTTTCACCATCTAACAGAACCACATTTATCACGATGAGTGTGGATGAATTGGACAAAAAATTTATTTAAGATATGATGCGAATTTCAGAAACCGTTAAACACCTTATAATCATTAACGTGATTATGTTTATCGGTACTATATTTATAGGTCATGGTAGTTTTTACCAATGGTTCTCTATGTATTTTCCGCAAAACGAACTATTCAAACCGTGGCAACTTATAACTCACATGTTTATGCATGGAGGTGGTTATCTCGATAATTTAAGTGTAACACACTTGTTATTTAACATGTTTGCACTCTGGATGTTTGGTTCGCCAGTAGAACAAACTTTAGGCGCAAAACGATTTCTGTTTATTTATATTTCGGCAGGATTAGGAGCCGTTTTATTACAAATAGGATTTTACTATTATCAATATTTACCAGATTATAACGCGTTGTTAAATTCAGGTTTATCTGCCGAAAGCATCAAAAGTATGCTTGCTAATAACGAAACCATTGCCGGAGTAACACAATCTCAAATTGCATTATTAAAAGATATATTCCCAGCTTTTAATGCTAGTATGGTAGGTGCTTCGGGTTGTATTATGGGTATTATGGCCGCTTTCGCCATGATGAATCCTAATGCCGAATTAATGATGATTTTTCTGCCCATCCCTATAAAAGCCAAGTATTTTATACCAGCCATTATTCTTTTAGATTTAATTTCTGGTATCACAGGGCAGTCCTTTTTCAGTCCAAGTAATACGGCGTATATGGCGCACGTTGGTGGTGCAATCACAGGCTTTTTAATTATGTATTACTGGAAAAAAACACAGTTTAACAAAAACCGTTGGAACTAATGAGTCTAACCACCGACATAAAATATAAGTTAACGCAACTTAATATATTAGAGAAATTAATCGCGGTAAACCTAGTCATTTTCATTCTAGGTTTAGTTTATCGTCCAGCCATTAGCTGGTTGGCGTTACCAAGCGATGCCTTCGAAGCGCTCATCTCACCGTGGTCTATAATCGGGTACGCCTTCGTGCATTACGATTTTTTACACATGCTTTTCAATATGCTTTGGCTATACGTTATTGCGCGCATGTTTTTAAACCTTTTTAGTGCTAAAACCGCGCTAAATGTTTACTTTTTAGGAGCTATTTCTGGTGGCGTTTTGTTCATACTATGTTATAGCTTATTACCTTCATTTTTCGGAACAAACTCAAGCTTAGTAGGAGCTTCGGCGGCCGTTCGTGCCTTGTTAATTTTTCTATGCGCTTATATGCCCAACCAAGAAGTACGTGTTTTTACATTCAATGTTAAGCTTTGGTATATTGGGTTAGCTATCGTAATAATGGACGTTGTTGGTCTTTTCGGGGCAAATGCAGGAGGTAATTTAGCCCATCTCGGTGGCGGTCTCTTAGGCTATGTTTACGCAACACAGTTAGTAAAAGGTAACGATATAGGGAAATCTTTCGAGCGCCTTATAGATGCTATTAGCAATCTGTTTAAAGCCTCAAAAAAGAGTCCGTTAAAAACAGTGCATAAAAATAAAACGAAGGTTGGAGGTTTTAAAAAATCTGATTTTAGTAAATTCAACAATCAGAAACAAATCGATATCATTTTAGATAAAATCAGTAAAAGTGGTTATGACAGCCTAACAGCCGAAGAAAAAGAATTGCTCTTTCGAGCCGGTAAATAGTAGCGTTGTTATTTGGGCGTTACCCGAAAAGGGTCGGGCTTTCCGCTATATCTTTTTTTTTGGCATATTTGCATAGAAAAGAAGGTTTTGTCAAAATAGAGTTTACATACTATTAACGTTATTAATCAGAAGAAAAAAAAAAGGATGCCGCATCAATCCCTAACGCAGCCATCCCGAAGTCTATTGCCAACCTAAAAACGTATTTATCTAAAAGGTCAATAAAAGCAGAATGAAAAATTTAAGTTTCATTAATAAACTAATATACATCGTCAATAGCATTGTAGCGTTGTTGTTATTGCTTTCTATTGTGTTACCTTATTTACCACCTAAAACATTTTCCATTCTATCGGTCATTAATTTAGGCGTTTCATTCTTAATATTAGTAAACGTCTTGTTTTTTGTATATTGGGTTATCCGACTAAAAAAGCAATTTACCATCTCGCTTTTAGTGCTTATTATCACTTACTTTTCCTTTGGATCCTTGTATAAGTTTTCATCCGCAAAAGCAATTGAAGATCCTCAGAATTTTAAAGTCATGAATTATAACGTGCGTCTTTTTAATCTATACAATTGGATTCCTGAAGAAAACGTGGAAACCGATTTAGTAGCTTTTATAGAATCTGAAGCGCCCGATGTTCTAAGTATTCAAGAATATCATCCGCATAAAAATATCAACCTATCTTATTTTAAATATAAGTTCGAGAAATTATCAGGGAAGAAATTCAAATACGGACAAGCCATTTTTTCTAAGTTTCCTATAATAAATACAGGTTCTATTGAGTTTCCAAATACCTCCAACAACGCCATATTTGCCGATGTTGTAAAAGGAAAAGACACAATGCGCATTTATAATATTCACCTAGAATCGTTACGTATAAACCCAAAAGCAGAAAGCTTAAAGAATGAAGACTCCGAACGCCTTCTAAAACGTGTTGGGTCTACTTTTAAGCGTCAACAATATCAAACGGAACTTTTCTTAGACCACAAAGCAAAATGCAAGTACAAAACCATTGTATGTGGCGATTTTAATAACACGGCTTTTTCTTATGTTTATAGAAAAATTAAAGACGATTTAAACGACACTTTTAAAGAAGCCGGAAGTGGTTTCGGTCGTACTTACGATTTTCAGTTTTTCCCACTGCGTATTGATTTTATATTTGCTGACGATGCCTTCTCTGTAAACGGATTTAAAAGCTACGAGAATCATTATTCCGACCATTACCCTATAAGCACTACATTGAGTTTAAAAGAGTAGATTTTTGTGAAATACTCCGATTTGAACTGGTCTGTTTACTGCATAAAACTGCAGTCTACCACGTCTGCAATAATGTGGATAGCCAAACCTAAACCAATTAAACGGGTTTTCTTAAAAAGGGTAAGAATTAAATACACAGCAAATGCATAGTAGGTATGAAGCGGATGGAAGTTTATACTACATCTATTCGGATCGAAAATAGGATTTGCGAGTAAGTGGTCTAAATCGATAAGTATGCCACAAACCATAATGATATAGGCCATTTTCCAATACGGTTTAAACCAAATGAGCGCCACTAACAGCGGAAGTAAAAAATGGCATCCGTAATGTGCAATTGACTGTAACATTATTTAGGAGTGATAGTTTGAGATTCTAAATAATTAAGCGCATTAGGACCTTCATTAAAAAGTAAATCCAAAATACTTAAATTAGGAATAAACCCATGTTTGTTGTTAAACACTTGGGTGTAGTTTTCTAAATGTTGGGGTTGTTCTTTTTTAGCATGCACTAAAAACCTAAAATCTTTAACACCATCAACAATAGGTTGGAATGTTTCAGTTTTTGATGTCGGGATTTCTAATTGTAAACATTCACAAACGATTTCGAAACACTTCAAATTAAAATCTAAAATGTAATCGGCTTTCATTTCAAAAAGTGGTTTCAGCTCGTCTTCATAATATTCAAAAAAAGGAGATGTTCTGTATGCTGATAAGAGTGATTTCCAATGTAAACTTTGCCAGTTTTCATCATTAAAAATCTTTACATCACGATACTTTTGTCTGTTCTTTTGCGAGTGAATTACCGGGATGTTTAAAGTCAACTTCCCGTTAGCTCCATAAATGTAAGCACGGTTTCGGTAAGTTTGTTTTAAAAAATTATCGTCAACTTCAAATACCAATTCATCGGCATTTGCGATAGCAACAAAATTCGAAATACTTGGGAAATATGTAGGGTGAATTAAAATGCTCATTATGAAGTAAAAAAGTTGCTTAGCCAAGTATACGCAATAAACATCACACCAACGGTAATACCAATTTGCGCGATGGTACCTCCAAATAATGTTAAACCAATGGCTGCGAATATCATAACACCTCCGTAAGCTAAGTTTATTATTTTAGATTTTTTGGTGTTTGCTAAAACGCCACGAGTTAGTGGTAATATGGCGGCTAAACAGGTTAAACTTAACATGGTGAAATAGTCATTTTTAGTAGCTATGTTACACAGAAACATGACTAAAGCACCAATAAGTAAAGCGAAAAATACTTGTCCGCTTAACTTTTCTTTTTGGTCTAATAAATACTTGCCGTATTTGTCTAAAATAAGCAACATATTAGATAAAGGTTCCATAATCCAACTGCCCAAAGCAAATAATAAATAGATGATGATGAGCGGAATTAATAAAAAAGTATATCCCGATGCTGAAATTAGTTTAACCGAGAGTTTATAGGCAATATAAATACCAATAATAAAAATCCATTGGTTTTTCCCCGACTGCTTATTCATCCAAAAGGAATAGCGCAAATACAGGTTGTAAACTTTGTTTTTAGATTTTATAGCGGTAAGCATTCCCGACCGTGCATATTCCAAATTAGGGTTAAGCGATAAGGCTTCTTTAAAGTGGTTTAAAGCATCTTTGGTGTTGTTGTGTTCCAGGTAGCTCCAACCGACGTTAGCATGCGAATGCGCATCTTCAGGATCATCTTCAAGTAAATGCTCAATGGATGATTTAGCTTCGTCTTTTCTATTTAATTTTGTGAGTGCAGTGGTTCGGGCATTTAAACAGAAATTACTTTTCGGATTTAACCTTAAACCTTCATTGGCAGATTTTAGAGCATCCTCAAATTTTTTCTTCGACAATTCAATGTATGCTTTTTGCCCAAATGAAGTGTCCTGGTAAGGATCAAGTGCTATCGATTTATCAATGTTTTCCTCGGCTTCTTTAATCTTTTTTTGATGTAGATAAAGCTGAGACAAAAGGAAATAAACATGAGCAGCATCTGGAATGTCGCGTCGTAAATCCAAAGCTAAATTTAAAGCTTTATCCAATGCGCCTGTTTGAAAAAGGCATTGTGCCAAAAAATATTTAGCGGTGGTGTTATTGACGTTTTCCGATAAGGCCGATTGAAAATACGAAATAGCATCTTTATATCTTCCAATTTCAAAAAGCTGAATGCCGCGTTCTAGATTTGGGCTATCCATTATTTTTTAATTTTTAAATACACTAAAATATCATCGTATAAACCCGAATCGTTTGAGTAAAGTGCGTAGTTTTTTGCAGATTGAAACCACTCCTTGGTAGAGGCTTTCATTTTACCAAAAGCTTTTAAAATATCTTTCGTAGTTAAAGGTTTTGGAATCCCATCTTTGAACGATTCTAATAATTTTGCTTCAATAGCAATATCAATACTTGATTTAATATCAGCCCCAGAAAACGCTTTACTTTTTTTAGCTAGATCTTTTAGTTTAATATTATCGGTCGGTTTATCTTTTAATTGAATGTTAAAAATAGCTTCACGTGCAGCTTCATCTGGTGGCGCAACAAAGATGATACGATCGAAACGTCCCGGACGACGGAAAGCAGGATCAATATACCAAGGTGCATTTGTAGCACCTAAAACCAAAATACCATCGTTATCAGAATCTATGCCATCAAGTTCAGATAAAAACTGATTGATAACAGTGCGCCCAGCGGTTTTGTTAACGTCGTTCCTATTGGCACCAAGGGCATCAATTTCATCTATAAAAATAACACAAGGTTTGTTGGCTCGAGCAGTTTCAAATATTTCGTGTAAGTTTTTTTCAGAACTGCCCATCCACATATCTAGAATATCGTTAATACCGATATTAATGAAATTTGCATTGATTTCACCAGCGGTAGCGCGTGCAATGTGAGTTTTTCCACAGCCTGGAGGGCCATAAAGTAAAATACCACCTCCAATTTTTTTGCCGTAAGCTTTGTATAAATCTTTGTGCAAAAGCGGTTTGATTATTTTTAAATCAATTTCCTCTTTTACTTTATCCATACCGCCAACACTGTCGAAGTTGACGTCCGGTTTTTTTAAGAAATGAATGGCATCTTCATCTATGAAGTCGTCGTCAAAATCTTCAATAGCTACTTTAAATAAGCTTTCGAAATCGTCGTTTCTATAGTGGTTATCAATCTCCAGAATACGCTGATAAACAGCAAGGGCTTCTTCGTTTTGATTCTGTTCGATATGGCTAGAACATTGAAGTTCTAAGTAATCGATGTGTTCTTCGTTATCTATTAATTCTTCAAGAATAACGTCTGTTAAATTATATTTTTTCTGTTTGAAATAACATTCCGCTAAAAAGAACTTATAAGCCGCTTTAGGTTGTTTATCCAAAATGAATAACAAATGTTTTTCGGCTTCTTCATAGTTTAAAGCATCGGTATACATTTTTGCAATTTGGAATCGCAATTCTATGTTTTCAGGCGAAAACTCTAAGGCTTTTAGAAGGCTTTCTATTAGCGCGTTATTCATAAGTACAATTTGTTTTTTTTAGCTTTTATCGGCTTTCATAGTTCTCCATTTTTTAAATCCGAACCATCCTGCTAGCAAAATTAAAAACGGAATTAAAAAAGAGGTTGCTTTTCCGCTACCACTAACGGTAGTGAAGAAACGTTCCCAACGTGGGCTAGATCCATCCCAACTCATCCAAATAAATACAGGTTTTCCAACCACGTGATCGAAAGGCACAAAGCCCCAAGCACGCGCGTCTATAGAATTGTGGCGGTTATCACCCATCATCCAATAATAATTTTGTTTGAAGGTATAAGTTGTGGCCACTTCGCCATTAATTATAATTTGATTGCCTTTCACCTGTAAATCGTTGTGTTCATATTCTGTAATCACACGTTTGTAAAGCGGTAAAACATCTAAATTGATATCAATTGTTTTGCCTTCTTCAGGGATATAAAGTGGTCCGAAGAAATCCACATTCCAATCGTAATTCGGATCGTGAGGAAAAATATTAGGATCTCTAACACCTTTTTCTTTCTTATTAGGGGTGATGCTAGCCACGTTTGGATGATTTTTAAACTGCGCTAAAGCTTCATCTGAAATGGCTGAAAAGTAATAGGTGTTTTGGTTGTTGATAATGCCAAAACCATCCGTAATATCATAACGTTCTTTTAAATATGCAGGATTAAACTGATTGGTTTTAGGTTGAACCAAATAGCTAAACTGTAAATGTGCCCGGTCTGGTAATTCGTTTTTCTTCCCATTAATATAAACAAAACCATCACGAATTTCTAGGCTGTCGCCAGCAATAGCAACGCATCGTTTTACAAGATTGGTTTTTTTATCTATAGGCTTGTAGTAGTTTCTGTCTGGCGTAAAGTTGTTCATATCCAACAGCGTATCGGCAGGTTGGTTGAAAACAACAATCTCGTTACGTTCTATATTTTCGAAACCTGGAATACGTAAATAGGGTAGTTGTAATTTATTAATTAGAGAAGTTTTACGTTCGTCATAATGATCGTTAAATAGGTACGATTTCTTTTTTAAACCCGGAATAGTGTCATGCACCATAGGCGCTCCAATGGTTGTCATTGGTATTCTTGCTCCATAATGAAACTTACTTACAAAAAGGAAGTCGCCAACAAGTAATGATTTTTCTAAAGAAGATGAAGGAATCGTAAATGGCTGAATAAAATAAGTATGTACAATAGTTGCTGCAACAATGGCAAATAAAATAGAGCTTACCCAATCTCCCGTAGCCGATTTAGGTTGTAAACTTCTATCTTCAATGTAAGTTACATCTGCAACATAGTTCAGGTAGTAGTTGTAAAAACCTAAGGAAACAACTGCTAAAACGGTGTCTAGAGTTGTGTTTTTCCCGAAACTTCTAGCTGTTTCTACCCAAATTACAGGAAACATAATCATGTTTACAATTGGGAGAAATAAAAGGATAACCCACCATAGCGGACGGTTAATAATTTTCATTAATATAACGCCGTTATATACCGGAATAAAGGCTTCCCAAGCTTGTCTTCCAGCTTTTGTGTATAATTTCCAAGTTCCTAATCCGTGAATCACTTGAATAATCAAAATGAATATAAACCATTGCATTAATGTCATAATCCTAAAATTTTATTTATTGATGAATACAAAATGAAATTTTATATAATTGATGACGTTCGGTTTTATTATATTTTTAATTCTGAAGAAACTAAAAAATGCAAAACTTAATAATTATCAATCTTACTAAAATTCATTGGGTATAAGTTGCTAAACCCGGTTTAGCGTTACATAAATGTTGTTTTTTAACC
Source organism: Algibacter miyuki (assembly GCF_030409805.1). Taxonomy (GTDB): domain Bacteria; phylum Bacteroidota; class Bacteroidia; order Flavobacteriales; family Flavobacteriaceae; genus Algibacter; species Algibacter miyuki. Next base: position 738,310 of record NZ_JAUFQP010000010.1, on the reverse strand, counting down.
AATGTTTAACACATCGTTCATGGTGAAAACGCCTGCTTTTCCAACAATCCATTCGGCTGCAATTACAGCACCAAGAGCAAAACCTTGTCTGTTATGTGCTACATGATCTATTGTTATGGTGTCTACTTCACTTTCGTAAGTTACCGTGTGCGTGCCAGGAACATCCTCGATACGTTTGGCAACTATAGGTAATTTTTTGTCTGCTTTATCATCAAGCAACCAACCTTCGTAATTTGGGTTATTAGCGATGATACCTTCGGCTAAAGTAATGGCTGTTCCGCTCGGGGCATCTAATTTTTTAGTATGATGAATTTCTTCCATAGAAACATTGTACTCTTTTAAAGTACTCATCATTTTGGCTAAAGTTTTGTTCAACTCAAAAAAGATGTTAACGCCTAAACTAAAATTTGAAGCATAAATAAAAGCTCCCTTTTTCTCTTCGCATAAGGCCACGGCATTATCGTAGTTTTCTAACCAACCTGTGGTTCCTGAAATTACGGGAACATTGTTGTTTAAGCAATTAGAAATATTTTGAAATGCGACGTTTGGAATACTAAAATCTATAGCAACATCGGCTTTTGAAATATCATAATCTTTATCTTCTTTATCAACCTTTAAAACAATAGTATGGCCGCGTTTAATAGCAATTTGTTCAATGGTTTGTCCCATTCTCCCGTATCCGAGTAAAGCAATATTCATATTAAAATTTGAAATTTAAAGTTAATCCAATGTCGCTTTTTGCGTCAATTTCATTGAATTTGTAGTGTGGTGCCAATGATAAATTTTCATCGACATTATATTGAAGTAAATGCGCATTTACATTGGCTTCTATGATGTTTAAAGCATACATGCCAACAAGCACAAGTAAAGATATTTCTTTGTTTTTTTTGTAAAATTCTTGAGCGGTTTCCAAACGTTCTGTGCTCACACGCGGATCGTCTAGTTTTTCGCCGGCCGCACTGAAATAGAATTCATCGGTTTCAAAACCTGCTAAACGACTTTTATAAGCATCGCGAAAGCGGTTGTATTCGTTGTTATTGTTAATGTAAAAATAAACACCGGTGCCAAGTGCAGCATATACGATGGGGATTTTCCAATATTTTTTATTGTAAGCTTGCCCTAAACCTGGTAAAATAGCCGAATAAAAGGCTGCTTTTGCTGGTCTTAAGGCATCGAAAGGTTCCGTGATTTGAATAATAGAATCTATAACCACGCCTTCCGGAAGTAGCACTGCTTCGTTTTCCTCTTCTTTCGCTTCTTCTTGTGGTTTATCTTGTGCGAATAAAGAAAAACAACACAGAAGTGTGCATAATATGGTTGTTAGAAATGTTTTAAATTTATTTTGAATCACCTTCAACTAATTTTTTAATACGGTTAAAATCTTCTTCGGAATGAAATGGGATTGTAATTTTTCCCTTTCCGTTTTTAGAGACTTTAACGTCAATTTTATGTCCAAAGTATTCCGAAAACGAGTTAATACCTGTTTTAACAAAATTTGGCATACTCGGTGCAGCTTCCTTTTTTATAGGAGCTTCAACCGTTTCATTATTGTTATAATTGCGAACTAAAACTTCTGTATCTCTAACCGATAATTTGTTAGAAAGAATTTTTTCGTAAATATCTAGTTGAATCGATTGGTCTTCAATAGTAATTAAAGCACGCCCATGTCCCATAGAAATAAAACCGTCTCGCATTCCAGTTTGGATAATAGGATCTAACTTTAGCAAACGCAAATAATTGGCAATGGTAGAACGTTTTTTTCCAACGCGCTCGCTCATTTGCTCTTGCGTTAAATTTATTTCGTCTATTAATCTTTGGTATGAAAGGGCAATTTCAATCGGGTCTAAATCTTGACGTTGAATGTTTTCAACCAAGGCCATTTCTAGCGATTCTTGATCGTTTGCAATTCTAACGTAAGCCGTAATGGTTTCTAAACCTAATAATTTAGAAGCTCTAAAACGGCGTTCTCCAGATACCAATTGGTATTTGTTTAAACCTAATTTTCGAACCGTTATAGGCTGGATAATGCCTAGTTCTTTAATAGAAGAGGCTAATTCTCGTAATGATTCTTCACTGAAATTAGTACGAGGCTGAAAAGGGTTAACTTCAATATAATCAATGTCTAAATCGACAATATTTCCAATAACTTTATCTGCATTTTTATCTTCTGCCGATTGTATATCGTTAGTCGGATCTTGTAAAAGAGCCGATAAACCTCGTCCTAAAGCTTGTTTTTTTGTTGCCTTAGCCATAATTATTCATTTTTAGTGATAACTTCTCTTGCCAAACTCAGGTAATTTGTGGCACCTTTACTACTGGCATCGTAGTTAATAATGCTTTCGCCATAACTTGGCGCTTCGCTTAATCGTACGTTTCTTTGTATTATGGTTTTAAAAACCATATCGTTAAAATGTTTCTGAACTTCTTCTACCACTTGGTTTGAAAGTCGTAAACGTGAATCGTACATAGTTAAAAGTAACCCTTCGATGTCTAAATCTGGGTTATGTATTTTCTGAACACTTTTTATAGTGTTTAATAGTTTTCCTAAGCCTTCCAACGCAAAATATTCACATTGAATTGGGATAATTACTGAATCGGCAGCCGTTAAAGCATTTAATGTTAGTAGGCCTAATGATGGCGCACAATCAATTAAAATATAATCGTAATCGTCTTTAATTTCTTGTAACGATTTTTTCATCATATACTCGCGCTCGTCTTTATCAACAAGTTCTATTTCTATGGCTACCAGGTCGATATGAGCCGGAATGATATCTAAATTCGGCGTATCAGTTTTCATAATGGCCTCTCTTGCCGTGTTAGAATGCTCTAAAATTTGGTAAGTTCCAATCTCTACAGATTCTACATCTATGCCTATTCCTGAACTGGCATTGGCTTGAGGGTCAGCATCAATAAGCAATACTTTTTTTTCTAATACCCCTAAGGATGCTGCTAAGTTTACCGATGTGGTTGTTTTTCCAACACCTCCTTTTTGGTTAGCAATTGCGATGATTTTACCCATTAAATAATTTGAATTTATTAGCGGTAAAAATACGATTAATTATTAGGAATAAAAATGGAAGATGTTATTAATTAATTCACAAAAAAAAGACAACCTTGAGAGTTGTCTTTTCTTAAAATTATAGGGTAATTATTGCGGATTATTCTTTTTTCTTACCTTTTCCTTTTCCTTTACCTTTTTGGTTGTTCATTGATGCTTTAAATTCTTCTAAAGTAACCGATCCATCGCTGTTTTCGTCCATTTTAGCAAAACGTTTTTCTAATACGTCAGCTTCCATTTCTTTTTTACGTTTTTTAGATTTGTATTCATCTAAAGAAATTAATTTGTCTTCATCAGCGTCATAAGAAGCAAACATTTTTTCTGGGTCTGGCTTCTTTCTGTCTTGTGCGTTTGTTACTGAAAAGGCACATAAGGCCACTACAACTATTCCGAATTTTAAAGTTTTTGATATCATTTGTTTTGTTTTTAATGGTTTGAACTGCTTTCTTTGACTCTGTTTTTTCGAAAAGGTTTAATGACTTGTTAATTTTTTTTGAATTTTTTATTATTTACTGTGAAATAATAAATATTTCTGAATGATTTAGGCTATTCTCGTTCGTTAAATTAATAATATAAGCACCATTTTTCAGGGTTGATGTATTAATTGTCGCTTCTGAAGAGGTCATTTTTACATCTTGATTTAAAACAAGGCGGCCATCTACGCCATAAATTTTGATGTTTTTTACAGGAGTATCTAACGACTTAATATGAAGTTGATTTTTAGTAGGGACAGGATATAATAGGATACGAGTTTGTAACGGCTCGCTTGAAGTTGATAGGCTTACGGTGCTATAAAACTCAATTTCTGAAATGGTATTCCAATCACTTGGACGATCTGGTTGACCGAAACCAATTATTTTGACATATTTCGTACCTACAGCTACTTGTGGGAGTTTGTAGCTAGTGAAAACATCATTATTGGTTTCGCAAACTAAATTACTTTCACCTGGAAAGGCATTTGAGAAATCGGCCTCAGCAGTTCCTGTTGTTGATGTCCATATTTGAAACTCATAGCGTTTCCCATTGGTGCTAGCATAATCTATAAGTTGTAGGTTATATGTTCCTCCTAAATCGAAAATAATTTCACCAGGTTCACCATCAATATTTTTTCCCGACCATTGGGTGTCAAAATTTTTATCTAATGAATGTGCGGCAATATTGTTTTTCGTATCTGTAATTTCTTCAGCAAAAACATAATGTATGCTAACGTTATCGTTGCTCGATTGGTCGTTAATTAAAATGAGCCCATCTTTTGGGTCTGCAGGACCTTGTATAATTTCTAACGTTCTTGAAATGTTACCACCTTCAATAGTGATTTGTGTTGAGCGCGTTGAAAATGTTGGGTTTTGTAGAACGGAAATTTCAATACTTCCGTTATTGCTGCCGCTTGTTGGTGTTACAGAAACCCAATTGGTTGAGTTGTTTACAGTCCAATCTACATTAGATGTAATAGTTACATTTTGAGACGCTTCCGAAGCAGGAAACGGTGCTATTGATGAAAGATATAAGCTTTCTGAAGTATCATCAATTTCATAAGCATCTGGTCCAACATCAGTGGAGTTTAAAGGTTTGTATCTTATGCTTTCTGTGCTAAAATGATCGGCTCCAGGATTACTACTTGTCGGTCTCATTTGTCCTTCAATATCTTCGGAAATAGATTCGTTAGTAACACCATTGCTATATAATGGGGTGGTTGCGGAGGTTTTCCAAGTCCCAGAATCTGCATCAAAAATAATATTAGGGTTTTCATTAACCACTTCGCTCATATCAAAACTTGTTGATGTTGCTCCAGCTAAAAGTACAGCGTTATCTTTTGGGAAAAATAGGTTGTTTTTCCAAGTAATGTTATCGCCTTGGTCGTTATCGGTATCTACAATTTCAACTAAAGCATTTTCCGATCCTGTAATTAAATTGTTTGCAATGGTTATGTTTTCTAAATCTTTAGAATACGCATTGTTGTTGTCGTAACCAATTTCAATACCATGGCTGTTATTCACCAAAGTGTTGTATGCAATTAATACGTTTTCTGCTCTAAAATGTTTTGACAAACTGCTGCTTTGCCCATCAATAGCGTCGCCTAGAGTTAAGGTAATTGGTGCATCCCAACGGGTGCCAGTTAAACCTTCCATGTAATTGTTAATAATTACTTGGTTTTTGCCGTAAATACGTATGCCTCCGGTGTATAATGTAGCGCCATCAGGAGATGTGGTTATGGCCTTTCCGTTGCCGAAAAAGTAATTGCCTTCTGCTCTGTTGTTATTTCCGTGTCTAAAAGATAGTGTGCCATAACTGCTTTTAAAAGTATTATGGCGCACCGTATTGTCCGACGATTTTATAGAAACAATTTCAGGGTCGCCGTCGCAATCTTCAAATAAATTAAATTCGACGATTGTATAGCCGCTTGATTGTGACATTTCGCTCCAACCAATTCTAATAGATTCTTGTTCGTTAACAGCTCTTGGTCCATTATTTTTAAAATGATTGTGGTCTATTCTGTCGTATTGTGATTGGTAGGCTACATCGTTAGAATCTGTGGTGCCATCTATCGTAATGTAATGACCTGGCGTAGTTTTATTCTGAAATATATTATGGTCTATTCTGTTGTTATGGCTTGGGTAAACAAATGGTTTAGTGTTGTCGTTATAAACGCCGCCGATATAAACCCATTTAATAGATTCTTCAGTAACTAACTCAAAAATATTTCTTGTAATTCGAATGTTGTTACAGCCTTCTAATTTTATTAAAGAATTATCGCCAACACCGTCAATCACAAAACCTTCTAAAGTAATGTGAGCCGATTTTTTAAAAACAAAATGCGATTCGCCTGTTAAGGTTACACCGCCAACAGTTTCAGCCTTAATAATAATGGGGGTGACCGCTGTGGCCATGACTTCAAACGTGGCTTCAAAATCATTGTAAGTTCCGTTTTTAACAATAAAAGTACCACCATTGGTACTGGCGTTTACGGCATCTACTAGATCTTCTGCATCGGTAAATGTTTGCGCCAAAACTTGGAGGTTACAGCTGAAAATTAATACAATAAAGACTGCTTTTGAACGAAAAGGTTTAAAACAAGAAAGCATGCTGAGGGTAGTTCTTAATGGCATTTTAGTTTAGTTTTAATGGTTAATTAATTGGTTTCCCAGATTGGTAAACCAATGTAAATTTTAATTTTATCTGTTCAAATTAAAACCGTCAAAATGTAATTAAAAGGTGTTTAGTTGTAATTATTTGGTTTTTAAGTGTTTACTAAGGTGTTAGGTTGCTTTGTAATACTTTAACAATAGGTTTATAGCAGGTAAGAAGTGTAAGTTTAACCTCTCTTTGTTTAGAAGGAAGATATTTAAGAATCAAATACTATGGAAGTGGTATTAACTATATTACAGTAAAATTTAAAACGCGCGTTTAACTTTTATTTCAGTCGCTATAATTTTATCAACAGCTTGTCTGTATTTTACGGGGTTTGTGGCCTTTTTTATGGCTTTGTAAGTTTTTTGCGGATTTGATGTCGATTGAGAAAAGAATTCCCAAAAGCCAAGCATTTTCATTTTTATAGGTGTTGGTCCAGATAAATATGCGTCGTATTGTTGATAAATAGTATCATGGAATTCAGAAAAAATAGACCAACGATCCTTTGGGTATTCCGTAGTATTATTTTTTATCATACTAGGTAAAAATGGATCGGCAATTAAGCCACGTCCCATCATGAAATGATCGATACTTGGGAAACGTTCTTCAATAGCTTTGTATGTTGAAACGCTAGTAATATCACCATTATAATATAATTTGTGTTTGGTACTACTAATGCATTTTTCAAAAGCATCTAAATCTACAGGGCCTTTGTAAAGTTGCTTTCCAATTCGGGCATGAATAGCAATGTTTTTAAGTGGATATTGGTCTAAAATAGGAAAGGCATCTAGAATTTCTTCGGCATGTTCATAACCCATTCTCATTTTCATGGAAACCAAAATATCGGTTTCGTTATGGGCTTTGTGTAAAATGTCGTTAATTTTATTAGGATTACAAATCAATCCTGAACCCATACCAGATTTTGTCACCATAGGGTAAGGACAACCTAAATTCCAATTTAATTCTTTATAACCTAAGCTCTGTACGTACTTGGCAACAAAAATGAACTCGTCGGCATCGTTCGTCATCACTTGCGGAATAACCTCTAAAGTCGTGTTGTTTTCCGGTTGTAAATCATTTTGATACGATTGTTTAATTTTCAACTTTCCATTCAATCTAATATACGGCGCATAAAAGGTGTCGATACCTCCAAAATAATGATGGAAGGCGTTGCGAAAACGGAAATCGGTAAATCCTTGTAAAGGTGATGAAAGTAAAGTAGAAGCCATTTTGCTGTTTTGTGGGGCAAATATAGAGTAATTGGTTTGAAGGTGAATTTAGACCTAAACGAAATATGAAAATTTAAAGATGTTTCAATCCTTCATAAGTTACAATACTGACGGCATTCGCTATATTCAAACTACGCACATGTTCACTATACAGAGGGATTTTATAAAGCTGATTTGCGTAAGTTTCATTAATCCATTTTGGAAGACCAACCGATTCTTTTCCGAAAACAAGAAACAAATCGTCTTCAAAAGGAATATCCCAATGTTTTTTTTCACCATGGCTAGAAAGAAACGCCATTTTTTTATCATGATTAATTTTGAAGAATTCATCAATATTATCGTAATACGTAATAGAAAGATGTTTCCAATAATCTAATCCAGCACGTTTTAATCGCGCATCCGATATTTCAAAACCAAAAGGCTTTACAAGGTGTAAGTGTGAGCCCGATCCTAGAGCTAAACGGCCTATGTTTCCGGTGTTATTGGGGATTTCTGGTTCAACTAAAACGATGTTTAACGGCATTATTCTTTTGTGGTTTTAACTTTGGTTGCAACAGGTTTCATTATAATTCGTAACGTGCTGTCGTTATTAAAATAACTAATCATCCAATTCATGAAAATTAGAAGTTTGTTTTTGATACTCAAAATGAGCATTAAGTGAATAAACATCCAGGTAAACCAGGCCAAACGTCCTTGGAAACTAAATTTAGGCAAATCTACAACGGCTTTGCGTTTTCCAATGGTTGCCATAGAACCTTTATCGGTGTACTCGTAATCTTTTAAAGGCTTGTTTTTAACTTTTCTGTTTAAATTCTCGGCCAAAAGCGAAGCTTGTTGCAAAGCTACACTCGCTACTTGTGCATGGCCTTTCGGGAAATTAGGAGTTTCCATGTATGCAATATCTCCTAAGGCGTAAACATGTTTTAAACCAGTAACTTCGTTTTGGCGATTAACAATAAGTCGATTGCCACGAGTAATACAAGTTTCAGGGAAACCTTTAATAACATTTCCGGTTACACCTGCTGCCCAAATTACATTTTTAGAGTTTATTGTTTTTCCTGTATTTAGGGTAACAATGGTGCCATCATAATCTTTAACAAAGGTATTTGTAACTACGGAAACACCAAGTTCTTCTAAATACTTTTGAGACATTTTTTGAGAGCCTTCACTCATTGGACTCAGTGTGTTCGGACTGCCTTCTAATAAATATATTTTTAGTTTAGAGAAATCTTTATCAGGATAATCTTTAGGTAAAATGTGTTGTTTCATTTCTGCTAAAGCACCTGCTAACTCTACACCAGTAGGGCCTCCACCAACAATGACGAAATTTAGTAAAGTTTGAAGTTTTTCGGGGTCGGTGGTGTTAAGCGCGTTTTCAAAAGTTTGTAGAATTCTATTTCTAAGCTGTATGGCTTCAGGAATAGTTTTCATGGGGTAAGCGAAATTCTTTAGGTTTTCGTTCCCAAAATAATTGGTTGTACAACCAATAGAAATCACCAAATGGTCGTAATCAAAATCGCCAATAGGTGTGTTAACAAACTGGTCTTCGAAATTAATTTCCGCTACTTCTGTAATTCTAATTCTTACGTTTTTTGCCTTTTGAAAAACCTTTCGTAACGGAAAGGAAATACTTGCAGGTTCAAGCCTAGCCGTGGCTACTTGATACATAAGTGGTTGAAATTGGTGGTAATTTTGCTTGTCAATTAAATACACCTCGTAATTTGGGTGATTTATTAAGTCTTGTGCAAGTCTTAGTCCTGCGAAACCAGCACCAATAATTACAATTTTTTCTGTTTTACTCATGTTATCTTATTTTTAGGCAAGAATAAATTTTATTAATTTACTAACGATATTTGTTCTTTATTTTTTACTCATTTGAAATATTTTTAGGAGTACAATTCGTATTAATAGCACAAAAGGAAACCCGTGTAAAACAACATCAAACCAATCTTTAAGTTTCATGCCTGTTGCTCCACCTAGTATCCATTTAAGTTTACCTAGGATATGAGATTCAGGGAAAAAAGGCGCTAAACCTAAAGTTAAGCAAATTAGTAAAACAAGTTTCCAATCGTTTAGTACTTTCATTTTAACCGAGTATCGATTTCACAAATACATCCGTTTTGTTAACACCGTTTTCCGTAATGTGTTTTATAAATGCACTACCAATAATGGCGCCTTTAGCGTACGTTGTGGCTTGAGTAAAAGTTTCATTATCCGAAATTCCAAATCCAATAACCTGCGGGTTTTTCAAATTCATATCGGCAATACGTTTAAAATAGCTTGTTTGCTCGTCCCCAAAACCAGAACTGCTACCAGTAACACTTGCGCTACTTACCATATAAATGAATCCATTTGAAACCGAATCGATGAAATTAATACGCTCCACCGATGTTTGTGGTGTAATTAAAAACACATTTATTAGTCCGTATTTTTCAAAAACGGCTTGGTAATCTTCTTTATAAACATCTACCGGTAAATCTGGAATTATTAAACCATCGATACCTATTTCCTGACATTTTTTGCAAAACGCCTCCACACCATATTGTAACATCGGGTTAAAATAACCCATAATTATTAACGGAATAGATACGGTTTTTCTAATATCTTTTAACTGGTCGAAAAGCACTTCGGTGGTCATACCATTTTTTAGTGCTTGCGTAGAACTAGCCTGTATCGTTGGGCCATCGGCCAAAGGATCACTAAACGGAAGTCCAATTTCTATCATGTCTACACCATTTTTTTCTAAATCTTCAATAATGGAAACAGTGTTGGTTAAACTCGGGTAACCGGCTGTAAAATATATGGACAATAATTTTTTGTCTTCTTGTAATTTTTGGTTTATTCTATTCATTTTTAAGACTATTTTTTTCATTCCCTCGAAGGAGGGAATCTTTTAAATGTATTCGGAAAGGTCTTTCCAATCAGGGTTTAAACTATTTATTAAATTGATTTTCCAGGCTCTATTCCATTTCTTAATTTGTCGTTCTCTTTTTATTGAATTGTTTACGTATTTCGTTGTTTCAAAGTAAACTAATTTATCAACATTATATTTTCCTGTAAAGGATTTTGAACTATTGTTTTTATGTTGATTTAGCCTAACCTTTAATTGTTTAGTACGCCCAACATACAAAACTGTATGGTTCTTATTTGTTAATATGTAAACGTAATGTACGTCCATGGTTTTACTTTGAGATTTCCGCCTTCGCGGAAATGAAAAAATGAAACTTATATCTTAAAATATTCAATATAATTCTGTAAATCCTTATCACCACGTCCTGAAAGACTCACAACAACCACGTCGTCTGGTTTGAAGGTTTTTTCTTCAAAAATAGCCAGCGCATGCGAACTCTCAATAGCCGGAATAATACCTTCTAGTTTACATAAATCCAAACCAGCCGTCATAGCTTGATCATCGGTAATCGACATAAATTCAGCACGTCCCGTTTTGCATAAATGTGCGTGCATTGGGCCAACACCAGGATAATCTAAACCAGCCGAAATAGAGTAGGGCTCCGTAATTTGTCCGTCTTTAGTTTGCATTAACAAGGTTTTACAACCATGAATAACACCTTCGTGTCCTAAAACAGAAGTAGCAGCACTTTCTCCAGAATCTACACCTAAACCAGCCGCTTCAACAGCAATGATTTTTACATCTGGTTCGTGTAAATAGTGGTAGTACGTTCCGGCAGCATTACTTCCGCCACCAATACAAGCCACTACATAATCTGGGTTTTCTCTCCCAATTTGTTCTTTTAGTTGCCATTTTATTTCTTCGGAAATTACCGATTGAAATCTGGTAACCATATCCGGGTATGGATGTGGCCCAATAGCCGATCCAATAATATAGTGAGTGTTTACAGGGTTGTTAATCCAATCGCGAATCGCTTCGTTTGTAGCGTCTTTTAAAGTTCTACTTCCAGAAAGTGCAGGCACAACGGTAGCGCCTAACATTTTCATTCTAGCTACGTTCGGGGCTTGGCGTGCAATATCAATTTCGCCCATGTAAACAATACATTCTAGTCCCATTAAAGCACAAACAGTAGCGGTAGCAACACCGTGTTGTCCAGCTCCTGTTTCAGCAATAATTCGAGTTTTACCTAAGCGTTTGGCCATTAAAATCTGGCCAATAGTATTGTTTATTTTGTGTGCGCCCGTATGGTTTAGATCTTCACGCTTTAAATAAATTTTGGTATTGTATTTTTCAGAAAGACGTTTAGCAAAATACAAAGGTGATGGGCGACCAACATAATCTTTTAAAAGTTGATCGAATTCTTTTTTGAAATCTGGTTCGGCCATCACTTTTAAATAGTTTTGGCGTAACTCTTCCACATTTGGGTAAAGCATTTCTGGAATAAATGCACCACCAAATTCGCCGTAATAGCCTTTTTCGTTTACGTTATAATTCATCATGTTTTCTTTTGTCATTCCCTCGAAGGAGGGAATCTTATTTTTTGGTTTAATTTATAATGAATTCCACATCAACTGCGGAATGACAAACTTTGTTTAAAATTTTCTAATAATTTAATATCTTTTAATCCGGGTTCTATTTCAAACTTACTATTTACATCTAAAGCATAGCAGTATTTTGATGCCGTACTTTGTTGAAACTTTTTAACCGCTTCAATTTCATCGAAACCAATACCACCACTTAAAAAGAAGGGTTTGGTAGACGGGTAATTGTTTAGCACATTCCAATCGAAAGTGTATCCATTTCCGCCAGGGTGTTTTCCTTTGGTATCGAATAGAAAGTAATCGCAAACCGCTTCGTAAGGCTTTAAAACCTCAAAATTGAATTCGTTTTTAATAGAGAATACTTTAATGATTTCTGATACTTTTCCTTTTAAATCGTTACAATATTCCGGGGATTCTTCGCCGTGTAATTGAACAGCTTGTAAGTTGAATGTTTTTATTTTTTCAATAACAACTTGTAAATCTTCATTAACAAAAACACCAGTCTTTTTTATAGAATTTGATATTTCGGGAATGGATGTGTCGAAATTTCTAGACGATTTATCGTAGAATATAAAACCTAAATAGTCGGGCTGTAGGCCAGCGACTTCAGTCATATTATCTTGATATTTCATTCCGCAAATTTTCAGTTTCATGATGTTCAATTTGTGTTGTTCTAAAATAAATTCAGTAAAATTTTATTGATTCAATTGGTTTATAAAATCGGTAGCACTTGCCCCAGGATTATCCGTTTTCATAAAGTTTTCACCTATTAAAAATCCTTGATATCCAAAAGGCTGAAGTTCTTTAATGGCTTCAACGCTACTTATGCCGCTTTCTGATACTTTTACAAAATCGTTTGGTATCTGTGTGCTTAATAATTTACTGGTTTCTAAACTCACCTCGAAGGTTTTTAAATTTCTGTTATTTACACCAAGCATATCTAAACTTGGCATAATCGATTTATGTAATTCTTCTTCGTTATGTACTTCTAAAAGCACATCTAAATTTAAGCTTTTAGCAAACTCTGAGAATTGTTTTATTTCGTCTCGAGATAGAATAGCTGCAATAAGAAGAATAACATCAGCACCATAAGCCTTGGCTTCTAGCATTTGATATTCATCGATTATAAATTCTTTTCTAAGTAATGGTAAGTTGCAACTTGCTCTTGCTGTTAATAAATCGTCTAGAGAGCCTCCAAAGTATTTTCCATCGGTTAGAACAGACATGCCGCAAACGCCCGCATCTTGATACCCTTTTGCTACATCTTGAACGTTTAAGTTGTTATTAATTACAGATTTTGATGGCGATCGGCGTTTATGTTCGGCGATAATTCCGGATTTACTATTGCGTAGATTGTTTGCAAGAGAAACGGTTTGTCTTCCGAATAAAACAGATTGTTCTAATTGAGAAACTGGGATTAAACTTTTACGAAGTTCAACTTCCTTACGCTTATCTAATGTTATTTTGTCTAAAATATTCATGTTCTAGTCTTGAAGCCTGAGTCTTAAGTTTTGAGTGAGCAAACTGCCAACTGAATACTATCAACTGCAGACTTTTTTTATTTACTTAACTCAATTAATTTATCTAAACAGGTTTTTGCTTTTCCAGAAAACAACGATTCTTTTGCTAGTTCAAAACCTTCTTGATGCGAAATTTGTTTTGAAGTAGCAATAGCTAAACCGGCATTAGCACAAACTACGTTGTTTTGGGCTTCAGTTCCTTTTCCAGAAATGATCTCAACAAATATAGTTGCGGCATCTTTTATAGAGTCTCCACCAAAAATATCTTCTTGTTTAATTATTGAAACGCCTAAATCTTCAGGTGAAAAAAGTTTTTCGGTATGATTAGAAATAATTTTCGCTTTTCCTGTTAATGAAATTTCATCGTAACCATCTAAAGCGTAAACAATATTATAATTGTGCCCTGTGTTTTGAAATAAGAAACTATAAAGTCTCAAAACTTCTAAATTAAAAACACCTAAAACATGATTTTTTGGAAACGACGGATTTACTAAAGGCCCTAACATATTGAAAAAAGTTTTAACACCAAGTTCTTTACGAATAGGTGCTACGTTTTTCATTGCTGGGTGAAATAGTGGTGCATGTAAAATACATATACCTGCTTGGTCCAAAGCGCGTTTTAAAAAATCTTCATTATTAGAAAATTTCACACCTAAATGCTCCATAACATTTGAAGAACCTGATGTAGATGATACGCCATAATTTCCATGTTTAGAAACATGAACACCTGCACCTGCCGTAATAAAAGCCGATAGGGTAGAGATGTTGAATGTGTTTTTACCATCGCCACCAGTACCTACAATATCGATCGCGTTAAAATCGCTAAGATTTATGGGTAAGCAAAGCTCTAGAAGTGCATCTCTAAAACCTTTTAGTTCTTCGAGAGTAATGCTTCTCATCATAAAAACTGATAAAAAACATGCTATTTGGCTCGGGTTATACGCATCATTCGATATGTTTACCAAGATTTGTTTAGCCTCTTCGGTAGATAAGGTGTCGTGATTTATTAATCTGTTTAGTAAGTTCTTCATTTCTATAAAAGAGATAATTGTTACTGGTTAATAGTTGTTGGTTATTTGTGCACTTTCATTCGAGTAAGTTCTGTTTTACTGCGACTGAAAACTGAATACTGCTTTTAATTTTCCACCCAGTTTTTTAATATCGCTTTTCCGTTAGGTGTTAAAACCGATTCAGGATGATATTGTACACCACGAACATCGTAAACTTTATGGCGTAAAGACATAATTTGTCCGTTAGCATCTACCGATGTGGCTTCTAAACTTTCTGGTAAGTTTGGATTTACTACCCATGAGTGGTAACGCCCAACTTCTATGTTTTTATCTAAACCTTTAAATAAGATTTCGTCGTCTACGGTTATGGTAACATTTGTTGCTACACCGTGGTAAACGTCTTCTAGGTTTATAAGCGAACCTCCAAAAACTTCACCTATGGCTTGTTGGCCAAGGCAAACACCTAAAATGCTTTTTGTTGGTGCGTAGGTTTCTATAATGGCTTTTAGTAAACCAGCTTCGTCTGGAATTCCTGGGCCTGGCGATAGTACAATTTTATGGAACGGTTTAACATCGTCTAGAGTGAGTTTGTCGTTACGTACTACGGTAACATCGCAGTTTAAATCTTCTAGGTAATGAACTAGATTGTATGTGAAACTGTCGTAATTGTCTATGACTAGTACTTTCATAATTTTATTTTTTTTCAGATGACTCTGAATTTTATTTATTAGTCGAGTAAGTGTTGGTTTACTTTGACTTTTTTATTTTTATCTGAGTAAGCACTGTTTTACTGCAACTGCTCACTGCTACTTTTTCTTATTTTTTTCACTTTCTGTTCATTTTGCCTTGATGCAAAACGAACCAAAAAATCATGTTAATCTGATGAAATTCCTTCGGAACATTCGCTGAAAAACTTCATGCTTAAAACTTCGTTTTGCAGTTCCGTTTTTCGCTCATTATTTCTGCAGATTAACGTTTTCCAACTACGTCAGAATTTGGGAGTTTCACTTTTGTTATGTTTGTTTTTCTTTCCAATTTTTACTTCTTTTTTTTATCTGAGCAAGCTCTGTTAACTGCAACTACTCACTGTTGCTTTTTTTATTCATTCGAGTAAACACTGCCAACTGCTACTGAATACTGAGACTCTCTTCAAAGCCCGCCCCTTTTCGGGTAACGTCCAAATTATTTAAATGTCTTCGGCTACTTTTATGGCTTTTGTTAATGCGCCGAGTTTGTTAAATACTTCTTGTAGCTCGCTTTCGGCATTGGATTTTGATACCATTCCGGCGCCTGCTTGCCAGTTCAATTTATAATCTTTACTCAAAAAAGTACGGATCATGATGGCATGATTGAAATTGCCGTCGAAATCCATAAAGCCTATGGCTCCGCCGTAATAGCCACGACTTGTTTTTTCGTACTGCTCGATAAGTTGCATGGCACGGTGTTTTGGTGCGCCACTTAAGGTTCCTGCTGGAAAAGTATCGGCTACGACTTGCATAGTTGAAGTACTTTTGTGTTTTTTTCCAACGACTTTACTAACGAGGTGAATAACGTGTGAGAAAAACTGAACTTCACGGTAGGTTACTACTTTTACTTCGCTGCCGTGACGACTTAAATCGTTTCGTGCAAGATCGACAAGCATTACGTGTTCGGCGTTTTCTTTGTCGTCTTTTTTAAGTTTTTCTGCTAATATTTCATCTTTTTCCTCGTCGCCTGTACGTTTAAAAGTTCCGGCAATAGGGTGGATTTCTGCCATACCTTCGGAAACAATAAGTTGAGCTTCGGGCGAACTACCAAATATTTTAAAATCGCCATAATCGAAATAAAACAAGTATGGTGATGGGTTTATGCTACGAAGGGCGCGATAGATATTGAAATCGTCGCCAGTAAATTCTTGTGAAAAACGACGTGATAATACGAGTTGAAAAACATCGCCTCGTGCACAGTGTTTACGTGCTAATTCAACTTGATTTTTAAATTCGTCGTCGGTTAAATTAGATTGTATATCACCTTTAGATTTGAAATTATAAGATGCAAAGTTTTGCACGTTTATAAGTTTATCAATGGCATCGATATTATTTTCGGCATCATCATAACAATGCGCGAAAATATAAGCTTCATTTTTGTAATGGTTTATGGCAATGATATTTTTGTAAACCGCATAATAGATATCTGGTATAACTACCGAGTTGTCTTTTTTACTAATTTGTACATCTTCAAAATAACGTACGGCATCGTAAGCAGTGTAACCAAATATACCGTTGTTTATAAACTTAAAATCTTCGTCGGATTGTGGTTTAAAACGTTTGGTGAAATCGTGAATTTCATCGGCTACATTTATTTCGCTTGTAATATTAAGTGAAGTTGAACTGCCATCTGGAAAAGTTTGCGATATCACTTCATTCTCTACCTTTATAGAGGCGATTGGATTGAAACAGATGTACGAGAAGTTTTTATGACTTCTATGGTAGTCGCCACTTTCTAATAGAATGCTATTTGGGTATTTATCGCGTATTTTATAGTAAACGGATACAGGTGTAATGGTATCTGTTAATATTTTTTTGTGATGTGTGTATAGACTAAATTTTTCCATTTATTGTTTTTTGTATTTCGGCAAATGGCCAAAAAGTGAACAGTTATAAAATAAAAAAAAGGCTTGTCGTGAATGACAAGCCTTTTGGATATTTTTAAGTTTTAAATATACTCGGGTTTCTTCACGAATTTTAGTTTCGAAAGTTCCACCACCAAGAATTATTTAAAGATATGTTCATTGTTATTTTTTATGTTGGTTCAAAGATAAAGATTGAAAAAGTATTAAACAAAACTTTATTCATTTTTTACGAAAAAATCAGGATTATTCATTTTTGTTTAGTAATTCGTTGCTAAAAAAGACTGTTGTAACAAGTACAACAGTCTTGGTTGGTTACTAAGGGTTTTAGGAAAATTATTGCTAATTCGCCTAAAGTTGAAAAAAATCAACTTTATCGTCAGTAGTAAAACGGCTACCTTGTATTTATTTATGTTGTAATAATTTTTTGTTTTTACAGAAGCGTTAAAATTCTAATACATTTCAATCCTCATAAAATTTGAGTATTGACATTGGGAGTAGACTTCACATACTTGTTGTAATAATAAAATTTATAGAGAGGGAGATAATAAATTTTAATTATTAAATAACAGAGGGACTTGTTATTACACAAATGTATATAATTTGAATTTAATTCTCAAAATTTTATAATAATTTGTTAAACAGCAGTAAAAGTCATACAGGATTAATTAATTTTATAGATATGAAACATTATCTATTTTTAGCCGTCGTATTCTTGATGGTTGCTTGTTCTAATAAGAAGAAAAACATCGAGGAAAATGTTAAGGATTTGGCGGTGTCTGAAAATTTGAAAGAAGCCGATGTGCAGCTAGAGGTTTATGATTTTGATGGATTTGAAAAATTCTTAAATATTAAAGACGATAAAATTCATGTGATTAATTTCTGGGCCACTTGGTGTGCACCTTGCGTTAAAGAATTGCCTTATTTTGAAAAACTGAAAGCCGAACACGAAGAAGTTGATTTTGTTTTAGTGAGCTTAGATTTTCCGCATTTATATGATACGAAGTTGAAACCTTTTATGCGGAAACATAAATTAAAATCGAAAGTCATCGCTCTAGATGATGTCGACTCTAATACATGGATTCCTAAGGTAGGTGAAACATGGTCTGGATCCATTCCAGCCACTATTATTTACAAGAACGGAAAAAGAAAATTTTACGAACAATCTTTTACTTACGAAGAATTAGAACATGAATTAAAACAATTTTTAAACGAATAACTATGAAAAAAATAATTAAAATTTGGTCTGTACTGCTGGTTGTAATTTGCGCAAGTGCCTTTACTATGCATACTCCCATAACAGGGGACGGCTATCAAATTGGTGATATTGCAGACGATTTTTCGTTAAAAAACATTGATGGTAAAATGGTGTCGCTTTCCGATTATAATAATGCCAAAGGTTTTATTGTTACATTCACTTGTAACACTTGTCCGTACGCCGTAATGTATGAAGATCGTATTGTTGATCTTGATAAAAAATACGCAAAGTTGGGGTATCCGGTAATTGCTATAATGCCCAATAATACAGATGTTATGCCCGGTGATAGTTTCGAAGCCATGAAACAACGTGCCGCAGAAAAAGGTTTTACATTTCCATATCTACTAGATAAAGATCAAAGCATATATCCGAAATTTGGAGCCACTAAAACACCACATGTGTTTATTTTGGAAAAAACAAATAAAGGGAATGAAGTAAAATATATTGGAGCGATAGATGATAATTATAAAGACGCAAATGCGGTAAAAACGAAATATGTTGAAGATGCTATCGATGCCTTATTATCAGGAAAATCAGTGCCAGAAACCGAAACTCGCGCTATTGGGTGTGGTATAAAAAGTTAATTTTTCAGAATAGATTTTTATTTATTAAAACTAAAAAGAGCGTTATATAAAGATCCGGAGTGTAATACTTCGGATTTTTTTCGTCTATCCCTATAGAAATATTAAATTTGTTTTCAACTTAATAGAATTAAAATAAAATATAAAAACATAAACATGGAAGATTTAACACAAGAAGAATGGGTTGAGCAATTGGCAAAAGATGATAATGCTGTTGTTTTAGACGTTAGAACCGATGCAGAAGTAGCCGAAGGTATTATCCCGAACGCAATACATATCGATATTTACAAAGGGCAAGAATTTATAAATGAAATTGAAGCGCTTGATAAAAGTAAAAACTTTTATGTGTATTGCCGATCTGGAAATAGAAGTGGTCAAGCCTGTGCAATCATGGATCAATTAGGATTCGAGAATGCTTATAATTTAGAAGGCGGTATGCTAGAATGGACAGGTGATGTTGTAGATTTATAAACCATGAAACAATTTAAATTAATAACACTAAGTCTCATTTTTTGTGCATTAATGTTTAGTTGTAATGCACAAAATAACGAGCATATTATCGAGGTATCTCCAGAGGAACTTCAGCAGGTCTTGAAACAGGAAAAAGACATTCGAATTATTGATGTTAGAACCCCAGAAGAATTTGAAGCTGGACATATTGAAGGAGCTGAAAATATCAATTTTTTTGATTCAGATTTTGAAACAAGAGTAGGATTAATTGATAATAGAAAATCATTGGTTATTTATTGTAAATCAGGACGTAGAAGTGGTAAAAGTCAAGAGGTTTTTACCAAATTAGGCTTTAATAAAATCTACAATTTGGAAGGCGGAATATTAGGATGGAAGTCTGAAGGCTTTAAAACAAAGTAGTATTTCGTATATATTTTTATCGTTTGTCTATTTTATTTACTGATGGACTTTTAAATTCGTTTTTTTTAATGGTTTTTATTACATTTAATAAGAATTTATATTTATTCCTAACCCGTCTAAAATGTAAATGATTTTATTAATTAATCCCTCAAAGAACTTATGGAAAATGGTTTCGTAATTATCGGTATAATAGCTATGTTATTTATTAGCATGTATGGCTATTCTTATTTGTCTGTAGCTAAGGAAAAAGCAAGACAAAAGCAAGAAAACAAAGACATGCTTGAAGCGCAAGAGTTAAGAAGAAAAGCACGCTTAGAAAAACAAGAATCTATGTTAGAACGCGTTAGAAGTTTCAATAAACGTAAAGAAGAAATTCGAGTAGAATTAGAGCTACTTGATAAAATGAAACAAAAACAAATAGCTAGTTAATAGGTATTTAGTCAATAAATAGTAAAGTCATATAGATGAAAATTTATATGGCTTTTTTTGTGCCTATTTTCTAAAAATAGAATCTGAAATATTTCATTAATATCAAATTATTTCTATATTTGCATAACAGACCAGACCAGACCGGTTTTTGTTATGAATTTCACAATAGATACAAATAGCGAAGTACCTAAATACCAGCAGCTCGTTAATGCTATAAATAATGAGCTTGCTAATAATAGGTTAGTGAGTGGAGATGCTTTGCCATCGGTAAATGTGGTTTGCAAAACACTTCAACTGTCTCGCGATACGGTTTTTAAAGCTTATTCTATATTAAAAGAACATGGCGTAATCGAGTCTGTACCCAATATAGGATATTATGTAGCCCACGAGAACCGAAAAGTGCTATTGTTGTTAGATACCTTTAAGGCTTATAAGGAAGTGTTGTATCACGCCTTTGTATATAACCTTCCGGATAATGTTATTGTCGATATTCAGTTTCATCATTATAATATCGAAAATTTTAAAACCATACTTCACAATAGCAAAGGGAAATATTTTAAATATGTGGTCATGACTTTTGATAATCCCGAAGTGCCAGAAGTTATTTCAGAAATAGATAATGCTAAGTTGCTTTTAATAGATTGGAATGTTTACGCCAATAAAAACAATAACTTCGTGTTTCAAGATTTTGGAAAATCGTTTTATAATGCTTTAACGGAAGCTACAACGGCTTTTCGAAAGTATAAAAAACTGGTATTTGTTTACCCAACATTCACCAGCCATCCATCAGAAGCCGTAACATATTTTAAAGATTACTGTAAAAAGGAAGAGTTCGATTTCGAAATAGTGACCAATCCAAAAGCATTCAGCATAAAAAAGCAAGAAGCCTACATCAGTGTAAGCGATCGTGTTTTAGGTTTTTTCTTAGAGCAATGCCGTTCTAATAATTTTGAGCCCGGAACCGATGTTGGTTTTTTATCCTATAATGAAACCCCGATGAAACAATTCATATATAAGGGCATTTCGGTTATTTCTACCGATTTTAAACAATTGGGAGCCAAAGCAGCCGAATTTGTTAGCGAAGACAAAACAATTCAAGAATACATACCCACCAAACTAATTTTAAGAGACTCACTATGATGAATTATAACTTAGGAATCGATATTGGCAGCTCGTCAATAAAAGTTGCGTTAGTAGAAGTAGAAACAGGCAAAAGTTTAGCCGTAGCTCAAGAGCCAAAAGAGGAAATGAGCATGGTTGCCAAGGAAAATGGTTGGGCCGAGCAAAACCCAAACGATTGGTGGCTGCATACCTGTAACGCCATTCAAAAACTAAAAAAAGAATACAATATTAGTCGCACACAAATAAAAGGTATTGGTATTTCGTATCAAATGCACGGTTTGGTTGTAGTCGATAAAAATGGAGAACCATTGCGTAAAAGTATCATTTGGTGCGATAGCCGTGCGGTAGAAATTGGACATAAAGCTTTCGCTGAAGTTGGCGAGGCTAAATGTGCCGAGCATTTACTTAATTCTCCAGCAAACTTTACAGCTTCAAAATTAAAATGGGTAAAAGATAACGAGCCCGATATTTATAGTAAAATTCACAAATTTATGTTGCCTGGCGATTATGTGGCGTATAAATTTTCAAATAAAATAAATACAACAATTTCAGGACTTTCCGAAGGTATCTTTTGGGATTTTAAAAATGATAGTGTAGCCAATTTTCTATTGGAACATTACGGTATTAGTGCAGATTTAATTCCCGACATTGTAGATACTTTTGGTAACCAATCTCAAGTTGATGAAACTGGTGAAAAAGAAAGTGGCATAGCTGCCGGAACACCAATTTATTACCGCGCCGGAGATCAACCAAATAATGCACTGTCGTTGAATGTATTCAATCCAGGCGAAGTAGCTGCAACCGGTGGAACATCAGGTGTTGTCTATGCTGTAACAGATAGTCTTTCGGGTAAAGAGAGCACACGAGTAAATAATTTTGCACACGTAAACTATACTAAAGAAAACAAAAATATAGGTAAATTATTAAACATCAATGGGGCTGGAATTCAGTACCGTTGGTTACTAAATAACCTCGATGTAAGTTCTTACGAAGAGATGAATAATATTGCATCCGAGATTCCAATTGGGTCAGATGGAGTATGCATTTTACCATTTGGAAACGGCGCCGAGCGTATGCTAAACAACAAAAGTATTGGCACGCGTATGGTAAACGTAAACCTTAACAATCACAACAAAGCACATCTATGTCGGGCTGCTTTGGAAGGTATTGCCTTTTCATTTTTATATGGCATGGAAATTCTAAAATCCGATGGTATTAAAGCTAGCGTAATCCGTGCTGGCAACGATAACTTATTCCGTTCCGAGATTTTTGCAAACACCGTAGCAACCCTAATTGGGCAAGAAATAGAAATATATAATACCACCGGAGCTATTGGTGCGGCACGTGCAGCAAACCTGCATAAAGGCGATTTTGAGGCCTTTGGAAAAACTATAATGGACAACGATCATGTTATGACGTTTATGCCGTTTAAAGACAAAACACCATACACCGAAGCATACAATAACTGGAAAAAAGAACTAGAACTCGTATTAAATAAATAATTAGGGCGTTACCACAAGGGTCGGGCTTTACGTTACAAGTCCTCGCACTTCCTGCGTCAGGCTGTGGGCTTTTCACTGCAATCCCTAACGCAAACAAACATTAGAAAAATAAAAAATAATATCAACAAATAATTTAACATTATGGCTACTAAAGAATATTTTAAAGGCATTAGCAACATTAAATTTGAAGGTAAGGAATCTGATAATCCATTAGCATTCAAATATTACAATCCGGACCAGGTTGTAGCAGGAAAAACCATGAAAGAATGGTTTAAATTTTCAATTGCTTACTGGCATACATTCTGTGGGCAAGGTGGAGATCCATTTGGTCCAGGAACACAAAGTTTTGAGTGGGATAAATCATCAGATCCAATTCAAGCGGCAAAAGATAAAGCCGATGCAGCTTTCGAATTTATTGGAAAAATGGGATTCGATTATTTCTGTTTCCACGATTTCGATTTAATTCAAGAAGGTGCAACATTTGCAGAGTCAGAAAGTAGATTAGAGACTATCACAGATTACATAAAAGGTAAACAAGCCGAAAGTGGTGTTAAATTACTTTGGGGAACAGCGAACTGTTTTTCAAACCCACGTTATATGAATGGTGCGGCTACAAATCCAGATTTCGATGTGGTAGCTAGAGCAGGCGGACAAGTAAAATTAGCTTTAGATGCAACTATTAAGTTAGGTGGTGAAAACTACGTGTTCTGGGGAGGTCGTGAAGGTTACATGTCTTTATTAAATACCGATATGGGACGCGAATTAGACCACATGGGACAATTTTTAACCATGGCTAGAGATTATGCTAGAGCACAAGGTTTTAAAGGTAATTTCTTTATCGAGCCTAAGCCAATGGAGCCATCTAAACACCAATACGATTTCGATTCGGCTACAGCTATCGGTTTCTTAAGAGAATATGGTTTAGATAAAGATTTCAAAATAAACATAGAAGTAAACCATGCAACATTAGCGCAACACACATTCCAACACGAAATAGAAACGGCTGCAAAAGCTGGTATGTTAGGAAGTTTAGATGCTAACCGCGGCGATTACCAGAATGGCTGGGATACCGATCAATTTCCAAATAACATTCAAGAAACTACAGAAGCTATGTTAGTTTTCATGAAAGCTGGTGGTTTACAAGGCGGAGGTGTTAATTTCGATGCTAAAATTAGAAGAAACTCAACCGATTTAGACGATGTATTCCATGCGCATATTGGTGGAGCAGATACTTTTGCTAGAGCATTATTAACAGCCGATAAAATTATTACAGATTCAGCTTACGATAAATTACGTACAGAGCGTTACAGTTCTTTCGATGCTGGAAAAGGTAAAGATTTTGAAGCTGGTAAATTAAATTTACAAGATTTATATAAAATTGCTCAAGACAATGGTGAGCTGCAATTAAAAAGCGGTAAGCAGGAATTGTTTGAGAATATTATCAATCAGTACATATAGATTCAAGACGAAAGAGAATCTGCAAATTCTCTAAATGTTCAATTTTAAAAAGCTCGAAAAGCAATTGGTTTTCGAGCTTTTTTCATTTTTTAATGAAAATCAACTTTTTTTAATTCAAAAACGAGTGGTTTTTTGCTATTCGGAAACAGCGTTCTTCTCCTAAGAATAATGGATTTCCATGTTTCTCAGACCAAAAACCTTCGAGTAAATCGGGTGTTAAGCATTTGTAAACTACAACGCCTTTGAAAATGTTACCGTCTTCCCCTTCATAATTAAAATTAATGACCAAAATGTGGTCTTTAAAAAATCCAGTGCCTTTTTGGCTCTGGTCTGGTCCAATCATCCAATGGGCTATTATTCTTTGGTGCTCGTCTAATGACAGAGTTAGGGTTCCCGAATAAGCCGTTTTATGTTCGTCTTGGTTAGAGCCTTCAATAGAAAACTCTCCAATAATATCGTTTATCGTCATATTGAACAAAGTTATTGATTTTAAACAGCTAAAATCTTTAAAAACAGGGATTACTTTTTTAGAAATGTTTAAATTGGAGTATTATTGCATAATTGAATTCTTCCGAGAATTCAATTCATCTAAAATTATAAATTTTGATTAAATACATATGTTTTTTATTGTTTTCAATCAGTCTCTTTGGGCAGGAAGTTAATATTCCGACTAAGTTCTTAGAGAATGGTAGTTTGTATAAAAAATTGGATACTAATTCGAATCAGTTATCTCAAGTTATTACAACTTTTTCCGAAAAGGAAAAGTGTGTTGTTGTGGGGTATTTGGGCCGCGATAATTATAAAGTGCAGTATAAAGAATGGGTTGGTATTGTAAAAGATGTTGATTTATTGGTTACTGAAGCGATGTCCGATTTGTATTTCGATTTTCAAGAAAAAGAAAGTCAAAAGGCCGTTGAGCTCGAACGTATAAGAAAAGTTGAAATGCAAGAAGTGATTCAATATGGAAAAGTGCTCTCCAAAGAAAAACGATTGCAAATAAAAAATGATGCTATAGCAAAAGAAAAAGCAGAGGCTATAGAAAAACAGCGTGTTGCCGATTCTATAAGTCAAGCTAAAGCAGAGGCTATCGCTAAAAAGCATGCCGAGGAATTAGAAGCTAAGCGTGTTAAAGATTCTATTGAAAAGGCAGAGATTGCCCAGCGTGAACGTTTAGCGTTTGAAGCCAAGCAGGAAGAAGCTAGAAAAGAAGCAGCGCTATTGGAAATAAGACGCATAAACGATTCGATAACAAAAGCTGAAACAGCCGAAAAAGAACGATTAGAAATTGCTCGGGCTCAGGCCTTAAAGTTGGCTGCTGAGGCTGAAGTTATACGGGTTAAAGATTCTATAAAGCAAGCTAAAATATTAAAAAAGGAACGCGAAGATCAAGAAAAAATACAAGCTCAAGCAGAGAAGCTAGAAGCTAAACGCATTAAAGATTCTACTGAACAGGCTGAAACTGCCAAGCGTGAACGTTTAGCGTTTGAAGCCAAGCAGGAAGAAGTTAGAAAAGAAGCTGCGCTATTAGAAATAAGACGGGTAAACGATTCGATAGCAAAAGCTGAAACAGCTGCAAAAGAACGTTTGGAAATGCTCCGAGAACAAGCGCTTAAACAAGCAGCGGAAGACGAGAAGCAACGTGTAAAAGATTCTATAATTGAAGCCAAAACCATTGAGAAAGCACGTTTAGAACGCGAACGTATTCAAGAATTAGAAAGAAAACAAGCAGAGAAACTAGAAGCTAAACGCATTAAAGATTCTATTGAACAGGCTGAAACTGCCGAGCGTGAACGTTTAGCGTTTGAAGCCAAGCAGGAAGAAGCTAGAAAAGAAGCAGCGCTATTGGAAATAAGACGGGTAAACGATTCGATAGCAAAAGTTGAAACAGCTGCAAAAGAACGTTTGGAAATGCTCCGAGAACAAGCGCTTAAAAAAGCGGCGGAAGTCGAAAAGCAACGAGTAAAAGATTCTATAATTGAAGCCAAAACCATTGAGAAAGCACGTTTAGAACGCGAACGTATTCAAGAATTAGAAAGAAAACAAGCCGAGAAACTAGAAGCTAAACGCATTAAAGATTCTACTGAACAGGCTGAAACTGCCGAGCGTGAACGTTTAGCGTTTGAAGCCAAGCAGGAAGAAGCTAGAAAAAAAGCTGCGCTATTAGAAATAAGACGTGTAAATGATTCGATAGCAAAAGCTGAAACAGCTGCAAAAGAACGTTTGGAAATGCTGCGAGAACAAGCGCTTAAACAAGCAGCGGAAGACGAAAAGCAACGTGTAAAAGATTCTATAATTGAAGCCAAAACCATTGAGAAAGCACGTTTAGAACGCGAACGTATTCAAGAATTAGAAAGAAAACAAGCTGAGAAACTAGAAGCTAAACGCATTAAAGATTCTACTGAACAGGCTGAAACTGCCGAGCGTGAACGTTTAGCGTTTGAAGCCAAGCAGGAAGAAGCTAGAAAAGAAGCTGCGCTATTAGAAATAAGACGCGTAAACGATTCGATAGCAAAAGCTGAAACAGCTGCAAAAGAACGTTTGGAAATGCTCCGAGAACAAGCGCTTAAAAAAGCGGCGGAAGTCGAGAAGCAACGTGTAAAAGATTCTATAATTGAAGCCAAAACCATTGAGAAAGCACGTTTAGAACGCGAACGTATTCAAGAATTAGAAAGAAAACAAGCCGAGAAACTAGAAGCTAAACGCATTAAAGATTCTACTGAAAAAGCTGAAACAGCACAGAAGAATCGAATCATATTCGAAAAGGAAAAAGAAAGAGCAGAACAGCGAACGGCAGAGTTAGAAGCAAAACGTATTCAGGATGAACTTGACCGTGCCGCAGAAGCTGAAAAAGAACGATTAGAAGCTGTTTTAAAACAGAAGAAAGAAGAGGAAGCTATTCGTGTAAAGGATTCTATTGCACATGCTGAAGTTTTAGAAAAACAAAGGGAAGCTTTAGAAAAAGAACAAGAAAGAGTAAGAGCTCTAGCAAAGGAGCTTGAAGAAGAGCGCTTAAAAAATGCCGCGGCTCAGGCCGAAGTATTAGAAAAAGCGCGTTTAGAAGATGAGAAAGAACAAGAGCGTGTAAGAAAACGAATAGCAGAAATTGAGGCAAAGCGTGTTAGTGATTCAGTAGTTAAAGCTGAGGCTGCAGAAAGCACACGATTAATTTTTGAAAGAGAAAAACAGGAAGCTGAAAAAAGAGCCGTAGAATTGATTGTGAAACGCGCTAAAGACTCTATAATGCGTGTACAACAAGCTAAATTAGAGCAAGCAAATTATGAAAAAACTCAGGCTTTAAAACGGTTAAAAGAACTGGAGTTGAAACGAGTAAACGACTCTATTAAACAAGCAAGTGCCGATAAAATACAACAGCTAGAACAGGAGCGTGCACAAGCTATAAAGGCCGCTGTGGAGCTAGAAGCAAATAGAATAAGGGACTCTATTACTAATATTAGAAATGCTGAAAAACAGCACGAATCACAAGTGGCTGAAAAAGAAAACTCTGCAAGAATGCAGTTTAGAAATACGTGCCATTATTTACTGGACGAGTACGATAGTTTTACCAAGAAAGTAACCATAAAAACAGAACCTTATGATATTTCGGAAAACATAACTGTCGAGCTATTTAAGTATGGTAATAAAGCATCCGTGTTTATTAATTCGCCTATAGATTTAGGCTGTGTAAGCTACCTATCTAACAACCGTTCCTCAGTAATTGTTCGTTTAGAAAACAACCAGGTGATTACTTTATATCACTCCTGGAATATGGAATGTGGTGAGTTCTTGTTTAAAGCTAATTTAACACAATCGCAAATTTCTCAACTAGAAAAATCGCCAATTAAGTCTCTTAAATTAAAGGGAACCAAAGGCTATAGAGAAGTAGAAAACTTAAGTTATAACACGTTTTTTATGGATAAACTAAATTGTATAAAATAATTTGAACGGTTTAGTGCTGGTTTTTATTGTTTTAGATTAAAAAGAAGAAAACGGAATGATTTAAATGTTTATCTTTATGTTGTTCAGGGGTTTATGTGTGTTTTGTTGAGGTGCTTAATTTGCAAAAAATCATCCTATTTGTAGGAAAAGATTTTGTTTTTAATAAAAAAGGGGGTTTTTCCCCTTATGTAGGTGTATTCTTCTGATTAACTTTGAACTTTAAATAAAAACTTATTATGAAGCATTTACAGCGTTTATCAGTTAGCCTATTTGTATTAACTATGTTTCTCTTTTCTTGCGACAAGAAGACATCGGATGTTAAACAGGAATCTGCAAGAGAAATTAAGGTGAAAGATAATGCGTTGGAAGAACATTTGATCTCTGTAAATCAAGGGACTGAAATGTATCATGAATTTGATGAAAACAGAATTAAAGTCTTAGCAAAAACCTTGAAAGACAAGTATAAAAATCCGGATTTTAATGACACTCAATTTATCTGGTATGCTTTAGAAGATTTAAAAGCGTACATAGAATATGTTGAAGCTATACAAAAAGCAAATCCAAAGCAAGATGTTTCTGGCCTACGAATTTATTTAGGAGCTTATCCTGATTCTGGAAAATTTAAAGATGGTAAAAAGATTAAATTACCCGGACAACAAACTGTTTTTATGGTGCCTACCGTTGCTATAGAAGGCGGTTCTAAAGAGTATAATGCCCTAAACCATCTACCATTCGTTATAAATTCTAAAGCCACTAATAGTTTGAATGGAGACTTCAAAATTATTGATGATTTAATGAATTCAACATCAAAGAAAGAGCGTCTAAACTTGTTTTATAAGAAATCGCAAAATTTCCAAACGGCAGGTTTTAACACGAATACTTTTACTGGAAGTACCGCCGAATTAAAAATGATTTTTAATGAAGGCGAAATGATTCCACCCCCAATAAATAACTAAGCACCTACCTACTGCCTATGCCCCTAGAAATCGCCTTAATGATATCAATTCGAAGTTCAATAAAATATATTGAGCTTCTTGTTGCTATTATCGGAACCATCTACTTATTTAAATATAAACATACGTATTTAAAGTATTTTTTAGTGATACTTTGGTACACTGCTATTAACGAATTTTCGGGTTACTTGTTTAGAATATTGGGGTTTTCTACAAATATGATAATCTACAATGTTTTTCATTTTATAAATTTTTCATTCCTGTTTTTACTCTTTAATAGGTCATTAGAAATTCCGAAGTACAAAAAAGCAACCAGTATATTTCTGGGTATTTATGTCGCTAGTTTTTTTATAAATATGTTTTTTGAAAACTATTTAATAGAAGTGCAAACTGTACCTTTTTTAATAGCTTCCGTATTATTAATTACAAGTATTGTGTTTTATTTTTCTGAAATATTAAATACAGAAGAAGTGCTTTATGTTAAAAATAATATGCTTTTTTGGATTAGTGTAGGGTACTTGTTATACCTCTCTGGGAATATTCCGATTCGAGTTATTAGGAATTACTTTGCAGATGTTGTAAGTTTAGAGAACGTTTTAGAAATAAGCAGTGTTTTAAGCATTGTTATGAATATGTGTTTTATTATCGGATTTGTATGGGGGGAGAAGGACAAGGGCAAGCTGTAATATTAGTTACCGTTTTTACGTTGGTTTTTTTATGCTTCATTCTAGTGGTTTTATTTGTTGTTTTTCAGAAAAGGAAAAATATTCTAATTTTAAAACAGAAGGAAATCGAAAAACAATTTGAGCAAGAAATAGCCCAAACTCAAATAGAAATTAGGGAAGAAACCTTTAGAAATATAAGTTGGGAACTGCATGATAATATTGGGCAGCTTCTAACCTTAGCTAAAATCCAAATTCAAAATCCCGAAAATATTAACGATGTAAAAGAAACATTGAATAAAGGGTTAATTGAGTTGAGGTCTTTATCGAAACAGATAAACCCCGAAGCATTAAAAAAAATGCGTTTCACGGAGGCTGTAACACAAGAAATTGAACGTTTTAATAGGCTCAATTTTATTAAAGCATCCATAGATATTATTGGTGAAGAAAAAAAAATAAACGAAAAAACTGAAATTGTATTATTTAGAATATTACAAGAGTTTTTTTCGAACACGATGAAACACGCCAAGGCTAGGCATTTGGATGTGACTTTAAAGTTCGATACAGAAGAACTTTCAATCATAGCGAAAGATGACGGTCAAGGGTTTGATTCCGATCAACAAGATCAGGCTTCAGGAATTGGTTTGTCTAACATGAAAAACAGAGCGCAATTGGTAAATGCAACTGTTAATGTTTTTTCTAAACCAAACCAAGGCACACAATTAACTATAACCTATCGCTATAAATCATGAATCCATATAAAGTTGTAATTGTTGAAGATCACGTTTTGCTTTCTCAAGCTATAGCAGGACTAGTCAATGCGTTTAATAACTTTGAAGTACCGTATTTATGTAATAATGGTCGTGAACTTTTAGATAAATTAAAATTTGCAAACAACATACCCGACGTTGTTTTGATGGATGTAAATATGCCTATTTTAAACGGCATAGAAACTACCGAGATTATTAAAAATGAATATCCGCAAATAAAAGTAATTGCCCTTTCTGTAGAAGGTTCCGAAGATACCATTATCCAAATGCTAAAGGCTGGAGCAAAAGGTTATTTGCTTAAAGATGTTGAAAAAGAAGTGCTAGAGTTAGCTTTGAAAGAAGTGATTAGCACGGGTTATTTTCATACCAAAACGGTGTCCAAAATTTTAGTTGATTCCTTAACCGATGAAAATACTGCTGTAGGAAAACTAAAAGAACGCGAGCTCGAATTTATAAAACTTGTTTGCTCGGAGTTAACCTATAAAGAAATTGCCGATAAAATGTTTTTAAGCCCGAAGACTATCGATGGGTATCGCGATAGCTTGTTTCAAAAACTACAAGTGAAAAACAAAATTGGTTTGGTGCTTTATGCTATAAAAAACAAAATTGTGCACCTTTAGTTTGCTGCGGTTATCACGTTTAATATATTTTTGTTTGGCCGAATAATAAAATAAAATACCATTTGCTTTTTTACCAATGTTTTTTCTAATAGTTCGGAATGCTTTGGTAATTTGGGCTTCTACACTTTTTATAGAAACATCTAAATATTCCGAAATTTCCACATTAGTTAAACCTTCCTTTTTTTTTATAGTAGGATTTTAATTTTAGAAAAGAAAATAAATTAACGCAACTTAGTTGCATTAGAAATCAAAAGTAATATATTTGCAAAATAACTTGGTAAAATTAAATTACAAACAAGTAAAAATATATTACCATGTGTCTCATTATAGTTTTATCTCTAGTTTATTTTTAGATATAAAATTATTGCAAGCCAAAAAATATTAAGTACTTCTTTTTAGAAGTTTTTAAACGTGATAATGAAAACAAGTCAGATTAAAAATAGTATAACTTTCTTTTTCATTGCTCTTTTTCTAACAATGAAAATAGCAGGGCTTCACGTGTTGTCTCATACAAATGATGACGATCACGAAATTCATTGTACTATTTGCGACCATGCTATTACGCATAACTTAATTCCTGCCATTACCCCGGATTTACAGGATTGCACTATTGAAAACACTGAACCCATAGTTCCAAGAACGATAATTAAAAACTACAGTTTTATTATCGCAAGTACCATTGCTGCAAACGAGCTCTTTTCTCGACCTCCTCCTTTTTTACTATAAGTTTTCCTTGTACATTTTATTTGAGAATTTGAACGTTAAGTGTTAAATCGTGCTAAACGAGCTAATATGTTGTTCTGTTTATTAATAAACTTAATACAGCTAGTTATTACGCTCGTAATGCCTGCTAGTTCTTCCGTTTAGTCTCTTATTAATTAATGTATAGGTTTTGTCGTAGCCCTTTTTCTAGGGGTAATTATTCAAATTTTATAGTATTTTAAATATGTTTCAAAAAATACTGAGTGTATGGTTGTGTTTCAGCCTATGCTCTATAGTGTGTGCGCAAAATTCTTTTCAAATAAAAGGTTCTGTTATAGATGCCCGTACCTTAAAACCTATTGAGGGAGCCAATATTATTGGTAAAGGTGTCTTTTCAATTTCATCTAAAACAGGTGCTTTTACAATTAAAAATGTAGTTAAAAATACTTATGCTTTAACCATATCTCACATGGGGTATGCGTCTCAAAAAGTGAACATCATTGTGAGTCCAGAAATGGAAACTGTAAAAATATTATTAAATGAAGTCTCCACGGCACTTGATGAAGTTGAGGTGCATAGTAAATCAAAACAAAGAATATCGAAGGAGACGCCCGTGGTTTCTCATATCGTTTCTAAGGAGTTTCTTGATAAAAACAGAGAAAATAGCTTGATGCAAACTCTGAGTAAAATTCCTGGGGTAAGTACTATTACTATTGGTTCGGGGCAATCTAAACCTGTTATTAGAGGCTTGGGTTTTAATAGAGTTGCCGTTGTTCAAAATGGAATAAAACACGAAGCGCAACAGTGGGGCAATGACCATGGCTTAGAAATAGATCAATACGGTATTAATAACATACAAATTATAAAAGGCCCAGCCTCTTTAGTTTATGGTTCTGATGCTATTGCGGGTGTTGTGGATATTCAGCCTAATAAAATTCCGTTATTAAACTCTTTTAGTGGCGAGGTAAATGTATTGGGAGAAAGTAATAATGATTTACTAGGTATTTCTGCAGGTATTGAGACAAGAAAAGAGAAATGGTTTTATCGCGGACGTTTAACTTTTAGAGATTATGGAGATTACAAAGTGCCTACCGATAAAATTAACTACGAGAATTACATTTTTGAATTACACGATAATAATTTAAGAAACACCGCAGGAAAAGAAGCTAATGCCAGTTTTAGCGTAGGTTATGTTTCTGAAAATTTAAAATCGGAAACTTTTTTTAGTAACGTTAATGCTAAAAACGGCTTTTTTGCCAATGCGCATGGTTTAGAAGTGAGAACGTCTAGTATAGATTATGATAGTTCTAATAGAGATATCGATTTGCCTTTTCATAAAGTAAATCATTTTAAAATCACCAATAATACATCTTGGACAAAGGGCGACCACGCTTTTCATTTTGATTTGGGGTTTCAAAATAATCATAGAGAAGAACATTCCGAACCAGTACCACATGGCTATATGCCAAAACCTTCGGACAGCAAGGAGCGACAATTTAATAAGAATACTTACGCCTTAAATGTTAGAGATGTTTTTAAGCCGAATGACTTACATGATCTTGTCGCAGGGATTAATGTTGAATTTCAAGATAATAATATTGGCGGATGGGGATTTTTAATTCCTAATTATAATCGTTTTAGCATTGGGGCATTTGTTTATGATCAATTTGAGATTCAGCCGGATTTACACCTGTTGGCAGGCATACGCTATGATTATGGGCTTATGGATTCCAAATCTTATTTCGATTGGTACCCTTCAACTATAAGTAATAGAGATGGCTCCACCTCGTACGTGCATTTACAAAGAGCTCAGAATAAAACGTTAGATTTTGGTAATATTAGTGCCTCGGCTGGGCTTAGTTATGTTCAGAAAAATACTACTTATAAATTAAATATAGGTAAGAGTTTTAGAATGCCATTACCAAATGAGTTGGCTTCGGATGGCGTAAACTATCACATGTATCGGTATGAAAGAGGAAATTTGGATTTGAATCCGGAAGAATCGTATCAATTGGATGTTGATATTGATCATACTACAAAGGACTTCTCAGTTGGTGTAAGCCCCTTTGTAAACCTATTTGAGAATTATATTTATTTGAATCCCACTTCAAATTATTATGAAACCTTACAAATTTACGAATATACCCAAAGTAAGGTGTTTAGAGTTGGAGGAGAGGTAAGAGCGCGTACTACGGTTTTCAAAAACCTACAATTAGATGCTTCCGCAGAATACGTGTTTTCAAGACAAACCAGTGGCGCGAAAAAAGATTTTACGCTTCCTTTTTCTCCGCCATTATCGGGGTTGTTATCTGCTAGCTACCAATTTAACGATCTTCTTTTTTTTAAGAAACCACTACTTGTGGCCGATTTTAGAATAACCGCAAATCAAGATGAAATTGTTCCGCCAGAAGAAAAAACAGAAGGTTATCAAATGCTTAATATGTCATTTTTAACAGAAATGGATGTTTTCAAAAATAATAAACCTTTAGCACTACGAGTAAAACTCAACAATGTATTCAATACCAAATATTTTGACCATACCAGTTTTTATAGGTTGATAGATGTTCCCGAAGCTGGTAGAAACCTATCCATATCATTAACAATACCTTTTTAATAATTATAAATAAATAATCAAAATCAAATGAAAACAAACATTATGAAAACAAATTTTAAATTTTTAGCATTTATCACTTTTTTAGGACTCTTTTTAAATTCCTGTAGTAGCGATGATGATAACGTAGCATTCAATGCTCCGATAATCTCTAATTTTGAATATGGAGAAGGAAGTGAGCATTCAACTGAACAGGTTGCCTATAAAGGTTCGGATATTCATTTAGAAGCGGAAATTAATGCAGAAGCAAAAGTAAGTAGTATTACGCTTTCCATTCATGCACACGATTTAACTGTTGGAGATGATGAAGTGGATTGGGATTTTGAGCAGGTATTTACAGATAGTAATTATTTAGTGATTAACCCTACATTTCATGAACATATAGATGTTCCTGCTAATATACCAGCCGGCGAATATCATATCGAATTAATCGTAACAGATGAACTCGGAAATAGTACAGAAATTGAAGGACATATCGACGTTTTAGACCCAATTACTTTAAGCGATTTCTCTATAGATACTTCGGTAGTGCGCGGAAGCGATTTTCATGCAGAATTTATGGTAAATGCTGTTAATGGCATCCATAATATTACTGTTGATATCCATGCAGATGGAATTACTCCTGGAGAAGGAGAAGTAGAATGGGACTTTGAGCAAGCGTATGAAGAAGGATACCATGAGCAAACTGAAGTAGAATTTCATAAGCATATAGATGTACCTGTTACGGCACCTGCAGGAGAATATCATATGCTTTTTACAGTTGAAGATGAAAACGGAAACACTAAAACCTATGAAACTCATATAGATGTTACAGCATCATAAAATAACTAAACCGCATAGCATCATGATGTGCTATGCGGTTATAAATCATATTAAAATGAGAACGATACTAAAACATGGTTGCTTTTTACTTTTTATGTCGCTTTTGGCATCTTGCTCAAGTGATGACGGTGGTAATAAAGATGAAGAAAAGCCAACCATAACGATTAATTATAATGGGGGGGTTCCTCAAGGCTGTGCCCAGCTTGTAAAAGGAGAAACGTACAATTTTAAGGCAAAAGTTACAGACAACTTAGCGCTGGCTAGTTATAGTTTAGATATTCATCATAATTTTGATCATCATACCCATGACGATCAAGGCGAACAATGCGATTTAGAAGAGGTAAAACAGGTTGTAAATCCGTTAATTTTTATGGAAAACTATACTTTGGAAAGCGGATTAACTAGTTATGAAATTAATATCTCAATAACAATTCCTGACGATATAGATATAGGCGATTATCACTGTGCTTACTCTGTAACAGATGCAACAGGTTGGCAAAGTAGAACATCGATAGACATAAAAATTATTGAATAAATGAAGGCTAGAGGTGGGTAACTGTTTTAATTATTTTAGGTTTTTTTGTAATTATTACGAAAAACCTAATATGATTATATTAAAATAGGGCGCTGTTGTGCCTTGAAAATTAGAAATGTAGAGGTGATTTTTTTTTGCGACTCAGTTGTATTATTTTTGTACTATGGGTATTATAAGAAAAACAAAATCAGTTAAAATTTTACTAGATGAATTTGATAAGCACACAAGTGCTATTTCTGCTGTTGCTCTAATAGAAAATCTTAGTTCTCAGATGAACAAAACTACAGTGTATCGCATCTTAGATAAACTTGAAAATGATGGGGTTTTACATTCTTTTTTCGGGAAAAATGGACATAAGTGGTATGCAAAATGTCATGATTGCTCCTCCTCTAAACATCATGATTCTCATGCACATTTTCAATGTTTACATTGTGGTAAGGTAGATTGTCTAGATACCGATTTTAATGTTCCACAAATACCTAATCACAGAGTAGAAGCCTCGCAAGTTTTGTTGCAAGGTAGTTGTAAGGCATGCTTAGTTTAGGTAATATTCAATTCAAATATAATTTATTTTTTATTTTCTTAAGATTGAATCTTTTACGTTTTGAGCATAAAAAAAAACTCATGAAAATGAACGGTTTTTTTTATTAATACTATTAAAAGCTATGCCAGAAATGGGGCTTTTATATGTGTTAATTTTTACTATAGTTTATTCAGTTACTTTTAGAGTATGTGTTCTCAACAATGACTCCACCATCATTTAAAGTTGAATTTTAAAGTTGTTTCACTTAGCTAAACAATGGTATAAGTATCTATTGAGGAATCATTATAACTTAATATAAAAGATGTTTCTTTAACTACAAAAGTGCCATTGTCAAAATCTTCTTCACAAGAATCATCAAAATAACGTTCAGAGAATGTATTATCACTCATAAAGGTAAAAAGCTCTCTTTCTTCATTGCATATAACCTGTGTTGTACTTGTTACGCCATCATGTGTTACAGTGCTCTTTTCCCAAGTATGTTTAATGAGGTCTAAATTGGATAGTTCTTTTGCAGGTGTAGGCTCATTGTCTTCTTCTGTACAAGACATTATAAAAAGTGATGTTGCAATTAATATTGCTCTAAAAATCATCGTTTTGTTTTTCGTTTTTTATATTTAATAATTTGAGGTTATTTTATTTTTTTAGAAAAAGATAATCCGATAAAAGTACTTTTATGTTATATGCGATTCATAAGGTTTTAAGTAAAAATCCAATTACTTTTCTAAAAACTGTTTTTTTTAGTCCTAAAAAAATATGAACTAACAAATAATCTAATACCAATAACAACTCCAATATTAAATGGCTATCTGGCCTAGTTTGGTAATAAGCTTTGTTGAATATTAAATTTAAATAAAATTGGATTTGAGAATAGTTGCCTCAAAAGAAGTGAAAGTAATAATTGCATTTTGAACCAAACTGAGGCCTATACAGTACCTCTAAAAACAAAAACCCCGTAAACACTGGGTTTACGGGGTTTAAAAGTGGAGTCGGAGAGAATCGAACTCTCGTCCAAACAAGTAACCAAAGAGCTTTCTACACGTTTATTCTTTTCTTGGGTTTTCGACTATAAGCTGGTTAAAGACAACCCACTTATAACTTAGCTTCTTTAGTTTCGTAAAAGCATCAAAGCACTGCCTAAACTATATTGACATTTACGATGCCTCAAAATGGAACGCCGTCAATCAAGGCTTTCCGGAGACATAAAGCATGTACACCTTGTGTACCTAGGCCAATTCTACTATAATTCGAATTATGCTGCTAAAGCGTAGTTATTCTCGCCGTTTAAAAGTTGGTCTAGCCTTTAACGTGTATCAATGCCATTACACGACGTGCTTACCGTTTCGTTAATCTCGCTGTCAAAACCAGTCGACCCCAGAATTAATGAAATAGTAAAATTTTAATTCACTAAGTTTTTTTTGGCGTTACCACAAGGGTCGGGCTTTCGGCAGTCGCTTTTTTTGAGAAAAACAAAAAAGAGCTTCAACAAAGCCTCAATCCCTAACGCACAGTCCGCAAAGTTAATTAAAACTTTTAAACTAGTGTGTAATCCGCTAACATAAATCAAAAATTATACCATTTTCATTTGTCAGTTCATCGTTGTCAGTAAAAAAAGTTAGTATAATTAATGAAATATTTTAATATATTTCCGAAATTACACCTAAAGAGAAACCCATGAAATTCGCCATCATAAAAGAACGTAAAAACCCACCCGACCGTCGCGTGGTATTTTCGCCATCCAAACTAGCCGAAGCCCAAAAACAATTCCCTGAAGCCATTTTCAAAGTAGAATCGTCCAACATTCGTGTGTTTACCGACGAGCAATACCGAAACGCAGGCTTCGAAGTCGTAAACGATGTATCCGATTGTGATGTTATGCTTGGTGTAAAAGAAGTTCCAATCAACGCACTAATTCCTAATAAAAAATATTTTTTCTTTTCTCATACCATAAAAAAGCAACCCTATAACCGCAAGTTGCTACAAGCTATATTAGAAAAGAATATCGAACTTCACGATCACGAAACTATTGTAAACGCACAAGGATTTCGCTTAATAGGTTTTGGTCGTTATGCTGGTATTGTTGGCGCTTATAACGGTTTTCGAGCCTGGGGACTAAAATACAATACCTGGCAATTACCCAAAGCAGGCCCATTACCAAATCAAGAAGCTTTAATTTCAGAACTCAATAACCTAAAATTACCCAACATAAAAATACTCCTTACCGGTAGCGGAAAAGTAGCAAAAGGTGCTCAAGAAATGCTCGATGCCATGCAGGTAAAATCTGTTACCGTGTCCGATTATCTAAATAAAAATTTTACAGAGCCTGTATATTGCAACATCGATGTGCTCGATTACAACATACGCAAAGACAGTAAAGTTCTAGATAATCAAGATTTTTTCAATAATCCACAAGATTATCAATCCAACTTTATGCGTTTCGCTAAAGTAACAGACTATTACATCGCAGGGCATTTTTACGGCGATGGTGCTCCATATCTTTATACCCGTTCCGACGTGAAATCACCAGATTTCAATATTAAAGTTGTGGCCGATATCAGTTGCGATGTCGACGGGCCAGTAGCTACAACGCTTCGCGCTTCAACTATTGCCGATCCTATTTATGGCTACAACCCGGAAACAGAAACCGAAATAGATTTTACATCCGAAAAAGCCATAACCGTAATGGCTGTCGATAATTTACCTTGCGAGCTTCCGCAAGACGCTAGTGAAGGTTTTGGCGATATGTTTCTAAAAGAAGTTATTCCTGCCTTTTTTAATAACGATGCCAATGGTGTTTTACAACGGTCAAAAATGACCGAAAATCAAAAACTAACCGAAAATTTTTCATATTTACAAGGATATATTAACGGAAACTAATAAGTTTGCCCTATCATTTATTTCAAATGGTAGAAGAATTAAAAAAATCGAGTATTATTAAAACGGCATTAGTTACAGGAGCAGCCTCGGGATTAGGGTATGAATTAGCGTTATTATTGGCAGAAGATAACTATAAGTTAATTTTAGTAGACCTTGATTCGGAAGGCTTAGAAGTGGTTAAAACCGAACTAGAAAACAAGTTTAATGTTGAGGTTTTGGCTTTAATTAAAGATTTAAGTCTACCCAATATTGCTCAAGATATCATGAGTGCTGTGGGTAATGTGCATATAGACGTGCTTATTAATAATGCAGGTTTTGGCTTGTTTGGTACCTTTGCCGAAACCAATTGGGAACGCGAATCGGCCATGTTACATCTTCATATCATGACCACCACACATTTAACCAAACTGGTTTTGCAAGGTATGGTAGAGCGTGGTTCGGGTAAAATATTAAATATGTCGTCTTTGGCAGCTTTTCAACCAGGCCCATTAATGTCTATTTATTATGCTTCTAAAGGGTATATGTTATCTTTTTCCGAAGCCATTGCAAACGAGTTAAAAGGTACTGGGGTTACTGTTACGGCGCTTTGTCCAGGACCTACAAAAACAGCATTTCAAGACACGGTTACAGGTACCGTGTCAGAAGGCGCTTCCGATAATAAAATCAAATTCAATATGGGATGTGCTAAAACGGTTGCTATTTATGGTTATGAAGCGATGCTTAAAGGAAAAACCTATGCTATCCCAGGACGTTTTAATAAATTTTTATCCATTATTCCAAGATTTATGACGCGGAATGCTACAGCAGCTCTTGTTAGAAAAATACAAGCTAAAAATAGAGCAGATTAAACAGTTCAGAATATTGAACTATAAGAATCACGAATTTCCAATTTCATTAATATTAGGTCGCGTTTGGAGAAAATAGCAGCCAAACGCAAAATATATTACAAGCAGAGCTTTATTAAGTTTGGGGGCACTTGCCAAATAACTTGCAATAAAATAAGGAATGACTGCTAAAAATAATTTCTAACTATAAGGGATAAAGGAAAACGATATGGATACCGCTAAAATGGGCAATGGTTCTAATTAATGGTTAAAAGGTGTTTTACACAATGCATAGTTTATTCACTTTATGCTCCACAACAACTATGGCAATAACTCCAATAGTGTAGGCTAACAAATCGGAGGTTTGGTAGGTGCTACCTAAAACAATACTTAAAAAACGGTTGTTTTCTAAATGGAATAGTTTTAACACATGAAAAAATTGCATAAACTCTATTACGAAAGCAAATTTTAAAACGTTGACAGCTAATTTAATACTGTCTATTTTTAAAAAGCTTTTGAAAAAACAATACAGTAAAATGACAGATAAAAAATCTCCAAAAGTATATCTGATAAATCCTGTTTTTAAGAAAAGTGCAATATAGATTTCAGTAAGTAAAAGGAGTACGCAGAGGGATGCGTAGTGTTTGTTAAGTCGGAAAATCATTAGTGTAGTATCTTATTTGTTATGTCTATAATTATGTTTTGGTATAAAATAGCGGCCAGAATATGGACAGGAATAATACCTCAAGCGTTTTAAATGTTTTTGCTTGTTTGAGTATTTACGAGAAAAATGCCCGTATGAGATAGGAGGAATCGTAATTTTATTGTGTTTTAAATCAGACAAGGTGTATAATATGTTATTTTATTTCAATTTTAGCCCCTAAAAACTTAGGCGATATATTAAACAAAATATCTACTGAAGCTTTAGTGCGCGCGAGGTATTCCCGAAGTTTGGTTTTAAAACTATATCGTTTCGGAACATCTTTAGCATTGAATGCAATAGCGCTTATATCATATTGATTAGCTAGGTAAATGGCGCGCTCATTATGAAATTTTTGAGAAATAATGGTAAAAGCATCCAATCCGAAAATTTCTTTGGCTCTCACCATAGAATCTAAAGTTCTAAAGCCGGCATAATCCAAATAGATCTTATTTTCGGGAATGCCATTTTCAATTAAATCAATTTTAAAATCCGTTGGCTCGTCGTAATCTT
This sequence comes from Algibacter miyuki, assembly GCF_030409805.1. Classification (GTDB taxonomy): domain Bacteria; phylum Bacteroidota; class Bacteroidia; order Flavobacteriales; family Flavobacteriaceae; genus Algibacter; species Algibacter miyuki. Next base: position 697,018 of record NZ_JAUFQP010000010.1, on the reverse strand, counting down.
TTCGGCTATTATCGCCACTTATTAAAATATATTCTATTTTTCCCGATTCGAATAAGGCAATGGCAGCTTCCAAACGGTATTTGTAGTACAAGTTTATATTGCCATATTGGGTGGTTTTTCCCGCGCCTAAAATAAGTCCGACTTTGTTTTTCGGGATTTCAGATACGTTATTATATAAAGCGCTTTTTGCCTGATGGTTTATCCATAAGTTTATAGATACAATATAAATGAGTATAAAAAAAGCTAGTTTTAGTAAACGTTTTACGTGTTTCATAGGGTTTCCATTATTTTAGGAGTTTCTACCTTTTTAGTTTCAGCATGTTTTACAATCCACACCCAAGTTTGCAAAGTCGATATGAACGCTGCGGCGTAAAAACAAAGTAAAACCGGTTCTTGAAAAGTGCCATAAACGCAAAGCGAAAAGCAGATCAAGGCATAATATGGGAAGTATGTTTTAAACACGGTTTGGTAGCTTGTGTTATCATTTTTCGACCAGAAAAAGGGAGCAATAGTGCAGGTTATTACAATGGTATTGCATATTGAAATGGGAATCATTGATGGTACTATATAAATTAACAAAGCTGAATCTGTTCCATTAAGAAACAGAATAACCCAAAATATTACTGTTGAAAGTAAAGTGGCTTTTAATATGATTAGCGGAAGTTTCATAAGGATTTATTTTACAGTTGTTTTAAAATTGTCGAAACTCCATTCTTGCCAATCTCTTTGGTTTAACATTTCTATATAAGTGTTTAGTTTTTTATCTACTTTGTGCTTGTAGCTAGCGTTTAAATGTGTGTTGTTACTGTAAGATTTTAGGATGAAAGTATTATTGTTTGATAAGTTGATGAGGTACGAAACGTCAGTTGTTTTGGAGTAATTTAAGTTGTAATGTGTAATCACACCATCCCAATTAAAAGCGCAAGACATTATAAGAATAACAAATGCAAGTTGTGTGTTTACACGAAATAAATACCATAAATTTTTGATTTTGTACACTTTCACAACAGTCGTTGAAAGTCCAATTAATGTGAGCAATAGGTAAACAAACACACCAATACGTTTATAGGTAAACCCAAAAGAAGCGATATAATGATAGTTTTTTGCACCAATACTAAATACCATAATGAGGTTTAAAGCAATCCAAGTATAAGCCAATGTTTTTAAGGTTTGGTTGTTTTTGTAGAAGTTGAGGTCGCCTCTAAAAAACCATAAAATAATAACAATAGCCATTAATATAGAAGCAATAAGAGCATAAATTCCGCTATGGACTTGATTGGATAATTCGGGAGCATTTAGTGTGTCAATACTTGCTAAATAGGCAATATCTGTAATAAGAAAAAGTAGAATTAAAACATTGAGAAGTACCATTAGGATAAGTCCTAACTGATTTTCTTTTTTTAAGCTTTCTTCGGAAGGGTTTCCTGTGTTTTTTAAGAAATTTCCAATGCTTAAATCTTTTTCAGTAATGGGATTAACTTGTAAGGGTGTAGAGATATTGTAGAATAAGTAGTAACCTAAAGCAGCCAATAAAAACCAATTTAAATTAAAAAAACTAAAATCTATTTTGGCTATAAAATCGCTAAAAACAGGGTTCCCGTTTCGGTATAGGCCGATAAAAATAATAACGACTAAAAGCGGAATGCCGATAATTTTAGCCAAATGTAGGTAGTCAATATTTTTTTTGGATGGCGTAGGGTGTTCTGGATTAGCGAATAAATTTCGTTCGAAAAATCCGGCTATAGTGGTATAAATGCCGTTAAGCCAATTAATATAAATAGACGATTCATGTTCGGAAACATGCCCAATTATAGTGAAAAACGCAATGATATTTGCAATAATGGCCAACTGTGACTGAAATATAAACACGGATACCGCTGTAATAATATAAACCAAACTAAGTAACAACGTGCTTTTGTGTTTGAAGAATTTTTTGTTGTTGATAACCAGCAATAAAATGGTTAATACTGTAAATAACGATAGGTTTAAACCGATGCTTTGTTTGTAAAATAAGGTGCTAAATAAAAGCGCTCCGATAATGAGTGGTATGTTTTTCATAATGATTAATTTAAAGTACTTTGAATTTCAAAGTGTGATAGTAAAAAAAAGGTTTATTGTTTATTTATTAATTTTTCTAGTGCGCTAATGTGTTTTTTAAATTCGGCACGACCTAGGTCAGTGGTTGAGTAGCGGGTGTTTGGTTTACGACCAATAAATTGTTTTTCAACCTTAATATATAGAACTTTTTCTAACGCTTTGGCATGGCTTGCAATATTACCATCGGTAGCACCTAAAAGCTCTTTGAGCATATTAAAATCGGCGTATTCGTTCACCATTAAAATAGACATAATGCCTAATCTAATGCGGTGGTCGAACGCTTTATTTATGTTGGTTATTATGCTCATCGATCTAAACTCGCTTGCTTTTAGATTTTATTATTTCGTTGTCATTAATCGTTTTAATTTTGCCTAAAAGAAACATTACAGCAAACGTAATGCCTCCAAGAAATAGCGAAAAGGGTATAAGAATTACAGCGCCTTGTTGTGTTGTTTTGCGTTTAGATCCTTTGTCTACAATGGCTTTCGAGTTTTGATTAACTTCGTCGTTATCTATAATACCATTTTTGTTTACGTCGTAAAATGCAACTTCTTGCTCATATTTTTCATTGGAATAATATAAGAATGTAATGCCTAGTCCATAAATAATGAGTGCAGAAAATATGGCGATTTTGAGTGCTTTGTTCATTTTACATCGTATTTAAAGTGCATAATACTGCCGTATATAATGTGCATTATGCCGAAGCCTAATACCCATAACCAAAACCCATAACCGGGTAGTAGTGTTGCAATTAAACCTAGAACAATTTCTATATAGCCTAAATACCGAATATCTCCAATACTGTATTTGGAAGCATTCACCAAAGCTAAGCCATAAAATATAAGCATTAAACCACCGGTTTGGCCGTATTTACCATTGCTTAAAATAATTAAAATGTATAAACCACCAGCAACTAAAGGAATTAAAAAATTAATAACTAAGCGCTTAGATGTGGCATCCCACATTTTAGTATTGCTTTTTTTTGCTTTTCGAGCCGAAAGAAAGTAGCCTGTAACAGCGCTAAATAAAGCAACAAGTGCTAAATCGAGCATAACAAGTCTAAAGATATAACCATCCAACATTAAGGTGCCGTAACTGTGTGCTGTTACTAACCAATAAGCGACTGCAGCACCAATAAGCGCATAAGTGCCCGCTAAAATACCAGATAATCCACTGAGAGAAATAAACCGAGACGATTTATTCATCAGGTTTTTAATTTCTGAAATGTCTTTTAAATAATCTTCCGACTCCATAATAAAGTACTTTGAATTGCAAAGTAAATAAATGTTTTTTGATTTTGAAGTATAAATTTTTATTATGTTTGAAATTAAATTGATTGGTTATGAATCCGGTAGATACTTATTTTTTGAATCAGAAAGAACCCTATCAGTCAATTATGCTTTTTGTGCGTAGTATTATTTTGAAAACTCTACCAGAGGTTACCGAACGGTATAGCTATAAAATCCCATTTTATAATTGCCATAACAAACCAATGATTTATCTAAATATTTTGAAAGGAACCAATTATGTGGATGTGGCTTTTGTGCAAGGTGTACTTCTCGAAAAAAAGTTTCCGATACTGAAAAATGATAATAAAAGAAAGCAAGTACGATCGGTGCAACTGAAAAATTTAGAAGATTTAGAGTATGATAATTTTGTTGCATTATTACTTGAGGCTTCTAAGGTGCTGAGCGAAAGTAAACGGGCTTGGTTTATTGGGTAGTAGCGGTTTTACTTCGGTAATAGGGGAGTCGTGAATTTTGCAACGTGTTCTTTTTGCTGGTTTTGTGAAGTGATCTCGGCGGCTCTGCGCGGGAGGGATAGCAGCGGCATCCTTTTTGCAAAATAAAAAATCCAGAAAGTATCGTTTTTTACCATAGTTTCTGGACTTTGAAATGTGTTTATTAATGCGTGATTCTTGCAAAAAGATATAGCGGATAGCCCGGTTTTTATTTTTTTTAAAAACCCGCCCTAATTATAAAACGAAGTTATATTCGGAAAATACCTCCAAAAGCAATAACGCGTTGTAAATAGGTGAAATGTTGTGAGGCGCGGTCTACAGGGTTTGGTGTGGTGCGTATGTCGGGCATGTTGATGTAACCGCCTTTTAAATCGAGTTGCATGAAAAAGTACTTGAAAAATGTGAAGTTGATTCCTGCTCGTGCGGAAACGCCATAACCTGCAATGTGGAAATCGTCGTTGCGATCCATTAAAAGTAATGTGCTATTCGTTTTTGGAAATAATACACCCGCGCTAACACCTTCGGAAAGGTTAATTTGAAATTTATCGGTGTTTGGTAGGCCTAAAAATGATGAAATATCGTCTACACGCGCTATTTCGGCGTGTATGTAATTAAGCCCGTCGGTGTGTTCAAAACTTAGAAAATCGGCTGATAAATAGGTGGGCTCGTTGTTGTATGTGCCGTTAAACTGATAACCTTCGCCTTCGATTGGAGAATCGATATAGCCTTTTACAGGTAAGTCTATGTAGCCGTCTAATACTCTTGTTTGTTCGCGTTCCATAACGTACTTCATGTGGTCTAAACCAAATGAAATGGTGTAGTGTTCGGATATAAAATACCCAAGTTTGAAATTGGTTTGCGGAATGGTCATTCGAGTAGGGTTGATGTAATCGATGTGCCAACCTTTGGGTTTGTCTTTTGCAGTGGCATCTTTTATGGTGAAATCGTAATTTTCGCCTTCGAAATGAATGTCTGATTTGCTAAAGGTTTCGCGATTACCACCCCAACTTACAAAAATTTTACCTTTATTGGTAGCTGTGTATTTTAAGGGGTTTATATCTTGAGCGTAGGCACTAGAAGCGACTATACTTAATGCAAGTACAAGGTTTTTTAGGGATGTTTTCATTACTGTAATTTGAGGTACTAATTATAGCGATTGTATGGTTTTTCTAATTTTAACCAAGTTGCTTAGTAGGTTTTCTAAATTATCGAGGTGTAACATATTAGCCCCGTCGCTTTTGGCATTTGCAGGATCGAAATGTGTTTCAATAAACAAACCGTCTACGTTATTTACAATTCCGGCGCGGGCAATGGTTTCTATCATATCTGGACGTCCGCCAGTAACACCAGCACTTTGGTTGGGTTGTTGTAAGGAATGGGTAACGTCTAAAACAGTTGGTGCAAATTGGCGCATGGTAGGAATACCGCGAAAATCGACAATCATATCTTGGTAGCCAAACATAGTGCCACGATCGGTAATCCATGCTTTATCGCTGCCTGCATCTTTAACTTTTTGTACGGCATGTTTCATAGCCTCAGGACTCATAAATTGTCCTTTTTTAAGATTCACCACTTTACCTGTTTTCGCGGCAGCCACCACTAAATCGGTTTGGCGTACTAAAAAAGCTGGAATTTGAAGTACATCTACATACTGCGCAGCAAGTGCTGCGTCGGATATTTCGTGAATATCGGTTACGGTTGGTACATCAAATTTTTCGGATACTTTGGCTAAAATTTCTAAAGCTTTTTCATCTCCAATACCCGTAAAACTGTCAATCCGACTACGGTTTGCTTTCTTAAAACTGCCTTTAAATACATAGGGAATTTCTAATTTATTGGTGATAGAAATAACCTTTTCGGCAATGCGCATGGCCATATCTTCTCCTTCGATCGCACATGGACCGCAAAGCAGAAAGAAATTATTTGAATTGGTGTGTTTTATTTTTGGAATATCTTGAAGTGTCATCGACTTGAAATTTAAGCTGCAAAGATAATCAAATTATAGTGGTTTTTAATAACTAAATTGGCCGCTATCTATTGCCTTTTTTAAGACTTTAGATAGCGGCCAATTATATCTTTTTATTATTGAAATCTTGATTTTTTTCGAGATTAAAGTGTGTTTCTCATACTGTTTTTAATAATCCACATAGCCATAAAAAAATTCGTGATTACGAATAAAAGTGAGAAAAATGTGGTGTTATTAGCTGAAAATATTAAAGGGTTAAAGTAGACTACTTTAGATAAATAACCGATGATTAAATAAGAAGAAAGGCACACAAAAGTAATACCAAGCGAAAAATTTAATGTTTTATTTGGCTTTATTATTTGCCATAAAAAAGGAATTGCAAATAATAAAATAGGGTAGGCTGAGAGGCCTTCTGTTCTATTAATTTCTGTAAACCAATAAGCGGTAATTACAATGAAATAAAGGTATGGAGTCGTTTTTGTTATTTTATTTAATGGCGTCATAGCAATACGTTTTTTGTGATGTTATATTTGTGAGAGATTACTGTAAAGTTAACGAAAAGAAGGGCGGGAAATTATATTCAATTTTAATTATAACAAATTTTTAACTATGTATCAAAATAACACGTACCTTTGCAGCCTTAAATTAAGGCACGAATTATGGCTAATATTAAAAATATTGCAATTATTGCACACGTTGACCACGGTAAAACGACGTTGGTTGATAAAATCATGTATCACTGTCAGTTATTTCGTGAAAACGAAAATACAGGTGATCTAATTCTTGATAATAACGATTTAGAACGTGAACGAGGTATTACAATTACTTCTAAAAACGTATCAGTTGTTTATAAAGACACTAAAATAAACATTATTGATACACCTGGTCACGCCGATTTCGGAGGTGAAGTAGAGCGTGTATTAAATATGGCGGATGGTGTTGTTTTGTTGGTAGATGCTTTTGAAGGGCCAATGCCACAAACACGTTTTGTATTGCAAAAAGCAATTGATTTAGGTTTAAAGCCATGTGTGGTTATAAACAAAGTTGATAAAGAAAACTGTACGCCTGATGAAGTACATGAAAAAGTTTTCGATTTAATGTTTGAATTAGGTGCCGAAGAGTGGCAACTAGATTTTCCAACAGTTTACGGTTCAGCTAAAAATAACTGGATGAGTGATGATTGGAGAAACGAAACAACTAACATTGAACCATTATTAGATATGGTTGTAGAGCACGTTCCAACTCCGGTATTTCCAGAAGGAACAACTCAAATGTTAATTACATCTTTAGATTTCTCTTCTTTTACAGGTCGTATCGCGATTGGTAGAGTACAAAGAGGAAACATTGTAGAAGGCCAACAAATCGCTTTAGTAAAACGAGATGGTACGGTAACTAAAAGTAAAATTAAAGAAGTATTTATATTCGAAGGTTTAGGACGTAAACGTGTAGAGAGCGTTCAAACTGGTGATATTTGTGCGCTTGTTGGTGTAGAAGGTTTTGAAATTGGAGATACTGTTTCTGATTTAGAAAATCCTGAAGGATTAAAATCTATCGCTATCGATGAGCCTACAATGAGTATGTTATTTACAATTAACGATTCTCCTTTCTTCGGAAAAGATGGAAAGTATGTAACATCTCGTCATATCAAAGATCGTTTAGAAAAAGAATTAGAGAAAAATTTAGCACTTAAACTAGGTGAAACTGGTAGTGCAGATAAATTCATGGTTTTTGGTCGTGGTGTATTACACTTATCGGTTTTAATCGAAACTATGCGTCGTGAAGGTTACGAGCTTCAAATTGGACAACCACAAGTAATTATCAAGGAAATTGATGGTGTTAAATGTGAGCCAATTGAAGAATTAACTATTGACCTTCCTGAAACAGTTTCAGGTAGAGCGGTAGAGTTTGTAACTTTACGTAAAGGTGAAATGTTATCTATGGAAGCTAAAGGCGACCGTATGATTTGTGAATTCATGATTCCTTCTCGTGGTATTATTGGTTTACGTAACCAATTATTAACAGCAACTGCAGGTGAGGCTATTATGGCGCACCGTTTTAAAGAATACCAACCTGTTAAAGGAGCTATTCCAGGACGTATTTCAGGATCTTTAGTATCTATGGAAAACGGAACTGCAATTCCTTATTCTATTGATAAATTACAAGATAGAGGTAAGTTTTTCGTAGAGCCAGGTGAAAATATTTATGAAGGTCAAGTAATTGGAGAAAATTCACGTCAGGATGATATGAATATCAACATTACAAAAGCTAAAAAACAAAGTAATGTACGTTCTTCTGGAGCAGATGATAAAGCGAAAATTGTACCAGCAATTAAATTCTCTTTAGAAGAAGCTTTAGAATATATTCAAAAAGATGAGTATGTTGAGGTAACACCAAACCACTTACGTTTACGTAAAATTTGGTTGTCTGAAGCAGACCGTAAGAGAAATAAAGGGATTTAATTAGCACGCTAATTAATCAAATAAAAAAGAGAAGTCTATAGGTATAGGCTTCTCTTTTTTTATGCCTAAAAGTTAAATTTTGAAAGCAGCTTTTATCCGTTGTGTTTTGTTTAATTGGTTGATTATGAATAGGTGAAATTAATTTTAGATCACATCATATAAAAGCAACAAAAGTGAAACGGTTTTGTATCTTTGATAGATTAAGTTTTTTCAACTAAATTCAGTTTTATATATTTATGGCTGCTTTTGATTAAACAAATAAACACTAGAAACTTATTCTTCTTTGAAGCCATCTATTCATAATATTAAACATCACGTTTTAAGCAAACTGGCTTCTGTAAAAAGCATTTCTGTATTAATTAAGGTTACCATAGGGGTTTTAATTTCTAAGGCTGTAGCACTCTTTATTGGACCTGTAGGTTTTGCTTTAATTGGGAATTTAGAAAATTTTGTAAGTGCCTTGCATCATATGTCTGTTTTAGGCATGTACAATACTCTTGTTAAATATATAGGTGAGTTTAGGGACGATTTATGTAAGCTTAGTAAATTGCTTTCCACGGCCTTTTATATCGGTTATCTGTCCTGCGTACTAATTTCAGTTCTATGCTATTTAAATGCAGAGACTTTAAATAATCTTATTTTTCCAATTTATAATAACTACACTTATGTTATTGAAGTTTTTGCCATAGCATTACCGTTTTATGCCATAAACATGTTCTCGTTTGCCATATTGAAAGGGTTTTCCAAGTATAATACATTGCTTTTAATAAATAGTATAGGTCAAATATTATCAGGGCTTATAGCACTTATTTTAATTTATCAAACAGGTATTGAAGGCGCATTAATATCTGTCGTTATTTCAGAGTCGCTCATTTTTTTAATTACCCTAGTAGGTATTATAAACAGACGCAGTTTATCTGGTTTGGTTAAAGTGAACAATATTAAATTTGATTTTCTTAAAAAGATAGCGCCGTTTTCGGTAATGTCGTTGTTTTCAGCAGTTATTTTACCACTAGTAGCCTTAAGTATACGGTCGTATATTATAGATAATTTAGGCTATAAAGAAGCTGGGTTTTGGGAAGCCATGAATAGAATTTCAAGGTACTATTTTATGTTTGGCACTGCGTTAATGGGCTATTATGTGTTACCTCGATTATCTAAAATTGATAATGTTAGAGTCTTTTGGAAAGCGGTTTTGTGTTGTTATAAAATATTAATTCCTGTTTTTATTGTAGCGGCATCGGGTGTTTATTTCTCAAAATCTATAATTGTTAGCCTTATTTTTTCTGACGAATTTAGTCCGGTTGAAAGTTTATTTTTCTGGCAATTATTAGGCGATTTTATGCGAGCACTTTCTTTAATTATGGTGTCTCAGTTTTTAGTTAAAAAAATGTTTTGGCATTACCTTTTAACCGAAATCGGACTTGTTATTGCTTTGTACATGTTCAGTATTTATTATATTGATTTGTATCAAGATGTAAATGGCGCTGTAATGGCTCATTTTGTAAGTTATACCATTTATTTCTCTATTGTGGTATTGGTGTTAACGCTTTCTTTATTTGGTGCCGATAAGCGAAAATTGGAAGTTTAAAATGAATAAGTATTTGTATCTTTAATATATTAATACTTGTAGTGAATTAAATATGGACGAAAATCTTTCTGCTTATAAAGTCATAAAATATACCCATGTTTATTATGATGCTTGGAATAGATTTGTTGAAAATTCCAAAAACGGATCATTTCTTTTTCATCGCGATTTTATGGAATACCATAAGGAACGATTTGAAGATTATTCATTAATGGTTTTTAAGAAAGAGACGTTAATGGCTATTTTACCAGCCAATATTTCGGGAAATTGCGTTTTTTCACATCAGGGTTTAACTTATGGGGGAATTGTTCTTTCTAAAACAACCGCTTTTCAATCTACATTAGGTACGCTTTATGCTATATTAGAATTCTTGTTTGAGAATGATATCGAGAACCTATACCTAAAAGAAATCCCTGATATTTATCACCTTAAACCTTCTGGAGAGTTGCCGTATTTACTACATAGTTTAAAAGCTGAGACTTATCGAAATGATGTTTCCATGGCTATTAAATTAGATGCACCTTTTAAGTTTTCAACCTTACGGAAGCGGCAATTAAAAAAAGCGAATAAAAATGATTTAGTGGTGAAAAAGGAAACTAATTTTTCAACATTTTGGAATACGATTTTAATTCCTAATTTAAAAACAAAGCATCAAACTAAACCAACACATGCATTAGCTGAAATAACCTTGCTACACGCTAAATTCCCTAATAATATCAAACAATATAATGTTTACGATTGCGATGAACTATTAGCAGGGTGTACTGTTTTTGAAACAGAAAGTGTAGTGCATTTACAATATATTTCAACTGAAAAGGTTAAGAACGTAGGCGCCTTAGATTTTCTGGTGAATTTTTTAATAACTGATGTTTATAAAGATAAACGTTATTTCGATTTTGGAATTTCAAACGAAAATGAGGGTAAAAACATTAATGAAGGCTTATTAAATTGGAAACAAAGTTTTGGTGCTTCAGCAGTAATACATCGTTTTTATAACATTGAGGTTCAAAATTATTCTGCTTTAAAAAATATCATGATATGATTAAGTTTTTAGATTTAAAAGCGCTTAATGCGCGCTATCAAGATGAGTTTAAAAGTAAGTTTGAAAGTTTTTTAAATTCTGGTAGCTACATGTTAGGGGCAGAAGTGGTTGGTTTTGAAAAAGAATTTTCAAATTATTGTGGCGTAAAATATGGTATTGGTGTCAGTTCGGGACTCGATGCCCTACAATTAATATTCGAAGCGTATAAAACATTGCGCATTTTACAAAAAGGCGATGAGGTTATTGTGCCTGCAAACACTTATATAGCAACGGTTTTGGCAATTAGTAATACGGGGTTAACTCCAGTATTGGTAGAACCAAACTCTCAAACATTTAATATTGATATTAATGCTATTTTAAAAGCGATAACACCTAGAACGAAAGCCATTCTAGGCGTGCATTTATATGGCCAGCTCTACGATGTAGATGCTTTAGAGGCTATTTCAAACGAACATAATTTAATATTAATTGAAGACGCAGCCCAGGCACATGGTGCAGAGCATACCGATGGACGAAAAGCTGGAAATGTGTCGGATGTTGCCGCTTTTAGTTTTTATCCAACAAAAAATTTAGGTGCGCTGGGTGATGCAGGAGCTATTACTACCAATAATTTGGAATTATCTCAAACCATACAAAAACTCCGTAATTATGGGAGAACCTCTGCTTATAAAAATGAGTTTAAAGGTTTTAATAGTAGGTTAGATGAGTTGCAAGCTGCTTTCTTAAGAATTAAATTGAAAGACCTTGATAACGAAAATGATAAAAAACGTGAAATAGCACAATTTTATCTTGAAAATATAACTTCTAACCAAATTGTTTTACCTGTTGGTCATTCAAAACAGCATGTATTTCATCAATTTGTAATTAGGTGTGAAAAACGGAATGAGCTTCAGGAGTATTTATCTAAAAATGGTATTGAAACGATGATACACTACCCATTGGCAATACATAAACAAAAAGCATATATTGAGTTGTCTTCAATGTCGTTACCCATTTCTGAAAGGTTGAGTGATACGGTGTTAAGCCTTCCTATAAATGCTTCCATAAAAGAAACAGAAATGTTAAAAATTGTTTCTGTGATAAATCAATTTAAGTGAAATTCTTCAAAGAAAATAAAGATTTATTTTTAATTAAACTTTTCTCGGTTAATTCCATAGGAGTTGTTTTGCGCTCTATTTTAGGTTTAATTTCTCAAAAGTTAATTGCCATTTATTTGGGGCCAAATGGTATGGCTTTGCTAGGGAATTTAAAAAATGCTCTAGCATTATTTGGTTTAGTTTCCACTACTGGTATAGATCAAGGGGTTTTAAAGTATCAATCAGAATTTGAAAATAAGCCTGAAGTTTTAAATAAACTATATAGTACCTCTGCGGCGTATGCATTAGTTGGAAGTGTTGCTGTTTTTTGCGGATTGTTTTTTGCGGCAGATTACTTTAGTTTGTATTTATTTAACTCTACAAAGTACGCTTACTTATTTATTATTTTATCTTTTACAATGCCATTTATGGCTTTTTTTAATTTATGTTTTGCTGTTGTAAATGGGAAATCGAATTATAAAAAAGCAACGTTAATTTCGTTTACTTCATATACATTAATAACTGCTGTCGTTATTTCTTTAGTTCTAATTTATGGGCTTTCGGGAGCATTATTGGCTATAACTTTAACACCAATAGCTCACATAGTGGCGCTATTTATTTTTGCAAAAAAGGAGATTCTTCTATTTTTTAAAGTTAAAATTAAATTTCATTCCTTTTTTAAGGATAAATTATATCAATATATAATAATGGCTATTGCAGCTGTTGTTTTAAGTAATATTGTTGATCTTCAGTTAAGAAATTATTTAATTCAAAAACTGTCTGTTGCCGAAGCAGGATATTGGACAAGTATGACTGGTTTGTCTAACTATTATTTGTCTTTTTTAACAGGTGTTTATTCGTTATATGTACTTCCGAAATATGCTAAAATTAATAGTTTGAAAGGATTTAAAGTGGAACTGTTTCAAATATATAAAGTTATAGTTCCAATTTTCGCCATGATGTTTTTGGGAATCTATTTCTTCCGAGTATTTATTATTCAAATGCTGTTTACAGATGATTTTTTACCCATGCAAAATTTATTTAAGTGGCAATTGCTTGGCGATTTAGTTAAAATAGTATCCGTTGTAATTGCATATCAGTTTATTGCAAAAAAAATGTGGAAGCTTTATATTTTAACTGAAGCTATTTCTTATATAATATTATATATATTTGGTGTCTATTTTGTAAATTTAATGGGTGTAGAAGGTATTGTTTTTGCTCATTTTTTAAGGTACATTATTTACTTATTGATGGTTTTATTGTTAATTCCTTCTATTTTTAAAAAGAAAATATAAAAAATTAGATGAAAAGCAGTGTTCATGATTTGAAAAATCTAGCTATCCCAAAAATTGAGGATCCTAGAGGAAATCTTGCGGTTATAGAAAATAATGTTGTTCCGTTTGAAATAAAACGAGTTTATTATTTGTTTGATGTACCAAGTGGTTCAACCAGAGGTGGGCATGCGCATAAAACGCTAAGCCAATTTATAGTTGCTTTAAGTGGAAGTTTTGATGTTATTGTAAAGGACGGTTTAGACCAAAAAAGATTTTCGCTGAACAACCCTTCTAAAGGACTTTTAATAACTCCGGGGATTTGGCGAGAATTGGAAAATTTCTCATCGGGTTCGGTTTGCTTGGTTATAGCTTCGGAGGTTTATGATGAAGATGATTATATTAGAGATTTTGAGGATTTCACAAATTATAATAGGGTAGAACGTAGCTAAATTATAGAAACAAGTTTTCTGAATAAAGAATTTTGGCTGGCCCAAAAATGTATGTAATCTTTAATGCTTTTGTTGGGTATCATTTTATAAGTATCCTTGCCAAGTTGTTTTTCTTCAAAATAGCCTGTTAAAAATAATAGTTCTTTATAATAATGGCTGTTAAAAGTGTCTATCAATCCCTTGTTTAAATTATATTTTTCGGTATAAAAATCAAACAATTGTCTCATTTGTTGCTTTAAACAGTAATGACTTTCAAAACTCTTTTTTTGTGAGTAAGATGCTTCATGAACACGATAGATATGCAGCGATTCTTTTATCCTTTCAAAATTTGTGTTCATTGCTAAATCAACAATAATAGGGTAGTCTTCAATAGTAATGCCTTGATTTATATAGTAGTCGAAATCTACAAAATTATATAAGTGTTTTTTATTAAAACAAACGCCAATAGATGCAGCTTGGCCAAGTAAAATTTTATCTAAATACGCTTCTTTTGAAAGTTTTAAAGTCTCTTGATTATAAAAAGATTTCACCGTGTTCTTTTTAACGAAAAGTTTGTCCGACCCACTATCTACAAAGCCTAAGCTGTCGTCGTGTTTTAAAATGTCTACCATTTTCTGTAAAGCGAACTCACTTTTAAATAAATCGTCACCCGCAATATCAAATATATAATGACCCGAACATCGATCTAAAGTGGCTTTAAAATTTCTTAAAATACCTAATTGCGATTCGTTCTTTTTAATCTTAAAAAGTTTAGGATGTTTTGTGCTGTATTGCTTTATTATTTCTAAAGTATTATCGGTAGAGCAATCATCACCGACCACAATTTCATAATTAAAATCTACGTTTTGTTTAAGAATGGAAAGTAATGTCTCTTCAATATGTTTACCGCTATTGTAGGTAAGAAGATGAACCGATAATTCAATCATGAACAGTTTAGAATTTTAGTATTTTGAAAGTAGGAATTTAAGGTAAATTAAATAGATTTAAAAAAATAAACACCTATTTTTGAGTTATTGAGGATTTAATGAATGAAAGTAAAGAAAATTGCATTAGTTGGTTTTAGATTGAGTGGTGGCGGAGGAGATCGAGTTATGGCTAATCTTTCCAAGTTTTTTCACAAAAAGGGATTAGACGTTCATATCATCATTTTTCATGACGCACTGGGCTATTCCTGTTCTGGAACCATATTTAACTTAGGAAAACTTAAAAGTAACAAAAACAGTATTTTCAATAAAATAAATAGATTCTATCATTTTAATAAGTATTTAAAGCAGCATCAATTCGATTTTATTATCGATTTCCGGTTTCGGATAAACTTTATTCAAGAGTTTCTAATTTCCAAAATAATATATCGTACTAAAGCCATTTATACCGTACATAGCTATAAAATAAACGAGTATTTTCCCGATGCAACATGGTTAGCCAACTTAATTTACCAACAAAGTTATGCTATAATTAGTATCACAAACGTGATGCATGGTTTAATAGAAGCAAAATATAAATTCAATAAGGTTTTAAATATTTACAACCCTGTAGATGTAACTTATATTGACGAGGCTGTTACGGAAAAAGCGCCTTTAGATTTTGAGTATATTATTGGTGTTGGGCAATTTGACGATAATGTTAAGCAGTTTGATAAATTGATTCAAGCTTATGCAGATTCTGAATTACCAAGTCAGAATATAGCTTTGGTTATCTTAGGAAAAGGGACGTTAAAGCCAACTTTAGTGAATTTGGTGAACGATAATAAAATCAGTCATTTGGTCCATTTTTTAGGGTTTAAGTCCAATCCATATGTTTACATGAAGCATGCTAAGTTTTATGTGTTATCGAGCGAAGCAGAAGGGCTGCCTATGGTAGTTTTAGAGGCTTTAGCTTGCGGAACACCTGTTGTAGCATTCGACTGTCCGACAGGGCCAAAAGAGATCATTCAGCATGAAAGCAATGGACTTTTAATTGACAATCAAAATATGGAGGCACTCGTTAATGGATTGGACAGGATGTTGACGGACGATGCATTATATTTGAATTGTAAGAGGAATGCTAAAGCCAGTATCTCTAAATTTTCGCTAGATGTTGTAGGCGAACAATGGCTAGATTTAATGAAATACAATTAATTTCTTTTGAAAAAACTACTCTATATAACGACGCATTTACAAAACTCTGGTGGTGTTGCACGGATACTTTCGGTGAAATTAAATTATTTAGTTGAAACGTTTCATTATGAAATTTCGGTTATTAATAGTAATCATGACAACGCTTCGTTTTTTTACAATTTCAATAGTAAAATCAATATTTTCCCTTTGGATGCAAAAGGAAAATTGGGTTATAAAAAACAATTAAATAACCTTGTAAATACAATACAACCTGACTTTATAATTAATTGTGATAATGGATTTAAAGGAGCATTGTTACCTTATTTAATCACCTCAAAAGCACCTCTTTTTTACGAAAGGCATTGCAGTAAGTATATTTCAGCTGGTACATTAAAAGAAAGGTTTTTATTAAAATGCGCTAATCTCGTTACAGAAAAAAGTATTCATAAATATCAGGAATTTATTGTTTTAAATAAATTTGAAAAGGAAGATTGGAGTCGCAAAGATGTTTTAGTAATACCGAACCCGATTTGGTTTAAAACACCTTCAGAACGCATATTAAATAAAAAAAATATAGCCGTTGCTGTAGGGCGTCATGCTTATGAGAAACGGTATGATAAATTACTTCATATTTGGAAAAAAGTTGTAGAAAATAATCCAGATTGGGTACTGAAAATTTATGGCGAAAAAAACAATAAAATAAATTTAAAAAGCCATGTTGAAGCTTTACATCTCAACAATAGTGTAATGCTTTGCGAGCCTATTAATGATTTAAATAAAATATATTCTGAAGCATCGATGTTGTTAGCCACATCGGAATCGGAATCCTTTCCTTTAGTGTTTATAGAAGCCAAAGCCTTCGGGTTGCCTATTATTGCTTTTGAGAATTATGGATCTAAAACGTTAGTGGAAGATAATGTGAATGGTTTTTTAATTGGTTCAAATAATATTCAATCGTATGTTGAAAAAACAAAGCATCTTATTAGCGGTTTAGATTTGCAAAAGCGCTTAGGCGAAAACGCAAAAAAGAGTCTGGCTAAATTAGATATTGATGCTATAATGGCCGTTTGGCACAAGTTGTTTCAAGCTTAAAAAAATAAATTTATTTTTTTAAGTTATAAGAACAAAAATAACTAAGCCTGAACATATCAAAAACAAAAAGGGACGGTTGATCAGACTTTAAGTTTTTAGAGAAAACAGTGTAAAACAGTGTGTGAATTAAGGCTAATGGATAGTTTAATTTAAACCGTTTTAATTTATTGAAAAGTATTAAAAAGGTAACAAAATCAGGGGCTATTAACTTGTTCTTGTAAATAAAATTTAAGTTTTCTATCGATTTATGTGTTTTATCGAAAAACACAGTATTAAAATCGACATCGCCATGAATCACCGGGTTATCAATATGTATTACATGCGCTTCAATAAGACTTAAATGATAGGCGAAAATGGTGTCTTCATGTCCATATTGTATAATTGTTTTTTCAAATCGAATTTTTTCAAAAACCGTTTTACTGATAACGGTATTATTGAAAAGCACGCATTTGTAAGTCTTTTTTAGGCGCTCGTTAGCGGGTAAATCTTCGCGATAAATGCCATATTTCCAGCGTAACTTTCTTTCAGGTTCTACCGTTTCGGGATGAATTCTTCCGCCATAAACAACATCAACGTTTTCGTGGATAGATTCTAAATATCGTGAAATAAAATGGCTGTCTGGTAATAAAGAATCGCCATCAATAAATAAATAGTAGTTGTATTTGGCTGCTTCCGCCAGAGCATTCCGATTGTTGCTTAAACCAACATTCTTTTTTTGTGCAATGAATTTAGTATTTGGAAGATTGTTAATTTCTGCATTTTTAATATTCAATTCAGAATTAGAGCCATCATCAAACACTAAAATTTCAAAGGGGATACCACATAACGAAACCTGTTCGAAAAGCGTATGTGCCAGAACGGTAATATTATAGTTATAAGTTGGAATTAAAATAGAAAGCATCGCCGATTATTAGAAAGTATAAAAATACATTTTTAAAATATGTTAAGCCTTCAATAGTCGATAAGGTTGTTGATTCTGCTTATTAAAAGAATAGAGCTTCGGGATTATTTCCAAAGAAATTTAAATTTTAAAAGATGAAAGTGAAGGCTAATTTTTTCGTTGCACCACCTCGTAAACCGCGTTTTCATCACACTTTAATGTTTTGCTTGGATATTTTAAAAGCAGGGCATAATCATGCGTTGCCATTAAAATAGTGTTGCCGTTTTTATTGATGTCTTGTAATACTTCCATCACCTCAATGCTCGTTTGCGGATCTAAATTTCCTGTAGGTTCATCGGCTAAAATAAGTTCTGGGTTGTTTAGTAAAGCCCTCGCAATGGCAACACGCTGCTGCTCGCCACCAGAAAGTTCATGCGGATATTTAAACCCTTTAGTTTTCATGTCTACTTTATTTAAAACCTCTTCAACCCGAGTATTCATTTCAGCTTTAACTTTCCATCCAGTAGCTTTTAAAACGAATATTAAGTTATCGTTTATAGTTCTGTCTGGAAGTAATTTAAAATCTTGAAAAACCACACCTAGCTTTCGGCGTAGAAACGGAATTTCTTTTTCCTTTAAGGTTTTTAAATTAAAATCTACAATATGGCCTTCGCCTTCTGTTAACGGTAAATCTCCATAAAGCGTTTTCATAAAACTACTTTTTCCGGTGCCCGTTTTTCCTATTAAATACACAAATTCTCCTTTGTTAATTTCAACATTAACATCGGAAAGGACTAAGCTTTCTCCTTGAAAAATAGACGCGTTTTTTAATTCTAAAATAGCATTCGACATAAAATAAAGTAGATTTATAAAGTGCTGTAAATGTATTATTAAAAAATGAAAAGCTGAAATTATGTATGAAAAGTTTTGCTACAAGTGTTCAATAACTAAGCGTGAGTATCTAGTATTCAAAGAACAGTAGCTGATAAGAAATAAATATTAACCAACGTTCAAATTTTTTACACTGCAAAATATAATTATGGCACGATTATTTCGTTATAGCATTATTAATAAATTATCTTTGATTTTAAATTAAAAACGGAGTATTAATGACTAAAAATAATATCCTTTCACTTTTGGTTGCCATCAGTTTTAGTTGCCAGGTTATGGCGCAAGAATCTGCGGTGTACACCAGTAATTTAGTGGAGTACCAAAAAGCCTTATCACTTTATAATAATCAGCAATATTTAGCTGCAAAATCACTATTTAGTAGTGTTGAAAAAACGGCTAAAGAAGAGGTGCTTCAATCAGATTGTGCTTATTATATAGCTAATTGTGCGGTGCGTTTAAATCAGCAAAACGCCGATCAGCTTATCGAGAATTTTGTTGAAGATTATCCAACAAGCACTAAAAGAAATACTGCTTTTGTTGATGTAGCCGATTATTATTTCGCCAACGGAAAATATTCGTATGCCCGCAAATGGTATCAAAAAGTAGATTTAAATGCTTTAGGAAGCAGTGAAAAAGAAAAGTTTTATTTCAATAATGGTTATACGGCTTTTACTACCAAGCAATTTAAAGATGCCAAAAAATATTTATCAAAGGTTGAAAACTCTAAAGAATACGGCTCGCAAGCTAAATATTACATCGGTTTTATGGCTTATGAAGGTGATGATTATGAAGAAGCCAATGAATATTTTGAGCAGGTAAACGATCAAGAACGTTACAAAGAAAAGTTGTCTTATTATCAAGCCGATTTAAATTTTAAGTTAGGAAATTTTGAAAAAGCCATTACACTAGCAAAAGCGCAATTGAATAAAAGTGATGCTGATGAAGTGTCTGAGCTTTCAAAAATTATAGGCGAAAGTTATTTCAACCTAGAGAAATATGCAGAGGCTATTCCGTATTTAACCGCATATAAAGGGAAAAAAGGAAAAAGAGATCGTAATGCAAAATGGAGCAACACCGATTATTACCAGTTAG
Source organism: Algibacter miyuki (assembly GCF_030409805.1). Lineage (GTDB taxonomy): Bacteria > Bacteroidota > Bacteroidia > Flavobacteriales > Flavobacteriaceae > Algibacter > Algibacter miyuki. The sequence continues at coordinate 677,275 of NZ_JAUFQP010000010.1, read as the reverse complement.
GTTACGCACATTATAAGCAAGGGGATTTTGAAAATGCCGTATCCGAATTTAATAAAATTATTGGCGGAACAAATTCCATCGCTCAAAATGCGTATTATCATTTAGGAGAAAGTTATATCAATTTAGGTAAAAAACAGGAAGCTTTAAATGCGTTTAAAAATGCTTCGGAAATGGATTTCGATTTAAAAATTCAAGAAGATGCTTGGCTTAATTATGCTAAAATTAGTTACGAAATAGGAAATTCATACCAATCGGCACCACAAGTATTGGCGAGTTATTTAGAAAAATATCCGAATACATCTTATAAGGAAGAAGTAGAAACCTTATTAATCGATTCATATATTACCTCAAAAAACTACAAAGAAGCCCTTAAACTATTAGAAGGAAAAAGAAGCTTCGAAAATAAAGTAGCATACCAAAAAGTGGCTTTTTATAGAGGTTTAGAGTTGTATAGTGAAAATAAATTTAAAGAAGCTGTATCACTTTTTGATGGTTCTTTAAAAGAACAACAAGACGCTACTTTTACAGCACGAGCTACATTTTGGAAAGCTGAAACAGATTATAATTTAACAAATTACGACGATGCTTTAATTGGTTTTAAACAATATCAGCAACAAACAGGTGCAGAAGCGACCCCAGAATTTGAAAACTTAGATTACAATTTAGCTTACACTTATTTTAAGTTGAAAAACTACCCGCAAGCTACCAAGCATTTCAATCAATTTATTTCGAATGAAAGGAAAGATGAAGTCAGGTTGAATGATGCTTATTTACGTTTAGGCGATGGTCATTTTGTATCTAGTCAATATAGCAGCGCAATTGATGCTTACGAGAATGCTATTAAGTTGAATGTTATCGAATCGGATTATGCCTTTTTCCAAAAAGCAATAAGTACAGGTTATGCAGGTAATGCTTCAAAAAAAATAAAAGAATTGAGCGATTTTATTTCAAAATATCCAAAATCGAAACTTCGTGATGATGCGATGTTTGAGTTGGGGAATTCTTATGTAAAAGCTGATCAAATCGATCAGGCGATGCCGGTTTACGATCGTTTAGCAGCCGAATATCGAGCCAGTTCGTTTGTGCCAAAAGCTTTACTACGTCAAGGTTTGGTGTTTTACAATGCGCGTCAAAACGAAAAAGCATTGGTTAAATTAAAAAAGGTAGCTAGTGATTACGCTGGTACTCCCGAGGCTTTGCAGGCTGTGGCTACAGCGCGTTTAATTTATATCGATTTAGGTCGTGTTAACGAATATGCCGCATGGGTAAAACAACTCGATTATGTAGAGGTTACCGATGCTGATTTGGATAACGCTACTTACGAAGCTGCCGAAAAGCAATATTTAGATAATAATACAGATAAAGCTATAACGCAATTTAATAAGTATTTAAACCAGTTTCCACGTGGTTTACACGCTTTACAATCGCATTTTTATGTAGCACAAATGTATGCCAAAAAGGATTTGTTAGAAAATGCCGCACCACACTATAAATATGTTGTCGATGCATCTCGAAGTGAATACACCGAAGAAGCACTTTCTAAATTATCGCAGTTTTATTTAAGCACAAAAAGTTGGAATAACGCCATGCCTATTTTGGCAAGGTTGGAAAGTGAAGCTAATTTTCCGCAGAACGTCATTTTTGCACAGTCTAATTTAATGAAAGCAAATTATGAGTTAGAAAATTATAACGACGCCGTGGCTTACGCCGAAAAAGTGCTCACTAATTCTAAAATCGATAATAAAATTAAAGCCGATGCTCAAGTGATTATTGCACGTTCGGCCATTAAAACCAATAATGAAGATCGGGCAAAAGTGGCTTACGCTGAAGTAGAAAAAGTGGCTACGGGAGAAACTGCTGCCGAAGCACTTTACTATAATGCTTACTTTAAAAATAAAACGAAGAAATATGAAGCCTCTAACGTGTCGGTACAAAAACTGGCTAAAGATTTTTCAGGTTATAAATATTATAGTGCGAAGGGCTTAGTGCTTATGGCGAAAAACTTTTACGGATTAAAGGATGCGTTTCAAGCCACTTACATTTTAGAGAGTGTGATTGAAAACTTCAGTCAATTTGATGATGTGGTTGAAGAAGCCAAAGCAGAATTAAGTAAAATTAAGAAGGAAGAATCTAAAACAAACTCATCTATTTTACCAGAAGATTAATGTGGTTCAATACGTATTTGTAAACAATAGTTTTTGACATTTTAAGAAAGAATAAAAAAGTAATAAAAACAATAGATCTATGCGCAAGCAAATCAATAATATATTAACCGTTGCCATCACATTAGTGGCCACTGTTGGGTATGCTCAAAACAAACAGAACGATACTATAAATACAGGAGTTATCGATGTTGTAAAACCATACGCACCATCGATTTCCGATGCCTTTAAAGTAAAAGAAGTGCCAACTTCAGACGATAAAACAACTGAAACCAAAAAAGAGATTAAATATAATATTTTCTCCTTTCCGGTAGCGTCAACATTTACACCTGCAAAAGGAAAAGCAGCAGTTGTAGAAAAAGCAAAACCGATAAAATTATATGATAACTACGCGACTTTAGGCGTGGGGAGTTATACCACTATTTTGGGCGAGGTTTACCTAAATCACGCCATAAGTCGTAATGAAAGTGTTGGGGGTTATGTGAGTCATCATTCATCAGGAGATGGAATCGATGGCGTAGCGTTCGATCATGGTTTTTCAGATTCGAAAATTAATGTCAATTATGCGGCCCGAACCCGATATTCAGCATGGAATGTAGAAGGTGGTTTTCAACATCAAAAGTATAATTGGTACGGTGTGCCCGATACTTATGTTGCTAATGCACAAGCCGATAATATCGATGTAGGACACGTGTTTTACAACGCGCATGTTGGTGGAGATATTAGTTTTGAAGATACTTATATAAACTCTGGAAGTGTATTTTTTAGACGTTTCTCCGACAATCAAGGTTCTGGAGAAAATAGGTTTATTGCCAAAGGAAAAGTTGATGTGCCTGTTAATGGCGAAGAAATTTCGACCGAAATTAAAGTGGATTACTTAGGTGGCGATTTTGATAATAATTATACAGCAACAAACGCTATAGATTACGGTAATTTTCAAATAGGTCTTATGCCAAGCTATCAAATTATTCAAGACGATTTAACTCTGAATTTAGGTGTTTCGGCATTCTATTTAAACGATACAGCTAGCGGTTCTAACCAATTTTACATTTACCCAAATATCACAGCAACCTACCGTGTAGTTAACGATGTGGTAATTGCTTACGGTGGAATTCAAGGGGATTTAGAGCAAAATTCTTACTATGGTTTTGCTTCCGAAAATCCATTTGTATCACCAACATTATTAATTACACCAACCGATAAACAATACAATGCTTACGTAGGTTTAAAAGGGAAATTATCGAGCGCCATGAGTTATAATGTTAGCGGAAGTTACACCTCTAACCAAAACATGGCTTTGTATAAAAGCAACGCCATTACACGTTTAAGTGAAGATTATCATTACGGAAACTCCTTCGGAATTGCCTATGACGATGTGACTGTTTTTGGCCTTTCAGGAGAAATAAATGTAGATGTTAATCGTAATTTCAACCTCGGATTAAAAGCTGAATATTTTAGTTATTCTAGCGATAACGAAGCTGAAGCATGGAATTTACCAGACGTAAAAGGCTCACTGTTTTTAGACTACCAAATAGACAAAAAATGGTTTGCAGGCGCCAATTTATTTTACACAGGCGAACGTAAAGATGAATACTTTTTAAACGATGGTACAGTGGTTCCAGCGCCACAAACCGTAACTTTAGATAGTTATTTCGATGCCAATGCACACGTTGGATATCATGTAACCGAACAAATTTCGGTATTTGCAAAAGCTAATAATATAGCCAACAACAGTTACCAACGCTGGCAAAACACACCTGTACAAGGTATTCAGTTTTTAGCTGGTGCTACTTATAAATTCGATTTTTAGTCATAATTTTCCATTCCCGCGAAAGCGGGAATATTTTTAAACGTTTCTGTTTATAGGAATATTTTGGATGCTTGTAAAATCCTTTATTTGGGCGTTACCACAAGGGTCGGGCTTTCCGCTATATCTTTTTTGTCTTATAAATTTCAATCACACTGTACTTAAGGTTGTTTTTCCTTTTAAAAGCACGTTACAACTAGGAAGAGCAAAAAAGGATGCCGCATCAATCCCTAACGCGGGAGTAGTTAAATTACTATTAAAAATAAAAGCGGTTATTTTGATATTTTCAAAATAACCGCTTTTATATAAAATAATGTTCTAAATGTTATGCGTTAAGCATTACAGGCATAACAAGCATTGTAATATGTTCACCTTCATCTAAACCGTCAATAGGCGTTAAAATACCCGCTCTGTTCGGCATGCTCATCTCTAGTTGTACATCGTCTGAGTTTAAGTTATTCAACATTTCAGTTAAAAAACGTGAGTTAAAACCAATTTGCATATCATCACCTTGGTAATCACAAGTTAAACGTTCTTCTGCTTTGTTGCTGTAATCTACATCTTCCGCAGAAATATTTAATTCAGCACCAGCAATTTTTAAACGAATTTGATGTGTGGTTTTGTTAGAGAAAATACTAACACGACGTACAGAATTTAAAAACTGTGTACGGTCTATAGATAGTTTATTCGGATTTTCTTTTGGAATTACTGCTTCGTAATTAGGATATTTTCCATCAATTAAACGACAAATTAATTCTGAATTTTCAAAAGTAAATTTCGCATTACTTTCATTGTATTCAATAGTAACTTCATCTTCACTAGCCGCTAAAATACCTTTTAATAAATTTAAAGGTTTTTTAGGCATAATAAATTCAGCCACTTGGTTGGCCTGTACATCAGCACGTGTATATTTTACTAATTTGTGTGCATCGGTTGCTACAAAGGTTAAACCTTCGGTAGAAAACTGGAAAAATACACCACTCATTACTGGGCGTAAATCATCGTTTCCAGCAGCGAAAATAGTTTTGCTGATAGCTGTTGCTAAAATATCGCCAACTATTACTGTTTTACTTGGGTCTTCTAATGCTACAGCTTTTGGAAATTCGTTACCATCGGCGTAAGCTAAAGCATATTTACCGTGGTTCGAGCTAATTTCAACCGTATTGTTGTCTTCAATAACAAACGTTAAAGGTTGCTCTGGAAAGGTTTTTAAAGTATCTAGTAATAAACGTGCTGGAATAGCAACGCTACCTTCGCTATCACTTTCAACATCTAAAGAAGAAGCCATGGTGGTTTCTAAATCACTTGCTGAAACCGTAAGCTTGTTATGGTCTAATTCAAATAAAAAGTTATCTAAAATGGGTAAGGTGTTCGAGCTGTTTATCACGCCACCTAAAACCTGTAATTGTTTTAATAAATAAGTACTTGATACTATAAATTTCATCTGTTGAATTTTATTTTTTAGCGGTTACATGGCACATTTTTCTTCTAATTCTAATCTCCTTAAAAAGATGTTAGTTATAGAATGCATCATCTAATTAACTGAGTTAAATTTGTAATTATGCTACTTACAAATATATTCCAATCGGCTTATATTTGGAAACAAACTTATTAACATTTAAGCGGTGTATTTTTTCTTTCTAAAGTAATTAAATGTAAAACCAAACAAAGCAAGCAATACGAGTGGTAATGCGATGTTAATAAGTTGCCAGGTCGTTTTTTCTTTGGCTATTTTTTGCTGATTTAGGAAAGCAACGGCAATTTCCTTTGATCGAATGTTTATAAGTCCAGTATCGTCTAGCAGATAATTAACGGTATTCAGTAAAAATTCTTTGTTGCCATAATTTTCTCCGGTCCACCGATCGAAGCCTAATTCTTGAGGTACATTTTTTATGAGGTCATTTTTTATGACGTCGCCGTCCGCAATAATAACCATTTTTGTTGGTTTACTTTTTTGAAGATCTTGAGGGAGTTTAAAGGGTTTAATACGGTTGTTAAAAACCGATGTAAACTCACCTTCGAGCAAAACAGCTAGCGTTTGTTTTTTGCCTTTAAAGTCGGTTGGGTTTTGTTCTTTAGTAACCACGTCTAAACTTATTTTGCTTGGCGTACTTTCTAATCTAGTTACCGGTGCAGTTTCTAAAAGGATGGTTTTTTTAATTTTGTTTTTTAAGGTATCTATAGGATTGGCAAAATCAAATTTCACCAAATTTAAATTATTAACAATGGGGTGGTTGCTATTCGAGTTTCCAAACGGCGAATACGGCCATTTAAAATTTTGAAATTGCGCATTACTACCTTCTCCCATGGCCAAAGTTATCGGTGCCGAATAAGGAGATGCAACCATAACAGGCTTTATTCGTACCCCATATTTAAAGAAAAAATCGGTTAAGTTTAAATCACGATGCATGGCGTAATTAGATCCTGTAGCATTGTATAAGCTATCTTTTTCCATGGCTACGGCGTCAATTAACCAAAGACTTTTACCGCCATTCATGGTGTATTGATCTAATACAAGTTTTTCTTTTTCAGTAAACGCTTCGGTTGGTTTTGCTGAAATAATAAGATCGAACACCTCCAAGTCCGTCAACGTTTTTTGTGGCTGATTGGCAACGCTATCCAACGTGAATGGTGCAATAAGGTAATATTCGCCTAGTTTTTTCACAAAGTCCGCAATGTATTTATCTTCTAGTTGTTGGTTGCCTTTTAGAATAGCGATTTTACGACGTTTTGGTTGGGTAAGTTTGCTAAAACCATCAGCGAAAGCATATTCTAAATGTTGTACGGAGTTGCTAACTAATTCCTGCTGATTGGCTCCTATTTTAGTTTTTATCAAAGGAATTGTAACCGTTTGATTATTGTAACTTGCTAGCGCCCATGGAAAAATAATAGCCTGTGTAGAGCTGCCGTTTTCCTGCACACTCATTTGCATTGGTGTTAAACCACGCTGCGTAAGTTGCTGAATGATGATATCGCGATTGGCTTCATCTTCTAACGGATTGAAAAAATTGAAAATAATATTACTGTTTTCATTTTCAAACTCTTCCAATAATTGTTTGGTTTCGCTTTGTAGCCTTCTAAATTCCGAAGGAAAGTTTTCGCCATCTAAAAACACATCAATAATGATAGGGGTTTCTACATCTTTTATAATTTCTAAGCTGGCTTCACTTAAAGTGTATCGTGCATCTTTAGTTAAATCGAATCGTTTATGGAAACTGTTTGTGGCTATATTCAGAATAAATAACCCGATGAAAATAGTAAGAATTTGTATCCACGTTTTCTTCTGGAATCCTTCAGTTTTGATACCTTTAACTGTGATGAAAATAAAAAATATGGAAACGCTTAAAAAGTAAAGTACATCGTTGGTGTCAATCACGCCGCGACTTATACTTTTATAATGCACACTCATGCCTAATTGATCTATAAGGTTGCTAGAGGCAAAATCGGCAATACCTTCAAAGCCAATATAAAACAGAAAACATAAAAACACCGAACTGATAAAAGCTACAATTTGGTTATCGGATAATGTAGAGGTGAACACGCCAATAGCTGTATAAGCCGCTACTAAAAATAAAAGTCCGAAATACGACCCCAAGGTGCTTCCGGTGTCTAAATTTGCAACAGGGTTTCCGAGTTGGTTAACTGTGTAAACATAGAACAAGGTTGGAGCAAGCGTCATTATAATTAAAATTAAAGCACCAAAATATTTGCCTAAAACAAGCTGCATATGCGAGATAGGTTTGGTAAGCAATAACTCTAAAGTACCTTGTTTTTTTTCGTCGGAAAAACTTCGCATCGTGACCGCTGGAATCAAGAATATTAAAATCCAAGGTGATAATAAAAAGAAGGGTGATAAATCGGCAAAGCCATAATCAAGAATATTAAATTCGCCTTTAAAAAGCCATAAAAATAAACCGTTCAATAATAAAAAAATAGCAATCACTAAATAACCAATTGGCGATGCAAAAAACGAGTTGATTTCTTTTTTTAGTATGGCAAACATGTATGTAGTTTTAATCTAAGGTTTCTAATTTATCAACGCTCCAAGCTTCGGGACGTATACTAAAAAGGGGTTTTATAGTGCGCCAAGCCGATTTAAAAATAGCCGATTTTCGGTAAGCTTGTAAATGTGCATCACTTTCCCAATAACTGTAAGTGAAAAATATACCAGGGTCATTTTTGTCGCGGTACAGTTCTAAAAAAGTACAACCATCAAACGCTCTAATTTTTGCTTTGTTATTTTCAAAATTGTTTAAAAAAACATCAATATTTTGTTTGTAAAAACCCAATTTAACAATACGGACTAACATAGTTTCTTGTTTTGATATGTTTAATAAAAACGGCAAATTTAAAACCGCTTATAATATCTTTTTGTAAAAGTATTAATCTTTTTAGATAAACAACAACCAACAATTATATTGCGTTTGGCAGCGCCGATTCGGCCGAAAAGTTAATACTAACCGCGTCCATAATACCTAAGCCAAGCAAGCTAGATGCGCCTCCCACGGTAGAAGGGTTGCTTTTAAAAACTGAGATTTCTAGAAAACCACCCGAATTAAAAACCACTAATTTCCGACCTTCATCTTGGCGTTTTTCAGCAGGAATATCAAAATTTACAATGTCGCTATATTTTTGGTGTATCTTTTTAAACTTGTAATTACGAGCCGAAATTTCGAAGGTGCGCCCTTTTTGTATGCTTTCAAAAAAGCTGCGTTTAATGTTAGTAATCACGTTGCCGTAATTATCAATATAGATTATACTACCAATAATTTGAGTTTTATCATCCTTAACAAAAGGCTCAATATTTTTAATTGGTTTTATGCTGTTTATTGTTTTTCCAATAACCTCTAAAGTGCCACCACGTGCAATATGGCAAGCTACTTTTACAAACACATCGAGCACCGGGAAACTGCTTTGCAGCCTATCATGAATATTGATTTCAACAATTTTTTCGGGAGCAATATCAGAGCAAATCATACTCATAATCCCATTATTAGCGCAAATAAAATAATGGTCGTCTAACTTAACTGCAATATGTTTGTTTTCAGCGTTAATCTCCGAGTCAATACCAATAATATGGATGGTGCCTTTTGGGAAGCTACTATACGCATTCTGAATAATATAAGCGGCCTCCGGAATACTAAATGGCGATACATTGTGCGAGATATCAACAATATTAACATCGGGCAATTCACTATAAATAGCGCCTTTTGTAGCGCCAGTAAAGTGGTCTTTTTCCCCGAAATCAGTTGTTAAAGTTATTATTGCCATGAGCAAAATTGTTGATATGTTTTTAGTGATTTGTCATCTAAAATTATGTATTTTTGAGATGAACACTTACGAGATACAAACCTACATAAATTTTTGTTTTCGTTTTTATATTTTAAATGAAAATTGAGAGGTTTTAATATCTATTTTAGTTAAAATTAAAACAACGCCTTTGAATGAAATCATCATTGAATTAGAAGAAATTACGCCTAAAGAATTTTTTGGCGCACAAAATGTAAATATTGAACTTTTAAAAAAATACTTTCCTAAATTAAAAATTGTAGCCAGAGGCAACCAAATTAAAGCTTTTGGAGAAGAAGAAATGCTGGACGAATTTAATCGTCGCATGAGTATGCTCATCAAACATTTTGCTAAATATAATAAGTTAGACGAAAATGTTATTGAACGTGTTTTAACAAGCCAAAGCAGTGACGATTTTATCGCATCTTCTAAAGGAGGTGAAATTATCGTGCATGGCGTAGGCGGTAAAACCATTAAAGCCCAAACAGCCAACCAACGAAAAATGGTTGAGCTCATGCACAAAAACGATATGGTTTTTGCTATCGGGCCAGCCGGAACAGGGAAAACATATACCGGTGTCGCATTGGCGGTACAAGCTCTAAAAAACAGAGAAGTAAAACGGATTATTTTAACACGTCCTGCGGTAGAGGCAGGGGAGAATTTAGGTTTTCTACCCGGAGATTTAAAGGAGAAGTTAGACCCCTATATGCAACCGCTTTACGATGCGCTTCGTGATATGATTCCTGCTGAAAAACTAGCGCAATATATAGAAAATGGCACCATTCAAATCGCTCCTTTAGCCTTTATGCGAGGTAGAACATTGGATAATGCTTTCGTGATTTTAGACGAAGGGCAAAATACAACACATGCCCAAATGAAAATGTTTTTAACCCGTATGGGTAAACACGCCAAGTTTTTATTAACCGGAGATCCGGGACAAATAGATTTACCAAGGCGTACTATTTCTGGACTAAAAGAAGCGCTTTTAATTTTGAAAAACGTAGAAGGTGTCGGCATGATTTTTCTTGACGATAAAGATGTTGTTCGCCATAAACTCGTTAAAAAAGTAATTGAAGCTTATAAAAGTATTGAGAATATAGATTAATATCTATACCGTTTATTTAAAGCATAAAGCAAAAGCCAGTTTTTAACTGGCTTTTGTTATTTCAGATCTTTTTAATTATAACATATTGACTTAGTGTTTCTAACGGAAATTTACCCTATAATTCTATAAGCATTACCTATAATCCTGTAACTTTTTTAAGTCTAAGTTTTGGAAATTTGCATATAATTTTAAACGAAATATATTATGAAAAAAATACTTTTAGTAGCAGTTTTATTAGGTTTTAACTCAGTTTTTGCACAGGAAGATGTAGAAATAACTTCGGATAACTCTTGGTTAAAGGCAGGTATAATAACAGGAATACCTGTAGGCGATGCAAGTGATGTGTCTTCCTACTCTTTAGGTTTAGATTTAAGAGGGCAATATTTAATTAATCCTAATATTGGGGTTGGAGTAGCGTCAGGTTATAATCACTTTTTTGGAAAAGATGATATTGATGATTTTGGAGTGATTCCCGCAGCAGGTTTCGTTCGTTATTATTTTACACCAAATGGTTTGTTTTTAGGAACAGATGTTGGATATGGTTTTTTAACTAATGTTGAAAATAATGATGGCGGATTATATGTTAATCCTCAAATTGGTTACCATAATAAAGATTGGAATTTCTATGCTTATTATCAAAATACGTTTGCAGAATACGATGTTGATGTGCAAAATGTTGGTGTCGGAGTTACCTATAATATCAGGTTTAAATAAATCACAATAGTATTTAATAATGCTTAAGAAGGAGAAATTTACATTTCTCCTTTTTTTATTTAGACTTGTTTGGTGATAGTAAACAAATTACATTTGCACAATAAACAACAGTTTACTTCTAATGAACACAATTACTGACACCAATTTCAATTTTCCAGGACAAAAAAGTCTGTACAAAGGAAAAGTAAGAGCCGTATATAATATTAATGATAACGAACTAGTTATGGTCGCTACCGATCGTTTATCTGCCTTTGACGTGGTTATGCCAAAAGGAATTCCTTATAAAGGGCAAATATTAAACCAAATCGCTACAAAAATGATGGACGCCACGAAGGATATTGTTCCTAATTGGTTAACGGCAACACCCGATCCAAATGTAGCAGTTGGTCATTTATGCGAGCCTTACAAGGTAGAAATGGTTATTCGTGGTTATATGTCTGGTCATGCAGCACGTGAATATAAATCAGGCAAACGCATACTTTGTGGCGTTACCATGCCAGAAGGGATGAAGGAAAATGATAAGTTTCCAAACCCAATAATTACTCCGGCAACAAAAGCAGAAATGGGAGATCATGATGAAGATATTTCTCGTGAAGATATTTTAAAGCGCGGTATTGTTTCAGAAGAAGATTATTTAGTTTTAGAAGATTACACACGTAAATTATTTCAAAGAGGAACGGAGATAGCAGCTTCTCGTGGATTAATTTTAGTAGATACAAAGTACGAATTTGGAAAAACTAAAGACGGAAAAATTGTCTTAATAGATGAAATTCATACACCAGATTCTTCACGTTACTTTTATGCAGAAGGTTACCAAGAGCGTCAAGAAAAAGGTGAAGCTCAAAAACAACTTTCTAAAGAGTTTGTACGTCAGTGGTTAATTGCTAACAATTTTCAAGGTTTAGAAGGGCAAACAGTACCTGTTATGAGCGATGAATATATTCAATCGGTATCCGATCGTTATATTGAGCTTTATGAAAATATTACTGGAGAAACTTTTGTAAAAGCAGATGTTTCTAATATTCAAGAGCGTATTGAAACTAATGTTTTAGCGTATTTAAAATAGAAAGTATATATCTCACCATCCCTACGAGTTTTAATACATTAAAGAGATTATTGTACATAATAGTATTTTGAATTAATTTTAAAATTTCATTAAATGAGTAAAAAAGTTTTTGTATCAGGTTGTTTCGATATGCTTCATAGTGGGCATATAGCATTTTTTAAAGAAGCCGCAAAGTATGGTGATTTATATGTAGGAATTGGGTCTGATGCTACGGTAGATGAATTGAAAGGACGTCAAACTATAAACTCAGAGCAAGAAAGAATTTATACCATTAATGCTATTAGATATGTAAAAGAGGCCTTTGTAAATACGGGGTCTGGTATTTTAGATTTTAAAGATGATCTTGTTAAATTAAAGCCTGATTATTTTATTGTAAATGAAGATGGGTTTTCTCCAGAAAAACAAGAATTATGTACTCGTTTAGGTATTGAGCTAAAATTATTAGAAAGAATACCCGATGCAGGGTTGCCAGAACGGTCAACAACAGCCATTCGGTCTGCTGGTAACTGTACATTACCATATAGAATAGATTTGGCAGGAACTTGGATCGATCAGCCTTATGTTTCAAAATACGGATCAGGATGGGCTATAACCTTATCATTAGAACCTGTAATTGAGTATAATGAAAGATGTGGTATGTCTACATCTACTCGGAATGCAGCAAAAAAAATATGGCCATATTACTTGCCAATGGAAAAGCCAGAAAAGCTGGCCGAAATCCTTTTCAAGTTTGAAAACACCCCGGGGTCTACGATGATTTCTGGTGCGCAAGATGCAATCGGTATTTGTATGCCTGGCTTAGTTAGACATCAATATGATAATGCATATTGGCCAATTAAATTTGAATCTATACATGAAGAATCTACACTTGCTTGGTTAGAAGATCATATTTACATGGCATTATTATGGCCTAGGGAGCCAGGGCTCGATCTTTTAAAAGTTACACATATCAATGAGGAAAATGTTAAAGCACTTACAGATGCAGCTGATGATGTGTGGGATGCTATTCTAAATAAAGATTTAGAAAAATTTTCTGAAGGGTTTTTAAAATCATTTAAGGCACAAACTAAAATGTTTCCAGCTATGCTAAATGATAGAATTAATGAAGAAATTGCTAAGTACAAAGACAAAGCGCTTGCGTGGAAGTTGGCAGGTGCAGGTGGCGGAGGTTATTTAATATTAGTGTCAGACAAGCCTATAGAAGGTGCTATGCGAATTAATATTCGCAGAAAAGAGGTTTTATAATATGTGAGATTCATAAATAAAAATAGTATAAATGGGCAATTTCTAAACGAGATTGCCCATTTTTTTTACAGTATTACTTTTAAAAAAATGATAAAGCTTTTTATAGGGAGGTTTGATTAGGTGCTTAAGGAGCCTTTTACTTCTTCCGCTTTGGTTTACTTGCCTTAGCTAACGGATTGAAATTTAAACATAATTGTATCCAATACTCTAAATTAGCTTCTGTATCAAACCCATCCGGAGTAACATAAATATAACCTTTCATGGGACGTCCTGTGAAGTTCATGGGTAAACATTCAGGCTTTTTTAGCTGATTTTCATAAACAATGTTTCCAATACGAGCCATAATCAAACTATCACCATAATCTTTGTTAATATTAATGTAGCAAAGCATTTTATTATCTACCTTAAAGCATAGACCTCCCATCATTTTAAGTTCAGAAAAATAGATTTGTTTATCTTTTAAAACACGTCGTATTCTATCTGCTAAAAATTCATCGTAAGCCATAATGGAAGGTGTTATTGTGTTTTAAATTTACCCGACATTTTTCGAATTAAATTATAAATAAAAGCATTAGTTTTCGCATAATGAAACGCGATTAAGCATACCACAATCATAAAAAGAATTGCGCCAATTATAGCTTCGGTTGGGGCTAAGGATTTTCTTAAAAAGCGATTAAGCCCTAAGCCTGTGAAACTTCCGTAAAGTATAATAAAATGAATGACGTAAATGGATAATGTTTTTTCGCCTATTCTAGAAATTATAGATTGTTTCAAAAAAGGTTCTAAACTATAAAATAGACCAAATAGAATTAAGGTATTACCGAGTCTGGTAAAAAGGTAGTTATAATAAGCACATTGTTTAAAGAGTTCAATATTTGTTGATTGACTTAGCTTTACAAGAAGGTCAGACGATTGATAAATAAGGAAATATCCTGTGATGAAAAAAGTAGCAATGGCAATTATTTTAAAGCGGTCGCGATGCACATGCCTAAAGAATACTGTGGAAATAAAAGCACCAAAAAAGGAGTAGCCTATCCATGGTAAAATGGTAAAAACGGAGCCGTTAGACTTTGTTATATAGTTAGCGAAGATGATTGGGATATTTTCCGTGTTTAAATCTCTATAAAGTGGTTCAGATAGAAAACATAGTGTACCTAAAATAACTAAAACAATAGAAAAAAGATAGTTGTATTTTTTCAATATTAAGTGTAAACCAACTAACGTAATTAGAGCCAAGCCAATACATTGTAAAACATCAACAACAAAAAAACGGTTATTAAAATTACCGGAAAGCCAATTAAAAATATCTAAACGCAATCCGTAACCAATGAGCAGTAGCAATAAACCTCGGAACACACCTTTTTTAATTCGAGGTTTGTCGTCGCCTTTAGCATAAGCACGCAGGAGTAAATAGGAAAAAACAAGTCCTGAGATGGTGAAAAATGTTGGAGCCGTAATGCCACGGAGGTAATGCCAAATGTTATAAAACACATTGGTGTCATCTCGGTACATGGGGGCAAGTAGATTATCGATAAAATGTCCTTGCAACATCATTAAAATGGCAAATGCACGAACAGCGTCAATAAAATATATACGATTGGTTTGCAATACAATTAGCTTTAAAATATAAATATACTTTTAATAACTGTAAAGGTCTGTTTGTAAATTAATATATTTATAAAATCTACAAAAAAAATATGGAAAAAATCATTAAAACATTTTCAGATTATGCTTGGGGGTTACCTCTAGTTTTATTGCTTATTGGAGGCGGATTGTATTTATTAGTTGTATCACGTTTTTTACCTTTTCGATATTTAGGTCATGCGATTCAAGTATTGAGAGGGAAATATGACAACCCAGATGATCCAGGAGAAATTTCACATTTTAAAGCTTTAACAACTGCCTTGTCTTCTACCATTGGTATGGGAAATATAGCAGGTGTTGCGGCCGCTATTTCTTTGGGTGGCCCGGGTGCTATGTTTTGGATGTGGGTTAGTGCCATTGTCGGGATGTCTACCAAGTTTTTCACGTCGTCATTAGCGGTGATGTTTCGGGGAAAAGATAGTAATGGCGATTTACAAGGTGGCCCAATGTATTTTATTACTGAAGGTTTAGGGAAATCGTGGAAACCATTAGCTGTAATGTTTAGTGTTTGCGGTTTAGTTGGAGCTTTACCGGTTGTTAATGTAAACCAATTAACACAAGCTATAAACGATATTGTATTAACTCCAAACGGTGTTACGGTGGGATTGAAATCTAACCTGATTTTAGCGCTAGTTTTAGTGATTATTACATCGGTAATTATACTTGGCGGGTTAAAGCGAATAAGCCTTGCGGCATCTAAATTGGTTCCGGCTATGGTTATACTCTATTTTGCTTTGGTGTTGTTTGTTTTAATTTCCAATTACGAGGTGGTTCCAAAATATTTTTTTATGATTTTTACCGATGCTTTTGCGGCTAACAACTTTAAAGGCGAGCCTTTTTTAGGAGGTGTTTTAGGTGCATTAATTCTACTCGGTATTCGTCGTGGTGCTTTTTCAAACGAAGCCGGTATTGGTACCGCTCCCATGGCACACGGAGCCACTAAAACAAACGAACCTATACGCGAAGGTTTGGTGGCTATGTTAGGCCCAGCTATAGATACTTTAATTGTATGTACGTTAACCGCTTTAGCTATTTTAGTTACTGGGGTTTGGGAAACCACAGATAATAACGGCGTGAGTTTAACAGCTTCGGCATTCAGTCACGCTATGCCAATTTATGGCAAGTATTTACTTATGGTTTGTGTGGCTATTTTTAGTATATCGTCTTTGTTTTCGTATTCTTATTACGGTTCCAAGTGTTTGTCTTTTTTAATAGGGGCCGATAAAAAACACTATTATAATTATCTTTATATTCTCAGTATTGTATTAGCGGTAATAATGCCGTTTAGCGCGATGCTTAACCTTGTTGATGGGGTGTTTGCGCTTATGGCTATTCCAACCATGATAAGTACTATTATACTCGCTCCCAAAGTTTTAAAAGAAGCTAGAAATTATATTCAGAGGATAAAAGCTTAGAGTTCGTATTCATTTTTGATTAAAACATTAAAATGTGTAACTAAAAAAACGAGTTATTAGTGTTTTTGAAACACTTAATTTTATAGTTAAATTTTTATATGTAAATTTAGCCATACCAACTGGAAGTATTTTACTTTTTTACCAATACTAACAGTCCGCTTTACCAGCTAAACTAAACTAAATTTAAGATGACAGACAAAGAAAAGGCGCAAGCCTACTGGAAGGAGAACATAAAATATGTTCTCCTTTTACTATTTATATGGTTTATTGTGTCCTTTGGGGCAGGAATCATTTTTAAAGATGCCCTCAATAATTTTAAAATGGGTGGTTTCAAACTCGGTTTCTGGTTTGCACAACAAGGTTCTATGTATGTATTTGTTGTTTTGATATTTGTATATGTTCGTTTAATGAATAAACTCGATAAAAAATACGGATATGATGCATAGTTTTTTTCTCTCAGGCATAGGTGTCCAAAACTGGACATACATTATTGTAGGTCTTACATTTACACTTTATATAGGTATTTCCATTTGGGCTAGAGCCGGATCAACCAAAGAATTTTATGTAGCCGGTGGCGGTGTATCTCCACTAGCTAACGGTATGGCCACAGCAGCCGATTGGATGAGTGCAGCTTCATTCATTTCCATGGCTGGTATCATTTCCTTTGCAGGGTATGATGGTGCTGTGTATTTAATGGGGTGGACAGGCGGTTACGTACTTTTAGCTTTATTATTAGCACCTTATTTACGAAAGTTCGGAAAGTTTACCGTACCCGATTTTATTGGCGATCGTTATTATTCAAACACCGCACGTTCCGTAGGTGTGTTTTGCGCACTTATTGTATCCTTTACTTATGTGGCAGGGCAAATGCGTGGCGTAGGCTTAGTGTTTTCTCGCTTTTTAGAAGTTGATATTAATACCGGTGTTATCATTGGGATGATTATCGTGTTATTCTACGCTGTTTTAGGCGGTATGAAAGGCATCACGTATACGCAAGTCGCACAATATTGTGTGCTTGTTTTCGCGTTTATGGTACCAGCCATTTTTATATCTATTCAAATGACGGGGAACCCTATTCCTCAATTAGGTTTTGGTAGCCAATTAGCCGATGGTTCAGGAACGTATTTACTAGATAAACTCGACGGTTTAAGTACGGAGTTAGGCTTTGCAGAATATACCGAAGGCACAAAATCGTTAACCGATATTTTCGCAATTACATTAGCGTTAATGGTAGGTACAGCAGGATTACCGCATGTTATTGTTCGATTTTTCACCGTTAAAAAAGTAAAAGATGCTCGAAAATCGGCGGGTTTAGCTTTATTATTAATCGCTATTTTATATACCGCAGCACCAGCCGTGTCGGTTTTTGCTCGAACTAATTTAATCGAAACGGTATCCAATAAGCCATATTCAAGTATGCCGGAATGGTTTACAAAATGGGAAACTACTGGGTTAATCACCTTTACCGATAAAAATAACGATGGCAATATTCAATATTTAGCAGATAAAGATAAAAACGAACTTGTAGTCGATAACGATATTATGGTGCTGGCGAATCCAGAGATTGCTAATTTGCCCGACTGGGTAATTGCATTAGTAGCTGCGGGTGCATTAGCTGCGGCTTTATCAACAGCTGCCGGGTTGTTATTAGTTATTTCAGCATCTGTATCTCACGATTTAATCAAGAAAATGATTAAGCCAGACATTAGCGAAAAAGGCGAATTAATCGCAGCACGTTTAGCGGCAGTAGCAGCTGTTTGTGTCGCAGGTTATTTTGGCGTCAATCCGCCAGGGTTTGTAGCAGCAACCGTCGCGCTCGCTTTCGGGCTGGCAGCAGCCTCCTTTTTTCCAGCCATTATTTTGGGTATTTTTTATAAAAAAATGAACAAAGAAGGCGCTATTGCCGGTATGGTTGTCGGTATTTTATCCATGCTGTTTTACATGCTTAAATTTAAATTTGGCTGGTTTGGCGGCGGTACAAAAGCCGAGTGGTGGTTTGGCATTTCGCCCGAAGGTTTCGGTTCCATAGCCATGGTTATCAACTTTATAGTATCTGTTGTTATTATGAAATTCACACCCGAACCACCAGAGTATGTACAAGAAATTGTAGAAAATATTAGAATTCCAAGTGGCGCCGGAGAGGCAACACATTAACATATAAATTGGGGCGTTACCACCGCCAAGCTTTTAATAGCTTAGCGGTGGTCGGGCTTTCCGCTATATCTTTTTTTAGATTGTGTACGTATTTGTGAGCTTTAGCATAAAAATGAAGCTAGTTTTTAACGTCTAGTTTAAGGTTTTCAATCAAAAAAAAAGGATGCCGCATCAATCCCTAACGCGGGTATATCCGCTAAAATTAGCACTCAAAAAGTGATTCGTTACCAATAATCTTCCATAACATCTTTTTATATTGAAATAGGTTTTATCATTTAAAACATGCTTAAGGTATTAGTTTTATCTATTACTTTTGAAGTATGAAAATTAAGGAACTCACCCTATTTACAAATCAAATTGAAAAACAAAAGCAGTTTTATAAAAATGTTTTAGGTTTCAATATACTGTTAGATTCCAAAGAAAAAGTGACCTTTAAAACGGGAGATGGTATGTTGAGTTTTCAATTTAAACAATCGGTTAAACCCGCACATTTTGCATTTAATATACCATCAAACAAAGTAGAAGAAGCCTTATTGTGGCTTCAAAAACGGGTAGTTATTTTACCCGATGGTGATCAGCAAATTTCAAACTTCGAAAAGTGGAATGCAAAAGCTATCTATTTTTACGATGCCGATAATAATATTGTTGAGTTTATTGCTCGGGCCGATTTAAACCAAATAAGTTCAGAAGCGTTTTCATCAAAAAGCATCCTATCAATAAGTGAAATAGGCTTGCCAACCGAAGATATAAAAACCGTGTTCCAATCCATTTCAAACATAAAATCAATTCCTGTTTTCGATGGCGATTTTAATCGGTTTTGTGCTTTAGGAAACCACGAAGGCTTATTCATTTTAATTAATAAAACCGTTAAAACATGGCATCCCACGCAAGAGGTTCCGCATACGGCCGATTTTATAGTTAAAGGAGATTACAACTTTAGTTTTATAAACAATGAAGTTATCCCGACTAATAGAAATATTGTAATTTAGAGGTCTCAAAAAAAATAGTAAAACATAAATACCAACCCTTTTGGGGCATTAAAAATATAAAGATGAAATTAGTTATATCTCCAGCAAAATCACTCGATTTAGAAACCGAATTACCAAATAACGTACACACCCAAGGTTCGTTTTTAAAACAAGCCGAACGTTTAAATAAGGTGCTTAAAAAGAAATCGGCAAAAGATCTATCAAAACTCATGAGTATTTCTGATGCTTTGGGGCAGTTAAACCACGACCGTAATCAAGATTGGACATTGCCATTTACTCCAGAAAATGCCCGACCAGCCGTATATGCTTTCAATGGCGATGTATATCGAGGCTTAGATGCTTACAATATCCCCGAGGAAAAAACAGAACTATTACAAAGTACCGTAAGAATTCTTTCGGGATTATATGGCGTTTTAAAACCAACCGATTTAATACAACCTTACCGTTTAGAAATGGGCACAAAAATGCCTGTAGGAACCAAAAAAAACTTATATGAATTCTGGAAAAAGGACATTGTAAAAGCCTTAAATGAAGAATTAGAAGACGATGAAATCTTTTTAAACTTAGCAAGTAACGAGTACTTTAAAGCCATCGATAAAAAAGAATTGAAAGTACCCGTAGTAACCGCTAACTTTAAAGAATTTAAAAACGGACAATACAAAATAATCTCGTTTTACGCTAAAGAAGCGCGCGGGTTAATGGCACGTTATATTATTGATACCGATGCTAAAACTATAGACGATTTAAAAGGGTTTAATTACGGTGGTTATGGTTTTAGTGAAGAAATGTCTAAAGAAAACGACTTGATTTTTACGCGTTAAAATTAACGTTGTTTTTATAAGGTTTTAAATTGAAAATCTTAAATTCGAGCACAAACTAAAACACAAATTTATCAATGTATTATTACCTTATTGTGGCGTTTCAAGTGTTTTGTGTATATCACATTTACAAAAACAGAAACTCGTATTATTGGGTGTTTCTAATTTTCTTTGTGCCTGTAATTGGATGTATTATTTATTTGTTAACCCAGGTTTATAACAAACGCGATGCCCAAAAATTAACGAGTGAGATTACGCATATTATAAATCCGACGAAGAAAATTAAAGACTTAGAAAGCAAGTTGGAATTTTCAGAATCGTACCAAAACAGAGTAAATCTTGCCGATGCACAATTAGAAAATAAAGATTATAAGAATGCTTTATCTCATTATTTAATGACGCTTAACGATGGTTACGAAAACGATTTTTACGTGAATAGTAAATTAGTGGAAGCCTATTTCCTGAATAAAGATTACAACAATGCCGTAGTTTTTGCAGATAAAATAAAAGATAAAGTAGAATATAAGCAATCTAAAACCCAATTTATTTGTGGTTTAGCATACGAGAAATTAGGCGATTTTGAAGCTGCAGAATTCAACTTGAAACAAATAGATATTCGATATTCTTTTTATGATGAACGTGTGGTTTTAGCAGAATTCTATATCAGTAGAAACAAAAATGAAGATGCTAAAACTATTTTGGAAGAGATTCAAAAAGAAGCCCAACACATGACAAAGCCCAACAGAAAACTGTATCGATTTGCCGTGTCTAAAGCCGAAAAATTACTGTCGCAAATAGCATAATCACTATTTTATTTTAGCCTTCTTGCTAATATCAAGTTTGTTTTCAATAGAGGGCCGCTTTTTTATTCGTGGTCGGCGTGCACCAAAAGTACCTCTGTTTATTTTTCCGCGTTTTGTTTTTTTGTCTCCTTTTCCCATTGTAGAATATGTTTTTTTATTACAAATAAGGTATTGAATTTTAGCTTAAAAACCAAGTAAAACGTGTTTAAACATCAGCATCCATACCAACCGTTTATTAATGAGGATACTACAAAATTAATTGTAGGTACATTGCCGCCTCCTCGGTTTTCAACGGGCAAGCTTTTAGAAAAGGATGTCGATTTTTGTTATGGGAGTTATTACAATTCGTTATGGTTGTATATTGATAAAATTCATAATTTGAACTTGCGTTTTGATAATTCACAAGAAGCTATAGCTGAACGTAAGGCGTTTTTTATTCAGCATAAAATTGGAGTTTGTGATATTGTAAATAGTTGCGAACGCGATAAAATTGATGCTTCCGATTTAGGAATGAAAAATATAGAACTTCGTGATATTATTGGTTATTTAAAACAATATCCGAATATTGATACGTTGTTATTTACTGGCGGAAATAGTAAAAATGGACCTGAATATTTTTTTAGAAAACACATTAAAAACTATAACCTGAAATTGGACGTTGTTTTAAATGAAGTGCCACGAATTCATGAATTTAAAATGCCTGTTGAGTCGGTATCCGATGCACCAAGGATTATTAAAACAGTATCCTTAACATCGTCTTCAGGTTCTGCAAATAGGGCTATTGGTAGTATGCCGCTTTATAAACAGTTGAAAGCAAGTAACCCGGAATTTAACACCTTCGATTTTCGAGTAATGCAGTATAGAGAGTTTTTCTGATGTGATTTAAGCGAATTAAAAAAGCCCCGTTTATTTTTAATAAACGGGGCTTTTTTATGAATAGAATTAAGTTTTAAATTGAAAATTATTCAGGGTTATAACCTAGCATAGCATCAATTGTATTTGTTGTTACCGAATGATAATTTTCCCGTGCTTTTTTATAAATTTCTAAAGCAACGTCTGTTTTGTTATTTCCTTTAAAGGCTTTGTAAATAGTTGAAACATACCAACGACGTCCTACTTTTATCAAAAAAGCTTCAATTTGAGCATCAACATCGTTGCTGTGATAATCATGATTTATAGATTGCTCGTACCAAACCATAGCAATATAGGAGTTCTTGGAATGTGTTAAATCGAAAGTATTATCCAGTATTTTCATTTGTGCTGCCGACATGTCTTCTGGGAAATTACGAACAAAATGCACCCATTCTTGTGGCGTCCAAGTTTTAGTAATAGTTTTATCAATGCTGTTTGTTTTTACAAATTCTGCAACGGTTTTCTCAACCTGTTCAAACTTATCAGAAACAATAATGGATTGGTTTTCTGGAATTCCAGGTTCGTAAATCCATGCTTCAGTATTGAAAGAGATTTGGTGTTTTTCGAGTAAATTTTCATTTAAATAAGTGATGAATTTTTCCGTCGTAATCGTTGAAAATGCATTTGAATTAAAGTAGTTTTTTAGAAAAACATCAAAGTTTTCGCGTCCCACAGTTTCTTCTAAAGTTCTTAAAAATAGATAGCCTTTATCATAAGCAATACTGTTCATGCCGTCGTCGGGATTTCTTCCGTCAAGGTTTAATTTTAATTTGGTATCGTTAGGCGTATCTTTAAAACCTGCTAATTCTTCTTCTAAATCTTGTCTGCCAATACGGGCTAACATATTCGCACGATCTTTTCCGTAAAGGGCTTCCATAATGCGCATTTCAAAATAAACAGTAAAACCTTCGTTAAGCCAAAAATCGTCCCATGTGGCGTTGGTTACTAGGTTTCCCGACCAAGAATGTGCCAATTCGTGAGCCACAAGCGAGGTTAAACTTTTATCGCCTGCAATTACGGTTGGTGTTGCAAAGGTTAAACGTGGGTTTTCCATGCCGCCGAACGGGAAACTTGGTGGTAAAACAATAACGTCGAATTGTTCCCAAGCGTAAGTGCCGTAAAGTTTTTCTGCGGAAGCGACCATGTTTTCCATATCTGAAAACTCATTATATACAGCTTCAAGCATCGATTTTTCAGCATAAACACCAGTACGATTGCTAATGGGTTTATAAGCAATATCACCAACAGCAAGGGCTATTAGGTAAGGTGAAATAGGTTGTTTCATTTTAAAGCTGTAAACGCCGTTTTCGGTTTTTTCTTTTGGGTTTTCAGCACTCATAACGGCCATAAGTTGAGCAGGCACTGAAACGGTGGCGTTGTAGGTTAATCTAATTTGCGGACTATCTTGAATAGGAATCCATGTTCGTGTTAAAATTGCCTGACCTTGTGTAAATAGAAATGGTTGCTCTTTATCGGCCGTTTGTTGAGGTTTTAACCATTGTAAGGCTTCTGTTTTGTTGGTGGTTTTGTATGAAACGCTAATACGCTTGGTTTCGGGTTTAATAGCTATTTTTAATGCATTTCCGAGTTGCTGGTCAAATGTGTCTAAAGAGAAATTAGTATCGATACCATCGGCTTGCACGTTTTCAATTTCTAAAAATTTAGAATCCAGGATAATTTCCGAAGCATTATTATTGGTGATTAAGTAAGATGCCGTTCCTGTGATGATTTCCGTTTCAAAATCGACTTTAATATCTAAATCCAAATGCGTTACAACGGCTTTGTTGGGTTGAGAAAATGAGTGAGGTTCTTCAATATAATGGTTTATAACTGCTGTTTTTGGAGTGTTTTGGCAGCTAGCAAATAAAAGCACTAAGCTGGCGAATAGGAGTAGGGTCTTTTTCATAGAGTATTGAATTTTTAAAAAATTTACGACGAAGTTACTCGTTTTTGCTTTAAAATAAAGAATTAAACTAACATCGAAAAAATTAAACGTACCTTTGCAACTTAATATAAGAGATGGTGTTTACTACATAAATTGTCATCTCAACAGCTCGAATAAAGAGCTTTACTAAACAATTTTTATGTCATTTCAATCTTTAGGCTTATCCGAAGCCTTGCTAAAAGCGATTAGCAAAAAAGGATACACTACCCCAAGTCCAATTCAAGAAAAAGCCATTCCTCCAGTTTTAGAGGGGCACGATGTTTTAGCTTCGGCACAAACAGGAACAGGGAAAACAGCAGGTTTTACATTACCGCTTTTACATATTTTATCTGAAAATCCGAAGGATAAATTCAGACCAATTCGTGCTTTAATTTTAACACCAACACGTGAGTTAGCAGCGCAAGTTTATGCGAATGTTAGAGAATATAGTGAGTTTTTAAATTTACGTAGTGCAGTTATTTTTGGTGGTGTAAACCAGAAACCACAAGTAGCAACGCTTCGTCAAGGTATTGATGTTTTAGTAGCCACTCCGGGACGTTTATTAGATTTACAAAACCAAGGATTATTGTCACTTAAACGTGTCGAAATTTTTGTTTTAGATGAAGCTGATAGAATGCTTGATATGGGGTTTTTACGCGACATCGAAAAGGTTATTAAATCGATGCCAGAAAAACGCCAAAACTTAATGTTTTCGGCCACGTTTTCTAAAGATATTAAAAAATTAGCGCATGGGATTTTAAATAACCCGGTGCAGGTGGAAGCCACACCAGAAAATACAGCAGTTGAAGCGATTACTCAAAAAGTATATCGTGTGGCTAAAGGTTTAAAAACGCCATTAATTATTAAGTTAATTTCTGATGGAAACTGGAAACAAGTTTTAGTTTTTGGACGTACTAAACATGGGGCTAATAAACTATGTGAAAAACTGGATAAAGCGGGTATTTCGGCGGCAGCTATTCATGGAAATAAAAGTCAAGGAGCTCGTACAAAAGCGTTAGCCGGTTTTAAAAGTGGACGCATTCGTGTGTTAGTAGCTACTGATATTGCAGCGCGTGGATTGGATATTCCATTATTACCACATGTTATCAATTTTGAAATTCCAAATATTCCTGAAGATTACGTTCACCGTATTGGTAGAACAGGTAGAGCAGGGGCAAATGGAGTCGCATTATCCTTGGTAAGTGCAGATGAAACAACGTTTTTAAGAGATATTGAAAAGCTTATAGGTAATAAACTTCCGGTTGAAGTATTGGAAGGTTTTGAACCAGATCCAAATGCGTCTACGCAACCAATTAAGCAAGGGCAAGGTCGCCAGAACAGAAATTCTAGACCGTCTAATAAATCAGGGAATTCTAGTAAAAGCTCTAATAAAAGTAGTAATTCTAGAAGACCAAAACGTAGTACTGATAGACGTAAATAAAAGATGCAACAAATTTTAAAAGATAAAATTATTGAAGTTTGCGATAAAAAAATAGCTGCAAAAGGAGACGCCGTTGGTGTTTCCTTTTATGCTTTTTTTAAAAACAAAAATGATAATCCAGAATTGTTATTGGAAGCTGCCACTTGGTGGATTGAAACCCATAAACTAGATCATTTTGAAAAAGCAGTAAAAATAAAAGCACTAGTACATGGAATCTCAGCCAAATAACCCGTTACACGGTATCAAATTAGAACAAATTATCAACGATTTGGTGGCGCATTATGGATGGGAATACATGGGGTATAATATTAAAATTAAATGTTTTACAGATAATCCTTCGGTGAAATCTAGTTTAAAATTTTTACGCCGCATGCCTTGGGCACGGACTAAAGTAGAAAACATGTATTTAAAGATGCTAAAAAATAATAAGCGTTAACTATTTGTTGTTTTCGCGTTTTACCTTTTTAAGGTAGTATCAATAAATCTCGATATTTATTGAGTTTAAATGAGTTAGCCTATATCAGGATTATACATTCAAATATTTAAATATCATTTTTTTTAACTCGTACTTTTCAACGGGTTTGGTTAAAATATCTTGCATTTTAGCTTGGTTGCATTTTTCTAAAATCTCATCTTTACTTAAAGCAGTACAAGCAATAATTGGGGTTTTTTTGGTTATTTTTTTAATTTCTAAACTGGTTTGGTAGCCATTGATTTCAGGCATGTTGATGTCCATTAAAACTAAATCATAAGCTTTGTTTTTAATAGCTTCTATGGCTAAAAAACCGTTTTCAGCAATATCACATTCTACCCCTAATGATTGTACACTTTTTTTTGTAACCATTAAGTTTATTTTGTTATCATCTACATATAAAACCCGTTTCGATTTACTAATTTCTTTAAGTTCCGTAATGTTAACTGCGGTTTTATCGTCTTCTAAAGCAGCAGCATGAATACTGAACGAAACTTCTTGATGACCATTTTTGTTTTTACTGAATATCAAACTTGAATTAAAAAAAGACAACAGATTATTACACAAAATTAGACCTATGCTTAGTCCTTTTTGACTATCATTACACGCTATATTTATATCTTTATTCTCGATGCAATTAATCGCTTTTTGACTTATACCTGTGCCATCATTAACGATACGGAAATTTATTAGGGATCTACTGTTTTCTAAAACAACTTCTGTAACAATAAATCGTACAAAGTGAGCGCCTTGGGCTTCTACAGCATTTTTAAAAAGGTTTTTTAAAACTAAAGTCAATTTACCTTCATCTAAATCAAAACGATTGTTTTTTAGTGCTATTTCTTCAAGTAACTCTACCTCATTAATAATAGTTAATGAATTAAAATATGTAATGATATAATTTAGTAAGTTGTTAAGTTGAATAGGTGCGTTATTCAGAGTTACTTTGGCGTCAAAAAAGTTTAATCTAGAATATTGTAAAGAATTATCTAAGGCATGCCTTAAACTTATAAAAGCTAGATTTATTTGTAATAGATACTCTTTTTTTACAGAACTTTTTTGTTCCTTTAAATAAAGGGGGAAAAGTTCCTGTAAGGCGTAAAGTGGCGTTCTCATTTCGTGACTAACAATGCCTAAAAAATGATCGCGGTTGGTTTGCATTATTCTTAAAGAGGTGACTGTTTTTTGAATTCTTGCTTTAGAATAAATGTAGTAGGCTAAAAATAAAGCAAGGATGCATAAAATAGTAATTAAAAGATAATTTGTTTTTTTTACTAAATTGTTTTCTTTTATGTGGTTTTTATTTATGAGTTGAATTTTTTCAATTTCAGCCTCGTTTTTAATGGCTTGTTGCAAAAAATCATAACTAATGGTGAGCTTTTCTTTTAAAGAGGAATGAGTTTTTTGAGCAAAAAAGAAAGTCTTGTTCAAGTAAAATTCAATAGAATCTTGGTTTTTTGGATCATTAATAAAACTTCTTGCCTTGTAATAGCTAATCCTGCTTTTGTTTTCATACAAACGAGGGTTATTCCAAAATATGGACTCTAAATTTTCGTTATTTAATACATCTAAAATTTTTAGAGCCTCATCTACATCTTCGCCTTTTTCTAATAAGGCAAAAGCGAGATACATTTTATAACTGTATAAATGAGATTCTTGAAATATATATTTATCCCCATTATCCGCTTGTAAATTTTCTGGTTGAATGAAATCATTTATAGCTTGACGGGCTAAATCAATTAATGGGTCATATTTTTT
Organism: Algibacter miyuki; assembly: GCF_030409805.1. Lineage (GTDB taxonomy): Bacteria > Bacteroidota > Bacteroidia > Flavobacteriales > Flavobacteriaceae > Algibacter > Algibacter miyuki. The sequence continues at coordinate 649,557 of NZ_JAUFQP010000010.1, read as the reverse complement.
TTGATTATATAATGCTATAATTTCAGTTTCATAAATGTAAAACTTGCGTTGTTTTCCGTTTTTAGTATCTAAATTTTTTGCTATTTCTACTGCTTCGGCATACTTTGAAAAATTATTAGAAATAGCATATGAATACGCTAAGAGGTTATAAGATCTGCACAAAGCAATACTGTCGTTTAATACTTGGTAACGCTCTATGGCTTTAAGGATGTGATCTGCAGCCTTGTCAAAACTACTTTGTTGTATTTCGATTAGGCCAAGCATGTGCTCGGTTTCTGCAAGGTAACTTGGTAATTTATGCTTTTTAGCATACTCTTTTATTCTATTAACCGACCTTAAGGATTTATAATGGTGATTATAAGCCATTTGAATATAGGCCTCGCCTCTTATAGAGTCTAAGTAAGTTGTGTTTTCACTTTGAGAAAAGCTAAGTGAAAAGGCGAATAATATTAAATAATTTAAGTGAGACCTAATATTTTTAAGAGCAGAATTAATCAAAAAAAGCATATAATCGTTTGTATATCATTGCTAAAATACAAATGATTATAAAACCTGATAATATTTCAATTAATAATTTGCTAGTTTTTTTATAGAAATCAAAATTTAAAACGATGAAGGTGCTGCATTCAAGGTTCTAACGCAACAAACGTTGCTTTTTTTTGTTAGCTACTAAGCTACATTTTTAAGTTCAGAATCCATAATTTCTTTAGGCGTTTTATAGCCAATAATTTTACGCGGTCTATTGTTAAGTTTTTCTTGAATATTCATGAGTAATTTTTCATCAATTTGGTTAAAATCTGTTCCTTTAGGAAGGTACCTTCTAATGAGTCCATTAGTGTTTTCATTAGTACCTCTTTCCCATGAAGAATAGGGGTGTGCAAAGAAAATTTTCATACCAGTATTTTGAGTTATTTTTTCGTGTCTAGCCATTTCAATTCCGTTGTCGTAAGTCATAGATTTTTTAAAAATGTTGTTTAATTGATTTAGTTTATGAGAAAACATTTTAGCGACTTCATCCGCTTTTTTAGAGTCAAGTTTTATAATAATAGTATATCGAGCTTTACGTTCAACAATGGTTCCGATGGCACTTTTATGATTCTTACCGATGATTAAGTCGCCTTCCCAGTGCCCAATTTCAATTCTATCATCAATATGCTTAGGTCTGTTGTCTATACTGATTTGGTTGATTATTTTGCTACCAGTTCCACGTCTTTTTTTAGGCGGTCTCCGTCTTGTTTTTTTACGTACCAGTAGTTTGATTAGTTTTCTATTTAAACTGGCTTGAGGTCTTGTATAAATATGTTTGTAAATAGCTTCATGAGAGATAGACATAATAGGGTCATTAGGATAAAGTTCTTTAATTCTTCCAGAGATTTGTTCAGGCGTCCACTGAGATAAAAGTCCTTTATAGACAAAATGTTTTAAAGGTTTATGAGTGCTTATTTTGTCTAAATTTCTTTTGTTTAGGTAATCATCTTTAGCACACCAATGCGATAAATCTGCATCGTATTTATCATTGGGATTATCTACTAATTTGTTTATTTCTCTAGAGATTGTAGATCGTGCTCGGCCGAGCTGTTTAGCGATATAAGCTTTGGATCTATTTTCGTTTAAAAGGGTCTCTATTTGTACTCTTTCTTTAAGGGTAAGTCGTCTATGTTTTTTTACTTCCATTATAACAAATCTATTAATTTAGATTTGTTGCGTTAAGTTATTGAATGGAGGGGTTGTTTAATGAGAGGGGTTGTAACGTAGTGGAGTATGAAAAGTATTTATTTTTTAGAAGTATTTTTCTTATCACGCCTTGATTTGTTCTTATAATTGTGCTTTTTCAATTGTTATATATAGAAAGCTATAGAAATACTCATTGAAGATTCTTACTTTTTAGCTATTATGTAGTTTCCTGAGAAATTCTTCAGAGGAGGAGCGTTTTTAATATTCTAAGGGTATTGAGTGAGAATTGTCGTTGAGAGCAACAACTTAGTATATAATTAGTTTAATACGGCTTTATTTTTCAAGTTTAGCAACGTCGTCTTCCGTAATTATGGTTTCATTTATATTGCCCCAAGTGTTGGATATATAATTCATCACATCGGCAACTTCATCATCACTTAATCCTAAAGGTGCCATACTGCCGTTATAAGTTTTCCCGTTAACCACCATGCTGCCTGTTTTACCAAATTTTATAATTTTTATACTTTCAACTCTTTCTTTTATAAGAAAATCAGATTGCGCTAGGGGCGGATAAACGTTTTCTACTCCTTTACCATCGGGTAAATGGCAAGACATACAGAAATCAGTGTAAATTTCGCTGCCTCGAGCGATGCTTTCTTTTAAAGGATCAGTTTGAGTATATAATGTTTTAACAGGCATGGTGCTGTAAAGTGAAAAGCAAATTATAACAAAAAATGCGATGAATTTCATAGGTTTATTTTTATTTAATAGGAACAATTTTTACAATACCTGTGCCTTCTACAGCCACGTAAATGTAACCGTCTGGCCCTTGAATAACGTTACGAACACGGCCAATATTTTTAAATAATTCTTCACGCTTTACTACTTTGTTATTTTCAAGCACTAATCGCTCTAAATATTGAAACTTTAATGAGCCCACGAGTATATTGTTTTTCCAATCGGGATATTTATCCGAAGTTACAAAGGCCATGCCGCTTGGTGCAATGGATGGCGCCCAATAAAATAAGGGCTGTTCCATACCTTCTTTTTCTGTGATTTCTGTAAATGCGGTGCCGCTGTAATTTACACCATACGAGATTATAGGCCAGCCGTAATTTTTACCTTTTGCTATAATATTAATTTCATCACCACCTTTTGGGCCATGTTCGTTAACCCAAATAGCACCTGTTTTTGGGTGTTTTATCATGCCTTGCGGATTTCGGTGTCCGTAACTAAAAATGGCTGTTTTGGCGTTGGGTGTTTCTATGAAGGGATTGTCTTCAGGAATGGAGCCGTCATCATTTAAGCGGTATATTTTTCCGCAATCGCGCGTAATATCTTGTGGGTTTTCATCTCGATTACCGCGCTCACCTATAGAGAAATATAAATATCCGTCTTTATCAAATTCGATTCTAGAGCCAAAATGTTGTCCTTTTTTTGTGTTCGGACCTGCTTTGTATAATACTTCTTTTTCAACTAAAGTATTACCCGATAATTTTCCACGCATTAGAGCGGTATTGCCACCATCTCCTTCGCCTTCCGCGGAAGCGTATGTAATATATAACCAACCATTATTGGCGTAATTAGGATGAATTTTAATATCTAATAAACCACCTTGTCCACGAACATAAACTTCAGGGAGACCTTCAATATTCGTTTTTGTCCCGTTTTTAAAATGAATAAGTTCACCTGTTTTTTCGGTAATAAGCATGCTGCCATCTGGTAGGAAAACCATGCCCCAGGGGATGTTTATTTCAGGAACAACAATTTCAGTGGTGTAATTTAAGGCTATCGGCGTTTCGGCCTTTACTTGCGATTCGCTTTGTTGTGCACATGCATTTAACGACAGTGTAAATATGGCGATGAATATATGTAATTGTTTCATTTTTTGTTTTTTTTATAAATTTAGTTAAAACATATAACTTAAGTTTATTCCTGCGTAATAATTTAATGGTTGGCTAGGGTAATAATATCTTGGTGCAGCACCTCCAAAACCTGTGGCATTAATAAGAATTTGCGATGCATAACGGGTGTTGAATACGTTATCGAGGCCAAAATAACCATTTAATTTAAAGTGCTTATTTATGTTGTATTTGTAGCCCATTTTTATGTTAGTTACGCTATACCTATCGGAAAAAAGGGCATTGCTATCGGTTATTGGTATGCGGCCTACGTATTGGTAGTTTATGGAGGAATATAGGCCTAGTTTTGTATCTAAGTCAAAGCCTGTGTTTAATATATTTGAGGGCAAACCTGTTAATTTGTTTCCTGAGAAATCGTTGCCTTCATCTACAAAATCTTTAAATTTAAAATGATTTAAAGTGTAAGAAGCGTATTGATGTAGTAATAATTTTTTCGATGTTAACCATTGGTATCTCAAAATCATTTCTAGTCCGCTGTGCAAGGTTCTACCCGCGTTAACGCCTATAAATTGGTCATTACCAGTTCTTCGAGCAACTAATAGATTTCGAACATCGAGTCGGTATAATGCTAAATTGATTTGTAATCGCTTATCGAAAAATGCACTACGTGTGCCTATTTCATAATTCCAACCTGTTTCTGGTTTTATATCGGTATTTATCAAGCCATCGGGTAGTAGGGTTTCTTGCGTTGTAGGTGGCGAAAATCCATGACTAATATTCGAATAAATATTAATGTTTTCCGTTAATTGATGAGATACACCAAGTTTGGGAGATAGCATGGCTTTAAAACTGTAATCACCAGATTGGTCGGGGTTTTCGGTTGAAATAAAACGGTCTGCTATGGTGTAAAATGTTTTGTTGAAATTTAATCCAAACGTAAACATGGTATTTACTGAAGCTTGATAATGGGTTTCAAAAAAGATGTTGTAATAGGTTCTGTTTTCTCTAAAATCAGAAAATTTATCACCTTGTACAGATCCTGTGCCTTCTGGAGCGTCTTGATAAAGATTGTCGTAATTTTTTGAGTTGTAGTGGTCTTTAAATAATTCACCACCGATGGTGTAATTGAGGGTTTTGAACGTTCCAGAAATCCGACTTCTAACGCCAATAGCTGTTGTGTTCTCGGTTAAAATATCAAAAGGTCGGGGTTCGTATGTTTTTTTGAATGAAGTAAAAATACTACTCACTTGTTTCAGGTTATTGGTGTATTGATGATTCCAAGAAAGTCCTAAAATACCACGCTGAGTATCTTCATATCCTTTTGATTGCGCCCAAGTAAAAGCCGCCGATTTTGGATTATTTTTATAAGAATCTTCGTTTAAAGAGCTTGGAATAAAAGCTTTTAAATCAACATAACTCGCTATAATGGAAAGGTCATTTTTTTTGTTCAAAAAGTGGTTAGAATTATAGGTAAAAGTTTGGCGGTTGTACGCATTATTATCGCGGTATCCATCACTTTGTGTATTGCTGTGGATTATTTTGAAACTGTTATTATTTGTACCATGATTGATGTTTAAAACACTTTTAGCAAGTCCGAACGATCCAATTGTAATATCACTTTCCGCTGTGGTTCGATTTAAGTAAGCGTGTTCAGGAATGAGATGTATAGTCCCTCCCAATCCGGCACCATAAATGCTAGATCCGGCTCCTTTTATAATTTCAAATCTAGAGATGGTGCTTAATTCAAAATCTTCAATAGCGGTTTCTCCGTTCCCTGAAGTTAAAGGAATATCTTGAAAATACGCTCTTATTTTTGAAGTTCCGTATAAATTTCTAGAGCCAATACCTCTGATTGAAATTTTATTCGTGTTTAAAGCTCCCGATTGCATAAATACGCCAGGTACTCGGTTTAATGCGTGTATAGGGCTGGTAGTAATACCACGATCAATATCGTGGGATGAAATAATATTAACTGTAGTATTGGTTTTTTTTAACTCTAAAGGTAAGTGATGCGCGTTAACAATAACTTCATTTAATTGATTGGGGTTAAGTTCTAACTGAACGATTTTAATGTTAGATTTTAGTGTAATACTAATTTCTTTATACCCCGTTTTGGTAAATTGATATTCGCCAGAGCTAGGAACTTCAAAGTAGCCTAAATCATTCGAAATTGAAAATTTGCTATTCTCAACATTCTTAATGGTAACCTGTTTTAGTGGCGTGCCATTTTCTTTTTCAATAACTCGCACCTTTATAGGGTTTTGCGCATTGGAGGTTAGGAAACAGAAAGTCAGAATGGTTGTAATACTTGCTTTGAGAAAAATGGATGATTTAAATATTTTCATTTCGGGATTGAACAACTTTTGTTTGGTAGGTTCTATTGGTGCAAAATATAAGATATTTTGATTTTATTAAATGTTAATTTTTTTTAAAACTGAAATAAAAAGGACTCTGAATTGAAGCGTTTTATTGAATAGAGGGAAGGGGTGATATTTGTTTTCTCAATCGTGTTATTTTTTCTTCGGAATTATCTCAACATGTTTATTTTTTCAGAAATAGATCCACGCTCATCGATACGAGCAATTAAAAACATCATTTTAATAGTAAATTTATGATGGGTAATCGATGTTGAAAAGTTAGAGATAGTAGCATCCCTATCGGCTATAGCAATGTCTTTAGCTTCTAAGTCGGGGTAATTTACAAGTACGTTAGCAAATTTCCAGGCACCATCTCGCGCTAAACCCATGCTAAAGTTTATGATAAAATCATCAACTTTATTCGTGAATTTTAATATTTTGAGTAAAGTGGGCCAAATTTCAGCTAAATCGGCAGAAACTTCATGTGTTAAAGCAGATAAAATATCATTAATTTTATTGAAATCGGATTGTAATTGTCTTATTGTCGTAGGCTTTGTTATTTCCGCGGCAGCGATACCTAAATCTAAATTAATATGGGCATTCATCCCTAAAAGTAAATGTTGAAGGACAATAGGTTGCCAATTTGTTGCAGCATCAAATGCAGATTGCCAAGATTTTGAAACAGGTTTGCCTTGCTTGTAATTGGAGTAAGCGAGTAAATAGCGATTGGCAAAAATAACATCTAATTGCGCCATGCGAACGTCGTCTTCAAAATAATTTGTACCAAGTTTGTTTTTTACGGTAATGGTTACTTTTTGATAGAGTGCAGCAAAATAGCCTAACGTACTTTCGTTTTTAATAGAATCTTGAATGATGTATTCTAAATGAATAATAACGTCGTCTATAGTGTTTGCAATCATGCCATCAAAAATTAGAGTTAAAGGTTACTCATCAATTAAAATCTCTAATATTTTTATTGCGGCTTCACTAATTTTTGTGCCCGGACCAAATATGGCAACGGTTCCAGCATCAAATAAAAATTGATAATCTTGTTTTGGGATAACCCCACCAACTACAACCATAATATCGTCGCGATCATAACTTTTAAGCGCTTCAATAACCTGTGGAACTAAAGTTTTATGCCCAGCAGCTAAAGAGGATATGCCTAAAACATGTACATCATTTTCTACGGCTTGTTTAGCAACTTCTTCTGGGGTTTGAAAAAGTGGGCCAATATCCACATCAAACCCAATATCGGCATAACTGGTGGCAACTACTTTTGCGCCACGATCGTGACCGTCTTGTCCCATTTTGGCAATCATAATCCGTGGGCGTCTACCATCTTGCTCTGCAAAAATATCAGCTAATTCTTGAGCTTTTTTAAAGGGTTTATCGTCTTTTATTGCTTTACTATACACGCCAGAAAAGGATTTAGTTTGTGCTTTATAACGCCCAAATTCAATTTCTAAGGCATCACTAATTTCACCTAAAGTGGCTCGTTCGCGAGCTGCTTCAATAGCTAAAGCTAATAAATTATTTTGTCCTGTGCGTGCGGCTTTGGTTAAATTTTCTAAAGCCGTTTTTACTTTTTTAGAATTTCTACTCGCTTTTATAGTGTTTAGGCGTTCAATTTGTGATTTTCTAACCGATTGATTATCGACCTCTAAAGTAGAAATCGGAGCTTCTTCGTCTAAAACATATCGGTTTACACCAACAATAATATCTTGATCAGAATCTATTTTGGCTTGCTTTCTAGCAGCGGCTTCTTCAATTCTAATTTTGGGGATACCGGCTACAATAGCTTTAGTCATTCCTCCAAGTGATTCCACTTCTTCAATTAAAATCCAAGCTTTTTCGGCAATATCAGCGGTTAGTTTTTCAACAAAATAACTGCCTGCCCATGGGTCAACTGTTTTTGTTATTTTCGTTTCTTCTTGTAAGTATATTTGTGTGTTTCTTGCAATTCTAGCCGAGAAATCGGTAGGTAAGGCAATAGCTTCATCAAGCGCGTTGGTATGTAAACTTTGGGTGCCGCCAAAAACAGCAGCCGTAGCTTCAATTGTAGTTCTAGCGACATTATTAAACGGATCTTGTTCTGTTAAACTCCAACCAGAGGTTTGACAATGGGTGCGTAACGAGAGCGATTTTGGGTTTTTGGGGTTGAAAGGTTTTACTAGTTTAGCCCAAAGCATTCGTGCGGCGCGCATTTTGGCTATTTCCATAAAATGATTCATGCCAATACCCCAGAAAAATGATAGACGCGGTGCGAAAGTATCAATATCTAAACCTGCTTTTAAGCCTTCTCTTATGTATTCTAAACCGTCGGCTAGGGTGTAAGCGAGTTCAATATCGCAGGTTGCTCCGGCTTCCTGCATGTGGTAGCCAGAAATACTTATGCTATTGAATTTCGGCATGTGTTTACTCGAATATTCAAAAATATCCGAAATAATTTTCATCGATGGCGCTGGCGGATAAATGTATGTGTTACGCACCATAAACTCTTTTAAAATATCGTTTTGGATGGTGCCAGCGAGTTGCTCGGGTTTTACACCTTGCTCTTCTGCAGCTACAATATAAAAGGCCATAATAGGTAAAACGGCGCCATTCATAGTCATGGAAACTGAAATTTTATCGAGCGGAATGCTGTCGAAAAGAATTTTCATGTCTTCCACAGAATCGATGGCCACCCCGGCTTTACCAACATCACCAACAACACGTTCGTGATCGGAATCGTAGCCCCGATGTGTTGCTAAATCAAAAGCAACCGAAAGTCCTTTTTGCCCTGCTTTTAAGTTTCGTTTGTAAAAGGCGTTGCTATCTTCTGCTGTAGAAAATCCTGCATATTGCCTAATGGTCCAAGGTTTTTTTGCATACATGGTGCTGTAAGGGCCACGTAAATAGGGAACCATTCCAGCAACAAAATTGAGATGTTTTAAAGCTTTAATATCACTTTTTGAATAGGTAGATTTAAACGGAATTTGTTCGGAAGTGATAAACGTAGTCGTGTTATCGCCTTCGGAAAGGTTGGTTTCCGTAGTGGTCTTTAAAGTGATATGTTGCAGTTTTTTTCTCAATGTAAGGTTTTAATTTGTTGGGGTTGTGCGCACAGGTCTCTTATTAAAATCGACCTTTTCTTCAACCACAGGTTTATCTTTAACTTGCGATAAATCTATCTTAAAAAGTTTCGCGTAATATAAATCTAAAGCTACGTAAGCCGCCAAATATTTATCGGTTGTTAAAACGCGGTAATTTCTAGATATTGGTGTGCCAAATAACTCCGGACTCATACTATTGGTAGAGACTAAGGCGTTAAAAGTGATTTTTAATTTTGCATCTTTTATGTTTGCAAGAATACAGGTGATATAATCACTTTTATAGTTTAAATAACTTTTAGTGTTTTCTGCATCCCATAGGTTGTTTTCGTTTTTTAATGCCTCGAATATTTTTACCGTATGTGGAGAAACTATTTCGATATATTTAGCACGGCCATTAATGGCATTACGCATAAATTGAGAATAAGCTAGGCCTATATTTTCCGGTCCGTTTTTGTTGTAAAATGAAACAATATCATTTTCAAAACTAAATAAAGCTTCGTTAAAAAGTGGTGTATTTATATTTTCACAATTTAACACAGCACCTTTGTTGGCGTATTTAAAGTCGCTAAAAGGTGTTTTTTTTTCGCACCCCATAAAGGTGAATGCTATTAAAACTAAAATTAGGTTAAAAGTTAATTTCATTTTTGTTTTCATTTTTCAATCGGGTTTGTTCTATCTGTTCTGATAACCGTTTTTCTATTATAGGTTCAATTAAAGTTTTTCGAGGATTGGTTTTTACAAAGGGATAAATTTCCAAGCGCTTGGCCATAGTATCCGTTGGGTTACTGTATTTATTGGTGCCTAATAAAATAAGTTCACCGTTGTTAAATTGTTCTTGTTCTTTTTGTGCACTTTCTCTTATTTTACGTTGAATAGTACCATATTTGAGCTGTTTTAAAAAGCCTCCTTGCGTTTCAATATCCTTAAATAACTCTAGGGCTTTTTCGGCTATTTGTTGTGTTAGCGTTTCGATGTAATACGCACCATCGGCAGGATTGTTTACTTTATTAAAATAACTTTCATGTTTTAGAATAAGCAATTGATTTCTTGCAATACGGTCGCCAAATTCGTTAGTTTTATGATAAATAGCATCATAAGGTAAGTTTTCAATGGTATTAGCACCTCCCAAAATAGCGCTCATACATTCGGTAGTGGTACGCAACATATTGGTGTTGAAGTCGTAAAGTGTTTTGTTGCGTTTGGTTGGTGTTACTTTAATTTGACATTCCGGATTAATCGCATATTCCGCAGCTAAAGTATTCCAAAGTAAGCGTAAAGCTCTCAGTTTTGCAATCTCGAAAAAATAATTTGAGCCTACCGAAACATTGAATGTTACTGTGGTGTTTTCGTGTAAGTTGGTTTTAAATTGATTTAAATATTCGTTGGCGTGGGCTAAAGCATAAGCCAATTGTTGTACCATATTGGCGCCTGCATTTTGATATAAATCGGCGTTTATGGTTATGGATTTCGAAGTATCTGCTAATATTTCAAATTTCGAAAAATCATCATTTAGGTTGTTGAACCAGTTTCCAGATTTAGCCAAATTCCCAATAATGTCAAAAGAAGTGGTAATGTTATTTTTCCCCGGAAGGGTATATATGTTTTTAACAAAATCCACCGATAGAAACTGCAAGTCCAGATGAATTGGTATGGTTTCGGTATCAATGTTTTTTATTAGATTTTCAATAGAAATAGCTTCGGAAGGAATAATAAAATGAATACTTTCCGCGCCACGTTTAATGGAATCGATGGCTGTGGTATTGGATTTTTCAACATGAGCAACAAAAATAGATTGCGCTATTCTCCATGCGCTGGCTTTGGTGTTTGATGGTTCTGGAAGGATGTCAAAATCGTCGGCATGATAAAATGGTTTTACGGCAATGTCTTCGTTTGAATTCCAAATTAAGGCATGGTTATATTCAGCTCCATTTAAATCGAACTGGATTTTTTGTTTCCATTGTTTTGCTGAAACCTCATCGAAATCATCAAACAAGCCGTTATTCATTTGTTTTTACTTTTAAACTATCTTCGTATTCTATAATATAAATTTCTTCATTCTCACGTTTCATATAATAAGCTTCGCGAGCAAATTTTTCTAATCCTTCTTCGGAACTTAATTTTTTAATTGCTTTATTATCTTTTTCAATTTCACGATTGTAATATTCTTTTTCGTTTTCTAAAGCGTTAATATCACTGTTTAATTCATGATGAATAAGCCAAGAGTTGGCATCGAAAAAAATCATCCAAACCATAAAACCTGTGAAAATCAGTACAAACCAATTTTTGAAAGGTTTTAGATACTTGTTGTTTTTTTTACTTTTTTTAGCCATTTAGAGTCTGTCGTTAATAATGGTTCGTACAATATTAACAGCTACAGCGTTGCGTTTATTGTTAGGTATAATAATATCAGCATATTCTTTCATAGGCTCGATAAATTGGTCATGCATGGGTTTTAACGTGGTTTGGTAACGTGTTAAAACCTCATTAATGTCTCTGCCACGTTCTGTTATATCACGTTTTAATCTACGTATTAAACGCTCGTCGGTATCGGCATGTACAAATATTTTGATATCGAACATGTCTCGTAATTCGGGATTTGTCAATATTAAGATACCTTCAACAATCATTACTTTTCTTGGGTGAGTTAAAATAGTATCGCCCGTTCGGTTATGTTTTACAAAAGAATAAACAGGTTGATGTATGTTTTTTCCCTTTTTTAATGCTTTTAAATGTGTTGCTAATAGATCGAAATCGATGGATCTTGGATGATCGAAATTGATGTTACCACGTTCGTTGAAAGATAAGTGTGTGTTATCATTATAATATGAATCTTGAGAAATAACGCCCACTTCACCTTCTGGCAATTCATGAAGAATTTGATTTACAACCGTTGTTTTGCCGCAACCTGTGCCGCCTGCAATTCCAATAATTAGCATGTTTTTATAGTTTTGTACAAAGTTAATTAAATGTACAATTTTTTAAGCTGAATTAGATTTATTTTTTAAAGATAAGGACTTCTAGTTGGTGCGTTGTTTTTATTGATTTCAGGCTGTAAAAAAGGAGTTCTGCAATAAAAGGTTAGATGAAGCGCTTTAAATAAGCACGCTTTTTTTTTATAGTCCCTTTTCTGTCTGTTCAATAATTTTAAGAATACCCAATCCTTCGACTGCTATATAAAGGTAACCGTCAGGGCCTTCTATTACGTTACGCACTCGGCCAATATCATTGAATAATATTTCACGATTAATAACCTTGTTGTCTTTTAAAACAAGGCGCTCTAAATGCTGACGTTTTAAGGAACCTGTGAGTATATTGTTTTTCCAATTAGGATATTTATCTGAGGTTACAAAGGTCATTCCGGAGGGAGCAATGGATGGATTCCAATAATAAAGAGGTTGTTCCATACCTTCTTTTTCGGTGATTTGACTAATTTTTGTGTTTTTATATGTTAGAGCGTATGTGATTATAGGCCAGCCATAGTTTTTACCACTTTCTATAATGTTAATTTCGTCTCCACCGTTTACACCATGCTCGTTGCTCCAAAGTGCTCCTGTTTTTGGATGTAATGTCAGGCCTTGTGAATTTCTATGACCGTAGCTGTAAATAGCTGTTTTAGCATTGGGAACAATTACAAATGGATTGTCGGTAGGGATGGTGCCATCATCATTTATGCGGTAAATTTTCCCGCCATCACGAGTAATGTCTTGTGCGTTTGAGTTTTTATTTGCGGGATCTCCAATAGAAAAGTATAGATTTCCATCATTATCAAAAGTTATACGAGAACCAAAATGTTGTACTATTTTTTTATTGGTGCTGGTTTTATAGAGCACTTGTTTTTCAACTAAAGAATCGTTTTTTATTTTGGCGCGCATTAACTCGGTATGAGACCCTTTTTCTTTTTCTGTTTTAGATATGTAAATCAGATAGAGCCAACCGTTTTTTTTGTAATTTGGGTGTATGGCAACATCTAACAAGCCACCTTGTCCGGCCCAATGCACTTTTGGAATGGCTTCTATATTAATGGTTTTCTTGTTTTTAAAAAGCAATAGTTCTCCTGTTTTTTCGGTAATTAAAAGACTAGCATCGGGAAGAAACGCCATGCCTGACGGGATGTTTAACTCAGGAACTACAACTTTTGTGGTATAACTAACAGGTTTGGTGTTTTGAACTTCTGTTTTGGATTTTGATTTTTGAACGCAACTAGATAGGGTAATAATGGTAATCCATGTTATGACTAGTTGATGTTTCATTAAATAGGGTTTGTTTCAAATTTAAGCTAAAAACGGTGTTTTTATTGATGTTTTTTGTAATTAAATTATTACAACCGAAAGAAAACACTTTAAACACTTGACGTTCTGTAGGTGTTTTTATATGTTTTTTCAATTTATTTTATAATCTGTGAAAAATTTTTTGAAAATTAATTTGTAGAATGAATAAATAAAGTATATTTGCATCCCGTTACAGATAACCGAATCGGGGTGTAGCGTAGCCCGGTTATCGCGCCTCGTTTGGGACGAGGAGGTCGCAGGTTCGAATCCTGCCACCCCGACTAAAAACCTTTTGAGAAATCAAGAGGTTTTTTTAGTTTATAAAGGTTTTGTATTCAATTCTAATTCTTTCATTAAATCTCTACTGAATAATACGTGTTTGTCCGATTTTAAGTCGTTCTATATAGGTGTAAGTTTACGTTAATATTGCACTTATCTTCGTTATTGTAAAAATAAGTTCGATTTTTATTCGAATTAGTAAAATAAACCTTTCAATTTGTTAATATAAAAAAAATAGTGCTTCTAAATTTTTATTTTCAAACTAGATTTATTCTTCTAAAGAAATTTAACATATATTAGTCGAAATTTAACTTTTATTTAATTAAAAATCACTGAATATTCTATCTAGAATGGTCATGTAAGTTATGTACAACTCCGATAGCGAAATAATACAGAGGTTAAAGGTTGACGACAAGAAAGCCTTAACTATACTCTATGATAACTATTGGAAAGTGCTTTATATTTCTTCTTATAATTTATTGAAAGATAAAGAGGTTTGCGAAGAAATTATTCAAGATGTATTTATTGATCTTTGGAATAAACGTAAAGATCTTGAAATAAAAGTATCTCTGCAAAGTTATCTTTATGCTTGTGTGCGATATAAAGTTTTTGCTGAATTTAGAGCTAATAAAATGATGCGAGTTGAGCTGTTTGAAGACCTGAATGAGCGGTTACAATACACCACTCCAGAAACTAAAATGATGCACGAGGAACTTAAAAGCTATGTTAAGCTTGTTGTTGAAAGTTTACCGGAAAAGTGCAAAAGAGTCTATAAACTTAGTCGACAAGAACAGTTAAGCCACAAAGAAATAGCAGAGCAATTAGGTATTACTGTTAAAACGGTAGAGAATCATATTACAAACGCACTTCGCGTACTTCGTACTTCATTAGGACAGGTTTTATTTGTTACCCTTTTTCTGAATTTATAAATTTCCATTTCTTTTTTACAATAAAATAACATTGCGTTTTATTTAGTGTTTAAGCTTATTCGTTGGTTTAAATGGCGTGTTTTTGTATTTTTGTAATATTATTTCTAAAGAAAATAAAAAATAATTGATTTTCTTTTGGGGGGTAGTGCTCCATTTTGACACTTACTTAATATACACTTAACGTATTTATAAATTTTATGAAATACAATCAAAATAAAAATCAAGATTTTCAAAACCTAATTGAAAAATATCTAGATGGAAAAATTACGATTGAAGAAGTTAAAAAACTTGTAAACTATTACGAAAGTTTTCAAGAGACCCATGAGTGGGTTGAAGAGTTAGGTCCAGAAAGTAAGATAAAAAATAAAATGCTTATCAATATTCTGGAATCCATCCAAGAAAAGAGTCCAGTTAAAGTTATTCCGTTTTATAAGAAAGCTATTTTTAAATATGCCGTTGCTGCCTCTTTAGTTGCATTTGTTGTATTTGGTTCTATGTATAAATTACAAGATAAGGAAGAGGTTTGTGCTGTACCAACTAGTAATACCATTCAAATCGGATCTGATAAAGCGACCTTAACTTTAGAAGATGGAAGTAATATTGTTCTAGATAAAGAAACCTCTTACGAGTCTGATAAGCTAAAAAGTAATGGTAAATCTGTAGTTTATAATAAACCAGATAAACCAGATAAACCAGATGAAGAACTCGTCTATAATTATTTAACAATTCCGAGAGGAGGGCAGTTTTTTGTAGAATTGTCCGATGGTACTCAAGTTTGGTTAAATTCAGATTCTAAGCTAAAATATCCCGTAAATTTTATAAAAGGAAAACCGAGGGAAATAGAGTTGGTTTATGGGGAGGCTTATTTTGATGTATCAAAAAGCACCAATCATGGTGGAGATGCTTTTCATTTAAAAACCAATGAGCAAAGTATAAAAGTATTGGGAACCATGTTTAATGTAAAAGCATATAGGGACGAAACTGAAATTATTACCACTTTGGTAGAAGGCAGTGTTTGTGTTAGTAATAATATAAATAAAAGCATATTAGAACCAAAACAACAATCAAAACTATCTCAAGCTAAAAATGATTTTGAAATTTCTACAGTAGAGGTCGAAGACTTTATTTCCTGGCGTATTGGTGAGTTTAGCTTTACAAATAAATCTTTAGAAGATATTATGAAGGTGTTGTCAAGATGGTATGATGTTGATGTTACAATCGCTAATGAAGACATGAAAAGTATTGGGTTTACAGGTATTATCAGTAAACAACAGTCTATAGAATATATACTAGAAATTATAAAAAACACTAATAATATGAAATATAAAATCGATGATAAACATATAACTATAGAATAAAAAAACGGGATAAAACTAAACCTCTAACCGCCAGTGATATCCCATTAAACAGTGATTAATTAAATGATTTAACTAACCAACATGTAAATTTATGAAAAAAAAAATTACTAATCCGCTTCTCTTCAAGAAGAGAAGGCTTTTAACGCTCATCATGAAAACATTTATTTTTCTTTTATCGATGTCCGTCTTTAGTTTATCTCCTAAAAATGGATTCTCTCAGAACGCTAAAATTGAAATTAAAGCCAATCAAGTAATTTCGGTAGACGAAGTCTTTAAAATGATTAAGAATCAGACAGATTACCGGTTTATTTATAGAGCCGATTTGTTTGAGAATTATCCAAAAGTTTCATTGAAAAAAGGAATAATTAAAGCCAACGAACTCTTGGATATGAGTTTGTCAAAAGGAGCATTTATCTATGAGTTTTCAGAAGAAAGCACCATTATTATTAAAAGTAAAGTTTCGGAAGAAAAACCGATTGTAGAAGTTATTAAAGTCTTGAAAAAAACAATAAAAGGTAACGTCGTCGATGAAAACGGGGTGCCATTATCCGGTGTAAGTGTGTTGGTTAAAAACACAAAAAACGGAGCATACACGGATTTCGATGGAAATTTCACGATAAACTTAGCTGATAGTAATGATAACGTTATTTTAGTCTTTAGTTATTTAGGGTTCGAAAATCAGGAAATTACTGTTGGAGACCAAGCCTTCATTAACTTAAAGATGAAAGCGTCACTTTCGGGGCTAGATGAGGTTCTTGTTATTGGGTATGGTACTACCAAAATTCGTGATGCAACGGGTGTTATCTCTAGAATTGATAAACAAGATATAGAAGACGCTCCTATGGGGAATACTATTGAAAGTTTACTTGAAGGTAAAGCATCAGGGGTAAATGTACAAGTGCAATCTGCCTCACCAACGTCACCAATAAGTATTATTATCCGTGGATCATCATCGCTTAATGGTGATAATCAACCTTTATGGGTTATTGATGGTGTGCCACAAGATGGTCTTACCTTAGATGATTTAAATTTAGATACTGTTGAGAGTATAGATGTTTTAAAGGATGCTTCTTCTACAGCTATCTATGGTTCTAGAGGTGCTCAAGGGGTTGTTATAGTAACAACTAAAAGAGGGCAACGGAACAGAGAGCCTGTATTCACGTTTTCTTCAAGTATTTCAGCGACAGTTACAGATTTTAATTCATTTGAATATTTTGACGGACCACAATACGAAGCTTATATGACAGCTGCTGTTAAAGAGCAAATTATGGCCAATGGTTGGGGTGGTGATACTGGTAATTATATGGATGAACAAGCGTTTTTGGATTTAAATACTAGTGAGTTTGATAAAGATGACTTGCAATTGCTTCCAACCGCATTTTTTGGAGGTAATACCGATTGGCAGGATGTTGTTACGCAAACTCCTTTAAATAAAAAGCATGACGCATCAGTTAGAGGTGGCTCAGATAAAACTACGTATTATGTATCCATAGGTCTGCAAGATATTCAAGGTATTGTTAAGACTGGATTTAATAAAAGAATAAGTGGGAGTACCAGCCTTGATACCCAGCTAAGTGATAACTTAAAATTTGGATTAAATATTAGAGGAGCTACTACCAAAAGAAGTAATAAGGATCGTTTATTAACGGTTTTAAATAGAATACGTCCAGATATTAATGCATATAACGATGATGGATCTGTATATCTTCCAGGGTATTATGTTGAAAATCCTTTAACTGCTTTGGCAAATATCGATGATTCAAATAGCATTACTCTTAATTCTACGGCATACTTAGAATACGAACTATTAGATGGTCTTAAATTTAGAACATCTTTTGCAAATAGTTATAGTGATTCTGAGTCTTTATCTTTTGATAGAAGAGGAACATATCAAGAAGAACTAGGAGAAAGATCTTGGAGTAATTATAAAAGTTCTCGTGATGTATTTGACAACACTTTAAGTTATGTAAAGCAAATAGGAAAAAAACATAATGTTACTGCTTTATTGGGACACACTTTAGAAAAATATGTTACTCGTGGCCATACTATGCTAGCAGAAGATTTTCCTGATGACGACATTCTTAATAATTTTGGATCGCAAGCATCTATAACTCGTATAGGAGAAACAGAACGGAAAACGGCCTTAATTGGTATGTTTGGACGTTTACATTATAAATATGATAATCGTTATATCATTTCGGGTACAATTCGTAGAGATGGTTCATCTCGTTTTGGTTCAGGAAAACAATGGGGGATTTTTCCTTCTGGAGCCTTTGCATGGACAGTTACTAATGAAAAGTTTCTAAAATCTCAAGAAATTAAGAAATATCTTTCGCATCTAAAACTAAGAACATCTTTTGGTGTAACAGGTTCTACAGGGCGTTTAGGGTATAATGACTGGGCAACAGGAGTTTCTGCTGAAACATATAATAATGCTCCAGCAATTTATCCAAGTTCTCTTGGAAATCCATTTTTACAATGGGAAGAAACTAAAATGTTTGATTTAGGATTAGATTTTGGATTCTTTAACGATCGTATTACTGGTACCATTGGAACTTATAGTAAGAAAAGTGATAAATTAATTTATTCAAATGAGATACCGTGGAGTTCTTCTGAAAGAAGTATAAATGCAAATGTAGCAACAATGGATGCTAGGGGTTATGAAATTGATATAAGAGCTAACATTATTAAAAATAAAAATCACCGTTTAACATTTGATTTTAATTGGGCTAAGAGTCGATCAAGAATAACAGAATTTAATGCCAATATAGATCATTTAGTTATGACACCGAGTGATACAAAAATGATTCTTTATACAGGAGATGAGGTAGGTGAATGGTTTGGGTACCAAACAGCAGGGCGCTTTTATGTGTCTCCAGAAGATGCTTATGCATTTAGAAATAGTACAAATTCTCTTGGAGTTCAAGAATTTTACTATAGCGCTAGTGAAGGTATGGGAGATCTTATCTATCTTGATAATAGTGGTATAGGTGAAGATGGATTACCAGATGGTATTCCAGATGGAAAAATCACAGAGGCCGACCGTAAGCATTTAGGTTCTTCTGTTCCTGATGGCTTTGGTGGATTTGGTTTTTCTTATTCCTATAAAAACTTTAGAATTAACACAAACTTTACTTATGCTTATGGACATCTAAGGCTTTGGGATTATCCTAGACAACAAGCCAAATATGGTATTACGGATGCTTATAATAATAGTGTAAGTATTGCAGGTCAAAGTACTATAGTGTTAAGTCCATATGAAGCAAAATTCCCTAGACTAACACCAAATGCTATTGGTGGTAATGGACTTTTCTCTGACTTTTATTTACACGATGCATCTTTTATTCGGTTAAACTCATTGAATATGTCTTATGATATTCCTAAAAAAGTATTTGAAAATTCAAAAATTATTGGAGTTAATATATCTTTTAAAGCTTCAAACTTGTTTACAATAACTAAATATCCTGGATTTAAACCAGATGGAGGTAGGATTTCTGATAGTTCTACAAGTGTATATTCTGCGCAAGATCAAAGTACGTATCCTGCGGCATCAGTTTATAGTTTAGGAATTAAGGTTAATCTAAAATAAAAATATTTAATTATGAAAAAACTATTATACATATCATTAATAGCTCTAATATTTGGAGTAAGTTCATGTGATGATGAACTAAATATAACCCCTAGTTTTGAGTTAAATGAAGTAACAGGAATTACAAACGGAGTTAAAGCTAGAGCGGCTGTTGATGGTGTTTATCCATTTATAGTGCAAGGTTCTAATTTTTCTGGAGGACTATATTCCGCTTTAGCATCTAAAGCTGGATTTGTTAGACACAGCTCTGGAGACTACGAGATGACCACTACGCAAACAAATAATTCACCTAGTCAACAATATTATTGGTTGGGGTATTACGAAGCTATAAACGCTGCCAATTTTGCAATAAATGGTATTTCGAAATTAGGTCAGTCAACAATAAGTGATGAAGAAAAAACGGCGTTATTAGCAGAAGCTAGATTTTTAAAAGCATTTGCTCAAACTTTTGTTTTTTGGAAATTTGGACATTGGTGGGAAAGTGATGATGATAGTCCTTATGGTGTATTATACCGCGATGAATTGGCTACTGTAACAAATCTTCAAAAAGGAAGGCTTAGTGTAGGAGAGTCGTATACCAGGATATTTGAAGATATTGATTTTGCTATTGAGAATTTGCCTAGTTTCTCTGTTAAAGGGAATAGATATGTTTCTAAAGAATTTGCTAAAGTTTTTAAAGCTAAAATATTACTTTTTAGATCGGGGTTTAATGATGGAAGAAATACACCAGAGCTATCAGAAGCACTTTCATTGGTAAATGAAATTTTAAACTCTAGCATTCCAGGATTTGAAATGCAAGCCGATTTAGCTCAAGTATATGTAGACTCTTGGGATTCACCAGAAAACCTATTTTCTGGTTATTTAGAACAAGATGGGAATTTAGATATATGGATGGCTGATTCAAGGTATACTACATCATTGGTTACTAGTGGAACTTTCTTGTCGTCATGGACACTTCCTCAGTATATCACTGCAGGGCTAAGAAATGGTACTGATACTTGGTTTAAAGAAGATC
The DNA here is from genome assembly GCF_030409805.1 of Algibacter miyuki. Lineage (GTDB taxonomy): Bacteria > Bacteroidota > Bacteroidia > Flavobacteriales > Flavobacteriaceae > Algibacter > Algibacter miyuki. The sequence goes on along the minus strand of NZ_JAUFQP010000010.1, from coordinate 629,131 downwards.
CGCGTTGGGAAATTGCTACAGGGGAAATGGCATATCCTTATAATGGTACAAGTTCATATAAATATTGGTCATGGAAAAAAGTATGTAGGTTAGGTAAATATTGGGGACAGGTTGCCTCTCCTCAAGATAATAAGTACAATACTTACTTTTTTAGGTATTCAGAGTTATATATTTTAAAAGCTGAGTTACTAGCAAGAACGGGGGCTTCTTATTCGGAAGCAATAGCACCTATTAACGAAATGCGTTCTAAAAGAACAAATCCGGTATTTGAGTCTCTAGATCCTCAAAGTGAGCAGGAAGCTTGGGATATGATTTTTAAAGAATACTTTTTAGAAACATTCTTAGAAAATGGTAGTTCATTTTTTGCTTCTCTTCGGTTTAAAACAGCAGAAGGGCAACTTTGGATGGAATCACTTAAAAATATGACTATAGAGTTTAATAAAATATGTTATCCTATTCCTTCCGAAGAAATGCTTGTAAATAAAGTGATAGAACAAAATCCAGATTTAGAATAATTATAATAAAATACTATATGAAATTTACACAAAAATATATAAGTATCACAGCAGCTGTGATTGGTTTAACTATGCTCAGCTCTTGTGCTGATCAGTATTTAGCAGAACTTCCATATCCAGAGGATATTACGTTTAACGAAGTATCATTAGATAGATTTTCTTATGAAATTCCGGATGCTCCTTATGAAATTGGTGACAATTCTTCAGGTATCATCACTGTTAATGTAGCTAAATCAGGTGATGGAAGTTATAGTGGATTTGCGTTGTCTAATAGAAATTTCCGGTCTTATCCTTGGGAATTAACACGCGATTTTGGACCCGTTGGTGGAGCTACACCTGCTCAAACACAAGAGGCTATCAATTCAACCGCTTTTAGTGTTTTTACAAACGATATAAATAGAACTGAAAATTATCTTGTAGGAAATACAAATAATGATAATGCCTATTTTACATTATCTAAACCTGGAATTGTAGAACATGTACTAGTAGCAAATACTACGTATACTGCTCTTTTAGCAAAGTATGGCTCTATTTATTCTGATGACCTAGATTCAGAGACGCAAATGTATAAACTTGATGGGGATGTAAAAGCAAACCCCAATATCCCTAGCACTGACCGTGAAACCGTTTATACACTTCCTGGAATTGATGGAACTTTAAATACTGTAAGATTAGCGGGGCATCAAATACTTAGTAAAAGACTTGCTGGTGAAGCTGCAGGAGAAGCTACAGGGAACAGAGCTGCAGGAGAGGCTGCAGGAGATGCTGCCGGAATAGTTGCAGGAGATGCTGCACGTGCCACATATATTATCGACTTTCCAGCTAGTACTACCGAAGAGCAACAAGCGGCTTATGATACTGCATATGATGCCGCATATGATGCTGCATTTGCTCTTGCTTTTGGTGATGCATATGATGCCGCTTATGATCTTGCTTATGATGCAGTAACTATAGGTGATATAACATTAACTATAGAAGGTTTTTTAAATGGAAGCTCTACAGGAACTATGGATGTCTACTTATCGCTATTAGAAGGTGTGGACACTGAAAACCCTGATTATGTGTTTACTTTAGACGATTGGAAAAGAGTAGATTTAACTTCTTTAGGACAGGTAGATAAAGTATTGTTTAAAATGTCATCGTCATATGTTGATAATCAAGGAACAATGGTCTATCCACCAACGTTTTGTTTAGATGGAATTCGTCTTCAGTAAAAAAAAGATAACATAAATATATAAACGGGAATTAATTTTCCCGTTTTATAAAACTCTTATTGAAATTTAACTTAACGTTATCTCGAGCAGAAATTTCAGTATAAACAGACTTTTATTGCTAAAAAAATAAAAAATGAAACAAAGTATAGCTCTATTGCTTTTAACGTTATGCCTAACGTCTTGCAAAGAAAAAAAACAAACTAAAGATTATATATTATTGTCTGGAACCATTTTAAATTCGCCATCTAAAGAATTTAGACTTGGAGGTAAGGGAGGTTCAAACATTATTACAATAGCAGAAGACGGAACATTTTCTGATACTATAACCTCTGGAACTGGTCGTTATATCTTTTTTGATCCTAGAAGCAGGGCTGATCTTTATTTAACCAATGGCGGAGAATATAATTTAACCGCAGATGGAAAAAACTTCAAAAACACAGTCAAATTAGCGGGAACAGACCCTGATGCTTCTAATTATTTAATGACAAAAATAAATAACATCATTAAAGTAAGAGGAGATTATGCTGAATTTAATTCATTAAACGAATCTGACTTTAGAGCTAAAGAAAAAATGATTAAAGAAAGTCTTCTTGCTTATTTAGATAGTTTTGCAAATATTCCTAAAGAATTTGTTGAAGCTGAACGTGAAGAGTTATATAACTATCATCTTTTAACGTTAATTAAGTATGAGAACTCACATAAAAGATATACTGAAAATCCAGATTTCAAGGTGTCTGAGAGTTTTTTGGAAGAATTAAAAAAGGTAGATTATCTAAACGAAGAAGCTTATAGAGGTAGAGCTTCTTATACTAAATTAGTAAATGAGCACTTTAATAGAAAAGCTAATCAATTAGCGAAAAATGAAGAGATAGATGCACACTTGGCTAAACTAAAAGTGTTTGGAGCAATTCCTAACGATTTTATAAAGAATGATTTACTAATGAGTGCCGCTAAAGGAGGTATAACGTATACAAACAACCTTGAGGAATATTATAACACTTATATTTCTGTTTCTACTTCAACAACAAACAATAAAAATATTACTGAAAAGTATGAAGCTTTAAAAAAATTGAGTAAAGGGGCAATGTCTCCAACATTTACAGATTACGTTAATCATGCTGGCGGAACATCTTCTTTAAGTGATTTTGCAGGGAAATACGTCTATATCGATGTTTGGGCAACCTGGTGCGGGCCTTGTTTAGCTGAGGTTCCTGCACTTCAAAAAGTTGAGAAACAATACCATGGGAAAAACATAGAATTTGTAAGTCTTTCTATAGATACAGAAAATAAACGTGATGCTTGGAGAAAAATGGTGACAGATAAAAGCTTAGGAGGTGTGCAATTAATAGCGGACAAAGATTGGAAAAGCGATTTTGTTACAGCTTACCAAATTAGTGGTATACCACGTTTTATCTTAATAGACCCTGATGGCAAAATTGTTAGTTCAAATGCGCCACGACCTTCTAAAACTGAATTAATAACCTTGTTTAATGAAGTAGGTATTTAGAACAAAAAAAATGAAAAACATGAAAAACATAATTTGTGTATTAAGCTTTGTATTAACAATAATATCCTGCAAAGAGGAAGCTCCTAAAGATTATATTTTGTTATCTGGAACCATTTTAGACGCTCCATCTAAAGAATTTAGATTATCTCATAAAGATGCTAAAGGTAGATTTACTGTTAAAACAGCAGAGGATGGGGCTTTTATTTGCGACACCATATTTTCAGGAACAGGCACCTACAGGTTTAGTGGTAAAGGCATGAACAGAATTGATATTTACTTAGCCAATGGCGGGGAGTATAACCTTACCACAGACGGTAAAGATATGAGAAGCACCTCGGTATTGACTGGGCCAGATTCTAATGCTTCTAAATATTTGTTGACAGAAGATAGTCGAAGAGACCGCCTAAGAGGTGATTTTGAGGAGTTTAATAGTCTAAACGAATCTGATTTTAGTGCTAAAGCCAGCATGATTAAAGAAAATCTTATAAAATATTTAGATAGCTTTCCGGATTTGCCTAGCGAGTTTGCTCAATTTGAGCGTGAGCAATTGAATAATTACTATCTATTATCTTTAGTGCGGTATCAAGGAAGACACGGGAGAAACCTAAAACAGCCTGATTTTAGAGTTTCAAAGGAATTTCTTAAACCACTAGAAGGAGTAGATTTTACTAACGAAGAAGCTTATAAGCATAGAGGTTGGTATGATGAATTAGTTAAAGAATATTTTGTGCTGAAAGCAGTTGATTTGGCAGATAAAGAGGGAATTGATAAATATTTAGCTAAGCTTAAAGTGTTTGGAGAAATTCCAAATGATTATATAAAAAATGATTTATTAGAGGCGGCATCAAAATACGATATAGCTTATACCGATGATATGGATGCGTATTATAGAACTTTCATGGCTGTTTCTACTTCAACAGAGAATAATAAAGTTTTCACTAAAAAGTATGATGACTTAAAGAAATTATCTAAAGGAGCACCTTCTCCTGTTTTTACAGATTATGTAAACAACGCAGGAGGAACAAGTTCATTAAGTGATTTTAAAGGCAAGCATGTATATATCGATGTTTGGGCAACTTGGTGTGGACCTTGTTTAGCTGAGGTTCCTGCGCTTAAAAAAATTGAAAAGCAATATCACGGTAAAAATATTGAGTTTGTAAGTATTTCTATAGACACACAAGATAAACGAGAAGCTTGGAGTAAAATGATTGCAGATAAAGCATTAGGAGGTGTTCAATTACTAGCAGATAAAGATTGGAGTACCGATTTTATTAAAGCTTATAAAATTAACAGTATCCCACGTTTCATTTTGTTAGATCCAAAAGGAAACATTGTATCATGGAATGCACCACGACCTTCAAAAGAAGAATTAATAACCTTATTTAATGAATTAGGTATTTAATTATACCATTAAAAACAACAACTAATCGTATGAAAAAATTACTATTTATAACAGGAATCGCAATATTCGCGCTTTCTTGTAAGGCAAAAGCACCTGTAGATTACGCTCTGTTTTCAGGTAAGTTACTAAACAATAATGATGACAAAATAATTGTATTAAGTTTTAATGATCGCACATTTAAAGATACAATACTAGTTGCTAGCGATGGATCTTTTAAAGATACCATTCGAGGTAAAGAAGGAATGTATCAATTAATTTATAATAAAATGCGAACCAATATTCATTTAGAAAATGGGTATAATTTAACTATGAATGCAGATTCAAAAGCATTAGACAGTACTGTTGCCGTAAGCGGAAATGGTGCAGGAGAAAATAACTTCTTAAGAGCTAGAGCTAAAAAAGCAAAAGAGTTAGAGGGTACTGAGAACGTCTATACTTTGGAGCAAGATGTATTTAAAGATAAAATGAATACTATAATTACTTCTCTTAACGAACTATTAAGAGACACAAAGGGTATTCCTGAAAGTTTTAGAGTAGCACAGCAAAAAGATATAAAATACACCTACCTTAATAAAATAGCTAACTTTGAATATTCTCACGCACGTTATACAAAGAAAAAAGATTTTAAAGTGTCTTCAGATTTCTTAAGTGATTTGGACGATATTGATTATAATAACGAAGAAGATTATAAAAATTCTAGAGCCTATAAATCTCTAGTAGGTATGCATTACAGGAATAAGGCCGCTGAAATTAAAGAATCTGAAAATATTTCTAACGATATAGCCAATTTAAAAGCTTTTTCCTCTATTGAAAACCAAAGTATTAAAAATGATTTGTTAAGTACAACGATAGCTAGTATTACTAGAACAGAGCATCTTGACGAGTATTACAATCTTTTTATGTCTGGTTCTACGAACGAAGAAGAAAAAGCGAGCTTAACTGAATCTTATGAAAAATTAAAGAAAGTTCAAACAGGAAAACCGTCTCCTAAATTTGAAAACTATATAAATTATGCTGGAGGAACAACGTCTTTAGATGATTTAAAAGGAAAATACGTTTACATCGATGTTTGGGCAACTTGGTGTGGTCCTTGCATAGGGGAGATACCTTCACTTAAAAAAGTTGAAAAACAATATCATGGTAAAAACATAGAATTTATAAGTATTTCTGTAGATAGAGAAAAAAGCTATGAAAAATGGAAAACGATGATTAAAGAAAAGGAGCTTGGAGGTATTCAATTGTTTGCAGACAATGAATTTCAATCTCAGTTTATTAAAGATTATGTTATTAACGGTATTCCTAAATTTATTTTATTAGATCCTTCAGGAAATATTGTAAATGCGAATGCTCCAAGACCATCGAACCCAGAATTAATCTCATTGTTTGAAGGACTTAAAATTTAATATTCACATCAATTAAAACATGTTTTTGTAGTTAAATCCCTCTTAACTATTTTGTTAGTATAAAATTTTTGAATTAGTCTTAATCAAAGTTAAGAAAAGAGAATTATAAAATAGCCTCTTTTTAATTTGTTTAAGAAGGGACTCTTCTATGTTAATTTGAAATAAAAAAGATCTCATAATTTGAAAAAACACATGAAATATTTTTTTCTATATTAATAATGCTAACCATAAAAAAACATTAGAAAAATCTTATTAATACAAAAAAAATGAAAATTAATTATATCATATTTTTATCATTATCATTATCACTTTGCTGTTGTAATCCTAGTAAAACAACTACTAAAGAAAAAGGCACACGAGTTGTTATATCGGGAGATGAAGTTGAAAACGGTTCAGCGTTTATAGATGCCGCAAATAAAGAAGTAGAAAAAATAGTGTTAGCTAATAAGCACACAACTTATAAAAAACTTCAAAAAGACAAAGTTAAAAACTTTGAAGCCAATTCGGGGGTTGAGATAACACATACTAAGCTAGATAAAAAAACGGGTAATCAAATGTATTACTATCTACAGGACAGAACAGTATTTATAGGAACGTCTTATTTATGTGATAAGTGTCCAAATGTACATTTAAGCTCGGCATCAGGTTTTGTAATTCATGAAGATGGTATAATTGTAACCAATTATCATGTTATTAATCCTGAGTCGGGGGATGATAATGGAGGTATTTTTGCAGTAACTCAAGATGGAACCGTTTATGTTGTTACAGAAATTTTGTCTGCAAGTAAATCTAATGATTTAGCGATTATTAAAATTGAAACAAATGGCGAGAAATTAAAAGCACTACCGTTGGCCGAAACGGAACTTATTGGCGAAGATGTATATGTAATGGGCCATCCTTTTAAAAACACCTTTTTTATGACTAAAGGTATCATTTCTAGAAAATATATAAGTTCCAAGAATGCAGAACCTAAAATTTCAATAACAGCAGAGTTCGGTATAGGTTCTAGTGGCGGGCCTGTTGTTAATGATTCGGGTGAAGTCGTTGGTGTAGTGAGTGCTACCCATCCATACTATACAGGAGGTGGTAAAAAAGGAGATTTACAGCTTGTTACAAAAATAGTTATACCCGTAAGTCAACTTAATAAATACATAAAAGATTAAAAGAGAAAACTTGTAAGAATTAGAGGTGTTGTTAATTTTTATGATGTTTTGGACTAAAATATAAAAAGAGGTATTTGGCAAATAGTAAAATTGTAATTCCTATTTAGTTTCTTGAATAAAAAAAGTAGCTTTCTGTTATTGTTTAGTTTTAAATTATTTGAGTTAGTCATTAAATATATTAAAACAATTTAGAGAGTTCAAAAAAAGGGTTGTTTAGTAAATAACAACCCTTTAAAAAATAAAAACATGAAAAATCTTATATTACTACTAACGTTATTCGTTTTTACAATGAGTAACGGGCAGGTTTTAGAACCAGTAAACTGGTCTACATCAGTAAAGAAAATAACGGATAAAGAATACGAATTGTTAGCAACAGCAACGATTGAGGAAAACTGGCATTTGTATTCGCAGAATGTACCAGAAGGCGGGCCGGTTTCAACTACATTTTTATTTGAAAGTAGCGACTATTATTTAAAAAAAGGGAATACCAAGGAGGACGTTGGGCACGTCATTAATGACCCTGTTTTTAATATGAAAATTAAGTTCTTTGAAACGAAAACTTCATTTAAGCAACGTATTTTAATTAAAGAAAATATACCATTTAAGGTAGTTGGAACAGTAGAGTTTATGGTTTGCGACGATAGTAGATGTTTGCCTCCGACCGAAGTAGATTTAATATTCAATATCAAATAAAACGAGATCATATAATGAAGCAATTTATTTTAGTATTAAGTGTTTTAATATTTTCATTAACGGGGTATTCGCAAGTCCTAGATCCCGTAAAATGGACAACTTCAGTAGAGAAAATTTCAGAAACCGAATACCATTTAATTTCTACCGCTATCGTTGATCGAGGGTGGCATTTGTATTCGCAGAATGTACCAGAAAATGGTCCAATACCAACAACTTTCGTTTATGACGATAGTGAGGGGGGATTTAAAATTATAGGAAATACCGAAGAGGAAGAAGGACATATTGTGGATGATCCCGTTTTCGGAATGGAAATTAAGTTTTTTGAAAACAAAGCCACGTTTAAGCAAAAAGTTGAAGTAGAAGCAGGGAAATCTTCCATTTCTGGATTTGTCGAATTTATGGTCTGCGACGATACGCGGTGTTTACCTCCAACAGAAGTTGATTTAACGTTTCAATTACATAAAAATTCAGGAAATAGACTGGAAGCCGTTGAAGATGAGGTTAATGATAGTAGTATTCATGTGGAAAAAAATCAGGAAGAAAACAAAGGGCTTTTTGCCATATTTTTTATAGCTTTTTTGTCTGGTTTTGCAGCTTTACTAACACCTTGTGTGTTTCCTATGATTCCAATGACGGTGAGTTTCTTTACCAAACAAAGTAAAAACAAAGCCGCAGGAATTAAAAATGCCATAATTTATGGTATTTGTATTATCGTTATTTATTTACTTTTAGGTATCGCCGTAACCGGAATTTTTGGTGCCGATGCCCTCAATGCATTAGCTACGAATGTATGGTTTAATATTATTTTCTTTATTCTTTTAGTTGTTTTTGCTGTTTCTTTTTTAGGTGCTTTTGAAATTATGTTACCAAATTCATGGGCCAATAAAGTCGATTCGCAAGCAGATAGAGGCGGACTTGTAGGTATCTTTTTTATGGCATTAGCCTTAGCTATCGTGTCTTTTTCTTGTACAGGCCCTATTGTAGGAACCTTATTAGTTGAAGCCGCATCCAAAGGTGGTTTGGCTCCAATAATTGGTATGTTTGGTTTTTCTTTAGCAATAGCGCTACCATTTGCATTATTTGCAGCTTTCCCTGGGTGGTTAAATTCATTGCCTAAATCGGGAGGTTGGTTAAATACAGTAAAAGTAGTTTTAGGGTTTTTAGAACTGGCTTTAGCATTTAAATTCTTAAGTCAAGCAGATTTAGTTTTACAACTTCATATTATAGAACGCGAAGTATTCATCGCGATTTGGATTGCCATTTTCGGAACATTAGCATTCTATTTATTCGGAAAAATTCAGTTGCCACACGATTCACCATTATCGCACATTTCAGTAGGAAGATTAAGTTTAGGATTGATTGTTTTAACATTCACTATTTATATGATTCCTGGACTTTGGGGTGCACCTTTAAACATTATTAGTGCATTTCCGCCACCTCAAGATTATAGCGAGTCGCCTTATGGTGTTGGCTTTTCTAAATTAGGATCAGGCGGAAGTAATGCGTCTCATGGCGATTTACCTGAAGGTGCACACTTATTAGCGCCACACGATATTTTGGCTTTTGACGATTATGATACAGGTATGGCCTATGCTAAAAAAGTTGGTAAACCTGTGATGTTAGATTTTACAGGTTGGGCTTGCGTTAATTGTAGAAAAATGGAACAAAATGTTTGGCCCGATCCGAAGGTCTTAAATATTTTAAAAAATGATGTAGTATTAATTTCTTTATATGTTGATGATAAAAGAAAACTTGAAGCCGATGAGGTTGTCGAATCTCAACTTAAACCAGGGAAGAAGTTAAAATATATCGGACAAAAATGGAGCGAACTTCAAACCATAAAATATAAAACCAATTCACAACCATTTTATGTTTTAATGGATCATAATGAAGAAAATTTAATAACTCCAGTAGCTTATACCCCAGATGTTGAAACCTATTATACTTGGTTAAAAACAGGAACCGAAAATTTTTAATTAAGTATACTTTTTTTAGAGATTCTTAATTGTTTTAGTGAGAAGAATTGCTTTGGTACTTTATTGTGCTAGAGTGATTCTTCAATTAAAGTTTGAAAAACATGAATACTATAATTGATAACTTCAGAAATAAAAAGCGTACATCCAAACTTGAAACATACTTTAAGGAATTTAGGAAGCGAACGGTTGGCATTAATCAAGAGTTTGAATCGCCTTATGGAAAGAAGAAAATTATTTATGCAGATTGGACCGCAAGCGGAAGATTATACAGGCCAATAGAAGAAAAACTACTAAATGAAATTGGTCCGTATGTCGCCAACACCCATACCGAAACCTCTATAACAGGTTCTACCATGACCTTGGCGTATCGTGAGGCTAGAGCGATTATTAAAAAACATGTAAACGCTTCAGAAGATGATGTGCTTATTACTGTGGGCACAGGAATGACGGGAGCTATCAATAAGTTTCAGCGTATTTTAGGTATAAAGGTGAATGAAAACCTAAAAGACCACATGGAAGTTCCGGAAGATAAAAGACCCATTATTTTTGTGTCTCATATGGAACATCATTCAAATCAAACCTCTTGGTTGGAAACCATCGCTAGAGTAAAAGTGATTCCTTCAAACAATCACGGTTTACCATGTGTGATAAAATTGAAAGAACTCATTAAGGAGCATCAAGATTGTCCTATAAAAATAGCTGCTATTACAGGTTGTTCCAATGTTACGGGCATTAGAACTAATTATTACGAAGTGGCAAAAATCATGCATCAAAACAATGGTTTATGTTTTGTGGATTTTGCCTGTTCAGCACCCTATGTTAATATCGATATGCATCCTGAAAATGCCGATGAATATTTAGATGCCATCACGTTTTCTCCGCATAAATTTTTAGGAGGTCCGGGATCGTCAGGTGTTTTGGTTTTTAATAAAAAATTATATAAAAATTTGGTTCCAGATAATCCAGGCGGTGGCACGGTGTCTTACACAAATCCATGGGGAGATCATGATTATATTGATGATATCGAAACTCGTGAAGATGGCGGTACACCAGGATTTTTACAGGTGATAAAAATTGCGTTGTCCATTAAGCTTAAAGAAGAAATGGGCGTACAGAATATTCTAGACCGAGAACATGAATTAAATATCATTGTGTTTGAAAGACTTTCAAAAATTGAAAACTTACATCTTTTAGCCCCAGATCATACCGATCGCTTAGGAATCTTTTCTTTTTTCATTAAAGATGCACATTATAACTTAATCGTAAAGCTGCTAAATGATAGGTTTGGAGTGCAAACCCGTGGTGGTTGTTCATGCGCAGGTACTTATGGTCACTATTTATTAAATGTAGATCAACAAACGTCTAAATCAATAGAATTAAAAATTTTGGAAGGTTGCTTAATGGAACGTCCGGGGTGGGTGCGCATGTCCATTCATCCTACCATGACAAATAAAGAAGTGGAGTTTATATGCGATGCGATAGAGGCTGTAGTGCTTAATCATAAGAAATGGAGTATGGACTATCATTATAATGTTACAAAAAACAGCTATGAGCATTTAGGAAGCATGCCGCAAGAAATTGAAATTGCAAAATCTTGGTTTGATATCTCCAGATAGTAAATAGATTTTTTATGAATGCTTTTAAATCCTTAAGTTTTTAGTTTGAAAACGTTTCGTGCCAAGAATTAAAATTTCTGAAACCTTTATGATTTCGGTAGTTTTCTACTTCTCAAAATTGTTGTAATTTTAGGCTTTCAAAAACTACACAAAAGGCATTATAATGCCCTTTAAAACACCCTAGAAACCAACAATTAATGGCATTTAAAACGCGTTCATTTATAACTCAAATAGCTTCAAATAAAATTTTAGTATTAAATTTCATCCTATTAATTTTTATTATTGGCTGTAAAAAAACAGCATATGAAGAACCCGAAATTTCGTTAGATAGCTATCAAATAGAAGACGGGTTTCATTTAGAAGTTGCTGTTTCAGAGCCTTTTATTGAGGCACCAGTGGCCATGGATTTTGATAATCAAGGTCGTATGTGGGTTGTTGAGATGAAAGGGTACATGAGAAATTTAAAAGGTATTGGTGATGAAATGCCTAATGGTGTCATTTCTATAATGGAAGATTTAGATCATGATGGTGTTGCCGATCATTCCAAAATATTTTTAGATAGTTTGGTATTACCGCGGGCTATTTCTCATGTTTATGGCGGTTTACTTTATGCAGAACCACCAAATTTGTGGTTTGTAGATATTGAAAATGATAAGCCTGTTAATCGTGTTTTAGTAGACTCTGCTTATGCCGACGGCGGTAATGTAGAGCATCAGCCGAATGGTTTAATGATGCATTTAGATAATTGGATTTATAATGCGAAATCTAAATACAGATACCAACGAAAAAACGGAAAGTGGAAAAAAGAACCAACAGCGTTTAGAGGACAATGGGGTATTACAAAAGATAATTTTGGCAGGTTGTATTATAATACCAATTCGGTACAATTAATGGGGGACTATGTGTTGCCAAATGTTACCGATAAGAATCCGTATTTTAAAGGAGGAGCTGCGTTAAATAAAAGATTAACAGTAGATCAACGGGTGTATCCATTGCATCCCACTTCAGTTAATCGCGGTTATGTAAACGGTGTTTTAGATAAAGATAGTTTGTTGGTTAACGTAACATCGGCATGTGGTCCTTTAATCTATACGGGTGAAAATTTTGATGCAAATTATTATGAAAACGCCTTTGTTTGTGCCCCCGAAGCCAATGTGGTAAAACGAAAAATTCTAACTTTTGAAGGCGCGAAAGTAAGCGCCAGACAGGCCGTTGCTGAAACCGAATTTTTGGCTTCCACAGATGAAGGGTTTCGTCCTGTAAATTTGAATAATGGACCAGACGGCAATTTGTATGTCGTAGATATGCATCGTGGTATTCTTCAAGATAAAGTATTTTTAACCTCTTATTTAAAAAATCAATACGCCAAAAAAGCCTTAGATACTATTGTTGGTATGGGGCGCATATTGCGTGTGGTGAAAAATGAAAATTCATCTAAAGATATTATTAATGTAGAAACATTATCAACTTCAGAGTTGGTGGGTTTATTGGGTAGTAAAAACGGCTGGTTACGAGACAGAGCGCAACAATTATTAGTTTTTAAAAACGACAATGATGCGATTTCTCTTTTGAAAAATTCAGCTTTAGATACTCAAAATGCTATTGCTCAAATACATGCTTTACACACTTTAAACGGTATGGGACAGCTTGATTTTAAAACATTGGAAATGCTTTTATCTTCAGAAAGTAAAACAGAAGTTTTAAACCACACATTAGTATTGTTGGAAAACTATGCCGGTGAAAATAATTTGGTTTCCGTAGTACCGTTGATTAATGGTTTGGTAAAAAGGAATAATGCTGAATTAGATTTATACATTTTAAATACTTTAGGAGGTTGGGCGCAGGTTTCAACAGAAAATGTGTTTCCAATTCTTTTTGAACTTTCAAATCGATATGCTGAAAATGTAATATATCAGCAAGGTGTTATCAGTAGTTTAAGAGGTGTAGAGGAAATGTATAAAACATTATTAGATGAAGAAAAAAGTGCTGTTTCTCAACATATGTTGAAAGCCATTTTAGATAAAACTATTTTAAACAAACAAAGCAATAAAAAGAAAAACACAGAAGTTAAGCCAGCGATGTCTAATACGTTTGGGTACAAAATATTCAGAAATTTCTGTGCAACTTGCCATGGTTTTAATGGTGAAGGTGTTGATGATTTAGCGCCGCCATTAGAGAATTCAGAATACGTAACAGGTTCAACAAAAAGGTTGGCGTTGGTGTTACTACATGGTTTGGCGGGCCCTGTACATGTTAATGGAACCTTGTATGAATTGAACGGAACCATGCCCGGCCTTGCTAATAACCCTGCTTTTACCGATCTTGATATTAAAAATATTATCAGCTATTTGCATAGTACGTTTTCCGAAGGGTCAAAAGGAATAAACGTTGAACAAATAAAAGCACTGCGTGATGTAAAACCAAAATCAGGTGGTGTTTTTAGCGAAAAGGAATTGCTAGAATTGGGATATTAAGAATAGGTTTACTTCAAAAATAGTGAAGAAGAAAAAAGGAGTCTCGTTGTGTCTCTTCACTAATAATCATGGACTTTATTAAAACTGAATATGCTTTTAAAAAGCGGCTTCATTTTGAAGGTTTTAAATTTTAACACAATTTTAATAAGGGTATTTTCCTCGAGACTTGTCTATAGAGGTGTAACGTGTAGTAATAGTGTTAGCCACGAATAAAACACATTTACAAACTTTACAGGTTGCTATAAAACCGAGTCTGTTATTTTCATTTTAAGAAAAAGCACGATATAGGTTATTGCAGCAGATGGCATACTTTTCTTTTATCGTTAATAAGAGGTAACTTTGCTAGGAAATAGTTAAAGTGCTAAAGTGAAATCAATAATTAAGTTTCCTTTGTTTTTGAAAGCAATAGATGAATTTTAAGACTATAATCAGGTAATAATATATTAAAAGAATGAAGAGAATAATTTTATTTTTTGCACTAATTGCTGTTTTTATTGGACAAGCACAAATCATAGATCCCGTAAAATGGGCTACTTCCGTAGAAAAATTATCAGAGACCGAATATCTGTTAGTTTCTAAAGCAACTATAGATTCGGGATGGCATTTATATTCGCAAACCGTACCCAATGATGGTCCAATTCCAACAACATTTACTTATGATGATAGTGAAGGAGGATTTAAAATAGTAGGTAATACTTCCGAAGAAGAAGGACATACTATCGATGATCCTGTTTTTCAGATGGAAATTAAGTTTTTCGAAAATTCAGCAACTTTCAAACAGAAAATTACGGTAGAAGAAGGCATTTCAAAAGTTGAAGGCTTTGTGGAATTCATGGTTTGTGATGATAGCAGATGTTTACCACCAACAGAAGTCGATTTATCTTTTCAAATTTCAAAAGAAGATAATCTAAAAGCAAGCAACACAAGCTCAACTATTGAAAAACAAGATATTTCTGAAGATTCTAAAGATTCTGAATCTAAACAAGGACTTTGGGGAATATTTTTTATCGCTTTCTTATCGGGGTTTGCAGCCTTATTAACGCCATGTGTGTTTCCTATGATTCCGATGACGGTGAGTTTCTTTACCAAACAAAGTAAAAGTAAAGCGGCAGGCATTAAAAATGCCATTATTTATGGTATTAGTATCATCGTTATTTATTTGTTATTAGGTATCGCGGTAACCGGAATTTTCGGTGCAGATGCGTTAAACGCTCTAGCAACTAACGTGTGGTTTAATATCATATTTTTTATATTATTAGTTGTTTTTGCAACATCATTTTTAGGTGCTTTCGAAATTATGTTACCAAATTCATGGGCTAATAAAGTCGATTCTCAAGCCGATCGTGGCGGATTAATTGGTATCTTTTTTATGGCATTAGCTTTAGCTATTGTATCCTTTTCTTGTACAGGGCCTATCGTTGGCACGTTATTAGTTGAAGCTGCGTCAAAAGGAGGTTTAGCACCAATTATAGGGATGTTTGGCTTTTCTTTGGCCATTGCTTTGCCTTTTGCATTGTTTGCTGCTTTTCCGGGTTGGTTAAATTCATTACCAAAATCGGGTGGCTGGTTAAACACTGTAAAAGTTGTTTTAGGATTTTTAGAACTTGCTTTAGCTTTTAAATTTTTATCGCAAGCCGATTTAGTTTTACAAGCTCATTTTTTAGAGCGCGAAGTATTTATTGCTATTTGGATTGCTATTTTCGGAACTCTAGCATTTTACCTTTTCGGGAAAATTCAACTACCTCACGATTCGCCATTACAGCATATTTCCGTAGGGCGTTTAAGTTTAGGTTTAATCGTTTTAACCTTTACTATTTATATGATTCCGGGGCTTTGGGGTGCACCGTTAAACTTAATTAGCGCATTTCCGCCACCACAACAATACAGTGAATCGCCTTATGGTGTTGGTTTTACAAAGGTAGGAGCTGCTGCTATGTCTAATAGTGAAAATGCTCATGGCGATTTACCTGAAGGCGCACATTTATTAGCACCACACGATATTTTAGCCTTTAATGATTATGATAAAGGTTTGGCTTATGCAAAAGAAGTAGGGAAGCCTGTTATGATTGATTTTACAGGCTGGGCTTGCGTAAATTGCCGCAAAATGGAACAAAATGTTTGGCCAAAACCTGAAGTTTTAAGTATTCTGAAAAATGATGTTGTTTTAATTTCCTTATATGTGGATGATAAACGCCCATTAGAAGCCGATGAGGTTGTTGAATCAAAATTAAAACCAGGAAAAAAATTGAAGTATATCGGTCAGAAATGGAGCGAATTACAAACCATAAAATATAAAGCCAATTCACAACCCTTTTATGTGTTAATGGGGCATGATGAAGAAAATTTGATAGATCCAGTGGCATACACGCCCGATGTAGAAGATTATCACAGTTGGTTAGAAAAAGGAATTTCAAAATTTAAAAAATAAAAGTATGAAGAATTTAGTATATGTATTAGCTGCAGCAGTGTTATTAACGGCTTGTAAGCCAGAAGCGCCAAAAGATTATGTTACCCTTTCGGGGAAAATTGCTAATCAAAATTCCGATTCATTAGTTGTGCTTCAGCGTGGCTTTTCTAAGACGATAAAAGTAAATACAGACGGAACGTTTTCTGATACGTTAAAAGTTAAAGAAGGTGTGTTCGTTATTAACGATGGTACCGAGCAAGCACGTGTGTATTTGAAAAATGGTTACGATTTAAGCTTATATATAGATACGAAAGAATTTGATGAAACACTTGCGTTTTCTGGAAATGGAGCAAATCCTAATAATTATTTAAACGAAAAAAGTTTATTAATGGAGAAAATCTATGATTTAGACGCCCTTTTTGAGTTAGATGAAACGACTTTTAGCGAGAAGATTAAAACGAACGGAGCGGCTGTTAAAAGCTTATTGGATAATGCAGGGGAATTAGATTCTCTTTTTATAGCAAACCAAGAAAAAGAGGCTGGTATGGTAGAAGTTCAACTTCGTAACATGTATAAAAAAAGGCAGGAATTGTCGGCTTTAAACGGACAAGAATCTGTTCAGTTTACCGATTATGAGAATATTAAAGGTGGTACAACTTCTTTAAGTGATTTAAAAGGAAAGTATGTTTATATTGATCTTTGGGCAACTTGGTGTGGACCATGTATTGCTGAAATTCCTTCATTAAAAGCCATTGAAAAAGAATACCATGGTAAAAACATCGAATTTGTTAGTATTTCAATCGACAAGAAAAGCGCATACGAAAAATGGAAAACGATGATTGCTGAAAAAGAACTTGGAGGTATGCAATTATATGCAAATGAGGATAAAACATTCACTTCTGCTTATAAAGTAACAGGAATTCCTAGGTTCATTTTAATAGACCCACAAGGTGTTGTTGTTAAAGCAGATGCTCCAAGACCATCAAGCCCAGGTTTAAAAACCTTACTAGAAACTTTAGATATTTAATAAGTTCTGGTATTAAATTAATCTGATACTTATAAAGCAACTTTAGTGTAAAACGTCTTAAAATTTTTCTATAATGAGTGTTTTTAAAAACAGTATTCTTTCTAAATTAAAAAAACAAACGAGTTTAGAACAGTATTTTGAACCCTTTCGAAAACATGTCGTTGGTGTAGATCTATTTTTTGAATCGCCTTACGGAAAGCAAAAGATTATTTATGCTGATTGGACAGCGAGTGGACGATTATACAGGCCTATTGAAGAAAAATTACTGAATAGTGTAGGGCCTTTTGTGGCAAATACGCATACTGAAACATCGATTACAGGTAGTGTAATGACGCATGCTTATCATGACGCTCGAACCATAATAAAGCGCCATGTAAATGCATCAAAAGACGATGTTTTAATTACAGTTGGTACAGGAATGACGGGCGCTATAAATAAGTTTCAACGTATTTTAGGACTTAAATTAAATGAAAATTTAAAGGATCATACTGAAGTTCCTGAGGAAAAAAGACCCATTATTTTTGTGTCTCACATGGAGCATCATTCCAATCAAACGTCTTGGTTGGAAACCATAGCACGCGTGAAAGTAATAGCCTCTGATGCTAATGGATTACCCTGTTTAAATAGTTTGAACAGTTTACTTGAGGAATACAGTGAAGTGCCCATAAAAATTGCTGCTATTACAGGCTGTTCTAACGTTACAGGTATACAAACGCCGTATTATGATATCGCAAAAATAATGCATCAAAATAATGGCTTGTGTTTTGTAGATTTTGCTTGCTCGGCACCTTATGTTGATATTGATATGCATCCTGCTGATGAAGAGCAGTACTTAGATGCGATAACCTTTTCGCCACATAAATTTTTGGGTGGTCCAGGAACATCTGGTGTATTGGTTTTTAATAAGAAATTATACAAAAATTTAGTGCCTGATAATCCGGGGGGAGGAACAGTGAGTTATACTAACCCTTGGGGCGATCATGATTATATTGATGATATTGAAACTCGAGAAGATGGCGGGACTCCAGGTTTTTTGCAAACCATAAAAATTGCTTTTTCTATTCAGTTGAAAGAAAAAATGGGGGTTCATAATATTCTAGATCGTGAACACGAACTTAATGCCATCATTTTTGAAAAGTTAAGCGCTGTAAAAAACTTAAACATTTTAGCACCCGAACATACAGATCGGTTAGGGATCTTTTCATTTTATATTGAAAAGGCGCATTATAATTTAATAGTAAAACTTTTAAACGATCGTTTTGGTGTGCAAACTCGTGGCGGCTGTTCTTGCGCTGGGACTTACGGGCATTACTTGCTTAATGTAGATGAAAATACCTCAAAATCTATAGAAGTTAAAATCTTAGAAGGTTGTTTCATTGAGCGTCCAGGTTGGATTAGAATGTCTATCCATCCCACGTTAACCAATGCTGAAGTGCTTTTTATTTGTGATGCCATTCAACAAGTGGCTGCAAATTTTGAAACCTGGGGAAAGGATTATGAGTATAATGCTATAAAAAATGAGTTCATTCATAAAAGTCAACCCAATGCTGAAAAAGTAATTTCTCAGAATTGGTTTTAAATTTAATCAGCATCCGTTCTAAATGGATAGGCAGGTAAGTTAGCCGAATTCACCAAATTAACATCTGGTTTTCCGGCGAAAGCATAACGTATAAATTCAGGATGCGCAATGTCTTTATTCTGAAGAATAACGGTTTCACCTTCAATTTTAGCATTGGCTATTTTCCAATTTAAAGATGCATCTGCAATCCAGAACCCGGTTGGCGATTTTTTGTTATTCGTTTTTAAACCCGTGCTGTTTTTTAAATGAACGGTTAACGTATTGTTTTTAGCTTCTACTTTATCTAGCATGGGGCCAGCAGCAAGTACGTCTATACCTAATGTGTTTTTAGCAGCTAAAAGCGCTAATCGTTGTCCGATAGGGAATTTATCGGTTGGGTGAATATTAGTTTCGCTACCTAAATCTATAGTATTTATTACACTCGTATTTTTTAGGTCTAAAGCCTGTAGCTGCGATTCGCGCATCCAAGCCCAAGATTCGGCTGTAGGGCTTTTAGAATCTATTGTAGGTGTTGTATGAGTGCCTTTTCCGTAACCAGGAAGCATCACGATAGCGAAATGCATGTTTTCATTCAGCCATTGTTTTCTGTAATTTTCAATCCAAAGTTTTAAAATGTCTCCATATTCCTTCATTCCAGAAACCTTATGAAACCAATTCGCTTCGGTTACTTCAGGGACTCCAGATAGATAGCGTGTGTTGCGTTCACCTTGATACCAAACCAATCCTTGGCAAGCATAAGGCGCTAGCGGTTTCATCATGGCATTGTATACCACATTGGGTTGGCGTCTCATAAAAATATCCTCTTTGATGTTCCAACCTTTTGGCGAGTTTATAGCTTTTTTAAGTCGGTTTTGAGTAGTGACATCTTTATCAAAATCATCCATAATAGTTTTGAAATATGGTAAATCGTTCGTCATGTCTCTTGGCATCCAAGCTTCAATAGAAGAACTTCCCCAAGATGATAAAATAATGCCTACTGGCACATCTCCAATACTTTCTAAGAAATAGGCAAAACCAAAAGCGACCGCACTACTTGGTGTAGTAACTTCCCAACGTCCTGTTACATCATCTGCTTCTTCAAGTGATACGATGTTTTTAACTTGAAATGTTCTAATATTTCTAGCGAATGGCTCTAAAGATTTTATTTCTGGTACGGAATTAACTTTGAATTGCATATTCGATTGGCCTGAGCATATCCAAACTTCACCAACTAAAACGTTAGATAATACAATTTCGGTATCAGCTGAAATAACCATGTCTTTACCAATTTTAGAGGCTTTTAATGGCGCTAATTTCAACATCCATTTCCCATTTTTATCGGCTTTTGTGGTTTCCTTTTGCGTGTCAAAGGTTACTGTAACCTTACTATTTGGCTTTGCGGTTCCCCAAACTGGTACTGGTGCATTTTGCTGTAAAACCATACCAGTAGAAAATAAATTGGCCGGTTTAAGTTCTTGAGCAATGGCAATAGTATTTTGTAAAAGAGCAATAAATAATACAGGAATTAATAGGTGTTTTTTCATTTTAAAAAGCTAATTAGTATGCGATTTTGATGTGATGCGTGCCAGTTTCAAGTGCTAAATGTAAGGCTTTCCTTTTTACTTTCTTGCCATTTAAATAAGCCTTTTTTAGAGTTTTAGGAAGTATAAATTCTGCCGACATATCTTCAGGAATAGTGATAGTATAACGATCTGTTTTATCCGTTTCCTTTTTGAAATCGGCTAAAATAAAACCATGTTTGGTTGGTACTTTAATTGATGTATGTGTTAGTTTTCCTAATTTCGGATTAATTTCGGCAACTTTAAAGCCAGCCGTTTTAGGCTTGATACCCCACATGTATCGTGTAATGGCGTTTAAAGGCGCAGTACCCCAAGCATGATTCCAATCGGCATTTGGTTTGTGCCTTACATCCCAAGCTTCCATGGTCATTGTAGATCCAACTTTTATCATATTCCACCAGTTTCTATCACCTACAGTGTCTGAAATTAAGCTGTTAGCATATTCAGCTTCATTACTTTTATAAAGGCCTTCTAGTAAATATTGAGCGCCATAAACGCTACATGCCATTCCACGCGATTTTACAAATGCAGCAACCGATGCCACATGTTCTTCAGGAACTAAATCAAAAGCTAAAGGCAGCATATTGGCGTGTAGAGCGGAGTGTGAAGATCCTTCTCCATCAATATAATATCCTTTTTCAGCATCGAATAATTTAGTGTTTATCGTTGTTTTTACAAGTTCCGCTTTTTTCTTATAAAATGCGGCGTCTTCTGTTTTGTTTAGTACCGTAGCAATCTCGGTCATTAATTTTAAATTGTAGTAATAAAAGGCATTAACGGCAGTGTTTACGGGTACAATTTCGTAACCATCTCGCTCACCTTCTACAAGGGCAACTTTCCAGCCGGTATCTTTTTGTGCTGGTGGCCAGTCTATAATATCTTTAATTTGAGTGTTTGCTTTTTTAAACCCTAATTTTAAAATTAAATCTTTGGTTAAGTTTGGCGATTTAGAACTTATTAAACCATCGGCACGCTCTAAGTCCATTAAGGTTTTAAGTTTTAGGTTATCGTAATGTTTTTTTAAAGGTTCAATATCTCCGGTGTACATGTAATCGGCATGAAACATCAGTACGGTGTGCAGTAACCATTCGGTAGGCCACGTTGGGTGGTTGATGAAGTAATCGTTGGTACGTCGCGCCATAGTGTACTCATTATCGACACTGTAATGGCTTAATTGGTTAATGTATGCATCGGCTTCGTAAGGAATACGTTCGCGGTCGCCATCAACATAATAACCTGTAAAACTAGTGGCTTTTATGGTGTGTTTACAAAGCTCCCAAATAGAATCCATGATGGCATTTGAAGAAGAAAAGGCACTAGCATCATCATTAAATTTATAGTGTAATGCTTTTTGTTTAATTTGAATAGATTCAATAGGGATTTTTAAGTTTTCAATTTCGCAATATCTAAACGGAATAATAGCACCAATACTATCGGCTAAAATAATGGCAGCTCCGGTGGTGTTTCTTTTGTAAGGAGACATTTTAGGAGAAACGGGCTCGTTAGCTAATAATTGATTCAATTTCGATTTTCGGTAGCGGATCGTGGCTCCAGGGTTTCTATCAATATGAAATTCTCCATCTAACTTTTCACCTAAATGAAAAACTAAGGAATCATTTTGGCTTTGGGTTGAAGAAATTTCAACGTTACCAAAATAAGCTTTTCCGAAGTCGATAAAATAATGATTTTCGCCTACTTTGACGATGCTTTCAGGTTGAATATAGTTGTTTTCTAAATCTAGATTTTCAGTTTGATATTGTGCATTAACACCTTGAAATGCTGCAATAAAAATTAGAAGTGAAAGATATTTATTCATAAAAATTAATCGTTTTGTTAAGCGTTGTGTTTGCTTTGTTTTTTTGAAATAATAGAATATTGTGCTACTAAAAAAAAGCATCTTTAAACCGAATAATGTATTCGAAATAAAGATGCTGATTAAAATTATTAAAAACTAAACTGGTTTAATTTCCCAACCTGGTTCGTAAGTTCTAGACCAAAGTTTCATAGCTTCTCGGTTATAAATTCTACCCGAAGTTTCATCAACTTCAAAAGAATCATCAATTCTAGAGGCAATGTTGGCATAATGCGTTAACATTTGGCTAATAGCACCTTCATCAATAGGCGATGTTAATGCTGCTTTTCCGCGAATAGCGTCAAAGAAATTTACAGTATGTGCATGTGACAATCCGCCACCGCCACCAAGTGCATTTCCGTCTTCAATACCGGTAATAACATTGGTTTTTTGTTCTTTTCCTTTAATATCGTAAAGTTTGTAACCATCACGATTAATAAAAGCAGAACCGTTAGAACCATAAATTATTGTTCCACGACCAGACCCGTATTTATCGTAACCATTTCTGCTGCGTCCATCCCATTGAATGCTGCGGTTTCCTGCAAAACGGAAAGTAGCTTCCATAGTATCGTACATTTCCCAACCATCATCTTTATAATGGAATTTCCCAGACTTAACATCTACATGTTCTGGATATTTAACATCTAATGCCCAACGTGCAATATCTAACTCGTGTGTGGCATTATTTCCCATTTCGGCAGTACCGTAATCCCAACCGTACCAGTGCCAGTTGTAGTTCCAAGTATCATCAGTATATTCTCGTCTTGGTGCAGGGCCTTGAAATAAATCCCAATCTAAACCTTCTGGTGGTGCTGTTTTTTTCTGATGAGGTACTGGTCCGCGCTTACTTGTATAAAACGCAATGGCGTTATAAACATCTCCAATAACTCCGTCGTGGATGGCTTTTATAATTTCTTGAGATTGCGAAGACGAACGCTGTTGGTTCCCCATTTGTACCACTTTGTTATATTTTTTTTGATAAGCCACAACTAATTCGCCTTCTTGTGGGTTGTGCGAACATGGTTTTTCTAAATACACATGTTTGCCTGCTTGCATAGCCATACAAGCGCCTGGAGCGTGCCAGTGATCTGGAGTGGCCATAAAAATAGCATCCACATCTTTATCGTTTAATATTTTACGAATGTCGTTTTCTAACTTAGGTATTTTTCCAAGTTTTTTTGCGACTGCAATACCTGCTTTATCACGTTGGCTTTTCATGACGTCGCATAAATAGCTTAATTCAATATTATTATTTTTATCAGCAATAGCCGACATGTAGGCGTTGTAACGACGACCTAAACCTTGTAGGGCTACGTTAATACGATCGTTGGAACCTATAATTTTAGAATAACTTTTGGCCGACATCGCATTTAAGCTACTGGAGGCTATAGTGGCGCCAACCGCGCCTAAGGCTGTTTTTTTTAAAAAATCTCTTCTATTTGAACTCATAATATATTTAGTCTGTGGTTTAGTTGATTGGACGAATTTTTACGTTTTTAAATGATACAAAATCACCGTGATCTTGAAGTAGGATTTCACCTTTATCTAATTCGCCAAAGTTTGGCCATTTAGCATATTTACTTTCCGATACTAATTTTTTGTAATCATCACTTTTTCTTTCGTATTCTAAAACTTTTGTGCCATTTAACCAGTGTTCTACATGGTTGTTTTTAGATATAATATGTGCTGTGTTCCATTCGCCAATAGGCTTAATAGGTTTGTTAACATCGGCTTGAATTAAATCGTAGAGAGAACTCACGGTTCTACTACCGTCATGATTTCCTAATTTGGCATCAGGATGTAAGTCATCATCTAAAATTTGATATTCTAATCCAATTGAAGACCCAGCACCTTTATTCATATTAGTATCTACATAATATTTTATACCACTATTAGCGCCAGGTGTGAGTTTGAAATCTACTTTTAATTCGAAATCACCAAACTGTTCTTTGGTTACAATATCGCCACCAGCATTAGATTCTGCACCTCCTGAAGATAAAACGCTTAAAACGCCATCTTCTATTTGCCATCCATTTTCCGGGAATTCTTCAAGTTTAGCACCACGCCATCCGTTAGTGGTTTCGCCATCCCAAAGCAATTTCCATCCTTTTTTCTTTTCATCTATAGTTAATTTGTTTTTTGTAATTGTAGGTTGAAGTGGAGATGCTTTAGTGTATTCCGAAAGATTATCGGTAAGTATTTTAATGTTTTTCCAAATAATTTCTGTGCCTTCTTTTTTATCAGCATGGATGCCGTGTACTTGTAAACAAATAAAACCGCTTGCTGTTTTATCATCTATTAAATAGGCTGCAGGTACATTGTTAATCCAAGTTTTTAGAGTATCACCAATAGCTTCAATTCGGTAGTGGTTCCAATCGTTTTGTTTGAAAGCCTTTTGTGCTTCTGGGTTGTTTTCCATGGTGTTTAACCATCCACGACGAGATTCATCGTAAATTCCAGCACTCCAAGCACGTTTTGATGGGTCAATTTCAACTTGATAACCATGTACGCGTCCGTCTCTATAAGTAGGTATGCTATTACTTCTAATTTGAATTCCAGAATTCATAGTAGAATCTACTTTATAATCTAATTCTAAAATAAAATCACCATACATTTTATCCGAAGTTAAAAAAGAATTTGGTGTATTATGTACGGTTGTACCAACAATAGCATTGTCGCGAACAGCGTATGTTGCTGTACCTCCTAATTGATGCCATCCGTTAAGGGTTTCACCATCAAATAAAGATTGCCAAGGGGTGTTGTCTTTAGGGGTTTCCTTACAGTTAAATAATACAGAAACAAAAGCAAGTAGTAATGCCTTTCTGTATAAAGTGCGTTTTTTCATATTAATGTAGCTTAGTTATTAGTTCACTAAGATACTTTTTTTTATGGAATTTAAAATGGACAGGTTTTTCAAAACAATGGACTTATTAGTCATTGGTATTTAGTCGGATCTCCCGTAAATACTGTGTTTTCGACTGAATGGATTTATTTTGTATTGGTGATTGCATCCATAATTTGGATTAAAATATCCATTCATTAACAAATGTTTAACTATAAATTAGCCATATAAACTAATACTATAATTAATATGGAAAAATTAAAGCTCTTATTAATGACCTTTTTAATAGGTTATGCGAGTACTGCTTGGGCACAGTCTAAAGTTTCGGGTACCGTAACAGATAATCAAAACGTGCCAATTCCTGGTGTAAACATTATTTTAAAAGGAACGTCTACAGGTGCGGCAACAGATTTTGATGGTGAATATCAAATTAGTGCGAAAAAAGGAGATGTAGTTGTGTTTTCATTTATGGGGTTTGTAACCAAAGAACTTACATATAATGGGCAAGCAACATTGAATGTGCAACTAGAGGAAGATGCCGCTGAACTTGAAGAAGTGGTTTTAGTTGGTTATGGAGGTGTTAAATCTAAAGATTTGACAGGTTCTGTTAAAGTTATTGGAGCTAAAGATTTTAATTCTGGTGTATCCAATTCTCCAGGACAATTACTACAAGGTAAAATGGCCGGTGTAAATGTAACCACTGGTTCTGGTGAGCCAGGAAGTGCGGTAGACATTAATATTCGTGGTGTGAATTCTATTGGTAGTTCTAGTAATCCACTTTATGTTGTAGATGGTGTGCCTTTGGATGGAGGATCGTCTGGTTCGAATGGTTTGAATGGTGTTGGGGGAGTTTCAAGAGCTAAAAGTCCTTTGAACTTTTTAAACCCTCAAGATATAGAAAGTATAACTGTTTTAAAAGATGCTTCTGCTACCGCAATTTACGGAACAAGAGGTGCTAATGGCGTTGTACTTATTCAAACAAAGAAAGGGAAAGAAGGTAAAACAAAAGTAACTTTTAGTGCCTCAACAGGTATTTCTTCAGTAGCACGAGATGTTGATTTGTTAACCGCTAGCGAATTCCGTGAACAAACAGCACGTTTGGCTCCAATATTAGGTAGAGACCCTGATGATTATATTGATTCAGCAAATGCGAGTACTAATTGGCAGGATGAAATTTATCAAACAGCGTTAGTTAATAATTATAATTTAGGAATTTCTGGTGGCGCTGGTACTACAACCTATAATGTGTCATTAGGTTATTTAGATCAAGAGGGTGTGGTGAAAACTACAGGACATGAAAAAGTTACAGGAAGATTCAGTGTAAATACTTCGGTATTAGAGGATCGATTAAAATTTCAAGCAAACATGACTGTGGCTAATCTTGCAGACGAAAGTCAAGCTTTAGGTAATTTAATCACTGGTGCGCTTAGAGCTAATCCAACAGGGGCTGTTTATGATGCAAATGGAGAAGTGGTTACATTGGCGGGAGCAACAGATAATCCTGTACAGCTTTTTGATTTGTACCGTGATAAGGCTGAAAGCAAAAAAGTTTTAGCAAACTTAACAACTACCTACACTATTGTTGAAGGTTTAGATTATAAGCTTAATTTGGCTTACGAAAATTCCGATACAGATCGTATCATAAGATTGTATAATAATGCTGATGAAGGCGGAGCTTATGATACCGATCAGATTGTTAAAACTACAAATGAAGATACAAACGTATTAATCGAGAATTTTCTAACATACTCAAAAGAGTATGATAAATGGAACTTCGATGCGCTTGCAGGACATTCATATCAAACTTTTAATAATGAAAGTTTAAGGTTTGATGGAGAAGATTTTTCTACCTATGAAATAGATCCTATTTATAACTTAGGAATTGTAGATGGTACTTCTAGCATAGAATCTGGTGATTCTGAAAGAAAATTACAATCGTTCTTTGGAAGAATCAATGCTAATTTTCTAGATAGATATTTGGTAACGGCATCGTTTAGAGCAGATGGATCTTCTGTATTTGGTGAAAATAATAAATATGGTTATTTCCCTGCAGTGGGATTAGGATGGAAAATAAATGAAGAAGCGTTTCTTGCAGACTCTGATATGTTTTCTAATTTAAAATTAAGATTAGGTTGGGGGCAAACAGGTAATCAAGCTGTTCCAGTAAGGGTTACACAAGCTTCATTTGAGACTAGCGTTAACAATAGTTATACGTTTAATGGAACAACGGTTGTTAATGGTGTAACATCAACAAGAACACCTAACCCAGATTTAAAATGGGAAGTTACAGAGCAATACAATGTTGGAATTGATTGGGCTATATTGAATGGAAAAGTTAGTGGTACTTTTGATTATTTTAATAAAAGTACAACAGATTTATTCTTACAAGTTTCTGCGCCTGTACCTTCGTTAACAAGTAGTGTTTATGTAAACTCAGAAGCAGAAATCATCAACAAGGGTTTTGAGGTAGCATTAAATGTAAACGCTATTAGAACAGATGATTTTTCTTTGGACTTTTCAGGAAACATATCATTTGTAGATAATAATATTACAGGACTTGCGACAGATATATTTGTTGGAGAAATTTTTGGCCCTGGAACATCGGGGGAAACAAGTAGTATTTTTACCAATGGAGAATCTGCAGGATCGTTTTATTTACCTCGATTTGAAGGTTTCGATAGCAATGGTGTAGAAATATTATCAGCAGATTCTGAAATAGTAGGAGATGCGTTACCTAGTACATTATATGGATTTAATATTAATGCATCGTACAAAAACTTCGATTTAGGATTGAACTTTAATGGAGTTGGTGGTGTAGATATTTTTAATAATACGGCAAGAGCTTATTCTAGTGCAGCGTCTTTGGGACAAAATGGAAATAATATTTTTAGAGAGTACCTTGACCTAAACGAAAGTCCAATTAATGCTCCAGTGTCTTCATCTAGATATATTGAGGATGGTTCATTCTTTAGGTTGAACAATGCCACATTGGGATGGAATGTTAAAAATAATGGTTTTCTTGATAATTTAAGAGTTTATGTTACAGGTCAAAACCTTTTTGTTATCACAGACTACTCAGGATATGATCCAGAGGTAAATACAGGAGGTGGTAATGTTTATGGTGTTGATTTTGGCGCATATCCTCGTCCTAGAACCATTATTGTTGGTTTAGACCTTTCTTTTTAATTTAAAATAACAAAGTATAATACAATATAAGTTATGAAAAAACAATCTATAATTTTTAGCATCATATTGGCTGTATTCTTTGGGTTTCAGTCATGTGATATCGAAGAGAAAATTATTGACGAATCGCTTGGAGAAGATTTGTTAATTAATGCAGACCCCTTAGACCTTTTAGCTCCTGTCTATAACAATATGAGAATGGTTTATGGACACCGATGGTTTTTTGCTTTACAAACATTTTCAGCAGATGAAGGGATGTTGCCAACGAGAGGAACCGATTGGTTTGATGGAGGTGTTTTCCAAGAACTGCATAAGCATACATACGGACCAGAAAATCGTTACACAACCGAAACATGGGATCATATCACAACTGGAATGGCTTTTTCTTTTCAAGCAATTTCTTATTTGGAGGAAGGAAGCCAAGAGTATGCCGAGGCAGTAGGTTTATTATCACATTATATGTGGGTATGTTTAGATGCTTATGGTCAAGTACCATATCGTGGTATTAGCGATATTAACTTTAGTACAGACCCGCAAATTCTAACAGGAGCCGATGCTGTAAATACTATTATTGCAAACTTAGAATCGGTTATGGCCAGTCTTCCTACAGGAAAAAACACAGTACGTTTTACTCAGGATGCAGCAAAATCGCTTATGGCAAGAGTCTATTTAAACAAAGCTGTTTATACAGATAGATATGCTGGTAGTTTTAATTTTACCGATGCTGATATGCAAAATGTTATTGATCTTACAACTGAAGTGATAAATGGAGGAACTCATACTTTAGAAACTGATGATTATTTTAGTATGTTCGATCCTGACAATGAAAATCACTCTGAAATTATATGGTCAATAAAAAATGAATTAACATCTATACGAATTAGCGGTAGAAGTGTTTCTAGAAACACGACTAATGGGCTGTCTAGAGGGCTTATTTATTTTGCAAACGATGGTACTACTAATTTAACAGGTTCAGACGCTGGATGTACATTGCCAGAGTTTTTAGATACGTGGGACTCTGCAAACGACCCTAGATATTATAAAGAAAACTACGCTAGTGAAACTGGTACGATACTATTTTCTGATTATAAAATGAACCGTGGCTTTCTTGAAGGGCAGCAATATGGTATAAAAAATGATGCAGGAACACCTCTTTTTAATGGTGACGGAACTATTGATATTGTTCCTGTAAAGCTTTGGAATAAGGATGAAACTTTAGCTAATCATACCAGAGAAGTGAGTTTGATAGCCGAAAATCAATCTGTAGGGGTAAGAGTTTCAAAATGGAGTATAGATGATATAGGTACCAATAGAGATGATACAGGTGTTGATATACCTGTGTTTAGATTGGCCGATTTATATTTAATGAGAGCAGAAGCTAAATTAAGATTAGGATCTGGTGATGCATTATCAGATGTAAATGCTGTTAGAATTGCACGTGGTGGATCTGGTTTTGCAACAGGTAGTGCAACACTTACAGAAGTTTACAACGAAAGGGGGTTTGAGTTCTATTGGGAATATCATAGAAGAACAGATCAAATTCGATTCGGAACTTATGAAGATATCTGGACAGATAAAACTGATGCCGATACAAATATGAGAATATTTCCTATTCCTTCTGGGCCAATTGCAGAAACGCCAGGCCTAGAACAAAACCTTGGATATTAATTAATAGCAAATTAAAGAAACACAGGTTTATTATAGGCAGACGCATATTTGTCTGCCTATATTTTTATTTCATTTAAATTAACTGCTTTTCAGAAGTTTAATATTACGAAGTAGTGCACGCCATTATCAATTTGATAACATTTTATTCATGAAGAAATTATACATTTTAAGCATCCTTTCTATTTTTGTCCTTAGCTTTTCATGTACAAAACAGGTTGATCAATCCATTTATTTAGTGGTTGGAGATCAATTGTCAGAAGTCGAGTTAAACGTTGTAACCGATTTACAAAACGACTTAAAGAAAGTTGTAAATACACCTATTGAAATCGTTTCAGAAAAAGAAGGCTTTCCAGAATCGGGAACTGTTTTTATTTTAGGAACAACAATATCAAATGCGTTAATCAGTGAATTAGCCATTCAAAAAAACATTCATTTGTCTGAAGAAATCCCAGGAAGTCGTGGTGGAATTTGGGCAAAAATAAATTACAAAAATCAAGAAAACATTATCGTTATAGCAGGATCCGACACGCAAGGGTTGCAATATGCTGTTTACGATTATTCAAAAG
Source organism: Algibacter miyuki (assembly GCF_030409805.1). GTDB lineage: Bacteria > Bacteroidota > Bacteroidia > Flavobacteriales > Flavobacteriaceae > Algibacter > Algibacter miyuki. The sequence continues at coordinate 598,485 of NZ_JAUFQP010000010.1, read as the reverse complement.
AAATCTTAGGAATCGATCCTTTAGAATATTGGACAGGTAAAACCGCTAATAAAATTTCTAATGAAACCGTTTTCAATTTCACTCCAAAAACAATAGCGCCACCAAAAGTACCGGTTTTAGCTTATTTTGAAAACGATGTGGACGAGCTCGCAAATTACCGAGGTAAATTGTTAGAATACGATTGGGAGTCGTACACCGAATTAATTGATGCCTTGGTACGTATGCGCTACAATGCTATTCAGTTATTCGATATGCTGGGACGTCCAGAATTTTTTGTTCGTCCAGAATACAAAAAACTCAAGCCAGATTATCAAGTAGATATCGATTTTATAGATAAAATGATAAATTATGCCCATTTAAAAGGGATGAAAATTGCCATAGATTTCGAGTTGGGCTATCAAATACATCCCATGTCGGCCGATAAAGCCGATTGTTGGAAAACATACAAAGCCGATTGGGTAAGCGCATGGCGTTATTATTTAGAGGAAACTCCGCTTGCTAAAACCGATATTTTTATTCTGCGTCCACGTCATCAAGTTTGGGACTGGAAATACGAAAGCACGTGTGGCGAAAACAAAATAGATGTTTTTAATGAAGTGTTTGTAGTCTTCGGGAAATTAATAGATGAGTATAAACCCAAAGCACAAAAAGTGCTGGTTTGTTATTCGGATGGGATGGAAATGTGGAACGAAGGTTTTCGTCCCCCAGAAGATTGGACGGTACTTTGGTCTGATCACGGTTTTGGTGATTTTGAACATCTGCCAAACACCACGGATGGGTATGATTTTGGAACTTATATGCATGCGGGTTATTGGTTAAATCACACCGTTCATAATCCATATCCAAACAAGGTTGAAACGATAATGAAAGCGATGTTTCAAGATTATGAAGCTGATAAATTCTGTTTAGTAAACGGACAAAATTTCAGACCGTTTTTATTGAATTTAGAAGCTTATAGCGCCTTTTGTAATAATCCTGATACGTTTACAGGAAAGGATTTTTATAAAATGTGGACAAATCGTTATTTTTCTAATGAAGCTTCAGAACACGCCATAAAATCAATGCAATATTTACACGAAGCACAAGAAGGACGAAAAGGTTATGTAGAGCATTTATGGGAAATTCGCGAAGCGGTTTCATATTTATCAAACGCACCCATTAGAAGGCCTGGTAAAACACCAATTCCATTCGATTATAAACGCGTTATCGGGGATTACGAAACCACAGAGCACGCTGCTGAAAACGTACAAAAAGCCTTAACGGAAGCAGAGCAAGGTTATCAAATTGATGCTACCAATTTTTATCACGCATACATTCTATTACCTGCGCAATTGTATCAAGATTTAATTACTTTTGAAACGACATTGCATAAAATGACGAAGCTGAAACAAGCTTTCGAGACATCCAAAAACATAACGGCTTTAAATGAAGCAAAAGGATTGCTCCCTATCGCTAAAGAACAATTAGAAGCTATTTATACGCGTAGAGCTTCAGGCGATTTAGATGATAAATGGAAAGATTGGTACGCTATAAAAAACAGAAGACAAAACAATGGTTTTCCTACACACGATATGTTAAAAGCTATTGAAGAAAACTTAAATAAAATGACGCCTTAAAAACCTATAATAATGAAGTTATATCCCCTCCTAAAACACCGATTTTACATTTTAAGTATTATATGTCTTACCATGTTTTCGTGTAAAGAAAATGAAAAACAAGATTTAGAAACAAGCTCTGAATCTGCCATAGATTATACAGCAAAAGTATATCCGTTGTTAGATACCGAAAATTCACGATGGTTCTTCTTTTCGTCAGCCAATCGCCCGTTTGGGATGGTTAATTTAAGTCCCGACACACAAATTGGTGGAGCTTGGGGCAGTGGTTATCGTTTTAAAACAGATACTATTAAAGGGTTTAGCCATATTCATGCTTGGCAAATGTCGGGGGTGTCGGTAATGCCCGTTACTGTTTCCGAAGAAAATAAAAGCAACATTTTTAAAGATTTTTATTCAAAATTTAATCATGACAACGAGGAAATAACACCTGGTTTCCATAGTTTAGAACTGGAACGTTATCAAATTGAAACCAAACTTACAAGTACAAAACGTGTGGGTTTACATCAATATACATTTCCTGAAAACCAAAATGCAGCCATTCTTTTTAACCTGAATACCCCTTTAGGGCCTTGTAAAAATTCGAATGGGTTTTTAGAACAAAATAATAAAAATGAACTTTCAGGGCATTTGGTGATGGAACGTACACATAGACGTCCAAAACCGGTAACGGTGTATTTTAAGGTAAAGTTGAATACTGAAATTGAGGCTTTAGAAAAAGATGAAGAAACCGGGAACTACCTAATCAGTTTGAAAGAAGATGATCAGGACGTTTTAATGAAAGTGGGTATATCGTACACTTCCGTGGAAAATGCAAATCTTAATATAAATGAAGAATTACCAAATTGGGATTTCGACCAAATTGTAGATGCTTCTAAAGACGAGTGGAATGAGTTACTTGGACGAATTGATGTAAAAGGAAATAACGAACAAGCACAAAGACGTTTTTATACCGATTTATGGCATGCACTTCAAGGTCGCAGAATTATAAACGATATTAACGGTGCCTATCCAGATAATACAGGCGAAGCGTTTAGAGTTGGTCAATTGCCACTAGACGCAAATAATAAACCGAAATTCAATCACTTTAATTCCGATTCATTTTGGGGTGCGCAATGGACTATAAATACCCTTTGGGGATTGGTTTATCCTGAAATTATGGAAGATTTTGCTCATTCATTAATGCAATATTATAAAGATGGCGGTTTGGTGCCACGTGGGCCTTCCGGAGGAAATTATACTTACGTGATGACGGGGGCATCGTCTACGCCATTTATGGTATCTGCCATTCAAAAAGGAATTTTAAAAGATGATTTAGAAGGTGTTTATCAGGCCTTAAAAAAGAACCACATGCTTAAGGGCATCATGGGGAAAGCCGGTTACGAGCATAACACCGATTTGGGGGGTGGTTTGAAATATTATATTGAAAACGGCTATGTACCTTACCCAATTCCAGATGGTAAATTCGGTGGGCATCAAGATGGAGCAAGTATGACCATGGAGTATGCATATCAAGATTGGACTTTAGCGCAATTGGCTAAAAAGTTAAACCATAACGACGATTATAATTATTTTATGGAACGTTCCAATAATTATAAAAATGTTTTTGATACAGAATCAACTTGGATGCGACCTAAAAACGTAGCAGGCGTTTGGAAAAAAGATTTCGATCCGTACCAAGCAGAAAACGGTTTTATAGAATCTAACGGTGCGCAATCTACATGGTTTGTACCTCACGATTTAGAAGGTTTAGCAACCTTAATGGGCGGAAATGATAAAGCGGTTGAAAAACTCGATGAGCAATTTAAAACAGCAGAAAAAATCGGATTTACAGCAGGAAATTCACATGCGCAAGAATTGCATCCTGAATATAGTAGAATTCCTGTAAATTATGGCAATCAACCATCAATGCAAACCGCTTTTGTGTTCAATAAATTAGGAAGAAACGATTTGTCTCAGTATTGGTCTCGTGCAGTTATTAATAAAGCATATTCTGGTTTATCGCCGGCTACAGGTTTTAATGGTGATGAAGATCAAGGTTTAATGGGAAGTCTTTCAGTGCTTATGAAAATTGGATTATTTCAAATGAATGGAGGCACAGAAAGCAATCCAGAATATCAAATAGGAAGTCCTATCTTTGATGAGGTTACTATCAAGTTAAATCCAGATTATTATTCGAATAAAACATTCAGCATAAAGGCGCATAATAATAGTGATGCCAATGTTTATGTAAATAAAGTGAGTTTAAATAATGCGCCTATTGGTCATTATAGTATTTCGCATCAGGATATTATTAAAGGCGGCGATTTAATTTTAGAAATGTCTAACAGCTCTAATACCAAGTAATAAAAATTTATTATGAAGATTAAATTTACCGTTTTACTCGTTTTATTAACTACATTTTCAGCCTTTTCGCAGCTTAAAAATAAGCCCGAGCTTAATGAGGATTTCATGGATATGGGCTTCGGTATATTTGTGCATTGGAGTGTAGATTCTCAATTAGGGAGCGTTATTAGTCATTCGTTAGTTGGGGCTTCAGAAGATTATGTAAGTAAATATTTTAACGAACTTCCAAAAACATTTTACCCCGATAAATTTGACGCTGAAGAATGGGCGCGTCTGTTTAAAGTAGCAGGAGCTGAGTACGTTGTTTTTACAGCAAAACACCACAATGGTTTTTGTATGTGGGATACTAAAACAACCGATTTCAATATCATGAATACGCCTTACGGTAAAGATATTGTTGGTCAATTAGTAAATGCGTTGCGTAAATTCGATTTGAAAGTGGGAATTTATTTTTCTCCAGAAGATTTTAGTTTCATCCATAAGCAAGGGCATTTAATTTCTCGAAAAGGTCCAATGACACAAGTAACGGCTAATAAAGAACTTTTTGAATACGATAAAATTCAAGTTAAAGAGGTTATTGATAATTATGGCCCTATAGATGTGATGTTTTTTGATGCCTTTCAAGCGAAGCCTATGGCGCAATATGTTCATGAAATAGCACCGGATATTGTAGTCACTCGTGGTGAGATGAATACACCAGAACAAAAAATTCCTGGAGGTGCTATGCCAGGACCATGGGAAACTTGCATGACGATGGGTACGCAATGGCAATACAAACCTACAAATGAAGATTATAAGGATGGAGGAGAATTAATAGATAAATTAATTGAAATCCGTGCTAAAGGCGGTAATTTCCTAATGAATATTGGTCCGAAACCTAACGGAGAAATTCCGATAGAGCAAGAAGAGCGTTTGCGAGAAATTGCTTTGTGGATGTATGTTAATGAAGAAGGCGTTAAAAATGTGAGAACCGTTCCAACCATTGTAAAAGATGGCGATATGTGGTTTACAAAAGGTAAAGAGGATAACACGGCTTATGTTTTTATCACAGGGCAAGAAAATTGGTTTAAAGGGTTTAGACGAAACTTTCTATTGAAAAACATGCGATCAACTAAAAACACCACAATTTCCGTACTCGGGCAGAACGATTTAGTGGTGGAATACTGGCCAGAAAACACACCAACATCTCGATTTATTCAGCATGAAGATTTACTCGAAATATCGATAAGTAGAGCGCAAAGACTTTATAACGATAAAATTTGGCCAAACCCAGTGGTGGTGAAATTAACCAACATAGAATTTATTACAAAGTAGAATTTTAGTATAAAAAACATATTCAAAATAATTTAAAATGAAGCAGAGCACATTCCGAAGAAAGTTTTATTACAGTTTAGGTTTTTTACTCATTTTTATGACGAATACCTTTGCGCAATCGTCCGATAAAATGGACTGGTGGAAAGATGCTAAATTTGGCATGTTTTTACATTGGGGCTTGTATTCGCAAACTGCGGGATATTGGGATGGACACGTAGCAAAAGGGAATGAACATTTTATGATTCATGAAAAAATTTCATTAAAGGAATATGCTACTATTGCCGACGATTTTAACCCCGTAAACTTCAATGCTGAAAAGTGGGTGCTTACTGCAAAAGACGCTGGCATGAAGTATATTATCATCACTTCAAAACACCATGATGGTTTCGCCATGTTCGATTCACCATCTAACGATTATAACATAAAAACCAGAACACCATACGCCAAAGACCCCATGAAGGAATTGGTTGATGCTTGCCATAAACACGATATGAAATTTGGGTTTTATTACTCTTTAGGTCGCGATTGGGAAGATCCAGATGTGGCTACCGATTGGCCTTTTAAAGGAGGTAGAAGTAATTTGGTAGATTATCCTGATGAAGATATCAAAGTCTACAGCCGTTATTTTGAAAGAAAGGTGAAGCCGCAAATCAAAGAATTGATGACGCAATACGGTAAAATTGATGTTATTTGGTTTGATACACCAGAATTAATTAGCCCGGAGGAAAGCAAAGAATTGCGAGAATTGATACTTGGCATTCAACCAGATTGTATTATTAACAGCCGAATTAAGCATGGTTTTGGTGATTATAAAGTGACAGAGCAAGAAATTGTTGATGGTTTAGAGTCAGATCCTTGGGAAGCCTGTATTACTATGGGGAAAAACTGGGGGTATATTGAATATGATACCATTTATAAATCTTCAGAATTAATGACACGTCAGTTATTAGAAATAGTAAGTAAAGGCGGGAATTTATTATTGAATAATGGGCCAACTGCAAAAGGAGAAATTACAGATTTGGCCCAAGCTCGATTAGCACAAATAGGGCAGTGGATGAAACAAAATTCAGAAGGTGTTTATGGGGCTAAACCATGGAAAGTACAAGCAGAACGTCTTGCAGAAGTTCCAAAGCAGGTCGAAAAGATTAAGGTTTCAGAAGGAGAAAACACCATGAAAGATAACTTGAAAGATGCTACATCTAAAGACATTTTTCCTGAAGTGAGGTTCACCACAAAAGATGGTGCCATTTACGCTTATGTTTGTAGTCCAACAGAGAAGAAAGTGCTTATAAAAGCCTTTTCAATAGAGAACGCAGGAAAGATTAAAACGGTAACACAATTAAATACTTCCGAAAAAGTAAATTGGAAACAAACTCAGAAGGGATTAATGGTAGAAATTCCAAAGTATTCCGAAAACGAAATTCCTATTACAGGCTTTAAAATAGGACTGTAATTATTCAAAAAAACAGTAATTTAGGAGTTTCTTTTAATAAATAATATCCGTTATTTCAAAGGGTGTAAATTCACGTATTAATGCATTATCTTAAATTAAAATTCGTATTTTTTTTCTTGTTATCAACTGTTGTTTCTTGGGGGCAATCTAGCGAAACCATAGAATTATGGACCAATAAAGTCCCAGGGGAAAGTAGCGAAAAGCAACCTGCTAAAATTTCAGGGAACACTTCGGGAAATGTTAAAAGATTAAGCGAAGTTACCAACCCATTACTCACTGTATATAGACCTGAACAGCCCAATGCGTCTAAAGCCGGAATTATTGTTTGTCCTGGCGGTGGTTATAATATTTTGGCTATAGATAAAGAAGGTGATGAGATAGCCGAATGGTTAAATACTTTGGGATATACGGCTTTTGTATTGCAATATCGTGTACCTAAAAACGATAAAGGTGCAGCGCAAGATATTCAACGTGCCATTAAAATAGTTAGAAGTAAGGCTTCAGAATTTCAATTGGATACCAATAATATTGGACTTATTGGATTTTCAGCAGGCGGTCATTTATCCGCTTTAGCATCTACAACGTTTAAAACACCTTTTTACGAAAGCCAAGATGAAATTGATGCGTTTTCAAGTCAGTCAAATTTTACCATGCTTATTTATCCTGCTTATTTAGATAAAGGCGAAAATAAAACCATCCATCCTGATTTTACATTAGATAAAGACACGCCACCATTTTTTATATTCGGAACAGCAGACGACCCTTACGGTAATAGCAGTTTTGTTATGGGGCAAGCATTACGAGACAATAAAACGCCGGTAGAATTACACGTATACCCAAAAGGCGGTCACGGTTATGGTTTGCGAGATGGTAATGCTGCAGGTGAGCAATGGCCAAAGTTGGCAAAAGAATGGCTTGAAAAAGTGGCGGTGTCAAAACCAAAACTTAACGACATGCAAGTCATCGGAAGTCATAATTCATATAAAATTGAAATTGAAAAACCGTTGTATGATTATCTACATGGTGTAAGTCCTAAAATAGAAAGCTTGCAATACGGTCATGTTTCATTAGAAAAACAATTAGATTTAGGGTTGAGAAACTTGGAGTTAGATGTTTTTTATGATCCGCTAGGTGGGCATTTTTCAAATCCGAAAGGATTGGATATTGTAAAAACTTTAGGAAAAACACCTTTAGATTTTGATATTGAGGAAAAGTTAAAAAAGCCAGGACTTAAAATGTTTCATGTGCAAGATATAGATTTTAGAAGCCATCATTTGCTATTTAGAGACGGATTAAAAAACTTAAAAAAATGGTCAGATAAGCACCCGAATCACACGCCTGTAGTTATTCTTATCAATACAAAAGATCAGGAAGTGCCACAAACTAGAACTCCTTTAACTTTTGATAAAACGGCATTAGATAGTCTTGATGTTGAAATTAGATCCGTATTTTCCGATTCAGAATTGATAACTCCCGATGCTGTTCGTGGCAATTTTAAAACCCTTGAAGAAGCTGTTTTAAAAGCAGGTTGGCCAGAATTAAGTGAGCTAAAAGGAAAATTTTTATTTGTTTTAGATGAAAAGGAAGCGCGTATTAATGATTACCTAGGCGGTCATGATGGCTTAAAAGGACGCGTTCTTTTTGTAAATAGTAAAGAAGGGAATCCGGAAGCTGCATTTCGAATTATAAATAACCCGATTACAGATTTTGAGTACATTAAAACATTAGTTGACAAAGGTTATATGGTGCGCACCCGTGCCGATGCTGGAACTAAGGAAGCACGTACCAAAAGTTACGCTAGGTTTGAAAAAGCTAAAGCTTCTGGAGCACAAGTGATTTCTACGGATTATTATGTGCCATCGACTTTATTTGATTCCGATTTTAAAATAATTTTTGATGATAACACTTATGAGAAAATTAAAAACTAAAAGCATGTTTAAATATTTAGGACTTCTGATGTTTTGTTTACAAGTGTCGGTTTTATCGGCGCAAATTCAGCAAAAATCAGAATTCTCAATAGTTGAAGGAAACGAAGTGGTTTCTATTTTAATTGATAAAAAAGATGCTAAAGTGGTAGCTATTGCTGCTGATATTCTAGCAAGTGATGTGTTTAATATTACAGGAAAAAAACCTGCTGTTGTTTCAAAAACAAGTAAAAATACAGCAATAATTATTGCAGGGACTATCGGTAAAAATAGTTTGATTGATAAATTGATTTCATCAGGAAAAATAAAGGTTTCTGAATTTGAAAATCATTGGGAACGTTATGCCATTCAAATGGTTGAAAACCCAACTAAAAATATTGATAAAGCTTTAGTTATTGTGGGTAGCGATCGCAGAGGAACAGCTTATGGCTTGTTAGAGCTTTCTCGAAAAATAGGCGTATCACCATGGGAATGGTGGGCCGATGTAACTCCAGAGAAAAGTGAAAACCTTATAATTTCTGTTGATAATAAAGTATCTAAAAGTCCTTCCGTAAAGTACAGAGGTGTATTTTTAAATGATGAAGATTGGGGCTTACAACGTTGGGCTGCTTTAAATTTTGAACCAGAAACCGGTGATATTGGTCCTAAAACCTATGCTAAAGTTTTTGAGTTGTTGTTGCGCCTAAGAGCTAATACCATTTGGCCGGCTATGCATTCTAGCACCAAACCGTTTTACTCGTATCCTGAAAATAAATTTGTAGCAGACGATTATGCGATTGTTATTGGAACATCGCATGCAGAGCCTATGTTGAGTAATATTAATACGGAATGGAAACATGATACCATGGGGGAGTATCGTTATGATACAAATTCAGAAACCATAAAGAATCTTTTCAGAAAACGGGTTAAGGAAACCGCAGATTTAGAAGGGATTTATACTACAGGTATGCGTGGTGAACACGATTCGCCTATGATTGTTGGTGAAGATGATACCGAGGCTCAGGTAAAACTTCTAGAAGGTGTTATTACCGACCAACGTGCTATTCTAAAAAAGGAAACAAAGAAGAATCCGAATACCATTCCGCAGGCTTTTGTACCTTATAAGGAAGTGTTAAACTACTACCAAAACGGGTTAGACTTACCAGAAGATATCACTCTGGTTTGGACGGATGATAATTATGGCTACATGCGCCAATTAAGTAACCCCGAGGAGCAAACCCGAGCAGGTGGTGCTGGCGTGTATTATCATACCTCGTATTGGGGCAGACCACACGATTATTTATGGCTCAATTCCACAAATCCTGTTTTAATGTGGGAAGAAATGTCGAAAGCATTTGAGTTTCAATCACGTGAAATATGGATTCTGAACTGTGGCGATATTAAACCACACGAATACAATATCGAACTCTTTTTAGATATGGCCTGGGATATGGATGGTTTTGATAAAAGCACCGCTGTAAAATCTCATATGAACGATTGGGCTGCGCGTGAATTCGGAAAAGCATCAGCTTCTAAAATTACCGATGTTTTATTCGAAAACAACCGTTTGGCTTATATCCGTCGTCCCGAATTTATGGCTTGGAGTCAAGTTGAGCCGGTTACTAAAGCTGGTGAAACCGAATTAACACAGTATCATTATGGCGATGAGGTTTCAGAACGCATCAACAGCTATCAAAACATCATCGAAACAACTGAAAATTTATATGATAAAATCGATGAGCATAGAAAGGATGCCTTTTATCAACTGGTGTATTATCCTGTTATTGGCGCTTCAAAACTCAATCAGAAATGGTTATATAGTTTTAAAAATAAGTTTAACGCCAAGCAAGGCAGGCAAAGTGCAAATACATTAGCAGCACAATCAAAGGCAGCTTATAAACGTATTGAGAAAGAAACAAATTATTATAATGAAAAGCTTCAAAACGGGAAATGGAATCACATAATGACCATGGCGCCACGATTTTTACCTGTTTTTGCCCAGCCCGCTGTATCACATGTAGAAAACACTGAAAAAGCCCATTTAGGTTTGGCTTTGGAAGGTTATCAAATGGAAGTTAACCATGAGGTGATTAATAGTTATGCCGATGTGCTACCTGTTTTTAATAGTTACACCAAGAGCACTTATTTTATAGATGTGTTTATAAATGGTACTGGAACGGTGGATTGGGAAGCGAAACCTAAAGCGGATTGGATTAAAATATCAGAAACTAAAGGTACGCTCAATTCGAATTCTAATATCGTTGAAAAACGTCTTTGGATAACTATTGATTGGGATAAAGTGCCAAAAGGAGAGAACAAAAAAGAAGCACCGTTAGGTCACGATTTTCAATTAATTCCACCAAGTTTTAAAGTGAATAGTGCGATTGATTTTATTTCCGAAGGAAAAACAACAAGTATTGGCGTTTCGGTTTATAATCCAGAACTTGACACTCTAAAAAATTATAAAGGTTTTGTTGAAGATAAAGGCTATGTATCGATAGATGCTGAAAATTTCACACGTAAAAAAGATGGAAACGAAGCTAAATGGGAACGTTTAGAAGGTATTGGTTATACCAATAATGTAATTGCCGCGTTGCCAAGAACAGCAACACCAACAGTCGATATTCAGGCTATTTTAACGAGCAGTCCTGTTTTAGAATACGATTTTTACACCTTCAATTTCGGAGAAGCTCAAGTGAATTTACAAGTGGTGCCAACCCATGCGCCACATGCTGGATTTGGCGTGCGTTGCGCTGTTTCTATTGATGATGCTGATCCTGTAATTGTAGATTTTCAAACTTTTGGACGTAGTGCTTCGTGGAAGCAAAATGTACTTAAAAATGCTTCGGTTCAATCGGCGTTGCAAATTGTAAATAAAGCAGGAAAACATACTTTAAAAATTTGGATGGTAGATCCTGGTGTTATGATAGATCAGGTATTGATAGATTTAGGAGGATGGAAAGCGAGTTATGCTTTTCCGAAGGAAACCGTTAAAAAATAATTAGAATTTTGAATAAATTGTATAGTAAGTGTATTTGTATTCTGCTTTTAGCATTGCTATTTTCTTGTAAGAAAAATATAAAAAATGAGTCGACTCCTGTACAAATAGCATTTATAGCCGATGCACATTTTCAAGATGTTTATGCGCATTTTGAAGATGCAGATTACCAAGGTATAGAAAATCCAAAAACGGGTGAATTTGCAAACATCAGAACCATGGATGCGCAATTGAAATCCACTCGAATATTCAATGAAAATTATTTCGCATGCATCGCTGCTTTAGATGATATTGTGGCGAGAGGTATCAAGTACGTGGCTTTGCCAGGCGATTTTAGTGACGACGGGCAACCCATTCATGTTAAAGGTTTACGAAAGCTGTTAGATATATATACTGAAAAACACGGCATCTTGTTTTTTGCTACCACGGGGAATCACGACCCTGTAAAACCCTTCACACAAGACGCTGGAAAATCTGATTTTTTAGGAGTTGGTGGGCAGGAACAAATCATAACAAGTTCAATTAAAAACTTAAAAGATGGTGTTGAAGGTCAATTAAAACCTATTATAACTTCAGAAATAAAAAAATGGGGCTATAAAGATATTTTAAATGAAATGTCTTCTTTTGGGTTTTATCCTCAACCGGAATACCGCTATTGGGAAACGCCATTTTCTTCTTATGCTTATAACGAATATAGTTTTGAAAAGGCAAAAGAAGCTTCAATTTTAAATAAAAGAACCTATCAAATCGATGCGTATAATGCACATCCAGATGCTAGTTATTTAGTAGAGCCTGTTGCGGGAGTTTGGTTGTTGGCTATTGATGCCAACGTGTATGTGCCGAATACGGAATTAGCTGGAGTTTCAAATAACCCAAACGATTTTTCAGGTGCTAGTATCGGTTATAATAATGTCCTTTTACAGAAAAGTCATTTGGTTACTTGGGTGAAAAAAGTAGCCGAACAAGCTAAGAAACAAGGCAAAGTTTTAATAGCGTTTAGCCATTATCCTATGGTGGATTTCAACGATGACGCTTCCGTAGAAATGAAACAGTTTTTTGGTGATAAAAAAATGCAATTGCACCGTGTGCCCAACGAGGAAGTCGCTCAAACGTTTGCCGATGCAGGTATTCAAATTCATTTTGGCGGCCATATGCATATTAATGATACAGGCGTTCGTACCAGTGGAAAAGGCAATACTTTATTTAACATTCAAACCCCTTCATTGGCAGCTTATACGCCAGGATATAAAGTGTTAACCATACATTCTAAAACCGATTTTGAAGTTGAAACAGTCGTTATTAAATCGGCTAAAAATTTTAATAGTTTATTTCCATTATATGAGCAGGAATATGCTTATTTAAAAGAATCCGGAGCAACTTCAATATGGAATAAAGACATCTTATTAACCGAAAATTATAAAGATTTCACTAAATTTCATTTGAAAGAATTAGTACGACTTCGGTTTTTACCAAATGATTGGCCTAAAGCTTTTGCTGATAGTTTGTTATCGTCCACAGGAAAAGATTTATTATTAAAAAGTAGGATTGAAGATGCTGAAGTGAAAGCATATTTAAAGACGAATGATCTAACTTTAGAAAACTTTGAGAATTGGACAGGTTTTGATATGATTTACGACTTTTATAAACTACGAAGTGCCGACGAGTTGGCTTTTCAAGATATTGGTGTAAACCGATTGAAAGCTTATGAACAGGTATGTAGTCTACTAAAGAAAGCATCAGATGAAAGATTTCAATTATGGGCGTCTATTTTTGATAAAAGCAGACATGGCTTACCTTCAAATCATTTTAGAATAAATTTAGAAGCCAATACTATTGAAAGAATAACGCCATAAATACCCGAAATAAAATTTGTTAATAACCAACCGTTTTAATATTGCCCTTTTTCTGTTTTTGTTTGTTTTTGGCGCTTTTGCTCAAAACATTAAATTCGAACATTATAATGATAACAACGGTTTATCTCATAATTCGGTGCGCCATGTGTTGCAGGATAAACATGGGTTTTTGTGGTTGGGAACATTTTCTGGTTTAAACAGGTTTGATGGTTATGAGTTTAAGACGTATTTAAACACTTCTGAAGGTGGAAATACCATTAACGATAATGATATTACGGCTTTAGAACTGGATGAAAAAGAAAGGAATATCTGGATTGGAACGCGTAAAGGTTTGACCTTGTTTGATTGTGATACTCAAAAATTTACCACATTTTTAAACGAAGTTGGAAACCCCAATAGTTTACAAGATGAAGAAATCCGTTCCATTTATGTCGATCATTTTAATCGGGTTTGGGTAGGCACAAAAGATCATGGTGTGTTTTTATTCTTTTTAGAAGATAAACGTTTCGAAAAAGTAAATATCCCAAACTTTAATTATGTTAAAGACATTTTTGAAGATTCCGAAGGAAATATTTGGATAGGCAGTTATGGCAGCGCTTCGGTAGCGAAAATAAACTTAGATTCTGTCGGGAATATTCAGCAAATAGCGACGTTTACGTTGCAAATCCCGAATTCGGAAGAAGTGAATCCGTATGTGAATTTTATATACGAAGATGCCAAAAATGATATTTTCGTCGGTACCCGAAAAGGGCTTTACAAATTAGATAAAAGAGACAGCGAATTTAAAAATCTATATATTGAAAATAAAGAAGCTAGAGAGGCTTTAGGGCCTTATTTTTTAGCAGTTGCTCAAGCTCCAGATGGCAAATATTGGGTGGGTACGCTTGGGGGCTTACTTGTTTGCGATAGTTTAGAAGCTATTAGTAAAGGGGAGTACAAACGTTATTATTCTATTTTAACAGACCAAACTTCGTTGGTTGATAATTTGGTTTCAGCCTTATATTTTGATGCTTCAGGAATTTTATGGATTGGCACCGAAGATGGTTTGGATAAGTATGATCCGTTTGAAAATCAATTCAATTTAAATAAAGATATTTCGCAATATATAGGAAATCAGGCGCCTAGAATTCGTGGTTTTGCGACAGCGTATACAGGCGAAATTATTGTGGCAACGCGCCATAATGGACTTTATATTTCAAAAGAAGATCATTTTAATCCCTTAGAAATTAATCAAAAAGATATTGCTAGTATTTATTCTCTTGACGGTAAAATATTTTATTGTGGCTTGTGGAACGGTCAAATTTTGGTTTATGATTATGTAAAAAATACTTCAAAAACAGTCGATATTGGTTTTGAAGAATCGCCAGTAGTAGCTTTTGATAATTTAGGAAATAATCAATTGGTTGTTGGATCTTTTGGTGAAGGCGCTTTAATTTTGGATACCGAAAATATAACTAAAAACCGACCTGAAGAACGGTTGCTAAAAGGCAGCGAAATAAACGAGGTTCTCAAGGGGGAAAATAACATGGTTTGGTTTGCTACCGAAACTGGGGTTGTAAAGTATGATTTAACTTCGAAAACCGAAGTCGTTTACACGTCTTTTTTGAATGAAAATAAAGGACTGGCTCATGATAATGTAAGTGATATTGTTTTTGATAAATCGGGGACACTTTGGGCAGCAACCCGAAATGGTTTATGCTTTTTTGATAGTAGTGATAATAACTTTCAGTCGTTGGAAGAACCTAAAGAATTAGCTGGGAAATGGGTAACAGATTTACTTATTGATAGCGCTGGCGATTTATGGTTAAATGTGAATAATAACAGTGTTGCTCGATTGAAATTGGATAGTTTCGATTATAATATTTATCATGTTAATAGTGGTAATCGTTTGGATTACTTTAGTTCTAGAGGATTTTACAAATTTGGAGATTCCGATATTTATTTGGGTGGAAAAAACGGTGTTATTTACTTTTCTCCGTATACCATAAAAGAGAATAAATTATCGCCGAAACCTATTATTACTGAAATTAAAATTCAGAATGAAATCTTGATTCCGGGCATGGAAATCAATAAAGAAATTCCTTTAGAAAAAGATTTCAACCAAGAAAAAAGTATCACCTTAAATTATGATAACAGGAATTTTTCGCTGCAGTTCTCCACACCGTCTTATGCAAACGAAAAATTAAATAAGTTTGAATATCAATTAGAAGGTTTCGATAAAAAATGGATTGCCACAAGCAGTAATTCTCGCACAGTACAGTATACTAACTTATTTCCGGGGAAATATGTGTTCAAAATAAAATCGTGTAATAGTGATGGGCATTGGAGTGATGTGGTGAGTTATAATATTAAAATTGAACGCCCATTTTGGTTAACATATCAAGCATTAATATTGTTTATTTTAACACTCGGATTGGTGTTGTTTTTGGTAAGGCGCGAAGTAAAGAACAGAATGCGCTTGAAGCAAGAATTGGTAACCGAAAAGGTAAATAGAGAACGTGATATTAAATTAAATAATGAAAAATTACGGTTTTTCACCAATATTTCGCATGAGTTGCGCACGCCATTAACCTTAATTATTGGCCCTGTAAAGCAGTTAATTGAAGAAAGCAAGGAGTATAGCAGCACCTACCAAAAGAGCCGTTATAATTTAATTCATCAAAACGCAAGTCGACTGTTGAATTTGGTAAATCAGGTACTCGATTTTAGAAAAGCACAAACAGGCGAGTTAAAACTTAAAGTCTCACGAACCAATATTTTGCAATACACCCAAAACACGTTTGATTCGTTTAAGGAGTTTGCATACAATAAAGAAATTCAGCTTAATTTTAATACAGAAAGCGATTCGCTTTTCGGCTGGATAGACCGGGATAAGTATGATAAAATTCTGTACAATTTATTGTCTAATGCTATAAAATTCACCAATAAATATGGGCATGTCGATTTGTTTGTTCGTCTAAAAAGCGACAGCAGCGATTACTTGGTGGTTGAAGTGAGCGATGATGGTATTGGTATCCCGCAAAAAAGTCAAGAAAAAATATTTAAACGCTTTTATCAAGCCACAAATAGTATCGAAAATAACACGGGTTCCGGTATCGGTTTGTCTCTAGTAAAAGCTTTGGTCGATTTACATAAAGGCAGTATTACGGTGGAAAGTACGCCTAAGAAGGGAAGTGTGTTCTCTTTTGAAATTCCAATAAGTCGTGAGCTTTATAAGAAAAATGAAGTTTTTGAGTTTGTTGCGAATGCTAATGAAGATGCGCAGATTCCGGAAGTACCAATAAAGAAAGTAACGACCAATACGGAGATTAAAGAGAAAATATTGGTTATTGAGGATAATACGGAGCTGCGAAAATATTTGATAGATTACCTGTCTAACTATTACAAAGTTTACGAAGCTGAAAATGGAGAGGAAGGACTTCAAATTTGCCGACAAGTAAAACCTATTTTATGCGTGGCCGATGTTATGATGCCCATTATGAACGGTATTGAGTTTTGTAAAGAACTTAAAAATGATGAGTTTATCAGTCATATTCCAGTGGTTTTATTAACTGCGCTTTCAGAAAATGAAGATAAAGTTAGGGGCTTTAATGTAGGAGCCGATGGGTATTTGGTAAAACCTTTCGATCCGTCTTTATTGAAATCAATTATGGTTAACATTATAAAAACCCGACTGGAATTAAAAACGAAATTTTCTGATGATGCCGATAGTGAAATTGGTTTGTTAACGCATTCACCGGTGGATGAAGTTTTAATGGGAAGGATTTCAAAACTAATTGAAGAAAACATCAGTAAACCCGATTTGACAACAGGGTTTTTATGTCAGGAATTGGGTGTGAGTTCATCAAAATTATATCGAAAAATAAAAGAATTGACAGATTTAGCTCCGAATGAATTTATTAGAACCATTCGATTAAAAAAATCGGTACAATTACTAAAAACGAAAAAACATAATGTTTCGGAAGTCACGGATTTAGTAGGTTTTAACGATCCTTTGTATTTTAGTCGTTGTTTTAAAAAGCAATTTGGTTACCCACCAAGTAAGCTGCTTAAATAGGATTCTGATATCATTTCTCCATGTTTTTGATGTATTAATCCATTTAATTTTTTTTATTATCTTTTAAATTGCGGTTAGAAAATTAAACTAATTCACATTAGAGCAATGAAAGAATCTTTGAACAAAAATCTCCAAAATCCAATGGAGAATATTGACGATTGGGAAGACAATTTATTAGACCGTTATCCAGATCCGGAAGACGCTAAAAAAGAAAAAGAGGAATTTAGAAATTATGTAGATTCTGAACGATTAGATACCGTGCGCGAATTTTATAAGGTGAATCACGAGTTTCAAACGTACGATTTTGTGTGTAAGAAAGAAGCTGAGTTTTTAAAGTTCGATAGAAAAGAAATGTCTATTTGGGAAGCCGTAGACTTTTTAAATACGTTGGTTGATGATAGTGATCCTGATATTGATTTAGATCAGTTACAGCACCTTTTACAGACATCAGAAGCTATTCGCGCCGACGGACATCCCGATTGGTTTGTGCTCACAGGATTTCTTCACGATTTAGGTAAAATATTATGCCTGTTTGGAGAGCCGCAATGGGCTGTTGTTGGCGATACATTTCCGGTAGGTTGTGCGTATTCAGATAAAATTGTATATCCAGAATTCTTTAAAGCAAACCCCGATTATAACGATCCGCGTTACAATACTAAATACGGCGTTTATACTCCAAATTGTGGATTAGATAATGTGAAAATGAGTTGGGGGCACGATGAATACTTATACCAAATTCTGAAAGATTATTTACCAGATTCAGCGTTGTATATGATTCGTTATCATTCATTTTACTCACAGCATCGTGAAAACGATTATACGCATTTAATGAATGAAAAAGATGTGGAATTATTCGAATGGGTAAAAATATTTAACCCTTACGATTTATATTCAAAAGCACCAGTACCACCAAATGCGGAAGAACTTTTACCGTATTATAAAGATTTGGTCGCGAAATATTTACCAGATACATTGAAGTTTTAAAACTTCGAAATAGATTATAAAAACGCTGAGTAACCTTGGCAGCTATAGTTAATTTGTCAAATTAAGATGTGATATCTGTAATTTGACAAATTAATTTATGTTGAAATTTTCGACTTTTAAATTTCAATACCAACTAACCACTAAACTAACTATATGTACACTGCGCTTACGTTTATAGGCTTTACACTCTTTGTTGCTTTTTATTCTTGGTACAAACTTCGGAAAGAAAAATTAAACTCAAAAGACGGCTATTTCCTTGGAGGAAGAAGTTTAACAGGTGTTGTTATTGCGGGGTCTATGTTGTTAACCAATATTTCTACGGAACATCTTATCGGGATGAATGGCTCGTCGTATAAAAATGGATTCATTATTATAGCATGGGAAGTAACTTCAGCATTAGCTTTAGTAGCTGCAGCCATTTATTTTGTGCCCAAATATTTAAAAATGGGTTTAACAACCATACCCGAATATTTAGAAAAACGATTTGATAGTACCACCCGAACTTTGGTGGCTTTGTTTTTAATGATTTCCTTTATTGTAACCTTATTACCTATAGTATTGTACACCGGTGCCATAAATTTAGAAAGTATTTTTAACGTATCTGAAGTATTAGAAGTTTCAAAAAAAGAAGGACTTTGGATTACCGTTGTTGCCGTGGGAATTTTAGGTTCTATTTACGCCATTTTCGGAGGATTAAAAGCTGTTGCAGTTTCTGATACAATTAATGGTTACGGACTACTTATTGGAGGTTTGGCCATTCCGTTAATTGCTTTAGTTAGTATTGGTGACGGGAATCCTTTTGAAGGTTTAAGTAAAGTATATAATCATAGTCCGGAAAAATTTAATGTGATTGGTGCTAAAGATTCGGTATTACCATTCGAAGTGTTGTTTACGGGATTAATTATCAATCAGCTGTATTTCTGGAGTATGAATCAAACCATTATTCAGCGTGCTTTGGGAGCTAAGAATTTAGTTGAAGCTCAAAAAGGACTGCTGTTTACTGGTGTTTTGAAAATATTGGTACCGATTATAATTATTCTACCAGGCGTTATTGGGTTTTATTATTTTGGTGATAACATGTACGAAAACCAAGATATGATTTACCCAGAATTAATTAAAAAAGTACTGCCTGTAGGCCTAGTAGGTATATTTGCTGCTATTGTTATGGGAGCTGTTTTAAGTACCTTTAATAGTGTTTTAAATAGTGCTGCTACTATTTTTAGTATCGATGTTTTTAAGCGTCATTTCGGGAAAGATTGTAGCGATAAGAAATTGGTGAAAGTGGGGAAATTAACCTCTTTAGTTTTAGCTGTTTTTGCTATTTTGGTAGCCCCAATGGTGGCCAATGCGCCAGATGGTTTGTATCAATTGTTACAGCAACTTAATGGTATTTTCTTTATTCCGATTGCTTCTATAATGTTAGCAGGGTTTTTTATAAAGAAGATATCGGCGATGGGAGCAAAGGCGGCTTTGTTTGTTGGTTTAACGTTTTATATTTTAACCACGTTTATATTTAAAGTTGATATTCATTTTGTTCACATTTGGGGAATAGAATTTGTTTTAAACCTGATCGTAATGTTTGCGGTATCTTACTTTTATCCACCAACGCAAGAAATGCAACAGGATAATATTTTATTTGTAGAAATGAAAACCTGGAAATATACCAAGCCTATGGCTATTTTCCTTTGTGTAGTAACGGTTGCTATCTACATATTATTAGGAAATGTATCATAAAAAAAAGTGATTGTTTCATGCTTTAGATAAAAGAGTAGAAACAATCACTTTAATAAAATGACTTAGAAATAGTATGAAGTTATTTATTCAAAACCACTTCTAAAGGTGTGTTAATTTGTTTAGAAAACATATCTAAATAAGCTTCCCATTCTTGGCTGTTTTTAAATTGGTTGCTTTCGCTCCAAGTAAAACCTGCGTAATACACCACTTCGTTATTAGTCACTTTTAATTCCGCGTAAGCGTTACTTAAATCCTTTTGTTCAGTATCATAAGTATTGTAGCTTAAAAATGTTCCTTTAGGGGCTACAATAGCTGTTGCTAATTCGGTTTCGAAGTGTGGTTGCCAGTAGCTAACCCATCCATTTTCATCACTTCCGGTAACTTTACCATCTTTTTCATGTAGGGTTAAGCCAGCATAAATAGTATCGGTACCTTCAATACTTGTTGTGAATTTCGAGAAGTTGTTTCCTAAATCTAAACTAATAGTTTTAGATTCTTTTATCAACTTTCCGTTAGCATCCCAATTTGCATACTCTAAGTGAAAACTCGTTCTAAGTGGTCCTGTAGTAATGGTGCGCCATTTTGTGTAGTTTTTAGAGAAGTAGTAAGTTGTATCTGCTTTTACAGCAATACCACCAACACCTCTACTAACCCCTACGTGGAAATTATCGCGACCTTCCGGAGAAGCTTCGTGATAAGCGCCAGGTTTAATAGCGTTCTTTTTATACCAATTGTTAATAATTGGATATTCTACTTTTTTCAACCAGGCATCTACACCACTAGAAAGTGTTCCACCAGGTGTGCCATCTTCAATCATTTTTTGAGCAACAGGTCCATAAACACGAAAAGCTACTTTGTTGTTTTCCCATGTATAATCGTCTGTACGTTCTGGTACAAAACGAGAATAACAAAGTTCTTCAGCTTGTGGCTTTTCAGCTTCTGTAATGGTTACAATTTCAAATGTTTTTTCTGAATTTGCAGCTATTTTAGGTTGAAATAAAATTTCGTCCATTGTACCGTCACCATCATTATCTACCGTTTGCGTTACTTGTAAAGTGCCGTCTTTAGCATCTCGAATTCCAACAGTTGTTAGATCGGTAACATTTAAAAAAGTAGATGTTAATTCTACTGTTTCAAAAGTTTTTTCAAAATCTAAAGTGTTTTTTACAACAATTGATTTTGTGTCTTCTTTTTGATTACATGAAGCAAGTATGGCGGTACAAAAAATACCGGCTAAAATTTTATTTCTGTTCATAATAAATAGACTTTAAATTAATCTTCATTTGCAGGTTTTCCGATAGTCGCTAAAATACCACCATCAACATATACCACTTGCCCGTTAACGAAATCACTAGCTTTTGAGCTTAGAAATATTGCGGCACCTTGCAAATCTTTTGGGTCTCCCCAACGTGCAGCAGGTGTACGGTTAATAATGAAATCGTTAAATGGATGACCATCGACACGAATTGGAGCGGTTTGCGTAGTAGCAAAATAACCAGGTCCAATACCATTAGTTTGTATGTTGTGTTTAGCCCATTCGGTAGCCATGTTTTGCGTTAGCATTTTTAAACCTCCTTTTGCAGCTGCATAAGCACCAACAGTACTTCTACCAAGTTCACTCATCATAGAGCAAATGTTGATTATTTTACCTTCTTTACGTTTAATCATGCCTTTTACAACATGTTTAGACATAATAAACGGACTTACTAAATCTACTTTAATTACAGCTTCAAAATCTGCAACTTCCATATCTTCAAGCGGCGTTCTTTTAATAATACCTGCATTATTTACAAGAATATCAATGTTACCAACTTCTTTTTCTATAGCAGCTATGTTTTTAATAACTTGAGCTTCATCTGTAACATCAAAAAGATATCCTGAAGCGTTAATGCCTAAAGATTTATAATGTTCTACAGCTGTATTTAGTTTGTCTTGCGACGATGCACCGTTGATTACCAAAGTGGCACCAGCGTTACCTAAACCTTCAGCCATGGCTTGTCCTAAGCCGTGAGTACCACCTGTAATAAGGGCTACTTTTCCTGTTAAATCGAATAAGTTTATAGACATTGTTATTATTTTAATTCAGTTATTTTACAGTGATCCATGTCTCCGTAGTCTAAGTTTTCACCAGCCATTCCCCATATAAAGGTGTAGTTACTAGTTCCAGATCCAGAGTGTACAGACCATGCTGGAGAAATAACAGCTTGGTTATTTTGCATCCAAATATGACGTGTTTCTTGTGGTTGTCCCATAAAGTGACAAACAGATTGTTCAGCAGGTACATCAAAATAGAAATAAACTTCCATACGTCTGTCATGCACGTGAGCTGGCATTGTATTCCAAACAGAACCTGATTTTAATTCGGTCATTCCCATTTGTAATTGGCAAACATCTACTACGCTGTTTACAATATATTTTCTAAGTGTTCTTGCATTAGCCGTTTCAGGTGCACCTAATTGTACAACTTCTACATCATTAATTCCAATTTTTTTGTTTGGATATGCTTTATGAGCAGGTGTAGAGTTTAAGTAAAATAAAGCTGGTTCGTTAGCCGATTTGCTAGCAAAAACAACTTCTTTATTACCTTGCCCAACGTATAATGCTTCACGATTATCAAGTTCGTAAACTTCACCATCTACAGTAACTGTGCCTGAACCTCCAATATTGATAATACCTAATTCGCGACGTTCAAGAAAGAATTCTGCTTTTAAAGGGTCAATAGCCTCTAACGTTAATGGCGCTTTTACTGGCACAGCACTACCTGAAATAAAACGGTCGTAATGAGAATATACCAAATTTAAAGCATCTGGTTCCATTAAGTTATCAATTAAAAACTCGTCTCTTAATCTTGTTGTGTCGTAAGTTTTAACATCTTGTGGTGATGCGGCGTAGCGCACTTCATAATTGTTTTTCATCTTATCTAGTATTTGTATGTGATTTTTGTAAATTTTAAAACTTTGTAAATATAATAAATTTTATTGAAATACAATCGATTGGATTTTGTTATATTTGTGAAAATTAAACTGAACGAATTCAATTATTAGATTGAATATTAAACCAACCATACACGACATTGCTAAGGCTTTAGGGATAGATAGTTCTACCGTATCTAGAGCCTTAAATGATAGCCCACGCGTAACCCCTGTAACCAAAGCGAAAATTCTAGCAAAGGCAAAGGAGTTGGGCTACCAACGTAATATGTTGGCATCCAATTTACGAAAAAACGAAACTCATACTATAGGGGTTGTGGTACCTAGAATATCACGTCATTTCTTTTCTTCGGCTATTCAAGGTATTGAGGAAAGTGCTTATTTGGCGGGCTATAATGTTATTATTTGTCAGTCGCTAGAGCAATTAGAACGCGAAAAAAAGATTGTTTCGGGCTTAGTAGCAAACCGGGTCGATGGTTTATTAATTTCAGTTTCTATGGAAACTTTAAATTATGACCATTTAGAAATTCTGAAAAAAAGCGGTATTCCTGTGATATTCTTTGATAGACATTGCGCTATTGAAGGGGTAAGCTCTGTACTTATCGACGACTTTAAGGGTGGCTTTGATGCGACTAATCATTTAATTTCAAAAGGTTGTAAGCATATTGTACATTTTTCGGGACCACAGGCATTAGAAATATACAAAAACCGATTTGAAGGGTATAAGGCAGCACTGTTAGAAAACAATATTCCGTTTAACGAAGAATATGTAATAAGTTCTCGTCTTATGGAACAAGATGGTTATATTAGTATGCAGAAATTATTAGCTAAAAACCTGCCTATTGATGCGGTGTTTTCAGCTAACGATTTATCGGCAATTGGAGCAATGAAACATCTTAAAGAGCAGAAAATCAGTATTCCAGATGATATTGCTATTGTTGGGTTTAGCAACGAGCCGGTTTCCAGTGTTATAGAACCATCGTTAACCACGATTGATCAATCGGGTTTCGAAATAGGAAAAGTAGCCACGGAATTGATGTTAGAACACATTAAAAATAAAAAAACACCTAAAAAAGGACAAACAATCCTGATAGAAACACATTTAATTGAAAGAAATTCATCTAAAATATTAAACTAGAAAATTAGATTACTATGACACTATATCCATTAAAATTCGAGCCGCTTTACAAATACAGACTTTGGGGAGGCGAAAAATTAAAAACGCAACTTAATAAGGAATATACAGAAACAAGCATTGGTGAATCTTGGGAGATTTCGGATGTAAAAGGGGATGAAACTAAAGTATTGGAAGGAGATTTGCAAGGGCAAACCTTAAAGCAATTAATTCAAACGTATAAAGGTGCTTTTGTTGGCGAATCGGTTTATAAAGAATTCGGTGAAGATTTTCCTTTACTTATTAAATTTATTGATGCCAAAACGCCATTGTCTATTCAAGTTCACCCAAGTAATGAATTGGCAAAAGAACGTCATGATTCCTTCGGAAAAAATGAAATGTGGTATGTTATGCAAGCTGATAAAGATGCAGAACTTATTGTAGGTTTCGAGAAAGAAATTGATAAAGCAGAATACCAAAAGCAATTAGAAGATGATACCGTATTAGAGGTGATGCATCATGAAACTGTTGCAAAAGGCGATACATTTTATATTCCTACAGGGAGAATTCATGCTATTGGTTCTGGGGTTTTGTTGGCGGAAATTCAACAAACATCCGATGTAACATATCGTATTTACGATTACAATAGAGTTGATGCTACTACAGGAAAAGAACGTGAGCTACATAACGATTTAGCACTAGATGCTATCGATTTTACTTACCATAGCGATTTTAAAACCAGTTATGAGACTAAAGTAAACACGGCTAATACATTAGTGCATTCGCCATATTTTAAAACTAATTTTATTAAGGTTGAAAACACGTTAGAGAAAGATTATTCTCAATTAGATTCTTTTGTTATTTACATGTGTGTTAGCGGAAGTTTAGATATAGCATGTTCTGGTGAAAACTACAGTTTAAAAACAGGAGAAACTTTATTGTTGCCTGCAAGTATTACTGCGGTAACGTTAAAGGCTTCGGAAGCTGATTTATTAGAGATTTATCTTTAAAACTCAACAGATATAGAATAGATTTTAATTGAAAGTGTAAGGTGTTTTTTTAGAAAATACCTTACACTTTTATGAAATGTTTAAAATAAGGTTTAAGCTGTTGCTTTATTACAGCTTAAATCTTATATTTAGTACCTTTTTCAATTGAAAAAGGTACTAAAAAATACGAGACATTCTCTCTTGGCAATACATTAAATGTAATTGTTGCCCTACAAAGAGTTGATTTGAAGGAAAATGAAGCTAAAATGCTGTTGTTTTCACATAATTAATTGTTTAGGTTTGTTGAAACTTCTAATAAAACTAATGAGTTTAAGAAATTATGTTATTGCTTTAATTTGTTTACTGTCCAATGTTGTTATTGGTCAGGATAGCAATTTGAAATTTGAAAATTTAAATACACTAAACGGACTTTCTAGTAGCACGTGTACCGAGATTTTTCAAGATAAAGAAGGGTTCTTGTGGTTTGGTACTATTGATGGGCTAAATAAATACAATGGTTACGAGTTCGAAATATTTAGATCGATTTTAAACGATCCTACTTCAATTAGTAATAATAGAGTAAATACCATTACAGAAGATAATGAGGGAAACCTTTGGGTTGGTACCAATAATGGACTTAATTTATTCAATAAGCAAACCAATAGATTTATTCGTATTAATCTCTATAAAGATTTTGCATTATCAAATGGTTCGCAAAAAGTTATAAACGATTTACTTTACGATAGTATTAGCAATACCTTATGGGTTGCGACTAATATTGGTGTTATAAAAATTGGACTTTACGACTATAGTACTAATGAAGATAATTTTAAGTTTTCCTATTATTTAAGCGATCCTAATAATGTAAACTCTTTAGATAATAATGGTGTAAATGTTATTTTACAAGATGAAGATAACGTTATTTGGGCAAGTACAGATGGGGAGTACTTAAATCAATATAATCCAAAAAATGATAATTTTGATCGTGTTTTAATAGGGAAAAAAGAATCGTACGAGTTAGATCATATCACTAAAAAAGTTTTTATCGATCAAGATGGCGAGTTTTGGATTGGAAATGATTTATCTAATTTAATTAGATGGAATAAAAAAGAAAACACGTTTCAACATGTGTCTTTAGTTGAAGAAAACACCCCGATTTTTGATATTTATCAAGATAACGATGGCTTGTTTTGGATTTCTACAGATGTTTATGGCTTATATTCCTTTAAAAAAGTTAACGGTGAGTTGGTATTAGAGCAGCATATGGTTAATAATTATGCCGATCCCTTTTCTTTACCAAATAATAAGCCTTCAAAAATATTTCAAGATAGAAAAGGAATTTATTGGTTTGGAAGTTATGATATTGGAATAAGTAAACTTAATCCTTCTAGTTATTCCTTTAAACATTATTACTATCAACCAAACAATAAAAATGGCCTAAACCAGAAAACCATTCAGTCTGTATTGCAAGATTCTAAGGGACGCATCTGGGTAAGTGCATATTATGGCGGGCTTAATTTATTTAATCAAGAAGATCATACTTTTAAGCATTTCGGTAGTGATTCTAAGGATCCAAAATCACTGAGTTCTAATAAAATAATGTACACCTTTGAAGATCACGAAGGGTATATTTGGGTGTGTACTATTGATGGTGGGGTTAACCGCTTTAACCCTGAAACTCACGAAAGTGAAGTGTTTGTGCATAATAGAGAAGATTCGCTTTCTATAGGGCAAAGTTCCGTATGGACCGGTGTTGAAGATGCTAAACACAGAATTTGGTTTGGTTTAAGGCACGATGGTTTAAGCTTGTACAATCCTAAAAATAAACATTTTAAAAGTTACAAAAGTACAGATAGTGGTGAAAAGAGATTGCTTAGTAGTTCCATTCTTAGCACTTTTATAGATTCTAAAGAACGTTTGTTTGTAGGTACAGTGCTAGGCCTGAATGTGGTAGATTTAAATAGTATTGAAGGTTATATTCCAGAACATATTGAGTTTAATCATGTTAGAGTAAAAGGCTTAATTGAGGAAGGTATTAATTATATCACAGAAGATCATATAGGAAATATTTGGGTAGGGTCGGATAGTGGAGCCTATAAATTAGATCCCGATTTAAACCTGATCAAGTCCTATTCTTTGAAAAGTGGATTACCAAATAACCTAGTTGTTGGAATAAAAGAAGATGATGATAGCAATATTTGGATAGCAACTAAAGGCGGTTTATCGCTATTGAATCCGGCAACCGATCAAATTGTAAACTATAATACACATGACGGCTTGCAAGGGGCGGAATTTCAGTCTAAATCCATTACTAAAACTAAAGACGGACAAATTATTGTTGGTGGAATAAATGGCTTTAATATTTTTAATCCGAGGGAAATTGAAATCCCAGCTTTCGTTGATCTGAAACCGCAAATCATCAATCTCAAGGTGAACAATAAACCTATTGTAGCAGGAGATTCTATTAATGGAAGAATTCCTATGAATAAGGGGGTTTCAGAAACAAAAGAATTAACCTTAAAGTATAATGAAAACTATATTTCATTAGAATTTGTTGCCTTATATTTTGACAATCCGGAACAGGTTAAATATGCTTACCGTATGGAAGGCTTGGATAATGACTTTATAAGTTTGGGAGCCAATAGAGTGATAACGCTTTCTAATTTAGAGCCTGGTACCTATAGGTTTGAAGTAAAAGCGAGTATTAATGGGCAATGGGATACGGCAAAAACGTCTTATCTAAACATTATAATTTCGCCACCTATTTGGAGAAGTTGGTGGGCTTATCTTATTTATATATTAATAGGTGCGTTAATTGTGCGTTTCTTAATGTATTATTATGAGTTGAAGGTGCAGGAAGAACAAGAGCACGAGCTCGACCAAATGAAATTACAGTTCTTCGTAAATGTATCTCATGAATTTAGAACACCACTAACCTTAATTTTAAATCCGGTAGATAAAATATTATCTAGTTTTAATGATAATCCTGAAGTGGTTAAAACATCTGCATTGTCCATTCAGCGTAGTGCCAGGCGATTATTACACTTGGTAAATCAGCTTTTAGATTACCGTAAAATGGATGTGGGTATGTCGCCATTACAACTAGAGAAAGGAGACATCGTGAAGTTTAGTCAAGATATTTTTTCGTTATTTACAGATTTGGCGTTTAAAAAAGAAATTAATTACAATTTTAAAAGCACTTCTGATAGTGTAATTTCTTTATTCGATTTTGATAAAGTTGAAAAAATAATTACCAATTTAATTTCTAATGCTATTAAGTTTACCAATAGTGGTGGAGATATTACGGTAACCATTAATAAAATAAACAGCAGTAAAAGTAAGGCGAATTATAAATTTTGGGTTAAAGAAAAATCAACCGAGTATGTCGAAATTATTGTAGAAGATACAGGGGTAGGTTTAGATAAAGAGCAAATACGACGCATTTTTTCTCGATTTTACAATGTAGATGTTACCAAAGCAGGAACAGGTATTGGATTAAATTTTACAAAAGGTCTTGTAGAATTACATGGTGGTGAAATACATGTTGAAAGTAAAGATACCAAAGGCACAAAGTTTATTATAAAATTACCACTAAATATTGATGCTAAGCCAGAAGATGTTGAGAACGTTAAAAATGAATTTTTAATTAACTCCATGAAAGCGGTAGAGTATGATATGTTGATCTCTAACGACGATCTACCGAATGCTAAAAGTGACGACGATGATGATGCCGCAAGCAACGACCCAAACAAACCGATGGTGCTTGTTGTTGAAGATAACAAAGAGTTGCGTGTGCATTTAAGTAGCGATTTAAGAGAAAACTACGTGGTAATAGAAGCTGTTAATGGAGTTGATGGTTTAAAGAAGGTGCAAAAACACTTGCCTGATTTAGTGATAAGTGATGTGATGATGCCTAAAATGGATGGTTTTGAAATGTGTAATGCAATAAAAAGCGATTTAGAAACCTGCCACATTCCTGTAATTCTATTAACCGCAAAAACATTGGTGGAAGATCGAATAGAAGGTTATGAGCATGGTGCCGACGGTTACATCTCGAAACCTTTTGTTACCAATGTATTAAAAGCGAGAATTAATAACCTACTAGAAGCTAAGAGAAGACTTAAAAAGCGATTTTCAGAAATTGGAGGTATTTTCCCATCTAGCGAGGTTACTACAAATAATTTAGACGAAGCCTTTTTAGAGAAAGCCACCAAAGTAATTATTGAAAACATCAGTGATATCGACTTTAAACAAGGCGATTTACTAGAGGTTATGAATATTGGCCGATCACAGTTTTATAAAAAGATAAATAATTTAACAGGCAGTAATCCGAGTAATTTCATAAGAACCATAAGATTGCGATATGCTGCCGAATTATTAACACAAAATAATTATTCAATAAAAGAAGTATCTCATATGTCAGGCTTTAATTCTACAGCTTATTTTAGTAAAACGTTTAAAGAATTGTTTGATGTAACACCAAGTCAGTTTATAGAACAGAAAGAAAAAGAATAGAATAGTACTTCGAAATTAGAATTAGAAGTAAGAAGTTAATGTTTAAAAAAACCTCAGATTAATTATTAATCTGAGGTTTTTTTATGCCTTAGATTAAGCAGTATGCGTTATTTGAATTATGTTGAACACTAAATAAATTGTTAATTTTAAAAGTCCAAAATCTATAAAAATGGGCATTATATTGATTTGATAATTAAAGCTATTTAATTTTATGGATATAATATATTATTAACAAGTATTTGTTGTAATCTGAATAAAAACAAGGGTTGAGACTGTTTTACCCCTTAAAAAAGCAATAATTTATCTCGAAGTAACTATAATTTATAGTATGAACAGGCTTTCTTTTTTATTTTTGTCTTAACAAATAGTTAACACTCATTAACAGACGTTAACATTTATCTCAAAACAGATTATCTCAATAAATTTATTTAAGAAATAAGTTTAAATCTGAAAAAAATCCGAACCTAATTAAATAACTAAACAATAATTTTAAAATTAATTACAATTAATATGGTACACAAAATGAAGCATAGAAATGGTCTAATTATATTATTTATAATTATGGCTACTTTTGGTTGCAAGCCTGACCCGCTTGAGTATGCCCGACCAGATAATTTAGCTGGTACAATTTATCAGCAGCTAGAGTCGATGGGAACCTTTAATTATTATTTACAAGCGTTAGATAAAACACCTTACAAAGAGCCTTTAGTAAAAGGAGGGTCTTGGACTGTGTTTGCGCCAACAGATGATGCATTTGAGGCTTACATGACGGAAGCTGGGATATCGAATTTTGAAGCGATTTCTCAAGATAAAATAGAAGATATCGTAGAGTATTCTATAGTTATTGATGGTTGGAATACAACAACCTTAACTTATTTTCCTGCTAGGTTTTATTTAGGACAAAGTTTTAGACGTAGAACACAGTATAAAACACCAAATAGAGTGTTTGATATGGACACTCTGCAGCACATCATGGACTGGGATAAATTAGAGCCTGGTAAATACATTGTTGATGCTAGTTTGGGCAGATTTAAAACAACAAACTATTTTATTGAATCTTACATGGAAATCAATGGTGTTGAAAAATCCGATTACGATTACATGTTTGAAGGCGAGACGTTTAATGATGGAGACATGAAGGTGTTTGGTTCAAACGTTTCACAACAAAATGTTGTAGCTGAAAATGGAATCATTTATGCCTTAGATAAGGTGTTTGAGCCTAAAAGAAATATGTACGATAATCTGTCGTCCCCAGAATATGGTGATAAATACTCTATGTTTAGAAAGATGTTAGAGCGTTTTGCTACCCTTAGATTAATGGGCGATCAGGTTAATGAAGAAACAGGTGAAACAGAAACAATTTATCAATTTAGATTTTCAACAGGAATTGAAAACGATTATCTACCCTTTAATCCTTTTGATGAAAATTATGCAACAAATATCGATGGTACTTTAGCTCAAGGATGGGGTTTATTAGCACCTACCAACGATGCTTTAAATGAATATTTAAGCGGAAACAGTATTTTAGGTGAATTTTACAGTAGTTATGATGATATGCCACTAGAGGTATTAGGTAAATTTATTTCACCTTTTTTCTTTAATAACTATTATGATATTTGTCCGAGTAGTTTTGGTCAAAGTTATGATACTAGTTTAGGTTTAGTAGATTTTAAAGCAGAAGACATTGTAGATAAAAAATTCTGCAGCAACGGTTTCTTCGTAGGTGTAAACACGGTTTATACTAATAATAGTTTTGGCACTATCATGGGCCCATTATTATTAGATCCTAATTATTCTATGATGCTTCAAGCCGTTCAAGACCTTAGAATTGATACCGCATTACAAAGTAAAGCAGTAAGGTTCTCTATTTTAGGAATTAGAAACGACCAGTTTGAGAATATAGCCGACCCTAACAGTGCAACTAGAAGAATAACAGTACTTACCGATTTAGAATCTTATGATCCTACAGATGTATCTGTAATATATATGAAAGTTGAAGGTGACCCTAATAATGCCTTTAATCGTACATACCCAGATCCAGATGCGAGTTCTCCAAATGCGGCAGATGTCGCTTATGTTAGAAAAACAATAGCTGACATTGTTCTGAATCATATCATTGATGAAGATGTAGACTTTAACGCAAATACATATTACCAAGCAAGAAGTGGTGAATTTGTTTATACATCTAACGGTAATTTGGCACAAGGAGGTGGAGATCTTGAAATTGCTGAATCGGCTCAAGTAGAGAAAGTGCAAACAACAGATAATGGGAATTTTTATGAAATGAGCGATGCTATAAATGTGCCAATGAATTTCACCTATGGTACTTTAGTAGACAATGCTGCTAGTTTTTCATCATTTGTAGAAGTTTTAGAAACGTCTGACGCATTGATTACTATTATTGGTTCGAGTGATAAATTAATCAACTTCTTAAATCTACAAAGAACGTTTACATTATTTGCACCAAATAACACTGCCGTTGCACAAGCTATTAGTGATGGGGTAATTGTGGAGCCAAGTACAGTAAATGGGTTGGATGAATTAGAAAAAGCTATAGCGAAAAGAGATCTTTTAAACTTTGCTAAAAAGCATTTCATACAACAAGCATTACCTACAAACGGAAAAGTGTCAGGAACTTTCCCTTCGATGTACTTTAGTAAAATTGTCGATTTTGCTGAAGTGTACGATCAATTTTCAGTAGTTAATACAACATCGTCAATTTCTATTACTAATGAAGAAACAGGGGAATCCGTAACTACTGGTGGTATGTTAAATATATTATCAAAAAGAGTCGTAATACACGAAATCAATAATTATATAAAATAATAAAACTAAAAGTTTTTAATATGAAGGATATAAACAGGTCATATTCATATGTCTTAATGATAGTTTGTGTATTGTTTTCGGCGTTCAGTATGTCGGCACAAACACAAAGAAGCATATCAGGAGTCGTAATCTCAGAAGCAGATGGGCAGCCGTTAACCGGAGCAACCATTGCAGAGAAAGATAAAAATAACCGTATTATTAATGGTGTTGTAGCCGATTTTAATGGTAATTACGCCATTAAAATGCACGATGCCAGTAATGTACTAACCTTTTCTTATATTGGTTTTGTTACTAAGGAATTAACCGTTGGTGATAAAACAGTACTAGATGTTAGTTTAAAAGAAGATGTGTCAGAATTAGATGCTATTGTTTTAAGAGCAACAAAAAAGGTGTTTACAGGAGAGTTTGACATGGATAAACGTAGAATTGCTACAGCCATGGAAACTATTTCTACTAAAGAAATTAGTGAAACCGCATCATCAGGAATTGTAGATCAACTACAAGGTCGATTAAGTGGTGTAGATATTGTAGCGAATTCGGGAGATCCTGGAGCAGGTCTATCTATCCGTATTCGTGGTACATCATCATTAAACGCATCATCAGAGCCATTAATTGTAATCAACGGTGTACCATTTGAAACACAAATTGATACAGGTTTCGACTTTTCTACAGCCGATGAAGATCAATACGCATCTATGATTGGAGTATCACCAGATGATATTTCAGAAATTTCAGTATTAAAAGATGCCGCAGCAACCGCACAATACGGGTCGCGTGCAGCAAATGGAGTATTACTTATTAAAACCAAACGTGGAGCTAAAGGTAAAGCACGTTTCTCTTATAGTTATAAAGGAAGTACGTCTGAACAACCATCAGGAATTCCAATGTTAAATGGAGATCAATATTCTACCTTAATTAAGGATGAGTTTATTGCAATAAAAACCGATTTACCAGATAGTGATCCTGTATCATACAATCCAGATTACGAAAATTATGAATTGTATAATAAAAATGTAAATTGGATGGATGAAATAACTCAAAGAGGTTATACCAATGAGCATTTCTTAAGTGTATCTGGTGGTGGAGAAAAATCATCATACCGTGTTTCTGGAAGTTATAAAAACCAATTAGGAACAACAGTAGGTAGTGCTTTTAAATTATTTACAACACGTGCCATTTTAGATTATAATATTTCTGATAAAATCACAATTGCTTCCGAGTTGTCTTATAGTCACGGTTCGTTAGATCGTTCTTATGCTAAAGACAATAGTTTAGGACAAGCTAATTTAAGATCATTAGCTTTAGTAAAAATGCCTAATCAATCTATTTATCAAGTGGATGAAAATGGGAATTTAACCGATCAATATTTTACACCTGAAAATTCTTTTCAAGGTAATGGTGTTACGTATTACAACCCAGTAGCAATGGCTAAGTTGTCTAAAAATAATACTGAAAATAATAGAATTACACCGGTTTTCAGATTTAGCTATAAGCCGAATAAACATTTCGATTTTAGATCTATTATTTCGTTTGATATTAATGTAGATAAGCAATCTCGATTTGTGCCAGAAGAAGCTATTGGAGCAGCATGGACGAATTCAGGAGCAAATAGAGCAACTTTTGATGATGGTGAGTTTTTTGTAATGCGTACCGATAATAAATTAATTTGGATGCCAGAATTGGGAGAAGATCATTCGTTTTTATCAAGTTTCTCTTTTCAAACATTCGAAAAAACAAGTCAAGGGTATGTCGCTGTTGCTAGTAATAGTCCAACAAGTGATATACAAACACCTATTGCTAATATTAGAGTTGAAGGATCTGGAAACTCACTTGTGTCTACATTTGAGCAAAACACAACCTTAGCTGCTAATTTTGCTTTTAACTATCAGTATTTAGATCGCTATATTTTAAGTGGGGGTATTAGAACAGAAGGAAATTCTAAATTTGGTACAAACTACCGAAATGGTACATTCCCAAGTGTTGCTGCAAAATGGATTCTGTCATCAGAGCCTTTTATGGAAAATGCAGATTTTGTAGATGAGATCGGTATTCGTGCTAGTTATGGTGTAAACGGTAACTCACCAGGAACAAACTATGGTTCTTATAACACCTATACAACATATAGCTATTCTTATTTAGATGAGCCAGCAGTAATTCCGAGCAGTATGGAATTAACCGATTTACGTTGGGAAACTGTAATTCAGAAAAACTTAGGGGTAACTTATTCCTTTTTTGACCGTAGAGTTAGTGGTGATTTAGAATTCTATCAAAAGGATACTAAAGATTTATTAACCAAAGACACGTCGATACCATCTACTTCTGGTTTTTCAAGAATACCGTATTTAAATTTAGGAGATATTAGTAATCAAGGTATCGAGTTTAGTGTAAGAACCAAGATTATTAATAATGAAGATTTTGGCTTAGACTTTAACTTTAATGTAGCACGTAATTCAAATATTGTTAAACGTATTACAGAAGCACAAGTAGCACAGTCTGGAAATCCATTAACAACAGGTCCAGGAGGATATTTAAAAAGAATTCAAGAAGGTAACCCAATTGGTTCATTCTATGGTTACCGTTATTTAGGGGTATTTAGTACTCAAGAAGATTTAGTAGCTCGTGATGGAAATGGAGATATTATTTATGATCTTGACGGAACGCCTAAAAACTTAGTTTTTAATAACAGTAAAGAATTTGCTCCAGGTGAAGCGATGTATGAAGATGTTAATAAAGATGGAAACATTAACGAGCTAGATGTAGTGTATTTAGGTAATGCAAACCCATTATTATTTGGTGGATTTGGACCAAATATTCGTTATAAAAACTTTCAGGTGAATGCCTTCTTTAACTTTAGATACAACCAAAAGTTAATGAATATTGCACGTATGAATACAGAAAGTATGGATGATTTTGATAATCAAAGTACAGCGGTATTAAGACGTTGGAGATTTGAAGGTGATGAAACCGATATACCAAGAGCAATCTACGGTAGTACGGTTAATACTTTAGGATCTGATCGTTTTATGGAAGATGCTTCGTTTTTAAGAATGAAATACATCACGGTAAGATATAATTTGCCAAAGCCATTTATTAACAAGTTGAATTTTACACAGGCTTCAGTTTATATTACTGGAACTAATTTACTAACTTTTACCGAGTATTCGGGAGTAGATCCTGAAGGAGGAATTAGTAACGATTGGCAAGAGTTAGGTTACGATGCGGAACAAACTCCAAGATCGAAACAAGTAACTGTAGGTGTAAATCTATCATTTTAAATAGCATAAAAAATTAAAATATTATGAAAAAAAGCATAATTAAAATATTTATAATGGTTCCAATGCTTTTCGCAACATTGTCTTCTTGTAGCGATTACTTAGATCTAGAACCAAAGAACAACTTAATTCAACAAGAATTTTGGAAAAATAAAGAACAAGTAAGTTCGGCTGTGGCAGGATGTTATGCATCGATGAACCAGTCTGGCTTTACCGATAGAGTTTTAAAATGGGGTGAGCTTAGAGCTGAGATGATGGTTTCTGGTAGTGGAGGTCTAGAAAACATCATGAGGAATTATATGCTTCCTTCAGATGGTTTAACAAATTGGAGTACCTTTTATGCAACTATAAACTACTGTAATTTAGTATTAGAGTTTGCCGATGGAGCACAAGAACTAGATCAAACGTTTTCTATAGCAGAATTAAAAACGTTTAAAGCAGAAGCTATTACTATTCGTTCATTAGCGTATTTAATCTTGGTTAAGAACTTTAAAGAAGTGCCGTTAGTTTTAACTGCAACATCAACCAATCAAATCGATTTTTATCCAGCAAAAAACACAGAGCAGGAAATACTTTCTCAAATTATTAGCGATTTAACTTTAGCTGTTGAAGACTTAAATATTGGTTATTCACAATCCACAGCTCATGATAAAGGGAGAATGACGAAAGGAGCAGCGCTTGCTATACTTACAGATGCTTATTTATGGAACGAGCAATACACAGAATGTATTGATGCAGCACAAGATTTAATGGATCTTGGCCGCTATAGCTTAGTTAATGGAGACGAATGGTTTAATAGCATATTCTTTGAAGGAAACTCAGACGAAGGTATTTTCGAACTACAGTTTAGTGATATTTCAACAACAATTAGAAATTCATTTCAAGTCGCTAATCTTAATTACGTAGCGTATCAAGGAATGAGTGAATTGTTTAGAGAATTCCCAGATGATGTTCGTGGGCACTTAGGTACTTTTGATAGAGAGAATTCAGCTGTTTTTAAATATGCAGGTGTAGATGAAACAGGAGAGTATCGTGGTAGTGACGAGTTTTATAACAATTTTATATTTTACCGTTATGCCGATATTATACTTATGCAAGCAGAAGCTTATATCTTATCTGAAGATAAAAAAGATTTAGATGCAGCTTACGAATTAATTAGCAGTGTACATGAGCGTGCTGTTTCTGTACCGTTAGATGTATCTAAAGATGAATCTAGTTTGTTAGAAGCGTTATTGTTAGAGCGCCAAAAAGAATTAGCGTTCGAAGGAAAACGTTGGTATGACTTATTGCGTTTTGCGCGTCGAAATAATTTTGCAAATCAAGAGCTTATTATAAATTTAGTTGATTTTAAAGCTGGAGCAGATGATTACGAACAAATTTTAAGTTACTACTCAGACCCTGATTCATATTTTCTACCAATTTATCAAAACGAAATTAACTTGAATGATAATTTAGTACAGAATCCATTTTACGAAAACTAAAACCAATCCTATGAAAACTAAAAAAATAATTACTTGGCTCGGAGGTCTTGGCTTGTTTATGTTATTAATAAACAGCTGTGAGGATTCTCTTGATGGAACAACATTTTTTACCACAGACGGAGAGACTACTGATATGACAATATCAGAAGTATTAGAAGCTAACCCAGATAAATTTTCTATGTATGTTGAAATTCTGCAAAAAACAGAATTTTATACGGCATTAAGAAGTTACGGAAGCTATACTTGTTTAGCACCTACTAATACAGCTATAAAAGCATATTTACAAGAGCGATTTAATGTGAGTACGGTAGCCGAATTAACATCGGAAGAACAAATAGACTTTTTAAAAGTATTGGTTAAATTTCACACCTTGCCTACAAGTAGAGCTACAAGTAGTTTTATTGAAGGAAGATTAGGAGACACAACCTATACAGGAGATTACCTTACAACGTCTTATTTATTAGGAGGTGGTATTGCTAATGTTCAAATAAACAAAGAAGTTGGTTTAGATCAATATGATATCCGTACAAACAATGGTACTATACATGCGCTTACTGGGGTTTTAGAACCATTTATCGATCCTGTTACTGTTGTCATGGAAAAAGCAGGGAAGCACACTATTTTTATTGAAGCTTTAAAACAAACAGGATACTATGAGCAGTTTTCTCAATATTTTAGTGAAACAGGTTCTAAAAATAATTTCACCATTTTAGCTGAATCAGATGCTGTTTACGCTCAAGAAGGCATTAACTCTTTTGCAGAATTAGCCGAAAGAATATCTCCAGGTGATACAGATTATACCAACGAATTAAACGAATTAAACAGATTTATGGGATATCATGCTACAGAAAGCTTCTTGTATTCTGCAGATTTCCCTTCAGATTCTTTTGTTAGTACGGTTTTACCAAAAAATGCTATAAAATCTTTTAAAACAGATAAAGAACTTAAGTTAAATGAAACCGAGACGGGAGTAAATGATACTTGGACTTCTTTAATTTCAGAAGACAGTAATTTCCCAGCCAAAAATGGTGTATATCATACGGTTAATAAATTATTTACCATATTTATTCCAAAGGCAAAATATGTAATGTTTGATTTCGGTACAAGTTTACCTGAATTCCAAGCTGGTAAAATTGGATATAATACTTGGTATGATTCAGATCGTTTTGAGTCGGTACGTGTGTTTCCTGCAGTTCGAATTAGAATCCTTAGAAATTCTGCCCCTGCATACGATAATAAATCGGTGTTAAATTTAGGTGCTGTAACCTGGATCGAGTTTGACACACCGGTATTACCCAAAGGTAAATACGAACTTCGTGTTTGTGGAAACACAGGTAATAATGGTAGACCAATATTCCAAACCTATTGGGATGGACAGCCTATTGGATCACAATGGGATATGAGATCTAACCCTAGTGAATTAGGGATTGGTTGGCCAGATGAAGATTCTCTTGAATTAAGATCTTTAGGTTATGTTAGAGGACTTAAAGTAGGAGATAATAATGATGATAAAATTTCAGCAACATCATATGAAACAGCTGGTTTTGCTAGATTTATCATTATTGATGATTTGCTTATGCCTGAACAAAAAAGTCATGTACTTCGTTTTGAAACTATAAGATCGGGAGGTATTCCTATCGATTATATTGAGTTTGTACCAGTCGACTAATTGAATTTAATAATTAAAGAACTTATAATGAATAATAAACATAATTTCATATTTAACCTAGGCCGTTTATGTGCCGTTCTTATTGTCCTTGTAACTTTTAGTTGTAAGGAGGATGCCTTGGACGACCATTACGGTCAAGAAGATCAAAGGTTAGAATCTAGTATTTTAGAAACATTATCTAGTGATACTAACTTTTCAACCTTTGTAGAACTCGTTAAGCAAGCCGGTTTTGAAGAATTGCTTAGCTCTTCACAAGCATTTACTGTTTGGGCACCAAACAACGAAGCCTTAGCTTTAGTATCTGCCGATGTATTAAACGATCCAGATGCATTAGCACAATTAATAGGAAATCATATTTCTAGATTTTCTTATGGTTCTACAATAAATGAAAACCAAGTATTTGTAAAAATGCTTAACGATAAATATATCGAGTTTTCTAATGTAGATGGACAAGTTACTTTTGGAGGTGTTGATGTGTTAGAACAAGATGTTTTAACATCAAATGGTATTGTGCATAAAATGTCAAGCGTTTTAAGTGTAAAACCGAATATCTGGGGATTCCTTAACGACAATATAGACCAATACACTGTTTTAATGGAATACTTTTCGCAGTATAACGAAATTCTTTTCGATGAAGCAAGAAGTGTTAAAACAGGAACTAATACATTAGGGCAAACGGTTTACGATTCTGTTTTTAGCTCATCAAATACCCAATTTAAAACTATTGGAGATTTAAGTTCAGAAGAAGATCGTTTTACCTTTATAGGTTTAGGAGATGATGCTTATGCAGGAATCTACGATCGTTTTAAGGATTATTACCAATATCCAGTTGAAGATTCTATAAAAAGTAATACCGATAGAGCCATTTTCAACAATCTCACGTTTCCTGCTTTAGAAGTAGCAGACTTAGATGGAACATTAATTGAAAACACAGTTGGAAACATGGTTATGCTAGAAGCAGGGGCCATAACTAATACTGAAACTTTAAGTAATGGTAATGTGTTTGATGTTAGTGCTTTAAATTACGATGTAAATAATGTTATTTATAAGGATATTCGTTACGAAGTTGAAAACAATAAAAGAAGAACTATTGGATCTTTAACAGATTTTTCAGTAGTACAAAAGTTTCAAGAGGTGGCGTCAGGAAAATTTACTAATACTGTAAGTTTATTAGCAAATCCAGATGGCAGTAACAGTAACAACTTTTTTGAAATAGCGTTCAGTAATGTGTTATCTGCAAGTTATACTATCAACTTAAAATTCTCTGCAATTGGAGCAGCTCAAAACACCAAGTTACGTTTTGAATTTAGTTATAAAGATGCAGATGGTAATGTAGTAGTAAACGAAATAGGACCATTAGTAGTAAGTAACCTTGAAGAAGGCATTGTTCCTATTGGTGATGTTTATGATATTCCTGTGTTTATTAACGAAGAACTCGATAATGAATACTTTGTGAAACTTAAAATTATAGTAGATGTTAGTGAGCCAGAACTTCTATTATACGACCGTAAGTTTGGTTTAGATTACGTGGAATTAAAACCAGTAGAGTAAGTATTTTAACTAAAAAATAAACATGAATTATCAGATTATGATGAAAATAAAAAATACATATTCCCTGCTTTTCATTCTGTTTTTCGGAATCACTTTTGCATCGCAAGGGCAGGAAAAATCGAATAAAATAGTTA
Source organism: Algibacter miyuki (assembly GCF_030409805.1). Taxonomy (GTDB): domain Bacteria; phylum Bacteroidota; class Bacteroidia; order Flavobacteriales; family Flavobacteriaceae; genus Algibacter; species Algibacter miyuki. The sequence continues at coordinate 557,748 of NZ_JAUFQP010000010.1, read as the reverse complement.
CGGGAACAGTCCTTAACGCCACTAATGATGAGCCTTTGGCTGGTGTTAACGTAAGAGCGGGTCAGTTTTCTTCAGTATTAACTGACGAAAAAGGTGCCTTTTCTATAAAAGTTCCAGATGGTAGAGCTACACTTACATTAAGTAGCCAAGAATTTCAAAATAAAGAAGTCGCTTTAAGAGGCCGATCTACACTTGAAATTAAAATTAATAAGAAAGATTTTAACACATACTATAAAGATATTCATACGCCGCTTAGAGATAAAAGTAACGCGTCGGTAGTAAGTGCTATTTCTGTAAAAGAAGGAAATATTGCAACCTCTCGTGAATCTGCAGCAAATATGATGACAGGGAACGAGTTAAGTGGTATGCGAAGTGTAATGCGTTCAGGGATTCCTGGTATTGGATCTAATAATTTTATTAGAGGGTATAATACTTTAAATAGTTCTACACAACCATTAATTGTTATAGATGGTATGATGATCGAAACAAATACATTTAGTAATAATTCTATTATTAGAGGGTATAGCTACGATCCATTATCGGATATTAACCCTAAAGATATCGCGAGTATTACGGTAATTAAAGATGCTGCATCTATATACGGGTCAAGAGCAGCGAATGGTGTGATACTTATTGAAACTAATAAAACGGATGATGTTACAACTAAAATAGATTTTTATGCGCAAGCAGGTTTAAATGTATCGCCAGATAATATTAGAATGATGAATGCTGATCAGTACAAAAGCTATTTATCTAATCAATTAAATAACTCTGGACTTTACACCAATAGCGAAATAAGTAATTTACCTTATTTTAATGAAAGTCCTTCGTTTCAAGATTATGAAAAATACCATAACTCTACCGATTGGCAAAAAGAAGTTTTTGATGATAATTATGTTAATGAATACTATTTAAAAGTAACAGGTGGTGATGAAATTGCAAAATATGGCTTATCGGTAGGGTACTCTACTAATGGAGGCGTAATTTCTAATTCAAATTTCGAACGTTTTACAACACGTTTTAATGCGGATACAAACATTACAGATAGATTATCTTTATCTACAAACTTAAGTGTAGCTTATACAGATAGAAGTTTATATGATGATGGCTTAATGAGTACATCTCCAATATATTCTGCGTTAAACAAATCACCATTTTTAGCACCTTATACAGAAAATGCAGATGGTGTTGTTACAGATATTTATCAAGATGTTGATAATATCGGTGGGTTTACTAACCCGGTAGTTATTACCGATGTGGCTACATTTGTAGCGAAAGATTATAACTTATACGGGCAATTAAATTTCGGATATAAAATTTCGGATAAATTAACTTTGAGTTCATTGTCAGGTGTAAACTATATTAAAAACAGACAAAATGTATTTTTACCAGATTTAGGATTATCTGAAGAAAGTAATGAGTATGGTGATGCTTTTTACCGTACATCAAAAGTAAGTGTAGAAAGCTTATTCGCTATCTATAACGATACACGATTAAACTATAAATTAAACGTTGATAATATCCACGATTTTTCTATAAACTTAGGGGTGCGTTACAATCAAAATGATTATGAAAACTCATACTCTATAAGTGGTAACTCTGCAGATGATCAGTTTACATCATTAAACAATGGTAATAGAGATACCTTTGTAACCTCTGGAGATATTGGTAACTGGAAATATGCTTCACTTTATGCTAATGGTGATTATTCTTTTTTAAATAAATATTTTGTTAGTTATAATTTGGCTTTTGATGGTTCATCTCGCTTTGGTGACGATAAATCAGTGGGAGTTTTTCCAGCACTAGGATTAGGTTGGTTAATATCTTCAGAAAACTTTATGGCAAACAATAAAGTTGTAGATCAATTAAAATTTAGAGCAAGTTATGGTTTAACAGGTAACGATGGTATTGGAAACTATAATGCCGAATCTTACTTTGTACCGACTAGATTTTTAGAAGGAACAGGACTTGTTAATGGTAATATTGCAAAAAGTTCTATCCGTTGGGAAGAAACGACTAAGGCTAATTTAGGTTTAGATTTAGGTTTGTTTAACGAACGTTTAGCTTTCAATTTCGATTACTTTAATAATGTAACAGATGGTTTATTAAACCAAACAAGTATTAACCCAGTCTTTGGTAGTGAAGGTTTCCTTTCTAACGACGGAAAACTTACAAACAAAGGATTCGAATTATCGGTTAATGCGCGTATCGTTAATACTGATAATTTCAGTTGGGATGTTGGTGGAAATATTTCACAATACAAAAACGAGATTGTTTCTTTACCTGGTAACGAACAAATTTATGATATCGATGGTGTAAATGCCACTATTATTAATAGAGAGGGTAGTGCTTTAGGCTTATTCTACGGTTATAAAACAGATGGAATTTACAACAATGCAACTGAGGCTTCTACGGAAGGTTTGAACTGGGCCGATTTTGCAGGCTTTGAACAGCCATTTGTTGCAGGTGATGTACGTTTTGTCAATAGCGATGATTCGGACAACGTGATTAATGAAGATGATCGTGTGGTAATAGGTAACCCTAATCCAGATTTTACAGGAATGGTTTACAATACATTCACATACAAAAACATATCTTTATCAGCGGTGTTTTCATTCAGTCAAGGAAACGATGTGTACAACGCACAACGCTGGCAAACAGAATCTATGTCGGGACTAGCAAACCAAAGTCAAGCGGTTGCTAATCGTTGGACGGTTGCAAACCAAAACACAACCATTCCCCGTGCCGTTTATGGAGATGCGGTTGGGAATTCAAGATTTTCAGATCGTTGGATTGAAGATGGATCATACATCCGTCTAAAAACCCTATCATTATCTTATAGTCCAGACTTTTTTAATGCCACAGTTTACCTAACGGCAAATAACTTATTTACTATTACAGATTATTTAGGTTTCGACCCAGAAGTAAGCTCGTCGCAAACTAGTTATTTACAAGGTATCGATGCCGGTTTAACACCTCAATATACTTCAGTTTTAGTTGGAGTTAGAGTAGGACTATAATTTTTGTATAATAGATTCAAATTTAAAAAACAGATATAAATGAAACAATATAGAAATATTACGTTCAGTATACTTTTCGGATTAACACTTTTAACATCTTGCGAGAGTATGTTAGAAGTAGAACCAGAAGAAGTATTACTTGCTGAGGATTATCTTGGGGACGATCAAATAGATGCACGATCAGCATTGTTTGGAGTACTTTCACAAATGCAAGAAGTGGTGGGGCAATATGTGGTTTTAGGAGAACTGCGTGCCGATTTAGCCAATGTAACTGCAAGTACTATTGATGAACTTAGAGAGGTTAATAATCATGATATAAGCACCGATAATAGCTATGCCGATTTAACAACTATGTTCTCGATTATTAACAACTGTAACTTCGCTTTAGAAGGTATTGATACACAGGCTTACGAAGAAGAATTATTAGAAGATTATGCGTCTATCTTAAGAATTAGAACTTGGGCGCAAATGCAAATTCTTATCAATTACGGTAAGTTGCCATACATTACAAAGCCGATTAGAACAAGTGATGATTTGGATGATACGTATCCATTATTATCTTTCGATGAAGGAATAGATCAATTAATAGCAAACCTTCAGGGTGTTATGAATGTGGAAAATGTGTCGAAGTATGCAGGATCTTTGGGGTTTGAAATTTTTAAAATGATTCCAGATCAATTCGTTCTTTTGGGGGATTTAAATTTATGGAAAGGTAATAATACTCAAGCGGCAACATATTATATGTTCTTTTTAAATAAAGCCATGTTTGATGGTCGTAACTATAACTTAAGTAGTAATACGATTACCGTTACAGAAAATAATGACAATTATACTTATTCTGATGGATGGGCGGATATATTTGACGAAAGCGTTCGTACAAACGAAGTTATTGATTATGTAGCCTTTAGTGAGCAATTTAGACAACCAAATAATAGTTTTGAGGTTGTTACTAAACAATTACAAGCATCTACATCTATTATTACCAATTGGAATAGTCAATCTATGGGATATGAAGGTGAAGCTGTAGAAGATAATAGAGATGAAAGAGCTAAGTTATCGGCTACTATTGAAGCTGCAGAACCTTTAATTTCTAAATACCAATATGACTATTTTAGTTGGACTAGAGTGGCTAAAGTATATTTAAGATATGCAGAAGCAATTAATTATGCAGGACACCCAGAGCAAGCGTTGGCAATTGTAAATGGTATTTTTAATAACCCGAATGTTGACCCTGTGGATGCACCAATATTTGAAAATGAAGAATGGTATTTAAATTTCGATATGGAAGTTTATTATACTGTAAATAATAGTGACGAACCAGTTTCTGGAAACTTAGGTGTTCGTGGTCGTGCAGGTTTAGCGCCTGTTGGTTTAGATTTAGACTTAACAAGCTCAACTGCTATTGAAGAAGTAGGAGCGTTAATTTTAAACGAAGCCGCTTTAGAATTAGCTTTTGAAGGCAATAGATGGGAAGATTTAATGCGTTTTTCAATACGTGCAAACAATCCTGATATTTTAGCCGATGCTGTAGCCGATAAGTTTATAACTTCTGGTGATGCTGGTACTGGTGCTACTATTAAACAAAAATTACAAAACCCAGAAAACTGGTTTTTACCATATACTATTCCTGATAACTTTGTGTCAAACTAGTATAATGTAAGATTATATTTTTAGCTAAATATTACATTAGTATTTTTTAAAAGGGAAAAACTCCAAGTGTTATGCTTGGAGTTTTTATGTTTTATATCAATAGTTACACTTTAAAAGAGCAAAGAGATTATTATCTGTTTTGATATAGTATTGGATAACCGGAGCCGAGTATATTTTAAGCATAAAAAAGGCTTCTTAAAGTATTAAGAAGCCTTTTAAAGTGTTATAAGTACGGCTCGATATTTTTATCGGAACAATACTTCAATATTGATGGATTACATCATGCCTGGCATACCGCCACCGCCCATTGGCATAGCAGGTACATCTTCTTTAATATCAATTAAAGCACATTCTGTTGTTAAAATCATTCCGGCAACAGAGGCTGCATTTTCTAATGCTACACGTGTTACTTTTTTAGGATCGATAATACCAGCTTTAAGCATATCTACATAGGTATCAGTTTTTGCATCAAAACCAAAGTCTTTTTTGCCTTCAAGTACTTTATTTATTACTACAGAGCCTTCGCCACCTGCATTTTCAACAATAGTACGTAAAGGTGCTTCAACAGCACGAGCAACAATTTGGATTCCAGTTGTTTCATCTAAGTTATCTGTTGTTAGCTTCTCTAAAACAGATTTAGCTCTTACCAATGCAACACCTCCACCAGCAACAATACCTTCTTCTACGGCAGCTCTTGTAGCGTGTAATGCATCATCAACACGGTCTTTTTTCTCTTTCATTTCAACTTCACTTGCAGCACCTACGTAAAGTACAGCAACACCACCAGCTAATTTAGCTAAACGCTCTTGTAGTTTTTCTTTATCGTAATCTGAAGTTGTAGTTTCAATTTGAGATTTAATTTGGTTGACTCTATTTTTAATAGATTCAGCATCACCAGAACCGTTAACGATAGTGGTGTTATCTTTATCAATAGTTACTGTTTCTGCAGTACCAAGCATAGATAAGTCTGCATTTTCTAAAGTGAAACCTCTTTCTTCAGAAATTACAGTTCCACCTGTTAAAATAGCGATATCTTCTAACATTGCTTTACGACGATCACCAAAACCAGGTGCTTTAACAGCTGCAATTTTTAAACCACCACGTAATTTATTTACAACTAAAGTAGCTAACGCTTGTCCGTCAACATCTTCAGCAATAATTAATAATGGACGACCAGATTGAGCAACAGGCTCTAAAATTGGAAGAATTTCGTTTAAGTTAGAAATCTTTTTATCGAACAATAAAATGTATGGGTTTTCTAAATCAGCAATCATTTTATCAGCATCGGTAACAAAGTAAGGTGATAAATAACCTCTATCGAATTGCATACCTTCAACCACGTCCACATAAGTTTCCATGCCTTTAGCTTCTTCAACAGTAATAACACCTTCTTTACCAACTTTACCAAAAGCCGTAGCAATTAATTCGCCAATAGTGTCATCGTTATTTGCAGAAATAGCAGCAACTTGTTTAATCATTTCTGAAGAGTTACCTACTTTTTTAGCTTGCTTTTCAAGATCGGCAACTATAGCTTCAACAGCTTTGTCAATACCACGTTTTAAATCCATTGGGTTAGCACCCGCAGCAACGTTTTTTAAACCTTCTTTTACAATAGCTTGAGCTAAAACAGTGGCTGTTGTAGTACCATCACCAGCTAAATCGTTGGTTTTAGAGGCTACTTCTTTCACCATTTGAGCACCCATGTTTTCTAATGGGTTTTCTAATTCTATTTCTTTAGCTACTGATACACCATCTTTAGTAACTTGTGGTGCTCCAAAACTTTTACTAATAATAACGTTACGTCCTTTTGGACCTAAAGTTACTTTTACTGCATTCGCTAATGCATCAACGCCACGTTTTAATCCGTCGCGAGCTTCAATATCAAATTTTATGTCTTTTGCCATAATATGTTTTATTTTTTATTCCCAGAAATACGGGAAACTATTTAGTGAAAATTTAGTTTAACTTGATGAGATTTCCGCTTTCACGGAAATGAAAAAAGCGGTTTAAATAATCGCAAGAATATCGCTCTCACGCATAATTAAATAATCGGTACCTTCTAATTTAAGCTCAGTACCAGCATATTTACCATAAAGTACGGTATCGCCAACTTTTACAGTAATAGGTTCGTCTTTGGTACCTTTACCAGCAGCAACAACAGTTCCTTTTTGTGGTTTTTCTTTAGCATTATCTGGAATAATAATTCCTGAAGCTGTTTTCGTTTCAGCAGCAGCAGGCTCAATTAGAACGCGGTCTGCTAATGGTTTAATGTTTAAGCTCATTGTGATGTTATTTTTTAATTAATTAAATTATATATGATGCTTTAATAGTACGCTAAAAATATGCCAAGGGACAGCGACTGACAAACTTGCAGAAATAAAAAATGCCAACTGTATAAGTTGGCATTTTTTATTCTATTTTTTAAAAAAAGTATTAGTTCACACTATCCTTTATTGTAGCAGCATCTGGTGCTGTAGTTGTTGTAGGTAAAGGTTGTGTTGTTGTAGCATCTAAATCTAGTGCTTTAGATTCTATAGTAGAATCTCCTCTATTAATAGCGACATTAGAAGCTAATATTAATATTAGTAAAAATGTGGCTAAATACCATGTGCTTTTATCTAAAAAGTCGGTAGTCTTTTTTACACCACCTAATTGTTGGGTTCCACCGCCACCAAAAGAAGAAGATAATCCACCTCCTTTAGGGTTTTGCACCATGATTACTACAATTAGTAAAAATGCAACCACAACTATTAATGCTAAAAATATTGTAAACGTACTCATTATCTTTTGTTATTTTGTTCTTGTAATTGTTTTACTGCCTTAATTTGGTCTGCAAAGAAACCACTTTTTTCTGGATATTTCAAACTTAAAATCTTATAAGATTGAATTGCCTTCGGATAGTTTTTTTGTTCTACGTAAATACGCGCTAAAGTCTCTGTCATTAAGGCTTCCGGCTGTATCATTTGCGCTTTGGCTAAATTTCCTTTTTGCAAAAGCGGCTTTGTAGGGTTTATTTTTGGGTTTTTTATGATGAATTGATCTATTAAATCGAACTTTTTTTCCTTTTCTAAAGCTTCTGGCGATTTAATTTTAGCCGGTTTGTCTTTTTTCGGTTTTATTTTATCTAGTTGCCTGTTTTCAATTCTTTCAATAGGTTTAAAACGGGATAGTTTTAACCACTCGTTAAACGAATGGGTTTCTGTTTTATCAAAAGGAAGTGGTTGCCCTAAACTTAAAACCGTTTCGGGTGCATTTTCTTCTGTTTGGGTTGAAATAGCATTTTCTATAGTTGCAGGAGTTTCATGAATAAAAGTCGTTTCTTTTATTGGTCTTGCTTCTTTAGGTTCAAATAATGAAGGGTCTAAAACACCTGTCGTAGCTTCTATCTGTTGCTTTAAAGTATCATCAATAGTCACTTTTTTATTAACGGTAATGTCTTCAATATCAACCTCAATATCATTAACATGTGCTATGTTTTGTTTGATGTATTTTGAAATTTCATTCTGAATAAATGCTTCGGAAGTAATAAAATCGAACAAAACACTTCTATCGGAAGTATAAGCAGCCGTAGTTTTTAAAGCCTGATTATAGGCCAAACTACTCTGGTTTTTTAAACCTTTTAAATGAATTGCACGAGCGGATTGAAAATACGGAAATTCATCTATAACAGATTTTATCGCCACAGTTTGTTGATGTGTGATGGCTTCTGGATGTTGTAATAAATATGTGAAATCGTTTTGATTCATTGGCTAAGCCAAATTTTTAATAATTGATGTTAGACTATTATAGATGTTTAAAACGGTTTTACCATTTCGCCAATGTGGCATTAAAAATATCTTGCGTTAAGCGTTCGAAAATTTCTTCGTGTGCCGTGGTTTTTTGTGCTCCAATAAGTTGAGAGGTTCCGTCATAATCATAATAAAAAGAAAAAGATTGTTCTAAATCATCTTCTTCTTTTTTTCTATTGAAAAAACGTAGTTTCACACTAATGGTTAATCTGTTTTGTGCTGCCACGTCCGATGATGTTGCTGTGGTTGGCGAAACACGATAGCCCGTAATTTCACCTTCGTAAACCAAATCGCCATTAGAAGGTACAAGGCTTAAGTTGGTTTGGTTTTGTATTAAATCTTCCAAAGCCAATTTAAAATCACGTTCTAAACCAGGTTCTACTAAAAGGGCATTATTTTCAAACCGATTAACCTGATAGGTTTTTGTATCGGCAGGAATAGATGCGCCCGTAAACGAGTATATTCCACAACTGGTAAGGGTTGCCATGGCTAGAAATAATAAAATATATGTTGTGTTTTTCATTGCTATGCTTTAATTTGGTAAACGTGGTTTGTAATAAAACGGTAGTTTACAAATCGTATTGTTTAATTTTTCGGTAAAGCGTACGTTCACTTATACCAAGTTCGGCAGCTGCTAATTTACGCTTTCCGCTGTGACGTTCTAACGATTTTTTAATTAATTCCAATTCTTTATCATGGATAGATAAGGTTTCTTCTTCCTCTATTTCTTCAGCAAAATGATATTTATCTTGTGCCGTTGTTGTTTCTTCAGTAGGAGAAGAACGCTCTGGAATAGAAAGTAATTCGGTGTCGTTAATGCTTTCTTCAAAATCTTCGACATCTTCATCATCGTCTCCATAGATTTTCTGAATTAGGCTTTCGTTTTTCTTCTCGACATCTTTGGAGTTCCCATTCTTCATGAGTTCCATAGTGAGTTTCTTCAAATCGTTTAAGTCTGCTTTCATATCAAAAAGCACCTTGTATAGAATTTCGCGTTCGCTACTAAAATCACTTTCAGATTTAGATGTTTTAATTACCGCAGGTAAATTAGCGCCCGATGTAGGTAAATAACCGTGAAGAGTTTCAGCGCTAATGGTTCTATTTTGTTCTAAAACGGAAACTTGTTCGGCGATGTTTCGTAACTGACGAATATTACCACTCCAGCGATGTTTTATAAGCACCTGCACGGCATGGTCGGTAAGTTTAACCGTTGGCATTTTATATTTTAAAGCGAAATCGCTAGCAAATTTCCGGAATAATAAATGGATATCATCTTGACGCTCTCTAAGCGGTGGTAAGTTAATATCTACCGTACTTAGACGGTAATAAAGATCTTCACGAAATTTTTCTTTCTGTATAGCTTCAAACATATTAACGTTTGTTGCGGCCACAATACGCACGTTGGTTTTTTGTACTTTACTAGAACCTACTTTTAAAAACTCACCGTTTTCTAAAACACGTAATAAACGCACTTGGGTGGTTAGTGGTAGCTCGCCAACTTCATCTAAAAAAATGGTGCCGCCATCGGCAACTTCAAAATAACCTTCTCGGGTTTGAGTAGCACCTGTAAAAGCACCTTTTTCGTGTCCAAAAAGCTCTGAGTCTATGGTGCCTTCTGGTATAGCGCCACAGTTTACTGCAATATATTTATTGTGCTTTCTATGCGATAATTGATGTATGATTTTGGGAATACTTTCTTTACCAACACCACTTTCACCAGTAACCAAAACCGAAATATCGGTTGGTGCTACTTGTATGGCTTTTTCTATGGCTCGGTTTAGCGTTGGTGTATTACCAATAATGCCAAAACGTTGTTTTATTGCTTGAACTGATTCCATGTTTTTAATTATTCATTGATAATGCGATGCCTTCTCCAATTAATGTTGCGCTGGTGCAGTCTTTGACTTGGACGTTTACAAAATCACCAATTTTAAAGTCGCCTTTCGGGAATACGCAAACCACGTTTTGTGAGGTACGTCCAGACCATTGTTCGGTAGATTTTTTCGATTCTTTCTCGATTAAAACTTCCACCGTGGTATTTAAAAATTCCTTGGTTCTAAATTCACTGTGTTCGCGTTGTAAATCTACAATATCTTGTAAACGACGCTTTTTTATAGGTTCTGGCACATCGTCTTCCATATTACGTCCGGCCATTGTTCCTGGGCGTTCCGAGTAGGTAAACATGTAGCCAAAGTTATATTTTACATATTTCATTAATGATACCGTATCTTGAAAGTCCTCCTCAGTTTCTGTCGGAAAACCAACAATCATATCCTGGCTTATGGTACATTTTGGAATAATACTTCGGATGTTATCTATGAGTTCGAAATATTCTTCACGGGTGTGTAAACGGTTCATCGCTTTTAAAATACGATTGCTTCCACTTTGAACAGGTAAATGAATATGGTTACAAATATTTTGATGTTTCGCCATCGTTTCAACCACATCTAAAGTTAAATCTTGTGGGTTCGATGTTGAAAAACGAATACGCATTTTAGGTTTCGCTATAGCACATAAATCTAATAATTTAGCAAAATTTACGGCCGTTGCTTTTTGAATGTCGCTGGCTTTTTCGAAGTCTTTTTTAAGTCCGCCACCATACCAAAGGTAACTGTCTACGTTTTGCCCAAGAAGCGTTATTTCTTTATAACCACGGTTCCAAAGATCGGTAATTTCTTCTAAAATACTTTGAGGATCTCTACTGCGTTCGCGACCTCGTGTAAAAGGTACCACGCAAAAGGTGCACATATTATCGCAACCTCGAGTTATAGAAACAAAAGCGGTAACACCGTTAGAATTTAAACGTACTGGCGAAATATCACCATAGGTTTCTTCTTTAGAAAGAATCACATTTATGGCATCTCGACCTTCGTCAACTTCGGCTAATAAGTTTGGTAAATCTTTATATGCATCTGGGCCAACCACTAAATCAACAATTTTTTCTTCTTCAAGAAATTTTGTTTTTAATCGCTCGGCCATACATCCTAAAACACCCACTTTCATTTTTGGGTTAATGTCGCGTTTTACAGCGTTATATTTTTCTAATCGTTTCCGCACCGTTTGTTCGGCCTTATCCCGAATAGAGCAAGTGTTAACTAAAACCAAATCGGCCTCTTCTAGTTTTTGTGTGGTATTAAAGCCTTGAGTCTTCATGATAGAAGCCACAATTTCACTGTCGCTAAAATTCATTGCGCAGCCGTAGCTTTCAATAAAAAGTTTGCGTGTATTGCCTGCTTTATTTTCTATATCTAAAGCTTGGCCTTGTTTTTTTTCGTCTATAATCTTTTCCATAGTTTGCTAGAAACTCGTATCATTCAATAAGTATGCAAAGATACAATTAATTTAGGTTTGGTGACAAAGTGGCAGTTTAATTTTAAGAGTATTTTATAATGTAGTATTTGATGAAATATTAAATATCGAGACTGCTTGTTCGCTTTAACATATTTTGAAAGAGAAGCTTCTTTAACAGGTGAAATCATCATTTTAAAAAAGGTTTATAAAACAAGCAATTTAAAGATGAAATGAGCTTGTCTTATCGTCGCTATTCAATCAAAAGACGTGATTCCGCTTCAGAATTCATTATTGACGATTGGTGGTAATACCTCATGTCAATACGAGTATCTACAAAATAATGTAAATTTAACTATCGCTATATGCTTGTTAATGCAGTACATCGTTTAAATAAAAATTTAAAATCCTGCTTTGAGTAGGATTTTTTTTTGATTTTAACATAAAGGATTATCTTCGCTGCCTAACCAGTAATTAAACCTTATATAATGAATACCATTACCAGTATAATTGAAAAAATTAACAATGCAAAGCAGCTCGATTTTGGCTCAATATTTGGCGAAGCCATTGAGTTATACAAGAAAACCTGGGTGCAAGGCTTTTTACTTCAAATTTTCACATTAGTGATTATGTTGCCACTTATATTAGTGCTTTACGTTCCTTTAATTGGTTTAATGGTGGCGCAACAAGAAAGTGGCTACAACGATCAAGAAGCTTTAAATACTTTTATTGGCGGCATGTCTGTGTTTTATGTGTTGTTTGTAATTATCGGTATATGCGTTTTAGGAACAATAAGCATGGCATTACAAGCATCATTTTTTAGAATAATAAAAAGAATGGATCATGATGAAGCTGTAACGACTTCAGACTTTTTTCACTTCATTAAAGGAAAATATTTAAGTAAAGTATTTGTACTGATGCTTATTGCTATCGGTATTGCGATTCCGTCGGCCTTATTATGCTACATTCCGTTACTTTATACCATGGTGCCTATTTCTTTTTTCACGCTAATATTTGCTTATAATGCAGAGTTTTCTACTGGCGAAATTGTAAAAGCAAGTTTTAAAATAGGAAATAAAAAATGGGGGATTACCCTTGCATTATTTTTGGTAAGTTATTTATGTATTATGGTACTATCTATGATTACTTGCGGATTAGGGTCTTTGTTTTTACAAGCCTTTTTATTACACCCTATATATTTGGTTTATAAAAAGGTCGTAGGTTTTGATGAAACAACAGATGCTATTGAAGAAATAGGGACGTCTATTGAATAAAATGTTACAAATTTAATTTTGAAACTTTTTTTGAAACAAGAATAAAATAGTTCGGTTAATAATAAGGACTATCAAGAATAAAAAAATAAATAAAACCCTGCTTTTTAGGCTAAAAAGCAGGGTTTTGTTGTTAAAAAAAATACAGATACTACGAAAAATAAGGCAGATATACTTTTTTTGATATACATTTGTACCTGTAAAAAATGATTTATGGCGAAGAATTTAGTAATAGTAGAGTCACCAGCGAAAGCGAAAACCATCGAGAAATTTCTAGGAAAAGATTTTAAAGTAGAATCTAGTTTCGGGCATATATCCGATTTACCTTCCAAAGAATTAGGGGTTGATGTTGAGGGTGATTTTGATCCCAAGTATGAAGTATCATCAGATAAGAAAGCAGTTGTAAAAAAACTGAAAGACTTAGCAAAGAAAGCCGAAATGGTTTGGCTAGCAAGTGATGAGGATCGCGAGGGAGAGGCTATTGCTTGGCACTTAGCCGAAACATTAAAACTAGACAAAAAGAAAACAAAACGTATTGTTTTTCACGAAATTACAAAAGCTGCTATTTTAAAAGCAATTGAAAATCCTCGTGGAATTGATTACGATTTAGTAGATGCACAACAAGCACGTCGTGTTTTAGATAGAATTGTTGGTTACGAGCTTTCTCCGGTGTTATGGAGAAAAGTAAAAGGTGGTTTATCTGCCGGCCGTGTACAATCGGTATCGGTTAGACTAATTGTTGAAAAAGAACGCGATATTCAAGGCTTTGCTCCAGTAGCATCGTATAGAATTGATGCTGAATTCTCTAATGAAGATGGCCAATCTTTCAAAGCAAAACTTCCGAAGAACTTTTCAACTAAAGCAGAAGCACAGAAGTTTTTAGAGAAAAATGCTTCAGCCGATTTTAAAGTAGCCGATTTACAGAAAAAACCAGCTAAAAAATCACCAGCAGCACCATTTACAACATCCACACTGCAACAAGAAGCATCTAGAAAATTATATTTCTCGGTAAGTAAAACCATGACAATGGCACAACGCCTATACGAAGCCGGTTTAATTACCTATATGAGAACGGATAGTGTTAATTTATCTGACGAAGCACGAAAAGGTGCAGAAGCAGAAATTAAAGACGCTTACGGAAATAAATACAGTAAACCACGTAACTATAAAGGGAAAGCAAAAGGGGCGCAGGAAGCTCACGAGGCCATCCGTCCAACCAATTTTGCTGTGCATTCGGTAGATATCGATTACGATCAAGCCCGTTTGTACGATTTAATTTGGAAACGTTCTATTGCATCGCAAATGAGCGAGGCTGAATTGGAGCGTACCAATGTTAAAATTAGCGCTTCAACACATAAAGAAACTTTTAGTGCTAATGGAGAGGTGATTACGTTTGATGGTTTCTTAAAAGTATATTTAGAAGGTACCGATGATGAAGATGTTGATGAGCAAGATGGTATGCTTCCAGCAATGAAAACAAACGAAACCCTACTGAATAGTTATATTACAGCAACCGAACGTTATACACGTCCGCCAGCAAGATATACAGAGGCTTCTTTAGTTAAGAAGTTGGAAGAGTTAGGTATCGGTCGTCCGTCTACTTACGCGCCAACCATTTCAACCATTCAAAATAGAAATTACGTTGAAAAAGGTACTGTTGATGGTGAAGAACGAAGCTATTCGCAATTAAAACTTCAAGATGGTAATGTAAAGGATGTGACTTTATCAGAGAAAGTGGGGTCAGATAAAGGGAAGTTAGTTCCAACAGATATTGGAATGATTGTAACCGACTTTTTGGTGAATCATTTCGAATCTATTTTAGATTATAGTTTTACAGCAAAAGTAGAAGCTGATTTTGATGAAATAGCAGAAGGGAAAGAGGATTGGAAAAAAATGATGAAATCGTTTTATAATAATTTCCATCCCATTGTTGAAGATGTAAAAGAAAATGCAGATAGAGAATCTGGCGAACGTATATTAGGTGAAGATCCTAAAACAGGTAAGCGCGTAAGTGTACGTTTAGGGAAGTTTGGACCAATGGTTCAAATAGGAACGGTAGATGATGAAGAAAAACCGCAGTTTGCAAGTTTAAGTCCAGATCAACAATTAAATTCTATTACTTTCGAAGAAGCGATGGATTTGTTTCAACT
The DNA here is from genome assembly GCF_030409805.1 of Algibacter miyuki. Classification (GTDB taxonomy): domain Bacteria; phylum Bacteroidota; class Bacteroidia; order Flavobacteriales; family Flavobacteriaceae; genus Algibacter; species Algibacter miyuki. The sequence continues at coordinate 542,581 of NZ_JAUFQP010000010.1, read as the reverse complement.
TCCTAAGAATTTAGGGAATTTTGAAGACGAAGAAGTGGTGGTAAATAATGGACGTTTTGGACCTTACGTTAAGTTTGGAGATGCTTATGTTTCACTTCCTAAAGGCACCGACCCATTAAGTGTAGAGCTAGATGATGCTATTGTTTTAATAAAAGAAAAACAAAAGGCCGATGCGCCAATTTACATGTATAACGATTTACCTGTTCAAAAAGGAAAAGGTCGTTTTGGTCCATACATTAAATGGAACAACATGTTTATTAATGTGAATAAAAAGTACGATTGGGATAATTTATCAGACGAGGAAATCGTTGAGCTTATTGAAGTTAAAATTCAAAAGGAAATTGATAAAGTAATCCATAATTGGGAAGACGAAGGTATTCGCGTAGAAAAGGCTCGTTGGGGCAGACATAACGTAATTAAAGGCAAAATTAAAGTAGAATTAGCGAAAACTGTTGACGTTACTGAAATGACCTTGGAAGAGGCCGCTAAGCTAATTGAAGCTAAAACGCCAAAGAAAAAAGTAGCCAAGAAAAAGGCAGCACCTAAAAAAGCGGCCGCTAAGAAAACAACAGCGAAAAAGGCTACAACAAAAAAAACAGCAACCAAAAAGAAATAATTTTACGATAAAAACATAAAATAAGGGTTTTATTTGTGATATAAAGTTTTATGTTTATAGCAAATGTTTTCTTTTTTTATTGATATTTGTAAAAAGCAAAACGACATAACTTAGTACATTTTAATGGATTTTAATTTTCTGTCTCCTGTTTCGGACTTTGTGTTAGCGCACAACGAATTACTTTCACCTCAGGCTTTAGGGCGTAAAATAAAGATTCATTCTTCGCAGCAGGGCATGCCCGATCTAGAAGGTGTTCACGTGGCTATTATTGGGGTTTTAGAAAATAGAAACGACATCAATTATATCGGTGAAGAATTTCGTTTAGATGAAATCCGTAATGCCTTTTACAATCTTTTTCCCGGAAGTTGGCACATGAGTATTGCCGATTTAGGCGATATTGAAAAAGGAGAAAGTGTAGATGATACTTACTTCGCCTTAAAAGAAACCATAAACACTTTAGTCAAAAACAAAATAATTCCCATGGTTATAGGAGGATCGCAAGATTTGACCTATCCCATTTATCGCGCCTATGATAATTTGGCGCCTATGGTAAATATTGTGAATGTCGATTCTAAATTCGATTTAGGCGATTCTGCAAAAGGACTGAAAAATAATAGTTTCGTCGGGAAAATCATTTTAGATCAACCATATAATCTCTTTAATTACGCGACTATAGGCTATCAAACCTATTTTAACGCACAAGAAGAGATCGATTTAATGGATAGCCTTTATTTTGAATCCTATCGCTTAGGGCAAGTCTCTCACGATATTACTATTGTAGAGCCCGCTTTACGTGATGCTGATATTGTAAGTGTCGATTTAAATTCAGTAAAAAGTTCCGAAGTAAGTTTAAAACAAAAAGTATCACCTAACGGTTTAGATGGAAAAGAAATTTGTGCCATTGCTCGTTATGCTGGTATAAGCAATAAAGTAACATCATTTGGTATTTACGAGTATAAGCCTTCCAAAGATGATGAAATTACCTCCATGTTGGTTGCACAAATGTTGTGGTATTTTATAGAAGGTGTGAATTATAGGGTTAAAGATGATGATTTCTCGGAAGAAAATACTTACCAAAAATTCATTACCTTGGTCGATTCGGAAGAACTTGTTTTTTACAAGAGTATTAAAACCGGGCGATGGTGGATTGAAATTCCTTTTTTATCTGAAGTCAATAATAAATTAAAGAGGCACACGTTATTACCTTGCATGCATCAAGATTATAAAGATGCCTGTAATAATAAAGTGCCAGAACGTTGGTATAAAGCCATTAGGAAAAATAGCTTATAAATACGAAATATGGCTTAAATGCGCATTTAATCGATGAAATGTAATTTTTTTACGATGAAATGTATTTTTTTTAATTAAAAAGTTGTGTATTACAAAATATATAAATAAGTTTACGCTCTCAAGTTGAAGCTTAAATAATTAACCGCGAGTTTTCTATGATTATGAAGAAGTTTATTTTATTAACCACAGTATTAGCAATGCTAGCCAGTTGCGGCTCTAACGATAGAGGCGAACTAACCGGTGTACAAGGGAAAAAATGGCATCCAGAAAAGCCTTATGGCATGGAGCTTATTCCTGGTGGCGCATTTATCATGGGTAAAGCTGATGATGATTTAGCGGGTGTGCAAGATGCTCCAGCAAAGACGGTTACAGTAAGATCATTTTATATGGATGCTACCGAGATTACAAACAGCGAATACCGTCAGTTTGTAAATTGGGTTAGAGATTCTATTGTTAGAATGAAATTAGCTGTTTTAGCGGATGAAATTGGGAAAATTCCTGACGATGGAGGTATTGGTGAGTTTGCATTTAAAGATGCAGATACAGCAAATATGTCTGTTTACGAAAAATACATGTTTCAAAATTATACAGGATTAGGCCCAACAGGCTATGAAGGTAGAAAGTTGAACAAAGATGTTGATTTAATTTTTGATACAGCTGAATATCCAGATGAGTGGTATGCTGAGGTTATGGATACTATGTATTTGCCTTTAGAAGCGTCTTATAATGGGCAACGTACTTGGGATGTTAATAAATTTAAATTTCAATACAGCTATATGGACATCCAAGAAGCTGCGAAAAATAGAGGTATTAAGCGTGAAGATGCGATTGTAAAAGAAGAAATTAAAATTTACCCAGATACAACGGTTTGGATTAGAGATTTTGCGTATTCGTATAACGAACCAATGCACAACGATTATTTTTGGCATGATGCTTATGGAGACTATCCTGTAGTAGGTATTACTTGGCAACAAGCGAAAGCATTTTGTGAGTGGAGAACCATAAATAAAAATTCGTACCAAAAATCAAGAAAAGGTGCAGCTATGGTAAATACGTTTAGGTTACCATCAGAAGCAGAATGGGAGTATGCCGCACGTGGTGGTCTACAAGCAGCAACATACCCTTGGGGTGGGCCTTACACAAAAAGTGATAGAGGTTGTTTTATGGCAAACTTTAAACCTGTACGTGGGGATTACGCTGCCGATCAAGCATTATATACCGTAGAAGCAAAATCATACGAACCAAACGATTATAATTTATATAATATGTCGGGTAATGTTTCAGAATGGGTGAACGCATCATACGATCCTTCATCATACGAATACACTTCTAGTATAAATCCAAGTGTAAACGATAGAGACAATAAACGTAAAATTGTTCGTGGTGGGTCATGGAAAGATGTTGCTTACTTTTTACAGGTAAGTTCAAGAGATTACGAGTATGCAGATTCTGCAAGAAGTTATATAGGTTTTAGAACCGTTCAAGATTATATGGGGACACAAGTAACTAAGAACGGAAACTAATCTATTTTATATTTAATCAAATCAAATCAAATCAAATCAAATCAAAATAAATTTAATTAATTAACCTACTTAAGTATTCGTACTTAAACTTAAAATTTAAAAATTATGGCAAAGTCAAAAACAGGTAAAAGATTCATGAATATGGCCTATGGATTAGGTGCAGCAGTGGTAATTGTTGGAGCTTTATTCAAAATTATTCACTTTCAAATTGGTCCATTAACAGGTAACGTCATGTTAACTATTGGTCTTGTTACCGAAGCAATTATATTTGCATTATCAGCATTTGAACCTGTTGATGATGAATTAGACTGGTCATTAGTATACCCAGAATTAGCTGGAGGAGCAGGATCTAAAAAAGAAGCTGTTCAAAATCAAGACGCTGAAGGTTTATTATCTAAAAAATTGGATAACTTATTGAAAGAAGCTAAAATTGATGGAGAATTAATCGCAAGTTTAGGAGATAGTATCAAAAACTTTGAAGGCGCAGCAAAAAATATTGGGTCTACTGTAGATTCTATTGAAGCAACTAAAAAATATGGTGAAGAGTTATCTTTAGCAGCAGCACAAATGGAATCGTTAAACGGTTTATACAAAGTGCAATTAGAAAGTGCTAGCAAACAAGCCAGCATTAATGAAGAATCTGTTGAGAATGCCGCTAAATTGAAAGAGCAAATGCAATCTCTAGCATCAAACTTATCATCTTTAAACGGAGTTTACGGCGGAATGTTATCTGCAATGAATAAATAATTAATTAGGCGAGTTAATAATCCCAAATCTTATTATTAATCAACCACAAAAAAACCTAATTAACTATGGCAGGAGGAAATTTATCACCTAGACAAAAAATGATTAACCTGATGTACCTCATATTTATTGCGATGTTAGCATTAAATATGTCGAAAGAAGTACTTTCAGCATTCGGAATCATGAACCAAAGACTTGAAGAATCAAACGAGTCGGCAGAAATAAGAAACAAAGCATTTGTAAATAACTTAAAGTTAAAAGCAGATGAGCAACCAGAAAAATACGAACCTTTAAAAGCTAAAGGTGAAGCTTTAGATCAATTGGCTTCAAACTTCAATGTTTACATTGAAGAATTAAAAGGAAAAATGATTGCAACAGTAGACGATCCTGAAGAATACGAAAGTATGGATAAGGGAGATTACTTAGATCAAAACTTTTTTAAAGGTGGTGTTTTAACACCAGAAGCTAAAGAATTCAAAGCACAAATTGTAACCTTTAGAGAAGGTGTTATTAAGTTATTGGAAGGCCAAAAAGGCATGGAAGAGGTTGTTAAATCTGTGAAAGACAAATTTAATACTGATGATGTTAAACGTGGCGCTGGAAAAGTAGAATGGTTAGATCATAACTATAAAGGGTTTCCTTTAGTAGCGTCTTTAACTAAAATGACACAACTTCAATCGGATGTTAAAGCAACCGAGTCTGAAATCTTAGGCAACATGTTACAAGGTACATTATCTAGCGAGGTGTCTATGACAAACTATACAACGTTAATGGAAACGTCTAAATCGGCTTACTTTAATGGTGAGCAGTTCGACGGACAAATTGTTTTAGGTCGTACAGATGCGTCTACAAAACCAAGTCGTGTGGAGTTAACTTTAGACGGTAGAAAATTATCTGAAGATCAATACTCTATTGAAGGTGGAAAAGTGAAGCTTAAAATAGGAACAGGTGGTGTTGGAGAACATAAAATTGCAGGAGCTTTATATTTTGCTCAAGATGGTGAAGAGGTAGAAGTACCTGTTAAATCATCGTTTGCAACGGTTTCTAAACCAAACTCTGCAACTATTTCTGCAGATAAAATGAATGTAGTATATAGAGGTGTTAAAAATCCAATGACTATTTCATTTGCTGGTATTCCTGATAATAAAGTAAGCGCAAGCGCACAAGGTTTATCAAGAGGATCTGGAAGTAGCTACACCATGGATGCTACTAAAATTCAGGGTAGAGAAGTAACCATTAATGTTTCTGGAACTTTACCTGATGGTGGAAAAGTTGGAGATAAAGCAACATTTAGAATTAAAGATCTACCAAAACCAACGGGAACTGTAAGAGGGGAAGATGGTGCTGTAAAAATGCAACGTAACAGTCTTGAAATTTCTACTATTGGTGCTAAGTTTGACGATTTTGATTTTGAATTGCCATTACGTGTTACAGGTTTTAAATTTAAAGTACCAGGGCAACCAACAATAAATGTTAGTGGAAATAAATTAGATGGTAGAGCAAAAGGGGCGTTGCGTAAAGCAAAACGTGGTTCAGATATTACTATCTTTGATATCAATGCTAAAGCTACCGGTGTAAGTGTAATACTTAAAAAAGTATCACCGATTATTATCGAGCTTACAAACTAAAAAAGTATAAATAACGTTTAGTTATTACTGAATAAAAGTAGGACAGGATAAAACATCTTAGGTAAAATCTATTTTATTTAAGATGTTTCATTAAAAACAATAAATAGTAAGCACATGAATTTGAAAAGTTTTTTATTAACCGTAACAACTGTTTGTACAGTGTCTGGTGCATTTGCTCAAGCAAATATTTTAAACGCTAAAAGCCCAGAAGAAATTGGTGTTAGAACCGCTGCTCAAAAGGCTGTTGATAATGATAAACCTTTAGAATACGGCTATGTAGATGATAGAGATATTCTGTTTTCTAAAATGACTTGGGAAAAAATAGTTTTAGACGAGCGTGCAAACTTTCCATTGTATTACCCTGTAGATACTAATAATATTAGTAGTAACAGACGTTCATTATATGATGTTTTAATGAAGAACATCAAAAATGGAAATATTGAAAATATTTATGACGACTCTTACTTTAATGGTAAAAGAACGTTATTGGATATAGAATCTGCTTTAGTAAAAGTAGATACTACAGAGTATGGTATCGAGCAATTAAATGCAGGTGAAACATTATCTGCAGAATATATTAACAAAAGAAGTATTACATCTGCCGAAATTAGAGAATACCATATTAAAGGACTTTGGTACTTTGATAAACGTCAAGCTGAAATGAAATACCGTTTATTAGGTATTGCTCCTGTGGCACCAGATGTTAACTTTATTGATGACGCTGAGCCAGACTTAGTAGAGCTATTTTGGATTTTCTTCCCAGATGCTCGTAAAGTTCTACACGAAGCAAAATCCTTTAATAACAAAAATAGTTCTATGCCATTTTCTTTCGACCACATTTTAAACGCAAGACGTTTTCAAGGGTATACTTATAAAGAAGAAAATGTACAAGGTGATAGAGCAGTATCAGAATATATTTCGAATAATGCTTTAATGCAATTGTTAGAGTCTGATAGAATTAAAGATAAAATTAGAGATTTTGAATTAGATATGTGGACATATTAAATTCTAGATCTTATTAAAATATAAAACGCTCACTTTTAAGTGGGCGTTTTTTTGTTAAATAAAGTGCGTAAATATTTATCTTCGTAGCGTATGAAAGTAGATTATATTATTGTAGGAATAGGCTTAGCCGGTATTAGTTTTTGCGAACAATTAAAAGCGCATAACAAAAGTTTTATAGTGTGCGATAATGCATCACAGCAGTCGTCTACGGTGGCTGGAGGTTTGTACAACCCGGTGGTGCTAAAACGTTTTACATCGGTATGGCAAAGCGATGCACAGTTGGAACTCGCTTTACCTATGTATAAAGTTTTAGAAGACAGGTTAAAGGTAAAACTCGATCATAAAATACCTGTTTATAGGAAGTTTGCTTCGGTGGAAGAGCAGAATGATTGGTTTACAGCTTCCGATAAACCAGCGCTTAGCAAATACCTTTCTACATCGTTAATTAAGAATACCAATAATGGTATAAATGCTTCGTTTGGTTTTGGTGAAGTTTTAGAAACAGGTAGAATTGATGTGAAAACATTAATTGAAGCCTATAAAGCCGATCTAAAAGCTGAAAACCTACTAATTACAGAAGGTTTTGATTATGATGCTGTAACTGCTGAAAACTCTGGAGTTACTTATAAAAACATACAAGCCAAACATATTGTTTTTGCTGAAGGTTTCGGGGTAACTAAAAATCCGTTTTTTAGTGATTTACCTTTAGTGCCTACAAAAGGAGAGTTGCTTACTATTTTGGCTCCTGAATTAAAAATGAATTTTGTATTGAAAGCCGGTGTGTTTTTAATTCCGTTGGGAGACGATCTATATACTGTTGGCGCAACTTACGATTGGCATGATACCACACACGATACCACCAAAAAAGCAGAGAAGGAACTATTAGATAAACTGATAAAAGTGATTGACTGTGAGTTTGAAGTTGTGAACCAAGTGGCAGGAATTCGGCCTACGGTGAAGGATAGACGTCCGTTAGTAGGGCAACATCAAACACTTAAAAATCTTTATGTTTTAAATGGTTTAGGAACACGTGGTGTGATGATTGGACCTGCAATGGCTAAATCTCTTTTTGAATTTATTGAAGCAGGAACACCTTTAGATAAAGAAATTAATATTGAACGTTTTTTATAGCCTAAAAAAGGAACTCACAATTTTAGACTGTTTTTAGTAAACGAGCCTCGCGTTAGGGATTGATGCGGCATCCTTTTTTTGAACTTTCGGATTAATGCTGATATTTTAAAAAGGCCTTGAGTTTTATGGTGAAATATGCGCTGTAAAAAGAGACTTTAAAAAAAGATATAGCGGAAAGCCCGACCCTTGGGTAACGCCCAAATAGAGAAATAGGTTTTATTTTTTTACTAATTTTTTGTCGTAACTCATAAAAAGGTTAATCCAAATATTTCTAGATACACGCATAATTACAGGCATAAATGCAACGAGAGTTACTATGATAGAAATAAAAATACCGTTTAAACTAGCATTGAAAATTAAACTACTTATAACGTAGGCGGCAACGGCAAAAGCAATGCCCACACCGTAACTAACGTACATGGCGCCATAAAAGAACGAGGGTTCTATTTTGTATTTTGTGTTACAGCAGCTGCAATTTTCGTGCATGCTTAGCGTTTCGGAAAGCGCATAGGGGTTGCTGTTTTTGTACATGGATTCGCCGTGACATTTTGGGCAAGATCCTGTGAAAATACTATATAATTTTGAGCCTTTTTTAAACATAATATTTGTGTATTTTTGCAAACGCATTTACAGGGCAAAAGTACAGATTTTTCAATTAACCCACTGTAATAAAAGTTACATTTCTATGATGAACATTCATAATTTATCGGTCTCATTTCAAGGCGAATACTTATTTGAAGATATTACGTTTAAACTCGGGAACGGTGATAGAATCGGCCTTATTGGTAAAAATGGTGCAGGAAAATCAACCATGCTTAAAATTCTGTCGAAGGAAATGGAACCTGATACAGGGCAAATTGCAGCTGATAAGGAACTTAAAATTGGTTTCTTAAAACAGGATATCGATTTTATATTAGGTCGCACCGTTTTAGAAGAAGCTTACGAGGCTTTTGTTGAAATCAAGGAACTAGAAGCTAAAATGGAGACGGTAAATACGCAAATGGCGGAACGTACCGATTATGAAAGTGAGGGTTACAACCAGTTAATGATTGATATTAACGATTTGCAACACCAATACGATATTTTGGGCGGTTATAATTACCAAGGTGATACGGAAAAGATTTTGCAAGGTTTAGGATTTAAACGCGAAGATTTTACCAAACTAACCGATACGTTTTCGGGAGGATGGCGTATGCGTATTGAGCTGGCGAAATTACTATTACAAAACAACGATATTTTACTGCTGGATGAGCCTACCAATCACTTGGATATTGAATCTATTATTTGGTTGGAAGGATTTTTAAGAAATTATACAGGAGCAGTAGCTATTGTGTCGCACGATAAAATGTTTTTAGATAATGTAACGAATAGAACTATTGAAATTTCGTTAGGGCGCATTTATGATTATCCGAAACCTTATTCGCAATTTTTAGTATTGCGTGAAGAGTTGCGTACGCAACAATTAGCCTCGCAAAAAAATCAGCAAAAGCAAATTGAGCAAACCGAGAAGCTTATAGAAAAGTTCCGTGCGAAAGCATCGAAAGCAACTATGGCGCAATCGCTGATTAAAAAGTTAGATAAAATTGATAGAATTGAGGTTGATGAAGATGATAATAGTGTGATGACACTTAATTTCCCGGTATCTATTACGCCAGGAAAAGTGGTTGTAGAAACTAATCAGATTTCAAAAAATTACGGAAGTAATCAAGTTTTAAGTGCTATTGATTTATTGATTGAACGCGATACAAAAACGGCATTTGTTGGGCAGAATGGTCAAGGAAAATCGACGCTGGCCAAAATTATGGTGGGCGATATTCAACATGATGGTGAATTGAAATTGGGACATAATGTGCAAATTGGATATTTTGCTCAAAACCAAGCCGAGTATTTAGATGGTAATAAAACTGTTTTAGATACTATGATTGATGCGGCAAACGAAACCAACCGTAGCAAAGTGCGTGATATTTTAGGATCGTTTCTATTTAGAGGAGACGAGGCTGAAAAGTATGTACGTGTCCTTTCAGGAGGGGAACGAAACCGTTTGGCGTTGGCAAAATTAATGCTGCAACCGTTTAACGTGTTGATTATGGATGAGCCAACAAATCACTTGGATATTAAATCGAAAAACGTATTGAAAGAGGCTTTAAAACGTTTTGAAGGTACCTTGATTTTAGTATCGCATGATCGTGATTTTCTACAAGGCTTAACGCACACGGTTTACGAATTTAAAGATCAACAAATTAAGAAATACTTAGGGGATATTGATTATTATTTAGAGAAACGTAATGTTGATAGTTTACGTGAGGTTGAAAAACGTACCATTATCAAGGAAACTCCGAAGGAGAAAAATCAACAATCGTACGAAGATCAAAAGAAAATGAAGTCTTTGAATAACAAATTGAGCAACGTGGAGTCTAAAATAAACGACATGGAGCGCAAGATTAAAAAGATTGATGCCGAACTTGAACTTAATTATGAAGAAGTATCTTCTAAGCCTAATTTCTTTGATAATTACCAGAAAATGAAAACCGATTTACAGGGGTTCATGCAAAAATGGGAAGATATCCAGATGGAAATTGAAGCATTCGAAAGCTAATCAATTTTTCTATGTTTAGACGAGTTTCATTCAACGTTTTTCTTAGATTATTAAGGTAAATAGAATGTTTTTATCTTAATTTTAAGACAATGAAAGTTTTATAATGCCTGTTGGAATAAGGTTTCCTGCGTTTTTTAAGTTTCTTTTATGTTTTTTTTAACTTTTTGGTAGTTGGTATTAGGTAATTTTACAAACAGATTATCTAAACTAAAAACATGCGCAAAATTATACTTTCAGGCCTTGGAATTCTATTCATTGTGGTCTCCTTTTTTATTGCTAAAAAACTGATAGACGAAAAAAACAAACCCAAGCCTGTAAAGGAGAAAGTGGTAAAAACGGTATTGATAGATACTGTGGCGAACGGTACAGTTCAAATTATAATTCCTGCGAATGGGAGTTTAGTTGCCAAGCGCCGTTTAGAGATTTATGCAGAAGTTCAAGGCTTGTTTAAATCTTCTAAAACGCTTTTTAAACCCGGACAAATATATTCTAAAGGACAGACTTTAGTGCGCATCGATGCCTCGGAACACTACGCCAGTGTACAATCTGAAAAAAGTAATTTATATAACGATATTGCGGCTATAATGCCTGATTTGCGTTTAGATTTTCCTGAAGTTTTTCAAAAATGGCAAAACTATCTTACAGGTTTTGATTTGAATAAAACAACACCGCAGTTACCTGAAATAACTTCGGATAAAGAAAATTATTTTATCACCGGTCGTGGTATTATTTCTAGATATTACAATGTTAAAAATCTAGAACAACGCCTTTCAAAATATAATATTTATGCACCCTTTTCTGGTATTTTAACTGAGGCTTTAATTACGGAGGGAACTTTAGTAAGAAGTGGACAAAAATTAGGAGAATTTATCGATACGTCGGTTTACGAAATGGAAGTGGCGCTTAATGAAAATTACGCAAACTTAGTAAAAGTGGGCGAAGAGGTTGCGCTTACTAATTTAGATAAAACACAAACGTACACCGGTAAAGTTTCTCGTGTAAACGGAAGCGTAGATGCTACCACACAAACCATTACAGCCTATATTGATGTTACGGATAGTAATTTAAAGGAAGGGATCTATTTAGAAGCTAATTTAAATGCGAAACAAGAGCAAGACGCTATTGAAATAGATAGAAACTTACTATCGGAAAGCAATGAGATTTTTATTGTTCGCGATAGTTTGTTGGACCTTATAAAAGCAAAACCTGTTTATTTTTCAGACACAAAAGTGGTTTTAAAAAATGTACCTAATGGCACCATTATTCTTAAAAAACCAGTGCCAGGCGCTTATGCAGGCATGCTGGTAAAGCCTTTTAAAGGAACTGATAAAACGGGAAATAAATAATGAGAAAATTAATCAGTTATTTTATTAAGTATCACGTTGCTGTAAATATTTTTATTTTGGCATTTTTCGTGTTTGGAACACTTGGTATATTGTCTCTTAAATCCTCATACTTTCCTTTAACCGAATCTAAAATTATTAATATTAGTGTTGCCTATCCGGGAGCCTCTCCTCAAGAAATAGAAGAAGGAGTTGTACTTAAAATTGAAGATAATCTTAAAGGATTACGTGGTGTAGACCGGGTAACTTCAGTGTCTAGAGAAAATAGTGGTGCCATAACAGTAGAGATTGAAAAAGGTGAAAATATAGATTTCATGCTTTTGGAAGTTAAAAATGCGGTAGATCGTGTGCCTTCTTTTCCATCAGGAATGGAACCGCTTATTGTAGCCAAACAAGAGGCTGTACGAGAGACGATTTCTTTCGCTTTAAGCGGAAATAATATTCCTTTAGCAACTTTAAAACAATTAGGTCGACAAGTTGAAAATGATTTACGAGCGCTCGAAGGCGTTTCGCAAATTGAAGTTTCGGGATATCCGGATGAAGAAATTGAAATAGCAGTTAACGAAGCAAGTTTACTAGCATACAACATTAGTTTTTCCGATGTATCGAAAGCAGTAAGCGCGTCTAATATTTTAGTTACAGGTGGTAATATTAAAACCGATGCCGAAGAATATTTAATTCGAGCTAATAATAGATCGTACTACGGAAAAGAATTGTCATATATCGTTGTAAAAGCCACCAGTGATGGAAAAGTAGTGCGTTTAGGTGATGTTGCCGTTATTCGAGATCGTTTTTCTGAAACACCAAAATCTACTTATTTTGATGGTGAATTAGCGGTTGATATTTCAGTAACTAGTACCAATAATGAAGATTTAATTTCTTCCGCCGAAAAAATTAAAACCTATATAGAAGGTTATAATCAAAGTCATAATAACGTTAAAATCCATATCGTTCGAGATTTATCGATCACTCTAAATCAAAGAACCCAATTATTGACAGAGAATGCCATTGTTGGGATGATTTTAGTATTGGTTTTCTTATCCTTATTTTTAAATACGCGTTTGGCGTTTTGGGTCGCTTTTGGTTTACCGGTTTCCTTTTTAGGGATGTTTATTTTTGCCGCTCAATTTGATGTCACCATCAACGTGCTATCCCTTTTCGGAATGATTATCGTGATTGGTATTTTAGTGGATGATGGTATTGTAATAGCCGAAAATATTTATCAGCATTACGAAAAAGGTAAAACACCAATTCAAGCAGCAATCGATGGGACTATGGAAGTTATTCCACCTGTTGTATCCGCTATTATTACAACTTTATTAGCCTTCTCGTTATTCCTGTTTTTGGATAGTAGAATTGGTGAGTTTTTCAGTGAAGTCTCCGTTATCGTAATTTTAACTTTAGTGGTTTCATTAGTGGAAGCTTTGATTATTTTACCAGCGCATTTAGCGCATTCCAAAGCACTTCGGAAACCGGTTGAAGATGAAAATCCATCTAAATTAAAACAGTTTTTCTCTAAAATGAGAATCATTAATAAAATGGGCGATCGGTTTATGACGTTTCTACGTGATAAGGTTTATAGTCCGTGTTTAGATTTTGTTTTAGAATACAAAATGCTATCATTAAGCTTTTTTATTGGAATTTTAATACTCACTATGGGCGCTATTGGAGGCGGTGTTATTGGAGTTACATTATTTCCATCTGTGGCCAGTGATCGTGTTTCTGTAGAATTAGATATGCCTAACGGAACCAATGTTAAGGTAACAGATTCTATTATTTCCATGATAGAAGAAAAAGCCGTTATTTTAAATAAAGAATTAACAGAAGAGTATCTTAAAGGTACCGGCAAGGAGTTGTTCGAAAATATTATTGTTTCCTTAACAAGTTCGTCAAGCGGGCAATTACGTATTAATATGCTACCTGGAGAAGAGCGTCCGAATAGCATTAGTGCAACTTTAGTTACCAATAGGCTACGCGAAGCAGTAGGCCCCGTTATTGGTACCGAGCGTTTAATTTTTGGTTCTGGTGGTAATTTTGGAGGAAGTCCCGTTTCAGTATCACTTTTAAGTAATAATATTGAAGAGTTAAAGGCGGCTAAATTAGAAATGAAAGAAGTTCTAAAAACCAATCCATTATTAAAGGATGTAGAAGATAATGATCCTGCGGGTATTAAGGAAATTCGTTTAGAATTAAAAGAAAGCGCCTATTTAATGGGGTTAGACTTACAAGCGGTTATGCTGCAAGTACGTTCTGGGTTTTTCGGGGTGCAAGCACAGCGTTTTCAGCGTGGTCAAGATGAAATTAAAGTTTGGGTGCGTTATGATTTAACCAACCGACAATCGATAAATAATTTAGACGATATGCGTATTGTAACGCCTTCGGGGGCGCGTGTATCATTAAAGGATATTGCGACTTACACTATTGAACGTGGCGATGTGGCTATAAATCACTTAGAAGGTCAACGTGAAATTCAAGTTTCTGCAGATTTAAAAGATCCGAATACAAGTACAACAGATATTATTGACGATATTAAGGCAAATGTAATTCCTGAAATTCAATCAAGATATCCAACTATTTCAGCATCATTTGAAGGACAAAACAGAGAGGCTTCCAAGTTATCTAAATCACTTAAAGCCGCTGGAATTCCTATTTTATTACTGATATATATAACCATTGCGTTTACCTTCCGAAGTTATAGTCAACCACTATTACTGATGCTATTAGTGCCTTTTAGTTTAACGGCAGTAGCTTGGGGACATTGGATTTTAGGTTTTCCTGTAAATATTTTATCATTATTAGGAATTATTGCATTAATTGGTATTATGGTGAATGATGGTTTGGTGTTAATCGGGAAATTTAATGCGAATTTAAAAGAAGGGATGTCTTTCGATTTAGCTCTTTCCGACGCCGGAAAATCTAGATTTAGAGCTATTTTCTTAACCTCGTTAACCACCGTTGCAGGTTTGGCACCTTTATTACTTGAAAAAAGTAGACAAGCCCAATTTTTAAAACCCATGGCCATTTCAATTTCATTCGGAATCGCTTATGCCACCGTTTTAACCTTATTAGTTTTACCGCTATTTTTAGCTTTCAGTAATGGTATTAAAAAGAATACCAAATGGTTAGCTACAGGAGAAAAAGTGACTAAAGAAGAAGTTGAACGTGCCATTAAAGAACAAAAAGAAGAAGATGAACATTAAATTTGTTTTTTTAAGTCTAGTATTAATAACGCAAACATCGCTGTTTGCACAGGAATTAATAACGCCGGAAAAAGCCGTAAGCTTGGCTTTAGATAATAACTACGGTATTAAATTGGCTAAGACTGATGTGGAAATCGCTGAAAATAATGCTGATATTTTAAATTCTGGTTTTTTACCAACCCTTACGGGGAATGCGGGTGCAAACTATAATTTAGACGATACAGAGGTTGGGTTTTCTGACGGAACAGACCGGGTTTTGAAAGGTGCTGAAAGTTCGAGTTATAATGCCAGTACAAATTTGAATTACACTTTATTTGATGGTTTAGGACGTTCTTACGATTACAAGCAATCTAAAGAAAACTTACAATTAACCGAGTTGCAAGCTCGAGAAACTATCGAGAATACCATTATACAGTTGTTTTCCATTTATTATAATGTGGCAGAATTGCATGAGAATTCGAGTGCTATTACTCAAACCTTGGCTATCTCTAAAGATCGTTTGGTGAGAGCGCAATATCAATTCGATTACGGACAAAGCACCAAATTAGCAAGCCTTAACGCCGAAGTTGATATTAATAATGATAGTATTAGTTTAATGAATGCCCAACAGCAATTGCAAAATGCTAAACGTGATTTGAACTTTGTATTAGGAAATTCATTAGCACCAGATTTTTCTGTTGAATCGGATATCGCATTTAATACCTTATATGATAAAGAGGAATTGTTACAGAATGTGAAAACGAGTAACATTAATATCTTACAGGTAAACAAAAACATAGACATTAATACTTTAAGCGTAAAATCTCAAGCATCGGCTTATTTGCCTACAATAGGTTTAACGGGAAGTTATGGATGGAACAAAAACAATAATAATGCAGCCTCTTTTTCTAGTTATTCTATAAATACAGGGTTTTCAGGAGGGGTAAATTTTAGTTGGAATTTATTCGATGGAGGTAGTACTATTACCAACGTTAGAAATGCTAAAGTAAACTTGGAGGCACAAAATATTCAAAAGGAACAACTTTTAGTATCTGTTGAACGCGATTTTAATAATGCTTGGGACGATTACCAAAACAAGCTGAATATTTTTAAACTTCAAGAAGATAACATTAAAACCGCTCAGAATAACTTTGATAGAACCGAAGAAAAATTTAAGATTGGTCAAGTTAATTCCATAGAATTTAGACAAGCCCAACTTAATTTACTAAACGCAGAGCTTAGCAGAAATCAAGCAAAGTACACCGCAAAAGTAGCCGAATTACTTATGTTGCAAATTAGTGGGCAGCTTTTAAATGTAAGGTTTTAAAGAGCTTGTAAACGGAGTGTGAGCTAAAGATGAGTTGTAATTGTCGTACAAATTGATGTTACTTATCCTTTTAAAAAGGTATTTCAACGATGTATAAATGTTAAAATTTAGTGCGTTTCAGCGAATAAAATAGTTTTTAATCTATCTATGGGGTACTTTCGTACAAGAGAGAACAATAAAAACCCCATTCTATGAAAACTTTAAAACTTATTTTAATTTGTTGCCTAGTAACAAGTTATTCGTTTGCAAATGTATCGTCGGTAGAAAAAAATGCGTTAATCGCGTTGTATAACTCCACAAATGGAGCTGCATGGCACACCACATGGAATTTAAGATCTCCAGTAAATACATGGCATGGTGTAACAGTGAAAGATAATAATGTTGTAGAAATCAATCTTCAATTTAATAACCTAGTAGGTGAATTGCCAAGTGAGATAGGAGATTTAGCGGAACTAAGAGTTTTTAATTTAGGATTCAATAAAATTTCGGGTGAATTGCCAGTGGCCTTAGCAAAATTAACAAAGTTAACCGCCTTAGAATTATTTATGAATAAGCTTGTAGGAGATATTCCTACGGAACTCGGACAATTAAAACAATTAGAATACTTAAGATTATATAGCAATCAGCTAACAGGTGACTTACCGGAATCATTAATGCAACTTACTAATTTAAAAGAACTATTATTAAGCAGTAATTATATAACAGGTTCTATTCCAACTCAAATTCATGCCTTAGTAAAATTAGAAAAGCTAGGTTTAATGGATAATAGAATGGAAGGTGAAATACCAGCCGAATTAGCACAACTTAATAACTTAGAAGAATTGATACTTGCTGTAAATCAATTTACAGGAAATCTGCCAATAGAATTTATACGTTTAACACAGCTAAAAACATTAATGGTGAGCGACAACAACCTAAACCAAGAGTACGTTTCAGTTTCAGGTAGTGGTCCGCAAAGCTTATCTATGATGTTATCAGAATCTGCAACAGCAGAGATGGACATCGAAAAAGAATAAAACTCGAAGTGTTTTTTATAATTAATAAGAAGAAAAGGTAGTCGTTATGGCTACCTTTTTTTTGTTTATATAACTTCGCTTAGAATGATTTGGAATATTTGTATAACGTATTTTCATCAATATTAATTATAAAGTATATAGACTTCAATAAGTCTAAAGAAAAATGATTTTTTTTATTCATTATAACTCACACGTTTTAAATAGCTTAGTATTTAGTTTAATTTTTTTCTATTTAAATGCTTGTTATATCTAAAAAGGGTTGTATATTTGCAGTCGGAAATAATTTGATTGGTATTATGAGCCAAGAGTTAAAAGCTAAGTAAATTATTTCTAGATTATATCGCGGGATAGAGCAGTAGGTAGCTCGTCGGGCTCATAACCCGAAGGTCACTGGTTCGAGTCCAGTTCCCGCTACAAAGATTAAAAGTATTAAAAACAACGGTTTAGTTTTCTCTAAGCCGTTTTTTTATGCTTAATTTAAAAGAATTAATTACCTTAGATGCACAAAATGAATACGAAAGTGCATACGATTTGTCAGTAAACAAAAAATTTTCAACTCCAAAGATCTATTCAGGGAATGGCGATTTAAAAAAGCGCTGGTATCTCTATTTTTCGTATAGGCACCCAAAAACCGGTAAATTAAAACGGGTAACTCCTTTTTATGGCAATGCCAACAAGTATAAAACAAAGGAGGAAAGACTCTCTGTTCTGGTTACTTATAGAAAAGTGTTGTTGAAGCTATTGAAACAAGGCTATAACCCTTATGCCGATAACACTGAATTATATCAAAGATTGCATTCACAGGAAAAAAACAAAGAATCCGAAGTTCATGATAAAGCAGAAATCAAAGATTTGGGGGTCGAGTTAGAAAAACCTGCAATGACCTTGAAAGAAGCTTTTGATTTTGGGTTGAAGCAAAAAGAGAAGCTCGTCAATTCAACCACAAAAAGAGGCTATGCCAATCATATTAAGAATTTTTTAGAATGGCTTAATACTAATCATTCAGAAATTAAAACCATAGATGCATTAAATAAACAAATAGTTTCTGCGTTTTTGAATGATGTTTTAGATAAGACGAGTTCACGAAATAGGAATAATTACCGAACGGATTTGAGTAGTATCATGCAGGTATTGGAAGATAATGATATTTTAAAGTCAAACTTCATCAAAAAAATACCTGTGCTAAAATCGATACCAGAGCGTAACAAAACCTATACAGACAATGATCAAGAAGCTATTTTCGATTATTTAGAAAAGAAAGACTCCATGCTTTTACTCTATATAAAGTTTATCTCCTACAATTTTTTACGTCCTATTGAGGTTTGTAGACTTACTGTAGGTGATATTAATGTAGCAGATAGAACCATCCAGTTCAAAGCAAAGAACAGTCCTCTAAAGACTAAAATTATTCCAGAAATATTGTGGGATGATTTACCAGATTTATCAAAATTTGATAAGGATATGGTTTTGTTCACTCCCGAACAAATTGGAGGTATGTGGGAAACCGAAGTAGGGAACAGAAGGGATTATTTCTCAAAACGCTTCAAGCGGGTGGTAAAAGATCATTTTGGGTTGGGTAAAAACCATGGATTATATAGTTTTAGGCATACCTATATAACCAAACTTTACCGTGCCCTGATGAAAGGATCATCACCATTTGAGGCTAAAAGTAAACTCATGCTGATAACTGGTCATTCTTCTATGTCAGCGCTTGAAAAATACCTTAGAGATATTGATGCTGAATTGCCTGAGGATTATTCTAAAATGTTAAAGACATCATGAGTGAAACCCCTTTAGAACATTTTTTTATGGGATTGATTCCCAACCTATGGGAAGTGCTGTTGTTCTTTATTCCCGATAAAAATTTTACTAAAGAAATTAAGGATGCACTATATGTTAAAGGTATAGGGAAAATAACCGGTAAGATTCTGGTTATGGATACCACGCAAGGCCCTATGCCTTATAAAACAGGGAGAGACAATAAATATGCTTTGTTTAAAGCGTCAAAGTTGGAAAGAAACCTCTACAAATTATTGGAAGAGAGAAACAATGGCGAGTTGTCTAATTTCAATTATATTTTGGATAAATATTATGAACAAGTGGAGTGTATATTTTATATAACCGATTGGATGAACAGGAACATAAAGCAAGTGTCAAATACAGATAATACGGTAAAAGGGCTGTTCGAGATCCAAACTGTTTATTACAAAAAGCACTTGGAAACCTTTATAAAACATTTTTATCCAAATAGGCAAGCCGTTCCTCAAGGTAAATTTGATGTATTAGGAAAAATACAGACTTATTTTCCAGATATTTCAAAACAGTATATAAAGCCACTTGATAATACAGATAATAATAACTGTGATTAAGTTCAAGATTTACCTAACGTTGATAGTAAATCATTGAAAAAATCTAAAAAACATTCAGTAATTACAGAAAAGGAAGCGGAAAAACTATTGTTGGAACGCGTTTTTTGTTTAGACAAAAAAATATTAAAGTGAAAAATTATACGTAAATTTAACGTTCAATTTACGTATAATTATGAAAAAAACAGAAGTTTGCTTGCATTGTGGAGATGAATATATTCCAAAAAGGCGTGGTGCTCAAAAATTCTGCACCAATTCCTGCCGAAGTAGACATTGGCAAACAAAACAAAGCAATAAAACCAATGAAGTAGTATTAAGCAAAGTTGAAAATACAGTTGAAAAGCAAGGAGCAAAGGTTGAAGCAATGAGTTTTGCCGGTGTTGGAAATGCAGCAGCTGGTGTGGCGGTTGTTGATGGTTTGAAAAGCTTGCTCACAGCTAAGGAAAACAAAGCCGCTACTAAAAAAGATATACAGGAGCTCAAAACACTTATAATTGGGCGTTTTTTACCAATAAATAATATTAGTATAGATTCAATGGGGAGGTGTCCCTTCTATGATGTTGAGACTGGGAGTGTGGTATATATGTGATTTTTAAGTAACACATTCGCTAAAGTATAAGAGAATTTAAAATAACGAAAGAAATTTCAGTATTTGAGTTTTAAATTACATTTCTTTATTAAATTTATAAATTCCAATAATTAATAATCAATAGGGACTCTTTAGAGTCACTTTATAGTTTAGATCACCATTTAATGTCAAAAAACCAGCTAAAAGCAGATATTAACTTCGAACAGGAGTTATGGAAAGCAGCAAACGAATTACGAGGCGCAGTAGCCGAGAATCAATATAAAGATTACATCTTGCCGTTAATATTTTTAAAGCACATATCCGAACGTTATGAGTTACGCAGAGATGCCTTAAAAGATTTACTAGAAGATAAGGCGTCAGATTATTATACCGAAGATATAGAGGAACAAAACTATGTTTTAGAAGATCCAGACGAGTATCTATCTAAAAACACATACATTATTCCAGAAAAAGCCACTTGGCAATTCTTGCAAGACAATGCAGAGCAAGATAATATTAAGGTTTTGGTAGATGATGCTTTCGATGTTCTCGATCAAACATTAGCAACTTATAGACCAGATTTAAAAGGTATTCTACCGCGTATTTTTGTGAAAAGCCAATTAACGGCAAAACAAGTCGCAGGTTTAATTAACCTATTAGCCAACCCAAAACTATCCGAAAAAGAAAATCCAGATAGTGATATTCTTGGGCGTGTGTACGAGTATTACATTGGTAAGTTTGCGATTGCAGAAGGCTCTGGCGCAGGGCAATTCTTTACACCAGGTAGTATAGTACGTTTACTAGTAGAAATGATTGAACCTTACGAAGGTAAAATCTTCGATGCCGCATGTGGTTCTGGTGGTATGTTTGTTCAATCGCTTAAGTTTTTACAAGCCCATAATGGAGATAAAAAGAACATTTCTATTTACGGACAAGAGCGTTATGATGGTACACTACGTTTATGTAAAATGAATTTAGCCTTACGCGATTTATCATTCGATGTACGCTTAGGAGATTCTTTACTACAAGATAAATTCCCAGACTTAAAAGCCGATTTCATAATAGTAAATCCGCCGTTTAATGTCAGCCAATGGCATCCCGAAGATTTACCTGAAAACGATCCAAGACTCTTTGGTCCAAAAGATGAATTTACCACCGATGGTAGCGCCAATTATATGTGGATGCAAACCTTTTGGAGCCATTTAAGTGGTACAGGTACAGCAAGTGTGGTTATGGCAAATGGAGCCATGACCTCTAATAATAAAGGTGAGAAAAACGTACGCCAACACATGGTAGACCATAGCATGGTTGACTGCATAGTGCGTTTACCAGACAAATTGTTTTTAACCACAGGTATTCCTGCATGCATTTTTATTTTAAGTAAAAATAGAGATGGTAAAGATGGCAAACATAGAGAACGCACCAACGAAATTCTTTTTATAGACACCTCTAAAATGGGCACTATGGAAAGTAGAAAACTACGTGTGTTTACCGATGAAGATATTGATAAAGTAACAGAAACCTACCACGCTTGGCGTAATATAAAAGGTGATTATAATAACACCGACGGTTTTTGCTACAGCGCAACCCTAGAAGAAGTACAAAAGCAAGATTACAAACTAACTCCTGGTATTTACGTAGGTACGGAAGCGGTTGAAGATGATGGGATTCCTTTTGAAGATAAAATGGAAACCTTAAAAGCGCAGTTGCAAACCCATTTTGAAAAAGGGAATGAATTACAAAAGCAGATTTTAGAGAATTTTGACAAGTTTTAATATATGGATTTTTTAGAAAATAGTAATATCGACTTTAAAAGCTTAAAAAAAGTAGTTGGACCTAAGTCCGACCTTAAAAGTTTAGCTGAAACTTGTGTTTCTTTTGCAAATGCACAAGGAGGTTCAATTATTGTTGGTATTGAAGATCGCAAATCAGAGCCGCCTAAAGATCAGAAAATTGAGCAAGAAGCAGCAAATAAGACCATATCAAGGCTTAGAGATTTAACCGATTCTGTTGGTATTGTAAACCCAGAAATTATTACTCACGAAAATGGAGGAGAGTATTTTAAATTTATGATACATCCTTCCACGCGTACAATTGCTACAACTTCTACAGGTAAAGTTTTTATTCGAGTTACAGATAATTGTGTGCCTGTTTCTGGTGAAGAACTTACCAATTTAGCAGCAGAAAAAAGTGCTTTTCAGTGGGAGTTGGTCTCTGTAGGAAGAATAAGATTAGAGGATGCAGACATAAATCAAGTCACTTATTTTATAGAGCAAATTCAAAATTCGAAATTTGTTTCAGATTTTATAAAAGAAAAATCTAACGAGGAAATTTTAGAGTTTTATCAATTAATTAATCAAGAAGGCTTTTTAACAAACTTAGGTGTAATTTGGTTAGGTAGAGCGAATCAACGAGCCCGATTAAGTTATCCCTTAACTATTCAGTATATTGTTTATAATGACCTTGAAGAGAAAATAAGAAAAAAGGACTGGCACTTTCATTTACACAACCCTAAGGAATTACTTATCGAAATTGAAAAAGAAGCTATAGAGCTAAATTATTCAACAGAAATTTCTAGTGGACTCTTTAGGAAACAATTACGCAATTATCCAAAAGAAGTAATTCGAGAATTACTTATTAATGCCATTGCACACAAACGATATACCATTTCTGGAGATATATTTATAGAAGTATATCCCGACAGAATGGTAATTACTAACCCTGGTGGTTTGCCTTTAGGTATTACAGCCGATAATATTTTGCATGAAAGACACAGGCGTAATCCGCATTTAATACAAACACTTCATGATTTAGGGTTAATGGAAGGAGAAGGTTCTGGTTATGATCTTATTTATGAAAAACTAGTAAGAGAAATAAAGCCTTTACCAGTAATAGAGAGTTCCATTAATAAAACTGCGGTTACCGTATATTCTGGTGTTGTAGACAAAGAGGCATTAGAGATTTTAGAGTATATTTCACAACACTTTAAATTAAGTCAAAAAGAATATATTGTACTTGGCTTGGTGGCTTCTGATAAAAAAATACTTTCTACACAATTATCCTTTAAATTACAGTTATCTACAGAAGATCGGTTAAGAAGTTGGTTAGGTAGCTTATTAGAAAAGTCTATTTTAACCACAAGAGGTATTAAAAAAGGAACAGAGTATTTATTAAACCCAGCCTTATTTTCACAATCAAAATTAAACATCGTTCCTACCTTAAAAACAATAGATAAAGAACAGTTAAAGCATTTAATTATTGAGTATCTAAAATATAATGGTGAGCGTTCTAAACAAGAAATCCATAAGCATATTAAAGATGTAGAACTAAACGATATTCAAAAGTGTTTATATGCACTCACAGAAGAGGGGCGTTTACTTCCTTTAGGAGGTAGAAAAAATAGAACATATAAATTGTCTAAAAAAAAATAAATGAAAAATAAAAACGAAAATAAAATAGTTAAAACACAGTGTTTACAAGGGGTTTTCTTTTTATTTCTTTTTAGGTTTTTAAATAAAAAATAGAAATAAACCATTTTTAATGTTCAAAAAAACAAGTTTGCTCATGTGATATGAACAAACAAAAAGAATGAATAAGTAATAAAAAAATTAATGCCAAATAACTGGAAAACATATAAACTAGAAGACATTGCCAAATTAAGAAAAGAAGGAATTAAACCTTCTGACTTTAATGGTGAAAAGTATCTAGGTTTAGAACATATCGGACAAGGAAATTTTTTATTGGATGGAATAGGTAATGCAAGTGAAGTTTCAAGTAATAAATCAAAATTTGTTGAAGGAGATATTCTTTATGGTAAAATAAGGCCATATTTCAAAAAGGTTTATAGACCTAAGTTTTCAGGAATATGTTCAACGGATATGCTAATAATTAATACTAAAAATGAAAGTTTAGTTTCTCAAAGTTATTTACATCAGTTTATAAAAACTCAAGAATTTACGGATAAAGCAACAGAAACTAGTACAGGAACAAAAATGCCTCGTGCAGATTGGAACAATTTAAAACAATGGGAAATTCCATTTCCCCCACTCCCAGAACAAACCCAAATAGCAAACATCCTATCAGCAATAGACGATAAAATAGAAAACAACCTAGCCACAAACAAAACCTTAGAAGGCATGGCTATGGCATTGTACAAGCATTGGTTTGTAGATTTTGGCCCTTTTCAAGATGGCGAGTTTGTAGATAGTGAATTGGGGATGATTCCTAAAGGTTGGGAAGAAAAGAAAATAGATGATCTGGCGTATATACTAAATTCCAAAAGGATTCCTTTAAGTACAGGACAAAGAAGTAAAAGAAAAGGTGAATATCCATATTATGGGGCATCAGGTGTAATTGATAATATTGATGATTTTATTTTTGATGGAGAATATGTAATTATATCTGAAGATGGAGAAAATTTGCGCTCACGTAAAACTCCTATTGGCTTTAGTGCTATTGGTAAATTTTGGGTTAATAATCATGCACATATT
Organism: Algibacter miyuki; assembly: GCF_030409805.1. GTDB lineage: Bacteria > Bacteroidota > Bacteroidia > Flavobacteriales > Flavobacteriaceae > Algibacter > Algibacter miyuki. Next base: position 517,759 of record NZ_JAUFQP010000010.1, on the reverse strand, counting down.
TTGGAAGGAAAACAAAACGGAATTAATAAACTGGTTATTTGTCATATTGCCCAAATGGATATGAATCCGTATTTAACAGGTGCTGTTCAACCAAAATTGAATAAAAGTAATTTACTATCAATTGGTATTGCGATGCCAAAGGAGGATTCAATTATTCAAGAGGTTTTAGCTGAATTTTATTCATTATCTAGATTGATTTTTTCAAATGAAAAAGAAAACCAATCCCTAACAAAACTCCGGGACACCCTATTACCAAAACTAATAAGTGGAGAAGTCCGTTTAAAAGAATTTAGAGCACAAGTAGAACACCTAGTTTAATTAATAAGATTCCTGTTTTCACAGGATATGAATTATGACAACAGAAGCAACCATAGAACAAGCCACTATAGATTGGTTAACCGATTTAGGTTACAAACACCAATTAGGCACAGCCTTACCACAAAACCATAATACCGAAGTGGTATTAAAAGATAGGTTGCTTCAGTTTATACAACAGCAATATCCAGATATTCCAAAAGAAATTCAAACCTTAGCAGTATCGGAGTTTACCAATAATGCAGGAGCCGATTTAGAGCATCGTAACCGCAGCTTTCATTTAAAACTCACAAAAGGGATTGAGTTTGCTTACGAAGATGCTTCGGGTAAAGAAAAAGCAGTACATATGTATCCTATAGATTTTACAAACCCAGAAAATAATAGCTTTTGGGCAGTGAATCAGTTTAGCATTACAGGAAAAAATAAACGTCGACCAGACATTATTATTTACATTAACGGTTTACCATTAATTGTTTTTGAATTGAAAAACTGGTACGATCAAAACACCAACGTAAAAGAAGCACACAACCAAATACAGCATTATAAAAAAGATATTCCGTTGTTGTTTGAGTATAATGCTCTAACTATTATTAGCGATGGTAACGAGGCGCAACATGGTATGTTTAGTTCGGGTATGGAATGGTTTGCAGCTTGGAAAAGTATTAACGGTAGAGATACCGTACAAGACAACGATTTCCAAATGCACACCTTGTTATTCGGTTTATTTCCAAAAGATAGAATACTTAATTATATAAAAAACTTCATTTTTCATGAAGATCATAATGGAAAGCTCATAAAAAAAGGAGCCAAATACCATCAGTTTTTCGGTGTTAATTTTGCGGTAGACGCAGCAAAAAAATCGGTACGCCCGTTTGGTGATGGTCGTATTGGTGTCATTTGGCATACCCAAGGTTCGGGCAAAAGTATTTCTATGGCGATTTACACAGGTATTTTGCGTAGTCTTCAAGAATTAAAAAATCCAACCATTGTTATACAAGTCGACAGAAGTGATTTAGACCGACAACTGTATGAAAACTTTGTACTCGCAAAAGATTTAGTTGGCGATGTGCAACATGCCGATACCACAAACGATTTACGCAAGTTATTAAGCGCAGGTGCTGGCGGTGTTATTTTTACAACTATTGAAAAGTTCAGATTAAAGCAAACCACAGACGAGGCTTTAGGCGAATTGGAACATCCTATTTTGTCCGATCGCGAAAACATTATCGTTATGGCAGACGAAGCCCACAGAACGCAATATGGTTTGCTAGATGGCTTTGCTTCTAATTTACGTAAAGCGTTGCCAAAAGCGTCTTTTATAGGTTTTACAGGAACGCCCATAGATAGTAAAGATGCCGATACACAAGAAGTATTTGGGTCTGTAATTCATACTTACGATATTAAACAAGCGGTAGCCGATAATGCCACTGTAAATATTTTTTACGAACCCCGTTTGGCTAAGCTTCATTTATGGAATGAAAGTATTGATGATGAAGTTGATGAAATAACCGAAGGTGAAGAAGATAATAGTAACCTGAAATGGGCCGCTATTGAAGATGCCGCAGGAAGTGAAGATCGTGTTAATAAAATAGCAAAAGACATCTTAAACCATTATACAAACCGAACGAACACCTTAAAAGGGAAAGCGATGGTGGTTTGCATGAGCAGACGCAATTGCGTAAAAATGTATAATGCCCTAACCGCTTTAGACGGTTGCCCAGAAGTCGCCGTAGTGATGACAGGAAATATCTCTAAAGATCCAGTAGATTGGAATCCACACTTTAGAACAAAAGATGCTACTGAAGGGATAAAAGCACGATTTAAAAAAGAAGACGATCCTTTAAAAATCGTGATTGTTAGAGACATGTGGTTGACAGGTTTTGATGCACCTTGTGTTCACACCATGTATGTAGATAAAATTATGAAAGGTCATAATTTAATGCAAGCCATTACTAGAACCAACCGTGTTTTAAAAGATAAGAAAAACGGGGTTATTGTAGATTATATTGGTATTGGCGATAACTTAAAAACAGCAACTAGTAAATATACAGGCAGTGGCGGAGAAGGCAAGCCAACAATTGATATGGAGCAAGCTTTAGAATTGTTTTTCAATCAAGTTGAAATATGCAAAGCCTTTATACCTGAATCTATTGATTATTCCGATTGGAAACGTTTGCGTGATGCTGATAAAGTGCTTTTAGTAAAAGCAGCATTAAATCATGTGATTAAATACGATGAAGATGCAAACAATTACATGAAGGCAGAGAAAACATTGTCTAGTCTGTTATCTATTGTAAAAAGCCAAACCGAAATACAAGCGTATGCTGTAGATGTATTATTTGCGCAACATGTTTCTAAAGCTTTGCGAAACGCCAAATCGGTAACATCAAGTAGAGGCGAGCAAAAAGAAAGAATTAAAGAACTGATTAGTCAAAGTATCGATTCTGAGGATATTGTTGATGTATTCGCCATGGCTGGCATAGAAAAACCAGATATCTCCATTTTAGATGAAACCTTTTTATTAGGAGCAAAAAATGAAAAAGATGGACACGCTTTAAAAATAGAATTGATTAAAAATATTTTAAAAGATGAAATCAAATTACGTCTTCATAAAAATATTAAAAAATACACATCTTTAAGAGAGGAACTTGAAAAGGTAATAGAACGCTACCACACCAATGCATTAGATAGTTATGCTACTATTGCCGAAATGGTAGAACGTGCAAAAGACTTACAAAATGAAGATAAACGTACCGAAGAGCTAGGACTAAGCGAAGAAGAATTAGCGTTTTATGATATTCTGGCAGCAAAAAAAGATATTATAAAAGAAGAAGGCCCCATTCAAGATATTGTACATGCGGTGGTAAAAGCGGTAAAATCTAATCTTCAATACGATTGGACTAAGAAAGAAAATGCCAAAGCAGCTATTAGACTTGCTGTTAAAAAGGAATTGCGTAAAAAAGTAAGTTTAGCAAAGCTTAATGAAATTCTAGAAGAAATTATGCAGCAAGCCGAAGGTCAGTATAGTGATTGGAGTGCTTAAACTTGAAGTGCATATATTAGAATTTAGTTATAGTTAATCGTTAATTTAATTTTTTTAATCTCAATTTTAGTTCTTTTAAATTGAATAACTAGCAAATGTTTTATAGTTATTAATTTTTGTTATATTTCTTTTTAATAGATTTGTTTAAACACATAATAGCTCCCTAATTTAATGAACCTTATACTTGAGGAAATAAGTAAAAAAAACGAAAAGGTTTTTAAAACCTTTTTTGATAAGCATTATGAAGAATTTGTTGTTTATGCAAATGGTTATCTTTTTGATAAAGATGCCAGTGAAGACATTGTTCAAGAAATCTTTATATATATATGGGAGCATGCAAATAAATTAAATATTGAAACTTCTTTAAAGGGCTATCTCTATACTATGGTTAGAAATAGATGCTTTAACTACTTAAAGTCCATAAAGATTACTGATAATTTAGAATTATTGGATTTTAATATCAATTTAATTTCTGAACATGTTTTTAATTCTACTTCTGAAGAAGATAAAGCCATTGTGTACCATCAAATCTTAAAAATTGTAGATACGCTTCCAGAAAAAATGCAACAAATTGTTAAACTTAAATTTTTGCACAATTATAAGTACTTAGAAATTGCCAAAGAATTGGGTATTTCAGTTAACACAGTTAAAACGCAGTTAAAAAGAGCTAAATCTAAAATCGCAGAAATGGTAACAGTTATCCTTATGTTGCTTAAATTAAATCAGTAAAAATCCACTTTCTTTGATTTAAATTTATGTAATTTCAATTTTTTTTAAAAAAAACGCAATTTTTTTGTCACCCATTGTTACCTAATCGTTGTCATAATGTTAAAGCATGCTAATACAAGACAACTAAATGGAATTCAAATTAATTTTAAAGAAACTAAATGATACCCTTTCTGAAGAAGAAGCCACTATTTTTTGGGAATGGTATAATGAGTCCGAACTTCATAAAGCATATTTTAAGAAAGTTCAGGGAAATTATCATGATGATAACTTATTAATAGATATTGAAAAAGGTTGGAATGCAATAGAAAAGAAGATAAAGCCGAAAGAAGTTAAGAAAACTAACTATTTAAAGTATGTTGCAGCAGCATCTATTGTGTTATTAATTTCTATTACTTTTTTAATTAAGAAGGAAAATGTTAATGAAGTAGTTGATCCGGTAATTACTAATAATACTATAAAAATAGGATCAGATAAGGCTACTTTAACTTTAGAAGATGGTACTGCGATTTCATTAGAAAAAGGGAAACAATACATTTCTGATAATTTATCTAGCGATGGTGAAGCATTGGTTTATAAAGAACCTAGTGTAGCTACAAAGGAAATAATCTACAATTATTTAACCATACCAAGAGGTGGCCAATATTTCGTGAAATTATCCGATGGCACTCAAGTTTGGTTAAATTCAGAAACCCAGCTTAAATATCCAGTAAGTTTTAGAGAAGGCGCCAGTCGTCAAGTTGAACTTGTTTACGGCGAGGCTTATTTTGATGTCTCTCATAGTAGTGAGCACAATGGAGCCGATTTTAAAGTGCTTCATAATCTACAAGAAATACAAGTCTTAGGAACAGAATTTAACGTCAAAGCCTATAAAGATGAAACCAGTATCGCTACAACATTAGTGAAAGGAAAAGTAGTAGTGAGCGTTGAAAATCAAAGAAAAGTACTGAAACCTAGAGAGCAATTTAACCTAAATACTGATACTAAAAAATCAAGTGTATCCTCGGTTGATGTGTATTCAGAAATTGCTTGGAAAAATGGACTATTTAGCTTTAAGGATAAAACCTTAAAAGACATTATGAAGACATTATCAAGATGGTATGATGTTGAAATTGTTTTTGAAGACAAGTCGCTAGAAGATATCCATTTTAAAGGCGTGTTAAATAAAAATCAGGATATCGAAGATATTTTGAAATTAATCCAAAATATAAATTTTATAGAAGCCTATGACATAGAAAACAAAACAATATTCTTGAAAAATTAAAAATAAAAGGGAGCAAAGTTTTCAACTAGCCAAAGAATATCACTTTATCCCCCTTTTTTGAATCATTAATCAATTAAATGTTTAACTCACTAACAATATTTAAATTTATGAAAATTAAACCAACAAAAGATTTTTTTTGTTTAAGAAAAAAATTATTAACAACCATTATGAGAGCATTTATATTCTTATTATGCACAACCGTTTTTAGCTTTACACCAGATAATGTGCTGTCTCAGAACGTTAAAATAACTATTAACGCCGATAAAACGATAACTGTGGATCAGATTTTTGATCTTATTATGAATCAAACCGATTATACATTTATTTATCAAGTGAACATGTTTAAAGATTATCCGAAAATTCATCTAAGGAAAGGAACTGTTAAAGTTAATAACCTTTTAGAAAGGAGTCTGTCAAATGGCGATTTTAGTATAAAATGTATTGAAAATAATACCATACTTATTGTAGAAAATGAAGCCGTTCAGAGTAAGGTTTCTGGAATAGTTACAGACAACAACGGCGTGCCTGCTGCAGGAGTTAATGTTCTTGAAAAGGGCACTAAAAATGGAACCTTTACCGATTTTGATGGAAAATATACCATAATTGCAACAAAAGGAAGTGTTTTGGTTTTTAGCTATGTAGGTCTAAAAACTAAAGAGATAGTGGTAGCTAACAGTTTAGAAATTAGTGTAACTCTAGAAACAGATTCAGAGTCTTTAGATGCCGTTGTACTAGTAGGTTATGGAAGCCAAAAGAAAAGAGATTTAACAGGGTCAGTCTCTACCATTAATGTTGGTGAAATAAATAAATCAAATCCAATAAGTTTAGATAATGCATTAATTGGTAGGGCTTCAGGTGTGCATGTGGTCACAGCATCAGGAGCGCCTGGCTCAGAAGCGTCAATAAGAATTAGAGGACTAACCTCTGTTTTTGGAAATAATGAACCACTTTATGTTATTGATGGACTTCCAATTGAAATAGGGCAAGGCTTAGGGAATTCCTTTTACGCAGAGAGTTCATATTCGCAGTTATCTCCTTTATCTTCAATAAACCCTCAGGATATTGAGAGTATTGATATTTTAAAAGATGCTTCAGCAACAGCTATATATGGTTCAAGAGGAGCAAACGGTGTTATAATTGTTACAACCAAAAAAGGTAGTTATTCTTCTGTACCTAGTATTAGTCTTAGTGGAACTACAAGCATCTCTAGGTTTACTAATGATTATTCTATGCTTAATTCAGAACAGTTTCATGATGTTATAGAACAAGCTTATGGCAATGCAGGAGCAAATCTTCCTGCTGATAGCTCGCTATACCCATACGGTACAAATGTTAATACTGATTGGAAAGAAGAAACAGACCAAGGGGCTATTAATACAAACTACTATTTAAATGCGAATGGTGGTTCTTTAAACGGGTCTTCACTTTATTCGCTTTCGGCTGGAGTTACAGATCAAAAAGGAGCCATATTAGGAACTAGCTTTAAAAGAAATACCTTAAGAACAAAGTTAGAAACCAAACTTTCTGACAAACTTAGAGTCGGGACTAATTTCAATTACAACGATTCAGAAAATAAAGGACGAGGAAATACATTTTATTATCAAACCGTAAAATATAGACCAGATATTCCTATCTATGACGAAAATGGTGATTATGCTTATGATGCACCTAGTTTTTCGTTTCAAGCAAATCCTTACGCAAAAACAACATACCCTAATTCTGTTACAAACAAAAGCATAATATTATCATTATTTGGAGAATACGAAATAACCAAAGGGCTTTTCTTTAAAACAACCTATTCTTATAGAACTTCAGATAATTCTAGTTTTAGATACACACCAAGTTATGACCCATTAGAATTGGCTTATTCTCGTAAAGGAACCCTTAAGCAAGGAGAAAATACATTTTCTTCTAGAGTTTTAGATAACACTCTTAATTTTAATAAAAAAATTAATAAGCATGATATCAATTCTGTTATAGGTGTTTCACATACACAAAACAAAAGTGAATATTCTAATGTTAATGCTACCAATTTTCCTGATGATGAGGTTTTAATAACGCCAGGAGCTGCATCAAATGTTGCTTTAACCACTGGAGGTACTATTAGTGGTTTATCATCATCTTTTTTAAGAGTTAACTATAATTATAGTAATAAATATTATGTAACTTTTACTGGTAGAGCAGATAAATCTACCAAATTTGGACCCGAAAATAGATGGGGATATTTCCCATCTGGTGCAATAGCTTGGAGAATTAGCAAAGAGTCTTTCTTAGAAGATGTTGATTTTGTAAATGATTTAAAATTTCGTACATCATACGGAAAAACTGGATCTGCTAATTTTTCAGATTTTCAATATGACACTTTTTTCGCTGCAGGGAGTTTTTATAACAATAATAATGGGGTGGTTTCAAATACAATTCCAAACCCAAATATTAGATGGGAAACCACTAACCAGTTAGATGTATCATTAGATTACTCTTTGTGGGACAGAAGAATTAATGGGTCTTTAGGATATTTTAATAAGAAAACCTCTGATCAAATATTACTTAGAGACGTTATTTTAGAAACAGGTGGTAGTAGTCAATTTTCAAATATTGGAGATTTTTTAAATAAAGGTTTTGAATTTCAAATTGGTATAGATGTTATTTCAACTGATAAATTTCAATGGACTACCGACTTAAATATAACATCAATAAAAAGTAAAGTACTTAAATTAAATGGCGGATATTATAATAATTTAATAGAAGGAGAATCAATTAGTTATTTTTCTGGATATAAAGTAGCAGGTATTTTTCAAAACCAGACAGAAATAGATGATTTAAATACTAATTCTCCCAATGGTGTTTATCAATCTGCTAATACGGCTCCAGGTGATTTTAAGTTTGCTGATGTAAATGGAGATGGATATATAGGTGATGATGATAATAATATTATTGGAAAAGCTGAACCAGACTTTTTTGGTGGATGGAGTAACATTATTCGCATTGGAAATTTTGAAGTTTCTGCATTATTTAATTTTAGTGTTGGTAATTATTTATACAATACTAATAAAACAGATCTATTAATTTTTGACACACATACAAATAATTACTCAACAGGAATTTTAGATGCTTGGTCTCCAACAAATACAAATACTGATATTCCTCGTTTGGCGTTAAGAGATCCAAATAACAATAGTAGAAATTCTGACTTTTTCATTGAAGATGCTTCATTTTTTAGACTTAAAAATATAAATGTCACATATAAACTTAATCCTAGCCTACTTAAAAAGCTATTTATTCAACGGGCAAGCTTATCATTATCGGCAAGTAATATTTTTGTAATTACATCATATAGTGGCTTAGACCCTGAAGTTAATTACAACGGTTCAAATAACTTTAGACAAGGTTATGATACCGCCTCTTACCCTCCTGTAAAAACCATTTCATTAGGATTAAATTTAAACTTATAATATTATGAAAGCAATAAAATTTACAAAGCATATAGTTTTTTTAACTACGTTTTTATTTATCACCTCTTGTGATTTAGTTGATGTCACAGATATACAACCTGTATATCAGGTATCAGAGAAGAATGTAATTACCAACATAGATCAGGCTCAAACAGCATTGTATGGCACTTATGGAATATTAATAGATGGATTAGAATTTACATCATATGTACCTGGGTTTTCTTCCTTAATGGGGTTAACTATGAAAGTTGGCAGTAGAGGGCCAGGTAGTTTTAGTCAGTTTTTTAACAATGAAGTTACCTCAGAAAATGCTTATATAGAATTGCTATATACAAAAATGTATTTCCTTTTAAATAATGCAAATCATATCATCACAAAAACTGAGAAACTTGATTCTGATGATTCTAGAAAAAATGAAATTATTGCAGAGGCAAAAACATTAAGAGCACTAACAAATTTTTATTTATTAAGGTTTTGGGGACAGTTTTTTGATGAAAATTCAAACTACGGAATTGTCTTAAAAGAAGAACCAATTTCGGATGCTATAATTCAAGGTAGAGCAAACGTTAAGGATACCTATGCGCTAATTTTAGAAGATTTAGATTATGCCATACAATATGGGCCAGATTTTTCAAACACATTCTATACATCAAATTTATTTGCTAAAGCGTTAAAGAGTAAAGTATTGCTTTATAAAAAGGATTATACTACAGCAGCCAAACTTGCACTTGAAGTAATTGAGGCTGATGATAGAACTTTAGAAGATGCTTTTGCTGATATTTTTACAAAAAAAATAGCAAATACCAAAGAAGTATTATTTCAAACTCCTTTTGATAATGCCAATGATAGAAACAACAAAGCATTTATATTCAGATCTTATTTTGGCCTAACTGACTTTTACAAGGACTTTATGGAGGGGGATTTAAGAAAAAGTGCAGCTATAGCTTCTAATGGCGTAAATAATAAGTTTAATAATTCAGTTTATAATGGCGAGGCACTTACGGCAGACACAGAATATTTTATGCGTTTAGGAGAGGTTTATTTAATATATGCTGAAGCAGTGTTAAGAGGAGATGATGATATTGAAGCCTCGTTAGATGCGTTGAATATGATTAGAGAACGAAGTGATAATACACTTATTGAAACAGCCGATAAAACTGAGCTTTTAGAAGCTATTAGAAAAGAGAAAATATATGAATTAGGTGGTGAAGGTGGCGAAGAATGGTTTGATTTAGTACGTTATTACAAAGAAGGAGATCTTGATATTAATGACTTTAAACCTATTTCTTCTGATTCTAAACTTATTTTACCAATACCTTTTCAATCAGTTAAACTATCTAACAATATGATAGATCAAAATCCAGATTATTAATGAAACATTTTTCTATTGCATTAGTTTTTTTATTTCTATTCATTTCTTGTAAAGAAAAGCCAAAACCAGATTCAGAAATTAATTTCAAAAACGGCTCCTTTACTAGTTTACTTGAAATAGCGAAAAAAGAAAATAAATTAATTTTTCTTGACTGTTATACATCTTGGTGTGCTCCGTGTAAATGGATGGATAAAAATGTTTTTACTAAACCAGAAGTTTTTAGTTTTTATAATAAAACTTTTATTAATGTAAAACTGGATATGGAAAAAGGCGAAGGCCCTGAAATTGGAAAAAAATATGGAGTCCAATCATTTCCTACCTATTTGTTTATAAACCATAAGGGAGAAGTTATACATAAATCTGGATCTAAAATGAGTGCAGAACGCTTTTTAGATTTGGGGCAAAATGCAATTAACCCTAAAAAAGCATTAGGCACTTTAGCTAAATTTTATGAAGAAGGAAAATTATCCGTAGACGAAAAGCTAGATTATGCCATAGCTTTAAGAAAAAGTGGCGCCTCTAAAAGCAAAAAAGTTTTAGATGAGGTGATGTCTCAGGTAGATAGTACTTGGTTAAAAACATATTCTGGATGGAAACTTGTTCAAGCTTTTACTTCTAATGAAGAAAGCGATTTATTTAAATTACTTAATAAGAATAAATCATTATACAAAGAAATCGCTGGAGAGTCTGCCATAAATAAAGTTTATGAGAAAGTGTTGAAAAGAAACATATACCAAAGTTTAAACACCTTGAATAGCACCTTATTTTTATCACAATTAGATTCTTTGAAAAAAATCACAGATAACCCTAAAGATGTAGCAATTTTACATTGTGAATACTTCTTAAAAACAAAAGATTCTAAAAAATTCATAGAAACGTCTAATTTTTATGTTGATAATGTGTTACAAAACGATCCAGAAACAATTGCTTTTATTGCAAGGTCTGCGACTCGTGATGAAACGGATATTGATAAAGATATTCTAAAACAATCGGCTTATTTAATATCTAAAGCTTACCAAATGCCACAGAATAGTTATGGTACGGTTTCAACGTACGCCCTAATACAAAGTAAGATGGGTAATAAAGAAGAAGCCATAAAAGCAGGAATACTTGCGGTAAAAATGGCCGATACCATTAGCACTAAAGTAAAAAAGATTGCTAAAAAAAAGCTAGAAGCCATTCAGGCACAATTTGCTAATTAATTTATTTATAAACCATCCATTATAAAAATGGATGGTTTATAAATAATATAAAAAAAAACAGAGAACAGATGAAAAATATCGTAAAATTATTTTGCATACTATGTCTAGTATCATGTAAAAAAGACCATGAGAAAGACTACATTATTCTATCAGGTGAAATAGCAAATAAAATACAAGATTATATAGTTGTTTCTATTAACAATACAGAAATAAAAGATACCATACAATTGTCTTCAACCGGTCATTTTATAGATACTTTAAAGGTTGATAATGGGGCGCATTTAATATCTCATGGAAAAGTGTATCTAAGACCTTATTTTGAGAAAGGGTATAACGTTACATTAAAATTTGATGCTAACGATTTCAATAATACGTTAACGTATGCAGGAAAAGGCGCTGAGGCTAATAACTATATTTTAGCTAAAAGACAAAAGGAATTGAAATTAATAAAAAACAGAAAACACTTTTATAGCTTAAGCGAAAAAGATTATAAAGAAACAGTCGCTAAAATTAAGGATACCAGTATAAGTTTATTGGCTAAAAATTTGAAAATTTCTAATGATTTTAGAAAGAAAGAGTTAAGAAATATAAGATATGAATACATCAATAACCTATTAAGTTATGAAGAGTTTCATAATTATTTTACAAAAGATAACACGTTTAAAGTCTCAGAGCAATTTCTTCCAGATTTAAAAGATTTTGATTTTAATAATGGTGATGATTATCTCTTTTCTTCAGCATATAAAAGAATATTAAATATAAATTTAAAGAAAACGGCAAAAACATTAATAGAGGAAAATAAAATGCCAAGAGACATAGCTAATTTAAAAGAAATAGCAGCTATACAGAATGATACCATTCGTAATAGTTTATTGTACAGTGAATCTGTTTACGGTATTACATATACAAGTAGCTTAGATGAGTTTTATAAAATATTTATGGAAGGTTCAACAAATAGCGACCATAAGGCAACTATTAGCGATAACTATAAAAAATTAAAAAAGGTAGAAAAAGGGCAAGTTTCACCGCAGTTTGTCGATTATAAAAACTATTCGGGAGGCACAAAGTCATTATCCGATTTTAAAGGTAAATACGTGTATATTGATGTATGGGCAACATGGTGTGCACCTTGTAAAAAAGAAATTCCTTCTTTAAAAGAAATTGAAAAAACGTACCACAATAAGAATATTGAATTTATAAGTATTTCAATTGATAAAACCTCGGATTACGAAAAATGGAAAAGAATGGTTTCTAAAGAAAACTTAGGAGGCGTTCAGCTATTTGCGGATAATGCTTGGGAATCTCAATTTATTCAAGAGTATTTAATCAAAGGAATCCCTCGTTTTATTTTATTAGACCCTCAAGGTCATATTTTGACAGCGAATGCGCCTAGACCATCCGAACCAGAACTAATTGGTTTATTTAATGAATTAAGTATATAGCAATGTCATGCTAAAAAACATTTTTTTTAATTTTAATATTTAATTAATAGGGGTAAAACTTAATTATTTTGTTTTAATAAATAACAGCGATTATCAATTAAAGTCTTTACTGTTCAAGTTTTAAATTAGTCACTCTTTAATGAACAAAAAGGTTTTTAAGGGCTGTACATAAAAACAATTTTTATGTACAGTTACTTAACCCCAAATTTATAAATTTCCTAAAATCATTTTTTAAAATTCTGAAAAAAACAGCAGCAACTATGAAACGTGTTTTTATTCTATTTATCCTTTTCGCCTGTAAAAGTATAGCCCAAAGAGTCACTTATTCCGATTATTTACCAGTAGATACTTCTATAAAGAAAGGCAATTTAACCAATGGGATTACCTATTATATTAAAAATACCGATGTAGTAAAAGATGCTGTTAGTTATTATATAATTCAAAATGTAGGCTCTATTCTAGAAAACGATAATCAGCAAGGCTTGGCACATTTTTTAGAACATATGGCTTTTAATGGTACCGAAAGCTTCCCTGGTAAAGGCATATTAAATACGCTACAAAAGCATAGAGCTGTTTTTGGAAAAGATATAAATGCTTATACATCGTTTGACGAAACCGTATATAATTTAAATAACATCCCAACAAAAGATGGTTTGATTGATACTTGCTTAACCGTTCTTAAAGACTGGTCTAATTATTTATTATTAACAGATGAAGAAATAGATTCAGAACGTGGTGTTATAAAAGAAGAATGGCGTACACGTCAAAATGGGAGCATGCGTTTATTTGAAACATCATTGCCTATTACATTTAACCATTCAAAATATGCTAGCAGAATGCCAATTGGTTTAATGAGTGTGGTTGAAAGTTTTGACTATAAATCCCTTCGTGATTTTTATCATGATTGGTATAGAACAGATTTACAAGCCTTTGTTATAATTGGAGATATAAATGTTGCCGAGATTGAACAAAAAATAATAGAAAAATTCTCAAAAATCCCAGCGGTTAAAACCTCTAAAGAACGTTTTGTAGTTAATATTCCAGAAAACGACACTATGTTATATAGTTTAGGCATGGATCCGGAAATCTCGTCTGCTTCTATTAATTTTGGTATACGCCATAAAAAATCTTTGGAAACGGAAACCGTTGCCGATTTAAACCAGAATAGTAAGAAATCTTTAAAATAAAGACCATGAAGAACATACTTTTATTTTTAGTGTTTACTGCCTCTTTAGTTAGTCAAGCTCAAGTACTAGACCCCGTAAAATGGAAAACTAGTGTTGAAAAATTATCAGACACCGAATATGTTTTGGTTTCAAAAGCATCTATTGAAAAAGGATGGCATTTGTATTCACAAAAGGTCCCTGAAGACGGCCCAATACCAACCACATTTACCTATGATGATAGCGATGGCCATTTTAAAATATCAGGAAATACCACAGAAGGTGAGGGGCATATTGTAGACGACCCTGTTTTTGAAATGAAAATTAAGTTTTTTGAAGCAACAGCAACCTTCAAACAAAAAGTTATAGTAGAAGAAGGTGTAACGGTTATCAAGGGCTTTGTTGAATTTATGGTATGTGATGATGCACGTTGTTTACCACCAACCGAAGTAGATTTGGTATACACACTTTCTGATGGTTCAGTAGTAAATTCAACTAAAAGCAATGTAAATGAAGCTGTTTCAGGTAATGTAGATATAACAACCAATGAAGACTCCAAAAAAGGGCTTTGGTCTATCTTTTTTATTGCTTTTTTATCGGGGTTTGCGGCATTACTAACACCCTGTGTATTTCCTATGATTCCTATGACCGTGAGTTTCTTTACTAAGCAAAGTAAAAATAAAGCTGCTGGAATAAAAAATGCAATTATCTATGGTATTTGTATTATTGTAATCTATGTGCTTTTAGGAACTGCTGTAACAGGCATCTTTGGTGCCGATGCTTTAAACGCACTGGCAACCAATGTATGGTTTAATATTATTTTCTTTTTACTGTTAGTTATTTTTGCAGTATCCTTTTTGGGTGCTTTTGAGATTATGCTACCAAATTCTTGGGCAAATAAAGTAGATTCACAAGCCAATAGAGGCGGATTGATAGGTATCTTTTTTATGGCTTTAGCCCTTGCAATAGTGTCTTTTTCGTGTACAGGCCCTATTGTTGGTACTTTACTAGTTGAAGCCGCATCCAAAGGAGGATTGGCTCCTATAATTGGCATGTTAGGTTTTTCATTAGCCATCGCTTTACCTTTTGCTTTATTTGCAGCATTTCCGGGTTGGTTAAATTCTTTGCCAAAATCGGGAGGTTGGTTAAACACGGTAAAAGTAGTCCTTGGATTTTTAGAATTAGCTTTGGCTTTTAAATTTCTGTCGCAAGCCGATTTAGTATTACAATTACACATGCTGGAACGTGAAGTCTTTATAGCTATTTGGATTGCCATCTTTGGAACATTAGTATTTTATTTATTTGGGAAAATACAATTACCACACGATTCACCCTTAACCCATATTTCTGTGGGAAGATTGAGCTTAGGTTTAGTGGTATTATCATTCACCGTTTACATGATTCCCGGCCTTTGGGGAGCACCATTAAATTTAATAAGTGCTTTCCCTCCGCCATTGGAATATAGCGAATCGCCATACGGTGTTGGGTATTCAAAAATGGGAACAGCCTCAGTTTTAGATTTGCATGAAGGACTGCCAGATGGCTCACATCTCTTGGCTCCACACGATATTTTAGCATTTAATGATTATGATAAAGGTCTCTTATACGCAAAAGAAGTAGGTAAGCCTGTTATGATTGACTTTACAGGTTGGGCTTGTGTGAATTGCCGAAAAATGGAGCAAAACGTTTGGCCAAAACAAGAAGTATTAAACATCCTTAAAAACGATGTGGTTTTGATATCCTTGTATGTGGATGATAAACGCCCCTTAGAAACTCATGAAGTGGTAGAGTCAAAATTGAAACCAGGTAAGAAACTAAAGTATATTGGTCAGAAATGGAGTGAATTGCAAACCATTAAGTACAAAGCCAATTCGCAACCGTTTTATGTATTAATGGATCATAATGAAGAAAATTTATTAGAACCTGTAGGTTATACCCCCGATGTAGAAGACTATCACACATGGCTTCAAACAGGTATTGAAAACTTTGAAAAATAATATTTTTTTGATGAGAAATATTTTTGATGTTAAAGTCAGAACTATTTTTTCTTAAATAGAAAACCATGAGTGTTATTAGAAATTTTATAAAAGACATATTGCGTCCCAAAAAAACATCTGAATTCCCATCAAACCTTGAAACTTATTTTGCGACATTTAGAGAAAATGTAGTGGGCTTGGATAAGACGTTTGTGTCGCCTTATGGAAAAAAGAAAATCATCTATGCGGATTGGACAGCCAGCGGAAGATTATACCGGCCTATCGAAGACCAACTTTTAAATGATATAGGTCCCTTTGTAGCAAATACACATACAGAAACATCGATAACCGGTAGTGTGATGACGCACGCTTATCATGAAGCAAGAAGCATTATTAAAAAACATGTGAATGCTTCAAGTGATGATGTGCTATTAACTGAGGGCACAGGCATGACGGGAGCCATCAATAAATTCCAGCGTATTTTAGGTCTTAAATTAAATGAAAACCTAAAAGAACACACCCAAATCCCAGAAGAAAAAAGACCCATTATTTTTGTGGCACATATGGAACATCATTCCAACCAAACATCATGGTTAGAAACTATTGCTCGGGTAAAAGTCATTCCGTCAAATGAAGAAGGTTTGCCGTGTTTAGAAAGTTTAGAAAAATTATTAGAGCAGTATAGTGAAACACCCATAAAAATAGCGGCAATTACTGGGTGTTCCAACGTTACAGGTATTAGAACACCGTATCATGCGATTGCTAAAATAATGCACGATAACAATGGTCTGTGCTTTGTAGATTTTGCTTGTTCGGCGCCCTATGTAAAAATTGATATGCATCCTGAAAATGAGGAGTCATATTTAGATGCTATTACTTTTTCACCACATAAATTTTTAGGAGGTCCCGGCTCCACAGGTGTATTAATTTTTAATAAAAAATTATATAAAAACTTAGTGCCAGACCATCCAGGAGGCGGCACGGTAAGTTATACCAATCCTTGGGGTGACCATGATTTTATTGATGATATTGAATCTCGGGAAGATGGCGGTACTCCTGGTTTTTTACAAGCCATCCGAATAGCACTCTCCATACAGTTGAAAGAAAAAATGGGCATTCAAAATATTTTGGATAGAGAACATGAACTGAATGCTATTATCTTTGAAAAACTCTCAAAGATTAAAAATTTAAACCTTTTGTCACCCAAACATACGGAGCGTTTAGGCGTTTTTTCATTTTACATCAATCATGCGCATTATAATTTGGTGGTTAAATTATTAAACGATCGGTTTGGTGTGCAAACACGCGGAGGCTGCTCTTGTGCCGGTACATACGGACATTATTTGTTACATGTAGATGAACCGACTTCAAAATCTATTGAAAAGAAAATTCTGGAAGGTTGTTTGGTGGAGCGTCCGGGTTGGATACGTATGTCTATACACCCAACGATGACCAATACTGAAGTGGAATTTATTTGTGATGGAATTGAAACGGTAGCCAAAAATTTCAAGATTTGGTCTGAAGATTATAACTATGATGCTTCAAAAAACGAATATATCCATCATTCTAATTTGAATACAGAAAGCGAAATCATAAAGGATTGGTTTAAAAAGTAATGATTAAGCATTTATATTTGAATCAACAATAATAAAAAATCATATCATGGAATTTATATTATCAAGAATTTAATTCTAATTGATATCAAAAAAATAAGAAGTTTTGTTTTTTCAAATTTATTCTTAAATTGCATCAAATATTTCAATAATCTGAAAACAAAAAGCTGCATACGTTTTTGCATACGATTTTATAATTTGAAGGCTTGTGAGCCCAGTAAATGTGTTTAGTATTTGGTGAACGCAGAGCTCATAACCCGAAGGTCACTGGTTCGAGTCCAGTTCCCGCTACTAAGTAGAATTGCTTTAAAACAGACGGTTTAGTTCACACTAAACCGTTTTTTTTATGCCTAATTTGAATAGAATTCTTACATTTGAACACGAAAGTGAACACGATTTAGAACATAACTCACCATTGAAGACTCTTTTTTCCGTACCAAAAATTTATAGCGCCAAAGGAGATTTGAGCAAGCGTTGGTATGTCTACTTTTCTTATCGTAATCCTAAAACAGGAAAATTGCAACGTATGCAAAATGTTTACGGTAAAACGAATAAATATAATACCAAAGAAGACCGTCTTTTTATTTTAACCGTATACAAACGAAATTTACTCAAACTACTAAAAGAAGGGTTTAATCCTTTTGAAGATAACAGGGATTTGTTAGCTAAAAGAAAGGTTAAAGAGAAGCGTTCTAAAGTTGAACAAAAGCCAGAAGCTGTTAAATCAGAAGAAAAAGATTCAACTGCGCCTGCAATGTCGATCAAAGAAGCTTTTGAGTTCGGATTAAAACTGAAAGAAAAATTATTGAGTAAAACAACCAAACGCGCCTATGAGAATAGGATAAATAATTTTTTAAAATGGGTTGAAGATGTCCATCCCGAAATAACTAGAATAGATCAGTTAGATAGAAGGCTTGTAACACAGTTTTTAAACCATGTATTGGATAATACAAGCGCACGTAACCGAAACAATTTTAGAGTAGATTTAAGCAGTTTAATACAGGTTTTGGAAGATAATGATATCGTACTAAGCAATTTCATGAAAAGAATTCCTGTGTTAAAAACGATACCACAACGAAATAAAACCTACACTAAGGAAAAGCAAGAAGAAATCTATCAATACCTAGAGAATCAAGATGCCTTATTGTTATTATATATTAAGTTTATCTCCTATAATTTTTTAAGACCAATAGAAGTCTGTAGGTTAAAAGTGGGAGATATTGACCTAAAAAATAAAGTGATTAAGTTTAAAGCTAAAAACAGCCCTTTAAAAACAAAAATTATTCCTGATTTGTTAATTAAGGATTTACCCGATCTTTCTCAAATGAATAAATCTCTTAGTTTATTCACGCCAGAACAAATAGGAGGAGAGTGGGAAACTGCTGTGGATAATAAACGAGATTACTTTTCAAAACGTTTTAAAAAGGTAGTAAAAAATCCTTTTGGATTAGGTAAAGATTATGGTTTATATAGTTTTAGGCATACGTATATAACAAAGCTATATAGAGCTTTGGTAAAAGGCTCCTCTCCATTCGAGGCAAAAAGTAAGCTTATGTTAATAACAGGTCATTCCTCGATGTCGGCGCTTCAAAAATACCTTAGAGATATTGATGCGGAGTTACCAGA
This sequence comes from Algibacter miyuki, assembly GCF_030409805.1. Classification (GTDB taxonomy): domain Bacteria; phylum Bacteroidota; class Bacteroidia; order Flavobacteriales; family Flavobacteriaceae; genus Algibacter; species Algibacter miyuki. Next base: position 498,565 of record NZ_JAUFQP010000010.1, on the reverse strand, counting down.
AGATTATTCCGAACACATTAAATAGGACTATGGAGCTTGATAAACTATTTGCTGATCTATGGAAGACGCTTTACAAGCCTTTCGTGTTTTATATACCATCTCGATTGATGCCTGAGTTAGAGAATACAAAGATGTTGAATAGGGTTATTTTAATTGATAGGAAAGGATTTGATAGCGAGTTAAAAGATCAGCAATGTCATTTTGAAATATTGAGCAAGCCGATGATTTTAAATGATACCATCTTTAAGCTGATCGATCAAAATGAACGCTTGCCAAAGCAACAATTTCAATTTGTCTTGGAAAAGTATTTAGAACATGTCAATTTTGTCTTGTATGTTTCCGATTGGATGGAAAATCATGTTGAATTAGATATTCCTAATTTAAGAGAAGATACTAAGAATACATTTATATCCCAGACCAAAGTATTTTTAAAACATGTAGAGGATTTAAAATCTCACATTATCATACCGAATAAATTACTCAAAAACCAAGAGGTAAATGTTTTAAAGTTTATAGAAAACAATTTAACGGAAGTAAAAAGTGAATTAAATATTATTACTGATTCAGAACGCTCGAATGACTTATTAAAGAACGTTGAAACCCCTAAACTCCTAAAAAAGAAATCTCCTTTAATAACAGAAGAAGATGCAGAAGCCTTTTTGTTAGAAACGGTATTTCAGATTGGAAAAGAGATCTAACAGGGAAATACTATATTTTTCTATAATATAACGTACCAAATGAAAAGACAGGATAGGTATTGTTGTGTATTCTTAGTTTTTTGTAAATAGGTGAGGTTATATGTTATTTCATATGCTATACATGATAATTGTAGTCAATTTTTATAAAAATTAAAAACTCTTTTAATATCCACATAATTGAATTTAGCGTAAAACGAACGTTCGTTTTACGCTAAATTCAATTTTTTTATGATTATTAGAATAAAAAATGAATTTATAATCAGTGAGCTGAAGAAGAACATCTAAATGATTTTTTATATCTTCTTTTAGTTGTTTCTGTGTATTATACTGAAACTGGTAGGCCTTTTTTCAGAGGTTCTAACTAAAGTTAAATTGTTAGTTGCGTAAAAATACACGATCCATTTTCCGCTAAATATTGTAGAGAAGAGTTAAAGTGTTTTTATATGTGTTTTACCACAGTACTTTGTTGTTTGCCGTTTTAATTCAGCTATTAATTTACCACTAACTTTTAGGGAGTATAGGTGTTTTTTTACTTCTTCCCCACGCAATGAATAGGAAAAGAGCCAGTAGCACTAAATTAACTCCTATCGCAGAAAACTCACCTCTTGAAGCGTGATAACCACTAGCTAAAAGCATAACTAATGCAAGACCTAAAGCAGCCCAAACAGTTAAAAAAGGTTTAAAACGAAAAATAGAGGGAATTAATAAACCTAAACCTCCTAATAATTCGCTAATACCAATAAATCTTATCAATCCTAATGGTGTAGATTTGACCCATGGAAGTGATTCTACTAATGCCTCTAATGGTTGAGTAGCTTTCATTATACCAGCCATTATAAACATGATAGCTAATAATCCTTGGGCAACCCATAATACTATATTAATTGCTTTTTTACTTTTTTGATTTGTCATTTTTATTTCTTTTTATTTTATTCTACAAAAATCATCGCTTTGGAAAACGTATGCCTTGATGTAGATCAAGAAATAACATTAGATTATTTTTTTTGAGTGAGTTCATGTCTAACACGACTCAAAGATTCAGGTGTAATTCCTAAATAAGAAGCCACCAATTTTAGTGGAACCCTTTGAGTAATATTTGGGTAGGTTTTAATAAAATGCTCATATCTTTCTTTTGCATTAGAACTCATTAACATTATAATTCTATTTTGCATTATATTTAATCGTCTCAACAAGGAATCGAGATCTGGACTTTCTTTTAATAATTCTTCTTTCGAAGTGACATTTATAATTGAATTTTCAAGAGCATCTATAAATAATTGACAAGGTGTATTGGGGGCACAATTATCAGTAACTAACCAGTTTTCAGGCCCAAACATATAAATGTGTTCTTTTCCTTTATCATCAATTGTATAACTACGCAACAAACCGCTTTCAACAATATATATCTTAGTGCTTATGTCTCCTTTTCGCTGTAAGATATCTCCTTTTTTTACGTTTATTTTTTTCAATTATGTAGCCTTATTTTAGGATGGGTGTATTATACTGAAATAGGTTGACTCTTTTTTAATTAAAATTCTCCGTTCTTAAATCGTTAGTTCATGTAAATTTACTTTATTTTTTCGATACGACTTGTATTTGATATTAGGATTTAAATGTACTTCTGCAGGTTTTCTTAATTCCAGGCTAAAATGCGTTCTTAAATTGTTATAAATATAGACTGCTTGCTCCGTCATTTTTTGAGCTAGTTCTGTGTTTTTAATCGTTTGTTTTAATCCATATTCGTATTTCAACGTTCTATTAATTCTTTCTGCTCCAGCATTTTCATAAGGGTCGTATTGCTCAGTCATACTCATTACGATACTGTTGTCTTCAGCAAAAGTTGTGTACTTAGGATTGCAGTATTGAAAACCTCTGTCTGAATGATGAATAAGCTTTTGATTGGGATATTTTCTGTTTTTAATGGCCATAGCGAGTGCATCGGTGCAAAGTGATGTTCTCATATGGTTATCTAGTTTGTAGCCCATAATCTGTTTAGAATAAGCATCTGTAACAATGGCTAAATAATTATGACCTTATTGTGTTTTAATGTAAGTGATATCGCTTACCCATAGTTGTTCTGGTCGAGTAGGAACGTGGTCTTTTACTAGGTTCTTATATTTTTTGTACATATGGTTTGAGTTTGTCGTTTTGATGTAATTTTTAGTTTTGGGAATCAAAAAATTATTTAGTCTGAGGAAGCGATAGAACTTGTCTCTGCCGATCTTAATATTAGCGTTTACAAAGTCTTGTTTTAGTTCTGTGTGTAGCTTAATTCCACCGGTTTTCGAGCCTACTTTTTTACGGTAGCCCTTGACCATTTTAATTAGTTCTTGATGCTCTATTTGTTGTTTTTGTTGAGCTTTTAGTCTTTTATAGAAGGCTTGTTTAGATATCCCAAAACATCCATAGAGCCATTTTCTTTTATACGCTGTTTTTTCTTTAGCTCTATCTCTTTTGCTAATGTTTTGGGCAATGACTTTTTTGACATATCGACTCCAGTAATAATTTCCATGTCTGCAATTATATCTTGTTGGAAGTCTTTTACGAATTCTAATTCCTCAATTTTTTCTTTCAATCTTTTAATTTCGTCTTGCTTACTCATGCCTAATTTCTTTTGCTCTAAAGTACTATATTTTTTAATCCAGTACTGAATAGTTGGTCTAGAAATATCATATTTCTTAGCTGCATAATTGACAGATATTCGTCCATTATGAATTTGATCAATGATGAAAAGTTTGAGTTCGAAACCTACTTTTTTGTAGTTCTTTTTTCGGCAGGGTTGTTTTTTACTTGTGTCCATAGTGTAACTAAAAGTGTTTAATTTTTAGTCAACCTATTTCAGGATTTTACGTTGCTCAATTTTGCACATAACGGTCTTGTATAACTTAAGTTTGATTATTGATTAAAGATATTAAATTTAAGTATATAAACAGAAAGAACAAAAAGAGAGGATAAAGGTTATTTTGTATAGTGAGACAAGATCTCGATTTTCTTGAGAATCCCCTCTCTTTTCTACTATTATTTCGTACAGTTCTAAGAGACTAAGGATCTCGTTTTTAAGTTGTAGAAAACACGGTAGATATGTTCCTTCATAACATATTAAATATGAATGAAAATACGAATTATTTTGGAATTGACATTAGTAAAGATGTTTTTGATGTAATGGGAAGCGATGGATTGTTTCACCAGTTTAGTAATGAGCTTACAGGCTTTAAGAGATTCATCAAACTCATGGGAAGCAATCCCCATTGCGTTATGGAATCTACAGGGGTATATCACTTGCGATTAGCGTACTACCTAATAGAGCATAATATTAAAGTTAGTGTTGAAAATCCTTTGTCTGTAAAACGGTTCATTCAAATGAAACTATCAAAAATAAAGACAGACAAGAGTGATTCTAAAATGATTTATGAATATGCAATTATGAATAGACCTAGCTTATGGACAGGTCAGACTAAAAGTCAAATAGAATGTTCTCATCTATTAAGTTTAAGTAATTTATATACCAAAGAGATAATAGTTCTTAAAAACAAATTGCATTCTGAAGAGGCCCAAGGCAGTCCTGTTCCTAGAGTGATACGGTCGATAAATAGAAGCTTAAAATTTTATAAAAAAGAAATAGAAACTCTGGAGATAACCGTTTTAAAATTAGTAAAACAAGAGTATCAGGACTTGCATAGTCGCATAAAAAGTATCCCAGGTTTAGGAGTCAAAGCCAGTGCTCTTTTAATAGTTTTGACGATGGGTTTGAACGTTTTAATACAGCATCCGAACTCTGTTCTTTTGCAGGTTTAACACCTATTATAAGAGAATCAGGAAGTAGTATAAGATCACGACCTAGAATAAGTAAAATGGGAAATAGGCGGTTGAGAAAAGTATTATTTATTTGTAGTTTTTCAGCAAGTAAACATAATAAGGCTTGTCGAGAGCTCTATAGCAGGATTGTAGCCAAAGGGAAGAGCAAAAAATTAGCTTTGATTGCTGTTTGTAATAAGCTACTAAAACAGGCCTTTGCAATTGCTAAATCTCATTTGTGGTATGACGAAAACTACGAAAGCGTTTTAGTAAGGTAAACCCTAGTTATAAAATTATTTATTTCAATATGTTTTTATTCTAGGATAAAAACGTAATAGAAGAATATTGTTTAAAAATTAACTGCTTTTTTATAGGTTTTTAACACAGTTCTTGATTAGTTGCGTGTTTTATGCACTAAAGTTAGCAAATAAATCACAGATAGAAAGTCCGCGACGACTTTCGTAAGTAGGCTAGAACTAGCAATTAATTTTATACGGTGTTGGCGGTAGTTAATTATAGATAACTTAGCCACCACTTGTTTTTATTGTCTTTTTTATAACGGTTATATCTTTTGGTTATAGGATATAAGGCCACAAGGATACCTAACCAGACTAGGTATACAATAGGGAGACTGAATCCATAACCCTTTAAATCAGGACTAAAAGGTATCCAGATGTCTAGTATCATATCGGAGAATTGATACCCAGTTGCTAAAGCTGCAAAAATGGCTACAACGTGAATAATGTAGATATGTACAACATAAAAAAACATAGGTACTTGTCCGATAGTTATAAATATTTTCGATAAGCTATTTTTAAAATTTTCAAATGCCGCCAATAAAATTAAAGCAGGGCCAATTGTAATGCAAATAAAGGCAAATGATGGAGGGTATTTAGTAACTTTTAATATTGACAATATAGAATATGTCAATGAGTTCTGTTCTGTCCATGGGTGCAAATCGCCATATAGGTTACTAATTCTAAAAACAACAAATAAAACAATTAATAAAATACCTGCGCCATACAATATTTTTATTCTCTTTTTACTGTTGAAAGTTGGCAGGTAAAGTTGACCAATGAAATAACCTAATGTCATCAATCCAATCCAAGGCATTAAAGGGTATACAGAATACACAGTTAATGACCCCAGTTTAAATTCACCTTCAACATGAAAAACATACCAAAGCTTACTGAATATATCGTTTGGTATTGGTTTAAAGGAATCAAATAAATTATGACCAAACACAAAAAACAGAGCTATTAATATCGCCATGGATTTGGGTAGGCGGATTAAACCCGCAAGGAAAATCATTGAAGCGCCTAAACACCAAATAACTGCTAAATCAATAAACGTAGTATTGAATTTAAAATACCATCCAAAATTTACAATTGTAAACTCAACAATAATCAACCATAATCCCCTTTTTAAAAGCCAAACCGATAGTGAATTTAAATCTTTCTTTTGACCAACAAAAAAAGCAGAAGTTCCTGCTAAAAAACAAAAAACAGGTGCGCAAAGATGAGTAATAAATCTGGTAAAAAATACCGGAACAGTCGTTTGGGTTAAATCCGATGGGTCATACATGAAAGAATCGTAATGAAAATAATCTCTTACATGGTCAAGTGCCATTAGCAAAATCACCAAACCTCTTAGCAGGTCTATGGACTGAATTCTTTTGTTTGTAAATGTGTTCATTCTTCTGATTGTGATGTTTAATTACCGCCAACGGTCTAGTATAATAATAGTTGCGGGTTTGCGTGCGAGGATTTTCCGAAGGAAAATCAGACGTAGCAAACGCGCAACGACCTTTGATTTAGTACTAAACCGCAATTATTTTTATACATCTTAAGTTTGATTTCTATTAAATTAGCTATAAATCAGAAAGAACAAAAGAGCGCATTAAGGTTACTATATACGGTGAAGCTTAAGACTTCGACAACATTGATAATCCGCTCTCTTTTCCTACTAAATCACGATCAGTTCTGTGAGACTTTTTAGATCTCGTTTTCAAGTTGTTGTGAACCTAGTAGTTCGTTCTTTCATAACTCATTTTCTTATGAATAAATATAAAGAAACTTTTGGAATTGACATCAGTAAAGATGTATTTGATGTGCATGGTAATAAATCTGGCCATAATCAGTATAAAAATGATGAGTCTGGCTTTAAAATGTTTCTAAAAGAATTACCTATTAATAGCTTAGTCGTTATGGAAGCTACTGGTTATTATCATTACCGTCTTGCTCAGTATTTGTACAAAAATGGCGTTATCGTTTCAGTCGTAAATCCGTTATCCGTAAAACGATTTATTCAAATGAAGCTAGCTAAAGTAAAAACAGATAAGAGCGATTCGAAAGCTATTTGTGAGTATGCTTTAATTAACGAAGTTCCGCTTTATAATGCACTTACAGATGTGCAAATTGAATGTTTACAGTTGTTTCGATTAATGGATGTTTACATTAAACATCGTACAGCAACAAAGAACAAGTTGCACGGCGAGGAGGTTTTAGGAATCCCCTCCAAGAATGTTTATCGTTCTTTAAAACGCAATAAAAAGCACCTTGATAAAGAGATAGAAGCTATAGAATTAAAGCTTTTATCGTTAGTAAAGCAAGACGGACAAGAACAATTAACCTTATTGACTTCTGTGCCAGGAATAGGTATAAAGACGGCATTATTTTTAGTTGTAATAACCGATGGATTTACAAAATTCGAGACATCATCTCAATTGTGTAGTTACGTAGGTATAACACCTACTATACGAGAGTCTGGAAGCAGTATTCGAGGTCGCTCACGCATAAGTAAAGTAGGTAATAAAAAGCTACGGAATCTCTTGTTTTTATGTTCGTTTAACGCCTGTAAACACAATAAAGCTTGTCGGGAACTTTATCAGCGCATAGTAAACAAAGGAAAAAGCAAGAAAGTAGCCTTAATAGCTGTTGGTAATAAGCTGCTAAAACAGTGTTTTGCCATTGCTAAATCGGGTAGGCCTTACGATGAAAATCACGTTTCTGTATTGCCTAGATAATTAAAAAAAATAGTATAAAAAAAGCTTACAAAACCAATGGCTTGATTTTGTAAGCCCAATATAATAGTACCTAAATTTAATGAAGAAAAATGTTGTTTTTTACCTCAGTTCTTTGTTGTGTGTAGTTTTTAATGCATTATAGAATCTAAAGGTTCTCCTAAATCATAGTTCACAGTTTTTTCCAATTTTCCTGATTTATTAAAAAATTGAAATTCCCCATTATAGTAACCCTTACTTGCTATTCCTACAATTTTTTTATTTCCATTTTCATGGTAAGCAATTACCTTACCATCATGTTTACCATTAATCTTTGTAGATAATTCTTCCAATTCTCCGCTTTCATAATATCTCTTAAGATTCGCAATGTTATCATTATAAGTGATTTCAGCTTCTATTTTGCCACTTGGATAGTAATTAATTTGACTCCCGCTTTTTTTCATTGAGATGGTATCTAAATCGAAAAACTGTAAAAGTTTTAATTGTCCACTTTCGTAATAAGTTTTACAAGTATCAATGAGTTCTCCTTTCCAATATTGTCTTTCAGATTCGACATTTGTGTTTTTAAAGTACTTTATCATTGAACCATGAAATTCGCCATCTTTTGTATGATTTTCTTCTTCTATTTTTCCATTTTCGTAATAAAAAATTGCTTGTCCTATTTGTTTGTCCATATCCCAATTTGATAAGTCTTTTCTATTTCCGTTTCTCCTATAATTTACTCTTTCTCCATGGTTTTTTCCATCTTTTAAATTAATGGTTTGTTTAATGTTACCATCTGTATTCCAATATCTTTTCCAAAGACCTTGCTCTAAATTATCTTCAACTAAACCTTCTTCGATTACTATTTCTCCTTTGTTAGAGTAAAAATGCTTGTAATATCCATTTTCATAAATCCGCTCGTATTCCTCGTTATTTTTTTTCCAAACAGTTTTTATTAAGGTATCTGTTTCTTTATCAAATAATTTTTCTATTCTGTTTGGTAAGCTGTCCAATATTTCTATTTCTCCGAATCTGTTTCCATTGTCGTAGTAATATTTTAGTATTCCTTTTTTGTATTTAAAGTCTGAGTCTTTACTTATTTTTTGCCAATAACCTTTTTTACCATTTTCCTCATAAAAAACATAGTCTGAATTCTTGTATCTAGAATCATTTGGGTTGTCCTTACAAGAGCAAAAAAGTATTAAAAAAAGTATGAAGAGCTTATTTTTCAATTTTGGTAGGTTACTTGTTTTAAATTACACACAACGGTTACGTATAAGAATAGTGCGTAGTTTGAGTGCGAGGATTTTCCGAAGGAAAATCAGATGCAAGCAAACAAGCACTAACTTTTGATTTAGGAATAAACTTACGCATTATTTTTATACAATGTTAGCATACGTTTTTTTCTATTAGCAAAAATATAGCTGTAATTATGAAAATTGGAAAACTCCCAATGTTTACGCTATACCAACCATAATATCCTCTGTTTTTTATATCTCCGTTGTTCTTTATCCAAATTCCGTCTGACAATCTTCCCCATTGCATTTGAAAAGCTTCTTTTTTAAAAACTTTTTTATAAAATTCAATAATCCCTTTTGAGATTAACAAAGTCAGAAAAGGTGAGAAAGTCAGAAGTGTGCAATTAAATGTACAGAAATAAGTCCAATTCATTAACTCCATTATAATTCCAAGAAATCCGATTAAGAAAGTGATTTTTAAATATCTTTTAAAATATTTGTCATCTTTTAGGTCTTCCGTAAATGTTATTATTACCATACTAAAGAGTTGGTAAATGATAATAATTATATAAAAAGATACTTCGGAAAGTGTCATTTTCAAATGTATGCTAACGTTTATGTATATGGAAAGTTGCGTGTTTGTGTGCGAGGATTTTCCGAAGGAAAATCAGAAGCTAGCAAACAAAGCAACTAACATTGATTAAGCACAAAATAGCAATTTTTTATATACTGTGTTGTAGGTAGTTTTTTATTTTTCATTCAGTTTGTCAAAATATTTTTCCCGATAAAACTTATTCACATCTCTTTTTATAGTGTCCGTTTTTGATTTTCGAACATAATATTCAAAATCAGAATCAGTTTTCTTATATAAGGAATCTCCAATATTCAGTTTTTCGTGTATGAAAAAAGGAATTTCTTTTTCCCATTTATTATCAATGAGAATTGGTCTTGTTCGTCCGTTATCTTTGTCTGATAATAGACTTGTTATTTTTCCAGAGTATGAGTTATTTCGGATTTCTTTGTATTCTTTTTCAAGATAGCTTTCCGAATTGTTTTGAATAAGTGAGATGGAGATAATTACAATAAAAATTGGAATAAATACCAATGCAAGACTTTTTCGGATTGTCTTTTCTTGTTTTTCCAATTCATTTTTGTTTTCCGTACTCATTTGTATTGTCCTGAAATAGGTTGACCTTTTTTTTGTTTTTATAAGGTTAATAATTCCAGTTTGTTTTTATTTTTTCGATACGATTTGTAGTCTACATTTTGATTTGTATGTACGTGTTTCGGTGTGTATAAATCAAGACTTAAATGTGGTCGAATATTGTTATAAATATTAATAGCTCTTTTTGTAATTTTCTGAGCTAATTTAGTGTTTTTAATTGTAAGTTTTAAACCGTATTCATATTTTAAAGTTCTATTAATTCTCTCGGCAATTGGATTTTCATATGGGTCATATTTCTCAGTCATACTCATTGTTAATCCATTGGATTCTGCGAATAGAGTATAGGTTGGATTGCAATATTGTATCCCTCTATCTGAATGATGAATCAGTTTTTGATTAGGGTATTTACGATTTTTAAGAGCCATAGTTAACGCATCTATACAAAGTGATGTTCTCATATGTGCATCTAATTTATAGCCCATTATTTGCTTAGAATAGGCGTCTGTTATCAAAGCTAAATAACTATGACCTTTTTGTGTTTTGATATAGGTAATATCTGTTACCCAAAGCTGTTCAGCTCTGGTTGGAATTTTATTAGTTACCAGGTTTTTATATTTATAAAAATGATGATTAGAGTTGGTTGTTATATGAAACCTTTTTGTCCTAGGAACCAGTAATCTATTGGCTTTAAGGAATGCATAGAATTTATCTCTTCCCATTTTAATTCCTTGTTTTTCTATGTCGTTTTTTAATTCATGATACAGTTTTTTAGCGCCTATTCGCTGTCCTATCTGGTTACGACATTGCTTTACCATTTGGGTCAAAACAAGCTCGTTATTTTGTTTTATTTGATGAGATTTCAAGCGTTTATAGAAAGCTTGTTTACTAATCCCAAAACACTGAATTAACCATTTTCTTTTAAACGGTCTGTCTTCTTTTTTTGAATCTCGTCTGCTAATGTTTTGGGCAATGACTTTTTTGACATATCGACTCCAGTAATAAGTTCCATGTCTGCAATTATATCTTGTTGGAAGTCTTTTACGAATTCTAATTCCTCAATTTTTTCTTTCAATCTTTTAATTTCGTCTTGCTTACTCATGCCTAATTTCTTTTGCTCTAAAGTACTATATTTTTTAATCCAGTACTGAATAGTTGGTCTAGAAATATCATATTTCTTAGCTGCATAATTGACAGATATTCGTCCATTATGAATTTGATCAATGATGAAAAGTTTGAGTTCGAAACCTACTTTTTTGTAGTTCTTTTTTCGGCAGGGTTGTTTTTTACTTGTGTCCATAGTGTAACTAAAAGTGTTTAATTTTTAGTCAACCTATTTCAGGATTTTACATTTTGTCAAATTGCACACAACGGTTTTGTGTATGGTTAGTTGCGTGGTTAAGCAACTAAATTAGCAAACTTTTACGAACCCGTGAATATTCCGAAGGAATATTCGCAAGTAGGCAAGAACCAAGCAATTAATTATACACGGTGTTACCTACAGTATTTTTAATTCAAATTCGTGTATATTAAATCCAAGAATAATTTCCGATACATTATTTTTTGAAATTTATCTTCTGGAATTTTATTCAGCGCATCAATTAAATATTCGCTGTCAGTTTTTAAATCTCCGTAAGCCTCAAATTTGTTATAAGCTAATCCAAATTCAAATTGCCAACTTGACTTGTCTAAAATTTTTAGTTGTTCAAATAAATAACCATAGCAGGATAAATGGGAATTAATCGGAAATAACAAATATGGGTCAAATCCTAAATCCGATTTAAGTTTCTCAAAAAACTCAGGCTCTATTTCTTTGCGACTTGCCTTTTTTAATAATTCCGTATATCCGTTTTTGCTTATTTCAGTCAGATATTTTTCTTGAATTAGTGAATTTTCTAATAAACTATGAATATTTTGTTTGTAAATCAGCTTTCCCTCAATCGGTCCAATTTCCGTTACGAGTCGATTATATTTGATTTCAGAGCATAATTCAAATTTTTCGTCCGCAATTAGGTCAGTCGTATTTTTAGTTGAACCACAAGCTGTGATTAAAGTCAGAATTATTATTTGAAGCAGTTTTTTCAATATTGTAGGTAACGTTTTTGTATATGGTTTGTTGCGTGGTTTAAGCACTTAATTTAACAAATAAAAATCGAATAGAAAATCCGCGAGGATTTTCGTAAATTGGCTAAAACCAAGCAATTAATTATACACGGTGTTGGCAATAGTAGCTTTATTTTAAGCTTAAAGTTATTTTATATTTTTCATTATATTAAATACCAAGTTTTCTATTAAATAAATTTTTTACATTTTGAATATAACTATTTTACTCGTTTGTTTTATAGTTTTCATTGATTTTTTTAAACCAATTCTATATATTTGTCTTATGATAGTTATTTCTCTACAAAGAGATTTTTTTAGTTATTTGTTCTAGGTCTGCTTTAACAAAAAGATTAAGTTTTAAAGGGTTAGCAAATTCGATAAATACGATAGGATGTTTGGCTTGTATTTTTAATACTATTGAAATGAGAATTAAGTAAAGAAATATGATATCACAGAGAATCATCAACAAAAGTGTAATTTTAAAACAGACCTCAATAGTCCAAGATACCACGCAAAGACTCTATCTAAAAAAAGTGTAATTTTTGTATTTATTTGACAAATAAAGTGTTATATTTGATAAAATAATATATTATGACAGGAAAAATTTTGTTTTGTTTTGTTTTGTTCAAGTTTTAGCATTTCTAATGATTTGAATAAAAATTCAAGTAATTTAATAGAAACAAAAAGATCTTATTCAGAGCAGAATGCATTGTTGAACATAATAATTGGAAGAGTTACTAGTAAATGTGATGGTACTGTTCTTCCAGGGGTAACTGTAAAAATTAAAAATAAGGCTGTAGGTACTTACACAGATTTTGAAGGTAATTTCAGTATTTCCCCTATTGATGATGGAGATGTTTTAGTTTTTAGTATGATTGGGTTTAAGACACAAGAAATAACTATTGATGTGACTAATATCTGTCCATCAAATACACCCTGTACAAAATTACTTTATGTAAAGTTAGAATGTGACGATATAACTTGATTATGAAAGCAAAATTTATTATTATGAAAACAAAATCTATTCCATCTATTTTATTAATATCTATTTTGATTTTTTGTAGTTGTATTGCAGATGAGAATGAAATATTGATAAATAAAGATCAACAGCCTCAATTAATAAATACACTTATAATTCCAGACTATGATGTACTTCAAATCCCTAATTTAGATAATGGTGATACATTAGAATCTTCAAATTTAATTTTTATAGGAAAGGAGTTTTAATTTTTTTTTATAATTCATAATTATTCAATGTTTAGTTCGTTGATCTATTATTGCCAACGGAAATCGTATATTATTAGTAATGGCTAATATATAAACTAATGAAATACAGTTTTCGACCATTGATAAATACTAACTTTAAAATAAAACACTAGAGCCATTATTAATTATATACAGTGTTGTACCCAGTTATTATGGCGGATAAAACAACTGTCGTTCCTTTTAGAGACAAAACACCTCAAGACAGAAATTTAGACTATAAAGTAACTTCGTACTATTCTAAAGTTGAACAAATAGCAAATTTCAGTTTTCCTTTTATAAATCAAGAGCATTACGAAGGTATTACTGATGATTTAACAGAAGCAACGGAAATGCTAATTGAAGAAGCTAACAGATATTTAATATACTTAAAAAATATTAAGTTTATCGATAAGTAACTTCTAAATCGGCTTGTTTAGGCTTGTTTGTTCGGTTTATACATATAAGTTCTATAACTCCATGTTCAGGAATCGCTATAGCTATAGCTTCAACACGAAAAGTCATGTTTTTATGCATAATATCGTTACCAATTTCTGTTCTGTAATCCAAGTTAACATTTTCATATCGTTTCTTGTTTGTTCTATCGTTAATAACGTAATTCATTTTATTTAGTTTTTAGATTATGAGTGATAAGTCAGAAGCGCATAAGAGTTTGAGCATGAGTGATAAGTCAGATGATTTATATTATGACTCGTTAAATTCAACAGGAAAAGACCTTACTGAAACACAAAAACTAGAATGGAATCTTCCTATTGGTGTTTTGGAATATAATTCTACAATTCTAAAACGTATTCCTCTTTCTGAAAATCAATAGATAGTTTTTTACATTTAATCATAAATTCAGTTCCGAAAACTAAAGGGAATTGAAACCCATAAGGCATTTCTTTAAACTCTTCACTAAAACACGCTTCTATTCCATTTATAATAAAATCTATTTTGAAAACATTTGTTTCTGAAACCCCTTCTTTTAATGGATATAATCCATAATCAACATTTGTTGCTTTTAAATTTAATTCTTTTGCTAATTGTGGTGTTATATGAGTTTTAGTAGCTCCCGTGTCTAAAACAGCATCAATTCCATTATGGTAAACATTATATTTCGGTAAATTACCACCAACAATATTAACTTTAAAATAAGGCATTCCGTTAGGTGTTAATTTTCCTTTATGCGTTATTCCTAAATCATATATCCCTTTATCTTTCATTCTCTTTCCTCACCTTTCATTGGGCGGTTTCTAATTGGGTACAACGTTGATGTATAAGAATAGTTGCGGGTTTGTATGCGAGGATTTTCCGAAGGAAAATCAGACGTTACAAACACGCAACGACCTTTGATTAAGCACTAAACCGCAATTATTTTTATACGGTGTTGTGCTTTCGTTTTTTCTTTACGTAATCATTGGTTTATCTCCCTTTTTTCCTTTTTTTACTCGTTCCGAATATCCTGCAAAAAAGAAAGGAATATTGTCTTCATTTCCGTTTTCAATTCGCTGTTTTACTTTCTCAAAGGCTAAAATTGAAATTTCAAAATTAGGTTGTCCCGTGACTAAAATCGGCTGATTTAATTGGTCATACCAATAATATTTCCCTCCGTAATTTCTTCTAGCAACTTCAAATATATACGAACCTGCTTGAGCAATTATGTCCTCCAACATTCCAGAATCCATATCATCCTTGTTTTCCGAAAATAAACTCAAAATTTCCTCGTCTAAAAGAGCCAAACTTGATTCGCTATAATCCAATCCGTCATCTAGTCGTTCATTGAAACTTGAAATCAGTCGTTCAGCATTATTAGTTGATTTTTCAATAAATTCTAATTGAGTTTCATCAATCGGATTTTCATTTGTTTTTCCGTTTTGTTTTTTCTTAAAAAAGTCAAATATTCCCATATTTTTTATTTCGTTCTAGTTTGGTTTTAATGAAGCACAACGTTGATGTATAAGAATAGTTGCGGGTTTGTATGCGAGGATTTTCCGAAGGAAAATCAGACGTTACAAACACGCAACGACCTTTGATTAAGCACTAAACCGCAATTATTTTTATACGGTGTTGTGCTTTCGTTTTTTCTTTACGTAATCATTGGTTTATCTCCCTTTTTTCCTTTTTTTACTCGTTCCGAATATCCTGCAAAAAAGAAAGGAATATTGTCTTCATTTCCGTTTTCAATTCGCTGTTTTACTTTCTCAAAGGCTAAAATTGAAATTTCAAAATTAGGTTGTCCCGTGACTAAAATCGGCTGATTTAATTGGTCATACCAATAATATTTCCCTCCGTAATTTCTTCTAGCAACTTCAAATATATACGAACCTGCTTGAGCAATTATGTCCTCCAACATTCCAGAATCCATATCATCCTTGTTTTCCGAAAATAAACTCAAAATTTCCTCGTCTAAAAGAGCCAAACTTGATTCGCTATAATCCAATCCGTCATCTAGTCGTTCATTGAAACTTGAAATCAGTCGTTCAGCATTATTAGTTGATTTTTCAATAAATTCTAATTGAGTTTCATCAATCGGATTTTCATTTGTTTTTCCGTTTTGTTTTTTCTTAAAAAAGTCAAATATTCCCATATTTTTTATTTCGTTCTAGTTTGGTTTTAATGAAGCACAACGTTGTTGTGTTATGGAAAGTTGCGGTTTTGTGCGCGAGGATTTTCCACCGGAAAATCAAAGTGTGCAAAAATGCAACTGCCTTTGGTAAAGCACTAATTTAGCAATTTTTTATACACGGCTTAAGTTTGATTTCTATTAAATTAGCTATAAATCAGAAAGAACAAAAGAGCGCATTAAGGTTACTATATACGGTGAAGCTTAAGACTTCGACAACATTGATAATCCGCTCTCTTTTCCTACTAAATCACGATCAGTTCTGTGAGACTTTTTAGATCTCGTTTTCAAGTTGTTGTGAACCTAGTAGTTCGTTCTTTCATAACTCATTTTCTTATGAATAAATATAAAGAAACTTTTGGAATTGACATCAGTAAAGATGTATTTGATGTGCATGGTAATAAATCTGGCCATAATCAGTATAAAAATGATGAGTCTGGCTTTAAAATGTTTCTAAAAGAATTACCTATTAATAGCTTAGTCGTTATGGAAGCTACTGGTTATTATCATTACCGTCTTGCTCAGTATTTGTACAAAAATGGCGTTATCGTTTCAGTCGTAAATCCGTTATCCGTAAAACGATTTATTCAAATGAAGCTAGCTAAAGTAAAAACAGATAAGAGCGATTCGAAAGCTATTTGTGAGTATGCTTTAATTAACGAAGTTCCGCTTTATAATGCACTTACAGATGTGCAAATTGAATGTTTACAGTTGTTTCGATTAATGGATGTTTACATTAAACATCGTACAGCAACAAAGAACAAGTTGCACGGCGAGGAGGTTTTAGGAATCCCCTCCAAGAATGTTTATCGTTCTTTAAAACGCAATAAAAAGCACCTTGATAAAGAGATAGAAGCTATAGAATTAAAGCTTTTATCGTTAGTAAAGCAAGACGGACAAGAACAATTAACCTTATTGACTTCTGTGCCAGGAATAGGTATAAAGACGGCATTATTTTTAGTTGTAATAACCGATGGATTTACAAAATTCGAGACATCATCTCAATTGTGTAGTTACGTAGGTATAACACCTACTATACGAGAGTCTGGAAGCAGTATTCGAGGTCGCTCACGCATAAGTAAAGTAGGTAATAAAAAGCTACGGAATCTCTTGTTTTTATGTTCGTTTAACGCCTGTAAACACAATAAAGCTTGTCGGGAACTTTATCAGCGCATAGTAAACAAAGGAAAAAGCAAGAAAGTAGCCTTAATAGCTGTTGGTAATAAGCTGCTAAAACAGTGTTTTGCCATTGCTAAATCGGGTAGGCCTTACGATGAAAATCACGTTTCTGTATTGCCTAGATAATTAAAAAAAATAGTATAAAAAAAGCTTACAAAACCAATGGCTTGATTTTGTAAGCCCAATATAATAGTACCTAAATTTAATGAAGAAAAATGTTGTTTTTTACCTCAGTTCTTTGTTGTATGCAGTTTTTTGTTAATTGTAATTTTTATGTATTTCAGAACAAATTCTTTCATTCTCTTGGATCGTCATATTTAGTTTATCGGTTAATTCATTAAAGTAATGAAAATGAATTTCTATAAACTTGGCATATTCTTCTAAATCATATTCAATACTTTTCTTTCCATTGTTTAGATTAATTACTTCGCAAGGAACTAACAAGAGCATAATTAATTTTAGGGATGAGTATCCTTCTTCAATTTTTCTATAAATGAAGTAAAACCAATATGGAAACAACTTATCTAAAGTTGAAAAATATTCTCTTACCTCTTTTATTTCAAATAATTCTCTTGGATCATCATCGTAACCTTGTATAATCAATATTACTTTGTTTTCATATTTAGTTGGGTTTTCCAACATCTGATTATAAAAATTTTGCACGTATTCAAAATCTTTATTTTCAATATACTCTTTACTTATTACCGACATTATTTTGTCGTACTCATCTGGGTTAATATTATCTGTATCTTTCATTAATTATTTGATAAAATTCGTAAAATGTCATTACTGAATAATCAGTTACTAAAAATTTGATAGGACTTGGGTTTCCTGTGATATAATATTTTTCAATTAAGAAATCATTTGTAATCTCAATACCAAAAATTTCAGATATTGAAGATAGATTGTTTTTAACCCAATTTATTTTATTAGAAAATTTTAAGTCATATTTTTTTTGTTTAAAATGGTCTTTTATATTTTTAGCAAATGCTCTTGCATCTTTAGTAGGCGCAGTATTTTTAGCTTCTATTATATATAAAATTTTATTTTCTTTATCTACAGCCAAAGCATCGATTTCACCACAAGGAATATTTTTTTTATTCACCTTATTAATTGATAAAGATGGAATATTTTTGTTAATTAATATATTTCTAATAGCATTTTCAAAGATATTTCGGTGAAAATAGTCCTCAATGTTTGTGATTTCTTTATTTAAAATATTACTAAAGCTTTTTAAGTCTGTTCTTTGTCCGAAAGCAAGTCTTGAAATGAAATTATCAGACCATTCAGCCAATACTACAAATGAGATTATGGAATGAGATTCGGCTGATTTTATATGTTCCCAATTTGAAGATTCGTTGTCATAAATTGTTCTTAAATTATTAGTTAGTTTAAATTTACAACCAGAATAATTAAGCATTCTAATATTTTGACTTCTCCTTAAAAAGTCTCGTTTTTGATAATGAAAAACAGAGGTGTCTAAAAAAATAAAATTTATAATATTTTGAACTTGTTCAATTTCTAAATTATTCCTTTCAGAAATTAATATAGCCAACTCGTCAGTTGGAATTACAAGGTTTGTTGCATTTATTTCAACACTCACTTTATCTCTTAAAAAAAACAAAATTGTTTCTATATCTTTTAAAACAAAATTGAAGTTATTTATTAGAAAAGTATTAATTTTTTTTAATAATTTTTTGTTTTTACGAAAGTCAAAATCAGGAAATTTTGCATACTCTACTTGTTGTCCGATGTATTTTATTAGATTATCAAAAAAAAGTCTATCTGATTTTTTTATTGTAGGAAAAGTTGAATATACTGAAGGAGAAAAAATAATTTTTATATCATTAAATTTATCTTTAAAGAAATGTAAATAATTTGAAATTTCATTTGTATAATTAAGACCTATAAGTAATGTGAAAACTTTACTTATAGATTCATCACCTGGTCTTTTCTCATTTTCTATTTCAGAATCATAATCTTCTAATTTTTCTAATGATTTTTCAATGATATATCTCCAACCATATCTTGCGATTGGAATAAATAAGTATGGTACAGAAGTTAGGTCTTTTTTTTCAATATGAGCTGTATGCAGTTCCAAGGTATATAATTCTAACTGAATATATGCAGCTCTTACCCAAGAAGCTGGATGGAATTTTTCTAATAATAGTTCAATTTCATTTTCAAAATTTTGATATGAATCATTATAAAATTTTTTAATCACATCAAAATCAGAAATTTCACGAAAATAATTTTTTGGCCAAGATTTTTCAGCAATTATTATATAATCATTTATTCTGATTTGTTGTCTTGGATCAATGTGTTTCATCTATATTCTTGATGTTCGTAAATTGCATACAACGTGTTTGTATATGGTTTGTTGCGTGGTTTAGCACGTAATTTAGCAAATAAAAACCGAATAGAAAATCCGCGAGGATTTTCGTAAGTAGGCTAGAACTAGCAATAAATTATATACGGTGTTGCCAGTAGTATTTTATTCAACTTTCTTTTCAATTAGTTTTAATTCTCCGTTTTCAACTTTCCAATGTTCATAATATTCTTTGTCCTCCGAATTATGTCCAATAACAAATCGTTCGGTCAATTTTGGAATTCCGTTTGTTAATTCATAAATATCTCGTCCGTGTTCGCAACAACCGTTTCTCCAAGTCGAATTAATTTGCTTTTTTTCGTAATCAAATTCAGGTGAAGTTATTTCTCCATAATCTTTGTTTTCTTCAAAGAGTTCATTTGTCGGATTATAAATCCAAAATAGAAAAGGAACATTCGGTCCAGCAGGAAGAAATTCCATTAGCCTAAAATCCGTTTTTCCGTCAAAATTCATATCCTCAATTGCGAATAGTTGGTCGTTTGGAAATGTTTTGCTGAAATAGTTTTCGCTCGGTTTTATAGTTTGCTTTAAGATTCCATTTTTCAGAACCTCAATTTTAGTTATTTCACAGTCAGTTTCTCCGCATTTTTTTGTCAGACAAAATTCAAATTCCGCATCTGAAAACTTTATTATTTCTTGTGAATAAAGTTCAAATGAAAACAGTATTATTAATATTAGCAGAGTTTTTCTCATATTACTGGCAACGTGTTTGTATATGGTTTGTTGCGTGGTTAAGCAACTAAGTTAATAAATAAAAACCGAATAGAAAATCCGCGAGGATTTTCGTAAGTAGGCTTGAACTAGCAATAAATTATATACGGTGTTGGCAGCTGCCTTTATTCTTTTTCTACTTTATTTGGTGTTATAACTTCTTTATTTTTTTCTTTGAAGAATTTTGACTCTTTTTTAAACGTTTTGTATTCTTCGGTTTCTCTAAATTCTCTAAGTAATGGAAATTGTTCTATTCTCTCAATATTTGTTTGATTAGTTTCAAGAACTATTGGTAAGGTTTCTAGGATTTTTTCCGTTTCTCCACGTAATGCAAATAAGCCTAATTGAAATATTTCTTTTTTATCTGAAAAGTCAGCTTTATTAATTTCTTTTTCAATTGATTTATATTCCCCTGTTTCCTTTTTGCATAGCCAATAGTTGATTTGAGCAATAACCTTGTCAACTGGGTCAATTTGTGAATCTTTAAGTGAAAAATAGCACAGACCTTCACAAATTTCCCATCGAGAATGGAGTAGGTTTTCATAAACAATGTCTCCAAGAATATCGCCTCTTGAAGTATCTTCAGGACTTAATTTTTTCCAAAGCTCAGCACCTATAAGAATAAATGCCTTTTGTAGTTTACAAATTGCATTATCAAGGTATTCTTTATCAACTGTTAACTTATCATTGAGGGAAATTCCATTCCTTTCTTTTTCGTTGACTTTTGAAAGATATATAGAGTTTACTATTCCTCCATTATGAACAAATAGGTTTCTCCTTTGGTAAACCTCAATTAACTCGTCCATTATATCATTTAGATAACCAAGTCCAAGTGATAATTCTGTTTTTAATAAATTAAGCCAACTTTCAAAATTCCCTCTCAATATTTCATCAATTTTTACATCAATTAAATACTTTTCTGCATCTTCGATACTTCCAAAACTTTTCAATTCTGTCAAAGTCATTGTCCTTTTTTGAACGCCTGCTGATTCTGGATGTTTGTCATAAAAGAAATGTAATAATTGAGAGAAAAACCATTCTACAGAACTTAAAGTCGATATAAGAGAATTAGTATAAAGTAATTCAATATGACTTCTGTTTTTAGCAACGTTATCTAAATGTTTTGAAACTTCACTATTTGTATTCGCAATTTTTATTGAATATTTTTTTTGTTCTCCATCTTCTTTTTTGTCAATTATAACATCAGGTATTTCAGAATATTTAGCCTCAAGGTCCTTGGTGAGTTTTTGCTGAAATTCCGTGTATTTTTCCTTGTCTTCCTGTTCGAAGTCTTGTGGATTAGTTAATACTTCTTTGAGCATTGCGGATAAAATCAGAGGTTGAAGATGTTGGTCGTGTTCTTCAAGCTTTTCATTTAGGAATGGGTCAATTAGTTCTACAAAGTCCCTAAGCCCAATTAAGTTTTCGTTAAAATCTAAAATATGTTTGTTTATCATTTAGTTGTTTTTCAGGTTGCTGCCAACGTTTATGTGTAAGGAACGTTGCGTTTTTGTATGCGAGGATTTTCCGCAGGAAAATCAGAGTTAGCAAAAAAGCAACAACCTTTCGGTTTAACTAAAATAAGCAATGTTTTTTACACGGTGTTGTAAGGCGTACTTTTATAAGTTTAATTTTTTTCTATCAATTATATATTCAAATATTTTAAACCTACTTTCATTCGGTAGATGCTTTTTTATTAAATCAATAGCGCAGTTACTACAGATTATTGGGTCTTTTGCGAAATCTCTTGAAAGAATTTTGTCAGTTTCTTTTTTTAAGATTTCAAAATCGGTTTCTTTTAGCTCAAGGTCTATTAAAGGAATAAATTCCCAAGGATAATGAAAACTAAATTTTTCTTGTTTTTTATCTTTTTGACATTTAGGGCACTGATACCTTCCTGCCAAATGATGAAATCCGTTATATTTTTTGCTTTCTATTGTTTTTATAATATTATTTTTCTCGATTTCGTTTGCGTGACACTTTTCATAAAAATCAGATTTATTATTTAATTCTATTACAGCTTGTAATAAACACAGTTTTTTATCTAATTTACATATCCAATTGTCAGACGGAACTTCAATTATTCCATTTTGACAATTCGTTCCACCTCTATATTTTTCTTGATTGAATTTAAGCCAAATTTTACAAATCTCATCAAGTCTCTTATTTAACTTAACATTTAATAATGAGTTTGCTATTGTCTCAAATTCGGATTCAAAAATGATTTTTTGTCCCATTTCATCCTCATTCCATTCTACTTTAGAAATAAAATTTTCATTCTTTTTAGTACAGGAAATTAATAGATAAGTTCTCATTTTGTATGACTTACAACGGTTTTGTGTATGGTTAGTTGCGTGATTTAGGCACTAAGTTAGCAAATAAATCACGGATAGAATATTCCGCAGGAATGTTCGTAAGTAGGCTTAAAACAAGCAATTAATTATACACGGTGTTGTAAACAGTTTTTTATTCGGTTATATGTTTCGCTATATTTTCTGGCCAAATAACAAACTGTCCATATTGTCCATTTTTTTCAATTCCACCAGTTTCTTTTCCACGTTTTGTTGTAATCCAATCGTCATCTTTTTTATACATCAGTTTATTTTCGGTAAACCAGCTGTTAACTTTTCGACTACTCAAACCAGTCAATTTTGACAATTCTTTTGTTGTTAATAATTTAGATTTTGTATAATCCTTATTTTCTTGAACTTTTTTAATCTTTTCTTCAGTTTTCTGTTCAATTTCCTTATCAACTTTTTTTACAGTAATTCGTATTTCCTCACTAATCGTTAAAAGTCTTTGAACTTCATTGTAAATGTCATTATATAAATCAGCATCTTTTTCTTTGGTAACGTGAATTCCCATTTCATCATTATTCTGTTGCGAAAAAGAATATAAATTCATTGAAGTTACAATCGCCTCGTTTTCATTTAAATAACATTTTGCGTGAAGAGAATTGCAAAGGCTTGTCCTAATTCCTATTTGACTTTCCAACCAATTACTTTCTGCCACTTGTAATTTGTTTTCTCGATAAATAATTCGGATGTCTTTTTTTTGAATGTTTAAATTTTCCAAATGGTCTTTAACTCTTTTATGAAATTGAAGATATGGACTAATTAAAATTAATCTGTCTGTAGTATTTTTTATTAGTTCTTCTAAATGATATGAAACACCTGTAGTGTTTAGGAATTTTGCCATTTTATATTATAATTTTGAGAATCGAAAATAAAGAAATTATTATAATAAATAAAACTAAACAATCAGAATTTTCGTGCTTTTCAAATCCTTTATAATTGACATAACCTTTTCCGTCAATGAAAGTTTTGTTCCCCATTTTTGAGATTCGTGAGCAATTGTTTACAACGGTCTTGTGTATGAAACGTAGCGTATAAATAGACACTAACTTTTCGGATTTAGCACGAGCCGAAATTTTAATTTTTATGTTTAATTTTATTTTTTAAATATAACCAAATTAAAAATTTGGCGTACTTTGTAAATATACAAAAACCTCTCGTAAAGCCTATAATAGCTATGTTTTATACACGTTGTTAGCCACTGGCTTTTTTCCGCAAACTTGCTAGCGTTGGCAAAGACATACTCTTTTACAGTTTTGGTGAAGCTTGGATGATGCGACTGTAAATGTGTATGGCTTTAAGCGTGGGCTTATTCGGCTAATGCTGTTGGATTTATGTTATATTTTTCCAATAAGAAGTCATTTCTTTCATCAAATGATTCAGTCGTTAGTAAATAATTTTTTTCATTTTCATTTAAATTGCAAATTCCAAAATCTTTTACGTAATTTTTAGCTAATGCAAAATAATTGCCTGAATATGGCTTACTAGTTTTTTTAATGTAATACCAAAACACTTTAGATTCTAAAATTCGTTTTAGCACTTTTAGTTCTCGTTCCGAATCAAAATAAACAGCATATCCAGCATATAGTAATAAGTCATCCTGGTCGGTATAAACAAAATAAGGTTGTCCAGCCATATAAGGGAATAGTAACTTTTTACCAAAATCATTCAATGCTTGTGTTCTTCCAAACTCAAACCATTTATATTTTGTTTTTTTTCCTTTGTCTCTATTTAATAGCTGAACCTTGTTTCCTTCTAAATATTTGTATGCTTCAGGAAAATTTTCTTTGAAGTAATTTTCGTCAAATACTATTTTCTTATTTGATTTATAGTCGAAATTATTTGCTTGAAAATTATCTTGATAATAAGGAAATATTATTTGTTCTTTTAATACCGGAATTTCTGATTCTGCCTTTAGTCTATTAGGTTTTATAACATCTCTGCAAATTCCTTTTTCTATTTTGTGAAGTTTTCCGTTTTGATGGTAGTAATAATTTTCATCTTCATCAACTGGCTTAAATATGAAGATATCATTACTTAATGTGGCTAAACCATTTCTTATTGGGTATTTGTCTCCTAATGGAATACCAATACTTTCAATTTTGTTTATATTCTTTAAAACATCTGGTTTATTTAAAATCCAACCCTTTTTTGTGTTTAATAGATTATAATTGATTCGAGTAAAGTCTTTTAGATTTTTATTTAGAAAATCTTTAGCTGTTATTTTTTGGTATTTAACTTGATTTGATTTTTGTTTTTCAATAAATACAATGCAGGTATAAGTAGATTTGTTTGCAAATATTTGTGAACTACCAAAATCTATTATTTTTAAGTCGAATAGATTAGTTTTAAAATACTCCCTAAGGTTTCTAGCGTTTACACTTCTCTTAAAAGTATTTACAGTTATGTAACCAAGTATTCCACTTGGTTTTAAGTATTCGAGACCTATTTCAAAAAAAGGAATGTACAAATCTGGATTTCCAGTTTTTGTAACTTCCCAATTTGATAAAAGCGATTTAGTTTCTTCACTCAAATTTTTCGCTCGAACATAAGGCGGATTACCTAAAACAATATCAAAACCATTGAAATCTTTTATTTTTTTATACCAGTTGAAATCTAAAGCATTTCCAACCATTAAATTAAACTCAAATTCTTTTTCATCCTCTCCATTAGAAAGTGCTAAGAGCGTGAGTAAAATTTTTGCCCTAGTAATTGTATAATCAGAAATATCAAGACCGTAAATATTTTGCTTGAAAATGTCAAAATAACTTTTGTTAGACTTAACCTTTATTTCTTGAGCTACAGTGTATAAAAAGGCTCCAGTTCCACAAGCAATATCTGCTACTTTTATATCAGGTAAATCAGCATTTTTTATTTTATAAAGTGTTTCTTTAACTATATAATCTTTTATATAATTAGGTGTGTAAACAGCTCCATTTACAGAAACA
Organism: Algibacter miyuki; assembly: GCF_030409805.1. Classification (GTDB taxonomy): domain Bacteria; phylum Bacteroidota; class Bacteroidia; order Flavobacteriales; family Flavobacteriaceae; genus Algibacter; species Algibacter miyuki. Next base: position 473,116 of record NZ_JAUFQP010000010.1, on the reverse strand, counting down.
TCCTTTGAAGGTATACTGGTTTCAAATAAATGAATTACATCTTCAAAGTCAAATTTTCCATTCTTTAGTTTTATTAAATTAATGAATTTATCAATCGTTTGTTTATCATTACCTTGGATACAAGAAAGAATTAATTTATTGTTCTTAATTTTGATGTTATTAAATTTAAGATAAGCACCAATAATTAGCTTATTGACAATTGATAAATTGTCAGATAGCTCATTTAGAAATTTTGATATCTCTTTATTAATCATAATCTATCAAGTATTTCTATTCTGTTAATGTTTCTACCTCTTCCATTGAAAAAGGAAATTTGGTCATTAGACAAATCGTACAATTCATAGACTTTATTATCGAGATTAGTCCAATATGTGTTAAGCAAAGTCTTTAATGTAGTCTTTTGTCTTGGTGATGAACTTCTGTATCGTTGCTGTGTTTGATTAATACTAATTGCTATTGCCGAAATCTCATTTACTAAAGCAATATTAGTATTGAAATTCTCCTTAGGAAACGGTATTGGTTCTATAAACTGTTTATTAAATTTAAAATACCCATTCATTTGACTTAATGCAATTGACCTAGCTAAAACTGAAAATAAAGTAGAATTAACTATTCCAGACATTGCAAACAAATTATTTTCGTTTTTTTCTGGAATATCAATGAAAAACATATTAGCATTGTCACAGTAGTTTAAAGGATTCTGTGTAACTGTAGCGTATGTATCATTTGCAGTCATTGGCAGTAAGACCTTAGGATAAATTGCTTTATGATTTTGCACTCTAGTGAATTGATGCCAAACTTCCTCTCCATCACAAGTTGCCACATTACTAACAATTTCATCCTTATGCCTATTGAGATATTGACCTGCTAATGTAAATCGTTCGTTGAATTCAGAGAATGGAATAGGTATGTTTTCTTCTAATGATGTGTCATAAGGGAAAATTACATAAGTAGATGTTTCGTCATTGCAAAAAGGATAAAATTTTTCATTAACCATTAATGGACGACAAGCATCTATTTCAATTGTAATATTTTCTTCGAGATGCGTGTTTCCTGTAAGTGTACCATCATCATTTATTGATGTTACTTTGATATGATAAGCTCTATCCCAGAGAACTTGAATACCAACTTTTACTTTTGCAAAATCTCCAAATTTTCCGTGATTGTTTAGAAGCAAAGTTTTTATCGCAAGCAAATCAGCATCTTCAAAATTCCAAGGATTTTGATTTAATCCGCTAGAAGGTATTGTCGAAAATTTAGTGTCATCATTTTCAAATGGTTCGATACTACGCAAAGTCGAAGGAATTTGCTCTAAATCAGAATCAATTTTCAAAAATGAAATACTCTCTGGTCTGGCTTTATCCAAAATAAGATTTGCTATATATGTTATTCGATTTGGAAATATATCCGAACTTTCAAACTCTATAACTTGCGAAAGTAAGTTTCTAGAACTAATATATTCACGAATTTTTTTTCCATAATCAGTCTTGAAAAATCTTCTTTGAACAATTAGTCCTAATTTCCCTCTATCATTTAAAATTGAAAATGCTCTTTCTATAAAAGCTACAGCTAAATCAATTTTTCCATTTTTTGTAGTTTCATATTCCGCTTTAATGTATTGATGCATAATAGGATATTCTACATTATAATTCTTGACTTCAACATAAGGTGGATTACCAACTATGTAGTCAAAACCACCTTTAGTATCAAAAATTTCAGAAAAACCATCTTCGCTATTATAGTCAAATGCATTTGTTCTAAAAAGTTGTGGCTGGTCTGAAATTATTAGTGGATATTTTACAGTTATATCTTTTGAAACTAGTGTATTACCACATTTAATATTATTCCCAACGTTATTTAAGATTTGACTACCAAAGATTCCAATTTCTTGATAGTTTTCATAAAATTCGGAACTATCAACAACTTTAAGTGACAATGACATTCGAGCAACTTCAACTGCTTCTGGGTCAATGTCGACACCAAAAATACAATTAGATATTAAATGCCTTTTTCCAGCAATAGTTAATGTTGTTAAATCAGAGTTTTGAAAAAAGAAGTGACTAAAAGCTTGGGATGGATTTTCTTTGTAGTAATCAATGAAAATATCTTGTAAGTAATCAAAAGTTTCAATTAGAAAAATTCCACTACCACAGGCAAAATCTAAAATTTTAGTTTCTGAAATACTTTCAAGCCCTCTTTCTGTCAGACTTTCCTTAATGATAGTTCTTTTAAGTAAGTCTTGAACTAAATATTGAGGTGTACTAATAGCACCATTAGTTTTAATGTATTCAAGTTTAAGTTTCTCTGAAACTTCTCCATCTTCAATTATTAGTTTTTTTGATAAGAAAATCTCATAAATGTCACTCAAAAGTTTTGTTGGAATAACCTCAAATCTATAAGGCGAAGGATAATAGAGTGTATCTATTAAATCCTTAATGATTTCGTTATCTATTTCTAATTCTTGGATATCACTTATTCTATCAAAAAGAGGTCCGTCATAATGTTCGAAGAAATCATTGTAAGATGAATTTTTGAATTCAGACCAAAACCCATTTTCCTGAAAGGTTAATAGCAAGCCATCTCTTTCAATTCGTCTAGCCTCACAAATTCTAATAAATATTATACGATTTATAATTACTTGTGTTAGATAAGCTAGTAACTCTGAATTATTGCTTATCAGGTCGCTATTGTTTTCTACAATATTTTTAGCCAGAGATAATCTAAACTTTGAAAGCTGTTCTGCAAAAACTAAGTCAGGTGAAAGCTTTTGAACACTACTTACATTTTTAAGAGTGTTTGCATAAAGTTTTTCAAGAGTTCCATTTAAGATGTTAGACTTAAGAAGATGTGTTTCTAAAACGTCAAAATTCTCAACATAATCATCTATTTTTAAATAGGTTCTACCTAAGTTAGCTGGCTGACCTTGGTTTGGAACATAAGTACAATCATAAATAGCAAATTCCTCGAAATTTGTTAAAAATGTACAAGAAGCCAAAATTGACCAACCATAAGATTTTATTTGAAAAGCGGAAGAGGTGCTTGTTTCTATATTAACCGAAACTGCTTTAGCGTCAAGAAAAGTAAGTTTTTGATTTCCTATTTTAAAAGTGTAATCTGGTCGAGTAGAGGTTGAGTCAATTTCTACTAATCTCTCTTTTTCTTCTCTAGATAAAACTTTCTCTTGAAGTACTTGAGATGTGTCCATCACATTCCAATTAAAGATAGAAAGTAATTCATTTATCCACGTTCTGATGGTTTCCTCAGAGCTTAAATCTAAACGTCCTTCTTCTTTGAAGGCTTGGTATCTTTGCACCAATTCGGTTAATTGTTCTTTTCTCTGAGACATCTATAATTTAAGTTTTCCTTGTTTTACATTTTGCTCTCTATAGTATTTTACCTTTTCTTCGGCAACATTGAGAACTTCTGTAGAGCAATTAGTTTCGTATATTTTTTTCGCAAAGAGTTCACTAAAGAATTCTGTTTTTAAATTTTCAATATCAAGACAAAAAACTGAAGCTAATAATTCAAGTCTTTTTTCATCAAACTCTCTTTTTCCATTTTCAATTTTGCTAAGGTTTGCAGAATCTAAATCAAGTTTAGCACCTAATTGCGTTAAAGTAAGTCCTTTTTTCGTTCGTAAATTCCTAATGTATTCCCCAAAATATTGTTTCATTTGACTTGAATATTTAGACTTGTCAGTATTTGACAAATATAATAAATATTTCGTGATTTCCTATTCAGGTGGTGGTGGAAAAAGGCAAGCTCTTTTTATTTTTTGAGGCACGAAAAAAATGAAATGTGCTTGACTGTGCGGTTGGCTTTTCAGCTTGTGGCTAACGTTTATGTATATGAAATGTTGCGTGTTTGTGTGCGAGGATTTTCCGAAGGAAAATCAGAAGCTAGCAAACAAAGCAACTAACATTGGTTAAGCACAAAATAGCAATTTTTTATATACTGTGTTGGCATTAGTACTTTATTTTAATCCCAATGAATTATTCACAACCTCAATTGGATTTGCTCCTTTTTTAATTTTTATAGGAAATCCATTTATATCTAAAATATTAGATAATAATTCAATGTTTAAAAAAATATCTTCCCTTTCTACAATACAGCTTAGCTTAAATAAATTTGATTTGTCACCTAATAAGCTATTAGATAGGATTCTTAACTCATTATCAGATGTATTTTTATTAATTGAAGCTAAAGCAGGTGATGCAATTGCTAATAATAAATCCCTTGTAGCTTGTGCTTCGTTTATTTCTTTTGCACTCGAACAAAACTTTATTGGTCTTATAATGTCAGAATAAGCAGATTTAACTTTTATATCGTCTTCGTCCATTAATCCATTTACCTCGTATGATGCAGCGTTAGGTTTTTCATCATTTGTTAATGTTTCTGAATGTTGATAATAGGCTTCAATTGTACCTTTTCTAAGAATAAAGCAACCTAATTTTTCCAAAAAGTCTAATAATGAACTTAAACGATTTTTTATTGTTAACCAAGATTCTCCATTAGGTTGAGTTTTAATGATTTCATTATCTGTGTTAAATAGCCAACAAAAAGCACTTCTTTTTTGTGCAATAATTTCTTCTTTTTCTTTATCTCTATTTACCCAATAATAATGTTTCTTACAAAGTGAGCTAATATCATTCCAATGTTCAGATATTTGAAGGCAAAAATCATTATATATATCACGAGCAAATTTTGAAGCATCTCGATGACCTAGTTCGTTTGCAAGATTATTTGCCGAACTTAAAGTAGTGAAAGAGCTAATGATATCTAAACCATCTGTAAGCGCATCAGCATCACCCAAAATACTTGGCTCTTTACCAATTAGTCTCATTAATTTGATTACTACTGGAAACTGACCTTTTCCTGTGACAGGTAAAATTTGAGAGCCAGCTGCCTCAGTATTTAAAGAGAGTTTTCTACTTATTGCAGAACAAATAATTTGGTCACTTGGACCTTCTACAAGTAAAGGCTTATGACAAAATAAGGCAAGTTTATGTTCTTGACCAAGTCTAGCAAGAAGTGCTTGTAATTTTTTTCCTTGAAATTCGCCTAAACTTGGGTCAATTTGTACGGGATTCTCAAAAATATCTTTGCAAAAGACTATTGAAGCCAATTGTTGTACCGAACTGAGTTCTACGAATTCTGTAGAATGGGTAGAAATAAAAATAAGTTTTTTCCCAATCTCGTTATTTCTACCAGCCACTTTTTTAATTTCTTCAAGTAAGAATGCTTGTAATTGAGGATGCAATGAAACTTCGGGTTCATCAATAAGTAGACAACCAACCTCGTCATCATATAAAGCTGCTAATATTGAGACTAAATGTAACAAACCGCTCGCTTCTCTTGCTGAAGAATAACTTTCACTACTATCACTATCTATTCTAGCAAAAAAAACTTTTAACATTCCTCCATCCCAATCAATAATCACATCTCTATTGAATAATTTCCTTAATCTTTCTTGAATTTTTATAAGTATATCCGCACGTTCCGAAAGAGTAGCAATATCACCTAGAATTGTTTCATTTTTATGTCTTCTTGAAACGGCACTTTTATCTCCAAATTGAGCATTGTCAAATTGTATAGTGTTTCCGTATCCTTGATTGTCCGAACGATAACTTTCCATTGGGCTTAGTCTTCCAGCAGAAACATATCTTATTTTTTTTCCATTTAGGTGAGAGTTTAAACTAACTTTTAATCCTCTAAGTAATTGTGTTTTCCCAGCTCCATTGGGACCCAAAAATGTAGTGATTCCATTATGAATAGTGATTTTTTTATTTTGAACTTCTTTTATTCTTGATTGAGATAGATTAATCGTAATATCAAATGGAAATGTCATTTATAGTTCTGGTTTTGTATTAATGCCAACGGTTTGGTATAAACGTCAGTTACGGAATAAATATACGGAAATTTTCGATTGAGCACAGGCTTTAGCAATTACGTTTGGATTCGGACGAAGTCGAATCCGCCGTAATTGCGTTTATACATTGTTGGCAAACGTTTTTTCTTTTAGTTGTCCGTTTATAATTTTCTTTAAATCAGTTATAGACTTGTCCTTTTGACTATTATATCCGTAATGTACCAGTCTGATTCCAAAACCAATCATTATTAATGGAAAGATTAGCAAAATAGGATTAGTTCCTTGATTTATAACCCCTACAATTCCCATAATGAAGGAAAATCCGACAAAAGTCAACCAGAATAGCATAAACACAATTACAAAAGTGTGAACTTTTAATTCCGCAACTAATTTGGTTCCATTTATATTCGGTTGAATTTTTCCTTTGATTTGAGGAAGAAAAGAATTCCGACCAGTTATTATTCGCTGAATTTCAAACTTGTCTTGTTCAAAATTTCCTTCAAACAATTCCTTTTCTTGAGATTTGTCAAATCCAATTTTCAGTCTTTTTTTTGGTCGAATATTTTCCGCTAATATTTTTCTGACTTCTTGATTTGAAAGAGTAGTTATTATTTCAATTTTATCAGATGGAATTATCCTCATTTCGTTTTTTTCAAATGTTTGCCAACGGTTCGGCTAAGCGTAGTGCGGAAGTAAGGAAACATTTAGTTTCCGTCTACGCACGAAGCTAAAGCTTTTGGTTTAGTTTTTATTTTTTCTTGTCCAAAGCTAAATCCCAAAGATTTAGCGACATTATAAATATACACAGACCTTTAGATTTAGCCATAAAGTCCGCATTACGTTTAGGCATTGTTGTGGGTAGTTTTTCGCTCAATAATGTACCCAATAAGAGTCCGTTTCTTCTCCATCGTCAACCATTCTAATTCGGACGTCAAATAATTCAGTCAGTATTTTTTCTTTAAGCGAGTTGTCAAATTCCTCTAATTCCAGCTCCTCAATATGTTCCGAAATTTTGTCTCCAGTATGCCATTTTTCCGTCACAATTTTTTCAATCAGAATATTCAATTCTGGTGAAGGAACTTGTCTTTCAGTTTTATGCCAAATAAATTCCTGCCTTTCTTCTGGGTCATTTTCATCATAAATTGCAATTCCACTAATTGAGTCAACTGTTTCATTCGTTAATTCAATTCTTTCAACTCCGTACAATTTGAGATAGGATTTTAAAAAATCCAGCCGTTTTGATTTGGTCATTTTGATGGGTATTCTGAAAGATAAATTTCCATTCCAATTTTGCTCATAATACCTATCATATTTTTACTAATAACTCCGCCACCACCATTTGCCTCATTTCTAATTCCAAATCCAATGTCAGCAACATACTGCCCAATAGGAAGGTGTTTTCCAGTTTTTTCTAACCAATTTTCCAGTTCAGAAATTTGATATGGTAAATCCCAACTTTTATCGCACAACCAAGCTAGCCTTTCATTATTTTTTTCTTTATAAATATTAATTGGCATTATTTACTAAATGTTTTTTTAAATTACCCACAACAAATATATATAGTTAGTATTAACTATATATCTATTATATGTGCACTAAGATAGTAAATCTTTAATTTCTGTAAAGGAACTTGTAGCAACGTGTGTGTAAATTTCAGTTGTTTTGGTAGAATTATGACCTAGGAGTAATTGTATATATCTAATATCAGTACCGCTTTCTAGTAAATGAGTAGCGAAGCTATGTCTTAGCATATGTGGAGTAACTCTTTGTTTAATACCAGCGTTTTTTGCAGATTTAACTACAATTTGTAGTACACTAGAACTACTGTATTTATTACCAGATATCGGGTTTTCAAATAAATATGTTTTAGGTCTATAAATTTTAAAATACTTTCTCATGTCTTCCAGAACACTTTTGTTGAGCACAGTATAGCGGTCTTTATTACCTTTAGCTTGTTCCACTCTAATAACCATTCTTTTACTATCGATGTCTTCTATTTTTAATTGTAAGAGCTCATTTCTGCGCAAACCAGATGAGTATAATAAGCTTATAATGCATTTATGTTTTATGTTGTTGGTACTATTAATTATTGTAATTATTTCTTCTTTAGATAATACTTTTGGCAATTTTGACTCTTTTCGAGGTCTTTCAATAGAGTAAAATCTATTAGGCATTCCTAAAACCATTTCGTAATAAAATTTAATAGCATTGATAGCCATATTAATATATGAATTAGATTTATCTTCGTTAACTAACTTTTTAAGATAAATCCTAATATCATTTTCGTTAATGCTAAATAATTCTCTTTCTTTATAATAGTTAATAAATTTCTCAAAACTATGAACATAGTTTTTTACTGTGCTATTAGAATATTTTTTTAACTCTAATTTTTGTAAAAATTCATCAGGACATGTTCTAAAGTTTTTTTTTACAGGTCGATTTCTAAACCAAGATATATCAGTAGTTTTATTATCACTATTTAGTTTTCTATCGTTAAAAAAATAGTTGCAATTAATCCAAGCAACACCTTCAAACTTCTCGAAAATCAAATTAATATTTGATTTATTATTTATAATATATACCATATTAAACTCTTTACTCCATTTAGGGCTTGGTAACTCTTTAATTAGAGCTTGGATAACTTTATCTGCATTGAATTGTAATCCAATACATTGTTGCTCTTTAATAAAAAGATGTTTTAATGTCACATGTTTATTTAGCATATTAAAGTTTTTAAAACAAGATATTTATATAAAATAATTTAACCGTATCTTAAACGAATAGTATTCGTGTAATCTTCGTTTAAGTGATATGAAATTAAAAAAGAATGAATGTTTATCCTGCGGAAAAGAACTGATAGGACGGTCAGATAAAATTTATTGCGATTTGCATTGCAAAAGTTCATATCACTATCGGAAATCTTTAGATGAAGTCCCAAGGTTCTATAATAAAGTGGACAATCAATTAAAATTAAATAGAAAAATTCTTAAAAATTTTAATAAATCAGGTAAAGCAATAGTTAGGGCAAAAGTTATTTTAGATTTAGGATTTAATCCAAAATATTTTACCCATTATTGGAAAAATAAAAAAGGTGATGTTTATCTTTTTGTTTTTGAATTTGGCTTTTTAAAAAGAATAGAAAACCATACTGAAAAATATATTTTAATAAAATGGCAGGAATATATGGAGTAATTAAATTATGGGTTATATTGCATCAAAATATTTGTATAATAAGTGAACATAAACTTGAACACGGTTTTGAACACGATTCTACATAATAATAGCGTGAAACCCCAGTAAAATGGTTTCAAAAAAGGAGGTCTCGGGGCTCATAACCCGAAGGTCACTGGTTCGAGTCCAGTTCCCGCTACAAAGCTTCAAGCTAAAAAAGTAACGGATTGTGCTCACAATCCGTTTTTTTTGTGCCTAATTTGAACATAGCTGAGATTATAATTTATTATCAGAAAGTGTTCTTTTCGTTCTAAAAATATAATGTGAATTATTAGACATCGGGATAGCTCCGTTTTTGTCAAACTTTAAAACAGGCAAGTTATAACGCATGCGGAATGTTTACGGAAGAGCGAAGAAATATAATAGAGATGGAATCTAAATCAAAAGGAATGGAGTTAAGCGCATCTAAACTATCCATAGAAGCTGCTTTTGACTTCGTATTATAACTAATAGAAAAGCCAGAAGGGAAACTTGCAAATGCATTCTAAAAAATTATGTAAGTGTTTTTTATGGATTATGGCTGGCATATAGAAATAACTACAAAACACTGGGGCATAGAAAGCTTATAGCGCAGTTTTAAAGCATGTATTCGTTACTGAAAAACATAGGCGAAACAACCTAAGAGTTGATTTAAATGGTTTAATATAAGTTTAAGAACATGATAATCTCTCCAGTTTATATTGTGGAAAACGAAATCCTGTTATCTAAGAAAACAACTTTAAACACAATGCGAGAGAATATGTGTTTAGAGACATTCTCTCTTTCATAAAATTAAGACAGGATATTAAAAGCTGTTTTTTTAATGTTCAAAATTTCAAGTTTTTCTAGTCAGAAATTTGATCAATGAAATATTAGTTACCTTATTTAGAAAAGAAAAATCTATGAGGTTTGTTTATTAGAAAAAAAATAAAAGATCAACTATTGTTTTTTATCAAAAAAAAGTAAATTCTGCAAAACATGAAAATTACAATTAAGATAAAGGTGTTTATTCAATGGGGAATAAGAATATTTTAAGAAAAAACTCTCTATAAAAATATAAGTATTCTTACGCAAGAGCGTTATGTGGTTTCTAAAAATATTGAAGTCTATAATTTATAAGTAAAAAGATAACTGTTTACTATAAATTTTCGGTCATATAAAGGAAAATGCGCAAAACTAAAAATCTATAATTATTAGTAAGTTTTTTATTGTTAAAGCATGATTTTTTTAAGAAAAACCTTCTAGTAAGTTAGAATTATTCTTACTCAAGAACGTTATGCGTTTTTAGAAAATATAAAAGTCTTTATATACCTTTTATTTATTAGACATAAATATAAAGGTCTATCATCGATTTGTGACGAATCAAAATATAATAAAAGGAGTTTCGGGTTATAAAGTATAGGTTATAATACGTTTTAAGAAAAAACTTTCTTTATGTTTAAAATTACTCTTACGCAAGAACGTTGTATTGTCTGTCTTAAAAAATAAAGATTAATATTTATAGAATTTATATAATAGAATTGCTTCATTATAGTTGAAATTTATTTCTTGTTTTAAGTTTGTTTAGTATTTTAGCGGTCGAATTAACCGTTTAATCGAGTATTGATTATAACATGTGTTTTTTCTTAGAAATGTCAACGAAAATTATAAGAATTGAGTAAGGTTTATAGTGTTAAATTTTGACTTGGTTTAGGTGTTTTAGGTTACATAATATAGATGTTTTTTTACATAGATAAAAGGACATGTCTCTAATGTTTGTTTATACAAATAATGAGGCTTGAGTAGGGGTGGAAACATGAAATTTCAACTTGCTCAAGATTTTAAGTAATACATAATATATAAGTTTTTTACATGGAGAAAATCTACATTCCTCTAGAGTCTGCTAACGCAAAATAATGAGAAATGATTAGGGTTTTATGTATGAAATCTTTATTTGATTTAGGTTTTATACAATGGATAATATATAAGTTTTTTACATAAAGAAAATCTACATTTCTCTATAACGTGCTTTCGCAAATTATGAGGAATGAATAAAGATTTTATAAGATAGATAATACCTAATACATAATTTTTTACATGAAGAAAATCTACATTCCTCTAGAGTCTGCTCGCGCAAATTATTTAAAGTTTCTCTTTATTACTACAGTTTTCTTATTCCAAAGTTTTTCTGCTTTGGCCCAAAACTGTTCGCCTAACGCAGGGCCAGATCAAGTGATTTGTGTCAGTGATGGTTTAATCTTAACAGGCTCAGTATCCAGTCCGGGCGGTAGCCCTTTTACGGGGTCGCAATGGGTGCAAATAAGTGGTCCTTCAGTAATTATTGATAACCCTAACGCTCTTACAACAACGGTTACAGGCTACGTTGGTGGGCAAACCTATGGTTTTAGGTTAATAGGAAGTTGTGGAGAAGGCGGCGATAATCGAGATGATATGCAGGTTATGGTGCAGCCATTAACTAAAGCGGTAATTACCAACGGCGATATTGTGTCATGCCCTAGTAATGGTACAATAGTTTTAAGAGGTAGCGCGCCTCAGTTTGGTGAAACCGTACGTTGGACATCAACAGGATCTGCCGGAGTTGTTTTTAGCGTTAATGACCAGAACGTAACTTCAATTACACTGCCAGAGACTAGTTGTGGTGTTTCAACAATAAGGTATACCATAAGAAATGAAGACGCACTAGGCTCAAATTTAGATTGTGTTTCTACAGCTGAAATTACCGTTACAAATAGAGGCGGTGAACAAAACGTCAATGCAGGTGCAGATCAAAATTTAGATCAATGTTATACAGCATCACAATCGGCTAACCTTTCGGGGAGTTTTGCAGGATGTGGTATTGATGGGCAACAAGGTACTTGGTCTTTTGTTAGTGGGCCAACAGCTCCAAGCATAGCATCTCCAAATAGTGCAAATACTTCGGTGTCTCCATTGCAAGCTGGAACCTATCAGTTTAGATGGAATGTGAGTGGACCATGCGTTAATGGTAGTGATGTTGTAACAATCGTTGTTCCAGAGCCTACTCAAGAAGTAACAACATCGAGTATTGAAAATAATAATATTATTTTTTGTGATCAAACTATTAGTCAAACCACATTAGTAGGTGCAGAACCAACATTTGCAGGAGAGGAAGTACTTTGGGAATATACGGGTTCCGATCCAGATATCGTATTAACAGATCCAACAAACTCAACCACTTTAGTTTCTGGTTTAGACAATGCGAATGATCCTTATACATTTACCTACACCATAGTTAATCCTAATACCGTTTCAGGAGGTATGCCAGCATGTAGTTCTACAGGAAGCGTAACGGTAAGGTTTAGCGACGCTTTTCCGTCTATAACAGCTAATATGGGGAATGATATTATCGGAGAATGTAATGTTTCTAAAATACAGATTCCAATAACAACTACAGGGGGTACAAATACCGTTTACAGTATAGTAAGCGGGCCAGTTGATAACTTAAATGCTCCGGCAGAAGTTACTTACCCAACACCATATAGAGAATATGGAACTGGTAATTTTACTGGAGGTGTTTTTACATTAGATTTTTTAGATCACTTTGGTTTAGGAAGTTTGGCGCAACTTCCTACCGGAACATATACCATTGCTTTTAGAACAGAGACAAGAGGCGATTTATTAACCGAATGTACCGATGCGACAAGCACAATTAATATTACAATAACAAGAAGTGCAACAACCCCATCTGCAGGAGGAGATGTTGTTTTGAATTGTAATTATGATGATGCTTTAGGAGCAAATTTATCAGGTAATGAAATAACGGTAGGAAGTTCTATTTGGTCACAAATAGGAGGGCCTGCAACAGTGAATATTGATGATCCTTATTCTGAAAACATAAATATAACAGGCATTACAACACCTGGGGTATATACATTTAGGTATAATGTAACAGGAGGACCTTCGGTAGGTTGTCAAGCTGAACCAGATGATATTACAATAACACTTAACTCTACAGCCATTGATACTCCAGCAATAAGCACACCTACGCCTGCGAATATCTGTTTTGGCTCAACGTTTCAAGTAGATGCTAATACACCTTCTGCAAGCCAAATAGGTACTTGGTCAATTAGTCCAGCTGGACCAACATTTCAAGATGTAAATAGCCCAAGTACACAGATAGAAAATTTGGCCGAAAATGAAACGTATACGGTTACTTGGACTATTGCTTTGAAAGATGCTATAGGCGCTACATGTCCAACTCCGGAAAGTGCTACTTTAATAATCAATACAAGTAATACGGAAGGTCCTCAAAATGTATCAGCAGGTCCTGACGATTGTCAGGCTGCCAGTAATTTATCATACACTTTAGCAGGAAGTGCGCCAGTTGCTCCAGATGAAACCGGAGTTTGGTCAAGTCCAGCTGCTGGTGTCAGTTTTTCGCCTTCAGCAAATGATAACAATGCCACAGTAACATTCCCTTCAGAAGGTGCTTATGTTTTGACTTGGACAGTGACTAACGGACTTAGTGGTTGTCAATCTGTTTCCGACACTGTCGAAATAACAATAGCAGATCAACCAATAGCCGATGCTGGTCCAGATCAAACAGGTTGCCAAACAACATTTACGATGGATGCCAACGATCCGTTACCTACAGGTACCACAGGGAAATGGGTATTAAATCAAGGTCCGGGAGGTTTTACCTTTGCAGATGATACGGATCCGAATAGTGATGTCATATTTACATTTTCAGGAACCTATGTTTTTGATTGGGTAGTTACTCGTGGTAGCGGTAATTGTCCTAGCGGAACAGCAACGAGCAGTGTAACTCTAAATGTAGGAATTCCAGCAAGTATTCCATCTGTTATTGAGGATGATATTAATGTTTGTAATGCTACAACAGTTGTTCTTGAAGCCAACCCTGTTGGTAACCCTAATGTAGAAATAGGGTATTGGACTATTGAGTCAGGTGCACCTAGCGTTCCAACGTTTTCTGATACTAACAGTCCAACGGTTACAGTGTCTAATTTAGTTACAGGAACTTATAATTTTAAATGGAACATTGTTGGTAGCCCACTTTGTTCACCACCATTATCGGCCGATGTTGTGGTTGAGGTTTCTGCACCGGCATCAGCAGGTGGAGATCAGCAATTATGTTCAGCAACTAGTGTATTATTAGAAGGAACAGTTGGTTCTTCTGGTACATGGACACAAGTTTCTACAACAGGAACAAATTCAACAATAACCACAACGGGAGCAAATACGGCTAATGCGACGATAACTCCAGGTTCAGAATATGTATTTCAATATGAACCAGATGATGTTATTTTTAACACTAATACAGGTTCAGGGCCAGCTAGTTGTGATCCTGGCGTAAGCACAGTAACTATTGGAACAATTCCGCAACCACCAGAGCCTGATGCAGGTCTAGATCAGCAAAAATGTTTAACAGATCCTGTTGCTAATGAAGTTACTTTAGCAGGTTCAGATCCATCATTAATAGGCGGAACTCCGGCGGTTTCCGGACAATGGCAAATTGTTTTTCCTGTAGGTGGTGGAGGTGCTAGTTTAGCCGATAGTACACAATATGATACAACAATGAATATTGTAAATCCAGGACTTTATATTCTAGAATGGACTTACACTAGAGGGGCTTGTATAAAATTAGCAGATGTTGTTCGTATTGAAGCTTTCGAACCTCCAAGTGATGCTATTGCAGGTCCAGATCAACCTAACGCATGTCAATTTGATGCGGAATTAAATGCTGTTTTAACTCCGAATCCAGACGATTTTATTGGAATTGGAACGTGGTCTTTTGCAAACCCAGGAGATGATCCTTCGGGAGGTGTTATTGTTATTGATAGCCCAAACTCTCCAACCACTACACTTTCAAATATACCAGATAATATTAACACACCATATACCTTAACTTGGACTGTTACAAACGGAGGTCCTTTTCCTTTAAGTCCAGGCTCATTGTGCGATCCTAAAACGGATACCGTAGAAATTACTTTCCCTGATGCAAGACCTTCTGCTGCTGAAGCAGGTTTCGATCAAGACATTTGTGCGAGTCAAACCACAATGGATGCATCGTCTTTAGCTGAAGGAATAGGAACATGGAGTCAAGTTTCAGGCCCAAGTGCGGCAACCATATTATCGCCAAATTTTGAAAAGACAACCATAACAAATTTAATTTCGGGAGCTTATGTTTTTGAATGGTCGGTTACAAACGGCGGTTGTACATTAGTTGATGAAGTAAGAGTTGTGGTAAACGAGCAGTTAACTGCTGTAGATGCTGGTCCAGATCAAGTTGTTGCAATTTCAAGCCCAGTAAATATGAATGCTGATGCGCCAACTTCTGGGGTTACCGGAACTTGGAGTCAAATTTCAGGGCCATCTTCAGCTAATTTCATAGATCCAAATTCAGCATCTACTCAAGTCTCAGGATTAGTTTTAGGAACTTATCAGTTCCGATGGACGCTTTCTAACGGACAATGTACAGATATTGCTGATACTATGATTTTAGAAGTCGTTGGAATATCAGATTTAGAACTTACAAAAACAGTAACACCAGCTTCAGTAAATGTTGGAGATACGGTGACTTTTCAAATAGATATTCTTAATAATGATACTAGTGCATTAAATATGGATGCTACTGGAGTTTCAGTTGAAGATGTATTGCCATTAGGTTATAGTTTGGTTCCAGGAACCGTTTCTAATTCTGGAAGTTTCGATGCCGGTACACAAACTATTTCATGGTCTAATTTAGATATTGCTAATGGCTCAACTTTAAGTTTAACCTTTGATGCCATTGTTAATGCTTCGGGTTCTTATTTAAATACAGCACAAATTATAGAGAGTGATAATATTGATCCTGATAGTGATCCAACTATAGATGAAACAGTAGATGATAAGGCTGATGGTATCGCCGATGATGATGAAGATACAGCAATTATAAGCATCCAGTCTGCAAATTTATCAATTCAAAAAATGGTTTCACCTAGTAATGTTAGTATTGGAGATACGGTTGTGTTTACAATAACGGTTTCTAATGCAGGAGCTAATACAGCAACAAATGTTGAGGTTTTAGATAAATTACCTAACGGGTATACTTATCAGAGCGATGATTCGGGCGGGAATTATAATCCTTCTACAGGTGTTTGGACTACAGGTTCAGTAACTACGACCATAGATCAAATATTAAATATAACAGCTAAAGTTAATGCCCCAACAGGAACAACTAATGAATATTTAAATACAGCTGAAGTAACAAAAAGTGATCAAGCAGACCCGAATAGTACACCAGGTAATGATGATGGCGATCAAAGTGAAGATGATGAGGATAATACATCTGTTATTTTAGAATCTGCCGATCTTCAAATTACGAAAACGGTATTACCTATCTCTGGTTCGATAGGAGATACGGTTACATTTACTGTTGTGTTAGAAAACTTTGGACCAGGAGATGCAACAGGTGTAGATATTGAAGATCTTTTACCTTCAGGATTCGATTTGGTTCCAGGAACTATAAGTAACTCTGGTAATTTTATTGTCGGAAATAAATCTATTGTTTGGAGTAACTTAGCTTTAGGGAATGGTTTATCAAGAAGATTAACCTATGATGCTATTGTTAATGATAAAGGTAATTATACGAATAGTGTTCAAATTACAGCGAGTGATTTAGATGATCCTGATAGTGATCCAACAACAGATAATACTGTGGATGAAGATAATGCTGATGGTGATAATGACCCAACTACAGGAGGCGATGACGATGATGAAGATACAGCAACTTTTACCATACAAGAAGCCGATTTAGTCTTAAGCAAAGGCATTTCAGCAAGTAGTAGTGCGACACCAAATGTAGGGGATTCTGTAACCTTCGAAGTTACAATAACCAACAACGGCCTAGACACCGCAACTCATGTGAGTGCGAGAGATGTTGTACCATCAGGTTACACCATTACAAGCGGCACGATAGATAATGGTGGTATCGCGACGGGCAATCAAATCGATTGGACCATTGCGAGTATCGGGTCAAGCAATGCGGTAACTCTAAGTTACACCGTAACGGTAAACGCTCCAACAGGAGTAGCAGGTGAGTACAATAACGTTGCTGAAATTACAGGCAGCGATCAATACGATCCAACGAGTACACCAGATAATGATGATGGTGATCAAAGTGAAGATGATGAAGATGGGTTTACCATCACACCACAAACAGCCGATTTAAGTATTGCCAAAGCCGTGAGTAATGCCACACCAAATGTAGGCGATGTGGTAACCTTTACCATCACCTTAAGTAATGCCGGCACAGTAACCGCAACAGGCGTATCGGTACAAGATATCGTGCCAGTAGGTTATAGTGCAATCACTAACATTAGCGGCACAGGTACGGAAACAGCAACTAATCAATTAGATTGGACCGGCTTATCAGTACCAGTAGGAACAGCGACATTGACTTTAACTTTTGAAGCAACAGTAAATGCGCCAACAGGAACTGCTAATGAATATATCAACAGCGTTGAAATCACCGGATCAGATCAATTCGATCCCGATAGTGATCCAACAACTGATGCTTCTACAGATGATAAAGGCGATGGTATTGCAGATGATGACGAAGCGACAGTAGGCATCACAATTCAACAAGCGGATTTAAGTATATCAAAAGCCATCAGTAACAGCAATCCAAACGTAGGCGACACGGTGATGTTTACCTTAACATTAACCAATTCAGGACCAAATGTGGCTACAGGTGTATCAGTAGAAGATATCCTTCCAAACGGTTACACTTTAGGAGCTGTAAATAACGGCGGAATAGCCACAGGAAACACAGCAACATGGACTGGTTTAAGCGTTGCAGCGAACAACGGCACAGCGGTAGTAACGTATGAAGCTACGGTAAACGCACCAGGAACAGGAATCAGTTATACAAACACAACACAGATTACGGCATCAGATCAATACGATCCAGACAGTGATCCAACCACGGATAATACAGTCGATGAAGATGGCGATGGAAATGGAGATGACGATGATGAAGATACATTAACCATTGTACCAGCATCAGCAGATTTAAGTATCACCAAAGGATTAGCCTCAGGCAGTGCCACACCAAATGTAGGTGATGTTTTAGTGTTTGAATTAACAATAAACAACGCCGGGCCAAGTGTTGCCACAGGTGTATCAGTAGAAGATATACTTCCAATTGGTTATACCTTAGGAACAGTAAACAACGCAGGAACAAGCACCGGAAACATGGCCATATGGAATGGTTTAAGTGTGCCTTCAAACGGAAGTATTACAGTAACTTATGAAGCAACCGTGAATGCTCCAACAGGCGCAGCAGACGAGTATTTAAATATCGCTCAAATCACCGCAAGTGATCAGTTTGATCCCGATAGTGATCCGACTGTGCCACAGAGTACCACGAATGAAGATGATGATACGGAATTCAATATTGTACCACAAACAGCCGATTTATCAATAGATAAAACAGTAGTGGATAACAATGGAGACGCCTTAAATGTGGGAGACGTATTAACGTTTAGTATTGCCGTAAGCAATGCCGGATCAGTAGCAGCTACAGGAGTTAGTATCGATGATGTTTTACCAATCGGTTACAGTTTAGTCGCTGGTAGTATCGATAATGGTGGCGTATTCAATACAGGAAACACAACCATTAGATGGAACAATTTAAACGTACCATTAACAGGAACAATAGTAAGTTACCAAGTGCGCGTAAATGCACCAACAGGAACTTTAGATGAATATAAAAACGTTGCAGAAATCACAGGAAGCGATCAGTTTGATCCAAACAGTACACCTGATAATGATGATGGCGACCAAAGTGAAGATGATGAAGACGCCGAAATTGTGGTGCCAACTCAAGCCGATTTAGTCTTAAGCAAAGGCATTTCAGCAAGTAGTAGTGCGACACCAAATGTAGGGGATTCTGTAACCTTCGAAGTTACAATAACCAACAACGGCCTAGACACCGCAACTCATGTGAGTGCGAGAGATGTTGTACCATCAGGTTACACCATTACAAGCGGCACGATAGATAATGGTGGTATCGCGACGGGCAATCAAATCGATTGGACCATTGCGAGTATCGGGTCAAGCAATGCGGTAACTCTAAGTTACACCGTAACGGTAAACGCTCCAACAGGAGTAGCAGGTGAGTACAATAACGTTGCTGAAATTACAGGCAGCGATCAATACGATCCAACGAGTACACCAGATAATGATGATGGTGATCAAAGTGAAGATGATGAAGATGGGTTTACCATCACACCACAAACAGCCGATTTAAGTATCGTAAAAGCCGTGAGTAATGCGACACCAAATGTAGGCGATGTGGTAACCTTTACCATCACCTTAAGTAATGCCGGCACAGTAACCGCAACAGGCGTATCGGTACAAGATATCGTGCCAGTAGGTTATAGTGCAATCACTAACATTAGTGGCACAGGTACGGAAACAGCAACTAATCAATTAGATTGGACCGGCTTATCAGTACCAGTAGGAACAGCGACATTGACTTTAACTTTTGAAGCAACAGTAAATGCGCCAACAGGAACTGCTAATGAATATATCAACAGCGTTGAAATCACCGGATCAGATCAATTCGATCCCGATAGTGATCCAACAACTGATGCTTCTACAGATGATAAAGGCGATGGTATTGCAGATGATGACGAAGCGACAGTAGGCATCACAATTCAACAAGCGGATTTAAGTATATCAAAAGCCATCAGTAACAGCAATCCAAACGTAGGCGACACGGTGATGTTTACCTTAACATTAACCAATTCAGGACCAAATGTGGCTACAGGTGTATCAGTAGAAGATATCCTTCCAAACGGTTACACTTTAGGAGCTGTAAATAACGGCGGAATAGCCACAGGAAACACAGCAACATGGACTGGTTTAAGCGTTGCAGCGAACAACGGCACAGCGGTAGTAACGTATGAAGCTACGGTAAACGCACCAGGAACAGGAATCAGTTATACAAACACAACACAGATTACGGCATCAGATCAATACGATCCAGACAGTGATCCAACCACGGATAATACAGTCGATGAAGATGGCGATGGAAATGGAGATGACGATGATGAAGATACATTAACCATTGTACCAGCATCAGCAGATTTAAGTATCACCAAAGGATTAGCCTCAGGCAGTGCCACACCAAATGTAGGTGATGTTTTAGTGTTTGAATTAACAATAAACAACGCCGGGCCAAGTGTTGCCACAGGTGTATCAGTAGAAGATATACTTCCAATTGGTTATACCTTAGGAACAGTAAACAACGCAGGAACAAGCACCGGAAACATGGCCATATGGAATGGTTTAAGTGTGCCTTCAAACGGAAGTATTACAGTAACTTATGAAGCAACCGTGAATGCTCCAACAGGCGCAGCAGACGAGTATTTAAATATCGCTCAAATCACCGCAAGTGATCAGTTTGATCCCGATAGTGATCCGACTGTGCCACAGAGTACCACGAATGAAGATGATGATACGGAATTCAATATTGTACCACAAACAGCCGATTTATCAATAGATAAAACAGTAGTGGATAACAATGGAGACGCCTTAAATGTGGGAGACGTATTAACGTTTAGTATTGCCGTAAGCAATGCCGGATCAGTAGCAGCTACAGGAGTTAGTATCGATGATGTTTTACCAATCGGTTACAGTTTAGTCGCTGGTAGTATCGATAATGGTGGCGTATTCAATACAGGAAACACAACCATTAGATGGAACAATTTAAACGTACCATTAACAGGAACAATAGTAAGTTACCAAGTGCGCGTAAATGCACCAACAGGAACTTTAGATGAATATAAAAACGTTGCAGAAATCACAGGAAGCGATCAGTTTGATCCAAACAGTACACCTGATAATGATGATGGCGACCAAAGTGAAGATGATGAAGACGCCGAAATTGTGGTGCCAACTCAAGCCGATTTAGTCTTAAGCAAAGGCATTTCAGCAAGTAGTAGTGCGACACCAAATGTAGGGGATTCTGTAACCTTCGAAGTTACAATAACCAACAACGGCCTAGACACCGCAACTCATGTGAGTGCGAGAGATGTTGTACCATCAGGTTACACCATTACAAGCGGCACGATAGATAATGGTGGTATCGCGACGGGCAATCAAATCGATTGGACCATTGCGAGTATCGGGTCAAGCAATGCGGTAACTCTAAGTTACACCGTAACGGTAAACGCTCCAACAGGAGTAGCAGGTGAGTACAATAACGTTGCTGAAATTACAGGCAGCGATCAATACGATCCAACGAGTACACCAGATAATGATGATGGTGATCAAAGTGAAGATGATGAAGATGGGTTTACCATCACACCACAAACAGCCGATTTAAGTATCGTAAAAGCCGTGAGTAATGCGACACCAAATGTAGGCGATGTGGTAACCTTTACCATCACCTTAAGTAATGCCGGCACAGTAACCGCAACAGGCGTATCGGTACAAGATATCGTGCCAGTAGGTTATAGTGCAATCACTAACATTAGTGGCACAGGTACGGAAACAGCAACTAATCAATTAGATTGGACCGGCTTATCAGTACCAGTAGGAACAGCGACATTGACTTTAACTTTTGAAGCAACAGTAAATGCGCCAACAGGAACTGCTAATGAATATATCAACAGCGTTGAAATCACCGGATCAGATCAATTCGATCCCGATAGTGATCCAACAACTGATGCTTCTACAGATGATAAAGGCGATGGTATTGCAGATGATGACGAAGCGACAGTAGGCATCACAATTCAACAAGCGGATTTAAGTATATCAAAAGCCATTAGTAACAGCAATCCAAACGTAGGCGACACGGTGATGTTTACCTTAACATTAACCAATTCAGGACCAAATGTCGCTACAGGTGTATCAGTAGAAGATATCCTTCCAAACGGTTACACTTTAGGCACTGTAAATAACGGCGGAATAGCCACAGGAAACACAGCAACATGGACTGGTTTAAGCGTTGCAGCGAACAACGGTACAACGGTAGTGACTTATGAAGCTACAGTGAATGCACCAGGAACAGGAATCAGTTATACAAACACAACACAGATTACAGCATCAGATCAATACGATCCTGACAGTGATCCAACCACGGATAATACAGTCGATGAAGATGGCGATGGAAATGGAGATGACGATGATGAAGATACATTAACTATTGTACCAGCATCAGCAGATTTAAGTATCACCAAAGGATTAGCCTCAGGCAGTGCCACACCAAATGTAGGTGATGTTTTAGTGTTTGAATTAACAATAAACAACGCCGGGCCAAGTGTTGCCACAGGTGTATCAGTAGAAGATATACTTCCAATCGGTTATACATTAGGAACAGTAAACAACGCAGGAACAAGCACCGGAAACATAGCCACATGGAATGGTTTAAGTGTGCCTTCAAACGGAAGTATTACAGTAACTTATGAAGCAACCGTGAATGCTCCAACAGGCGCAGCAGACGAGTATTTAAATATCGCTCAAATCACCGCAAGTGATCAGTTTGATCCAGATAGTGATCCGACTGTACCACAGAGTACCACGAATGAAGATGATGATACGGAATTCAATATTGTACCACAAACAGCCGATTTATCAATAGATAAAACCGTAGTGGATAATAATGGAGGCGCCTTAAATGTGGGAGACGTATTAACGTTCAGTATTGCCGTAAGCAATGCCGGATCAGTAGCAGCTACAGGAGTTAGTATCGATGATGTTTTACCAATCGGTTACAGTTTAGTCGCTGGTAGTATCGATAATGGTGGCGTATTCAATACAGGAAACACAACCATTAGATGGAACAATTTAAACGTACCATTAACAGGCACAACAGTAAGTTACCAAGTACGAATAAATGCTCCAACAGGAACTTTAGATGAATATAAAAACGTTGCAGAAATCACAGGAAGCGATCAGTTTGATCCAAACAGTACACCTGATAATGATGATGGCGACCAAAGTGAAGATGATGAAGACGCCGAAATTGTGGTGCCAACTCAAGCCAATTTAGTCTTAAGCAAAGGCATTTCAGCAAGTAGTAGTGCGACACCAAATGTAGGGGATTCTGTAACCTTCGAAGTTACAATAACCAACAACGGCCTAGACACCGCAACTCATGTGAGTGCGAGAGATGTTGTACCATCAGGTTACACCATTACAAGCGGCACGATAGATAATGGTGGTATCGCGACGGGCAATCAAATCGATTGGACCATTGCGAGTATCGGGTCAAGCAATGCGGTAACTCTAAGTTACACCGTAACGGTAAACGCTCCAACAGGAGTAGCAGGTGAGTACAATAACGTTGCTGAAATTACAGGCAGCGATCAATACGATCCAACGAGTACACCAGATAATGATGATGGTGATCAAAGTGAAGATGATGAAGATGGGTTTACCATCACACCACAAACAGCCGATTTAAGTATCGTAAAAGCCGTGAGTAATGCGACACCAAATGTAGGCGATGTGGTAACCTTTACCATCACCTTAAGTAATGCCGGCACAGTAACCGCAACAGGCGTATCGGTACAAGATATCGTGCCAGTAGGTTATAGTGCAATCACTAACATTAGTGGCACAGGTACGGAAACAGCAACTAATCAATTAGATTGGACCGGTTTATCCGTACCAGTAGGCACGAACACATTGACTTTAACATTTGATGCAACAGTAAATGCGCCAACAGGAACTGCTAATGAATATATCAACAGCGTTGAAATCACCGGATCAGATCAATTCGATCCCGATAGTGATCCAACAACTGATGCCACAATAGATGATAAAGACGATGGTATTGCAGATGATGACGAAGCCACAGTAGGCATCGCGATTCAACAAGCGGATTTAAGTATTTCAAAAGCCATTAGTAACAGCAATCCAAACGTAGGCGACACGGTAATGTTTACCTTAACATTAACCAATTCAGGACCAAATGTCGCTACAGGTGTATCAGTAGAAGATATCCTTCCAAACGGTTACACTTTAGGCACTGTAAATAACGGCGGAATAGCCACAGGAAACACAGCAACATGGACTGGTTTAAGCGTTGCAGCGAACAACGGTACAACGGTAGTGACTTATGAAGCTACAGTGAATGCACCAGGAACAGGAATCAGTTATACAAACACAACACAGATTACAGCATCAGATCAATACGATCCTGACAGTGATCCAACCACGGATAATACAGTCGATGAAGATGGCGATGGAAATGGAGATGACGATGATGAAGATACATTAACTATTGTACCAGCATCAGCAGATTTATCTTTAACTAAAATAGTTGTTGATGGTGACACCACACCACTTGTGGGTTCTGAAATTACCTTTGAAATTAGAGTTTTTAACGATGGACCTCAAAATGCAACAGGAGTAGAAGTGATGGACCTATTACCATCAGGATACGACTTTGTTTTATATAGTTCAACATCGGGAGTTTATGATGAGATTACAGGATTATGGCAATTAGGAACGGTGTTATCTGGAGAGTCAGAAACATTATTGATTGATGTTTTAGT
The DNA here is from genome assembly GCF_030409805.1 of Algibacter miyuki. Classification (GTDB taxonomy): domain Bacteria; phylum Bacteroidota; class Bacteroidia; order Flavobacteriales; family Flavobacteriaceae; genus Algibacter; species Algibacter miyuki. The sequence continues at coordinate 448,507 of NZ_JAUFQP010000010.1, read as the reverse complement.
AAATGAAACAGGAGATTATTTAAATGTTTCAGAAGTTATTACCTCGGATGTATTTGATATCGATTCTACACCAAATAATGATGATGGCGATCAAAGTGAAGATGATGAGGATAGTGCTATTGTAACACCAGTTGTATCTGTTTCAGATCTTTCATTAGCGAAAACGGTTGTAGATAATGATTTAACACCTTTAATAGGTTCAGAAATCACCTTCCAAATTACCGTGACTAATGATGGTCCGGAAGATGCGAAAGGCGTAACAGTTACCGATTTATTACCATCAGGGTATGACTTTGTTTTATTTAGCTCAACATCTGGAGTTTACGATGAAGTTACCGGATTGTGGAGTATCGGAGGCATAGCCAATGGCGAATCAGAAACCTTACTTATTGATGTATTAGTGAATCCTTCGGGAGATTATCTGAATATAGCACAAGTCACTTCTTCTGATATATTAGATTCGGATTCTACACCAAATAATGATGATGGCGATCAAAGTGAAGATGATGAGGATAGTGCTATTGTAACACCAGTTGTATCTGTTTCAGATCTTTCATTAGCGAAAACGGTTGTAGATAATGATTTAACACCTTTAATAGGTTCAGAAATCACCTTCCAAATTACCGTGACTAATGATGGTCCGGAAGATGCGAAAGGCGTAACAGTTACCGATTTATTACCATCAGGGTATGACTTTGTTTTATTTAGCTCAACATCTGGAGTTTACGATGAAGTTACCGGATTGTGGAGTATCGGAGGCATAGCCAATGGCGAATCAGAAACCTTACTTATTGATGTATTAGTGAATCCTTCGGGAGATTATCTGAATATAGCACAAGTCACTTCTTCTGATATATTAGATTCGGATTCTACACCAAATAATGATGATGGCGATCAAAGTGAAGATGATGAGGATAGTGCTATTGTAACACCAGTTGTATCTGTTTCAGATCTTTCATTAGCGAAAACGGTTGTAGATAATGATTTAACACCTTTAATAGGTTCAGAAATCACCTTCCAAATTACCGTGACTAATGATGGTCCGGAAGATGCGAAAGGCGTAACAGTTACCGATTTATTACCATCAGGGTATGACTTTGTTTTATTTAGCTCAACATCTGGAGTTTACGATGAAGTTACCGGATTGTGGAGTATCGGAGGCATAGCCAATGGCGAATCAGAAACTTTACTTATTGATGTATTGGTGAATCCTTCAGGAGACTATCTGAATATAGCACAAGTCACTTCTTCTGATATATTAGATTCGGATTCTACACCAAATAATGATGATGGCGATCAAAGTGAAGATGATGAAGCTAGTGCTGAAGTCACTCCTGTAATTTCAGTAGCCGATTTATCATTAACAAAAGGTGTTGTTGATGGAGATACTTCGCCTTTAGTAGGTTCGGAAATTACGTTTATAATAACCGTAACCAATGATGGACCAGAGAACGCAACAGGAGTAGAGGTTACTGATTTATTACCATCCGGTTTCGATTATAGCTTGTTTAGCTCTACATCTGGAACTTATGATGAAATAACAGGGATTTGGAACGTTGGTAATATTGCTAATGGAACAACTGAAACTTTATTGATTGATGCGTTAGTGAATGGTGCGGGAGATTATTTTAACACTGCTCAAATATCAGCTTCTGATGTCGCGGATAATGATTCATCACCAAACAATGATGATGGCGACCAAAGTGAAGATGATGAGGATAATATATTAGTATCTCCAGTAGATGCCTTGGCAGATTTATCATTAATAAAAACAGTTGTAGATAATGAGATTACGCCAAATACAGGAGATGAAATTACATTCCAAATAACTGTGAGCAATGCGGGACCAGATGCTGCTACAGGAGTAGAGGTAACTGATTTATTACCGCAAGGTTTTGACTTTGTACGTTTTAGTGCAACTTCAGGAATATATGATGAAATATCAGGATTATGGACTGTTGGAACCGTGCCAGACGGAAGTTCTCAAACATTGTTTATCGATGTATTAATTAACGAGCCAACAGGCGCTGCAGGGGAATATTTAAACATCTCTGAAATTACAGCAAGTGATGTGATCGATCCTAATAGTGCACCAAATAATGATGATGGCGATCAAAGTGAAGATGATGAAGATCGTATTTTGGTAATGACTGAAACAGCAGATTTAAGTTTAACCAAATCTGTAAGCAATATGAATGCTAACGTAGGCGATGTGGTAACATTTACACTTCAAATAAATAACGCAGGAGTAGATGCTGCAACAGGTGTTGCTTTAGAAGATCTATTGCCTATTGGTTATAGCAATATTGCTAATATCAGTCATGGTGGAGAACTTAGAAGCAATATTATTACTTGGACAGGTTTAAATGTGCCTTTAACAGGATTAACAATTACGTACAATGCTACAGTGAACATGCCAACATTGCAAGATGGTGAGTATTTAAATATTGCTCAAATTATTGCTAGCGATCAGTTTGATCCTAACAGTACTCCAGATAATGATGATGGGGACCAAAGTGAAAATGATGAAGATGCAGCATTCATTAACACACCAATCGTAGATATCGCTGTAACAAAAACGGTTGATAACGGAAATCCTTCAATAGGAGATGAGATTGTGTTTACCATTGAGGCAAACAATTTAGGCGGTATTGATGCCACATCTGTAGAAATTAGAGATGTATTGCCAAATGGTTATGAGTTTAAATCTTATGTTGCTTCATCTGGTATTTATAGTGAAGCATCTGGTTTATGGACATTGCCAATAGTTTCAGGAGGAGCAAATGAAACATTAGAGATTACTGTTAAAGTAATAGATGTTAATGATTATGTAAATACAGCATCACTTGAATTTTTAGATCAAATCGATTCTAATGAAAATAATGATAGTGATGAGGCAACCATAGTACCGCAGTGTTTACATATTTATAATGAATTCTCGCCTAACGGAAATGGCAAAAATGAGTTCTTCGTAATTGATTGTATTGATAACTACCCTAATAATGAACTTCAAATTTATAACAGATGGGGTAATGTAGTTTACATAAAAGAAGGTTACGATAATACATTTGATGGTATATCGAACGGAAGAGCCGTTGTAAATAAAAACAAAAAACTACCTGTAGGAACATACTATTACGTCCTCGATTTAGGAGACGGGTCTGAACCAAGATCAGGATGGCTTTACATAGTAAGATAAATTAAGAACACAGTATATAGTTAAAAACACAAGAATTTAAAGATGAACTTAAAATTTAAAATAGTATTTAGTCTCGCTGTAGTATTTGCATGTTATCATGCAAATGCACAGCAAGACCCACAATACACAGACTACATGTTTAATACACTAACTGTAAATTCTGCCTATGCTGGTTCTAGAGGTCATTTAACCGCTACAGGATTACATAGAACCCAGTGGGTAGGATTAGATGGTGCGCCAGAAACACAATCGTTTAGTATAGAATCTCCGGTAGGAAAAAACGTAGGATTAGGCGTTGTTTTAGTCAATGATAGACTAGGGCCTTCAGATGAATTTTTCCTCGATGCTAACTTTTCATATACCATTAATTTAAATTATGAAAGCAAACTGTCTTTCGGAATAAAAGGAGGTGGACGTTTATTGAATGTAGATTGGTCTAGGGGTTCGTTTCAGGAAGACGAAAACGTTTTTCAGCAACCTATAGATAACAAGTTTTTACCAACAGTTGGAGCCGGTGTATATTGGCATAGTGAGGATAGTTACATCGGGCTATCGGTACCAAATTTCTTAACTAACGAACATTATGATGGCGTTCAAAACGCTGTAGCTGCCGAACGATTACATTACTTTTTAATCGCAGGAAAAGTGTTCGATTTAACGCCTCGGATTAAATTTAAACCGGCCTTTTTAGGAAAGTTTGTTGTTGGAGCTCCAATGATTGCAGACGTATCAGCTAATTTTATGTTTGATGAAGTGCTAAGGTTAGGAGTTGCTTATCGATGGGACGATTCTGTTAGTGGTTTATTAGGCTTACAATTAGGGCCTAAAATAATGGTAGGTTATGCCTATGATGCCACAACAACTAGGTTGAAAAATTTCAATTCAGGAAGTCATGAAATCATGTTGCGTTTCGAACTAAGATCTAGAGAAAAACAATTAAAATCGCCACGATTCTTTTAAATATGAACGCCATGAAAAATACAATTACACTTTTATTTCTATTTACAATAAGTATTTCTTTTGCTCAAAGTTCAACGAGAAAGGCCGATAAATTGTTCGATAGAATGTGGTACAAAGAAGCTTCTGCTTTATACGAATTCGAACTTAATAAAATAGACAGAAGAAATAATTCAAGCATTAAAACTAACGATTCAACTTATGTGAAGCTTTTAAAAAGAGCTGGAGATTCGTACTTTTTTAATACGGATATGGAAAAAGCATATGTATGGTATGATAAATTAATATCAGAATATTATACAGATGTAGATGCCGAATATATTTTTAGATATGCCCATGCGTTAGAAGGTATAGGAAAATATAGAGAAGCAAAACGCTGGATGAAAGAGTTTGCTAAAAGAACGGAAAACAATGATGATAGGTCTGTTTTATTAAATCAAAAAACATTAACTATTGAAGATGTTTTGGATATTGAACCCGGATTTGTTTTAAAAAATATATCTGTAAATACAAAATATTCAGATTTTGGTCCAATGTATTATAAAGACCAATTGGTGTATTCATCTGCTGTGGATTCTTCTAATTATCACACCCGAATTTATCATTGGAATGAACAACCTTTTTTAAATATGTATTTAGGAAAATTAAATGCTATAGAATCGGATGTGAGATTAATAGAAGAGTTTTCTAAAAGCATAAACACACGATATCACGAAGCTACGTTAAGCTTTTCACCAGATGAAACTAAAGTTTATTTTACCAGAAATAATTATGATGGTAAATTAGAAAGAGACGGTAAAGGTACCAATCATTTAAAGTTATATAGTGCCGAATTACAAAAAGATAAAGACAGTTTGCCTATTTGGGGAAACATAAAAGAACTGCCTTTTAATAGCGAAAATTATTCTGTTGGACATCCCGCAGTAAGTCCAGATGGCAAGTTGCTATATTTTGTTTCAGATATGCCAGGGGCGATTGGAGCAACCGATATTTTTGTGGTAGATATTCTAGACGAAAACATAAATAAAGCAATAAAAGATAGTACGTATACAGGGTATAGTAAACCAAGAAATTTAGGTGAAAAAATAAATACGGCTGGTCGCGAAATGTTTCCGTTTATAACAGATAATGCATTATACTTTGCCTCAGACGGGCATTTAGGACTTGGTGGTTTAGATGTTTACGAAAGTAAAATACAGGAGACTCAGTTTAATAAACCAGTAAATTTAGGCGCTCCTTTAAATAGTGAGTTAGACGATTTTGGTTTCATTGTAAATGAAGCAAAAAACAAAGGTTTTGTATGTTCTAATAGGTTATCTGGAAAAGGTGATGATGATATATATTCATTCGTTAGGTTAGAGTTAGAAGCACCATTATGCGAACAATCTATTAGAGGTTATGTTTCCAATACTATAACAGGCGAACGTATTGCCGATGTTAAAATGAGTTTGTATTCTGAAAATGGAACAGAATTAGAAACGACAACAACAAACCTCGCAGGTGCATATCAATTTGATACCGTTTTAGATTGTAATACAAAGTTTAAAGTTATTGCAGATAAAACAGGGTATGATGTTAAAGAAAAACCTGTGTTAACCTTAAATGAAAAAGGAGAAACTATAGTAGCGCTTGGTATGGAAACATTAGATAGGTTAATTGTTGAAGAGCGCGGCGTTTTGAAAATAAAAATTGGTATTATTTATTTCGATTTAGATAAGTCGTTTATAAGAAGCGATGCTTCTATAGAATTAAATAAAATTGTTTTATTGATGACGCAATATCCAAAAATGGTTATAAAGATTGAGTCTCATACCGATGCAAGAAATAGTGATGATTATAACTTAAAATTATCTGATAGAAGAGCTAAATCGACAAGAGATTATATTATAAGCCAAGGTATAAATGCGGGAAGAATTGAAAGCGCTATAGGTTTTGGCGAATCTCAATTGATTAATAAGTGTAAAAATGGCGTTAAGTGTAGTGAAGCGGAACACCAACTTAATAGAAGGTCTGAATTTATAATTGTAAAAATGTAATTAGAAAAAAGAGTACAATTAGAATTAAAACAAAAAACTCAGGATTACATCTAATCCTGAGTTTTTTGTTTTATAAAGTTTCTAAGCTATTGTTCCTATTTTTTAGTGTCACTACGTTTACGTTTTTTATACTCATCAAAAAGTTTTCTGTTGAAATCGTCCTCGGTAGCTTTTAATAAAATTATTTTTTTTGGCGAAATTATTTTCTTTAAATTAGTAATTAGGTTTACACGTTCTTGGTGCAAATTATTTTCAGCTTCAACAAATTTATCTAATAATTCTTTGGCTTTTGCATCACTTAATGTCGAAATATTATCTTTAATTTCTTTACGAATATTGCGCATATCTTGATACTTGTACTTTCTAGAGTTTTCTCCGTATGCATTGTAAATAGGCCAAAAGGCTTGCGCTTCTTTAGCTGATAAGTCTAGCTTTTCTGTAATAAAAGAGACTTTTAAAGCTTGAATCTTTTCTCTGTCGTCATCTTTGTGTTGCGCAATTACACTCACCGAAAACAGGAGTATAAAAAGGGTTAAAATATGTGCTTTCATAAGGTTTGAGTTTTTTGTTTTTCAGGACGCATGATTATCATGCTAATATTATTTTTTAGTTTGTAATTAAATCTTCTACAGAAGTATTCTCTAAAAAGTATCCTTCTACAGCTTCGTCTGTAAATTCGATATCGCTAAAACTTTCTTCGGAAATATCTCCATCTTCCAATAGTAAGGATGCAATTTCCTCTGAACCTAGATTTTCTGTTATAATATAATTTTCAACGGTCTCCAGGTCAATGTTATCCCAATCTGATTGAGTTTCAAAAATGGAAAGGTTAAAGAGTAACAGCACTGCAGCTGCAATACTTGAAACGTATAGTAAATTCTTTCTGTTGAATAAAGGTATTACTTTCGTGGTTTCTTTTTCAGACACCTGATTTAAAATCTTGTTTTCTAATGAATCAAAATAATGGTCGGGTACTTTAAAACCAGGGTCGCTAACCGCTTCATTAAGCTTTATATTGCTTAATACACGATCTTCTAGATTATTGAAATAATCTTCGGGTGTTTTAAAACCACTGTCGTTAATGTTATGTAATTTATTTGTTTTCATCTTATTAATAAGACTTGTATTTGTTAAAAAGGTTTAATCTTGAGTTAAATAGGCTTCAATTTTTTTTACGGCCAAATGGTACGATGCTTTTAAAGCGCCTTCACTGGTTTCCAAAATTTCCGACATATCCTTATACTTTATATCTTCAAAATACTTCATATTAAAAACCAATTGTTGCTTGTCTGGCAATGTGGCTATTGCTTGTTGTAATTTGAGTTGAATATCGCTGCCTTCAAAATAAACATCAGATGTTAAATTGTTTAAGGCTAGTTGTTGTACTTCTTCATTACTAGTTTGTAATCGTTTCGCATTTTTATTTATAAATGTTATCGATTCGTTAGTAGCTATACGATACATCCAAGAATATAGTTTACTGTCGCCTTTAAATTTATCTATGTTTTTATAAATTTTAATAAAGGTGTTTTGCAGCACATCGTCGGTATCGTCATGCGATTTTACAATATTTCGAATATGCCAATATAAGCGTTCTTTATATTGCGTTATTAAGGCTCTAAAGGCTTGTTCTCTATGGATGTCCGATTTTAATTGTTCTATGAGTTCTAATTCGTCCGTCACTAAAAAATACTTTATTTATTAGACTTATAAATGTACAAAAGGTTTAATTGAAATTTGAATCTTTTATTAAAGTTGTAAAAGATTACAAATGAGTGATTTGAAATCTATTTTATCGATTAAAAACATCTTATTTCGCTAAAATGCATTTTATTCTTGTTTTGTATGGTCTTTTGTTTTAAATTTGTATCAGTAACCTACTTAATTTGTTAGTCTTCCCCAAGTCTAACAGGAATAAAAAAAGGATAGAAGCCCCCAAGTCTCTATCCTTTTTACTTTTTTATGATATTCTGTTTTATTCGAAACTTTGCATATCTACTAGTTTCTTATAAACACCATTTTTGGTAATAAGATCTTGGTGTTTTCCTTGTTCTGTAATTTCACCTTTATTTAAAACAATAATTTCATCAGCATTTTGGATGGTTGATAGACGATGTGCAATAATGATGGAGGTTCTATTCTTCATCATGTTTTCTAAGGCATCTTGTACCAAGCGTTCACTTTCTGTATCTAATGCCGAAGTAGCTTCGTCTAACACCATAATTGGTGGGTTTTTAAGTACAGCACGCGCAATGCTTAAACGTTGTTTTTGGCCTCCTGAAAGTTTTCCTCCAGCATCGCCAATATTGGTGTCAATACCTTTCGGAAGGTTTTTTACAAATTCCCAAGCGTTTGCAATTTTTAAGGCCTCGATAATTTGATCATCCGTAGCATCTTCTTTTCCGATAAGGATGTTGTTTTTTACTGAATCGTTAAATAGGATAGAATCTTGAGTTACTAAGCCCATTAAATTCCGAAGTGAATGCTTTGTTAGGTTTTTAATGTTTTCGCCATCTATGGTAATACTACCTTCGTTAACATCGTAAAAACGGGTAACTAAATTAGCAATGGTTGATTTTCCACTTCCAGATTGACCAACTAACGCAATACTTTTTCCTTTAGGCACTGAAATTGAGAAGTTTTTCAGAACCATTTCATCTTCATATTTAAAGGAGATGTTGTTTAATTTTATTTCATTAGAAAAGTCTTTTTTGGTTATCGCATTTGGTGAATCTTTTAAGGTAGATTCTGTATTTAGAACTTCTAAAACACGATCGGCAGATGCGTTACCGGTTTTTACTTTATAACTCGCTTTACTGATTGCTTTGGCTGGTGTTAGAATGTTATAAGCCAGAACCATGTAAGTTATAAATTGGTCTGGGGTTAATATTTTATCAACTAAAACCATTTTTCCACCATATAATAATATCACTGCAATCACCACAATTCCTAAAAATTCAGAAGTTGGAGAAGCCAAGTTTTGACGATGGGCTAAGTTGTTCGAAAATTTAAACAATCGGTTTGTAGACGTTGTGAAAATTCTATTGAATTTATCTTCAGCATTAAAACCTTTAATCACTTTTAAGCCGTTAAGCGTTTCGTCTAAAACAGAAAGAAACATGCCGTTTTCTTCTTGTACACGATTAGAATGTTTTTTTAAACTTTTTCCAACGCGTGAAATAATAAGTCCAGAAATAGGAATAAATACAAAAACGAAAATAGTAAGATTTACACTAATAGTAAACATCACGATAATCGTGAATATAATGGTTAGCGGTTCTCTAACCAAAAGCTCTAACATGGCTAGTAATGAATTTTGAATTTCATTAACATCGGCCGAAATTCTCGAGATTAAATCGCCTTTTCTTTTTTCTGAAAAATAGGCAATAGGAAGCTCTACTGTTTTTTTGTATAACTCGTTTCTAATGTCTTTTAATATCCCATTTCTTAAATAAGCTAGAAAGAAATTAGAAAAGTAACCGGATAGGTTTTTTAGCAAAAACGTTGCCAATACAATGCAAATCATTATAATTAATACACTGTATTGACCGTCTGTTGCTATTTTTTGAGTAATAAAATAGTTTAAAGAATCTTCTAAATATTCGCCATATTCTAAAATGCCATCATAATCAGCACGGCTGGGTTTGGTTGTTATAGATTCGGCAGTTTTTAATAAAACTTTTAACATCGGCATAAGTGATACAAAAGAGAGTGTACCAAATAGTGCGAAAAGGATGTTAAAAAAAATATTTAAATAGGCGTATTTCTTGTAAGGTGAAATAAACCTGGAAAGCTTCTTTATATAATCCATTAAATAAGGTTCATGCTTTTTAAGATGTCTTCTGCTTTAGTGTCTAACGCAGCTTCGGTTGTTTTGAAGTCTTCAATAGCCGATAGCGGTGTGTTTACACTCACGTAGAATTTAATTTTTGGTTCGGTTCCACTTGGTCTTAATGCCACTTGGCTACCATCTTCAGTATAATAAATTAGTACGTTGGATTTTGGAACATCAATAGGTGTTTTTTCACCAGTAATCATATTTTTTGAAACCGATAAATCGTAATCTTCAAACTTAACTACTTTAGATCCGTTAACTACTTTAAGGGTGTTGTTACGCGCGTCGGTCATCATTTGTTTGATTTCCTCGGCACCTTCGATACCTTTTTTAGTTAACGAAATTAATTTTTCTTTATAAAAACCGTGTTCGGTGTATAATTTGATTAATTCGTTGAAGAACGAACTTCCGTTAGATTTTGTAATTGCTGCAATTTCGCAAGCCAACAGGGTAGAGGTAACGGCATCTTTATCGCGAACAAAATCGCCAACCATATAACCGAAACTTTCTTCACCACCACCTATAAAATCTAATTCAGGAAAATCGTGAATTAACTTCGCAATCCATTTAAAACCTGTTAATACAATTTTGCTTTCCACACCGTAAGATGTTGCTAGCTTGGTAAGCATTGGTGTAGATACTATAGTTGAAGCAATAAATTGTTTGCCGTTAATTTTGCTTTCTGATTTCCATTGTTTTAATAGAAAATCAGTCATCATTAACATGGTTTGGTTACCATTTAAAAGTTGTAATTCACCATCCGAATTTCTAACCGCCACACCTAAACGATCGCAATCTGGATCGGTACCAATTACGATATCGGCATTTACTTTATCGGCTAATTCTAAAGCCATTTTTAAAGCTGCTGGTTCTTCTGGGTTTGGAGAAGCTACGGTTGGAAAATCACCATCTGGAGCTTCTTGTTCTTTTACAATATGAACGTTTTTGTATCCGGCACGTTTCAACGTTTCAGGAACTGCCGTAATTGAAGTTCCGTGTAATGATGTGAAAACAATGGTTAAATCGTCTTTTGCTGCTTGTGTTGCACCAACAGAACCATTTTCAACTGAGGCATCGATAAATACATCATCAACATCTTTTCCAATATATTCTATTAAATCGTTATTGGCTTCAAATTTAATATCGGCATAATCCAAAGCGTTAATTAAACTAATTACAGCGCCATCATGCGGTGGTACTAATTGTCCGCCATCTTGCCAATATACTTTGTAACCGTTATATTCTGGTGGGTTGTGCGATGCTGTTAAAACAATGCCACAATGGCAATTTAAATGCTTTACCGCGAACGATAATTCTGGTGTTGCACGTAAATCTTCGAATAAATAGACTTGAATTCCGTTAGCAGAAAACACATCGGCTACCAGTTTTGCTAAGCTTTTACTATTGTGTCTACAATCGTAAGCAATAACCGCTTTAGGTGTTTCTCCAGGGAACGATTTTATTAAATAATCACTTAAACCTTGTGTGCTTTTTCCTAAGGTATATTTGTTGATACGGTTTGTACCAACCCCCATTATACCGCGCATACCACCTGTTCCAAATTCTAAATCTTTATAAAAGCTTTCTTGAATATCTTTTGGATTGTTAGCAATACTATCTTTAATAGTGTTTTGCGTTTCTTCATCAAAAGCAGGTGTTAACCAAGCGTTTATTCTGTCTAAAATTTTCGGTTCAATGTGTATCATGTTTTGTATAATTAGTTGTGTAACAAAAGTAAACAATTGTAATAGAAAAATTGGAACTCCATTTAACTTTTTACAATTGGAGGAATCAGCAATAGCCCTTGCTGAGGATTTATTTTAAATTTAATTCATTTTTTATTAAATAGCGGTTTTTGTCGGGTTTATTTCGAAGAATTATTTCGCCTAAAAAACCTGCAACAAAAAATTGCATACCTATTATCATGGTAGAAAGTGATATAAAAAACTGTGGACGTTCGGTAATAAGGCGTCCTGCTCTGTTTAAAAATAACTTGTCGATGCCCAAATAGAAGGCAAAAGCAAAACCAATGGCAAACATAATAAATCCTAAAGATCCAAATAAATGCATGGGCCGTTTACCGAAGCGCGATAAAAACCAAATGGTAATTAAATCGAGAAAACCGTGCACAAACCGATCCATACCAAATTTAGTTTCGCCGTATTTTCGAGCTTGATGTTGTACTACTTTTTCACCAATATTACTGAAACCTGCGTTTTTTGAAAGTACCGGAATATAACGATGCATTTCGCCATTAACGTCAATGTTTTTAACTACTTCTTGTTTGTAGGCTTTTAGTCCACAATTGAAATCGTTAAGAGTTACCCCCGATGTTTTACGCGCGGCCCAATTAAATAGTTTAGAAGGTAGGTTTTTTGCGATAACAGAATCGTAACGTTTCTTTTTCCAACCAGAAACTAAGTCGAAACCATCTTTTATAATCATATTATAAAGGTCTGGTATTTCATCTGGATTATCCTGTAAATCGGCATCCATAGTGATAATAACATCACCTTCAGCTTTTTTAAATCCGGCATGTAAAGCCTGCGATTTACCAAAATTTCGTGAAAACTGAATGCCTTTTACGTTATCATTTTTAGTTGAAAGCGTCGCAATTATTTTCCATGAATCGTCGGTACTACCATCATCAATAAAGATAATTTCGTACGTAAAACTATGGGCTTGCATAACGCGTACAATCCAATCGTGTAATTCTGTTAAAGACTCCTGCTCGTTAAGTAGTGGTATAACTACTGATATATTCATGTAATGGTTTTCAATAATAAGATTCAAAAATACAGAATTTATTCTGCGTCAGGGTTCTTTTTTTTCATTGCAGCAGCAACAATAAGTCCTATAATACTAAACATCACTAAATAACCTGCTAATCCTTTTACAATATTTGCTATAGAATAATTGTTTTGAGCTTCCATGTTTTCAACAGTTTGGTCTATAACGCCACTTGGAGAATTGAAACCTTCCATCATTTCTACTGTTTTTTCAATAGTTTTTTGCTTTAAAACTTCAGCGGCATCGGTATCAATAAAATTGAATAATACATAAGAAACTAGTGTGCTAATAAGTAAACCTAATGCTACCGTAATAAAATAGGCGGTAAAAGCTTCTTTAAAAGTGGCGTAACCTGCTTGTACTTGTTTGGCTTTGGCAACCGAAATGATACCAAAAACAATAATAGCAATTAAAATGAAGATACCTAACCAAGTATTGGTTAATATTGTAATGTCGATAGCATAAGGTACTATTGTAATTAAAGCTAGTAGTGTGCCTAGATACAAGCCGAAATTTGTGGCTACAGATTTTAAAGTTTTGTCCATAATATTTTTATTGAAATTTTTTAGTTGAAATGTTAGTGTTCAAAGATAGTAAAACGTTACATTTGTACCAGTAAAAAATAAAATGCAAAAAATATTGTGAATTTATAAAATTTGCTTAAATTTGCACTTCCAAAATTGAAAAGAATAAAAGCATTTAGCGATGAGAAAAGGTATACACCCAGAAAATTATAGATTAGTAGCGTTTAAAGATATGTCTAACGAAGATGTGTTTTTAACAAAATCTACAGCAAATACAAACGAAACTCTTGAGGTTGATGGTGTTGAATATCCATTAATAAAAATGGAGATTTCTAGAACATCTCATCCATTTTACACTGGTAAATCTAAATTAGTAGATACAGCTGGTCGTATTGACAAGTTTAAAAACAAATACGCTAAGTTTAAAAAATAAGTTTAGCACGTATTTAATTTATATAAAGCCTTCATATTTAATATGGAAGGCTTTTTTGTTTTCTATATTTAAATTACTTTTGAAAAATAATAAGACTTGAAACTATTTTTTTCAAGCCATAAATCCTTTGGATTCAAATGAATTACATCCTTTTTGACGGTCCCTCTCGAAACAGTTTATTACCCTTTACATATACGAGGCCCGTAGCCGAAATTCGAGTTGGTATACTAACCATTCGTGAAAAATGGGAAAAACACCTAGGTTGCACCACAACTACAATCACGGAAGATTATTTAGCTGAAAAATTCCCGATGGTAGAAATGGAAGAAAATGTGATGATTAACGCATCATACCTTCCAAACGAAGCTTTAATTGAAGTTGTAAAAGGTTTAAAGGAAAACCAATTGATTCTTAAAGGTGAAGATATCATAGCTTTTTTTACAAAAGAAGAGCAAGAGGATATCGATTTTGATGCTTTTGAAGCTATTGAATTTAAGGATGATGTTTTGGTTATCGAGAATACTTGGGATATTTTTTCTAAAAATGCAGATGCTATTCAGGAAGATTTTAACTTACTTACCGAAGACTGTAGCTCGCAGCCCATTTCTGAAACAAATAATGTTATAGCTCCAGAAAACATCTTTATAGAAGCAGGTGCAAAGCTAGAATTTGTAACATTAAATGCCTCTAAAGGACCTATTTATATTGCTAAAGATGCTGAAATAATGGAAGGCGCACTAATTCGTGGGCCTTTAGCTTTAGGTGAAGCTTCTGTTATAAAAATGGGATCTAAAATTTATGGGCCAACAACTATTGGGCCGTTTTGTAAAATAGGTGGAGAAGTAAGTAATTCGGTTATTTTTGGACATTCAAATAAAGGGCATGAAGGCTTTTTAGGAGATTCTGTTTTAGGTGAATGGTGTAATATAGGCGCCGATACTAATAATTCAAACTTAAAAAATAACTATGCCGAGGTGCGGTTATGGGATTATGAAACCGAAGGTTTTGCCAAAACAGGCTTGCAGTTTTGCGGTCTTATGATGGGAGATCATAGTAAATGTGGTATAAATACCATGTTTAATACCGGTACCGTTATTGGTGTTAGTGCAAATATTTTTGGGCCAGGATTTCCACGTAATTTTGTGCCTAGCTTTTCTTGGGGTGGCAGCGCTGGTTTTTCAACCTATTTAACAAAGAAAGCTTTTGAAGTAGCCCAAATAGTTATGAGTAGACGTGGAATTGAATTTGATGAACAAGATCAGGCTATTTTAGAGTATGTTTTTGAAGAAACTAAAAAATATAGAAGAGAATAGGAGGACTTTAGAACTTAACTTTATTATAATAGGTGAAATGTGTGAAAGTCATTTTAAATGAATCTTGTTTTAATTATAAGATCTATTTGTAATAACAAATGCATATCTGCTTTTCAAGTTAAGTAGGTGCCTAGTATAATGGCTTATAGCTCTGGTTCAGGTTGTTCTTGTGAGTTAACCTAGGCGTTGTTTTTAGAGTTAAATTATAGCGCAATGTTCTAATTTTATGGAGTTATTATTTTGTGCAACGAAATTTGCTTAATATGTGGAGTATTTACAATTAATTCTTCTTCAGGGTATTGAATGTAAAATAACACAATGATATTTAAGTTTTTAAAGAGTAATAAGTTATGAATTGGCTATCTTGGAAAAAAATAAGTCAATTATTCTATTTTATGCGTATTTTTTTTAAAAACGTTTACTTGTTTTCTGTTATATTTTTTATAGCTCTTATATTGGATAACTTGGTAAAGGAAAACCAAGATACATCCCTTCATCGTTTTATAACCAAAAGTTTAGTAACGGGTTTATTGTTGGTGTATTATCTAGTGAATAAGAGTGATAAGGTTCCTAAATTTAAGTCTAATGCCGTAATTATAGGTTTAGTCCTTTTTACTATTGGTGGCTGTTTTGGGGTGCTCATGAATAATAGTTATACCTATTTCTTGCTGTCTTTCGTGTTTTTTGCAGGAGGTAAAATTTTTTATGGCTTAAGGTTAGCGAAAAATCACGATTTTAATTATAATCGGATATTCTTCTTTTTATTACTTTTTAGCTTATATATGTTCTTGCTTGTTACCCAAGTTTACGATAACTCAGAAGGACAATTCTTCATAATTATCGTTTATTTTTTTATATCTGTAGTTTTATTGGCATTTGCTTTTGTTAGAAAAGAGTTTGTTTGTTACAAGAGTTATATTTTGGTGTTTTTAGGTTTGCTGCTTTTTGTAATATCCGAAAGCATGCTAGCGATAAAGCTTTATGGAAGTAGCTCTGCATTCGATGGTCCAATATTACTTGTTTTATATGAAGTAGGACAATACCTGTTTGTTCTGGGTATATTGAGTGAAGTTTTGCTTGAACCAACTGAAATAGATCAGTTTTCTAATAAGAGTAATATAATTTAGAAAAACAATCAAGTTATAACTGTAATCATGCGGTTACGAAAAATCGGAGTTACAAAGAAAGTACGTGCTAATTTAAATCATGTTTTTGAAAAAACGAAAATGTTTCGTTGAGACGAGGATGCTGTTTTTTTACGTTTATTTAAGCTTAACCGATTAACTTTTTTGTTGTGTTTATTGTTCCGAAATATTAAAATAAGTATTTGTATATTTGTTTTAATATCAATAGATTATGATGAAAAGGATTGCTGTTTTTTTTATGTTTTTATGTGGGTTTTCTTATGGGCAAACCAATAATTTTGTAATTGAGAATTTAGATATAAATAATGAAAATCCTCATTTCGGTCTCATGCGGGTTGGTAACAATATTATGTTAACTTCCTTTGAGCTTGATAGAAAAGGTAAAGTAAAACGTGTTCATGGCGAGCCAAAACTAATGGTGCTTCAGGGGTATTTAGTTGGAAATGACAAAATAGAAAACCTTATGCCATTACAAATAGATCCAAAAGCAGACGTATCTAAAATTAATAGTGCGACACTATCGGCAGATGGAAAAAAAATATATATTTCTACAGTCTATACCAAAAAAAACAAACCAAAAGTTCCCTTTAAAGAAACCAATTTTCATATTGAAGTTGGTGAGTTTGAAAGTGGAGTAGGCTTTACTAATTTTAAGGTGTTAGATTTTTGTAAACCTAGGTTTTCTTATGCGCATCCTGCATTAAGTAGCGATGGGAAAACCATGTATTTTACAGCTAATATTAAAGGCGGTAAGAACACCTCAAAAGGAGCTTCGGATATTTATAAAGTCGATATTTTGGAAGATGGTACTTATAGTGAACCCCTAAATTTAGGACTTAAAGTTAATTCTTATAGCAAAGAAATGTTTCCTTATATTGCTGATGATAATACCTTGTATTTTTCGTCAAATAGGCCAAATGGTTTTGGTGGTTACGATTTATATAAATCTACAATGAATAGTGAAGGCGCCTTTGAGAAAGCAGTTAAATTGGAAGAACCTTTAAATAGTAATAAAGACGATTTGTCTATCATTATAAATGCTGATAATGTTTCAGGTTTTCTATCATCAAAGCGACTCGGCGGAAAAGGAGATGATGATGTATATTTTTTTAAAAAGATGTAATTAGAAAGGTTATCGCTTCTTTTTAACTTGTTTAAGTTCTAATAAATTAATAGGATTTATACCCAGTCCTTCAACGTTTTTTCGTGTAAAACGTACAACTTCATCATAAAATAAAGGGATTATTGGAGCTTCTTGCATCACTAAAGAATCCATTTTAGTATAAAGTAAAGCTCTACTTTCAGGGCTTGTTTCTGTAAAGGCTTGCTCGTACCAAGCATCAAATTGGTCGTTTTTAAAATGCGTATAATTTGGGCCGTTTGGCGCAAAATTTTTGCTGTAGTAAAGCGATAAGTAGTTTTCAGCATCGGGGTAATCGGCTACCCAACTGGCTCTAAATAGATCCAGTTTTCCGTTGGCTTTAGCATCTTTTAAGGTCGCAGCAGGAATCACATCAATATTTACAATAAGGCCTGTTTTTTGTAGCTCACGCTGTATGTATTCGCAAAAACTTAAATAATTCCCAATGGTGGTAATAGTGATTTCTGGTGCGTTATTATTGGTTTCGTCTTTAAATTGTTGGACTAATTGTTTTGCTTTTTCGGGTTTGTAAGTAAAGCCAATATTTTCATTGTATCCCGGAAGTCCTTTTGGTATAAAACCCCCATTAGCAGGAATACCAACGCCGTTTCGTAAATAAATCATCATTTTATTTCTGTCGAAACCATAATTTACCGCCTGTCTAATTAATTTAGATTGTACTTCCGATACTTCAGAATCAAGATAAAAGGCCAAGTATTCGGTGTTTAAGTAAGGGCCGCGAATTAAGTTCGATATGTTTTCATATTTGCTTCTCAATTGGCCATCGGCAGTTAAAACTTCATCTTTGTAAGAGGCATCTAAACCTGATACAAAATCAATGTTTCCTTGAGCAAATTGCATAAATTCACTTTGCTTGTCTGGTAAAAATGTAATAGCTACAGCTTCTAAATAGGGTAAGCTTTTTCCTAGTTTATCCTTTTCAAAATAAAGATTGTTTTTTCTAAAAACAAGTTTCACGTTTTCTTCCCAACGTTTGAATTTAAATGGACCTGTGCCAATTGGGTTCGCTCTAAAGTCGGTGTTATAATGTTCTACAATTTCTTTGGGTACCACCGAGCAGTATTTCATGGTGAGCAAGCCGAGAAAAGCAGGGAAGGCTTGTTTTAATTTAATTTGAAATACCGAATCATTTACCGCTTTAAAATAATCTACCTTGCTTAAAATCCAACTTCCTGGCGAAGCAATTTGTTTATCTAATAATCGGTTTAAGCTGTATTCAACATCTTTCGCGATAACGGTTCTAGTTGAGTCTTTTCCAAATAATTGATGTTTATGAAAAAATACATCATTACGTAAGTTGAAATTATAAGTTTGAGCATCTTCGGAAATAGTCCAGCTTTTAGCAATACAAGGCATTACATTTAAGTTGTCGTCCATTTGTACTAAGCCGTTAAAAAGCTGATTGGTGGCCCATATATCGGCAATGTCTTTTGAGAAAGCAGGGTCTAACGAACCTATGTTTTTATGTTCGTTATACTTAAAAACAAGATGATCTTGGTTATGGTTTGTATCATTTCCGCAGGAAAAAAAGAATAAAACAGCGCAACTAATTGATAAGTAGTTTATTATTTGGATAGTAACATGTTTTATCATATAACTTATTAATTGTAAATTTGCAGACTTTTAGTGTTAACAGGTAAATATAATGAGATTTTCATCTAGGTGGAAATGAAATATAATAAATGAATAAAAAAGTCGCATTTTATACTTTAGGTTGTAAGCTTAATTTTTCTGAAACATCAACCATTGCTAGAGATTTTAGTAATGAAGGATTTAACCGTGTCGATTTTTCTGAAAAGGCTGATATTTACGTGATAAACACGTGTTCGGTTACCGAAAATGCCGATAAGCGTTTTAAAACCATTGTAAAACAGGCGCAAAAAGCAAATCCAGATGCTTTTGTAGCGGCTGTGGGATGTTATGCGCAGTTGAAACCTCAAGAGTTGGCCGATGTTCACGGTGTGGATTTGGTGCTTGGTGCTACTGAAAAATTTAAAATTACCGATTATATAAACGATTTATCAAAGAACGATTTTGGCGAAGTCCATTCCTGTGAAATTGAAGATGCCGATTTTTACGTAGGTTCATATTCAATAGGCGATAGAACACGAGCATTTTTAAAAGTTCAGGACGGTTGCGATTATAAATGTACCTATTGCACCATCCCTTTAGCGCGTGGTATTTCTAGAAGTGATACCATGGAAAATGTGTTGCAAAATGCCCGAGATATTTCAAAACAAAATATTAAAGAAATTGTTTTAACTGGCGTTAATATTGGCGATTACGGAAAAGGGGAGTTCGGAAATAAAAAACACGAGCATACTTTTTTAGATTTGGTTACCGAATTGGATAAAGTTGAAGGCATTGAGCGTTTACGAATTTCGTCTATCGAACCTAATTTATTAAAGAATGATACCATTGATTTGGTATCGAAATCTCGTGCCTTTGTGCCGCATTTTCATATTCCATTGCAATCTGGGAGTAACGAGGTTTTAAAGAAAATGAAACGCCGATACATGCGAGAGCTCTATGTAGATCGCGTTTTAAAAATAAAAGAAGTGATGCCGCATGCTTGTATTGGTGTGGATGTTATTGTTGGGTTTCCTGGTGAAACAGATGAGCATTTTTTAGAGACTTATAATTTTTTAACCGAGTTAGATATTTCTTATTTACACGTGTTTACCTATTCGGAACGTGATAATACGGAAGCAGCAGATATGGATGGTGTTGTGCCAGGTAATGTGCGTAGTAAACGTAGTAAAATGTTACGTGGTTTATCGGTTAAAAAACGTCGTGCCTTTTACGAAAATCAATTGGGTAGTTCGCGTGTTGTTTTGTTTGAAAGTGAAAATAAAGGCGGATATATCCATGGCTTTACCGAGAATTACGTAAAAGTAAAAACACCTTGGAATCCAGAATTAGTAAATACTTTACATGACGTTGTATTGACTAAAATTGACGATGATGGTTTGGTGCGTTTCGACTTTGAAAATCAGGGAGTAACAACTTAAATTCTATAAATTCCTTTTTGAAGAGGTTTTTATGATTTTAAACGACTTTTTTTGAGTCTCTGATGTTGCTAGTGTAAGTTTGGTGAAATATTGTGGGTTTTTTCTTAAAACCTTATTGTTGATTATGAAAAAACACTTAAAACTTCTTTTAGCTTCCTTAGCTATATTTGCCTTTGTATCATGTTCCAGTAATGATGATGATCAAAATTTTGATTTACTTGGCGTATGGGAAAGTACAGTGAGCGACACCAATTCTGTATCCACATTTAATTTGGTGTTTGGTGAATCGAATACAGGGCTTACAATAAACTCTGTAGTTAATGGTGAACTAGAAATTTCGTCTATAAATACTTTTAGATGGGAGTTAAAAGGAATTACCGTAACGCTTGAAGATATTGATACAGATGATAAGGTGTATACCCTAAATACCGAGGGACAGCTTGTTTTAATGACGTCCGATAATCAAACCGTGATATTAGATAAAGTATCCGATGATTATGCTAAGTATTATTAGAATGTTCATTTTAAAATAAAACATAAAAAAAACCGAAGCTAATAACTTCGGTTTTTTTATTTTCAATATTTAGAAATTTATATTCTTACGCCTACAGGTAGCATACGTTTATATTTTCTATTGCTTCTTACAAATTTTGCTATTTCCGGACAGGTAGGCATCACGCTTAAATTACGTTCTGCTATTTGTTCAAAAACCACCGATAAAAATTCATTATTAAAATCTTCTTCAGTAATTTGTTCTGGAACTATAAGTTTTGTTAAAAAAATTTTTCGTTCTTGTAGCGAATATTCTATTATGGCCAAATGGTCATCTATTTTAATCTCAAATTGACGTAAAAATTCATTGTCAATCAATTCAGCAGCTTCAACCATATCATAAATTTTTTTTAATTATCCCAAATCTTAAAATAGTGAAAACTATTTTGTATAAGTTTGTAGTGCAAAAATACGAAAAAAAACCTATATAAAAGTTAAATAGATCTTAATCCCTTATGAGTCAAGAGTTAATACATGTTTATTTAATGCCCGGAATGGCTGCGAGTCCTTTGATTTTTGAGAATATTAAATTACCGGAAGCTCATTTTCAAATTCATTTACTAGAATGGATGATACCAATTGATAATGAATCGCTTAGGGATTATGCATTGCGTATGTGCCAGCATATAAAGCATGAAAATATTGTGCTATTAGGGGTGTCTTTTGGAGGTGTGCTAGTACAAGAAATGGCAAAACATATCACGCCTAGAAAACTCATTATTGTGTCTAGTGTAAAATCGATGTTTGAATTACCTAAAAGAATGGTTATAGCAAAAGCAACTAAAGCTTATAAGTTAGTTCCTACGCAATTAGCTGCAAATATTGATGTGTTCGAAAAATATGCCGTTGGTGAAGTCGTTAAAAAACGAATAGAACTCTATCAAAAATACCTTTCGGTAAATGATAGTCGTTATTTATCTTGGGCCATAGAGCAAATGTTGTGTTGGAATCAAACGGAAGTACCAAAGGGTATTATTCATATTCATGGCGATGCTGATGGTGTTTTTCCCATAAAAAACATAAAAGACTGTATAGTGCTTAAAAACGGAACACATATTGCGGTAATAAATAAATACAAATGGTTTAATGAAAATTTGCCTAAAATTATTTTACAGAACTAAATTAAAAACTATATTTAAATAAAAATAGAAAAATGAAAATTGTACAGAAGTCCCTTGCTATGATAGGATTGTTAAGTTTGTGTGTGTTATTTGTTAACGCCTTTCAAGACGCCCCTACCGATGAAAATTTTGAAACTAAATTAGTTAACGATTATAATGTTTATGCCTTACAAGTTCCAGAGCAATTAGATTTTGCAGGAGAAGCCATGCCGCTAAAAAACCCTGATATTTTTGAGCGCATGGATAGAGAATTACTTGTAAATACATATTGGCAATCTAATGGATTGTTGATGTTTAAACGTGCTAAAAAGTATTTCCCTATTATAGAGCCTATTTTGGCAAAGCATGGTGTGCCAGACGATTTTAAATATTTAGCCGTTATAGAAAGTGGCTTAACCAATGCGGTTTCTCCAGCAGGTGCTCGTGGTGTTTGGCAAATTATGCCAGCTACCGGACGCGAAAACGGGTTAGAGGTTAATAGTAATGTAGACGAACGTTACAATTTAGAATTAGCTACCGAGGTGGCTTGTAAATATTTATTAAAATCGAAAGCGAGTTTAGGGTCTTGGACTTTGGCTGCAGCGGCCTATAACGCGGGTAATGCAGGTGTATCTAGACGTTTAAGAGAACAAAACGTAAACACGTATTACGATTTGCTTTTAGGTGAAGAAACGGGACGTTACATGTTTAGAATTGTAGCTTTAAAAGAAATTTTATCTAATCCAGATACGTATGGTTTTAATTTTAGAGAAAAAGATTTGTACAAAGAAATCCCAACGTATAAAGTAGAGGTGGATACAGCGGTAACCGATTTTACAAAGTTTGCTGAAAACTTTGGTATCAACTACAAAATATTAAAATTGCATAACCCTTGGTTACGTGAACCACACCTGAATAACAGGTCTAGAAAACAATACTTTTTAGATATTCCGAAGGAAGGTTTTTATAACTAATATATCATAAGATACAAAAAAGCCAACACGAAAGTGTTGGCTTTTTTTATGCAATAAAAAGAGTTTAAAAATCTACCCTCTACGTTTTTGAGCTCTTACCGATCCGCCAGCACCGTAATGTTGGTTTGGTCCAACGGCACGTTTCATATTATCTTTCATCATTTTTATTTGGTCAGTTAACATGCCTTGTTTATCCAATTTTGTAGCTTCAGTAAGTAATTTTTGAGCTTCTATTTTTCTTTTCTTTGAAAAAGCAATACCTGCTAAATTAAGTTTGGCCATCGCTAAATCGTGATCCATAGTTAATCCTAAAGAAATGGCTTTCTTAAAGTATTTTTCCGCTTCATTCATATTAGATTGCGATACCATTACACCGTGTAAGTAATTGAAATAACCTTGTTGTTTCTTTATTAAAGCGGCTTCTGGATTTTTAATTTTGTTTAACCATTTTGTAGCGCCTTCAAAATCTTGTTT
The DNA here is from genome assembly GCF_030409805.1 of Algibacter miyuki. Taxonomy (GTDB): domain Bacteria; phylum Bacteroidota; class Bacteroidia; order Flavobacteriales; family Flavobacteriaceae; genus Algibacter; species Algibacter miyuki. Next base: position 425,002 of record NZ_JAUFQP010000010.1, on the reverse strand, counting down.
TCTTAATTTCAAAAAAGCTAAAAGTATAAACTCATTTCTAAAGTATAGAAATATAAAGATAAGCGATAATAAAATAAGCATAATACCATTACCTATATAACCTTCGGTAAATTGATAAATGGCAAAAGCGATAATTCCCGCTGCGATAATAAGTTTTATAATTTTATTGTACATGGTTGTATTTTGTTCTAAATTAGAGGATAATTTCCTGCTTGTTAACTGTTAATTATGCAAAGAAACTAAAATTTTATGAAAAACAAATTATTCCTTTATCATAAAAAACAAGCATGAAGTCAAATATATTGCGGTGTTGTTAATGTTTTCGGTACAAGTGAAATTATTATGAAAATATTTAAAATAACATTTGTCAAAGTGAAAACTCTTCGTATATTTGCCGTCAGTTTTAGGGGATACCCGAGCTAAGATATTATAAAATACAATTCAGTTTTAAAGACACAAGATAATGAGTAAAAGAACGTTTCAGCCTTCTAAGAGAAAAAGAAGAAACAAGCACGGTTTTAGAGAAAGAATGGCTTCTGCTAATGGTAGAAAGGTATTAGCACGTAGAAGAGCTAAAGGAAGAAAGAAAATATCTGTTTCTACTGAAACTAGACATAAAAAATAATGATTAACAATTGTTAATAAAATATAAGGTGTTACTTAGGTGTAACGCCTTTTTTTATGTCAACGATTTACTATTTTTGCAACACATTAAGTGACAATAAATAACGCGTAAAAATGCCAAAAAATCCAAAACTAAAATCGATATTAATTATTGGCTCAGGTCCTATTGTAATAGGGCAGGCCTGTGAATTTGATTATTCAGGAACCCAAGCGCTGCGATCGCTTAGAGAAGACGGAATTGAAACCGTTTTAATAAACTCTAATCCCGCAACAATCATGACCGATCCTTCTATGGCCGATCATGTGTATTTACTTCCACTAACTACAAAATCGTTAATTCAAATTTTAAAAGAACATCCTCAAATAGACGCTGTTTTACCAACTATGGGTGGGCAAACGGCTTTAAATCTATGTATTGAAGCGGATGAAAAAGGAATTTGGAAAGATTTTGATGTTGAAATCATTGGTGTAGATATCGATGCCATTAATATTACTGAAGATAGAGAGCAGTTTCGTGAGCTGATGCTTAAAATAGGAATTCCTATGGCACCACAAGCAACGGCAACATCTTTCTTAAAAGGTAAAGAAATTGCGCAAGAATTTGGTTTCCCTTTAATTATTAGAGCCTCATTTACTTTAGGTGGAGCGGGCGCCTCTTTTGTTTATAGAGAAGAAGATTTTGATGAATTATTAACGCGCGGATTAGAAATTTCTCCAATCCACGAAGTAATGATTGATAAGGCCTTAATTGGTTGGAAAGAATACGAGTTAGAGTTACTTAGAGATTCAAATGATAATGTTGTTATTATTTGTTCTATCGAAAATATGGATCCAATTGGTATTCATACCGGAGATTCTATCACTGTAGCACCAGCTATGACTTTAAGTGATAAAACGTTCCAAAAAATGCGCGACATGGCCATACACATGATGCGTAGTATTGGCGATTTCGCAGGAGGATGTAACGTACAGTTCGCTATTTCTCCAGATGAAAAAGAAGATATTATTGCCATTGAAATTAACCCACGTGTATCGCGTTCTTCAGCATTAGCAAGTAAAGCAACAGGATATCCTATTGCAAAAATTGCTGCTAAATTAGCTCTAGGGTATCATTTAGATGAATTAAATAATCAAATTACAAAATCAACATCAGCGCTTTTCGAGCCAACATTAGATTATGTAATTGTAAAAATACCACGATGGAATTTTGATAAATTCGAAGGTTCAGATAGAACTTTAGGACTTCAAATGAAATCTGTAGGTGAGGTTATGGGTATCGGGCGTTCTTTTCAAGAAGCCTTACACAAAGCCACGCAGTCACTAGAAATTAAAAGAAACGGTTTAGGTGCCGACGGTAAAGAAAATAAGAATTACGAACAAATCATTGAGAAGTTAACTTACGCTTCTTGGGATCGTGTTTTTATTATTTATGATGCTATCGAAATGGGAATTCCGTTAAGCAGAATTCACGAAATCACAAAAATTGATATGTGGTTCTTAAAGCAATATGAAGAACTTCATATGCTTAAAAACGAGATTTCTACCTTTACTATCGATACAATCGAAAAAGATTTACTTTTAGAAGCGAAACAAAAAGGATATGGCGATCGACAAATAGCGCACATGTTGGGTTGTTTAGAAAGTCAAGTTTATAGCAAACGTGAAGAATTAGGTGTAAACCGTGTATACAAATTGGTAGATACCTGTGCCGCCGAGTTCGAAGCTAAAACACCGTATTACTATTCAACTTTTGAAAGTGATATGGAAACGGCCGACGGAAAACGTTATGCCGATAATGAAAGTATTGTAACCGATAAGAAAAAAGTTATTGTATTAGGATCTGGACCAAACAGAATTGGTCAAGGTATCGAGTTCGATTACTGTTGTGTTCACGGCGTTTTAGCAGCTGCAGAATGTGGTTACGAAACCATCATGATCAACTGTAACCCAGAAACAGTTTCAACCGATTTCGATACGGCAGACAAATTGTACTTCGAACCAGTATTTTGGGAACATATTTACGACATCATTAAGCACGAAAAACCAGAAGGTGTTATCGTTCAGTTAGGAGGGCAAACAGCCTTAAAACTAGCTGAAAAATTAACCAAATACGGGATTAAAATATTAGGAACAAGTTTCGAAGCGCTAGATTTAGCAGAAGATCGCGGACTGTTCTCTAACATGCTTAAAGAAAACAACATTCCTTATCCAGAGTTTGATATTGCAACCACAGCCGACGAAGCTTCTGCCATTGCCGATGTGTTAGACTTCCCAATATTAGTACGTCCATCGTACGTTCTTGGTGGTCAAGGCATGAAAATTGTAATCAATAAAGAAGAGCTAGAAAAGCACGTTGTAGATTTATTAAGCAGAATGCCTGGCAACCAATTACTACTCGATCACTATTTAGATGGAGCCATTGAGGCCGAAGCCGATGCTATTTGCGATGGCGAAGATGTTTACATCATCGGAATCATGGAGCACATTGAGCCTTGCGGAATTCACTCTGGCGATAGTAACTCGTTATTACCACCTTTCAACTTGGGCGATTTAGTGATGCAACAAATAAAAGACCACACTAAAAAAATAGCCTTAGCCCTTAATACGGTTGGGTTAATTAATATCCAGTTTGCGGTTAAAGACGATGTAGTTTACATTATCGAAGCCAATCCAAGAGCCTCTAGAACCGTACCTTTTATAGCAAAAGCTTACGGCGAGCCGTATGTAAATTACGCTACAAAAGTAATGTTAGGCGAAAAGAAAGTGAAAGATTTCGTTTTCAATCCTAAATTAGAAGGCTACGCTATAAAGCAACCGGTTTTCTCTTTTAATAAATTCCATAACGTAAATAAAAAGCTAGGTCCAGAAATGAAAAGTACGGGCGAAAGCATCCTGTTTATCGATAGTTTAAAAGATGATGCCTTTTACGATTTATATTCAAGACGTAAAATGTATTTAAGTAAATAAACTTAAAAACAATCCATATAGAATTAAAAACCTCGCAGCAATGTGAGGTTTTTTTTGTTTTTGGACGTTACCTGTTTCCTGAAATAAGTTCAGGAAACAGGTCGGGCTTTCCGCTATATCTTTTTTTGTTTAAATCGTGCTAATTTAAAAGTTAGAACTTTTTTTGAAGTATGTCATCTTTCAAAAGCATGGTCTAATAAAGCACAAAAAAAGGATGCCGCATCAATCCCTAACGCGGGACATTCGGGGATGTTTAGGCAGTCGTTCAAAGTCTAAAAAGGATCATCAAAAATAAATGCTAAACTTCTGTATAAAAGAGCGTTATTAAAAAAATGATAGTCTACCTTTGCCTAAAATTGTTAGGTTAGCAGTTTAAAAAAGAAAAAATAATTATGAATGCAATATTCACAGATGCAAGTTTTCAAAACATGCAGAATGTAGCGAACCGCTATGGAATAAGCGTTAACGCTGTTACAAATTTAACGCAAGCCCTTATGTTAAGTAATGGTACTATGGCACAATTTAATATCCCGGAATTAGGCGGAGGAGGCCAATGGATGCAAGGTGGTATGACTATGGTAGGCGATATGTTTAACTACCAACTAAAATCTACGGTAGACGGACTTTGTGTGGAACTATCAAATTTAATAAATCAAGGTGCTATACAATATAAACCATTACCTAAAGTAGAAAATCAAAACGGTTTTCAATCAAATTCTGGTAACTGGTGGGGCGATTTAGGGTTTCCAAATTCAACAGGAAGTCAAAACGGCATGAGCTATGCTATATTTTCTAACATCGCACGTTTGGCCATTCAACAAAACGGGAAAGTTACAGTTTTTGATACTTTAGATAATCAAATTGGTGGTGTTGGTCAACAACAAGGCGGTAATTACTCTGTAAACTTTACAAGTCAATACGGTCAAGTCGATTTAAATACATTACCTATTATCTCAGGAGGTCCAGATAAACCGGCACCAATACAGGAACCTATTGTTAACAACAATAATAACAACGCTAATAATAATAATAATAATAATACGAATCAAAATCAGCCAGAACCTATCATTTTAGAATCGGCTCCCGTGTTAAATAATACAAATAACACAACTGATTTCGAGGAAGATATTTTTAGTAAAATAGAAAAATTGGCAGCTTTAAAAAACAAGGAAATTCTAACGGTTTCTGAGTTTGAAAACAAGAAAGCCGAATTATTAAGCCGATTGTAAAACGGTGTATGAGTTATTTAAAACGGTCTATATTCTGAATAAAATATTCAGAATATAGACCGTTTTTATGTTTTTAAATGCATTTTACAAAGTAACCTGAGCATTTTGGGCTTTAACAACATCGATGTGTTCTTCAATTTTAAATTCCGAAGAATTAAAACGTGAAAATCTAGACTTCGCTTGGTCTTGCCTTACAATACTGCGCGCAAAACGTCTTACACTTTGTTCGGTATCTAGAATTAAACCTGGCACAGGCACATTTTTACCATTTTCATCTTTAGCAACCATGGTAAAATAAGACGAGTTACAGTGCTTCACTTCTCCGGTTTGAATATTTTCCGATTCCACACGTAAACCAATCACCATAGAAGTTCTTCCGGTGTAATTAACAGAGGCTTTAAGCGTTACTAATTGTCCGACTTCAATAGGGTTTAAAAAATCGACTTTGTTTACAGAAGCCGTTACACAGTAGTTTCTAGAGTGCTTAGAAGCGCAAGCAAAGGCAATTTGATCCATTAAATATAAAATATGTCCACCATGAATTTTTCCACTAAAATTAGAGTGGGATGGAAGCATTAATTCTGTAATTGAAATTTGAGATTCTTCGGAATGCTTAAACATAAATTTTAGTCGTTTAGTTTTAAATAATACTTCGAAATATATTCTAAAATAGAAATATATTTAACGTAATCTATAAAGGTATTTAATTTTTAGGAAGTTTTACAAAAATCTACTTTTAAAAAATGGTTTTCGTAGCCATCGTTTTGCTTTACAAATAATATATCAATACGTTATGCGGTGGAAGTTTTTATTATTCCTCCTCTTGAGCTCGTTTAATTATAGCTTCAGGCAGTGCCTTTTTAGCTTTTGCTCCCATTTTTTTAAGCTTTTCTACACTTGTAATGATATTGCCTCGGCCATCAACCAGTTTGTTCATAGCGGCAGAATAATCAGTTTTTGCTGCATCAATTTTCTTTCCAACGTTGGTTAAATCTCTTACTAAACCTTCGAACTTATCGTAAAGAGCTCCGGCTTGTCGGGCAATTTCAACGGCGTTTTGTTGTTGCTTTTCGTTATTCCACATACTGTCGATGGTGCGCAGAGTGGCGAGTAAAGTCGATGGTGTAACAATCACTATATTTTTCTCAAAGGCTTTATTGTAAATCGCATTATCTTCATTTACAACCACAGCAAAAGCAGGTTCTATAGGGATAAACAGCAGCACGAAATCTGGTGATTCAATATCATATAAATCTTGGTAGTTTTTTGCCGAAAGTTGATCGACATGCCTTCTAATCGAATTTACATGAGCTTTTAGAAACAGTGGTTTTTCTTCATCTTCTGCGTTTACAAAACGTTCGTAATCGGTTAATGACACTTTACTATCAATAATCATTTTTTTACCGTCGGGTAAATTTAAAACCACATCGGGTAACACGCGTGAGCCGTCTTCTAATGTAAAACTTTGTTGTACAAAATACTCACGATCTTTTTCTAATCCCGATTTTTCAAGTACACGCTCTAAAACCAATTCACCCCAATTACCTTGCATTTTGCTGTCACCTTTTAGCGCTCTTGTTAGGTTGGTGGCTTCTTTGGTCATTTGTTGGTTTAAATCTTTTAAGCCCAATAATTGCTCTTTTAAAGCCGAATGCATACTAATGCTTTCCTTTTGCGTTAAATCTACTTTTTCTTCAAAACCTTTAATTTTTTCTTGAAGTGGTGTTAAAATGTTTTTTATGTTTTCTTTATTCTGAAGCGTAAATTTCTCCGATTTTTCATCTAAAATTTTAGTAGCAAGCAGTTCAAAATCTTTTCGAAGTTGGGCTTGGCGTTCTTCTAATTCCGCATCGCGCTTTTGGTTTAAAGCTTGTAAGTTTTCAAACTCTGTATTTCTGCGAGCTAATTCAGCATTTAAAAAATCTTTTTCACGACGAATATTTTCGCGGTCGTTTTCAATTTTAGAAATTGTTACTTTTTGTTCCTGTTTTTCGGATGCAGTTTGTTGTTTAAACGCTTCAAATTGGTTCTGTAAATTACTATTGCGTTCTTCTAAAGTGCTTTTTTCGCTTTTAGATTTTAGTTTGGTAAAAAGCATGCCTAAATAAGCACCAATTAAGGCCGAAATAAGAATAGCGAGAATTAAGATGAGATTGTCGTTCATTTTATTAAGTTGTATGTTGTAAAAGTAAGAAATTATAAGAGTTGTAATTTAAACTCTTTAGTCTTTCTTCACATTCGAAAAATCATATTTTTTCATTGTTTTCTGAAGTATTTCCCAATGATTCCGTAGTTGTCTTTTTATTTCTGGAGCTTCTAAATCGTCCGATGCTCTGTAAGCATATCTTAAATAATTACCTCTAAACTTTCGGTCAAAATAATCAGTTTGCGCTTTGCCATCAATATAGTTGGTTCGTTTTGCTGGTAACATTCTAGACTTTTCACCTTTAAAACTAAAAAGTCTATATAGTTTTCTTTTAAATATTGGAGCGTCATCCATAAGGTGTTTTTCTTTTATAATCTCAACTCGTTTATGCTTACGTTTTATAGTTTGTTTCATTTCTCTATAAAACTTAGCTAGGTTTTTAGATTTAATTAATGTTTGATAACCATAAAACTCAAAACCTAAGTAGTTTAAGGGGATATTTTCTTTTAAACTCCCGTTTTTCTTAATTTTATAACATTGTAAACGACTATTGTTTATTTTGAAAAGTGTTTTTTCTGTTTTCTCTAAGGATACCGTTAATTTGTTTTTTGTCATTTCATTTTTGACAAATTCTTCAATTAAAGATATTTGATGTTCTTTACAAATCACCACGATATCATCGGAATATCTTCGGTAAAACACATTGTGGTTTAAGGTTAACTCATTTAAAACGGCTTTATCAAAATCTAACATGTAGATATTCGCCAATAATGCGCTAATAGGTAAACCTTGAGGTATTCCCATTAGGTTTTTATCGTCATCATGTTTTTGGTTTTTATGAATTATAACATCAGAATCAATGAGGTCTTTTATATTTTCAAAAAAAGTATGCTTACCTGCTTTTCTATGTTTAGATAATTCTTTTTCATCAAAATGACTATTTTTAGTTTTTAGGTCTTTCAGCTTTACATAAGAAAACTTTGTAGTCGCTTTAAAAAGGTTGAAATGATCTTTCGGTAGCGTTTTATGACCTAATATCTTCGCCCAAGCTAATTTTAATTTTTTATGGTTTAGACTTGGGAAAAAGTTTTCTATATCTAAAACAAGTGCAACACAGTTTTCTCTTCGTTTAATTTCATCAAATACATCTTTTGCAAAATGCACATTGTTTTTAAATTTAAGCTTATTGTCTGTTTCTATTTGCCTGTATGCCGTTATTGAATTTGAAAGTAAAGGGTTTTGTTCTAGGTAAGCTTCGTATTTTGGTGTTATTATTTGTTGGGTATAATACGAGTAGATATGTGCATCTATGTGAGTTGCGTATAGTATTTCTCTAATTTTAGAGTTCGATACAATTTTATCATGCTTTAGTTTTTTATGCGAACGCCGTTTAACATCATTGAATTTGGATAATTTATATCTCCTTTGTTTGATTTCTTTAAAAATAAGAGGGGAGAAGGAATGCTGTGCTACTTTTTTTTGATTGGTTACAAAGCGCTCAATATTTTTTCTAATAGACATTGGAGTCTTATTAGTAAAATGTGGATACCCTCTGTCTTTAAACCAATCTTTTTGTGCTTTCATATTTTAATAAAAGTAAGAGAAGTTCTCGCACGTATTTATAACAGAATAAAACTTACACCTTAAAAAGGATTGAACCATTAGCCGAGTTCTCGACTCACGTTGCAATTGTACGTCTAATTAATAAATACTTATATATGATAGAACTTACCCTAGCAATAATTACCTTAGCTTTAGAAGCCTTTAATGTATGCCACAGCTTGGTGTATATCAATGTTCTAATAAGAATTATTGAGGTAGTAACGTTACTTCCGAAAATAATTTCTTATGTTGGTGTAACAAAACTAACAGAATTACATAGTACTTAATCACCATATTTATTATCCCATTTCTATCGAAAAGGTCGGATTAAGTGATTGATTAATAACCAATACAGTAGTTCAACAAATGTTTTATTCCTTTTAACTAAAGAACTTCCTTACTTTCAGGTAAATATACTATTATTCTTATATTTAGTAAAAAATAAAGAAAGAATATGGCTGTATTTAAAATAGGAGATATTGTAACACTTAAATCACATCCATTGTTTAGTTATGTTCCTAAAAGAATTATGGAGTTTCCTGCTCACGTACCACCGCTAATGTTAATAAAAGAAGTGTTATATGAAAAGGAAGATAAAAAAAATCTTTACAGTGATGTGATTGAAAAAGCACAAATAGCTGATGTAGTGAAATATGTATGTGTTTTTTTTAATGCTAATAAAAGTGAATTTGTCGAGAAAACTATTTATAATTCTTTAATTAAAAGTTACTTAGAGCTTAAGTACTACAGAAAAGATGAAAGTAAGAGCAAGTCTTTGACTGTTGATTTAATATCAGAGGTTTTAAATTATAAAAGTAATTTTAACTATGAGTTTGGAAAACGAGTACAGTTTAAAACAAAAAAATTAGAACACAGAAAATCTTATGATGGACATGTTCTAGAAAAAACACCTGGCCCATCTTTTCAGTCACCAGATTTTATCTTATCCGGGATAAAGAATGAAGAACAAAAAGATTTGTTTTATACAGACGGTAAGCCTAAAAGAATCATTAGTGATCAATCGTTCAAAGTTATGTGGTTTAATCATTTACAACAAAAGTTTAGCGAAGAATATCTGCCTAAAGAATTTTTTGTTGAAGGTTTAGAACTATAGTAAGTATTCACTTCTTCACCCTAAAACTTCCCGTTTCTTTATCAAAAACAATTAAATCCTTCGGAAAAAGCGTTTCAAAAACGCCATTCTGAATGAGTTTACAAGGCTGGTCCGAAATCACTTTGTCGTTATTCATGACAATTAAAGTATCGCAAAGTTGAATGGCTAAATCAATTTCATGAGAAGAAAATAGAATGGTTTTTCCGGTTTCTTTAGCTAATTTCTGAAGTAATTTCAAAATGTATGCTTTATGGTACATGTCGAGATGCGAGGTGGGTTCGTCCAGAATAATTAAATCGGTATCCTGTGCTAGGGCACGTGCAATCATCACTTTTTGAAGTTGGCCATCGCTTAATTCAAAACATTTTTTATGTTTTAAATCTTCAATATCAGTTTGTGCAATCGCTTTATTAATAACAGTTTTATCATGGTCTGATAAATTACCAATCCAATTGGTATACGGCTGACGGCCCAAGGCTATTAATTCGTAAACCGAAACATTGTTAGCGCTTATTTTTTCGGTTAAAACCAAGCTCATCACTTTAGCTAAATCGAGTGAGACATAATCTGAAATAGCTTTGTCGTTAATAAAAACAGTACCTTCTAACGGATTTTGAACATGCGTTAGCGTGCGTAATAAGGTGGATTTTCCAATACCATTAGCGCCAATTAATCCTACCAATTCACCTTTTTTTAGTGCAATATTAATATGCGATGCCACTACCGTTTTTGCCTTTTTTGTGGCATAACCGATGGTTAAATTTTCGGTTTTTAAAATGATATGTGGGTTTGGTTTACTCAATGTTTTTCAGTTAAATTAAAATACCATGCGACGTTTTCTAACCAACAACCAAATAACTACCGGCGCACCAACCAAACTGGTAATAGCGTTAATAGGTAGGGTGTAATCGCTATTTGGGACTTGCGCAATGCTATCGCAAATAAGCATTACAATGGCGCCTAGTAAAAATACGGCAGGTAATAATATTTTATGGTTTGATGTGTTGAAAATTTGACGTGTTAAATGCGGAATGGCTAAGCCTATAAAGGCAATAGGGCCTGTGAAAGCAGTAATAGTTCCGGCAAGTAAACTCGTGGTTATAATGATGATTAATCGACTTTGCTTGATGTTTAAACCTAAACTTTTAGCATAATTTTCACCCAAAAGTAAGGTGTTTAATGCTTTTATTGAAAATACACTACCGAGAATACCCAGTCCATAAATAATAAGAAAAATGGAGAGGTCGTTCCACGAAAGATTTCCTAAACTGCCAAAGCCCCAAAATACATATTGCTGTAATTGTTGTGCCGAACCAAAATAGGAAAGCACACTAACAATAGCGGCTGTAATACTGGCAAACATAAGACCGATTATTAGGATAGCCATAGTATCGCGTACTTTTATAGACACCATTAAAACCGAAAGGAGTACTAAAAAACTACCTAAACTGGCAGCAATAACAATCCCCCATTTAGATATAAAGAGAGCGGCAAAAACACCACCAAAAAGGCCTGAACCTAAAATAATTAAAGCCACACCCAAACTGGCCCCCGAACTAATACCCAAAACAAAAGGACCTGCTAGCGGATTGCGGAAAAGCGTTTGCATTAACAAGCCCGAAATACCTAATCCAGAACCTACAATAATGGCGGTTATGGCTTTTGGTAATCTGTAATTTTGGATAATATGCCCCCAACTGTCTTGCTCTAATGTGTTGCCTAGTAAACTATTAAAAACTGCATTAAACGGAATGGAAACTGACCCTAAACTGATATTCATAAAAAGGCAAACCACTAAAATTAGGGTTAATGCTATAAATGAAAACCGGTAGTTTTTAGTCATTTTTAAGGTTTTGGCTGTAATGTTTACTTTAAAGGTTTAAAGAAGTAAAGGTCGTAATTGGGTTGCAATTCTGGGTGACAAATTTTAATTAAGTCTTTTAAAACTAAATCGGGACGACTCATGCCTTGTTCAAAATATAAAACGCCACCTGTAGCTCCGGTGGTATTGTTAGCGGTATAAATATTTTTATTTTTAAAAGCATCAAACTCGGCGTTGTGCTCGTTTGAATCTTTCAGGCTTTCTAAACTCGAATAATTTGATGGGCTTAACCAGATTTCGGCGTTTTTAGCTTTCATAAAAACGCTTTCAAAATTGAGATGTAAACTACCGGTACCTTCCGTGTCTTCCCATAAATAATGGGTGTTGGCATCTCTTAATAATTGCGCTTCGGTACTTGTTCCGTTAGGTAAATACCAAACATCATTATGCATGGCACCACTTAAAATAGTGGGCTTATGTGCTACGTTTTTGGCTATTTTTTTTGCGTTTAAATATTCTGTTTCGATGTGATTAAAAATAGAATCAGCTTGTTTTTCTTTGTTGTATAGGGCGCCAAAAAACTTAATCCATTCAGCTTTTGCTAGAGGAGATTCTTCAACCCAATCGCCATTAAAAACAACAGGAATACCCGATTTAGAAATGTTATCTAAAGATTTATTGTTGCCGTCAATGCCGAAAGCAACAACTAATTCGGGATTTAATTCTAATAAAACTTCGGTATTAATACCTTCGTTTTTACCCAGTTCTCTAATGCTTTCATTATCAATTCGGGTTCTTACCTTTTCGGAAGAAACATATTTTGTACCAGGAAAACCAACGAGTGTGTTTTCTTCGTTTAAAAGTTCTAACCCCGGAATATGGGTGGTCGATGTGACTACAATACGCTCGATGGGATTTGTTATGATACCATCAAATTCGTCGCGCATAAAGGTTGTTTTAGCGGCGTTTTCCTTATTAATTAGAACGTAGCGATAACTTTTTTCCGATTTTGGCCAAGGATTTTTAATTTCTAAAACTTTGTAGTTTTTAAATTGTGTTACCGAAAAACCTTTGGCGTATTTTAAAGGTACCGATGTACCGTTGGCAAATTCTAAAGGCGGTTCCTTTTGTTCGTTTTTGCAAGAAAGAAATCCTATAAAAATAAAAAGTAAAATGGACGATATGTACTTTTTTTGTAACAATAGTAACATTGAGATAGATTAGGTTTTTTAACTTTATTTAAAATTTCGGTTATGAGAGGCGGGTCAAATTTAACAATATATATAGTAGGGGGAATTATAATCCTACATTTTTTAGTTGGTTTTATTTATCTTGTTTATAAATTGAATAAGAAAAAGTGAATTTCATTAGTTTGCATTTGAAAAAGAATCTATTTTTGTAAAGAATTTGGTTTTATTCAATAGATATTGAACGAATTAAAAGGGAATCTAGTTAAAATCTAGGACTGTTCCCGCAACTGTGAATTTTTATCGAAACGGTATTCGGTACTTCGTTAGAAGGTGTTATTAACTTCAAAACCACTGGTATTTACTGGGAAGGTAAGGTAACATAAAATAAGTCAGGAGACCTGCCATATTCAGCATCTAAAGTAATTCTCGGGTAAAGAATTTTTAAAGATTTATGAAACATAATTTTACATATTAGTTTTTTTTGAATTTGCAAGAGATTGTAAGTGTAAGTTAGTGTTGTCTTAAATTTTTGATGCATATTTACGAGGAAATTACCAAAGATTCAATTAATTTTGGTTAACATAAGCACGTTACAATTAAGAGGTGTTTACATTATTTAAAAATAGATTAAAATAAAAATAAATAGTTTTGAAGAACCGGTAAGGAACGCTTGTCTTACAATTGCTTTGCTTAATCAGAACCTAATAACTTAGTCGGTTGTTGTATTAATCAAACGAGAACTTACATGAGGAGGTGAGAGGCCCTTTGTAATTTCGATTAATATTGGTTTTGATTTGTTTGAAGTTTATCATAATTCAAATAAACGGTTCTAAAAACTACTTTATGTCTTCATATTAAAAAAATATTAGGTGTAAAAAACACTAGTATTTATCCAAGCCCATTATTTAAATAATTTATAGGAATGTTATGCCCCGTTTATAACAGAATATAGAACAAAAGGATTAGCTTTGCAGCGAAATTTGGTTTCATCTATTTCAATTAGATGAATTAAAAGGGAATCAAGTAAGTGGATTTACGTTTTTAAAGGCGTATTGAAATAATTCTTGAACTGTTCCCGCAACTGTAGGCTATAAAGCCTCATGTTACACTTCAACGTCACTGAAGCAAATGCTTTGGGAAGACAAACATGAGGACGCAAGTCAGGAGACCTGCCAATTTCAAAATATGAATGACTTTCGGGTAAAAAGTCTTGAATTTATGGGAAAAACAATTTTAGTACTATTTTTTGGTGTCTTTTTTGGACAAGTGTATTCGCAGGCTAAACCTGTGACTGCTTTGGGTGAGGTGCTTTTAACAGCTTACCGCATCAAAGATTCTATATATACCACCAATGTGAGTATTTTGAAAGATAGTGTGTTAAGGCAAAATCAAGCCTCGTTGACCAATCTACTCAATTACAACAGTACAGTATATTTTAAGGAAAACGGATTGGGCATGGTGTCATCTCCATCTTTTAGAGGAACAACAGCTTCGCAAACGGCTGTACTTTGGAATGGCATTAGTATCAATTCGCAAACTACAGGCCAAACCGATTTTAATACTATAAACACGAGAGGTTATAATAAGATTGAAATAAAAGCTGGAGGATCGAGCGTTGCTGATGGTAGTGGTGCCATAGGTGGAAGTATTAACCTGGTTAACGAGTTGGCTTATAATACAGGGTTTAATAATGAATTGTTTACTAATTACGGCGAATTTAACACCTACGGTATAGACTACAGAACAAGCTATGCTAACGAGAAGGTGAGTTTGATGTTGGGTGTTGCCAAAATGGGATCGAATAATGATTACCCTTACTTAGAAACCAATCGAGTTAATAAAAATGGACAATACCAAAACACGAACATCAGTTTCGCGGCAGGTACCAAGCTAAATGCTAAAAACACTTTAAATATTTATGCGAATATTTATAAAGGACGTCGAAACTTTTCGGTACCAACACCAAATGCATTAAAAACGAAATATTTCGATTTAAACACACGCTCATTAGTAGAGTGGAAGAGTGCTTTTGGAAAATTCAAATCCAATTTAAAACTAGCAACAACTACCGAAGAATATCGCTATTTTGCCAATGTTGATAGCGATTTTTATACCTTCGGAAAAGTAGAAAGTGTTATAGCTAAATACGGTGTAGATTATCCGCTTAGCAGTAAAATGTTGCTTTCGTTTGGAACCGATTATACTCAAAATAACGGAAAAGGTTCTAGTATAACGCAAGAAACGAGACATTTAACAGCGGCATTAATTAGTTTTAGGCAAGTGCTTTCAAAAGGGGTTTTGTATGAAATTAACTTGCGTCAAGAAGCAAATGAAAGTTATGGCAATCCGTTTCTGTATTCGGTTGGCGTAAAGGCTGATATTACCGATTTTTATCAATTAAAATTTAATACTTCAAAAAACTTTAGAATACCAACATACAACGATTTGTATTGGCAAGGTCTAGGTAATACCGATTTAAAGCCAGAGGAATCGTATCAAGGTGAAATTAGCAATAATTTTCATGTTAAAAATGCGTCTCTTTTAGTGACGGGATACTATAATTCAGTAAAAAACTTACTGAGTTGGGTGCCGGATAGTTTTGGGGTATTTCGCCCCGAAAACACAAGTAAAGTAGAAATATATGGTGTTGAAGCTTTAATGTCTTTCAATAAAAAAATAAAGGAACATGCGTTTAGTTTTTCAGCCACTTACGCGTACACCGTTTCTAAAAATGAAGAAACTGGAAATCAACTTATTTATGTGCCATTTCATAAGTTAACTACTTCGTTTGGTTACGGTTATAAAAACTTTTCAGCCTATTATCAATACCTTAATACAGGCGAAGTTTTTACCACCACAGATAATTTCACGTCAAATATTTTAGATAGTTATATGGTTGCCAATTTAGGGGCTGAATATGCTATTGGAAAGCAACAAAATTATAAAATAGGTGCGCAAGTGCTTAATTTCTGGAACGAATCGTATGAAAGCGTTTTAAATCGTCCTATGCCAGGTAGGAATTTTAATTTTTATATTAACTTAAAATTTTAGTATTATGAAAACATCGTTTTTTAAACATGTTAGTCTTTTATTTTTTATTTCAATAGTTACATTATCCTGTACTAGTGATGATCGGGAACATGTTGTAGAATTACCAGAAGGTGATTATAACCAAGGCCTTTTTATTTTAAATGAAGGTGGTTATGGATATTCTAATGCGTCTGTGTCGTTTATAGATACCGATGAACAAATTTTTAATTCTATTTATTCTGGAGTTAATGATGCGGATTTAGGAGATGTTGCACAGAGTATGGGGCTTTATGGAGACTATGCCTATATTGTTGTTAATAATTCGGCTACTATAGAAATTGTTAACCGTTATACCTTTGAATATATTGCAACAGTTACTACAGATATTGTAAATCCAAGATATATTGCTTTTGATGGCGCTAAAGGGTATATCACGAATTGGGGCGATCCAAATGATACTACCGACGATTATGTGGCGGTTTTAAACTTAAATACCAATTTAGTTGAAGATAAAATTACGGTAGCTGAAGGCCCTGAAAATATATTAGTTAATAATGGCAAAATTTACGTTTCGCATATAGGTGGTTATGGTTTTGGAAACACCATAAGTGTTATTGATTTAGTTTCGGAAACCCTAACAGGTACCATAACTGTTGGTGATGTCCCTGGTGATATGCTTGTTGATAATGGTAAGCTGTATGTGCTTTGCTCGGGAAAACCAAATTATGCTACCGAGGAAACATCGGGTCAGTTGGTTAAAATTAACTTAACCAATGATACTGTAGAAGCCTCATTAAGCTTTCCTGAAACTGAACATCCTCGTTTTTTGGATATCTATAATAGTACGCTGTATTACACTTTAGATAAAGCTGTTTATACGCTAGAAACGAACAGTTTTGAACTTCCGGTAACAGCCTTGTTTTCGCTTAGTGATAGTGGTGTACAAATTCCTTATGGTTTTAAAATCCATAACGACCAAATTTATGTTGCCGATGCCAAAGATTATGTGTCTAATGGAGAGGTTTTCATTTATAACATGAGCGGAGCAAAACAGAAAACATTTTCTGTTGAAATTATCCCAAATTCATTTTACTTCAATAATTAAGAATAACAACAACGTGTCTAATAACTAAAACAAAAAACTAAATCACTGAAGTTGTATAATTAAGGCACAATAGCTTCAGTAAACAAAAAAATAAAATATGAGAAATTTTTACAAAAAATCATTATTACTACTAACAGGACTCTTTTTCTCCGTTTTAACATTTGCGCAAACCTTCGAGAATGGGGTTTTTGTATTAAATGAAGGTGGCTTTGGGTATGGTAACGCATCTGTATCCGTTTTAACTTCTACAGGCTTTATTGAAAATAATGCCTTCAGTACTCAAAATTCGGGAGCTGCATTAGGTGATGTTGCGCAAAGCATGGCTTTTGAAGGTGATTATTTATATATTGTTGTTAATTATAGCAACTATGTAAAAGTGGTCAATAGAAACACATTGGCTTTAGTAGCAACTATTTCAGATCAAATGTCTAATCCTCGTAACATTGCGTTTTACAATGGTAAGGGTTATGTAACTAACTGGGGAGATGGTTCAGACGTTTCTGATGATTATGTGGCGGTTATAGATTTAGCGACTAATACGGTTACTGAAACTATTTCTGTAGTCGAAGGCCCAGAAGAAATTGTTGAGCACAACGGTATTTTATTTGTAGCACACCAAGGTGGTTACGGTTTCGGAAACAGTGTTTCTGTTATTGATACAGCAACAAATAGTGTGGAATCTATTGCGGTTGGAGATGTACCTTCTTCCTTAGAAGTTGATGCTACCAATTTATATGTGCTTTGCAGTGGAAGTCCTAATTACAATCCAACAGGAGAAACTACGGGGTCTCTTTTTAAAATTGATTTAACAGATTACACCAATAAAACAGCTTATGCTTTCGCAGGATTGTCTCATCCTGAATTATTAGTATTAGATACGACATCGCTTTATTATGTTTTAGGAAATGAGGTTTTTAAAATGGCGTTGAGTGATACGGCTTTACCAAGTACATCGTTTATAGATTTATCGACTGAGGGCGTACAGAATCCTTATTCTATGGAGAAAATAGAAAACAGATTGTATATTGGAGATGCTATTAGTTATACTAGTGAAAGTAAATTATTTATTTACGGCAATGATGGTAGTTTTGTAAATAATTATGATGTTGGAATTTTACCATCAGGAATTTATTATAACGATCAACCTTATGCTCCAGTAGCAGGGCAACCAGGTAGCACAGCTATTCCTGCTGCCAGCGAACTTTTTGTTGCATGGGCAAATGGGGCCGAGGTAACACGAGGTCATGTTGATATTGCTAACCCAGAAACAGAATACCAAGGTAATGCGTATGCTTCTTTTGGTACGCCAGAATCGGCATTAGGAACTCCAAATAATTCGCCTGTAAGTTTAGGAGATGCAGGAGAAGCTATTGTAACATTTGCGTTGCCAATTACAAATGGTGAGGGATACGATTTTGCGGTATTCGAAAATGGTTTCAGTAATACCTTTTTAGAACTAGCATTTGTTGAAGTCAGTTCAGATGGGATTAACTATTTTAGGTTTCCTTCACATAGTAAAACGCAAACAACAACGCAAATTGGTGGTTTCGGATCTGTAGATGCAACCAAATTAAATAATTTAGCAGGAAAATACCGAGCTAATTTTGGAACACCTTTTGATATTTCGGATATCGCTGATAATGAATTATTAGATAAAACAAGTATCACACATGTGAAATTAGTCGATGTTGTAGGTACTATTAATCCTTTATATGCAGGTTACGACAGTTTAGGGAATATTATAAACGAGTTGTATGCCACGCCTTTCAATTCTGGAGGTTTCGATTTAGATGCTGTTGGTGTGATAAACCAAAAAGATATTTCATTAAGTGTTGCTGAAAAGCAAAATGCGATCGGACTTTATCCTAATCCAGCGTCGTCTGAGTTGTATGTTTCTAAAACAGGAACAATGGCTATCTATTCGGTTACAGGTGCTTTGGTACTTCAAAAAGAATTAATAGATAGAACAACTCCAGTATCTTTAGATGGATTACATCCGGGAGTTTATATTGTTAAACTATCAACAACTTCAGGAGTATTTACACAGAAGTTAGTTAAGAAATAAATAGAAGTAATTTATTGTTTTATATGAAGAATGCCGCCTGATTGGGCGGCATTTTTTATGACGTTATTTGTGGTATCAAATCGCAATACCAAACACCGTATGCATCTGCAGAACAAACCGAATCATCATCTGTTTTTGGCGTATCGTATTCTCGATATACTTTTTCGCCTATAGTAAATGATATTGGGTTTTTAAAAATAGGCCCATCAAAACAAAAGGTATGAAACTCGCCATTTTCCCCGCAAGGGTCAACGCCTTCTGGTAAATTATCTATAAAGTTTTCATCTATAATAGTACCCACAAAATCGGCTCCGAAATATTTAGAGTTCGCACAAACAATGATGGTTTTAAATCCTAAATCTAAAAATTCGGTAAGGAGTGCTTTAGTGTCTTTTTTCCAAATAGGAAAAACCGTTTTAATGCCGTGTTTTGCGAGGTTGTTTTCCCGGTAAGTACGTAAATCTTCCAAGAAAATATCGCCAAAGGCGGCGTGTGTAAATCCGTCTCTTTTTAGTGTATTGACGGTTTTAAGCATGACGGCTTCGTAGGTTTCCATACTTGGCATTTCGGGTAATTCTATTACTTGCGCCGGAATATTTAAAGCTTCGGTTTGTGCTAAAAGTAACTCGGTTCTAAGTCCGTGCATAGACACCCTGTTGTAATGGCTGTTTACCGTGGTTACTAATTTTTGTACACTAAAGTCCTTATTTTGCAATAAATAATATAATGCTATGGCAGAATCTTTACCCGAACTCCAATTAAAATACGTTTTATGTTTTTGCATTAATTAGAAAAGAAGTCGTTATTAATATACATATCGAATTCAAATTTATTGTTCGATTTTGGAGCTTCTAAAAGTCTATTGTTAACGGAGTTTTTAGTATTGGTACCGCGGTCTACAATACCTTTAATGTTGTTTAAGGCTGCTTGTAGAAGGGCTTCGTTTTCGTCTCCAAAAGGAAGTGTGTTATTCCAATAATCGTATTCATTTATTTCTGCAATGTCAGGCACAAAACCAGTGGTATAATCACTTTCGCCATCTTTATTGAATATTTGAAATACAATAGGTTGTAAGGCATTTAAATGATTAGCGTTAGCCGAACTTTGCTTGGTGTAATCAGACGATGGAGAATCGTATAATGTAATTGAGCCTACGTTTTTGCCATACGTTGTTGCGCCTATTAATTTTACAGGAATATACGATCTTAAACCGTTAATTATCATTTCGCTTGCCGAAGCAGTATTGTTCGAGGTTATAACGTATAATTGAGTTAATGTACTTAAACGGTTAATTGGTTGTTCGCCTGTTTTGTCACCATCACTATTATAAACACTTAAGGTGTTCGTAAAATTGTAATATCCGTTTTCGTTGTCGTGCTTGTCGTTAAAGCGTAATTCTGCAAAACCATCGTCTTCGGTAGCGTTGGCATAAATCATACTAGCTAAATAGGCCGATGTTTCTACCGATCCGCCACCATTAAGGCGTAAATCTAAAATTAATTCGCTAATGTTTTCGTTTTTAAAATAGGCAAAAGCAGCGTTTAATTCGTCGTTATAAGAAGAACGGAAACCGTTGTAAAGCAAGTATCCTACTTTTTTACCATCGATATCGTTAAATGCTTTTGTAAGAAATACTGGATTTTCAGAAAGTACGGTGGCAGTTATAGTTTTATCTCCAATAGGCGTAAGTGTACCGCTGTTTTCCGAAACAAAAGATAATGTTACTTGATCTTCGTATAAATTATTTACGGCTGTATTATAGGTTGCAGTGGTTAGTGTAGTACCGTTTATGGCATTTATAATATCACCACGGTTAATGTTGGCATCGCTGGCAGGGGAGTTATCGGCGACGTGGCGTACGTAAATAACAACATCACCGGCCGTGTTAATTTGAACGCCTTCAAAACGGAGTCCGAAAGATTTTGTAATACCTTGAAAAGCTTGTTCTTGCTCAATATAGTCTTCTATAAACCATGAGAAACGATCTACTTCGCCTGTTTTGTATATCAGGCTATTGAATAGGTTTTCGGGGGTGTCGTATTGTTCTAAGTAAGCTTGAAAACTCAAAGAATTATCGTCTTGAGCATCGTCTAATGCGGGAACTTCATTTTTCCAATTGTACCAAGAATTCATGGCTTGCCAAACAAAATCGTTTTTATTGCTTGTTGTTGAAATAATATCGTCTTCATCTTTAAAACAACTGGTTGCAGTTAAGGCTATTAACAGAATTAGGACTAGGGATTTTATGCTTTTCATTATATTTAGTTTATAGGGCTATATTTTAAAACTCTAAATTTAGTTACATTATTGTGTAATAAAAAATATAGTTTGTGTTAAACATAGCCTTTTGTTGTGGGGTTTTTAACTGAGAACGGATTAATTGTTTACATCCTATTACTTTTATTACGTAAATAATAGGGGTAAGGTTTTTAATTTTTTGAAGAATGAACTTTATTTAAGCACAAAACATGGTGGTTATGGATTGTTTTTGGGGTTGTGCCCGCGTAAGGGATTGCAGTGGAAAGCCCACAGGAAACCCAATGACAATTGGGGTTGCGAGGACTTGTAACGAAAAGCTCGACCCTTTGTAGTGTTTACGAAAAAGGGTTACGCCCAAATTTTTATTAAAATTATTTATTTTAGATGTAACAAAGCCGAAAGGGTGTCGTCGTAATATTAAATAGCCGTTACCAAGCTGTTTTATAAAACCAATTAAAAATGACTCAAAAAGAGTTTTTACATGTTGTAATGCCTTTTAAGGATAAAGTATTTCGGTTAGCGAAACGCTTGCTGGTTTCGACGGAAGAAGCCGAGGATGCTACGCAAGAGGTGCTTTTGAAATTATGGAACAATAAGAAAAAGATTGCCGAGTATAAAAATGTGGAAGCTTTTTCGATGACGATGACCAAGAATTTTTGTTTTGATAAGTTGAAATCGAAACAGGCGCAGAATCTTAAAATTGTACATTCTAATTATGAGGATAAACAAACGGGACTGCAAAAGCAGATGGAATTAAATGATAGTGTGAGTTGGGTAGGCAAAATTATTGCCGATTTACCGGAGTTACAAAAAACCATTATTCAGCTGCGAGATATAGAAGAATACGATTTGGATGAGATTGCAAAAATGCTGGATATGAAAAATACAGCAGTGCGTGTAAACTTATCGAGAGCGCGAAAAACAATAAGAGAAAAATTGACTAATACACATAATTATGGTGTTAAATAATATAGAAGAGTTACTAGAAAAGTACGAAAATGGCGAAACAAGCCTAAAGGAAGAGCAGCAGTTGAAACACTATTTTGCAAGCGACCAAGTTGCGCCCCATTTAGAAATGTATAAGCCTATGTTTGGTTATTTTACGGTAAGTAAACAGGAGCAGTTTAATAACGATTTACCGTTGGAAACGTCGCGAAAGTTTAATTATAAATGGCTGTCGGTGGCAGCAGTAGCAGTGCTTATGATAGGGTTTTATTTTGGTGGAAATTTTAATGATACCGATTTAGGAACTTATGACGATCCAGAATTGGCGCTAGCCGAAGTAACGAGATCGCTAGAAATGATTTCGCAAAGCTTTAATAAAGGCGTATCGACGGTAGCTTATTTAGATGAGGTTGAAAAGGGCACAGCAACGCTAGGCTACTTAAACGAACTAGATAATGCGACGGAATTAATTTTTAAAAACTAAAAAAAAGGAACAATGAATAATTCAAATAAATTAAAATCAAATACAATGAAAAATAGATTAATAGTGTTTGTAATGGCTGTGATGTTATTACCATTAACGGGCATGGCTCAAAGCGATGTTTTTGAAAAATATAGCGACAATTCGGATGTAACCTATGTGTCTATAAAACCAAAAATGTTTCAAATGATTGCCAAAATGGGAATTAATGTTGATGATGCTGAAGCGAAAGCATATATTGATATGGTTAAAAGTATTACCAGTTTTAAAACCATTATTACAGATAATAAAACCATTGCGGTAGATTTATCTAAATGGGTAAAATCGCGCTCTAATGCTTTGGAAGAATTAATGGAAGTTAAGGACGACGGAACTCATGTGAGTTTTTATGTAAAAGAAGGTCGTGATGTAGACCATGTAAAGGAACTTTTAATTTTCGTAAATGGCGTAGATAAATTTATGGACGAAGGTATTGAAGTAGGTGGAAAGGAACGTAAAATTGAAACGGTTGTAGTGTCTTTAACTGGCGATATTAACTTAAACGAAATTTCTAAACTTACCGATAAAATGAATATTGCTGGAGGTGAGCATTTAAAGAAGAAAAAATAAGTTATTGACTTATTACGGCGTAACAAAAATATTAAAGAAAAACATCAATCTAATGAATACATCAATCATAAAACGAGTAGTAAATCATCTAGTATTTAGTCTTTTTGCAATCGCTGTTTTAGTGAGTTGTAATAATGAGCCAACACTGCAAACTTACTTTGTAGATCATCAGGAATCGGCAAATTTTATTTCGCAAGATTTGCCAATTTCTATGTTGAATATGGATGAAGCTAGTTTGTCGGAAACACAAGCAGAAGCCTTTAATTCGGTAAAACGATTAAACTTTATAGGCTTTAAAGTTAACGACACGAATGAAGCAGATATGAAAGCTGAGATGGAGACCGTTAAAACCATTTTAAACAATGAAAAATATAATGAGCTAATAGAGTTTAGCCATTTGGGGAATAAGTTTACCGTAAAATATATTGGTAATGATGATGAGGCCGATGAGGTCGTTGTTTTTGCTAATTCTAAGGAGATTGGTTTCGGAGTTGTTCGTGTATTAGGAGATGGGATGAATCCGTCTAAAATGGGCAGTTTGGTTGGAGCGATGAAGTATGCCAATATCGATGAAGAACAATTAAAAGGCATTGCCGATTTCTTTAAATAAACAGGGAGATACAAATATTATACGGCTTTAAAATCTAGCTGTAAAATAAATAAAAAAGGGACACTTTTATAAAGTGTCCCTTTTTTTATGTGCAATGTTCTATGCGTTATTTTGAATTCTGTTTAGAGTTTTGTTTGGTGTAAATAATATTGTAAACAATAGTTAAAAACAAAACCGAAATAACCGTTAAAACAATATAATTACTAAGTATGCCTAAAATTCCTGTACAGAAAATAACAGCTATTAAGCAGCCGCAAATAATCATAGAAACTTTATCGCTAAACATATTAAATTCCTGTATAGTTACTTGGTGTAATTTGTTTTAATTCGGCTTTAATAGCATCCGAAACTTCTAAAGTATCAATGAAATTAGAGATAGACGCTTGGTTTATCTTTTCGTTGGTACGTGTTAACCCTTTTAAAGCTTCATAAGGATTTGGATAAGCCTCACGACGCAATATAGTTTGAATAGCCTCAGCTACTACTGCCCAGTTATTTTCTAAGTCTTGAGCAAATTTACTTTCGTTTAAAAGTAATTTATCTAAACCTTTTACAGTCGATTTAAAAGCAATTAAGGTATGTCCGAAAGGTACACCAACATTACGTAAAACCGTACTATCGGTTAAATCTCGTTGTAAACGCGATACTGGTAATTTTGCAGAAAGGTGTTCGAAAATAGCATTTGCTATACCTAAATTTCCTTCTGAATTTTCAAAATCAATAGGATTTACTTTATGTGGCATAGCAGAACTTCCTACTTCACCAGCTTTAATTTTTTGTTTAAAGTAATCCATAGATACGTAAGTCCAAATATCACGGTCTAAATCTAAAATGATATTGTTAATACGTTTTAAGGTATCAAACAAAGCTGCCATGTGGTCGTAATGCTCAATTTGTGTGGTTGGAAACGAGTGGTGTAAACCTAATTTTTCTTGTACAAATTGACCTCCAAAAGCTTTCCAGTCAATATTTGGGTAAGCTACATGGTGTGCGTTAAAATTACCTGTTGCTCCACCAAATTTGGCTGCACTTGGTATATCGTTTAATAAGTTAAACTGCGCTTCTAAACGTACAATAAATACTTCAATTTCTTTACCTAAACGTGTTGGCGATGCCGGTTGCCCGTGCGTACGTGCTAACATAGAAATGCTGGCCCAATCTTTAGATAATGTTTTTAGTTTTTCTAGAACAATAAAATATTCAGGAACATAAACATCGTTCATCGCATCCTTAATACTTAAAGGAATAGCGGTGTTATTAATATCTTGAGAAGTTAATCCGAAATGGATAAACTCTTTGTATTCTGATAAGTTTAAAGCATCAAACTGCTCTTTTATAAAATACTCAACCGCTTTAACATCGTGGTTG
Organism: Algibacter miyuki; assembly: GCF_030409805.1. Lineage (GTDB taxonomy): Bacteria > Bacteroidota > Bacteroidia > Flavobacteriales > Flavobacteriaceae > Algibacter > Algibacter miyuki. Next base: position 399,836 of record NZ_JAUFQP010000010.1, on the reverse strand, counting down.
GTAACGCTTTCAATTTTTTTGATTGCCAAAGCATCTTCCGAAGAAAAATTCTTGTAAATCCCTCTTAAATCTTCAAAAATACCCTTGTCAACAGATGCTAGTTGAGGTAACGGAATTTCGCAAAGGGCGATAAAATATTCAATTTCAACTAAAACACGGTATTTTATTAGAGCTTCTTCCGAGAAATATGGAGCTAATTCGTTGACTTTACTTCTGTAACGACCATCGATTGGCGATATGGCGTTTAATGCTGATAATGACATATTTTAAATGATTTTTTTTAAAGATGCTAAGATAGTAAAGAAAGTTAAAAACTGAAGTTAGAGCTGCTAAGTATTTAACGTTTTTTCTTATTTATTTTTTTTAGAATTATACGCGCTCGGGCTTTAAATGCGGCACTTTGTATGTGAAAATCGCGCTCTAAAATAATTTTTAGTTCAGGATGTACCCAATTGACTGTTTTACCCAACATAAAAAGCGTGGTCATGCTATACGCTTTGGAGGCTACTTTGCCATCGGTAATCATGTAATCGAAACAGTTTTCTATAATCCGTTCTTTATGTGTTTCGGTGAGCGCCGTTTGTATAATATGACTTGTTTTCGAGGTATAATGTGTTGCTAAAGCTTCGCATATTTTCGCTACGGGTCGCACGGCAGAATCTAAATGGACTTTATGAAAATTCAATGTAAAATTGTCTAAATACGGAATTATAGGTTCAATATCTTGACTACACAAAAACTCTAAAACCCAAGCCGCTCTTGGCGATAACTTATCATCCACCATAAATAGAATATCTAATAACCTCGGAATTAAATCGGGGTTTGCAATTACCAAATTGGCATAAAAAAGGCGTTTTTCGCGCGAATGATTTACGTAATTTAATTCGTTGTAGAGTTGCTCGGTAGTCAAAAGGATTATGTATTTTTATGGTTTAAATTTAATTAAAATGAAGATGATAAAAAAAGTATTGTTGCTGTTATTGATTGCATTTGGAGTGGCACAGTTTTTTGGTCCGGATAAAAATGAAGGCGATTTAAAATCTGTAAATGCTTTTTTAGCTGAAACGAATCCGCCTGAAAACGTAAAACAAATTTTAAAAGAAACTTGTTACGATTGCCATAGTGATGTTACACGATATCCTTGGTATAACAACATTACACCGGTTAATTATTGGTTAGCACACCATGTTGATGAAGGCAAGGAAGAATTGAATTTCTCCAATTGGGTAGGGAATTCCGTAAAACGGAAAGATCATAAGTTTGAGGAAATTATTGAAATGGTAGAAGCTAAGGAAATGCCATTAGAATCATATACCATTACCCATAGTGAAGCAAAATTAAGTGATGCACAAATAAAAGCTGTTGTAGATTGGGCGCAATTGGTGCGTATAAAATATGGTATGGAGGCGAAGCCAGAGTAAATCGGTTTCATAGTTTCTGAAATTTATATATTGAAAAATCAAGTATGAAAAAAGTATTAATTATTGGTTTTGTATGGCCAGAGCCCAAAAGTTCTGCGGCTGGAAGCCGAATGATGCAGTTGATTAAAACCTTTCAAACTATAAATTCTGAAATTACTTTTGCCAGCCCATGTGCTAAAAGTGATAATGCTTTTAACTTGGAGAGTATTGGTGTTAAACAAGAAACTATTGAATTGAATAGTGCCAGTTTTGATGTGTATGTGAAACACCTTGCACCAGACGTTGTTGTTTTCGATCGTTTTTTAATGGAAGAACAATTTGGATGGCGCGTTGCCGAAAATTGTCCGAATGCCATTCGAGTTTTAGACACCGAAGATTTACATGGTTTACGAAAAGGCAGACAACAAGCCTTTAAGGATGGAGCTGTTTTCGATAAAAGTTATTTGTTTAATGATACGGCAAAACGTGAAATTGCCAGTATTTACCGCAGTGATTTAAGTTTAATTATTTCTGAAGTTGAAATGGAAATCTTGCAAAACGATTTCAAAGTGGATAAAGCCTTGTTGCAATATTTGCCTTTTATGCTCGACGGCATTTCTAAGGAATTTATCCAAAAACTTCCAAAGTTTGAAGAACGCTCACATTTTATAACCATCGGTAATTTTCTGCACGAACCCAATTATAACGCCGTTTTATATTTAAAGGAAACCATTTGGCCATTAATCAGGAAGCAATTACCAAAAGCAGAATTGCATATTTATGGGGCTTATGCGTCGCAAAAAGTAACTCAATTAAACAACGTTAAAGAAGGCTTTTTAATCAAGGGTTTTGTTGATGATGTTTATACTGCCATGCAACAAGCCAAAGTGTGTTTAGCGCCTGTGCGATTTGGTGCAGGATTAAAAGGTAAATTGGTGGATGCTTTGCAAAACGGAACGCCTATGGTAACCACAACTATTGGGGCCGAAGGCCTTTTTGGTGATTTTGAACCTAACGGATTTATAACCGATAACCCACAGGACTTTGCGAACAAAGCCGTACAATTGCATGAAAATGATTGGTTTTGGAACGAAAAACAAGAACCTAGTTTTGCCGTAATTAATACCCGTTTTAATAAAGAAACTCTGCAACAGGTATTTTTATCGCGCATGGAATCACTGGCTATAAACTTATATAGCCAGCGCCAAAACAATTTTACAGGCCAGATGTTACAACATCAAAGCATGCAAAGCACGAAATTTATGAGTCGTTGGATTGAAGAAAAAAATAAAGACTAAGCTTCTACTTCGCTTTTCTTAATTTTTCTGTAGGTAAACGAGTTAAAAATATTACGTTTTCCAAAACGGGTTTGTTTATCCGATTGCGAAAATTTAATATATAACGCTTTATTTACACCAAAGAATTCGTAAGTGTTTCCGTCTAAAAAAGTAACTTCTAAAAGTAACCCCTTGTGTTGCCAATCCATGATTGGTGTTGCAATGGTTGTATTGAAATCGTCTAAATTAGCAGCTTTTGTTTCTGGAGCAATACTCACTAAAAAATGATAAGCATCAATAATTTGTCGGCTTTTTAATTCAGCTTCGATAGCCTTTTCATCACCAGCTTGAAATTTATCAGGGTGCCATTCTTTTACTAAATTTCTGTAAGAAGATTTTAGAGCTTTTAAACTCATATCTTGTTCAGCACCAAATAATTTCTTGTATTCATTAATACGTTTCATAATAAGCAATTCTAAATTTGGCGCGAAGATACTCTTTTTAATGAGGTAGTGCTTTTATAATGCGATATATTCTGAAATTCCGGTTGTTTTTTCGATGTAATGAAAAATAAAAGGGTAGGATTCTATAGGTTTTCTATGAGTTTAATCGCTTGAGCAACACCTATTGTAGCGCGTTCGGCAATAACGTTTATATTTTTGTTGCTTGCCATGTTCGGTTTGGGGTCTATAAAGAATGTGGGCGTGTTTTGTGGCACATAATCCATTAAGCTAGCGGCAGGATACACTTGCATCGAAGTGCCTATAATCATTAAAATATCGGCAGTTTCACAAATAGTAATGGCTTTTTCCATCATCGGGACATCTTCGCCAAACCATACAATATGCGGTCGCATTTGGTGTCCGTTAGCGCAAAGATCGCCTAAATTAAGGTTGGTTTGCCAAGCTTTAATATCGGTAGGGTTTGCAGTACTTCGCACTTTTAAGAGCTCACCGTGCAAATGCGTTACGTTTGTGCTGCCAGCACGTTCGTGTAAATCATCCACATTTTGGGTGATGATACTTACTTTATACTGTTGTTCTAGTTCGGCCAAAAGTTGGTGAGCAGCGTTTGGTTTAACGCTTAAAAGTTGTGTACGGCGTTGGTTGTAAAAATCTAAAACCAATTCTGGGTTTGCAGCAAAACCTTGGGGTGTAGCAACTTCCATCACATCGTGACCTTCCCATAAACCATCGGCATCTCTAAAGGTTTTAATGCCACTTTCGGCACTAATTCCTGCGCCCGTTAATACAACAATATGTTTCATACTGTGAAATTAACTCTTTTTTAGTAATTTCGATTTTTTTATAAATAAATATGACAGATTTAAAACTTCTAGAACACTTAGAAACTTTTTTAACCGAATCGCGAAAAGATAAATTTGCAAAAGTTTTATCGCAACGCACCAAACATTTTACAGTGGCTACTGAAGATGTGTACCAATTGCACAACACGAGTGCTGTAATGCGAACTTGCGATGTTTTTGGAATTCAGGAATTGAATATTGTTGAAGAACGCAACACCAAAGATATTGATCGGGAAATTGCGATGGGCGCTCAAAAATGGGTAGATTTACACCGATACAATCATGTAAAGGAATGTATTGACGATTTAAAAGCTAAAGGCTATCAAATTGTGGCTACAACACCACATACAGACGATTGCGATTTAAAGGATTTTGACGTGACTAAAAAGTCGTGTTTTTTCTTCGGAAGAGAAACAGAAGGTTTATCGGAAGCGGTTTTAGAGGCTGCTGATTGTTATTTGAAAATTCCGATGGTTGGGTTTACCGAGAGCTTAAATATTTCGGTTTCGGCAGCTATTATTTTACAACAAGCCACGTCTAAATTGAGACAAACGGATTTGGAATGGAAATTAACTGAAGAAGAAATTCTTGAGAAACGTATGGATTGGTGTAAAAACACCATTAAAAGTCACGAAGAGATTATCGAACGATTTTATAAAACGAATTAAGAGTTTTATGTTAGCTTGTTGATGGCAGACACATGCGTTAGGGATTGATGCGGCATCCTTTTTTACTTTATAATAAACACGTTGTTTTTGAAACAAAACCTGTTTTTTGAATACAGTATTTGTTTGTAAATAAACCTAAAAAAGATATAGCGGAAAGCCCGACCCTGTGTAGTTTTTACGGAAAAGGGTAACGCCCAAATAATTTATATTTTACGTGTTCTACCGCGACTTAATAGCTTGTATTCTTCGTAGCATTCGTTAATGGCATCGAGAATTTGCAAGTCGTTTGCTTTTTGTATGAACCCTTTCGAGTAGTTGCATTGGCTTACAATTTCGTCTAAATCTACACGGTCTACTTGCAGTAAAATAGTAAGCATTTCGCGATCGAATTTATGCGCTAAAAGGTTTCTAATTTCGTCGTCTTCTTTCATCTTTTTAAGCTTTTTAAGCTCGTTTGGTTTTTTGCCAAACATACGATGTAGAAAATCGGCTGGATTAAAAATAGAACCAATAACTTTGGTTAATCCAGATTTTTGGCTCGCCTCGTAACCAGTACCTTCTAAACCAGAAATGCTGTATCGGTAATTGCTGTTTATGGCAGGAACTTGCTTAATATCGACTTCTAAAAAACCGGTAAGTTTAAGTTGGCTAACCACCACTTCTTCTAGGGCTAGCGCGAGTTCGGTAAGCTCAATGTTAGAGCTGCCATACTTTAACCAGTCATTAGTAACACGTACTTTGATGGATTTAAAACCTAAATATGAAAAGTGAAGTGTATCGTTAACTTTTGCTGTAATTTTAAATTCCCCGTTTTCGTTGGTTGTTGTTCCTTTAACTTGGTTTAGGTTAACAATATTAACGCCTTCTAACGCCGTAGACGTTGAAGAATTAAGAACAACTCCTTCCGCTCTCAATGCGTCTTGGGCATAAGATAGCTCGACTGCAAGAGTAGATATAAAAAGGAATATTAAAATTTTTTTCATTAATTTAAATTTTTTATAAAAATACTAAAGAAATAAACATAAGCGCATAATTTAGTATAATTTAACGTAGATATCATGCTATTAATACAGCTTTAACGGTTTTATGTGAATTTTATTGGTTTTTGACTTTTTTTTATTAAGATTATTATTACAATATAAAAAGCTTGCTTATTTTTAAACAAAAAATGAGCCCCCTGTCATTTTAAGTCTAGATTTTTAAAGGAAAAAGATGTTTTCTAAATTATATGTTGTGCTTTTTTTGGGGGTGCTTACTGCCTTAATGCCGCTTGCTGTATGCGCTCAAGGGGAAGGTTCTAATTGGTATTTTGGTTATAATGCCGGCGTTTATTTTGATGGTGAAACTGTTGGTGCGTTAACCGATGGAAAACTGGCCACGAATGAAGGTTGCTCCGGAATATCCAATGCTGAAGGGGAGATTTTATTTTATACCGATGGCGGTAAGGTGTGGGATAAAAACCATAATATTATGCCTAATGGAGCAGGTTTAAAAGGTGATATTTCGAGCACGCAATCGGCTATTGTAGTCCCAAAACCAAACTCTGATACAATTTATTATATTTTTACGGTGGCCGCTGGTGGCTCTGTGGTTGGGTTGAATTATTCCGAAGTGGATATGACGCTAAATAACGGTAATGGTGATGTTACTGCAAATAAAAATATACCCGTTATTGGGCCTTGTTCCGAAAAAATATCGGCTGTTCAGCATGCCAATGGTGTCGATTTTTGGGTAACCACACAACTTTGGAATGGTGCCAGTTTGGCCAGTTTTAAAATCACGAAAGATGGTGTAGATACTACGCCTGTAATTTCTGTTGTAGGCAGCTATCATGGCGGATCGGATTTTAATAGTATTGGCTACATGAAATTTTCTCCTAACGGAAAGCGGTTGGCTTTGGCTAAATGGAGTACCAATAGTTTTGTTGATATTTTCGATTTTGATAAACAAACCGGTGTAGTCTCTAACGCCATTACTTTAAATGGTTTTTTTGCCAATACGTTTTTTAATGGCGCTTATGGTATCGAGTTTTCTCCGAATAGTAAATTACTTTATGTTACCGATTTAGATCAGCAAAAATACACCTCAAAATTGTATCAGTTTGATTTAACGATGAACAACAGGGCCGATTTAATTAGTTCGCATGTGGTTATTTCATCCGAGAGCAAACTTATTTCAGGCTTACAACTTGGACCCAATGGAAAAATTTATATTTCTAATACGTTTTCTCGGAATTTAAGTGTGGTTGAAAATCCGAATGTTAAAGGATTAGGTTGCAATTATGTGAGTAGGAGCGTGGATCTGCAGTTTAAAACAACCATTTTTGGTTTACCGTCTTTTATTCAATCGTATTTTGTTGGAAAAATTGATGCGGATAACAGCTGTTCAAATACTAATATTTCCTTGAATTTAAATACCGAAGAACCTATAGATTCTGTTTTGTGGGATTTTGGAGATGGCAAAACATCAACAGCAATTAGTCCAGAACATGCTTATACCACTGCAGGTAAGTACTTGGTTAAAGCCGTTTTTAAATCGGGAAGTTGTACGTATAATGTATCTAAATATTTAGAGATTTTTGAATCGCCTGAAGCGCAACAAGCAGAAGATTATGTGATTTGCAACGATGATAAAGCCGATGGCATTGAATCCTTTGATTTAGATACTAAAACAGCTGAAATTTTAGGAACTCAGTCTGGTTCAGATTTCGATGTGGATTACTTTTTAACTTTCGATGATGCCGAAGATCAGCTTAATGTTTTACCGCGTACGATATTAAATACCAGTAATTATCAAACTATTTATGCGCGTATAACCAATGTGCTAAACAAGAATTGTTTTGATATATCAAGCTTTAAATTAATTATTGAAACGGAAAGAGCGGAGGTAGTCACTAATTTAATTTTATGTGACGATGCCTCGAACGATGGAAAAGCCTTTGTAGATTTATCTCAATTTGATAGCCAAGTTTATACGCCAAGCAGCTTATCGCTTGGTAATTATGCTATTACCTATCATTTGAATTATGTTGACGCAACATCAGGTTTGGGCGTTCTAAATCCATCCACTTTTGAAACCTCAAGCAATAACCAAACAATCGTTGCGAGATTAGAAAATACAGATATCGGTTGTTTTTCTACAACGCCCATTACCATTATCATCGATAAAGCCGTAATTGCAAACCCACCAAACGATTTGTTTTTCTGTGGCGATGGCGCTATAGACAGTAAGGCATTTTTCGATTTGGGTAGTCAAACCGATATTATTTTAAACGGACAAACAGGAAAGGTAACCTACCATTTAAGTCAGTATGATGCCGATAACGGACAAGCTTCCATAGCTGAAAACTTTGAAAATCAAAGCAATCCGCAACGTATTTTTGTTCGTGCCGAAAACACAACCAATAATACCTGTTTTGATACCACATCATTTTACATAAAAATTAATAGAAGTCCAGACATCGTTATGGATACCTTTTGGTATGTATGCCCGGGTGAAACTGTGGAATTGTATGTCGATTCTGCTCACGATGAATACTTGTGGAATACGGGAGACACTAGCCACGAACTTATTGTAGATACCCCAGGCGATTATACGGTAACGGTTTTTGATATCGATCCTAATAATCCGAGTTTAAAATGTGAAGCCACTAAAACGGTACAGGTTATAGGCATTAATGAGTTAACCGATGTTGGTGTTGAAGTGAGCGATTGGGCATCTAATGGAAACACGGTATCAGTTTCTGTAAATGGAATTGCAGAAGATTTTAAATATTCTTTAGACGGCAATATTTTTCAAACACGACCTTATTTTAACAATTTAGAACCTGGCGATTATACGCTTTATATTCTAAACGAAAATGAGTGTATTGTTTATACTGAAGCTATTTTTATATTCAATTACCCAAAGTACTTTACACCTAATAACGATGGCTATCATGATGTTTGGGAAATTGCTTTACCAGAGGCAGAACCGGGAATTAAAATTAATATTTTCGATAGGTATGGTAAATTACTTATTCAATTAAACCCAAAATCAAAAGGTTGGAACGGCACTTTCAATGGGCATTTATTAGCATCATCCGATTATTGGTTTACACTGTACAGACCAAGTCAAAATAAAACCTATCAAGGGCATTTCAGTTTAAAACGTTAAGTCTTTATTCTTCTATAATTTTAAGCATAAAAAAAGCTGACTAAAAGTAAATGTACTTTCAGTCAGCTTTTTAATATTTATAACCGGTTAGGCTTATCTTCTAGAACGTCTTGCTCCAGCAAATTTTCCTCCACCAGAGTCCGAATCCGAACGTCTTGGTTTAGATCCACCTTCACGTCTACGATCACTTCTACTTCCTCCAGAAGCACTTCTTCTGTCATCACTACGTCTTCCACCGCCACGTTTATCGTCACGTCTTCCGCCGCCGCCACGTCTGTCATTGCGTCTTCCGCCACCGCCTCGGTTTTCCGAAACTTCAACATTAACAAAACGACCTTCATGTTTAAAGTCTGTAAAGAAAGCTAAAACCTTATCTTTAGTTTCATTTTCAGTATTAAAGAAAGAGAAACTCTCTTTAACTTCCACTTTAAATACGTCATCTCTACCAAGTTGTAATTGGTCTTTTAAGAAATCTTTCAATTTCATCCAATCAAAACCATCTTTCTCACCAACGTTAATAAAGTATCTTGTCGAGTTAGAGCTTCCTCCAAAATCACGACCACCTTCGCGTCCGCCTTCTCTATCTCTAGAACCTTCGGCAACGTTTAAGTTTTTCGATTTTTGGTAATAATTATAGAAACGTGTAAATTCAACAGAGAAGAATTTTTTAATCAATTCATCTTTTGTTGTATCCTCAAACATTTCATTAATGCTTGTTAGGTATTTTTCAATTTCCTCGTTAACTTCCGTGTTATGAATTTTATTTGCAAGCGACATTAACTGCACTTCGCAAATTTCCATGCCGTCTGGAATTTCCTTTTTATCAAACTGACGTTTAATAATACGTTCGATGCTTTTAATTTTGCGCACTTCACTTTTAGAAACAATAACCATAGAAATACCGTTTTTTCCGGCACGACCAGTACGACCAGAACGGTGCGTATACGTCTCAATTTCATCAGGTAATTGGTAGTTAATAACGTGAGTAATATCGTCAACATCAATACCACGAGCCGCTACATCGGTAGCCACAAGCATTTGTATTTGGTTTTTTCTAAACGATTGCATTACCAAATCACGTTGGTTCTGGCTTAAATCGCCGTGTAAAGCACCAGCGCTATACCCATCTTCAATAAGTTGCTCGGCAACCTTTTGCGTATCACGTTTTGTTCTACAGAATACAACAGAAAATATATCTGGGTTCGCATCAGCCAAACGTTTCAAGGCTTGGTAACGGTCTCTAGAATTTACTAAATAGTATTCGTGAGATACGTTACTTGTACTTTCATTTTTATTTCCAACCGTAATTTCTTGCGGATTGTCCATGAATTTTTTAGCAATCGTTGCTACCTCTCTAGGCATCGTTGCAGAAAATAACCATGTGTTTTTCTCTTCAGGAGTATGCGATAAAATATCGGTAATATCCTCTTTAAAACCCATGTTTAACATCTCATCGGCCTCATCTAAAACCGAATATTGAATTTTAGAAATATCAACCAATCTACGGCTAATCATATCTTTCATTCTACCTGGTGTAGCCACAATAATTTGTGCACCACGTTTTACCTCACGCGCTTGGTCTGTAATGCTAGATCCACCATAGATGGCAACCACATTTAAACCTTTACAATACTTACCGTATTGTTTCATCTCGTTGGTAATTTGTAAACAAAGCTCACGTGTTGGGCTTAAAATTAAACCTTGCGTTGTGCGGCTGTTTACATCTATTTTAGCTAACATAGGGAAACCAAATGCTGCTGTTTTTCCTGTTCCGGTTTGGGCTAGTGCCACTAAATCGGTTTCAGAATTTAATAAAATTGGGATTGCTTTTTCTTGAACTTCACTAGGCTTTTCAAATCCTAAATCGGTAATTGCGCGTAAAAGGTCGTCATTAAGACCTAATTCTTGGAATGTGCTCATTCTTGTATAAGTATTCGATTTTGTTATGTGGTGTTACATAAGAAAGCGAATCGACATACTTAACCTTAAACTTCCAGTAACACATCCTCTCTCTGAGGAATATAAACTCGATTTTTCCCGAGTTTCAAGCTGCAAAGGTAATCAAATTTTTGGATATTCAATTTTTTGGGCGTTTTAACACGCTTTCACTACTCAATCTTGTTGCCGAAAAAGGCAAAAAGGATTTCAAACAAACCGTTTAATCGTTAACGCGGGGTTGGGCTGGGGGGGTGGGATTATCTCATTATTTCATTAAGTGTTTCTATATCGTAATATTTTTTATCGATGAAACCATCTGAGTAGGCATTTTGAAATAGTGCTATTACTTTATTTTCGTTTTCATCAAAGTTGTCTAAATTAAACTTATCTATTCTATCCTTTATTTTTTCCTTGTTAAAACATGGAAAAAACTGATAATCGGCAAGTTGGTAAGCAGTCATGTTCACTGAAGTCATCTTGTTCCGCTTAATAGATAACCATAAAAACTTCACTAATTCGGTGTCTTTACTTATTAATTTGGGGAAATTTACTTCGTAATGTTTTCTATAGTTTTTATAAACAACCTCTAAAACCGAGCGAATCTCATCTTCTGCTAAATAGTCGGAGTCAGTTAAAATTTTATCAAAAAGTTCTTTTGCAATAGCATTTCTATGTTCTATTATTTTTTCAGTAAACACTGCATCATTCTCTTTTTCGTATTTGAATAGGTAATGCCATTGATCATTGGAATATAATTGATTACTTTCTAATTTTTCGTTAGCATATAATATTCCGTCCGCGACATGGAATGAAGTAAAACAATGATTGTTTTTTAAATGGTTTATGATAATTTCTCTTCTTAAATCTAACTCTATTATATTACTTAGCATTTCTGAAGTGTAATGTAAGGTAACGCTTAAGTCGGAACCGGCTCCCATGAATATTCCACTTGTATATGATAAGTTTTTAGAAAATGTTAAAATAGATTCAATTATTTTTTGATGTTTAGTTTCTTCGGAATTTTTACTTTTTATTTTTATCCAGTTTAAAAACTGAAATATTTGTTCTTTATCGTGAATTTGAATCAGTACCTCTTCGTTTTCTCTAATCGAATTTTTGTTTATGAAGTTATCAAACACATTTTCTTGAATATCAAAGTTAGATAATTGAAGATTAAAATACCTGTCAAAATAATTCCTATTAGCAACTCTTTTTGCTCGAATTAATTCTTCATCAGTACTTTCATTCAATGAAAAGGAAGTGTCAATTAAGAATAATCGTTTTAAATTTGTTTTCACTAATAAATCAAATTCTGAGTTTTCAATAAACTCTTCTGTAGACTGTTCATTGGTAGAAATAGAGTGGAAATTGTTAACTGACGTTTTGTTTTTGTATGTTAATATATCTTTATTGGTAATTATGAATTGATAAGCTTTTGAGTTAAATATTCTTAAAGACTCAATCAATAAAAAATCTAAAACATTTAGCTCATTAATTATTGATGGTAATCGAAGCTTTATACTATTGTTGTATCTGTAAATATCTCGTAAAGATTGGAAAGTATCTATGAAAGGTTCTTCTTTAATTGAGTCATTTAAGCTTTTAATTGTTTTATTTATTTTCTCATCAGTAAAGATTTCGTTTAAATTATCAATAAATAATCTTGAAATATCTTCTTTAGAAATAGAAGGTAAAGTATAGTCAACTTGTACTATTTTTTCGATATATTTTTTTCCGTTTTCACCAAACTGATTTTCTAATGCAGTTTCAACTACCTTTTGGTCATAGGCTAAGATGAAAATTGTATTTGCAAAGTTTCCATTTAATTTTATTAATTGAAAAATTTCAGTTATTTCAGAAGGTGTTAATCTATCTATATCGTCAATTGTAATATATAATTTTACTTTTGATTCAATTAGAATGTTGTCAATTTCACTTTTTAATTGATTAAGATCTTTTTCCTTGCCTGCCTTCTTAAAAAAGTTCCTTAGATATTTTATTGCATCACCTGCACCTGAATGAATGTAATTAACCCAGTTTAGGTATTCTAAAAATTCAGCTATTTTTATTGAAACATTTTTAAGATTTTCCGAGTTGTTTTTTAATTTTATAACTAATTCTCTTAAAAATACAGACTGTAGTTCTTTTTGTCCAGAAAACATCCAAGGGTTGAATCTTAAAACTATTATATCTTGTTTTATATCTGATGAAAGTTGTTCAACTTCATTTATTATAAAATTAAGTAACGTAGATTTTCCTGAGCCCCAAGTACCATTAATTCCAAGTACAATACTTTCGTTATTATCTTTAAAAGATTTGACTAGTCCAGATGCTATTTCAGAAGCAAAAATATGTCTTCCTAATTTATCTGTAGAGCTTTCTTTTAATGGTAAGTCTGTGTGCATTTTTTAGTTCTCTTATAATTGCTCATGAGGTTTAGTGGCGCGGTAATCATTTTAAACGTAACTCCCAACCTCAAACGAAAATAGCCAAAAACTTTTACAAATTCAACAATAAATCTAAACAAAAAGCCATCAAAATTAACAACTTAGCGTATTCAATTCCCCCTAACTTCAAAATAACAAAAAACAGAGAGTGACTTATTTTTTTAAATTCCCAATACGTTCTAAAAGTGTCGGGTGGGAGTAATGCATAAAAACATAAGCTGGGTGCGGTGTTAAATTACTTAAACTGTTTTTAGAAAGCTTCTTTAAGGAGGTAATTAAGGGGTCGGCTTTGTAGGTGTTTTTCGCGTAATTGTCGGCTTGGTATTCAAATTTTCTAGAAAACATATTCATTATTAAACCTGTAATTTCCGAAATAGGCGCGTAGAGCATCCCGAAAGCCACCAACCCAATATGGAAACTTGGTATTTGCACACCTAAAGCTTCCGATAATAACGGATTAGAAATAAAAAGCGATAATATAAAAAGTGTAAAACCGGTGAGTAAAATAGAGGTTATCAAATTAAAAATGATGTGTTTCTTTTTATAGTGGCCAACCTCGTGGGCAAGCACAGCAACAATTTCATCTTCATCTAAATCGTTTATTAAAGTATCATAAAGCGTAACGCGTTTTTCGCTTCCAAAACCTGAAAAGTAAGCATTGGCTTTGGTACTGCGTTTAGAGCCATCAATTACAAATATTTTATCAATTTTAAAACCTACCGTACTGGCGTATGCCGATATTTTATCGCGTAAACTTCCGGCTTCTAATGGAGTTTGTTTGTTAAAAAGTGGCACAATAAGTTTGGAGTAAAACATATTCATAACCAAACTGAAAACAGCAACTAATCCCCAAGCATACAGCCAAAAATTGTCGCCTGTAAGCTGGTAAAACCAAATAATTAAAGCCAAAATACCACCGCCAACAACGGCCATCATGAGCCAGCCTTTTAGTTTATCTAAAAAGAACGTGCCTTTTGTGGTTTTGTTAAACCCAAATTTTTCTTCAATTACAAAGGTGCTGTAATACGAAAATGGTGTGGTGAGTATATCGCTACCTACGGTAATAATTCCGAAGAATATTAGTGCGATAATTATAGGGTTTGTACTGTAACTACGGGCTATATTGTCAATGAATTCAAAACCATCAAACCATAAAAAACTTAAAGTAAGCACCACCGAAAAGGTAGATGTTAGCAGCCCAAATTTATAGTTGGTGGCTTTGTACTGCTGCGATTTTTTGTATTCCACTACATCGTAAACATCTTGTAAATCTTCGGGAAGTGCATCATTAAAGTGCTTCGCATTTAAGGCGTCTAAAATTTTATCAACTATAAAATTGATAAGGATTAAGGCGATTATAATGTAAAAAAGGGTTGTTGAATTCATTAACGCTATAGTTCGTAATTTAAATTAAGGTATTATTTAATCAATATTTTTTCGGCAATTTGTTGGGTATTGGTTGTAATATGAAAAACATAAAGACCAGCCGAAAGGTGATTTAAATTATAGTTTTGATCCCTTTTTGATGCTGGAGATAACCTTTGCTTGGCGCCTAATATAGAATATAACGACACGTTAGAAATTTGTGTATCTGCCCCTGTTTTTATTTGATATTGATTATTGCCAAGGGGGACTAAATTGATGTGTTTTTCTTTTGAAACATCGGTGTTAGATAATACAGCCGCTTCCACAATTTGAATATCGTCGAATAATACAGCGTATTCTGAATCTCCTGGAGTTACTGTAATACTAGCTTCTGCATCTGCATCAGATACGGTTGGGGTGTATTGTACTTCAACCGTGTTCCACTCGTTGTTTGTAATACTAACAAAGTTTTCAAACTTTTCGGTAGATGTTAGGTAAATTTGAAATTTAATATTATCGTCAGTATCAAACGCATTTCCAAGGAATTTGTAGCTGTATTTAATGTTATAGGTTTTATTGGCTTCCAAAGGTATGGCCACTGTGGTAAACATCATTAAATCAGTAAACATTGGATTAAATTGTACACTGCTAGCACCTTCACTAAAATCGGTAGTGTTTTGATTAAAACCTCCAAAATCGCTAGAAGACGACCATCCTGATGGTGAACTTGTTGGTGATGAGAATAATTCTACATTGCCATTATAAACTAAATTCGGGTTTTGAGAAAAACCTAAGTAGCTTAGTAGAATAAAAAAAGAGAGTAATGTTTTCTGCATAGTTTTTAAATTTAAAATGGATTAATATTAAGGGTTTTATGGTTTCCATGATATTACTTAAAATCGCGTTGGCGTTTGGCTTCAAAAATAAGAATTCCTGCGGCAACGGAAACATTCATAGAATCGATTTCGCCTTGCATAGGGATAATAATATTTTGGGTTGAATTGACGCGCCACTCGTCACTTAAGCCGGTAGCTTCTGTGCCAACAACTAGGGCCGTGGCTTTTGTGAAATCTTGGGTATGATAGTCTACCGAAGCTTGCAACGCAGCACAGTAAATATTAATATTATGGGCTTTTAGAAATGTTATAATTTCGGTAGTAGAACCGGTTGCAATGGTATTGGTAAACACACAACCTACGCTAGAACGAATAATATTGGGGTTGTATAAATCGCCTTTGGGATTGGCAATAATTACAGCATCGGCATTGGCTGCATCGGCAGTACGTAAAATAGCACCAATATTACCCGGTTTTTCCGGTGCTTCAGCAATTAGAATTAATGGCGATTGGGTGTTAAATTTTAAATCACTTATCAGGTGGCTTTTCGGTTTGGCAACGGCTAAAACACCTTCCGTAGTGCTTCGGTAAGCAAGTTTTTCGTAAACGTCTTTAGAGATTTCAATAGTTGAATTCTGACTCGTAGTTAGCGTGTTTAGTGCCGTTTCAGAAAAAAGTTCTGGGTAAAATAAAATCGTGTCTAGCACGTAGCCGCCTTTTATAGCGAGTTCTATTTCGCGAACGCCTTCAATTAAAAATAAGCCCGATTTTTTACGTGCTCTAGATTTCTCTTTGAGTAACAAGAGTTGTTTTATATACGGATTTTGGATACTTGTAATTTCTTTTATCATAGGTTTAACAAAAATAATTTATTTAATGTAATTTTGAGCGCTTATTTACGACTTAGGTTAAAATTAAAAAACCACTATGAAACACATTTTTTTATTATTACTTACCATTTCAATGTTTTCTTGTAAAAATGAAACAAAAAAAGAAACTGTAAAGGCAGAAACTACAGCTGAAGAAACGGCTGCTCCAACCAAAAACTATCCAGAAGCTTTAGTAAAAGTATTTGATGCTCACGGTGGTTTAGAGACTTGGAATAGCATGCAATCACTAGCTTATACGCAAGTAAAGGACGATGGAAATGTATCGACTATTACCAATTTAAAGAATAGAAATATTGTAGTAGATATGCCAGATCATACCATTGGTGCGAATAGCAACGATATTTGGTTGAACAGTAAAAACGATAAAGCCTTTAAAGGTAATCCTCGTTTTTTCTATAATTTAATGTTTTATTTCTACGCGATGCCTTTTGTTTTAGCCGATGATGGTATTATTTATAGCGATGCAGAGTCTATTACTTTCGAAGGTGTAACATATCCAGGAATTAAAATTTCGTATGAAAATGGTGTTGGTGAATCTTCAGGAGATGATTATGTGCTTTATTACAATCCAACGACTTATAAAATGGCATGGTTGGGTTATACTGTAACTTATTTTTCAAAAGAAAAAAGTTCGGAATTACATTTTAGACGTTACACAGATTGGCAAACTGTGAATGGTTTAGAACTTGTTGAAAGCATGGAAGGTTTTACAACAGAAAATAATGCCCCAGGAAAAAGCAAAAGAAAAGATGTTTTTACAGATGTAAAATTATCTCAAACAGCTCCAGATAATGCTATTTTTGAAACTCCAGAAACAGCTGAAATTGCTAAGTAATTTGCAGTAAAGAACAAATATAAAATAAAAAAGCAAGCTGTTAAGCTTGCTTTTTTTATGGGGTTTAATTGGATTGATGTTTCTCGGAATAGCGTTTCCATAACTCTGTTTGGTGCGTTTCTAGACTAATTAGGCGTCCGTCTATAAAAGCATGCGAGATGATGTTGGTGCGCATATCTAAAGCATCGCCTTCACTTATAAATAAGGTCGCACTTTTACCCGTTTCTAATGAACCGTACATGGCATCGATGCCTAATATTTTAGCAGGATTTAAAGTGATTAATTGTAAAGCTTGTGCTTTAGTTAAACCATGAGCAACAGTGGTACCTGCATAAAAAGGTAGGTTTCTTGTGTTCATGCGCTCCATTTGGCCGTTCGCTTGTAATGCGACTATAACACCTTGATCTACTAATAATTTTGCGGTTTTATATGGTAAATCGTAATCATCATCGGTTTGGTTTGGTCTAGAATGTACACGGTTTAATATCACTGGAATATTGTTTGCCGTTAAAATGTCTGCCACCTTATACGCGTCTTGACCACCAACGATAACCGTGTTTGCAATGTTGTTCTTTTTAGAAAAGTTAACGGCATCTATAATGCCTTTTTCATCATTCACATTAACGTATAGTTTTTTAGAACCATCAAAAATACCTTTAAGCGCTTCGTAAGCTAAGTTGGTTATAGATGGCGTTGCTTTGGAATAGGCTTTGGCATTATTAAAATAATCTTCTATGGCTTTAACTTGGTCGGCATACGCTTTATTCATTTTTAGACCAGGATCTTCACCCAGCCAACTGCGTCCTCTGGAAAAGTTGCTTGGCCAATTAATATGAATACCTTCATCGGTTTTTACGGCAGCATCTTCCCAGTTCCAAGCATCAAATTGTACTACAGATGAGGTGCCCGAAATACGCCCGCCACGTGGTGTTATTTGCCCGAGTAAAACACCGTTTGGTCTCATAGACTCTACTACTTTAGATTCGGCATTATAAGCAATTAAACTTCTAATGTTTGGGTTCCAAGTTCCAATTTCGGAGTCGTCATCACTGGCTTTTACCGCATCAATTTCAACTAAACCTAAAGTAGAATTCGGAATAATAAAACCAGGGTAAACATGTTTGCCTTTAGCGTCGATAACTTTGCCTATACGAGCAATTCTCATATGGGCACTTCCTATAAAAGTGATTTTTCCTTCATTAAACATAATGAGGGCGTTTTCAATAACTTTACCATTGCCTAAATGGGCGGTTGCTCCTTCTATAGATAGGGCTTTGCTTTGTTTTTTTGCGGGTGTTTGTTGGGCGTGTATAGATCCGAAAAATAGGAGGCAGGCACACGCGATATATAAATTGAAATATTTCATTGTCTTCGTTTTAATTAATTTGATTGCCTACATAATCGCAATGCATTGCTTCTTTTTCCTTTTTCTTAATAGGTTGTGTTTTTAAACCTTTGTTTTTAGCTTTAAGCATTTGGTTTATCAACTCGTTTTTCTCTGTTTTAATGTCGGCACGCAGTTTGTTGTCGCGTTCTAAATCAAAATAAGTTACGCCTTCAATAATGGTTTTTTCGGCTTTAGCATAAATAGACATCGGGTGATCGGTCCATAATACCACATCGGCATCTTTTCCAACTTTTATACTTCCCACACGATGATCAATATGTAATAGTTTGGCAGGGTTTAAGGTTACGAACTTCCAAGCGTCTTCTTCGCTCATACCTCCGTATTTAATGGTTTTAGCTGCTTCTTGATTTAAACGTCTAGACATTTCAGGGTCGTCACTATTAATCGCTACAGTAACACCTGCATTGTGCATAATGGCAGCATTGTAAGGAATGGCATCGTTAACTTCGTATTTGTACGCCCACCAATCGCTAAAGGTTGAGCCACCTACGCCATGTTCTACCATTTTGTCGGCCACTTTATAACCTTCTAATATATGGGTGAATGTATTAATATTGAAGTCGAATTGTTCCGCAACTTTCATCAACATATTAATTTCACTTTGCACATAAGAATGACAAGAAATGAAACGTTCTTTATTCAGAATTTCAACAAGCACATCCATTTCGATGTCTTTTCTATATGGTTTTCCACTTTTCTTTAAAGCTTTATAGGCTTTTGCTCGGGTAAAATAATCAATATAAAGTTGTTCCACGCCCATTCTGGTTTGCGGAAAACGCACGCCGTTGGTATGTCTGGTTTGTTTTACATTTTCGCCAAGCGCGAATTTTATAAATTTAGGAGAATCGTTATAAATTAAATTATTGGCCGATTCGCCCCATTTTAATTTTATAATAGCCGAACGCCCACCGATTGGATTTGCCGAACCGTGCAATATTTGCATAGATGTTACACCACCAGCTAGGTTGCGATAAATACCAATATCTTCATCATCGATAACATCTTCCATACTTACTTCGGCCGATGAGTTTTGACCGCCTTCGTTAACTGAAGCTGCAGCAACATGCGAGTGCTCGTCAATAATACCAGCGGTTAAATGCTTGCCGGTAGCATCAATGATTTCAGCTTTTGTATCGCTAAGGTTGTTGCCAATTTTAATTATTTTACCATTTTTAATAAGCACATCGGTGTTTTTTAAAATACCATCGGCTTCGTTAGTCCAAACCGTCGCGTTTTTAAAAAGTAATGTTTCTTGTTTTGGGAGGGTTTTAAATCCGTAAGCCGTATTGGGGTACGTTATAGCGGCAATGGTTTTTGTCGAATCTGCCTTTTTTTCATCTTTTTCTTCGGAATCTGTTTTTGTTTTTTTATTTTTTGTGGCTAAAAAAACAGTTTCTGCGCCATTAGGTAAAATTGCTTTTCCTTTAAGTGATGCATTGTTTTCAACCTGAGCCATAACTCGGGTAAAGCCTTCCGAAGTAGAATCTATCGCGGTTAATGAAAGTTGAAGCCAATCATTATCATAACTTACTTTAGAGCCTAAAGTTTTGCTTTCGCTCGTCACTTTAGATTTAAGTTTTTTGCTATCTCCCGATAGCGTCATCTTGTAAACTGTATTGGCTAAGCTAAATTCATAATCACCACTAATATCTTTAGTGTTCATGTTGGTAACCATGTGTTGCTCGCCTTGCACCCAATTTTCAAAGAGTTTTGTTTTCTTATCAAAAACATCTCCCGAAGTAATTAAAAAGTTAGCGTAAGCACCATTTGTAAGCGTCCCTATTTCTGATGGTAGACCCAGTAATTTGGCCGGGATAGTGGTTAATGCTTCGAGTGCTTTTTCTTTAGAAAGTCCATTGTCAATAGCTTGTATTAACTTGTCTTTAAACTCACTTGGCGATTTTAAAGTATGCGTTGTTAAAGCAAAATCGATGTTGTTTTCGGCAAAAACCTTCGGGTTTGTAGGTTCTTGACTCCACGCTCTCATATCGCTAAGCGCTAGTGAATTTGTTAAAAAACTATTTTCAACATCATAAGCATCTTGAAAATTTATAGGAAGTATAAATGAGGCGTTGGTGTTTTTTATATCGGCAATACGCTCATACTCATCACCACCACCTAAAATAACATATTGAATACCAAATTGGTCGCCAACAAGATCGGCTCTTAGTGCATTGGCTTTGTTTCCTGCGTCAAAAATTTGAATTAAATTCTGGTTTCTATTTAAGGCTTCAATAGATAAATCTTTCGTTTTACTGAGTCCTTTTTTATACCATTCTGCATCGAGATAAAATTGGCGAAGTAATGCCATGCTGCCCATGAGCGAACTTGGATAAGACTGTCGAGATAATGCACTTTTAGAAAAAGACAGGTATTGTGCCGATTTCTCTTTAAGAATACGTGTTTCATTTCCAGCTTGACTGTTTAAAGCAACTAGTGTGCCGGTTCCTCGATGAATACCATCTTGAATGTGGGTGTTAACTACTCCAAACCCGGCTTCTAATAAATCTTTAGCTTTTTTAGCATCAAACTTAAATTGTGAAAGCGCTTGGTTTTCTGGCATCACATGGTCGTTCCAGTAATAGCCCGTTCTACTGGCGTCATATTGTGGGGATGCACTTCTGTTACCGGTTTCTCGTTTGGGTTTTTCAATACCAAAATCCGAATACATATCAATAAAGGAAGGGTAAATACTTTTGCCTTCAATATTAATAATTTTGCTGTTTTTCGGTATACTAACCTCGGTTCCTGAGGCTACTACTTTACCATCTTTTATTAGCAGTGTGCCTTTGTTAATAATATGACTGCTAGAAATATGGATTTTTGCATTAGTGAATGCTGTGTAATTGGTGTTGGTCGTGGTTACACCATCATTTTTCGGGAAGTAATCTTGGCCAAAAAGGCAACTGTAGCAAAAGAAGCTCAAGATTCCTAGAACGTTTTTAAACATAAATATAAGCTGTTAGTTTCTCATAAAAGTAAGAATATCTAACTACATAGGCAGGTGCGACACTTAAAAAAAAGTTAATATTTAAAAGTGTCTTATTTTTCTTCAAAATAATTAACAAGCAAAGCCACCACGTAACTATAGCTTTCCATGCCTTTTACCTGTTTGTTAGCTTTTAAAAAGCCACTATAAAAACTTTTGAAAACAGGTTCCGTAGGGTTTTGATGCGCGTCCCAAAATAAGCGTACTTCTTCGTAATTCTTCAAAACTCCAACATTTATAGTGCCCATCAATTGCTTATGTAAATCGGGGTTACGTCTGTAAATTTCATTTAAACAATAGCGCAAACCAAAGGTGTAACCACAATAATTAAAATATATGTTTTCATGATTAATAGCCGCCAAACAGCCAATAAAATTAGCTTCATTTTCTGCAGCAAAACCTAATTGATGTGCCATTTCATGCGTGGCCGTTGTAGCCAGTTTAATGGTTGGAATTACAGCGTTTACTTGTGCTTCGTTTGTTAACGGATTCAAATACCCGCTAAAACCCATGTAGGTTAATGGGTAACTAAATAGCGATTTTTTAACACTTCGCGGCGTGTATTCCCAATTGGGAAACGTTTTTTTTAAGCCCTCATAACCATCTGGTGCCAACTTTAAAATATCCGATTTACTAAAAGGCATGGTTACTTTAGTCGTATCGTTTTTGGTTATTTTTAAATGTAAATTGTTTGCCTCTAAAATTAAATTCTCGGTTACTTTTACAAGTTGTTCTGTTGAATATTCCGGCTCCAAATTCAAACTTTTATACAGCGGCAATCGGTAATAATTAAAACCCCAAAATAAATGAAACGCAAAATACAGCATCGAAACCACCGAAAAAACATCAGCAAACCACTGTTTTGTATCACTTTTTAGTCGTTTTATATTCAAATAAAACCATCTTAAAATATAAAAACCAGCTGCTGCATACACTAAATCACCAAACGAAAAAGGCAACCAACCCAACGTAAAACGAAACATTTTAGACACGTAAACATACAGACCATTACTGTAATACGTTTCCACAAATTGCGGATAATCTTCTAATAATTTCACGAAAAAATATTGCGGAATTAACAGCAATGCCATAATCGTTTTCTTGTTTTTAAGCATAAATCAAAAATAATAAAAATTAGCACCTAGAGGCTATTTCTTGTCCATAAAGGTTTCTTCCTGCTTTCCGTTATATCTTTTTTTTATTACACTTATATCTTTTTAAATTAAAGTTAATCTTAAAATGTTCACTTAGACTTTTAACAAATTATAGGCATTCAAAAAAAAGGATACCACATCAATCAGGAGTAGCTACCAATATCTGTGTATTTTTGCTAACTTTGCATTAAAATGTAAACAAAATGAGCTCAGAAATAAGAAATTTAGAACCTAAACAGCTTTGGAATAAATTTGCCGACTTAAATGCTGTACCACGACCTTCAAAAAAAGAAGAACGTGTTATTGCTTTTATGAAAGACTTTGGTGCAAAACTTGGTTTTGAAACTATAGAAGACGAAGTAGGTAACGTTATCATCAAAAAACCAGCTACTGCAGGCATGGAAAATAGAACTACTGTTGTGATGCAATCGCATTTAGATATGGTTCACCAAAAAAATAACGACACCGAATTCGATTTCGATACGCAAGGTATTCAAATGTATGTCGATGGTGATTGGGTTCGTGCAAAAGGAACCACTTTAGGTGCCGATAATGGTTTAGGCGTTGCCACGATTATGGCGCTTTTAGAAAGTACCGATATTCCACATCCGGCTATAGAAGCTTTATTCACTATAGATGAAGAAACGGGAATGACGGGAGCTAAAGGCTTAAAAGGCGGCTTGCTTTCTGGTGGTATTCTATTAAATTTAGATACCGAAGAAGATGACGAAATTGGCGTAGGTTGTGCCGGAGGAATCGATGTTACTGCAACACGTACTTACGAGCAAGAAGAAACTCCAGAATTTAAAATAGGTTATAAAATTACTGTAAAAGGATTGCAAGGTGGGCATTCGGGAATGCAAATTCACGAAGGTTTAGGTAATGCTAATAAAATAATGAACCGTGTATTATTCGATGGTTTTGAAAATTTCGGTTTACGAATTTCAGAAATTGATGGCGGAAGTTTACGTAATGCTATTCCAAGAGAAAGTAACGCCATTGTTGCTATTGATGCCATTCACGAAGAAGCTTTTCTTTTAGAAACAAAACAACAAACCGAGACGCTACAAGCCGAATTAAAAACGATGGAACCAAATTTAGAGATTGTAATTTCTAAAATAGACACTCCTGAAAAAATCATGGATTTAGGTGTTCAAGAAGGTTTAACTCGAGCTATTTATGCGGCTTGTAATGGGGTTTACCGTATGAGTGCTGATATTCCGGACTTGGTAGAAACATCAAATAACTTGGCACGTGTTATTGTAAAAGACGGCCATGTTAAAATTGGATGTTTAACACGTTCTTCTGTGGAAAGTTCTAAATGGGATTTAGCAAACATGTTGCGTTCTACTTTTGAGCTTACAGGTTGCGAGGTTGCATGTACTGGTGATTATCCTGGTTGGGCTCCAAATATGGATTCGGCTATTTTAAAAGTTTTAGATAGAATTTACCAAGAATTACATAACGAAAAAGCACACGTAGCAGCATGTCACGCTGGTTTAGAATGTGGTATTTTAGGAACAAACTATCCAGAGATGGATATGATTAGTTTTGGACCAACCATTAAAGGTGCACACTCTCCTGATGAACGTGCTCAAATTTCTTCAGCTCAAAAATACTGGGAATTTGTATTACAGATTTTAAAAGAGATTCCGGTGAAAGCATAGGTTGACATTTTAATTGTTACTACATAGATTACGAATCCCGTTTCCAATAAAAAAATATTTTATTTTGTTCGAAACGGGATTTTTTTTAAAATATTTATTCAGAATATCGCACCCTTAGCAAGGGCCACTTCAAATAAAGCTTATTTTACTTTATTTAATACAGGACTCATTTTTAATATTTTTACATCTTTTAAATCATCAGATTGCGTTTTTAGAGCTTTACTGGCTTTAAATAGGGTGCTTAATTGAGCGTTATATTTCAGTACATTGTCACTTGCTTTTGGACATTCGGCTAAATCGTTTTTCAGTTTAGAACTCAACTTGTCTAATTCTTGTATTTGATCTTGTTGGGTGTTAATTTGAGTGGATAAACTGGCAATTTGAACTTCAAACTGATGTATGGAGTCTTTCAATTTAATGGCCTGTTCTTTGTTTGTTTTTATTTCAATACCAAATACATTAATGTGTTCCGCACCAGTTAATAAGTCTCCTATTTGTGGTTTAAATAGAAAAATAGATATAGCAGCTAGTACTGCCCAAATTAATGTCTTATACGGAAAACGGGTTTGTTCATTAGTCATAATTATTATATTTTAATAAGGTTAAGCATGATTATAATGATGCGATTAATTCTTCGTCAGTAGGGAAATCATTGTCTTGGTTGATGTCTTTTTCTGCTAAACCTGTGTTTGCTAAAAAATCGTTCGAAAATAATTTCGCCATATTTTCAGATAATAAAGCATGCCGGTGTTGTTTCCAGGTTTTAACAGCATTTTCACCATACATATGATTGACTAAACCTGGAAAAGCCCAATCGCTCGCTTTGCCCCAGTGGATGGTAAAGGGAATATTATTAGCTTTTAAAACTTCAATGATACGTTTGGAATATTCATTTAAACTCATTATTTTTTTAGTTTTCTTCCATAATACGCCATCAATTTCGAGCATACAGGTTATAGGGAATTTTGTAAAACCCAAAGTTGCTTTTGTTTGTTTTACAAAGCGCATTGCGAAAATACCAGGAATAGGGCCTTCGTTATTGGTTAAATCGGCAAGTACTTTTAAGGCTTTTGCCGAATCGGTATGGTTTACGCCTACGGAACAAGCAAAAGCAGGACCTTGATAAGGGGCGTCCCAAAATATTTCTGGTAAAGTACCAGTTAGAGTGTCGTCTACGGTAGGTAAAATAGATTTGCGCAAGCGTTTTACGAGCCACGGAATACTTTTTGGGAAATTCTCGGCCATTTTTGTGAAGAGGTAAATTAAATCGCGATAAAGCGATTGTTTTATTATTGGGAAAGGATCGGCATAATTGGGGTGGTATGGTTTTTTATACATCAATTCCACTACGTATTTAGGCTCTTTGCTGTACTGGTTTATAAACACTTTATAATGATAAGGTGTGTTTCCTGAACCATCGGCGGAGGTTTCTTCAGGGATTTTAAATGCTGAATTTTTAAAATCTAAGGTTTCTGCAAGTTCTAAGGCTAAATCTTTATCAATCTTTTTGACGTAACGTTTTAAAAGGAAACGCGGTTCGGCTTCGATTACTATGCCATGGATAAACCCGAAAGCACCTAAACCGACAAGCGCTGCGTTAAATAAACCGTCATTTCTAATGATTCGAGCATTTATTTTTTCCGCGAAAGCGTTATTTAAAGCGGGTTGTGTATGGCGCTCCAAATACACAATATCCTCCGGGTTTGGGCCAATAATTAAATTTAAACCCACAACATAATCTTGAACAGCACCTACATTTAATGCCGAGCCATGAACGCCAGTAGAAATACAGCCAGCAATGGTTTGCCCGTTACTAGCACCTGTTGTTTTTAACGACTTTCCGTGAGCGGATAATACTTCGGATACGCGTTTGATGGTAGTGCCACATTCAAATAAAAATAAATTCGACGCATCGAAACTGGTGTGCGTATGGCAATTTTTGGGTTCTATGGGCATATGAATATTCATAAAACCATTGTAATGCATACGGTCTTTATGGCTGGCTATATGATTCATAGACCAAGCCGATCCGTAGGCTCTAAAACCTTGATTGGCTTCGTGAGTTTCTTTTATTAGTCGCTGAATTTCTTTTGCTGCATCGTTATATCGATCCAATTTATCAGGCATATTTCCGTCGCCTTCCAATTCGGTAATGTAAAGGGTTTTTAAAGGGAATGGTCCGTTGTTATGTAGGGTGTCCCATTCATTTAGTGCATGTGTTTTTGTTGTTGCCATAGTTTTAGTTTGAAGGTTTCATGCAGACATATTTAATTTTCATTTTACGCTTTCTTCCGAAAGTAACGAGGCTTAACATGGAGCCTCCAAAAGTGTTTTTGAATTCTACCGTATGCAGTTTTCCTGATTTGCAAGCGTCGGTTTTCTTTATTAAATAAGTGAAATCTTTAGAAACGACATCTATTTTTATAACTTCGGAGACTTCTTCCACAGCCATCATTCTATAATAATCTGTTCTGGTTGAAAGCGGGTCTGGTTGGTAAGCGCCTTCCGTACTTCGCAAGCGTACAGAGTAACAGGAGGTTAAAATGAAACTTAAACTGATAAGTATGACGGTTTTTATTGGAGTTTTCATAGGTTTTAGCTTTAGGTGTTTAAACCGATTTAATATTTTTCAAGTTCACTTTTAATATAGGTTAGACTTTTCTTTATTTTAGAATCTTTAATGTTATCGATAAAGAATTCTATTTGTAAAATCTCAATTTTAATATAACGCGGACTGTATATTTGATGGAAGATTTGACGATACCATTTTAAAATATTTTGCTCTTGTTTGTTAATGTTTTTTGGGTTGATTAACATTAGAGCATAACTGATTTCTGTCATACCAATAAGTACGGAAATATCTAAGTCAGATTTATCATAATCGTCTAATTCTTCATAAAATTCATTCAGATGTTTTTCTAAATTAGTCACTTTTGTAAAAGCTGGATTTTCATTAAATCGTGATAATAGAGATTTATCATCACCTAAAAGTTCAAGGAAATACCCTATGTAAATCATGTTCGACAGTGCATCAAGATACTGTCCATTATGTTTGTCTTTAGAAATAATTAAGGCATCTTGATAAGAGTTGTAAGCCATTTTAAACTTGTCAATTTTGTCTTTAGTATTAAAGTGACGTGCTGAGAGTTTGTATGCATTTCCTATAATATTTAATCGGCTTGGGTTTTTTCCAGCAAGGGTTAAAAGTTTTATTTCGTTTAAATAAGCAGAAATAGTTTGTTTTTTTGTCATGCCGTCTTCTGGCTTAACGTCTTTCCCTAAGCGATGAGAAAGTACTAAACAATACTGTTCTAACGCTTTTATAGAATAGTTGCCTTTGTCGAATTCGAATAAGTCTTGATATTTTAAATAGGCTACATCAGACATGTCTAATTCATCATAAATCATAGCTTCTTTTTCTAAGGTGACAGCGTCTAACAAGTTACATGATTGCGCTTGATCTATATATTTATCGAGTTTTCGTTGTGCCGAAGCGCTATCCTCTTTTTTGTCTCGAATGGCAATAAATAGATTGTCTAAATCAGTGTGAACCTGAGATGATACTACATATTCCTCTTTAAAGCGACTGGATTTCGAACGGTTTTTAAACATATAAAATTGATTACCGTAACATTGATAAGCGCCCCAAGTATTAGAGCTCGGGTATTTCTGGAAACAGGCTAAGCGTGCTTGTTTTACAGCCGATCCAAAATCATAACCTTGAAACATTTTTCCGTAGAATGTTTCAGCAAAAACTTTGGCAGCACCATCATTTACAGCCCAACCCGAAATAATGATGGCTTTTACACCCATCTCTATAAGCTGTGTACCAATATTGGCAGCTAAGCGGTATCTGTTTTTGCTATAAGCCTCGTCTTGGGCGTTCAAAGTACCCGAGTAACAGCAGTTTATAAATACAAATTCGGGGACATAGCCTAATTGATTTATCATAGCTGGGTCGATACAAATACCGTTTCCTATGGCAATACCAACATTGCAATTTTCAGGATCGTAAATACCATGACCAGCAAAATGCATGATTTTATAATGCTTGCTGAATAATTCCATCATAATGTTTTTTGCTGATGAATTTATTAGAGAATTGACTTGATAGGCCGATTTTTTTAGCGTGTTCGCCACCCATTCCGCTTCAATTTTAGCCGCCGGTAATTGTGGTAAATTGTTTTGATTATAAATAGGATCACCAACTACGAAAGCTTCTATATTATTTAAAGAAACTTGATTGAACCTTACGGAATCGTTTGTAACCAATTGCCTAATAAAACTAGAAGTTACCGATGTTGGTGTGTCGCTGGTTTTACTATCGTGCAAAAGTTCCCACGGAATTTGTGCGGCATGTTTATCGAGTTTTAAAACGAGGTTGTTTTGGTTTCTAAACGTGTTTTTGAAATCGTTTGGAACCAACATTTCGAAAAGTGATTTTGATAATCGGCTATCCCATGAAGAACTTGTAGACATTTCCTTTAGTAAATGGTTGATTTTGTGTAAACCAATACCTACCATTTCTTCTTCTACACGTGCTAAACCACTAGATTGATAATATTTGAATCCTGAAATACCATCGTCTGTTTCACAAACTAAAGCATCGTCTTTAACGCTATCAATATGTAGGTTTACCCAACGTTCGTATTCATTATGACGGAAAATATTTCTTTTTTTGGCACCCGTTCGTTTTGTAATGCCTTTTTGTAACCTAAATGCGATGCGAGCGTCATTTTTATTTTGCAATCTGGATAAGCTAAAATAGGCTTGACTCGCAATAGATTCGTAATAATTTACAATTTCAATATCTTTTAAGCATTGTAAACCTTCTTGGGTGTCTTTAATGTGTTTGTTAGCTTCAGCAATACCTAAGAGCAACCCGTTAATAGATTCTTCAATGGGTAAACGGCCGTAGCCAATGCCCATTAAAACAAACGACATGCCTTTGGCGTACTTTTTGGCACGTGGTAATGTGTAGTTATCTCTCATGAACATAGCGTATTTTAGTACGGCTTGTTTCACCGATTGTGAGAGTAAAAATGACGTTAACGTATCTGGGCTACCTAAGCCACAAACAACAGCGCCTCTGGGTTGGGTGTTTAGGTTGAAAAACACTTCGCTTTCGCCCACTTTTCCGGGGTAATACCCAATACTCATACGTTGCGATAAGCGATTATTTAGGTAACCGTCGAGTGCTTTTTCTGAACTTAAAATAAGATCCATAAAAAAGTGTCCCACCATAACAGGGTAGGAGGCAACCTTTAAATCGCCATGAATTATTTTAATGTTGAAGGATTCTGTTTCGGTTTTAATTTTTGTTTTAACATCGAAAATGGCGTTAATAACAGCATTAGCATCGGAAATAGGCTCTGAAGATTCGTAAACTTCAGAAATAATTTCTTCCCCTCGTGTGCTTGGTCTTTGAGAACTTAAGGCGTTGGTGCTTCCTGTTGATAAAATATCGGAAATGCCTTGGAAAATATAATCTTCGTTAGCTAAATCGGCATGTGTGGTATGTGTATAATAAAGGTTATTACTATTTAATAATTGTTTTGGGATACCCGTAGCCCAAGTTACACTGCCATCACCATGTGAAGTGGCTTTGTAAACTAGTTTTTTGGTTTGGGATAAAAAACGATCTTTTAATTCGTAATCGAAAACAGTTTTGTCAGATTGGCCACAGATATAATAGATATTATTAAAATCAGAATCAGTTAAATTATCTAAAAACGAAGAAATTTTCTTTTTATAATCGTTAAATGAATTTAGCATCTCTAGGTCTGTAGCTCTGTGCCTTTTATCTTTATCCAGTAGTTTAGGGTCTGAAGTTGGAATTGGCATGTGTTTTAAATTGGCTTGATCGTCTAGTGCTTGCCAAAATTTTTCATCCCAAAAATGACGATTGCTTTCTTTTTCAATAGGCATTAATTCAAAAATTCCGGGATACTTCCAAAACACCTTTAAAAGGTCGCTTCGGTCGTTTTTAAAATCGAGAGCAGCTAATTGTTTTACACGTTTGCTATGCCCTGTAAGGACTTCCATAACGAGGTATGAGCCTAACCAAGGTGTACCCAACATAATGAATTTATTCGATTGATTCTGTTTGAATAAAGCCCAGGTGTCGGCATGGTTGATCATACATTGTCGCGCCATTACACCACCCATAGAGTGTGCTATAATATGAAGTTTTACTTTGTGGTTTTTGGTAATGTCTTCAATTTCATTTTTTAAAGTTTCGGCAGCTTCTGTTAGAGATTTTCTCCAATCAAATTCCAAGGTTATTACATCGTATTGTTCTAGTAAATGGTTAACAAAATCGTTGTAATATTTTATAATAACACCGCTAGCTTCAACATTTTTAGCATTTATATTTAGGTTGTTTGGAATACCGCCTTGATTTAATTCGCGCATGTTAACCCACTGGCTTTCGTTATTTTGAGATAGGGAAGACCCCATAATGCCGGGTATAAAAATAACAACGTCTCTGGTGATTATTTCTGGACGAACACTGATGCCTCCCATGGAAAGCCTATCTAATAAAATACCACGATTAGCATCGCTATATGTTTCTTTGGTAAAGAGTTCTGCAGGAATCTCTTTACTAGCTTGGAAGGCTTGTAAAATAGCAAGTCTAGATTCTTTATCTGAAAAGTAATTAAAATGATTTGTTCCGCTGCCTTGCGATAAATATTTGTAAATACCATCTTGACGAATAACACCATGAGACATGCGGCGGGTATCTACCACCAAATCGTTGGCTTCGAGGTAAAATAAATTAGCAAGTATCACTTTTAAGGAGTCGAAAGAGACGCCTCCAACTTCGGAATCGCCCGAAATATTATAAAGTTCACTCACTACAGAGGTGTCTGATATATTGAGCATTTTTTGAAAAAGCGATTCAGGCATCATACTATTTAATCCCGGTAAAACTTCAGGATTTTCCTTTTGGCTCACAAGATCAAGTAGAAATGCTTTTACGGTATGGTAAAGCGGATTTGTAACACCAAATGCCAAAGAAACCGCATTGAGCATAAGATTAAAATAGTGATCCATTCTACGAGATAAAATAGTGGTGCCACTAGAGGGAGCCGCAACTCGAATAACTCTATTTATCGTTATTTTTTTTCGTTTAGCTTCTTTTGTTATGGCTTCCATAAGTTCGCGGTTGCCTTGTTCTTCTTTGCCTTTCAGAATTTCAATTTCTTGTGCACTAAAACCTGTAACCGTATTTCGATAATCACATTTAGCTAAAATATCGGCAATTAATCCGCCTCGGGAATGACTTAAAATATCGATAGTAATCGTGTTTGGACAGGCTTTTAAAAAATCTAAGGCATTTTGTAACGGACTTACCGAAAGCGTAAAATGTTCCAAAGCAATAATTTGATTTCCATAAATATTATGGATAGATTTCCACGTGTCATTATCATTATTTAAAGCACTAAAGGCGTCTAAAGTTGTGGATATTGTACCGTGTAACAATAATAAAAATGGTATCTTAGTATCTTCTTTTGGGATTTTATAACTCGATTTTTTGAAATTAGAATCGATTTGATACAGACCAGAATGAGGTTGTATTTTATTGTCGTAGGATTCAGCCAAAGCTGTCATGGCTATTTCTTCAACTTGTTTTGAAGGTGTAAACACGCTAAATACTTTTACTAAAGCACGTTTTATGTAACCACGACTCGAATCTTCGTTTGAAATTTGGGTATCAAAAACATAGTCATTACTATTTGTAGATCGCTGATGGAGTGTTTTTTTATCGTAAATAGCTTGTACATCGGCAGGGTGTCCAATCCATTCGGTTTGATCGTTAAATTCAATAGCGACAAGATCTTCATCATCTAAGTCAATGGTGTTAATATTGTTGTTAGAGCGGGTTTCCGATACTTCAATGTACGATTTTAGTTTGTACTTTTTGTTCAGCGTATTTGGCATCACAAAGTTTACCAATTCTACGTCTTGAGCAACACCGACAATTTTAGCTTTTTTTGTCATCTTCTTTAGTAATAGCGTTAGTTGAAAACTGAAAATTAGAAATGGATTATGCCGTTGGAAAAATCGAGTAGAACTAGCTTAATCTATTTGATGTAATTTTTAGTTTTGTTTATCGTTTGATGATATTTTAAATCCATCTAGAAGCTCGAATTAATCTCACGATTAAAAAGAAATCTATAAGGTATTATCTACCGAATTAGAGTAGATAAAACGAACTTTTGCTATTAAAAAGAAAATAGGAGAGACTCCAAAAATGAAATATGTTTTTGGAAGTGAAATAAAAATACATAAAAAACATCTAACTGTCAAATAGTTAGACGGTTATTTGTGTCAATTTATTTTAAGTTAAAAAAGAGGAATAGGTTTTTTTGGTAAATAAAAGAATTGTGACATTAATCTTTATCAGGAACGGGATCATAGCCAGAACCACCCCAGGGATGACAACTAAAAATACGTTTTATAGCTAACCAACCGCCTTTGAGTAGGCCGTGTTTTTCTAAGGCTTCTTTTGTGTAGTGTGAGCAGGTGGGATGAAACCTACAGGTTGCAGGGGTTAATGGCGATATCAATTTTTGATATACCTTGATTATGAATAGAAAGGGCGCTATGAAAATTTGTTTCATAAGTTGCTTGAATGTCCTCGCGCTTACGAAGATTTATGTTTACGACACGCTAAAAGTTGTGCCGTCTTTGCCATCTTTAAGTTGAATACCGACAACAGCTAATTCGTCACGAATTTTATCAGAAAGGGCGAAATCTTTATTCGCTCTAGCATCTTGTCTTAATTTTATTAAAACACTAACGGCTGCTGATAATTTATCGGTTCCAGAGTCATTTTTTGCTGTGTTTTGAAGTCCTAAAACATCAAAAACAAAACTATTTATGGTGTCTTTTAACGTGCTTAAATCTTCCGAAGAAAGTGTTGCAGTACCTTCTTTTATTTGATTAATATATTTAACGGCTTCAAATAAATTGGCAATTAAAATTGGAGAGTTAAAGTCGTCGTTCATGGCATCATAACAAGATGTTTTCCATGCGTTGATGTCTATGGTTGAGGTTTCAGACGCTTTTAAATCATCTAAAATATTAACAGCATCCATTAAGCGATAAAAACCTTTTTCACTAGCTAATAAACCGGCATCGGTTAAATCTAAAACACTTCGGTAAGACGATTGTGCAATAAAAAAGCGAATAACACTTGGTGCGTATGCTTTACTAAAAAACTTGTTATTTCCTGATAGTAATTCATCAGGATTTACGGTGTTTCCTGTAGATTTAGACATGCGTTGCCCGTTTAATTCCAACATATTGGCGTGCATCCAATAATTTACGGGAGACTTACCTTTGGCCGCTTCATTTTGTGCAATTTCACATTCGTGATGTGGGAATTT
Source organism: Algibacter miyuki (assembly GCF_030409805.1). Classification (GTDB taxonomy): domain Bacteria; phylum Bacteroidota; class Bacteroidia; order Flavobacteriales; family Flavobacteriaceae; genus Algibacter; species Algibacter miyuki. The sequence goes on along the minus strand of NZ_JAUFQP010000010.1, from coordinate 366,106 downwards.
CAAATCCATTCCACCACCATGAATATCAAATTGTTCGCCTAAATATTTAGTACTCATCGCTGTACATTCGAGGTGCCATCCAGGAAAACCATCGCTCCAAGGTGAAGGCCAACGCATAATATGCTGCGGTTCAGCTTTTTTCCAAAGGGCAAAATCTTGCGGGTTTTTCTTATCGCTTTGTCCTTCGAGCTCGCGGGTGTTGTGTATTAAATCTTCTAACTTACGTTTACTTAATATGCCGTATTCATGAGATTCATTAAATTTATGAACATCGAAATATACTGATCCGTTAACTTCATAAGCAAATCCATTTTCAATAATGGTAGAAATCAATTCTATTTGCTCAATAATGTGTCCGGTTGCGGTAGGTTCTATACTTGGCGGTAAAAAGTTAAAAGTGTTTAGTATATTATGAAAATCTACAGTGTAGCGTTGTACTACTTCCATAGGTTCTATTTGCTCTAAACGAGCTTTTTTTGTGATTTTATCTTCACCAGCATCGGCATCATTTTCTAGATGTCCGGCATCGGTAATATTTCTAACATACCGTACTTTGTAGCCTAAATGCTTCAAATAACGAAACACCATATCGAAAGACATAAAGGTTCTAACATTTCCTAAATGTACATTGCTGTAAACCGTTGGTCCACAAACATACATGCCAACATAACCTGTTTCAATAGGCGTGAAGGTTTCTTTTTTTCCCGAAAGGGAATTGTACACTTTTATAGGATTATGCTCGAAAAGTTGCATGTGTTGCTGGTATTAGTTTGAAATACGATTGTTGTTAATTTGTTGATTTAAGCTGTTTACGATTCGTTTTTCTGAAGGTTTAAATTTGAAACAAGACTGTAATTATATATAGTCTGTAGCTTTTTATCTAAATAAAAAACGTAACGTATCATGTTTACTTAAAACTTCGTGTCTAATTTAATATAATCTAGAAACTCTCTACGCGTCGCTTCTTCTTTAAATTTTCCACCAAATTCTGAGGTTACGGTACTGCTTTCAATATCGCGAATACCTCTTGAATTTACGCATAAATGTTTGGCATCAATTACACAAGCAACATCTTGAGTGTTTAATACTTCTTGAAGTTCTTTAACAACTTGAATGGTTAAACGTTCTTGTACTTGTGGGCGTTTTGCGAAATAATCTACAACACGATTCATTTTAGATAAACCAACAACGGTACCGTTAGAAATGTAGGCAATATGGGCGCGACCCACGATTGGTAAAAGGTGGTGTTCGCAAGTTGAATATACCGTAATGTTTTTTTCAACAAGCATTTCGCCATATTTATATTTATTGTCGAATGTAGACGCTTTTGGTTTTTTCTTAGGATCTAAACCACCAAAAATTTCGTTTACAAACATTTTTGCTACACGATTTGGAGTGCCTTTTAAACTATCATCGGTTAAATCTAAACCTAAAGTTTCCATGATATGGCGCACATCATCTTTAATAATGTCAATTTTTTCTGAATCAGAAAGTTTAAAGGCATCATTTCTCAGCGGTGTGTTCGATGAGGTTCCAATGTGGTCTTCGCCTAAAGCATCGTATTCTTCTATAGTGTTATCCATTTTCATTGCGGAAAAATCTTAATTTTAAGTCTGCAAAGATAAGTAATTCCGTTTTGTTATGTTTTATCTTAACAAACAATTGTTATAAGTGTTTTGGTCTGTTTTAAATGAGAAATATTACAGTTGGTCACAAAAAAAAAACTTGAATGGTTTAATATTCAAGTTTTTTTATGTTTTATAGAGTGTAAGTGCTTAAATATTAAAATTAAGCGATAACGTTATATTTGAGTTTACTTGATCGATATCGACAGTGTCTAACAAACCTACATTATAAAGTGGTGTTTGGTATGAACGTTTGGCTTGATCGAAAGTAAGATCTAGTTTTGTGTTGCCAAAATTGTAACCTAAACCAAGTGAAAACCCGTTTAAATCGCCCACGGTTACGCCATCGGTATAAGGGCTTTCTTCAAAGCGGTAACCACCTCTAAAGCTAATTTGTTTTACTTTATACTCGCCACCTAATCTATAAGTTGAAGCAGAAGTAAGTACATTGTCTATACCATTATTTAAATCTGTATAATCGGCTTCTGGTTTAAAGGTTGTGTTTCCGTAGTTTTTATTAGAGTAATCGAAACTAATTAAACCGCGTGTTCCAATAATATAAGCTAAACTTCCGGTGTATTTTGCAGGTGTTTGCAGTTTGTATTCTGGATAAATGTTAACAATTTGTGGGTTTATAGGATCTACATTTTCGTCATATAACTTGTCTGTATTTAATCTTTGAGTTGTTTCTTCTTCAATAGTGTACCAAGTAGGAGAGTCGTATGCTAAACCAAGTCTTAATTGCGATGTTATTTTATAAATAGCACCAAGTTGTAAAGAAAAACCTCGACCTGTTGTTGCTAGGGTATTGCCAAAATCAATAGATGTAACTACGCCTCCGTTAGTGTTGTTTTCAAGTAATAATGTTTCTCGTTGATAATCTATAAAATGGGAATTCAAATTAATACCTAGATATAATTTATCTTCGTATTGGGTGGCGAAATTAAATGTTATTTTACCATTGTAGCCTGTTGCTAAATAACTGTAGCGATGCGTAAAATTGCCTGAGTTTACATTGGCGTTATATAATGTGTTACCATCATCAGATTCGTCAACAGCATCTAAAATATAAGATTCATATCCTAAAAAAGCTTGTTGGTGTGCAAATCCGTAGATGCTTCCAATGTCAGAATAGGCTTCTCTTATTGATTCGTCTGGAAATGCTGAAATTTGATCTAATCTTTTGCCATCTGCATAATCGTAAAAATAACTTGCTATGGAATTACTGAAATTTCCATCATCATTTGTATTTAAACCTTCCGCATACCAACTGTTATTATGGTTTTTTGTTTTATCATAAGCTATTGCTAAGGTAAACTTTCTCCAAGGTGAATTTCTGTTGTTATTTCCGAAGACAAAAGCAGCACCAAATTGATTTAAATCGAACTGTGAGTCGTTTGTTTTTTCAGTGTTACCAAAGTAATCTGTAGTATTGTTTTTATCTTCACTAGATAAAGAAAAGGAAATATGGCTTTGGCTAAATACTGCCGAACCTGCAGGGTTTATACTTACCGCACTCATGTCGCCACCTAAGGCCCCAAAAGCACCGCTTAAAGCTCTAAAGCGAGCGGTTCCTTGAATTTCATCTTGAGAATATCGTAAGGCATCGCTAATATCTTGGGCGAATAGATTAGACATAGAAAGTAACCCTATGGCTAGTAGATTTAACTTTTTCATAAATAATATTATTTTTTCTTTTTTAGAATAGATTAACGACGTCTTCCGCCACTAGATGAACTTGAACCAGAACTTCTGCTGCTGCTTGATGATCTTGAAGCAGACGAACTACTAGAACTGCTTGATGATCTAGAAACTGAGCTGCTACTAGATGAACTACTGCTTGGCGTATAAGTAGAAGATGATCTATTATATGTTGGCGACGAACTTCTAGAGTAAGTAGATGGTTTTGCTGTTGTACTAGTACGGCGTGTTGATGTTGACGTTGATCTCGTTGTTGAATTTGTAGAAGGAGTTCTAGTTGTGTAAGTCGTTCTTCTAGCTGTACTTGTGGTTGGGCTTGTTGTCGATCTGCTAGAAGTGCTTCTGCTTACTGTACTTCCGTTAACAGTAGAGGCCGATGTTGAGCTACGTCTAGTAGTGGTGTTGTATTTTGAAGCTGTTCCACGAGAAGTCGCGCTGCTCGTACGATTTGTACTTGTAGTTGGTGCTGCATTTCTACGACTGTTTACACTGTTGTAACTATTTCTTCTACTAGCGTTGTAGGCTACATTGTTTCTGTTATAGTAATTTCCGTAATAGCCTCCGTTTCCGTAGTACCTGTTATACCCCCAGTTGTTGTAATAACCGTAGCGGTTGTAGCCTCCGTAAAAAATATTGTTATATCCACCATAGTGGTATGGGTTATAATAGCCCCAGTTATTAAAACTATTCCATCCCCAATTGTTATATCGGTTCCATTCCCAACTGTTGTATCCCCATGAATTCCATCCGTAGTTATTCCAACCGTTGTCTATATAATTAATAGTTACACTTTGGGTGTCCTGTCCCCAACCTGCATAACCTTGGTATGTATTATCTGTTGTAATGATATCGTCTTCAGAATAATTATCACTTTCGTAACTATCTATATCTGTGAAAATTTCGCTATTAGCAATAATTTGTTCTGTTGCTAAAGATCCATTTTTGAAATAGTTTTCATAATATGTGCTATTGGCATTATCTGAAGATATAATAACGTTGTCTCCACGATTATTATCAATAGTTATCGTTTGTTCGCCATAAATACCATCATTGTCAACACCTACGTATTGATATGAGCCACAAGATGACAAGCCTAACAGTAAACCTAGTAAGGCTATGTTGGGCATTTTTTGTTTTAAGTAGCTATTTAATCGCATATCTGTATAATTTTATTGTTGGACATTGCAAAAATAGTTAGTTTTGCTGAACTATTTTTATATTTAACATAATCACAATTTTTGTGCCAAACCACCGATATGAGCAAAAAACTTACAAGTAGAGCAGAAGATTATTCTAAATGGTATAATGAACTTGTTGTTAAGGCCGACTTAGCAGAAAATTCAGCCGTTAGAGGATGCATGGTAATTAAGCCATATGGTTATGCTATATGGGAAAAAATGCAAGCGCAATTAGATAAAATGTTTAAAGAAACAGGGCATCAAAACGCGTATTTCCCACTTTTTGTACCGAAAAGTTTATTTGAAGCTGAAGAAAAAAATGCAGAAGGTTTCGCTAAAGAGTGTGCTATTGTAACACATTATAGATTGCAGAACGATCCTGATAGACCAGGAAAGTTACGTGTAGATCCAGAAGCAAAGTTAGAAGAAGAGCTTATAGTTAGGCCAACTTCCGAAGCTATTATATGGAATACCTTTCGTGGTTGGGTACAATCGTACCGCGATTTACCATTATTAATAAACCAATGGGCCAATGTGGTGCGTTGGGAAATGCGTACGCGTTTATTTTTACGTACTGCGGAATTTTTATGGCAAGAAGGGCATACCGCTCACGAAACGAAAGCAGAAGCTCTAACAGAAGCAGCTTTAATGAATAACGTATACGCTACATTTGCCGAAGAGTTTATGGCTATACCCGTTGTTCAAGGTTTAAAAACCGAAAGCGAACGTTTTGCTGGCGCTGATGAAACGTATTGTATTGAAGCATTAATGCAAGACGGAAAAGCATTACAAGCAGGGACATCTCACTTTTTAGGTCAGAATTTCGCTAAAGCTTTCGATGTTAAGTTTGCTAATAAAGAAGGTAAGCAAGATTATGTTTGGGCCACCTCATGGGGGGTGTCAACCCGATTAATGGGGGCTTTAATTATGACACATAGTGATGATCTAGGATTGGTTTTACCTCCAAGTCTGGCTCCAAACCAAGTTGTTATTGTTCCTATATATAAGACAGATGAAGATTTAAATGCGATAACCGAAGTAGCAAATACTATAATGAGCGATTTACGTGGTAAACATGTAACGGTTAAGTTTGATAATAGAACCACGCACAGACCAGGCGCAAAATTCGCACAACATGAATTGCAAGGAGTTCCTTTACGTGTCGCGATAGGGGCAAGAGACCTCGCAAATGGCACTGTTGAAATTGCCAGAAGAGATACTTTAACAAAAGAAGTGGTTCCTTTAAGCGATTTAACAACCATTATTGAAGGTTTATTAAAAGAAATTCAAGACGGATTATTTAAAAAAGCTTTAGATTTTAGAGATTCTCACATCACAGAAGTAGATTCTTTTGAAGAATTTAAAAATATTTTAGAAAATAAAACAGGATTTATTTCAGCGCATTGGGATGGTACAGCAGAGACTGAAGATAAGATAAAAGAGATCACAAAAGCAACGATTAGGTGTATTCCATTGGAAATGAATAAGGAAGCGGGCGTTTGTGTTTATTCAGGGAAACCATCGGAAGGGCGTGTACTATTTGCAAAAGCATATTAATTAAAAAAAAATAAAAAAAACTTTAAAAAGTGCTTGCGACATTTAAAGTAAGTTGTATATTTGCACCCGCAACGGAAACGTTGTTCGTTATTTGAAGAAATAAAAAAAAAGATTTGCAAGTTAAAAATAAAGTTTTTATATTTGCACTCTGAAAAAATAATGGCCCGTTCGTCTATCGGCTAGGACGCATGGTTTTCATCCATGTAAGAGGGGTTCGATTCCCCTACGGGCTACAATTAAAAAAATAAGAAAGAAACAAAATGGCAAATCATAAGTCAGCATTAAAAAGAATTAGAAGTAACGAAGCAAAGCGTTTAACTAACAAATATCAGCATAAGACAACTCGTAATGCTATCAAGAAATTACGTGAGTCAACTGATAAACAAGAAGCTGAAACATTATTTCCTTCAGTAGTATCTATGTTAGATAGATTAGCTAAGAAAAACGTTATTCACGCTAACAAAGCGGCCAACCTTAAATCAGGTTTAGCAAAATTTGTTGCTGCACTTTAATATTGATTTAAAGTTTTATGATATCAAAAGCTTCTCAGAAATGAGAAGCTTTTTTTTTGAATTTTTTTAACGCTCTTATAGTGTGAAAAGTAATTTAAAAATCTAAATTTGCATTTAGAATAAGTTAATAACCATATAATATTATCTCCGTTGGAAAATCAAAAAGCAAATAAATTAGTCGATAAAATTCTTGAGAACCTGGATAAAACAGGTATTAATAAAGATACGTTAGTCGACGATATTAAGGAATTAAGAACTTATGCGTTAGATGAAAAAATACCGCTAGTAGTAAAGGTGCTTAGATTAGCTTATGAGCATTTAGAAGCGAATAGCACGTTTCTAATTCCTATTCTTGATGATGAACCTTTAGATGAAGAACAAGAGGCAGGAGAGAACGATTTAGACACACCAGTTGAAAGTTTAAAATATTTAATCGCGCTAACTAAAAACTTAAACAACAAAGGTAATATAGCCGATTTAAGAGAGTATAAAGATTTATTGATGAGATACTAGTTCATTTAATAGTTAACTCTTATTATCATAAGAAAAAAGCCTTGACATATATATGTCAAGGCTTTTTTTAGTTAGTATCGAATGTAGTTTTCAAAAACCTAGGTGCTATTTTTGAATTCTTTAAATATTAAAAAGAATGTATTTCGAAATTTTTATGTTTTTGGTTGTTCTTGTTTGTTGAATGTTTTATTTAGTAAACCCATTGCAAAATATAAAACAGGAGAAATAAGCATTTCTTGAATGCCTCCAGCAAAATGGCGAGCATTTAAGGATATATCATGTATGAACCAATCGTATAATCCCATAACACCTATAATAAATAAGCCAGAGACGTGTACAAAGTGCCACAAGGAAGACATCCAGGTGTCTTTTAGTTTTCCTAAGTGAAAAGTACCTACAAAGTATACAGCAACAGTGGTAGCAAACGTAATGATGTGTTTAACCTTTGAAGGAATATTTACGGTGTTCTTGTTCTCGGCAAAATAGATGTAGTACCAAGTGTAAATTACGATAATTAAAAGAAGTCCAACAATGAATCGGACTTTATCAGATTTATACAGCGTCATTTTTTAATTGAATTTTACGGGCGAAATATCCCCAAATGATTAATGTGGCCGTATATACAATAGCCTTGAATAGGTAATGGTGAGCAAATTCGAAATATATTTCGAAATATTCAATTAAATAAATAAGGCCCACACATCTTAAAATATTAATGGCATCGAGTAATAGAATACCTAAAACGATATATTTTGTTTTTCTCCAGAAGGATGAAGGCATACAGATAATAAACCCCATATAAAGCACAAAAATTTCAAGGCCATTACAAGCATTAGCAATATTTAAGGATATGATATCATTATGATAAATAGCCGATATTTCGTGAATGGTTTTTCCGCCTTCGAAAATAAAACTAGTGTTCTCTCTTTTCGTAGTAAAGCCACTCATATCTCCTAAGTTATTTAACAGAGCAGCAGAAGCCTCGGCAACATGTGTTGTTAACGGGTGATCCAAGTACTGAGAATCATACATAAAACCAGAGTAAACAACTTTCCATATCACAAAAATCAAAAAAGCCTTTCCTAGAAAGAGTCTTATGGGCCGTGGGATATCTTTTTTTAAAGATTTAAGATCTATCATATTTTTTAAGTAGGGTTAATTAAAAAGGGGATGTACTAATTTTAACAGATTTGTTATTATTTCTAATTATCAAAAATAAGCACTATTTAAGTATTTAAACTGCTAATAGTTTATTTTTCGATAAAATATAGTTTAACATCTATTAGATGTTTGACTCAATTTATGATGAACAAATAAGGTTGATGGTTGGTGGTGTTCCTTTTTAAAAAAAAATTAATTAAACTATACACCTTTAATTTTATAAAATGAAAAAAAGGCTTTTCCGAAGAAAAACCTTTTTTGATATAATCTCTTAAAGTAAATTAAGATTATGCTTTCTTGTTTCCACGTAATTTTTTAACTCCAAAAGCAGCAGCTCCTAGAACTAAGAAACCAAGACCTCCGTCTAATGGTACAGATGGAGTAGGAGTTGGATCTCCTCCACCATTACCAGGCTTACATTTTCCGTAGTGGCTGTGTTTGTGGCATTTTCCGCAATTTTTTGGTTTTGAAGGTCTGTCGTAGCCTCCTCCTCCTACAGCGTTTGCATTAGTTGAGAAACCTAAAGCAAATACAATAGCAAGTGCACTGATACCGTTAACCATTTTTGTTTTTGTAATCATAATTTTTAATTTTTTTTTAAATTAATTTATAGTATAAAAGCAGGTCAAAAATACTAAGTTTTTTAGCTTAATAAATCAAATTATTTCAATTTTCGATAAAACAAGAGATAATGCCTGTGAAGTATTAGGTTGGGTGTTAGATATGTAGGAATAGTAGTTTGTTAATCTTCTATAGGTTGTAATTAAGAAGTAAAATTTCAAGTATTGCAATAATCTGTAATGAAGTAAGGATGTCGTTTTTATAAGCGAGGACATGGTATTGTAGTATTCATAAACTTTTATTAAAAGAAGCTATTTAGTAAAATGCAAAAAGGCTTTTCCGAAGAAAAGCCTTTTTGTTATGAAATAATCTCTTAAAATATATTAAGATTTTGCTTTCTTGTCTCCACGTAATTTTTTAACTCCAAAAGCAGCAGCTCCTAGCATTAAGAAACCAAGTCCACCATCTAATGGTACAGAAGGAGTAGAACCTCCACCGCCATTACAGTTTCCTTTGTGAGGTCTGTGACATTTTTTACAGTTACTTGTGTTGTGCTTAATTTTACAGTTTTTAGCACCACAGATTTTACATTTTACCCAACTGAATATAATGTCATACCAGTTACCTGTTAATGCAACAGAAGTAAAGTGTGTTGAAGCAAGTGCAACAGTTGTTGGAGCTTCTACAGAACTAACTGCTGTAGTAGCATTCATGTTAGTTGAGAAAGTTAAAGCAAATACAATCGCAAGAGCACTGATCATATTTACAAATTTTTGTTTTGTGTTCTTCATCGTTTTCAGATTTTAAAGTTAATTAATAGCTTAATAGCATATCAAAAATAGCAAGTATTTTCTTATTTTAACTTAAATCATTTTTGTTTTCGACAAAACATGAAATATAACCTGTTAAGTGTTAGCGTTAAATTATGAACGGCAAAAAAATCAGTTTTTCAGTCTTGATAGCGATGGAGTTAGCGACTTTATAGGAGTGGTTTTCAATGTGTTTATAGTGGGATTTATGGTGTGAATTAGATTTGGTTTTAGGGCTTTTATCTATCTAAGTCTGCGTTAGCGATTGTAGTGGTTAGCTTTTGGCGAGGCGCGCATCGAGCCAAAACTAGTAACGTAAAGCGCGACCCTTGGGTAACGCCCAAATAGGCATAAAAAAAAGCCTTAACTTTTACATTAAGGCTTCTATAATTATTGGTGTTTAAATTTTATCCATTCATGGAAATCAGGAATTCTTCGTTGTTTCTGGTTTGTTTGAAACGTTCGTTTATAAATTCCATGGCTTCTACGGGGTTCATATCTGCAAGGTATTTACGCATTACCCACATACGTTGTATGGTGTTGGCGTCGAGTAAAATATCGTCGCGACGTGTGCTTGATGAGGTTAAATCGATAGCAGGGAAAATTCTACGATTCGATATTTTTCTATCTAATTGTAGCTCCATATTACCGGTTCCTTTAAATTCTTCGAAAATTACTTCGTCCATTTTAGATCCTGTTTCGGTAAGTGCTGTAGCTATAATGGTAAGCGAACCGCCATTTTCTATGTTACGAGCTGCTCCAAAGAAACGTTTTGGTTTGTGCAAGGCGTTAGCATCTACACCACCACTTAGTATTTTACCTGAAGCGGGTTGTACACTATTGTAAGCACGTGCTAAACGTGTGATAGAGTCTAAAAGAATGACAACATCGTGGCCGCATTCTACTAAGCGTTTTGCTTTTTCGAGAACGATATTGGCAATTTTTACGTGCTCGTGAGCTTCTTTATCAAAAGTGGAAGCAATTACTTCGCCGCGTACATTACGTTGCATATCGGTAACCTCTTCAGGGCGTTCATCAATTAATAAAATCATTTGATAAACTTCTGGATGGTTTGCAGCAATAGCATTCGCAACATCCTTTAACAACATGGTTTTACCTGTTTTTGGCTGTGATACAATCATACCACGTTGCCCTTTTCCGATAGGTGCAAATAAATCCATAATTCGAGTAGAAATCGTACTTTGACGACCAGCTAAATTGAATTTTTCCTGAGGAAATAATGGTGTTAAGTGTTCGAAAGATACACGGTCTCTAACCACATTAGGGTCTTGACCATTAATTTTACTCACTTTTATCAAAGGGAAATATTTTTCGCCTTCTTTAGGTGGACGTACATGTCCCAATACGGTATCTCCAACTTTTAATCCGAATAATCGAATTTGAGATTGTGATACATATATATCATCGGGAGAGGATAAATAATTATAATCAGACGAGCGTAAAAAACCGTAACCGTCTTGCATAATGTCTAAAACACCTTCACTTTCAATAATAGCATCAAATTCAAAATCTGGCTCACGATAGCGATTTCTACTATCTTTATTACCGTTATTACCAGCATGGGTATTCCCATTTTTCTGGTTTTTGTTTTGTTTATTATTTTGCTCTCTTTTTTGTTGAGGCCTTGGTTGGTTATCGTTTTTTCTATCGTTTTGCGGACGTGGTCTAGGTTTCGGCTTCGGGGTATTTTCCGTTTTAGTTTCTACCTTTTTGTCAGCTTGCGGTGCTTTTTGTGCCTTTGGAGCTTCTGCTTTAACTTCCTCAACAGGCTTAGCTTCAATAGGAGCTTCGGCTTGTACTGGTGTATTCGCAGGTTTATTAGGTGTATTTGGAGCAGGTTTTTGAACGCGCTGTCTCGGTTTTCTTGGTTTCGGTTTATCTGCAGCGGCGCTTTCTGCTGGTTTGGCTGGTTCTACCACAGCATCAACAGCTTTAGGGTCGGCAGCTTGCGTATCTAATATTTGGTAAACTAAATCTAATTTCTTTAGAGAGCGGTACTTCGGAACGTTTAGTTTTTTAGCAATCTCCTGTAAGTCAGTGAGTTTTTTTTCTTTTAATTGTGAAATTTCAAACATCGATGTTTATTGAATTTTATATATTGAATATAAATCTTGAGTCTTTTGAAAAAAATGAATTTTTATTCGGAAGAATAACAACCTGTTTTTGCGGTTGTTGAGAATTAATACTGCAATTATACAACTTTATTTTAATTTTTTAACGTATTTTTTTAAAAGAACTGTTATTTTTGCGATCTAGTTATTTAGAAAAAGTTATGTTACAACGCATTCAAACAGTTTATTTATTATTAGCCGCAGGGGTTTCTGCAGGCTTAACTTTTGTGGTTCCTGTATGGATAACAAATGCGGGTGTTACTGTTTTTGCTATGGATAATATATTATATATCGGCTTGTTTTTAGGTTCGGCTTTATTATCTTTGATTTCTATTTTTATGTTTAAAAACCGGAAGCTTCAATTTGTTTTGGGGCGACTTAATATCATATTAAACTTTATTTTACTAGGATTTTTCGTGTATCAATCGCTAAATGTATCTGGAGAGACGGCGGTTTCTGAGAAAGGTATTGGGATGCTTCTCCCTCTTGTTTCTATCGTGTTGTTGGCATTTGCCAATAAGGCCATCAAGAAGGATGAAGAACTTGTAAAATCTGTTGATCGATTACGATAAACCTAACATCTTAGTACTATTAGTGCGTAAAACTCCGAAGTGAAAACTTTCGGAGTTTTTTTATTTTTGGAATTAAACTTTCGGGTGTCTGTCTGGAAATTCAATAACTTCTAAATTATCTATCTTTTTTCCTTCAATAGTGAAGCGCAGCATGGTTCGAACCTTATGAAAGCCATGTTTTCCTACAGCACCAGGATTCATATGAATAAGATTTAGCTTCTTATCGGGCATAACTTTAAGTATATGAGAATGTCCTGAAATAAAAATACGTGGTGGGTTTTTCTTGATTTCTTCAACGACTCTAATATTATATTTTGGAGGATAACCACCAATATGGGTAATCCAAACATCCACATCTTCGCACATAAAACGATTGTGTTCAGGAAATTCACCTCGGGCTTTAGCATCATCAATATTGCCATATACCCCTCGTAAAGGTTTTAGTTTTTTTATGGCGTCGGTTACTTTTAAGTCGCCAATATCACCAGCATGCCATACTTCATCGGCTTGTTTTACATGTTTTAAAATGGCATCGTCTATATAACTATGGGTGTCTGAAAGGAGTAATATTTTGGTCATTAAAATCTTTTAATATATAATTAAGATTAGGGCTTTCGCAAGCACGGCAAAACTAGCTATATTTGTTGTTTCAACAAAAGTATTAAAACAAATTGCGATATTTTATAGAACTCTCTTATAATGGTAGTGCCTATCACGGGTGGCAAATTCAGCCCGATGCTATTTCTGTTCAAGAAGTTTTAGAAAAAGCATTGTCTACTTTGCTCAGAACACCTATTTCAATAATGGGGGCAGGTCGTACAGATACTGGTGTGCATGCTAAACAAATGTTTGCTCATTTTGATTTTGAGGCTACTTTAAATGATCCGAATTTTGTGTTTAAGCTCAATTCGTTTTTACCAAAAGATGTCGCCGTGCAAGCTATTTTTCAAGTGAAAGATGATGTACATGCGCGTTTTCATGCCATAAGCCGTACTTATTTGTATCGAGTTTCGTTACAAAAAGATGTTTTTAATAACGAGAGCGCTTATTACGTAAAACATAGTTTGGATGTGGATAAAATGAAAGCAGCTGCTAAAATTCTATTTGAATACAACGATTTTCAATGTTTTTCAAAAAGTAAAACAGAAGTAAAAACTTTTTTATGTACTATAATGAAAGCCGATTGGCAGCTTGTTGAAAACGAACTTCAGTTCACCATTAAGGCCGACCGTTTTTTGCGAAACATGGTCCGCGCCATTGTTGGCACCATAATAAATATTGGTTTAGGGAAAATTCCCGTAGACCAATTACATCATATTATTAAGTCTAAAAATAGGAGCGAAGCTGGCTTTTCAGTTCCTGCACATGGCTTATATTTAATAAACGTAGAATATCCTCAAGATATAATAATATAAATGAGCAAACCGAAAGAAAATATTTTTGATATCACCCTTTTTAAAAGGTTGTTTACATATATAAAACCGTATAATTTCGTTTTTATAAGCTTACTAGTTATGGTGGTGTTGTTGGCGGCCTTTAGTGCGGCAACGCCTTATTTAACTAAATATGCCATTGATAATAGTATTGCTGTTAATAAGGTTGACGATTTCCTGTTTTACGTGATTATTATGTTTGTAGTACTCATACTTCAAACCGTGTTTCAACTTGGCTTTATTTATTATGCAGCTTGGTTGGGGCAAAATTTAGTAAAAGATGTGCGTACTAAACTATTCAATCATTTACTGAGTTTTAAAATGAAGTATTACGATAGTTCTTCCGTAGGTGTCCTCATTACTCGAGCGGTGACTGATATGGAACGAATTGCAGATATTTTCGGACAAGGATTATTCATGATTGTTAAAGATTTACTTACCATGATTGTTGTTTTTGCCGTAATGGTATATATTAATGCGAAATTAAGCCTCATGGTTTTTATTATGCTTCCTTTGTTAATATACGCCACTCGAATTTTTCAAAAAGTAATGAAAAAGGCTTTTGAAGAAGTGCGTACCGAGGTGTCTAATTTAAATTCCTTTGTGCAAGAACGCTTAACAGGAATGAAGATTTTACAACTTTTTACTCGAGAAGATACCGAGTTAAGAAAATTTAAAGCCATTAACGAACGCCATAAAAAGGGGTGGTTAAAAACCGTTTGGTATAACTCCATTTTCTTTCCATTGCCCGATTTGTCAGCATCTATCGCTACAGGACTAGTGGCTTGGTATGGTGGTTTACACGTGGTTTTAAAAGGTACCGATGTTTCACAAGGCGATTTAATTGCTTTCATCATGTTTATCCCGATGTTGTTTAGACCCTTGCGTCAAATTGCAGATAAATTCAATACTTTACAAATGGGTATGGTCGCAGCAAACCGTGTATTTAAAGTGTTAGATACCACATCACAAATAGACGACCATGGCACACATATAGCAGAAAATTTTAAAGGCAATATTAAGTTTGATACCGTGTTTTTTAATTATGTTGAAGATGAAGCCGTACTAAAAGGTATTTCTTTTGATGTAAAAGCGGGAGAAACCGTTGCTATCGTTGGTGCAACTGGAGCAGGGAAATCGACCATTATTAATTTATTGAATCGTTTTTACGAAATTAAAGAAGGTATTATTGCTGTTGATGATGTCAATATAAAGGATGTTACTTTACAATCTTTAAGAAGTCAAATAGCGGTAGTTTTACAAGATGTTTTTTTGTTTGCCGATACTATTCTTAATAATATTACACTTAATAATCCAGAAATAACAGAAGCCGAAGTTATAGAATCTGCAAAAGCTATTGGTATTCACGATTTTATTATGAGTCTTCCAAACGGCTATCATTACAATGTGAAGGAACGTGGTGTGATGCTTTCATCTGGTCAACGTCAACTTATTTCATTTTTACGTGCTTATGTTACAAACCCAAGTATTTTGGTTTTAGATGAAGCCACGTCGTCAGTCGATTCTTATTCGGAGCAACTTATTCAAAATGCTACCGATAAAATCACAAAGGGTAGAACCTCAATTGTTATCGCACATCGTTTGGCAACCATTAAAAAGGCCGATAAAATTATTGTTATGGATGCTGGCGAAATTGTAGAACAAGGCACGCATAATGAGCTACTTCAAAAAGAAAATGGCTATTATAGAAACTTATACGAAGTGCAGTTTTTAAAGCAAGATGTTGCTTAGAGTTTTGTTAGGTTGCCTTGTAATTTGAAAAATATAGAACAGGAATTACGCTAAATCTTTTTTAATAAGCGCTATTAATTCGGCGTTGTTTTCGAAAACTACAAATTCACCATCTTTAAAATAAGAAATATGTCCTGTTTCTTCACTTACCGCTAAGGCTAAGGCATCTGTTTTTTCAGTAACACCAATAGCAGCGCGGTGGCGTAAACCAAAGCGTTTTGGTATGTTTTTTTCGTTATTAACAGGAAGAATTACACGAGTGGCCTTAACAATATTATCATTTATAATGATGGCTCCATCATGCAGCGGACTATTTTTAAAAAAAATACTTTCAATAATAGGTTGAGTAACTTTAATATTCATTTCATCTCCAGAGTCGGCAATAAAATCTAAATTATTATTCCGTTCAAAAACTATTAAAGCGCCCGTTTTAGTCATCGCCATTTTATTACATGCCGATACAATAACGTCCACATCAGTGCCATCGCTAGTTTCGGTTTTTAAGAATTTAAATTGTTGTAAAAATTTACGTCTCCCATTAAAATTAGTAGATCCTACCATCAATAAAAACTTTCTAATTTCAGGTTGAAAAACGACAATAAGCGCGATAATTCCTACTTGCATAAAGCCTCCGAAAATGCCGGTAAGCAATTCCATTTCTAAGAATTCGGTAAGTTTCCAAACAAAATATATTATAATAATGCCAATAAAAATATTGATGGCAACCGTGCCTTTTGTTAGTTTATAAACGTAGTAAAGTAGTACTGCGACTAAAATAACATCTATAATATCAACGATTTTAAAGTTTAAAAGGTCATTAAAAATTTCCAAGGGTAGTGTGTTTTTGTAAATTTAGTAAATTAGAGTTAATTAAAAATAAATTCTTCTTGTGATATCGTTGTTTTGTCAAAACCTACTTTATCGAATAGCATTTTGTAAGTAATGTATTCTTGAAAGAGTAAATTCTCGTGAAAGCTTAAATAAATTTGTCCGTTTTTAATGTCCACACGGTTTAAATCGGTAATTAAATTATTTTTGGATGTATTTATAGTGGGCGAATTTAAAACGGAGTTTATAATGGTAATTTCTTGGCTTTCGTTAATATTCACTTGTATGGCGTGCTTTATTTTTTCTGAAGTTGAAGCCGTTTCTAAGTATTCTGAAACTGAGTTTTGATGATAGGTAATATCGGTAAATTCAATAAATCCTGGGCTTTTCGTACTTGTATCATGACAAGTGAAATAATTTTTAACGCCTTCCTTTTGATGGCCAGCGCTTACTTTTTTCTTTTGAAGAAATGAAATTTTCGGAATAACTTGTTTTAGCTTAAGGCGTTTATCCACATTAATCAACCAATTTGTGGTGTTAATAATGTTTTTTCTATTCAATTCTAAACTATCTGGTTGGGTTTCATCGTAAAAAAGATAAGCCACCGAAACATCGTTGATTTCCGAAATTTCGGAATGATTGATTTCTGGCAATTGCAACACTTTTTCATTTCCACATGAAAACAAAAATAATAGAATAAGAAGGGGGACTATATTTTTCATAATTTATTAAAACTAAGCACGAAGCAATTCAACTAATTTCACACATTCAACAGCTTCTTTTACATCATGTACGCGTAAAATAGAAGCACCTTTTTGGAGGGCAACGGTATTTAAAACCGAGGTGCCGTTAAGTGCGTGTTGGGCAGTGGTGTTTAACGTTTTGTATATCATCGATTTTCTAGAAATTCCAACGAGCATTGGGTGTTCAATCATTTTAAATAATTCTAGTTTGTTCAGTAATTCAAAATTTTGCTCTAGAGTTTTTGCAAATCCAAAACCGGGATCTATAATAACATCGGTAATGCCTAATTGTTTTGTAGCCGCCAAACGTTCGGAAAAATAAAAGAGCATCTCTTTTACTAAATTATCGTAATCGGTATGGTTTTGCATGGTTTGCGGTTCGCCACGCATATGCATCATAATATAAGGGACCTGTAAATCGGCAACTGTTTTTAGCATTTCAGTATCCAATTTTCCAGCCGAAATATCATTAATTAAAGCTGCGCCAGCTTCAATACAATGTTTTGCAATAGCGCTTCTAAACGTATCGATAGAAATTAAAGTGTTTGGAAATTCTTTTAAAATAAGTTTTACAATGGGTAAAATACGGTTAAGTTCGTCGGTTTCGCTAACATGGTCGGCATTTGGTCGCGAACTATAAGCGCCAATATCTATAAATGTAGCGCCATCAGTCAACATGTTTTCGGTATGTTGAAGCATTTGTTTTTCGTTTTTATGTTGTCCGCCATCATAAAAAGAATCTGGAGTAATATTCAAAATACCCATCACTTTAGGTGATGATAAATCAATGAGGTTTCCTTTGCAATTGATCGTCATAATGTTAAAAATCCAAGTATATTACCTATTAAATATCAAACGTAAAACTTTAAAATTGTATCGTCAAACTTCCTTCTAAAAACTTTTGAACTTTAAACAATTTAAGCGAAATTTACAGAAAATTAAACGATACATGCAAGATACCTCAAAACAATACGATGCCGTTATAAATACCTGTAAAAGTTTGTTCATTAAAAAAATGAGTGATTACGGAAGTGCATGGCGAATACTGCGTTTGCCATCGCTTACCGATCAAATTTTTATTAAAGCACAACGTATTCGAGGATTGCAAGAAAATGATGTTAGAAAAGTAGACGAAGGAGAAATTAGCGAGTTTATTGGTATTATAAATTATTCGGTTATGGCACTTATTCAGTTGGAGAAAGGTGTGGTAGAACAACCCGATTTATCTACTGTAGCCGCTACCGAACTTTACGAAAAGCAAATTGCGACTACCAAAACCTTAATGGAAAACAAAAATCACGATTATGGTGAGGCTTGGCGAGATATGCGAGTAAGTAGTTTAACCGATTTAATTTTGCAGAAATTACTACGTGTTAAGCAAATTGAAGATAATAAGGGTAAAACCATAGTTAGCGAGGGCATTGATGCTAATTATCAGGACATGATTAATTATGCCATTTTCGCAATGATTCACCTGACTCAAGAGGCTTAAATCAAAAATAAATAAAATAAGATTAAAGTTGAAACAGACGGTTTTAGCATTTAATTAAAATAAAAAAAGCATGAAAATTTTAGTAAGTATAAGTCGGATATTTGTTGGTGTATTATTCATTATTTCAGGATTAATTAAACTGAACGATCCGTTGGGATTTTCATACAAATTAGCCGAATATTTTAGTCCTGACGTTTTAAACCTACCCTTTTTAGAGCCTTACGCTTTAATGATATCGGTTTTAGTTGTGGTATTCGAAGTGGTTTTAGGCGTGTTCTTACTTATTGGGTATAAACCAAAATTCACGATTTGGAGTTTATTATTAATGATTGTATTTTTTACTTTCTTAACTTTTTATTCTGCGTATTTTGATAAAGTAAAAGATTGTGGTTGCTTTGGCGATGCCCTAAAATTAACGCCATGGGAAAGTTTTACTAAAGATATTGTACTACTATTTTTTATTCTTATTCTCTTTGTTGGAGCAAAACATGTTAAACCTCTTTTCGGGAAATTAACAACAACTATTTTGGCTTTACTTAGTTTTATTTTTAGTTTATGGTTTGGCTATCATGTATTAATGCACCTACCAGCTAAAGATTTTAGAGCTTATAAAATTGGCGCAAATATTCAAGAAGGCATGAGTGTACCCGAAGATGCTGCAAAACCTGTAGTAGAATATTCATGGAAATTTAAAGTAGGTGGCGAAGAAAAAATAATAACCACTAACGGCGCTTACCCAACCGTAGAAGGCGAATTTATAAGTGTAGATACCAAAGAAGTTTCAGCAGGTTATGAACCTCCAATTTATGATTTTTCTATTGAATCGGACGATGAAGATTTAACAGAAACTTTTTTAAATGATGAGCATTTAATTATCGTAGTTTCATACAATTTAGAGAGTATGGAGCGTGCAGGTGGTTTAAAATTAAAGGCCTTACAAGACGAAGCTCGTAAAAATGGCTATAAAATTATCGGACTTACGGCATCAGGAAATACGGAGAAGCAGGCTTTAAAAGAAGATTATAACATCGATTTTGAATTTTATTTATGTGATGAAAAAGCACTGAAAACTATTGTGCGTTCTAATCCAGGAATTATTGCTTTAGAAAAAGGTACAATTACGCAAAAAGTACATTGGAACGATCTTAAAGATTTAAAACTACCAAAGGTTGAAAGACAGGCAGAAGCTGTAAAAGTTGAACATATTTTATATCAAATAGATAACGTAACAGCAACAAAGTCTGAAGTTGATAGTCTAAATACCGAAACTATTGAGTCTGTAAATGTTTTAAAAACATCAACTACTGAATTAGATTCTATAAACGCCGCAAACCATAGCGATTACACGAGTATGGTAAAAGTGACATTAAAAAAATAAAACTAATAACCCATATTGAGCTACTTAATAAACAAAATAACTTACGCTTTCCTCACATTATTTGGGGTGGTTACCGTTATTTTCTTTTTATTCAATGTGCTTCCTGGCGATCCGGCTCAAATGATGTTGGGTCAAAATGAAGACAGCGAACAACTCGCAATTGTCAAACAAAAATACGGTTTCGATAAACCTGTAAGTACACAGTATTTCTATTACTTGAATGATTTGTCGCCTATTTCCTTTCATTGCAATCAAAAGGAAGATTACACCTTTTTACGTGATGGAAAATATTCAGCAGCAAATTTATTTACTATCGGAAATACGACAATCGTTTTAAAATTCCCGTATTTACGAGAATCCTTTACAAAACAAGGCAAAAAAGTAAGTCAGGTACTAGCCGAAACTTTACCTAATACTTTTGTTTTAGCCGTGTCGGCTATTGTAATCGCCATGATTTTGGGTATTATTTTAGGCATTGTTTCCGCATTATATAAAGATCAATGGATTGATAAAACCATACAGATTTTTAGTACTTTAGGTATGAGTGTGCCGTCCTTTTTTAGCGCTATTCTTTTTGCCTGGTTTTTCGGTTTTTTATTACACGAATACACTAATTTAGAAATGACGGGCAGTTTGTACGAACTGGACGATTTCGGCGAAGCCATGCATATTAAATGGAAAAATTTAATATTACCAGCCGTTGTTTTAGGTATTCGTCCCTTGGCCGTCGTTATTCAGTTAATGCGGAATTCATTGTTGGAAGTATTTAATCAAGATTACATTCGTACAGCACGTGCTAAAGGACTTAGCGAATTTCAAATCATAAAAAAACATGCTGTTAAAAATGCATTAAACCCAGTAGTAACCGCTATATCAGGTTGGTTTGCATCTATGCTAGCGGGCGCGGTTTTTGTAGAATATATTTTCGGATGGAACGGCCTCGGTAAAGAAATCGTTAATGCGCTTAATACACTCGATTTACCCGTCATAATGGGCGCCGTTTTAGTTATTGCCGTGTTATTTGTAATTATCAACATTTTTGTCGACTTAATCTATGTTTGGTTAGACCCAAAAGTGAAATTAAAATAAATTTTTATTTCCGCGAAAGCGTAAACATTTTCAAACCCTTTTTATATGAACAAGTTAAAGTATATTTTCATTTTATTAATTAGTTTTTTAAGCTGTAAAGATGAGCCAAAGCAATTTTCAACCGAAGCTTTAAACGATACCTTCATCGCTCAAAACGGTACAGAAGTAACCTTTCAAAGCATATTAGATAAGCATAAAGGCAAAACTATCGTTATAGATGTTTGGGCGTCTTGGTGCAGCGATTGCATTAAAGGTATGCCAAAAGTTAAAGCATTACAAGCTAATAATCCAGATGTAGCTTATGTATTTTTATCTTTAGATAGAGAACAAGGGGCGTGGCAACGCGGTATTGTGAAATACCAAGTGGAAGGCGATCATTACTTTATGCCAAATGCAAAAGATTGCGATTTTGCCGATTTTTTAAACATCAGTTGGATTCCAAGATATATGGTAATAAATAAAGCTGGCGAAATCGTTGTATTTAATGTTATCGAAGCTGATGACGATAAGTTGATAGAAGCATTAAAAAATTAACTATTTTAGCAGTAGAAAACAACAATTATTAACTAATAAAAAGACACCTTGCTTGTATTGGTAAGGTTAATTTCAGCCATGAGAAAAAATATTGTAGCAGGAAACTGGAAAATGAATAACGATTTAGCACAAACTGAATCTTTATTAACCGCCTTAAAAAACCAAAGAACAACCTCTAATGCCGAAGTAATGGTGGCACCAACATACACCAATTTATTTCAGGCATATCAAACTTTAAAAATGTCAAATATTGAAGTCGTTGCACAAAACATGCACTTTGCCGAAAATGGCGCCTATACTGGCGAAATTAGCGCAAGCATGTTAAAAAGTATCGGTATCAATACCGTAATATTAGGGCATAGCGAACGTCGTGAATATTTTAATGAAACCGACGAGTTATTAGCAAAAAAAGTAGATGCAGCCTTAGCAAAAGGAATGCGCGTTATCTTTTGTTTTGGAGAAGAATTAGCCGACAGAAAATCGGGTAACGAAGAAACCATTGTAGGTAACCAAATTAAAAACGCTTTGTTTCATTTAGATGCAGCGGCATTTCAGAACATCGTTTTAGCTTACGAGCCTGTTTGGGCTATTGGTACAGGCGAAACAGCGAGCCCAGAGCAAGCACAAGATATGCATGCGTTTATTAGAAAAACACTAGCCGATAAATACGGAAATGATGTAGCCGATGAGGTTTCAATCCTTTACGGAGGTAGTGTTAAGCCAGCAAATGCTGAAGAAATTTTCTCTAAACCAGACGTCGATGGCGGTTTAATTGGTGGAGCAGCTTTAAATGCTGAAGATTTTTTCGCAATTGTAAATGCCTTTTAAAAAATAATTTGGGCGTTCCCCGAAAAGGGTCGGGCTTTATTCGTGCCGTCTTATTTTTCAATTAAAGAACTCATGAATATAAATATTTTGGCAGTCGCTTTTTTGTGTTGCATAAGTGCAACCACACAAAAAGAGCTCCAACAAAGCCTCAATCCCTAACGCGGGCCAACCCAGTACCATATTAAAAACACCTTATCATTCAATTGGTAAGGTGTTTTTTGTTTTCTTGAAAAGGAAAAACAAATCTGGTTTACGGAATTGTGCGTGATATCTACTAATGTTGGCAGGACTAGAACCGTAATAAAGTAACCACTTCAAACTAATTTTTAATAAAATTTTATAACGAACTCCGTTAATAACACTTAAATTTGCACTCTAATAAAACACGTCATGTCAAACATTATTTATATCGGGTATCAATTTAAAGTAAAACCATTACAACCCGCAGTCGAAATCTTAATAGCCGAATTGGGTTACGCCGGTTTCGAAAGCTTTGTAGAAAACGAAGATGGTGCCACAGCATACATTCAAAAAGAAGAATGGAATGCCGATATTTTAGACGATATTCAAATATTGAACTCTGATGAATTCGAAATTACCTACGAATTCAACGAAATAGAACAAACCAACTGGAACGAGGAATGGGAAAAGAATTTCAATCCTATCATTGTTGATGATGCCTGTTCTGTACGTGCACCATTTCATGAGAAACCAGATACAACTTACGATATTATTATAGAGCCAAAAATGAGTTTTGGTACGGGGCATCACGAAACCACGCACATGATGATTCAACATGTATTAAAAACAGATTTAAAAGATAAATCGGTTTTAGATATGGGTTGTGGTACTGGTGTTTTGGCGATTTTAGCTGAAATGAAAGGCGCAAAACCTTTAGACGCGGTAGATTATGATAACTGGTGTTACCTTAATAGTTTGGAAAATGTAGAGCGTAATAATGCGAAACATATTACAGTAATAGAAGGTGATGCTTCTGTTTTAAAAGGCAAAAGTTACGATGTTATTATAGCTAATATTAACCGTAATATCTTACTGCAAGATATGGGGGTTTATGCATCTTGCTTAAATGAAAATGGGATGTTGTTTTTAAGCGGATTTTACGCTGAGGATATTCCGTTAATTACAGCGGAATGCGAAAAACATTTGTTAAAATTTGAAGAAAAGTTAGAAAGAAACAATTGGGTATCGTTAAAATTTCTAAATTAGTAGAATAATTAATGGCTAATGTAAATGCTTTTTCTAACGAAAAAATATTTGAAAAAACAAAGGATTATTATGAGTACAAGAGAACAAACATCTGAAGAATTATTATTAGAAGAGGAGGTTTTAACTCAAAACGAGATTGTTTTGCATAACGATGATGTAAACACCTTCGACCATGTTATCGAGACATTAATTTATGCTTGCGAGCACACGCCAGAGCAAGCAGAACAATGTGCTATGTTAGTGCATTACAAAGGGAAATGTACCGTAAAAACCGGTTTGCTAGACGATTTAAAACCACGCTGTTCTATGCTGTTAGAAGCTGGTTTAAGTGCCGAGCTCGTGTAAAATATATATAAGCAAAAATTAAAAAGACCTTTCAAAATTTTATTTGAAAGGTCTTTTTTTTGCTATTAATGTAATTCTCTATTTTTCTTTTTTAGTGGAGTTTATTTTAAGAAGACTATAAATTGGACAGGAATTAATCAAACTCGTTACCAGTAAAATAATGGCAACGACCATTAAAACAAAAGCTAAAGTCCCTGAAATAATATTAAAATAATACAGTAAAGCAACCGTAATTCCAGTAAGTATTCTAATGGCTTTATCGATAGAACCTATATTCTTTTCCATGTCTAAAAAATAAAAGACTATTATTTATAGTGTTGATGGACATACGAAATCTGTGGTTGGTAAATCGGAATTTTTAATAGCTCCAAATCCACCAGCAATATCAATTAAGTTATCAAAACCTCTTGCTTTTAAAATAGAAGCCGCTATTACCGAGCGATAACCACCAGCACAATGCACGTAATAAGTTTGGTTTTTATCGATACTGTTCATATTATCGTTAATATAGTCTAAGGCAAAATGTTTAACGTTGTCGCCTTTTAAATGCTCCGAGTTATATTCTCCATCTTTTCTAACGTCTAAAACTTCTATGTTTTCAGTATTAAAACGTTTAGAGAATTCATCTACAGATATAGAATCAATGGTTTCAATGTCTTTTCCTGCGGTTTTCCAGCTTTCTATGCCACCTTCTAAGTAGCCTAAAGTATTATCGTAACCTACACGAGATAGTCTAGTAACAGTTTCCTGTGCCTTTCCTTCAGGAACTACAAGTAAAATAGGTTGTTTTAAATCGGTTATTAAAGCTCCAACCCATGGCGCAAACCCACCTTGAATACCAATAGAAATAGAATTAGGAATATGGCCTTTTACAAAATCGTCTTGATGCCTAACGTCTAAAACTAAAGCATCTTCACTATTAGCCATCGCTTCAAAAGCTTCTGGAGAAAGTGGTGTATCTCCTTTTTTTAGAATAGTTTCAAAATTATCGTAGCCCGATTTATTCATCATGGCATTTTTTGCAAAATATTGTGGTGGTGGAGCAATACCATCAAGCACTTCTTTTATAAATTCTTCACGCGTCATATCAGCACGTAAAGCATAATTTGTTTTTTTCTGTTCACCTAAAATACCAACGGTTTCTTTGCTTAGGTTTTTTCCGCAAGCAGAGCCTGCGCCGTGAGCTGGATATACAATAACATCGTCGGCAAGTGGCATAATTTTGTCACGAAGTGAATCGAACAACATCGCAGCTAAATCTTCTTTTGTTAAATCAGATTTTATGGCTAAATCAGGTCGGCCAACATCACCTAAAAACAGAGTGTCTCCAGAGAAGATCGCATGGTTTTTTCCGTCTTCATCAATCAATAAATAGGTAGAAGATTCTAATGTATGCCCAGGTGTATGCAATACTTTAATAGTGATTTCTCCAATTTTAAAGGTTTCGTTGTCTTTGGCTATGTATGCGTTATAATCGGTTTCTGCATTTGGTCCAAAAACAATAGTTGCTCCGGTTTTTTTAGCTAAATCAACATGACCAGAAACAAAATCGGCATGAAAATGCGTTTCAAAAATATATTTTATTTTAGCATTTTCTTTATTTGCTTTGTCTACATATTGTTGTGTTTCACGCAATGGATCTATAATAGCAACTTCGCCGTTAGATTCTATGTAGTAAGCGCCTTGAGCTAAGCAACCGGTATATATTTGTTCTATTTTCATGTTTTAATTTTTTATGATTTGATGATTTCACTATGAATGAAATCTATACGTTTTTTTATTTCTTGGTTCAAAATTAAGAAACTTTAATGGTTTGCTACGTTACAATTATTACATAAGCTCTTTGTACATTATGTATACGGCCATTAGTAGTACAAAAAAACCGAAGCTTTTTTTGAGTTTACTGCTGCTAATAAATTTAGAAAAATAGTTACCTAAAATAATTCCAAAAATGGATATAGCTGTAAAAGTTAAAAGAAAGGTCCATTCGATTTCTAATGTTTGCATATCACCTGTAAACCCAATAAGTGAATTTATAGTGACAATGATTAATGATGTTCCTACAGCTTTTTTCATGGGTATGTTGGCCCAAAGTACTAATGCTGGAACATATAAAAATCCGCCACCTGCACCAATTAGGCCAGTAATGGTACCTATTGTTAATCCTTGAATGAAGGTTTTAAAATAAGGTTGGCTTGTTGTTGTGACATTATCTTCATTCTTTCCTTTTTTTATCATGGAAATGGATGCTATAAGCATGATTATAGCAAAAAACACCATGATACTCATGTCTTTCGTTAGCGTGAAATCGCCAACTTTAAATAAGGTTTCTGGAATATTAGGAACTAAATAGCGACGAGATAAATACACGGCTATAAAGGATGGAAACGAAAAGGCTAAACCGGTTTTAACATCCACCAAACCTTCTTTAAATTTCTGTAAAGTACCTACAAGCGAGGTGGTTCCGACAACAAATAAAGAATATGCTGTTGCAACAATGGGGTTGTATCCTAGTAAATAGACTAATAATGGTACGGTTAATATAGATCCGCCACCACCAATGAGGCCCAAAACAAGACCAACAATTAGCGCGCCTACATAACCTATAATTTGAGAGCTATCCATTTAGTGTGGGAGTTTACTTTTTAGCATACCGTAAATAAATGTACCAACTATGGCTGCGGCAATTACAATAAGCATACTAGAAACACCGGTACCTAAAAGAATGTACATTGGGCCTGGACATGCACCGATAAGTGCCCAACCTAAGCCAAAAATGATTCCGCCAACAATATAGCGAGTGATGCCGTTGTCTTTTTTAGGAACAAATATATCGGCGCCTTTTATGCTTTTGATATAACCTCTTTTTGAGATTTGTAAAAACAAAATACCTGATATTACGGCTGTACCAATAATGCCGTACATATGAAAGGATTGAAAACGGAACATTTCGTAAATACGATACCAAGAAACGGCTTCGGATTTTACTAATAGAATACCGAAGACAATGCCTACTAATAAGAATTTTATAAATTTCATAGTTAAAATATTAGAGGTAAAATAAGATTAGTCATTATTAATCCACCGATAAAAAAGCCAATTACGGCTATTAGTGATGGTTTTTGTAAGCTGCTTAGCCCTGTAATGGCATGGCCTGATGTGCAACCACCTGCATATCGAGTTCCGAAACCGACAAGTATACCTCCAATAATTAATATGATTAATACTTTAGGTGATTTGATAACTTCTATACTGAATAGTTCGTTTGGTAAAAGTGATGCGCCTGCATTTTGAAAGCCCATATTTTGAAGCTCGACAACCGTTTCTGGGTTTAAATCGATAAGTGTATCGTTTGATAAATAATGCGTTGCAATGAAGCCGCCTATAATAGCGCCTAGTACTACGGTAAGATTCCAAAGTTGATCTCTCCAGTTGAATTTAAAAAAATCGGCAAATTTACCGGCGCCTCCAATGGCACAAAGTGTGCGAAGGTTGGATGACATACCGAAGGTTTTGCCAAAATAGAGTAGTAGTGCCATAACCATGGCAATTAATGGGCCTGATACATACCATGGCCAAGGGTTCAAAATTATTTCCATTTTCTTTTATTTGGTGCAAAGGTATGGCCTTAGTGCGGTATGTTTTGTAATAAATGTTACTTTGAATTTTGTGTGTGGATAAGTTGTTTTAAGGGAGTAGGTTATAAGTTTGTTCTGAAGTTACTTTGCTAATAAGAGCTAGATAATAGGTGAAAGATTATAGAAAAGAGGTTACAAAAGAAGAAGAAAGAGGGACGTATATAAGAGAAAAGAATGCGTTTATTAGGTAGACGTTTTTGTTGGCGGATGTGCTCGCGCTAGGGATAGTAGTGAAAAGCCCACAGCATGTGCAATGGTAATTGCGCGTGCGAGGACTTGCAGCGGATAGCCCGACCCTCTTCGGGTAGCGCCCAAATGTTTTATAGAATTTCTATTTTGTTTCGGCTTAATTTTATTTTATTTTCGTTTTCGAGCTGTTTTAAGAGTCTAGAAATTACGACGCGTGAGGTGTGGAGATCTTCGGATATGTCGAGATGTTTTACGATAATGGTTTTTGAGCCGCTGAGGTCCGCTTTGTTGAGAAGGTAGTTGTAGAGGCGTTGATCCATTTTTAAAAAGGCGAGGTTGTCTATGGTTTCGAGCATTTCGTTGAAACGCGATTGGTAGCTTTCGAGGATGAAATTACGCCAGCTATGGTTGCTGTGGAACCAATTTTGCATGTTTATTACGGGGATGAGGATGAGGCTGGAGTTGCTTTCGGCTACGGCGCGGATTTTACTTTTTGAGGTGCCCATGCAGCAGGTGAGCGACATGGTGCAGGTTTCGCCGGCTTCGAGAAAGTAAATTAGGAGTTCGTTACCATCGTTATCTTCACGTAATATTTTTATGTTTCCGCTTAGGAGCAAAGGGATGTATTCTAGTTTTTGGTCGATATCGATTATGATATCGTCTTTTTGAAAGGTTTTAAAGCGTCCGACTTCTAAGATTTCGGTTATAATATCTTGATCTAGAGCGTTGCTGAATTTTTCTTTTAATAGGGCTTTTTCCATATTCAAAAATAATAATAAAAAAAGTTAAAAAAAATTTGGTGGGCTTTTATTAAAAGATGTATATTTGCACCCACATTAAAACGGCCTCGTGGCGCAACTGAATAGCGCACTTGATTACGGCTCAAGAGGTTACTGGTTTGAATCCAGTCGAGGTCACGAAAAAATAGTTTACAAATAAATTAAATGCTTTTGCACAGTTAAAACACTGAGCATGAGCATTTTTTTTATTAATATGAAACCTAACTATTTTGATTTGCAGTACTGAAAACCTAATTTTTGACACGCGCATTGACACACATAAAGTTTACGTGTCAATGAAAACTACCTTTATTCCTAGAAATTACGAAAGCAAAGACTTTGTGCCTCTGTATCTACACATTACAGGCCTTGGCAAGCGTGAAAGATTATTGTTAGACATAGATATCCCTAAAAAGTTATGGTCTAAAAAAAAGCAACGTGTCAATTTTAATAAGGTTGAAGATGCCGTGC
The DNA here is from genome assembly GCF_030409805.1 of Algibacter miyuki. Taxonomy (GTDB): domain Bacteria; phylum Bacteroidota; class Bacteroidia; order Flavobacteriales; family Flavobacteriaceae; genus Algibacter; species Algibacter miyuki. Next base: position 337,059 of record NZ_JAUFQP010000010.1, on the reverse strand, counting down.
AAAAGAAAAGACTCCAGGACATTAATTTAATAATTGATAATATTGATTCTAAAATTATCAATATTAAGACTGTTTACCGGCTTAGTGAAATTGTATTAACGCCCAGAACTCTAAAAAAAGAATTGGTTGAAGATTTACCACGAGTCAATTTTTGCTCCTTTTATCAACATGCGCTAAACGAGCAAAAAGAATCTTTAGGTCCTGGTACTTTTAGAAAACTGCAATCTGTTTTAAATAAATTGAAAGATTATAACGATCAAGTGGTGTTTTCTGAGTTAGATCTTAATTGGTTTGAAAAATACAAATTACACCTTGCTAATATTGGAAACCAAAAAACCACGATTAATTCTAATATTAAGTCGATTAAAAAGTTTTTACACTTGGCTATAAAAACAGGAATTAAAATACCTTGCAATATGGACGATATTAAATCGGGGAGTACTTTGGGAAATCGGGTTTCTTTAGAACCTTATGAGCTAAAAAAAATAAAAAAATATTTCGATTCGGAGTTTGTTTATAAAAGCCATAAAACCATTTTGGGCTATTTTTTATTTTCATGCGTTACCGGTTTACGATTTGCCGATGTAATGAGTATTAGACGAGAATCTGCACAGGGGGATTTTATACAATTTAGAGCCGAAAAGGTGGATAAAATGCAAACCATTACTTTAAATTTAAAAGCAAAGGAACTCATTGCTCAGGATGAAACTTTATTTGTAAAACGTTTTACAAACGAATATGTAAATAGGGAGTTAAAAGTAATTATGCGTAATCTTGGTATAAAAAAGAAAGTAACGTTCCATGTGTCTAGACACACATTTGCTACTTCCTTTTTAAGAGCAGGAGGTAAAATTGAAAAATTACAATTATTACTTGGCCATTCCGATTTACGGCAATCTATGATCTACAATCATATTGTTGCAGCAGAAGCTAACAAAGAAATATTTTTGCTCGATGATTTGTATTAAGGTAGCGTTTTTGTTTCTATTTCAACTTCAAATAAATCTTCTCCAATTTGTGTTTTGTCTATGGTTTCTATCACTTGATGTCTACCATAGGCAAATACTTTTTTGTTTAGTTCTTGTAATTCTTCCAAATACATTTTAAAAACCCAAGTGTAGCCTATTGCGTTTAATAAAAAATGTAACCAAGTTTTATGGTATGAAAAATAAAGATTAGGTATTAATATTGGAGTGCTGTCATTTGTGGCATTAATTGAATCTTCATTAAGACCATTATATAAAGCCAAATATATTTTCGAATCTTGTTTACCCAAAGAATAAGCCGTCTGAATACCGTTTACAATTTTAATAGGTAAAGGAATAGGTTTTATTTCTATCTCTGTTCTGGAATCCTCCAATTCCACATCTCCATTAACAAAATTCTCTTCAGGAATTAATAGTTTTTCATAAGTTACCCCCTCTATATCACTAAAAGCTAATAAATACGATTCATCATCAGGAAACGTTCGTTTTGGCTTTTTTACCAAATAATTTGAAAGATCGGTAATATTGGAATTGTTAATACTGTTTTTAAGGAAATTGATATAAATGGTTTTTCCTTGAATATTAGATTCTAAATTAAACATTGTTTTTATAGAATAAAAAAACTCTCCGAATGTAATATTTGGCACTACCTTTTTTAAATCAACATCATGGATAATTTCGATTTCATCAGCTTCAGTTTCTGCTTGTCTTGTTATTTTTATATCGTATATATTTAAAAACGAGTGGGCATATACATCAGATCTATAGCCTAAAGGATGTAAGTCAAAACTAACAGATTGCCCCGTTACAATTAATATTTGAGTGCTTAAATCGGGGTTGGAATCTGTGGTAAATGTAGAGTCGAAGCTCCTCCAAATCGTAGAGTAATTATTCCCTACGCTAGCAATATTTTTACCTTTATACTTAATAGTAGAACCTGTAAGAGCTCCGTTTTGGTCTAAATCTTGGTAAGCATATCCAAAACCCGTTATAACATAAGTGCTATCTGGTTCTAATTGAATGGTATCTTCATACTCATATATGTCGCCATTACCACTTGTGCTATCGTAATTTTCTCTTAATAATTGATAGTCTATAACACTAACAATTCTTTTAAAATAATCTGCATCAAAAAAAACCAACAATTGCTTTATTATTTCATCTTGTAATATTTCTCCTTGCAACGTGTATCCTGCATCTAAAAAACCTTGCTTTAATATATGTAATAAATAAGGCATTGGCTGTATAATATTATTATTTACAAATACATCATTGTCCGATGTGTTTTCATAAAAATCTGTTCCATTGTAATTATTTATAATATTATTGAAATCTGCCCATGTTGGAAGGTCATCTTCATGCTCATCGGTATATATTTGGGGGTAATTGTAATTAACAGCAGGCCATGTTTGGGGTATAATAGTTTTTGCATGGATATAAACATCTGCAATAGTAGATTCCTCCAAAGGGAGTTCAGAAAGCTTTTTATCAAAATTTGGAAAATCATCATACCCAAAACGAAAAGTTGAAGTAACCTCTAACCCAATTTGACTTTCAATTTCGAAAACGCACGATTCCATTTTGTTTCCTAAAACATAGGTAACATTGTAGAGTTTTTTTATAAACTTAGTATTATCATCTAAGAGGTCGCCAAAAATAACCAGGAGTTCCTCGGTTAATTTAAAATTAAAAGGAAAAGAATATTTTGTTGAAAACTCATCTAAAAACCAATGATTATCCTCTACCGTAGAAATATTGTAAGGCGTTAAATCGAATTCAAACGTATCAAAAATTATTTTATGCATTGCTATTGTGGTTTATTTGAAATTCTAAATCATATTCGTACAATTCTGCTTCAGTATCTTCTTTAGTTAGTTTTTTAGCTTTAATTACCATGTCTAATATTTGCTCATCATTTTCTATTAAAAAAACGCGCTTGAATTTAGATATAGTAGATAAAGTTTCTGTATCCGTTTTTAGAACCCAACCGGTATTAATTTTGAGTTTATTGGTTTCGGTTGTTTCTATAATTTCTAAGACTTCCACTAAATTCCTATAATAGGTATGTGTTATTTGATCGTACTCATCAGGAAAAGAATAATGTCCGGTACATTCTAAAACTCTAAAGAGTTTAAATTCATCTATAAACACAAGTTGTTTAGATGTTACGTTATTTGGAAAAACAACAAAGTGTTTTTTTATAGAAGTGTTTGCAATAGCAAATTGAAATACGTCACCTTTGGTACCGTTAAAATCTTTCACGTTTATTTTCTTAGAAAACACATTATTATTCCCAGCAACAGATAATGTGCTTGTAGTTTGTTCTAAGCCATTTTTAAAAACTTTTAAAACATGATCTCCAATAGGTAATAATAGATTAACAATAAATAATCCGTTTTCGGTAACACGCTCATAATTGGTGTTATTAGAAAGCAATGCAATATTGTTTTCTAATAACTTTGGGGTTTTTCCTGCTATAAACTGCACATCTTCTAAAGTAACTGTACTAACAATATTTTCATCTGCAATATTAATTTCGGTAGCTTCAAAGGTTACTTTTGCTGTTTTATACATAAAACCAAACGCATTCGTGTAAGCTGTTAAATTGGTTAGATAGCGGTGTATTTTTCGACCAATATTAAAGGTTTGCGCCTGGTTAAGTAGCGGTATTTTATATTCTAAAACTTTTTCTTTTTCTACTGCAGAAAAGAAATCGAAAGATATAATTGTAACTTTTAAATCAAAATAGGTATCTGCAGTTTCTGTAGTGAAACTGATAAAAGAATCTTCTAATGTAAATGCAAAATCCGTTGAGTTGTAAGGAAAATTAACCATTATCTTTTGTTTTTATTTAGTAAGGTTTGGTAATCGTCCAAACCTTTTTGTACTTTTTTCATGTTTCTTAAATCGTCGCTCATATATGCTATAATACCTTCATTTTCTAATTTTTCAAAAATTGCCGATGCTCTATTTAAAGCCATGGCAATTTCTGTATTAGAACCGTTTGCACCTTCTAGAGTTACAGTTGTGGCTTCTGGAGTTACATTTGTGCTTGTTTGGGTGGGGTATAATCCTGCTTCAAATCCTTTTACGCGGGCTATTTCGCGCATAAATGAACTTTTAACATCGGGGTTAATTTGCTTAAAGGCTGCACCATCTACAATAAGTTCCGGTTCGTTTCTTCCTTTTTCGCCTGCTAAGAAGTTACCTTTAGGCGTGGAGAATAGGGTAGGCTCGTAAACCATGCCTGTTTTTGTGTTTCCTCCGTATTTGGCATTAAATAGTTTGCCGTCTTGCGCTCTGGTTACGGGATATAAACCATCTTCATATCCTGTAGCTGTTACAGAATTAGCGGCGCTTGTTGCCGATTTTATAGCTGCAATAATACCAACAACTTGTGCCGCAAAACCAATTAATAAAGGTATGTTTTGAGGAAAACCTGCCGAAGCTGTTTTAGCTGTTCCTGCAGCAATATCTGCCGTTGCTCCAGCGGTAGTTGTAGCTACTTTAGCTTTTAGAACACCTAACGATATTAAAGTTTCTTTTGCTGCCAATATTCCTTTTACAGCTAAAAGTGCTTGGCCGACTCTAGTTTCTCGCCCTGCAACATCTACCGCGTTATCTAATATTTTATTCTGTAAAGCAACCTTTTGTTTCCGAGTGGCTTCTGCAGCTTTTATATCTTGTTTTCGGTATTTATCATTAATGTTTTCTAAGGCTGTCTTTTCTGCAGCTTCTAACCTTAATAATAATGCCGTTTCCTCCTCTTTATTTAACTGAAGTAATAAAAGATTGTTGGTGTGTTTTTCGAAATCTAATTCGGCTTGTTCAACCTCTTTTTCTTCCGCTGTTAATTTGTCATTTTCTTCAATTTCATTTAATTTATCCTTAAATTCTTGTTGGCGAAGTAATATTAATTCTTGCTTTTCTAACTCTCGTTCAGCTTCTAAATTTGTAGTGGATAAATGATTTTCATTAGCCTTCTCTATTTCTGCATTGTATTTTTCATCAATTAAAGCTAATTCTTTTTCAATCCCTTCTTTACCATCCAACAACCTATCTTCACGTTGTTTTTTTATAAAATCTGTAAGATCTTGTTCTGTTAGTTTTGTTTCATCGGTTTTACCACTATCTACAGAACCTGAACCTGAAACATTCCCCCCTGAAGGAATTACAGTGTCTTTTTGAGGTACCCATTTTCCGCCTTGAAAAATAAACCTTGTATTTCCTACATATTTTTCAGCACCTTCTTTTGGAGATTCAGTTGTTTCTTTAAACAATTTATCTGCTTCTGTCTCATTAACATTTAAACCTTTTAATTGGTTTGTTAAGTCTATTTCTCTTTGTTTTTGAGTGTTTAGAGTTTCATTTGCGACGATGTCTTTTTGTTTTGCAACATCCAATTCTTTGTACCCATCTAAACTTCTTAATAATTGAAGTTTACCGGCTTCCGTCATACCACTTGTAGTTCTAATGGTTTTTAATATTTCAGCATTTGTGCTTTCAAAATATTCGCGTCGTAAATCTAATTCCTTTTTAGTTGATTGCGCATTTAAGGTCTCTGTTTCAATAGCTTCTTTTGCCCTTAGTCTTCTAGAAATTAAAGTGACCGCCTCTTTATCTGCCATTAAAGCTTTTAGCTTAATTTGTTCTTTTACTGCAGCCGAATTTAATTGATAAGATCCTGTTTCTTGATCTATAGAAATAACACTATCTCCTAATCTATCTTTTAATTGAAGTGTAATTAAATCTAATTCTTTCTTTTGCGCTGTTGTAGGCACAAGACCTTCCTTTGTTAAGTTTTGGTATCGATTTAGTAAGGTTTGGCTTTCTGATGCTAAACGCCTATAGTTAACTGCATTTAAAACAGTTTGTTTAGATTCTTCATTGTATGCTTCGTTAACACTGGTAACCGCACCAGTTAACTTCCCTATCCATGTTACTAAACCATTTAAACCAGAAGTAACAGCTTCGGAAGAAAAAGCACCCATTAAACGTTTTTTGACTTTATCTAAAGTCGCGGCTAAATTTGTGTTTTTAATATTATACTCATTGGATAACGAGGTCCCTTCAATCATGGATTTATTGGATAACACCAATAATTCTCTAAAACGATCTACATTATTTCCTGCAGCACCTACAATTTTACGTGTACCATCGGCAGACAACCCTAATTTATCTAAAGTTTTTGCAGTATCAACACCACTTTCACTGGTTTCGGAAAGGGTTTCAGAAAATTGTAAAAAGAATTCTGTTGGGTTGGTGTTAATTAGGTTTTCTACTTCGGCAGTAGTAATCCCCATAACTTCTGCGAACTTGTCCGATCTTTGCGCAGCTTCACCTAAAAATATAGAATAGGATCTTCCTGCTATTTCCGACTGTACACCACTTTCCTCGAAAGCGGCTCCTAAACCTAAAGCGTCTTGTATGGTGGGTTTTAAATCGTCGGACAGCGATCCTAATCTAGTTGCAAAATCGGCAATATTGGATTCTGTAGCCACACCGTTAGCACCCAACTCATTAATAGCAGAACCAATACTGCTGTAAGCTTGCTCTACACCAATATCCTTGGTTTCCTTAAATAGTAATTTTAGTTTACCTAATTTACTAGCCACTTGCTCTACACCACCACTAAATGAATCACCCAACGCTACGTTGGCTTTATTCATTACAGCAACAAAGTCCTGAATTTCATCTTTGGCAATGCCAATACGACCACCTTCCTCAGCTATTTTTAATAAATCTATTCGTGATGTTCTAGTTTCTAATGATCCGAAAGATTTAGTAAGTTCATCAACTTCCTCTTTGGTTTGTCCTGTGGTTTTTTGCACATCACTTTGGGCATCGGCAAGTTTACCATTATAATCTATTATTTTTTGTAATCCAAGAACAACACCAGTGGTAGTAGCAACCACAGAGGCGCCCAATGCTGCATATCTATTAAAACCATCGGCAATGCCTGATAATGACAATTTTGTTTGTTGTCCTTTGGTCTTTAATTCGGTTAGCCTTGCCGATATTTGTTTTAACTCTGCGTTGTATCTTTTTTCATCGGCACCGCCTGGAATAGCATGGTTTAAAGCTAATCTTAAAACAGTAGCACGTTGCTTTAATTGGCTCATGGTTAACCCCGTAATACCAATTTCTTTTTGAAGAGCCGACATTCGAAGCTCGTTCTGCTTTATAACAACATTATTGTCTCTAATTTCTTTTGTAAGATTCTTAAAAGCTTCCGATTCTTTTTTTCCGTCGGCTATAAGTTTTTTCTTTTCGGCTCTTAATTCGGTATTGGCTTTTTTGTAGGATTTGGTAGTTTTTTCTAAATCTAACAATTCTTTTTGAGCCGAATTACCATTAATAATAATGTTTAGCCTGATGTTTTCATCTGTAATATACTTAGCCATTGGTAGTAATCTTTGGCTCAATATTACTAAACAAGGAAAGGCTTTTTAAGACATGAAGAAATACAAAAAAACCACTTCCCCGAGGTGGGAAAGTGGTTTTTGCTTAAAATATTAACGTTAGATAAGAATTATTAAAAAGAAACGATTTTTATCCATTAGTTAATCCATCAAAACTTTTATTTTATTACAAGAAGTACACTCTATCCAATTAGTGTGTCTATGCGTAAAGGTTTTGTTTCCACAGGTGCAAGTTACACCAGGACTAGCAAGGCTATTTATTAACTGTTCCACTTCTTTAAACGCTTGCAGCTTTATTTGCAAACTTTTACCAAGTTTATTTGTTTTTTCTTTTGCCTTTAAACGCGTAATTAAATCGTTGAATTCACTTTTAGATTCTATCATGGGTTTAATTTTTATAAAGTTAACCAATAATTTCAAATCTATCATCGGGGATTGTGCAAGCAAAAAAATCATCGTTTAGTAAAATACATTGTTGCCATTTTTGTACCCAGAGCGCTCCTGGATCTATAGGTTCGTTATTAAAGGTGATTTCTACTTTATTCCGGAGTAATCCATCTGTTTTAGCATCCTCGATTAATGCAGATAAACTAATTTCTTTGGTTGCCCAGGATAGAAATAAGTTTTTATCGAAATACAATTTATAGTCTTCTCTTATTACAATAAGTAATGGATTTTTATCTGCCAAAGGAAGTTCTAAACATGCCGTTGCTACCTCTTTTAACGTGTTATTATTAAAGGTTACTGTAGTTTTATCTAATAAAACCACGGTAATCACAGCAAAGCGTACCATTATTGTTGGGCTTTATTGCGGTTTATTTCCATTTGTGCCACTAAAGGGTGTGGCTTTTTTACAGGTATAGCTTTTACCAATTTCCCTAATTCTTGGATAACATGTAACGAGAACACGTAGTTTTGGCGGCGCTTTTTATCATCGGCATCCTCGAACAATAACCAGTCTTTAAATAGGCTATCCATATCATCAAAAGCGTTATGGATTTGTTGGCGTTCGTAAGTGTTTAATGTACTAACTAAGTTTGTTAGTGGGGTACTGGTGTTTTCTACTGTTTGTCGCATAATAGATTGTTTTTATAAATACCTGTACATGTCTGCGACAAACAGCAGTCAAATTAGATTTGAAGTGTGCAACACAAGGTTGCCATGTACAGGATTTTATTATTAAAGTTTTTGGAATCATAATTTGATTCTACTATTTGTCGCAAATCAAAGATAAAATTATAAATTTAAAAAAATGCGTTTGCATGTAGTTTTTTACAAGAATTTGTAATTTACTAAAACCCACTATCTTTTAACTTCTCACTGTTTACAGACTGAGCGTCTAAATAAAGGTTCATCCAAACATCATAATTCCAAACTCTTAAATACACGTAATAAACATGATCTTTTAATTCTTGAGGGAACATTTGAATGATTTTTGTTTTTTCAGGATTATATAAGACTAATCCCCATTTACTTCCAGAACGTATGTAATTTATTGGTGCATTCCAAAATTCATCATCGATAAATGTTTCATAGTTTAAATCTTCGAAAAACGACCTTGTGTGTATTAGGTAGTTTTTTGCTGAATCATACCCCATTCCTAAAGCGTATCCTTTAGGTGAAAGTACCACACAACTCAATTTATCATCTAAAAAAATAAAATTTTGCTTATAGATACGATAATAAAAATTATTTGTAAAATCTACTGTAATATACTGATCTCTATTTTTTACAAATTCTTTTTTCGCTTCGGTTTTAGTCATTCCATAAAGAAGACCTTTATATATTTCTTGACTAAACAGCAGATTTATATTGATGAAACAAAATAATAAAAAGATGTTTTTCATAACTTTAGTTTAATAGTTAAGCTATAAAAGTAAAATAAATAAGTAGTTTGTGTTACATGAGTTACAAATATTTATAAATACATTATTTCGAGTATTATATTCGTAATAATGTATTTTGATCCATTTAATCACTGTTTTTCAATAACTCAAATGCCTGTGTAAAGGCATTTAGCTTAGCGCGCCTATCTTCGTTATCGCCTGCTATATCAGATTCTAAATAGATATTGAATACATCTTGTAGGTGGTGGGCAATGGTTTTGTTTTGGTTTTTCTTGTTTTGTTTAGATTTCACAATTAATACTTTTAAAATTAGCCTTCAAAGTATTACTATTATCGCTTTTTAAGAGTCCTGCAACTTCATAAACTTTTCCTTAACAGATTCTGTAAAGCCAAAACTCAACTCTCTTACTATATTGTTTAAATGTCCAAATATTGGTTTGTTGTGTATTTCGTGGCGTTTCTTTTTAATTACACCGTTTTCAGTTTGGCGCGTTTTCATGTCTACAAACCTGTGTTTCTTTAATGTGGTGTAGGTTAGGGTAGTCGTGTTTACTGCAAAATTGCGTTTACTCCAAAAAGCGGAGGCAAAGGCATTCATTCGGGATTTTACGTCCTTATCAATTTCAGTAGATTCATCTTTTAGTACCTGGGCAATAAAACGGCCTTCTGCTATGGCATTGGCTGTTTTTGTTCTCTCGTCTAGTAAACTCATGTTTTTGTAATGGTTATGGCGCCAACTTTAAAAAGTATTTCAATCATTAAACCAACCTTGGTTGTTCTATTTCTGTAATTATAATGCTGTTGTTTGTTTACTCCGGCTTTTGCTTTAAAGTCTGGTTTTTCAATTTCTATTTTAAAAAGTTCAATAATTTCTGTTTCAGTCATTTTAATTTGCTTTAGTAAACAAATATACGACCTTTAAACGTCCGTTGTTAGAGAAAAATCAATTTCGTAGCCGTCGCAAGAATTCAATCCCCAAATAGGGTTGATGTCAAAAGAATTAGGAATAAGCTTCCTAATAAAATGGCAATTGCTATCATCTTCATAATCGGCTATTAGTTTATTTACTACTTTTTGCGCTACCGTTTGCGCCTCATTAATAACATCTAAAAAGATTTCGTGATCTTGATTGGAGCGCACCACTTTTTTTAGAATTAAAATAGAGGTGATGTCGTTAGACTCTAAATTATAGTCGTTGCCTTTAAATTTGTGTTTTGGAATAATCCCTAAAACAATATAAGTATCGGAAGTTTGCGCTTCCAGGATCTTAGCCAATTGGGTATCGTCCATAACCGTTTTAGCAACAGTAATTTCGGCTACGCTGTTTTTTATCTCTTCTATATAGGCTCTAAAATCGTTTACTTTAAGCATAGTTAATTGGAATTATTGGTTAGTAGCGTATCGAAGTCTGTTTTACGGATATCGTACATACGTATAAGAATTTCCCAAAGCGATGTTTCGCGCACTTCTTTTAATGGCCCAAAAATACCCGATGCAGCAATAGTGTAGAGAATAGATTTCATGCCTATTCCTGGTAGGTTACTTTCTGGAGTTCGTTTAGTTTTTGGCAAATCTTTATACAGTAATTCCAAATCTATTTCTTTGCCTTGAACCCATATTTTAGCGGTGGTTAGATATTTTTGAAAACTGGTAAACAACATGTAAAACCCATAAATAACACCTTTGTTTTGGGTTTTAAATTGCTTTGCCAATAGTTCTACGCGTTCAGGATTGTACGGCACACGTTTGTCTTTTTTAAAATTACCTGCAGAATATAATGTTGTTCTTTTTTCTCTGTAGAATGTAGCAAATAATAAATACAAAAATTGCTCGTCTTGCGTTTCTATAAAATCGTAGAAATGCGACAAAGCATCCACATACTCGCCAAAAGACACGTTATTAAATTCATTGGATGGTCCATAAAAATTAATGAAGTTGCCCCGCACTTTTTCAATAGGATTATGAATAAAATATTGCTTAATCACTTTTTGATCGTGTGCATCTATTTCAAAAAAAGAATCTATTAAACTGGAGAGCATGGAGACATTGGCATATTTAACGTCATCATCTGTATTTTTTTTTAACTTCATATTTGCTAAAAAGTAGATGCTTTGCTCTTTGAACGTTTCCAAGGATATTTTGCCAATGGCGTGTTTATACAGTAAATTGCAAATGTTAATATACTGCACGGTATTACATTCCGAAAGATCTTCGGGAACGTAATTTTTAACGCCAGCTTCGGGGATTTCTATACTATGCATATTAAACAACTTGAAGTTTTTTATTTAAACGCACGTTTAATTTGGACATATCTTGTCCAAATTTCACGTCAACATTAAAACGGATGAGTTCTTTGGTTTTTGCATCTAAAGGAATGTATTTCGATTTATTGTCTTTATCCAGTTTAGCAAATTGGCGAATGTATTTAGTAACATCGTAGCGCAGTTGCAAACGTTCGTCCACTTTCTTTTTTGCAACCACTTCTATTTTGGAAGCAAGTTTGCCATATTTGTAATTTTTGTACCATTTTGTAAAAAATGAAATGATTTGTTTAGCTATCTTTTTCATGTTATGTATTTAAAAATTTATCGTTTTTGTTGGATTGAAACATCATAGGAGCTACAGGTTCGACATCTGCTGTGTTCATATCTGTAATTATTTGCTCAATTTCTGCAAAGGTCTCTTTTGCATCTATTTCAAAATAAGCGGCTACCGAATAGGCTTCGTTATTTTCTGCAGGTTTAGAGGCGTTGGTTGTTAATCTATCACTTTTATATGCTTGCAGTGCTCCCTCTGGAAACAACTGCACGGAAAATCTACGCATAGCCCATGCTAATGCATAATAGGCCGTAGCTTCTTTTATTTTATCGACCAATTCTTCGTTGGACGTTGGATCTGCTTTTAATTCGGCAAACAATTCTTTGCCTATAATGGCCTTAATATCTTTGTTTTCACATCTGCGTTGTCCTGGAGCCAATTTCATTAATAGAAGTCTGGAATTTCCTATTGGGAATATTTCATCAAAGTCGTTGGCTGTGCTTATGAATAAATTGTGAGTGATCTTGTATTGATCGGTTTCTTTCCATGCCGCAATGTTTTCGTCTAGATATTTAATAAGGTCGTCTAGGGCTTCGTAGTAGCTTCGTTCTAGTGCTGCATCGTCTTTATCAATCATCCATTGGAAGGGTGACTTCTGATTTGTTTCTAGCCTATTTAACCGCCCTTGCGATGTGTGGCTTAAATCGTTATGTGGTGCATATTTTCGATACCCTTGAATGGCAATAGGATTTCTAACCGCGAATATTAAATCGTGGTTTTTTTCCGTATCGGTATCCAATTTTTTATACTCTACCACCGCGAGATCATAAGTATCTTTTCCAATTAAATTAATAACATCGTTGGTGGCAGTTTTAATTTTTCCTTTCATATTAGCAAAAGGAATATCCATATCTAAAAAGCCGAGTAGCCCTTTTAGTTCTTGATTGGCGATACTATCTGTAAAAAGTAATTCCATGGTTATTATAGTTTTGCTTCTGGTCGTTCGCTAGGTGTTACGTCTTGTAATTTTTTAGGTGAAATATGATAGAAGCCCATTTTTAGATTCTTATTTGGGAAATTGATTTTTAACGCCATGTTTATGCATTTCATTACAATCATTTCCGGTATATCATTTTGAGTGAGTAAGTAATTTTGAAGAGCGTAATGTTGTTCGCCTCCAGAGTTTACTTTAGTATCTGTTCCACCACCACTAATAGCAGAGTGCAAACCAATAGATGAACTTATTTTTTTTGATGAATGATTGGATATTATTTCCTGGGCTTTGATATAATCTAAAACGTTTTGCTCAATTTTTTTAATAGTCCAACCGTGTTCTATTAAGTTTGTTCCATCTACTTCAAAGCCTTTTTTAGTGTGCCAAAATTTACCGGTGTTTTCTTCTGATGACAATACTTTTGAAACACTTTTTAATAGTTCGTTTTCATAATCAATAAGCATTTGGTATTTAAATTGAACCCCACGATCTGTACAGTTTTGTTTTAATTGTTTTTCTTTTAAATCCCAAAATGCCTGAGGACTTTCAATATGATATGATGGATTAATCCCATTTTTTGAAAGAGCTTTTAATATAATTGGTGAAGCATTAGAGCGTCTAATCCATTCTAGTGCACCATAGATATCTGGCACAGTATAATAGTCCTGGCAAAAACTATACATATTACTGTAATGCACTGCAGGATGATGTTTAAAGGGGGTCTTAAAATCGAAAAGCGGATATACAGACAAATCCAAAAGATCACTCATGCTTTCAAAAGAGAAATCTGTAATTAAGGCGTGTGTAGCTTTAGATGTTCTGTTTTCTCGTCGTGATACTTTTCTAGTTCTATCTAACTGCGAGTGCTCCAGCTTTGCTATTTTGGCTGTTCTACCCGTTCTTGTGTAACCTTTATTTAGAAAAAACTTAGTAAAGAACCCTTCTAAATGTTGATAGTCTACCGAACACTTCATTAAATACTCCTCGTGATCCCATTTATCCAACCATGCCTGAATATCGGGGTCTTCTGTCCATGTTCTAACCAATTCATTATCGACAATCTCCTCCTTATACAGCTTAGGACCTTTCCCCCACAATAGATTTGTTTTACGCTTTAATTCTCCAGGAGCATCGGAGTTGTTTTGTATAACTCTTTGTATCTCTTTTGGTAGGTTGTTATTATCACCGTATGGATGTATACGCCAATCACCAACGTGGTAATCTTTGTTTACCCAGTCTAATGTTTCCTTATTAACTCTATGTTCGGAGAAGTCTCTAGGGTTCTCTGCAGCTTTATATGTATAGCACATACTTTCATTATGCACTATTGCTTCTTTGCCGTACCGTTCTATATTCATGGTTGTACTTTTTGTCCGTTAAACATCATTAATAAGGGATAGTAAAAGAATCTATTCTTGTCTTCTTGTTGGTCATCATAATCAACATATGCAATCAATACATCTGCTTTATTGCTTTGGTCACCTCGTAGGCCTTGTCTTAGTATGCCTTTAGTTACAACACGATAACCTTTCGATAGGCCATTGGTTGTATTGCATGAAACAAATCCAAAAGAAAAAGGAATGTTTAAAGAGGATAGTTCGCGCATCCGTTGGAGTGCTGCTCTCTGGCTTATTGGTTGTTTGTTATTCATAGGTATTTATTATAGTACAATAATATACATACAAGTATTATTATTTAAGACATGAAGAGATAAGATGTAACCCCCTAAAACAGTGGGTTACGGCGTTATTGGTTGCGTTTTTTTGGAATCATATATCTAAAAAGCGCACCCTTGCACAGACAAAGACGAAACTTAGCGTGTCGGGGTTAAGAGTTCTACAAAAAATCTTCCGATTTTTTATAAACTGTTACTTTTTTGATTTTTAGCGTTTTAAGGTTTTTTGGTTTTTTTTGAGGTGGTTTTTTGAGGTGTTTTTCAACCTGTTTTGTCTTATTTAGAATGGTTCTTTATTGTGTTTTTAGGCTTGATTTTTTGTGTTTTACGCTGTCTTTTCGGGGTAAAAAGTCGTTTTTTTGTTTACTTTTTTGTATCTTTAAGTATTGTTAATCAGTAAATTATATAAATCATGAGTACAGTTAAAACCATTGCGAAAGCAACAGCGAAAAAAGAAAATGTGCAAACTCCAAAAAACGGAGCAACTCCAAAAAGTAGCACGAAACCCGAAAAACTTGACATGTTCCAGGACATGAAAAAGGGATCTAATTCCGAAGCAGTAAAAGACGAGTTAAAAGAGCAAACAAAACTTTTGATTGCAAACTTCAAACCAACAGCAGAGGACAGAATTAAAAACGCTGAAAAGTTTAAAATCTTAACGGAAAAATACAGCCATTTAAAAGTTAAAAAAGAAGAATTGGAAAAGTTTAAAATTTCGAGCGATGGAACAAAAGAGCGTATTTATTTTGAAAATTCCGAAGGCTTTAAATTAGAGGTTTCAAACTCAAATATTATTGAAGAAATGATAAACCTTGCAGAGTTGACCCTAAACAACATTTTAATTAACACACAAAGCGAAGTACAAAACTTTGTAATCTAAAACATTTATTAATTAAAAAACCGCTAAGCGTTCGAGGTTTAGCGGTTTACTCAAAATCTAAAGTTATGACACTTACAGCGATTAAGAAGAACAAAAATAATAGTTTTTTACCTAGCGAACAAGTAAAAACGATACTACAAGAAAAGGGCATGTTAAAGGTTTTTAATTATAGCGATTACGAATATTTTAAAAGCCAAGTAAAAAAAGAATTTAATAAAAGTTACGCCATTGCAGAACTTTTTATTTCTGAAAATTTAGGAGTTAACGAAAGCGACTTAAACGAATACATTTTTTAAGATGCTTAGCAAGTTAATGAGAATTAAAGAAATTGATATTTCGTATAGTTACGGAATAGCAAAAGCCGAACGGGAAACGGTAACAAGTAGCAGAGACGCACATCAGATTTTTTTATCTATGATTGAAAAAAGCATAGAGTATAAAGAAAGTTTTTTGTTAATGGTAGTAAACAACAGCAACGAAATTTTAGGAGTTAAAAAAGTTTTTGAAGGTGGTTTAAACGCTTGCGCCGTAGATATACGATTAATTTTTCAAACCATTTTAAAAGCTCATGGCGTGGGGTTTATTGTTTGTCACAACCACCCAAGCGGAAAAATGCAACCAAGCCAAGCCGATAAAGATTTAACTAATAAAATTCAACAAGGAGCGCAAACCCTAGATTTAAAACTTTTGGACCATCTTATTATCTCAAAAGACAGTTATTTAAGTTTTGCAGACGAAAATATATTATAACATGAAAAACCTATATACACAAATTTTCGGATGCAAGGACAGAACCGAAAAAAAAGAACTTTTAAAAGCACTAAGCCAAAAAGCTAAAGCAGTGCAACAACTAGAAGACGAGCCACGAAATATAAATAGTATTTTAATTGAAATGTACACTAACGAAATACACCAAGAATTTAAAACTTTTAAAGGTTGGATTAAAGAAAACAAGCGAGTTAAAAAAGGTGAAAAAGGTTTTTTTGTTTGGAGCAAAAAATTAAAAGGCACCGAAAAAAAAGAAGGCGCAGAGGAGGACAAAGATTTTAAATTTTTTGGTATAGCCTATATTTTTTCTAATGCACAAGTCGAATAAAAAACAAACCCATGTTAAAAAATAAAGATGTACCAAGCGAGTTAAAAAATTTTAACTCGCTTTTTTTTAGCTTTCAATATAAATACGATTTATATAATTTATATGATGATTTATTAACGCTCATTATTTGCTGTTTAGCACGGCAAACGGAAGAACGTTTATATTTTGAAACCATTAAAAAATACGAAAAAAAGGAACTCACAACCTTTGCGCATTTAATGGGTGAATTATTTATAATTTATAATAATTCAAAAACTTTCGGGGAATGGTGCGACCCGCTCGGGGAGTATTACGAATGTTTAGCGAGCAACAGCAAAAAAAGCGCCTTTGGTCAATTTTTTACACCAAAGGCAGTTTGTGACATGATGGCAAATTTTGTAACTCCAAAAGATTGGGGAAAACAAATAAACGAGCCGTGTAGCGGTAGTGGTCGTATGATTTTAGCAAGTAACCAAATAACAAAAGGGAATTATTTTATAGCACAAGATTTAGACCCAATTTGCTGTAAAATGACGGCTATTAATATGGCAATGCACGAAATTAGAGGAGAGGTGCACAATATGGACACTTTAAGGATGGCAAATTTGCGGATGTCTTACAGTATCAATTTTGATTTTTATAAGCACAAAACGCCTCTAATCCTGCTTAAACGCCCTGATTAGGGGCGTTTTTTTATGCTTTTTTACGCGAAAAATCCCGAAAAACAGTACAGTGGTGCTGTTTTTCGGGATTTTTGGGAAGTTTTCGCAAACTTCTATAGGGTTAAGTCTTTTTTAATTTTTCATTGTTTGAGACCAGCCCATCCTTTTGGCTTTTTAAGTAAGTAGCAAATCTATCTTTAAAATAGGATCTTGTTTCCTTTTTGGTTTGTTAAAAATGATCATTCCATGAAGATTCTATTCTCTTAATATATTTATGTATAGGCTCTGGTAATTCTATTCTATTTCCAATACCCATAACTCACTTTTTTAACTCAGAAAAATTCTTAGCTTCAGTAATCTCAATAAGAGCTGCAGAAAAACACTCTGGAGCACCAGGGTTTTTGTAAATGGATAACGTATCCTTAATTAATTTTAAAGCTTCAAACTCATTAATGCTGTTCGCTACCATAACTTTAGATAGAATATCTATAAATATTTTTACCGTATCGTTATACTTTAACCCTAATTTTTGTTTAAGTTTTTTCTGTTCGGTTTTTAAAACCGATAGATTTTTAAAGGTTGTTTGTGCCATATTTCAAAGATATATAATTTATTCAAATAATTAATTTACCCTGTAGTAGGAGCACCTAAACGTAAAAGCCCTCGCTGTCTTGTTTCTTTAACCCATTTTGGACGAAAGAAAAAATACTTTCCGGCATCACTCATATTGGTACTAAACATAGGTAATTGATGTGTAGGTAATTTTTCGGAAGATTTATCCTTCTGTATCATGGTAGATCCAGTACGTCTGTGTTTACTCATTTTGGTTTTAGCCAATCCTAAACTAGATCTGTACTCAGTACAACCAAATTTATCAATCATAATTCTTGGTAAATTGTTGTTATAACCTCCAAAAAAATGCTTCATTAAATTAAACTCTTCCTCCTGGAAGATGGTAGCCTGATTTTTATTCATCAAATTAACCTTCCATCCTTTTTCTTCTATAAATCCCGCCAATTCTGTAGCATAATCTTTTTTCACTGCAGCGTTTTGGTTTCCGGAACGATCATAATACATATTGAGTACCTTTTTTTTATGATGCTTAAAGAAATCTGTAAACTGCAAAGCCAATTCCTTAGTGTGTTCTGGTGCCAGTGTAAATAAGTTTTTCAATATGTACACATAATTCCCTTGCTCTTGACCCAACAACATGGAGCACATATTACCAAAATCTACCCCCGCATCTATAGGCTCATTATGTTTTATGTATTTTAAAGCTAAAGACGAAGCTTCAACGGCATCACCAATTTTATATTTATCGTAATAACCAGGAAGAATACCATCATCATAAAAATGATGGTCTCCTAAAGTGCTGTAGAATTTTTCACCTTTTTTAATGGTTGGCTTAAAGGTTAATACAGCCGATTTAAATTCCTCGGGACCTAACAGTTCTAATTGATCTTGAAAGTAACCAGGAGACAAAATCCCAACATTGGTTAAAGCTGAAGCTTGGTAAAACAACGTAGAGTTTTTGCGTACGCGTAAATGGCGTTCCGTCCAGCGAATGAGTTGTTTTTCTAGTCGTTTTATAGCATTAAGGTCTTTATCCCTTATGGCATTATAAATTTGCAACCGTATGTTGTTTAATTTAATACCAACATTTAAACTATCCTTTATTTGCTGTACGTCCATGTTTTTTTCATGGTTCAATACCCAATCAAAATCACCTTCGGCAATATTAGGCATATCGGTTGCTGCGGTTATCCCTCTATAAAAAACGGAATTGGATATTATAGGAAACCCACGCAATGCAGGCATTATCTTCCGAATTGGCAAATCGTTTATATTTCTAGACTCGTCTATAAATCCATGTTGGTAAGAGTTACCCGCTAAAGACTGCGGCACATCTGCAGACCCTATTTTGTAAAAATTACCAAAACGAGTGGAAATAGTATGCTTGTAAGATAATGGTTGTTTGTAAGGTTGTAAAAAATGGGCAGGAGGAGGCGCATCTGTAACATAGTCTACACCTTCTTTGTAGCCTTTACGCCGCCAACCTTCCAATAGTGAAGGAATAATGTTATCTAAAGCATTAACATAGGTATCACACAAAAAGAAAAAATAAGCGCTAGGCATTTCTTTATTAATTAGCATAGAGCGTTCTGCTATGTAATTGGTGGTTTTACCTGCGCCACGACCAACAATTAATATTTGATTCTTAGCAGCAACCAAAGCACACATAACACCTAACCAGGTATCGTAAACAATTTTAACGTTGTTATCTTTCTTTACGCGGGTTCGTTTTGTCATCTGGGAAGATCTCTAAAGTTAATAAACCGGCTTCTTTTTTCACTTGTGCTTTTTCTTTATTGGTAAGCTCTGGGTAGTTCTCAATCTGTTTTATTAGTAAATCGTTGTTAATAGGTTCTAAGCCTGCTTCAATCATATCCGTGGTGTAAAGTGTCCACGTTTCTTTTAACCATTCCTCTGGAATAAAAGCAACTTCATCCTTATCGGCTTGACGGATTTTATGTGCTTTCTCTATCATATCCGCCACTATTTTGGCATCCTTAGCATCTTGCACAAATGGCATGGTAATAGCAACTAAACGATCTATTTTATCGGCATCGATATTTCTTTGGGCTTGTTTGGATAGTCTAGCCGATGAGTAGTAATACTCCAACGCATCATAATAAACCTTTTCGGCCATGTGCCTGGTTAGTCCTTCAATTTTTATTAAATGCTTTAAAACAGATTCTTTGGTGCCATAGTCTATGGCTCTTAAATCTAAAACCCGCACAATTTCCATGAGCTCAAAATAAACAGCAATAGCTTCTGGAGTATTATCCGGATCGCCGTTATCCACAAAGTCGTAGATGTCGTTTATGGTGACGCCTTTTATGAGGGTGTTTTTATTCATTTTAAGATTTGGCTTTGTGGTAGTATTCGGCGAAGTCGAATAATTCTTGACGTGTTAATGTTAAACATACGTCGTCAGTTCTTGATGTACTAGGCATAGCAGCCCAATTATTAAATATTTCCTGATCAAAATCTGATACATTGTAAGATTCTAATTCTACAGCTTCGGGAAAGTCTGCGTTTTCTTTTACATCACTTTCATATTGGCGCTCGCTTCTTTTTTTGTTTTTTTTAATCAAACTTAAAAACATGGCAATGGCTAAAAATATTAGTAGAGTTGTTTTCATTATTTAACTTTCATTTAAAATTCTTTGTTTATGATTTTCGAATGCACGTTTAGCAGCCGATTTATTACTTTCCTGGTATGCTGTTATATTTCCGCCTTTAGCGTTTTCTAACATTTTATTGTCTTTTTCAAACGAAGCCACCAAACACCCTTTGTTGTAATGGTGTCTTACCGAACTTGCAGGATTGTGAAATTCTTGTAAAAACAATTGTTTATCCACATCTAAATACAAAGCAATATCGCTAGGCGCATAATTTGTAGCCGCTAGATTCTCTATGGTTTCAAACTCCTCCTGAGATAGTTTTAACGAATTGAATATGGATAGTTCTTGGTTCATGCTTTCTCTTTTTCATCAAAAAAACACAACACCAATAGAATGACAAAGATTAAACTGAGGATCAAAATTTTGGGAGTTGCTTGCATTTCGGTAGATATTAAATCTTGTTTTTTTTCAAAAAACACCCCCAATATAAACATCACTATAAAGCTTAAAATAATTCCTGTTTTTTTGTATTTTTTCATAATAAATTTAATTTGTGTTCCTCAATTTGCTTTCTGTAAACAATGTTTTTCTAAACTCGTAAACACCTTTACTATTGGCAAAAATATATTGCTCATATTGGGCATTACTTGCCCAATTTCCTGAGCCTTCAATAATATAATAATGGTCCTTTGTTTTACAAATGGCCACTTTAGCATGCACCCAACTATAAATAACATTAAAGTTTGCTCTGCTAGATATTAGCGCGTTTAAATAATCGATAGTAGCCGGATTTCGTTTTATTAATGAATCCGAAATCATTAAGGTTACACGCTCAATAATACCTTCATCATGCAACTGTATTAAAGCATCTATTACCTTTCGGGAAATAGAGTAGGTGGAGGCGTGCAGTTCTGTAATAACTTCTTTTTCGCCTATTAAAGGGATAAATGTAAACGCATTGAAAGAGGTGTCCGATTGTAAAAAGAAAAACTCTTCAGAACTCGGTAAGCGTTGCAGCTCTTTATTTAAACTCTTAATTTTTTGGTAATGGCACACCAAATATTTAGAAATTATATGTTCTGAAGTTTGTTTTTCTTCCGCCTCCTTTCTCTGGGCTATATCAAAAAATTTATTCACTAAAATTGAACTTCGTTTTTATCATGTTTAATTCAACTTCCCATCCTACAACTTTTTGCAAATACTTGTCTTTTTCTGCGTCGTCTTTTGCTTTTTCGGCGTTCTTATTATCTCGGCGTATGTAATTGTTAAGATTAGAAATGCGTTTTGTGCCAGCTTCTACGGTTAAAGCTTCAATAGATTCTTTAAGTTTTCGCTCAATAAATATTGGGTGTGCGCCTAAAATTTCGCCAGTTGCTTTGTAATGGTTTAATTCTTTCCAAATAGCATGGTTAACCTCAAAGTTTTCGACTGCTTTTAAAGCCATTTCCGACACTTCCTCGTCTGTCATGTTAATTGGTGAGGCATCTTGATTAATATCTTTAATATGCACTAATAAATGGGCGTGTGCATTAACCCAAGCATCATAGTAATTGAATTTCTTTCCAACTAATATGTAAAACTCCTCTGGGCAATTATCTTCATTTAAAAAAGGAAACTCGTCACGTAGTTTTATTTGTGTTTTTACATCGTCTGGAGCTGTAGTGAAAACGTCTTCTTTTTTTGTGTCTGCCTTTGGAACAAAAGCAAAAGACTGAGCTTCTTCTGTTAATTTTTTGTCTTCAGAATTTAAAGCTTTGTTTAATTCTTCCTGAGCAGTCATAAAATCCAAAGCAAGATTATAAATAGACTTTTCAACAAAAACCTGAATAGCAGCTAATAAATCATCTTTTTTAGTAGCCTCAGTTTCCACGTTGTTTTCTTGTAGCCAAGCTTTCATTTGATGGTTTCCTGGTAAGCCTTTTTCAAAAGTTGGAATTTTTGGGTATTCTACTTTTTCTTGATATAGAAAGGCTCTAACTTTATTAAAATCTAAAGTAGCTGTGTTTTCTAATTCTGCTAACGTTAATTCAATTTTAGGGTCTAAAACAATCACTTTTTTAGAAGGTGCGCGTCTAATATCGGCATCGGTAATACCTACCAATTTTTTTAAATCGTAATTTAGATTTTCTAAAGTAGCAGGCGTATAGCCGGCTTGATTAAAAAAACGTTCCTGACCTAAATTTTTACCTGGGCATTTTCTAAACAACTGCAGTGCATCGTTAAATTGCTTAGTTTTAGAAGCTGGTAGGTTTTTAAAATGTTGTATTACTAAGTTTTTCATAATATAATGGTTTGTACATTAAAGCTTTAATCGTAAAGAAAAAGCGTTTTTAGCGGCTTTTTAAGACATGAAGTATTTGCACAAACAAATATACATATAAGTTTTAGAATTAATACTTATGGGTATTATTTTGCACATGCAAAAAAAAAGCTGCTTTCATTACAAAAGCAGCTTTTTTACTATTAATTAAACAAATATTTACGATCGGGAACGTTCTAACAAATACGTTGTTGCGCCACCGGCTATTACTTCGAGGTTGATTACAGCTTTATCCAATGCCACCCATTGGGTATCATTTAATAAAATAACGTTTACTACACCTTGCACACCAGGATCTAATACTGCAGGGTCTGCACCACCGCCACCAATTAAAGAAACTATGGTACCGTTTTCTAAATCTGTAGAAAGTACAGAAATAGTATCTGTAGCTGCTAAAACAGGTAATTGTTGCACAGCTCCATTAGCTATGGTTAAGTCTAAATCTACTGTAGCAGCTTCAAAATTAGAGGATAGTGTAATTTCGCCATAATAAAAACCGGCTACATGCACATCTTTTACAGATTGCTCATACATTAAAGTGTTTTTTCTGCCTTCATTATCATTAGCGGCAGATCCTTTTAACTTCATTGGATTGCAAACAGAACCTAAAACACGTCCTGCAGCAGATCCACAACCTTCGCCAAAAATAATAATAACAGGAACTCCAATGTTATTTTGAACGAATTCATTAATAGCTAAATCGTCTGCAGGATGAATGGCTTCTAATTTTTTTATAAAACCTTCCATATCCTCTTCTCCTTCAATTTCTTGAGTGAATTTCTGAGTAGATGGAGTTGCATACAATGTTTCCATTTTTGCTCCAGGAGCTAAAACATAGTTTCCAACCATTTTTACGCCGTTGCTATCTCTAGTAGGTTCTGAAATTACATCGTCCGTATATATAACGGTAAGTTTTCCGTTTCTTGGTTTAGCAGTACCAGAGCCTCCTTGAGGCTTTGGTACTGATTTTCTAAATACTGTCATAATATATTAAACTGTTATATCTCTGTTAAACTCTGTCCAAACACCATCTAATAGAACGAATTCTATAGAATCGGTTGCTAATTTCAATACGGCTGCACTGGCTACTTTAATGTTTCCAATTGTATTAATCGTCACATCTTGAGAAGCGGCTGCATTACCGTACACTTTTACTTTCTGTCCTTGTACTCCATTAAGTATTTCTGTAATAGTTAAGGCCGCTGTTCCTGTGTAAGTAAACTCACTACCATCTGCAGCATCTAAAGTGGCTGTATCATAAGACACAACAGATTCTTCTGCAGTTGAAGCAGGTTCTGCTGTTCTTGCTAATTCTTTTAAAGTACCATCGGCCAAAACAATTAACGATAAAGTTCCTCCATTCGATAAATCGAAATCTGAAGCTAAATCTAAATCGGAATTATCTTTTACATATTTACTTGATGCTAAAGCGGTATCGCCTTGTATTTTTAAAATAACACCTTCGGCTAAACCTGATATTTTTGTAATATCTGTAGCCCAGTTTTCATCTACTTTTAACTGATTAAACGTTGCTGTAATTTCGCCCGATTTATCATCGTAAATAGGAGCAAAGAAATCTGCATTAAATAATGGTACATCGTTAGACCAAACAGACTGCACTTTAAATTCAGCAGGATCTCCGTCTTTTACTTTATTACCAATATGTTTCATTCTAATGCCTAATTTGTAATCGTTTACAATGAAAATATTACGTTTTCCATCGAAACCAAAACGATACCAATTCTTTTCTTTCGGTCTGTTTTCTAAAATATCTAAATTTTCCGTTTCTGTGATATACATAAAATCGGTTCCTTCAAAATCTAAAACTTCTTGAAATTTGATATTTGGATAATCTCTAGGAAATGTTGGTTTCCCTTTATAATCATTTTGAGTACCATGCAAATTCTCTATTCTATTCTTATAGCTAGTTAAATGAGATGGAGATAAACCAAGCTCTAAACCATTAGCTGTTCTAACCTCGTAAGGTAAAGAAGTAATTAAATTATGAATGTAATCTGCGATATTAGCAGATGTTGGCGTGCCTAATTTAAAGGCTCTATAAATTTTACGAACATCACGAGCTCTCCAAAGTTGAACTAATAAACCATCTTGTCTATTTAAATAACTTCCTGCTTTTGTTGCATCGTCTGGCGTTTCTACGTAAACCCCTTTAATAGATGCAATTCTATCTTCTAAACGAGCTTTTTTATCTAATTCGGTTAATAAGAAACGCACAAAAGTCATTTTATCATACTGTGAACCCTCCATGTTAAACGATGCTAACCAAGAAGCTTCAATTTGTGATAATAAATGCCCAGCGTATTCAATATCAATAGAAATTGGAAAAATTTTACCTTCTTCCGCTTGAATAGATTGTTTGTTTTTTGGTAACCATGGTAATTTTCTACCTTGAGTAATCTCTGCAGTAGTAATAGAACCTGTTGTAATTTTATCTACAACATTAAATGTTTTCCCCCATGCAGATGGTAAACCAAAATTGTCACGGTGTAGCGATTTTATAAATTTAGGATCTTCTCTAAAATATAATTCAGCATCACCATTTAACTTTTGAATATTTGCTCCATCGGATGCTGTCCAATCTGTAGCACCTACAGATTGTCCTGCAGCTAACTTATTCCAGTTTCTCCCATCGAAAGCATCAAAGTCCTTTCCGGACGCAAATAAATGCGTTGCACTATGTTTAATCATTTCTTTTGCTTGTGTGTTTAAAATTCGCTCTAAAGGGGTGTCGCTTTCTGCTTCGGCCAATAACGCTTTAATAGTTTCATCACGTTCTTTCATTTTTGCTTTTAAAGCCACTAATTGAGCGTCCACATTAGGCGTTTCTTCCGTAGCATCAGGATTCTTTTCTTTTGCTTTGTTTGCGGCTGCTTCCTCTGGAGTTTCCATGGCGGCCAACATTTGTTTAATTTCATTGCTAATACCTTCTACTTTAGAATTCTCGGCAATGTCTTTATTAAAAGCTTCAATAGCTTGTAATAAGACTTCCTCTGAAAGTTCTGCTTTCAGTTTCTCGGTTTGCTCCTCCGAAAAACTGACTTTTCCGTCAGCAATCGGGAGCTCTTTTAAATTTAGAAAGACCATCAATGAGGTGGCCATCTGTAACGTTTTTTTTAACATTGTTTTTAAGGTTTATTAATTATTAATTGAACTCAATACGGTAGCCATACGTATGGCTTTTTGCATCCCACCGATGCTATGAATCATATTTCTTTTTAAAGCCTCGTCGGCGAAATATGTTTTTCCTTTTAGCGTGCCATCCTCTTCTATAAGATTTGGTAATTTCGCTCGTACTCGAGCTTGAAATATTTTTGCTAATGGGGAAAGGAACTCGGCTCTTATTAATTTGTAATCGCCTTTTCTAGCTTCTGTAAAAGCTGCGTTTTTATGTGAAGATTCTTCTGGATATATTTCGTGAAAAACAACGCCTTCCTCTTCCATGGCTTTTCTGTTATCTGCAAAACTTAATACAACACCTACAGAACCAAAACGAGCAGATACATTGTTTGCAGCCATAATATGATCGCAAACTTCTATAGCTGTCCAATAATGAAGGGATAGGGCAGAGTCACAAAAACCAACAATAGGTTTTGTTTTTACATCTCTAGCAAATTCTTGAAATAACCCAATAGCAGATACAGCACCTCCTGGTCCATCTATATCAAAAACGGTAGCGGCAACGTTTGGGTTTTGGTCGGCAATGGTTAAAGCGTTTACAATTTCGTCTGCACCATAAATACAATAATCTCCAGTTTTTACAACTTCGCCATGCATTTTTACAATAGCAATAGATCCTGAAGTAACAATGGTTTGCCCTTCGGAATTTTTTCTAAGAGGATTTCCTTTTGAATCCACAAAAGACAAAATTGATTTTGGCTCTGAATTGAATTGAAACGGCGTTCCCGAAAATATTTTGTTTATAACAGGATAATACGCTGCAATGTTATGTACATCGAGCAACCATTCTCCTTTTCTTATTTCTGATAATAAACTACTACCTTTCATACTCATTTATTTATGGCTAAAATAAATTGAGCAGGTACTTTTTTTTAAGACATGTTATTTACTAAAACTGTATAAGATTGTAATTTATGGACGGACCAACAAAGAAGCCTTTATGATAAAACCCTAATCCAAAGGACACACCAACGCCAAAACGTTTTTGTTTTCCGGTAAAATTATAAGAGTCGAATGATGGAATAGTAATCGATGCATTGGAGCTCGTTATTTCTGTTCTAAATTCGTGGGTTAAAAACCCTGTGTTTTTTTCTCCAGTAAAAGGGGTAATGGTTGCTTTTGCCAAGGTGTTTACTATAATTCCGTGTTGATTAACCACACCCGAAAAGGTATAGAGATCGTTTTTTTTGTAAAACGCCCTGGAGAAATTAAAATCTACTTTTTCATCAAAAGGAATATCTACAGAATCGGCTTTAAACTCCACTTCAATTTTTAAAGCTGAGTATAAATCTTTCCAGTTTTCGGCTGCAGCTTCAAATTGTGCGCTTTCTGTTTTTGCTTCGTTAAAAGCTACCGAAGTTTTTTCGGAAGCGAGTTTATAGGCTTGCTTTTGGGCAACCTCCAAACCTAGTTTGTTTTTGTAATATTCTATGGTATCGGCTTTTACTTCTGCTTCGGAAATAATAGATTTTTTTAAGTCTGCAGTTTGTTTGCACTGATTTAAAAATAAAACAGCGAATACGATAATGGCGGTAATTTGTATAAAGTTTTTCATGCTACATAGATTTAGTTAAAATAAACTCAAAGGTTTCGGCATAAGAAGCAATAGTAAATCGTTTGTCCTTTCCATTAATAACATAGCGGGCATATAGATAAGATTTACGATCATTATTGATGTAATAATCTAAGCGTTTACCAGTGTAAACACCGTGTTTCATATTGTAAAGCATGGTACAAAACGCATTTCGTGGCACTAAGGCTAAATCGGGGTTTTTGGTAAATGGTATTCCTGTGCGCTCCTCGTCTTTTCTATAGTTTTCTTCCCAAGTGGTTTGCACATAACCGCGTCCATACCATGGGTAATACCGTAAATTATTTTTTCTCCATGCTTCAGATAAATGAAAAGCTTCGCGTACCGGCTCGAATGTAAATGCTGTTTCGTGGAAAACAGTTGCGAACACATAGGCCCATTGTGGTATGGTAAAATAATCCTTTTCGCTTTCAAACATGTCCAGGAACAAATCCAAGGCATCCACTTCTTGTTGAGATATTTTTTTGTTTTTATCTAAACGGTCTCTATATAATTGGAAGAATGTTTTTCTGTTTAGCATAACGTTTACATGTTTTTGATTTCTTTCTTAGCGGTTTTGTAGGTGTTGAATATTTTTGAAACTATTTTTAAAACATCGAAACCCATGGCTTTGAAGTTTTCAAATATGATGGAAAATAATTCCACCATACACCAAAAAGCAATAACCCCAATAGTTAGTGTTAATTCTTTTTCTGAAAAATCTAAGGTGAATGTTTTAATGAGAAAAAGCTCTTCAATTTTATAAGCAAGCCAAATTGTAGAACCATATAAAAGCATTTTAACTCCCGATAACTTTAATTTTTCGGAGGATATTAATTGCTTTTTTTCTAAAGTAGGATCTGCTTTCTCAGCTTTTTTTTTGTTGCTCCAACTGGCGCCAATACCTGTTATAAAATCAAATATCATTAACGCTATAAGTAAATGAATAGCAGATTTTAAATTCACTACTAAAGCAACCGCACCTATAGGTATTAAAAAGAATCCTTTGTTGGTGTACAAGGAGAAGAAAACTATTTTACTTTTTTTTATGCCTAAAAATAAGGCTGTTATTAGTGGTGTTTGCATAGGGTTGGGGTTATATTCCTAAAGATTTTAATTTTTTTGATACTAAATCAGCACATAACTGCTTTCCAACGGCAGACATATGTACACCATCCGAACGTAAAGTGGATTGAACTACATCTCCCTCCCACATATACACATCCATCAATTGACAGATATTCAAGTACATTATTGAAGTGGAACCTGATGTGGGATCTATTGGATTATCTACTATGGCATTAGGAGTGAATGATGTATTGTTTTCTATTAATTTTACAGTCATTAAAGTGTCGGAATCAACACTCACAATCTCGTAAACATCATATTCGTATAAGGTTCCAATAGTTATTTTATTTGCATAACTCGGCCATTTAGTTGTGTCGTTTGAGTTTTGTGTGTTTAAGAATGTTGTGCCTGCAATCTGGTTAGGGCTTCCAATATGAGCAGAACCAACTTCTATTTGCACATTTGAATTAAGCGCAGGCTGAACGAATGAGGAAGTTAATTTAATCCCACCAAAGTCATAACTTTCAATCATGGCTTTTCGTTGATTAAAGAATCTGTCTTGATAAATACTTGATAGTCGTCTTTCAGTTTCTAAAATAGCATCGTACTTAGAACCAGTACCTGTATCACTTTTAAACTCTCCTGTATAACCACCATTTTGGGTTGTTAAAACTAAAAAATTAGACGTGCCCAAGTATTGAACCATCGTGTTAATATCGTTAATTATGTAACCCGATTCTAACAAATTATTTCTCCCAACACAAATTATTTGAGTTTTTGTTTTATCAACATAACTTAAAAACTTATCTCTTATATAGTAAGATTTCTGTCCACCGTAACCGTTTATAGATGTATTCCTGTCAGGTATTAAAGAAACGTAATTTTGAGCCATTAAAGAATCGCCAAATCCTTGAATATCGTTTAGTGTTGAATCAGCAGTTTCACTAGAAGAGGATTTCCCTACAACGGGCATATCTATAGCTTTTAATTCTTTTTGAAAACCATAAGCCTCAAAATACTCATCCATTTGATTGTATGATATTAAATCCGCAGAACCAACTTCTCCTAAATCAACAATTAAGACATTTTCAAAATCTATATCTGCAACTTGACCATCTGTGAAGTTAGCAAATTGACAAAGCAAAGTCTTTGAAGTGTTATTAGGGAGTGTTTCATCTAAAGTTAATAAGCTTTTAATATAACCTGTTTCGCCTTCTAAAACACTACTCATTTCTTCGGCTAGACCTATTGTTACGCTCGTAGTAGTTTTAGCTTGTATTGTAGGCATAAAATTACCATCTATACCAGGGTCAAAAGTATTTACAGATACTTGAAACACTACATAATATTGATGGTTTGCTAACCAATAATTATCCATGTTAAAAAAAAAATACTTCCACCCCGTACCCGAATCGACAAACATATTTACAACGTCACCGACTACAGATTTTGTTAAACCACCACCACTTGCTATATAGTTATTTGTAGACTGTGTTGCTTCATTTGTGTATAGTGATACTAAATTAAAATCCTTTCTTATTTGCGTAATAGTTTGTTCGCCATTAAAATACTTAGTACTACCTTCTAGTTCGTCACCATCGGCAGCCTTAGAAATAAACTCTTCAATTAAATAATAACCTTCAGCTTGAGAACTATCAAAAATATACTGTCCATTAGCTCCTGGTTCTGCAGAAATAACAAAAGGCGTATTATCCTCGGGTAATGGACTTGTAGCCATTGCAATTGCTAAAGAATCATACCTTTCTCCTGTGCCTTTGGATAGTGCGACAATAGCATTGTGATTCTCTTGTATAGCCGCAGTTTTTTTATTTATCTCCTCTGCAGTTTCAAAATATTTAACATCTACACTTTGTACTTTGGCTATTTTATCGGGATGATCTTCTTTGCTTGATATATTTAATGGAAATACGGACATATTTATATTGTTATTAAATTATTAGGTTGTATGGTTGGAATTAAAAAATCTACAAAACTGGAGACATCATTAATTTCTAATAAACCAATAGGGAAGATGGACACCGTTTTAAAAGTTATGGTTGTTTTTACTTCATCGGAAGCGTAGGTAACTTCTAATGGTTTGTTTTGGAAATAATCATTTCGCCCCATAACAATAGATTGTCCGTTGGATAATTCTATTCTAACAAATTTGGTCGATTTAATTTTTTCTATTCTATCGGTTCGCAGGCTATCAGTATTAGCAAAAGTGACTTTTAATTGTTGCTCGTAACTTGATCCTGCAGAGGCTGTTTTTTCCTTATCGGAAAAAGACACTGTTTTTAAACCAATATGCAAAGGTTTCCAAGTGTATTGGTTGCCTTTAGAATTGTAGAAATTTTGATTTTCTGCTCCAGATAAAGCCGTCAAAAAACCGTTGAAGTCTAAATAGACTTTACATATAAACGGAGCTCCTACAACTTTACTAAGAATAGACATGTTCTTTTTTTTGTAAAGATGACAGAAAGCGTGTCAATTTTTAAGACATGAAAATTATTTGGAAAAGTTTAAGGATCTGTTACTTGTTTTACTCTGAAAACGGTATAAGGGGTTACGTTCCTTAACTTCTCTATTGTATAATTTGCGCATGGAATCTACTCTAAAGCCGTGCTCTTCCAGATCGTATTCCTCCATAAAATCCAAAATCACTTTTTCTACTTTTAAATTGGGCGCGTATTTTATGGCGGTGTAAACAGTGGTTACAAAACTATAACGAAAGAGATCTTCGAAAATATCGTTTATATCCGATGCCACATGCTCTGGAACTTTTAAAAAGGAATTGGTACCGTTAACGGTTTGGTAAATTTCTGCAGTAGATTTATCGGAAACTTTGTTGGCCACCGAAAAATAAATATAGAATTTTTGTGGCTTTACCGGATGCTCGCATTTCTCCAGTGCTATACGTATCATTTTTCCCAAAGATGAGTTGATCACTATTTTACAGGCTTTTACTCTGCTTTTTAAATAGTGCGCATCGGTATCTGCCTTAAATTCTTTGTAAAAGAATGGTATTAAATGCGGACGAACTTTAATAGGAACAATACTTTTAGACACCTGGGATTAATATTTCAAAATTTAACGTAAAATGGATAACCTAATCTTTTTAGATATTTAGGACTATCAAATATATAAAAAAAAACACTTATAAGTATTAGATTGAATACTTATAGGTTTTAAAATAAGTCAGTATTTAAGTTGAAAGTAAATACGTTAAAATTAATTCTATTTTTTAATTTGTGATGTTCTATATTTGAAGAGGCACATATATTACTATCACTCAATTTACCGAACATCAGGTGTTTATTAATTGATTTTTCTCCGATTAGATTTTATTATAAAACTATCGTTTATAGGTTATAATTAAAGATAACCGTGATAAAAAAGGATGTGATTGTAGTTATAGAGGTGTTGGCAAACATAAAAAACGAAATAGAAAACTTGACAGAAAAATCTGATATATTTAGTCAAAAATTAGAAAAACTGAAAGAGGAACATCCAAATTTTAGTAACGAAATAGAAAAATCTGACGGCATCATTTATCAAAATGGAATTCCTAAATTAGACATACACAATGAACTTTTAGGAAAAGAAATACATTCTAAAATATTGAAAATATTTAACAACATCTATAATTAAAAAGGAAATATGAAAAAAATATTATTGTTATACATATTCTTATCGAGTAATCTTTTTTTTGGACAAGAATTTACGGTAACCCCAGAAGGATTGAAAAACAAAGAAAACATAGAAAAAAATTACATTGTTTTAGATGTTAAAGATAAAAAAGCAAGCGAGTTATATCAAAAAAGTAGACAGTTCGTAAACGTAAAATACAAAAATCCTGAAAAAGTAATTAAAGGGAAAATCGAAAATGAATATTTACGATTTGAAACATTTTCCCAAGATTTATTGGTTCATACAACTAAAAGGGGAAGTAAAACCTTTATTAACGCAACTTATTACACTGAGTTAAGATTTAAAGAAGGTAAAGTTAAATTTGAAATTACTTCTATAGATATGAAAAGTACAGCTTACAGTACGAAATTATATTTTTCAGGAGGTGGAAACGGGAAAACCTTTAGAATTTATAATGAAAAAAATGGAAAGTTATTTAGAGAACAAATTAAAATAGCACTTGAAAACTATTTTAACAATCACGTTTCAGATTATTTGGATTTTTTAAATAAAAAGAAAAAAGAAGAAGATTGGTAGAATAACGATTTGCCAACACCATATATAATTTATTGCTGGCTTTTTGCTTACTTGCGAAAAGCCTCGCGGACTTTCTATCTGTGATTTATTTGCTAACTTTAGTGTTTAAACCACGCAACGAAATCATACACTAGACCGTTGGCGTCAATTAAAATCACATATTAAATTTCAAAAACATAGATTATGAAACTATTTAAAATACCAGCGATTATCATACTTATCATGATTTTAAGTTGCTCCTCTGAAACATTTACTTCTAAAAAAGGAGAACAAATAGAAGTAAGCACTTTAATCGGCAGAAACATCTTTACGATTCAAAACAGTTTTACAACAGTTGGATTTGAAACTTTATCAGGAACAGATGGAGAGATTTGGGTTACTTATTCAAAAGAAATGGATGTTACTTTAGTTTCAAAAAAATCAAAAAATAATATAATCATTGCTGAAAAAGGAAGACACCCTCGTAATTAGTCTCACATCATAACAATGAATGACATTCAAAGACTTTAAGTCTATCCCTACTCTAGCAATAAAATAATTTCAGAACAATAATTATGAATTTATCGGAAAAATTATCTAGAATACTTCGTTCAAAAACTGACTTGGATGACGAGCAACTTGAACAAATGACAGAAAGAGAAGGTTGGGCTATTGTTTATTCTCTTCGCTCACAAGAAGCTAAAAAAAAGAAAGTTGAAGTCTGCTTTACTGGATTTTCTCCGGCTGACAAAAAAGAATTAATTCAAATTGCTAATGACAACGATATTCATATTGCTAAAAGTGTAACTAAGGGATTAATGTTTCTTTGTTGTGGTGGAAACGCTGGACCTTCAAAAATGGAAAAAGCAGAAAGACAAGGAGTTAAGTTGATTGATAAAGAGACATTTTTCAACATAATCGAAACAGGAGAAATACCTACCGCTAACACTGTATATAGCAAATAGGGCGTTCGGTGAAAATTGAAAGTTCTTTGAATATTAACAAAGTCCGCTAAATATAAAATTTGGCATTTAAGAGAAAAATAAAAGTAAAATATTTTTATTTAGCTAAGTAATAAATCGAAACGATAGTGCTTATCAACTGCCCTACGTTTCTTAAACTTAAACTTAACGTTACTAGCAAGCAAAAAACTCTCGTGAAAGCAAAAATATTTTCAAACGACTTTTTAATTGGAACAACCGAATTAAATATTGGTGACAAATCAATGGACTGTGTTTACGGAAATTTTAAACCAACAGAATTTTTAGCGTTTTGTCAAGACCAAAGAAATGATGATGTTTTATTTGAAATAAGACAATATAATCATGAAGAAAAATTTGCTATTTCACATCTGACTTGGACAAGTAGAAAAGAAAAAAAAGGATATCCTAAAACAAAAATGTTTAAAGATTTTGACAAATTCAAATTTATAAGAATGAATCCTGACAGAATAGATTGGGGAACTTAAAACCCCAAATAATAACAAAACTGAAAATACATTCATAAAAAAAATAACGATTTAAATACATAATAAAAAGAGAAAGTATGAGAACAGAAATTGAAAATTACAATACAATCGCAAAAAACCTTAAGAAAGATTATCCAAAATTATCTGATTTTGAAATTTTATCTCTTTCAATTCAAATAGAGAGAAATCAAATTTTAGAAAATGGTTTAGTTGTTAGTACGTCTGATAAAACACCAAGCGGACTTGAATCAATAGGAATAGCGTTAGGCTATACTGATGAACAATTTAAAACGACAATAACTGATGTGCTTAAGGAAATCGTGCCGAAAGAATAAAGCCAGCTGGTAACAATGTATGAAAAAACATAGGGTTTTTGTGTTAACTCCATAGTTCTATGTTTTTTTACAAAGTCCGCTAAATATGAAATTTGGCATTTATAGTAGAAAAGATAAAAGCAAAATATTTATATTTAGCTAAGTAATAAACCGAAACGAAAGTGTTTATTATCTGTCCTACGTTTCTTATATGAGACGTTGTGCATAATGTCATAAAGCAGTAACCTAAATGCATGAATTTAATATACCAATAGAGTCTAGAATCAGGTATGAACCAAAGATTAATCCAGAAGGGATAACTATTAGTGGTATAACCCCTATCGACAAAGAAACTCATTGGTTATATGAATTTAACGAGATAGATGATTTTATATCAGCATTAGATTTTAAAAAATCTGATATACTACCTCATGGACTTAATGGAAAACATCACAGATTACTCTTTCGTGGACATCGAGATTCAGAATGGGAATTACTACCTACACGTTTTAGAGAAATAAACAAACCTGAAAACAAGAACTCTTATAACTCATTGAGAAGTGGAAATGGAGATAATGTATCAGAATTGCATGATTTTAAATGTTTTATTGAAGGAATGAATAATTTGGGTCTATACGTAGAAGATGATTCATTTAGGTTAATTAATACAAATACAGAAAGTGAACACCTTATGTTATTTGAAGAGTTTTCAACTTTTCCTAGCTCCAAACAACTAAAAGAGTTAGCATTAGCTCAACATTATGGTATTAAAACCAGATTATTAGATTTTACAAGAAATCACTATAAAGCTCTATTTTTTGCAATTGAATCTATTCCTAAAAACCTTAAAAACTCGAATAAAAAAATTGGGATTTGGATTTTTCCTGAGCGTTTAATTGAAATTGTTTCAGAAGTTTTATACGTAGAAAGAATTTTTGTTCAAGGGTTTCAAAATAAAAATATGGCAGCCCAAGAAGGATTATTTATTAATTATTTTAAAGGAAGGTGCGATTCTGGTGAATTATTCACAAAAGAAGAAAAAATGAAAACCCTAGATCAATACTTGATGCTTGAAAATATCTACCCTGATCAAAAAAGACTTATCACTGAACGCATTGGAAAACCAATGTTGTATACAATTTCACAAAATAAGTTATGGGAGATATTTGACATGCTTGAAGCATTAAACATCAACTGGATTACAATTCAACCAGATTTGCATGGTATAAGGAAAGAAGTCGAAAGACGAAATACTATATACGATAAAAGCTAAACTTCATGCGTGCTTCTGTCTTACACTAAACTTTTGTGTATATTTACTGAGTTGTCAAATCCGTTGACATTCCTTAAAACTAGAACCTATGACACTTAGACAATTTATTACTCATTGCTCATCTTATAACAGTCCAATTGGCGATTTAGCAAATGATATTTTAGACAAAAAAGCAAATATAAAAGGTAAAAGCGAAAAAGAAATACTTCAATATTTAGAATTCGAAACTAGTATGGGCGGTACCGAAGATGTTTATAAAGAATTCTTAACTGAGTATAAAAAACTAAATTACTAAATGGCACTAAGTTGGAATGAAATAAAAGATAGAGCGCTAAAGTTCTCAAATGAATGGGCGGAAGAAACAAAAGAACGAGCTGAAAAAGATAGTTTTTGGAATGATTTTTTTAATGTTTTTGGAATATCACGAAGGCGAGTTGCAACATTTGAAGAACCAGTTAAAAAAATAAGTGGAAATCAAGGTTTTATTGACCTTTTTTGGAAAGGAACTTTGCTCGTTGAGCATAAATCAAAAGGAAAAAATTTAGACAAAGCATTTGAACAAGCTACTGATTATTTTCCTGGACTAAAAGAACACGAGTTACCTAAGTATATTTTAGTTTCTGACTTTGATAAAATCAAACTTTTTGACCTTGATGAAAGAACGGAACACGAATTTCACGTTTCAGAACTTTACAAAAATGTAAAGCTTTTTGGCTTCATTGCCGGGTATCAAAAGCGAACATTTAAGGAAGAAGACCCTGTAAATATAAGAGCAGCTGAATTAATGGGGAAACTTCACGACCAACTCGAAGAGTTTGGTTATGAAGGTCATCATTTAGAAGTTTACTTAGTTCGTTTGCTCTTTATTCTCTTTGCTGACGACACAAGTATTTTTGAGAAAGATACATTTAAAGAGTTTTTAGACCAAAAAACAAATGAGGATGGAAGTGATTTAGGAGCATTAATGGCTCAGTTTTTTCAAGTCTTAAATACACCAAAAGAAAAAAGATTTAAAAACTTAGACGACCATTTAAACCAGTTTCCGTATGTAAATGGTAAGTTATTCGAGGAGTTTTTGCCAATAGCATCTTTCAATTCTAAAATGCGTAGCATTTTATTAGAAGCATCTGGTTTAGATTGGGGAAAAATATCACCCGCAATTTTTGGTTCACTTTTCCAAAGTGTAATGAACCCAGAGGAACGTAGAAATTTAGGTGCACATTATACTTCCGAAAAAAACATTTTTAAACTTATAAAACCACTTTTTCTGGACGAGTTAAGAGATGAATTCGAAAAGGTGAAATCAAATTCCAAAAAACTTAAAGAATTTCATCATAAATTATCGACTTTAAAATTTCTTGACCCAGCTTGTGGAAGTGGAAACTTCTTAATTATTACTTACAGAGAATTAAGACTTTTAGAAATTGATATTTTAAGAGAGCTATTCAAAAAAGGAGAACAAGTTTTAGATGTTTCTTCAATTCTTTGGTTAGATGTTGACCAGTTTTACGGTATAGAATATGACGAATTTGCAGCAAAAATAGCAGAAGTTGCCATGTGGTTGATTGACCACCAAATGAATATGCGGGTTTCAGAAGAGTTTGGTCAATATTTTGCTCGTTTACCATTAAAAAAAGCAGCTAGGATCATAAATAATGATGCATTAGAAATTGATTGGAATGAGGTGGTTTCTAAAGTAGAATTATCATATATTATTGGAAACCCACCGTTTATTGGCTCCAATATAATGAACAAAAAACAGCGTAGTCAAATAGTCAAGATTTTTAATAAAAAATCAGGTGGAGGAACATTAGATTATGTTGCTGGTTGGTATATTTTGGCAGCAAAATATATTGAAAAAACACAAATCAAAGCGGCATTTGTATCTACTAACTCAATAGTTCAAGGGGAACAAACGAATTTACTTTGGAATCCTTTACAAAATGAATTTGGTATCAAAATTCATTTTGCTCATACTACTTTTAAATGGAGTAATGAAGCGAAAGGAAAGGCCGCTGTATATTGTATAATTGTGGGGTTTGCTAGTTTTGACACAAAAGACAAAAAAATATTTACTTATGAAGATATCAAAGGAGAACCTTCTGAAATTTCAGTAAAAAATATTAATGCATATTTAGTCGATGCTAAAGATCTTTTTATTACAAAAAGCAGAAAACCTATTTGCAATGTTCCAAGTATTTTAAAAGGTAATTACTATGCAAAAAGTAAAGGGTTAATTGTTGAGGAAAAAGATTTGTCTTTTTTAATAGACAATGAACCAAAAGCAGAAAAATGGATAAAAAAATTAATAGGAGCTAGTGAATTTATAAATAATAAAAAAAGATTTTGTCTTTGGTTAGTGGATTGCCCTCCAAGTGAATTGCGTACAATGCCAATGGTAATGCAACGAATAAATCAAGTGAAATTAGATAGATTAAAAAGCACAGATAAAGGAATGCAAAATCTTTCTCCAATTAGATTTAGAGAAACACACAATCCAGATAATTGTCTAATAATTCCAGTTGTATCATCTGAAAATAGAAAATATATTCCATTAGGTTTCATTGATAAGAACACTATTTCAACTAATAGTAATTTAATTATGCCAGAAGCAAAATTATATCACTTTGGAGTACTAATGTCTGAAATGCATATGACTTGGGTGAAATATACTTGTGGTCGTTTAGAAAGTCGTTTTAGATATTCAAAAGATGTAGTCTATAATAATTATCCTTGGGCAAAAGAAGTAAGCGAAAAAAATAAAAAGAAAGTTGAAGAAAAAGCACAAAAGGTTTTAGATGTAAGAGCAGAATTTCCTGATAGTAGTTTAGCAGATTTGTATCATCAATTAACAATGCCACCAAAGTTAATAAAAGCACATTTAGAGTTGGATAAAGCAGTTGATTTATGTTATAGACCACAAGCATTTACAAACGAAAATACTCGAATTGAGTATTTATTTGACTTATACAATGAATATAAAGGACCTCTTTTGAACGAAAAGAAAACAAAAAGAAGTAAGTAAAACACTGGTTTCAATAGCTTTATTATTTACTCACTCATGATCATTTTGATTCCTTTTTTTATTCCGAAAGGATTCTCTGGAACATCGGTAATAACTTCGCCTAATCTTTTAGGCGTAGCTTTTCCGGTACCATCATCTATAACTATAAATTCTTCGTCTATGGCTTGTATTTTAAATTCAAGCCCTTTGTTCTTTACTTCTTTTATTTCGCCTACTTTTATCATAATATGGGGTTTTAATTAATTTTAATTCCCTCGAATTAGAGGGGTTTAGTATATGGACATTTTATTAAACTGAAACACAATAATAATACGAGCTTCCAAAATCTTTAAAAATTGGATGGAGCGTATTGCCTTTTGGCCTAAAATGTTCACTCAAAAAGTCGTGATCTGTTTTTAGCGTTACGGCATTTAAAGGTTGCGGCAATCCTAAAGGTATTCTGGAGAACTTCATTCTGTCAGGGTTTTCTGTATCAAAAATGATGAAGTCTGGTTTTTTTAAAATTTTCATAATTTCTATTCTAGTTTTTAAGGGTTTTGGAGTAATATCTTAAATCTTCAAATAGAACCTTGTAGCCTTCAATTGTTACTTGATTATCATCATCAAATGGAACAAGCTTATTCACATTTAGTTCTACCGTTTTATATCTACTAGTGGATGTCCTGTGTTTTACATCATAATCAAAAGAGGAAAACTCTTTTTCTATCATTGAAAGGATAGGTTCATCCTTAATGCAGAAAACTATTTTAGTATGTGTATCTGCCATAATTTCTATTCTAATTAATTTCTAAATTTTCTAACTCAATAAAACGCATCAAAGTGATTTGTGCTATAAAACTCGACTTCACCAGGTACCCTTTATCTATTAAAAAGGACAAAGAAGCGGTTACAGCGTAGAGCTCCACTAGGTTTATACAGTTTTTTACTATTATTTCTATATCGCTATTGGTATACATTTTTTTATTTTTTATTACTCATGGGTATTAGAATTAGGTAAAAACTTTCCATACATCCATACCTCTGATATTCAATACTTTAACCTTTTTTATGTGTGGAATGTTATGGAAACTCAAAACGGCTTCCGCACTTTTCCATACTTTCCACTACATATTCCTTTTTATATATAACTGATTATTAATATATTAAATAGGTGTGGAATGTATGGTGTTTAAAACACGCTTTCATTTTTTTTTTCTCTTCTTAATGAAAAGTTTTTAAAAGCTCGTCGAGATCTTCGGGCTCATCATCCTCGGGATTAATTTTTTCTAAGGGGGTTGCAGGGGGAAACACAAATTGACCGCCTTGAGCCGACAACTGATATTGTATGGCATCGTAAATCTCGTCGAAGATTCCTGTTTTCTCCAAATCGATTTCGTGTCCAGACGATGTTTTAACATCACGCCCCGAATCCATTTTAATGCCTTTACTATGGTAAGCCACAAATGCTTCCGATTGGTTTAATTGGTCCTTCATAAAAGATTTGCCAGGAATAGCTTCCTTATATTGTTCCCACCATATTTTCTGCATTTTTAGATACACGTTGGTGTAGTTAAAAAACAAGCTACGGCCTTCTAGTTTAAAATCTTCTTTAATTACCAACCTTAAATGGCTAGGCGCTTTGCAACCCGCTAAGAAGCAATCCCACCATTTATTAATAATACTTTCACTTTGTAGTTTGCGCATTTGCTGTTCTATACATTTAATGAAATGTGTTTCCATTTCTTTAAACGAAAACGGGAAATCTACTTTGTCCTTGAATATCTCATAGGTTGCGCCAAAAACTGAAGCGTTAGAGATCATCCTTGTTTTTGCGTCTGGCACACGCTCTATAAACGATTTCCTGAAGGCACGGAACTTCTGTTTAAATTGCTCAATGAATAGTTTACGATGCTTTAGAAACTCAACCGAATAAGAGGAGTAACCATCGGAGCACATGTCTTTAAATTCGTCGTAGCTTTTTCCTTCTGCTTCCGAGAACTCGTTTTTTGTAATCTCGTTCGCAAATAAACGCTGAATTAGTGGTTCTTGATTTGGGTAATCGTTACCGGTTAATATAGCCGATGAAAGAATTGGTACGGTTTCCAAGGCTATTTTACTGGTTATATTACCACGCTTATAACCGTTTCTATCCCATATACCTTTAAAAATACCGTCCACTTTGTCGTCACCACGTTTGTATTCTGAATATTGAGAGATCCCGTTAAAAAACTGCGACAACTCAATGACTTTGGCTTTTAGGGTTGAAGCTCCACCTTCAATATTTTGAGATTCTTGAGGAATACCAACAAAGGATTGAATCATTTCGGCCAACTGGTCTTTACCCGAACCTCCTGGTCCGTACAAAAACAGAATAGGAAAATTACCCAAGGCTTTTACAACCACATCTTGAAACAAAGAAGAAATGGCGAACATAATGCCCGATATAGCGTGTTCCCGATGCACTTCCATAGCTTTAGAACCAAAGGTTTTAAAGGTTACTTTGGCTTGCTGCACACGGAACCGTTTTTGGCCATCGTATTTAAATACGTTTTTGCGGTAAATTTTATTGGCACTTGGCACGTAATACGAAACTTTATCGTGTTTAAATACGCCGTTATCGTCAATATCTATGGTCGTACCATCGTAGAGCTGCACTAAATTATTCCAAACCCAAAAACCTTCCGGTTGGTGGCCTAAAACTTCAACTTTTCTACCAACGCCCATTTTATCATTTAAATACACTTTCAATTTTAAAAACTCGCGAGAGTCTCCAGTGTACATGAAATTCCCGTTATTGGATAATACGGTTGTGAACCGTTGCTGAGAATCTACAGATTCCGAAGGGGTATCGAAAATCTTTTCCAAGCCGTAAACATTCCTGATACGTAATAGCTTCATTGGAAATTCCTCGTCACTCATGTGCTGTACAATTTCTACATAGCAATTGGTAATAGCTTTAAACGTGTAGGGTGCATCGGTACCTTTACGAATCCACATTTTATTATCAGACTCAAAAAGGCCGTATTTATAGACATCGTTTTTAACTTCCTTCCATGTTTTTTTAATGCCATCTGGCAAGGTGTAATCATCGTCTGCAGATGCACCATCATAAGACAGATACCGGTTAGATCTTTCTTTTTCTTCGGCTTGAGCTTCAAATTTCGCTTCGGCTTGTTTTACCCATTTTTTTAAGGTAGCCACCGAAACTTTAGATTCTGTTTTTAACCAGGGGATATAAATTTCTTTTAAAGCTTCGTCTTCAATTTTCGCGATAATTTCGCAAAGCTTATAAGCGCCTTTGCTACGGTCAATATCGTTACCAGTTAAATGTTCTTGAAGTAGAAATTTAAAGCCGTCTGTTTTTACGCCGTTTTCTATTAATACTTTTTGAAGCGCGTATTTTTCTGCAGATAGTTTAGAATCTGTGATTTCTCTAATAACATCGCCATCATTTACAAATTTCAAAGCATTCATCATAAAATCATCATCTTGCTCTAATGCTTTTATTCCGCTGAATATGGTTTGATGTTCTTCTAAAGCTGTTTTGTATTCGCGAACAAAATCGTCGGGGTCTAATTTAGCCGTAGTTTGCACATTAACTCTAAATCCTGCAGCCAAAAATAGAGGGATATAGCGTAGCATGGCTTTTTTTCCCGCAGTGTCATCATCAAAAGTAAAATTGATGCGTTTACAATATTTACCTAAAATTTGTATTTGGGTTTCAGTAATGGCGGTTCCGCAGGATGCAATGGTGTTTTGCAGTCCGTTCTCGTGCCATGCAATAACGTCATTATAACCTTCCACAATATTGGCTTCTCCAGTTTCTATAATAGAACGCAATGCGCGGTCTAAAGCAAACCATATTTTGTCCTTATGGTAAATAATGCTTTCTGCAGGGTTTATCCATTTTGCAGAAGAATCTTTATTGGAAATATCTCTACCGGCAAAACCAACCAATAAACCTTTGATATCATGAATTGGGTAAATAATGCGTTCCCAATACTTATCAGCTTTATCTCCGACTAAAGATATTTCTTGAGCTTGCTTTAACAGATTAGCTTCTTTTAGTTTTTCTGTTAAAAAACGACCTCCGGTAGCATAGCCTAATTGCCAGTCTACAATAATATCTTTAGTGTATTGGCGTTTACCAATAACCTCTTTTTTTGCAGGATGATCTGTGGGGACTTTTAGCAAGGCTTTTTGATAATGCACAAGTGCAGCATCTAAAATAGGACGTGCCTTTTGTTTTTTCTCGGTGGTTTTCGCATAAGCTGAAGCTTGCTTTTCATCGGCATATTCAACAGGTATTCCGTATTTTTTTGCTATTTCTTCAATAGCTTCCGGAAAAGTCATTTTATTGTGTTCCATTAAAAAGGTTACGGCATTACCCGATTTCCCCGAGGAATAACACGTGAAACGCTGTTTTTGTTTAGATACGTTAAAGGATGGAGATTTTTCTTTTTGGAATGGTGATAATCCAAAAAAAGAAGCCCCTTTACGTTTAAGCTCTGTATAATCTGAAATGATATCGACAATATCTACCTTGTCCAGGAGACTGTCTGTAAATTCTTTTTTTATGTATGGCATTGGTGAAGTAGCTATTTTGGTTTTGTAATCTTATTTGATAATAGTTTGTACAGTATAATTGTAATCCTTTAAAAGTTTTTGCACGTGCTTGTCTTCAGTTTCATCTGGAGAAACA
The DNA here is from genome assembly GCF_030409805.1 of Algibacter miyuki. Classification (GTDB taxonomy): domain Bacteria; phylum Bacteroidota; class Bacteroidia; order Flavobacteriales; family Flavobacteriaceae; genus Algibacter; species Algibacter miyuki. The sequence continues at coordinate 293,669 of NZ_JAUFQP010000010.1, read as the reverse complement.
AAAACAATTTGTTTTCGTGATGAGTAAGGGATATCTTTTTGCCGTAACCTGCGGTGTAGATAATAAATAGGTTCTTTAGGATGGCTTTTATTTTCTTCTTTAAAAAAAAGCTTCTGCTCTTTTTCTTGCTCGTATTTAGATTGAGAATTCATATTATGATATTATATGAGCATCGACCACCTCTAATTCTAAGGCGTATTGAGATAACTCGGTTTCTAATTTGGCTATTAAAGGCGCTCTTTCTTCATCTGTAAAGTGAGTGCTAGATTTAACCTGGTTTAACTTTGCGCTAACTAGATTAATGTTCGATTGGATTGCTTTTTGATTTACCATGTTAACGGATTTTAATTTTAAACTTAGGATATCCTGCAGCTTTTAATCGTTCAGCATTGTAACCTTTATAAAACAAGATGTATTTTGGAATCTCTTTATTGTTTTCGTAAAAACGATAACCAAACAATTCAGTAAAGAAATAGAACCATTCGGTGTGGGTTGTTTGTTTCATTTTTTAATCTTTTTAAAAAAACCGCCATCGCTTAAAATGGCGGATTATTGTTAACTAATAAATTGTGCTTTTGCACAGTAAAAAAAAGAACGTATATCTAACCTACGGCGGTTAAATGAGGTTTAGAGATTTTGCTATAAGCGCCAGCTCTTGTTTTGTTTGAATATCTCCTAATTTGGAGTATAAGGCTTGTTTTAATTTATGGAAAGACCCAAATGCAAGGTTTAGCTTATCGGCTATAACTTCATTGGTATATGTGGTAGATAATAGTTTCATTAACTCAATATCTATTGAAGTTAATTGGCTGTCCTGGTATTTTGGAAGTTTACAAATTACACCGTTAAAAGGACAGGTTGCACGTTTTGGACAATCCCAGTAATCCGGTTCACCAAATTGGTTTCCCTTCATGTCTGCAGTATAGTCTAAACCACCAAAGCGACATTTTAAAAACTGTACTTGACGTTTAAATTCGGAATTGGGATGCCATTCTTTTAAAGCAGCATCTGCTTCGGGATCTTTTGCAATTTCCTCTTTAGTTAATTGAATAATGCCAAAAGGGGCATTTGCAATGGAGTTAATTTTTCCTTCTGAAATATAGTTGATTTCGTCCTCGACAACGAAAAATTCTACTTCGGAAGCGCTAGCCATCATTCCTGGATAGAGCGTGGGTTGATTGTTTGTAAGTGCCATAGTTAATTATATTTGAGTTTGTTCTTTTAGTGCCTCTAATGAGTGTTTTTGCTTTTTAGCAACTTTCAATAAGGCATTAAGGATATCTAAATTATATGTTCGTTTATTTCGAACATTTCTAATAATATCTGAAGACACAACGAAGTTGACTTCTTTTAAAATGATATTAGTTTCATAAACATAATTCGTTGGTAAATGATCGTCTAAAAATTGATAAGCTTTTTGAATGTGTGGTTGCATATTTTATTTGTTATTAATGAGTTGTATATTTGTGTATAGCTTTGTATTTCTGTGTACAAATAAAAAGAATTTATTACACATTAGTACTATTTTTAAATACAAATAATACTTATTGATACTATTTATACTCATTATAAATTATGAATTACTTTGAAAAAATGTCAAATTTCTTTGAAAGAAAGGGGTTAACGCAAATTGAGATTGGAGAAAAAATAGGCTACTCACAAGTGATGGTTGGTCGATATTTAAAAAGTAATGCGCCTAATTTTCAATTTATAACGGCCGTAAGTAAAGCTTTTCCGGATATAGATTGGAATTATATGTTTAAAACGGATAGTTCAGTAAATCATTTGGTTCGAGAAAGTAATGAAGCTGATGGAGATTCTCCGCAAATTTTAATAAAAGAGATAGATGTTAGATTGCAGAAGCTTAAAAAATGGCACGAATCTGACACGAATAATTAATAACCAATTGTTAATGTGCTGTTTATAATTTTGAAAATAATCCAGTCGAGGTCACGAAAAAATAAGCTTCCAAGAAATTGGGAGCTTTTTTTATGCGATAAATTTAAATTAATCTAACGCGTTTTTAGTGACGTAAACACGCCAACCTATGATGGCTAATTGTAGTTTACTGGCTTTTGATAAATCGAGTTGCTTTTTAGAGTAACTTGGTAAGATTGCTTTGTTAACCTTTGCCAAAATTTTGAATACTTGCTTTTGCATTTATAACCTTTTTTTGTAAAAATAGTAAAACTTATTCTAGACTAAGTTTTACATGGCATGTGGTTAAATACTTGTAAGGATTGTTGTAATTAAATCGATTACTAGTTTTGCAAGTGTCATCATAATGTATTGGTTTTAAAGGTTAATATTAGACTTCGTTTTTTGATCGAGTTTTCAATATATATTTTTAGAGAAGTATTCTCCAAGTGATTTGATGTAAATCGGTGAAACTGAATACGGATTTGTAAGTGTAAAAACTGTTTTTGTTTTAATATTTTAGTGACTTGCTTTATGCTTGTGTTTAATTGTATGTAAAAACTGTTAATGTGGTTTTAAATTGAAACTTTTCAAGGGGTTTTTGAAGGTGTGTTTGAGAAACCAAGGGGCATTTGGTGTAAAACAGAGCTGTTTTTGATGGTTTTGTCTTTTGTGAATTTTAAAACATAAAAAAAGACACTCATTCCTGAGTGCCTTAAATTTGAATTTATGAGTGAGAGTTTACTTTTTTGTGGTAATTTCTATAACGCCATTTTTACCTTTATCTCCGTATTTGTCAGTGGCATTTTTATTTTTTAAAACATTTATTGATTCTATGTTTTCTGGATCAATGTCCTTTAAGTTGTTATAATCAATTTCTTCATTGTCAACATACACTAAAGGTTGTTTGTCTTTCGCTATTTCTAATTTATATTGTGTGTTTTTTGTTTGAACAGAATTTGAGTTATTTTGATTATTGTTCTTAGTAGTAATTTCGATGGCTCCATTTTTAGCTTTTTCCCCATATTTATCAATAGCAGATTTTCCTTTAAGTACATTTATCGATTTAACGTTGTCTTCTTGTAAAGTAAAACCTTTTTCTTCTATAATTTTACCGTCGATAATGTATAAGCGATCGGTGTCCGTTTGAACTTGCGCCTTTGTTATCTCAAGGCCTATTTTTAAGTTTTCATCATTACTATTTCTTATAGTGATACTATGGTCGCTTTTATCAATAATAATATTAATGGTTTTTATCGGGGCGCTAGAATTAGAGCTATAGCTCGTGCTGTGAGATGCTTTATAACTTACCGAAATTTTAATGTCGGTAATAAGGTTGTTTTTATTTCTTTTAATTTTACCTATTTTTAATGAGTATCCTTTTTGTGCTAAATCGCTTTTAAGTTTTTCTATAGTATTGTCTGTGGTTTCTTTATGAATGTAAAGGTTTAGTTTGTCTTCGGAGGTTGTTAAATTATTAACGGTAGAAACACCTTCTGTTTTGGAATTGATAATAACCTCTTCGGTATTGAAACCCATTAAAAATAGAGTTAACAGTGGTAACACTATTGCATACTTAAATAAACTGATTTTTTTCGATTTTGATTTGTGTAACATAACGATTCGTTTTTTGATTAATGATGTGTGAAAATTATTGGTTAAAGCCATTTGATGAGATGGCAAACTTGTTTTTAGTAAGGTGATTTGATAGGTTTTTTTACAATCTATTTGATGTTGGGTTTCATTATCGGCTATAAATTCTAAATTTTGTTTTAAAGCTTTGTTGTAAAACCATATAAATGGATTAAACCATAGCGCAATGCAACTTAGTTGTGTGAGTAAAACATCGATGGAGTGTTTTTGGTTAGCATGAATTGTTTCATGAATTAGAATTTGTTCTAATTCGGTGTTGGTAAAGTTCTTTGGGTTAAAAACAATCCAGTTGAAAAATGAAAAAGGAGATATGTTTTTATCCGTTTTAATATAAGTGTATTTACCGTGTTTTTCTTTTTTACTTCTAGAAATAACTAAACTTAAGGAAGCGAGCTGTATTAAAAATCGAATGAAAAAACCGATAACACCTATTAAATATATTGCGGGTAAATAATCTAATATACTAAATGGTGTTTCGATATTTTCGGAAACCTCTATAGGGATATTACTAAAATTTGGTGCCTCTACTGGAATGTGTTCAACATAAATAGGAATTACTAAAAAAGGCAAAGTAAAGGCTATGAGAATACCGAGTATTAAAAACCATCTATTTTGCTCAAAAAAGGTATCGCGTTGCAAAAAGATTTTATAACTTATATAGAAAATGGCTAATAACGCAGATACTTTTAACAGGTATTCCATAATTAATTGTCTTTTTCAATGAGTTTAATAATTTCCTTAAGCTCATCTACACTAATCTTTTCTTCCTTAGCAAAAAACGAGACCATGTTTTTGTAAGAGTTATTAAAATAGTTGTTAATGGCGGTATTCATAAAACCTTTTCTATAATCTTCTTTAGAAACAATAGGGTAGTATTGGTGGGTTTTTCCGTAGGCCGTGTAGGCTACATATCCTTTGTCTTCTAAATTTCTAATTATAGTAGAAAGCGTATTGTAATGTGGTTTATCGTTTTTAATTTCTGCCAAAACATCTTTTACAAAAGCTTTTTCAAGCGTCCATAAAATGTGCATTATTTCTTCTTCTTTGTTGGTTAGCTTTTCCATTATAAAGTAAAATGTTAATTATCAGTAGTTTTCAAATATATAACTATTTTTATAGTTATAAAACTAAAATAGTAGTTATTTAACTATTTTTTAAGTTTTCAGGATTGTTATGTTCTGTAATAGCAGTGAACTGGTTAAGAAATCTATGCGCTTCGTTTTCTTTATTGTTTTAAAAAAAACTATTCGCTTTTAGCATTTCAGTTTTTAGTTATAATTATCTTAGCAAAAAATTATAATTATGAGTTTACTTTGGGTTATCCTTGGTTTTGTTTTATTAGTTATTGGTGGCGAATTTTTGGTTCGTGCATCTGTAGCGTTATCTTTTAAGTTTAATATCTCAAAAATGGTGATTGGAATGACGGTCGTTTCTTTTGCCACATCGGCACCTGAGTTACTTGTAAGTTTGCAAGCGGCCTTGTCTGGCTCACCCGCTATTGCTATAAATAATGTTGTAGGATCTAATATTGCAAATATTGGTTTGGTATTGGGAATCACGGCTATGGTAAGCGCCATTGCGGTAGATCAATCGTTTTATAAACTGAATTGGCCGGTAATGATGGTGTTCTCTATTGCATTATATTATTTTTTGAAAAATGACAATGTATTGTCGGCTATAGAAGGAGGTATTTTGTTTGCAGGACTTATCGTGTTTTTAGTATACCTAATACGAAGTGTTAAAAAAGACGCAGCCTCCGATGAGGTTGATGATACTTTGGCAGCCGTTTCAAACTTTAAAATAGGGGTGTGGCTATTAATTGGAGCTGCAGCGCTTTACTTTGGTAGTGAATGGCTTGTGGATGGCTCAAAAGCGATAGCACTTTCTGTAGGTGTGTCAGAAGCTGTAATAGGCGTGTCGCTTATTGCAATTGGTACAAGTGTGCCAGAATTAGCAGCATCGGTTATCGCGGCAGCTAAGCAAGAAAAAGCCATTTCTTTAGGGAATTTAATTGGCTCTAATATTTTTAATATTGCATCGGTTTTAGGTTTAACAGCTATGATAAAACCAATTCCGGTAACAGAGGCGTCTATTTTAAGTAACGATATTTTTTGGATGCTAGGGTTTTCGGCCATTTTAATTCCGTTAATATTTTTACCAAAACGCTTAGAAATTAGCAGGCTAAAAGGCTTTGCTTTAGTTGTTGGTTACGGCGTTTTTATGTTTTTGGTATTTACCGGAAAATAGACTTTTTTAGTATGTTTAAAATAGAAAAAGCGACCACTAATGAGGCGCAATTAATTGCCGAAATTGGGAGACAGTCTTTTTTAGAATCTCATGGGCATAGTGCTTCGGAAGATGATATTAAAAACTTTGTTGATAAAACCTATCAAGAAAAAGCGATAGCTGAAGAGTTTAAAAACGAAAACGTTCAATATTATATTATTTCTTATGAAGATAAAATTGCGGGCTTTTCCAAAATAGAAATTAATGCTTTAAGTCCATGGATTGATGAAGCTGCAGTTACTAAACTGGATCGACTTTATTTATTGGAAGCATTTCATGGTAAAAAGTTGGGAGTAGCACTCTTTAATTTTATTATTGAAACTTCTAAACAACATAATCAAAAAGGAATTTGGTTGGCTGTTTGGGTCGAAAATTTGAAAGCCATAAAATTCTACACAAAAAATGAGTTTAAAATTGTTGGCAATTATGATTTTAAACTTTCCGATACGCGATCAAATCCTAATCATATTATGTTTAAGGCCTATTAGTTTGTTCTTTATTTTGAATTTTTAAGTGGTAAATTATCGCCAAAAACCTGATGTTTTCTGCGTTTTACACGTCTATAATAGTTAGATTTGCAACTTCAAAATGGATACATGGTACATTCTTTAGAAGCATTAAAATCTGGACAATTAATAGGTTCGAAAACACTAAAACTTGCTTGCGGCTTGGAAGAATTTCCAGAAGAAATTATTACGCTTGCCGAAACATTAGAGATTTTAGATTTATCGGATAATAAATTGACTTCTTTACCAGAAAGTATCGCTCAACTTAAGCGGTTAAGAATTATATTTTTTGCACGAAATAACTTTACGGAATTCCCTATTGTGCTTGCAAAATGCCCTAATTTGAATATGATTGGTTTTAAATCGAATCAAATTAAAACGGTTCCAGAACAAGCATTTCCGCCGTTATTAAATTGGTTGATTTTAACTGATAACAAAATTGAAAAACTTCCGAAGAGTATTGGAGATTGTACGTTGCTTCAAAAATGTGCTTTAGCAGGAAATTTAATTGAAGAATTACCTGTTGAAATGAAAGCTTGTGTGAATTTAGAACTCATTAGGTTTTCGGCAAATCAATTGAAAACGATTCCAGTTTGGTTTTTTGAGTTGCCAAAATTAAGTTGGGTCGCTTTTGGAGGTAATCCTGCAGCTGATAAAATAGAATTACAACCTGATTTTGAAGCTTTTGATTGGAACGGTTTTTCTATTAAAGAATTATTAGGGGAAGGTGCTTCTGGATTTATTTCAAAAGCCTTTTGGAAATCGAAGAATAAAGATATTGCTGTTAAAGTATTTAAGGGCGATGTAACTAGCGACGGTTTACCAGACGATGAAATGGCTATTTCCATTGCTGCTGGTACTCATGAGAATTTAATTCCTGTTTTAGGAAAAATAAAAAACCATCCAGAAGATAAAATTGGTTTAATAATGACGTTGATTTCTCCAGATTACGTCAATTTAGGAAATCCGCCAAGTTTACAAACTTGTACGCGAGATGTGTTTGATGAATCTTCTGTTTTTAATGCAGAAGCGTTGTTGAAAATTACAAGAAGTATAGCTTCGGTTTGTGAGCAGTTGCATAAAAAAGGTATTAACCATGGCGATTTGTATGCGCATAACATTTTGGTGAATAGCTCGGCAGATTGTCTTTTAGGCGATTTTGGCGCAGCATCGTTTTACGATGTTAATTCTGGTCTTGCTCATGCTATTGAGCGTGTTGAGGTACGCGCATTTGGATGTTTGGTTGAAGATGTGCTGGGTCTTGTTAATGAGCGGGAAATGAATAGTGATCTTCGCGATAAATGGCAAAAAATAATTACAGATTGTTCAAGTAACGATGTTAGATTACGTCCCGGTTTTTCTGAGATTTTAGAGGTGCTGGATGAGTTTTAGATAAGGTTTTTAATGTGTAACTGTTGTTTTATTTGGTTATAGGTTCTTAATAGAAACTTTATTGAATAGTTCTAAAATTTCCAATAATCAAAGCGGTGAGTAGTAATCCTAAACCTATTCCCATAAAAGAACCTTTCGCAAAATCTGATAATTCCATAAATTGAGAAAATATTTGAGAAGTCGCAATTACAAACATTCCAATAGATAGGAGAATTAGTGTTTTCTTTTTCGTTATTTTTTTCATCTTATTTTGGTTTTTATAATTAGTATAAACTTTATAATATTTGTTACATATTTTATAACTAATAAGTGCAATAAATTACTAAGTAGAATAACAAAGTAAAAATAAGTTAATTATTTTTCTAATTCAAAATGTTGGTGGAGACTTGCGTTAGGGATTGATGCGGCATCCTTTTTTGTGCTAGCCTTTTTGTTATAAATAAGCCTTGGGTTTTCTGTTAGCTTATGTTTTATAGGTGTTTTGAAATTATAGTGGCACAACAAAGATATAGCGGAAAGCCCGACCTGGTTCCTGAACTTGTTTCAGGATTAAGGTAACGCCCAAAGCCTTCTTTCTAAGAGTAATATATCCTGAATTTTTGAAAAAAATAAAAGCGCTAACAAATGAATGTTAACGCTTATATTATGAACAAAATGTTTATGCTATGTGAATTATACTTTTGCAGATTTAACTGTTTTCACAATTCTTGCTGCAATTTTGTATGGATCAGCGTTTGAAGCAGGACGTCTATCTTCTAACCAGCCTTTCCAGCCTTTTTCTACTGCGATTAAAGGAATACGGATTGATGCACCTCTATCTGAAATTCCCCAAGAGAAATCTGTAATAGCTGCAGTTTCGTGTAAACCTGTTAAACGTTGGTCGTTAAACTCACCGTAAACAGCAATGTGTTCTTTTACTACTGGGCGGAAAGCTTCGCAAATTGCTGCGTAAGTTTCTTTGTCACCACATGTTCTTAAAATCTCATTAGAGAAGTTGGCGTGCATACCAGAACCATTCCAATCCATATCTTTACCTAATGGTTTTGGGTGGTACTCGATATAGTAACCATATTTTTCAGTTAAACGATCTAATAAGTATCTAGAAATCCAAAGTTCGTCACCAGCTAATTTAGCGCCTTTTGCGAATAATTGGTATTCCCATTGCCCTGAAGCAACTTCTTGGTTAATTCCTTCGAAGTTTAAACCTGCATCGATACATAAATCTGCATGCTCTTCAACGAAATCTCTACCGTGTGTATTTTTACCACCAACAGAACAGTAATACATTCCTTGTGGTGCAGGATAACCACCTACAGGGAAACCTAAAGGTAATTGCGTTTTGTTATCCATAATGAAATACTCTTGCTCGAAACCGAACCAGAAATCATTATCATCATCATCAATAGTAGCTCTTCCATTAGATACGTGTGGCGTTCCATCAGCATTCATAACCTCAGTCATAACTAAATAACCGTTAATACGATCTGGATCTGGGTAAATTGCAACAGGTACTAATAAACAGTCAGACGCTCCGCCTTCAGCTTGTCTAGTAGATGATCCATCAAAAGACCAATTTCCTATTTCTTCTAATGTCCCTTTGAAATCTTCATGCTCTTCAACTTTAGTTTTACTTCTTAAGTTTTGAGTAGGATAGTAACCATCTAACCAAAGGTATTCTAATTTAATTTTTGCCATAATGAATATTTTATAATTGAAATATTGATAATAATATCACAAATATATATTTTTAAGTTTTTACTACGAATTTATTAGGGGTGTTTTAACAATAGAGGCACTTATTTTTATTTATACCCCAGTTTTTTAAGGATTATTTAAAAAAAATATGATTTTTTGACGGAAATACTGAAAAAATGTTAACAATAACTTTACAGATTGGATGTTTTCTTACTTTTGCGACTTATTTTTGTGTTCTGTTTTAATTACTGCATTTTAGAATTAAAGTGGTTGAAACTAACCTTGTTAAAGTTAGAATATTTTAAAATTATTTTGAAAATGGCTATATTAAGATTTCATGCTATAAAAGAATCGCTGGCTTATAAACCAGTCCATATTGAAGAAAAGGAAAGGCGATCGGAGTTGTTTGGTAAAAACGTATTTAACGAAAATACCATGCGCCAATATTTAACAAAGGATGCTTTTAATGGGGTGATGAATGCGATAAATCTAGGTAAGAAAATAGATAGAAGTATTGCCGATCAAGTATCGTCTTCCATGAAAGATTGGGCACTATCGAAAGGCGTTACGCATTATACGCATTGGTTTCAGCCATTAACAGGAGCGACTGCCGAAAAGCACGATGCTTTTTTTGAAACTATTGGTGGCGGTATGGCTATTGAAAAGTTTGGTGGAGACCAATTGGTGCAACAAGAACCTGATGCTTCTAGCTTTCCGAATGGCGGCATTCGTAATACGTTTGAAGCACGTGGTTACACCGCTTGGGATCCTACTTCACCAGCATTTATTTACGAAACAACATTGTGTATTCCAACCATATTTGTGGCTTACACCGGTGAAGCTTTAGATTTTAAAACACCATTGTTACGCGCTTTGAATGCAGTAGATACGGCCGCAACAGCGGTTTGTCGTTATTTTGATAAAAACGTAAAAAAGGTAACTAGCTCTTTAGGTTGGGAGCAAGAATATTTTTTAATAGATAAAATGTTGGCTGCTAGCCGACCAGATATTATGCTTACTGGGCGAACACTTTTGGGGCATCCAGCAGCAAAAGGGCAACAGTTAGACGATCATTATTTTGGGTCGATACCTAATCGTGCCTTAAACTTTATGCGCGATTTGGAAACCGAGTGTATGCTTTTAGGTATTCCGGTAAAAACACGCCATAATGAGGTAGCACCTAATCAATTTGAGTTGGCTCCAATTTATGAAGAAGCTAATTTAGCAGTCGATCATAATTCATTATTAATGGATATTATGGGGAGAGTGGCGTCTCGTCATCATTTTAAAGTACTCTTTCATGAAAAGCCATTTATAGGCATGAATGGATCGGGAAAACATAATAATTGGTCACTTTCCACAGATACAGGTGTTAATTTACTAGGCCCAGGAAAAACACCAATGAGTAACTTACAGTTTCTTACCTTTTTTATAAACACCATAAAAGCGGTTTATAAATATGAAGCTTTATTGCGAGCTACCGTGGCATCGGCAAGTAACGACCATCGTTTAGGGTCGAGTGAAGCACCGCCGGCAATTATGTCGGTATTTATCGGTGAACAACTTACCAAAGTTTTAGATGAATTGGAAGGCGTAACTAAAGGTAAATTATCGCCAGCAGAAAAAACCGAGCTTAAATTAAATGTTATTGGGAAAATCCCAGATGTTTTATTAGATAATACCGATAGAAATAGAACATCGTCTTTTGCCTTTACAGGAAATAAATTTGAGTTTCGTTCCGTAGGGTCTACAGCAAATTGTGGTAACCCAATGACGGTTTTAAATACCATTGTTGCAAAGCAATTGCAAGATTTTAAAATAGAAGTGGATACCTTAATCAATAAAAAAGATTTAAAAAAGGATGAAGCTATTTTTAATGTATTGCGTGAATATATTAAGGAAACTAAAGCCATTTTGTTTGAAGGTAATGGTTATGGAAAACCTTGGGAAATTGAGGCTAAAAAGCGCGGATTGAGTAATAATAAGTCAACTCCCGAAGCTTTAAAGGCTAAGATTTCTAAAGAAAGTATCGCTTTGTTTGAAGATATGAATGTGATGAGCAAAGTAGAAACACAGGCACGTTACGAGATTGAAATGGAGGCGTACAGTAAACATATTCAAATTGAAGGACGGGTTTTAGGTGATATTGCTAGAAATCATATTGTACCAACGGCCATTAAATATCAAAACATTTTAATTGAAAATGTACGAGGCTTAAAAGAAATTTTTGAAGAGAAATATCACGATGTTTCACGAGAGCAGGTGCTGTTAATTCAAGATATATCGAGCCATATTGCAGGTATTAACTCTAATGTTACCAAAATGGTTGATGAGCGTAGAAAGGCAAATACTATTGAAGACATTGAAAAGAAGGCGTTGGCTTACTGTAAGAAAGTAAAACCGCTTTTCGAAGATATTCGTTATCATTGTGATAAGCTAGAGCTTCTAGTAGACGACGAAATTTGGCCATTAACTAAATATCGCGAGTTGTTGTTTACAAGGTAACATGCGGTTGTTATTAAATTATAAGTGATTTTTAGTTTTAAAATGCTATTTATGTATTTGTCAAAATCGTATAGAAATATAGATTAAATTCATAAATTATTAAAATAAGAAAATCCCGCTTCAAATTAGTGGGATTTTTTCATTCAAAAAGGTAGATTTGCAACACAATAAAATATTATGAGTCAAGAAGTTTCAAAACGATACGCACAACGTGGTGTTTCTGCATCAAAAGAAGATGTACATAACGCTATAAAAAATATAGATAAAGGCTTGTTTCCTAAAGCATTCTGTAAAATAGTTCCCGATTATTTAACAAATGATGACGATTACTGTCTCATTATGCATGCAGATGGAGCGGGTACAAAATCGTCTTTAGCGTATATGTATTGGAAAGAAACTGGTGATATATCAGTTTGGAAAGGGATTGCTCAAGATGCGTTAATAATGAATATTGACGATTTGTTGTGTGTTGGAGCAACCGATAACATTATGTTATCATCTACTATCGGACGTAACAAAAGTGTTATTCCTGGTGAAGTGCTTTCAGCAATTATCAATGGTACCGAAGAATTATTGAAAGATTTAAAATCCTTTGGAGTAACCATTCATTCAACAGGTGGTGAAACTGCCGATGTTGGCGATTTGGTTAGAACTATTATTGTAGATTCAACGGTTACCGCACGTATGAAACGTACTGATGTTATCGATAATGCGAACATTAAAGCTGGTGATGTTATTGTTGGTTTAGAAAGTTTCGGTCAGGCTACTTACGAGAAACAGTACAACGGTGGTATGGGAAGTAATGGTTTAACATCTGCACGTCACGATGTATTTAGTAAATACCTAGCTGAAAAATACCCAGAAAGTTTTGATGCCGCTGTACCGGAAGAGTTAGTGTATTCTGGAGGTGTGAAATTAACAGATGCTGTTGAGAATTCACCTATCGACGCTGGTCAATTGGTATTGTCACCAACACGAACTTATGCGCCAATTATTAAAAAAATATTGTCTCAGTTTAATAGTGAAAGTCTTCATGGTATGGTGCACTGTTCAGGTGGAGCACAAACTAAAATACTTCACTTTGTAGATCAATTTCATATTATAAAAGATAATTTATTTCCAATTCCTCCACTTTTCAAACTGATACAAGAGCAGTCGAAAACAGATTGGAAAGAAATGTATCAGGTATTTAACTGTGGGCACCGTATGGAATTATACGTAACTCCAGAAATAGCTGAAGATATTATTGCGATATCTAAAACTTTTAATGTCGATGCTAAAATTATAGGTAGAGTAGAAGCTTCGGAAACTAAAAAATTAACAATAAATAGTGAGTTTGGGGATTTTGTATATCAATAATTAATATTTACTATTTTTTTATATGAAGTCGAAAAAAGTTATTTCACAAGTTGCCGTGTTGCTTGTTTTAGCAAACGTATTAGGTGTCGCTTTTTTAGATTTTCAAGGTATGCAACACATGCGACTTACTAGTACTGTTGTCTTTTTAATACTTTTTGTTTGGTTAAAAGGTTATAAAAACGTGTTATTATTGCTAGCCTTTTTTAGTTTGGTTTGTGCCGATTTTTTTATTCATTTTTTTGAAACAGTACGCTATGCCAATATAGCTCTTGGTTTTAGAGGCTTGGCTGCTATATGTATTTGTTTAGATATTTTACCAAAAATAATACGCTTAAAATATAGACCAACAACTATGGTTATGCTGTTTAGTGTCGCTTTATTAAATGTTTTTCTACTTTATAAATTGTTAAACCTAACGCAAATGGCAACAAAGGATTCGTCCTTAGCTGTTGTAGTGCTTTTTTATGGAGCACTACATGTGTTTTTAGCTATTCTGGCATTTACTTATAGTTATGGTTATGGTACTGTTGAGGCAAGGTTTTGCTTAGTTTTTGTATATGCGATTATAATTTCTAATGTGTTAACATCATCGGCGTACTATTTAGGTTTTGATATTTTGTATTATTTTTCTAGACCCTTATACGTTTTAGGATTAGCAGGAATGCTCGCTTATAGCGTACTCGATTTTGATAAAAAGAAACCACTTGAAATATAATTATAAAATTTCCGTTAAAACGGTACAATTATTGATGTTTTCTGTATTTTTAAAAAACAACCTAATGTAACCATGAAAAATTCTGTTTTAATTATTACTTGTTTACTTATTCAAAGTGTTTACGCTCAGCCCGATTCTTTATTTTTAAAGGTTGCAAAACCAAAATATGATGGTCCGCAATGGGAACAAAAAAATAAAGCGACTTTCGATTTAAGTGAAGTTGCCTTTGTTAATTGGAATTCTGGTGGTAGTAATTCTATTTCAGGTTTATTAGGGTTTGAAACTAATGCTAATTATAGCGATCGGTACTTTTCATGGAGAAACGATGCACGTTTTCGTTATGGTATAAACAAGCAGCAATCTAGAGAGCTTAGAAAAACAGACGATGTTTTAGAGATTAATTCTAGTATGGGGTTTAAGCCCGATTTAGAATCGAATTGGTTTTATTCTGCGCAACTAAACTTTAGAACACAATTAACAAATGGTTATAGTTACCCAAATACTGACGACCCTATTTCTAGGCTTATGGCACCAGGTTATTTGTTTTTAGGAGCCGGAATGGAATATGGTAAACGCATAGAAAAGTTGTCATGCTATTTTTCACCTATAACTTTAAAAGCCACTTTTGTTTTAGATGAAAATTTAGCAAACTCAGGCGCTTTTGGGGTTACAGAAGCCGTTTATGATTCCGCAGGTATGATTATTAGACCCGGCGAGCGAACAAGGCAAGAAGTTGGTGTTTTAATAACCAATAGCTATGAAATGGAGTTGGTGGAAAATATAAATATTAAAAACCAAGTGAGCATGTATTCCGATTATATTAATAATTTCGGAAATGTAGATTTGGACTGGCGTGTAGATTTCGACTTTAAAGTAAACAGTTTTATTAGGGCGACATTAGGGGCCCAACTGCGTTATGATGATGATGTTAAAACAACTATTGAAACCGATGTCGATGGAGAAACAGCTGAAGCTGGTGCCCGTGTACAATGGAAACAATTTCTGGGTGTTGGTTTTGCTGTAGATTTCTAATAACACATTCTCTCATTATATTTATCAAATAGTTCCGATTAATATCTTTTTATGAAGCATAGAATTGTTTTAAATGCTATAATATGTCTTGTTTTTATGACATGTTATTTTAGCTGTAAAAACGAAGTAAAAAAAGAAGCCCCTTATTTTGAAGGAGAAATAACACTCTCTGAATCTAGAGGTTTATATGGAAGTTTATTTAAAGTGCATACTACCTATACGATTTCAGAAAATTATATTAAAAGAGAGCAAAAAAGAGGCGGTGTAAATACCGTTTTTGATAATTATGCCGGTATTATAATAGATTTAGAAAAAGACAGTGTTGTTTTGTATTATTCCGACAAATTTTCGGGTGAAAAAAATAAACATAGCACGAGTATTACAAATTACAAAACAAACGAAAAATATAAAACGTTCCCTAATAGTCTGCCATCTCCGGTAGATAATACCTTTAACTTACTATCGAAATATAATACTACTAAACAGGTAAAAGATTCTACGGAAATAAAAGGATTTAAGTCTGATTATTCACTTTATAACGACGATTCTGGAATTCTTAAACAAGAAGTTTTCGATACGAAAGCAATTAAGGTAAAGCGGGAATTATTAGAAATGGTTTTCCGAAATATTCCATCTGAGGTTAATTTTATTTTAGCATCCGATTTAAGAACAACAATTAGTGATATTAATAATGATTCCATTGTTAATGGCGAACAATCTAAAGCGGTAGATTTATTTTTAAGAGATGTTTTTCAGAAAAAAGAATCTCATGATAAACAAGAAACCTCTAATTTAAAGGCTTTAGCAAAGAATAAATGGGTTAAAATAGGGCTTAATATTTTAAAAAAGAGCGTCGATTTAAACATCCATGTAACATCGGGAGTCTCCGATTTAATAGGAAGAAAAGTGCTTCCAAGTGAGTTTTCTTTACCGTCGTTAGATTTTATTGAAATTTCAGATATTGATGATTTTATAGACCAGTTGCCTGTTGAAGGTGGCGGCGATTTTGATGATTAATATAAACTAAACTCAATAACGGGATTTTTTAAAGTCTATTCAGAAGTAAAACTACTAAATGCTTCAAGTTGTTTTATCCGAAATGGATTAGGTTTTTTAGACCCGAATTAATTACCAAGTTTTGGGTTAACAAATTTCTCATAATATTTATACGCACAATAGGTTTTTAATAAAAGCTGGGTATGTGAAATTCTTTCACCTAATTTGAAAACGGCCACAATTTTAACTCATTGCTTCAGTTTTATATATTATTTTTTATTGATAATATCCTGATTGTTAAGCTTATTTTTGTTAAATTAAGAGCTAAACGGAGTTTGTATAATGCAATAAAACAAGGGGTTTATTAATAAAATGCTTGTTTTAAAGGCTTCTGTTAAAAATAATACATTCAAGAGGAAAAATTTTATAGTTATATAGTAGGTTTGATTTTGTATAATTAAATTGCACTCCTTATTCTGTTAAAAATTAATTTTTAGTTTTATTGGAACAAATACTCCTAAAAAAAGTTATGTTAAAGATTAATAATCAATTATATACAATAGCATCGATCTTTTTTTTCTTATGTTGCTGTTGTCTCATTTTTGATAGTTCCGAAGCGCTCTATATTGTAAAAGGAGGTATGGAGCTTGCTTTTTTCATGGCTTATTTAATTATAGTAAGAGAGAAAGTGGAGTGGATACTTGTTTTATTCTGGTTGTTTTTTATTATTCCTCGATTTATAGCTTTCTTTTACGAAGATGCATATTATGGGATTTTAACCACTGTTTTAAGGATACTTGCATATATTATGCTTGTTTTTTACGTGTACCCAAAGCAAAAAGGACTAAAAAGCAAGCGGTTAGATAATGTGGTTTATATGCTTATTTTAGCCGTTAATATTTATGGAATTTATGGTGTTCTAGACGTTATTAATCCTTTTCTAGACTCTAATAATATGCTTTTAGCCTATATTTTGTATGGTGCTTCTCTGGTGCTTTTAGGTGTGTTTTCGTTTAGATATTTTTTACTTCAAGATTTACGCTCTAAATATTTTTTGGGTTTTGTAGCGTTTATGACTTGTTCGGAGGTTTTCGCTATTATCACGCATTATCTAAATTTTGTAGGAACAAGTTATTTTAGGTCCTTTTTCTACGCATATGGTTTATGTTTGGGGGTTATTGCTTTTGTGTTAAAAAATAAAAAGGAAGCGGTGCTAGATCTTGATTAAAGGCGGAAGTGTTTAAATAGTCAAAATATTCTAGGTATTTAAGTCTTTAGCTAGTGTAGTATAACCGTTTTTAATTAGATAAATTAATGTCATCCATTTCAAAAATCATAGAAACACTTTCAGAAGTAAAAGAAACGGAAGACTTAATAAGCAATCTATAACAAATAAGCTGAAAAATAATTTAAAGTTCGAAATGCCCAAATTTTTATAGAACATTAATTTTCGCTTGGCTGTTGTTTCGTTTAAAACATACCACAAAACCAAAACGAGTATTAGCTTAATTAAAAATATGGGGAATAAGCTAAAACCCATGGAAAGGAAGAACATATTAATGCCTAACGACCATAGCATAAATGGCTTGTAAAAAACAAAAATGGACGCTAGTTGTTGCATATTATCTGTAATAACGAAAAATATTGCAAAATATTTTTATAGTTCTGATAGTTCGACGCCTAGTTAGTATTAAAAATTCATAAATTATCGTATTTTTGATTCCCAATTAAATAAGCAGATGTTAGAGAAATTACAAATAGTAAAACAACGTTTTGACGAGGTTAGCGATTTAATTATCCAACCGGATATCATCACCGATCAAAAACGTTACGTAGAGCTTAATAAGGAATACAAAGACTTGCGTCTCCTGATGGATAAGCGTGAAGAATATATAGAATTCACTAATAATTTAGCTGAAGCTGAAGAAATTATTGCCGACGGTAGCGATGCTGAAATGGTAGATATGGCCAAGATGCAATATGAAGAAGCTAAAGTGGGAATTCCGAAGTTAGAAGAAGAAATAAAAGTACTTTTAATTCCGAAAGATCCTGAAGATTCTAAAAATGCAGTAGTAGAATTACGTGCCGGAACCGGTGGTGATGAAGCCAGTATTTTTGCAGGCGATTTATTTAGAATGTATAGTAAATATTGCGAAAGTCGCGGCTGGCGTGTTGACACGGTAGATTTTAGTGAAGGTACCAATGGTGGTTTTAAAGAAATTCAGTTTGAAGTTTCAGGAGAAGATGTTTACGGAACTCTAAAGTTTGAAGCCGGTGTTCACCGTGTGCAACGTGTACCACAAACTGAAACACAAGGGCGTGTACATACCAGTGCTGCAACGGTTATGGTATTTCCAGAAGCTGAAGAATTTGATGTAGAAATTAACCCGAAAGAAGTGCGAATTGATTTTTTCTGTTCGTCAGGTCCAGGTGGTCAATCGGTAAATACAACCTATTCTGCGGTACGATTAACTCACATACCAACAGGATTAGTGGCGCAATGTCAAGATCAAAAATCGCAACATAAAAATAAAGAAAAAGCCTTTAAAGTATTACGTTCTCGTTTGTACGAAATGGAATTGGCTAAAAAGAACGAAGCCGATGCTGCAAAACGTGGTAGCATGGTGTCTTCGGGAGATAGATCGGCTAAAATTAGAACTTACAATTACTCGCAAGGTCGTGTAACCGATCATAGAATTGGGTTAACACTTTACGATTTATCCAATATTGTAAATGGTGATATTCAGAAAATTTTAGACGAATTAATGTTAGCTGAAAATACTGAGAAGTTAAAGGCTAATAACGATGTGATTTAAAAGGTATTTAAAAATGACAACAAGCGAATTAGTAGCTCAAATTCAGAAGAAAAAATCCTTTTTATGCATTGGTTTAGATGTGGATTTGAATAAAATACCGCAACATCTTTTAAAAGAAGAAGAAGACCCTATTTTTGCATTCAATAAAGCTATTATTGATGCTACACATCATTTGTGTGTGGCCTATAAACCCAATACGGCATTTTATGAAGCTTACGGCATTAAAGGATGGGAATCTTTAGAGAAAACCATAAAGTATTTAAACGAAAAGTATCCCGAAATTTTTACAATTGCCGATGCTAAACGTGGTGATATTGGGAATACAAGTACTATGTATGCAAAAGCTTTTTTTGAAGATTTAGCATTCGATTCTGTCACTGTTGCGCCTTATATGGGGAAAGATTCTGTAGAACCATTTTTAGCATTTAAAGACAAGCATACAATAATGTTAGCGTTAACGTCTAATGCTGGAGCTTTCGATTTCCAAACCAAAACGGTTGACGGAAAAGAACTTTATAAGCATGTTTTAGAAACGTCTAAAACGTGGACAAACGCAGCGAATTTAATGTATGTTGTTGGAGCAACTAAAGCGGAATACTTTGCTGATATTAGAAAAATTATTCCACATAGTTTTTTATTAGTTCCAGGTGTTGGTGCTCAAGGTGGAAATTTGCAAGACGTTTGTAAATATGGTATGACGGAAAATGTTGGGTTGTTGATTAATTCTTCAAGAGGTATTATTTATGCGTCATCAAACGAAGATTTTGCAGAAGCTGCAGCTAAAAGTGCTGAAATACTTCAACAAGACATGAAAGCGATTTTGGAATAAAACACATTTTATAATTTAATAAAAACAGCCATCTTTTTTTATAGAAGATGGCTGTTTTATTTTGTAAACCATACAAATCAAAATGTCAGTGCCCTATTCTTGTTAAATGTTTAAAAATCAAGGCTTAGTTTTGTTGAAAATGATTAAAAAGTTATAATTTATATGGAATAGGCCATGGTTTATACTTTAAATTATAGGAAATATTATTTTCGTTAAAAATTATTAGAAAGTTATTTTTAAAACAGAAAAACGGATGAAAATTGTATTAAGCACTTTTATTGTAATATGTGTAGGGTTCGGAAATGTGTTAGCCCAAAATGATAATCAACATAAACTCTGGTACGATGCTCCAGCGGCCGATTGGAATGAAGCATTACCGTTAGGAAATGGAAGACTAGGGGCTATGGTTTTTGGAAATCCTGTTAACGAAAATATTCAATTAAATGAACTAACACTTTGGGGAGGAGGACCGCACAGAAATGATAATCCTAATGCAAAAGAAGCGCTATCGGAGGTTAGAAATTTGTTGTTTGATGAAAAATATGATGAAGCACATCGTTTGGCTGAGAAGTCATTTATTTCAAAGGTATCGCACGGAATGCCTTATGAAACGGTTGGAAATTTAAGATTGAATTTCAAAAATCAAGAAAACTATACCGATTACTACCGTGAATTGGATATTGAAAATGCCATTAATAAAACTCGATATACCGTAGATGGGGTAGAGTACCATCGAGAAATGTTTACTTCATTTACAGATCAAGTTATTGTTATTAAGTTAACGGCCAATAAAGCGGGTAAAATTAGTTTTACTGCCTCCATGGATCGTCCGGAGCCAGCAAAGGTCTCAACGTATACCGAAAATGGTAATCTTTTAGTTATGACCGGCTTTGGCAGCGATAATAAAAATAAAAGGTTACCAAAAGAAACACCAGCTATTAAAGGTGAAGTAGAATTTGATTCTAGAGTTAAGATTGTGCCAAGCGGAGGTGCGCTTACAGCTACCAATAATACATTAGAGGTTAAAAATGCAGATAGTGTCATTTTGTATATTTCTATAGCAACAAACTTTGTTAATTACCAAGACGTAAGTGCAGATGCTCACGGAAGAGCAGCTAATTATTTAGCAAAAGCTGAACAAAAAAAATATGAGGATTTGGTTACCGATCATTCATCGTATTACCAACAATATTTTAATCGAGTGTCTTTAGATTTAGGAGTTTCAGAATCTACAAAGAATCCTACCGATGTTAGAATTAAAGAATTTAGAGACGGTTTCGATCCTGCTCTAGCAGCTTTATATTTTCAGTTTGGAAGGTATTTATTAATTTCTTCATCGCAACCAGGCGGACAAGCAGCGAACTTACAAGGCTTATGGTGTAAAGATTTAACACCACCATGGAAAAGTGCTTATACGGTAAACATTAATACGCAAATGAATTATTGGCCAGCAGAGGTTACTAATTTAACAGAAATGCATGATCCATTAATTCAGATGGTCAGAGAATTATCTGAGGCCGGACAAGAAACAGCAAAAGTAATGTATGGCGCAGAAGGTTGGGTTACGCATCATAACACAGATTTATGGAGAATTGCAGGCCCAGTAGATGGTGCTACATGGGGCATGTGGCCAACAGGAGGAACTTGGTTAGCTCAGCATGTTTGGGATAAATTTATGTATAGTGGCGATTTAGGTTATCTAAAATCTGTATATCCAGCCATGAAAGGAGCTTCTGAATTTTGTTTAAGTGTTTTAATTCCTGAACCTAAAAATGATTGGTTGATTATTTCTCCAACAATTTCTCCAGAACACGGGCCTAAAGGACGTAACAAAGGCATAAATATTGCAGCTGGAACCACAATGGATAACCAGTTGGTGTTCGATATGTTAACTAAAACTATAGCGGCAGCCAAATTATTAAATGTAGATGCAGGATTGGTTGCGAAAATGGAAACAACTTTAACAAAGTTACCACCTATGAAAGTTGGGCAATACAATCAAATACAAGAATGGATGGAAGATTTAGACGATCCAGAAGATAAGCATCGTCATGTATCACATTTATATGGATTGTATCCTTCTAATTTGATGTCTCCTTACAGAAACCCAGAGTTGTTTCAAGGTGCTGAAAATACATTAATCCAAAGAGGAGATCCTTCAACAGGGTGGTCTATGAACTGGAAAATAAATTTATGGGCGCGTTTGTTAGACGGAAATCATGCCTACAAATTAATGGGAGAACAAATTAAATTGGTGGGCAGACCAGGGTCTCCAAAAGGCGGCGGCACATATGCCAATATGTTAGATGCACATCCACCATTTCAAATTGATGGAAATTTCGGATTTACCTCAGGTTTAGCTGAAATGTTAGTGCAAAGTCATGATGAAGCCATTCATTTAATTCCTGCACTTCCTGATGTTTGGAAAGACGGAAACGTTAAAGGATTACGCGCTAGAGGTGGTTTTGTAATTGAATCTTTAGAATGGAAAAATGGTGAAATTGTAAAAGCCATTATCAAATCTAATTTAGGAGGAAACTTACGAGTACGTGCTTATAATGAACTCGCTTTTGAAAATGGAAAACAGTTGAGCAAAGCAACAGCTATAAATTCAAATAAATTTTATAGCATACCGGATATTAAGCAACCCTTAGTTTCAAAAAAGGCTCAGTTAAAGGAGCTTACTTTAAAACCATCGTATTTGTTTGATATTCCAACAAAAGCAGGAGAAGAAATTATTTTAGTTAAAAAATAAACATTCAATATAAAGGATTAAAAAAGAGGTGTTGGTTATATGAATGCAGAAGTTATTGGTCGAATTAATAATCGATAAGAGTAATAGTTTTCTATGTTTGAGTATATCTAACCCATATATTAATCCTATTAATTAAATTTTATATAAATGAGTAAATTGAATTTCAAAACGTGTTTAGTAATATGTTTTTTAGTATTAGCAAGTGTTTTTAATAATCAGGTTGCTGCTCAAAACAATGTTGATTCGCCATTAATTTTAGATATGGTTCATCATAATCCTGGTGAAGCTCCTTATCAATCGGCCTATAATGATCCAGCGGTTATAAAAGAAATGGGCTATAACGGTAAGGTTTATTTTCTGTTTGAATCGCCTGCATTAGCCATAAATTGGGAATCTGTAGATAAAGATATTTTACCAAAAGGCTCTGAAGAACGCCAATGGGTCGATGCTAAAGCGGCACAAATTAAAGAGATGCATGCGAGTAGTAAAGCACAAGGAATGGCTATTTATGCCATGTCCGATTTGGTTTTATTTCCGAAGCGTTTAATAGAAAAATATGATATTGAAAGTACTTTTGGAGATCCAAATAATGCTTTAACGGAAAAGTTTATCCGTGCTCAAATTAACGAAATGTTCGATCAGTTTCCAGATCTAGATGGTTTGGTAGTGCGTATTGGCGAAACTTATTTACACGATGCACCATATCATCAAGGTGCTATTGAAAATAAAAATAGTCCTAAAAAAACAATTATTCCTTTAATGGAAATTCTTAGAGAAGAAATTTGTGTAAAGCGAAATAAGCAACTTATTTTCCGTACATGGATTGCCTTTGATAGAAAAATGGGGCCCTATATGGAAGTGAGCAATGCTATAGAACCACACGATAATTTAATTATCAGTATAAAACATTGTGAAGGTGATTTTCATAGAGCACGTACATTTAGTAAAATAATTGGTCAAGGACGTCACCGACAAATTATAGAGGTTCAAGCAGCCCGCGAATACGAAGGTAAAGGCGCTTATCCTAACTATGTTGCCAATGGTGTTATTGATGGTTTTGAGGAACACGCCAGAATGCCTGAAGAGGAAATTAATAGCATTGGTGAATTCGTAGAGAAAAGACCAGACTTATATGCTGGTATCTGGACGTGGTCTCGTGGTGGTGGCTGGGAAGGGCCTTATATTCAAAGCGAAATGTGGTGCGATTTAAACGCCTGGGTTATGGCGCAATGGGGGCAGAATACAGATAAAAGTGAAGAATTTATTTTTAATAGATATGCTACCGAACGTTTAAATTTAGAAGGTGATGATGTTGCTAAATTTAGAAAATTATGTTTGCTTTCTGCGGAAGCTGTAGTGCGAGGAAGAAATAGTACTTATGGCGATATGAACCCTTGGTGGACTCGAGATCAAGGTATTGGTTGGCCTGGTGTTGTAAAAGGAGAAGAGGAACGTAAACGGAATTTAGAACAAAAAGATGAATCTGTTGCCAAATGGAAAACGATTGTTAAGTTGGCAAAATCTATTGAATGGGATAGTGAAGCAACTAAAAACCATGCTATAGGCTCTTCGGAATATGGATTAAGACTTTATAAAATATACCGAATTATTATTAACATGGCCGATGCTGAAAAACAGGGAGATACAAAGGCTGTTAAAAAATGGATAAAAGCTTATGATAAAGCTTGGAAAGATTACAATAAACTTCCAGAGGAATACCCATCGGTAGCAACGCTTTATACTCAAAAATACGATCGCCACATTACAAACAATGCGGATAAAAAAATTAACGAGTTACGCACTAGAAATTAAGAGACTAATTAGAATAAAAATAACTAAACTAACCTAGATAAAGGGACAAATTATGCCAAGTTTACATAAAATAGTATCTCTTACTTTGTTCATGCTTTTGTTTTTCATAACGAATGCTCAGTCGAAAGATGAAAGCGTTTTAGATAAAACCTCTGATGATAAAACGAAACCAAACATTATCTTTTTAATGACCGACGATCAGCGTTGGGATAATATGGGAATTTATGGTAAACCAGAATTCAATACGCCTAATATTGATAAGTTAGCTACAGAAGGTGTGGTGTTCGATCAGGCCTTTTACGCGGTAGCTATTTGTATGCCAAGTCGAGTTACAATGTTAACAGGGCGATATAATTCAAATCATAGAGTGGGTTTTGTAGCTCCGGATGATTATACGTTATCGCAAAATGATTTTACTAAAAGTTATCCTGCATTACTTAAAAATGCGGGTTACAGAACAGGTTTTATTGGTAAGGTTGGTTTTACTGTAACAAATGAAGCTACACGTCCTAGTACACCAAAAGAGCACTTTTATAAGGAACATATGGGAGGTGTTTTTGATTTTTTTGCAGGAAGTGAAACACGTGATAGACAAGGGCATGTTACCTGGCCAGAAGACGATATCGAGTTGAAAAACATCTATAAAGAAGGTCGTCAAAATTCAGGAAGAACTTTAAGAACAGGAGAAGCTATGATGCGTTTTATAGACACTCAGCCAGAAGATCAACCGTTTTGTTTGTCGGTTAGTTTTTATGCTGTTAAACACGATAATAATCAGGATATGTTTATGCCACACTTCGAACAGTTTAAAAGTGCAAATATGAAGGCTCCAGAGAACTGGGTAGAAGGTGAAAATCCAGTTTTACCAGATGTAGTAAAAGAAAATGCACGTGGTGTGTATTTACATAAACAACGCTCGTCTACACCCGAAATGTACCAAAGGCTTGTACGTCGTTTTGCAACGCAAGGCTATACCGTAGATGAACAAGTTGGCTTTTTGGTTGAAAAACTAAAAGAGAAGAACATGTTAGAAAACACCGTTATTATTTATACTAGCGATAATGGACGTTTTCAAGGTTCTCATGGGCTTTTTGATAAATGTCTTTTGTATGATGAATCTGTTAAGGCGCCGCTTATAATTTATGATGGACGTATGCCGGAATCTAAGCGTCAACGACGTGAAAACGCTTTAATTTCTTCAGTAGATATGGCACCTACAATTGTTTCTATGGCAGGTTTAGAAGTGCCAGAAAGCATGCAAGGTCGAGATATTAGTGGTGTTTTAAGTAAAACTGAAGATATGTCGCAATGGCGTGATGCAGTTTATATGGAGGATTTGTTT
Source organism: Algibacter miyuki (assembly GCF_030409805.1). Lineage (GTDB taxonomy): Bacteria > Bacteroidota > Bacteroidia > Flavobacteriales > Flavobacteriaceae > Algibacter > Algibacter miyuki. The sequence goes on along the minus strand of NZ_JAUFQP010000010.1, from coordinate 268,059 downwards.
TTAGTAGATATGTTTAAGGAACGCTACAAAGACAATGTAGATGAAATTAATCAGAATTTAATCAAAGCTAATAAATCTTATAGAAGTAGAGGTGTGCGCACAAACCGATGGAAGTATATAGTTTACTACGAACATACCCCTAAGATCGAGGAACTTTATGATGTGATAAAAGATCCTTCTGAACAACATAATTTGGTAAATAATTCTGAATATACTGCTGTTTTGGAACAATTAAGAGCAAAAACAGAGACTATGTATCAAAAAGCTATTAACTAACATTGAAGTGAATTATAAATACCAACGGGTTGATATAGATGTTTTCAAATCGCATCAACTTTTTATTACCAACTAAAAACCAAAATTATAATGACAAAAAACATTTGCTTTCTAAGTATAACGCTTCTTTTTTTAGTAAGCTGTAACTCAAAATATAAATACAATATTGAGAAATCGGAACATGGCCTCACCATTCATCAGGATAGCTTAAATATTAATGTTGAAATTATTGATGAAGCTATTATTCATGTTAATAAAATACTGAATACAAGTACACCGTCTGAAATTCCAGATTATGTAACGGTTTTAGAACCACAAAAGGTTGATTGGAAGTTAGAGGAATCATCTGAAAAAATCACTATTAGCACCAAGTTGGTAAAAGTATTTGTAAATAGTGATGGCACAATTACTTATGAAACTAAGGACGGTAAAAATTTATTATCTGAAACAAATCAGCATACATTTATTAATTCCGAAGAAGCAGGAAAGGAACACCATGTTTCACAAGGGTTTCATGCAGGAGATGAAGGTTTGTATGGTTTAGGGCAGTTTCAAAGTGGTATCATGAACTGGAAAAACGTTCCAATTCGTTTACAACAATATAATCAGGAAATTGCTATTCCGTTTTTGGTTTCAACTAAAGGTTATGGTATTTATTGGCATAATTATAGTCTTACCGATTTTAATAATCCTGAAAATGAGATAGTATTTGAATCTAAAGGTGAAGTTGAAAGTAAAAATGCGGAAGCAGTAGCGCCTATTGATGGTGAAAAAGAAAATGTAGCAGCTTATGCCGCCAAAGAAGCTGCTAAAAAGAACATTCGTGAAACAACATTTACACCAACGAAAACAGGAGAATATACGTTTTTAGCATTAAGTGATAATGCTGGCCGTATGAGAGGGGAAATAAATGTAAACATAGATGGAGAGGATGTTATTAATTATTCAACCATATGGATGCCTAGACGATATTCAGGGAAAAAACATTTGGAAGCAGGTAAAGCTTATAAAGTGATATTCCAAAATACGGGAGCAAAAATACCAGGAAAATTATTTTATAATGAACCCGATTTTAATAAAACTGTTTTTAGTAGCATCAAAGGAAATGCCATCGATTATTATTTCGTTTATGGAGATAACCCAGGAGAAGTCATTTCAAATTATCAAGCGTTAACAGGAAAGGCGCCTATGTTTTCAAAGAAATCTTATGGGTTTTGGCAATGTAGAGAGCGGTATCATAATCAAGAGGAATTGTTAGAAAATGCTCGGGAAATGAGAGAAAGAGAAATCCCTGTTGATAACATTGTGCAAGATTGGTTTTACTGGCCAAAAGGTACTAAAGGTCCAGAGTGGGATAGAGCTAAATATCCAGATCCAGATGCTATGGTTAAAGAGTTAACTAAGTTAAATTTAAACTTAATGGTTTCAGTTTGGCCAGAGGTGAAAAATAAACCTTTGGAAGAAAAGTATGGACTTACTAAAATTGAAAGTAGTAATTATGTAGATATTTACGATACAAAAGTAAGCAAGCAGTTTTATCGTGCATTAAGTGATTCTATGTTTCACAAAGGCGTAAAATCGATATGGTTAGATGGTACGGAGCCAGAAGGCGTAAATGATACAAAAGTAAATACAGCAGTTGGACCGTATGAAGAGGTTCAGAATCCGTATTCGCTTTTAGTAACAAAGGCCATGTATGAGGGACGCAGGGAAGAATTTCCTATGGAACGTGTTTTTAATTTAACACGATCGGCTTATGCAGGGCAACAACGATACGGAGCAACGTCTTGGTCGGGTGATGTAGAAGCGTCTTGGGAACAATTTGCAGAGCAAATTCCGGCAGGACTGAATTTTACCATGGCTGGTGTACCATATTGGACACATGATATTGGAGGTTTCTTCAGAGATTCAAAATCTATCAATCCGCAATACGATAATCAATACACAAATCCAGAATATATAGAGTTGCTAACCCGTTGGTTTCAGTTTGGAACTTTTAGTCCCATTTTCCGTATCCATGGGTATGTATCGGAAACAGAAATTTGGAGATACGATGATGCCTTTGAAAGTACAGCACGTAAGTTTATAGATTTAAGATATCAATTAATGCCTTATATCTATTCTCAAGCATGGCAAATAACCAATAATAGCCGTCAGTTAATGACGCCTTTGGTATATCATTATGCGAATGATAAAAATACTTGGGGTATTAAAGATCAGTTCTTTTTTGGAGAATCTATTATGGTAGGTTTTGTTACAACTTATAAAGATCGTGAAAAAGAGATGTATTTTCCAGAAGGACAATGGTATAACTATTGGACAGATGAAAAAATAGAAGGCGGTAAAAAAGTAACTGTAAAAGCGGAATTAGACGAAACGCCAATGTTTGTAAAAGCAGGAACTATTTTGCCTATTGGACCAAAGCTTCAATATGCCGATCAAAGAACAACAGAGTCTACAGATATTATAGTTTATCCAGGTGAAAATGCTGAATTTACTATGTATTTAGATGATGGAGCGTCATATAATTATGAAAATAAAACGTATTCTGAAATTGTTTTTTCGTATTCTGAAAAAGATAAAAAGTTAACCGTTAAAAAGGGGAATGGAGATTATTACGATTTTAACAATACGCCATTTGAGTTTGCTTTTCGTATTGCAGGAGCAAATAGCGAACAAAGATTTTTGTTTTTAGGAGATGAATTTGAAGTTCAATTTTAAGAGCATTAATTAAAGAGTTTCATTCGGAAAAAAAACAAAAGACCATGCTAAAGTTGAATTTTAGTATGGTCTTTTTGTGTTTATGGTTCGTTGTTATAGTAAAAGAATCATGCGTTATAATATTTTTTTACAGCTTGAGCTAACTTTACTCCTACAAGAAAAAGAAGCTAGAAATAATAATAAAGAATACTCTTTTTTCAAGAGGAACTATTAGGTCTATTCTTGGAGAATGATTAAGAGTAACTGGTTTTCTATGGGAAATTAAGAATATAAAACAATTATTAATATGAAATATCAAATACACATCGTTTTTTTAGCGATAATAACGTGTTTCTCAAATTCAATTTTTGGACAAATTAAATTAAAGTCTATAAATGATTTTAAACAGCCTGTAGGAGATTGGTTTCTTGCAAACAAAGTAAATGTTGATTCTGTTAATAATAAGGCGTTTCAATATACAGAAGGAGAAGGTGTTTTTGTGAATGGGCCTACAGGGAAAACGAAGCACTTGGAATCTAAAGATGAGTTTGGCGATATGGAATTACACATTGAATTTCTATTACCAAAAGGTTCCAATTCTGGTATTTATTTTCAAAGTAGATACGAAATCCAAATTTTTGATAGTTTTGGAAATGAAAACCCAAAATTTTCCGATTGCGGAGGAATTTATCAACGTTGGGATGAAAGTAAACCTAAAGGAGAAAAGGGATACGAAGGTGTTTCTCCAAGAGTTAATGCAACTTTGCCGTTAGGAGAATGGCAGACTTATGATATTATTTTTAGAGCGCCTAGATTTGATAAAGAAGGAAATAAAATTAAAAATGCCATGTTCGAAAAGGTTATTCTTAACGGACAAATTATTCATCAAAATATAGAAGTTTCAGGAGCTACTCGTGAAGGTTTAGATGGTGCTGAGGTTGCTTTTGCGCCATTAAGGTTGCAGGGCGATCATGGAAGTGTTGCTTATAGAAATATTCTAATTAGAAAATTAGATAATACAAGAGAAACCAAACTGAATACTTGGGTGGATCTTTTTGAAAATTCAGAAAAAACGGGACCCAATTACGATTTTATTGCAAACGGAGATGCGACTGAGCAAGAAGCAAACACTATGTTTGAATATAATGGAAAGGAGCTTAAAGCCATGTACAACTGGAAGAAAACGGCTGCGCCTTATGGGGTTGCAATTACTAAAAAAGCTTATAGCTCTTATGATTTAAAGTTTGAATTTAAATGGGGTGAGCGTAAATTTGAACCACGCCTAGATAAAATACGCGATGCGGGTTTATTGTATCATTGTCCGGTTGGTAGTTATGCATGGCCATCTAGTTTAGAATATCAAATTCAAGAAGGTGATTGTGGCGATTTATGGAATATTCTAGGAGCACATTGTGATGTGTTAAAAGATGGCGAAATTTTAAAAATAGAAAGAAGAAGCTATAGTAGTTCAAAAAAATGGACGGATGAAGAAAAGCCAGGTTGGAATCAAGTCTTGCTACAGGTTAGAGGAGATAGTGCAAAATACTATTTAAATGGAGTTTTAATCAACGAAATTACCAATGCAACACATGGCGGTTTATCGCTTAAATCTGGATTTATAGCACTCCAAGCGGAGTATTCAGAATTAATTTACAGAGAAATAAAAATTAAAGAAGTTCAACTTTAAATCAATTAAAAACATAAAATAAAGATTAATAATGAATAAATTTATGAGTACCATTTCAGTAATTAAAAACACGATGTTTCTTTTCGGGATGTGTTTCCTGCTAAGTGTCACTGCTAGCGCACAAACTAAGGTGAATTCTTTAAGCGAATTAATACCTTATTTAAGTCAGGATAAAGTGCATGTAAAAATGACGCCAGGTGTTTACTCCATAACGGCTGCCGATGTAAAAAATGGTTTGTATCAAAAATCGTCTTTCGTAGGAAAAGAGTGTAAAGTATTATTGCTTTTTGAAGGAAATAACAGCACCTACGATTTCTCAGGGGTTACCATTAAAGTGGATACAAAAGTGTTTCAATCTTATGGAAATATTAGAATTAACGAAATTCAAATTGTTGGTAATAATAATGTGCTTAAAAATCTAACATTAATAGATGAAGGATCGGTTTATGATGGGCCAACAAAAGGCGCGCTAAATGTGTGTATCGATGGAAGAGAAAATCTTGTTGAAGGTTTTTACGTAGCCGCTAAAGGATCGTTTCCTTATGGTTATGGCGATGCGTTTGGTAAGGGCGGAAAAAACGTAATTAGACACCAAAAACACAGTTCTTGTTTAATTCGTGGAGAATCTAATCACTTAAAAAACTCGACGTTTATCCATAGAAGTTACGGGCATTGTTTGTTTATGCAAGCTGCAAGTAACCCAACAATAGAAGGTTGCTATGTAGAAGGCGAAATGCGTAGTACCGACGATATGTTATTAGAAAAAGGTACAGGTTCGCCTGCCGACAAAGTTGATTTTATGACGGTTTGGGGATACGAACTTCCAAAAGGTTATATGTTAAGTACTGGCGAAGCTGGTATTCGTGCTTATAATGCAGGTGAAACTATTATCGATGGTAAACTTATTATGCGTGGCACATCTAATCCAACCATATTAAATTGTACCGTTAAAAACATGAGAACAGGTGTTACTTTAGCGCATGCCACTGGTAAAAAGTATGTTGAAAACTGTACAGTTATTGGTAGTGAAAACGGATTTTCATTAGGTTCTGGCGATGTGGTGAATTGTAGAGCCGATTGCAGTTACGGTCCAGTGTATTCATCGACTTATGAAAATGACAAGAATTTTAATGCTGATATCACGATTATTCCTGCGAGTAACCCATACATGAATGGTTCTGGAAGTGTGGCTTATATAGGTGGTCGTGGTCATAATATCACTTTACGTGGAAGTAATGAAGGCGTAGAGCACGGATTGGAAATTAAAGTTGGTGGTGTAAAAAATAACATTCGTTTATTAAATGGAAATTTCCCGCATCAAAACGACTTTAAAGGCTCCGATTTTGAAATTAATAATCTTACCGATTATCCATTATATCTTTCGAATAAAAGCTTAGGTGTAACAGGCAGAACGTCTGGAACTATAGAAGATTTAGGTACAAACAATACCATTCAAACAAAATAATTGATAAGAATATTTTAAAATGAAACATCTCAAGTTTATAAATATTGCAGTAGTACTTATGTTCGTCGTTGCGCAGTTTAGTTGTGCTCAAAACAAAAGTAAAACAGTTGAAAAAGGACTTCAGTTAAATCAAATTAAAGTGTCTAGTTTATCAGGGTTACGGGAAGCCGTTCAGCAAAGTAATCAGCACATTATTCTTAAGCCAGGAAAATATAATATTACCGATTTACCAATAGAATCTAGAGGTTTCCCATGTTCCGGTTCTAACAATATTATTGAACTGAATGAGGTTTATATCAATTTCCCTGTCGGAACATGTAAAGATGCTCATTTCGATATTACAGGTTCTAATAATATTTTAAGAGGAGGCGATTTCGAAGATACTTACCAAAACGGTATGGAGAAAGTAACCGATTTTGGGAGCTACAATCAAAACCGAAAAACTTTGGCGAAAGGCTTAAAAGGAGGTGCAAATATTCGCGTTTCAGGAAATAATAATACTGTGGATGGCATAAAGCTAACCGTAAGAGGTTCGTTTCCTTATGGCTATGGCAATATGTACGGTATTGGCAGAGGTAATGCTACCGGTTTAGACAAACGTTGCGCTTTGTTAATTACAGGCGTGGGGAATACGGTTGATAATTGCGAATTTCAACATAGAGCATTTGGACATGTTATTTACATGCAGAAAAACGCTGATAAAACCCTAATTAAAAACACCTACATTGAAGGTGATGTGCGCCCAAGTAACGATGCTTACACAGAAACTAACGATGGTGATTTACCAAAACGATTTAATTACAAAATGCCACTTGGAGAAATGGAAGGACTTCCTATTCCTCGTGATGTAATGTTTAACCTTACGGAAGATGGTATTCGCGCTTATAATATTCCAGGGTCTGTAACCGTCGAGAATTGTGTGGTTAAAAAATGTAGAGGCGGTATTAAATTGTACATGGCAAAAGGGAAAGTAACGGTTAAAAATAGCACAGTTTTAGATTGTGTTGTCGAGGGCTATTCTCTAAATAATGGTGGCGAAATGATTAATTGTAAAGGCAATGCTGCTTACGGGCCGTTACTTTACATGCATTTTGATAAAGTATCAAACCAAAATATAGATTTAACTGTTTTACCGGCTCCACATGCTGTCGGAAACCATGTATTTGCAGCCATAAAAGGGCATGGACATAATATAAAATTAACGGCAGCTAATCCTTCAGAAACTATCGATAATACACTTAGACCCATTGTGGTTGGTTATCCTGCTCGCTTTCAGTTTTTAACTACAGATTATCCAAATGTACCTAAAGGATATGAGGAAAATTTTAAGAAGCATTTTGGAAATAAAACGTATAGTGCGACAAAAATTTCAATAAAAAACGGCACTAATTATCCGGTTATTTTAGGTCATTTATCCGAAGGAAATCAAGTGAAAAGTAGTGGTAAAGTAACCGATTATGGAACAGCTAATCTTGTAAAAACCTATCCTGCTTCCGAAGAAAAAAAGTAGTTAATCCCTCTAAACATCGAAGTTTTTTCAATATAAGCCTATAATTTATAGTATTTGAATGATAGTTTATATCCATATTTCTAAGGAAATGATATTTTTATGCTCTTAAATGTCCGTTTTCTAAAGCGCGGATATTTTAATTGAAACATTCAACATCTATTCAGATAAATTAATTCTTATGAAAAAAAGTAGAGGTCTTATTGCTGTAATTTTATGCGCCTTATTTATGGTGTCTTGTAAATCGGAAGAAAAAAAGACTGAGGTAAAGAAAGAAAAACCAAACGTTATTTTACTTGTTGTAGACGATCAGGGTTATGGTGATATTGGACGCCTTGGCAACAAGGAAATTAAAACACCAAACATCGATAATCTTTACGATGTAAGTGCGCGTTTTACACAATATCACGTATCTCCAACTTGTGCGCCAACAAGAGCCGCTTTAATGACGGGGCATCACTCAAACCGAGCTGGTGTTTGGCATACTGTAAACGGGCGTTCGTTAATTTTAGATAGAGAGACTACTATTGCTCAAGTTTTTAAAGATAATGGCTATGCAACCGGAATTTTTGGAAAATGGCACTTAGGTGATAATTACCCATTTCGTCCGGAAGACAAAGGCTTCGAAGAAGTTTTAGTACACAGTGGAGGTGGTGTTGAGCAAGCTTTGGATTATTGGGATAATGATTATTTTAATGATACCTACAAGCACAATGGTGAGTTAAAGAAATTTGAAGGATTTTGTACTGATATTTGGTTCGAAAATGCTAAAAACTACATGGCAGAAAATCAAAAGAATAATAAGCCATTCTTCTGTTATTTATCTACCAACGCAGCACATACGCCGTATTTTGTTGATAAGAAATATTCAGATCCTTATGAAAATAATGAAAACATACCAAATGCAGCCTTTTACGGTTTAATTTCTAATGTTGATGAGAACCTTGGGAAACTAGTAGAATATTTAAAAGAAATCGATTTAATGGATAACACCATTTTGATTTTCTCTACTGATAATGGAACTTCAGCAGGAGCAAAAATTGAAAAAGGAGGCGATCGTTTAGATGGTTTTACTGATAAAGGATTCAACGCAGGTATGCGTGGTATTAAAGCGAGTATGTATGAAGGTGGACACCGTGTGCCTTTATTCATTCACTGGAAAGATGGTGGAATTACTACCGGAAAAGATATTAACGAACTTACGGCACATTACGATATTGCACCAACTTTGGTCGATTTATGTGGTTTAGAAGTTAAAGAAGATTTAAAATTCGACGGAAAAAGTTTAAAACCATTAATCGATGGTCATAATGAAGCATTTGTAGATCGTGCGATTATTACAAATTCGCAACGTACTGAAGTGCCAGAACCTTGGAGAAGAACCGCTTTTATGAAAGGCGATTGGAGACTTGTTAATGGTACCGAGCTTTACGATTTAAGTAAAGATCCGGAACAACGTACTAATGTTGCCGATCAATTTCCTGAAAAAATGGATGCTTTTAAAGCAGAGTATGATGCTTGGTGGAAAGAAATTTCTCCAAGTTATGCCGATCAACCTTATATTATTGTAGGTACTCCAAATGAAAACCCAACAACGTTACACGGTCATGATTGGCACACTACAGCGGCAGCAAGTCCGTGGCATCAACGCCATATTAGACAAGGTTATATCGATAATGGGTATTGGTTAGTAAAGGTTGCTGAAAGTGGAACTTACAACTTAAAATTACGTCGTTGGCCAATAGAAACAGGTTTACCTTTAAATGGCGTGGCTCCGGTGCGTCCAACTCTAGAAGGCACAACGGTTAGAGAAAGTGTAAAAAGTAAAAAGTTAACTATTAAAAATGCTAGAATTAAAATTCAAGATGAAGAGCAGTCTGTTGTTGTAGATCCTAATGCGGAATTTGTAGAATTCACCGTAGATCTTAAAGCAGGAGAAACACAACTTCAAACGTGGTTTACTTTAGATTCAGGTAAAGAATTAGGAGCATATTATACGCTCGTCGAAAAAATATAGGTTAGGTTTTATAATTTTTTACTTTTAGGAATTAATAACCTAACTTTTACCATAATGAGAAAAAAAACGTCATTACTATTTTTAGTCTTAGTTACCATATTTGCACATGTTGATAAGCTTTCGGCACAATCAAAACAGAAGCCAAACGTCATTATTGTAATTACCGATGATCAAGGGAAGGGCGATTTAGCTTGTGAGGGAAATGAGTTTATTCAGACACCAAACATCGATAAGTTTTATTCCGATGCGGTTCGTTTTACAAATTACCACGTATCAACTACCTGTGCACCAACACGTGGAGCAATCATGACGGGACGCCATAGTAATCGTGTTAATGTGTTTCATACTATTAATGGGCGCTCTATTCTTTTTGAAGATGAAGTGACTTTACCTCAAATTTTTGCTCAAAACGGATATACTAATGCCATGTTCGGAAAATGGCATTTAGGAGATAATTATCCTTTTCGTCCTGAAGATAGAGGCTTTCATGAAGTTATTCGTCATGGTGGCGGAGGTGTAGGGCAAGGTCCAGATTATTGGGGTAACGATTATTTCGATGATACCTACTGGCACAATAGTAAAATGGAAAAGTATGATGGGTATTGCTCAGATGTGTTTTTCAATGGTGCTTTAGATTTTATTGAAACCAATAAAGACAAACCTTTTTTCTGTTATATTTCTACCAATGCACCGCATTCACCGTATAATCTTCCAAAAGATTATTTTGATTTATACCAAGGTAAAAAGTATAAAGATATCAATGAGAGAACCTTGCGTTTTTATGGAATGATTACCAATATTGACGACAATTTCAAAAAGTTAGAAGATAAATTAGACGATTTAGGTATCGCCGATAATACCATCGTAATTTTTACTACAGATAATGGTACCGCAGCAGGTAGAAGTGTTTACAATGCAGGATTAAAAGGTGGTAAAGGTAGCCAGTACGAAGGTGGACACCGTGTGCCACTTTATATTAGATGGCCAGACGGAAAATTGACAGGCGGTAAAGATATTGATGAGTTAGTAGCGCATTACGATTTATTACCAACATTTGTAGATTTATTAGGTTTAGATTTTAATCCGGTTAAAAAACTGGATGGTAAAAGTTTAACACCTTTATTAGAGGCTAAGAATGATACTTGGGAAAACCGAATTTTATATATGGATACCCAAAGAGAACAAAACCTAATCAAGTATAGAAAATATACAGTTATGGACAAAGATTGGCGTTTAGTTGATGGTAAAGAACTGTATAATATAAATAACGATTTAGGTCAGCAAAATAACATTATTTCTGCACACCCAGAAGTCGCTGCTCGTTTAAGTGTGGGGTATGAAACCTGGTGGCAATCTTTTGTAGACGAAGAAGTTAATGAGCGTTATGCTTACATTAAAGTAGGTTCTCCAAAAGAAAACCCGAGTAGAATTTCAGCTCACGATATGATTGTAGGGAAATTTAGCGGAGCTTGGCACCAAAATGGAGCTATTACTGGTGCTCGTGCTGGTGGTAAGTGGAAAATTGAATTTGTTGAAGATGGCGATTATAAAATCAGTTTACGCAGGTTTCCAAGAGAAAGGAACTTAGCTATCAACGCGACGTTTCCAGCTCAAGAAAAGGCTATCGAATATGATAAAACATCGCCAGCTGGAGAAAAATCAGATTTTAAAGAAGCTTTCTTATATGTAGCTAATATTTCTAAAACTTTAGACATTAAAGCAGATCAAGATGAAGTAACTTTTACAGGGAAGATTCCAGCGGGAAAATACGATATGGAAGCACAACTTATAGATGAGTTAGGTCGTGTACACCCTGCATATTATGTATATGTTGAAAAAATAAATTAAAAACGCTATTTAGGCGGAATTTAAAATATCAAAATGAAATTAATATTAAAATTAGTAGCTTATTTGAACCTTGTTTTATTAGTCTCTTGTGGGCAACAAAGTAAAAATCAGGCAACAGAAGTATCCGAAGAAACAAAACCTAATATTGTTATTATTTACACCGACGATCAAGGTTATGGAGATGTTGGAGCACTTAACCCAGAGGCGAAATTTAAAACGCCCAATATGGATAAGTTAGCTAACGAAGGCGTAACTTTTACCGATGGACATAGTAGTGATGCGGTTTGTACACCTTCTAGATACAGCCTGTTAACAGGGCGTTACAGTTGGAGAACAAGTTTAAAGAAAAATGTTTTACGTGCAGATGGCCCGTGTTTAATTGAAAAAGATAGAATGACGATTGCTTCGTTACTTCGTGAGCAAGGTTATAGTACAGCCATGATTGGTAAATGGCACCTTCAAATGGAGTTTGAAGGTGATGTGAAAAAGGGTGGTCGCGATTGGTCTAAACCTTTCACAGATGGTCCAATAGAAAAAGGTTTCGATTATTTCTTCGGAATTCCTGCTTCTATGAATTATGGTATATTAACTTATTTAGAAAACGATCGAGTGCTTGATCCACCAACGCTTTATACAAAAAAGAAATTGGATGTAACACCACGTACGTATAGAATGACGCCTCCTTATCAGGAAGAACAAGCGAAAGGCTATGTTGAGGTAGCGCCTTCATTTAATGACGAATTGGTACTTAAAACTTTTGCCGATAAAGCCGTTGAATACATCGGTAATGCTGCGGATGAATCTAAATCTGGAAAACCTTTCTTTTTATATTTACCACTTACAAGCCCACATTTACCACATTGTACACATCCTGATTTTCAAGGAAAAAGTAACTGCGGAAATTATGGCGATTTTATGGAGGAAACAGATTATCGTATCGGGCAAGTGTTGGATGCTTTAAAAGCAAATGGTTTAGATGAAAATACTTTGGTTATTTTTTCATCGGATAATGGTGCAGAATCTAATTATGCTTATCAAAGAAATACTTACGGACATTATAGTTGTATGAATTTTAAAGGTGGAAAACGTGATATTTATGAAGGCGGACACCGAGTACCGTTTTTAATGCGTTGGCCAAATGCTATTAAAGCAGGAAGTCAAGTAAACGATCCAGTTTGTCAAACCGATTATTTAGCAACTATTGCTGATATTGTTGGAGCTAAAATACCTGATAATGCAGGAGAAGATAGTTACAGCTTATGGCCAATGATGAAGGACGCCGCTGTTAAGCAAAAAGCAGATAGACCGGTAATTCATCATTCATTTACGGGGCATTTTGCTATTCGCGAAGGGAAATGGAAATTAAACATGCTTAGAGGTTCTGGTGGTTCTTTAAAACCTGTTATTATAGAACCAAAAGAGGGTGAAGCACCTTTTGAACTTTACGATATGGAAAACGATCCTGGAGAAACTACAAACTTATATTTTGAGCAACCAGAAGTGGTTAGTAGGCTAACAGCTAAAATCACTGATATTATAAAAACAGGCCGATCAACAGAAGGATTACCTCAACCTTATGTTACAGAAAACTGGGACCAATTAACATGGATGAGTTTGAATTAAAGGAAGATATTTCTGAAATCAAAAAACGTTCAATTTAAGAGAGAAACACGTGCAACGTAAAAAGTTTATAAAAATATTAAGTTTTGGGACTGTAGGAATCAGTATGGTTCCGATGGCTTGTGCTAAAACCGTTTATAAAAAAACGAACGAAGCTATTTGTAAAAATACTTGGGATGCCTTGTGTGGCAAAATCGGGAAGTCTTATAAAACGGATGCCTTTGTTTATGTGCATCCAAAAAAGAGAATACCTAATGTGTTTATTTATGGCGACTCTATTTCAATAGCTTATTCTTCAAAAGTGATGAAACTTTTAAGAGGAAAAGCGAATGTGTATCGCTTGTTTAAGAATGGAGGTTCTAGCGATCAGTTTATTCCGAATATGGAAAAGCTACAAGAAAGCATGTTTCAACCGGGGTTAGAGGAAGGCTGGAAATTCGATTGGGATGTTATTCATTTTAATGTTGGATTGCATGATTTAAAGTACCTTAAAGGAAAAAACTTAAATAAAACAGAAGGTAAGCAAGTGTCGTCTGTTGAAACATATAAAGAAAATTTAGAAGGCATTTGTCAGTATTTGAAAACCAAATTTCCGAAAGCAAAATTAATTTTCGCAACCACAACACCTGTTCCCGAAAATGCAAAAGGTCGATTTAAAGGTGATAGTATTAAATACAATACAGCAGCGTTAGAAGTTTTAGCAAATCATCCCGATATAATCGTTAATGATCTGTATGCCTTTACCAAGCCACATCGCGAAGCTTGGGAGCAAGCTCCCGGAAATGTGCATTACAAAGCTTTAGGTTTTAATCAGCAAGGCGAAGAAGTGGCGCGAGTTATAGATGAGGTTTTATTTTAGATAATTAAGTGCTCCTAATTTAAAAATATAAAAAGACTAAGTCATAAAAATTGAAACAACTCACATTAATATCAAAAACTAAACAAACAATAAATAGTATGCATAAATTTTTTAAACACACCCTTTTAGCAGGAGTTTTAGTGCTAGCTTTTACAAGTTGTAAAAATAAAGCAGAAACAAAATCGGAAGTTGCAGAAGCACCAAAACGTCCAAATTTTCTATTTGTACTGGTGGATGATCAATCGCCATTCGATTTGCAAACCTACGATCCAAATTCAATTTTAGAAACACCAACCATTAGTAAATTGGCTAGCCAAGGTGTGGTTGTTGAGCAAGCGCGCCACATGGGTTCTATGAATGGAGCTGTCTGTACACCATCGCGCCACATGATTATGTCTGGAAGAACGTTATGGCATTTACCGCCAAGTGCAGAATTTCAAAAGCAAACTGGCCCAAACGAGATAGACGACCAAACTATTGGAGCTGTTTTTAATCGTGCGGGTTATAAAACCATGAGAACTTGTAAAAAAGGAAACTCTTATCCAGGAGCGAACAAGCAATTTACTGTGGTTCACGATGCAACAAAACGTGGCGGGACAGAAGAAACAGGAAGTGCTTGGCATGCAAAGCAAGTGCTAGAATATTTAGGAGATAGAGAAGTTGCGAAAGAAGAAGATCCGTTTTTTATCTATTTCGGATTTTCTCACCCACATGATACTCGAAATGGTACGCCGGAATTGTTAGAAAAGTATGGTGCAACCAATCATAAAGATCCAAATTCATTGCCTGCTGCAAATGATAAGCAACCAGAACTTCAAGATAATTATTTAGCTGCACACCCGTTTTTTCATGGACATCCAGAACTTAGAGATGAAGAACGTGTAAGTGGTGTTTGGAAAAATAGAGATGAAAGAACAATAAGAAATGAATTAGGTAGAGAGTACGCTTGTTCAGAGAATGTAGACAATCAATTAGAGAAAGTTTTAGCTAAGCTTGAAGCTATGGGCGAACTAGATAATACTTATATTGTTTATACTTCAGATCATGGTATGGCTATTGGTCGTCATGGTTTACAAGGAAAACAAAACTTATACGAGCATACTTCGAGAGTGCCATTTATAGTTAAAGGACCTGGGATTCCTTCAGGAAAACGTGTAACAGGAAATATGTACCTTTTAGATGTATTACCAACGTTATGTGATTTAGCAGGAATTGATGCTCCAAAAACCGTTGAAGGTAAAAGTATGGTACCTGTTTTTAAAGGTGAAAAAGAAACGGTTCGCGACGTGATGTATGGCGTATACGCTGGTGGAACAAAACCAGGGATGCGTAGTGTGAAAATGGGAGATTGGAAATTAATCAAGTATGATGTAATGGACGGTAAAGTGAGAGAAACTCAACTTTTCAACTTAGCAGAAAATCCAAACGAATATTTACCTGAGCATAACAAACCAGGTGAAATGGAAACGGATTTAGCTGAAAACCCAAAATATGCAGAAAAACTAGCAGAAATGGAAGCTTTGTTATTAGAGCAAATGGTTGCTCATGATGATCCTTACAGACTTTGGAATCAAAAATCATAATATTTACAAAAGTCTCAACATAAATTAAGTTGAGACTTTTTTACTTTAATTCAAATTATATGAAATCAATAAAAACACCGGTTCATTTCGCCTTTATTATGCTTACTTTTTTTCTTTTAAGTGTTTCTATTTTACATGGCCAGGCACCAGCCGATTTCGGTTTTGTAGAGGGGGAAAACTATAAAAAAGACGTTGTATATAAAACAGTCAATGGGAAACCTTTAGTCATGGATGTTTTTTATCCTAATGCAGATGTACTTCAGGCTGAAAACCCATGGGTTGTGTTTGTTCACGGAGGTGGTTGGGCTGGAGGTGTAAAAGAAAATATTTTCAGAGATTCTTTTTTAGGTACATTGCAAACCCTTTTAGATAACGGTATAGTGTGTGCAACCATAGATTACCGATTAGCGAAAAAACCTGTAACATCTTACGAGTCTGTGGTAGATTGTAAAGATGCTGCGCGATTTCTTCTAAAAAATGCAGTTGACTATAAATTAGATAAAGAAGAATATGGCATTTGGGGTGGTTCTGCAGGAGGGCACCTGAGTTTGGTTACAGCTTTAGCTCCAGACGCACCTTTTCCTGGCGATCCAAGTTTAGCCGATATTCATCCGGAGTATAAATTTGTAACTTCTTTTTTCCCTTTTACGTCATGTTTAAACCCTGATATTAGACCTAATTCTATTTTTGAAGATGGAAAACTTTTCAATCGTCTTTTAGGAGGAAGTGTTGAAGAAAAACCAGAATTAGCACACTTGATGAGTCCTACGGAATTTTTAGATAAAAATAGCCTACCTATTCTATTAGTACATGGCGAAAAAGACACGACGCTTCCTATTATTAATTCACTTTATATGATGGAAGTGGCTAAAAAGAAAAAGGCAGATGTGCAGTTATTGGCCGTTAAAAATGCAGGACATAGTATGTCTGGAAAAAATATTTCTCCTTCTTTTGAAGGAATAGCTGAACGTTGTAGCGATTTTATGCTTTCTCATTTGGTAAAGCGTAAATAGTAAACTAAAAATGCTATGGCAATGAAATCTACTAAATCGAAACATATAAAAAGATGCTTGTCTAAGGCAGAGGGGTACATGCTTTTTCTTGTGATGTTTGGTCTGTTTTCGGTAAATAGTCAAGAGGTAAAATATCCTGAAATAGAAATTAATAATGGGATACTTAAAGCTAATTTATATCTACCAGATTCAGAAGATGGTTATTATAAAGGCACACGGTTTGATTGGTCGGGTGTTATTTCAAATTTAGAATTTGATGGGCATACGTATTTCGGTCAGTGGTTTGATGCTGATAATCCGCCACCATTCGCTACCATTATGGGGCCTGTCGAGGCTTATGCGCCTTTAAATTATAATGATGTTGCTGTTGGTGAGGGTTTCGTTAAAATAGGTGTGGGCGTTCTTAAAAAAACGACTGATGAAAATTATAGTGACTTCAAAAACTATGAAATTATAAATCCAGGAAAACGGACTTTAAAAACGAGTGTAAATACCGTGGAATTTGGACATGTTGTCAATACTAAAACGGTGTCCTATGATTATACTAAAACCATTCGGCTCGTTGAAAATCAATCAATAATGCAGGTTTCTCATGTTTTAAGAAACACAGGGAATCAACAAATAAAAACCTTTGGCTTCAATCATAATTTTTTGGTTATTGATAATCAAACCATTGGTAAAGATTTTGAAATGACTTTTCCTGTTGAAGTTTCCGGGGAAGGTAGAGGTTTGGGCGATATTTTCGACATTGAAGGAAATAAAATCCTTTTCAAAAGAAATATTCTAGGAGATGAGTCTATAGCTATTAAACACTTGAATGGATTGAATGATAATGTTGATACTTTTAATGTTAGAATACATCATTCTAAAACAGGAGCAGGTGTTAAAATTACAGGGGATCAACCACTTTCTAGATTCCGACTTTGGGGAACTTCAAAAACAATATGTCCAGAAACCTATATTGATATTAAAGTAGCACCGGGTGAGACGTTTAGTTGGAGTTACTTTTATGAGTTTTATGACTCAAAAACAGAGAGGAATTAAAGTATATTGTAATTCAGAATCACGTTTTTCATAAACAGATTGCCTTTCAAAATTAAAATTTTCGAAAAATAAAATGTTAAAGCCTGCTTTTATATAAGTAGGCTTTTTTTGTTAATACCTGTTATTGTGCGAATTAATCCTCAGAAAAGAACTTTAGTTTATAGGTAAATATCTATAATTTATAAGAATTCTGCTTTCAAAATAATATCATTACATAACCATTTTAAGTATGCTACGCAGGTAGCCTATTTATTCTTAATACCCCAAATGTTACCAGAGTAAGGCCTTCTTTCTAAACTAATTAAAGAATGAAGAACTATTATTTTTTTAAACATTCGATATGTTTCGTTTGTTTCTTTTTTTTATCCCTATCTATTTGGGCAACCGATGAAACTGTAGCTCCAGGAGGCGATATTCAAGCCGCAATAGATAATGTCGCTGCTAGTGGAGGAGGTATTGTAACCCTTGCTTCAGGAACGCATAATATTACAGAACCACTTCGAATAAAAAGCAATATTACATTACAGGGCGAAGGACAATGGGCAAGTTTACTTAAAACGACGGTAAATATGAACATGATAATTGCCGATGCGGAAGGTTTGGTAAATCTTGTTATTCAGAATTTAGAAATAGAAGGTACTAACGCTTTAAATGGCGGCGGTATTCAAATTACATCGCAAGGTGTAGATCACGACAATATCAAAATTTTAAATGTGCATTGCACAAAAACGGGTTGGGGCGTTCATATTAAAGGCGCAACAAACTTATTAGTAAAAGACTGTTTATTTGATGAAAACGGAACGGCAGGACAAGAAGGCTTTGCACATAATATGTACTTACGTCGTGTATATGGCGCAGAAGTTCGAGATAGCCAGTTTTTGAATTCTACATCGGCAAATGGTATTAATATTTCTTACAGTGAGGATATTAAAATATACAATTGTGAAATGTCGGGCAACTATTTTAGAGGTGTTCGTGCGGCTAATACAGTTGGTTACTTAGTACACGATTGTATTGTGCAAAATAATGGTAATGTGGGTATTTTAGCTAATTCCGAAGGTGTGCCAACAACCAATATTGATATTAGAAGAAACTGTGTTTCAAATAATACATTAGAGGGTATAAGTGGTGTTAACGGTGTTACCGGAATTGTAACTGATAATAATGCCTACGGAAATGATACGGATGATGATAGTGCAGATTATAGCTTGCCAGGTGGTGTAAACGAATCTGGTAATATTTCTGATGCAAGTGTAAACTGCGTTTATCAAACCAATCAAACACGTATTTTGCTTGGTGCTACATCGGGTATTAATACTGTGGAATTAAATTGGACTTTAGATAACGTGACAACCGTAAGACAAGATGTTTTTAGAGATACAGATGCTGATGCTAGCGGACGTACTTTAATAGCGAGTAATGTGTCAGGAACGACGTATATCGACAATTCGGTTGTTGGAGGTACAGATTATTGGTACTGGGTTAAAGCGAGTGATATTTCAGAAAACACTATAAACTCTAATGCGGCGAGTGCTAATCCATCATCTGGAGAGCCAAGTGTGGAACTTTCTGCAACAGCAGGCGATGGTTTTGTAACTTTAGATTGGGATATTGAAAATATAGACATTCAAAATATAGGTGTTTTTAGAGATACCGATGATAATGCTAGTGGAAGAAAACTAATAAGAAATGGTGTAACAGGAACAAGCTATACAGATACTTCTGTAGAAAATGGAACGCAATATTGGTATTGGTTAAAAGTAACCGATGTCGATTCTAAAAACTTCCAAAATGATCCAGCCACTTATGCACTACCAAGTGCTCCTAAACCACCTCGTGCACAATTTGTTCACCCAGGGATTTCGCATAAAAAATCAGATTTAGACCGTATGAAATATATGGTTGAAGCGCAAATTGATCCGTGGTATGCATCGTACAAGGAAATGGAGTTAGATGCTAAATCGAGCTACGACTATGTAGTGCAAGGTGATGAATCTTTTACCGAGTTAGGAAGAGATTCTAAAGTGAATTACAATGCATGGAACAGCGATATTAGAGCGGCTTATTATAATGCCATCCGATATTATATCACAGGAGATAAAAAGCATGCTGATAAAGCTGTCGAAATTTTCAAAGCTTGGTCTAATTTAACATCGGTAACTAGTGGTGGAACAGAAGCTTTAAGTGGTGGTGTGGCATACATTATGGTAGAAGCTGCCGAAATTATTAAAAGTACATATCCAGGTTGGGAAGCTGCAGATTTGCAAGCGTTTAAAGATATGTTGGTATATCCAGGATATTCTACTACTACAGAACCTGCCGATATTAGAAATAATGCAACATTTTATTGGAAATCTTATCTAGGTGATCCTGTAAGACACGGAAATCAAGGACTTTCAGGATGGCGTACCGTGATGGCTATGGGTATCTTTTTGGATAACGAAACCATGTATAATCGTGCTTATCATTACATAAAAGGTACTTTAAACGAGCACACAGGCGATCTTCCTTATCCTGCCGGACCAAATACAAGTAGCGAAGCGCCTACCGCTGTTGGAGATCACTCGGATACTTATGGTATTACGCGTGGATATTCCGAAGCGAACTATGGTTATAATGAATTGATGACCAATTATATATACGAAAATGGTCAGTGCCAAGAATCGTCAAGAGATCAAGGGCATGTGCTTTTTGGTATTGGTTTGTTAGGGTCGATGTCCGAAATGGCATGGAATCAAGGTGACGATTTGTATAGTCATGAAGACGATCGATTTTTAAAAGGACTTGAATTTTCTTTAAAATATAACGTATCGGCCATAGCATCTTATCCAGATCAAACAACGCCATGGGAACCAGATAATTTTATTACTGGGTTTGACAGAACAGGCCGATGGTATTCTAAATCTATGAGTCCTGAAGGTATTGGCGGGTTTACAACCAATCGTCCACTTTGGGAAATGTCTACAGCACATTACATCGGTAGAGGTTTTAAAACTGAAGAAGAAGCCAAATGGACACAACGTGCACGAGATAAATCGATTGAATTAAGTGGTTACGAAAAAGCCGGATGGACTAACGATGCTATTGGTTGGGGAGCACTTACATTTCGTAGACCTGTGGAATGTTTTGGAGATCCAATAATGGGTTTCGATGCTAATGGTTTACCAAATTATGCGGTACACACTATTGCTGAAGTTGTTGAAGCTGAGAACTTTGATTACGATCCTTTACAAAATGGTGAAGGTCGAGTTTACAAGGATTTAAGCGTTGGGAATTCAGGTGGCGCATACCGAATGATGGACAACGTAGATGTTGAAACGATAACAACTGGTGGATATAATTTAACAGACATAGAAGCTGGCGAATGGTTAACCTACACGGTGTCAGTTCCAGAAACTGCCATTTATAGCATTAGTATTAAATATGCTGCTTCTCAAGCAGGAGGTAATGTTAAATTTAGTTTTGGAGGTGAAGAAAAAACAGGAGAAGAAGCGGTGCCGTTTGGTGCGCCTTATTCTGAAGGAGATTCCGATTGGAAAGATTATGTTATTGCAGAAGATATTCAATTAGAAAAAGGCGTTCAAAGTTTAAAAATTTATTTTTCAGGAGTTTCCAATACTTTCAAATTAGATAATTTCACTTTAGCTGAAACAGGAATTGTAAAAGAAGATCAAACCATTCAGTTTTTCACGATGTCTAATAAATTATTGGGTGGAGATGATTTCGATCCAGAAGCTTCAGCAACATCTGGTTTGGATGTGAGTTATTCAAGTTCAAACACTTCAGTAGCAACTATTGTCGATGGTATGGTGCATATTGTTGGGGTAGGGCAAACCACTATAACAGCAACACAGGAAGGCGATGCTGCTTATAATGAAGCACCAAGTGTTTCTCAAGAATTAACCGTTGTACCTGTAGTTGCAGGAACTTTGATTTTAGGAGCCGATGCCGATGCTTATGTGCATGAAGGCAAAGCGAATGATAATTTTGGAGAAGCGACATCGATGGTTACAAAACTAGATGCACGTTATGCGATTTTGAAATTCGATTTAAATTCGGTTCCTGGTGACGTCGTTTCTGCAAAGCTTAGGCTGTTCCAAAGAACAGGTTATAGAGATTTAAGAACGGTATATGATGTGGCTGATGATAGCTGGACGGAAACAGGAATAACTTGGAACAATAAACCAGACTATTCTAATGTGCGATCCGAAATTACTACAATTTCTAAAACTTGGTGTGAGTGGGATGTATCATCTTATGTGGCTCAAGAAGCGAATGACGATAATATCATCACTTTTGCTATCAAAGATCCTGCGAATAGTGGTGTTGGTATCGATTTTTATTCCAAAGAACAAGGCGATACGGTTCCTGAATTGATTATCGAATATGCAGCAACATCGTTAAGTACTTCTTCGGAAGGTCTAAATATCAGTATGTATCCAAACCCAGTTTCAAATGCACTTTATATTTCATTAGGCTCGGCGAACTTAAACTTAAATGAAACCAGTATCAACGTTTTTGCTTTAAGCGGTCAGAAAGTTATGGAAACTAAACCAGATTCAAATCAAGTTGAATTAAATATTTCTCAATTAAACAGCGGTGTTTATATGCTGATGATTTCCGATACATCGAAAAATATCACCAGAAAAATAGTGAAGTTGTAATTCGTACTAACCAACCAATTCATTCATTATTTAAAGTAAGAAGTTCTGTCAAATTTATTTGGTAGAACTTCTTTTATGTAAGAATTTCTTTAAACTAAAAAAACAGGGGTGTTTACAATTGGAAATGACCATAAGTTAAAGGGATGAAGTGATAATTTATAGATTTTAATCTTACTAAATAGTAATATTACTACTAACTAAATAATTAAAAACTAAGTGTATGAAAACAAAATTACAATTATTTAAAATGAATAAAATACTATTCGTTTTTTCATTCTGCCTCTTTACTGTTCATGGGGTTATGGGGCAAACTCAAATATCTAGTATTGCAGAGCTTGCTGTGGCAGCAGGTAATTCAGACCAAAACATTGTTATGGATCCTGGCGTTTATCAAATGGAAGATTATCTAACTCCTGAGGTTATTGAGAACACGATTCCGGACGCGAACAACAGACACGCTATGATTGAATTCAGTGGAAGTAATAACACCTTTGATTTAACCGGTGTTACTATTGAAATAAATTCAGAGCTCTTAAATGATTATGGTACGCGTATTATAGAGCTATATGTTACCGGGAATTTTGTAAACATTAAAGGCTTAACAATAACAGATATTGGTAACTCTGCGCCTTCAAGTCCAGGTATGCAATCTGTTACTATTGCAGGAGAAAATAATACGATGGAAGATGTTACATTAAATATAAACGGTTCTTACCCTTATGGATATGGTGATCTTCTGGGGAAAGGCGATGGTAATCTAGTTACATTACGTAAGCACAGTGGTTTGCTAGTTGAAGGATTAAATATTAATATAAAGCGTTGTTCTATTTATTCGGAGGCATTTGGACATTTATTTTTTATTCAAGGAGGAAGAAATGTGCTTTTTGAAGATTGCCACGCTGAATCTGTAACAAGAACAACCGATGATATGTTAGCTGAAACAGAAGGGCCTGCTTTTGATAGAGGTTTTGCCGCAGTTTATACTAATTATGAAGGTAATAAAGTTATCACACCTGGTTATACAAAATCTTTAAGTGAAGTTGGTTATCGTTCATACGGTGCAGGTGGAGTTGATGGCCATACAACAGGGGCTATTACGCTTATAAATTGCGTTGCCAAAAACACACGTTCTGGCTTTGCTTTTACGCGTTATGGTGGCGATGTATTAATGCAAAACTGTGAAGCTACAGGTTGCGAAGCGGGCTATCAAGTGGAAGAGGTAACTATTGAAAACAGTAGAGGAGATGCTGTTAATGGACCCTTGTTATATCTTAATGGAGGTGCGTCAACCGTAGAACTTTCATTAATGGAAACAGAGGCAACTACTACGTTGCATGCTATTGCTACTATCGGAGGAAATAATCATAACGTCACACTTAAAAAATGGAATGATGCTACACGCCTTCAAGAACACCCTATAAAATTAGGAGCAACAAGACCATCTGGAGCGAATCCGTTTTCACCACTAGGAAGCACATCAACTAGCGGAACTATTTTGAATACTTGTACCGAAATGCCTGTTGAAATTTTATCAACCGTAAGTTCTTGTATTATTAATACAAATGGAACATTTACCGATAATGGCACAGGAAATACCATTAATACAGTTTCCGATTGTGATAATATTGTTGTTGAAGAACCAGAACAAAATACTATTGGTGATACATTTATAGTGGGAGATATAGAATATAAAGTAACAAATTTAGCCCCTTACGAAGCCGAGGTTATATCTAGCTCATTAGTTAATGTGGTTGTACCAAGTACAGCAACAAGCCCAGAAACAGAAACGCCATTTACGGTTACTAGAATAGGAGATAATGCTTTCAACGGCAGTAGCACAGAAACTATTGAATTACCAAGTACAGTAACATCAATAGGCTATCAGGCGTTTAGAGGTGGAAGTTTAACAACGCTATCATTTACAACCACAAACGGAATAAAAGTAATAGATGATAGAGGTTTTTTCGTAAACAGTTCAATTCTAGAAATAAACCATATTATGAGTGGTGCCGAGTCCGTGGGAGATGGTGCCTTTAATGGTAACTCAAGTGTTACTTCGGTAACTACACCAAATACATTATCAACTATGGGAACGAGCGTTTTTAGAGGGATGACAAATTTAAAAACAGTCGATTTATCGGCCTCAACTTTATTAACCGAAATACCATCGCAAACCTTTAGAGATGCTGCCGGAATAACATCTGTAATTATCCCACGTAACGTCACTTCCATTGGAGCTAGCGCATTTTTAAATCTTAAAAACTTAAGTACGGTACAGGTTTTAAATCCAGTTCCAGCAGCAATTACGGCATCAGAATTTTCGGGAGTAAATCTTGCTGATGCGACTTTATTTGTACCTAGTGCAGAAGCTAAAGCAGCTTATGAAGCAGCCGATGTTTGGAAGAAATTCGGAACAATAATGGTGTCGGTAACATTAAGTACGAGCAACTTAGAAGAAGATTTAGATTTTAATATTTATCCAAACCCAACTAGCGGTTTGGTGTCAATAAAAAGCAGATTACTTAATAATGCAAATGTGAGTATTTACGATTTAAACGGAAGAGTTTTATTAACTAATAACTTTAGCGGAACATCATCAGAAATTAATATGTCTAACCTGTCTTCAGGTGTTTATTTAATGAAAGTTGAGGTTGAAAATAACCAATTTGTTAAGCGTATAATAAAGCAATGATAATTTCAGAAAAAAGCTTTAAGTCTTTTTATATCTTTTGAAAAAAAACAGCATTGAGATCATTCTTAATGCTGTTTTTTTTATTTCACTATTATAAAAGAACTATAATTTACACTAAATTAACGATGATTTATAAGAACTGAAAAAACAAATAAATAATTTAGCTCATGTAATAGTTGTATCATAATACAGCCGTTTTCATCATTTTATCAATCTATAAACGCATGAAAAATCCATATGAAGTTTTTAAAAATTAATCCATCTGCCGTTTTTATCCTAGCACTGATTTTATGCACAAGTATAGGAAGCGCTCAAAAAAACAAAGCCGATAATGCAGGTTTTGTAAAAATTTTTAATGGTGAAAATTGGGATGGTTGGTATCTTAAATTAAGAAATAACGATGCCGAAATGGCTAAAGAAATATTCGCTATTGAAAATGAAATGGTTCACGTTTTTAAAGGCGCACCCGATAGTTTAGATTTAGGTACAGGAGAAAACGGAACACATGGTTTGTTTTATACAAAAAAGAAATACAGCAAGTATATTTTAAGATTCGACTATAAATGGGGCGAAAAAATAGCTAACAATTTTGAAAGATGGCAATACGATGCTGGTGTGTATTATCATGTTACCGACGATAAAATTTGGCCAACGGGTATTGAGTATCAGGTACGCTACAATCAGGTTACCGATAAGAATCATACAGGCGATTTAATTCGCCCAAAAGGCGTACAGTACGATTGGTATTCGGTTCCGGAAGGCGATTCTTATTTACATCCTAAAGCAGGTGGTGTTTTAGATGAAACTAAAAGTTGGTTACATTTTGCTTCACCTACAGAAAATCATAATGCCTTAAATGGTCAATGGAATCACTGTGAAATTATTGTGATGGGGAGTGAATACACCATTCATAAATTAAATGGTGATGTGGTTAATATGGCCTTTAATTTAAACCCAAGCGAAGGTATTATTGGTTTTCAATCAGAAACAGCCGAAATATACTATCGGAATATCGAAATCAAGGAGTTCACCGAAATAATTCCTGTGGAAAAATTCTTAAAATAATTGAATATGTACAAGTTTTTTAAATCTATAGTTTTAATTAAAGCGGTGCTATTGTGTTGTATTTTCCAACCGTTGCATAGTCAGTCGTTCGAAAATTATGCATGGGAAATAATAGAAAGTAATGGAGAGCCGGTTAAAAGGCACGAAGCTGCTTTTGTAGAGGCTAAAGGGAAATTTTATCTTTTAGGCGGACGCCGAATTCAGCCGGTTTCTATTTTTAATCCCAAAACAAATACATGGACAAATGGAGCGGAGCCGCCTATTGAAATTCATCATTTTCAAGGCGTTTCATATCAAGGAAAAGTTTATGCTGTTGGTGCGCACACGGGAAAATATCCACATGAAACACCGTTAACGGAAGCTTATGTTTACAATCCTAAAAAAGATGCTTGGTCTAAAGGTTTTAGCATGCCGGAAGGTAGAGCTAGGGCTTCTACAACGGCGAGTGTTTATAAAGATAAGTTATATATAGCAGGAGGTATTTTAGATGGGCATTGGGATGGTCATGTAACGTGGTTCGACTGTTATAATTTTAAAACAGGTGAATGGGAAGTATTGCCCGATGCACCACGGGCGCGCGATCATGCCGTTTCAGTGGTATCTAACGATAAGTTGTATATGTTAGGCGGAAGAAGGTCGTCTGGGAAAATTAAAAAAGTGATGCATTTAACGGTACCAGAAGTCGATGTTTTCGATTTTAAAACAGGAACTTGGAGCACGCTAGAAATGCCAGTTCCAAACCAACGCGCAGGTTGTACAGCCATTGCTATTGGAAATAAAATTTTATTCACAGGCGGCGAAACAATGTCGCAAAAACAAGCTCACGATCAAGTGGATTGTTTTGATACTGAAACCGAAACTTGGAGTAGTTTACCAGCCTTAAAACAAGGGCGTCATGGCACCCAATTAATTTGGCATAAAAAGAAACTTTATATCGCTTCGGGCTGTGCCGAACGAGGTGGTAGTTCCGAGTTAACTTCTATTGAATGTTTTCATAAATTATAAGAAATAGCCGCTATTTTAAGGCCTAAACCCGCAATATGAATCATTGTTTATAGTGTAGGAGTATGGAGTTATAGTCTATTTCCATTTTTTTTGCCACATTGCAGTAGCTAGCGTAATAATTTCGCGTTGCTAATGTTGAACAAAAAAGATCATGAGAATCAGTTTTAAAATAGTTGTGTTTTTAATTATTTGCTTTCCAAAAACAGGATTTGCCGATGTGACATTAAATAACTTATTTTCCAATGGCATGGTGGTGCAGCGAGATGCTAAAATTCCTATTTGGGGTTGGGCTGATGTGAATGAAAATGTTATAGTTTCTACAAGTTGGGGCGCTAGTGCATCAGTTGTAACTGCAGCCGACGGAACTTGGCGCATCGATATTAAAACACCTCAAGCAGGTGGGCCGCATAATATCACTGTTTCCGGGAAAAATATAATTGAAATCACCGATGTCTTGTCGGGCGATATTTGGTTGTGTGCCGGCCAATCTAATATGGATTTTTCAATATCTAAATTGGTTAACAATTCTAAAGATCCAGAACATCAACCCTTAGTTGAATATATCCGAAATGAAGTGGCTACAGCAAACGATAATTGGATTCGTCATATTGCCGTGCCTTCTCAAAGCGCATTATTTAATAAGAAATTAAATTTTGAAGATCATTGGCGCAGCGTAAACCCAGAACAAATAAAAGAAATTTCGGCAACAGGTTACTTTTTTGCTAAGGCAATTCGGAAAGAAGTTAACGTACCTATTGGTTTGCTGGAATGTGCTTTGGGAGGTACACGTATTCAGCCATGGATTTCAGAAGAAACTTATATGGCCGATCCGAATATGAAAGCTTATTTTGAAGCAAGCCTTAAAAAATCAAAGGAAATTACCGAGAAAATATCTGCAGAAAATTATGTAGACACCACATACACGGCAAAGTTTGAAGCTTGGAAAACTGGCGGAAAGAAAACACCTAAGCCGTATCCATCCATACATCCTTCTTTAGATAAACAATTGCCAGCAACGCTTTATAACGGGATGCTTTCTGCGGTTTTGCCGTTCAAAATAAAAGGTGTTTTGTGGTATCAAGGCGAAAGTAATTCGCATTTTTTAGAAGAAGAATATCAAACGTATTTTACAGCATTAATAAAAAGTTGGCGAGCAGATTGGAAGCAAACCGATTTACCATTCTATTGGATGCAATTGGCAAATTATAAAGTGCCTGATGAACGCTCAAATTTAGGTTGGGCTTCTGTTAATAATCAATTAAGAGCGAGTTTAAAATTGCCGAATACTGGTATGGCTGTATTATACGATATTGGAGAAGCTAAAGATGTGCATCCACATAATAAAATGGATGCAGGAAGCCGACTGGCGTTATGGGCTTTGAAAAACGATTATCACGTAAAAGTATCCGCTGTTAGTGGACCACTATACAAATCACATAAAATAAAAGGAAACAAAATACAAGTAAAGTTTTCTGAAGCAGGTAACGGATTAATGGTAGGCCATAAACACTTATTAGATCCTGCCATTGAAGTTTCAAACCAACCCTTAAAAACATTTGAAATTAAAGAAAAGGATGGTGTTTGGAAACCTGCAAAAGCTAAAATAATTTCAAAAAATAAACTAGAAGTTTGGAGTGCGGAAGTTTTGAGTCCTATGGACGTTCGCTATGCTTGGTCATCAAACCCAGAAGGTGCTAATTTATATAATAAACAGGGGCTTCCAGCGTCTGTGTTTTTAACAAAAAACTAAAAAGAGAACATGAAAATCAGTATTAAACTCTTAGCTATTTTAATAATTTGCTTACCGATATCTGCATTTGCCGATGTCACACTAAACAGTTTGTTTTCCAATCACATGGTGATACAAAGAGATACAGAAGTGCCTGTTTGGGGGTGGGCAGACCCGAATGAAAACGTAACGGTTTCTACAAGTTGGGGAGAGCATGTTTCAGTGGTTACAGGAGCTGACGGTACTTGGCGTGTAGATATTAAAACACCTCAAGCAGGAGGACCTCATAAAATTACCGTTTCCGGAAAAAACACAATCGAAATTACCGATGTTTTGTCGGGAGATGTGTGGATTTGTACAGGGCAATCTAATATGGATTTTTCTATGTCGAAATTCGTTCGTGATTCAAGAGATCCACAACATCAGCCATTAGTAGAATATATCCGAAATGAAGTAGCAACGGTTAATGACGATTGGATTCGACATATTGAAGTGCCACAAGCCACATCTTTATTCGAAAAGAAATTGAATTTCGAAGATCATTGGAGAAGTGCTAATCCAGAACAAATTGGGAAAATTTCAGCAACGGGTTACTTTTTTGCAAAAGCAATTCGTAATCATGTAAAAGTGCCTATCGGATTGTTGGAATGTTCATGGGGTGGAACCAAAATTCAACCGTGGATTTCAGAAGAAACTTATATGGCCGACCCCAATATGAAAGCTTATTTTGAAGCTAGCCGTAAAGAATCTTTGGAAACCATTAAAATTATGGATGCCGAAGGTTATGTAGATACAGTTTATGAAGCACAATTAGCCAAATGGAATGCAAAAGGGAAAAAAGGTAAGAAACCAAAACCAACTGAAGACCCTAGAAATGATAGACAATTACCAGCATCGGATTATAATGCCATGCTTTCTGCTATAATTCCATACGCTATAAAAGGTGGTATTTGGTATCAAGGAGAAAGTAATGCAGTGTTTATGCCAAATGAATATGAAACGTATTTTACCGCCATGATTAATAGTTGGAGGGCAGAATGGGCACAAGGAGATTTTCCGTTTTACTGGGTGCAATTAGCAGCTTGTAATCGCGGTAGTGATGAAGCTGATAAAGGTTGGGCTACTGTAAACGATGAGTTGCGCCGCACTTTAAAATTACCAAACACGGGTATGGCAGTTTTGTATGACATTGGAGAACCTAAAGATATTCACCCACACAATAAAATGGATGCTGGAAAACGCTTGGCTTTATGGGCATTGAAAAACGATTATAATATAGACGTTCCGGCGGTAAGTGGTCCTTTATATAAATCTATGAAAGTGAAATCTAATAAAATTGAAATTGAATTTGAAGAAACAGGTTCCGGTTTAATGGTGGGGAAGAAAATACTTTTAGAAGCTACTGTTTCAGTTGAAGAGCCTCTAAAATGGTTCGAAATTAAAGGCGCAGATGGGGTTTGGAAAAAAGCGAGTGCAAAAATATCATCTAAAAATAAAGTTGAGGTTTGGCATAAAGCTATAGCCAATCCTGTACAGGTGCGTTATGCTTGGTCTGGAAATCCAGAAGGGGCTAATTTGTATAATAAGGAAGGACTTCCTGCGGCCGTATTTTTGACCGAGTAAATAATAAAAGCATTCAATAGGTTCTCATTTTATGAAATTATTTTTGAAAAATATTTGTTCTGCATTTTGTGTTTTACTGAGCAATAAAAGCTTATCGGGTAAGCCATGTGT
The DNA here is from genome assembly GCF_030409805.1 of Algibacter miyuki. GTDB lineage: Bacteria > Bacteroidota > Bacteroidia > Flavobacteriales > Flavobacteriaceae > Algibacter > Algibacter miyuki. The sequence goes on along the minus strand of NZ_JAUFQP010000010.1, from coordinate 237,551 downwards.
TTTAAAAGTAGATGATTGGAGTAATGCTATTCAAATAAATAAAGGCAAGCCTATTCATGTTGTTAAAAACTGCTGAAAACGAATTTACAATCGATTTAAAAAAAGGAGAAACCATTTTAGTAGCTCCGCAACATATTAATAATGTTGGGATTGAAGCTATTAAACATGCGCAATCAGAATTAAACCAATACGGTGTGAAAAAGGGTGATAATTACACCGAAATAAGGGAATATAAAGTACCTAAATACGAATATTAAATTTACAAATAAACACGTTTATATTAAGAATGAAAGCAATTAAAATTATAGTTTTTGGATTAATTATCGGGAGTTCATTGTTCGGTAATGCGCAGAAATCGATATCGATTAACGCACAAGATACTGGCGAACAATTCGATCATTATTGGAGTGAAATGGTTGGTGCTGGTCGTGCTAACGAAGGTTTGCGTGCAGGCTGGTTAGAGCAGTTACAACAGGTGCAAGAAAATTGCGGATTCGAATATGTACGTTTTCATGGTTTGTTTCACGATGATATGTTTCCTGTAATTATCGAGCGTGGTAAAACGGTTTATAATTGGCAATATATTGATGATTTATTCGATCGGATGTTAGATTTAAACGTAAAACCATTTGTAGAATTAGCCTTTTTGCCAACAAGCATGGCTGCTAAAGATTCTAAAACGGTATTTTGGTGGAAAGCCAATATTACTCCTGCCAATGATTCTTTTGAAAAATGGCACGATTTAATAAAAGCTTTCACCCAACATTGTGTAGATCGTTATGGTATTGAAGAAGTACTTACTTGGTATTTTGAAGTATGGAATGAACCTAATTTATATCCATTGTTTTGGGATGGTACCAAATCGCAATATTTTGAATTGTACAAACAATCGGCTATAGCAGTGAAATCGGTAGACGAACGTTTAAAAGTAGGCGGCCCATCAACCAGTAATTTTGTGCCAGATACCCGTTTTGATGGCGAAATCACAGATGATAAAGCATCTGATGCTGTGTTCAATGCTGAAGATATCAATAGTTTACAGTGGCATGGTGTATGGATTGAAGATTTCTTAGAATATTGCCATAAAGAAAAATTACCAGTAGATTTTGTAACTACGCACCCATATCCAACCGATTATGCTTTTAATCCTGAAACCGGTAAAGGGAAAGGCTTAACACGTTTTGCAAAGTCGCTTAAATTGGATTTAGAATGGTTGAATGAAACCATCGCAAAAAGTCATTACCCAGATGTTGAAATTCATTTAACCGAATGGAATACGAGCCCAAGTAGTCGTGATGATATGCACGATCGTTTACCAGCGGCAGCTTATATCGTGAAATCTAATTTAGATTGTATTGGTTTAACTAATTCGTTAGCCTTTTGGACGTTTACAGATATTTTTGAAGAAAAAGGTGGCGCATCTAGCATTTTTCATGGTGGTTTCGGAATGATTAATTTTCAAGGTCTTGTAAAGCCATCATATCATGCTTATAGAATGCTTCATGAATTAGGAAATCAACAATTATATAAAGACGATTATTTGTTTGTAAGTAAAGAAACTTCAACAGGAAATGTTGTGGCTCTAGCATATAATTACCCCGTAGAGTATGAAAATGCAGTGCCTGCAGGAACCGATAAACGGGAGTCAGGGACAGCTAAAAAACTAGATTTTACCTTAACGGGATTAGAAGCTAATACCATGTTTGAAATTGAAATTTTAGATAAAGATCACGGTAATATTCATAATTTTTGGGAGTCTATGGGGAAACCAGAGCCACCAACACGTGAAGAAATTAAAGTAATGAAGACCTATGCAAATACTATGAAAACAGAATTTGTAAAAGCAGATAGCAACGGAAATCTAACTATAAACCGTAGCATTACCCCATGGAGTTTAGTTTTAATCAAACAAATCAACTAAAAAATACTTACTTATGAAGAGCATAAAAAAGAAGAGAGCCTACGTTTATTCCGGATTGATAATGCTGTCTCTATTTGTATTGGTGTCCTGTTTTAATGTTACTAAAAATGTTGAAATAAAAGGAAACACATTTAAGGCGAAGTTAATTTTTAAGGAAAATTTTGATAAAGGATTAGACAATTGGGTGGTAGAGCAAATGCCTGAAGGAACGGTCGAAGTCAAAAATAGTAAACTAGAAATCAATGATGTTTCGGGATGTACGGTTTGGCTAAACCAGAAGTTTGAAGGTCCAATTATTATCGAATATGATGTTTTTGTTATTCAAGACGGTGGTGCCAATGATCGCGTTTCCGATTTAAATTGTTTTTGGATGGCTAGTGATCCTGAAAATCCAACCGATTTATTCGCGAATTCAAGTCAGCGTGGCGGGAAGTTTTCAAACTACGATGGCTTAAAATTATACTACATGGGACTTGGTGGTAACCATAACAAAACGACACGATTTAGACGTTACGTGGGTAATGGCGAACGTCCTCTATTACCAGAACACGATTTAAGTGAAGCTGAATTCATGCTGAAACCAAATCAAACATATCATATAAAAATAGTGGCAAACCACGGTGTTGTTCAGTATTTTAGAGACGATGTTTTAATTTCTGATTTTGTAGATGAAAATCCATATACTTCAGGGTACTTCGGGTTTAGAACTGTGAAAAATCATATGACAGCCGATAATTTCAGAGTTTACCAATTAACTTCAGAATAAAAAACTAATAAAATTAATTAATGAAGTATTATAAAATAACGTTAGCGTTAGCGGTTTCATTTCTATTTACAGGAATGAAAACTGATAAAAAAAATATTTATCATAAAGGTTGGATCGATTTTAATAAAAACAATACTAAAGATGTTTTTGAAGATTCTAAAGCGCCTTTAGAAGCTCGTGTTAATAACCTGATTTCGTTGATGAATGTTAACGAGAAAACGTGTCAATTAGTGACTTTATATGGTTATTCTCGTGTTTTAGAAGACGAAATGCCAAACGAAAAATGGAAAAATAGAGTTTGGAAAGATGGTATTGCAAATATCGACGAACATTTAAATACCATTTGGAATCAGGAAAAAACACATACAAAATATGCGTTTCCATACAGTACACATGCCGAAGCGATAAATACGGTTCAAAAATGGTTTATTGAGGAAACTAGAATGGGGATTCCTGTCGATTTTACCAATGAAGGTGTACATGGTTTATGTCACGAAAAAGCAACGCCATTGCCAGCACCTATCGGGATTGGTAGTACATGGAATAAAGATTTGGTTTATAAAGCAGGAACTATTGTAGGGCGTGAGGCAAAAGCTTTAGGGTATACCAATGTTTACGCACCTATTTTAGATGTGGCTCGCGATCAGCGTTGGGGGCGTGTTTTGGAATGTTATGGTGAAGAGCCATTTCATATTTCAGAAATGGGAAAACAAATGGTTTTAGGTATTCAGTCGGAAGGTGTAGCATCTACCTTAAAACATTTTGCGGTTTATAGTGTGCCAAAAGGCGCCAGAGATGGCGATGCTAGAACCGATCCGCATGTGGCGCCTCGCGAAATGTTTCAACTGCATTTATATCCTTTTAAAAAAGTAATTAAAGAAGCTGCACCTATGGGTGTTATGAGTAGTTATAATGATTACGATGGCGTTCCAGTTACAGCAAGTCCTTATTTTTTAACCGAATTACTTCGTGAGCAATACGGCTTTAATGGCTATGTGGTCTCCGATAGTGAGGCGGTAGAATATGTTTCGGAAAAACATCATGTTGCTGAAGATTATAAAGAAGCGGTACGTCAGGTTATTGAGGCAGGTTTAAATGTAAGAACCACGTTTAGAACACCAGAATCTTTTGTGGAACCTTTACGCGAATTAATTAAAGAAGGTGCTATTTCTATGCAAACTATTGATGCTAGAGTTGCTGATGTTTTAAGAGTTAAATTCAGGTTAGGCCTTTTTGATAGTCCGTATGTTGAAAATCCTCAAGATGCCGATAAAACAGTACACACAGCTGAGGACGAAGCGTTTTCAAAACAAATAAATAGAGAGTCTTTAGTGCTTCTGAAGAATGAAAATAATCTATTACCGTTAGATGTTGATAAAATCGATAATATATTGGTAACAGGGCCATTGGCTGATGAGGTTAGTTTTACGTTCAGTAGATATGGTCCGGCATTTAACCCTTCGACTTCAGTGTTTCAGGGTGTGAAAAATTATGCAGGGAACAAAGCGAATGTCAATTTTGTAAAAGGATGTGATATTGTAGATCCCGATTGGCCAGGAAGTGAAATTATTCAAACACCATTATCGGCAGAAGAGCAAGCTGATATTGATGCCGCGGTAGAACAAGCAAAAAAATCTGATATTATTATTGCTGTAGTTGGTGAAGATGAAAAACGTGTAGGCGAAACAAAATCGAGAACCAGTTTAGGGCTTCCGGGACGTCAGTTCCAACTCGTACAAGCGCTTTATGCCACAGGTAAACCTGTTGTTTTGGTGTTAATTAATGGTCAACCATTAACTATAAACTGGGAGAATAAATTTTTACCTGCCATTTTAGAAGCTTGGTTTCCAAGTACAGCAGCTGGTGAAGTGATTGCTGAAACCTTGTTTGGAGACTATAATCCAGGAGGGAAACTATCGGTAACTTTTCCAAAATCGGTTGGGCAAATTCCTTTAAACTTTCCGTACAAACCGGGCTCTCAAGCAGGTCAGCCAGGAGCAGGACCAAACGGTTATGGCAACACCCGTGTGTTAGGGCCTTTGTATCCTTTTGGTTACGGATTGAGTTATACGTCTTTTGAATATAGCGATTTGGTTATTTCTAGAACATCATTAAAAGCTCAGGCTAATATTGATGTGTCATTCAAAATTAAGAATACAGGAAAACGAGAAGGTGATGAGGTTGTGCAAATGTATATAAAGGATAAAGTGAGCAGCGTTACCACTTACGAGTCCATTTTACGTGGTTTTAATCGGGTACATTTAAAGGCAAATGAAACCAAAACGGTTAACTTTACCATAACTCCCGAGGATTTGGAAATTCTAGATATTAATATGAATTGGACGGTAGAACCTGGTGATTTTGAAGTTTTAATAGGAGCGTCTTCCGTAGATATTAAGTTGCAAGAAACGTTTGCTATTGAGCCAATTAAGTAAGGGGTTATTATGTTTTTTCTAACTTAGATTCGAGTCTTTTTAGAATTTCAATTTAAGATGAAAAGAACTAAAATAGATCTTAAGATTGCATTTTAAGAATCTTAAAGACTTAAAGTGCAATAATAGTATTAGTAATAGTCAAATTTTTGGAAGACTTCAATAGGAAGTTATAGTACTATTGTAGGCTACATTTTTTTATAGTAGTAAAAACTACAAATTATTTTACCAGTATTTATGGAAACAAAACAAAACGTACTTAAAATACATGAAAAAGACAATGTAATTGTCGCACTAGCAGATTTAAAAAAAGGAGATAAAATCACTTTTGAAAATCAAGTGTACGAACTTCAAAATGATATTTCAGCGAAGCATAAATTTGTTACAGAAACTCTAGCAGAAGGCGATCCCGTTTATATGTACGGTGTGTTGGTTGGAAAAGCTAAAAAAGAGATTTTAAAAGGTGATATCATTAGTACCACTAACCTTATTCATGATACGGAAAAGTACGGTGTTAATTCTTCGGAAGAAAAAGAAGTTTGGCAAGCACCAGATGTTTCAAAATTTGTAAATAAAACGTTTAATGGTTATCACAGAGCCGATGGTAAAGTGGGGACTGAAAATAATTGGTTAATTATTCCTTTGGTATTCTGCCAAAACAGAAATGTTGAAGTTTTAAAACAAGCTTTAGTTGAAAAATTAGGGTATGGTAAAAAGCAACATTTAGGATTAGATGTTGATGCCTTAATTAATGATTATAAATCTGGCGTTTCCGCGGAAGCGATGCTAGAGAAAAATATATTGAAAGACGGTGAAGACACAAGCAAAAACTTGTTATTCCCGAATGTAGATGGTGTTAAGTTTTTAACTCACGATGGTGGGTGTGGCGGTGCAACATCAGATGCGATAACGCTTTGTAACCTTTTAGCAGGTTATATTAACAACCCGAATGTTGCTGGAGCAACGGTTTTAAGCTTAGGTTGTCAACATGCACAAGCAAGTATTTTGCAAGATGCTTTAGGTAAAATGGCCGATGCTAATAACAAGCCTGTTTATATTTTAGAACAACAACAAAGTGTATCTGAAAAAGAATTATTGGCCGAAGCTGTTAAGAAAACCTTTGTTGGTTTAATGGAAGCTAATAAAATTGAACGTAAACCAGCAAACCTATCTAAATTAGTGATTGGTTTAGAATGTGGTGGATCGGATGGATTCTCTGGAATTTCAGCAAACCCAACTTTAGGTTATGTTTCCGATTTAATCGTAGGATTAGGTGGAGCAACGGTTTTATCAGAATTTCCAGAACTTAATGGCGTAGAGCAGGAGTTAATTAACCGTTGTACAAGTACAGAAAAGGCTAAAAAATTCTCGCATATTATGTCTACTTACAACTCAAAAGCAGAAGCTTTAGGTGCGGCATTTTCAATGAATCCTTCACCTGGAAATATAAAAGATGGTTTAATTACCGATGCCATAAAATCTGCAGGAGCGGCCAAAAAAGGTGGTACATCGCCAGTACAAGATGTTTTAGATTATACGGAGCAGGTTGTAACTTCTGGTTTAAATTTATTATGCACACCAGGGAACGATGTAGAATCTACAACAGGTTTGGCAGGTTCTGGTTGTAATGTTATTCTGTTTACTACAGGTTTAGGTACGCCAACAGGAAACCCAATAACACCGGTTGTAAAAGTATCAACCAATTCATCTCTTTTTAATAAAATGAATGATATTATCGATTTTAATACGGGATCAATAATCGAAGGTTCTAAAACTATCGAACAAGCTGGTGAAGAACTTTTAGACTTTGTTATCGAGGTGGCTAGTGGTAAACAAACAAAAGCAAGACAATTAAGACAAGACGATTTTATTCCGTGGAAACGTGGTATGTCTCTTTAAAAATTATATTACATAAATTAAGCATATAAAAATGACAAAATTCAGTTTAAAAAATAAAGTGGCTCTTATAACAGGTGGCGGTAGCGGAATTGGTAAAGCCATATCTTTAACGTTTGCTGGGCAAGGTGCAGAAGTACATATTCTAGATTTTAATCTTGAAGCTGCGGAACAAACAGTTAAAGAAATTGAAGATTTAGGTGAAAAAGCAACGGCTCATAAATGTGATGTTTCGAACCAAGCTAATGTGGATAGTATTGTAAAAACAATTACCGAAAACGGAGCTATTGATATTTTAATTAACAATGCAGGTATTGCCCATGTTGGTAATGTTGAAGTATGTGAGGAAGCCGATTTAGATCGTCTTTACAACGTAAATATCAAAGGAGTTTACAATTGTATTAAAGCATGTTTGCCGGCATTAAAGAAAACCGGAAATGGTGTTATTTTAAACATTGCATCTATTGCATCTACAGTTGGTATTAACGATCGTTTTGCATATTCTATGACAAAAGGAGCCGTATTAACCATGACGTATTCTATTGCGAAAGACTTTATAAAAGATGGTATTCGTTGCAACTGTATTGCACCAGGACGTGTACATACACCTTTTGTTGATGGGTTTATTAAAAATAACTATCCAGGTAAAGAAGAAGAGATGTTTGAGAAATTATCGGCAACTCAACCTATTGGGCGTATGGGGAAACCTCAAGAAATGGCCGATTTAGTGCTGTTTTTATGTTCAGATGAGGCAGGGTTTATCACCGGTTCAAACTATGCCATCGACGGTGGTTTTGTAACATTAAACGGAAATTAAAAAAAACGATACTTTTACAAATATAAAATACAAATAAGATGAAATTAATAAGATTTGGAGCAGTAGGAAGCGAGCAACCAGGAGTGCAGTTAGAAGATGGAACTATAATCGACGTATCGGCATTTGGTAGCGATTATAATGAAGAGTTTTTTGGAAATGATGGTATTGGAAAACTAAAAACATGGTTAGAAACAAACCAAGCAAGTTGCCCAACAGTAGCAGACGATGTACGTTTAGGTGTGCCATTAACAAGACCATCAAAAATTGTTTGTGTTGGATTAAATTACGCACAACACGCAGCGGAAGCTGGTATGGATATTCCTAAAGAACCGGTATTGTTTTTTAAATCGACTACCGCTTTAGTGGGGCCTAATGATGATGTAATCATTCCGAAGAACAGTGAAAAATCTGACTGGGAAGTAGAATTAGCTATCGTTATTGGTAAAAAAGCATCTTATGTAGAAGAGGCAGATGCGATTGACCATATTGCAGGTTACGTTTTACATAACGATGTAAGCGAACGTGCTTTTCAAATTGAAAAATCTGGACAATGGTGTAAAGGAAAAGGTTGTGATACATTCGCGCCAGTTGGTCCTTTTATAGCAACAACAGACGAAATTGAAGATCCTAATAACTTAAATCTTTGGTTGAAAATTAACGGAGAAATGATGCAAAATAGCTCAACATCCGATTTTATTTTTAACGTACAACACGTGGTAAGTCATATCAGTCAATTCATGACGTTGCTTCCTGGAGATATTATTTCAACAGGTACGCCGTTTGGTGTGGGCTTAGGTTTAACACCTCCAACGTACTTAAAACCTGGCGATGTTATGGAATTAGGTATCGAAGGATTAGGTGTTTCAAAGCAATTAGTAAAGGCTTACAAATAATGAAAATTGATGCACATCAGCATTTTTGGAATTTCAATCCAGTTAGAGATAGCTGGATTGATGGTTCTATGGAAATACTTCAAAAAGATTTTCTTCCTAAGCATTTAAAACCCATTTTAGAAAACAATAGAATCGATGGCTGTATTGCTGTTGAAGCCAATCCATCGGAAGCTGAAACACAATTTTTGTTACAATTGGCTGATGAAAACAACTTAATAAAAGGTGTTGTTGGTTGGGTTGATTTATGTGCGGATAATGTTGAAGAACGTTTAAAATATTTTGCTGAAAATAAAAAATTTAAAGGTGTTCGTGCTTTATTGCAGGTAGAAAATGAAGATTTTGTTTTAGGAGAAGCCTTTCAGAATGGTATTAGTAAATTAAACCAATTTAACTTAACTTTCGACGTTCTAATTTTTCCAAAGCATTTAGAAAATGTGGTGAAGTTAGTTCAGGCATTTCCGAAGCAACAATTTGTAATCGATCACATGGCGAAACCACAAATTTCAAAAGGATTAGATGAAAATTGGGTAAAATATATAAACCAATTGGGAGCTTGTAAAAATGTAGCTTGTAAAATTTCTGGTATGGTTACCGAAACCGAAAATTTTAATTTTCAACCCGAAGAATTTACGCCATTTTTAGATGTTATGGTGAATGCTTTTGGAACCGAAAGATTATTGTTTGGGTCCGATTGGCCAGTATGCCTTTTAGCAGCAGAATATAAAAGTGTTTTACAAATTATTGAAAATTATTTTATCGATTTCTCGGAAGAAGAACAACGCCAAGTTATGGGAGGAAATGCGGTAAAAATTTACAATTTGTAAAAGAAGAACGACAACTAAAACTAAAATTCAAATTATGGATTTAAATTTAAAAGATAAAGTTATTATAGTAACAGGAGGCTCAAAAGGCATCGGGTTAGGGATTGTAGAATCTTTAATTCGTGAAGGTGCTAAACCTGTAATAATAACAAGAAATAAAGCGAGCGTAGACGAGGTTATCGAGACTTTTGAAAAACAAGGGATCGATATTTTTTATGCCCTTGCGGAACTTACCGACGCTGTACAATGTGAAAATGCTGTAGCCGCTGTAGTTGAGAAGTATGGACAAATTGATGGGCTTGTAAATAATGCAGGTGTTAACGATAGTGTTGGTCTAGAAAGCGGGAATTACGAAGGCTTCATGGAGTCTTTAAAACGTAATGTGGTACACTATTATTTAATGGCACATTATGCACTTCCGGAGCTTAAAAAGAGTAAAGGCGCTATTGTAAATATTGGTTCCAAAACAGCCGATACGGGGCAAGGTGGAACATCAGGTTATGCAGCTGCAAATGGTGGACGAAATGCTTTAACCAGAGAATGGGCAGTAGAATTATTGCCATATAGCATCCGTGTAAACGCCTTAATTGTTGCTGAATGTTACACGCCACTATACGAAAAATGGATTAGCACATTCCCTGATAAGGAAGAAAAATTGGCGGCTATTACTAAAAATATTCCTTTTGAAAATCGTATGACCACCGCTGAAGAAATTGGCGATACTGTGGCCTTTTTATTGTCTAGTAAATCGGGGCATACTACAGGGCAATTATTGTATGTCGATGGTGGTTACACACATTTAGACCGTTCTATATAATCACGACTTTTCAAAACAAAATACATCACACTAAACCAACTAATTAATTAGCATGAACACGACTCAAAAAATACCAGTAGTATCTAAAAAGGTACTTATTCCATTCATACTTGTCACGTCTTTATTCGCCCTTTGGGGGTTTGCAAACGCAGTAACCGACCCAATGGTAAATGCCTTTAAAAAGGTGTTAGAATTAACAAACACGCAAGCATCTTGGGTACAAATGGCATTTTACGGTGGGTATTTTTGTATGGCTTTACCAGCCGCAATGTTTATGCGTAAATACTCGTATAAAGTGGGTGTTTTAATTGGTTTAGGTTTGTATGCAGGTGGTGCATTATTGTTTTATCCAGCAGCGATTACCGAGCAATTTTGGTTTTTCTGTTTAGCGTTATATGTGTTAACCTTCGGATTAGCATTTTTAGAAACAGCGGCAAATCCATATATACTTGCTATGGGAGCCAAAGAAACAGCAACCCAACGTTTAAATTTAGCGCAATCGGTAAATCCAATTGGGTTAACAGCTGGTTTATTGGTAGCAAAATACTTTGTTTACGATAAACTACAATCTGATGATATTGCAGATTTTAGCGCCTTAGACGATGCAAAAAGAGCCATGATTAAAGTGGCCGATTTAGCTGTAATTCGCGATCCGTATGTGGTTTTAGGTCTGGTAATTTTAGCTGTATTTGTATTGTTTTTAGTCAATAAAATGCCTCAATCTAAAGAGGACGGCGTGATGCCAAGTTTGGGTGAAACTTTTAAGAAATTAACGGCCAATAGTAAATACGTTTTAGGTGTTGTAGCTCAAATATTATATGTAGGTGCACAAATTATGACGTGGACGTACATTTATCAATATGCCGAAGCTATCGATTTAGCCAACATAAACGTTGCTGGTTACGAAAAAATAGATGTTTTTGCATACCAATTTGTAGCCTTTGTATTATTTACAGTAGGTAGAATTGTAGGTACAGCGATGTTGCGTATTATGAGCCCAGGCAAATTATTAATGACCTTCGCTCTGTTAGCCGGTGCATTTGTTGCGGGCGCTATTTTTATTGAAAGCATTGTTGGCCTATATTGCGTAGTTGGTATTTCATTTTGTATGTCGTTAATGTTCCCAACAATTTACGGAATAGCATTAAACGATTTAACGGAAGAACAATCTAAAGTAGGTTCAGCCGGATTAGTTATGGCTATTGTTGGTGGTGCTTTATTACCAATGTTGCAAGGTATGATAATCGATGCTGGCGGAAGCGGTGTTGCCGATACTAAAATTATGGGTGTTGCCGAAGTTAATTTCTCCTTTATTTTACCATTAGTATGTTTTTGTTATATCGCTTGGTATGGTATGCACGTGTTCAAAAAGCACGAATCAAAAACGGTATAAATTAGAAAAATAGCACATATGAAAAAATATTGTTTCGCTTTAGATTTAGTTGATGATGCAAAGTTAATCGAAGATTATAAGATAGCTCATCAAAAGGTTTGGCCAGAAATCATCAAAAGTATTAAAGACGCTGGTATAGAAGATTTAGAAATTTATTTAGTAGGCAATCGTTTATTTATGATTATGAAAGTAAACGAAAGTTTTTCATTTGAAAAGAAGAACGATATGGATGCCAATAATCCGACAGTTCAAGAATGGGAAACGCTAATGTGGAAATACCAACAAGCGCTTCCTATGGCTAAAGAAGGCGAGAAATGGATGCTTATGGAAAAGATTTTCCAGTTATAGAAAAATACTTAATTTGTTTTCGTTTACACGGAAAAAATAATATTATAAAGCTCAAAAATAGAAATGTTTTTGAGCTTATTTTTTTTATGAAATTTATAAGAATTAAAGAGAAAAGACGCTATCTAAAAGATGAATTAATGCAATATTCAACGAACTTAATTTTTAAGAATCAATTTATATGCTTAAGTTTCGGTTTTTAGTTTTCAGTTTTTCGAAATATGACACAGAATAATACGATATTCCAAAAGGGCTCTTTTCATTTAAAATACTTAATTTTTAGATGAAAAAACTAACTATTATTGGTGCTGGGCCAGCGGCACTTATGCTCGCGGCTCAAATAGATACCACAAAATATGAGGTTACTTTGTGTGAAAAGAAAAATACGGTAGGCCGGAAGTTTCTAGTGGCTGGTGAAGGTGGTTTAAATCTAACCTTTAACGCGTCTTTAGAAGCGCTTATAGCACAATATCATCCCAGTGCATTTATGGAGCCAAGTCTACGTGAGTTTACCAATCAGGATTTTATAAATTGGCTTAATAAGCGTGGTGTTTCAACATTTGTTGGGTCGAGTAATCGGGTGTTTCCAGAACGCGGTGTAAAGCCTATTGAAGTCCTTAAAACGATGGTTGATCATGTCGCTTCACGTGGTATTCAATTTCAATTAAATACGACTTGGACGGGGTGGAATACCGACGGACAAGTGACTTTTGAAAAAACAGGTAAAACTTCAGAAATTGTAAAGTCCGATATTGTTGTTTTTGCATTAGGAGGAGCTAGTTGGAAAGTTACAGGTTCCGATGGTCATTGGAAAAGCGCTTTTGAAAATAAAGGAATAAATGTGAAACCTTTTCGAGCAGCCAATTGCGCTTTTGAAGTGCCGTGGAATTCCGATTTTATAAAGATTCATCAAGGGAAACCTTTGAAAAACATAGCGCTTAGTTTTAATGGATTGTTCGCCAAAGGCGAGTTGGTTGTTTCCGAATTCGGACTAGAAGGCAACGCTATTTATGCCTTAAGCAGGAAAATCCAAGATCAATTATTAACTAAAAAAGAGGTTGTTATTCATTTAGATTTGAAACCAAAAACCACTTTGGAGGTGTTAAAATCGAAGTATAAAAAGTCCACCCGTTCTAAGGTTACAGATATTTTAAAACACGATTTAAATCTCGACCGAACAGCCGTTGGCGTACTAAAACAATTTACCGACAAAAACACATTTTCAAACCCCAATTTGCTAGTTGAAACCATAAAAGCTGTTCCTGTGGTTATTAAATCTGCAGGAGTGTTAGACGAGGCTATTTCCACTTTAGGTGGTGTTGCTTTAGATGAAATAGACGCCAATTTTCTATTAAAAAAAATACCGAATACTTATATTATCGGGGAAATGCTAGATTGGTATGCGCCCACAGGAGGATATTTACTACAAGGTTGTTTTAGTATGGGCGCGACTTTGGCAAAGTACTTCAATGCTTTAGATGAATAGTGCTGGTTAATAAATTTATTTTATAAATTTGGGTTTTAATTATTGAGTAAGACGTTTTTTTTCAATATCTAACGTTTAGCAAATTCTAAGGTACCAACATGAAAAAAAATAAGTTTATATACATCTTCATTGTAATGTTAGGCTTGGCTAGTTTGTCAGCTTGTAAGTCAAGGTCTAATATTGTAGAGCCTTCGGAACTTGTGTTAACCAAAAATTCAAAAGCATCACTTGAAAAACCATATGTTATATTAGTATCTCTAGATGGTTTTCGTTGGGATTATGTAGAGCGTTTTAAACCTCCACATCTTACAAATTTCGTTAATAATGGGGTTAAAGCAACGTCGTTATTGTCGTCTTTCCCTTCGAAAACTTTTCCGAATCATTACAGTATTGCTACGGGTATGTACCCCGATAAACATGGTTTGATTGGGAATTCGTATTACAATTATAAAAAGGAAGCCATCTATTCTATAGGGAATAGAGCTGTAGTTGAAGATGGTACGTTTTATAACGGAACGCCAATTTGGGTGCATGCTGATAACCATAAAATGGTTTCGGCAAGCTACTTTTTTGTAGGATCTGAAGCAGATATCCAGGGTGTAAAGCCAACGTATTATCATAAGTACGACGGAAAAGTCAAAAATGAAGTTCGGGTTGCAGAAAGTTTAAAATGGCTAGATTTACCCGAAGAAGAACGTCCACACATCATCACCATGTATTTTTCAGATATGGATGATATTGGGCACAAATACGGCCCTAATAATGATGAGAAATTAAAAAAAGCGTTGTTTGATTTGGATGAAAATTTAGGGGCTTTATTTTCAGGAGCTGCAGCAACAAATTTGCCGGTAAACATTATTATTGTTTCAGATCATGGGATGACGGAGCTTAAAACGGAGAATTTTATCTCTACGGAAAGCATTGAAAATAGTGATTTATTTAGGGTAATTGATAATGGTGCTATTTTAAATATCCATCCTAAAAAAGACGTTTCAATAGCTAATGTTTTAGAATATTTAAAACCTTTAGAAAATAATTTCAAGGTTTATAAAACGGAAAACACACCAGGTTTTGAGTACGTACCTAAAAATAAAGATTGGGGAAGCGTTCAAATTATTCCAGGTTTTGGATACTATTTTTCCAAGGCGGCACGTATAATATCTCTGAAATCTGAAGGGATTTCACATGTGGGAGTCCATGGTTTCGACCCTGAATATAAAGATATGCAAGGCATTTTTTATGCAAACGGACCCGATTTCAAAAAAGGCTACAGCATACCTACAATAAAGAATGTAAATGTTTACCCTTTAATGTGTGCGTTGTTAGGTTTAAAAATTCCAAACGATATTGATGGCAATTTAAACGAGATTAAAGCTGTTTTAAAATAAGGTTAAAGGTTATTTCTAAGCCGATTTCCTACTTCAAAAATAAGGTTAAACTTAAAGCACCGTGAGCACCAATTACTAAGGATTGTTCGATATCAGCGGTTTTAGAAGGGCCCGCTATAAATACACCATAATCATTTTCACCGCCTGCGCTAATCTTCTCGTAAGCTTGATGCATATATGGCAGAATATTTTCTCGAGAAACCACAATAACCAAGTGTTTGGTTATAAATGGAAGTACGCGCATAGGCAGTTGCTTATCGGTTACCCAAACCGATCCGTTTTCGGCAACAGCCAAATCGCTTTCAATAATTAAAATATCTAAGTCTTCTAAATCTTGTGGTTTTTTTATTTTGGATAAATCAACGGTATTAAACGCTGCGGAGTTTTCTAAAGCTGAAAACTTCACTTTTGCATCAGGAAATAAACCTTCTATTTGAGAAATTACGGCGTCGTTAGTTGTGGTTTCTATCACGTTTCCACCAACAACTTCAACTTTCTTTGTAAATTCTTTTACCAAATCTAATCCTTCATTAAAAAGAGATAAATCTATGTTTGGAAGCGGAAGTGCTTCTGGTTTATTAGCTTCTATTCTACTTAATATATGGTCTCTGCTGCTCATTGTTTAATCTTTTTTACCTTTATTTTCTTCTCTCTTTTTGTACCAATCATCAAAACTTTCTTTTGGACCTGTTGGTAAATCACGTGCTTTTCCCCAAGCGTTCGGTTTTGAGTTTATTACCGATTTTGGTAAATTCCGAAGTGACCAACGTGCTATTTTTCCAACCTTTTCAAACTGCATTGGTTTGGCAAAAACGGTGCCCATAATTTCCATAGACTTCTTTTTTATAAAAGGCTGTGGCGTTTCTTTGGTAATAATTTGGCGCCATTTATAAAGTTGCGAATGGATGTCGATTTTCACCGGACAAACATCGGAACAAGATCCGCAAAGGGTAGAGGCAAAGGGTAAAGTGCTGTGTTTTTTTAAATCTTTTCCAGGTGATAAAATAGAACCGATTGGTCCGGGAATAGTGGCGTCGTAACTATGTCCGCCGCTACGTCTGTAAATTGGACAAGTATTCATACAAGCACCACAACGAATACAATGTAAAGAGGCTCTAAAATCAGGACGACTTAACTGCTCAGATCTTCCGTTATCTACAATTACGATGTGCATTTTTCTACCATCGCTTGGCTTTTTAAAATGAGACGAATATGTGGTTACAGGTTGGCCTGTAGCCGAACGTGCCAATAAACGTAAAAACACCGCAAGATGTTCTTGTTTTGGAATTATTTTTTCAACACCCATGCAAGCAATATGTACAGGTGCTAAATGGGCACCCATATCAGCATTACCTTCGTTGGTACACACTACAAAACCACCAGTATCTGCAATGGCAAAATTAACGCCTGTAATGGCAGCATCGGCTTCAATAAATTTTTGTCTTAAATGTTTTCGGGCTTCTTGTGTTAGATATTGTGGGTCTCCATCGCAAGGTTTTGTGCCTAAATGTTCCTGGAACAACTCGTCTACTTCATGTTTGTTTTTGTGGATGGCTGGCAATACAATATGACTCGGCGGCTCTTTGGCCAATTGCACAATACGTTCACCTAAATCGGTGTCAATAACTTCAATACCATCAGCTTCCAAATATGGATTTAAGTGGCACTCTTCGGTTAACATCGACTTACTTTTTACTACTTTTTTTGCGTTGTTATCCTTTAATATTTTATGAACAATTTGGTTGTGTTCTTCTCCATTTGCAGCCCAATGTACCTCTACACCGTTTTTATTAGCGTTGGCTTCAAATTCACGTAAATAAATATCTAGATTAGAAAGCATGTGGGCTTTTATACCATGCCCTAAGTTTCGGAGTTCTTCCCAACCTTGTACATGGTGTACAGATTTGTCACGTTTATGGCGCACAAACCATAAGGCTTTATCGTGCCAATCGACTTTTTTTTCGTCTTTATTAAATATACTAGCTAGTTTAGGATGGCTCATAATGTTTTAAATTTATGAAAGTTTTGGCTGTTAAATTAAAGTGAACTGTTTAAAATTTCGGCAATATGAAGAATTTTTAACGGCTGCTTATTACGGTTAACTAAACCTTCTAAATGCATTAAGCACGAGGTGTCGGTGGCAGTTATTACTTGCGCACCACTATCTAAATGGTCTTTAATTTTATCTTTTCCCATTTTTACAGAAACAGCTTCTTCGGATACAGCAAATGTGCCTCCAAATCCGCAACATTCATCGCTTCGTTTAACGGGAGTTAATTCAACGCCTTTAACTTCTTTTAGTAAATCTTCTAAGTAAGAAAATCGAGGTCCAACGACTTCAGAACATGAGCCCAAACGCAAACCACGTAATCCATGACAGCTTTTATGAACACCCACCTTAAACGGGAATGATGCACCTAAATCTTTCACTTTTAAAATATTTACAATGAAATCACAAAGTTCGTAAACATTATTTCTAACGTTGGTAACATCTTCGGTTTGTGGAATAATGTTATAATGTTTTTTTACATGATAAGCACAACTTCCGGAAGGCGTAACGATGTAATCGAAATCTTTAAAATTATCAACAAAATTATTGCAAGCACCAACCGATTCGCGCTCGTAACCAGAGTTAGCCATGGGTTGTCCGCAGCAGGTTTGTCCCGAAGGATACGCCACATCTACATTAAGTTTTTCCAAAACCTCTAAAGTAGCTTTGCCTACCTGAGGGTAGAGTTGATTGATGTAACACGGAATAAATAAACCTACTTTCATAAATTAATAATTAAGTTTTATAAAAAATCGAACGTCTCGTTTGTGTAATTATAAGGCTTTAACGGAAATAAAAATGTATTCCTGTTGTTTTACGACCTATAATAAGATGAGGCAAAGTTAAGAGGAATAATGACACTAAACTTCCTAAAATTTGACTGGTGTTGATACTTTTTTTGCTGATTCTCGATGAAATTGACTTTTAAGGCAATTTTAGTTGTGCTTTCTTTTGTGCTTTTCTAAATATTCCGAAGGTGTATAATTCATCACAATTTTAAATTGTCTATTGAAATTGGATATGTTGTTAAAGCCCGATTCATAACAAATCTTTGAGATGTTAAATCGGTTTTCTAGCAACAATTTACAAGCATAACCTATACGGATTTCTGCCACATATCTAGAGAATGTTTTCTTGTTAACACGTTTAAAATAGCGGCTAAAGGCAGATGGGTTCATGTGTGCTATTTCGGCGGCCTTGTTTAAAGTAATATCTAAATTGAAGTTTTTAAAAATGTACGCCTGCACATTATCTTGGGTATCACTTTTCGAGGCTTTAAACGAATTAATAAAGCCTTGACTTGAAAGTTTTTTAGTGTCCGTATGTTTCGCTAAGGCATGTAAAATATTTAAAAAAGCCATGGTTTTTTCAAAACCTTTGAGCTCTAGCATGTGTTCAATATCGTTAATCAGTTTTTTATTAACATTTAAAAATTTAATTCCGAAGGAAGCACGCTTGAATAATTCTAAGATATGAACCATTTCTGGCGTTTCGAAAAACTTTGGCCCTAAGTAGTTTTCTTTAAAATGAATAGCAATCGCTTTTGCCGTTTGTTTCGAAGTTTGTTCAAAGTAACCATCGTCGTTAAGCCACATGTGTGGTAGGTTTTTACCCATTAATACCACATCGCCAATACCGAATTTTTCAACACTATCACCAATAAAACAAGTGCCTTCACTTTTTAAAACCACTACCAATTCTAACTCTGGATGGTAATGCCATATTTTTAAAAAATAAGGGTATTCGTTAATTTTTGTGGTGAACGAGCTGTTGGTTAGGTTGCTACGATCTAAAAGGTGCAGTTTCATTTTTTAAGTTAGTATAGTTGGTAGTTAATAGACCCAAAATAATAAAAAAGGTTTAATACGGCAATAATAATATTGCTATTGTTTTGTTAATTGTGATTCTAAGTAGCAGTCATAGTTTGTTTAATGTGCCGTTAAATATTACAATTGTTGCTAATAATTTAATAGATATCGCTTTTTGCGTGGACATTTTAGAGATAACACTACAAGTTGTTTTATAAGGGCAAGCTATTGTGTTATAAAAACTGTTGATAACTTATATGTAAGGATTCGCACAAAAATTCTACTTTTGTTATACCAATTTCATAGTTAAATTGGGCTTAATAAAAATCTAAAAGCAATTATGTCTGATACAATTGAAAAATTAAAATGCTTAATTATAGGATCTGGACCAGCAGGTTATACTGCAGCGATTTATGCGGCAAGAGCCAATATGAGTCCTGTTTTATATCAAGGAATACAACCAGGCGGACAATTAACAACAACCAATGAAGTTGAAAATTTTCCAGGTTATCCAGAGGGAGTTACAGGACCTCAAATGATGATGGAATTACAAAAACAAGCAGAACGTTTTGAAACTGATGTACGTGACGGTTGGATTACTAAAGTTGATTTCTCTGGTGATGTACATAAAGTTTGGGTAAATGATACTAAAGAAATTCACTGTGATACTGTAATTATTTCAACAGGGGCTTCTGCTAAATATCTAGGTATAGAATCTGAACAAAAATATTTAAAACTAGGTGGTGGTGTTTCTGCTTGTGCAGTTTGCGACGGCTTTTTCTATAGAAACCATGAGGTTGTTATTGTAGGAGCAGGAGATTCTGCTTGTGAAGAAGCTCACTATTTATCTAAACTTTGTAAAAAGGTGACCATGTTAGTGCGTCGAGATGAATTTAGAGCGTCTAAAATTATGGCTGCTCGTGTTCAAAACACAGAAAATATTGAAATTTTATTCAATACGGAAACAGAAGAAGTTTTAGGTGATGGCCAAGTTGTTACAGGAGTAAGAGTTTTAAATAATAAAACGAAAGAAACTCAAGATATTCCTGCCACAGGATTTTTTGTAGCTATTGGGCATAAACCAAATACAGATATCTTTAAAGATTTTATTGATATGGACGAAACAGGATACATTAAAAATGTACCAGGTCGTGCTTTAACAAATGTTGAAGGTGTATTTGTTTGTGGAGATGCTGCAGATCATGTATACCGTCAAGCTGTTACAGCTGCAGGTACAGGATGTATGGCTGCTTTAGATGCAGAACGTTATTTAGCTGCTAAAGACTCTTCTTTTGAGGTAAGCACTTCAAACTATAACTAAGAGTGTTATAAAATATTTTTTTTAATATGAAGAAAAGACTGCTTGAAAAAGCGGTCTTTTTTTGTTTAATAGAATAGAGGACGTTTCATTTTATAAGCTGAAATTCATTTAAATAAGTTTTATTGACGCGAAATAATTAAAGAAAATTTCAAGTCGATATTATTTTATGGAAGGTTTTAATTTTTGTATTTTAATACATTAAAATGACGTTTATAAATAAGTAGAATTACAGGCGTTTTCTAAAGAAAAATAGAGCGATGAGTAAAGTAACCGATGAAGCATTAAAAGAACGTATAAAAGAGCTTACCTGCCTTTACGAAGTGTCATCGAGCATTAGTAATGCCGACCCGGAGCGCATTGAAGCCGCTCTAGAAGCCATTGCAAAAAGTTTGCAAAAAGCATTTTTGTATCCCAAAAAAATAGGGATTAGCATTCAGGTAAAAAACTTAGCAGTGCAAACCGGAAAAGACCCGAAAAATGTGGCTTCAATTCAGTCGGAAATCAAGATTTTTAATGAAGTAAAAGGCTATGTTCTTTGTAGTTTAAATGCGGCTAATTTTAAAGCCGAAGATTTTTTAAATGAGGAACAACTGCTACTTGATAATGTGGCTTTAAAAATTGGTGATTTATTTGAGCGTATTGAAATTCAGAATAGTGAAGCCGCCTTAAAAAAACGCATGGAACATGCCGATAGATTAGGCATACTTGGAGAGATAACTGCCGGAATAGCACACGAGCTTAATACGCCATTAGCCAATATTTTAGGTTTTGCCGAATTACTGAAATCTGATTTTGAAGATGATAAAAAAGTATCGGGCGATTTAAATAAAATTATTGATAATGCCATTTTCTCTAGAGAAGTTTTAAAAAAGTTAATGTTTTTCGCATGTGAAATGCCGCAAGAAATGAAACGGGTTAACCTGGTACCAACTATAAAAAGTGCTATCGATTTACTCGACGCTTCTTTTAGAAAAGAAGAGGTTAAATATTTAGTGAAAATTGAAGATGAAACACTGTGGCTAAAGGCCGATCCAATTCAGCTCACTCAAATTATGTTCAATTTACTCATGAATGCTATTTATTTTTCGCCAAAAGGCGGTTTGGTAACCATGGAAGCTTTGCAAACAGAAACGGATATTATTTTAAAAATTCTAGATGAAGGTTCTGGATTTACACCCGAAGCTTTAGAAAAAGTATTTCAGCCGTTTTATACTACAAAACCTATGGAAGATGGTTCAGGACTTGGCTTAAGTGTGGTGCATGGTATTGTAGCGTCTCATAAAGGCACTATAAAAGCAGAGAATAGACCACATAAAGGCGCTATATTTACAATTACTTTACCAAAAAACTAAAGCATGCCATTACGTAAAGAAAATATATTAATTGTTGATGATGATGTTCATATTCTAGAACTATTACAACGGCATTTACAGTCGTGGAATTATCATACTTATAAGGCTATTTCTGTAAAAGAAGCGGTTACTATTTTACGAGATACTAAAATAGATTTACTTATTACAGATTTAAAAATGCCCGAAATTGATGGAGCAGAACTCATCAAATTTGTTTCAGAACATTATCCTAAATTACCAAAATTAGTAGTTACAGGTTATCCTTCGGTTCAAGATTCGCTCACGTTTATAAAATCTCGTGTGGTCGATTATTTAACGAAACCATTCACGAGAGAGGAACTTCAAAATGCGGTTAATAAATCGTTGGCCATTTCTAACGAAAACAATCAAAAAACGATTCAACCTTCCGAAGAAAAAAATAAAGCTTACGGCGATATTATTGGAGAATCTGAAGAAATACAGAGTGTTATTCAAATTATCGAACGGATAAAAGATAACAAAGCCACTGTATTTATTAACGGAGAAAGTGGTACAGGAAAAGAACTCGTAGCTCGTGCGATACATTACCAAGGTAAATTTGCTAGAGCACCTTTTATTGTGGTAAACTGCGGTGCCATACCCGAAAATTTGTTGGAAGCAGAGTTATTTGGTTACGTAAAAGGGGCTTTCACGGGAGCGGATACTAATAGAGATGGCTTTTTTCAGGCGGCTCATGGTGGTACTATTTTTTTAGATGAAATAGGTAATGCTCCGGTAGCTGTGCAGTTACGCTTATTACGTGTGTTGCAAGAAAAGGAAGTGATTAAAGTGGGTGCACAAAAGCCTGAGAAAATTGATATTCGAATTATAGCAGCAACTAATAGCGATTTGCGCGATATGATTAGGAAGCAAACCTTTCGAGAAGATTTGTTTTACAGATTAACAGTTGTGGAAATTCATGTAGCTCCATTGCGAGAACGTAAGGAGGATATTCCGGTTTTGGTTGATAAATTTCTGTTTAAATATGGCGTAGAATATAAAGATCGATTTATAAAAATAACACCCGAAGCTTTGGCTATATTGCATCGATATAATTGGCCAGGGAATATTCGAGAGTTAGAAAATGTAGTGCAACGTGCTGTAATTATGTGCGATAAAATTATAAATGTGGCCAATTTACCCGAACATTTAAAATATACTTTTGAATTTAACGATAATGCCTTTGAACCTCTAAAAGTTGTCGAAAAAAAATATATAGAAAAAGTATTGAGAGCCACAGGTAATAACAAAACTAAGGCCGCCGAAATTCTTCAAATAGATAGAAAAACCATTCGTCAAAAGCTTTCAGAATAACTTCTTTTTGTTGAGACATTTTCTCCCAACCGGGTAATTTTGTACCGGTTTAAAAAAACAATTCATTTCTTTAAGTATAAGCAAAACCCTTTATTCATAAAGGGTTTTCGTGTTTCTATACCTAGCGTCATTCCGCATGGCACAAGAGTTGCCTTTTATGGTATAAGAATAAAAAATATTATAAAATGAATACAAATCAATTTAATATATGCCCAAGTTGTATACACAAGGACGTTTGTGTGCTAACATCTCAAAAGGAAAAAGTTTGGTCGTGTAGTGAGTATGATATGGAGGAGTTAAGTTCTCGATTTGTTCCACCCGTTTTAACCTTAGAAAAAAAGATGCGAAGGCAGTTATAGTATCTGAAAATAGAGGAAAGTTTAAACAGATAAAACAACCCCAATAAATGTTGTTTAAAGTGAAAAATATTAAAAACAGAAAAGATGATTGCAGAAGCAGAATTAAATAAAAAAGTAGTAAAAAAACCATTGCGAGGGATGATGGAAAATGTTTTAAATCAGTTTAACAGTGCGGCTGATAAAATTAACCTTCATCCTAATATTCGCAAGATCTTAAGTATTACCAATAACGAAATTATTGTTCATTTTCCTGTAAAAATGGATAATGGCGAGGTTGAGATTTTTACCGGTTATCGTGTACAACACAATAACGCATTAGGCCCATATAAAGGTGGTTTACGTTATCACCCAACGGTAGATATCGATGCCGCGAGAGCGCTTGCCATGTGGATGACATGGAAAACATCTTTGGCTGGTTTGCCTTACGGTGGAGGTAAAGGGGGAATTCAGTTAGACCCTTCTAAATATTCAACATCAGAATTAGAACGTATAACAAGACGTTTCACTTTTGCTTTAGCCGATAATATTGGGCCAGAACATGATATTCCTGCTCCAGATGTGAATACCAATAGCCAAACTATGGCATGGATTTCGGACACTTATATGAGTACGCGTCCGCCAGCAGAACGTTCAGCAAATTTACACGTTGTTACTGGTAAACCTGCCGGAAGTGGAGGTTTAGAAGGTCGCGATCGCGCAACGGGTTACGGTGTTTTTTTAACTATTAAATTTTGGGCCGACAAGAATGAAACTAATCTTGAAGGTAAAAAGTTTATTGTGCAAGGATTTGGTAATGTTGGGTATTGGGCATCTTATTTTTTAGAAAAAGAAGGCGCTATTCTTGTAGCGGTACAAGATGCTTTTGGTAGCATTGAAAACCAAAAAGGTATTGGTGTAGAAAACTTGTTTAATTATGCTAAATCTAATGCGGGCAGTATTGTAGGTTTTCCTGTTGCTAATGATACCGCTAATGATACGTTTTTCGGAATAGATTGCGACATTTTAATTCCTGCAGCCTTGGGGAATCAAATTACAAAAGAAAATGCGCCACACATAAAAGCAAGCCTTATTGCTGAAGGAGCTAATGGGCCTACAAATGTAGAAGGCGAACAGATTTTAATTGAAAAAGGAGTGACTATAATACCTGATATTTTATGTAATTCAGGAGGTGTTATTGGAAGTTATTTTGAATGGTTGCAAAACAGAAATGGAGAGCTTTGGCAGTTGGATGAAGTGGTTGCAAAACTTGATAAAAAATTAAAAGAATCGTTTAATAAAGTTTATGAATATTCTATAAAAGAATCTTTGGATATGCGCACAGCAGCCTATTGTATTGCTATAGAACGCATAGAGAAAGCCTATGTGTTAAGAGGGATATTTCCATAAAGAGAATTGATAAAAATAAAATAAAAATGAAGTACGGTAGCTTAATATTAGAGAAAAAAGAATACGTTTATTTAAAGCGTATACTTAATGTGTCTGGTTATGCGGGCGATTTTGAGACTCAAAATTCTTTGCAAAAACTAAGTGATGAGCTCAAAGAAGCTCAAATAATGGATAATGAAAAAATGCCAAGCGACGTTATCCGCTTTAATAGCAAGGCTACTTTAATTTTTGAGAATGGCATAGAAAAAACATTGCAATTGGTTATTCCAACCGAGAGAAATGTGC
Source organism: Algibacter miyuki (assembly GCF_030409805.1). Taxonomy (GTDB): domain Bacteria; phylum Bacteroidota; class Bacteroidia; order Flavobacteriales; family Flavobacteriaceae; genus Algibacter; species Algibacter miyuki. The sequence continues at coordinate 212,683 of NZ_JAUFQP010000010.1, read as the reverse complement.
ATCAAAATAAAGTTTCAATTTTAGCACCTATGGGTGCAGCGCTAATTGGTTATGCCGAAGGTGATACAATTATTTGGGATTTTCCGGGAGGAAGGCATCATTTAAAAATAGCCCAAGTAAATCAAGAAGAAACCGCTAAAGGTTTAAATCTAGTAATTTAAAAAATCTTTAAAAATGAAAACAGAACATTTAGAAATTTACGATCATGATTCTGATGTTGATATTACACATAAAATCAACACCAGTGAACTGGGGAATTGGATTAACCATGTTAAATATATTCAAAAAGAATTGGATAATATAACAGGTATATATAATGCTGTAAGTCAAAAAGTAGAAGCAGATGATGTCTTAGATAAGTTATCAAAAAAGCAAGCAGAAAATCAAATCTTACTCAATGCACTTAATAAATATGTGTTATTACGCTCGAACTTAATTGAATGTGATGACATGCAATGCGATATGGTATACATAACAGAACATGAAAGTTATAGAAGAAGTTACCTCTACCATATTGATAAATACAGACGATTAAAAGATGAAGTGTTTAGTGTTATACATACTAAACTAACACTGTAAAAAAAGAATAGTACTTAATTAATAAAAATTTTTGGACCATATTTTATTACATAGAATAGACAATCAAAGGCGACTTTGTATTCAAAAAGATTTAAAAGAATTAAATCTTTGGCTCTATACATTAGAACAATTTAACAACAAATTAGATTGCTTTATTGTTTTAGAAAAACGGCTTATTCAAAATCCGTCGGTTGAAAATCTAATTAAAGCACTCCGTCGAAAAAATGTTTTACTTACAGGAGCATTTTGTAAGTATAGTCAGGATTTGAAAATTGAATTTGAATACGGTAAAACAGAGTACAATGAAGCACGGGCTAAGTTGCACGATAAAAGAAGAGAACAGTATAAGCTCATATTGAAAGAGTTCACTGATTTTGAAACACATATTTATAAATTGTTAATGCGGTATAAACTTAAATAATTAGAAAACATGAAAAAGATTTTAATTCCCACAGACTTCTCTACAAATAGTTACAAGGCTATCAATTATATTACAGAGCTCTTTAAAAATGAGGACTGCGCGTTTTATTTTCTTAATGTTTATAATTATGGAGCAGGCGGTTTAAGTGCTATAGAAATGCTGCAGGCAGATGATGAATGGTTTGAAAAACCTAAAGAAGAATCTTTACAACGCTTAGGCGATTTACTCGAAGAATACGCTGTAAATAGGAATAATGAGAAGCATGAATATCATGTTATTTCTGAAGGATTATCTCTAGTGAAAGCTATAGAGAAGCATATTGAAAGTGTAAATGTGGATTTAATAGTCTTGAAAGGTGATGCGAAAATCAGTAAAAATATAGAAGCTATTGTTGGAAAAATTAGAACTTGCCCCGTTTTGGTTGTTCCTCCATACGCTTCTATGAATAAAAAAATCAATCTAACTATAGCGTCAAATTTTACCGAAGAAGTGCAAACTAGAGAAATTGATAGCTTTTTAGAAACCTTTAAAAACACTAATTTTAAAGTGACCGTTTTAGCACTTACTAGTGAGGAAAATATGCCAGAAGAAACTAGTAGGAATATTAAATTACTGTGCACCCATTTAGAAAATCAAACAGATAAAGCTGTTATCGTAGAGTTTACGGAAAAATCTAGTAATTTAAAAAAATATGCAACTTCTCATCTTAATAATATTATGTGTGTAGTCGATAAAAAACCAGATCTACTTAGAAAAATTGGGTTATGTAAATCTAAAGTTATTTCTACCTTAGAAAAACTTCATAAAAACCCGGTTTTAACTATCCATCAGTAACTCATTTGTGTTCATAGATTGGAGTTTAAAAACTAATGTGTAACACAAAACAGTAAAGCGAAGGATAGTATATAAACAAAAGCCTTTCAGATATATAATTTATATCCGAAAGGCTTTTTTTCGTTTTAAAATAAAGAATAATATTGACTTATCCTTTTTGAAAGAGCGCAACTTAATTTACACTGTTATCGTTTCAGTGAGAAATGCCCTCTTAAATCAAAAGCATTACCATCTTGTACTATTTTTGCTAGATACCAATAGTCATCTGCGGGTAAGTTTTGTCCATTAAAAGTGCCATCCCATCCGTCTGAAGCATGAGTTAAGGTTTTTAATAGTTTTCCGTAGCGGTTATAAATATAGACTACCGTGCCAGGCAATTGGTTCGCTCCAATAACATGCCAGGTGTCGTTATATAAATCGTTGTTTGGTGTAAAGTACTTCGGAATATCAAATACAAATACGCTTCTAGTAGCATCCATACATCCATTTAAATCTCTCACGGTTATCAAATGTTCTCCAAATGGAACATCTGCGAAGAAGTTGGACGTTTGTGGTTCTCCGTTGTCTAAAATATAAACATAATCGCCTATGCTTCCGGAACGGATATTTACAGTAATACTATTAGGATCTGCAAAATGTACGGTTGGAGGAGCGATATCAATAATAGCAGCATCGGATTTTTCTACTATAAAATCATGAGAATATTCGCAACTAGGACCAGAAGGGTAAGGTCGGGTTACGGTAACACTATATGGTCCGTCAGCATCGGGTTGTACAAGTATTTCAGGTGTAGTAGCGCCAGTAGACCATAAGTATTGGTCTCCTGGTACAAAGGTTTCTGCGCTAATGGTAATCGCGGAATCGTTACAAATTGGAATAATTTTGTTTAAGTCAACAATAGGTAATGGGTTGATATAGGTGTTAAATTGCGTAAACGAGTAGCAAGATGTTACATTCGATTCTAACCTAACATATATGGTTTCGCCATTTTCCGAAGTATATAAAGGGTTTAGTGCATTTGTACCCGATTCCGCATCGGTAATATTGGTGTAATAAGTAATTTGATGAGAGCTAGCATTTTGACCATTTAGAATAGCGGGGTTTGCATCAGTAAGGTCGAATTCAAATAAGCCATCTGCATCATCATCGCAAGCAATTAAATCTGCAGGAGTTGAAGCTATACGAGGTTTAATATGAATGGTTAAGTTAACAGGAACCACAATATGGCAACCATTAGAAATAGATGTAACTCTAATGTAAAATGTATGATTTAAATTACTATATGTAAAGATATCGGGCAGAGGAAACATGTTGTTTTCTGCATTATTCATGGAGCTGTGGTAGGTAATTGTTACGGTACTTGCATCATCCACAATAAGTAGGTCTATTTGTGATAAATCATAACTATCGCTGTCGTTATCACAAATTTCTATAGGTTGTATAGGTAATGTAATCGGTGGTAAATTAACAGTTAAATCGAGGGGTATAACACTGTAACAGCCCGTTAATGTATTGGTTACCTTAATATAAACGGTTTGCGTTGCTGAACTGAAATTGGTTGGGTCGGTTATTTCCCCTGAGTTATCAAAGCCATCATCGGTATTGATGTCATCAAAATTTTCGAAATAATTAATACTTAAGTTAGATTGAATTCTATCATATATTTCAAATTCAGCATCTTCTAAATTGAAATTTGTAATCCCATCATAATCGTTATCACAACTGGTTAAACCTGCGGTAACTTCCGAAATGTCTGGAGCCGCAATAATATTTAAGCTCAACGTTTCAACAACATAGCACAATGAATTACTACTTTCTATACGCACATAAAGCGTTTGTGGGTTTACTCTATTGGTGTAATTGGTGGTTGATAAAGGGTTGTTATTACGCTCAGCTTCTAATTCAGTAAGGTGATAAGTAACATTAATAGGGTTGACAACGCCCGCTTTAATTTCAATGGTTTTCGAGTTTAAATCGAAGTCTGCAATTTCATCATTGGTAATATCATCACAAATTAAATATAGAGATGGTTTGTTGTAAATAGGTTCGGGAGCTACCTCTAAAGTAAAAGAGCTTGTTGCAAAGCAATCGGTATCGGTTACGTTTTCTACCCGAACATAAATGGTTTGCATTGGAGCTGTATTGTTGTAAATCACATTTTTGTCAATAGGAATAGTAAATGAAGCATCTTCAAAATAGAAAACTTCTTTACCCGTTTGTCCATTTAAAATATCAGAATCTTTTTCAACCAATAAAAAATCGGCTGTACTATCGCCATCTACTTCACAAATTTGAAAGTTAGAAATGGTGTCGAAAACAGGTTCTGTGTTTACAATAATTTGTTGTTCTACAATGTTGTAGCACCCCGAGGTATTGCCGCTACTTTCTATTCTAACAAAAATAGTTTGAGTATTTGCATTGTAGGCTGTTGGTGTAACTATAGGGTTTATGGCATTGTTGGCATCGTCTAAATCGGTGAAATAACTAAAGGTTACAATGGATGGATCAGCAACAATCTCAGCTTGATTATCTTCTAAATTTATAATAGCAAAACCGTCTAAATCACTATCACAAACTTTAATATCGTCTGGAGGCGTTGCAGCGGGAGCGGTCTTAATTTCAATTTGAAATGGGTTGATGGTAGAGCAGCCTGTAGATTCATGCTCTATACGCGCATAAATAGTTTCTATGCTGCTGGTGTTTGTATAGAATGGAGGCAATTGGTTTGTGTTATTTTCTGCATCTACCAATTCGCCAAAATAAGTTACAGAAAATTCAGTATGATTATTTAGTACGGTTGGATCTAAGGAATGTAAATCAATACTAACCTCAGGATTTTCGTCAGGAGAGCAATAGGGTAGTGGTACCGCTGGATTGAATAGTAATATGGGGTTAACCACTAATGTAATATCAGAAACTTCAGCGCAACCTGTTAGTGTGTTTTCTAAAGCAATAAATAATCTCGTTGGACTTTGCGCTGTGTATAAAACCGATTTATTAATGGGGTTTATGTTTGCATTTCTATCATCTTCACTTTCAAAAAAGTTGATTTCAATAGGGTCTGGTAAATCGTTCGCAATATAAGTTTCAACAGAATTTAAGTTGAATTGTTCAACATCATCCGGATCTTCATTAGTGTCGCAAAGCGCAAAAAAACCAGTGTCGGTTCCTGTAAGTAGTAAGTTGGTATGCACTTCTAAAGGAACAATAGTGGGGCAACCGGTATTGTCATCTTCAATACGCACATATAATGGTCTAAATCCAGGCTCTCCGTCCGGATTAATATATTCATAGTTGGTTTGGTTTGCTATGGGATTCGTTCCATTTTGAGCATCATTTATACTTTCGTGAAAAGTGACGGTAACATTGGTTAACCCTTGAAGAATATCGTCTATAGACTGTGTTAAATCGAAGCTTGCTGCGCCATCTTGATCGCTATCACAAGCATCCATAAATTGCGTGTCTCTATTTACAATAGGACTTATGGTGATGTTCACGGCAAGTTCGGTATAGTTTATACAACCTGTATCAGGATCTTCAACTCGAACAAAGACACGCTCATTTGTAGTATTTATATTTTGATATGGAGACGGTATCGGGTTGGCACCAGTATCAGCGTCGGGTTGGCTATAGTGGTAGCTAACCAGTAAATCGGTTTGGCCACGTGTAATTTCATCATCCTTTTGTGTTAAATCGATAATGGCTTTGCCATCAGGTAAATCGTCTGTGTCACAAGCTTCAAGTGTTGTTGGGGTGTCAATTAGTGGTAACGGGTTAACATACAAATTAAAATTAGTGTAAGTAAAACAACCTGTATTTAAATCTTCAATACGTACAAATATATTTTGCGGATTGGAAAGCGTATTTGGAATGGGCGTTAAAATAGGGTTGATATTGGCGCGAGCTTCAGTTTCGTTATAATGATAAGAAAACGTGTAATTTGTAAAAGGAATATTAGCTCTTAAAGCATCACTTTGGGTTGATAAATCAAATATTTCAATTTCATCACCTCTGCTATCATCACATAATTCATAATCAGGAATAGGCGTGATGTCTTCTTCAATATTTAATAGAATGTCAATCTCGTCAGATTCTACGCAATCGCTACCGTTTAAAGTAACCGTAACTTCTATGCGGTAAAGGCCGCTGGTAGTTGCTGTATATGTTGGGTTAGTAGCTCCAGATATTGGCGTGTTATTTCTAAACCATTGATAATTTGCATATGGGTTATTGATGTTTCCATCCAAAAGCGCAGCGCTTTCGCAACTTGTAATATCTTCACCTAAATCTAATATTTTAAAACTATCTCCTTCAATGAACACAGCGGAATCAAAAGTACCATCAGTTTGGTCGGCAATAATAAGTTTTACGTGGTAAGATACGTAAGGGGTAATGGTGGTAGAGGCTGTTAAAACAGTTGTTCTTCCAATATAGTTTGTGTCTCCATTATTGTAGCCTGCGAAATATTCGTCGTTTTCGGCAGCACAAGCTGGAAGTAAGTTTGGGTGTACCGTACTTGTATTCACCGGTGTTGTGGTACCGGGTATAATTGCTATATTTTCGTAGGGACCTGCGCTTCCTGTTTCTTTAATTAGAAAAACAAAACCATCGGAAACTTGACATGGGTTAACTCCATCATAATCTTCGGAAGCAAATAAATAGTTAAACTGAAATTGGCTAGAAATTGATACAATGTCAAACTCAATTGAAGTAGCATTTAGTGTATTGCTAGTGCCCAAAGCAGCTTCTAAATCTGGATCGGTGCCCCAAACGGTTGAACCTTCGCTTAGCGGAATTGATATTTCGCCATTACCTCCAGATTCTGCAGCTCCGGTGGAAAGCATAATACCTGTTTCAAATGGAAAATTAGATCCTGCACGCTCAAAATACCCATAACTTTGAAAGCCATAAGCCGAACCGTTTATAGCCGATTGCACATTAGAAATATCCACACATCCATCAACCAAATTATCTTCCACTAAAGCCTGTAAACCCATGCCGCCATCTACAGATATTTTTTGCGCATAAGCAGAGGAGCAACTACAAATGAGTAGAATTAATAGGGAGTACAGTAATCTCATAGCTGGTAGGTTATTAGCCGCTTTTTTTATGTTGTAATTTCGCACTCGATTGGAGATCGAAATGCTGTACCAAAAGTATCTGTTTTTCCTTTAGAATGTAAAAAATTAAGTCCAAATGCAGTTTAATAAGGTTTTAGGGTTTCACTCCTAATACTTTAACGTAAAATGGTCTTTAAATATTCTACCATCTTCAAGGTTTATTGTAAACCAGTAGTCGTCGGCAGGAAGTTTTTTACCACCATATAAGCCGTTCCAACCGTTTTCAGAAGGACTAAGCTGTTTCAGTAATTTGCCGTAACGATCGTAAATAAATATTTTCGAATTGGACTGATTTAAACTTGAAACGCCATAAACTTGCCAAGTATCATGATGGCCATCATGGTTTGGTGTGAAAAATTTAGGAAATCCAATAACAAATACCTTTTGGTTTACTATACCGCAATCATTTTTAATATCTTTTACCGAAACCGTGTAAACGCCTGGCGGTATATTATTAAAAACAGGACTGCTTTGGTATGGCGCAATAATCACATTATTACTGTTTAGTAAACGGTATTCATAAGTGCCTTCTCCTGAAGCAAAAACTGTAATGTTATTGTTTGCAGAAGCATCTTGAACTTCAATATTATTAATTATGGCTACGTTAGACGCTTCAATAGTAATCGTTCTGCTTTTAGAACAACCATTAGCATTTGTGGCAGTAACGGTGTAGTTGCCAATGGTGTTAATATTAATTTGGTAACTGGTTTCTGCGGTAGACCAGCTATAGGTGTAATTGCTAGGTGAATCGTTTTTAATGCCAGCAGTTAGAGCTTTTTCCTCAGGAAATGCATTTAAACAATAGTATGATATTTCGTCGGATTCAAGTTCTGGCAATTTATAAACTATGAGATTTACATCGCTAATGCCATAACAATTATTAGCATTTTCTACACGTGCGTATATGGTTTGAGAATGGGCTATTGTATTGATAAATGTATTCCCTAAGATGTTGGTTTCTAATAAGGCGTCATTATAAGTTTCATAATAAGAAATTTGTAATCCAGTGGGAAGTCCGTTTGTAATTTGGGTATCAGCTTCGCTTAAAAGAAATTCATGGAAGCCATCTTCTACGCCATCATAATCACATAATGCGAGTGTGGCATTATTAGAATCTGTTGTGCTTACTGCTAGTGTTAATTCTGAAAGGCTATAACATTGGGTTAGCGTATTTTCAACTTCAACATAAATAATTTGTGGGTTCGTGGTGTTCAAAAAAGAATCGCCGTTTACTTCCGAAGTTCTAGATATATCGGTAAAAAAGCGAGTGGTTCTATCTTTTAGATTTCCCGTTAAATCAGCATGGGATTCATTCAGGTTGAAGGTGGTGAAACCGTCAGATACGCCATCTTCATCACATTGCAGTAAAGTGTGATTATAGGCATCAGGATTAGGATTGCTGATTAATCTAAACGATGAAATACTTCGACATAATGGGTTTGTTTTATCTTCAATACGAAAAAATATTTCTTCGGAAAAAGGTGTGTTGTTATAATATAAATTGGGATGCGGGTTAGTTTTTGTTTCAGCATCATTAGTAGATTTATAATAAGTAATGTTGACGTTATTAGGATCGTTACCTTTAAGAATGTCACTATTTTTAGTAGCTAAGTTGAAAGTGGTCCGCCCGTTTTTATCATCGCCATCATCTAAATTATCACATAGCACATAATCTGACGGTACAGTGAAACTGGGGCCACTATTTACCGATAAATTAAATTCTGAAACTTCAAAACACCCTGTTGATTTGTTGGTGATACGGGCATAAATAGTTTGCGGGTTTTTTGTGTTTGTATATGGGGAAGTAAGTGGTTTAGTGTTAATTATAGCGTCACTTTCAGAGTCATGGTAACTAATGGTTGCATCGGTTTGAGTGCCTAGTATTATAGGTGTGTTTGTTTCTAAATTGAAGGATGAAAAACCATCGTTATATGGTAAGTCTACATCGCAAGTTTCAATGTTTTTAGAAAAGGAATTGTTAACGGAAGAGTCTACAGGAGGATCTGAAAAGGTAGCCGTTCCTGTCCATTCTAAAGAAAAATCGCTATTCCCGATTGGTCTGTCGATAACAATAAAATAAGTTTCGCCAGCCAAAACATTTAGCCAACTAACAAAACTATTTCCATTGGGACCTGGCCCTTCCGAAGTGTCGGTTGCTGTGCCATTCATTCCGGTATGATTACTAGTTAATCCCGCAGAAGCAGGATTGGTTGTCGAGCATCTAATGGCTTGTCCAATATTATTACAATTTGCGTTAGGGCCAAATACAAAAAAATCATAATCCTCATTTATCGAACTACTTCCAGGTTTTAAGGTAAAACCGAGTGTGCCATCTGTAATAGGAGCTACTTTTAGCCAAACACTATTGTTTTCTTGACTGCTGCAATTTATGCCAAAGCCTAGTTCTTGTTTACCAATACCATTAACATCGAGATTAATGTTGGAGTTTCCGCAAACAATAACGGCATCACTACAATCGGTTGGGTTTTGGGCATGGAGTTTTGTTTGAAAAATGATACTTATTAAGACGAGGTAAAATAGCTTGTGTAGTTCCAAAAAATTAATACTTAAGGGTGAAATGATTTTTGTACACACGGCCGTCTTCGAGATAAATAACAAACCAATAATCATCGGCAGGTAGTTTTACGCCATTAAAAAGACCGTTCCAACCATTCTCATTAGCTCTTAATTGTTTTACTAGTTTTCCGTAGCGGTCGTAAATATGTATTTTGGAGTTTGGTTGGTTGTTACTAGAAATACCATAAACTTGCCAAGTATCGTGATACCCATCGTTATTTGGTGTGAAAAATTTAGGAAACCCGATAACATAAACTTTTTGGTTTGAAACCCCACAATCCAATTTAGTGTCTTTTACCGAAACAGTATAAACCCCCGGGAAAACATCATTAAAAATGGGTTCACTTTGATAATCGGTAACAACTACGTTGTCACTGTTTATCAGTCTATATTCATACACCCCTTCTCCCGATGCGACTACGGTTATGCTATTGTTTTCTGAGACATCTTTTACTTCAATATTATCTATGGTCGCAATATTTGAACCTTCAATAGTAATGGTTCTCATTTTAGAACATCCGTTAGCATTGGTTACGGTAACATCAAAATCGCCGATACTATTCACCTCTATGGCATACGTGTTTTCTCCTGTAGACCAACTGTAGGTATAGTCGTTCGGGACACCGTTAAGTAGTCCTGGATTCAGATTTATTGTTTCAGGAAATTTGTTTATGCAATAATAATTAAGTGCTTCGGTTTCAATTTCCGGAAGCTTATTCACGGTTAATATAACCTCGCTTATACCATAACAATTATTGGCGTTTTCTACACGGGCATAAAGCGTTTGTTTATAAGGGGTTGTGTTTGTGTAAATAGTGTTTAGGTTGTTTTCTTCCAATAAGGCATCATTATAATTTTCATAATATGAAATACTTAAACTTAACGAAAGTCCTACTGTTATCTGAGTATCGGCATCGTTTAAATTGAAAGATTGGAAACCATCTTCGGTACCATCGTCATCACAAAGCATTAAAGCTGCATCTTTAGAACTGGTAGAGCTTACGGCTAGTGTTAATTCAGAAAAATCAGAACATGTTGTGTTGGGATTATACACTTCAACATAAACGGTTTGCGGGTTTTTTATATTAGTATAGGTGCTGGTGCTTATCTCTGAAGTTCTTGCGCTATCCACAAAGAATTTAGTTTCCAACTCGGTAACATTACCTGTTAAAGCCTTGTGAGCTTCATCTAAATTAAACGAGGTAATACCATCGGTTATGCCATCTTCATCACATTGTAGGAGTACGTAATCAAAAGCTTCGGGGTTGGTGTTATAGTTTACGTACGCTTCACCTTCGAGAGCGCAATCGCCATTATTAGGGGTAATGTAAACTTCGTAATGACCACCTTTGGTAATGAATAGTTCGTGGCTTTTTTCCGCTAAAGGTAAACCATCAAGAGTCCAAGTATAAGTGGCGTTAGGAATGTTTTCAGCCGTAAGCGTATAGGTGTCGTTATCGCAAAGATCTAAATTTGTGGTGCTTTTAGTGTCGTTTATAATGTCAATTGTGGTATTGAAAAAAGACTGGATAAAAGGCGGTAATCCTTGTGATGATGCATTTGGCGCCAAACTTACCGCGTTGTGTTGATAATTACTGGCAGTGCCTATGTCGTTTGGATTATTGATAGCGCCTAAATAAGGTAACCCTTGGGTGTATGTAGCACTTAGAGCTCTGTAAATTTTTCCGTTAGGAGCCAGTTGTAAACCACCACGATATAGCGATCGGTTATCAATAACCACGGCTGAGGTAGATATGTTTGCTGCTCCTAAATTATATTGAATTAGTTGTGATTTATGATTCGCTGGATCTTCGTTGTTGATGGGGTTAACTCTGTCTGAAAAATCATTTGAAGCGTTTACGTAAAGTAGTTGGCTATCTGGTGAAAATTCCACACCATATGCAAAGCTCGCTTCTCCGGTTATAATTAAACTTTGTTGATTGCTAACAAGCCCAGTATCGGTATCAAAATCGTAAAGGAACATACCATTTGTAACGTTTGCCGATGCCATTTTAGTGCCATCTGGAGCAAGTTTTAAATAACCGCGATAATCTGTAACCGATCCAAAAGGGAAAGTAAAACGCGATTTAGTTGATGTGGTTTGCACGCCTAAATCGGTAACTTCAAATGCATGAAACGTATCGTACTCATTAAGTGTGCCGTGGGCCGAAGCAAAAGAAATCACCCAAATCGATTTCGTAACACAATCTTTAAGTACCGCAGTAATTTTTTCGGAACATTCAGGCAGTAAATTTATGTTTTTAGAAGTAACCCCTCCAAGTCCGCCATTTAAGGTAATATCTACTTCAGAATAATTTAAACCTAAATGCGCTTCATTATTATTGTGGTCGTCTACCGTGAAAACGTAATAGATGTTTTCATCACCTGGCTTCGGGACAATAATAGCCGATTGCGTACTAGACGAGTCGCCATACAGTCCAAAACCATTAGCCATTACGGCGTGAGTTTTATTCCAAATTGTGGAGCCATCGGTGTAAAATAATAAGTCGCCCAAATCGTCCGAAATTGTAGCGCAACCTTCGAAAGTATTTATGTTTCCATCGGTTAACGTGGTAATGGTATTGGTTCGTTGATTAAATTTAATACCACTATTATAACCGAAATACCAAGTGGAAGCTTCACTTTGCGCAATGAGAGAAAGTGAGGCCAAGCAAAATAAGCTGAGTAATATGTGTTTTTTCATCTAAAAGAATAGCAATCGCTACCAAATATATCACAAATCACGCTTTTTTAATAATTTTAACGATAAAAAGACAAACACCGCTGTCCAGCCTAAAACAATAGCTATTTCGTACCAATGTACGGCATAATCGTAAGCCAATTCTGCTTTTTCAGGGAACTTCGACATAGCTACACGTTGAAACGGTTGCTCTATAAGGTTGTACATAGATTGTAGCGGGAAAAAGTTTTGAATTTGACCAGCCAAATTATGATTGAATTGCCAAGTAAGAAGTCCGAAAATAATCCATTCTGAAATGAATAAAATAAACAGAAACGCTAATGCAAAGGCCGAACGTTTTACCAACATACCTAAAAATAAACACAAACTGAAAAAGCCTAAAAGTTTAACAAAGTAAGCGAGTAAAAAGTTGGTTTCTCTAATAATGATACCAAACTCGTTATAGCTAGAATAGTAAAGGCCAATACATAATGAAATGAGTCCGATAAGCACTGTAGAAACTAACGAAAAGAAGGCTATGGCATAGAATTTAGATAAAATAAATTCCTTTTTGCTAAGTCCGTCAATAAGGTTTTGTTTTATAGTTTTGTTACTGTATTCGTTACCAATCATGCTTACTACCACAATAGCGAAAAAGAATTTGAATTGTGAAGCAAAAAAGGTAGTTAAATGCCAAATTATTGGAAAGTTGAAAACGCCTAATTCACCGAGTTCTAAAGTGAAAAAACCGAAAACATTTATTTTTATAGAGGATAAAAGAATAACGAAAAACGGAAGTATAAACGAAACAAAAATTAAAATTTTGCTGGTTCGGTTTAATAAAAGCTTTTGTAATTCTAAATTTAAAAGTCGTAACATGTGCTTTGTTTTGAGTGTATTATTAGTTGTCGGTTAGCTGTAAAAATTGTTCTTCTAAACTTTCTTTACGCTGCACTAAATGAGTGAGAATAATACCTTTTGCAAAAAGTTGTTTGTTGAAGTCTTCCGAACTTAAAGGCGTATTTAAAAAGGCTGTAATTAAGTTGTTTTCGATTTTAGAACTCGAAAAAGCACTGTGGTTGCTAATAAAATCGATCAACTCAGTTTCTTTGTTACATTTTAATTCGAAAAAACCATGACTAGAAATCATCTCGTCTACGCGGCCAGAATATAATTTTACACCCTTACGCAATACTACGACATGCGAACATACTTTTTCTACTTCGTCCAATAAATGTGATGCTAATAAAATAGTAGTGCCTTTGGATGCGATATCTTTAATAATTTCTCTAATTTGATGAATTCCTTGGGGGTCTAAGCCGTTTGTAGGTTCATCTAAAATTAATATTTCGGGGTCGTTCAATAAGGCAGAAGCAATGGCTAAACGTTGTTTCATTCCTAAGGAATAGGTACTGAATTTATGATCTTTTCGATCCAAAAGGCCCACGACTTCTAATTTTTCTTCAATTTTAGTTAACGGCACATCTTTAATTTTACACACTAATTTTAAGTTTTGTGCAGCCGTCATGTATGGATAAAAGTTAGGACGCTCAATAATGGCCCCCACCTTTTTTAAAGCGTTATGTGTTGAGATGTTTCCATCAAACCATTGAAAATCGCCAGAGGTTTTATTTACCACATTTAAAACAATACCTAAAGTGGTCGATTTACCACTGCCATTTGGTCCTAAAATGCCGTAAACATTGCCTTTTTTTATAGTGAAGGATAAATCTTTAACGGCTGTTAAATACCCGAATTTTTTAGTAAGATGCTTTATAGTAAGTATCGTTTCCAAGCTATGTGGTTTTTAATACCCGCGTTTTAAGCGCGGGCATGTGTTAGTTTTTTTAGTTCGACGACGCGTTTTCTAATTTGTTACAAGAAAAGAAATAAAAGATTAAAATATATAGAATCGTATTATCATTATTAAATTTAAATTTTTAATATGAATAATAAGTGAGTAGATTATTTTAATTTACAGAAAATATTTTATTTTTAGATATATTTACAAGCTATGGAAGATTTAAAAATATCTAAAAGGAAACCCTCGTTTCCGATTACAGAAAAATTACATAATTACCTTTTGGAGTATAACAGAAACACTAAAATCCCCATTTTTTATGATGATTTGTTGCGTTTTCAAGGGTCGATAGTTGTTTATGATAAGGATGATAATGATACGCTATGGATTCGAGTATATTATAATGAGTATGAGCGTAAAGAAATTGATCAATCTTTAAAAAAAGTATATACCATTTTGCATTCTGATGGAAATGAAAATATTTTTCAATTCCTAAGTGTTGATGCTATTGATTTTTGCACCTTCGGAAACTCAAAACCTTTTCGTATAAAAATCCGTAATGTTTTAAACGATAATTACACCTATTTTTATATTAAAACAGCCGATGCTTCTCGTGTTTATGGTCTAGAATTAGAGCATATGCTTTCGCCTTATAATTTGAATTTTCTAGTTTACGAAAACACATTAATAGAAGAACATATTGCAGGAATTCCTGGCGATGAGTTTATAAAAAACTTTTTGCCAAAATGCAGCCATTCAGAAAAAACACAGATTGCTAAAGAGTTTGTAAAGTTCAATGAACGTTGTATGATTAGGCTTTTAGGCGATATGCGATCGTATAATTACGTTATTGTACCTACGCACGATTTTGATCATGTCGTGTATAAAATTCGCGCCATAGATTTCGATCAACAATCTTACGAAGGAAAGTTGAATATATATAGACCCCAGTTTTTTAAAGAAAACTTTAAAATGGTTGAGTTAGTTACCGAGCGCGTACAGAAATTCTCTATAGATCAATATAAAATAGAAGAGCGTTCTATTTTAGTAAAACGATTAAAAAGTTTTAAAGATAGAATTGATGAGTTGCTAACTTGTATGTATGAAGATACTATTTCAAACGAAGAGAATATCGCTTTATTAAAGTCGAAAATATTCGATTACACACAAGATATAGAGTTTAAAAACTGTAAAAACATGGGCGATATTCTAAAAAATACGCTTCGATTTTTAACCCATAATTACGAGAACGTTAATCCAAAAGGGTTTTACAACAATTAAAGGTTTTGTTAGGCTGTGTAAACCTGTCCTCGGTGTGGTTTTAGCGCATCGCGAATAGGTTTCATATCAGTTTCATCAACAACTAAAAAAGCAATAGCGTGCATTTCGCTTAAAATTTCAACACCGGTAATGCTAATATCTAGTTTTTCTAGGGCAATATATTCTTTTAAATGAATCAGGTGATGTTCTGCCGTTCTTTGACCATTTGGCCCTCTAAAATCCCAGATAAGTTTAAGTTTACGCATGCTAATTGTTGTGGTTTTGTAGTGTCAAATATACTTCAAAAAGTGTAATATTTATCTTTTTTAAACGTTTGTTAAAGCAACTTGCTTTATAGCTTTATATTACTATTTTTGTTTTTATTAAAAATTTATATTTTCAAATGAAGTTTAAATCTTTTTTTATTCAAATATCATTCTTTTTTTGTTTTTTATTGCATGCTCAAACAGCAGATAGAGAGGTGTTATTAGAGGTTGGTGGCGATCCGGTTTATGTATCCGATTTCTTGAAAGTTTATAATAAAAATTTAGATTTAGTACAAGACGAATCACAAAAAAATGTGGATGCTTATTTGGAACTTTTCATTAATTATAAGTTGAAGCTGAAAGAAGCCAAAACTCTTGGTTTTGATGAAAAACCAGCGTACAAACGCGAGTTACAAAGTTACAGAAGTCAGTTAGCTAAAAACTTCATGGCAGACAATACCGTAACCGAAGCTTTAATGGAAGAAGCTTATCATAGAATTTCCAACGAAGTAAAGGCGCAGCACCTTTTAGTAAGAATAGACGAAACAGCAAGCCCAAAAGATACTTTGGTGGCGTTTAATAAAATTAAAGCATTAAAGGAAAAAGCATTAAGGGAAGGTTTTGAAAAAGTGATGAAAAATGATGTTGACGGAAAAAATATTTTAGGTGAATATTTAGGCTGGTTTGGCGGTTTTAAAATGGTTTATGCTTTTGAGAATGCAGCTTATAATACGCCGGTTGGAGGAGTTTCAGATCCTTTTAGAACCCGTTTTGGATATCATGTTTTAAATGTTATTGATAAGCGTGAATCTAGAGGCGAGCGTACCATTGCTCATATTATGATTATGGAAAACGAAGAGGGCTCATCTAACGAAGATCCTGAAGTTCGAATTCAAGATATTTATAAAAAGATAAATCAAGGTGAAGATTTTGAAAGCCTAGCAAAACAGTTTTCAGACGATAAAAGTTCGGCATCTAAAGGAGGTGTTATGCCGCCTATTTCTAGCGGACAAATAAGTGCTTTAGAATTTGAAGATGTTGTTTTTGGCTTACAGGAAGTTGGCGATGTTTCAAAACCATTTGAAACCCAATACGGTTGGCATATTGTTAAATTGTACGAGAAAATACCTGTGGCATCTTATGATGCGTTGAAAGCAGAACTTGCGGTAAAAGTAAAACGCGACGAGCGCTCTAAATTAATAGACGATGCGCTTTATAATAAAATTAAAGGCATTTATAAGGTTAGTGATACGCCTCCAAATCTCGATTATTTTGTTTCTATTTTGAATAAAGATTATTACAGTCGTAAATGGGCATTCCCAGAGGACTTTCAATCAGAAAAAATCTTATTTG
Source organism: Algibacter miyuki (assembly GCF_030409805.1). Taxonomy (GTDB): domain Bacteria; phylum Bacteroidota; class Bacteroidia; order Flavobacteriales; family Flavobacteriaceae; genus Algibacter; species Algibacter miyuki. The sequence continues at coordinate 195,792 of NZ_JAUFQP010000010.1, read as the reverse complement.
AAATTAATGGAAAACCATTCACGTATAATGATTTTGGTAGTTATTTAATTAAAACACAACATACCGTTAGAAGTACAACCGGATTTAAAACTATTGTAGAAACTAAATTTCAAGATTTTTTCAATGCAAGTTTAATAGCTTATCACGAAGGCAATTTAGAAAATTACGATCCTGAATTTGCAAATATTGTTACAGAATATCGCGACGGATTGTTATTATTCGACTTAATGGAAAATACCATTTGGAATGCTTCAAAAACCGATTCTTTAGACATTCAAAATTTCTACGATACCCATAAAAACAATTATGTTTTACCAGAACGTATAGATGCAGTTGTGGCATCTTCCTCGAAACAAAAAACACTTAAAAAAGTATCTAAATTACTATCAAAAGGAATGGCTTTAGAGCAAATAAAAAACCTAGTAAATAGTAACGATGCTGTAGATGTTATTTTTACAACAGGTATTATGGATGCCAATCACCAAGCACTTCCGAAGGATTTTAAATTTAAAAAAGGAATTTCTAAAATATTTAAACACAACAATGCTTTTGAAATTGTTGAGGTTAAAACGGTGCTTCCTGAAACACAAAAGACGTTAGAGGAATCTCAAGGCGCTGTAGTTTCCGATTACCAAAATGATAAAGAAGAAAAATGGGTAGCAACTTTGGCTAGTAAGTATAAAGTTGAAATTAATAATGAGGCTTTAGAAAAGGTGAAATCTCAAATTGAAAAACAATAAATGCGAAAAATAATTATCCTATTAGTTTTATCATCGGCTATGGTCTCGTGCGACTTCTTTTTTAAGGAAGAGGATGGTCGTATTCCTGTGGCACGCGTTAATGAGTCTTATTTATATCAAGAAGATATTAAGGATTTAGTTTCCGAAGCTACAACCCCAGAAGATAGTGCCGTTTTAGTTCAGAACTTTATAACCCGTTGGGCCACACAACAGCTTTTTTTAGATGGTGCTTTACTTAACCTAAGTGAAGAAAAGCAAGCTAGTTTTAATAAATTGATAGAACAGTATAAAACCGATTTATACACCAAAGGATATTTAGAAGCGCTGGTAAAACGTAGTATGGATACAATGGTAAATACTACTGAAGCTGAAAAATATTACGAGCTTAATAAAGATGTATTTAAATTGAATGAAGAGTTAGTGAAATTCAGATACATTAATATAGACGAAAATATTATTGATTATAAGGGTATTGTGAAAAAATTTGAACGTTTTAACGAAAAGGATAAAAAAGAGTTAGATTCTATGTCTATTCAGTTCAATTCCTATTCGTTAAACGATTCTATTTGGATAAAAGTGAGCCAGGTAATTAGTAAAATTCCAGCGATTACACCCGAAAATAAAAATCAACTGTTAAAAAAATCTAATTTTGTACAGCTCAAAGATTCATTAGGAGTATATTTGATGCAAATTAATGATGTTCTTTTGAGAAACGATACAGCGCCGTTAGAATTTGTAACGCCTACAATTAATCAAATTGTAATCAATAAGCGGAAATTAGAACTTATTAAAAAATTAGAAAAAGACATTACCAAAGATGCGATTAAAAATAAAGAATTTGAAATTTATAAATAGCCTAAAGTTTGTTTCTGTAGCCCTATTATTCATAGGAAACGGAGCGTTTGCACAAGAAATTATTGAAGATGCTGTTGAAGCTAAAACAGACTCGACTACTGTAGCGGAAAATGTGGCAACGGTAACAAAAGCATCATACAATAAGCAAAAAGTAGATGCTGTTGCGGCTGTAGTAGGTGATTTTATTGTATTAGAATCTGATGTTGATAAAACTTACTTGCAGTTAGAAGCGCAAGGGGTTAATATAAAAGATATTGAATCGTGCCAGTTATTCGGGAAATTACTAGAAGATAAATTATATGCGCACCACGCCATTCAAGATAGTATAATCGTTTCAGATGCTGAAATTCGCAGTATGGTAGATTATCAAATGGAACAGTTTTTAGCTGAACTGAAAGGGGATATGAACCGTTTATTAGCACTTTATGAAAAGGACGATGAAAAATCGGTTCGTGAGGAAATGTTCGAAATCAACAAAAAGAATAAGTTAGCTAAAGATATGCAAGCTAAAATTGTTGAAGAAGTAGAAGTAACACCAGAAGAGGTGAGATTGTACTTTACAAAAATACCTAAAGAAGAACGTCCAACATTTGGAACCGAACTTAAAGTAGCCCAAATTGTTTCAGAACCTAAAGTGTCTGACGAAGCGGAACAAAAAGTAATTGACAGGTTGAAAGAATTTAAAGCTGACATTATTGAAAATGGTGCTAGTTTCCGTTCTAAAGCGGTTTTGTATTCAGAAGATCCAGGGTCTGCAAGTCGCGGTGGTAAATATACTTTGAATAAGAAGCAACCTAGAATGGTAAAAGAATTCAGACAGGTGGCTTTTGCGCTTCAAGAAGGTGAAATTTCTGAGCCGTTTAAATCTGATTTTGGTTACCATATTATTACAGTTGATAAAATTAGAGGTCAAGAGTATGATGTGAGTCATATTTTATTAACTCCAAAAGTATCTCAAGAAGCGATTACTGAAGCACAAGAACGTTTAGAAAAAGTAAGAGCACGTATTGAAAGTGGTGATATTACTTTTGCTGAAGCAGCACGTGAAGCTAGTGATGAAAAAGAAACTAGAAATGATGGCGGACAATTGATAAACCCAGCAACTCAAGATTATAATTTTGAGTTAACAAAAATGGATCCGGAGTTGTATTCTCAAATTCAAAATTTAAAAGATGGCGAGATGAGTATGGTGTTAAGTGAGCAAGATAGATCGGGTAATATTAAATTTAAATTATTAAGAATTACCGATAGAATTGACGAGCATGAGGCCGATTACGCAAGAGATTACTTGAAAATTAGAGATCTTGCCTTAGACGAAAAGAAAATTAAAGCTATTGAAGATTGGCAAAAGGAAAAAATAGCAGATACCTACATTAAAATTGGTACGAAATACAGAGACTGCGAATTTTCTAGTAACTGGTTAAAAAACTAAGCCTATGTCGGACGTTGCTGCCATTGAAAATTTTGTAAAACAATTTAAAGATTTAAAAACAGAAGTAGCCAAAGTTATTGTTGGTCAAGATGCCGTTGTAAATCAAATTTTAATTTCAGTATTTTCTGGTGGGCATGCCCTTCTTATTGGTGTTCCCGGGTTGGCCAAAACCTTAATGGTAAATACTATTGCCCAAGCGTTAGGATTAGATTTTAAACGTATTCAGTTTACACCAGATTTAATGCCTAGTGATATTTTAGGTTCGGAAATTTTAGACGAAGACCGCCGTTTTAAATTTATAAAAGGGCCAATTTTTTCTAATATTATTTTAGCCGATGAAATAAATAGAACCCCTCCAAAAACACAAGCTGCACTTTTAGAAGCCATGCAAGAACGCGCCGTTACGGTTGCCGGACATCATTATAAATTAGACTTACCTTATTTTGTGTTAGCTACGCAAAATCCTATTGAGCAAGAAGGAACTTATCCGTTGCCGGAAGCACAATTAGATCGTTTTATGTTTGCTATCAATTTAGATTATCCCACTTTTGAAGAAGAAGTTCAGGTAGTAAAAGCCACTACAAATGATAATAAAGTAAAAGTAAACGCTTTATTTTCTGCTAAAGAAATTGTTGAGTTTCAACATTTAATACGTCGTATTCCTGTAGCGGATAACGTTATAGAATATGCCGTTTCTATGGTGGGTAAAACAAGACCAAATAGTGATCAGGCTCCAGAAATTGTTAAGAATTATCTCGATTGGGGTGCAGGACCAAGAGCTTCTCAAAATTTAATTTTAGCAGCCAAAACGCATGCAGCTGTAAATGGCAAATTTTCTCCAGATATCGAAAATGTACAAGCGGTAGCCGAAGGTATTCTAACACATCGTATTATCAAAAACTACAAAGCAGAAGCCGAAGGTATTTCAGAAAGTGATATTATTAAGAGTTTGTTCTAATTTTTGACGTTTTTATCATTTTCTGAATAATCTCAAATTCAATTTACAACATTTCAGATTTAGTGAGCCTATTTATATTTTTGGCAAAATAAAACCATTTCCAAAAAATAATAAAGTTCTAATTAGTATGCGATTCTTAAAACCTGTTTAGATAGACTTTCACTAAAAAAAACTGTTAAACTCTTTTTTTCGCACTTACTTCACAAGTATTTCGAAAAACCAATAATGAGTTTTAGGGATTCGCGATTTATTAATAAGTATTTTTGTTAATTACTTAAGATATTGCGATTTTTTTTATTAAAAACGTGAAATATAAATAGTCATATTAATTTAAAATGGCATTATAATAATAAACTATAATTAGTTGTTGTATTACGTTGTTTCTTTTTAAAACTTTGCTTTAAATTTTTTAAGTTTGCAAGACTTAAAAAATTAAACTTAAATAAACTATCGGGCTCTGAATTTGGTAATTCAAGCCTAAATTAACACCGTAAATATTTCTTTCATGAATACTTATAAGGATTACATTAAGCAGATCGAAGAACGAAAAGGTCAAGGGCTTAACCCACAGCCAATAGATGGCGCTGAATTACTTAGCGAAATTATTGCGCAAATTAAAGATGTAAATAATGAAAACAGAGCAGATTCTCTAAACTTCTTTATTTATAATGTTTTACCTGGAACCACGAGTGCTGCCGCTGTAAAAGCTAAGTTTTTAAAAGAAATTATTCTTGGTGAATCTGTTGTAGAAGAAATTACACCAGCTTTTGCTCTTGAACAATTATCACACATGAAAGGTGGACCTTCTATTGAAGTTTTACTTGATTTAGCTTTAGGTGAAGATGCTGCTATTGCTGCAGATGCTGCAAAAGTTTTAAAGACACAAGTGTTTTTATACGAGGCAGACATGGCGCTTTTAGAGAATGCTTTCAAAGCAGGAAATCCAATTGCCAAAGAATTATTAGAAAGTTATTCGAAAGCTGAGTTTTTTACAAAACTACCAGATGTTGAAGAAAAAATAGAAATAGTAACTTATATCGCAGGTGTAGGTGACATCTCTACAGATTTATTATCTCCTGGTGCAGATGCACACTCAAGATCAGATCGTGAATTACACGGTCAGTGTATGTTTGAGCATAACAAAGACATGCAAAACGAATTGTTAGCTTTAAAAGAGCAACACCCAGATAAACGTGTGATGTTAATTGCAGAAAAAGGTACTATGGGAGTTGGATCTTCTAGAATGTCTGGTGTAAATAACGTAGCGTTATGGACCGGTGTTCCTTTTAGTCCTTATGTTCCTTTTATCAATTTTGCTCCAGTAATTGCTGGAACAAATGGTATTGCACCAATTTTCTTAACAACTGTTGGAGTAACTGGTGGTATTGGTATAGATTTAAAAAACTGGGTACAAAAGAAAGATGCAGATGGTAATACTGTTGTAGATGCAGATGGAGAACCAGTTTTAGAAGAAGTTTATTCTGTAGAAACAGGTACGGTATTAACCATTAATACAAAAACAAAAAAATTATATAACGGAGATAAAGAGTTAAAAGATATCTCAGCTGCATTAACGCCACCAAAAATGGAGTTTATCAAAGCAGGAGGATCTTACGCTGTTGTTTTCGGTAAAAAATTACAAACTTTAGCTTGTAAAATATTAGAAATCGAAATTCCTCAAGTATATGCACCTTCTAAAGAAGTATCTGTTGAAGGACAAGGTTTAACAGCTGTTGAAAAAATATTCAATAAAAATGCTGTTGGAAATACTCCAGGAAAAACATTACATGCAGGTTCTAATGTACGTGTTGAAGTAAACATTGTAGGGTCTCAAGATACTACAGGTTTAATGACGTCTCAAGAATTAGAGATGATGGCAGCGACTATTATTTCTCCAATTGTTGATGCGGGTTACCAATCGGGTTGTCATACAGCTTCTGTTTGGGATGATAGGTCTAAGGCTAACATTCCTAGATTAATGAGTTTTATGAACGATTTTGGTTTAATTACTGCACGTGATCCTAAAGGACAATATCACGCGATGACCGATGTAATTCATAAAGTATTAAATGATATTACTGTTGATGATTGGGATATTATTATTGGTGGAGATTCTCACACACGTATGTCTAAAGGTGTTGCTTTTGGAGCCGATTCAGGAACTGTTGCCTTAGCATTAGCTACAGGTGAGGCTACTATGCCAATTCCAGAGTCTGTAAAGGTTACTTTTAAAGGTGAAATGAGAAGCTTCATGGATTTCCGTGATGTGGTACATGCTACACAACAACAAATGTTAAAACAATTTGGTGGTGAAAACGTATTCCAAGGAAGAATCATTGAGGTTCATATTGGAACGCTTACTGCCGATCAAGCCTTTACATTTACAGACTGGACTGCAGAGATGAAAGCTAAGGCTTCTATTTGTATTTCAGAAGAAGAAACATTAATTGAATCATTAGAAATTTCAAAAGGTCGTATCCAAATCATGATTGATAAGGGTATGGATAATGATAATAAAGTACTTCAAGGTTTAGTTGATAAAGCAAATGCTAGAATTCAAGAATTAAAGACAGGTATTAAACCAGCTTTAAAACCAGATGCTGACGCTAATTATTATGCTGATGTTGTTATTGATTTAGATGAAATTGCTGAACCAATGATTGCCGATCCAGATGTAAATAATGATGATGTATCTAAACGTTATACACACGATACTATTCGTCCATTATCTTTCTACGGAGGAACTAAACAAGTAGATTTAGGTTTCGTAGGGTCTTGTATGGTACACAAAGGCGATATGAAGATATTAGCTCAAATGTTGAAAAACATTGAAGCACAACACGGAAAAGTTGAATTTAAAGCACCTTTAGTAGTGGCACCTCCAACATATAATATTGTTGATGAGTTGAAAGCTGAAGGCGATTGGGATGTTTTAGTAAAATACTCAGGATTTGAGTTTGACGATAGTGCACCAAAAGGTTTAGCACGTACGAAGTACGAAAACATGTTGTATTTAGAGCGTCCAGGTTGTAACCTTTGTATGGGTAACCAAGAAAAAGCAGAACCAGGAGATACGGTAATGGCAACATCTACGCGTTTATTCCAAGGTCGTGTTGTAAAAGATACTGGCGAGAAAAAAGGTGAATCTTTATTATCATCTACACCAGTTGTAGTATTATCTACAATTTTAGGGAGAACACCAACTATGGCAGAGTATGAAGCTGCGGTTGACGGTATTGTATTAACGAAGTTCAAACCTTCTCAAAAGCAATTAGTAAGCTAACTAAAAGGTTTTATTATAATATATTAAAATCCCGAGTCTTTAGGCTCGGGATTTTTTTGTTTAATACAGTCAATTATATTTTTTTTAAAGTTAAGTTCAAAAAAACAAATGTGTTAATTTCGAAATTATGGCAAAAGACCGTATATCACTCTGTATTTATTAATTCTTGAAATTAAATATTAGAACAGCGAAGATGGTCTTAGAAATTATTAAACGTTATCAAAATGTGAAAATATGATTATAATAATTCAATATTTTGTACATTGTAGTAATTAAAATTCAAATAACAAAAAAAACAAATATTTTATGGCATTTGACATCGACATGATTAAGGAGGTTTATACCAATATGGCTCAACGTGTAGACAAAGCACGAAGCATTGTAGGTAAACCATTAACACTTTCTGAAAAGATTTTATATTCTCACTTGTGGGACGGAAACCCTACCAAAGCATTCTCGCGAGGAAAGGATTATGTAGATTTTGCGCCAGATAGAATTGCTTGCCAAGATGCAACAGCACAAATGGCATTATTGCAGTTTATGCAAGCAGGAAAACCACAAGTAGCAGTCCCAACAACGGTGCATTGCGATCACTTAATACAAGCTAAAGATGGCGCAGCAACCGATTTAAAACACGCCAACTCTGTGAGTAGCGAAGTTTTTAATTTCTTAGAGTCTGTATCAAATAAATACGGTATTGGTTTCTGGAAACCAGGCGCAGGAATTATTCACCAGGTCGTTTTAGAAAATTATGCATTCCCAGGAGGGATGATGATTGGTACCGATTCTCACACAGTAAACGCTGGTGGTTTAGGTATGGTAGCTATTGGTGTTGGTGGAGCCGATGCAGTAGACGTTATGGCCGGAATGGCTTGGGAACTTAAATTCCCTAAATTAATAGGTGTTAAGTTAACTGGTAAATTATCAGGCTGGACAGCACCAAAAGATGTTATTTTAAAAGTAGCTGGAATTCTTACTGCAAAAGGAGGAACTGGAGCTATTGTAGAATACTTCGGACCTGGAGCAACGTCAATGTCGTGTACAGGTAAAGGAACCATTTGTAATATGGGAGCCGAAATAGGCGCTACAACCTCTACTTTTGGATACGATGAGTCTATGGAACGTTATTTACGTGCAACCGATAGAAGCGATGTTGCAGATGCTGCAAACGCCGTTAAAGAACATTTAACGGGAGATGCTGAAGTATACGCAAACCCAGAACAATATTTCGATGAACTTATTGAAATTAATTTATCAGAATTAAGTCCATTGTTAAACGGACCTTTCACGCCAGATTTATCTACGCCAGTTGGTAAGGATATGAACGAGAAAGCAACCGCTAACGAGTGGCCTTTAAAAGTAGAATGGGGTTTAATAGGTTCTTGTACCAACTCATCTTACGAAGATTTATCTCGTGCATCATCCATAGCACAACAAGCCTTAGATAAAGGTTTAAAAATGAAATCGGAACTAGGTATTAACCCAGGATCAGAACAAGTACGTTATACAGCAGATCGTGATGGGATTTTAGGGATTTTCGAAAATCTAGACGCAAAAATATTTACAAATGCCTGCGGACCATGTATTGGACAATGGGCAAGATATAGCGATCCAAAAAACGCACCAAAAAACAGCATTGTACACTCGTTTAACCGAAACTTTGCTAAGCGTGCCGATGGAAATCCAAATACACACGCCTTTGTAGCTTCTCCAGAAATTACTGCAGCCATTGCCATTGCAGGTCGTTTAGACTTCAATCCAATGACAGATAAATTGATCAATGAGAATGGTGAAGAAGTGATGTTCGATGAGCCAACAGGATGGGAATTACCACCAAAAGGATTCGAGGTAAAAGATAATGGATACCTAGCACCAGAAGCCGATGGTAGCCACGTACAAGTAAAAGTAGCCGAAGATTCGGAGCGTTTACAATTACTAACTCCATTTACACCGCTTGGTAACGATATTTCGGGAGCAAAACTATTAATAAAAGCCTTTGGCAAATGTACCACCGACCATATTTCTATGGCAGGACCATGGTTACGTTTTCGTGGGCACTTAGATAATATTTCAAACAACTGCTTAATTGGAGCCGTTAACGCATTTGGTCAAAAAACAAACTTTGTTAAAAATCAAATAACAGGAGATTATGGTGGCGTGCCAGATACAGCACGTGCTTACAAAGCCGCGGGAATTAAAACTGTTGTTGTGGGCGACCATAATTACGGAGAAGGATCATCTCGCGAGCATGCAGCCATGGAGCCAAGACATTTAGGTGTTGCCGCTGTAATTGTAAAATCGTTTGCACGTATTCACGAAACAAACCTTAAAAAGCAAGGGATGTTAGGTTTAACATTTGCTAACGAAAGCGATTACGATTTAATTCAAGAAGATGATACGTTCAACTTCACAGATTTAAACGCCTTTGCACCAGACAAGCAATTAACCTTAGAGGTAGTTCATGCCGATGGCAGTAAAGATGTTATTAAATTGAATCACACTTATAACGATGCGCAAATCGATTGGTATAACGAAGGTTCTGCCTTAAACTTAATTAAAAAAGAAAACGGAGCATAGTTTTCTAAAATCATAATAAATAAAAATCCGGCTTTCGAGCTGGATTTTTTGTTTTAAAACTGTTTCTTATTTTAGAATTGGTATTTGGGCGTTATCTAGGTACTGAAAAAATCAGTACCTAGGTCGGGCTTTCCGTTGCAAGTCCTCGCACTTCCTTCGTCAGGCTGTGGGCTTTTCTCTGCAATCCCTAACGCGGGCGTATTTGAATAAATATTGCTTTTTGATAATATTTGGTTCGTTAGTCAGTTTATAATTTAAATCAGGAAATTATTGATGGTCATTTAAAAATTTATTATAAGATTCCCAATCTTTATCTGCATCTTTTTTTTCTTGACTGATTATATTTTTATCAGACTTTTTCGTTGATAAAACATTAAGTGTATCTACAAACTTCATGTGTTTAGAGCTACTTATACTAATTATTTCCCCTTCCAAATTATATTTGATAAATCCTTTATTGGTAATAAATTCTTCAATTAATCTACCACATTCATGATAATACGAGTATTCAATGGTATTGTTGAAATTATTGTAAGAATATTTTTTCTGCCCATTTGCATAATAAAGTTTTTTTGAAACCTTTTTTGAGTCTTTACTATGTTCTTCTAAATAGTATATTGAATTATCATTATAAAAACTCCAGTTTTTTTTAATTATACCGTTTTCAAAATATTCGCTTTTTAATGATATTGAACCGTTTAGGCTATAACTTTTAGAGAAAGAAATGGAGCCATTTGTGTTATATTTTTTTAGTGTTTTTGTTTTACTATTTTCATAGTATTCAATCCATTTCCCCAATGGTTTTCCATTTTTCAGGTATTGGATGTTTTGTATATTGTTATTTGGAAAAAAGGTTTTTATTTTTAATATTTTATTTTCAAAGATTACTTTGATTTTAGAAAAACCATTTTGTTTTAAAGTTAAGGAGAAATCATTTTTTTTAGAAAGCTTATCCTTTACTTCTTCCAAAAAAAAAGAGTCAGAGATGGTGTTATTCAAGGATATAAAACCCAGTGAGAAATAAAAATCTATGATAGGTTTTTTACTATATATGAAGCCAGCATAGTAGATAGGAATATTTTCATTATTAATTTCGAAAAATAAGTCTATCATATTTTTGTCTTTATAAAATTCAATAATAGGTTTAATAAAAACAAGAACCCCATCTAAGTCATATTTGTGTATAAGATACTTAGGTGTTATTTCATCAAGATGAATAATAGAAGACGTTTTTTTTATTGAATTGAATTTTACTTGAGCTAAAAAATCTAAGGAAGTTAAATCAAAATCTATATTAGGTTTAGTTTCATAAAACAGACTTTTACCAGGACTCCAGAGACCTCCAGGTGTGAAGTTTAATAGATTTCCTTCTTTAAAGGATTCTCGACCAATTTTATAAATAATTATTTTTTCAAGATGAAATGCAGTGCTTTCTGTTAGGTGTAAAAATAAAAAATCAACTTTAACTTGTAGGTTTTCGGATACGATTTCTTTTATTCTATTATATTTGAAAATATTTTTTATGTCTTTAGGGAGTTCTTTAAAATGAGAGTCATATCTATTACCTTTTCCTTTACCAATATAAAAATATTCATTATTTCTTGGGTCGATTAATCCGTAAACATAGTATTCTTTTTTCTCCACGATAATTTGTTAGAAATATTTAGTTATGTATTAAATTTAATGAATTAAAGTTTATCACTAAAATATCATAATTTAAAAATTTAATATTAATTCAATTCACGCTTATCCAAAATACTTCTTATTTTCTTATAAACAAGAAGATAAACTGTAGCTGCTCCAAACGAAATAAGAGTGCCGGTATAAATACCAAAAAGCGGATAAACTATAGAAATAACAAGCGAATAAATTATTAATGAAAACATACCAATAGGAACATTTTTTATAACCGTATGCACATGTTCTTTAGAATATGTAAAATGAATAATTAGCATAAGCGGAAACAAAGTTGTCGGAAATGCAGAGAAAAGACCAGCCCAAGTTGGACCAACAAATTTTGGGACACTCGTAATTACTAAAATAATTAAAGCAGCAAAAAAAGCGCGTACAAATAGAATTTTATAATTAAGTTTAGCCTTAGTTTTAATGTTAATATTTTCAATACTTTTAAAAAGATGGATAAATAAAAACGAAAAAGCTATAGGTATTAATATGGCTATATATTTATTAACTTCAATAAGATGCAATAATGACACTACAGCAAAGTAAGCCGTTATAGCCGATAAAGAAGATAATAGAATATTAAACCTTTTAAAGTATCTAGAGGCTATGTAATACACATAAACAAATGTTAAGGCAGCTGATAACCCCATCATATTATAGACAGCGCTTTTTGCGGCAAAATCAGGACTCACTTCTAAGCCAAAGAAAAATAAAGTGATAGCAGAACCCGTTGGGTATCCCGATAAAATACCGGCAACCTTCGGACTTACATTTTCAGCAAGTATTGATAAGCCGATAACAAAGGCGATAGCTACTAATAATTTAATTACGAATAATAACTCTATCATTTTATATTATTTCTTTGTGCAAACTGTTTTCAGTACTAATTATAAAGAGTGTATCAGTACGTTTTAGCATGTGTAGTTCAAAATTAGAACAATCTGTTGGTTTTTTCATGGAATTCTAATTTTTTTTGGGGATAAAAAAAAGCGATTAAATTCATTGAATTTAATCGCTTTTTTATAGATTTAATATGGAATTATCTTATTTGATAAATAGAGCAAAAACTGTCTTTTTTATCTCCCAAAACGTCTACGCTTAATAATCCGGTGGTTACTATAAATGTAATTGTGTCATCTTTCACTAACTCTACAGCGGTTGAAAGTCTTCTATAAGGTGAAGACACACTTGTAGATAGAACGCTTACACTGAGATAGTTTTCTTCCGTAATTAACGTTCCGTTTTTTTCAATGCCTAATCCAAAGTTTGTACTGGCAGATATGGCTGATCCAATTTTTATTTGTGCACTAACAATATAAATGCCATCTTGTTTAGCGGTAAATGTATTTGTGGTTAAATCAAATTCATCATTACTGTCTATTTCTTCACTATTAAATGTTAGTTTAGACTTTCCTCCAAGTGCAATTGCTAATGTTTTTGAGCCTCCAGTAGAAAAAGAAGCTTTTACAGTGGTGGGCAATGCTGCTTTTAAAATTTCTGTTGCCGGAAGGGTATTAATTATTCCAGATCTAGAGATAACCAAAATAGAATCTTTTATGACTCCTAGTTCTGTTTCTTGTAACGTATTGTCTATTTTGAGTGTGCCATTTACGTCTAAAGTGGCTTGTGGGTTTGTTGTGCCAATTCCTACTTGTGCTGTTGATAGAATTGAGAATAGAATTAAAAGTAGTAAAATAAAAAATTTGAACATGGTGAATTGTTTTAGGTTAATAGTTGACTTAGGGAGTCTATTAGGTTAAAAGTAATAATAAACAGACAAAACACAAATAGTTAGTAGTCATTAGATTACAAGTAAGATGTTTCGTTTAATATTTTTAATTATAAAATTAGTTTTTTAAGTAGCGGGGAAAGCGGTATCGTGTAGGAAAGATTATGCTTTGGTCTAAGCTTTTATCAACTATACGAAGACTTTTTAGAAAATAAAGGTATTATGGTGTTGGAGTTTGCTATAGTTTTTTTAATTAAATAATAAGTGTTTACCTCTTATCGAATTTATTTTTTAAGGAGCATAATTGTATGCAATATAATATTGGATTAAAGCAATTTTTATATTAATAGTTCTTGGTTATAGCAGTATTTCGAGCAAAGATAAATTGAGAAACAGTATTTTTACCAAAAAGAACCTCAATTTTAATTTTTCAATGAATTCTAGAGCAAATCAATTAAAAGCATTCGATAGATTATTAACTATAATGGATGAATTGCGTGAGCAGTGTCCGTGGGACAAAAAGCAAACCATGGAAACGCTTCGTCATTTAACGATAGAGGAAACCTACGAATTAGGAGATGCTATTCTAGATAATGATTTAGAAGAAGTTAAAAAGGAATTGGGAGACGTGTTGTTGCATATTGTCTTTTATTCAAAAATAGGAAGTGAAACCAAGGATTTCGATATTGCTGATGTCTGTAATTCTATTTGCGAAAAATTAATACATAGACATCCGCATATTTACAGCGATGTAAAAGTAGAAAATGAAGAAGATGTAAAACGAAATTGGGAAAACTTAAAACTTAAAGAAGGCAAATCTAGTGTTTTAGAAGGTGTTCCAAAAAGTTTGCCAGCACTTGTAAAAGCAGGTAGGATTCAAGAAAAAGTAACAGGTGTAGGTTTCGATTGGGAAGCACCAAATCAAGTTTGGGAAAAAGTAGAGGAGGAGTTAAGTGAGTTTAAAGCTGAAGTTGAAGCCAACGACCAAGACGCCATGGAAAGCGAGTTTGGTGATGTTTTATTTTCATTAGTAAATTACGCGCGTTTTAAAAATATTAATCCTGAGAATGCATTGGAACGCACCAATAAAAAGTTTACAAAACGCTTTCAGTATCTTGAAGAAAAGGCGAAAGACTTAAATAAACCGTTAAAAGATATGACTTTGGCAGAAATGGATGTCTTTTGGGAAGAAGCAAAGTTGTATTTTCGTCAATCTTAAGAGCTAATTAAAAAATAATTGATGCAGAAATATGCTATAATTATAGGTGCTGGTCCCGCAGGATTAACGGCGGCATACGAACTTATTACGCGTACAGATATAAAACCTATTGTTTTAGAAATGTCCGATAAAATAGGGGGGATTTCCAGAACCGAAGTTTATAAAGGCAATAGAATAGATATTGGCGGTCATCGGTTTTTTTCAAAATCGGAAGTTGTGATGAAATGGTGGCAGAATATACTCCCCGTTCAAGGCGCACTGTCTAGCGATGAAATTAATACAAGTAGCGAAAAACTAAAAAGCAGACTGCTAGAGAAATTGGTTACGGGAGGTCCCGATCCGGAAAAGGTAGATAAGGTTATGCTTATCCGATCTCGGTTATCGCGTATTTTCTTTCTACGTAAATTTTTCGATTACCCAATAGCTATCAACTGGAATACGTTGTCATCATTAGGTTTTTTGAAAATTGTTAAAATTGGATGGACTTATGTTTTAGTGAGACTATTCCCCATAAAAAATATAACAACACTTGAAGAATTTTTTATTAGTCGTTTTGGGAAAGAACTTTATCAAACGTTTTTTAAAGATTATACAGAAAAAGTTTGGGGTGTACCATGTTCCGAAATTGATGCCGATTGGGGAGCACAGCGTATCAAAAAACTATCGATGTCGCGAACAATTCTTCATATTATAAAATCGATTTTCATTAAAAATAAATCGATTGAACAAAAAAATATAGACACCAGCCTTATTGAACAATTTATGTATCCAAAATTGGGCCCAGGTCAAATGTGGGAAACCGTAACGGATATTATAAAAAAAGCAGGCGGAGATGTTATTTTTAATGCAGAAGTCAATCAAATAAAAACAGCAAATAATACCATAGATTACGTTAGTTATTCTGATAAAATCACAGGAACAGTTAAAGAAATCAAAGGTGATTACTTTTTTTCGACCATGCCTGTAAAGCATTTAATAAGAAGTATGAAAGCCGATGTGTCTTCGGAAATTTTAGATGTTGCAGAAGGTTTGAAATATCGTGATTTTATTACGGTAGGCTTACTTCTTGATAAATTTAAATTGAACAAAAGTGAAGGAGAGGTTAGAGATAATTGGATTTATATTCAAGAGAAAGAAGTTAAAATCGGACGTCTGCAGGTGTTTAATAATTGGTCGCCTTATCTAGTTGCCGACGATAATAAAACATGGTTGGGTCTGGAATATTTTTGTGACGAAGGTGACGATTTATGGATTAAAGATAATGATGAATTTATTCGGTTTGCCATTGAGGAACTAGATCGTATCAATATTATAAACTCCGAAGATGTTGTGGATAGCACGATAATAAAAGTGCCAAAAGCGTATCCAGCTTATTTTGGAACGTACTCCAAATTTGATAGTATAAAAAGCTTTACCAATGGGATTGAAAATCTCTTTTTAATTGGACGTAACGGGATGCATAAATATAACAATCAAGATCATTCTATGTTAACCGCAATTACAGCTGTAAACAATATTATTAATGGTGTAAAAACAAAAGATAATATTTGGAATATTAACCTTGAGGATGAATATCATGAAGAAAAGTAGTTGGACTTATTTATGTTTTAATCCCTTATTTATAGGTGCTTTTTTATGTTTGGTGCTTCTTGTTTTAGTGCTCCATCCTTATATTGCTTATGATGAAGCCTTGTGGGGCTATATTGGAAGAGCTTGGACGGTAAACGGGCTAGTTCCTTATTTAGGTACTGTAGAAAATAAAACACCTGGTATTTTGATTTTATATGCAATATCAGAATATTTTACTACCGGAAATTTTATCATAGAACGGTTTATTGGGGCGCTTGCAGTAATTTTTTCATCATACTATTTGTATAAAATATGTAAACGGTTGCACAGTGAATTTGCCGGAATTATCGCAATGTGTTTATTTACATTAACCTCGTGTTGGCGTGTTATGGACGGGTTCTCTTTAGCGCAAACGGAAACGTTTATGGTGTTTTTTAGTATTATTTCATTTTATATTTTAATACAAGAAAACTCAAAATATACGTTAAACACTAGAGTTTTTATGGCTGGTGTTTTTTGGGGTTGGCCATTTCATTTAAACAAATAGCAATAACCACTTCAGCAGCCTTTTTTCTGTTTTATTTTATTAATTTATCAGAAGATAAAGGTGTTTCTAAGCGTGTGTTGGGAACGTTATACTTTATTATAGGTATTGTTATTGGTGTGGCTAGTTTGTTTTTGGTGATGTCCTTTTACGGGGTTTCAGTCCAAGATTACCTAAGCGGTGCTTGGTATATTTTGTTAGATTCGGGAAGTGCTGCTCCAGATTTAAAAACACGCATGCTTAATTTTTTCAGAGTTTTTATAAGCTCTCGTTTTATTCTGTTTTATCTGTTCCTGTACTTGTTTAAACTGCAGTATATTGAGTTGAAAAATAAATATATTGTCGGTATTTTAATATGGTTGGCCTTCGATTTTATCGGGGTTAACGCATCTGGCTATTATTATGGGCATCAAATAAAACAAATTTTTGCGCCTATAGTTATACTTTCAGCAATAGGAATCGCCAGTTTTGTAGAAAAGAAAAAGTATTTTAATTATAAAGACCATGTGTACATTGCGGTTCTTGTCGTTTTGTTTTTTCCATACCTTCAATTCAAAAATATAGCAAGTGCTTTTGTAAAGGGAGATGTAGAGCCGTCAAGAACATTAGGGGCGTGGCTTGAAAGTGAAACAAAAGAATCAGATTACATCTATGTTTTAAGCAATGATCAGATATTGATTAAAGCGCTCTATTTTTCTAAAAGACGTTCTTCTAGTCAGTATTTTCATTCTATTTTTATAAATAGTGAGCAAAGCAATCAAGTTCTAAGTCGTGAGTTAAAAGAGAAACCCCCAGTGTTTCTTTTAAAAGAAACTTTGCCTGCTTTAGAAAACACGAAGTACAGTACAGATGTTATTGCGTTTATTCAAAATAATTATACTTTATATAAAGAGGAAAGTTATTATCAAATTTTTAAACGTAATTAAGCTCGGTTTTAAAGGTGTTGAGTCGCGTTTTTTAATGCCAAAATAAGCCTGATTTAATAGCTTGGTTTTTTTATTTCTGATTATCTTAACATGGATAATTTGCCATTAGGGCTTGTTTTTCTTATATTTGCACCATGGTAAAAGGCATACATGAGAAAAGAAATATCAGAATCTTTAACTTCAACTTTCTAGTTTTTAGAAATCAGTCGGAGAAATTCATCCCTCCTGCAGTTTAGCGCCCAACCAATTTTCTTACCCAATTTTTAAACGTTAATTATTTACTTATTAGTTTATAAGTGAATAAATTTTTGCGTTTATGCATTTTTCAATTTACCTAAAATTAGGTGTAATCACAAATAATATCATTTAATGACTATTACAACTTTTGATGCCTTTTCGAGGTTATCAATTAATGATATATCACGAATTTCAAGATTTTTACATGAGCATTCAGGTGAATTTACTGACACCAAAAGTGCAATCAGAAAATCGATTATGTATGCAGCAAAAGAAGTTGCAGGCCTTGGCGGTTACGTTTTTGTGATGGAAAATGAACATGATATTTTAGGAGCCATAGTTGTCAACAGAACAGGTATGAACGAGTATTTAGCAGAAAACATATTGGTATATATGGCTGTTAAAACCGAATATAGAGGTAAAGGGATTGCACAGAAGTTAATAGCACATACCATAAAATATTGTGATGGCGATATCGCTATACACGTTAATAAAGATAACCCTGTTATAGCATTATTTGAAAAACAAGGGTTTAAGTCAAGAAATATAGAAATGCGATTGGTACGATAATCCATTTTAGTAAAAACAAAATATATGAAAATTATACAAGTAAAACGAAATACAACTTATGAAAAAATACACACTGTAAAAATGGGAGAATTAACCTCGAAAGTTATTTATATCAAAAAATATTTGTTCGGGTTGCCTATAAAAACGCTTCATAAATATAGAGAAACGTATTACGGCGAGATCAAGGATGATAAAGATTGTATGCTTTTTGTATAAAAATAATTAAACATTAATAAAAAAATATAATAAATGAAAGTACTAGTAATTGGAGCCGGAAACATGGGGCTAACGTATGCCGAAGGTATGTCGAAATCAAGACTACTTAAAAAGAAAAACATCATGGTTTTGGATAAGTCTGAAGAGAAATTGGAAGAACTAAACCAAATAGCTCATTTTGACGCCTTCAAGGAATTAGAAGACTGCGTGCCACAGGCCGATATTATATTTGTCGCCGTTAAACCATACCATGCCGAGGGCGTTTTTAAAGCGATCAAGTCATTGGTAAAACCACAACAAGTTATTATTTCAATAATGGCTGGTGTCACTATTGAAACCATCACAAGTATTACTGGATTGCAAAAAGTAGTTCGTGCTATGCCTAATTTGCCAGCACAAATAGGTAGAGGCTTAACATCTTATGTAACCTCTCCAGAGGTGTCTAGAATTGAAATGTTAACGGTAGAAAGTTTATTGGACACCACAGGAAAATCCATTCGTGTATCAAACGAAAATCTAATTGATGCATCTACCGGTATTTCAGGTAGTGGTCCAGCTTATGTTTTCTATTTTATGCAAAGTATGATGGAGGCTGCCTTACAAATGGGGTTTTCAAAGAACGATTCTACGGTTTTGGTAAGTCAAACTTTTATTGGCGCTGTAGAACTTTTTAATCAGTCTAATTTATCGCCAGCATCTTGGATGGATAAAGTAGCTTCTAAAGGAGGTACCACAAGAGCTGCGTTAGATTCTATGGAAGATAATAATGTAAACGAATTAATTAAAGAAGCCGCTTTTGCTGCATTTAGTCGTGCAGTAGAGTTAGGTAAAGAAAACTAAAATGCACAAACAAAGAATAGTTATTAAGGTTGGTACAAATGTAATGACCAACAAAGATAATAGAATTGTAAGACCAGTTTTAAGACGATTAGTAAAACAGATAGCAGAACTTTATGAACGTGATATCATGACGATATTAGTGTCTTCAGGTTCAGCTATTGCAGGAAAAGAGGTTTTAGGAAAATCTAAAATCAAAGATAAAACAGTACGACGCCAAGTCTATTCATCCATTGGGCAACCAAGAATGATGCGTCTTTATTATGATATTTTTCATGATTATGGAATGAAATGTGCGCAAGTACTACCTACAAAACGGGATTTTAGCCCAGGAGTTCACAGACAAAACATGATTAACTGTTGCGAAGGTTTACTTTCAGAAGGCGTTATTCCTATAGCTAATGAAGATGATGCTGTATCGGTAACCATGTCTATGTTTTCCGATAATGATGAGTTAGCGAGTTTAATCGCACAGCTAATCAATGCAGATAAACTTATTATTTTAACCGATATAGATGGGCTTTATACAGGGCATCCAGAATCTGCAAGTAGTGATTTAATTAAAAATGTAGACCCGGGAGACGATCTCGATAAATACATTCAGGACAATAATAAAGGTGAAGGAGAAGGCCGTGGCGGAATGGGTTCTAAATTAGATTATGCCCAACAAACTGCTGCCAACAACATTCCAACTTATATTGCTAATGGAAAAAGTGATAACACCATTATCGATATTATAGATGGAAAAGCTGTAGGCACAAAAGTGTCACTTTAAAAAAAAGAGAAAATGGAATTATTATCAGAAAAAATAAAAAATAGCGTATTAAAAAGTATGGAGGTTCTTTTAAAGGAACATCAAGATGCTTTACTAAATGCGAATAAAAAAGATATAGAGGCTTTTAATCAAGAAGATCAAGCCATGTACGATCGCCTAATTTTGAATAAAGATAAGGTTGATGGTATGATTACGGCAATACAAGTGGTTCGCGCACAAGAGGATCCTGTGAATAAAATAATCAGTAGAAAAGAGTTTGATAATGGTTTAGATGTTATTAATAAAACAGCGCCGTTTGGAACTATTATGATTATTTACGAATCTAGACCAGACGTAACCGTAGAAGCTACAGTACTTGCTTTTAAAGCCAATAACAAAATACTGCTTAAAGGCGGTAAAGAAGCCGTACACAGTAATACAGCCATTGTAAAACTTTGGCACATGGCATTAGAAGAACATGATTTGAGCACCGATTATATTCAAATGTTGACCATGAATAGAACGGAAACTCAGGAGTTTTTAAGAAACCCTACCGAGCAACTCGATTTAATTGTACCTCGAGGTGGCGAGCAACTTATTAAGTTTGTAAACGAGCATGCTAAGTGTGCTGTTTTAGTAAGCGGACGCGGTAATAACTTTTTATATGTGGATGAAGCTGCCGATTGGAAACAAACTATTGAAGTCATTTTAAATGCTAAAACTCAGAAAATATCGGCTTGTAATGCTTTAGATAAAATTTTAGTGAGTAAAAAATTGCCTGATTATGCAGGTAGAATTTTAAATTTAAATGAAATTTTAAAGGATAGCGGCGTAGAGGTTTTAGTTGATGAAGAAACAAAAAACATTTTAACTAATGAAGAACTTATAACCGATAATTCGATTTGGTATCAAGAATTTTTAGAAATGAAATGCTGTATTGGTACAGTAAATTCTGTTTTTGAAGCTATTGATAAAATAAACGAATATTCTGGTGGACATTCGGCTACAGTGATGACGACAAACACTGATATTGCTAAAAAATTCATGGAACAGGTAGATTGTGCTGTGGTGTATCAAAATGCATCAACGCGTTTTACCGATGGCGGACAAATTGGTGTAGGTGCAGAGCTTGCTATTAGTACCGATAAGTTGCACCACCGTGGACCATTAGGTTTAAAAGAATTGGTAACCAATAAATATTATGTTTTTGGTGATGGACAGGTTCGTGTTTAGAAACCAACATTTAATTTAAGGTAAGTCCTAAAATATATAAAACAAAAAACTCCGATGGTATAAGCCAATCGGAGTTTTTTTTATGGAGTTACGTTTATAAAAAACGGAATCAAAAAATGTTAATACATGTTTTTGATTTTTACTAGTTTCGTTTTTAAAAGTTCTAAAGATGATCTGTGAGCTTTTATATTATTATGAACGTCTTTTACAAGCGGATTATCCTCATCAACATTAGTAAAAAACTGTAAATTGTTTTCTAATTGATTAATTTGTGCTTTAACTTCATCCATTTTTTTACGGATAAAAGAGCGTTCGTTATCTAAGTTTCTAGTGTCACCATCGGCAGATGTTAGGCTATCTAGCTTATTTTCATACTTAATCATTTCAATTTCATTTTTATCCATTTTTAAATTGGATAATAAATCGTCAATGGTTTTCTGAAACTTATCTTCAATATAGCGTTTGTCGTTTGGTACACGTCCTAAATCTTTCCAGGTGTTAATATGCGCTTTAATTACTGCAATATCGGCATCTTTATCATCTGTAGGTTCAACCGCTTTAAGCGTTTCGATTAGCGCTGCTTTTTTGTTGAAAGCCTCTACATGTTCTTGGCTTACCGCGTTACGTTTAGCGTGTATTTTATCAAAATAATGGTTACAAGCGCCTTTAAATTGTTTCCAAATTTTGTCGCTATCTTTTCTTGGTACATGACCAATTTTTTTCCACTCGTTCTGAATTTTTTTCATCAACGGTGTGGTTACAGCGGTATCTTCACTATCCTTATTGTCTTCGGCTATTTTTATTAAATCAAGCTTCTTTTGTAAGTTTGTATATTGCTCCTTTTTTAGATCTTTATAATAAGCGTTTTTGTTTCTGTTGAAAGTTCTAACGCCATCTTTAAACTTGGCCCAAGTTTCCTCGTTAACTTTCAATGGCACTTTTCCTGCTTTGAAAAATAGGTTGCGTAATTCTTCAATATATTTTATACGCTTTTGCCATTCGCTATGCGAACCACCTGTTTTTTGAGCAATATTATTTATTTGAGCAATAATTTCAAGTTTGGTTTCTAAGTTAACCTCGTAAACTTTATCAATTTCTTTGTAATAAACTTGGCGTTTATCATTAATTATTTTAGTGGCTGCTTTAAAACGGTCCCATATAACTTCACGATGTTCTTTGCCTACTGGTCCAAGTTCTTCCTTCCACATTTTGTGCAATTCTTGTAACTCTCTAAACGATCGCATCACGTTATCGTCTTTGGTTAGTTCTTCGGCACGCTCAATAATTAATAATTTTTTCTCTAAATTATGTTTGAAATCTAAATCACGTAAATCTCTGTTTAGGTGTAAAAAATCGTAAAATAACTCCGTATGGTGGTGGTAACTATTCCAAGCATTATTGTATTTATCACGCGGAATTGGCCCTGTTGTTCTCCAACGTTCTTGCAATTCCTTGAAGTGTTTGTAAGTCGTGTTTATGTTTTCTTCAACATTAATTAACCCTTTAAGCTCCTCGATAATTTCTAATTTATCGGTTAGATTTTGCTTTAAGTTTTTTTCTAAACTTTTATAATGGTCGTTTAACTTATTGCGATATTCCCGATAAGCGGCTTTATAGCGTTTTTCTACTGGTGACGAATAATAAAAATCAATTTCATTACCGCCATCATTTAAAAATTCTTCCTTTTTTTCATCAACTAAAGCTTGATATTGGGTTTTAAATTCAGCATTTATACCATCTACATGAGATTTTATAGCCTGAACTTTTTGCGATTGCACCAATTTTTCCAACTCTATAGCTAAGCCTTCTAACGACATGCTATCGTATTCCTTAACTTCAATGCTATGTCTGTCCTTATTGCCTTCATCTTCGGCGTCTTCCGCGTTAGATTCTTCAATCTCGTTAAGCACTTCATCATCTTCATTTGATACCTCTGGAGTATCAACAGCCACTAGTTCTGGTGTTTCAGTAGCGGTACTTTCTGTAACCGAAGTTTCTTCCGAAGGTGTGTTTTCAGGAGTTACGGTTTCAGAAGATTGAGGGGAACTTTCTATCGGATTTGCATTTTCGGCATCTTCCGCGTTAAGCTTGTTTAATTCAGACATTTTAAAATGTTTAGGTTCGTTGTTTATACTCTAGACTTTAAAGATACTAACAAGTCTATTATTTACAAAGGCTTAGTTGGTGATATTTTTTATAAATCCCAAATAGACCAAGATTTTTCGGCTTGTAGTTTTAGCATGTTTAGCCCGTTAATGGTTGTTGCACCGCGATCTTTACCGTGTTTTAAGAATTTAGTTTGATCGGGATTGTAAATTAAATCGAACAAAATATGCTCATTTGTAATCCCGTTATACGGAATATCTGCACATTGGTCAACGTCGGGAAACGTGCCTAAAGGTGTACAGTTTACAATAACTTGATGTTCGGAAATTATAGCTTCGGAAAGGTTACTGTATGTAAAACCAACACCTTCAGATTGTTTTCGAGATACATATTTGTAATCGATACCTAATTCGCCTAGACTATAAGCAACAGCTTTACTTGCGCCGCCAGTACCTAATATTAATGCTTTTTTATGCTGCGATTTCAAAAAAGGTTTTAACGTATTTTTGAAGCCATAACAGTCGGTATTGTAACCCACAAGTTTACCTTTTTTAGTCACCTTAATCGTGTTTACAGCGCCAATAGCTTTTGCTTTTTTATTGATTTTGTCAAGAAAAGGCATCACGGCTTCTTTGTAAGGTATAGTTACGTTTATGCCTTTGATGTTCTTTGTGTTTTCTATAATTGAAGGAAAGAGATCGATGCTTTCTAAGTCGAAATTCTCGTATGTAGTATCCGTAATTTTTTCGTTTTCAAACTTTTCTTTAAAATAATTTTTTGAAAATGAATATGAAATGTTTTTTCCTAAAAGCCCTAATTTATTCACTTGATTGATTTTTTTAAATTTATTATTTTGAATATCGTGTGCGGTTACCATACCATTCTAAACCTAAAACAAGTGCTATGCCGAATAGAACGAAGCCTATGGCTATAAAAGTATTTGTTGTTAAATCGGGAATAAAACGTTGGTAGTTTAGTACCACTTTAGATCCTGTTGAATCGAATATAAAACTGCCATTTTCTGTGAGTTTGTAAATGGTTTTTTTCCATGGCCATACCACGCCTAAAGAGCCAACAATAAACCCTATAATGGCCGATGTTGTAATGCTTTTATAGCGATCGAGTATATAACTTAATACGTGCGAAAAAGTAACTAAGCCAGTAATAGAACCTAAGGTGAAAATGGCTAGAACTTGCAACATTCTTACACGTTTGGGATTGCTGATGAAATTAAAATTTCCGTTAATAATATCAACGAAGGTGTCATTTAAAGCATTTACCGAATCGACTAAAAGAAGTACATAATTCCCCAATAGAATAAGAATGAATGATCCTGAAAAGCCAGGAAGTGTCATCCCCGAAACACTAATAATACCACAAAAAAACACAAACCAAAGGTTGTCATTTTCCTTGGCGGGATTTAAAAAACTAATACCGACGCCAAGAGCAATTCCAAGAGCTAAAACCAGATAGGTTTGGTAGTTCCAATCTTTAAAATCTTTATTGATGTAATAAATAGAGCCGATAATCATCCCGAAGAATACGCTCCAAACAAAGAGCTCGTAGTGTTTAATAAGATAGTCGAGTAGTTTAGAAACGCTAAAATAGCTCACTATCATTCCAAAGAAAAGCAAACTTAAAAATCGGCCGTTAATGTAGTTGAAAAAACTTTTAAACCTACCGTTGATTAGTAATTTAAAGGCTTTACCATTAACCTTTTTTAGCGAATAAATAAACTCTTCGTAAAAACCTGCTACAAAGGCCACAACACCACCAGAAATACCAGGCACTTTATTGGCAGCGCCCATTCCTAATCCTTTTAAGATTAGAAAAATTTTATCGGTAAGTGTTCTGGTACTTTCCATTATTGTTTTTTGTTCCCTACTTTTTCAAGAATAAAAATAGTTAAAAAACCTAGAATCATTAAGATTATTGAAAAAACTAATTGATTATTTCCATCGAATGAAAACGGCGAGATGCTTTCTTGCAGCACAGCCGATTTAATACCTTCGGAGTTGGTATGCCAAGTTAAGGTTTTTTTCCATGGCCAAACTTTGTTCAAGGACCCAAAAATAAATCCTGTAAGCACAGCTAGAGTAATGTTATGGTAATGTTTGAAAAGCCATTTTAATAAATGACTAAAACTAAGCAGTCCAACTAAAGCACCACCGGCAAAAATGAATATTTTTTTTATATCGAAATCATGAAAAGCATCGCTTAAAGCTTTATAAGCCCCTAGAATAATTAAAATAAAGGCACCTGAAATACCAGGTAAAATCATAGCACAAATAGCTATAGCTCCTGCAATAAATAGAAACCAAGGATTATCATTATTGGTTGAAGCTGGAAGTGTTGTAATGTAAAAAGCTATAAATGCTCCGGCTATTAAACTGATAATAACTGGGATATTCCATTTCTGAATTTGTTTTCCAACGAAAAATATACTGGCCACAATGAGACCGAAAAAGAAAGACCAGATAAGCACTGGATGATTTTCTAAAAGATATTTAGCCAAACGCATCACCGACATAAAACTCACCATAATACCAGCTAAAAGCGACAGTAAAAAGTTACCGTTAAGTTGTTGCCAAAATGGTTTAATGCCTTTACTGAAAAGGGTTTTAATTAAGGAAGCATTGATGTTGCTAATACTATTAATTAACTCTTCGTAGATACCTGAAATAAAAGCGATGGTTCCTCCAGAAACGCCTGGGACGGCATCGGCAGCACCCATAGCGAGTCCTTTAAGCGAAATAATTAAATAATCTTTAAATCGTCTTTGCATGTTTTTGGTTGTTTAATCAAAAACCAAAGGTATGTATTTTAATGAAAAAGGATTATAATTTGTAAAACTTACTTAGAATTTTGTTTGATTAAACTTTGTACTGAAACCATGTGGTAAACCTCCGGAAAAAGTTCCTCTAAGATAAAGCTATAATCTTCATTTAATTTAAAGGCATTTTTTAGATGGAATTCCGCTTTATTACTTTCGTTTAAGGCTAAATATAAACCAGCTAATCTGTATTCTAACTCTGCGGTATCTGGATGAAATTCCACGGCTTGTTCAAAATTATCAATAGCGGCATCAGGTTCTCCTAATTTTATTAGTAAATCACCGCGAGAGAGCCAGGTGTTTAGTTCGTAATTCCCTAATTCTAAGGTTTTTTTAAATCCGCGTTCGGCTTCTTCAAAAAAGCTTAAACGTTGATTTATTTGAGAGTAAAGTTTCCAATAAGTTACATTTTCCGAATCTATATTGATGGCTTTATTTATAAAATAAAGGGCACGTTGATAGTTTTTTCTTCGGTTATAAAATTTTGTAATTGCAATCCATCCCTTATCTAGTAACGGGTCTTCATGTACGGTTCTATCATAATACTGAAGTGCTAATTCGTCGTTTCCTAACTTTTCATAACAATAACCAATATGTAATAAAGCAAATGAAGTTGGATCGTCTAAAGTTAAAGTAAGGGTGTAGTTTTCTATGGCATCTTCATAACGACCAAGTTTTTCTAGTACTTTACCTCGTTCAATATAAGCACCAACAAAAGTATCATCGGAAATAATAGCAAAATCAAAAGCAGCTAAGGCTTTTTTGTTCTTTTTTAAGGCATAATATTGTATACCTAATTGATGCCAAGCAACCTCACTGTAAGGGTTTTTGTCTAAGAATAGATTTAAATACGTAATTGCTTCTTCGTTTTCATTCAAATATTCAAAGCAATAAATGATGTTGTATAATGCTGAATAATCTTCTGTATCACTTTCAAGACATTTCATGAAATTGATTTTAGCATTTTCAAACTGGTCTAGAAATAAATATTCCATACCAATTAGCGAGTATAAATCGATAACATCATCGGTTAATTCAAGCGCTTGTTTTAAAACTTCAATAGCTTTAATGTGGTTGTCTTTTTTTGAAAAGATATTGGCTTTTTGAATGTAGATTTCTTCATTCATGGGGTCAATACTATATAATTCATCTAACAGGTCGTTGGCATCGGTAAGTTTGTCCTCAAAAACGTAAACTTCAACTTTAAATAATTTTAGATTTACGGATGTAGGATGTTGGTCTAAACCTAGCTTAATTGCTTTTTTCGCTAAAGCAATTTTTCCCAAGTTAAGATAGTGATGTATGATGTTTTCAAATTCCTCGGAGTCGAAAAACAAAACATGATTTGTTTTAAGCATCGATTCAAATTTGGAAAGTGTTAAATTATTATTGTCGTTGTGACCTAACTCCATAAGCGCATTTGTAAGGTTTCTACTTTAATAAAGTTAGCATTCTATATCTTGTTTATGCTAAAATTGTTGAAAATGTTTTTAACAAAGTAATGAACATATTTTTTTAAAACAAATCATGTTGACTGTAGTTATTTGATTTTTAGTTATTTAGACTGGTTTTTTGAAGTGTGTAATTGATCTAGAATTTCCAGAATAATAGTACATCCTTTTTCTATTTCTTCATTTGAAATGGTTAAAGGTGGTGATATTCTTACGGCTTTTGCCTCAAATAGTAGCCAAAATAGTATTAATCCTGCGTCCTGGCATTTTAGAATCAGGTTATTCGTAACCTCATCAGAAGGTGTTATTATAGCTAACATAAGACCGATACCTCTAATTTCTGTTATGAGCGGATGCACTAATAACGTCCTAAAAAGTTGCTCTTTTTCAATAACTTCTGGCATCAAATTAGTTTCTGTAATTTCTTTTAAAGTTGCTAAGGCTGAAGCTGCAATTACTGGATGTCCGCCAAAGGTAGTTATGTGCCCTAATTTGGGATTGTCTTGTAAGAGTGTCATTAACTCTAACGAAGCCGTAAATGCGCCAATGGGCATGCCGCCTCCTAAACCTTTTCCGGTTACTAAAATGTCGGGTATGCAATTGTAATGTTGAAAACCAAAGAGTTTTCCTGTTCTTCCGAATCCAGGTTGAATTTCATCTAAAATAAGAAGGGCACCAACTAAATCGCATTGTTTTCTTACTTTTTCTAAATAGCCGTTTTTAGGTTCTATAAAACCGGCACCACCTTGAATGGTTTCTAAAATAACACAGGCCGTTTTATTTGTGATGTTATTTAAGTGATCTTCATTATTGAAATCGATAAACTTAACATCTGGCAATAAAGGTCGGAAGGCTTGTTTACGTTCTTCAAAGCCCATAACACTCATGGCGCCCATGGTATTGCCATGGTATGCTTTATTTGCTGCAATAATTTCACTTCGGCCAGTGGTGCGTTTGGCTAATTTTAAAGCGCCTTCAATGGCTTCGGTTCCTGAGTTAGTTAAATAAGTGGATTGTAACGAGCTTGGTAAGTGTTTTGCTAGAAGCGTGGTGAGCTCCACGGCTGGTTTTTGGATGTATTCGCCATAAACCATAACGTGTAAATATTTATCAACTTGTTTTTTAATAGCTTCTACAACTTTAGGATGTCTGTGCCCTAAAGGGCAGGCAGAAACACCTGCAACAAAGTCCAAATACGGTTTGTTGTTAATATCGTAAATATAAGAGCCTTCGGCATGAGAAATCTCCATGGCTAAAGGGTGAGGTGTAGTTTGCGCTTGGTGGTTTAGGAAATGTGGTTTCATAGTTACAGTAAGTTATTCTGCGGAAACTTTTAATAATGATGCTCCCCATGCGTAGACATCGTCTGTGTTTTTAATTAAGCTGAAAGTAACAGCAGATTCCGCAGGGTTATCGTCTTTTTCAAAACTTATGGTATGTTTTTTCCATTCAGGAGTAAGGATAATTTGCGAAGTTTTTCGTTTTGACGCATCTCCTATTACTACTTTAAGTTCTATATAGATTGAGCCTTTACCTTTTAACCATACGGAAAAGTTATAGTGACCTTCATTAATTTTAAACTTTTGAGTAATCCACCCAAAACTACTTCCATCATGAGTTAATTTGTCAGCTGTCTTTTCTTCATTAGGAGAATTGATTATGTTTGGTTCAACAACAATATGTGTGCCTTTCCAATCATTAGAATCAAAATTTTTGCCAGACTCTAGAATATTGTTTCTCTCATTAATCCGATCCAGCAATTCCTCATCAAAAAAGTTTTCTTGTGGTACATAATCTTCTAAACCTTTTATAACGGCTAGCTCGAAAGGTTCATCTTCTTTAAATATGTCTTCAACAGATTGTGGACGTTCGTCTTCTCGCCAATCGAAACCTTTCAAGAATTTGTCTTTTTCTTTATAGTCTTCTTCAGGATATAAGGTGCCATCAACAACGTTTAACCTAGTGTATTCTTCAATGTCGCTATTCGCAAATAGCATTCTAATACTACCCGATTTGGCTTTGTCAATGCCTATTAATTCTTGTTTTTCATCTCTTGTATAGAAAATAGACTCCGCATTTTTGTTGATGTTTACTTCTCGTAATTCGTTAGCTTCATTAAAATAACCAACAAGTTTTATTCCGAAGATTTGGTTATATCCGTTTTCGCTTATAGTATCCTTACTAATAATGAAGGCATTATTGAAAACGGCCAAAGAATCTAATTTTTCAGTTTTAGAATTTGCAAATAAATGAATGGTATCGCCAGTCATTTGGTTTTCATTGTTCCAAAGAATAGGGCGGCGCTTTGTAGAAAAGGCATCGGTTGAAGCAAAGCGATCTAGATTAATAAGTTCTGTAATACCCGTTTTTTGGTCGGTGTGAATAGAATCGGCTTTAGCACTAATGTCTGATTTATAAAGCTTAGCATTGTAGTAGGCACGAGTAATTCTGTTTTCAGGTTTGCCAGTTACCATAATTTTATCGGCATGTAAATACACCGAGTCTTTCTCTTGTACAGTGGTTACTAAAGCACGTTTTGTAATAAAAAGTGAATCTTTATCTTTATAAACCTCGGCATAATGGCCTGTAACAATACTGTTATTTATAGTATCGGTAACTTTAATGTTGTTTGTAGCCGAGGAAAAACTTCTGGTATTGTCAAAATATAAACTATCACCTTCAATAATGCGATCATCGTAATGTATTTTTGAGTTTTTTAAGGCATATCCGAATTTGTTTTTAGTATCATAAAAGCCTTTTTCACAATAGGTTTCACTCTCTTCTGTAGTTATAGTTGAAGGGCCGAATAAATAGGCAAGCCCCGTGTCTTCATAAAAATCGAAATAATTTGATTTAATGACGGCATCTTCATTGGTTAAAACTACATCTTCAACAAACTGAAATTTTTGATCACTCATATAGTACCTCCCAATTTTACTAGTGATCGTACCTGATGAATCCTTAACGACATTACCGCCACTACGGTAAAAAGATTGTTGTTTTATTCTATCGAAATATAAAGTATCTGTTGAAATTGTTGAATTTGGACTTTTCAGTATAACCTCTCCGTGAGCAAATGCCAATTGCGTGGCACCACTATATTCCACGTATTTGGAGGTCATGGTAATGGTATCGCCTTGTTTTATAATGACATTTCCGTAGGCTTCAACAAAATTATCAGCACTGTAATAAATAGCTTTATCGCACCACATATTACTTCCAGCATGAGTAATATGCACTTGTTGCTGGCTATTTCTTGTTAATACTCTTGCGCCGGGATAATTTTCTTCAGAAACATTTAATCGTCCCGCATATTCAATAATTATTTTCTTTTTGCCTTGTGCCTGCACTAGTGTGGATGTGGCCAATAGAAAAAATAGGAATGTGTATATAAATTTGATTCTTATCAAAATGAAAATGTTTGGGACAAAAATAACGATTATTAAACAGTATAATTGTATTGATGTAAAAAACGCTTCAATAATTTTTGAAGCGTTTCTCAAGCATTAAAATATTTGACTTTATTTTTAATAATTAATCTAACAAATTTAATACACGTTCTGGGTAATCAGTAATGATGCCATCTACCTTTAGTTCAATCATTCGTTTTATGTCTTCCTCGTTATTAACAGTCCATGGAATTAATTTTATATTCAAATCTCTTAGAGAATCAACTGTTGTTTTGTTTTCTATGAGTTTGAAATTTGCTCCATAAATTTGAGGTTTAAAATCTAATTGGTTCAAATTACTTTGAATGCTTCCCTTTGAAACCAAATAAGCGATTTCAATTTTGGGATATTTTTGATGTAAAATATTAAGGGGTGTAGTATCGAAAGATTGGATATTCACTTTGTCTTCCATTTGTTTTTCTTGAATAATTTGCATAACTAAGTCAACAAAGATATCTGGTTGAGGTTGATAGATTCCATAAACTTCCGCAATTGATTTTATTTCTATATTGTATTTTACGGAAGATAATTTATGCTCTTTAATTTCTTTTTCAATAACATCAAACACTTCGCTTAACAAGGGTTTGTAAGTTTTTAGTTTTTTTTGATTCGGGAAATTTTGATTTCCTCTAGAACCTCCATCAAATGTTTTAATGCTATCATACGTCATTTGGTATAAATTATAATTTTTCTCTTCGGATTTTAAAATAGGTTCACCTGATGGTTTAGACATATACAAAGAAGACATGTAAGGCTCATGCGATACCACGACTTGATTATCTTTTGATATAATTAGGTCTAGCTCAAGAACATTTGCGCCTTTATGAAGTGCGCTTAAAAAACCTTTAATTGAGTTTTCTGGAAAGTTGCCACGGTCACCACGATGTCCTTGAACTTCAATGTTATGTTTTGTAATTGGTTCTTTAGTTTCTGATTTACAACTCACGGTTAATATGAGTAAGATAACTATTAAGGTTTTCAATATTTTCATCTGTTTACAATTAAAAAGCTTGTTTATCATTTTACGGACAAACAAGCTTTTGGTTTAAATTTATTGTTTTGGAGTTTCTAATCTGTAAGAACTCGTTTCGGTATACTCGTTTCCAAACATATCTGTAGCTTTAATTTCAATTTTATGGACTCCAATTTCTAATTTAGTCGGTATGGAACCACGCCATAAATGATTGCTGATAATTGGATTTGACGAACGTCTGCCAGCCATTAATTCTGTTTTGGTATCCCATTCATTAACCTGTGATACGTAGGAGGGATCGTAATCTTGAACATGCTTCATAGGCTGCCATTCGCCATTATCAATACGATATAAAACCGTGTCTTTTTCACTACCCATAAAGAAGTTGGCATAAATTCCCGCCCTTGTTTTTCTTCCTTGCGCAACTACTTTTGGAGCAAAAATTTCTATCTGAAAATCTTTTGGTTTTCCAGCTACTTTATATTCTATGTTGTATTTATTTTCATCAAAATGTAAAAAAGCGTAACCTTTTGGCGTACCATCTCTCATGGTTGAAATAGGGATGCCAGCTTCGTTTAATTTGCCTGAATACCAATCGCCAGAAGTAGTACCTACATTATATTCATGATGTGGTTTTGCTCTTAACCAACCTTGTGAAGCATCAAAAAAGGTTTGTTTTTGAATGTGTGTATGTGCTGAAAGTGACAGTGTATTAGGATAATCTTTTAATAGACTAAATAGCTTTTCACGATCTTCATCTTTAAAAGCATCGCCATTTGGTTCGCTTAGAGGAATATGAAAAGCCAAAACAATAAGGTGATCTTTTGGAACAAACTTTAAATCGTTGGCTACAAAATTTAATTGATCTTTTCGAAATCCACCCCAATAGCCTTTGCCATCTCTTGGATCTGGATAAAGAATATTATCTAAAATAATAAAGTGCACTTTACCAAAGTTAAAAGCATAATTTGCTGGTCCAAAATGAGCTTCGTATGTTTCATCGCTAATAGTATCTGTTTTAGCATCAAAGTTCATATCATGGTTTCCCATAACATTATACCATGGTACACCAATTTCTTTTACAGCATCAATATATGGATTAAATAAACTTAAATCATCACCGACTAAATCGCCCAAACTTAATCCAAAAGGTACATTTTTGATGGCTTCAACTTCAGAAACGATACCTCTTTTAAAGTATTCTATTTCTTCTAAAGTATAAGCTTGCGGATCTCCAAATACTAGTGCTGTAAATTTAGTGGTTTCTTCTGTTTTAATTAATCCGAAATTAATCGATTTAGGAAGTTTGCCTGTGGGTGCTACTCCTTTAAACTCTAATTCTGGAGAACCCTGAGGTTTGTGGTTGTAGAAGAATTGGGGTAGGTTATTGGCATCTGTAGTAACGTTGTACCCAGAAGGTTTTATTACAGAAATAATATGATCGGTACCAATTGGGAGTTCGTATTTTCCGTTTTTATCGGTTAAAACCACTTGTTCTCCGTTACTAACGGCTACATCTTTAACGCCTTGTTCTTTTCTTTCTTTTTTATTGTTCTGGTTCAGGTCGTTGTAAACATAACCTGTTATCTTGTTTTGTGCTGTTACTCCTAATGTTAATAAGGTTGCACATGTTAGAATAAATGTTGTTTTTTTCATAGTATCTCAATTATTTGTTTTCCCACCAAACAGGTGTGTTTATATCATCTGGGCCACCTAGCATTTCAACTGCTTTTTTGTAATTAGAAGCATTGTTAATTTGCACATCAGTTGGATAGTAAAAACGAACAGGCATTATTTTATCATTTAACATGGCTTCTGTAGTTGGTAATACAGGCAAACCAGTACGTCTATATTCAAACCATTGTTGATAATCGACAAAATAGAGGGCGTAATATTTTTGTAGCATGATTTTATCTAAGGTACCATCATATTTTGCATTAGAATTATCAAAATAAGTTGACGGCATTTCAATATTAAACTGTTCGATTGCGGCCGTAACACCATTGTTATAATGTGTTTCTGCATTAGAAGTATAGCCACGCTGTGCTAATTCTGCTTTAATAAACTCAACCTCTGCATAAGTTAATAGGAAAATTTGCATAGGGTTGTTTGCTTGGGCTGTATTGAGAGCAGAAGCGTTATAGGTAAACTGAGATTCTGGACCATCGAAAGCACTAGGTATTCCTTTATATCCTATTTCTACATTATTCAAGTCTCTTGCAATGGTTGATATATAAGCGCGTCTTGGGTCTTCAAAATCATTTAAATTATCAATAAAAAAAGAAGCTATTTTAGTGAATAAACTAAAATCTTGTGGCCTACCCCAAGGAGATACATTTGGAGTAACACCAGTAACTTGTAAAATAGCAGATTCTTCATTGTTTTCAAATACAGGATAGGTTGTAGGATTGTTGACTATGGCCGTCATTTTCTGAAACGCGTTGGTTTCTGTTCTATTGGAAATACGAAGCAATAACCTTAAATGTAATGAGTTTGTGAATTTTTGCCACTTTTCAACATCATTAAAAAAGAGAATGTCATCGGCGTAAGCCATACCTTTATTAACATCATAAATGCTATTGGCTTTTTCAAGGTCAGCAAGAATAGTTTCATAAATAAGCTCTTGAGAGTCGAAAGCAGGGTAGAAGTTTCCTTCATCACCTTTTACTGCTTCTGTCATTGGTACAGGCCCAAATATATCGGTAAGGTTGGCATATACCATAGCGTTAAGTGTTAAAGCGATGGCTTCGTAATTTTTGTCTTCTAATATTAGGGCTGCAGAATGCATTTCCTTGATATTATTAAGCCATTTGTAATAATTATTCCATGATGAATTACCGGCACTCTGACTTACATCATAACGATGTAAACCACCAGAAACACTAGGTAGTGGTACAGATACCTGCATTAAATCGAACGTAACACTGGCACTTCTGCCGGCGTTATGGGCTGCTAACCCATAGATAATTGGGTTTATTAACGTGCCAGGACTAATTTCATTAATACGATTTGGGTCTTCGTTAATTTCTGCAAAATCATTTGTACATGATACTACAATAGTGAAGCAAAGTAGTGTACAAAATAAATATTTTAGTGTTTTCATTTTTATAGATTTTATAAATTTACTTTTAAGTTAAAACCATAGTTGGCTGGTGAAGGCATTTGTCCCATTTCAATTCCTGGTAAAATAGTGTCTCCATTTAAGGCAGCTGTTTCAGGGTCGTAAATTGGAAAATCAGAAACGGTAGCTAAATTTCTTCCAAAGGCGGAAATGCTTAAACCTGTAATTCCTGTGTTTTTTAAAGATTTTTTAGGAAAGTTGTATTGCAAACTCACTTCTCTTAATTTTAAGAATGAAGCATCAAAAGAGTTCGATTCTACATTGGCACGACGGTAGTAACGATTGTACCAGTCTGGAGTTATTGCAGCAGTAGTATTGGGAGAATATGTGCCATCTGTATTTAATACAACACCGTCTCCTGTTATAAAACCTGTTTCTCGTCCTTCATAAGTAGATATTAATTTACCTTGTTGGATAAGTTTGTGATTAGATTGAGAGTACACAATGCCACCGTACTGGCCGTCGACCATAACATTAAGCGTTATATTTCCAAAGCTAAAACTGTTATTTAAACCAGCTTTCCAATCTGGACTAGCGTCTCCTATGTATTGAATTTCGTCTGGGTATGCTGGAAGCCCTGCATTATCATAAACAATTGCACCTTCTGGCGAACGTTCAAAACCAAACCCGTAAATAGCAGTTGTTGTACCGCCTATTTTAGCTAATAATGTGGCATTACCACCAGAGCCTATTTCTTGTTGACCATCAACTCCATCTGCAAGTTTTAATACTTTATTCCAGTTTTTAGACCACGTTAGTGTGCTTTTCCAATTAAACTTCTCTCTTTTTATTATTTTTCCGCGAAGTGTCAATTCTACGCCTCGGTTACGCACTTCACCAGAGTTTAAAACCCCAGAGCTATAACCTGTAGTGATATCTAAAGGCACTGAAATAATTTGGTTTTTAGTGGTTGTTTCGTAAACAGTTGCGTCTAAGTTTATTCTGTTGTTTAATAAGCGAGCTTCGATACCTGTTTCATAACTTGTTGTTATTTCAGGTTTGAAATTGGCATTGAACAAGTTGGTAGCTACAGATGCCGAACTAGCAAACGCACTTTGACTATAATATTTACTCGTTTTATAAGGATCGGTGTCGTTACCAACTTGCGCGTATGAAAAACGATATTTTAAGTAATCCATCGCATCGGGTAAATCGAATATTTCAGACATGATAAAACTAGCATTTGCCGATGGGTAGAAAAATGAATTATTTTCTATAGGTAAGGTGCTAGACCAATCGTTTCTTCCAGTTAAATCTAAAAATATTTTATTGTCGAAAGCCACTGAAAACAAACCATATAAGCTGTTTACTCTTTTGTTTTTGTCATAGGTTTGAATTAGCGGATTGTTTACGCCGTTAGCTAATTTATAAACGCCTGGAACAACTAAACCATCAACAGAAGCATCTGTTCTTCTATATTTATAATCCATAGAGTTTCCTCCTAAAGAAGCAGAAAATGAAAATTTATCACTAAGTTCATTGTCATAGCTTAACAGGAAATCGGTATTAACTTCTTGCTTCCAAACGTCTTGTGTTTCGTAAAAACCTTGTTTGTATCGGTTGATACTGTATGGTCTTTTTTGTTCTCTTTCTTGGTAATAGGTGTTTAATGATGTTCTCAGCATTAATTTTAATTGTGGAGCTAATTGAATGTCACTAAAAATATTTCCTACGATTTGATTACTTGCCAGCGCATTTGTTGCTTCATAAGCTATGGCGTATGGATTGTCTATGTAAGAACTAAATGGTTGAATTTGTTGAATTTGATCCTGACCTTGTTTCCAAATATTACGATACCAATCTAAATTAACATTAGGGTTTTGAAAAATCATAAAGTAAGCTATAGAACCGTTGTTGTAGCCTGTACTTGGTAAATTGTCACTAGTTCTATTATTATAGTTTACAACAGAACCTATTTTTACATGATCTGAAACTTGATAATTAGCGTTTAAAGACGCTGTTACTCTTTCAAAACCAGTGTTAGGCATAATCCATTCGTTTTTAGAATGTCCAACAGAAAGTCGCATTGAGCCTTCTTGATTCCCTCCTTGAATAGATATATTATTGGTGGTTGTTACACCGGTACGCCAATAATCTTTCCTATTATCTTCGTAAGGCTGCCAAACCTCTCTCTGAGCAGATTGGCCTTCTAAATTCGGATCGTATTGGTAGTAATATTGATTGTTAAATTCAGGCCCCCAAGCACTACTTGTTCCGCCAGTACTATTACCATCTTCCGAAGAACCATAAGAATAATAAGGAATACCTTCAGTATTAAAACTTTTACCTGTTCCTTGTCCATATTTATATTGCCAATCTGGCCAACGTTGTATAACATCTAAGCTTATACTTGAGTTATAGGTTACACCCAACCCTTTTGTTTTTTTACCAGATTTTGTAGTAATAATTAAAGCACCATTAGCAGCACGACTTCCGTAAAGCGCTGTTGCACCTGGGCCTTTTAAAACAGTTACGTTTTCAATATCATCTAAATTTAGATCTGATATTCCATTACCGTAATCTATTGGAGAATCTTCGCCTATATAAGCATTTGATGAGCCTGAAGTTGTCATTTCACTATTAACAGGTACGCCATCAACCACAATAAGTGCATTGTTGCCATTAGCATTTAAAGAGTTGTTACCTCTAAGTGTTATTTGCTGTGAATTCATTGGGCCAGAACCCGACGATACAATATTTAAGCCAGCAACTTTTCCTTTTAATCCAGACGACCAGTTGTTAGGTGCTGTTTGTGCTAAACTTTCACTTTCAACGGTGGCTTGCGAGAAACCTAGTTTTTTTTCCTCTCGTTTTATACCTAAAGCGGTAACAACGACTTCGTTTAGGCTATTTATGTTTTCTTGTAAAACAATTTCTAATAAAGTGCCAGGTTTTGCTTTTATGGTTTTAGAAATATAGCCCATAAAAGAAATAGTTAGTTCTGCATTTTCTTCAGTTAACGCCAAACTAAACATACCATCAAAATTAGTTGAGGTGCCATTTTTAGTCCCTGTTTCCATTACAGTGGCGCCAGGTAACGGTAATCCTGCTTCATCCACAATTTTACCTTTAACAAGTTTTTGTTCTCCAGAATTTAAAACGGTAATGGTATGGTTTAAGATTTTAAATTGAAATCCACTTTGTTTTGTTATTTTATTTAAAATAGTTTGTAAATCTTCATTTGTAGAATTAATAGAAACTTTTTGAGGTATTTCTGTTATTGAATTATCAAAAATAAAAGTATAAGCAGTTTGGTTTTCAATAGCGGAAAACACATCTGTTACTAAAGCATTTTTTAAATTTAAAGAGACTTGAGTATTGGTTATGTTATTAGATTTTGCAGTGGCTATCGTTGTTGTTAATAGCATACATATTAAATAAAAATTTTTAAGAGTTAAATAATTTTTAAAAAAGTGTAATTTAGTATTCATTTTAAATGATTAACGTTAATTAATTTAATGTTATTTGTTATTCAGCCCATTTTCGTTGCAGCGGAAATGGGTTTTTTTATTATTAATTTTTCTTTGTGTTCTTTCTTATAATAATATGGTTTGGTGTTAAGTAATCTATTTTTAAATCTTTAAGTAGCTCGATACTTGTCATGACGTTTTTTAAGGTTTCATTATTAAATTTTCCGGTAATGGTTTCTTGTTTTGTTTTTTCATCTTTAAATTCTATTGAAACATTATACCAGTTTTCCAAAATCTTGGCTGTGTTTTCGAGTGTTTCGTTATTCAAAACAATAATATTTTTGGTCCAAGCAATTAAATCATCACTATTAGCATTATTCAGAATAATAGGTGTTTGATTTAAAAAGGTAACTTGTTGATTTTTGGTTAAAATCACTTTGTTTTTAGGAGATACTTTAGAGCGAACAAGTACTTTACCGGTATTTACACTAACGATAGTTTTATTATTGTTGGTAGCGTTAACATTAAAGGACGTTCCTAAAACCTTGGTTTCTGTATTATTAGAAGATATAACAAATGGCTTCTTTAGGTTTCTGGTTACTTTAAAAAAAGCTTCACCTGTTAATGTAATATGTCTTTCATCTGTAAAATTATCATGATAAGTTATACTACTGTTTGAATTTAAGAACACATGACTGCTATCTGGAAGTAATACTTCTCTTCGTTCACCCATTTGAGTTTTAATAGTTATGGGGTTTATACTTAGAAGTGAATATGAAAAGGTGATACCTATAAGGAGTAAAATGGAAGCTGCAATGGAAAGATTTTTGTAGTTAAATGGATGTGCTTTTTTATGAATAGCGCTGTCTATAGCGTTTTTAATTTTTATTTCTTTCCGGAAGCTTAAATTAACGGGAATCGATTTATGCTTTTCTTGCATAGCGTCGTAAAAATTATCGACTTGCCTTTTTTCATCTTTAGTCGCAACGTTATTAATGTAATTTTTAGCTATGGAAATAAAATGTTTGTCTTTCAAAATGGTCTTGTTTATTTACAAGTCTCAATTTTTAAGTATAACACGTAGAAGAAAAGTGGAGGTTAATGGTTTCTTAATATGAGTAGGCTCATGTTTACTTTATAGAAACATTGTGATAACAAAACCAATAATATGATTTGTTTTTAGAGAAGATTTTAATTTTTTAAGCGCATCACTAATGTGCTTTTCTACTGTTCGAATAGAGATGTCTAGTTTTTGAGAAATTTCGGTATTAGATAATTGTTCAACCCTACTTAAAATAAATACTCTTTTGCATTTAGGAGTTAGTTTGTCAATTTCTAAGAACAGGCTTTCTTCTAGCTCTTGGTACTCTAAGTTTTTTTCTGACGGACTAGAAATGAAAATGTTTTCTAGTGCTTCAAAATGGGTAGAAGTAAATTTTAAATCGCGGATATAGGTTGTTATTTTGTATTTAATGGCTCTAAAAAGATAACCCTCAAGGTTTACTATTTCTATGGTTTTAGATTTGTGCCAGAGGCTTATAAATACCTCTTGAACAATATCTTCGCAAATTTTTTCTTCAGTATAAATTCGGTATGCATAGGTGTATAAAATTTTCCAATAGCGAATGTATATTTCGTTGAAAGCACTCTCATTACCTTTTTTTAGAAGGATTTGAAGTTGTTCGTTAGAAGAGTTTTTGAGTGGTCGTTTCATAATTACAGCATACAAACAAATGTAACTGTAAAATGAATTTTATTGAAAGCATTTAGTTTAACTAATAGTTAAGAAATAAGCAACAAAAAAAGACCTGATGGTTTCGAGAAACATATCAGGTCTTAAAATATTATTTAGAAATAGGTTTTATTTATTTCTGAAAATTGTTTGTTTTCTATCTGGTCCAACAGAAACGATAGTAATCGGAATTTCTAATTCTTTTTCTAAAAACTCAATGTATTCGTTTAATGACTTCGGAAGTTGTGACGCTTCAGACATGCCTGTTAAATCTTCATTCCAACCACTGAAATCAGTATAGATAGGTTCTACATTTTCTGGTTCAATGTTGTAAGGGAAATGCTCGATAACTTCTCCTTTATATTTGTAAGCTGTACATACTTTTAAGGTTTTAAACCCTGAAAGTACATCACCTTTCATCATCATTAATTGCGTAACACCATTTACTTGACAAGCATATTTAAGCGCAATTAAATCTAACCAACCGCAACGTCTTGCTCTACCTGTAGTAGCACCAAATTCGTTACCAACTTTAGCCATGGTTTCACCATCTACGTCAAATAGTTCAGTAGGGAATGGGCCAGAACCAACACGAGTTGTATAGGCTTTGAAAATTCCGAATACCTCACCAATTTGTCCTGGAGATACACCTAAGCCAGTACAAGCTCCAGCAGCAGTGGTGTTACTAGAAGTTACGAATGGATATGTTCCAAAATCGATATCTAATAAAGAACCTTGAGCGCCTTCGGCTAAGATCGTTTGACCAGATTTTTGTGCTTGATAAATGTATTCTTCAGAATCGATGAATTTTAGAGATTTTAAAACTTCAATAGCCTTAAAGAATTCAGTTTCAAGTTCTTTTAAATCGTATTCAATATCAACATTGTAAAAAGAAATCATTGACTCATGCTTATCAGCTAGAGCTCTATATTTATCTTTCCAATCGCTTAATTCTAAATCGCCAACACGAATCCCGTTTCTACCCGTTTTGTCCATGTAAGTTGGTCCAATACCTTTTAAGGTTGATCCAATTTTGGCTTTTCCTTTAGATGTTTCACTTGCCGCATCTAGTAATCGGTGCGTTGGTAAAATAATATGAGCTTTACGCGAAATTACAAGAGATTTTCTGTAATCTACACCTTGTGCTTCAAGCTTATCAAGTTCTCCTTTGAAAATAACAGGATCTATAACAACACCATTTCCTACTAAATTAGTGGCGTCATCATGGAAAATACCTGATGGTATGGTATGTAATACATGTTTTTTTCCGTTGAAAACTAAAGTGTGTCCTGCATTTGGTCCGCCTTGAAAACGAGCAATAATGTTGTAGTTTGAGGTAAGTACGTCAACAATTTTTCCTTTGCCTTCGTCTCCCCATTGTAATCCAAGTAGTAAATCTACTGCCATTGTAAAATTAGTTAGTTGTCCTTATTGCTATCAGGAGTTTTTCTAGTCCCGTAGAAATAAAGTGAATGATTATTGATTTCAATATCGAAAACTTCTTCGATAGTTTTTTTTATAGATTGAATTCGCGGATCGCAAAATTCGATAACTTCACCCGTATCTGTTAATATCACATGATCGTGCTGTCTATCGAAATACGATTTTTCGTAATGCGCCTGGTTTTGTCCAAATTGATGTTTTCTAACCAATTTACATTCTAAAAGTAACTCTATAGTATTATAAAGTGTAGCTCTAGAAACGCGATACTTTTTATTTTTCATGTTCAGATATAGAGATTCTATATCGAAATGTTCGTTGTTATTATAAATTTCTTGAAGTATAGCGTAGCGTTCAGGGGTTTTTCGGTGTCCCTTGTTTTCTAAAAAGCTTGTAAATACGCTTTTTACTATGTCTTGATTCTTATTATCTACTTTTGTATTCATAATTGCGTGGCAAATTTACACATTTTTTACACTCTAGTAACCTTATCTATGCCATTAATTTTCTCAAGGCGGTCTAAAAGTTTTTTTAACAGTGTTTTATTCTTAACTACAACATGTATTTTACCTGCAAAAAGGCCATCGTCGCTTTCAAAGCTAATGCTCTTCATATTAACGTGCATGTTTTCTGAAATGATAGTTGTAATGTCGCTTACCAAACCAATGTGGTCGATACCTGATAGCGAGATATGTGCCAAAAATTCTTGTTGCGACGAGTCCACCCATTTAGCTAACATGACGCGATAGGCGTAGTTAGCTTGAAGACTTAGCGCATTTGGACAATTCTTTTTATGCACCTTTAAACCATCTGAAGCGGTTAAAAAACCAAAAACATCATCGCCAGGAATTGGGTTACAACAGCTTGCTAGTTTGTAATCGAGTTTATCCTCTTCCTTGCCAAAAACTAGAGAGTCAAATTTAGTGGTAATTTCATCTTTCTCTAAATCGTCATTAGGTAAGTTGGCTTTTCGAGTCATTTTACTTTTCAGAAAACTCATTAAAGCATTGCTTCTAGAAGCAGCATAAGCCTTTAACATAGTATTGTCTATAGTGCCTAAGCCTACTCGGTAAAATAAATCTAAACTAGTTTTTAACTTAAAATAGCTAACCATTTCGTTAATAGACGCCTCGTTTAAGTTAATTTTAAGCTGTTTTAATTTTCTACGTAAAATTTCTTTTCCTTCTTCACCAATTAATTTACGGTCTTCTTTTAAGGCCGATTTAATTTTACTGCGCGATCTTGCTGTGGTAGCATAGTCTAACCAGTTTGGATTGGGTTTTGCATTTTCTGAAGTTAAAATATCGACCTGATCGCCACTTTTAAGTTCATAACTAAGTGGTACTAATTTTCCGTTTACCTTGGCTCCACGGGTTTTCATCCCGACTTGGGTATGTATGCTGAAA
Organism: Algibacter miyuki; assembly: GCF_030409805.1. Classification (GTDB taxonomy): domain Bacteria; phylum Bacteroidota; class Bacteroidia; order Flavobacteriales; family Flavobacteriaceae; genus Algibacter; species Algibacter miyuki. The sequence goes on along the minus strand of NZ_JAUFQP010000010.1, from coordinate 152,509 downwards.
GCAAAATCGAGTGTTGTTGCTCCTTTTGGGAGCGATTTTAAATCGCCCTTTGGAGTAAAAACAAATATTTCTTTTGAATATAGATTTAGTTTGAATTGCTCTACAAAATCGACAGCATTGGTATGTGGGTTCTCTAAAGCTTCTTGTAATCTGTTAATCCAACTTTCTAAATTATCTTCTTTTTCGCCTCCTTGCTTATATTTATAGTGAGCAGCATAACCTTTTTCGGCTATTTCATTCATGCGTTCACTACGTATTTGTACTTCTACCCAACGGCCTTTTGGCCCCATAACGGTAATATGAAGTGCTTCATAACCTGTGCTTTTTGGTGACGAAATCCAATCGCGAAGGCGAATAGGGTTTGGTCTAAAATGATCGGTAACGATGGAATATATTTTCCAAGCGAGAAATTTTTCATTCTGCGGATCGGCATCGCATTTATAAATAATTCGAATAGCAAATTTATCGTAAACCTCATCAAAGGAAACACCTTGATTTATCATCTTTTTTCGAATAGAAAAAATAGATTTAGGGCGTCCTTTAATGGTATAATTCAGTTTTTCTTTATCAAGAGAGTTTTGTATAACGCCGCTAAATTGTTCAATATATAAGTCTTGATCCTTTTTGCTTTCTTTGGTTTTATTTAAAATATCGTAATAATCTGTAGGTTCTAGATATTTTAAGCCTAAATCTTCAAGCTCTGTTTTTATGTTATAAAGCCCTATTCTATGGGCTAATGGAGCGTAAATGTATAAGGTTTCCGAAGCGATTTTAACTTGCTTATCGGGCCGCATAGAGTCCATAGTTTGCATGTTGTGCAATCTATCGGCAATTTTAATGATGATAACGCGTACATCATCATTTAAGGTTAATAACATTTTACGGAAATTTTCAGCTTGAAGCGAAACATCCATATCTTGATCTTTACTTAACGAGGAAATTTTAGTTAAGCCGGCAACAATGGTAGCAATGGTTTTACCGAATAGATTTTCGATATCTTTAATGTCATAATCTGGGCTATCTTCCACAACATCATGAAGTAGGGCAGCGGCAATAGATGTCGCATCTAGACCTATTTCTTGAGCTACTATTTTGGCCACAGCAATGGGATGAAAAATATAGGCTTCACCCGATTTACGGCGTTGGTCTTTATGGCCGTCTACAGCAACTTCAAATGCCTTCCGTATTAGCTTTTTATCTTCATCAGAAAGTGTGGTATAACTAACTTTTAAAAGTTCTTTATAAGCTTTAGCAATGGTTGCGTTTTCTTTTTCTATCTCTTCATCTGTCATAGACTAAAAGTAATAAAACAATTGTAATAGTCAACCGGAAAAAGAATTTTTTTTTACGCTTTTTAGTTGTTTTTTATTCGCTTAAAAAACCGACTAATTGTCTTACAGCTTTGCCGCGGTGACCAATTTTGTTTTTTTCAACTAAGTCCATTTCTGCAAATGTCATATTGAAGGTCGTGGGACTAAAAATGGGATCGTATCCAAAACCTTTTTCGCCTTGTTTTTTGGTGGTTATTTCGCCTTTGCAAATACCTGTAAAAGTATGCGTAAGGCCGTTAATATGAAGTGCGATTACGGTTTTAAATTGCGCACTGCGGTCTGTTTTATCTTGTAAGTTATGGAGTAGTTTATCCATGTTATCGTTATCGCTACGTTGTTCTCCAGCATAACGTGCCGAATACACTCCTGGTTCGCCGTTTAATGCAGTAACTTCCAGTCCGGTATCATCAGCAAAACAGTCGTGGTTATAGTTCGTTTTTATGTAGTTGGCTTTTTGCATTGCATTTCCTTCGATAGTCGGCTGGTTTTCAGGGATATCTTCGGTGCAACCAATGTCTTTTAGGCTCAAAAGTGTGATATGCTCTGGCATTAGGGCTTGTACCTCTTTAATTTTATTTAAGTTGTTGGTAGCGAAAACAATATGCATGTTGGTCTAGTTTTAGTTTATTTTACGTATATTATATAACAAAGCAAGAAAAAAACAAAAGGATTACGTGGAATTTTCGTACTTTGCGCACGTCTAAATATATTTGTCCCAAATAATGATTTATACATTCTCTTAATTAAAATATTTAGGATATCTTTTTCTTACAAGTATACAATCAAGTGGCTTATGGTGTATCCAAAATTTTTAATAATTTATTTTGAAATATAATTTTGTTTAATTAAAATCAATCTTTTTTAATTGGTTTATATAATTATTGATGAAAAATTTAAAGAGATCGATTAAATACAGATATAAGCTATTATTACTTACAATAGCAATAATTATAGCTGCGGTGTTATTTATAATTCACAGTGGTATTAATTCACAAATTTCAAATGCGAATGTAATTAATATAATTACAGAACAACGTGCCCTAAGCCAACGATTTAATAGAATTGTGCATGATATTGGTTTTGGTGGTCGAAATTTTGCCAATAAAAATACGGTTAGCGCTTTAGAAGCGTTGATAGATTCGTGGCATGATTTAGACGATTCCTTAAAAAGTGGGAATAATCAAAACGGAAATAATAGCGCTTTAGATTCTCTTATTGAATTTAATAAAGATTATTTTAAAAGTTTAAGATTGTCTAGTGCTCGTATTATTGATGCTTCAAATGTGGAACTTTTAAAAATTGAAGTAGAAAAAATTTCCGAAGCTGAAAAACATTACTTGCAACATATTGATACTTTACTTAGTAGTTATCAAAAAGCCGAAACACGCAAACTTCGAAATTTGAAAATTGTAATATATGCTTTTGCAATAAGCGTTTTTTTGTTAATGCTTGGTAGTTATTTATTCATTTTATTTCCTTCATTAAAAGCGTTTTCTTTGAAAAGCAAAGAACTTATTGCTATTAATGAAGAGTTAAGCGCATCGGAAGAACGAATCAAGAAAAATGTTTTAGAGCTTGAAATTCTTAAAGCAGATTTAGAAATTAAAGACACTTATAATAAAATTTTTATAGAGCAAGCGCCCACAGCTATTGCTATGTTAGACACAAATATGTGTTATATAGCTGCTTCTAAAGAATGGATTTTAGATTATAAGATGGAAGATGAAGAGGTAATTGGTCGTTGTCATTATGATCTTTTCCCTGAAATAGGAGAAGACTGGAAAGCAAATCATCAAAAATGTTTGAATGGAGCAATTGATAAATGTGACGAAGCTCCTTTTGTACGCAAAGATGGCACAGTGCAATGGATTTATTGGGATGTAAGACCTTGGTATATCTCTGAAGGAGTTGTTGGTGGGCTAATAATGCATACTGGAGATATTACCCATTTAAAAGAGAAAGAAGAAGAAAAAGAGCGCATAGAAAAAATATTAGATAAAACGAATGAAATAGCCCGTATTGGAACTTGGGATATAGATTTAATAAAAGGCACAATATTTTGGAGTAAAGTTGTTTTTGAAATACACGAAGTACCTGAAAATTATGAGCCAGATTTAGAAACAGCAATTGCATTTTTTAAAGAAGGAGAAAGTAGAGATGCCATTGAAGAGGCTGTTAAAAGGGCAATGGAACTTGGAACTTCTTATGACTTGGAGTTAGAATTAATAACAGCTAAAGGAAACACCGTTTGGACACGTGCAATTGGCCAGGCTGAGTTTGTCGATGGTAATTGTATTCGTCTTTTTGGTGTTTTTCAAGATATTGATATAATAAAAAAGTCTGAGTTAGCTTTAAATAAAGCACACACAGAGTTAAAAGCTATTTTTAACTCTGGAACAATAGCTATTGTATCTACCGATACAGAAGGAATTATTAATCACTTTAACCACGGAGCAGAAATTCTAACGGGCTATTCTGCATCTGAAATAGTAGGAATAAAAAGACCAATTTTTTATCATTTAGAGGATGAAATAGAGAATTTTAGAATTGATATAGCAAAACGATATGGCAAGTCTCTAGAGGGCTTTAGGGCGCAGTTAGAACTCTCAAAAACTAATGCTCATGATACCCGTGAATGGACGTATTTAAGAAAAGATGGAACAACGCTGCCAGTACAGTTAACGCTAACTTCAATTAAAGATGAACAGAATAACCTTATTGGGTATTTAGGAGTGTCAACCGATGTCTCGGAAAAGCGAATTGCAGAAAATGAGCTTTTAAGAAAAAATCAGTTATTAACATTTGCCGAGAAAATCACAATGATGGGGAGCTGGCAATGGGACATTATTAATAATACAGGGAAAATATCGGCAGGAATGTGCGAGATTTATGAGATAGATAGTAGTGACTCTACTATGGGGTTTGATGAATTTTTTAATTTTGTTCATCCCGATGATAAAGAAAAAGTAGCACTTCATGTAAAAGGTTCAGTAGAAGAAAAAGCTTTTGAAAATAATTTTTTACATCGTATTATTACAGCCAAAGGAAATGTGAAAATAGTTCAGCTTTTAGGAAAGGTAATTACAAATGAAGTAGGAGAAGTTATTGAAATTATAGGTGCTTGTCAAGACATTACCGAACAGAAAATGAAAGAAGCTGAACTGTTGCGCAAAAATCATTTTTTAAGTTTTGCCGAAAGAATAACCAAGATGGGAAATTGGCAATGGGAAGTAGTTACAGATACACTAACCTGGTCAGCTAATTTGTATGGCATTTTTGAACATGATGTAAAAGAGGTGAACTTAAAGTACGATACATTTTTTAGTTATGTGCATCCCGATGATAAAGCCTTTATAACTCGTTATGTTGAAGATGCTTTTATCGAAAAAAAATTCCCAGAAAATTTTATTCATCGTATTATTACTGGTAATGGAACTATAAAAACAGTTCATTTTATGGGAGAGGTCATTCTTGATGATCAAGGCGAAGTTCTTGAAATGATAGGAACCTGTCAAGATGTTACCGAACAGAAAATGGAAGAAAATAAGTTTAGAGGCTTATTGGAGTCTGCTCCAGATGCTATGGTAATAACCAATGAGCAAGGCAAAATACAACTTATAAACAAACAAGCAGAAAAATTATTTGGCTATCATATTGATGAATTAATAGGCGAATCGGTAGAAATACTTATACCTAAAAGGTTTTTAGGTACGCATGAGACGCATCGTGTTGGATTTTTTAACACACCTCGAGTAAGATCTATTGGTGACGGGAAAGAGTTGTACGGTATTAATAAAGCCGGAAAAGAAATACCAATACAAATTAGTTTAAGCCCATTAGAAACCGAACAAGGCGTTTTAGTCTCTGCAGCAATACGAGATATTACGGAGCAAAAATTAGCTAAAAATGAGCTTTTGCGTAAAAATCAACTGCTTAACTTTGCCGAAGAAATCACCCTTATGGGGCATTGGATTTGGAATATTCTTGAGGATAGGGTAGAATGGTCTAGTAACCTCTACAATATTTTCGAGCTTGAGAAAGAAGAAGTCGATTTGCGCTTTAATACATATTTCAGCTTTGTTCATCCAGAAGATAAAGATTTAGTAAGTGAGTATTTTGATAATGCAGCCAAAGGAGGAGGATTTACAAATTTTTCACATCGAATTTTAACAAACGGAAAAGTAAAAACGGTACAGCTTTTAGGGGAAGTGGGTACTAATGACTCGGGAAGTGTTATTGAGATGATTGGAACCTGTCAAGATATTACTGAGCAAAAAATGGCCGAAAATAAGTTTAGAGGTTTATTGGAATCAGCACCAGATGCTATGGTGATTACAGATGAAAACTCTAAAATTCAAATGATAAATAAGCAAGCAGAAAAAATGTTTGGTTATAAAATTGAAGAGTTATTTAATAAGTCTGTCGATTTACTTTTACCAAAACGGTTTTTAACAGGATGTGAGTCTAAAGTCAATACCGTATTAGGAGATTTAATGGGAACCGAGTCGTCTGGTGATGAGGAATTAAAAGCTATGAACAAGAAAGGAGAAGAGTTTCCTGTTCAAATAAATTTAAGCCCATTAGAAACCGAGGAAGGCGTTTTGGTTTCTGCAGCTATACGCGATATTTCGGCTCAAAAATTAGCACAGGCAGAACTTGTAAGAAAAAACCAATTGCTTACTTTTGCAGAAAAAATAAATGTGATGGGAAATTGGCAATGGGATATTGTCAATGATGAACTAAAGTGGTCGTCTAATTTATATGGAATTTTTGGTTTAGATGAAAATAAGACCGATTTAAGTTATGAAACTTATTTTAGTTTTGTGCATCCAGCAGATAAAGAGGCGGTAACCTTTTATGTTCGAAAATCAATTGAAGAAAAGAAATTTTATAACAATTTCGAGCATCGCATTATCGCGTCAGACGGGAAAGTGAAATTTATTCATCTTTTAGGAGTAGTAAATACAAATGATTCGGGAGAAATTTTAGAGTTGGTGGGTACTTGTCAAGATATCACAGAGAAAAAAGAAGAGCAAGATAAAATAATTGAAGCTAAAAATAATTTAGAGAATTTAGCGCAAAAATTAACTTTTAATAACAAACAGTTAGCCGATTTCACTCATATAACGTCTCATAATTTACGAGCCCCGGTGAGTAACCTTAATTCATTGCTAGGTTTTTATAATGCCTCAGAAAGCACAGAAGAAAAAACATTGTTATTTGCTAAGTTCGAAAAAGTTATAAATCACTTGACGCTAACGTTAAACACTTTAGTTGATGCTGTTCGAATTAAAAACAATACCCCAATAGAGCTTGAAGATATAGCTTTTGAGGAAGTTTTAAATAAAACAAAAGAGATTCTTTCGGGAGAAATTATTAAAAATAATGTTATTTTTAGTAATGATTTCTCAAAAGTAAATAAAATACGATATAATAGAATTTATATAGAAAGTATTTTTCTTAACTTAGTTGGGAATTCTATAAAGTATAGATCGCCATATCGTACCCCTGAAATATCTATTCAATCCGAAATTATAGATGGAAATGTAATATTGCAGTTTAAGGATAATGGTTTGGGAATCGATTTAGAAAGACATGGACATAAGTTATTTGGTTTAAATAAGGTTTTTCATAGACATCCAGAAGCTAAAGGTGTTGGTTTGTTTATGGTTAAAGCCCAAGTAGAAGCTTTAGGAGGAGTGGTAAGTGCGACTAGTGAAGTTGATAAAGGTTCGGTTTTTAGTATTAATTTTAATAAAATGTAATTTATGGTTGCCCCAGTAAATATATGTATTATTGATGATGATGATATCTATCAATTTACGGTAGTTAAAACTCTTGAGCTTCTTAAGTTTAAGAAAAAGATAATAAGTTTTTATGATGGTGAAGAAGCTATGGAATTTATAATGAATCATCATAACGAAAAAAAGAAGTTACCCGATGTTATTTTTCTAGATATCAATATGCCTGTTATGGATGGGTTTCAATTTATGGAAGCTTATAGTGAAATTAAAAGTACGTTAGCTAAAAAAACAATAATATATATGGTGTCTTCATCTGTAGACCCTGTAGATATTGAAAAAGTTGAAAAGTTAAACGATGTATCCGATTATGTAGTTAAGCCTATAGCACCAAGCGAATTAAAGAAAATTATGGAAAATATGCTTGGTGAACATTTAAAATAAGTTATCAATTTATGGCATTTTCTCTGAATTATTTTTTAAATTTAGATAATAGATTAAGAATATTTCTAAACTGAAAATAAATAATAAAAAGAGCATATTATGAAGATAAATTTTGAATACGTAGGCGTAGATGTTAGTGAAACATTATCAGGCTTCACAAAAGAAAAATTAGAGAAACTATTTAATAGATATGAGTTTTTAATAAGTGCTACCGTACATTTTAAGCATGATGATAAAGATTATAAAACAGGTAAAATTTGTAATATTGAGTTGAGTTTACCAGGACCTAGAATTTTTGCTACCTCAAACGAAGCCAATTACGAAGTGTCCGTTCGCGAGACCATTAACGATTTAGAGCGTCAACTTAAAAAAAGAAAAGAAGTATATAAAACACATTAAAAAAATTAAATAATAGAAATTTAAAAAGATGGTTGAATTAAGTTTTAATCATCTTTTTTTGTTTCCTAATGTGGGAAACGAGAAAATAGAGAAAGAAACTAAACGATAGAAATTAGAAAAAAAAATAAGGCTATTTCTTTCGCAAGAATAAGTATTAATTATAGCGAACAAAAAGAAACGATTCGCTTTAGAGTAAATACTACCTATGATGGTAAGGTTCGTTCCTTAAAATGGTAAATCCACGATAAAGCTGTTCAATAAAGAATAAACGAATCATTTGATGCGAGAATGTCATTTTAGATAAAGATATTTTTCCATTCGCTTTTTGGTAAATAGCATCAGAAAAACCATAAGGCCCACCAATAACAAACACAAGCTGCTTAATACCAGAGTTCATGTGTTTTTGTAAATACCCAGAAAAGCCAACCGAAGTAAATTGCTTCCCGTTTTCATCTAATAAAATTAAAACATCGGTGTTAGAAAGCTTTTTTATAATAAGCTCACCTTCTTTCTGTTTCTGTAAATCTTCGCTTAAATTTTTAGCATTTTTAATGTCAGGAATAATTTCTAACGAAAACTTAATATAGAACCCTAAGCGTTTTTGGTAATCATCCATTAACTGCAAAAGTTGCTTGTTATCCGTTTTTCCTATGGCAATAAGTTTGATAGTCATAAAAGCAAAATTACTATTTACAATTTATGAATAATGTATTTAAATAAGAAAAAAACTAAAATTTCGTAAATGTAAAATTTATTTTTGTCCATCATTTTGTTACTTTTGTGAAAACCAAAAGACTAATATGATAACACAGGAGCAATTTGATACAGAATTAAAGATGATTATTTCCAACGCAATCCGAGAAGATGTTGGAGATGGTGATCATAGCTCTCTAGCCTGTATCCCTGAAAATGCAAGAGGTAAAGCCAAACTTTTAGTAAAAGATAAAGGTATTATTGGTGGCGTAAATTTTGCTAAAAAAGTATTTGCTTACGTTGATAAGAATTTAAAATTAGATGTTCTTATTGAAGATGGCACAGAGGTAACCTACGGCGATATTGTTATGTATGTCGAAGGTTCGTCACAGTCTATCTTAAAAGCGGAACGTACGGTATTAAATGCTATGCAACGTATGAGTGCTATTGCAACTAAAACTAGAATGTTTGTAGATTTAGTTGAAGGTACAAAAACCAAAATTTTAGATACTAGAAAAACCACACCAGGTATTCGTGTATTAGAAAAATGGGCGGTTAAAATTGGAGGAGGCGAAAATCATAGATTTGCCCTTTATGATATGATTATGCTAAAAGATAATCATATTGATTTTGCAGGAGGTATTACAAAAGCTATTACAATGGCTAAAGATTATTTAGAAGAAACCGGAAAAGATTTAAAAATTATGGTTGAAGCTAGAGACTTAAGCGAAATTGAAGAGATTCTACAAAGTGATGGTATTTACCGCATACTTATCGATAATTTCGATTATGAAGATACTCGAAAAGCCGTAAAATTAATAGGAAATAAATGTTTAACAGAATCTTCTGGAAACATTAACGAAACCACAATTCGTCATTATGCCGAATGTGGCGTTAATTTTATTTCTTGTGGCGCATTAACACACTCTGTACACAATATGGATTTGAGCTTAAAAGCAATGAAGTAAATTTTTATTTTTATAAAATATTAAAAAGAGTGTTTTTATTTAAAACACTCTTTTTTTATGTCTTGCTTTCGGTAAATACTTTGTTAACTTTGTATGAGATACAAATTTTTAATTAATGACAAAACCCATAGAAGACAAACTCAATAAAATTCCTGTCATTAATGTCTTGGTGCGTTTTTTTAAACAAATAAAATTACCGGGCTTAGAAGGGCTCTCATCTTACGATTTATTAGAGCTTTACATTATAGGTATTGCACGAGGCGCGTTGACCTCACGGGCAAGTGCTATTGCCTTTAGCTTTTTTATGGCTATTTTTCCGTTTTTATTATTTGTCTTAATCATTATACCATATGTCCCTATTGATGATTTTAAAATAGAGTTTTTAGTGTTTCTAGAATCGTTTTTACCACCAAGTACCTCCGATTTTTTCTTTGAAAACATTTTCGAAAACATCGACCAGTCTCAACGTGGTGGATTGCTGTCTTCAGTGTTTGTACTTTCTATAGGTTTAATGGCAAACGGCGTAAATGCGGTGTTTTCAGGCTTCGAAAACTCCTATCACGAACAGCTTTCGCGTAATGTATTTAAGCAATATTTATATGCCTTGAGTATCGCCTTAATTTTGGCGTTTTTACTTATTATTACTATTGCTGTTTTAGGATATTTTCAACTGTATGTTGTGCAAGGTTTGTTTGATGCTTTAGAACATCGAGGATACCAAGTGGCAAGTCAAGGTGTGTTTTGGACCGATGTTGTTAAATATCTCTTTTTTGTGCTTATGGTGTATTTGGCAACTGCCACATTATATTATTTTGGAACAAAAGAAGGTAAATATTCTAGTTTCTTCTCTGTAGGTGCTATTTTTACAACTTTACTTATTATTTTAACATCATATTTATTCGGAATTTATATTGAAAATTTCGGACAATACAACAAATTATACGGCTCCATTGGGGCTTTGTTGATTTTATTATTCTACCTCTGGCTTAACTCCAATATTTTGTTGTTAGGTTACGAGTTAAATGCCTCATTAAATAAACTTAGAAAAAGCTTTTAGTTATGAAAAAATACATTTGGTTAATTACAATTTGCATGCTGTCTATATCTGTTCAATCTCAAGATATTTTGGGGAAATGGAAAACAGTTGATGATGAAACGGGCTCAAACAAATGCATTATAGATATTTACGAAGAAAATGGTAAAGTGTATGGGAAAGTTATAGAAATACTAGAGCCATTTGATAAAAACACCTTGTGTGAAGATTGTGAAGGCGATAAAAAAGATAAACCTATTTTAGGGATGGTTATTATTAACGACCTTGAAAAACATGGCGATCAGTATAAAAACGGAACTATTTTCGATGCTGAAAACGGTAAAGAATACAAGTGTAGAATTGTGTTAAATGAAGAAACTGGTGAGCTTCAAGTTCGAGGTTATATAGCCTTTCTATATCTTACGCAATACTGGATCCGCCATAGTTAGTATAGCGTATTCAGTTAGCAAAAACGATTAACCATCAACTAGTAACTCATAATCAATACCTAGTTTGCACTACATAGACGTTATAATTCCCATTCCGCTTCAAAAACTATTTACTTATAGTATTACGGCATCCGAGTTTGATTTTATCAAGCCAGGCATGCGTGTCGCGGTTCCTTTTGGGAAATCTAAAATTTACACCGGTATTGTTTATCGGGTGCATAACGATGCGCCAACGGCTTACGATGCTAAAGATATTCAGCAAATTTTAGACGAAACGCCTGTAGTCAATCAAAAGCAATTAAAACTTTGGGATTGGATTTCGAGTTATTACTTATGTACTTTAGGTGATGTCATGCGCGCCTCGTTGCCAAACGCTTTTATTTTAGAAAGCGAAACGATGGTTTCTAAAAACATGAGTAAAACCATAGATGAATCGATTTTGAAAGATGATGAATTTTTGGTTTTTGAAGCGTTGAGTCATCAATCGTCATTAAAAGTTCAAGACATTTCTAATATTCTGAATAAGAAAAATGTCTTACCAGTTATAAAACGCTTAATAGAAAAGGAAGCTATTATTGTTGAAGAGGAGGTTTACGAAAAATATAAACCGAAATTAGTGCGCTATGTTAAAATGCATTCTTTTTATTCTACTGAAAAGGAACTTCATCAATTATTAAACGATTTAAGTCGTGCTCCGAAACAGCGAGATGTGGTAATGACTTTATTTTCAATTTCAGCGAAAACCAAGAAGCCTATAAAAGTTTCCGATTTATCTGCGGAAAGCGGCGCATCATCATCCATTATAAAATCATTAATAGATAAAGAGATACTTGAAGAATATTACATTCAAATTGATAGAGTACAATATTCAGGAGAAGAGAATGAAGATTCAAAAGCACTAAATAATCATCAAGAACAAGCATTAGCAGAAATTCAAACAACTTTTAAAGATCATCAGGTAACACTTTTGCATGGCGTAACATCTTCCGGGAAAACCGAAGTGTACGTTAAGTTAATTGAGGATGTTTTAAAATTAGGTAAGCAAGTATTGTATTTATTACCTGAAATAGCTTTAACAACCCAGTTGGTTACTCGACTTCAAAATTATTTTGGAGATCAGGTTGCGGTATTTCATTCTAAGTATTCAGCACATGAACGCGTTGAGGTTTGGAACCAAGTTTTGCTTAATTCCGCGAAAGCTAAAGTTGTACTTGGCGCCCGTTCGTCGATATTTTTACCTTTCGATAATTTGGGTTTAATTATCGTAGATGAAGAGCATGAGCAGTCATTTAAACAATTTGATCCTGCGCCACGTTATCATGCACGCGATACGGCTGTGGTTTCAGCGCATATACATCAAGCTAAAGTATTATTAGGCTCGGCAACACCTAGTTTAGAAAGTTATTTTAATGCGCAACAAAATAAATATGGTTTTGTTGAGCTTATGCATCGGTTTAATGATGTGTTAATGCCAGAAGTTGAGCTTGTTGATATTAAAGAAAAGCAGAAGAAAAAACGCATGAAAGGTCATTTTAGTGATAGCCTTATTGCTGAAATGACTCAAACGTTGGCCGATGGTCATCAAATAATATTATTTCAAAACCGCCGAGGGTTTTCGCCTATTGTAGAATGTAGTACCTGTGGGAATTCACCACAGTGCCCGAATTGCGATGTGAGTTTAACATATCATCAATACCGCGATCAATTACGTTGTCATTATTGTGGTTATAGTATTGTTATGCTTAGAAAGTGTGATGCTTGTGGCAGCCCAGAATTGGATAATAAAGGTTTTGGAACCGAACAAATAGAGGCTGAGGTAAAATTATTGTTTCCCGAAAACAAAGTAGGACGTATGGATTTGGATACCACACGTGGGAAATATGGTTATGAAAAAATAATAACCGCTTTAGAACAACAGGAAATTGAAATTTTGGTGGGCACACAAATGCTAACGAAAGGTTTGGATTTTAGAAATGTGAAGTTAGTTGGTATTATGAATGCTGATAATATGTTGAATTTTCCTGATTTTAGAGCGCATGAACGAAGCTTTCAACTGATGTTGCAGGTGTCGGGTAGGGCAGGAAGAACGGAGGAGCGTGGAAAGGTTTTAATTCAAACTTATAATCCGTATCATAATATTTTGCAGCAGGTGTCTACCAATAATTACAGCGCCATGTATAAAGAGCAAATGGATGAACGCTATAATTTTAAGTATCCACCAATTTATAAACAGATAAAGCTCACATTAAAGCATAAAGATTATAATCGAGTGGAGATTGCAGCAGATTGGTATGCAAAATCATTAAGGCAAGTTTTTAAAGATAATATTTTAGGGCCTGAATTTCCGCCTGTGGCAAGAATTCGTAATCAATATCATAAAAACATTTTAGTTAAAATTCCGAAGAAACAATCGTTAGCAAAAACAAAAGAAGCTATTATTAAAATTAATAACAGCTTCTTTAATATAAAAGATTTTAGATCGGTTCGCGTAATTTTAAATGTTGATAATTACTAATTTAAGAACGGGGTTTTTAATTAAATCAGTAACATCAATAGGTGTTTAAATATTATTTAAAGCGTCTACTAATTGTGTTTTCTTATTTCTACTTAAAGGAATTTCATAAGCGCCAACTTCAACGTTTTTACTGTTGAATCTGTCTATTTTATCAAGATTTACAATATATGATTTGTGAATTCTTAAAAACTTACCTTCTGGTAATTCTGCTTCAAAAGATTTCATAGTTGATAAAACGACTAAGCTATTTTCTTCGGTTACTAATTTCACGTAATCTCCAAGAGCTTCAATCCATTTAATATCTTTAATATAGACTTTACGTTTTTTAAGGTTACTTTTTACAAAAATGTGTTCACCATCTTCTTCGTTAAAGTCTAAAGTTAATCTGTGTTGCTCTAAAGCTTTATCTACAGAAACGTTAAAACGTTCTCTGGTGATAGGTTTGTGTAAATAATCGGTAGCATCATAGTTAAATGCTTTAAACGCATATTCGGTTTTACCGGTAACAAAAATAATTTGCGGTTTGTTGTTTAAAACATCTAAAAGTTCAAATCCATTAAGGACAGGCATTTCGATATCTAAAAATATTAAATCGACTTGGTGGGTGTTTAAACCATTTTTTGTTTCCAAAGCACTACTATACTCTGCAATCAAGTTTAAGCCAGGATGATTCTCTACTAGCTTTACTATCGAGAGGCGTTGTATGGCTGAATCGTCTACTACTACACAGTTTATTGTCATAACATTTGTTTTATTTCGGTTAAGATATCGACAAAAGTACAAAACTTTCAGCTAAAAACCAAAAAACACCGTTAAAGCGTTAATTTTAACACTTTGTTAACATTTAGATTTCTCTTAATTTAAGCTGTAAAATAAGAGGCGATAAAGTTGTTTAATATACATAAATGAATTATTTTTGCACCCAATTTTTAACATTAAAACGATTTTTATGAATCATTATGAAACTGTTTTCATCTTAAATCCCGTTTTATCTGAAGATCAGATAAAGGAGACAGTAAAGAAATACGAAGATTTCCTTACTTCTAACGGTGCTAAGATGGTATCAAAAGAAAACTGGGGGCTAAAAAAGTTAGCTTACCCTATTCAAAACAAAAAAAGTGGATTTTATCACTTATTTGAGTACCAAGTAGCCGGAGAGGTTATCAATCCTTTAGAGGTAGAGTTTAGACGTGACGAGCGTTTTATGCGTTACTTAACTGTAGCGTTAGACAAACATGCTATTTCTTGGGCAGAGAGAAGAAGAGAAAAACTTAAACAAAAAGCTTAATTATGTCATCAATAGAACAACAGTCTAAAGGAAAAAAAGACGGCGAAATTAGATATTTAACGCCTTTAAATATTGAAACTAATAAGCAAAAGAAATATTGTCGTTTCAAAAAGTCTGGTATCAAGTATGTAGATTATAAAGATGCAGACTGGTTATTAAGATTTGTTAATGAGCAAGGTAAAATTTTACCAAGACGTTTAACAGGAACTTCATTAAAGTATCAAAGAAAAGTGTCTGTTGCTGTAAAAAGAGCACGTCACTTAGCTTTAATGCCTTACGTAGCTGATTTATTAAAATAAAATACTGATAACAATGGAACTTATATTAAAACAAGACGTTGAAAATTTAGGATTTAAAGACGATGTTGTAACAGTTAAGAACGGTTATGGTAGAAACTTTTTAATTCCTCAGAAACAAGCTATATTAGCAACTGTTTCAGCTAAAAAAGTATTAGCAGAAAATTTAAAGCAACGTGCATTTAAAGAAAAAAGAATAGTTGACGACGCTAACGTTGTTGCTGAAGCTTTAAGAGCATTAGAAATTAAAATACCAGCTAAAGTGGGTACAGGAGACAAATTATTTGGTTCTGTAAACAACATTGATTTAGCTGCTGCTTTAGAAAAAGAAGGTCAAGCAATCGAGAAAAAATTCATCACACTTACTACTATTAAACGTTTAGGTAAATATACTGCCGCAATACGTTTACATAGAGATGTAAATGTTGATTTAGAATTTGATGTTGTTGCTCAAGCAAACTAATTTGTTAACATAAAGTTAATAAAAGATTAGAATATCATGAACCACTCCTTTGGAGTGGTTTTTTTTTGCCCTATTTTTACTAAATGCTATGCTTGCATAGATTTTAATTCTAACTCAATCTTTTTTAACTCATGAAAAAAACAAACTTTTTAATCTTCTTCTTATTTGTAGGGGCTATGGCATTTGCTCAAGTCACCACATCAAATATTAAGGGACTCGTTTTAGATCAAACGTCTGAGCCACTTCCAGGAGCAAATGTATTGGCAATTCACACGCCAACAGGCACAAAGTATGGAGCAGCAACTAATTTTGATGGCCGTTTCAATTTATTAAATTTAAGAGTTGGTGGTCCATACACGATAACCATTAGTTATGTCGGGTTTAAAGAACAAACTTTTACAGAGGTCTATTTAACATTAGGTAAAACAAGAAATATAGATGTTACCTTATCGGAAGATAGCGAGCAGTTAGATGCCGTAGTTATTCAAGGTACTGGCGGAACAGGAACCTTTGGTAGTGATAGAACTGGTGCAGAAACTAGTGTTGGTAGACGCGAGTTAACCACATTGCCAACTATTTCTAGATCGCAATCTGATTTTACAAGATTAGAACCCACCGCAAGTGGCGGTTCTTTTGGAGGTAGAAACGATCAGTTTAATAACTTTTCTTTAGATGGAGCTATTTTTAATAATCCTTTCGGATTAGACGCAGCAACTCCAGGTGGGCAAACCGATTCGCAACCAGTTTCTTTAGATGCTATTGAGCAAATTCAGGTGTCTACAGCGCCTTTTGATGTTACGCAATCAGGATTTACAGGTGCGTCAGTTAACGCTGTTACAAAAAGTGGAACCAACGAATTTCATGGTACTGTTTATGGGTTCACTAGAAACCAAGATATGACAGGGGATAAGGTTAGAGGAGAAGAAGTAACTCGACCAGATTTAAACCAAACACAATATGGTGTGAGTATTGGTGGACCGATAGTGAAGAATAAATTATTCTTTTTTGCCAATTTTGAAAAAGATGAACGTTCAGATTTGGGAACCAACGGTTGGGTAGCAAACACTGGTTCGGGAGCTATAAATGAATCTCGTGTTTTGGAAAGCGATTTAATGGCTGTTCAAAGTGCATTATCTGCTGCGGGTTACGATACTGGTGCTTACGAAGGCTTTACTTTAGGATCTGAGTCTACAAAAGGTATTTTTAAATTAGATTGGAATATTAACGATAACAACCGTTTTGCTATTATTTACAATTTCTTAAATGCTTCAAAAGAAAAACCAGCGCATCCAACGGCAATTACATCTAGAGGACCAAGTTTTTCTACTTTACAATTTCAAAATTCGGGATACGAAATTACTAATAAATTGAACTCGGTACAGTTAGAATTAAACTCAACGTTATCGGAAACAGTGACTAATAAAATTCAATTTGGTTATACCTCATTTGACGATTATAGAAATCCGTTTTCTACTCCGGCACCAGTAATCACCATTCAAGATGGCGCAGGATCAAACTATATCATTGCAGGGCACGAACCATTTTCAATTAATAATAAGTTAGATCAAAAAGTAATTCAGTTAACTAATAATCTTAACTTTTTTAGTGGTGATCATACGTATACAGTTGGTTTTTCTTTTGAAAAATTCCAATTTAAAAACTCATTCAACTTAACTGGTTACGATAATTTTGCAGGTCCTAACTATTACGGGAATTTTAGACCGTATGGTTCGGTTTCAGAATTTTTAGCCGATGCAGCTAACCCAAACGGTGGTTTAGCAGCAAATTTAGCGAATGCTCAAAATGTATTTACAGCTTCTAACGCTAACGAAGATGGAACTGACGGCGGATGGAAATTATCAGAATTAAATGTGGGGCAACTGGCTTTTTATGTTCAAGATGAATGGAACGTATCAGAAAACTTCAAATTAACCTATGGTATCCGTTTCGATAAGCCGTTGTATTTTGATACTTCAGATTTAATTCAGAAATTCATAGATACCGATAATGGTGGGGCTGGTCGCGATACTTCTATAACTTACTTCAACCCAAACACTAACGAAGACGTGTTTTTAGATAGTACAACCATGCCAAGTAACGATTGGTTAATTTCTCCAAGATTAGGCTTTAATTACGATGTTAATGGAGATTCAACATTGCAATTACGTGGTGGTACAGGTGTATTTACAGGGCGTTTACCATTTGTATGGTTAGGGAACCAAGTAAGTGGAGCTGATGATGGCTTTTTCCAATTGGTAGATCCAGATTTTAAATTCCCACAAGTATGGCGTACTAATATTGGTACCGATTATAAATTAAATAACGGTATTATCTTAACAGGAGATTTATCGTACACTAAAGATATCAACGGGGCACATGTGCAAAACTGGGGATTAAGCGAGCCAACAGGAACGTTAAATGCGCCTGGAGACGACAGACCTATTTATCTACCTGCTGATAAAGGCGCTAATAATGCTTATGTGTTTACAAACTCGGATAAAGGCCGCATCTGGAATGCGTCATTTAAAGCTCAAAAGTCGTTTAGTAACGGCCTTTACACTATGGTGGCCTATAGTTATTTAAATGCTAAAGATGTAAACTCTATTGAAGCTGAAATTACTGGTGATGCTTTCGATTTTAATCCAAATTATGGTAATGCAAATAACGATGTGTTATCGTATTCAAAATATGGAGATACACACCGTTTTATTGGTGTAGGAAGTAAAAAATGGACTTACGGATCGGATAAATGGTCTACTACAATTTCAACGTTTTTTGAATACGCTCAAGGCGGAAGATATAATTACACGTACGCTGGGAACATCAATGGAGATAGTTCATTCCAAAATAACGATTTAATGTATATTCCAACGGAAGCCGAAGTGAACCAAATGAATTTTTCTGGTGGCGCATCAATGGCAGCCGATTTTGAAAACTACATTCGTCAAGACGATTATTTAAGTGAAAACAGAGGTAGCATTTCAGAACGTTACGGTGCACTTGCGCCATGGCGAGGAAAATGGGATGTGAAGTTTTTACAAGATTATAGAATTAAAGTATCGGAAGATAAAACCAATACTATTCAATTTAGTATTGATATCTTGAATTTTGGAAACTTATTAAATTCCGATTGGGGTATTATTCAACAACCAAATAATATTTCGCCAATTGGTGTAGATGCTTCTGGAACAGAGCCTATGTTTACGTTTAACGGCGGTTCGGAAGCTAAAACTTTTGGCTACGATGCTAGTTTAGCTTCAAGATGGCAAGCTCAAGTAGGTTTACGCTATATTTTCTAAGAAAATAGCATATATATTCTTAAATTTGCGCTCCTTAACTAAGGGGCGCTTTTTTTATGTTTAATATGAAATACCTATTTATACTTACCCTTTTTCTTGCCAGTTTTTCTTGTAAGGAAGTCAGTAAAAAACAAGAGCAATCGGTTCAATCTATTTTAATAGAACGTTTGGCTTATCAACCTAATCGTGCGCCAATTCTTAGCGTGCATCGTGGCGGGAAATCTATAGAGAATTATCCAGAAAACTGTTTGGAAACTATTGCGTTTATCAATAAAACGGTTCCTGCATTTTACGAAATTGATATCGCTAAAACAAAAGATGATGTTTTAGTGTTAATGCACGATAACAGCTTAAATAGAACTACCACGGGCGAAGGCGATATTACAAATTATACATACAAGGAACTGCAAAAATTTAACTTAGTGGACGATTTTGGAAACGAAACCAATTTTAAAATTCCATTATTTAAAGATGTTTTAATTTGGGCGAAAACCAATAATGTGGTGTTAACTATTGATATTAAAAAAAGTGTTTCAGTAACACAAGTTGTCGCTTTAATTGAAGAAACCAAAGCCGAAGATATTTCTATAATTATTACCTACGATATGAAACAAGCCAGCGCAGCATACAAAGCCGCTCCAGGATTGTTGTTATCGGTTTCAGCGCGTAATGATGAGGAATTAGATTGGTTATTACATTCTGAAATACCGACACAAAACATGATTGCTTTTACAGGAACACGGTTATCATCAGAAACATTTTATAAAAAATTACACGATTTAGGAATCACGTGCATGTTAGGAACTCTAGGAAACTTAGATAAGCAAGCCGAAGCTAAGGGTGATCATCTTTATAAAACGTGGGTAGATTTAGGAGTTGACGTTATTGCAACCGACCGACCATTTGCAGCAGCAACAAGTTTAAATATTAAAAAATAAAACATATAATTCTCGTTATTTCGAGGAAAAAATATTAGAATGAAATATTCAAGATTAACAAAAGAACAGTTCGAAGAATTACACCAAGAATTTATAAACTTTTTGGCAACCCAATCTATAACAGCCGATGAGTGGACAAACTTAAAAGCAAATAAGCCCGATTTAGCAGAAATGGAATTGGATGTGTTTAGTGATTTAATTTGGGAAGGTGCTTTAAATAAAGCCGAATATCTTGAGCATTTTGCTCCAAAACACATGTATTTATTTCATTTAAAAGAAGATCAAATGCATGCTATTGTCGTTAACATAAAAAATGATGTTGATATTACAACACAAGAAGGCTACGATTGGCTTCGTGGAAATTTAATGGACGAAAACGTAGAGTTTTTACAAGCGGATAAAGCATATTCCGAAGATAAAAATTTAGATAAGTTTAAAATGATTGAACAAGGAGCTTCTATTACTAAAGGCGAATTGTACAAATATTTTTATAAGTTGATTAATTAAGGCTTCGCTTACGCGGAAATTAAAAAAGTACTAATTAAAAAAGAAAAACCTGCGTGAGTAGGACGTTTATATATGGCTCAAAAACCAAGTATTCCAAAAGGAACTAGAGATTTTAATCCAGAACAAGTTGCAAAACGAAACTATATTTTTAATAGTATTCGTGGTGCTTTTCAAACTTTCGGATTTCAACCTATAGAAACACCAAGTTTTGAAAACTCCGATACCTTAATGGGGAAATATGGAGAAGAAGGTGATCGTTTGATTTTTAAAATCTTGAATTCTGGTGATTATTTAAATAAAGCTAACGAGCAAGCTTACGCTGAAAAAGACTCTACCAAATTAACATCTAGTATTTCAGAAAAAGCATTGCGCTACGATTTAACCGTACCATTTGCACGTTACGTAGTTCAACATCAAAACGAAATAGAATTTCCTTTTAAGCGTTATCAAATACAGCCGGTTTGGCGTGCCGATAGACCACAAAAAGGTCGTTTTAGAGAGTTTTTTCAGTGTGATGCAGATGTTGTTGGTTCTACATCATTATGGCAAGAAGTTGAGTTTATTCAGCTTTATGATACCGTTTTTTCAGCATTAAAACTAGAAGGCGTTACTATAAAAATTAATAACCGAAAAATACTTTCAGGTATTGCAGAAGTTATAGGGGCTAGCGATAAATTAATCGATTTTACAGTAGCGTTAGATAAGCTTGATAAAATTGGTGAGGAGAAGGTAAAAGAAGAAATGCGTTCTAAAGGAATTTCTGAAGAAGGCATTACAAAACTTCAACCGTTATTTACGCTTTCAGGTGATTTTGAATCTCAAATTGAAAGTTTAAAATCCATTTTAGATACTTCCGAAGAAGGAAAAAAAGGTATTGAAGAATTAGCTTTTATTAACGAAGCTATTTCAGAATTAGGTTTAAAAACGGCAGCATTGCAACTTGATGTTACTTTGGCTAGAGGTTTAAATTATTACACAGGTGCTATTTTTGAAGTGGCTGCACCAAAAACGGTGAGCATGGGGTCTATTGGAGGCGGTGGTCGTTACGACGATTTAACCGGTATTTTCGGTATGAAAGATATGAGCGGTGTTGGTATTAGTTTTGGATTAGACCGTATTTATTTAGTTTTAGAAGAACTTGGTTTATTCCCAGAAACGGTAGCAAAAAACATTGAAGTGTTATTTATCAACTTTGGAGATAAAGAAGCGTTGTTCAGCTTAAAAGCTATTAAGGTTTTGCGTGAAAACGATATCAATGCAGAACTTTATCCAGATGCTGCTAAGATGAAAAAACAAATGAATCACGCTAATAAACGTGCTATTCCTTTTGTGGTTTTGGTGGGCGATAACGAAATGGAGTCTGATACTTATACCTTAAAAAATATGGTGTCGGGTGAGCAGCTTAAGCTGTCGCTTCCTGATTTGATAAAACAGATAAAGTAAGCGTAAAACATATAGTATATTACTGAAAAAAGCGTCCTGAAATTAATTTCAGGACGCTTTTTAGTTGTTGGTTTCTCTGTGAGCTTTATTTTCCTTTTTTTATACTATTACTGGTTATTAGAAATAACAATCACCTTTTTAGACATAATACCATTTTCTGTTTCCAGTTTTATAATATAACCACCAGTAGTCAAGTTTTTTGCAGGATGCGCAATGGTTGTTTGCCTAGAGTCGGTGTCAAAATGATAAACCGATTGTCCTTGCATATTATACATGGTTATCGATTCTATATGAATGGCATTTTGGTTGTTTATAACAATACTTTGGCTGCTATTAGAAAAAGAAATATCTACAGGAAGCTCTCTGGATTCAGAAGCTGTTGTGCTTAACGTGGTTCGGGTGTTCGAAAAGGTTATTTCAAATCGATCTAAATATTTCCCTGCTATCAACGTCACCTCATAATCGCTTTCTCTTAAGTTGTGATATACATCCATTAATTTATCGTGAAGATAGATTTTGTAAGGCGTTGCCTCATTTTCTATATCATCTAAAGAAATAATATTTACACCTTGGTTTTTTAAATGTACACCAAGTGGTAAAACAGTATCTTCTGTAATTTCATCAATACCTTGAATAGCATATATGCCATCATCAATTAACCAATACATATCATCAATTTGGTAGTCGATATGTGGCGCATCATATCCCCAATCATAACCTATGGAAGCGCTTGCGTCAACGGTTGTTAATAGTTGTCTTTTAATGGTGTTTGTGGAGTAAAAACCAATTCTTAACTTCTCTCTTAAATCGTCATGGTTGTTTACTGGAGTTCCTGTGTTTTTACCGGGAGCAGACTTCAGAAAGACAGAATTGGTGCCATCTTCAGTTTGAAACACACGTTGTGCGTTATTAAACTTTATAGTTCCTGATGCTTCCGCAGTTACAAAAAATCCTTGGGAAACAGGAATATATCGGCCAGGTGTTTTTGTAGATACGCCAGTATTAGCAACATCGGAATGACTTACGCCTTTTGCGGCAGCTGGCACACCTCCCGAAAGCGAATATGTAGCATAACCACCTTGGTAGCTGGCCAAGTTATGAGAATTCCCTCCCCAATGTTCCCAGAAATAAAGTGTTCCGGTTGTAGATCCTAGTCCTGCAATGGTGGTGCCGTTATCTAATATAAAAGCTTTTGCATCTATGGCAGAAGGGTAGGGATTACCTACTAAATAATCATTGCCAGCAGTAATAGTTAAGTTAATATCACCATTATTAGGTTTACCTTTTAATAAGTAGTTTTGCAATGCTGACGGAGTACCAGATCCTGGGCCTTTCATAGAAAAACCTTCGCCTGCAAGTAATGATCCTGTATTACCTACATGTTGCCATTCGGCATAATCGCCACTAGTTTTATTACTGAATTTCCAAATCCAAGCGGTAGCAATGCCTAGAGGAGATACGCTGCCATTATAACCTGAGGTTAAAAAGTTAACTCCGTTGAAAATTTCTGGTAACTTATAACTGTTATTGTTATTTGTGGTGTTTTGTGGGCCAACTGGGGACGACCAATAGTTGTAAGTAAAGGTATCGGCACTTCCTTGTTGCGCTTTTTGTAATGTACCCGAACTTGTAACATCTAGTTCGCTGTATTTACCTTGTATAAGTTGCGAATCTTCTTCTAAATTAATGGCACCATCTAGTTTTAAATATCTAGAAACGCTTAAACTATCGGAAGCTTTTACTGTTAATGTGGCAGGCGTATCTACTATTAAAGCTGAAACGCTATGGCCTGTGTTATTAGTTATACTATGATTTACTTGTGTGATATTCCAGTTTACTTGAGTGCCATACATACTGCTATTTGGCGGATATTGCACTGTATTATTTAACCATGTTGTTGGCGATTCCCAATTTCCATTTGTTGCAGATTCGTACGGTAATGGTGCCGTTTGTTCTTGCGCCGAGGTGGTGTTATTTATTGATGAACCATCGATGTTATAACTAGAATGGTCGGTTGCGGTATTATCGTTCATTGGATAATAACCTCTTAAGTTAGTCCATGATAAGCCGTCGGAAACATTTTGATTCGTTCTTTTTCCACTAACAGCAGCTTCAGTTTGAATGATTTCCTGATTCATCATATCTTGTATCTGCTGTTGTGTTAGTCCGATATTCCAAACGCGAACCTCATCAATAAAACCATTGAAATTATTTTTTACTGAAGAAGAACTACTATCATAACTAGCCCCTATTAAAAAAGATTGAACATTATTTAGAGGTGCAGCCGTATTTTGACTAGCTACTAAAACACCATCGAGGTATAATGATGCTGTACTTCCGTTAAAGGATGATGCGACATGATGCCAGATGTTATCCGTAATTCGGTAAGGTGACGAGAGATCTAGAATGGCATTTCCGGAGTTATCATACCAAGATATGTTAGGGAAACCTTCTTTTATGGTTAAATGGTATCCTCTAAGACCTGTTGCTTTAGTGTCTCCTTTTGAAATTATGGCAGCTGTTCCAGAATTTGATTTTTGAAGAACCCAAGATTCTAACGAAAATTGTCCTGTGAAATTTTGCGTGTTTCCGAAGTCTACATAATAATCTTTACCGTTAAAATCTATAAAAGTATTTTCTAAACAAAGGGAGAATGTACCTGTATAGCTACTGCTAGAGTACGTGTCTACAGAGATATAATAGGTGTCTCCAGGTATTAAACCTGCGGTAGTTAATGTAACGTCAGCATAGGTATTAGAAGTATATCGAGTACTATTGACTTCAACCGTGCCACCGTCTTTCCATAAAGCAACTTGAGTTCCTCTTTGCGTGCCTTTTTCTGAGCCGATATCAACTAGAATATTGAATTGACCTGAGATTGGAGGCGCCGTAAATTTAAACCATCGGTTGTATTGCGGTCCGCTATTATTCCATGCCATACCGCTATTTCTATCTGGAGAAGCTCCTGCTGTTGTGTAAATTGCATCAGCAGAACATGAATTGATTAATGATGTAACATCTATAGCACCTTCATAATAATCATAATCTACTTTGTCTTCAACACATAGGCTGAATGTGCCTTTATAACTTACGTTTAATCTATTGTCTACGGTTATATAATACCAGTCTCCAATGGTTAAATTGGGAGATTGTAAATTGATAGAACCTGTCGAGGTGGTGTACCTTTTACTCGTAATTTCGGTTCCATCATTATTCCAAAGTGCAATAAAAGGATAATCCATATTACCGAATTCGCCTCCTATATTTAAATGTGCTGTGACTTGTGTTGTGGTGGCTTGAAATTTAAACCAGACGTTGTAATTCGGACCATCGAACCATGTTGATCCTTTAAAACCGTCAGGAGTTCCTTGAACTGTAGAATATTCAGCATTTTGAGAACACCAATTAGTGGTATGTGGAACTTCTAATGCGCCCTCTTTATAATCGTAGCCAACTTTATCTTGAATACATAAGCTAAATGTACCGCGATTATAAATATTGTTTCTATTATCTACCGATATATAATACCAGTCTCCAATGATTAAGCCATCGGACTGTAGTTTTATAGAACTTGAATTGTTGGTATAGTTTGTACTCTTAATTTCGGTTCCGGCTGTGTCCCAAAGCCCGATATAAGGATAGTCCATGGTGCCGTATGTACCACCGATATTTAATTCTGTACTTATTTGCGTGGTAGTCGCTTGAAATTTAAACCAGACGTTAAAGTTTGGGCCGTCGAACCATGCGGAGCCTTTCATCTCATCAGGAGATGCATGAATGTTAGAATATGCTGCATCTTCAGAACACCAAGAGTCGGTGTGTGGTACTTCAATAGCGGCCTCTTTGTAATCGTAATCTAATGCATTTTCAATACATAAACTAAATGTACCACGGTTGTAAGTGTTATTTCTATTATCTACGGATATATAGTACCAATCTCCAATAATTAAATCGTCTGATTGTGCATTAATATCGGTGTTACTATTATAATAATTCGAGCTTTTAATTTCGGTTCCTGCGGTGTCCCAAAGTGCTATAAACGGATAGTCCATAGTGCCATATGCATCCCCTATTTTTACGTGTGCATTTATTTTAGTTGTTGTGGCTTGAAATTTAAACCATACGTTATAGTTTGGTCCATCGAACCATGCCGAACCTTTCTCTTCATCAGGAGAGGCATGAACGGTAGAATACGCTGCATCTTGAGAACACCAAGAGCTGGTGTGTGGTACTTCAATAGCGGCCTCTTTGTAATCGTAATCTAATACATCTTCAATACATAAACTAAATGTACCCCGGTTATAAATGTTATTTCTATTATCTACGGATATGTAATACCAATCTCCAATAATTAAAAGGTCTGATTGTACGTTAACGGGACTAGAACCGGTATAGTAGTTTTTGCTTTTAATTTCGGTTCCTGCGTTATCCCAAAGCGCTATGTACGGGTAGTCCATAGTACCGTATACTCCACCTATGTTTACATGGGCATTTACTTTAGTTGCTGTGGCCTGAAATTTAAACCAGACATTGTAGTTGGGGCCATCGAACCATAAGCTACCTTTTTCTCCATCTGATGATGCTTGGATTGTGGAATACTCGGCATCTTCAGAACACCAAGAGCTGGTGTGTGGTACTTCAATAGCAGCCTGTTTGTAATCGTAATCTACTTTATCTTCAATACATAAACTGAATGTACCACGGTAATTAATGTTGTCTCGATTATCAACCGATATATAATACCAATCGCCAATAGTTAAATTATTAGATTGTGTATTAATGGAAGTATAGCTGTTATAATAATTTGAATTTTTAATTTCGGTTCCTGCAGCATCCCAAATGGCAATATAAGGGTAAGCCATATCGCCGTATGGACTGCCTATTTTTAGGTGTGCATTTACTTCATTTGCTGTGGCCTGAAATTTAAACCAAACATTGTCATTAGGACCATCGAACCATAAGCTACCTTTAGTTTCATCGGGAGAAGCATTATAGGTTGAATACTCGGCATTTTCGGAACACCAACTGGTGGTATGTGGTACTTCAATAGCACCTTCTTTATAATCATTACCTACTTTATCTTCAATACATAAAGAGAAATCGCCTATATAATAAATGCTTTCTCGATTATCTACGGAAATGTAATACCAATCTCCAATGGTTAAATTGTTAGTTTGTAGGCTAATATTACCATCTGGACTATTATAGTTTACACTTTTAATTTCTGCTCCCGCTTGATCCCAAAGGCCTAAAAACGGATATCTTATATTTTTAGCAGGGTCTCCAATTTTTATTTGAGCGGTTATTTGTGTTGTTGTGGCTTGAAACTTAAACCACACATTGTAGTTGGGGCCATCAAACCAGTTGGAACCTTTTGTTTCATCGGGAGATGCATGGTATGTAGAGTATTCATCAACTTCGGAACACCAAGAGCTGGTGTGAGGTACTTCAATAGCGGCTTCTTTATAATCATAATTAACTTTATTATCTAAACAGAATGTAAACGTGCCTTGATAATTTATAGAATTGTGGTTATCTACCGATATATAATACCAGTTTCCAACAGTTAAACTATTCGATTGGACATTGATAGAGCTTAAAGCGTCGTTGTAATTTGTACTTTTAATTTCAGTGCCATCCTCATTCCAAAGCGCAATATAGGCGTAACGTATATCTCCATGTATATCGCCTTTTTTAACTTCAGCATTTACTTGTGTAGATGTGGCTTGAAACTTAAACCATACATTATAGTTTGGTCCGGTAGCCCATGCAGATCCTTTGACACCATCAGAGGTTGCGTTAATTGTTGAGTATTCAGCATCAGTAGAACACCAGTCTCCAGTATGTGGTATTTGAATAGCACCTTCTCTATAATCGTAATTAACTTTGTTATCAACACATAATGTAAAGCTTCCACGGTAACTGGCCTGGCTATAGTTATCTACCGATATGTAGTACCAATTTCCAATAGTTAAATTGTTTGATTGTATATTAATTGTTTTTGCTGTATTATTAAAATTCACACTTGTAATTTCGCTTCCAGATGAATCCCAAAGAGCTAACAATGGGTATCGGCCATTGCCAAATGTACCGCCATGCTTTACTTCGGCATTAACTTGTGTTGTAGTTGCTTTAAATTTAAACCATACATTCGCATTAGGTTCACTCGACCATACAGATCCTTTAGGGCCATCAGGAGAGCCGTTAACGGTAGTGTATTCTGCATCTTGAGAGCACCAGTCTCCGGTATGCGGCACGTCAATTGCTCCTTCTTTATAATCGAAATCAACTTGGTCTTCAATACATAAGCTAAATGTGCCACGGTTACCCAGAGCACTGTAATTATCTACAGAAATATAATACCATTCACCAATAGTTAAACTATTAGATTGTACGAATATTGAACTAGAAGCGTTGGTGTATTTGGCGCTTTTAATTTCAGCTTTATTACTGTCCCAAAGTGCCAAGTATGGATTACGTAGGCTTCCAAGATTTAATTGAACATTGACTTGTGTTGCTGTGGCCTGAAATTTAAACCAAACATTGTAATTTGGGCCATTCGTCCATGCTATTCCTTTAGGGCCGTCGGCGGTAGCGTTAAGTGTTGTATAAGCACCATCAGCAGTACACCAGCTTGTGCTATGTGTCACAGTAATGGCATTTGCAAAATCGTTATTAAGGGGGACTTGAGCAAAAGCGCCAACAGAATAAAAGCAACATATTAAAAATATAAAGCATGATGCTTCTTTTAACTGTTGCAATTTTCGATAAGAATTTACAAGGTTTTTAGATGTTGCAAACACTGTTTTTAACAAAAACAATGGATTGTATTTGTTGTTTTTTAGATACAGTTTTTCTGAGAGACAAGGCGTAGGGAACCTTAGTGAGTTTTTTTGTTTCATTCTGGGGCTATTAGTAACATTCTTGAGAGAGCCGTAGGGAGCTTTGACAATATTATGAAATAAATTCTTATAAAAAAATCGGTTTATCTGCAAATATGTGATTTTATGGAGGTTAAGCTTTTGGGTTTATGTGTCATAAAAGAAGAGTTTAGTTGTAATTATCTTTAAATGAGTTTGTTATTTGCTTTTTAGAATTTCTTTACTGAAGATTCCAACGTTCGTTTTTATTTTTAAAATATATACGCCAAAATGCAGGTTTTCTACATTATGTGAGAAATTACTCTTATTTGCTTGACTTTGAAGTTTAAACACACACTGACCAAGCATATTATACATTTGAACAGATTCAATATAAATGGCCGATGGATTATGTATGACAATGCTATTTTCTGAATTCAAAAAGGACATATCAATTTGGGTGGATTCGTATAAATCCGTTGATAAAGTCGTACTATCAGTAAATGTAATTTCAAAACGATCTAGGTAGCTACCAGCAGCTAAATGGATGGTGTAATTTGAATCTAATAAATTATGAAAAACACCAAGTGTTTTATCATGAAGATATACGTTTAAGTCTTTTGGGAAATATTCAAAACCATCAACACTGATGCTGTTCTCTCCTTCGGATTGTGTATGAATACCTAAGGGAATTTTAGTCGATTCCTCAATAAGGTTAGTACTTTGAATATTATAGTTTTCATCATTAATTAACCAATACATATCATCTATTTGCGAATCGATTGCTTTGGCATCGTAACCCCAATCGTAACCTGAAGACGCATTTGGATCTTCGGTAATGAGCAGTTGTCTATGGATTTGATTTACAGAATTAAACCCAATTCTTAATTTTGGCCGTTCATCTTCTACTGCTGCAATTTTAAAGTTCGCCGTTTTTGCGACGTCATTAGCATGTGTTTCTTCTATGTGAAAAGCACGCTGGTTATTATTAAATTGAATAGTGCCAGAGGTTTCAGCTACAACAAAAAAGGCCTGACTCATCGGGATGTATTGTCCAGGTGTTTCAGAAGTTACGTCATGAGAAGTAGCGGCATGATTGTCATTGCCTTTATGTGCCGCCGGAACTCCTCCTGCAAGCGAATATGTGGCGTAGCCGCCATCATAAGCAGACGAACGATGCGAACTTCCACTATCATGTTCTTTGAAATAAAGAGTACCTGTAATAGCTCCATTATTCTGTCCGATAGAGCTATTGTCAATTATAAACTGTTTGGCGTCTAAAGTCGAAGCATACGGATTGCCCACCAAATAATGGTTTCCTGCTTCTATAGCAATAGCAATTGGGCCATTGTTTGGTTTGCCTTTAATTTTAAAGTTTTGGGCAGCGTCGTTAGTAGTCCCTTTCATAGTGAAACCTTCGCCGGCTTTTATAGATCCGGTGCTTCTAATGTGCTGCCATATGGAGTTTGTGGAGTTGTAGGCATTAGTGCATTTCCAAATCCAATAATCGGCTATAGCATTGGTTCCGCCGTCGTAACCCGATTTTAAAAAGTTGATGTTTTTAATAACATCGGGTAATTTATAAGTGTTATTATTTGTTGAGTTATTGGTTTGTCCAACAGGAGACGACCAATAATTATAAGTGTAAATATCGCCTGAAATAGCTTTATTCGTTGAAATTTCGCCTAAACTACTTGTGTTAAGGGTGCTTTCTTCTCCTTGAATAAGTTGTGAGTTATCTTTTAAATCAATGGTGCCGTTGAGGTTTAAATACCAGCTAATATTTAGTTCAGCTTGATCTAGAACGGTAAATGTAATAGGCTCTAAATCGGCATTTTGTTCATCAATGATAAGACCTAAATGGGCTTGCGAACCCGAAAAATAAACATCGTTGTGTTTAATATGAACTATAGACCAATTATAAGCTAAGGCGTCCGTCCCGCGAATGCCGTGTTCAGGATGGTTAATAGCGTTTTCTAACGATCCAGATTGATTGGTTACAAAAGGTAAAGGAGCTGTTTGTTGGTTTAGTATTTCAACATTATGAAGGGTTGCGCTTTCGGTATTAAGTTCTTTCGAAAAATCGTTAAGTTGTATTTCATTTAAGGAATCCATTCGGTAATAACGTTTCAAATAGTTCCATGATAAAGGCGTAGATATATGTGTTTCT
The DNA here is from genome assembly GCF_030409805.1 of Algibacter miyuki. Classification (GTDB taxonomy): domain Bacteria; phylum Bacteroidota; class Bacteroidia; order Flavobacteriales; family Flavobacteriaceae; genus Algibacter; species Algibacter miyuki. The sequence continues at coordinate 121,672 of NZ_JAUFQP010000010.1, read as the reverse complement.
GTATTGAAATCTGTAATGTCTTTAGGAAGAACAGCGCCTTTTACAATGCCGTTGTTATTTTCTATTTCTTGAAAAATTATTTTCTGAAGTTCGTTTGATGTAAGCGCTTTATTAAAGACGCGTAATTCATCCATATAACCCTGAAAGTATTGACTATCGCTTATTTGGTTTTTTCCTAAGATGAAATAGGAAGTATCTGCATCTAAAGATCCAGAAGTATTGATTAAAGAAGCGTTCAATACGCCGTTAATATATAAGTTGAAGGTATTGGCATTAAATGTTGCCGCGATATGATACCATTGGTTGTTGTTTAGAATATCGTTGCTTGTTATAGTTTGATTGTTGGCATAAGCGGAAATACTCTTGTCGGCATTAAGTTGTAAGTTGAATATGTTTTGCCCTGCAATAAATTGAATACCGTTTGATAAATCAGCAATGTTTATCCAAACCATTAAAGAGGTTTCTTGCCATGAGTTTATTAAGGTTGGTTCGCTGGTATATGCGGTTTCACCATTAAAGTAAAGTTGAAATTTATTGTTAGCAGAGTTACCAGGAAGCACCATTGCCTCATTATCAGATTGTAATAGCTTGTCTTTTGAAAAACTGAAGTTGTGATTTGTAGTACTAAGTTCAGATGATGTTGCACCGAAACTATTTGAGGACAAACTTAATGCTGGTGTTAGAGCGTACCATGTTAGTAGGAACATGGTACTTGTTTTTAACCAACACGATTTATGAGCGTTTTTCATAAGTAGGATTTTTTTATGCCATTAAAAAATTCTTTGGTGCAAACTATTTTTGGCTTTTTGGGACTACTTTATAGGTTTTAGACTATTCATAAAATATAATTTGGGATACCATATTTTGAATAATACTTGGTTAATAATTTCTTACGCAAATATACATTTTATTTTGAATAATTACGATAAAACGCAAAATATATCGTTAAATGGTTGTTTTGTGGTTCGTGGTTATTGATTTTGTTCCTTTTAAGCTTATTGAAAAGTTTATGTTTGGAGGAATAAAAATTCGGTTTTTATGAGGTGTTACTTAGAAATATGCGTTGCTTTTGGATATTTTTTAAAGGGAGTTCGTAAAAAGAGTGGTTCATTTTACGTTCAGAATAAGGCAAAAAAAAAGCCTTTACAAACTAATGAAAGGCTTTTTGTATATAAAAAAAAGGATATTTTTATAGTAAATCGCGAAGCATTTTTACGGCACTTTCAGCAGTAATATCACGTTGGGGTGAACCGAACATTTCATAACCAACCATAAATTTCTTAACCGATGCACTACGTAATAATGGCGGATAAAAGCTCATGTGCCAGTGCCAGTGTGCATTATCTTCACCATTGGTTGGTGCTTGATGAATACCACTAGAATAAGGAAAAGAGGTATTGAATAATTTGTCGTAAGCTTTGGTAATTACCGAAATAGCTTCACCAAAAAGCAGGGTTTCATTTCCTGTTAATTCTAAAATATCTTTTTGTTGTTTTTTAGGAACAATCATCGTTTCAAAAGGCCAAACTGCCCAAAACGGAATAAGCACTACAAAGGCATCATTTTCGAATATAATACGTTCTTGTTTTTCTAATTCTTGAGCTAAATAATCGCCTAAAAGACTGCTTTTAGTTTTATTGAAATAGTTTAATTGATGCGTGTTTTTCTTGTCAACCTCATTTGGTAGCGTAGTTTGACTCCAAATTTGTCCATGTGGATGTGGATTGCTGCAACCCATTACAGCGCCTTTGTTTTCAAAAATTTGAACGTAATTTATTAAATCGTTTTCAGCAAGTTCTTTAAATTCTCGTTGCCATGCAAAAACCACCTTTTCAATGTCTTTAGCATCCATATCGGCCAAACTTTTAGAGTGGTCTGGACTAAAGCAAATTACTTTACAAATGCCTTGTTCGCTTTGTGCTTTTAGTAAGCCATCTTCAACTTCAAACTTTTTAGAATCGGTTTGTAAAGCGGCAAAATCGTTTGTAAATACAAAAGCATCTTGGTATTTCGGATTTATTTCACCGTTAATTCTGGTGTTTCCAGCACATAAATAACAGCTCGGGTCGTGCGATGGACGTACTTCGTTGTTTACAGTTTCATTTTGTCCTTGCCAAGGGCGTTTAGCGCGGTGAGGAGAAACTAAAACCCATTCGCCAGTTAAAATATTATAACGTTTATGTGAAAAATCTTGTAAATCGGTATTCATTTTAAAGTGTCTTTTGGTTGAGAATTATTTTATAAGGTGCGTACCATCGGAAAGTTCAACAGCATAAACCGAACAATCGGTATTAAATTTATTTTTATAAGCTTCGGAAACCGAGGTTTTAAAATCGGCTACGGCATGCTTGGCAATTAAATTAATGGTACAGCCCCCAAAGCCACCGCCCATCATACGTGCGCCTAAAATATATTGGTTTTCTTTTGCTTTTTCAACTAAAAAATCAAGTTCATCACAACTCACTTTGTACTGGTGTTGCAGGCCGTTGTGCGAGCCATAAATAAGTTGACCTAAAGTATTTAAATCGCCATTTTGCATGGCTGCTGATGCTTTTTCGGCACGGTTATTTTCTTGTATAACAAACAGGGCTTTTTGATAATCTGTCTCGCTAACTTGTGTTTTTATAGTTTCCAAATCTGCTTCCGAAGCATCTCTTAAAGCGGTTATGTTTAAAAGTTTAGAGATATGTTCGCAAACCAATCTGCGATCGTTATAAGCACTATCAGATAAACTGTGTTTCACATTGGTGTTGATGAGCATTAGTTCGTGGTTTTCAAAATTAATTTCGAAAGGTTTAGCTTCCACCGAACGACAATCTAAAAGTAAGGCGTGATTTTTAATTCCAAACATACTTGCGTATTGGTCCATAATACCGCAGTTTACACCAACGTAATTATGCTCTGCTTTTTGTGAAATAAAGATCATTTCCGTTTTGGTTAATCCTAAATCAAACAATTCATTTAAGCCAAATACGACACTGTTTTCTAAAGCAGCCGAACTAGACATACCTGAACCCGACGGAATATCGCCACCAAAAACCATATTAAAATTCTCTACGGTTTTACCTGCTTTCTGAATTTCAGCAATAACACCTAAAACATAATTGCCCCAACTTTCTTTAGCCATAGGCTTGATATTGTTTACCGAAAATTCAATGGTATCATCAAAATCGGCAGCACAAGCCGTTGAGGTGTTGGTGTTACTTTTGCTAAGCGCGGCAATAATACCTTTATTTACGGCTGCAGGAAATACAAAACCGTCATTATAATCGGTATGTTCGCCAATAATGTTGATACGACCAGGTGAAAAAACAAGCAATGGCGTGTTGTTGAATTTTTCAACAAAAGCTGTTTTAATTTTCGATACTAAAGTGGTGTTCATAGTGTAAATGGTATGATGTTAGTCTAGTTTAAGTGTCCAAATAAGACTGTAATCTTCATTCGGAGCCAATGTTTTTAATCCAATTTTATTATTGAAACTATCGGAAACTCCGGTAGTTGGTTCTATAGCAATAGTGTTCGCTTTTGGCGGCGTGTAACTTTGTAAAAAACTGTTTTCTTCGGAAGAATCAATGGTTAATGTATAGTGAGGTGTTTTGAAGGTAACGTGAGTTTTATCAAGTTCCCAACAATCGTCTAACGGCGTGTCTTTGATTTCAATTTCCGAAGGATTAGGGTTTTTTATAACTTCCGAAGTTATCATACGGTTGTCAAACACCATTTTCTTTGAGCTTTCAAATTGTAAAGCACTTTCGAATAAATTATCGCTCAAAAAATAGGGGTGCCAGCCCAGTGTAAATGGGAAAGCTTTGACATCTGTATTTAGTACTTTTACCTTTAAGTCTAAAGTGGTTTCGGTGAATATGTATTCTAAAGCAATAGAAAATGTATACGGAAAACCATTATTTTGTTGCGTTTCGTTATATACTAATTCTACGGTAGCACTTGTTTCTGTAGCTTCGGAATTTACAATATCAAACGTTTTGTCAAACACTAAGCCGTGTAGGGCATTGTTGTTTGGTTTTTCGTTAATTTCAAAATTGTAAATGTTATCTTCAAAAGTATAAGTGCCATCTTTTATTCTATTGGCAAACGGAAATAGGATGGAAGATGCGTAGGTGTCTTTATATGGTAAGGGATTCAAATCTTCAATTAAAAGTGAATTTGATAGTTTTAATACTTGAAGACTAGCACCTTGATTCAAACAGATTTTAGCGTAAACGCTACGTTCGGAGTTTTGAATTTCAAGACTATTTTCAATGTGTTTTATGGTGTACAAAATGTTTAGTATATAAAAGTTGGTTTTACAAAGATACTAACTAGACTTGTATTAACAAGTGGTTTGATTAAATTAAATGTAATTTTTACATTTAATTATTTATTTTGATGTTTTGCATATAGAATTTAGGTATATTTGATTTTTCAATTAAACTAAACCAATATAAATTATGCAAATTTTATCATTTTTAGGCTTTACAGCTTTGGTTGCTATCATTTCTTATTTAGCGACGCGAAAATCAAATGAGGATTCTTCCGACGGCTATTTTTTAGGAGGTAGAAGTCTTACGGGAGTTGTAATTGCTGGATCTTTATTGCTTACCAATTTATCTACAGAACAAATAGTAGGTTTAAACGGATCGGCTTTTAAAGAAGGTATTTTAGTAATGGCCTGGGAAACTTTAGCCGCGATTGCTATGGTAATTACCGCCGTGTTTTTATTGCCTAGATATTTAAAGGGCGGGATTACAACCGTGCCTCAGTTTTTAGAAAAGCGTTACGATAAAATGACAAAAACCATAACTTCAGGCTTGTTCTTAAGTGGTTATGTAATAGTGTTATTGCCAATTGTACTGTATTCGGGAGCTTTGGCTATCAATGCTATGTTTGACGTACCTACATTATTAGGTGTTTCTAAAACCACTGCACTTTGGATTACCGTTTGGGGTATTGGTATTATAGGTTCTATTTATGCTATTTTTGGCGGGCTTAAAGCAGTTGCTGTCTCGGATACTATTAATGCTGTTGGTTTATTAATTGGCGGTTTGTTAATTCCGTTTTTCGGTTTATTAGCTATTGGAGAAGGTAGTATTACAGAAGGTATGTCTACTTTAATGACGACCAATCCAGAAAAGTTTCAAGCTTTAGGTGATTCCGATTCATCGATACCTTTCGGAACTATTTTCACCGGTATGATGTTGGTACAGTTGTTTTATTGGGGAACCAACCAAGCCATAATACAACGTGCTTTAGGTGCAAAAAACTTAAAAGAAGGGCAGAAGGGTTTATTGTTAGCTTCTGCCGTTAAAATATTAGGGCCATTAATTGTGGTGTTGCCAGGTATTATTGCATTTCATATGTTTGGAGATACTTTAGAGAATCCAGATGAAGCTTACCCAAGATTAGTAACAGCGGTGTTGCCAGCAGCTCTAGTAGGGTTCTTTGCAGCGGTTTTGTTTGGGGCTATTTTAAGTTCGTTTAACTCGGCATTAAACAGTTCGGTAACCTTGTTTGGTATCGATATTTATAAATCTCACATCAATAAAGAAGCTACTGAAAAGCAAACGGTATTTGCAGGGAAATCTTTTGGTGTGGTGCTTGCCATTTTATCGATGTGTATTGCACCTTTAATAGCTAATGCTCCCGATGGTTTATTTGGTTATTTACAAGAGGTTAACGGGTGCTATAGTATTCCTATTTTAACCATTATTGTGGTTGGATATTTAACTAAATATGTGCCAGCGATTGCAGCAAAAGTAGCTATTATTTCTGGAGTTGTATTGTATAGTATTAGTCAGTTTATTGTAAAACCTTATGTTGTAGGGGCCGACAATTACCCTCATTTCTTACATGTTATGGCTATTTTATTTGTGCTTAACGTCATTATTATGTTAATCATAGGTAAGCTTAGACCGCGTAGCGAGGCCTTTACTTTAGAGTTTACAAAGCAAGTGGATATCACGCCTTGGAAACATTTAAAAACTGTTGGTATAGCTATTTGTGTTATTGTAATTGGTATTTATATTTATTTCTCGTAAGAATAGTATTTACTTTATAATTTAACAAAAGGTCGATGTATATGCATCGACTTTTTTTTGTTTAAAATATGAGGTTAAAAAGTGAAATGTGTCGTGAAGAAAAAGGTGTTTTTCTATTATTATTATTATTATTATTCCGTAGAATAATTTGTGTTTAACCCGTCATAGGTGGGGTAATTCATGATTTTTTAAGAAGTAAATAGGACAGAAGCTAGCGAAATCAAAAGATGTTAACTGTTCTAAAAAATAAAAGCCATATCACTGCAGAACTTAATCTCCTTTGATATGGCTTTCTTTGAAATAGTAACACATGTTTTAAACTTAGCATTTTACTAATTTGATTTGAAGTTCATCAAAATCCGTTTAAATCAAGTTTTCTATCTCAAGTGAAACATGTCTGCAATTTTCAAAATGTATTGACCTATTACTTCATGTTTCAATGTAACTGTTTTTTTTCGATACTCATTGCGCATTGTTCGCATTTGTACTTAGCCACAATAAGCATAACTCTAAATGTCGATTCAATTCTCATTAAATCCGTTATTAGGGTATTCCATTATAAGTCTACCTGCCTTTAACAGGTGTACTGTATAATATCCTTATTTTTTACAAACCCGCGTATACACCCGATGTTGTAAAATCTCAAAAAAACAATTATTTGTAAGAACGTATTCTTAAATCGGTATAAACATAAATTCAGTTTTTAAGTGAAACCAACTTTCATTGTCGTTATCCCTACTGCTAAGTTACTATTACAATATCTATTTGCCAAATAATTAAGGCTTTAGTTATCAACATGTTATAAACCTTAGTTATTAACTTTTGTTAATAAAAAAAGCCTTAAGATTTATCTTAAGGCTTTTTATGTTGTTGTAAAACAGAGTTTTACAATTAACGTCTGCGTTCAGTAATTCTGGCTTTTTTACCAGTTAAACCTCTAAAGTAGTAGATTCTAGCTCTACGAACTTTACCACGTTTGTTAACTTCTATTTTTTGTAATGCAGGCAAATTAATAGGGAAAATACGTTCTACCCCAATAGTACCAGACATTTTTCTAATTGTAAAAGTTTCAGAAGATCCAGATCCTCTTCTTTGAATAACTACACCTCTAAAAAACTGAGTACGTACTTTTTCACCTTCTCTAATTTCGTAAAACACAGTAATTGTGTCTCCAGCTCCAAATTCTGGGAACTCTTTTTTTGTTACAAATTCGTCTTGAACAAATTTTACTAAAGATTCCATATCTTTATATTTATTTAATTATTAATTCAGAACAACATTCACGATTCTCGCCAGAGGTTAACCCGAAATTGGCTGCAAAGATAGTTATTATTTTAAAGCTCACAATTAAAATTATAGTTTTTATGGTGTTCCCTTTCAGGTCAGGCTATCCGCTATATCTTTTTGCAAAAACTGTTCTTCAATTCAAGAGCTTTTTAGTCTTTGAAACTATAGTATTAACCAAAGTGCAGTATCTATAATTTCGCAAAAAGGATGCCGCTGCTATCCTTAACACAAGCATCCGCTAACAAATAGCAAGCCGGAAGGCATAAAACGATCTAGAGAGAAATAACATCTATTCTTGTTCAAAAATAATATTTCTTTCCGTATTTTTCTTATACATCGTTTTAGGAATAAGCGCTCTGTGCTTAGTAGAACCATAGCTTTGACTATTTGGGTTTAACATATAGTCAAGTTGATGCTCAATCATTTTTTCAAAAGGAATAAGAAAGTCGGTTGTCTCGCAGTGTTCTAAATCACCTTCTTTAAGCAAATTTAAAACGGTGTAGACAGACTCAATAGTACTCAAGCAAAGCGATTCTGGCTGCTGTTTGATAATAAATTTCGATTTTATCTTATTATCAAAACTCACTCTTTTAAGTTTTTGCAAATTCTTACTTAGTTTAAGCATTTTACGGGCGCAAGGCCATGTACCGTCGATAAGAAAGATGTGTGGATTATGACCCATAAAAGAATTAATTTCCGAACGTTCTCTTACCGATAAGTTGAAATTATCTTTTCCCGGGTAAAGTAAAAAAGAAGAACAATTTTCTTTAGCAAGTATCTCATTTACACGCTTATTATCGGTAAAATCGACACCAACTATAATTTCCGAATTTTCAAGTTGAAGCTTCGTTATATGTCCCGTTCCGCTTTTTTCTTTTTTGTATTCCTTGGGATGCATCAGAATAATAAAACGTGTCTTAGTCTGCAAAGGGCTAATGTATTTGCAAATACAAGTGCTTGTTGGCCTCATGCATTTGTAACATGTTATTCTATGGTTTTCTATTTCTACTTGCAAAGTGGATATCTTTTTATTTTTCTAATAGGGAACAACTAAAGTATACCCGCAACCCTTTATTCGTCTAATAAATCTGGTCTCAATTTTTTAGTACGCTCGTAAGCTTGCTCTTCTCTCCATTTTTCAATTTCAGGAAAATTTCCGCTAAATAATAATTCCGGAACTTTCCAACCTTTATATTCTCTTGGTTTTGTATAAATAGGAGGGGCTAATAAATTATCTTGAAAAGAATCGGTTAGGGCAGATGTTTCATTCCCTAAAACCCCTGGTATTAATCTAATTACGGCATCGCAAAGTACAGCAGCTCCTAGTTCACCACCAGAAAGCACATAATCTCCAATAGAAATTTCACGGGTTATAAATTGGTCGCGCACACGTTGGTCTACACCTTTATAATGTCCGCATAAAATAATAATATTTTCATGCATCGATAACTGGTTGGCAATACCTTGTTTTAAGGTTTCACCATCGGGTGTCATGTAAATCACTTCGTCGTAATCACGTTGCGATTTTAAATCGGTTATACATTTATCAATAGGCTCCACCATCATAACCATACCAGCGCCACCACCAAACTGGGTATCGTCTATCGATTTGTAATTATCAGTGGTATAATCTCGTAAATTATGAAAATGAACTTCAACCAAACCAGCTTCAATAGCACGTTTTAAAATAGAAGCCTCAAACGGACTCTTCAATAACTCGGGTAAAACCGTAATAATATCTATGCGCATAATTCATTTTTATATGCCGCAAATATAATTTAATTGTTTGGGATATCTGTTGTTGCAACAAGTTAGAAATGTATCAAACTCATTAATTTTTACAATCGTCTAATCCCCATTTATCCAAACGTCTTAAAATATCTTCAAGAGATTTTCCTCTTTCCGTTAAGCCGTATTCTACTTTTGGTGGCACTACCGGAAATACTTTTCGAGAGATTAATCCATCTTTTTCTAAGTCTCTAACGGTTTGAGTAAACATTTTGTTCGAAATACCTGCAATTTTCTTCTGTAAAATACCTGAACGCAAATCGCCTTCTAATAAATGAAACAAAATCAAAGGTTTCCATTTTGTACCTATTAAATTCATGGTATAATGTAACGGGCAACTATTATTTTTATACAAAACTTAAATTTATATTATTGATTATCATTATTTTACTCATATGGGTAACTATAATACTTTATGGTAAGTTATTGCCATTTAGGCAAATATAGGTTAATTTTGCAATCTAAAATATAACTTATGTCTACAAGTAAAAATTATCCAAAATCATTTTCGCATATCGGAATTACCGTTCCTAATATAAAAGAGGCCGTTAAATTTTATTCTGAAGTTATGGGGTGGTACGTTATAATGGAGCCTTCAACAGTTAAGAAGGAAAAAGAAACAGCCATTGGGCAAATGTGTATTGATGTTTTCGGAGACGATTGGACTACCTTCGAAATTGCACATTTGGCAACTTCAGATGGGGTTGGTGTAGAACTGTTTTCTTTTCCTAATGGCGTAAAAGAAGCGCCAGAGTTTAATCCTTTCAATACAGGTTTATTCCATTTTTGTATACAAGACCCGAATATAGAAGAGCTTATTGAAAAAATTGTGGCTTATGGCGGAAAGCAAAGAATGCCAATTAGAGCGTATTATCCAGAAGATAAACCTTTTAAAATGTGTTACGTAGAAGATCCTTTCGGAATTGTTTTTGAAATTTATACCCACAGTTACGAACTCACGTATTCTTCGGGAGCTTATGCAAAATAGATCTTTTTAAGCGATGCTATAAAATAGTATTCATCTTGATGAACGCTACTTTAACGTCTAGTCTTAAACAAAAAAAAATCCGCAATTTTATTGCGGATTTTTTTATATCTGTAAAGCTAAATTATTTCGATTTTTTCTGCTTATTGATTTCGTCTTGTAATTGTCTGCGTACTTTTTGTTCACGCTCTAAAGCTGTTTTTCTGTGTTCTTCGAATTCTTCTTCCGTTTCTTCTAAATTCTTTTTCGCTTCACGCGTAACCGCATTACTATTTTTGAATTTGTAAATAAAGAAAAGTAATAGGGCTAATAAAGCACCAATAATAGACCACATTAATACATTATAACTCGATTTACTCATTTGTAAACCAAACAAAGCCATATTGTTTTTTTCGGTATTGGTTTTATCTAATTCGCTTTGTGTATTCGATAGATTTAACTTTAAATCGGCAATTTCTTTTACTTGCGTTTTAACAACGACTTGGGTATCTGCTAAATCTTTATGTACTGCCTTTAATGAGTCTAAAGTATGTTCTTTAAGAGTATATAACCATGTTTTTTTTACGGTTTTATAATCTTGCCAGCTGTTTGAGCGTCTAATAACAAATTCAAATTGGTTATCAATGCTACCGCTATTTAAGGATAATTTCTCTTCTTCTTGATCTGGAGTTGCTTGTGAAAAAGAGGATGCCGTTAGTAATAGCGCAAATACTGTTGAAAGCAGTTGTTTTGTAAAATTCATTTCTAATGGAAATTTTTAATGGGTTGAATTCGGTCTACGAAGTTATGAAAACTATGATTATAATTAATTAAAAAGCCCCACTAAATGAGGCTAATTTCTATACGCGTTATATACGAGTATGTTTGTGCTTTGGATGTTTTAAATTAGTAATAAGTAAAACGTCGCACTTTCGATATATATTTAGCAAGCTTAATTCCTTGATAGCTGTAACCATATTCGTAATTGTATTATATATGATATGGTGTTTTTTGAAAATTGCTAGGGGTAAAATAGAGACCGAAAATAGAGCTTATTTTATAGCCTTGTTTATGTAAAAATAGCTGTAAAAAAATAACCTCTTTAAAGCTATTCACTTTAAAGAGGTTATTTACATTTGAATTCAATACCAAATTATCTAAAAATCACTTCCTTTTTTTCTTTACTTGTGTTTATGTAGGCCAGTTTTTTAATGTGGTCTAAAATATCATCACCATATTTTTCTTTTAATTTAGAAATGTCGGTGATACTTTCAATTTTAGTATCGTTTATTCCAGTAATAATATAACCTTCCGTAATTCCTAAATTAGAATATAACCATTGGTTTTCGGTTTTCTTCACCATTACGCCATAGTCGATATCGTATTTTTCTTTAAATGAATCTGATAAATCTTGCAGCTCCATTTTCATAAAATTAACCGCGAATATTTCAGTTTTTGTCAATGTTACAGAAACGGTTTTTAAATCGTTTTTTCTATACAATTCTACGTTAACCACGTCATTTGGTCGTTTTGTTTTAATGTAGCCACTTAAATCTTCAAATTTTGAAATTTCAATATTATCAAGTTTTTTAATCACATCACCTTTTTCAATGCCGGCTTTATCTGCTCCAGAGTTTTTTACCACTTCGGCAACATAAACCCCTTCGGCATAATTAACACCCATTTCTTGTGCTACTTTACTATTAAAAGTACCACCTTGAATACCTAAAACGCCATTTTGCACGTTACCAAACTCCATAATATCTTCAATCACTTTACGTGCAATATTACTTGGTACAGCAAAAGAATATCCAACGTAAGAACCAGTTTGTGATGAAATAGCAGTATTAATACCAATTAATTCACCATTGGTGTTTACTAGTGCTCCACCAGAATTCCCTGGGTTTACAGCAGCATCAGTTTGCAAGAAAGATTGTGAACTTTTCCCTGTTAAATCTCTCGATTTTGCACTTATAATTCCGGCAGTTACCGTCGATGTTAAGTTAAATGGGTTACCAACAGCTAAAACCCATTCGCCAATTTGTACACTATCCGAATCTCCGAAAGTAACATATGGTAAATCTTCATCGGCATCAATTTTTAATAGCGCAATATCGGTTTTTGGGTCGGTACCCACTAGTTCCGCAGTGTACGTTTTATTATTGTTTAATGTTACCGACAGTTCGCTCGCATTATTTATTACGTGGTTGTTGGTTATAATATAGCCGTCGGCATTAATGATAACGCCAGAGCCGGTACCCATTTGCGCACGTTTGGGACTTCTACCAGAAAAGAAATCTTGCAAAGTCATTTGTCCACTACTTAAAGTAACGTTTTTCACGTGAACCACAGCATGTACTGTGTTGTCGGCAGCCGCTGTAAAATCGGTGTTTTCCGCTGCACTTAAAGCCTTATTTATATTGGTTGTTGGTAAAAATGTAGGTGCGTTATCTTGACTAGAAACCACCACTGTGTTTTCTTTTTCTATAAAAAGTTTGTAAGCACCAAGCGTCATTACGCCTCCTAATGCAGATACTAATACTAAAGTTAAAATCTTCTTCATATTAATTATTATTTGGGTATTTATTGATGTTATTGAATTGTTTAATTTGATTTAACAGATTAAAATTAGCTAATAATTGGATAGATTTTTTAGTTTTAACGATTTTTAACGCCCACTTTAACGCCTATTTAACAGAAGGATTAGGGCTTATTTACTTCCAATAAGTTGAAAAAAAGAAGTTTTAAAATATTTTATAAGAAACAGAAATAAATTAAAAAAACGCGAAGATTTTAATTTTAATAGAAACCTTAAAAGTTCTTGGTTTTTCCGAAGATTTCCTGAAATAGTGACGGGGAAAATAAATTCTTTATGCCTATATTTGTGCTGAAATTATGCAACAGACTTTTTATAAATACCAAGGAACAGGGAACGATTTTGTGATGATTGATAATCGTCAGCAAACGTTCAATAAAAGAGACACAAAACACATTGCTTTTTTATGCGATAGACGTTTTGGAATAGGAGCAGACGGACTTATTCTGCTTGAAAACCACAATACTTTAGATTTTACAATGGTGTATTATAATGCCGATGGAAATGAAAGTACTATGTGTGGAAATGGCGGCCGTTGTTTGGTGGCTTTTGCAAAACAGTTGGGTGTAATTGATACGAAAGCGGTTTTTGAAGCAGTTGATGGTTTACATCATGCCGAAATTGAGGGCGATATAGTGAAGCTTCAAATGTTGGATGTTGATGTGGTTGAAAAACATGATAATTATGTGTTTTTAAACACCGGATCGCCACACCACGTACAATTTGAAGATGCTATTGAGTATTTCGATATCAAAGATAAAGGGGCTAAAATTAGAAACGGTGCACCGTATTTTGATGAAGGAACAAATGTAAATTTCGTTAAAAAAGTTAATGATGAAGTGTTTCGCGTACGTACATACGAGCGAGGTGTTGAAGATGAAACATTATCTTGTGGAACAGGTGTAACAGCAGTAGCTATTGCTATGCATGCAACAAATGAAACCACTAAAAAATTAATAACGCTTAACGTAGAAGGAGGCAAGTTGAAAGTGAGTTTTGATGTTGAAAACGAAACCTACAAAAATGTTTGGCTTCTTGGTCCTGCGAAATTTGTTTTTAAAGGCGATATATGATTACTCTAAAAGGGGAACATATTTATTTACGGGCTTTAGAACCCGAAGATTTAGAATTTATTCATGCCGTTGAAAACGACGAAAATATTTGGGAAATTAGCCAAACACAAACCCCTTATTCTAGGTATTTAATTAAACAATATTTAGAACAAGCCCATCAAGATATATACGAAGTTAAACAATTACGATTGGTAATTTGTAATACTCAAGATGAAGCTATTGGTTTAATAGATTTGTTCGATTTTGATTTTAAAAACGGTAGAGCAGGCATCGGAATTTTAGTCAAAGACCACGAAAATAGAGGTAAAGGCGCAGGAAAAGAAGCTTTAGCCTTACTGATAAACTATAGCTTTACACATCTGGATTTACATCAATTGTATTGTAATATTTCAGAAGATAATGAGGTTAGTATTAAATTGTTTAGCCGTCAGGGGTTTAAACAAATCGGATTAAAAAAAGATTGGACTTATAGCCAAGGCACTTATAAAAACGAATATTTATTTCAGCTTATTAAAAATTAAATGTACATAAAAAAAATAATTCTGGCCATAGTTGTTATCGGTCTTGTGGTAGCAGCATTTTTTGCAAATTTTGTTTATAAGGCTATGTTGAAACCTAATACGGCATTCAACAATGAAACGGCTTATGTTTATATTCCGTCAAATGCTAATTATAGTGATGTTCGAAGTCAGTTGGAACCACTTTTAGAAGATATTGAATCTTTTGATGATTTAGCCGAACAGAAAAAATACACAACTCACGTTAAAGCTGGAAAGTTTGCGATAAAAAAGGGAATGACGAATAATGATATCATCAACTCCATTCGTAGTGGAAATCTTCCTGTAAAAGTGTCTTTTAATAATCAGTCTACTTTAGAAAAATTGGCTGGACGCATTTCTAATGAAATTGAAGCCGATAGCGTCTCGTTGTTAAAAGTAATGTTAGAGGAAAAATTTTTAGCTGAAAATAATTTCAATAACGCCACAGCCTTAGGAATGTATTTGCCTAATAGTTACGAGTTTTTCTGGAATACTGATGCAGAAGGTTTTAGAGATCGCATGCTTACAGAATATAAACGTTTCTGGAATGAGAAACGTACGGAGAAAGCTGAAGCTATCGGGTTAACCGCAAATCAAGTGATTGCTTTGGCATCTATTGTTTATGAAGAATCTAAACAAGCCAGCGAACAACCTAGAATTGCAGGTGTTTACATGAACAGACTGCGTATTGGAATGCCTTTGCAGGCGGATCCAACTTTGAAATTTGCTGCCTATCAATTGCCTAAATATAAGAATACAGTGATAAAACGGGTTTTAAATATTCATAAAGATATTGAATCGCCTTATAATACGTACCTGAATCGTGGTTTGCCTCCGGGGTTAATTGCTATGCCTGATATTTCGGCTATCGATGCTGTCTTGAATTACGAAAAGCATAGTTATTTATATTTTGCCGCTGATGCGAAGCGTTTTGGGTTCCATAAGTTTGCTAAAACTTTAGCACAGCATAATGGAAACGCTAGAGAATATCAACGTTACCTTTCTTCTCAAGGCATTAATAAATAGTGCCTTTTTCGGGATTAAAATACACGATATATTTTGTGTTAATGTCTTCTTTCGCATTTTCTCAAAAGGAATCGCCTTCTTTTTTTACACCTAGTGATTCTTTAAATGTATCGCGACGAAATGCCGTTGTTATTTCTGAAGCTGCTGTCGTCGGGTTAACTTTAGTGGGGTTAAATCAATTGTGGTATGCCGATTATGAACGTTCAAAACTTCATACTATAAATGATAATAATGAATGGCTCCAAATGGATAAAGTGGGGCATGCGTTTTCGGCCTATCAAATGGGAAAGCATGGCGCTCAACTTTTAAATTGGAGTGGGATTAGTGAAAAAAATCAATTAATTTATGGTGGTACTTTAGGCTTCGGATTTCTTACGGCCGTTGAATTTTTGGATGGTTATTCGCAAGAATGGGGGTTTTCTTGGGGAGATATTTTAGCAAACGCTTCCGGTACAGGATTATTTATTGGACAAGAATTACTATGGAAAGAGCAACGAATCGCTTTAAAGTACAGTTTTCATCAAACTGAGTATGCGCCGCAAAATCCAAATAAGTTGGGTAAAGGTATCTTAGAAGAGGTTTTAAAAGACTATAACGGGCAAACGTATTGGTTAAGCGCAAACATTCATTCTTTTTTTAAGGAAAGTAAAGTGCCAAAATGGCTTAATTTGGCTGTGGGTTATGGAGGTGAAGGCATGTTGAATGGTGTGGAAGATTCTAGTAGTGAATTAGTAAGGAATGGTAATCCATACCGACAAATCTTTCTGAGTTTAGATTTGAATTTAGATCAATTAAAAACCAAGTCGCCCTTGTTAAAAATGGTTTTCAGTATTATTAATATGATAAAAATTCCATTTCCTACCCTTGAATTAAGTAAAAAAGGGGCTAAATTCCATATATTCTACATCTAATAGGGCTTAAAAAATAATAAATTTGGTTAGTATTTAAATATCATGTACTTTTGCACGCTCAAAATTTCAGGTAATTTAAAATTGTAGATTACTGAAGAATTTAGAAACTATGACAAAGAATATTGCAAGTTACTTAGTCTTAGCACTTTTAGCAGTAATTATGTTAAGTGTGTCGTTTTCATCAAAGGATTCGATTGTAGATTTAAGTAAGTATTCAACAAAAGGCTTAGAGTTAGTTTATACTGTAAGTCTTGACGATGACATCAAAGATGATGTTCTAGTGTCAAATGACGAGAACGATGTTTTTTCTCCTTATTTAGGAAAATCATTTGTAGGCTTTAGAGAGGCCGTAGGTTTTAAAGAGTCTCGTGGTGATTATGCCACGGTTAATACATTCGGTTATTTAGGAAAGTACCAATTTGGTGCTGAAACCTTAAAAATGATTGGTATTAATAATCCCCAACAATTTTTAAAGAATCCAAAACTTCAAGAAAAAGCGTTTATTGCTAATGCAGCAAGAAATAAATGGATTTTAAGACGTGACATTAAAAACTTTGTGGGTCGCCGAATTAATGGTGTGCTTGTAACAGAGTCTGGTATTTTAGCCGCAGCGCATTTAGCGGGACCGGGAAGTGTTAAAACGTATTTAAGAAGTTACGGTTTAGATAATTTTGCTGATGGTTTTGGAACTACAGTACAGTATTATATGAAACGTTTTTCTGGTTACGATACGTCGTTTGTTAAACCGAACAAATTAGCGAAAGCCATTTAAAAGGGGTTTTAAATTAGCTTTTATGTATAATAAATAACGTTGGTCTTTTATGAAGGTCAACGTTATTTTTTTTCCAAGCTTGTGCGCTTTGCGTTTTTATAAACTCTGTTTCTAGAGTAATATCGCAAGCCACACAGATGTCTGTGTTATTTTCTAAAACGTTGCACAAATCTTCCAACATTTTATTGTTTCTATAAGGTGTTTCAATAAAAAGCTGAGATTGGTCGTGCTCAAAAGATAAACGCTCTAGACGTTTTAATTCTGCTTTTCGTTCGCCTTTATCAATAGGTAAGTAGCCGTTAAAAGCAAAACTTTGGCCATTCATTCCAGAACTCATCATGGCCATTAAAATTGACGATGGTCCTACTAGAGGTACTACTTTTATGTTTTTTCCGTGGGCTAGTTTTACAACATCGGCACCAGGGTCGGCAACGCCAGGACAACCAGCTTCAGATAGTAAACCAACATTAAGACCTTCTAAACAAGGATTTAAAAAAGCAGGTAATTCGCTAGCTTCTGTGCGTTTATTTAAAAGGAATAGTTGAAGTGATGGTTGTGATTTTTCCGGACTAATTTTCTTAATAAATCGACGGGCTGTTTTTTCGTTTTCAACAATAAAAATATCAATATTATCAATAGTGTTTTTTACTGTAATAGGTAAAACATCTAAAGGGTTATTGTCTCCTAAAGTGGTTGGTATTAAAAATAACTTGCCTGCGCCTGATGTCATTAGTTTTCTGAAGTTAAATGGTTTGCAATAACGGTACATGCTTCGTTTAGCATGTTGTAAATATTTAGAAAACCATCGTCTCCTCCGTAATACGGATCGGGAACATCGAAGTTTTCATTGGGGTAGACTTCATTTAAAATGAATTTTACTTTAGAAGTGTCTGAGTTGTTGCGAGCCAGTTTATTAACGTTTCTATAGTTAGAATCGTCCATCACATAAATCACATCAAAAGTGTCAAAATCTGAAACGGTAAACTGTCTTCCTTTTAAGTTTGAAATGTCTAAACCGTATGTTTTCGCTATAGCAATCGATCGTGGATCTGGAGCATTCCCCGTATGGTAATTTGCGGTTCCAGCAGAATCAACAATAAAATTATCGGGTAATTTAGCTTTTAAAATACCTTCGGCAAGTGGAGAACGACAAATGTTTCCCAGGCATACCATCAGAATTTTAGTCATTTTTAAAAGAGTTTAAACAGAAAGTTTTTTTGTGATATCCTCAACGTATTTTTTAAATTGCTTATCTGTTGAAGATAAGTTATCAACCGTTTTGCAAGCATGTAAAACCGTAGCATGATCACGTTTACCAATTTGAGAACCAATACTGGCTAAAGATGCTTTGGTTAATTTTTTAGCAAAAAACATAGCTAGTTGTCTCGCTTGAACAATGTGGCGTTTTCTCGTTTTAGATTGCAACGTATCGATGTCCATTTGGAAATAATCGGATACTACTTTTTGAATATAATCTATAGAAACCTCACGTTTTGTGTTTTTTACAAACTTCTCAACAATGGTTCTGGCTAAATCTAAGGTGATTTCCTTTTTATTGAAAGACGATTGCGCAATTAGAGATATAATAGCACCTTCTAATTCGCGAACATTAGTTTTAATGTTTTTAGCAACGTAATCTATAATATCTTCTGGCATTTCAACACCGTCACGATATAATTTGTTTTTAACAATAGAAACACGAGTTTCAAAATCGGGATGTTGTAATTCCGCCGAAAGGCCCCATTTAAAACGAGATAATAAGCGTTGCTCAATATCTTGCATATCTACAGGTGCTTTATCACTTGTTAATATAACTTGCTTTCCGTTTTGGTGTAAGTGGTTAAAAATGTGAAAGAAAACATCTTGTGTTCCTGTTTTTCCTGTAAGGAATTGCACATCATCAATAATTAAAACATCTATAATTTGATAGAAATGAATAAAATCGTTTCTATTATTTTTCTTTACAGAATCTATATATTGTTGCGTAAATTTTTCAGCAGAAATATATAAAACAGTCTTCTCTGGGTATTTGTCTTTAATATCAACACCAATAGCATGAGCTAAATGCGTTTTACCTAAACCAACACCACCAAAAATTAATAACGGGTTAAAAGAGGTTCCTCCTGGTTTAGCAGCAACCGCTAATCCGGCACTTCTTGCTAAACGATTAGAATCGCCTTCTAAAAAGTTTTCAAAACTATAATTTGGATTTAGTTGCGATTCAATTTTTACATTTCGAATTCCAGGAATAACAAACGGATTGCGTAATTCTGGACTTTTATTGTTTAAAGGAATATCAACATTTTGAGATTTTAAACCACTACGGTTAGAACTCGGTATTTTTTCTGTAAAAGGTTGTTTGTTGCCATACGTGTTTTCCATTTTAATAATGTAAACCAGTTTAGCTTTTTCGCCTAATTCTTTAGTTAAAGATACTTTTAAGATTTTAACATAATGCTCCTCTAGCCATTCGTAAAAGAATTTACTTGGCACCTGAATACTTAAGGCATTATCAGTTAGTTTAACTGCCAGTATTGGTTCAAACCATGTTTTATAAGCTTGCGGTTGAATATTATCCTTTATGAATTTTAGACAATTATCCCATACCGTTTGCGCAGTTACACTCATTTTAAATACTCTTGTTGATTGTTAATTTAATGGATGAGAAAAACATCTCATATCCCTCCATTTTTATGTTTGGCAAATATGTGAACAAAATTCTTAAAAAAAAAATGATTTACTATTGAATAATTAGAAATTTTTTCGCAAGTTGAGCACATGTCGAAACTACAAAAAAATATTCAAATATGAGCGAGAAAAGTGATAAAATACAAATAAGAGTAAGATATGGGGAAACCGACCAAATGGGCGTGGTTTATCACGGTAATTACGCATTATATTTGGAAGAGGCACGAATTGAGTGGTTGCGTAAAAGGGGGATTTCGTATAAAACCATGGAGGAAAACGGAATTATGTTACCAGTGGTATCTTTAAACATAAACTATAAAAAACCAGCAGGTTATGATGACTTAATTAATGTAAAATCACAACTCAAAAATCGACCTACTGCAAAGATTGAATTTGAGTACGAAATAACCAATGAAAAAGGTGAACTTTTATCTACCGCAAGCACCGTTTTGGTATTTGTTGATATGAAAACGCAACGACCTACCAAAGCACCTCAATATATTTTAGATATTATTGATGGAGAGTTTTAATCTTTTGATAAAATAGTTGATTTCAATAATTGCTGATAAATCAAGAATGAAAAGAAGGTTTTTTTGTCTTATGAGCTAATTTTCGTCTGAACATTTTTTAATATCTATTTCAAAAAGGTGATTGAAAGCTTCGAAAACAGAGTCAGCTTCTGATATACGAACCGAAATCGTGATTTGGCAATCCAATTCTAGTTTTTGGTTCGTTATGTTTAATTTTCGCTCTTTTATAACCCGCATCACCTTGTTCATGTTTTTGTAATCGAACGTGATTAGAAAATCGATGTTGATGGTTTTTTCTATGATTTTAGCCGAATCTAAAGCGAGTTGTGCTGCAGTTTTATAAGCATTTATTAAACCGCCAACGCCAAGTTTTACACCTCCAAAATACCGAACCACAATAATTAAAATATTAGTAACATCGAAAGATTGTATTTGTCCGTAAATGGGCATGCCTGCGCTATTGTTGGGTTCTCCGTCATCATTAGCGCGGTAGTTTATGGTCTGGGTGCCTATTTGGTAGGCGTAACACCAGTGACGCGCCGAGTGGTGTTCTTTCTTTAGAGTTTCAATATGAAATTTGATGGTCTCTTCATCTAAAACTGGGAAGGCGTAGCCAAAAAACTTACTGTTTTTATCTTTAAATAAAACAGGTTCGGTTGCCGATGTTATGGTTTTATAAGTGTCTTTTTCAATCAAACTTTGTCAATAAAATTAAAATAAAGTGGATTTGGTTTCAAACAAAGAGCAAACGTCTTCCGTTTCTGGGTTTATATGCCAAGTTTTAAAATTCAAAGCGTTTGCTGTTTCAATATTATCCTTATTATCGTCAATAAAGAGGCATTCTTCAGCTTTAAGTTTGTTTTCTTTTAAAACAAATTCAAAAATATCTGCATTTGGTTTTCTTAAGTTTATTTCATGAGACAAGTAAAAGGCATCAAAACAATTTTTGAAATCTTCGAAAAACGAGACACTTTCTTTAATCCAATTAATATGAAGTTCGTTGGTGTTGCTCAATAAAATAAGTTTGTATTTAGCTGATGCTTTTATAAACTCTAGTCTTTCTTTTGGGAAATGTTTAAGCATGTAATTCCAGGTGTAAATAAGTTCGTCATCTGAAAGGTTTGGAAAATTTTCGGCATAGAATTCAATAAATTCTTCAGTTGAAATTAAACCTTGCTCATAAAGACTATTGAAAGCGCTTATTTCTTCCGAAAAGGTATCAATTTCAAGAGTTTCAAAAGCGTATTTTGCTGCGCCTTCAATGTCTAGGTTTATAAATATATTTCCGAAGTCGAATATTAAGGTTTTAATCATTTTTGTAAATTTTTAATACGTCTGATATTATTTTTTCTTGTTGAATAACTTGTCCTGAAAACTTAGGGGCTCTTACACCTGTTTTAAATTGAGTTTCGCCTGTAAAAACTCGAGCTTCGTCCCAAAGGTTTTCATCTATAAAGGTTTGAAGCGTTTTTGCGCCGCCTTCAATAATGACAGAGTTGATATTTTTGTGGTATAAAACGGAGCATATTTGTTTTGCAATCTCGTTTTTTAAGTCCCAATTAATAGATTCGTTTTTCTTATTTTGATTGTTTCCGCTGATAACGATAGTTTCAGCTTCGTCATTAAAAACAGCAAGTTTATTAGATAATTTTTCCGATCGATCTAAAACAATTCGAATCGGGTTTTTGCCAACGAAATCTCGTGTAGTTAAAGATGGATTATCGGCTAAAACGGTATTGGTGCCAACTAAAATAGCATGTTCTTCACCGCGCCATTGATGCACTAATTGTCGTGAAAATGTATTTGTTATCCAAACCGGTTTTTGTTCGTTCTTAGTTTTCGGTGCAATAAAACTATCGCTGCTTTCGGCCCATTTTAATATAATATAAGGGCGCTTTTTATTGTGAAAGGTGAAAAACCGTTTGTCGTGCAGGCGGCATTCGTTTTCTAAAACACCAACTATAACTTCGCAACCGGCTGCTTTTAATTTTTTAATACCTAAACCGGCTACTTTTTCAAAATCGTCCACGCAACCAATGACTACTTTGGGTATGTTATGCTTAATAATAAGATCGGAACAAGGCGGGGTTTTTCCATAGTGTGCGCAAGGTTCTAGTGTAACGTAAATGGTAGCTTCTTTTAAAAGCGCTTTATTTTTTACCGAATTTATAGCGTTCACTTCGGCATGATTTCCACCGTATGTGCTAGTGTATCCTTCGCCTATAATTTTATTATTATGAACAATAACACTGCCAACCATGGGGTTTGGACGCGTACTGCCCAATCCGTTTTTTGCAATTTGTAAACAGCGTTTTATGTAAGTTTCGTTAGTGTTCAATCTTAAAATTTTATTTTGACATCTTCAGTTTCATCAACCGCATAACTATGCGAAAAACCGAAAACTTTATAATTAATTTCCCCGGTGTATTGAATTTTTACTTTTTTACTGAATAAACTTCCTAGTAACCCACCTAAACTTTTATCGCTAAAAATACTATCGGTAGGGATTTGTGCAGTTAACGGAATAGAAAATTCTTTTTTAGCAGGAACATCAAAACTCTCGGCTGAAATGTAGCCCATTTCATTATTGTTTACAAAAATTTTAATTTCATCAGTTTGCAGAGTGCCTCCAATATCATTAGCGTTTAGAAATAGGGCATCGGCTGTAAAAGTAACATTTCTAGAAGTTGATTTTAGAAGTTTAATGTTTTCTACTCCAATAAAAGTAGGTTTTTCGGTTACGGTACAGCTTAAAAAAGAGATTAGAATTGTTGATAAAATTATGAGTTTCTTCATGAGAACATTTTGCGATTAACTGTATCTTCACCTGCCAAAAGCACGGTATTATGGAACACAAAGATAATATAGTTATTCGAGAAATTAGGTCAAATGATAATGCGGAACTTGAACAAGTTATCCGAGGTTGTTTTCATGAGTTTAAAATTCCGTTGGAAGGCACGGCATATACCGATCCGGAAACAAAACAAATGTTTGAAGCGTACCAAAGCGCAAACGATGTGTATTTTGTTATAGATGTTGATGGAGAAGTGTTAGGCGGAGGAGGTATAAAGCCGTTAAAGGATTTTGAGACTTCGGTTTGCGAAATTCAAAAAATGTATTTTTCTCCTAAAATTAGAGGGAAAGGTTTTGGTAAATTGCTTTTTGATAAATGTTTGGAAGCAGCGAAGCGTTTGGGCTATAAAACTTGTTATATAGAGTCGGCAACACAATTAAAAGCAGCTATTCATATTTACGAAGCAAACGGGTTTAAGCATTTAGATAAAGCGCTTGGTAATACGGGGCATTTTTCTTGTGGTGTTTGGATGACTAAAAATTTGTAACTTTAGTTGCACTGAAAAAAATAAGATGAAGTTAAAGGATATTCAAAATACGTTCCATCAAGCATTAGATGCATTATACCAAAGTGAAGAAGTCGATAGTTTTTTTTATATTCTAATTGAAACTTATGATAAGGTTACGCGGTTGCAGCTGGCTATGGATTTAGATTTAGAAACCCAAAATGAGGTTCTTATTTTAGAAGCGTTGGAGTTATTAAAACAGCAAAAGCCCATTCAGTATATTTTAGGTGAAACCGAATTTTACGGTTTACCTTTTAAAGTGAATGAAGCAACCTTAATCCCGCGCCCAGAAACGGAAGAGTTGGTGAGCTGGGTATTAAGATATGCTCCCGAAAATGAAAGTTTGAACATTTTAGATATTGGTACGGGGAGTGGCTGTATAGCGGTTTCTATTGCGAAACATTTGCCAAACGCTAAGGTTTTTGCTTTAGATATAAGTGCGGAAGCTTTAAAAATGGCCAAGCAAAATGCCGAATTGAACTCGGTTGATGTTACTTTTATTAATCAAGATATTTTATCTGTTAATGATTCTGGATTGGCAATAGCTCTTAAATTTGATATTGTTGTTTCTAATCCGCCATATGTTCGGAATTTAGAAAAAGAGCTGATGCAAGCGAACGTTTTGGAAAACGAGCCACATTTAGCTTTGTTTGTTGAAGATGAAAATCCATTAAAATTTTATAAAGCCATTACTGAGTTTGCTGTAAAGAACTTAAATAAAAATGGAGCGCTGTTTTTTGAAATAAATGAATATCTAGGAAACGAAATGATTCAATTATTAAAAAGGAATCAGTTTGAAGATATTCATCTAAAACAAGATATGTTTAGAAAGGATAGAATGATTAGTGGGGTTTTGGAAAATTGATTAAATGCTAAGTCTTCATTGCTGAAGGCGTCTGTAAAACAGCTTAAGGTTTTGTATTTAGTTTGTATTTGCTAAATTTGAAAACTTAAAATGCAAGCTTACCAAATAACACCCCAATCAAAATTAAAAATTCACATTAAGTACACCTCTTTCAATGAGTAATATTAAAAAGCAAATTCAAGATTTACAGAACGAATTACGTGCACATAATCATAATTATTATGTGTTGGATAATGCTACGATTTCTGATTACGATTTCGATATAAAATTAAAAGAACTTCAAGCATTAGAGGCTAAGTATCCTGAATTTTCCGATGCTAATTCGCCAACAAAACGTGTTGGAGGCGAGGTGACTAAAAATTTTGAAACTATAAAGCATGAACATCGCATGTACTCTTTGGATAATTCGTATTCTAAAGAAGATTTGCTTGATTGGGAAACGCGAATTAAAAAAATAATTGAAGATGATGTGCAATACACTTGCGAGTTAAAATACGATGGCGCATCCATCAGTTTAACTTATGAAAACGGAGCGTTGGTCAAAGCAGTAACGCGTGGTGATGGTGTGCAGGGTAACGTGGTAACGACGAATATAAAAACTATAAAATCGGTGCCGTTACAGTTGAAAGGTGATTTTCCGCAGAAATTCGACATTCGTGGAGAAATTGTATTGCCTTTTGATGGGTTTCATAAAATGAATGAAGCTCGAATTGAAATAGGCGAGGAGCCTTATCGAAATCCTAGAAATACAGCTTCAGGAAGTTTAAAGTTACAAGATAGTGCAGAAGTTGCTAAGCGCCCTTTAGAGTGTTTGTTATATAATTTAACGGGGACGAATTTAGGTGTGAGTAGTCAGTTTGAAAGTTTAGAAAAATCACGACAATGGGGTTTTAAGGTGCCTGAAGTGGCTAAATTGGTGAATTCTATAGATGAAGTTTTTGAGTTTATAAATTATTGGGATGTGCATCGTCACGATTTACCTTATGAAACCGATGGTGTTGTTGTGAAAGTGAATAGTCTCGAGCAGCAAGAAAATCTTGGGTTTACATCGAAAGCCCCGCGTTGGGCTATGGCTTATAAATTTAAATCTGAACAAATTTCAACGCAATTAAATAGTATAACCTATCAAGTTGGGCGAACGGGAGCTATAACCCCAGTGGCTAATTTAGAACCTGTAGAATTGGCAGGAACTACGGTAAAACGTGCTTCTTTGCATAATGCTGATCAGATAGAGAAATTAGATATCCGTGTTAATGATTGTGTTTACGTGGAAAAAGGAGGCGAGATAATTCCAAAAGTTTTAGGAGTCGATTTATCGCAACGTCCAGCGAATTCTGTGCCAACGCAATACATTACACATTGCCCAGAATGTAATACGTTGTTAGAACGTAAGGCTGGTGAAGCTCAGCATTACTGCCCAAATTATAACGGTTGTAATCCTCAGATTATTGGTAGAATTCAACATTATATTTCACGAAAAGCTATGGATATCGATGGTTTAGGAGGGGAGACGGTGGCGCTTTTGGTGAACGAGAATTTAATTTCTAATTATGCCGATTTGTACCAACTAACCAAAGAGCAAGTACTTCCGTTAGAACGTATGGCTGAAAAAAGTGCAGATAATTTAATTGCCGGTATAGAGCAATCAAAGAATATTCCGTTTGAACGCGTACTTTTTGCAATTGGTATTCGCTATGTAGGTGAAACTGTTGCAAAAAAGCTGGCGAGACATTACAAAAGTATCGATGCTTTAAGTGTTGCCACGCAAGAGGAATTAGTAAACGTTGACGAAATTGGTGTTAAGATAGCCGAGAGCGTTAGTCAGTTTTTTACTTCCGAAGAAAATATGGATACCATTAATCGTTTAAAAGTTTTCGGGCTGCAACTCGAGATGTCTGCTGAAGAACTTGTTGGGAAAACGAGTTTGTTAGTTGGTAAATCTATTGTAATTACAGGTGTTTTTGAGAATATATCGCGAAATGAACTTAAAAAGCTTATTGAAGATAATGGCGGAAAAGTGAGTAGTTCTATATCTTCTAAAACAAGTTTTATAGTCGCTGGAGCGAATATGGGGCCGAGTAAAAAAGAAAAAGCAGAAAAATTAAATATCAATCTTATAAATGAAAGTGAGTTCTTACAAATGTTAAGTATTGAGTAAATCATATCGATTAAATGCTTATTAAATCTGTTAACTCGTTATTTTTGATTATATTAGCGAACTGTTTTAGTTGGGGATATGTTCAAATCGAAATTTTTTGTAGTCTTAGTATTAATCGTTTATGCTTTATTTGTTTTTTTTGAATTTAGTGGAAATGAGGATATGGCGAGTATTTTGGAGACTTTTATAGTGCCCATTATCACTGTTCGTTATTTGTTATATGTTAAGTCTCGAGAACGTTTCTTTTTATTGTTTATGGTGCTTTATAGCCTCTCGGATTTAGTGCGGTTTGCAGGTCATTTCATTCACTTTAATCGCGGATCGATGTTTTTTCAAACGAGGTATTATCTAGGGAATATTTTATCTATTTCGGCTTACGCGATGTTATTGGTGATGTTGTTAAAATCGTTATCAATCAAGTATGTTTTACGCCATTGTAGAATACATTTATTAGTGCTTTCAGCTTTAAATGTCTATTTAATATATGTTTTACAAGCGATACAAGAGCCTGGTATCATTTATAATATCGATTATTATTTTGAATGTCTTTATAATGTGATGATGTTATTATTACTTTCAGTTTCTTTATTAAATTACTTCTATCGCGATAACGAAAAATCATTATTCCTGTTTTGTGGTGTATTATGTATTGTTTTTGCTGAAGTGATTCTTGTGGCAAACATATTTATTTCTAAAAGTAACTTGTTGAGCTTTTTAGTAACTACACTTATTTTGGGCGCATTTTATTTCTTTTATGAGCAAACAAAACAGTCTAATTTAAGTCGGGAGTTTCGGAAAAAAAAATAAGCTATTTATAGTGTTTTTCGAAGTATTGAGAACTGGTGTTTCTAATGAATTTTAAGATAAGTAATGTTGCTCTTCTATACAATAATAGAAGTTCCGTTAGCCGATTTATTTTTATCAGCATCAAAGTAGAAATCAATTTTTCCTAAATTAATACCATAGCAACCTACCTGATTGACTAGAGTATTAACACCTGCTTTATTTTTTACCACCGTTGGTTTCTTTAAAAAGGTGTGGGTGTGTCCGCCAATAATTAAATCGATGTCTTTTGTCGCTTCGGCTAGTTTTAAATCGCCAATTTTATCACTATTCGTATAATTATATCCTAAGTGCGATAAGCAGATGATTAAGTCGCAATGTTCGTCATCTTTTAAAATGCGGGTCATTTCTTGGCTTGTTTCAATCGGATCTAGGTATTGTGTTTCCTTATACATCGCTGGGTCTACCAATCCGGTAAGTTTAATTCCTAAGCCAAAAACGCCAATTTTAATACCGTCCTTTACGAAGATAGTATAAGGTTTAGTATGGGTGTCCATTATGGTATTCGAGAAATCGTAATTAGCTGTAATAAATTGAAATTCCGCATGTGGTAATTGTGCATATAAACCTTCGATACCATTATCAAAATCATGATTACCAATAGTAGCTGCGTCATATTTCAACTTACTCATCAGTTTAAACTCCAATTCACCGCCATAATAATTAAAATACGGCGTGCCTTGAAAAATATCGCCGGCATCTAATAATAAGGTGTTCGGGTTTTCTTTTCTGAAGGTGTCAATTAAAGTGGCTCTACGTGCTACACCGCCTTTGTTAGCATTTCGCCCATCTTCTGGACCAAAGGCGTCAATATGGCTGTGTACATCATTGGTGTGTAATATTGTTATTTTAGTTGTTTTGCCAAGCGTTGTAAACGATTGTAATCCGGTGGTGCCCAAAGTAACCAATGCTGTTCCTGCTGCAGCTTGTTGTATAAAGTTTCTACGTTTCATATCTTATTTAATTTGGGTGAATCTGTCGTCTATAACGGGGTTAATGGTGTCGAGTTTTATAAACTTATCAATTAATGCCGTTCTAATTTTATAATTTAAAACGTATAAACTATCGTTGGTTTTAAAAAAGGACATATTGTCGCCGCCATTGTATAAGTAATCGTTTGTAGCCACATAGTAGGTGTTTTCTTTTTCAATGGGTTTACCATTAACCTTGGCTTCAATTACTTTACTGTTTTTGTCTATTTTTAATTTTAAATTAGAAACGGGATGTGCACGTTTTCCTTGAGATAAGTAATCTATCATAGCGTTCATTTGTTCTCCTTTTAGGGCTACAACTACAATACTGTTTTCAAAAGGCATTAATCCGAAAGCTGTTCTTTTTGATACATTACCTTTCGATAAAATAGAACGAATACCACCATGGTTTAGTAAAACCATATCAATATCATGGCCTGTTCGGCTTTTAAAAATAGGATTAGATTCACTATAAACTGCATCGGCCATAAAATTACCTATAGCTGTATTATATTCGCCGTCTTTCTTTGTGTAAGTATCAACGGAGTATGCTAAAACACTATCTAAATCGTTTTCAATGCGGTCTCTAAAAGGTTTAATATACGCTTCAATTTCGGTATTATTTTCTATAGAATCTGTAATTGCAATTTGCTTGCCTTCGATTTTCGAAAGGTGTAAATTCTGTTCTTTACAACTCGAAAAAACAAAAATATTTAACAAAATAAATAAATATGTAATCCTCATATATTAAACTAATTTTTTGAATGTACTTTTGCTACCTTTGCGCAAAGCATAAAGGTAAATGATTTTAAAGGGTTTTAAAGAAAAATCTAATAAAAAATACTTGAACAAATTGTTATCGGAACGTCAGCTAGAGGTTGCTGATGGTGATGTGGAAAGTTTAGGTGTTATTTTAAATATAGACGAAATTGATAATTTCGATATGTTTAAAAACTTAGCCAGTGCCTTTAATGTGAGGTCTAATAAATTGAAAATCATTGCGTTTTCTAAAAATTTAAAAGACGATTTAAAAACTTGGGACGATTGCTTTAATCCAAAAGATTTTGGATGGAAAGGGAGTGTTAAAAATCCCGAATTACAACGGTTTTTAGATACTGAATTTGATGTTTTAGTAAGTTATTATCTAACCGAAGCGTTAGAACTAAAGCTAATTACAGCAAAATCTAAAGCGAAATTGAAAATTGGAATTTTACAATCCGACGAACGATTAAACGATTTAATTATAAAAACAAACTTAAAAGAGTTCGATTTGTTTAAAAACGAAGCTTTTAAATACTTAAAAATATTAAATAAAATTAAGAATGAATAGTAAGTTTCTTGGGACAGGAGTTGCATTGGTAACGCCATTTAAGACTGATTTAACGGTAGATCATAACGCCTTAACCAATATTGTAAATTTCAATATTGAAAACGGCGTGGAATATTTAGTAATTAGCGGTACGACGGCTGAAAGTGTTACCATTACCAAAGCAGAAAAACAAGCCATTGTAGATACTATTTCTAAAGCAGCAAATGGGCGTGTACCATTAGTTTTAGGTATTGGTGGTAGTAACACCATGCAAGTTATAGAGGAAATTAAAAACACAGATTTAAGTGGTATAGATGCTATTTTATCGGTGTCTCCATACTATAGTAAACCTACTCAAGAAGGAATTTATCAGCATTTTAAAGCTATTTCAGAGGCTTGTCCGGTTGATATTATCCTATATAATGTGCCTGGAAGAACATCTAAAAATATGGATGTAGATACGACTTTAAGATTGGCTAACGATTTTAAAAACATTATCGCAGTAAAAGAAGCGGGTAATAATGTGGCGCAGTATTTACAATTGATAAAAAACAAACCACAAGACTTTTTAGTGATTTCTGGTGATGACGATTTAGCATTAGCCATTGTCTTAGCCGGCGGATCGGGTGTTATATCTGTAATAGGGCAAGCGTTTCCTAAAGATTTTTCTGAAATGATTCGTTTAGGATTACAAGGGAAAAACACTCAAGCGTATCAACTTCATTTTAAATTAATGGATGCGATAGATTATATTTTTGAAGAAAACAACCCATCTGGTATTAAAGCCGTTTTTCAAGCTTTAAATTTATGCGAAGATACTGTGAGGTTGCCGTTAGTGCCTGCATCTGGCGCTTTAAAACAAAAAATCAACAATTTTGTAAAGGCTTACGTATAGTTTAAAGTGTGTTAAATATAACTTAAACCTTATGATTGCTGGGTTTAAGCCGTTATTTTAGCAAAAGTTTGGATTAAAAATTATATTTTTAAAATCCATATTATTAACTTAATTTTGCATCCTCTTTTATGTTTATGAAAAAGTTTTTTTACATTTTACTAGCATCCACGATTTTAAGTAGTTGTGGCGAATATCAAAAGGTTTTAAAATCTGAAGATATCGCGACCAAATTTAAAATGGGTGAAGAATTATATAATGAAGGTAAGTTTGCAAAAGCAAATCGTTTGTTTGCACAAATTGTACCTAATTATAGAGGGAAACCACAGGCTGAAAAATTAATGTACTTGTACTCTAATTCGTTTTACGAAATGAAAGATTACTATGTTGCAGGTTATCAGTTTGAGCGTTTTGCATCGAGTTACCCAAAAAGTGAAAAGTTAGAAGAAGCGTCTTTTTTAAGCGCAAAAAGTTATTCTATGCTTTCGCCTATTTATTCGAAAGACCAAAAAGAAACGGTTTCAGCAATAGAAAAGCTACAAACTTTTATTAATCTTTTTCCTGA
This sequence comes from Algibacter miyuki, assembly GCF_030409805.1. Classification (GTDB taxonomy): domain Bacteria; phylum Bacteroidota; class Bacteroidia; order Flavobacteriales; family Flavobacteriaceae; genus Algibacter; species Algibacter miyuki. The sequence goes on along the minus strand of NZ_JAUFQP010000010.1, from coordinate 90,501 downwards.
TTCTGAATATAGTGCCGATGCGAATGCTTTGGTGCAAGAATTAGATTTAAAATTAGAAACTAAGGCTTACAGTATTGCTAAACAATATAATACAATAGCCGATTATGAAGCCTCTATAAAATCGTTTGATAATTTCATTTTCGATTTTCCAGGATCTTCATTAAGAGAAAAAGCTTTGTTTTACAGATTGGATGCCGCTTATAAATTGGCAATGAATAGTGTAGAACGTAAAAAGCAAGCCCGTTTAAATCAAGCTAAAGAATATTACGAAAGCTTTAAAAAGAGCTATGTAAATTCTGAGTATATTGCAGAAGTAGATGATATGGCAATTGAATTAAATGAAGCTTTGAATAATTATAGCACAAAAAGTTAAATAACGATACCAAATGGATTTAAAGAAAACCAATGCTCCAGTAAATACGATTACGTATGATAGAAATCAAATAGATGAGCCTACAGAAAACATCTATGAGTCAATTTCAATTATATCAAGACGTGCAGAGCAAATAAATACAGAGATCAAAAAAGAACTTATCGATAAGTTAGAAGAATTTGCGACTTACAACGATAGTCTTGAAGAGATTTTTGAAAATAAAGAGCAGATTGAGGTGTCTAAGTTTTACGAAAAATTACCAAAACCTCACTCGTTAGCCGTTCAAGAATGGTTAACAGATAAAATCTATTTTAGAAATACTGAAGAAGATACTCAAGAGTAATCTTTAGCATTTTATTACCTTTTTTAAACTCCAAACCGATACTATATATGGGTTTGGAGTTTCTTAGGTTATTACCTAAATTTAAAAACAGAATCCTTTTCTATGAGTATACTAAACGGTAAAAACATACTATTAGGCATAACTGGAGGTATTGCTGCATATAAAACAGCATCGTTAGTTAGGTTATTGGTGAAATCGGGAGCGCAGGTAAAAGTTATCATGACGCCTAGTGCCAAAGATTTTATAACGCCGCTAACCTTATCTACACTATCAAAAAATCCGGTGCATTCTACCTTCACGAATGAGGAAGACGATAATGCCATTTGGAATAATCATGTCGATTTAGGGTTATGGGCAGATGTTTTTGTTATAGCTCCAGCAACGGCAAATACCTTGTCTAAAATGGCGAATGGAAATAGCGATAATTTATTACTTGCGACGTATTTATCGGCAAAATGCCCAGTGTATTTTGCGCCAGCAATGGATTTAGATATGTATAAGCACCCATCATCTATAGCATCTTTTTCTAAACTTGAAGCTTTTGGAAATATTATGATTCCTGCGGGAACAGGCGAATTAGCAAGTGGATTAGTAGGCGAGGGACGTATGGCTGAACCCGAGGATATTGTTTCATTTATAGAAAATGATATTTTAGGAAATCTTCCGTTACACGGAAAAAAAGTTTTAATCACCGCTGGGCCAACTTATGAAGCTATAGATCCAGTTCGTTTTATAGGTAATCATTCTAGTGGTAAAATGGGATTTGAGATCGCAAAAGCAGCTGCGAACTTAGGGGCCGAAGTGGTTTTGGTTTCTGGACCAACGCATCAAAAAGCATCACATAGTTTAATTAATGTGATTCCTGTGGTAAGTGCTGCAGATATGTATCAGGCCGTTCATGAGCACTTTAACACTTCAAATGTGGCTATACTTTCTGCCGCTGTAGCCGATTTTACACCAAAAGAAGTGGCGCATCAGAAAATAAAAAAGAAGAGTGATACGTTAACTTTAGAGTTGGGACGAACAAAAGATATTCTTGCATCTTTGGGCGCTGCTAAAACCAATCAGTTTTTAGTAGGTTTTGCTTTAGAAACGAATAACGAGCTCGAAAATGCAAAAGGAAAATTAAAAAAGAAGAATTTAAATTTAATTGTTTTAAATTCGTTAAACGATAAAGGTGCAGGTTTTCAAGGCGACACTAATAAGGTCACATTTATTGATGATGCGGGTAATATTACCGAAAACAGCCTAAAGTCTAAAGCCGATGTAGCTATAGATTTATTAAACAAAATTATTGAAAAGACAGATGCGTAAACTATTAGTTGTTTTATTGGTTTTAGTAAGTTTCACAGGAATTTCGCAAGAATTAAACTGCAAAGTTGTGGTTAATGCGGAACAAACGGGAAACGAAAATCTTAGTATTTTTAAATCTTTAGAAAAGCAACTTAACGAGTTTGTCAATAAAACCAAATGGACTAACCAGAAATTTGCACCACAAGAACGTATAGATTGTAGTATGTTTATTAGTGTGGTGGAATATAGTGGCGAATCGTTTAAAGCCACACTACAAGTGCAGGCTGCGCGTCCTATTTTTGGCTCGTCGTATAGTTCACCAATTTATAATTTTAACGATAAAAATTTTAATTTCAATTACTTAGAATTTCAAAATTTAATTTATAACCCAACGCAATACGAGTCTAATTTGGTTTCTGTTTTAGCATTTCATGTGTATATGATATTGGGTATTGATGCCGATTCTTACGCTCAAAAAGGTGGAGATGCACATTTTAAGCAAGCTCAAATTATAACTAATTATTCTCAACAAGGCAATGCTGCGGGATGGAAATTAGAAGATGGTTTACAAAGCCGTTTTGCACTTATCGACAATCTTTTATCGCCAACATTTAAAGAATACCGATCTGTAATTTATGCATATCACAGAACAGGATTAGATTTGATGGCTGATAAAGCTTCCGAAGGAAAAGAAAATATATCCAAAGCGCTTTCTTCATTTAAGGAAATGAATAGTCGTAGACCCAATTCCTTTTTATTACGTACGTTTTTCGATGCAAAAGCAGATGAAGTGGTACAAGTATTTAGCGATGGTCCAAAAGTAAATATTGCTACTTTAAAAGAGAATTTACAGAGCATAGCACCTATGCATAGCACAAAATGGAATAGTATAACGTTTTAAATTTGCGTTGTATTTTCCATATAAAAGCACAAAACACAATCACTAAAAGCTTATACAAAGTCTAACACATGTTAACATCGCTTTCAATAAAAAATTACGCTTTAATAGATCATTTGCAAGTTAATTTTAACGATGGGTTTTCTATAATTACTGGTGAAACTGGAGCAGGAAAGTCCATTTTACTTGGTGGTTTATCTTTAATTTTAGGAAAACGTGCCGATTTAAGTAATTTAAAAGACACTTCAAAAAAGTGCATTATTGAAGCTGTTTTTAATGTTTCAAACTATAAATTGAAAGCCTTATTTGAAGCCGAAGATTTTGATTATGAAGAGCAAACTATTATCCGTCGCGAAATTTTACCTTCAGGCAAATCACGAGCTTTTGTAAACGATTCTCCGGTGAATTTAAAAGGGTTACAGATTTTGGGCGAACGGTTAATCGATATCCATTCTCAGCATCAAACCATGCAGTTAACCGATAATGGTTTTCAGTTTCAAATAATTGATGCTTTAGCTAATAACGATGCTATTTTACAAGATTATAAGGTTGAATTAAAAAGCTATAAAAAACTTCAGAAGGATTTAAAAGAACTTTTAACCTTTCAGGCGGAAGCCATTAAAGAGCACGATTACAACTCCTTTTTATTAAGTGAATTGGTAGAAGCTAATTTAGTTGATGGTGAAGTGGAAACACTAGAGGAGGAGTATGAGACTTTAAATAATATTGAAGGCATACAGGAAAAACTATCGGAAGCACATCAATTACTTTCTGAAGAAGAAATTGGCGTTCTAGGGAGTTTAACTAATTTGAAGAATGTATTTCAGAAGTTATCAGGTATATCTTCTAAATATGAAGATTTATTTAATCGCGTTAATAGCAGTCTTATTGAAATGGACGATGTTTTTAGCGAGGTAGATACTTTGCAAGAGGAATTAGATGCCGATCCGGCCAGATTAGAAGTTGTAGATGCTAAACTTAAAGCCATTCACAATTTAATGCAAAAGCACGTTGCGGAAGATGTAGCAGAGCTTATTCAAATTAAAAATGCATTAGAAGAAAAGGTTTCCGCAACAGAGAGTTTAGATGAAAATATTCAGAAAAAAGAAAATGAAATCTTAACTAAAACCAAGCAAATTAATAAGATTTCAAAAGAAATAAATAAAACACGTGTTGCTGTAATTCCGCAGTTAAAAAAGGAATTAGAAACTATTTTAGCGAGCTTAGGGATGCCAAATGCTCAGTTTAAAATTGAAGCGACATTAAAAGATGCCTTTTTTGCAAATGGCCAAGACGAACTAACGTTTCTGTTTTCTGCAAATAAAGGAGGCCAATTTAACGAGCTTAAAAAAGCAGCGTCTGGTGGTGAGTTATCCCGAATTATGCTTGCTATTAAATCTGTTTTATCAAATTACATACAATTACCAACCATTATGTTTGATGAAATTGATACTGGAGTTTCTGGTGAAATTTCTAACAAAATGGGAGATATTATGCAGGACATGAGTAAAACCATGCAAGTGTTTTCTATTACACATTTACCGCAAGTTGCAGCTAAAGGCCATTCGCATTTTAAAGTCTATAAGGAAGATGTAGACGATGTTACCCGAACCAATTTGTTAAAATTAAATCACGATGAACGTATTGTGGAAATTGCACAAATGTTGGGAGGAATAGAAATGTCGTCATCAGCCATTGCACATGCTAAGGAGTTACTAAATTAAAAAAACTAAAGCTTTTAAGCTTTAAAGTTTAAAGTTTAGTATTTTTGCGGCGTTAAATTAATCAATAAATTAAAAATACGACCTGTATTATAGCCTTGTAAAAGGAGATAACAACGAAACAAACCAAAATAAGCGTTTTGTTGAATTAGGGAAATAAACCAATTAATATGTACAATTTACTAAAAGGAAAAAGAGGAATTATTTTTGGAGCATTAGATGAAAATTCAATTGCTTGGAAAACTGCAGAACGTGTTCATGAAGAAGGCGGAACTTTTGTTTTAACAAACGCGCCAGTTGCCATGAGAATGGGACAGATTAATGAATTGGCTGAAAAAACTGGTTCTCAAATTATTCCTGCTGATGCGACTTCGGAAGAAGATTTACAGAATTTAGTAGAGCAATCTATGGAAATTCTTGGAGGTAAAATTGATTTTGTTTTACACTCTATCGGAATGTCTATTAACGTACGTAAAGGAAAGCACTATACCGATCAAAATTATGCATGGACCCAAAAAGGAACAGATGTTTCTGCAATGTCTTTTCATAAAGTGATGCAAACGCTTTACAAAGCAGATGCTATGAACGAGTGGGGTTCTATTGTTGCTTTAACTTATATGGCTGCACAACGTGTGTTTCCTGATTATAATGATATGGCTGATAATAAAGCATATTTAGAGAGTGTAGCTCGTAGTTTTGGATACTTCTTCGGAAGAGATAAAAAAGTACGTGTAAACACAATTTCTCAATCGCCAACACCAACTACAGCAGGTAGCGGTGTAAAAGGTTTCGATGGTTTTATTGCTTACGCAGATAAAATGTCGCCACTTGGTAATGCTACAGCTTTAGATTGTGCAAACTATACCGTTTCTATGTTTAGTGATTTAACTAAACGTGTAACACTTCAAAACTTATTCCATGATGGAGGTTTTAGCAATATGGGTGTTAGCGACGAAGTTATGAGTGCATTTGTTGCTGCAGAAGAAAAATAGTAAAAATATTATTTATATAATGAAAAGCCACCCTTAAAAAGGTGGCTTTTTTTGTTACTTTTGTGTTATGCAATTAGAGTTTTCATTTATAATTCCGGTTTATAATCGTCCCGATGAAACCCAAGAACTTTTAGAGAGTTTTGTAGGCTTAAAAACCAATACAAACTTCGAAATTGTTATTGTTGAAGATGGCTCTAAGTTATCATCAAAAGCTATTGTTGATGCTTTTAAAAATCAATTAAATATCTCGTATTATTTTAAAGAAAATTCAGGTCCTGGAGATTCTAGAAACTATGGGATGCAACGCGCAAAAGGAAATTATTTTATTATTTTAGATTCCGATTGTATTTTGCCAGAGCAGTATTTAACCAAGGTAGAACAATCTTTAGAACAACATTTTGTAGATTGTTTTGGCGGGCCAGATGCCGCGCATGCCTCGTTTACTAATTTGCAAAAAGCCATTAACTTTTCTATGACTTCTTTTATTACCACAGGTGGAATTCGTGGGAATAAAAATAGTGTAGATACTTTTCAGCCGCGAAGTTTTAATATGGGGCTTTCTCAAGCTGCTTTTCAGGCATCTAAAGGGTTTGGACGTATACATCCTGGTGAAGATCCCGATTTATCTATTCGTTTATGGAATTTAGGTTTTAAAACCACTTTAATACCTGAAGCTTTTGTATATCATAAACGCCGAATTTCTTGGTCTAATTTTTATACGCAGGTAAATAAATTTGGAATGGTACGGCCTATTTTAAACAACTGGCACCCTTCAACTAAAAAAATTACGTATTGGTTTCCAACGCTGTTTTGTTTGGGGTTTGTGTTTGCTGTTTTATTGCTTCTTTTTAGTAATAATTTAGGCTTAATAGCTTATTCGTTTTATTTCGGAGTAGCCTTTTTGTTAGCTTTAATTTCAACTAAAAATATTGTAGTTTCCGTGTTGGCAATTCCTGCAATAATTATTCAGTTTGTTGGTTATGGGTATGGGTTTTTAAAATCTACGATTGCCGTAGCGGTTTTAAATAAAAACCCTGAAGATCACTTTCCAAAATTATTTTTTAAAGCGTAATGATAAATAAAATAAAATCACACTTATTAGCTTCTATTAAAAGCAAGAAAATTAATGTTTTCATGCTTTTTCTGTTGTCTGCATTTGTTATTTTAATTTTCAATAAATTATCAAAACAATATACGAATACTGTGGTTTTTCATGTAAAAAAAATCAACGTGCCTCTGGAACATGTTATTTTGAATGATAGTTCTAATTTGCTGTACATCACATTAAAAACGCATGGTTTTAAATGGCTGAATTATTATATGAAAGAGCCTGAAATTGTAGTCGATTTCAAGAAGGATGTGTACCGAAAAGATTCCGAATACATTTGGCATAAGTCCATTAAATATTTAAAAAATACACAATTTGAAGATCAGGTTGAAGTTCTTAATATTTCGCCAGATACGCTATATTTTAAATATGGCACAAACTTGGTTAAGAAAGTGCCCGTGGTATTAAAATCGGATATTAATTTTGGATTAGGTTATGATGTGGCTGGCGATTTTGAAATATCACCGGATTCTATATCGATAATTGGACCAGATATTTTAGTGTCTAAATTAGATTTTATAGAAACAGAACCAGTGACTTTAGTGGATGTAAAAAGCGATATTTCTAAAGTGATGACATTAAGCCTTCCGAATACGGCCGATTTAAAGTTTTCAAATAAAAGCATTCTTTTAAAGGGGAAGGTTGAAAAATTTACGGAAGGAAAATTGAAAGTGCCTGTTCATGTAATAAACAGTCCCGATTCATTACGAATTAAATATTTTCCGAAAGAAATAAACGTATCTTATTACGTAAGTTTAAATAACTTTAACAGCGTAACAGTAAAAGATTTTGAAATAATTTGCGATTATAATAAAGTAGGAAAAACGTCGACTTTAACTCCGGAGTTAGTGGCATTTCCTAAGCAAGTTAAAAATGCAAAAATTAATCAGCAACGCATAGAATTCATCATAACAAAATGATTATAGTTGGGCTTACAGGCGGTATTGGTAGTGGGAAAACTACGGTTGCAAAAATGTTTTCAGCATTAGGTGTACCGGTTTATATTGCTGATGATGAAGCTAAAAAGCTAATGCGTACTTCCAAAGTTATTAAACGCAAACTCATTGCTTTATTTGGCGAAAACGTGTATGTTAATGGCGACTTAAATAAACCTTTTATTGCAAATATTATTTTTAATAACGAGCAGGTTTTACAAGAGATGAATGCTATTGTGCATCCTAGAGTAGCCAGTCATTTTGAAAAATGGGCAAATAAACAAACTAGCGCATACGTTATAAAAGAAGTTGCTATCTTGTTTGAAAATGGAGGGCATAAAGCGTGTGATTATGTGATTGCTGTAACGGCTCCAAAACAGTTGAGAATAGAAAGGCTTTTGGTGCGCGATAATTCTTCCGAAGAAAAAATAGAAGCCATTATGAAAAATCAATGGACAGACGCTGAAAAAGTGAAGCTTTCGCAGTTTGTTATTGAGAATGTAGACATTGAAAAAACTAGAAATCAAGTGACTGCTGTACATGCGGAAATCCTTAAAAAATTATCGAAATCATAGAATTTTAACATTTTTGTTAATGTAAGGTTAAAAGCTACTTTTGTAAATGTTAAAATGTTAATTTTGACTAATGAGTAAACGCATAATTTTCCTGTTAATTTTATTAATGAGCTTGTCTTTGATTGGTATCATATCCATTCAGGCTTACTACATTAATAATTCGGTTCAAAACGAAAAGGAGCGCTTTAGAAGTATTGTAAAAACGGCATTGTATTATGTGTCTAACACGATTGAAACTAGGGAAGAAGCGGAGTATGTTTACAAATTACAGAATATAGTTTTAAATGGAGCAGCTGTAGATTCGGCGGCCATACGAAGTTTAAATATTATTCAGGAAGACTCCGACTCTAATGAAACTATTGTTTATAGCAGTGGTATTTTGGAGGAAAATTACAAGCTAAGTTCACCGCTCTTTGATATGGGTTCGGACACTATAAACGTAAAGCGTATTTATAACGAGCGCCAAACGAAGGTTTATAGTAATAAAGAATCTGATTTAGATTTAAGTTCGAATGATAAGTTGTTGGTTATTGAAAAAATGTCGACTACCGATAAAATTTTATATGAAGATTTGTATAAAGATATGGCGGAGAGGCAGCCTATTCATAAGCGTGTAAGTAAGGCGACCATTAAAGAGTTGTTAACGCGTAAACTGAAAGAGGATTCCATTAATATTCATTTTGAATTCGCTATTTATAGTAACGATTTGGCAACAAAAATTCAAAGTGAAGCTTTTGAAAATGATAAAGCGTCAACATTTTCTGTGCCTATTTTTTCGAGTGTAAATTCCGGAAGTCCTTATAAATTATTGGTGAATTTTCCAGAGGATGGTAAATTTATTTTATCGACAATTATCGGAATGATTTTATTATCGATAGTGTTTACGCTCATTATTATTATGGCTTATTCTGGTGCATTGTATCAGTTAATGAAACAGCGTAAGATTTCGGAAATTAAAACCGATTTTATAAATAACATGACGCATGAGTTTAAAACACCGATTGCAACTATAAATTTGGCTTTAGATTCAATTAAAAACCCAAAGATCATTAACGATAAGGAAAAGGTAATTCGTTATCTGAATATGATTAAGGAAGAAAATAAACGCATGCATGCTCAGGTTGAAAATGTATTACGAATTTCTAAGCTTGAAAAAAATGAGCTTAATATAAGTAAGGAACCTGTTGAGTTACACGACTTAATTGAAGATGCGATGACGCATGTACAACTTATTGTTGAGGATAGACAAGGTTATATTAATACGCATTTGGATGCCGAAAGCACCACCGTTTTAGCAAACGAAACACATTTTACCAATGTGATTGTTAATATTTTGGATAATGCCATTAAATATTCGCCTGAAAAGCCGAAAATAGATGTGTACACAGAAAATGTGGGTACCAACATCATAATAAAAATAAAAGATCAGGGTAGCGGAATGAGTAAAGCTGCCGTGAAACGTGTGTTCGAAAAATTTTATAGAGAACATACTGGAAATATACATAATGTTAAAGGCCATGGTTTGGGCTTAGCATACGTGAAACGTATAGTAGATGACCATCAAGGTTATATAACAGTAGAAAGTGAAAAAGACAAAGGAAGTACTTTTACAGTAAGACTTCCCTTAATATCGTAAATTATGGAAGAGCATAAAAAAAGAATTTTATTAGTAGAAGACGATCCGAATTTTGGAACCGTACTTAAGGATTATTTAATGATGAATGATTACGACGTAACTCATGCTAAAAATGGTATGGAAGGTTTTGAAAAATTTAAGAAAGACGATTTCGATTTGTGTATTCTTGATGTCATGATGCCTTATAAAGACGGGTTTACGTTAGCGAAAGAAATACGTGAAAAAAACACCGATGTGCCTATTGTTTTCCTTACGGCTAAAACCATGAAGGAAGATGTTTTAAAAGGCTATAAAGTAGGTGCAGACGACTATTTAAATAAACCGTTTGATAGTGAAGTACTCTTAATGAAAATTAAGGCTATTATCCAACGTAAAGCTACAGAAACAGTTTCTGATAGTAAGCAGTTTGAATTTAAAATAGGTGGTTTCGACTTAAATTCTAAACTTCGTTTTTTAAGTCATAACGGTGCCGATCCGGTAAAGTTATCTCCAAAAGAAAACGAATTATTGCGTTTGTTGGCCTTGCATGAAAATGATTTAATGCCACGTGAATTAGCACTTACCAAAATTTGGAGAGATGATAATTATTTCACCTCAAGAAGTATGGATGTGTACATTGCAAAATTACGTAAGTATTTAAAATTAGATCCAAAAGTAGAAATCCTTAACATTCATGGAGAAGGTTTTAGACTCGTTGTGAATAGTTAATATTTCAACATAAATTATATTAAAAAACCTGTCATGTTTTATAAACATCGACAGGTTTTTTTTAGCGTTTTAAATAAGTAATGATTAGTCTGATTTTAAATTCTAGCAGCCAACCATTCTTTTAATTCGTAGAAGTTTTGCGGTGCAACGCCGTGCCCAACAGGAAACTCAGAATATTTATGTTTTATGTTTAATTTACTTAAATAAGGCGCATTTTGACGTGCCCAATCTACGGGAATTACTTGATCTACACTACCGTGCGAACAGTAAAAATCTAGATGTGCAAAATCTTCTTTTTGAAGTGGTTTCGGGAAAATATCAGGATTTACATAACCACTTAAAGCGACAATGTTTTTAATTTTTTCTGGATAAGTTAAAGCCACAGCATAACTTAAAATGCAACCTTGACTAAAGCCTAAAAGTGATACCGAATTTTTATTTACAGGATAAGCTTCAATAGCTTCGTCAATAAATTTAGAGATTAAATCGCGTGAAAGGATGGCTTGATCATTATCGCTCCATTTTCCTTTTTCAGCATCAAAATTAATGGCGTACCAAGCATTTCCTTGCGGTTGCATCGGGTATGGCGCTCTTACCGAGATAATAAAAAGTTCTTCTGGTAATTCGTTAGCAAATGAAAATAAATCGTTTTCGTCGCTACCGTAACCATGCAGTAATATCAGTAATGGTGCGTTTTCTGCGAGGCTCGATTTACGAATAATATGATGTAATGAAAGTGTTGTTGCTGACATTTAATTTCCTAAATTTTTAAAGAATTTTTGATATAATGGCCCAACTAAAGGCACCGTTTGCGCTTTTCTTCCGATGGCATTTGAAAATCCATAGATAAAAAGTACGGCAAAACAAAGGTAAAAGCTAGAAGAGATTAACCAACTATCAAAACTTCCTGCCATGCGTCCAAGAGCAAAAAAAGTAAGCCATAAGCCTAAAGATTGCCTAATATGGAAACTAGCAAAAGCACTTTTTTTATCTGGTTCATTATTCATATAGTACGCCACGATAACCCCAATTAAAGTCAAATAACTTATGATGGCATTTTTGCGTCCTTTTTCAATATCTTGTTCGTTCATTATTAATTTTTAATGGCTATTTTATTATTAGCGATAATACCGTAAACGGTTCCTTTTAAAGTTGCTTCTTCAAAAATGGCGTTCTTCGATTTTGATAATATGTTATTTCTAGAAAACGTGTATTTAGTATCTGGATTAAAGAGTGAAATATTCACTTTATTTCCGATGTTTATAGGTGTATTTTCTACCCCGAATCTTGATTTTCCTTTGGTTAAAATATCAATCGTTTTCTTTATTGTGAATAGACTCTGTAATGCTCCAAAAGCCGATTCTAAACCAATGGTACCATATTTGGCGTGGTCGAATTCAATCTTCTTATGTTCTACATCAATCGGGTTATGGTCACTAGTTACCATGTCGATTGTACCATCTTTTATACCTTCAATTAAAGCATCTACATCACTTTGAATACGTAAAGGAGGTAATACCTTAAAATGAGTATTGAAATCGGTTAAAGCGGCATCGGTAAAATATAAATTATGAATAGCAACACTACAAGTAACGTCTAGTTTTTTCTTTTTAGCCTCACGAATTAATGATACAGATTCTGCTGTAGAAATAGTAGGAAAGTGTAATTTTCCACCAGTATATTCTAATAAGAATAAATCTCGGGCAACATGCAAGGCTTCGGCTAAGGCAGGAATGCCTTTTAATCCTAAAGTGGTACTTGTTATATTTTCATTCATAACACCATGACCTGCAATTTTGTTTTCTTGAGGAAATGCGCAAACTAATCCGTTGAAATTACTTGCGTATTGCAGCGCAATTTTCATTAAATTCGGATTAGAAATAGATTTTTTATAATCGTAGAAAGCAACTGCTCCTGCAGATTTCATATCATAAAGCTCAGCTAAATCTTCACCTTTACTCCCAATAGTTAAGGCTCCAATAGGTAATAATTTTACCGCATGGTTTTGAGCTTTGGCATTTACGAAAGTAATATCGGCATTCGATTGAATAACAGGGTTACTGTTTGCATTCATTGCAACGGTAGTAAAACCAGATGCTGCAGCCGTTTTTAGTCCATTTTCAATAGTGTCTCGTTCTTCAAAACCAGGTTCTCCAAAACTCACGCTACTATCAAACCAGCCTTGTGAAATATGTAAATTATCAAGTTCTATTTCTTGATAATCTCCCGGGGTTTTAATGGATTTAGCAATGTTTGTAATCAGTCCATTTTCAATTAATAAATCTTGAGTGCTGTTATGAAATTCACTTTTGGAATCTATTATCGTGGCCGATTTTATAAGTATGTTCATTTAAAATATTTTAAGATGCACATTTCAATAAGTAAAAACGCTAGTGCAAAAATAACAAACCATTTCCATAGGGCATTAATTTTTGTATCACTTTTTATGGTGTCGAAAACATCGGCAACCGAATGACTTAAATGCATGTTTTTGGTGTGTGATAAATTGGTGTAAACCAACTTACTTTCTGTTCTACCGTAATTATAACTGACGTTTTTTATAGTTTCTGTTTTGTTTTTAATCGCATAAATACCAGCTGTATTTGGTGTTTCTGATGTTTTAATCTGAACTTTATTATTGAAAATACGCTGTTCGGGAATGTTGTTTGCTGTTTCGTTAACAAGCGATAAAACCGCATCTTGTTGCAGTTGCGTGTTTACTTCAAAACTATTGTTTTTACCAATGTTGTAATATATTTCAGGAATTTTAAAACTGTATTTTCCAATATTGTAAAGGGTTGGCACAATCAGCGGCGAATTTTTAAAGTTTGAGTTTTTACTATTTAAAGCCGATGTAAAAACAAAGGTGTTTTTATTTTGAAAAAGAAATGGCTTAGTATCTTCATATTTTAAAATGGACGATATACTGTTGGAGTGCACATTATAAAAACCGTTCACTTTGGGGTATTGAAAATTACTCACCTGTTTTTCGAACACACCATTGCTATATAAAGGATGCGAATAATTGATGCTGGTAATTCGTTTTTCAGAAGTATTTATGGGCCCGAAAGTTGTTTGGTTATTTTGAAATAAAGCATTGTAAGACGCAACGGAAATATTAATGGAAGGAATAATCAATAATGAGCCACCTTCATCTGTAAATTGTTTTAAAGCCGCTGTTAATGCATTAGGGATAGCGTTAATTTCATTTAAAATAATCAAGTTTTGCGACTCTAAAATATTATAATTTAATTGATTGAGCGCGGTGCCTGTATAATTGAATTCAGAATTGGTGTAAATACGTTTTAAAAAACCATCGTCAGCCGCATTTATTGCTAAAACATTGACTTTTGAAGTGTTGTTAATATTGAAAAATAGGCTGTTATCAAACTGTAAACTAATATCGTTTATCGAAACTTTACCATTTATGATTTTATTAGAGGGTAAAGTAAATTCCGTAAAGGCTTCTTTGTTAACAGGAACTGATGTTTTTGCGATTAAAGTATCATTATTGAAAAGGGAAACAGGTAAATTCTCGATAGCTTTTCCATTATTTTTCAAAAGGACTTTTAATGTGATTTCGGAAGCTGATTTTTCAGAAATATAAAGACTGTCAACTGAAATATTTTCAACGTTTACAGGTTGAAGTTGGACAAAATGAGTCAATTTTAACGAATCTTTGTCAACTAAAATAGGATGTTCCGTTTCTTGAAAATCAGAAATAAAAATTAATTTTTTTAAACTGTTTTTATCTTTAGAAAAAAAGGTGTTACTTTTTAATAAAGCAGCAGTTGTGGTTAATGGTGTTTCAGCATAATTAAGTTGTAATAATTCGTTTTTTATGCTTTTTATAGTGGTGTTTTTAAAGACTTGACTGTTGGTAATTATCGAAATATTATCGTCTTCCGGAACCTGTTCAATAATATCTTGTACGGCACGCTTTAGCAATTCGCCTTGATTGCCTTTGGCCTGCATACTAAAGGAATTGTCTAAATAAATAACCGTTTCTTTTTTCGACTTGAAAACGTTTTTATTCGCAATAATAGGTTGTGCAAAAGCTAAAACAATACATGCGAGTAATAAGAGTCGTGTGCAAAGCACCAACCATTTTTTTATTTGCGAACTTTTTCGGGCTTGGAGTTTGGCTTCTTTTAAAAAAGCGACGTTTGTAAAGCTTACTTTTTCAAATTTTCTTAATTGAAATAAATGAACAATAATAGGGATTAGCAGTAAAAATAAGGCGTAAAGAAGTTCGGGGTGTTTAAACTGCATGGTTTTTTCTGATTAGTCAAAGATAGAAAATGCAATTGAATTTTAAAATATTTCTTAATCACGAATTCCTGTTTTTATAAAAGGCAGGTTTGTGGCTTGTCAACAGAAAAAAACATAATCAGAAATTGATTTTAAATTCAACCCATTCATATAGTTTAAAATAGTTTTTTGTTCGGTTTTATTGGCCACTGTAATAATACTTTGCGGGTTTGTAATGGATTCTAAATCGCGGAATGGTTTCAGAATAACACCATAAATATCACGACCAATTTTTTTAGGATTGTCGCAAATCCATTCAAAAGGGATATTTTGAGCAATCAGTTTTTTTGCAATAGTTTTTCCTTTATTTCCGGCGCCCCAAACCACTAGTGTTTTTCTTGGATTATAATCAAGTTCTAAAAAGTAAAGCAATTTGATATCTATAAAATGGTTTTCGGCATAATGTACATGCGTGCGCGACGTGCGGTTGTTATAATCGCGCCAATTATGTAAAACAACATCGCAAGGAATGCACTTAAATTGATGTTTGTAAAAACGAAAAGCCAAGTCGTAATCTTCTGGGTAACGGCTGGGGTTAAAGGCATCGCAAGCTATTAAATCGCTTCGATAGACCATCCAGCAAGGCGATGGAATAACACATTCCTTATAAATTTCAGAAAAATTACGTCCTTTTAATGTTAAGCTATTTAGCCAAGTTTCATAACTTTTATAGCCGTCTTTAATACCACCTTCAGCAAAGTAATTTACTAAACCAAGCGCTACATGTTTTGTGCCGTGCAAAATTAAATGGTTGCTTAGAACTTCAATTTTGTTGGGTTGCATTACATCATCACTATCCATTCTGGTAATGAGTTCGCCTGTACTTTTTTCAAAAGCCAGTTTTAAAGCATCGATAATTCCTTGGCCGGTATTTTTAAAAAGTTTGATGCGCTCGTCTTTTATAGCAAAAGTGTTCACAATTCCGAAACTATTGTCGGTAGATCCATCATCAATAATTAATAATTCCCAGTTGGAATAGGTCTGATTTAAAATGGATAACAAACAAGGCTCTAAATACGCTCCTGTGTTTTTAAACGGAATTAAAATACTAACTAAAGGTTTTTGCATGATGCGAATTTAACAAAACCTTAGGAGATAATTATATATCATAATAGTAATTTCGGGCTCACTTATTTACACCCTAAATAACCTACTCGAATTTTCAATAATTAAGGATTCTATTTGCGTTATTTTTTTGTTGTATTTAATTGAAAAGTCGCATTAAGCGCCACCTAAACAAAGCATAAATTAACACAAAAAGTATTATGAATACCAAGTTCCTTTCTACATCTATTATGATGGGCCTTTTATTAGCAAGTTGTACTGCTTCTAAAAAAACGAGTAACGATTTGGCCGTGAGTTTACCTATTGAAACTTCAATTAATTTAAATGAAGTGACCAACGATAAAGCGCCTGTTGTAATAAACCCAGGTCGTTTTACCGAATCTAGCGTAACGTATAGATTACCAAAAGTAGTGCAAGGGACATATTCGGTAAGTGATTTTGGAAAATATGTAGACGATTTTAAAGCGCTAAACTACAAAGGTGAAAGTATGCCGGTAATTAAGGTAGATAAAAATACTTGGACTATTGAAAATGCTAAGGAATTAGATAAAATTACATATTTAGTAAACGATACTTTCGATATTGAAACCAAAGGTGGTATTGGTGGCGAAGAGCCATTTTCACCATCGGGAACCAATATCGAACCCGAAAACTACGTCCTTAATTTACATGGTTTTATTGGGTATTTCGATAATTTAAAAAACAATCAATATAAGTTAGATGTTACGGGAGCAGCCGATTTTGTTCGTACTTCAGCATTACAAACTGTAGACTCTAAAACTAGCGATGATGGTAAAAGCATAACTACAAGTTATTTTGCGCCACGTTATTTCGACATTACCGATAATCCAATGATGTACGGAAATCTGGATGTTGAAGAATTTATGGTAGGCGATATTAAAATTGTTTTAAGTGTATATTCTCCCAACAAAGTACATTCTGCAGCGTCTTTAAAAGAAACTGTTTTTAAAATGATGCAAGCTCAAAAAGTGTTTTTGGGCGATATAAATTCAACACCACGTTACGATATTTACTTGTATTTATCAGAAGGAAATGAAGATTCTCCAAAAGGTTTTGGAGCCTTAGAGCATCACACATCTACTGTAGTGGTATTGCCAGAAGAAATGGACGAAGCGAGTTTGGCTAGCAGCATGACCGATGTGGTATCGCACGAATTTTTCCACATTGTAACTCCGTTAAGCGTACATTCCGAAGATGTGCATTATTTCGATTACAACAACCCAACATTCTCCAAACATTTATGGATGTACGAAGGCGTAACCGAATATTTTGCAACTTTATTTCAGGTTAGTGAAGACTTAGTTTCAGAAGATGAGTTTTTCAATAAAATAATGGAAAAAGTACAAGCATCTTCAAATATGAACGATGCCATGAGTTTCACCATTATGAGTGAAAATGTATTAAAGGCACCGTATAAAGATCAATACACCAACGTGTACCAAAAAGGTGCGTTAATAGGGATGTGTATCGATATTTTAATGCGTGAGGAAAGTAATGGAAACCGCGGTATTTTATCGCTAATGAAAGAACTTTCTAATAAATACGGAAAAAATAAACCTTTCGAAGACGATAAATTAATAGACGAAATTGTAGCCATGACTTACCCGTCGTTACGCGAATTTTTCGATGCCCATGTTATCGGCGATATTCCAATTAACTACAACGAATTTTTAGGTAAAGTAGGGTTAGAAATTGGAGAAGGAGAAGTAGAAACGGGTTATGTGCAAAACGCAGGAAACCTGTTATTTGGCGCCGACCCTCAAAAAGGACAAGTCTTTTTTATCGACGATGTAGAAAACAACAGTTTCTGGAAAGCTCAAGGCGTGCAAGGAAATGATATTTTAAAAGCCATAGAAGGGGAGCCGTTAACCATGTTAAACGCCAACAGACTTTTACAAAAAATGAATATGTGGGAGCCAGGTTCCGAGGTAAATATTACCTTAGAGCGTGCCGGTAAAAACATCGAAATTAAAACCACCGCCACGCCAGCATTTACTATGGGCGAAGGCATTTTTGAAAAAGCAGATGCAACCGAAGCTCAAAAAACATTAAAATCAGCTTGGTTAAAAGGCTAATAACAGTTCAAAAAAATCATATAAAAACGATTGATAGACATCTTAGTTTATCAATCGTTTTTTTATGGCGTTACCCGAAAAGGGTCGGGCTTTCCGCTATATCTTTTTAAAAAGTAGGTTTAATTAAACAGCATAAACTCTCGTTTTTTAAAACGTTCGTGTCTAGCTAAAGTTAGTGTAGATCTCATTTTAAAAAGGATGCCGCATCAATCCCTAACGCGGGTGTACTAATAAAATTACTTTTCCGTCCATTTAGTATAGTTAACGAGCAACAAATACCTAATAACTACCAACTATATTCAAGCATTTTCTATCTTTGCAACATGAGTGAATTTAAAGAATTTTTTGAAAGATTACAGCAAAGTGTAATCAATGATGAGTTTGTAAAACTAACCTTAAGTAAACCCGTTCGAAAAAGCGAAGGCTTAGTAAATGTTTACATGCGTTTGTTTGTAGTTGAAGGAAAAACGGTTTTTCAATTAAAATACCGTTATACTGAAGAAGAGCTTTACAAACAATTTACCCTAAAGGAAGCAATTGCAGAAATAGAAACCTTACTAACAGATACTTTTAGAGGCGGAACGTTATTTACCTTAAAGGAAGATTTGCTAGTGCTTATTTCTAAAAAGAAAAATGTAACCTACAGAGAGAATGCGGCAAGTTTTAAAAATAAATTACCAGAAATACCGTTAGAGTCATAGGATAATAATTGTTAGATTTTTTATTTAACTAGGAGCGCATAAGAAATAATTCCATTTTAATATCAGATCGTTCGTAATGATTGTTTGGTTCCATAGGTATTTCAACAAAACCATATTTTTTATAGATGTAAATGGCGTTTTCTAGTTTGGTGCTCGAACAAATAATAAGTTTTGGAATCTGCTTTGTTTTTGCAAATTCAATAACATGTTCCATCATGGTTTGACCTATTTTTAGTCCACGATACTTAGGTGAAACAGCCATTTTTGTGAGCTCAAAATAATTAGAATTGATAATAGGCATTAATGCAACAGTTCCTATGATGACATCATCTTTACGTCCTAAAAAAATATATCCGCCAGTATCTATAATATATTGCTGTGGTTGGCTTAAAACTTTTTTATCGTAAGCTTCTACTTTAAAAAGCGCTTCTAACCATTCAATATTTAAATGGTAAAAGTCTTTAGTGTATTGGTTTTCAAAAGGTATTATTTTAAAATTCATAAGTAATAAGTAATAAGTGTTTGTTTTTAAGGTGTTAGGCTGTTTTAAAGCCCTTGTAAGAGATTACATAATTATTGGTTTTTTAACAATTAAGTACATCCAAATTAAAACAAATACCGTATATAAACATAGTGCTAACAAAATATAAAGTTTAAACTAAGAAACAAATAAGATTAAATATATAATTATGGAAAATACAACAAGTAGTACTGGACTTAAGGTTGCTTTGGGGATTGCATTAGTTCTATTTTTAGCAACAGGTTTTTATGCCATGAACCTTAATAAAAAGAGTAACGATGTTCAAAAGGAATTAACCGAACAAAAGGAATTGGTTATGAACGATTTAAACACCATGGCTAAACAGTACGATGAAGCTATTAATGAAAATCAAATTTCGAACAATAATTTAATTGAAGCTAGAGGAAGAATTCAAGGTTTAATAGATTCTTTAAAAGTATCCGAAACAAACGTTAAAAGTTTGTGGAGATATAAGCAAAAGTATGTGTCGTTACAGAAAGAAATGGATGTGTTAATGGCACAAAACGATTCGTTACGTGTAGAGAACGCGTATTTAGCAACATCTTTAGATAGTACAAGAGTAAGATTAGAGGAACGTACTGTTTTTACAGATTCTTTATTAATACAAAACACAGCATTGGCCGAAGTGGTTAATAATGCATCTGTTTTAGGTGCTATTGGCTTAAAAGGTTTTGGTGTTATAGAACGTAATTCTGGGAAATTAATTCCTACAGAACGTGCTAGCCGTACCGATAAAATTAGAGTATGCTTTACGGTAGCAAAAAACACGTTGGTGCAATCTGGTGATCAAGAATTATATGTTCAAGTTGTAGACCCATTAAACCAAACTTTAGGTTTAAACGAACAAGTTCAGTTTGGTAATAAAATATTAAATTACAGTATGATTAGTAAGTTTAATTACGAAAATGCAAGCCTTAATGTTTGTGAGTTTGTTGCTTCTAATGATGATAAGAAATTTGAAAAAGGACGTTATATTGTTAATGTATATAACGATAAAGATTTAGTATCAAGTTCTGAGTTTACATTAAAATAGACTCAATTAATTAAAACTTAATAAAACCTCAAGTTTATTCTTGAGGTTTTTTTTGTTTCAATTTTTGGATAACGGTTTGTTTTACTTGCTTTAGCGGTTTAATAACTGCCGCTGCAATTAGTGCGCAAGGGATAGTAGTGAAAAGCCCACAGCGCACCCAATGCGAATTGGGTGAGCGCGGACTTGAAGCGGATAGCCCGACCCGGTAGGGGTGCGCCCAAAATAAAGTTATTAGCAGGGTTTATACTTATAATTTTTTGCGTTATCTTTGTTTACCAAATCCGTTTGGAACACTATATGAGTCAAAAAGTTTTACTTAACGCTAAAGCCATAAACATCATTCTTCACCGATTGGCTTGCCAGCTTATTGAGAGACATCACGATTTTTCGAATACTGTTATTATTGGGCTACAACCGCGTGGCGTATTTTTAGCGAGCCGGCTTACCAAGATTTTAACCGAAGATTATAAGGTGAAAAATATTAATTTAGGGCGCCTAGATATTACATTTTATCGTGACGATTTTAGACGTAGCGACAAACCGTTGGAAGCTAATGCTACTAAAATTAATTTTTTGGTAGAGGATAAAAATGTGGTTTTTGTTGATGATGTGTTGTATACCGGACGTAGTATTCGTGCAGCTTTAACGGCTATTCAGTCGTTTGGAAGACCCAAAGAAATTGAACTTTTAACGTTAATTGATAGACGTTTTAGTAGGCACTTGCCTATTCAGCCCGATTATCGTGGCCGACAGGTAGATGTGATAAATAATGAAAAAGTAAAAGTAAATTGGGCCGAACAAGATGGTGAGGATGCAGTTTATTTGATTGAAAAGTAGCGCGTTTTTAACTGAACAGTTATAAACGATGCAAAGAGAATGTAGGACCTAGCGGTTAAATTAAAAGAATAACGGACGTTTTGGC
This sequence comes from Algibacter miyuki, assembly GCF_030409805.1. Classification (GTDB taxonomy): domain Bacteria; phylum Bacteroidota; class Bacteroidia; order Flavobacteriales; family Flavobacteriaceae; genus Algibacter; species Algibacter miyuki. Next base: position 69,250 of record NZ_JAUFQP010000010.1, on the reverse strand, counting down.
GTCTAACTGAATACAGAAAACATGAGCGAATTAAGTGTAAATCACTTATTAGGAATAAAATACCTTAACAAAAAGGATATTCAACTTATTTTTGAAACGGCCGATCATTTTAAAGAAGTGATAAACCGACCGATTAAAAAGGTGCCTTCGCTTCGAGATATTACCATTGCTAATTTATTTTTTGAAAATTCGACACGTACTAAACTATCGTTCGAATTGGCCGAAAAAAGACTGTCTGCCGATGTGCTTAATTTTTCTTCGGCACAATCATCCGTTAAAAAAGGAGAAACACTTATTGATACGGTTAACAATATTTTATCAATGAAAGTGGATATGGTGGTTATGCGCCACCCCAACCCTGGTGCTGGTGTGTTTTTATCTAAGCATGTTAAGGCGAGTATTATAAATGCCGGTGACGGCGCCCATGAACACCCAACGCAAGCGCTTTTAGATTCGTATTCTATTCGTGAAAAGTTAGGTGAAGTTAAAGGGAAAAAAGTAGTTATTGTAGGCGATATTTTACATAGTAGAGTGGCTTTATCTAATATTTTTGCGTTACAATTACAAGGCGCAGAAGTTATGGTTTGCGGACCAAAAACACTTTTACCAAAATATATTGATAAATTAGGTGTTAAAGTTGAGACAGATTTAAGAAAAGCGTTAAATTGGTGCGATGTTGCTAATATGTTGCGTGTGCAAAACGAACGTATGGATATTAGTTATTTTCCATCTACGCGAGAATATACACAACAATTTGGGGTTACTAAAGAGTTGTTGAATAGTTTAGATAAGGAAATTACCATTATGCATCCCGGTCCAATAAATCGTGGAGTGGAAATTACGAGTGATGTTGCCGATTCTGACCAGGCTATAATTTTAGATCAGGTACAAAACGGGGTAGCAGTTCGAATGGCCGTAATTTATTTATTAGCGTCTAAAATAAAACAATAGTTATGATAATTGATAAAAGAGATAACATATCCATCATTACTCAAGAAAAAGCAACAAGCATTGAGTTGGTAAAAAAAATACAGGCTTTATATCCTAAATTTAAAAACAATAACATTGTTGTGGCATTAACACCGCTATTAGATGTGGGGGTAAAAGATGTGGTTGAATTTTTAGCCATTTCGAAAACACATAGAGCATCAAATCAATCGTTTGTTATTGTATCTAGTAAAATAGATTTGGATACCGCGCCAGAAGAATTGGTGGTGGTACCTACTATACAGGAAGCTTTCGATATCATTGAAATGGAAGAAATGGAGCGCGATTTAGGGTTGTAATATGATTAAATGGCACCTGAATCAAGTTAATATTGCTAAGCGCTTAGCACCAATGGACGACCCCATTATGCGAGATTTTATTAATCATGTTGATAAAATGAATGCGCTTGCAGATAACAGTAATGGCTTTATTTGGCGATTAAAAGATGAAGATAAAGACGAAGCGGTAAACGTTTTTCAGGATGAAAGCTTAATTATTAATATGTCGGTTTGGACCGATTTAGAATCTCTTTTTGCATACACGTACCAATCGGGACACAACCAAGTTTTTAAACGCAAAAAAGAATGGTTTAGTAAAATGAAGATGATGCACATGGCATTTTGGTATAGTCCAGAAGGTCTAGAGCCTACGTTTCAAGATGCTAAAAACCGATTAGATTATTTAAATACACACGGCGAAACTCCTTATGCGTTTTCTTTTAAAAGTAAATTTACTGCGGAAGATGCTTTAAACTATAAACCCCAACTTAAATTATGAAGCTCACTATTTTAGGCTGTTATAGCGCAACTCCACGAGCTTTAACCAATACCACAGCACAAGTTTTAGAAATTAACAATCACATGTTTCTAATAGATTGTGGAGAAGGAACACAGGTGCATTTACGTAGGCATAAAATAAAGTTTAATAGAATTAAACATGTATTTATTTCTCATTTACATGGCGATCATTTTTTTGGGTTAGTAGGCTTAATTTCTACATTTAGACTATTAACGCGAGAAGCCGATTTGCATGTTTATGGCCCAAAAGGGATTAAGGAAATTGTGACTTTACAAATGAAATTGGCCGATTCTTGGACCAATTATAATTTATATTTCCATGAGCTAACTTCAAAGGAATCGGAATTAATTTATGAAGATGAGCTGGTTGAAGTGCACACCATTCCACTAGAACACCGCATATATACCAACGGCTATTTATTTAAAGAAAAAGAAGGCGAGCGTAAATTAGATGTCGATTTAGCAGAAGAAGCTAATATAGATGTGGCGTATTACCGAAAATTAAAACAAGGTTTCGATGTAGAAAATGAAGATGGTATTTTAATAAGAAACGAATCCGTTACCAAACCAGGCCAAAAACCAAAGAGCTATGCCTTTTGTAGCGATACGGTTTATAAAGAAGATATTGTACCTATTATAAAGGATGTTGATGTATTGTATCACGAATCCACATTTTTAGAAAAACATGCGCATTTAGGTCCACGAACCAAGCATTCTACAGCAAAAGAAGCTGCAAGTATAGCCAAACAAGCTAATGTAGGTACTTTGGTTCTAGGACACTTCTCTACACGTTATGGCGGTTTAGAACCCTTTAAAGCTGAAGCTCAAGAAGTTTTTGAAAACGTAGAACTTAGTGAAGATGGTAAAGTATTCGATTTTAGCTAAACCATATTAAAACTCAAAAATAATAAGCTAAATTATTTATTATTTAAGAGCATCATGGTTTTGTACCCATTTAATCGCTTCTTCAAGAGAAAAACAACGTTTTAAAGTATTTTTGATAAAATGCTTTTCTAGAGTGGACACTTTATAACTTGGTTCGCTATAGGTTACAATGGCATTTATTGTCATAAAATTGTGTTCTTTTTGTGCTTTAACCCAATTTTGAGGATCTACAGAATAATTATTTACCCGGTTTGTAATAAAACCGAGCTTGGCTTGTTCACCATAAAAATTAAGTATAATGTCAATCATTGTTTGGGCATGAATCCAAGAAAAATTAATGCCTCTATTTATATCTGAAATATAAAATTTATCACATAGGTAATAGGTGTCAAAAGGCTTTTCTATCCGTTTGTACGTTAGTATTTTATAGTAGTCTGAATCTTGAAATCTCATTTTATAATCAATTATAAAAGAAATATTCGAAAAATCGTACAAGCAAACTGTTAATACCAATCGTTTTTTTTCGTTATTTTGAATTATGGAAAACGATTTAAGTAATTATAGAAAAACATATAGTAAAGGGGAGTTACTTTTAGAAGAGGTACCGGAAAACCCTTTAGAATTATTTCAGAAATGGTTTCATGAAGTCGATTCGTTTTTTACTGAAAATGAAACAAATGCGATGACGGTTTCTACTTTAGGGAAAGATGGTTATCCTAAAAGTAGAGTTGTACTCTTAAAACGCTATACTTTTGAAGGCTTTATATTTTACACCAATTATATGAGTGAAAAGGGAAAGGCTATTGCTGAAAACCCCAACGTTTGTTTATCCTTTTTTTGGCATGGTGCCGAACGTCAGGTTATTATAAAAGGTAAAGCTGAAAAAATTGCAAAAAACATGAGCGATGGGTATTTTGAGTCGAGACCAACGGGCAGCCAATTGGGCGCATTGGTGTCAAACCAAAGTGAAGTAATACCAGATCGTGCTTTTTTGGAAAACAAATTATCTCAATTAGAAATAGAATATAAAGATAAAGCAATTGTGCGTCCTGATACTTGGGGGGGGTATATTGTGAAGCCTGTTGAAATGGAATTTTGGCAAGGCAGACCGAATAGATTACATGATAGAATCCGATATCAACTTCAAAATGATTATTCATGGAAAATCGATCGTTTATCTCCGTAAAATATCGCTGAAATGCACTTTATGTAATTCAAAATGTGTATTTCAACGATTAAAAGCATTAAAAATCGTTGAAATACATGTTTTTAATCGATTTTAACATTTCCTTAACATTTTCTTTTAGGTTGCCGTTTAACTTTGTTGACACCAAGTCATCAAACCTTTAAAATAGCTACTTATGAAAATCTTAACCAAACTACCTTTAATTGCGCTTTTAGCCCTTTTTTCATTTTCATGTTCACCTGAGAATACTAACGAAACATTTGACGATATTCAAATCAATTCGGAAGCTCTAATTACTAAAAGTATTGAGTTAGAAACTTTAGAATTAATTAATGAATATAGAGATTCTTTAGGATTAAAGACTTTAGATAATATGGATATTATAAAATCTGTCGCTTTTAGCCATACGGATTATATGATGGAGAATAATAAAATTTCTCACGATAACTTTTTTAAAAGAAGCGAATATTTAAAAACACATACGGGTGTAGAGACTGTTTCTGAGAATGTAGCCTATGGTTTTAGCTCAGCAAAAACTTTAGTAAAAGCTTGGATTGCTAGTGAAGGACATCGTAAAACAATGGAAGGTGATTTTACAAACTTTGATATTTCAGCAGAAAAAAATGAAAATGGAAGATGGTATTACACCAACATTTTCGTAAAAAAATAAAAGCAGTATAGTAGCGACTAAATAACACACCTATTTGATTTCTTAATTAATAGCAAATATTAAATTAAAAAGGTAGAACTAGCAGTAATTAAAATATAATAATTGTTAGTTCTTACAATAAAACCTCTGAGATAATCAGAGGTTTTTTTTGTTTTATTTTTAAAATGTAAATTGATTTATTTCAAAATTTAGAGGTGAAAAACTTGAAGTAATTATGTTAATTAATGATTGCTTTTTAGTCTTTTTATATAAGTAGATGTGCGGGGATAAATATTTCAATTTTTAGAGAATTAAATTAGAATCATCATGTTTTAAAGCGGTTTTGGCCGAAATATGTCTATAATTTATACTAATAAAGTTATAATTTATGTTAATGAAATGATATTCTTGGTAATATTGGTTTTCCAATTATGTAGTCTGTTTTTAATTATGGAAACAGCAATTTCGTTTTTTGAATTTTAGAAAAACGAGAAGAGGAAATTTGACATTGAATAAAAATAAAAACGTATATATTAAGAAATATTATGAATATGAAATTACAAATACTAGGAGCATTTTTTGTAACCATACTTATGGTAAATTGTGGCAAAAAAAAGAGTGAAGTTAAAGCTGAAACGGGCTTTGATATCGATGCACAATTAGCATACTGTGTTGAACAAACGTCTAAAGCAGTAAAACTGGTGCCAGCAGATGGCAATATTCCAAGAAATATAGCCCCAGATAGTAAAACTTGGCGCTATGTTGATTATAAAGATTGGACCAGCGGGTTTTGGCCAGGAGAACTTTGGTATTTATATGAATTCACGAATGAAATAGGTTGGGAGCAAACAGCAGATAAATTTACACAATACTTAAAACCGCTTTCTGTAACACCTGCCTTAGATCACGATTTAGGCTTTCAGGTTCATAATAGTTTTGGAAATGGATACCGTTTAACTGGTAACCCTGAGTATAAAGATGTTATTCTTAAAACAGCCGATACATTGGCAACACTTTTTAACCCTAATGTAGGGACTATTTTGTCTTGGCCTAGAGATGTGCCAAATATGGAATGGCCGCAACATAACACCATTATGGATAACATGATTAATTTAGAAATGTTATTCTGGGCATCAAAAAATGGCGGTAATAAGGCGCTTTATGATATGGCTGTTAGTCATGCCGATGTAACTATGGAAAATCAATTTAGACCAGACTATACATCGTATCATGTAGTTATTTATGATAAGGATACTGGCGAAAAAATAAAAGCAGTTACACACCAAGGTTATAGTGATAGCAGTATGTGGGCACGTGGACAATCGTGGGCTATTTATGGATATACTATGGTTTATAGAGAAACAAAAGATCCAAAATACTTAGATTTTGCACATAAAGTAACACAAGTGTATTTAGATAGATTACCAGAAGATTTAATTCCGTACTGGGATTTTGACTCACCAGACATCCCGAATACTACAAGAGATGCTTCTGCAGCTGCCGTTGTAGCATCAGCTATATTAGAGTTAGCAACTTTTACAGAAGACGAAGCTACGGCTAAGATGTATATGGATAAAGGTGAAAAAATGTTAGTAGAATTGTCTGCAAATTACCAAAGTAAAGATGCTAATACAGCACTTTTATTACATTCAACAGGACATGCACCAGCTGGTTCAGAAATAGATTATTCTATTATTTATGGCGATTATTATTATGTTGAAGCTTTATTGAGATTGAAAAAACTAAAAATGGGAATGCCTATATTGGCGCCATTGCACAAAAACTAAATATCAACTTGTTTATGTAGTGATAAACGGGAAGAATAAATAAGGAGCCTCTTAAGGTAGTTATGCTATTTTAAGAGGCTTCTTATTTGATTTAAAGTGTAGAGTATAGTATCCCGACAATATTAAGCTGAAATAGAGTGTGTCTTTTATTTTACGAATATAGGGGATTTTACTACTTCCTGATTTCTGTTAAATTTTAAATGAGGTAGAGGTATGTATGAAAAAACAGTTAATTGATGCTGTTAATTCTCCTTATCGTTTTAAAGATGCAGTGTAGTTTAACTGGCTTTAAAAACACCAAGAATTACTAGGGAAACGTGGTTATCTTTAAGTTTAGCTAAATGTATTCCGAAGTAATAATTCAGAAAAAAAGAACGCGTCAAAATGAGCATACAACACTTTGTGTTCTAGTTTTATTGAAGGAGATTTAAGTCGTATTACTTAATAAACTTACGGGTAACGGTGGAATTTCCGTTATTTAAATACAATAAATAACTTCCTGAAGATAGGTTACCTACTTCAATTTCATTGTTTTTAACACGGCCAGAAGCTAAAATTTGCCCTTGATAATTACTGATTTGGAATTGAATATCTGCTGAAATATCGCTAGTTGTTAAATGGATGTTTTCGTTTTGTATTGGATTTGGATATAGTTTTACAGCCTTTAAGCTTTCAGGAGCCAAAGGTGTTTCTGTAATAACTTCGGGAACAATACCCGGTTTAGTAAACCTATTTTTTTCCAAAATAAAATAAGTGTACATTCTTATAATTTGTTGTGTTGAAAAGTAGCTACGACAAGCTTTTCTAGAGTAAGACATCATATTCGATGTGTCTGGAGTAAAAGCATCTCCGTTGGCATCGGTTTCTTTACCTGTATATTTACAAAAATTATTTACGTTATCATCCGATAATCCTGGGTCAGCAGGCGTATCACAGATTCCGTCGCCATCGGTATCGCAATTGCTACCATCAACTAATTCGGTTGTTAATGAGGTGTTGTTTATACCATGGGTATGTACTAAAGATAGTATATGGCCAATTTCATGAGCCAAAGTAGAGCTGTTCATAGCGCAGCTATTTTTTAAAACCACGATATCTCGGTTTTCAGTATTTTCACTATAACCACAAATAGAAGCTTTTGAAGCGTTGGTTACATATTCAGAAAAATAAATGTTTAAAATACCAGGTACATAATGGTCGTCTATCAAGGTTTTTTCATCTCCTTTTTTAAAACGTATTAGTGTACTGTTATCAATAAAATTAATGCCTTCCCATAAAGAGAAACCCACTCTGGCACCGTTAAACTCATTATTCAAATGCCTGAATGTTTCAGTTAAATCGAATTCATTTAAACCTCCCGTGCCGTTAGAATATCTAATGATATGTACTTTTACAGGAATATCCTCAAGAATAGGAGCGTCACCGCCTTTCGAATTTGCAGAACGTTTTTGAGCAAACAAGCTTTCAACAGCTTTTAATTCTTTTTTATGAGCATTAAAATAGTTTAAAGCTTCGGCTGAATTTACAGTTTGACATTCTAAAACTTCTTCAGTTTGAGCAAAACCATTTGCGCTAAAAAGTAAAGTTAATATGAAGAAAACTAAAGCAGGTATATTTTTTAAAGAAACATTCATTTTGGGGTAAATATTTTATCAAATGTATATCTATAATATAGGTTAAAAGAAAATAAACGTCATCTACCGGAAAATACTCGATTACCGTATGAAGTGCGTTATTTATCAGCTTAAAAGCATGTTATTTTGCTTGTTGTAAGTAGTTTATGAAAACATAGTTTGGGGTTAGCGCTTAAAAAATCAACTAGATTTTTAATATATCACGTTTTTAGAGCTTAGATTTCTTGATTCATTTAGGTCTTGAAATTTTACTGCTTTACTTTCAGAAAAAATAATAGTATTTTTAACAACTGTAATTAGAAATTATTCATGACCAAACCTGTAAAAATAATTGAATGTCCGCGTGATGCCATGCAAGGAATAAAGACTTTTATTCCTACAGCCAAAAAGGTGCAATACATTCAGTCGTTGTTACGTGTTGGATTCGATACTATAGATGTAGGGAGTTTTGTGTCGCCTAAAGCCATTCCGCAAATGGTTGATACTTCCGAAGTTTTAGCGCAGCTCGATTTAAGTAAAACAACAAGTAAACTGTTGTCCATTATTGCGAATACGCGCGGTGCTGAAGATGCTTGTAAACATGATGTTATTGACTATTTAGGATATCCATTTTCTATTTCGGAGAATTTTCAAATGCGAAATACGCATAAAACCATTGCGCAATCGGTAGATGCACTTTCTGAAATTTTAGAGCTTGCCAATAAAGCGAATAAAGAAGTGGTAGTGTATATTTCTATGGGCTTCGGAAATCCTTATGGCGATCCATGGAATGTTGATATTGTTGGGGAGTGGACCGAAAAATTAGCTAAAATGGGAGTAAAAATACTTTCATTAAGTGATACGGTTGGCACATCCAACGCGGAAAGCATCGATTATTTATTTTCTAATTTAATTCCTTTATATCCAGATATCGAGTTTGGGGCACATTTACATACTACGCCATCGTCTTGGTTCGAAAAGGTTGATGCGGCATACAAAGCGGGATGTTTTCGTTTCGACGGGGCCATCCAAGGTTTTGGTGGGTGCCCGATGGCAGTAGACGAACTAACGGGGAATATGCCTACCGAGAAATTACTATCTTATTTTACAACTCAAAAAAACAACAGTTTAAATGCGCTCAGTTTTGAGAGTGCATATAACGAAGCGTCCAAAATTTTCAAGGTGTATCATTAACTAGTTGTCATTAAAATCTTATTAATGACATGTTTTTTTTTCTTTATTTTAATTAATTCTAAATAAACATTGCGTAAAGTTTTTATCTGTTTTATATTTGCACCTTAAAAATAATAGATTATTTGTAATAAGTCTAAATAAACTCAATAGTTAGTATGAAAAATATAGTATTAAGTCTTTTTGTAGTATCAGCGTTGTTTCAATCATGTTCTAGTGATGATGATGGAAACGGAAGTGGTAACATAGCAACACCTGAAAACTATTCGTTTTTCAGAGGTGCTAATTCATCAGTAAGCTACAGTGGTCAAACCACAAGAATTTTAATGGCGGAAGAATTGGTGTCTGCATTAAAAGATAACTCAAGTACAAAAGAACAGTTAAATGCTATGTTTGCGCACGTTGCTGATGCAAACGATTTTAGCGATGCAGATTTAAACGCTTCTGATAAAAGTGTAAAAAGTAAAGTAGCCGCTTCCACCGATTATTTTGCTGCGAATACAACAGAAGCGAACGAAATTAAAGCCGATTTTGATAGCTGGATTGATGGTCAAGTAGATAATGTTTTTACAAATTGGAGCCTTACAGCATCTGCCGGCGTTGCAGGAAACTTACAACAGAGTGGCGGAGGAACAATACGTTATATCAATGAAAAAGGACTAGAGTACAACCAAGCTTTTGCTAAAGGGTTGATTGGCGCTTTAATGATAGATCAGATTTTAAATAACTATTTAAGCCCGGCGGTTTTAGATGCAGGTACAAATGTTACTGATAATAATAATGGGGTTTTAGAAGAAGGTAAAACATACACTTCTATGGAGCATAAATGGGATGAAGCTTTTGGTTATTTATATGGTGCCGAATTAGATGCTACAGATCCTGAATTAGATGTAGATTCATTTTTAAGTGAATATTTAGACCGTGTAGAAAGCGATGAGGATTTTGATGATATTGATGATGATATTTACGACGCATTTACATTAGGTCGTGCTGCCATTGTTGCCCAAGAGTATAGTTTACGTGATGCGCAAGCTAATATCATTAAGGAAAATATTTCTAAAATTCCTGCTGTTAGAGCGGTGTATTATTTACAATCTGGAAAAGCCAATTTAGGAGTAGATAACGCTAGTGCTTTTCATGCTTTATCAGAAGCTTACGGATTTATTTATAGCCTTCAATTTACCAGAAAGCCAAACGATACAGTACCATATTTTACTAAATCAGAAGTAGATGCTTATTTAGCAACGCTTATGGAAGGTGATGGTTTTTGGGATGTAACGGCTGATACTTTAGATGCCATTTCTGCTGAAATTTCTGCAAAATTTGGTTTCACTACCGAGCAAGCTGCTAATTAAATTTTAGCGTTATTTGTAGCGCTTTAGAATAAAATACAGAGTATGATTAAAAAGATTTTTTTACCAATAGTAGCGATAATGTTTATCGTGGCTTGTAGTTCATCATCTTCGGATGATAGCCCATCAGGTATTAGTGACGATTTTGATAGGGGGGCCTTATTAACCAATTTGGCCGATAATATTATTGTACCTGCGTTTCAAGATTTATCTTCAAAACTAACCACGTTTAAAGCTGATAAAGATGCGTTTATAGCCGATGCAAATCAAAGTAATTTAGATCAATTAAGAGTATCTTGGTTGGCGGCATATAAAGTTTGGCAACATGTTGAAATGTTTAATATTGGTAAGGCAGAATCTATTTTGTACGGTTTCCAAATGAATATTTACCCTGTTTCTACAGCAGATGTTGAGGCAAATGTTGATAGTGGCGATTACGATTTAACACATGCGAATAATAATGATGCAGTAGGTTTTCCGGCAGTAGATTATATGTTATATGGTATTGCCGATACGGATGCTGAAATTTTAACGAAGTATGAAGACGCTAAGTATAAAACGTATTTATCCGATCTTGTTAACCAAATGTCTAGTTTAACAGAAACGGTTTTAACCGATTGGACGTCTAGCTATCGCGATGTTTTTGTAGCAGGAACAGCTAATACAGCAACCAGCTCGTTAAATAAATTTGTAAACGATTATATCTTTTATTTCGAAAAGAATTTGCGCGCCAATAAATTTGGGATTCCTGCAGGTGTCTTTTCCGATAGTAATTTATTGCCAGAAAAAGTGGAAGCTTTTTATAATCAAGAAGTATCTAAAGAGTTAGCATTGGAAGCTTTATTAGCGGTGCAAAATACCTTTAACGGAAAATATTATAACTCAAGTACAACTGGCGAAAGTTTAAAAAGCTATTTAGTAGCATTAGAGCGTAGCGATTTAAGTGCAATTTTAACTACACGGATGGATGGGGCTAGAACCAAAATTAATTTGCTAGATGATAATTTTCACGATCAAGTTAATTCAGATAACTCTAAAATGACAGAAGCTTATGATGCGCTGCAACTAGTGGTAATTTCACTTAAGGTAGATATGCTTCAAGCCTTCAATGTTAGTGTAGATTATAAAGATGCCGATGGCGATTAAAAAAATATAAATAACATTAAAAAGGTTGTCTCATTAAAGAGGCAACCTTTTTTGCGTAACAGGCGTTTGCAAAACGTAATCATTCATGAAGTTGAATATTAAAACATACCTGAAACAAACCACTAGCGCGGCGCCATTAGCGGTATTTCGTCTGTGTTTCGGGTTTATGATGTGTTTAAGTATCGTTAGGTTTTGGTATCATGGCTGGATTGATAGTTTTTATATTCAACCCAAATTTCATTTTTCTTATTATGGTTTTGAGTTTGTAAAACCGTTAGGTATTTATACATATTTATTGTTTGCTGTTTGCGGTATTTCAGCCATTGCAGTTGCTTTGGGCTTTAAATATCGGCTTGCTATTATCACTTTCTTTTTAAGTTTTACTTACATTGAATTGATGGATAAAACCACCTATTTAAATCATTACTACTTTATAAGCTTATTAAGTTTTATAATGATTTTTTTACCGGCAAACGCACATTTTTCAGTAGATAATATCTTCCGAAGAAAAACATATCAAAACATTCCAAAATGGAGCATTGATAGCATTAAACTCCTTTTAGGAATCGTTTATTTTTATGCTGGTTTAGCCAAATTAAATAGTGATTGGCTGTTTAGAGCTATGCCTTTAAAAATATGGTTGCCTTCAAAATATGATTTACCATTTATTGGCGAAAATCTTATGCAACAAAATTGGTTTCATTTTGCCATGAGTTGGAGTGGTATGCTGTACGATTTATGCATACCATTTTTATTGTTATATAAAAAAACGCGCTGGTTTGCTTTTGCAATTGTCGTTGTTTTTCATGTGTTTACAAGGATTTTGTTTCCTATCGGCATGTTTCCGTTTATCATGATTGTTTCAACTTTAATCTTTTTCGAAGCCGATTTTCATCAAAAAATTATAGCCTTTCTAAAAAGAATATTGAATCAATTATCTTTTCGGAAGCATTTTGGAAACCATCCAAAGTTAGCTGTGATTTCTCAATTTCAACTTAAAAATAAAAGGTTAATTATTCCTGTTTTCGTGTTATTTTTTAGCATTCAATTGGTGTTTCCATTTCGCTATCTGTGTTACCCAAATGAGTTGTTTTGGACGGAAGAAGGTTATCGGTTTTCATGGCGCGTCATGCTGATGGAAAAAATGGGAATTGCAACTTTCAAAATTGTAAATAAAGAAACGGGGAGTTTTTTTTATGTCGATAATAAAGATTTTTTAACTCCATTTCAGGAAAAACAAATGAGTTTTCAACCTGATTTTATTTTAGAATATGCCCATTATTTAGGCGATCATTTTATGGCACAAGGACATAAAAATGTACAAGTTTTTGTTGAAAGTTACGTGGCATTAAATGGCCGATTAAGTACGGCGTATATCAATAAAACCGTAGATTTGTACGCAGAAAAGGAATCAATTAAACCCAAACATTGGATTTTACCATTTAAGGATGATATTAAAGGACTTTAAAATTATAATCGCGCTTATTTTTAGCGTGTCTTGTTTTGCTCAACATAAAATTTCAGGAACAGTTACATTTTTAGAAAATAAACAACCTGTTGAAGATGTTAAGGTGTATGATAAAGCAACAGGTGTTATTGCAACTACTGATAATAAAGGTTTTTTTCAGTTTGAGACATCTAAAAAGGAAATCACGCTTGTGTTTTTTTCTTTTGAATATGAAGTTGAAGAAATCACCATTCAAACAGAAAACGCTTCAACCTTAAAAATTACTTTAAAAGATTTAACTCAGAATTTATCGGAAGTAGAAATTACCGCCAGAAAGCAACGAATTTTCGAATTACAACGTTTAAAAGATGTTGAAGAAACGGCCATTTACGCCGGAAAAAAAACAGAAGTAGTTTTAGTAGAACAGTCTATGGCAAATTTAGCGTCTAATAACGCGCGACAAATTTATAGCCAAGTGGCGGGTTTAAATATTTATCAAAATGATGATGCGGGTTTACAGCTTAATATTGGTGGTCGTGGTTTAGATCCTAACCGAACTGCCAACTTCAATACACGTCAAAATGGTTACGATATTAGTGCCGATGTTTTGGGCTATCCTGAGAGTTATTATACGCCTGCTGCCGAAGGATTATCTGAAATTCAAGTTATTCGTGGAGCGGCATCTTTACAATATGGAACGCAGTTTGGAGGTTTAATCAATTTTAAAATGAAGGAACCAAATCCGAATAAACCTTTTGAGATAATTACTCGAAATACTTTAGGAAGTTATGGATTGTATACCAATTTCACTAGTGTTAGTGGCACCAAAAATAAATGGAGTTATTATAGTTATTTCAACTATAAAAAAGGAGATGGGTTTCGTCCAAATTCAGAATTTGAATCTAAAAATATTTTTGCTCATTTGGGGTATCAATTTACTGAGAAGACCAAGCTTACCGGAGAGGTTACTTACTTAAATTATTTGGCGCAACAGGCAGGTGGTTTAACCGATGCTATGTTTAACGACGATCCACTTCAAAGTAATAGAGCGCGTAATTGGTTTAAGGTAGATTGGTTACTATATAGTTTGAAGTTGTCTCATAAATTTTCTGATAAAACAAACTTCACTTTTAATGCTTTTGGACTAAATGCATCGAGAAAAGCACTCGGGTTTCGTTCAAATAGAGTGAGTGACATAGACCCTAATGAAGAGCGGGATTTAATAAAAGGCGATTTTAATAATTTTGGTTTCGAGTCGCGTTTATTAACGAATTACAAAGTGTTGAATAAAGACGCCACTTTTTTAATTGGAGCTAAATTTTACAAAGCGGATAATTATCAAGAACAAGGGCCTGGAACTGATGGAGCGGACGCAGATTTTAGTTTTGCCACCGAGGAATTTCCAAATTACCAAAGCCAAAAGCAGTTTGATTTACCCAACTTAAATGCCTCTGTTTTTGGTGAAAATATATTTTATGTTACCGATAAGTTTTCGGTAACGCCAGGGTTTAGATTCGAGTATATAAAAACACAAAGCAACGGGTTTTCTAAAAATATAAATGTTGACGGAGCAGGTAATGTTATTTTTGAAGAAACGGTTGAAGATAATCAAAATTTCGAGCGTTCATTTGTATTATTAGGTTTAGGATTAAGTTATAAACACGATGCCAATTTTGAAGCTTATGGGAATATTTCACAAAATTACCGTTCGGTAACTTTTTCCGATCTCAATATCGACAATCCAGCCTTTTTAATTAGCCGAGACCTTACGGACGAAAGTGGTTTTACTGCCGATTTAGGAATTCGAGGAAACTATAAAAACTTTGTTTCATTTGATGTTGGTGTGTTCGGGTTATTTTATAACGAGCGTATTGGATTTTTAACCATTGTTGATTCCGATTCCCGAATAAAAAACGAACGCGGCAATATTGGCGACGCTGTAATGTATGGTGTAGAATCGCTATTCGATTTTAATTTGAAGAAAATTTTAAACTTTAATAGCAATATCAAACTGAATTATTTTGTAAATACTTCAATAATAACCTCGGAATATACAAGTTCTTCGAAAGCTGGTGTTACAGGAAATAAAGTAGAATTTGTACCCGATTTAAATTTAAAAATGGGACTTAACGGGGGTTACAAAAATGTAATGGCAAATATTCAATACAGTTATTTGGGGAGTCAGTTTACCGATGCTTCAAACTCGGTACTAGCGAGCGATAGTGGTGTGGTTGGAGAAATTCCAGAATACGATATTTTAGATGCTTCGCTGTCGTACAGTTATAAAAATTTCAAACTAGAAACGGGAATTAATAATCTTTTAAATAATAGTTATTTCACGCGTCGCGCTACTGGATATCCGGGACCAGGTATTATTCCGTCGTCGCCTAGAAATTGGTATACCACACTTCAAATAAAATTTTAAAAAATATTTAATTTTTCTTTAAACCTTTTGGTAAGGTTTAAGTCTAACCTTCAATTAACACCAATTATTAATTGAAATTACAGTAAAACGAGGCTTTTTTTTGTTCATTTTCTATAAATGAATTAATAAAGGAATTTTTTTTGCCGTTATTTTTCTTAATGTTAGGATCAACAACCAACTGTTTTGAGACATTTATTATTAGTTATTTTTTTAGTATCAAGTTCCGCCTTATTTGCACAACGTTTTACGCTAGAAGGCCATGTAAAAGATGAAGGGGCTGTAGCCTTAGAAGGCGCCACCGTTTACGTACAAAGCCTTAAAGATAGTATTACCATGGCTTATGGTATTACCAATAAAGCGGGTGAGTTTTCTATTAATATTAATTCAGAAGGAGAACCTAAACTGCTATTTAATGTGGCTTATTTAGGTTATAAACCTTATGCAAAGGATATCGCGGTGCCTGCGGAAAATAAATTTGATATGGGGACGGTTACTTTAGCCGATCAAATAGAAGAATTAAATGTTGTTTCTATTATAGGTAAAGCACCTCCAATTGTTATAAAAAAGGACACTATTGAATATAATGCGGATAGTTTTAAAACGCTTGCGAATGATCGCGCCGAAGATTTGCTTAAAAAATTACCAGGTGTTGAGTTTGATATCGATGGAAATATTACCGTAAATGGCGTTGCAGTAGAAGCGATTAATGTGGACGGTATGGCATTTTTTGGAGAAAAAATGGGTGATATTGCACTTAAAAATTTACCAAGCAATGTTATTAGTAAAGTACAAGTAACCGACTATAAAACGAACTTACAAAAATTCACAGGAGAAGAGTCGGATTCTGGAACAAAGGAAATCAACATCAAAATTAAAAAAGGTAAAAATAAAGCCTTTTTTGGTGATATTAATGGCGGTTATGGCACTGACGATAAGTATCAAGGAAATGCCAATTTATTTCAGATGATAGATGGAAAGCAAATTGGATTTATTTCGGGTACGAATAACATTAATATGCGACGAGGTTTTACCTCGCTGCCCGATGCTAGATCGAGTAATGGTTATGTAGAATCTGATTTTATTGGGGCTAATTATTCCAAAGGAAAATGGAATGAAACTAGAGTTAATGGAAATTATAAGTATAGCGCAAGTAATGAAGACAATAGTAGTTTTCGTTATAGAGATAATTTTTTACCTAATTTAAATTACACCACCACAACAGAAAGTAATAGTAGTACAGATAGTGATAACCACAGTGGCGATTTAGATTTAAAATTCATTATTCCTTCAAAAAACAAGAGTTCTAATAATAAAATTCAAATATCTAACGAATTAAAATTTAATCGAGATACAAGCGATTCTTTTTCAGAATCGACAACGGAATCGATATCTAAAGAAGGTGAAGATATTAGCGATTATAATGCTAATAGTGAATCTAATTCTGTAGGAAATAGTATTGATAATAGTATTGGAGCTATTGTTAGAACGGGTAGTGGAAGAGACTTTTTCAACTTCAAGTTAAGTACTAATTTTAGTGGTACAGAAACTGATTCTAAAAATTATTCTGAAAATGTGCTTTATCAAAGAAATACAACACAAATTCAAGATCAAATTAGAACAACAGATAATACTACTTCTAATATCAATTTAAATGGGTATTGGTTTAAAGAATTGTTTACCAATTTCAGAATTATCCCTAAATATAACGCTACTATTTATCATAATAAAAACGAAAAAAAGGTTTTCGATTATAATGAAACAGATGCTGATTATACCGATTTTAATACCTTGCAAAGTTTCGACAGTAAATATGTTACCACAACGCTTAAACCCGCTTTACGCTTTAGATATGAGTGGAAAGATATTCGTTTTGAGGTAGAAGGGGCTTACACAAATACCTTCAGAAAATATACAGATATCCTGATTGCTGAACGTAATTTTAATGCCGATTTTAATTACTTCACTTATTCAAGTAGAATTCGTTATCGTGACCAAAATGGTTATAAAAATATCTCGTTAGATTATAATCAAAACGTCGATTTACCATCAGCAAATCAATTGCAACCGGTAGAAAATGTAAGTAACCAAACGCATATTTATACTGGAAATCCAGACTTAGAGCCAGGCTTAAGTCATAATTTACGATTCCAATATCAAAATAATTTAGCTTTCAATAACATTACCATTAATGGTGAAGCTAAAGCGGTATTTACAGAAGATAAAATTATTAATTCAACCATTACAGATGACGATTTAATAAAGTATACCACTTACGATAATATGAATGGCGATTATTCACTTAACGGAAACGCTTCTATTTCAAAGTCCTACTTCAGTCAAAACACAAATATTAATATGAATGCTAAGTTTGCGGCAGCTTATAACAATAATATTTCGGTTCAAAATGGGGTGAAGTTTTCTGGTAAAAACACCGTTTATACGCCATCTGTAGGATTTAAATATTCTTATAATAATAAACTCGATTTTGGAGTAAACTACAGTTATTCAACAAACGAAACGCGATATGATACGGGCGATTTTAACGATAATAAGTACTTTGTTCAAAACATTAAATTCGACTCTTCTATATTTTTCTTGAAAAATGCATTCTTCTCTAACAAAATAGCGTATACTTATAATAGTAGAGTTGGCGATGATTTTGATGGCGATGCCGTATTCTGGAATGCCGGATTGGGTGTGCAACTTTGGAACAATAAAGGGACATTAACACTTGTAGGGTATGATATTTTAGGAAAAAATAATGGCTACCGTCGTTCGGTTACCGAAACCTATATTCAAGATATAGAGAACAAGATTTTAGAGCAATATTTCATGGTTACATTTTCATTTAAATTCGGGAAAATTGCAGGCCAAAATATGAATGTAAGACCAGATCGTCAAGGTGGCGGCGGTGGAGGTAGAGGTCAAGGCGGCGGAAGACGAGGCAGATAAACCTTCATCATCTTATATAATGCGTACTGATAAGTAAAATAAATGTTAAGAATTGGGTTTATTAAGTATTTCATGCCAATAAACCCAATATAAACCGAAAAAAAAGCTTAGATTTGCACGCAATTATAACTGTAATTGCAACATGACTGCACACGAAAATAAAATAGTAGGAGAAGGTCTCACTTATGACGACGTTCTTTTAGTTCCAGCTTTTTCTGAAGTACTTCCAAGAGAGGTTAATATTCAAACAAAATTTACCCGTAACATCACCATTAACGTGCCTATAATATCGGCCGCAATGGATACCGTTACCGAAAGTAAAATGGCTATTGCCATGGCGCAAGAAGGAGGTATTGGTGTGTTGCACAAAAACATGTCTATTGAAGCGCAAGCTTTAAAAGTACGCCGAGTAAAACGTGCCGAAAGCGGTATGATTATCGATCCGGTAACACTTCCCGTAACTGCAATTGTTAGCGATGCTAAAAAATACATGGCAGAATATAGTATTGGCGGTATACCAATTGTTGCAGAAGATGGCACATTAAAAGGTATAGTAACCAATCGCGATTTACGTTTCGAACATAATGGCAAACGTGCTATTAGTGAGGTGATGACGAGCGAAAAACTAGTAACTGCATCTGTAGGAACATCTTTAAAAGATGCCGAACTTATACTACAAGAACATAAAATTGAAAAGTTATTAATTGTTGACGATAATTTTAAATTATCAGGATTAATTACTTTTAGAGATATTACAAAACTAAGTCAGAAACCAAACGCTAATAAAGATCAATACGGTCGTTTACGTGTTGCAGCAGCGTTAGGTGTTACTGCCGATGCTGTAGAACGTGCTGAAGCTTTAGTTAATGCCGGTGTAGATGCCGTAGTTATCGATACTGCTCACGGACATACCAAAGGTGTGGTAGATGTGTTAAAAGCTGTAAAAGCTAAATTTCCAGACCTCGATGTTATCGTAGGTAATATTGCTACTGGTGCAGCTGCTAAATATTTAGTAGAAGCCGGAGCCGATGCCGTAAAAGTTGGTATTGGTCCAGGATCAATTTGTACTACACGTGTAGTTGCAGGAGTTGGTTTTCCTCAATTTTCTGCGGTGTTAGAAGTTGCTGCAGCCATTAAAGGCAGTGGAGTTCCTGTAATTGCCGATGGTGGAATTCGTTACACAGGAGATATCCCTAAGGCTATTGCTGCAGGTGCCGATACCGTGATGTTAGGATCACTTTTAGCAGGTACTAAAGAATCTCCAGGCGAGACTATCATTTACGAAGGTCGTAAGTTTAAATCTTACCGTGGTATGGGTTCTGTAGAAGCAATGAAAGAAGGTTCTAAAGACCGTTATTTCCAGGATGTAGAAGACGATATTAAAAAATTAGTACCAGAAGGTATCGTAGGTCGCGTACCATATAAAGGCGATTTATACGAAAGTATTCACCAATTTATCGGTGGTTTACGCGCCGGAATGGGATACTGCGGAGCTAAAGATGTTGAAACTTTAAAAGAAACCGGACAATTCGTTAAAATCACGTCAAGTGGAATCAATGAAAGTCACCCACACGATGTAACCATTACCAAAGAATCTCCAAATTATTCAAGGTAAATTATATAAAACACTACAAATAAAGTTCAGCCGAAAGGTTGGACTTTTTTTATGCTCTTTATTTTGGGCGTTACCCAAGGGTCGGGCTTTCCGCTATATCTTTTTTTAGAGCGTATAAACTTCAAACAGTTTTCATCATAGAAAAAGAGATTCTTAAGTAAGTGCAGGTTTAATCAAAAGTAAAAAAAGGATACCGCATCAATCCCTAACGCGGGTATATTTGCCAAGGTTTGACCTTTAGAAAAGCGAAGGTTTATTCAGCATAAAAGATTACTGAACAAAATGTCTATTTACAGTCGCACAAAATAGAATTTTCCGAAGACCATAAAGTAGTAAAAAAAAAGCTCCTGAAACTTATTTTAGAAACAAGACATCAGGAGCTCAATGAGTTTATTTTTTAGGAACAGGAAAGCCTCGATCTCTTAACAAGGCTTCAATTTTAGCATCTCGACCTCTAAATTGGCGAAAAGCTTCCGCAGGATCCATGCTATTTCTTGGTGCGAATAAATATTTTACCAATTTATTAGCTACGTTTTCATCGTAAAAGCCGCCCGGAGCTTCCTTAAAAGCTTCAGCAGCATCACTTGTTAATACATCGGCCCACATGTAACCGTAGTAAGCCGTAGCGTAACCTTCACCCGAAAACACATGGCTAAAATGTGGTGTTCTATGGCGCATTGGTAATTCCTTTGGCATTTTCATTTCAGCTAATGTTTCACGCTCAAAAGTAGCGATATCAATATTTGTAGGATTTGCAAGGTGTAATTTCATATCCATAATGGCAGAAGCTAAATATTCCGTAGTACCAAAACCTTGATTAAAACTTGAGGCCTTTTTTATTTTAGCCACTAAACTTGCAGGTATTGGTTCTCCTGTTTTATTATGAACCAAAAATTGATTGATAACTTCATCGGTAGATAACCAGCGCTCTAGTAACTGACTTTGGAATTCGGTGTAATCTCTAACACCGCCATTTAAAGTAGGATACTTTACGTTAGACGAAAAGAAGTGTAATGCATGTCCGAATTCATGGAAAAAGGTAGTAGCATCGTCCCAAGAGACCAACACGGCTTCACCTGGCGCAGCTTTTACAAAATTTGAGTTGTTCGAAGCTAATACATTTGTTTTACCATCAAAAGTAGTATGACTTCTGTAAGTTGTGGCCCATGCTCCAGAACGTTTACCTTCGCGAGCAAAAGGATCTAAGTACCATAAGCCAATGTGTGCGCCTGTCGTTTTATCGGTAACTTCCCAAACGTTTACATCTTCATGAAATACAGGTACGCTACCCGGCTCTACAGGAGTGAATTTATAATTAAATAAGCGTCCGGCAGTGTAAAATAAAGCTTCGGTTAATTTATCTAATTGTAGATACTGTTTCACTTCGTCGCTGTCTAAATCGTATTTTTGTTTACGTACTTTTTCGGCATAAAATCGGTAATCCCAAGGTTCGATGGCAATATTATCGCCGTTGCTGTTTGCTAAAGCTTGCATATCTGCAACCTCCTCGGCAACACGAGCAATGGCAGCCGGCCAAACAGCATCCATAAGTGCTATGGCATTTTCTGGAGTTTTTGCCATACGGTCTTGCAATCTCCATGCGGCATAATTTTCATAGCCCATAAGACCTACACGTTCTTTTCTAAGTTTTAAAATTTCGGCAATAATTTCTTTATTATCATTGTCGTCATTATTATCGCCACGAGCGTAGTAATTTGTCCAAACTTGTTTGCGTAATTCGCGTTCGGTAGAGTAGGTTAAAAACGGATCCATAGACGAGCGTGTGTTCGTGATAGCATATTTTCCGTCTTGGCCTTTATCGGAAGCAATTTTTGCAGCAGATTTTATAAAACCGTCACTTAAACCGTCTAATTGATCTTTGTTTAAATAGGTTACGTAGTTTTCTTCGTCGTGTAAAACATGATTAGAAAAATCGTTATAAAGACTCGATAATGCTTTGTTTATTTCTGCGTAGCGTTTCTTCTTTTCAGGATCTAGGTTGGCACCATTCATTTCGAAACCTTTATAAACTAACTCAACAACACGTTGTTGGTCGGCTTCTAAAGGTGTGATTTGCGATGCTTCATAAACCGCTTTTAAACGTTGAAACAACGGTTCGTTTTGAGAAATTTTAGAACGATAGTCAGATAACTTAGGTGCTAATTTACCTTGTATTTCTCTAAATTCTGGCGAACTCATATTACTACTGAAAATGCCATAATATTTAAAAACGCGATCTAATTCTGCACCAGAACGTTCCATTTCTGCAATGGTGTTTTCAAAGGTTGGTGCTGCGGGGTTGTTCGCAATAGCTTCGGTATCTTTTAGGCTGATTTCCATGCCAATTTCCATCGCTTCTTTAATGTCGGTAACATTCATTTTGTCAAAGGCAGGAACGCCGTCATAAGGTCCCGTCCATGCTTGAAGGAGTAAGTTTTCACTCTTTGAAGTTGTAGTTTCCTTTGCGCTGTCTTTACAACTTGCAGCTGTAATTAAGGCGCAAAAAATAACTGGTTTTAATAGATTTTTAGCAATCATTTTGAGTTGAATTAGTTTTTGCTTTCAAGTTATTGATTTTATGTATAATGCCGTTTGTGTTTTTTAATTATTTAACACTTTATGTTGTGATTTTTTTAAGCTAGTACGCTTTTAGGTGCTAATGTGTTATTAAGGTGTGCGGTTTTTAATGATGTAGATTGTTATTTGTTTTAAGCTGGGAGAGCAAACATTAAGACCAAAAATAATTTTAGAAATAATAAAGCGTCAAAACTTCTAGAGTTTTAACGCTTTATTTTGAAGAGGTGTTTAGGCTGATAGTTATCCGTAAGGACTATTTTATAGTAAAGACTTGAATATGCCTAATTTGCTGAAGTGTTCTCGCTTTTTAGTAAATTATTTATTAACGTATTCCATTTTCCGATAGATTGTAGTTCGTCATTTAGTTGATAATTAACATCGGCATTGAAAAATTCTAAAGCCATTTCTGGTTGGTTTTTATCAATAGGTTTCAGTTTTAAATAAAGACGATCTAAATGTTTTGATTTTGTAATATTAGCTATTTCACAACTTGAAATAGTAGAAAGGTTTACAAACTGTGGTTTTATAGCATCATCCGTTCTTAATATAAATGAGACTGATTTTTTCAATTCATCTAAACCAATAGCGCAGTACCCAAAAATATCGTGCTGTGTAATGCCTGATTGGTGTTCTTGTGCTATTTCTTTAAGGGCGTTTAATAGCTGTTTTTCTTTTTTCTTTCTGTTTGCACTTGTTAATATAAATGGTAACGCGCATAAAGTAATGCAGATAATTCCTATAATGGTTGATCCTAAATTCATTTTATTATTTTTTAATTTTTGATATAAGTAAGTGTGTTATGAAGCGGCAATCCGCAGCATAGTTATACCAAATGAAGGCTATATAAGACGTATGTAAATCGGTTCTTTTTAATGAGTTTTTATTGAAAATTCTTATCATTATGGATAGCTTTCTGTATATAGAAATGCTAAGAATTTTCAATTTCGAAGATTCAAAAAAAGAAATCAATGATTGATACGGTATAGCGTATTCAAATGGGAATAACCTAATGTAAACTCCGTTATGGAATTTTTTAGTCCGTTAGGTTTACCAAAAATTATGGAAAGGAAAAATAAGATCAGACTTTCGGTGCCTGATTAGGATGGTTTTTAAATGGTTTTGATACTGCTTGTATTTCGCATGAAATAGCAAGTTGTATGTATGCGAAATAGCCCAAAAACCTTCTTGAGCTAGCTTAAACTGTGATAATGAATACTCTGAAAAATCACTATATACGTTATCAAGTTGTTGGGTGTGTGCATAAAGAATTTTAGAAGTTGTAGTAACAGATTCTTTAGGCGTATTCGTTTCAGCAACACTTTGCGTAAACGCCGCGGGCATTGCTGTTGCAGGTACGTAAATACCGTAACAATACACAGCAAGAAGTATGAGAACTCTTAGTATGTGGTGCCGAGCCTTCATGTTAGGCTATCGGTTTTTTGGACAGTATGTTATGTAATATTTTCACTTTAAAATAATAGAATTATTTTGGCGGCAAACGTAATAATTAGTTTTGAAATTATCTATAAAAATTGCAAATTAATTCCAGTGTTCATCAAAGTCTAGATTGTCGTAATCGTCCACATCTAAATCGTCGTCAAATTCGTTAAAATCATCATCGTTTTCAGCTTTAAATATTTTATCTGGAGCATCATCTGGTACTTGACCTTGTACAAACATTAAGTTCGGATAATCTGAACCTTCTGTTTCTTCAACAATTTCAGCTAATTCAACATAAAACGTCCACATGCTTAAAAAGTCATAAACATAAATCAGTTTTGGTTGCATTTCAAAAGTAACATCGTTAATAGAGGTTTCATTCATTAAACGCGCTGATCCGTCTTCACTTAAATCAAATAAAGATATTTCTTCACCTTGATTCCATTGGTCGTCACTACGATAAAATGAAGCCATTTCGCTACCATCAAATCCAAAAGATTGTGTGATAATATTGTGTAAATCTTCAAGTGTGTCATCTTCACGAATTTCTAAATCGCGAAACACATCTTCGTCGGTATCATTGTCAAGTATAACTCTAAATCTGTAAATCATTTTTTGTAGTTTTTTATAAAAAACTTTGGTATTTGTTAATATGCTTCTAAAATTTTTTTTTCAAAAAGCATGTTATTAATTGATAAACCTTAAATATTAAGAATATTTAATTTTGAACGGCAAAAGTATACAATTAAAATTATCTACTGAAACGATGCAGCGTAAATGTCATACCCGTTAATAAGAAAAATGCGCCTACTTGATGTGCAACACCTAACCATAACGGTACTTGATAAATTAAAGTGAATACCCCTAATGTAAATTGTAATAAAACTAAAATTAGTAAGGCATTAACTCCTTGTTTTTGAAGGACTGTTAAGGTGAAATTTTTAGATTTTCTCCAAATAGCAAATATTAGAAAAACGACAACATAAGCAAGAATTCGATGTATAAATTGAATACCGCTAGGGTTTTCGATAAGGTTTTTGTAGAAAGGATCTAAAACATAAACAGTATGATGAATAAAGGCACCTTCGCTCATTAATGGCCAATGGTTGTGCATTAAACCTGCTTTTAGACCTGCAATAAATGCGCCATATATAATTTGAATAGTAATAACAATATAGCTTCCAAAAATAAGATTACGCATGGGTTTATTGGCCGGTTTTCTATTTGGATAAATAAGATCTAAAGCCACCCAAAGCGTTGCTGCAAAGGTTATAAATGCAGTTACTAAATGCGCTGCAAGTCTATAATGACTAACATCTGGCATATCAACTAAGCCACTTTTTACCATATACCAACCTAAAAAACCTTGAAACGCGCCAAGACTGAGTAAAATTAGACATTTTTTTATGGTGCTTTTTGTGAGTTGTTTACGTATTAAGAAATAAAGAAAAGGGATAATGAAAACCATTCCGATGGAGCGTCCGATAACGCGGTGCAACCATTCCCAAAAGTAAATGCTTTTAAAATCTTCAATATTGAAATGATTGTTATAGGCATGAAATTCGGGGTGTTTTTTGTATAAATCGAAAGCTTCTTGCCATTCTTGATCTCCAATTGGCGGAATGGTTCCTGTGATTAATCGGTAATTAGAAATCGATAAACCAGAATCGGTTAACCTGGTAATACCACCAATAACAACCATTATAAAAATCAGGAAGCATCCTGTTAATAACCAGTAAATTACTGCTTTGTTGTCTTTTTTCATGTCTTTCATTCCTATAGATATTAGGAATATTATTAATTGAACATCATTTTTTATTCTTACAGTATTTTTCTAGATTTAAGGAGCTACTGTAAGTCCTAATTTTTTTCCTTTTTCAATCATTAACGCATAAGCTGCATCATATTCATTAGGGATTTCACCTTCTAAAATGGCTTCTTTTATAAAATCTTTTATAATACCAATTTCACGAGATGGTTTCATATTGAAAGCTTTCATAATTTCTTCACCAGACACGGGAGGTTGAAAGTTTCTAACCTGATCACGTGCTTCAACTTCAATAATTTTTTCTCTTACAATTTTGAAATTGTTGTGGTATTTATTGAATTTCTTCGGGTTTTTTGTGGTGATATCGGCCTCGCAAAGCGTCATTAAATCTTCTACATATTCGCCGGCATCAAATACTAAACGACGCACGGCAGAGTCTGTAACGTCTTGCGCTAAAACAATAGGTCGCGAGCTCATAAAGACCATTTTCTGAACAAATTTCATTTTTTCATTCAACGGCATTTTTAATCTTTTGAATAAATGATACACCATTTTTGAGCCTTCGAACTCATGAGCATGAAAGGTCCAACCTACTTTTTTGCTAAAGCGTTTGGTTGGCGCTTTCCCAATGTCGTGCAATAATGCCGCCCAACGTAACCAAACATTTTCGGTGTTTTTAGCAATATTATCTACCACTTCCAAGGTGTGATAAAAGTTGTCTTTATGGAGTTGGCCTTCAACTTCATCGATACCTTTTAGGGCTGTTAATTCGGGTAAAATGTAGGGTAATAATTTTGTTTGTTCTAATAGTAAAAAACCAATTGAGGGCGTTTTGCTTTCCAAAATTTTATTCAATTCGGTTACAATACGTTCTTTGGTAATTATTTTAATACGATCACTATTTTTGGTGATTGCTTCTAGAGATTCTTTCTCAATAGTGAATTCCAATTGTGTTGCAAACCTTATGGCGCGCATCATACGTAACGGATCGTCACTATAAGTTATATCTGGGTTTAAAGGGGTGCGAATAATTTTTTTATTCAAATCTTCAACACCACCAAAAGGATCTAATAAATCGCCAAAATGGGCTTCGTTTAAATTTAAAGCGAGCGCGTTTATAGTGAAATCGCGACGGTTTTGGTCGTCTTGTAATGTGCCATTTTCTACCGATGGATTTCGGCTATCTTCGGTGTAAGATTCTTTTCTGGCACCTACAAATTCAATTTCGATATCATTAAACATCAACATGGCGGTACCGTAGGTTTTAAACACCTGTACTTTTGGTTTGTTGGGTAAGTTTTTAGCAACTTGTTTAGCTAAATTAATACCATTGCCAATAGCAACCACATCAATATCTTTGGCGTTGCCACGTTTTAAAATAAAATCGCGAACAAACCCACCAATCACATAACTGTCTAAATTAAGTTCTTTAGCCGATTGTGAAATGACTTTAAATATAGGGTGCGATAATGCTTCTTTGTAATTCATTCAATACATCTCAAATTACAAAACTCAAGAACGAATTTTCAAATGTTGATTTCGTGGTTGAATATTGTAGGTTTACTTACGAATAACTTTTACAATACCGCTATTACTCAATTTGATTATAGTCGATGGTTGATTGCAAATTTTTTCGCGTTGCAAATTTACAACATAGTCCACACCTTTTAAAACCTCAGGCGCTATTTCTTTGAATGATTTTGGAGTAGGGAAACCACTAATATTTGCCGATGTGGATACCACAGCACCATTAAGTCGACGAGATAAATCGTAACAAAAATCGTCATCAGGAATCCTTATGGCAATGGAGCCATCTTCAGCAATTAAATTTTTAGCTAAGTTTTGGGCATCGTCGTAAATTATGGTGGTTGGTTTGTCGGTAATATCGATGATGTTTAATGCGGCTTCGGGAATGTGTTTTACATACTTTTTCAACATTCTATCATCGGTAACCAAGCAAATGAGCGCTTTACTATCTTCTCGTTGTTTTAACTGATAGATTTTTTTTACGGCATCTTCGTTAGTCGCATCGCAGCCAATGCCCCAAACAGTATCGGTAGGGTAGAGTATAAGTCCGCCTTTTTTTAAAACGTCTATGGCTTTATTTATTTCATTTTGCATATCTAATTACTCATTAAAATATTAGATTTCATTAAGTATATCTTCTAATTGCTCCATGTTTTTTTTCCAAGATAAATTACTCAATAAAAATTTATTTCCTTTTTTCGCTAAATCCTTTCTTAAATCATCATTGTTTAAAAGAAT
This sequence comes from Algibacter miyuki, assembly GCF_030409805.1. Lineage (GTDB taxonomy): Bacteria > Bacteroidota > Bacteroidia > Flavobacteriales > Flavobacteriaceae > Algibacter > Algibacter miyuki. The sequence continues at coordinate 41,168 of NZ_JAUFQP010000010.1, read as the reverse complement.
TTCTATTTTTTCCACAATATCATTTGGGTTTTTAGGCGCAACAGTTAATGCGGTTTCATTATTAAAAGCAAAATCTTTATGACCTTCTAAATCTGTAGCTATAAGTGAACAGCCACAAGCTAAAGCTTCACACGCAGGAAGTCCGAATCCTTCTTTTATACTTGGAGTTAGGAAAATGGAATGTGAGTTATAGATATCAATGAGGTTTTTGGGTTTATGCAAAAAGATGATGTCTTTATGAAGGTTTTTTGGACGTTTTCTTGTGCTAAAGAAAGTGATAGTTACATCAGGATATTTTTCTTTAATATAAACTAATGCTTCAATACCATAAATAGAACCTTTTCTCTTGCCTTTAGAAAACATCATTAATATGGAAGGTTTGCGATCTTCAATATCTTTTTTTAAATAAAATTTAGATTCATTTATAGCATTTAATATAAGGTATGGTTTTTTATGAGATAAAGGCGCTATGATATCGTAAACAAACGACGATATAGCAATGTTTGTCGTCTTTTTTAGTTGGTAAGACTTAAATAGTAAGTTATCATATCCTAAGCCATTTTCATAATCTTGAATGAAGTTTATTTTTTTTCCTTTAGACTCATTTAACTCATGAACCTCTAGAGCTGTAGCCCACCAAGTTGACAAAATATAATCTGCATCTCTAATAAATTGATCTGAAACATTTTTTATGTTACAAGATCTTACAATGGGGTCTAATTCAAACCAATTAGGCCTTTCTGTCTTTCTTATTTTATGCAGTATAGCTCTTATAAAATAAGGTTTTGTATATCTTTTATGTGATGTGTTTAATGAATGGTATATTTGAATATCATAACCTTTTGCAGCTAAAAAGTTAGCATAGATGTACATGATTTTTGGACCTCCATTTGGACGTTTTGTAGGAAATGGAAGTATGATATTTATTTTTTTTTGCATTTGGTTTTATTCTGAAATAATTAATGGAAAAGCACGGGGTTTTCTATAAATACGTCTATTAAATATATAGAATTATTTATCCAAATTTAAAACACGTTGCTTTTGCATTAATGACTTGCTTAAAGGGGCCCCTATTAAAAGCACATAAAAGAGTTTCCAATATTTTGGTTTTATAATTGAAGTGAAAAAATATCGAATGATATACCATTTTAATAATACTTGATGATGTAGCCACCCATAATGCTTGTTTATGTAGTATAACAGAGATATTTTTTGCTCTATCTTTATATCTATGTTTTTTTTAGTGCTAATACCTTTATAATGAATGTATTCAATGGATGGTATTAAATAAGTGTTTTTATTCTTTTGTTTTAAAAACCTCCAACTTAGGTCTGATTCTTCATAATACAAGAATATATTTCTGTCAAAGCCTCCAATTTCGTTAAATGTTTTTGCTTCGACAAACATAAAAGATCCTTGTACATAATGAACTTTGGTTGGTTTATTATAGGTTGTTTTTCTGTTTAAATATTTTTTAGGAAATAATTTTTCTAAAATGGGACGTCTAAAAATTTCTCTTTTTATAGTTGAAAAATGATCTATAGTTACTCTAAAGTTTCTTTCTTCATCTAACATTTGAGGTGAGCAAATACCTGTGTCTGGATTTTGCTCCATAAAATCTTTTAAATCTTTTAAAAAATTGGTCGAGATTTGTAAAGTATCATTGTTTATAAAAGCATAATATTTACATGAAGCGGAATGTTGAACACCTATCATATTACCGGCTCCAAAACCTGTATTAATTTTACTTCTAATTAATTTGATATTACTAAGATTTAAGGCATCTAAATTCGATTTTAATTGAATGTAGTCCTCTTGTTTAGAAGCATTATCTACAATAATTATTTCGTAAGAAATATCTTCGTTCTGTTTCTTTAAAATGGATTCTACAGCTTCAAAGGTATATTTTGAAGTGTTATAATTAATAATAATACAGCTTACGTCTATCATGGGTTAGTTTAGAATTGCTTTCCACCTTTCAGAGATGGCATCTACTTTATATATTAGCGCTTTTTTTCGGGCATTCTTAGACATTTCCTCATCGAAACTTTCGTTTTTTATTAGTTTGGAAATTACTGAAAGAATTTCGCCTTCACGAGATAAATACCCTATGTCGCTAGTTATAATTTCTTTTGGTCCAGAATGGTTTGTAGCAATAGGTATTGTTCCTTGAGACATACACTCAATAATTACTAGTCCAAAAAGTTCTTCCCATTTAGTTGTTTTTTTAGAATTTAAAACGAGGTATTCGTGATTACTTATTAAATTAATAATTTTTTGTTGATCTTTTATAAAAGGATAATGGGTAATAGATTCATGCTTACTTGCAAAATCGGCTACTTCTTTTTCTGTTTTTCCATTACCAATAATGGTTAATGTTGCTTTGTTCTGCTTTGAAAAGAAATCTAAAAGTTCTGTAATTCCTTTTTGTGGTAATAGTCTTCCTAAATAGATGAAACTAAGAGGTTTTTTATTAATTTCTTGATGATTATTAAAAAAAACAGAGTCAAGAGCATGGTAAACCACATCTATTTTGTCTTCTTTGATATCATAATTTTCTATTAGTTGTTTTTTACTTTGCTCGGTAACTGTAAAGATATGTTTAACATCATTTTTTAAAAATAGTTTCCAACTTTTTTTTACTTTAGGAGTGTTTTTCTTTCGTTTTGGATGAAAACTTCCGTCCCAACAAGTCCATGATGTATGATAGTATATTTGATGGCTTTTTAAAAGTGTTTTAAGAATGACTAATTTCTTATCAAAAGGAGCTATTCCTAAAACAATTTTTTTGTTTTTAGAGAGCAATAATTCTAATAAAAAAATAAAATTGATCAATTGTTTTTTTAATAAAGAACCATTTAATGAGATAATTGATTTAAACAAAGTTCCAAAAACAGAAAATTCTCTATGTTTAAGAATTGTATCATTTTTTTTCAGAAGGTTATCTAGCGCAGTATAGTGGCTTTTAGCTCCATTCTTGTGAAGAATATACACAACTCTTTTTTGCATTATTATTTAATTTTAATTTCAACAAATATAGAATTTAAATTTATAATTTTACAGATGTAAATAATACTCGCAAAAATGCTAACTTTAAGCTAAGATGAAACAATTTGAAGTAATACAAGATGAGTTTTTAGGAGATAAACCTTTTTTAGATGATATTATAGATGGTTTTGATTCGAAAGGAATTCCATTTGGCAATCAAGACCGGAATTCTCTAAAACTTTTCAAATTAGAGAATCAGACTATAAATGTGAAGTCTTTTAAAGTTCCTAATTTGGTAAATCAAATTGCGTATAAGTTTTTCAGAAAAAGTAAAGCACAGCGCTCTTTTGAGTACGCTAATAAATTAAAAACCTTCGGAATTGGGACGCCGCAACCCATTGCATATTATGAGTTTGAAACGCCTTTTTTATTCAAAAAAAGCTATTATATAAGTGCTCAAGTTAATGACGATTTAACCTACAGAGAGTTAACTACAGATTTTGATATTCCCAACCATGAAGCCATACTTCGTGCTTTTACAAGGTTTACTTATGAGCTGCATGATAAAGGGATTCACTTTTTAGATCATTCACCAGGAAATACTTTAATTGAGTTGAATGGTGGTGACTATAAATTTTATTTGGTAGATTTAAACCGAATGGAATTTAAACCCTTAAATTTTGAAACCCGCATTAAAAATTTTGCCCGATTAACCACGCATAAATCTATGGTTGAAGTGATGAGTGATGAATATGCTAAATGTTCGGGTGAAGATTATAATAAAATATTCAATTTAATGTGGAGCGAAACCGAAGCATTTCAGGAGAAGTACCACCGAAAAATACGATTAAAAAAGAAACTGAAATTTTGGAAATCAGCTTAATCGTTTTAATTCTTGATATCTAAAATAAACGCCGTAGGCACTTAAATAACAGATCGTAAAACCTTCTTTGCCATCTAAAAAACCGAGTCGGAAAAAATAATTGACTATAAATTTATAAAAAGGTCTGATGTAGAAATGAAATGCATTGGGCCTTTTTCCTTTTTGATGAAGTTCTAAAGCTTTTAGTTTAGCGTAATGTTCCATTTTGGCTTTGTAATGCGCGGCACTATCAAAGCAATAATGGAGCATGTTATTTTTTAAAAGCGCGCTGGTTCCATCTATTTCTGGTAATTCGTGTACTATTTTATCCTCAATATATTTTACTTTATTTCGTCGGAAAAGGCGATAGGTGGTATCGGTTTGGAAACCACTAAAACGAATGCGTTTTTGTTTGAAAAAATACAAGCGTTTTACCATAAAAGCTGCTATGTTTTCCGAAGTGTTTACGGTTTCTAGTATTTCGGTTTTTAATTTTGGGGTAATACGCTCATCAGCATCGATGAATAAAATCCAATCGTGTTGTGCTTGTGCAATGGCAAAATTACGTTGGTCGGCAAAATTTTTAAATTCGCGCTGTATAGTTGTAACTTGTTTTAAGGCAGATAGTTTTTCGAAAGTACCATCGGTGCTAAAGGAATCTATTACAATTATTTCATCGGCAAAAGCGATGTTTTTTATAACGTGGTCTATATGGTTGACTTCATTATAGGTAATTATTAAAGCCGATATCTTTTTAGATGGATTCAAATTTTTAAATCAATTAAGTTGTAAAAATAAACCTTTTAACAGCTATAAAAAATTAAAGCGATTCTAAAAATGTCTTTAGCTTGGGTTGAATTAAATCTGGAGTAAATTGATTGTAAAGCGAGAGTGCTTCTTTTTTGAGTGCTTTTTCGGGCTTGGTGTATAGTTGGGGCTTAAAATCTTTTAAATGTACGCTTACATTATTTTTATCTTCAAAAAGATTCCAAGTGGCTTTATCTATCCATGGCGAAAATATAGTAAAGGTTTTTATGTTTAGCGCTTTTGCCATGTTAACGGCGCCACCTTCATTACCTATCAAAGCATCGCAATGTGTTGTTATGGCTAAGAAATCTCTCAAGCTTTTTCCAAAAACATCAAATAGAATATGTTGTTGTGTTTCCGGTAGGCACAAATCGAAAATAGCTTGAGCATCCGCGGCTTGTTTTGGGATGTAATTAAACAGAATTTGTCCTTGTGTTTGTTTTACAATGGCATCAATAATTTTTGCCATATACGGGAATGGGTAGGTTTTATTGGTACCGCTTCCTAATACACTAATCATGTAAGTGGGCTTGCTAAAATCTACATGGTGCTGAGTTAAGAATTGTTTACTCGAATCAATTTCAGCGTCAGTTAAATAAATTTTTGGTTTTATGGATGCGTTTTCTATTCCTAAAGGTTGTAGTAGTTGTAGTCTGTTAACAATGGCTAGTCCCGATTTTTCATCCGTACTTTTTAAGCGTTTTATATTATGATGATAAACAGGAGTTGTGTACGTTTTATGATAAGAAATTTTAGTTTTAGCTCCAGAATAGGCACTAATAATGTTACTCGATAATTTGGAATACACATCGATAACCACATCAAAATGCTGTTGTTTTATCTTTTTAGCAAAGTTGAATAATGCTTTTTTACTCCACTCTTCTTTTTTAGTAAAGAAGATAAAGTGATCTATAAACGGATTGTTTTCAACAACAGGGTAGGTGTGCTCGTTAATTAGGTAATGCAGTTGGGCATTAGGATACTTATGGCGAAGGGCTTCAAACAAAATACTGCTTGTAAGCACATCTCCAATCATTTTTTGCTGTATAACTAATACTTTCATGAGCATGGATAAAAAATAAATCTTCAGTTAGCAGGTTTAAAAAACAGGATAACTGAAGATTTTTTAATTATAATATTTACATATTAAACCGCAACACTATGCTCTCTTAAAGCATCGTTAAGTGAGGTTTTTTTGTTGGTACTTTCTTTACGTTTACCAATAATAATAGCGCATGGTACGTTGTAAGTTCCAGCAGGGAATTCTTTAGCATAACTTCCTGGGATTACTACAGAACGAGCAGGAACACGTCCTTTATATTCAACAGGTTCATCACCGGTAACATCAATAATTTTAGTACTCATAGTTAAAGTAACACCAGCACCTAAAACCGCTTCTGTTTCTACGTGTACACCTTCAACAACAATACAACGGCTTCCTATAAAAGCATTGTCTTCAATAATTACCGGAGCAGCTTGTAAAGGTTCTAATACACCACCAATACCAACACCACCAGAAAGGTGAACGTTTTTACCAATTTGTGCACAACTTCCAACAGTAGCCCAAGTATCAACCATAGTACCTTCGTCTACATAAGCACCAATATTTACGTAACTTGGCATTAAAATAGTGCCAGCCGAAATGTAAGCACCGTGTCTGGCAACAGCATGAGGTACTACACGAATACCTTTTGCAGCATAACCTGTTTTTAATGGAATTTTATCATGAAATTCTAAAGGACCACATTCTATAGTTTCCATTTTTTGAATTGGGAAATATAAAACGACTGCTTTTTTTACCCATTCGTTAACTTGCCATCCGTTTTCAGTAGGTTCAGCAACTCTTAATTCACCTTTATCTAGTAAATCAACTACGTTTCTAATTGCAGTTGTCGTTGTTTCTTCGCTTAATAAATCTCTATTTTCCCAAGCTTTTTCTATGATCTGTTGTAATTGTGTCATTGATATCTTTATTTTCCGCAAATATAATAGGTATCATTCAAAAAAGGTAACTATTAAAGTATAATTATCGATTACTGTATGCGTAAAATATCGAATAATGAAATAAAATACAGCGTTTAAATGTGCGCTTTATCTTTTTGTTAGGTAGTATTATCATAGAATTATTTGAAAAACATGTATTTCATCGTTGAGATGATGTAAATCAACTGTTTATCGTTTAAAGTGTACCTGTTTTCTACTAAACGAAAATCTAAGCCCTTACTCTATTTTATTGTTTGCAAACTGGTTGCCCAATGTATATTTGTCCCAGCAAAAGAAAATAACAATATGAAAACTACTTTTATAACACTTCTAATTTTATTACTAACAGTTTCTGTAGGGCATGCGCAAAGCAACAAAACAGAAGATGTAGTTGTAGAAGTAAGTAAAACAATTTCTGTTGAAAACAATAAAAAACAAGCAGCCACTACTACGGTAGAAACTAAAACTATAATTAAAGATAGTGCTGAGGTTGAAGCTATACTTGCTAAATCTACTAGTGATATTAGAAGTTATTTAAATAGAGAAAGACAAGTAAGCAATATTGGTTTGTTATTTCCTTCTTTAGCAAAACGAGTAAAAGCTTAAAAATATATTATATCCATTTAAAAAGGCTATCTGAAAAGGTAGCCTTTTTTGTTTTAAAAGAATTTCTATTAGGTTGAAATTGATATAATAACCTATTTTTACATAAAATTTATTTATGGCACGCATTTTAGCAATAGATTACGGAACCAAGCGCACAGGTATTGCAATTACCGACGAGTTACAAATAATTGCATCTGGCCTTACCACAGTAAATACAAAGGAACTTTTTAGTTTTTTAAAAACCTATGTAGCTAAGGAATCTGTTGAATTATTCTTAGTAGGCGAACCAAAACAAATGGATAACACGGCATCGGAAAGTGAGGTGTTTATTGTAAAATTTCTAAGTCAATTAGAAAAGCAATTTCCGAATATTCCTGTCAAGCGTGTCGATGAACGTTTTACTTCAAAAATGGCATTTCAAACCATGATAGATAGCGGACTCAAAAAAAAACAACGTAAAAATAAAGCTCTAGTAGACGAAATAAGCGCGACCTTAATTTTACAAAGTTATTTGTATTCGTTATAAGTGCTTGTAAATCTGTTAATTAATGATAGTATTTAATGGTTTCTGTTTTTCTAGCTTTGTATTTCAAATTTTAATTATTAGTTAAATTTAAAGTTTAGTAGTCAAACCCCAGCTAAAAGGTAGAAAACAACAAGGTGCTGTTGTAAAAATCAGTAATTTATTAGTGTTAATTTTAACCTATTGGTTGGGTTTATTTTTAAGTATTATTCCACTTCTTCTCACAATTTTTTTAGTAAAATGTTCTAAGTAAATGTATAGAATTGTACTTTTGCAATTACTAATAAAAAATACAGAATGATTTTACCCATTGTAGCCTACGGCGACCCTGTTTTAAAAAAAGAAGCAAAGGACATTTCTAAAGATTATCCAAACCTGGATACGCTTTTAGAAAACATGTTCGAGACCATGTACAACGCTTATGGTGTTGGGCTTGCTGCGCCACAAATAGGTTTACCAATTCGTTTATTTTTAATAGATACCACACCTTTTTCTGAAGATGAAGATTTAACGGAAGAAGAACAGAAAAGTTTAGATGGTTTTAAACGTGTTTTTATTAATGCGAAAATCACTAATGAAGAAGGAGAAGAATGGGCCTTTAATGAAGGCTGCTTGAGTATTCCAGATGTTAGGGAAGATGTATTTAGAAAACCTAATATTACTATTGAATATTTAGATGAAAACTTTGAAGCACATACCGAAAAATTTGAAGGTTTAGTAGCACGTGTAATTCAGCATGAGTACGACCATATCGAAGGTGTTTTGTTTACCGATAAACTTTCTAGTTTAAAAAAGCGTTTAATTAAAGGACGTCTTTCTAACATTTCTAAAGGAAAAATTAAGGTAGATTATAGAATGCGATTCCCAGATCAAAAAAAGAGACGTTAATATTTGCAAGGCATCAATAAACATTTGATATTTGCCACTTTCAAAAAATAATATATGAGTTTAGATAAAGTATTATCAATATCAGGAAAACCAGGTTTGTACAAGTTAGTAGCACAAACACGAGGAGGTTTTGTAGCAGAATCGTTAATCGATAAAAAACGTATTACGGTAAACGTAAGACAGAACGTTAGCGTTTTAAGCGAAATTGCTATTTATACTTTAACAGAAGAAGTGCCGTTGAAACAAGTTTTATTAAATATTAAAACAAAAGAAAACGGACAAGAAAGTTCTGTAAAACCAAAAGACGGTAAAGATAAATTAGAAGAATATTTCTTTGATATTTTACCAGATTACGATGAAGATCGTGTGTACCCAAGTGATATTAAAAAAGTACTTACATGGTACAATCTATTGATAAAACACAATATGATTGATAATTTAGAAGCAGAAGTAGCCGAAAGCGCCGCTGCCGACGAAGAAGAATAAAAAAACATAAAAGTATAAATGAAAAAGCCTCCAATATGGAGGCTTTTTTTTATGCTAAAAATGTAATTTTTAACATTTTAATACGACTTAAATTGGGTTAATCAATACTTGTAATACATGAATTCTCTTTGGTTTTTCGATGATGTAAATCTCTTTAAATTGCTTTGTCCACATAAATTTAAAAATTATAAGAAAGATCATAGTTTTGATGCTTACAAAAAGCAGGATTACATTTATTTTGAACAAGACTTCGCCAATAAAATTTATTTAATCGAAAAGGGAAAAGTGAAAATTGGTTATTATAATGAAGATGGTGTTGAGGTGGTTAAAGCTATTTTAACCCGTGGCGAACTCTTTGGTGAAACCGCTATTCTTGGAGACGATAAACGTGAAGAATTTGCACAATCGATAGATAACACAACCAGTATTTGTCCTGTAGGTGTAGACGCTATGCACAATTTAATGCGAGATAATCAAACCTTTACCTTCAAAGTATATAAAATTATTGGTTTCCGGTTAAAAAAATTAGAACGCCGTTTACAACTTCTACTTTTTAAAGATGCTAAAACCAGACTTCTGGAGTTTTTACATGAATTATGTACCGATTATGGTTACGATTGTGATAAAACAGGCGACCGCGTAGTGCATCATCCCTATACTCAAAAAGACATTGCATCTCTAATTGGCACATCTCGACCAACGTTAAATATTCTTTTAAATGAATTAAAGGAAGAATCTGTACTCGATTATACCCGAAAAGAAATAAGAATCTACAAAAAAACGGCCTAATGTTAGTTGGCTAACATTTTATATTCTTTTAGTGAAATACCTTTGATGTATAACAATCACTAAAAAAATAGATCATGATTAGAAAAACAATTTTAGCATGCGTAGCCTTAGGAATTTTTGCTACCTCTTGCAGTAACGACGACGATAATAATAAAGTAACCACAGCAGATTTAACCGTAGACCTTACCGGATTGGAAGCTCTAGGTTCTGGTTTTGTTTATGAAGGATGGATTATTGTAGATGGCTCTCCTGTATCTACTGGAACATTTTCTTCAGTAACGTTTCCACAATCTTTTACGGTAGATGCCGATCAATTAGAAGCAGCAACCACGTTTGTGCTTTCTATTGAACCTGCTGTAGATTCTGACCCAGCTCCAGCAGCAACAAAAATTTTAGCAGGCGATTTTTCAGGAAATTCAGCTAGTGTAAACTCAAATAATATTGTGGGCGATTTATCAACAGCTACAGGTAAATACATCTTAGCAACTCCTACAGATGACGATGAAACCAACGAAGCAAGTGGTGTTTGGTTTTTAGATAATTCAACTGAAACTACAATAGCAGGTTTAGATTTACCAGTTTTATCTGACGGATGGAAATACGAAGGATGGGTTGTTTTTGATGGTACGCCAATAAGTACAGGAACTTTTACCGATCCAGCTGCTGCAGATGATAATGCTGCAACAACATTATTTAAAGGAGATGCTGGTAATGGACCAGGTTATCCTGGTGAAGATTTTCTTCAAAATGCACCAACAGGATTAACGTTTCCAACAGATTTAAAAGGAAAAACAATTGTAATTTCTGTAGAGCCAAGTCCAGATAATAGCGCAGCTCCATTCACTTTAAAACCATTGGCTCATGGTGTGCCAACAGATGCTGTAAACCATACGGTAATTAATATGGAAGCAGGCCCTTTAGTAACTTTATCGGGTACAGCAACACGATAATCTTAAAAAAAAAAATCAAACAAAAAGCCCTAGTAATATGTTACTAGGGCTTTTTGTTTTTACATGATTTAGACTATAAAATAATAGCCAAACTTAAAATAAGCTGATCTGGTCGAGTGTCTAAACGGCCACCATTTATTCCGTTATTCCCAATAAAGGTACCTTCATTTTCTGTAAATCCACGCTCATACCTTAAATCGATACCTACTTTTTTAAAGTTAAGCCCAACACCAAAGTTAAGACCTACCGAAAAATCATCTTTAATATCTCCTACAGTAATTCCCTCAAAATCAGTGTCTAAAATATATTGGAATGATGGGCCTGCAAATACACTAACAGGGCCTAAAATCTTTAATCCAACTAAAATTGGAGCATCAAGTTTTTGCATACTGAATGTATCATCCTCATAATCACTTTTTGTTTTCGTGTAAACTATTTCAGGTCTTAAAAATAATTTGTCACCAATTTTCCCAAATAACCCAATGTGATAGCCAACATTTCTGTCAGGATTTTGTGCATTATCATTTATAGATTCCACATATTTTCCATTGGCATTATAGTTTAAACCACCTTTGATACCAATGCCACTTGCTGATTGAGCAAAAGCTGCTGATGGGACAACAATGGCTACTACTAAAATTAAAAATAAATTTTTCATAATGTTCGTTTTAAGATTTGCAATTATACTTACAAAAACGTTGCCAAAGATAATTTATTTCCTTGTTGATAAATATTGTTATCGGTTTTTAGTTAATTATCTTTGCCAACTGATATAATGAAATAGATGAAATTCGAATTAAAAGCAAAAGATCCTCTAAGCAAAGCTAGAGCTGGAAAGTTAACCACAGATCATGGTGTTATTGAAACCCCTATTTTTATGCCTGTTGGAACTGTTGGAACTGTTAAAGGTGTGCACCAGAGAGAATTAAAGGATGATATTAATCCGGATATTATTTTAGGAAATACGTATCATTTATATTTACGTCCACAAACGCATGTACTTGAAAAAGCTGGCGGACTTCATAAATTTATGAATTGGGATCGCAATATTTTGACCGATTCTGGAGGCTATCAAGTGTATTCACTTTCAGCAAATAGAAAAATAAAAGAAGAGGGCGTTAAGTTTAAGTCGCATATCGACGGAAGTTACCACACTTTTACACCCGAAAATGTTATGGAAATTCAACGTACCATTGGAGCGGATATTATTATGGCTTTTGATGAATGTACACCATATCCTTGCGATTATAATTATGCAAAACGTTCTATGCACATGACGCATCGTTGGTTAGATCGTTGTATAAATCACTTAGATAAAACACCACTTAAATACGGATACGATCAGGCCTTTTTTCCTATTGTACAAGGGAGTACTTATAAGGATTTACGTAAACAATCGGCTGAATATATTGCAAATTCAGGAGCTGTAGGTAATGCTATTGGTGGTTTATCGGTAGGGGAACCTGCGGAAGAAATGTATGCTATGACCGATGTAGTTTGTGCCATTTTACCAGAAGACAAGCCAAGATATTTAATGGGCGTAGGTACACCAATCAATATTTTAGAAAATATTGCGTTAGGTGTAGATATGTTTGACTGTGTGATGCCAACTCGAAATGCTAGAAACGGAATGTTGTTTACAGCTCATGGTAGTATCAATATTAAAAATTTGAAATGGGCTGAAGATTTTTCTCCAATCGACGAGATGGGAATAACTTTTGTTGATACCGAGTATAGCAAAGCTTATTTACGTCATTTATTTACGGTAAATGAGTTGTTAGGAAAACAAATTGCAACCATTCATAATTTAGGTTTTTATTTATGGTTGGTTCGCGAAGCTAGAAAACATATATTAGCAGGAGATTTTTACCAATGGAAAGAGAAAATGGTGAAACAAATGGATAATAGACTATAATAGAAACATGAATGTAAAAAGGAGTATTATTTTTAATACGTTCTTTTTCTTTATAAATATTGAAATACCACGTATTTAGTGAGCTAGTAAAAGGATGAAAATATTAGATTGGTACATATTAAAACGTTATTTGTTTACATTTTCAATGATGTTATTATTGTTTATTCCTATCGGAATAACAGTGCATTTAGCTGAAAAAATCGGAAAAATTTTAGAGAATGATGTACCTTTTGGCGAAGTGCTTATTTACTTTTTAGATTTTACCATATATTTTGCCCATTTATTATTTCCGTTATTTTTATTCTTATCCGTTATTTGGTTTACCTCAAAATTAGCCAACAATACCGAGGTTATTGCTTTTTTAAGTTCTGGAGTTTCCTTTACAAGATTTCTTAGACCTTATATGATTGGCGCTACAATCGTAGCTATTTTATCCATTCTTTTGGGGTTATACTTGGCTCCAAATGCAAGTAAAGGCTTTAACGATTTTAATTATAAATATTTAAAAAGAGGTCAGAGTAAGGTTGATAATACCGACGTATTTCGTCAAATTAACGATAGCGATATTATTTTCGTAAGTAGTTTTGATGTGAAAAATAAAATTGGTAGGAACTTTACACTAGAACATTTTAAAGATGATAAACTAGTTTATAAAATTTCCGCAGATAAAATTAAATATATAGAAACTGATACATCCTCCATTTACCAATTATCTAATTATATGAAACGTATTGTTGGTGAAAATGATGATGAACTTGATATTTTAAAACAAAAAGATACGTTGTTGTCATTTGATGTGGACGATTTAATTCCTGAAATTTACGCCGCCGAAACTAAAATGTATGGTGATTTAAAACAATTTATAGCCAAGGAGGAATCTAGAGGATCGTCAAACGTGGGCCGTTTTAAGCTGGTTTTATATCGTAAATGGAGTTTGCCTGTTTCTGTCTTTATACTAACCATTATTGCGGTAGCAGTCTCTTCTAAAAAACGACGTGGCGGTATGGGCGTTAACCTGGCTGTAGGTATTTGTATAGCCATGGTTTTTGTGTTTTTCGACAAAATATTTGGCGTTATGGCCGAGCAATCCGATTTTAACCCATTGATAGCTGTTTGGTTTCCAAACATTCTTTTCGGTATTTTAGCAGCTTACCTGTTGTATAATGCAAAACGCTAATCTAAAAGATTATATTCATTTACATATTCTCGTGCTAATTGCTGGTTTTACAGCGATTTTAGGCGAGTTAATAAGCATAACGGCCATTCCTTTAGTTTGGTTTAGAATGCTTATGGCAGGAGTGTTAATGGGTATATATGTGCTGTTTAGCAAAACGAAATTAACTGTAACACCCAAATCACTTTTACGTCTCTCTTTTGCGGGTGTCATCATTGCTTTACATTGGATTACTTTTTTCGGAGCCATAGATGCATCTAATGTCTCTACAACCTTAGCTGTTTTTTCAACAGGAACATTTTTTGCGTCAATCATAGAGCCCGTTGTTTATAAGCGTCGCATATTATGGTACGAAATTTTATTTGGAATACTAGCCATTGTTGGTGTTTGCATCATCACACAGAGTGAAATGCAATATTTAACCGGTATTATATTGGGCATTATTTCCGCCTTTTTATCCTCGTTATTTGCCGTTTTAAATGGAAGTTTTTTGAAAAAACATTCGGCAACAGTCATTTCATTTTACGAATTTATTAGTGGCGTCTTATTTATTACCATATATATATTCTTTTTTGGAGATGGATTTTCAAAAGAATTTTTTAACTTAGATACCTCAGATTTTTGGTATTTATTTATCTTAGCATCGGTTTGTACAGCATATGCTTTTATAGCGTCGGTTTATATTATGAAAAGTATAAGTCCTTATACTGTAGTACTTACCTATAATTTGGAACCTGTTTATGGCATTATTATAGCCTTAATTTTATTTCCTGAAAAAGAAAAAATGAGCCCATCGTTTTATTATGGAGCCATGGTGATCATTGCAGTGGTGATTTTAAACGCCATATTTAAAAATAGTAGAAAACTAAAAAGAAGCCACACATAATGCTTTAAGAAAATTAAAGTTTTTATATTTGCGCACTAACTTTATAATATAGTCAAAACAAATTTCCTATGGAATATTTAGAATTTGAACTTCCAATAAAAGAGCTGGAAGACCAATTGCAGAAATGTAAAATTATTGGTGAAGAGAGCGAAGTAGATGTTACTGAAACATGTGCTCAAATAGAAAAAAAGCTTAAAGAAGCTCAAAAAGATATATACAAAAACCTTACGGCATGGCAACGTGTACAAATGTCACGTCACCCAGAGCGCCCATATACTTTAGATTATATTAAAGCTATTTGTGGAAATTCATTTTTAGAATTACACGGCGATAGAAACTTTAAAGATGATAAAGCCATGATTGGTGGTTTAGGTAAAATCGGCGATCAAAGTTTTATGTTTATTGGCCAACAAAAAGGGTATAATACTAAAACAAGACAGTATAGAAACTTCGGAATGGCAAACCCTGAAGGGTATCGTAAAGCCTTACGTTTAATGAAATCTGCTGAAAAATTCGGAATTCCTGTTGTAACACTTTTAGATACACCAGGGGCATACCCAGGATTAGAAGCTGAAGAACGTGGACAAGGCGAAGCTATTGCTAGAAATATTTTAGAAATGACACGCTTAAAAGTGCCTATTATCACTGTTGTAGTTGGTGAAGGAGCTTCTGGTGGAGCATTAGGTATAGGTGTTGGAGATGTGGTTATGATGCTTGAAAATACTTGGTACTCTGTAATTTCTCCAGAATCTTGCTCGTCTATCTTATGGCGTAGTTGGGAATATAAAGAACAAGCTGCTGAAGCTTTGAAATTAACCGCTCCCGACATGAAAAAACTAAAATTAGTTGACGAAATTATAAAAGAACCTCTTGGAGGTGCACACCGCGACAGAACTAAAACTTTTAATTCTGTTAGCAATGCCATTATAAAACATTTTGAGGTGTTAAAAAAGTTATCACCAAAAGATTTAGTGGCACAACGTATGGATAAATACTTGCAAATGGGTGTTTATAAAGACTAACGACCAAAAAACATACTTTAAAAAAATCTGAAGTGTATAACTTCAGATTTTTTTATGCTTATTCACAATATTTTTAAGTTATTAACAGTTAAATTGTTAACTAACGGTTAACATTCCTAACCCGTTAAATCTATAAACCTACTTCAATTTTAATTACTTTCGTAGTTATGAAACAACCAAACCCCGTTCAGGGATATAAAGTCGATAAAAGTACCATAATCAGCCTTGAAAAAGGAAAAATACCACCGCAAGCTCTTGATTTAGAGGAGGTTGTTTTAGGTGCTATGATGATTGATAAAAAAGGTGTCGATGAAGTAATTGATATTTTATCGCCCGATGCATTCTATAAAGAAGCCCACCAACATATATTTGAAGCTATTTTTACTTTGTTCGAAAATAGTGAGCCAGTCGATTTATTAACAGTTTCTACGCAGTTAAAGAAGAACGCGAAGTTAGAGCAGGCGGGAGGCGATTTTTACCTCATATCCTTAACCCAAAAAGTATCATCTTCTGCACATATTGAGTTTCACGCACGTATTATTTTGCAGAAATTTATTCAGCGTAGCTTAATTAAAATTTCGAATGAAATTATTGAAAATGCTTACGATGAAACTAAAGATGTTTTTGATTTACTAGATACTGCCGAATCAAAATTATACGAAGTTACCCAAGGAAATATTAAAAAATCGAGTGAAACCGCTCAAGATTTAGTAATTCAGGCGAAAAAGAAAATTGAAGAAATTTCAAACCAAGAAGGTTTAAGTGGTATTGCAACAGGCTTTACCAAATTGGATAAATTAACTTCAGGATGGCAACCTTCCGATTTAATTATTGTAGCCGCACGTCCTGGTATGGGTAAAACGGCATTAACCTTATCTATGGCACGAAATATTGCTGTAGATCAAAATATGCCAGTAGCCTTTTTCTCATTAGAGATGGCTTCTGTACAGTTAATTACACGTTTAATTTCTAGTGAAACAGGTTTGTCTTCGGAAAAGTTAAGAACCGGAAAATTAGAAAAGCACGAGTGGGAACAGCTTAACGTAAAAGTGAAAAGTTTAGAAAAAGCGCCCTTATTTATTGATGATACGCCTTCGCTATCTATTTTCGATTTAAGAGCAAAAGCACGTCGTTTATCGTCGCAACACGGTATTAAATTGATCATGATTGATTATTTGCAATTAATGACTGGTGGTTCTAATCATGGTGGAAATCGTGAACAGGAAATCTCGATGATTTCTAGAAACTTAAAAGCTTTAGCAAAAGAATTAATGGTGCCTGTAATTGCATTATCGCAGTTATCACGTGCGGTGGAAACACGTGGAGGCAGTAAACGTCCGTTACTTTCCGATTTACGTGAATCTGGTGCGATTGAGCAAGATGCCGATATTGTAAGTTTTATTTACAGACCAGAATACTATAAAATTGACGAATGGGATGATGATGAACGCTCTCCAACCGAAGGTCAAGCCGAGTTTATTATCGCCAAACACCGTAATGGTGGTTTAGAAAATATTAGACTGAAATTTATCGGTAATTTAGGTAAGTTCGATAACTTGGAGGATTTCGATTCACCTTTCGAATTTCACTCTAAAATGAATGCTGCTGCAAACGATGATAGCTTTAAAGCCGATGATTTTAAAGTAACACCAGATCAAGCTTTTGGTAGTTCTTTTAATGATGATAGTGATAACGAAGTCCCATTTTAAGAAGGAATTACCATTTTATTTCCCATAAAAATTAAGTATCTTTCGCTTATATAATTCTATATCTCAGTTGGTTTTTATAAAAATTAACTGAGATATTATTTTTAGGCCATCTACAAGTTGAAAAAGTTAATTATCACATTTTTATTTATATGTTTTGCATGTAAAACCTACGCATCCTACATTTTGGTTCCAATGGGTGTGGACAATCAGAAAAATCATTTAAAAGCATACGGTATTACTTATTGGGTGCTCAATAAAAACCTTAAGGTAAAATGGTTGCTTAATTATCAAGGCGGTTCATTTTTAATGCCTGACACGGAAGCTATTCAACGAGAATGTCAAATTCGAGGCGTTTCCTTTGGCGTTATTTCCAACGATAAAGCGGAAAGTATTCTCGAAGATATCAGTAGTCCGAGCCAAAATATGGAAGCCGTAGTCTTAGAGAAAGCACCAAAAATTGCGGTTTATACGCCAGAAGGAAAATTACCTTGGGATGATGCTGTTACTATGGTTTTAAACTATGCTGAAATTCCTTATGAAACCGTTTATGATGAAGAAGTTTTAAACGACGGACTCTTGTTATTCGATTGGCTGCATTTACATCACGAGGATTTTACGGGGCAATTTGGTAAGTTTTATGGTGCTTATAGAGCAGCTCCATGGTATATTACAGAGAAAAAAGCAGCTGAAGCTTTGGCAACAAAATTGGGATACAGTAAGGTTTCCGAAGAAAAAAGAGCAGTGGCTTTAAAAATTAGGGATTATGTTGTAGGTGGCGGATTTATGTTTGCCATGTGTAGCGCAACAGATAGTTTCGATATCGCATTATCGGCTGATGGTGTTGATATTTGCGAGCCTATGTTCGATGGAGATGGGAGCGAAGCAGGCTATCAAAACAAAATAGATTACAATAAAACTTTTGCATTTACCGATTATATTTTGGAACGAGACCCTACAACTTACGAGTTTTCTTCTATTGATATGACGAGTAAACGACAAATTTCTAAAACTACCGATTACTTTTCGCTAATGGATTTTTCAGCAAAATGGGATCCAATTCCAACGATGTTATGCCAAAACCATACGGCCTTAGTAAAAGGATTCATGGGGCAAACCACATCCTTCAATCGGGAAGAAATAAAATCGAATGTTTTAGTGATGGGGGAAAACAAGCTAAATGGTGAAGCAAAATATATACATGGTATAAAAGGAAAAGGATTTTTTACCTTTTATGGTGGTCATGATCCTGAAGATTATCAGCATCGTGTTGGCGATCCAAAAACAGAATTAGATTTGCACCCAACATCACCAGGGTACCGCCTTATTTTAAACAACGTATTGTTTCCTGCAGCGAAAAAGAAAAAGCAGAAAACATAGACAGTTTTAGTAACTATCTACTCATAAACAGAAGTCAACAATTATATTTTAGATGAAAATTTTTCAAAAGGAAATTGCTTTGAAACCTCATAAACGGGGTTTTCATTTAATAACAGATTTGATTTTGGAAGCTATTCCTGAGCTCAGTCAAATTAATGTCGGGCAATTACAGGTTTTTATTAAGCATACTTCGGCAAGTTTAACCATTAACGAAAACGCTGATAGCACGGTGAGATTGGATTTTGAAAGTCATTTTAATAAAATGGTTCCCGAAAACGCGCCTTATTATAAGCATACTTATGAAGGACCGGACGATATGCCTGCGCATATAAAAGCATCGTTGTTGTCTAGTTCTGTTGAAATTCCCATTACTAAAGGGCAGTTAAATTTAGGGATTTGGCAAGGTGTTTACCTTTGCGAACATCGTGATTATGGCGGATCAAGAGCAATTGTAATAACGGCATTTGGGGTTTAAACTGTCAAAAGCACTTCAGAATATATAAATACAATTTTGTTATATATTTTATAATGCGAGTTGAGCAACCGGCTTTTATTGATTAATGGAAATGAAATCACGATATTTTAGTCGGTTTTCGTTCTCACTATAATTTTTTTGTAAATCATGGATTTGTTTAGTACTTCAGAAAACGAAAATATTTTACCTTTTGAAGGTGAAGCGCGGTATTATGGTTCTATAATGAACCTAGAAAAATCACAATATTATTTCGATAGATTATTAAATTATATTGAATGGGAGAATGATAAAGCCATCATTTTTGGGAAATTGGTTATTACCAAGCGTAAAGTGGCCTGGTATGGAGATAAAGCATTCGATTATACGTATTCTAAAACGACTAAATCGGGGCTACCATGGACAAAAGAGCTGTTAGAACTCAAAAGTATTGTCGAAAATAAAACAGGAGAAACATTTAATTCTTGCCTGCTTAATCTATATCATAACGGAGACGAAGGTATGGGGTGGCATAGTGATGGTGAAAAAGATTTGAAAATTAACGGTGCTATTGGTTCTTTAAGTTTTGGAGCTGAACGCAAATTTTTATTTAAACACAAAAAAACAAAACAAACCGTTGAAGTTTACTTGGAAAAAGGGAGTTTGTTAGTTATGAAAGGGGAAACGCAAACCCATTGGCTCCACCGATTACCGCCGACTAAAAAAGTGAAATTTCCGAGGATAAATTTAACTTTTAGAACCATCGATTTGTAAGATGTTAAAGTCTTTTTTTACGATTTAATTGTTCTGTAACAGGACATGTGGTTTCTACAAAAAAAACTGTTTCATAATTTGATGTTTTTATGTGTGAAAGGTCGTTCTACTTAAAGCGACTTAATTGATAATTGTATAAACAGTTTTGTTTTAAAGTCATTCAGAATAAAATTTTAGATTGCTTAGTCTGAAAATTAATAGTTCAGAATTAAAAACACAAAGCCCATTAAATTTATTTATCAAATGAAACATGTATTCATCATTTTATTCGCATTATCAACTTACGTCATGCAAGCCCAAGACGTAGATTATTACACAAAAGGAGGGTTTGTAGTTGAAGGTTTCGATGTGGTTTCGTACTTTAATAATGCTCCAAAAGAAGGGAGTGAAAAATACGTTGCAACTTATAAGGGTGGTAGCTTTAAATTTATTAATCAAAAGAATTTAGAAGTTTTCAATAAAAATCCAGAGCGATATATTCCAGAATATGGCGGGTATTGTGCTTATGCTGTTGCTGTGAAATCTAAAAAAGTATCTATAGATCCGGAAACTTACGAAATACGAGACGGTAAACTTTATCTTTTTTATAATTCATGGGGCACAAATACCTTAGAATCCTGGATAGAAGAATCTCCAGATAATTTGAGAAAACAGGCAGATAACAACTGGGAAACACTTAATAAAAAGCAGTAAATGTATTTAGTTGTTTATTTTTTTATTGGATTTACCGCGGCGGTTCTTGGGGCTTTACCTTTGGGAACCACAAATGTTGCTGTAATTAACACCACTATAAAAGAAAGTGTGCAGGATGCTTTAAAAATAATTTACACCGCATCATTGGCAGAAGTTATTTTAATAGTGGTAGCCATCATGTTTAATGCACAAATTGAAGTGTTTATTGCAATGAATACTTGGGTACAATATACCATTGTGGGACTTTTAATAATTATTGGAACTGTGCTTGTATTTGGGCGTACAGAATGTGTGAAAGATGAAAACGATGAGTGTATTCTTATTAAAGAAAGAGCTGTGCCTATTTCTAAACAAATGCTGGGTTTCTTTTTAGGATTGGTAAATCCTACGGTGTTGGTGTATTGGATATTTATATTGGCGTATTTAAATAGAAATATTGTAGACTTAAATAGTGCAGTTGAATACCATTTGATTATTCTGTTTTTAATAGGTGCTTACTTTGGGAAGTTAATGGTATTATATGGATATGGTAAATTTAGTGATGTACTAAAAATAAGAACTAAACACATTACAACTCGCGTTAATCGCGTGATAGGTGTGTTGTTGTTATGCATTTCTGTTTTTCAGGTTACCAAGTTGGTCTATTTTTAATTTTTCTGACTGATAGGTGAGGGTTAAACCATAAAAACGGTTCATTATAAAACATAAAAAATCCGATTCAATTAAGAATCGGATTTTTTTTATTAAGCGAATAATATGTTTTACAATAGGCGAAACGCCTTATTTTACTTTCTCGATTACAGCTTTAAAAGCCTCTGGGTTGTTCATAGCTAAATCGGCTAAAACCTTACGGTTTAATTCCACATTGTTAGCTTTTAATTTTCCCATAAATTGAGAATAAGATAAACCATGTAAACGGGCTCCTGCGTTAATACGCGTGATCCATAATGCACGGAATGTTCTCTTTTTGTTTCTACGGTCTCTGTACGAGTATTGCATCGCTTTGTCAACCGCATTTTTTGCTACTGTCCAAACGTTTTTACGACGTCCAAAGTAACCTTTTGCTTGTTTTAGAACCTTTTTTCTACGGGCTCTTTTTGCTACAGAATTTACTGATCTTGGCATAATTTTAATTGTTTTTTTGTAGTAGGCGGCCTATAAATAGACACTTTTTATAATTAAAGCCTAACTCCAGGGTTTATAATTTATTTAACCAACGTTAAAAACAGGTTGTGTTTATTTTAAACGCAACATGGTTTTAATGTTATTTTCGTCTGCTTTATGTACTAATGTATCATGACGCAGTGCTAGCTTACGCTTTTTAGACTTCTTTGTTAAGATGTGACTTTTAAAAGCGTGCTTTCTTTTTAATTTACCAGTACCAGTAAGCTTGAAACGCTTTTTAGCACTAGATTTTGTTTTCATTTTAGGCATTTTTTTCTCCTAGATTTTAATTATTTCGCTTAATCTCTTTTGTACAGAAACGATTTCTGTACGGTATTGTAAACTCTATAAAAATAGAGTGTTATTTTTTTGGTGCAATAAACATAGTCATACGTTTACCTTCCAGTCTTGGCATTTGTTCTACTTTTCCAAGTTCTTCAAGATCTTGAGCTAAACGTAGTAACAAAATTTGTCCTTGTTCTTTAAAGATAATTGAACGTCCTTTAAAAAACACAAAAGCTTTAAGCTTTGCGCCTTCTTTAAGGAACTTTTCAGCATGCTTCCTTTTAAATGCGTAATCATGATCATCGGTTTGAGGTCCAAAACGAATCTCTTTAATAATCACTTTGGTAGCTTTAGATTTTAAAGCCTTATCACGCTTCTTTTGTTCGTAAAGAAACTTTTTATAGTCCATAACCTTACAAACAGGGGGCTCAGCATTCGGGGAAATTTCAACAAGATCTAATCCTTGTGCATCGGCAAGACGCAATGCGTCGCCTTTGGTATAAATACCTATCTCTACATTGTCTCCTACAAGACGTAGTTTTTGTGCTGTTATCTTAGAGTTAATCTTATGTTTATCCTCTTGCGAAACCCTTCTCGGTTGATGTCTTCTTCTAATTGCTATGGCCTTATGTATTTAAGTTAAACTTATTTATATGTTGTGTTGTTGTTGTTGTTAAAACGATTTTAGCGTTTTTTTAATATCATCTTTTATAATTTGCGAGAAGTCTTCAACGGAAATCATTCCTAAATCTGCTCCACCATGTTGGCGTACAGATATTTTGCCTTCTTGCTCTTCTTGTTCCCCTATAATAATCATATACGGGTGTTTTTGCATTTCGGATTCTCTAATCTTCTTCCCAATAGTTTCATTTCTATGGTCTACAAGGGCGCGAATTTCGTCATTTTCTAGCAAATTTAAAACTTTTTCAGAGTATTTTTCATATTTCTCGCTAATAGATAATATAATTACTTGAACTGGCATTAACCATAATGGGAAATTTCCACCGGTATGCTCTAGTAATAATGCTATAAAACGTTCCATACTTCCAAAAGGTGCACGGTGTATCATTACCGGTCTGTGTAGCTCGTTATCACTGCCTTTGTAAGTTAAATCGAAACGTTCTGGAAGGTTGTAATCTACTTGAATAGTACCTAATTGCCACTTTCTTCCTAAGGCATCTTTTACCATAAAATCTAGTTTCGGACCGTAAAAAGCCGCTTCACCAGTTTCTATAACATAATTTAAACCTTTATCATTAGCAGCATTAATAATTGCTTGTTCTGCTTTTTCCCAGTTTGCTACATCACCAATATATTTGTCGGGATTTTCTGGATCTCTTACAGAAACCTGTGCTGTAAAGTTTTCAAACCCTAAAGATCCGAATACATAAAGCACTAAGTCTATAACATCCTTAAATTCCTTATCCAATTGTTCTGGCATACAAAACAAGTGGGCATCATCTTGAGTAAAACCTCTAACACGAGTTAAACCGTGTAATTCACCACTTTGCTCATATCTATAAACGGTGCCAAATTCAGCATAACGTTTTGGTAAATCTTTATAACTCCATTGCGCACTGTTGTAAATTTCACAGTGGTGTGGGCAATTCATTGGTTTTAGTAAAAACTCCTCATCGGCTTTAGGCGTTGTAATAGGCTGAAAACTATCAGCACCATATTTCGCGTAATGTCCAGAAGTTTCATACAATTCCTTTTGTCCAATATGTGGCGTAACCACCATTTCGTAACCAGCCTTCTTTTGGGCAGCTTTCAAAAAGTTTTCTAAACGTTCGCGTAATGCAGCACCTTTAGGCAACCAAAGGGGTAAACCTTGACCAACACGTTTCGAGAAAGTAAATAATTCTAATTCTTTACCTAATTTTCTATGGTCACGTTTTTTAGCCTCTTCAAGCATATGTAAATACTCGGTAAGTTCCTTTTGTTTCGGGAACGAAATAGCATAAACACGCGTTAATTGTGGGTTATTTTCATTACCTCTCCAATATGCACCAGCAACACTTAATATTTTTACAGCTT
Source organism: Algibacter miyuki (assembly GCF_030409805.1). Lineage (GTDB taxonomy): Bacteria > Bacteroidota > Bacteroidia > Flavobacteriales > Flavobacteriaceae > Algibacter > Algibacter miyuki. The sequence continues at coordinate 16,799 of NZ_JAUFQP010000010.1, read as the reverse complement.
TAATAATACCGGTATTTGGTATATGACCACCACGACACAAATCGGTAAATGTAGAATGATCGCAAAATGTAATTGTGCCATCTTCTAAATTCTCAATAAGTTCCGTTTTAAATTCGTTCCCTTTGTATAATTCAAGTGCTTCAGCTTTAGACGCCGAACGCATTTTAAACTCATGTTTACCACGGGCAATCTCAATCATTTTAGTTTCAATCGCCTTAAAATCCTTTTCAGAAACGGCATGTTCACCAAAATCTACATCATAATAAAATCCATTTTCAATGGCAGGACCAATGGTTAATTTTGCACCATCATACAATTCCTCAATAGCCTGGGCCAAAACGTGAGCCGAACTATGCCAGAACGCCGTTTTTCCTTCATCATCATTCCAAGTATATAAAACTAGCGAACCATCGGTAGTTAAAGGCGTAACCGTTTCAATGGTTGTGCCATTAAATTTTGCCGAAATCACGTTTCTAGCAAATCCTTCACTAATACTCTTTGCAACATCCATAGGAGTCACATGCTCATCAAACGTTTTCACGCTGCCATCAGGTAATGTAATATGTATCATAAAATAAATTAAAATCCGAATGCAAAGATAATAGTATAAAGCCCCACGTACAACATATATAGTCATATAAATTGAATCAATATCCTTTCAACAATAAAATTTGGGGCGTTCCCCTTCGGGTCGGGCTTTCCGCTATATCTTTTTTTCGCTAAAAAACTCAAAAAAGGATGCCGCCTCAATCCCTAACGCGGGCCAAGCTACCAAAGTTGGTGTTGTAGTTTAAGGTTAAAGTTTAGCAGCTATCATATTAGTGATTGTTATGTATTACTTGATTTTTATTACAATATTAAATTTAGATCTTTTAGAGATTCTAAGGTTGTAAGAAAAAAAAACAACAATATCCGTTATAATTAATGCTTTAGTGAATCAATTTTATATATTTGAAATTATAATTTGTTAGCTCTCTTAATTTTTTACTTTTTCCGTTTTCACATGGTTCTTATACTCTCAATTATCATGACTAAAATTATAAAAAAAACATTCGGTTTTATTCCCCTTTATACTCATGCAGTGAGTGTACAACGTGTGATGAATAAGAGAGATTAGGATAAGAAATAACGACATATAAATTTTGAAAAACAACGAATTAAGCGATAAATTATGGGAGGAATTTGTGTCGGGGAATGCAAATGCTTTTCAGCAATTTTATATCACTTATTTTGAAGAACTTTACAGCTATAGTTTTAAAATTTTTCCAAACCAAGATTTCGCTAAAGATTGTGTGCAAGATGTGTTTGTAAGCTTATACGAGCGTAGAGCATTTCTCTCCAAACCTCAGAATTTAAGAAACTATTTATATCAATCGGTTCGAAATGGTGCTTACAGAAAACTCGAACGCGAAAATAAATATAAAGATTTAAAAGTAGATAAATCCGAACATATTGTAGAAAACGAAACCTTTAACGAGGAAATTTACGACAGAAAAAAAGAAGTTTTATCTATTTTAATCCGTAATTTATCAAAGAAACAACAAGAAATTTTGTTTTTAAGATTTTCACGTGGTTTTGATTACGAAGAAATAGGAGACTTACTTGGCATAGATAAAAGTTCGGTTAGAAAACAAGTTTATAGAGCCATTAAAAAAATTCGAAACAGTCAGGACTTTTCAAAATCTATCGATGTTATTTTGATGTTAATTCCTTCTTTTTATTAAAAAATATAGTATTCTTTTTAAATTAAAATAACGTTGTTTTGATTACAACTTTATACACGGCTAAATCTCTAAAAATAGTCGATTCTTCCTTTTTTTTTATAACTATCTGTAATTAAATATGTGCGTTTTTGTGAAAATTCAACATTATTGCTTATGTTGCTAAATGGTGCTTTTGTTATTAACTAGATAAAATATTTTGTCTTTTTTTATGGATTTCTTAAAAATAATCATAAAAAATGTCCACATAATTACTTCTCGTGTATCTATAGGTTAGTTAGCTCCATAAAAATGAAAAAATATTTAAACAATCCAGACTTTATTAATTGGGTATATAACCCGAACAATGAAAATTCCAAACGTATGGAAGATTTATTGTTGAAACATCCAAAGGACGAACAATTAATAAACGATCTGAAAACAATTTTGTTAGCTATAGCAGACGAAAACAAAATTTCTATTCCCGATTTTAAGGATGAAGTTTTCGAGGCTATAAAACTTAAAATTGAAGCGAATGCAAAACAACGAAATAAACCACATGGGTTTTCTCGAATTTATAAATACGCTGCTATTTTAGTTATAATTTTTGGAGTGGCTGGTTTTTGGTTTTTTAGCACAAGAAATCAATTTTTAAGTTATGACGATATAAAAATTGGAAATCTAGATTCCATTTCTAATACGCAACTTATTTTAGGAAATAAAGACGCCTTAGTTATTGATGAGCTTAGCGATTCAAAAGAATCTGAGGTAGAGTATAAAAATGATGGAAATATTGTTGTAAACAATAAAGAAGCCGCAAAATCAACTAAGCAAAAAGAGGAACTCAACCAATTATTAGTGCCCTACGGGAAAAGAAGTAAAATTGTTTTAGAAGATAATACAATTGTGCACCTAAATGCCGGAAGTAAATTTATTTTCCCCTCTAGTTTTGCTGGAAAAGATAGTAGAACCGTGTTTTTAGAAGGTGAAGCTTATTTTGAAGTTGCTACTAATAAAGAACAACCTTTTGTAGTAAAAACCTTAAATGATGATTATGAGATTAGTGTTTTAGGAACCAAATTTAATGTTACGGCCTATGCTTCGGAAAATACAATTCAAACCGTTTTAAAAGAAGGCTCGGTAAAAATACTAAAGAAAGAAAATATATTTTCTACTTCGGAAACCTTGTTAAAACCTGGGCAATTAGCGCACTGGAATAAACGAAATAAAGCTATCCAGCTATACGAGGTAAATCCAGATGTTTATTTTACTTGGATAAATGGATATCTCTCGTTTAACAGAGACCGATTACAGAAAATTGTTAGAATATTAAATAGGTACTATAATGTTTCTATTAAAATTGAGAATGACGCATTTAAAGAAAATAAAGTAACCGGTAAATTAGATCTTAATGACGATATAGAAACTACACTAAAAAATCTAGGATTAGCTTCCAAATTAACAATTAATAAACTTAAGAAAAATGAATATATCATAGAGTAGCAACACTAAGCGTGGGAAATACTAAGCTCTCATGCTGTATCTGTTAACAGTTAGCGGATACAAAACAAACAACTATAACCAACTAAATAAAATAAGATTTTATGAAACAAAAATTATTCGATTTTAATTTTGAATACAAAATTAGGGATAGTATAAAAAAATCAGTGAAGTGTTTTGCTGTTTTTCTCTTAATTAATGTCTGTTACGCTTTTACAGACTCTTACTCGCAGACTAAAACATTTAATATTCAATTTAAAGATGTTTCCTTAAAAAAGGTGATTTCAGAAATTGAAAAACAAAGTGAATTCGTTATTATTTACGACGATGAAGTTTGGGGGCTTTTAAATAAAAGAGTCCGAAACTTTGAAGTAAAAAATAAGAACATTAGAGAGGTTCTTAATAAAATATTAAGTGTCGATGAGTTTGCTTACACTATAAATGATAGGCAAGTTGTAATTCATAAAAGGGAAGGGAAACCCCTTGAGGTTACCGAAGCTCCTGTTTTACAAACAAGAACAATAAGTGGAACTATATTAGACGAAGGAGGCATGCCAGTGCCAGGTGTTAATATCTTAGTCGTGGGTACAAAACGTGGTACACAAACAGATTTTGATGGTCTATATAACATTAAGGCAGATAAAGGAGAAGTTATCGAGTTTAGTTTTGTGGGTATGGAAACCCAACGAGTAACGGTTGTAGATAAAGATGTTATTAATTTAACCTTAAAAGAAGATGCTGCTGCTTTGGATGAAGTGGTTGTTGTGGCCTTCGGAGAACAAAAAAAGGAAAGTGTTGTTGCCTCAATTACAACAATTAAACCAAGTGAACTTAAAATACCTTCTAGTAATTTAACTACAGCTTTAGCAGGACGTGTTTCCGGATTAATATCTTATCAACGTAGTGGAGAACCTGGAGCCGATAATGCGGAGTTTTTTGTTCGTGGGATATCTACTTTTGGTCAAGGGGCTAGTCCTTTAATTCTTTTGGATGGGTTTGAAATTTCAGCGAATGAGCTTTCTAGAGTACAACCAGATGATATTGCTAGTTTTTCCGTAATGAAAGATGCTACAGCAACATCCCTATACGGAGCAAGGGGGGCAAATGGTGTTATTTTAATAACAACAAAAGAAGGTAAAGAGGGGAAAGCTCAAATTTCTTTCAGACATGAAACTTCTTTTTCTAGACCAACGCAAATACCTCAAGTGGTTGGCGGGGTAGAGTATATGGAACTTTATAATCAAGCGCAGTTTAATGATGATCCATTATTGCCTAAGTTTTATAATGTACAACGTATTGAAAATACAAAAAACGGACTTAATCCATACGCATTTCCAGATGTGAATTGGTATGATGAATTGTTTAAATCGCAAACAGTAAATTCAAGATATAATATAAATGTAACTGGTGGAGGTAAAGTGGCAACCTATTATTTAGCGGGTTCTTATACTAGTGATAACGGGCTATTAAGAGTAGATAAAAAGAATAATTTCAATTCAAATATTCAAATTAACAATTATAACCTGCGTTCAAATTTAAATATTAAGCTAAGCCCTAAAACTACGGTAGGATTAAAAATTAGTTCAGATTTTAATAGATCTAATACACCTACTTCTAGTGGAACAGCTATTTATAATAGTGTCATGGCTATAAATCCAGTGGAGTTTCCTAAGTATTATGCGGCAGATCCAGCCAATGAGTTTACAACACATATTTTATTTGGTAATTCTTCAACGGCAACTTCAGAGAATCTTTTTACAAATCCATATGCAGAAAGTGTAAAAGGATTTAAAGATTATTTTTCTGCAACGGTATTGTCTCAATTATCAATAAAATCTGAAATAACGAAGAATTTAACGTTTAGCGGTAATTTCTCAATTCAATCGTTTGGTGAGTTTTCGTCTTCAAGATCTTATGATCCTTTTTATTATAGATATAAAGATTACGATCAAATCACAGATACGTATACGTTGGAGCAAATTAATGATGATGGATCTGCTGCTTTAAGTAACCCATCGGTAAGTCGTAATTCTAATTCACGTAATTATTTTGAAGCACGTTTGTTATACAATAAAACTTTTGACGAAAAACATGCTGTAAGCGGTTTGCTTGTAGGGCGTGCAGAAGAGAAAATGAATCAAAGTGCTGGCAGCGGTATCTATGCAACATTACCGTCTAGAAATAATGGTATTTCTGGAAGACTTACGTATGGTTATGATTCTAGATATTTAATTGAAGCGAACTTTGGCTATAATGGGTCTGAGAAATTTTCAGAAAAAGAACGCTACGGATTTTTTCCAGCAATTGGGTTTGGTTATTTAATGTCTAACGAGGAATATTGGAAAGGGCTAGAAGATGTTGTTAATACCATGAAACTAAAATTTACTTATGGTTTAGTAGGGAATGATGCTATTACTTCAGCAGGCAATCGTTTTTTCTTTCTTTCTCAAATTAGTAACTCAGGAAATGGGTATACGTGGGGAAGTAATTATCAAACCAGTTATAGTGGGTATACTGTAGAGCGCTATGCAAACAACCTAATTACTTGGGAGGTTGCAGAAAAATTTAATTTAGGAGTTGAGATGAAAATATTAAATGCTATTAATCTTAATGTAGATTTCTTTAAAGAAAACAGATCGGATGTTTATTTAACTCGTGATTTTATTCCAAATTCTGTTGGATTAAGTGCTGCTATTTATGGTAATGTAGGGGAAGCAACCTCTCAAGGGATTGATGGCTCTTTAGATTTTAATCACTCTTTTACTCCAGATTTATGGTTAAGCGGTCGTTCTACATTTACGTTTGCAAAAAGTAAAATAATTGAAGATGAAAAACAATATCTTTATGATTACCAAGATCGTAAAGGAGCTTCTATAAAACAAGCCTGGGGATTAGTTGCAGAACGTTTATTTGTAGATCAAGCAGAAATAGAGAACTCTCCAGTTCAAGAATTTGGTCCTTACCAAGCAGGAGATATTAAGTATAAAGATATTAATGGTGATGGCTTAATTAATAGTAATGATGCAGTGGCTATTGGAGATCCAACAAGTCCAGAAATTATTTATGGTTTTGGGTTATCGGGAGGATATAAGGCTTTCGATTTGTCTTTCTTTTTCCAAGGGTCGGCTAAATCTTCTTTCTTTATTGATTCGCAAAAAGTAGCTCCTTTTGTTGGTAGACGAAATGCTTTAGATATTGTAGCTGATGATTATTGGAATTTAAATAATCCAAATCCAGAAGCCTTTTGGCCAAGATTGTCTACAACTGTAGTCGATAATAATACGCAACAATCTACTTGGTGGTTAAGAGATGGTGATTTTTTAAGACTTAAAAGTTTAGAAGTTGGTTATACTATACCTGAAAAGATATTAACTAGATTTCACTTAGAAAAATTTAGAGTATATGCTAGTGCAACTAATTTATTAACTATAAGTAAGTTCGATTTATGGGATATAGAAATGGGAGGAAATGGCCTAGGTTACCCAGTGCAACGTGTCTTTAATGTAGGGTTACAACTTTCATTGTAATAGCAAGCTTTTTTAAATTAGAAAAAAATAAAAATATGACAAAATTTATAAATTATATAAAGGTTTTAGTAATGCTTTTATTATGTGGCTCTTGTTCAGATTACCTAGACGTAGTACCAGATAACACAGTAGAAGTAGAGAATTTATTTGAAACAGAAATAAAAGCCTATCAAGCTTTGGCGGCATGTTATTCTTTTATGCCTCATAATGATGACGTAAACAGTAGTATGTTAATGTCTGGTGATGAGTTTCTTGGTAGATTAGACATAGAATATGCCGGTGAATCAGGTCGATTGAGAGGTTCAAAAATAATGAGAGGCGGTTGGCAAACAGCTAATGATCCACTATTAAACTTTTGGACTGGTAGGAATGGAGCTACAGGTCTTTATGATGGAATAAGGGTATGTAATACTTTTTTAGAAAATATTAATGATGTGCCAGATATGACAGAGGCAGATAAAATAGATTGGACTGCCCAAGTAAAATTCCTTAAAGGCTATTATCATTTTTATTTATTAAATAAATATGGCCCAATTATACTTGCAGATGTGAATATTGAAGCTTCCGAAGGTATTGATAAGGTAAGACAAGAGCGTCAACCAGTTGATGTTTGTTTTGATTATATCATTAATTTGTTTGATGAGGCTATTGATAATCTTGAAGATACTAGGTCTTTATCTTTTCTTGGACAAATAGATAAAACAATTGCTATGAGTGTTAAAGCAAAAGTGCTTATGTATGCTGCTAGTCCGTTATATAATGGTAATACAGAATATTATGGTTCATTTGTAAATGCAGAGGGTGTGCCTTACTTTAATTTAACAGCAGATCCAGAAAAATGGAAATTAGCATTAGATGCAACTGAGGAAGCTATTGCTCAAGCATCATCAGTAGGATATAAACTATATACCTATGAGGGAGGAGCTGAACTTTATGATGAGGAAGATTGGGATGTTTCAGGAGTAATGAAATATGCATATAATAATAGATTTTCAATTGTAGAAGAATGGAATAGCGAACTTATTTGGGGGCTTTCTAATATCAATGATAGATCTACTTCCGGATTTCAAGTAGCAACTAATATGCGTAGTGCTGTTAATACTACAAATAATAGAAGTGCTTGGCAATGGTTAGGAGCTAGTTACCGTATGGCCGAAATGTTTTATACCAAAAACGGTGTGCCAATAACAGAAGATATAACCTTTGATTACGATAATAGATTAGCAATTACGGTAGTTCCAGAAGAGGAAGATTATTATAGAGGGTATTTACAACCTTTAGAACGAACCATTAATTTACATTTAGATAGAGAGCCTCGCTTTTATGCATGGTTAGCTACAGATAGAGGAGTTTGGAGAGCGCAAGGTGCTCGTAATAATTTAAAAATGAGAAATGCCGAATTCCCAGGAGGAAGAGCGCATGCAACAGATTTTTATGCTTCAGGTATTGGAGTTAAAAAGTTTGTTCATCCAGAAACAACATCCGATCATTGGACTACAGTGGTGCATTATGCAAAACCACTTATGAGATTGCCAGAACTTTATTTAATGCGTGCCGAAGCTCGTAATGAATATAGTGGGCCTTCTCAGCAAGTGTACAGTGATTTGAACGTTATTAGAAGACGTGCGGGACTGCAGGATATTGAGATTGTTTATAATAATCCAACAATAGTTAAAACGGTTGGTAAGCATTTAGATAAATCAGGATTAAGAGATATTATTCATCAAGAAAGACTTATTGAGCTTAGTTTTGAAGGGCATCGATATGATGATATTAGACGATGGAAACGTGGTTCTGAATTTTTTACATTACCAATTCTTGGTTGGGATGTCGAGAAAAACTTAAGTACAGAGTTTTATACGTTACAAACTAAGCAAACCCGTCAATGGATTACCCCTCGTGATTATTTCTTCCCCCTAGAGTTAAACGAGTTAAGGTTAAATCCAAAGTTAATTCAAAACCCAGGTTGGGATAGATAATTTTTTAATTAACAAAATAATAATTATGAAAAAAAACATATTAAATTATAAAATAGGTGCTATTCGTTTTTTGGCATTGGTTTGTATAAGTATAGTATTCATGTTTAGTTCATGTAATAGTGATGATGACGGCAGTACGGATACAACAGCGCCTACACAGGTAGCTAATGTAACATTTAAACCTAATAATGGAGGAGGGACGTTTTTTTACGACGTACCTGTAGATGAGGATATTTTATTTGTAAAAGCAGTTTATACCTTAGATAATAATGAAACCATATATAGAGCATCGAGTTTTTACGCAGATTCATTGGGTATAGAAGGCTTAGGCTCGGTTAAACCTTATAATGTAAAGTTGGTTTCTGTAGACAGAACAGGTAACGAATCGGCACCAGTAACTCAAGAAATCACACCTTTAACACCATCTACAGATGTTGTTTTAGATGGATTGATAGTAATTCCTTCCTTTTCAAGTGTTTATGTTTCTTGGGAGAATCCACAAAGAAAAAACATGGTTATAGGGGTGACTTATGAGGTAGACGGACACTCTATTGTTGCTAAGTATGCAACTAATGATTTGAAAGATAATTTCTTAATTGATAATTTAGATATTAAAGCATACAATTTTACTGTAGATATAGCTGACGATTTTGGTAATGTAACAGGCTTAAAGGAGTATAATGACATTACACCCTTTAGTGATCAATTACTTGATAAAACAAAGTTTACTTTTCTAAGGGATGAATTATTACCGGACTCCATGAACGAAACCTGGGTTGATCTTGATGAATCTGGGCAAGAAGTTACAATGACTCGAACTTTGCTTCGTGCAGAAAAAGAAGGCGGATATAAAGGCGAATTGGGAGATGAGATTAATTGGAATGCAAGAGAACGTAGTTTAGATGGAGAAATTCAACTTTTTTGGGATGGTATTATAGATGATGGTATTTTAAGAAATAAGAACTTTTTTAGTACGGGTATTACAGGAACTATACCGTTTTCATATTATATTGATTTAGGTGAAGAAGTGCAAATGAGCAGATTTAAAGTATGGCAACGCGATTGGGATTATCGAAAATCAGGCGCAGACCAATCAGGATATGCCTATGATGGTGAAAATGTTGAAATATTCGAATTATGGATAAGTAATGACAAAGTGAATTGGGAACGCGTACGTAGAGCCAACATTGTCAAACCTTTTGATGAAGTTGAAGCTAGAGAAGAAGTACTTGCAGGACATCACTTTATTGCGTATCCAGAGAATCCTCAGTTTACAAAAACATTTAGATACCTTGAGTACAGAGGACTTAAACGTTTTGATGGCGGAACTAGTGTATGTGTAGGATCTGAGATTTCTATTTTTGGGAATTCTGTGAACTAAACTTTTGTTCAAAAAATACAATGTTATATTTAACAATATAAAAACAAAATATTATGAAAATTAATAACTTAATAATAATAGGACTCCTCTTGATCTTCTGTTTTTCTTGCGAAGAACAAGACGAGATTTATAAGCAATACCTAACGGAAACTGTATACCCAGGAAAAGCAGATAGTTTAAGGTCATACATCGGTATAGAAAAAGTCTATTTAGCTTGGGATGCACCTACAGATGCTAAGGCCGAAAGAATGGTAATAAAGTATAGTGCTACAGATAGTATTATTTCCGAAACAGTTATAGATACTATAGTGGTCACAGGACTTAATTCTGGTGAAACCTACAACTTTGAAGTTTTTAGTGTAGACGCAAAGGATAACCAGTCTATAAAGCAGTATGCCGATTTGTTCCCTGTATCTGAAGATTGGGTAAGTAAAAACATGTTTATTGCTAAACCCCAAATATTACCTACAGACGGGGTGAATGTTAATAGTCTTACTTTTAGTTGGGCGGCGTTAGATAATGATGTTATGAAATACAAGGATGGACTTGAATTTACAATGACGGATAATCAGGGTAACGCGCTAGTAATTGATCCTGCAAACATTAGTAATAATGTTGAAAATGGAAAACTATCCATTATAGTGCCTAACTTAGAAGAGGAAAGAGCTTATACAATTACGTATAAAATGCTTTTTAGTCCTCAAATAGATAATAAAGTTATTTTAGATACAACCCCGTTGTCTGGTGAAATAACGTTTGTGCCAGCTGATTATTCTTTAGATCCTATTTTTATGTTAGTAGAGTCTATTGGATGGGATGCAGCGTCATTTGTAACACTTTCAGCTCTTGAACCAGGAAGATACTTTGGTGAAAATATTTATTTAAAAGCTAATGATGTTATTAGAGCTTTTCATGATAAAGAATTAACGTCAGAAAAACAATACGGTTTTTCTTTCTTTAATACAATTGCCGATTTTATGAGAACCAGTGATGATGGAAATGATAATATACAATTGGATATTAATGACGGACCCTATGATATCATAGTAGAAACAACTAGCAAGGTTGTAAATATTACCGGTCCTTATAATGGGCCAATTGAAGTTCCAGGTATCGTTGAAGCGGAATTTTTTAATATTGGTGGTCAGGGCATAGCTTATAATGATGCAGATACAGCCAACCGTGGTAAAGGATGGAGGTCTGAAGGTGTAGATGTAGAGGGGAGTTTAACAGGTAGAAGTAACTTAGGATACACATCAGATGGAGAATGGATGATCTACACAATAAATGTTCTAGAAACAGGAACCTATCAGGTAGACGGTATGTTGAGTTCTAGTACAGGGTCTGGTAATTCGGTTGGGCAATTAGCTGTGTTTATCGATGATATTGAAGTAACACTTATTGAGGTGGAAGGTACAGGTAACTGGGGAACTTATAAACTTCAACCTGCTAATAATAATATTCAATTAGAAGCTGGTATTCATAAATTAAAGTTATTTATGAGAAGTCCTAAATATAATTTTGACTATACAGTTTTTACTAAAATAAATTAAGTAGTTTATATAGTGAGTTTGTGTAAAGGCCTGATAAGTTTACTTATCAGGCCTTTAGTATTAAAATAAAACCATAGTAAAATAAACATCGTTGAAAATCAAAATTTGGGCGTTCCCCTTCGGGTCGGGCTTTCCGCTATATCTTTTTTTCGCTAAAAA
>NZ_JAUFQP010000019.1 GCF_030409805.1 Algibacter miyuki | reverse complement strand
CCACTAATTTCTTAGTTGGATCCATACGCCATGCTGACGAATTATCAACCACCGTAGTACCTGCTGCAGCAAATTTGGAGCCCACTCTATTGATGTATCACCACCTGCAGAAAATATAGCAATCTCTGGCTTTGCAGCAACAGCATCAGCTAAACCAATTACGGTATATTCTTATTTTTTAAAGGTTAATTTCTTACCTACAGAACGTTCTGAAGCTACCAATAATAGTTCGGTAACAGGAAAGTTACGTTCTTCTAACACTTTTAGCATCACTTCGCCTACCATTCCAGTGGCTCCTACAACTGCTACTTTCATAATTTTATATTTAATAAATTTCTAAGAACAAAACTAAGTATTAATTCCATTGTAAAATCTAAAAAAAGCCCTCATTTTCGAAAAACGAGGGCTTTTTAACAACAAATAACACGATGTTATATAATTAACAGTTTGTTATTTTTTAAGTAAATCTCTTATTTCAGAAAGTAAATCTTCTTGAGAAGGTCCTGCTGGAGCCGCTTCTGCAACTTCTTCTTTCTTCTTCATTTTATTAACACCTTTTACAACCATAAACATAACAAAAGCAACAATAATAAAATCGATAATGTTTGTTAAAAACGCTCCCCAAAGTACAGCTACTTGTCCTTCCATAACACCTTCTGCATTTACTATTCCCTTTAACAACGTATTTTAAATCTTTGAAATCTGCATTGAAAATTAATCCAATTAACGGCGATACAATACCTCCTGTAAATGATGTTACCACTTCTTTAAAAGCTGCACCCATCACGAAACCTACTGCAATATCAACAAGGTTGCCCTTCATTGCAATTCTTTAAATTCTTTTAACATAATTAATTCTTTATTAAATTGTTTTGTAGCACAAAAATATGCAAAAATTATTTGTTAACTTAAAATAATGCGTTTTACACGTTGTGAAATACTCGTAATCAGCTCATAAGAAATAGTATTTGCTGTCTGAGCCAAGGTTTCGGCCGTAGAGTTAGCATCGAAAACAATAACCTCATCACCTTCAAAACATTGAATATTGGTTACATCCACCATAATCATATCCATGCAAACATTGCCAATTATGGGTGCTTTTGATTATTGATGGTTACAAAACCTTTACCATTTCCGTAGATTCGACCAATACCATCGGCATGTCCAATAGGTAATGTGGCCGTTTTTAAAACCGATTCACTTTTAAAAGCCGATTATACCCACCGTTTCACCTTTATTTATTTTATGAATTTGAGAAATACAGGTTTTCAATGCCGCTATGGGTTTAAAATTTTGATTTTCTACTTCGGAATTACCAAATCCGTACAAACCGATACCACTTCTAACCATATCGAAATGCGCCTCAGGGTAATTTAAAATTCCGAGGTATTACACATGTGAAGTAAAGGTTTGTATTAAAAACCTTTTGAAAATTATCAGCGATAGTTTTAAAAGTTTCTATTTGTTTTTAGTGAATTCTTTTCATTTAAATCTTCGCTAGCTGCTAAATGCGAAAAATAGATTTTACATAAATACTTTTGGTTTCACCTATAGTATTATTAACCATTTCAACATCACCTTGCCAAAACCCTAATCTATTCAATCCTGTATTAAACTTAAGATGTACAGGATAATTTATTTTATTTTTTTTAGAAACAGCAAGAATAAATTCTTTTAATATTTTTAAATTATATAGACTCGGCTCTAAGTTATATTTAATCAATATATCAAAATTTACAGCCTGTGGATGCAGCACTAAAATAGGCTTTGTAACCCTGCATTTCGTAGCGCCACACCTTCGTTTATATAAGCTACAGAAAATAATCGACACCCAAACGCTCTAAATATAAAGCCATTTCATCGGCATCATTTCCATAAGCAAACGCCTTTACAACTGCTAAAAACATGGTGTTTTTATCCAATTTCGATTTTAAATGCTTATAATTTTGTTCAGCTTAGATAAATCGATTTCAAGAACAGTTTCCGCTGCCTTATGCATTAGATTCTTTTTTATTCAATGCCACTTCATCAGCAGTGTTCATTTTCATGCTTCTCAGTTTATCACTTGCCATCGCCTTATAATATGCTGCTCGGCTTAATGGTTCGTACTCGTCCACTTCACCTAAAAGCACCAAATTATCGCTTTTTGCTTTACGGTAACTGTACTGCGCCAAATTCCCTGTGCGGGTACAAACGGCGTGCACTTTGGTTACATATTCGGCAGTAGCCATTAAATTTGGCATGGGACCAAAGGGGTTCCTTTAAAATCCATATCCAACCCGGCCACAATAACACGAACACCTTTATTGGCTAAATCATTACATACTCGAACAATTTCATCATCGAAAAACTGGGCTTCATCTATACCAACAACCTCGCAACCATCGGCCAAAATAGGTATGTTTGCTGCAGCTGGCACCGGTGTAGACCGAATTTCATTAGCATCATGAGACACCACTAACTCTTCGTCGTAACGTGCTACTATAGAAGGTTTAAAAATCTCTACTTTTTGCTTAGCAAATTCACGTTTTAGCGCGTTTTAGTCGGCGTATCAATTCTTCGGTTTATGCTCATCAAACGTTTTCACGCTGCCATCAGGTAATGTAATATGTATCATAAAATAAATTAAAATCCGAATGCAAAGATAATAGTATAAAGCCCCACGTACAACATATATAGTCATATAATTGAATCAATATCCTTTCAACAATAAAATTTGGGGCGTTCCCCTTCGGGTCGGGCTTTCCGCTATATCTTTTTTTCGCTAAAAACTCAAAAAAGGATGCCGCCTCAATCCCTAACGCGGGCCAAGCTACCAAAGTTGGTGTTGTAGTTTAAGGTTAAAGTTTAGCAGCTATCATATTAGTGATTGTTATGTATTACTTGATTTTTATTACAATATTAAATTTAGATCTTTTAGAGATTCTAAGGTTGTAAGAAAAAAAAACAACAATATCCGTTATAATTAATGCTTTAGTGAATCAATTTTATATATTTGAAATTATAATTTGTTAGCTCTCTTAATTTTTTACTTTTTCCGTTTTCACATGGTTCTTATACTCTCAATTATCATGACTAAAATTATAAAAAAAACATTCGGTTTTATTCCCCTTTATACTCATGCAGTGAGTGTACAACGTGTGATGAATAAGAGAGATTAGGATAAGAAATAACGACATATAAATTTTGAAAAACAACGAATTAAGCGATAAATTATGGGAGGAATTTGTGTCGGGGAATGCAAATGCTTTTCAGCAATTTTATATCACTTATTTTGAAGAACTTTACAGCTATAGTTTTAAAATTTTTCCAAACCAAGATTTCGCTAAAGATTGTGTGCAAGATGTGTTTGTAAGCTTATACGAGCGTAGAGCATTTCTCTCCAAACCTCAGAATTTAAGAAACTATTTATATCAATCGGTTCGAAATGGTGCTTACAGAAAACTCGAACGCGAAAATAAATATAAAGATTTAAAAGTAGATAAATCCGAACATATTGTAGAAAACGAAACCTTTAACGAGGAAATTTACGACAGAAAAAAAGAAGTTTTATCTATTTTAATCCGTAATTTATCAAAGAAACAACAAGAAATTTTGTTTTTAAGATTTTCACGTGGTTTTGATTACGAAGAAATAGGAGACTTACTTGGCATAGATAAAAGTTCGGTTAGAAAACAAGTTTATAGAGCCATTAAAAAAATTCGAAACAGTCAGGACTTTTCAAAATCTATCGATGTTATTTTGATGTTAATTCCTTCTTTTTATTAAAAAATATAGTATTCTTTTTAAATTAAAATAACGTTGTTTTGATTACAACTTTATACACGGCTAAATCTCTAAAAATAGTCGATTCTTCCTTTTTTTTTAAACTATCTGTAATTAAATATGTGCGTTTTTTGTGAAAATTCAACATTATTGCTTATGTTGCTAAATGGTGCTTTTGTTATTAACTAGATAAAATATTTTGTCTTTTTTTATGGATTTCTTAAAAATAATCATAAAAAATGTCCACATAATTACTTCTCGTGTATCTATAGGTTAGTTAGCTCCATAAAAATGAAAAAATATTTAAACAATCCAGACTTTATTAATTGGGTATATAACCCGAACAATGAAAATTCCAAACGTATGGAAGATTTATTGTTGAAACATCCAAAGGACGAACAATTAATAAACGATCTGAAAACAATTTTGTTAGCTATAGCAGACGAAAACAAAATTTCTATTCCCGATTTTAAGGATGAAGTTTTCGAGGCTATAAAACTTAAAATTGAAGCGAATGCAAAACAACGAAATAAACCACATGGGTTTTCTCGAATTTATAAATACGCTGCTATTTTAGTTATAATTTTTGGAGTGGCTGGTTTTGGTTTTTTAGCACAAGAAATCAATTTTTAAGTTATGACGATATAAAAATGGAAATCTAGATTCCATTTCTAATACGCAACTTATTTTAGGAAATAAAGACGCCTTAGTTATTGATGAGCTTAGCGATTCAAAAGAATCTGAGGTAGAGTATAAAAATGATGGAAATATTGTTGTAAACAATAAAGAAGCCGCAAAATCAACTAAGCAAAAAGAGGAACTCAACCAATTATTAGTGCCCTACGGGAAAAGAAGTAAAATTGTTTTAGAAGATAATACAATTGTGCACCTAAATGCCGGAAGTAAATTTATTTTCCCCTCTAGTTTTGCTGGAAAAGATAGTAGAACCGTGTTTTTAGAAGGTGAAGCTTATTTTGAAGTTGCTACTAATAAAGAACAACCTTTTGTAGTAAAAACCTTAAATGATGATTATGAGATTAGTGTTTTAGGAACCAAATTTAATGTTACGGCCTATGCTTCGGAAAATACAATTCAAACCGTTTTAAAAGAAGGCTCGGTAAAAATACTAAAGAAAGAAATATATTTTCTACTTCGGAAACCTTGTTAAAACCTGGGCAATTAGCGCACTGGAATAAACGAAATAAAGCTATCCAGCTATACGAGGTAAATCCAGATGTTTATTTTACTTGGATAAATGGATATCTCTCGTTTAACAGAGACCGATTACAGAAAATTGTTAGAATATTAAATAGGTACTATAATGTTTCTATTAAAATTGAGAATGACGCATTTAAAGAAAATAAAGTAACCGGTAAATTAGATCTTAATGACGATATAGAAACTACACTAAAAAATCTAGGATTAGCTTCCAAATTAACAATTAATAAACTTAAGAAAAATGAATATATCATAGAGTAGCAACACTAAGCGTGGGAAATACTAAGCTCTCATGCTGTATCTGTTAACAGTTAGCGGATACAAAACAAACAACTATAACCAACTAAATAAAATAAGATTTTATGAAACAAAAATTATTCGATTTTAATTTTGAATACAAAATTAGGGATAGTATAAAAAAATCAGTGAAGTGTTTTGCTGTTTTTCTCTTAATTAATGTCTGTTACGCTTTTACAGACTCTTACTCGCAGACTAAAACATTTAATATTCAATTTAAAGATGTTTCCTTAAAAAAGGTGATTTCAGAAATTGAAAAACAAAGTGAATTCGTTATTATTTACGACGATGAAGTTTGGGGGCTTTTAAATAAAAGAGTCCGAAACTTTGAAGTAAAAAATAAGAACATTAGAGAGGTTCTTAATAAAATATTAAGTGTCGATGAGTTTGCTTACACTATAAATGATAGGCAAGTTGTAATTCATAAAAGGGAAGGGAAACCCCTTGAGGTTACCGAAGCTCCTGTTTTACAAACAAGAACAATAAGTGGAACTATATTAGACGAAGGAGGCATGCCAGTGCCAGGTGTTAATATCTTAGTCGTGGGTACAAAACGTGGTACACAAACAGATTTTGATGGTCTATATAACATTAAGGCAGATAAAGGAGAAGTTATCGAGTTTAGTTTTGTGGGTATGGAAACCCAACGAGTAACGGTTGTAGATAAAGATGTTATTAATTTAACCTTAAAAGAAGATGCTGCTGCTTTGGATGAAGTGGTTGTTGTGGCCTTCGGAGAACAAAAAAAGGAAAGTGTTGTTGCCTCAATTACAACAATTAAACCAAGTGAACTTAAAATACCTTCTAGTAATTTAACTACAGCTTTAGCAGGACGTGTTTCCGGATTAATATCTTATCAACGTAGTGGAGAACCTGGAGCCGATAATGCGGAGTTTTTTGTTCGTGGGATATCTACTTTTGGTCAAGGGGCTAGTCCTTTAATTCTTTTGGATGGGTTTGAAATTTCAGCGAATGAGCTTTCTAGAGTACAACCAGATGATATTGCTAGTTTTTCCGTAATGAAAGATGCTACAGCAACATCCCTATACGGAGCAAGGGGGGCAAATGGTGTTATTTTAATAACAACAAAAGAAGGTAAAGAGGGGAAAGCTCAAATTTCTTTCAGACATGAAACTTCTTTTTCTAGACCAACGCAAATACCTCAAGTGGTTGGCGGGGTAGAGTATATGGAACTTTATAATCAAGCGCAGTTTAATGATGATCCATTATTGCCTAAGTTTTATAATGTACAACGTATTGAAAATACAAAAAACGGACTTAATCCATACGCATTTCCAGATGTGAATTGGTATGATGAATTGTTTAAATCGCAAACAGTAAATTCAAGATATAATATAAATGTAACTGGTGGAGGTAAAGTGGCAACCTATTATTTAGCGGGTTCTATACTAGTGATAACGGGCTATTAAGAGTAGATAAAAAGAATAATTTCAATTCAAATATTCAAATTAACAATTATAACCTGCGTTCAAATTTAAATATTAAGCTAAGCCCTAAAACTACGGTAGGATTAAAAATTAGTTCAGATTTTAATAGATCTAATACACCTACTTCTAGTGGAACAGCTATTTATAATAGTGTCATGGCTATAAATCCAGTGGAGTTTCCTAAGTATTATGCGGCAGATCCAGCCAATGAGTTTACAACACATATTTTATTTGGTAATTCTTCAACGGCAACTTCAGAGAATCTTTTTACAAATCCATATGCAGAAAGTGTAAAAGGATTTAAAGATTATTTTTCTGCAACGGTATTGTCTCAATTATCAATAAAATCTGAAATAACGAAGAATTTAACGTTTAGCGGTAATTTCTCAATTCAATCGTTTGGTGAGTTTTCGTCTTCAAGATCTTATGATCCTTTTTATTATAGATATAAAGATTACGATCAAATCACAGATACGTATACGTTGGAGCAAATTAATGATGATGGATCTGCTGCTTTAAGTAACCCATCGGTAAGTCGTAATTCTAATTCACGTAATTATTTTGAAGCACGTTTGTTATACAATAAAACTTTTGACGAAAAACATGCTGTAAGCGGTTTGCTTGTAGGGCGTGCAGAAGAGAAAATGAATCAAAGTGCTGGCAGCGGTATCTATGCAACATTACCGTCTAGAAATAATGGTATTTCTGGAAGACTTACGTATGGTTATGATTCTAGATATTTAATTGAAGCGAACTTTGGCTATAATGGGTCTGAGAAATTTTCAGAAAAAGAACGCTACGGATTTTTTCCAGCAATTGGGTTTGGTTATTTAATGTCTAACGAGGAATATTGGAAAGGGCTAGAAGATGTTGTTAATACCATGAAACTAAAATTTACTTATGGTTTAGTAGGGAATGATGCTATTACTTCAGCAGGCAATCGTTTTTTCTTTCTTTCTCAAATTAGTAACTCAGGAAATGGGTATACGTGGGGAAGTAATTATCAAACCAGTTATAGTGGGTATACTGTAGAGCGCTATGCAAACAACCTAATTACTTGGGAGGTTGCAGAAAAATTTAATTTAGGAGTTGAGATGAAAATATTAAATGCTATTAATCTTAATGTAGATTTCTTTAAAGAAAACAGATCGGATGTTTATTTAACTCGTGATTTTATTCCAAATTCTGTTGGATTAAGTGCTGCTATTTATGGTAATGTAGGGGAAGCAACCTCTCAAGGGATTGATGGCTCTTTAGATTTTAATCACTCTTTTACTCCAGATTTATGGTTAAGCGGTCGTTCTACATTTACGTTTGCAAAAAGTAAAATAATTGAAGATGAAAAACAATATCTTTATGATTACCAAGATCGTAAAGGAGCTTCTATAAAACAAGCCTGGGGATTAGTTGCAGAACGTTTATTTGTAGATCAAGCAGAAATAGAGAACTCTCCAGTTCAAGAATTTGGTCCTTACCAAGCAGGAGATATTAAGTATAAAGATATTAATGGTGATGGCTTAATTAATAGTAATGATGCAGTGGCTATTGGAGATCCAACAAGTCCAGAAATTATTTATGGTTTTGGGTTATCGGGAGGATATAAGGCTTTCGATTTGTCTTTCTTTTTCCAAGGGTCGGCTAAATCTTCTTTCTTTATTGATTCGCAAAAAGTAGCTCCTTTTGTTGGTAGACGAAATGCTTTAGATATTGTAGCTGATGATTATTGGAATTTAAATAATCCAAATCCAGAAGCCTTTTGGCCAAGATTGTCTACAACTGTAGTCGATAATAATACGCAACAATCTACTTGGTGGTTAAGAGATGGTGATTTTTTAAGACTTAAAAGTTTAGAAGTTGGTTATACTATACCTGAAAAGATATTAACTAGATTTCACTTAGAAAAATTTAGAGTATATGCTAGTGCAACTAATTTATTAACTATAAGTAAGTTCGATTTATGGGATATAGAAATGGGAGGAAATGGCCTAGGTTACCCAGTGCAACGTGTCTTTAATGTAGGGTTACAACTTTCATTGTAATAGCAAGCTTTTTTAAATTAGAAAAAAATAAAAATATGACAAAATTTATAAATTATATAAAGGTTTTAGTAATGCTTTTATTATGTGGCTCTTGTTCAGATTACCTAGACGTAGTACCAGATAACACAGTAGAAGTAGAGAATTTATTTGAAACAGAAATAAAAGCCTATCAAGCTTTGGCGGCATGTTATTCTTTTATGCCTCATAATGATGACGTAAACAGTAGTATGTTAATGTCTGGTGATGAGTTTCTTGGTAGATTAGACATAGAATATGCCGGTGAATCAGGTCGATTGAGAGGTTCAAAAATAATGAGAGGCGGTTGGCAAACAGCTAATGATCCACTATTAAACTTTTGGACTGGTAGGAATGGAGCTACAGGTCTTTATGATGGAATAAGGGTATGTAATACTTTTTTAGAAAATATTAATGATGTGCCAGATATGACAGAGGCAGATAAAATAGATTGGACTGCCCAAGTAAAATTCCTTAAAGGCTATTATCATTTTTATTTATTAAATAAATATGGCCCAATTATACTTGCAGATGTGAATATTGAAGCTTCCGAAGGTATTGATAAGGTAAGACAAGAGCGTCAACCAGTTGATGTTTGTTTTGATTATATCATTAATTTGTTTGATGAGGCTATTGATAATCTTGAAGATACTAGGTCTTTATCTTTTCTTGGACAAATAGATAAAACAATTGCTATGAGTGTTAAAGCAAAAGTGCTTATGTATGCTGCTAGTCCGTTATATAATGGTAATACAGAATATTATGGTTCATTTGTAAATGCAGAGGGTGTGCCTTACTTTAATTTAACAGCAGATCCAGAAAAATGGAAATTAGCATTAGATGCAACTGAGGAAGCTATTGCTCAAGCATCATCAGTAGGATATAAACTATATACCTATGAGGGAGGAGCTGAACTTTATGATGAGGAAGATTGGGATGTTTCAGGAGTAATGAAATATGCATATAATAATAGATTTTCAATTGTAGAAGAATGGAATAGCGAACTTATTTGGGGGCTTTCTAATATCAATGATAGATCTACTTCCGGATTTCAAGTAGCAACTAATATGCGTAGTGCTGTTAATACTACAAATAATAGAAGTGCTTGGCAATGGTTAGGAGCTAGTTACCGTATGGCCGAAATGTTTTATACCAAAAACGGTGTGCCAATAACAGAAGATATAACCTTTGATTACGATAATAGATTAGCAATTACGGTAGTTCCAGAAGAGGAAGATTATTATAGAGGGTATTTACAACCTTTAGAACGAACCATTAATTTACATTTAGATAGAGAGCCTCGCTTTTATGCATGGTTAGCTACAGATAGAGGAGTTTGGAGAGCGCAAGGTGCTCGTAATAATTTAAAAATGAGAAATGCCGAATTCCCAGGAGGAAGAGCGCATGCAACAGATTTTTATGCTTCAGGTATTGGAGTTAAAAAGTTTGTTCATCCAGAAACAACATCCGATCATTGGACTACAGTGGTGCATTATGCAAAACCACTTATGAGATTGCCAGAACTTTATTTAATGCGTGCCGAAGCTCGTAATGAATATAGTGGGCCTTCTCAGCAAGTGTACAGTGATTTGAACGTTATTAGAAGACGTGCGGGACTGCAGGATATTGAGATTGTTTATAATAATCCAACAATAGTTAAAACGGTTGGTAAGCATTTAGATAAATCAGGATTAAGAGATATTATTCATCAAGAAAGACTTATTGAGCTTAGTTTTGAAGGGCATCGATATGATGATATTAGACGATGGAAACGTGGTTCTGAATTTTTTACATTACCAATTCTTGGTTGGGATGTCGAGAAAAACTTAAGTACAGAGTTTTATACGTTACAAACTAAGCAAACCCGTCAATGGATTACCCCTCGTGATTATTTCTTCCCCCTAGAGTTAAACGAGTTAAGGTTAAATCCAAAGTTAATTCAAAACCCAGGTTGGGATAGATAATTTTTTAATTAACAAAATAATAATTATGAAAAAAAACATATTAAATTATAAAATAGGTGCTATTCGTTTTTTGGCATTGGTTTGTATAAGTATAGTATTCATGTTTAGTTCATGTAATAGTGATGATGACGGCAGTACGGATACAACAGCGCCTACACAGGTAGCTAATGTAACATTTAAACCTAATAATGGAGGAGGGACGTTTTTTTACGACGTACCTGTAGATGAGGATATTTTATTTGTAAAAGCAGTTTATACCTTAGATAATAATGAAACCATATATAGAGCATCGAGTTTTTACGCAGATTCATTGGGTATAGAAGGCTTAGGCTCGGTTAAACCTTATAATGTAAAGTTGGTTTCTGTAGACAGAACAGGTAACGAATCGGCACCAGTAACTCAAGAAATCACACCTTTAACACCATCTACAGATGTTGTTTTAGATGGATTGATAGTAATTCCTTCCTTTTCAAGTGTTTATGTTTCTTGGGAGAATCCACAAAGAAAAAACATGGTTATAGGGGTGACTTATGAGGTAGACGGACACTCTATTGTTGCTAAGTATGCAACTAATGATTTGAAAGATAATTTCTTAATTGATAATTTAGATATTAAAGCATACAATTTTACTGTAGATATAGCTGACGATTTTGGTAATGTAACAGGCTTAAAGGAGTATAATGACATTACACCCTTTAGTGATCAATTACTTGATAAAACAAAGTTTACTTTTCTAAGGGATGAATTATTACCGGACTCCATGAACGAAACCTGGGTTGATCTTGATGAATCTGGGCAAGAAGTTACAATGACTCGAACTTTGCTTCGTGCAGAAAAAGAAGGCGGATATAAAGGCGAATTGGGAGATGAGATTAATTGGAATGCAAGAGAACGTAGTTTAGATGGAGAAATTCAACTTTTTTGGGATGGTATTATAGATGATGGTATTTTAAGAAATAAGAACTTTTTTAGTACGGGTATTACAGGAACTATACCGTTTTCATATTATATTGATTTAGGTGAAGAAGTGCAAATGAGCAGATTTAAAGTATGGCAACGCGATTGGGATTATCGAAAATCAGGCGCAGACCAATCAGGATATGCCTATGATGGTGAAAATGTTGAAATATTCGAATTATGGATAAGTAATGACAAAGTGAATTGGGAACGCGTACGTAGAGCCAACATTGTCAAACCTTTTGATGAAGTTGAAGCTAGAGAAGAAGTACTTGCAGGACATCACTTTATTGCGTATCCAGAGAATCCTCAGTTTACAAAAACATTTAGATACCTTGAGTACAGAGGACTTAAACGTTTTGATGGCGGAACTAGTGTATGTGTAGGATCTGAGATTTCTATTTTTGGGAATTCTGTGAACTAAACTTTTGTTCAAAAAATACAATGTTATATTTAACAATATAAAAACAAAATATTATGAAAATTAATAACTTAATAATAATAGGACTCCTCTTGATCTTCTGTTTTTCTTGCGAAGAACAAGACGAGATTTATAAGCAATACCTAACGGAAACTGTATACCCAGGAAAAGCAGATAGTTTAAGGTCATACATCGGTATAGAAAAAGTCTATTTAGCTTGGGATGCACCTACAGATGCTAAGGCCGAAAGAATGGTAATAAAGTATAGTGCTACAGATAGTATTATTTCCGAAACAGTTATAGATACTATAGTGGTCACAGGACTTAATTCTGGTGAAACCTACAACTTTGAAGTTTTTAGTGTAGACGCAAAGGATAACCAGTCTATAAAGCAGTATGCCGATTTGTTCCCTGTATCTGAAGATTGGGTAAGTAAAAACATGTTTATTGCTAAACCCCAAATATTACCTACAGACGGGGTGAATGTTAATAGTCTTACTTTTAGTTGGGCGGCGTTAGATAATGATGTTATGAAATACAAGGATGGACTTGAATTTACAATGACGGATAATCAGGGTAACGCGCTAGTAATTGATCCTGCAAACATTAGTAATAATGTTGAAAATGGAAAACTATCCATTATAGTGCCTAACTTAGAAGAGGAAAGAGCTTATACAATTACGTATAAAATGCTTTTTAGTCCTCAAATAGATAATAAAGTTATTTTAGATACAACCCCGTTGTCTGGTGAAATAACGTTTGTGCCAGCTGATTATTCTTTAGATCCTATTTTTATGTTAGTAGAGTCTATTGGATGGGATGCAGCGTCATTTGTAACACTTTCAGCTCTTGAACCAGGAAGATACTTTGGTGAAAATATTTATTTAAAAGCTAATGATGTTATTAGAGCTTTTCATGATAAAGAATTAACGTCAGAAAAACAATACGGTTTTTCTTTCTTTAATACAATTGCCGATTTTATGAGAACCAGTGATGATGGAAATGATAATATACAATTGGATATTAATGACGGACCCTATGATATCATAGTAGAAACAACTAGCAAGGTTGTAAATATTACCGGTCCTTATAATGGGCCAATTGAAGTTCCAGGTATCGTTGAAGCGGAATTTTTTAATATTGGTGGTCAGGGCATAGCTTATAATGATGCAGATACAGCCAACCGTGGTAAAGGATGGAGGTCTGAAGGTGTAGATGTAGAGGGGAGTTTAACAGGTAGAAGTAACTTAGGATACACATCAGATGGAGAATGGATGATCTACACAATAAATGTTCTAGAAACAGGAACCTATCAGGTAGACGGTATGTTGAGTTCTAGTACAGGGTCTGGTAATTCGGTTGGGCAATTAGCTGTGTTTATCGATGATATTGAAGTAACACTTATTGAGGTGGAAGGTACAGGTAACTGGGGAACTTATAAACTTCAACCTGCTAATAATAATATTCAATTAGAAGCTGGTATTCATAAATTAAAGTTATTTATGAGAAGTCCTAAATATAATTTTGACTATACAGTTTTTACTAAAATAAATTAAGTAGTTTATATAGTGAGTTTGTGTAAAGGCCTGATAAGTTTACTTATCAGGCCTTTAGTATTAAAATAAAACCATAGTAAAATAAACATCGTTGAAAATCAAAATTTGGGCGTTCCCCTTCGGGTCGGGCTTTCCGCTATATCTTTTTTTCGCTAAAAAACTCAAAAAAGGATGCCGCCTCAATCCCTAACGCGGGCCAGTCCGCCGGGTTTGTTTTTTTTAAGTTAATACAAGTCCTATATATAGGAGGAGGTTTTTTGAAATCCAGGTCAGCAATTATAAGCATTATCAAATATTAGTCAACCCTCATCCCATTAACCCTTAGTCTATTAAAAACTAAATGATCTTA
The DNA here is from genome assembly GCF_030409805.1 of Algibacter miyuki. Taxonomy (GTDB): domain Bacteria; phylum Bacteroidota; class Bacteroidia; order Flavobacteriales; family Flavobacteriaceae; genus Algibacter; species Algibacter miyuki. The sequence continues at coordinate 30,065 of NZ_JAUFQP010000019.1, read as the reverse complement.
ATCTAAAAAAAACACGAATAAAAAGGTTGTCAGAACCAAAAAGGTATCTATATTTGCACCCCGCTAAAAAAGGTAACACTTCAAAGCGTAACGTTCATATCAAGGTTAAATAATTCAGAAATTAAAAGGGAATAAATTTCTTTTAAAAAAAGGATTAAAAAGCATGGTGAGTTTCAGAAAAGGTTGTAAGTTTGCAGCCGCTAAAAACGGCAACGAATTTAGTGAGAAGTTCATAAAAAGATTATTGAATTGTTATAAAAAAGGGGTTTAAATCTTTTTTAAATAAAAGTTAAATAATTATTGTGGAAGTTAAAAAAGGGTTTTATATTTGCACCCGCTTAGCGAATTAGTTTGCTAGTAAAGATAGAGAAAAAAGTTCATAAACATATTGAATTGACAGCGTAAGATTAATTTGGAAACGAATTAATTTAACAAAGAGAATAGACCATTTTGAGTATTAGAGATTCTAATTAGTTGTTAAAAGTAATAGTGGAAACACTTAAAAATTTAACGATGAAGAGTTTGATCCTGGCTCAGGATGAACGCTAGCGGCAGGCCTAACACATGCAAGTCGAGGGGTAACATTGTGCTTGCACAGATGACGACCGGCGCACGGGTGCGTAACGCGTATACAATCTACCTTTTGCTGCAGGATAGCCCAGAGAAATTTGGATTAATACTGCATAGTATGCATTAGCTTCATGGCTTTTGTATTAAAGGTTACGGCAAAAGATGAGTATGCGTCCTATTAGCTAGATGGTAAGGTAACGGCTTACCATGGCAACGATAGGTAGGGGCCCTGAGAGGGGGATCCCCCACACTGGTACTGAGACACGGACCAGACTCCTACGGGAGGCAGCAGTGAGGAATATTGGACAATGGAGGCAACTCTGATCCAGCCATGCCGCGTGCAGGATGACTGCCCTATGGGTTGTAAACTGCTTTTATACAGGAAGAAACATCTCTACGAGTAGAGACTTGACGGTACTGTAAGAATAAGGATCGGCTAACTCCGTGCCAGCAGCCGCGGTAATACGGAGGATCCAAGCGTTATCCGGAATCATTGGGTTTAAAGGGTCCGTAGGTGGATAATTAAGTCAGAGGTGAAAGTTTGCAGCTCAACTGTAAAATTGCCTTTGATACTGGTTATCTTGAATCATTATGAAGTAGTTAGAATATGTAGTGTAGCGGTGAAATGCATAGATATTACATAGAATACCAATTGCGAAGGCAGATTACTAATAATGTATTGACACTGATGGACGAAAGCGTGGGGAGCGAACAGGATTAGATACCCTGGTAGTCCACGCCGTAAACGATGGATACTAGCTGTTCGGAACTTGTTTCTGAGTGGCTAAGCGAAAGTGATAAGTATCCCACCTGGGGAGTACGTTCGCAAGAATGAAACTCAAAGGAATTGACGGGGGCCCGCACAAGCGGTGGAGCATGTGGTTTAATTCGATGATACGCGAGGAACCTTACCAGGGCTTAAATGTAGATTGACAGGTTTAGAGATAGACTTTTCTTCGGACAATTTACAAGGTGCTGCATGGTTGTCGTCAGCTCGTGCCGTGAGGTGTCAGGTTAAGTCCTATAACGAGCGCAACCCCTGTTGTTAGTTGCCAGCGAGTCAAGTCGGGAACTCTAACAAGACTGCCAGTGCAAACTGTGAGGAAGGTGGGGATGACGTCAAATCATCACGGCCCTTACGTCCTGGGCTACACACGTGCTACAATGGTAGGGACAGAGAGCAGCCACTGGGCGACCAGGAGCGAATCTATAAACCCTATCACAGTTCGGATCGGAGTCTGCAACTCGACTCCGTGAAGCTGGAATCGCTAGTAATCGCATATCAGCCATGATGCGGTGAATACGTTCCCGGGCCTTGTACACACCGCCCGTCAAGCCATGGAAGCTGGGAGTGCCTGAAGTCCGTCACCGTAAGGAGCGGCCTAGGGTAAAATCGGTAACTAGGGCTAAGTCGTAACAAGGTAGCCGTACCGGAAGGTGCGGCTGGAACACCTCCTTTCTAGAGAAAGACGACTAATTAAGTATCAAAAACTATTATGAGAGATAGTTTATTCTCAAAGCTGTTAATTTAAACAAACAATTTAGTAGAGTCTCATAGCTCAGCTGGTTAGAGCGCTACACTGATAATGTAGAGGTCGGCAGTTCGAGTCTGCCTGAGACTACTAAGTACTAAATAAAGGAAATTCTAGAACTGAGAATTCTAAATTCACATTAAGATTCTACAAGTTAGGATTTATTAATGGGGGATTAGCTCAGCTGGCTAGAGCGCCTGCCTTGCACGCAGGAGGTCATCGGTTCGACTCCGATATTCTCCACAACGTTATCGCAAGATAACAGAAAGTTCATTGACATATTGAAACAAGATACATGAAATTAAATTAGATAATAATCTAAATTAAATATAATAATTGTATGATTAGAGTTGTGCACCACGAGCGCACAATATCTAATTAAGTTATTATTTGTTATATCGTAACAAATAGTAACGAAACTCATTAAAAAAGCAAAAAGTACAATAAGCTAAATAAGGGCGTATGGGGAATGCCTAGGCTCTCAGAGGCGATGAAGGACGTGATAAGCTGCGAAAAGCTACGGGGATCGGCACACACGATTTGATCCGTAGATATCCGAATGGGGCAACCCACTATATTGAAGATATAGTATGCAGTAATGCAAGCAAACCCGGAGAACTGAAACATCTAAGTACCCGGAGGAGAAGAAAACAAAAGTGATTCCGTTAGTAGTGGCGAGCGAACGCGGATTAGCCCAAACCAGTATTGTTACGGCAATGCTGGGGTTGTAGGACCACGATATTAGAAGCATGATGAATTAGAATTGTTTGGAAAGACAAGCCAAAGACGGTGATAGCCCGGTATAAGTAAAGAATGTGGATATAGTGGTATCCTGAGTAGTGCGGGACACGAGTAATCCTGTATGAAACAGTCGGGACCATCCGATAAGGCTAAATACTCCTGAGAGACCGATAGTGAACTAGTACCGTGAGGGAAAGGTGAAAAGAACCCTGAATAAGGGAGTGAAATAGAACCTGAAACCATACGCTTACAAGCGGTCGGAGCGGAATTTATTCTGTGACGGCGTGCCTTTTGCATAATGAGCCTACGAGTTACCGTTGCTAGCAAGGTTAAGGACTTCAGGTCCGGATCCGTAGCGAAAGCGAGTCTGAATAGGGCGCTTAGTTAGTAGTGGTAGACGCGAAACCGTGTGATCTACCCATGGGCAGGTTGAAGCTGTAGTAACATACAGTGGAGGACCGAACCGGTTGACGTTGAAAAGTCTTCGGATGACCTGTGGGTAGGGGTGAAAGGCCAATCAAACTCGGAAATAGCTCGTACTCCCCGAAATGCATTTAGGTGCAGCGTTGATTTATAGTTTTATAGAGGTAGAGCTACTGATTGGATGCGGGGGCTTCACCGCCTACCAATTCCTGACAAACTCCGAATGCTATAAAATGTTAATCAGCAGTGAGGGCATGGGTGCTAAGGTCCATGTCCGAGAGGGAAAGAACCCAGACCATCAGCTAAGGTCCCAAAATATATGTTAAGTTGAAAAAACGAGGTTGAACTGCTTTGACAGCTAGGATGTTGGCTTGGAAGCAGCCATTCATTTAAAGAGTGCGTAACAGCTCACTAGTCGAGCGGTTCGGCATGGATAATAATCGGGCATAAACATATTACCGAAGCTATGGGATAGAAATATCGGTAGGGGAGCATTGTAGTGTCGTCGAAGGTGTGATGTGAGTCATGCTGGAGAAGCTACAAAAGAAAATGTAGGCATAAGTAACGATAATGCGGGCGAGAAACCCGCACACCGAAAGACTAAGGTTTCCTCAGCTATGCTAATCAGCTGAGGGTTAGTCGGGACCTAACGCGAACCCGAAAGGGGTAGTGGATGGACAACAGGTTAATATTCCTGTACCTGCTCTCATTAAAAGTGACGGAGGCGAAAAGTTAGTGCGCACAGACGGAATTGTGCGTTGAAGCGAGTGGTAACACCGCGATAGTACACTGAGACTTCGGTCAAGGTGATAATCTAGCAAATCGACTTCCAAGAAAAGCAAGAGAAGCAGCCCGTACCCTAAACCGACACAGGTAGTTGGGATGAGAATTCTAAGGTGCTCGAGAGATTCATGGCTAAGGAACTAGGCAAAATAGACTCGTAACTTCGGGAGAAGAGTCGCCACCCTTCGGGGTGGCCGCAGTGAAAAGGTCCAGGCGACTGTTTATCAAAAACACAGGGCTATGCTAAATTGAAAGATGATGTATATGGCCTGACACCTGCCCGGTGCTGGAAGGTTAAGTGGAGATGTTAGCTTCGGCGACGCATTCAAATGAAGCCCCAGTAAACGGCGGCCGTAACTATAACGGTCCTAAGGTAGCGAAATTCCTTGTCGGGTAAGTTCCGACCTGCACGAATGGTGCAACGATCTGGACACTGTCTCAGCCATGAGCTCGGTGAAATTGTAGTATCGGTGAAGATGCCGATTACCCGCTGTGGGACGAAAAGACCCCGTGCACCTTTACTATAGCTTAGTATTGGTTTTGGATAAGTAATGTGTAGGATAGGTGGGAGACTTTGAAGCGGCGTCGCTAGGCGTTGTGGAGTCATTGTTGAAATACCACCCTTTGCTTATCTAGAGTCTAACCTTCTTTTGAAGGGACAGTGCTTGGTGGGTAGTTTGACTGGGGTGGTCGCCTCCAAAAGAGTAACGGAGGCTTCTAAAGGTTCCCTCAATACGGTTGGTAATCGTGTGTAGAGTGCAATGGCATAAGGGAGCTTGACTGAGAGACCTACAAGTCGATCAGGTACGAAAGTAGAGCATAGTGATCCGGTGGTTCCGTATGGAAGGGCCATCGCTCAAAGGATAAAAGGTACGCCGGGGATAACAGGCTGATCTCCCCCAAGAGCTCATATCGACGGGGGGGTTTGGCACCTCGATGTCGGCTCGTCACATCCTGGGGCTGGAGAAGGTCCCAAGGGTTGGGCTGTTCGCCCATTAAAGTGGCACGCGAGCTGGGTTCAGAACGTCGTGAGACAGTTCGGTCTCTATCTACAGTGGGCGTTAGAAATTTGAGTGGATCTGACTCTAGTACGAGAGGACCGAGTTGGACTAACCTCTGGTGTATCAGTTGTTCCGCCAGGAGCATTGCTGAGTAGCTACGTTGGGAAGGGATAAGCGCTGAAAGCATATAAGCGCGAAACCCACCACAAGATGAGATTTCTTTAAAGGGTCGTGGAAGATTACCACGTTGATAGGCTATAGGTGTAAAGGCAGTAATGTCATAGCCAAGTAGTACTAATAACCCATAGGCTTATTGTACGCCTGTTTTTTTAAAAGTTATACAATGCATTATATAAATTAAGTTCATGATTTTTGTTTCAATATGTTAAGATATTTGTTTATCCAAAGTGATAAACGCTGTATGCTAAAGGATTAATATCCAATAGCGAGCAGCTATAACTTAAGGTGGTTATAGCGATGGGGCTCACCTCTTACCATTCCGAACAGAGAAGTTAAGCCCATTAGCGCCGATGGTACTGCATTTGTGGGAGAGTAGGTCGTTGCCTTTTTTAATCCTCAACATTTATTTGTTGAGGATTTTTTTTGCCCTAAACTCAAATCTAAGAAGACAAAGGGGGATGTAAAACTATTCTTGCTGTTCGTCTCATCTTGTCTCTCTTTTTTTATGTGTCGAAAGTTATGAGTAGATACTTCTTCTGGATACTTAAGATATAGCTATATATTTAATTATGGACTAAGTCTGCAAGAGGGATAGCAGCGGCATCCTTTTTATGGTGTTGAAAGACTTTAATTTGGTATGGTGCTTTAGATACTATAGATCTACCCGTTCAAAGCTATTAAACAATCAACTAAATAAAAAGATATAGCGGATAGCCCGGTTTTTATGAGAATAAAAACTTGCCCTAAGGCTATTTATCTTATTTTAATTGAGCCGTCTTGTTTTCTGTTAAAAGAATATTTTCATAAATAAAACACCCCTTATTCTGAAAATACAGATTAAAGGGTGTTTGGTCTTAGAATTAAGTCTAACGTATTTTTATTGTTTACTTAAACGTTTTGCTATGTGTCCTTTGTCTGATTCTACTATTAAAACATAAGTGGCACTTGCCAAATTAGTTATATTAATAGGTTGTTGTTCTCTCGTATTACTTAAATCAAAATATTCAATTAATCTCCCACTCATGTCATACAGGGAGGCATTTTTTAGATTAATTAATTGAGGATTGCTTAAGTAAACGATATTACTGCTAGGATTTGGGTGCAGGTTAACGGAATTAAGTCCAATTTCGCTATCGGCAAGGCTGAGTGATGTATCAATAATTAGTTCAAATGTGCAACTATTCATATTAGCGTTTGCATCTTGCGTATGTAGGCTTACAGTATAGGTACCCGGGGTTAGTTCTATTCCTGCTGCAGGGGTTTGAGATGTGATAGTAACGGGGTTTGTACAATTATCTGTTACTTGTGCTTCGCCTGTACTAAAGTAGTCTGGAATGGTATAGAGTTGCGAGGTTTGCACTTGATTGGCAGGGCAGGTAATTACGGGAGCTATATTATCAGATATTGTTATGGTGCTAACACAACTAGAGGTATTTCCTTCTTGATCAAAGGTATATAATGTTTGGTTAACAGTACTCCCTAAATTTGTACATGTGTAAGCAGAGCTTGCTGCGGTGGTTATAATAGGTATATTTGTGGTTATCGAATAGGTGCCGAAACCGGCTTGAACATCACTAATTGACATATAATATGTATGCCCTTCTGAAAGAGTAATTGTAGGATCGGTAAGAGCATCTCCGTTGTTACTTATTAATATTCTTGTTAAATATTCAGGTCTAGAATCATAGAGCGTACTATTAGGAATAGGTGTATCTTTCCAAATAAAAATATAGAATATTTCACTAGACATTGTTCCTGTGCCGTTAAAGGTATAAGTCCCTGTGGTTGGAACTGTAAATGCAGATGCTTGATAAGGGTACATTACACCTGTTCCGGGATCGATAATATCAGTAGGGCTAGTTGCTGTTGTTTCTCCGGAAAAACTCGTCGTTTCGAATGCCAAAAATACGGAGCCTCCATCATCTGTCGATCCGTTGTCTACCAAGTCAGGTGTTAAGGTGGTAGTACCCATGGCGTCTAACGGCAAGGTTATATTTTTGCACACTACCATGGGTGGTTGGTTTCCAATAGCCAGGTTGTTAAAAGGTACAGGTGATAATTCTGCAGGGCTAGATTGCGCATACAACCAGTTTGCGGTGTTTTTGAAATCAGCATTAGTAACCAATATGTTACGTTTTGTTTCGTCATATTCAATTCGTTTCGGAGCTGTTGAAGGAAAGCCATCTATTACTAAGGCGCTTAAGTATATTTGTGAAGGATCTTGTTTAGTAGGAATAAAGCCTCCTGAAATTGGTGAACTGCCTGTGTAGAGTACGGCGTAAATATCCGTTATGCCGTCTGAAGGATCAGAATTAATATCAGAGTAAGCATAGAATGATTCTCCTGAGGTATTTATTGAAAAAGTACCACTAACCGTCGTCATAGTTCCGCAACTATTTCCCGTAGCTCCATTGCATGTTATGTTGAATATATTTGTTGATGTGCCTGTTTCCGTGGCCACTATAACATCGCCTGCCGGAATTATTGTTGCTGGTGAGATATACTGTATAACAGCTTCACCATCTGTCTCAAAAGTTAATGTCGTATTATCGAATTCTTCTTCAGTAAAATAGATAGTAGTATTGGCAGGAATGTCTTTAATAGCTACGAATGAAAATGCATCTTGTACTGAAGCATCATGGCTTAGACCGGTAATAGCAACAAGCGGATTGGATTTACTCGTATCATCATTGGTGATACTGCCAATGGCATCATTTGGAGAACCTCCATTATACCCTGTGCCAGAAGTTAAGGCTAGTTGAACAGTTTCGATAGGTTCGAGAGTCATATCTGTTAAAGGAGTAGCTGTTATGGTAGCATACGTGCTGCCACTTGGAATTACAACAGAACCTGCTGTTGCACCAAAAGTATTAGCGCCAGTTACACCATAATCATCGGAGAATGTTGCTGTACCTCCAACGGCGTAATTAATAGTAATATCATTAGGAACAGCTGTGGATAAGGAGAAGGTATATACTAGGCCTATTCCTGAGTCTTCGGCGACACTATTGGGTGTTACGGATACAGTAGCAATAGGGTTAGCAGATCCGGTTGATATTATGATATTATTAAATGGAATGGTTGATAAAGTTATATTTTCTTCCCCATACAACCAATTGCTTGTATTTTGAAAATTGGCTTGATCAACATCAAGGGCACGTTCATTTCCTGCAAATTTATATTCAGCTCTGTTGGGGTTTACCCCTAAAGTAAAACCATCGACAAGAACACTACCTGTATAGACACTAGTAGGATTTTGTAATGCTCCGATATTGCCACCTCCGGTAGTACCGTTTCCTGTGTGTAATACAGAATGAATTTCGGTAATACCGTCGAAAGGGTCGTCGTTAGAATCCTTGTAGGCATAAAAGCTTTCACCGGCTGTAGCTAAAGAGAATAGACCATAGACAATATCAATAGTTCCACAAATATTATTGTTACAAGTTGTTGACAAGATGTTTGAAGTCGATTCTGTAGCTACAATAACTTCTCCACGCTGTATTATTGAGTTGGGTGATGTCCATCTACATATTGCATCGCCATTATTTACAAATTTGAGTATACTGGTGTTAAATTCTTCAGCTGTAAAGTATATGATGGTATTTGCAGGAATATCATCCAAAGCCACAAAAGAAAACCCTTCATCATTATTGTTATTGGTTCCTGTAACCGCTACCATTGGAGTAACGGTTTGGGTATCATCATTAAGTATAATTACGGTGGCCGAGCTTGGACTTCCTCCATCATATCCAGCACTAGGAGTTATAGCAAGTATTACCAGTTCGTCTGCCTCTAAGGTAGTATCTCCGATTGGTGTAATAGTAACTGTTTTTGAGGATGTACCATCTGCAATAGTTACCGTACCGTTGCTAGCAGAAAATGTTGTTGCTCCTGAAACAGAATAGTCTGTGGTGTAAGCAGCTGTACCTCCAACTGAAAAATTAACAACAAGGTCTCCCACAGCTGGAGAATCTAAGGTAAAGGTATATACCATTGAGGTAGCACTATTTTCATTTACCGATTTTGGGGTTGGGGAAATTGTTAATACTGGTTTAGAACCGGTTAGGTTTAGATTTGTGAATTCTACTATTGATAGGTCATCGAAGCTTACATATTGTAAGTAGTTTTCGGCATTTTCGAATGCTGTTTTACTTATACCGTCTCTTAGATTACTAGGAGAGAATTTAAACTCTATTCTGTTAGGTCCTGTAAAGTCATCACCGTCGTTATTAAAACCATCTACAACTATAGCATTAGGGAAATTGCCAATAGGATTTTGATTCGTAGGAATATTACCTCCATTTTGAGAAGGGGCTTCTCCTGATCCAGTATACATTACGGAGTAAATTTCAGTAATGCCATTTACAACATTATCATCGGTATCAGAATAAGCGTATAACCCATCACCATTCGTGGCTAGGTTGAAAGATCCATTTGAGACGCTGTTTGATCCACAGTTGCCAGAAGTACAGCTTATTACAAAAGTATCTGTACTAGTTTCTCTCATGTAAACTACAACACCTTTGCTAAGGCCTCCAGTACCTACGGTGTATTTTATAACGGCTTCTTCCGAATTTGTGAAATTATTTGTTACTACGTCGTATTCGTTATCTGTAAAGTAGATAATTTCACCCGCAGGAATGTTTTCGGTTGCTACAAAGGTAAATCCATCATCAGGTGCACCACTTGAGAGATGATTCATACCTACAATTACCACTTTTTGCGAAAAGGAGAGAGAGGTTACCATTAAGGTAAAAAAGAAGATTATAAAGGGGTATTTTTTTTTCATAATATTTATTTTAAAGTATAATCTTTTTAAGAACATCTGTAATATTATATTCAGAAAACTACCATGATATGGTTTTATAATAAAGCATTGTGAATCTTTGATGATTACAGATGTTTCTTGATTAAGCTTTTATTTATTAATTTCTAGATGGATAAACACCTTCTAGAGCAATACAAAAATTTATTCCTAAAAAAGGGGAGCGATTTGAAAATGACATGTTACTTCCAGCGTTAGCTGTATTAAACGGAGCTAAACTTTGTCCAACAGTTGTGTCTTCACTAAAAGCATTGGCATAATTGGCAATATGTGCCCCAACAGGCGAACTTTCTTCACCTCCAGAAATATGTACAGGAATATTAACGACATGGTTGTGTGCAGGGATGTTTTGTGTTGTAAGTGTGGTGTTTTCACTACCTCCTTTTTCTCCTAATCTAATAGTAGTTAATCCCGGTTCCTTTCCAATATTTATCATTGTACGTCCTCTTAAATCTGGTAAAGCGAATGTAGTTCGACCATCACCTCCGTAGGTTGTTCCTAATAATGAAAACAGTGCTGGATTTTGAGCAATTGGCATGATTTGTCCTTCGCATTTTGCCCAATCACGGGGTGCGAAATTAAACCCGAATGCTTGAATTTGTCCTATAAATGGAATCATAATTTGAATTTTTATTGGTTAATATTTTTAATTTTTATTGTTAACTTCTAGACGGAAAAATACCTTTTAAAGCAATGCATATATTCATACCTAAAAAAGGGTCACGATTTGAAAATGAAGTGTTACCTCCGGAGTTAGCCGTATTAAATGGAGCTAAACTTTGTCCAGGAGAGGTATCTTCACTAAAAGCATTGGCATGATTTGCAATATGTGCTCCAGCAGGCGAACTTTCTTCTCCACCAGCAATATTCACAGGGATATTAACAGCATGGCTGTGAGCAGGTATGTTTTGTGCTGTAAGTGTAATGTTTTCACTACCTCCTTTTTCACCTAATCTAATAGGACTTAGTCCTGGGCCGTTCCCTTCATTTACCATAGAGCGGCCTCTTAAATCGGGTAAGGCAAAAGTGGTTCGACCATCACCTCCATATATTGTTCCTAATAATGAAAATAAGGCCTCGTTTTGTGAGATTGCTAAAAGTTGTCCTTCGCATTTTGCCCAGCCAAGTGGTGCAAAATTACATCCGAAAGCTTGAATTTGTCCTAAAAATGGTTCCATAATGTTAAATGTTTTGGTTAGTATTACGTGTTAAATTGATTATTAGTTATTGTCTTGATAACATTTATTAAATAAGAAATATTAATGTCCGTAATTAGGAAAGTCAACATAAGAAGAAGCGCTGTCTCTATATAATGAAACGCTTTAAGGAAGCCATTTAAATAAATGGCAGAAGTTACTTTAGAAAGTAAATGTGAAAAAAATAATAGCGACATATAGTTTTATTTTTGATTGATTAAAGAACTTTGATGGTTCGATAAATCAAACAATTTGTTAATTATGAAACTTGTTTTATAAAACAGTTTCCTTAACTCTAATGTGCTTTTAATTCTCTTAGGATTAGAAAGATATAAAAAAAAGATAAATACTACACTATGTTGTTTAATAATAAATATTGAAATTTAGTTTTGAAGATAATTGGAAGAGAAAAGGGGGAAGCTTGGGCTCCAATCAATATAAGCTTAATTCTTTTTATGCCTTAAAGGGACATAGTCTTGTTTGGAAGAAAATATTTAGAAGTGCTTTGTTATTGAAATTAAGACATATCACTATTGGTTGAAATGTATCTTATATATGTACAAAAAAAGTTAAAGACAAGGAGTCCGTTTATTTATAGAGGAAATTAATGAAGATGTTTAAATTTAACGAAAAAAAAGCAACATTAAATACGTTTGTAAACATATTTAATGTTGCTTTTTTTATACTTAGTATTTTGCTTTAATAAAACAAAACCTGTCGCATGTAATATTACGGCCTTCCTTTTAGCCTTTTTTCAATTTTTTGTTTAACTGCAGTTAAGCGTTTCATTAAGTCCATAATCTCTTGGTCTTTATCAACTTTGTATATGTCGTTTAAGCTCAAAATTAAATCCTTTACTTCTCTAGAAGCTTCAATGCGTTCGCTAGTGGTTTTAAATGTATGTTTGCGTTGTTCGAATTCAACCGCTTTTTCAATTAGTTCCATAAATAATAATCGTTTTTCTAAAAATTTATTGGAATAAAACAGGTTGTGTATTATTCACAATTCGACAATATAATAAAATATTATAATTTTTTTGATTTTATAGCAAAAATTTAGGTAAAATTTAATGTTTTATTTTGGTTTTTGGCTCATTTTTGATTGTTTCCTAGATTTTTCTACCTTTTTAGTATTTTTTTACAAGGCTTAAGTAGGCTTGGTTTGTTGGCTTGTAAACTATTATTTTAACTTCTATAGGTGTAGAATAAAAAAGGATTTATAATTTTAAGATGTTGATATGATGGCGGTTCAAGAAGGTTTAAAAGTGAAATAGTAGAACCCTTTTTTAATAAAATTTATAGTGTAATAATAATATTTTTTTCAAAGATTCGTGTTAAAATAAAATCGAAGTTCTGCTTCGGAAATAGTGTTATAAAATTGTCATATTTAAGCTTTTGTTAACATAAATAGATAATTGGATGCGTAATTTTATACTTTAAAAATTAAAAAAAGTTAAAATGAAAAAATTACTACTGATTGTATTGGCATTTACTACAGTTTATACTGTTAATGCACAGATTGAAACTCCACAACCTAGCCCAAAAGCAAAGTTTGAACAAAAAGTGGGTTTAACCGATGTAACTATTGAATATTCTAGACCAAGCGTTAGAGGACGTGAAATTTTTGGCGGATTAGAAAGTTACGGAACCACTTGGAGAACTGGTGCTAATGAAAATACAATTATTACATTTAGTGATAATGTAGAAGTTGCAGGACAAGCCCTTAAAGCAGGATCGTATGCGTTATTCACAAAGTTAATTTCTGCAACCGAGTGGGAATTTATTTTTTATAGCGATACTTCAAACTGGGGAACACCAAAGCAATGGGACGATTCAAAAGTGGTTGCAACGGCAAAATTAGCTGTTGAAGAAATTCCTTTTAATGTAGAAACACTAACTATTGATATTAATAATATAACTAATAATGGCGCTACGTTAGAGTTAATTTGGGAAAACTCTTATGTAGCAGTACCTTTTACTGTACCTACAGAAACAGCGGTTTTGAAGGCTATTGATAAAGTCATGAATGGACCTGGTGAAGCCGATTATTATGCAGCAGCAGCGTATTATCTTGCAGAAGGTAAAGACATGAAAAAAGCAACAGAATGGATTGATAAAGCGGTTGAAATGACTAAAGATAATCCTCGTTTTTATTACTTACGTCGTCAAGCATTAATTCATGCTGCAAATGGTGATAAAGCCGGAGCTATTAAAGCAGCGAAAGAATCTTTAAAACTTTCTAAAGCAGCAGGAAATGATGGTTATATTAAAATGAATACAGCATCTCTAAAAGAATGGGGCGCTCTATAATTATTTAAACAGCGTAACATACATTTACTTTTTAAAAAGTAAAAATAATTTATAAACAGCTCAACAATAAATATATTGTTGAGCTGTTTTGTTTTAAAGAATTTAGTAATTTTTATTTCGGCTTACGCTATTAAAGATACACGAGGTTATTTATATGAAACTATTCTACATAACTTTTTAAATTATTTTTTACGCCAAGTTGTATTTATAAGTATATTAGCTCGGTTATTGTGTCATCTTTCACGATTATTATGAGAAAATTAGAGTTTTTAAAAACAATAATTAATTTTCACCTCATAGGGGTATTAATTACAACACTTAGTCGGTTTATTTTATTTCTAGCCTTTTTACCTCGAATAACAGACACCGAAAGTTATGGCTTATTATTCCCAATTGGACTGCGTATTGATATTGTTTTATTATCCTACATGGCTGCTTTATCTGCCGTATTAATTCTATTACAAGCGGGAAAAGAAGCCGTACAATTTAATGTTGTAGAGAAAGATACTTTAACAGCTGAAACCAACGTTAATCAAGAACTTGTAAAAGATGCTATTAGCCATATTTTAACAGCTTCAAAAGCGTATAATGGAATAGAATATAGGTTGCCAGAGGTAAACTTGGAAAGTGAATAATGAAAGGCAAATGAATTTCAAGTTGGGATAATTATTGCTTCCAAAGGAAGATTTTTAAAAATTAAGAAAAGACATTGACACAGATACATTTTATTGTTAATCCCATTTCGGGCAACGGAAAACACAGACTTTCCGAAGCATTCCTTGAAGATTTTTTTGATGTAAACCATTACACATTAAAGGTGAAGTTTTCTAATCATCGTGGGCATGCCATCACGTTAACAAAAGCATCTATTGCAGATGGAGCAAATATTATTGTGGCCTGTGGTGGCGATGGTACCATAAATGAAGTGGCTTCAACCTTGGTAGGTAAAAATATTCCGTTAGGCATTATTCCTGTAGGTTCTGGTAATGGTTTAGCGTCTAATCTTAATATTCCTCAAGATATCAATAAAGCCATTAATATTATTTTAAAAAATGCGCAAACATGGATTGATGTGGGCTGTTTAAATAATCAGTATTTTTTCAGTAATATGGGGTTTGGTTTTGATGGTAATGTGATTAAAAATTATGAAGCTTCGGAACACAGAACGCTTTATTGCTATTTAAAAGCATCCATCAAATCGTTTCGTAATTATAACAAAAAGGAAACAATATCTGTTAAAATTAATGATAAAGACGTTTTAATAAATCCATTTTTAATTTTTATTTCAAACTCTAACGAAATGGGGTATAACGTGAGTTTAACCCCAAAAGCGTCATTGCAAGATGGCTTGCTAGATGTTGTTATTGTACCACAAATAAGCAAAGCAAAAATGTTGCTTTTTTGCTTATCTATGCTGTTTAGAAAGCCTGATTTTTTTAAGGAATCCTCATGTTTTCAAACTAAATCGTTTAAAATAAAAAGAATAGAAGGCGATTGTTTTGAAACTCAGATAGATGGTGAATTTTTAAAAATAGAAACGGTTTCTGTTGCTATTTCAGTAAAATCTAAAGCCCTTGTTGTTATCGCTTAACGGTTCAAAAATGAAGTAAAATTTATACTTCTAGTAGTACTATATTTTTTATATGGAGAGTAAAATCATGATTTTTGATTATTTCCACAAATCATCATAAGTTAAATAACCCGTATTTATTAATGTTGATTTCAAATAAAACTGATTTAATTTTTTGTTTTTTGTCAATTGAATAATATCCTTTTCAATAGGTTTAGTAAGATTTCCTAGATTTTGAAGTGTGGCATAGGCAATGAAATAATCATTTGTTACTTCATCTAAAATATATTTTAATGCTTCTGGGTTTGAATTTTGTTTTATAAGAATTTCGGCACTCATTAAACGTACTTCGGTATTCTCGTTTTGGTTTCTGAAGTTTTTGGTAACCGCCTCAGGAACTTTGGATATTAAATGTCTTTCTAATAATTGAAGCACGCCAATACTGCCCCAATAACGAATAGCTGGATTGTCTGAATTTAAAAAAGTAACAAGTTTGTTTAAGTCCGATGGTTGTGCCGTACTAGCATAAGCTGCGGCATCGATAATAGCATCAATAGGTTGTTTCGTGTTTCTAACGTAGTTGTAAAAAGGCGTTTTTTCATCTTTTCTACGCATAGACCACGGGTATAATCCAAGGTCTTTATTGGTTTTCATAAAATCTAATAACTTATGTTTTAGCTCTGCAATTTTTTCTTGATGTTGAGAGGAGTTAATTAAATTATTGACCTCATACGGATCGGTTTCTGTATCGAAAAACTCTAAAGCATCGGCTG
Source organism: Algibacter miyuki (assembly GCF_030409805.1). Lineage (GTDB taxonomy): Bacteria > Bacteroidota > Bacteroidia > Flavobacteriales > Flavobacteriaceae > Algibacter > Algibacter miyuki. Next base: position 14,162 of record NZ_JAUFQP010000019.1, on the reverse strand, counting down.
GTTTCCAAAATAGTTGTTGAAGTGTATTCACTTCACCTTTAATATTTGCAACATCCCAAGCTTGGTATGATGGCATTTGCCATTGGTATGATTGACGAGTGCCATTAGGGTAAGCCGAGTTAAAATTCCAAATTAATTTATAACGACCATCGGTAAGCGCACGCGCCGGAATGTAATTTTGTTCTTGGTTGGCTTTATATAAAAACAATTCAGATTTTGGTTCGGGTAGGTTCTGTCCTAAAAATGGTTTTCCCATCATAAAATCTGGAGTTTCAATGTCTAGTAAATTGAAAACGGTAGGTGCAAAATCTACAAAACCTACAAGCTTGGTGTTTATAGATGGAATTTCAGCACCAGCTAAATGTTTATATTTTTCAGGAAAATGTACTATTAACGGTACACGCGTTCCTGTATCGTACAAAAAAGCTTTTCTAATAGAGCAAGTGCTGCAAAGAAGATTAAAGTATTGGTTTTAGAAAAGACGATTCCATTTAAAAATGATGTGGCGTTTCTTTTTAATAGTTAAGCACTTTTTTTAAAAAGTCTAAATAACGCTCATAAAAATCGACAATGCAATATCTTCTTTTTTTTTGGTATGAAGTTGTTTTTAGCTGTAATGGATGTCTTAAATAACATGTGTTAATGTTGCGGATGTTCTAAACAGAAGTCTATAGGTTGGTTTCCAACATTTTTTGCGCAGTAAAAGAGATTTTTTGTACATGGCATTGGTTAACTCTAAAAGAGGTGCAGACAATGTTTGTAGAGTACGATCCAATTAATAAAAGGATATAGCTAGGAGTCTTGTTTTTTGTAAATGACCGATTAAAATTATTAAACCAGAATTTATTATGATGTTTCAACACGATTATAAATGATGCATTTTGTCCGTTTAATATACCAGAAGTTTTAGTGGGTGAAAACAAATAAAATAGGAGTAAGGTTTTAAAAATGGGGTTTTCTCAAATTATACACAATAATATGTTAACTGTAATTTGATATTAAAACCGCTATATTATTATCATTAACGTAAAATCTGAATACGATTATTGCTGTTTTATTAAAAAAAGGTTTTGTTTAACAAATAAATAACATATATTTGGAAAACCAATCTGGAAAACCAATTTGGTTTACCAGGAATTAAAACAAAACTAAAACGAAACATTAACTTAAAAAGCATGATGAAAAAAGACTTGAAAACTAAATAAAAACGAAAGATACACACGCTACTCTTTTAATTAATTATTCCCTTTTAAAAAGAGTGTATGACTAAAATCAACAAAAATTATAATCCATTCAGCCGAAAAAATAGAAATTCTGTTGTTTTAGCTGAAATTTTTTTTGTTAATCAGGGATAAAGCACTTGTAGCTTTTGAATAAATATAAAAGCCAACCTAAAAAACATTATTAACATAACACAAACACAAATGAATTTAAAAACTAAACTAATTTTAGCAGGTATATTGATATTCAATATGTCGTTGTTTGCTCAAGATGGTTACGTCTTGTCAGGTACCGTACTAAATGAATCAAAGGTGCCAATTCCTGGAGTAAACGTAATTGTAGCCAATACGTCTAGAGGAAGTGCTACCGATTTTGATGGAAATTTCCAACTTGAAGTTTCTAAAGGAGATAAACTTAATTTTTCTTTCGTTGGGTATGTTACTCAAACAGTAAGTATTAATGGACAGAAAACGCTAAGTATTGTAATGGCTGAAGATGCTAGTAAGCTAGACGAAGTTGTAGTTGTAGGTTATGGTGCTCGTAAAAAGAGTGACATTACAGGCGCTGTATCTTCCGTTAAGGCTGATGAGTTAACTGCGTTTCCCGTATTAGATGCAGCTCAAGCACTTCAAGGTCGTGCAGCAGGTGTTGTTGTTCAATCTAATAATGGTGGAGAGCCAGGCGCACCTATCAGTATAAAAATTAGAGGAAATACGTCTATTAGTGCTAATAGTTCTCCACTTATTGTTGTCGATGGTTTTGTTGGAGCATCAATGCCTCAACCTAATGATATTAAGTCTTTAGAAGTATTGAAAGATGCCTCAGCAACGGCAATATATGGTTCTAGAGGATCTAATGGTGTAGTTTTAGTCACCACTAAAAAAGGTAGAAGTGGAAAATTAACTGTTGAGTTGAATTCAACTTATGCTGTTCAAAACATTGCAAATCAATTAGACTTGCTTAATGCCGATGAATTTGCAGATTATCAACAACAAGTAAATAATAATACAGCTATAACAACTGGACAAGCTCCTGCTACTTATTCTCAAGGAACTGGAGATACAGATTGGCAAGATTTAATTTATAGATCTGGTAGTACTGCTAACCATCAACTTGCTTTTTCAGGAGGAACAGATAAAATAAATTTTTATGCTTCTGGAAACTACTTTAAACAAGAAGGTATTATTGTTAATTCGGATTTTGAAAGAGCAACATTTTTATCAAATATAGATGCTCAGGTAACCGATAAACTTAAATTTGGGATGAACCTTTTTGGTTCTAGAGGTATTAAAAATGGTGTTGCTACGCAATCTACAGGTTCATCTATATTTGATAAAAATGTTGCTCTTTCAAAATCCGAATTAACAATAATACCTTCTTGTTTAAAGTAGTTTCCAGAAGCATAAAAATTTATTTTATCTGTTCCTCCTGAAAAAGCAAGTTGATGGTTAGCAGTACTACCAGATCTATAAATTAAATCTTGCCAATCTGTATCTCCAGTTCCTTGAGAATAAGTAGCAGGAGCTTGTCCAGTTGTTATAGCTGTATTATTATTTACTTGTTGTTGATAATCTGCAAATTCATCGGCATTAAGCAAGTCTAATTGATTTGCAATGTTTTGAACAGCATAAGTTGAATTCAACTCAACAGTTAATTTTCCACTTCTACCTTTTTTAGTGGTGACTAAAACTACACCATTAGATCCTCTAGAACCATATATTGCCGTTGCTGAGGCATCTTTCAATACTTCTAAAGACTTAATATCATTAGGTTGAGGCATTGATGCTCCAACAAAACCATCGACAACAATAAGTGGAGAACTATTAGCACTAATAGACGTATTTCCTCTAATTTTTATACTGATAGGTGCGCCTGGCTCTCCACCATTATTAGATTGAACAACAACACCTGCTGCACGACCTTGAAGTGCTTGAGCTGCATCTAATACGGGAAACGCAGTTAACTCATCAGCCTTAACGGAAGATACAGCGCCTGTAATGTCACTCTTTTTACGAGCACCATAACCTACAACTACAACTTCGTCTAGCTTACTAGCATCTTCAGCCATTACAATACTTAGCGTTTTCTGTCCATTAATACTTACTGTTTGAGTAACATACCCAACGAAAGAAAAATTAAGTTTATCTCCTTTAGAAACTTCAAGTTGGAAATTTCCATCAAAATCGGTAGCACTTCCTCTAGACGTATTGGCTACAATTACGTTTACTCCAGGAATTGGCACCTTTGATTCATTTAGTACGGTACCTGACAAGACGTAACCATCTTGAGCAAACAACGACATATTGAATATCAATATACCTGCTAAAATTAGTTTAGTTTTTAAATTCATTTGTGTTTGTGTTATGTTAATAATGTTTTTTAGGTTGGCTTTTATATTTATTCAAAAGCTACAAGTGCTTTATCCCTGATTAACAAAAAAAATTTCAGCTAAAACAACAGAATTTCTATTTTTTCGGCTGAATGGATTATAATTTTTGTTGATTTTAGTCATACACTCTTTTTAAAAGGGAATAATTAATTAAAAGAGTAGCGTGTGTATCTTTCGTTTTTATTTAGTTTTCAAGTCTTTTTTCATCATGCTTTTTAAGTTAATGTTTCGTTTTAGTTTTGTTTTAATTCCTGGTAAACCAAATTGGTTTTCCAGATTGGTTTTCCAAATATATGTTATTTATTTGTTAAACAAAACCTTTTTTTAATAAAACAGCAATAATCGTATTCAGATTTTACGTTAATGATAATAATATAGCGGTTTTAATATCAAATTACAGTTAACATATTATTGTGTATAATTTGAGAAAACCCCATTTTTAAAACCTTACTCCTATTTTATTTGTTTTCACCCACTAAAACTTCTGGTATATTAAACGGACAAAATGCATCATTTATAATCGTGTTGAAACATCATAATAAATTCTGGTTTAATAATTTTAATCGGTCATTTACAAAAAACAAGACTCCTAGCTATATCCTTTTATTAATTGGATCGTACTCTACAAACATTGTCTGCACCTCTTTTAGAGTTAACCAATGCCATGTACAAAAAATCTCTTTTACTGCGCAAAAAATGTTGGAAACCAACCTATAGACTTCTGTTTAGAACATCCGCAACATTAACACATGTTATTTAAGACATCCATTACAGCTAAAAACAACTTCATACCAAAAAAAAAGAAGATATTGCATTGTCGATTTTTATGAGCGTTATTTAGACTTTTTAAAAAAAGTGCTTAACTATTAAAAAGAAACGCCACATCATTTTTAAATGGAATCGTCTTTTCTAAAACCAATACTTTAATCTTCTTTGCAGCACTTGCTCTATTAGAAAAGCTTTTTTGTACGATACAGGAACGCGTGTACCGTTAATAGTACATTTTCCTGAAAAATATAAACATTTAGCTGGTGCTGAAATTCCATCTATAAACACCAAGCTTGTAGGTTTTGTAGATTTTGCACCTACCGTTTTCAATTTACTAGACATTGAAACTCCAGATTTTATGATGGGAAAACCATTTTTAGGACAGAACCTACCCGAACCAAAATCTGAATTGTTTTTATATAAAGCCAACCAAGAACAAAATTACATTCCGGCGCGTGCGCTTACCGATGGTCGTTATAAATTAATTTGGAATTTTAACTCGGCTTACCCTAATGGCACTCGTCAATCATACCAATGGCAAATGCCATCATACCAAGCTTGGGATGTTGCAAATATTAAAGGTGAAGTGAATACACTTCAACAACTATTTTGGAAACCAGCCGATGCTTTAGAGTTTTTCGATACAGAAACCGATCCGTATGAGGTCAATAATTTAATTAACTCCTCTCAACATCAAGAAAAAATTGCAGAGCTAAAACATAAGTTATTAGATTTTATGAAAACCAATAAAGACCTTGGATTATACCCGTGGTCTATGCGTAGAAAAGATGAAAAAACGCCTTTTTACAACTACGTTAGAAACACGAAACAACCTATTGATGCTATTATCGATGCCGCAGCTTATGCTAGTACGGCACAACCATCGGACTTAAACAAACTTGTTACTTTTTTAAATTCAGACAATCCAGCTATTCGTTATTGGGGCAGTATTGGCGTGCTTCAATTATTAGAAAGACATTTAATATCCAAAGTTCCTGAGGCGGTTACCAAAAACTTCAGAAACCAAAACGAGAATACCGAAGTACGTTTAATGAGTGCCGAAATTCTTATAAAACAAAATTCAAACCCAGAAGCATTAAAATATATTTTAGATGAAGTAACAAATGATTATTTCATTGCCTATGCCACACTTCAAAATCTAGGAAATCTTACTAAACCTATTGAAAAGGATATTATTCAATTGACAAAAAACAAAAAATTAAATCAGTTTTATTTGAAATCAACATTAATAAATACGGGTTATTTAACTTATGATGATTTGTGGAAATAATCAAAAATCATGATTTTACTCTCCATATAAAAAATATAGTACTACTAGAAGTATAAATTTTACTTCATTTTTGAACCGTTAAGCGATAACAACAAGGGCTTTAGATTTTACTGAAATAGCAACAGAAACCGTTTCTATTTTTAAAAATTCACCATCTATCTGAGTTTCAAAACAATCGCCTTCTATTCTTTTTATTTTAAACGATTTAGTTTGAAAACATGAGGATTCCTTAAAAAAATCAGGCTTTCTAAACAGCATAGATAAGCAAAAAAGCAACATTTTTGCTTTGCTTATTTGTGGTACAATAACAACATCTAGCAAGCCATCTTGCAATGACGCTTTTGGGGTTAAACTCACGTTATACCCCATTTCGTTAGAGTTTGAAATAAAAATTAAAAATGGATTTATTAAAACGTCTTTATCATTAATTTTAACAGATATTGTTTCCTTTTTGTTATAATTACGAAACGATTTGATGGATGCTTTTAAATAGCAATAAAGCGTTCTGTGTTCCGAAGCTTCATAATTTTTAATCACATTACCATCAAAACCAAACCCCATATTACTGAAAAAATACTGATTATTTAAACAGCCCACATCAATCCATGTTTGCGCATTTTTTAAAATAATATTAATGGCTTTATTGATATCTTGAGGAATATTAAGATTAGACGCTAAACCATTACCAGAACCTACAGGAATAATGCCTAACGGAATATTTTTACCTACCAAGGTTGAAGCCACTTCATTTATGGTACCATCGCCACCACAGGCCACAATAATATTTGCTCCATCTGCAATAGATGCTTTTGTTAACGTGATGGCATGCCCACGATGATTAGAAAACTTCACCTTTAATGTGTAATGGTTTACATCAAAAAAATCTTCAAGGAATGCTTCGGAAAGTCTGTGTTTTCCGTTGCCCGAAATGGGATTAACAATAAAATGTATCTGTGTCAATGTCTTTTCTTAATTTTTAAAAATCTTCCTTTGGAAGCAATAATTATCCCAACTTGAAATTCATTTGCCTTTCATTATTCACTTTCCAAGTTTACCTCTGGCAACCTATATTCTATTCCATTATACGCTTTTGAAGCTGTTAAAATATGGCTAATAGCATCTTTTACAAGTTCTTGATTAACGTTGGTTTCAGCTGTTAAAGTATCTTTCTCTACAACATTAAATTGTACGGCTTCTTTTCCCGCTTGTAATAGAATTAATACGGCAGATAAAGCAGCCATGTAGGATAATAAAACAATATCAATACGCAGTCCAATTGGGAATAATAAGCCATAACTTTCGGTGTCTGTTATTCGAGGTAAAAAGGCTAGAAATAAAATAAACCGACTAAGTGTTGTAATTAATACCCCTATGAGGTGAAAATTAATTATTGTTTTTAAAAACTCTAATTTTCTCATAATAATCGTGAAAGATGACACAATAACCGAGCTAATATACTTATAAATACAACTTGGCGTAAAAAATAATTTAAAAAGTTATGTAGAATAGTTTCATATAAATAACCTCGTGTATCTTTAATAGCGTAAGCCGAAATAAAAATTACTAAATTCTTTAAAACAAAACAGCTCAACAATATATTTATTGTTGAGCTGTTTATAAATTATTTTTACTTTTTAAAAAGTAAATGTATGTTACGCTGTTTAAATAATTATAGAGCGCCCCATTCTTTTAGAGATGCTGTATTCATTTTAATATAACCATCATTTCCTGCTGCTTTAGAAAGTTTTAAAGATTCTTTCGCTGCTTTAATAGCTCCGGCTTTATCACCATTTGCAGCATGAATTAATGCTTGACGACGTAAGTAATAAAAACGAGGATTATCTTTAGTCATTTCAACCGCTTTATCAATCCATTCTGTTGCTTTTTTCATGTCTTTACCTTCTGCAAGATAATACGCTGCTGCTGCATAATAATCGGCTTCACCAGGTCCATTCATGACTTTATCAATAGCCTTCAAAACCGCTGTTTCTGTAGGTACAGTAAAAGGTACTGCTACATAAGAGTTTTCCCAAATTAACTCTAACGTAGCGCCATTATTAGTTATATTATTAATATCAATAGTTAGTGTTTCTACATTAAAAGGAATTTCTTCAACAGCTAATTTTGCCGTTGCAACCACTTTTGAATCGTCCCATTGCTTTGGTGTTCCCCAGTTTGAAGTATCGCTATAAAAAATAAATTCCCACTCGGTTGCAGAAATTAACTTTGTGAATAACGCATACGATCCTGCTTTAAGGGCTTGTCCTGCAACTTCTACATTATCACTAAATGTAATAATTGTATTTTCATTAGCACCAGTTCTCCAAGTGGTTCCGTAACTTTCTAATCCGCCAAAAATTTCACGTCCTCTAACGCTTGGTCTAGAATATTCAATAGTTACATCGGTTAAACCCACTTTTTGTTCAAACTTTGCTTTTGGGCTAGGTTGTGGAGTTTCAATCTGTGCATTAACAGTATAAACTGTAGTAAATGCCAATACAATCAGTAGTAATTTTTTCATTTTAACTTTTTTTAATTTTTAAAGTATAAAATTACGCATCCAATTATCTATTTATGTTAACAAAAGCTTAAATATGACAATTTTATAACACTATTTCCGAAGCAGAACTTCGATTTTATTTTAACACGAATCTTTGAAAAAAATATTATTATTACACTATAAATTTTATTAAAAAAGGGTTCTACTATTTCACTTTTAAACCTTCTTGAACCGCCATCATATCAACATCTTAAAATTATAAATCCTTTTTTATTCTACACCTATAGAAGTTAAAATAATAGTTTACAAGCCAACAAACCAAGCCTACTTAAGCCTTGTAAAAAAATACTAAAAAGGTAGAAAAATCTAGGAAACAATCAAAAATGAGCCAAAAACCAAAATAAAACATTAAATTTTACCTAAATTTTTGCTATAAAATCAAAAAAATTATAATATTTTATTATATTGTCGAATTGTGAATAATACACAACCTGTTTTATTCCAATAAATTTTTAGAAAAACGATTATTATTTATGGAACTAATTGAAAAAGCGGTTGAATTCGAACAACGCAAACATACATTTAAAACCACTAGCGAACGCATTGAAGCTTCTAGAGAAGTAAAGGATTTAATTTTGAGCTTAAACGACATATACAAAGTTGATAAAGACCAAGAGATTATGGACTTAATGAAACGCTTAACTGCAGTTAAACAAAAAATTGAAAAAAGGCTAAAAGGAAGGCCGTAATATTACATGCGACAGGTTTTGTTTTATTAAAGCAAAATACTAAGTATAAAAAAAGCAACATTAAATATGTTTACAAACGTATTTAATGTTGCTTTTTTTTCGTTAAATTTAAACATCTTCATTAATTTCCTCTATAAATAAACGGACTCCTTGTCTTTAACTTTTTTTGTACATATATAAGATACATTTCAACCAATAGTGATATGTCTTAATTTCAATAACAAAGCACTTCTAAATATTTTCTTCCAAACAAGACTATGTCCCTTTAAGGCATAAAAAGAATTAAGCTTATATTGATTGGAGCCCAAGCTTCCCCCTTTTCTCTTCCAATTATCTTCAAAACTAAATTTCAATATTTATTATTAAACAACATAGTGTAGTATTTATCTTTTTTTTTATATCTTTCTAATCCTAAGAGAATTAAAAGCACATTAGAGTTAAGGAAACTGTTTTATAAAACAAGTTTCATAATTAACAAATTGTTTGATTTATCGAACCATCAAAGTTCTTTAATCAATCAAAAATAAAACTATATGTCGCTATTATTTTTTTCACATTTACTTTCTAAAGTAACTTCTGCCATTTATTTAAATGGCTTCCTTAAAGCGTTTCATTATATAGAGACAGCGCTTCTTCTTATGTTGACTTTCCTAATTACGGACATTAATATTTCTTATTTAATAAATGTTATCAAGACAATAACTAATAATCAATTTAACACGTAATACTAACCAAAACATTTAACATTATGGAACCATTTTTAGGACAAATTCAAGCTTTCGGATGTAATTTTGCACCACTTGGCTGGGCAAAATGCGAAGGACAACTTTTAGCAATCTCACAAAACGAGGCCTTATTTTCATTATTAGGAACAATATATGGAGGTGATGGTCGAACCACTTTTGCCTTACCCGATTTAAGAGGCCGCTCTATGGTAAATGAAGGGAACGGCCCAGGACTAAGTCCTATTAGATTAGGTGAAAAAGGAGGTAGTGAAAACATTACACTTACAGCACAAAACATACCTGCTCACAGCCATGCTGTTAATATCCCTGTGAATATTGCTGGTGGAGAAGAAAGTTCGCCTGCTGGAGCACATATTGCAAATCATGCCAATGCTTTTAGTGAAGATACCTCTCCTGGACAAAGTTTAGCTCCATTTAATACGGCTAACTCCGGAGGTAACACTTCATTTTCAAATCGTGACCCTTTTTTAGGTATGAATATATGCATTGCTTTAAAAGGTATTTTTCCGTCTAGAAGTTAACAATAAAAATTAAAAATATTAACCAATAAAAATTCAAATTATGATTCCATTTATAGGACAAATTCAAGCATTCGGGTTTAATTTCGCACCCCGTGATTGGGCAAAATGCGAAGGACAAATCATGCCAATTGCTCAAAATCCAGCACTGTTTTCATTATTAGGAACAACCTACGGAGGTGATGGTCGAACTACATTCGCTTTACCAGATTTAAGAGGACGTACAATGATAAATATTGGAAAGGAACCGGGATTAACTACTATTAGATTAGGAGAAAAAGGAGGTAGTGAAAACACCACACTTACAACACAAAACATCCCTGCACACAACCATGTCGTTAATATTCCTGTACATATTTCTGGAGGTGAAGAAAGTTCGCCTGTTGGGGCACATATTGCCAATTATGCCAATGCTTTTAGTGAAGACACAACTGTTGGACAAAGTTTAGCTCCGTTTAATACAGCTAACGCTGGAAGTAACATGTCATTTTCAAATCGCTCCCCTTTTTTAGGAATAAATTTTTGTATTGCTCTAGAAGGTGTTTATCCATCTAGAAATTAATAAATAAAAGCTTAATCAAGAAACATCTGTAATCATCAAAGATTCACAATGCTTTATTATAAAACCATATCATGGTAGTTTTCTGAATATAATATTACAGATGTTCTTAAAAAGATTATACTTTAAAATAAATATTATGAAAAAAAAATACCCCTTTATAATCTTCTTTTTTACCTTAATGGTAACCTCTCTCTCCTTTTCGCAAAAAGTGGTAATTGTAGGTATGAATCATCTCTCAAGTGGTGCACCTGATGATGGATTTACCTTTGTAGCAACCGAAAACATTCCTGCGGGTGAAATTATCTACTTTACAGATAACGAATACGACGTAGTAACAAATAATTTCACAAATTCGGAAGAAGCCGTTATAAAATACACCGTAGGTACTGGAGGCCTTAGCAAAGGTGTTGTAGTTTACATGAGAGAAACTAGTACAGATACTTTTGTAATAAGCTGTACTTCTGGCAACTGTGGATCAAACAGCGTCTCAAATGGATCTTTCAACCTAGCCACGAATGGTGATGGGTTATACGCTTATTCTGATACCGATGATAATGTTGTAAATGGCATTACTGAAATTTACTCCGTAATGTATACTGGATCAGGAGAAGCCCCTTCTCAAAATGGAGGTAATATTCCTACGAATCAAAATCCTATTGGCAATTTCCCTAATGCTATAGTTGTAGATGGTTTTAATAACGACGGTGATGACTTTACAGGACCTAACAGAATAGAGTTTAAATTCTCTCCTAGTAATCTAAGAGACGGTATAAGTAAAACAGCATTCGAAAATGCCGAAAACTACTTACAATATGTAAGCTTCGATGACCTATCAATAGTAGAATTCACAAATCTAAACCTAACCGGTTCTAAACCAGTATTAACAATTTCCCCAACCCCAAAATCGGTAAATGAAAATAGTGCTACCTCAATGGTATATACCTTTACCTTAGATTCTCCAGCTGTGGGAGACCTTGTTGTTAATTTTTCAGTTGGAGGTACAGCTGCTTACACCACAGACTATTCTGTTTCAGGAGCAACAACATTTTCTGCTAGCAACGGTACGGTAACTATTGCAGATGGTACATCCTCAAAAACAGTTACTATTACACCAATCGGAGATACTACCTTAGAGGCAGACGAACTGGTAATACTTGCTATAACTCCTAGTGCTGGATATGATGGAGGAAGTCCAAGCTCGGCCACCGTAATTATACTTAATGATGATACCCAAACCGTTACTCCAATGGTAGCGGTTACAGGAACCAATAACAATAATGATGAAGGGTTTTCTTTTGTGGCTTTGGATGATATTCCTGCAAATACCATCATATACTTTACAGCTGAAGAATTTAACACCAGTATACTCAAATTTGTAAATAATGGCGATGCAATATGTAGATGGACATCACCCAACTCAATAATACAGCGTGGAGAAGTTATTGTAGCTACAGAATCGACTTCAAACATCTTGTCAACAACTTGTAACAATAATATTTGTGGAACTATTGATATTGTCTATGGTCTATTCTCTTTAGCTACAGCCGGTGAAAGCTTTTATGCCTACAAGGATTCTAACGACGACCCTTTCGACGGTATTACCGAAATTCATTCTGTATTACACACAGGAAACGGTACTACCGGAGGTGGCAATATCGGAGCATTACAAAATCCTACTAGTGTCTATACAGGTAGTGTTCTTGTCGATGGTTTTACTTTAGGGGTAAACCCCAACAGAGCTGAATATAAATTTGCAGGAAATGAACGTGCCCTTGATGTTGATCAAGCCAATTTTCAAAATACAAGCAATTGGTTGTATGGGGAAGAAAATATAACTTTATCAACCATTCCATTTAATAATATCATAATATCAACCGGATCTGCTAACCCTATTGCTACTGTATCCGTAACACCCAATAGTGTCGCCGAAGACTCAGGAATAGGCCTAGTATATACCTTCTCCTTATCCACAGCTGTTCCTAATGATATTACTATTAATTACGCCGTTGGAGGTACAGCAACATTCTCCGATGATTATGGTGTAACTGGCGCTAATACTTTTGGTGCAACAGCAGGTTCTGTTGTAATTCCAAGTGGCAGCACGTATGCTACCATAACAGCTACTCCTTTAACAGATATGACTCTCGAACCTATCGAAACTGTTCAACTAGCCTTAACTTCTGGCACAGGGTATAATGGAGGTTCTCCAAATGATGCCATTGGCAGTATCACCAATGATGATACGAGTAAATCCAATCCGCTTGTTGCTATTACCGGTCTAAGCCATGATGCTTCAGTACAAGATGCATTTTCATTCGTAGCTATTAAAGACATTCCTGCCAATACTACTATCTATTTTACTGAAGAAGAATTCGATAATACGACATTAACTTTTGAGACAGATGGTGAAGCTGTTATACAGTATATCTCACCAGCAACAATAATTCCGGCAGGCGATGTTATAGTGGCCACGGAAACAGGCACATCAACAAATATATTCAACATAACATGCAATGGAGCTACGGGAAATAGTTGCGGAACTATGACGACGGTTAGTGGTACTTTTTCAATAAATACCTCAGGAGAATCATTCTATGCTTACTCTGATATTAATTCTGATCCTTCAGACGGCATAACGGATATTTACGCCGTACTCTACACAGGCAGTTCACCAATTTCAGGAGGCTTTATTCCTACTAAACAAGATCCTTCACAAATATACTTAAGCGCCTTAGTAATAGATGGCTTTCCTTCAACAGCTCCGAAACGAATTGAATATGACGAAACAAAACGTAACATATTGGTTACTAATGCTGATTTCAAAAACACCGCAAACTGGTTGTATGCGCAATCTAGCCCTGCAGAATTATCACCTGTACCTTTTAACAACCTGGCTATTGGAAACCAACCACCCATGGTAGTGTGCAAAAATATAACCTTGCCGTTAGACGCCATGGGTACTACCACCTTAACACCTGACTTGGTAGACAACGGATCGACAGATGATGGAGGCTCCGTATTTTTGGCATTCGAAACGACGAGTTTTTCCGGAGAAACAACAGCAACTAGCCCTACTGATATTATCGATCCCGGAACAGGTGTAATGTACCCTTATCAAGCATCTGCATTTACAGTTCCAACCACAGGGACTTATACCTTTAACGGCACAGGAACAATGTCTAGTGAAATATTCTATATTTTTATTTGGAAAGATACACCTATTCCTAATAGTACGCTCTATGATTCTAGACCTGAATATTTAACAAGAATATTAATAAGTAACAACGGAGATGCTCTTACCGATCCTACAATTACTCTTTCAGAAGGGCATACATATTATATGTCAATTAGTGATGTTCAAGCCGGTTTCGGCACCTATTCGATAACCACAAATATACCTATTATAACCACCGCAGCA
>NZ_JAUFQP010000002.1 GCF_030409805.1 Algibacter miyuki | reverse complement strand
AATGCGCAATAGCCATCATAAAGGTTTGGTCACGGTAATAGCCCGATCTCCAATCGCCTTTTAAAAAAGCTTTAGCCATAGCTAACTGAGGCATTTCTTTCCGTCACCGAAAATTCCAAATTTGGCTTTTCCTGTTAGTACCTCACGGCGTCCTAATAAACTACATTCCCTACTTACGGTAGCAATTCTATAGTCGTTTAAAACTTCTGTTTTAAAATCTTCAAAAGAAAGATTGCTTGTTAAGTCTGGAGTTATTTGCATAATAGTTAGGATATCATTTTTGCAAAAGTAGTTAATATTAACGATTTTTACAATGATATGCGGCGTTAAAATATTGTTATTTGTTTGGTAAAAAATGGATTAATGCTGTTTTTGTTGAATTATTTTCATAAAAAATATTTTATTTATGATAATTCATCAAAAATTAAAACCATCGGCGCCTAAATAGACCTAAAAGTGCTTGTGGGTCTACGGTGAATTTAAACCTAATCTTTTGATCGTAGTTTGGTTGACCAATTTCCCAACCTAAATTAGAATAAAGTGGTAAGTAAATTTCAAAATAATCAGTCACTAAATTAATACGTAAACCGGAATCGTAAACAAAATGCGCATTGTCATATTTATTTTTTATAAGTCCCACATCACCATAAAGTAAAATGTAATTCCAAAGGGTCGTGCTGGCATTTGCAGTTGTAATCCATTGATTTGCAAAAGCGGTTTCTAATTTCGATTTAAACCCTCCTTCAGCCTCAATATATTGTTGGCTAAACAAACCTGTAGATTCCGATCGGCCTAAATACGAATAATCAAATAAATAATCAGATGGTTTGTCTAATGCAAAACTAAAATAGTTGGAAGTCCTGTCAGTATTATTAGTTAAAAATGCTCCAGTGAAAAAACGAATATTCAATTGCCTATTGCTTTCAAACAAACGACGATACTCGTAATTAAAAGCCACTTTACTGAATTTTTTTGCAATTTGTAAATCGGTGTACCAACTGCTGTATTTAATAAGGTTGTTGTTCGAGTTTATAAAACGCGCGTTGAATACGCTGTAATTAGGGGTGTTGTTTTCTGTGTTAGGTATTGGGTTTTCGTCTTGTTTAATATCGAGATATCTAATATTGATAAGTTGTTGTTTGTTAGATCTTAAATCAGAATGATCTCTAAAGTTTAGCGAAATTGAAGGGGATAGTTTGGTTACAAATAGATCTTCTGCATACGATTTATAACTTCCAGAAACGCCATAACTCAAGGCGTACAGATTTTTGTTTTTAAAATAATGTGTTTTATAAGCCGAAAGACCACCGGTAAGTGTTTTCGATTTAAACGCATACTGAGGTTCTAATCTATAGTTAAAAAGTTTCCTTAGTATGGTTTTGTTGTATGCTTTTATGCCTAAAGTAAGTCCGTCGTAAATATTATTAAATTCAGTAATAGGCATTAAAAAAACTTGATTGTAATGTGGGTCTTCAATATCTTTAAATAAGCGTACTTGCAAAGGTTTATTATTGAACAAAAAGCCTTTTAACGATTTCCAGTTGTCTCTTAAATTGTATTCAGGAATGGTGTTTTCGTAATTTAAAGCGAGTTTGTTAGCGCCGTTTCTGGGGAGGGTTACGGTTTTACTACCATCTATATTTTCAATCCAATCTTTAGAAACAATGCTATCATTTTCGAGCATGTAAAGTGATACGGGCATCGCATTTTCACTCTTATTTTTTATAATCACTGTGACCGAGTCATCCGTTTTTGAAACCTCTTGTATTTTAAAATCAATTTTTCTATCGGAAGAGATATAATCTTTAAAAAACCAATCAATATTTTTTTCTGTTTTCGATTTTAATACAGCTTCAAATGCCTTTGTATTGGTCTGTTTTAGTTTGTTTTCGCGTAAAAAAGAATTGATTGTGGTTTCAATCGTATCATCGTTTACAAAGTCTTCTAAATATTTTAAACCTAAGCCTGCCTTGTATTTATTCGCAATGTTTTTGTTGAATTTCAATAAAGAATCCTTCGCCATGGTCAACGGTTGGTTTCTATTGGTTCTGGCCATTAACATGTAAGCCAACATGTATTTATCATTAAAGGTCATGCTTGCGGCATGAAAGGGTTTTACTGCCCAGTAATCGGCTAAGCTGCCCAAGAACTTCATGTTTGGGTAATGCTCATTGACATAATTAATGGTATAAAATATTTGAATACCATCCAGTAGCCATTGCTCTTCGCGAGGATTTATAAGAAGTGTGTTTTCTAAATAATTATGTAGAATAATTTTGAGTAACTTTAATTCGTATTGCAGTGTTTTTGGGTAAGGTTCTATAATTTTTGGCAGAAAATTAAGCCCATAAACAGGATCTTTTGAATAATCAATTTTGGTAAGTAGTAATTTATCATGAGGATATGCGCCGAAGTTCTTAAGTAAAAACTTTGATACCTTTTCAGTAATTAATACTTTTTCAATAACCATTAAATCGCCATCGTCAATATCAGAAACAATAGCAAAATCATCGCCTTTTATAGTTTCAAAATCAGAGACTTGGTTTAAGAAAAGTTTAGTATTTACGCGATCTTTTCCTTCAAGTCTAACCGATGTATAACCGTTTGAAGACTGCGTTTCTTTAATGTCTAATTCTGAAGTTAAGGTGTAGTTTTCCGGGAATTCAATGTCCAGTACCATATCGGTCTTCGGAATATACATGTCATCTAAATCCTTATTACTGTAATACTGCCAATTTCCATCGAAAACTGCAGGTGTAATGTACCAATACCGTAAGTTTAAATCACCAGTATCTGTAATGCCGTAGCTGGTAAATTTGCTATTAGGTACTTGCACCATATATTCCAGATCAATGGTGTAAGTCGCATTTGGTTTTAATGGTTCGGCAAGCTTTACTTTGATAACATCTAATTGGTTTTTTAAAGGAGAAAACTCTAAATTGACGTTATTTTGAGTCATTGAAGTAATAACAGAAAACCCACGATCTTCGTTTTTGGCTAAGTGAAAAACCGTTTTATATTCCTCTGCAAGTCGAGTGGCTAAGGCTGTTTTTTTTGTTGAAAAACTATTGCTCCAATCATTTAAATAAATGGAATCAAGTGTTTGGTTTGTTGTGTTCTGGTATTGTATCGTTTGTTTTATTTTAATCGTTTTGTTTTCAATATCAAACCGCGCCTTTAAGTCAATTTTATTCTGACTAAAGACCGAGAGGCACATCGAAAAGGTTACAATAAAAAATAAAAACTTTAACTTCAATTTATTCAAACATTAAATAAGGTTCATAATATTTAAGGCGTTGCAATATAGTAAAATATGCACGCATAATAATTTACTTTTAGTTAAAACCAAAGGTGTTGACAAGAAGATTGAAAATTAAAGTTTGGAAATTTCCCCGAAGTTAGAATTTTTTCAATGACTTCTGATTTCTATAAATTAGATTTCAGAAGTATGAAAAAAATGTAATTGTTTTTTCTTTGTTGAATCAAAAAAACTTCAACAATTTATTTTCCGACAATCATCGGTATGCTAACGCGGGGCAATCTGCCAAAACCAGTAATTAATCCCAATTGATAACCGGTTTTGTATGGTGTTAAAAATTCGGACTTAAGCCAGATTCATTATAAAAAGCATCTAAAATATCGATAACTTCATCTTCGGTATCTACCAAATGAATTAAATCTAAATCCTTAACGCTAATGTTTTCAAAAGTATCTAATAGGGTCGATTTTATCCAGTCTAGCAAGCCGCTCCAGAAATCGGTGCCCACCAAGATTATCGGGAATTTACCAATTTTATGTGTTTGAATAAGCGTCATAGCTTCGAATAATTCATCTAAAGTACCAAAACCACCAGGCATAACAACAAAGCCTTGAGAGTATTTTACAAACATTACTTTTCTAACAAAAAAGTAATCAAAATCTAAACTCTTGTCATTATCAATATAAGGGTTGTCGTGCTGTTCAAAAGGCAAGTCGATATTCAATCCAACAGAGGTTCCTCCCGATAAGTGTGCGCCTTTATTCCCTGCTTCCATAATTCCAGGACCACCACCAGTAATAACGCCGTAACCATGCTCTACAATTTTACCTGCCACTTTTTCGGCCAATTTATAATATTTATGATCTGGTTTTGTACGTGCCGATCCAAAAATAGAAACACAAGGGCCTATTTTACTCATTTTCTCAAAACCGTTAACAAATTCTCCCATTATTTTAAAAATGGCCCAAGAATCGTTCGTTTTCTTTTCGTTCCAACCTTTTGGGTGCAGTTCTTTTCTCATAGTTGTATGTTTTATCTTTTTAAAGATTTTTTAAGTTTAGCAATCTAAAAATTTAATTTTGAATTAAAAATTAGCTTAGACTGTTTGTTTATTGTGCTAATTCCTTTTTAAGAAATCTTGCCGTATGGCTTTTTTTGTGTTTGGCAACGGTTTCAGGTGATCCTTCGACAATAACTTTACCTCCGCCTTGGCCACCTTCATAACCTATATCAATAATATAGTCTACAGTTTTAATCACATCTAAATTATGTTCAATAATTAAAACCGTATTTCCTTTGTCGGCTAATTTGTTTAAAACAATCATTAACACCCTAATATCCTCAAAATGTAAGCCTGTTGTAGGTTCATCTAGAATATAAAAAGTATTTCCTGTATCGCGTTTTGATAACTCGGTAGCCAATTTAATACGTTGCGCTTCACCACCAGAAAGGGTGGTGCTTTGCTGCCCCAAGGTAATATATCCTAGGCCAACATCCTGAATTGTTTTTAATTTTCTGTAAATCTTAGGGATATGTTCAAAGAATTCAACCGCATCACTAATGGTCATATTTAACACATCACTGATCGATTTGCCTTTATAACGAATTTCTAAAGTTTCGCGGTTAAAACGTTTGCCTTGACAAGTTTCGCATTCCACATAAACATCTGGAAGAAAATTCATTTCAATAACGCGTAAACCACCACCTTGACAGGTTTCGCAACGTCCGCCTTTAACGTTAAAACTAAAACGTCCGGCTTTATAACCACGAATCATAGCTTCGGGTATTTTGGCAAATAAAGCTCTAATTTCACTAAAAGTACCCGTGTATGTTACAGGGTTACTTCTCGGAGTTCTACCTATGGGTGATTGATTAATATCAATCACTTTGTCTATATGTTCTAGCCCTTTTATGCTTTTGTACGGCATGGGTTTTTTAACGCCATTAAAATAATAAGCGTTTAAAATAGGGTAGAGGGTTTCGTTTATTAAAGTCGATTTTCCGCTTCCGGAAACACCTGTAACACCTATCATTTTTCCTAACGGAATTTTTACAGATACGTTTTTTAAATTATTTCCGGTACAGCCTTTAAGTTCTAAGAAATTACCATTGCCTTCACGACGTTTTTTCGGGATTTCTATTTCTTTTTTACCATTTAAGTAATCGGCCGTTAGCGTGTCGTGCGTTAATAATTCTGTGGGTGTGCCGATACTAATGATGTTTCCGCCATATTTTCCGGCTTTAGGGCCTATGTCAATTACGTAATCAGCGCGTTCTATCATATCTTTATCATGTTCTACCACAATAACAGAATTTCCAATGTCGCGCAATGCTACTAAAGAATTTATCAGTTTTTCATTATCTCGTTGGTGTAAACCAATACTCGGTTCGTCTAAAATATAAAGGACACCAACCAATTGAGATCCAATTTGTGTGGCCAATCTAATCCGTTGTGCTTCGCCTCCAGAAAGCGATTTCGAGCTTCGGTTTAATGATAAATAATTAAGACCTACATCGAGTAAAAATTGTAAGCGGGTTTTAATTTCTTTTATAACTTCTTCGGCAATTTTGAGTTGTTTTTCCGAAAGGTGATCGTTTAAATCTTTGAACCATTCCGAAAGTTCTACAATATCACTATTGGCAAGTTCGGCAATGTTTTTATTATTTATTTTAAAATAAAGCGATTCTTTTTTTAGTCGAGAACCTTCGCAAACGGGACATTTAACTTTGTCCATATAATCTTTAGCCCAACGTTTTAAAGAGGTCGATTCGGCTGTTTTGTATTGGTTTTCTATAAAATTGGCAACACCTTCAAAGTCTATTTTATAATCGCGCGTAACACCTAATGTTTTACTTTCTACCGAGAATTTTTCGTTTCCACCATACATTATCATTTGTTTGGCTTCCTTCGGAATATCTTTATAAGCGTCGGTTAATTTAAAATTGAAACGTTGCGCAATGGTTTCAAACTGTTTAAAAATCCAAGAATTTTTTTCAGGACCATGTGGTGCTAGTGCGCCGTTTTTAATTGAAAGTTTTTCATCAGGAACAATTTTACTTTCATTTACTTGATACAACTCGCCAATACCATTACAGTGGTTGCAAGCACCTTTTGGTGAGTTAAAAGAAAAGTTATTTGGTTCTGGATTTGGGTATGAGATCCCTGAAGTCGGGCACATTAAACTACGGCTAAAGTATCGCGCTTCCTGTGTGTCTTGATCTATAACTAGTAATACATCTTCACCATGATACATGGCCGTGTTTATGGTTTCTGTTAAGCGTTTATCATTATCGGCAGTATCGTCAATTTTTAATCTATCAATAACAATTTCAATATCGTGATTTTTATAACGGTCCAATTTCATCCCTTTTACAAGATCTTTAATTTCTCCGTCGGTTCTTACTTTTACAAAACCTTGTTTTGCAATTTGCTCAAATAATTCACGATAGTGCCCTTTTCTAGAACGTACAACTGGAGCAAGAACATTAATACGTTTGCCGTTAAAATCTTTTAAAATTAGAGCTTTAATTTGCTCGTCGCTATAACTTACCATTTTATCGCCGGTGTTGTAGCTGTATGCATCACTGGCACGAGCAAAAAGCAGTCGCATAAAATCGTAAATTTCTGTAATGGTACCAACGGTAGAACGTGGCGACTTACTCGTCGTTTTTTGTTCAATGGCAATTACAGGCGAAAGTCCGTCAATTTTATCAACATCTGGGCGCTCTAATCCGCCTAAAAATTGTCGGGCATAGGCCGAAAAGGTTTCAATATAGCGACGCTGACCTTCAGCATAAATGGTGTCGAAAGCAAGCGAAGATTTTCCACTTCCCGATAAACCTGTGATTACTACAAGTTTTTCCCTTGGAATGGAAACGTCTATATTTTTAAGGTTGTGAACGCGTGCTCCTTTTACTTCAATAAAATCATCAAATTGGCTCATAAATAGGCAAAAGGGCAAAGTTACAATTTTTTGATGTTAAAATCTTGTGAAGTTATACTGTGAATTTTGTTAAAATAGTTGGGGTGTTTTGAAGCGGTAGTGCGGGCGGTTATTAATGATGTAGCCCCGAATTCACTAAATTTTTAATTTTACTGATGAAAATTAATCATTTTAGGAATTCGGGGCTGAAACAGCATCGTGATGTTATAAATTATAGCGATTTAATTATTGAATCACTGATAATTCTCCTGAGTTTATAGATTTATTGTAATTGGCTTTTACTGAATTAAGATAGCCGAAAAACTTACCGCCATCCTTCTTTTTTAAAGTAACATACTGCGTACCGTTTTTATCGGTTTCAACGTGACTAATTTCAACATGGTTTCCTTTTACGCTTTTGTAATTAGCAATTTTCCCGCGTTTGACAAGGAAGTTTAATTGAGGGAAATCGACGTGGTTGTAAAACTGATTAGATGGTCCGTTAACCATTAATTGATCGCCTACTTGAGGTGTTTCTTGTGCAGTAATGGTAATAAAAAAAGCAGTAAATAAAAGAGTTAAAAAAGGTGTTTTCATAAATGGTAATGGTTTAGATTATTTTGTTTAAATATAAAGCTTAAAAACACTGTAGTCAATGGGTTTAAGAAAGATTAACAAATTTGAAATACGCCTAATTTTGGCGTAATACCCTGTCTGTTTTAGGGGTTGTTTAGTGAGATGTTGTGCTTAAGAATAAAGTAGTCAAATAAATGATATGTAAAGAGTAATAAAAGCGTTGTAAAGGAGGTTTTAACCCTTGTAAATTATGGGTTGGCTGTATATGAGGGATTCTTTGTTTTTAACTTTTTTTTAAGAGTTTAAAATGAAAAGGAATCGATGTTGTACTTTAAAATGACTTACATTAATTACGTGTTATTGGGCATCATATTAATGATGGCAATTTAAAAGAACAAGGTAAAATGAAGTGTTAACCTATTAGTGTTAATTCTCCTGAATCATCAATTTTATATTCAAAATAAAACCATTTTTTCAGTTTTGATTTTTCTTCAATTTTGAAAGCTGTTATCAAACGTTCTCCATCTGTTTTTAGATAGATGGCGCCGTAAACGGATACATTCGTTTTAGCTAATTTGGTAATGGTTTCATCAATTAAAGCATTGAGTTTTTCTGATGGGGTTTTGACTAATTTAGCAATATTCTTTTTTAAAGTTGCCACTAAATTTTGGTCTTCATGTTCTCTGGTAGAACGCTGTAATTCTGTTGAGAGTAAAACGGGCGATTCTCCTCTGCCGTATTTTCCTAGCCGTCCTAATAAGTCAGGTCTGGGGTGTACATGTCCTTCTTCATCTCCAGATGAAATTACAAAGCAGGCAGGATTTACGGCCTCCATAAACTCGTTGGTTACATCAGAAGCGCCGTGGTGGCAAACCTTCATCACTTCAGCATTAAACCAGTTTTTTGCTTCATCAATCATATTTTTTGAAGCTTCGGAACCGTATTTTGGAAACGATTTTCGCTGTGTGTAATGTTTTAGAAGAAATTTTTCGGCAGGTTGTTTAAATCTCCACCAAATAGCACTTTAAATTTTCCGTAATGCAATCTTAAAATGATGGAATGTCCATTTTTTGTTTTTCCGTAGCTACTTATTTTTTCTAAACGTAGATTACCTTGATTGTCGCTGTTGGTTACGGGGCCTAAAACTTCAATGCTGTAATTTTTTCCATCGGAGGGGCAAAACCAGGCATATATTTTCTGCCATTTTCATGAGTGCTTGGCTAGCATCCGTAGATAACATTTTAAAGTTTTTTATTTTCGGATTGCTAAGTGCGGCATGCATAATTTTTGGAAAAACAAAACGACCAAAAGTACTTTCGTCAGTAAAATGCTTTTTGATTTCAGTGTCGTCAATTGCTAAATTTTCAATATAACTTATGTTCGTTTCAGGGTCTTTCTTTAAACCGCCAACTTTAGCGAAGGTTCCGCTAACCGGGCGTTCAACTAGTCCGTTTTGGTAAATGGTTTGGTACTTAAGCGTATTTAGCTTTAAGTTTTTGATGTTTTCAAAATCTGCAATTAGTTTTCTTCTATTTAGAATGTGATAATCTTTTTCCCAATTATGACCAATTTTGAAGTTGATGCCTTTAATGTTTTGCATTGCTATTTGAGCCTTTTCTGGGGGCAGAGAGTTGCTTTTAATATCTTGTAAAGGTCTGTTTATATAGCTTGGAACTTTTTTTTGTTCAAATAAATTAAGAGTGGTTTGTTTTGAGGCAATGGTCCAATCTAGGTAAGTATTTGGAATTTCTCCAGTAGGCCAATTGTTATCTACTTTACTGTTAAAATGAATAATAGATTTAATCTCAGGAAAATTATTTTCTATAGCAATGAAGGCGTTGTCTTGCAATTGGAAACGTTTTTTGTAGGTTACTGGTTAAAGCACCGAATTCGGATATAACAACAGGTGTTCCCGGAAGGTTTTTAAACGCGTCGTGGAATGGGTTTATATAAAGCTTCAAACTCCTGTGATTTTCCATCTGATTTAAGTCGCCGTAGTTTAGTATGTTTACGCAATCCAATCAACATAAGCTTCGCCTGGATAAAAAGAGGCAACATGCTCCGGTTTCCACGGGTTCCAAATCCATACCACATTATCCGCGCCTTGTTTTTTTGAAAAATTTCATAAGTATGTATCCAAGCGTTTTTTAACTTTTCTGATGCTTTATCTCCGGTAACATACCACGGATAAAATGGGTTGTCAAACTCATGAGCAAATCTCAAAAAAACGGGATGTTTTATAGGTTTAAGGGTGTTTGCAAAATCGGCAATATAGTTATCAAAATAGCCTGTTTCTATAAGGTTGTATACATGATGATTTTCCGAGTTAAAATCACCTTCAAAAGTGTTTATCCAAGGTTCCCATGTGATTACAGGTATTGAATTTTGTTTGTAAATAGAATCTATTAAGGTTTTGGAAAGTTTGATTCTATATTTTTGTGCCATGGCAAGTACAATGAAATTAGATCAAATTTATGATTTCCAAATTTTGTATTTGTTTTTACTGTATTTAAATCGGTGAGTCCGTTATCTATTTTAGGTGCAAAAAC
>NZ_JAUFQP010000007.1 GCF_030409805.1 Algibacter miyuki | reverse complement strand
AGATAAGGTGCAGTCTGATTTGTTAACAACGGACTCCGCAAGTATCTCGTGTCTTTTTGAGTTTGTAAAGCAAAATATTCTTTAGGTAAACTTATTGAAATATTACTTATTCGTTCGGGTTTGTTGGGCATGTTCATGGTAACTGAAAATGCGCCTTCAAAGTTTTTCCAATTATTATCAGGGTCGTGAAATTGTATAGATTTCTCTAATAATTCAGCACCCGTAATATCTTGGATAAACCGATTGTTGATACGAAAAGTAAGCAAAGAAGGATTAAATTTTTCATGTATTTGGTTTACTAAAAAATCCTGCAAAAGCAGGATTTTAATATTATGATTTTAAATTAAGTTTTAAGCTTAACTCTGTTAATTGATCATCATCAATTGGGGCGGGTGCATCGATCATTACATCTCGGCCCGAATTGTTTTTTGGAAAGGCAATAAAATCTCGAATAGTTTCTTGTCCGCCTAAAATAGCAACCAATCGGTCTAATCCAAAAGCTAAACCGCCGTGTGGTGGAGCACCATATTCAAAGGCATCCATTAGAAATCCAAACTGTGCTTTTGCTTCTTCTTCAGAAAAACCTAAATGTTTCAGCATGATGGCTTGCGTGGCTTTATCGTGAATACGAATAGAACCTCCTCCAATTTCGTTACCGTTTAAAACTAAATCGTAAGCATTGGCTTTTACTTCGCCTGGGTTAGAGTCTAAAAGTTCTATCTGTCCCGGTTTTGGCGATGTAAATGGGTGGTGCATGGCGTGGTAATGTCCGGTTTCTTCATCCAGTTCCAGTAAAGGGAAATCGATAACCCAAAGTGGAGCAAATACTTTGGGATCTCTCAATCCTAAGCGTTCTGCTAATTCCATACGTAAAGCACTTAATTGTGCGCGTACTTTATTTGTATCTCCAGAAAGTACACAAACTAAGTCGCCTGCTTTGGCGCCTGTAATTTCTGCCCATTTGGCTAAATCGTCTTGGTCGTAAAATTTATCTACGGAAGATTTGAAGCTTCCATCGTCATTACAACGTGAATAAATCATGCCTAAAGCACCAACTTGCGGACGCTTTACCCAGTCTATTAATTTATCAATTTCTTTTCTAGTGTAGCTATTTCCACCTGGTACAGCAATACCAACAACTAATTCAGCATTGTTGAATACCCCAAATTCTTTATGTTGTGTTACCGCGTTTAATTCGCCAAATTCCATACCGAAACGGATGTCTGGTTTATCGTTTCCGTATAAACGCATTGCATCGTCGTAAAGCATTCTTGGGAATTTTTCAATTTCAACACCATTCACTTCTTTTAATAAATGACGGGTTAAACCTTCAAACACATTTAAAATATCTTCTTGGTCAACAAATGCCATTTCACAATCTATTTGTGTAAACTCGGGTTGTCTATCGGCGCGTAAATCTTCATCTCTAAAGCATTTTACAATCTGAAAATATTTATCCATACCACCAACCATAAGCAGTTGCTTAAAGGTTTGAGGCGATTGTGGAAGGGCGTAAAATTCACCAGCATTCATACGTGATGGAACTACGAAATCGCGTGCGCCTTCAGGAGTAGATTTTATTAAATATGGTGTTTCAACTTCGATAAAGCCTTCAGTAGAAAGATAATTTCTAACCGCTTGAGATACTTTAGATCTAAAAATTAAACTGTTTTTTACCGGGTTACGACGAATATCTAAATAACGATATTTCATTCTAATATCTTCGCCTCCATCGGTTTTGTCTTCAATAGTAAAAGGAGGTAGTATCGATTTGTTTAAAATAATAAGCTCGGAAACTAAAATTTCTATGTCTCCCGTTGGCATATTCGGGTTTTTTGAAGCACGTTCAATAACCGTTCCTTTAACTTGAATTACGAACTCACGTCCCAAATGTTGGGCTTGTTCTATTAAATCTTTGCTAGTACGCTCTTCATCAAAAACAAGTTGAGTGATACCGTAACGGTCGCGTAAATCGACCCAAACAATAAAACCTTTATCTCTAGACTTTTGCACCCAACCAGATAGGGTTACTTCTGTATTAATGTGTGCCGCAGTTAATTCGCCGCAATTATGACTTCTGTACATTGTTGTAAAATTGAGGTGCAAATTTAACCCAAATTATGCAATTACAAATCTATTCGGTCGCAAATATTGATTAAATAGGGTTGCGTTATGATGTTTTTAGAGTTAATCGCCTAGATGTGTTGTTGAAGAGGGGAGAGGCGAGTCTGTTTGAGTCTTTTTTTGATGCTGTTTTTAAGCGATGCTGGATGGTGTTGAAACCTTGGGTTGATTTTAATTTTTATATTATTGGCAATTATCATATTGATATTTTTTAGCTTAAAAATCAATAATATATATGGTTTGTTACGGTATCTTTTGTTAAAATGCTATATGTAGATGGAATATTATGTTAATTTTTTATTAAGAAAAACGATAATATGTATATATTAGCTATAACTAATTCAAAATAAACTAATTATATGACTAAATTTTTAAATCATTTTGGGATGATGTTTCTGTTATTTATAGGCACATCGGGAACGCTAATCGCACAAGAGGTTTCGGGTGTGGTAAGTGACGAATCTGGTGCTTTGCCAGGTGTATCGGTAATTGTTAAAGGAACAACTACGGGGACCACAACAGATTTCGATGGTAAATACTCCATAAGTGCCGATAGTAACGCTGTTTTGGTGTTTTCGTACGTGGGTTATGAAACTCAGGAAAAAGCAGTTTCAGGAAATAAAATGAATGTTACCATGCAATCGGGAGTGGCTTTAGATGCTATTGTTTTAACAGGAAATAGAGCAAAACCAAGAACTATTTTAGATTCACCTGTGCCTATTGATAATATAGGTTTAGATGAAATGCGTAAAACGGGACAGCCAACTATTGATAAAATGTTGACTTATAAAGTGCCATCGTTTAACTCGTCTACTCAAGCTGTTTCTGATGCTACAGCGCATTTTGATCCTGCAGATTTACGTGGCTTAGGACCAAGTAGAACGTTGGTTTTAGTAAATGGAAAGCGTAAAAACCAAAGTGCATTAGTGTATATTAATGATACGCCAGGAAAAGGTGAAGTTGGTGTAGATTTAAAAAGTATTCCTGCTGCTGCCATTGAGCGTATCGAGGTTTTAAGAGATGGTGCTTCGGCACAATATGGCTCTGATGCTATTGCGGGTGTTATCAATATGGTATTAAAAAAGAACGTTGAATATACTACGGTCAATGTAAAATCGGGGATGACAACCGAAGGAGATGGTTTTAATTTTGGTGTGGATTTAAACACAGGCTTATCTGGTGATAATGGTGCGTATTTAAATTTTACTGCGGGATATTACGAACAAGAAAAAACCAATAGACCAGGGGCTCCTGGAACAGATGCTTTAATTGGAGTGTATGCTGGTGATCAGACTTGGGGAGATTGGTTAGCTAATAATCCTGAATTAGGGATGAACGTTGGGCAACCCGAGTTAAAAAAACTCGATTTGTTTTTTAACGCAGGAGTGCCTTTCAAAAATGATTCAGGTGAGTTTTATACTTTTGGAGGTGTAACGTCTAGACAAGGCACAAGTTTTGCGTTATACAGAGCGCCTTACTGGGTTGGAGATCCATATAATTTATTACACGAAGCGGGTTCTGATTATAATGGGTTTCAGCCCACTTTTGAAACCGATGTTGTCGATAACAACTTAACGGCTGGTGTAAAGTGGAAATTATTTAACTTCGATGTCGATTTTAGTGGAACATACGGAAGAAACAGAATTGATTACGATGTAAACAACACTTTAAATATAGACTTAGGAGCAAATAGTCCAATTGAATTTGCTGTTGGGGGTATACGTTTAGCAACTCGTTGGCGAATTTAGATTTGTCAAGAAGTTTAGGGCAAGTGAATATTGCTTTTGGAGCAGAAATAAAGAAAGAGAACTTTTCTGCAAGAGCAGGTGATCCTGCTTCCTACTATAATCCTACAGGGAATGGTAATGCGCAGTCTTTCCCAGGTTTACAGCCTGCTAATGCGGTGCGTGCCGATAGACATAATTATGGTGTTTATGGCGATTTAGAATGGGAGCCAACCGATGCTTTACTAATTGGTGGAGCTATTCGATATGAAGATTTTAGCGATTTTGGAGACAATGTATCATGGAAAGTAAGTGGGCGTTACTCCTTAGGTGATAAAGGGGCTTTGAGGGCATCATATAGTACAGGGTTTAGAGCGCCATCGTTACATCAAATATATTTAAGTAATGTGCAAACATTGGTTTCTGGTGGTAGTATTTCAAACCAAGGCACGTTTAATAATGTAGACCCAATTATTCGAGAAGATTTAGGTGTGCCGCAGCTTACTGCGGAAACATCTAAAAACATATCGGC
This sequence comes from Algibacter miyuki, assembly GCF_030409805.1. Taxonomy (GTDB): domain Bacteria; phylum Bacteroidota; class Bacteroidia; order Flavobacteriales; family Flavobacteriaceae; genus Algibacter; species Algibacter miyuki. The sequence goes on along the minus strand of NZ_JAUFQP010000007.1, from coordinate 1,135,138 downwards.
AGGTATAACTTATAAGGTTAAACCTAACCTTTCTGTTTCAGCAGATTTTTATAATGTAAAGGTGGATGATCGTGTTTTATTTACAGGTGAAATTGGATTCGATGGCGATGATGGATCAACAAATCCAGTAGAAAGTGTATTGATAGCTAATTCTATTACCAGTTTGAAGTTTTTTGTAAATGCTGTAAGTACAAGTACTTCAGGAGTAGATTTAGTGGTTAATTATACTAATATCGATTTAGGTAAAGGGCTCTTGAATGCTACTTTAGCGGCTAATTTTAATGAAACTACTATTGAAGGCGCAATTGATACACCTGCTATATTTGCAGCAAATGGTTACGAAATTTTCAATAGAAAGGAGCAAGCTAGAATTACATCGGCAAGACCAAAATCTAAAGTATTATTAGGTTTAGATTACGATTTAAATAAATGGGATTTTATTGTAAATAATACTTATTTTGGCGAGGTTACGTGGCAACATGGTAGTAATCCTGCGTTCGATCAAACCTTCGCAGGTAAGGTGCTTACAGATTTAATCGTTGGTTATGAGTTTAATGAAAAGGTTTCGGGGAACATTTCTGTAAATAATTTATTTAATGTGTATCCAGATGAATTAGATGCTAAAGGTGATGTGGTTACCGATCTTGGAGGGCGTTTTAAATACGCTTGGGAAGTAAATCAATTTGGTTTTAACGGTACTATAATTAATGCGAGTTTAGCCTTTAAATTCTAAAGTTAATAACGCTTGTTTTAGAAAACGTATTTTTTATTCTATAAACCCCAAATTTTGGCCTTTTCTCCAAAATTTGGGGTTTTTTTTTAAGTTTAACATTTTTTTTAGACTATTTAAAATAATTCTTAAATACTAATAAAACGTTAATAATACGTTTTATTTTTAAGGCTATACTTTGTGGTTTGTTTTTTAGAATATTGATTGTCATTGAGTTATAGTTGTGTTTGGTTTTTTGTTTAAAAAAACAAGACACAAAAACAGTTTTTTAATTTGTAAGTTTTTATATCGGAAAGGATGTTTTGTGTGTATTGTTTTACATCTAAGCATTTAATATCCAATATAATATGCATATATTAGCTTTAACTAATTCAAAATTATTTATTATTATGAGTAAACTTTTAAACTTTAAATGCTTGATGTTTCTATTATTTATGGGAACTTCAGGAACGCTATTCGCCCAAGATGTTTCGGGTGTTGTAAAAGATGATTCTGGAGCACTGCCAGGTGTGTCCGTTGTTGTGAAAGGCACAACAACAGGAACAACAACAGATTTTGATGGAAATTATTCTATCAACGCCAGCAACGGCGCTATTTTGGTGTTTTCTTATGTGGGTTATGAGACACAGGAGAAAGCTGTTTTGGGTAGTGTAATGAATATAAGGATGCAATCTGGAGTTGCTTTGAATGAGGTGGTTTTAATTGGGTCTAGAAATCCAAGTAGAACATCTGTAGACACGGCTGTTCCTGTTGATGTTATTGATATGGCCGATTTAGCTACTGCGGGTCCTCAAGTTTCAGTAACACAAATTTTGAACTATGTGGCGCCTTCATTTTCATCTAACACACAAACTGTTGCCGATGGGACGGATCATATTGATCCTGCTCAATTAAGAGGGCTTGGACCAGATCAAGTATTGGTTTTAGTGAATGGAAAAAGAAGACACACATCGTCTTTAGTAAATGTAAACGGTACGCCAGGACGTGGTTCTGTAGGAACCGATTTAAATGCTATTCCTGCAGCATCTATTAAAAGAATTGAAGTATTACGTGATGGTGCTGCGGCACAATACGGATCTGATGCGATTGCTGGAGTTATCAATATTGTATTAAAAGATAATGTTAATGAACTTACAGCTGCCATAACTACGGGAGCAAACATGTCTAAAAATGGAAATGATCATGATGGTGGTATCGATGGTGAAAAAACACAAATTGATTTAAACTATGGTATTCCATTAGGTGATAAAGGAGGTTTTATTAACATGACGGGGTCTTTAACAACACGTCAAAGAACTTCTCGTGCACGTGCAACTACTGGAGATATTTTTCATGCTTACAATTCTATAGAGTGGCAAGCGTATCAAGATGGTTTTAATCTGTCTGATTTAAGAACCGATTTAGGAGCTATTCAAAACTATGCTTCACAAGTAGGTCATTTTGATTCTGGTTTACAATCGCAAATCGCTGGTGCTTCAAGTATTGAAGAGTTATCGGGGTATAATACAGTTACAGGAGCGCAAACTGCCGGAATTTTAACTGGTTTAGATGTTACTGATGCTGAGTTAGTGGCTAGAGGTCAAACGCGTAACGATTATAATATGAGCGTAGGTCAGTCTGCTTTAGATCAAGGGCAATTTATGGGTAATTTAGAAATCCCTTTAGGTGATGATGAAAACGAGGCTAAATTATATGCTTTTGGTGGTTTATCTTACCGTCATGGTGATGCTTCTGGATTTTATAGAACGCCTGGGCATGCTTCTGGTAGAGGAAATACCTTATCTTATATTAATGGATTCTTACCAGATATCGAGTCTGATATTATTGATAAATCTTTAGGTTTCGGTATTCAAGGAAAAATTAACGATTGGAATATCGATTTATCTCATACTTGGGGTTTAAATACTTTTGCATATAATATTACGAACACCACAAACTTTTACTTACAAGCTTCATCTCCAACGGAATTTGATGCAGGACTTAATGGTTTTCAACAAAACACGGTTAACTTCGATATGTCTAAGTTTTACGAAGATATCATGTCTGGTTTAAACGTTGCTTTTGGTGCGGAATATCGTGTTGAAAATTTCTTTATTGAAGCTGGTGAAGTATCATCTTACGCTAAATATGATGTTAATGGTGAGATTGAAACTGTTGCAGCGTCTGGAACTCCAGCATTACAAGTAACTGACTTTTTTGGAAATCAAACCGATGCAGGTTCTCAAGTATTTTCAGGGTTTACTCCAGGAAATGCTATAGATACTAAAAGAAACAGTATGGCATTATATGTTGATGTTGAAGCAGATATTACCGAAGCATTTTTAGTGAGTGGAGCAGTGCGTTTTGAGGATTTTAGCGATTTTGGAAGCACATTGAATGGTAAATTAGCCATGCGTTATAAATTAAGTGAGAACACCAATATTAGGGGGGCTTTAAGTACAGGGTTTAGAGCGCCATCTTTACATCAACAATTTTATAGCAAATCGAATACCTTATTTAACGATCAAGGTATTGCAGAGCAAGTGGGTACATTTACAAATAACTCTAGAGCAGCAGCTTTATTCGGAATACCGAAGTTAAAAGAAGAAACATCGTTTAATGCGAGTTTAGGGTTTACTTCTAAAATACCAGATGCTAACCTAACATTTACAGTTGATGGTTACTATATCGCTATTGATGATAGAATTACATACACAGGTAACTTTTCAAGTCCTAATGATGGCTCTCAGTTAGCCGATATTTTTACTAATTTAGGTATTGGTCAAGCAGCGTTTTTTGCAAATGCTATTGATACAGAAACTAAAGGTTTAGATGTTGTTATTTCTCATAAAGCAAATATTGGAAACGGACGATTAACTAATAATTTAGCAGCAACTTATTCAAAAACTAAAAAAGTAGGCGCTACAAAAGGAAGTGATATTCTAACGGCTGCAGGTTTATTGGATAATTATTTTGATGAAGCTTCTAGGATATATTTAGAGCTTGCAGTACCTAGAGTTAAAGCGAATCTATCGCATAACTTAGAAATGGGAGATTGGAATTTCTTCTTAAGAAATGCATTCTTTGGTAGTGTTTTCGATACCGGAAACTTAACAGGTGGTGGTCATCCAGAAATTGGATCTAATGTAGTAACCGATTTAACTGTAGGTTATAACTTTAGCGAATCTCTTAGGTTAACTGTAGGAGCAAACAATTTATTAGATGTTTATCCAGATGAATTACCAGGTTATTTAACGTCTAGCAACCAGTTTGTGTACTCTCGTCGTGTATCGCAATTTGGTAACAACGGACGCTATGTTTTTGGTAGATTAACATTCAACTTGAAATAAGATAGTTTACCTATTAATATTTAAAAGCCTCGTAAATCATTTGATTTACGAGGCTTTTTTTTTGAGCTTATTTAATTATGATGATACAATTTCTCCTTACGTTGAAATGGTTTACGTAAACTTTATACGCTTAGAAGTATACCGACGATTGGCGGTGTCACACACGATTCTATTAGCATAGTTCTATTTAATGATACTACGTGTTTTAACAGACTAATATCAAAAAATAAAAACCCAGACACTTTAATAAAAAAGGTCTGGGTTTTTATTTTTTGATATTAGTCTGTTAAAACACGTAGTATCATTAAATAGAACTATGCTAATAGAATCGTGTGTGACACCGCCAATCGTCGGTATACTTCTAAGCGTATAAAGTTTACGTAAACCATTTCAACGTAAGGAGAAATTGTATCATCATAATTAAATAAGCTCAAAAAAAAAGCCTCGTAAATCAAATGATTTACGAGGCTTTTAAATATTAATAGGTAAACTATCTTATTTCAAGTTGAATGTTAATCTACCAAAAACATAGCGTCCGTTGTTACCAAATTGCGATACACGACGAGAGTACACAAACTGGTTGCTAGACGTTAAATAACCTGGTAATTCATCTGGATAAACATCTAATAAATTGTTTGCTCCTACAGTTAACCTAAGAGATTCGCTAAAGTTATAACCTACAGTTAAATCGGTTACTACATTAGATCCAATTTCTGGATGACCACCACCTGTTAAGTTTCCGGTATCGAAAACACTACCAAAGAATGCATTTCTTAAGAAGAAATTCCAATCTCCCATTTCTAAGTTATGCGATAGATTCGCTTTAACTCTAGGTACTGCAAGCTCTAAATATATCCTAGAAGCTTCATCAAAATAATTATCCAATAAACCTGCAGCCGTTAGAATATCACTTCCTTTTGTAGCGCCTACTTTTTTAGTTTTTGAATAAGTTGCTGCTAAATTATTAGTTAATCGTCCGTTTCCAATATTTGCTTTATGAGAAATAACAACATCTAAACCTTTAGTTTCTGTATCAATAGCATTTGCAAAAAACGCTGCTTGACCAATACCTAAATTAGTAAAAATATCGGCTAACTGAGAGCCATCATTAGGACTTGAAAAGTTACCTGTGTATGTAATTCTATCATCAATAGCGATATAGTAACCATCAACTGTAAATGTTAGGTTAGCATCTGGTATTTTAGAAGTAAACCCTAAACTCGCATTAAACGATGTTTCTTCTTTTAACTTCGGTATTCCGAATAAAGCTGCTGCTCTAGAGTTATTTGTAAATGTACCCACTTGCTCTGCAATACCTTGATCGTTAAATAAGGTATTCGATTTGCTATAAAATTGTTGATGTAAAGATGGCGCTCTAAACCCTGTACTTAAAGCCCCCCTAATATTGGTGTTCTCACTTAATTTATAACGCATGGCTAATTTACCATTCAATGTGCTTCCAAAATCGCTAAAATCCTCAAAACGCACTGCTCCACTCACTAAAAATGCTTCGGTAATATCTGCTTCAACATCAACATATAATGCCATACTGTTTCTTTTAGTATCTATAGCATTTCCTGGAGTAAACCCTGAAAATACTTGAGAACCTGCATCGGTTTGATTTCCAAAAAAGTCAGTTACTTGTAATGCTGGAGTTCCAGACGCTGCAACAGTTTCAATCTCACCATTAACATCATATTTAGCGTAAGATGATACTTCACCAGCTTCAATAAAGAAATTTTCAACACGATATTCCGCACCAAAAGCAACGTTTAAACCAGACATGATATCTTCGTAAAACTTAGACATATCGAAGTTAACCGTGTTTTGTTGAAAACCATTAAGTCCTGCATCAAATTCCGTTGGAGATGAAGCTTGTAAGTAAAAGTTTGTGGTGTTCGTAATATTATATGCAAAAGTATTTAAACCCCAAGTATGAGATAAATCGATATTCCAATCGTTAATTTTTCCTTGAATACCGAAACCTAAAGATTTATCAATAATATCAGACTCGATATCTGGTAAGAATCCATTAATATAAGATAAGGTATTTCCTCTACCAGAAGCATGCCCAGGCGTTCTATAAAATCCAGAAGCATCACCATGACGGTAAGATAAACCACCAAAAGCATATAATTTAGCCTCGTTTTCATCATCACCTAAAGGGATTTCTAAATTACCCATAAATTGCCCTTGATCTAAAGCAGACTGACCTACGCTCATATTATAATCGTTACGCGTTTGACCTCTAGCCACTAACTCAGCATCAGTAACATCTAAACCAGTTAAAATTCCGGCAGTTTGCGCTCCTGTAACTGTATTATACCCCGATAACTCTTCAATACTTGAAGCACCAGCGATTTGCGATTGTAAACCAGAATCAAAATGACCTACTTGTGAAGCATAGTTTTGAATAGCTCCTAAATCGGTTCTTAAATCAGACAGATTAAAACCATCTTGATACGCTTGCCACTCTATAGAATTGTAAGCATGAAAAATATCTCCAGTAGTTGCACGTGCACGAGAAGTTCTTTGACGTGTTGTTAAAGACCCCGTCATGTTAATAAAACCTCCTTTATCACCTAATGGAATACCATAGTTTAAATCAATTTGTGTTTTTTCACCATCGATACCACCATCATGATCATTTCCATTTTTAGACATGTTTGCTCCCGTAGTTATGGCAGCTGTAAGTTCATTAACATTATCTTTTAATACAATATTGATAACTCCAGCAATCGCATCAGATCCGTATTGTGCCGCAGCACCATCACGTAATACTTCAATTCTTTTAATAGATGCTGCAGGAATAGCATTTAAATCGGTTCCTACAGAACCACGTCCTGGCGTACCGTTTACATTTACTAAAGACGATGTGTGTCTTCTTTTTCCATTCACTAAAACCAATACTTGATCTGGTCCAAGCCCTCTTAATTGAGCAGGATCAATATGATCCGTCCCATCGGCAACAGTTTGTGTGTTAGATGAAAATGAAGGCGCCACATAGTTCAAAATTTGTGTTACTGAAACTTGAGGACCCGCAGTAGCTAAATCGGCCATATCAATAACATCAACAGGAACAGCCGTGTCTACAGATGTTCTACTTGGATTTCTAGACCCAATTAAAACCACCTCATTCAAAGCAACTCCAGATTGCATCCTTATATTCATTACACTACCCAAAACAGCTTTCTCCTGTGTCTCATAACCCACATAAGAAAACACCAAAATAGCGCCGTTGCTGGCGTTGATAGAATAATTTCCATCAAAATCTGTTGTTGTTCCTGTTGTTGTGCCTTTCACAACAACGGACACACCTGGCAGTGCTCCAGAATCATCTTTTACAACACCCGAAACATCTTGGGCGAATAGCGTTCCTGAAGTTCCCATAAATAATAGAAACATCAAGCATTTAAAGTTTAAAAGTTTACTCATAATAATAAATAATTTTGAATTAGTTAAAGCTAATATATGCATATTATATTGGATATTAAATGCTTAGATGTAAAACAATACACACAAAACATCCTTTCCGATATAAAAACTTACAAATTAAAAAACTGTTTTTGTGTCTTGTTTTTTTTAAACAAAAAACCAAACACAACTATAACTCAATGACAATCAATATTCTAAAAAACAAACCACAAAGTATAGCCTTAAAAATAAAACGTATTATTAACGTTTTATTAGTATTTAAGAATTATTTTAAATAGTCTAAAAAAAATGTTAAACTTAAAAAAAAACCCCAAATTTTGGAGAAAAGGCCAAAATTTGGGGTTTATAGAATAAAAAATACGTTTTCTAAAACAAGCGTTATTAACTTTAGAATTTAAAGGCTAAACTCGCATTAATTATAGTACCGTTAAAACCAAATTGATTTACTTCCCAAGCGTATTTAAAACGCCCTCCAAGATCGGTAACCACATCACCTTTAGCATCTAATTCATCTGGATACACATTAAATAAATTATTTACAGAAATGTTCCCCGAAACCTTTTCATTAAACTCATAACCAACGATTAAATCTGTAAGCACCTTACCTGCGAAGGTTTGATCGAACGCAGGATTACTACCATGTTGCCACGTAACCTCGCCAAAATAAGTATTATTTACAATAAAATCCCATTTATTTAAATCGTAATCTAAACCTAATAATACTTTAGATTTTGGTCTTGCCGATGTAATTCTAGCTTGCTCCTTTCTATTGAAAATTTCGTAACCATTTGCTGCAAATATAGCAGGTGTATCAATTGCGCCTTCAATAGTAGTTTCATTAAAATTAGCCGCTAAAGTAGCATTCAAGAGCCCTTTACCTAAATCGATATTAGTATAATTAACCACTAAATCTACTCCTGAAGTACTTGTACTTACAGCATTTACAAAAAACTTCAAACTGGTAATAGAATTAGCTATCAATACACTTTCTACTGGATTTGTTGATCCATCATCGCCATCGAATCCAATTTCACCTGTAAATAAAACACGATCATCCACCTTTACATTATAAAAATCTGCTGAAACAGAAAGGTTAGGTTTAACCTTATAAGTTATACCTGCCGATATGTTTTTAGATGTTTCCGCAGTAAGCTGCGGCACACCTAAATCTTCTCGAATAATTGGGTCTACATTATTAAACGTGCCTTGGTTTGAAATACTACCACCAGAAACCAATGTTTGCACATTACTTAAATATATTTGATGTAACGATGGCGCTCTAAACCCTGTACTATATGATGCCCTCAAAGCCCCTTTATCACCTAAGGAGTAACGCCCACTTACTTTCCATGATACATTGTCTCCAAAATCGCTAAAATCTTCATATCGAATAGCTCCACCAATTAGTAAAGCATCGGTTGGCTCCCATTCTAAATCGCCATAAACACCATAATTATGTCTATCGGCACGCACCGCATTAGCAGGCTGTAAACCTGGGAAAGACTGCGCATTACCATTCCCTGTAGGATTATAGTAGGAAGCAGGATCACCTGCTCTTGCAGAAAAGTTCTCTTTCTTTATTTCTGCTCCAAAAGCAATATTCACTTGCCCTAAACTTCTTGACAAATCTAAATTCGCCAACGAGTTGCTAAACGTATACCCCCCAACAGCAAATTCAATTGGACTATTTGCTCCTAAGTCTATATTTAAAGTGTTGTTTACATCGTAATCAATTCTGTTTCTTCCGTATGTTCCACTAAAATCGACATCGAAGTTAAATAATTTCCACTTTACACCAGCCGTTAAGTTGTTATCGACAACATCGGTTTCAAAAGTGGGCTGAAACCCATTATAATCAGAACCCGCTTCGTGTAATAAATTATATGGATCTCCAACCCAGTAAGGCGCTCTGTATAACGCAAAACTTGTGCCTTGTCTAGACGTTACACCTCCAAAAGTATAAAACTCACCTGAATCATTTTTGAAAGGCACTCCTGCGTTAAAAAACAAATCGAGTTTTTTTAACTCGGGTTGCCCAACGTTCATCCCTAATTCAGGATTATTAGCTAACCAATCTCCCCAAGTCTGATCACCAGCATACACTCCAATTAAAGCATCTGTTCCAGGAGCCCCTGGTCTATTGGTTTTTTCTTGTTCGTAATATCCCGCAGTAAAATTTAAATACGCACCATTATCACCAGATAAGCCTGTGTTTAAATCCACACCAAAATTAAAACCATCTCCTTCGGTTGTCATCCCCGATTTTACATTGACCGTAGTATATTCAACGTTCTTTTTTAATACCATATTGATAACACCCGCAATAGCATCAGAGCCATATTGTGCCGAAGCACCATCTCTTAAAACCTCGATACGCTCAATGGCAGCAGCAGGAATACTTTTTAAATCTACACCAACTTCACCTTTTCCTGGCGTATCATTAATATACACTAATGCACTTTGGTTTTTACGCTTTCCATTTACTAAAACCAACGTTCTACTTGGTCCTAAGCCACGTAAATCTGCAGGATCAAAATGCGCTGTAGCATCAGAAACAGCTTGAGTAGACGAGTTAAACGATGGCACTTTATAAGTCAACATTTTATCAATAGTTGGCTGTCCCGTTTTACGCATTTCATCTAAACCTATATTATCAATAGGCACAGGTGAATCTAAAATAGTTCTTGGTTTTGCTCTATTTCCTGTTAAAACAATAGCATCTAAAGCCACTCCCGATTGCATGGTAACATTCATTTTATTTCCTGAAACTGCTTTTTCCTGAGTTTCATAACCCACGTACGAAAACACCAAAACAGCGTTACTATCGGCACTTATGGAGTATTTACCATCGAAATCTGTTGTGGTCCCCGTAGTTGTTCCTTTAACAATTACCGATACACCTGGCAAAGCACCAGATTCGTCACTTACCACACCCGAAACCTCTTGTGCGATTAGCGTTCCCGATGTGCCTATAAATAACAGAAACATCATCCCAAAATGATTTAAAAATTTAGTCATATAATTAGTTTATTTTGAATTAGTTATAGCTAATATATACATATTATCGTTTTTCTTAATAAAAAATTAACATAATATTCCATCTACATATAGCATTTTAACAAAAGATACCGTAACAAACCATATATATTATTGATTTTTAAGCTAAAAAATATCAATATGATAATTGCCAATAATATAAAAATTAAAATCAACCCAAGGTTTCAACACCATCCAGCATCGCTTAAAAACAGCATCAAAAAAAGACTCAAACAGACTCGCCTCTCCCCTCTTCAACAACACATCTAGGCGATTAACTCTAAAAACATCATAACGCAACCCTATTTAATCAATATTTGCGACCGAATAGATTTGTAATTGCATAATTTGGGTTAAATTTGCACCTCAATTTTACAACAATGTACAGAAGTCATAATTGCGGCGAATTAACTGCGGCACACATTAATACAGAAGTAACCCTATCTGGTTGGGTGCAAAAGTCTAGAGATAAAGGTTTTATTGTTTGGGTCGATTTACGCGACCGTTACGGTATCACTCAACTTGTTTTTGATGAAGAGCGTACTAGCAAAGATTTAATAGAACAAGCCCAACATTTGGGACGTGAGTTCGTAATTCAAGTTAAAGGAACGGTTATTGAACGTGCTTCAAAAAACCCGAATATGCCAACGGGAGACATAGAAATTTTAGTTTCCGAGCTTATTATTTTAAACAAATCGATACTACCTCCTTTTACTATTGAAGACAAAACCGATGGAGGCGAAGATATTAGAATGAAATATCGTTATTTAGATATTCGTCGTAACCCGGTAAAAAACAGTTTAATTTTTAGATCTAAAGTATCTCAAGCGGTTAGAAATTATCTTTCTACTGAAGGCTTTATCGAAGTTGAAACACCATATTTAATAAAATCTACTCCTGAAGGCGCACGCGATTTCGTAGTTCCATCACGTATGAATGCTGGTGAATTTTACGCCCTTCCACAATCGCCTCAAACCTTTAAGCAACTGCTTATGGTTGGTGGTATGGATAAATATTTTCAGATTGTAAAATGCTTTAGAGATGAAGATTTACGCGCCGATAGACAACCCGAGTTTACACAAATAGATTGTGAAATGGCATTTGTTGACCAAGAAGATATTTTAAATGTGTTTGAAGGTTTAACCCGTCATTTATTAAAAGAAGTGAATGGTGTTGAAATTGAAAAATTCCCAAGAATGCTTTACGACGATGCAATGCGTTTATACGGAAACGATAAACCAGACATCCGTTTCGGTATGGAATTTGGCGAATTAAACGCGGTAACACAACATAAAGAATTTGGGGTATTCAACAATGCTGAATTAGTTGTTGGTATTGCTGTACCAGGTGGAAATAGCTACACTAGAAAAGAAATTGATAAATTAATAGACTGGGTAAAGCGTCCGCAAGTTGGTGCTTTAGGCATGATTTATTCACGTTGTAATGACGATGGAAGCTTCAAATCTTCCGTAGATAAATTTTACGACCAAGACGATTTAGCCAAATGGGCAGAAATTACAGGCGCCAAAGCAGGCGACTTAGTTTGTGTACTTTCTGGAGATACAAATAAAGTACGCGCACAATTAAGTGCTTTACGTATGGAATTAGCAGAACGCTTAGGATTGAGAGATCCCAAAGTATTTGCTCCACTTTGGGTTATCGATTTCCCTTTACTGGAACTGGATGAAGAAACCGGACATTACCACGCCATGCACCACCCATTTACATCGCCAAAACCGGGACAGATAGAACTTTTAGACTCTAACCCAGGCGAAGTAAAAGCCAATGCTTACGATTTAGTTTTAAACGGTAACGAAATTGGAGGAGGTTCTATTCGTATTCACGATAAAGCCACGCAAGCCATCATGCTGAAACATTTAGGTTTTTCTGAAGAAGAAGCAAAAGCACAGTTTGGATTTCTAATGGATGCCTTTGAATATGGTGCTCCACCACACGGCGGTTTAGCTTTTGGATTAGACCGATTGGTTGCTATTTTAGGCGGACAAGAAACTATTCGAGATTTTATTGCCTTTCCAAAAAACAATTCGGGCCGAGATGTAATGATCGATGCACCCGCCCCAATTGATGATGATCAATTAACAGAGTTAAGCTTAAAACTTAATTTAAAATCATAATATTAAAATCCTGCTTTTGCAGGATTTTTTAGTAAACCAAATACATGAAAAATTTAATCCTTCTTTGCTTACTTTTCGTATCAACAATCGGTTTATCCCAAGATATTACGGGTGCTGAATTATTAGAGAAATCTATACAATTTCACGACCCTGATAATAATTGGAAAAACTTTGAAGGCGCATTTTCAGTTACCATGAACATGCCCAACAAACCCGAACGAATAAGTAATATTTCAATAAGTTTACCTAAAGAATATTTTGCTTTACAAACTCAAAAAGACACGATACTTGCGGAGTCCGTTGTTAACAAATCAGACTGCACCTTATCTATTAACGGCAATACCAACTTAACGGATGCACTTAAAAAAGAGCATAACTTAAGCTGTAAGCGCGCAAAATTATTTAAAAACTACTACACCTACTTGTACGGTTTACCAATGAAATTAAATGATGAAGGCACTATAATAGATCAAAAAGTAACTCAAAAAACTTTTAAAGGAAAAGAATATTTAGTTTTAAAAGCTACTTACCAAAAAGAAGTTGGTAAAGATACTTGGTATTTCTACTTTAATCCAGAAACCTACGCCATGGAAGTTTATCAGTTCTTTAAAGATGAAAGCAAAAACGATGGCGAATACATCCTGCTAACCGGTTTAGAAACCATAAACGGGATAAAAATGCCAAAAAACAGAGCTTGGTATTTCAATAAAAATGATGGATATCTAGCAACCGATATTTTATCTAAATCCGTACAAAACTAAAATGCCTAAAAAAACCATCTTAAAACAAATTCTTATTTGGAGAGCCAAACACATCTCCAAACGCCAGTTTGTTTACCTGCTTAGTATCATTATTGGTTTCGCATCCGGAATGGGCGCTGTAGTTTTAAAAAACTTAACGCACTTTATCCAGCATTTATTAGAAGGCAAATTAGTAAAAGACTATCATCATGCCTTTTATTTTCTATTTCCCATTATCGGTTTAACTCTAGCTTACCTTAGTATAAAATACGTTATCCGGAATAAAGTCAGTCACGGTATTCCATCCACATTATATGCCATTTCAAAACGAAAAGGACTCATGAAACCCTTTCAAATGTTTGGTTCTATTTTAACCGCGCCATTAACCGTTGGCTTTGGAGGCTCCGTAGGTTTAGAGGGACCAACCGTAGCCACAGGTGCTGCGTTAGGATCTAATATTTCGCGCATGTTCCACATGAACCAAACCACCAGAACCCTCCTTATTGGATGTGCGTCTGCTGGTGCCATGAGCTCTATTTTTAAAGCGCCTATTGCGGCTATTATTTTTGCGATTGAAGTGTTTAGTCTCGATTTAACTATCGCATCTATGTTACCACTTTTATTAGCATCACTTTCAGCAATTTTAACCTCACGTTTTTTCTTCGGAAGCGACGTTATTTTACCTTTCAGAATTGAAGATAAATTCTACCTTGCCGATGCGCCATTCTATATCATCTTAGGAATTGTTGCGGCCTTTGTATCCATTTATTTCACGGAAGTTTACGATAGAATTCAAAAGTTTTTCGACACTATTGGTAGCCCAATAAAAAAACTACTTATTGGTGGTATTGGTATTGGCTTACTTGTGTTTTTAATTCCGCCTTTATATGGTGAAGGTTTCGACGTTATTAATAATCTTATTGTTGGCAATCCCGAAAAAGCTTTGGAAAACAACTTGTTTCAAATGGATTTAACCAATATTTGGAACGTTGTTTTACTTCTAACCGCACTTATGCTTTTTAAAATTATAGCTAGCGGACTCACCTTTGGAGCCGGTGGTGTTGGTGGTATTTTTGCACCAACCCTTTTTATGGGTAGTATTATGGGCTTTTGCATATCCAAAATAATTAACAACAGCGGATTAATAAATACGCCAATTTCCGAAAGTAATTTTACCCTAGTTGGTATGGCGGGTGTTTTAGCTGGTGTTTTGCATGCGCCACTTACGGCCATTTTCTTAATTGCTGAACTTACGGGCGGTTATGAGCTTTTTGTTCCTCTAATGATTACCGCAACCATATCTTTCAGTATTACCAAATATTTTAAACCCCATTCGGTTTACAATATGGAATTAGGTAGAAAAGGCGAATTAATTACCCACGATAAAGACCACGCCGTTTTAACTTTAATGGATATCGATAAAGTTATTGAAACCAACTTTATGATTTTAAATCCGAACATGACTTTAGAGCAAATCATCCAGAAAGCGGTAATTAAATCGAAACGAAATATCTATCCTGTTGTAAAAAAGGATACCCAGAAATTAGAAGGCATTATTCTTTTAGACGATTTACGCCCTATTATGTTCGATCAATCTTTATACAACAATGTTTTTGCTTCCGATTTAATGCAGAAACCACCCGAAGTAATCAACCTCGACAAAGATAAAATGACCGATATTATGAAAAAATTTCAAGACAGTAGCGCCTGGAATTTACCCGTAAAAAAAGACGGAAAATATTATGGTTTCATCTCAAAATCTAAGCTACTCACAGCTTACCGTCGTCAATTAATAAATCTTCAAGACCAGTCGTAAAAACCAAAACATAAAGAGAATATCGACGCTATTAAAGTTAAGTGCTTAAAATTGAACACATCCATGTTTTTTTTGTAATTTTATACTGAATTCAGTAACTAATGCCACGATCTACCAAAAGTTTATTACGTAAATTCTTGCTTTGGAAATACAAACACATTTCCGAAAACCAGTTTATTTATATCCTGAGTATTCTAACCGGTTTTCTTGCCGGAATGGGTACCGTGGTGCTTAAAAACTT
Organism: Algibacter miyuki; assembly: GCF_030409805.1. Classification (GTDB taxonomy): domain Bacteria; phylum Bacteroidota; class Bacteroidia; order Flavobacteriales; family Flavobacteriaceae; genus Algibacter; species Algibacter miyuki. The sequence continues at coordinate 1,119,676 of NZ_JAUFQP010000007.1, read as the reverse complement.
AACGCATTACATTCGTTTATTATTAGAATTAGAAGCTTTCAGAAACCATCATCACGCGCTCTATTTTATATTTCCTATTATAGGTTTGCTGCTTGTTTACATCATTAAGCAAGTTTGGTTAAAAAAGCATATTGGCCATGGTATTTCATCAACATTACACGCCATTTCAAAATTAAATGGCATCATCCCCAAATATAATATATACGCGTCCTTAATCACAGCACCACTTACCGCAGGTTTTGGAGGTTCAGTAGGTTTACAAGGTCCTGCCGTAAGCGTGGGTTCTGCTTTAGGTTCCAATGCCGCACGTTTACTCCACATGAGTACTAAAACTCGACTTTTACTAATCGGTTGTGCAGCCGCTGGTGCTATGGCATCCATGTTTAAAGCCCCCATTGCCGCCATTATTTTCGCCGTAGAAATTTTCAGTTTAGATATTGCATTTGCCTCATTGGTACCACTATTACTCGCATCTGTTTCCGCAGTACTTACCTCTTACATGTTTTTAGGTACCGACGTGCTATTACGTTTCGAACTCACCGATAAATTTGAAGTTAACGACATCGGTTTTTACATCATCCTTGGGGTGGTAACCGCCATGGCATCTGTTTATTTTTCAAAAGTATTTTTTGCGATAACCAACTTTTTCAAACAATTCGAAAGTCGTGCCGTACGTCTACTAATTGGTGCTTTAGCCATTGGTACTATCCTTTATTTTATCCCGCCGCTATACGGTGAGGGCTACGGTATTATGAATAACTTACTCAAAGGCGACCACCTTGCAGCCATTGGTAAAACACCATTCAATTTAGACCTCAGTAATATTTGGATTGTTATCGCGCTTTTAATTGGCATTGCCATTTTTAAAGCCATTGCCATGACCACCACTTTTGGAGCCGGAGGTGTTGGCGGTGTATTTATCCCAACATTGGTTATGGGTAGCGCACTCGGAAATGCTTTCGCTAAAATCGTGAATAATATCGGGCTCGGTTTTCATGTATCCGAATCTAATTTCACACTCATCGGGATGACTGGTTTAATGGCCGGCGTACTTCATGCACCGCTTACCGCGATTTTCCTCATAGCAGAAATTACTAGCGGATACGAACTTTTTGTGCCTCTAATGCTTGTTTCAGCCATTTCATTCAGTATTACAAAATCTTACATTTCCCATTCTATATATACGCTAAAACTTGCCGAACGTGGCGAACTTATGACCCACGATAAAGATCAAAACGTACTCATGGTTTTAGATATCGATAAAGTAATCGAAACGAATTTCATTACCCTAAAACCAGATATGAAACTCGGCGACATCCTCAAGAATGCCGTCGCCAAATCGTCCAGAAATCATTTTCCTGTGGTTAATGATAATCACGAATTTCTCGGTGTTATCCGTCTAGACGACGTGCGTCATATCATGTTCAATTCTGATTTATACGACACCGTAGATGCCGATAGTCTCATGCATGCCGACGCCGGAATTATAGATTATAACGCCGATAATATGAATACGATTATGGATAAATTTAAAAGCAGTGGCGCCTGGAATTTACCCGTTGTAAAAAACGGAAAATACTACGGTTACATTTCAAAATCTAAACTCCTTACCGCCTACCGCGAACAACTTATTAACTTTACAAAATAATCACAAATCCACGAATGAAATACCTCATCGCCATATTAACCATCGCCGCTTTCACCAGTATCATTCTTGGTTTCGTACTCGAAGTAGATTACACCGAAAAGCTCATCGGCTTTGGCGTAACAAGCCTTTTTCTTATCGTTTTCCCCATATTTTCATACTACCGTTGGAAAGGAAAAGACCCCAAAGATTACATGCTAACCAAAGAAAATCTGGATAAAATGAAAGCCTCTCAACGCGATAAAAAAAATTAAACTTTTTTGGGCGTTACCCGAAAAGGGTCGGGCTTTCCGTTCCAAGTCCTCGCACCTCCTACGTCGGGCTGTGGGCTATCCACTGCAATCCCTAACGCGGGCATATTTGCCGTAAGCATTTCAAACTCGTCATTCAAACAACAGGAGAAATCGTATAATAAAAATCGTGTACTTTTTTTTAAAGAAGCTAACAACCTACGTTAACTCCTAATTCAAACCACGTCTAGCAATAAAAAAACGTTTCATTAAAGCAGAAGCTTCATCTTCCAGAATACCCCCTTTAATTTTTGTTTTGGGATGCAATTTCGTGTTTAAATGAATACAACCGCGTTCCAAATCTCTGGCGCCATAAACAATATTAGAAATCTGACTCCAGTACAACGCACCTGCACACATTTGGCACGGCTCTAAAGTAACGTACAACGTGCATTTTTGCAGATATTTTCCACCTAAAAAATTAGCAGCTGCTGTTATGGCTTGCATTTCAGCATGTGCCGTAACATCATTCAAGGTTTCGGTTAAATTATGTCCGCGTGCAATAATTTTATTATCAATTACAATTACAGCACCCACCGGAATTTCGCCACGTTCAAAAGCCGACTCTGCTTCCTGAAGTGCCTTTTTCATAAAATAAGTATCATCAAAAGGTTGTATCATCTAGCAAAAATACAATTTGAAACTATTTAATTACGCTCCAACTTGAAAAATCATGTATTTTTGCGCTGTGCAAAACAACATACTCAACCAAATAAACTCACCCGAACAACTTCGTCTTTTAAACCAAAAAGACTTACCGCAACTTGCTCAAGAACTGCGAAACTTCATTATTAATATTGTAGCTACAAAAGAAGGGCATTTAGGCGCTAGTTTAGGCGTTGTCGAGTTAACTATTGCATTGCATTACGTTTTCAATACACCCAACGACCAGCTTATATGGGATGTTGGTCACCAAGCTTACGGTCATAAAATATTAACAGGAAGGCGTGATAATTTTCATACCAACCGCCAATTACATGGTATAAGTGGCTTTCCAAAACGTGATGAGAGTATTTACGATACTTTTGGTGTTGGACACGCCTCCACCTCTATTTCTGCAGCTTTAGGCATGGCCATTGCTTCCAAATTAAAAGGTGATTTTGAAAAACAACACATTGCCGTTATTGGCGATGCGAGTATTGCTGGAGGTATGGCTTTCGAAGGCTTAAACCATGCAGGTGTTACCAACTCTAATATTTTAGTAATTTTAAACGATAATGCTATTGGTATAGACCCCAGTGTTGGGGCTTTAAAACAATATTTAACCAACGTTAAAAAAGGCACACAAAAACAAGATAATATTTTTGAAGCCTTAAATTTCAACTATTCCGGGCCTATTGATGGGCACGATTTACCAAAACTAATTCCGGAATTAGAACGTTTAAAAACCGTAAAAGGTCCGAAGTTTTTACACGTTATTACTACAAAAGGAAAAGGTTTAAAACAAGCTGAAGAAGACCAAGTAAAATATCACGCACCAGGAAAATTCAATGCTAAAACAGGCGATTTAAGTATCAAAGCCCCAACCATTGAACCTCCAAAATATCAAGATGTTTTTGGCCATACCATTGTTGAACTCGCTAAAATTAATAAAAAAATTGTAGGCATAACACCTGCAATGCCCACCGGAAGTTCCTTAAAATACATGATGGCCGATATGCCCGACCGTGCTTTTGATGTTGGTATTGCCGAACAACACGCCGTAACTTTAGCTGCAGGTATGGCTACTCAAGGTTTAATACCATTTTGCAATATTTACTCGACCTTTTTACAGCGTGCTTATGACCAGATTATTCACGATGTAGCCTTGCAAAAACTACCTGTTATTTTTTGTTTGGATCGCGCGGGATTAGTGGGAGAAGATGGCGCCACCCATCACGGAGTTTTCGACTTATCTTATTTAAGATGCATCCCAGATTTAATTATTTTTGCTCCGCGAAACGAAATCGAACTACGCAACATCATGTACACAGCGCAATTGGGACTAGATTATCCCATAGCCATTCGCTACCCTAGAGGTCGTGGTGTTACCATTGACTGGAAACAACCGTTTTCAAAAATTGAAATAGGCTCAGGTGTTTCACTTAAGCAAGGAAATCATCTTGCAGTTTTAAGTATAGGCAACATGGCCGAACCTGTAAGTAAAGCCATTGAAACTTTAGACGTTTCACATTACGATATGCGTTTTATAAAACCTCTAGACGCTAACTTACTACACCGTATTTTTAAAGCAAACCAAACAATAATCACTATTGAAGATAACGCTATTACCGGAGGTTTTGGTACAGCTATTTTAGAATTTTCAGCTGAGCACAACTACAAAAACACCATTAAAACCTTAGGTATTCCAGACCATTTTATTGAACACGCTAAAGTTGATGAATTACACCAACGCATTGGTTTAGATGCTGATAGCATCTTAAAATTCATTAAAACACTGCTTTAAATAACTTTTTTAAATTTGTTTTCGTGAGAAAAAACAACTATCTTAGTTATATTCTAACACATCTCTCCCCACAGGTACATTTTAATAGCCACACCCTTGCAGAATGAGTCCGCACACAGACCTATTTATGCAAGCAGAACACTGTTAATAGACTTTAAACCTTTATTAAAGATGAAAAATTTTATTGGCCTGGGGAGGCTATTTATCGTAATTACGGTTCTTTTTATGAGCTCCTGTGGCGACTCCAAACGAGCTCAACAAAAAGTTGATGAATCGGCTACTGAAAGCATTAAAGAAGCTATAGAAGAGGCCATGGAAGAAGCAGTAGAAAATACTACTGAAAACATAGGTGATACCCCGAAAGATATTCAAGCACCCATTATAATCCCGAAAGAAAACGAATTAAATAAGGACAAATACCGTGTACATTTATCAGTTGATAGTATTATTCACTTGAATGAAATAGGCATACTACGTGTATGGCTTGGCGATACCTCGATTAGACCGGAACGCATGGTCGGAATGGTTGAAGATGAAACCATGTTCCCAAAATCGGTTGGAAAATACGCCAAAATAACACCTGTTGCACCCGACTTTGAAGTACTCAACCCCATGCCTGCAAAATGCCATAAAATAGATGCTAGCGGTTCGGAAGTTCGTTTTTCGATTAAGCCAAAATCTAAAGGAGTTTACCGAGTTAGCGCCAATATCGAATTATTTGAAACCAGTGATTGCAGTGGTACATCGACTCCAAAAACAGCTAAAACCTTATCGGTAAACGTAAATGTTGATCGCAAAAATGACTTTTTAAAAAAATTAGATGAGTTGCTTAATATTGTTTGGGATAACTTCGTGAAATTCTGGGGAGCTTTAGTAGCTTTACTTTTCGCTGTTCTACTCTTTTTTATCCGACGTAAATTAAAAAACAAAACTGGTTTTGAAGAGGATGCCAATTAGTAAGCTCCAACAATTTCTTTCTCACTTAAACAAAACTAGTAGAAGCTATAGTATTATTCTACGCTAAAAGTTAAAATTGAAGAATAAAATCTATCTCATTTTTATTATGCGGCAAAGTGATATATATTTGGGTGTACTGATATCCTTCGGTTACCGAGAACTAAAAAGAATAAAATCAGAAACTACCAATAGTTTACTGACTACTATATAATAACACAATGATTATAGAACAAGAAGAGAAATTTAAAGAAGTACTTTCTAAAATAGAAGGAAAAATTAATGAACAAACTTTTTTTAATAAGTTCTTGGAATTGTATCCTGAGGTTTGGAAAAAACGTAAAATTATGTTTTCAAAATTTAATAAAAGCAAACAATTTGGACAAAAAATTCCGTTACCAAAACCTGAAGTTTCTTTACGAAAGGAAATTAGGGTGTGGTTACAAAAACAATAACATTGGAATTAAAACGACATAAACACCAACAACACTTCCCTTTGACACACCACTAATGAAACTTGCAAAATTAACATTACTAACCATTACTATTTCCGCTACCTTTTTTATAGCCTGCAAAGAAAACACGAGTAAGAAAACAGAAACCTCTACGGAAGTGACTTCAAAACCTTACGAAAAGATGCCAACAGCCATGTCTGACCAATGGGCATTTATAGGAGAATCTATAAACGAACCTGGTTATGATGTTTGGGGAAGTTCGCCCATAAGAGATGAGCAAGGTAACGTACATTTATTTTCGGCAAGATGGCCATCGAACACGCCTTTTAAAACAGCTTGGCGTTTTAATAGTGAAATAGCACATTACGAAGCCAAAAGTCCGGAAGGTCCGTTTCGATTTAAAGGTGTTATAGGACAAGGGAAAGGCGGCAACGCTTGGAATGCCGCAGGTTTCCATAACCCTAATATCAGGAAAATTGACGATAAATATGTTTTAGTTTACATCGCTAATGATGGCGATAAACAACATGGCCCGAGCCAACGTATTGGTATGCTTATTAGTGACAACATTTACGGGCCTTGGATAGAAACTCCAAACAAAAACACCCCATTACTTAGTCCGCCAAACGATAATACCATTTGGTGCCATAATAGCGGACTAGGCGTAAACAACCCAAGTATTATAAAACTCCCTAACGGAAAATATCATTTATATTTTAAAGCCATGGCTGGCCCAAAAGGATCGGGTGCAAAAGTAAGTATGGGCGTTGCTATTTCGGATAAATTAGAAGGACCTTACCTTATCCAACCCGACCCTATTACGAGTAATAAAGCCCGAATAGAAGATGGTTATGTGTTTTTGTGGCGTAATCAAGTTTGTTTGTTAACTACGGATAATCATGGTATTTTAGAAAAAGGCGGCGGTTTGCTTTGGGTATCAGAAGATGGCCTTAAGTTTAATTCCGAACCGTTGTCTGGATTTCATAATTTCCAACAATATTATCTTAACGGGCAAGTTCCTGAAGGTGCCAATCCGCGCTATGGAAAACATGTTAAATTTGAAAGACCTCAGCTTTTAATGGATGCTAATAACGAACCGGAATACTTGTATTGCCCAAGTGGTGTGGCTCTAGATGGTAGCGATGGCTCGAATAATTATGTGTTGAAATTTAGGAAATAAGATAACTAAACGGACTTAGAGTACGCACTTACATTCCGGATAATAATTCATTTACTTTTACACAAATATCTTGGCAGGCTGTTGCGTTAGGGATGGAACGGCCTGTTTGAGCTCCCCGACCTTTTGGGAGGGAGCGAGTAGTGATAGCCCGACCCTTCCCGATAGCAATCGGGAAGGGTAACGCCCAAAGGGGTACTAAAACCCGAAACCTTTTATCTTTTTATATTCTTTTATAGCTTTACTATCGGTGAGGAGCGACACGTAGTAACACACACTAGATAGACGTTTGTACAGACTAGTGCTTGTTGAATTGATACCTTTAGGCAGGCTTTTTAGTATGAGTTTATCGTAATTAGATGCCGTGTTATTGAAATCGTTATTTACAGCACTTGCATAGGTATTTAACAGCGTGTTTATAACGCCATAACCTGCAATTTCTTTATCGATAACCTCGCTGGATTGGTAAACGTTATCGATACTAATTTTAATGATGTCGTTTATTTGGGCTTCGTACTGGCTTTTATCAAGCAATGCACAATCAAAACTCCCGTTTAATATAGCTTCTTCGTTTTCCATAAACAGGTTTACGGCTTCGTTTATTAAACTACCAATAGATAATGCACGTAAATAACCAATGCGGTCTTCGCGGGAGGATAGTGCGTAATAATTTTCGGGCTTTATATTATGACGAATGATTTTTGAAAGATATTCTAGAGCAAACTCTTCTTGAATAAGTCCGAGGTTGATACCGTCTTCAAAATCGATTATGGTGTAACAAATATCATCGGCTGCTTCCACTAGAAAAGCTAAGGGATGACGTGAAAAACTTAAATCGGTTTCGCTACGTTTTAATAAACCAAGCTCGTTGGCTACATCTTGAAAAGCTTCTTTTTCACTTTGGAAAAATCCGTATTTTTTATCTGCAATATGTGCTGTTGGCTTTTTAGGTAACGATTCTTTGGGGTATTTCATAAACGCCCCAAGTGTGGCGTAGCTTAAACGGAGTCCGCCCAAACGCCCATCGCGATCTTCGGTTAAAATTTTAAATCCGTTAGCATTACCTTCAAAATCGCAAAGATCTTGATATTCTTTATCAGTCAATTGATTTTTGAAACTTTTACCAGCACCGGTGATAAAAAATTCACCAATGGCTTTTTCCCCAGAATGCCCGAAAGGTGGGTTCCCGATATCGTGAGCCAAAGCTGCTGCGGCAACAATAGCACCAAAATCGTTGGCTTGATAGCCTAATGAACTTTGCAAATGTGGGTGTTTTTCTAATAGTTTTTTACCCACCAAACGCCCAAGTGAGCGCCCAACCACACTAACCTCTAAACTGTGCGTGAGGCGTGTGTGAACAAAATCGGTTTCGGATAACGGAATAACCTGAGTTTTATCTTGTAAACTTCTAAATTCTGATGAAAAAATTACACGATCGTAATCTACTTCAAAACCTAAACGGGTTTCGTCTTGTTCTTTTCTAATACGTTTATTGGTGTCGCCAAAGCGTTTTAAGGATAGTAGTTGTTCCCAGTTCATGGTAAAAATTTATATGCTGGCAAGATAACATTTCCTAATAAAAAATAAATAAAAATTCGCTTAACATTAGGGTAACCTTATCATCACAGTTGTTTAATTGTTACATAACATTCTAGTGACCTTAATGCCTTTATTTTGCAGAGCAAAATTTATTTAGTATTACCATGAAACATCTTTTTTTAATATTCGCTTTTTTAATATCGGCTACAAGCTTTGCTCAAGATAACGTATCTATCTCAGGAAATATTCTAGATTTAGAATCGAACCAAGCTCCACTAGAACTAGCAACTATAACTATTAAAGAAACGGGCGCTAAAACGGTAACAGACAAAAACGGAAGCTTTAAATTTGAACATTTACAAGCCGGAACGTACAATGTATCACTTAGTTTTGTGGGTTACGAATCTAAAACGATAGCTGTTAATGTTGTTGATAACAGGATAACTACAATAAATGAAACCTTAGGCGCCAACACTTTATCTTTAGACGATTTAATGGCCGCTTTCGCAAATAGTAAAACCGCAGAAACATCATCGGTTACAGCAAGTAATTAAAGGATAATAACATATTTCATTCATTATAAAAAAAACAGTCTTCTTAATTAGAAGGCTGTTTTTTTTATGTCTTTATATTATGTTCCCAAATAATAGATTACCACATTTCCTCGAAATCAACTATAGCATTAAGCCATTTTCTAATGTTAACTTAATGTAACCCTCTTGTAAAATCAAGCAACATTAAGGTAACCTTTTACTAACACTTTTATTACCGTTCGTTAATCTTGAATTAACACCATTTTAAGATTACGGTAGTTTCTTTGCCGAAAGAAATAAACAAAATATATCAAAATTAAAAAACTCATGAAAAAAATAATTTTACCTCTGTTAATGGTATCTACACTAGTTTTTACTGGTTGTCTTAAAGATGATGATACACCTATTATAATAGAAGAAATTACAATTATCCAAGATGGTGGCAATGGCACAAGTACTACGGAAACGGTTGCAGTAACTGGAGCAATTACTGAAAATACCACTTGGACGAATGACAAAATATATGAATTAAACCAAAAAGTAGTTGTTGATAATGGAGCTACTTTAACTATTGAAGCTGGAACTATTATTAAAGGAAAGCCAGGAACAGGTTCTTTAGCATCTGCTTTAATTATTGCAAGAGGTTCTAAAATTAATGCTGAAGGTACTTCTACAAGCCCAATTATTTTTACTTCTACAAGTGATGATATTGATGCAGGCGAAAATGCAGGTTCTAATTTAGATGAATCTAACAGAGGACTTTGGGGTGGCCTAATTGTTTTAGGTAACGCACCTTGTTCTTTTAAAGGTGATTTAGTTGAAGTTCAAATTGAAGGTATTCCTGCTGATGATACTTTTGGATTATACGGTGGAACAGATGCTGCTGATAACTCTGGAGTACTTAAATACATTTCTATCCGTCACGGTGGTGCTTTAATTGGTGAAGGAAACGAAATTAACGGTTTAACACTTGGTGGTGTTGGTACTGGAACTGTAATTGAAAACATTGAAGTTATCGCAAATGTTGATGATGGTATCGAGTTTTTCGGTGGTACAGTAAACGTAAAAAACGTATTAGTTTGGGGACAAGGTGATGATGCTTTAGATATTGATCAAGCTTACTCTGGAACTATTGACAATGCGGTTGTTGTTTTAGGAGACGCATCTGATCATGCTTTTGAAATTGACGGACCAGAAGGAACTGCTACAGGATCTTTTACTTTACAAAACGCAACTATTGTTGGAAACGGTGTTACTGCAAACGGTGAATATGCCGATTACAGAAGTGGTGCTACTGGAGCAACTAACAATGTTTATGCTTACGGATTTAAAGCCGATTCTGATGTAGAATTAGATAACGACGGTGTAGCCACAAACTATAACGACGCTAAATTAACATTCTCTGCTTGGGAAATTGTATTACCAACAGGTGTTACCGCGGTAACAGATGTTTTTGCTAACAAAGCAGAAACTGTAACAGTTACTGGTTTCGGCTCGGAAGCTACTGCAGTTGCTAAAGGTGCACAAACTGTTGGAGCAACAATCTCTGAGTTTACTTGGACTTACGCTGTAATCGAAGGTGGTTTATCATTATAAAAAATAACCGCTTCACTTTATATTAAAAAAATATACAACTACTGCTTACTTTCGGGTGAGCAGTAGTTTTCAAATTATATTTATGAAAAATATTTATATCCTTCTTACGCTTTTTTTAACTTCAATATTAAGTTTAAGCGCACAAACAGGAACTGTTACTGGAAATGTGCTAGATGGCGAATACAATAATGAAGCTATGGCTTTTGCCAACATTTTAGTAAAAGGAACTACAACCGGCACAACAACAGATTTTGATGGTAAATACCAACTAAATTTAGATGCCGGAAATTATACCCTAATATTCTCTTTTGTTGGATACGAATCGAAGGAAATTAGTGATATTGTTATTAAAGCAAACCAAGTTTTCTATTTAGATGTTATTTTAAAATCGAATTCTTTAGACGAAATTGTAATTACTACAAGCGCCAAACGCAATACTGAAAATGCGGTTTTAAATCTTCAGAAAAAATCGGTTACCCTTTTAGATGGTTTATCGGCGCAAAGCATAAAATCTAGCGGAGCAAGTAACATCGCAAGTGCTGTAAAAAGTGTTCCTGGTGTTTCTGTAGAGGGAGGAAAATATGTTTATGTACGTGGTCTTGGAGATCGTTACACAAAAACAACTTTGAACGGGGTTGATATTCCCGGTTTAGATCCTGACAGAAACACAATTCAAATGGATATTTTTCCAACTAATATTATCGATAATATTATTGTAGTAAAATCTGCTGCTGCCGAATACCCTGCCGATTTTACCGGTGGTGTTGTAGATATTGTAACTAAAGATTTTCCAACGAAATTTGAAGCGTCTATTTCGCTTGGTGCAGCTTTTAACCCAAGCATGCATGGTAAAGATAATTTTTTAATAGGAAATTCTAGTAGCACGGACTTTTTTGGATATGATGATAATTCTAGAAGCCGCCCAATTCACCGTTACCAAAACATTCCTGGTACATTTGATAACCGTGGCTTATTAACAACCCTTACAAGCCGTTTCGATAGCCAATTAAGAGCTAAAGAAGAAACAAGCAAACCTAACTTCGATTTCGGTTTTACTATTGGAGATCAATTTGAAGTAGGTGAATATAACAAGTTTGGTTACTTAGCTTCTTTTTCATACAAAAACAGTACAACATTTTACGAAAACAGACGTGATGGCGCATACTCTATAGATGCTAACGATACGTCGAATAATGAGTTAGTTGCCGATAGAATTTCTAATGGTCGTGAAGGTATTAATAATGTTCTTGTAAACGGACTTGTTGGACTTACTTTTAAAACACAAAACTCAAAATACCGTTTTAATGTACTTCATATTCAAAATGGAGAATCTGCTGGTGGTTTCTTTAGTCAAACCGTAGCACAAGGTGGTTCTGGTTCTGGCTCTGGATATGAGCCATTAACAAAAGACGCTATTACTTATACCGAACGCTCCGTAACCAACGTATTATTAAATGGTACGCACTCTTTTGGTGCAGAAAATGACTGGAACTTCGAATGGAAATTATCTCCAACAATATCTAAAGTTCACGACTTAGATCATAGAGTAACACCGCTTCAAGAATCTCAAACTGGCGATTATTTTATTAGTGCTTCCGCAGCAACGTTCCCTATTAGAATTTGGCGTTTTTTACAAGAAGAAAACTGGGCTGGTAAAGTCGATTTGAGTAAAAAATACGAATTATTCGGAAAACCTGCAAAAGTGAAATTTGGTGGTGGCCATACGTATAAATTTAGAGATTTTAGTGTAGACGATTGGACGTTTGACAATAACGGAACATCAGTTTTAAACGGAAATCCTGATAATATTTTAGCAACAGAAAACCTTTGGAGTAGAGATAACTCAAACGGTACATATTTAATTTCTGGTGATCTTTTTAACCCTAATGATGCTTATGAAGGTGAGCAACATATTTCTTCAACTTACATTTCTAATGAATTTAATATTTCTGAAAAACTAAAAACTATTTTAGGTTTAAGAGCTGAAGCCTTTTCATCATATTACACTGGGCAAGATGGTGCAGATTTATATAATAGATTCAAAGTGATTGATGTTTACGATTTATTTCCGTCGGCCAACTTTATTTATGCCGCTACCGAAAAATCTAACATTCGTACATCATATTATAAAACAACAGCAAGACCTTCTTTTAAAGAAGCTTCTTTATCTCAAATTTTCGATCCTATTACAGACCGTTTATTTATTGGTAACATCGATTTGAAACCAACCTATGTAAACAACTTCGATTTAAGATTTGAAAACTTCGGAGCTGGCGGACAAATGTTTGCGGTAAGTGCTTTCTTTAAAGATTTTAAAGATCCTTTAGAAAAATCATTCTTTGCTTCTGCCCCAACCCAATTAACTATTGGTAACTTAGGTAGCGCCAAGGTTTATGGTGCCGAGGTAGAGTTTAGAAAAAGCTTAGGTTTTATTGCTGAAGATTTAAACGATTTAAAGTTTGCTTTAAACGTATCGGTTACCGAATCGGAGTTAACCATGTCTGAGGAAGAATACAACTCTAGAGTTGCCAACGCAAGAGATGGCCAAACCATAGACGAAAAAAGACAATTACAAGGGCAAGCACCGTTTTTAGTAAACACGAGCTTAAACTACGCTAATAAAGAACTTGGTCTACAAACCGGTCTATTCTTTAATGTGCAAGGTAAAACCTTAGAGGTTGTTGGTTTAGGTGGTGTTCCAGATGTATTTACAAAACCATTCCAGAGCTTAAACTTTACGTTAAACAAAGCTTTTGGAGCGTCTAAAAAATCATCTATAGATATTAAAGTATCAAACATCTTAGGCAGCGACAGAGAAAGTGTTTTCCAATCGTATGAAGCCCAAGATCAAATATTCTCTTTAAGAGAACCTGGTACCGAGTTTTCAATTGGATACGCATATAAGTTCTAAAAGATTTCTTTTTATAAAAGTAAAACGCCTAAAACATATTGTTTTAGGCGTTCTTTTTATGTTAAAATAGTATGCTATTTATAAGGTAGCTACGTTATTTTCATAACTTACTACTTTTTTCTTTCCTTCGATCCAGTGAATCCATTTTCCAACTTTTTTACCATCTTTATAAAAAGCAACCGTTGTTTTTTCACCAGCTTCATCAAAACTAATCCATTTTCCGTCTAGTTTCCCATCAGCAGTAAAAGTTCCTGTTTGGCTAACTTTACCATTTTCATGATAGTAAACAGCATCAATTTGATTTGTTTCTTTATTTAAAGTTAGCTTTTTATCATTTTGAGCAAAAGTCAAAGATGTAAACAAAGCTAATGCGATAATTAATATATTTTTCATTGTAAGTTGGGTTTGAGATTATTATTTCCATTACGAAGATAGAAAATATTTTACAATTACACAACATTTACGTAACATTAAATTAACATTGGAAGTATAAATAATTATTAATCAGTATTTTACATTTTATTAAATTCACCACAATATTAATAATTACTTAATATTGTGGTTACATTTAAGTCAATTTAATCCAAGATATTTGTAATATCCTTGGACAACAAGATTAGTTTTTCATATAATCTATTAGTTTTTGTCGACTACATTATAGTGAATTCTAATAAGGCTACCTATTTTTAGGTAGCCTTTTTTGTTTCAAACTTAATCATTAGGAAACATTAAGTTAACATTCTTTTTAGTTCTTTGCAGCGACAAAAACTAATACTGAATAATGAAACTTAAACTTATCCTGTTTGGAGTAGTTTTCTGGTTTATGGCTTCCGCGCAAGCGCAAGAGATTACAACCGGAAAATTCGGAAACGGTATTTTCAACGTGGTTGGAAAAGACAGCTCTTGGACCATGAAAGTAGGATTACGAGTTCAACTTCTTGGCTCTTCCGTTTGGGAAGATGGCGAAAAAAGCGACGCCAACTTCCTAATTAGACGCTCTCGATTGAAATTTAATGGTTTTGCTTACAGCCCGAAATTAAAATATAAAATTGAATTGGGCTTATCTAACAGAGACCAATCGGGTGCTTCGGAATTTACAGGGAACGCGCCACGTTATATTTTAGATGCATTTTTAATGTGGAATTTTTATAAGAATTTTGAACTTTGGGTAGGCCAAACAAAATTACCTGGCAACCGCGAACGTATTATATCTTCAGCAAACTTGCAACAAGTAGATCGCTCTTTACTTAATAGCCGTTTTAACATCGATCGTGATTTCGGAATGCAATTAAAACATCATTTTAACCTAACCAACTCTTTTATTGTTAAAGAAACTTTTTCAATAGCACAAGGTGAAGGCCGAAATGTAACTACTGGAAACTTAGGCGGACATCAATATACTGGCCGATTAGATTTTTACCCTTTCGGTGAATTTACCAGTGATGGCGATTATAAAGGTGCCGACTTAAAACGAGAATCGACCCCAAAACTAGCACTAGGCGTAGTATACGATTATAACAATAATGCTGTAAAAACACGCAGCAATATGGGAAGCTATATGGAAACTGATACCGGTTTTTTTGAAACCAACATTAGCACACTTTTTATAGATGCCATGTTTAAGTATCAAGGATTTTCTTTTATGGCTGAATACGCCGATAGAGATGCCGATAACCCAATTGCCATGAATTCTGATGGCACTTTAACTGGCGATGTGGTGCAAGTAGGCCGTGGTTTAAACCTTCAAACCGGGTATTTACTTAAAAGCAACTACGAAGTTTCTGGACGTTACACCAATATTACTTTAGATAAAAACATCACCAACGAAAACGCCGAAAACCAATACACCATTGGTTTGTCAAAATATATTGTTGGACATAAATTAAAAATTCAAACCGATTTAAGCTACTTAGATGTGGCAGGCGGAAACAATAAAATCATGTATCGTTTACAGTGCGATATACACTTTTAAAGAAATAACATTAACATAACACAACACCATTATATAGTCATGATATTTGCAACCTTATTTCAACCAGACACTATGGATAATATCTATTTGTATATGATTATCGCCTTAGCCATTCTTGCAATTGCAGATTTGGTGGTGGGCGTTAGTAACGATGCCGTAAACTTTTTAAACTCGGCTATTGGCTCTAAAGCCATTTCTTTTAAAACCATTATGATTGTGGCCAGTGTAGGTGTTGCGGTTGGAGCTGTTTTTTCTAGCGGTATGATGGAAGTTGCTCGTAAGGGTATTTTTAACCCAAGTGAGTTTATGTTTAACGAAATCATGATCATCTTTATGGCCGTAATGATTACGGACATATTACTGCTCGATTTCTTTAACTCCGTTGGGATGCCAACATCAACTACAGTTTCCATTGTATTCGAATTATTGGGGGCTGCAGTTGCCATTGCCTTAATAAAAATTGGACACGATGGTGGCGATTTTGGCGATGTTATTAACTATATCAACACTTCAAAAGCGTCTCAAATTATATTCGGAATTCTGCTCTCGGTGGTCGTCGCATTCTCCATTGGTGCTTTAGTACAATGGGTTGCCCGTTTACTATTATCTTATAATTTTGAAAATAAAGCCCCATGGGTTGGTGCGCTATTTGGTGGTTTTGCCATTACAGCCATTACCTATTTCATCTTTATGAAAGGATTAAAAGGCACCTCTTACGCCAACGAATCTTACGATATTTTGGGTGGTGGTACTATGGCTCACTTTTTAGAAACTCAAGTACTTGGTATTATTTTAGTAAGTTCTGTAATATGGTCTTTACTTTCATTAGCTCTTATTTCGCTTGCCAAAATAAACATCTACAAACTTATTATTTTAGTAGGTACGTTTGCCTTAGCACTTGCTTTTGCTGGTAACGATTTAGTAAACTTTATTGGTGTACCTGTTGCGGCTTACAATGCCTTTTTAGCATGGTCGGCCTCTGGAGTTCCTGCTTACGAATTCCCGATGACTATTTTAGCCGAAAAAGTACCAACCAACAACTGGTTGCTTTTTGCTGCAGGTATGATTATGGTACTAACGTTATGGTTTTCTACCAAAGCGAAAAACGTTGTAAAAACATCGTTAGACCTTGCTAGCCAAAGTGAAACTAAAGAACGTTTTCAACCTAACTTTTTATCACGTGGTTTTGTGCGTGTAGCGGTTTTACTTTCTCAAACAACATCATATTTACTACCAAATTCTTGGCAAGCTAAAATTGATAAACAGTTTGAAGTTCCAGTGATTACCTTATCAAAAAATAAAACAGTAGAATTACCTGCTTTCGATTTAGTGCGAGCAGCATTAAACTTAATGATTGCTGCAGTTTTAATTTCTATAGCAACCTCATACAAATTACCACTATCTACAACATACGTTACTTTTATGGTAGCCATGGGATCATCACTTGCCGATAGAGCTTGGGGTGCAGAAAGTGCTGTGTACCGTGTAGCGGGTGTAATAAACGTTATTGGTGGATGGTTTTTTACAGCCTTTAGTGCGTTTTCAGCAGCAGCTTTAGTCGCCTATTTATTAAACCTAAACATTACGGTAATGTTCCCTATATTATTGGTTGCAGCCTTTGGTTTATTAATTAGAAGTTCGGTAGTTCATAATAAAAAATCGAAAGAAGTTAGAGCAGAAGATAGCTTGATAAAGGCAGAAAGTAGTTCTGTACAAGGTGTTATTCACGAAAGTGCTGGCAATATTGCTAACGTAGTAAAACGTGGAAACAAAATTTATACAAACGCTATAAACGGTCTCGCTAAACAAGATTTAGTATCGCTTAAAAAGAACCAAAAACAGGTTAATAAATTATCTATTGAAGTTGACGATTTACGTAACAACATTTTCTATTTTATTAAAAACTTAGACGAATCTAGTGTTGGTGCAAGTAATTTCTACATTAATGTTTTAGGCTACTTACAGGATATGGCACAATCTTTAGAATATATTTCTAAGGTGAGTTATAAGCATATTAACAACAACCATAAGAAACTGAAATTCAACCAAATTAAAGAGTTGAAAGAGGTTGATGCATCGGTTGAAGGATTGTTTCATGATATGAAAACGGCTTTCGATTCGCATTCTTTTGAGCAAATAGGACAAATTTTAAGCAGAAAAGACGATGTGTTTAAGTTGTTATCTGAAAAAATTCAGAAACAAGTTGAAAGAACACGTACTGAAGAATCGAGTCCGAAGAACACCACCTTATACTTTGGGGTGTTATTAGAAACGAAAGATTTGCTTAAAGCCACTATGAGTTTATTAGAAGAATATCATAATGCGCACGATTCCTCTGTGGAACCTGCAACAATTTCTAGTACAGAAGAAGAATAATATTTTTACCAAAATTATAACGCAAAAAAGCATCTATTCTATAGGTGCTTTTTTATTTTTGTAATCAACTGAAAAAATATAAAGAAATGATATCTGCAAACGAATATTTTGATAGCAACGTAAAATCGTTAGGCTACACATCGGCAACAGGACAATCTACTATAGGTGTTATGGAAGCTGGAACCTACGAATTTGGAACAACAAAACATGAAACCATGAATGTTATTGAAGGGGAAATGTTAGTAAAATTACCAAACTCATCAGAATGGGTAACTTATAAAGCTGGCGAAAAATATACCATTGATGCCAACGAGAAATTCCAGGTAACCGTGAGTGAACAAACAGCTTACTTATGTCAATATAAGTAAATCTAAAAAAGATACAAATAACAAAGCGCACCCTAATAGGTGTGCTTTTTTGTTTTAAACACATCTGCCTAATCAGAAACGATTTAAGCCTGGTTTCTTTAAATAAATTTACTTATTAACGTCTAAACACGATACTTCACCGTAAATGTAATAAATGAAAATTTTATTATTATGAAGAAAATATCGATTATATTACTATTGGCCCTTACTTTTTCTTGTGTTTCAAAAAAGAAATACTTAGCCCTTGAACATGAAAATGGTGAAATAAAAAGTGAACTACTTAAAACCAGAGTAGCGAAAGAAGACTTAGAAGCAAAGTTTGATAAAATTCAGTCTCGCGTTGATACTTATAACGCCAAATTAGCGACTTTAAAGCAAGAAAACGATACCAAACTAGATGTTGTTGGTAATGTTGTTATCTCTAATACTGTCAAGTCTAAAATGCGTGAAACACTTAAACATGTTGATCCAAACAAACTAAGCCAAGCAAAAACGCTTAAAGATTCTATGAATTTAGCTGTAGCCTATAATCTGCAAAAAACCATTAACGAAAGTAACATCAATGAAGATGAAGATTTTGCGGTAAACATTAACGAAACTGTAGTTATGATTTCTATCGCAGATGATATGTTATTTAATACTGGTAGTCATCGTTTAAGCGCTAAGTCTGATAATATTTTACAAAAATTAGCCGATGTAATTAATTCTGAACCTAGTTTAGATGTTATGGTAGAAGGGCACACAGATTCTAGAACAATAAACACGGTTAACATTGCCGATAATTGGGATTTAAGTGTATTAAGATCTACATCTGTTGTTCGTAAATTACAAAGCAAATATAATGTTGCTCCAGAAAAACTAATTGCAGCTGGTAGAAGTAGCTACCAACCTGTTGCGACTAATGATTCGGCTGAAAACAGAGCAAAAAACAGAAGAACAAAAATTATTATTCTTCCAAACATTGATAAATTTTTCGCTTTAATGTCTGAAAACAATGAAGACTTAGCCGAAACCAATATTTTGGATTAAAACACACCAAACTATATAAGCATAAAAAAGCACCTCAATTGAGGTGCTTTTTTATTTTGTTACCAACTGAAAAATATAACATTGGTTCAAACGAGAAATTCCAAGTAATAGTTAGCGTTCAAACATCGTATTTATGTCAATAGCCATAACTTTAGTTTAAAACCCAGTTTAAACACTATTTAAAACCTAGCTACTGCATTATCTAGCAACTTATGGGTTATATAAAAAAGGAAGCCTCACAGCTTCCTTTTTCGGTTTTAAATATAAAGTAAATTCTTTTCTATTTCAATTGAAGGCATAAAAAAAAAGCACCTCTTTCGAGATGCTTTAATTAACACTTACCTACCCCTATAGCAGGATTTTCAATACTCTATCTTTTAAGTGTGAATATTAACCTTCACAACTTTTACATTCTTTCTTTTGTTTGAATTTTTGTGCAGCATTCATACTGTGTTGGTAATACAACGATTTAACACCTAATTGCCAAGCTGTAACATAGATTTTATTAATATCTTTTACAGGCATATCTGGGTGCACCATAATATTTAACGATTGTGCTTGATCAATATGGTTCTGTCTGTTGGCAGCCTGATAAATAATAGTCATCTGGTCAATTTCAGAATAGGTTTTAAACACATCTCTTTCGTGCTCTGTAAGCTCTTCTTCTAGATGTTGTACCGATCCATCATTATCACGAATAGACTTCCAAATTTCCGTAGTATTAATTCCTTTTTCTTCTAAAAGATCTAATAAGAACGGGTTTTTAATAGTCGTTTTTATTTTTGCAATATCTTTTACATAACTATTAGACCAAATTGGCTCAATACCTTGTGATACTTGTCCTAAAATAAAAGCTGAAGAGGTTGTTGGAGCTACAGCATTTAATGTTGTATTTCTTCTACCGTAACCTTTTAAAACTTCTGGCTCGCCAAATAAAACAGCTAATTCTTCTGAAGCTTTAACTGATTTTTCTTTAATCGTTTTAAATATTTCACTGTTTAAATCGAAAGCTTCTTGACTATCAAAACCTAACATTTTAGATTGTAATAATGAGTGCCATCCTAAAGCGCCCATACCTAAAGCACGGTTTTCTTTTGCAAACGTATACGCTTTCTCCATAAACATGAAGGTGTGTCTATCGTCTCTATTATCAGAATCCCTATAAACTTCTAACTTGGTAATAAATTCTTCTAAAACGGCATCTAGAAAGTACACCATAGTTTCTACCGCATCGGTATCTTTCCACTCATCATACTTTAATAAATTGATAGAAGATAATACACATACAAAAGACCAACGATCGTTAGTAGGTAACATAATTTCCGAGCATAAGTTACTAGCGTAAATCTCATGATTTTTATCTTTATAAACATCTGGTGCGTTGTTGTTCGCGTTGTCTCTAAAGAAAATATATGGGTATCCTATTTCGCCTCTACGTTGTAATACTTTTGCCCAAATGGCTCTTTTATCAGCATCACCATCAATCATTTCTTGCATCCACTCGTTACTTACAGTAACACCGTGCGTTAATTCTTGAATTGGATTTCCTTCTGTTCCTATTTCTAAAAACTCGTGGATATCCTGGTGCTCAATTGGTAAATACGGTGAAAAACGACCACGACGTACAGACCCTTGACTTACAACATCGACCATTTTTTCGAAAAGTTGCATGATGTGAACTGCACCTGAAGACTCTCCGTTATTTTTTACTGGTGCACCTCTATGGCGCAATTTTCCGAAATATCCTGATGTACCACCACCAAGTTTAGACATCATTCCAACTTCTGATTGGGTATATAAAATATCGCCCATATCATCAGAAATATGCGAACCAAAACAACTAATTGGTAAGCCACGACGTTTCCCAAAGTTAGACCATACTGGAGATGCTAAAGAGTAATACCCTTCGGCCATGTACCCGTAAAACTTATCGGCAAAACCATCGATTTTTAAAATTTCTTCGGCACGTTCTGCAATTTCTCTTATTCTTCCTTCTGGTGTTGCACCTTCTGTAAGGTATCCAGATCCTAAAAACTTGCGACTATTTTCGGTTAACCATTTAATTTCTGGCTGTTTCCCTATTTCTTTTCTAGCTTCTTTTCTAGCTTTTTTCAAATCATCGTAATTAGATGATGTTGTGTCTTGATTTAAACTCTTTTCGGTCTGATTTTCTGTCTGATTGTTCATTTTTAAAATAGGTCGTCGCTAGTTATACTTTTCGTTCTTTTACTGTAATTTATGGAGCGTTTAACAAAGAAATCACCGTGTTTTGTTCCGATAATTTCATCATCAAACCATTCAGTCTGTTTTATTAAATCGTCATTAACTTCAAATACTTTTTCAATACCAATGCTCTCTAACGAATTATTGAATCTGTTTTTAATAAATTCATTAATCACATCTTTTGGTAAGAAATCCAATTCACCATCTTCAAAAATCCAATCCACGATATCACTTTCAGAATCGAAAGCTTCAATACATAATTGTTTAATTAAGGCTTCATGCTCAGCATCAAACCAAGTTGGGTTTTCTTCTTTTATAATTTGAATAATATCAATGCCGAAATCGCCATGTATTTGTTCTTCTTTAGAAGTCGCTTCAACAACATTAGACACCCCTTTAAGCATGT
Source organism: Algibacter miyuki (assembly GCF_030409805.1). Classification (GTDB taxonomy): domain Bacteria; phylum Bacteroidota; class Bacteroidia; order Flavobacteriales; family Flavobacteriaceae; genus Algibacter; species Algibacter miyuki. The sequence goes on along the minus strand of NZ_JAUFQP010000007.1, from coordinate 1,097,756 downwards.
TTTTATGTTTATTAAACGCCATAATTATTAAAAATTGTGAAAACAGAGACACATGTTCAATAAATAAAGAGAATAGCAAAATAGATTCTGCATAATCCTTATTATTTTCACTTTTAGCATTTTTTAAAGCGGTTTCTAAATAATGTACACGTCTCATTATTACCGGTTTTTTCTTTAGGTTTTTAAACTCATTGTTAAGACCTAATATTTCCAGTAAATGCGAATATGCATCATGATGGCGTACTTCACTTTCAGCAAAAGTAGCACCTACCGAACCAATTTCTGGTTTTGGCATTTTATTATAAATATCGCCCCAAAAGCTTTTTACAGCAACTTCAATTTGAGAAATAGCCAACATAGTATTCTTAATGGCATTTTGCTCTATTGGTGTTAGGCGTGTTTTAAAATCTTGAATATCACTAGTGAAATTAAATTCTGAATGAATCCAATACGAATGTCTAATCGCATCAACATAATCGTTAAGTGCTGGGTATTCGTAAGGTTTTAGGTTAATTCGTTTTTCGAAAATATTGGTTTTTCTACTTCTAGTTTGCTCGTTTCTATATAATATGTATGCTTTTGCAACATCGTGAAACTGGCTATCCATTAATTTATCCTCAACAAGATCTTGAACTTGCTCTACGTTGGGTAAATAATTAATATCTTTTTCTTTTCTTTCTAGTAACGTTTTTAAAACTTTTATAGCAACCGATTCAGCATCTTCTTTAGTTCCGTTTCCAACTGAAAGCATGGCTTTTTCAACTGCATTAGAGATTTTGCTTAAAACAAAAGGACTTGTTTCGTAATCTCTTTTTATAATTTGTGTAATCTCCATAATTATTTTCTGTTACTAGCTAGATCGTCATTTGAATCGTAATAAGTAATTCAAAATACTATTAATTAATCTGTAAAATCGTGTTATGTTTTCCCTTTAGAGAAATAAAAAGAGGCTTCTTTTACATTACTAATCCATCTTATATTAAAAAGAAAAGCGTTGCTATTTTTGCCGACAACAAAGATTGACAATTGTAGTTTAAAATGAAAGGGTATTTTATAAACATTGTCAACAAGTTTTTAACAATTTAGAAATATCGCAAAAAGCTCCCGCTATTTTTTTGATATTCTTATCATTCTGAATATCAAAATATTAAAAACATTAAAAAACCAAGTTTGCACCTAGAATTATCACTACAAATTCGCCTTAAAACCCCTTGTTTTACACTTGATTGTCCTGTATTTCACTTTCCTTATTTTTGCCAATTTTCAATAATTCATGAAAGGATTGCTATTTAATTTTGCATTATAAACTTTCCTAAAATCAAAATTTAAATACCACTTTTTTTATTTTTTTTTCACTTAAAAAGTGTTCAAAATTTAAAAATAGTAAAAGCAAAACCAGCCTTAAAAAAGTATGATTTTATAAAATACTCGCGTACGCATCACCACAAAAGTTGCAATGCTTTAAAATAATTTATTTTGAAAAAAATAAAACCGAATAAAGACAGCCGATTTTTAATTTACATGGTTTCGGCTACCTTTTCAAGTTCCATATACCAGTCTTCGCCAAACTTTCTAATCAAAGCTTCCTTTACGAATTTATAAATAGGCACACCCAATTCTTCTCCTAAAGAACAAGCATCGTCGCAAATTTGCCATTTATGATAGTTAATTGCAGAAAACTCGGTATAATCGCTCACTCGAACTGGGTATAAATGACAAGAAACGGGCTTTTTCCATGATATTTCACCCTGATTATAAGCTTCTTCAATAGCACAAAGCGCTACGTTTTTATCATCGAAAATCACATAAGCGCAATCGGCTCCATTAATTAACGGCGTTTCCAAATCGCCATCTTCCGATGTTGTAAAAGTACCTTGAGCTTCGATAGCATCAATACCTTCTTGGCGCAAAAAGGGTTTCACCTTCGGGTAAATAGATTTTAATATTTCTGTCTCCTCCGCTTCCAACGGCGCTCCCGCATCTCCATCGATACAACAAGCCCCTTTACAGGCCGATAGGTTACATAAAAAATCCTTCTTTATAACGTCCTCTGACACAATGGTTTTCCCTAATTGAAACATATATTTTTTTATCTTGTAGACTACAAAAATAGTTAATACCTTAGTCTTTTTAATTAAAAAAATAAACTACTTTTGCCGAAAATTTAAAGCCCCAATTTATGCAACTTAATTTTAAAGAAATCATTACAGCTTTTATGGTGCTCTTTGCTGTTATAGACATCATTGGTAACATACCGATTGTTATCGATTTACGTAAAAAAGCAGGACATATACAAAGTGGAAAAGCATCTGTTATTGCAGGTGTTATTTTAATTATTTTTTTATTTCTAGGAAAAAGTATTTTGAACCTTATTGGTATTGATGTTAATTCTTTTGCCGTAGCTGGTGCTTTTATCCTATTTTTTATTGCTTTAGAAATGATTTTAGGTATTACACTTTATAAGCAAGACGAAGAAACCTCGATGAATACCGCTGTATTCCCTCTAGCTTTTCCATTAATTGCAGGACCTGGAAGTTTAACCACTTTATTATCGCTTAGAGCAGAGTTCAGAATAGAAAATATTATTGTTGCCGTTTTAATGAATGTCCTTATTATTTATATCGTTTTAAAAACATCAACACGCATAGAGCGTATTCTAGGGCAAAATGGCATCAATATAATTCGTAAAGTATTTGGCGTTATATTATTGGCTATTGCCGTAAAATTATTTACTCACAACATTAAAGCACTTTTTCAAGTTGCATAATCTTTATATCCTATGAAAATTTTAACCATCGTACTCAGCATACTTGCCTTAGCACTTATTGCTTTTAACTTTACACAAATTGATTTCAGTAATCCATTAGAAGGCCAAAGCGCCATTGCTATAATTACCATTGTAGCTTCGCTTTGCGTTATTTTAATGATGCTTATTTTAAGAGTTTCTAAGCAAATTGAACAAAAAGTAAAAGGACGTAATTAATATGATTGATGCTTTAATTATTGGTGGCGGTGCAGCAGGTTTATCTTGCGCCTTAGTTTTAGGTTCGGCCCAAAACAAAGCCTTTGCTAAAGATAAATCCATAGCGATAATCACCCACCAAAAAACATCACATTTACAAACAGCCTTATTTAATAACGTATTAGGTCTGGCTCCAGGTACCACTGGCGAATCTATTTTAGATAATGGCATTGCGCAACTTACCGCGTTATATCCGCATGTTGAACAAATAGACCACGAAAAGGTTTCTGATATTTCAAAATCTGAAAACGGTTTTACGGTAACCACAAACAAAAGCACTTACACAGCTAAAATCGTGGTAGTTGCTGTAGGTTACACCAATTTAATAAACATCAATGGCTTAGAGCCATTTATAGAACCACACCCTAGAGCTGCGGCCGAAAAAGATCGTATTTGGTTAAAAAATACCGATCATTTAATTGAAACTAATCTTTATGTCGCTGGTACTTTAGCCGGATGGCGCAGTCAATTTGCCATAGCTTCCGGAAGTGGTGCTCATGTGGCCACTGATATTTTAACCCTTTGGAACAACGGAAAACACGCCAAAGTACACGATAAAGTTTTATAAAGAACACGACTTATAAATAAATAAAAAGAGCGATTTCAAAGTTATGAAATCGCTCTTTTTTATATAATTCAATCTAATAGAATTCTACTAGAATGCATAACGTTGCGGGCCGCCACGTCTAATTTCTTCACTACAATGGGCTTCGAATTTTTTGAAATTCTCACGAAATGCATTAGTTAATTTAAAAGCTGTTGTATAATAAGCTTCATCATCATTCCAAGTGGCACGCGGACTCAAAACACTGGTTGGTACACCTGGACATTCCCGAGGTTGCGCCACACCAAATACCGAGTGAATATGGTAATCATCATAAGTGTATAAACCCAAATCACCATTAAGCACAGCGTTTATCATGGCTCTGGTATATTTCAATTTCATACGTGTACCTACACCGTAAGGACCGCCCGTCCAACCGGTATTTACCAACCATACATTTACACCAGCATCAGTCATTTTTTGACTTAACATCTCGGCGTATTTAGAAGGATGTAATGGCATAAAAGGTGCACCAAAACAAGCTGAGAACGATGGTACAGGTTCAACAACACCCGCTTCGGTTCCTGCAACTTTAGCCGTATAACCCGAAATAAAATGATATGCAGCCTGGCTTGGTGTTAACTTAGAAATTGGAGGTAAAACACCAAAAGCATCTGCCGTTAAAAAGAAAATATTCTTCGGATTTTTCCCTACGGAAGGTTTCCTGATATTCTCAATATGATCTATCGGATAACTTACTCGTGTGTTTTGTGTAATCGATGTATCGGCAAAATTAACATCGCCGCTTTTATCTAAAATAACATTTTCAAGAATAGCTCCTTTTTTAATGGCATCAAAAATCTCAGGCTCGTTATCTTTACAAAGGTTAATCACTTTAGCATAGCAACCGCCTTCAAAGTTAAATACTGAATTTTCATTAGTCCACCCATGCTCATCATCGCCAATTAAGCTTCTATTCGGGTCGGTAGACAACGTTGTTTTTCCTGTTCCTGAAAGTCCAAAGAAAATAGCTGTATCTCCATCTTCCCCCACATTGGCACTGCAATGCATAGGTAGGGTGTTTTTAAATACAGGCAAAATAAAATTCAATGCCGAAAAAATGCCTTTTTTAATTTCTCCTGTATATCCCGTTCCACCAATTAAGGCTATCTTTTTAGTGAAGTTTAAAATAGCAAAATTATGTTGTCGCGTTCCATCTTCGGCTGCTACAGCCATAAATCCGGGTGCATTAACAACCGTCCATTCCGGGGTAAAATCTTCCAATTCGGCTTCCGTAGGCCTTAAAAACATATTGTAAGCAAACTGGTTGCTCCACGGAAATTCATTTATAACTCTAATATTCAGTTTATAATTTTCATCGGCGCAAGCATAACTATCGCGAACAAAAATTTCTTTTCCCGACAAGTAATCAACAACCTTATTATAAAGCGCATCAAATTTATCCGCTTCAAAAGGGATATTGATATCGCCCCACCATACTTTATCTTTAGTAATATCGTCTTTAACAATAAAGCGATCTTTTGGCGATCGCCCTGTAAATTCACCTGTATTTACTGCTAAAGCTCCAGACGAAGCTGTTTGCCCCTGCCCTTTTTCAATAGCAATAGCATGAAGTTCCTCGGGTGATAATTGATAATGAATTTTGGCCTTTTTAATACCGTAAGATTCTAACGCAATCGTTTTCGTAGTTTGAGTGTAATTTCCCATGTTTTGATGATAAATTATTTATTGCGTAAATTTAAAACAAATAAATCAGACAATAGGCTTCTTTTTTAAGAAATCAATAAACATAAGTAACCAAGCAACAATAAGTAACAAACCTCCAATAGGTGTTATAAACCCTATAGTTTTAAAGTCGAAACCTGTTAAAGTATTAGTTGCTAAACCATAAATAGAACCAGAAAAAAACAGTAAACCAACAATCACTAAATAAAACATTTTGGTTTTTGTTTTTTCAGAAATAACATTTGAACCACCAACAAACAGCAATAAAAAAGCATGATACATTTGGTAACGTACACCTGTTTCAAAAGTTTGTACAGCCTCAACAGAAATTAACGCTTTTAAACCATGAGCTCCAAAAGCACCTAAAACAATACTGATTAATCCTAAAATGGAAGCTGTTATTAAAATAGTTCTATTCATAATAATTAAAATTAAATCCTTTAAAATTCATTAAATTAGTGAAGCATAAACCCAATTATTACACCACCAAACAAAATTACTCAATATGCGAAATATATTAATCATTGGTTCCGGAAAATCTACTGCCTATTTGTTAAAGTATTTACTAGATAAATCGGAAAGCGAACAATTATTTATCACTGTTGCCGATTTAAACATCACCCAAGCAAAAACCTTAATTGCAAACCACAAAAATGCCAAGCCAATAACACTCGATGTATTTAACGATAGCGACAGAAAAACAGCTATTCAAGCAGCCGACATTGTGATTTCTATGCTTCCGGCACGTTTCCATATTGAAGTTGCTAAAGATTGCGTTTTGTATGAAAAACACATGGTAACGGCATCGTATGTAGACCAAAACATGCAAGATTTACACCAAGAAGCTATAAAGAAAGGGCTTATTTTAATGAACGAAATTGGCGTAGATCCCGGCATAGACCACATGAGCGCCATGCACGTTTTAGACCGTATTCGTGACAATGGTGGCAAGCTTATTTTGTTCGAATCATTCACGGGAGGCCTTGTAGCACCAGAAAGCGACACCAATTTATGGAATTACAAATTCACCTGGAACCCCCGAAATGTGGTTATTGCAGGCCAAGGTGGTTCTGCAAAATTTCTTCAAGAAGGCACCTATAAGTACATTCCTTACAACCGTTTATTTCGTCGTACCGAATTTCTAGAAATCGAAAATTTCGGACGTTTCGAGGTTTATGCCAACCGCGATTCTTTAAAATATCAAAGCATTTACGGGCTCGAAAATGTAAAAACGTTATACCGAGGCACTATCCGCCGTGTAGGCTTCTGCAAAGCATGGAATATTTTTGTAACCCTAGGCATGACGGATGATAGCTACACCATAGAAGACAGCGAAAACATGAGTTATCGCGATTTCACAAACGCTTTTCTTCCCTACAGCCCTAACGATTCCGTAGAACTCAAACTGCGTTACCAACTTAAAATTGACCAAGACGATATTATTTGGGACAAACTCTTAGAGCTTGACATATTTAATCCCAATAAAAAAGTAGAACTCGTTAAAGCCACCCCAGCTCAAATACTCCAAAAAATACTTATGGACAGCTGGACACTTGCCCCAAAAGACAAAGACATGCTTGTTATGTACCATAAATTTGGCTACGAAAAAGATGGAAAACATTACCAAATAGACTCCAGTATGGTCACGCTCGGTCAAGATCAAACCTACACTGCCATGGCCAAAACAGTGGGTTTACCAGTCGCCATAGCAACCATTGCCATTCTCAATAAAAAAATTACCACTCCCGGTGTACAAATCCCAATAAACAAAGAAGTTTATGAGCCTATCCTAAAACAGTTAGAACCATTTGGCATCACATTTATAGAGAAAGAAGTCCCTTATTTGGGTTACAATCCTTTAAATAGATAAACCTTTTGGGCGTTCCTCTCCCGATAGCAATCGGGAGAGGCGGGCTTTACACTGCAAGTCCTCGCACCTCCTGCGTCGGGCTGTGGGCTATCCGCTGCAATCCCTAACGCAGGCCTTTCCTAAACTATAGAACCATAATAAATTACAGTTCATCTTCAGAAAAACAAAATATTCTAATCCTTTTTAAAACACCCCACTTGAAGTAAAACCATCATAAAAACCCTCAAAAAAACAAAAGCTTTTAAAGGTTTTTTTATCTTTAACGACTAAGTTAAAAATATCTCGAAAACCGCAACATGAAATACACAACACTACCGAATACCAATATAAAAGTTAGTAAAATATGCCTAGGTTCTATGACTTGGGGCAATCAAAACACAGAATCCGAAGGCCATGCACAATTAGATTACGCACTAGAACAAGGCGTTAATTTTATTGACACCGCCGAACTTTATCCGGTACCAGCAACAGCAGAAACCCAAGGACGAACCAGTAAAATTATTGGTACTTGGCTTAAAAAAACAGGCAAGAGAGATCAAATTGTTTTAGCCTCAAAAATAGCTGGTAAAGGTGATTATACTGCGCATATTCGTAAAACAGGTTTCAGCCCTGAAGCCATAAACAATGCCGTAGATGGCGAATTAAAACGCTTACAAACCGATTATATTGATTTATTTCAACTGCATTGGCCAGAACGCCAAACCAATTATTTTGGTGTGCGCGATTACAATCATGATGCAAACGATGCCTGGCAAGATAACTTCAATAGTATTTTAAATACGTTAGATACCCTTATAAAATCTGGAAAAATTAGACATATCGGAATGTCAAACGAGAAAGCCTGGGGAGCCATGCGCTATCTGGAAGAATCTAAAACAAATAATTTACCTCGTATGGCCACCATACAAAACGCCTACTCACTAATAAATCGTGTTTTCGAAGGTGACATGGCGGAAGTGTCTATGCGTGAAAATTTAGGATTATTAGCTTATTCGCCTATGGCTTTTGGGGTCTTATCTGGTAAATACATAAAAGGCACAGAGTCCGAAAACTCAAGATTGAACTTATTCCCAAGGTTCGCACGATACAGCAGCGAGCAATCTACCGAAGCTACAAAACGCTATCTTAAAATTGCTGAAGCCCATAACATGTCGCTTGCACAAATGGCCCTTGCTTTTGTTAACCAACGTCCGTTTTTAACGAGTAATATTATTGGTGCCACCAACTTAGAACAACTTAAAGAAAACATCGATAGTATAAACGTTGTATTAAGCGATTCTGTTCTAGAACAAATTAATGCCGTTCATGCTGCTATTCCAAATCCAGCACCATAAATACGACTCAAAACACCCATAAAAACAAATTTTAAAAATTTAAAAAGTCCAAAACTATTTCGAATAAATATATTTTTAAAATTAATAACACCTATTGTTTTTGAGAGAAAAACATCACAAAATCAGAATGTTACATATTAAATAGCAGATATAAAACGCGCCAAATCAAGCGTTTTATTCTGCTATTTTAATTTAAAATTTTTGATTTTTAAGTTATTCTATAACAATTTCGATAAATACATGAATAAAATCTTACAAGAAGTGATTTATTATAAATTTTTTTAATCTGAAATTATAATAACTATCATATTTAGACTAAATTTATACTTATTACGAGTAGTAAATGAGTCCCAAAAATAAAATCTTAATACTTACTTCTATCTTTTTGCTAATTATAAACATATTTGTTTTTAGCACCCTAAATCTATTTGAAAACAGAATAGCAAAAATTATTACAAGCTTAGTTTTTCTTTCTTTCTTTATCTATATTAAAGGTTACAGACATCCAAATATTTTTATTACAATTATGTCATTTACCATATGCAACCTACTCATGTTCAACTATGAATCTTTAATTTTTAATAAATTAACATCCTATGTGAGTATTATTGGTTACAGCGCATTGATATTTCATATTACAAAAAGAACGAGTATAAAAAAAGTAGATCCTTATATTCTTGTATTTTTCGGGTTTTTAATTATTCTAAACTTATACTGCCTATATGTTATTATGCATACAGTAAGTTATAAAATGATCGATGTCTCTCAAGAAATCACACATTATATTTATGGCTTATTCATCATTTTTAGTTGTATTGTTGCTGCTTGCCATAGCTTCACCCAAAACACTAAAAAATCTATGCAGCTATTAATAGTTGTTCTTGCGCTATCTCTTATGGATCTTTTTTCCTTTTTGGCCTATTATTATGATTGGAATATTTTATTTTATTACGATCGTGCTTTCCATATTATTGCATCTCTTTTTATTGTTAAATACACCATAAAACTTTCTGAACGCGAAGAAAATGTTAAAATTGAATAGTAGAAGATATTAATCAGCCTCTATGAAATTAATGCTTTTAAAATTTAATTCCTTATATTTAAATCTCTATCAACTAATTACTTAGCATATTTAACGTTTAAACACTTTATATTATGTTAGGAGACACATTAAAAATCGCTCTAGGCGAATTGGGACAAAAAGAAATAAAAGGTACCCAACACAACGACCGCATTTTAGAATATCAAGAAACAACGGGTCTTTCTTTTGGAAACGACGAGGTGGCTTGGTGTAGTATTTTTGCCAACTGGGTGGCTTTACAAGCTAAATTAGAACAATCTAATAGTGCTATGGCCCGAAGCTGGTTAAAGGTGGGACACAAAACCGATTGGCCGCAACCTGGCGACATTGTTGTGTTTTGGAGAACGAATAGAAATGGTCCCTTTGGGCATGTAGGTTTCTTTATAGGTTATACAAAAAGTGGAAAATCAATTTATTGTATTGGCGGTAATCAGAACGATGAGGTTAACATACAAACCTTTCCATTGGATCGTATTTTGGAATTTAGAAGTTTAACAGACCAAGTTTCATCTCAGTTGGTAATTCCAACCGGTTATTTACGCCAAGGTGATAGTAGTAAAAACGTGAAACTGCTTCAACTTATATTAATAAAAATGCAATTTTTAACTGGAAATGCCGATGGTGTATTTGGTCCGAATACCGAAAAAGCACTCAGAAATTTTCAAACCGACAACCATATTACCGTCGATGGCATTTATGGTAGTGAATCTAGAACGGTTTTAGAAAGCCTATTTACCTCCTAAAAACGATTTTCCAACAGAATTTAAAACACATCGCTTAACTATTAAGTGCCAGACGACTAACACATCTAGCACTTTTTTTTATGGTACTTCTTTTTTATAATTATCTATCAGTTCTTTTCGTTTTATCCATCTAAACTAACTTATAAAGTTATGTTAAAGCCTGATATCGCGTTAAACACTGCCGACATTACAAGGTCTAAAGGGTATAACTCATAAAAATAAAAAACATGAAAACTATATTTAAAACAAGCGTAGCACTTTTATTAGTATTAGGGATTTCGGCAACTAGTTTTGCACAAACAAACTCTAGACGCACAACGGTTACTAAAACGGTAACAACAAAAACAAGTGCAAAAAAGGCCCCCGTATCGCGTAGTAAAGTACAGTATAAAACCCCCACTAGAAAAGTAGTATCGGTTAGAAATATACCAAAATCGTCGGTTACAATAAAACACAACGGCACATCTATATACTATACCAACAATAGCTTTTTTAGACTGAATGGTGGTAGATATTTACCTGTTGTACCTACACGAGGTTTTCAAATTAAAATGCTACCTACAGGCTACAAACGCATTAACCACAACAACCATAGCTATTATGTACACAATGGCATTTACTTTGTTAAAACAAATAATTACTATGAAGTTATAAACCCAGAAATTGGCACCATAGTGTATGAACTCCCTTCGGAAGCTGAAAAAGTAACAATCGACGGTGAACGTTATTATGAATTTAATGATGTTCTATATGAAAAAATTCAAGTTGATGGTACACGTGCTTATGAAGTTATTGGCTTTATTGGAAACTAATAACTAAGCTTCATATTTTTAAATTGAAACGGTTCGAAAAGCAGGTAGTGTTGTCTAGCTAGCTTTTCGAACCGTTTTGTTTTACATTTTACTAAGTCTTGAAAATAATAATTTATTAGCTTACTTAAAACTAAATCCGTCCAGCCAACTTAAGGCTGCCGAGCGGGTTGAGAATACCTTATACTTATATTTTTTATTTTGAGCTATAGCTCCATACAACGTGCTTATTGCTGCTGTTGCAGGATTACTAATAACAACGGCACTAGCTACAAAGGCATAATCTTCTAAAGATTTTGTTTTAGCTTGATTGCAAAGCTGTAAATCTTTAAAAGTAAAAGTTACCACAACATCGGTAGCATCAACTATACTTCGTAATTGTCTAGGGTAGAGCTTATTGCTTTTAAAATGCAATAAGTAGCGCACTAAATCTTTAGTGCTAACAACGTCTTTAAATTCGGTTTCAAGAATTTGCGTCTGATGATTATACACGGAATGTATCATTCTAAAAAAATAGGGTTGTAAGATGGTTAAGGTTGGTGCAAATTTAATAATTATAGATTGCTTTTATAACTATTATTCAATGAACCAACTACCTTTTAGACGAATAACATAAACTTAATCGATGAAGTGCGTTAGGGATAGAACGGTTTGTTTGAGCTCTTTTTGTGTTGTTGCGCCTTTGCAACACAAAAAAGCGAGTAGTGATAGCCCGACCCTTTTCGGGTAACGCCCAAAATACAAGACACAAAAAAACCCCAGACTAATTACTTAGTGCGGGGTTTGTGTTATTTAATTTGATTACCATCTTTATCGAAAAAATGGTATTCTAGATACGTGTAAGCATCTCTTGGTAAAATTTTAACCCACTTTTTGTGCTCAAAAAACCATTTTGAACGCAACGATGGAAAGCCTTTTGTTATGAAGGCTGCTATAAAAGGATGCGTGTTTAAAGTCAGCTTTTTATAGTCTTTTTTTAATAATTTTTCTAGGTCGTGGTTAATTTTCTCCACGATGCCTATTGGTGCTTCTACCTCGGAACCATTAATTATTACGTCGGGATTTTCCTCTCGTGTTTTAATGTTCATTTCTGGTCGAACTCGTTGTCTTGTGATTTGAATTAGTCCAAATTTACTTGGTGGCAAAATCTTATGTTTTGCTCTGTCGTCCTTCATTTCGTCACGAAGATGATTGAAGAGTTTTTGTCTGTTTTCAGCATTGGTCATATCTATAAAATCGACTACAATAATGCCGCCCATGTCGCGTAAACGCAATTGGCGAGCCATTTCGGTAGCTGCGATTAGATTAACCTCAAGCGCTGTATCTTCTTGACTGTTGGCTTTGTTGGAACGGTTTCCGCTATTTACGTCTATAACGTGAAGGGCTTCGGTATGTTCTATTACCAAATAGGCACCTTTTGCCATGGACACGGTTTTGCCAAATGAGGTTTTAATTTGTCGTTCTATTCCGAATTTCTCGAAAATAGGTGTTTTGGACTGATACAATTTTACTATTGATTCTTTTTTAGGTGCAATTTCTTGCAAATACTCTTTAATTTGATAAAAAAGCGTTTCATCGTCTACTGTAATTCCTGTAAAGGTGTCGTTGAATATGTCTCTCAAAATTGATGAGGCTTTATTCATTTCTCCCAATACTTTACTTGGATGAATTGCTTTTGGTAGTTTACTGCACATTGTTGCCCAACGGCCTAACAAGTTTTGTAAATCTTTATCTAGTTCGGCTACTTTTTTGCCTTGTGCTACAGTACGAACAATGATACCAAACCCTGGAGGGGTTATGCTTTTCACTAATCGTTTTAGGCGGTCTTTTTCTTCGCGATCTTCTATTTTTTGAGAAATAGATATACGGTTTGAAAAAGGCACTAAAACAATGTATCTACCAGCAATAGAGAGCTCTGAGCTTATTCTAGGGCCTTTTGTAGATATTGGTTCTTTTACTATTTGTACTAATAGCGATTGATTTGATTTTAAGGCATCGACAATTTTACCGTCTTTATCGATGTCTTTTTCAAATGGGAAATTTTTTAAAGAAAAATCTTTAAGTTTACCTGTGCTTACACGTTTTGTGAATTTTAAAAGTGAAGGTAATTTTGGACCTAAATCGTGATAGTGCAAGAATGCATCTTTCTCGTAGCCTACATTTACAAATGAGGCATTTAGACCCGGAACAGTTTTTCTGATTTTAGCGATAAACACGTCGCCTACAGCAAAATTGTTGTCATCTTCGTCTTTCTGTAATTCAATAAGTTTTCCATCTTTTAATAAGGCAAAATCAACATGCTCGGAACTAGATCGAATAATCAATTCTTTATCCATTTTGTTAATTTTTATCCACCTCGAAATACTCGAGACAGATGGATTATACAATATTTTTGTTTGGCAAATTGCTTTACCAAACCACAGGATTTTTTAATAAATCTGTGGAGTTCATTATTTTAATTGAATGAACTCATTTCAAAGAACTTGGTGTTTTGTAAAACCAAAAAAAGTAGCTAATCTCTAACTACTTTTTTGATTTATTTTTTCTTCTTGTGACGGTTAGCGCGTCTACGTTTCTTACGTTTGTGCGTTGCAACCTTATGTCTCTTACGTTTTTTACCACTTGGCATAAATAGTCTGTTTTAAGTTAATAATTCGTTTTAACGCTGAACGATCTCAGCAATGATGCTTATTTTACGTCTACATTTGTTTTAACGCCTTCTACAAATACTTTTGCTGGCTTAAATGCAGGAATATTGTGTGCAGGTATTTTGATAGTTGTATTTTTTGAAATATTTCTACCAGTTTTCTCTGCTCTAGTTTTAATTATAAAGCTTCCGAAACCTCTTAAGTAAACGTTATCACCACCTTCTAAAGAAGTTTTTACTTCTTCCATGAAAGTTTCAACTGTTGCTTGAACGTCTCCTTTTTCAATTCCTAATTTTTCTGAAATTTTTGCTACTATATCAGCTTTTGTCATTATTGCTATTATTTTTAGGTTACTACTAAATTCTAAAAGGGATGCAAATATAAGGATTAAATATTCAATATTTCAAACCTAATTCATTAAAATTTAAGAATATAAACGTTTATTTTTGCAGCCGTTACAAATTCAACTATGAAGTTCTCAAAAACCCTAATCAACTGGTATTCAATTAACAAAAGAGATCTTCCTTGGCGAAAAACTACAAATCCATACTATATATGGTTGTCTGAAATTATTTTACAGCAAACACAAGTTAAGCAAGGGTTACCATATTATGATGCTTTCACCGCTAAATATCCTACAGTTTTCGATTTAGCTAACGCAAATGAAAGTGCTGTTTTAAAACTTTGGCAAGGTCTAGGATACTACTCGCGAGCTAGAAATTTGCATGCTACCGCAAAACATATAGCCTTTGATTTGGGCGGAAAATTCCCGAACACATATAAAGACTTACTAAAACTAAAAGGTGTTGGCGATTATACAGCAAGTGCCATAGCTTCCATTTGCTTTAATGAAGTTACTGCTGTAGTGGACGGAAACGTTTACCGCGTTTTGTCTCGTTATTTTGGAATTTCAACCGCCATAAACTCTACGCCTGGTGCAAAAGAATTTAAACAACTGGCTCAAAAACTAATCGATACTAAACAGCCAGCTGAATTCAACCAAGCCATTATGGAGTTTGGCGCCACACAATGCAAACCCAAAAATCCGGATTGCGATACGTGTCCATTTAACTCGAGCTGCATAGCCCTAAGCAAAAACACCATTAGCGAGTTGCCCGTAAAAATTAAAGCTGCGAAAGCGAAAAAGAAACATTTCAATTTTTTAGTTTTTATTTCTGAAGATGAAAAAACGATTATAGAACAGCGCCAAGGCAAAGGCATTTGGCAAAACCTTTATCAATTTCCTTTAATTGAAACTGAAAAAGCCACCAATTTCAAAAGCTTTAAAAGCTTAATAAAGGATCATGAATTACTTACAAATCAAGATTTTGAATTACTCCTATATAATAAGGAAGCTGTAGTGCACAAACTTTCGCACCAGCACCTATACACACATTTCTGGATTATTAAGGTTGACAAACTCCCTATAAACGGTATTAATATTGAAAATGTAAGAGATTTTCCCGTCCCCATTTTAATTGGCGATTTTATTGAACGCTTTAATTTTTAACGTATTAATTTCTTCTAAACCACAATTTTTTATTAATTTTAAAAAACGGAATGAAATTGATCTTATTTAAAAATAACAAACCGCTTCGGTTCTATTTTAAATACAGATTAATAAGAATTATTTATCTATTTTTGCATTCTTTCAAAAGAAATAATTATGGCTGGAACATTAAATAAAGTAATGCTTATTGGGCATTTAGGCGACGAAGTAAAAATGCACTACTTCGAAGGCGGTAACTGTGTTGGGCGTTTTTCTTTAGCAACCAACGAAACTTATGTTAGCAAGCAAACCAACGAACGTGTTACCAACACCGAGTGGCATAATATTGTAGTTAGAAATAAAGGCGCCGAAATTTGCGAAAAGTATTTAAGCAAAGGTGATAAAGTCTATATTGAAGGCCGATTGAAAACTAGAAAATGGCAAGATGATAAAGGTGTAGATAGATATTCTACGGAAATTCAATGTAATGATTTCACGTTTCTTTCTACTAAAAAAGAAAGCGAAAGCAACGCTGCCAAAGCAGCTCCTGCCGAACAAAAAACTGCAACTACTAGCCCACAACCTGCAAGTAAACCTATTGAAGATGCTGATGATGACCTTCCGTTTTAATATCATTCTCGATACCATATCGAGAACCCCGCGTTTAACCAAAAACCAAGCTCTTGGATCCTGACCCCGTTAGTTTAATAAGTTTATTTGTAGCAATCGATTTTTCTGTTGCCTTAGGTTACCTATTATTATTTGTACTACTCCTGTGCTCTGCCCTTATTTCTGGTGCAGAAGTGGCACTATTTTCATTATCTAAATCGGATGTTGAGGCCGATATAGCGGCAAAATCTAAACGTATACAAATTGTACTTCAACTATTAGAGCGTCCTAAAAAATTACTAGCCACCATTTTAGTGGCCAATAATTTTATAAACATTGCAGTGGTTATTCTGTTTGCTTATCTAAGCAGCAACCTATTTGAAGGCATTACAAACCCAATATTAAAATTCACTTTAGAGGTTGTAATCGTCACTTTTTTAATATTACTTTTTGGTGAAATACTTCCTAAAATTTATGCTAGTAGAAATAATCTAAAATTCGCCACATTTATGGCCTACCCTTTAAAGGTTTTAGATGTACTACTGTCTCCTATAAGTCTCCCAATGCGAAGCGTAACATTATCCATACACCAAAAATTAGGTAAACAAAAATCTAATTTAAGTGTCGATCAATTATCGCAAGCCTTAGAATTGACAAGTGAAGATGACACTACCAAAGAAGAACAAAAAATACTACAAGGTATTGTATCCTTCGGAAACACCGATACCAAACAAGTAATGCGCCCGCGAATTGATATTTTCGCGCTTAACATAGATCAGAAATACATGGATATAATGCCGGATATTGTAGAAAATGGCTATTCTAGGATTCCTGTTTACAAAGATAATATCGACACTATAAAAGGTATTCTGTACGTAAAAGATTTACTCCCTTTTATTGACCGGAAACAATTTGATTGGGCTACATTAATTCGTGAACCATTTTTTGTTCCAGAGAATAAAAAGCTAGATGATTTGATGGCTGAATTTCAAGAAAAGAAAGTCCACTTAGCCGTTGTAGTTGATGAATATGGAGGCACTTCGGGATTAATTTCTTTGGAAGATATTATTGAAGAAATTGTTGGCGACATCAGTGATGAGTTTGACGACGAAGACTTAACATACTCCAAACTGGACGATAACAATTATGTTTTTGAAGGTAAAACAGCTTTAAAAGACCTATACAAGGTAATAAAACTTGATGACGAAACCATTTTTGAAGATCATAAAGGAGAAGCTGAAACCATTGCAGGCTTTGTTTTAGAGATTTCTAGAAGTTTCCCCAAACTGAATAGTAAAATAAATTTCAAAAATTACGTTTTTACCATTGAAGCTTTAGACAAAAAACGCATTAGACTCGTTAAGTTTACAATTACATAATTATGACATTAAAAAGGTTTTACGTTTTATTACTACTAGCAGTATGTTTTTCATGCCAAGAAGATTTTATCCCAAAACCTAAAGCCTTTTTACGCTTAGAATATCCAACACCTAAATACAGCGCATCACATTTAGAGCCACTGCCTTTTACTTTTGAAACTAACGCATTAGCGGCACCAATAACATTAAAATTATTGCATGCACCAACGCAAACTTATGGTCTTAACATTGACTATCCCACATTAAATGGCACCGTATTTCTAACATATAAAGCAGTAAACGAAAACAATACAAACCTTGAAAACTTTATTCAAGATGCGCAAAAACTCACTTTAGAACACACCAAAAAGGCAGATGAAATTCCGGCATATCCATACGAAAATGCGGAGCGTAAAGTTTACGGGTTATTTTCTGAAGTTATTGGAAACGTTGCTTCGCCAGCGCAGTTTTATATTACTGATAGTATCAATCATTTTTTAACGGCTTCTTTATATTTCAACACGAAACCTAACTACGACTCCATACTTCCTGCCGCAAATTATTTACAAAACGACATGAAGCATATTATGGAAACCATTAAGTGGAAAGAATAAAAAGAGCTTCAATTCCGAAAGCAATGCTATTAAAACGGTGCATTTTGAAATAAAAAAAGATGCTTCAGTTAAAACCAAAGCATCTATAATAAAATATTATTTTTCGAAAACGAACTAGCTTCCACTTTCCGAAGAAAAAGCAGCAACTGTTTTCATATCCTTTACACTGTATAAATCAGCAACGCTAGACACGGTTTTTGTTAGAGACTCTGGAGTTACTTTAGCTTCATCGTATTCTACCATGGCTATTTTTTTATCGAAATCAACTTTAGAGGATTTTACACCTTCCATTTTAGCTATTTTTTTCTCGATGGCCGCAGCACATCCCATAGCGCACGTCATCCCTTCAATAGTAAATTCCGCTTTAGCATAAGTAGCATTTGGATCTAATTTAGCAACAGCATCATTAGCATGTTCAACTGTTTTTACTTCAGCTTTAGCTTCATTTTTACAACTAAATGCAAAAATAGTAACCACTGCAAGCATTAAAATATTTTTTATCATTTTCATAACTAGCGTTTTAAGTTTATGGAATAACAAAATTACTAAATACTTGTTATTTAGAGCCTGAAATAGAGATTTTTTATGATTCTTATAACAGAGTGATTACAATATTTTTAATCAAAAAACATTTAAATATTATGATAAACCACAAATTTTCACGAAATTGAAAAGAACTAAACCATAAAAACCATGAAAAAAATATCGCTCTCGCTTAGATTCGGACTCGTTACAAGTGCTGTGTTAATTGCATATTTCTTGGTTCTCGGGTTATTCGACCTACACAAAAACCCCTTATTTAGTTTGTTTAATTCTGTAATTACAGGTTTTGGAATTTATGAAGTAATACGTCTGCGTAAACTACAAAATATTAACACTTTTAGTTATGCCGAAGGTTTTAAAACAGGTGTTTTTACTGGTTTTATAGCCACACTAATTTTTACAGCTTTCTTTTTAATTTATTCTACAGAAATAGATCAGAACTATTTACCTGCACTTACTAATTCTATGAACGGAAACTTCAATATTAACGCAGGTTTAATTACTTTTATAGTTGCTATAATGGGTTTAGCAACAACGGTAGTTTCGGCTTTTGTAATCATGCAACGCTTTAAAATAAGTCAAAATGTAACTGAAAACGAATAAATGGTTTGTAAATTAATTAATTAGCAGTATATTTGCACCCGCTTATGGACAAAGTAAGCATATTTTATAAACAAATTAATTAATAAAAACGTTACGCTATGTACGCAATTGTAGAGATAGCAGGGCATCAATTTAAAGTTGAAAAAGACCAAAAAGTTTTTGTTAACCGTTTAGCAACAGAAGAAGGTAAGGAAGTTTCTTTCGATAACGTACTTCTAGTTGGTGATGGTGACAATGTAACTGTAGGCGCCCCAGCTATAGATGGAGCACAAGTAAGTGCAAAAATCTTAAGACACCTTAAAGGTGACAAAGTTATAGTTTTCAAAAAGAAAAGACGTAAAGGTTACCGTGTTAAAAATGGTCACCGTCAATCTTTAACTGAAATTGTAATTGAAAGTATTACTGGTTCTGGAGCTAAAAAGGCAGCCCCAGCAAAAAAAACCGAAGCTAAACCAGCTGCTAAAAAAGCAACAGGAAAAGCTGATGACTTGAAAAAAGTTGAAGGTATTGGACCAAAAATCGCTGAAACTTTAGCTGCTGCAGGTATTGCAACTTTTGCTGAATTAGCGAAAACAGATGCCGCTAAAATTTCTGAAATCATCGCTGATGTTCGTGGAAACCACGTAACTGACACATGGCCAGCACAAGCTCAATTAGCTGCTGATGGTAAATGGGATGAGTTGAAAAAATGGCAAGACGAATTAGATGGTGGTAAAGCTTAATCGCTGAATTACTTAAGTATAACAATATAAAACCTTAGATCATGGCTCATAAAAAAGGAGTTGGTAGTTCGAAGAATGGTAGAGAATCTGAATCAAAACGTTTAGGCGTTAAGATATTTGGAGGACAAGCTGCTATTGCTGGAAATATCATTTTAAGACAACGTGGTAACACGCATCACCCAGGTGAAAACGTTTACCAAGGAAAAGATCATACATTACATGCATATGTTGATGGTCTTGTTAAATTTACTAAGAAAAAAGATAACAAATCTTATGTTTCTATCGAACCTTTCGAAGCTTAGAAACTAACATTCTTAATAGAATTAAAGCCCTTTCTGGAAACAGAAGGGGTTTTTGTGTTGGTAAAAACTGATGTTTTATCAATATGTTTTTAATGTTAACTACAGGTTAAAAACCTAGGCTTTCCTCAATTAAGTTAACGTTAATTTTAAAAAACGATAACTTAATTTCATTCTCATTTTTATTATTTCGTCAAGACAAAATAACGAACCATAATCATGAGAAAAAACAATGCCATTTTAATAATAACGCTACTACTTTCGCTGTTAGGCATATCGCAAGAAGGTAATATACAAGGAGTTATTACAGATAGCGACGGACTGAAAGTCCCTTTTAGTAATATTATAATTAAATCTTTAAAAAAGGGAACAATATCCGATGTTAACGGAAATTTTACACTTATTGGCGTTCCTGCAGGTAACCAAACCATAACAGTAACTTACATAGGTTATGATGATAGCAGCGCAGACGTTTTAGTAAAAGCCGGAGCAACTTCCACATTAAACTTTAATATTACTCCAAAAGCATTAGAGTTAGATGGCGTAACCATTACAAGTTATGTTAGTGGCCAAGCAAAAGCACTTAATGCACAAAAAAACAAACAAAACATTACCAACGTAGTATCTACAGATCAAATTGGTAAATTTCCAGATGCCAACATCGGTGACGCTATTAAACGTATACCCGGTATCACCATGCAAGTAGACCAAGGTGAAGCTAGAAACATTATTGTTCGTGGTTTAGCGCCACAACTAAACTCTGTAACTTTAAATGGTAGCCGTATACCCTCTGCCGAAGGCGATAACCGTAATGTACAAATGGATTTAATTCCTGCGGATATGATTCAGCTTATTGAAGTAAGCAAAGCCGTAACTCCAGATATGGATGCCGATGCTTTAGGTGGCTCGGTAAACTTGGTAACAAGAACATCTCCAGAAGGTTTCCGTGTTTCAGCCACTGCCGGATCGGGTGTTAATTACATCTCAAATAAAAAAATACTTAATGGTTCCTTTTTAATAGGAAATAGAAGTAATAACGGAAAATTTGGATGGATGCTCTCAGCATCGGTAAATGATAACGATTTTGGAAGTCATAATTTTGAAGCCGAATGGGAAGATGAATTTGAATATAACGCTAATGATGACGAAGATAATTTAGAAGAAGTAGCCGTTAATCCTTATGCAAAAACCTTTGAAATTAGAGATTATATTGTACAACGTACACGACGTAGTTTTTCGGCCAATTTAGATTATAAATTAAATGAAAATAACAGCATCTACTTTAAATCCATTTACAACTGGAGAGACGATCGCGAAAATAGATTTAGATTAGAACATGAAATTCTAGATGGCGAAGATATTGCGCCAGGCGATTTTACGGTAGACTCTAATGGTAATTTAAGCATGTTTCCAGTAGAAGCAAAACGCCAAACTAAAGGCGGTATTGACAATGATAGAAATCAAAATACCAGACTAGAAGATCAACGCATGCAAAACTATAACATTGGTGGTGCGCACTTAGTTAACAAACTACAAATAGACTGGATGGCGGCTTATTCTAAAGCTTCTGAAGAGCGTTTAAACGAGCGTTATTTAGAATACGAAAGTGAATACACCATTAATTACAACAACGACTCTAGAAATCCTTTATTCACTCCTGTTGATAATACTGATGCACTTTATAATAGTTTTGAATTTGGTGAGTTAACCGAAGAAAATCAATACACCGAGGAAAAAGACTTTAACGTTTTAGCTAATTTCAAATTACCATTAAACATCTTTGATGATCACAACGGAACTTTAAAATTTGGTATAAAAACAAGATTAAAAAACAAAAACAGAAACAACAATTTTATCGAATACAGCCCAGAAGATTCTAGTTTCGATCTATTGGGAGGTATTCCAACTAGAAATTATAGTAATCCAGATTTCTTAGCTGGTAGTCAATACGCTATTGGATCTTTTGCAACTACCGAATTTCTTGGACAATTAAACCTAAACGACGCTGCTTTATTTGAAGCTGAAGATTTACCAGAAGAATACCTAACAGCAAATTTTGATGTCGACGAAAATGTATTTTCTGGTTACGCCATGACAAGCCAACAAGTAACCGATAAATTAAATATTTTACTTGGTATTAGATTAGAGCACACCAGTATTAATAGTACAGGTAACGAAATTATTTTTGATGAAGAAGGTGATTTCACGGGCAGCAATAGTGTTACAGACAAAAGTACATACACTAACATTTTACCGGGTTTACATTTAAAATACGACTTATCAAAACAAACCGTTTTACGTTTTGCTTGGACCAACACACTGGCTAGACCAAACTATATTGATTTGGTTCCTTTTAGAGAAATAAATAATGAAGATGAGGAAATTAAGTTAGGAAACTCCGAACTAGATCCAACAACATCTATGAATTTCGATGTTATGGCAGAGCATTATTTTAAATCTGTTGGTATTATTTCCGGAGGTGTTTTCTATAAAGATATTCAAGATTTCATTTATGTTTTTCAATATGAAGATGAAAACGAATACGAAGTTTACCAACCTTTCAATGGAGATCAAGCTTCTATTTTAGGATTTGAATTTGCGTTCCAACGTCAACTAGATTTCTTACCAAGTTTTGCAAGAAACTTAAGTGTTTACTTAAATTACACACATTTATCATCTAGTGCAGATGGTATTAGAAATGAAGATGGCGAAGAACGTACAGATTTAGATTTACCAAATACAGCTCCAAATATGTTTAACGCATCGTTAGCTTATGCTGATAAAAAGTTTAACGCTAGACTTTCGGGTAATTTCTCTGGTGCTTATGTAGATGAAATTGGTGGTCGCGCTTTTGAAGACCGTTATTACGACAAACAATTTTTCTTAGATTTTAACGCTGGTTATAAGTTCAATAAAAACTTAAGTATATACGCAAGTTTAAACAACATAACAGACCAGGCCTTACGTTATTATCAAGGTAAAAAATCGAGAACTATGCAATCTGAATCTTACGGACAACGCTTAACTTTTGGTTTAAAATACGATCTATTTAAAAGAAATTAAACATGATGAAGTACAATAAAATAATATTATTAGGAAGCTTAACATTATTGACCGCATGCGGAACTCAATTTCCTGAAATTGCACCAGATGTTATTACAGAAAACACACTTCACGACACTGATGACCCTGCCATTTGGGTAAACCCAAACGATGCATCAAAAAGCATCATTTTCGGGACAGATAAAGAAACCAATGGTGCTATTTATGCTTTTGATTTAGACGGAAAAATTATAGAAAATAAAACCATTAGAAACATAAAACGACCTAACAACATCGATTTAGAATATGGTTTTAAACTCAACGATTCTACCCAATCCGATATTATTGCTTTTACCGAAAGAGAAAACAAAACCATCCGTTTGTATTCGGTGCCAGATATGAAACCTTTGGATAACGGCGGTTTTCCTGTTTTTGAAAATGAAACAGAGCTAGAATTCGACGCCCCAATGGGTATCGCACTTTATAAGTCGCCAAAAACAAATGATATCTACGCTATTGTTGGACGTAAAAACGGACCAAAAGAAGGTTATTTACACCAATATTTATTGACTTCGGATAGTTTGGGGGTACACTCAAAACTTGTTAGAACTTTTGGAGCTTTTAGCGGCAAAAAAGAAATAGAAGCTATTGCCGTAGATAATGAAACTGGTATGGTATATTATTCTGATGAGATGCATGGCATACGTCAATACCACGCTGAGCCATCGCAAGGCGATAAAGAAATTCACACCTTTGGTGGTGAATATTTTGAACGCGATATTGAAGGTATTGCTATTGCAAAATACGCCAACAAATCGTTTTTAATAGTATCTAACCAACAAGCACATACGTTTTGCATTTTCGATTTAAAAACAAACGCTTTTATTAAGGAGTTAAATTTAGGCACTTTGGAAACCGACGGTTGCGACGTTACAACAGTGGCTTTAGGCGATAAATTCCCTAATGGTGTTTTTGTTTCTATGAATGATGAAAAGAATTTCTATTTCCACGATTTAGCAAAGCTGAAATTACTAGAATAAAACATTTTATATTTTAATTAAAAAAGGTTCTTTGAAAGCATTTCGAAGAACCTTTTTTTATGATTTTAAAATATCGCGTATAATTTTCAGATGATGATTGGTGTGGATTTCTAAAAAACGGAGCGTCTGCTTTTTATTTAGCATACCAAACATCGGATGATTAAAATAGGCGTTTTCTGGAAGTATTTCTAGTTTATTAATATACGTTCTAGCCGTTTGCAGCTGCTTAAGTATTTCAGCTTCTACAATGATTTCCGGAGGCCTAACCGCTTTTGGAGCTCTTGCCTTACCTCTTGGAAAGAAACCCAATTTAAACAACGCTATCCGCATAAAACTAAAGCTAGATTTATAGCTTCCCGGGTCAGAATTTATCGCTTGCGCACTTACCGAATTAATCACTTTCAGAGCATGATCTAGCTGCCAACCTACCGTAGATTTCGAAATTTCAGCATTAGTTTTACTTTCAAAAGGAATATGCTGTTCTATTTTAAATAGCATTTTTGTTAAAATAATACTCATTTAGTGTTAATTTAATAATTTTATTGAAATATATTGAATAAATCATTAACTTTAGACTATTGCATTTGCAATTACTTATTGTTTAACTTAATACTTACGCCTATGCTACCCTTTAGATCTGAAATTAGAAATTCCCCAAACCAGCAAGCTATCAAGATTTTCTTGAGTGATGAAACTTTAGATACACGAATTAAAAAACATTTGGAGCATTTTAATGAAATTGATCTTATTGAAATAACAGAAAGTATTGGACAAAATAGAGTTGGCGAAAATATTACTGTATTTTTAAAAGATGATGCGGATATCTCCAAGATGAAATCGTCCATAGATTCCAGTTTATGGTGGTATTTTGAAGAAGACCATGTGGACTAATACGGTTTGACCATGTATAAAAATAATTCTATTTATTATGAAATAACACTTTATTTTAAACGATAAGGTGTTATTATTTTACGTTAAAATTAATACCAAAAAAAATAAATGAGCTTAACAACCATTAAAAAATCGAACTTAGCTTCGGATTTAATTATACTAAAAGGCAAACTAGAATCTGAAGGCATTACCTGTTACTTAAAAAACGAGTTTACAACACAATTAATGCATTATGTACCTACTTGTGAAGTTGAACTTCAGGTGTTAAATTCAGACCTAGAACAGGCTGAGAAAATAATGAGTGCCATGCAAGTTTAATTGCATTACTATTCAATAGGTCCCAGAACTTTATGCGATAGTGATTGTAGCGGCATCCTTTTTGTAAAGCATTTAAATAGGCTATGCTTTAATTTTTAACTGAAATTTCTTTGGAATTGAACAGATCCTGAAACAAGTTCAGGATTACTTTGCAAAAAGATATAGCGGAAAGCGCGGTTTATTTTGGCCACTAAAAGCCAAAATAAAATTGCCCAAATTATACTAAAACAAGTACTTTGGCTTAAATATTTATTACTTTAGTTGCATGATTTTAGTTACGGGAGGAACAGGTTTGGTTGGTGCGCATTTATTGTACAAACTGGCCAGCCAAAAGGAAACAGTTAGAGCCATTTACAGGAATGAACGCAAATTGCAGCATGTAAAAAATGTGTTTGCAACTTATGGCGACGGGGTGGACGTGCTTTTTAATTCGATCACTTGGCTTCAAGCCGATTTATTGGATATTCCTACATTAACTGAAGCTTTTTCGGGTGTTACCAAAGTGTATCATTGCGCGGCTTTTGTATCATTTGAACCTAATAAATACCAGCTTTTAAGGCGCACAAATATTGATGGCACAGCTAATATTGTTAATTTATGTTTGGCTGAAAAGGTTGAAAAACTGTGTTATGTAAGTTCGATTGCCACTTTGGGTAGCGAACTTAATAACAAGCCGGTTAGCGAAGAAACCGTTTGGAACCCAGAGGACGAGAATAGCGTTTACGGGATTACCAAATATGGCGCTGAAATGGAGGTTTGGCGTGGTACTCAGGAAGGTTTAAACGCTGTAATTGTAAATCCTGGTGTTATTTTAGGCGCTGGTATTTGGCATTATGGCACTGGAAATTTGTTTGAAAGAGCGAAAAAAGGCATCCCGTATTACACGTCTGGCACGATTGCTTTAGTGGCTATTGATGATGTTATTCGCGCTATGGTTACCCTTATGGAAAGCGATATTATTAATGAGCGTTTTGTTTTGGTGTCCGAACATGTACCTTATAAGCAGTTTTTAGAAAACTTAGCCTTATCGGTTAATGGGAAACCTGCCAAGAAACAAGCTTCGCGATGGTTTTTAAATTTGGGTTGGAGATTAGATTGGCTTAAAACCCAGCTTACAGGAAAGCGTAGGCAATTAACACGCCACTTAGTAGACACTTTAGAAAGCGATACTCGGTATGAAAGCGGTAAAATAAAAACAGCTTTAAAGTTTGAATTTAAAGCTGTTGATACTGTTATTTTAAAGATCGGGCACCTTTATCAGAAATCGGTTTAAGTAGCTTAGGGGCTTCTTCTCGACTCATACGGCGGAGGTCTTCGGCTTCAATAGCCTCAAGGGCTTCGATATCTTCTAAGGCTTCTAATTCTTTTTTCTCTATAAACGCTTCTATATTTTTTCCTATTTTTTTAATTAAAATTGGGTCTGAACCTAATTCTTCTTTTAAGCGGGTTTTTATAGAATCGTGCAGTTTTAGGTTAGAAATGGAATCCTTTAACTTTGTAACTATCTCAATAGAATCTTTAGCTCGTAAAGCTTTAGCCTTTGCTATTTCTTTATCTTTTATGGCAGTATAGAAAACTTTTAAACCGTCTAAACTATCTTTTACTTTTTCATAAATTTCTTCGTATTCTTCAATATGAAAAGCGTAATATTCGTTACTCTGTGCAAATTGCAAACTATCTATATTATGTTTTTCAAACACGTAGCTTCCTAACTGAACACCATGCTCTTCCATGATGCGTTTGTTTGCCATATTTGCCGACCCCAAAATTTTGGCATCGATTAATATCTTAACCATGTTTTCCTTCGAAATTAAATTCGTAGGTTTTTCTGGCTCGCTAAACTGGAAACAACCTGTAACCAGTAACATGATACTTAAATATGGTAAAACTTGTTTTAAAATCATCTATCGAAAGTTAATCGTTTTGCTGCTTTTACATCGGTAAATTTACCGTTATGATATACTAAACTACCATTTAAAAAAGTATGAGTTATTCTAGATTTAAAGGTAGCACCCTCGAAAGGAGACCAACCACATTTATATAAAACATTGTCTTTTTTAACTGTCCAAGGGTTATTTAAATCTACTAAAACTAAATCAGCAAAGTAACCTTCTTTTACATAACCGCGCTTTTCTACCTGAAATAGAATAGCTGGATTATGGCACATTTTTTCGACTATTTTTTCAATTTTAATTTTCCCTTTATGGAACATTTCTAGCATAGCTGGTAACGCATGTTGTACCAACGGCCCACCAGAAGGAGCTTTAGTATAAACGTTATTTTTCTCGTCTATAGTATGTGGCGCATGGTCTGTAGCAATTACATCAATACGGTCGTCTAATAAAGCTTCCCAAAGGGCATCGCGGTCTTCCTTGCTTTTTACGGCTGGATTCCATTTTATTAAAGTTCCTTTTGTTTCGTAATCTTCATCGCTAAACCAAAGGTGATGTACGCAAACTTCGGCTGTAATCTTTTTATCTTTTAAAGGAATTTTATTACTAAACAAGCTGGTTTCTTTTCCTGTAGATACATGAAAAATATGCAACCTTGCTCCTGTTTTTTTAGCTAATTCAATCGCTGTTGAAGATGATAAATAACAGGCCTCTTCACTACGGATTACGGGGTGATATTTTAATGGAATATCATCGCCAAATTTATCGATATGTTCTTGTAAATTCTTTTTAATAGTTTCTTCATCTTCACAATGTACAGAAATAACCATATCGGTACTTTTAAAAATGTTTTCCAATACTTTTGGATCGTCCACCAACATATTTCCAGTAGAAGATCCTAAAAACAACTTTAATCCGGCTACCGATTTTGGATCTACTTTTAAAATTTCCTCTAAATTATCGTTTGTACCACCAAACATAAACGAGTAGTTTGCATACGATGTTTCGGCTGCACGACTAAATTTTTCTTCCAGCTTTTCAACTGTTGTAGTTTGCGGGTTGGTGTTTGGCATTTCAATAAACGATGTAATACCGCCAGCAATAGCCGCTCTAGATTCGGTTTCAATATTAGCCTTGTGCGTTAAACCTGGCTCTCTAAAATGCACCTGATCATCAATAGCTCCTGGTAAAACATATTTTCCTTCGGCATCTAAAACATGAACATCGGCAGATTTTGCGCTTATGGAATCATTAATTTCTTTAATATAATTCCCTTCAATTAATATGTCGCCTTTTGTTATTTTGCCATCGGTAACAATATGGGCGTTTTTAATAAGTGTCGTTCTTAAATTCATATTTTTTCTACTTTTTAAATAGACTTTTTAATTTCATAGTAATCACTCCAAAAATGGCTTCGGAAATAATACCTCCGCTTAATTTAGAGACACCTTTTGTTCTATCAGTAAAAATCACTGGGACTTCGATAATTTTAAATCCTTTTAAGTAGGCCTTAAACTTCATTTCAATTTGAAAGGCGTACCCAATAAATTTAATGGTATTTAAATCTATAGTTTCAAGCACTTCGCGTTTGTAGCAAACAAAACCAGCAGTGGTATCATGAATTTGCATACCCGTGATTAAGCGCACATATTTTGATGCTAAATACGACATCAAAACGCGATTCATGGGCCAATTTACAACATTTACGCCTGTTTTATAGCGGGAACCTATTGATAATGAGGCACCTTCTAGTTTACAGGCATTATAAAGTTTGATTAAATCGGTTGGA
This sequence comes from Algibacter miyuki, assembly GCF_030409805.1. Taxonomy (GTDB): domain Bacteria; phylum Bacteroidota; class Bacteroidia; order Flavobacteriales; family Flavobacteriaceae; genus Algibacter; species Algibacter miyuki. The sequence continues at coordinate 1,068,750 of NZ_JAUFQP010000007.1, read as the reverse complement.
TTATGAGAAAAATCGGCATCCATTTCAAAAATATACTCATATTTTTTTTCAATAGCCCATTTAAAACCATGAATATAAGCGGTACCTAAACCCGACTTTTCTTGTCTCACTTCCAGAAATAATCTATTAGAAAACTCATTCTGAAGTTCCTTAACTTTTGCCGAAGTAAAATCTGGAGAATTATCGTCTACAACCAATATATGCAAAGCATCAGACTGCGCAAACACAGCCTTAACTATAGCTTCGATATTTTCTATTTCGTTATATGTTGGAATAATTACAACGCTATCCTTCATCATTTCCCTATTGAAAGCCTACAAATTTTTAGCAAATGTACATTATTTAAAAGACGAGTTCTTTAAAAATTCCTTAATATTTCGAGTGTTTTATTAATATTTATAATAATTTTATACCATGATTAGAGCGATACCATCAAATGAACTATTTACCATACTATTAATGATTGGTATGATTGTTATTGCTATAGCCAAACTTACTGCACCTAAACGCTTTAGAGATTTCACTTTCGTGGTTATAAACTCTAAATATTTAAATATATACAGTCGCGATCAAAAGTTTTTTGACAACTTTGACGCCCTACTCTTTGGCAATTTAATACTTTCTGCATCTGTATTTAGTTCTATTATTTATAGAGACCTAAATAATGTAGCAAGCCTTTCGCCTAATGTAATCTTTAAAATAGCAGTGGGCATTGCCGTTTTCATTCTTATAAAGGTACTTTTAGAACGTTTATTAGGCAGTATATTTAATATTGATGGATTAATTGATCAATATTTGTTTCAGAAAATAAGTTACAAGAATTTTTTAGGGCTCATTTTACTACCCATAAATGCCTTATTACTGTTCACGTTTTCGCCAACCATGCCAGTGATCTATGGCTTTGTTGGCTTACTATTTTTAGTGAATATTATCGGCTTAATAACCTCATTTAAAAGGCATCTAAATTTAATTAAATCTAACTTGTTTTATTTTATTTTGTATCTTTGCGCACTTGAAATTGTACCTTACTTATTTATATGTAAGATTCTAACTTCAAAATAACTGAATAAAACGAACTGTTCTTATGAAAGTGAAAACCATTTTGGTCTCGCAACCCGAACCGAAAATAGAAAACTCTCCTTACTTCGATTTAGAAGAAAAACAAAAGGTAAAAATTGATTTTCGTCCTTTTATACACGTAGAAGGCGTATCTGGAAAAGAGATTAGACATCAAAAAGTAGATTTACACCAATATACTGCTATTATTTTAACCAGTAGAAATGCTGTAGATCATTTTTTTAGAGTAGCTGAAGAAATGCGTTTTAAAGTGCCAGATAGCATGAAATATTTCTGCCAATCGGAAGCTGTAGCCTACTACCTTCAGAAGTATGTAGTTTACAGGAAACGTAAAATTTATGTTGGAAAACGTACTTTTGCTGAACTTTCGCCACTTATTAAAAAATATAAAGACGAAAAGTTCTTACTACCAAATACTGATAAAGTAAAACCTGAAGTACCAGATACTTTAAATGCACTTGGTGTAGATTGGAAACAAGCTACTTTTTACAAAACGGTAGTGAGCGACTTAACAGATTTAGCCGATGTACTTTACGATATTTTAGTATTCTTTAGCCCATCAGGAATTGAATCTTTATTTCAAAACTTTCCAGATTTTCAACAAAACGATACCCGTATCGCTGTATTTGGAAATACCACCATTAAAGCTGTTGAAGAAAAAGGTTTACGTGTAGATATTGCTGCGCCAACTCCGGAAACACCTTCAATGACGATGGCTTTACAGAAATATATTGATAAAGTAAATAAAGGAAAATAAACCCTCCTTTTTATAATAAACAAAACGCCCGATTTTAATAAAATCGGGCGTTTTTAGTTTTATATTTATTGAATGATGACGCTTTTATTCCTTCAAGCTTTCATCACTTAACTTAATCACTTCATCAATCATAATATCACGTTGATTAAATATTTCATTAAAGGCGCCATTACCAAAAATTTGCTCGCCTAAAGTGGCTTTAATAAACTGTTTTACCTCTTTATGGTAGGCTACAAACGTAATATCCGAATCGGTTCGTACATTTAAATAGTCCTGAAAAGAAAATACCATATCATCTTCTACCTCGTAAGAATCTATAAAATCTTGACGTGTGATATTATCATATTTATGACGGTCTTTCTCTAATTCTTCAAACACAAAATATCGAATAAAACCACGACGCTGCAAAAAGGTGAGCGTTTCATTTTGCATGCTCGAATCTATCGGTACAAACACATCGGGAATAATACCGCCGCCGCCGTAAACTACTTTTCCGCCAGGTGTTGTAAACTTTAACGAATCGGCTACCTGTATTTTTTCTTCATCTAATAATTCACCACTTTCCAAACGCTCATAATATTCATCGTAATAATCTTTATTCCCGTTTTTGTATGGTCGTTGAATAGAGCGCCCAGTTGGCGTATAATAGCGAGATACCGTTAAACGTACCGCGCTCCCATCACCTAAATCCATTTCGCGCTGCACCAATCCTTTACCGTAAGAACGGCGTCCGATAATAGTTCCTTTATCATTATCTTGTATGGCTCCTGCTACAATTTCACTGGCCGAAGCAGAGTTTTCATCAATAAGGACATACAGTTTTCCATCTTCAAAATCTCCTTCATCCGTAGCAAAACTTTTATCTATTTGACCACGCCTGTTTTTGGTAAATAAAAGCAGCTTATTCTCTTCTAAAAATTCATCTAAAATTTTATTCGCTATATCTAAAAAACCACCCGGATTTTCACGTAAATCCAATGCAATTTCTGTAGCCCCTAAATCTATCAACTTATCTAAACCTGTTTTAAACTCATCATAGGTAGTTTCTGCAAAACGGTTTACCTTAATATACCCAAGCTTTTTGGTTAGCATATAAGCCGCATCTACACTTTTTAAAGGTATATGCCCACGCTTAACCGTAATATTTAAAAGTTCAGGCTCTCCTTTTCTAAAAATTTTAAGCACCACATCGGTATCTACGGGACCTTTTAGTTTTTTCACCATATCATCTTCACGTAAACGACTCCCAAAAAGCGAATCGCCATCGGCCATCACAATACGGTCTCCACCAATAATACCTGCCTTTTCACTTGGTCCGCCTTCAATAGGTCGGATTACAGCTATAGAATCTTTATAAGGGTAAAAACTTACACCAATACCCACAAAATCGCCTCTCATACTTTCCGTACTACTTGCCATTTCTTCCTTAGGAATATATACCGAATGTGGATCTAAATTCTCCAGAATACCATTTACGGTTACATCAACAATACTGTCCGTATTAATCTCATCAACATAATCATAATCAATATAATCAATCAATCGGTTCAGTTTTTCCTTTTTACTATTAGACGTAAACGAGCGTCCCGAACCGTTAGAAAAACTTAATTTTCCTCCAATAAGAATTCCCACAGCAATTGCCGCGCCTAAAATTAAAGGTAAATATTTTTTCTGATAGCCCATTATGCTGTTAAATCTTCAATTTGTTCCAAGGCAATACCTGCTTTTTCTAAAAATCGTAAACCTGAATCATCTTTATACGATTGATGATACACCACTTTTACAATACCTGCCTGATGGATTAATTTACTGCAATCTTTACACGGTGACATCGTAATATATAACGTTGCCCCTTTACACGACTGCGTTGATGCCGCTACTTTTAAAATAGCATTTGCCTCGGCATGCAACACATACCACTTAGTGTAACCTGCCTCATCTTCGCAAAAATTCTCAAATCCCGTTGGAGTTCCGTTGAACCCGTCCGAAATAATCATTCTATCTTTTACTATAATAGCACCTACTTGTCGGCGTTCGCAATAGGATAATTTCCCCCATTCTTTAGCAATTCTCAAATAAGCTTTATCGTATTTTTGTTGTTTATTTTGTAACATAAATCAATAGCATTATGGCGTTACCCTCATTAGAATATTTAGGCTTTAAAAGGTAACAGTTGGCCTATTCGGGTCGGGCTTTCCGCTGTATCTTTTTTGGTTTATAATCCTGCTTAGGCAGCAATACAAACCAAAAAAGGATGCCGCATCAATCCCTAACGCAAAACCATTGTTCGGTAAAACGAATATAGTTCCATTGTATTTTAATTACAACCCTTGAAAGTTAAAGTTTTTAAAAAAGAATTAAGATAAAAAACTACTGTTCAGTATCATCGGGATCACTAATCCAACCACAACAGCCGAAATAACCATAACCCAATCGCGCTTAGAAAACCTAAAAATGGTTTGCACTAAATACCCTAAAAACAGCACGATAAACACAATAATTATTTGTGCTAATTCTATACCTAAAGCGAATTCTAATAATAATATAATTTTATTATCGCTATCGCCAAGGAACATTTTAAACTCCCTAGCAAAACCTAAACCATGTATTAAACCAAAAAACAATGTGGTTAAAAACAATACACCCACTTTTTCTTTTTGAGCGCCTTTTCCTGCCGTAAACACATTAAAAAGTGCCGCAATAAGTATGGTAATCGGAATTAAAAACTCGACCATAGCGCCGTTTATACTAACAACACCATAAGCCGCTAAAACCAAGGATAAGGTATGTCCCAAAGTAAACATAGAAACCAATAGAAACACGCGTTTCCAGTCTTTAAAGGTATAAGCTACCGTAAGCACTATTAGAAATAAAACATGGTCGTAAGCATTAATATCAAGCACATGGTTGATACCATATTCCACATTAAACCAAAAATTTTCAAGCATATCAATTACAATTTAGGGGGTTTAACCAAACAAATTAAAAAACATACAAAAACAACTATAATTACATAGCGTTCCGTTTTAAAATCATTGGCGTGCTCCAAATATACAATTAATTTAAAAACGTTTATTCATTTTATAGCCCAAGTATCCTGTATTGTTTCCAACGCATACCCATCATAAATAGTCTGCCAATTTACTCTAAGATTTAGCGAAACATTAAGTATTAGTATATATTTGTATTTTATATTTATAATTAGCTCACAATGAAACTAAAACTTATAATTACTCTAAGCATACTCCTTTCGTTTGTAGCTTGTAAAAAAACACAAGACGCCGACACAGAGGTTGTAACTGAAGAAAAAATATCTCAAGATATTACAGAAAAAGCCATTTCTAAATTAAAATATATAGAATACGCTTTAGATATCAAAACAAAAAAAGCAATTGAAGACTGGCAAGAGTATTTTCAGTTAGAAACTGTAATTAACGATGTAAAAAAAGCCGATTTAACTTTTTTCTACGATAACGATAAAAATATTAAAAAGCTTTTAAGAGATTTAGTTAAAGATATTCCGGAAGCCGTAAATAGCCCATCCACCATTGCTAGAATAGCAGCACTAGAAACGCATCTTTACAAATTAAAAAGTTTATCTAACCTTAGTACAACAAGCAAAAAAGAATTGCTTTTAGCTATACAAGATTTCCTAAAATCGTTTTCGAACCTCAACTTTCAAATGAATCAAAAAATTGAGGCCGATGGTATTATCATCCTTAAACCATAAATTGAGATTTAACATTTCCAAAACCCTTTTTTATTGTCTTATTTAGAAATTCTCAATTCCTTTAATCTTTCAACCTTACAATGGGCTGCCATTGCTTTTGCGGTATTCCTTCTAGGGTTATCAAAATCTGGTATTAAAGGCATCGGTATTATTATCGTTGTGATTTTAGCTTTTGTTTTTGGCGAAAAAGCATCTACCGGCGTTTTGCTTCCGATGCTTATTTGTGCCGATATTTTTGCCGTTATTTACTATAATCGTCATGCTCAATGGGGTATTATTAAAAAACTTATTCCGTGGATGATTGTTGGTGTACTTGTTGGCGTTTGGGTTGGTAACGATATTTCCGAAATGTTATTTAAAAGACTCATGGCCATCATTATTATTGGCTCGGTTTTTATAATGATTTATATGGAACGTAAAAAATCGGTTATTGTACCCACCAACAAATGGTTTTCTACCGGTACTGGTTTTTTATCGGGTTTTACAACGATGATAGGTAATTTAGCCGGACCTATTTCTAACATTTACTTTCTTGCCATACGCTTTCCTAAAAACGAATTTATTGGTACCGCGGCTTGGTTATTTTTCATCATTAATGTGTTTAAACTTCCGTTTCATATTTTTGTTTGGGGCACAGTTACCAAGGAAACATTAGTTTTAAATTCGGTATTAATTCCTGCTGTAATTATTGGTTTTTTCGTGGGTGCTTACATTGTTAAACTTATTTCTAATGTAAATTACCGCCGTTTTATTTTAATAGTAACCGCCATTGGAGGTTTAATCATGCTATTCGGATAAAAAAGCCGTTGTGTAATGCGCCAATTTTTTTATTACATTTACAGTCTAAATCTAATTACAATATAATGTCAGAAGAAAAAAATTTAGGCGACGACCTTAACGAAATGTTAGGAGACGCCAAAAATGGTGCTAAAAAAGCAGCTGGAGAAGCAAAAGAATTTGCAGGTGAGGCTAGAGAAAAAGCAAAGGAATTTGCAGGTGAAGCTAAAGAATCTGCTTCAGAATTTGCAAATGGTGCTAATCAAGTACTTGCTAGCGAAAACAAAAAAATACTAGCTGGTGTTTTAGCTCTATTTCTGGGATACTTAGGTGTTCATAAATTTATTTTAGGATACACTAAAGAAGGTATTATTCAAATTGTAATTACTTGTGTAACTTGTGGTTTAGCAGGTATTATTCCTTTTATTGAAGGCATCATCTATTTAACAAAATCGGATGAAGATTTTTACAATACTTACCAAGTAGGAAAAAAAGGTTGGTTTTAATTACAACGCAATAGATTCCATTATTTGATATACTAAAAAAGCTGAAACATATTTGTTTCAGCTTTTTTTTATTTGTTGTTTTCTTAATTTTCTATGGGCGAAATAATATGTTTTATTCTGAATCTGTATTTGTAGTTCCTGTAAACTTCCGTTCTAATTCGGCTTGAAACTCTTCCATTACAGGACGCACGGTACTTTGTGGTAAATCGGCAATTTTAATATACATCAAACCATCAACCGCATTATTAAACAACGGATCAACATTAAAAGCTACCAAACGTGCGTTTTGCTTAATGTACTTTTTAAGTAACACCGGCATACGCAAAGCTCCTGGTTCTATTTCATCTATAATTTTATCAAACTTGTTTAAATCAGCTTCGGTCTCGTCGAAAACAAAATCCTTATCGGCATCTTTCAACTTCACTTTAAATTCCTTTTTTGGGTGCACATATTGCGCAATATACGGATCGTAGTAATGCGATTTCATAAACTCAATCATCAACGATTTTGAGAAATTAGAAAATTGATTACTAATACTCACTCCACCAATTAAAAATTTATGCTCCGGAAAACGCAATGTGGTATGCACAATACCTTTCCAAAGTAAAAATAAAGGCATTGGTTTTTGTTGATATTCTTTAATAATAAAAGCACGCCCCATTTCAATAGATTGGCTCATCATTTTATACAATTCGGGCTCAAAGCGAAATAAATCTTGAAGGTAAAATCCGTCAATACCGTGGGCTTCGAATATTCTAGAACCTAGTCCCATGCGGTAAGCTCCAGCAAGTAAATTGCGTTCGCGATCCCATAAAAACAAATGGTGATAATATTGATCAAAACTATCTAAATCTGTCGCCTCGTTTGTGCCTTCCCCAACTTCTCGAAAGGTAATTTCTCTCAAACGTCCTATTTCACTGAGAATATTCGGGATTTTTTCAGCTTCAGCTAAAAATACTTCGTAATTCTTACTTTCTAAAAGGCGGCCATCATTATTTCTTAGCGCTTCAACCTCATTAATCATAACCTTCGAATCTACCGGAGTTACAATATTCTTAGGCGCTTTCGCTGTTTTTAATGTTGAAGAAATACTTTCTAAAATTTTCGATTTTTTCTCGAAAGCATTTGCCAGCATGTATGTTTTCTTCCTTAAAAAATTAGAAAAATCGTCTAAAGAAACATGCTCTTTTTGATCGGTAACCGAAATAGGTTTTCCTATTCTCACTTTAATAACACGTCGTTTTTGACTTAAAACCTCCGATGGAAGTTTCGCTGTTCTAAAGACGTCGCTAATTTTAGAAAGGCGGTAAAACAACTTACTATTTTTAGCATGAAAATATATAGGAACCACCGGAACTTCGGCACGTTTGATTAGTTTTAAAGCCGATTCTTCCCAAGGTTTATCGATTACTAATTTTCCATCTCTATAAGTTGAAACCTCTCCGGCAGGAAATAAACCTAACGGATGGCCACCACGTAAATGTAGAATAGAATTTTTAAAACCAGCGATGCTCGATTTTGCGTCTTTTCTATCCTCAAAAGGATTTACAGGCATAATATAAGGCTGCATAGGCTCAATGCGGTGTAGCAAAAAATTAGCTATTATTTTAAAATCGCTGCGTTGTTCTAACATTAATTTTAAAAGTAAAACACCATCGATACCACCAAGTGGATGGTTGGAAACCGTAATGTAAGCGCCTTCTTTTGGGAGGCGTTTTAAATCTTCTTCAGGGATTTCGAATTTAATTTGAAATTCTTCTAAAATTTTATCTAAAAACTCGATGCCTTCGAGATGATTATTACGCTTATAAAACTTATCTATAGCCGATATTTTAAGCACTTTCATAAGCGACCAACCAACAAAAGTACCAACAAACCCGTATTTATCTAGGTTTATTGCTTTAGCGACTTCTTTGGCGGTGACTAAGCCTTTTTTCTCTGAGTTTGCGTTGGTCATGGCTGCAAATGTAGTAAAATAAAATATGTTTTTAAGCGGTAACTATCTGTACGATTTCTGGTGTTAATTGCTTTAACAGCACTGTTTTATTGGCCTCTATCTTATTAATAGACATCTCATTATAATGCCGAATAGTGTAAAGCGATACATTTTGGTTACAAACTACTTTAAATTTTGATTTTAGGTGGTGTAATAATTTATCGAGATTATCGAATATATTATCAATACAAACCGAGAAACTTATGGCAGAATTTTGAATAACATCTACCTTCATCTTATACAAATGTAACAGATTGAATATCTCACTAATATTCTCTTCAACAATATATGAAAAATCTAAGGATGATATAGAAATTAATATTTGATTTTTTTTAACGATAAAACAAGGCACTACAGGGTTTAGTGTCGCATTTTTACTAATTTTAGTTCCCATAGATTCGGGCTCCAAAAAAGATTTTACATAAAGCGGGATTTCTTTTCGTTGTAAAGGCTGTAATGTTTTTGGGTGAATTACCGATGCACCATAAAATGCGAGCTCTATGGCTTCTCGATATGAGATATTAGTTAGCAACTGCGCATTATCAAAATAACGCGGATCGGCACTTAAAACACCTGGTACATCTTTCCAAATGGTAACACTTTCGGCGTTTAGGCAATATGCGTAAATAGCCGCTGTATAATCGCTGCCTTCTCTCCCCAAAGTAGTGGTGAAATTATTAGCATCGCTTCCTAAAAAACCTTGTGTAATATTTAAAACAGAGGTATTAAAGCTACTTGAAATTAATTGTTGCGTGGCTTCCCAATTTACATTAGCTCGGCGGTAATAGTTATCTGTTTTTATATGATTTCGAACATCTACCCAAATATTATCCAAACCAATTTGATTTAAATACGCACTGATAATAGTTGTAGAAACCAGTTCACCAAATCCAATAATTTGATCGTAAACAAAATTGTAATCGGGCGATTTATTACTCGCCAAAAACTGATTTAACTCAGAAAAAAAATCATTTATTTTTTTGAAAACTCCATGATTTTCATTTGGAAACAAATCGATTAAAATTTCGTTATGAAATTTTTTAACCTCCTGTAAACTACTTTGTAACTCCGGTTTGTTATCAAAATAACTTTTAACAACACGTTCTAAAGCGTTTGTTGTTTTTCCCATGGCAGAAACTACAACCAATGTGTTTTTATAACCTGTTTTTTGCAAAACGGAAGCTACATTTTTGACACCGTTGGCATCTTTTACCGAAGCGCCACCAAATTTAAAAATCTGCATTTAATGCGGTTTTATGTATTTATTATTTCAGTAAAAAATAGTACTGATTAGTTTTTTATATTCGCTATATAGTTGTTAATTCCAGCTTCATCCAACTGCACTACATCCCAATCGCGCATAACGTTTGCACCCTTTTTTTCGTAGAATGCAATGGCTGGTTCGTTCCAATCTATCACTTCCCAGTTAATACGTTTTACGCCTTTACTGTGCCCGTACTTCACCACTTGATCTAGCAATGCCGTACCTAAACCGGAGCCTCTCATTTTCTGACTTACAATTAAATCTTCTAAATGAATTATTTTTCCCTTCCAGGTAGAATAACGATTATAAACCAACGCGATACCTTCTACTTTATTTTCCACCTCAGCAACAAAACATTGAAAGGCTGGTTGTGGGCCAAAACCATCATTTTCTAGATCTGTTAAAGTAACTTCAACAGCATCAGGCTCTTTTTCGAACACAGCTAACTCATTGATTAGGTGCAGAACCTGTAACATATCCTCTTTATTTGCTTTTCTTATTATAAAATTCATAACGATTATTAATGTTTTTCAAATATACCTTAAAGTTCAAGATGTTTCAATACATAACTTTCACGAAATCGTTGTAGTTTGTTAATTTTTATAGATATTTGTACAAACTAAATAAAAACTTTATGTCTCACAAAAAACAAACTTTAGGAGAATTTATCATTGAAAATCAATCTTCATTTAAATACTCTTCGGGTGAATTATCAAGCCTTTTAAACTCTATTAGATTAGCAGCAAAAGTTGTTAACCATGAGGTAAACAAAGCCGGATTAGTCGATATTATTGGTGCTGCCGGTGATACGAACATCCAAGGTGAAGATCAACAAAAACTAGATGTTTACGCCAATGAAAAGTTTATTGCAACACTTACCAAACGAAATATTGTTTGTGGTATTGCTAGTGAGGAAGAGGACGACTTTATTACGATTAATAGTCAAGATGAAAATCATCAAAACAAATATGTTGTATTAATCGACCCTTTAGATGGTTCGTCTAACATTGATGTTAACGTATCAGTTGGAACTATTTTTTCAATTTACAGACGTGTTACTCCGGTTGGAACACCTGTTCAGCTTAAAGATTTCTTACAAAAAGGCGTTGAACAAGTTGCTGCTGGTTATGTGGTTTATGGCACATCGACTATGTTAGTTTATACTACAGGTGATGGTGTTAATGGCTTTACTTTAAACCCTGCTATTGGATCGTTTTATTTATCGCACCCCAATATGGAATTTCCAGAAGATGGAAACATTTACTCTGTAAACGAAGGGAATTATATTCATTTCCCGCAAGGCATAAAAGATTATATTAAATATTGCCAGCAAGAAGAAGATGACAGACCTTACACTTCTAGATATATTGGATCTTTAGTATCCGATTTCCATAGAAATATGATAAAAGGAGGCATTTATTTATACCCACAAAGTTCGAAAAACCCGAATGGAAAACTTCGCTTACTTTACGAATGTAATCCAATGGCTTTTTTAGCCGAGCAAGCTAACGGTTTTGCTAGTGATGGTTTTACACGAACTATGGAGGTTGAACCTACCGAACTACACCAACGTGTTCCGTTTATTTGCGGAAGCAAAAACATGGTTAAAAAAGCCGAAGAATTTATGAGGAATGCTAAATAAATAGCACGCCTTACTTATCAATAACTAAGCGTTTGGTTGTTTTTGTATTTTGATTTTCAATGGAAAGCAAATACATGCCATTAGTTAACAACGCGGTATTTACGGTATTACTACCTACAGTACTTTGTTGCGATATTAATTGACGACCATGGATATCAATCACCGATAAATTGCCGCTTATATTCGTTTGCACATTTACATGGTTTTGAGCTGGATTTGGATACACTCTAAATTCAGCTTTTGCTATGTTTTGGGTTGATAATGTGGCACAACTTGGGTAAGTTCGTCGATCTCTAGAGGTATTAACCCAGTTGCCAAAAAACCAAGCCTGAGTAATAGTTTCTGTTGGATTTCCATCCGCATTATTTGTTCTAGACAATAGTTCCTCATTGTCATAAGTATCTCCGTTCCATTTAGTTTTCAAAGTTTCAATTAAAAACTCATTACTATCATAGGTATAATGTCGCAACCTATCATTTCCCCAAGCAGATCCATTCCAATCTTCCGTTTTTAAAGTTGCCGCTAAACCACTAGAATACGAATATGTTTCTAGAGTATTATTAACCCAATTTTGAATAGATGTGCTCCATTCATAATTGGTTACTACATTTAGCGTTTCGTCTAAATTATAAGTGTATTCTATTTTCGAATCGTTCACCCAATCATTACCCGATTCCCCCCAATCTTGCTCAATTTTTTGAATCATTAAACCCTCCGAATTATATGCCCTTGTTTCTCTATCACTAGGTTCCCAAACACCATTAATCCAATCCGAACCAATAACCTCTGTAATATTACCATTAACAACTGTAAATACGGTTTGATAATTATCTTCCCATGTTTCAGCCTCATCATCCCAATACTTAGATAATGAGCCTGTTGGCTCATCTTGAGCATTATAATTTACAGTAACAAAACCTACATCTTCTAACATTTCGGTTCCTCCAAAATCAATCACTTTGCTAAGTATTGTTGTGGGCAAACACGCATTACTAAACGTGTAGGTTAATTGAGAAAATACGTTCCAATTAACACCATCCCAAGAATCTGTTTCCCATACTTCAGGAACATCAATAGTATTAGTTTGTGCATAAATAGGGTTCAATATAAGTAAGCCGATAAAGAGTAGTAGTTTTTTCATAATTATCACTTTTTGAAGATTAATAATGAAAAGAGGTTGATGGCATTTAACAACAACAAACAACCTCTGTTTATGTATTATTTTTTAATTATTCGGAAAGAAGCCTGCCCTAAAGTGGTTTTTAAATTTAGAATATAAAGCCCGCTAGTAAGGTGCGATAATTCTAAATTTTTCATGTTTTCTGAACTAGAATACACGACCTGACCAATGTTATTATAAATTTTTACTTCGGAAAGGTTACTGTTAGCATTCACCTCAATAGTTAATTCATTTTCAAAAGGATTCGGATAAATCTTTGTTGTTTTAAACAACGCTTCATCAACAGATAATCCAGTCTCTATAGTAAATTCTGCCGTATCATAAATAGACCAATCGCCACTCGAATCTTGTACACGCACATAAAACCGATGCTCGCCTACTTCTAAACCTGTGGTATTAACATTTATCATTTGTGAGCTGAGTGAACCTTCGGTAAAAGAAACCTCAGTGCCACTTCCAATACCAGGATCTTCATCTATAAAATACTCTGCTTTTGTTATTTCATCTGGTGTAAAATCGAAATCTTTGATATATATAATCTGCCTGTCATACAAACTCCAATGGCCCGCGTTATCTTGAGTTCTGATATAAAAACTATGAAACCCATCAGCCAAACCCGCTGTAGGGATAGAAAACACCTGATTTAACTGTCCCGAATTGGCATCAACTGCCAGAGCTGTGCCGCTACCAACGCCTTCATCTTCATCAAAAAAATATTCCGCAGCAGTAATGGTATGCGAGTTAAAATTAGTGATATAAAACGTTTCTCTATCGTATAAACCCCAATCGTTATCATTACTTTTTGTTCTAATGTATAGACTATGAAATCCGTTAGACAATTCAGTTGTTGGAATCGTGAATATTTGTGTTAATACACCCGTACCTGCATCTATAGCAAGAGGAATGCCGTTTCCAATACCCGGATCTATTTCAAAAAAATATTCGGCAGCCGTAACATGATATTCAGATAAACCTCTAACATAAAAATGTGTTCTGTCGTATAAACTCCAATCATTATCACTACTTTTTGTTCTAATGTACAGACTATGAAATCCATCTGAAAGTTCAGAAGTAGGAATAGTAAAGGTTTGAGTAAGCGCACCTGTATTGCTAGCTGTTGTTAGTTCAGTGGCTAAACCTACACCTGGATCGTCATCAAAAAAGTATTCGGCCAAAGTTATACTTTGCGACATCGCTGTAAGGCTGCACAAAGTAAAAACTAAACATAAAACCTTTTTCATGTTAATTGGCGTTAGTGTTTATAGTAACGCTTAAATTTTCACCAGTTGCCACACGATCGGTAATGCTGGTAATTTTAACCGTTGGAATACCGTTAGAATACCCATAATTATTAAAAATAAACGGTGTTCCATCGTATAAGCCGATATCTACACCATTGGCTCCTGCTCCAATAGCTGGTGAGCCTAGCTTGAGGTGATAGTCATCTCCAGCACTAAAAAGAGCATCATCATTATCTTCAACAAAAAGCGGGTTTTGATTATTTAGGTTATTATCGCCATCTAAATCATCAAGGTTTCCTGAGCTTCGATTATATGCTAAACAGTATTCGTACCGAACCCCAGCACTATTAACACCGAGTGTACTATAATAATGTCTATAGATAATGTTGTTTTGCACTGTTAACATGCCTGTAGAACTATTATGGTTTACAATTTGTCTGCTTCCATTAGTGTTTGAAAAAATATTATTTTTAATAGTCGTACTATCATGGTTATACACATACAGTGCACCTGTAATAATATTATTTGTTATAATGGTATTTGTATATGCATTTTGAGAATTATTATTCGTGCCAATAGCATTAATAACATTTCCTCTGATAATCACATTATCAACGCCACCATTGCCAAAATATAAAGTGGATGAAATATAATTATTTTCAATACTAAGCCCTGATAATTGGTCCACACTACTAGAATACACACTACCTGTTACATAAAAACCAGACAGCTTTGAATTGGACGAATTTGAGCTAAAATTAGCACTGCTTATATAAGTAAGCTTGTCGGTGTCACTATGTCCAAAACCAATTAATGTAAGTTGTTTATTAATAACAACCTCGCCATAGCTAGTGATAGATGCATGTACGTAAATGGTATCGCCTGCACTTGCTGCGGAAATAGCTCCTTGCAGACTATTGTATTGTGCATTTGCGCCTTGCGTGTTATCTACGGTTAAAACATTTTGGGCATTTACTTGATATACAAAAAGTAATGCCATTACTAAAATAGATAGTTTTGTTTTCATTGTGTTCGTTTTAATGGATTAATGAATTGTTTAATACTATCAAATGATTACTAGAGGGAATAACTTTATTTACTTAAAATGCTTTTGACTGAGCGATGTCTTCCGAGAGGGAAATCATCAACTCAACTTGATTAGTACCACCCTCTAATATTATAAGTGGGTTGCTGATTTAAACCTTGAGCTACGCCAATATCTCTGGCCGATTGGATACGTGATCGTTCAACATCTAATTCTTTTAATTTATATTGCCAATCGCGATCTAAAAGCTCCTTAGTTTTTACGCGTTCGGCTATGTTTTTATAAAGCGCTTTTACTTCATTAAAACAATCTGCTTGAGGCTCAATACTAGCTAAAATTGCGCCAGCTGCGTTAGCTGCATTCAAATCTTGGTTTGCAGACCAAATACTATTGGCTTCATTCAGCTTACGTTTGCAACTCACATTAATTGCTTTCGTATAAACTGAACTCATTTTACCTTTTACCTTATCGAAACATTGACTCACTTCTGGCACACCTGCTAAGACCCCTAAAGCTTCTTCGTATTGGTTTCGAGCACTTAATCCATCTACTTTTTTAAGTACCAAATCACAGTTATTATTATAATACTCAATAACGCGCTCTTTGCCTCTTTTTACAAAATCTTGCAATGTTGGGCTTTTGGGTCTAATTTGTCGAACAGCAGCGATATAAGCCTTATTCTCGTTAGTACCAACCCCTTTTGCAGAAACCGTTTCGCTAACGTAAAGTGTACCATCAATACCATCGCCAATATAAAAGGTAACTTCTAAATTTAAGGCTACTTTGGGCGGAGCACTAGGCACCACATCTTTGCTTAACACCGCTATATTTGGCGTAATTATAAAGCGTGAATTATAGCTGGTATCACCAATACCTTTTTGCGTAATAATCTGACTCAATTTGTTGGACAACATTTTTTTAGCTGCTAAGGGCATATTTTCCACTTGACTTGGCACATAAGACCCAATAAAAATGCCATCGTAATTTATATTGTCTTGAGCCACTAACACTAATGAACTCACAAAAAACAGAGTATATATTATTTTTTTCATTGCTTCAGTTTTAATTATTTTCCTCCTAAAATTATAGTCGCTCTACCCAAACCTTTCATCACTAATTTATTAGGAATATTGTATGGTGCATTCTTTAAAAACTTAGAGAGTTCGTTGGTGTATCTTCGTGCATCAATAGCTCTGTTTTGATCGTTGTAAAGCGGTATTCTAACTTGCTCGAATAAAGCCATACTTTCGGTCATGTCCGTAGTGCTGAATCGACCGTTTTTCGTGTTAGCTGCCAACCAGTCTTCAATAATATAACCGAGCTCTTCACCATCATCACCATATTCAGTTTCTAAATCGCCATCCCAATCGTCCCATTTTTGAATTCGAACAATAATTTCTCTTCCGTTTTCAAACATATCATCAAAATGCGCTTGCAGGCGCTCGGTAAATTTATCCATGTGCGCCAATACAGCTTCAGAAAGTAAAACAGGTGTTTCCGCAGCAAAAGATGGCGCTCCAGTGCCGGCAGCCGTAGCTATTTGTTTATCAGTATAAGCATCTAAACCTTGAAGGTTGAAAGTGATGGATTTCTTGGGTCCCGTTTTATTTACTACCCAAGTGAGTTGCATAATAATATCTGCTTTGGCTACTTTTTTTAAGGCATCTATAGGGCTTTCGCTTACACCACTACCAGCATCTTTAGATACACGCATATTGTCTTCCGCAGCATTCGATTTAAGTGTTTTTATAGCCGATTCCATATTTTTCAACGGAAAACCTCTATCTGCCATCATGCCATTAATTTGACTGATAACTAAAAGCACATCGGTATCTTGTTGAAAGGCTTTTTGATAATCGGGTATTTGCACCATTGTGCCTTGATCGTCAAAATTTAATACATAACCATTTTTTATACACCAAGCATCACTGGGCACCACCATTAGGGTTGGTTTTTTCGCCTGACCAAAAACGAGTATTCCTAAAAGGAAAAAACAAATTGTAATCTTTTTTTGTATCTGTAATTTCATAATCATTATTTTTTTAAAATCCAGAGGCTAATCCTCTAATAATCTCTTTACTCTCTAAACGTTTTCTTAACTGATCAACTTGCACGTTTACAATAACGCCTATTTTATATTCACGCTTACTAATTTTTAAACGATCGCCAGCTGCAATGCTCCCATCGGTTGCCGCCGAAACGTATTTCAAATACTCGCCACCATCGGCAAAAAAGCTATCGAAAAACTCTTGAAACTTCCCTTCGGTTTCTGCATCTTTTACTAAAGGACTAAAAGATGTGCATCCTTGTCCGCCACCTGCATAACCTTTAAAAATAATGCCATGAACTGCATTTTTCATAGATCGGGAAATAGCGTGTTTTGGGTTTTTAGAGTACGACCATACTTTTACCAATTTGGAGCCTAATTTGGCTATACCTTGACATTCTAAATCATAGCGCCAAATTCGAGTATCTTCATTCGCCTTGTTTTTCTTCCATTGGGCACTTGCGGTAGTTCCCACAAATAACAGTATAACGAGTACTAGAGTGTTTTTAAATTTCATATTAGTAAGGATATTAAAAGGGTAATTAATTTATTTGTCTGATAAGCATACCAGCATAATATTTATTTTTTGGGCCGCTAAAAGTGGTGTATTCTAATTCCGAAGTATGTTCTTCATTAGCATTGTATCGATTATCCCAAATAAGATCTTTTTCAACTTTTATTACGCCCAAGCGTTTGTATTCTGTAGTGCCTTCATCTGTAAGAATCTGTTCTAGTACTTCGTATTTATCTCCTTTTTCTAAGTTTTCTTTTAAACCAATTTTGGCCGCTAATGGATCGGAACTTATTAAAGGCGTTTTGGTTCTAAACACTTCAAACTCGCGTTGCAGTTTAGAAATTACATTATCAATAGCTCTTACGGTAGCCACACTAATTAAATCGACATTACTTTTTTGCGAATATGAAGAACTTTGTATATCGGCCCAAGACGTTTCTGTGCCTATATATTCTAATTTAAAAACATCTGTTTCGTTAAACGCTTTTATCTTTAATGGATCTAATTCGGAATCATCTGTCCAAAAACTATTATAAAAAACATTAGCAACCTCATCATTCCAAACCAATTTATACAAGTGGGCTTTTGTTTTAATAACGTAGCCTTTTCCTGCAATTTCAGCACCTTTAGACGTTAATGTCGCAGTGGTAGCCAAACTACTCTTACCTAATACCGAAGCAACTTTGGTAACGCCACTTAAAATACCTTTTGCTACAGCCGCCACCTCTTCTTTATTAGTGTATTTAAAATCGTTAACAATAACAAAAGTGTTTTTAATAAGTTCTTCACCAGCATCGGCAAGGAGCGCTGTGCCACGTTCGGTACTATTTGCTATTTTAACATCTAAATCGGAAGCATTATAAAAGCCACGTTCGGCAATTAAATCCATATTAAAACCTCCATTTTCACTTCTATTAAACCATTTTGAAACTAAAGATTTCGCTATATGGTTTCCGTTTAAATAATTTAAAATAGCTAAATGTTGATTTCTTTTATCGGTCCCCGTATCGTCTGTATTAGATTTTTTAGAAAATTTAGACATCAATCCTTTTTTCTTAGACGCTTCTACTTCCGGAGCATCATAAACAAAATTAGGATCTGTTTTAGAAACCAGTCGAGCCTTTACAAGGTGATTGTTAAATTTATCAATAACAGGAGCATCAATAAAAATACTTTGGATGGTATCGCTGTATTCCTGGTCGGGGTTACTCACCATAAAAGTATGCAACGAACTTCGTTTATACTTAATATCGCCGATGGTATTTTGCGCGAACGTAAAAAAACAACATAGCAGAATTGGTGAAAGCACTAAAGGTCTTAGATTTTTCATTTTAGAGGGATTGGATTATTAATAGCAGGTTAAAAATACTCGTATTTTGAGGGTTGCACTAGTCTAAATTATTATTCGTTGACTTTCACTTATTATCTGTAAACAATTTATTTACAAATAGATACAGTAAATTCTTTCGTAATTTGTATTTTAGTCGCAGCTATTAACCGGTAAACTTTTAATTCTTAATGAAGAAAAGTCTACACTATTTTGTGTTTTTTATTTGTATGAATTTATATACGCAGCAGCGTACTATCGATTCATTAGAAACCTTGCTATTAACAACTAATAAGCAACAGGACAGCCTACGTTTAAACGTTTTAATAGAATTGGGTTACAACTACTATTTATCCAATCCAGATAAAGGCCTAAAGGTTTTAGATGAAGCTATACAGATTGCAAAAACAGGAAACAACCAACAACACCTCGCGCGGTCATATCAATATAAAGGTCATAATTATTCTAGTAAAGGAGAAGACTCGTTAGCCTTGGCTATGTATGATAAAGCCATTGCCATTTATGATAAAACCAACGATAAAGGTCGAAAAGCCAGAGCCATATACAACAAAGGTCTCGTTTATTTTAGTCAAGCCGATTACCAACAAGCCAATGCCAAAAACACCGAAGCATATTTAGTATTTAAAGCTGAAAAAGATAGTGTACTCATGGCAAAAATGCTCAACAGCATTGGTTTAAACCACATGTATTTAACTGATTACCCAGCCGCGCTATCCACTTATTTCGAAGCCTTAACACTTCATGAAAAATTAAAAGATACCACAAGCCTAGATTATGCGGCAATTAACGGCAGCATCGGTATGCTTTATACCCGATTAGAAAAATTCACTAAAGCCATTACTTTTCACAACAAAGCCGTAAACATTTATAAAATAAAAGATTACAAATACGGATTAGCGAACAGTTTAAATAATATAGGCACAGCTTACGATTATTTAAAACAGCCCAAAAATGCTATAGCCAATTACAATAAAGCTTTTAACATCATGCAGGATATAAACAACCCATCAGGCATGGCAAGTGCCATTACCAATATCGGGATGGCTTATATTACGTTAAAAGATTACAATAAGGCTCTAGAACACTTCAAACAATCTAAACCCATTTACGAATCTTTGAATAACCACACCAATTTGGCTATTGTGCATGACAATATGGGTGTTTGCTACTCTAATTTGAATAATAATTTAACTGAAGCCAAACAGCATTTTAAAACCTCTTTAGCTTATGCTGAAGAAGCAAACAGCTTGAATTTACAAGTAAATGCTTTAGAGAGCTTAACTAAAACCAACTATAAACTCGGCAATTACAAACAGGCTTATCACTTTATGGACGAAGCCATTATTTTAAAAGATAGTTTTTATTCGATTGAAAAGAAAGAAGAACTAGCTCGAGTGGAGGAACAGTATAAGCACCAAAACGAAAAAACCAAACTCGAAAGTAATTTTGAGCGCGAAAGGCTTTTAGCAAAAGAAGAATTAGACCGCCAAAAACACATGCGCAATCTCACTATTTTTGGCGGCGGAAGTTTATTTTTACTCATAATAACAGGCATGTTTTTTTATAGGAAAAAGCAAGAGTCCGATTTTAATTTAAAAGTAGCTGATACCGAACTCAAAGCCTTGCGAGCGCAAATGGATCCGCATTTTTTATTCAATGCACTAAATTCTATTAATAGTTATATTCTAAAAAACGACACTGAATCGGCAACCAATTACCTCACTAAATTCGCACGATTAATTCGAAAAACACTTGAAAGTTCCACCGAAAAAGAAGTCCTTCTAAAAGATGATATCGAGGTTTTAAAAAACTATCTAGATATTGAACAAAAGCGCCTCAATCATAATTTCACCTATAGTATTGAAGTCAACGATGACATAGACCCTAGCAACACCCTAATTCCACCGTTAATTCTACAACCCTTTTTAGAGAATAGCATTTGGCATGGTATTGCTCAAATGAAAAACTCCGGACATATTAAACTTCAATTTAAAAAAGAAAATAACCTTTTATTTTGTACTGTAGACGATAATGGTGTTGGCAGAAACTTAAATGAAACGAAACATACAGAAAACAAATCTATTGGAATTAACCTTACTAAAAACAGAATTGATATTCTCAATACCCAAAAGAAAACCAAAGGAAGCATGACCATAATAGACAAACCACAAGGCGTGCGGGTAGAAGTAAAACTCCCTTTAATATTTGCATTTTAAGTATGATTAAAACCATTATTATAGACGACGAACAACATTGCATTGATGCTATTTTAAAATTAAGCAGTAACTATCCTGATGTATTCGATATTACAGGAACCTTTAATAGTGTTGAAGCAGGTTTGGAAGCCGTAAAAACACATCAGCCCGACTTAGTATTTCTCGATATTAAAATTAAAAATCAAACCGGGTTCGATTTTTTAAAACAGCTTACAAACATTAATTTCAACGTGGTATTTACCACCGCTTTTGAAACTTATGCTGTCGAAGCATTCCGCTTTAGTGCATTAGATTACTTACTGAAACCTATAGATAAAGACGATTTTCATGAAACTGTTTTAAAACTTAAAAATGTAGTTGAAACATCGATACTGAAAAACAAAATAGACGTACTACTTCACAATTTAAAAGTTGAAAATGCTTTAAAACGCATTAGTATTGCCACATCTGACGGTTATGTATTTGTTGAAGTTTCAGATATTTATTATTGTCAGGCCGACATTAACTACACTCATATTTACACTAAATCGGGCGATAAGATTACCACTTCGAAAACCTTAAAAATATTTGAAAAGCTATTACTTAACAATCACTTTTTCAGAATACATAATTCTTACCTCGTCAATCTGTTTTACGTTACAAAATACACCAAAGGCAAAGGTGGTTATGTTACCATGAAAGATAAAACCAATATTGACGTTTCCATTAGAAGAAAAGATGCTTTTATGAAGAAGTTTATACGCTTGTCTTAATTCTAAAAAACTATTAAAACAAAAAAATGCGAACCAAACGGTCCGCATTTTTTAAAATTATAATTTATTTCAATATTACATAGCTACTAAATCGCCAGTAACATCTTTGGTTGGTAAATTAGATTTACCCATTAAATAAATATCTACTTGTCTGGCAGCCTCACGACCTTCAGAAATAGCCCATACAATTAATGATTGTCCGCGACGCATATCACCGGCAGCAAAAATATTTGGTACGTTAGTTTGGTATTTACCGTATTCTGCTTTGTAATTAGAACGGGCATCTTTTTTAATACCTAACTTATCAGCTAATGTACTTTCTGGACCTGTAAAACCTAAAGCTAATAATGCTAAATCACAAGGCCACGTTTTTTCGGTACCTGCAATTTCAATAAGTTGTGGACGTTCACCAGGAACCATTTTCCATTCCACATTTACTGTTTTTAAAGCGATTAATTTACCTGCTTCATCCTTTACAAATTCCTTCGTATTAATTAACCAGTTACGTTCCACTCCTTCCTCGTGAGAAGATGATGTTTTTAACTGTAATGGCCAAAAAGGCCATGGCGTTGTTGGCGAACGGTGTCCTGGAGGTTTCGGCATAATTTCAAAATTAACTACCGATGTTGCTCCATGACGGTTAGATGTTCCAACACAATCCGATCCTGTATCACCACCACCAATAACAATGACGTTTTTGTCGGTTGCTAATACTTGATCTTTAACTTCTTTACCTAACACCACTTTAGTTTGTTGTGTTAAGAAATCCATAGCTTGTACTACACCATCTGCATCAGCACCAGGTGTTGGTAAAGCTCTTCTTTCGGTTGCTCCACCACATAATACTACAGAGTCAAATGCTTTTAAATCTTCAACATCATAGTTTACACCAACGTTAACATTGGTTTTAAACGTAATACCTTCAGCTTCTAATATTTTTACACGACGATCGATAATTCCTTTTTCCATTTTGAAGTTAGGAATTCCGTAGCGTAATAACCCACCAACCTCATCGTCACGTTCAAAAACAGTAACGGTGTGTCCGGCTCTATTTAATTGTTGAGCAGCCGCTAATCCAGCAGGACCAGAACCTACAACAGCAACAGATTTCCCTGTTCTTGTTTTTGGTGGTTGTGGTTTTATCCAACCTTCTTTAAAGGCGCGTTCTACAATATTTTTTTCAATATTTTCAATAGCCACGGGATCTTCAATAATACCTAATACACACGATTTTTCGCAAGGTGCAGGACATAAACGCCCTGTAAACTCAGGAAAATTGTTAGTTGAGTGCAATAACCAAGAGGCTTTTTGCCACTCACCTTGGTGTACCATATGATTGAAATCTGGTATTAAATTACCTAGTGGACATCCACTATGGCAAAAAGGAATACCACAATCCATACAACGAGATCCTTGTTTGGTAATCTCTTCTTCTTTTAATGGAACCGTAAATTCTTTATAATCCTTAACACGATCTGCTACGGGCGTGTAAGTTTCATCTTGTCTTTCAAATTCTTTAAATCCTGTTACTTTTCCCATTGCCTATCCTATTGTTAATTCTTCTACCATTGGTTCTTCAGTCGCTAAGCGTATTAAAGCGCTTTTGTATTCTGTTGGCATAACGCGAACAAAATTATTTAAGCTTGTATCCCAATCGGCCAATAATGTTTTACCTAAATTACTTTCGGTATATAATACATGCTTTTCAATTGTTGCTTTTAAATCGGCTGCATCTTCTGTTGTAATATCTTCAAACTCGATCGTTTCAGTATTACAAAGTCCGTTTACAAATTTGTTATCCGGATCGTAAACATAAGCAATACCACCACTCATACCAGCTGCAAAGTTTCTTCCTGTAGATCCAAGAACAACAACTTTACCACCTGTCATGTATTCACAACAGTGATCTCCTACACCTTCAACAACCGTAGTTGCTCCAGAGTTTCTTACTGCAAAACGTTCTCCTGCAATACCGTTTATGTATGCTTCACCTTGTACGGCTCCAAATAAACAAACGTTACCAACTATAATGTTGTTTTCTGCTAAGAAGTCTGCTTTGGCAGGTTTCTTCACGATTAATTTAGCTCCAGATAAACCTTTACCTAAATAATCGTTCGTATTTCCATCGACCATAAACGTTAAACCATGAGCTCCAAAAGCACCAAAACTTTGTCCGGCAGAACCTGTAAACTTAATGTTTAAAGTGTCTTCTGGTAAACCAAGGTGTCCGTAAATTTTAGAAATTTCGTTACTTACAATGGCTCCAACCGAACGGTCTGTGTTTTTTATTGGGTATGATAAGTTCATTTTTTCTTTTCTGTAAAGTGCGCGATGCGAATCTTTAAGAATTCTGAAATCAATAACATTATCTAAATTGTGATCTTGTTGCTCGGTATTTTTAACAGACATATGCTTGTATGCTTCTGGTCTGTGTAAAATAGCCGATAAGTCTAAACCTTTTGCTTTATAGTGGTTTATAGCTTTGTTTGAATTGATTTTGTGCGTTTGCCCAACCATTTCACCTAAAGTTCTAAAACCTAATTGCGCCATAATACCTCTCAATTCTTCAGCTATATAGAAGAAGAAGTTAATAACGTGTTCTGGTGTGCCTTTAAAGTTTTTACGTAACTCTTTATCTTGAGTTGCGATACCAACAGGGCATGTATTTAAATGACACTTACGCATCATGATACATCCAGAAGCTACTAATGGTGCCGTTGCAAATCCGAATTCTTCAGCTCCTAATAAAGCTGCAATTGCAACATCACGACCAGTTTTTAATTGGCCATCACATTCTACAACAATACGGCTTCTAAGGTTATTTAAAACTAGTGTTTGTTGTGCTTCGGCTAAACCAAGTTCCCAAGGTAAACCCGCGTGTTTTAAAGAGGTAAGAGGAGATGCTCCTGTTCCTCCATCATAACCAGAAATAAGAACTACATCTGCTTTTGCTTTAGAAACACCAGCCGCAATAGTACCTACACCAACTTCTGAAACTAATTTCACATTGATTCTTGCTTCACGGTTTGCATTTTTTAAATCGTAGATAAGCTGTGCTAAATCTTCAATAGAATAAATATCGTGATGTGGTGGTGGTGAAATTAAACCAACAAAAGGTGTTGAGTTTCTTGTTTCAGCAATCCAAGGCAATACTTTATGTCCTGGTAATTGTCCGCCTTCTCCAGGTTTTGCACCTTGAGCCATTTTTATTTGAATTTCCTTCGCACTTGTTAAATAATGAGAAGTTACTCCAAAACGTCCAGAAGCCACCTGCTTAATTGCAGAGTTTCTGCTGTCGCCATTACTGTCTTTTTGGAAACGTCTACGATCTTCTCCACCTTCACCAGAATTAGATTTACCTCCAATACGGTTCATGGCAATCGCTAAGTTTTCATGCGCTTCACGAGAAATAGATCCGTAAGACATAGCACCTGTTTTGAATCGTTTAACGATTTCTGTCCATGGTTCTACTTCATCTAAAGGAATAGGATCTAAGTTATCGAATTCAAATAAACCACGAATGGTCATTAAGTTTTCCGACTGCTCGTTTATTGCTTTTGCATAAACATCATAACTAGCCTGGTCGCTTAAACGAACGGCTTGCTGAAGTTTAGCAACTGTTGTTGGGTTGAATAAGTGACGTTCACCATTTCTTCTCCAACGATAATCACCACCAATATTTAAACCTAAGTTTTTATCAATAGTATTATCTGGGTAGGCTTGTTTATAACGTTCGTTAATTTCTTTTTCAATTTCATATAAACCAATACCTTCAATTCTAGAAGCGGTGTATGGGAAATATTTTTCAACAAATTGAGAGTTGAAACCAACAATTTCGAAAATTTGAGAACCTCTATACGAGTGTAATGTTGAGATCCCGATTTTGTTCATTACTTTTAAAATACCTTTTCCAATCGCTTTGTTGAAATTATCAACGGCTTTTTGCTCGTCCATACCAGTAATGAAGCCTTCTTTAACTTGCATTCTAATAATTTCGTTCACCATATATGGGTTTACAGCAGATGCGCCATAACCAAATAAAGTAGCAAAATGATGTGGCTCACGTGGTTCTGCAGACTCGATAATAATATCGAAGTAAGAACGCTTACGTAAACGGTTTAATTGGTGGTTTACATAAGAACAAGCTAGCAAACAAGGTATTGGAGCAAATTCTTGATTTACACCTCTATCTGAAAGGATAATGATGTTTGTTTTGCGATCCAGTGCTTTTTCTATCTGTACTATAACGTCTTCCAAAGCATCTTCCAGACCGTTAAGTCCTTGATTTTTCGGATATAACATTTGAATCGTTTCAGCTTTAAAACCTTCAACTGAAATATTTCTTATTTTTTCTAAATCGGGATTAGAAATTACCGGATTTTGAATTTTAAGTTTTCTACACTGTCTATCGGTAATACTGAAAATGTTTCTGTCTTTACCTAAATTTAAACTGATATCTGTTACAATTTCTTCACGAATACCATCTAATGGTGGGTTGGTAACTTGCGCGAATAATTGTTTAAAGTAGTTTGAAATAAGTTGAGGTCTATCCGATAAAACCGCTAATGGTGTATCGATACCCATAGAACCTAAAGCTTCTTTACCAACAATAGCCATTGGTGTAATAACTTCTTGAATATCTTCAAACGTATAGTTGAATAAACGTTGTCTTGTTTTGATATCAATAGTTTCTATCGAACAGGTTTCGTTGTTATAAGGAACATCTTTTAAATGTAATCTTGTATTGTCTAACCATTCTTTATATGGTCTTTCTGAAACAATTTTACTTTTTATTTCTTCATCTTCGATAATACGACCTTTGTTCATGTCTACCAAGAACATTTTTCCTGGCTCTAAGCGTCCGTGTCTTTCAATATCTTCTGGAGCAATATCAACCACACCAATCTCTGATGACATGATTAATTTACCACTTTTAGTTATGGTATATCGAGAAGGTCTTAAACCATTTCTATCTAATAAAGCTCCAACATAATCGCCATCTGTAAAAGGCACAGAAGCAGGACCATCCCAAGGCTCCATGATACAAGCGTTGTACTCGTAAAAGGCTTTACGTTCTGCAGACATGGTGGTGTGTTTTTCCCATGCTTCAGGGATCATCATCATCATGATTTCTGGTAACGATCGGCCGGTGTGTGTTAATAATTCCACAACCATATCCATAGAAGCAGAATCCGATTTCCCCGGAAGGATAATTGGAAATAACTTATCTATTTGCGGTCCGAAAACATCAGATTTCATGATTTCTTCACGCACACGCATTCTACTTACATTACCACGAAGGGTGTTAATTTCACCATTCTGACACATGTATCTAAACGGTTGTGCTAACTCCCAAGTTGGCATAGTATTGGTTGAGAAACGTTGGTGAACCAGCGCTAAACGTGTTACTAAATCTATTTGTTGTAAATCGGTATAATATGGCCCAATATCTTCAGGCATAATAATACCTTTATATATTAATGTGCTTGTAGATAAACTTGGCACGTAAAAATAGTGGCTTTCAGAAATTTTAGACTGCCCAATAGTGTGTTCTGTAATTTTTCTTGCAGCATATAATTTCGCCTTAAAATCGGCATCCGTAATATCTTCTGTTTTACCAACGAATAATTGCTCAATATTTGGCTCCGATGCTAATGCAATAGGGCCTAATTGAGACGAGTCTACAGGCACTTCTCTCCATCCTAAAATAGAAAGTCCTTGTCCTTTAACTTCATTTTCGAAAGTTGTTTTACAAAACTTATATTGGTTTGACACCTTTGGCAAAAACACCATACCTACGGCATATTCTCTTTGCTCTGGTATACTAAAATCGCAAACGCGTTTAAAGTAGTCGTGAGGGATATCAATTAATAAACCAGCTCCATCACCAGTTTTTCCGTCGGCACTAACGCCACCACGGTGTTCTAACTTTACTAGAATTTCTAACGCATCGTGTATAATTTGATTTGTTTTCTCTCCCTTGAGATTACAAATAAAACCAGCGCCACAGTTTTCGTGTTCGAATTCCGGTAAATAAAGTCCTTGTTTCTTCAGCATAATCGTTTAAAAACTTGAGTTGAATCGTAAAGATATGTACTCCTATTTAATATACCATAATCGTAATTCATTATTTCGATTTTTTAGGCATAGCGAAGATTAAAATAGGTATATATCAATAATATCACCGTTTTTTAATAAATACTCAATTCCATTTTTTTAGTAATAATTAACGATATCTGATTTTATAGTAATGTTTGTGTGTTTTAATAGAAATAAAAGCATTGAATTTTATAAAATACTGACAATAATACAAACATCCTGTTTGATGATAAACCAATAAATAAAAAATAAAATCAAAATACCCCTAAAATTTTAGGGGTAAAATTGATTAATTGACAAAAGTCACCCTAAATACCCTTCAATTTTAGGGGGTAAGGATATTTTAACATAGTTTTGACATATTCTTAAGAGAAAACCAAAAAACTTATAACTTAAAAATGAAAACAATTATGAAAAAAATTATCACACTTTCAATGTTCTTTGCAGCATGTAGCCTATTTGCACAAGAAGAAAATAAATTATCTGTAAGCGGTAGCATTGATGCATATTACCAAACACACCTATCTGCTGCTGACAATTCAGGACAATCTTTTGGAACATCTTTCGCAGACAGAACAGGATTTGCTATTGGTATGGCTAACGCTATTATATCTTATGAAGGTGCAAAAACAGGAATGGTTGCTGATTTAGTATTTGGTCCAAGAGGTGTTGATGCTGCAGGTTCTGGTAGCGATCTTTATGTAAACCAATTATATGCTTACTGGAATGTATCAGAAAGTACTACATTAACAATGGGACGTTTCAATACTTACTTAGGTTACGAAGTTATTTCTCCAGTAGGAAACTTTAACTACAGTACATCTTACTTATTTTCTAGCGGACCTTTTTCTCACTTAGGTTTAAAAGCTGATTTTGCTTTATCTGAAGATTTTAGCTTAATGTTAGCCGTTATGAACGAAACTGATGTTTATGATAACATGACTGGTGATTACGCTTTAGGTGCTCAATTAGGATATGCTGGACAATACTTAAACTTCTACTACGCTGCTGTTGGTCTTGGTCTTGAAATTGACTATACAGGTGGATTTGATTTATCTGATTCTTTTTTCTTAGGACTTAATGCTGCCTATGCTGATAACGATGGCGAAGGATTTACAGGAGCTGCTTTATACCCACAAGTTGCTGTTTCTGATAGCTTCTCTTTAGGATTAAGAGGTGAGTATTTTGATTGGTTAAGTGATGCTAGCACAACCATTGATGATCAAGATGTTCTTGCACTTACATTAACAGGTAGCTACACTTTAGACAACTTAACTATTAAGCCTGAATTACGTTTAGACAGCAACAGTCAAGATGTATATATCGATAACGATGCTGCTGCTACTAAAAGCTTAGCTGCATTTACTTTAGCTGCTATTTATTCTTTCTAAGCTAAAAAAACAATACAAATCCCTGTTTTAAAGCAGGGATTTAATAATGCTATTATTAACCAACCAAAAAATATAATATGATGTCAATATTAAATTTACCTTTATTAATTCAAGATACCGCTGCTGTTGAGGGCGATATGGGAATGATGTGGATGCTAATTTCCGGTATTCTAGTATTCTTTATGCAAGCTGGTTTTTTCTTAGTTGAATCTGGAATGACAGACTCTAAGAATGCTGTAAACATTGCCATGAAAAACTTCCTTGATATTGCCGTAGGCTCTTTAGCTTTCTGGTTTATAGGATACTCTTTAATGTATGGTGCCGATCAAGGTGGTGGATTCTTCCACTGGGGAGGTTTCATATTCTCTCAAGGTGCTGCCGATTTATTCTTTCAAACTGTATTCGCTGCAACTACTGCAACTATTGTTTCTGGTGCTGTAGCCGGAAGAACAAAATATACAACTTATGCTATTTTTAGTATTGTTTTAACAGCTTTCATTTACCCTATCGCTGGTGGTTGGGAATGGAATGGTGGTTGGTTAAACAACACAGACGGAATTATGCCTGCTGAATTTATCGATTTTGCTGGATCATCTATTGTTCACTCTGTTGGTGGATGGGCTGCACTTATCGCTGCTTGGATGGTAGGTCCTAGAATTGGAAAATTCTTAGACGGAAAACCTGTTGAAATGCACGGACACAACCAAATGTACGCTACTTTAGGTGTATTTATTCTTTGGTTAGGATGGTTCGGTTTTAACGGTGGTTCTCAATTAGCTTGGGGTGGAGATGACTCTATTGCTGCTTCTCAAGTTATTTTAGTAACTAACTTAGCGGCTTCTGCTGGTGCTTTAGGTGGCTTACTATTAACATGGATTAAAAACGGAAAACCAAACTTAAGCATGACTTTAAACGGAGCACTTGCTGGTTTAGTTAGTATTACTGCTGGTTGTGGAAACATGAGCGAAGGTGGTGCTGTATTAGCTGGTCTTGTTGGTGGTATCCTTGTAGTATTCGCTATTGGTTTTGTTGAAAAAACATTAAAAATTGATGATGCTGTTGGTGCCATTTCTGTACACGGAGTTTGTGGTGCATGGGGAACTTTAGTTATCGGTCTTTGGGGTATTGATGGAGATACTGGTATCGGACTTCTTAACGGTGGAGGTGCTGCACAATTAGGCGCACAAGCTATTGGTGTTCTTGCATATGCTGCTTGGGCTATCGGATTATCTTTTATCGCTCTATATATCATGAAAAAAACCATTGGTTTAAGAGTAACAGAAAAAGAAGAAATTGCTGGTCTTGACTGGACAGAACATGGATCTATCGCTTACCATGGTAAGAGACAAAGAGAAATTGAAGAAGAATAAAAACAACCATTTACTATATATTATTAAAAAGATGCCTCAAAAAGGCATCTTTTTAAACGTTTATGATAATTCAAAAAAACCTTTTGAACTTCTCTTTTTATAGAATTCAAATAATTTTTATCTTAACAAACTAAACATATTTAAGAAATGACATTATGAAAAAAATTGAAGCCATTATTAGAAAATCCAAATATCGTGTTGTTAGAGACGCCTTACATGAAGTTGGCGTAAACTTTTTTTCTTACTGGGATGTAACCGGCCTAGGAAACGAACAAGAAGGACATGTTTATCGTGGTGTTAGCTACAGCACAAGCGATATACAACGCCGCTATCTTTCTATCGTTGTTAACGACGACTTTGCAGACATCACCATAAAAACACTTTTAGATTCCGCAGGAACAGGAGAAGTTGGCGATGGTAAAATATTTGTATCCGACGTACTAGAAACCTACCGAATAAGAACAGGAGAAAAAGGTGCTAGTACTTTAAAATAATAACTGAATAAACTAATAACATGGAATTACTTACAATTAATAACGTATGGATGATGATCTGTACAGCCCTAGTTTTCTTTATGCATACCGGATTTGCATTTTTAGAAATTGGACTAACCAGACAGAAAAACACATTAAACATACTTTTTAAAAACATTCTAATTATCACTATTGGCCTACTTTTATACTGTTTAGTAGGTTTCAACTTAATGTACCCAGGTTTCGCAGAAGATTCTGCTGGAATTTTTGGTTTTGCTGGCTTCGGATTAGAAGCTCCGTTAACCGCTGAAGGCGCTCTAGACCTAACCTACAACCAAGGTTACACGTATTGGACCGACTTTTTATTCCAAGGTATGTTTGCCGCAACCGCTGCAACTATTGTATCTGGAGCTGTTGCTGAACGTATGAAAATTGGAGCATTTATGATTTTTGTTATCATTTATGTTGGATTTGTTTACCCAATTGCTGGTTCATGGAAATGGGGTGGCGGATTTTTAGACCAATTAGGGTTTTACGATTTCGCAGGCTCTACCCTTGTACACTCTGTAGGTGGATGGGCAGCTGTTGTTGCCGTTTATTTATTAGGCCCACGTATTGGAAAATTTAAAAACGGAAAACCTCAAGCTATTCCAGGACACAACATTCCTTTAGCTACCGCAGGTGTTTTAATCCTTTGGTTAGGCTGGTTCGGATTTAATGGAGGCTCTGTACTTTCTGCCGATCCAGAATTAACATCTTTAACTTTAGTAACAACCTGTTTAGCTGCTGCCGCTGGTGGTGTTGCTGCTGCTCTTGGAACTTTTATACAACATAAAAACCTAGATTTAACCATGTTTTTAAATGGTATTTTAGGTGGTTTAGTAGGTATTACTGCTGGAGCTGATGTAATGACGCCAACAAGTGCCATTATTATTGGTATCGTTGCCGGTTTACTTATTGTTGTTGCCGTAAGCTTTGTTGATGCTTTAAAACTTGACGATCCGGTTGGTGCTATTGCAGTACATTTAATTTGTGGTATCTGGGGAACTTTAGCTGTTGGTATATTTTCAACAAATCCAGATCACACCTTTTTAATACAACTAGCAGGTGTAGCATGTTATGCTGTATTCTGCCTAGTAACCTCTTTCATTATTATATACACACTGAAAAAAGTGGTGGGTATTAGAGTTTCTGAAAGAGAAGAACTAGAAGGCTTAGATACCCATGAACACAGCATGGAAGCTTATCCTGATTTTAGATCTAACGATCACTAGAACATGACTATATAACTAACTACTATATATTTTTTGAATGAAAAAGGGTGTTTTACTTTATGTAGAACATCCTTTTTTTATGTGCCAAATTTAAACTTTCAAACAAATCTTTTTTATTCTGAAAACGAACACAAACAAAGACATATTAAAGATTAAAAAACCACAAACTACCTCAACACTATAGCTGCGATTATTGCGCAAGGGATAGCAACGGAAAGCCCACAGCCCGACGCAGGAGGTGCGCGGACTTGCAGTGTATAGCCCGACCCTTTTCGGGTTGCGCCCAAATAAAAACATTAGAACTTCTGATAAACAAAAAAAGCCCCCAAAATTGGAGGCTTTTTAAAATTATGAATACTAGTCTATGCTGAGTTTCTACTCGCATTTATGTTTCCGAATAGTGAACGTGTTACTATTTTTTCGAAAATCTTGATCTGCTCATCGTCGCGTACTTCTGCTTTTTCTAACTCTTGAATCTTTTTAAGCGCATATTGCTGTATGGTTAACAACGGCAACACGATAGATTCGCGAACTTGAATAGAAGCACGGCCAGATGGCTCGTTTTCCATAAGTTCCTTATAGCCAGTAAGCTTTAGTAAAAGGGCTTTTGTTGATGTATATTCCTCATGAATAATATCCCAAAAAGCACCGAACTCCTCATCTTTAGACATGTATTTTGTTAAATCGAAAAACGATTTTGTTAAAGACATCATACTGTTTTCCAACAGGGTTTTAAAGAATTTTGAATTATTATAAAGCGCTTCCACTTTATGAAATTCGCCACGATCTTCGTAAGCTTTTAATGCTTTACCAACACCGAAGAACCCAGGAACATTTTGTTTTAACTGACTCCAAGACCCCACGAATGGAATAGCTCTTAAGTCTGAAAAGACTAACTTATCTGAAGTTCCACGTTTTGATGGACGTGAACCAATATTGGTTTTAGCGTAGTATTTTAAAGTACTCATGCGTTCCAAATACGGAATAAACATTGGGTGACCTTTAAAATCTTTATAAGCCGTGTAACTTGTTTCGGCTAGATCGTTCATTACAATTTTATCTTCCTCACTCATCGCTTCGTTATCCTTACCAATACGGTTAGAAATACCAGAACTAATAAGTTGCTCCAAGTTATATTGCGAAGAATCTAAGGTTCCGAAATTAGAACTAATAGTTTGCCCTTGTATGGTTAATTGCACTTCTTTATCTTCAATAGTTGGCCCTAATGACGAGTAAAACTGATGTGTTTTTCCACCACCACGTGCAGGAGGTCCACCACGTCCGTCAAAGAAAATAGCCGTTATACCGTGTTTTCTAGACATTGCTGTTAAGCGTTCTTTTGCTTTAAAAATACCCCAGTTTGCCATTAAGTAACCACCATCTTTTGTTCCATCAGAAAACCCTAACATAATCGTTTGCTTATTGCCACGTTCTTCTAAATGCGCACGGTAAGTTGGGTTGCTATAAAGCTGCTCCATAACACCTGGTGCATTTTCTAAATCTGGAATGGTTTCAAAAAGCGGCGCTACATCTACAGTTAAATCATCTTTAAACGCTACTAATTTAAGCATCGCAAAAAGTTGCATCACATTTAAAGCGGTTTGGTTGTTACTAATAATGTAACGATTAGCCCCACGCTCGCCATTTGTTTTCTGAATTTTCTTGATGGCTTTAATGGTTTTAAGCGTATTGCTTACCATTTCATCTTCGAAAACATCGATATTAATTTTATCGCCGCTAACCTCCGATAGGATTTTAATTTGCTCCTCTTCACTTAAATCGTGATAGTTTTTCGGGAATGATGCGTGATTGTTTTCAATTAAATTATCGATAACTGTAGTAAACACATCGTGGTGAATACGACTATCTTGTCTAATATCTAAGCTTGCAAAATTGTAACCAAATAGGTGTACTTTGTTAATTAAACTGTTCACCTCCGTTACATATAACGATTGGTGCTCGGCTTCTATAACATCTCTAATACTTAATAATTCGTCTAAAAACTCTTTAGCCGTAATAGTACGTTCTGCTTTTAAATTAATGCTATAGTTATATAAAATAGTTTCAAGCTTAATAATACGCTCTTCAACCCCTTTAAACGTAAGCTTTCTTCTTAAGTTTTTAAGATCTTCATAGTACTTTTTAAGTACCGCTTGCTTTAACTTGTTAGCTACTTTTATAGTTGTATTTGGTTTTACAAACGGATTCCCATCACGATCTCCACCTGGCCAGAAACCGATGTTGATGATTTCGTTATGTTTTTTACCGTCGTCGTAAATATTTGTTTGAATGTAATTATAAATATCTCCAAAAGATTTATAAAACACATTTTCCAAGTACCAAATTAAGCTTTTAGCTTCGTGATATGGCGTTGGTTTTTCGCGTTTAAAGAATGGAGTTTTCCCTAATTGCGCAAACAAATCGTTAATACCATTTAGGTTATTTTCTTTTACAGCTTTAGATAAATCGGTAATAATACCTAAAACCGACCCTGGGTAAAACTGTGTTGGGTGCGCAGTTAAAACAATTCTAACTTTAAATTCTTCAAGATATTCGCGAAGTACTTCCAGTTGATTTTCCGAAGTTGCTTTTTCTTTTAAGTGTCTAAGCGTTCCAATACCATCCATATTATTTACAATAGGGAAAGCGGCATCTTCTATAGCATCAAACAAAACCACTTGGCGCTCTATATATTGGATAAAACGGAATAATAAGTTTATCTGACTTTCTTCTGATCGGCGGCCTTGGTATTTTTCAAAAAACGTATCCACAATAGTGGTTGGGTCGTCTCCTTTTGCAAATCCCTTTTCGCAAGTTTCATGAAACAGTGGTAACAATACCCCTGTTTTCGTGATTGTATCGAAAGGTAATGTCATAAAAATACTATTGTAAATTTGGTATTTTGACAACACACTCTGATTAAATCGTGTTAATTTTGGCTCTACTGACATGTTTCTTTTCTATTCTAAAATTAAAACATAAAAATACTAAAGCTAATCCTAAAGACAGCGGGCTATTTAAAGTTTTATCAATTTTTACCGTTTGTAGAATTCTTATTATGAATAATTAAAAAAAACAAGGGTAATGCCATATTGTTTACAATCCAAAACAAGCAAAAACCCCGTTTTTACTTTATAATTCGGCTTAAATTAAAATACTGCGGATTTTCTAATATTTTCAACTTCATTTTTTTCAAAGACATGACATAAGTCATTTTTAACTCGAAACCCAGGCTATACCTTTGTCCATTAATTAAATAAACATGACACACACACATTCTTTCCACATCCCAGTTATGGGCATTGGATTTACCATAGACACCCCTATAAAAGTAGCGCAATACGGTATCGACTCTGTAATTTCTTTAGTTGATGATATTTTACTCGAAAAATTACGTAAAATGTACAGCGAAAAATTCGAGTTGCCTTATCAAGAAATCACAGATAAAATTGAAGATTTTAGAGCGAAAAGAATCACATCTTACCTTAATTTAATGAGCGATGTAGCCACTGAAAAATTTGAAGATTTAAAACATGTTTCTGCCGAAAAAAGTGAAGCGCTTTTTAACTACATCAACTTGCTACCAAACGGCTCTAAATTGAAATCGGATTTTGAAGCCTTAACCGCAAAAGAATTAGATTTTTCTAAAATCAAAAATTGGGTTACCACCAATTTAACCATGGGTTCTATTGACGTTAACATTATGACGAAAGTAGACAAAGACAACTATAACAAAGACGAAAAACTCCCAACAAAATACAACGATGCTCATGCCGCTTTACGTGGTTATGCGAATAGTAAACTAAACTCTTCCGTAGTACTTTCTGCAGGAATGAATCCGAGGTTATACGCATACATGTCGGAATTTAATGATTTTTTTCCTGATGAAAACGGCCAATTCAAAAAACGTATTATCCTGAAGGTAAGCGATTATAGATCCGCCTTAATACAAGGAAAGTTTTTAGCTAAAAAAGGCCTTTGGGTTTCCGAGTACAGAATAGAATCGGGCTTAAATTGTGGAGGGCATGCTTTTGCTACAGACGGTTACTTATTAGGACCTGTTTTAGCCGAATTTAAAGAAAATCGCAACGCTTTACACGACGCGATTTACGGCGTTTTACAACAAGAACTTTTAAACCAAAACAAAACGATACCTACTAACGGGTTAACTTTTAAAATCACAGCACAAGGCGGTGTTGGAACCGATGAAGAACACGCCTTTTTAACCAATGAGTACAACCTCGACTCTGTAGGTTGGGGCAGTCCGTTTTTACTCGTTCCAGAAGCCACTACGGTCGATAAGACCACTTTAAATCAACTCGCTAAAGCGGAAGAAAAAGACTTGTATTTAAGTGATATTTCTCCTTTAGGCGTACCATTTAACAACCTTAGAAACAACACTAAAGATGCCGAAAAACAAAGACTGATAGATAAAGGACGCCCTGGAAGTTCTTGTCCAAAGAAATTTGTTGCCATGAACAAAGAGTTTAAAGAAACTGGCGTTTGTACAGCTTCTAGAGAATATCAGCATTTTAAAATTAAAGCATTAAAAGCCGAAGATTTAGCTCCCGAAGACTATCAAAACAAATACAATAAAATTATTGAAAAATCCTGTACTTGCGTAGGCTTAGGCACTTCTGCCCTATTGGCTTACAATTTAGAAACTAAGGTTGAAGGCACCGGCGTTTCCATTTGCCCAGGACCGAATATGGCCTATTTTTCAAAAGAAATGAGCCTTAAAAACATGACCGATCATATTTATGGTCGTGACAATATGGTTTCCAGATCAGATCGCCCGAATCTATTCATCAAAGAACTACAGATTTACATCGATTTCCTAAAAAACAAGCTCAATGAAGCCCGTTCATCTTTCACCAAAAAAGACGAAAAATATTTATCGAATTTCACCAAAAATATGACCGCGGGCGTATTATACTATCAAAATCTTTTTAACAACAGCAAACTCGCTTTTTTAGACATTAAAGCATCCGTTTTAAACACACTTAACGAAAGCGAGCTCACTTTAAACGAAATTCAATTAGAAATAGCACAATTATCCAATAAAGCATAGACTTTAAAACGTTCTATTTCATTTTAAGCATAAGTAGCATTCTTGTTTTGTTATTTTTTTAAGTAATTACTTAATAATAATTTAATGATTTAATAAAAAGAATGCTGCTTTTTTATTCCTGACTACTTTTTAAGTTATTCTGAATTTAGAACGCATATTAATTATGATATTTGCAATTAAATAAGGATTTCCATGGATTTAGTAAAAGAGATACAACGCCTAAAAGTTGAAAAAAATGCCGTTATTTTAGCGCATTATTATCAGGTTCCAGAAATTCAGGACATTGCCGATTATGTTGGCGATAGTTTAGGTTTATCTCAAAAAGCAGCAGAAACCGATGCTGATATTATTGTTTTTGCAGGCGTACATTTTATGGCCGAAACTGCTAAAATTTTAAATCCATCGAAAACTGTAGTATTACCCGATTTAAATGCGGGTTGCTCACTAGCCGATTCTTGTCCGCCAGAAGATTTTTCAGCATTCACAAAAAAACATCCCGACCACGTGGTGATTACTTACGTCAATTGCTCGGCAGAAATTAAGGCTTTAAGTGATATTGTTTGCACCTCATCTAATGCTTTAAAAATAGTAGAATCTATTCCTAAGGAAACCCCTATTATTTTTGCACCAGACAAAAACTTAGGACAATACATTATTAACGAAACAGGCCGCGACATGCTGCTTTGGGACGGTAGTTGCATTGTACACGAAGCGTTTTCAATTGACAAATTAATTGAATTACATAAAAAATACCCAGACCATAAAATTATAGCACACCCAGAATCTGAAACTCATATTTTAGATACGGCTACCTATATTGGATCTACTTCCGGCATGATTAACTTTGTTAGAGAACATGCCGACCAAAAATTTATTGTCGCTACCGAAGCTGGTATTTTGCATAAAATGCAAGAAGAAATGCCGCATACCGAACTTATTCCGGCTCCTGCAAAAGAAGACAACACCTGCGCGTGTAGTGAATGCCATTTCATGAAAATGAATACCATGCAAAAACTGTACGATTGTTTACTTAACGAATCGCCACAAATTGATGTGGACGAAACGATTAGAAAACGTGCTTTATTACCTATAGAACGTATGCTAGAACTTTCTAAATAATATGAAAGACGTTAGCTATTTAGTTATTGGTTCGGGTATTGCGGGATTGACATTTTCGGTAAAAATTGCTGAAAAATTCCCTGATAGAAAAGTAGTTATTGTTACCAAATCTACTGAAGAAGAATCGAATACTAAATACGCACAAGGTGGCGTTGCCATTGTTTTAAACCACGAAAAAGACTCGTTTAAAAAACATGTTGATGACACTTTAATTGCTGGCGACGGCCTATGCAACAAAGCCGTTGTAGAAATGGTGATTAACGAAGGCCCAGACCGTTTAAAAGAACTCTTAGAATGGGGTGCTAATTTTGATGAAGATGCTACCGGAAACCTCGATTTAGGAAAAGAAGGCGGCCACTCCGAGTTTCGAATTGTACACCATAAAGACATTACCGGTTTCGAAATTGAAACCGCCTTATTAAAGCGTGTACACCAATTACCCAACATTACCCTATTACCGCATCATTTTGCGATTGATTTAATTACAAATCACCATATAAAAGGAATTAAACCCGACGAAAAAACGTGCTTTGGCGCTTATGTTTTAAATCAGAAATCGGGCGAAATATTCACCATAAAAGCCAACTCAACCTTATTAGCTTCGGGCGGTATTGGTCGTGTTTACGGCCACACTACCAACCCTGTTATTGCTACTGGCGATGGTATTGCTATGGCGTATAGAGCGCAAACCAAAATCTCCGACATGGAGTTTATTCAGTTTCACCCAACCGCTTTGTATGATGTTCGTGGCAACCAATCTTCTTTTTTAATTTCTGAAGCTGTTAGAGGTTTTGGCGCCTATTTAAGAGATAAAAAAGGCCATCGGTTTATGCCAGATTACGATGCTCGGGCTGAACTTGCATCGCGTGACATTGTTTCTCAAAGTATTGATAACGAACTTAAAAAATCGGGTGACACCCACGTGTATTTAGATTGCACACATTTGGATATGGACAGCTTTATAGCGCATTTTCCTAATATTTATAAAAAGTGTTTAGACAATCATATTGACATAAAAACCGATTGGATTCCGGTAGTACCAGCTTCGCATTATTTGTGTGGTGGTATTGAGGTTGATATGGACGGTAAAACATCGATTACTAATTTATTTGCCTGTGGCGAATGTACTAAAACAGGGCTTCACGGCGCCAACCGACTGGCATCAAACTCTTTATTGGAGGCTATGGTTTATGCGCATAACATCTTTAAATATCAAGTTAAAAGTGATTCTGAAGTTTTAGATTTCGACATTCCTAATTGGGATGACCAAGGCACAAGTGTTGCTAAAGAACATGTTATTATTCAGCATAACTTAAAAGAATTACAAGCTTTAATGCGTGATTACGTGGGTATTGTAAGAAGTAATGAACGCCTGAATAACGCCATTAAACGTATAGACTTAATTTATGATGAAGTGGACGTTTTGTACAAAAAATCTAAAATAACAACATCCCTTTGCGAATTGCGTAATATGGTTAATGTGGCGCATTTAATTATTAATCAGTCGCTAAAACGAAAAGAAAATAAAGGTGGTTATTTTAATATAGATAACCTATAACACCTTCATTTTAGGCTATTTTTAAAACATTTTCAACAAAACAATGCGTGTAAATTTTCTCTAAAAGCGTATCCTTACTTAACGGTTTAGTTAAATAGTCGCACATACCAAGCTCTAAAACATACTGTTTTGTTTCCTCTATAGCATCGGCTGTAATGGCTATTATTGGCGTTTTTGCAGCAATAGGCCCTAGCTCTCCGCTTTTTATAATTCCGGTGGCTTCATACCCATCCATAACAGGCATTTGTAAATCCATCAAGATCACATCAAAGGTTTCTACTTTAAGCATGTCTATGGCTTCCTGGCCATTACTTGCTATTTTAAATGTGGTATTTTCTCTAGGTTTTAAAATTCTAGAAAGCACCATCTGATTAATTTTATTGTCTTCTGCTATTAAGATATTCAAGGGCTTAGATTTATGGAGGTTAATAAGACTTTTAGTGGCAGATTGCTCTTTGGGAATACATTTTATAGTTAAATCGATAAATACTCTAGTACCTTCATCAATGGCACTTTTAATTTTTATTTCGCCATCAAACAATTTAACAATATGATTTACAATGGTAAGACCAAGGCCAATACCACCAAACTCACGTTTATGATTTAATCGCATTTGATTAAAACTTTCAAAAACATGGTTTATCGAATTTTGATCGATACCAATACCGGTATCGGATATTTGAAAAGAAAACAAGTACGACTCGCTAGAAATTTCAGTACAAATTAGTTTAAAATAAATACCGCCTTTATAGGTAAATTTCACAGCATTGGCCAGTACGTTGTTTATCACTTGAACAAACCGCTTAGAATCGGCTAATATTTTTTCAGGAATGCGGTTATCTAAATCAAAGGTATAGGTTAAGCCTTTTTTCTCGGCTTCCACTTTCCAGTTATCACTAATTTGTTTGATTTTTTCCGCAGGATTAAAAATTTCGGGATCTAAATTCAACTTATTATTTTCAATTTTTTCAAAATCGATAATATCATTAACGTTACTCAATAAACTGAGTGAGGCATTTTTTATAATTTCGAAAGATTCGCGAGACGCTTCATCCTTACGACGGCTTAATTCATCTTCAGTAATCCCCATAATGGCATTAATTGGGGTTCTAAGTTCATGACTCATATTAGACATGAAGTAGGTTTTTAACTGGCCTATTTCTTGAGATTTAGCTAAAGCATCCTTTTGCGACATCTCTTTTTCAACACGCATTTTTCGAATTAAATTCGTCATGGAAAGCGATAGGAAAATCACCTCTAAACCAGAGCCAAATTTAGAACTATTCAGTGTAAAGAAATTATTAGGTAATAAGCTTAAATTATTCATTACAAACCCTAAAAGCCCAACTACTAGAAACAAAATACCAAAGGAAAAATAAGTATCAATTCTAATACGTTTTAAACGAATGGCAAGCACGGTAGATAATATTAATATTAAACTAAACAGCCCGTTTAAATTACTAAGCGGATAGGCCAACTCTAGTGATTTAGGGCTCAAAAACAACAAAACAAAGAGCAACCCAACAACACCGTAAGCAATATTATAAGCCACTTTAAATGACTTTAACAAGACATCTACCTGTAAAAATTGCTGACAATATTTAAGCAAATAAAAATTTGAAAACAGAGCCGATATCAATACAATACGACTATTAAAATAACTCCCACTAGTAAAAAGGTATTCGTGTATCAGGCCATCTAAAGCGGCTTGCATAAAGCAAATAGAAAACACATAAATACCGTAATACAAAAAGGCTTTTTCTTTTATGGTCCTATAAAAAAACAGATAGATAATACCTGCTAAAAGTAACAAGCCATAAAATAAACCTAAAAATAACTGTTGCAGGTAATTGAGTTTCCAAAAGGCATCTTCATCATGAATATTTAAGGGTAAGTTTATGGTTTCGCCATCACTTTTTAAATGAATATAAATTTGTTGCGCTTCGTTTGGTGGCAGTGTTACTTTAAAAATGGTTGAGCGGTGTTTTACCTGCTTATCATTAAAATCAATTTGATCTCCATTTTTGAAAACTTTCGTTCCGCTTTTAGATATTTGATACAGTTCTACCAAATCTGTAACTGGCCGAGCAGTTTCTAAATAATACACTTTAGCTTCCGAAGTATTATTTCCTAGTTTAAAACGCATCCAATAGTTATCAGAAGTAAAACCAACACTGTGGTTATCCGATTCTAATCTCTCGTAATTCAGTAAGGTGCTTTGCGTAACATCAGAAATACCCATGTTTAAACTTCCAGCATTTGTAAATTGCGCATACTCGTATAAATCCCCCTTACTTTCGTCTGGAAAAAAAACGTCGTCTTGCGCATACAAGCCTAAGCTAAAAATATAGATTATTGCTATTAACAGTTTCATGGTAGGGGGCGTTGAACTTTTCAAACATAGGCAAATTACCCATGGAACCTCAACTTAAAATCAAAAAAGATGCATTTTAACCAAAAATACTGTATTTCAACGGTGTTTTAGAGTTGAAAATCAAAATCATGTCCGAAATTGGCTTTATTTTAGCTTCATAAAAATTCGGAATAAAACAGTATAACACAAATTTTCTGATGATCACCGAAATCCATCTCTTACACTTATTTTTTAACTTACAATACCTAAATGTTAAATATATCTTAAATAAACATCAAATTACCCATATAACATAAAGACTATCAACAAGTTAAAAAGTCACATCTTTTTAGTAAAACTTATGCATATTTTACCTTACACAATTGTAATATATTTGCCGCTAATTTTGAATTAAAATATTAATTATGAAAAAAATTTATGCTTTAACTATACTTGTTTTTGCTATGGTTAATACGGCTTTAATAGCTCAAGAAACTACCAGCCCATGGTCAATCGAGGTTGGTATAAACGAAGTTGATTTATATCCTGTTGGCGAGAGTATGCCACAAGGAGAATATTTTGACGAATTTTTCAATGTTAACGATCACTGGAATTTAGGTGTATACGTAGCAGCAACAAGAGATTTCACAAAACATTTATCA
This sequence comes from Algibacter miyuki, assembly GCF_030409805.1. Classification (GTDB taxonomy): domain Bacteria; phylum Bacteroidota; class Bacteroidia; order Flavobacteriales; family Flavobacteriaceae; genus Algibacter; species Algibacter miyuki. The sequence goes on along the minus strand of NZ_JAUFQP010000007.1, from coordinate 1,025,288 downwards.
TTCACAGCAACCGCATCTATTAACGAAATTAGCAAATGGGGTGATTTTGGAAAAGCTGATGAAAGTGCTTTAGTAGAAAACAAAGAGTACTATGGTTTAGATGGTATGATTAACTACGATTTTGGTAGCGGAAGATTACAACCTTATATTGCTGCCGGTGGTGGTTATACTTGGATTGTTGAAGGACCATACAATACCTCTACAGCAAACGGATCGGATGATGCTATTGGTGCAGGTACAGTAAACGGTGCTGTTGGTTTAACTTACGAAATGTCTGAACATTTTGGGTTAAAACTTCAATTTATGTACAAACATGCTTTCGAAGATTACTTAACAAAACATTTCCAACACAGTTTAGGTATTACTTATAAATTAGGTAAAACTAAAGTTGAAGAGCCAGAAGTTATTGATACTGATAATGATGGTGTTGAAGATGCATACGACCTTTGTCCTGATGTATTTGGTTTAAAAGAATTTGCTGGATGTCCTGATACAGATGCTGATGGTGTTCCAGATAGCTTAGACAAATGTCCAAACAACGAATTTGGTACAGGTACAGGATGCAAAGAAGCTCCAAAAGCTCCAGTAGCACCAGTTGTAACACCAACATCATTATCTAAAACAGTATATTTTGACACTAACAAATCTAGCTTAGATAATAACGCACAAGTTATTGTTGACGATATTGTAAAGTTTGCAAAAACAGGTAGCACATACACTATTCAAGTAAACGGATATGCTGATACTACAGGTTCTGCAAAATACAATGATGTATTATCTATGAAACGTGCAAACAACGTTAAAACATATTTAACTTCTAAAGGTGTTGCTGATTCTAGTATTTCTATTAAAAGCTTCGGTGAGTCTGAGCCTGCAACAAGCAATGCTACAGCTGAAGGTAAATCTTTAAACAGAAGAGCAGAATTAGTAATCGAGGTTACTGCAAAATAATATAATTTTTAAGTGTTGTATTATAGTAAAAAGGACTGCCTGCAAAGGCAGTCTTTTTTTTTGCTTTATACCCAAATAGGCACCTATTAAAAATGCAGCCCCAATCTAGCAATTAGAAGCTGCATTTAAAACATATATTTAGGTTAAGTATTATTTCCCTAGCATAAGCAGTTCGTTACATACAATCTCGGTAACGTAACGTTTTGTACCATCCTTATCATTATAGCTTCGGTTGGTTAACTTGCCTTCTATGGCTATTTCTTTTCCCTTGGTTACGTAGTTTTCTACCACGCTTACCAAACCACCACGAACCACAATATTGTGCCAGTAAGCACGCTCTACTTTATTGCCGTTTTTGTCTTTGTAGCTATCGTCGGTAGCCAGCGAAAACTTCGCCATTTTATTACCATCGGTAAAATTTACAATTTCTGGGTCTTGCCCTAATCTACCAATCAACTGTACTTTGTTTCTAAGTGCGTTCATAATCTTAATTTTTTATGCCTACCGTCTATGGCAAGCTCGTTAAACAGTTAATACTATTGCCGCCTCAAGGGTTGCAACACTGCAAATATCCAACGCTTCACAAACGGTATTCGGTAATTAATTGCTTAAAATCATTTGTAATTATTTGTAGTCGTTTGTAAACGATTATTATTTATGAATGTTAAAAAGCTGAAAATGAATTAGAAACAAGTGTTTATTTTGATTTTTTTGAGTATGTTAGCTTGGAAATTTTAAAATATGTGTTTGGCTGCGTATGGTTTGTGCGGGGTTACCAACAAGCACAAAACCAACCGCATTCTAAATGATAAAATCTATTTCAATAAAACAAATTGCAACATTTGATAATAATGGAACAACATTAGATAATCTAAAAAAAGTAAATTTTATTTATGGAGCGAATGGTTGTGGAAAAACAACAATTTCAAATTATCTACACAATACGGAAATAGAAAAATTTGAACATTGTTCGTTAGATTGGGAAAATGACCCAATAAAAACTTTAGTTTATAATAAAGAATTTAGAAAAAGAAATTTTGGAAATGGAAAACTTGGTGGTGTTTTTACTTTAGGAGAAGCAACTGCTGACCAAATACAAGTAATTGAAGACAAAGGGATTCAGTTAAAAGAAATAAAAACTGAGCGAGTAAAAAAAACCGAAACACTTGAAAATTTATCTGACAGAAAAGATCAAACAACAAGTATCTTTAAAGAGTTTTGTTGGTCAAATATTTATAAAAAATATGAAACTACTTTTAAAGATGCTTTTGTAGGTTTTCAAAATAAAGAAAAATTCAAAAATAAAATTCTACTTGAGAATAAAAACAGCACTTCTGACTTAAAACTACTTGATTACTTAAAAGAGAAATCCAAAACAGTTTTTGGAGAAAGACCTGAAAACTTACCATTACTAAACCCAGTTCAATTTAGTAGAATCATTGAAATAGAAAAATCTAATATTTGGAAAAAAATAATTATAGGAAAGGCTGATGTTGATATTGCAAAATTAATTCAGAAATTAAATATAAATGATTGGGTTAACCAAGGTCAATATTACCTACAAGAGGACCAAACTTGTCCATTTTGTCAAGAAAACACAATAACTGAAGATTTCAAGAAGCAGTTAGACGTGTTTTTTGATGAAGAGTTTATAGAAGATGTACAATCAATCAAAAATTTAAAAGAAGAATATCTCTTGCTCACTTCTAACTTGGAAAATGAACTAAACCAATTAGAAACAAATCAAAAAAACGATAAAAACAGTAAACTTGAATTAGAAAAATATTCTGCTTATTTAAAAACGCTAATTAGTCAAATTACAGCAAATAAGGAATTATTAAACAACAAATTAAAAGAACCTAGCAGAAGTATTGAATTAATTAATTTAGATGAGCAATTTAAACTTATCTCAAGTCTTATTAATAATGCTAACTCAGAAATAACTAAAAACAATCACATTGTTAGTAATTACAATGCTGAACGTGTATTATTAATAAAACAAGTTTGGAAATACTGTTGTAACGAATTTTCTACACAAATAACAAAATTTAATACAGACATTACAGGTATTGAAACAGGAATTACTGCATTAAAGTCACAACTTCAAGAAAAACTAAACGCTTATAATTCATTAGATGCTGAAATTAAAAATTTGAGTAAAAATGTCACTAGCATTCAACCAACAATAGACGAAATTAATAGGCTTCTAATTAACTATGGTTTTATTAATTTTAAAATTGTACCTGCAACAGAAGACGGTTTTTATCAAATACAAAGAGAAGATGGAACAATTGCAGAGAAAACTTTAAGTGAAGGAGAAGTTACATTTATCACATTTTTATATTATTTACAATTAACAAAAGGTGGACTTAATGAAGAAAGCGTAAATGAGGAGCGAATACTTGTAATTGATGACCCTATATCTAGTTTAGATAGTAATGTTCTTTTTATTATTAGCACATTAGTAAAAGAAATTGCGAAAAAAATAAAAACGGATGAGGGAAATATTAAGCAATTAATTCTATTAACACATAATGTCTATTTTCATAAAGAAGTATCATATGAAGGACTAAACAGAAAAGGACAGAAACCTTCTTTTTGGATTTTAAGAAAAAATAATAATCAATCTATCATACACGCTTATGGAGAACAAAATCCAATTCAATCGTCATACGAACTATTATGGCGTGAGATAAAAGAATGGGAACATAATTCAGGAATTACTATCCAAAATACAATGAGAAGAATTTTAGAAAATTTTTATAGTATTTTAGGTAATAAAAGGGATGATTTTTTAATTAACAAGTTTGAATCTAGAGAAGAGAAAGATATTTGTAGGTCACTATTAAGTTGGACAAATGAAGGTTCTCATACACTCCCTGACGATTTGTATATTGAAGCACCTGATGACACAATTATGAAATATATAGAAGTATTTAAAAATATTTTTTATCACACTGAAAACAAAGGACATTACTTAATGATGATGGGAATAGAAAATGAAGAATAAAGCCAGTTGGTAACAATGTATAAAAATAATAAGGGTTGTGCTTAAGCTGACCTAAATCACGAAAAATCTTCTTAACGAATTAACTTTTTTTACTTGAGGCGGGAAATCGGGACTGAAACCCTTGTGTAAATATTAACAATAAAAAAGAAACGTAATGACAAATATTGAAGAGTGGAAAACTGAAGTAAAAAAATACAATTCAGAGTTAAATGAGAAATTAAAAATTAATTCAAATAAAAAAGAATTGTATTACGGTTTTGAGGTTTTAGACGGAAAGATTATTCAAAAACCGAAAATATTATTTATTGGAATAAATCCAGGAAAAGGAGATGGTAAAAAAGAAAAAAATATTTTTGAAACAGATAGAATATCATACTTAGATTTTTTTGATGAAGATTATAGATACCATTTAGCAGAAAAGACAATTAACTTTTTTAAACTAATAGGTTGGAACGAGGAGAAAATAAAAAACACCTTTGAAAAAGAAGTTGTTAAAACAAACTTTTATCATTTAGCTACTGAAAATGTAAGTGATTTAAATACTATCTTAAATGATATAAATTATAAAGAAGAATATTTCAAAAAAAGTGCAGAATTTTCCATTCAATTAATTAACATTTTAAAGCCTAAAATTTTAATTTTAGAAGGCAAATCCGTTTTTGACAATATTGTTGAACAATGTTATGGAAAAAAAGTTTGGAGTTCGAATAAATATGGATATTTATTCGATAATAAAAATAATACACATATAATTGGCTACAGTCGAGGAAGAGATTTTACAAATACAGATAGAACACATTTCACAAACAAACTCAAAGAAATTTGTACAAACTCTGAAATATAAATAGTCAATGAATAAAGAAATAAACTTAAAAGAAATCGTTGATATTTTAACTAACCAACTTAAAACAATAATTACAATAAAATCGGATTTTATTGCTTTGAAAAATTATGAAAAAGCAGGAATATTTAGAGATTATGAAAAAAAAATTGAAACTCAATTAGAAAAAATACAAGGTAAAAAAAGCATCATTAAGAAAACTTTCCCTAAAGAAGAACAGCACGTTTCAAAACTAAATTTTTCAAATAATTCAAAAAGAATACTAGAAACTATTAGCAAAGAAAATAAAATAATTTTCACCAAAGACTTAACAATTAACATCCTTAATAATTTAGATAGTAAGTTATCGGATACTTTATCAAATTTAAGTATTGAACTTAATGTATTAAAAATGAATTTAATTAATTCGTCAAATAAAAACGACATACCAAGTAAAGAGCATCCTCTTTTCTCATTAAAAGCTCTTAAAGCAATTGATACTTCATTTTTAGAAGTGAAATTAACAAAAGAAAAAGAGGTAACGCCATCTACTATTCTCTTGAGTATTTTAAGAAATAAAAAAGATTTTACAACTAAAATATTAAATGAACACGGAATAACTTATGAAAAACTATTTACTGAAATAAAAAAAAGCCAACTTACTCAAAAGAGCTAAGTGAAAATAATTGACAAACTAAAAAAGTATATCATTAATTTCTAAATCCCCCAAAAACTAAAGTTCCATAACAGCTTTCACGGCATCATAGGCATTTACAAATCCGTTTCCACTTTGGTAATCAAAACCTTTATCACCAATATCTTCGGCAGTTTTAAGTAGGATTTCTTTAATTTCCCATGGCAGTAAATCGGGATTTGCCGAGAACATTAACGACACAATACCCGCCATGTGCGGACTAGAAAACGAATTTCCATTAGCAATGTTGGTTAAATTTCCTTCCGGATCTATACAGGGTACATTGGCATTAAATGTGGCAAAATCGGGCTTGTTTACGGTGCCCTCTTTATAGTAATCGGTATTCCATTCCACAGGCCCTTGGCTACTAAATACAGGACGTTTTCCATCTTCGCCAACACCGGCAACACCTAGAACTGCATTTGGAATATCTTCGGGGTTTCGCATTTGCACCGGAACTGGAGCCGCTTTTGAACCTGACGCAAAATTTCCGGCACCCGAAATAAATACCACACCGCACAAGGTGCCTTGCTCGAGTACTTTCCGCCAATGTGTACGGAATTCGCCAAGGTTGGGTTGAGAAAAACTCATGCTATACGTATCGGCACCTTGCTCTATGGCCCACTCTACAGCTTGTTCAATATTTGAAGACCCGATAATAGGCGCCCATTGCGATTCTGGAGCAATCCCTACGGCTTGTTTTGTATTAGTCTCAAAGGTACCCGAAATTAACGCGGCACACATGTTTCCATGAATGTTGGTGCCTCTTTTAATACTAGGTTCGTTTAAGTTGGCAAGTCCGGAATCGAAATTATACCCATGATAATCGTCTATAAAGCCATTATTATCATCGTCCAAACCATTACCAGGTATTTCTCCATCATTGGTATAAATTGTTTCTGCCAAAGCTGGAACATCTAATTTAAAACCCGAATCGTGTACTATGTTTAGCGTACCTTTTCCTGTAATTCCAAATTCAGTCCATACTTCGGGAGCCCGTATTTTTTCAATATTCCAAGGGTAAGATGCTACCGTTTTAACAGCAAAGCGAGATGCGGGTTTATTGGCAATAAATTCCGGCCCCATATCTTTCCTTTTAGAAGTGGAACGGGTGCGTTTTACAAATATTTTATCTACGCCTTCTAAGGTTTTAATGGTTTTTAAGCCTTCGGTGGTAACCGTACAGGTAAAACCGTTGATAATCCAATGTTGTTTTATTCCCGAAACCTGATTGGCACTTTCAAGAGCGTTTAGGTTACTTTTAATTTTACTGAAAGATGTGTTGCTTAATGTTTTCAATGCTAACATCACCTCTGTTCTTACTTCGCCTCTTTTCCTACCATGGAATGTTTCCGTTTTTTTCAAAAAAGAATCGCCAGCTTCTAAATATTGATCCTCAAACCATACCACAACAGTTTGTAGGTTTTCTTTGGGGTTGTACGTAGAATCGGCATAAATAATATTTTCTTTATTTACGGAATCGTTTGTAAAACTAGATAGCCAAAACGCAGCGATAGTAATTAGTATGGAAGTCTTCATACTCACAAATATAATTATTAAAGCGCTTTATTGGTTTGGTTTAATAGGAATATAAGGCGTGCTAATTACTATTTAATAAAATCTGATTTTGATTCCATAAATATTATGAAATAACAATATGATGCAGAATTATTACGAATATTCAGGGTTTCTACTTCAGTTTAAAATATGTTCTATTTTACTTTACTAAATGCAAAGTATTGCACACTTTTGCATAAAAATTAAGATGGTTAGCTTGTTTGAACTGCCTAGAACGCTTCATCTTTAAACTTAATTTCATTTATTTTGATGATAAATTTAGAAGAACAATTAAAAAACCCCGTTTGGTATTCCTTAAAAGAAACGCATAAAAAATTTGCTTTTGAGTATAATGGCGTCCAATTTTACAACCCAGATATTTGCACTTTTGGAGCTTTTTTCGATGAAACAAAAACGGAAAAAGCATCTAATGAACATATAAAAACTACGGATGAATTCTTTTATGTTTCAGAACATCAAACACCGCTAATAGACGACACCAAAATTAGTTTAGCAAAAAAAACGGATGGTTGTCAAATGGTTTTAAATAAACTTACCGACGTTGAAATAACTGAAGACATTGTGTTATTAGATGAATCGTTTATTGATGAGATTTACAATTTAGTGTGGTTGGTTATGCCGGGTTACTACAGAAAAAGAACCTTTGAAATGGGTAACTATTACGGTATTATTAAGGATGGAAAATTAGTTTCAATAGCCGGTCAGCGCATGCAAACTAATCTTTTTATTGAAGTTAGTGCGGTTGTAACACACCCCGATTACACCAGAAAAGGATTGGCAAAACAATTAATTGTCCACAATACAAAAGAAATTTTAAAAACAAACAAAACCCCTATTTTACATACAAATAAAGGCAACTTAGCCATTGGTTTGTATGAAAAATTAGGCTATGAACTCACTAGAGATATGAACTGGTGGTTGTATCATACGAAATAAGCTTAGTCATATTAGCTTAAGAGCGTTTTTTTTAATGATTCTTTTCTATAATACTAATACACAATAGAGTCTATTGACTAAAACAAAAAAATAGCAGGTAAATTATTATATTTATAGATTGAATCATAATCTATACTAAGTCCGAATGAGTAAAAAAGCATCAACTGTAGAAGAACAAATCGTTCTTCTAAAAAAAAGAGGAATGATTTTCGATTTCGGAGAAGAAAAGGCTAAAGAAATATTATTAGATATAGGTTATTATAGACTTGGCTTTTATTGGTTTCCTTTCGAAATTGATAAAGATCATAATTTTCAAAAGGATACTTTGTTCTCGAATGTAATTAACCTTTACTATTTAGATGTAGATTTAAGAAACATTTTATTAAAATATTTAAAACGTATAGAGGTTAATTTTAGAACTAAAATTATCTATTACATATCCAATAGACACAACGATGATCCAATTTGGTATTCCAATCCTAAGATAATGGCTGCGTGGTTTATAGAAAGCTTAGACAAAAAATTATATACCAATAAATTTAAAGAAGATAACAAACAGATAAAACTTCATCATAAAAAATATAGAAATGATATCTATGCACCTACTTGGAAAACTTTTGAGTTTTTAACATTTGGAGCTATTGTAACCATTTTCAATGCACTCAAAAATGAAGACATTAAAAAAGAAATTTCAGATATTTACGGATTAAATAATCTTAAAACATTCAAAAACTTTATTCATACGATAAAATTTATTCGAAATATATGCGCTCATGCAGGAGTTCTATTCGATTTAAATTTCCCTCAAGGTATATACAAAATTCCAAGGATAAAATTCAATAACAATAACAATCAATCCCTAGACGCCGGAATAAAAACAATCTCATATATATTAAAAACCATTTCTGAAGAACGTAATAATGACATGAATAATGAAATAAATAATCTATTCAAATCATACAAGAATAATGAAATCATAAAATCAATAATTACTGATAAAATTGGCTATAACATGTAAATATTGTATATTTGCAACATAAAGTGCCTAGCTATCCATTAAGCTTTAGTGTTGCACTATAAAAAATTATACAGAACCTAGACATTGTGCTCTAGGTTTTTTTTTACCCTAACACCTAGGTATGCTAATTGCAATAAACTTCAAAGCAAGTAAAAACTCATTAATTTCTATAAATCATTAAAACCATAATTTAAGTTTATTACATTAGCAGCATCATGAATTTATTCTTTAAAATCCTCGGTATTGTATTTGGTGTTTTATTCGTTTTTGGCGCTTTGGTGCAATACAACGACCCCGACCCTTTACTATGGATTATACTTTACGCCATTGCAGCCGCTGCCAGCTTTGGTTATGCTGCCAATAAAGTTTCTAAAATGTTATTATTTGCATTAGGAGCTGCTTTTTTAGTCGGTTTTTTTATAACCTACCCCGAAACTTTTGAAGGTTTTGAAATAGGGAAAGGCACTTTTAAAAATGTAGAAGAAGGTCGAGAAGCTTACGGTTTACTCCTAATTTCGATAGTCTTATTTTTATTTGGAGGATTTTCATATTTACGCAAAAAATAACACGAACAAGATATTTCCAAAAGACATTTTTTTCTAGCCTGAATTAACCCGATTCACGCTATGTTATCTGTGGTTTTTTTCTTAACTTTAGGTGTTAACCCTTGCGATTGCAATTAGCAAACAGGAACTAAAAACGCTACACATGGAAAAGACATCAATAGTATTAATTGCCATAGCTCTTTTTATAAGTATTACAGGATTGTATTGGCTTTTAACCCGCGGATATGCTGAAAAAGCAAACGGCAAAAAAATGTGGTTGCAATGGGGAACTAGAACCTATTACTGGCAAGGTGTATTATACTTTAGCGGAGCCATGACCGTGATTATTATGTCGCTTTTAAAATGGTTTAATGTGTTTAGTTTTTAACTAAAAAACCGACTCATAGGTAAATGGATCTCGTATTTAGACCATAACAATTGAAAAACAAAAACGATGAACGCACTATTAAAAGTCATTTTCTCTATAAGTATCCTATCATTTCTAGCTTGTCAATCCGATAAAAAACAAGTTGTCAACGAAACAGTTCCTGTTAAGGAAGAGCCATCTACGCCTCCAACTCAAGAATTTAACGATTATTGGTACTCTGGCAAAGCAGAATTAAATAGTTATACCTTGAAACAATCCCGCTATGGAGAAATTCGAGAAGGCGAAGTGGTTTTAGTGTTTGTAACCGAACCTTTTTCGTTAAGTAAACAAGTAAAATTAGATAACCCAAAAGCCGCTGGAACCGATAACGTTCCTGTTATGAAACTCAACCAAGTTAGAAAATTTACTACCGGCATTTACGATTATTCTATTGTGAGCTCTACGTTTACACCTATCGATTTTAAAAAACATCCAAATACTTTAAAATTAAACACAAGTATCCAAGAATGGTGCGGGCATACTTTTACTCAATTAAATCTTGAAGGCAAGAATTATCGTTTTAAACAATTCTCATATTTTGAAGCCGATGGCGATACTGAAAAAAACATCCCTACAACTCTTCTAGAAGAAGAATTGATGACACGTATTCGATTAAATAATGGTCAACTTCCGTTAGGCGAAGTCGATATCATTTTCTCGACCATATACAGCCGTTTTGCATATAAAGACCTAGAAGCAACTAAGGCAACAATTAGTAAAACAGAAACAGATAGCACTATACATTACAACATAGCATACCTAAGTTACGATAGAAAAATAACTATTGATGTGGAAAAAAACTTCCCTCATAAAATACTGTCGTGGACCGAAGATAATGGCGACGGGTTAATTACCGAAGCCACATTGAAAAAAAGCTTAAACGAACCGTATTGGAGTCAGAAAAAGGTGTCTGATGAATCTAAAAGAGATGCGCTGCAATTGACTAAATAGGTGTTTTAACACGTTTATAAAAGCGTCTTTCTTTAGTTTCACTTCCGAAGAAAAGCAGCTCTATTAAATTTAAACAATTCATAAGCATGTTCACCATTCCGTTTTAATTTGCTAAATTAGTGCATAACTAGCCAGCACATCTTGTTTAATCCCTAAAACAAATCACGCTATGCAAAAAGAATGTCCAGAATGTGGCGATAAAATTGTCGGGAGAATTGATAAAAAGTTCTGTTCCGATGGTTGCCGAAACGCTTACAACAACAAAATAAATAAGGATAGTAAAAACCTGATTAGAAACACCAATAACCGCCTTCGGAAAAATTATCGCATTTTAGAAAGCCTAAATCCAGATAAAAAAACCCGTACCTCACGCGCCAAACTCATTGAAGCTGGTTTCGATTTCAACTACTTTACAAGCATATATACCACCAAAGCACAAACAGTATATTACTTTGTTTACGATCAAGGTTATTTAGAACTCGAAGGTCAATATTACGCCTTAGTAAAACGCGACAGTTAGTTAGATTATGGAACCTATTTTATCTTTTTTGAAAACGTATGACGATTATGTTATACCCGCATGTATGTTTTTGTTTGTTGTTCTCGTTGGTGTGACTTCGTTTTACTTCAGTACTAAAAACCGCATTCTTCGCGAGTTCAAAAAAAGCCGAAAAAAGAACGTAAACAGTATAAAAAGAAACGAATACGCCAAAATAATAGGGCAAGCCAAACATGTTAATACACCATTAATAGCGCCTTTAAGTGGTCGAGAATGTGTCTATTATCATGTTATTGTTGAAGTGCAAGGCGACAAAAACTGGCGAAAAATTATAGACGATGTAAAAACACAAGATTTCTTTATCGATTGTGCTTCGGAAATGGTGATGATAAAACCTGAGACTTTAGATAAAAATTTAAAACGCATCTATTTAGTGAAAGATTTCAACGGAAAATCGGGTTTCAGAAAAGATCTTCCTAAAAATATAGAAGCCTATTTAGCACAACATAATAAAAAAAGCACAAGCTTTTTGGGCATGAATAAACAAATGCGCTACAAAGAAGGCATTATTGCCTTAAACGAAACCATAGCCGTAAAAGGCGTTGCCGAATGGAAAACTCTAAATCAACCTATTGAAGGCTATTCCTATTCCAAAATACTCATGCTTACTGGTACAAAAAAACAAAAGCTCTTGATTACAGATGAACCAAAAGCTTTAGCGCGTGTTAATATTTTATAAAATACTTATTTCCAGTTTTGCCCCTTTAAGGCCATCGCTGCTTTAAGTACATCTTTCTGACTAATTTGACCAACTAGTTTGCCATTTTCTACAATAGGAAACCGACGACGTTTAGCAGATAAAAACGCATTGGCAGCATCAAATATATTCATATTACCATCAATCGTATCTACATTTTTAGTAATATGATTTTCTATCGTTTTATCATGCATAGGCATGTTGTAATACCTACTTTCGCTAATTTGCTTTATACAATCTCCTTCGGAAATAACACCGATAAGTTCGTTCTTTTCATTAACAACCGGCCCACCAGAAATACGATGTGTAATTAATTTTTGCATCACGCTTTCTATAGACTGATTGGGAGAAAATGTAATTAAATCTCTCGTCATATAATCACTCACTTTCAATGCAATATCCTGAGTAACATTTGCTTGCTGCTTTCGCGCGCCTTGAAAACTTTTTATGGCCATAGTTATTTTAGTTTTTGGTTGTAAAACTAAAGATAGTGAACTTTTCTCACATTTCCTAAATTAAATGTAGCCCTTAATGATGTCATTTATAAAAATCGTACATTTATACGTATAAATATATAGGTTGTTATCATGATAAAAAAAGCTATTGCGTTGCTCATAATAATTGGTGGAATTTACTGGAGTTTTTTGGCTTTACTACCTCAAAATATTTCAAATATAGATGAAGCGAACCAAAATTTTTCTACCCAGCGTGCCTTAGTACACCTAAAAGAAATTTCAAAAGCACCACATTTTTTAGGAAGTCCAGCACATGACGATGTTCGCCATTATATTACAGCACAATTAGAGAAATTAGGTTTAGAAACTCAAATTCAAGAAGCTTACTCTATGCGCGATTGGGGAAACCTCGCCAAACCCAAAAATATTATTGCCCGCATTAAAGGACGCGAACAAGGCAAAGCCCTTCTATTATTAACACACTACGATAGCAATCCGCACTCGTCTATTGGCGCAAGCGATGCTGGCTCTGGGGTTGTTACAATTCTAGAAGGTTTACGTGCTTTTTTAAGCGAAAATAAAACACCTAAAAACGATATTATCATCCTTATTTCCGATGCTGAAGAATTAGGTTTAAACGGAGCCGATATTTTTGTTAACCAGCACGAATGGGCCAAAAATATTGGTTTAGTTTTAAATTTTGAGGCGCGCGGTAGCGGAGGTCCAAGTATTATGCTTGTTGAAACCAACCAAGGAAACGCTGGTTTAATTGAAGGTTTTATAAAAGCCAATCCCGAATATCCTGTGGGAAATTCATTGTTTTACAGTATTTATAAAATGCTTCCAAACGATACCGATTTAACCCGCTTTAGAGAAGATGCCGATATTGATGGTTTTAATTTCGCATTTGTAGACGACCATTATGATTACCATACAGCTATGGACACTTACGAGCGCTTAGATCGTAAAACACTAGAACATCAAGGTTCTTATTTAATGCCTATGCTTAGCTATTTTAGTGAAGCTAATTTAAGCGCCTTAAAAAGCAATGAAGATTTTGTGTATTTCAACGTTCCGGCTTTAAAAATGCAAACATATCCTTATACCTGGATATTCCCGATGTTAATCCTGGCGTTTATTTTGTTTATTACACTTTTAGTTTACGGCGCCAAACAACGTGTTCTTAACACCAAAGACATTGGTAAAGGTTTTATTGCCATGCTATCATCATTAATTATTTCGGCCATTATTGGTATCTATGCTTGGCCTGTTTTAAAATTCATTTATCCGCAGTATGGCGAAATTTTGCAGGGCTTTAGTTATAATGGCCATACTTACATTGCTGCTTTTTCCGCTTTAGCTTTAGCTATTTGTTTACTTATATATTCAAAAGTTTACCAACCCGAAAACACTACAAGTTTACTCGTGGCTCCATTGTTTTTATGGTTACTTATTTGTGTTGCAGTAGCATTCAAACTTCAAGGCGCCAGCTTCTTAATAATTCCTTTATTCTTTGGCTTACTGAGCTTATACTTTATTATCAGGAATAAAAAACCAAACGTCATATTACAAGCGCTTTTAGGCTTACCCGTACTTTTAATATTAGCCAATTTTATCGAAATGTTTCCGGTAGGCTTAGGTTTAAAAATGCTAGTATCTTCTATGGTTTTAGTGGTGCTTATTTTCGGACTTCTAATATCTGTCTTCGGAAGTTTCAAACATAAAAAACGTTGGTCTTACGGTTTCTTTCTAATTGCTTTATACTTTCTAATATCGGCACATTTTAATTCGGAATTTACCAAAGACGCCCCGAAGCCAAACAGTTTATGCTATATTCTTGATACCGATGAAAACCATGCTGTTTGGGCCACTTACGATCACGTTTTAGATTCTTGGACCACACCATTTTTGGGCGATCACCCGATGGAAGCCAGTGCTATTAAAAACTACACCATTGCTAGTAAATATGGTACTAATTTCACCTACGCAACGTCGGCACCTTTAAAACCCATTAAAGCACCGCAAATAACTATTGATCACGATACCATTATTGGCGATTATAGATATATTGATTTATGTGTAACGCCGCAAAGAAAAGCGCATCGCATTGAAGTGTTTGCTGATTCTTCCGCAGTATTTAAAGCGGCCAAATTAAATGGGGTTTCAATACAAGTGAATAACGACACCGGCTTGGTATTCGATAACCGAAAAACCAACAGATTATTTAGTTATTATATTTCAAACGGTGACGCGTTGGATATGCAATTAACCCTTCCGAAGACACAAAAAACGACCTTTACAATCTATGAAACGTCTTTCGACTTATTAGACTCCAATTATTTCAAAGTACCAAAAAGAGCCGAAAATATGATTCCAAAACCCTTCATTTTAAATGATGCTATAATTGTTAAGAAATCAATAATCATTGAATAAACAATAGCTCTCGCTTGAAATAATTAAATATTAAGGATTTTTTAAGAATTTAAATGTTAAATTTTTATAGATTTAGCGTTTTAACCTAAAATAGATAAATGAAAAAGATTGTACTCCTCCTTGTAGTGGCGTTTAGTATTCAAATGAATGCCCAAACGAGCCCCGAATTATTAAAACATTTCGAATCGTATTATGCACAAATGAAAGCGCAAGGTGATGTTCAAGGCATTATAAACGCCATGACGCATTTAAATATCATGGAGCCATCGCAACCCCGATTAGATACATTGGCTTACATTTACATGAGTGAAGGCAAGTATTCGCAAGCTTTAAATACGCTAGGTATTGTAAAGATGTCTACTGATTCTGATATTGCACTCGAAGTAAAAGCGATATCTTTAAAAGCCGTTAAGCGTCCTAAACTAGCTATAGATCATTTCAGTGAAATGTTTAAAAGAGACCCAAACCCGATGATTGCTTATGAACTGGCAGAACTTAACATGCAAACCAATGTATTAGATGAAGCACAAAAATATATCGATTTTGGTTTAGCAAATGCTGAAGATGGCATGAAAAAGGCATTCTATGAAACTCAAAACCCATACGAAGTGCCACTAAAATCGGCATTTATGTATTTGAATGCGCTTTCTACATACACTAAAGACAAAAAAACAAATATTGATCCCGCTGTTGATATTCTAGATGCTACACTAAAAACGGCACCTAATTTTAATTTAGTACAACTTACTAAAACTGAATTACTAAGACAAAAACAAGTATTACAAGCTGCTGAAGCTAAAAAATAAGCTTATTTAAAATACTAAAAAAGGCGTTTTCTATATATAGAAAACGCCTTTTTTTATGCTATACTAAATATGTTATACTAAAATCATTACCAGATTTTTACACGGTTCTCCGGAGCAATATACATGCTATCACCAGCTTTTATATTAAAAGCTTCGTAAAACGAATCAATATTTAATAGTGGTTGTACTGCACGGTTCATTCCTGGCGAATGCGTATCTGTTTTCAGCCTTGTTTTTAAAGCGTCTTCTCTCATTTTTGTTCTCCAAACCGTAGCCCAACTCATAAAAAAGCGTTGTTCTGGCGTAAAACCATCAATAGGTTCTGGCTTTCCGTTTTCTGTTAAATCCATCTGTAATGCATCATACGCAGCATTAACACCACCTAGATCTCCAATATTTTCACCAAGTGTGAAGGCGCCATTAATAAAAATTCCAGGCAATACTTCAATCTCACTATATTGGTCGGCTAGCTCTTTTCCTAAAGCTTCAAACTGCGTTAAATCTTCTTCTGTCCACCAATTGTTTAAGTTTCCATCTTTATCATAACGCGATCCAGAATCGTCAAAACAATGTGAAATTTCATGACCAATAACAGCCCCAATACCTCCGTAGTTTACGGCATCGTCTGCTGTAAAGTTATAAAATGGTGGTTGTAAAATAGCCGCTGGAAAAACAATTTCATTATAAGCAGGGTTAAAATAAGCGTTCACCACTTGCGGCGCCATACCCCACTCACTCTTATCCACTGGTTTCGATAAATCTTCGATACTTTTTTTATGGTTCCATGCACTTACATTAAGCATGTTTTGAAGGTAAGATCCGTTGTCTTCTGGCCCACTAATTTCTAACTCAGAATAATCTCTCCATTGGTCTGGATATGCAATCTTCACCTTTAAAGCCAACAGCTTTTCAATGGCTTTTGCTTTGGTATCTTCCGTCATCCAAGACACATTAGAAATTCTATTTTTAAATGCTAGAATAACATTCTGTATCATTTTTTCAGCTTTAGCTTTGGCTTCTGGCGGAAAATAATTTTCTACATACAGTTTACCTAAAGCTTCACCAATATTATTATTTACGGTACTTAAAGCATTTTCATTTAATGGTCTTTGCTCTTTAGCTCCACGTAATTCTTTACTGTAAAACTCCCAATCGGCTTTTGCTAAATCAGTAGTTAATAAACTTGCGGCTCCATTAAAACTATTCCAACGTAAAAACGTTTTCCAATCGTCCACATTATTTTGAGCCAATATATCTTGTAAAGCGTTAATATACTTAACATCGGTAACAATTACAGTATCGATGCTTTTAGCTCCAATACCATCAAAATACGATTTCCAGTTAATAGCAGGCACCATTTTTTGTAAATCGGCTACAGATCTTGGGTTGTATCTTTTTCGTGCATCACGACGCTCTACCTTATCCATTTTTGGTTCGGCCAATTGTGTTTCAAAAGCTAAAATTTGATTAGCTTCTGCAACTGCCTCAGATTCGGTTTTACCTAAAAACTGAAACATTTTCGCGATATGCATTAAATATTTCTCTCTTTTTTCTTTTGAATCGTCATCGTCTTTAACATAGTAATCACGATCTGGCAGACCTAATCGTCCCGACCCTAAATATGCCGTATTTTTATTACTATCCTTTGCGTGTGCATGTACATAAAAACCAATTAAGCCGGCGCCGCCTTTAGGTTCCATTTCAATTAAATAATCTTGTAAATCATCAATATTGTTAATGGCATCAATTTTAGCAAAAATGGGTTTTAATGGCTCCAAACCTTGCTTATTTCGAGCAACAGTATCCATGATGGTTTGGTATAATTTTACCGCTTTATCTTGGTCTGATCCGGGAATAACTTCTGTTTTAACTAAATCTTTATTGGTTGATGTTGCCGATTTTAAAATTAAAAGCGCATCATCATCTGTATTTTTTCTAAGTTCATCGAAACTTCCCCAACGGCTTCTATCAGCAGGGATTTCGGTATTGTCTAGCCATTTTCCGTTGACATACCTAAAAAAATCTTCGCTTGGTTTCGTGCTCGTATCCATGAAGTCTAAGTTTATTCCTGGAACAGTTTCAACTTGAGCTATAGCTTCTTTTTGATCGGTTTTACAAGCAGTAACCGACAATAACGCGACACCACCTAAAAGTGACAAGTAATTCAATTTCATTTTTATATAATTTTATGGGCATTTATTAAATAATGCAATCTAATACACGAATATACATATAAAATTATACTGAATAAAAGTTATTTAATTGAAATATACTTATTTCGAAAGTATTAATAATATCCTATTTTTAACTATTAGATACTATTTGATGTATTAGATATGGAGAAATCTTACTGAGACAAATTAAAGAAAAACCTAGATTATATTACTTTTTAAAAGCGTTCTCATAAATCTCAATCCATGATTCTGTACTTACTTTAGCGGCTAATTCGCCAATAAGTTCGAACGGAATATCGTCCATTTTCTTGAAACGGATACAACTTTTGCCCATATCGAGTTTGTATTTACAGCGTTTTGCGTATTCGGTAACAAACCAATCCATAACTTCTTTTTTGGCATAAAGTACCATACTGTAAACGGCAATAAAGTTTTTTTGAGATGCTAAACTCATGAAAGGTAGTGGCAATTTAGGATTGCAATGATATCCACTTGGATAAACCTTGTGTGGTACAACGTAGCCCAACATGCCGTAACTTATGGTTTCCTCTATCCCTTTTGGCATATTTGTTAAAAGTTGTTGCCTGAGTTTTTCGACAGGTATTGTTCTGTCTTCTGGTAAATTGGAAAGGTATTCGTTTACGGTGGTGGCTTTAGACGTCATACTTATTATCTTGAAAACTTAAAGTTAACAAAATTTCGCGATAATTTTATCTACTATCGTTTGGGCTAGTTTTTCCTTACTTTCAATAGTCCAACCGGCAACGTGTGGTGATAATAATACATTTTTTGAATCGATTAAATATTGAAAAGCTTCGGGTAATTCGGTTGAAAAGAGATTTTCGAAGGATGCTTTTTCGTATTCTAAAACATCGAGACCGGCTCCTAATATTTTTCCCGATTTTAAGGCTGACGCCAAATCTGCGGTCACTACGCTTTTTCCACGAGCGGTATTTATAAGCCAAAACGGTTTTTTAACGCCATTGATAAAATCGGCATTTATCATGTTTAAGGTTAACTCTGTTTGCGGTGTATGTAAGCTTACCACATCGACTTGTGCTTTAAATTCGTCCAAAGTAACCTGTTTTGCATTTGCATCGCCTAAATTAGGTTTTATGTCGTAACACAACACGGTTACATCAAAACCGCGTAATTTTTTAGCAAAAGCTTTGCCCATATTTCCGTAGCCAATTAAACCTACGGTTTTTCCGTCGAGTTCTACACCTCGATTGTCCTCACGAAGCCATTTCCCTTGGCGTACCTCAGCATCGGCTTTATTTAATTTATTGAATAACGACAGGAGCATGCCTAAACTGTGCTCGCCAACGGCATTACGGTTTCCTTCGGGTGCAGAAATTAAATGAATACCTTTTTGTTGGGCATAATCGCAATCTATATTTTCGAGTCCGGCGCCTACTCTACCAATGAATTTTAAGTTGGTAGCGGCATCTAGGAATTGTTTATCAATACTGAATCGGCTGCGTAAAACAATACCGTCGTAGTTTTTTATTTTGGCTTCTATTTCCGGTTTTGTAGCCGTATAATCTTCGTGGTTTTCAAAGCCCGCTTGAGCTAATTGCCCTATTAATAAATCGTGGTTGGTATCGAGATGAAGAATTTTCATGATGTAAAACGGTATTGAATTTTAAGCTAAAACTTTCGGTTTAGCCTTTTGCGTTAGGGATTGAACGGCCTGTTTGAGCTCTTTTTGTGTTGTTGCACTTATGCAACACAAAAAAGCGAGTAGTGAAAGCCCGACCCTTTTCGGGTAACGCCCAAACGGGGTTTTAATCTAACTTATCGGTGAGTTTTTTAAAGACTTTTTTAGGGTTTTTATTTTCGTATAATATATCGTAAACCGCATTTATAATGGGTAATTGCGTTTTTTTGGCGTTTTTAATATTTAGTAAATGTGCCGATTTTGTCGCGTAATACCCCTCGGCCACCATGCTCATTTCCATTTGCGCCGATTTTACGGTGTAGCCTTTGCCAATCATGTTACCGAACATGCGATTTCGAGAAAACACGGAATAACCAGTAACCAATAAATCGCCTAAATATGCGGAATCGTTGATGTTACGTTTCATTTTATGCATTTTTTTGATGAAGCGTTTCATTTCGCGAATAGAATTACTCATCAGGACACTCTGGAAATTATCGCCGTAGCCTAAACCGTGTGCAATTCCGGCCGCGATGGCGTAAATATTTTTAAGCATTACGGCGTATTCGATGCCGATAACATCGTCGCTTACTTTGGTTTTTATATAATCGGATGATAAATTATTGGCGATATGCGTGGCTTTTTCTTCATCGGAACATGAAATGGTAAGATACGATAAACGCTCTAACGCCACCTCTTCGGCATGACATGGGCCAGCAATTACAGCTATATTATTAGAGGGTACTTTATAAACTTCTTGAAAATGCTCGCCTACCAAAAGTCCGGTTTCGGGCATAATACCTTTTACGGCAGAAACAATGGTTTTATTAGAAATATCGACGTTGAGTTTTTGTAGCTCGCTGTGTATAAAGGCAGATGGTATTACGAATATTAACACATCGGCATATGCGGCAATTTCGTTTATATCATTACTAATTTTTAGTTGATCTAAATGAAACTCTACCGAGCTTAAATAATTGGGGTTATGCTGCTCGCGCAACAGATGTTCTTTGGTGTAAACACTACGCATATACCAACCAATTTCGCCTAAATTTTCGCTCAGCATTTTTACTATTGCTGTAGCCCAACTTCCTGCGCCAAAAACCGCATATTTTAAAGGTTTATCCATGAAAATATTTTTATTGTCTAGTTCAAAAATACACAAAATATTAGTCTTATTTGAAAGCGGATATGTTTATTGAAATTATTTTTTGGCACGTGTTTTGAAACCTAGCTAATTAGAAACCCTAAAAATGATTGGTTTTTGACTGTTTTTAAAAACAGGTCTAGACCTCCATTTTTACTAAAATTATAAGATATGAGAACTATAAAACTACTTTCAAGCTTCGC
Organism: Algibacter miyuki; assembly: GCF_030409805.1. Classification (GTDB taxonomy): domain Bacteria; phylum Bacteroidota; class Bacteroidia; order Flavobacteriales; family Flavobacteriaceae; genus Algibacter; species Algibacter miyuki. The sequence continues at coordinate 1,004,224 of NZ_JAUFQP010000007.1, read as the reverse complement.
CCTTATGGCTACCCTTTTTACATCGTGTTACACCGAAGTTATTGTGGATGATTATATTGAGGAACCTAGAATTTCGGTAAATCAGTTGATTAATTCGTACGAGTTATGGTATGTAGATATTAATGCCACTAAAGGTTATGGAGAAACTCCATTTTTACAAAAAGCATTTACTATTTCGTTTAAAAATGGTGTACTATATGCAAACAATAATATTGTTGGTTTAGGAAATACAGGCAATGGTTTTGGAATTGATGTAGGAACTTACGATGCTTACAATATGATTTTAGATGTAAACCACGATGCAGATGGTCTAGATACATTTGATGTTTACCAAATAGACAATAATACCATTGAACTTTACAACCCTAATAACGATACATCGTACTTTTTAGATGGCTACCAACGTAGTAATTTTGATTACGATTTTGTGTTTTACGATAACATACACTACTTTTTACAGGAATATAACGCTTGGGAAAAAGTTTACACTAGCCAAATGGGTGCAATTAATGAATTTGATAATGAAAACTACTTACAGTTTTTAGCAGGCGGAAACGACTCGGAATTTAAAAGTTCGAAGGATGTTAGCGGTACAAATGTGAGCCGTTTAATTTGGGATTACACCGGTATTTATGGTGTTGGAAATGTGAATAACAACCCCTACCTAAAAATACTAACATTAGATTATGATTACTTTGATAATGAAAAATTTCAATTGAGTGTTATTAATGATGGTAAAATAGAATTGTTCCATGCCGCTTCGGGAACAACCTATGAATTTATGGGCCGTGGGTATATTCAATACTTAAAATCGGCTAATGGAAAAGCTGTAAAAACAGACACAGAAAAGAAACGAAAATTTAAAAGTGTTAGAATTGAAAACCCAAGAGAAAGTGAGCGATCTTAAAAAAACAAATATTTAAAATAAACTAAAACACCTATAAATCAACACGTTAAAATATTTATTACATGTAAAAAATGTTAAAATTTAAAAAACTTGTGACCAATCAAGAGTTTGAGTGTCTTAATAAAAAAAGGCGTTAATATTGATTTGTCTCTCAAGCCTCTCTCAAGTTTCTAAAGAACCTCTCTAAAATCAATATTAACCCTTTATAATAAAAAAAAAAGAATATGGGAATATTTTCATTTATTAAAGATGCCGGAGCAAAAGTATTTGGCATTGGAAAAACAGAAGCAGAAGAAGCTACCGAAGCTGCAAATGAAGTTGCTGCTGCTAAGCTTAAGTTAGAAACCGCAGCTGCAAAAAATTTAAAAGAAACAATAACAAGCTTGCAATTGCAAGTTGACGATTTAAATATTTTTATTAATGATGATAACGCTACAATTACTGGAGCAGCTTACAACCAAGCAACAAAAGAAAAAGTTGTTTTAGTAGTTGGAAACTCGAATGGTATTGCTACTGTTGACGACCAAATGACGGTTGAAAACGTAGAACCAGAAGCCCAGTTTCATACCGTGGTTAGTGGTGACACATTAGGAAAAATAGCAAAACATTACTACGGAAATGCTATGAAGTACCCGGTAATTTTTGAAGCCAATAAGCCTATGCTTACTGACCCTGATAAAATTTACCCAGGACAAGCATTACGTATTCCTGCCTTAGACTAAAAATTACCTACAAAATTTATGTTATTAAGTGAAAAAAACCAACCCTTTTAGGTTGGTTTTTTTTTATGTTTTAAATCCTAATCAGTACATCTTAATCTATTAAAAAAGCGATTCACTGCCTATATAAAAGATTTTACTTACGCCATGTTTTGGGTTGTCGGTAATTGAAAAAAACTACTTATAAAAATTCATTTCGTCTAGATATTCCCATACATTTTCAGGCAACATCGGCTTAACATTTTTACCGTCTTTTATACATTTCCTAATAAATGTTGAAGATAACTCCATAACGGGAGCATTAATAACATGAATTTTCTCATGCCCAGTAAATTGTGTATCCACGGTTTGTTCTGAAATTCTTGGATACACATAAATATGATGATTTTCTAAAATAACCTCGTAATTTTTCCACTTGTGGAAACTTTTTAAATTATCCTCCCCCATAATTAGAGAAAATGTATGCTTCGGATATTTTTCTTGAATATGAGCCAGCGTATTTACCGTATAATTAGGTTGTGGTAATTTAAATTCAATATCGCTTGGCTGCAACTTATCGTAATCTTTAGTAGCCCGATATACCAACTCTAAACGTTGGTAATTATCTAATAAAGTCGCTTTCTTTTTAAATGGATTATGTGGTGTTACAACAAACCAAACCTGATCTAAATCGCTATGTTCAGCCAAGTGATTAGCAATAACCAAATGCCCGATATGTATAGGATTAAAAGACCCGAAATACAACCCAATTTTCATTTAAAAATTTTATTTATTATGATTTTAAAAACGTACTCACTAAATTTTCAGCTTCTACAAGCGCTGGCTCTAAAGTATCATTAACAACAATAACATCAAATAGAGGTGCGGTTGCCAATTCGGCCGAAGCCTTAGCTACACGCATGTTTATTTTATCTTCACTTTCGGTTTTACGTTTTTTAAGTCGAATTTTCAACTCGTCAATACTTGGTGGTTTTACAAAAATAGCCAAAGTTTCATCTGGGAATTTTCGCTTTATACGTAAGCCACCTGAAACATCAATATCAAAAATAACGTTTTTACCTTTTGCCCAAATACGTTCTACTTCGGTTTTTAAAGTTCCGTAGAAATTATCACGATATACTTCTTCCCATTCTAAGAATTCATCGTTTTTAATTTTTGACTTAAAATCGCTAGCCGACAAAAAATAATAATCGGTGCCGTCTATTTCCGTACCTCGACTTTCGCGCGAAGTTGCCGAAATAGAAAACTCTAAATTCAAATGATCTAAACCTAATAAATGCCTAACTATAGTTGTTTTTCCTGAACCTGATGGTGCCGAGAATACTATTAATTTTCCTTGTGCTTTTTTACTACTCATTACTGGTTATTGGGTGTTGGTTGTCAGTTTTTAGTTGCTAATTACTGTTGACTGCCGACTGAATACTATTTAAAGTACATTCAATAATTGTTCTTTAATTTTTTCTAATTCATCCTTCATTTGCACCACTAATTGTTGCATCGGAGCGAAATTACTTTTAGAGCCAATGGTGTTTATTTCACGTCCCATTTCTTGACTGATAAAACCAAGTTTTTTACCGTTAGATTCTTCGGAATTTATAGATTCGATAAAGTAATTTAAATGATTTTTTAAACGTACTTTTTCTTCCGTAATATCAAATTTTTCGATGTAGTAAACCAATTCTTGCTCGAAACGGTTTTCATCATATTTTTCTTTTAATTCTAAAACGCCTTTATGTAAGCGCTCGCGAACACCTTCAACACGTTCTGGGTCCATAGCAATAACTTGCTCTAAAATACTATCAATCGAGTTTACACGATTAATAAAATCTTGCTCAAGCACCTTACCTTCGTTTAATCGGTAACTATTTAAATCGGCTACGGCTGTATTAATTTCGGCAGCAATGGTTTCCCATTCGTTTTCGTCTATTTCTTCTCTAACGGTGTTTAAAGCATCAGGGAATTTTACGGCCATTTTCAATAATTCAATCTCGTTTCCGTCTACAACTTGCTTTAATTGTGCCATGTACTGCTTAACAACAGGTGTGTTAATTTGCGTAGAAGTATCTTCCGCAGTCGCTTCCACATAAATAGAAAAATCTACTTTACCACGCACCAATTTATCGGCTAGAAGTTTCCTTATAGAAAGTTCTTTTTCTCTATATATAGAAGGCATTCTGGCATTTAAATCTAAACTTTTACTGTTTAAAGATTTAAGTTCGATTGTTATTTTTTTCGTGGGTAATTGTAAAACAGATTTCCCGTAACCTGTCATTGAATAAATCATAAACCAAATTATTAAGTTGCGCAAAGGTAATTAAAACGAAGTGGATAGGAAACAGTTTCCTTCATGTTAATCAAACTCATATGTTTCTCTAAGTCGCTTCTTCTTATTTATTCTGAAAAAATACAGCAACACTTTACCGCCCTTATGTTAAAAGGGCTACTTTAAATGTCACTTTCACATATATTGTATTAATTATTAATATTTTTGTTGAAACAACTACTTTTTCTTAAAAATTATATAAATGAAATTACACATGCGTTCTTTGCTAGGCTTATCCATATTTATTGCGGCTTTTGGGTGTAAGAACAAAAATAACGAAGCTATTGAAACAACTCCTGAAGTTGAAAAAATAATAGCAACACAAAAGGTTACCGATAGTATAAAAAACAACCCGCCAAAAGGCATGGTTTGGGTACCAGGTGGTAAATTTCTACAAGGTGCTGTACCGCAAGATCAAATGGCTATGGATCATGAAAAACCTCAACATGCGGTTAAAGTTGACGGTTTTTTTATGGACATCACCGAAGTAACTAATGCTGAATTTTCAGAATTTATTAAAGCCACAGGCTATGTTACTATGGCAGAACGTGAAATTGACTGGGAAGACATGAAAAAGCAACTTCCGGAAGGCACCCCAAAACCACACGATTCGGTTTTACAACCAGGTTCTTTGATGTTTAAAAAAACCAAAGAATCTCTACCAAACTTATTCGATTTTTCGCAATGGTGGCGCTGGTCTATTGGTACAAACTGGAAACACCCAAGTGGACCAGATAGCAATATTGAAGGCAAAGACAATCATCCTGTAGTACATGTTTGTTATGAAGATGCTCAGGCTTATTGCGTTTGGGCAGGAAAGCGATTACCTACAGAGGCGGAATGGGAATTTGCTTCTCGTGGTAACCAACAAAACACAACATATTTTTGGGGTGACGACCGATCGGTTTTATCCCAACAAGTAAATAGCTGGGAAGGCGAGTTTCCGGTAAACAACACCTTAGAGGATGGTTTTGAAAGAACAGCTCCTGTAAAAAGTTACCCAGCAAATAATTTCGGATTATATGATATGGCCGGAAATGTTTGGGAAATGACTTCGGATTGGTACAACTTAAATTATTACAACGAGCTTGCTGCAACAAACAGCATAATAGATAACCCTAAAGGTGCTGATAAAGCTTACAACCCAAACAACCCTTATATTCAAGAAAAGATAATAAAAGGCGGTTCATTTTTATGTAGCGATTCGTATTGTGCCAGTTACAGAGTATCATCTAGAATGGGAACAAGTTTAGATTCGTCTGCCGAGCATGTGGGCTTTAGAACGGTTGTAACTCCAGATATGATTAAAAAATAAGGACTAAACAAAGCCTTAATTGGCGTTTTAGCATTTCCTTTGGATGACACCTCAATTCAATAAAGTAAAACATCTAAACACTTTACTTTACATTTAAAAATAGTAGACTATATTAAAGCTTTCTTAAAATTCAAATTGCTTTAAAAAATAAAAGCTCAACATCAAAATTTGATGTTGAGCTTTTTAACTAAAAAACTAATTATTAAATATTAATTCTACCAACCCGGATTTTGTGGTAATAAATTCGGGTTAAGTATTAATTCATTACTTGGTATAGGCAATAAATAGGCTTTAGTTTCATCAAAATTATAAGGTGCTGAATTGATAAATGGAGCAATATAACCTTCAGAATCTAGCGTTACATTTGATTCAGGCGTATCGGAATTTACAATACCATCGTAAAAATAAGCACCTCTAGGAGTTGTTCCATTAACTAATTCGTGAGCTCTCCAACGTAATAAATCATCAAGCCTAAAGCCTTCTGCCATAAGTTCAACGGTACGTTCTCTACGTATTTCATATAAAACATCTGAAAGCGTATAACCATAGTTTGGCCAATCTGGATCTGTAGTTATAGCACCTAAAGTTATACCAGGCATACCTACACGAGTACGTAACTTATTTACAGATTTTTCTAAATCAGCCTGAGTAATCGTACCCAATTCCGCTTTCGCTTCAGCATAAATTAATAAAGCTTCAGCAAAACGCATAATAACCTTAGACGTGTTTAAGGTAAAATCGCTAGTATTAGGATCTATATCAATATTTCTGTATTTTTCTGATTCATACCCCGTAAGTCCTGCGTTGGCCGTAGCAAAATCAGGAGCTGTATAAGCAACCGTTGAACCATCGGTATCTCTTTTAATTAAATCTCCAGGCACCATTATTAAAGCCGCTAATCTAGGATCTCTATTATCTTCAATAGTAGCTAAAGATTTATCCCCATCATCATATAAATCACTCACCGAAATAGGGTCGCCATCGGTACATAAATAGGTACGTATAGCTTCTCTGGTGTATGCACAACGATTTGGCCAAGAAATTTGTATACTATTATTAAACCCTAAATCATTATTAAAATCTCTCCAAAGCATCACTTCGCTATTACCACTTAAACCAACTTGGTTAAACAAAGTAGCGTAATCACTATGAAGCGTAAACACGCCACTATCAATAAGCTCTTCAGAAGTATCGGCAGCGATTTGCAAAAAAGCAGAGCCGTTTGAACCTTCTACTCCAAAAGCTGTACCGCTATGATATTTTTCCCATGTGCCTTCGTATAGCGCAATTCTAGCCTTTAGCAATAATGCAGCCTCTTTACTTATACGTGGGCTTGTAGCAATATCTGGAAAAGATTGTAATAAGGAAATAGCCGTGCTTAAATCTCCAAGAATAAAATCGGCAACCTCATTTCTAGGTTCTCTTCCTGCAAATAAATACGCTTCATCATTATTATCAAAATACCGGTCAAGTATTGGTAAATCACCGTAATCAACTAAAAGGTTAAAATAATAATACGCTCTAAAGAAATATGCTTCACCTATGTATTGATCTATTTCTGTTTGATCACCTTCTGCTTGGTCAACATGATCTAAAAGCCAGTTAACTTCTCTTACTTCATCCCAACTCCAAACCGAATTTGAAGATTCCGTAGCTACGCCTGTTTGGCCACTAAGCCTAGAGTTAATATTTTCAGCAACACCCATATCAGAATCGAGATCGGGTAGTACTGAAAAACCAACAGAGGTATTTGACCAACTTGGCAAATCATTATAAAAAGCATTAACAGATGCTCTTAAATCGCCAGGTGTACTGTAAAAATCAACCTCAGAAACATCATCTAAGGGTGTTTTGTCTAAAAAGTCTTCGCATGACGATAAAGTCACGACTATACTTAAAGTAAATAATTTTAATATATTTTTCATAATTCTACAATTTTATAATTAGAATGATAAGTTTAATCCCATAGAAACAATTTTATGCAGCGGGTAGGAAATAGCACTACCTGTTACTCCAGCTGTAATATTTTCTGGATCAAAGAATATCATATCGCTAACTGTAAATAAGTTTTCTCCAGTAACATAGATTCTAATATTGTTTATATTATACTTACTTGTTACATCTTTAGGAATTGTATACCCTAATTGTAAACTTTTTAATCTAGTATAAGCACCATTTTGAATATAACGGTCTACAATTTGTCCGTAATTTTTGTTATTTCTACCTGGGTTAGCAGAGTATGGTGCAGGGAAATAAGCATCCAAATTTGGACCTAATGGATTAGTGGTATCTTCTGGTCTGAAATAATCTAAATGCTCTACCCATACATTGGCGTGAAACGGACCTTGAGCAGGACCTCTAAATCTTTGGTGATTAGACACTACAACGTCTCTTTTTCCAACACCTTGTATAAAAGCATTAAAATCTAAATTTTTATAGACAAAACCAAGGTTTACTGCATATTGATAACGAGGCGTAGTATTACCTAGTACACTCCAGTCTCCAGAATCACCTACTTCCCAAGCACCTCTATTTATAGACCCATCTCCATCAAGATCTTTATACTTAGTATCACCAGCGCCAAATGCCCAACCAGTAACTGCACTTTGATCTATAGGATGATTTGCAGCTTCTTCATCTGTTAAAAACCATCCGTCCCATGTAAGTCCATAAATTTCACCTAAATCCTTTCCTGGACGATAGAATTGAGTTAACGAGTTTGGACTATCTCCATCAGGAACCGGATAATCAACAATAGTTCTTTTATAATCAGAAAGAACCGCTCTAACATTAAAACTAAAATCTTCAGTAATGTTTTGTCTCCATTTAGCTTCTACTTCCCATCCTTGAACTCTTGATGTTCCTGTATTTGCTAAAGGCGCAGATGTTCCTAACTGAGCTGGTAAATTAAGACCTTCTGCGGCCATACCGTCAATATCTGTACGATACCAAGAAAACCCAATTTCAAGTTTGTTGTTAAATGCATTAAGATCAAAACCAATATCTGTGGTTTTCACTTTTTCCCAAGTTAAACTTTCACTACCTAAACCAGGAGTAAAAGCTAACGTTTCTCTTTGGCCATCAAACAAATAGCTTGTTCCGCCAGTATTTAATGCAATATTAGATAGATATAAATAGTTGGCAACATTTTGATTTCCTAATGTACCATAAGACCCTCTTAATTTAAAGGTACTAATAGCATCTATTGGCCAAAAGTTTTCTTTAGCTACATTATATCCAGCTGAATAACTTGGAAAACCAGCCCATCTGTCCTCGGGAGCAAATCTAGAAGACCCATCTCGTCGGTAGCTAAATTCTAATAAATATTTCTCTTTATAATTATATCTAAATCTACTAAATACACTTTGGGTTGCCCAGTTTGTTTTAGCTTCACTTACAAGTTGATCATCATCTAAAGATGCGTTTATTGACACTACGTTATCAGAAATCAAGTAATCCGTATGACCACTTAAACTATGAAAATTGTTCAGCTCACTTTGATATCCTACAGTAGCATTAAGATTATGATTCCCTATAGATTTATCATAAGTCGTAAAAATATTAGGTGAAAAATATTCAGTAGTTGAAAAACCAGGAGCATAAGACGTATTTTGTTGAGATACTCTATCAATAAAGCCACTAGGTCTTATTTCTTGACTTGATAATATAATAACTTCTTCAAAATAATTAGTTCTTTTATAATTAAGATTAACATTAAATTTCAAGTCTTTAATAGGCTCGAAAATAAATCTTGGCAATAAAACAAGTTGATTGTTTTCTGTTTTGTAACGTTGATTTGCCCAAAAAGGAAAATAAGAATGCCCAAGCCATTCTTCTCCATAAATAGGATCGACTAATGGAAAGGTTGGTTTAATTTTAGAAGATAAATCTAAAACTTGAGAAAGGTTCCCTGTATTAGAATCACTTTGCGTTGGATAATCGGAGTAACTTTTTAAAACTTTAGTTAACAATTCTATTTTTAACCATTTATTAACTTGTGACGAAATTTTTGCATCAAGATTATATCTTTGAAAAGATTCTTTACCAACCTTTAGCAAACCACCTTCATCGTAAGCGCCTGCCGAAAAATAATAGTTTAATTTTTGATCTCCACCAGAAATACTTAGGTTATGCTTCGTTCTTTCAGCCCAATCTTTATATAAAACTTCAGTCCAATCCGTAGCACCTGTGGCATCAATTCCAATAGCTGAATAACTCCAATTTGTACCTGAGGCGTTAACAGCTAAAGATGGCGCACTTCCAGGATTTGCCATATTAGCTAAAATATTAGCTAAATCTGTTTCATCGTGATATGGGTTTTGATTATTATTTATCCGAGAATCATTAACTGTATAAGCAAAATCAATAGGGCTAGCTAATTCGGGTATTTTTGTTGGTTGCGTTAAAGCATAATTAGTACTGTATGAAACTCTAACTTTCCCTTTCATATTTTTACCACTTTTTGTGGTAATAAGAATGGCACCACCTGCAGCTTGAGAACCATAAATGGATGCTGCCGCGGCATCTTTAAGTACAGAAACCGATTCGATACTCTCAGGATCAATATCGTTTAAATTCATTTCAATACCATCAACAAGCACTAAAGGTGAAGAATCTCCAATAGTTCCGGTTCCCGAACTCGTTAAAAAACCACGAATATTAATATTAGTATCGGCACCTGGAGCTCCACCAGAAGATGAATTACTTATTACTAAACCAGGCACAGTACCTTGTAATGAACGCGCTGCATTCGCCGAAGGCCTGTTTTCAAAAACTTCCGCACCAACTTGAGATACTGCTGCTGTTAAATTTACTTTTTTCTGGGTACCATACCCAACAACAACAACCTCATCAAGAGCCGAAATATCTTCTTCCAAAGTTACTTTTAAAGCCTTTTGATTGGTTACTGTAACTTCCTTTGTTTTAAACCCAACAAATGAAAACACCAAAACAGTATTTGCTTTAGATGGTGTAATAACGAAACCTCCATCAAAATCTGTTTGAGCTCCGTTTCCTGTTCCTTTTTCTACAACATTAACACCCGGAATAGGCTGCCCGTTAACATCGGTAATTGTCCCCGTTATTTGTTGTTGCAAATAACTACTAGTTACTCTTAAATCTGCATTTGTATTTGGCGCTAAACCAAAACTGGCAGAAACACACGAAAAAGCTAAGATACTCAAGAAAAAACTTAAGTGTCTTTTTTTCCGATAGAAAGCGAAATTGTGTAATTTAATTTTCATAGAAATGTAAGTTAATTAATAGTTAAAAAATTTTATAGTTAGTAGTATTCTTTGCTTCTAAAAAACTTCAAATAAAACAAGTTAAAACCTAATAAATCTTTAAAAAAAAATAGCCTTTAAAATGTTTATTCTCACAAAATAATGTTAAAAACATAATAAACCTATATATTTCAATTGTAACCATGGTTAGAATTTCGACCAACAACATCTAGTATTCGACAAATAAGTATTAAAATCATGTTAATTTTTTATTAACTAAAAAACACCTCCTTTTATACTGAAGAGAAAAACGGACTACAGTAAGTTATTTACGTAAGTAAAAACATCACATTAACCTCATTTAAATTAAAACAAAAAACCTCCAACGATTTAACATCATTGGAGGTTTTATTATAAATAAATTTTCTGGATTTTAGTACCCAGGATTCTGTACTAAATTTTCATTAGCATCTAAATAATTTGTAAAAAGTGGAAGTAAATAGTAATCCTCATTCCAAACTCTTTGATAAATTGTAAGATCTGATGAGTTGTATTTTGGACCTACTAAATCTCCAGGTAGGTTTACATCGTCAGGAATTCCGTATACCGTACCAATAACTTGACTTCCTAATTTATATCTCCAAATATCAAACCATCTTTGTGGGCCTTCACCAGCAAATTCATAACGTCTTTCTAAAAGAATAGCATCTATCATTTGGTTTCCTGTTGAACCTCTTGTTACTGTTGGCAACCCAATATCGGCATATTTAGGCATACCCACACGATCTCTAACCTCATCTAAATAAGGTAAAGCTTCAGCATCTCTTCCCTGTCCGGCCAATGCTTCTGCATACATCAGTAAAACTTCAGAATATCTAATTACTTTTAAATCTGCATCGCCTTGTATGTTATTAACCATATAATAATCGGTGTATTTCTTAAAACCATATCCTGTAGGATTATTGTTAGAACCTTGAACTCGGTCTCTAGTATCTCCATAATCAGGGTGAGGTAAGAAAATATCGTTATCAACGCCATTTGTTCCTAAATACTCATCTAAAGGTAAACGCACGGTAGCTTCAAGCCTAGGATCTCTATTAACCCAAGGGTTTGCAGGATCATAAGTAGGATCGTCTATAGGAAATAAACCATTTATAGTTTGTACTTCCTCTATAAAATCTGATGTAAAACCTGGTCTTCTTTGGTTGTTTCCACTACCTTCAGGGCCTTTATAAACGTCTCTTGGAGATACTTGCAACGCAAATCTGCTCACGTTTAAACCTTCAACATAAATAGTTGACAGAATTGTTTCGGGTGATACTAAATCACTTGCTGGAGTAAATTGTTCTTTAAAACCATCAATCCCATCTACTAAAGCATAGGTGTTACTTGTTATAATTTCTTCACAAGCAGCTTCGGCACCAGCATACAGCGCTGATGGATTTGAATGCCACCCAAGTGCATTTAAGTAAGCTCTTGATTTTAATGCTAAAACAGCACCTTTTGTTATACGTCCATTGTCTGCACCTGTATAAGATAATGGTAATTGATCGTCAATTTCGTCTAACTCACTAATTATGAATTCAAAAACTTCTAGTCGTGGTGTTCTCGTAGGATTTTCTGTAGGTACAATAGTATTGGTAACCAAAGGTACATCACCATAAGCTAATATCATGGTTTCATAAATCCAAGCTCTGAAGAATCGCGCTTCAGCAGCAAAACGTTCTCTATTAGATTCGGTATCAAAACTAGCTTCCGGTAACGCTTCTAAAAAGAAGTTTATATCTGCAATATCTTGATAGCGATAAAATGTTCTTAAAGATCTAGTGCCTTCTCCCCAGTTGTAATCTGAACCTTGAGTTCCTGCTGAATTAGCAATATTTCTGTGAATTGCATCATCGGTCCAGAAGTAAGGTACAATATAAGCTTGGTCTGCATCTTGATTAAACAAAGCATCTTCTATATCCAAAATGGGTAATGTAAAGTATAAATTATTTAACGCTAATGTTAAATCTTCTTCTGTTTTATAAACAGTAGAGATGTCAATTTCATCTAAATCTTCTACTTCTAAAAAGTCATTACAAGACCCTAGGGTAACCAGTAATGCGAGCAGCGCTGTTAATTTGTATGTTTTTATATATTTCATATTCGGTATTTTATTTAAACCTAAAAGTTTGTTTTGTTTTTTCATCCTATTCAAATGTATTAGAATTTAATATTTAACCCAACAGCTGTTGTAAATGGTAACGGGTAGCTAACATTATTAACACCTAATTCAGGATCCCATCCATATTCATGAACAGGGCTATTTGTCCAAACAACTCCAACATTCTCCATAGAGACATACAAATTCATACTCTTAATAAAACCTATTTTATCAAGTACATCTTGACCAAAATCATAATTAAGGGTAACGTTTTGCAATTTGATAAACTCGGCATCTACTACAAAATAATCTACGGCTGTGTTATAATTTTCGTTAGACAAATCAGTAGGTCTAGGCAATAAAGGGCTCGTGTTTGTTTCAGACCAAACATCTGTTTGGTAAGAGAATGGCACACTACCACCAAGGAAAGGATCGGCTACACTTGATGAGTTCCAAAATTGATTATTATCAAGTGATCCATAAAAACGAGCCGATAATGATAAGCTTTTATACGAAACACCGAAGTTGAATCCAACGTTTAAGTTTCGGTCACTATTGTCTTCTATAACAACGCGATCATCACTATTAATGATTCCATCGGCAGCATCCATAACACCATCATCGTTAGTATCAATAGTTAATTGGTCTACGTATCTAAATCCGCCAATGTACGCACCACCAACATTACTGTCTTGATTTACAGTATTATTATCAACATCTGCTTGAGTTTCAAAGAATCCGTCAACTTTGTACCCAAAACTTTGATTAACACTTTGACCTACTTGAAAGTTTGGCTGAGTAGATCCTCCTTGAATACGAGTAATTTCGTTATCATAATTAGATAAATTAGCCGATACGTTGTATTTAAAATCGCCAATAACATTTTTATGTGTTACCTTAAAATCCCATCCCCAACTCTTCACATCATAAGGGTTTCCTTGGGCATCTCCAAAACCATATTCATAAGCCGTTGCAGCTATTTCATCTAAAATATCTGTACGGTTATTAATAAAATAATCGGCTTCAAATTGTAGTTTTCTATTAAATAAAGCAGCATCTAAACCAACATTAAATATGGTTGAAGTTTCCCAAATTAAATCGGGATTAACAAAACTACTTACACCAAGTCTACCTGCAGATAAACCGCCCAATGGGTATCCAGTAGCATCATATCCTACTAATTGTTGAGTTACAGAACCTAAAGTTCCGTCCGACCCAGCACTACCGTAAGACGCTCTAAGTTTCAATAAAGAAATAGCGTCAACATTTTTTAAGAATTTTTCTTTTGATGCTACCCAACCAATTGCTGCAGAAGGGAAAAAGCCCCATCTATTATTTTCAGTAAAATAAGATGAACCATCTCTTCTGAAAGCTGCTTCAAATAAATACTTATCATCAAAGCTATAATTTAGTCGTCCTATATAAGATAGCGTAGTAGCATTTCCATTTCTTAACTCAGAATTACCAAGATTATTTGCAGAATAAGTAGTACCATTGACAGAAATATTATTAGCGTCATTGGCTTCTTGTCCTTGAGTTAAAGCGATAATGTTATCGAATAAAAAACCTGTTCTACTAGCCGCTACGGCTTCAGCCTCTCCACTTTCAGTCTGCATTGCTAAAAATCCCTTTGCATAATGTTTTCCTTTTTCAAACTCGTACGTGATAGATGATAAAGATCTTAAATTATGTGATTTTGACGCTGCAACCTCTAATGTTCTTAAATCTGTTGAAGTTGGAAAAATTGTTCTATTATCTGGATTTGTATAAGAATCTGGATCGGTATAATCAAGACCTACAGATTCAAATGGCGAAGACCACTCTCTTCCATATATATTCGTTTTAACTACAGAAACACGTTCTTCAATTGACAACCCTTTTACAGGCGTTATTTTCGCGTATAACTGTACATTTATTCGGTCTAAATCAAATTCACCAAAACTCCCTGAAGAAGCGCTAGCCACTGTATTAGATCCATCGGCAGTACCATTACTTACCCATTGCCCATCTTCTGTTTTAACAGGATAGAAAGGTAAACCTCTAGCATTATTACCTCCAACAACAGTTATAGACTTGTCGGTTCTATTACTAATTAATGCATTTGCTCCTACATTCAACCAATCGTTAATATCTGTATCAATTTTTAACCTTAAGTTAAATCTTTCAAATTTATCCTCTCCAAATGCCAAGCCTTCTTGAGAAAGATAACTTGAAGACATTAAAAAGCCAGTATTTTCCGAACCACCACTAAGCGTTATATTATGCGATTGTTGCGCTGCTGTACTTTGAAAAGTTTCTTCTATCCAGTTTGTATTAGGATAAAAGCCACTAGCTGCTAAATCTAACACTGATTGAGGTACCGGAAGCTCTGAAGCTACAGTAGCAGGATCTCCATCATTTTCAAAAATGGTATTTTGGTTTGCTATAACTGAATTTTGAAAATCAAAATACTCCGAAGTGTTTAATGTTTGTTGCAATCTTGGTGTAGATTGTAAAGAGAAGCTCGTATTATAACTTACCGTTGTTTTTTCATTTCTCTTGGCTCTTTTTGTTGTTACTAATAACACACCATTTGCTCCACGCGCACCATAAACAGCTACTGCAGAGGCATCTTTTAAAACAGACACACTTTCAATATTTTGAGGATCAATATCAGATAAAGAACCTTCAAAATTATCAATAATAATTAATACATCATCAGCATCTCCAATAGTACTTGTTCCTCTAATTTGAATACTTGGCACAGCACCAGGCGAACCGCCGTTGTTACTCATTACCAAACCAGGAACAGCACCTATAAGTGCAGAGTACCCATTAGTTACAGGTCTTTGTTCTACATTTAATTCTTTAGATGTTACTTGAGAAACCGAACTAACTACTTTACTAGATTTTTGAGAACCAAAACCTACCACAACAACTTCATCCAGTTGCGAGATGTCTTCTTCTAAACTAATATTAATAGTGGTTTGGTTGCCTACAGAAACTTCTTTTGTTTTAAACCCCATAAAAGAAGCGACCAACACAGCATTTGAATTTGATAAAGAAAGTTTATAAACGCCATCAAAGTCTGTTTGTGCACCATTTGAAGTGCCTTTTACTACAACATTAACTCCAGGAATGGGCTGACCGTTAACATCTGTAATAACTCCACTTACTTGTTGTTGGAAATAGCTCGTCGTGTTTTTTAATTCTACACTAACAGGTTCCAAACCATAACTGGCAGAAACACACGAAAAAACCAAAACACAAAAGAAGAAACTTAAGTGCTCTTTTTTTCGATACAAAGCGAAATTTTTTAATTTAATTTTCATAGAAATTCGAGTTTTTAATAAAATATTAAGATGTAATATTCTCTTTTATTTTAACGCAAAAATATCCATTTTTATTCCATCTAGAATTAGCTAAATAGAATAGTTTTAAGATTAAAATGTGTTAAAATTCAGATTAAGAATGTAATAAATTTAGAGGTTATTAAAACCCCTAGGGTAACTATTTCGACCAATAACCTCTAGCCCTCGACAAATAATTAAAACACCACTAAAAACGGCTTATCCCGAGGTAAACACTAATTTAAATTGTCTTTATTGTCTTACAAAAATGATATCACTTCTAAAACCAATTATGCAAACATCACATAACCGCTCCTCTATTTAAACCAGTTAACACAACATCTCACAGCCAACCTGTAAACTAGCAATTAGATTCAAAAAACAAAAACCAAGAAAAAGAAACCCACTTTTATCTAAAACCTGAAGTTACTGGTCGAAATTTTAACCTCTAAAAAATAGATTACCATATATTTATGTTTTGCAAAAATATTAATCCGCATCATAAATAAGACGAATATACCCCCCTAAATTGTTCGGTTTATTTTGTTATTTTATGGATTAAAAAAATTTCTCAATAATCTTAATTTTCATTTTAAAAATGATTTATAATACTATAGGTATGAAAAAGATTTTTTTAGCAGGTTTGGTCTGTTTCTCTGTATTAGTTTCATGTTCTAAAAAAGAACTACTAAAAGGCGACCTTGATATTATTCCGTTACCTGCCGAACTCGTTGCTGGCGATGGACACTTTATAATTAATGAATCCACCACCATTTCGGTTAATACAGAAGAAGAGCAAGCCATAGCTACACGATTTTTCGAGAAATTTAAAACAGCAACCGGCTGGCTTCCGGAAATTGGAATAAATAAAGCAAATGCCGATATTGTTTTTTCAGCAGATACTACATTAGAAAATGAAGCTTACGAGCTTGAAGTAACACCAAAAAACATTCTTATTACATCGGGTTCTGGCGCTGGTTTTTTCTATGCCATGGAAACTATTGGACAACTATTACCAACCACTATTTTTTCTAAAAAAGAACAAACCAATACCATTTGGGGCATTCCAGCAGTACGCATTGCAGACAAACCTGCTTTTGGATGGCGTGGTTACATGCTAGATGTCTCTCGTCATTTTTTCACTAAAGAAGAAGTAAAAGACGCTATCGATTTTATGGCTGAAGTAAAACTGAACCGTTTTCACTGGCATTTATCCGACGATAACGGATGGCGTATAGAAATTAAAAAATACCCTAAACTAACCGAAGTTGGCGCATGGCGTGTAAATCATAACGATAAAGACGAAAACACATCAAACTGGTGGGGACGTCCAACACAACAACCAGGAGAAGAAGCAACTTACGGCGGTTTTTACACCCAAGAAGACATTAAAGAAATTGTAGCTTACGCTAAAGCACGATATGTTGAAATTATTCCTGAAATAGATATGCCTGGCCATTCTTTAGCCGCTATTGCATCTTATCCAGAAATCTCATGTTCTACAGGCCCTTTCTACGTTGGCACCGGAGGCGTGGTTAGAAACAACACGTATTGCCCGGGAAAAGAAGTCACCTTTGAGTTTGTTGAAAATGTTTTAGGTGAAGTTATGGATTTATTCCCTTTTGATTATATGCATATTGGTGGAGACGAGTGCAATAAAGAAGCTTGGGAAGTTGATCCAGATTGCCAACTCCGCATGAAAGAAGAAAACCTCGCCGATACCCACGAGCTACAAAGTTATTTTGTAAAACGTGTAGAAAAAATAGTTAATGCCCATGGCAAAAACATGATTGGTTGGGACGAAATTCTAGAAGGTGGTTTAGCACCAAATGCTACAGTAATGTCTTGGCGCGGCGAAAAAGGCGGCATTGCAGCAGCTAGACAAGGGAACGATGTTATTATGACGCCATCAAGATATTGCTATTTCGATTTAAAACAAGGTGACGATGACTTGGAACCGAACTTAGGTTACGCATACTCTTTCTTGAAAGACACATACAACTACAAAATTATTTCCGATAGTTTAACCACCGAGCAAGGCAAACATGTTTTAGGTCTTCAAGGTAACTTATGGACAGAATCGCTTAGAAACTGGAGCCAAATTACCTACATGACATTTCCGCGTTTATACGCTGTAGCGGAAAATGGCTGGACTAAGCAAAACGATAAAGATTGGGATGGTTTTACAAATCGATTAATAAATCAATTTAAACGTTTAGAGCTAAAAGGCGAGCGCTACGCCACTAGTGCTTTCAACGCTAGAATTTACCATACCGGACAACAAGATGGTAGCATAGAAATTGCTCTAAAAACCGAAGTTAACGGCATGGATATTTACTACACCTTAGACGGTAGCGAACCATCATTAACATCAACAAAATACGAAAAACCTTTTTTCATTAAAAACACAACAACCTTAAAAGCAACTTCTTTTAAAAACGATGAACAAATAGGTAATATTTCAGAAAAAACTTTTCCTATTCATAAAGCAGTTGGCGCCACTGTTGTTTATCATTCACCTAAAATTACTGATACCAAAGAAATAAACAAGCTTGTAGATTTAAACTTCGGAAAATTAAACCGAGGCGATCGTAACTGGCAAAATATAAAAGGCGACTTAGAAGTGGATTTAACTTTTACAGAAGCTAAAACTATTGAATCAATAGAAGTTACCAGCCTACGTTTTACCAACTCTAGCGTTTATGTGCCTGAATATATCGAGATTTACGGATCAGAAGACGGAAAAAATTTCACCAAACTTGGCGAAATTAAACAACTAGAAGTCAGCCATACCCAAGGTAGAAATAAAGTAAAATCAACTATCAATTTCAATAAAACAACTGTAAAAGCTATAAAAGTAAAAGCGAAAAGTGTGAATCCAATTCCGGAAAATCACCGTCGCGCAGGAAACGCGTCGCTTATTCTAATAGACGAACTTATTGTTTTTTAAAAAATTAAAACCAACAAACACACTCAACATGAAAAACGTACTACTAATTGCGCTGTGCATCATTGTTTCAGCCTGCTCAAACAAATACGCAAAGGTTATTAACACCCAAGCAGATTATCAAATTATTCCAAAACCTACCTCTTTAAAAATGTCCGAAGGTCGCTTTTTATTAAATGAAGATACCCAAGTTACTGCCGCAAGCACATTAGCTAACGAAGGGGAATATCTTTCTGAAATGCTAAGTACCGTTTCTGGTAAAACCATTCCATTCTTAGAAGAAGCACAAGGAAACATTCTATTAAAACTAGATGAAACCATTGAAAACAATGAAGGTTACACGCTTTCAGTAAGCTATAACCAAATCACCATTACTGGAAAAACCAGTGCAGGCGTATTTTATGGCATACAAACCTTAAGCCAATTAATACCTTTACCTGCTGCAGTTGGCGACACTCAAACAGAGATTTCAATTCCAGCAACAACCATTACCGATAGCCCTAAATTTGTTTATCGTGGTATGCACTTAGACGTAGCCCGTCACTTTTTCCCGGTAGATTTCGTGAAAAAGTACATCGATATCCTGGCTATGCACAAAATGAACACCTTCCACTGGCATTTAACCGAAGACCAAGGATGGCGTATTGAGATTAAAAAATACCCAAAGTTAACTTCTATTGGTAGTATTAGAAAAGAAACCATTGTTGGTCATGGTAACACATGGAACAAACCAGAAGTAGAATATGATGGTAAACCTTACGGTGGTTTTTACACCCAAGAAGATATTAAAGAGGTTGTCGCTTACGCGGAAACAAGACACATTACTATCATTCCAGAAATTGAATTACCTGGTCATTCTTTAGCTGCCATTACTGCTTATCCAGAACTTGGAAACACAGGTGAACAATACGAAGTTGGAACACGATGGGGCGTGTTTCCTGAAATTTATGCTCCTAGCGAAAAAACATTCGAGTTTTTAGAAGATGTTTTAACTGAGGTTATTGCGCTATTCCCAAGTAAATTAATCCATATTGGTGGCGATGAAGCGCCGAAGAAACAATGGGAAGAAAGCAAACTAGCTCAAGATATTATTAAAAGAGAAGGTTTAAAAGACGAACACGAATTACAGAGTTATTTTATTAGACGTATTGAAAAATTCTTAAACTCTAAAGGCCGCAACATTATTGGTTGGGACGAAATTTTAGAAGGTGGTTTAGCACCAAACGCAACCGTAATGTCTTGGCGTGGTGAAAAAGGTGGTATTGAAGCTGCTAAAATGCATCATAATGTAGTAATGACACCGACACGCTATTGCTACTTCGATTTCTATCAAACGAAAGATAGAACCAACGAGCCACTTGCTATTGGCGGAAACACTTCCGTAGAACAAGTTTATAGCTACAACCCATTGCCTAAAGAATTAACTAAAGAAGAACAAAAATACATTTTAGGAGCGCAAGCCAATGTATGGACAGAATATATAAAAACACCAGAACATGTAGAATATATGGTGCTACCAAGATTAACAGCACTATCTGAAGTGGTGTGGTCTAACTATGAGACTAAAGACTGGGCTGATTTTCAATCACGCTTAAAACATCTAGCAAAAAGATACGATGCTTTAGGATTTAATTACGCCAAACACAGCATACAACCTGATACTGAAAAATAATCACATGCAGTAAAACTATGCAACTCACCTGATTTTTTTGTCTATAACCTGAAGTTACTGGTCGAAATTTTAGGGTGTTACTGCAAGAAAAAAATAACTTTGGATCACTAAGTATAAATTACATGTTATATGCAAACAGAACTAATTAAATACAAAGAAGCCGGTAAATTCGAAGAAACACGTTTCGAGAAAATCCATAACGTTATTTTCGAATCGTCGCAAGAAGCATCTATTATAGTTGCTCAAGAAATTGCTTCTTTAATAAAAGAAAAAAGCGCTCAAAACAAGCCTTGCGTATTAGGTTTAGCAACAGGATCTTCTCCTATAAAAGTTTACGAAGAACTTGTAAGAATGCACAAAGAAGATGGCCTTAGTTTTGCTAATGTAGTATCTTTTAACCTAGATGAGTATTACCCAATGGGTAAAACTAACATACAGAGTTACTACTATTTTATGCATGAGCATTTATTCAATCATGTTGATATTCTTCCTGAAAACGTTAACGTGCCAAATGGTACCGTAAGCCCAGAAGAATTACATCAATATTGTATTGATTACGAAAACAAAATAAAAAATCTTGGCGGTTTAGACTTCCAATTATTAGGAATAGGCCGAACTGGTCATGTTGGTTTTAACGAACCTGGATCGCACATTAACTCGGGTACTAGAAGTATTATTTTAGACCATATTACTAGAGCCGATGCTGCACCTTCTTTTTTAGGTATAGAAAATGTACCTAGAAAAGCCATCACTATGGGTGTTGGTACCGTTAGAAGCGCCAAAAGGATTGTATTATTAGGTTGGGGTTTAAACAAAGCTAGCGTACTTAAAAAAACCATAGAAGGTGAAATCACATCGCAAGTTCCTGCAACCTATTTACAAGACCACGACAACACCACATTTGTTTTAGACCAAGGTGCATCTGCCGAGCTAACACGTGTAAAAACACCTTGGCTTGTTGCAAATTGTAAATGGACAAAAGAATTACAATTACAAGCTGTTGTTTGGTTAAGTGAATTAACAAATAAACCATTCCTTAAACTAACCGATAAAGATTATAACGATAACGGCATGTCCGATTTATTGGCTGAGGAAGGTTCTGCATACGATTTAAACATAAAAATGTTTAATAAAATGCAAAAAACAATCACCGGATGGCCTGGAGGAAAACCGAATGCGGACGATTCTAGCCGACCTGAAAGAGCTACACCAGAGAAAAAACGTGTAATTATTTTTAGTCCACATCCAGATGATGATGTAATCTCTATGGGAGGTACTTTCGATAGACTGGTACAACAAGGTCACGATGTGCATATTGCTTACCAAACATCTGGAAACATTGCTGTTTCTGATGATGAAGCTTTAAAATTTGCTGAAATCGCTAAAGGCTTCGACTTAAATACGAAAGAGCCTAACGATATTATCGATTACCTAAACAATAAAACAGGTGATGAAATTGATTCGCTTGAAGTTAGAAAATTAAAAGCCCGTATTAGAAGAAGTGAATCTTTAGGAGCAACACGTTATTTTGGATTAGATGATGACCATGTTCACTTTTTAGATCTTCCGTTTTACGAAACTGGAACTATTAAAAAGAACAACTTATCGCAACCTGATATCGATATTATGTGTCAGTTAATTTCGGATATTAAACCACATCAAATCTATGCTGCAGGCGATTTAGCCGATCCGCATGGTACACACAAAGTGTGTTTAGACTCTCTTTTTATAGCTTTAGAAACGCTTAAAAAAGAAGACTACATGGATGATTGCTGGGTTTGGTTATACCGTGGTGCATGGCACGAATGGGAATCGTACGAAATTGAAATGGCAGTTCCAATGAGCCCTGATCAAGTTTTAAGAAAAAGGCATGCTATTTTCTATCATCAATCTCAAAAAGATGGTGTGATGTTTCAAGGAGACGACAACCGAGAATTTTGGGTACGTGTTGAGGACAGAAATAGACTTACCGCAAAAAAATACAATGATTTAGGCCTTGCTGATTATGCAGCAATTGAAGCCTTTAAACGCTATCATTTCTAGGATTTTATTAATAGCAAGTAAATTTGGGTCTTATATAGAGGAGTTTAATATTTTTTGTTTAACTTCTTCAATATAAGACCTTCCTATTACATACCTTAGCCCTTCTATTTCTACACTGTTACCTTCTACAGCATCAATTTTATCTAGAGCCACCGTGTAAGAGCGATGGATGCGAAGAAAATCGTTCCCGGGCAACAAATTAGTAAAATCTGATAAGGTACTATGGATGATATATTTCCCCGTAAGGGTATTTATTTTTAGATAATCTTTCAAAGATTCTACCGTTAAAATTTCATCTAAAAAAATCTTTTTCATTTTCTTTTTATCAATCTTAACAAAAAGGTAAGGCCTATCCTTAGAGGTGTCCTGAAATACCTTGTTATTTTCTAAACGTCTGTTTACTTTATTTAAGGCTTTCATAAACCTTGGAAACTCAATGGGTTTAATTAAATAATCCAACACATCTAATTCGTAGGTTTCTACAGCAAACTCATCATAAGCACTTGTGATAATTAAAAGTGGCGGATTCTCTAAACTCTTAATAAAATTAAGTCCGTCGAGCACAGGCATGTTTATGTCTAAAAATATCACATCTACCGTGTTGCTTTTCAAAAAATTTAACCCGTCAATAGCATTGCTAAACGTGTTAATTAATTCAAAATCTTCAATTTGCTCTAAGTAATTTTTAATAACATTAATAGCAAGCGGCTCGTCGTCAATTATCAAACATTTTACCTTCATGAGTTTGTATTATTTTGTTATGATACTTTAATTTTTAGTTTAACAACAAACATGTTATCATCACTATTAATTTCCAATTTGTAGTCGTGTTTTTCGTAACCTAAAGCCAGTCTTTTTTTCACGTTTTCCAATCCAATCCCACTCGATTCGTCAAACGTTTCCTTATGCGTTGTAATTACAGGCATCGGGTTAGAAATTCTAAAATACAGAAAATCTTCTTTAATAGATAAATCTATCTCAATTTTAACTTCTCCAATATTCTTATGAACCCCGTGTTTAAAAGCATTTTCAATGAATGAAAGCAGTATAATAGGCGCAATTTCCTTATCGGAAATATCACCTGAAATAGACATATCTATCTCTAATTCATCATTATGCCGAACCCGTTCGAGATCTAAATAATTTTGAATACATAAAATTTCGGCTTCTAAAGATTGGCGTTTATTTTTTGTTTCATAAAGTAAATAACGCATCAACTCGGCCAACTTCAGAATAATTTTAGGCGTTTTTTTCGATTTCTCAACCGATAATGAGTAGATATTATTCAAAGTATTAAAGAAAAAATGCGGCGAAATTTGCGTTTTCAGAAACAATAATTCGGTTTCTAGTTGTGTTTTTTCTAAATCGGCAACACGTTTATGTTCTTCTAAAAAATCTAAGGTAACTTTAATAGCCGTTACAAAAGTAACCACGTACAATTCGCCAAACATCATATCAATAATATAATTTAACGACAACTCATTGATGGTCTCCGGGCCTTCTGGCCAAACACTTTGACTTACCAGAAAATAGGTTAAATTAAACTTTACAAACACCATGGTAAAAATGGCGGTTAGCATTAAAAATATATATAAAACATACTTCTTCTTAAAGGCAAACAGCGGCATTAATACATAAATATTGAGATAACACAATATCATATGAATTGGAAAACCTAAAGTATTTGTTTTTATTGAATACCAGTACGGAAATTCTAAAACGCCTTCAAAAGAGACATCGCTAAAGTAACTCCCCCATCTTAAAGTGTTTAACGAAAAATAAACCAGCCAAAAAAGAATATGATGTCTGAGAGATACTTTGTAGGGATGATTTGATATAAATTTCACGTGCGCGTTAGAGAATTAATGGTTTTTTTTTGATGTTTACCTGAGTTAATACGTTGTCCGTCTAAATTACTTTTAATATTCGCTAAATTTATGAAAATTTAATAATTAAACTGCTTAAATCGTTTTATGAAAAACTTTACCCTCCTTTTTTCAGCGCTACTTTTTATTACAAGTTGCAATCAAAATTTAGAAAAAAAGTCTCCTAAAAAAGATTCTATAATTAAACATGTAGACCCTTTTATTGGCACAGGCGGTCACGGTCACACTTACCCAGGCGCCACGGTACCTTTCGGCATGTTACAAGTGAGCCCCGTAAACGGAAAAAGCAGCTGGGACTGGTGTTCTGGTTATCATTACTCCGATTCTATCGCTGTTGGTTTTAGCCATTTAAGCTTAAGCGGTACAGGCATTGGCGATTTAGCCGATATTTTATTTATGCCCGTAAATAAAACCGTAGACATCACTAACACACCACAATCGCGCGATTCGTTAAGTTATAAGTCGACTTACAGCCATAACAACGAAAAAGCAACGCCAGGTTATTATCAAGTTTTTCTTGAAGACCACGATATTAATGTAGAATTAACAACATCGCTACGTACAGCGTACCACAAATACACCTTTAAACCTGACGATACACAAACCGTAGTTGTAAATCTAGGGTTTGCTATCAACTGGGACAAAGCCACAGAAACCTCTATAAACATTGAAGACAAATATACCATAAGCGGTTACCGTTACAGTACAGGTTGGGCTAGAAACCAAAAAGTGTTTTTTGTTGCTAAATTCTCTAAACCCATTACAAAACAGACTTTAGTTTCAGATAAAGAAACTATTGAAAACAACGTTGTCACAGGAACACAAACCGCAACACAACTATTCTTTAAAGCAGATGACAACAATGAATTACTTGCTAAAGTAGCTTTATCATCGGTAAGTATAGACAATGCAAAAGATAATTTAGAAGCTGATGGTTTTAATTTTGAAACCGTTAAAAAACAGGCAGAATCTACCTGGGAAACTGCACTTTCTAAAATAGAAGTAGATACCGAAATAGATTCTTTAAAAACTATTTTCTATACCGCGATGTATCATGCACAATTAGCGCCTGTTACCTTCAGCGATAAAAATGGTCAATTTAGAAAAGAGAACGATAGTGTTGAAACTGCCTCAAATTACACAGCGTATTCCACGCTCTCACTTTGGGATACGTTTAGGGCAGAACATCCTTTACTGACTTTAATTGCACCAGATAAAGTTTCAGATATCACAAACACCATGTTAGCGTATTACGAAACTAAACAGATTCTTCCGGTTTGGACGCTTTACGGCAACGAAACTAATACCATGACGGGCTACCACTCTATTCCTGTTATTGTTGAAGCATACTTAAAAGGCATTCGAGGTTTTGATGCTGAAAAAGCATACGACGCCATGAAAACCACCATGATGCAAGATGAACGTGGTTTGAAATTCTATAAAGAATATGGCTACATTCCTTATAACTTATTAGATGAATCGGTTACTATAACGCTTGAATATGCTTATGATGATTGGTGCGTGGCACAAATGGCAAAAGCTTTAGGAAAAACAGAAGATTACAATTATTTCTCAAAGCGCTCAGAAGCTTACAAATTTTTATTTGATAATGAATCGGGCTTTATGAGAGGAAAATCTGAAAATGGAAAATCTTGGAATACCCCTTTCGACCCTAAATATTCTAATCACAGAGAACATACCGATTATACCGAAGGTAATGCTTGGCAACACAGTTGGTTTGTACCACACAACGTAGAAAACTTTATCGAACTACACGGTAGTAATGATATATTCACCGATCGTTTAGAACAATTATTTACCGAAAGTTCTGAAATAACAGGAAGCAATACTTCTGCTGATATCTCTGGTTTAATTGGGCAATATGCTCATGGAAACGAACCAAGCCATCATATCGCTTACATGTTTAATCACGCCGATAAACCTTGGCGTACACAATATTGGTCGCGCTATATTTTAGACACCCAATACAACACCACACCTAACGGATTAAGTGGTAATGAAGATTGCGGACAAATGAGTGCTTGGTATGCTTTAAGTTCTATTGGCTTATACCCAATGAATCCAGCATCTACCGAATACGAAATTGGCAGTCCCATTTTTGACAAAGCATCCATTAATATTTCAGAAGGTAAAAGCTTCACTATTGAAGCGGAACACGTTTCATCAGAAAACATTTACATACAATCTGCCACACTTAATGGCAACCCTTTCAATCAGTCTTTTATTTCTCATAAAACCATTTTAGAAGGTGGAACACTTCATTTCATCATGGGAAATACACCAAATAAATCATGGGGAATTAACAAAAACAGCAAAAACTAATGCACAATATAGATGTAATTATAATTGTACTCTATATCCTATTAACCCTCGGTGTTGGTATTTGGATATCTAAACGTGCATCAAAAGGGTTAGACTCTTATTTTTTAGGAGGAAAAAGTATAAAATGGTACTATCTAGGACTTAGCAATGGCTCCGGAATGTTCGATGTTTCAGGTACCGCCTGGATGGTTGGCCTCCTCTTTTTATATGGCGCCAAAAGTTTTATGTTTATGTGGATGTGGCCGATATGGAATCAAATTTTCATCATGGTTTTCCTAGCTGTTTGGATTAGACGTTCAAACATCATGACAGGTTCCGAATGGATTTTAACACGTTTTGGAGATGATAGAGCTGGCCGAGCTTCACACCTAATTGTGGCTATATTTGCTATTGTAGCTTCCGTAGGTTTTATAGCTTACTTCTTTGAAGGTGTTGGTAAATTTATGTCGGTTATTTTACCATGGGATATTCCTTTAATCATAAATGATGCTGTACTCCTTACCTCAAGTCAGAGTTATGCATTAATCATTATATTTCTAACCACCATTTACACCATTAAAGGTGGTATGTTTTCCGTAGTTGCTACCGAAGTTTTACAATACGGCATCATGGTTTTATCAGGTATATTAATTGCTATTTATGCTTTCGTTTCAGTATCCGATGTGGAAATAAATAATATCATTTCTACAGAATGGAGTACTATTTTCTTCGGAAATTCTATTGAAGGTTCTTGGACCGGAAAACTCACCGCATTTAATAATTTGGTAGACACACAAGGTTACAAAATGTTCGGTGCTTTTATAGGCATGTGCTTGTTTAAAGGCTTTTTTGCAAGTATTGCAGGTCCAACACCAAGTTACGATATGCAACGTATTCTATCGACACGCTCGGTAAAAGAAGCCGCTTACATGAGTGGTTTTACAAACCTTATTTTATTTATTCCTCGCTATTTACTTATTGCAGGTATTGTTGTTTTAGCTTTAGTATACTTAGCGCCATCTTTGGCCGCTTCACCTACACTAAGCTTAGACGATTTAGAAATTATATTACCTACCGTAATTAATAACCACGTTCCTGTTGGAATTAAAGGTTTATTGCTTGCTGGGCTTTTAGCGGCGTTTATGTCAACTTTTTCAGCCTTTGTAAATTCCGGACCGGCTTATGTTGTTAACGATATTTACAAAAAATACGTGAAACCAGAAGCCGAACCATCACATTATATAAAAGCCAGTCATATCACCTCTTTTGCTATTGTTATTCTTGGTGTTACTATGGGCTTTTTCGCCGAATCTATTAACGCAATAACCTTATGGATTACTAGTGCGCTTTATGGCGGTTATGTGGCATCGAATTTCTTAAAATGGATTTGGTGGCGTTTTAATGGTTGGGGCTACTTTTGGGGTATGACTTCTGGCTTAATTATTGCGACTGTTCAGTTTTTATTAGACATGAATAAATCGAATTTCGAAGTTGGTTCTTGGCTATACCATTGCGCTCACATTGACGTGATTTACATATTTCCAATTATATTCGCCGTGTCGTTATTGGGGTCTTTTTTAGGTACTTATTTAACAGCGCCAACCAATATGGAAACCTTAAAAGCGTTCTACAACAACGTGCGTCCATGGG
Source organism: Algibacter miyuki (assembly GCF_030409805.1). Taxonomy (GTDB): domain Bacteria; phylum Bacteroidota; class Bacteroidia; order Flavobacteriales; family Flavobacteriaceae; genus Algibacter; species Algibacter miyuki. Next base: position 975,743 of record NZ_JAUFQP010000007.1, on the reverse strand, counting down.
GCTGGTGGCATCCGGTTTATAAAGCATTAAAAATAGACGAACCTGAGGTGACTAAAAACACAGATTTTAAGGCAGATATGTTAAATTGTCTAGTGGGTATTATTTGGCAATCGAGTATGGTTTTACTGCCAATTTACTTTATGATTAGAGATTACCCTAAAAGTTTAATAGCATTGCTTATTTTTATAATCACATCGGTTATTTTAAAATTTACATGGTTAGATAAAGTCCGTCAAATTCCTGACACCGAAGATTTACCTAACGAATAACAATTAACTCAAAAGTTGAAAAGAATGAAACAAATCCCTTGGCAAGAAAAACCTAGTCATTGTAATGATGTTATGTGGCGTTATAGCGAAAACCCTATTATAGATAGGTATGCCATTCCATCATCTAATAGTATTTTTAATAGTGCCGTTGTGCCTTTTGAAGATGGTTTTGCTGGTGTTTTCCGTTGTGATAACAAAGCAGTACAAATGAATATTTTTGCTGGTTTCAGTAAAGACGGCATCAATTGGGATATCGAACACGAGCCTATTAAAATGCAAGCCGGAAATACCGAAATGATAGATTCTGATTATAAATACGACCCGCGTGTTGTTTTTATTGAAGATCGTTATTGGATTACTTGGTGTAATGGTTATAATGGCCCAACCATCGGTATTGGATATACTTTCGATTTTAAAGAGTTTTTTCAATGTGAAAACGCATTTTTACCTTTCAACAGAAATGGTGTTTTGTTTCCGAAGAAAATAAACGGGAAATTTGCGATGTTAAGCAGACCAAGTGATAATGGCCACACGCCTTTTGGTGATATTTATATCAGTTACAGTCCAGACATGAAATATTGGGGCGAACACCGTTGTGTTATGAAAGCCACAAACTTTGAAGATAGCGCATGGCAATGTACCAAAATTGGTGCTGGCCCAATCCCTATTTTAACCGATGAAGGTTGGCTTATGCTTTACCATGGTGTTATAAATACCTGTAACGGATTTAGATATGCTATGGGTTCTGCGCTTTTAGAAGAAGATGCTCCTGACCAAGTTAAATACAGAACACAACCTTATTTATTAGGTCCTGCGGAAATTTACGAGCAAGTGGGCGATGTACCAAATGTGGTATTCCCATGTGCGGCATTACATGATACTGAAGAAGATAAATTGGCCGTATATTATGGCGCTGCCGATACTGTGGTTGCTTTAGCTTTTGGAAAATTAAGCGAAGTGGTAGAATTCACAAAAAACAATAGTTTATAAAACGATACAGATGAAGTTGAAGGTCACATTTTTATGGTTATTAAGTTGTAGTATTTCGGTTTTAAGTTATGCTCAGGAAGCAACTACCATTATTCCCGAAACGTATACCGCTTATAAAACTTCGGAAGTTATAACTATTGACGGTGAATTTAACGAAGATGCTTGGAGCAAAGTCGCTTGGACCAACCCGTTTATTGATATTGAAGGCAAAAAACAACCGAAGTATAAAACAGAAGTTAAAATGCTTTGGGATGATACTTATTTTTATGTTTTAGCCAAAATGGACGAGCCACATGTTTGGGGCGATATCACGAAGCGCGATGCCATTATTTTTCATAATAATGACTTTGAAATTTTTGTAGATCCAACCGGAGATACGCATAATTACTACGAGCTTGAGATAAACGCACTAAACACCGCTTGGGATTTATTTGTAAGCAAACCTTACAGAAACAACAACGTGGTGCTAAACGACTGGAATATAACCGGATTAAAATCAGCTGTAAAAGTTAACGGTACCATCAATAACCCGAACGATATCGACAAAGGTTGGGTTCTAGAAGTCGCTATTCCTTGGGCAGCTTATAAAACAGGTTACTTTCATAAAAATGTACCTACCGATCAATTTTGGCGTGTTAATTTTTCTAGAGTCAATTGGGATCATCAAATTACCAATGGCAAATACGAAAGAAAAAAAGACGCTAACGGCAAATTGTTACACGAATACAACTGGGTTTGGTCGCCAATGGGTGTTATAAATATGCACGAACCCGAAAAATGGGCTTATGTTTTATTCTCTTCGGAAGCACCAAAATCAGAAAACATATTTATCATTCCTCAAGATGATAAATTAAAATGGGAATTGTATAAACTGTATCGTATACAAACGGCACATTTCAAAAAAAATCAAACCTATTTCACTTCCATAGAAGACTTAACAACTTCAGAAATAAAAATAGACAAAAAATTAATAACACCAACTCTGGAAATGCACAGTACCGGATGGAATATATCAGCTAAAAGTCCGTTCACTAATAAAGTACTCACCGTAACAGCAGATGGTAAATTCATATCAAATTAATAACTCATGAACGTATTAAAAATAGCATTTTTAAGCTTATTATTAAGTGTAGTATCTTGCGATAAAACAGTAAAAACTGAAACCGCAAGCGCAACTAAAACCGCAACTGTTGAAGCGCCAACAAAATTCAAATATTGGAACTGGATTACTGTAGGTCATAAAAAATCAGACTCCGCGTACACGGCACATTTCAACAAATTAAAAAGCAATGGTATCGATGCCGTTTTAATGAATACCAATGCCGATCCAAAATTATTAAAACGCCTTGCGCCACTTGCTAACAAAGCAGGCTTAGAGGTGCACGCATGGATGTTTACTACAAACAGACCAGGTGATTCTATTGCGCAACAACACCCAGAATGGTATATGGTAAGCCGTAGCGGAAAGTCTTGTTTCGACGAGCGCCCTTACGTAAACTACTACCAATGGTTATCGCCAAGTCATCCAGAAGCTAGAAAACACATTTTAAGTTTAGTTGAAGGTTTAGCTAAAGTTGAAGGTGTTGCTAGTATTCACCTAGATTATATCCGTTACCCAGATATTTATTTACCAATTGGTTTACTACCAAAATACGATTTAAAACAAGAAGAAGAATTACCAGATTTCGATTTCGATTATTCTGATGCTAGTGTAGAAAAATTCATGGCAATTCATCATAAAGACCCTCGTAAAATGGAAAACCCTGCTATAGATATTGAGTGGAAAAACTTCCGTTTAAACGAAATTAAATCTTTGGTTAACGAAGCTTATGATTTGGTACACAAACACAATAAAAAATTAAGTGCTGCTGTATTCCCTTATCCTGAAATGGCCGACCATATGGTGCGTCAACGTTGGGACAAATGGAATGTAGATATGGTTTTACCAATGATTTACTATAACTTCTACAACGAAGAATTGGATTGGATTGGTTATGCTACAAAACAAGGTGTTGACGATTTAGAAGGTCGTCCAACCGAATTACACACCGGTTTATACACACCAAAATTAAGTTTACCCGATTTAAAATCGGCTATACAATTAGCGAAAGATAATGGCGCCAATGGTGTTGCTTTTTTCGATGATTATAGCATGTCGGACGAACAGTTTGAAGTTATTAAAAATTCTAAAGAATAAATTATCATGAACAAAAGTGTTTACATCGTTTTATTAACCCTTTGTTTTTATGCCTGCAAAAAAGAAACGCAAGTTGAAACAAAACCAACAACGTTAACGGCTTTTGTTAATACATTTATCGGTACCGATGGCCCAGGGAATACTTACCCTGGAGCCACTGTTCCGTTTGGTATGGTGCAATTAAGCCCAGATCATGGCATACCAGGTTGGGACAGAATTGCGGGCTATTTTTATCAAGATTCTATTATTTCCGGGTTTTCGCACACACACCTTAGCGGTACAGGCGCTGGCGACATGTACGATATCTTGGTGATGCCCACCAACAGTCGTTTTTCAGAAAAAATTAAAATCAATAACTTCAAGCCATTTTCTAGTTTCTCTCACGATAACGAAACGGCTTCACCGGGTTATTACAGCGTAATGTTATCCGATTTCGGCATTAAAGCAGAAGTTACAGCAACGCAACGTACAGGTATTCATCAATATACTTTTCCGAAGGATAGTTTATCGCAAATTCATATTGATTTAGGGTATTCTCTAAACTGGGATAAACCCACAGACACTTACTTTAAAGTGGTCGATAACGAAACTATAGAAGGCTACAGAATGTCTAAAGGTTGGGCTAGAGACCAACGTTTATTCTTCGTTATAAAATTGTCAAAACCTTTTAAATCTTATTCACTTTTAGAAGATAATAAACCTGCAACGTCTCCATTAAAAGGGATTAACACCAAATTAATTCTTGATTTTGATACTGACGAAAACGAACAGATTGTTTTAAAAGCAGGCTTATCTACAGGTAGTATTGATGGTGCATATAAATCTATTACTACGGAAGCGCCTAGTTTCAATTTTGAAGCTTACAAAAAACAAGCCGATAGCATTTGGAACCAACAACTACAAAAAATTACGATTGAAACTGATGATGTTGAACAGAAAACTATTTTCTACACCATGCTATATCAATCGATGTTAGCACCAACTTTATTAAGCGATTTAAATGGCGATTATAAAGGTGCAAACGACACCATAATGAACGCCAAAAACTACGATAGATACGATACCTTTTCGTTGTGGGACACCTATCGCGCGGCACATCCTTTACATACAATTCTGCACCCAAAACGAGTATCTAGTATGGTAAACTCTTTATTAGCACATTACAACGAAACTGGTTTACTGCCCGTTTGGTCTATGCAAGGTAACGAAACCAACATGATGATTGGTTACCACGCTGTGCCTGTAATTGTGGATGCCTATTTTAAAGGTATTGAAGATTTTGATGCCGAATTAGCTTTTGAAGCTTGTAAAGCCAGCGCCATGGATCAGTCAAGACAAATTGATGATTACATGACTTACGGTTATGTCCCTATTGATGAAAGTCACGAAAATTGGTCGGTTTCAAAAACATTAGAATATGCTTATGATGATTGGTGTATTGCGCAATTCGCCAAAGCTTTAGGTAAAACGGAAGACTATACAACATTTTCAAAACGTGCTAATTACTGGAAAAACATATACGACGATTCTAGCACTTTTATGAGACCGAAATATAAAAACGGTACCTTTATAGAAGATTTTATTCCGAAGGATTACACACCTTATTTTTGTGAAAGTAATGCTTGGCAGTATGTTTGGTCGGTACCTCACGATATCGAAGGTCTTATATCTACCATAGGAAAAGAAACAGCATTCGAGAAAAAGTTAGATTCCATGTTTTCTTATTATCCTTTAAAAGAAGATAAACTTCCTATTTTTAGTACCGGAATGATTGGCCAATACGCCCACGGTAACGAGCCGAGCCACCATGTTGCTTACTTATACAACTACATTGGCAAACCATGGAAAACACAAGAAAAAGTTAGAGAAATTCTAAAAACTCAATATAAAAATGCGCCTAACGGACACTGCGGAAATGAAGATTGCGGACAAATGTCGTCTTGGTATATTTTTAGTAGTTTAGGGTTTTATCCGGTAAATCCGGCACAAGGTATTTATAGTTTTGGTGCGCCGTTGCACGATAAAGCAACCATTCATTTAGAAAACGGACATAGCTTTACGGTTTCCGCAGAAAATAATAGCGACACCAATAAGTATATTCAATCTATTACCCTTAACGGAAAAAAAATCAATCAAAGTTATATTTCTCATAAAACCATTATGCAAGGTGGCGAGTTGGTTTTTGTTATGGGGGACACACCAAACAAGGATGATAAATTCCTAATGGCACCATCATCAGAAGTCTTTAATTAACAATTAAGTTATGTCGAGTAGAAGAAAATTTATAAAAAAAGCAGCATTAGGCTCTGTGGCATTAAGCACATTTAGTGCTTATGATGCTCAAGCCTCCAACGCGACAACAGCTCCGAAAGAAGCGCCAATAAAAACCGCAAAAAAACCATTAATTATTTCTACTTGGAATCATGGTTTAGCGGCAAACCAAGCCACTTGGGAGGCGTTAAATGCAGGTAAATCTGGACTTACCGCCATAGAAAAAGGCTTAAATATTTCTGAAGCCGATCCAAAAGTTCGAAGTGTTGGGTATGGCGGACTTCCCGATAGAGAAGGTAAAATAACGCTAGATGCCTGTATTATGGACCAAAATAGCGATTGTGGTTCAGTATCTTTTTTACAAGGTATTAAACACCCTATTTCGGTTGCAAAAAAGGTTTTAGAAGAAACACCACACGTGATGTTATCTGGACAAGGTGCTTTAAATTTCGCTTTATCTCAAGGTTTTAAAGAAGAAAACTTACTGACACCAGAATCTGAACAAGCCTGGAAAAACTGGTTAGAAAAATCGAAATACCAACCCGTAATAAACATTGAAAACCACGATACCATAAGTATGCTCGTTATTGATAAAGACGGAAACTTAACTGGTGGTTGTACTACAAGTGGCGCTGCATGGAAAATGCATGGCCGCGTTGGAGACTCCCCTATTATTGGTGCTGGTTTATTTTTAGATAACGAAGTGGGTGCCGCTGCCGCAACAGGTTTAGGCGAAGCCGTAATTAGAACGGCCGGAAGCGCTATGGTTGTAGAACTTATGCGCCAAGGATTATCGCCAAACGAAGCTTGTAAAACCATTGTAGAACGTATCTATAACAAACATAAAAACCATAAAGACATGCCTTATTTACAGGTTGGTTTCATTGCTGTAAACAAGCAAGGTGAATATGGCGGCTACAGCTTACGTGCTGGTTTCAATTTTGCGGTTTGCGATGCCGACAACGGAAACAGAATGGAGAAACCTGATTTTAAAATGACTTGGAAAGATAAATAATGACCCTAATGAAAAATAAATTATACAGACCCTTTTTAGCAACTGCTATTTGCCTTTTAACGCTAACGGCTTGCCAAGAAAAACCACCTAAAGTTTACACGGAAGCTGATATTAATATCATTCCTAAAATTGAAAAGGTTCAAATAAATCCTGGCGTTTTTGAATTTAATAAAAACACCACGTTTGTTGTTTCTAATGATGAACAAAAAAATGCTGCTACATTATTACAAGATAAATTTAAACTAGCAGCAAATTGGGATTTAGCAATCACCGATGCTTCAGAAAAAAGTAATATTATTAACTTTAAAGAAGACAAAAACTTAGCAGAAGAAACTTATAAACTAACCGTTACAGATGCACAAATAACTATTGAAGCTTCAGGTAACTCAGGGTACTTATATGCTGTACAATCTTTACGTCAATTACTACCAACAGCTATAGAAAGTAAAAACGTGGTGAGTGATATTTCATGGGAAATTCCTAATATTGAAATTGAAGATAGCCCACGTTTTCAATATCGCGGCTTAATGCTCGATTTATCACGTCATTTTTTCGACGCAGCTTATATCAAAGAAACAATCGATGCCATATCCATGTTAAAAATGAATGTATTGCACCTTCATTTAGTAGACGATCAAGGTTGGAGAATCGAAATAAAAAAATATCCAAAACTAACCGAAGTTGGTGCATGGCGTGTAGACCAAGAAGATATTCCTTGGAATTCTAGAACTAAAAATAGCCCTAATGATAAAGCAACTTACGGTGGTTTTTTAACTCAAGAAGAACTTAAAGATATTGTAGCTTACGCACAATTAAAAGGTATAGATGTAATACCTGAAATAGAAATGCCTGCCCATGTTTCTAGTGCTATTGCAGCCTACCCAGAATTATCATGTTTAGCAGAACCTATTGCCGTACCATCGGGCGCTTTATGGCCAATTACAGATATTTATTGTGCAGGTAAAGAGCATACTTTTGAGTTTTTAGAAGATGTTTTAATCGAAGTTATGGATATATTTCCATCAAAATACATTCATATTGGTGGTGATGAAGCCACAAAAACCAACTGGAAAACTTGTCCGCACTGTCAAAAAAGAATTAAAGATGAAGATTTAGAAGGTGTTGAAGAACTTCAAAGTTATTTCATTAAACGCATAGAAAAATTCATCAATTCCAAAGGAAAAAAACTTGTAGGTTGGGATGAGATTTTAGAAGGAGGTCTTGCGCCTGACGCTACAGTAATGAGCTGGCGCGGGTTTAAAGGCGGACTGGAAGCTGCTGCTCAAGGTCACGATGTAATTATGACACCAGTTTCGCATTCTTATTTCGATTATTACCAAGGCCCACCAGAACAAGAACCTGCTGGAGGCGGTGGTTTTACACCTTTAAATAAAGTCTATGAATTTGATCCGGTTGTAGAAACGATGACCGAAGCCGAAGCGAAACACGTTTTAGGCGGACAAGCCAACTTATGGGCTGAGTTTGTGCCAACAACATCGCATTCTCAATACATGATTTTCCCAAGATTAACGGCTTTAGCCGAAACCGTTTGGAGTGCAAAAGACTTAAGAGATTGGGACGATTTCTCTAGACGATTACCAGCTGCTTTTGAGCGTTATGAATATTTAGGCATAAACTATTCAAAAAGTTCATTTATTGTAACCTCTAAAATGGAAACGAGTGTTGAAAACAAAACGGTATCGCTAGTTTTAAAAAATGAATATACAGTATCTGATATTCGTTATGCTTTAAATGATGAACCCTTAAATAGCGATTCAAAACATTATACAGAACCTATTATTTTATCTAAAACGACTGCTGTAAAAGCTGGCTTATTTAAAGATGATGTTTTAGTTGGAAACGTTTTTAAAGACACGGTTAAATTCCATACTGCTGTGGCTCATAAAACTACTTACCAAACAGAATACCATAAAAGATACCAAGGTGTTGGCGCATATAATTTAGTAAATACACTAAGAGGTACTAAAAACTTTAGAGATGGTAGATGGCAAGGTTGGTTAAACAGCGCTGCCGAAATCACTATCGATTTAGAAAAAGAAACACCAATCAACAAGGTTACTATTGGTAGTATGGAAAATCAAAAAAATGGCATCTACTACCCGACTTTAATTCAGGTTTTCACCTCTAAAGATGGTGAAACCTTTAAAGAGACCGCCTCTTTTAAAAGACCATACGCCGACAGCTCTGAACCCGAACTAAAAGATTTTGTTTTAGAATGCCGAGCAGTATCTGCACGATTTGTGAAAGTAAAAGTAAGCACTTCTAAAAATGAAAAGAATACCAACGAAGGTTGGTTATTTATAGACGAAATACTAATCGATTAAAATTCGATTAGTATTTCTGTTTTACTAAGTAAATACCGCTTAATTTAGATGCTGTAATAACCATCTATAAACATCCCTATCCGATGATAAAAAAGCTTTTTATTGTATCTATCCTAATAAACACCTTGGCTGTAAATGCGCAAGAATTCACTAAATATGTAAATCCGTTTATAGGAACTTCAAACTTTGGAGCCACCAATCCTGGAGCCATTGCACCACGAGGTATGGTGAGTGTATCCCCTTTCAACGTGGCGGGAACTCAAAATACATTAGAAAAAGATAGTCGATGGTTATCCAACCCTTATGTGAACGAAAACACCTTTTTAACAGGCTATTCTCACATCAATTTAAGTGGTGTTGGTTGTCCGGATTTAGGAGTTATCCTTTTAATGCCAACCACAGGCGATGTTGAAACCAATCATTTAAAATACGGAAGTACCTACACCAACGAAACGGCCAAAGCGGGTTATTACTCCAATGTTTTAACAAAATATAATATTAAGGTTGAAACCACAACAACTACCAGAACGGGTATTTCTAGATATACATTTCCGAAAGGACAATCGAACATCTTATTAAATTTAGGCTTAGGTTTAACCAATGAGGAAGGTGCTGCTATAAAAATAGTATCGCCAACAGAAATTGAAGGTATGCGCACTGTGGGCTCATTTTGCTATTACAAACCCGAAGAAGCATATCCGGTTTATTTCGTTGCAAAATTTAGTAAACCTGCAACAAATTATGGCGTTTGGAAAACTCCTAAAAAATATAAGGGCGCTGAAGCTGCTTGGATGCCATACAATGGAAAACCAAGGCTTATGGAAGGTTATCGTAAAGAAGTTTTAGGCGATAGTATTGGTAGTTATTTTTCTTATCAATTTGAAAAACCAACCCAAGTAGAAGTTAAAATTGGAGTTTCATACGTGAGTATTGAAAATGCACGCGAAAATTTAGAGCAAGAAACACAAGATTTCAGTTTTGAAGCCATACACCAACAAGCTGAAGCACATTGGGAACAGCAACTTTCCAAAATCAAGGTTGAAGGTGGTACTGAAGATGATAAAACCATTTTTTACACAGCCCTTTATCACACCTTAATTCACCCCAATATTTTAAATGATTTTAATGGTGAATACCCGAAAATGGCAACCCGAGAAACTTTAAAAACAGAAAACACCCGATTTACCGTCTTTTCATTTTGGGATACCTACAGAAATCTTCACGCGTTGATGTCTTTGGTTTACCCAAAGCAACAATCGGATATGGTTAAAAGCATGCTCGATATTTATGATGAAAGTGGCTGGCTACCAAAATGGGAACTCAACGCTACCGAAACCACAACTATGGTAGGCGATCCCGCAGGTATTATTTTAACGGATACCTATTTAAAAGGCATCACCGATTTCGATATTGAAAAAGCCTATGAAGCTATGGTAAAAAGTGCCGATGCTTTAGAAAATAATCCGTTGCGACCTGGTATTGAACCGTATATTGAAAATGGCTATTTAAATACCGATCAAAATGGTTCGGTTTCTACCACTCAAGAATATAACGCTACCGATTATTCCATTTCATTATTAGCTAAAGCGCTAAATAAAAAAGACGATTACAAACGTTTTTCTAAGCGTTCCATTTCATATAGAAAACTATTCGATAAAGATTTAAAACTTTTACGTCCGCGTAATGCAGACGGCACTTGGCACGAACCTTTCGATCCGTTAGCCGGGGCAAATTTCACTAAAAACATTGGTTTTATTGAAGGTAACGCTTGGCAATATGCTTTTATGGTATCCCATGATATTAAAGGCTTAATGAAACTTATGGGTGGTAAAAAAGGTTTTAGCGAACAACTTCAAAAGGTATTTAGCACCAAACAATTCGATATGGCAAACGAGCCCGATATTGCTTATCCTTATTTATTCAATTATGTAAAAGGTGAAGAATGGCGCACGCAACAATTAGTGCATGAGCTAATGGATGAGTATTTTCAAAACAAACCCGCAGGTTTACCAGGTAATGATGATACTGGCACCATGTCGGCTTGGTTAATTTACAGCATGATGGGTATTTATCCTATATCTCCTGGAGACCCTATTTACACGATATCAACGCCTGTTTTCGATAAAATCACCATCGATTTAGACCCGAATTATTATAAAGGTAAAATGCTTGTTATTGAAAAATCGGGTACCGAAAAAGGCATTATAAACACAATTCAACTTGACGGAAAAACGCATAATAGTTATTTCATCAACCATTCAGATTTAATAAAAGGTTCAAAATTAAAAATCAATTTAAAATGAAAATCAGATTCATCACCCTATGCATTCTTTTAATTAGCAGTTTATATTCTTTTTCTCAAGAGCAACTAGAAAAAATAATCTTCCAAGATCAACAAGTTAATTACGGAAAACCAACGGTTGATAATCCTGATATTATTAGATTGCAAGGTGGTCGCGTGATTTTAAAGAAAGTCACTGTTCCGAAGTTTAAAAAAGGTACTGATGTTCATATTAAATTATCGCTACGTTCTAATGGTGATAAATGGGATAAATCGGGATCTTGTTTTGTAATTACCAATCCAGATGATATTTCATTCTTAAATTTAGCAGAAGGAAAAACTAAATTTCCGAAGGGATCTTATACGAATGAAAAACACGGCGGTGTAAAAGCAACTGAAGACTACAAACCCGTAGTTGAATTATTACGCTTTATGACGCCATTTGGAGTGGGCCATTACAGTACCGATGAAGTAAAACATAGAAAACCGGTTTATGTACCACACTGGGAAAAAGAAGTGGTTTGGAATCAAGATATATCCGAGCTTGAAAGCATTGTTAGCGATACTTTTTATGTAGGTGTTTGGATTGATGCATGGAGTAAAGTTGGATATAAAGTGGATTTAAGTCTAATCTATTCTGGCCGACCAAAACAACAACGTGAAGTACTACCGTTAGTGAATGCGGTAAACTATGTAAAAGGACAAGCTTTGCCGGATTTCTTTGCAAACCGATCTTTAGAGCACACTTTTGTTTTAGATAAAAGTATTAAAAACGCTAAACTGCATTACATTACCACAGGACACGGTGGGCATAGCGGTGGTGATGAATTTATTAAAATAAAAAATACGGTATTAGTAAATGGTAAAACCGTAATAGACACCATCCCTTGGCGTGACGATTGTGCTTCTTTTAGACGTTTTAACCCAACTTCTGGGGTTTGGTTACGTAAAGACTCTACTTACTACAGAGATAGAAAAACAAAAACATATAAGCTTAAACAAATTGAAGAACGCTTAGCTTCCTCAGACCTTTCTCGTTCAAATTGGTGCCCAGGTTCTATGGTAGAACCATATACAGCAGAACTTGGCGACTTAAAACCTGGCGAGCAATCTTTAACCATTACAATACCTGCTACAGCAGCCGGAAAAGATAAATCTAACCATTGGTTAGTATCTGCATATATCACTTACGACAAATAGTTTTGTTAAATTAAATTCTTTTCAACCAACACCTTTTCAAACCTGCTATTCGTCGAACTAATTTTCTAATAATCTTTTATGTCACTTCCTTTAGGGTAAGTTTATTTGAAGTTTAGTTTTGTTTTATTTTAAGTCTAAGGGAGGATCCTCATAACGTCCTCCCTTTATTTTAAAGAATAAAGTAGTTTTCTATTAAAATATTATTTGTTACAATACAATATAACATCTAATTTAGTGTCCATAATTAGAACTATCTGTAGAATTCAAAAAACAATTAATCGGCTAAGGATTTTAGTTGACTATTAGCCGCTATAGGTTTGTTGTGTTTTTTTATTTATTCAGATTTAACAATAAAAATCAAAAAAAATATGCAATCATCAAAAAAAAGTAATCTAGTTCCAATCGTTATTATAGCGAGTTTATTTTTCATATTTGGATTCGTTACCTGGATCAACGGGGCGTTAATTCCTTTTATGAAAACCATAAACGAATTAACAGATGCGCAATCTTATTTAGTCGCTTCTGCATCGTATATTTCTTTTGTTGTAATGGCCTTACCGGCATCTTATATCTTGAATAAGATAGGTTATAAAAAAGGGATGTCTTTAGGTTTAATCATTATGGGAATTGGCGCTTTACTTTTTATCCCGGCAGCCGAAGCTAGAACCTATTGGGTGTTTTTAACAGGTATTTTTATTCAAGGTGTTGGTATGACGCTTTTACAAACAGCAGCAAACCCATACATTACCATTTTAGGCCCTATGGAAAGTGGTGCTAAACGTATCGCTATTATGGGAATCGCAAACAAAATTGCAGGAGCATTAGGCTCTTTAATTTTTGGAGCATTATTATTATCGGGAATTGATGAAGTTAAAGAAAAACTAGGAAGTGCTTCTATAGATGAAAAAAATGTGCTTTTAGATACCATGGCCGATAGTGTTTTTATGCCTTACGTTATTATGGCTGTTGTACTATTTGTTTTGGGTGTTTTAATCAGAATGGCACCATTACCAGATATTGAAGCAGAAGATTCAGAAGATACAGTAGAAGGAGAAAATACTAAAACGAGCATCTTTCAATTTCCACACTTATGGTTAGGCGTTTTAGCTCTATTTGTGTATGTAGGCGCTGAAGTCATTGCAGGAGACACCATTATATCTTACGGAATCTCATTAGGGTTTACCGGAGAAGAAGCTAAATTTTTCACAACCTACACCCTTATGGCTATGGTAGCCACTTATGCATTAGGTGTGTTTTTAATTCCAAAATATGTTAAGCAAAAAACAGCTTTAATCGCAAGTGCCGTACTTGGTATTGTATTCAGTTTATGTATTTTAAATACTACTGGTTTCACATCTGTTTTATTTGTAGCAGCTTTAGGTATAGCAAATGCTTTAGTGTGGCCGGCTATTTGGCCTTTAACATTACAAGGTTTAGGAAAGTTTACCAAAACCGCTTCTGCATTATTAGTTATGGCTATTTCTGGGGGAGCTATTATTCCACCATTATACGGTAGAATTGTAGACGCTAATAAAAACGAACTTATAGCAAGTGGTATAGACCAAGTACAAGCAACTTCTAGTGCTGCAACAAGTAGTTACTGGATACTAATTCCTTGTTATGCGCTTATTTTGTTCTTTGCTATTTGGGGACATAAAATTGGAAAAAAGCAAAAATAGACTTTTCATAGTGTAACACATTTTAATAATTCAATTAATAAATAATGGTCAAACAAATATTAAACACAAAAAAATTGAATAATTCCTACTTGGTGGTTTTATCAGCTTTCATGTTATGCTTTAGTTGCAAACAAGAAACTAAAACCAAAGTTGAAGATGAAACTCCGCAACGACCAAACATTGTTTTTATTATGAGTGACGACCATGCTTACCAAGCCATTAGTGCTTATGGTCATGGATTAAACAACACGCCTAATATTGATAGAATAGCCAACGAAGGTGCGCTTTTCAACAGAGGTTTTGTAACCAATTCTATTTGTGCGCCAAGTAGAGCCGTAATGCTTACTGGTAAACACAGTTTTATAAACGGAAAAGTGGATAATATCAGTGCGTTTGACTGGGATCAAGATAATTTTGCCAAGAGCCTCCAAAAATCAGGATATCAAACCGCATTAATTGGTAAAATCCATATGGACGGTTTGCCACAAGGTTTCGATTACTCGAACGTGCTTCCTGGTCAAGGTCAATACTATTCTCCTGAATTTATTGAAAACGGTGTAAAGAAAACAATCCCTGGCTATGTAACCAACGTAACTACCGATATTGCTCTAAACTGGTTAGAAAATAAACGCGAAAAAGACAAGCCTTTTTTATTACTATATCACCAAAAAGCGCCACACAGAACTTGGATGCCAGAGGAAAAATACTTAACCCTTTTTGAAGACATAACATTCGATCCGCCAGCAAACTTTTTCGATGATTACGAAGGAAGACCAGCAGCAGCAGCGCACGAAATGGGTATCTATAAAGATATGGATTTAGTGTACGACTTAAAAATGCTTGATAAAGAAGGGGATATTAAAACCAAGTATAGAAACGTTTTTCAAAGCCGCTACGACAGAATGGATGCTGAACAAAAAGCAGCTTGGGATGCCTATTACGATCCTATTATAGCCGATTTCAAAGCCAAAAACTTAAAAGGAAAAGAACTTGCCCTTTGGAAATATAACCGTTACATGCACGATTATTTAAGAACAATTCAGTCCGTAGATGATGGTGTTGGTGAGGTTTTAGATTATTTAAAAGAAAACGGTTTAGAAGAAAACACGATTGTGGTTTACACATCCGATCAAGGTTTTTATTTAGGTGAACACGGTTGGTTCGACAAACGCTTCATGTACGAAGAGTCTTTTAGAACACCACTTTTAATGAAATACCCAAAAGAAATCAAAGCAGGTACAGTTGTTGATGGCATGGTACAGAACTTAGATTTTGCGCCAACATTTTTAGATTATGCAGGTGTTGCTATTCCTAAAGACATTCAAGGTGAATCGTTCAGAAAACTAGTAAACGGTGAAGCTAGCGAATGGCGTGATGCTATTTACTATACTTATTACGAATTCCCTGGAGAACATCATGTAAAACGTCATTACGGCGTGAGAACAGAACGTTACAAATTGATTCATTTCTATTATGATATTGAACAATGGGAATTATACGATTTAGAAAAAGATCCTTCAGAAATGAATAACCTTTACAACGATCCTGCTTATACCGATGTACAAGCAGATATGCATAAACAATTAGAAAACATGCGTACCAAATACGGAGATAGTGACGCGCTGAATGCTTCTAACCTAGAAAATTATTTAAGCGCAAAAAACATAAACCACTAACAAACCATACTGTGCAAAAAAAACACGCCATTTTATTGATGCTTCTATTATTAACAACCTCTGGATTTGCTCAGGAAAATGTTAATTATTTAGAAGAATCTGAAGCCGATTTCACTAAAAGAATGCAATGGTTTACAGATGCTAAATATGGCATGTTTATTCATTTTGGTTTGTACAGTCAGTTAGGCGGTATTTACAAAGGTAATGATGAAGGGCGCTACGCCGAATGGATTCAAGGAAATCAAAATATTTCTTCGGAAGAATATGCAACGTTAATAAACACTTGGAATCCTAAAGATTTTGATGCCGATAACATTGTAAAGCTGGCTAAAAAAGCTGGCATGAAATATTTGGTGATTACTACTAAACACCACGAAGGTTTTTGCCTATGGGATTCCGAATACACCGATTTCGATATTGCTGAAAGCCCAATGAAAGGTCGCGATTTGGTAAAAGAACTTGCGGATGCTTGCAAAAAAGGCGGTTTACATTTTGGCACCTATTACAGCATCATAGATTGGCATCATCCATCTCAAACGGTGGAATATAACGAAGAAGAAAAGCGTAAAAACTGGGGCTTAACCACCATGAAGGATGGCAGAAAAGAAGAGTATGTCACCTACATGAAAAACCAAATTAAGGAGCTTGTCGAAAATTACGATAGCGAAATTATTTGGTTCGATGCCGATTGGACACATTGGTGGACCGAAGAAGATGGTAACGATTTATATCAATACATCAGAACCTTAAAACCAAGCGTTATCATTAACAACCGGGTTTCAAAACGTGATAAATTCAAAAAAGATTTTGGTACGCCAGAACAATTTCATCCCGATTCTACTTTAAAACATTATTGGGAAGCTTGCTACACCATGAACGATTCTTGGGGTTTCAAAATAAAAGACACCGCATGGAAAAGTCCAGAAGTGGTTTATGAGAAACTTAAAGATATCAACAGAAAAGGCGGGAATTTCTTGCTAAACATTGGCCCAGATGGAGATGGAAATGTACCAAAAGAATCTGCTAAAATTTTAAAACAAGTTGGCAAAATGCTAGCTAAAGAAGAGTAAAATTATTTCACAACACATAACCATGCCTAACAAAACCATATTTTACAACCTTATTCTTTTTGCATTAATAGCAACAGGTTGTAAAGAAAATCCAAAAACTAAAGAAACTGTAGCCCAAAAACCAAACATACTTTTCTTATTTACAGACGATCAGCGCGCTGGTACAATAGAAGCCATGCACAAATACGGTGTAAAAACACCTAACATGGATAAGTTAGTAGAAAATGGAACATCGTTTACCAATTCATATATTCTAGGAGCTACAACAGCAGCTGTTTGCTCTCCAAGTAGAGCGATGTTAATGACGGGGCGTCACTATTTTAATATTGAACCGAATGTTTACGCACAATTCGCTTTTCCGAAGGAAGAAAAAGGAAAAAGTGATTTATTAACCTTTCCAGAATATTTTAAAGCTAATGGCTACGAAACCTTTGCTACCGGAAAACAACACAACGGTGAAATTTGGCTAGAGCGTGGTTTCAATCAAATAAAATCAGCCTTTTTAGGAGGTATGACTACACATTTTGGAACTAAAGTAAAAGATTATACGCCAGAAACAGGATGGTCTGCAGCTTATCAGGATAAAGAAAAATTCAGTAGTGAAGTTTTTGCAGATGCCGCTGTTGGTTTCTTAGATAGTTATAAAGAAAAGGATCCGTTTTTAATGTATGTGGCTTTTACTGCGCCTCACGATCCAAGAACAGCCCCTCAGGAATTTCATGATATGTACTCTCCAGAAGACATGAAAGTGCCCGCAAACTTTATGCCTAAGCATCCCTTTGAAATTGCTGATGATAAAATTAGAGATGAAGTTTTAGCGCCTTTTCCAAGAACAGAAGCTATTATTCAAAAAGAAATATCAGATTATTACGCCATGATTACCGCTACCGATGCTCAAATTGGTCGCGTTTTAAAAGCGCTAGAAGCTTCTGGACAAGCAGAAAATACTATTATCGTGTTTGCAGGAGATAACGGCTTAGCTTTAGGACAACATGGTTTATTAGGAAAACAAAATGTGTATGAACATAGTGTTGGTGTACCTTTAATTTTTTGCGGACCAAACATTCCTAAAAATCAAAAAACCGACGCCCTAGCCTATTTGCACGATGTGTTTCCTACCTTATGTGGTTTAACTGGACTCGAAATTCCTGAGTCTATCGAAACTGAAGATTTAACACCAGTTATAACAGGAGAAAAGAAAGAAGTAAGAAACAGTATGCTTTATGCCTATAATTCTTGGCCTGGTGATTTACTAAATAAAAACAGAAAACATAATCCTGGTGGAGGTCACCGCGCGGTTCGTAAAGGCGATTACAAATTAATTGTAAGTGCAAAACACGAGGTGTTTACCTATCAATTATTCAATGTAAAAGAAGACGCTTGGGAGTTAAATAATTTAATAGACGATGAAAAATTCGCTACTGTTAAAGATGATTTAATGACGGAATTACAAATTCTTATTGATGAAACAGGCGATCCTGCTCGATTAAATAAAAATGAATTCGGACTGTTTGATGATATTGAAGCTTATAACTTTAAAAAGAAATAAATGATTTTAAGCCATTCAAATATATTAGCATTAAACCTTAAAAAGCCTGTTTTTATAAACGCGCTTTTCATGGTTATGTTTGTTCTGTGTACAACGCAATATACACAAGCTCAAGATAAAAATTTGTCTTGGGATGAACTTGCTAATCAATATGAATGTCCAGAATGGTTTCGTGATGCTAAATTCGGAATCTGGTTTCATTGGGGACCACAAGCTGTACCTGAACAAGGTGGCGGTTGGTATGCACGCCATATGTACATGAAAGATGTTGGTCGCCAAAAGTTTGGAAAAATGGCCAATCCGTATCATTTACAAACCTATGGTCATCCTTCAGAATTCGGTTTTAAAGACGTTATTAATACTTGGAAAGCTGAAAAATTTGATGCTGAATATTTAATAAATTTTTCAAAAGAAAATGGCGCAAAATATATTGTAGCCTTGGCAAATCATCATGATCATTTTGATTTATTCGACTCTTCTTTTCATCCATGGAATTCGGTAAATGTTGGTCCTAAAAAAGATATTATTGGCGCTTTTGAAAAAGCAACACGTAACGCAGGCCTAAAGTTTGGCGTTACCAGCCATGACGATCGTTTTTTAAATTGGTGGCAACCTGCCTTTGGAGCAGATAAAACGGGTAAATACGCAGGCGTTCATTATGACGGCCGATTAACAAAAGCCGATGGCAAAGGAAAATGGTGGGAAGGTTTAGATCCTGCAGATCTATACGGTCCCGTACCAGAAGATCGTACACCAGAAGTTATTGAAAACATAAAGAAAAACTGGTTAAAACGCCACTTAGAACTAGTTAACAAATACAACCCAGATTTACTGTATAACGACGGATTCAGTTTTACTTATGGTGAATATGGCAAAGAAGTAGCACGTACATTATATCAAAATAATTACAATAAAAACGGTTCTGTACAAGCGGTAATGCTTTTAAAAAGACAAGAAAAAGGCACGGTAAACGAAGTTGAATCTGGAGGAAGCAACACCCTTAGAACCGAACCTTGGCAATCGGAAATTACTTTTACCGATTGGTTTTACAAAACCGACAGACACTTAACGCACAACGCACGTACCATTTTAGAAATGCTTATTGAAGCGGTTAGCAAGAATGGTAATTTATTATTAAATATTGAATTAAAACCAGACGGCACAATTCCTCCGGAACTAAAAGTAATTATTGAAACCGTTGGCGATTGGTTAAAAATAAACGGCGAAGCTATTTACAATACCCGCCCGTGGAAAGTCTATGGCGATGGTAAAAGTATTCGAGGCGAAATTGTTTTAGGGTCCAACGGCGAAATTAGAAACGCCGGTGATGATATTGCCGAAAAAACAAAAAAAGGCGAACATTACAACCAACGCACTACCGCAAGCGCATCTTTTTCTAGTGATGAAGTTCGATTTACAACAAAAGATGATGTTTTTTATATCACCATTATGAATCCTAAAAAAGGAGAACTTATCATTCCTACATTGGGTTTACAAAACACAATGAATCCAGGAAAATTAAAAAGCCTTCACCGCCTAGATTCTAATGAAAAGATCAAGTTTTCGCAAAATAAAACACATACAAGTATAACTATTCCTGCGATAAATGGAAAAAGCTACCCGATAGTATTAAAAGGTAAGTTTAAGGGTACAAAATTTTAATAGAATAGAATATCTTAGTTGTCGAATAAATCAATTAAACTTTTTAAAACGATGAACACATTATCACGATTAGGTCTTTTGGCTGTTTTTGGCTGTCTTACCATAACAGGATGTAAGGACAAAGTCGCCGAAAAAACGGCAGAAAAACAACAAGAACGACCAAACATTCTTTTCATCATGGCCGATGACCATACGTCTCAAGCCTGGGGAATTTATGATGGTATTTTAAAAGACTATGTACACACGCCAAACATACAGCGTTTAGCTAAAGAAGGTATGGTTTTAGACAACTGTTTAGTATCTAATTCTATTTGTACACCAAGCCGCGCAACCATTTTAACGGGGCAATACAGCCACATTAACGGCGTAACTACTTTGGGCGCTGGTTTATCACCAAATCATCCAACAATTGCAGGTGTTATGCAACGTGGTGGCTATCAAACTTCGGTTATTGGTAAATGGCACATGAAACAAGAACCAACATCAGAATTCGATTATTACTGCGTTTTACCTGGTCAAGGTCGCTATTGGGATCCGGTTTTAAAAACTAAAGAAAACTGGCAAGATTATACTGAAGGAGGAAAAGAATATAAAGGTTTTAGTACCGATGTTATTTCGGATATGGCAATTGATTGGATCGAAAACCGTGACGAGTCTAAACCATTTATGGCTATGTGTCACTTTAAAGCGACGCACGAACCTTTTGATTATCCTGAGCGTTTTAATGATTTATACCGTGATCAAGATATTCCAGTGCCTGCTACATTTTACGATGAAGGTCCATCTACAACCGGGCGTTCTTTCAACGGACAATCTATTGATAGTTTAAAAAATAGATATTTAGTTGCTTCCAAAGACCCTGATAATGTTCCGGGTTACATGCAATATCCAGAATTACCTTTTGATGTAGACGGTTTAGATAACATGCAAGCGCGTTACAAAACTTACCAAAAATACGTTAAAGATTTTATGCGTTGCGGTGCAGCTATAGATGATAATATTGGTAAAATATTAGATTATTTAGACAAATCGGGTTTAGCTGAAAACACTATCGTAATCTACACTGCCGATCAAGGTTATTTCCTTGGAGAGCACGGTTTCTTTGACAAACGTTTAATTTTCGAAGAGTCTATCCACATGCCATTTGTAATTAGATATCCAAAAGAAATTGCTCCTGGAACTAGAAATGATGACCTTATTGAAAATGCCGATTTCTCAGCTTTATTTGCAGATTACGCAGGCTTAGAATATCCTGAAACCATGCAAGGGCATTCCTTCCGTGAAAACTTAAAAGGCAACACACCTGCCGATTGGCGTAAGTTTGGATACTACCGTTACTGGGATCATTCCAAAGACAGACCAGGACATTTTGGTATCCGTGGCGAGCGTTACAAATTGGCTTTCTTTTATGGAAATGGACTTAAATCGAACAACTATTCTGCAGATGAACAACCAACAAAATACTGGGATTTTTACGATTTAGAAAAAGACCCGAACGAAGTTCATAATGCTTATAACGACCCAGAATATCAAGACATTATTAAAGAATTTAAAGCTGAAATCTTAAACCAAAGAAAAGCTTTAGGCGACGTTGATGCTGATAACCCTGAAATACACCAAATCATTGCGCAACATTGGAATGATTAATTGATAACACTAAACATTTATAGAATAGACTAAATAAAACAAATATGAAATTGAATAAAAACACAATTATTGGCTGTATATCTATTCTATTATGTGTAGCCACAATTCATGCACAAGAGACTCATAAATTAACTTATGAGTCTCCTGCTGCTGAGTGGACAGAAGCTTTACCTATTGGAAATGGTAGCCTTGGCGCTATGGTTTTTGGAGGTGTACCAGAAGAACATATTCAGTTTAACGAAGAAACACTTTGGGCCGGAAAACCGCATGATTATGCGCATAAAGGAGCTTACAAATATTTAGACACTATCCGCCAACTATTAACTAATGGCAAACAAGTAGATGCTCAAAACTTAGCCATGCAAGAGTTTATGAGTACGCCTTTAAAGCAACAGCCTTACCAACCTTTTGGTGATATTTACATTGCTTTTAAAGGTCATGAAAACTACACAAATTACACCAGAGAATTAAACATAGAAGAAGCCATTACCAAAGTCGCATATTCTGTAAATGGTGTGGATTTTAAAAGAGAAGTATTCTCTAGTTACCCATCACAAATTATTGCTATTAATTTAACCTCTAGTAAATCTAAAGCACTTAATTTCGATTTATGGTTAGATGCCCTTCACGAAGATAAAACGGTAGAAACCGTTGGAAACACACAAACCTTAAAGGTTCAAGTTAAAGATGGCGCACTAAGAGGCGTTGCCACTTTAAACATTCAAACTAATGGTACTATTGAAACCGTAAACGGAAAACTTCAAATTTCCAACGCATCAAAAGCAACCATATTTTTAACAGCAGCAACCAACTATATTAAATACAATGATGTTTCGGGAAATCCTGAAAACATCACAAAAAATACTTTAGCACGTGTTGCTTCAGAAAATTATAAAAAAGTAAAAAAACTACACCTAAAAGATTATCAATCGCTATACAATCGTTTTGATATTGATTTTGGTGATAATGGAAAATCGGCAAACACCACCGACAAGCG
Source organism: Algibacter miyuki (assembly GCF_030409805.1). Lineage (GTDB taxonomy): Bacteria > Bacteroidota > Bacteroidia > Flavobacteriales > Flavobacteriaceae > Algibacter > Algibacter miyuki. The sequence goes on along the minus strand of NZ_JAUFQP010000007.1, from coordinate 952,895 downwards.
TATTTTCGACTTCTGGAAAAACCCAAGCGATCCGCAATTAATTGCTCTTTACGTACAATATGCCCGTTATTTAATGATAGCGAGTAGCCGTCCAGGAACCAAGCCACCAACGTTACAAGGTATTTGGAATCATAAATTAACGCCACCTTGGTTTAGTAGTTACACCACCAATATTAATTTAGAAATGAATTATTGGCCAGTTGAAATTGCTAACCTTAGTGAATGTCACGAACCACTTTTCGATTTTATAAAAGATGTTTCTGAAACCGGAAAAAACGTGGCTAAAGAACATTACGGCGCTAAGGGTTGGAATGTACACCACAACGTAGATATTTGGAGAGGTGCTGCTCCAGTAAACCACTCTAATCACGGACTTTGGTTATCTGGTAGTGCGTGGCTTTGTTCGCATATTTGGGAACATTACTTATTTACAAAAGATGAAACTTTTTTAAAGAACAATTATGCTTCAATGAAAGAGTCGGCGCTTTTCTATACCGATTTTTTAGTTGAAGATCCAAAAACAGGTTACCTGATAAGTACGCCATCTACATCCCCAGAAATTGGTGGTTTAGTGGCTGGTCCAACGATGGATCACCAAATCATAAGAGCCCTTTTCAAAAGTGTTGTTGAAGCATCTTCAATCTTGAAAACAGATGAAGCTTTCGCTGATAAACTAACGACTATGATTCCTAAAATTGCACCAAACCAAATAGGTAAACACGGGCAATTGCAAGAATGGTTAGAAGATAAAGATAATCCAGAAAATCATCACAGACACGTATCTCACTTATGGTCGGTATACCCTGGAAGCGAAATTAATTACGAAGACACTCCTGAATTAATGAAAGCTGCAAAACAATCTTTAGAATTTAGAGGTGATAACGGCACAGGTTGGAGTTTAGCATGGAAAGTTAATTTCTGGTCTCGTTTTAAAGATGGAAATCGCGCTTATAAATTATTGAATGTATTATTAAGTCCGGCAGAAATTCCGGAACGCAAAATTAGAGGAGGCTCCTACCCTAACCTTTTTGATGCGCATCCACCATTTCAAATTGATGGAAACTTTGGTGGTGCTTCAGGTATTTTAGAAATGTTAATACAAAGTCATTTAGATAAAATAGAATTACTACCTGCCTTACCAAATGCTTTAGCCGATGGAGAAGTAAAAGGTATTGTTGCTAGAGGTGGTTTTGAGTTGGCTTTCTCTTGGAAAAATTCAAAATTAGAATACGTTGAAATTACATCTAAAAAAGGAACACCTTGTGTTTTAGAATACAACGGAAATACGATAGAATTTGACACAAAAGCTGGAAAAACGTATAAGTTCGACGGTTCATTAAATAAAAAATAATTCAGAATATGAAATTCGTAATCAGCATACTCACGGTTTTTTTAAGTTATACAGGAGCGCTTTCAGCACAAAAAACAACTGCGAAACCTAACGTCATTATCTTCTTTACAGACGATCAAGGTTATCAAGATGTTGGTGTTTTTGGTTCTCCATTAATAAAAACACCCAACTTAGATAATATGGCGGCAAATGGTATAAAATTTACCGATTTTTATGCCGCATCATCTATTTGTTCTCCATCGCGAGCAGCTTTACTTACAGGTTCTTACCCACCCCGAGTTGGTGTACCTAAAGTACTTTGGCCAAATTTACCGGGAGGTTTAAACAATCAAGAATTAACTATTGCTGATATGCTTAAAACAAAAGGTTACAATACAGCATGTATTGGTAAATGGCACCTTGGCGACGAGGCTCAATATTTACCAACCAAACAAGGTTTCGATTCGTATTACGGTATTCCTTTCAGTAATGATATGTCTGTTAACCCAAAATCAAAGGTTTCAGAAGATATTCTTTTTAGAGAAGGTATGACGATTGATAGTTTACGTGAAGAAAAATGGAGAGGACGACGTGTGCCTTTAATGAGACAAGACGAAGTGATAGAATATCCTGTAGATCAATCAACATTAACAAAACGATATACCGAGGAAGCCGTAAGCTTTATTAAAGAAAATAAAGACGAACCTTTCTTTTTATACGTTGCTCAAACCATGCCACACGTGCCGCTTTATGCTTCACCAGATTTTAAAGGAAAAAGTGCAAGAGGTTTATATGGCGATGTTATTGAGGAATTAGACTGGAGTATGGGCGAGATTTTAAAAACATTAGAATCTTTAAATTTAGATGAAAACACTTTGGTGGTTTTCACTTCAGATAATGGTCCTTGGACTAAAAAAGGAGAAGAAGGCGGAAGTGCTTTACCATTAAGAGGTCATAAATTTGAAACCTTAGAAGGTGGCATGCGTGTACCAATGATTGCACAATGGAAAGGTAAAATCAAACCCGGAAGCGTTACCGATAAAGTCGCTTCAACTATGGATTTATTGCCAACTATAGCCTACTTAACTGATGCTGAAGTATCAGATAAACCTATGGATGGTAAAAATATTTGGCCTTTACTTTCTGGAAACGAAAAAGCAAATTCACCTTACGAAAAAGAAGGTTTCTATTATTATAAAGAATCAACACTAGAAGCCGTTAGAAAAGGCGATTGGAAATTACGTATTACCAAAGATTGTGTTGCCCTTTATAACCTTAAAGAAGACATTTCTGAAAATACTAATGTAGCAGCGGCAAACCCTAAAATCGTAAAGAAGTTACAAAAAATGATGACTGAATTCGATGCCGATTTAAAAGCAAACCAACATCAATATAATTAAAAATAATAGCAGTTTGAAAAAGATTCTCCATACCCTAAAAATAGCCAGTGTTCTTGCACTGATTATAAGTGCTTTTGCATTTTCCGACAAGAAAGATCCGCCTTATAAAAACCCAAAATTACCCGTTGAAGAACGTGTAAGCGACTTATTAGGCAGAATGACTTTAGAAGAAAAATTCTGGCAAATGTTTATGATTCCAGGCGATTTAAAGATTGGAAAAGACAAACTGAAGCATGGTATTTTTGGTTTTCAAATTTCTTCAAAAGGATTAAATGATAATGCAGCCGAACAAATTATGGACTATGGTTCTACGGGAACTGCAGCCAATATGGCTAACGAAATTAACGAACTTCAAAAGTTTTTCTTAGAAGAAACCCGTTTAGGGATTCCTATCATTCCGTTTAACGAAGCCCTTCATGGATTAGCCCGAGATGGTGCCACCATGTATCCGCAAGCCATTGCATTAGCAGCAACTTGGGACACAGACTTAGTTGGCGAAGTAGCCGGTGCCATTACAAAGGAAACCAAAACAAGAGGAATTCGTCAAATATTATCGCCAGTATTAAACATAGCACGCGATGTACGTTGGGGACGTACCGAAGAAACTTATGGTGAAGATCCATATTTAACAACACAAATGGCACTTTCTTATCTTGGAGAATTCGAGAAAGAAGGTGTAATCACAACGCCAAAACACTTTGTTGCTAACGTAGGCGCAGGCGGCCGTGATAGTTACCCAATTAGTTATAACGAACGTATTTTAGAGGAAATTTACTTCCCTGCTTTTAAAGCTGTTTTTCAAAAAGTAGGTGCGCGTTCAGTAATGACGTCTTACAACTCATTAAACGGTACGCCATGTACGTCTAACGAGTGGTTATTGCGTACTAAACTGAAAGAAGAATGGGGTTTTGATGGCTTTGTAATTTCCGATGCTGGCGCTACAGGTGGTGCTAATGTATTGCATTTTACAGCAGCAAATTATGCCGAAGCCACCGAAGACGCTGTAGAAGCTGGTTTAGATGTTATGTTTCAAACTAACTACAACCACTACCCTTTATTTTGGGAAGCTTACAAAAATGGTATGGTAGATATTAAAGCCATTGACGAAGCAGTAAGCCGTATTTTAAAAGCTAAATTCGAATTAGGTTTATTTGAAAACCCATACGTAGATGCTAAAGAAGCAGCAATTTGGAACGGACATAAAACACACCGTGAGTTGGCTAGAAAAGCAGCCTCTAAAGCGATGGTTTTATTAAAAAATGAAAATGAAGCTTTACCAATTGATAAAGCTGTTAAAAAAATGGCCCTTATTGGTCACGATGTAAAAACCGTACGATTAGGTGGTTATAGTGGTCCTGGAAATAATCTTATTTCTATGTATCAAGGCGTCGCAGACAAAATAGGTAAAGACAATATCAACTATGCTCCTGGCGTAGCTTTAGCTGAAGAAAATTATAACGCCATAGCCGCTTCTTATTTATCAACCACTAAAGATGGTAAACAAGTTGAAGGTTTAAAAGGTGATTATTTTGATAATATTAAATTAACCGGCCAACCTAAAGTAGAGCGTATTGATAAGCAAATTAAGTTTGGATGGACCTTATTTTCACCACATGAAGATTTAGCTTACGATTGGTTTTCAGTACGATGGACAGGAAAATTAAAAGCACCAAAAACAGGTGTTTTCAATATTGGTATTGAAGGTAACGATGGGTACCGCATGTATTTAGATGGCAAATTAATTATTGACAACTGGCAAAAACAATCATACAACAGTATTTTAAAACCTTTCTCTTTTGAAGAAGGAAAAACATACGACATTAAAATTGAGTTTTTTGAAGCTGCAGGAAATGCAAAATTCAAATTAATTTGGGATGCCGAAATTCAAAACGAATGGGAACAACAAATTGCCGATGCTGTTGCAGTTGCAGAACAAAGTGATGTTGCTGTAGTGTTTGCTGGTATTCACGAAGGTGAATTTCAAGATCGTGCGTTATTAGCTTTACCCGGTCATCAAGAAGCTTTAATTAAAGCCGTTGCTAAAACAGGAAAACCAATAGTTGTTGTTTTAGTTGGTGGTAGCGCTATAACGATGTCTAACTGGATTAACGATGTCGATGGTGTTTTAATGGCATGGTATTCTGGTGAAAATGGCGGAAACGGTTTTGCCGATATTCTTTTTGGTGATGAAAATCCTGCTGGACGTTTACCAATTACTTTTCCGGTAGACGAAGCGCAATGTCCTTTATATTACAACAACAAACCAACCGGTCGTGGCGATAATTATCACAACTTAACTGGGCAACCTTTATTCCCTTTTGGTTACGGATTAAGTTATACGGCTTTTGAATATTCAGATATTGAATTCAGTAAAAATAATATTTCACCTAACGAGAGCGTAGAAGTTTCATGCACTATTAAAAACTCAGGAACGGTTGCAGGAGACGAAGTAGTTCAACTTTATATCCGTGATGAATTAGCTTCAGTATCTCGCCCTATTAAAGAATTAAAAGGCTTTAAACGTATCACTTTAAATCCTGGCGAATCTCAAAATGTAACCTTTCAATTAGATCCTGAAGCCTTATCTATGCTAGACAAAGACATGAAAAGATTAGTTGAAGCAGGCGATTTTAGAATCATGGTTGGTGCGTCATCAAAAGATATCCGTTTAAGAAAAATTTTAACCGTAAAATAAGTTAATAATGAACATATTTAAAGGTTTACTCGCATTAGGTTTAATTGCCTTTTCGGCTTGTAAAGAAAGTCAAAACAGCTTAGATGTATCATGGGTAAGTAGTACTGAAAACACTGTTTGGTTAGAAAAAAAATATGAATCAGTTCTAAATGAAAAAGCTGCTGATATTTCAATTTCTATTGATACAAATAAACAAGAACAAGAAATAACTGGTTTTGGTGGCTGTTTTAACGAATTAGGTTGGGATGCCTTGGCAATGGTAACCCCTCAAGAAAAGCAACAAATTTTAAACGACTTGTTCAGCCAGACTGAAGGCTGTAAATTTAGTTTATGCAGAATGCCAATTGGTGCTAACGATTACGCTGTAGATTGGTATAGCCATAATGAAACCGAAGGCGATTTTGCTATGGAAAACTTTTCTATAGAACGAGATAAAAAGCGTTTAATTCCATACATTAAAGAAGCACAAAAAATAAATCCAGAAATAGAAGTTTGGGCTTCACCTTGGTGTCCGCCATCTTGGATGAAACACAGCAAACATTACGCTTGTAAATCGAATCCTGAATTTAACGATTTACCTGAAGAATGGAGTTCTACGGAAGAATTGGAGTCTCGTTTTATAACAGAACCAGAATATTTTGAAGCTTACGCCTTATACTTTGCGAAGTTTGTAGAAGCCTATGAAAAAGAAGGCATCCCTATAAGTGCCGTTCACGTTCAAAATGAATATAACTCGGCGCAAAATTTCCCTTCATGTGTGTGGAAACCTGAAGATTTAGGTGTTTTTATTGCAGATTATTTAGGTCCGAAATTTAAAGCCGATCAATTAGACACAGAAATTTGGCTAGGAACTGTTGAACGCCCTCAAATAGAACGGGTTTCAAATATTTTAGAATACAAAAATGCCGAAGATTATGTAAAAGGCGTTGGTTTTCAATGGGCTGGAAAAGGTGCTATTGAAGCCGTACATGCGAAATATCCAGAGATGGAATTAATGCAAACCGAAACAGAATGTGGGGATGGCTCTAACGATTGGAAAGCGGCAGAATACACCTTCAATTTAATGAAACATTACTTTGAAAACGGTGCCAACTCATATATGTATTGGAATATGGTTTTAGATGAAACAGGAAAAAGCCAATGGGGATGGAAACAAAATTCTATGATTTCTATTGATAGTAACACCAAAGCTATAAAATACAACCCTGAGTTTTATTTAATGAAACATTTAAGTGCTTTTGTAGCACCAGGTTCGGTAAAACTAGCAGCCTCTGGAAATACTAATAATGCACTAGCTTTTTATAATAAAGCCAATAATGAGGTGACTATTTTGGCTTATAATAATACTTCGGAAGCGCAAGAATTAGCCTTAAACATCAATAACGAGATTGTAAAAGTAGCCCTAGACGGAAAATCTTTTAATACGCTTGCTGTAAGTTTAAATTAAAAAACAAATGATAAACACATCACATAAAACGAATATTTACGGTGCAAAAATAACGGCATTACTTTTAGTATGGCTCATGTTTTCGACAAGTAGTTACGCTCAAGATATTCAGAATACTTTTATTCCGCAACCAGCATCTGTTGTATACGCTTCAGGCGGATTTAAATTAGATGAGAACACGCAAGTTTTTATTCCGAAGAAATTCAGCAAATCTTTAGCGCCTATGGTGTCATCAACACTTACAAATGATACCGGTTTATCGCTAACCGTAAACGCAGGCAGAACCTCAGCATCTAAAAATGTTATTGTTTTTGAAAAAGTAAAAAACGCATCTATTGAAGCTGAAGGTTATATTTTAGAAATAAATGCTTCTAAAATTACTGTAAAAGCAACCGATTATGCTGGATTATTTAATGGTTTTCAAACTTTGAGACAGGCTATTCCTGCCGGTTCTAATGGAACTACAGCCATACCAAGTTTAACTATTACCGACAATCCAAGATTTCATTGGCGTGGTGTTTTATTCGATGTTTCTCGACATTTTCAAACCAAAGCTTTTATTTTAAAGCAGCTTGACGTATTAGCTTCATATAAAATAAATAAATTTCATTGGCATCTAACCGACGATCAAGGCTGGAGAATTGAAATTAAAAAATATCCAAACCTCACTCAAAAAGGCGCTTGGCGCGCAGACAGAACAGGTATTGCTTGGTGGTCTCGTGAGCCTTCTACGGCAGACGAACCTAAAACCGTCGGTGGTTTTTATACCCAAGAAGATATTAAAGAAGTGATTGCTTATGCAGCTGCTAGAAATATTGAAGTAATACCAGAAATTGATGTTCCCGGACACAGTAAAGCTTTAGTGGCATCGTACCCAGAATTGTTTTGTTTTGACGGTGAAACTGATGCTAATTTTGAATTAGCCACTGGTGGAAAAGCGCCAGATAATGCGGTTTGCGCAGGAAAAGAAACCACCTATGCTTTTTTAGAAGATGTGATTAAAGAAGTAGCCGAGTTATTTCCGTCGAAATACATCCATATTGGTGGAGATGAGTGCAACAAAAACAATTGGAAAAAATGTCCGCATTGCCAAAAAGTAATGACAGATCACAATCTTGCTGATGAGGAAGAATTACAAAGTCATTTTATTCAAAAAGTAAACAAAATAGTAACTGCTCAAAATAAACTTATGATTGGGTGGGATGAAATTTTAAGCGGTAAAGGTGCCAAAGGCGCTACCATTATGGCTTGGAGAAGAGGACGACACACCCCAGAATTACAGGCACCTCGTGAAGGTTACCCAACCATTATGACGTCGTATTTACACTCGTATATCAGTCGTGTTCAAGGCCCGACATTTATGGAACCAGAAGGACCAAATTCGGTATTACCTTTATCTGTAGTTTATAATCATGAGCCTATTCCAGCTGAATTAACGGCAAAAGAGGCAAGCCTTGTATTAGGAAACCAAACCTGTTTATGGGCCGAGTTTACACCAACCGAAGAACATTTTGAATATATGCTATACCCAAGAACTTTAGCAAGTGCCGAGGTGTCTTGGAGTGATCCAAAAGTAAAAAACTGGGAACGTTTTCAAAATGCATTAAAAAGTGATCATTTTAAACGTTTAGAAAGAGATAACGTCAATTATGCAAATAGCATGTTTACTGTATATCCTGCCTTTGCTATTGATCAATTAAATACAGAAGCTATTGTGTTTTTGAAAACAGAAACTGTTGGCTTTTCTATTTATTACACGCTTGATGGTAGCGATCCAACAATAAACGCCATTAAGTACGAAGGCGATTTTAAAACAAAACCTAAAACCCTTTTAAAAGCAGGTTTATTTAACGAAGCTGGTGAATTACTAGGTGAAATAACAGAAATACGATTAAAATAAAATCATGAAAATATCAAAATTAGTAGCTCTTTTTATGCTCGTTGTTGCTTCAGCTTCAGCTCAAAAAAAACCGAATATTGTTTACATCATTTGTGACGATTTAGGCTATGGCGATGTACAAATTTTAAATCCTGAAAAAGGAAAAATACTAACTCCAAAAATAGATGCCTTTTCGAAAGAATCGATGACGTTTACCGATGCGCATTCTGCTTCTGCTGTATGTACACCATCGCGTTACGCTATTTTAACAGGACGTTATTCTTGGCGTTCTAGATTACAACAAGGTGTTCTTGGTACTGGTGATGAGTTAGAACCACTTATTGCCGAAAATTTAACCACGGTTCCTAAAATGTTAAAAACCGCGGGTTATAAAACCGCTGCTATTGGCAAATGGCATCTTGGATTTAAGTTTGTTGATGATGAAGGAAATCCGGTTGCAGTTTACGATGGTAAAAAAGTAATTGGCCCAGCTATTGGTTCTACGGTACCAAACGGACCAGTTTCTCGTGGTTTTGACTCTTATATTGGCTTTCACCACTCTCGGGTTATGAAAACGGTTATAAAAAACGATAAGGTTGTTGATAAAATGGAACCTGTAAAGATGCTACAATTTTTAGCTGATCAGGCAGAAGATTATATCGTTAAAGAATCTAAAAACGACACGCCATTTTTCATGTACTTGGCATTAAACTCGCCGCATAGTCCTGTAGTACCATCTAAAGCTTGGCAAGGTAAAAGTGGCATGGGAGATTATGCCGATTTTGTTATGGAAACCGATGATGTTGTTGGTCGTGTACTTGAAGCTTTAAAAGCAAATGGTATTGAAGATAATACTTTGGTATTCTTCACAAGTGATAACGGTTGCTCCTACCCTGTTGCAAAAGTTGGTAAGTTAGAAAATGAATTTGGACATTACCCAAGTGCTGATTTTAGAGGTTATAAATCTGATATTTGGGAAGGCGGACACCGTATTCCTTTTATGGTGAGATGGCCAGAACATATTGAGGCTAACTCTATAAACGATAAGCTCATTTGCCAAACCAGTTTAATGGCAACTTGTGCTGAAATTGTAGGTTTAAACATGGATGATAATGCTGGCGTAGATTCGTATAGTATTCTTCCAATGTTGAAAAACAAAAAGGCTAAAACCGATTATAACTTAGTGGTTCATCATTCTATACATGGTAAATTTTCTATCAGAAATAAAAAATGGAAATTAGAATTAACGCCAGGTTCTGGTGGTTGGTCTAACCCAACGGATAACAAAGCTAGAAAAGAAAACTTGCCAGAAATTCAATTATACAATATGAAAAAGGATGCTGAAGAAACAACTAACGTTTACAAGAAACATCCTAGAGTTGTTGCAAAATTGACCAAAAAATTGAAATATATTGTAGAAAATGGGAGAACAACCACAGGAAAATCGCAAGAGAATGATGTGCCTGTAGATATTTACAAAACAGAAACTGTACAAAATAAAGCAGCACACTAATAGATTAAAAGCATCCCATTACATGAGTAATACAAAAAGAAACATATCATTTTATTTCTGTCTGGCATTAACAGTTCTAGTAGCGGGTTCTTGTAAATCTTCAAAATCTGAAAAAGAAACCACAACAACCGAAAAGCAGCCCGTAGATTATATAGACCCTATAATTGGTGCTATTACTTATGGTAAAAAATCGAAGGATGCACATGGTTTTGGTAAAACATTTCCGGGTGCCGCAACCCCTTTTGGGTTGGTGCAGTTAAGTCCTGATACGGTTTCAGATGGCGATAATGGTTCTGGATATTCTTATGAGCATACAACCATGGAAGGTTTCAGTTTTACACACATGAGTGGCGTGGGCTGGTTTGGCGACTTAGGAAACTTTTTAGTGACGCCTACCATAGGTAAACTACAAACTAATCGTGGTGTTGCAGAAAACCCAGAAAGTGGTTACCGTTCTCGATATTCTCATGATACGGAAATTACAGAAGCGGGATATTATGCCGTTACTATGGACGATTATAATGTAAAAGCAGAATTAACTTCAGCACCAAGAGCTGGTATTATTCGATTTACATATCCTGAAACTGATAGTTCGCGCGTTCAAATTGATTTAGCGCGTCGTGTTGGTGGAACTTCAACAGAACAATACATAAAAGTGGTAAACGAAAACGCGATTGAAGGTTGGATGAAATGTCCTCCGGAAGGTGGTGGATGGGGCGCTGGAGCAGGAAATGCCGATTATGTTGTGTATTTCTATTGCCAGTTTAGCAAGCCTTTAAAAGACTATGGTATTTGGAGTGCCGATTTACCAGATGTGAAACGAAAAATGCGTTGGATAAGAAAAGATAATTATCAAGACGCTATTAAAAACGCGAAAATTTACACAGATAAAACTGAAATGCAAGGTGAACACCTTGGTTTTTACACCAATTTTAGTACCAAAGCAGACGAAGAAGTTTTAGTAAAAAGTGGTATTTCATTTGTTAGTATTGCTGGAGCTAAAGAAAATTTAGAACACGATATTAACCATTGGGATTTCGATAAAACAAAACAAGAAGCTCGTGATAGCTGGAGCAAAGCTATTGACAACATATCTGTTGAAGGCGCTACCGATAGAGAAAAAACTATTTTTTACACATCATTATATCATACATTGATTGACCCACGTGCTTTTTCGGATGTGAATGGAAATTACATAGGCGCTGATAAAAAAGTACATCAAACTAACGATTTCACCTATCGTACTATTTTTAGTGGTTGGGATGTTTTTAGATCGCAATTTCCTTTGCAAACCATTATCAATCCAACGTTGGTAAACGACGAAATCAATTCGTTACTACAAATGGCAGAATTGAGTGGTAAGGAATATTTGCCACGTTGGGAAATGTTGAATTCCTATTCTGGCGTTATGTTAGGAAATCCAGCCGTGTCTGTTATTAACGATGCATATCAAAAAGGCATTCGGAATTACGATGTAGAAAAGGCATTTCAATACTCATTGAATACAGTCAATAATACAGGAAACGGTGAGTTAGGCTATTCAAACAAACATATTTCTAAAACATTAGAATATGCCTATTCCGATTGGGCTTTGAGTGTTATGGCCAAATCTTTAGGAAAAGATGATATTGCAAAAACCTATTTGAAGAAAAGCAAAAATTACAAGAATATTTGGAACGATGAGGTGAATTGGTTTAGAGCTAAAGACAGCAGCGGAACGTGGTTAGAATGGAAAGGAAAAACAGTACACGGACAAGGTTGTATTGAAAGTAATCCTTATCAACAAGGCTGGTTTGTACCTCACGATATCGATGGGCTAAAAACATTAATGGGTGGCGAAGAAGCTTTTAGAAGTGAATTAATTTCTTTCTTTGAAAACACACCAGACGATTTTCTGTGGAACAATTATTACAACCATCCTAACGAACCTGTACACCACGTACCTTTTATGTTGAATGAAGCCGGTGTACCACATTTAACCCAAAAATACACCCGTCAAATTTGTAATGATGCTTACGGCACCGATGCTTACGGCTTGTGTGGCAATGAAGATGTTGGCCAACTGTCGGCTTGGTATGTATTGGCATCCATCGGCATTCACCCTATTGCCCCTGGTGATAATAAGTACCAAATCACGAGTCCAGTTTTTAATGCTATTGAAATTAAGTTAGATAGTGATTATTACACCGGAAAGATGTTTAAAATTACAGCCCAAAACAATTCCGAAGAAAATATTTATATTCAATCCATGACATTGAATGGAAAACCACTTAATCGTTTCTGGATTACACATCAAGAAATTACACAAGGTGGAATATTAGAAATGCAAATGGGCTCAGAGCCCGTAATACAATAAACAACAATTAACCAACAATAAAAAAACAAAGAAAATGAAAAAAACAGGACTAATAGCTTTAATGTGTATAATACTATTTAGTGCAAATGCACAAAAAAAGTATGCGTACGATATGCCAGAATACACGCCAACTGCTGGTAACTTAGAAGCTCGTGAGGAATTTCAAGACATGAAATTTGGAATGTTTATCCACTGGGGCGTTTACAGTATTTTGGCCGACGGAGAATGGGTGATGTTATTAAAAAAGATTCAAAAAGATAACTACAGTCGTTTAGCCGATTTTTTTAATCCACAAGAATTTAATGCTGAAGAATGGGTTAAAATAGCTAAAGATGCCGGTATGAAATACATCACCATTACATCGCGTCACCACGATAGTTTTAGCATGTTTGATACCGATGCGAGTGATTTTAATATTGTTGATGCCACACCTTACGGAAAAGATCCTTTAAAAGAATTGGCTGAAGCTTGTAAAAAAGAAGGTATTAAATTAAACTTCTATTATTCTTTATTAGACTGGAGACGTGACGACTACAAAGATGGTAAAAAAGGTGATACTGAAGCTTGGAATAAATATGTAGCTTTTATGAAAGCACAACTTACTGAACTGCTTACAAATTATGGCGAAGTAGGATGTATTTGGTTCGATGGTCACTGGGATCAAAAAGAAGCAAACTGGCATTATGATGAAATTTACTCTTTAATTCACGAACTTAGCCCGAACACTTTAATAGCAAACAATCACCATATTCAACCTATTCCTGGAGACGATGTTCAAACTTTTGAACGTGATTTACCAGGTGAAAACCACGGTGGTTTTAGTCACGGTGTAGAAGTGAGTCAATTACCACTAGAATCTTGTGCTACAATGGCAGGAAAATGGGGTTATAGTATTTATGATAAAAAGTTTAAGACGACTAAGCAACTTATTCACTTTTTAGTAAAAGCAGCAGGCAAAAATGGTAACCTTTTACTAAACGTAGGTCCAATGCCGAATGGTAAAATTCAACCAGAATTTGTTGATACTTTAGGTGAAATAGGCGATTGGACTAGCAAATACGGTGAAAGTATTTATGGAACACGTGGAAACGTTACGGGTTCTCAAGATTGGGGAACCATCACTAAAAAGGATAAAACACTTTACGTACACGTTTTAGAAGCACCTTCTGAACCTTATATTTTCATTTCTGAATTTACTGAAAAAATTACTTCAGCAACTTCTTTTGATGGAAAAACAAAAGTTAAATTCAAGCAAATGAAAGAAGGAACTTTTCTTTATCCTGGAAAAGATTTCGATGCTAGTATCGATGGTATTATCAAATTAAAATTGAAATAAAATTCTGAGTTTTATGTTAAAAAAAGAATTGTTTTTTTTCATTTTAATAGTTCTTTTAACCTTTAAACTTCAGGCGCAGGTTACATTTTATGTTTCTACCGCCGGAAACGATTTAAATATAGGCAGCCAATCGCAACCTCTTGCTACATTGCAAGGGGCTCGCGATGCCATTAGGAACTACAAAAATGAAAATGGTATAAACCATAGTTTTGAAGTGCTTATTGAAACTGGAAATTACCTCATGAAATCACCTTTGGAACTCAACTCTTCGGACAGTGGTTCACCTAACTTTCCAATAATCTACAAAGCAGCAAAAGGAGCAAAACCGGTTTTTAGCGGTGGAAAAAAAATAACAGGATTCAAAGTTAATTCAAATGGGGTTTGGGAAGCAAAAATTCCAGAAAGCAGCTACTACAAATGGTCCTTCGATCAGCTTTATGTTAACAATAAACGCGCTACTTTGGCAAGAACGCCTAATAAAGGCTTTATAAAAATTGACACGGTAACACAAACTATTTGGAAGCAAGGCGCATCGAAAGTAGCCGAAAAAGCAGAGCAAAGCATTTTCTTTAATGCTAAAGACGCCAAAATACTTTCAAAAATTAAACAGGAAGAAATTCACAATGTACGTTTTAAAGCATTCCATAAATGGGATTATACCTTACGACATATTGATGCCATAGATGCCGATAGTTTAAAAATTATAACTTCTGGTAAAGGCATGAAGCCATGGAATCCGTTAAAAAAGGATAGACGCCTTATTTTTGAAAACTATGAAGCGGCTCTAGATTCTGTGGGGGAATGGTATTTAAAAGATAACGGCACTTTATTATACAAGCCGTTAGAAAGCCAAACTATAGCAAACACCGAAGTTATTGCTCCCGTTTTAGAAAACCTGATATCTATTTCTGGTACGCCCAACGATAATGCAAAACACATTACTTTTGAAGGGTTAACTTTCAAACACGCGCATTACAAAATTCCGATTACAGGTTCAGAACCTAATCAAGCTGCAGCAAAACTTAATGCTGCCATTATGGTTGAATACGCAAACCATATTGAGTTTTTAAAATGTGAAGTTTCACAAATTGGTCAGCATGCCATCTGGCTTGGAAAAGGTACCACACATTCCAAAGTAGAACACTGTTATTTGCATCATCTTGGTGGTGGCGGTATCTATTTAGGCGATTTTAAACCTCTAGATGGTAAAGCACATACTAACCATATTTCCGTAGAGAATAATATTATCCAAACTGGTGGCCAAGAATTTCCTGCTTCGGTTGGTGTATGGGTTGGCCATAGTGCCGACAATACCATTTCTCATAACGACATTGGGGATTTCTATTATACAGGAATTTCGGTAGGTTGGGTTTGGGGCTATAAGCCTAGTTTAGCAAAGCGTAACACTATTACTTATAATCATATTCATCATATTGGTTGGGATTTACTTAGTGATATGGCAGGTATTTACACCTTAGGCGCTTCCGAAGGTACACAAGTTACCCATAATGTTATTAATAATGTTCACGCCTATTCTTATGGTGGTTGGGGTATGTATGCCGATGAAGGTTCTTCAGGTATTACCTTTAAAAACAACTTAGTTTACAATACTAAAACAGGCGGATTTCAGCAGAATTATGGAAAAAATAATACAGTTGAAAATAACATTTTAGCCTTTGCAAAAAAATATCAATTGCAATGTACTATTTCTGAAGATCATAAATCTTTCTCCTTTACAAATAACATTATCATTTTTAAAGAAGGCCTTGTTGCCAAAGGCGCTTGGGACGATGTTAATGCCAGCATGGATAATAACATCTATTGGAATATTAATGGTGGCGATTACAACTTCAATAATCATACTTTTAAAGGATGGAAAAAATTAGGCTTCGATAAAAACAGCCACATTTCTAATCCGTTTTTTAAAGATGCTGAAAGTTTTAATTTCAACTTCAAAAGAAATACAACTTATAAAAAAATCAACTTTAAGCCATTCAATTATTCCGAGGCTGGCGTTTATGGTAATAATGACTGGATTGAAACATCCAAATTACCTCAATCTATTACTAAAGCCTTTGATACCGCTGTTGAAAAGAATATGAAAATGAAGATTAAAAGATAATCTTAACAACATTAATTATAGTCTAAAACAAGACCTAATTATTACCCAAGAACCTCAACTATTTTTAATTAAATAGCTGAGGTTTTTTTGTGAGTTTTTAATTTAAATTTTCATAGTTTAGGAACCCCTTAATTATCAATATATTAAAACCTACTCGCCTTTTCAGGACAGTACAGGATGCGAATTCTATAAAAACTAATTAATTTTATAAAACATCTTAACTAACCAACTAACTAAGAAGCTCACTTTGCTTCTATAAACTACAACTAATAAAAATGAAAAAAACTTAAGATATTAATCAAAACCCAGCCAAAACTCTCATAAAACACACAAAAATCAATTGTTTTGTACTTTTATTTATTCAAAATAAATATCCTTTGTTGTATTTATTTTTAGATTTACGAACAACTATACCGCTATTAGTCATTGAAAAAATTAGGTTCATATCAGCTCTCGCTAAAAGAATATAAGAATATTTTTCAGATTCTTTATAAGCCCCTTTGCTTGTTTTCTAACACGTATGTAGAAAGCTTAGAAGCATCAAAAGATATTGTTCAAGATGTATTTATTAAAATTTGGGAAGATAAAGTTGAATTCCAAAGTGAAGCTTGTATTAAATCTTATTTATATACCGCCGTTAAAAACAAATCGCTCGACTATTTAAAAAGTAAGCGTTATAAATCTACAGATTATTTTTCCTCAAAAAAAATGGAAGATCTAAAAACAGATGCTTTTTTCATGAGAGAAGTTGTTGTTTTAGAAACATCGGTTATTATTGAAAAAGCAATAAATACCTTACCTAATAAATGTGCACAAATTATTAGACTTAGTGCAAAAAACTTTACCAATCCTGAAATAGCAGACCGATTAAACATTTCAATAAATACGGTTAAGGCTCAAAAAAAGATAGCTTACAAAAGGTTGAAACCGCTATTAAAAGAACATTTTATTTTGATCGCTGTTTTCTTTACATAATACACCAACGGTTTACGCATTTACAATAAAAATTTATTGACGAAAAGAATATACTTAAAAAAATAAAAATATTTTTTAACCCTACTTGTAATTTTTATCGTCTTAGAGTTAAATAAGAACACATTCAAGTTAATATTGATGATAAAAAACTATTTTCATAGGCTTATTGAACTGTCTAAAAAAACCTCTTCTTCCCTACTCAAGGATGAAACTCCTATTGATTTAGAGCAATCTGACCTTTTCAATAATGAGGATAAAGAATACATTCATAAAAACCTCACAGATAAAACACTAATAAAAGAGCGAAGAAACCTTTCTAATCAAATTAATATTCAAGACGATTGGAATATCATAAAAAACAAAACTCAAACACCTGTTAAAAAGATAGTGTTTTGGAGATATGCCGCTGCTTTAATTGTAATAGGCACTTTTATATCTATTGGTTTTTTCTATGAAAAAAGCCCTACTCACCCCATTATAGAAGCTCCTTCGGTTACAGAAAGCATAGGGGTTGGCACAGATAAAGCAACCCTAACATTAGAAAACGGGACTAACATTCAACTAGAAAAAGGAAAAACAATCCATTCGAATTCCATTAGTTGCGATGGCCAGAAATTAATCTACCAAAATACGAGCAAACATAAAACAGAAATACAATACAACTACCTAACTATTCCTAGAGGCGGCCAATATTTTATCAAACTTGCCGACGGAACAGAAGTTTGGTTAAACTCAGAATCTCAATTAAAATATCCCGTAGCCTTTATCCAAGGAGAAACCAGACAAGTAGAATTAATTTACGGAGAAGCTTATTTTTCGGTTTCGCCAAGCACGAAGCATAATGGCGATAAATTTAAAGTAATTAATCAAGCTCAAGACATCGAGGTAATAGGAACCGAATTTAACGTTAAAGCTTATAAAGACGAAGCCTACATATACACCACTTTAGTTGAAGGCAAAGTGGACGTTTGGAATACATTGGCTAACAAGCAAACCTTAGCGCCAAACCAACAATCTATTGTAGATGTTAAAAACAATACCACTATTGAAGTTAACGAAGTAGATGTTAAAATAGAAACCTCATGGAAAAATGGACTTTTTAGTTTTAAAGGAAAAAAGCTAAAACACATTATGAAAGTGATTTCTAGATGGTATGATGTAGATGTTGTTTTTGAAAATAAAACACTTGAAGACGTCACCTTTAAAGGTGTACTAGGAAAAGATCAAAAAATTGAAAATATACTCTTATCCATTAAAGCCTTAAGCGTTATTGACAATTATGAAATCACCGGTAAAACCATAGTATTACATTAAATCAAAACTTTTTTAAACCTAACTAAATTTAAATATGAAATAAAACCAACAATCTTTCAACTGAAGAAATTTAAGCATTACAAAAAAAGAGGAAAGCGTTTAGACCGTCCAAAGTATAAAGCGCCATTCCCCTCCGTGTAATTATCAATTAATTAAATGTTTAACCAACTAATAACTAACAAATTTATGAAATTTAAATCAGAGAAACCTTTTTTGTTTCTAAGAAAAAGGCTATTACTTACCATTATGAGAACTTTCATTTTTCTATGCATTACAACGGCTTTCAGTTTTACGCCTAGTAATGTTTTATCTCAAAATTCGAAAATTAAAATTGAAGCAAACATCACATTAACTGTAGATCAAGTTTTCGACCTTATAATGCAACAAACTGATTATAAGTTTATTTATCAAGAAAGCATATTCGAAAACTTTCCAAAAATTGATATAAAAAAAGGAACTATTTCTACCAATAAATTGCTGAATAAAAGTTTATCCAAAGGCAATTATAACGTAACTATTACAGATGATAATACTGTAATTGTAAAGGAAATTAAAAAACCTGTACAACTATTGGTTACTGGGACAGTTTCGGATGAAAATGGGCAACCACTCGCAGGTGCTACTATTATTGAAAAAGGCACTGCAAATGGTGCTTATTCAGACTTTGATGGTAATTTTTCATTAAAAATAAGTAATGAAAATGCTGTAATCGTTTTTACTAGTATTGGGTTTACAAAAAAAGAAGTTCCTCTTAATGGGCTTAACAAAATTAATGTCACCTTAAAAGAAAACACCGAAGAACTCGATGATGTTACCGTTGTTGCTTTTGGAAAACAAAAAAAAGGATCTGTAATTGGTTCTATCACTACCATAAACCCTTCTGAACTAAAAGTTGCCAGTAGTAACCTAACCACATCGCTTGCTGGTAGAGTGGCAGGTATTATTGCATACCAGCGTAGTGGTGAACCAGGAGAAGATAATGCCGATTTCTTTATTCGTGGGGTAACTACTTTTGGTTATAAAAAAGATCCGTTAATATTAATTGACGGTATTGAACTTACCTCTACCGATTTGGCACGTCTTCAAACAGATGATATCGCGAGTTTCAGTATTATGAAAGATGCTACAGCTACGGCACTTTACGGAGCCAGAGGTGCTAATGGTGTTATTTTAGTTACAACCAAAGAAGGTAAGGAAGGTAAAGCCAAACTATCTTTCAGGGTTGAAAACTCCTTTTCTATGCCAACCCGTAACATCGACCTTGCCGACCCTGTTACGTATATGCAATTATCAAATGAAGCCATTCGTACACGTGATCCGCTAGGGGAAACTTATTTTTCTGATGAAAAAATTGATAGAACGGCAGCAGGAGAAAACCCACTACTTTTTCCGGCCAACGATTGGCACGATATGTTATTTAAAAACTTTACTCAAAATCAACGATACAATCTAAATTTGAGTGGTGGTGGTAAAGTTGCTCGTTATTACGTTGCAGGTTCTTATTCAAAAGATAGTGGTATTCTAAAAGTAGACGAAAGAAACAATTTTAATAGTAATATTAATCTTCAAAAATACACGCTACGTAGTAATGTAAATATAGATGTTACCCCTACAACAGAATTAATTGTAAGGTTGAATGGTAATTTTGACGATTATTCCGGACCAATAGATGGTGGTACAGGCATGTACAATAAAGTAATGCATTCTAATCCTGCACTTTTTCCGGCCTATTATCCCATTGATGAAGATCATAAATATGTATCTCATATTATGTTTGGAAATGCTGGAGAAGGTGAATATATTAATCCTTATGCCGACATGGTAAAGGGATACAAAGAATATTCTAGATCACAGATGATTGCGCAGTTGGAGTTTAAAGAAGATTTATCTTGGATTACCGAAGGACTGAGATTTCGTACCATGGCGAATACCATTAGAAATTCTTATTTCTCAGTAAACAGAGCTTACAATCCATTTTATTATGGTCTTGACTGGTACAATGCCAACACACAAGAATATGGTGTAAGTAACATCAACGAAAGTACAGGAACCGAATATTTAGATTATAACGAAGGTGATAAATTAGTCTCTTCTAATTTTTACGTGGAATCTGCCATAAACTATTCTCGTAAATTTAATAAACATGATGTTAGCGGACTTTTAATTACGATAATGAAACATAGTCTTGAGGCCAATGCCGGAGATTTACAGCTTTCACTTCCATACCGAAACTTAGGTTTATCAGGCCGTTTTACTTATGCCTATGATGATCGATACCACGCTGAATTAAATTTTGGTTATAATGGATCGGAACGATTTCATAAGAAAAACAGATTTGGTTTTTTCCCTTCCGCAGGTGTTGCCTGGAACGTATCTAATGAACCATTTTGGGAAAACAATAAAGACCTGTTTTCAAAACTCCGTATTAGAGCAACCTACGGTCTTGTAGGAAATGATGCTATCGGAAGTGCTCAAGATCGCTTTTATTATCTATCTAATGTCAACATGAATTCAGGAGACAGAAGCGCAACATTTGGCCGCGACTGGGGCTATAGTCGTAATGGCGTAGCACTTAGCCGTTACGGAAATGAAGACATTACTTGGGAAGTATCAAAAAAAGCCAACCTAGCATTTGAAATAGGTATGTTTAATAATAAATTAGACATTCAGGCCGAATTCTTTAAAGAGCGTCGTAGTAATATCTTTATGCCACGTGCAGATATCCCAGTAACTATGGGACTAGCAACAGAAGTAAGTGCCAACGTTGGAGAAGCATCTGGACAAGGCACCGATATTTCTTTAGAATATAATGAATCTTGGGGTAATGGTATGTGGCTAAGTCTACGAGGAAATTTCACCTATGCAACAAGTAAATTTGAAGTTTACGAAGAACCTGATTACGATGAAGCTTGGCGTTCTCGTGTTGGTACGTCGTTAGGACAACAATATGGCTATATTGCCGAAAGATTATTTATAGATGATGCCGAAGTTGCTAATGCGCCAACGCAAAGTTTTGGAGAATATATGGCAGGCGATATAAAATATCTTGACGTCAATGGTGATGGTAAGATTACTCAGGCAGATCAAGTGCCTATCGGGTATCCAACAACTCCAGAAATTGTTTATGGATTTGGTTTCTCTTTCGGTTATAAAAGTTGGGATTTCTCTTCTTTCTTCCAAGGACTTGCTAATGAATCTTTTTGGATAGACCCATCTACAACGTCTCCTTTCCAGGGTGAAACTCAAATATTGAAAGCTTATGCTGACAGTCACTGGTCTGAAGATTACCGTGATGAATATGCCTTATGGCCGCGTTTAAGTCCAACAACAATTTCAAACAACACGCAAAACAGTACTTGGTTTATGCGCGATGGTTCCTTTCTTCGCCTAAAAGAGGTCGAGATCGGATACACCCTACCAGAAAAGTATCAGAAAAAAATTGGTACTTCTAATTTCCGTGTCTACATGAGTGCAACTAATTTCTTTACACTGAGCAAATTTAAATTGTGGGATGTAGAAATGGGAGGAAATGGACTAGGCTATCCAATTCAGAAAATACTGAATATTGGATTGAACGTTTCCATAAACTAATTTTAACTTTAAATAATATAAAATATTATGAAAAATATTATTATCACAATAAAGTCAATATTTATCGTGCTACTACTTTCAGTGTATTCTTGTAGTGATTATTTAGATGTTGTACCAGATAATGTAGCAACAGTTGATATCGCTTTTAATCAGCGATACAGTGCCGAGCAATACCTATTCACCTGTTATTCATACATGCCTTCACATGGTGGCATTAATGATAACCCAGCCTTAGTGGGCGGCGATGAAATGTTGGGACGTATAAATAATAGATATGAATCTTATACTTTTTTAAACATTTCACGTGGGTTTCAAAACGTGGTCGATCCTTATGGCGACCAATGGTCAAACCTATACAAAGGATTACGTGACTGCAATATTTTCCTTGAGAATGTTGAAAGCGTTCCAGATTTGGAATATATTGAGAAAATCCAATGGATTGCAGAAGTAAAGTTTTTAAAGGCTTACTATCACTATTATCTCATGAAAATGTATGGCCCTATTCCATTAGTTAAAACCAATATCGCCATTGATGCAGGAACAGAAGAGGTTAAAGTAACACGTAATACTATTGACGAATGTTTTAACTATGTAGTTCAATTGCTAGATGAAGCAGAAACCGATCTACCATTGGTTATTACAGATCCGGCAGCAGAACTAGGACGAATTACTAAACCTATCGCTCTAGCATTAAAAGCCAAAGTACTTGTAACCGCGGCAAGCCCTTTATTTAATGGGGATAATGATTTTGCTCAGTTAGAGAATAAAGACGGAACGCCATTATTTAACGCAACTTATGATGAAACCAAATGGGATACTGCAGTTGCAGCCTGTAAAGCCGCCATTGATGCTTGTGCAGCAGCAGGATTCGAGCTCTACACCTATACACCATCATTAACACAGGTCGATCTTAGCAGTACGATTATCACACAACTGTCTATCCGAAACGCACTAACAGAACGTTGGAACAGTGAAATTATTTGGGCGAATACACAAAGTAGTTCTAGTAGGCTGCAGCAATTAGCGCAACCCACTAATTTAGACCCACAAAACCCAGATACTCAAGCTGTTTATGGAACCCTTGGAGCTCCTCTAAAAATGGCCGAACTGTTCTATTCGGATAATGGTGTTCCCATTAATGAAGATAAAACATGGAGTTACAATAACAAATATGATTTACAAAATGGTAGAGAAGAAGACCATCTTCTTATCAAATCAGGCTATAAAACGGCTAAACTTAATTTTAATCGAGAACCTCGCTTTTATGCAGATATGGCTTTTGATGGTGGTATATGGTATGGCCAGGGTTATTATGATGATAAAAAGGTAGATGAACTTTTATGTGTACAGAGCAAAAATGGCCAACTAAACTCTGTAAATCTAAGTAGAGGGTCTTCAACTGGGTATTTTATAAAGAAATTAATTCATTATCAAAACACCTTAAATGGCGGCGGTGGATCAGCGAGTTACTCTTTAAGAAATTATCCGTGGCCAGTAATCCGTTTAGCAGACTTGTATCTTACTTATGCCGAAGCGATTAACGAATCTACCGGTCCATCCGAAGAAGCCTATCATTATCTTAATTTAGTTCGTGAGCGCGCTGGACTAGGAACCGTACAATCTGCTTGGACGCAATACTCAACAAACCCAAGTAAATTTGAATCTCAAACCGGACTTCGTGACATCATACATCAAGAGCGTTTAATTGAAATGGCTTTCGAAGGTCAGCGTTTTTGGGATTTAAGACGATGGAAAAAAGCAGCCGAAGAAATGAATGAGCCTGTTACCGGTTGGAACGTATGGCAACAATCTGCAGAAAACTATTATGTTCCCACTATTGTCTGGGATCAGAAATTTGGATTGAAGGACTATTTTTGGCCTATTAAAGATTCATATATAGAGCAGAATCCTAATCTGGTTCAAAATTTAGGTTGGTAAATGTTAAATAATTAAAATATTCAAAAGATGAAAAATATATATCAAATTGTCCTAATAATAGGTACACTGTTTTTATGCAGTTGTAACGAGACAGACCGGATTGACTTTTTAGATGAATCGTCGGATGTTCCCATGCAAGTTACAGACTTGGTAATCACACCTACCCCAGGTGGAGCCATTTTAACTTACAATATTCCCGAAGACCCTATTATTTCATATGCGAAAGCTATTTATGAAATACAGCCCAATGTATTTAGAGAAGCAAAAGCATCCCGTTATCTGGATACTTTAAAACTGGTGGGATACGGAAATTCAGACGAACATGAATTAAAGGTAATTACCGTAGGAAAAAACAATGTAGAATCAGTGCCTTTAGTAGCTACTTTTCAACCTTTACCTCCTCCAGTGAAAACAGTGTTTGAATCACTTGAAATAAGATCTACTTTCGGCGGTGCGAACGTAAAATTTAAAAATGATACGCAGGCTAACCTTACTATGGTTATGTTAGTAGACTCAACAGGTACGGGCGAATGGGAGCCGGCTACTACGTTTTACACCGCTGCAGAAGAAGGGGATTTTTCTGCTAGGGGCTTTCCTGTAAAAGAAATGGAATTTGCTTGTTACATTAAAGATCGATGGAACAATAAATCGGATACGTTAATAAAAACATTAACGCCTCTGTATGAAGAAGAAATATTAAAAGATAAATGGGAATGGACACCACTTCCAGGAGATGCTCAGTACAATGCGACCTATACACCCGTTTATCTTTATGACAACAAAGTTGCAAAAGGCAATCTTTTAGCAGCCGAAGATCAACCCATACCTCACGCGTATACATTTGATTTTGGTGAAAGTATAATTCTTAGCCGAATGAAATTGTGGCATCGTCCAGGTTATGAATATGTTGAAGCACCAAGATATATAGAAATTTGGGGAACTAATGATCCTTCTCTAGATGGCAGTTGGGACAACTGGGAATTGCTAGGCGCCTTTGAGTCTTTTAAACCTTCAGGACTTCCTCTTGGAACCAAAAGCCCAGAAGATATTACCTATGCAAGTAGCTTGGGGGAAGATTTTGAATTTGAAGTTGGATTACCAGCAATACGATATTTCCGTCTCAAAACAATTGAAGCCTGGGTGCCCGGTAGTGGAAAAGTTCAGATTAGTGAAATTTCTTTCTGGGGACAAGTCAATTAACTACTAACTTTAAAAAATAAATATGAAAAATATTTCGTTTATAATAATCATTTTTAGTCTTGCCCTTTTATGTTGCACTAGTTGCTCTAAAATGGAAGATTCGTATGAAGAGTTTGTTGTACCCGGTGGTATTGTTTACCCTGGAATTGCCGTACAACCAACAGCTTATCCAGGAAAAAACAGAGTAAAAGTGTCTTGGTTAAAAAATGTTGATCCTAGTGTGACACATGCTCAAATTTTTTGGAATAATTATCAAGATTCGCTTCATGTTCCTATGCCAACTGGAACAGATTCAATATCTGTTATTATTGATAATTTACTAGAAAACACCTATACCTTTTTCATTCGTAACTACGACAGCGAAGGAAACATTTCTGTTCCAGTAGAAGCTTTTGGCGTTGCTTATGGAGAAAATTACGCCTCCTCTTTAAGGAACAGACCTATCATAAAAAACGTGATGGATGCTAATGGGCAAGTTTTTATCAATTGGGGAGAACCTGATTTATCAAAAGGTTTTATTGCTACAGAAGTCAAGTTTACAGATATGGATGGTCAGGAAAGTATTCTATCCTTTGATGAAACTGAAGAAAATTCACTTCTTGAAAATTACGACGCTAGCATGCCCTATCAATATCGATCACTTTATACGCCCGACCCGTTAAGTATTGATACTTTCGCCACGGAATATGTGGACAACCCTGAAGCGTATTTCCTTTTGGATAAGACGACCTTCAGCGTTACTGATTTTTCAACGCAACACAATTCTAGTGAAGCCAATAGAGTCACTAATGTTATTGACGGCAATCCGGGTTCAAGATGGCACACTCACGCTAGTAATTCAAGCTACCCACATTTTGTTACCGTTGATATGGGATATGAAGCAACCATTAGTGGGTTTGAAATTTTCAGAATGACAGATGATGATAGAGCTTGCGACACCTTCCAATTATTAGTTAGCGCTGATAATGAAACCTGGGAAGATTTAGGCGAATTTAATTTTAACAGGCTGACCAATGAAGGTCAGTTTTATGAAATTGCGTCTATGCCAAAAGCCAATTATTTTAAATTCGTGGCATTAACGGGGCCAGAAGATTATTTCGTTATCGGAGAGATTAATGTTTATGGTAAAGTGGAGTTGTAAAAACATTCAAGCATCTTCCAAAATTTTAGCTCATTTGATTATAAGGGTAAAACCCTTATAATCTTATAAAGATCATAAAAAAAATCTCTTTTTGCATAAAGCAGAAAGGGATTTTTTTTGCACCTCTAGCAAAGCACTTGTAAGTTAATTTTTACTCCAAAATGCTTACTTTTAAGCTCTATTTTATTTTTATATAAATAAAACCGATAGAATAAACACATTATTTTATGAAAAAATCACAGCACTCCTATATGTTTAAAACCGCATACATTCTGTTCCTTTTAGTTTTAGTCTCCTGTAAATCAACCACTAAAAAGCACCATATTACTTCGGATGAAAAACAACCTAATGTCCTCATTATTTTAACCGACCAACTTAGAGCGCAATCTACAAGCTATGCCGGCGACCCCAATGTAAACACACCACACCTCGATAATTTAGAAGCCATAAGCGTCAACTTCAAAAATGCTGTATCGGGCATGCCGGTTTGTACACCATTTAAAGCTTCGTTAATTACAGGGCAGCGTCCGCTAACAAACGGCGTTTTTATGAACGATGTTCAACTCGATACTAATGCTGTTTCCATGGCAAAAATTTATAATAAAGCAGGCTATGACACTGGGTTTATTGGCAAGTGGCATATCGATGGGCATGGAAGAGAAAGTTTTATTCCACCTGGAAACAGAAGACAAGGCTTTCAGTTTTGGATGGCTAATGAATGCACGCATAACTACAACAGTTCAATCTATTATGATAATAATGATCCAACGCCTAAAACCTGGAATGGTTATGATACCTTCGAACAAACAGACGCAGCGATTGATTATATCAATTCAAAAAAAAATGTAAACAATCCCTTTTTATTAATGCTTTCTTGGGGAACGCCACACAACCCTTATGATTCTGCTCCAAAAAAATATAGAGATATGTTTAATCCGGACGACATGGAATTAAGGCCGAATGTACCAGAAAATATAGCAACCAAAGTAAGAAAAGATATTGCAGGTTATTATGCACATATAGTTGCTTTAGACGATATGGTTGGGGAATTAATTCAGGATCTAAAAAGTAATAACCAATTAGATAATACCATAATTGTATTTACTTCCGATCATGGCGATTTACTAGGTTCACAAGGAGCTTATAGAAAACAACAACCTTTTGATGAATCGGTTCGAGTGCCTATGCTTGTTCATATTCCTAAATATTTAGGTATAAAACCCGGTAAGCGAGAAGCCATTTTAAATTCCGAAGATATTTTACCAACCTTATTAAGTTTATGCCAAATCAATATACCAGAACCGATTGAAGGCATTAATTACAAACCTTATATGGAAGGTAAAGATGATACCGTTGGTAAAGAAACTATAATAACATGTGTGCAACCGTTTGGCGAATGGAACAAGCCAAAACGCCAAGGTAGAGAATACCGAGGTTTGGTTACCGAAAAGTACACCTACGTAAAAGATTTAAATGGTCCTTGGTTACTATTCAATAACGAGGAAGATCCACACCAAATGAATAATTTAGTAAACAAAACTGATTATGCCGTACTACAATCCGATTTAGATAGCCGTTTAACACAACGATTAAAAGCTAATGGGGATCAATTTCTTCCAGGCACACATTATTTAGATAAATGGGGCATTAAGGTTGATCACTTAGGAACAGTACCTTATAAGAAGCATTAAAAAACTAAATTTAATAGAAAATAAAATTAAAAAGCCCTTTAAAAACGTTGTTTTTAAAGGGTTTTTGGTACTCAAGGCGGGAATCGAACCCGCACTCCGAAGAATCGGATTTTGAATCCGACGTGTCTACCAATTCCACCACTTGAGCATTTGGAGCAGCAAAAATATAGATTTTTTCGATATATCACCCAAAAAATACGCACCAATATACATTTTAGGTAAAAATAAATCCATAAATTTGCACCTTGTTTAAAATAAGCGGTGCTTAAGCACTATAAAACAGCACAACAACCATGCCCATAGTAGTAACAGAAGCTAAAATTTTTGCGTGTACTCAAAGTAAAGTCCTTGGTGAGAAAATCGCTAAAGCATACGGAGCAGAACTAGGTAAAGTAATTACCTCAACCTATAGCGATGGAGAATTCCAACCGTCTTACGAGGAGTCTATACGTGGAGCTCGTATTTTTATCATAGGTTCAACAAACCCTGGTCCAGAAAACTTAATGGAAATGTTGTTAATGATTGATGCAGCAAAACGCGCATCAGCAAGACACATTACAGCGGTTTTACCATATTTTGGTTGGGCAAGACAAGATAGAAAAGACAAACCAAGAGTGCCAATTGCAGCAAAATTGGTGGCAAAAATGTTAGAAGCAGCAGGTGCAACACGTATCATCACCATGGATTTACATGCTGACCAGATACAAGGTTTTTTCGAAAAACCAGTAGATCACCTTTTTGCATCCACTATATTTTTACCGTACTTACGCAGTTTAAACTTACCAAATTTAACTATTGCATCGCCAGATATGGGAGGCTCTAAAAGAGCTTATGCCTATTCTAAAGCATTAAAAAGTGATGTAGTAATTTGTTATAAACAACGCGCAAAAGCCAATGTAATTTCACACATGGAGCTTATTGGTGATGTAACAGGAAAAAACGTTGTATTGGTAGATGATATGGTTGATACAGCCGGAACATTAGCAAAAGCAGCCGATTTAATGATGGAACGTGGAGCATTAAGCGTTAGAGCTATTTGTACACACCCTATTTTATCAGGTGATGCCTATAAAAAATTAGAAAACTCAAAATTAGAAGAACTTATTGTAACCGATTCTATTCCGGTAAAACCATTAAGCGATAAAATTCGTGTATTAAGTTGCGCAGATTTATTTGCTCAAGTTATGGATAAGGTACACAACAATACGTCTATTAGTTCAAGTTTTGTAATGTAACATTTCCCCGCAAGGGAAACCAAATTAGAATATTAATTTAATATATATAAACAAGAATGAAATCAATTACAATCAACGGATCTCAAAGAGAAAGCGTAGGCAAAAAAGCAACAAAAGCCTTACGTAATGCTGGTCAGGTTCCTTGCGTATTATACGGAGGAGACAAGCCAGTGCATTTTTCAGCACAAGAATTAGCTTTCTCAAAACTAGTATACACGCCTAATGCGCATACAGTTGTGATTAAATTAGATAGCGGCGAAACTTTAAACGCTGTATTACAAGACATTCAATTTCACCCAGTAACAGACGGAATTTTACACGTAGATTTCTATCAGTTATTTGAAGACAAAGAAATTGCATTAGATATTCCTGTAAACTTAGTAGGAAACTCTAAAGGTGTTAAAAATGGTGGTATCTTACGTAGAAACAACCGTAAATTACGTGTTAAAGCACTTCCAGCAAACCTTCCAGATTTTATTGAAGTAGATATTACTCCATTAAAAATTGGTGATAAAGTTGCCGTTAGCGAATTAGCAAACGAAAAATACACTTTCTTACATACTGATAACACAGTTGTATGTCAAATTAAAACATCTAGAACAGCAGTTGTTGAAGATGACGACGAAGAAGAAGGTGCAGAAGCTCCAGCAGCAGAAGCAGCTCAAGAATAGAACATATTCTTATCATAATACAAAAAGCATTCTGTTAATTCAGGATGCTTTTTTATTTTTACCAATAATAATTATAATAATTTGGGCGTTCCCCGAAAAGGGTCGGGCTTTCCGCTACAAGTCCGCGCTCTTCCTGCGTCAGGCTGTGGGCTTTTCACTACAATCCCTAACGCAAAGGCCACTTTATTAAAAAAAGGAAAGCACCAAAAATTAGTACCATATTTATTATGTTTGTTAAACAAAAACACCAAAATGTGGTCATTTTTATTAAAACTATTCAGAAAAGAACATAACATAGAAGCGCAAAATCCTATGAAAAAATATTTAATAGTTGGTTTAGGAAACATTGGATCAGAGTATGAAAACACTCGCCATAACATCGGTTTTAAAGTTTTAGATCACTTAGCACACCAAGAAGACCTTACCTTTACCACACAAAAACTAGGCGACCTAACCACCTATAAATTAAAAGGACGCACCTTTATTTTACTCAAACCAAGTACCTACATGAATTTAAGTGGTAAAGCCGTGCAATACTGGCTTACCAAAGAAAAAATTCCATTAGAAAACTTACTTGTAATTACAGACGACCTCAACTTACCCTTCGGAAGTATACGCGTAAAAACCAAAGGTAGCGATGGTGGCCACAACGGATTAAAAGATATCCAAAGCACACTAAACACCACAAAATACAACCGTTTCCGCTTTGGTATTAGTGACGCCTTCAGTAAAGGTAAACAAATAGATTACGTACTTGGCGAATGGAGCGACGAGGAAAACAAAACTCTAAAAGAACGTTTAACCAAGTCTATAGAACTTATTAAATCCTTCGGTTTAGCAGGAATGAGTAACACCATGAATAGCTTTAACGGAAAATAAACAACGTATTATTCAACAATAATTTTTCGGGTAGATTGTTTAAAACCATCATTTACACTTAAAATATACATGCCCGATTGCGCATTATTTAATTGTATCATATCGCTAACGTTTCCGTTGCCCTCAAAATTATTACTATAAATTGAGCGACCTCTCATATCAAAAACCTGTACCTCAATATTACTCGATACTGTAGAAAGCTTAAAATTAAACTCACCCTTATTTGGGTTTGGAAATACTTTTAAATCTTCAAACTCAAAAGTGGTCATACTTAATGGCTCTGTGGTGGTGGTACAAATTTCAATATACCAAGAATTTAAAAACCCCTCATCATTAGCACCAACATCGGCTACACCAAGTCGCCATATACCTGAAGCGTCTTCGCCATTAAAAGCAGACAATGCATTTCGTGCCTGATACACCTCATAAGTATCCATATTAGAGCAATCTATTTCCGGTGCATCATCATCAAATTTCACCTTTAAATTTCCAGCAGAACAGTAAAACGGCAGCATTAAATCAACACTATCAAAATCTGGATTAAACAAAGTCACTTGTAAGTCACCATGACTCGTATGAGTAAAATCGACCCCCACATTAATATCGGTTATTACTGTAGATTCCGTTACAAGTAGTTCGCTAAACACAAAAACCGCCGTATTATCAGGGATACTCAAATTAGGCGACACAGTATATTGATTGCAAGTCTGCGTTACCGTGTAACCAATAGCAAAATCTTCAGAATTTATAGCGAAAAACACATTTCCTACAGCTTCAACCATCACCCTACAATTTGACTCTGTAATATCTGGCACTGTAATAGTTTCCGAACCATCGTTACTCACATTTGTGGCCAACTCAATAGGATACGTTAATCCACCATCAGTAGATAAAAGGATATTTACATTAGCCGTATTTACACCATTTCCGGTAGTTCCTGCAACATCCCAAGTAATGGTTTTACTCTCGCCACCAACCCAACCAATACCAGCTGTATTTTGTGAGGTTACCACAAAAGGACCAGCTGCTGAAACGGTTGTTATAACCACATCTGCCGAAGCCGTCCTACCATAAGCAGCATTATCTCTAACGGTCAATTTAAAATTGATATCACGACTTACCGACGCTAATTTTTCCCAAGTAGTAGAACCATTTGAATAAATAAGATCTTTTAATTCAGGGATATAACGCGTCGCATTTGTTGTTCCTTGATAAGAACGCACTAAAGGACCACCGCTCATATCACTTTCCGATGGTAAACCAGCATTTCCTAAGTCGTATTGTTCCCAAGTGTAGGTGTGCGATGCCGTACCATCTGCATCAGTTGAGGCTCCTATAAGTTTATAAGGTGTAGAAATAGGAATAGTATAACTACCTGCTGAAACAACTGCCACTGGCTCACTGTTTCCGCTTGTTGTTTGTGTAGCACAAGCACCACTACCTGTAGCAATATGTGCCCAAATCATCTGTAAACTTTTTTGATGAAAATAATCATCACTATTACTTTGTACATTCTCCGGACTGCAAAGTCCTGCGTAGGCCATTATCGTGCTTCCACTTCCTGGCTCGTACGCATTAGAATTCGTTCTATTTCCATCGCCACATTGGTTTTGCTCACTGTTAAACGTATGCGGAGCTCCTAATTGGTGTCCCAATTCATGAGAAACATAATCTACATCATAAGCATCACCAACCGGTGAAGTTAATCCTGTTACTCCCCTTGCTTTAAAACCAGAAAGACACGCTGAACCTAAATCGGCTACACCACCACCACCAGTGCTAAACACATGGCCAATATCATAGTTGGCATCACCAATAGTATTATCTATTTCGGTTTGATTTTGCCCTAATAATGTTTGCCCGTTATTGTTATTAAAACTATCGCTATCTATAAAAATAATATCCTTATTATTGGGTACAAATTCAAAATGTAACGATAATTCACGCTCGTAAATACCATTAACTCTAGTCATGGTTACCATCATAGCATTCATAACCGCATCTTTTTTATCAGCTTCAGAATCTCCACTTGTTAAGCCTGCAGCCTCCCAATGAAATTGAGAATACTCCACCGTACTCGCTAAAGCAATTCTCAATGTTCTAATAAATCCATCATTTAAAGCGACAGCAACACCTTTTGTTCCTGCTGCTTTTTCAAAAATTTCATCCGTCTCAAATTCACATAAAAAATGATCTTCTAACTGTGGTAAATCTTTTTTTCCATACACTAAGTAATCAGATTCACCATAACTTAATGGATCTATATACTGTGTTCCTTCCCCTGGAGACATAATCATGGTGTGTAAACCTTGCGGTGTTATACTTAACCGGATGGTATTTTCTGGGTTGTCTATACTTTTACCAACATAACTTCTGGAGTTAGGCATGCTAGCCTGAAGATCGGGGTGCAAAACAGAAGCTTCTTCAATTTGAAAAGCCTCAAAACCACCATTACTTACAGGGAAACTTAATATTACATCAGAATTAGAATGCACCTGACGTTGCGGTGCATTTTTCAAATACGCTTTTAAGCCCTCAATATCTAAACTGTAATTTAATGCTTTTTCTGGAGTTGATTTTCTTGGTGTTTGTTTTGAATTTGCCGACCTACTTTGACTCGTTTTTGTCCACAACGTTTCCCCATTCTGGGCATAACCAGCAACAGAAAACAAAAAAACTAACAATAAAAAATGTATCGATTTGGGGTATAAATGCTTCATTTGTTATTTTTTTAATAATGTTCTAGCAATAAAAATAGCGTGTTATATTAGCATTAGCAAAAAAATAATAGAATCATTTCAAATAAGAACATTTCAAAAACGCTTTGTTTTACTATTTATTTCGTTTTATAATCTTACAATCCTTCATTTTTCAATCTAAATTGATCCTTTCAATAATGGTTTTATACAGACTTAATAAGTAAATTTGTGGAAAATTGATACGTTGAAATTAAGCAACTCTACAGACACTATTAAAGATCAAGATACCATTGTTACTATTGGCACCTTTGATGGTGTGCATATTGGGCATCAGAAAATAATAAAACGATTAATAGACTCTGGTAACTTACAGCAGTTAAAATCGGTTATACTCACCTTTTTTCCGCACCCAAGAATGGTGTTACAAAAAGATTCGAATATAAAACTGATTAATACGATTGATGAGCGCCAAGATATTTTAGAGGCTTTGGGTTTAGATTATTTACTGGTAAAAAAGTTCACAAAAGAGTTTTCTCGCCTTTCGGCAGAAGATTTTGTGAAACAAATTTTAGTCGATAAACTCAATGCTAAAAAAGTTATTATAGGGTATGACCATCGTTTTGGAAGAAATAGAAATGCCGATATTAACGATTTAAGAACTTTTGGCAAACGTTATGGTTTTGAAGTTGAAGAAATTTCAGCTCAAGACATTGATGATGTTTCGGTGAGTTCTACAAAAATCAGAACCGCTCTACTAGAAGGCGACATTACCAAAGCTAACAACTATTTAGGCTACCCATTTATGTTAAATGGCACCGTTGTAAAAGGCAAAGGCTTGGGCAAACAACTAAATTACCCAACTGCAAATATCCATGTTGAAGAAGATTATAAACTCATCCCGAAACAAGGCGCATATATTGTAAATACCACTATAAATAACCAATTGGTTTATGGTATGATGAATATTGGCACCAACCCAACGGTAAACGGAAACAAACAAACTATAGAAGTTAATTTTATAGATTTTGATAAGGATATCTATGATAAAAAACTTCAAATAAACTTACTAAAACGTATTCGCGACGAAGAAAAATTTGAGTCTATAGATGCCTTAAAAATGCAACTCTCCAAAGACAAAACCGAGACTATCGATTTTATTAAAACCCACAATGCTTAATAAATTCTTATTTAAACATATAGACAATTCAGCATTAATCGTTTTTCGTATTATTTTTGGATTGCTTTGTTTTTTAGAATCTGTTGGCGCCATTTTTACGGGTTGGGTAAAAAAAACCTTAATCGATCCCAAGTTCACTTTTTCCTTTATTGGTTTCGAGTGGTTACAACCGCTTCCCGGAAACGGCATGTATTTCTATTACGCTGTTATGGGCCTTTTTGCACTGGGCGTTATGGTTGGTTACAAATACCGTTTTAGCATTATAGGGTTTACCTTAATGTGGGCAGCGACGTATTTTATGCAAAAATCGTCGTACAATAATCATTATTATTTACTGATGTTATTGAGCAGCATTATGGCTTTTATGCCTGCAAACCAGTATGCTTCCGTAGATGTTCATCAAAACCCAAGTCTCCAACGTTTTTCCATGCCGCAATGGTGTAAATGGGTATTTGTGCTACAACTTTTTATTGTTTACACGTACGCATCGGTAGCAAAATTATATCCCGACTGGCTAGACACCATAGTTATTGAACTCTTAATGCGGAGCAAAAAAGATTATATTTTAGTTGGCGAATTACTGCAACAAAAAACAGTACATTATTTTCTGGCTTATGGTGGCATTTTGTTCGATGGTTTAATTATTCCGTTGCTCCTTTTCAAACCCACGAGAAGATACATGTTTTTTATTTCGGTGTTTTTTCATTTATTTAACTCTGTCGTATTTCAAATTGGCATTTTTCCGTTTTTATCATTAGCCTTCACCCTTTTCTTTTTTGAACCTCAAACCATTCAGAAAATATTTCTAAAAACGAAGATGTTTTACAATAAATCGGCTGTGATTCTTCCGAAGAAAAAAAACATTTTAATTTCATTATTTGCCATATACTTCATTATTCAAATAGGTTTACCGTTACGCCATCATTTTATTGAAGACAACGTACTTTGGACAGAAGAAGGTCACCGTATGTCTTGGCGCATGATGCTTAGAGCAAAAAGTGGAAGTGCCACTTACAGTATAAAAAACAACACTACAGGCAAAAAAAACATTGTTAAACTGAACGATTATTTAACTCCAAAACAGAGACGAGCGGCAACAACAAAACCTGATGTGATGTGGCAATTTGCACAACACCTTAAAGAAGAACACCAAGCTAAAGGCGAAGATATTTCGGTTTTTGTAAACGCGAAAGTAAGTGTTAACGGCCGGCCATATAAACTATTAACAAACCCAAAAGTAGATTTAGCAGCCATAGATTGGCAAACAATAAAG
Source organism: Algibacter miyuki (assembly GCF_030409805.1). Taxonomy (GTDB): domain Bacteria; phylum Bacteroidota; class Bacteroidia; order Flavobacteriales; family Flavobacteriaceae; genus Algibacter; species Algibacter miyuki. The sequence goes on along the minus strand of NZ_JAUFQP010000007.1, from coordinate 917,033 downwards.
CACAGCGATTGGCTTTTAAAATCGGATTTAAACTAAGGTTTCTCCACTAAAATCTACATTTTTTACGGCATTCTAAATACTGAAAAAGACTCACGGCCAACCCTCAAAATTCATTTAAAAAGTTCTCAATTCTATATTCGTAATAATTCGTGAAATTCATGACTTTTAAATCCTCAAATTTATTCGCAATTCCCTAAATTTGTTGCTTAAATATTAAGCAAATGCTACAAGTACCTTTTATTAGAGAGAACAAAGATTTAGTTATTAGCCGATTGGAAAAGCGAAACTTAGATGCCACAAGTATGGTAAACGAGGTGATTTCGCTTGATGAAGACCGTAAGCGTATTCAAACCGAACTGGACAACACTTTAGCCGAATCCAACGCGATTTCTAAAGAAATTGGAAACTTATACAAATCGGGAGAAGGGCAAAAAGCCAATATTCTTAAAGAAAAAACGACGCAACTTAAAGAAGCATCGAAAACACTTGCCGATACACTTAGTAACACTGTAGATGCTTTAACGGAATTACTTTATAAAATACCAAATGTACCAAACGCGATTGTTCCTGCAGGAAGCACCGATGAGGATAACGAAGAGATTTTTAAAGAAGGGGATATTCCTGTATTGCACGACGGAGCGTTACCACATTGGGAATTAGCTAAGAAATACGACATTATAGATTTTGAACTTGGTAATAAAATTACAGGTGCAGGATTTCCGGTTTATAAAGGTAAAGGCGCACGATTACAACGTGCTTTAATTGCTTATTTTTTAGATAAAAATACAGCTGCTGGTTACACCGAATACCAATTACCACATTTAGTAAACGAAGCTTCGGGCTTTGGTACCGGGCAATTGCCAGATAAAGAAGGGCAAATGTACCATGTTGGTGAAGATAATTTATATTTAATTCCTACTGCGGAAGTACCAGGAACCAATATTTTTAGAGACACCATTCTTGATGAATCCGAATTACCTATTGGTATTACAGGTTATACACCGTGTTTTAGACGTGAGGCTGGAAGTTACGGTGCGCACGTAAGAGGTTTAAACCGTTTACACCAATTTGATAAAGTTGAAATTTTACGTGTGGAGCATCCAACGCAATCTTACAAAGCTTTAGATGCTATGGTGGAGCATGTAAAAGGTATTTTACAAGAATTGAAATTACCATACAGAATTTTAAGACTTTGTGGAGGCGATTTAGGCTTTACCTCTGCTTTAACTTACGATTTTGAATTGTTTTCTACCGCTCAAGATCGTTGGTTAGAAATTTCTTCAATTTCTAATTTTGAAACTTTTCAGGCGAACAGGTTAAAACTTAGATTTAAAAATGCAGAAGGTAAAAATGAATTAGCACACACTTTAAACGGTAGCTCTTTAGCTTTACCAAGAGTACTTGCTGGTATTTTAGAGAATTACCAAACTGAAGCCGGCATTGAAATTCCAGAAGCACTACAAGCTTACACAGGTTTTAAAATAATAGATTAAGCTAGAAATAACATAATACATATTTAAAAAAGAGGTGTTTCTCAAAAAGCACCTCTTTTTTTAATGTAAAACTTCACGATTTACTTTGATTTTATCGATTAAGTGTATTAAAAACACGATTTAAAGCATAAAACTAGTGAGTTTCTTTGTGGTATCGAAAATATTTTTGACTTTGCAGGTACCAAACCTACTAACCCTTTTTTCGATTATGAAAAACACACTTAGAATAGTCCTACTTATGGCATTGGCTTTTATCGCTTTTGAAGTTTTGTTTACAGATTTCGAAATTTCTAAAAGCGAACAAAAAATCGCCATAAGCCACCATAAATAAAACATCACCTCTCTAAAAATTAATCAAAGCAAAACATGATAACCTCATGTAGAACATGTCCCCAATTAAATATGATCTAGTTTTTGACAAACAGTACGTTATAAAACTTTATTTTGGTTGGTTATGCCCGAATTTACATTCGGGCATTTTTTTTTGTTATACTCTAACTCCCTCTACATAAAAGACTTTAAACACTTGTATGGTTTTTGTATAGGTCTATTTTTCTACTAAACACCTATATTCCAAAATCTATTTTTATAATATAGCAAAACCATTTGTTTTTAAACAAAAGAAAATAAACAACTAAAACGGACATTATCATTATATTTAAAAACTGCATATTAGGGCTTATTCTTTCCTGTTTTGTATTAACGAATCTCCATGCACAACTTGGGTTTTGCAATGGAAATTCTGGCGATCCAATTTTTACAGAATCTTTTGGCTCAGGCACTTCAAATAATCCATTACCATCTAGTGTTACAACATACTCCTACTCTAATAGTTTTCCTGGTGATGGCTTTTACACCGTGGGAAATGGTACTATAGGAAATGGTTTTGATTGGCATCAAATAGAAGACCACACAAGTTTTGATACTAACGGCAAGTGTTTAATTGTGAATGCAGCCACAGACCCAGGCGAATTTTACAAAACGACTATAACTGGCCTTTGTGAGAATACGACATATGAGTTTTCGGCCTGGCTAATAAATTTAGTTAAAGCTAATAGCTTTTGCGCAACACAACCCGGAGGTACCATACCCATTAATGTAAGTTTTGAAATATGGGATGCCACTGACGCTAACCTATTAGCCAGAGGTGTTACCGGTAATATAGCAGAAACATCTAACCCAAATTGGGAGAAATATGGTTTAGTTTTTGAAACGCTTGCTTCTCAAAATACCGTTATATTAAAAATGATAAATAATGGTGTTGGCGGTTGTGGCAACGATTTAGCCATAGATGATATTGAATTTAAATCTTGCGGAGATTACGTAACAACCACAGAACCATCAAACAGTAACGCAGTGAGTTTATGTAGCACAGAAACACCTTATAATACCACATTAACAGCCACTCCTGATTTTTCTGTTTACAGTACTCATTTTTACCAATGGCAAATCAGTTATGATGGTGTTATTTGGAATGATATCACTAGTGAAACAAATGCTTCACTTCCCGTATCCATTTCAGCAACCAGTTATTATAGAACTAAAATTGCACAAGTAGCTATTAATTTAAGTAATCCTCAATGTGTTTCATTTTCAACAGAATATAAAGCTGAAGTTGCTATTTTACCACCTACTCCAACACTTTCATGCTGGCAAACAGCAACATTAAATAGTACAACATGTGATTGGGATATCACCGGAACACAACCTATCCAACCAACTTTAGAGTGTTGGCAAAATGCCACTTTTAATACAGCAACCTGTTCTTGGGATATAACGGGAAGTCAAGCCATAGCTCCAACAACAGCTTGTTATGAAACTGCCACATTTAATACTTCAACATGCGCTTGGGATGTTACAGGAACGCAACCCATTCAACCAACTTTAGAGTGTTGGCAAAACGCCACTTTTAATACAGCAACCTGTTCTTGGGATATAACGGGAAGCCAAGCCATGGCTCCAACAACAGCTTGTTATGAAACTGCCGCATTTAATACTACAACATGCGCTTGGGACGTTACAGGAACACAACCCATTCAACCAACTTTAGAGTGCTGGCAAAACGCCACTTTTAATACAGCAACCTGTTCTTGGGATATAACGGGAAGCCAAGCCATGGCTCCAACAACAGCTTGTTATGAAACTGCCGCATTTAATACTACAACATGCGCTTGGGACGTTACAGGAACACAACCCATTCAACCAACTTTAGAGTGCTGGCAAAGTACGACTTTTAACACAACGACATGTTCATGGGATATTTTTGGAGATCAACCCGGATTTATTTTTGAGAATGATATTGAATTATGTGAATTTCAAACGTTGATTTTGGAGCCCGAAACAAGTATTGCAAATGCCTCCTATTTATGGAATACCGGTGAAACAACTGAAACGATAACTATTGATTCTTCAGGTCGTTTTTCTGTTGAAATAACCGGAAATATTTGCGATTATGAAACCCGAATTTTTAATATTTCAACCGCAGAAACGCCACTTATTGAGACTGTAACATCTCATGGAAATGATATTGTTATTTCAACCTTAAACATGGGTAACTTTCTGTATTCCATTGATGGGAATATTTTTCAACCAAATTCTTATTTTTATAATGTTGATGGCGGACTTTACACGATTTACGTAAAATCTCAGAATTGTTCAGATATTGTTACACAACAGTTTCTTCATTTTTATATTCCGAAGTTTTTCACACCGAATAACGATGGAATTAATGATAGCTTCAATCTATCCGGTATCGAACAGTACAGCGCATCGGAAGTTTCTATTTTCGATCGCTATGGAAAATTATTAAAATTCGCTAAAAACAGTGCTTTTGAATGGGACGGGACTTATAAAAACAACCAATTATCTACCGGTGATTATTGGTATGTAATTATTATTGATGGGCAAAAACTTACCGGACACTTTACATTAAAACGTTAAAAAAACTATAAATCCACCTCAATTTTCCGGGTAGCAGTATTCCCAAATTCATCTACCACAGTAATAATATGCTTGCCTGCTATTGGGATTATCGCCATTTCGTGAATCATTTTTGTGCTCCCAACAAACAACTCGTCCACATACCAAAACAAAGTGCTTTCTGGTTTGGAATGTGCTATTTTAAGAATTAACGCATTGGTTTCACCATCAAAATCCTTTGGTAAAAACACACTATTGTCTTCTTCCGGATAAACAAAATCCATAGACACGCTATTCTCCCCCAAACAATCAGCTCTAAATTTTGGTAATGCTTTATAAAAAGGATTTTTACTTTTATAATAATGTGCCATTAACGGCGGTAGGACAAACCATGATTGATGCCGGATATTGCCGACATCTTCACAAGACGTGTTTACTTGTAAGTTTTCGTTTTTATCTAAATGAATTAAAACATGATACGGACACGGCTTTGTTTTTAAACCTGAAACTTGAATAAAGGCTTCCGTTACATCGTCGCAATTTGGTGATGCTCGATGCCCACTTTGCTTGCAAATAGACACTTCTTGCATGGCATCGAAAGGTTGAGCAAACCAATCGCTATTTGGTAAGACATCAAAAACATCAAACAAAATAGGTGCTGCCGTTTGCACACCAACCAAACCCGGACGTCCTTCGCCATCAGCATTTCCTACCCAAACGCCTACAACATAACCTTTGGTACTTCCAATAGCCCAAGCATCTCGAAACCCAAAACTCGTTCCGGTTTTCCATGCAATTTGTTTGGAATCGTCAAAAAACTCCCAACTTTCATCACTTTCAGGACGATTGACTTCCTTTAAACTTTGGTAGGTTAAATACACCGAAGCTGCATTAAAAATTGTTTTATCCGGTGTTATTTTTCCGAAGTTTACCTTTTCTGAAGCAAAAAAAGTAGGCTCGCAAAATTCATTAGAAAAATAAGTACTCGAATTATCAGAATAATGATTTAAGGTTGAAGATAAGGCTGCATAACTTTTACATAAATCCCACAAGTTGCTTTCGGCACCACCTAAAATTAAAGATAAACCATAGTGGTTGGCATTATACTTTAAATCTTTCAACCTCAACATTTTTAAATAATGATGAAACCGATCTAAACCAAAAGCCTGCAGCATGCGCACCGATGGTACATTTAAAGAGCGAGACAAGGCCAAACTTGCAGGTACAACGCCATCAAAGGTTTTATTATAGTTTTCAGGTGTGTAACTCCCATATTTTGTTGGTACATCGGCCACTAAAGTATTAGGTAATAAATCGCCGGCATCTAACATGGCTGCATATAGAAAAGGCTTTAAAATACTACCAGTACTTCGTGGTTTATCAATAATATCTACATCTTTTTGATGCGCTTTATCGGTTGGCGTATTACCTACATACGCTAAAACTTGGCGCGTTTTTACATCTAAAACCAAAACAGCAGCGTTGTAAATTTCATTTTGTTTTAACTGGTTGTAATGTGTATTTACAATATAATTTACGCGTTTTTGAAGTTTCGCATCTATCGTGGTTTGCATACGCTTACCTTGATTCGTTTTTGCTACTTTCTGCAACAAATGCGGAGCGCTTTGTGGTAACGGATATGGTTTTTGTGGCAAACCTTCAGCAACCGCTAATCGATAAGTTAAACTATCAATTTTACTATTTTCTAGCAACTTGCTCAATAACCTATTGCGTTTTTCCAGTAAACGTTTTTGGTTTTTCCCTGGATAAATTAAACTAGGGGCATTAGGTAACACAGCCAACGTAGCACTTTCTGCCCATGAAAGCTGACTAGCATTCCGGTTAAAATAACGCCAAGATGCGGCATCGAGCCCTACAACATTTCCCCCGAAAGGGGCATTACTGGCATAATAGGTTAAAATTTTACGCTTGGAAGCCGAAAACTCCAGACGTGTAGCCATAATAATCTCTATAATTTTCTCGAAATAAGTTCTTTTTTGCCCCTTACGTGCTAAGCGAATAACTTGTTGTGTAATAGTGCTTCCGCCGCGTTTAATACCATTGGCTTGCAAATTTTCTTTTAAAGCTTTAAAAATAGAAATAGGATTAAACCCTGGGTGTTTATAGAAATAAGCGTCTTCAAACTGAATAATACAAGTTTCAAACTTATTAGGAATACTATCGCTATACGGAAAGCGCCATTGTCCATCGTTTGCTATTTGCCCGCCTAATAAATGCCCTTGCGCATCGGTAATTACCGTAGCCGTAGCATCTTTAAAAAGGGGATTTGGCAAACAAAAACAATAGGCCACTAGCAAGAATGCCAGAATTGCCGATTTCACCTTATGTTTTTTTATATGTTTGAGAATGACTTTCACTTAAATTATATACTCTAAATAGGTGGGTTTAGATGGCGTTTCACTTAAATTAATGAAGTAATATCTAACATCGGAATATTAACTAAAATCGTACTCCCGCTCTACTTTACACACTTTCACATTATACCAACTGTACCAATGCTCTCGGCCCTTATGTTGCGCTTCCAAATGGGCACTTTCCTGTTTCCATTTTTTTATGGCATCTAAGTTTTCCCAATAACTCACGGTAATACCTACCTCGTCCCGAGCACTTTCCATACCTAAAAATCCGCTTTGTGTTTTCACTAAAGCTTCCATTTTTAAAGCCATGGCATCGTAGCCTGCAATATCATCCTTTTGTGTCGATGTAAAAATGACAGCATAATAAGGTAATTCTCTCATTTTTAGATTCTTTCTTTTGAAATTTACTTTAATATTTCACTAATATAGTTATTCGACGTATTTTGCATAGTATTCCAACTAAAAAAAACCAAGCATTATCAAAAAATCCCTCATCCTATTTAGCTTGATATTTGCCATAAAAACACATGCGCAACTCGGCTTTTGTACCGGACATTCGGGCACCCCTATATTTACGGAAACTTTTGGCACCGGAACAACAAACACACCACTTCCCTTCGGAACAACAACATATACCTATGCCAACGGACAACCAAACGACGGATTTTACACGGTATCTAACCGAACCAATGGATTCGGCTGGCACGACATTCAAGATCATACTGTTGGGGACGTCAATGGCCGAAGCCTTATAGTTAATGCCGATTTTACTCCGGGTGAATTTTACCAAACAGCCATTAGTGGTTTATGTGAAAACACCACTTACGAGTTTTCTTCATGGATGATAAATTTATTACCTTCCAACCATTCGTCTTGTGGTTCTGGGATTCCCATAAATGTAAAGTTTGAAATATGGGACAATACCAATACGCAACTTTTAGCAAGTGGTGACACCGGCAATATTAATAGTACATTAACCCCTAATTGGGAACAATATGCACTTGTTTTTCAAACGGAACCGGGGCAAACTTCAGTAATTTTAAAAATGCTGAATAACGGTGTTGGCGGCTGCGGAAACGACTTAGCTATAGACGATATTGTTTTTAAAACCTGTGGTGATAGCATTTTTATTGAAACCCCTACAAACGAAACTCAAATTGCGGTTTGCGAAAATCAGCTTCCTTTTTCTACCACACTAACGGTTATACCCGATTTCACCATTTTCGCAACACACTTTTACCAATGGCAACAAAGTAACGATGGCGTAAATTGGACCGATATTCTTGGAGAAAACAATAAAACATACAACACTCCACCAGTAAACACCAACACCTTTTACCGTGCGAAAGTAGCCGAAGATGCTATTAATTTATCCAATAACTCCTGTAATACCACCTCGGAAATATTCGAAATTCAAGTTATCCCCCAGCCTAATGCGCCAACGAGTAACGGCGATGTTTTTGTTTGCGAAAACAGCAACGCACCAATAACCGCAAATGCGCCCTCTAGCTCCACTATAAACTGGTTCGATGCGCCAACTAACGGCAACTTACTAAAAACCAATAGCAACAGCTACACACCAACCGTTTCAGGCACCTATTATGCTGAATCAGAAACAATAATTGGCGGTTGCATCTCGAACTCTAGAACGCCCATCGAGATTGTTTTTTACAACATCCCTCAAATTGAAGACGAAACTTTAGAGTTTTGCGAAAACGAAACCATAGATCTTCATGCCGATACTAATATCACAACCGCAACCTACCTTTGGAGCACAGGTGAAACCACCGAATTTATTACCGTAAATCAAGCAGGAACATACACCGTAGAAGTCTCTAACCAAACCTGCTCCGTAACTAAAACCATAACGCTTTCGCGGAAAGATTTACCCATATTTGAACAGGTAATTTCGGATGGAAATAACATCGTAATTACCACAGCCAACACCGGAAATTTTATATTTTCTATTAACGGAAACATCTATAACCCCAACCAAACTTTTACTAACATCGAAGGCGGACTTTACACCATTTACGCAAAAGAACAAAGCTGTAACACACTAGTAACAAAAACCTTTATTCATTTTTATATCCCTAAATATTTCACACCTAATAACGACGGTTTTAATGACACTTTTGATTTAAAAGGAATTGAACTCTATGAAAACAGCGAAGTTTCTATCTTTAATCGATATGGTAAACTTATAAAGTACTCTAAAAACGAACCTTTTTCATGGGACGGCACCCTTTCTGGAAACCCTCTAGAATCTGGTGATTATTGGTATAGCATCATCATTAACGGCCAAAAAACTAACGGCCATTTTACATTAAAGCATTAAAAAAGATAGTCATCATTATACAAAAAAAGACCTATTTAATTTTAAACCTAAACAGGTATTTTTTTCTAGCTTTTTATAGGCTGAAAAGTTACTTTTCTACCGTCACCCATTGGCCTTTAGTTCGCACTAAAAAGTCGTTATCGTACATGGCTTCTGCCTGAATGCCATATAAATAATACGATCCTAAATACGATGCATTAAGCATCACATTAAATGTTTTGGTGCTATGTTTTCCTTTTTCCGGTAAATCGAAATAGAAATTTACACGGTCGTCACGAATATCTGTAAATCGTGCCTGACCCGTTGTACTACTACCAAAAGCAGTAAAACGTGTGTTTACAATTTCCCATCCCGATGGAAAAATTTGCGTTAAAGCCACATTATTAACTTCGCTATCTTTTAAATTACTTACTGTTACAGTCGCCACAAAATCTTGACCTTGTTGTAATTTAGATATTGATATTTTATTTCCTGATAAATCTTTATAAACCACCGAAACACTCAAGCCACGTTGTTCAGCAAACTCATTACCCAACGGCAATTTTCCCGAATTTAAAACGCGTACATAAACCAAATTATCCTTTTGGTTGATAAACGTTAAGGTGTTTTCACCATCATTAACTTTTAATTCACGCTGTGCAATGGCGCTTTCCGAAGAAATCGTTTCTTGTTTTCCATTAATAGTATAACTTAAATCTAGTGATTTTCCGCCGTTAGCATTTACCATTTTTGCCATAGCAAGCAAACTATACGCACTGGTTTGCGTACTCATCCAACGCGTACTCGATAAATCTTTAGCAATAGTTTCGGCAAGCTCTCGCATTTTAGAATTTTTAGTCAACACCATAGTTTCTAAGGCCATGGCACGGTTTCTATCTGGCGAACCATAAGTGTACGCATTTGAATTCGACGATTTAAAATTAATGTTAGCCGATTGTGAAATAGCCATACTCGCTTCTTTCTGCCCCGCTAAAGCATACGCCGCTGCTAAACGCCATTTAGCCTCGTTAGAAATCTCGCTAAATTCACGTAAACGATTCATACTTGACAAATCGGGACTTCCCGCCAATGCCAACGTGTATAAACGATAAGCCTGTGCCAAATCGGAATTATAACTGCGATAACTTGGTCGCCAATCTCGAGCCGATTGTGTTTGATATTTTATCCAATTACTTTTAAAACTAAGCGGTAATACAAAGCCTTTCTTTTCGGCTTCCATCATAAAATGTCCAGCGTATGTGGTACCCCAATCATCAGCACTATGTTCACCAATCCAATAACTTAAGCCACCACTTGGTCTTTGAAAATGCCCTAAACGTTTAATACCATTTTCAATATTTGTTTGAATCTCCTTTTTCTTTTCAAATGTTAAATCGAAAATATCAGATAAAAACAACTGCGGAAACACGCCAGATGTAGTCTGCTCTACACAACCATGAGGATACTGAATTAAATATTGTAAACGACGTGAAAAATCCATCGGAGGTAAAGTTGAAAACTCTACCGTTGCCAAATTTGTCCCTGTTACTCCAAAGGTTGAAAACGCAATGGTTTCATTTGCATTAGCTTCTAACGTTTTATCAATAGTTTTTGAGGTGATTGGATTTGGATTCACAACATCAAGTTCTACTTTATAAGTCGATTTTTCACCATTTCCTGTAGCTATAACTTCAACAGTATTGATGCCTTTTGCTTTACTGACGTCTAATTCAAAATACGTCATTTGTTCGTCAGGCCTCGCAAAACTTAAAGTCTTTTTTTGAGCACCAACAACCGAAATTCCGTTGCTTAATTTCAAACTAATATCAACCTGTTTTACTTTAGATTCCATAGCAAAAACCGTTACCGGAAGCGTTACTTTTTCTCCAGGACTCAATTTCCGCGGAAGCGTAGCCAAAACCATTAAAGGCTTTTTAACTTGAACCGATTTATCCGTGCTACCATAAGCTTCATCGGCATTGTTTCCAGCAACCACCATGGCACGCACAGCTCCAATATAATTCGGTAGTTTAACATTATGCGTTTTTTGTTGTCCAGCAGCTAAACTGAAAGGCCCCAAATAAGTGACTACAGGTTTAAAACGGTTGGCTTTTTTATTTTTTCCACCAGCTGCACTGCCATCGCCACCAATTGCAAAAACCTGATCGATACTCCCTGAATAAGCTCCAATAACATCATCATAAATATCCCAAGTTTTTACACCCAAAGCTTCACGTTTGTAAAACTCATTCCATGCATTTGGCGTTTTAAAACGTGTTAAATCAAGTAAACCTTCTTCCACCACAGCAATCGTGTAAGTCATCGCTTTTTTATTTTTTTCTGAAACTTTAATTTCGAAATTTTGTTCTGGACGCAGCGCATCAGGCATACTCAATTGAGGCTCTAGCTTTGTCAATGGATCTTCCACAAGCATTGGAATAACGCCATACAAACGAATAGGTAAATCGTTTTCAGAAATAGCATGCGGTTGTAAAAGTGAAATATTCACAAACACATTAGGCGCCATTTCTGGAGTTACAGGCACATCAACAACGGTTTCTCCCTTTTCGGTTTTCACCCAGCGATAATCTAAAACTTCAGTCCCATTTTCAATACTTACCAACGCACGTCCTTCGCTACCTGAAGCAAAGGTGATTTTGGCTATTTCGCCAACATTATATTTTTCTTTATCGGCAGAAAACACCAACATTTTTGCTGCTTCTTTATCACTCGAAGGCGATTTTTGCCACCAATTTTTATAGAAATAAGCCGTTCTTCCTGTGGCATGACCACTAACTGGGTCGGTAATTCTAATCAAGTATCGTCCGCGAGCATCATCAGGAATAATCAATTTAAAAGTCCCTTTTCCATTGGCATCGGTATTTACTTTTGAATCAAAATACGGACGGTGATAACTAGTAGACACGTAGCTCGATAAATCATCATAAGACGAATTCCACCACCAACGCCATTCTACTTTATAGACTTTAACCTCTAAATTATTGCGTTTTAAAGGCTTGCCATTGGCATCGACCACAACCACATCAAAAGTTTGATTTTCATCTGTAAAAAACGAACCGTAAGCATTACCTTCCGGTGAACGCAACCCCACAAAAGATTCGTAAGGCGCGTATTGTTTAGTAAACGCATCCATCGAAAAATCGCCTCCGTTTTCAAAAGCACGCACTAAAAATTGTACATTCAACATACCAGGCGCATTTTTACCAACAGCCAATTTGTTGTTAATTTCAGCTAAACCTTCTTCATTAACTTTTCCATCAAAAACAATAGCTTCTTCGGTTTGAAAAACACGCGTAGGATCGTTAAAAGTATATTGCTTAAAATTTTCAAAAGCCGTATGCGCTGTGCTAAATTTCGCTTTAATTTCAGCCTTTAAGTTTTTCCCGGGTGCACCATGCAGCCATTTCACATCCAACATACCCTTTAAAGGCGTATTGTTTGTCAGGATTTCATTTTCAAAATCTACCTTAATTTTTAAACGATTTGGTTTTACAGTTTCAATAGATAAACTTTTATAAAACGTAGCGCCACCAACCGAAACTTTCGCGTTATAATCGCCAGTTTTATCTTCTTGAGACGTTGGTACAGTAAATTTAAACACATTGTTTAATTCATCTGTAGTTACTTTTTTATACACTAATTTTCCGTTCGGATCGGTAATTTCCATTTTCACAGGGTGCCCGCTTGGTAATTTATTAGCCTTATCATTCAACATAAAAGTTAAATGCAACGTATCACCCGGACGCCAAACACCACGTTCGCCATAAATATAGCCTTTAAGTCCGCGTTGCAAACGATTTCCTGAAACATCGAATTTACTTAATGACAAGGAATTACCATCGTGCAGCCTCACATAAGTGGTGTTTTTTCCTTTAGAAACAATAGCAAAAGCTGCTTTTTTATCAGAATCAATCAAAGTTAAACCTTCACTATCTGTGATACCACTGCTCAATTCTTGTTGCTGAAAATTATAAAGTGCCACTCTAGTATTCGGCTCTGGGTTGGTGTTTAAAATGTTTGAAACTGCGAAATAATACGAATTATTCGCGCCCTGCTTTACAATAACCCCCAAATTAGAAGCCAATATATTTTGCGATACTATTCTGCGTTCGCCATAATAGGCATCATGGCAAGGATTCTCTTCTTCACGCCAATTATAACTGTAATCTTTATAACGGTAAGTTAAATTATCCCAATAGGCTTCCTCACGTAAATCTTCATCTTCCGAATCTATTTCAGCTAAATCACCTTCATAATATTCATCGTCATAGTAATCATCATAACCATCGTCTTGAGTGTTTGATGTTCCCGCATTAGCTTCACAATCGTATAAAGAATAACTTTTAGTATAACTCACCTCTACACGATAAATAGCTCCCGGATCGGCTTTAAAAAACTGAGATAAATCGATACTATACGCTTTCCATTTCCCTGTATTTTCTTCGGAAGATTGAAGCTGAATAGTCTGTTTTGCAATGCGACGCCCTACTTTTTTTATTTCGTATTGATTGTCCGAATTCAAGTTATTGTCTTGAAGAAATTGAAGTACATTGTCCTCAAAAATTTTGATCACGCGTACATCAACAGCGCTCAAGTTTACGGCTTCAAAATTAAATTTCAAAGCTTCTGAATTAGGCAAAATAGTACCATTTCCAATAAGTCGAGCTTGTGGTTTAATATCTTCAAAAGCTATGGTTTCTGAAAACGGTTTTTTAAGTTTAAAATCGTCTGTGTTTTTAATACCTTGAAAAATATCAACCTGAATATTCCCCACCAATTTACTCTCTGGATATACTTTTAAAACATGTCCATCGACTATATATTTTGGGTTTTTCCCATTCTGAATAGTGACTAATCCATCAAAATTTTGTTGTTTTTTTAAAGGATCGGAAAAATTGATTGCCAAATATTGTTCTGGCGATTGCACCACATCAACATCAACAATACTGAAATTATTAATACCCGGAATGTTTACGGAATTCTCTCCCTCGCTAGATGCGTTTATTGGTTTCCCATTCCATGTTATTAAAATTTTATCATCTTCAATATTTCGATGAATACTATCAATTTTAAATTCGAAATATTTTGCCGTTTTGCTGGCTTCATTAAAAACTAGGTTTAGTTTTTTTCCGCTTTGCGATGCTTCAACTAAGTTTTTAGCATCTGTAATTGAAATAATATCTGCCGATTTTATAACGCCTTCCAGGTATTGCCAATTTTTGCTATACGATTGTAAATACTGCGTTTCTATATTGAAATTTGGCGTAATGGTTTTAAACTGAAAGGTGTAATTTGTATAATCTGCTGGTATATTTTTATAAATTTCGCCCAATTTAACGGTTACAGCATATTCAGTATCAGCGGCCAAAGGTTCGTCGGGCGTAAACAACAGCGTATGGTTATTCCCAACGGTTAATTTACCTTGTGCATGAGGTTTTATACTCACGATATTATCGGTTATTTCTTGCCCCATTTCCCAACCTTCAACCGGATTGGTTAAATTAATTTGAATGGGTTTTGCTACCGAAACACGCCCCGAAGTGGTGTAACTGATATAATCGCGGAATTTGAAAATATTATCAGTTTCCACAACTTCTTTTTTACAAGAAACAACTAACGCAATAAGCGTAACAAAAATGAATAGCTTTTTAAAAGACATAAACTATGAGGTTAAATAAAAACGAACGGTTTTATGAAAAAAAAGACACAAGGCAATCTTAATAAAATTACGTTCAATTACTGAGAATTAGTTTTTTAGGCTTTGTTAATTTCATCACAAAGTTAAAGATTTTTAAACAGTATAGCTCATTCAATCTTGTAAAAAACACTTTAAACAACCTTATATTTAAAAGAGTAATTTCAGTAAAAAAGGTTTTTTATTATTATATTCGTAAGAAAACAACACAAAACCCACAAATTCACAATCCATGCAAACTATAGCCAATCAATTCGGTATACACAAGGCGCTTAAAGTTTTAGGCGTTAATTCTATAAATGAAGGCACATCAACCGGAAGTCAAAAATTTTCCAACGGAGATCTTATCGACAGTTTTTCCCCTGTAGATGGTCAATTAATTGGACAAGTAAAAGCAACAACCAAAGCCGATTTTGATGTCGTTATGGAAAAAGCAACGAGCGCCTTTAAAACCTGGAGAACACTTCCCGCACCGCAGCGTGGAGAAATTGTACGTCAGTTTGGAGATAAACTAAGAGAAAAAAAAGAAGCTTTAGGCAAATTGGTATCATACGAAATGGGAAAAAGCTACCAAGAAGGCTTGGGAGAAGTACAAGAAATGATAGATATCTGCGATTTTGCCGTGGGTTTATCGCGCCAACTTCACGGACTAACCATGCACTCCGAACGCCCCGGACACCGCATGTACGAGCAATACCATCCGCTTGGTGTGGTTGGTATTATTTCCGCATTTAATTTCCCCGTGGCGGTTTGGGCTTGGAATACCGCTTTAGCTTGGATTTGTGGTGACGTTTGTATTTGGAAACCCAGTGAAAAAACACCACTTTGCGGTATTGCTTGCCAGAATATTGCTGCGGAAGTATTTGCCGAAAACAACTTACCCGAAGGTATTTCTTCCTTAATTAATGGCGATTATAAAGTGGGTGAATTTATGACGAAAGACACTCGTATTCCATTAATTTCAGCAACAGGATCTACTCGAATGGGGAAAATTGTAGCCCAAGAAGTTGCAGGACGGTTAGGCAAAAGTTTATTAGAACTTGGCGGCAATAACGCTATTATTGTTACCCCTGATGCCGACATAAAAATGACGGTTATTGGAGCTGTTTTCGGTGCTGTAGGCACTTGTGGACAACGTTGTACATCAACTAGGCGCTTAATTATTCACGAGTCTGTATATGACACGGTAAAAACAGCTATTGTAGACGCTTACAAACAACTCCGTATTGGAAATCCTTTAGATGAAAACAACCACGTTGGACCATTAATTGATACCGATGCCGTAAATATGTATAAAAATGCTTTGGATAAAGTAGTTGAAGCAGGCGGAAAAATTATAGTTGCAGGCGCCGTACTTGAAGGTGAAGGTTACGAAAGCGGATGCTATGTAAAACCAGCTATTGCCGAAGGAAAACCCGATTTTGAAATTATACAACATGAAACTTTTGCTCCTGTTTTATACCTTTTGAAATACAGTGGAGGCGTTGAAAATGCCATTGAAATCCAAAATCAAGTGGCTCAAGGTTTATCATCAGCTATAATGACGAATAATTTGCGTGAAGCCGAACATTTTTTATCCGTTCAAGGTTCTGATTGCGGTATTGCAAACGTAAATATTGGTACATCGGGCGCAGAAATTGGCGGTGCTTTTGGCGGCGAAAAAGATACGGGCGGCGGCCGAGAATCGGGCAGCGATGCTTGGAAAGTGTACATGCGCAGACAAACAAACACGATTAACTACACTACAGAACTTCCTTTAGCACAAGGGATTAAATTTGATTTATAGAAATATACTCAATATATAATACCAAAAACCGTTTTAATTTATTAAGACGGTTTTTTTTGTATTTTACACGGAATTAAACCTTTAGATAAAAAATAAGTCTAAAGAAACACCAGAGTTCATTTTTAATACACTTTCAAATGAAAAGCAAACATGTTCAGCATTTATATTGGCGCGTAGGTTTCGGCATTCTTCCTAAACAACTCGAAACACTTTCAAAAAAGAGTAAAAAATCGGTTGTTAATGCCTTGATTGAATCTTCAAAAGAAATAAAACCTTTGCGGCTTGATACTTCGGAAATGGACAAGTTACTAAACGACTCTCAGGATAATTTCAAAGAAAACATTAAAAAATTTCAGAAGCTAAGCCGAGAAAAAACCAAGGAACTCAACGTGGCCTGGGTTGATAGACTATCACACTCCAACGCTCTACTTCGAGAAAAGATGACCTTATTTTGGGCCAATCATTTTGTATGTGAAGACAATAATTACATATACACCCAAAACTTCCATAACCGATTACGCGAACATGCTTTAGGTAATTTTAAAGATTTTGTAAAAGCTATTTCCAAGGAAGCAGCCATGACCAAATACTTAAACACCAAACAAAATAAGAAACAAAAACCGAACGAGAATTTTGCTCGAGAACTCATGGAATTGTTCACTTTAGGTGTTGGGCATTACACCGAAAACGATATTAAGGAAAGCGCCAAAGCATTTACAGGCTATAGTCATAATTTGAAAGGTGAATTTGTTTTCAAAAAACGAACACACGATGAAAGCGATAAAACTTTTTTCGAGAAAACAGGTAATTTTAACGGTGATGATATTATTGATTTCATTCTAGAAAAAAAACAATGCGCTTATTTTATTTCAGAAAAAATATACCGCTATTTTGTTAACGACACCATAAATGAAACCCATGTAAACCAAATGACCGATGTATTTTATAAAGATTATAACATCGAAAACCTGATGCGCTACATGATGCTTTCCGATTGGTTTTATGATGATGAAAATAGAGGAACGAAAATAAAATCCCCTATTGAATTATTGGTTGGAATGAATCAAGTGGTGCCAATAAAATATAAAGCGCCTCGACAGTTATTTAATATTCAGAAGTTATTGGGACAAATTTTATTAAATCCGCCAAACGTTGCTGGGTGGAAAGGTGGACGAAGTTGGATAGACAGCAATACCATTACGCTACGGCTAAAATTGCCATCATTAATTTTAAATCAATCGTATATTTCCAAGAGTAAAATAGGGATTTCAGATGAGGCTATTTCAGAAAAAAAAGATGCCTTTAAAAAAGCTTATGGCAAACGTTTTAAAACAGAAGCCAATTGGAAGGCTTTCGATAAAGCATTTGCCAACATAGACCTCAACGATATAGAAAACCACTTATTAGCCTGCCCTATTAGTGATAGTGCACGCTTGTATTTAGAGTCGCTAAACAAAGTTTCTAAACAGGAATATGGTATACAACTTATGTCGTTACCCGAATATCAAATGTGCTAATTATGGACAGAAGAAAATTTTTAAAACAATCGTCGCTCGCCAGTAGCTTGTTTTTTGTGCCTAGTTTTGTAAAAGCTTTCGAGCGAGTAGCACAAAGCCAATTAGGTTATAAACGCCTGGTTATTATTCAACTTTCGGGTGGAAATGACGGGTTAAACACCGTAATTCCTTACCAAAACGACTTGTATTATAAAGCCCGCCCCACTTTAGGTATTAAGAAAAATGAGGTTATAAAATTAACAGATGAAGTTGGTTTACATAAAAGCTTAAAACCTTTAAAACAATTGTATGACGATGGGCATTTAACCATTATAAATAATGTGGGCTACCCCAACCCAATTCGGTCGCATTTTAGATCGATGGACATTTGGCAAACCGCTACCGATTCTGATACATATTCGCAAAGCGGATGGTTGGGGCGTTACCTCGATCAATACGGCAAAAACCCACATAGCGCCATTGAAATCAACGACAGTTTATCCCTTGCCATGAAAGGCGAAACCATGAACGCTATTGCTACTCAGGACGCTAAAACACTTTACAACTTATCGAAAGACCCGTATTTTAAAAACGTAATAAAACATCAAAACGATGCACATTTAAGTGAGCATAATTTGGGCTATTTATACAAATCGATGATTTCGGCAGAATCATCTGCTAAATATATTTTTGAAACTAGTAAAACAACTTCATCTAAAATAGAATATCCGAATAACGCTTTTGGAAAACAACTAAAAACAACGGCTCAGTTTATTAATTCAGGATTAGAAACCAAAGTATTTTATAGCGCATTAAATGGCTTTGACACCCATGTGAATCAATTAAATAGCCAAAACCGATTACTCGGTATTTACGCTAATAGTATCGACGCTTTTGTCCAAGATTTAAAAACCAACAATACGTTTGATGACACCCTTATTTTAACCTTTTCGGAATTTGGTCGTCGTGTAAAACAAAACGCCAGCGTAGGTACAGACCACGGTACCGCAAATAATGTTTTTGTTATGGGTGGAAAACTTAAAAAGCAAGGTTTATATAATAACATGGCCGATTTAAGTCATTTAGACACGAATGGCGACTTAAAATTCGAAATTGATTTCCGTACCATTTATGCCACGGTTTTAAATCAATGGCTGGAAGTAAACGATGAAAAAGTACTTAACAAATCGTTTGAGCAATTGCATTTTGTATAAATAGAATAAGAATTCCGTTTACAAACTAAAACCCAAGCATAATTTTCGCGATAAGAAAATAGATTAAAATACCAAACAAGTCGTTACTCGTAGTTATAAACGGACCTGTTGCTACGGCAGGATCTATACCTCGTTTATCCAGAAAAATAGGAATAAATGTACCTACTAATGCAGCCATAAGTATCACGGCTACAAGTGCAATACTAATGGTTACAGACACCATATAAGATGTATTGAACACAAAATGCGTAACGAGTAAACCTATACAAGCTATAGCAAAACCATTGACAAGTCCTAACAAAGCTTCTTTTAGTAAGCGTTTTATAATATTACCTCCTATGCTATTATTGGCTAAACCTTGTACGACAATTGCTGAAGATTGAACCCCAACATTTCCTGCAGTTGCTTGTATTAATGGCACGAAACTTAAAAGCACCACAAATGCTCCCATGTGGTCGTTAAATTGCTCGATTATTCCAGCAGCTCCCAACCCTCCAAACATACCAATTAATAACCATGGTAAGCGGGCTTTGGTAAGTTTCCAAACACTATCATCAGCCTCAACATCTTGAGAGATACCTGCTGCTAATTGATAATCTTTTTCAGCTTCCTCCTTAATAACATCTACAATATCATCAATAGTAATACGCCCTAAAAGGATTTGATTTTCGTCCACCACCGGAATGGCTTCCAAATCGTATTTCGCCATCACTCTGGCCACATCTTCAACATCATCATGTACGTTTACAAAATCGACACTAGAGATGTATATATCAGCAATTTTCTTTTCACTTTTTGCAACAATTAAGTCTTTTAGCGAGAGCCTTCCCACTAATTTTCCTTGTTTATTTACCACATAAACGGAGTGTACACGGGTAACTTCTTCGGCTTGACCGCGAATTCTACGTAAACAACCCGCTACCGTCCAAGTATCATAAACCTTAACCAACTCCTTCGCCATGAGTCCACCAGCGGTATCTTCATCGTAAGCTAAAAGTTCGGTGATTTCAGCTTTATGGGCTTCATCTTCAATTTGAGAAATAACTTCTTGCTGACGTTTCTCTGGTAATTCTGCAATAATATCCGCAGCATCATCCGTGTCTAATTCTTCAATTTCTTCGGCAATTTCTTTAGCAGAAAGGTTTCTTAAAACTTTTTCACGATTATCCTCATCAAGTTCCATTAAAATATCGGAAGTTGTTTCAGAATCTAAAAGTTTAATAACATACACTGCTTCTTCTAGATTTAATTCATCTAGAATTTCAGCAATATCGGCATAGTGAAATTCATCTAGAAGCGATTTGAGTTCCTTATCACTTTTAATAGCGATTAATTCCTCAACTTGCCCAATGAGTTCGTTGGTTAACTGAAATTGTATGTTTTCTTTTTCTTCAGACAAATGGAAAGAATTTAAGAGGTTTCAACGTTGTTTTCAAGCATTTGCGTTAGCTCAATAAAAGCTTCGACGCTTAATTGCTCTGGACGCTTGCCAAATATACTATTTGCTTTTAAATTATCGGACAAATTGAATGTTTTTAAACTGTTACGAAGTGTTTTTCGACGCTGTTGAAAAGCAGTTTTCACCACTTTAAAAAGCATTTTTTCCTCGCAAGGCAAATCATAATTCTCCTTACGCGTGAGCCTTAACACTCCAGATTCCACTTTTGGTGGCGGATTAAATACATGTGGCGGTACGGTAAACAAATATTCTGCATGGTAAAAAGCTTGCACCAAAACCGACATAATACCGTATACCTTAGAGCCTTCCTTTGAACAAATTCGGGCGGCAACTTCCTTTTGAAACATCCCTGAAAACTCAGGAATTTGATCGCGCATTTCCAACGTTTTAAAAACAATTTGTGTTGAAATATTATAAGGAAAATTCCCAATAATAGCGAATGGTTCGCCGTTAAGCACCGTATTTAAATCGAATTTTAAAAAATCCTCTTCTATAATTCGCGGTGCCAAATTAAGGTAATTGGCTTGCAAATATTCCACCGATTCGGTATCGATCTCTACCACATAAGTAGTTACCGGTTTTTTAAGAATATACTTGGTAAGCACACCCATACCTGGACCAATTTCCAAAACTGTTTTGTAATTATTTAAGGTTAACGTGTCTGCAATTTTCTCTGCCACCGTTTCATCATTTAAAAAATGCTGTCCTAAATGTTTCTTTGCTCTTACCTGATGTTGTTTTGGGTTGTGTGCCACGAATTTTGGAGTATTTAATATCGCATACGAAGATATGAAACTTAATCTCCAATTCTGCAACCGAAAGCCTATTACCTACTAAAAGGCCTGCAATCTATAGCATTTCGTTCCTTTTGCAGTATAAATTGGTTGTTTTTAATATATTTAGTGTTACACACAGCGCTACATTACAAAAAATGTAATGTTTTCTTAATCGATAAGACTAACCCCACATGCAGCAAACATTTACAGAGTTTTCGACTAATGCTATTTTAAAAATAGGCAACGAATCGCTTTTAGAGCCATACAAAAACTCTATGCAAGCCGGTTTATATACCTTTATTAGAACGCACAAAACGAAAGCTGAAATTGTTGTAGATAGCATTCCGTACACCATTGAACCTAGTAGCTTACTGGTGTTAACGCCTGTACAATATGTTCAATTTATTAAAGGCGAAAACTTAGTAGTTTACCAATTTAATCAAGAATTCTATTGTATTAAAGATCATGATAAGGAAGTTAGTTGTGCCGGTTTATTATTCTTCGGAAATGTGCATGTGCCGCTTATTGGGCTTAACGCCGATGAAGAACGGAAGTTCTCTATTTTAGATGAAGTTTTTAAGGATGAATTTGAAACCAAAGACACCATACAAGCCGAAATGCTAAGAATGCTTATGTCCCGCTTTATTATAATAAGTACCCGATTGTTAAAAGCAAAAGAAGGTTTTGTTGAAAGCACCAAAAACACAAAAATTGAATTATTACGAGAATACAATATATTGGTAGAAACGCATTTTAAAACCGAGCATAGTGTAGCTTATTATGCCGATAAACTTTTTAAATCTCCAAAAACATTATCGAACACGTTTGCCAAACTTAAAACGAGTCCGTTACAAATTATTCACGAACGCATTATTTTAGAAGCAAAACGTTTATTAATCTACACCGATAAAACAGCTAAAGAAATTGCTTATGAAGTAGGCTTTGAAGATGCCTCACATTTAAGTCGATTATTCAAAAAACACACCACGTTTTCACCTTCAGACTTCAAAAAACAACTCAAAACTTCCGTTTAGGGAAAAATTGACAATCTTTCGGGTATTCTAGATATGTTATTGCCCTTCCTTATGTTTCATCTTTGCAGTGTACAATTAAAACATCAAAGTTATGAACACAAAAAACATATCCATTTTCAACTTAATTGAAATATTCAGAGGAAACAGAAAACCTGTATTAAATACGATTAGCCCAAAAACACATTGCGAGCAAAACAGTCTACACGATTTTTATTGCGATGCCGAGAAACCGTATATCTCACTTTAAAAACCCAAAAACACACCAAGGGAAAAATTGACAACTAAAAAGGAAAAACCTACATGGTGTAACTTTTAAAAGCGTCGCACCTTTGTACCAAGACATTTAATAAAATATAACAGCAATAAAATTTAAAAATTATGAGCACATTTAACATATTATCAAGAGCAGAAGTAAGCGAAAACAACCAAGCCATTTTCGATAACTTAGAAAAAGCAGTAGGTTTTGTACCCAATTTATACGCCACTTACGCACATAGTGATACCGCTTTAGAAAACTACTTAAACTTTGCCAATGCAAAAACATCTTTATCAGCAAAAGAAAAAGAAGTAGTAAACTTAGCCGTTAGCGAAGTAAACAACTGTATTTACTGTTTATCTGCCCACACAGCCATTGGAAAAATGAATGGTTTTACAGATGAACAAATCTTAGAATTAAGAGGCGGTTTTTCTACTATAAACAACAAATTAGATGCTTTAGCAAAATTAGCTAAAAACATTACCGAAAATCGTGGAAAAACCAATGCTGATGTATTAGAAAACTACTTTAACGCAGGTTACACCAAAGGAAACTTAATAGATACCATTGCTTTAGTTGGCGATAAAACCATCTCAAATTACGTACACAGTACTACGCAAGTTCCTGTAGATTTTCCAGTAGCACAACCATTACCAACAACAGTAGTAGCATAATTTCAACACCTTATTTAAAACCATAATTAATATCAATTTTTCACGAAAGTGAAGTAAAAACAATTTTAAAATGAAAAAAGTAATTGCAATTTTAGTATTAGCCTTAGCATTCTCTTTAAATTCTAACGCCCAAGATCAAGCCGTAAAAACCGTTTCTTTAGAACAAACAAAAGGTGATTTTACACAAAAACACGTTACCATAAGCGAAGGTTCGTACATTTTTGAAATCGCAAATAACCATTCTGGAGTAGACGTTGGTTTTGTATTAATTGAAAAAGGAAAAGATGCATCAAACCCAGAAAACCATATTAAAACGGCCTATGTTACAAAAGTTGTTGGCGAAGGTCAAACCGAAAAAAGTAACGTTACCAAATTAGCAAAAGGCGAATACACTTATTTTTGCCCGCTAAACAAAACCCCACAGTACACACTTACTGTTGAGTAATACATTTTCAGTGTTTTTTTAATTATTAAGGCTGCCCACAATACGGGTAGCCTTTTTTATGCACTAAAAACGAGCTTATATTAGAAGAAAAGCTTCGGTAGATGCACGCCATTTTTACAGAACTTTATTACTTTCGCTTCAATATATTTTTAAGCCTATGAAATCGCTCGTTTCCTATATTATTTCAAACACCAATTTACCAGAACAATCTGTAAAAAACACGGTAGAATTATTAAATGAAGATTGCACCATTCCTTTCATATCGAGATACAGAAAGGAACGCACCGGAAATTTAGACGAAGTACAAATAGGCGACATTGTAAAATTTAAAGATCTATTTGAAGCTTTAGAAAAACGAAAAAAAGCAATTCTGAAAGCCTTAGAAGAACAAGGTGTTTTAACTTCGGAATTGGAACAAAAAATCATCAACACTCTAGATTTAACAACGCTTGAAGATTTATATCTGCCTTATAAAAAAAGCAGAAAAACCAAAGCCGAAAAGGCTAGACAAAGCGGACTAGAACCTTTGGCTAAAATAATAATGAGCCAGAATGCCAACGATGTGGAATCTATCGCATATAAATACGTGAAAAACGATATCACTTCCGTGGAAGATGCTCTGGAAGGCGCTCGCCATATTATTGCCGAATGGATTAACGAACGTACCGATATTAGAAATAACATTCGCCGTCAACTAGAGCGTTTCGCAATGATTTCCACGAAAGTGATAAAAACAAAATCGGATGATGAAAACGCTCAGAAATTTCGAGATTATTTCGATTGGGAAGAAAACTTATCGCGCATTCCTTCACACCGGTTACTTGCCATTTTACGCGCCGAAAAAGAAGGTTTTATCCGAGTAAAAATCGCCATTGATAACGATCGCGCATTAGATAATATAGAACGCCGTATTATAAAAAGTAATAACGCTTGCGCGGAAGAAATAACCATTGCCATAAAAGACGCTTACAAACGTTTATTACTACCATCGCTAAGCAATGAAGCTTTACAAATTTCGAAAGACACAGCAGACGAAGCTGCCATAACCGTATTTGCCAAAAACTTAAAACAACTACTACTAGGATCACCACTTGGTGAAAAACGCATTTTAGCCATTGACCCAGGATTTCGATCGGGTTGCAAAGTGGTTTGTTTAGACGCTCAGGGCCAATTAAAATATAACGAAACCATCTATCCGCATCCACCAAAAAGCGATAGTATTGGCGCTATGAAAAAAATAAGTTCGCTTTGCGATGCTTATAAAATTGAAGCTATTGCTATTGGCAACGGCACGGCATCGCGCGAAACCGAAGCTTTGATTAGAAAAGTCCACTTTAAAAACGATGTGCAAGTTTTTGTGGTTAGTGAGGCTGGTGCCAGTATTTATTCGGCGTCTAAAATTGCTCGTGAAGAATTTCCTGATTATGACGTAACGGTAAGAGGTTCGGTTTCTATAGGGAGACGCCTGCAAGATCCGTTGGCCGAATTGGTTAAAATTGATGCCAAATCTATTGGAGTTGGGCAATACCAACACGATGTAGACCAAACCAAACTGCAAAAACAGTTAGATGTTGTTGTGGAAAATTGCGTGAATGCCGTTGGTGTAAACATAAATACCGCCAGTAAAAGTTTACTGAGTTATGTATCAGGTATTGGACCTAAACTTGCCGAAAATATTTTTAATTATCGAAATGAAAATGGTGTCTTTAAATCGAGAAATGATATTAAAAAAGTACCGCGTTTAGGCGGAAAAGCCTTTGAACAAGGCGCTGCTTTTTTAAGAATAAAAGATGCTAAAAACCCGTTAGATGATTCGGCTGTGCACCCGGAAAGTTATACTATTGTTACCCAAATGGCAAAAGATGCTAAAACATCGGTAACCGATTTAATTAATAACAAAGAAGCGCTTCAGAAAATAAATTTAAAAAAATATTGCTCCGAAACTGTTGGTTTACTAACGCTCGAAGATATTGTAAAAGAACTTGAAAAACCAGGTTTAGACATTCGTGAGCAAGCCAAAGTATTTGCTTTCAACCAAAATATTAAAACCATAACCGATTTACACGAAGGCCAATTATTGCCAGGTATTGTAAACAACATTACCAATTTTGGCTGCTTTGTAGATGTTGGCATTAAAGAAAGTGCTTTAATTCACGTTTCCAACCTATCGGATAGTTTTGTGAAAGATGTAAACGAGCACGTAAGCCTGCACCAACAAATTATTGTAAAAGTTTTAGAAGTGGACGTAGCACGAAAACGTATTCAGTTGAAATTACATAAATAACCGTGTAATTTACATCCATAAAACCTCAACCAAAAACCAAAGAAATTATTTAACTAAAACACCACGCGCTTCCATTAAGGGTATAGCTTGCAATGCTTTTAAATTAATAGTGTTTTTTCTGAATAAATACGTTTTATCAAACATTTTATTACCTTCAAAAAAGGAGACTTTAAACGTGTTGTTTAGCGCGAATAATTCCTCTTGAAGTAATTCAATCTTGGCATAACTTTTCTTCGGAAGCCTATCTAGTTTCTTTCTAAAAACAGATGTTGTTTTGTCTTCATTATAACCACTGGTTACAATAATAATCATGTCTAAATCGACATCTTTATCGTTTATTATGTAAGCATTCCAGTCTTGGGTTTTATAAATAGCGTTGTATTCGTTAACCACAGCGATGTAAACGCCTTCAACTTTTGGAATTTCGATATCTTTTTTCATTTGGCAAAAATACGAATCTATTCAAAATAAGAATTAGAATATGTCCTTGAAGTTAGTCCTTTCAAATTATAAATAACCATGTGCTTAAACAACACCTCTTTTCCGTATAAATCGAATAAATTATTTTCTTTGAAAGCAACATTATCAATACGCAAAAAATAGATTCTCACTGCTAATTTAAGATTAACACCTGGATTAATATCTCCATTTTTTTGAGCTTCTACAAGTAAATTATACACTGTAGAAAAGGCTAATTCATCGGTAAAATCTTGAAATATCTTATACGCTTTTGGATAATATTTTTCTAACCCAAAAAGAAAAGCGGGCTTGAAGTATTTTAAATACCCAAACCCGCTTTTATAAATTAAAATAACACAAAGTATAGGATCGTTGCCGTTATTAGCAATAATCTCGTTTATGTCTTGTTTATAATCATCCACCAAACGCTCCAAACTGGCCGTTACTAAAGCGGCTTTATTGCTATAAAACGTGTAAATTGTTTTTTTAGAAATGCCTAAGGTTTGCGCTATTTCGTCTAAAGACACATGTTTACTTCCCATTTGTGTAAACTTACTAATAGCGCAACTTAACAATTCTTTTTTAGTAATCATTTCATTTTATTTCCATCCACCGCCAAGAGCTTCATATAAATCTACAATAGAAACTAACTGTTGTAGTTTAGTATCTATCACGTTAAGTTCTGCACTTAACGCACTTTGTCTGGCTGTTAATAAATCTAGGTAATTGGCATAACCGTTTTTAAGTAACTCTTCGGAATGGCTTTCTGCTTGCCTTAAAGATTCAACTTCATTTTTTCTAAATTGAAATTTTTCAGTTTCAGCTTTATAAGTGTACAATGCGTTAGACACTTCGTTCCCGGCAATCAATAGCGTTTTCTTAAAGTTTAATAATGCGCTTTCTTGATTTGCGATAGCCACTTCTTTTTGAGTTCTAAGTTTTCTTTGATTTAATAAAGGTTGTGTTAAGCCACCAACTACGGTTGCGAACAATGAACTTGTATTAAATAAATCATCTAACTGTAAACTTTGCAAACCTCCCGATGCTGTTAGGGTTAACGATGGGTAAAAACTGCTATTTGCCACATTGGTTAACTCAAAAGCATTAATTAAACCGTACTCGGCCGCCATAACATCTGGACGGTTGTTTAGCAACGTTGCAGGAACTCCTAATGCTATATCTTGTTGAATTTTTTGAGCATCTAAACTACTACGTTCAAAATGTTGAGCACTTCTACCTAATAGAATACTTAATGTATTTTCAGCTTTAAAAATAGCTGTTTCTAAATCGACTTGTAAAGCTCTAGCACTGTTGTATTGCGCTATGTTTTGATCTACAGCAACCTGAGTTACATTTCCTGCGTCTTTTAAAGCCTTAATAGTCTCTACACCGCTTTTTCTAGTTTCAATAGTTTGCTTAGTTACCTCTAACTGAGCATCTAAAGCTAACAAATTGTAATACGTGTTTGCAATACTAGAAATTAATTGTGTTTTCACCGCTTGATGCCCTGAAACACTTTGTAAATATGCCGCTTGCGTAGCACGTTTATTACTTCGGATTTTACCCCAAATATCAGCTTCCCAAGATAACTTGGCTGTAACATCATAAGTATCTAGACCACCACTAAATATGGAACCAAACTGACTGTTTTCTGAAAATTCTTGACGGGTATAATTAGGCCCCACGCTTAATGTTGGAAAATAACCTGCTTTCCCTTGTTTTGCATAGGCATTAGCAGCTGCCATTTGCTGAATTGCAATACGAACATCCATGTTGTTTTCTAAACCTTCTGCTATGTATTCATTTAAAAATGAATCTGTGAAAATGGTTTTCCAAGATACATCGGCCATTGAAACACTATCGGTTGGCAAATTATCCGTTCTGTATAGCGCTTCGTTAGCAATTAATTCTGGGCGATCGTATTCTTTTGCTACAAAGCAACTTTGCAAGGTCACTAAAACCAAGCCTATTAGCATGGTTTTAGTGAAATTTTTATGTTTTATAATTGATTTCATAGTTTTATTCTTCAATAGTTTGTATTTCTGGTTTACTAGAAACTTTTTCTTGTAACCACTGGAATAATATAAATAAGATTGGAATTACAAAGACTCCTAAAATAGTTCCTATAAGCATACCTCCGGCAGCACCAGTACCAATAGAATTGTTTCCTTCTGCTCCAACACCCTTTGCTAACACCAATGGCATTAAACCAAGAATAAAGGCAAATGAAGTCATTAAAATTGGACGTAATCTTGATTTTGCACCATGTATTGCGGCATCTACAATGCTTTCTCCGTTTCTACGTCTTTGCAGCGCGAACTCCACAATAAGTATGGCATTTTTGGCGAGCAGACCAATAAGCATAATTAAGGCAATTTGGAAATAAATATTATTTTCTAAGCCAAAGAACTTCGTACTAATATAAGCTCCAAATACACCAAATGGTAACGATAATACTACTGCAAATGGTAATAAATAACTTTCGTACTGCGCACTTAACAAGAAGTAAACAAATAGAATACTCAATGCAAAAATGAACAAGGTTTGGTTACCTGCACTTACCTCTTCTCGTGTTAAACCAGAATAAGCAACCGTATAATTGTTTGGTAATTTAGCAACTTCTTCCTCAATAACTCTAATAGCATCACCTGTACTAAACCCTTCGTTTGTAGCACCCGTTATTGACGTAGAATTAAATAAGTTAAAACGCGTTACCGATTGTGGACCATACACACGCTCTAATTTCACAAACTGTGTAATTGGTGTCATCTCTCCAGAATCTGTACGTACATACATGCTGTTTAAATCTTCTACATTCGCTCTGTCGTCTGGTAAAGCTTGAATATACACTCTAAATTGTTTCCCAAATCGAGAGAAATCTGAAGCGTAAATACCACCAATATAACCTTGTAATGTAGAGAATATACTGTTAATAGGCACACCTTTTTCTTTTGCTAATGGTACATTAACCTCCATTTCGTATTGTGGATAGTTTGTACTGAAAGATGATTGTGCATATTTAATTTCTGGATGCGAATTTAAAGCCATAGAAAACTCTTTATTCGCTTTATCTAAGTCTTTAAATTCGCCTCCAAACTTATCTAATAAATTCACCTCAAAACCAGCTGAATTACCAAAACCACGAATACTTGGTGGAGAGAAGAAAATAATATTCGCATCTTTTATACCTGCCGCAACTCCAAACAACTTACCAGTGATGGTTTGTACAGAGGTTGCTACATCATCACGTTCTGCCCAATCGGCTAGTTTTATAATACCAAAAGCATAATTACTACCCGTACCATTAATTAAACTTCTACCTTTAATAAAATTGACTGCAACAATACCTTCAATATCTTTTATTTTACCATATAAATCTCTTGAAACAGCGTCTGTTCTGTCTAAAGAAGACCCTTCTGGTAACGCAATATTTGCGAAAAGAATACCTCTATCTTCGTTTGGTACAAATCCTGTAGGTGTTGTGCTAGATGCCCAGAAAATTCCGGCAACAGCTAAAATTAATAATAGAGGAGATACCCATTTCACTTTATATAAAAACTGAAGTGATTTACCGTAGCGCTCTATTGTCGCGTTAAATCCGCGATTAAAAAGTGTGTAAAAACGTTTTAATGGTCCTTTACTTTTTAACTCTTCATCATCTTTATGCCCTTTTAATAATAGAGCACATAATGCTGGACTTAAAGTCAAGGCGTTTACTGCTGAAATTAAAATAGCAATAATTAAAGTGACACCGAATTGCTCGTAAAATACACCTGTAGGCCCTGTTACAAACGTTACCGGAATAAATACCGCTGCCATTACTAAAGTAATAGATATAATAGCTCCAGAAATTTCGTTCATGGCTACTAATGTTGCTTTTTTAGGATTCTTTTCGCCTTCGTCCATTTTAGCATGTACGGCTTCTACAACAACAATAGCATCATCCACCACAATACCAATGGCGAGTACTAGCGCGAATAGCGTTAATAAATTAATTGAGTATCCGAAAACATTCAAGAAAAAGAACGTACCAATAATAGAAACCGGAACGGCAATTGCTGGAATTAATGTCGATCTAAAATCTTGTAAGAATATAAATACAACCAAAAACACTAATAAGAAGGCCTCTAATAACGTACTAACTACTTTTTCAATAGACGCATTTAAAAACAAACTTGTATCGTAAGGCACAAAAACATCTAAACCTTCTGGAAGATCTTTTTTAACCGACTCTAGTGTTACTTTAATGTTTTCAATAATTTCTCTTGCATTCGATCCTTTGGTTTGGAAAATACCCATAAAAACCGCAGGGTTACCCATACTCATCGCGTTAGCTGCATACGATTGTGCATCTAATTCTATAGTTGCTACATCGTTTAGACGAAGAAATTCTCCGTCTCCTAAAGCTTTAATAACAATATCTGCATATTGCTGTTCATTTTTAAAACGGCCGCTATAGGTTAATGTATATGAAAACGCTTCCCCATTATTTTGCCCCAATGAACCTGCAGCTGCTTCTAAGTTTTGTTCAGCTAAAGCTGCTGTAATATCTGAAGGAATTAAACCATAGGTTGCTAATTTTTCAGGTTTCAACCAAATACGCATCGCATAATCTTGCTGAGAGAATAAACTAACATCTCCAACACCACTAATACGTTGCATAGCAGGCACTACGTTTATTTTCAAATAATTCTGAATAAATGTAGCATCGTAATTCTCATTTTCAGAATACATTGAAATAAACATCAAAGCACTCGTTTCTTGCTTTTGTGTGATTACACCTGTTTGCAATACCTCTTGAGGTAATAAAGCACTTGCTCTTGATACACGGTTTTGAACGTTTACCGCTGCAATATCGGCATCGATTTCCTGATCAAAATAAACTGTGATTTCTGCGGTACCAGTATTAGATGCTGTAGAGGTGATATAACTCATCCCTTCTACACCATTAATTTGCTCTTCTATCGGGATAATTACACTCTCTAAAACCGTTTCGGCGTTGGCTCCTGCATAAGATGCCGTAACTTTAATGGTTGGTGGTGCAATATCGGGATACTCTTCTATGGGTAGACTCGATATACTAATAACACCAAGCACTACTATGATAATAGAAATTACCGTTGAAAGAACAGGTCTTTCAATAAATGTTTTTAACATAACTAAATAAGTTTATGGTTTTCTAATTTTTAAATAATACAGCAACTGGCTTAATAGCTTCCTCAAAAGGTGTGTCTTGTGGTGCAATAGGCATTCCTGCTCTCAATTTCCCAACTCCAGATACAATAAGCTTATCACCTACTTTAAGTCCAGATTCTACAACATACAAGTTACCTACAGTACCTTGTACTTTTATAATGTTAGATTTTACTTTATTCTCTTGATCAACGGTAAAAACCATGATGTCTTTTTGTTGTTCAAACGTTGCCGATTGTGGGACTACAATAGCATCTTTATATTCTATAGGAAGTCTAATTGTACCACTGTTTCCATTGGTTAAAATTTCGTTTGGATTATCGAAAGCGGCTCTAATTTTTATAGTTCCTGTACTTTCGTTGATTTGACCTGTACTGGTTTGAATACGTCCAGTTTCAGAATACACTTTTCCATTAGCTAAAACTAAATTCAAATCTGGCGAATTTTTAATACGCTCAGTTTTGTTTTGTCCTTCAGATCTTTGTAAATGATCTATATATTGAGCTTCATTAAAACTGAAAAATGCATAAACCTGGCTAATATCGCTAACTGTTGTTAACGGACGACTATCGCTTGGGCTGATTAAAGCACCTTCTCTAAAGTTAATAGCACCAACATAACCATCTACAGGACTTTTAATAGTGGCATAACCAATATTAGCAGAAACCCCACTTAAGCTCGCTTTTGCTTGTGCTAAATTCGCTTTTGCTGTTTCTAACTGCACCGCACTAATAATATTTTTTTCTACAAGAGGAATTAATTTATCTACCTCAACCTGAGCTACATTAACACGTGCTTTTGCGGCACCTGCATCTTGACTTAAAGACTGTGTTTCTAATCTAAATAAAGACTGACCTTTGCGTACTTTTTGACCTTCATCTACCAATACGGTTTGAATATATCCAGAAACTTTAGCTCTAACATCACTATTTACAATACCTTCAATATTTGCTGGGTATTCTTGGTAACCTGTTACTGTTTTTTGCTGTATTGTAGTTACAGGGAACGAAGCTGGTGGAGCTTGTTGTGTTGCGGCAGCTTGCTCTGCTTTGTTGCCACAGCTAAAAACGACTAAAATAAGACTTAGCGTTAATATGGAGTATAAGTTATTCTTTTTCATTTTATTGGTGATTTTTAAATTTTGAATTGGTTGTTTATTAATTTTTCTCTTAATTCTTTTACGGAAGAAGAAGCTTCATCTATAAATTTCATGTAAACGTTATGAAAGTCAAGATCAAATTTATCCTCTTCATTTTCAATTTTTAAAGCGTTTTGTTTTTCTTTATATTCTTTAATTTCTAAATGTATCTCATGTTCTTCTTGCCAATGGCTTATCATTCTGTCCACATGTTGAATAATAGTATCTTTATTAATTACAAAATACTTTTTACGATCCCCTGTTTTTGTGAAATACTCGATTTTGCTTAAATCTTGCAAATGATTAAGGTGTGTTGAAATAGTACTTTTGCTTGCACAAAGAATACTTACCATATCTTCAAAAGTAGCTCCTCTTTTTCCCGTAAGGATAACGTAAGCCAAAATACGCGCAGCAACCGGTGCTAATTGCTCTCTGGCTTCTAAATGCACCCCTAGTTTTTCAACTAAGCCCATTTTTTTTTGACAGGTATTATCTTTCATTTTTCATTGTTTTTGTTACTGTTTTCTGAAAACGAATTATTTGTTCTCATAAAACAAGCTGCAAAAATATTATTAGTTCGGAACAAACCGAACTAATCGAAGTTAAAAAAATGTTAAATAAAAAAAAGCCCGTAGGCTTTTTTAAAATATAAAGGAAGAACAGACTAAGCTCTGACCTCTTTACTCGATCCTATACGAAGTATAACATAACCTATAATTGCTGAAATAAAAGACCCTATAAGTATTCCTATTTTAGCCGAATCTATAAATTCTGGTGTAGAAACAAATGCCAAACTCGCTATAAATATAGCCATAGTAAAACCTATACCTGCTAAAAAAGCAACCCCTATAATTTGTTTAACACTAATATCACTAGGCACTTCTATCCATTTTAATTTTTGAGCAAGCAATACTATAGAGGTAATTCCTATACCTTTTCCTAAAACTAAACACACAATGATATTAATTACTAAAGCGGTATCTAAATTTTCTGAACCTGAAATTAACACACCGGCATTAGCAAGCGCAAAAATAGGAATGATAAAATAGGCTACCCACCCGTGTAAACTATGCTCTAAATGCTGTAATGGCGACTGAAACTTAGAAGACCAATCGTCTAAATTATCAACATGTCCCATTTGTTCATGCGAAAGAATGGGTTTTTTAAGAACACTAGCCTCCTTAATATTATTGTACACATTTTCTAATTCTTCTAAAAATTTAGAAGTATCAATCTTTTGTCTAATTGGCACAGAAAAAGCTAACAAAATACCAGCTATGGTTGGATGAATACCTGACTTTAAGAATAAAAACCAAATAATAACTCCGAAAATAAACATTATGAATTTTGAATAAAACCCTTTATAAGACAAGACATATAAAACAGCAAGCATAGCTAACGCGATTAACAACAACATGATATTAATACTCCCACTATAAAAAATAGCGATAACTAGCACAGCACCAATATCATCTACAATAGCAAATGCTGTTAAAAATATTTTAAGACTTAAAGGCACGCGTTTACCAAGCACATTTAAAATAGCTAGTGAAAACGCTATATCT
Source organism: Algibacter miyuki (assembly GCF_030409805.1). Classification (GTDB taxonomy): domain Bacteria; phylum Bacteroidota; class Bacteroidia; order Flavobacteriales; family Flavobacteriaceae; genus Algibacter; species Algibacter miyuki. The sequence continues at coordinate 882,431 of NZ_JAUFQP010000007.1, read as the reverse complement.
GTTGCCATAGGTATCCCCCAGCCTTTAGTAGTATCGGGGTTTTGATTTAAAACTAGAAAGAAAATTACTGGCACTAACATACCTCCCAAAGCACCTACTAACGGGAATGCTATTTTTTTAGGCGTATTAAGTTCGCCAATTAACAACTCTCTTTTTATTTCTAATCCAATAAGAAAGAAAAATATAGCCATCAACCCATCATTAATCCATAGAATTAAGGGCTTCTTAAACTCAAATGTTTCTGTTACAATTCCTAAATCGTATTGCCAAAGTTCTCGATAACTATCTCCAAAAGGAGAATTTGCCCAAACCAACGCTAAAACTGTAGCAAACATGAGTAGAATACCACTAAAACTTTCAATTTTTACGAATTTTTGGAATGGTGTAAGGAAAACTCTTTTAATCATATAATTATATTTTTCTAAATTGAATTAGCTTCAAATATAGGGCTTCATTAACAAAATTAATGACCTAATTATTCACTTTAAAGAATATTTAACATTGAGTAACAATTTATTAGGACTTAACCTACATCTATATTTTAACTTCATCTACAAAAAGAGAACCTTACGTTAACCAGAAAAATATTTAAACAAAAAAAGCCGACTGTAAATAACAGTCGGCTTTTTAAAATATATTTTATTGCAATTTATAGAGCGCTTTTAAATTGCTCTAAGAATCTAACATCATTTTCACTTAACAATCTAATATCTCCAATTTGGTGCAATAACATTGCAATACGATCTATACCAACACCAAAGGCAAAGCCTGAGTATTCGGTTGGATCGATATTACAGTTTGTTAACACATTAGGATCTACCATACCACAACCTCCAATTTCTAACCAACCTGTTCCTTTGGTAATTTTGTAATCGGTTTCGGTTTCTAATCCCCAATAGACATCTATTTCGGCACTTGGCTCGGTAAATGGAAAGTATGACGGACGTAAACGAATTTCACTTTTACCAAACATCTCGCTTGTAAAATGTTGTAAAGTTTGTTTTAAATCGGCAAAACTCACATCTTTATCAATATACAAACCTTCTAATTGATGGAAAAAACAGTGCGAACGTGCCGATATAGCCTCGTTTCTATAAACACGGCCCGGAGAAATGGTTCTAATAGGCGGTTGGTTGTTTTCCATATAACGCACTTGTACTGAACTGGTGTGGGTACGTAATAAAATATCTGGATTGGTTTGAATAAAAAATGTATCCTGCATATCGCGTGCCGGATGGTATTCTGGCAGGTTTAATGCCGTAAAATTGTGCCAATCGTCTTCTATTTCTGGACCTTCACTCACATTGAAGCCAATACGAGAAAAGATATCGATAATTTGATTTTTCACTATAGAAATAGGATGACGCGCACCTATTTGTACCGGCTCGCCAGGACGTGATAAATCGCCGTAAATCCCTTTAACTTCCTCCGTACTTTCTAGTTCTGCTTTTAGGGTGTTTACCTTATCTTCAGCAGTGGTTTTAAGCTTATTAATAATTTGACCGAACTCCTTTTTCTGGTCGTTTGCCACATTTTTAAGTTCGCCATAAAACTCTCTAAGTAAGCCTTTAGAGCCTAAATATTTTATACGAAATGCTTCTACCTCATCTTTCGATTGCGCTTTAAATGCTTCGGCTTCGTCTATAAGTGCTTTTATTTTATCTATCATGATCTGTTAAAAATGTGCGCAAATTTAATGAAATTATCGTGATTTGCGTTAGGGATTAAGGCATTTGTTGAAGCTCTTTTTGTGTTGTTGCACCTATGCAACACAAAAAAGCGACTGCCGAAAGCCCGACCCTTGTGGTAACGCCCTAATTTAAAAAGGACTTCATTTTATTCTAAATAACCTTATTCCCGCCTTATTTTATAACGATGCGTTTTATGGTTTCTTTGTGATTGGCCTGAATTTTAACTAAATACAGGCCTGTGTTTAGATGATTGATTTTTATGTTGTTTTGATTTTTTGTTTTTAAAACGGATTGCCCTAAGGTGTTGAAAATTTCTACGGCATCGATTTGTATTTCGGAAGCTATATTGATGGTGCTGCTTGTAGGGTTTGGATACAATTGTACGGCATTTAAGGCTTCGGACGTGTTTACGCTTAATCCGATGTCTTCAATTTCTATGCTGAAACTGGTGTAGCTTAAATTTTGGGCGAGGCTTTCGGTACGGAATACGCGCAATAGATATTCGGTGTTTTCGGATAAATTATCGAAAACTACGGAACCTTCTCCGCATTGTATTTCGCTAGAATCGCAGCTGGTGTAAAGCTGAAATTTATTCCAACTCAGACTGCCGTCTATGGTTACGTTTCCGTTGGATGGCATGGTAAATTTATACCAAACATCGGCATAATCTTCCGCTTCGGTATCGGCACAGCCTACCTCATTAGAAATTTCAGCTCCTGCCAATTGAAAATTAACGGTATTCGGTTCGTTGGAAACCGATATGGTTTCGGCTGTTGCGCAAATGTCGTTATCGACTACCGGGAAAGCTTGTATGGTGAAGCTTTTGTAGCTTGAGCTGTTTAGATATGCTTTGGTACGAGATACGCGCAGGGTGTAACTGTTACCCGCCGTAAGACCTTCGACTAACATATTTGATACGTCGCAGGAAATTTCAGTGCCTTCGCAGGTATTGTAAAGTGCAAATTTATTCCAATTCAACGAACCATTTATGTATACGTTTCCGGTTACAGGCATGGTAAAGGTGTACCAAATATTGCCATAATCGTTTTCGTTATCATCGGCACAATTATATTGACCTGACGTGGTTGCTCCACCTATTTCAAAGGGTACGGTTGTACTTTCGGTAGTTACGGTTAGGGTTTCGGCGGTTGCACAGGTATCGTTTGTAGCATCTTCAAAAGCTTGTATGGTAAAACTTTTGTAGCTATCGTTTGTTAGATATGTTTTTGAACGCGACAAGCGCAATTTATAGCTTGTGCCCGCGGTGAGGTTTTGCGCCAGCATACTAGAGTTGTCGCATTCTAATTGTGTTCCATTACAAGCATCAAAAAGCGCAAATTGGTTCCAAACAATAGTACCATTTACGTACAAGTTGCCAGAAACGGGCATGGTAAAATTGTACCAAAGGTCGCCATATTGTGCTTCGGTATCGCTATCGCAACCTACACGATTAACAACGGTTAATCCGCCAGTATCGAACGCTACGGTTGCGCTTTCTGTAGTTACATTTATATTTCCTGCAGTTTCGCAAGACTGGTTAACAGGTGCCTCATAGGCTTGTATTGTAAAACTACTATAATTTGCATTTATAGCTACATTTTTTGCACGATATAGGCGTAATTTATACTCGGTTCCTGCACTGAGGTTTTCAATGAGTACTCGTGATTCGCCGCAAAATAGTTGTGCGCCGCCGCAAACATCATACAATTCATACTTATTCCAACTAATTGTACCATCTATATATATGTTTCCAGAAACGGGCATGGTAAAACTATACCAAATATCGGCATACTCATTTATATCTCCCGAACAATTTGGTGTATTTTCGATGTTGGCACCACCAACATTAAATGCTACGGTAGATTTTTCTGTGGTTAAGACAAGGGGTTCGGCTGTAGCACAGGTGTCGTTGGCTACCTCTTCATGGGCTTGCACAGTAAAACTCTCATAAATACCATTGTATGCTACATCTTCAGAACGATACAAAAGTAATTTATAGGCCGTGCCAGCAACTAGGTTTTCGACTAACATATAGGTTTCATCACATGCTATTCGAGTGCCATCGCAAGCATCAAATAATGCGAATTTGTTCCAACTGGTTGCTCCGTTTAATATAAGATTACCATTTACTGGCATGGTAAAATTGTACCACATTGTGGCATAATCTCCTGCGACATCTGAGCAATTTTCCACACTTGTAATAGAGGAGCTACCTGGTTTAAAGTTTACCGTTTGCATGGTTGTGGTTACATCAAGATAATCCTCTGTATCGCAAGTATCATTACTAGCTTCTTGAAATGCTTGAATACTGAAATTTTGATATACTGAATTTGAAGCATAATTTGAAGTTCTATACACCCGTAAAACGAAAGTAGCATTAGCTGCAAGATCTTGGGCTAAAAGACTGGAGTTTCCGCACATAATTTCGGTGCCATTACAGGCATCGTAAAGGGTGAAATTATTCCAACTTACATCTCCATCTATAAATAAATTCCCGGTAACGGGCATTGTAAAACTATACCAAAGATCGGCATAGTCTTGAGCATCGGTTCCTGCACAGCCTACTTCGCTAGCTATATTTGCAGAATTAATATCGAAATTAATGTTTAATTTCGTTTCTGAAATAGTTAAAGTTTCGGCCGTTGCACAGGTATCATTTGTTGCTTGAGAAAAGCACAAAGATACAGTTAGCATGGCGAGAAGTAACATGTAATTTTTTTTCATAATTTTTGGATTAACAATTTGATTGATTATATAAATAGCTTTGAGTGAGGAAGTTATTGAAATTTTAAATAATCACAATTAGAATACGACGAAATGCATCTTTTTCGTTTAAAAAGAAATTCTTACAATAATGATTTTAAAGACGCCTTAAAACATCATGAGCAAACCCGCTTTAAAACGCACATAGATTTTAACGCTATTTTCATTACACAATCACTTCCCCATAGACTTCTAATAGGAAAACTAGTCATTATTGAAAAGTACTTCGCAAAAGCACACTACAACATCTTTTATAGAGTTACCACTTAAATAACAAAAGAAAGAGTACCATTTGAGAAAAGGCACTATTATTAACACAACCAAAAATTTAACTTATCAATTAGGACGTTACAACAAACCAACAGCTTTTAGTAAGCACCAAAAGCATTAAGATATAAAAATTGATTATTGAAATCTTTTTTACTAGCAAACCTCTGTCAATTTCAACCAATAGACGCCAATAAAAAATCACGACAAAGCCTGAAAACAATCTAAAATAACGTACTCGCCTTTATAATAGAATTCCCAATACGCTTATAAGTCACTTTGCTGCCATTTGCACAAAACCGGTAAACAGCTCTTGTTTTTTGTTCAGAAAAAGAAATTAACAACACATCGGCCACCGTACAATTTTTATCTTTGGCAACCTTCTTTTTTACATATTCCATAGTAGAACGTCCACGCTTTAATTGCGCCTGAATTTTACTATCTAACTTAGGTTCTACATAATCAGCCTCAAGATTACAGGCGTTTTCATCTGTAGATTTTGGTAATTCTTGAGCCGCTGCATAAGCCACCGAATCTTCCCCGTTAATATATTCCCAAGTATAATCCGCCTTTAATAACACACGCCGTCCGTCTTCCGTTTTAATAATTTCACCTTTTTGAGCGAAAATAACAGCAGTAACAAAAAACAACAAAACAGATAAGACACCTTTCATAATAAATAGATATTGGAATTATAATATTTCAAAAATACAGCTTTCAAACGATAAGACAGAAACAATAACATCGATTTAAAAAAACCGCTAATTTTTATATTATTTTGGGCGTTACCCAAAAAGGGTCGGGCTTTCCGCTAAAAGTTTTGGCTCGATGCTCGCCTCGCCAAAAGCTACCGCTGCAATCCCTAACGCAAAAAAGTCCGCCAACAACATGCACAACACGTTATCAACAGACTTTCGCTATTAATCAGCTTATCTAATAAAAAGGAATTACTTAACCAACTTCCCTTTTTCTTTAGCCAATTCGTTTCGTTCAATTTTATGTTTTGGGCGTGTCCATTTTGGTTTTTCTCCCAAAGATTCAAATTCAGAATCGTTTGCCTCTACCGTTTGCGGTTGCACTTTTTTGGTAAAAGGTTTTTGCGGATTCAAGCCTAATAATTCAAACATTTTCAGGTCTTCATTAACATCAGGGTTTGGTGTGGTTAATAATTTATCGCCAGCAAAAATAGAATTCGCCCCAGCAAAAAAGCACATCGCTTGTCCTTCTCTACTCATTTGCGTTCTACCTGCACTTAAACGCACCTGGGTTTCTGGCATAACAATTCTCGTGGTTGCTACCATTCTTATCATTTCCCAAATAGAAACCGGTTTCTCATCTTCAAGCGGCGTGCCTTCAACAGCAACAAGTGCATTAATTGGAGTAGATTCTGGTTGCGGATTTAATGTGGAAAGCGCAACAAGCATACCTGCCCGATCTTCAATATTTTCGCCCATACCAATAATACCACCGCTACAAACAGTAACATTGGTTTTGCGCACATTATCAATAGTATCCAATCGATCTTGATAACCACGCGTAGAAATGACTTCTTTATAATATTCTTCCGAAGCATCTAAATTATGATTATACGCATACAAACCAGCTTCAGCTAGGCGCTGTGCTTGATTTTCAGTAATCATACCTAAAGTACAACAAACCTCCATATCGAGTTTATTAATGGTACGCACCATTTCTAAAACGGTATCAAACTCTTCACCATCTTTTACATTGCGCCATGCCGCTCCCATACAAACCCGAGAACTTCCGCTGGCCTTAGCACGCAAAGCTTGTGCTTTAACTTGTGGCACAGACATTAAATCGTTGCCTTTAACATTGGTATGATATCGTGCTGCTTGTGGACAATAGCCACAATCTTCACTACAGCCTCCTGTTTTAATAGAAAGCAAAGTTGATACTTGCACCACATTAGGATCATGATTTACACGATGTACTGTTGCAGCCTCGTAAAGCAACTCCATTAATGGCTTATTATAAATCTCTAGAATATCTTCCTTAGTCCAATTATGTTTTGTATCACTCATAAGTTCTATTACAGAAAATATTTAATTAATTTAAGCTATATCGCAAACCAAATAACACATTACTCGGTGGCATAGGCACAAAACCAGCTTCAATATAATCGGCATTAAAAATATTACTTGCCGTAAGAGTAAACTCGAACTGTTTTACATTCACAATTAACGAGGCATCCCAAACATTATAACTATCGCCTGTGGTACGCTCTGCATGTTTGTAAATAATATTCTGACTTACATTTTTAAATAACTGTGTACTTAAACGTGTTGAAAAATGGTGTTTTAATGTATTTAATGAGTAACGCGATAATTCTTTATTCTGATTTAAAATATCATCTTCTAAAAAATTATACCCCACTGCTAGTGTTTGATTAAAGCTATTTAGTTTGAAATTATAAGCCGCATCAACTTCAAAACCTTTGGTATTAACCTCTGCAATATTTGTTGCTGTATAAATGGCTTCCGTAGTGTTTGGACGAATAAAATCAATTAAATTTTGCGCATCTCTATTATAAACCGCAACTGAACCTGTAAACCTTGGCGAAAAATATTTAATTCCAATTTCTTGAGCAAAAGCTTCTTCAACCTCTAAATCTGGGTTTCCAGCTGTACTTGAGTCATTATAAAACAAATCGGTATAGGTTGGTGTTCTATATGTATAACCAATATTTGCGTAAGCTTTCACCGCGTCGCTTATTTTATAGCCAACATCTAAACCAGGAAAAGCATAAAAATCGAAATCTGAAAAATAAGTCACCGCAACACCAGGCGTAATATCCAATTTATCATTAAACACCTTGAATTTGTGTTCTAGAAAAAGTGTGGTCATAAATCTATTTCGGTCTCCTAGATTATTACTTTTAAGGTAAACCTTAGAAATATCGACACCAAAACCAGTAACACCTACTACAGATTCGTAAGACGCATTAACCTCCGCACCCATTTTATTAGTAATATGTAAGTTTCTGTAAACAGTTGGATCATCTCTTAAGTAAACATATTCATCTTGATTACGTTTCCAATACACCCGTGGCTTAATTGTTAGGTTTTCTGTTTTAAACTGTGTAGAAAATCCTATTAAGCTATTTTGTGTTTCTTCATATTGCTCTGTAGCACTTTCTCTAGCATAAAAACCGTTTGCACCAAACTTACGTTCTTGGAAAGTCGCAATCATTTCAATAGCTTTTTTCTTCTTATTGAATACACTTTTCAGAAAATAGTTGCTATTATCATAATCGGTATTGTGACGATAACCAGCTGAAGTCATTTTATCCACATGCACAATATGCGATGAATTTTCTAAATCTGTGCCCACAGTAACACCACCGTTTAACTGACCAAACGAACCGGTTTCTAATTTAACCGACACCGTATTGTCTATTTTATTTTTAGTTACAATATTAATTGCACCATTAAAAGCATTTTGTCCAAACACGCGTGCAGCAGGCCCCTTAATAATTTCAATACGCTCAATAACTTCTATAGGTAATGCGGCATTCAGGGTATGATGCCCTGTTTGTGCATCGTCCATTTTAATACCATCGATAAGTAAAAGGGTTTGATCGAAACTACCACCTCTGATATATAAATCGGCTTGACTTCCAGAAGTTCCTCGTCTTCTAATATCAACACCAGCCACTTGTTGCAGCAAATCTGCTATATTATTGGCAGCACTATTTTTAATAGCTTCCGAAGAAATAATATTTATAGTTCTTGAGTTTTCCTTAAACGGAAGGTTTATTCTTGTCGACGCTATGACTATAGTATCTAAATCTTGTTTTTGCTGTTCTTTTTGCGCATGCGACATAAATGCACATAAAATAAAAGTAGTTAAAGCGAATGTAGTCTTCATAAAATGTTTTGTTTATAACGGTGCAAAATTCGTAACTTTCCGGACGAGTTAAGTAGTCCAGTTTTAAAACAATGAATAGTCCGGTTAACAATTTACTAAAACAGTTAATAGATTTTGAAAAAAATACGGCGCAACCCGTTTATATTCAAATTGCTCAGCAACTTATAAATGCCATCCAACGTGGCTATTTATCTATAGGCACTGCATTACCAGGGAGCCGTGTTTTAAGTCAGACCTTAAAAATTCATAGAAATACCGTTGTCGCGGTTTACGATGAGTTAGCTTCTCAGGGTTGGGTGGAAATCATCCCGAATAAAGGCACATTTGTTTTGGTTCCAGAGCAAACCACAGCAAGCATTAAGGCCACAGCTCACCAAATAGACCAAGTGTATCAATATCCAAAAACCACTGGTTTTCCTTTTCAACCTTCGTTTAATCTCGCCTCTACTTTACAAACAACAAAAGCTAAATACAGCATAAACGATGGTAACCCAGATTTAACGCTGCATCCGGTTCACGAATTTTCTAGATGGTATAGTGCCGCTATGAAACGGAAATCATTAATTTCAAAATGGAACCAAACCTCAGCAGTATCCTATTCAAAATTTGAAACCCAACTCTGCAATTACCTAAACGCAACGAGAGGATTTCATATAAAACCAAACAACCTTATAAGCACGCGAAGTACAGAAATGAGCTTGTATATTGTTTCTCAGCTTTTAATAAAACCTAAAGACGTGGTTTTGGTTGGGCACTTAAGCAACTACGCCTCAAACATGATTTTTCAACAAGCTGGTGCCGATATAAAAACAATTCCAGTAGACGAAAACGGTTTAGACGTCGATTACATAAAAACCCATTTTATAAAAGGTAGCATACGTTTTATATACATCTGCGCGCATAGACATTACCCAACCACAGTAACACTTAGTGCCGAACGTCGATTGAAATTATTAGAACTAGCAAAAACCTACAAATTTGCCATTATTGAAGATGATTACGATTACGATTTTCAGTATAACGGTTCTGCCATGTTACCTATGGCTAGTGCGGACGCCCATGGCGTAGTCGTTTATTTAGGAAAGTTGGGACAATCACTATTCCCTAGTTTTCAAACGGGTTTTGTAGTGGCTCCTGAAAGTTTAATTTCTGAAGCAAAAAACTATTTGCAATTACTAGACAAGCAAGGCGACATGATACAGGAGCAAATACTTGCCGAATTAATTCATGAAGGTGAAATATACCGACTCCTTAAAAAAAACATTATAACTTATAAGGAAAGGCGCGATTGTTTATGCGAACACTTAACAACTTATTTTAAAAATATTGTTACTTGGGAAAAACCGTCGGGTGGCTTAGCGATATGGTTGCGATTCAATAATAAAATTTCATTAGTAAAATTAGCTGAAGCATCAGAAAAACTAAACTTATTTCTTCCAAAAACAATACTTTATCAAGACAAAGATACTTGCGCTATCCGTTTTGGTTTTGGACAGCTCAACGAAGAAGAATTAGAAACTGCTATTAAAACTTTAAAAACCGCTTATGACATGGTAGTACCAACATCTGGCACAACATAAATAGGAGCAACTTCTTCTACATCGAATTCCGTTTTACAAGCTTCGCACCTATATCTATGCTTGGTATAAATTGGTAAAGCAGAAGTAAGGATATTTGTTACAAAAGCAAATACAAAGGCAAAAAACGCCTTAATATCTTTTATTGTAGAATACATTTCAATTTTCTCACTTTTACAATTCGGGCATTTTATAGCATTACCTTCGTTATCTAAAGAGAATTTATTTATCGATTTTAAAATATGTTCGGCTTCTTCAGCTTGATAGGATAACACTTTCAGTTTTACGCCACCAATAGCATTACTCACAAAAGGATCGGTATCTATCGTTAGATTATCAAATAAAAAAACCTGAATACCATCGGCTTCCAAACGCCCCTTTATAATTTGTGCTTCGGCAGAATACTGAAATCTCGCTATGGTTTTAAAAGTATCGTTCATATTAATAATTTATTCATGTTAAAAAAAGGCTTAAACCCTAATAACATGTAATATACAACTTAAAAAGAAATCCCTCACTTTTTATTTTTCACAATTATACCGACAGCAATAAACCTCCTTTTTGAAAAAATCATATATTGTGTCTGATAAGAAATTATCGTACACCAACCACCATCAAACATCTAAAAACAATGAGTTTTAAAAATTACATCATAATCGTTTTTGCAATATTAGGATTACAACACGTTGTAAATGCCCAAGAAAATGATGAACTATTTACCATATATTTAGTTAGGCATGCAGAAAAAGAACTATCACCTGATAACCGAAAAAACCCTTCGCTTTCTCCATGTGGTGTACAAAGAGCCGAGAGTCTAAGCGACTTTCTTGAAGACGTACCGCTCGATGCCATATACAGCACAGATTATACACGAACAAAAAGCACGGCTCAACCAACTTCCATAGCAAAACAAATAGAAGTTAACATATATAATCCGTCTAAACTTAAAGATTTCGCAAAGTCATTATTAGAAAGTAACGAGGACGCCTTAGTGGTAGGACACAGCAATACCACAGCAGCATTAGCTGGTTTATTAATAGGAGAAAAATTAGAAACCATTAATGAGAAGACCTATAATCGCGTTTACCAGGTAGTTATTCATAAAGATTCTGGACGACTTCATATATTACGCACAGCTTTTACTTGTAATCACTAAAAACCTTTGCGTTAATCATCCTGAAAGTTCAATATCTCTATTTTTTATTTGGAAGAAATCCAGACCTCAAGAACAGGTGTTTTAGAACTTTTTTTAAAGTTTCATTTTATGTTTTTACAAGGAATAAATAAACACCATAACTCCTGTAAACAGAGGCTTATTCAAAAAATAAATTTTGGCATCAACAAGTAAAAAACACTCTAAATTTAATGATAAAAACCAAAATCCAGACGTTTTTAAGCATCTGGATTTTTCTTTCTAATATTTTTATAGATTTTGAAACCTAGCATCAGTAAAACTCCTAGAACAAAAATTCCGATAACACCCCAAACCCAATCGATAGCACTTTTTAAAACCACTAAAAACACCACTGCAAACAAAATAAAAGTAGCGCCTTCGTTCCAAATACGCATAAAACTGGACGTTTTTTTCACCACATCATTTTGTAATTGCTTAAAATATTGATGCGTTTTTAAATGATAAATAATCAACAAAAACACGAAAACCAATTTCACATGCATCCATGGTTGTTTTAACCACTCAGGTTGTAAAATTAAAAGCCAAACAGCAAAAAATATCGCTAATATCGCCGATGGCCAAGTGATGATAAACCACAAACGCTTAGCCATAAGTTTCAATTGTTTCCCTAAAATTTCTTTATCAGGCGATGGTTTATAAAACGCCTCAATTTGATATACAAAAAGCCTCGGGATATAAAACAATCCTGCAAACCATGTAATTACAAAAATGAGATGAAACGATTTGATGTAATGGTAATACTCCATGTTTTAATTGGTTTCCACCGGGCTTTCAGCCCAAGTATTTATCCACTTAGAAAGCAGCTCAACAAATTCGTCATCATCATTTAAACAAGGTACGGTTGTATAATTTTCGCCCCCCATTTCATGAAAAATTTCTTGACCTTCCATTGCTATTTCCTCAAGAGTTTCTAGACAATCGCTCACAAATGCAGGCGTAATAATAGCCATGTTTTTCACTCCATTTTTACCTAAACGTTCGATAGTTCTGTCTGTATAAGGCAATAACCATGGATCGAAACCTAAACGTGACTGAAATGATGTGGAAAACTCACCTTCAGTAAATTGTAGTTTTTCGCCCACCAATCGCGTTACTTCCATACATTGATGACGGTAACAAAACTCGTGTGCTTTACTTGGCGTGCTACAACAACTTTTATCGATTTTACAATGCGATTTAGTGATATCACTTTTACGAATATGCCTTTCAGGAACACCGTGATATGAAAACAAAACATGATCGTATTTTTTTCCTTCCAAATGTTTTTTAATTGAATTTGAAAGTACTTCTATATAATCGGGTTTGTTATAAAACGCTGGTACCGATTCTATTTTCAAACTTGGAAAAAATTCCTTCCGTAGTTCTTCTGCTAAAACCGTTATCGTTTCCGTAGTTGCCATAGCAAATTGTGGATATAACGGAAACAACAAAACTTCGGTAACGCCTTTATCTACTAATTCTTGCAAACCTTTTTTAATAGTCATACTACCATAACGCATAGCAAGTGCCACAGGGTATTCTACTTCATTTTGAATTTTCTTTTGAAGTCTTTCAGACAACACAATTAGAGGAGACCCTTCATCCCACCAAATTTTTTGATAAGCTGCCGCCGATGCTTTGGGACGTGTTTTTAAAATAATCCCTTTAACCAACGCCGTTCGCGCCAAAAACGGAATATCAATAACACGCTCGTCCATTAAAAATTCACCTAAATATTTTTTTACGTCTTTTGGTGATGGACTCTCGGGAGAGCCTAAATTGACGAGTAAAATTCCTTTTTTCATGTTATATTTTTATTTTACTTGTCTAAACAGTATAAAATACCGCCAAGTAAATGTTGTCTAAATTCTGGGTTTGCATATGATTCTTCGGTGTGTCCCATTCCGGTGTAAAACATTTTTCCGCCATCGAATTCTTGGCACCAAGCTATAGGGTGAAAATCTTTGTTTTTACCACCTTCATAACTACTTTCATCTAAAGTTAAAAGCACATGAATATCGCTGCTAATATCTTTAAAATTATACCATTCATCATAATGACTCCATGGGCTTGGTAAATGTTTTGTAGCTTGATGTTTACTATCATTTACTACCATAGATGCTTGTTGCTGTTTTGGATGATTTATAAAATAAGCACCAACTAATTTCCCGTACCATTCCCATTCAAATTCAGTATCGGTAGCCGCGTGAACTCCTAAAAAGCTACCACCATTATTAATATATTTTTTAAACGCTTGTTCTTCTTCAGAATTTAAAATATCTCCTGTGGTATTCAGAAAAATGATTAAATCGTAGCGCTTCAATTTCTTATCTAAAAACACTTTAGAGTCTTCGCTATGCGTCACTTTAAACTTATTTTCTAAACCCAAAGCTTGAATTGCTTTTACTCCGGTTTCAATAGATTTATGGCGAAATCCTTCTGTTTTTGAAAACACCAATACGCGGTCGGCGGCATGACTTGTTAATGAGAAGAAGGCGATTAATACGATTAAAATTGATTTCATTTTGTTTTTGGTTTATTTGTTAGTTGTTGTTGATATAATTTTGGTCGTGTTTCGGTATAATCGCAATCTTGAAAAATCCCACAAGACGTTGTAGGTCGTGCTAACGATTTTGTACTTACATTTTTTGCTAGCGCTTCAATTTCTGGGCTTAAATATTTCATATATTTTTTAATTTATCACAAAAACATATCATAGGTTTCGTTTTTGCTTTGATTATGATGTTAACGACATCACATATTTTTTAGGCGTGGTACCATATTTCTTTTTAAATGCTGAAATAAAATGACTGGATGTACTGTAACCTACTTTTAAACCAACTTCGTTCACGTTATCATTACCGGCTTCCAATAATTTTCGTGCCACTTCCATTTTATAGTCAAATAAAAAACTAAAAACCGAATCGCCATAAATTTGTTTAAAACCTTCTTTTAATTTTTTAATATTCAATCCAATTTCATCGGCCAACTCTTGTAAACTTGGAGGCTCTGCCATTCTTGAAATTATAATATCTTTTGCTTTTCGCAACTTAATTACGTTCGTTTCATCCACTAAAAACGGACACTGTTCTACATTCGCATCTTCGCTTCGGTTAAAGTACAAACTTAAAAGCTCGTAAGCCTTACCTTTAAAATAAAGATTCTTAATAGAATTATTCAGATTGTAATTTATAAGCTGATTTAAAACAATGGCCATCGATGGCGAAATAACACCATCTTTATAATATTTTTTATCTTTATTATCACCACTTAAAAAGGTGATATAACCCGCTTCTTGCGAAAATAAGCCGTGAAATTTTTTAATTGAAATTAAAATAGAAACCATCCACGAATTCGGATCAATTTTTAAATTTATTGGTAAATCACGCTGTGGATTATAGAGTAACAATGAGTTTTCTTCTAGAATATTTAACGTGTAACGCCCTTCGTTAAAAACAAACTGACTACCACCTTTAACACAAAAATGAAACTGAATAAAATCACTATGTATATCTTTTACAATGTTTTGCGATTCAATATCATCGTTTTTATACATTAAAACCAAAAATCCTTCTTCCACCTCCGTTTCTAAAAATGAACTTTTAGCGGTGTTTTTACTCGTACTTTTAGCGGTATTTTCCATTATCTTATTTAGATTCGTTCTAGATTCTATTGATAAAACCCATTACTTTCAGTGCAAAAATATGATATTTATTACATATTCAGAAAAAACACCGCTAAAAAACCACAAACGATACTAAAAGTTCTTTGAGCGTTATTTTTTAGAGGACTATAGATATACTTTTGCTTCACATTTTTAGTTAAGTATGCAAAAGTATAACATTTCGAAAAGTAAATACTTCTACGCCATTGGGTTGAGTTACAAAAAAGCCGATGCCGACATGCGAGGTCGTTTTAGTTTAAGTGAAGAAGGTAAATTAGCCCTTTTAAACCAAGCTAAAACCAACGCTATAGAAAGCTTAGTTGTTACATCTACTTGTAACAGAACCGAAATTTACGGATTTGCAGAACACCCATTTCAACTTATCCAACTGCTTTGTGACAACACAAACGGCACCATAGAAGATTTTCAAAAGGTAGCTTACGTTTATAAAAACAACGAAGCCATTTCCCACATGTTCCGTGTAGGTTCTGGATTAGACAGCCAAATTCTAGGCGATTTCGAAATTATAAGTCAATTAAAAATTAGCGCAAAACTATCTAGAAAACACGGTTTATTAAATCCGTTTTCAGAGCGTTTAATAAATGCCGTAATTCAGGCCAGCAAACGTATTAAGAATGAAACCGAAATCTCATCGGGTGCCACATCGGTATCTTTTGCATCGGTACAATACATTTTTAATGCTGTTGAAGATATTACCAATAAAAACATTTTACTCTTCGGAACAGGAAAAATAGGTAGAAATACTTGTGAAAACCTGGTAAAACATACTAAAAACGAACACATCACACTTATAAATAGAACTAAAACGAAGGCCGAACAAGTAGCCGGAAAGTTCAATTTAGTAGTTAAAGATTATTCGAATTTACAAGAAGAAATAAGCGAATCGGATATTTTAATTGTGGCTACTGGTGCACAACGCCCAACGATTGACAAACACATTATTCAATCGAATAAACCGCTTTTAATTTTAGACTTATCGATTCCTAAAAATGTTGATGAAAATGTTGAAGAACTAGAGCATGTTAAACTGGTACATTTAGATCATTTATCACAAATAACCGACCAAACATTAGAAGCTCGAAAATTACATATCCCTTCCGCGGAAGCGATTATAGAAGAAGTAAAAGCAGAATTTAACAGTTGGTTAGAAACTAGAAAATTCGCACCAACCATTAAAGCTTTAAAACATAAACTGAACGATTTTGCTGTGGCAGAATTAGATACACAACGTAAAAAACTGTCAGACTTTAACGAGTCGCAAGCTGCATTAATCAGCAATAATATCATTCAGAAAATAACCAATCATTTTGCGCATCATTTAAAAGATGATGACGTTTCTACAGACGATAGTCTTGAACTTATTAAAAAAGTGTTCCAACTAGAACCTTCTACAAAAAATGTCTAAAATTATAAGAATTGGCACGCGCGATAGTGAATTAGCACTATGGCAAGCCAAAATAGTACAAAGTCAACTTGAACATTTAGGTCATAAAAGCGAACTCGTTCCTGTAAAATCTACAGGCGATTTAGTTTTAGACAAACCGCTTTATGAGTTAGGTATTACTGGTGTTTTTACACGAACATTAGATATTGCCATGCTTAACAACGATATTGATATTGCTGTGCACTCCTTAAAAGACGTGCCAACACTCTTACCGAAAGGTATTGTACAAGCCGCCGTTATAAAACGTGGTAATGTAAAGGATACTTTAGTATTTAAAGATAATGAAGAATTTTTAGGATCTAAGGATGCCGTAATTGCAACCGGTAGTTTACGCCGCCGTGCTCAATGGCTTAACCGTTTTCCAACACATACCATCACCGAAATAAGAGGTAACGTAAATTCCCGTTTACAAAAGCTTGAAGATAGCGATTGGAATGGTGCTATTTTTGCTGCTGCCGGTATTGGACGTATTGGAGTTAGACCAGAAGAAGCTATTAATTTAGACTGGATGGTACCTGCTCCAGCGCAAGGCGCTATTATGATTACAGCTTTGGAAGAAGATGAAGAAACGATAGCTATTTGTGCAGAATTAAACGACAAAGAAACTGAAATTTGCACCACGATTGAACGCGAGTTTTTAAATAAATTAGAAGGTGGCTGTTCGGCTCCTATTGGTGCTTTAGCCGTTATAAAAGACGAAGAAATAACCTTTACAGGTGTTTTATTAAGTCCTGATGGTACCAAACGCATTGATGTTTCTCGTGTTAAAAAACTTGGAGAGCACAATGATATTGCTCAGTATTGCGCCGATTTTGTTATTGAACGTGGTGGAAAACGTTTAATGGATAAAATTAAAAATTCCGATAGGAAAACTAATGTATATTCTACAAAAGCCTTAACGGAAGATCAACGTTTATTGTTTCACCAAAAGGTAGTTTCAGAAAGTACCGATGTGGTAAAAATAAACTTAAACCGTATTCACCCAAGATTCTTAAAAAACGAAATTCAGAATGTAATTATCACTAGCCAAAATACTGTAGAATCACTTACCACAAACTACTCGGCTATAGAATTACAGTTTAAAAATATTTATTGTGTAGGTCGTAGAACCAAACGTTTAGTTGAAAACCGTATTGGAAAAGTGACACACACCGAAAAGAACGCTAAAAAACTTGCTGAATATTTAGTAGAGTTTATGGAAGGTAGCGCAGTAACATATTTCTGTAGCGATATTAGATTAGATGCTTTACCAACTATTCTAGCTGAAAACAATATTGAAGTTACCGAAATTGAAGCTTATCAAACCAAATACGATGGCGTAAAAGTTACAGATACTGTTGAAGCAGTTATGTTTTACAGTCCATCTACTGTTGAAAGTTTCACTCAAAAAAACAATAAAGACCTTATTGCGTTTTGTATTGGTGAAACCACTGCAAATGAAGCTAAAAAGCATTTTAAAGATGTTCGGGTAGCCAAAGTGCCAACTGTAGAAAGTGTGATTGAATTAGTGAACGAGCACTACATTTAATATCAATACGCATTTATACCAAATTAAACCGGTATGATTTAAAATGTCTAGATTAAAAAAACAATCGCTACTTAATTACATTTATCGTTTTTTCGATATTATCGTATTATTTTTTATTGTTTTTGATTTAGGTTTCGATCATGCCGATAATTACACCTCGCCACACGTTTTTGGGCTAATTACATTATCGCTTTTATTACTGATTTTTAACACCGTTAAGCTTTTTGTTTACAAGTACCGCACCAACAAAAATGTGGCACTGGTTAACATTGTAATTATCTCACTTTTATTAGCTATTTCTACAGTGGTTGCTGTGGTGCATAACCATAACGACTACCACTATATATTACAAAAAGTAAAACCCATACTAGAATTAGGTCTTATTTTATATTTCCTATTGAGGCTTCTGGTTTTTGTACGTTACATTTACGAGGTTTATTTTAATCCCGCCATTGTATTTGTAGGTAGCTTTTTTATTTTAGCCATTTTAGGCGCTTTTTTACTCATGCTTCCTAGCGCAACTACTCATGGTATTACTTTCACAAACGCTCTATTTACAGCTACTAGTGCGTCATGTGTTACAGGTTTAGCCGTTTTAGATACGAGTCAGGATTTCACCATTATTGGGCAAACCATTATTTTAGTTTTAATTCAACTAGGTGGTTTAGGCATACTAACATTTACGTCCTTTTTTGCGTTTTTCTTTAGAGGAAGTTCTTCTTTTAAAGAAGGTTTAAACACTAAAGATTTTATTGCTCAAGAAGGCTTAAAAGATGTTTTTCGTGCAGCTTTAAACGTGGTTATTTTTACGGTTACTTTAGAACTTATTGGTGCGTTATTCATTTACTTTTCAGTACTCGATGATGTGGTTATAAAAGACAAACTCTTCTTTTCTGTGTTTCATTCTATTTCGGCATTTTGTAACGCCGGTTTCTCCATTTTACCTTCAGGTTTATTTGAAGAAAGCATCCGTTTCAACTATGGTTTTCAATGGATTATTATGCTACTCATTATTATTGGCGGTTTAGGACATAATATTATTTTCAACTTCTATCAAAAAATAAAGATATTAGTTTTAGAAACATTCACAAGTCATTCAATCCATAAACGCAGGCCTATAATAACACTAAATACTAAAATTGTAATTTACACCACCTCTATTTTACTTTTTGTAGGCTGGGTATTTTTTTTCATTTCAGAATACAACAACACCATGCTAGAGCATACCACTATAGTAGGTAAGCTCACCAATGCTGCGTTTAATTCGGTAAGCCCTAGAACAGCAGGTTTTAACGTTATAGATTACAGCCAAATGACGCTACCATCCTTATTATTCATCATATTTTTAATGTGGATAGGTGCTTCACCAGCATCAACCGGTGGTGGTATAAAAACCAGTACCTTTGCATTGGCAACACTAAATGTTTTTTCGGTGGCCCGAGGAAAAAGTCGTATTGAAATTTTCGGAAAACGTATTTCTGCTGAATCCACATCTAGAGCCTTTGCTATTTTATGCATTTCGCTTATTGTTATTGGTATTTCAATCATGGCTTTACTTATTTTTGAACCTAAAAACACACCCCTACTAACCGTAGTTTTCGAGTGTTTTTCAGCATATAGTACCGTAGGTTTAAGTTTGAATTTCACCCCAACTTTAACCGAAGCAAGTAAATACGTTATTATAGCCGTTATGTTTATTGGCCGTATTGGTATGCTCAATTTAATGATTGGTTTATTACGCCAAATAAATCATCAATTTTATGAGTATCCAAAAGAAAATATTTTAATTAACTAAAGCGTTTTACAAGTAATTTAATAATTAATACAGATGAAAATAATCGTTATCGGACTCGGAAACTTCGGAAATGCCTTAGCATTAAGCCTCACCGAAACAGGCAACGAAGTGATTGCTATAGACAAGCAAATGGATAAAATTAATTTGGTAAAAGACCAAGTTTCTCACGCCATCTGTATGGATTCTACCAACGAATTAGCCTATAACGCCGTACCTTTAAAAGATGCCGACAAAGTTGTTGTGGCCATTGGCGAAAATGAAGGCGCCGCTATAATTACCACCGCTATTGTAAAAAAACTATCCGATGTAAAAATAATTAGCCGTGCACTTTCACCTATTCACGATACCATTTTAGAAGCCATGGGCGTGCACAGTATTATTCATCCGGAGCAAGATTCGGCAAACCGATTAACCAAGCAAATTAATTTTAAATCTACTTTAGAAAACTATCAACTAGACGACAATTTCACCATTTCTGAAGTCAAAGCTAAACCCGATTTCTTCGGAAAAACATTAAAAGAACTCGATACCACTAATAAATTTCACCTGACCTTAATTACCATTATCCGTACTACGGAAAAACGTAATATTTTAGGAAAAAAAAGTATAATTAAAGCAAGTATTGGTCGTGTAAACTCTGAAACCTTGGTGCTCGAAAACGATATTTTAGTCGTTTATGGCAACAACAAAGACATAGAAAGTTACTGTGCCGGACAAGAAGAATACGACCTCAGAAACAAAAACATTTAATATGATAAAAAACGATCTATTTCTAAGAGCCTTAAAAGGCGAAACTGTAGAGCGCCCACCCGTTTGGATGATGCGCCAAGCCGGCCGATATTTACCAGAATTTATGGAAATTAAAGCCAAATACGATTTCTTTACACGCTGCCAAACACCGGAATTAGCCAGCGAAATCACCGTGCAACCCATCCGTCGTTTTGGTATGGATGCCGCCATTTTGTTTAGCGATATTTTAGTCATTCCACAAGCCATGAACATTGAAGTGCAAATGAAACCTAATTTCGGTCCCTATTTGCCAAACCCAATCCGTTCGCAAAAAGACGTCGATAACGTTATTGTTCCCGACGTTACCGTGGCTCTAGACTATGTTTACCAAGCCATAAAAGCCACCAAAGAAAAACTTAACGACGACATTCCGCTTATCGGTTTTGCAGGTTCACCATGGACTATCTTGTGCTATTGCGTACAAGGTCAAGGCTCTAAAAACTTCGATAAAGCCAAAGAATTTTGTTTTACAAATCCAGTTGCCGCTCATAATTTATTGCAAAAAATTACAGACACCACCATCGCTTACTTAAAAGAAAAAGTAAAAGCTGGTGTTAATGCTGTACAAGTTTTCGATTCTTGGGGAGGCATGCTTTCTCCAGTAGATTATCAAGAATTTTCTTGGCAATATATCCAACAAATCATCGACGCTCTTAAAGACGAAACTCCAGTCATCGCTTTCGGTAAAGGTTGTTGGTTCGCTCTAAACGAAATGGCCAATTCTGGTGCTGCAGCTTTGGGTGTAGATTGGACGTGCTCGGCTAGAAATGCTCGTTATTTAACCGGTGGAAACATCACCCTTCAAGGTAATTTCGACCCAACGCGCTTATTTTCGCCACCAGCAGAAATCAAGAAAATGGTACATCAAATGATTAACGAATTCGGCAAAGACAAATACATCGTTAACCTCGGGCACGGTATTCTACCAAACATCCCAATAGAAAATGCACGCGCATTTATCGATGCCGTTAAAGAGTATAAAGTTTAAGTTTTTTTTGGGCGTTACCTACTTTTTTAAGTAACTTTTTAGCTTTAACAGCTACTTATAGGCTGTAAAAAAGTAGGTCGCGCTTTTACTACTCGCTCCTTCCCGAAAAGGTCAGGGAGCTCAAACAGACCGTTCAATCGCTAACGCAAGAGTAACGCTATGATTAAAAATATAATTTCAGGAATTAAAGCCTACTTTGGGGCTTTCAGTTTAATATCAAAACTAAAACTCTGGAAATATTTTACTATTCCCATGCTTATAAGCGTGATAACCGCTGTCGTTATTTTCGGTTCAGCTTATGGGTTATCTGATAATATCGGGCATTTTATAGCCAAAATCTGGATTTGGGATTGGGGTAAAGACGCCTTTACAAGCATCAGTAATTTTATTGGCGGACTATTTATCATTGTCATCGGCCTAATTCTTTTTAAGCACATCATCATGGCATTATCAGCGCCATTCATGAGTCCGGTTTCCGAAAAAATTGAAGCCCATTTACTCAACAACCACAATAAAATACACCGAAACACCACATTCCAAGAACAACTTTGGCGCGGCATCCGCTTCAACCTTAGAAATCTTACTATGGAATTATTACTCACCATACCCATTTTAATTCTCGGGTTTATTCCTGTAATTGGAATTATTTCAAGCGTTTTATTATTTTTAACACAAGCCTATTACGCCGGTGCAGGAAATATGGATTACACCCTAGAACGCCACTTTAAATACAAAGAGAGCTTAATTTTTGTTAGACAGAACCGAGGGATTGCCATTGGTAACGGTATTGTTTTTATGCTCTTTTTATTAATTCCAATTATTGGTGTTATTTTAGTGCTGCCACTATCGGTAACTGCAGCAACCGTAAAAACGGTTCACGCTTTACCACTAAACAACAAACCAGATGCAGCTTAGTTTTAAAGATTACCATATCGAACCTATTAAAATTAGTGATGCTTGGCCTTTATGCAACTTTGCTGTAGCTAACGAAGATCGACTAAAACGCTATTTCCCAAAAACGCTACGTCAAAACTTAGCGCCAGGTTTATCTGGTTTTTTTGTTGAAAAAATGGTAAAATCCTTCAACCAAAAAGAAGCATTTTTATTCACCATAAAAGAAAAAGGATCTAACCAAATTGCGGGGTTAGTTTATATTAAAGACCTTGATTGGACTAAAAAACAAGGCGAATTTGCTTACTGCATCGGCTACCAATTTGAAGGACAAGGCGTCACCACAAACGCCATTAAAGTATTATCCGATTATGCTTTTGACAGCTTAGCATTAAAAACACTTCAAATTATTGTTCATAAAGACAATTTAGCTAGTGTTTCTGTTGCCAAAAACAACAATTTTATTTGGATAAAAACGTTAGAAAACGAACATACACCACCAGGTGAAGCCCCACTAGACATGGAACTTTACGAACTGTATCATGAAATTGAATAAGTAAAAAAAATGAAAAATAAGTTTTATAAATATATAGAAACCCTTCAAGATCAAATTACCTCAAAACTGGAAGCCGTAGATGGCAAAGCGCGTTTTCAAGAAGATATTTGGGAACGTCCAGAAGGTGGCGGCGGACGCACACGTGTGATTGAAAATGGAAATGTTTTTGAAAAAGGAGGTGTAAATATTTCTGGTGTACATGGCAAGTTACCAAAATCTATGCAAGACTATTTTAAAGTAGGCGATGTCGATTTTTTCGCCTGCGGATTAAGTTTAGTTTTACACCCAACAAATCCCATGGTGCCAACCGTTCACGCCAATTGGCGCTATTTTGAAATGTACGATAAAACAGGAGAAATAGTAGGAAGTTGGTTTGGTGGCGGACAAGATTTAACGCCATATTATCTATTTGAAGATGATGCTAAACATTTTCATCAAACGTGTAAAACCGCTTGCGATAAACATAATCCAGAATTTTATCCAAAATATAAAGCCCGTTGCGATGAATATTTCTACAATGCACATCGCAATGAAGGTCGCGGTTTAGGTGGTTTATTTTTCGATTACTGTAAAGCTACCGAAGACATGAGTATGGAAAACTGGTACAATTTTGTTACCGAAGTCGGTGATAGTTTCCTTGAAGCTTATGTACCCATTGTTGAAAAACGTAAAGATTTATCATATACTGAAGCTCAACGTAATTGGCAAGAAATTCGTCGTGGTCGTTACGTAGAATTCAATTTAGTACATGATAAAGGCACCCTTTTTGGACTAAAAACCAACGGACGTATAGAAAGTATTTTAATGAGTTTACCTCCACATGTGCAATGGGTTTACAACCACGAGCCAGAAGCAGGAAGCGAAGAAGAAAAGCTAATAGAAGTTTTACAAAAGCCGGTAGATTGGGTTTAATTTAGTCTAAATTCAGAAAAAACCATGAATTGCCACTGCGGAAATTTAAAAACCTATTCCGATTGCTGTGAAAAAGCACATAAAAATAAAGCTGAAGCCAAAACAGCCGAACAACTTATGCGTTCGCGCTACAGTGCTTTTGTGCTAGCAAACGGCGATTATTTGATGGAAAGTCACCACACATCTACGCGCCCAACAAAAGAAAAAAAATCTATTGTAAACTGGGCAAAATCGGTGCAATGGATAAAATTGGAAATCTTAGAAACTTCCGAAGGACAAGAAAACGACACTAAAGGCACTGTAACCTTTAACGCTTATTTTTTCGAAAATGGACAAGTAGAAGTCATCCACGAAAAATCAGCATTTATAAAAGAAAATAACCACTGGGCTTATTTAGGCCTAAGTAAATAAAACATATATTATGTACCCACTTAGAAGAAATAGAAGACTGAGAACTAATGAAGCTATCAGAAGTTTAGTTCGCGAAACCACAATAACACCAAACGATTTTTTAGTACCACTTTTTGTGGTTGAAGGCAAAGGTATCAAAGATGAAATTGCATCAATGCCTAATTACTTTCGCTACAGTTTAGACCTGCTAGAAGGTGAAATAAAAGAACTTTGGAGTCTAGGATTAAAATCGGTTTTACTTTTTGTAAAAGTACCAGATAACTTAAAAGACAATAAAGGTACTGAGGCTTTAAACCCAAACGGATTAATGCAACGTGCCATTAAAACCATAAAAAACGTTTGCCCGGATATGCTAGTGATGACGGATGTTGCGCTAGATCCTTATTCATCTTTTGGACATGATGGCATTGTACAAAATGGTATGATAATAAACGACGAGTCGGCTGCAGTATTATCGCAAATGGCTTTAACACACGCACAAGCAGGTGCCGATTTTGTAGCGCCTAGTGATATGAATGATGGCAGAACGTTACAAATTCGTCAATTATTAGAAAACGAAGGCTTTAAAAACACCGGAATTATGAGTTATTCAGCAAAATATGCATCGGCTTTTTATGGGCCTTTTCGTGATGCTTTAGATTCTGCCCCGGTTGATTTGGTTGATGTGCCAAAAGATAAAAAAACTTATCAAATGGATTGCGGAAATAGAATAGAAGCCATTCGCGAAACTTTAATGGATATCGACGAAGGTGCCGATATTGTTATGGTAAAACCAGGCTTATCTTACCTTGATATTTTACGCGACATAAAAAATGAAGTCGACGTTCCTATAGCTGTGTATCAAGTTTCTGGTGAATACGCTATGATTAAAGCTGCTGCCGAAAAAGGTTGGTTAAATCACGACCAAGTTATGATGGAAACCACCATAGCTTTTAAACGTGCGGGTGCCGATATTATCGCAAGTTACTTTGCCAAAGATGTTGTTAAATTGATTTCGTAAACCTTAAAAAATGAAGTTATATCTTGTTTAAAAGTCTATTATTTATTATTTCTGTTCTTTTCATATCGCCTTTAGTTTGGGCGCAATTAGAATATGATACGCCAGAATCAGTAGGATTAAATACCGATTTTATCCAAACAAAAGTAGATTCAATAATGCAATCGAGCATTAAAGAATACGCCTTTCCTGGCGCTCAACTTTTGGTGGCTAAAAATGGCAAAATCATTTTTCATAAGGCTTTTGGTTATCATACCTATGACAGCATTAATAAAGTTAATTTAAATGATATTTATGATTTAGCTTCGGTTACTAAAATAGTTGGTCCGCTCCCTGCTTTAATGAAACTTTACGAAGAAGGTAAGCTCGATTTAGACAAACCATTTAGTCATTACTGGAAACCTTGGAAACATAAAAAAGATAAGAAACACATAACACTTCGAGAGTTATTGGCGCATCAATCTGGCATGAAGCCCTACATTATTTTTTTAAACAGTGTTACAAAAAAAGGAAAGATTAAAAATCGATTTGTTAAAACGGAGACTAGCAAACGTTTTTCGAATAAAATGTACGACGGTATTTTTATTAAAAACCGTTTCAAAAATAAAGTATTCAGACAAATTAATCGATCTAAAGTCTCCAATGAAAAAGTTTATAACTACTCCGGGTTAGCATCATTAATTTATCCGGAGATTATTGAAAATTTAACTCAGCAATCGTATACTGAGTATCTTCAAAATGAATTTTATAAGCCTCTAGGCAGTGAAACATTAGGCTATCTTCCTTCGAACAAAAACTTTAAAAACAACATCGTTCCAACGGAATACGATTCAATATTTAGAAAAACCTTAGTTAAAGGCTGGGTTCATGATGAAAATGCGGGACTTTTAGGAGGTATTTCCGGAAATGCGGGCTTATTTGGTACCGCTTTAGATTTGGCAAAATACATGCAAATGCTGCTCCAAAAAGGACAATACAATAACAAGCAGTTTCTAAAGCCTGAAACGGTTGATACTTTTACGCAAATTCAATATCCAGAAAACAATAATCGTAGAGGTTTAGGCTTTGATAAACCCTTGCAAGGCAACGATACTTTAAGTTTGAAAGCGGCCTACCCAGCGCCAAGTGTTAGTCCACAAAGTTTTGGACACTCAGGTTTTACAGGCACTTTTATTTGGGCAGATCCCGTAAATGATATGATCTTTATTTTTCTATCAAATAGAGTATATCCAACTAGAGAAAATAGAAATATATACGACCATAATATTAGAATTCATTTACAACAAACCTTTTACGAAGCAACAAGAACAGAATAGCCCTATATTTCTTTTTATACAAAGTTAGTAGATTTAGGAAAGGTATTCAATGGATTTCGTAAATTAGCATTTAACAAAATCATCATTAATGAGCGCATTAATTTTTTGGGCAACCATATCTGTTTTCTTTTCTTTTTTATGTTCTATACTCGAGGCCGTTTTACTCAGTGTAACGCCAACCTTTATAAACGTTAAAAAACAAGAAAACAAAGACTACGCACTTACCTTAGAAGCATTAAAAAAAGATGTAGATAAGCCACTAATTGCTATTTTAACATTAAACACTATTGCTCACACATTAGGTGCCATGATGGTTGGTATTCAAGCAGAAAGTTTACCTTATAAAATTGAAGTTTTAGGTATAAATACTGTTGGTGTAGTATCTGCAATAATGACGTTACTTATTTTAGTAGCTTCGGAAATAATCCCGAAAACCATTGGCGCCACCTATTGGAAACAGCTCGCTAATTTCACAGCTAAAGCATTAACTGTTTTAATTTTCCCTTTAAAATGGACAGGTATTTTATGGCTACTACAACTCACTACAAAACTTATTGGAGGCAAAGGTCACGGAAGTATTTTAAGTAGAGAAGGCTTTTTAGTCATGGCCGATATGGCTCAAGAAGAAGGCGTTTTTCAAGAAAATGAAAGTAAAATAATAAAGAATTTATTAAACTTTAAAGAAGTGTTTGCCAAAAATGTGATGACACCACGAACCGTGATGTTATCCGAAGAAGAAAATACAACGGTTGAAGATTTTTTTAATAGAAATATGAATTTGCGTTTTTCTAGAATCCCTATTTATTCTGAAAACATAGACAACATTAAAGGGTTGGTTTTAAAAGATGAAATTTTTAAAGAAATGGCTTTAGGAAATAAAGACAAAAAACTTTCCGAATTAAAACGAAACATCATTATTATAGACCGTAATCTACCCATTCCGAAATTATTCGAACAACTTGTAGAAACTAGAAACCACATGGCTTTAGTAGTTGATGAGTATGGTTCTGTTAGCGGCATAGTAACTATGGAAGATGTGATTGAAACGCTTTTAGGTTTGGAAATTATGGATGAAAGCGATAACGTATCCGACTTACAACATATGGCGAGAAAAAGCTGGGAAGCACGTGCTAAAAAATTAGGAATTCTGGATGAAAACAATCCTGAAAACTAATGGAAACTTGTATTATCAATTCACCTTTAGGATTTACTAAAATTGTTGGAGATACCGATGGTATTTCTCAAGTAACAGTTTTAAATTCTGAAGAAAAACTGACTGATATTATTCCTATAGAATTGGAAGATTGCGCCAGGCAACTTCAAGAATACTTTGAAGGTATTCGCACACAATTCAATTTAAAATTAAATGCTGAAGGCACCGATTTTCAAAAACGAGTATGGGAAGCCTTAGCTCAAATCCCGCATGGCAAAACCACATCATATTTAGAGTTATCCAAAGAATTGGGCGATGTAAAAGCCATTCGAGCGGTGGCCAATGCCAACGGAAAAAATCCACTTTGGATTATTGTGCCTTGCCATCGCGTTATAGGCAGCAACGGCAGCTTAACCGGTTATGCAGGCGGACTTCATAGAAAACAATGGTTACTTAATCATGAAAGCCCATACAAACAACTAGCGCTTTTTTAGAATGTACAGAACCATAACCAAGATTGCAAAACGCTTTTTTACCGATGCTCAAATTTACAAATACGGGTTTAATTGGCCGCCCATGTATCGCAGATCTACAGGCCGATTAATTACCGTTTCGCAAGATTTAATGTACGTTAAAATCAAAATTCCGTTAAGTATTAAAAACAGAAACTTTATTGGAACCATTTTTGGTGGCAGTCTATTTTCGGCAACCGACCCGATTTACATGATTCAACTCATGAATATCTTGGGAAACAACTATGTCGTTTGGGATAAAAGTGCCACCATAAACTTTAAACGTCCGGCGAAAGAAACAGTTTTTGCTGAATTTGTTTTTTCCGAAGAAGATTTAAATCTCATTAAAACAAAAGTATCAAAAAACGGAGAATTCGATTTAGTAAAAACCCCAAATATTGTAGATAAAAAAGGGACTATTATTGCCGAATTATCAAAAACAATTTATGTGGCCGATAAAACCTACTACAAAGAAAAACGTAAACAAAAGCGCAAACCTTCAGCTTAAAAACAAACCTTCT
The DNA here is from genome assembly GCF_030409805.1 of Algibacter miyuki. Classification (GTDB taxonomy): domain Bacteria; phylum Bacteroidota; class Bacteroidia; order Flavobacteriales; family Flavobacteriaceae; genus Algibacter; species Algibacter miyuki. Next base: position 853,573 of record NZ_JAUFQP010000007.1, on the reverse strand, counting down.
TTTTTTATTAGAACAGAATTTTATTATCTTTAGTTTCAACATAAACTAAATAAATGACCTTCATAAAAAACCTTATCAAATGGCTCGCTGTAGCTATTATCTCACTTATTGCAGTGCTTTATATTACAGATACCGATTACTTAATAAAAGCCGTTAGAACCATATATCTTAAAGGCCATAAAACTGCTTATCTTGAAGATTATAAAGAAATGGACAACAGAGTTGTTGAAACTAACACACCTATACCGTGGCCAAACCATACAGACTATAATTCTATAAAAGAAACAGAGACGCTGTCTAAAGTTAATTCGGAAAACGGAACGATTGCCTACGTTATTATAAAAAACGACAGCATTTGGTTCGAAAATTATTACGATGGCTTTAACGAAAACTCGCAAACCAATTCATTTTCTATGGCAAAAAGTTATGTATCTGGCCTTTTAGGTAAAGCGATACAAGATGGCTATATTAAAAGTCTAGACCAACCTGTTTGCGATTTCCTACCTGATTTCTGCGACGGTTTAGCTGAAAAAATGACGGTTGGAGATTTAGCTAGCATGGCTTCTGGAACCAATTGGGACGAAGCATATTACTCACCACTATCCATTACAACCCGTGCTTATTTTGATGATGATTTAGCCAAAGTAACCAACAGTTTAAAAGTTGTAAATACTCCGGGGCAATCTTTTAAATATGCCAGTGGAGACACACAAATGTTAGCTATGGTGATAGAGAAAGCTACAGGCAAAAAGCTCTACAATTATTTAACTGAAAGCTTTTGGAAACCTTTAAATTCTGAAAACCCAACCTTATGGCAAGTCGATAGCGACAGTCACGATTTAGTAAAAGCCTACTGCTGCATAGCTAGTAACGCCAAAGATTTTGCGCGTTTTGGTAAACTTTACAAAGACCACGGTAAATGGAACGGTAAACAAATTTTAGACTCTACTTTTGTAGCCAAATCTATTACACCGCGCTTTAAAAACAGTCCAGAATATGGTTATGGCTGGTGGTTAAAAACCATGAACGACAAACATTTTTTTATGATGCGTGGTCACTTGGGGCAATACGTTATTGTAGAACCAAACGATAATGTAATTATAGTTAGATTAGGACATTCTAAAGGACCTGTAAAAACAGTAGCTACCTTCACCGATGATATTTCAGTATATATAAACGAAGCTTATAAAATGTTAGAAAAATGATACGTAAACTGAACTTAGAAAACATTTTATTTCTGGATATTGAAACCGTTCCAGAAACTCAATATTTTTCCGATTTAGATGAAACCAAACAAGCCCTTTGGGACCATAAATCGAAATACCAACGCCAGGCAGATGAAACAGCTGAAGACTTTTACGAACGCGCCGGAATTTGGGCAGAATTCGGAAAAATAGTTTGTATTTCGGTAGGATATTTTAAAATTACCGAAGATTCGAGAACGTTTAGAACGACTTCTTTTTTTGGTGATGAAACCACGATTCTTGAAGATTTTAAAACCCTTTTAAATACACATTTTAATCATCCGAAACATTTACTTTGCGGACATAATGGAAAAGAATTCGATTTTCCATACATTGCTAGGCGCATGATTATTAATGACATTGAAATTCCAGAAAAATTAAACCTTTTTGGTAAAAAACCTTGGGAAGTTCCGCATTTAGACACTTTAGAATTATGGAAGTTTGGCGACTATAAAACCTATACATCATTAAAGTTGCTTACCAATGTTTTAGGCATTCCATCACCTAAAGATGATATTGACGGCAGTGAAGTCTGTCGTGTATTTTACGAGGAAAACGAAATTGACCGGATTGTTACCTATTGTGAAAAAGACACCATTGCGGTGGCTCAAATATTTTTAAGATTGCGAGGCGATGCTATTTTAACAAACGACGAAATTATTCATATTTAAATGAAAAAAAACATCCTTAGCGTTAACAACTTATCTATTGCCTTTGGTGCAAATCAGGTTATTCATAACATTTCTTTTAATCTAAAAGAAAATGAAATCTTAGGTATTGTTGGCGAATCGGGTTCAGGCAAATCCGTTTCCTCACTAGCTATATTAGGCTTACTTCCGAAGAAAATTTCAAAAATTGTTTCAGGAAGTATTCTATTTCATGGTGAAGATTTAACACAATTATCTTCCAAAGCTTTTCAAAAAATTCGAGGAAAAAAAATAGCGATGATCTTTCAGGAACCTATGAGTTCCTTAAATCCTTCAATGACCTGCGGAAAACAAGTGCAAGAAATTCTGTTACAACATACCGATTTATCGAAAAAGGAAGCCGCAAATGAAACTTTAGCCTTATTCGAAAAAGTGAAGTTGCCCGATGTAGAAATAACCTATTCTAAATATCCACACGAAATTTCGGGCGGGCAAAAGCAGCGTGTCATGATTGCCATGGCTATCGCTTGCAAACCCGATGTTTTAATCGCCGACGAACCTACCACAGCACTCGATGTTACCGTACAAAAGGAGATTATAAAGCTCCTTAAAGATTTACAGGCCGAAACTCAAATGAGTATTATTTTTATTACGCACGATTTATCCTTAATTTCTGAAATAGCCAACCATGTGTTGGTTATGTTTAGAGGGAATTTAGTTGAAGAAGGCTTGGTTTCTACCATTTTTAAAAATCCGCAGCATAATTATACGAAAGCCTTAATAAATTCGAGACCATCCTTAGATGTGCGATTAAAAACCTTGCCAACCATACAAGATTTTTTAGACAATACCATATCTAAAACAATTGTTACAGATGCTGATAGAAAGGAAAATCACGCTAAAATATATGCTAAAAAACCACTATTAGAAGTTATAAATGTTGAAAAGGAATATTTTTCTAGTTCTGGGTGGTTTAAAAAACCAACATCCTTTAAAGCGGTAAACAACGTAAGCTTCAAATTGTATGAAGGTGAAACTTTAGGTTTAGTAGGCGAATCGGGCTGTGGAAAATCAACACTCGGCAACGCCATACTCCAATTAGATAAAGCAACTGCTGGACAAATTTTATACAACGGCATTGATATTACAAAATTAAAGAAAACAGACATACGAAAACTTAGGAAAGACATTCAAATTATTTTTCAAGATCCTTATTCATCCTTGAATCCGAGAATTCCTGTTGGAGAAGCCATCATGGAGCCCATGATTGTTCATAACCTCTTCAGCAATAATAAAGAACGAAAAGCGAAAGTCATTGAAATTTTAAATCGTGTCGGGTTGTCGGAAGATTACTTCAATCGCTATCCTCATGAATTTTCTGGCGGACAGCGCCAACGTATTGGTATTGCTAGAACCATTGCTTTACAACCTAAACTTATTGTTTGCGACGAATCGGTTTCTGCTCTCGATATTTCGGTACAAGCTCAGGTTTTAAATTTATTAAATGAATTAAAAGAAGACTTTGGATTTACTTACATCTTTATTTCGCACGATTTGGCTGTGGTTAAATATATGAGCGACCAGTTGTTAGTGATGAATAAAGGTAAAATTGAAGAATTAGACGATGCTGATGTCATCTATAAAACACCTAAAAAGGAATACACTAAAAAATTAATTGAAGCTATTCCGAAAGGCATTTAAAAAAAAATCATGCTGGTAGGTTACAGCATGAAAAGTTTTTTGGTTAAGTATAGTAAACCTTTTAAAAATTGCATGTTGCCATGCATGGTTTCTTGAAATTTACTCACTTTAATTGTAGGTTGTTCAGGTAGATTTGGTGCAAAATTCATAATCACTTTCGGTTAGGTTAATGATAAATTTGGGGCCCATTAAAATAAGTTAAGATTATGGTAGATTTGGGGTAATCTATAAATACACTTGGTTTCTTTGGGCTCTGTAAAGATAGTATTTAGATTGAATAATCAGCTGAAATACATTATTAATCGATGAAATACATTAAATTTTAACATTTAATGTCGATTAAATCTTATTTAAGCCCTATTTCATGCTTTACAGTACCATTTCCGGAATATCGCCTTCAATAATCAAAGTGCCTTCCGTAGCCTTTTTAATATCCTCCACAGATACTCCAGGCGCACGCTCTAAAAGTTTAAATCCGCTCTTGGTTACTTCTAACACAGCTAAGTTAGTTACAATACGCTTAACACAACCTACCCCTGTTAAAGGAAGCGAACATCTTTTTAAAAGTTTAGATTCGCCTTTCTTGTTCGTATGCATCATGGCAACAATAATATTTTCAGCACTCGCCACAAGATCCATAGCGCCTCCCATGCCTTTTACCATTCGTCCAGGGATTTTCCAATTAGCGATATCGCCATTTTCCGCTACTTCCATAGCACCTAGAATAGTTAAATCGACGTGTTGCCCACGAATCATAGAAAAACTCAAAGCCGAATCAAAGAAACTCGCCCCCGGTAGGGTTGTGATAGTTTGTTTTCCCGCGTTAATAACATCGGCATCTTCTTCTCCTTCAAAAGGAAATGGTCCCATGCCTAAAACGCCGTTTTCACTTTGAAATTCAACCTCAATATCATCACGAACATAATTGGCTACCAATGTAGGAATACCAATGCCTAAATTAACATAATATCCATTTTGAACCTCCTGTGCGATACGTTGAGCTATCCCGATTTTATCTAACATTTTTATAAGTTTTTAATGATGATGGATTATACCAAATTAAACCGCTTTGGTTCTAACCGTGCGTTGTTCGATGCGTTTTTCATAATGCGCACCTTTAAATATACGTTGCACAAAAATACCTGGAATATGAATTTGATTCGGATCGAGTTCTCCTAATGGCACGAGCTCTTCAACCTCTGCAACCGTTATTGTAGCAGCACCACACATTACAGGATTAAAATTACGAGCTGTTCCTTTAAAAATTAAATTACCGGCAGCATCGCCTTTCCATGCCTTCACAAAAGCAAAATCGGCTTTAAAGGCACGTTCCAAAACATACATTTTACCATCGAATTCTCTGGTTTCTTTTCCTTCGGCTACTTCTGTACCATAACCTGCAGGTGTGTAAATAGCAGGAAAACCAGCTTGCGCTGCCCGGCAACGTTCGGCTAAAGTACCTTGCGGAATCAGTTCTACATCCAATTCTCCTGAAAGCATTTGGCGTTCGAATTCATCGTTTTCCCCAACATAAGACGATATCATTTTTTTTATTTGTCTTTTCTGAAGTAATAAACCCAATCCGAAATTATCCACACCGGCATTATTAGAAATACACGTTAAATCTTTAACCCCCAAATGCACCAGTTCGGCAATAGCATTTTCCGGAATACCACTAAGTCCGAAACCGCCAAACATAAACGTCATACCATTTTTTACACCAACTAAGGCCTGCTTAATATCGTCTACTTTTTTATTTATCATTGGAATTCTATTTAGTTCAACTTTATGTTATTGAAAAATCAACTCATAAAGATGTATAAATTTACGAATTATTCAATAATAAGTACAAAATAATAACAATAAAAAAACCATCCTTTAAAAAGGATGGTTTCGTTTTATTTCTTGTTTTCAGAATAAATTCCGAAGTAAAATATTATTTTTTTAGAAATTTAAATCGTCTGGCATATCTTGACCTGGCTGACTGCTATTCGAATTATCATCATCATCCGTTTGAGAACAATCTACGTTTATTGATAAATTTTTAGGTTTTTCAAAAGCTCCTGTAGAAATATCTAAATTCTTATCGGCATAACAACTCTTCATATAAACACCCCAAATAGGTAAAGCCATGGCAGCACCTTGACCGTAAGTAATATTAGGGAAATGCACCGCTCTATCTTCGCCACCAACCCAAACGCCAGTAACTAAATTAGGCACCATACCCATAAACCAGCCATCACTTTGGTTTTGTGTGGTTCCTGTTTTACCTGCAATTGGATTTGTTAATTCGTATGGATAACCCGTGATTACTTTTCTATAATCCGCTCTATACGCATCTCTACCTTTTCCTCTTAATCGTGCACCTGACCCCGACTGTGTTACACCTTCCATGAGCTTCACGGTAACATAAGCCGTTTCTGCACTTAAAACATCGCGAGTTTCAGGTTTAAATTGATACAAAATCGTTCCGTTTTTATCGGCAATTGTAGTCACCATAACCGGTTTAGTATAAACGCCTTGGTTTGCAAAAGAAGAATAAGCTCCTACCATTTCGTAAACACTAATATCAGGTGTTCCTAAGGCGATAGAAGGTACCGCTGGAATCTCAGAATCAATACCTAACTTTTTAACTAAATCGATTACCGTTTGCGGACCAACCTTATCAATTAATTGTGCCGTAATGGTATTAACAGAATTTGCTAAAGCATTTTTAAGGCTACGTGTCCCGCCATATTCACCGCCTGAGTTTTTAGGACACCAAGCTTCTGGATTCCCATATTTATTGGCTTCTATACAAAATGGCGTATCAGGCAATTCGTCGCAAGGCGATAAGTGCAACTGATCCATAGCAGCTGTATAAACAAAAGGTTTAAAGGTAGAACCAATTTGGCGCTTTCCTTGTTTTACCATATCGTATTGAAAATGTCGATAATTCATGCCTCCAACCCAGGCTTTAACATGGCCCGTTTGTGGATCCATAGACATCATACCTGTACGTAAAAACGACTTGTAATAACGCATAGAATCCATAGGCTTCATGATGGTATCTATTTCAGAAGGCTTCCCTTCTTTCCAAGCAAACACAGACATTTCAGCAGGTTTATCGAAAGATTCTTCAATTTCTTTATCCGATTTTTTTAAATCGTATTTTAAGTGTCTCCATCGTTCAGATTGTTTCATACTACGTCTTAACAATGACGAAACTTCATCTTTATTAAGATCTAAAAATGGAGCCGTCGGATTTCTTTCGGGTGAATTCTGTTTAAAAAACTCAGCCTGTAATCTCGACATGTGTTGTTCTACCGCATCTTCAGCATGCTTTTGCATACGTGAATCGATAGTTGTATAAATGGTCAACCCATCATTATACAAATCATACTTTGTACCATCTGGTTTTGGGTTTTCCTTAATCCAATCTTTCATAAAACCATCCAAATAACCTCTAAAATACGTCGCAATACCATCTCTATGAGATTGTGGCGTATATTTTAAATCAAGATCGGTTTTTTGAAGCGAATCTTTAAGTGATTCATTAATGTAACCGTATTTATACATTTGAGCCAATACCACATTACGCCTGTCGCTAACCATTTCTGGACGTCTTCTAGGATTAAAAAGTGACGAGTTTTTGAACATCCCCACTAACATAGCAGACTCTTTTACGTCCAACTCTTTAGGCTCTTTATCAAAATAGATACTGGATGCACTACGGATACCATCGGCATTATTTAAAAAATCGTAAATATTAAAATATTGCGCTATAATTTCTTCTTTGGTATATTGACGCTCTAAACGAATAGCAATAATCCACTCTTTTACTTTTTGTAAAACACGTTCTACAATATTTTTAGATCCTTCACCATGAAATAATTGTTTTGCTAGCTGCTGAGAAATAGTACTTGCTCCACCGCCACTACCAAGTGTAAGTATAGCACGTAAGGTTCCCTTGGCATCGATACCTGAATGATCTTTAAAACGTGCATCTTCTGTTGCCATTAAAGCGTTAACCAAATATGGTGGTAACTCATTATAGCCAACGGGTGTTCTATTATCATTAAAATAGAATTTACCTAAAGTTTTCCCATCGGTAGAAAGAATTTCTGTTGCCAGGTTTGTTTTAGGATTTTCTAATACGGTATGATCTGGCATTTCACCAAAAACGCCCCAAGAAGCCAATAAAAAAATAAGTACTATTGAGAGAATTCCGCCTAAAAATGCAATCCAAAATAATCGGACGTATTTTGTAAAATCGGGAACAGTGTTTGTTTGTTTTTTTGCTTTTGCCATCGTTTAATTGCCTTAAGTGATAAGCGGCTTAAGTTTTGAAATTAGGGTTTAATATTGGTAGGGTTTTCTATTCTGAATCCAACATCGGTAATGCCATCTAAGTTTTTTACGCCGTTTACTTTACCGTTTTCGCGCATGGCTTGTTGAATGTTAATAGTATAATCGCCAGTTTCGTTAAACACAAAACCTTCTTTATACCAAAGTTTATTTTCTTTTATATCGGTATAACCTGTACCTAAAAGTTTACCACTAGGTTCGGCCATTTTATATTCTAAAGTGTCTTTTTGAATTTTCCCATTAGGGTTTATCATTTCAACAATTAAAAACAGATTACTGAATTTATACTCGTTAGTATTTCTAATATTTACAAACAAATCAAGCGGTTTAACCGAATCTACTGGATTAACTTTAAAACTAATAACATGTTCTTTATTCCAGGTATTTGGAACCGATTGATAGTCGTCGAAAACACGATTAGGATCGCAAGATGTAAATACAAATGCGGCTATTAAAAAAAATAAAAAGCTATTATTCGGTAGCATTATTATTGTTTTGTGGTTTTGGTTTTCTTTTATTATTCCGGTTACGGTTATTCTTACTTGGGTTACTATTTGGTTTAGCCGTGCTTTGTGGGCTATTATCACCAGTTTTCTTTTTTGGTGCTCTTTTAGGAGCTGCTTTTGGAGCTCCATCCCCTTTTGCATTAGCTCCTTTTGGATTAGCCGCCCTTTGATTTGGATGCTGTGGTTTTCGGCTAGCGTTTGGTTTTTTAGGATTCGGTTTTGGTTTCTGATTAGAATTCTCACCTGCCTTTTGCCCTGGCTTGCGTCTATTGTTTTTACGTTTATTATTACGTTTTGGACTATCGAAACGTGTTAAACTATCTTGACCAACCACGTTTTCGAACTCTGTTTTCACTTCTTCTAAAACATCAGAGGCGAATTCTTCTAGACTAGCAACGGGTTTATTGTTTTTATTAGACTCAATAATTTCGTTGGCTTGTTCGGTTGTTATTTTGTGCCAATTCATCCATTCCCCTTCATAAGCATACCACATATGCCCTTTGAAAATGTCTGTTTTTTGACAAACCGCAGTTCCTTTTGCAGTTTTAAGTTTAATATCTGTTTTTGGAAAACTCTTTAAAGCATCTAAATACGTATCCAATTCGTAGTTTAAACAGCATTTTAATTTACCACATTGTCCGGCTAATTTTTGCGGATTAAGTGATAATTGCTGGTAACGTGCTGCCGATGTGCTTACCGATCTAAAATCGGTTAACCATGTTGAACAGCATAATTCGCGACCACAAGAGCCAATACCTCCAAGTCGAGAAGCTTCTTGACGAAATCCAACTTGTTTCATTTCAATACGGGTTCTAAACTCGCGGGCAAAAACTTTAATAAGTTCTCGGAAATCAACGCGTTCTTCAGCCGTATAATAAAACGTAGCTTTACTTGCATCGCCTTGAAATTCGATATCCGAAATTTTCATTTGCAATTTCAAATCTATTGCAAACTGGCGGGCACGCACCTTCATAGGTTCTTCCTTATCGCGGGCTGCAGACCAAATATCGATATCTTTCTGACTTGCTTTTCTGTATATTTTTAAAATTTCAGCTGGTGTTTCCGAAACATTTTTACGTTTCATTTGCACACGCACCAATTCCCCCGAAAGGGTAACCATACCAATATCATGGCCAGATTGTGCTTGAGTAGCAACAATATCACCAATGCTTAATGTTAGGTTTTCGGAGTTTTTATAGTAGTCTTTTCGGCCATTTTTAAAGCGCACTTCTACCCAATCAAATGGTTTTTCGCCATTGGGAAGCGACATATTCGCTAACCAATCGAAAACAGTTAATTTATTGCAACTATCTGTACCACAGGTACCGTTATTTTTGCAGCCATTTGGAGAGCCGTCTTTAGTTGAGCAACTTGCGCAAGCCATATATTTTTATATTGATTTCGATTAAACTAAGGTTTATCGAAAGAAGGTTTATAACTATTTGTTTTACATCAAATTAAACATTTTATGTAGCCAGAAAATTGTATTCAATTTTACTTTTTATTAAAAATTAAGTAAAAAAACAATTCAATTTACTAACACAACATTCCATATTCAAGTTGGTATTGAATCTCGTTTTTACGGCACTATTTTCCGTAAAATCATGAGTATAATGCTTTTAAGAGTTTACTACTAAAGCAGAACTTCTCGACGTAAAGATAAGATTATTCTAAAGACTAAAAACAAGAATTTAGTAATAGTCTCTAACTTCCGGTATTCTCACAGATTTCTATGCTAAAAAATGTGATTCATTTTTTAGTTAATAGGACTAATTTTCAGATTCTTCGACGTCTTCTTTTGGAGTTAAAATGTCTGGAAAAATCATTGGCACTAGCGATTTCACAGGTTCGTAAAGTATGGAATCGGCTACATTTTCTTCCTCTACAAAAGTAATTGTGCTATTCATCCTATCGAAAACTATTAAAATAACACTCAAAATAAGTGCAATCTTCAAAGCTCCAAACACACCTCCAGCCAACTTATTAAAAATACCAAGTGCGGCAAAATCGGCTAATTTAGTCAAAGCTTTTCCTGCTAAAGAAATAACTAAAATAATAACTATAAAAGTGACTGCAAAGGCAGTTATGTTAATCGTTTTTTCGTCCCAATCGGTTTTGGTTTGCAAAAATTCGGCAGCAAAATTACTAAAATGAATGGCGCCATAAACACCTGCAACCAAAGCCACCAATGAAGCCACCTCAACAAAAAGTCCTTTGAGAAACCCACGTACCAGTCCGAATAAAATTAAAGCTCCTAAAACAATATCGATAACACCCATAATAACTATTTGATGCAAATATAAAATAAAAGAACTTATGAGGTTAATGCAACTTTTAGCAAAAAAAAGAACGATTAAATATTTACAGGAATTGAAGTGTTTTTAAAAATTTCTTCGGAATTTTTAAAGCAAACACCATAATTAATTTGGATGGTGATAACGTAATATTCGTTATGAAATAAATTCCGGCTTTAATTGAAACTTAAAAAGGTTTGTTAACTTTGCTGAAAATTTATAACTCAAAAATTTAAAATGGCTAGAGACGAACAATTAAAGGAACGCTGGGATTTGGTGGTAAAAAAACTATCTGACCAATTTGCCGATGGCGATACTTTAGACCTTGATGCTATTATTTACCTTATTGGTGTGCAAGAGCTCGGGCAATTGGAACGTACTTTTAAAAAGGACCAAAAACTAGATTTAATGCACATTGCTATTTGCAAACTTTTAATGCCTTACGGTTATTATGAACTCGATTTTGTTGATGCTGAAGGTTGGCCACACTACACCGCTTTAGGCGCTTTACCACATTTAAAAGCTGGCGAACAAAGTGTTTTAATGAAAGAAGCTATTGTAAATTACTTTTTAGAAACCACTTATATTGAGTAATTAGCTGTTTTTACACCGCTTTTTTTATTCAAAATTATTCTACACGAACGCTTATTGTTGGCGCTAATTAAAAAACTCAGGATTTTTACTCCTTTTTTTTGAACTAGCACAACCTTAGCCTGAACACGCCCTAAATTCGCTTAAAAACACCATTATTGGCAGTTATGCCCGCGTTAAGGATTGCAGTGAAAAGCCCACAGCCTGACGTAGGAAGTGCGCGGACTTGCAACGGAAAGCCTGACCCGCAGGGGAACGCCCAAATTAATTAAATAGCTTGGCAGGCTGTGATTTCTAAAAGTGTTTACAACTACGTGAAGTTTACGGTATACTCGTCTACTATTTCTAATTCGGTGCGAAAGGATAATATTTTATCGGCAAATTTTTGCAAACCTTCTGCTCTTAATTTATCGGCGTCGTCGCGGTAATAAGCGTCTAAAGCTTCGCGAGAATAAGAACGGTATTGCACGGAATAGGTTACGCCACCCATATCTTCTTCGACTAAAACTTTACTGAGTGTGGCTTTATCGAATTTACCGGTTGCTAGTACTTTTGGGATGTGTGCTTTTATCCAAGTGAGCCAATCGGCATGGATAGATTCGTCGATGTTTGAGGTGACGTTGTATATAATCATAATATTTTTTTAGTTTGAATGAATCGTGCTGTTTTGCTTTGGCAAAATTCCGAAGTAAAATTAGAATGGCAAAGGGTTTTACACTTTTTTATAACCTGATTATCACGAATGCTTACCGACTCTTAATTTATAGCATCGCCACGGAGGGCTCTGAATTTTTTTCGAGCTTCTACAAAATAAATGCTATCGGCATGGTTAAAAAGGATTTTTTCGTAAAGCTCTTTTGCTTGTTCGGGCTGCTCTAAATGGTTTACATATAGCTCGGCCAATTTATAATAAGCGTTGTCTATTAAAATGCCACTGCTGTAATTATCGATTATGTTTTGGTAATTATTTGCGGCTTTTTGGTACTGTTTTTGGGTTTCTAATAATTCGGCTTGCTTGTATAAGGCTTGCGGAATTATGGGTTCGGTTTTATGAGCGCTTAAAACGCTATCCAATACATTTATGGCAGCTTGCGTTTTATTCTGAAAGGATAACAAATCGGCTTTTGCATATCGTTTTAAGGCCGTTTGAAGGGAGTCTTCGTATTTATTATCACTTATTAACAGTTTTAAATTTAGAGCGTCGTTTGCAGTTAATTGCGACGTGGATGCTTTTAAAATTTTAAGTTGCGACTCGGCCCATTTAAAATCGCCTTTATAATAACTGGTTTGCGCCACTTTATAACGCGCCACTTGCGAAATGGTACTGTTTTTTAGATTTCGTTGAATTTGCGTATAATAAATTAAGGCTTGATTAAATTTTTCTTGAAGCACCAAAATATCGCCCAATTCTAATTTAACCTCGGCTTTTTCGCGTTCGGAAATAGGAAGTTCTAAAGTGTTTTCTAAAAACTTGGTGGCTTCAGTAGGATCGTTTTTATAAAAGGCTAAAAAATGCGCATATGCTATTTGAAGGCTTAGGGTTTGAGATGTATTACCAAATTCTTCAAACAAGGCTAAATACTTATCGTTAATCGCTGTGTAATCTGTTTCGGAACTATTTTTAACGTCTAGCTGTAATAATTGATAGTTGGCGTTTAATTTTGTGCCAACAACTTGAGATTTCTCAATAATATAGCTGTAAATTTCTCTAGCTGTTTCCGTTTGATTTTCGGCAGATGCGATGGCTGCCAAATCTTCTATGCGGTTTAAACTTTCAGGTGCACGGTTGAAAATGGCTTTTTCTTGTGTGAATGCTTTTTTTATGTCTTTCTGCTGAACAAATAACCAACTCAATAACTCATTCCAAAGTAAATTAGGTGCCTCCTGAGCTTTTTTAAGTAGAATTTTTCGGAATAAGATGTTGTTTTCATTCTCTTTATTCTCGCTTATGAAATCGTTAATAGCGCGTTTTACATTATTTATTGTAAACGGATTGGCCGCGATATAATCGATATAACTGGTAAACATTTTTTCAATGTGCCCTTGCTCGCCATATAATTGCGCTAATTGTAATTTGAAATCGTATTGCTCGTTTAACGCCATGCCTTTTTGATAAGCTGCAACGGCTTGATCTAGTAAATTATGATTTTGAAAACTTCGGGCTACAGAAAATACATTACTAGGTTTTTCATCAATACTTTCTAAAGCTTTGTTGTATTGAATTTTGGCGTTTTCTAAATCGTTTTTAAGTTGATAATTATAACCTATTTCTACCAAGAAACCGGCATATTTAATGGTTTGCATTAATTCGACTAAAAAAGCTTCCGCCTCGTCGTATTGTTCTAATTGCTGGTGGCACGTGATAATACCATCGATATAAGAAATGCTTGTTGATGGATTGCCAAATAGTTTTTTATACTCGTTTAAAGCTTTTTTATAATCGCCATTTTTGAAATATTCCTTAGCAAGAATATCGCTTTGCGAAAACATCGACGCACTTACAAACAGACATAGTATTAAAAAAAATCTCATGCCGTAAATATAATGATTGTGTTTTGGAGATATTGTACTGTTGTGAAATTTTTAATGCGAACGGTTGCTTATGGAAACAAACATTTACCAGACAACAGATATTAACCTTAAAGAAATAATAAATATGAAAATAAATTAAGTAGAAATATTACTAAATTACCAACCTAATAGAAGTCTTAAACAATAAAATTACAAACTGACCCCAATCAAGCTTACTGCCAAGTTTTATTTTTAAAAACAAATAAATGATACCCAAAATAATACATTTTTGCTGGCTTAGTAACGATGCCTATCCGCCATTAATTAAAAAATGCATAAACACTTGGAAAGAAAAATTACCTGATTATGAGTTCGTGCTTTGGGATACTAATAGATTCAACTTAGATGATAATATATGGGCTAAACAAGCCTTTGAAAGTAAAAAATATGCTTTTGCCGCCGATTACATACGCTTACATGCAGTATATAATTACGGAGGTATTTATTTAGATACAGATATTGAAGTTATAAAAAGTTTTAATAATCTTTTAGAGCGCCCCTATTTTATAGGCTCTGAAGGTGATGGCATTATCGAAGCCGGAGTTCTAGGAGCGGAAAAACATAGCGACTGGGTAAAACAATCTTTAGATTATTACACCGGAAAAGAATTTATCAAAATAGACGGAAACTTTAACACAAAGCCACTACCAAATATTATGACGGAACAAATTTCACAAATTAAAACATTTAAAGAAACAGTACCTGAAAATATATCCGCAGCTAAAATGAGAGAAGACAGCAATACTATTTTTATGTTTTCCAAAGATTATTTTTGCGCAAAAAACCACGGTACTGGTGTTATAGAAAAAACAACAAACACCTACTGTATTCATCATTATGCCATGTCATGGCTACCAAATAAAACTACTTTTTTACCTAATTTGAAACGGAAATTAATGAGACTTTTTGGCGTTAACTCCGTCGATAGAGTAATCTACTTATTAAGACTGCGTGAATTAAAAGATACATTAAAAAAATAAAGAATTCGCATTACACTATTATTACTTGCTTTATCTGCTTGACAACTCAAAAAAGTGTCGCAAAATACAATACACCAGCAAATACAGCCATTTACCAAAACCTATTAAAAACAAAAAAGTCTAACATTTCTGTTAGACTTAATTTTGCTCCTTCTCTTGGGCTCGAACCAAGGACCCTCTGATTAACAGTCAGATGCTCTAACCAACTGAGCTAAGAAGGACTGTGCTATTTTGCTTAGCGGTTGCAAAGATAGGACTTTATTTAAATGCCACAAACATTTTTTAATTTTTTTTAAAAAAATTTTTAATCAAATATCGATTTGTAGATATCATTCCCATTTGCAAACAGCACTAATGCTATTAAAAGAAAGAATCCAACCATTTGTGCGTATTCTAAAAATTTATCTCCAGGCTTTCTTCCCGAGATCATTTCGTATAATAAAAACATCACATGACCACCATCTAGTGCCGGTATAGGTAATAAATTTAAAACCCCTAACATAATAGATAAAAAGGCTGTAATACCCCAAAACACTTGCCAGCTCCAAAAGCTAGGAAATATATCATAAATTGCTTTAAAGCCTCCTACACCTTTATATGCGCCTGTGCTTGGTGTAAAAATAGCTTTAAACTGTTTGATGTAAGATGAAATTTTATCTCCTGTTTTTTCTAACCCTACCGGAATAGCTTCAAAAAAACCATATTCTTTAGTTTCAAAAGAATAATATCCTAAAGCTTCTAATGTAGCCATTGTAGATACTGGCGAATAAGTTATTCCTAACTTACCATCAGCACTAACATTTAATGGTAATGTTGTTTCTTTCCCTTCACGTACAACGGTTGCTGTTACATTTTGACCTTTAAATTGATCTAAACCTGCAATAATACCATCGACATATTTCGATTTATAATTATTTAAACCAACAAGAATATCACCTTTTTTAAGTCCGCTACCGCTATTTGCAGAAGTATCTGGAACTTCCATTACAACAAAAGGCATTCTTAAACTTACCAATCCTTTTTCTTTCGAATCTATCAGTTGTGCTAAAAAATCTTCAGGAAAAGTCACTACAGATTCTTGTCCGTTTCTTTCAATAGTAATTTCTTTTCCGAATAATACTTTTTCAGAAATTTCAGAATAGTTCTCAATTTTAACACCATCAACAGCAACCACATTGTCACCCGTTAACAAGCCGGCTTTGTTAGCCACTGTGTTTTCAACTAATAAACCATCTTTAATATTTTCAACAGGAAGAAATTTATCGCCATAGAAATAACTCATTCCAATATAAATAATCACAGCCAACACAAAGTTTACCGTAACACCACCCAACATAATAATTAAACGTTGCCAAGCTGGTTTCGATCTAAATTCCCAAGGCTGTGGCTCTTTTGCCATTTGTTCGGTATCCATACTTTCGTCTATCATACCCGAAATTTTCACATACCCACCAAGTGGCAACCAGCCAATGCCGTAAACAGTATCGCCAATTTTCTTTTTAAATAATGAAAACTTTACGTCAAAAAACAAGTAAAATTTTTCCACTCTAGTTTTAAAAATCTTCGCCGGAATAAAATGCCCTAATTCGTGTAAAACAATTAACAACGACAGACTTAGTAAAAACTGGGATATTTTGATAACAAACTCCATATAATCTTCAATCAATTTTTTATAATCGCACAAAAGTAAGCTTTTCAACCAACTTTAAAAAAGACAATAACACAATAGGCTAGTTTTAACAGCAATTTATGTTTCCGCAACCAACAGGTTATCTAAATTATCTCGTATTTTTGTTGAAAATTCAATAAAATGCGCGATTTTTTTAAAGATTACAAGGTTTTTTTCATTGTTTTCGGAGTTATATCGATCATCATTGTCGCTATGATTTATAACACCATGAATGTTTACAAACCTCTTCCAATTTATCAGCCAGCTTCAGTAAGTACAGAATTGGTAGATAGCACCATTCAGTATCAAAAAAAATATCATAAAATAGCCGATTTTGCTCTACTGAATCAAAACGGAAAAACCATCACACAAAACGATTATAAGGATAAAATTTACGTGGCCGATTTCTTCTTTACCACCTGCCAAACCATTTGTCCGATTATGACAAACCACATGGTCAAAATTCAGAAGGAAATTTTAAATGATGATGACGTTATGTTGCTTTCACACTCGGTAACTCCTGAAATTGACAGCGTTGCCCAACTAAAGCGTTATGCGATAAAAAAAGGTGTTAACGATAAAAAATGGAACCTGGTAACCGGAGATAAAGAGGAAATTTACAACCTCGCTCGAAAAAGTTATTTAGCAGTAAAAGATGCTGAATTCGGTGGTCCGTTTGATATGGTACATACCGAAAATTTTATGTTAATTGATAAAAAACGACAAATTCGAGGCTTTTACGACGGTACAAATGAAGAAGATATTGATAAATTATTAAGCGACATTTCAATTTTGAAAGAAGAAAAGTAAAAGGTTTAAGTGAATTCCTGAATGTTCTTATAAAAAAAACAGACTGCTAATCATTAAAAAAGCAAAACCTTTTACACCTTTAACCATCACGTTAAACAGCATTAGTACTCAAAATCATAAACATTTTTCAATAAACTTTTAACTTCTAAAGTTTTACTGTACTTTTGCTTCTTTAAACTCAATCTAAATAAGCTTGCAAGATACTTTAGCACATTTAAAACGGGGCGAACACGCTGTAATTACAGATGTTTCGTCTATTCACATCCCTCTAAAACTCTTAGAAATGGGCTGCTTACCTGGAAATTCGGTAGAATTAATTCAACTTGCGCCATTTCAAGACCCAATGTATTTAAACATTAACGGGTCGCATGTAGCTATTAGAAAAGAAACAGCTTCGCATATTTTAATTGAAAAAGTAACGCATGAGTAAGCAAATAAACGTCGCTTTAATAGGCAACCCGAACACTGGAAAAACCTCAGTATTTAACGCCTTAACCGGTTTAAACCAAAAAGTTGGAAATTACCCAGGCATCACGGTTGAAAAAAAAGAAGGTATTTGCAAACTTCCTCGTGGCGTTAAAGCACACGTTATAGATTTACCCGGAACTTACAGTTTAAACGCCTCGTCGCTAGATGAAAACGTAGTTATAGAACTGCTTTTAAATAAAAACGATAAAGATTTTCCAGATATCGCAGTTGTGGTTTCCGATGTTGAAAACCTAAAGCGAAACCTGCTAATTTTCACCCAAATTAAAGATTTACAAATCCCAACCATTCTAGTCATTAATATGGCCGACAGAATGAGTTACAAAGGGATTTCATTAGATATTGATTACCTAGAAGAACAATTTCAAACTAAAGTAGCCTTAATAAGCACCCGCAAAAAGCAAGGTTTAGAAAACTTAAAACAACTTATTGCTAACTACAAAGAAATCCCAGCAACACCTTGTCTAGATTTATCAGATATAGATAAACCTTACTTCGATGCTCTAAAAAAAGCCTTTCCAAACCAATTAAACTACAAACTTTGGTTGGTGATTACGCAAGATGTAAACTTCGGAAAAACCGATAGAAATGAAATTGATGCCATTACCAGTTTTAAAACAAAAACTAAAGGCGATTTAAAACGGTTACAACAACGAGAAACCATTAAACGCTACCAATACATAAACAACATTCTTAAAAAAGGATTAACTATTGATGCTTCGCAAGCCAAAGATTTACGAGCAAAGCTAGATAAAATTTTAACCCATAAAATTTGGGGTTATGTTATTTTCTTTTTCATTTTATTAACCATTTTTCAAGCCATTTACGATTGGTCGAGCATCCCAATGGATTGGATCGATGGTGCTTTTGCATCATTAAGTGAATGGGTTAAAACCACATTACCAGCTGGCGCATTTACCAATTTATTAGCCGAAGGTATCATTTCCGGGCTTGGCGGTATTGTTATTTTTATTCCGCAAATTGCCTTTTTATTCCTATTCATTGCCATACTTGAAGAAAGTGGATATATGAGTCGTGTTGTGTTTTTAATGGATCGTGTGATGCGCCGTTTTGGACTTAGCGGAAAAAGTGTTGTTCCCTTAATTTCAGGTACTGCATGTGCCATTCCTGCTATTATGGCCACCCGAAATATCGAAAGCTGGAAAGAGCGTTTAATTACTATTTTGGTAACACCATTCACGACCTGTTCAGCACGATTACCGGTATATTTAATTATAATTTCGCTAGTTATTCCAGAAGGTCGATTTTTAGGTTTAGGTTACCAAGCCTTAACTTTAATGTTACTGTATTTACTCGGTTTTGCTTCCGCAGTTATTTCAGCATACATTTTAAATAAAATTCTAAAAATAAAAAACAAGTCGTTTTTTGTGGTTGAAATGCCCAACTACAAATTACCGCTTTTAAAAAATGTAGCACTAACGGTAATCGAAAAAACGAAGTCGTTTATTTTTGGTGCCGGTAAAATTATTTTAGCCATTTCCATCGTGCTTTGGTTTCTAGCCTCTTATGGCCCTGGTGAAAACTTCAATAATGCTGAAGAAATTATCACGACCAAAAATGCATCAAATAACCTATCAGAAGAAGAATTACAACAAAAAATAGCATCGCATAAATTAGAACATTCCTTTATAGGAATTGCTGGCCACGCCATTGAACCTGCCATCAGACCATTAGGTTACGACTGGAAAATTGGTATCGCTATTGTAAGTAGTTTTGCAGCTCGTGAAGTTTTCGTAGGCACCTTAGCAACCATTTATAGCGTTGGAAATGATGATGAAGACACCATAAAAAATAGAATGGCAAAAGAAGTGAATCCCGTTTTAGGCGGCCCTTTATTCACTCTAGCATCAGGAGTTTCATTACTTTTATTTTACGCTTTCGCCATGCAATGTATGAGCACATTAGCTGTTGTAAAACGTGAAACTAACAGCTGGAAATGGCCTATTTGGCAATTAGTAATTATGACGTTAATTGCTTACATTACTGCTTTAATCGCTTTTCAACTTCTGAAATAAAACTTAAAACACATGAACACAATTATTCAAAATATATTAGTTTTCACCGCTATGATTTTAGCGGTAGCATTTCTAGTAAAAAAATACTTTATCAAAAAACCGAATGCTAAAAAAGCATGTGGTGGCGATGATGGCTGTGGCTGCCATTAACACGGTAAGATTGTAAAAAAGTTTATCAAACTATAAGAAAACCTCTATATTTGGATAAACTAAATACAACCAAATGCATTCTAAACTAAAGTACACTTTACTACTATTCACATTTTCAACCTTTGTGGGCTTCGCTCAAAAAAAAGGAAAAACCATTGATTTATTAGACAAAAACCTGAGCCAATTTGAGGTTTGGATCGGGGTTCCACACACCACCGTTACCGATTTACCAGAAAACACTTACCAATCTAGCAATGTACATAACGGCACAGCTTTAGGATTAAATAACGACATTAAAGATGTTTTTACGGTAACCGAAGAAAACAACGAATTAATATTAAATATAAGTGGCGAAATCTTAGGCTGCATAAGCACAATAAAAGATTACGAAAACTACCACTTAAGCACTTTATTTAAATGGGGCGATAAAAAATGGGAACCTCGATTAGATGCCAAACGCGATAGCGGCATACTATACCATTGCTATGGAGAACACGGTGCTTTTTGGAAAACCTGGAAAACATCTTTAGAATACCAAGTACAAGAAACCGATTTAGGCGATTTTATTCCATTAGGTGGCGGTACTGCAAAACCTAAAAGAGGCAAACCAACGGCTGATATTAGAGGAGAATCTAAAAAATTCAATCCAAATTCTGATGCTTATTTTGTTGGAGACAGCTATATTAACGCAGGCTCAGAACATGATGTTCCTCATGGCGAGTGGAATCTTCTAGAAATTTATGTGGTAGAAAATAATGCTGTTCACATGGTAAACGGCCATGTAGTTATGGTTGTTGAAAATGCCAAAAATGATAAAGGCGAAATTTTAGACAAAGGGCAAATTCAAATCCAATCGGAAGCTGCTGAATGTTATTATAAAAACCTCACCTTAACACCGATAAAAAAGTTTCCTAAAAAAATCAGAAAAAAAGTAAATTTTAAGGCGTAATTCAAAAAGCTCCTAACAAAAAAACGCGATTTGTAAACAACTACAAATCGCGTTTTTTTTACATTATACTTAACAACTACCCTAGCTTAACGAACAAATTATTAGCTATAATGTTAGAAACAATAAATTCTGAATTGTCTATAATAATAGTTACCGAATTATCAAAAGGCTCCTTGTGAGTCACTTTTAACTCCGTTCCTAAAGCAATATTATGCTTATCTAAATACTTCAAAAATTCTGAAGAAGAATCTTTAACACCAACACAAATACAAACACTATCTACTTTCGCTTGAGATAATAATATTTTATCAATGCTCTGTATTTTCCCATTCTCATCTGGAATTGGATCTCCATGCGGATCGTGAGACGGATACTCTAAAAATGCATCCAACTGTTTAATCAGTTTATCCGATTTTATATGCTCCAACTGCTCGGCAACATCATGAATTTCATCCCAAGAAAAATTTAACTTTTCAGATAAAAACACTTCCCATAACCGGTGCTTCCTAACAATATTAACCGCTATTAGCTTCCCTTGTTTAGTTAATGTAACACCTTGATATTTTTTATAATCGGCATAACCTTTTTCAGAAAGTTTTTTAACCATATCTGTCACAGAAGACGCCTTTGTTTCCATCTCTTTCGCAATGGCATTTGTACTTACATTATTTTCACCTCGCTTACCTAAGTGATAAATCGCTTTAATATAATTTTCTTCCGTGAGGGTAACCATAATACTTTTTTTAGAGATACCACAAATATATAATAATTAAAAGATTAAAAATATTTTTAGACTAACCTAAAAATATTTTTATATTTGTCAAAAATAAAAAACATGAGAACTCTAATATTTACTCTTTTTTATCTATTAAGCTTCACAATAAGCGCACAAACCATAACAGGGATAACAACCACAGATGGCGATGCATTACCTTATGTAAATGTATATTTAAAAGGAACTCAAAAAGGCTCAGTTTCTAATGATGACGGTGTATTTAGTATTAAAAACATACCTCAAGGAAAGCACACCATTACTGCATCATTTACAGGATATCAAACACAAAGAACAACAATAACAGTATCGAAATCAGACGATATTACTATAAATTTCGATTTACCAGAATCTGAAATATTAGATGAAATTGTGGTTACAGGAACCTTAAAATCCGTTTCTAGGTTGGACAGTCCTGTACCCGTAGAAGTGTATTCTACCGCATTTCTAAAAAAGAATCCTACTCCAAATATTTTTGAAGCATTGCAAAACGTAAACGGTGTACGCCCGCAAATAAATTGCAATGTTTGTAATACGGGAGATATTCACATCAATGGTTTAGAAGGGCCATATACCTTAGTTTTAATAGATGGCATGCCTATCGTTAGCGGACTTTCTACGGTTTATGGCTTGTCTGGAATTCCAAATTCTTTAATAGAACAAATTGAAATTGTAAAAGGTCCAGCATCATCTCTTTACGGAAGTGAAGCTGTTGGTGGCTTAATTAATATTATTACAAAACTACCCGAAAACGCACCACGCTTCTTTGCGGATAGCTACGCAACAGGTTGGGGAGAAATTAATTTAGATCTAGGTTTCAATACTAAAGTTGGGAAAAAAGCCAATTTACTTTTTGGTGTTAACTACTTTAACTACAACAATCCTATTGATAACAATGGCGATAATTTTACCGATTTAACCCTTCAGAATAGAATATCAGTATTTCAAAAATGGAATTTTAAACGTAAAGAAAATAGAGTCTTCTCTTTGGCCGGACGAGTATTTTACGAAGATCGTTGGGGCGGAGACATGCAATGGACCTCCGATTTTAGAGGTGGAAATGAAATCTACGGAGAAAGCATTTACACTAAGCGTGGAGAACTTTTAGGTAAATATCAATTACCCATTAAGGAAAAGGTGATGTTTCAATTTTCATACACAGATCACGATCAAAATTCAGTTTATGGAGACACAGCTTTTCTAGCCCAACAACGCATAGGTTTTGGTCAATTTACTTGGGATAAACCGCTTAAAAACCACGATTTACTTTTTGGAGCTGCCGCAAGATATAACTATTATAATGACAGTACACCTGCCACATTAACCGCCGACGAAGTGATTATTCCTTCCCTTTTTGCCCAAGACGAAATAAAACTAAGCCTAAAAAACACCTTACTATTAGGCGCTCGATACGATTATGATAAAAGACATGGCAATATATTCACACCAAGAATTGCGTATAAATTTAAACCAACACCCGATGATGTTTTTAGAGTAAATGCCGGATCAGGTTTTAGAGTGGTTAATATTTTTACCGAAGAGCACGCGGCACTTACCGGAGCCAGAGATGTAATAATTTCCGAAGAACTAAAACCCGAACGCTCCATCAACGTAAATCTAAATTATCTTAAAAAATTCTACACAAAATCAGGCGCCATTATCGGTTTAGATGTTTCGGCATGGTACACACATTTTTCAAATTTAATTTTACCAGATTACGACACCAACCCCAACCAAATTATATATGATAATTTAGACGGTAAAGCGGTAACAAAAGGCATAAGCGCTAATCTAGACGCTATAATAACAAGTGGCGTTAAACTTCTTGTTGGGGCTACAATTCAAGATGTATCGCAAACAGAAAACGACATAAAAGAACGCCAAATACTCACCGAAAATTTCACCGGAACCTGGGCAGCAACCTATAAAAATTACAAATACAATCTATCAGTAGATTATACTGGTAATATTTACGGCCCCATGCGCTTGCCTTTGTTAAGCGATTTAGATCCTAGAAGTCAAAACTCACCCGTTTGGAGCATACAAAACATACAATTAACTTTCGATGGTATTGAAAATGTAGAAATTTACGGAGGTGTTAAAAACCTATTAAACTGGACACCAAACAAGGGAAATCCATTTATTATAGCCAGAGCAAACGATCCTTTCGATAAAGATGTTACTTTCGATAATAATGGCAATGCACAAGTAACCCAAAACAACCCTTACGGATTAACCTTCGACCCAACTTATGTTTACGCACCCAACCAAGGAATTAGAGCCTTTTTAGGTTTAAGATATTCATTGAGATAATTAATTGCTTTTTAGTAATTTCACAAAAATTAAAATTCATGAAAAAATACACCTACATACTTCTTGTCAGCCTCATTGTTTTCAATTGCAAAGACGAGAAAAAAAACAACAATAAACTTAACATTGTCACCACAACATCCATGATTACCGATTTGGTAAAAAACATCGCTGGAGACCATGTTAATCTAGAAGGTTTAATGGGCAGTGGCGTCGATCCGCATTTATATAAAGCCAGTGAGGGCGACGTCACAAAGCTCGCCAATGCCGATATTATTTTTTACAACGGCCTACACCTAGAAGGCAAACTTGTAGAAGTTTTCGAGAAAATGCGCAACATAAAAACCGTTGCACTTTCCGATGCTTTAGATAAAAAAACACTTATTGGCTCCGAATATTTCGCCTCTAATTACGATCCGCACATTTGGTTCAACACCGATTACTGGATACAAATTACCCAATACGTTGCCAATACTTTATCCGACGCCCTTCCCGAAAAAAAGGAAATTTTTCAAGCCAACAGCACCGCCTATATTACACAATTAAAAGCCTTAAAAGCCAACATTAAAAGCACCATCGCAACCCTGCCAGAAGACAAACGTATCTTAGTAACAGCGCACGATGCTTTTAACTATTTCGGCAAAGCCTATGGTTTTAAAGTACTTGGTTTACAAGGAATTTCTACCGCAACAGAAGCCGGCGTGCAAGACGTTCAAAAGCTATCCGCCTTCATCATAGAAAATAAAATCAAGGCCATTTTTGTAGAAAGTTCCGTACCAAAACGCACCATAGAAGCGCTGCAAGCCGCGGTAAATTCCAAAGGCAATAACGTCGCTATTGGCGGCTCGTTATACTCCGATGCGCTCGGCAACGCAGGCACTATCGAGGGCACGTACATCGGCATGTTTCAATACAACGTCAACACTATCGTCAACGCGCTTAAATAATTTTTTTTGAAGCTTATCCTGCTATCCACTATATCTTTTTGTGTCGCAAACTTTAAAAACCTATAAAAAGCATAACATTAAGGTTTCTTTTAAAAAGTTAAGGCACATTTATTAAAACACAAAAAGGATGCCGTTGCTATCAGGGCTAAACCATCCGCAAATTCAGTATAAAACCAGTAAAATTGGCAAATCAATAAAGTGCCAATATCCGATAAAAAATGAACACATTCCCAGTAACAACCTCAACCATTTCCGCGAAAGCGCTAGAGGTATACATAAAAAAACAATACAAGCTAGACGAAAGTTACACCTGTACTTTGTTCAGAACCGGAATGAATCACACTTACTTTTTATCCAATAAAAACACCAAATTTGTACTCAGAGTCTACTGCTACAATTGGCGTTCAAAAACCGAAATAAACGAAGAAATTACGCTTTTATATCAGCTTAAAAACCAAGGTCTAAGTGTTTCTTTCCCAATAAAAGACAAAAACAACACTTACATTCAAGATATCGAAGCACCAGAAGGCACACGCCATGCGGTGCTATTTTCATTTGCCGAAGGAGAAAAAATGCGATTTATGGATAACAACACCTGTTTCGCCATTGGCGCATTAATGGGGAAATTCCATAGCGTTACCCAAAACAAAACCATCAACCGCATTCAGTACAATAAAAACTCACTTTTCGAATTACCATTTCAAAAATTAAGCAAATACTTTTCAGAAGACTTGCCCGAAATGGAATTCATAAAAACTATAGAAGCCACTTTTCAAGATTCCGATTTTAAAAACACAAAACAAGGCACCGTACATTTAGATATTTGGTACGATAATATGAGCGTTGCCAACCAAACCGACATCACTTTATTCGACTTCGATTTCTGTGGCAATGGTTCGCAAATTTTAGATATTGGTTATTTCTGCAAACAACTATTTCATATAGAAACCGATAAAAACATCTACGAAATAAAAAAAGACAGTTTCCTAGAAGGCTATCAAAAAACAAACACATTATCCGAAAAAGAACTAAAACTGCTCCCTAAAGCAGGACTTGCCGTTTTTATATTCTATCTTGGTATTCAAGCACAAAGATTCGATTGGTCTAATATTTTTCTTTCAGAAAACTACCTTAAAATGTATCTTGGACGATTAAAATCTTGGATGCAATACCAAAACATCGCAAACACATGAAAAAAAACATAGCTGTTCAAATAGACGATTTAACCGTAGCTTACAACTACAAACCCGTACTTTGGGATATAGATTTAGAAATTCCGGAAGGTGTTCTTATGGCTATTGTTGGCCCAAATGGCGCCGGTAAATCGACGTTAATAAAATCTATTTTAGGTATTTTAAAACCCATTGCTGGTAGCGTTTCAATTTTTGGCAAGAGCTACGAAAAACAACGTCATTTAGTAGCCTACGTGCCACAAAAAGGAAGCGTAGACTGGGATTTCCCAACTACCGCCTTAGATGTTGTAACTATGGGAACTTACGGAAGTTTAGGTTGGATAAAACGTCCCGGATTAAAAGAAAAAAAAGAATCTTTAGAGGCTTTAGAAAAAGTTGGCATGCTTGCTTTTAAAAACAGGCAAATTAGTCAACTTTCTGGCGGACAACAACAACGGATATTTTTAGCACGCGCTTTGGTGCAAAACGCGTCCATATATTTTATGGACGAACCGTTTCAAGGTGTTGACGCCACCACTGAAATTGCAATTATAAACATACTAAAAGAACTCCGAAAAGCAGGAAAAACAGTAATTGTAGTGCATCACGATTTACAAACCGTACCCGAATATTTTGACTGGGTAACCTTTTTAAACGTGAAAAAAATTGCCACAGGCCCTGTTAAAGATATTTTTAACGACGATAATTTAACAAAAACCTACGGAATTAATTACAAAGTAAGTATTCAAGAGTAATTTCTATTTACAGTAACAGCTCTCTGTATTCAGCATTAGCTCAAATGAAGAAAAAACAATACGTTCAATATTACAAAAAATGGACATAACAGAATATATAAAATTAGTTTTCACCGACTACACGCTTAGAACCATAACACTAGGAACCGCAATACTTGGTGCGGTTACTGGCATGCTTGGTAGCTTTGCTGTATTACGAAAACAAAGTCTTTTAGGTGATGCCATTTCGCACGCTGCCTTACCTGGGATTGCGATTGCTTTTTTAATTACTGGCGCAAAAGACACCAACGTGCTACTTTTAGGCGCTTTAGTCAGCGGACTGATTGGTACCTTTTGGATTCGTGGCATTATTAGTAAAACGCATTTAAAATCTGATACGGCTTTAGGGTTAATTCTATCGCTATTTTTTGGTTTTGGCATGTTACTTTTAACTTTTATTCAAAAACAACCTAATGCCAACCAAGCAGGTTTAGATAAATATTTATTCGGACAAGCGGCCACTTTAGTAGAAAGCGATGTTTGGCTTATGGCCATTGTTACCGGATTGTGTTTATTCGTTTTATTATTATTTTGGAAAGAATTTAAAATTCTGCTTTTTGATGCCGATTACACCAAAACACTCGGCTTCAATACTAAATTTATAGATATTTTAATCACCACTTTTATTGTTTTAGCCATTGTTTTAGGCTTACAAACCGTTGGTGTTGTACTTATGAGCGCCATGCTTTTAGCGCCTGCTGCCGCAGCCCGACAATGGACAAACAGTCTTGGTGTTATGGTGCTTTTAGCGGCATTATTTGGTGCGTTTTCAGGTGTTTTCGGAACTGCTATTAGCGCTAGCCAAAACAACCTTTCCACAGGACCAGTTATTGTTATCGTTGCTGGTGTTTTTGTTTTGGTTTCTTTTATATTTTCACCCAGTCGTGGATTGCTTTTTAAACAAATTAGATTTATCAAAAATCGCCGCGATTTAGAACTTCATAAAACCCTAGCTTTCATGTTTCATATTGCCGAAACACACGATAATATTTCGCATCCGCACACCATTAAAATTTTAAATAATTTTCAAGGATACACTAGAAATACACTTAAAAAACTAGTTGACAAACACTATGTAACCCTTAAAGGCAACACATGGAGTTTAACGGATGAAGGCTACAAAACCGCATCTAATTTGTACAACCAACAAAACGAAACCAATGAGTAACGCACAAATTGAAATACAACTTATTGCTAGTTTGGTTGCCATTGCTTGCGCCATTCCGGGTACGTTTTTAGTGCTCCGAAAAATGGCGATGATTAGCGATGCGATTAGCCATTCTATTTTACCCGGTATTGTTATTGGTTTTTTTATTACCCAAGATTTAAATTCACCTCTTCTAATTTTATTAGCAGCATTAACAGGTATTATTACCGTGGTTTTAGTTGAATATATTCAAAAAACAGGACTCGTTAAAGAGGATACCGCTATTGGCTTGGTATTCCCAATACTCTTTAGTATTGGTGTAATCCTTATTGCAAAAAATGCCAACGACGTGCATTTAGATGTCGACGCCGTTTTATTAGGCGAACTTGCTTTTGCACCATTTGATAGACTAATTATTTCTGGTGCTGATATTGGACCGAAATCGCTTTGGGTTATTGGCTCCATTTTATTGATTACTCTCGTACTACTACTAGCCTTTTTTAAAGAACTTAAAGTGAGTACTTTTGATGCAGGATTAGCAGCTTCTTTAGGCTTTTCACCAGCCATTCTTCATTACGGATTAATGACGGTATCTTCAGTAACCACAGTAGGTGCTTTTGATGCTGTTGGTGCTATTTTAGTAGTTGCTTTAATGATATCGCCCGCTGCCACAGCTTACCTGCTTACTAATAATTTAAAACGCATGCTCATTCTAGCCATGTGCTTTGGTGTGTTTAGTGCCATTTCTGGGTATTGGTTAGCACATTGGCTCGATGCTTCGATTTCAGGATCAATAACCACCATGCTTGGTTTGTTGTTTTTAGTTGTTTATTTATTCGCACCAAGCAAAGGTATTATTGCTGTGCTTTATCGCGAAAAACAACAGCGCACAGAAGTATCATTATTAACCTTTTTACTGCATTTAAAAAATCATACAGAAGAACGTGAACGCCATGTAAACCACCTCAACGAGCATATTAATTGGCAAAAAGTACGTTCGAAAACGGTTTTAGATTTAGCGCTTAAAAATAATATGATTCAGTTTGATAAAAACATTGTTTCTCTAACCGAAAAAGGAGAAAACTTCACCTCGCAAGCTATTGATTATATTATAACCAATCAAGATTCTAAAATTGAACATATGAAAGATGATTTCTTTTTATTTAGAGGATAATCAGTATGGCAGAACACAACCAACTTGGTAAAAAAGGCGAAGAACTGGCCGTGAATTTTCTAATAGAAAATGGCTACAGTATTATGGAGCGTAATTATCGCTATCAGAAAGCTGAAGTTGATATTATTGCGAAAAAAGGAGGTTTTCTAGCTGTTATTGAAGTAAAAACCCGCTCAACCATCAATTTTGGAAATCCTCAAGATTTTGTAAAACCAAAACAAATTCAGCGTTTAGTAAAAGCTATTGATCAATACGTAGAAACCAACAACCTTGATATGGAAGTCCGTTTTGATATTGTTGCCATTGTAAAAACAGGAAACACTTTTGAAATCGAGCATTTAGAAAACGCCTTTTATCATTTTTAATATAGACTTATTCTTCAACTTTATCAAAACCTTCTTTGTAAAAAGCTTTCAATAATTTAAAATCTTCTGGTTTCGAAATTATTTTTTTATCCTTATCTAAAATATAATACGTTGGTGTTGCCGTTACACCATAATCATTTCCAATTTTGTTTTCCCACTTTCCTTCACCATAAACGTGTATAAAACTTGGGTAATTATAAGTTAAACTTTTCCATTTATACGGATCGTCTTCCAAAGCTACAGCAATTACCTTCACTAAACCTTTCTCTAAAGTTTTCACATAAGTTTGCAACTGTGGAATTTCATCTAAACAATGCGAACACGTACTACTCCAAAAGACCACAACATAGGTTTGCGCTACATCCAGCTTACTTAACTGTGTTTTTACAAGCTTCTTATCCTTGGTCATATCAAAAGAAAAATCTGGAGCTTTTTGTCCAATCGAAGTGTTTTCAAACAAGGTTAAACCATCGATTAAATCTTGATCTTTTAATGCTTTAGCCACTGACATTAAATACGTGTTTGAAATATAATTAGCTACAGCATCATAATCTAAATCAATCATTTGTTGCCATAAATCGACAAGTAAAATACGCTTAACTCCTAACGGAGCCGTTTTTAAAGCTTCATAAAATACATCGATATTATTTTCATAATTTGCCACATCATCTTCCGTATCCGAAGTCATTCCGAAGACATAATTCAGCATTTTTTCTTCTAAAAAACTAGAACTTTGTAAAGCTTTATTATTAAAATCTACATGATCGAAATAATGTGCTTTCAAATGACTTATATATGTTTCTACAGGTTCAAAATCGGTTGGAATATATGGTCTATTTGCTTTTATAAAATCTAAAGCCATCATCCCTTTTGCGGCGGCTTCAAAATTTTCTTGGGTTTCTTTTTGAGTTTTAAAAATTGCTTTTAAAGCTTTCGGCTTATTACTTTCTTCTCTAAAATAGTTACCAATACTCTGCGTTACCATGGACATACTATTGGTGTACGAGGCCAATAATTTGTTTTCGGAAGATTTTAAAAACGTTACTCCGGTTTCCGAATTAAAGGTTAATTCAATATCTTCTTTACCGTTGTACATAATATCGAAATTATAATCTTCCTGAGGCACAGCGTACACCACGCGGTACATACCTTTGGTATTTAAAGAATCTAATTGAAATTCAAAACTACCGGTTTCCTTATTAACCTCGGCGTTAGAAATATATTCTGAAACCGTTGGCGTCACCTTATAAAGCAGAGCGAAATTATACTCTTTGGCAGGAGAGAATTTGCCTTTTATACTGTGTTGTGCTAATAAAATACTTGGTAATAATGCAATTAAAAATAGTAAACGTTTCACGATATTGAGTTGTATTTATTTTAAAATCTCCTTTTCAGAAGATAGAATTTAATTCACTTTAATGAAACAACAATTAAGCCACAATGGGTTGCAAAGCACCTAATGCTTGTTTCACGGTTTTTATTTTATCGAAAGTTAACATGAGCCTTAACCCATTTCGTGTTTGCTTTTCTTTCATTTTACAAACTTCAGGATGTTTTTGCACAAACTGTAATACACGTGTAAAACTAGCACTTTGATAAAAACTACTTTGTTGGTCGTTTATAAAGTAGCCAATAAGTTTGCCTTGTTTCATGACTACTTTTTCAAAACCAATTTTGGTTGCTAACCACTTAATTTGGACACTATTTAACAAATCGGTCACTTGTACTGGCAATTCGCCAAAGCGATCAACTAATTCTGCTTCAAAAGTAGCCAATTCCGCTTCGGTTTTCAAGTTATTTAACTGTGTATATAAACTTAATCTTTCAGCAATATTATTCACGTAATCATCAGGAAAAAGGAGTTCAAAATCGGTATCAATAGTGACTTCTTTCACATAAACACGTTCGCCTTCAGGTTCGTCGTATAAATCTTTGAATTCATTTTCTTTAAGCTCATCAATAGCTTCGGTTAATATTTTCTGATAGGTATCAAAACCAATTTCGTTAATAAATCCACTTTGTTCTCCTCCCAATAAATCGCCGGCTCCACGGATTTCTAGATCTTTCATGGCAATATTAAAACCACTTCCCAATTCGGTAAATTGCTCTAACGCTGTAATTCGTTTTCTAGCATCATCGGTCATTGCAGAATATTCGGGAGTAATAAAATAACAAAATGCTTTTTTATTGCTTCGTCCCACACGCCCTCGCATTTGATGCAAATCACTCAGCCCAAAATTATTAGCATTATTTATGAAAATAGTGTTGGCATTTGGCACATCCAAACCACTTTCAATAATAGTGGTACTCACCAAAACATCGAAGGCGCCATCCATAAAAGCCAACATTAATTGCTCTAGTTTTTTACCTTCCATTTGGCCATGACCAATACCTATTTTAGCATCGGGCACCAAACGTTGTATCATGCCCGCCACTTCTTTTATATTTTCTATTCTATTATGAATGAAGAAAATTTGTCCGCCTCGTTGAATTTCATAACTCACCGCATCACGAATATCATCTTCATTAAAACGAATCACGTTACTCTCAATAGGATAACGGTTTGGCGGAGGCGTGGTAATCACCGATAAATCGCGCGCTGCCATTAAACTAAATTGAAGCGTTCGCGGGATTGGCGTTGCTGTTAATGTAAGCACATCAACGTTATCTTTTAACGTTTTTAGTTTTTCTTTTACAGCAACTCCAAATTTTTGTTCTTCATCGACAATTAGAAGTCCTAAATCTTTAAATTTCACGTTTTTATTAACCAGTTGATGCGTACCGATAATGATATCGACTTTACCGTTTTCTAAATTCTCTAAGGTTTCTCGCTTTTCTTTAGCGGTTCTAAAACGATTAACATAATCAACCGTTACAGGAAAATCTTTTAAACGTTCGCTAAAAGTTCGTGAATGTTGGTAAGCCAAAATGGTTGTTGGCACCAAAACAGCCACTTGCTTCCCATTATCAACCGCTTTAAATGCCGCACGAATAGCAACCTCCGTTTTACCAAAACCAACATCACCACAAACCAAACGATCCATTGGTCGCTCGCTTTCCATATCCACTTTAATATCGGCTGTCGCAGTACTTTGGTCGGGCGTATCTTCATAAATAAACGAAGCTTCCAACTCGTGTTGCATATAACTATCCGGATTGTACTGATAGCCTTTTTCTGTTTTCCGCTTAGCGTAAAGTTTTATTAAATTGAAGGCCACATGCTTTACACGGGCTTTAGTTTTTTGTTTTAAGGTTTTCCAAGCCGTACTACCCAATTTATAAATTTTGGGCGGCTTGCCATCTTTACCGTTAAATTTCGTGATTTTATGTAACGAATGAATGCTTAAATACAACACATCGCGTTCACCGTACACCAATTTAATAGCTTCCTGCTTTTTGCCTTCGACATCTATTTTTTGAAGTCCGCCGAAACGCCCAATACCATGATCGATATGCGTTACATAATCGCCAATATCTAAATTTGTAAGCTCTTTTAAGGTGATTGCCTGTTTTTTGGCGTAACCATTTTTAACGTTGAATTTATGGTAACGCTCAAATATTTGATGATCGGTATAGCACGTTATTTTAGCATCGTGATCTACAAAACCTTGGTATAATGACAGCACAATGGTTTGATAAGACACATCGCCTTCTACATCGTCAAAAATATCATGAAAACGTTTGGCTTGTTGCTCACTAACACAGGCGATATAATTGGTATAACCTTTGTTATGGTTACTGTTTAAATCTTCTATTAAAAGATTAAATTGTTTATTAAACGCTGGTTGTGGCGTGGTTTTAAACTCTATAATTTGAACAGCCGCACCAATTTTTGTGAGTACAGAAGTGCCACCAAACTCAATAATTGAAAAATCGAGTAATTGTTTTTTTAATAATTCGGCGTTACAAAATAACTCGTGTGGTTCGGCGTGTTTTAATTCTGATGAAAGGGTTTTGAATGCACTTTCGGCTTTGTTGTAAAAATCGTCTATTCTAGAAAATAGTAAATCCGCATTTTTTAGACAGACCACCGTTTTTTGAGCAATATATTTTAAGAAACTTTGACGTTTTTCTTCTAAGAGCTTATTTGCAACATTAGGAATAACGTTTATTTTTTTTATTTGATCGATGGAAAGCTGTGTTTCTACATCGAAAGTTCGAATACTATCCACCTCATCTCCAAAGAATTCGATACGGTAAGGCTCATCGTTTGAGAATGAAAACACATCAACAATACCACCTCGCATTGAAAACTCACCTGGCTCGGTAACAAAATCGACCCGTTTAAATTGGTATTCAAAAAGGACTTCGTTTACAAAATCGATAGATAAATTATCGTTCACCCCTATTTTTAAGGTGTTACGTTCCAATTCTTTTCGAGTAACCACTTGCTCGAAAAGCGCATCGGGATAGGTAACAATTATAGCTGGCTTTTTTTGTGAATTTATACGATTTAAAACCTCTGCACGAAGCAACACATTAGCGTTATCAGTTTCTTCGATTTCGTATGGACGACGGTAACTTCCTGGGTAAAATAATACATCTTTACCATTACAAAGTTGCTCTAAATCGTTGAGATAAAAAGCAGCTTCTTCTTTATCGTTTAAAACGAGAAGAAACGGCTTATCGGCTTGTTTGAAAAGGTTGGAAATAACAAAGGAAAATGAGGATCCGACAAGGCCTTTTAATTGTACTTTATTTTGATTTTTGGCAACAGCAGTTTGCAGATTTTGCGCTTGCAAAGTCTGTAAATAGGTTTGCGAGAGGATAGATTTACTCACGAATTTTGTTTTTACGTTCGCAAAGGTAAGGTTTTAATATGTTTTTAAAATGAGACTCTTTTCTGTTTTTTTTAGTGAAATCTCTAGAGAATTAAAGACATATTGAGTAATTTGCCTCTTTTACCTGTATATGGTGAGAATTTTCAATAAAAACAAAAAAACTCTGAATGGTCCCTTACCAATCTACACTGCTTATCGATGATGATAAGTTTACTAATTTTTACAATGAAAAAATAGTAAAAAAACATAATACATTTAACTCTATCCAATCTGTAAATAGTGGTGCTGCCGCGTTGGCCTATCTACAAAAAGCGATGACTGGTTTAGTTGAAAAACCTGAAGTTATTTTTCTTGACATTAATATGCCCGCAATGAATGGTTGGGAATTTATAGAAGAATATAGCAAGCTAGATAAAACCTTTACTTCTAGTATTAAAATTATTATGTTAACAACATCATCTAATCCACATGATCAAGAAAAAGCAAAGGCTTCTTGCCTTATAGATGGTTACATAAACAAACCATTGTCTGTTGCGCTTTTAGATGAAGCTTTGAATTTTAAGAAGTAGTCCACATGGGAAAAAAAATAATTATTTTAATATGCCTGGTTTTCAGCACTGGCATTTACGCGCAAAAAAGAGCTTCTGTACAAGGAAATATTTCGGATGATTTTGGCGCTTTGCCAGGAGCATTAATTAGTGTTGAAGGTTATAAAATACAAACCACCACTAATGTAAACGGCGATTTTAAACTAGAACTTGAAGAAGGAGATTATGTGATAACCGCATCTTTTATTATGTATAATAGTAAAAGTAAATCAATCTCGCTTAAAGTAGGCGATAGTATTACTGTTGATTTTCGTTTAGAAACTGGCTTTTCTGCAGATGAGCCCGTATCCTTAGGAACTCGATCTAAACCACAGTCTGCATTAGAAACTACCGTACCTATTGAGATTATAACACCCGAAGAAATAAGTAATTCTTCGCATTTTGAATTAGGAGAATTACTTCAATTTTTAGTACCATCGTTTCATTCTACACAACAAACTGTTTCCGATGGCACAGACCATATCGACCCAGCAACTTTACGAGGTTTAGGACCAGATCAACTTTTGGTTTTAATCAACGGAAAACGACGCCACACATCTTCCATGTTAAATGTGAATAACACTATTGGCAGAGGTAGTGTGGGCACAGATTTTAATGCTATACCAGTGTCCTCTATCGATCATATTGAAATTTTAAGAGATGGTGCAACATCTCAGTACGGATCTGATGCTATTGCAGGTGTTATTAATATAATTCTGAAGAAACAAACCGATGTTATCGATATTGATACCGGAACTAAAATCAATACAGAAAACGATGGGGTAAACCATTATTTTAGTGGGAATTTTGGTTTAAAAATCGGAAATACTGGTTTTGTAAATATAACCGGAGAGTTTAGAGATAGAAGTGCTACAAACAGAGCAGGGAACTATACCGGCAATATCTATGTTTATAATGATGATACTTTAGATAACCAATTAATAGAAGAAAACGATTTTTTCTCTCAAACGGGCTATAATGATAAACAAGTTATGGAAGCTGGTAGTGCAGCAACTAGAAATTCAGCCTTGGCTTTTAATGGAGAATTATCACTTTTTGATAAGGCTAATCTTTATTTTTTTGGTGGTCGTAACTCTAGAGAAGGTACTTCAAAAGGGTTTTATCGTTTTCCTCTAGAAACAGATCGGGTTGTAGAATCACTTCATCCAAATGGTTTTTCACCAGAAATATTAACAAACATCCAAGATGATGCGGTTACTTTCGGAATTCGAGGAGAAAAAAATGGTTGGGATATTGATTTTAGTCATTCCATGGGATCTAATAGTATCGATTTTACGGTTAACAATTCTAATAACGCATCGCTTGGAGGAATTTCGTCTAGAACATTTAAATCTGGCGGATATCAATACGAACTGAACACAACTAACTTAGACTTTAGCCGACCTTTTGACGTTATGCATGGTCTTAACTTAGCCTTTGGAGGAGAACTCCGCGTGGAGCGTTATGAGATTATTGCAGGTGAAGAAGATTCATATATTAATGGCGGTGAAATGTACACCGATGAAAACGGAGAATTACGACCAAAAATTATTGGCGCTCAAGTATTTCCTGGCATACAACCTCAAGATGAACTTATTCGTTACCGTTCTAATGCTTCTGGATATGTCGATATTGAGTTAAAACCGATTGAGCCTATGCTTATAAAAGGAGCCTTTCGATATGAATCTAATAACGATTTTGGAGAAAACTCGCTTTGGAAACTTTCTGCTCGATATAAGTTAGGAAAAAAAACCGCCTTAAGATCTAGTTACTCTACAGGATTTAGGGCACCATCTATGCATCAAATGTTTTTTCAAAAAATTAGCACCCAGTTTTTTGATGGAGATATTAGTCAGGTTGGTACTTTTAACCAAGAAAGCACTTTGGTAACCGATGCTTTTGAAGTGAGTAAACTAAAGCCAGAATTATCAAAACATTTTAGCCTTGGTTTAAGCACTAAAATAGAAGATAAATACACGCTTTCTTTTGATTATTATAATATCAACATTGAAGATCGCATTGTTTTATCAGGACAGTTTGATGAAGGTTACGAAGATTTATTAGCGCCATTTGATGTAACGGCTGCACAATTTTTCGCAAATGCGATAGACTCTAAAACCAACGGTGTAGAAATGTCTTTCCATTACAAAAACCAAATAGGAGCCGGTAAATTAAACGGAAAGCTTTCAGCTAATTTTACCGAAACAAAAGTAACCAAAGTAAACAGGAGTAACATTGTAGACAACAATATTGAGTCGCTATTTAATAGAGAAGAACGCTCTAGAATAGAGTCTGCTCAGCCAAAATTCAAAATAAACTCGTATTTAAATTATGAAATTAATGATTTCAAATTCAATTTAGTTGGCACGTATTTTGGAAGCGTTATGTATATCCATCCAGACGATGGCAACCCAGATAATTGGGAGCTAAATGAGTTTACTGGCAATATTGAAACTCGAGATCAAAAATTCGATCCAAAGTTTGTTACCGATTTGTATGTAACTTATAATTATAAGAACTGGCTACAAGCCACTATTGGGTGCAATAATATTTTTGATGTGTACCCAAGTAAGCATACACACTCGGCTAATACGGAAAACGGAAGCTTGATTTATAGCAGACGTGTACAGCAATTTGGTGTTAACGGAGCCAATATTTTTACTAAAATTCTGTTACGTTTATAATGGTATGAAATTTAATAGTTTAATAAAATACACCTTAATGTTGTTATGCCTAATGGCTACACAAGTATATGCTCAAAACACAGATAATGAGCAGGTAAAACGCCTTAAGCGTGCTATTTTTATTTTCAATGTTGCAGAACAAACATTTTATGGCAATACGCATACAGACCTTAATTTTGTTATTGGGGTTTTAGGAAAAGACCGCACTATTATAGATTTAAAAAGCCTAGCACTAAAAAGAAAAATTAAAGACAAACCGGTTAAAGTGATTAGCTTTAATAGCGTAAAGGATATTGAAAACGCGGATATTGTCTACACTAATTATGAAAATAATTTTGATATTTCTTATGTATTAAACAAAATATCGAGCGATAACACGTTGCTTATTACAGAGAATTACCCTTATAATTCTTCTATGATTAATATTGTTAATGTTGGTAATGATTTCCAGTATGAAATTAACGAAAAATTGATGCTGAGCAACAATATTTCTACACATTATAACCTTCAAAAAAATGCTATTTCATCTATAGAAAAATGGAAACAGCTGTTCCAAAATTCTGAAAACACTTTAGTTAAAACCAAAGACAAACTATCTAAGGTAGAAAACCATGTTAAGCTTAAGGATCAAGAAATTGAAAACCAAAAAAAAACCATAGGTACCAAGGAAAATCTATTAAAAAACAAAAACAAATCTTTAGCTAATCAAAAAAGTGAAATTAACGAGCTTATCTCTCTTACTGAACTTCAAGAAAAAAAATATTCCGAGAAATTAATTATTGAAAGCGATCTAGAGCAACGCATTTTAAAACAAATAGATTCACTTAAAAATAAGCAAGAACAAATTACTTTAAGTAATAGTGAAATAGAAAAACAGCGAATCGTTTTAGCTAAGCAAAAAGAAGAAATTCTGGATAAGGAAACAAAAGCTAACGCTATTAATGAAAAGCTAAATACCCAACGCACAATTAATTATTTACTATTAGCATTGGTGATTTTTGCTGTGGTTTTAGTGTGGATCCTATTTAAAAACTATTACGCTACAAAGCGATTAAACACGGTTTTAAAAGAGAAAAACAACAAGATATATAGCCAATCTTTTACGTTGGCTTCTAAGAATAAAGAATTAGAAGAATTCGCCTACATAACAAGTCATGATTTAAAAGAACCTTTGGCAACAATTTCAGGACTTATTGCCTTACTGAAAGATGATTACAAAGATCAGCTCGACGATGACGCCATGACGAGCATGGAATTTATAGATAAGTCCAGTGAACGTATGAGAACACAGATAGACGATTTACTAGAGTATTCTAAGTTGGGAAAATCTAAAGAAAAAACGGCGATTGATTGTAATGATTTATTAGGAGAAATAACATTAGATATTGCTAATGCTATTACGCGTTTTAATGCCAAAATAACCTACGAAAATTTACCCACTGTTATGGGGAGTAAGGTTGAGCTTAGAGGGGTTTTTCAAAATTTAATAAATAATGCCATTAAGTTTAAAAAACCAGATGTAAATCCTGAGGTAGTTATTACATTTAAAACCGTTACATATGGACCTCAGAATTCAAGTTTTTGGCAATTTGAAGTAGCCGATAATGGTATAGGTATTGCTCAAAAACATAAAAGTAAAATTTTCTCTATTTTTCAGCGATTGCATTCTCGTGAAGAATACGAGGGTACGGGTATTGGTTTATCTTTTTGTAAAAAAATAGTAGAATCTTTAGGGGGGCAAATTTGGTTTGAATCTGAAATACACAAAGGCACTACATTTTTCTTTACAATACCGAAGTAATTGAAGTTTTGCAAAAGCAACCCTGTAATTTTAAATAACCTTACAGGTTTTTTTAAATCGCGTTTTCTGCGTTAGGGATTGCAGCGGATAGCCCACAGCCCGACGCAGGAGGTGCGAGGACTTGTAGCGGAAAGCCCGACCCTTGTGGTAACGCCCAAAAAATTAAACTTTTCGGTTTAGAATCTTAAAAAAAATATGTAGTTTTGCTGCACTAAAAAAAGAACAAAGGTATGTCGTTTTCAGATTTATTTGACAGTGGTTTTAAAAAGCGTAATGAGGATCATTTTGCTTCAATTGTAAAAATTGCCATGGATGACGGAGTTATTTCGGATGAAGAGCAGGCGTTTTTAGAACGTTTAGCTCGTAATTTAGATATTAGCGAGGGCGATTTTAAAATTATCTTAACGGATTATAAATCGCATCCAATTAATCCACCATCGTCTTACGATCGTCGTTTGGAACGTTTATACGATTTAGCCCGCATGGTTTATGTAGATCATATTAAAGGCGACCATGAAGAGGTTTTACTTAGAAAAATTGCTTTAGGCCTTGGTTTTAACACCGATAATGTAAAATATATTGTTGATAAAGCATTGACGTTGGTTAATAACGGTGCAGACTTAGACGATTTTACTGAGCAAATGAAAAACATGAATAGATAGTAGATTTTTACATCTAGTTATATAATGTGAGCACCCTTTTTGGGGTGCTTTTTTTATGGAATATGGTTTAGTTGTATTTCATTTTACGTAAAATGCGCATGGCTTCTTTATACTTTAGATACACTTCGCTGTTGTACTTTTTTAAATATGGCTTGGCTTCGTCGAGTTTATCGATGGCCTCATGAAACAGGTTTAGATAACAAATGAGATAGGTTACAGGCAGGTTTTTAAGATCTAATTCTTCTGCTTTTGTAAAGGTTAATCCTTTTTTAAGTTTTTCCAAAATAGCATTGTTGGCGTTGTAAATATGATGCAGCACTTTTTTATCATATTGAGGTGGTTCAAAGAGAAGTTTACTTTCAATAGCGTAAGTAGCATTGTTTTCGAAATGGATTATAGTCTCTTCAAGCTTATAATATTTATTATTATTTTGAAAACCCAAATTTACATATTCAGTAATCTTAAAGGCATCTTCGGATATAGAAATAGCAACATCGTCAAGTATCGAAAAAAACAAACGCACTTGCTCGTTTACAAGCTCGATATCGACGCGTGAAAAAAACACATCATCTTTTACCACTTTTTTTTGTCCTGCCCAACACACCACAAAATACTCTTTAAATACTTTATATTGCGGATTATAGTCTTTTCGATGGTTCATAAAATCGAAAACCCCATTTAACGTATGCTCTATATTGTTTTGAGAGTTTTTTTCAATGGCTTCGACAATTTTAGAGTTTACATCTTCAATTTCAATGTCGAAAACTTTAGGCATACTTATACTGCCATCTCTAAAAAAGACGGAACCTCCGTAATATTTCCAAATGTTTTTTCGCAAAGATGTTAATTTCCCTGTAGGCCTTATGGTAACCAAACCAACCACTTTATGATCAGGCAAATGCGGAAACGGTATGTTCTCGTATTGCACAATAGGCGGATGACTTAAATAGGCGTTTATTAAATTCTGAATTTTGCTATCGTCGAAAAAATCGACACCTACAATGGTATTATCTTCATCTTCTACACCAATTACAATAAACGAATTGTTTT
The DNA here is from genome assembly GCF_030409805.1 of Algibacter miyuki. GTDB lineage: Bacteria > Bacteroidota > Bacteroidia > Flavobacteriales > Flavobacteriaceae > Algibacter > Algibacter miyuki. Next base: position 812,346 of record NZ_JAUFQP010000007.1, on the reverse strand, counting down.
TAGGGTTGCTATTAGACAAGGCGCAAACATGTTTTAAAAACTTGGCTTTTCCTTCTTTGTGAGTAATATCAATTTTTCGCTTTTTATCATAAAAACTGTTCTCATCATTGTGAGCTAAAAGGTGTTTTATGAGTAGGCGTTTGTTTATCATTTATAATAATTTAATTTCCTTTTAGAATATTTGCTATTGTTTTTCAGTGAAGTCATTATAAATTCTTATTAACAATAGTACTGCTTGCTTGTGCGGTGCAAAACATTAAAATATCTGCAAGGTTAACATGTGGCGGCCTAGAAATAGCGAAATAAATAACATCGGCAACATCCTTTGCTTGCAAAGCTTTAAACCCTTTATAAACTTGATTGGCAGCAGCATCCCCTTTATAACGCACTTGCGAAAACTCTGTTTCTACCATACCCGGATTTACGGCTCCAACCTTGATTCCATATTTATTTAAATCAATTCGCATGCCTTCTGTAATAGCTAAAACTGCATGTTTACTAGCGCAATAGACGTTTCCGTTAGGGTAAACTTCTTTTCCTGCGGAAGAACCAATATTTATAATTTGTCCCGATTTACGAGCCGTCATTTGCGGAATCACTGCTTTACTCACATACAACAAACCTTTAACGTTGATATCCATCATAGCATCCCAATCATCTAAATTTCCTTCGTTTATAGGATCTAAACCATGAGCATTACCTGCATTATTTATTAAAATATCTATGGTTTTAAAAGCTTCGGGCAGGCTTTCAATAGCATGTAGAGTCGCTGCTTTATCACTAACGTCAAAATTTAGAATATGCACATCGGTTAACCGCTCTAAAGCTTTTTGTATGGTATTCAAGCGTTCTATACGCCTTCCGCAGAGTATTAATTTAATGCCATGTTTTGCAAATTCGTAAGCGGTTGCTTCTCCAATACCACTTGTTGCTCCAGTAATTAGGGCTGTTTTTGTCATGCTACTTTTTATTCAATTTAATTCTTCCATAAAAATACTTAAAAACAAACTTAACTCGTATGCTTTCATGAAAAATTATAATCGAAATGCTTCTTCTAAAATGAATTAAAAAAATAATTAAGAAAAACTTATCATAATAATAGGTTAAACTGCGAAAACATTGAATTTCCTTGAATTTTTAACCAATTTTTAACAGCATCTAACGAAAAATTTTAACAATTTGCACAACTCTAAATAAGAGCTGTATATTAGCTTTTTAATAAAAAAAATAATGGAAGAAACAGGTACAATTGATATTAAGACGATAAACGAAAAAATTGAAAAGGAAAGTGCTTTTGTTGATTTACTAATGCTTGAAATGAACAAAGTAATTGTTGGCCAAAGACACATGGTAGAACGTTTACTTATTGGTTTATTAGGGCAGGGACATATTTTATTAGAAGGTGTGCCTGGTTTAGCAAAAACCTTAGCAATTAATACACTTGCACAAGCCGTTGATGGTAGTTTTAGCCGTATCCAATTTACGCCAGATTTATTACCAGCCGATGTTACAGGAACATTAATTTATAACATGAAAGTTAATGATTTCTCTATTAAAAAAGGACCAATCTTCGCCAATTTTGTATTAGCAGATGAGATTAACAGAGCGCCTGCAAAAGTACAATCGGCATTATTAGAAGCCATGCAAGAAAAGCAGGTTACTATTGGTGATGAAACTTTTAAATTAGACAAGCCCTTTTTAGTAATGGCCACCATGAACCCGGTTGAACAAGAAGGAACATACCCATTACCAGAAGCACAAGTCGATCGTTTTATGCTAAAAACTGTAATTGATTACCCAAAGTTAGACGAGGAGCAATTAATTATGCGATCTAACCTAAAAGGGTCTTGGGAAAAAGTAAACCCTGTAGTTTCTGTATCGCAAATATTACGTGCTCAAGAAGCTGTTCGTGAGGTTTATATGGATGAAAAAATTGAAAAATATATTCTGAATATTATTTTCGCAACCCGTTACCCAGAAAAATATAATCTTAACGATTTAAAACCATTAATTTCCTTTGGAGCATCGCCACGTGGTAGTATTAACTTAGCCACAGCTGCTAAATGTTACGCCTTTATTAAACGTCGTGGATATGTTATACCAGAAGATGTTCGCGCTGTGGTTTACGATGTATTACGTCACAGAATTGGTATTACCTATGAGGCTGAAGCTGAAAATGTAACCTCAATAGATATTATCACCAAAATCGTAAACGAAATTGAAGTACCTTAATTAGACGCCCGTTTTTTTTAGTTGGCCATTTTCAAGAATTACGCTTTCGTAAACTGAACATGACGACTGAAAACCGTATACTGATGACTGAGTACTGATGACTGAATACTGTTTACTGAAAAATGGATACTAAAGAATTACTAAAAAAAGTACGGAAAATTGAGATTAAGACACGTCGGTTGTCTGATCATATTTTTGGAGGCGAATACCATTCGACTTTCAAAGGGCGCGGCATGACTTTTAGCGAAGTGCGTCAATACAATTTTGGCGACGATGTTAGAAATATAGACTGGAATGTAACCGCACGCTACAACGAGCCTTACGTAAAAGTTTTTGAAGAAGAACGCGAACTAACCATGATGCTTATGGTTGATGTTTCAGGCTCGGAATTATTTGGAACCGAAAATCAATTTAAAAATGAAATGGTTACCGAAATCGCTGCTACCCTAGCCTTTTCAGCAACACAAAATAACGATAAAATAGGACTTATTTTATTTTCCGATAAAGTTGAATTATACATTCCGCCTAAAAAAGGACGTTCGCATGTGCTTCGTATCATTCGCGAATTAATAGAATTCAAACCAGAAAGCAAACAAACCAATTTAGCCGAAGCTTTAAAATTCATGCGAAACGTCATGAAGAAAAAAGTAATTGCTTTTGTACTTTCCGATTTTATAGCCGATGACTATCATCAAACCATGAAAATTGTCGCAAAAAAACACGATGTAACAGGAATTCGTGTGTATGATAAACGCGAAGAAGAAATCCCTAACATTGGGCTTGTACAAATGCAAGATGAAGAAACAGGCGAACTCATGTTAGTCAATACATCATCTAAAACCGTGCGTAAAAATTACAGTAAATTCTATCACGAAAAAGCGACTTATTACAAAGAAAGTTTTACCAAAGCGGGCGCAGGAGCTATAGATTGCCGCGTAGACGAAAGTTATGTAAAAAAATTATTGGGCTATTTTAAACATAGAGCATAATTAGTATTAGCAGTTAAAAAAATTAAAAGTGAGACAAATTACTTTAAATCATATCAAAATAAATAAGAAGTTTTCGGCCATTAGTAGCCCGAAAACTATTGGTATATATGCCATAATTTTATCTGTTTTATTTTTCCTATTCTCTTTAAGCTCACAAGCGCAAGTTACTTCAACCGTAGATTCTACATCCATTAAAATTGGAGCGCAAATCACGTATCATATTCAAGTTGAAACCGACACGACGAGTTTAGTTGTTTTCCCAGAAGGGCAATCGTTTTCTCCTTTAGAAATGATTGAATCTTACGCGGTAGACACGGTAAAAAACAAGGATAAATACAACCTGATAAAAAAATACGGACTCACACAATTCGATTCTGGCTCTTATACTATTCCACGTCAAAAAATTATTATTGGCACCAAAACATTTTTCACCGATTCGCTGAAAGTAGAAGTGAACAACGTAGTTATAGATACGCTAAAACAAGGTCTTTACGATATAAAACCTATTATTGAAGTTGAAAAATCATCAAGCAACTGGTGGAAATATGCTTTAATCATCCTGTTGATTATTGCTGCGATAGCCTTCATTCTTTATTGGTTTATTTGGCGTAAAAAACCACTTTCCGAAGAAGAAAAAATTGCTTTATTACCACCATACGACCGAGCGAAACTAGCTTTAAAAACATTAGATGAAAGTCGCTATTTAGAACAAGAAAACTTAAAAGATTATTATTCTGAATTAACCTTTATCATTAGAAAATATTTAGATGAAAAAGTTTACGATCGTGCTTTAGAAAGCACCACCGACGAATTAATTACAAGATTACAAATTCTGAAAGATGGTAATCAAGTTGATTTAAGTAAAGAAGATATTAGAAACTTAGAAAGCATTTTAAAACGTGCCGATTTAGTAAAGTTTGCTAAATCTGCGCCAGATATTGAGTTAGCAAAAATTGACCGCAGTACTATTGATATTGAAATCGATCACGTTAAAGAAGCTTTACCAGAACCTACGGAAGAAGAAAAACTTTTAGACGAAAAATACCGCGAAGAACAAGCTAAGAAAAAGAAACGAAACAAAATTATTTTAACCGTTGTTATCGCCATCTTCTTACTAATTGCAACCTTCGTGGGCTTTTCATTAAAATACGGGTTCAATTATGTAAAAGACACCCTTATTGGGCATGACAGCATCGAACTTTTAGAAGGCGATTGGGTTACCAGCTCATATGGCGTACCACCAATAACCATAACTACTCCAAAGGTTTTAAGACGAAATACGCCGGAACTTCCCGAAGAAGCGAAAGCCCAAATGGATGTTACGAGTTTCAATTATGGTAGTCTGCTTAACTTTTTTAGTATTGATGTTTCAACAATTACTATAAAACAAGCTAATCCCGAAGAAGATATCGATTTAGAACAAGCCGAAAATGCCGCCATAAAACAAATGGAACAAGCTGGTGTTACCGATATTTCTGTATTACGCGATAAGTTTTCGACACCAAACGGAGCCGAAGGTTTAAAAACACACGGTACAGGAAGTTTCCCTATTCTAAATTCCGATCAGTTTTACGAAGGTGAATATGTAATTTTACAATTTTCATCTAAAAACATTTTACAACGCATTTCCATTGTTTGGAATAAAACCGATGAATATGCCGATAGTATTGTAGAACGCATTATAAATTCAGTTGAACTTAAAAAAGCAGAAAACTAATGTTTGAAGGCATCGAATTTGTAAATAAAGAATTTTTCTGGTTGCTACTACTGCTGCCACTTGCTATTGTTTGGTATATTTTAAAACACAACAAACAAACAGCAGAACTTAAAATGTCGAGTTTAAATGGGTTTAAAGTGACCAGCTCATGGTTAACCAAATTAAAACCTATCATGTTTGCGCTACGTTTATTGGCGTTGGCATTTATAATTATGGCCTTGGCTCGTCCTCAAACCGTTGATGTTTCATCTAAAACAAAAACTACGCGAGGTATAGATATCGTTATGGCTATTGATGTTTCAGCAAGTATGTTAGCCAAAGATTTAGAGCCAAACCGATTAGACGCATTAAAAAATGTAGCTGCAGAATTTATTAAAGGTCGCCCAAACGATCGTATTGGTTTAGTAGAGTATGCCGGAGAAAGCTACACAAAAACACCAATTACCAGCGATAAAGCCATTGTGTTACGCTCGTTAAAAAGTATAGAATACAATAATATTATTGAAGGCGGAACTGCTATTGGTATGGGTTTAGCCACATCGGTAAACCGATTAAAAGACAGTAAAGCCAAAAGTAAAGTCATTATTTTACTTACCGATGGTGTTAATAATTCTGGGTTTATCGATCCGAAAATAGCGAGTGAACTTGCTGTTGAATACGGCATAAAAACGTACACTATCGGTCTAGGAACAAACGGTATGGCACTATCTCCTGTAGCCATTGACCCTAGAACAGGACAGTTTCAATATGGTAGAGTAAAGGTGGAAATAGACGAAACACTTCTTAAAGAAATCGCAACCGTAACAGGTGGTAAATATTTTAGAGCCACAAATAATAAGAAATTAGAAGAAATTTATAGCGAAATCAATAAGCTTGAAAAAACCGAAGTTGAAGAGTTTAAATTTTATAATTACGAAGAAAAATACAGACCATTAGTGCTTATAGCAGGTTTATTACTTTTAATAGAATTGCTATTGCGAAATACAATTTTCAAAAGTTTTGTTTAAAAACATAGGCAAGTACTGAATCACGGAGTACGACCCCGTTTAACTTAGAAAACTGAATACTGAAAAAACAGAAGATTAAAAAATGTTTCAATTAGAAGAAAAAATATGGTTTTGGACACTAGCGATTATTCCCGTAATAATCCTACTTTTTTTGATGCTTCAATTTTGGAGATACCGCGCACAAAAAAAGTTTGCCGATAAAGAATTATTAAAACGTTTAAGTCCAAATAAATCGGTATTTAAATCCGTTTTAAAAGTGGTTGTTTTATGTTTAGCTTTTTTATGTTTCACCATTGCTTTGGTAAACCCGAAAATTGGCACAAAACTTGAAACGGTAAAACGTGAAGGTGTAGATATTGTGTTCGCAGTCGATGTTTCAAAAAGTATGCTTGCCGAAGATATTGCGCCCAACCGTTTAGAGAAATCGAAACAATTGGTTACGCAAATCATCAACAACTTGGCCAGTGACCGTGTGGGTATTATCGCTTATGCGGGTAAAGCCTTTCCACAGTTACCAATTACCACCGATTACGCTTCGGCTAAAATGTTTTTAAACAACATGAATACCGATATGCTGTCCTCACAAGGTACTGCTATTAGCGAAGCTATAAAATTAGCAACCACATATTTTGATGATGAAGAACAAACCAATCGGGTTTTAATTATTATTTCGGATGGTGAAGATCATACCGAAGAAGCTGCAGCCGTTGCCGAACAAGCACACGACGAAGGCATTCGAATTTTCACTATAGGTGTTGGTGATGAGAAAGGTGGCCCAATTCCTATTAAACGAAACGGTGTTGTTTTAAATTATAAGAAAGATAAACAAGGCGAAACAGTAATTACACGTTTAAACGAAGATACTTTAAAGAAAATTGCAGACGAAGCAAATGGCGCTTACATCAACGGAAAAAACACCACTGATGTAGTTACCAATATTAGAGAAATATTAAATGGTATGGACAAAACAGAGTTCGAAGCCAAACAATTTGCCGATTTTAAAGATCAATTTCAATGGTTTTTAGGTCTTGGACTTTTCTTCCTATTTATAGATATTTTCTTATTAGAAAGAAAAACAGGATGGCTTAAGAAATTAAATTTATTTAATGAGAATTTTTAATCGCATTATAATAACCAAATAACTGGGTTTAATCACTTAGAAAGCACACATTAGAGATGAAATATTTAGCAACTTTTATAATCCTATTTTCAACCTTTTGTTCTTTTTCACAAGAAGCAGAAGAGGCGCAATTACTAGCTTTAAAAAAGGCTAATAATTATGTTTACGAAGGCAATAGTTTAATTAATGAATCTGATTATGTTTCTGCAGAAATGGAATACAGAAAAGCCATCTCTGAAAATCCAACAAACATTGCCGGAATTTATAATTTAGGCAACTCCTACTACACAAGTGGCAGCATGGACGAAGCCTTATTTCGTTTAGAAGAAGCTGCAAAAACGGCCACTTCAAAATCTGAAAAACATAAAGCATTCCATAACATCGGCACCATTTTAATGAAAGGTAAAAAATGTAAAGAAGCTGTTGAAGCTTATAAAAGTGCTTTACGAAACGACCCGACAGATGATGAAACGCGTTACAACTTAGGCATTGCTAAAGCTTGTGCTGAACAACAAAAAGACCAGAACAAAGACGACGAAAACAAGGACGATAAAGAGGACAAGAACGAAGACGATAAAAAAGACCAAGATAACAAAGACGAGAATAAGGATAACAAAGACGGCGACGACAAAGAGGACAACAAAGATAAAAAGGACGAAGGCGATCAAGATAAAAAGGAAGGCGACGACAAAAAAGATGAAGACGGCAAGCCTAAAGACGAAAAAGAAGATAAAAATAAAGAGGACGGCAAAGGCGATCAAGACAAAAAAGAACAGCCCCAACCACAACCTGGCCAAATGTCGCCACAGCAAATGAAAAACTTGCTAGAAGCCATGAATAATCAAGAACAAAAAGTACAAGAGAAAATGAACGCCGAAAAAGTAAAAGGCGTTAAAGTGCAAACAGATAAAGATTGGTAAAACGCAATGTTTAAATAGCATTATATTTTCAAAAAATCCTACATCGTTTTAACGCTTTGTAGGCTTATAAATTTAACAAATGAAAGTAGTAAAACACATATACATTTTAGGTTTCATTCTTATTACAAGTATAGCTTCTGCACAGGTTAAATTTGAAGCAAAACTTAGTAAAACGACCTTAGGCATAAACGAACGTTTACGCATTGATTTCAACATGAATCAGGACGGCGATAATTTTAATCCGCCCGATTTTTCAAACTTCAATGTTAGCGGTCCGAACCAATCGGTAAGCAACTCCTGGATTAACGGTGTTCGATCTTACAACAAAACATACACCTATTTTTTAACGCCAAAATCCCGTGGAACTTTCACTATTGGCCAAGCCGAAATTACTATTGCAGGTACTTTATACAAAACCGTACCAAGTAAAGTAGAAGTTACAGCCGCTGTAGATAAACCAAAAGACCCAAACGACCCAAACTTTATTGCCGGAGAAAACATTCATTTAGTTGCTGAAATTTCTAAAACCAATCCGTACTTAAACGAAGCTATTTCTGTGGTTTATAAACTTTACGTATCACCAACGATAGCGGTAGATAATTGGAACGAAATTGATAGCCCGAGATACAACGATTTTTGGAGTCAAACTATAAATACTCAAGGTCAGAAAGTACAAAACGGAAAATATAAAGGTAAAGATTATCGTTATTTAGTACTACGTAAAACAGTGCTATACCCACAAAAAACAGGCGAATTAAACATTGAGCCTTTAACTTTAAACTTATCGATGCGCGTGCCAACAAACCGTCGCGATATATTTGGTGGTGCATTAATGACGCGCGTAAGCAAAACCGTATCGGCAGGAAATAACACTATTACAGTAAAGCCTTTACCTGAGAATGGAAAACCAGCTGATTTTACTGGTGCTGTAGGCGATTTTAGTTTCGATGTTTCTGCTTCTAAACAAGCGCTAGATGCTTCGGAATCGCTTCAAATTAAAGTAGGCGTTAAAGGAAGTGGAAATTTAAAACTATTTAAACTCCCTAAACTTTCATTACCAAGTTCTTTGGAAGTTTATGAGCCGGAACATGCTGAAAACGTGAAAACAAATTCCGCAGGCATGCAAGGTGATATTTCGGATAGTTATACTGTAGTGCCACAATTTAAAGGTAAATATCCAATTCCAAGTATTTCATTTTCCTATTTCGATTTAAAAACAAAAACTTATAAGCGTTTAAATTCAGACGAAATCATAATAGATGTGCAAAACGGACCGTTAAATACGCCTGCCACCACTTCGGAAAACGGAACTGCAAACAGCAATAAGCAAGTAGTTACAGCCAATAATGATCAGTTTGCATTCATCAAAACAAAAACAAATTTCACGAAAGTAAAACCTGAATATTTCTTTAAAACCACACTATTCTGGTGCTTATTATTATTGCCGTTTCTAGCGATTCCGATAGCTATTGTAATACGAAATAAAAAAGCAACCCGGGATGCTGATGTTTATGGCAACCGCATTAGAAAATCGGATAAACTCGCTAAGAAATATTTAAGCAATGCTAAAAAATCTTTAGGTAAAAAAGAAGCCTTTTATATTGCTTTAGAGAAAGCTTTACATCATTATTTAAAAGCCAAATTACACATTGAAACCAACGATTTAAGTAAGGATAAAATCAATGATTTCTTACTGAACAAACAAGTGGATGCCCAAGTTATTAAAGATTTCGAAGGTATTTTAGAAAGCTGTGAACTAGCGCGATACACCCCAATAGACATTGTAACCATGCAAGAAGATTACAATAAAGCCGCTAAAACTATTTCGTTAATTGATAAACAAGCTCGTTAATATGAAACATTTACTATACATACTTTCGTTTTTGTTCTGTTTTGGAGTATTTGCTCAAAACAATGCCCTTTTTGAACAAGGAAACGCCCTTTACAACGATGGAAAATATGCGGAAGCTATTGAAAAATACACTACCGTTTTAAAAACGAAAAAACATTCTGCCGAACTATACTACAATTTGGCCAATGCACATTATAAACTCAATAACGTAGCGCCTAGCATTTTTTATTATGAAAAAGCCCTACAACTAGCGCCAAACGATAAAGACATTAAAAACAACCTCGCATTCGCTAAAAACATGACCGTTGATGCCATTAGTGTAGTGCCTGAAGTTGGTTTTTCAAAATTATTTAAAAACATTACTCACAGCATGTCTTTTGATGGTTGGGCAAAAACAACTATTGGTTTAGTGTTTGCCTTTGTTATTTTGTTTTTACTGTATTATTTCGCGTACTCTACGGGCCGTAAGCGCTTAGCATTTATAGGCAGTATTCTATCTTTAATTTCATTATGCATCACGTTAGCTTTTGCCTTTCAAAAATATGCTTTAGACAAAAAAGATAACCCCGCTATTGTTTTTGCACAAGAAAGTCAAATAAAAAGTGAACCTAATGCCCGTGGCGAAGAAGTTTTTAGATTACACGAAGGCACTAAAGTACAGGTTATTGACTCGGTTAATAATTGGAAAAAAATAAAATTATCAGACGGCCAAACCGGTTGGATTACCGATAAAGACATCAAAATCTTAACAGCTTTTTAATACTTTTATTTTAAATACATCGATTTTAAGAACTATATTTGTGGCTTATTAAATTTATAATAAATGCCAAGAAACCTTGTTTCTATCTTCTTTTTATTAAATTTCCTGGTGTTTTTATCAGCACCAACCATCATCTCTATGGTAGATGATTCTATTGATGTATCCTTATTTTACAGCACCGCAGAAGAAGAAGAACATGGCAACGGTAAAAGTAAAAACGTTAAAAACTTTATTTTAGAAAATACGGACAACGAAGAGTTCTTATGCTTAAAAGAAGAAAAAAACCTCTTAAGCTATTATCTTAAAGACTACTCGAAACCGTACCTTAATTTAATTTCTCCTCCCCCAAAATTCGCTTAATAATATTTTAGTCAGTGGATAGTTTTGTCCCATCCGATTTATCAAAAAAATTATTAAAATCACTAAAAAGCCATGCTTTTTAGTCTAAGTGAATACATTATGTTTAAAAATATTAAGAACGACTTTCCAGCGAGTATAGTCGTGTTTTTCGTTGCATTACCATTGTGTTTAGGTATTGCATTAGCAAGTGGTGCGCCACTATTTTCAGGAGTTATTGCCGGTGTTGTAGGCGGTGTTGTTGTAGGGAGTTTAAGTGGATCTAACCTTGGGGTTAGTGGTCCTGCTGCCGGATTAGCAGCCATTGTTTTAACTGCCATTGGCACTTTAGGAGGTTATGAAAACTTCTTGGTTGCGGTGGTTTTAGGAGGTGTTATTCAAATTGTTTTTGGAATATTAAAAGCTGGTGTTATTGGTTATTATTTTCCATCTTCAGTTATTAAAGGGATGTTAACCGGTATTGGTATCATCATCATCTTAAAGCAAATTCCTCACTTTTTTGGTTATGATGCCGAAGTAGAAGGTGCTGATAGTTTTGTGGAAGCTTCGGGAGAAAACACATTTTCTGCTATACTAAATATTACAGACAACCTTATTTTAGGCTCACTAGTTATAGGCCTAGTAGGTTTAGGTATTATCCTTTTTTGGGATAAAGTTTTAGCTAAAAAAGCAAAAATATTTACCGTAATTCAAGGCCCATTAGTAGCCGTAGTGGTTGGTATTATCTATTTTGCTTTAACCCAAGACCACGATACTTTAAGTATTGCATCAACACACTTAGTAAGTGTCCCTATTCCAGATGATTTTGCATCATTCATTGGCCAATTTAGTTTTCCAAATTTTGCAGCCATAGCCAATCCAGATGTTTGGGTTATTGCCTTTACAATTGCATTAGTAGCTAGTTTAGAAACATTGTTAAGTGTTGAAGCTACCGATAAATTAGATCCGCATAAAAATGTAACACCAACCAACCGTGAGTTATTAGCGCAAGGTACCGGAAACATTATTGTTGGTTTAATTGGAGGTTTACCTATTACACAAGTAATTGTACGTAGTTCAGCAAACATTCAATCGGGAGGTATGTCTAAAATGTCTACCATCATCCACGGATTTTTATTATTAATATCAGTAGTGGTTATTCCGAAGTTATTAAACATGATTCCTTTATCGGTTTTAGCAGCAATTTTACTTGTTGTAGGTTACAAACTAGCCAAGCCAAGTTTATTTGTGAAAATGCATAAAATGGGATGGAAACAATCTATTCCGTTTACCGTAACCGTTTTAGGCATTGTATTTATCGATTTACTTTGGGGTATTGGTTTAGGTCTTGCTGTAGGTGTAGTTGTTATTCTTTTAAAAAGTTACCAAAACTCACATTTCCTTCATATTGAAGATAATAGTAACGGAAAACATAAAATAAAAATGACCCTTGCTGAAGAAGTTACATTTTTCAATAAAGGTGCAATTTTAAAAGAATTAGATAGTTTACCTATTGATACTCAGTTAGAAATCAACCTGATTAAAACACGTTATTTAGACAACGATATCATCGAAATTTTAGAAGATTTCCTTTTTAAAGCTGAAGAAAGAAACATCGATATCAAATTAGTTTCTAAACGTGGTATTGTTGACAACCCATCGAGTTTTATTAAATTTTTCAACGAAAGAGAAAAATCAAACTTAAGTTTAAGCTAATGCACTATGAAAAAACTAAAAATCTTAGTGCTTGCCGATCTTAAGAAGCACACTAACAGCACCGTAAAAAGTGCTGTTAGTTTATCTAAATTAATAAATGCTAAAGTCGATTTATTTCATGTAAAAAAAGCAACCGACGTTATTGCGAGCGACAGCCAATTATCGGCCATGCGTACTATAAATGAAGAGCAAAACCAAGCGAGAAATCAACTGGCAACGGTTTTAAATCCTTTTGCAGAAAACTACAATGTAAATATTACATCTCGTGTAGGTATGGGGCATGTAAAATCTGAAATTGAAGCATATATAAAAACATCGAACCCAGATATTATTGTTTTAGGCCAACGACAATCTAAAACACTAAAAATTGCAGGTGATAACGTAACCGATTTCATTCTAAAAACTTACAATGGCACGGTAATGATTGCTTCTAGCGAAAACGGTTTAGAGCCAGAAAGCGATTTGCATATTGGTTTTCTTAACGGAAACACAACAACATCTAACACCGCTATAACCAACGATTTATTAGCACAAACCAACACACCGCTAAAATCGTTTAACATTGTTAGCAATGCCGACCAAAAAGCAGCACAAACCAGCAATTCAACAAATAAAACTATAGATTACGTATTTGAAAAAAATGATAATACAATTAAAAATCTATCACATTATTTAGAGAAAAACCAGGTAAATCTGTTACTTATAAATAGAGATAACAACACAGAGTCTAAGTCTGAAAAATCTGAAATTAAAGATGTTATAAATAAAGTAAATATCTCTTTATTTATAACCAGTAACACACAAAAACAAGCTATTTAACCTTAAAAAAACATATCATGAAAGCACACACAAGAGAAACTCAAGCAACATTAACCCCACAAAAAGCAATCGATTTTTTAAAAGAAGGAAATCAAAGATTTCAAGGAAATTTAAAAGCGAATAGAAATCTTTTAGAACAAGTTAATGATACTAGCGACGGGCAGTTTCCGTTTGCAACCATATTAAGTTGTATCGATTCTAGAGTTTCAGCAGAATTAGTTTTTGACCAAGGATTAGGCGATGTTTTTAGCGTTCGTATTGCAGGAAACTTTGTAAACGAAGATATTTTAGGAAGCATGGAATTTGCTTGTAAACTTGCAGGCACTAAATTAATTGTAGTATTAGGACACACTAGTTGTGGTGCAATAAAAGGCGCTTGCGATCATGCTGAAATGGGCAACCTGACTAAATTAATTGAAAAAATTACACCAGCCGTTAATGCCGTTACAGAACCTAAAGATGAAAGCCAAAGAACCTCTAAAAATTTAGATTTCGTAGATAGCGTATCTAAAAAGAACGTAGAGTTAACTATTGACAGAATCCATGCTGAAAGTCCGATACTTACTGAAATGGAAAAAAATGGTGAAATAAAAATTATTGGTGCTATGTATGATATTAATACAGGAGCCGTAAATTTTTACTAAACCCATATGTGTAAAAAAATGATGAAAAAGAAGTTGAATATGGTAGCACTAACTTTAGTGTTAATGCTACCATTATTTACTCAGGCTCAAGAAAGCGATTTAGGCAATTGGCTTATTTACATCGGCAACAAGAAACTGGATAGCAAATGGAATATTCATAACGAAGTACAGTACAGAAATTATAATGCTGTTGGCGATTTAGAACAACTGCTTTTACGTACCGGATTAGGCTATAACATCACCGAAAAAAACAACATTTTACTAGGATACGGCTATATTCTATCGGAAAATTATATTGGAGATACAGACGAAAAAGAATCGGTTAACGAGCATCGTATTTTTCAACAATTCACAACAAAACAAAATATTGGAAAAATAGGTTTAAGCCACCGATACCGTTTTGAACAACGCTTTGTTGAAGACGATTTTAAACTGCGCCTCCGTTATTTTTTAGGTATTAAAGTACCGCTTCAGTATAAAGAAAATGGAAAAAACCCATTATACTTATCAGCTTACAACGAGATTTTTTTAAATACAAAATCATCGGTATTTGACAGAAATAGGGTTTATGGCGGACTAGGTTATACCTTTTCTGAAAAGCTAAGATTAGAACTTGGATACATGAATCAGTTTTTTGAAACCACAGGGCGCGACCAAATTAATGTTATTGCTTTTGTGAATTTCTAAAAAAAAGGATATCTTTTTTGCGATATTAAAAATTAAGCTACCTTAGAGCAAAGTTAAATATTTGTATATGAAGAAACTATTTTCAAACATTAAAGGTGATGCCTTTGGAGGAATTACCGCTGGAATTGTTGCACTACCACTTGCACTAGCATTTGGAGTGTCGTCAGGTTTAGGCCCAGAAGCAGGCCTGTATGGCGCAATATTTATTAGTTTTTTCGCAGCACTTTTTGGAGGTACTAGTACACAAATTTCTGGACCAACCGCCCCGATGACCGCTGTTAGTATCGTTATTATCGCAGGAATGGTTGCAGCAAACGATGGCAGCGTAGAAAAAGCCATGCCAGCCATTTTAACCGTTTTCTTATTAGCGGGAATAATGCAAGTAGGTTTAGGCCTTTTAGGACTCGGAAAATACATCAGATACATCCCTTATCCTGTAGTTTCTGGCTTCATGACGGCCATTGGTGTTATTATATTACTAACACAAATTTTACCTGCAATTGGATACTATCCAAAAGAAGACACCGAATTTGTTGAACAATTCAAACCTCTAGCCGAGGAAGTTATTCTTGAAAATATTCTTAAAGAAGAAGCAGGCGAAGGCATTTTGGTTCTTGAAAATTTCAAAGAAACCATTACACAAGCCAATGCCATTACTCCAGAACAAATATTAAACGAGTCTCAAACCTTAGCCGCAAAAGAAGCTTCTGGTACCGTTGGCGCCATAAAAGTAATGCCACGTGCCTTACAAAACATCAATTGGTTGGAATTTGCTTTAGCACTTGCTACTATATTTATTATTTACGGTTTTAAGCGTATTACCAAATCTATACCAAGCACACTAGTTGCCTTAATTGTGGTTTCTGGAGTTGCTTTTGGCTTCGGATTACCTTACCGCCCAATTTCTGAAATCCCAGGCGGTATCCCTATTCCGCATCTTGAAATATTTACCAATTTCAATATTGGAAGTATAACGCCGTATATATTTACAGCTTTAACTTTAGCCTTATTGGGTGCCATAGATTCTTTACTTACCAGCGTAGTTGCCGATAATATGACAAAAACCAAACACAAGCCAAACAAAGAATTAATTGGCCAAGGTATTGGTAATTCTATCGGTTCTATTTTTGGAGGCATTCCGGGAGCCGGCGCAACCATTAGAACCGTTGTAAACATCAATGCAGGTGGAAAAACAAAACTCTCTGGAATGATTGCCGGTATCATGCTTTTAGTGATTATGTTAGCCCTTGGCCCTGTAGCTTCCAAAATTCCTGCGGCAGTTTTAGCGGGTATTTTAGTTACCGTTGGTATTGGCGTTATGGATTATAAAGGTTTAAAAGCCATTCCTAGTCTACCAAAAGACATCAAATTAGGCCCTTTAAAACTAAGTTCAGAAGTATTAATTATGCTTGTTGTATTAGTATTATCAACTTTTTGGGATTTAATCTATGCTGTTGGTATTGGCCTTATTATTGCATCTTTAATGTTCATGAAAAAAATTGGTGATTTAACCGCCGAACGTTCCGATGTAAAAACATTAAAAGAAGAAGTCTGGGACGACGAAGTTGGTTTCCCTCAAGATTTAAAAGATCAAGTTTTCATTAAACACCTTAAAGGTCCTTTGTTTTTTGGCTCTACCAGTGACTTTCAAGCCTTATCACTTCAAATTCCAAGTACAGCACGAACAGTTATTTTACGCCTTGGCCGTATGCAATATATGGATCAGTCCGGCTTATATGCTATGGAAGATATGCTTCAGGAACTTAAAAAGAATAATATTGAAGTCCTGTTTGTTGGCCTACTAAAACAGCCAAGATACATGATGGAACGTATTGATATTATTCCAGATTTTATACCAAACGAACACATTTTTAAAACATTTAAATCCTGTATCCAATGGGTTAAGGACAACTTAAAAGACACAGATTAACCTATTTTCGCTTCCGCTGAAAATAATAAAACAACACTTCTACTACCAATGAATTTAGATAATGTATTTAAAAATAATGAAGCTTGGATTAAGCGACAATTAGCCACTTCTGAAACCTATTTTGACGACTTAGGAAAAGGGCAAAGTCCAGAATTACTCTACATTGGTTGCAGTGATAGCCGTGTAACAGCCGAAGACTTAATGGGCTTAGGTCCAGGTGAGGTTTTTGTACATCGTAATATTGCAAACATGGTTTCCGGTACTGATTTCAATGCTATGAGCGTGGTAGAGTATGCCGTAACCCACCTTAAAGTAAATCACGTTGTGGTTTGTGGTCATTATGCCTGTGGTGGCGTAAAAGCAGCCATGCAATCTGCCGATTTAGGCGTATTAAATGGTTGGCTTCGTAATATTCGCGACGTTTATCGCATACACAAAGATGAGCTTAACGCTATTACAGACGAAGAAGAAAAATACGATCGCTTAGTAGAATTAAACGTAAAAGAACAATGTGTAAACTTGATAAAAACCGCAGCAGTACAAAAGGCTTACCGCGATAGGGGTTTAAAAGTTCACGGTTGGGTTTTCGATGTGCACACCGGAAAATTAATCGATTTAAAAATTGATTTCGAAAAATACTTAAAAGATATCATGGAAATTTATCACTTAGATTAATTTCATAAACATCAAATTTTAGAATATAAAAAGCCGCTCTAATTGTAGAGCGGCTTTTCTATTTCAGAATTAATATTTCAAAGTAAAACCATTTACTACGCCTCTTTTTGAGGTTTCAAAACATCAAAAATGTTGCGTAAATCCTTTTTATACGGTAAGTGATCGGCACGACCTTTCTTGAAAATATCGTTGCTATTTCCTTGTCCTTTGCGAAGTTCTTTTTGTTCCTCGTAAGGCAAAGCGTGTATTTCTTTACAAGCTGTAGAACAACAACTATCCATTTCCGTTTTACAATTATCACACTGTATAAATAGCAAGTGGCAAGCCTCGTTAGCACAGTTTGTATGTACATCAAATGGTGTTCCGCATTGGTGACAATTTGCAATAACATCGTCGCTAATACGCTCAGCACGTCGCTCATCAAACACAAAATTTTGACCTAAAAACTTGTTCTCAAGCTTGTCCTCCTTCACTTGGCGCGTGTATTCAATAATACCACCTTCCAACTGAAAAACATTTTTAAATCCTTTATGCTTAAAATACGCACTCGCCTTTTCACAACGAATTCCGCCAGTGCAATACATCACTAAATTTTTATCTTCTTTGTGCGCTTTTAAATCGTCTTCAATAATATCTAAAGATTCTCTAAACGTATCCACATCTGGTGTTACAGCATTTTTAAAATGCCCAATTTCACTCTCATAATGGTTTCGCATATCCACCAAAACGGTGTTTTCATCTTCAATTAAATCATTAAATTTCCCAGCATCTACATGCACACCAATATTACGCACATCAAACGTATCATCATTTAAACCATCGGCAACTATTTTGTTACGCACTTTTACTTTCAACTTCAAAAACGACTTATTATCCTGCTCTACGGCAATATTTAATCGAATATCTTTCAAAAAATCTATGGTATCCAAATGCGCTTTAAACTCGTTAAATCGATCGGCTGGTAAAGATAATTGTCCGTTAATACCCTCGTGGGCCACGTAAATTCTGCCTAAAACCTCCATCGGGTCCCAAGTTAAAAACAAATGATCTCTAAAAATTTGTGGATTGCCAATTTTGGCATACTGATAAAAAGAAAGTGTTAATCGACTTTTTCCTGCGTTGTCAATTAATTCAGCTCTTTCTTCGGCGCTTAATTTGTTGTACAGTTGCATGCTATACTAAGTTTTTAAGGTTAAGAAATTATTTTAAGCCACAAAGATAATATTTTCAAAATAACTTAACAGTATAACAACACTATTTTGGGCGCTACCCGAAAAGGGTCGGGCTTTCACTACTCAATCTTTTTGTTTTTAAAGGAAAAACAAAAAGGATTTCAAACATACCGTTCAATCCCTAGCGCGAGTGTTTGCCGAGGCTTGGATAGTTATAAACAAATTAACTTACAATAAACGTTACCTATCCAAAAAAGAAAAGCCTTTACTGAAAAAAGAATGAAAAACCAGCGATTGTTATTACAAGTCAAGTCTGATTTACGATAATAACTGTTGGAGTAATTTAGTGAGTTTCACCTATTTTTTAGCACAGTACTTTGTTGGCAACTGGCTTTTTTCCGTAATTAGCTTTTGAAATCTTCTCTTTATACATTAATAAACCTGCATTTTGTTCAGGTGTTCTTTCTTCAGTTGATTCCAATTTATCCATAAACGACTTAGGTAATTTTAAGTGGTTGTTCATTGGATGCAATCCAGTAATATTTGGGTTTCTTGAGTAATTGGTCTTTTTGTGGCTTATTTTATATTCAGCTGTAATAATCTCTAATATTTCAGGAAGCTTTGCTTTAAAGTCATTTGCAGATGAAAAAGTCATATCGTCAACAAAAGATGTAAATGTCATATTGTGTTGCTGAGCATATTCATACAAAACGTCTCCAGTTTTCATAAAAACTAAATTGGCAAGCGTAGATGACGTTGGTGCTCCTTGTGGAATTTTTCCTTTGAATGTAGTGAGTTTAGTTAAAATACCAGAAACTTGATAAGAGAAACCTTGGCTAACGAACATTTCATTAACAGCTTTATTAGTAATAGAAGGAAAAAAATCTTTTAAATCAGTTGTGAATTTATATTTTTTTCCTTGATGCTGTTTAGCATTATCGACATTGTCTTTTCCTTTAACAGCACCAAATGCATAAGGCGGTAATTCTATCTTTAAAAGTATATTTTTTTGGATTCTTTTTTGAATTACTTTAAGCCTATTAATACTCGGATTTATAATTCTTTGTTTGGGAATTCCATTTTTATCAAGTTTTGGCTTTCCAAACTTGTCCAATTTTATGACAATCTTTTCTCGATAATGATTATCTATATTTTGTATTATGGATTGAATTTCTTTGAAATCAACTTGCAATGAATAGGCGAGATGCTTAGTTGATTTAATCATTACACAGCGAAAAACTGATTAACCAATGATTTTATAGAAGGTGCAATCATCTTAAAAGCTTCCTTTTTTTCTGGATTTATATCATCATTATCTAATGATAAAAAGAATAAAATTGGTAATGGTGTTCCAAGGTTATTAGAAATAATCTTTAAAATAGAAAGATTAGGTTCCTTATTGTTATTCTCTATTTGCGATAAGTACGAAGGTGTAATTTCGCAAAGCTCAGCAAATTGGTTTTGTTTTAAACCTTTTTGTTTTCTAATCGATTTTATTGCAAGTCCTAAGTCCATATTATTTGATTTTAAAAAAATTAAGGGGTGTCAGTTAAAAAAAATCATTCAAGTTTTCAAGGTTGGTAAATACCTTTAAAAGTATTTCAACTGCTTTAAAAACAATACTCCAATCAATAGGTTTTTCAACGTCTACTTTTTTAGAGTTTTCTAAATAACTAATAGTGTTATTTAATTGAACTTTTTCTTCTTCCGATAATGAACAACGGTCCTCGGAAAGGATAGCCCTTATATTCAATATAAGGCTATCGATGTTTTGATAATCTGTGCTTCTACGCATAATTTAATAGATTTAATTAGAGACGGAATTGTCCCTTGCCTATTTACAATACGCTCGTAATTAAATTCAATATGCGTTGCCCACATTATCACCCCAAAATTATTCTTGCCTTTATTAAAAGATTTAATAGAATAGCAGTTATTGGTATTACTCTTTTCAGAATATGACTTCTAACGTTTTTAGGGGTTGCCTAAATCAGTTTATAACATTTCATCAATAGCGTTAACGCGTGTGACTGGATGTGCTGTCGCCAATAGAACCATAATTGGTTGTGTAACTTAATACACTTTAATTGTTTTTGAATTTAATTACTTCAATTTTCAAAACTCTTTCAAAGAACTATGATGCAAATATAGAATGGATAATTCAATTACACAAGAAAAAACGTAAAAAAATTAACTGTGAGTTAAATAATATTACATTTTGATGTGTTTAAGGAAAATTTTAAATGTGCCGAAAGTGTTTTTTCAGCTTGTTGCCAACTTAATTATATGGATTAATAATTCGTCTATAATAAATTAAAAAGGAGGGATAAGCTTACTTTTTCTAGATAAATCCCATCCATATACTTATTTAACTTTATAAATATATGCTTTTTTTAAAACCCCTAACTCACTTACAACATCAAATTTTCCTACAACCAATAAACCGCATAAAAAAAGCACCTAAATAATAAATATCTAAGTGCTATTAAAATAGTTTGAGCTAGTCGTTATCAAGTGCTCGTTTGTTAAATTTCACAGCAAACAATTTTCCCTTTTTCATTTAATAGATGCAAAACAAACTAAAAGGTTGCGTAAATAGTTTCATTTTCTTCCAAAAACCAATAAATCAACCCTATTACAATCTAAATTATGTTGAAAACTATTATTGTGTTCTCCCAAAAGATGTAGTATTTTAGCAGACAAATCTTCAGAAAAAAAATATATAATGAGCAGCGAAAAAGAAGCGAAATTAAAAGCCCTAAAACTTACTTTAGATAAACTAGACAAAGCCTACGGAAAAGGTACGGTAATGAAAATGAGCGATGCCGCTATTCAAGACGTTGAAGCTATTCCTTCAGGTTCTTTAGGCTTAGATATCGCATTAGGCGTTGGTGGATATCCACGAGGCCGTGTTATTGAAATATACGGACCAGAATCGTCGGGTAAAACCACATTAACGTTACACGCTATTGCCGAAGCTCAAAAAGCAGGCGGAATTGCTGCTTTTATTGATGCAGAGCACGCTTTCGATCGTTTTTATGCTGAAAAATTAGGTGTAGATATTGATAATTTAATTATTTCTCAACCAGATAATGGTGAGCAAGCATTAGAAATTGCCGATAACTTAATTCGTTCTGGCGCTATTGATATTGTAGTAATCGATTCTGTTGCTGCATTAACACCTAAAAGTGAAATTGAAGGTGAAATGGGAGATTCTAAAATGGGATTACACGCCCGTTTAATGTCGCAAGCCTTACGTAAACTTACAGGATCTATTAGTAAAACAAATTGTACTGTAATTTTCATTAACCAATTACGTGAAAAAATTGGTGTTATGTTCGGTAACCCAGAAACAACAACAGGTGGTAACGCATTAAAATTCTATGCTTCTGTACGTTTAGATATTCGTCGTTCAACACAAATTAAGAATAGCAATGGCGATGTTTTAGGTAACAAAACCAGAGTAAAAGTTGTAAAAAATAAAGTTGCTCCACCATTTAAAATGGCCGAATTCGATATTATGTACGGTGAAGGCGTAAGTAAAGTTGGTGAAATTCTTGATGTTGCTGTAGAATACGAAATTGTAAAGAAAAGCGGTTCTTGGTTTAGTTATGATGAAACCAAATTAGGACAAGGTAGAGATGCCGTAAAAGCTATTATAAAAGACAATCCAGAGCTTTTTGACGAGTTAGAACAAAAAATAAAAGTCGCTATTAAAGAAAACCTGAAATAAGGAACACTTTTTTACTGAAAACATTAAAATCCCGATATATTCGGGATTTTTTTTTGCTTAAAAACGTACAACTGCTAACACATTTCAAACTAAAAATTAATGCCTGTTTATTACGCAACCTTTTAATAAAATGCGCATCTATTAAACAAAAACCCTATTTATTAATTTAAATAATTATTGAAATGAAAAAGTTACTTCTTATATGTTTAACGCTAATTTTAGCGTCATGTAGCATCGATGACGACGGTACAAACTATAGTTTTGAGATTTTACCTGTAGAAAGCGTAGTAATACCAGACGAGTTTACCTTAGGCGAAACCTACCCTATTACGGTGTCATACTATCAACCTTCCACGTGCCATACCTTTAGAGAGTTTTACTATCGTAAAAACAATAATATCCGCACTGTTGCGCCAATAAATTATGTTTTTGAACGCGACGATTGCGAAACACAAGACGATGTTTTAGTAGAAAATACGTTTAACTTTGTTGTAACAGGCAATGGCTCTTATATATTTAAGTTTTGGACTGGCGAAGATGCTGAAGGTGAAGACGAATATATCACCATTGAAGTACCCGTTGTAGAAGCGAACTAATTATTAATTAACACGTGTTTAATTTTGAGTTTAAATCAACTCATAGAAAATTGTAAAACTAACGATACTAAGGCACAGGGAGAACTTTACAAACGCTTTGCGAGTAAACTTTTCTCTGTGTGCCTTAAGTATTCGCGTAATTATACCGAAGCAGAAGATAATTTGCAGGACGCTTTTTTAACCATTTTCAAAAAAATAGACCAATTTAAAAATAAAGGTTCTTTTGAAGGTTGGCTAAAACGTATTACAGTAAACACGGTAATGCAGCGCTACCGAAATGAAAAAGTTTTCGATATTATAAACGAAAACACCATTGAAGATGTGGAAGTCGATATTGATGACACCGACCTTTCTATTGATTATTTACTGCGCATTATTCAAGAATTACCCGACAGATACCGACTCGTTTTTAACCTGTATGTACTAGATGGTTATTCGCATAAAGACATCGCAGAAATGCTAAAAATAAATATAGGCACTTCAAAATCTAACTTAGCGCGTGCCCGTCAGATTTTGAAACAAACTATAGAAACCCATAAAACCGCAACTAGTTTGCAATCATTATAATGCGTGATAAAAAACATATAGACCGAATTTTTCAGGAAGGCTTAAAAGATTTTGAAGCCATGCCAACAGATGCTGTCTGGAAAAACATAGAAGCACAACTTAATAAAGACGAAAAAAAGCGTCGCGTAATTCCTATTTGGTGGCGTTATGCTGGTGCTGCTGCTGCATTGATTTTACTTTTAACTATTGGCAGATCTTCTTTTTTCACGCAAAGCGAAGACTCCGAAAGCCTACATCAAGTTGTTGATACAGAAACCACACGCTCTTCTAACAACAGCAACCAAAGTGAACAAATTAAAGAAGTATTACAGGATACGAACGCAGTTATTTCTAAAAATCAGACTTCGGAAAATATCATAAATAATGCTTCAGAAACAGATAAAAACCATCAAAAAACGAACAATACTCATCAAAATACATCAAAATCAACGTTGAGTCCTGGAGTGAAATCATCAATCAACAAATCCAACATTCAACAAAATTCAAATAAAACATCAGTAGCCTATACTGCTTCCAAAGAAGAAAAAGAACAATCTTTAAACAAAAGCAACAGCACTAATGCCGTAACCAAAAACACTTCCGAAGAAGAAAATAACAAAAAAGAAGTTACAAGCCCAAATTCAACATCCAACAAAGCTACTTATTTGGCTACAACAAAAAACACTACTGAAACTCCAGAAAACATAGCTAACAACAAAGCCGCTAAAACTAAAATGACAATTGAAGAGGCTTTAGATGAAGTTAAAGATATTGCCGAAAACACCACTCCAATAAACCGATGGAGTCTTGCGGCTAATGCTGCGCCAGTATATTTCAATGCCGGCGGGAAAGGTTCGTCTATAGATCCTCAACTTAATAACAACTCCAAAACAGGCGAAATAAATATGAGTTATGGCGTTACGGCAAGTTATGCTGTAAATAAAAGACTTCGTGTGCGTTCGGGTGTGAGTCGCGTAAATCTTGGCTACAACACTAATGATGTGTTACTTTACCAATCTATTGGCTCTAGTGCTACATCAAGCACGTTACAAAATGTACGCCCGAATAACAACGAGATTAGCGATAGTTACCCTCCTTCAAGTAGTTTATCAGTTATTAACGCTGGAAACTTAAGCGAAAAAGGTACCGCAGATTTCCTAAAAACATCAAGTACCTCTATAAACCAGAGTTTAGGCTACATTGAAGTGCCGTTAGAATTGCAATATGCTGTTTTGGCTAACAAATTTGGCATCAATGTTATTGGCGGATTTAGCTCGTTATTTTTAAATAATAATGAAGTCTATTCTGAAGGTTCTACGGGTAGTCGTACGTTTTTAGGTGAAGCTAATAATATTAATAAAGTAAGTTATAGTGCCAATTTCGGACTAGGGTTAAATTATCAGGTTACAAAAAAAATAGATTTGAACTTAGAGCCAATGCTTAAATATCAAATAAACACATTCGAAAATACTTCTGGTGATTTTCAACCGTTCTTTGTGGGGGTTTACACCGGGTTAGCGATTAAATTTTAGGTTTTTGATTTAATCTAAATACTCATTTTCTTTTAACCAGAAAGTGATTTTCAGAAACTGCTCTAATTAAACTTAGGGCAGTTTCTACTTTTTAAAGCGTTGCAGTTGATTAAAAATAACCTCACGAGCTTTTCCATTCAAAGTTTTAGTGTCCTGAATAGTTAAACCTTCGGTTGGGATAAACTTATGGATTTTAGCACGCATTCTGCCTGGGCTTCCGCTAAAAAAAGTATAAGAAAAACGTTTTTTATTATCGGCAAAAGTAATGGGCACAATTGGAATTTGATGGTGTATCGCCAACCGGAAGGCGCCATCTTTAAAACTATCTAAATCTACTGCTTCATCCGGCACACCGCCTTCAGGAAAAATACAAATACTCACTCCTGTTTTCAGTCTACGTTGTGCTCTTAAAAACACAGCTTGTCTACTTTTAGGCGAACTTCTATCCACCAAAATACAAGTGCGTTTATAGAAAAATCCGAATAGTGGAATTTTAGCTAATTCAGCCTTTCCAACAAAAACAAAAGGGTTTTTAACCGAAACCAACATGAGCATAATATCAGCCATAGAAGTATGGTTGGCAATAAACATATAGCTTTTATGGCGTTCGGGAGTTTGTTCGCGTTCAATTTTATAGACAAACCCCATACCTACTAAAATTATTTTAGCCCAAAAACGTGCTAACCTAAAAAAAAGTGGATACCACGATTCTTTGGCAATAGAGACTAACAGTATCGGGAACAAGATAAGTATTGGTAAAGCGACCAATATATAAAACCAAATGCGGTATAAAACCCAGAAAATATATTTAAAAACCTTCATCGCACCCAAAAATACATAATTGTATTGAGCAATTCTATTAAAAAAATTACCTTTGCTTACATATAAAAATATTGAGTTTAATTTTAACGAGATTCCCAAAAACTAGGGAATGAGCACATGGCAAGAATACTTACAGGCGTACAAAGTACAGGAACACCACACTTAGGCAACATTTTAGGAGCTATAATTCCAGCAATAAAAATGGCCGAAGACCCAGAAAATAATTCGTTTTTATTTATCGCAAACATGCATACTTTAACACAAATTAAAGATGCAGCCACGTTACGCGAAAACACCTACTCTACGGCTGCAACTTGGCTAGCTTTTGGTTTAGATGTTGAAAAAACGGTGTTTTACCGCCAAAGTGATATTCCGCAAACCACAGAATTATCGTGGTATTTAAGCTGTTTCTTCCCTTACCAACGCTTAACTTTAGCCCATAGTTTCAAGGATAAAGCCGACCGTTTAGAAGATGTAAACGCAGGACTTTTTACTTACCCAATGCTTATGGCTGCTGATATTTTATTATACGACGCCAATATTATTCCGGTTGGAAAAGACCAATTACAACATATAGAAATGACACGTGATGTAGCATCGCGTTTTCATGCTAAAATGGGAGAAACTTTTGTATTACCAGAAGGTAAGATACAAGAAAACATCATGCTTATCCCTGGAACCAACGGAGGTAAAATGAGTAAAAGTGCTAATAACACAATCAATTTATTTTTAACCGATAAGAAGTTACGCAAGCAAATTATGTCTATCGAAACCGATAGTACAGCCCTTGAAGATCCAAAGGATTGGAGTACTTGCAACTGTTTTGCTATTTACAGCTTACTTGCCACCGAGGCACAAATTGCAACCATGAAAGCCAACTACGAAAACGGAAATTATGGCTATGGACACGCAAAACAAGCCTTGTTTGAGTTAATTGTAGAAAAGTTTGCAAAACAACGTGAACTCTACAGCTATTACATGAACAATTTAGATGAAATCGACGCAAAATTAGCTATTGGTGCCGAAAAAGCACGAGCGGTTGCTAATGATGTATTGAACCGTGTTCGAGAAAAGGTTGGGTTTTAAACAAATCCCTCTTCTTTTATTTAATCGCTTATGAAAACCCTGTGAATTCATGACAAAACGCATCCAAACCGTCCAAGACAGATACGAAGGTTTTTTAAAAACACCCTGTTTATGGAAAAATGATGCAGTTTTTGGTATGCAACAATTCGAGATACATTCTGAATCGATAAAAATGGATTTAGAAATTGATGACACACTTCGTGTTGGAAAATATATTGAACGCTTAGTTTCTTTTGAATTAAAACAAAACTCAACGATTAAGATTTTAAGTGAAAACCTTCAAATTCAAGACGAAAAAATTACTTTAGGAGAAATAGACTGTTTACTTTTAAAGGATGAAAACCCCATTCACCTTGAAGTTATTTATAAGTTTTATCTGTACGATAGTAGTGTTGGTGTTTCTGAAATAGATCATTTTATCGGCCCTAATAGAAAAGATGCCTTAATTGAAAAACTCAAGAAACTAAGCCAAAAGCAATTGCCTTTACTTTACTCAAAGGCTTGCAAACCGTACTTAGAACACCTGAATTTAATTGCTTCTGAAATTACTCAGCTGGTTTATTTTAAAGCGCAATTATTTATACCTTTAGGTGAAGATATTATGCTGAAAACTTTAAACCAAGAGTGTATTGCAGGTTTTTATTTGTCACGGAAAAACATAATGCAATTTTCCGACTGTAAATTTTATATTCCGAAGAAAATAGATTGGATAATTGCACCACATACCCAAGTTAACTGGTTAAATTACAATTCATTTTTAGAAATATCTCAACCCTATTTAGACCGTCAATTTTCTCCACTTTGTTGGGTGAAGCTTCCTAATGGTGTGCTTCAAAAGATGTTTTTAGTTTGGTGGTAACAAAAAGCTTGCTAAATAATCTCAAACAATTTTCCCGGCAACGGCCTTACAACGCCTTTCAATTCCATGGATAATAAAATGCTAGCCAATTTAAAAGTGGGTAAATTACAATTAATGGCAATCACATCGAGCTGTTGTTTTTCGTTATCTTTTAAGTAATTATAAATTGTTCGCTCTGTATCATCCAATTCAACAAACAACTGTTTTTGAATCGCAGGTTTTTGAGCATTTTCCAATTGCCAATTTAAAATATAAGGCACATCTAAAGGTGTTGTAAGCATGTGTGCACGCTGCTGTTTTATCAAATTATTACAACCAACACTTTGTATATCCGTAGTTCGGCCTGGCACAGCAAATAACTCCCGATTATATGATACCGCAATATCTGCCGTTACCAAACTTCCGCCTTTTTCGGCAGATTCTATCACAATAGTTGCTTCGCTTAATCCGGCAATCACCCGATTTCGTTTTAAAAAATTATTTCTATCAAAGGTATCCGTACTCCAAAAATCGGTGAAAAAGCCACCATTTTTCTCCATATCTACCATGTACTTTTTATGGACTTTCGGATAAATTTGGTCCATGCCATGCGCCAAACATGCCACGGTTTGTAAATTATGTTTTATAGCGGCTTTATGCGCGGTAATATCTGCCCCGTAGGCAAAACCTGAAACAATAACAGGATTGTAAGGCAATAACGTTTCTACCAATTTTTCGCAAAAGGCGACACCTTGTGTTGTAATTTTTCGAGCGCCAACAATACTAATAATACGCTGTTGTTTCAAATTAATATTTCCCGATTGAAATAGTACAATTGGCCCATCAATACAATGTTTTAATTTAGAAGGATAATCTTCTTCTTCAAAATACAAGGCCTTTATATGGTTTTCTTCAACAAAACGAAGTTCTTTCTCTGCTTCTTTTAAATGGTGTGTTTTAGCCAAACTATCTAAAATAACCTTACCAACACCATCAATTTTAACCAAATTCTGTCTTTTTTCATTCAAAACAGCTTCCGCAGAACCACAATGTGCAATTAATCGTTTTGCTGTAATGTCTCCAATATTAGGCACATGTTGTAGGGCTAAAGCATAAAGCAGGTTATTTTCTGTCATTCTAAAAGTCTTATTTTCAATATACAATAAAAGAATTTTTAATCTGTTAATAAAAACATTGTTATAAATTTTACCGAAAACTATTATTTTCTAACTTTGTTCTATGCAATTAGAAAACTACATAAGCGACTTATTATTTAGATACGAATGCGTAACCATTCCAGGATTTGGTTCATTTTTAACACAATCCGTATCTGCAACTATCGACGAAGCCACGAATGCGTTTTTTCCTCCTAAAAAAGTATTATCTTTTAACGAGCAAATTCAAAAAAACGATGGTTTATTAGCACATTACATTGCCGATGTAGAAAAAGTTCCTTTTGAAGTAGCCAACAAAAAAATTGCAAAACGCGTTAAAACTTTAAAGGCATACCTAACCGAAGGTGAAACTTTAACCTTTGAAAACATAGGGGAAGTTGTTTACAATAACGAAGGTCGTATTTTATTCGAACCATCGTACCATTTAAACTATTTAACCGATGCTTTTGGTTTATCTCAATTTGAAACGCCTGCTGTAACACGCGAAGTTTACAAAGCTGAAGCCGAACGTATAGAAAAAGTAATTCCAATTGCTGTAACTAACGAAAAACGCAAAAGAAAATCGTATTTAAAATATGCTGCTATAGCTGTAGTTGCTTTAACTCTTGGCGGATTAGTTGCTTCTAATTTTTATGTAAATCAAATTGAAACACATAACCAATTAGCACAACAAGAAGCTACAAAACAGTTAGACACAAAAATACAACAAGCCACTTTTAACCTAAACCCATTACCAGCTATTACTTTAGATGTTGCCAAACAATCGGGTAATTTCCATATTGTAGCAGGTGCTTTTAGAGTAGAAGAAAACTGCGACAAAATTGTATCAAATCTTAAAGCTGACGGATTCGATGCGCGTAAAATAGGCACCAACAAATACGGCTTACACCAAGTAGTTTATGCTAGTTACGAAACTCGTTTAGAAGCTACAAGAGCTTTAAACAGTATAAAAAGCAAACATAATAAAGACGCTTGGTTATTGGTAGAAAAACTAAATTAGTTTTCTTAAAACCCGCATGTTTTACTCCCATTATTGTTAACTTTGCCACATCATAAACCTAATTTTTTTGATGCAAGCAAAAACACCCGAACAATCTAGAACCGTAATGACCGATTTGGTTTTACCTAGTGAAACCAACCCATTAAACAACCTTTTTGGAGGCGAATTACTAGCCCGAATGGATCGTGCAGCCAGTATTGCCGCTCGTCGCCACTCGCGCCGCATCGTAGTAACCGCATCTGTAAACCACGTAGCCTTTAACCGCGCCATACCACTAGGTAGCGTTGTAACCGTAGAAGCCAAAGTATCACGCGCCTTTAAAACCTCAATGGAAGTCTATATCGACGTTTGGATCGAAGATCGCGAATCTGGCGACCGCGCCAAAGCCAACGAAGCCATTTACACCTTTGTAGCCGTAGACGAAACAGGACGACCTATACCTGTTCCAGAAGTTTCTCCAGAAACCGAACTCGAAAAAGAACGTTTCATTGCCGCACTACGCCGCAAACAATTAAGTCTGCTTTTAGCCGGAAAAATAAAACCAAGTCAAGCCTCAGAATTAAAAGCCCTTTTCGATTAAATCTTTAAAATAATTTGGGCGTTACCACAAGGGTCGGGCTTTCCGCTATATCTTTTTTTGGTCAACCTAAAATAAAACAGCCTAGATATTAAATCCACCACAGTTTTTAAAATACGATTTAAGCCAAAAAGATAAAAAAAGGATGCCGCATCAATCCCTAACGCGGGCTTATCTGCTAAGGGCAGTTCAAAAACCAAAATATTAATTTTCCGCCTAAAAAAGTTATATTTACAGCATGCAAATTCCCAAAGGAAAAAAAATATATTTCGCCTCCGATAATCATTTAGGCGCACCCACAAAAGAAGCATCTTATCCTCGCGAAAAAAAATTCATTGCGTGGTTAGATGAAATCAAGCACGATGCAGCCGTAATATTTCTAATAGGCGACCTTTTCGATTTCTGGTTCGAATACAAAACCGTAGTCCCAAAAGGCTTCACCCGAACCCTTGGAAAACTAGCCGAAATATCCGATTCGGGAATCCCAATTCACTATTTTGTAGGCAACCACGACCTTTGGATGAATGGTTATTTTGAAGAAGAACTCAACATACCCGTTTACCACAAACCAAAAGAATTCACCTTTAACAACAAAGTGTTTTTTATTGGTCATGGCGATGGTTTAGGTCCACACGACAAAGGTTACAAACGCATGAAAAAAGTGTTTACCAACCCATTTTTTAAATGGCTTTTTCGTTGGTTACATCCCGATATTGGTGTAGGTATTGCGCAATATTTATCGGTAAAAAACAAACTTATTTCTGGCGACGACGACGCCAAATTCTTAGGAGAAGACAACGAGTGGCTTGTACAGTACGCTAAACTAAAACTAGAAAGTAAGCACCGCGATTATTTTATATTCGGGCACCGCCACCTACCTATGGAGGTTAATTTAGGTCAAGATTCCCAATACCTCAACATTGGCGATTGGATTCAATATTTCACCTATGGTGTTTTCGATGGTGAAAACCTCGAACTTAAAACATATAAAAACGAAAAATAGCTGTTTGTAAATTTTCTTGTTAGCATCATTTAATATGTAAACTTAAATTCTTACCAACAACATTCAACCTATCTACCCTAAAAAATCAGCGTTTCTATTTTCCATTTCAACCTTACTACAACATTTATTCAATTCAAAATTAAACCTTTGGGTGTTTTTAAAGTCTAATTAACAATCTTAAAAGTTAACCATTTTTAAACATCTTCATTTTATAATGCCAAACCAGCTAATAAAAAAATTAAACCTAATAACTAAAAGCATTATTTTATTAATTGTTACTGCCTCTGCGGTAAATGCACAAGAAAAAAAGGAAGTACCAGATATTGAAAGCATATACTTGCACACCGATCAAACTCA
The DNA here is from genome assembly GCF_030409805.1 of Algibacter miyuki. GTDB lineage: Bacteria > Bacteroidota > Bacteroidia > Flavobacteriales > Flavobacteriaceae > Algibacter > Algibacter miyuki. Next base: position 780,505 of record NZ_JAUFQP010000007.1, on the reverse strand, counting down.
TTATACACTTGGCGAATCGTTGTGGTATAAAGCCTATTCCGTATACCCTTACAACAATCAACTTTATAGTAAAAGCAAAATTTTGTATGTAGAATTAATAGATTCTGACTCTAAAATTATTGCACGAAACAAAACAAAATTAGAAGATGGCTTAGGTAATGGCGACTTTAAACTAACCGATTCTACAGGGGTAAAAAAACCAGGCACTTATCAATTACGTGCTTACACCAATTGGAACAGAAATTTTGACGAAAGCTTTATTTTCAACAAAGAAATTGAAATTTTAAGTGTTTACAGCAGCCAAGAAGACAATAAAACCTCTGCTAAATCTAAAAAAAACAAAACAAAATCTGAAGAAATAAAACACCCCTTAAATATTCAGTTTTTTCCTGAAGGCGGCTCTCTTTTAGAAGATGTTAATAGTGTAATATCATTAAAAGCAGTGGACAACAACGGTTTCCCTATGAAAGTAGAGGGCGCAATTTACACCGCTAATGATTCGTTAGTTACTATTTTTAGAACCATTCATGATGGTATGGGAAAATTTCAATTAACCCCAACAAAAGGAGATAGCTATTATGCAAAAACATCCAGCATAAATGGTAATGAAGATGTAAAAACGATGCTACCACAAGTAAGACCTCAAGGTTATGTTTTAAGCTCTAGACAAGTTAAAGACAAACAAATGATTGTGGTTAAAACCAATAATAACACCCTTTTAAGTGAGCAAAATAAACCTATTAAAATTATTTGCACATTTAAAGGCGTGACATATTTTGAAATAGAACAACCCATTACCAATAACACTGTTTGGTTCGAAATTCCAAAAGCTCAACTTCCCGCAGGCATAAATCAAATCACTTTATTTGATGCCAACGAACGCCCACAAAGCGAACGTCTTATTTTTATTGATCAAAATGATGATCTCAACATCACCCTTAATACTGATAAAAAAATATACAAACCCAATGAAAAGGTAACGGTTACCGTTTCATCAAAAACAAAAACAGGCGAAGCGGTGCCTGCCAGCTATTCTTTAAGTAGTATTGATATGAATGGTTTGGAAGATAATAGCCTAACCTCAAATATTTGTTCTTACTATTTAATGGAGTCTGATATTAAAGGTAAAGTACACAACCCAGGACATTACTTTGATAAAAACAACCCTAGCCGACTTGATAAATTAGACTTACTATTATCAACACAAGGTTGGCGAGATTTTTTATGGAAAGAAATGCCTAAATTTAAAGACAATAGAGCTCCGTATTTGAGTGAGCAAGGCCTTAATTTAAAAGGCAGACTAACTCAAACTTTTGGTAATAAAGGCAAACCCGATAATCATATTACTTTGACCTTATATAATAAAGGTAAATTAAATATGCTCACCGCCATATCCGATGAATTAGGTCAATTTAGGTTTAATGATTTAATGTTTTACGGAAAATCTGATATGATATTGAGTTCCGTAAACGACAAAGGAAAAGGAAAGGGAATGATATCTTTAGATGACACGAGAGCACCTATGGCAGTAAACTTTAAACCAGCACTTATAAAGCCCGAAACCATACAAACAGAAGTTCTAAAAGAACATGTTTTAAAAAAATATGTCTCCTTTGGTGTAATGACAGAAAACGTTTTAGATGAAATTGAAATAACCGGAAAGAAAAAGGAAGAACCTAAGAGTATTTATGGCTCTCCCGACCATAGTTATTCCTTTGATGATGAAGTCCGATCGTTTTCAACAATTTATCAACTTATTCAATTTACCGTTCCGGGTTTAAGCATCAGTGGTAGCTCCATTAAATTTGCAAGAAACAATGGACCAGCACAAATAATGGTTGACGGTGTGCCATGGCCACAAAGCGATATTTCCTTTATGCAACCCGATGATGTTGCAAAAATAGAATCTTTTAACAGCGCGAGCACAGTAATTTTTGGATCTGACGGCGCAAATGGTGTCATATTAATTTACACCAAAGAAGGTGCGCTTAATAGGACTAAAAACGTTAATCATACCATAAAACAAGAATTAGAAGGATTCTATGAGGCTCGTGTTTTTTATACTCCAGAGCCTAAATCTATTTCCTTTGAAAACCAAAAAGAAGCCGTTAGAAACACGTTATACTGGAATCCATACTTACATCCGGGTGAAACAGGAACTACCCAAACAAGCTATTACAATAGCGCCGTAGAAACTAATGTAAAAATTACTATTGAAGGCGTTACGGCTACAGGTGTCCCGGTGGTTGTAAAAACTAATTATGCTATTGAAAAATAACCAAAAGCAGCATAACCGTATAAACCTAGATAAAAACTACTTATAGTCAATCTATAAAACAATTTACAAACCTAATATTTTAGCATCAACCCTAAATTTGGTATCTATAATAATCTCATGAGTTTCGCTTACTGTTTCATCAATAGTGGTTTTAACCCGTAAACTGTATGAATCTTTTTTAATATATGCTTTCAACTCTTGGTCTAAAACATCCAAATCTAGAGCGCTAGAGTTTGTGTTTTCTAAATCGTACATATTCGCTATTTCTAACTCGTCCAAGCCATCTGCTTCTATATAAACATGAATTTCTTTCAAGAAATTAAAGTTCCCATCTTCTGGTGTTTCAATGCTTAATTTTATATTTTTCAGCTTAATGCTTTCAATTAAATCTTTATTGGTGTTGTTATTTTCAAAAGTCGATTCCGATTCTGTGGTTACGTCAGGTGTTGCTAAACTCGCCGGAACATTCACTATTGTTGAAGCTGGAATGGAATATCGCGTTTGTAAGTCTAGATCAAATTTAGTTAACTCATCTAATACACTGCAACTGAAAAGCACAGCAAAAACGACAGAAAGTAGAAGTAGGTTCTTTTTCATGGGGAAAGTTTTTTTGTAAAGGTACTGCTTTACTTTTAACCCGTTTTTAGGTTAATTTTTGGTCATCACAAATACTACAGAGCGCAAAACTGATTACGATCAAAATAATACTTAACAAGAAGAAATATTACGCATTATGCAATTGTATTTCTTAAAGAAACTAGACAAATATTATTTATACAGTCTCAAAACTAAACCTTTACAGCGTTTTTAAGTCTTATTTATTTATTTATTTATGGCTACCGCTTAATTATAGAAATAATCTTATATTATAAAAATTTTACTTAAAACACCTAATTCGCATACTGTACATGAACCAACTACTGAAATGCTTTTTTATAATTATAGTCTCCACCACATCGCTATTTTCTCAAGAAAAAAATACAATTCCAGATATTGAAAAAACGTATATTCACACCGACAGATCGAAATACGTTGCTGGCGAATCGCTATGGTATAAAGCATATACGGTTTATGCTTACAACAATTTTTTATTTAATCACAGTAACATTCTTTATGTAGAATTAATTTCGGCCGACTCCAAAATAATCACCCGAAATACCACTAAATTATTAGGCGGATTGGGTCATGGTGATTTTGAACTAACCAAAGCCGCAGGTGTAAAACCCGGTAAATATCAAATAAGAGCATACACCAATTGGAGTCGAAATTTTGGCAAAGATTTTGTTTTCAAAAAAGACATTGAAGTTCTTGATGTGTTTAATGAGTTTACAGAAACCAGTAGCGAAGCAACTGCTGAGAGTTCAGAAACAAATAGCACCAATTCTACTACAAACGAAAAAGAAACTTTAAAAGTTCAGTTTTTTCCAGAAGGCGGATCGCTTATCCAAGATGTACCAAGTGTTGTCGCTTTTAAAGCGGTAGACCTTTACGGAAATCCAATAAAAGTACAAGGCAAAGTGTTTGATTCTAACAACGAACTTATTACTTTTTTTATGAGTGTTCACGATGGCATGGGCGTTTTTCAACTACAACCTGAGGCAGGCAAAACATATTACACTAAAATAACAGCTACAAACCACAATGACATAGAAGTCCCTCTTCCTGCTGCAGATTCAAAAGGAATCCTGTTAAGTTATAACGATATCAAAGGCCGAAGCATCATCACCATAAAAACCAACGAAGCTACACGTTTAGAGCATGCCGAAAAACCCATTACATTGCATTATAAATCTAAAGGACTTTTATATTTTGAAGAAAAACTAGCCTTATCAAACACCAAGTTATTGCTAGAATTACCTCAAGCCGAACTTCCGGAAGGCATTAGTCAAATCACGTTATTCGATAGTGATTTAAAACCACAAAGCGAACGTTTAGTTTATGTAGAAAAAAACGAAAATGTAAAAGTAGATTTAACCACAGATAAAACCACGTACAAACCAAACGAGAAAGTTACTGTAAACATAACATCAACAGATAATTCAGGCGCAGCAGTTCCTGCAAGTTATTCACTAGCGGTAACCGATCTTAATGGTGAAAAAAGTTTAAATAACAACGAAAGCAATATCAGTTCTTATTTTTTAATGGAATCTGATATTAAGGGTAAAGTGTATAACCCTGGCTATTATTTCGATGCTAATAATACTGCTCGATTGCCGCATTTAGATATGCTGCTATTAACACAAGGTTGGCGCGATTTTCTTTGGAAACAAGACCGAAAAGTTATTGAAAACCCAGATTTCAAAGTTGAAAAAGGCATTAATATTTCAGGACGTGTTAAGCATCTTTTCTTTCCCAAACCAAGCGTTGGTAATACAATTTCTCTAACCTTATTCAATAAAAGTATAAAAACCTTAAATAAGATTACAGATTCCTTAGGCATGTTTAATTTCGAAAACCTAGATATTATAGGTAAAGCCAGAGTTATACTCACTACTAAAAACAAAAGAGGAAAGAAAAACGGCATGTTTGTTTTAGATTCTATTTTTAAATCTCCCATGAATGTTAGTCCGATACCTAAAATACCAACCATTAGTTTTTCACCAGAAGTAAAACAGGTTAAACAAAATATTTATAAAAAATATATTGACTTTAATGTTATGCCTGAAAATGTTTTAAATGCAATTGAAGTTACCGGAAAAAAAGCAAAAGCAGGCGAAGACATTAACATACAAAGCAATATAACCAATGGCTATGTTGTAGATGAAAGCTCGCCAAAATTTGCAAGTATTTTTGAATTGTTAGAATACGCCATTCCAACACTCGATGTTGGTAATCGTGAAGTCATTAAATTTAGCCGAAACCCTGCAGGTGCATTAATATTAATAGATCAAAACCGCATACTAAACCCATTAGTAGAAGGAACGGATATAATTATTTCCATGTTAACCGATATCCAACCCGAAGAAGTCCTGAAAATAGAATATGACAACAGCGCTGTTTCAACTATGATGTATGGAAAAGAAGGACAATATGGCTCTATTAAGATTTATACAACACACAATTCAAATTCTAATTTTGGTAACGAAAGTCCTAAAGAAGCCTTACAAACCGTAAATAAACACATAGAAGGTTATTATGAAGGGCGTATTTTTTATTCACCCGATTTAGAGATTATAGCCGATAGTAAAGATAAAAACGCCTCTATACGTAACACACTATATTGGAACCCGTATGTTCATCCTGATACTACAGGTATTTCAGAACTTCATTATTACAATACTCGGGTTGAAACTAATGTAAAATTAAGTTTAGAAGGCATTACGGCAAGCGGTATTCCGGTTGTGGTAAAAACAACCTATTCTATTAAAAAATAGATTATTTTAAGGAGAGATTTGTTTTTCAACCAAACAAAATAATGGCGCATAAAGCATCAAAAGAGATAATTAAGAAATAAACATTAATTTTGCACTAACAATCAATACAAAAATTCATGTTTAAAAAGTCAATTGCTATACTCTCTCTCTTCCTTGTTTTAACCTCTTGTTGGAAAGATAAAAGCCCAGAAGATTTAATTCGATTAAAAGACAAATTCAAATCTCAAGTTGCTACGTTCGAAAGCAAAAAAGAAGTCGCCAACAAAAACGTAAACAAAGGTTTGGAATCTTTAGGCGCTTTAAAATTAGCTTTAGAAGATGCTAAAAACGAAGATAAAGAATTTGCAAAAGTTTATGGCGATTGGGAAAAGGTGGATAAACGCGTAACGAATTTAAATAAAGAATTCGAAGATTTAAAAACTAAAGCGGCCAATTTATTTACCGCTATGGAAACCCAAACCAATAGTTTAAGCGATGAACAAAGTAAAACCACACTCTTATCGGCTATAAATAAAGCTAAAACAAAATACAATGCCACACTAGCCAACACCTCTAAAGCCATCGATAAACTAAAACTTTTGCATAACGATGCCGTTGAAGTTGTTAAAGCTTTGGAAGTTGCTGCAGCATTAAATTCTTTCGATTCTATTAACGGACAAATGAAAAGTATTGAAGATCGTGTAGACGGTATTATGCAAGAGCTAAATGTAGCTATTGTAGAAAGTAAAAACCTCTACGAAAAGAAAATCACCGAATTAGACGAGCATTAATTTAAAGCCAAAGTCATTAAAAATTATCCGGTTGTATAAAACCCAATACATTTAAGTAAAAAACCTTAATTTTGCCCAAAAACAGAACCCATTGGTAAAAATAGATCACATAGAATTGCCCGATTTCCCATTGCTTTTAGCGCCAATGGAAGATGTTAGCGACCCGCCATTTCGCGCACTTTGCAAAGAACAAGGCGCCGATGTGGTTTACACCGAGTTTGTATCCAGCGAGGGTTTAATTCGTAACGCCGCAAAAAGCGTTATGAAACTCGATATTTACGAAAAAGAACGCCCTGTAGGCATTCAAATTTTTGGAGCAAACTTAGATAGCATGCTACAAACCATAGATATTGTAGCCGAATCTAAACCCGATATTATCGATATTAATTTTGGTTGCCCCGTAAAAAAAGTAGTCAGTAAAGGCGCAGGAGCAGGCATTCTAAAAGATGTTTGTTTAATGGAGCAACTTACCGCCGAAATGGTAAAACGCACCAATATTCCAATAACCGTAAAAACCCGTTTAGGCTGGGATCACGATTCTATTCGTATTTTAGAAGTAGCCGAACGCTTACAAGATGTAGGCTGTAAAGCCATTGCCATACATGGCCGCACGCGCGCTCAAATGTATAAAGGCGATGCCGACTGGAAACCTATTGCGCAAGTAAAAAACAACCCACGAATGCACATTCCTGTGTTCGGAAATGGCGATGTTACCACGCCAGAACGTGCCATGGAAATGCGAGACGAGTACGGCTTAGACGGCTGCATGATCGGTCGTGCTACCATCGGAAATCCTTGGTTTTTTAAGCAAGTAAAGCACTTTTTTAACACCGGAGAACATCTAGCACCAATAAGTTTAGAAGAACGCGTAGAAGCCGCCCGTCGTCACTTACAAATGGCCATCGACTGGAAAGGCGAAACCCTTGGCGTTTTCGAAACCCGTCGCCACTACACCAACTATTTCAAAGGCATTCCACACTTTAAGGAACACCGCATGAAAATGGTAACATCCGATCATTCCGAAGATGTTTTTGCGGCTTTCGATACCGTTTTAGAAAATTTTGCAGGTTATCAATTCACAGAATAAACCCTAAAACAGTTCAATTATAAAAATCAGGGCAAATGGCAAGCCACCCCGCTATCCGCTGTATCTTTTTGCGAAAAACAAAAAGGATGCCGCTACTATCGCTTTTGCAACAATCCGCTAGCACTATTACATGTTCTATAGTTTCTGTGTACTTTTAAAAGTCATTTCGACGTAAGGAGACATCACAAAATCTTTGTAGACGAAATATCTGTAATGTCTTCTATCGTCGAAATAACAGAAGATATATTATTTAAAGTAGAATTAAACCAACGCCCCGTTAGCGCCAATAACTTGCCCCGAAATCCATTTAGACTCATCGCTTGCTAAAAACACAATTACGTTTGCAATATCAATCGGTTTAGCCAATCTATTAAAAGCATTCATACTGCTCAATTTATCAATAAACTCATCCGATTTCCCTTTTAAAAACAGTTCTGTTTCCGTAGCTCCAGGTGCAATCGCATTTACCGAAATACCACGACCAATTTCCTTAGAAAACACACGTGTCATTTGCTCTACTGCAGCTTTAGACGCCGAGTAAAGCGCATACGTAGGAAACATTAATTTTACCGTACTAGACGACACATTTATAATATTTCCGTTATCGGCCAACTTACTACTTGCTTCTTGTAAAGTATTAAAAACACCACGCACATTAACATCAAACTGTTTAGTGAAATCATCTTGCGTATTATCTTTTAAGAGTTTACTTCGCATAATTCCAGCATTGTTTATCAACACATCAACACGGCCATAAGCTTCAATAGCCGTATTAAATAAATGAGTTACGTCCTCTTTTTTACTAACATCGGCTTTAACAACCAAAGCTGTCCCGCCATTTTCAACAATAGCATCAACCACGGCTTGCGCTTCTGTTGCACTATTTGAATGGTTTACAACAACTTTCGCTCCTTTTGCAGCTAACTGAATAGCCACTTCTTTTCCAATTCCTTTTGATGAACCGGTTACTATAATAACTTTATTTTCTAATGACATAATCTGCACTTTAGTTAAATAAATATTTTAATGTTTCATGGGGTTATTTCAATGCAATAAGGCGTTCCGCTATTAATGTTAAATCCGATTCTATAACTTCTGGAGCTACTGCCAAAGGATATAATTGCGCCCCTGGACGACTTACAAAAGCACCACGCCAACCCGCCCAAAGCGCACCAGCGATATCCCAACCATGTGCAGCAACTAGCATACACTCACTTGGATTAACGCCCATTTTTCGTGAAGCCCAATGGTAAGCATCGGTATGAGGTTTAAATTTACCAATATCCTCAATACTTAATCGTTCATCAAAATAATCGGTTAACCCTGCATTTTTAAATTGCGTTTCTACGCCTTTATTAGACGAATTTGTAAAAGATACCAACGTATATCCAGCATCTCTTAATTTTTGAAGCGCTGCTTTCACTTCTGGATGAGCCGGCAACGAACGAATAGGGCCTAATATAGATTCTTTTGCAGCCTCTTCCGTAATAGTAATGCCATGGTTAGCGGCTACCATTTGTAATGCCGCCGCACCAATAATTCCAAAATCTTGATATTGTCCACCTACTGTAGATACCAAAGAATATTGCAGCATGGTTGTAAACCAAAGGGGTAATAATTCGGATCGGCCACCAAGCGCATCTCCAACACTTTGTTTCATAACCGTTAAATCTAACAAGGTTTCATTGACATCAAAAAATAATACTTTCGGACGCTCTAAAGGTACCTCAATATTTTCTTTTTCTGATGCTGAAAATGCCAAATGCGGCGCTACTAAACCAGCCATAGCCGATTTTTTAATAAAATCTCTTCTTGTGTTCTTCTCGTTTTTCATATTGTAAATATTTTATAAAACATACTTATAAGTATGTTTTTGTTGTAAAAAAAATTCTAAACTTTCAGGTGTTGTATATAAAATGACAAACCAACCATATATTCATCAAGAATAGTATCGTTATCGTATAGTTTACGAATACCACGCACACCCTCGAAGGCACTTATTAAATACACTGCAACAGCCTCGCTGGACACACTTTGCTTAATGCTGTTTTCTAATTTCCCGCGTTCAATTAAGATAATTAATGCGGCGCGCCACTCTTCTATAATTTGCTTTAAGGCCATTTGATATGCACTTTCTAAATCGCCAATTTCGTTTATGAAGTTATTGGTTGGACAACCATGTTTTTTATCGTGCAGTGAAAATGATTTTAACCTTTCGGAAAAGGTATTCTCCAAAATACTAATCACGTTTCCTGGTTCTTGCAATGGAGCAATCATACCGTTGAAAACGCGTTCTTGCAACTTTGAACTAATTACGGCAAGACCCAATTCTTTTTTGTTTTTATAATGATGATAAAACGCGCCTTTGGTGAGTTTCGTGCTTTTCATTATCGTATCAACACTTGTAGTTTTAAATCCGTTTTGATAAAACAGTTTAAACGACTCGTTAAGAATGGTCTGTTTTGTAAATTCCGATTTTTGATTCTGTTGCATAGCACAAAGGTATCTAAAAAATACCACCTAGTATGTTTTTTAACGTTTCTTGTTAAATTCGGTGTAAACGCTGTAACTGTTATGAATGAAACTTAGCGGGTTTGCCCCGCGAGAAGGATTGATGCGGCATCCTTTTTTTGGTGCCAAGCCTTAAACTTTATAAAAAAGCTTGAATTTTTATTTTAGAACTGATTTTTATTGAAAATCCTGAAACTTAATGGCTCCACAAAAAGATATAGCGGAAAGCCTGTTTGCCATTTTTTATGGCAACTCGCCCAAAATATTTTCATCAACATAAAACGTCTTTTACAGACCTTTTACTAAGTTTTTGGTAATACGAACGGATGCAATTTTCGAGGCGATAATCCCTAAAACGGAGATGGTTAGGAAAACGATAAAAAAGTTTTCGACCCGAATAGCGACCGGATATGCGAGCGATGGCGTGATCATGACCAAGCTAAATGTTTTTTGAACAACCACGATAACTACTGATACAAGCAGGCCAATGAAACCGCCAACGATACTCATTAAACTGCCTTGATAAAAGAAAATACGACGTATATCTTTTACGGTGGCGCCAATGCTGAACAGTGTACTGAGACTTTTCTTTTTGTCGAGCATCATCATGATCAGTGACCCGATCACGTTGAAAAATGCGATGATAAGCACGAGCGTGAAAATGAGATAAACGGCCAAGTATTCGGTATTGAGCATTTTGTAAAGCGCATCGTTTAATTGGGCGCGATTTTTTACAATAATCTTGTTTCCTAAAATGGCTTGAATGCTTTGTTTTACTTGATCTTCGTTGGCTGCAGGTTGTAATTTAAACTCGATAGCCGAAATTTGATTATCCTTATAACTTAGCAATCGTTTTGCCAAAGTTATGGGCGCGTAAATGTAGTTATCGTTTAAGGTTTCGTTGATAAAAAACTCACCAACATTAACCACACGAAGCGTATTAAAAGCATCTTTTGTAGAACTTATTTGTCCTTTTCCAGGTTTGGGAACGTAAATACTTATGGTTTTTGTAAAGTCGAGAACCCCTAAGGAAAGATTTCTCGCAATGCCCCAACCTACAACAATTTCGTTAGTATTTTGTTCCAACCAACTACCGGTATCTATAACAGAGTCGATGCTTACAATGTTTTGGTAATGCGCATCTACCCCCTTTATTTTGGCAATGGTGGTTTTGTTATTTGAGGTAATAAAAATACGCTCTTCTATAATTTTAGAATACTCGGCAATGCCGTCTAAATTATTGAGTTTTTCAGCAAGTTCATCGGTAAGCATAAAGGATTTCCCAATGGTGGTTTCAGCCTTTAAATCGGGGTCTATTTCCGACGAAAATTGCAGGGTGAAATCTTTTAACCCGGCAAAACCCGACAGTACAATAAACAAAGATGCCGCACCCAAAATAACACCTATAATAGCAATATTGGTAATAAAATTTATAGCGTTATTACTGCTTTTAGAGCGTAAATAACGTTTTGCTATATATAGGGGAAAACTCAAGCTATGATTTTTTTCTTGGATCTAAAAAACTAGGATCTTTAATAGGGTTTTCTTCGCCTTTTAATGACTTATCAATTTTATCGATGTACTCTAGCGAGTCGTCTATAAAAAATTCTAAATTCGGCATTCTACGCAATTGATGTTTGGTACGTTGCGATAATTCGTGACGAATTAACGAGGTATTCGACTTTATACCAGCCAAAAGTGGCGCAGCTTTATCGTTCGGAAAAATGCTTAAATAGACTTTGGCTACCGATAAATCTACCGTTACCTTTACTTTAGACACTGAAATTAATACGCCGCGCATACCGCCCTGAGTGGCCGCACCTTGCAATACCTCAACTAAATCTTGTTGTAAAACTCCACCTATCTTCTTCTGTCTTTGACTTTCTTCTTCCACGTTATAAAATGCTTTTAGACTGCAAAAATAACGGATATTTAAAGATTATCTTGTTTTTAGTCCGCTATTTTAATATTTTGATATTACTTTTAAGATAAATTTAAGCATTTTCGCTTTCGCGGAAGGGATAATGGCTCGTTTATTCTTTTAGTCTAGGGTAAATTATTTAGTGACATTCTTGTTAGAACGAGGTTAAAAAATTCGCCGAAACAGGTTTATTGTTAGAATAAAATTTAGATTTTCGCCTCTGTGGAAATAAAAAAAAGGTTTTTCGATGAAAAAAATTGAACATATTGGCATTGCTGTGAAAAATTTAGAAGATTCTAACATTTTATTTTCTAAACTTTTTGGACAGTCTCCCTACAAGGAAGAAATTGTTGAAAGTGAACATGTGAAAACATCATTTTTTCAGGTTGGCGAAAACAAAATTGAACTTTTAGAAGCGACTCAAGAAAACAGCGCAATAGCCCGTTTTATTGATAAAAAAGGCGAAGGAATCCATCATATCGCTTTTGATGTAGATGATATTGAAGCCGAAATTAAGCGCTTAAAAAAAGAAGGTTTTACCGTTTTAAACGACACTCCAAAACGTGGTGCCGACAATAAATTGGTGGCTTTTTTACATCCAAAATCGGCAAACGGTGTATTAATTGAACTTTGTCAAGAGATAAAGCTGTAATTTTTTTGGTTACATCTAAAATAAATAGTAATATTGCACTCCAATTTCGGTCCCATAGCTCAGTTGGTTAGAGCACCTGACTCATAATCAGGTGGTCCTTGGTTCGAGCCCAAGTGGGACCACTTAGAAATTGTAAAGCTTCACAGCAATGTGAGGCTTTTTTTTGTGCATATAATTAATGTTTCCCTTGTTTTAATCGCTAAAAAAAAAGCCTTAAAATAAATTTTAAGACTTTTTCCTAATGTATTGTTTTAATATGTTTTATTCAATAATCATTTTTTTACTATCGATTTTTCGACCATCAACATATAATGTATAGTAATACATTCCTGGTGAAAGAGAATCGCTATTAAAAAACAATTCCTGATCGCCTAATTGATCGAGCCCAACATTGTCAATGATTTGCCCTGAGGTATTACTAAAAACAATAGCCGCTTGACTATACTTTTGTGGCACATAATATTTAATAGAAGTGGTACCATTGAATGGGTTAGGTATATTTTGATATAGAACAGCACCAGTACTTTCTTTAGCAACAACACCTTTTTCTTCTAAAGTAGAACAGGCACAGCCTTCTAATGTTGTAACTCTAGAAAGTAAATCGTCTATTTTTTCTTGTTGGGTGGTGTTTTCTGCTTCCAAATCGGATAAAATTGGCGACAAATCTATATTTACAGACGTTCCATTTTCAATAGCAACGGTAAGCGTATTCCCTGAAAGTGTTGCTGATGTTAAATTTTGAGCATCCGTATTACTCGCATATACTGACAGATCAATAGTTGTTGTGCTTCCTGAAATGCTCAAAACATCATCTGTAATAGCTAATTCCTGAGCGTCGGTATTATCTAAATAGCTAGATAAATCTACCGCAGTTTCATCATTAGTAACACTTAAAATATGTGTTTCGGTATCTAATGATAAATCTTGCGCATCGGTATTTGCTTCCGTAGTACTCCACGCTTCACCATCCCATAGAAATAAAGCATTCAAATCGGTATCATAAACCATTAAGCCTTTATGCGTAACATCAATCGGGGCTCCATCCGCCGCGGCAGTTTCAAGCGCTACACGTTGTACTGTTGTTAATCTATTAACTAAAAAACCTTTATCTGTATCTGCCAGTTCTAAAGACGCATTAGCATTGGCGGCTAGTGTGCCAACACCAACACTCACCCTATTAGCCAAAGTATCACCCCCTAAAGTTAACGTGTTAGCGGTAGTTGAAGTCACATCGTGACCTATTACAATGGCATTACTCTCCGTGGTACTACTATTAGCGCCAATTACAATTTGGTTGTTTTTATTAGAAACTATATTTGTTTTGGCATTATATCCAAGAACAATATTATCTGTACCGCGAACTGAGGAATTCGCCCCTATAAACACGTTTCTTTCTGCTCCACTATTACTCTCAAAATCCGCATAAGCACCAACACCAACATTATCTTGCCCTTCTCTATTAGTATATCCTGTAGAAAAACCTAAATATGTATTTCGATTGGCGTTGCTTGTTGAGTTTGTTCTATTATTATCCCAACCTGCTCTTGCTCCAACAAAGGTGTTGTGATCAGCATGCTCATTTGCCGCCCCAGCAGCTTGACCTATAAATGTGTTTTTAATACCAACTCCATTATCCATTCCTGTAGAGTCCCCTATAAAGGTATTCCAATATCCTGTAGTGTTATCATACCCTGCTTGATTTCCAAAAAAGGCATTTCGATATCCAGTGGTAAGATCATGTCCTGCAGAACTTCCAACAGCTGTGTTATCCGAGCCTGTTGCAGGGCTTGTTGTTGCACTGGTATTAACTCCAACAGAACTGTAACCACCACCACCTGCTGCTTGACCAACAAAAGTATTATCATCACCTTCGGTAAAATTTAATCCTGCTCGGTCGCCAACAAACACATTATCATTACCTCTCTTTAAATTGAATCCAGCACCAGCACCAACAAAAGTTAAATCGGAGCCAGACGTACTTCCGAAATTTACAAAATACCCTGCTTTATACCCTATAAAAGTATAGTCTGCACCATTAATATTATGAAAACCCGCCTGAGTTCCAATCATAACATTGTAATTAGCTGTAGTTTGATTGGCTCCTGCTAAAGTACCTAACATACTGTTGTTAGAACCTCCGATTAAATTTGCTCCAACGCCATCACCAATTAAAACATTGTAATCCCCTGTAGTTAAAGAAGAACCTGTTTGATAGGTAACATCAATACCCGAACCAGTACCATCATCTGCATCTGCTGTTGTTCCTAAAATTTCGTTTGCTGTTTGAGCCATTGCCAAATTACCTATGCAAAAAGCGCATAGGTATAAAAAATAATTTTTTCTCATAAGTGATTAATGTTAATTAGGTTGGTTAAAATTTAATTTTTAACAATATAACTCCTAAAAACCTCCCATCAAAGCACTTAGGAAGGTTTTTATTACAATTACATCAATAAAACAGATATTTTATGACAATAAACGACTATATTGTCTTTCTGAAATAAAATTGAAGAACCAATTAAAATGCCTTAATTAAAAAAATTAGCACCAAAAAGACGAATAATTAGAAAGAAAGTCTTTACAAAAAAAACACCATTTAACAAGAAGAGTTAATTATAACATGATATAGCCAGATAAAGAACACACAAACACCACCACATCATACTTTTTTAATGAAACCAACGTTACCTATCATGTAAAACCGCTGAAAACTACGCGTTTTATCGATTTTTTAAAACGCTTCACGGATGTTTTTAAGTTAAAAACCATGATTATAGTTTAAACATCCACTTTTTTTAATATTTTTGTTCTGAAATGACGATACAAAACAAAAGAATATTTGCCTCAATCTTATTTGTATTAATAAGTTTTGCTTGTGCATCTCAAGGGCCACCGCCACCTGCTCCACCGCCGCCTGTAGGTCTACCTATAGATGGAGGCGTTTTAATTGGAGCTGGCTTCGCTATTTTTTATGGTGCAAGAAAGTTATTAAAGCGACGTTAGTTTAGCCACATATTTTCCTAAAACATCAAATTCTAAATTAATTAATGTTCCTTTTTTAAAGGTATTAAAGTTTGTATGCTCGTAAGTGTATGGTATTATTGCCACACTAAAACTATCTTTTTTAGAATTCACAACAGTTAAACTTGTACCATTTACGGTTATCGATCCTTTTTCAATGGTTAAGTTCTTATTCAAATCAAAATCGTAACTAAAAGTAAATATCCAGCTACCATTTGCTTCTTCCACATTAGTACAAACCCCAGTTTGATCTACATGCCCTTGTACAATATGCCCGTCTAGTCTATCGCCTAATTTCATAGCACGTTCCAAATTCACCTTATCACCAATATTTAAGGTATTTAAATTGGTTTTATCTAAGGTTTCTTTTATAGCCGTAACGGTATATTTATCATTTTCAATAGCTACAACAGTTAAACAAACACCATTATGCGCTACACTTTGATCAATTTTTAATTCCGAAGTCACTTTACTCTTTACAGTAATATGTAGGTTATCTAATTCTTCCTTTAAGTTTGAAATCTCACCTATATCTTCAATAATTCCGGTAAACATAGTATTGTCTGTTTATTTAGTTAAATTTGCAAAAGCAATTGAATTTCAAAATTACAAACAAAAGTTGTCTTTTTTAATGAAGCAAGCAGAAAATATAATAGTAGGAATATCTATAGGAGACTTAAACGGCATTGGCGGTGAGATTGTTTTAAAGACTTTTGAAGACGAAAGAATTTTAGACTTCTGTACCCCAGTCATTTTTGCATCAATAAAAGTAATGAGTTTTTTAAAAACGCACTTTAATTCGAGCATCAATTTTCACAGTATTAATAGTGTGAACCAAATAACCGTTGGCAAAATCAATGTATTTAACGCCTGGAAAGAATCTTCTAAAATCAATTTTGGAGAAGAAGACACTAAAATAGGTGAGTTTTCGGTAAAATCTTTAGCAGCAGCAACCAAAGCTTTAAAAAATGGTGATGTTGATGTTTTAGTAACGGCTCCCATAAATAAACATAATATTCAGTCGGAAGAATTCAACTTCCCTGGACATACCGATTATTTAGCACAAGAACTAGAAGGCGAAAGCTTAATGTTTATGGTAACCGATACTTTAAGAGTAGGTTTACTAACCGATCATGTTCCCGTAAAAGACGTATCAACACACATTACGGCCGAGCTTATTCAGCAAAAAATTAATACCGTTTACAATTCTTTAGTAAAAGATTTTAATATTCAACGCCCTAAAATTGCCGTTTTGGGTATTAATCCACATACCGGAGATAACGGGGTTATTGGTAGCGAAGACGATGATGTACTGCGCCCAACACTTAAAAAAATTAAAGAATCTGGCAAATTAGTTTACGGACCTTATGCCGCGGACAGTTTTTTTGGATCGGATAATTATAAAAATTTCGATGCTATTATCGCATCCTATCACGATCAAGGGCTAATTCCTTTTAAAACCTTATCCTTTGGGCAAGGCGTAAACTTTACAGCAGGCTTAAATAAAATTAGAACTTCACCAGACCATGGCACCGCTTATGAAATAGCAGGAAAAGGCACGGCTGATGAAAATTCGTTTAAAGAAGCCCTGTTTACAGCCTTAAAAATATACAAAAATAGAACAGAGTTTGAAAATTTAACGGCAAACCCGCTGAAGAAAGCTCCGGCAAACGAACGTAGAAAAAACTACAAAGAGCGCTAATAACACTGTAGTTACAACGAATAAAAGGACTACATTTTTTTGTTTATAAAGATATAAACAAAAAAATGTTTATAAGTAATGCTTAGTAAATAAAATTTTATATATTTGCAGGCTCAAATTAGATGTGATAATGAAGCCATTAAAAGAGTTTACAATTCCATTTGTAGGGTTAAAGCTTGGTAAACATCATTTCGATTTTGATATAAAACAAGCGTTCTTTGAACATTTTGAGTATGACGATTTTAATAACGTCAACATAAAAGCCGATGTGGACTTTGAAAAAAAGAGCACATTACTTGAGTTGAATTTTAAAATCTCTGGTTTTGTTAATGTTAATTGCGACATAACAAACGAACCCTATGACCAAACTATAGAAAACGATTTTCGTTTAATAGTTAATTTTGGTGATGAATATAACGATGAGAATATTGATATTTTAATACTTGCCCATGGCACTTATGAAATTAATATTCAACAGTACATTTATGAACTCATTGTATTATCTGTACCAATCAAAAGGATTCACCCAGGCGTTGAAGATGGAACATTAGATTCCGACATACTTAAAAAATTAGAACAATTAAGCCCAGGGCTTAAAGATAAAAGCGAACAAAAAGAAGAGGATATCGATCCTCGCTGGAATACATTAAAGAAATTATTAACGGATAAATAAACATATAAAATGGCACATCCTAAAAGAAAAATCTCGAAAACAAGAAGAGATAAAAGAAGAACACACTACAAAGCAACTGCGCCACAGATTGCTACTTGCCCAACAACTGGCGAGCCGCACTTATACCACAGAGCGCACTGGCATGAAGGGAAGTTATATTACAGAGGTCAAGTATTAATTGACAACTCTGAAGTAGAAAACGTAGCATAACATTATGCATGCATATAATAAAACACTCATTTATGAGTGTTTTTTTTATGAAATTACTTTTCCAATTGCAAAAAAACGTAAATTGCATAAAATTCCGCTAAATACTAGCTGTTTTTCACCAATTTGAACGATTTTGTTCAATTTTAACGATTTTTAGGGTAAAACTAACTATAAAGTTATGGGTAAAATCTCTGCAGCCATTACAGCTGTTGGCGCTTATGTGCCAGAATATGTGTTAACCAACCAGATTCTTGAAACGATGGTTGACACAAACGACGAATGGATAACTAGTAGAACAGGAATCAAAGAACGTCGTATTCTTAAAGACGACGGCAAAGGAACCTCGTACCTAGCCATTAAAGCCGCACAGGACCTCATCAATAAAAAAGGCATTGATCCAAAAGATATAGAACTTGTTATTGTTGCTACGGCAACGCCAGATATGAAAGCAGCCTCTACGGCATCTTTTACAGCCTCTGAAATTGGCGCTGTAAATGCATTTTCATTTGATATGGATGCGGCATGTTCTAGTTTTTTATTCGGGATGTCTGTAGCCGCAAGCTACATTGAAACAGGACGCTATAAAAATGTATTATTAATTGGAGCCGATAAAATGTCTTCTATTATAAATTACAAAGACAGAGCAACTTGTATTATTTTTGGAGATGGTGCTGGCGCCGTTCTATTTGAACCTAATGAAGAAAATTTAGGTTTACAAGACGAATATTTACGTAGCGACGGTACAGGACGTGAGTTTTTACAAGCCACATACGGTGGATCATCACACGCCTTAACCAAAGAAATTATGGACGAAGGTGGCCAATACGCCTTTCAAGAAGGTCGTACTGTGTTTAAAAATGCCGTATTTAATATGGCCGATGCTGCCGAAAAAATATTAGAACGCAACAACCTAACCAAAGATACTGTAGACTGGTTAGCCGCTCACCAAGCCAACAAGCGTATTATTGATGCTACAGCAAACCGTATTAATTTAGCACCAGAAAAGGTGATGATTAACATAGAAAAATACGGAAACACAACATCAGCAACGCTTCCATTACTAATTAACGATTACGAATCCCAACTTAAAAAAGGAGACAACGTTATATTTGCCGCTTTTGGAGGCGGATTTAACTGGGGATCTATTTATTTAAAATGGGCTTATAATACAGCAAACTAACCAACAAAAAAAACACAAAATTATGGATATAAAAGAGATTCAAAACTTAATTAAATTTGTTGCAAAATCTGGAGCAAGTGAAGTTAAACTAGAAATGGATGATATCAAAATCACCATTAAAACAGGTTCAGAGTCCGATACAACAATCGTACACCAAGTTCCTGCTCAAATGCCACATATCGCACAAGCACCTATTCAAGCTGCAGCTCCAGAAGCCGCTGCTCCTGCTAGTGCTCCTGCTGCAACAGAAGATTCAAAATACATCACTATTAAATCACCAATTATTGGTACATTCTATAGAAAACCATCTCCAGACAAACCATTATTTGTTGAAGTAGGTCAAACTATTGCTGAAGGAGACGTACTTTGTATTATTGAGGCTATGAAACTTTTCAACGAAATTGAATCTGAAGTTTCTGGTAAAATAGTAAAAATATTAGTTGACGATTCTTCTCCAGTAGAATTCGACCAACCATTATTCTTAGTAGATCCATCTTAATTTGAAGTTTAAAGTTTAAAGTCTAAAGTCTAGCACCACGTGTTAAACTTATATTCTCATAAACCATAAACTCTTAAACTCATAAAGATATGTTTAAAAAAATACTGATTGCCAATAGAGGTGAAATAGCACTACGTGTTATTAGAACCTGTAAAGAAATGGGCATAAAAACGGTAGCCGTGTACTCCACAGCAGATGCCGAAAGTTTACACGTTAAATTTGCAGATGAAGCCGTATGTATTGGCCCACCAGCAAGTAGCGAGTCGTACTTAAAAATGTCTAATATTATATCTGCTGCTGAAATTACAAACGCAGATGCCATTCACCCAGGTTATGGATTTTTATCAGAAAACGCTAAGTTTTCAAAAATATGTGAAGAGCACGGTATTAAATTTATCGGTGCTTCTCCTGAGATGATAGACCGTATGGGCGATAAAGCAAACGCCAAAGAAACCATGAAAGCTGCCGGTGTACCTTGTGTACCAGGAAGTGATGGCATTATTGAAACCTTTGAAGATTGTGTTCGTGTTGCTGAAGAAACAGGCTACCCTGTAATGCTTAAAGCTTCTGCCGGTGGTGGAGGAAAAGGTATGCGTGGTGTATTTAAACCTGAAGATTTAAAAGATGCTTGGGATTCTGCAAGACAAGAATCTAAAGCAGCCTTCGGAAACGACGATATGTACATGGAAAAACTTATTGAAGAGCCAAGACATATTGAAATTCAAATTGTTGGCGATTCTAACGGTAAAGCTTGTCATTTATCAGAAAGAGATTGTTCTATTCAACGTCGTCATCAGAAACTAACCGAAGAGGTGCCATCACCATTTATGACTACTGCACTGCGTAAAAAAATGGGTGAAGCTGCTGTAAAAGCATCCGAATTTATTAAATACGAAGGCGCCGGTACCATTGAATTTTTGGTTGATAAGCATAGAAACTTCTACTTCATGGAAATGAATACACGTATCCAAGTAGAGCACCCTATTACAGAACAAGTTATTGATTTCGATTTAATCCGCGAGCAAATTTTAGTAGCTGCTGGCGTGCCAATTTCAGGTAAAAATTACACTCCGAAATTACACTCTATAGAATGTCGTATTAATGCTGAAGATCCATTCAACGGCTTTAGACCTTCACCAGGAAAAATAACAACTTTACATGCGCCAGGAGGCCATGGTGTGCGTTTAGATACCCACGTTTACGCGGGCTATTCTATTCCACCAAACTACGATTCTATGATTGCGAAGTTAATTACAACCGCGCAAACAAGAGAAGAAGCTATTAATAAAATGAAACGTGCGTTAGATGAATTCGTTATCGAAGGCATTAAAACAACTATCCCGTTCCATAGACAATTAATGGATCATCCAGATTATTTAGCTGGTAATTACACCACCAAATTCATGGAAGATTTTGTAATTCAAAAACAAGTTGAAGAATAAATAACTAAAAGCTCCGAAATTCATTTTTTCGGAGTTTTTTTTTGCTTTAAACCAAATAGCTTTACCGTTTCATTCAAGTTACCATCAACAAGCTTAAACCGGCTTATTTTCGCTTTAAACAGAAATAATCACGACCTCACAAACTTTATAACTCAAAATAAAATTTCTTCGGAAAAGGGACACTAATTTTAAAACTTCAATTGAAATAGTCTAATTTCGTATTAAAGTCGATTCCACTTCCATGAAAAACACCATAAAACTAAAACAAACCCTATTTAATAGCTGCTTAGACTTTATAGATTCAAGATTTACAACCATACAAAATACCATAAACGAAATTCAAGAATCTCTAACTTCTGAAACAAAAAGTAGTGCAGGCGACAAACATGAAACTGGTCGAGCCATGTTGCAGTTAGAACGTGAAAAAGCGGGAAATCAACTTTCAGAAATCAATAAAATAAAAGTCGCACTTTCTAAAATTGATGTTTCAAAAACAACCCAAACTGTGGGTTTAGGCAGTATTGTTTTTACCTCTAACTCCAATTACTATATCGCCATAAGCGCAGGCGAACTAACTGCTGAAAATAAAAAATTCTATGCCATTTCTCCCAATACCCCAATCGGGTTATTATTAATGGGAAAAACGGTTGGTGATGTGGCCACCTTCCGAGGTACACAAATAGAAATAACAGCTGTTATATAATATTTAGATTTAGCAACAAAACCTCCTATCCTCCCCTTGTATTTCCTGTAGAAAAAGAAGGGAAAACACCCCTCAAAAAGGGATAATAAACGATTTCAGGCATCGCTGTGTTTTATTAATTTTACCATATTATTAATCCACTAAAACACAACACTATGCCACATTATGCACAAGGAACTTCTGGTTGGACTAAATTAAAAGGCTATCAAGCCATTTGGGATCCCAAGATTGATCTTGGTAAATTTTACTTTACCACTTTTCAAGGAAAACGAGAAGAAACACCTTACATGACTGCCTCAAATTTTGCCAGAGTTATAGATATTTTAAGAAATGAAACACCCGTTTACGGTAACTCATCAACAGGTTCCGTAACAACACAAGGTGAAGAAATTGGAGAAGAAGAAAGTTAACAAAAATGCTATTATCTCAACAAATAAAAGAGCTAAGCGCTGTAAAAAGCCTTGGCTCTTTTTTAGTTTTTAATTAAGATAAATACGATTAAACCTATTTACGTTTTAACTTTGGCGCTCCGCTATCTGGATATAATTGAGATTTTACCAACTCCATTTTAAGTCTAGAATTATATATAATTTTAACAATGGATAAAAAACCTGCCAAAGCTATAATACTATAAATACAAAGTAAAGTAAATCCTTTTTTAATAACCGCCCTTTTCACCTCTTGATCTTCGATACTTATCAAGCTTTCATCTTTCGGATTATAAAAACCATATACTTCAACTTGGGTTTCCAAACTTTTTTTAATAGAAAACATCTCAGCTTCTTGTGGCCTAAAACACCCTTCGTTAAGTTTTAAAATAGTTGTTTTGGGTTTTAATTCTAAGAGAACAGCCTCATACTTTTTAGCATTAAACAAACGTTGATTATAGGTTTCCATTTGTTTTTTAAAAGCATAATCAATCGCCTTATCGTAAAGGGAATCAACTATTTTTTTACCAACAAATTTTTGAAATAATGCGTTCGATTTTAATCCTTCTTTAAAAGTCGTCTTATTAGGCTTAGCTCGTTTTATATCTTTCACAGAAAAAAAATAACGGTAATTATAATTTGATGATGGATGATTATATATACGGTTTCTTTCTACTTCGGAAATCATATAATTATTCCCATATAATGAAAATCCACCGTTGTATTGATACACCCAAGCTTGGTCTATTTTTATATAATTAGCTTCGTTAATACTTTTTAAATCTTCTCCCGAGTTTAGAACAACAGGGTGATTACTGGTTTTTGATAACTGAGAAATTTTCAAACCCGATTCTAAAGCGTCTCCTAAAGAAAGTATAAACACTACAATTACTAAAGCAATAATACTTATCACATTAAAAAACGAAATAGGTTTCGCTTTTTTTAGTCCATGTTCTATTTCGTAATCCAAAAACAAGGTGTCGTTTACAGAAACCAAATATCTAAAAGCACCTTCATTTATAGCCACTGCACCTGCCGTTTCAATATATTCATAAAGCACAGCCTCTTTTTGCTTTTTAAGGTAACTACGCCAATGCCATGGAATTTTAACCTTTACGCCATCAAAGGTGTCGTGATAACTGCCGTGTTTACCGTGACCTTCGTAAATACGTTTGTAAAATCCGCGACCTTTTTGAACACTTGGGTTAACCTGATAAGATTTATAACCTTTTACAAACCAATAGATGTTATAAAGTAATAAAATGCAAAGACCAAAACCCAAATTAATTGCAAAGTTAGGTGTGTCAACTTCGGTATACACAAAAAAGGCACATACAACTATAATTGCCGCAATGATAACAAACAAGCTATACATCCACCGTTGAGCTCGAGAGATTCGGTCTTTAATAAAAGCTAATTCATTAGCATTTAAATTTCTATTTCCAAACATATTTTGTGCTATAATAAGTTTTCAAAAATCGGTATTTTAATCAGAAAACAGCTTTATAAATTAAAAAAGTAGCCAAACTTTCGTTAGACTACTTTTTATATTTTTTTAAAATTTAAATTGAAAAACCTATTAAGTCATTATTTTAAGAGACACTACATCGTTGTTTTTTAAAGCCGTTTTATTTTCAAACAATACCATTTTGCCATCCAAATCGGCTTCAATTAAATAATAATGTCCTTTAAAATACGATTGTTTTACTGTAGCTTTTAAGTTTGAATTTTCAACAAATTGAAGTTGATGCGCATAAATAATGTTATTTTCAATCACGTTAAACTCTCCAAAAAAGGAAGCAATTAATGGCGTTTTAGGTGTATGGTAAAGCTTTTCAGGAGTTCCTACAACTTCCACTTCATGATTATTAAGAATAAGCATTCTATCGGCAAAGCCAAGCACATCTTCTTTATCATGTGTGGCTACAATACAAGCAATATTTTTTTCCTTTAAATACTTAAAAACATTACGGCGTAACGATTGCTTTTTGAAGTTATCAATATGGCTGAAAGGCTCATCGAGTAATATAATTTCGGGTTGTTTTGCCAAAGCTCGTGCTAGTGCAACACGTTGTTTTTGTCCGCCACTTAAAGTTTTTACTTTTACTTTAGCAAAAGCCGTAAGCTCAACAACCTCAAGCAATTCTTTGGTACGTTCTTGTTTTTCCTCTGGATAAAAATTAGACAAAAAAGCGCCAATGTTTTCGGCAACGGATGTAAAAGGCATTAAATCGAACTCTTGAGCTACGTATTTCATAAAATCGTAACCCACAACCAAATTAAATTTAGGACCTAAAACTTCGGTTTCTTTCCAAAAAATATGACCTTCATTTAAATCGAATTCCCCATAAATTAATTTCAGCAATGTACTTTTTCCAGAGCCACTTTCTCCAATAATAGAAAGCTGTTCGCCTGCTTCTACAGCAAACGAAATTTGTTTTAAAACTTCAGTTTCTTGATATGAAAATGAGATGTTTTTTACTTGAAGCATATTCTAAATTATTGGACAGTAATATTTTAATTTTCGATAGACGTTGGTAATTCCTCAAAGCCCATATTGTAAAGTGTAAAACCAAAAATATCAGCATACTGTTCAATAGTTTTACTTACAGGAGTTCCAGCACCATGACCCGCATCGGTTTCAATACGAATTAAAGTTGGGTTACTACCCGTTTGTTTCGTTTGTAACTCGGCAGCAAATTTAAAACTATGTGCCGGCACCACACGATCGTCATGATCGCCAGTAGTTATTAAAGTCGCTGGATATTCAACTCCAGACTTCACATTATGCACAGGAGAATATCCTTTTAAATATTCAAACATGGCTTTATTATCTTCAGCTGTTCCGTAATCGTAAGCCCAGCCTGCACCCGCAGTAAACGTATGATAACGTAACATATCTAAAACACCAACTGCCGGTAAAGCTACCTTTGCCAAATCGGGACGCTGCGTCATGGTTGCACCAACCAATAAACCGCCATTTGAACCACCACGAATAGCCAAATAATTTGTACTTGTATAGTTTTTATCCTTTAAATATTCCGCAGCAGCGATAAAATCGTCAAACACATTTTGCTTTTTTTGCTGTGTTCCTGCATCATGCCACGCTCTTCCGTATTCGCCACCACCACGTAAATTAGGCACAGCATATACACCACCTTGCTCCATCCAAATGGCATTTGTAACACTAAAACTAGGGGTTAAACTCACATTAAATCCGCCATAACCATATAAAATAGTTGGATTTTTACCATTTAGTTCCAACCCTTTTTTGTGCGTAATCATCATTGGTATTTTGGTTCCATCTTTAGAGGTGTAAAACACTTGATGACTTTCAAAGTCGTCACTATTAAAGGCTATTGCCGATTTTCTATACAATTCCACCGCTCCAGAATCTGCATTAAATTTATACGTGGTTCCTGGTGTATTATAATTGGTAAACGAAAAATAGCTGGTTTTTTCTTCTTTTTTACTACCAAAACCGCTGGCCGTTCCTAAGCCTGGTAATTCAATATCTCTAATAAATTTGCCATTATAATCATATTGCTTCACTTTAGAAATCGCATCAACCATATACGTGGCATAAAAATAGCCACCACCTTTAGAAATAGATAATACATTCTCGGTTTCAGGAATAAAATCAACCCAATGCTCTGGTGTTGGGTTTGCCACATCTACCGTAACAATTTTTTCGTTTGGCGCGTTTAAATTTGTTGCTAAATACAGTTTAGTACCCGCTGTTTCAATCACGTTAGTACTACTTTCTGTATGATTTAAAATGGTAACAAACTCGCTGTTTGGTACCGATAAATCTTTCATAAAAAGTTTGTTTCCTGTAGTAGAAATGCGTGGTGCAATAAATAAATATTTATCATCTTCGGAAACGTTAGCGTAGATATAACGGTGTTTTTCTTCGGGTGTACCACCAAAAATTAAAGCATCATTTTTTTGAGGAGTTCCTAATTTATGATAAAACACTTTATGTTGATCAGTCTTTGCTGAAAGCTCGCTTCCTTCAGGTTTATCATAGCTAGAATAGTAAAATCCTTCGTTTTTAAACCAAGATATTTGCGAAAACTTCACATCGATAAGCGTGTCTTCTATTATTTCTTTAGACTCCACATCCATAATTAGAATTTTACGCCAATCGCTTCCTCCTTCGGAAATGGCATAAGCTAGAATTTTTCCGTTTTTAGAAAAACTTGTTCCTCCTAAAGATACTGTACCATCTTCCTTAAAGGTATTAGGATCTAAAAATACAGTAGCCGTTTTAGCATCTTCTCCCTTTTTAAAACGATAAAGTACACTTTGATTTTGCAAACCATCATTCTTATAAAAATACGTGTAATCTCCCTCGTTGAAAGGCGCTCCTACTTTTTCGTAATTCCAAAGTTCTGATAAGCGATTTTTTAACGCTTCTCTAAAAGGAATTTTATCTAAATATGCATTTGTTGCTTTGTTTTCGGCTACAACCCAAGCTTCAGTTTCTGGGCTTCTATCATCTTCCAACCAACGGTATGGATCTTTAACATCAACACCAAAATAAGTGTCAATAGTATCTACGGTTTTTGTTTCAGGGTAACTCACTACAGGATGTTTTTTTACAGTTTTGTCATTTCCACACGCCCACAACAGGGTTAGTGAGAAAAAGGTAATTGCTATTTTTTTCATTATTTAGGGTATTAATCATCAAAAATACGCAAAATCATAATCTAAAGTTCCAGATTTATGTAATAATAGTGGAATTAAAACGCGGGTTAATTATATATTTGACAAAGCTATCCAAACCCAAAAAAAATGAAAAAACTTGCTTTATTCTCACTAATATTCTCTTCATATTTTAGTGTGTTTTCTCAAACGGAAGTTACAACGAGTGAAATAAAAAATCATATTGAATTTTTAATATCAGATAAAAACCAAGGCAGATATCCTGGCGGAAAAGCCAACAAACGTGTTGTAAAGTATATAAAAAAAGAGTTTAAACATGTTGGACTACAAGCTTTCAACAATAATTACAAGCAAGTTTTTAAAGCTAAATTACGCGTAGAAAAAGGCACAGACAACGCTCCAGAAGTAAACACCAGTAATGTCGTTGGTTTTATTGAAGGCCATGATCCATTATTAAAAAACGAATATATTGTTTTAGGAGCCCATTACGACCATTTAGGTCTTGGTGGTCCATCGTCTAAATCGGAAAAACGAGGTGTGGTCTATCATGGTGCTGATGATAACGCTAGTGGCACAGCGGCTTTACTTGAAATAGCTGAAAAGTTAGCCGCCAATAAAGATCAATTAAAAAGAAGTGTCATTTTTATCGCTTTTGGAGCAGAAGAACAAGGTTTATTAGGAAGTAAATATTTCGTTGAAAATCCATTAGTACCGTTATCCCAAATAAAATTAATGATAAACATGGATATGGTTGGACGACTGAATAAGAACAACCATGTTTACGCTGGAGGTGCTGGAACGTTTAACGGTGGCGTAGAATTCATGAAGGTTTTAGGGAAATCTTTAGGATTAAACCCGATAGTTCACGCTGGTTCGGTAGGCGGATCAGACCATGTTTCGTTTTACAAAAAGAACATTTCTGTTTTAGGTATTCATACTGGAGGACATCCGCAGTATCACACACCCGAAGACACTTTAGAACTTATAAATTTAGAAGGCGAAAAGCTGGTTTGCGAATATATTTCCCAAACCATTCTAAGCAAAGCTTCTACTCACAATAATATTGAATTTATAAATCAAGATTAACGCCATAAAAAAAGCCCCTGTAAAAATACAGGAGCTTAAAATATATTAATTAGTATGTAAATTATACTAAGTTATTTTCAACTAAATATTCAGCAATTTGCACCGTGTTTGTTGCAGCTCCTTTACGTAAGTTATCGGCAACAATCCACATATTTAATGTATTTGGTTGTGTTTCGTCTCTTCTTAAACGTCCTACAAAAACTTCATCTTTATCGTGCGCTAAAATAGGCATCGGGTAAATATTTTTAGAAGTATCGTCTTGTAAAATAACACCTGGCGTTTCGCTAATTAATTGACGCACATCTTTTAAATCGAAATCGTTTTCAAACTGTACATTTACAGATTCTGAATGCCCACCAGCAGTAGGAATACGCACCGCCGTAGCTGTTATAGAAAAGCTACTATCGCTAAATATTTTTTGTGGCTCACGAGCCAATTTCATTTCTTCTTTAGTGTAACCATTTTCTAAAAACACATCGCAATGTGGCAAAGCATTTCGTCCAATAGGGTGCGGATATGCCATTTCGCCTTCAATACCAGCAATTTCGTTTTCTAGTTGTTTTACTGCTTTTACGCCTGTACCAGAAACCGATTGGTAAGTTGAAACTACAATACGTTTCATTTTATATTTTTTATGAAGTAGCGACAATGCTAATACCATTTGAATGGTAGAGCAGTTTGGGTTCGCTATAATCTTATCATCTTTTGTTAATTCGTGTGCATTAATTTCTGGAACCACTAATTTCTTAGTTGGATCCATACGCCATGCTGACGAATTATCAACCACCGTAGTACCTGCTGCAGCAAATTTTGGAGCCCACTCTATTGATGTATCACCACCTGCAGAAAATATAGCAATCTCTGGCTTTGCAGCAACAGCATCAGCTAAACCAATTACGGTATATTCTTTATTTTTAAAGGTTAATTTCTTACCTACAGAACGTTCTGAAGCTACCAATAATAGTTCGGTAACAGGAAAGTTACGTTCTTCTAACACTTTTAGCATCACTTCGCCTACCATTCCAGTGGCTCCTACAACTGCTACTTTCATAATTTTATATTTAATAAATTTCTAAGAACAAAACTAAGTATTAATTCCATTGTAAAATCTAAAAAAAGCCCTCATTTTCGAAAAACGAGGGCTTTTTAACAACAAATAACACGATGTTATATAATTAACAGTTTGTTATTTTTTAAGTAAATCTCTTATTTCAGAAAGTAAATCTTCTTGAGAAGGTCCTGCTGGAGCCGCTTCTGCAACTTCTTCTTTCTTCTTCATTTTATTAACACCTTTTACAACCATAAACATAACAAAAGCAACAATAATAAAATCGATAATGTTTGTTAAAAACGCTCCCCAAAGTACAGCTACTTGTCCTTCCATAACACCTTCTGCATTTACTATTCCTTCTTTAACAACGTATTTTAAATCTTTGAAATCTGCATTGAAAATTAATCCAATTAACGGCGATACAATACCTCCTGTAAATGATGTTACCACTTCTTTAAAAGCTGCACCCATCACGAAACCTACTGCAATATCAACAAGGTTGCCCTTCATTGCAAATTCTTTAAATTCTTTTAACATAATTAATTCTTTATTAAATTGTTTTGTAGCACAAAAATATGCAAAAATTATTTGTTAACTTAAAATAATGCGTTTTACACGTTGTGAAATACTCGTAATCAGCTCATAAGAAATAGTATTTGCTGTCTGAGCCAAGGTTTCGGCCGTAGAGTTAGCATCGAAAACAATAACCTCATCACCTTCAAAACATTGAATATTGGTTACATCCACCATAATCATATCCATGCAAACATTGCCAATTATGGGTGCTTTTTGATTATTGATGGTTACAAAACCTTTACCATTTCCGTAGATTCGACCAATACCATCGGCATGTCCAATAGGTAATGTGGCCGTTTTTAAAACCGATTCACTTTTAAAAGCCCGATTATAACCCACCGTTTCACCTTTATTTATTTTATGAATTTGAGAAATACAGGTTTTCAATGCCGCTATGGGTTTAAAATTTTGATTTTCTACTTCGGAATTACCAAATCCGTACAAACCGATACCACTTCTAACCATATCGAAATGCGCCTCAGGGTAATTTAAAATTCCCGAGGTATTACACATGTGAAGTAAAGGTTTGTATTTAAAAACCTTTTGAAAATTATCAGCGATAGTTTTAAAAGTTTCTATTTGATTTTTAGTGAATTCTTTTTCATTTAAATCTTCGCTAGCTGCTAAATGCGAAAAAATAGATTTTACATAAATACTTTTGGTTTCACCTATAGTATTATTAACCATTTCAACATCACCTTGCCAAAACCCTAATCTATTCAATCCTGTATTAAACTTAAGATGTACAGGATAATTTATTTTATTTTTTTTAGAAACAGCAAGAATAAATTCTTTTAATATTTTTAAATTATATAGACTCGGCTCTAAGTTATATTTAATCAATATATCAAAATTTACAGCCTGTGGATGCAGCACTAAAATAGGCTTTGTAACCCCTGCATTTCGTAGCGCCACACCTTCGTTTATATAAGCTACAGCAAAATAATCGACACCCAAACGCTCTAAATATAAAGCCATTTCATCGGCATCATTTCCATAAGCAAACGCCTTTACAACTGCTAAAAACATGGTGTTTTTATCCAATTTCGATTTTAAATGCTTATAATTTTGTTTCAGCTTAGATAAATCGATTTCAAGAACAGTTTCCGCTGCCTTATGCATTAGATTCTTTTTTATTCAATGCCACTTCATCAGCAGTGTTCATTTTCATGCTTCTCAGTTTATCACTTGCCATCGCCTTATAATATGCTGCTCGGCTTAATGGTTCGTACTCGTCCACTTCACCTAAAAGCACCAAATTATCGCTTTTTGCTTTACGGTAACTGTACTGCGCCAAATTCCCTGTGCGGGTACAAACGGCGTGCACTTTGGTTACATATTCGGCAGTAGCCATTAAATTTGGCATGGGACCAAAGGGGTTTCCTTTAAAATCCATATCCAACCCGGCCACAATAACACGAACACCTTTATTGGCTAAATCATTACATACTCGAACAATTTCATCATCGAAAAACTGGGCTTCATCTATACCAACAACCTCGCAACCATCGGCCAAAATAGGTATGTTTGCTGCAGCTGGCACCGGTGTAGACCGAATTTCATTAGCATCATGAGACACCACTAACTCTTCGTCGTAACGTGTATCTATAGAAGGTTTAAAAATCTCTACTTTTTGCTTAGCAAATTGGGCGCGTTTTAGTCGGCGTATCAATTCTTCGGTTTTTCCCGAAAACATTGAGCCGCAAATGACTTCAATCCATCCAAATTGTTCTTTATGATTTACCGTATTTTCAAGAAACATTTCGTAATTTTAACACTAAATAAAAATTGATTATACCAGTATAGTTTTAAAATAATTTTAGACTTCCGCATAAAGTTTTATGCAGAACAGTAATTATTGCTTTTGTATAAAGGTGTAGCAAATTTATTAAAAATAAGACCCCTTAATACCTTTAAATTTTAAATTTATAAACAATGAAGAAGAAGTTAGAGTCTGAACTTGTAAGCATCGCCCACAGAATATTGAAACTAAAAGGCAAAGAAGACGTTATTAAAATGCATTCTGAAGCTAAAGAATTGTTTGAAAAACTATCGGTATTAAAGTTTGCACAGGAAAATTTTGAAGAAAAACTACCGAGTGTAGGTGACGATTCGTCGTTTTTCAGCATGCTTGGCGCCGCTTTCAATCATAAAATTAGCGATAATATCGAGATTGAAGATAAAACTTACATTAATCTTGACGACAACGAACACGCACCTATTACCGAACCTTTAATGGAAACAATTAAAGATATGGTAGCGCAAATGCCACATGAAACTCAGGCGGTAGACGAATTATTTGAACAAACCGAACCTAAAACAGCTCCTGTAAAACAAAATTTAGAGGATATTACCTCTGGTTTCGAAGATATGCCTATTTTCGACCCCGTTTCTAATTCTGAAAACAAAACGTCTTCAGAAAAAAAATCTTTAAATGATAAATTGAAATCGGGCGGATTAAAAATTGGATTAAACGATAAAATCGCATTTATAAATCATTTATTCGATGGTAAAAATGAAGATTACGATCGTGTGATTTCTCAATTAAACACCTTTCTTTCGTATAACAATGCCAAAGCTTTTATAGAAACTATGGTGAAACCCGATTATAATAATTGGAAAAACAAAGAAGAGTTTGAAACCCGCTTTATGGAAATTATTGAAGCTAAATTTGAATAATGAGTAAATTATATATTGTACCAACACCCATCGGGAATTTAAAAGATATCACTTTTAGAGCTATTGAAGTTTTAAAAGACGTTGATTTAATTTTAGCAGAAGACACTAGAACCTCGGGAAAACTCCTAAAACACTACGAAATTTCGACACATATGCAAAGTCATCACATGCATAACGAACACAAAACCGTAGAAAATATTATTCAGAAATTAAAAAGTGGAACCACCGTTGCCCTTATAAGTGATGCGGGAACACCAGCGATTTCCGACCCTGGATTTTTATTATCTAGAGCTTGTATTGAGCACGGTATAGAAGTCGATTGCCTGCCTGGTGCTACCGCATTTGTACCCGCTTTAGTAAACTCAGGGTTACCAAACGACAAGTTTGTTTTCGAAGGTTTTTTACCCGTAAAAAAGGGCCGCCAAACCCGTTTACTTCTTTTAGCTGAAGAAACCAGAACCATTATTTTTTATGAAAGTCCACATAAATTAATAAAAACATTAGGGCATTTTTGCGAGTATTTTGGCGAAGATCGTGAGGTTTCTGTATCTCGAGAACTCACTAAATTATTTGAAGAAACCATCCGCGGCACAGCAAAAGAAGTTTTAGAACATTACACAAACAAACCTCCAAAAGGCGAAATCGTTGTTATAGTGAAAGGAAAGAAATTATAGCAAATGAGTTAATTATTAAATCGTTAAGAACAATACATTATTATAAGTTTTAATAAGTTAGAAGTCTAATCTCTTTTTTATGAAATCTAAACATTATGATGTATTCGTAATAGGCTCAGGAATAGCAGGCCAAACCGTCGCTAAACTGTGTAGTGAAAATGGGCTTTCAGTTGCTATTTCCGACAATAGAGCTTTTGGAGGCACTTGCGCAAATAGGGGCTGCGACCCAAAAAAAATATTATTACAATTTTCCGATTTAGCCCATAAGTCTAATCAATTAACAGGATTAGGTATCAAAAAAGCGCCTAAAATAAGCTGGAAAGATGTGCAATCCTTCAAGAAAAAATTTACTAAAAAAATTCCTAAGGGTACTGAAAATTCACTTTCAGACTTAGGGATATCCATGTATCATCAATCTCCTAAATTTATCGCAAATAATAAAGTGGAAGTTGAAGGAAAACATGTTACAGCAGATTATTTTGTAATCGCTACTGGAAAAATACCAAGACCATTAAATATCGAAGGACACAAATTTTTAAAAGTAAGTGACGATGTTCTGAATCTTAAAAAAGTTCCTAAATCTGCTATTTTTATTGGAGCAGGTTACATCGGTTTAGAGTTTGCTTACATGCTTTCTGTTCTAGGATGTAAAGTAACTATACTTCAAAAAGACTCGGAAGCCTTATCACAATTCGATTCATTTTTAGTTGAAAAACTGGTAAAATCATTAAAAACTAAAGGTGTAGAATTTATATTTAATGTAGATGTAAAATCTATTGAGAAATTAAAAAAGAATTTCAAAGTTAATTATGATTCCGAAGGAACACTAAAATCCATAAAATCAAGACAAGTTTTTAATACCTCTGGCCGCATTCCTGCTATCGAAGAATTAGATTTAAGTTTAGCTTCAATTGAAGCGAATGACACAGGAGTTGAAGTTGATTTTTATTTGCAAAGCACAACTAATCCGTTGGTTTATGCTTGTGGAGATGTATCTAGTAAATCACTGCCCTTAACACCTCTTTCTGGCTTGCAAGGCTACATTGTTGCACACAATATTATAAAGGAAAAATCTAAAAAATTCGAAAACCCATTAGTGCCTTCAAATGTATTTACCCAACCCAATTTAGCCTCGGTTGGTTATTCTGAATCCGAAGCCAAAAAGCGGTATAAAAACATTAAAATTTATCAAGGAGATGTATCACATTGGTTTAATGCTAAAAAATCAAATGAAGACGCCTATGCCTACAAAATTTTAGTAAATGAACGTACGGACGAAATAGTTGGAGCTCATATTTTAAGTCCTGAGGCAAATGAAACAATTAATATTTTAACTTTGGCTATTAATAATAAAATAACGGTAAGTGCATTAAAGAAACATATATTTACCTACCCTTCTTACACAAACGATTTAAAAACAATGTTAAAAGACTAATTAATGACTAAAGATAATTTTAAAAACAAACTAAGAAATACACCCAACGAAATCGAGTTTTCTGAAACCATGAGTATTATTGAAAACTATTACGATTTCACCCCTACAGCCTTTAAAAACGGGGTATTAGAAAATGCTGCTGGCGAAAATTCTGGTTCCTGTAAATTATTTGCATTTGCAAAAACTGAAGGTTTTACAAAAGAAGAAACTCTAGCTTGTTTTGGGTCTTATTATTTTGAAGATGTTTTAAAAGCCCCAAATGGAGATGGACACCAAAACATTAGAAACTTTATGCAAACAGGTTTTGATGGATTAACTTTTGAAGGTACTCCATTAACCATAAAATAACAGTTCTGCAAGAATTACTAAACAACATCAGTCAATGTACCCTTTGCGAACCGCACTTAGCTTTAGGTGCAAGGCCTGTTGTTTCTGCTCATCCAAATTCTAAAATTGTTATTATTGGACAAGCACCAGGTACCAAAGTTCACGCTTCGGGAATTCCTTGGGATGATGCTAGCGGAAAACAGCTTCGAAAATGGCTAAATATTTCTGTTGAAGATTTTTACGACACTACCAAATTCGCCATTATTCCTATGGGGTTTTGTTATCCCGGAAAAGGAAAAACTGGTGATTTACCACCACGAACCGAATGTGCTCCACAATGGCACGAACCACTATTTAAGGAACTAAAACATGTTGAACTCGTTATTCTAATAGGCATGTATGCTCAAAAATATTACTTAGAAAAAACCGCCAAAAAAACCCTCACCGAAACTGTTGATAATTTTCAAGCGTATTTACCCAAATTTTTGCCATTACCACATCCTTCACCTAGAAATAGATTTTGGCTAACTAAGAATCCTTGGTTTAAGGCTGAAGTTTTACCGGTACTTCAAAAGAAAGTGAATAATATCCTAAAATAATCAACAAACCCAACTATAAAAAATTATAAATAAAATAATGAAGCATTAGCGAGGAAGATTATTTTTACTAACTTTATTTAAGTTTTAAAAACCCCATACATGCAAATAGAATTAAAGTCTTACAAACTTAAACTCAGACATACTTTTACCATTTCAAGAGAATCGCACGATGTACAACCGAGCTTAATTGCTTGTCTTAGCCTTAACGGAAAAACAGGTTACGGAGAAGCGACTTCAAACCCATATTACAACATTACTGTTGAAAGTATGACTGCTGAAATTAATGCGATTTCAAAGGATATTGAAAATTTCAACTTTACAACACCCGAAGTTTTTCATGCTTTTTTAGTTGAAAAAGGATTGACAAATTTTTCAATTTGCGCTTTAGATTTAGCAGCTCACGATTTATTTGGAAAACTTCAAAACAAGCCACTTTACGCTATTTGGGGAACAAATTTAGATAGCTTCCCTACCACAAATTACACCATTGGTATTGCTAGCATCGACGAGATGGTCTCTAAAATGAAAGAAACCCCTTGGCCAATTTATAAAATAAAATTAGGTACAGACGACGATGTAAACATTGTAAAAGCTCTTAGAAAACATAGTGATGCCGTATTTAGAATTGATGCCAATTGCGCATGGACTGCCGAAGAAACCATTAAGAATGCGCCACTTTTAAAAGCGCTCGGCGTTGAATTTTTAGAACAACCATTGAAAGCTAACGATTGGGAAGGCATGAAGGAGGTTATGAAACATGCTGTTTTACCTGTTATTGCAGATGAAAGCTGTATTCTTGAAAGCGATGTAGAAGCCTGTGGAAACCATTTTAACGGCATTAATATAAAACTTACCAAATGCGGTGGGTTAACACCCGCTTTACGCATGATAAGAAAGGGTAAAGCCATGGGTGTAAAAGTGATGGTTGGCTGTATGACGGAATCTACTGTTGGCATTTCGGCCATCGCACAACTCCTACCTCAACTGGATTATGTTGATATGGACGGTGCGCTTTTACTTAAAGAAGATATTGCTAACGGTGTGATAATCGAGCCTGATGCTAAGGTGATTTTCCCAACCTTAGGCGGTAGCGGTGTAACTTTGAAGTAATGGCACATTATCTTGATTCTTTTCCAGAACATCATATTTCAATCCATAATAAAACCTATATTTATTTTGGAGGAACAGCCTATTTAGGACTGCAAACCGATGTTGATTTTCAAAATATATTTATTGAAAACATTAGAAAATACGGCACTAATTATGGCGCATCGCGAAAATCAAATATTCGTATGGCTGTTTATGATGAAGCTGAAACATATTTATCTAAACTGGTTGGTAGTGAAGCCTGTATTAGCATGTCTTCGGGATATTTAGCAGGGCAACTTGTAGCTCATGGTTTAAACACGAACAATCATGCCTTTTTTTATGCTCCAAATACGCATTCTGCACTAAGATTATCATCAAATAAAAGTCAATCGTTTTCAACGTACGAAGACCTAAAAGAAGCATTGCATCTTCATTTAAAATTGAAAACAGACGAAACACCTGTAGTATTTTTAGATGCTGTTGATTTTTCAGGAAGTCATTTTCCGGATTTTGAAGGCTTAAAAACCTTGCCACTTTCAGAACTTATTCTAGTTGTTGATGACTCTCATGGCATCGGCATTCTTGGTGAACGTGGTGGTGGTATTTATAAAACTATTAAAGATTTAAATCCAAAAGAACTAATAGTTTGTGCTTCTTTAGGAAAAGGATTCGGCGTTCAAGCGGGTGCTATTTTTGGATGTAAAAGCAGAATTTCTTCATTAGAAAATACCGCTTTTTTTGGAGGCTCTAGCCCAGCATCTCCAGCAAATTTAGCCACGTTATTGCATTCCGAAGGGATTTATAACATCAAACGAAAACAATTAAAAGATAACACTGATTTCTTTATAGACAACCTGAATTTACTTGATAAATTTCAATATATGATTGGTCATCCTGCCTTTAGTTTTTCTGATGAACACCTGAATAATCACCTAGAAAGCAATGGTATAATAGTAACCAGTTTTAGATATCCTGATGAAAACTCACCTATGATGAGCCGTATTGTAATTAGCGCTTCGCATACGGAAACTGATATTTTAAGGCTTTGTGAGGTTTTAAATAACGCATAACACACCATTGTTAAACCATACCAAATGAAATAAAAAAAAGCCGAGTAGACATTATCTACCCGGCTTTTTTTATTATACTATTTAATGTTTATTCAGCCCACCAAACAGGTGTTATCGGCGTTTTCTCGTTCGCTTTAACAATATCAAAATTAGCATCCAATTCTGATGTTGGATAAGAAATTCTTCGAATCCATTCGCCTGCAAATTCGTTATCAGAATTATCTTCTTCCAAACGCAATGCTAATCCTTTAAATACATCTGCAGAGAAATTATAGCGTCTAAAATCGTTCCATGTTTCCGTATTATGAATGTTTGCAATATATTTTTCTTTCATAATATGATTCAACATTAAACCACCTTCTCCAACTGCCACCGCTGTGTCTGCTAAATAATCGGTTCCATCTACACCTATTTGATCCATACTGCCTTCAATTCCGGCAAGATAAGCGTTGTATGCTACTGAAGTTGTACCAGCACTTGATGTTGTACCTCCGTTTGCTAAAAACGCAGCTTCAGCTTTAATAAACATCGCTTCAGCATAAGTTAGCACTTCTAGCGGCGCACTTGCTTTGGTGTAATATCCACCATCTTTATAATAGGTATTTCCCGCTTCTCCGTCGGACGATTGTCCTGTTCCGCCGTTCATAAAACCACGCCATGGATCGGTATCTGGAGCTGGATCATTGACACCAATTTCCTTTACGAACATAGCTGGTAATCGTGGATCTACTTCTACCGTGCCACTTTCAAACGGATATGTTGTGCCATTTAGCATACTTACCAACTGATCGTTTGGAGCACGAAAATAATTGGAGGTTGATCTAGCTTGTACATTAGTGGCATAATACGGATTTAATTCACCTTCAGGGTAAGTCAGTTTAAAATTATCTGAATTAGAAGTAAAACCATTATTAATTGAGCTTAAAACCTCGCTTGCTGTTACACCTCCGTTTTTCATCATATGCAATTGCATACGCGCTTTAAAAGTGTACGCTAAACGCATCCACTTTGCCACATCTCCCTTATAAATAAAATCGCCAGAACTCAAATTAAACTTCGGATTTGAAGCACCCGAAAGCGCTGATATAGCCTCATCTAACAACACAATCATATCATTATAAACCACCTCACCATCATCAAATTCAGGTGCAGGGAATTCAAAAGGCTTACCTGCTTGCGTGTAAGGCACATTATCCCAATTATCTACTGCAAAACTTAAATTCATTGCTGTTATAATTTTAGCAACTGCCAAAAAATGCGGTGCATCTTGTGCAATCGCTTTTTCTTTCAGGTTTTCAATATTTGGCAAAACCTTAGTGTAAATATTGCTCCAAGTACTAGAATTAAAAGATTCTACCACAGGCGCAGTACCATATCCGGCATAATACTGCGTGTAGTTACATAATGATAATTCCGCATAGTAATACGCATAAACGGTATTAAACAATGTTGGCCCTAAAATGTCTTTCATATCTAGGTCTTCTACAGGGACAGCGTCAGATGGCGTATTGACATCTAAATATTCATCGCAGCCAGAAAAACCAGAGATCATTGTTATAAATAAAAAGTATTTTATATATTTTTTCATAGTTCTTTTTTTAAAATCCAATTGTTACTCCAAACGAATAGTTTTCTGTTAAAGGTATTCCTCTACCTGTAAAACCATATTTATTACTACCTGCACCATAATCACTGCCTTCTGGATCGAAACCATCAAAAGGGGTCCAAATTAGTACATTACTTAAGTTCGCTGACAGTTTTACACTCTCTAAATTTAACTTATCTAAAACACCACGGCTTAGGCTATAAGTTAACCCCACATTTCTTAGTTTAACCCATGATGCATCTTGTAAAAGCACTTCCGAATTACGTCGACCTAAAGAGGTAAAGTTAAAAAACTGATACCCATTGGCAGATTCTACTGAAAAATCAACTTCTGTATTATTTTCTATATAAGTCCCAGGATTTGCTGGATCTTCCATAACACCATCAAAAACATAAGTATCGTTTTCTCTAAACTGCATGGTGTATTCCGATGTTCCTGCTCTATTCATTTGGTAACGTTGCCAAGTATATTTATCTCCTCCTTTTTTCCATTCAAACAAAAAGTTTAATCCAAACCCTTTGTAATTAATGTTCGAACCTAAAGACGTAACAAAATCTGGAGTAACATCTCCAACAATAACTTTTTCATCAAAATTAGTTGTTGGCAAGCCGGCATCATTAATTAAAACTTCACCGTCAACTCTATTCCATTTATAACCATATAGTGTTCCTATTTTATCACCTTCTTTAGGTTGTAAATAAATATATGCTCCAGTAACATCGTCTACAAAATCTAAAAATGGAATTTCTTCAGGTAAATCAACTACCTCTCCGCTATTTGTTCCGAAGTTGAAAATCATTTCCCATTTTAAGTTGTCATTTTTAATAATATCACCACTAATTAACAACTCGTGTCCGTAAGTTTGATAAATACCTGCATTTCTAGTAAACTGAATAATACCAGTTGATGGCGCCGTTCCTACAGGAAAAATAGCATCATATACTTTCGAGTTGTAATATGCATAATCTAACCTAATACGATTTTTAAGAAAACGGAAATCTAAACCTAACTCGTAACCTTTGGTGCGTTCAGGTTTTAAATCTGGCGCGCCAACATATCTGTCAGCCACATAACCACCTGTTCCTGCCCAAGGGAAATTAGGATCAGGATAATTAAAAAATCCAACTTGTCCAAAAGTGGTTCCATTACCAACCTCGGCGTAAGACGCTCTTAATTTACCAAAAGACACCACGTTACTATCTCCAAAAACATCTTTCATATCATAAGCTAAACTCGCCGATGGATAAAAGTAAGAGTTATTGTCTGCTGGTAAGGATGAATCATTATCATTACGACCTGTTACAGATAAAAAGAGTTTATCATCATAACTTAATTTAAGTTCTCCAAAAAACCCAACAAGTCGCTTTTGAGTTACAAAATTAGATATCGATTGGTTTTCCTGAGTATTACTAATATGGTTAAAATATGGTAAATTTAAGCTTTGCCCATACATTCTGTAACTTGTTCTTTTATTATCTAAAACAGAATGCCCTAATAAGAGTGAACTACTTACTTTTTCAGAAAAATCATGACTAAGTGTTACTAATAAATTAGATTCTAAACCTTTAAAAATATAATTTTGATCAACAATATAACCGTTTACTCCAGAACCTCCATCTAAATCGGCAGGAACAAATCTATTTATCAATGTTGTAAAATTATCAATTTGCCCAGTATAGTTAACATTTATCCATTCTTTCGGATTCCAGTTTAGGTTCACACTACCAACCCATCGATCGGTATCCTCTGTTAATGCGCTTATATAAGCGTTATATCTCGGGTTATCAATAAAACCAGGAAACAATGCGCGATGCGATCCGTCTGGATTTAAATAATCGTTAATAGGAAATGAAGGCGACCACCATCCTAAAGCACTCATCACCGATTTATCACCACCAGTTGCTTTAGTAGAACTAGAGTTTGAATAATTTACGGTTGCTCCAATTTTGAAGTTGTCGGTAACTTGATACCCAGCTTTAAATCGTGATGAAATTCTAGCAAATTCAGAATTAGGTAAGGTTCCATCCGAAGACGTATTTCCTATAGACATATAGTAATCAAACTTCTCATCAGCACCAGAAATATTAAAATTTTCGGTATGCGAAACTCCTGTATTAAACAATTCGTACGGATTGTAAAAACGGTCGTTACTTAAATCAATAACAGTACCGTCGGTATGCGTATAAGAATCATCTGTATACCTAACACCCCAAGACATTGGTCCGTTATAATTACCAACACCTGTAACCGTAAATCCTGTATCTGTTTCTGGCGTGTACGTTCTGTAAGGCGCTCCATATCGTCCTTCTCTAAAAGTAGACTGAATACCTGGCGTTGTTGCAACCGTATTAAACGTTGTACTTGCAGAAAACCCCACTTTAGGTTTTCCTAATTTCCCTTTTTTTGTTGTAATTATAATAGCACCACTTGCCGCTCTAACACCATAAAGCGCTGTTGCTGCTGCCCCTTTTAGTACATTATAGCTTTCTATATCTTCTGGGTTTATATCACTCGCTCTATTTGAAAATGAAAATTGCGAATCAGAGCCCGCAGAATTAGTTCCCGATGTTGGCAAGATATTACCAGAAAATGTATCATTATTTATGGAAACTCCATCGATAACAATTAACGGTTGATTGTTCTGACTTGGATTCATAGAAGACATCCCTCTAATTAAAATATCCACACCACCACCAGGCGTTCCTGAAGTTTGAGAAATTTGTAAACCTGCTACACGACCTTGTAAAGCCGTCATCGCATCATTTTGCCCCGTTAAATTAAGATCTTCCGTTTTCACTTGAGTTACGGAATATCCTAAAGATTTTTCTTTTTGTGCTATACCAAAAGCCGTAATAACCACTTCGTCTAATTTACCCGCATCTTCTAATAGAGATACATCTAATTTCGAACTAACCACTGTAGCTTCTGTTGTTTTAAAACCCACAAACGAGAATATTAAAATATCACCTTTTGCTGCCTTTAAACTGTAGATACCGTCAAAATCTGTTGACGCACCCGAATTTGTCCCTTTAATTTTTATGTTCACACCCGGTAACGGCATGCCAGAAGCATCAGTTACCACACCATTTACATTATAATTTTGTGCAAATAATAATGAAAAAGTAGTTGCGAAGAAAAAAAGAAAGTTTAGAGTTGTTTTTTTTCTCATATTAAAATTGGTTTTGATTAATTATGATAAATTTAACAAAAATACCTTACGGAATAAGCTATCAACATCCTTTTTATTTCCATCGAGTAAAAATTCATTAATTCATATTAATATTCCAAATAGGTTTATTTATAGTATTTTTGAAGAAAATAATTCAGAATAATGAAAAATCTTATCACTACAACCTGGTTGGGCGAAATGAAGTTTGAAAGCACAAACCCATCTGGACACAACTTATTTATAGATGCCGGCGAAGAAAACGGCGGCAAAGGAGAAGGTTACCGTCCAAAAGCATT
The DNA here is from genome assembly GCF_030409805.1 of Algibacter miyuki. Lineage (GTDB taxonomy): Bacteria > Bacteroidota > Bacteroidia > Flavobacteriales > Flavobacteriaceae > Algibacter > Algibacter miyuki. The sequence continues at coordinate 737,729 of NZ_JAUFQP010000007.1, read as the reverse complement.
AATGCTATCTGGTTTAGCAGGTTGTTCTGGGCTTGATGTAGCCTCGTTAATTAAGAAAATGAAACTTGAGGTAGACACTTTTAAAATAGAAATCGAAGCTAATCTTACCGAAGAACATCCAAAATATTACGATAAAGTAACCATGCAATTTCATTTTTATGGTAGCGATTTAAATGAAAAAAAGCTTCAAAAAACAGTCGATTTATCGATTGAAAAATATTGTGGCGTTATGGAAATGTTTCGTCAGTTTGCCGAAATGAAAGTTGAAACCCTGTTTCATAAAAAATAACTTACTGATTTTTAACCTCCTAACTTTAAATGTTATACATTTAATTCTGACTCCCTAAGAACTATGCGTTGGACACTAAAAACAGAACCCGAAACTAAAAAAATAGAAGCCTTACAAGAAGCACTTCAAGTTGATGCCACAATAGCAACGTTATTATTACAACGCGGTGTAGAAACTTTTGAAGATGCTAAAAAATTTTTCAGACCTAGCTTAAAAGAATTGCACGATCCTTTCTTAATGAAAGACATGGACAAAGCCGTTGCACGTATTGAAAAAGCGATTGCAAACAACGAAAACATTTTAGTTTATGGCGATTATGATGTTGACGGAACCACCTCAGTAGCCCTCATGTCTACGTACTTAAAATCGGTACACAATTTAGTTTACACCTATATTCCAAACCGCTACGACGAAGGTTATGGTGTATCTTATAAAGGCATCAATTTTGCTTTAGAAAACAATTTCACCCTAATCATTGCATTAGATTGCGGTATTAAATCGGTTGAAAAAGTAGCCCATGCTAAAAGTTTAGGCATCGATTTTATTATTTGCGATCACCACAGACCGGGCGATCAAATACCTGAGGCTTCAGCAGTTTTAGACCCTAAAAGAGAGGACTGCGAGTATCCATATAAAGAGCTCTGCGGTTGCGGTGTAGGTTTTAAACTGATAGAAGCTTTAGCTTCAAAAGAAGGCAAAACAGCCGCAGATTTAACCGAATATTTAGATTTAGTGGCTACTGCCATTGGCGCCGATATTGTGCCCATCGATGGAGAAAATCGCGTTTTAGCCTATTTTGGTCTGCAGGTGATAAACACCAATCCGCGGCCTGGAATTAAAGCTATTTTAACTCAAGTTGAAAAAACAGAGCTCACCATTACCGATGTTGTTTTTGTAGTCGCACCACGAATAAATGCTGCTGGCCGAATGAAACATGGTAATTACGCCGTTACTTTATTAACGGAAGAAGATGAAACTTTAGCCACAAAATATGCTGAAGAAATTAACGATTACAATCTGGAAAGACGCGAAACCGACAAAAAAATAACAGAAGAAGCACTTAAGCAAATTATAGAACACAAAGAACAAGACCGTTTAACCACCGTAGTTTATCATGAAACTTGGCACAAAGGTGTAATCGGTATTGTAGCGTCTCGCTTAACAGAAACCTATTATAGACCCACTCTAGTTTTTACTAAAAGTGGCGAATTTTTAGCGGCTTCAGCACGCTCGGTTAAAGGGTTTGATGTTTATAATGCCCTGGAAGCTTGTTCCGAACATATAGAACAATTTGGAGGACATAAATATGCTGCCGGATTAACATTAAAAGAAGAAAATTACGAAGCCTTTAAAAAAGCTTTTGAAGATGAAGTGTCTAAAACCATAGATCGCGATTTATTAACGCCAGAAATTAAAATTGACGCCAAAATTGAATTAAGCACGATAGACTCTAAGTTTAATAGAATTTTAAAACAGTTTGCGCCTTACGGCCCTAATAATATGACTCCCGTATTTTTAACCGAAAACCTCGTTGATACCGGCTACGGAAAACGTGTTGGAGGCGATAAAACACATTTAAGACTCACAGCAAAACATCCTGATGCTCCAGAACAACTGGTTGGAATAGGTTTTAGTATGGGCGATAAATTTGATATTATTTCCGAAGGAAAACCATTTAAAGCCGTTTATTCTATAGATGAAAATGAATGGCAAGGCAATGTGAGTTTACAAATGAAATTACGCGATATTAAGTCTTAAAAAAGGCCTTTTCGGAAAACATTAAAAAAGTATAATTAATTTATTAGTTATACTTTTTTAAGTTTGAACTTTATTTGAAAACAAAAATCAAGTTTTCAACAAGATAATAACCATGGCAAAAACCGATCCTTACGCCGCTCTGCGGATTAAAGAATTCAACATATTTCTATTAGTGCGTTTTGTACTTGTTTTTGGCTGGTCTATGCAATTTATCGTTATAGAGTGGCAAGTATACAGCATTACTAAAGATCCGCTTTCACTTGGTATTATTGGCTTAATGGAAATTATACCAGCTTTTACCATGGCACTTTTTGCAGGGCATATTGTAGATCAAAAAGAAAAAAGAAACCTTTTAGCGCTATGTATTGCCGCATTTTCACTCATTAGTTTTGGTTTATTCTTACTCACATGGGATAAAGTTGTGGGCAATTGGAGCACTACAACCATTTTATATTCCATTTACGCTCTCGTCTTTTTTGGAGGTTTTTTACGATCCTTTTTTGGACCAACCATTTTTTCCTTAGTTGCATTAATTGTTCCTAAAAAAATATATCCAAATGCCGCCACTTGGAACAGCTCTACATGGCAAATGGCAGGTGTTTTAGGGCCTGCTTTTGGAGGCTTCTCCATCGGTTGGATTGGTGTACATTGGTCGTTATGCATTATTTTCGGACTCGTACTTTTATCCTTTTTTATTCTATTAAACATAAAACGTAAACCTATCTTAAATCCGAAAATTGGAGAGCCCGTTATTCAAAGTTTAAAAGAAGGTGTCAATTTTGTATTTAAAACCAAAGCCATTTTAGGCGCTATGACTTTAGATATGGTTGCTGTACTTTTTGGCGGCGCCATTGCATTGCTTCCTGTTTTTGCTCAAGATATTTTAAAAGTAGGTAGCGAAGGTTTTGGTGTTTTGCGTGCTGCACCAGCTGTTGGTGCGTTTCTAACCATGTTGGTTACGGCTTATATTCCGATAAGTAAAAATGCCGGTTTAAAACTACTAGCGGCTATTTTTGGTTTTGGAGTTTGCATTATTGTGTTTGGGTTATCTTCTATTTTTTGGGTTTCCGTTATGGCTTTATTTTTCAGCGGTATGACCGATGGTGTATCTATGGTGATAAGGCAAACCATTCTTCAAATAAAAACACCCGACCATATGCGTGGACGTGTATCATCGGTAAACTCAATGTTTGTAGGGTCTTCAAATGAATTAGGCGCTTTTGAAAGTGGAATTACCGCTAAGTTTTTCGGAGCCGTAACCGCTGTTGTTTTTGGTGGTACCATGACGCTACTTACTGTTGTTGCTACAGGATTAGTTTCACCTTCATTCCGGAAATTAGATTTAACAGCCGATTTAGAGGCTCACGAAAAAGCTGATTAATACGGTGTTTAAAACATCTTAAAACGGAAGTATTCCGAAGTAAATCTTCCTTTTCAAAAGGAAAAACACCCTGAGTTTTCATTCATTTTCAATATTTTATAAAACGTTATTTCTTCAGAATAAAAAATTTAACACATTCGTAAATACGTCGTAAAACCTATAAAAACTAAAGGTTTCCGCTCCTATTTCAAATTAAAATAATAATTGTATTTTAACCGAATACTAAACGAAACATAGATAAACATGAAAAAACAATCATTCATATTATATTTTGCGCTTGTACTTTTATCATTTACAACAGTAAACGCACAAAATATACCTGTGGAAAGTCTGAAAACAGATTTACCTGAAAATGTTCAACAATACACTAAACCAATTCTAGAAAATGAAATAAAAGGCATTTTTGTAGAACAGATAGCTTTAACAAGCAGCAATGCCATTTTAGACGAAACAAAAGACGGTTTTAAAACTATTTACTTGTTTTTTAAAGGCGAAGGCCAGGTAACAGCCGGCGATAAAAATTATGATATTGTACCGGAAACCATTTTATTACCTAACGCTATTAGCACTATTAAGGTAAAAACTACGGAAAATGATACGTTACATTACTTGAAAATATCAAGTAAATTAACAGACCAGGATCTATTAGATTTAAAAGAATTCCCTGCGGAAAACACACAGAATGTATATTATGCAAAATTCACCGATTGCGAACCTTACACCGAGCCTATAAAAAGTCCGAATACAGTAAGTCGTACCATTATGCCGAACAAAATTATCCCAAGAATTGCTATGGGAACCGTGCAAACTAAAGGCCCAGACAAAGTAGACCCGCACGAACATCCCATGTTAGAACAATTATTTTTAAGCTTATCGGAAAATAATACCATTGTTTATGCCGATGAAGACCAGGTTGCTTTACCAGAATACGCGCTACTTCACATCCCTTTAGGCTCTAGCCATTCGGTAACCGTAGAAGAGGACGATGTGATGTATTATGTGTGGATGGATTTCTTCTTAGACAAAAAAGGAGAAGAATGGTTAAAAACGCATAAAAAAATTGAAGATGAATAAGAGTTCTCATTATTATTAGCTAAATAATTAAACTATCTTTGCAAATCTTTTTTAGAAGAGATTCCTTATATGAAAAACATTAGAAACTTCTGCATTATTGCACACATCGATCACGGAAAAAGCACACTTGCCGACCGTTTGTTAGACTTTACAGGCTCGGTAACGGCCAGAGAACAACAAGCACAACTACTTGATAGTATGGATTTGGAGCGCGAACGTGGTATTACCATAAAATCGCATGCCATCCAAATGGACTATGAGTTAGATGGGGAAAAATATGTATTAAATTTAATAGACACTCCCGGTCACGTGGATTTCTCTTATGAAGTGTCTCGATCTATTGCAGCATGTGAAGGTGCTTTGCTTATTGTTGATGCCGCACAAAGCATCCAAGCGCAAACCATTTCTAACTTATACTTGGCTTTAGAGAATGATTTAGAAATTATTCCAGTGTTAAACAAGGTAGATTTACCAAGTGCAAACCCAGAAGAAGTTACCGATGATATTGTAGATTTATTAGGCTGCGACCCAGAAGAAGTTATTCACGCTAGTGGAAAAACAGGTTTTGGAGTAGAGAATATACTAAAAGCCATTATCGATCGTGTTCCTGCACCTAAAGGGGATCCAGACGCGCCATTACAAGCCTTAATTTTCGACTCGGTTTACAATACTTTTAGAGGTATTGAAACCTATTTTAGAGTTTTTAATGGTGAAATAAAAAAAGGACAAAAAATTAAATTCGTTGCTACAGATAAAGAATATTATGCAGACGAAGTAGGAACTTTAAAACTAACCCAAGTTGCCAAACAAAGTGTAAAAACGGGCGATGTTGGATACTTAATTACTGGTATTAAAACCGCTAAAGAAGTTAAAGTTGGAGATACTATTACCGATTTTGCTAACCCAACTACCAATATTGTTGAAGGTTTTGAAGACGTAAAACCAATGGTATTTGCAGGTATTTACCCTGTAGACACAGAAGATTACGAAGAACTTAGAAACTCTATGGAAAAGCTTCAATTAAACGATGCCTCTTTGGTATTTGCTCCAGAAAGCTCTGCCGCACTAGGTTTTGGTTTCCGTTGCGGATTTTTAGGAATGCTACACATGGAAATTATCCAAGAACGTTTAGAACGTGAGTTTGATATGACGGTTATTACCACTGTTCCCAATGTATCGTACCACGCGTTTACAAACAAAAACCCTGAGGATGCCTTTATTGTAAACAACCCATCGGATTTACCCGATCCTTCTACCGTTAACCGTGTTGAAGAACCCTATATTAAAGCTACTATTATTACAAAATCTGACTTTGTTGGTAACGTGATGTCGCTTTGTATTGAAAAACGAGGTATTGTAATCAATCAAACTTATTTAACGCCAGAACGTGTTGAACTTACTTTTGAAATGCCTTTAGCAGAAATTGTTTTCGATTTTTACGATCGTTTAAAAACGGTTTCTAAAGGTTATGCCTCTTTTGATTACCATCCAATAGGTATGAAAACATCTAAATTAGTACGTTTAGATATTTTATTAAATGCACTTCCTGTTGATGCGCTTTCAGCTTTAATTCATGCAGATAACGCTCAAAATATTGGTAAAAAAATGTGTGAGAAGTTAAAAGAACTTATTCCACGTCAACAATTTGATATTCCAATTCAGGCTGCTGTTGGTGCTAAAATTATTTCGAGAGAAACCATTAAAGCACTTCGTAAAGATGTAACAGCAAAATGTTATGGTGGTGATATTTCTCGTAAAAGAAAATTATTAGAAAAGCAGAAAAAAGGTAAGAAACGTATGCGTCAAGTAGGTAACGTAGAAATACCTCAGCAAGCGTTTATGGCTGTTTTAAAGCTTAACGACTAAATATTCCTTTAAAAAAAAGGTATATTTAAAATATAAAAGACAGCATTAATGATAATCATTAATGCTGTCTTTTTCTTTACAAGCATTTTTTTATCTAGGTTGCTTTCCTTAATTTCAAACTAAACCTTCTTATTAGCTCATATCTATCGCTTTTAAACGCGTAATATAAGTTAACCCTAAACATCAACTTCAGCAGAAATAACAGCGGTAAGAATAGCGCTATAACTAACATCGCCTAAAACAACATTATGAATTTTAAAAATTCATACATTTTACATAAAATAAGCTCCAATATCTCCTTGAAATTTTCTGGATAAGGTGATAATTATTCCGAAGAAAAACACTCTAACCAAACATCACAAAAGGCCGAATAGCTCTTTTTTATGATGCCTTTATTTCCTACAAAACAGCGCAACACCCATATTACATTTTATCATATATTAAAAATTTCATAAACACTGAATTATTCTTATTTTTAACTAAAAATACAGCATATTTCAAATATTTTTAAGAATAAAAATCACGATTTCGCAAGTCTAATACGTTTTAAGCAAAAATTATTATTAATAATTTCGATTAAAACCAATAACACCTTTTTTTCTTTAAAAATATTATATCAACAAATTTGTTAACAATTATTTTGTATGTTTATAACATAGTAATTTTTTTTATTAATTAAACTTGCAACAACACATAACATCAACGTGTTTAACCTATTACAAACTCGAGTTATTTATTTAATTTTCACAAAGTAATTACTAACAATTTTTCAAATTCTGAACGTCGTTTTGTTTCTTTTGCAACAAAACATATCATATAAAATGATGTTAATATTTTTTTAAAATAGTATTTAAAAAAATTAATAATTCAATCTAATTGTTGTTGTTTTATGTGATATTAAATGAGTTAGAAACAATTTAAACAAGAAACATGAACATAATCAAAAACATAATTGCTCCAAAAAATTATTGATACGCCATGTTTCTACTAACAATAAAACAACAAAAACAACTAAATGAAAGCACTTTTTTACACAAGAGAATTTCCACCGTATGTCTACGGAGGAGCAGGCGTACATGTTGAATATTTAGCCGATGAGCTCGCTAAATTAATGAAAGTAGATGTGAGATGCTTTGGAGATCAAGACTCTAAAACAGATCAATTAAGTGTAAAAGGTTTTCCGTTTGACAACCCAGTTTTCGATGGTGCAGACGATAAATTAAAATCGGTTTTTAAAACATTAAGCACCTGTATTCAAATGAATACAGAACCTATTGATGCCGACGTAGTGCATTGCCATACGTGGTATGCTCATTTTGCCGGTATTGTAGCCAAACTTTGCTACGGCACACCTTTAGTTATTACAACGCATTCTTTAGAACCTTTACGCCCTTGGAAACGCGAACAATTAGGTCGTGGTTATGATGCCTCATCATGGGTAGAAAAAACCGCCATTGAAATGGCCGATGCTCTTATCGCCGTTTCTGAAGAAACTAAAGAAGATGTTTTAAAACATTTTGATGTTGACGAAAAAAAGGTACACGTTATTTACAACGGCATAAACCTAGAGCAATATGTTGAAACCACAGCAACCTCAACTTTAGACGAATACCAAGTAGATAAAACAAAACCTTATGTCCTTTTTGTAGGCAGAATTACACGTCAAAAAGGAATTATTCACCTTGTAAACGCTATTAAATATATAGATCCAGATACGCAAATTGTACTTTGTGCAGGCGCTCCCGATACTCCAGAAATTGGAAAAGAAATGGAAGATGCCGTAAACGAAGTTAAAAAGACACGTAAAAACGTGATTTGGATTGATAAAATGGTCACCAAAGAAGAAATAATTCAACTGTATTCTCATGCTGAAGTATTTTGTTGCCCATCGATTTACGAACCTTTCGGAATTATAAACATAGAAGCCATGGCCTGTAACACAGCTGTTGTTGCCAGTGCTGTTGGTGGTATCAAAGAAGTCGTTGTACATGGCGAAACCGGCCTACTTATTCCGTTAGAACAACAAACCGAAGCACCTTTTGAACCCATTGATCCCGATAAATTTTCTAGAGATTTAGCAAACGGCATAAATACCGTAATAAATGATAAAGCTTTAAGAGAAACTATGGCGGCTAATGGAAGAAAACGCGTTGAAGATTACTTCGACTGGGTAGCTATTGCACAACAAGTAGAAACACTATACAAGTCATTGATATAACTAATTAAATAACAAAACTAAAAAAAACCAAAGCAGATGATAAACGACAAAGTTTTAGCCATTGTTTTAGGAGGTGGCCAAGGATCTAGACTCTACCCATTAACCGACAGAAGATCTAAACCCGCAGTGCCTATTGCAGGAAAATACAGACTGGTAGATATTCCAATTTCCAACTGTATCAATGCCGACATTAAACGCATCTTTGTATTAACACAATTCAATTCAGCATCATTAAATAAACACATAAAAAACACCTACCACTTTAGTTTTTTCAGTAGTGCATTTGTTGATGTATTAGCTGCCGAGCAAACGCCAGAAAGTAAAACATGGTTTCAAGGTACTGCCGATGCGGTTAGACAAAGTATGCATCACTTTTTAAGCTACGATTTTGAGTATGCTTTAATTTTATCGGGAGATCAATTATACCAAATGGATTATGATAAAATGATTGAAGCTCACGAAGCCGCTGGTGCCGAAATTACTATTGCAACCATTCCGGTTAACGCTAAAGACGCCACGTCTTTTGGTATTCTTAAAGCTAATGATGAAAACGTAATTACATCTTTCATTGAAAAACCAGATGCAGAATTATTACCAGAATGGACTTCAGAAGTTAGTGACGAAATGAAATCTCAAGACCGAAACTACCTGGCTTCTATGGGGATTTACGTCTTCAACAAAGATTTACTAATCAAACTAATGGAAGATCCGGATACTATTGATTTTGGTAAAGAAATTATCCCACAATCTATCCACGACCATAAAACCTTAAGTTACCAATATGAAGGCTATTGGACAGATATTGGAAATATCGATTCGTTTTTCGAAGCTAACCTTGGCTTAACCGACGATATTCCTCAATTTGATTTATACCACGAAAAAAAACGTATTTACACGCATGCTAGAATGTTACCAACGACCAAAGTAGCAGGAACGGTTTTAGATAAAGCCGTAATTTCTGAGGGTTGTATTATTGGCGCTGCAAAAATAGAAAAATCAGTTATTGGTATTCGTTCTAGAATAGGTAAAGAATCAACAGTGATAAATACCTATATGATGGGTAGTGATTACTATGAATCTTTAGAAGAAATTGAATCTAAAAAAATAACTGTACTCGCTGGTATTGGAGAACGCTGCTTTATTAAAAACTGTATTTTAGACAAAAACTGCCGTATTGGTGATGATGTTAGAATTAACGGAGGAAAACACCTAGCAGATAAAGAAACCGATACTTACTTAATTAAAGACGGTATTGTCGTGGTTAAAAACGGAGCAACAATTCCTTCCGGATACGTTATTACATGATAAAAAAACGCGTTTTATAAACGCTATATTCACTAAAATAATAGTCCACTTTAGCTGCTAAATTGAATTTGGCAGCTAAAGGTGGCTAAACAATAACCTATTGATTACCTTATAATTAAGCAAATAATGCAAAATCAAAAAAGAGTTGTAATTGACTATGTTTCGCCAACGGTTAATGATGGCAAATTTTACATTAAGCGTGTTGTAAATGAAATAGTAAATATAGAAGCTCACATTATGGCCGATGGTCACGATGTTTTAGGCGCTTCCGTACTATTCAAACACGAAAACGATAAAACCTGGCAAGAAACCAGAATGGTATTAAGCTCTAATGATGAATGGAGAGCTGACTTCACGGTTGAAAAGCAAGGGCTTTACGACTACAAAGTGGAAGCTTGGGTAGATTATGCCTTGAATTGGAGATATGGCCTAATAAGAAAGATAAACGATGGCCAGCACGTAGTTTCAGAATTACTTGAAGGTGCAGAATATATTGAACCGCTTATTAAAAAAGTAAACACCGAAGATAAAATATATCTAGAGCATTTATACCGTGTTTTTAAAGATGAAAATCAATACGGTGAAGCTATTACCGAAGCCGCAAAAGGACGTCTTTATGATATATTCTTTGCAAACCCAATAAAAATATTAGCAAATACATCGAAAACATATCAAGTTTATGTCGATAGAAAACGTGCACGTTTTAGTACTTGGTATGAGTTTTTCCCACGTTCAACTTCAGAACACAAAGATGTACATGGCACATTTCACGACTGCGCACGCTTACTACCAAGAGTAAAAAACATGGGCTTCGATGTGGTTTATTTACCGCCCGTACATCCGATTGGAGAAGTTAACCGAAAAGGAAAAAACAATACTACCGAAGCTAAACATGGCGATGTAGGTTCTACTTGGGGCGTTGGTTCGCAATATGGCGGCCACAAAGATATTCACCCACAATTAGGCACTTTAGACGATTTTAAACACCTCATTCAAGTCGCAAAAGATAACAACCTTGAAATTGCTATGGATTACGCCTTACAGGCAGCGCCAGATCATCCTTGGGTAAAAGATCATCCAAAATGGTTTAAGTGGCGCCCAGATGGCACGGTACAATATGCCGAAAATCCACCAAAAAAATACCAGGACATTCTTCCTATTTACTGGGAAAGTGAAGATTACAAAGCGCTTTGGAACGAATGTTTAGACGTCATGCTATTTTGGGTAGATTGTGGAATCAAAGCTTTTAGAGTTGATAATCCGCACACGAAACCGTTCTATTTTTGGAACTGGATCATTTCTGAAGTAAAAGCAAAACATCCCGATGTTATCTTTTTAGCTGAAGCCTTTACGTCACCAAAAGTGATGAAACAGCTAGCTAAACAAGGTTATACACAATCGTACACTTACTTTACTTGGCGCGAAAGCAAACACGAGATTATCGAGTATGTTGAAGAGTTAACTACTAGCGAACTTAGTGAGTATATGCAACCTAATTTTTGGCCAAACACACCAGATATTAACCCATATCACTTGCAAGGAGCCAACGAATCGAAACACATTCAACGTTACGCACTCGCAGCTACTTTAAGTTCTAGTATCGGTATTTACGGACCGGTTTTCGAGTATATGTTATCAGATCCATTATTAGGAAAAGAAGAATATTTGAATTCTGAAAAATTCCAAATCACTCATTACGATTGGAACATTCAAAATAAATTAATCACGATTATTGCGAAAATCAATTTCATTAGAAATCATAATCCAGCTTTACAGCAAACCAACAATATTAAATTTTGCTATATAGAAAACGATAATTTATTAGCATTCTATAAATGGAATGATGATCGTACCAACGAAATTCTAGTGGTTATCAGTTTAGATGAGCACAACTCACAACAAGGCACTGTACAGATTCCGTTGCAAGATTTAGCCGTACATCAAGGTCACAACCTAGAAATGCACGATTTAATCACCGATAGTCGCTACAATTGGAATAATGAATGGGCGTACGTAGAATTACATCCAACAATGCCTTTTCATATTTTCAAGATAAATAAATAGTATGTCAGAAACTGCTACAATATCAACTTTAAAACAACCTTTCCAATTTAATAAAAGCTGGGAAGCGTTGCTTGATAATAACGACTTTGTAAAAGTGTTTTTATCAGATGTTTTAGAGGATTATATTGTGAAGCAACGTTGGTATGGAGGAAAATCAAGCCAGCTAAAATACATTGAATTAGCGCAGTTTTTTAAAATCCAGCACGAAGGCGAAGTTTATTATGGTCTAATTTTAGAAGTTAATTTTGTTGAAGCTTTTTATCAGCATTACTTTTTACCGATTGCTTTTGTAACCGATGAAAACTTTGCTCCAAAAGAAAGAATACTTCCTATTGAAATTGACGGAAATGCGGGATACATTATTGATGCTATAAACCTAGAGGCTTTTAGGGCCTTAGTATTTAAACGTATTGCAAATGCCGAACCCAAAGACACCACCACCGTACAATACCATAAAAGCCATTTGTTCGAAAATAAAACGTACGAATCGTCACGGTGTATGGGTATAGAACAAAGCAATACGTCGTTAATTTACAACGATCAATATGTGTTGAAGTTTTTCAGACGCATTTTTGCCGATAAAAATCCGGATTACGAAATGAGCCGGTTTTTATCAGAAAAAAAAGAATTTAAAAACACGCCATCCTATCTAGGAAGCATCAATTTAGTAGATTCTGATCATGTTAATATCACCATCGGACTTTTACAAAATATGGTGCCCAATAGCGGTAATGCGTGGGATTTTATTCTGAAGGAATTACACAACGTATTTTTAAATTTAGAGCACAAAAATATTTGTATTGATACCTTGCCTAATACTGCGTTGTATCAACGTTTAAAAATTAATGATATTCCGCCACAAATTATAGATTGGGCAGGTTTAAATTTATTTATGCAAGTGCAAACTTTAGCAACACGAACCGCAGAAATGCACATTGCTTTAGGTTCTGAATTTGAAGAAACCGCATTTACACCAGCACATTACAACGGAGATTACGAGGTTTGGCTTAAAAACAAAATGCTGCATCAATTTCAAAACAGATTAAATATTGTTGAAAACAACATCCATAAATTAGAAGGCTTGGCCGTAGATTTAGCCAAGGAATTCCTTGATAAAAAAAATGATATTAGAAAACGTTTTATCGATTTCAATTGGACCAAATTAAAAGGTGAACGCATCCGTATTCATGGCGATTATCACCTGGGACAAATATTAGTAAACGATAATGATTTCTGCATTATCGACTTTGAAGGCGAACCAGAAAGCACCATTAGAGACCGAAAAGTAAAACAGCCACCACTAAAGGATGTTGCAGGTTTATTTAGGTCGTTTCATTACGCTATTTATGCAACTATTTTCAATAATAAAACAGAGTATCCTGCTGAACAAGAACCGTTATTTAAAGCCGGTGAAATATTATACCGTTACATTACCAACTTGTTTTTAGGTACTTATATTAAAAAAACACAAAACGCCAATTTAAACGTTGGTTACAGTCAAGAACGCATTTTTATATTAAAATACTGCTTATTAGAAAAAGCAGTTTACGAATTAGGTTACGAGCTTAATTCGCGCCCGAAATGGGCTGTAATTCCTTTAAAAGGAATTTCTAACATTATAAATCATTAAAATTTTATGGCACAAGTAAAACCGTATAGTTTATTTACCGAATTCGACATCGACCTCTTTAAAGGAGGTAAGCACTACAGACTTTACGAAAAAATGGGGTCGCACCTAGTTACCGTCGATGGTATTGAAGGCACTTATTTTGCCGTTTGGGCACCTACTGCAAAGCAAGTTTCTGTAATTGGTGATTTTAATTACTGGATGGAAGGCGAGCACCAATTAAATGTTCGTTGGGATTCTAGCGGTATCTGGGAAGGTTTTATTCCACTTGTTGGAAAAGGCACCACGTACAAATATAAAATCCAAAGTAATAATAACGATATAAAAACTGAAAAAGCAGATCCATACGCACGTCGTTGCGAGCACCCACCAAAAACAGCTTCTATTGTTTGGGACGATTCTTACAAATGGAAAGATAAAGATTGGATGAAAAAGCGTAAAGCAAAAAACGCTTTAGACGCGCCGTATTCAGTATACGAAGTTCATTTAGGATCTTGGAAAAAGCAAGTTGAAGAAAACCGTTTTTTATCGTATTTTGAATTGGCAGACGATTTAGTAAACTACGTAAAAGAAATGAATTTCACACACGTAGAGCTTATGCCTATTATGGAGTTTCCTTACGATCCGTCGTGGGGTTATCAACTTACCGGCTATTTTGCGCCATCGTCTAGATTTGGATATCCAGAGGAATTTAAATATTTAGTTGATAAATTACACCAAAATGATATTGGATTAATCCTGGATTGGGTGCCATCGCACTTCCCAGAAGATGCACATGGTTTAGGCTTTTTCGATGGGTCAAATCTATACGAACATCCAGATCCTAGAAAAGGATATCATCAAGACTGGAAAAGTTTAATTTTTAACTACGAACGTAACGAAGTCAAATCATTTTTAATTAGTAATGCCGTGTATTGGATGGACCAGTTCCATGCCGATGGTTTACGTGTTGATGCCGTGGCTTCTATGTTATTTTTAGACTATTCGCGTGAAGATGGCGAATGGGAACCAAACATTTATGGTGGCCGAGAAAACCTTGCCGCTGTAGATTTCTTAAAAGAATTAAACCAAGAAATATACGCATCATTCCCTGATGTACAAACCATTGCTGAAGAGTCTACGGCATTTCCAGGAGTTTCAAAACCTGTGTTTTTAGGTGGTTTAGGTTTTGGTATGAAATGGATGATGGGTTGGATGCACGATACCTTAGAGTATTTCGCTAAAGATCCCGTGTATCGTAAATTTCACCAAAATGATATCACCTTTAGTTTAGCTTATGCGTTTTCAGAAAACTTTATGCTGCCGCTTTCTCATGATGAAGTGGTTTACGGCAAAAAATCGATTTTAGAACGTATGCCTGGTGACGAGTGGCAACGCTTTGCCAACCTGCGTTTGCTCTACGGCTATATGTTTACACACCCTGGAACAAAATTAAATTTTATGGGTGGCGAATTTGCTCAGTACAAAGAGTGGGATTTTGCAGGTAGCTTAGATTGGGATTTACTACAATATGATTCTCATAAAGACTTTCAAAACTACTTTAAATCTTTAAATAAATTATACACCTCTACACCTGCCTTGTACGAAAAAGCATTTTCGGGTGAAGGTTTTGAATGGATAAGCTATGACGACAATGAAAATTGCGTAATATCATACATTCGTAAAGGCAAAATTGACAAAGATGATGTTGTTGTAGTTTGTAATTTAACACCAACAATTAGAGAAAACTACCGTATTGGTTTACCTATAAAAGGCAAACTTAAGGAGATTTTTAATAGTGATGCTAAAGAATTTGGTGGTAGTGGCGTTTCAAACAAAAAGCAAATCGCGATAGAAAAAGAAACTTGGAACGGTAGAGATTTTTCAGCCGAAGTGACTTTATCTCCTTTAGGCGTAACTGTTTTTCAATTTAAATAACGTAAACAACAAACGGAAGGTTTTTCTGCTTTTCCAATAGAACAAGAAACACCAATGGTTTATATTTTTAATTAAGATATTTCTTATTGGTGTTTTTTAATCTATCGGTGCTTATACCCCGTGCAGCTTCAAACAACACACTTTTTATATTTTTTTTAACATTTCAAACTTACTAAAAGGGATTATTTTACAATAGTTTAAACATTCCACGACTAAACCCCTATATATTTGAGTTTTATACATTATTTCGCTTTTATTTTTACTAAAAAGAAGTCTAGTAACTTTATAAAATTCAGTAAATTTGTTACTTAATTTTTAATACCCTCCTTATGATATTAAATACGGAATTGGAATACAAAGGGAATTTATTTCCCTCAAACATAACAAGTTATAAAAAAGATGTAGACGTACTACATTTTTCCACTTCAAATAATGTAATTCTTAAATTAACTGTACTTCGCGATAGTATGCTTCGATTTACTTACACCACTGTTGGTAAATTTGAAAGAGATTTTTCTTATGCTATAAACGAAGACGCAAGTAGAGGTTACAACCATTTAGAAATTAATGACGACGATGAAAAATACGTTGTTACTACGTCAAAATTAATTTGCCATATTCACAAATCGGATTTAAGAGTTTCTTTATATGATGCTGTGGATAAAACGATTATTTGTGAAGATGAATTAGGTTTTCACTGGGAGGAAAGTTACGAACTAGGAGGTGATATTGTTAAAATGAGTAAAGCCGCGCAAAACGGTGAAAGCTATTACGGTTTAGGTGATAAACCGCAACATTTAAACTTAAAAGGACGTCGTTTTGAAAACTGGGCAACCGATTCTTATGCCTTCGGAAAAGACACCGACCCGATTTATAAAGCAATTCCGTTTTATACCGGTTTACACAATGGTAAATCTTATGGAATTTTCTTTGATAATACTTTTAGAACATACTTCGATTTTTGTAGTGAACGTAGAAATGTAACGAGTTTCTGGGCACAAGGTGGCGAAATGAATTATTATTTCATTTACGGTCCTAAAATGCAAGACGTTGTAACCAGTTATACAGATTTAACAGGAACTCCAGAATTACCACCATTATGGGCTCTAGGGTATCACCAATGTAAATGGAGTTACTACCCAGAATCTAACGTAAAAGAAATTACCTCTAAATTTAGAGAACTCCAAATACCATGTGATGCCATTTATTTAGACATCGATTATATGGAAGGTTTCCGTTGTTTTACTTGGAGCGACGAGTATTTCCCGAATCCAAAACGTATGGTAAAAGAACTTGCCGATGATGGTTTTAAAACCGTAGTTATTATAGATCCAGGTATTAAAATAGATAACGAATACAGCGTATTTAGAGAAGGTTTAGAAAAAGACTACTTCTGTAAACGTGCCGATGGCCCTTACATGAAAGGAAAAGTTTGGCCAGGTGAGTGTTATTTCCCAGATTTTACCAGACCAGAAGTTCGCGAATGGTGGGCTGGTTTATTTAAAGAATTAGTAGAAGAAATAGGTGTTAAAGGTGTGTGGAACGACATGAATGAGCCTGCTGTAATGGATGTACCAGGAAAAACATTTCCGCCAGATGTACGTCACGATTACGACGGCAACCCTTGTAGCCACAACAAAGCACACAACATTTACGGTATGCAAATGGCCAGAGCCACATACCATGGTTTAAAACGCTATAATTACCCAAAACGTCCGTTTGTAATTACACGTTCGGCATATTCTGGAACGCAACGTTATACCTCAACTTGGATGGGTGATAATGTCGCTTCTTGGGAACATTTACAAATAGCAAACATACAAGCGCAACGCTTAGCTTTATCAGGATTCTCGTTTGCAGGATCGGATATTGGTGGCTTTGCAGAACAACCAAATGGCGAATTATACGCACGTTGGATTCAATTAGGGGTATTCCACCCATTCTGTAGAACACACTCTTCTGGAGATCATGGCGATCAAGAGCCATGGGCTTTCGATGAAGAAATTATCGATGTTGTTCGTAAGTTTATTGAAATTAGATATCAATTATTACCATACTTATACACATCATTCTACCAATATTCGGAAGATAATGTACCGATGTTAAAATCGTTAGTTTTATTCGATCAAGATGATGCACAAACACATTACAGAACAGACGAATTTATTTTTGGTAACCAAATTTTAGTTTGCCCAATAAACGAACCTAATGCCAAAGGCCGCCGCATGTACATTCCAAGAGGCGAATGGTACAACTTCTGGTCTAAAAACATGGTTGTTGGTGGAAAAGAAATGTGGGTTGATGCCGATTTAGATAGCATGCCAATTTTTGTAAAAGCCGGAGCTGTTGTGCCAAGATACCCAATACAACAATATGTTGGTGAAAAGGTTATTGATCAATTAAATTTAGATGTTTACTATAAAGCAGGAAAAGAAGATTCTGAACTTTATGAAGATGCTGATGATGGTTACGATTACACTAAAGGACGTTACAGCCTAAAGAAATTTAACTTAGCTGGAACTGAAGATAAATTAATTATCAGAATTCATAAAAGAGGTCAATACATTACCACTTATGATACTTTTAAAATTAATTTATACGGTTTACCTTTCGAAGTAAAATCTATAAAAGTAGATAATGAGTATGTTGATTTAAAAGACGTGCAATTCGAAAACAATACCTTAGTTGTTACTAAAGAATTTACTAACCTTCAAATTAAAGGTTAATACACAATAAATTATTTCATATAAAAAACCCTTTTAAGTCTATACTTTTAAGGGTTTTCTTTTTTTTAGCAAATGGCAAGCCACCGCGCTATCCGTTACTAGTTTTGGCTCGATGCGCGCCTCGCCAAAAGCTAACCACTACTATCGCTTTTGCAACTATCCGCCATAGTATTACCTGTTTCTAAGTTTAGGTTCAATCATCTTTTCCTTGTTCTTAGAATATTGATAACCTCAAATTTTATATATCGAGATAAGACAGACGTGCTTTTTTAGACGGTATCAATGCAAGGGAATAATGTTAAAAATAGCCTACAAACAAAAAAAACCTGCAAAGTGTAAAGCACCTCGCAGGTTAGTATAAAAACTAGTTTTAAGTTTAAAATATATCGTTTCTATTAAATTATTCTTCTGGTACAAAAACTAACATTTCATCAAAAAAGAATCGTTCAGTTGGTTGATTAGCTTCAGCATCGATAGTTAACGTATACGACACCACATTTTGCAAGAAATTGGTACCAACAGTATTCCATCTACCCATAAAATCTTCCATAGCGTCCGCACGTAAATCCACTAAATCTCTAACTTCTATAACACCTCCAGCCTTTTCAATTTCAACATAAATATGTAGAAAATCGATAGTTTCCCAAGAGGTATCTGCAAGAAAATATTTTATTTGCACACCTGTAGAAGGGTTTACACCAGGATCTATAACAACTTTATCAAACACCAGTTTAATTAGACCATCGGCATCCTCAATTTGATAGCCTTGAACACCATCAGGATACGATCCAACTTGAGTTGTTGATGTTGTAACGCCTATTGGTTCTGACACAAAACCATTGTCGCCAGCACCATTACCTGTACTTGTAAAAAAAGTTCTAAACCCTATTTCATCATCGACACCAGTTCCTTTGGCAACATACATCACTGGACGCTCTCCAGTGTTATTTAACAATTCACCATCTACATCTTGAACTGCTGCAGGTCTTGTATAGTTAGCATCATTAGTTTCAGGTTCCTCAAACGAAGTTCCTCTTAATTTTTTTGGAGGTGGAACAAAAAAGCGTACAGTAAAATCCATGGCTTGTTTTGTGGTATTAATTAATAATCTGGGCACCGTATTACCGCCTTCATTTTCATTTGTAGTAGAATTAAAATCTGGTACTTCACCTGAATATATGCCATCTGGTGTTGTTACCGTAGCTACAAAACGAAACTCATCTGTTTCATCTACATCTGCCATAGTAAGTCCAAGCGCATTAAGAATGGTTGGGAAATCAATTGACAAATTTGCTGGAAAAGCATTGAATACTACAAAATCTAACACTTCATTGTCTTCATGTATTAAAGCTAATGAATACTTTGTTGCATTATTATTGGCATCAATTAATTTAGATTCTATATTAAAACTATCAATCTTTAAAAAATCGTAATTAAATACTGTTGGAACTTCTTGAAATTCTATATAACCTCCTCGGTAAGAATGATCTTCCAACAAATTATTGTCATTGGTAGAACAGCCGAAAAGTAAGACACAAAAAAACCATTTATATATATGTTTCATAATTATTTTTTTTAGTTATTATTTGATAAAACCATCTGGATTGTTATCCCAAAACACTTTTACTGTCGTTGTTTTTTGGTTCAATGAGGTATTGGCATTTATAGCTTCCTTTGGATACAGAAAAGTTCTTGGGAATGGAATGCTTACATTATCAACAGGCTCCTGTATATTAGAAGGGTATCCTGTTCTTCTATATGCGTTATAAGCTGCTATAGAATTTCCAAATCCTGCTAAATAAGATTCAGTAATAATAATATCCAGTTTTTCAGCATCTGAAGCAGCATTTGCATAAGATGCCATAACCTCAGCAACATAATTATCTACATCTGTAGTTGTGGCTGCAAAAGCAGGATCAACAGGTGAAAAATTTAAAACCTTGTCCATAGATAACCTAATACCTTCTTCCAATAAAACAGCTGGATCTCCAGTGGTTCCTAATGTTAAAGCAGATTCGGCCATTAGAAACTTAACGTATGACGCTGACAATAGTGGTAAAATACCTGCGCCACCTAAATTTGGCGATTCTACAGCCGTTACAAAGTTATCGGCATCAAAAGCACCACCACCAGGATATAAGCCGTAAATAGTTCTTAAAAAGCGGTCGGCACGGCCTGTTCTTTCATCTCCATGGTCTATTCCTGAATACAAATCGCCTACGTAGCAATAATCATAATCTGGATTTCCAGTACAGATTATAAAACCCGTAGCCACAGGGTCTGTATCAGACTGTCTGTAAACATAGTAACGTAATCTTGGGTCTGGTTCGTCCTTCGAATCTTTAAGCATATACATAAAATAATTACTTATATATTCGAACATCCCGTTTGTTGAATAACCTCTTTCAAAATAAAAATGTCTGCCATCAGGCGATATCTCTGTAGAATAACTAAATTGAAAATCGCCCGCTCCTGTTGTCGTTACGCCACTAGCTATTAAATTATTTATTTCGTTAACTATATTTGGAACGCTTGAAAAATTTGCATTAACCAAACGTGTTTGAAGTAACATTTTCAGTTTTAACGAACGTGCAAAATTAATCCACTTTTGGGTGTCACCTTTAAAATATAAATCGGTGAAAGGTTTAACAGTCGCTACATTCAAATCTGCTATAGCATCATCAATATCCATCAACACACTATCATAAATAACAACACTATCATCCGTTTTAGGATTTGGACTACTTAAGCCTTGAAGCGCTTCAGAAAAAGGAATATCACCAACATAATCTACCATAGTTGCTGTTGCATAACCCGTTAATAGTTTGGACATGGCACTATGAAATTTTAAATCTTCATTGCTTGCTGCTAATTCTTGAAGAATTTTATCATTAATTCTCATGCTATATAACGAGGACCATTCTAAATTTAGCACATCATCTGAAACGACATCTGAGTAAGAATCTGTCATGGCTTCATAACGCATAATATCGTCCGTATTTCTTACATGTTCTCTCATAATGAGTTGAAACTGATATTGCACTTCGTTTAGTAAAAAATCAGGACTTACATCTTCAGGGGTTAATTGACTTGGGTCGTCCTGAAAGTCAAAGTCTTTCAGCTCGCATGAAACACATAATATGCTTAATACGATACTTGTAAATAAAAATATTTTCTTAGTCATTTTTATAAATTTTATATATGAATTAAAAAGTAACAGCAAAGCCTAATGCAAACCTTTTTGTAGTTGGAACGGTTTGATCTCCTAAACCGTTGTCGTTTTCTGGATCGTAGTTTGAATACTTAGGAAAATCTGGTGCATTAAACCATAAATTTCTTCCACTTAAAGTAAGCGTCATCGTTTCAAAAGGTATTTTTGAATTTGTTGCCTTATGAAAAGTATAGCCCAATGCTATTTCACGTAATCTCAGTACAGACCCATCAAAAACACTTAATTCATCTGCATTATAATAATTTGAAAACACGGTTCTTTGCGCGTTTTGCTGTATAGTATTTGGAATTTTATCACCATTTACATCTAACAAAGCTGTGCCTGTAACAGGATCGCCATAAACACCAGGTACTATAAAAGAACCTTCTCTATTTTCTGTATCTCTAGTAACTCCTCTTTCTAATAAATCTTGAACGCCTAAACCAAGAATATCACCACCATGAGTATATTCAAATTGCGCCGATAAGTTGAAGTTTTTATAACTAAAGCTATTAATGGTTGTTAGTGTCCAATCTGGTGTTGGATCACCTATGATAATATCTTCCTTTCCTTGCTCACTACTAATATAAAGTTCGCCAATATCTGGATTTATTAAAAAATTACCTTCATCATCTCTAAGTGCGTAGCTTCCTTTCATTACACCAAAAGGTTGTCCTTCAATAGCAAAACGACCTCTACCTTCTCCATTTATACTTAATTCAAGTTCGCTTTGCGGAAGTGAAACAACTAAAGATTCATAAGCTGTAAAAAGGTTTCTGAAATTCCAATTGAAATTATTTGTTTTAATCACATCGATTCCTAAATCAATTTCTAAACCTTTAGTATCAATTCTACCAGCATTAATAGTTGTTGAAGTATAACCCGTTTCCGGAGCTAGACTTGCTTCTAAAATCTGATCTTCAGAAATACGTTTAAAAGCAGATGCTTCTAAATTAACTCTATTATTAAACAATCTCGCTTCTATACCTAGCTCAAATTCTCGGTGTAACTCCGGACTTAAGTCTGGGTTTGCATATTCATCATCAGAACTATTTGTAACTAACACTTGTCCATTTGCATCTACAAAACGTCTTGGGTTTGTATCCAAAGTTTGTCTTGTTTTAAATCTTGACGGAAATCCAGAAGACGTACCATAAGCACCTCTTAGTTTTAAATAATTTAAGACTTTTGAATTTAAATTAAATGCAGAAGTAGGAATGAATGAAAAAGAAGCCCCTGGATAAAATAATGATTGGTTTTCTTTTTCTACGGTAGATCCCCAGTCGTTTCTTCCAGATAACGTTAAATAGAAAAAACTATCATAACTAAATTCGAATTGACCAAAAGCACCTGCTAAATTTTCGTTATAATCAGAATATGATGCTTGAGTGGTTCTATAATTTCTAGGATTTTGAAAGCCAAACACAATCTGATCAGAAGAATTAGAACTGTGAGATTTTCCTTTTAAAAATTTTGAATTGATACCTATTTGTGAATCTAACCCAATATGTTCTCCTATTTTAAGATTGTTTAAGGCTAAAATAATGCTTTGATCTACGGTAACGGCTTTATCATAATCTAAATCAAGAAACCCGAATTCATTATCTCCAAATCCACCCTTGTTAGAATAATCAAATTCATCTTGTGAATCGTTATCAACACCAGCGCGGTATGATAAACTTAATTTATCAGTAAAATTATATTTAGCATTTATAGTACCAAATACACGAACCACATCATCATACAAGCCTGTGTTATTCATAACCCATAAAGGATTTTCACTAGATCTATAATAAATAGAAGCTCCTGTTTGTGGGTGTTGATACGGCAAGTTTATTAAATCAAGATCTCTAGGAATGAATGTTAATAAATTAAAAATTTCATCTGCTTGTAACCTATTTACCTTTCTGGTAGAATAATTTAAGGTTGCTGACACATTGAAATTATCTGTTAATTTAATTTGCCCTCCAATACCTAAGTTAAAACGTTTTAAATCATTATTACCAATAATACCTTGTTCATCGGTATACCCTACAGACATATTAAAAGCGGTTTTTTCTTGGGTAGAACTTATGTTTGCAGAAGTAATAGTACCTCGTCCTGTATTGAAAAAGTCTTTTACGTTATTTGGTGAAGCCTCATAAGGAATCATTTTATCCTTATATTCAGGAAAAATATCACCATAAATAGCGTACGGATGTGGTACTTCATCTAATTCTGTAAATGCAGGTCCCCAGTTTCCTAAGTTTCCACCAACATAACCAAACTCAGACCCAGCACCATATTTATTTTGATACTCTGGTAAGTTAGCCACTTGGTTAACATAAGTGGTAGTTGATACAGTAGCTTTAAACGATTTTTCTCCCACAACAGCGGCACCACTTTTAGTTTCAATAAGAATCACACCATTTCGACCTTCACTACCGTATAACACAGAAGCGTTTAAACCTTTAAGAACGCTCATGCTTTTAATATCATTAGCATCTAGATCCCCCATAAGTCCAGAGAAAGGCACACCATTAACCACTATTAAAGGTGCATTTGATTGATTAATAGATAAGGACGAACGTATTCTAATACTAGTACCTCCGCCGGTTTCTCCATTTACAGCAGAAATATTAACACCCGCAATTTTACCTTGTAGTGTTCTTGCTAAATCTGCTTCTGGACGTTGTTCTACATCTTCACTATCTAAAGTGGTAATCGCGTAACCTAAGGCTTTTTTAGATTTTTTAATACCTTGTGCTGTAATCACTACTTCAGACAATGCTTCCGTATCTTCTTGTAAAGCGACATTAATCACGGATTGATTGCCCACTGATATTTCCTGTGTTTTATAGCCCACATAACTAATTACCAATACATCGGTTACTGTTTGGGTACTTATACTATAATTTCCGTCAAAATCTGTTGAGGCTCCATTAACAGTACCTTTAATTACCAGGTTGACGCCAGGCAAAGGCAACCCATTGTTATCGCTTACAGTACCTGTAACTGTTTTTTGAGCATAGATACATGCACTACTAGACAGCATAAAAACAAGCACAAAAAAAAGTAATTTTTTGTTCATACGTTTTTGTTTAAATTAATTGTTTGAGTTAGTTAAAATGTTCATCATTTGTTCGGCAGAAACCCGCCCTATCAATGCAATAGTCTCTTTTGGAGTGTGATCTCCTATCTCATAAGTTATTCCAACAGCATTATGGCCATATAAAAACCAGCCTTTTGAAACCGGTTTTGTACTATTTCCGGCGGCTTCATTAACTTTATAATTAGGTATATTAGCTTCTAAAGCTTTAAACCAATCTGAAATAAAATTAGGGTATGTAGTGCCCTCTCTTAATTTATTTGTATAAAATACGTCTTCCCAAGTGGAATGAAAATCTATTCCTAAAACGATTTTGGAATCATTCCTATTTAAAACTTTTTGAATATATTTAACCGCTTGTTTTATTTCTGGTTGATTGTAAACCGCCCAATCCCTATTGGTATCTACCCCATTTGCATTATGCCGCCACTGCCCTAAATCGACTCCATCAGGATTCATTATTGGAAATGCTAAAACATGGTATTTACTTAAAAATGCTTTTGATAATGAAGAATTATTTAAAACAGTTTCCAAAAACTTCTGAAAAGCATAATACCCAGTTACCTCTGGTGGATGCTGTCTAGTTAAAAGCACAATAACATCTTTCCCTTTTAGATTTCCTGTACCCATATTCAGCACAGGTAAATCTTTCCCTAAAGCCGATTTTCCGAAAACCTCATATTTAACAACGTTTTCTTTGTCTTTAATTAATGTTGTGTACCAAGACTTAACATCCTTCGATGATTCTATTACTTGAGCAGCAACAGTTATTGGTGTTTTGGTTAAATTGAGTTTTACGGTAACTATAGAATCTTCTTGAAAAACATTTTCAGTATCAATAATGCGCCAAGTTCCATCTATTTTTAGTTTAGGAATGTATCTATGTTTGTAACCTTTTGGGTATTTAAAAGTAAAATAAAAAGGTTTCGGTTTGCTAGACCATGTATTAAAAGCGTAATAAGCACTATTGTTAATAGGTGTGTTTTCGGGTGAGATTATTACAAAAGCTGTTGAATCGTTTAGTTTTTTAAACCCGTTCAAGCGTGCGCCATCAAATTGATTACTTGCATAAACATCACTATCTTCCAATTGATAGGTTTGTTTTATTTGAACATCAATAGGTTTTGTAGTGGTATCAACAACATTATCAAAACTTACCGTTTTAATAGTTGAGCATGCCACTAAAAAGAAAATACTTAAAACAAAAAATAATGGTTTCATCATTTTTGCAACTTGATAAGTTATGTATATATAAATCTAATTAATTTTTCTCAACTTTAAACTTTTTATTTTTATTTTTTTAAACATTAACTACCTGGCCTATACGAAGGAATATTCAGTTCAATTATTTTTTCGGTTTTAAGTATGATATATTCAGAATAACAATCATCATCCATATGGAAATCATCTTTTACTCTGTAGAAAAAATGTTTAAATTTGCTTACCAACAATATTCTTTTAAAAATATAAAGCGCTATGGAAGAGAAGTTAAAAGTGATTAAAATGATACATTTTGCTTTGTGCGCAGGTTTAGTTATGGCTTATGTTTTTGTAGGAGATGTTACCACGATAAGTTTTAATATGCCGCCCTTAAGCCAATCTAACATCGTTTATGTGCTTATTCCTGTAATCGCTTATATCTTTAGTAATTTCATGTTTAAAACGCAGTTAAAAGCCGCAGATAAAACCTTAAAACCAGAAGCTAATATGGCCGTATATCAAACCGCATCTATAGTTAGATGGGCTATACTTGAAGGTGCCGCGTTTTTAATTTTATTTCTGAATAAAGATTTTGTGCTTTTCGGTATCCTTATCATTATATATTTAGCACTTTTACACCCTACGGAAATTAGAATAGAAATGGATTTGAGTAAGTAAAATGCTTTAAATAAATATTTATTTACTCCTTCTCCATTCCGAAAACTTTTCCTAAATACACCAATTGAAATCCTTTTTCGATAGTTCCAACCGATAAATTATTAGCAGAAAGAATATGTAATTCTCCTTCATTATCCTTTATAAACAAAGGAATAATATCTTCATCTTGTTCGGTGATTTTTATTAAACTTTGGTAATGCGCATCATCTTCTAAAGCTATTTCTTGAATAGAAGGATGTTTACGAGTCACTTCCAATAACCTTGTAAAATCGTCGGTATGACTAAATAAACCTTCTTTCGGATTGTTTCCAGAATCGAGCATTTCTTCGTTAGTAACCAATCTAAACGCGCCATTTTCACCAAACTGTTTGCTAAATTTATCAATAGCAAACTTGTTTATATCCGAATTTCCGGTAAGTGCCATAATATAACCAACATCATTCAATTCAATATTATCCATTAACGAATCGGAATAAATATTAGCACTCATAGCTTCCAATCCATACTCTTTTGCCTTTTGGATGTTACGTTCATTACTATCAATAATTACCACATGCCTTCCACTTTTTTCTAAATAACGACCTAATAATCGGGATACTTTAGAACCTCCAATAATTAAAATACCTTCAGATTTTTTCAAGAAAACCCCAACCATTTTAGCAAATAATCGCGCTGTTGTGGCGTTTAATAAAACCGTTCCTAAAACAATCATAAACACTAAAGGTGTGATATATTCGGCTCCCGAAATACCTTCTTTAGCTAATTTCAAACCAAATAAAGAGGCAATACCTGCAGCAACAATTCCACGTGGACCAACCCAACTTATAAATACGCGTTCATTAAATTTTAAAGAAGACCCTTGTGTACTCATAAAAACTCCAATTGGTCGAATAACAAAAACAATGATGGCAAAAAGTCCAACTGTTTTCCAATCGTAAATCAGCATTAAATCAGACACATTAATATTGGCCGCCAATAGAATAAATAAAATTGAAATTAATAGTACGCTTAGCGATTCTTTAAAATACAGTAATTCTTTTAAATAAGGCGAATTAGAATTCCCTAGAACCATACCCATAACCACTACGGCAAGTAAACCAGACTCGTGTGCAAAAGTATCAGACAGTACAAAAACACCAAGTACAGCAGCCAAAGCAAACACATTTAATAAATAATGTGGCACTAACTTTCTATTAATTATAAAGTTCATGGCGTGAGCAAAAGTAAAACCAAAAGTAAAACCGAAAAGTACAATTTTACCAAATTCAATTAAAGCCGTTTTAGTGAACTCACCTCCAGCATCTACACTTATAAATTCGAAAACCAATACGGCAACTAACGCACCAATAGGATCTATTAAAATCCCTTCCCATTTTAAAACGGCCGATACATCTTTTTTCATCGGAATATTTCTTAAAATAGGTGTAATCACCGTTGGTCCCGTTACAATAATTAATGCCGAAAATAAATATGAAATTTGCCAGCTTAAAAGGAAAACGTAATGAGCCGCCAAGGCTGCTCCAAAAAACGTAATTGCCGATCCTATGGTAATTAATTTTGTAATTACAGGACCTACATTTTTAATTTCGCTAAATTTTAAAGTCAGTCCGCCCTCAAATAAAATAACACTAATAGCCAAAGACACGAAATAAAATAAACTTTCTCCAGGAAATAAACCTTTGGTGCCATTCCATATAGGTTCTATCCATTTACTTCCATCCTCACTTAAAAATTCGGCGGCAATAGGCCCTACTAATAAACCTATTAAAATAAGCGGTAAAATAGCCGGAATTTTAAATTTCCATGCTACCCATTGTGCTAAAATGCCTAAAATTATTATTCCTGCTAGTTCTATCATATATAATATTCTATAAAAAAAGACTAATTTAAGTAAAACAGACGACTTGTTGTTTTTAAAAAATGTTATCTTTCAACTTTGAGTAAAAAATAGCAAAACCCGTGAGTTTAAAGCCTTTTAAAAGTATTGGAATTGGTGTAGCATTTTCACCAAACCTAAAAGCGAACCTTTTTGAGGCCGCTAGATTGTCTGTGTTTTTTGATGCAAAACTATTTTTAATTCATGTCGGCGAACCCTCTGACGATAAAACAAATACACTTCACGATTTTCTAACAAGCTTTGAAAAAGACCATTTAAACTTTGAAATTGTATTTAAAACCGGAAACCCTGTAGATGTGATTTTATCTACTTCGGAAGAAAAAAAAATAGATTTACTTATTCTTGGTGCGGTACAGCGTGAACGCTTTTTAAAATATTACGTCGGTTCTATTGCTCGAAAAATTACACGCCAAGCCAATTGTTCTATTTTATTACTTATAAAACCATCAGTTGTTAGATCGCCCTGTCAACATATTGTGGTTAATGGTTTAAAAGACCCGAAAACAGAAAACACCATTACGGCAGCTTTTTACGTGGCCAACCAATTAAACGCTAAAAAAATAACTATTGTTGAAGAAATAAACGAAGATCAAATTACTGTAAAAGTTGACGATGATAAATCATTACGCCGTGCAACTATTATAAAAGAACGTATTACACTTCGCGAAAACTCAAGAATAAAGGAAATTATAAGTCATATTCCAAAAGAACACACCATTGATAGAAACATAAAATTGCAGCCTATTTTTGGGCAAAAAGGGTATTCCATCGGTCATTATGCTCAAATTTCACGTGCCGATTTATTAATTATGAATGCACCCACCAAAATGACGTTTTGGGATCGCTTATTTCCACATGATATTGAGCATATTTTAACTGAACTACCAACCGATGTGTTAATTTTACAATGATTCAGAAAAAAAACAACATAAAAGATTTTTTAAAAACCTTACCTAAAAATATATTCTCTGGCTTTGTGGTTAGCCTTATTGCGCTACCATTAGGTTTAGGACTTGCCATGGCCAGTGATGCGCCGCCAATTTCAGGAATTATCGCCGCCGTTATTGGTGGTATAACCGTTTCTATTTTAGGGGGAAGCAATGTTACCATTGTAGGCCCCGGAAATGGTTTAGTTGGTGTTATTTTAGTTGCCATAACCACGCTAGGGTTGCAAGACGCCTATATGGCCATTGTCTTTTCGGGCGTACTTTTAATGGGACTTGGGTTTTTACGCATGGGTGCTTTAGCTAATTTTTTCCCATCGTCCGCCATTCAAGGCATGTTAGCTGCTATTGGGCTTATTATTTTAGGAAAACAATTCCATATTATGTTTGCGCATAAAATAAAGCGCGAAGACACCATAGATTATCTTCTAGAAATTCCATTTACCATAAACGATGCGTTACATTACGAAAGTAAAGGCCTTGTTTTTGCCGCTTTAGCCGGTGTACTAAGTTTGGCTATTATGCTCTTTTATTCAAAAATTAGAAATAAATATTTACAGCTTATTCCTGCTCCTATGTGGATTGTTATTTTATCCATTGCATTTAGTTATTATTTCGAAATTGGTTTGCACGAGCCCAACCCTATTGCCAAGGAATACATGATTTCGGGCATACCGAGTATTCAAAATATTATTGCGGAAATTCCAACACCAAATTTTAATGGTATATGGAGTTTCTCTTTTTGGGCAAGCGTTTTGGCGCTTACACTTATTGCAAGTATAGAATCACTTTTAAGTATAAAAGCCGTAGATAAATTGGACCCTGAAAAAAGACGTTCCAATGTTAACCGAGATTTAAAAGCTTTAGGTTTAGCCACCATAGGTAGTGGTTTTTTAGGCGGTTTAAATGTGGTTACCGTAATTGCACGAAGCTCGGTAAATGTTAACAATGGTGCCACCAACCGATCGTCAAATTTTTTCCATGCCTTTTTCTTGGTCTTATTTATTGTGCTTTTTAGTACGCAACTCACACGTATTCCGTTACCCGCTTTAATGGCTATTTTGGTATATACAGGCTATAAATTGGCCTCACCAAATGTAATAACCAAAATATTTTCTATAGGAAAAGAGCAACTCATTATATTTTTTGTCACTTTAATTATTACCTTAAAAATTGGACTTATTTCAGGAATTATTTCTGGAGTCATTACCACATTAATCATTCATATTATCATTAATAAAAGTGCTAGTTTGTTTATTAGAAACCTACTAAAACCAAATGTTTTAATGTATCAAGAAACTGGAGAGCAGCATAACTATTACGTTAGTGTAAAGCATTTTTGTAGCTTTTTAAATTATTACAAACTTAAAGAGCAACTAGATAACGTGCCCGAAAACCAGGATATTATTGTTGATTTTTCACTCTGTAAATTTGTAGATCATACCGTAATGGAGAACATGAATAATTACCGAGAATTGTTTAAAAAACGCGGCGGTCATTTTGATGTTATTGGTTTAGATATGCATGATACCGACTCTAAACACCCTTTCGCTTTACGCCGTATGCTTCCGGTGCCAAAAATTATTAAAAACAACCTTACTAGGCGTCAAACTAGTATGGAAACTTTAGCTGCCGATTATGATTATAATTACAGTGCTGAACATGAAAAAGAGGTATCATTCTTAAATAACTTCAAATTTTTCAATACCAAACACATCGATCATGTTTATAATAAATTATCGCATAAGGATAAAAGGATGAAACTTTTTGATATTGAATTTTCCGAAGGAGAATTTATAGCCAAAGAAGTGATTAGAAAAACCATGCTTTATATTAACTTAGATAAACAAATTCCAGAATTTACTTTAGATAAAGAAGGTTTTTTAGAAAAAGTATCGGCCCTTGCTGGTATGAAAGATATTGATATTGAAAACCATGACGATTTCTCGGATCGTTTCTATCTTTTAGGAGAGAATGTTACCGAAATTAGTGCCTTTTTTGATGATGATATCACGCACTTTTTCGAAAGCAATCCATACTATCACGTTGAATCTAACGGCTCTGCACTACTTGTTTTTGGTAGACAACGCTTGGCAGGCATGAAAGAAATAAAAGCATTATTCGATTTTGGAAAACGTTTAAAAGCCGTTATTTCTTAATATATTCTTAACGTTTTTACCGATTAACAATAGATTCCGTAATTTTACACTCTTATGAACTTATACCCTATTAATTCCGGCAATTTTAAACTCGATGGTGGCGCTATGTTTGGCGTGGTACCAAAATCATTATGGCAACGTACCAACCCAGCAGACGCCAATAATATGATCGATATTGCGGCTCGTTGCCTCCTTATTGAAGATGGCAATAGGCTTATTTTAATCGATACCGGTATGGGGAATAAACAATCGGATAAATTTTTCGGGTATTATCACCTTTGGGGAGACGATACTTTAGAAAAATCTTTAAAAACCCACGGTTTCCATCCCGATGATATTACCGATGTATTTTTAACACACCTGCATTTCGATCATTCTGGTGGTTGTGTGCAATGGAATAAGGATAGAACCGGCTACGAACCCGTTTTCAAAAATGCACATTATTGGAGTAACGAAGACCATTGGCAATGGGCAACACAACCAAATAATAGAGAAAAAGCTTCTTTTTTAAAAGAAAATATTCTTCCTTTTGAAGAAAGCGGACAATTAAAATTTACGCAACTTCCTGAAACCAATTTACTTAAAAATTCAACCTTAGGATTTGATATCTTTTTTGCCGATGGCCACACCGATAAACAAATGATTCCGTTAATAAATTACAACGGAAAAACCATCGCCTTCATGGCCGATTTATTACCCACCGTTGGCCATTTACCAATACCTTTCGTAATGGGTTATGATACCAGACCCTTGCTAACTTTAGACGAAAAAGAACACTTTCTAAACCTAGCCGCTGATAATAATTACTACTTGTTTTTAGAGCATGATGCTCACAACGAAATTATTACGGTAAAACACACCGAAAAGGGCGTGCGCCTTAACAACACATTTTCAACCCAAGACATTTTCAAATAAATAATTATTAAACTTCAAACATGAACACATTAAAAGCAATCACATGTTCTGCATTTGCAGCACTATTAATTTCTAGCTGTGGCGGTGCAGCCGATATTATTTCAACACCTCTTGAAAATATCGATAATACTCCTTTAAAAGTTTCGGATTTAACCGAAATTGAAAAACACAATTGGGGACATTTAGATTTAGTAAAAGATACCATTCCTGGAATGAGTGTTGATAAAGCTTATGCCGAAATCATAAAAAATAAAAAAGGAAAAAAAGTTATTGTTGCCGTTATCGATTCTGGAATTGATATTGACCATGAAGATTTAAATGATGTTATTTGGACCAATAAAAAAGAAATTCCAAACAACGGCATAGACGACGATAAAAATGGTTACATCGATGATATTCATGGATGGAATTTTCTAGGTGAAGCCTATAATGAACAACTAGAATTTGTTAGAATTTTAGCAAAAGGTGATACCAGCGATCCTGTTTATGCAAAAGCACAAGCAGAATACGATGAAGATTATCAAAAATACATGGGTTATAAAAATAATTACGACCAAATGTTATTGCAAATTTCAAATGCCGATGCCGCATTAGCTAAGCATTTAAACAAAACAGACTATACTAAAGCAGATGTAAACAGTATTAAAACCGAAGATGAAACATTATCACGTTCAGTTCAAATTGCAAAATACTTTTATAGCAATGGCTTAGAATCTTTAAGTGAAGGAAAAGAAGAATTATCGAATAGCTTAAATCAAATAAACGATCGTTTAAATTATAACTTAAACAAAGATTTTAAAGGCCGTATAAATGGTGATGATGCCGATGATATGTCGACAAAATTTTACGGAAACGGAAATGTAAAACCTTCTGTTAAAACCGAAAGTCATGGTACACACGTTGCTGGTATTATTGCTGCAGAACGCAACAATGGTAAAGGTGTAAATGGTGTTGCTAATAATGTTGAAATTATGAGCATTAGAGCCGTACCAAATGGCGATGAATACGATAAAGATATTGCTTTAGCTATTCGTTACGCTGTAGATAATGGCGCGTCTATTATAAATGGAAGTTTTGGTAAATACTACTCACCACACAGTGATTGGGTACGTGATGCTATTGCTTACGCCGGGAAAAACGATGTTCTTTTTGTAAATGCTGCTGGTAACGAAGGTATTAATTTAGATGAAAAAGATGTATATCCAAACGATGCTGTTGGCGTTGGTCCAGAAGTATCAGATACTTTTATTACTGTTGGTGCTTTAGAGCCTAAATACGGTTCGGGTATTGTTGCAGGATTTTCTAACTACGGAAAAATAAATGTAGATGTATTTGCTCCTGGAGCAAAAGTATATTCTACAGTACCAGAAAACGAATACGATACTAAAGGAGGAACATCTATGGCTGCACCTGCGGTTGCTGGTGTTGCTGCGTTAATCCGTTCGTACTATCCAAAATTAAGTGCTGCGCAAGTAAAGCAAGTTTTAATGGATTCTGGCTTAGCTGTAAAAAGTAAAGTGATTGTTGGTGGCGAAACGAGTAATGTAAAACCTTTTGGCGATTTAGTAAAATCGTCTAAAATGGTCAACGCTTATAACGCTCTAATAATGGCCTCAAAAATGAAATAATTAACAATTAAAAAGAGGCTTTAAACTGCCTCTTTTTTTATTTTCAATAGATTATGATGAAACACATTTATATTTCAGTTTTAAGTATCGCCTTGTTTTGGTCTTGTTCTACTACCAAAAGTGTAACAACAGATTCTAACACATCTCCGGTACTTAATTCTCCTGCAACAAGCACGTATTGGCAACAACATGTAGATTATAAAATGGCTATTGATATGGATGTTAACACCTATCAATACCAAGGAAAACAAACGTTGGTTTACACCAATAATTCACCCGATGTTTTAGATCGTGTGTACTATCATTTATTTTTTAATGCCTTTCAACCTGGCAGCGAAATGGATGTACGTTCGCAAACTATTGCCGATCCAGATGCGCGTGTTGGAAACCGAATTGGAAACCTAAAACCAAACGAAATTGGTTATATAAAAGTAAACAGCTTAAAGCAAAATGGTACAACTTTAAAACATGAAACTGTAGGAACCGTGTTAGAAGTAGCGTTAGCAAAACCTATACAACCTGGTGAAAAAGTAACTTTTACTATGGATTTTGACGCGCAAGTTCCTGCACAAATACGTAGAACAGGCAGAAACAGTGCTGAAGGTGTCGCATTATCTATGTCGCAATGGTACCCAAAATTGGCTGAATATGATTTTGAAGGTTGGCATGCCGACCCATATATCGGACGTGAATTTCACGGTGTTTGGGGAGATTTTGATGTAAAATTAACCATTGATAAAGATTATACTGTTGGCGGATCGGGCTATTTACAAAACCCAAACCAAATTGGTCATGGTTATGAAACAGGAACGGTTACCAAACCGAATACTGATAAATTAACTTGGCATTTTATAGCACCAAACGTACACGATTTTACTTGGGCTGCCGATAAAGATTATATTCATGATACTATGCAAGTGCCAAATGGCCCGCTTTTACATTTTTTATATAAAAATACGTTAGATGCCGAGCATAAAGGGTATTGGAAAAAAATGCAACCAAAAACAGTGGAGTTAATGCAATATTTTAGCGAAAATATTGGTAAATACCCATACAAACAGTATTCAGTAATTCAAGGTGGCGATGGCGGTATGGAATACGCTATGAGCACACTAATTACAGGAAATAGAACCTATGGTAGTTTAGTTGGTGTTACCGCACATGAGTTAGCACACACTTGGTTTCAGTTTTTATTAGCCTCTAACGAGTCGAAACACGAATGGATGGACGAAGGTTTTACTACCTACATTAGCAACTGGGCCATGAACGAGGTTATGAACGAGAATAAAGAAAACCCCATAGCATCCTCATACAGAGGTT
The DNA here is from genome assembly GCF_030409805.1 of Algibacter miyuki. Lineage (GTDB taxonomy): Bacteria > Bacteroidota > Bacteroidia > Flavobacteriales > Flavobacteriaceae > Algibacter > Algibacter miyuki. Next base: position 702,464 of record NZ_JAUFQP010000007.1, on the reverse strand, counting down.
ATATTTCTTTAGCAAATTCTGGTAAAGAGCAACCCTTAACTACACATTCCGATCGTTATGCTTATAACCGTTCATACAGTATTGCGGCTTACAGCAAAGGCGCCGTGTTTTTAAGTCAGTTAGGTTATGTTATTGGTTCTGAAAACTTAAAGAAAACCATAAAAAAATACTTTACTGATTTTGCTTTTAAACATCCTAAACCACTAGATATTGTACGCACCGCTGAACGTGTTTCTGGTTTAGAACTAGATTGGTATTTAACAGATTTCGGACAAACCACAAACACTATAGATTACGCTATAGAAAGCATTAACGGAAAAGCCATTACTTTAAATAGAATTGGTTTAATGCCAATGCCTATAGATTTAAAAGTAACTTATGTAGATGGTTCTTCGGAAGATTTTTACATTCCGTTACAAATGATGCGTGGCGAAAAACCAACCACAGCCACTATAATAAAAGATTGGGCTTGGGCATACCCTACTTATACCTTTGAAGCTTCAAAAGCTGTAAAAACAGTTGAAATTGATCCTTCGGGCTTAATGGCAGACGTAAACCCTTCCAATAATAAAAAGTAAAATATTTTAAGTAAATTTATTAAAGCCTTTTCGTTTAAACGGAAAGGCTTTTTTTATGCAAACCACTAATAAAAACCTATTTATAACACAACTTAAATAATTATATATCAACACAATAAAAAAATAATTAACTGAAATAAGCTTATAAAAAGAATCATTTTATGGGAAAAATTTCATATTTTAGTTAAAGTCAAATTACCCCAATTTATCTACACGTACTTATTTTCAAATTTGGTTCATTATTAATTTAACCAACAAAATCTTATCAAGCCATGATAAAATATCTGAAAATTTACAGCCTTGCATTTCTCTTCATTATAAGCGCATCTAGCTGTGCAAACCTAAAACATGTAAATGCTTATGCTTCGGAATCGTTAGAAGCTATTCAATATTTCGAAACTTTAAATTATAGTTTTCAACAAGCGTGTTTAGATAAATGTGTAGAAAAAAAAATAATAAATTTAGAATTTCGAAATGTAAACTGCCCCTGCGAAGCCGAAAAAGAGGCGGATAGTATCAGTCTAAAAATTTATAGTTCAATATATGGTTATTTTGATGGCCTTTCAAAATTATCAGATAATGCTTTAACCTCTTACAAAACCGATGCTTTAACCAATGCCTTATCCGAAGGACAATTTGGTTCGGTTCTTATAGAAACGGAACAAGTAGAATCCTATTCAAAAATATCTAAAATTTTAATTGATGCCTTCACTAATTCATATAGAAAAAGGAAAATTAAAACCTATGTAAAAAATGCAAATACGCCTCTTAAAACCTTAATTTCATTTTTAGATTTTAATATTTCAGAAAACTTAAATGGTAAATTAAAGGTAAAAAAAGAACGCATAAAATCGGATTATCTTGATTTAGTAAATGATTCGTCACTTTCGAGTTTTGAACAACGCAACGCTATAAAAGAATATTATAATACCCTCCAAAATATAGAACAGCAGCAAGCCATATTTTTAGCATATTCTACAACACTCTCTGTAATTTCCGATGGTCATCAACAATTATATGATGATATAGAAAACTTAACGGTAAAAGAAATACAACAGCACCTTTTTCAGTCGGCTAGTGAAATTAAATCTGTTATTTCCGAATTAAAAAAAATATAGAAACCATGGCAAAATTAACTTCAAAACAAGCGAATAAATTGGCTAATTATTTTTTAACGCTAGCGCAAGCCATGGGAAACTATCGGGTTTTAAACTATCAAAACTTAACCAAACTTCAGCATAAAAAATTAAGAGAAACTCATAAAAAAACCCTCGATTATTCTGATGATTTATTCACCATGTCGGCACAATTAAGTATGGATGATATTTCAGATTCTTTTGAGACTTTAAATGCTATTACTACCAAAATTGAAACTTCATATCAATCTTTAAAAGATGTTCAAAAAGCCATCAATATTTCCACTCAAGTCGTTACACTTGGCGCTTCCATTTTCAGTTTAAATACACAGGCAATTGCGAGCTCTTTAGGAAACTTAAAAGATGCCATTAAAACCGATGAGGAAGCTTAATTTTATTTAAACAAAACATTTACAGAAAACCACTTCGCGCCCATTTTTTAATTTGCTTACCTTTGGAGCATAAAATAAACGCATTGAGTTTCGCATACCCACAAAAAGAGAAATTAAAAAGCAAAAAGCTAATAGATAAACTGTTTACCGAAGGAAAATCGGTTTCGGTATATCCGTTACGCATGATGTATTTATCTACCGTTTTTGAAGATGATGTTTTAACAAAAACAGGTGTTTCGGCAAGTAAACGCCATTTTAAAAAGGCGCCTGATAGAAACCGTATAAAACGTTTGCTAAGAGAATCTTACCGACTAAATAAAGCCGAGTATTTTAACAATTTAACCGCACCACATGCGTTTATGATTTTGTACATTGGCAAAGAAAAACCTACTTTTTCACAAGTTGAAAACAAAATGAAATTGTTGTTCGAAAAATTTTCAAATAAGATTTCTGAATAAAAATTGACCCATGAAACACTTTTTCAAAAAGAAAATAATTATTCCTGTGATAGCTGGCATGCTTTTATTAACAACGTCTGCCTTTAAAAACGACTTTTTTGAAATAGCCAAACAGCTAGAAATTTTTACCACATTATTCAAAGAACTTAATATGAATTATGTGGATGAAACCAACCCTGGAGATTTAATGGATACCGCTATAAAAAGCATGTTAGCCAATTTGGATCCGTATACCACATTTATGAACGAGCAAGATGTGGAGGCTGCTAGAATTAACAATACTGGTGATTACACAGGTATTGGCGCAAAAATTAAGACCCATAAAGATAAGCTCGTTGTTGTAGAACCTTATAAAGATTATCCGGCCGATAAAGCGGGCTTAAAAGCGGGTGATGAAATTATAAAAGTTGGCGATGTTTTAATAGAAACTTATAAAGATTATGCTGGCGATTTACTAAAAGGTGCTCCTAATTCTTCCGTAGAAGTCACTTATAAACGTCAAGGAAAAACACAAACAGCAACCATAAAACGTGCCGAAGTAGAAATTAAAGCCGTACCCTACTTTTCACTAATTAACGATAAAACAGGCTATATTGTGCTTAGTAAATTTAATAATAAAGCACATAAGGAAACCTTGTATGCTTTACGAGATTTAAAAGCACAAGGTGCCGAAAGTATTGTTTTAGATTTACGTGGAAATCCAGGTGGCTTATTAAATGAAGCCATTAAAATTGTGAATCTTTTTGTACCAAAAGGGCAATTAGTAGTAACTACAAAATCGAAAGTTAAAAAATATAATAAAACCTATTACACGCAGGATGAACCTACGGATCTTAACATACCTGTTGTGGTTTTAATTAACGGCCGTTCGGCATCGGCAAGCGAGATTGTTTCTGGAGCTTTACAAGATTTAGATCGCGCTGTAGTTGTGGGCTCTCGTAGTTTTGGAAAAGGCTTAGTGCAACGCCCCAAAATACTGACTTATGGTACGCAAGTAAAAATTACTATTTCAAGATATTACACCCCTTCGGGCCGTTGTATCCAGGCTTTAGATTATTGGCATCGAGATGAAAAAGGCGAAGCCGTTCGTGTAAAACAAGAACAATATAATTCGTTTAAAACAAAAAATGGTCGTGAAGTTTTTGATGGCGGCGGTGTTTATCCAGATGTACTTGTAGGAGCAACTAAAAAATCACCTGTAGCAACAGCTATCCTAGATAACGATCTTGTTTTTAATTATGCAACCGATTACTATTACAAGCATAATATTGAAAATATAGACAACTTTGAATTTTCGGATTCTGATTTTTCAGATTTTAAAACTTATCTAAAAACTGCAAATTTCTCTTTTGAAACAGATACTGAAAAAGCCCTTTATAAAGCTTTTGAAACGGCTACTAAGGAAGAATTAAACGATAATATTGAAAAGGATTTTAATACCCTTATTTCAAACTTAAAACAATCGAAATCGGATGTAATCGACGAAAATAAAGACTTTTTAATGGAAGCCTTAACCGAAGATATTGTGAAGCATTATGTTTATAGAGAAGGTTTATTCGATTACTATAAAACCCATGATGCGCGTATAAAAAAAGCAACCGAAATACTTAATAATCCTGCTAAATACGCCGAATACTTAAAATAAATAGTTAACTGTTAATAACGGTTTAAGATTAATAAAATTCGGTCATTTTTTTAAGAGCTCTTAAAATCTGTATCTTTATACCCACAATAGGCTCCAAAACTATGTATAAACACGTTTTATCAATCTTTTTTCTTTTTAATATTGGTATCACCTTTTCACAAAGTGAATTCAACCACGACGTTTATTTTGATACCGATAAATTTAAAGTGCCATCAACTGAAGAAAGCAGGTTGCTCCTTTTTATTTCATCCTTATCTGATATTGATATTGAATCCATTTCCATCTATGGCTTTTGTGATGATGTTGGTGCCGATAGTTATAACCTTATACTATCTCAACAACGAGCTAACGCTATAAAAACAATATTTTCTAACTATGAAATTAATGAAGATTTAATTAGCAATGTGGATGGTAAAGGCGAAATTTTACTGAAAATTATTAAAGATGCTAATGTTTTAAACATTCGTGGTTTAAATCGAAAAGTTGAAATTATAGTAAAGCCAAAACCTCCTGTTGTTGAAAAAGTTATCGAAGAAGAAGTTATACCTGTTGAAATACCAGAAACGCCAAAAATTCCAAAAAACACAAAAGAAAAACTAGAAGGAGAACTTAAAATTGGCGACAAAATAGTTTTAGATAATATTCTATTTAAAACCGGATATAGCACCATTTTACCAGCATCTAAAAAAACATTAGATACTATAGCTCAAGTTTTATTAGACCGAAAAAACTTATATTTTACCATACAAGGCCACGTGTGTTGTACACAAAATAGTCGTGACGCAATAGATAGAAAAACAAAAGAACGTAACCTATCGGAAACGCGCGCCAAATACGTTTACGAATTTTTAGCAAAAAAAGGTATTAACAAACGTCGTATGCGTTACATGGGCATGCGCCGGAAATTTCCGCTTGGTGGCGATCCAAAATTAGATAGACGGGTAGAAGTTTTAATAACCTATGTAGGCGATTCTAACTAATTTATGATACACAGAAAAACATATTATTTATGGGTTTGTCTGTGTACATTTACAATCTGTATACAAGCTCAAAATACGGCCATTCCAGATGCGAATTTTGAACAAGCTTTAATAAATTTAGGTTTCGATTCAGGGCCGTTAGACCAATTAGTTCCTACAGTCAACATCAGCAGTATAACAAATTTAGATGTTGCCGATTCAAATATTTCAGACCTTACTGGTATTGCAGATTTCAAAGCTTTATCTATACTGAATTGCTCTAAAAATAATATTTCAAGTTTAGATATTTCAACCAATACACAACTTACCGAACTCTATTGTAATACTAATATAATTAGTACTTTAGATGTTACTACTTTACCTCTATTGAAAATATTTTGGTGTGATAATAATCAACTTTCCGAGCTAGATATTAACAAGAATATTAATTTAATTTCTTTGGTTTGCGATGCAAATAAATTAAACTATTTACAAACAAATAATAATACAAAACTCACCATATTATCTTGTGCTAATAACCAATTAAACAGCTTAAATATTTCTAAAAACACCAATTTAAATTCCTTATTAGTAAATAATAATGAACTGTCTTTTTTAGATCTTTCTAATCAATCTATTCTCACTATTCTAAATTGTAGTTTTAATAATTTGGTAGATTTAGAACTTGCCGCTGTTAATAAACTACGGGTTTTAAACTGTGCTAACAACTCCATAAAACAACTTGATTTATCTAAAAATAGCGACTTAACCACCTTAGATTGTAACACTAACGACCTGTGTTTACTCAATTTAAAAAATGGAATAAATTCAAAACTAAATAGCGTAGATTTTAGCTTTAATACCAATTTACAATGTGTGGTTGTAGATAATGTTTCTAATAATCATTCCGGTTGGCAACCTAGTACATTTTCAAGTTATGTAAATTCTGCTGCAGATTGCACTATTAATGTTCCGGTAGATACTTTAAATAATGTTGTAGGTATGAGTTATACTTTACCCCCATTAATTAACGGAAATTATTATACTGAACCTAGCGGAAGTGGTTTAAAATTAAGCCCTGGCGAAGTTATTAACAAGTCTCAAACTATATTTATTTATAATGAAACGGTTTGTGATACTAACCAATCTTTCTTTACGGTTACTATTTTAGGCGAAGGCTTTTATATTCCGAAATATTTTACGCCAAATAACGACGGAAACCACGATTTCTGGCAGGTTTATGACGCTTTAAACCTTGTAGAACGCATTCATATTTTTAACCGTAATGGGAAGCTTTTAAAAAGTATGGACTCTAAAAACTTAGGTTGGAATGGTTTGTATAATAATCAACCCATGCCATCTACAGATTATTGGTATGTTATTACTTTAAAAACTAAAGAGACCTTAAAAGGGCATTTTACACTTAAACGCTTTTGAAATTGTTAAAAAATGAACCATAAATACATTAGCTAAAATATTTACTCTTTTATCATGGCAATGTGCGGAATACCATCTTCTAAGTAAGATGCTCCAATTTCAGAAAAACCTAAATTATTATAGAATTTTTTAAGATATACCTGTGCTGAAATTTTTATAATACTTTGGTTAAAATGCGTCTGTATTGCATCCGCGGAAGCATTCATAATATCGTAACCATATTTATGCTGTCTTTCATTTTTAGCCACTACTACCCTACCAATACTGGCTTGTTCGAAATAATCGCCTGGTTTAAAGATACGCGTATAAGCAACAATATTATCATTTTTAATTCCTAAAACATGCAATGCTTTTTGATCTTTACCATCAATATCTTGATAAACACAATCTTGTTCTACACCAAAAACTTCGCTACGTAATTGCAATAAATTATATAATTCTTGCTTGGTTAATGCTTCGAAGGTTTTTACTTCAATTTTAATCATAAAACGGGTAATTGGAGTTATTAACAATTGGGGATTTAATCTTGAACTATAATATCTTTAGAATCGTTTTTATCGAATTCTGGCTGAATAGTAACGTGGTTAATATCATGATTTTCATGCAAATAAACTTCTATCTGACTTAAAATAGCATCGAACTCAGTTATTAACACATTTTCTTCTAAATCTAAATGTGCCTCTAAATGTAGCTCATTATCACTTAAATTCCAGATATGCACATGGTGCAATAATTTCACCTTTTCAAACTTATTAACATCGCTAACAAGGCTATTAATATCAATATGTTCGGGTGTAAATAGCATCAACATTTTGGTAGAAGTCTTTAAAAGATCGAATCCAACCCAAATAAGGTACAATGCAATCAAGAATGTTAATAAACTATCAACCCAAAAAAGCTGGTAATATTTCATTAATAAACCACCAATAAATACGGCGACACTAGCCAACATATCGGTTAATAAATGGATATAAGCCGATTTTATATTGATATTATTTTTAGCATCATTTTTAAGTAATAAAACGCTAAACCCATTACCAGCAATAGCTAACAACGCTAAAACAATAACTAAATTAGACTCAATACTTTGCGGATTTTGAAATCGCAGCACAGCTTCTCTTATTAAAATAACGGCAACAATAATTAAAGTAGATGCATTAATGAAAGCTGCCAAAATTTCGGCACGTTTATAACCAAATGTGCGGTGCTCGGAAGCTTTCTTTTTAGATAATTTAGAGGCTGCATAACTTACTACTAACGATATAACATCGCTAAAATTATGCAGCGCATCACTCAATAAAGATAAACTACCCGAAATTAAACCACCAATAACCTGAGCTACCGTTATAACGATATTTAAAAGAATAGAAATCAATAGATTTTTATCCTTCATATCGTGATGGTGTGTGTGACTATGCGAATGGTTATGCGCCATTTAGCAAGATACCGGAATTTTATCGATACGGTTTTGGTGACGACCACCTTCGAATTCGGTGTTTAAAAATACATCCACCATTTCTATAACTTGTTGTACGGCAGTAAAACGCGCTGGTATACATAATATGTTAGCATTATTATGACTACGTATTAAATGTACAATTTCTTTATTCCAGCATAAACCAGCACGTATGCTTTGGTGTTTATTAGCTGTCATAGCCACCCCATTGGCACTTCCGCAAATTAAGATACCGTAGGTTGATGTTTTGTTTACAACATCGGTAGCTACAGGATGTACAAAATCGGCATAATCTACACTATCATTAGAATCGGTACCATGATTGTTAATAATATATCCTTTAGCTTCTAAATGTTTAGTGATAGCTACTTTATATTCTGTTCCTGCGTGATCGTTTCCTATAGAAATTGTCATTTTTAATGTATTTTTGATATGGTTGTGTTTTATACCTACTTATATGTTCAAATAAGTACTACTTATACACAAAGGTAGCAATTATTAACAATGTGCATTACTATATTCATTACTTGTTAATAAGTGTTCATTAGTTTGTAAAAGAAAAAGCTTGAATATCCAATAATTTTCACAATCAGTAACATATACTTAACATGCAAATAAGTTAGCGTAAATTTTTGGTTAAGTTATTGCACCTAAAAAGGGTAGTTTTTAGAATTGTTAATAGCGTTAGTTATTAAACATTGTTGTTAATACACGTTATTAACAATTGTTAATAGCATTTTTAAAAAGCTTAAAAAATAACGAGTTAACGTATTTTTTAATGTTCATTTAGTATCAACAACATTCAATAAGATACAAATCAAAATAAAGCTTGTAAAAGTTATACCGCTATTAACACACTATAATAAGCACTATTATTTTTTTTAAATTTAAAAGAAAAACTGTTTATATATATATATATGTGGATAACTCTAAAATTTAAGGAATTCTGAATGTTTTAAACAAAACTGTAGATTGAATATATAATTATTGTTTTACTTAAAATACTATTAAAAAAAAGAAAAGGCTTTAAAGTATATTCTGCTTTATATTTTTTTAATTGAATAACTGATTTATTGAACAAAGGATTAAATACTAAGATTTATTAAATAACTTTTGAGTGTATATAACTTAGGATATTTATTTTAGTTAAACTTAGAGCTTATATGTAAGTATTTGAAAAATAGATATTTATGATTTATAGATAGGCGAGTATTATAATATATGTATTTAATCGGTTAAAAATAACTTTTAATCGATTATTAATATTGAGTTGTTATAGGTATATATAAATCTAAGAACAGTTTTAAAAAACTCACATATTTATGTTTTTTTTTATGTTAAAAAAACAAATTAAAAAGCATTAATTTTATAGGATTAACCTTAACAAAACATCCATTTAATATTAAAACCGTAGCTTTGTAAAAATAAATAGCGCATCTTCTCCTAAAATTACGCTATTAGATAACAGAATTTCCATTATCTTAGGAAATCCAAATGATTACAAATTAAATGACAAGAAAGAAAAAAGGAAAATCCAAAAGTAAAGGGATTTCCAACCTATCAAATACTATTTTAAGTATATTAAAAAAAGAAAGAAACCAGACTTTTAACTATAAGCAAATTGCAGCCAAAATAGGTGTTAACGATGCCAGTAGTAGAAATCAAATTATAAAAAAACTTCGCGAGTTACAAGGTAAAAACGACATTGAAGAAGTAGAACGCGGTAAGTTTAAAGCCGTTATAAATGCAGAATATCATACCGGAATTTTAGATTTAGCAGCACGAGGTAATGGTTATATTATTTGCGACGATTTTGAAGACGATGTTTTTATTGCCGCAAACAATATCAACAAAGCATTAAATGGTGACGAAGTAGAATTTTACGCTTATAAACGTAAAGTACGTGGAAAAATGGAAGGTGAAATTACCAACATTATTAAACGTGCTAAAAGTGAATATGTTGGCGTAATCCAAATTCACGAAAAAAAGAATTTTGCCTTTGTAGTTTGCGATAGCAACAAAATGAGCAAAGATATTTTTGTGCCTATTAATAAAATTAATAAAGCCGAAGATGGCGATAAAGTACTCGTTTCATTAGAAGATTGGCCAGAAAAATCCGATTCTCCTAACGGAAGAGTGATAAAAGTACTCGGTAAACCAGGCGAGCACAACACGGAAATTCATGCCATTTTAGCCGAATACGGCTTACCAATGGAATTTCCTCATGAAGTAGAAGAGTTTGCTAATAATATAGATACTACAATTACTGAAGAAGAAATTGGAAAACGTCGAGATATGCGTAAAGATTTAACCTTTACCATAGATCCAAAAGATGCTAAAGATTTTGATGATGCCTTATCTTTTGAGGTGTTAGACAACGGTTTATACGAAATAGGAATTCATATTGCCGATGTTTCACATTATTTACAAGAAGGTACCATTTTAGACGATGAGGCTTACGAGCGCGCTACATCGGTTTATTTAGTAGATAGAGTAGTGCCTATGCTTCCAGAGGTTTTATCGAATAACGCTTGCTCGCTGCGTCCACACGAAGAGAAATTAACCTTCTCTGCAGTGTTTCAAATGAATGATAAATGCGAAATTAAAAACGAATGGTATGGCCGTACGGTAACGTACAGTGATGCACGTTTTGCTTACGAAGAGGCGCAAGCCATTATAAAAAGTGGGACCAATACCATTCCTAAAGAAGTTTCGTTAACAGGAAAAACTTACAAAGCCGATCAAAAAGTTGCCGATGCCATTTTAAAAATGGACGATTTAGCAAAATTAATGCGTGGTAAACGTATGACGTCTGGAGCTATTTCTTTCGATAAAGTAGAAGTAAAATTTGACTTAGACGAAAATGCAAACCCAGTAGGAGTCTTCTTTAAAACCAGTAAAGACGCTAATAAATTAATTGAAGAATTTATGTTATTAGCAAACCGAAAAGTATCGGAATTTGTTGGTAAAAAAGATCCTAAAAAAACCTTTGTTTACCGTACGCACGATGAGCCAGACGATAGCAAACTAGATAATTTACAGAATGTTGTGTCTAAATTTGGTTACAAATTAGATTTTAAAGATCGTAAATCTGTATCAGCATCACTTAATAATTTACTTAAAGATGTTAACGGTAAAAAAGAACAAAACCTGGTCGATACTTTAACTATTAGAACCATGAGTAAAGCCGAATATACAACCAAAAATATTGGGCACTACGGTTTAGCTTTCGATTATTACAGTCATTTTACATCGCCAATTCGTCGTTATCCAGATGTTATGGCACACCGTTTATTACAACAGTATTTAAATGGTGAAAAATCGGCAAACCAAGATGTTTACGAAGAAAAATGTCAGCATTCCAGCAACATGGAAGGTTTAGCAACTAGAGCCGAGCGCGATTCTATAAAATACATGCAAATTAAATTCATGCAAGATCATCAAGATGAAGAATTTTTGGGTGTTATTTCTGGAGTAACCGATTGGGGAATTTACGTAGAAATTATCTCAAATAAATGTGAAGGTATGGTAAGTGTTCGCGACATGAAAGACGATCATTACGCCTTCGATCAAGATACTTACAGTATGGTTGGTAGCAAAAATAAAATTTCTTACCAGCTTGGAGAAGAGATTATTGTGAGTGTTAAAAATGCCGATTTAGTTAAAAAACACTTAGATTTTCATTTAATAGGCAAGCCAGAAAATCAAGAATAAAATAAGTTGGGCGTTACTCTAACCGCGCTTTTAAGGCGCAGTTAGAGTCGGGCTTTCACTACTCAATCTTTTTGTTTTTCAAACGAAAACAAAAAGGATTTCAAACAAACCGTTCAATCCCTAACGCACATATTTACTGTGTTTCAGGGTATTCGAATGGTTTTTTTATGTCCTGTTTTTTCATTCGCACACTAGGTGGAATCTTATAATCAAGCTCATTTTCTTTTTAAAAAAAAATCAGTTTGTGATATGTTTAAAGGCTTCACGAAGTTATTAACAAGGATTACAAATGGTACAATTGGGCTCACCAATTAAGTTTCCATTTTTATCCAATTCATATTTACAACAGGCTTTAAAATTTGTTTTCAAAATCTCTTTAGATCTTTTTATTCTAGCCTTTACATTTTCTAGACTTATACTCAAAGTGCTTGCTACTTCTTTTTGTTTTAAGCCTTTAATGTAAACCAGCTCAATAACATCCTGGTAAATTTTGGGTAAATCGGTTACAAAACGATCAAAACAACATACTTCTTCATTAATCTCTAAAGGAATTTCTTTATTAGTATTTACTTCTTTTTCTGCATAAACAACCTCTTTATTAAAGTGATTTATAATTTCATTTCTAGCAATCTGAAAAATCCAAGCTTTTACTTTTTCTTCATTTTTAAGTTTATCTAGATTTTTATGAATTTTTAAAAAGGTATTTTGGAAAATATCATTGGTATCGTTTTTATTTTTTACTTTTTTCAGAATAAAAAAATAAAGCTCATCATTAAATTTGTTCCAAATATTTTGAGTTTCCATATTCAAAAGTAAAAAAAGGTTAGCCTTAAAACTAACCTTTTATAGGGTTTAACAACAGTTACATGTATCGCAATTGCATTTGTCGCAAGGGCATTTACTTTCTAAACAGTTTGTGCAGTTGCAATTTGTACAACTACAATTTGTGCATTTACAAGTATTCATAGTTTTTAAATTTTATTATTCACTAAGTAGACTGGCGAAGGTTAAAAAAGATACATTTTTAATTCGGTTTAATTATTTTTTAACATTTTATTTCAATTAAATATAGAAATTATAGAGCTTGTTTTTTCAAGGTATATTTTCAAAAATTAGTAAAATAACTGTAACTTTTCGCTTAAAAAGAATACTTATAAACAAAACGATAAACTTATGATTTTAACAACAACAAATACTATTGAAGGACACAGCATTAAAAATTATTTAGGTGTTGTAAGTGGCGTAGATGTTAATATGCCAAAAACTACAATTTCGTTTAATATGGAAAAATATTACGAAAATTACGAGAATAAAATAAATGAAGTTAAGGAAGAAGCTTTTCAAAAACTACAAGATAATGCTTATAAGTTAGGAGCAAATGCTGTTGTTGGTATTGCTTTAGATATTGAAACTATGCCTACTTCGGGTATTATTATAGTCTCTATTACGGGTACGGCGGTTATGGTAGTTTAGTTATAACTTTACTTATGGAATGATAATGTTTTGCTAAAGTTATTTATTGCGGAATAATTATTGATAGTTTTACGTTTTATAATAAACAAGATCAAAACAAACAGAACATACTCATGAAAACAATAGTTAAAATTTTAGTGCTTTTTATTAGCACAAGCATATTTGCAAATAATACAATAGAAAAAGAAATAGGCGAATTTAAAACCTTAAAAGTATACGATTTAATAACGGTAGAACTTGTAAAATCGGATACCAATAAAGTGGTTATTACTGGCGAAAATGCAGAAAATGTAGTCATTGTTAATAAAAACGGATTACTAAAAGTTAAAATGAATTTAAACGAAATATTCGATGGTAATAAAATAAAAGTGAAATTGTACTATACAGCAGTAGATCTTATTGATGCAAACGAAGGGTCAAAGATATTTTCTAAAGATGTTATTAAGCAATTTGAAATCGATTTAAGAGCTCAAGAAGGCGGTTCTATAGACGTACCATTAGAAGTTAGTTTTACCAATATTAAAGCCACTACAGGTAGTGTTATTAAAACAACAGGAACATCTACAAATCAAAAAATTACAATTTACACTGGCGGAATTTACAAAGCTGAAACGCTTAAAACCACAAAAACTGAAGTAGCTATTAAAGCGGCTGGAGAGGCGCATATTACAGCTTCCGAGGAAGCTGATGTTAATATTAGAGCCGGTGGCGATGTGTATATTTACGGAAAACCAAAGAATGTTACCGAAAATACAGCGTTTGGTGGGCGCATTAATTATGTAGATTAAGATAATTTCTTTTAAATAAATATTATAAAATTCATGTGGTTAAAATTTTAACTGCATGAATTTTATTTTTTTAAGGTAGTTGCTAAGTTGTATATTATCGTATATTTTTTATAAATTAGAATTAAACGGGTTTTAAAAAGCTAAACAACAAGTATTCTTTATGAAATATGCTAAACGTACTATTACTTTTAAAGTTATCATTGGGTATATTATCCTGGGTGTTTTGGCTACAATTTCGGGGTTTTTAATTTTTCATGAAATAAAAACATTTACAAGTTTACAGAAAGAAGATATTACCGATCGAAGTAAAATTATTAGAGCAGGAAGTTTAATTGCAGATATTTATGAAAATGAAAGTTTAGCCAGAGCTGCAATTCAGTTAAAATCTTCGGAAAAATTTGACGAGTATGTTTTTGAAAATGAACAACTTATTTTAAAAATAGATTCGCTTAGATCACTTATTAACAGTGATAGCCAACAACATATTTTAGATAGTATTAAAGTTTATGTAAATCAGAAGTTTGAAAATATCAAAGAGTTAAAAGAACTGAAAACCCGCGATAATGCAGATGAATCTATAAACAAAGCCATTAATAAACTCACGTCTATAGATTCTCATTTAGGCAAGGTTTCTATAAACGATTTAGTTAAAAACCCTGATGCTTTAGATAAAAAAACACGCTTAAATTTTGAGGAGTATGTTAAAATACTTAATAAATATAGTCCTAGAGATTCTATTAAAAAAACAGACCAAATAGAAATAGATTCGTTACTATCTGTTTCAAAAAGTATGCTTAAAGATGTGCAGATTAAGTCAAATAATCAGCGTGTATTTTTACAGAAAAAAGAAAGTGAACTTATTCAAAACGATTTAATAATTTTTAGAAAACTACAACAATTATTAAGTGCCTTAGAGCGAGATATTGTAGACTATAGCAATGTTATTAATCAACAAAGAGAGTTAACAATTAATCGTAGTAAAAATATAATATTAGCATCTGCAGCTATAAGTTTTATTGTTATTATTATTTTTTCAATTATCATTTTAAACGAGTTTAGAAAAACACAACGTTATCGAAAACAACTCGAAGAAGCTAATGAAACCACATCATCACTTTTAAAAAGTAGAGAGCAATTAATTTCTATGGTGAGTCACGATTTACGTACGCCTTTAAGTACTATTACCGGGTTTAGCGAATTACTGCAACAATCGGTTTTAGAAAAAAAAGATAAAAATTATATAGAACATATTTCTAGTGCTTCCAATTATATGGGGAAACTGGTGGACGATTTATTAGAGTTTTCGAAACTAGAAAACGGAAATATTACCATAGAATCTATTGCTTTCAATTTAGAAAATCATATAGAGGAAATTGTTCAGCATGTAAAAAATAGCGTAAAAAATAAGCCTGTTGAATTTATTTTAGAACATGATCAATCTATAGAAAACCTTATCATTACCGATCCATTTCGATTAAAACAAGTGTTGTTCAATTTGGTTATTAATGCATATAAATTTACAAACGAAGGTAGTATTACCATATCAAGTTTACTAAAACAGGAGGTATTAGAAATTAAAGTTAGCGATACCGGAGTGGGGATTAATGATAATCAAAAGGAACACATTTTTAAAGAATTTGCTCAAGCTGATAATAATCAAAATAGTAATGACAAAGGGTTTGGATTAGGTTTAACCATCTCTAAAAAATTAGTTGAAATTTTAGGCGGAGATTTAACTTTAGAGAGCGAATTAAACAAAGGCAGTATATTTACTTTAAAAATACCTGTAAAGCGTTCTAATAAGCCTCTAAATGCGAACAACACATCTACAGAGGTATTAGTAAAACCTATTTTCAATTTAAAAGCCATCGTTGTTGAAGATGATGCGTCTATGCGAAAATTTATTCACGACGTTTTAAAACAATACGGCATACAAGCTTATGTGTTTGGAGACGCAAAAAATGCTTTAGATGAAATAAAACAGATTGATTTCGATTTTGTTTTAACCGATATTCAGTTGCCAAAAATGAATGGTATACATTTTATGGAAATTCTTAAAACAGATGCTTCTTATAAAAATCAACCTATAATTGCGATGACCGGAAGGGCAAAAATGTCTACTAAAGATTATTTGAATAGTGGTTTTTCCGAAGTGATACTAAAACCATTTAATTCTAGTAAAATTCAACATGTTTTAGAATCGTTTTTTAGTAGTGAAGGTACTTATATTAAAGAAAAACGGATTACTGAAGAATCTATAGAACCAGAAGGATTTAGTATTGTTTCGTTAAGTACTTTTTTCAATAATGATACCGATGCAGTTAAAGGGATATTAACAACGTTTTTAGATGACACTAAGAAGAATTATGAGTTATTAGTTGTTGCAAAAAACATCAACGATATTGAAACTATTAATAGCCTAAGCCATAAAATGCTTACAATGTTTAAACAGTTAAGTGTTGACGCTGTTATTCCTTTTTTAGAAACCTTCGAATTGCGTAAAACTATAGAAAATAACGATTTTGAAGCTTTTAAAAAGGAGCTAGAACAGTTTATTAAAGCTTTAGAAAATTATATTAATTAATATCGTATTCCTTTATTTTATTATAAAGTGTTTTTCTAGTAATATTCAATAATTTGGCGGCGTTTGTTTTATTATTATTTGCTTCTTTTAAAGCATTTATAATAAGTGTTTTTTCGTTTTCTTTTGTTGAAAAACTAGCGTTACTCTGCACCGTTTCTTTAGGTTGTGTTAACTCGCTAGGTAAAACATTGGTATCAATAAGTTCCGTTTGTGTTAGCAAGGTGGCGCGTTTAATTACATTAGATAGTTCTCTTAAATTACCAGGCCAGGCGTAATCTAAAAATATATTAAGTACACTTTTAGAAAAACCAATAACCGATTTGTTTAATTGTTTATTAGCTTTTTCTAAGAAGAAATCGGCATATAGAATTAAGTCGTTATGTCTTTCTTTTAGGTTAGGTATTTTAATAGAAAATTCATTCAATCTATGGTATAAATCTTCACGAAAAGTGCCTTTTTCAACAGCAAGAAGTAGATCTTCATTTGTTGCGGTTATTAACCTAATATCAACATTAATTTCAGTATTACTACCTACAGGTTTTACTTTTCGTTCTTGTAAAGCACGAAGCAGTTGTATTTGATTTTCGTAGGTTAAATTTCCAACTTCATCTAAAAATAAAGTACCACCATTGGCGGCTTCAAAATGACCTATTTTATCGTCTGTTGCACCGGTAAATGAACCTTTTTTATGTCCGAAAAACTCACTTGAAGCTATTTCTTTTGGAATGGCACCACAATCTACAGGTATAAATGGTTTATCTTTTCTTGTACTTTTTAAATGAATTGTTTTGGCTACAACTTCTTTACCTGTACCACTTTCACCCGTAATTAAAACCGATATATCTGTTGGAGCTACTAATTTAATATATTCATTTAAGGTTTTGGAAGCGGCACTAATACCTTTAACAAACTCTGTATTTGTACTATTTTTTGGTTGTTTATTTACTTTTTCAGAAGTACTATTAGTAGATGTTTTTTGTTCTAAAGCATTATTAATAACTTCTAAAACTTCATCGGGATTAAAAGGTTTAGAAATATAATCGAAAGCACCTTGTTTCATGGCTTGTACAGCGGTTGAAACTTCGGCATAACCCGTCATTAAAACAACAGGAACCATATTTTTATCCTTTTTTATTTGCTTTAATAAATCAATACCACTACCATCTGGTAGTCTTAAATCGGTAAAGATTAGATCGTATTTTTGTTTTTTTAATAGGGTAGAAGCGCTATTAATATTATAGCTTAAAGTTACGGCATATTGATGGCGTTCTAAAAAATGTTTTAGCATTTTAGAGAAAGAGACATCATCTTCAATTAATAAGATTTGCTTCATAAAAAAGTATTGGTCTACAAATGTATTAAGTTTAGTGGATAGGTAAATTTTATAAACACAAAAAAAGACGTTTTATTTTAAAACGCCTTTTTTTTAAGAGAGGGGTATATAATACTATTCCTCGGTATCTTGAGCTGGTGCTTCAACGTCTGATGCTTTTAACCAGTTACCATCTTTATCGGCATAAACAACATTGTCCGTACCGTCGATAGTGATTTCAAGTTTATATTGTTCGCTACCGTTTACATAAGCTTTGTTTAAAGTAGCTGTTGAAAAATCTTTAGCTACTGCTGCAGTAACTGCTGCTGGCACGTTTTCTAAAGCAACTTCTTTAAATTCTTCAGTAATAGAAATGGTTGTGATTTCCGATTGGGTTGGGTTGATTTGTAAAGCGTAAGTTGATAATCCACCTGCTACGAATGCTACTGCTAAAATTAATTTTTTCATGATATTTTTGTTTTTAAGGTTTTACTATTTATAAATTATTATTGTTCAATGGTTTCTTCTGTATCTTGAGCTGGAGCTTCAACGTCTGATGCTTTTAACCAGTTACCATCTTTATCCGCATAAACAACATTGTCTGTACCGTCGATAGTGATTTCAAGTTTATATTGTTCGCTACCGTTTACATAAGCTTTGTTTAAAGTGGCTGTTGAAAAATCTTTAGCTACTGCTGCAGTAACTGCCGCTGGCACGTTTTCTAAAGCAACTTCTTTAAATTCTTCAGTGATAGAAATGGTTGTGATTTCCGATTGAGTTGGGTTGATTTCTAAAGCGTAAGTTGATAATCCACCTGCTACGAATGCTACTGCTAAAATTAATTTTTTCATGATATTTTTGTTTTAAGGGGTTACTATTTATAAATTATTATTGTTCAATGGTTTCTTCTGTATCTTGAGCTGGCGCTTCAACGTCTGATGCTTTTAACCAGTTACCATCTTTATCAGCATAAACAACATTGTCTGTACCGTCGATAGTGATTTCAAGTTTATATTGTTCGCTACCGTTTACATAAGCTTTGTTTAAAGTGGCTGTTGAAAAATCTTTAGCTACTGCTGCAGTAACTGCTGCTGGCACGTTTTCTAAAGCAACTTCTTTAAATTCTTCAGTGATAGAAATGGTTGTGATTTCCGATTGAGTTGGGTTGATTTGTAAAGCGTAAGTTGATAATCCACCTGCTACGAATGCTACTGCTAAAATTAATTTTTTCATGATGTTTTTGTTTTAAGGGGTTACTATTTATAATTATTATTGTTCAATGGTTTCTTCTGTATCTTGAGCTGGAGTTCCGATATCTGTCAATTTTAACCAGTTACCATCTTTATCGGCATAAACAACATTATCTGTACCGTCGATAGTAAGTTCAAGTTTGTATTGCTCAACACTGTTTACATAAGCTTTTTTTAAGGTTGCTGTTGAAAAATTTCTAGCTACTGCTTCAGTAACTGCAGTTGGTACGTTTTCTAAAGCAACTTCTTTAAATTCTTCAGTGATAGAAATAGTTGTGATATCCGATTGAGTTGGGTTGATCTGTAAAGCGTAAGTTGATAATCCACCTGCTACGAACGCTATTGTTAAAATTAATTTTTTCATGATTTTATGCTTTTATAATTATTGTAAATTGTTTTACGATGAGTTAATTGAAATAAATGTGCCGTAACTAAAATGAAATCAATTAAAATATGTAATACATTGATAAATAGTAGTTTAATATTTTTTGTAAAATAAACGAGTCATTTCTATTGTGTAAAAAGTGTATAAAAAAGAAGATTATTGGGTAAATATTACCCGAGCTGTTTGCTTAAAGAATGCCAACAAGGTTTTAATTAGTGGTTTATTTTTATTAGAAACAAAGTATGTTACCAGAAATAAAAGTTTTGAGGTGTTATAAAACCTATAAATTACATACCGCTGTTTCTTGCTTATAAAGTAAAGCGGTAAAAACTATTTAGAAATTTGATGTGTAAATAAAAAGGGTGTCTAAAATATTTCATTACTTTGTAATACCATTTATAATACAGACTCTAATTATATTTGGTATAATTTGTTTACAATATTATGTTCGACGATATTTTAACCGCTATTCCCTTCGGAATTATTCTAGCTTTCACCATTGGTCCAGTCTTTTTTGTACTGTTAGAAACCAGTGCTACAAAAGGTTTTAGGAGTGCTTTAATATTTGATAGTGGCGTGATGTTGGCCGATATTATTTTTATATTAGTTGCCTTTTTTAGTACCAATAAACTGCTTGAAAAAATAAAGGACGATCCTAACTTTTTAGTCTTTGGCGGTGTATTGCTATTGGTTTACGGACTTATTTCATTCGTAAAAACATCTAAATCATTCCGTGAAATTGTGCGTGAGTATCATAAAGTTGAAATAAAAAAAGGCTACGGAAAGTTATTTTTAAAAGGCTTTTTACTCAACTTTATAAATATTGGTGTGCTGTTAGGTTGGGTAGCTTTTATTGTTCTGGCTAACTCTTTAACCACATCTAAAAATGGAGTAATCGTTTTTTTAAGTACTATTTTAATTGTTTATTTTATAACCGATTTAGCTAAAATTATAGTTGCTAAAAAACTAAAAAACAAACTAACACCGCGGCTTATTTATAAAACAAAAAAAGTCATTTCATTAGTAATATTTGGCTTTGGCGTGCTGCTTTTGGTACAAGGATTTTTTCCGAAGGAAAAGGAACTACTTAAAGAAAAATTGGAGCAAATTAGTCCGATTAATTAGAGAACTTTGGATTAATTTTTTTCTTAATAATTATAAATAAACGACTACAAATAAAAAAAGCTTCCTAATTTCTTAGGAAGCTTTTTTGTTGAGGTGTCGAGCGGATTCGAACCGCTGTAGCAGCTTTTGCAGAGCTGAGCCTAGCCACTCGGCCACGACACCAAAATTAGTGGACTGCAAATGTAAAAAAAATTTACATTTTACAATGTATAAATTCACTTATTTCTGTTTTTTACTCATTTTTATAGTAACACGCTGAACATCACCACCTATTGGCGGGTTTAATTTGCTTACCCAAACAGTTGCTTTTTTTACCATTTTATCTTCGTTGAAAATACGGTTTAAAATACGTTTGGCAACCGTTTCTAGTAAGTAAGATGGGATATCCATTTCCTCTTTTATAATACGGTTTAGAAACACGTAATCTACAGTATCACTTAGTTTATCTGTGTTTGCTGAAGTTTGTAAATCGGCTTTTACTTTTAAATCTACACGATAATCACTACCAATTTTTGTTTCTTCTTTTAAACAACCATGGTGTGCAAATACCCTGATGTTTTCAACTTTTATAATTCCCATTAGCTTGTAAATAAATCAAAAATATTACTCAAGGCGCTTGTTTTGGCTTTGTAAAATTCGGTATACGTGCAACGAGTGCAGGTTACTGAGGTGAATTTTTTGTTCTGAACATCAAATATTTTAGATAATGTTCCACCGGTGGCGCGCATTTCACTGGTTTCAAATTCTCTATTTTGGCATTTCGGACAACTGTAATTATTAGTTTTCATATTATAACTTTAAAACGTTAGTCACAATTAATCCAAATTTGTTACGCTTCTTGCTTAGAATAGGTCAAAAATAACTTGAATTTATGTAATTTTGAAGCTTATTGATTTAAATATGTCTGAAGAAAGAAAATCACTCAATTTTTTAGAGCAAATTATAGAAGAAGATTTGGCAAATGGAATGCCAAAAGAAAATCTTCGTTTTAGATTTCCGCCAGAGCCTAATGGGTATTTGCACATTGGCCACACTAAAGCTATAGGTATTAGTTTTGGTTTAGGTGAAAAATATAATGCACCCGTAAACTTACGTTTTGATGATACAAACCCGGCTAAAGAAGAGCAGGAATATGTAGATGCCATTAAGGAAGATGTATCGTGGTTGGGGTATAAATGGGATAAGGAATTATTCTCGTCCGATTATTTTCAGCAACTTTACGATTGGGCCGTATATTTTATAAAAGAAGGAAAAGCTTATATCGATTCGCAGTCTAGCGAAGCGATGGCCGAACAAAAAGGAACGCCTACACAACCAGGTGTTGATGGACCTTTTAGAAATAGAACGGTTGAAGAAAACCTCGATTTATTCGAACGTATGAAAGCGGGAGAATTTAATGAAGGTGAACATATTTTACGTGCTAAAATCGATATGCAACATGTAAATATGTTAATGCGTGACCCGATTATGTATCGTATTTTAAAGAAACATCACCACAGAACTGCAAACGATTGGTGTATTTACCCAATGTATGATTGGACGCATGGTGAGAGTGATTACCTAGAACAAGTATCACATTCCTTATGTTCGCTTGAATTTAAACCTCATAGAGAGCTTTACGATTGGTTTTTAGACCAAGTAGTTACAGAAGATAAATTACGACCAAAACAACGTGAATTTGCCCGTTTAAATCTAAGTTACACCATAATGAGTAAACGTAAGTTGCTTAAATTGGTAGAAGATGGTGTGGTAAATGGTTGGGACGATCCACGTATGCCAACTATTTCTGGTTTGCGTCGTAGAGGTTATACGCCAACAGCTATTAGAAAATTTGTTGAAACTGTAGGTGTTGCTAAACGTGAAAACGTGATAGATGTATCGCTTTTAGAATTTTGCATTCGTGAAGATTTAAATAAAACGGCACCACGTGTTATGGCGGTTTTAGACCCGATTAAAGTGGTAATTACGAACTATCCAGAAGATAAAGAGGAATGGTTTGATGCTGAAAATAATCAAGAAGATGATGCCGCTGGTTTTAGAAAAGTGCCATTTTCTCGTGAAATTTATATAGAAAAAGAAGATTTTAAAGAAGAAGCTAGTAATAAGTTTTTCCGTTTGAAATTAGGCGGAGAAGTACGATTGAAAAACGCTTATATTATTAAAGCAGAATCGGTTGTAAAGGATGCTAACGGTAATATTACAGAAGTACATTGTACCTATTCCGATGATACGGAACGTCGTGTAAAAGGAACCTTGCATTGGGTTTCTATAAAACATGCTGTAAAAGCAGAAGTTAGAGAATACGATCGTTTATTTTTAGATGAAGCTCCAGATAGTCATCAAGATAAAGACTTTATGGAATTTATAAATCCAGATTCTTTAAAATTGGTTGAAGCTTTTGTTGAGCCAAGTTTACAAGATGCTGAAATAGGTCAAAGGTTCCAATTTCAACGTTTGGGTTATTTTAATGTGGATAACGATTCGGCTTCAGATAAGTTAGTATTTAATAAAACCGTTGGATTACGTGATTCTTGGGCTAAGGTTAAACCACAACCAGCAGCTAATACAAATGCGAATACTAACAAGCAAAAGCCACAACAACAGTCGCAAAGAAAAGCGATTGATGTCATTCAAAAATTAGGTAAAAAGTATACAAATTTACCTGAAGAAAAACGACTAAAAGTTAGAGCTGAAATTTTAGAACTAGCCAAAGACGTGACTTATGATGAGGTAGAACCACTTTTTAACACCGCTGTTAAAAAAGTAGGAACGCGTATTGCTGTGACCCTTATTTTGAAAGTTTTAGTAGAAAACGGACAGGCCAAAAATGATGATATTAATGCCTTTATTGAAAAAGCATTAGAAGATAAAAATGAGTTATTAGTTGAAGAAGCTAAAACGTTCAATTAAATACAAGCTTACTTATAACATTTGAGTAAATTAAAATTAATAATCCTCTTGTTTTTTGTTTGGTTTCAACAAACCAACGGGCAAGAGGATTTTCCTATTCTAACCGAAATTGTAACCGATAACGCTCATCTTTTCAGCGAAAGCGAAACCCTAGAACTTCGGGGAAAACTAAAAGCTTACGAAACCGAAACGACGCATCAAATTGTTGTTTTAACTATTAATTCCTTAGGAAATAATACGGTGGAAAATTATGCTTACCAGGTGTTTAATAGGAATAAACTCGGACAAAAAGAAGCCGATAATGGACTTTTAATCTTAGTTTCTAAAAACGATAGAAAGTTTAGGATTGAAGTTGGCCGTGGGTTAGAACCTATAGTTACCGATGCTTTTGCATCTCGAATTATTAGAAAAACCATGACGCCTGAATTTAAAAAAGGCGACTTTTTTAAAGGTGTAAACTTAGCAACTTCGGAAATAGTAAAACTTATTGACGATCCTAAATACCGTGACGAGTTTGCTAATTTAATTGAAGAAGAAAATGAAGTGCCACTTTGGGGTAAAATTTTAATTGGCGGGGCGCTAACGCTATTTTTTAGCATTTTTATAGGGGCTGGAGGTTTTACGTTTTATGCTGGTTATAAAAAAGTACTTAATGTTTTTAGAGGTTTAATAACAGGAAAAGTGAGTGTTGTTTCCTTTCCTTTTATATTAATTTCGTCCTTATTTTTGGTGTTGTTTAGTTTACCTTTTATAGTCTTGCCACTGTTTTTTGCAGTAATGATTATTAGTACTCAAGTAGATGAAAATGATGTAATTGATCCTTTTGATCTTTTAGAAGAAGCCTCCTTTTTAAATTCAAGCAACATCATTATTTTTGTTGTTTTGGTGTTTATTATTCTGCCATTAATTATTGTTTTTTCTACACGGTCTAGTATAAAATACGAACCTTTAAAATTTTCATTGTTAAAGAATGATAAAAAATATATGAGCAAGAATTTTTCTTCTAGCGGTTCTAGCTCAAGTTATATAGGTTCATCGTCTAGTAGTAGTTTTTCTGGTGGTGGTGGAAGTTCTGGTGGCGGTGGTGCTAGCGGAAGTTGGTAATATACTATAGAAGCAGTTATTTTCGTACATTTAAAGACTAACTAATATTTTTTACTATGGATTTTTTAAACTTTACAGCTATTCTGGTAGCTGCTATTTCTGCTTTAGTGGTCGGTTTTATTTGGTATAATCCAAAAGTATTTGGCACTGTTTGGATGAAAGAAGCTAATATAACGGATGCGCAAATTAAGGGTGGTAACATGATTAAAATTTTTATTCTAGCCTTTATTTTTGCCTTTTTATTAGCAATGACTATGATGCAAATGAGTATTCATCAAACAGGTGCGTTAAGTCTTATTGGAGGAGATGCTACTAAAGCATTACCTTCTTACGATGCTTTTATGGACGATTATGGGGATGCTTTTAGAACCTATAAACATGGCGGTTTACATGGTGTTTTAGCAGGTCTTTTTGTGGCGCTACCCATTATTGGAACTAATGCGTTATTCGAGCGTAAAAGTGCTAAATACATTTTTATAAATGCTGGATATTGGACTGTAACCTTGGGTATTATGGGCGCAATTATTTGTGGTTGGGAATAATATTTTTGTAAACTTTTAACATATTTAAAGACTGAGAATTGTAATTTTCAGTCTTTTATTTTTCTATTGATACATTATAAAATTTATTATTCATTTAAGGACCTTCCAGAAGGTTGGGATCCTCTTGTAAAGCACGATGTATTTTTGCAACTGGCCTATTTACAAGCGTTGGAAATTGCAGCTCCAAATAATTTGGAGTTGTTTTACATTGGTGTTTTTAAAAAGGATATTTTGGTTGGTGTAGCTGTGACGCAACGGGTACAATTGTATTTGAAAGATATGTTTAGAAAGACCGATATATCTTGTTTAAAATCTTATTTACGCGATTTAATTTCTAAAATTTTAAAGGGAAATATTTTAGTAATTGGGAATTTAACGCAGACTGGGCAACACGGATTATATTTTAAAAGAAAAGACATATCTCAGGAAGCTTTTTTTAAAATCACTCAAACGGCTTTGTATGAAATAAAGTCCATCATAAAAGCCAAACAGAATAAAACCATTAGAATGTTTGTGCTGAAAGATTATTTTGAAAATGATTCCATACATAAAGAAAAAGAAAGCTTAGATGCTGCAAAACTGCATCAGGTTGTGGTACAACCTAATATGATATTTTCGGTTAAAAGAAATTGGGTTACTATTGAAGATTATACAGCCGCATTACAGAAAAAATATCGAGACCGTTATAAACGGGCTAGAAAGAAATTAAATGGTATAAAAGCCGTTGAATTATCTATAGATGACGTTAAAAATAACAGTCAAACATTGCATCAGTTGTATTTAAATGTATCTAATAATGCGAAGTTTAACACCTTCATTCTACCTGAAAATCATTTTTATAGTTTGAAATTTCAACTAAAAGAAAATTTTAGAATTTTTGGTTATTATTTGGAAGATAAACTGGTTGGGTTTTATACTTTAATTCGGAATAATAAATCTTTAGAAACCTATTTTTTAGGTTACGATAGCGAACATCAATATAAAAATCAGTTGTATTTAAATATGCTTTACGATATGCTTAAATTTGGTATAGAAAACCAATTTAAAACCATTGTTTATGCGCGTACAGCTATGGAAATTAAAAGTTCGGTAGGAGCCGAGGCTAAACCGATGTTGGTGTATTTAAAGCATACGAATGTACTTATGAATGCGGCTTTAAAACAAATTTTTAAACTAATGGATCCAACTCAGGATTGGGAACCAAGACATCCATTTAAAGCGGAATAAAGTTATTATTTTATAAAAAATCCCCAAAGGATAACCTTTGAGGATTTAATTTCAACATAGAAATATAGGTTAAGTCTATTCTTTAATTTCTTTCTTTTTATTGTTTTTCATGGCTTCACCAATTTGGTTACTTGCTGCAAAACTAGCCACCATATCGTTTAGCATATTGCTTCCGGCTTGTGGCGAATTTGGTAGTAAAATTAAGTTACTATTAGTTTCGCTACCAATGGCTTGTAAAGTATCGTAATGCTGTGTAACTACAATTAATGCCGATGCTTCTTGGCTGTTAATACCTACTTTGTTTAATACTTCAACCGATTCTTCTAAACCACGTGCAATTTCACGACGTTGATCTGCAATACCTTGTCCTTGTAAACGTTTACTTTCTGCTTCCGCTTTAGCTCTCTCTACAATTAAAATACGTGCTGCATCACCTTCATATTGTGCCGCTGTTTTTTCTCTATCGGCAGCATTAATACGGTTCATGGCTTCTTTTACTTGTGCATCTGGGTCAATATCTGTTACTAAAGTTTTTATAATATCGTAACCATAATTTTGCATGGCATCGTTTAATTCTGTTTTTACAGCAATGGCGATATCATCTTTTCTTAAAAACACGTCATCCAAAATCATTTTTGGAACTTCAGCACGTACCACATCAAATACATAACTTGTAATTTGATCGTGTGGGTAATCGAGCTTGTAAAAAGCATCTTCTACTTTTTCTTTAATAACTTTATACTGCACAGAAACTTTTAGACGTACAAATACATCATCTTTAGTTTTAGTTTCTACAATAACATCCAATTGCTGAATTTTTAGGCTTAAACGGCCTGAAATACGATCTACTAATGGAATTTTCCATTGTAAACCAGATTGACGTATACCTTGGAAGCGCCCAAAGCGTTCTATAATAGCTGCAGTTTGTTGTTTCACCGTAAAGAATGATGAAATTAAAATAAATAGTCCAAATACAATAAGAGGAATGAAAACGAAATCCATAGAATTTTTTATTAAATGATTAGAAAATTAAGATACAAAAATTAAACTATATTTGGTGGTTTATATCCCGAACTAGTATGAAATATAATCAACCTTTACTATTAGTAGTTATAACCCTATGCTTTGTTACAAAATCTTTTGCACAAAAAGGAAATTATAGAATTACTAATGGTTTTAGCATCTCGGGAGGAATTACACAATTTGATATTGTAACCGATAATTTTACAACAAAAAGCACACAAGGTTTTACCGGTGGAATGGCTGCAACGGTAGATATACCTAACCGTTGGTACAATGTTAGTTTTGGTATGCAACTCTCAGAAAACCACTTGGAAGTACTAGGTAGACCAGATTTAATTAGTAATGAAACAACTTATATTGATTATAAAATGTTTGCTGCTCAAGTAGCTTTATTAATGCAGATAAAAGTTGTACCGCAATATTTCACCATAGATTTAGGGCCTATGTTGCAATATAATGGCAAGTTAGAATTAAATGATAGGTCTCAAGAGAATTATTAC
Organism: Algibacter miyuki; assembly: GCF_030409805.1. Classification (GTDB taxonomy): domain Bacteria; phylum Bacteroidota; class Bacteroidia; order Flavobacteriales; family Flavobacteriaceae; genus Algibacter; species Algibacter miyuki. Next base: position 674,466 of record NZ_JAUFQP010000007.1, on the reverse strand, counting down.
ATCAATAATTACCTAAATTTATCGGCTAACGATATTAAAAATATTTCGCAGTTTAATTTTAATGGGGTAGTAGGAGCTTCGGTTGGTGTGAAAAATTTTAAGTTGAAAGCACAATATATTTACGGATTTACCAATATTTTAAAGAAAATTGAAAAACAACCTTTAGATTTTTCTGGCGGAAATTCTCGTTTTGAAGGCAACCAAACCATGTTGGTTTTAGGAGCAGAAATTTCGTTTTAAAATTCAAAAAAAATAAGCATGAAAAGAAGAACATTTATTGATACCACAATTAAAGGCTCATTGGCATTATCATCCATTAGTTTACTATCTTGTATGGGAGATAATAAACCACCAGAGGCATTTATAGATCGCGTTTTACCGGCACCAATTGGCGGTGGGTTTCGTGACGATAATTACTGGATTTGGGGATCGTCTGTTATAAAAGGGGAAGATGGTAAATACCATATGTTTGCCTCCCGATGGTCTAAAGATGTTGGTTTTGGTAATTGGGTGACAAATTCTGAAGTGGTTCGTGCTGTGGCCGATACGCCTGTTGGACCTTACGAATTTCAAGAAGTGGTGCTTCCTGTTCGTGGAAAGGAATTTTTTGATGGCATGTGTACGCACAATCCAAGAATTGTAAAATATAAAGACAAGTATTTATTATATCATTTTGGGACGACTTACGATTTTGATCAACCCACAAAAGAGAATCCAAAACCAGATGGTTACGATTGGAATGCTGCTTGGTTAAATAAGCGTGTTGGTTTAGCAATTAGTGATTCTATTTTTGGCCCATGGGAACGTGTTGATAAACCTGTTATTGAGCCTAGACCAGGACATTGGGATGCGACTATTACGTCTAATCCTTCTCCAGCAGTAGATCCACAAACTGGTAAAATTTTACTGATGTATAAATCTTCTGTAACTCCAAAACCGCCATTATTGTTAGGTGTTGCTATGGCAGATAACCCAAAAGGGGAGTACAAGCGTTTAAGTGAAGAACCTGTTTTTAGGTTTGAAACCCCTGGTAATAGCCATGTAGATGTTGAAGATCCATACATTTGGTGGGCAGGCGATAGATATGAAGGTGTTATGAAAGATCGCTCTGGTGAAATTTGTGGAGAAGAAGGTGGAGGTATCCATATTTGGTCTAAAGATGGTGTAAAATGGAACTTATTCGAAAATGTAAAAGCATACAGTCGTGATGTATTATGGGACGATGGATCAACATCTCACCAAAATCATTTTGAACGTCCTTTTGTTTTAGTTGAAGATGGAAAGCCTACGCATTTATTTGCTGCGGTTGGTAATGGACCTGAAGCTTGGAAGTTTGAAAACACGTGGAATATGGTGATTCCTTTGAAGCATTAGGAACGTATTTATAAAGAAAAAGGTCTGTAAATAGTTTAAAAACTACTTAGAGACCTTTTTTTATTTTAAGGAAACCTAAATTTATATTGTAGCAATTAGCTTTTCAATACGCTTAACGGTTTCGTTTTTTCCAATCATGTACATAATATCGAAAACATCAGGACCTTGTAAAGCACCAACAAGTGCTAAACGTAAAGGCATCATTACTTTTCCAAAACTGATTTCGTTGCTTGTTATCCAGCCTTTGATCTCTGTAGTAAGCGTTTCTACCGAAAATTCGGTATTTGCGTTTAAAACGGCTATAAGTTGCTTCATAATGTCGTCTGTACCTTCTTTTAAAGCTTTTTTAGATGCTTTTTCATCATAAGATGTTGGTGTAACAAAAAAGAAGTGGCTTAAATCCCAGAAATCGCTCACAAAAGTAGCACGTTCTTTAATTAAATTTATGGCCATTGCAATGTAGCTTGTATCGATATCTGCTAATTCTGGTCTTGAATTTTTGAATATATCTGCTAACTCTTCGTTATTTTGTTCTTGCATATAATGGTGGTTAAACCATTTAATTTTATCCGGATCAAAACGTGCACCAGACTTGTTTACTTTTTTCAAATCGAAAGCGGCAACCAATTCTTCTAGTGTAAAAATCTCTTGTTCTGTTCCTGGATTCCAACCTAAAAAAGCAAGGAAATTTACCATAGCATCGGCAAAATATCCATCTTCTTTATAACCTCTAGAAATTTCGTTCGTTTTTGGATCTTCCCACAATAATGGAAAAACAGGGAACCCTAATTTATCGCCATCACGCTTGCTTAATTTTCCTTTTCCTGTTGGTTTTAAAATAAGTGGAAGGTGTGCAAATTCTGGCGCATCCCATCCAAAAGCTTTGTACAATTGGTAGTGTAATGCCAAAGATGGTAACCACTCTTCACCACGAATTACATGCGAGATTTCCATTAAATGGTCGTCCACAATATTCGCTAAATGGTAGGTTGGCATACCATCACTTTTAAATAAAACCTTATCATCTAAAATGTTAGTATCAATTTTTATATCGCCACGGATAATATCTTTTAGATGAAGTGTTTCGTCTTGCGGACTTTTAAAACGGATCACGTAATCGTCGCCAGCATCTAACTTAGCCTGAGTTTCTTCCGCGCTAAGCGATAAAGAATTACTCAATTTTAGGCGATTATGCCAATTATAAATAAAGGTTTCTTTATTGGCCTCGCATTGTTTTCTTTCAGCATCTAAAGTTTCGGCAGTATCAAAAGCGTAGTAAGCATTTCCTGATGCAATTAATTCTTCAGCGTAAGCTTTATATAATGGTTTACGTTCACTTTGACGGTATGGACCAAATTTTTCGTTGGTTCCTGGACCTTCATCTAATGGCATGCCGCACCATTTTAAAGCATCAATAATATATTGTTCGGCACCTTCTACATAACGGTTTTGGTCGGTATCTTCTATTCTTAAAATAAAAGTTCCGTTGTGTTTTTTAGCGAATAAATAATTGAATAATGCTGTACGAACGCCGCCAATATGTAGCGGTCCTGTTGGGCTTGGTGCAAAACGCACACGAACATTTTTGGTCATGTTTTTAATTTATAGTAATACTTAAATGCGAACATTTAAGTGTGGATTGAATTGTTTTAACCCCAAAATCATTGCTTGTTTCAGGAATTTTGGCAAAGATACAATTAACAACTTATTATAAACCTTGTAAAAAATAAAATTGTAGTTTAGTGGGTTAATACTTTTGTTCCCAATAGTTTTTGTAAAAGCATGAATAATTTCGAAAATATACAACATAAATTAGAAGCCTTTATTAAGCGGTTTTATACCAATGAATTGCTTAAAGGTGCCATCTTGTTTTTTGCCATTGGGCTACTTTATTTTCTGTTTACGCTTTTTATAGAGTCGGTTTTATGGTTAAATACCACGGCGCGAAGTGTTTTGTTTTGGCTGTTTATTGCTGTTGAATTAGGCTTGTTAATCAAATTTATCTTTGTACCGCTTGCTAAATTGTTTAAACTTCAAAAGGGGATTAACTATAAGGAGGCCTCAAAATTAATCGGGGAACATTTTCCTGAAGTGAATGATAAGTTATTGAATGTACTTCAACTTAATGAAAGTGATTCTAAATCGGAATTACTTCTAGCGAGTATCAATCAGAAATCTTTGGAGTTAAATCCAATTCCGTTTAAACTAGCTATAAATTTTAAGAAGAATCTTGGGTATTTAAAGTATGCGGCCATTCCGGTAGTTATTTTACTACTCACTTTTTTTACTGGAAATTTCAATTGGTTTAGCGATAGTTATACACGTGTTGTAAATTATAAAACAGCTTACGAACCGCCAGCGCCTTTTCAGTTTTTTGTGGTTAACGAAAATTTGAAAGCTATAGAGAATAAAGATTTTAAACTCATTGTAAAAACAGCAGGGGAGGTTATGCCGGAAACGGTGCAAATAACTTATAATGATGAAACTTATTTTTTACAACAGAAAAATGTAGGGGAGTTTGAATATATTTTTCCGCAACTTAAAACAGGAGTAGAATTTCAATTATCGGCTAACAAGGTGCGTTCTAAAAATTATGCGATTGAAGTTTTAGAAGTGCCATCACTTTTAGATTTCGAAATGATTTTAGATTTTCCGAATTATACAAATAAGAAAACTCAAACATTAAAAAGTACAGGAAATGCTTTAGTACCGGAAGGCACAGAAATTAGTTGGCAATTAAAAACGAAATCTACTAGTGAGGTGCAATTATTATCAAAAGACACTATAAATTTCAAAAAAGAGGGTGCTGACGTATTTGGCGTAAAACAAAAAATATTTAAAAATTTCTCATATACGCTAAGCACAAGCAACACGAATTTGAAGCATTATGAAAACCTAGCGTTCAATATTGGTGTTGTAAAAGATGAATATCCAGAATTAAGATTAAAAGTGCAAAGAGATAGTGTGGATAATCAGTCGTTATATTTTTATGGACAGGTAAGCGACGATTATGGATTTAGTAAATTACAACTGGTTTATTATCCTTCGGAAGAAGAATCGAATAAAACTGTAAAAACAATTTCGATTCCAAATTCCAATTTAGGAGAGTTTATTAGTGCGTTTCCTGATAATTTTGAGGTTGAAGCAGGTATTTCTTATGAATTGTATTTTCAACTATTTGATAATGATGTAGTTAATAGCTTTAAAAGCGTAAAAAGTCAAGTTTTTAGCTATAGAAAACGCACAAATAGCGAAGAAGAGCAAAAACAGCTTCAAGAACAACAGGAAAGTATACAAGATTTAAATAAGTCGTTGGAAAATTTTGATGAGCAGGAAAAGAAATTGGAAGAAATTTCTAAAATGCAAAAAGAGAAATCAAGTTTAAATTTTAATGATAAAAAGAAATTAGAGTCTTTTCTTAAACGTCAGAAACAGCAAGATGAAATGATGAAAAGTTTCAATAAGAAGCTAAAGGATAATTTAGAAGACTTTCAGAAAGAAAATAAAAAGGACGATATTTTTAAGGAAGATCTTCAGAAACGTTTAGATGAAAACGAAGAAAAATTGAAGCAAGATGAAAAGCTTTTAGATGAACTTAAAAAGCTTCAAGATAAAATTAGTAAAGAACGTCTTGTTGAAAAATTAGATGAATTGGCTAAGGAGAATAAGAATAAAAAGAAAAGTTTACAGCAGTTATTAGAGCTTACCAAACGTTTTTATGTTGAAAAGAAACTAGAAAAACTTAAGGAAGATTTAATGAAGTTGGCGGTAGATCAAGAGAAATTGGCCAACGAAAAAGATCAAGAAAATACTAAAGAAAAGCAGGATGCTTTGAATGAAAAATTTCAAGAATTCAAAAAAGATATTGTAGAATTAGAAAAAGAAGGAAAGGCCTTAAAGAAGAAGGTTGAAGTACCTCGTGATAAATTAGACGAGCAGGAAGTAGAGCAGGAGCAAAAGAAAGCATCGGATGCTTTAGAAAAAAATGAAACCGCTAAACCTGAAAATCCCGAAGCTAATCCATCGGGTAAAGAAAGTAAAAGAGACGCCAAAAAAAGCCAGAAGAAAGCGGCTAAGAAAATGATGGAAATGAGTCAGCAAATGAGTCAAGCTATGAGTGGTATGTCTGGAGATAAAATGGAAGAAGATATTGAAATGTTACGTCAGATTTTGGATAACTTAGTTTTATTTTCCTTCGATCAAGAAGCTTTAATGGATGGGTTTAGTACTATAGATGTGAACAATAATAAATACGCTTCTTACCTTAAAAAACAAAATGATTTAAAAGAAAATTTCGAGCATGTTGATGATAGTTTATTTGCGTTGTCTTTACGTCAACCAAAGCTTTCGGAATCGGTGAATAAAGAAATTACCGAGGTGTTTTATAATATGGATAAGGCTGTGGAAGTTTTGGCAGAAAATCAATTGTATCAAGGTATTTCTGCGCAACAGTTCACGGTTACAGCTGCTAATAATTTGGCAAATATGCTAAGTGATGTGCTTGATAATATGGAAGAAAATATGAGTATGTCTCAGGGTAAAGGGCAGGATGGTGATTCTCAATTACCTGATATGATTATGACTCAGGAGCAATTGAATGAGATGATGAAAGAGGGGTTGAAAAAATCTGATCAAGGAAAACCTAAGGATGGAAAAGGAAAAAAGGAAAATGGTAAAGAAGGTGAAGGGGATAAGGAAGGTGATAATGGTAGTCCTGGTGAAACGGGTAAGGCAGGTTCTGAAGGTAAAGGTGGAAAAGACGGAGGAAAAACAGGAGAAAATGGAGAGGGTTTTGGTGAAGATTTAAATGGAGAACTTTATAAAATCTATCAGCAACAACAAGAATTACGTATGGCTTTAGAGGAGCAACTGGCTAAAGAAGGTAAGAAAGGTACGCGTGGAAATGCCGACCAATTATTACGGCAAATGGAATCTGTAGAAATGGAGTTATTGAATAATGGTTTCAATAACAGAACCCTTCAAAAAATGATGCAGTTAAAGCATCAATTGATGAAAATGCAAGAGGCATCCTTTCAGCAAGGTGAAGAAGATAAACGAGAATCTGAAACGAATAGGATAGGTTTTGATAATAACTCGAATAGCCAAATACCAACGGCTAAACAATATTTTAAAACCACTGAAATATTGAACAGACAAAGCTTACCTTTGCAGCAAATTTATAAAAAGAAAGTTCAAGAATATTTCAAGGAAAGCCATGATTGATTTTAATTACGAAACGGAGTTTAAAATAGAAAATGAAGAAGCGATTGCGACTTGGATTTCTAGTGTTATTTCAGAAGAAGGATATAAGTTGGAAGAAATAAATTACGTGTTTTGTGATGATGAATATCTACATAAATTGAATGTAGAGTTTCTAGATCACGATACCTTAACAGATGTTATTAGTTTCGATTATTCTATGGGAAAACTTGTGCAAGGTGATATTTTTATCTCTGTAGAACGTGTAGAGGATAATGCTAAAGATTTTAAAGTAGACTTTAATTCAGAATTAAATCGTGTTATTGTTCATGGTGTTTTGCATTATTGTGGGTACAAAGATAAGACTGAAAATGACGCTCAAATAATGCGTGAAAAAGAGGAGTATTATCTTGCTAAGGTGAAATAAAAAATCCCCTGTTTAGTTTTTTATGGCTCTCGAAATATTTGTGTTCCACGTGGAACACTTCAAAATTTAAAAAATAAAAATCATGTTTAACGAAGTATATGATGTTATAGTTGTTGGTGGTGGGCACGCTGGAAGTGAAGCCGCAGCCGCTGCTGCTAATTTAGGAAGTAAGACATTACTTGTTACAATGAGCTTACAAAACATTGCGCAAATGTCTTGTAATCCTGCTATGGGAGGTATTGCAAAAGGACAAATTGTTCGTGAGATTGATGCGCTTGGTGGGTATAGTGGAATTGTTTCTGATACATCGGCTATTCAGTTTAAAATGCTTAATAAATCTAAAGGACCTGCGATGTGGAGTCCGAGGGTTCAAAGTGATAGAATGCGTTTTGCAGAAGACTGGAGAATGCTTTTAGAAGGTACTCCAAATCTTGATTTTTACCAGGATATGGTTTCTGGTTTAATTGTAGAAAATCATAAAGTAGTTGGTGTAAAAACTTCTTTAGGAATTAGTATAAAAGCCAAGTCTGTTGTATTAACAAATGGTACTTTTTTAAATGGCTTAATACACATCGGAGATAAAAACTTTGGTGGTGGTAGAGCGGGGGAAAGAGCCGCGACTGGAATTACAGAACAGTTGGTTGAATTAGGTTTTGAGTCTGGTAGAATGAAAACAGGAACACCGCCAAGAGTTGATGGGCGTAGTCTTGATTATTCTAAAATGGTAGAGCAACCTGGTGATGCTAACCCGGAGAAATTCTCTTATTTAGATATAACAAAACCATTAGAAAAACAACGATCATGTTACATGACATATACAAGTCTTGAAGTTCATAATTTGCTTCGAGAAGGCTTTGATAGGTCGCCAATGTTTAACGGTAGAATTAAAAGTTTAGGACCAAGATATTGTCCTTCTATTGAAGATAAAATTAATCGTTTTGCAGATAAAGATAGTCATCAGTTGTTTATTGAACCGGAAGGTTGGAATACGTGTGAGGTTTATGTGAACGGTTTTTCTACATCGTTGCCAGAAGATGTTCAGTTTAAAGCGTTGCGTTCTGTAGTTGGTTTTGAAGGTGTAAAATTCTTTAGACCAGGTTATGCTATTGAGTACGATTATTTTCCGCCAACACAATTAAAGCATACTTTAGAAACTAAACTTGTTGAAGGTTTATATTTCGCGGGACAGATAAATGGAACTACAGGGTATGAAGAAGCAGCGTCTCAAGGTTTAATGGCTGGTATAAATGCTAGTTTAAAAACGCAAGAAAAAGAAGCGTTTACGTTAAAAAGAGATGAGGCTTATATTGGTGTTTTAATCGATGATTTAATTACAAAAGGAACAGAAGAGCCTTATAGGATGTTTACATCTCGTGCGGAATATAGAACGCTTTTACGTCAAGATAATGCCGATCTAAGATTAACACCTAAAGGTTTTGAATTAGGGTTAGCTTCTGAAAAACGTTTAAAAACTATGGAAGAAAAACATGAAGCTGCTGCAAAGTTTGTTAAGTTTTTTGAAACCGAAAGTGTAAAGCCAGAATTGATAAATCCTATTTTGGAATCTAAAAATTCTGCCATTGTTAAACAATCTGGTAAATTGTTTAAAGTGTTTTCTAGACCTAATATTGATATGGACGATGTTCGTAAAATTGAAAGTGTAGAAGCATATATTCAAGAAAATAATTTGGTTAGGGAAGTGTTAGAGCAAACCGAAATTCAAGTAAAATATTCTGGATATATTGCTAAGGAGAAAAACAATGCAGATAAGTTAACACGTTTGGAGTATGTAAAAATCCCTGAAGGTTTTGATTATTCTCAAATTAAATCGATGAGTTTAGAAGCGCGCCAAAAACTAAAAAAAATACAACCGGCAACGGTTTCTCAAGCATCAAGAATAAGTGGTGTATCTCCTAATGATATTTCGGTATTGTTAGTTTATATGGGAAGATAAAAGGGTTATTATTCTGAATAAAGACATTGTTTTTCTTCAGAATAATATTATGTTTTTTTACGTTCCACGTGGAACAAGTTTTATTTTTCGATTAATTTTTAATGCTTTTTTCGTTTGTGAAGCATGGAATAGATAAGACAAGATGTTAGTCTTTTTTATGAAAAGTAAGAGGGGTTTTAAATTAATATAGTTTTAAATTGAAAGAAGATTGTATTTAAAAGTGTGATCAATCAGGGAGCATAAGAGTTAATTTAAGACGTAAAATTGAATCCATAAATAGTTTAGGTTTTATCAACTTCAGAATTATATCGAATAAAAGAATAACAAACAAAGCTTCTCTTTATTTATATGAAGCAATCGTTTTTAGAATATCAATAAAATAAATTACGAAGTTCGTGGTGCAAAATCAATCAACAAAAACGTATTTAAAAGTAAAAGATTATTCAGTTTCTGGTGAAACTTTTCAGTTAATTGAAAACTCAGAATTTGGGTTTTTAGAAACTACACCGCAACCAACTTCGGAAAAGTTACCTGGTTATTATCAAAGTGAAGATTATATTTCGCATACAGATTCTAAAAGAAATCTATTCGAAAAAGTGTATCATTTGGTGCGTAGCATTTCACTTAAAAAGAAATTGAAATTAATAAATTCTTTTACTTCCGAAACAAAAAAGCTTTTAGATGTAGGTTGTGGTACCGGAGATTTTTTACAAACCGCACAACAAAACCAATGGACGGTTTTTGGTATTGAACCGAACGAAGAGGCTAGGGGTATAGCGAATAAAAAAACAAATCAATCTGTTTTTAAAACGGAGCAGTTAGAAAAATTTAAATCACAAACTTTTGATGTGATTACGCTTTGGCATGTTTTAGAGCATTTACCAAATTTAGAAGATCATTTTAAAACCTTTAAAAATCTTTTAAAGCCAAACGGAACTTTAATTATTGCGGTACCAAATTATAAAAGTTTCGATGCGAAACATTATAAAAAGTATTGGGCAGCTTTTGATGTGCCAAGACATCTTTGGCATTTTAATCAAGAATCTATTTCTAAATTAGTTTCTAAACAAGACATGGCTGTTGTAAAAACAAAACCGATGTTGTTTGATGCGTTTTATGTGAGTATGCTTTCAGAAAAATATAAAACAGGTAAAATGAATCCGGTAAAAGGGTTTTGGTATGGTTTGCGTTCTAATATCAAATCATTTAGCTCAAAAGAGGCTTCTTCTTTAATTTATGTGATTAAAAACATCTAAAAACGATTTATAAATACATATTATAGAGGTTTTTGTTTGTAATGATAAAATACTAGGCGATTTTTAGAAACGCGCTTAAAACGCTTTAAAAGCGGGTATTTTTTATAAGAATTGATTATGAAATCGCTCTTTTACGATAAAGTTTCTTTATATGTTAAAATCCGAATAATTACATGTCGTTTTAAAGCTTACTTTATTACATTTGTTCGGATTAAAAAAATTAACCAAAAACTAATCAAAAAAAAATAAAAATGAAAAACATACTTTATGTTGCCATCGCGATGCTTGTTTTAGCATCTTGTGAAAAACCAAACAAAATTGGTTTTGTAGATAACGGAGCTTTAATTAACGATTATCAAGAGAAAATTGATTTAGAAGCAAAATACCAAGCGAAAGACGACGCTTTTAGAAAAAGAGCAGATAGTATTGGTTTAGCGTTTCAAACAGAAGCTCAAAAAGGACAAGCCGAAGCTCAAAAATTAGCACAAAGAAATAACAGAAAAAAGGCTGAAGAATTAATGGCTGGTTTGCAACAAAAGCAACAACAGTTACAACAACAAATGCAAGTAGAGCAACAACAAATAACGCAAGCGTTTCAAGCGGATATCGATTCTGTTATTGTTAAGGTAAAAGCTTTTGTTGGAGAATACGGTAAAGCTAACGGTTATAACTATATTTTAGGAACTAGTGATGCTGCTGCAACGGTGATGTATGGTGAAGAAAAAAGTGATTTAACTAAAACTGTTACTGAAGCTTTAAATGCTGATTATAATAAAGCAAAATAAGCTTTAAATAATATATAAAGTAAAAGTCCTATGGAATGTGAATTTCATAGGACTTTTTTATGTTTATTACTTAATTAAAATTGAAAAATACAATGCGTTAGTTGGCTTTTTTGTGCAGTAAACGCGTTAGTTTTATAGATAAATCGGTAAGGATTATTTTAGAATTTCCGTTACGTTCAATATGGTAAATTGCATCTTGAAGTTCATTGCTAATATCCATTATATTATTGCCGTGTACGTAAGGGGCGAAGTTTTCAAGTTTAAATTTTTCGGTTTGTGGCTCGAAAAACACGAGTTCTTCGGCATTATAATTTAGCAACAATGCTTGTCTGAAAAAATCTAAACAGAAGTTTAAAAACTGCTTTTGTGTTTCGCGTCCGGTTTTGGCAATATCTTCACTCCAGCTTATTAAATCTAGAATAGCAGCTTTGTTTCCTTTGGCTTTAAAGGCGCTACGAATCCAATAAATAAACCAGGTTTCAAATTGGTTATCTTCGGAATCTTGATAGACTAAATCGCAGGCTTTATTGTAATTTCCGTTCGATTGATGTGCTATTTTCGTAGCTACATTTCTGTCAATATTAAACTGTTTCACTAGAGCGTCAACAATAACATCTTCGGCTAATGGCGGAAAATGTAAAATTTGACAACGCGATTTAATGGTGTTTATAATCTGCTCTTCATCTTCAGTAATTAAAATGAAAACCGTTTTATTTGGTGGTTCTTCAATTAATTTTAGAAGCTTATTAGCACAGGCGCCATTCATTTTTTCGGCCATCCAAATTAGCATCACTTTGTAACCGCCTTCGTAAGATTTCAGTGTAAGCGATTTCACGATATTGTGAGCTTCTTCTACACCAATTTGACCTTGTTTATTATCAACACCTAAAAGTTTATACCAATCGAATAAGTTACCGTAAGGTTGTTCTTTTAGTAGTTTTCGCCATTCTTCTAAGTAAAAACTAGAAACCGGTTTACTTTTTACTTTATCGCTGGTGGTTACAGGAAAAGCAAAGTGTAAATCGGGATGTGAAATACTGTTGAATTTTAAATTACAAGCGGTATTTCCATTCTCGTTTTCACCTTCGGTATTGGCGCATAATAAGTATTGGGCATAAGCAATAGCCATGGGTAGCGTGCCTGAGCCTTCGTTACCCACAAATAATTGGGCGTGGGCAATTCTACCATTATCCACGCTTGTGGTTAAATGGTTTTTGATATGTTCTTGTCCTAAAACGTCTTTAAAAAGCATAAAACAAACCTACATAAAATTTTGCGAATTTGAATACCATCAAGCGGTTTCCGTAGTGTTTTTAATATTTTTTTTCCAAGTAATTGCTGTTTTGTTTTTCAGTAAAAGCGAGTGATAATTCATTAATTTAAAAATTATCGGGTTTCTACATCGTTTTCGTAAAAAAACACGTTTTAATTGGCTGTTTATTTAGTTACATTTGTGAATCACAGAGTTAAAAATTAAAACATATAAATAAATGAAAACGCTTAACGATTTTGATTTCAAAAATAAAAAAGCATTAATCCGTGTCGATTTTAATGTGCCTTTAAATGATAAGTTTGAAGTTACTGATGCTACAAGAATTGTATCGGCAAAACCGACTATTATTAAAATTTTAGAAGACGGTGGAAGCTGTATCTTAATGTCGCATTTAGGTCGTCCAAAAGGCTTTCAAGATGAGTTTTCATTAAAGCATATTGCAAAAAAAGTAGAAGATATTTTAGGTGTTGGTGTTAAAACGGTTGCCGATTGTATTGGTGCTGATGTTGAAGCTGCAGCGGCTAGTTTAGAGCCAGGAGAAGTTTTATTATTAGAGAACTTACGTTTTTATAAAGAAGAAACTGCTGGTGATGAGGCTTTTGCTGAAAAACTTTCTAAGTTAGGTGATATTTATGTGAATGATGCTTTTGGAACAGCACACCGTGCACATGCTTCTACAACTATTGTGGCTCAATTTTTTGAAGGTAAAAAATGCTTCGGAAATTTATTAGCGCAAGAAATTGAAAGTATTAATAAAGTTATGGAAACGGGTGAAAAACCAGTTTTAGCTATTCTTGGTGGAGCGAAAGTATCGTCTAAAATTACAATTATTGAGAACATTCTTGATAAAGTAGATCACCTTATTATTGGTGGTGGTATGGCATTTACTTTTGTAAAAGCACAAGGTGGAAAAATTGGAAACTCGATTTGTGAAGACGATAAAATGCCTTTAGCTTTAGAAATTTTAAAGCAAGCGAAAGAAAAAAACGTACAAATTCATATCCCTGTAGATACTATTGCTGCAGATGATTTTAGTAACGATGCAAATACGCAAATTGTAGATATTAACGCTATTCCTGATGGTTGGGAAGGTGTAGATGCTGGACCAAAATCTAGAGCAATATTTCATGATGTAGTTATGCAATGTAAAACCATCCTATGGAATGGGCCATTAGGTGTTTTTGAAATGGAAAGTTTTGCTGGCGGAACTATAGAATTAGGAAATTCTATTGCTGAAGCCACTAAAAAAGGTGCTTTTTCACTTGTTGGTGGAGGAGATTCTGTTGCTGCAGTAAAACAATTTGGTTTCGAACATAAAGTGAGCTACGTAAGTACTGGTGGTGGTGCAATGTTAGAAAGCTTAGAAGGAAAAACACTTCCGGGTATTGCTGCTATTTTAAAATAGTAAGTTTTTAAATATACTATAAGATCATCTTGTTTTTCTTTTTTTAAGGAATTCAAGATGATTTTTTTTGTTCACGTAAACCTAATGTTTTATTACTGAATGTGTTTGCAGAGGGCTTATTTGTACAGTAAATAAATTCTACTAATATTAAATAACCTAAAGCCTCGTTTTTGTCGTAAATTGGGAGAGGTAAAAGGGGTTTGTTTTTTAAAGTAATTTATATTTAGTTTTCAAGTTCCTTTAAAAAACACGACTTTAGCCACAATATCGTTGATTAACGAACTGAATAATTTTTATGACTTTCCGATTTTTTATAATCTTATTATTTATTAGCGTCAGCTTTTCTTTTTCGCAAGAGGCTGATTCGACCATAGTACAAACTGTAAAAATTAAAGATTCGCTCGCTCAGGAAGCTGGTACAATGAAAGATTCTTTAATTGATAATACAACGCAAACCACTAATAGTATTCAAGTGCTTAAAGATAGTTCGTCCTTTAGAACTTTAAAAGACAATGAGTTTGCGGCTAAAATTGACGAAAGATGGTACGAAGAATTATATAATAATAACCTTTTTGACACCATTTACAAGTCGGTAAGCGAGTTAACATACGAACCTGTTGAATATCCCGAGTTATCTACAGATACGTTAAAAGCACGGCTAAAACGGCTTGATGCGCGCACGCCATTTAATGTGGAATACAATCCATCTTTAGAAAGTGTTATAAAATCGTATTTAAAGCGTAGACGTAAGCATTTACAGTCCTTAATAACATTAAGTGCTTTTTATTTTCCAATGTTCGAGCGCGAATTAGACAATCAAAATATTCCGTTAGAAATAAAATATTTAGCCATTGTAGAGTCGGCGTTAAAACCACGCGCAAAATCTAGGGTTGGCGCAACTGGTTTGTGGCAATTTATGTTTGCTACAGGAAAAGAATACGGCTTAGATGTGAGTAGTTATGTAGATGAACGTAGCGATCCTATAAAATCGACCATTGCAGCATCTCAATATTTATCCAGATTATATGGCATTTTTGGCGATTGGGATTTGGCTTTAGCGGCTTATAATTCTGGTCCAGGGAATGTATCTAAAGCGATTAGACGTTCTGGTGGTTATCGAAATTATTGGAATATCAGGCATAATTTACCACGCGAAACCGCTGGATATTTACCTGCATTTTTAGCAAATATGTATATTTTTGAATATGCCGAAGAACATGGTTTTACAAAATATAAACCAGAAATTGCTTATTTTGAAACCGATACCATTCATGTAAAACGCATGATAACGCTCGATCAAGTTTCCGAAGTAACCAGTGTGCCAATTGAGAAACTACAATTTTTAAATCCTTCATATAAACTAGATGTTGTTCCTTTTATAAAGGATGAAAATTACAGCTTAAGACTGCCTAATGAAGTGATTGGGAAGTTTGTAAATAATGAAGATTCTATTTATGCTTACGCTAAAGCGGAATTTGAAAAACGAGAAAAACCTTTGCCTCAATTTTTTAAGGCGGATGATAAAGTGACTTATCGTGTGAAATCGGGCGATTATTTAGGGAAAATTTCTAGACAATTTGGAGTTCGAGTGAGTGAAATAAAACGTTGGAATGGCCTACGTAGTAACAACCTTAAAATTGGACAACGATTAACTATTTTTAATAAAAAACCTAATGTTTCTACGAGTTCAACACCTAAAGTAGCGAGTAAACCGAAGGCTATTTCTGGACCTGTAACATATTATACGGTGGGTAACGGAGATTCGTTATGGAGTATTTCTCAAAAATATCCCGGAGTTTCTGTTCAAGATATTAAAGATTGGAACGGTTTTAGTGGTAGTAGTTTGAAACCCGGTATGAAACTGAAAATAGCTAAACTCTAACAAATTAAATCTTATTATGCGACAAATTATTTTTTCTGCAATAGCCTTAATGTTATTAGTGTCTTGCGGCGATAAAAAAACAAAAGATCAATCGATGTTACCAGATTCTTCTGGAAACATGAGTCATGTTTCTGTAGTATTAGAAAACGAAATGTGGGATGGTAGTGTAGGTGAAGCGATTAGGAATGTGCTGGCAACGCCTATTTATGGGCTTCCGCAAGATGAGCCTATGTTTTCAATTAGCCAGATTCCAACATCTGTTTTTTCTGGTTTTGTAACTAAAAACAGAACGGTTTTAAAAGTGGAAATGGGTAAAGAAGCAGGTATTAACATTGTTGACGATGTATATGCGAAGCCTCAAAAAGTAGTTACAATCACAGGTAAAACGAGACAAGAAATAATTGATGTTTTAAATACCAATGCTGAAAAAATTATTGAGTTATTTCGAAATGTAGAACTTAATGAACGTATGAGGCAAATGAGTAAATCGCATCATACTTATACTGCTATTGAAGAGAAATTAGGACTTACTATAGATTTTCCTTCCATTTATATTATTGCGAAAGAAGCTGATAATTTCTTCTGGATTAGAAAAGAAATTACAACAGGAACCACCAATTTGTTAATTTACGATATCCCGTTTGATGCTATTACGAAAAACGATAGTATGGTAAATCAAATTATTAAAATAAGAGATTCCGTTGGAGAGCTTTATATCCGCGGAAGACAAGATGGTGATGTACTTGCTAATGGCGAAAAAGTAGAGTCGTATATGGTTACTGAAAACGCATACACGCCGTTCTTTGGAGAAACTATAATAGACAACAAACCTGCTTTTGAAACCAAGGGACTTTGGGATTTAAAAGCGGATTTTATGGGCGGCCCATTTATAAATTATACTATTGAAGATAAAATTAATAAGCGTTGGGTAGTTGTAGAAGGTTTTGCTTTTGCTCCTTCCGTAGAAAAACGCAATTATATGTTAGAATTGGAAGCGATTATTCGATCGGTTAAAATTAAGTAACCCTTAAAAATAAGCATAAAAAAAGACCAATATTTATATAAATATTGGTCTTTTTTTTATAACTAGAAATAGTTTATTCTTTTTTGTCGCTTGCAGCATCTTCTTCTTTACTAGCATCTTTAAATTCTTTAATTCCACTGCCAAGTCCACGCATTAATTCGGGTATTTTCTTACCTCCAAATAATAATAAAACAACCACTACAATTAATATAATTTGTGGTGCTCCAATCATTCCTAAAAATATGTTTGATGATATCATAATTATTAATTTTGTTCTGCAAAGTTAATAATTAAACTTAAATAATATCGTTTTAAACATAACTTTAGCATATGGTTTAACATCCATTTAAACTGCTGAATTCGTAATTACTTAATAAATTCTATTTATTTTTGTTTTTAAATGAAAGAAGAAAAGAAGAAACCTAAAAAAATAAGACGCAAACTACTCGATAAGTATAAGCTTGTTATTCTTAACGAAAATACGTTCGAAGAGCGGTTATCACTTAAATTAACACGTTTAAATGTGTTTGTTTTAATATCGTTATCTGCCATTTTTTTAGTAGCAGCAACCTATGCTTTAATTGCATTTACCCCGCTTAGGGAATATATTCCAGGCTATTCTTCAACAGCATTAAAAAAGAAAGCCACCGAGTTAAATTATAAAACCGATTCGTTGCAAAAAGCAATTTCTTTAAACGAATTGTATTATGCTTCCATAAAAAAAGTACTAAAAGGAGATTTAAGCCCTTCGGATTTTAATAAAGATTCTATTATTGAAGCGGTGAAGTTAGAAGCAAGTGAAGTAGATTTAACACCGTCGTCTGCCGATTCTCTACTTCGTGAAAAGGTGGATAAGGAAGATAAATATAATTTATTCGAGTCGGCAACATCGGCAAGTAATTTTATATTGTTTCCTCCAGCAAACGGCCCTATTAGTGAAGCTTATAATGTAAAAGAGAAGCATTATGCAGTAGATATTGTGGTCTCAAAAGATACACCAATAAAAGCCACCGCAGATGGTATTGTAATTTTTGCCGAGTGGACGGCTAGTACAGGTTATGTGGCTATAATTGAGCATAGTTACGGACTTATTTCGGTCTATAAACACAATGCGTCTCTAACTAAAGCGCAAGGCGATTTAGTTAAAGCAGGCGAGGTTATTGCAACCGCAGGAAATACGGGAGAACTTTCTACTGGACCGCATTTACATTTCGAACTTTGGAATGATGGATACCCAATTAATCCAACAAACTTTATAGATTTTAAGTAAACACATTTTTCTTATAGGAAATGAAAAGGAATGAAACTTTTTATAGGGACTATAAATTATCAATCGCAATTAAATAATATAGTGTATCTTGATAATGATAACAGGAAGTTATATAAAGTCAATAATTTGGTTGAAGGCTTAAATATTGAGTAGTTTATTATGAAGCGAAACCAAAATAATTTCAGTAAATTTCGGAACCTAATCTATTTAAAGGGTTTGGTAATATTTTATCAAGTTTCGCCAGTGCGCGTGGTAGTTTAATTATTAACGGATTTAAAACGCATTAAAAAATAAATGTCGATAAAGTCAATTTTAGCAAAACCATTTGCAAAAAAGGTATATAAATCCATTCAAAAATGGGCTAATAACCCTGTGGAAACACAGGAGAAAATTTTTCAAAGTTTAATAGCAAGTGCTGGGGGAACAACTTTTGGTAAAGATCACGATTTTATAAGTATCAATACTCACGCCGATTTTGTAAAACGTGTTCCTGTTAGAGATTACGAGGCTTTAAAACCTTATGTTGAAAAAGTAGTAGCTGGCGAAAAAAATGTACTTTGGAAAGGTTTACCGCTTTATTTTGCAAAAACATCGGGTACTACTTCGGGAGCAAAATATATTCCGATTACCAAAGAAAGTATGCCGAGTCATGTAGAATCGGCTCGAAATGCCATTTTAATGTATATACACGAAACTGGCAACGCTAAGTTTGTGGATGGTAAAATGATTTTCTTGCAAGGGAGTCCTATTTTAACAGAACAAAATGGTGTGCAATTGGGACGTCTTTCGGGTATTGTGGCGCATTATGTACCAAAATATCTTCAAAAGAATAGATTACCTTCTTTAGCAACCAATTGTATTGACGATTGGGAAACCAAAGTAGATGCTATTGTAGAAGAAACATTACCAGAAAACATGACCATTATTTCCGGAATTCCGTCATGGGTGCAAATGTATTTTGAAAAAATTCAGCAGAAAACAGGTCAGAAAGTTGGCGATGTTTTTAAAAACTTCAACTTATTTATATTCGGAGGCGTTAATTATGAGCCTTACCGCGCCAAGTTTGAAAACCTTATTGGAAGAAAAGTAGACAGTATAGAATTATATCCGGCAAGTGAAGGCTTTTTTGCCTTTCAAGATAAACAGAATGAAAAAGGCATGTTGCTTCAGTTAAATTCTGGCATTTTTTACGAGTTTATTAAGGCTGATGAGTTTTTTGAAAATAATCCAAAACGAATTACTATCGGAGCGGTTGAACTGGGTGTAAATTATGTAATGATTATTTCTAGCAATGCAGGACTTTGGGGGTATAATATTGGAGATACCATTGAATTTACCTCTATAAAACCTTATCGGGTTATTGTTTCGGGACGTATAAAGCATTTTATTTCGGCCTTTGGCGAACATGTAATAGGTAAAGAAGTGGAACACGCTATGCAAGAAGCTACGGCTAATTCTGATGTTCGAGTTTCAGAATTTACGGTGGCACCGCAAATTAATCCTTCGGAAGGCTTGCCGTATCACGAATGGTTTGTAGAGTTTGAAAATGAACCCGATGATCTTTCCGGTTTAGCGAAAAAGTTAGATGCATCACTTCAAAAGCAAAATAGTTATTATTTCGATTTAATAAAAGGAAAAGTGCTGCAACCTCTAAAAATTACAAAGGTTGAAATTGGTGGTTTTCAGAACTATATGAAGTCTATTGGAAAATTAGGCGGACAGAACAAAATTCCGAGATTGTCTAATGACAGAAAAATCGTTGAACAGATTAAATAATCGGATTAATAAAAATAGTATTACCTTTGCAAACCAAATTGAACTATGAACAATAAACAACACCACGAACGTACTAGGGCTCAGGAAAGCTCGAATGCCATTGAGCGTATGTATATTACGATGAGGCATTTGTTTAACCGTGGTTTTTATAAACCAATGGGGATTTCTGGCGAAACTTTAAGGAGTGCCTTGCTGTTGTTGCGTCCAGAAATTTACGGTTCTATTGGAGACGAAAAAGCTGAATTAGAAGGTTTGCTTTATGTTATTGATAGGTTACCAATTGGTATAGAAGAGTGCATGTTTATCAATTTAACTAGCGATGAAGGTTATGCCGATTCGCATTTCGAGCCTATAATTCCACCAAAACGCCGCCGTAATTGTTATCGTATCGATGACGAACAAATGAACATTGAAATCACTCGCGGGCGTTCGGAAATCTATGATATATTAACACACTTAACTTTTCTATTTGTAGAATCTCATAAAATTAGTAATCGAGTAATTATTAATGATGAAGGGGTAACTACACGCGACTGGATAAAATTAGAAAATGCTGTTTTATCTAAAAAGAAACTCACGCTTGTAGAGCGCGAAGTTGCTATAACTCATGCTGCTAATATTTTAGGTAGAACCTTTAACGAAATCACTAAGGTTTATGATGCCTTTGCAACAGCAACGCAACCAGATCGTTTGTTGCATATTGTGTATTGGTTAGGGAAACTTGCCATTGAGGAACTCGTAAATAATAACAAGCGTACCGTTACGTTTAGTCCTGTTTTAAGGGAGCGTATTGGGCACCATATTCATGGGGAGATTTGGGCAAATACCATTAAGAAAACGTTGCATAAAAACGGTTTGTTGGGTAGGCCAATTCATATTATAAGTGCAAATATGCATAGTGTAATGAATACACTTTTTACTCCTAATGCCTTAAAAACTATTGTAGCAAAGAAAGATATATTTCAAGTATATGAATCTTTAAGTCGTAAAGAAAACGAGAGTTTACGCAGTAAAATTACCAAGGAAGCCTTGCAAAAAGGTATGTTTTATATTAAAGATACATCGGGAGTTAATATCGATGTGCAAATATTTGATACCAGTAAAATTGACCAGACTAAATTAGATATTGAAACCGACGAAACGGTTTTAAAAGAAAAACAACCTGTAATCGTTGTTATGGATTATGCTTTCGGTGAGCAGGCTTATGAAACTATTGATGAATTATTGAAGCCTTACGAAATGGAAGGCCAAGAGAAAATTCATTTAAACGTCGAGTCTTTATCTATTATGGGAAAAGCAGGTATTTTAGAAGGCGGAAAAGGCGATATTATGATACCTACAGCACATATATTTGAAGGTACCGCCGATAATTACCCATTTGAAAACGAATTAAAAAGATCTGATTTAGAAGGAAAAGGCGTAAATGTTTATGATGGTGCTATGATTACTGTTTTAGGTACGTCTCTTCAGAATAAGGATATTTTGAAATTCTTTTACAATTCCACATGGAATGTAATTGGATTAGAAATGGAAGGTGCACATTACCAAAAAGCCATACAAGCAGCATCTAAAGTTAGAAGAAGTATTAGTCCAAATGTAAAAGTGCGTTATGCTTATTATGCTAGTGATAATCCATTAGAAACAGGAGCAACATTAGCTTCAGGAGGCCTAGGGGCCTCTGGTGTAAGGCCAACATATTTAATAACAAGAACCATATTAGAACAAATATTAAGTTAAGATTATGAGTAAAGAATTGCCACAACAACCAAAACAATCTGAAGAAGTAGATTTAGGACAACTATTTAAACTTATCGGAAATGCTTTTGATAGACTTTTTACGTTTATTGGTTCTATATTTAAAACTATTTTTTCGGTTATTATTTATGCTTTAAGAGCTGTTTTAGATAATATAAAGATTATTGTTGTTTCTGTAATAATAGCAGGGGTATTAGGCTATGGGTTAGAAAAGACGAAGAAACCTGTTTTTTCTTCTTCTATGCTAGTTAAGCCTTATTTCGATTCTAAATTTCAATTAGTGACTAATGTAAATTATTATAATGCATTAATTGGAGTGGAAGATTATAAATCTTTAGCAGATCTTTTTAGTATTGATGAACAAGACGCTGTTCAATTACAAGAATTTAAAATTAGTCCTGGTCCTGAAACGGAGAATGATAGAATTATTCAATATGATAGATTTGTTAGGTCTATAGATAGTGTTAGGGCTCAAGGAGTTAGTTTTAAAGATTACATTGAAAACCGAAGTATATATACGGGGGATATTTTTCAAATTAGTGTAGTTTCAGAAAAAAAAGATATCTTTAAATCTTTAGAAGATGGGTTGAATTCAACGTTTACAAATTCATACTCTACTAAAAAGATGAAAAAGAGAGATTCACTTATAGATATTCGAAAGGCTAGAGTTAAAAGCTCTTTAAAACAGATTGATTCGTTAAAAAATGTATACATATCTGTAATGGAGGGTGAATCTAAGCGTAATGATAACCAGTCTATTTCAATGTCTAAGGATGGAGTTCTTGTTCAAGAAAAAACAGTGACACGAGAATTTGATTTACTTGAAAAGCAAATAGGCTTACAGCAGGAATTAAGTGCTTTGGAATCACAAAAAGTTGAAGAGGATGTGTTTTTTGATACAATATCAGGATTTCAAGAAGTTGGAACTAAATATCATAGTTGGAAAAACAGGTATTCTCTTATTTTTCCTGTCTTAGCATTTATACTTCTCATAGTAGGTTATTTAGTTAGAAAAAGTATAGCATATATTATTAATTATGAAGCCTAAAAGCATATTAATTACAGGTGGTGCTGGGTTTATAGGTTCTAATTTTATAGAATACTATCTTTCGCATTACCCTAACGATTGTATTCTAAATTTAGATAAGCTTACGTATGCTGGAAATAGTTCTAATTTAGACAATATAAAAAAACACGATAACTATACTTTTGTTGAAGGAGATATATGTGATAGGGGCTTAATAGAAAGCTTATTCAAAATACATGGTTTTACATCTGTGATCCATTTTGCGGCGGAATCTCATGTAGATAATTCTATAGAGAACCCATTTGCTTTTATTAACACTAATGTATTAGGAACCTTTAATTTATTAGATGTCGCAAAGCATTTTTGGATGGATGGTCCTTTTAAGGTAAAACCGGAGTTTAAAGAAGCGAGGTTTCATCATATTTCAACCGATGAGGTTTATGGTACATTAGGTAAAGAAGGTTTGTTTACAGAAACCACACCTTACGCTCCAAACAGCCCTTACAGCGCCTCTAAAGCTTCATCTGATTTTATTGTAAGAAGCTATTATCACACTTATGGAATGAGTGTTGTAACCACAAATTGTTCTAATAATTACGGCCCTAAACAACATGACGAAAAGTTAATTCCAACCATAATTAGAAAAGCCCTTTCAGGAGAAAATATTCCAATATATGGTGATGGTTTAAATATACGTGATTGGTTGTATGTAGAAGATCATTGCACAGGTATAGATTTGGTTTTCCAAAAAGGTGTTTTAGGAGAAACCTATAATATTGGAGGGAAAAATGAGCGAGATAACCTATATATTGCAAATACTATTTGTAATGTTTTAGATGAAGTATTACCTAAAAAGGAATCGTATAAAGCGCAAATAACTTTTGTGAAAGACAGGCCTGGGCACGATTTTAGATACGCTATAGATGCTTCTAAAATTGAGGAAGAGTTGGGTTGGAATGCTCAAGAAAACTTTGAGACAGGTATAAAGAAAACCATAGATTGGTATATTAAGAAATATTAAAAATAATGAAAGGAATCATATTAGCAGGTGGCTCGGGAACTAGATTATATCCACTTACAAAAGTAGTAAGTAAGCAGCTTATGCCAATTTATGATAAGCCTATGATATATTATCCGGTTACAACATTAATGAGTGCGGGGATAAAAGAAATATTAATAATTTCAACGTCAAAAGATTTACCTAAATTTAAGGAGCTTTTGGGTGACGGAAGTAGTTTTGGATGTGTTTTCGAGTATGCCATTCAGGAGCAACCAAACGGTTTAGCAGAAGCATTTATTATTGGAGAGAAATTTATTAAAAATGATAGTGTTGCCTTAATATTGGGCGATAATATTTTTTACGGATCGGGGTTAGATGACACTTTAAAATTCAATTTTAACCCAACAGGAGGCGTTATTTTTGCTTATCACGTGCAAGATCCTCAACGTTATGGTGTAGTAGAATTTGATGCTAATAATAATGCTATTTCTATTGAAGAAAAACCAAAAGAGCCTAAATCTAATTATGCTGTACCTGGGATTTATTTTTATGATAATTCTGTAGTTAAGATAGCAAAATCAATCAAACCTAGTTCTCGAGGAGAATTAGAAATTACTGATGTTAATAGAGTTTATTTAGAAAAAGGAAACTTAAAAGTTCAAATCTTAGATAAAGGAACCGCTTGGTTAGATACCGGTACGTTCACATCACTTATGCAGGCATCACAATTTGTGCAAGTTATAGAAGAACGACAAGGGCAAAAAATAGGATGTATAGAAGAAGTAGCCTATAAAATGGGTTATATAGGAAAAAATCAATTAGATAAGCTAGCCGAGCCTTTACTGAAGAGCGGGTATGGTGAATATTTAAAACAATTATAATAAACAGATGCTAGTTGAAAAAGTATTTTTAGAAGGTTGTTTTGTACTTACTCCAAAAGTTTTCGAGGACGAAAGAGGTTGTTTTTTTGAAAGTTTTAATAAAGCAATTTTTGAAAAGCAAACCGGTATTAATACTAATTTTGTTCAAGATAATCAATCTATATCATCAAAAGGAGTCTTAAGAGGACTGCATTTTCAAACCGGAGATTTTGCTCAGTCTAAACTAGTCAGAGTAATAAAAGGAAGCGTTTTAGATGTGTGTGTTGATTTAAGAAAAACTTCTCCAACATTTGGGCAACATTTCTCTATAGTCTTAGATGAAACTAAACACAAACAGTTGTATGTTCCGCGCGGCTTTGCACATGGGTTTTTAGCATTAGAAAATGATACTATATTTTCATATAAATGTGATAACTTCTACAATAAAAATGCCGAATCTGGGATTTTGTTTAATGATGAAATATTAAATATTAATTGGGGGCTTTCCAGGGAAAACCTGATAGTTTCTGAAAAAGATATGGAATTACCTACATTTAAAAGTTTAGTTGATGAATACTAGAGTATTAGTTACAGGAGCTGGAGGACAGTTAGGAAAAACCATCGCAGAGCGCTTTACAGAAAACACAAATAATCTTGATTTTATATTTGCAACAAGTAAAGATTTAGATATAACTAAAAAACAAGATGTTCTTGATTTTTTTAGAAAAAACAATTTTGATTACTGCATAAATTGTGCTGCATATACCAATGTAGAACAGGCTGAAAAAACACCAATGATAGCTTTTGAAGTTAATGCTGAAGGGGTTAAAAACATTGCTGAAGCTTGTAAAGAAACAAACAGTATTTTAATTCATGTTTCTACAGATTATGTTTTCGATGGAGAGAAAACTACACCATACATCGTGACAGATGAACCAAATCCAATAAATGAATATGGAAAGTCTAAATTGAAGGGGGAAAACTATATTAAAGAGACTTTAGAAAAATATTTTATTGTGAGAACGTCTTGGTTGTATAGTAAAAAATATGGAAAGAATTTTTACAAAACCATATTAGAAAAAAGTAAAACAGAGCAAGAACTCAGTATCATAGATAGTCAAACAGGTTGTCCTACAAATACTGTTAACTTAGCAGATTATCTTTTCAAATTAATCCAAAACAACCACTTTGGAATTCATCATTTTACAGATAAAAAGGCTATGACTTGGTATGATTTTGCTAAGAAAATACTTACAGATAACAACAAGCTTGAAGATATAAAACTTGTTAAAGCAAACAATTATCGTACTTTTGCTACTAGACCAAAAAACTCAGTTTTAGCAAATTAATTATTTATTTAAAATATACTATTAAAAAATGCAAAAAAAAGTAGCATTAATTACAGGGGTTACAGGACAGGATGGAGCTTACTTAAGTGAATTCCTATTAAAAAAAGGATATGAAGTTCATGGTGTTAAAAGACGTTCATCATTATTTAATACCGGGCGAATAGATCATTTATATCAAGACCCTCATGTGGAAGATCGTAATTTTTTTCTACATTATGGGGATTTAACAGATAGCACGAACTTAACACGCTTAATAAAAGAAGTTCAGCCAGACGAAATATATAATTTGGCCGCTATGAGTCACGTTCATGTTTCTTTTGAAATGCCTGAATATACTGCTAATGCTGATGGTATCGGTACATTAAGACTTTTGGAGGCTATTCGTTTTTTAGGGATGGAAAAAAAGACAAGAATTTATCAAGCGTCTACCTCAGAATTGTATGGTAAAGTTCAAGAAGTACCGCAAACAGAAAAAACACCTTTTTATCCAAGAAGTCCATATGCAGTTGCAAAAATGTATGCATATTGGATAACTGTTAACTATAGAGAAGCATACGGAATATACGCATGTAATGGTATTTTATTTAATCATGAATCCCCAGTAAGAGGGGAAACATTTGTTACTAGAAAAATTACAAGAGCGACCTCTAAAATAGCTTTAGGATTACAAGATAAAATTTATTTAGGAAATTTAGATGCTCAACGAGATTGGGGACATGCTAAAGATTATGTGAGAATGATGTGGATGATTCTTCAAGCAGATGAAGCTGAAGATTGGGTTATTGCAACGAATAAAACCACTACCGTTAGAGATTTTGTAAAAATGAGCTTTAACGAGGTTGGTATTGAACTAGAATTTAAAGGCACTGGTTCTGATGAAAAAGGCTATGTTAAAGCCTGTAACAACCCTAAATTTCAAGTAGAAATAGGAAAAGAGGTTATTGCTGTAGATGAAAAATATTTTAGACCAACAGAAGTTGATTTGTTAATTGGTGATGCCACAAAAGCAAAAGAAAAATTAGGTTGGGTACCAGAGTACGATTTAGAAGCATTAGTAAAAGACATGATGTCTAGTGATATTATGCTAATGGAGAAACAACAGTATTTATTAGACGGTGGATATCGAATTAAAAATTATTTTGAATAAATTTAATGGATACTAATTCTAAAATTTATATTGCAGGTCACAGAGGTTTAGTTGGGAGTGCGATATTAGAAAACCTGAAATCTAAAGGATATTCAAATATAGTAACACGAACCCATAAGGAGTTAGATTTGTCTAACCAACAAGCAGTGGCTAACTTTTTTGAAGCGGAAAAGCCAGAATATGTATTTTTAGCTGCAGCAAAAGTTGGAGGTATTGTTGCAAACAATGTTTATAGGGCAGATTTTATTTACGAAAATTTGATGATACAAAACAACGTAATTCATCAAAGCTACGTAAACAAAGTTAAAAAACTATTGTTTTTAGGAAGTACATGTATATACCCTAAAAATGCACCGCAACCTATGCTGGAGAATAGCTTACTAACCGATACATTAGAGTATACTAATGAGCCTTATGCTATTGCTAAAATAGCTGGTATTAAAATGTGCGAGAGCTATAACTTGCAATATGGTACTAATTTTATTTCGGTAATGCCTACGAATTTGTATGGCCCAAATGATAACTTCGATTTAGAAAAATCTCATGTATTACCAGCATTAATACGTAAAATTTATTTAGCTAAACTAATGTCGGAATCTAGGCATGATGAGGTTTTAAAGAATTTAGGAGTAAGTTCTATAGAAGAAGCTAAGGCTTATTTAAGCCAATTTGGAGTTTCTGAAAACAGTGTTGAAATATGGGGGTCAGGAAAGCCAAAACGAGAGTTTTTATGGAGTGAAGATATGGCAGATGCCTGTGTTTTTATTATGGAAAATAGAAGCTTTACCGATACTCATAATAAAGATGATAAAGAAATAAGAAACACCCATATTAATATTGGTACAGGAAAAGATATATCTATTAAAGAATTGGCCGAAACTATTAAACAAATTATTGGTTTTAACGGCGATTTAGTATTTAATGTAGACAAGCCAGATGGTACTATGCGAAAATTAACCGATGTTTCTAAGCTTAATGGTTTAGGTTGGAAGTATAAGGTGGATTTAGAAGCAGGCATAAAAGCTGTTTATAAATGGTATTTAAAGGCTTAAAAAATCAATTTGGATTCTAAAAAAATTATATCAGGAATAAAGTGGACCGGAATCCAGTTTTTTTTAGAATTTTTATTTAAATTTTCTATTAAACTTGTTCTTGCTAAAATACTTTTGCCAAATGAGTTTGGCTTAGTTGGGATGTGTACCGTATTTATTGTAATAGCCGATGGAGCATCAGAGCTAGGTATGAGCGCGGCATTGATACAGCGTAAAGAAGAAGAAGAGGTTAAGGCGATGTATTCAACCGCATTTTGGAGTGGTTTAATTTGGGGCATACTATTGTATGCTATAACAAGCTTTATTATTGGTCCATTTGCAGCGCATTTTTATAATGAACCCATTCTTACCACATTATTTCCTGTTTTAAGTTTAAGCATTTTAATTAGGCCATTAAGTTTAGTTCACGTTGTAATATTAACCCGAGCTATGGATTTTAGGAAAATTGCAAAAATATTCAATATTTCTGCTTTAATAGCTGGTGTGTTAGCACTAATTGCAGCATATTCAGACATGGGTATATGGGCGCTTGTAATAAATAATGTTTTGGCTTTAGGATTAACAATTCCATTTTTATATGTCGCAATTAAATGGAAACCTACATTTGAATGGAATAAAGATTATTTTAAAAGCATATTTGGTTTTGGAGCCTATTCTACCGGAACTAGTATTTTTAGCACCCTAACTTATAATATTGATAATTTAATTGTTGGAAAAATTTTAGGATCCTCCTTACTTGGTGCATATACTTTATCTTTTTCTTTAACAGAGCAACTAAGGCAGATGATAAGTGCTATTTTAGGTAAAGTAATGTTTCCTGTCTATGGAAAATCTCAGGATAATAAAGAGCAGCTTAAAGATTATTTTTTAAAAATAGTAAATTTTAATGCTATTATTATTTATCCTATAATGACTTTTTTGATTGTGTTTTCTAGAGATATCATTGTTGGTTTTTTCGGAGATAAATGGGAGCAAGCGGTAATTCCTCTAAAAATATTATCTTTAGCTGTAATGGTTCATTTATTAGTAAATTCATTTGGAACACTAATAAGAGGTTTAGGAAAGCCAAAGGTTGAAATGAAAATAATTATAGGATTAACTATTTTAATTCTTATTCCATCATTGTATGTAGGAGTTAGTTATTTCGGTCTCGTAGGAGCCGCATATGCCATTGTGTTTAATAAAATAACCTTAGTTGTTACTGCGCTAATCGTGCTTAATAAAGAGGTTGGACTTACTATATTTGATGTTTTTAAAGCTGTTAGAAGTGCTATTGCATCATTGTTATTATCCGTTTGTATAGTTTATATATTAATTAGTTTTAAAATTGAAAATATTTTTATTTTGTCAATCGTCTATGCTATATCTTACCTTGTAAGTGTATATTTTATGGAAAAGAAAAACATTGAAAATATTTTAAAGAACGTACTTTAATTGTTTTATGAAAAAAATATTAGGCAAATTATATTTCAAGGTATTATTATTTAAAAATAATATTTTACCTCGCTATTTTATCGCAACTCCGTTTTTTAGTAAATTATATTATTTTTTATTCTCATCTACTTTTAATAGAGAGCAACATGCTGTTTTAAAAGGTAAAATAAATCATTTAAAAGAGCTAGAAAGAGATAAAGCAAACATTTATACCTTAATACGTAATACTCATAGAATAGAAAAAGGGTTACTAATGCGTCCTAGAAGAGATGTTTTTGCTTTAGACTATATTGAAGAAACTATAGAGGCTTTCTTAAATATATGGGATCCAAAAAAAATAGATATAGACTTGCAATATAAATGGTTTTATGATGTGCTAAGTGAATATTTTTCAACGAGCGGTGATAATGAGCTAATAAGTAAATTGGCTACTAAATTTAATAATAAAGTTATTAATGTAAAAACTAATGAGGCTTCATCTAACGGTATAGAGAAATCAATACCTTATCATAGATTAGAAGAAGAGAAACCAAACATTTCGTATGAAGATTTTTTTAAGTTAATGCGTTTTAGGCGATCTGTTCGTTGGTTTTTAGATAAAAAAGTTCCTAGAACATTAATAGATAAAGCTATACTTGCAGCTGCACAATCGCCTAGCGCATGTAATAGACAGCCTTTTGAGTATAG
The DNA here is from genome assembly GCF_030409805.1 of Algibacter miyuki. GTDB lineage: Bacteria > Bacteroidota > Bacteroidia > Flavobacteriales > Flavobacteriaceae > Algibacter > Algibacter miyuki. Next base: position 644,530 of record NZ_JAUFQP010000007.1, on the reverse strand, counting down.
AGTCATAGACGACCCAGAACTTTTAAAAGGAGTGGTAAACCTTCCTGGAGGCGTTAGAGGGTATGTAGATGGTATTCAGACTATAATTGTTGTTTTAGGTAATCTAGATGCTTATTTTGATGAAAGAGATAGACATGTAATTTATATTGATGCCTCATTAGCCAATATGTCTTTCATGTTAGCATTAGAAACTTTAGGGCTTAGTAGTTGTGCTATAAATTGGCCAGATGTAGAAGTGCTAGAAAAGAAGATGGAACACATATTAAAACTAGAAAAACATCAACGCCCAATAATGTGTATGGCTGTTGGTTATCCTGATCCATTAGGGAAAGTAGCATTTTCAGAAAAAAGAACATTAGAACATATTAGAACTTATAACTATGGTAATTCAAATTGATGGTACAAACACTTTAAATAAAGGTGCCGAGTTAATGCTTGTAGCTTTATTGGAGCAAATAGAAAAACACCATCCGGAAGCAACAGTTTATTATAACACAAATAATATAGGAGAAAAAAGTCAAAAATTTTCAACGAACCTAGCTATACATCAAAGGTTTTGGTTAAGAAATTCAAAATATCCAGTAGGTGTTTTACGCAGACTTAAATTACCTTATACCTTTTTCACCTCTAAGCATCCTGTAAAAGGAGTTAACCTCCTGCTAGATGCTGCAGGGTTTCAGTTTTCCGACCAATGGAATTATACAAAAGAAAGGTTAGATGAGTTAGAAAATTACTATAAAAAACTTAAATCTAAAGGAACTAAAATTATTTTTTTACCTCAGGCATTTGGTCCGTTTAAAACTAATGAAGGAAAAAGAGCTGTTGAGATTATAAACAAGTATGCAGATATTATTTTTGCAAGAGAAGAAATATCATATAATTTTATACTCGAAGCCGGTGCGGATAAAGATAAGGTACAACTATGTACTGATTTTACCTTGTTAGTTAAAGGAGTACTACCAAAACTAGATATTCAACTTAAAGATAAGGTGTGTATTATTCCTAATAAAAAAATGATTACTCACGCCAATAGTAGTAAAAACGAGTATTTAAGCGTTATGGGAGACCTCATATCAATTATACGAGAGTCTGGAAGAGAACCGTTTTTACTTAATCATGAAGGAATAGGAGATCTAGAAATTTGTAACTTAATAAGCAAAAATTCAAATAAACCTTTAGATATACTTAACGGGTTTAATGCAAAAGAGGTTAAAGGTATTATTGGATCTTCGTATATGGTTATTTCTTCAAGATTTCATGGTGTAGCTAGTGCTTTAAATCAAGGAGTTCCATGTTTGTCAACCAGTTGGAATCATAAGTATGAAATGTTATTCAATGATTTTGGATTAAGTAAAGATTATATAATTGGCTTAAAACCTGAAATTGGAGAATTAAACAAAGTTGTTAAAACATTGTTAGATAAGACAGAAAATGAAATTGTGCGAGACAAACTAAAAGAAAGTAGAGTAAAAATAGATAAGAAAGTGAATGAGATGTGGAATTTGATTTGGAATAAAAATATTTAATCAAACCTTTTTATTAAAACTAAAAAGCTATACAACTTACATATTGAAAAAAGAAATTCTATACATACACCACGCAGGAGAATTAGGCGGAGCACCTAAGAGTTTATCTATACTTTTAAATGGGTTAGATAGAAAAACTTACAATGCTACGGTTTTTATGCTTATTGATGGCCCTGCAAAAAGGTTGTTTGATAATGGGTACAATGACGTTATTGTTAGTGAAAAAAGATTGTTCGCTTTTCATGGAACTACAGTGTCTTCAATGAGTTTTAGGTTATTCGTAAAAAATATTCTCTATGTAATCCCTAACGCTATTGCGGCATATAAAATAATTTCTAAAACGAAACCAGATATCGTTCATTTAAACACAACCTGCTTGTTTATATATGCATTTATAAGTAAAGTTTTCTTTAAAGATATAAAGGTAGTAAGTCATGTTAGAGAACCTCTTTTAAATAATTTTTTCGGAAATATTTTAAAGCGATTTAATAATAAATATTGTGATTTTTTTATTCCCATAAATGATTTTGAATCACTACCTTTTAAAAACTCAAAACATCAAGTTGTAAAAAACTCTATAGATACTAATCTCTATAGCTACAACGAGCAAATTAGAAATATCGAGAGAAAAGAATTAGGTTTTAATGATGAAGATTTTGTTATTGGTTATTTTGCACGATTTAATATTGAAAATGGTATAGAAGATATATTAAAAATTGCTCAGGCTTTATACGGTTTAAAAGCATCGGTAAAAATTATAATTTATGGTTTTGAGCCAGAACTATTACCCAAAGAAATAGTAGGAATTGCTAATAAAATGCCTGAAAATGTTATTTTAAAAGGTATGGTATCTAATGTAAACGACAAAATGCAAATGATTGATTTATTATTAAGTCCTTTTAAAGAACCACATTTTTCTAGGTCGATAATTGAAGCTCAATCTTTGTCAATTCCTGTTTTAGTTTCAAATGTTGAATCTCAAAACACTCTTTTATTAAATAATAAAACCGGGTATTTGTACGATTTTGGAAATGTAGAATATGCAGTAGATAAAATTCTATACTTAAAATCTAACCAAGACGTTTTAAATCAAATGAAAAAAGATGCCAGAACTTATGCTTTAGATATGTTCTGTGAAAATAATAATAACAAAAAGATTCATGAAATTTATGATGGATTGTTAGCGCTATCAAAATGAAAAAACTTTATGATTTACTAGTAAATCTTTGGTTTCTAAAAAGCAAAGTAACTAACTTTATTAAACTAAGTTTATTTAAGGTAAAAACCGGAAAAAATTTAAAGATAAATGGAGGGCTATTTTTAAAAGGAAGAGGCCTTTTGGAAGTTGGTGATGATGTTACCATTAATTCAAACTATTTTTTTAATCCAATAGGAGGTCAAACTTTTACTAGTATAGTAGTTGGTAAAAATGCCAAATTAAGTATAGGAGATCGTGTGGGCATATCCAATACAGCAATTTATTGTGCACAAGAAATTGTAATTAAAAATAATGTTTTAATAGGTGGCGATTGTAAAATTTATGATACAGATTTTCATTCGGTTAAAATAGAAGATAGGTTAGCAATACCAGAACAAAACATTCAAACTAAACCTGTTTTTATCGCTTCAGGAGTATTCATAGGTACCGGAAGCATTATATTAAAAGGTGTAAAAATTGGCGAAAATTCTGTTGTGGCTGCAGGAAGTGTTGTATCAAAGTCTATTCCAGCAAACGAAATATGGGGAGGTAATCCTATAAAATTTATAAAGAGAATTATATAGAGTATTATAGTGGTATATTATTAAAAATAAAACCATAATAAAATAATCAAGTTAGAATGACAGTACTTTTAAATACAAAATATTTTACAGTGTTATGTCTGTTATGTAGTTGTTTGTTAAACTCCATAGCTACTTTTGGAAATACAACCGCACTGTTTGAGTATAATGGTTATCTGCACATAAGTAGTTTAGTAAGTTTAACAGATAGAAGTGCTGCTTTTTTAGAGACACCAACCTGGGAAATTTATACTACTGAGGCAATTACAAACACGGATTCTTTAAATTTAGAGTCTAAGGTGTTAGAAAGGGGGTATAATGCCCATAACCTTGTTTGGAGTATTGGAAATTTGTATGATGAAACATTAGAATCCTACCCGCCACAACTTAACGATGGGTGGAAAACTTTAGGCCGAGATAAATTAGGTGTACCCGTTGATTCTAAATTTGTAAATACAAAGGAATTAAATAGAGGACGTATTATTAGTGCTGACAATAGTTTTCTTAAAGAATCTTTATCTCCAGGGCAGTATAATGATAGTGACGCAAGAGTGATATACATAAGACTTCCTAGTGATTATATTTCCGATAGTTCCAACCTAATGGGAGGCTTTTGGGTAAATACAGAGGTGTTAAACGGTAATGGAATTTATATAACAGGAGTTAATGGTGTTCCATATAGGTTAACAAATAGCCAACTAAAAACAGTAGGAAGTAAAATGCTTAGATGGGGTGTGCAAAGAGAAGCGCCGCCATGTGCCGAAGTAACGGAAGTTTATAAAGATTATAGTTTTTTAACTTTAGATTTTAGTGTATTGCGTTATGTAATATCTATAGCAATACATCATGAGAGTCCGAATAAGGTAAATACTTTTGAAATTTTTAATCCAGTGCTTATAGAAGGGAAGTATACCTTAGATCCGTTCTATGATTATCAATCTGAAGCTGAAACAAAGAATTCAGATAAAATAGGGAAAACATGTATAATTGTAGGAGATAGCCAACATCAAGATCGTATATTTCAACGTATGATTGCTAGAAAAACAGGTATGAATGTGATTTCAATGGCAAAAGGAGGCCACTCTATTAAATATCAGAGTAAAAATTCCAAACGATCAAATATGTTTTGGTTTTATTCGAAAACTTTAAAAGATATTGTACTTTCAAATAAAAATATAGATTATTATATTTTACCTCTTTCAACAAATGATGCCGAAGGCGGAGGAGTGCTTTCCCTAGAAACTATACAAGCTGTTATAGATAATTATCCGTTTTATGGTGACAGTCCTGAAACTGTCTCTAAAAAACTAGCCTTATTTAATGCTATGAATGGTAAAACTAAAGAGGAAGTATTTGGTTATAAACAAACGTTTGCTGCATATATTATGCAGTTAAAATTAGTTAATCCAAATGCGAAATTTTTATTAGCATCTATTCCAATTTCACCTACTCATTTAACGGGTGAATTAAATAGCGAAGGGCATGGTGTATGGAAGGATGGTTGGAATGCTAAAAAAGCAAAAGAAGATAGAGAGTGGATTTTTAATAGTATAAGAAAAGACAGCAAAACTGTAGCCAAATGGTCCATGGCAGATTGGGTTGATTTAATGAATAAGGTTGATTTAAATTTTGAAAATGCACCTCAATTTTGTAGCGATGGAACACATTGGTTTCCTGAAATAAAAAAAAGAATAGGGGAGGTTTTAAGTAATGAATTATTAAAAATATAATACATGCATGTTATCTATAATAACTGCAGCATGAATTCTAAAAAATATTGAAAATGACTATCTAGATAGTGTTGAATAAATATCGTTTAAGTTTAGTACATGAAAGATTAAATGTAGTAAAACCATAACAAACAGTAATTAACTGTAAACTTAACAGGATAATAATACGCTAAAAATTATTATGGAAAATAAAAAAACAGTAATACCTGATACATTAGTTATAACGGCGACACTTGGTTCTCGTGAGACCCTAGACAGAACTATAAAATCGGTTATATCATATGGTGGAAATCGGGTAAAACATATTTTAACTTGTCCAAAATCAAAAATAGATGGACTTTCAAAAAAGTATCCGTTTTTAGAAATTATTCCAGAACCAGAAGGAAGAAAGGGTATTTATTCAGCATTAAATAATGCTATTGGTAAATATGCCAAAAACTATAAATACGTTACGTTTATAAATGATGATGATTATTGGTTGCCAGATTTTAAAAAACTGTTTTCGGCAATGGATAATGATGAAGACTTAGATGCCGTTTATGGAAGAACCATGTTTATGTCGGAAGAAGATACAATTATAGGTGAACAAACATCCTCATCAAGATATAAAGCTTTTAAAGCATTATTGTCTAAAAAAATAGTGCTCTTTACACAGCAGTCCACATTGATTAAAAGTGAATTGTTTTATATAATAGGTGGCTTCGACGAAAGTTACAAACTAATTGCCGATTCTAAATTTTGGGTTGAAGCAATTGATCTAAATACTAAATTTAAATACGTTAATGTATTAGCTGCAGCATATACCCTTCAAGCAGGACAATTATCTTCAGATAAAGAAACCCAAGGCGCAGAGTATATTAAATTATTAAATGAATCGAATTTTAAATCGGTTGGTTTTTCTGATATTGTAATTGAAAGTTTTCTTTTTCGAATGGCAAACATTTCGATATACCTAAAACGGTATTTAAAATTGTAATTAAAATTGTTTAAGGTGAAAAAAATATTATCCATCATTATTCTCTTTTTTCCATGGAAAATTAGGCGATTCTTCTTAATAAAAATTTGGAAATATGATATCCATTCTGAAGCTAGAATTGGGTTCTCTTATATATACCCAAGAATGTTAAAAATGGCTAAAGGAAGCGAAATAGGACACTTAAATGTGGCCGTAAACCTAGAACTAATGGTTTTAGGAGAAAATGCATCTATTGCACGATTAAATTGGATTACAGGTTTTCCTGTTAATTCAGAATCTTTACATTTTAAACATCAAAAAGAAAGAAGGAGTGAATTAATTTTGGGAGATAATTCTGCTATAACTAAACATCATCATATAGATTGCACAAATCAAGTAAACATAGGGAGCTATGTAACTATTGCAGGTTATTATTCTCAATTACTTACGCACTCTATAAATATTGAAGATAATAGGCAAGATAGTAAGCCTATAAAAATTGGAGATTATAGTTTTATTGGTACTAATAGTGTTATACTCGGTGGGGCCGTATTACCTTCGTATTCTGTGTTAGGAGCAAAAGCCTTGTTAAATAAGGCCTACGAAGAAGAGTATGTTTTATATGGGGGAATTCCTGCAAAACCTGTTACAGCACTTACTAAAGATGCCAAGTATTTTAAACGAACAGAAGGTTATGTTTATTAATACTAGAATAAAAAGAAAGTAATAAAAAAGAAGAACCCATTATTAAATGATAAATACAGATTTTAAAATTAGAACAAAGTTCTCAATAGACTCTTACCTTGAGTTTACTTCTGTTTTAATGGTTTTTATGCAAGGCTTTGTAATTACAGGCCTACCTATCATTGATTTGAAACTCTATTATCTTTTTTTAATTACTAACAGTTTAATGATATATTTAAAATATGGGGTTAAGCTGAATAAGTATTTATTTTTATTCTTAGGGTTTGCTTTGGTACATGGTTTTATAACTTATGTTTTATTTGGTACGCCATTAATTTATCTTATTAAGCAATTTATTGGAATCTCTTTTGCAGCTGTATATTTTAATAATGTTTTCATTGTTTACGATATAAATAAGCTCTTTAAAATCTATCTGAAATTAACAATAATATTCTGTGTTATAGCAATTATTTTTTACCCAACAGGTTTATTAGATAAAGAAACAAACCGAATGGATGGTTTAATGTCTGAACCTTCTAAGTTTATAATTGTTAATATACCAGCATTGTATTATTTTTTAAAACAAAAAAAATACAGGAATGCTTTTATACTGTTTTTAGGTATTATTTTAGCCAAGTCTTCATTGGGATATATAGGCGTTTTAATTATTTTATTATTTCTATTCTTACGAAAGGAAACGTTAAAATATTTAGGTTTTACCATAATCCCGTTCTTTATAGTTATTCCTTTTTTACAGAACAATGATCATTTTCAATCTAGATTAAACTCAACTTTAGAAAACCTAGAAGTATTTCAAACTCAAACATTTTCTAGGCAGGTTAATATTAGCACTTACGCATTATTAAAAAATGGTTATGTAGCAGTAAATAATTTTGGTGATTATATTATAGGCACTGGGTTAGGCTCGTTTGGTTACAGGCACGATTATTATATAAAAGAATTAAATATACCCGATTTTATTTATATTATAGGAATGGACGACTTAAATAGAGAGGATGCTAACTCCTTGTTTTTAAGGGTTTTGTCGGACTTTGGCCTGTTTGGGTTATTCTTTATAATTATATTTCTGTTTCTTGGTTTAAAAGCACATTTCACAAATTATTCCTCAGAGAAAAAAGCTATATGTACAGGGTTCTTTATTTACTTTTTACTAAAATTGATAAGAATGGGGCACTATTTTCCTGAAGAAATGTTTTTTTTCCTATTTATGTTCTTTTTTATGCTGCCAAAATTCAAAATCAAAAGAATCAGTTAATTGTATTTTAGAATGTTAAGAAATCTACCTTATAAAAAGTATTTAACAGTTAGTTTTTTGTTTTTTGCAATATTTCCATTGCTGCCAGTCAAATTATTAGGGTTACCGGTTATTATATTTTTTATAGCAACCGTAATAAGCTTTTTTTATAACCATAAAAACAACTTAAATTACAAGGTGTTTTTTATAGCAATTATTCCCTATTTATTGTTTTTAGTATCAGCTTTATATTCAGAAGATGTAGGATATGGGCTGGCTAAAGTTTTTGAAACAAGGCTTTCTTTACTTATTGTACCTCTTAGTTTTTTTTTATTAAACAAAGACTCTATTTCTTTACTCAAGTTAAAATGGTCTAAATTTCAATTAATTTATACGCTAAGTTCATTATTACTATCTATAATATATATACTCTACCTTCCTTTTGTAAAAGTCTCTGCCAACCCCCATTTTAGATTTCCATCAGGTTTTTTTTTTAAATCGGCAGCTTCAAATCTTCCCTATTGGAATTTAGAACCTGTTTATTTTTCGCTTATTATTGTTGTGGCTTTTGTACTTGTGTGCAAGTTATTTCATGAAAATAAAATCAGTAAAATTTATTTCTTTTTATCAAGCTTTATATTCTTAGTTATATTAGTGTTAATGATTAGTAAGGTTGCTGTAGCATTTGTTGGCTTATTTTTACTATGGTTTTTGTTTTACCAAGTGAAAATATTAAAATATAGAATTATTGCAGTATCAGCACTTGCATTAATTGCTATATATTCCTGTTATAAAATTCCGTCTATTAATTATGAAATCCAAGAAATATATTATTCAATAAAAGGCGAAAAAAGAACAAAAGATGATTCAACAGATCAAAGAAAACGAGTTACAGAATCTGCTATTGAATTAGCCTTTAAGGTGAATCCTTTTTTTGGTACAGGTATAGGCGATGTGCAAAATGATCTTAATAAGATTTACGAAGAAAAAAACTACAAGGATCTTCTAATAAAAAAGTACGACGCGCACAATCAATTTATAAGTATGTATTTAGGTGTTGGTGCCATAGGAATAATTGGCTTAACACTATTATTGTTCAGCATTATTAAAACATGTATAAACAATCAACTCATTTTTATTTTATGGATTCAGTGTTTTTTTATTTTACAAATGTTCACCGAAACCCTTTTAGAAAGACAAGTACCAATAATTTTATGGTCTTTTATCACTTCATTTGTTTTATTTTTGTATCCATTTAAAGGTAGAATTTTGTCCTATCAAAATAAATAATATAGAATATAACAAAGGCGTTTTATGAAAATTCTGCACATCATTGAAGATTATAGTGTTAATAGCGGTGGTTTAAGGACTGTTGTAAAAGATTTGAATGAACATTTAAACGAATTAGAGAATATTGAGTCCTTTATACTATCCTCACAAGAAGAAAATGGAGATGGTATTTATTTAGTAGACGATGCTAAAAACAAACCTTGGGTGTACTCTAAAAACTGGAGCCTTAAAATAAATGATATTGTATTAAAAAATAGCATAAACCTAATTCATATTCACGGCGTATGGATGTTTCCTCAATATATTGCGGCTAAGTACGCTTTTAAAAATAATATATCTTACGTTATATCTCCTCATGGTATGTTTGAACCATGGCTTTGGACGAAAGGGAAGTATAAAAAGAAAATATATTTTAATTTATTAACTAAAAAATTATACACTAATTCGAATAGAATACACGCTATTACCTTTGATGAACAACAAAACTTAACCAAACTTTTTCCAAAATCTAAATTTGTAGAAATACCCAATTTAGTAGATTTTGAGAAAGAAGATAATCTTGAAGAAAGAGACTCAAATGAGAAATATATTCTGTTTCTAGGAAGGTTACATGAAAAAAAAGGGATTGATTTATTAATTAGTTGTTTTGCAGAGTTAAAAACAGATAACATTGTATTGAAAATTGTTGGTAGCTTTAATGAGTACAAATTGGAATTAGACCAACTCGTAAATAAGTATGGAATTCAAGAAAAAGTTCAATTTTTAGGTTTAATAAAAGGTGAGGAAAAAAAGAAAATTTTTAGAAATGCTTTTGTCTTCATTGCACCATCATACTCTGAAGTCGTAGGAATGGTGAACTTAGAAGCTGCTATGGAAAAAACACCAGTAATAACAACGTTTCAAACAGGCTTAAATAAAGCTTGGAATGAAAATGGAGGCTTGTTAATTAACCCTAACAAATCAGAATTAAAAATAGCTTTAAATAAAGTGCTTAATTGGTCGGATGGAGAAAGGAACAAAAGAGGAAGGTTACTTTTCGATTTTGTTAAAAAGCACTATTCTTGGTCTTTAAGAATGAAAGACTGGGTGGAAATATATCATAGAATGATTAATAAAAAATAAGAATGTATCAACTTAAAAACTTTAAAGTTCCTGATAATTTTCGTGGAAAACCAGGATGGTATGTTCAACTTTGGTGGCTTACCCAATCTCTTTTTTTTAAAACATCTCCTCAGGTTTTATATGGATGGCGTAGGTTTTTATTGCGCCTTTTTGGAGCTCAAATCGGTAAGAAAGTAATTATTAGACCAAGTGCCCAAATAACATATCCATGGAAGGTTAAAATTGGCGATTATAGTTGGGTTGGCGATGATGTTGTATTATACAGTTTAGGCGATATTGAAATTGGCGAAAACTCTATTATATCTCAAAAAAGTTATATTTGCACTGGTACGCACGACTATTCTAAATCTGATTTTCCAATATTGGCTAAGAAAATTACCATTGGAAACGGATGTTGGTTAGCTACAGATGTTTTTGTTTCTCCGGGAATAACAATAGCTGATGGTGTTGTTGTTGGAGCAAGAAGTACAGTAATTAAAGATTTAGACGCGGCTTCGGTTTACGTGGGCTCACCGGTAAGGTTTATAAAGAAAAGAAATTTTGAGTAAAAGAATCACAATAATAGGGATAAACTATTACCCAGAGGATAGCGCAATTGGATTGTACACAACCCAAAAAGCTGAATATTTGGTTTCAAAAGGATTGGATGTAACCGTTATTACAGGTTTTCCTTACTATCCACAGTGGGAAATTAGAGAAGATTATAAATCTAAAGGCTACTTTGTAAACGAAACCATAAATGGGGTTAAAGTTTATAGAAGTAAGCAGTATGTGCCTAAAGACCCTACTTTTATTAAACGAATACGTCATTTAATAAGTTTTACTTTCGGAAATTTTTTAAATCTTTTCAAAACAAATAAACCCGATGTGGTTATATCCATTATACCATTTACCACTTCAGCACTATTAGGCTGGTTTTTAAAAATTAGATATAAGTGTAAGCATTGGGTGCATATTCAAGACTTTGAATTCGATGCTGCCATAGATTCTGGATTGCTAAAAGGAAATAAAAAAAGTGTTATTAAATTTTTACAAAGTATTGAAGGCTTTGTTTTAAAAAAAGCAGACATTGTATCTACCATAAGTCATGGTATGATAAAAAAGCTAAAAGCTAAAACGGATACAAAAACATATTATCTTACCAACTGGATAGACGTTAGTAAGTTTAGCTCAACAACATTAGAAACGCACCCATATTTAACATCCAATAAATTCAAAATTTTATACTCTGGTAATATTGGGGCTAAACAAGATTGGGACTTCTTTGTAAACGTTCTAAAAAAGTTAGAGAAATTATCAGATGTCGAGGTTATCTTAGTGGGAGAAGGTGCTGAAAAAGAAAACGTACTAGAAAAAATAAAAGACTTTAACTTTGTAAAGCATTTTAATTTGGTGCCTTATGCCGAATTAGCAAGTTTGCTTTCTAGTGCAGATGTGCATATATTGTTTCAGAAAACAGATGTTATAGATACCGTGATGCCGTCCAAAATACTTGGCATGATGGCTAGTGCAAAACCATCAATTGTAACCGGAAACATAAAGAGTGAAGTTGCTATGGTTTTTGAAGATTCACATGGTGGTTTTTATTTCGATGGAGAGTCCACAAATCAGGTTATAGATCAAATTAAGATTTTAAAAGAAGATAAAGCATTATGTACTAAATTAGGTAAAGGTGCTAAATTGTATGTTGAAGAAAAATTTTCTAAAGATAAAGTTTTGAATGATTTCATCGAAAAACTTTAAATTTCTTATAGTAATTATTATTACTGTTCTAGATTTACAATTATCATTAAACGAATAATATAAATGAATATTAAAAACATATGTTGTATTGGAGCTGGTTACGTTGGAGGTCCAACTATGGCAGTAATAGCCAAACAGTGCCCAAACATTAAAGTAACCATTGTAGATATAAATGAAGCCAGAATTGCGGCGTGGAACTCGAATAATTTTGACGCTTTACCTGTTTTTGAACCAGGTTTGGCAGAAATTGTAAAAGAAACTAGAGGTAGAAATTTATTTTTTTCAACAGATGTAAATAAAGCCATTGATGAGGCTGAAATGATATTTATTTCAGTAAACACCCCTACTAAAACATATGGGAAGGGAAAAGGTATGGCTGCCGATTTAAAATATATTGAATTATGTGCTAGACAAATAGCACAAGTGGCTAAGGAAGATAAAATTGTTGTTGAGAAATCAACATTACCAGTGAGAACAGCATCTGCTATTAAAAGTATTTTAGATAATACAGGTAATGGTGTACAATTTCAAATATTATCAAACCCAGAGTTTTTAGCTGAGGGTACAGCTGTTCAAGATTTGTTATTTCCTGATAGAGTATTAATTGGAGGAGATACTGCTACTAACGAGGGGCAGAAAGCCGTACAGTCTTTAGTTGAAATATATACAAACTGGATTCCAAAAGCACAAGTATTAACCACAAATTTATGGTCTTCCGAGTTATCTAAACTTACAGCAAATGCATTTTTAGCACAACGTGTATCATCTATAAATGCGATGTCTGAAATTTGTGAAAAAACAGGCGCCGATGTTCGCGAGGTTTCAAAAGCCATAGGTATGGATAGTAGGATTGGTTCTAAATTTTTAAATGCCTCTGTTGGTTTTGGTGGTTCATGTTTCCAGAAAGATATTTTAAATTTGGTTTATATAGCTAAAAGTTATGGTTTAGATGAAGTGGCCGATTATTGGGAACAAGTTATTATAATGAATGAGCATCAAAAAAATCGATTTTCTGATAATATTGTAAAAACACTTTATAATACTGTTTCTGGTAAAAATATAGCATTCTTAGGTTGGGCCTTTAAAAAAGATACAAACGATACCAGGGAATCTCCGGCAATTAAAGTTGCTGATAATCTCTTAAACGAACAAGCTTTAATTTCTGTGTTTGACCCTAAAGTTGTAGAAGAACGTATTTATGCCGATTTAGAATATTTAAACAGTCGTGATCCTCAAGAGAATAGAACCTTGTTAAGTGTAAAGAAAGATCCATATCAAGCCTGCCATAACGTACACGCCGTTGCTATTTTAACTGAATGGGATGTTTTTAAAACTTACGATTGGCAAAAAATATATAATGGCATGCAAAAGCCAGCTTTTATATTCGATGGTAGAGGGGTGTTAGATAAAACGCTTATGGAAACTATAGGTTTTACATATTACAAAATAGGTAGCGGAAATTAAATTATGAAAAACGTTTTAATAACAGGAGCAGCAGGTTTTTTAGGATCGCACCTTTGTGATAGATTTATTAAAGAAGGTTTCCATGTCATTGGTATGGATAACTTTATTACCGGAGATAAAAAAAATATAAGCCATTTAGAAGGTAATGATAACTTCCAATTTATAGAACATGATGTTACTGAATTTGTTAAAATTGAAGGTGAATTAGATTATATTCTACATTTTGCTTCGCCTGCAAGCCCTATTGATTATTTGAAAATTCCAATTCAAACATTAAAAGTAGGTTCTCTCGGAACGCATAATTTATTAGGGTTAGCAAAAGCTAAAGGAGCAAGAATATTAATTGCTTCAACATCCGAGATTTATGGCGACCCATTAGTGCATCCGCAAACTGAAAGCTATTATGGAAATGTAAATACAATTGGACCAAGAGGGGTGTATGATGAAGCCAAACGTTTTCAAGAGTCCATTACTATGGCTTACCATCGATTTCATGGCCTCGAAACACGCATTGTACGAATATTTAATACCTACGGACCAAGAATGCGACTAAATGATGGGCGCGTAATTCCTGCTTTTATGGGGCAAGCGTTAAGAGGAGAAGATTTAACTATTTTTGGAGACGGATCCCAAACACGATCATTCTGTTATGTGGATGATCAAGTAGAAGGTATTTATAACTTATTGTTCAGTGATTATGTCGAACCTGTAAATATTGGTAATCCTCACGAAATTTCGATAAAAGATTTTGCAGAAGAAATTATTAAGTTAACAGGTACAAAACAAAAAGTTGTTTACAAAGATTTGCCTATTGATGATCCTATGCAAAGACAACCGGATATTGCATTAGCAAAAAAAATATTAAATTGGGAGCCAAAAGTAACCCGAGAAGAGGGATTGAAAATTACTTTTAATTATTTTAAAACGCTATCAGCTAACGAATTATTAAAACGTGAGCATAAAGATTTTAAAAACCATATAAGAAAGTAGATCGAGGTATGTTTAAACAAGGTAGATATTCAGGCTTAATTAAGCCTATTTCGTACTTGCTAGATTTAAGTATCATAGTTGGTTGTGTTTTTTTATTTGAAATAAATATAACTAACGTGTATGGTTTTTTAATATATGTTGGTCTTTTTTGGGTAATTATTGCTTTTACAAATCATTTTTACGAAATACATAGACACACACGCATTGTTCAAATTTTAACATTGCTATTTAAGCAAATGTTGTTTTTTTCAATTATTCTATACGCTTTTATTGGTCTTTTTAAACAACCAAACATCAGTCGCCTTGAATTAGGAAACTATTTATTATGCACTTTTATACTTGTTACTTTTGTGAAGTTTTTGATATATTTTTTATTAAATATATACAGGTCAACTTTAGGGGGGAACTTTAGAAGTGTTATCGTTATTGGCAATAATGAAAAAACAAGACAACTGATTAATATTTTTAATACACGACAAGATTTTGGGTATAAATTCCAAAAACAATTTACTATAAAGGATGACGATTTCTCCCTTCAAAAGTGTTTTAATTATGTTATAGAAAATGATATTCATGAAATCTATTCATCCGTAGCAGGGCTGTCTAATAAGCAAATAAACATGCTTACAGATTTTGCCGATAACAACTTAAGAGAACTTAAGTTTATACCAGATAATAAGGATATTTATTCTAAAAAATTGAAGTACGAATATTACGATTATATTCCCATTTTATCCCTTCGAAGCATTCCTATTCAAGAGCCCTTAAATAAAATATCTAAACGTGTTTTCGATATCTTATTTTCGTCTTGCATCATTGTATTTGTTTTATCTTGGTTAACACCAATAATTGCGATTTTAATAAAATTAGAATCTAAAGGGCCTGTGTTTTTTAAACAATCTCGAAACGGTTTCAATTATAAAGAGTTCGATTGTTTTAAATTTAGATCGATGACACCTAATGAAAATGCGCATTTAAACCAGGCGACCAAAGGAGATATGCGCATTACTAAAATGGGAGCATTTATACGTAAAACTAGTATCGATGAGCTGCCTCAATTTTTTAATGTGCTTTTTGGCGACATGTCTGTTGTTGGTCCACGACCTCATATGGTAAGTCATACTAATATGTACGCCCGAAAAGTAGATAAGTTTATGGTGCGCCACTTTGTAAAACCAGGTATTACTGGCTTAGCCCAAGTAAGCGGTATGCGCGGTGAAATAGAAGACGATAAAGACATTATAAATCGTGTGAAATATGATATTTTTTATATTGAAAACTGGTCGTTACTTCTCGATTTAAAAATTATAGTTCAAACCTTTGTCAACGCTTTACGAGGCGAAGAAAAAGCGTATTAAAACAACACATTTGGCAGCTTCAGTTTCTATAATAACACCGATGTTTAATTCTGAAGATTTTATTTCGGAAACCATTGCTAGTGTTATTAATCAGACTTATAAAAACTGGGAACTATTACTAATTGATGATGGCTCTACAGATGGCACGATTGATTTAGTTCAGCCCTTTCTTAATTCACACTCAAACATCAAGCTCTTAAAAAACGAAACCAATGCGGGGGCTGCGATTTCTCGGAATAAAGGTATTCGGGAAGCTAAAGGCGATTATATTGCTTTTTTGGATGCAGATGATTTATGGAAACCCACAAAAATAGAAGTACAATTAGCCTTTATGGAAGCAAATAAGTGTGATGTAAGCTTCACAAGTTACGAACTCATAAATGAGTCTGGAAAATTGCTAAACAAGGCTAAAATCGCTTTAAAAAGTGTGTCCTATTCAAAAGAGTTGAAAAGTAATTACATCGGAAATTTAACAGGCATGTATCACGCTAAGGTTTTAGGTGAAATTATCACACCGAATCTCCGAAAGCGACAAGATTGGTTATTGTGGTTGGCGGCTATAAAAAAATCAGGGAAACCCGCACAAGGGATTCAGGAATCTTTAGCTTACTATCGTATTCGCGAAAACTCCATGTCTGCCAATAAATTCAGTTTAGTAAAGCACAATTACTGGGTCTATAAAAAAGGTTTAGGATTTTCTACCCTAAAATCGATGTATTGTATGGTCGTATTTTTGAAAGAGCACTTTTTTGTAAAACCTAAAGAAGTGGTTATTTCAGGTAAGACTTAAACTGCTTTAGTTTACCGCTTTTAGCGCGTTTTAGTTCTGTTTTGCGTTCGAAATTCACCATTAATCCAGGTTCTAAATATGTGTCTATGGCCTTTTTTATTGCTTTTAAATGGGTTTCGCTTAACGCGGAAGTGCTTACGTAACTAATTCTAAATACATCTCGTTTTAACTGTTCAATAGTAAAAGCCTTAACGTTGCCTTCGTTTTCAATAATGGTTTTTGTAACGTAATAAAACGTTAATCCTGCGGCTTTTTTTCCGCTAGGCAATTCAATAATATCACTAGTTCGTCCAGTTAAGCTTTCCAAAATAGGTTTTTCGGGCGTACTATATTTTGAAAGTTTCCCAATATCACCTAAATCGTATCGAATAAACGGATGTGCTTTATTGTAAAGCGCCGTTATCACAATGCGGCCCACTTCGCCGTAAGGTAAAACGTTGTTGTTGTCATCTAGAATTTCAACAAACAAATCTTGAGTGTTAATAAGCCATTCGTTATGCCGATTTTGGAAGGCAATTAATCCCAATTCCGCAGCACCATATTCATTGATAATTGGAATTCCAAATTGACGCTCTAGCAGTATTTTATCATCTTCAAAAAGCATTTCTGAAGTCACAATACAAGCTTTTAGCGATGGGCAAATGTTGTTTAAGACTAGATTTTTAGCTTCAAGATATTTCGCAAACTGTACAATAGCGCTCGTGTAACCGTTAATATAGTCAAACGAAGTGCTTTTGAATTTTTCTACATTTTTCTGAAATTGGGAATCACTTAAATCAAAAACGGAAAAGCGATGACGTTTGCTCAATCTATCTTTTAAACGTTCTTTATAATATCCCTTTTTGTTCAACGGAATACCGTAAAACCGCGCTTGCTTAGATTGGTTGAAATTGAGGTTAAACCAACCATAGCGATCTATAAAAACAGACCAAGATAAGGCATGACAAAATTTATCTTTAGCAAAAATAAAGGGGTCTCCCGATGAGCCTGATGTTTTATTTATATAAATATTTTTAGAAGCATACCCTTCGGAAAGTCGGTTGTTTAGAGGTTGTTGTAAATCGCGCTTCATCATTACTGGTAGGCTGTTCCAGTCTTTTGGATTCGCGTCTTTAACAAAGTTTTTATAAAACTGATTATGTTTTAAATGATGCTCAACAATGGCTTGTTTTGATGTTTCAACATAGGTTTTAAAATCCTGAGTTTGTTTTGTTTGAATTTTTTGAAAAAATGCCTGAGCTTCCGTTATCGGGAAACCATTGAGTTTTAAAGACAGGTCGAATAATTTCAAAATACAGTAGGCTTAAATAGTTTTTGTAAAGTAAATAAAAAATATTCGTGTTTTCGTGGCATTAGTTTTATTTTTGTCTTCGGAAAAACAACAACTAAATTTATTTTTCCCATGAAAATGGGATTTTAAAATCTATAAATAATGAATATTTTAATTCTTGGTTCTGGCGGAAGAGAACACACATTCGCTTGGAAAATTGCTCAAAGTCCTTTATGTAATGCACTTTTTGTTGCTCCTGGAAATTCGGGAACAGCAAACGTAGCGACCAATGTAAAGATTGGTGTAACCGATTTTGAAGCCATTAAAGAATTGGTTTTAAACGAAAATATAGACCTTGTAGTGGTTGGGCCAGAAGATCCGTTAGTACAGGGGGTTCACGATTTTTTCTTGAATGATGATGCTATCAAGCATGTTTCTGTTATTGGGCCGCAAAAAGTAGCAGCTGAATTAGAGGGTAGTAAAGAATTTGCTAAAGAATTTTTATACCGTCACAATATTCCAACAGCAGCTTACGAGAGTTTTACTAAAGAAACTGTTGAAAAAGGATATGCTTTTCTAGAAACGTTGAATGCGCCGTATGTGTTAAAAGCAGACGGATTAGCAGCGGGAAAAGGGGTTGTTATTTTAAATGATTTAGATGAAGCTAAGGCGGAACTAAAAAGTATGTTGGTAGATGCCAAATTTGGTGAAGCGAGTAACAAAGTGGTTATTGAAGAGTTTTTAGACGGTATTGAATTAAGTTGTTTCGTGTTAACCGATGGTGAAAATTATAAAATTTTACCAACCGCAAAAGATTACAAACGCATTGGTGAAGGTGATACCGGTTTAAACACGGGTGGAATGGGAGCTGTATCTCCAGTGCCTTTTGCTACAGACGAATTTTTAAGTAAAATTGAAGAACGCATTGTAAAACCAACTATAAGTGGTTTCAAAAAAGATAATTTACCTTATGTAGGTTTTGTGTTTATTGGTTTAATTAAAGTTGGAGACGACCCGAAAGTTATTGAATATAACGTGAGAATGGGCGATCCGGAAACCGAAGTAGTATTACCTAGATTGAAGAACGATTTTGTTGAAATTCTGCAAGCAATGGCAAACGGAACTTTAGATACTATTAATATTGAAATAGACGAGCGTGCGGCAACTACTATTATGTTAGTGTCTGGGGGTTATCCAGAAGCTTACGAAAAAGGTAAAGAAATTACGGGCGTTGATGCGATTGAAGATTCTATTGCTTTTCATGCAGGAGCACAGCTTAAAGATGGTAAAATTGTGACTTCTGGCGGACGTGTTATGGCGATTACATCATATGGAAACACGTACCAAGAGGCCATAAAAAAATCTTATCAAAATATAGAAAAACTACATTTTGATAAGATGAATTATCGTAAAGATATTGGATTTGATCTATAAGTAAGAGTGAGCAGAAATGCTTTTGTCCTCTTCGTCATTATCGCTGTATTTTTTTAATTGAAGCATCCAGTAAACCATGGCTACAAGACCAATAATTGCAAAAATCCAAGAAATAGTGCTTGCTGCAAACCAGTTTTCAAGCTCTAAAGCTCTTAATGCATCCATTGGTACAAGAAGTGTGTCAACAAATAAATCTTGTATTGCGTAAAAGAAATCTTTCATGTGTGGTATATTATTTTCTAACTTGGTTAGAATTGTTAGTATATTTACGTAGCAAAAATACAAAAACAGTTAATGATTACAAGTATTTTTAGTAAATCTAAGCCAATAAATTTCATTATCGTATTTTTTATTACGCTATTGGCTTTTGTAATGGCTAGGTTTGGTTTAGAAACAAGCTGGAGTAACGCCTATGTTGTTATTGAAGAAGGCGGCTTATTTATGGTTTGTTTTGCTTCCATTTTACTGGTTAATTTTATTGTTAACAAAAACAGTTTATCAAAAAAAAGCAACTACGAAATCTTGTTGTTTAGCTTGTTTTTATTGACTTTAACACAAACTACAAATAATGTCAATATTCTGCTTTCAAACTTTTTTGTACTCTTAGGTTTGCGCCGCGTTATTAGTTTACGTTCTAAAATAGAGTTGAATAAAAAATTATTCGATGCCGCCTTTTGGTTTGCTATTGCTGCACTTTTTTATTTTTGGGCCATTTTATTTTTTGTGTTAATTCTCATTTCGTTGATTCTTTATAGAGATGGTGAATTAAAGCATTGGGTGATTCCTTTTACCGGTGTAGCATCTGTTTTTGTTATAACCATGGGAGCTTCGGTTGTTTTCTTCGATGATTTTTTTGGTGCATTTACCAGTTTTCCAGAGTTTAGTTTTAACTTTAATAGTTATAATTCGGCATCGTATATTATAGCGATAACCATTCTTTTATCCTTCGGAATTTGGTCTTCCTTGTTCTATATCAACAGTATAAAAGAGAAGAAAAAGGCTTTTCGGGTATCATTTAAAACTATTCTTGTGGCAGCCATAATTGGTTTTGCTATTGTTTTTTTAGCTCCGGTAAAAGATGGAAGTGAGTTTCTATTTCTATTTGCGCCATTAGCGATTATTATTGCTAATTATATTGAAATTATTGACGAAAAATGGTTTAGAGAAATCTTTCTAGGCGTGCTTATTATTTTACCGTTTGTTCTGTTAATGCTGTAGTTTTTCACCAAAAGCTAAGTCGCCAGCGTCGCCCAATCCTGGCATAATATAGCCTTTCTCGTTTAATTTTTTATCAATGGCAGCAATCCATAAATGCGTGTTTTTATCAAAATGATCTGCAATAAAATCGACGCCTTCTTGTGCGCCAATAGCACTAACTAAATGCACTTCTTTGGGTGTGCCAAAAGGTTTTAAAGCTTCAAAAGTAGCTAACATCGATTGTCCGGTAGCTAGCATAGGGTCGGCTAAAACTAAAGTCTTATTTTCTAAACTTGGGCAGGCTAAATATTCTACCACAATTTCAAAACTTTCAGGATCGTGTTTGTGGTGTCTGTAAGCCGAAATAAATGCATTTTCAGCCGTATCAAAATAATTTAACAAGCCATTATGTAGCGGAACGCCGGCACGTAAAATAGAACATAAAACCACATTGTTTTCTAGTAAATTTATGGAGCAATCACCCAAAGGTGTTTTTATGGTGGAAGCTTTATAGTTGAAATGTTTACTCATTTCATAACCTAATATTTCACCAATACGTTCAATATTTCTGCGAAAACGCATACTGTCGTTTTGAATTTCAACGTTTCGTATTTCAGAAATAAAAGTGTTTAATACTGAGTTTTGTTCTGATAAATGATGAATTTTCATAATGATAACGTGGTTTTTCTGTAGTAAAGTTAAGTAAATATGAAGTATATTTACATTTTAAAATTTATACAATATGTTTACAACTAAAGCCAACAAAATATTTCAAGACGTTATAGCGAAATACCACATTATTAATACGGTAGATCAACCTTTTACAAACGCTTACGCGGAAAGTGATTTATTAGAGCATTTATTGTACAGAAAATGTTGGATTGATACCGTGCAATGGCATTATGAAGATATTATTCGTGATCCACAAATAGACCCTGTTGCGGCGTTAACATTGAAGCGTAAAATTGATGCCTCTAACCAAGATAGAACGGATATGGTAGAATATATCGATAGCTATTTTTTAGAGAAATATAAAGATGTTGAGGTGAAAGCGGATGCTACAATTAATACCGAAAGTCCAGCTTGGGGTGTAGATCGTTTATCTATTTTAGCCTTAAAAGTATATCATATGAATGAGGAAGCAACCCGTACCGATGCTTCTGATGCGCATAGAGCGGCTTGCCAAACCAAACTAGATATTTTATTAGAACAACGTATAGATTTATCTACAGCTATTGATACCTTGCTTGCCGATATAGAAAAAGGTGATAAATACATGAAAGTGTATAAGCAAATGAAAATGTACAATGATGATGAATTAAACCCTGTTTTAAGAGGTCAAAAATAATTATAAAACCATACAAAACGGACGTTGCTTTTATTTTGGCAGCGTCCGTTTTTTTTAGTTCCAAATTCACATGTCTAAACCAAGCCAAAACATTTTAGTAATAAGGCTTTCTGCGATGGGAGATGTTGCTATGACGATTCCTGTTTTAAGAGCCTTAATCCAAAAATATCCGACGCTTAAATTAACGGTTTTAACACGCGCTTTTTTTACGCCATTTTTTAGAGGTTTGCCAAATGTAACAGTGGTTCATGCCGATGTAAATGGCGAGCACAAAGGTGTTATAGGACTTTGGAAATTATCAAAAGCATTAAAAGCACTAAATATTGATGTTATTGCGGATTTACACAATGTGTTACGTAGTAATATTTTAAAACAATTCTTCTTCGGAAAAAAGACAATTCAAATTGATAAGGGTAGAGCTGAGAAAAAAGCATTGGTTTCTGGTGAAAAATTTCAGCAATTAAAAACAACACATCAACGTTATGCTGATGTTTTTGAAACCTTGGGATTTCCGGTGGAATTATCGAATCCAAGCTTTCCTCAACGTGCCATTTTAAGTCCAGAACTTCAAACTATTGTTGGGCATAGTTTTAAAAAATTGATTGGTATTGCACCATTTGCAGCCCATGAGGGAAAAATGTATCCTCTAAATTTAATGAAAGAGGTTATTGAAACCCTTTCAGAAGATTATAATATCGTACTCTTTGGTGGAGGAAAAAAAGAGGTTGCTATTTTAAATGAATTTCAAAATACTTTTGAAAACGTGATTAACGTCGCTGGAACGCTAAGTTTCGATGAGGAATTAGACCTTATTTCGAATTTAGATGTGATGTTAGCTATGGACTCCGGAAACGCGCATATGGCAGCTATGTTAGGGGTAAAGGTCGTTACTGTTTGGGGTGTTACGCATCCGTTTGCTGGTTTTGCTCCATTTAATCAGCCTAAAGATTATTGCTTAGTGGCTGATAGGGAGAAATTCCCAGAAATTCCAACATCAATTTATGGAAATAAATATCCTGAAAATTATAAAGGTGCCGCTGGAAGTATCGCTCCAGAAACCATAGTTTCTAAAATAAAAGCTATTATTTAATCGGTCTTTTTTCTATTTCTTTAATCCTTTACTTTTAAATACTTGAGTTAACCTGCCGTTGGTTGGGTAAGACCTATGTTTGGTCATGTTATTAAAAATTAATGCGACAAATAATAGTATTAATGAGCCAGATAAAACGGGAGATAATACGTAGAAATAGCCTAAATTTTTAATATTTTCTGTACCTATAATGGCAATAAGTGCGGTTGCTCCACCTGGCGGATGCAAGGTTTTTGTAAACTGCATGGCAATTATAGATGTGGCTACGGCTAGTGGTGCGGTAAGCCAAATAATATCAGGTATAAATTTAGCTATTGTAACTCCAATGAGTGCCGAAATTATTTGTCCGCCTATAACATTTCGGGGTTGCGCTAAGGGGCTTTGTATGGCTCCAAACACTAATACACTTGAAGCACCAAATGAGCCAATAAGAAACATGTTTTCAGTTTCTAATAAGTATTTGGATTGAATAAACGCGATAAGACCAATACCTGTAAAAGCACCAATAAACGACCAAAATTTCTCTCTGTAATCTACTAGAGTTTCTTTGTAGATTACATATTTTGAAATTCGAGCATTACGTTTAATTTTTTGACGAATGCGTTTACTTTTACTCATGTTTGTTTAGTTATAATGTCGGAGAGATAATTTTATTGGCGAATTATTGTGCTGTTTTTCAGCTCTGTATCGGTTGGTGTTTCAAACCAGTTTTCCATAAAATCAAAGTCTGATTGGCTAACTTCAAACTCAAAAGTATCTCCTTTTTCGGAATTGCGTTTTAAAACCCTTTCGAGTCTTACAGCTTTGGGAATATCTAGAAAATGAGTGGTTATTTCATAGTTGTTTTCAGAGCAAAAGGCTCTAAACTTTTCACGATGTTTAAATTTTGAAAGCCCTAAATCTAAAATGGAATCGGTGCCTGTTTTTTCTAACTGGTGTATTAAATCTAAAATCATAGTTTCCGAACGTTCAATGCGTTCCAAAAACCATTCTAAGCCATCAGTTGGGGTTTTATCTGGAAGGAATAAGGTTTTGTTCCAAGTATCAATAGAAAAAACAATAGCGTTTGTATTTGCTTTTAAAGCTTGCGCATAGGTTGTTTTACCAGATCCTGTATTTCCAACAATAAGGTGAACCATTAAAATGTTGCTTTTTTAAACGTCGTCAAAATCGATAGAAAGTGTATCGCTTGTTGGATGCGCTTGGCAGGTTAAAATTAAGCCTTCAGCCACTTCGCTTTCTGTTAAAATATTGTTTTGGCGCATCACAGCGGTACCTTCGGTTACACGGGCTAAGCAACTACTACAAATTCCACCTTGGCAAGAGTATGGTGCATCTAAATCTTCATCTAAAGCCGCTTCCAAAAGGGTTTGTTTTTGCGACATATCAAACGTGGTGGTTTCATCATCAACCGTAACTGTAATTTTTGTGTTTCCACTAGATACCGTTGTTTCTTTTGCTATTTCAGCGGGTTTCGAAGCTTTAAAAAGTTCAAAATGAATACGATTTTCATCAATATCATGGCTAGTTAAAACATCTTTAACTGTATGGATCATGGTTTCTGGTCCACAAAGGTAAAAAGCATCTACTTCAACGTGTTTATGTTTGTTTTTTATCACATAATTTACGGTGCTTTTTTCAATACGTCCAAAAATAGCATCGTCTTCATCTTGTTGGCTAAATACAAACTGAACAGAAAAACGATCTTTATATTGATGTTGTAAAGCTAAAAGCTCGTCGAAAAACATGGTGTCTTCCGTAGTTTTATTACCGTAAACTAAAATTACTTTACTATGGATTTCTTCTTCCAAAGCACATTTTAAAATACTTAAAACCGGAGTAATACCACTACCAGCAACAAATGCAGCAATATTTTTTGTTTTAGAATCGTTAGGCGTAAAAGTGAAACGACCTTTTGGTGGCGCCACTTCTAGCGTATCTCCAACTTTTAGGGTGTTGTTAGCGTATGCCGAAAACGTACCATCTTTCACTTCTTTTACAGCCACTTTTAACTCACCACTTTTTGGCGAAACACATAGTGAATAATCACGACGAATCTCATTACCATTAATTTCCGTTTTTAAGGTGATGTATTGTCCAGCTTTAAAGGTAAAAGTGTCTTTTAAATTATCTGGAACATTGAAAGCGATACTTATAGATTTCTCGGTTTCTCTATTTATATTTTTAACTGAAAGTTTATGGAATGATGACATGTCTAATTGATTTTCAACAAAAATACTAAAGCTGATAGTTTTTGCCGAAATATTAAGTGAAAATTAATACCTAAATATTATATGCATAAGAAATTTATGTATATTTGATGTGTATGGGAAACACAAAATTGTATAAAGGGAGCCTGACAACCATTATTTTGAAATTGCTAAATGAGCATGATAAAATGTATGGTTATGAAATTACTCAAAAAGTAAAAGCAATTACCAAAGGCGAGTTAAAAATTACGGAAGGTGCGCTATATCCATCATTACATAAGCTAGAAGCTGAAGGGTTGTTAGCGGTTGAAGTTTTAAAAGTGGATAATAGATTACGGAAATATTACAAGTTAACGGAGCAAGGCACAAAGGAAACGATTAATAAATTGGACGAATTAGAGCGCTATATTAAAACGATGCGTGCTTTGGTAAATCCAGAACTTCGATTTGACTAATGAAACTGACTACCATTCAAATACAAGATTTGTACAGATTTACCAGAGTGCATTTTGTGGAATATTACGATTTACAAACCGAACTTGTAGACCATTTAGCGAATGACATTGAAGCTATTTGGGAAGATAACGCTAACTTGTCTTTTGAAGAAGCACGTGGAAAAGCCTTTAAAAAATTTGGTGTTTATGGCTTTAGTGATGTGGTTACTCAAAGAGAGCGTGCTATGCATAAGCGTTATATTAAATATTTGTTTCGCGAGCTAAAGCAGTGGTTCTCTTTTCCTAAAGTAATGACAACTGTTGCCATGTTTTTAATATTTTACATGGTTTTTTCTACAAAATTTTCGGAGTATTTTATATATGCTTTTTACGGTATTCTTGCCCTTTTCGGACTTTATAAAAGTTTTGTTTTGAATAAAAAGTTTAAACAAAAAAAGAAAATTGCTAAAAAAACATGGCTGCTTGAAGATTTAATTTTTAAACAAGCAATCCTATTTTTTGGGTTTTTTATCTATTATACAATTAATTTAGTAAATCATATCCATGCAATACATCAAACAAAATATTTAGTTATTTTGGTGTCTGGGTTATTTAGTATTATGTGTCTGCTAGCGTACGTCAGTTTAGAATTACTACCCAATAAAGCCGAAATACTTTTGAAAGAAACCTATCCAGAATACGCTATTTCAGTTTAATGTTTTTACATAATTTCACCTTATTTTGTAACAAATCAAATATTCGACTTACTAACAATAAGAATACAATTAACATAACTATTAAAACTTCAATTAAAATGAAAAAATTACTACTCGTTGGTTTATTTATGCTAACAATTGCAACACAGGCGCAAGAACAAAGCGATTTTAAAAAACAAACTATTGAATTTATAAAAATCACGGGGGCTGGGGCGGCTTTTGAAACAGCCATTTCTCAATTAGGAATGATGGTTTCGGAAGAAAATAAAGAAGCTTATACCAAAGAAGCAAATGGAACATTAGTTGGGTTGTATGATAAAATGGCAGAATTGTACATGAATGAATTTACACAATCTGAAATACAAGAGTTAGTAACGTTTTACCAAAGCGATTTAGGTAAAAAATTAGCAGGAAAGCAAATGAATTTAGCGCAGCGAGGTATGGCTATGGGACAATCTTGGGGAATAGAGGTTCAAGGTATTGCCGCTAAATACAACTAAATTTAAAGGATGATAAAACATTTTTTAAATTTAGAATGGAAAGCCTTTTTTAGATCGGCTAGCTTTGGTAAAAGTGTGGCTATAAAAATAATGATGGGCTTTTTTGGCCTTTACTTTATAGTTATGTTTTTATTGCTTGGCATCGGATTATACCCCATGTTGAAGAAGGCATTTCCTGATCAAGACCCACTGCTTATAGTAAATAGTTACATATTTTACTGGATTTTAGGCGATTTAGTATTTCGGTTTTTCATGCAAAAATTGCCCGTAATGAGTGTGAAACCCTTATTGGTATTGCCCATAAAAAGAAGTCAGATTGTACATTTTGTATTACGGAAATCTGTGGTTTCATTTTTTAATTTTTTACCACTTTTCGCCATTATCCCTTTCGGAATTACATTATTGGTGAAAGGTTACCCAACGGGTTCTGTTTTAATATGGATGCTTTGTTTAGTGGTAGTGAGCTTGATTATTAATTTCTTAAATTTTATAATTGAAAGCTTTTCGGCAGGAAGCGAACTCTCGTTTTTACCTATTATAGCACTTACGGGAGGCTTGTATGGTTTAAATTATTTTAACTTTATTTCATTTACTAGCCTTATCGGAAACGGATTTAATGGTGTGTATCAATCTCCTGTTTTTATTCTTTTTCCTATTGTTATTTTAATAGGATTGTATCTTTTCAATTTTAAACTATTGAAACAGAAACTCTTTTTAGATAGTGGCCTTAAAGTGAAAATTAAAGAAGTGAACGCGGCTAATCTAGATTGGACAAAAAACTTCGGAGATGTGGCTCCGTTTTTACAACTCGATTTAAAATTACTGTGGCGGAACAAACGTACAAAATCTTCTGTTTGGATGTTGGGTTTAGGTTTATTATACGGACTCATGTTTTACCCTGGTGGTAAATATGATGCTATGCCAGCCTTTTATGCCTTTGTTGGCGTGTTTGTAACGGGAATATTTTTAATCAATTTCGGACAATTCATTCCGGCTTGGGATAGTGGTTATTATAAATTGCTAATGAGTCAGAATATTAAATACGAGCAGTACTTAAAGTCTAAATTCATTTTAATGAGTTTGAGCGTAATTATTTTATTCGTGCTAAGTATTCCGTATGTGTATTTTGGTTGGAAAATTTTACTCGCCCATTTTGTTACCGCTATTTATAATATTGGTGTTAATACACATGTTATTTTAATTGGAGGTTCATACAATAGGAAGAAAATTAATTTAGATGAAAAGGCGGCGTTTAATCTACAAGGAACAGGGGCTGTGCAATGGCTTATTGGTATTCCGTTAATGATAGTTCCGTTACTTATTTTCGGAATTTCTAGTTGGTTAGCTAGTTTTGAAATGGCTTGCTTAGTATTGGCAATCTTTGGAATTTTAGGTATTGTTTTTCATCAGAAGATAATGAAACTCATAACCAATAAATATTTAAAATCGAAGTATAAAATGATTGATGCATTCGATCAAAACAACTAAATTTTTCACATTATGATTATTACATCAAACTTATCAAAAACATACAACGGTGCAAAGGTTTTAAATATTGAATCGTTAGAGATTCCAAAAGGACAAAGTTTTGGTTTAGTGGGCAATAATGGTGCTGGTAAAACCACGTATTTTAGCCTACTTTTAGATTTAATTGCACCAACTACGGGGTTTATAAAAAGCAACGATATTCAGGTAAACGAAAGTGAAGCGTGGAAACCATTTACGTCTGCATTTATAGATGAAAGTTTTTTAATTGGTTATTTAACAGCCGAAGAATATTTCTATTTTATTGGTGAATTACGCGGACAGAACAAAGCGGATGTTGATGCTTTAGTGGCAGAATATGCCGATTTTTTTCACGACGAAATTTTAGGTCAGAAAAAATATTTACGCGATTTAAGTAAAGGAAATCAAAAGAAAGCTGGTATTGTTGCTGCGCTTATCGGAAATCCGGAAGTTATTATTTTAGACGAACCTTTTGCTAATCTTGACCCTACAACGCAAATTAGATTAAAAGGAATTATTAAAGATTTAGCAGAAAATCAAAATATCACCGTTTTAATTTCTAGTCACGATTTATTGCACGTAACCGACGTTTGCGAGCGCATTGTAGTTTTAGAAAAGGGAGAAGTGGTTAAAGATTTAGAAACCAGTGAAGCCACCTTAAAAGAACTTGAAGTACATTTTGCAGGCGAAGCGGTCGTGTAGGTGAAACGTATTTTAAATATAGTTAACTATTGATGGTACTCGTGGAACGCGCGTCCTATGGAGTAAAAACAAGAAAACCTATTCTAGATGAATAGGTTTTCTTGTATTATGAATTTCACTCTACGATATTGATCGAAAGTGTCAGTTTTATCGTTGTTAAAACACTTCAATTTTTGGGGCTTTGGCTAATAAAGGCTGAACAGCGTTTATAAAAGTTTTAAAATGTTCCGACGCATTGTGGTCTTCAACGGCTTGTGCATCTTCATATTTTTCATAAATAAAGAATTCATTTGAGGTGCCAACTTCTTGCAATAGCGTATAAGTGGAACAACCTTTCTCTGCCAGACTTTCTGCGACCATAACGTTTACTAATGCTATAAATGGCGTAACTTCTGATGCTTTTACGCTTAATTGTGCTATAATCGTTTTTTCCATGATGTTATGTTTAAAAGTAGAATTTTTGAATTAACACAGCTACTACATTTTATAAATCCAGCTTGCAGGATTTTGAGTGTTAGTGTCTTTAGAAATTACAAAATTTAGTATGGTTTCTCCTGTTGATGGGTTTGTAAATACCTCGCCAATATCTTGTTTTGTGGTTACTTTATCTCCTGTTTTTACATAAATATTAGACAGGTTTTTATAATAAGTAATGTAGTTTCCGTGTTGGATAATTACAAACGGATTCACGTTTCTGTTAGCTACAACACCAATAACTTCGCCATTAAACACAGCACGCGCCTTAGCGCCTTTTTCGGTAGCAATACGCACACCATTACTGTTTATAGTTAACGAGCGTACTACAGGATGCGGCTGTGTACCATAACCCATTTTTACTACGCCTTTTTCTACAGGCCAAACTAATTTACCTCGGTTGGACTCAAAGTTTTTAGCAAGCGCTTTGCCTTCTGGAGTTAATGCAAACGTGCTTGAATTGGACGATTTACCTGCTTTCTTGTTCGATTTTGCTATGGCTGCTTTAATAATTTTATTTATTTCAGCATCTATACGGCGGGTTTCACGTTCTTTTTCTTGTATTTGGGCGGCATAGCGGGAGATGTTGCTTTCAATTTCTTTCATTAAAGTTTGCTGTTGTTTACGCTCACTTTCTAATGATTTTTGGGTGACTTTATTTTCAGCAATAAGTTTCTTTTTATCTTCTTTTTGTTTTAATAAGTTCGTGTTTATAGTTTGTAATTCTTGCGTTTTAGCCTTTATAGTTTCACCTTGTTCCTTTTGATGATCCGAGTACTGTTTCATGTATTGTACACGCTTGTAGGCTTGTTTAAAATTACTTGAAGACAAGAGAAACATAATACGACTTTGCTGATTTTTGCTTTTGTACGATTTTACAATCATAGCAGCATAATCTTCTTTTAATGTTGTCAGTTCTGCTCTTAAACTCGTAATATTATTTTGGTTGGTGTTTATTTCCCGTGTTAATAAATTGGCTTGGCGGTTGGTTACTTTTATCAAATTATCCAACACGTTAATTTTGTGGTTAAAATCTTCAATTAAGGATAATTTAGATTTAGCTTTCGATTTATTTTCCGAGCGTAATTCGTTTATTTTCTGAATTTGTCTACGCAATTCCTGACGGCGCGTTTCTAATTCCTTTTGCTTGTTGTTTTGTGAAAAACCAAGAATGCTACAAAGCAAAAAACTAAGTAGAAATACTATTTGATATGCCGGTTTTCTAACCCTCATTAAAGTTCAATTTTTTTAAAACCAGATGGAATTTTAAAAGGAAAGCGCAAGTCATCATTAAGCGCGATACCTTTAAATTCTAGATTTATTATAGTTTCATCAGTGCCTTCTACAGCAATAACTTTTACGTTTTCTGGAAGAATCTGTTTATCAATATGTTGATGTGATAAATAATCAATTTGAAGCATTCTAAATTCCTTAGGTTGCGATATTTGTTGCGATTGCACCTTGAATAATGAAGGATCTATCAG
The DNA here is from genome assembly GCF_030409805.1 of Algibacter miyuki. GTDB lineage: Bacteria > Bacteroidota > Bacteroidia > Flavobacteriales > Flavobacteriaceae > Algibacter > Algibacter miyuki. The sequence continues at coordinate 613,479 of NZ_JAUFQP010000007.1, read as the reverse complement.
AAAGAAAATTTCAAATAAAGCCTTTTGGTTTTTAGGTTGAAGGACATATACTTGATCATTTACTGAAGAATCATAACGACCATCTTTTAAGTTGAAAATAGCTTCACCTAATAATAAGTTTTGCACTTTCTGAAAATCTAATTCCGTACCTAATAATTTGCTTAAATATGAAAAATCGCCTTCAAAATACGTATTGTCTAGCTTGTTGTAGAAGCCTACTTGTTCTGGCGTAATCAATGCTCTAATCACTGAAAAAGGTGCGTTTATCCATAATACTTCATCTTTTTTAGCACGAAACGTTACGGTGTTAGTTTGCGATTTTCCGTTTTTATTAAAGTTGATTCTAAGCTTGGCTTGTAATGTTTTAAAATCGGGACTTTGTTTGGTGTTGGCTTTAATAACCTCTTTGGTGGAAAGGGTGTAGTTTTCGGCACCACCAGCAATAGTTTTGCTGGATTTACAGCTAAAACTTAATAAAAAAATGGTGCTGAGTAATAAGTATATAGGTTTGCTCATTAATTTTCTGGGTGTATATGTTGTGCTTTGTCACTAAACGTTTTTGCCTTGGCAGTATTGTTTAAAAGCGAGTAAGCTTTGCTGAGTTGTTTATAAAAATCGGCTTCTAATTTGGTGTCGTCTATAATATAATCTAAACCTGTTTCTAATGGTTCTAAAGCTTTTTTAGGGTTATTTAAGGCATTTAAAGCTACGCCATTCACTAAGTATAGTAACGGTTGCGACGGATAATTTTCTAAGGCTTTTGCGCTTTTTTGTTCGGCTTCTTTAAACTGTTGTAAATCTATTTGAAGCAGCAAAATATTTTTTAAAACTGAAAAGTTGTTGCTGTCTTGTTCAAGTGCTTTTTCAAAATATTCTAAAGCTTTTGGTTTATCATTTTTAGATAAATAATATTGCCCTAATTCGAGTAGCGATTTCTCATTATCTTGTTGACTCACTAGGGTAGTGGCTTCAAGTAAATCGGCTTCGTATTGAGGATTAGCTTTAACAAAGTTTACAAAATCGGCTAAAACTTTTACTTTCGCCTCGGGTTTTATTTGTGTGCTTTGTACCACGGTTTTCATAGATGCAATGGCCTTATCAGTTTCATTTTCATCCAAATAGAATTTGTAAAGCGCAAGATGTACCAATTGTGATTCTGGGTTGATTTCTAGTAGTTTCTTTGCGGTTTCAAAAGCTTTTTTCTTGTTGTTATTTTCGCTGTAGCGGAAGATTAATGCTAAGTAGTTTGATTCCTTATCAGGATTGTTTTCTACACGCGTTTCAAGGTTTTCTATCTGGTCAGATTTTCGACCTGTAGCAGCGTAAGCATTATTACGCATACGATCTCTAGCGATAGACACACCAAATTCAGCATCCAATTCATCTAAAAGAATAAGCGCCTCATCAAATTTTTTGGTTTTCACGTAGAGCGATGCTAAATCTTCTTTGTAATCCGGATGATAACTTACCAATTGTTTCACCGTTTTAATGGCGTTCTCTAAGTCGTTTTGACCGGCATAAAATGCGTATAATTCATCTAAAAACCATTCGTTATCAGGTTCTAAATCTACTGCCTTTTTTAGCGCGGTTTCCGCGTCGTTATAATTTTTAAGCTTACTGTAGTTTTTTCCTAATTCAAAATGCAAAACAGGAACAGATTTGTCTAAAGCAATACATTTCTGTAAAGCTTCTACCGAGCGGTCGTAGTTTTCTATACTTTTCTGTTTTAAGGCTTCGTAAAAATACTCTTGAAACTCGTCAGTATTATCGCCTAAATCGTCATCTTGCGTTTTATTAGAATCGACTTGCGCATAGTTTATCTTCGGAACGAGTAACATTCCGAAGATAAAAAACAAGATGTACATGTTATGTTTCATTTGCTGTGCGCGTCTTTTTATAATTTTAGAAAATTACTCTAAAATTGAATAATCTCCAATGCTAATACTGGTAAATTCGCCATCATATTTTACATGATTTCCAATCATAGCGTTGTCTAATTTAGCATTTTTAATGTTAGAATTGGTTTGAATTAAACTGTTTTTAATTGTTGAATTTTCAATAACCGTACCATTTCCTATAGAAACAAAAGGGCCAACAGTTGTGTTTTTAAGAATTACATTTTCACCAATAAAACAAGGTTCAATGATATTTGAGTTTTCTAATTTTGCTGAAGTTGCTACTAATTGTTCGTCGCCATCGGCTTGTAAAAAGCCTAACATACGTTGGTTGGTTTCAATGGTAATGGCCTTGTTTCCGCAGTCCATCCATTCGTCAACCGTACCAGTTTTAAATACTTTGCCATCGGCCATCATGCGTTTTATACCATCGTTAATTTGGTATTCGCCGCCATTCATAATGTTTTCATCAAGAATTTCTTGAAGTTTTCCTTTTAAAACAGCAACATCTTTAAAGTAATAAATTCCAATTACGGCTTGATCGCTAACAAAAGATTCTGGTTTTTCAACAAGCTCAACAATTTCTTGGTTGTCATTAAGTTTAACAACTCCGTAAGCTTCGGGATTTTTAACTTGCTTGGTCCAAATAACACTATCCGCAGTTGGATCTAAATCGAATTGGGCACGAATTAAAGTGTCAGCATAAGCAATCACGGCAGGGCCAGAAAGCGAAGGCTCGGCGCACATAATAGCATGGCCAGTACCTAGTGGTTTATCTTGACGATAAATAGAAGCTTTGGCTCCCAAGTTTTCAGCAAGCGATTTTAAACTGTCTACAACATCATCGCCAAACCAAGCAGGATCGCCCAAAACAAAGGCAATTTCTTCAATAGGTTGCTTTAAAACTTTAGCAATATCTTTTACCAAACGGTGCACAATAGGTTGTCCAGCGACTGGAATTAATGGTTTTGGTACGGTTAAACTGTGCGGGCGTAAACGGGATCCACGTCCGGCCATTGGTACGATTATTTTCATAGTCTTAAATAGTTTATTTGTTTTTCGTTTTTCAACGAACTCATAACTGTTGTTTTATTCTGAAATTATATGCTATTTTCAGCCTCTTATTTTACGCCTGTACTTCCAAATCCGCCTTCGCCTCTTGTGGTTTCAGATAATGTTTCAGCAGAAATCCACTCGGCGCGTTCATGTTTTGCTATGACTAACTGCGCAATGCGTTCGCCATTTTCGATAATGAAATCTTCATTAGAAATATTAACTAAAATCACTCCAATTTCACCTCTATAATCGGCATCAATGGTTCCTGGTGCGTTTAAAACGGTTACGCCTTTTTTCGCTGCCAACCCGCTTCTTGGACGTACTTGTGCTTCGTAACCAATAGGTAATTCGATAAATAAGCCTGTTTTAACAATGGTTCTCCCTAAAGGCTTTAAGGTTATAGCTTCGGAAATTTTAGCGCGTAAATCCATACCTGCAGATGCTATGGTTTCATAGTGCGGTAAATCGTGATTCGATTTGTTAATTATTTTTATTTGCATGCTTTGTTATGTCTTTTTTGATGAGATGCGTTCAGGAACGTTTCAAATCTATATAGGTTATTTGTTTTTTAAGATGTTTTTAATATCGTCTTTCTCCATAAAATAAACGATGCCCAAAAATACGATTAACATTGATATGCCTACCAGATAATTACCCCTAAATTGATAAAAGGATAGTATGGACAGACCAATGGAAAGGACAAGATACATCAGTATTTTTTTTAGATTATACGGAATAGGATAATATTTTCTTCCGAAGTAATAAGATAAAACCATCATAACGGCATAGGCAGATAGTGTTGCAACCGCGGATGCTTTATAGCTAAATTCTTTTATGAATAGAATATTGATAGTTAAGGTTATTACAGCGCCGGCAATAGAAATATAAGCACCAAACTTAGTTTTATCGGTAACTTTATACCAAACAGATAAATTGTGATAAATGCCTAAGAAAAAGTTAGCCATCAAAATAATAGGCACCACCCACATAGCTTCCCAATAAGCTTCACTTCTAACAATTATAGGTTTTAATATATCGGCAAAAACAACAACACCAAGCAGAATGATGGCGCCTAAAGCCACATAAAACTCTAATATTCTAGCGTAGTTTTTCTGTGGGTTTTCACTTTTAGCATGACTAAAAAAATAGGGTTCAATGCCTAAACGGTAAGCTGTTGCAAAGAGCGTCATAAACAGAGCGAGTTTGTAACAGGCGGAATACATACCAATATCAACATCGGCAATATCTTTTGGTAAAAGTTCTTTAAGCAGAATTCTATCAAAGGTTTCGTTTATTGAAAATGCCACGCCGGCAATTAAAACAGGGTAGGCGTAACGCATCATTCTTTTCCAAAGGTCTCGATTGAAAACGTATTTAATTTTCGTGTAAAACGGAAGCATTAAAAGTAATGTGATTCCGCTTGAAATGAGGTTGGCAATGAAGATATAACTGATTTCGAAATTTTCTATCCAAAGGTTTTCTAAAATTGAAAATTGATTTGATAAATCTTTTAAAGCGAGTAAAAAGAAGAGATTTAAGCCTAAATTTATGGCTACATTCAGTATTTTTATAATGGCATAGCGCATGGGTTGCTGCGTGGCCCTTAACCATGCGAATGGAATGATAACCAGCGCGTCACAAAGTAAAATCCAAATCACTATCGAGATATACTTCACGTCAATATCTATAAACGAAGCTATCTGATTTTTAAAAATAAGTGCTATTGCAAAGAAAGTAATAGATGATACTATTAAAGATATGGCCGAGGTACCGGTAACGCTATTTGTGTCGTCTTCTTTGTTAAAAAATCTAAAGAAGGCCGTTTCCATGCCGTAAGCTAAAATAACATTGAAAAGTACGAAATATGAAAAAATTACTGATACTTCCCCGTATTCACTTACCGAAGAAAGTACGCCATCGCTAGTGTAAAGTGGCACGAGCATAAAACTCAACATTCTTGGTAGCACTGTGGCTAGGCCGTAAATAAATGTTTGTTTGAATAGTGATTTTAGTGCGCTCAATGCTAGTTGTTTTGTGGAGCTAAAAGTACGTTTTTAGCAAATGCCATGCAAAGATAAGTTATTGCTTGTTTTTAGAAGCTTACGGTAGTTGAATGGTTGTTTTATTTGCTATATTTTGTATTTTGAAGTACTTGGTTTTGTTTCTCGCAGTATAACTAACTACACAGCTAGTATCGCTTAATTGGAAAGGGAAGTCGTTTTGTTTATCCGGAATGGTATTTCCGAATTCTTCTAATGGATTTGAACTGAGGTTGAAATCGCCTTTAATTACTTTAGAATTTTTGAAATGAGCGATATAGGTATTATGGGGTGTAGGGTTTAATTTTTTAGTTTGATTTTGAAAGTAAACACTGTCTAAAATGATATCGTTTGGCGATTCAATTTGAATTGATACTTTGATTTTAGATGCTTCGTTGTTATTCGTAAACTCTATGTATTGATAATATGCTGCACTCACTTCAAAAGGCGGGTTTTCTTGGAGTTTCTGCGTGCTTACACAGTTTGATAACGTTAAGACGAATATAAGTAGGGCTGTGGTTTGTTTTATCAACTTCATTTTAAAACTGTTTAGTGAAGTATATTCAAAAGTGATGCCATTTTTTGGCATAAAAAAAGCCTCAAATAAATTGAGGCTCTTTTATATTATTTTGACATCGTTTACACTTCGTCTAAATGTTCAATGCTTATTTACATTGATTCATTTGACTTCGCAAAAGCTGGGTCTAATTATTCAATGCTTCCGCACCTCCTACAATTTCTAAAATTTCATTAGTAATCGAAGCTTGACGTGCTTTGTTGTATGTTAATTTAAGTTGATCTCTTAATTCCGTAGCATTATCAGTTGCTTTATGCATTGCCGTCATACGCGCACCGTGTTCGCTGGCGAAAGAATCTCTAATGCCTTTGTACAATTGTGTTTTTAATGACTTAGGAATTAACTGCTCTACAATTTCTAATTTTGATGGTTCGAAAACATAATCAGAATTGTTTACCGCTGCACCTTCAACAGGTACAATTGGTAAAAATTGTTCAACAGTTACTATTTGCGTTGCTGCATTTTTAAATTTATTGTAAACAATTTCGATTTTATCGAATTCGCCTGCAAGGAATTTTTCCATTAATTGTTCAGCAATTTCAGCAACATTATCAAACGTTAAATCGTCGTAAATGGCACTGTTATTAGCTATAATATTATTGGTTTTCTTAAACGCGTCGTTACCTTTTTTACCTATAGCAAGATAAGATACCTCTTGGTTTGCATAAGTATCATTAGTAAGTTTGTTAACTTCCTTAATGATATTAGAGTTAAATGCACCAGCCAAACCTCTATTAGAAGTGATGGTTACAATTAATACTTTTTTTACTTCACGTTGTGTAGAATATGCGCTTCCAGAATCAGCATCTAAAGTGGCACTCAAACTTTGTAAAAGTTCGGTTAACTTATCTGAATAAGGACGCATTGCTGTAATAGCATCTTGTGCCTTTTTTAACTTTGCAGCCGATACCATTTTCATGGCACTGGTAATTTGCATCGTTGAAGATACCGATGATATTCTGTTACGTATTTCTTTAAGATTAGCCATTCTTTATTTTTATAAAGACTCTTCGACTATGCGCAGAGTGACATTAGTTTTATAGTTTAAATTTAGAGTTATGTGTATAGATTGCTCTTACGCATAACTCTAAATTCTGAGTTTTTAAGCTCTATATTTTCCTGATAAATCTTTAGCTACAGAAGTTAAAACATCTGTTACTTCATCAGTTAATTTTCCTGCTTTTAAAGTATCTAAAATACCTCTATGTTTCGCGTTTAAGAATTCGATAAAATCTCTTTCAAATTCTTTTACTTTTTCAACAGGTACATCTTTTAATAAGTTTTTAGAACCAGCGTAGATAATAGCTACTTGATCTTCTACTTTAAAAGGATCGTTTTGACCTTGCTTTAAGATCTCTACGTTACGTTTACCTTTGTTAATTACGTTTAAAGTAACAGCATCTAAATCTGAACCAAACTTAGCGAAAGCCTCTAACTCACGGTATTGTGCTTGATCTAATTTTAAAGTACCAGATACTTTTTTCATAGATTTAATCTGTGCATTACCACCAACACGAGATACAGAAATACCTACGTTAATTGCTGGACGAACACCAGAGTTAAATAAATCTCCATCTAAGAAAATTTGCCCATCAGTAATAGAAATTACGTTTGTTGGGATATATGCAGAAACATCACCTGCTTGAGTTTCAATAATTGGCAATGCTGTTAAAGATCCACCACCTTTTACGATTGGTTTTAACGACTCTGGTAAGTCATTCATTTCTTTAGCAATGGCATCGTTATTAATAACTTTTGCAGAACGCTCTAATAAACGAGAGTGTAAGTAAAATACATCTCCAGGATATGCCTCACGTCCCGGTGGACGTCTTAATAATAAGGATACCTCACGGTAAGCAACGGCTTGTTTTGATAAATCATCAAAAACAATTAAAGCTGGTCTACCAGTATCTCTAAAGTACTCTCCAATAGATGCTCCAGTAAATGGTGCATAAACTTGCATTGCAGCAGGATCTGATGCATTTGCAGCTACTATTGTAGTGTAAGCTAAAGCGCCTTTTTCTTCTAAAGTTTTAGCAATAAGTGCTACTGTTGAAGCCTTTTGACCTACAGCAACATATATACAATATACAGGCTCGCCTGCATCGTAAAATTCTTTTTGATTTAAGATAGCATCGATACAAACGGCAGTCTTACCTGTTTGTCTGTCACCAATTACCAACTCACGTTGACCTCTACCAACTGGGATCATAGCATCAATTGCTTTAATACCTGTTTGTAATGGTTCAGTTACTGGCTCTCTAAAGATAACACCAGGAGCTTTACGCTCTAAAGGCATTTCATAAGTAGTTCCAGCAATAGGTCCTTTACCGTCAATTGGGTTTCCTAAAGTATCTACAACACGACCAACAATACCTTCTCCTACTTTCACAGAAGCAATACGGTTAGTACGTTTTACTGTAGAACCTTCTCTAACTCCTACTGAAGTTCCTAAAAGTACAATACCTACATTATCCTCTTCAAGGTTAAGTACGATACCTTCTAATCCGCCTTCGAATTCTACTAATTCACCATATTGTGCATTAGCTAATCCGTAAGCACGAACAATACCGTCACCTACTGTTAATACAGTTCCTACTTCGTCTAATGAAGCGCTTGCCTCAAAACCCGAAAGTTGTTGTTTTAAGATTGCTGATATTTCAGCTGGTTTTACTTCTGCCATCTTATTGTTTATTTAGATCCAAAGACCTTAGTTTAATGTAAATTCTCTTTTTAATTTATTAAGCTGATTGGCAACACTTGCGTTATACTGCAAATCGCCAATACGTAAAATAAAACCACCTAAAATAGTTTCATCTATAATGTTTTCTACTTCAACATCTTTTCCTGTAAGGGCTTTAGCTTTTGCTAAAACACTCTTCTTTAACTCGGCTGTTAACGCTACTACTGTAGTAACGGTAGCAACTTCAACACCTTTAGATTCGTCTAATAACTGACCGTATTTTACAGCGATATCACCTAAAATATTAATTCGGTTATTAGTAATTAAAGTATCAATTAAGTTGTTCGTTGATTTATCAGTGTTTTTAAAAACTTCTAATAAAGTCGATTTTTTAATTGAAGAAGGAATTACAGGGCTTTGAAGTGCTTCGCTTAAATCTTTACTTGTAGCCAAAGTATTAGCGATTAGCTTCATATCATTACCAACAACCTCGGCTGTTTTAAGATCTGATGCTAAGCTTAATAATGCTTTAGCGTAACGTATTGCTGCTCTTGCTCCCGCCATTATAATTTAGTTTAATGATTTTTCAGCTAACATCGTTTCAACCAATTTCAGTTGGTTGTCTTTGTTAGATAATTCAGTACGCATTACTTTTTCGGCAATTTCTAAAGAAATTCCAGCAACATGGCTCTTAAGTTCTGCTAAAGCAGCTTTCTTTTCACCTTCGATAGCCGCTTGCGCTTGTACTATCATTTTGTTTGCTTGTGCTTCCGCTTCCGATTTAGCGTCTTCAATCATTGTGTTTTTCATCTCGCGTGCTTCTTTAAGCATTTCTTCGCGTTCTGCTCTAGCTTCTTGTAATAACTTTTGGTTATCAGCTTGAAGGTTTTGCATTTCTAACTTTGCATTTTCAGCAGAATCCAAAGCATCTTGAATGCCGTCTTCTCTAGTTTGTAAAGCGTCTAAAATGGGTTTCCAAGCAAATTTTCTCATTAATACTATTAATATTAATAAGATAATGGCTTGCATAAAAAATAAGCCCGGTGAAAAATCATGTAATAACTGATCCATGAAAACTATAAATTAGTTGTTAGTGTCTTTTTTTGTTTAATTTGAAAACAGGTCCTGCAACCAACCGTTACAGGATTCTGTTTCTTTTGTTTTTTAGGAAATTCTTATTTCCCTAAGATTAATGCACCGAATGCTAAACCTTCTAATAAGGCTCCGATGATGATCATGGCAGTTTGGATTTTTCCAGCTGCTTCAGGTTGACGAGCAATACCTTCCATTGCTTTTCCACCAATTTGACCTAATCCGATACCACCACCGATAACGATTAATCCTGCTCCAATTAAATTGTACATAGTAATTTGATTTTTATAAATATTAATTAAACAAATTCAATTTTAATGATGATCGTCGTGTTCTTCAACGGCCATACCAATAAATAACGATGATAACATCGTGAAAATAAACGCTTGTAAAAAGGCTACTAAAATTTCGATTACCATAATAAATAATGATAACACTAACGACATTCCTGTAGAAACCACAGGGCCGAAGTCTGCTTTTAAAGTAATCATTAAAGCAATTAAGCTCATCACTACAAAGTGACCTGCTGTTATATTTGCAAACAAACGTATTAATAATGAGAAAGGCTTAATAACTACAAAACCAACAAGCTCGATAACGGCAAGTATTGGACGTAATATATAAGGAACACCTGGCATCCATAAGGTGTGTGCCCAGAAATCTTTAGAACCACTAACTAAGTAAATAATTACCGTGAAAATAGCTAAACATGCTGTTACGGCTATCTGTCCTGTTACGTTAAAACCTAGTGGTGTTAAACCTAATAAGTTTAATATCCAGATAAAGAAAAATACGGTTAAAAGGAAGCCCATAAATTTACGGTACTTTTTCTCTCCAATATTTGGTCTTGCAATTTCATCACGAACATAAATTACTAAAGGTTCTAATACTCTAGCAAATCCTGTTGGAATAGATTTTCCGTTTTTATAACCTCTAGCTAAAGCGCCAAAACCTAATAACATTAATAAACCAGCTAATATCATTCCGAAGGCCGATTTAGTAATAGAGAAATCTAAAACTTTATGTGCATTAGTAGCATGGTGATCTTCATCAAAATTAATTGTAGAAGCACCACTTTCTAATTCGTATATTTTACTGTGAAGTTTTACTAACTTAGTATCACCAGCATCAACAATAACTTTACCGCTATCATCATGGTGAAATTCTGAAGACATGAAGGTTTTTAAACCATTGCTTGTCCAAACAATTACAGGTAAAGGAAAACTGTAGTGTGTACCAGATTCGTTGTGCGTGTAGAAATGAAAATCGTGCGAATCTTTTAAGTGATGTGCAATGTATTCATTAATTTCCTCCTGCGTATCTACTTTGTTGCCTGGTTCATGCTTTGCATCATCTCCATAAGAAGATATTGAAAACAACGCTAAAACTAAAACTGCTATAAACTTGATAGATTTTTTTGCCACCATCATACTTTTTGTAACTATTGTAAATTTATGCTCTGTAAATTTTGTGCAAATGTAAGTAATAATTTAAAAAGTCAGAGGCTTTTTTTAGTTAGATTTTTCTCTAAATAATTTTTGCGCGAAATTTAACTGAAAATTGGCTGTTATTTACTGTTTAAAAGCTTTGAAACACTAACAGCTTCGATGATTAAAAACAGAAATAAGGGTATAACTAACGCAATACGTTCCATTTGCGATAAATTGTCGTTGGCAAAAACGGTAGATTGAAAAATTAAAACAAAGGCACCAATTTTTATAAACATTAAAGTTAAATAAGCATATCCGGCCTGATTTGGTAGTTTTTCGGCTACTATTTCTACGGAAGTATAAACGATTATGGCCGCTATTAAATGAAATAGATAAACATGAAGCAACGAGAACGAAATACTTTCTGTTGTTAAATACGCTTGAAGGTTATAAGCTGCTAGAAATAAAATAAAAAAAATACTGGTGACAACTAGAATACGTTTAGCCATTAATGAGATGTTATATAAGATTGATTTTTTTGAAATGACATGATTTTTACAATCAAGAATGCTATTCAATTTAGAGGGGTTATCAAATCGCGATACTTTGGCGTGTTTATTTCTGCAAGTTAGTAACCTGTTTAATAACGGCAAACATAGCAATAAAAACAGATGCTAAAGTCACAACTTTGTAATACAGTTGGTTGCTGTTATCAAATTTCACATCGAGCCATTCACCTAATTTGCTACCTAAATATATGGTAACACCCATTTGGATAGCCATAGATGAAAAACGAATATAAGGATTAAGCTTCTTTTTCTTTTTGTCTTGTTCCGCCATGGGTTGTGTTTTTTGCGCCACCTTGCATTACGCAGGTTACATTAAAAGTTGCGCCAGGTTCTACAGCTAATTTACTAGCTACCACTTCACCTTCAATATGTGCAGTAGATTTTAATGTTAACGTGCCCGACAATGTTAATGTGCCAGAAAAACGACCTTCAAAATGGGCGTCTGTGCCGTTTAAAGAACCTTTGATAGATCCGCTTTTACCAACTACCACTTTTCCTGGGGTGTTAATACTGCCTTCAATACTACCATCAATTCTAAAATCGCCCTCACTATTAAAGTCGCCAACTATTTTGGTGCCTTTTGCTATTATATTTTGGGAGGAACTTACATCTGACATTTGTTTACTTTTTTTGTTATCTGAAAACATAACGGGTTAGGGTTATTGGTTATTTCTGTTAAGGTAGGGGTCTAAATTTTTATGTATTTGGACAACTTGATAATTAGCCGACGAAATCACGAAGAAAGGTTTCTGTATCTTCTTTTTGTTTTTATCGGTTAATAGTTGCGTGAAGGTTTTTGCAACAGCTTCATTTTTTAAGCCATGTACTAAAACAAAGGTTTTTTCAGCATTGTAAACATCTACGGAAGATGATAGTCTGTAATATTTAATTTCTTTTAAAACGTCATCTAAGGTTTTTTTAAACGTGGTTATAGCCTCTTTTTCGTTTTTATTAAACTGAAAAACAACTTTGTAATTTGTAGTAATGCTATCTATGGCCGTAACAAAATCAGTACTTGAAATTCTAGACAGTAGTTCGGTTTCAATTTTTTGAGCCTGTTTGCCTTCTTTGGTATTGGCATAAGTTACTGCTAAATGATTGATGGCTTTTTTATAAGCTTCAAAACCTAATAAACGTCCGCTAGCAGTCGCTTTTAAAAGTTCGAACTTCGGAACCATAGGTTCGCCGTCAAAACGTTTTATATAGGTTTCACTTTTAGAAATAACTTCGGCATACTCTTGGTTTTCATGCTGTAGGTACAAGGCTTCGTAAAGACTAGCTGGGCTATTTTCATCCTTATCCGAAACTAATTCTGGGTTTTCTAAAATAGTAGCGTAACGCGACTCTGGATAGCTTTTTATAATATCGTTTTTGGCGATCGATGCTTCATCATTTTGACCTAAAATTTCATAAATCTTGTATAAATTATATTTCGAAGGTAGAATTAATCGTTCCTCAGGGTTACTATCTAATAAATCTTGAAATTTCGATTTAGATAATTCATATTCCTTAAATTTCTCTTTATAAATAAGACCTAATTGGTAGTAAGCATAATTACGTTCTTTAGAAATACTATCAATTTCCTTAGTTTCAGTAGGTATTTTAGAAATGTAAAATTGAGGGTCAAATTTCTCTTCATCCGAAGCTAAGGCTAATAAATCGGTTGCGGAACTAGAAACATCATTTCCGGTTGCCGATGCTCCTTTGCTAGACCATCTCCAATTATCTTCTAATTTTCGATTACCCCAAATTTTTACAAATTCATTTTTACCATAAGCCACTGTAGTTGGGTTATAAAAATAGAATTGAGCCGCTTGCCCAGGCAATCCTCGTTGCGGTATGTTATTTCCCGATGTAGGTATATTATTTGCTGTAACTAAGCCGGTGTTCGCATTACGTTCAGCAGCTTCGGCTTGTAGCTGTTCTTCTTCAGCTTTCACTTTAAGGTCGCTTACAAAAGTTTCAAACATGGCTAAACGTTCGGCCTCTGGTAAATGCACTAAATGTAAAATGCTATCGTTCGTTTTTGCAATAGCCTCATAATAAATAACATCTTCTAAATTATCGCGTTTACGTTTAACTATGCGGTAGGGTTTAGAGTTTAATGTTAAGTTGATCATCGTACTATCAAAATAAGCGCCAGCTCTTGCGTATTCCGAATTATCAAAATACATATAAGCCAAAGTTTCATAATTTCTAGCCTGTAATAATTTGTCTTGTGAGTTGGTGCGCAACGATTTGTTATAATAATCAACCGCTAAAGTATCCGAAGCATTACCTAAATGAAACTCACCAATTTGATGAAAAATTTTATCTAAAAATGGTCTGTTTTCTCGATCTTCCTCGAGTTTGGTTAATAATTCTATGGCCTCAAATTTGTCGTCGTTTTCAAAATCAAAATTTTTAAACTTTTCCAAATAAGCCGTAATCATATAGATTCTTGGTGTTTTTCGGTTTAGTTCAATCACTTTATCAAAAGCAATATTCGCACTGTCTCTATAACCTAATTGGTTGTACAGTTGCGCTTGAATAAAGCGGTAACGTCCGCGTTCGTCATTTTTTCTAGTGGCTTGCGCCGCAATTTCAAGTTGCGTTATGGCACTATCCACAGATTTTGTGTTAATATACGCTTGAGCTAACATAGATGTCGCATCGGCCAAATCTTGTTTCTCTAATGCCTCTTGTTTTAGTAAGCGTTTTAAGTTTTTTATAGCCAATTCGTTATTATCTAAACGCATATTGGTTTTTTCGCGCCAGACTTTAGCCTGATTTATTTTATCGCTCGCTGGGTATTTGTAAAGAATGTAGTTGAAAGCTTCCAAAGCGGGAACAAAACGCTGATCGAAATAGCGCGCCTTTCCCAATAGTAAATACGCTTCATCCATTTGCGGATTCACCTCCTTACCATTAATATTCATACTATGTTTCTGAATCGCTTTTACAGCCTTTTCTTCAGCACGCGTAAAATCTTCGTTTTTAGATTGCCCAGGCAGCATAACTTCTTCGCGTATCTGCATGCGCTCAATGGGTAGCACATCCCAATAATTATCAAAATAAGCCATGTTTAGGCTATTTTGCCCTTGTTCTAAAGCAATATTACCGTTATAAAGCGTGTTAAATTCAGTGGTTACTGCATGAAAATTTCGACTTACAAATTTGTCTTTTTTTCGGGAGCAACTCACCACTAAAATAGTTGTAAGTAATAAGGTTAGTATGGTTTTAAACGCTGTTTTCAATTCGGGAATTTTTAGTCTAAAATAATAACTGTTTACGCTTGCTATTATTATATAGCGAGGTAAAAATAAGCATCTTTTTGGATTTAAACCCGTTACTTACTTAAATTATCCCATTTGGCATACGGCGGCGTTTCAATAAAACACATCTTTTTTGGTTCTATTTTGGCGTTCCCTAAAAAGGGCCGGGCTTTCCGCTGTATCTTTTTTTGGGCGTTCTATGTTGTTTTGGCTTTACTTAAATTAGTGCGGAAATCAATAGCGTTTCGTGCGATTTCAAACCACAAAAAAAGGATGCCGCATCAATCCCTAACGCGGGTAAAACCGCCAAGATTTGTTTACGAATTCATTTGTTTTACTGAAATAATATCGGGTATGCACAAAACCTTAGCAAATAGGCCTGCGTTAGGGATTGTAGTGGATAGCCCAAAGCCTGACGCAGGAAGTGCGAGGACTTGTAACGCAAAGCCCGACCCGAAGGGTAACGCCCTAAATATTATCGGAAGCGTACCACTGCGCAAAAGAGCTGTCGGTTTCTTGTAATTTTAGTGAGTGTAAACTGATGTGGTTTGGTAGGCGATTCTTAATTTTTTGAGCAAAATCGAGCACCATCATTTCGCTAGTGGGTTGGTAATCTACCAATAATACGTTGTGGTCGCGGGCTTGAAGTTCTTTGGCAAGCTCGACGTGTGGCGTGTTTTGGTTGAAAACGGTAGCATGATCGAAAACATCTACAATTTCTTCTTTTACAATTTTTTTAAGGTCGCCAAAATCGATTACCATACCGTATTTTACGTTGGTAGAATCTGTTATAGGTTTCCCTATTACAGTTACCGATAGTTTGTAACTGTGGCCGTGTACGTTTTTACATTTACCATCGTACCCGTAAAGGGCATGACCAGTTTCGAAAGAGAATTGTTTTGTAATTCGAATGTTATTACCCATTATCTTTTTTTTCTACGGTTTACTACGTAAACTACTATTAATACTATACCTAAGATCAGAAAAAGTCCATTTCCGCTTAAAAATGAGAGAGTGTCCATATTGTGGTTTTACTGTGTTTGGAATTTTTATCAAAGTTAAGTTTTTTGAGAGAGCGGTATAAATATTTTTCGAAATTTTATTATCAAGGGTACGCCACGGGCTATAATCCAAAAGGTTAGAGCGATAAAAATACCGTGAAGTTGGTAGCCTAGGCTGTCTAACCAAAATAATATGGGGATAAAAACGAGGTTGGTGGCGAATAAAAGGACATTTCTAAGGAATTTCATTTTGCCAAGACCTTTAAAAATACCATCGTAAATAAAGGCTAATGCGCAAAATGGCTGCATGAGTAGAACCAGCCAAAAGGTGTTATAAAAAAGCGATAAAACTTCGGGGTCTTTACTAAAAAGGCGTCCTAAAGGATAATAAAATAAGACTCCGAAAAGGGCTAAAGCAAAACCGGTAGCTATGCCATAACGTATAAGTTTGTTACCTAATTGTAGTAAAACAGGGTAGGCTTTGGCACCGTATAATTTACCCGACAAAATATTACCGGCACTCGCATAACCATCGACAAAAAAGGCGGCGAAAAACCATAAATTAATGCAAATGGTATAGGCTGCAATATGGGCTGCACCGTAGCCTGTGGCAAAACGGGTGGCAAAATATAGTGTGATATTTAAGGCTAAAGTGCGGACAAATAAATTAAGAATCATGATGATGAATTTATTAATCTCTTTGTGCAGCGGAAAGCTGGGTTTTAAAGGAATATCTGTTTTTTTAAGCACGTATATGGCTGCCAAAAGCGCCATTGTAATTTGAGCTATTAAGCTGGCGTAAGCAGCACCTTTTATATTCATGGCAGGAATGTAATTAGTGATGCCAAATACAAAAATATAATCTAGAACAATGTTTAGTAATGCACCAATAGAGGCAATTACCATGGGGTAATAGGTGTTTTGGAGTCCGCGAAATACACCAAAAACAGCCATAGTAAAAAGTGTAAAGGGAAAGCCAAAAACGCGAATTTGGTAATAATCTACCGTATAATCTAGAATGCTACCCGTGGCATTATAGAGTTTGAAAATAGTTTCAGCAAACGGGTATGTGCCAACAATAATTAATACACTAAGTAAGGTAACTATTAATATAGCTTGGGCAGGTAGGTTTTTAATAGCATCTAATTTATTGGCACCTAAATATTGCGATATGATTGATGAAATTGCGCTTCGAGTTTGTCCCAAAACCCAAATAAGCATCGAAATAAAAGTACCAACAATACCAACTGCAGCTAACGATTCGGTTGCGTTGGTATCAATGTTTCCGATAATTGCGGTATCGGTAATCGACAGGATGGGTTCGGAAATTCCGGCAATTAACGCAGGAATTGCTAATTTATTTATATATTTAAAACTTATGTTTGTGTTCACGAAGTGGTATTAGAAATGATTCTTAATTCTATTTTGTGGGTTTGGGCTTACATGAGTTGTTTTTAATGTTTACTTTTACATTAGTTATAAGCCGCAAATTTAGTATTTAATATTATAGTTATTATGAAGAATATTTTAGTTCCCGTTGGATCGTCGAAAAACGCCGTAAGTCATTTACAATATGCAGTTGATTTTGCAGAAGCTGTAGGCGCGAAACTTTTTGTTGTACAAATTTATAATGTTTACACTAAGGCTGGAACAATGATTCGGGTTGATGACTTGATACAGCGTGAAAGTCAGGCTTTTTTAGATAATTTAGTAGCTCAAATTGATAAAAAAAGCGTTGAGGTTATCGTAAAAGTTTTAAAAGGAAAATTAGTTGATACTCTTGAAAAAGCTTGTAAAGCTGCCGATGTAGATTTAATTTTAGTAGAACCAAGAACAAACTCTATTAAAGATGAAGTGTATTTGGGGAAAACTTCAGGAAAAATTATTAAACAAACTAATATACCGGCACTAATTGTGCCAGAAGGTTATGTATTTAAACCCGTGAAAAGTGTTTTGCTGGCTATGAAATCGGCCATTATCAAAAGGAAAAAAGCGTTAAATCCGTTAATTGAAATAAAGGATATTTTTAAAGCTGAAGTGAATTTACTTCTAGTGAAAACACCGTATTATAATGAAGGTGATTTTGATGTGAATGAAACTTTAGAAACTTTAGCAAACAGCATAACTAAAAGTGGAAATGCAACAACGTTTCAAGGGGTGTTAGAGCATTACAGATCGCATAACCCAGATATGCTTTGTGTGGTACGCCGTAAACGTGGGTTCTTTGCTAAGAAATGGGAGAAAAATGCGATTCTTAAAAAAGATTTTCACAGTAAACTACCAGTATTAGTATTACGCGGATTGAAATAAACAAAACAGGATAATGTAAAAATATAAAAAAGCCTAACTTTTAAAGTTAGGCTTTTTTTTGTGGCTTGCTTAGATATTTTATTCTACTAATAAGCTATAAATAAACTCCGGGTGGCCACGTTCGCCATCGGTATTTGTTAAGGCGATTAGTTGTAGTTTATAAAGGTTACCATCGGTATCGTTTATTACATAAAACATATTCGTTTTTAATGACGGTAAAGTTGATGGACCACCACTATTTCTCCAGCTATTGCCAATACCACGTTGGTCTGTAGAGAAGTTAGATGCATCAACATCTGCAAGTGTAAAATCGGTGTAATTTAGAGTGGTTTCTATCTCAGTATCCACCATGTACACTTGTACGTCGGCCTTTGTATTGTTTACCACAAAATCGGAAAACCCATAAGCACCATAACCCACGATTTCATTTGTGAAAACGGTAAAGTTTAAATCCCAGTTTTCTTTTTTAGGTTCAACAGAAACTACGTTTTCAGTATTAAAACTGAAGAAGGTGTAGTTAAATTCAGTATTTTTAGATAGTGTTACTTCTTTGTGGGTTGTAGCATCTAAATCGGCATATTGTAAAATATAATTGTCACCGCTTTTCAGAATTCTAATTTTTTTCCATCCTCTGGCATCTCCCGATATAGCAACACTTCCTGTAGAGGCAGGTTCTGTACCAACTTCATCACCTAAGTTTATTAGATAAACGGGGTTGTTTTCATCAGTATCAGAAATTTCCGAAATGGCAGTTTCTGTAATATCACCATTTGGAGCATCGATATAAATTTGAGACCCAGCAGAACCCACGACGGCTTTCGTTTGAAAATCTAAAACTTCTGTATCTGTGGAATTGACGGCATCTATATCTGTTACCGATAGTTTGGCCGCAGTCATATAAATAGATCCGTTAAGGGCTACTCTAAACTCAGACCCGGAATAGAAGCCTAAATCCCATGAGTCACGCTGTACTGCTGTAGATGTGCTAGTGCTCAAGTCAATATATACTTGATTTTGTTCATTAGAACCACCAGTATTAGGGGCTAGCGCAGCACCATCAATAACAACTTTAATAAGTTCGGTTGGACCATCGTCTTCACTACAACTGGTTATTGAAAAAATGGAAATGCATAGAATAAGTGTGATTAATTTGTTTAACATAGTTACTGATTTTAAAAATTAAGATTATATAGTAGTTTTAAATAAAATGAACGCCCGTAGCCCAGTAAAAGGCCGTCTCCGTTAGATGAGTGCACACCACCAGTGGTTTGGCTAACATTAACACGGGTAATATCGAGTAAGTTTCGGCCGCCAAGTGTGGCTTGAAATTGGTTATTGTAAAACGATTTTTTTATGGAAGCATCCAACCAATTATATGCATCGGTTGTTGTTTTTTCGTAAAGAGTATTGTTGTCGGTATCGGCGCCAATAGCGTAATAATCTTGTTGTTTTCCATTATATTTTAACAGAAGCGTGAAGGCGGTATGCCACTTTTTAACCTGGTAAGTCGCGCTTGTATTCAATTGCATGGCGTAGAGAAAGTCATCTTCAGGGGCAGTTTCGTTACTTGCTACTTGGGAAATTCCCTGTAGGGTTGCGCCTAAATTGAAGGTCCAATGATGCGCCTTAATGGCATTTTGTGAAGTAATTCCCCATAAGCGATACGTATCGATGTTGATAAATTTATATTGTAGAGGTGATGTATTTACAATGGCTAAATCAATTTTGTCTTGTAAATCAATATAACTTAGTTTTAGCTTGTTTATAAGAGAAAGACCGCTAAACGAACTTCGTTTTTTCAAATCTAAAAAAGCGGTAAAACCATTTTCAGGGTTCAGGTTTTCATTGCCTTGTACATCGTGGTTACTATCTACCAAATAGAAATACAGTTCTTCAAAATTAGGTGTTTTGTAAGACGTGCCTATGTTTGCACGCAACTCGAAACCTTTGTTAAATAGTTGGCGCGCTGTAAAGGATGTAATGAGTTTAGACTTGAACTTAGAATTATATTCAAAACGTAAACCAGGACGTAATAAAATACGATCTGAAAGTTGTATTTCTGAAGAACCAAAGAGCGCATAATTATTTTGCGTTTGTATTTTATCCTGTTGAGTAACATCGCCTGAAGCTTGGCTGTCAAAAGCTTTTATAAATCTGGTTTCATAACCCAATTGAAAATTGAAATAATCATTTTTAACTAAATTATTAATACTTCCTTTGGAAAAAAAGACTTCGCTAGATTGATAAATACCGTCCGATTGGTTACTTTTTTCTTCACTAAGGATGTAGTAAGTAAATTCGTTTAGACGTCGTTTTTGTTGTTGATAGGAAATCGAAGCATTGTAGTTTGCTCCCGAGTTTAAACTACCATTAATACTGATGTTGTTTACAAACCTATTGGTTGTGAAGGTTTTATCGGTTGCTACCGGATTGCTCGTTTGCGTTTGCGTGTCTATGTTGGCTCTAACCGATGTATCGTAGTAATCGATAAGTTCATTAAAATATTCAAACTTGTATAAGAGTCTAAAGTTTTCTTTCTTAAAATTGATAAGAGCATTCGTGTTTATTTGTGTTTTTGGTAGCCAATCATAACCTCGTAAACCATCATCATTATAGTAGTTTTTGCCTTGTTTATCATTATAAAAACCCGCAAATTGATTTCTGTTTATGCCGGCTCGTGCAAACCAAGTACTATTAAAATTGTGGCTTAGGTTTAAGGCTTGAATGTGGCGGCCTTCATCAAATAAGGCATATTCATTGCTTACGGTTTCTTCCTGTATGGAAGTTTTAATATTCCAATCGGTATCTATCGATTTTTTTGTTATGATATTGATAACTCCAGAAATGGCGTTAGCGCCGTATTCCACACCCATAGCGCCTTCTACAATTTCTATGCGCTCTACATCGTCTAAGTTTATTTGCGTTAAATCGATGTTGTTTCCGAAGCCATTATCGCTTACAAGCGGAATATTATCAACTAAAATATTAAAATATTGAGCATCTAATCCGAAGAAAGAAATGGTCGATTTTCCCGTTTTTGAATTCGGAATAATAGTAAGGTTGAGGTTGAAGTTCAATAAATCGGCCAAGTTATTAGCTGCCTGATTATCGATTTGCTCACGCCTAATAACCGTTACATTATGTGCCGATTTTTTAATGGATTGCGGGTTGTATTGCCCAGTAACAACAACTTCTTTTAAAGCCTGAAGCGCTAAGCTGTCGGGTTTAATTTCTTGGGAAAATAGTGGTCCAGAAAAAAAAGTTATAAAATAAATGGCGAAATACTTTTTATTTAGAATCATTCTTGATTAAATTTGCTGCAAATATATATCTTATTTTAATTCAGTCTAAATAAGAATAGATTAATTTTAATATTTTTTTAATAATTACATCAAAACACTAAAAATGAAACAATTATCAATTTTATCATTATTCATTTTAACCTTTTCCTTCTTTGGACATGCTCAGAAAAAGAAAAAACAAGATGCCGAATCCATTAAAAATATGTGTGGATGTTTCGAGGTAACCTTCAATTTTGCCGAAACATTTCATTACAGTAAGGATTCGCTTTATAAACCTTCAGAAACTAAAATTGATAAAGGATTAGAATGGGCGCAGTTGGTTGAAGATGATAAAAACAAAATTTCAATTCAGCATTTATTACAAGTTGGAAACCCTGCAGAACCTTATATCGTAAAGCATTGGAGACAAGATTGGCTTTATGAAAACACCGATTTCTATATGTTTAATGGCGATAATACGTGGAATTATATCTCGAAACCAAAAGCTGAGGTAAAAGGGCAGTGGACGCAAAAAGTTTATCAGGTAGATGATAGTCCGCGCTACGAAGGTTCTGGAACTTGGGTGCATGTCGATGGTAAAAACTATTGGGAAAATACTACCGATGCACCTTTACCAAGGCGGGAATACACCAAGCGCAGCGATTATAATATTACCGTTAGAGGAAACCGCCAAGAAATTACTCAAACAGGTTGGGTGCACGATCAAGACAATGCGAAAGTACTGCGGGAACTAGGTAAGCCTGATGTGGTTTTAGCAAAAGAAAAAGGATACAATACTTACGTGAAAGTAGCCGATAGTCGCTGTCAAGGTGCCATAGATTGGTGGAGTGAAAATCAAGATAAATGGGCTTTGGTACGCCATAAATGGGATGATGTTTACAGCAGAAACCAAAATTTAGCTCTAGAAAACAAAGTGGAAAACAAGGTGCTTTATAAATACTTGTTTTCTGATGATTATACTGAAAAAACTAAAATTGAAACCGTTATTGAATCTTTTGTAAAAAAATAAATATGAATTATAAACACACCATCTTAGTTGCCTTTTTATTCGCAAACTTGCTATCGGCACAAACAAAAAACACGTTTTTGGAAAGCGACTTTTGGAGCACAAAACCAAGCATTGAAGTTGTAGAACAGAAAATAGATGAAGGACATGATCCTACCGCATTAACTTCTAACGGCTTTGATGCCGTGGTGTATGCTATTTTGCAAGAGGCGCCAAATGAAACTATTAAACATTTACTGACTAAAATAGGAAACCCTGTTAATAAATTAACCCACGATAAACGTACTTATGCCTTTTGGTCGGCATATAAAAATAATGCCGAATTATTACAATATTTAGCAACGGAAAATGCCGATTTTTCACTTCGAGATTCTCATCATTTTTCGCCATTAACCTTTGCCGCTGTTGCTGGTGTTACAAATACTGATATTTATGATATATGTATAAAAAATGGCATTGATGTTAAAACCGATGTCGATGAGCATGGTGCCAACGCGCTTTTGTTGCTAACACCACATTTAGCAAATTTTGAGCTAGTCGATTATTTTACATCAAAAGGACTTGATTTAAATTCCGTAGATCAGGATGGAAATGGCGTTTTTAATTATACCGCAAAAGCGGGGAATAAAGCCATGTTGGAGTTATTGATAAAAAAAGGTGTGCCTTATAAAGTTTTGAATAAAAAAGGTGAAAACGCACTGTTTTTAGCAACTAAAGGTTCTCGAAAAGGTTACAATACTTTGGATTATCTAAAATATTTAGAGGCTTTAGGTTTAGAGGCGAATATTATTAATACCGATGGCAAAACACCGCTTCATAATTTAGCTTATGGTAATAAAGATTTGGAAACCTTCTCTTATTTTATAAACAAAGATGTTGCTGTTAATCAAATAGATGTCGAGGGTAATACCGCGCTAATCAATGCTTCCAGTAGAAATACTTTGGAAATAGTCGCTTTTTTAGCGTCTAAGACAGACGCGATTAACCAAGTTAATAAAGATGGAGAATCGGCTTTAACAAAAGCTATTTCTAATACGCCGGAAGTCGTTCAGTTTTTAATTAAGAAAGCTGCCGATGTTCATGTTATCGATGCGAAAGGAAACAATCTAGGCTATTATTTATTGAAAAGTTTCCGCGCGAAGGCGTCTGATACTTTTGGTGAAAAACTGGCGGCATTATCTAATAAGGGATTCAACATTAAAACAAGTCAGAAAGATGGTAACAGCGCCTATCATTTGGCTTTAGATAACCGTGATGCTTTAGAATTATTAAAAGTGGTTCATAATTTTGGGGTTGATATTAATGCTAAAAATAATAGTGGTTTAACACCTTTACATAAAGCAGTGATGCAGGCTAAAGACGAAAAGATTTTAAAATATCTTCTAAGTATTGGTGCTAAAAAAGATATAAGAACTGATTTTGATGAAACAGTTTACGATTTAGCAAAAGAAAATGAATACCTACAAAATCACCAAATTGACATTAATTTTTTAAAATAAAAACCCATGAATAAAAATCTAATTTTTAAAATATTCCCGATAGCTTGTCTTGTTGTCTTTAGTTTGTTCGGATTTAAAACCATTTCCGATTCGTCAACTTATAAATGTATGATCCAAATGACGAATTATACCGGAGAAGGGGCTTATGTGGTAATTTCCTTATTAAACCCAGAGGGCGAATATGAAAAAACACTTTATGTACAAGGCGACGATGATGAATGGTATTCTGATATTCCAGAATGGTGGAAGTTTCAAGGGAAAACACGAACCAATATCGATGCCATAACAGGAGCAACAGTAAGCGGAGGTGGACGTACCATTAACGTGATCACGATTGATAACGATAAAATTGATGCGGGTTATAAAATCCGTTTCGAGTCGGCTGTAGAAGATCAAGAATATTATAAAAGCGATGTAGAATTTGAACTCACATCTGCCACAGTAAAAAGTAAAATTGAAGGTAGCGGCTTTATACGTTATGTACGCATGATGCCCCAACAATAAATCATTATAAATGACGATTTCTATCTGGAGATACAGCCACTTAACGCTGGCTGTATCGACTTCTATATTTATATTATTAGCAGCTTTAACAGGAGTAGTTTTGGCGTTTGAGCCTATTTCGAATCAGTTAAAACCGTATGCCGTTAAGGATGCTCAATCTCTAACGTTGGATAAAACGATTGCTGTTTTGAAAGCGGAATATGATGAGGTTATCCAAATAGAAATTGATAAAAACGATTTTGTTCAAGCAGACGTTATTACTAAAGCAGGGGATAGTGAAACTTTTTATGTTAATCCGTTTACAGGAAAAAAAATAGGGGCTATTATAGAAAAAGCTCCAATTTTTAAGTTTGCTACCAACTTACATCGGTCTTTATTTTTAAAATCAACTGGGCGCGCTATAATTGGTGTGGTTTCTTTTTTGTTGTTTTTAATGACGGTGAGCGGTGTTTTTTTAATAGCTAAGCGGCAAGGAGGTTTTAAAGCTTTTTTTTCAAAAATAATTAAGGAAGATTTTAATCCGTATTATCACAGTATTTTAGGACGTTATACTTTAATTCCTATTGTAATCGTAACCGTTACGGGAGTTTATTTATCGTTAGAAAAATTTTCGTTATTACCAACAGATAGCCACAGGCATGAGGTTGTCGTTATGCCTTCCGCGAAAGCGTTACAAAATAACACGGATGGTTTTAACGTATTCAAATCTATAACTTTAAGTGACGTGGCGCATGTGGAATTTCCTTTTTCGGAAGATGAAGAAGATTATTTTATATTAAAATTACACGATAGGGAGTTGTTTGTCAATCAGAATAACGGAACCGTAGTGAGCGAAAAAAAGACTGGTTTTGTGGCCTTAGCATCAGGTTGGAGCTTGTTTTTACATACCGGAGAAGGTTCTGTAATTTGGTCGCTGGTGTTACTATTAACGGCTTTGTCTATTTTGTTTTTTATGTATTCGGGCTTTGCAATGACGCTAAACCGAAGAAAGAAACGGGTTAAGATTGAAAATAAATTTAATAAAGATACTGCGGAGTATATTATTCTGGTAGGCTCGGAAACGGGGAGTACCTTCGGTTTTGCCAAGTCGTTGTACAATGCATTAATGGCGCAAGGGAAATCGGTTTTTGTTTCAGAATTAAACCAATATACAACCTATAAAAAAGCAAAACACTTAGTTGTGTTTACAGCTACTTATGGTGATGGTGAGGCACCTACAAATGCCACGAATTTCGAACGATTAGTTGGTGAAATCCCTCAACAGAATACGCTTCAATATTCGGTAGTTGGCTTTGGTTCGTTAGCTTATCAAGGGTATTGTAAATATGCACTTATTGTGGATGCTTTACTTCAAATGCATTACAATTTTGTACCCAATATTAAGCTTCATAAAATACATAATCAATCGGTTGAAGCTTTTAATTATTGGGTTTCTGCTTGGAGTAAGAGTAAAAATTTAACGCTTGATGTTGAAGCGCCACTAAAACCGAAGGGTACCAAAAGTAAACCGTTGTTTAAAGTGGTGAATAAAACGGAAATGAATACAGATGCTTCCTTTTTAGTAGAATTAGAACCTGCACGAAAATCTAAATTCACTTCAGGGGATTTACTGAGTATCACTCCCGAAAATGAATCTGTCGAACGCTTATATTCTATAGGAAAAACAGATAAAAATATCATATTAAGTATAAAGAAACATGAGTTTGGTATTTGCTCAAATTATTTGAATACACTAAAATTGAACGATATGATTACAGCCGAAATAAAACAAAATAAGGGATTTCATGCACCAACTTCAGCAAAAGAAGTGGTGATGATTGCCAACGGAACCGGAATTGCACCGTTTTTAGGGATGGTAAATAATGAAAACCGAAAACCCAGTAAAAATTATCTGTTTTGGGGTGGCCGTACCAAAGAGTCGTATAAGTTGTATTCTAAACTCATTGATAAGGCGTTTAATAGCCGGAATTTATCAGGAATTTATTTGAGTTTTTCAAAAGAAGAAAGTCAGAAAAAATATGTACAAAATTCTTTAGTTGAAAAGGAAGATTTAATTGCACGTGTACTTAAAAATAATGGCATTATCATGATTTGTGGTTCAATTGCCATGATGAATGGTGTGTTGGAAGTGCTTGAAAATATTTCGTATTCTAAACTAGGCAAAGCGTTAAATATGAGTCAAATAAAAACAGATTGTTACTAAATAGAACCTATATGTGCGAGAATAATATAAAAACCTTAGCAAAGGTAACCAATGGCGAGCTTTCTGTATGTTGCGAGTGCCGGGTGTATCACCTTGAATTTAATAATATTTATTTAGAATTGAACGAAAATGAGTTCGAACAGTTCAAAAATTACCTTTTTGATATTGAAATGGATTATTGGGAATATAAGTACGCTTCAGCAAAGGTGAAACGAAAAATACCGATTCCGTCGATGCAGCAAAATCTAGTTTTAATGTTTAAACGAGAAGAAATAGTAGAACTTAGGATGTTGCTATCTAGTCGAGCTACGCATGTCTTTAATGAAGCGCTAACAGTGAGAGATATTGATTATACTTTGATTTTAAATTAAGCCCTATGGACGATATAAATACCATTTGCCACAACGATTTTGGAATTGCTTTTCAATGGAAAAGGAGCGCCGCCAAAGACTTTAATAAAATTCAGTTGGTATTTAAAAATACTGGGTTGTTTCTAACGCCCGATGAACTTGTTCAGTTTTCGAAAAATATGGAGTTTACATGTTGTGAGGTCTCAGCACAGGTTAATGATATTGATTATGCAAGCAATAAGTTGTATTTACTGAAAGGACCAAACCCACAAATAAGCTTTGCTTTAAAAGCCATGGAATTACAGGCGTTTAAAGACTTGATAAATGGCACATTATTTCAGTTGGGACTTCATAAAATTTTGGCATCACAGCAGGTGCGATTTAATTAATATTGAGCTCAATATTAGTGTTAGATATTTATATTAAAAATGTATACATTTGCAGTGTTAGGCAATAACTTGCAAAACATTTGAATTTTTGGGGATGTAGCTCAGTTGGCTAGAGTGCTTGACTGGCAGTCAAGAGGTCGTGGGTTCGAATCCCATCTTCTCCACTAATGATAGCAAGGCTTCCAAGAAATTGGAAGCTTTTTTTTATAAATTACATACATTTTACATACTATTATTGATATAATAAAAGTAAGCCCTTTGAAGCTATATATTAAATCACAATATTAATATCCCCTTTTTTAATTATATTTTTACAAAAGCATTCTCAATAAGACCTTACGGAAGTAAACAATACTTTGTATTTAAGCTCAGAAAACAAATTCCGCCAAAGGTGTTATTTTGCTTTTACTTTAGTTTACCAATCTAAATGTTAATGTATTCCATTATTCGTTTTTACTAGTAATTTACTTCCAAAGGGGTTCTTCTTGCCATTTTGGTTTCATGCCTAATGCATCTGGATCTACATTTGGGTATTTTTCAAATAAATTATTTAGCTTAATACTAAATTCATTTCTAGGTAGAATAGTATTTAGCATATAGCGCATTAAACACATATGAACATACAATTTTGAAAACTCGTGCTGTTTAGGTACATTAATGGAATCTAAAATCCAAGGTTTTGGTGGTTTAGACAATAATTTTACCGTACTAGGAAGATTTCTATTCCATAAACGTGAATGATGTGCACAATAATTACGGATTACTGCTATGGACTGTAGCCAACTAGGTAAGAAGGTGTGGTTAACAGCTCCAAACTCAATAGCTATTAAATCTTTTGATTTTACGGTATGTTTTAAGTTGCCATATAGCTTAGATAAGGTTCCAAAGCTTGTTTGCTCTAATGATTTCCATGCAGGAGGAAACCTTTTGTCATCTTTATGTTTTTTAAGATGCTTCTTTATGGATTCGTCTTTAGTGCGCTCAATTTCTATTTCTAAATTTGATAGTGTTTTAACTAGTGCTTTACTATCGTTAAATAGATCGAAGTTTTGAAACCACCAAGGGTTAATTTCGTGAGATAAATGATAAATCAATTTGGTGCGTAGGCTAATTTCTATCTTCTCTATAACATCAAAGAGTAATAATCGTAGTTCTGCATCAAAATTGTATAAAGCTATGACATCTTCAAATTTACTATTAGGTTTGAAGATATGGTTTTCTTTATCAGATTGCATCACATACCAATACTCTCCTAATCTGTAATAACTAATGTTAATAAGGTATTTTTCTGCAATTCGTGGGTGCTTAATTGTTAAGCCACGATCTTGTAATTGTTTTACTTGTTGTGGAAGTGTAAACGGTTTTTTGTCAAACATATATTAAAGATTAGGTGTAAGGTTTGACAAGAACAATAACCTATATAAAGCAAAAGACACACCCTGGGACGCTGTGCTTATGGGTAGCGTGGTGTGTACTGTTGGTGCAAATGTACAATACTTTACCATAATTTTACGATTTTTTACCATGTTTTTTTACCTTTATGCAGAATTGTAATACTTTCTTAAAGAGGTTGAATCTCCTGAATTCACCTTTTTTTTTGTTAAAATTAGTTCATTTTCTATAGCTTAAGTTACATTATTTTTTTTGTAAATGTTATGTTGCTTTCAAACGGAGTCTTGAAATAGTTAAATGAATTTTAAAAATAAATATATTTTGGTTTAGTTTGTTTACATTATCAATAACCTCAAACTTACTTCCGCTTATCAATAACCATTACTGGTTTTCTACTCATTTTCGGGAATTGTAGTTTCTGAATATCTTTTTTGTTGCAAAATTCAATTTTTGGTAATACTCTTAATTTGGCTCTAAAATGATTTTTTATATTCTGAAGTAAAATATCTGTAGGTTCTGCTGTAGCTATTTTTATAAGAATTTCATCGGTCCCAATACTATTGTGTGATAGTTCGATAACATAAGAATCTACTTCGCTAAAGTCATTTAAAACATTATGCATGGCGGGCGGATAAATCGTGGTGCCTTTATATTTTATCATCTGTTTTTTTCTACCAATAACAGGGCCTAAACGGGTGGTGTTTCGGCCGCAATTGCAGGGAGTATTGTGAGCTTTTACAATATCACCGGTTTTAAAACGGAGTAACGGCATGCCTTCAAGACCAAGCGTGGTAATGGTTAATTCGCCAGCTTCGCCTTCGGACACAGGTAGGTTGTTATCGTCTAAAATTTCGGTAATAATTAATTCTGGATGTTCGTGGCCACCTTGTTGTTGACTACATTCAGTAAAAGCCGTATTCATTTCGGTAGAAGCGTAGGTTGAAAACAGCTCGATATTCCAGTCTTGTTTTATTTTTTCTGATAAGGTGTTTAGCGAAAAATCTTGATGCCTAAGTGGTTCACCAATGCAAATAGCGCCTTTGATTCCAGAGGTATTCGGATCAATATTATGCTGTTTTGCATATTCAATAAGTTTCAATAAAAACGACGGTACCGCAATAATATAGGTAGGTTTAAATTTTAAAATAGAATCCCATTGCAATTCTGGAATTCCATTTCCAACACGAATAATACCTGCGCCCAATTTTCTAGCCCCTAAAAAATAAGCCAATCCTGCCATAAAGCGGCGGTCAATGGTAGTCATTAGTTGAATAACGTCGTTCGTTCCAATACCAGCACAAGCAAAAGAAATAGCTTCGTTATAAGCTAAACGCTCCAAATCGTTATCGGTTAAGCCAAAAATCACAGGTTCGCCTAAGGTACCCGAAGTAGTTACGTAATCTATAATTTTATTTTTCGGCACACACATAAAATCGTCGTTATACAACTGTAAATCATCTTTTGTGGTGGTAGGAATAGCCGTTAAATCTTCAAGCGTATTGATGTTTTTAATATCAATTTGATGTGTTCTAAACAAGCGCTTGTAAAAAACAGAATGAGTATTTAAATACTCCAAAAGAGTTTTTAGCTTGTCGACCTGAAAGGCCTTGATTTCGGTTTGCGATGCGTGTTCTATATCTGGAATCATAGGGCTAACTTTCGTTTTAACTTTTTAATGTATTTGTCAACGTCTTGTTGGTCGGGAACTGTGGTGATTTCTTTGGTTTTGGCTTTTTTAAAGGCATTTAGTGATGCTGTATAATACCCTTTTTCGTAGTAATATTTTCCAACTAAATAATAGGCTTCCCAGTATTCTGGGTTTTTATTTCTTAACTCTGAAAGTATTTCAGGTGTTAATGTTTCGTTGTTTTTTATTGCTGAAAGCACTTGAGCTCGTATCGTTCTGTACGTTTGATAATCGCGATAGGCTTGAGTAAACTGGAACGGATCTTTTTCAATGTTTAAAGCCGTGTTGGCAAGCGATAGTTTATTTGGGTTTTTAAAAATGGCATTAAGGTCGTAAGCTACAAATTCGCCCAATTGATAGGGGTTAGACGATACCCAAACCAAACGTTGTTCGGGTTTGAAAACGATAGCGTGATGTGCTAATAATTGATTTAGCGCTTTTTCGTTACCATAACCAATAGATTTATTGTTTAAACCGTCTTTGTTTCTTAGAATATCAACCGCAATTTGAGGTGTTATTTTTGGTTGCTGATTTAGTAATTCTTCCATGCGTTGATAGCGGTATTGCGAATGACTTTCAGCAATGTGTTTTTGGTTTTTTTTGTCTTCCGCGTAAGCGTTACTTTGAAAATGATTGGAACATATTAATTGGTTTTCATTTAAAACTTCATAAACTCCAAAATTGGTTGGAGATACTTCAATAATCGCCGCTTTTTTATCTTTTGCACTGCCAATAAAAATAGATTCGGATACAAATACTTGACGCTTTTTTGCAATAGCAATTGCCTCATCTATCGTAGTAGCGTACTGTAATATTTCTCGATTTAAAATAGAAATGGGGGTTTTGGCAATTAGCGGGATTTGTGATTTTCCGGCATTTATACTCACTGTAAGTCCGTGTTCGTTCATGCCTGAAACCACGCCAATCATGCCTGCCCAAGTAACCGACATAAATTTGTAACCTTCCGTGGGGTTTACAAACGAGATTATTTTTTCTTTAGCAAATTCGTCTCCAGCGTAAAAATCGAGATTACGACCAATAATTAAGCTGCCGTCTTCAGTTTTGTCGCCCCAAGCTGCAAAAGAGGAGCAACCTACCAAGGCTAAATCTTGCAAGGCATGACCAATATCGTGAGCGCCATGCAAATATAAAATACGTAAATAGGGGTCGGCAATATGGTTGTATTTTGGAGATGCGTATTTTGAAAGTCCGTAAATTTCGGTTTTGTATTCTAGCGGAACATTGAGGTATAATTGGCGGTTAAACCAAGCTAAAAATCGTCGTAAAATTGCTTGTTTTGATTTTGATGGTACGAGTTCGTCTACCTTAGATAAAAAGGCGTGTTCTTGGAAATGGAAGAGCTCTTCGGTGAGACTTCCTGTAATTAAACCACGTTCAAGAGGATTGCCTTCAACATAAAGCTCCCATAAACCTTGTTTGTTTTTACTGAGGTTATTTTTGCCTAAAGTATAGGCGGAATCGGAAATTTTAATGCGTTCCGGAATACTGGAATTATAAGCGCTAACATCGGGAATATCATGTAAAGATTTAGAAATGCCGCAAGACGTTAGTCCTAAAAACAAAAAAAGCATTCCTAAATTAAATATCCTCAAGCTCATTTTTATGTGTTATTCAGGTTTGTTGGCTTCTAATATGTTATTCAATAAAGGCTCCATTCCAAGAATTTCAGAACAGGTTAACACCGCTCCAATAGTAACACCTAAAATACCGTGCATATTTAAACTTTGTCCGGTTAGGAGGAGGTTTTTTACTTTGGTACGTGGCGATACAAAGGAAGCTAGTGGTTTATTCGCATCTTTAACGTAGCCATAAATAGACCCTCGGTTAGAACCAATATAATCACGATAAGATAAGGGGGTCGAGGTGTATGTTTCTTGAATGCAATCGCGAATATTAGGGAATTTTTTCTCTAATTCTACAATAAGTATTTCGGCTTTTTCGGCTTTAAATTCTTCATAAGTTTGTCCTCTCTCATTTTTATTGGCAACGGTATTATATGTGTTTTCCCAAGGCGCCATTTCTTCATAGCGCATGTAGGTCATCACGGTTAAGCTTTCGCCCCAAACATCGGTTTTTTTATTAATTCCCATGGATGCCATATAGCCTTCAGGCCAACTTTCAGGAGTATAATCTTGGCCATCCCAAATTTTATCGGCATCTTTTATATGGTAGAAATTTTTATTCTGATATTTAAATGTATTCGGTTTAAGGACAATATACAGGCTAAAACCAGCAATAATACTTTCAATTTTATTAATTCTTTTGGTGTAAATTTTCTTGAATTTATCTTCACCAACCAGTTTAATAGTGAGCTTTGGTTCTATGTTTGAAATAAATAAATCGCCTTTAATTTCTTTACCGTTTTTTGTAATTACTGATGAAATATCTTTGTCTTCAAAATTGAATTTAACCACCTCATGATGTTTAAAAGCGTCGCCACCATGTTCTTTTAAACGACGAATTAAAATTTTAGAAATCTGGCTGCCTCCATTAATACAGCGGTAAGCGCTTTCAATATAGGAGTTTATAGTTAGGGCATGCACGTAAAAAGGTGTGCGGTCGGCATCGCCAGCATACAAATAGTTGGTGCCGGCAAGTACGGCACGTAATTTTGTGTTATCGGTTATAGAATCGATATATTCTTTTGCTTTTAAACTGAAAATATTACTGTTTTCGTAATAAGGTTTCCCGTGTTTTAAACCATATAAAGGAAATTTATCGCAAACATCTTTCACCTTATCGCAATATGTAATAATGGCTTTTTCTTCTTCAGGAAATTGAATAACTAGTTGTTTTATGAAATTATCATAACCTTGAGCATGCTTGTATTCATTAGGGTCGCCTTCAAAAGTCACAATGTCAAAACCATCTTCATCTAGTTTTTTCAAACTTAAATCGTCTATAATATCGAGGTATTTAAAGTACTGATATAGGTTTTGGCCTTCGTTTAAACCACCAATATAATGCACGCCGGTATCAAAAATAGTTTTGTCGCGTACAAAGGTTTGTAAATTTCCACCGTATTGGTTGTTTTTCTCCAAAACACAAACGCTATAGCCTGCTTTGGCTAAAATATTGGCAGACACTAAACCGCCCAAACCGCTTCCTATGACTACGACATCGTAATGTGATTTCATGCTTTATTTACCTGTTTTGTTAAGATAGTAATATTTTTATTTTGAAGTGTGCATTCGAAACCTAAATCGAATTTCTTTAGGATTGAAACCAAAGCATCTCCATGTAATACAATGATGTTTTTTAATTCGGAATACATCAGGGCTTGTAATTCATTTTTTGCAATATTCACTTGATTGATAATTAATGTATCTGCTTTAAATACCACTAAATCTTCCACAGCATCGATACAATGAATGTTGTTTTTATTAGTGATAAAACTGTTTTTGAATATGATGCGGTTGCTTGGTTTTTCAATATAAGAAACTAGGTTTCGGTCTACCGCATGTAAGGCGAGTAAAAAGTCGAGTTGCCCATTGGTGTTCGATAAATGGACAACGGTATCTTTTTCTCCAACCGCATTTAATACCGTTTGGTAAAGGTCTTGGTTGGTTTTAATGTCGGTTTTAACATGTTTGAAAAGCGCATCACCTTTATATCTAAAATCGTCTAAAAGCATGGCGTGAAAGTAACTCGGACTTTCTTTTTCTTTTCTGAAAGTACTAAACTCTGCTCTAAAATACGCCCCAATTTGTTTGGCCCGTTTTGAGTAGCTTGTACTAAAACGTGTATCGTTTGGGGTAATACGATGTAATATTTTTAAAGTGATGTGACCGTCTCTAATCATAGATTCACCTTTCGGAATTACTTCGGAATTACCATGAATAAGCACTGGGATAATATCGAGTTTAAACTGTTCCGCTAGGTAAAAAGCACCTTTATGAAAACGTTTTATCTTGTTGGTTTTAGAGCGTGTGCCTTCCGGGAAAGCCATTAAAGTATAACCTTGTTCTACTTTCTTTTTCAAATGATCTAAGCCGTTTTCAATGCCGCTCGAAACGGGATAAAAACCAGCTAATTGTACGGCTTTACCAAAAACGGGGGAGTTGTAAACCCAATCGTTTACCAAGAAAATAATTTTTGGGTGTAGCATGCCAATTGCTAAAATATCTAAAAAAGAAGTGTGATTTGCGATAATTATCGCCTGCTTTTTAAAATCTTCTTGATGTGAGTTAATCACCTTTTTAACTAGAAAAAGGTGTGTGTAAAGTACCGATTTCATAAATTTTGAAATGGTGATATGAAACCATTTCATCTTGGTTTTCTTCGGAAGGGGGATAATTTTCAATATCGTAACACTAAACAACGAGAGCAAAATACCACCCAAACCAAAGTATGTAAATGATACAATGGAATGTAGTAATAGTCTAAACGAAATAGGACGTTTTTGATTATTCCCTATAAATAGTTTAAATAATAAAGGTTGAATAGTAAAAGCGATTAAAACAGCTGATAAAATACCAATTAAGCAAACTACTGATATGGAATATAATGCAGGATGTTTTGCGAAAATCAAAACGCCAACACCTAAGATAGTGGTGATTACAGATAATAAAATAGAGGTTTTATGCGTGGCCAACGATTTTTCGCCCGTGCGGTACTCGTGTAATAAACCATTGGTGATGAAAATGCTGTAATCTATACCTAAACCAAAAATAAAGGTGGAAATAATAATGTTAAAAATATTAAATTCTAAGTGGAATAAACCCATAATCCCGATGGTTAGCAACCACGTTAAACAAATGGGGATGCCAGTAACTAAAGTGAGCGAAAAGCTTTTGTAAAAGATTAGTAAAATTAAGATAACCACAATTAGGGAATAACCAATTAAGCTGTTGAAATCATTTTTTAGATTGCCTAAAAATGTCTCGTTCATTTGTTTTCGGTCAATTAATAAGGTTTGCGAATCGTCTTTAAAAGCTTCGGTTATGGCATCGCTATTTTCAACTTTCACCAAAGTGGTAATGGTGGTGTAATTATCTTTTGTGGCAATATAATCACTTACCGAAAACGTGTTTATGGCTTTATAAGCGTCAATTTCTAAAGGTTTAAATGTGGTGTTTAAAAGCGTGTAGAATTTATGGTAGGTTTCAGGTTTAAAACCTAGAGGCTTGCCGCTTTCAATAAGGTTTTCTGTGGTGGTTTCAATGGTATTTTTGTCCCAAAAGGTATTCCAGCGATCAATTTGTGCATTTTGTTGGGCTTTTGAATGTACAAAAGTACCAATAGAACTGTAGTTGATAATTTGGTTATCGGCTTTTAGGCGTTGTAGTTTTTTTAGGATGCTATCATTAACCTGTAAGGTGTTTTCTTCAGAAGTGCCATAAGCGGCAATATAAATGGATTTTGATGTGCTGTTAATAAGTTTATCCAGGTTTAACTCGGCGGTTTTTGCATCTGCTGGCATGTAATTCATTTCACTTAAGTCGTTATTGAAAACAACCGTGTTATAAGTAAATAAACTACCAAAACAGAGTAGCAGCAAACCAATAATGGCCCATTTGTTTTTGTGAATATTATAAGAGGCTAATTTATCTAAAATTGTACTTTTTTTACGTTTTTTAGATTGTTCATGATATACCTGCGGAATAAAAAGTAACGCAAAACATGACGAACCCATAACGCTAATGGCGGCAAAAACACCCAAATCTTGTAAGGCTTGGGAGTTGATGAATAGTAAACACAAAAATGCCAAAGCCGTGGTGAGACTACTCATTAAAATGGGTTTAGAAATCTCCTGATATAAATGTTTTATGTTGTTATTGCTTCGGATATGTGTGAGGATGTGTAAAGAATAATCTAAAGTAACACCCAATAAAATTGAGCCAATACCTAAGGAGATAGCCGATATTTTTTCACGAAATAAAAACAGAAAAGCAATAGCTAAAAGTCCGCCAAAGATCGTCGGAATAAATAAAATTATAGGGACTGTTAGCTTTTTGTAAAACAAAACAAAAATGAGTAAAAGGATGCTTAAAGCAATACTAATGGTTAGCGTAATATCACTTTTTATCTGGTTGGCGTTGGCCACGGCAATTAAGGTGCCACCAAAATATTCGCTTTGGGCTTTACCTTTAAAAATTTCATTTAATTTGGTACCTGTATCGTATAAGTTTTCTACAAATTTGGTGTTTTCTGAAGTTTCATTCGCATCTAAAGCAGGTGTTATAAAGAGTAAAATATGCTGTTTGTTTTTACTGACCAAAAAGCCGTTTTGAAGTATAAAATCTTCACCAAAACTTAACTCTTGTAGTTTTTTTAGTGCGATGTATGAAATGCCTAGCGGATCTTTCAAAATAAAATCTTTAGCGACAATTCCGGAAGGCGAAATAAGGGTTTTGTAATTCTTTAAGGTAATAGCATCAATACTATCTTTTTCAATTTTATTAGCTAGGGTTTCATAATCTGTTTCATTTAAAAATAATGGTAAATTTTGATAGATGAAATCTGCTGTGTTTTTTATTTCAGCATCTTCTACACGACCTTGAATTTGTTTGATGTAATTGCCAGATGATGCTTTTATACTATCGATAAACTGAGCAGCGTATGCAGTTAAATCATCCACTGAACCTGTTTCGCTACGACTGATATTAACAATAATTTTATCGGTAAAGTTGACGTTTTTTAAAACCTTTTGAAATTCAGAGTTTTCAGCGTTGGTGGGGATAAGTTTAGTGATATCTTCTTCAAATTCAATTTTTGAAGCCACAAAACCAAGTATTACGAACAAGAGGGTTAAAACTCCAAAACCAATGGCTTTTTTAGAATTAAAATGCAGGTATATTTTGTAAAAGAAGTTATCCATGGGCTTCGGTTCCTTTTTTCTTCGTAAAAAGTAAAAATATAAAATAACATAATAATCCTAAAACGACAGATGAAATTACGGCAAGGCTTAAGCTGCCAATAATATAAATTTTCAAATGGTTTAGAATGTCGCTACTTGTGTCGTTATCTGTAAAGTTAAAGGTTATATTTTCTCCTAAAACAAAGTTTCCAATTTTAAAACTGCCATAAATAACAAATGGAATGAGTGGAGGCATGCTCACATTAGATGAAATAAAAGCGATGGTTTTATTCAGTTTAAAAGTTAAGGCCAAGAAAATAACAATAACGGTGTGAAATCCCCAAAGTGGCGTAAGTCCAATAAAAACACCTAAAGCAACAGATAATGCCTTTTTTTCTGCGGAATCGTTTATGCCTAGAAAATTTTCAACTATAAAACGTTTAAATCCTTTTTTTTTTAATGCTCTAAAAACGTTTCGTGGTTTAATATATAAAAGGGTAAGAATGACCAGCCAAGTATTTAAAATACTGATACGGGTGAAATCTTTAAATGGTCTAAAATGCGATACACGTTCGGTTTCATCATATAAAACCTGAATCGGGATATTTCTAACGCTAATATCTTGCCAGGCAGCTTTTACTATAACTTCTATTTCAAACTCGAATTTTGAAGTGAAAAATTTTAGTTTTTTAAGTTGTTCAATTGGGTAAAGACGAAAACCAGATTGTGTGTCTTGGAGTTTGATGCCCGTTTCAGCCCAAAACCAAAAATTAGAAAACTTATTACCAAAACTACTCTTTTTAGGAACGCTGTCTTGGTCCATATTTCGAGCACCAATAAGCAAAAGATTCTTGTTTTCTGAAGCTTCAAGTGTATTGATGAATATGGGAATGTCTTCAGGGAAATGTTGCCCATCCGAATCTATAGTAAGTGCGTAATGGTAGCCTAAACTTTCAGCATGTTTAAACGCAGCACGTAGCGCTTTACCTTTGCCTTTATTTTCTGTAAAATGAATTTGTTCGTGGCTTGTATATGCTTTTAGGATATGGGCGGTGCTATCAGTAGAACCGTCGTTAACAATAATGAGGTTTTCGGTGTGGTTAAGTACGCCGTTTAAAACCCGTTCTAATGTTTTTTCGTTGTTGTAGGTGGGTACAATAACACAACATTTCAGGCTGTTCAGTTTATGTTTTGTTACTGTTTCCTCCATTTTTAAAGTAGAA
Source organism: Algibacter miyuki (assembly GCF_030409805.1). Taxonomy (GTDB): domain Bacteria; phylum Bacteroidota; class Bacteroidia; order Flavobacteriales; family Flavobacteriaceae; genus Algibacter; species Algibacter miyuki. Next base: position 575,198 of record NZ_JAUFQP010000007.1, on the reverse strand, counting down.
TTCGGTCTAGGAATTTTAAACCAATTCGGTATTTGTTATAAATGTGCCATTGCATTTTAAGGCAATGGTACCATTGGTAAATTTAGTGATATTTTTCACCTTAACCGTATTGTTTTCTTCAATTATAGAAAGCTCTAAAACGAGTTCAGGATTTATGTGTGGGTTAATTAAAGCCGTAAATTTTACGTTAGAAATCCCTTGTAAAAACAAGTTGCGTTCAACATGATCTTGCGTGATTTCTTTTATGGTTTGAATCATACAAACTCCTGGTGTTATTGGGTTTCCTGGAAAATGACCATTAAAAACATCATGGTTTTTATTCAGAAGAATAGTGACATGAATAGTATTCGCGTCTACATTCCGAGTTGCTTGTATTTTATAGAAATCTTTAATTAACATCATCTTTTATAGATCGAATTGGTAAGAAGCACTAAATTGGATCACGTTATTTAAAACTAAATTGCTAACATCCGTGTCTTCATAACCATTTCCGGTATTTACATTTCTCCCAAATAAATCAGTTAAACCTTGTTTGTAACCAATAGAAAAACTCACGCCACTAGGCAAATCGTAAGCAATAGCAGGCGCTAAAGCAATATCGAAGCCTTGTGGTGATTCTACGTTTTCATGACTTAATAATATATCGATAATGGCCGCAATTTGAAGATTAATACCGCTTGAACCAATATAAAATTTGTTGTTTACAGGAATAGATAAATAATTAAGTTCTGTTGTAAATCTTTTTGTAGAGCCTTGTGGTTTATAGTCAATGCCTTGTTTTGAGAATAGTAATTCGGGTTGTAATGTGTAAAAATCGGCAAATTTGAACGATACCGTTGCGCCGATATGGAAGCTTTTTAAGCGTTCAGTTTGTGCAAGCCCATTATAATCAAGGTTGGTTAAGCTAGCAAGGTTTAGTCCGCCTTTCAAGCCTGGGTTTATTTCAACTTGGGCATTTAAAAAGGTAAAAGACAAGAGTGTGATTAAAAATAAAAACGATTTTTTCATGGTTGGTTAGTTGTTGTTGTTAGAGGTGCAAAAATGCGGAATATTATACTGAATTGAAAGCAATAAGCTGATAATTAATTGCTGTTTAAATAGTCTAATGCAATTTTAATAGGTGCATTTTTATGATCGATAATAATGTGGCGCGCTAAATAATTTTCAGTTTTACTGAATGTAATAATCACTTTTTCTTTAGAACGTGAGGTGTGTGTGATTTTAGTGAGTATCCCGCTTTTTTTAGAAACTTCAAAATGATTAAATCGTTTTATGGACTTCGATTGATAGATGAGGTTTTCTCCGCTGTCGTAGGTTTTTAAAACCGGATGATGTTCTTGTATCAGAGTTTTAAAATCACGTTGTAGCGTGTTTAATATAATTTTCCGATCCAATTCTTTTAAAACAAAATGAGTTGTTACTTGATTGTTGTCTAGTTCGAAATCGAAAATTTTATTTCCAAAATTGGTTGTAAAGACTACTCTGTGGTTGTTTTCTTTAATTTTTTTAATAATCAATATGCCACCAAAAACATTTTTAAAGGCGTTAATTTTGGCCTTATAAACATAATCGGTTGTTGGGTTTGAAAAATATGGGTTTGAAAAAGTTTCAATTTGAGTTTCGGTTTCAGGAAGTCCTTTAATCGTACTTACGGCACAACCGGATAATAGCAAAAGAAATAATAAACTAGTTGTTAAAAACCTCATCATTTACAGCCGTGTTTCTGGTTTTATTTTTGAATACAATTTTGGTGTAATCTTCCGAAGGCTCTATGATTTTCACTTCTAAAACATCATGGGTTTTAATATTAAAATGCAATTCGAATTTCGCAATAAATTGATGCATGCTTTCATCTTTCGGAATAAATGTGATCAAGTAATAATCGGCTACTTTAAAATAAGAAATTTCGAAAGTATCATCGTCAAACATATTGCCTTTTACACTATTTGAAATTAAGCTGTTTAAGCTTTTAAACATTTTGTTTGTACCAATATCTATCTTGGTTTTGTCGCCTTCATCGTCAATAAGTAATTTGTCGTCCTTAAAAATAACACTGTATTTATAGGGCGAAGTATATTCCCATTTTACGGCATTCGGAATCTTAAAAACTAGTTTTCCGTCGGTTTTAATATCGTTATTTAAAAAACTTAAATGTTTATATTGAGTAAAATCGCTGACAATGGTTTTTGTGTTGCGATCTAATTCGGCGACACCCATTTTAAAAGCGTTGATTTCTACCGAAGTTAAGGGTGTTTGTGCTGTTGAAAGCTGACTTCCAAAACAAACTAAAAGGATAATAAATATGTTACGCATAAGCTTCAATATTAAATAGGGCATCGACAGTAATGGCTTGATAGTCGTTCTCCTGCAAAAATAGCAACAATTGTTCCAAAACACGTACCGTAATTTCTTTTGAATCATGTAGTAAAATCACCGAGCCGGGTGTAATGTTTTTTATAATTCTATCTAGAATGGCTTTTTCATCGGTTTTCACGGTGTCTAATGAGCGGATATTCCAACCAATAACGTGGTGTCTTGTCTGTTTTAGCGCTTTAGTAATAGCTCTATTAGTAACTCCGTATGGTGGACGAAACAGATTCATTTTTTTATTTAGGATGGAAGAAATAAGGGCATCGGTTTTGTTTATTTCATCAATCACTTTTTGTTTTCCATAGAAATCGAACATTTGAGCATGAGAATACGTGTGATTGCCAATGCTATGCCCAGCTGCTGAAATTTGCTTTATAATTTCTGGATGGTTTTTGATCTGTTTTCCAATGCAAAAGAAGGTCGCTTTAGCATTGTGTTTTTTCAGAAGATCTAAAATTTTTGGTGTAAAATCACTGTTTGGTCCATCGTCAAAAGTGATGGCGATTTGTTTTTCTTTATGGTTTTTTTTTGAATTGAAAGCTTCTAAGTGATAATTCCAGGTGATGTTGAAACTTCCAATACTAGTAATAATAAACCAACAAAAAAAGAGCGCGATAAATACATAGATAGGCACTGTTATAAAGGTATTACAAAGAAGCAAAGCAAGACCTAAAATAATAAATAAACCGTTTATGTTTTTAAATTTTAACATGAAGTGAGTAAGGTGAAACTATGTTGTTTACCTTTAAATTGGTTGTAAAGTAAAATGGTTTTATAACTTGATTTTTCTTCGGAATTCAGCTTTAAAACCTTAGGAATAGATTGCTGTTTTATGATGTTTGTCGCCGCCCAAAACCCAAAAGCAGAAGCCGTGAAAAATTCACCACAAAGGTGTTTGTAATGTAGTTGAGGTGTGTTTTTAAAAATCGAATTTTGTAAAGTTTGATATAAAAGATCAAAGGCATCACCGTTTTTTCCAAGTATGATAGCATCGATATCTTCTGATGTTAAATCGTTTTCTTTTAAGAAGCCTTCCACTTTGTTTTCAATAGTTTCCGTAGTTGCTTTATTGAAAATTTTTAAACCTTTCAGATTACAAAAACTTGTATTCTCTTTTGAAGATGATAAAGTGAAAAAATGTGCGCCTTCACCGAAAGGCGTTGTAATAGGCTTGTTTTCTTCAGCTTCCGCAAGCACGATATCATTTATAAATTGTTTCCCTAATTCGTCTGTACCGCCTACTAAAATCGTGTTTGCAGCATTTTCATGTAGCATGAGTTGGGCGTCTAGTAAAGCGGACTCAAACGAAACCGCGCCATGTACATAAGTGACGTTATAGCCTTTGCATTTTAGCGTAAGCGCAATTTGAGCGCCAACGGTGTTATGTGTAGATTGTATAAACGATGTAGGCGTTAGAAATTGTTCATCGTTATCAATAATGGCGTTTAAAAATTTTTCAGAATCTTCAATACAGCCCATTCCTGTACCGGTGATAATGGCATCAGGCATGTTTAATTGTGCAGCTTCAAGTGCCGTTTTGGCTGTGGCAATTCCCATTTTTACACCTGTGGCCATACGTCTGCTGGCAATGGGGCTTATAAATGTTTTATAGTTGGGATGAATGGCTCTTGCTAATTTTTCTTCAACAGAAATAATGTCTTCTAAAAAATGAGAAGCCTCTAAAGTATCTTGTGCCGAAATGGAAGCCGAACTATTGATGTAAAAAGGTTTCATGGCGTTTTAGAAAATATGAGTGTTGAACAATTTCCTCCAAAACCAAAGGAATTGGAAAGGACGTAATCTATTGGTTTTTCGGTGACTTTGGTAACAGGCAGTATGTTGAGTTCTGGAATGGCTGTTTTAAAATTCAAATTTGGAAACATCACATTATTCTGAAGCGCTAAAACGGAATATACTGCTTCAATGGCGCCAGCAGCTGCTAAAGTGTGTCCTGTAAAGGCTTTTGTCGAGCTGAAATCTGGAATAGCGTATCCGAAAATACGTTTTATAGCTTGGCCTTCGGATAAATCGTTATTTGGTGTTGCCGTGCCATGGGCGTTAATATAACTAATGTGTTCTGGAGCAAGTTGCGCAACATCCAATGCTTTCGACATGGCTAAAAAAGCACCTTCGCCATTTTCTGACGATGCCGTTTGATGAAAGGCGTCGTTGGCATTACCATAACCAGCTAAATAGCCCAAAACGGCTTTGTTGTCATGTTTTACTAAGGCGTCAGATTCTAAAACTAAATAGGCGGCAGCTTCACCTAAATTTAATCCTTTTCTGTTGGCATCAAAAGGTGTGCAGTCGGAATCTGATAAAATCATTAAAGTTTTAAAACCGTTAATTGTAAATTTCGCCAAACCATCGGTTCCTCCCACAATTACGCGGTCTAGTTGTCCAGATTTTATAAGTCTTGCGCCCAACATAATGGCATTTGCTGCCGACGAACATGCAGTACTAATGGTTGTGGAGAATTCGGTGATGCCTAAGTATTCTGCAATTTTTTCGGTGCTATCTACGGCATGATGACTGCTGATAAATTTTCTACTTTCTGGATTTGATTGATACTTCTGAAAGTGTTTTTCCGTCATATCCATACCTCCAGCACTGGTCGATGATATTAAACCTGTTCTAAAGGCCTTTATATCGTTAATGTTGGCCTGTTTTAAGGCTTGTTTCGCAGCAATGCAACCTAACAAAGCGGTTCGAGAATAGGTGTTGTTTTGGGGGAGATTTAAACTTTCGGCTAATTGTGCGTTGGTTTGTAAAATCTCGCCAACTTTAATGTCGTCTTTGTGGCGTGTTTCAATATTTACAATAGGAGCAATGCCTTTTTTTTCATTTAAAAGCGCATGCAAATTGGCTTCTACAGTGTTTCCTATAGAAGAAATAATACCCATTCCAGTTATGGCAACACGGTTCTGAATCATCTTATTTTGTGCGGTGTTCAGTGATGTATGTGGCTAAAACAGCAATAGATTCAAAAACGGCTTTACCTTCGTTTGGATCGGTAAGTTTAATGCCATAATCTTTATCGAGCATCACAATAAGTTCTAAAGCATCGATAGAATCTAGTCCTAATCCGTCGCCAAATAAGGCATCATCATCAGCAATGTCTTCCACGCTAAAATCTTCTAAGTTTAATTGCTCAATGATGCTTTCTTTAAGTTCTGTTTTTAATGCGTCCATTAATTTTCGTTATATATGTTTTTAATAAATTCTTTTGAATGAGGAAATGCGCCTTCTTTTGCCACAAGGTACATAAATGCATGGTAATTATCGCCATCAAAATCAACCCAACCACATAGAATATGACTGCTTTTTTTGTTGGAAATTAAGCTTGTGGCATACTGTTCTAAAAGGGTTTCGTTGAAATTTTCTGAAACAAAAAATGCGTTTTCTCCTTTTATTTGATGTCTAATACTGATTTCTCCAATCGCGATATTGGCTAGGGTGTAAACAAATACGGCCGGACTTGGAAAGTAATTTTCTTTGTCGATTATAGTATCTTGGTATTTTCGGTCGGTATCTAAACTTGCTGAGGTGTTAGATAGCACAATGCCCATGTTTTCTTTGGTAATTTCGTCTGTTGCGCTGTGTTGAAATAGAAATTCCGAAGCCAAAAAAGCGAGTTTACAAAGGTTGTCCATTTTGAAAAATTTTGGATAAGTCAGTTGTTTTTCTTTATAAATTTGTTTTGAAAAATCAGCAAATGAAAGTTCAGAATCTTTGGAAATAACCGATTGCCCATTAACTGAAATTGTATGGTTTTTTATATGGCAATAGCCGACGATGTTTAGAGACTGTTTCACGATTTTATTTTTTTAAATAGAACCGCTGTGTTGCAGCCACCAAACCCTGAAGCGGTTTTTAAAAAGGTGTTTATCTCGGTTTTTGTTTGCTTTTTAATAATATTTATTGGCATGGAAACGCCTAATTCATCGATACCTAAGGAGGTGTAAAGCGTGTTGTTTTTCATGGAATGAAACCCTACAATGGCTTCAAGTAAGCCCGATGCGCCTAAGGTGTGTCCGTAATAACCTTTTAAACTATTCAAGGGTGCTTTTTCTAGTTTTGCACGGTTGAAGGCAATGGCTTCCATCTCGTCGTTAAACATAGTCGCTGTGCCGTGAGCTGAAATATAATCGACAGATTCAGGTGTTATTTTGGCTTCTTTTAATGCTGAAAGAATGCTTAAATATAGTCCTTCGCCAGTTCGTGAAGGTCCTGAAATATGATTAGCATCGTTACATGAACCATCGCCAATAACCTGAATATTATTGGTTTTTATTTTTTCTTTTGAAATGGCAACGGAAGCTGCTGCGTCTCCAATAGTAATACCTGTTCGGTTTTTTGAAAAAGGTTTGCAAGGTTGTTCGCTAATGGCTTGAAACGACTGAAAACCGGATAAGGTAAATTCTGAAACAATATCTCCGCCAACAACAAAAGCGTTATCGTAAAAATTATTTTGGATAAATCGTTTGGCTACAGCAATGGCTAAAATTCCTGAAACGCAAGCGTTAGAAATAATAATGGGTTCGTTTTTAAATCCGAAGAACGTTTTTATTTTTTCGGCTAAAGCAGGTAAATAGGCACGTTCTGGTTTAAAATTATTATTTAAGGCATCGATATTTCCTTTGGTTGTGGCTATAATTAAAGCGGTTCTGTCGGAAATAGGGAAATGCGTTTGGGAGATAGTGTCTTGTAAAGACAAAATCATCATTTTTTCTAGTTTGGTAAATGCCGTACTGTCTCCAATTTTAGAGAAAGCGTTGTTTAGTTTTTCAGTATTTATAATAGATGCATAACATGGAGATGCACTGATATCATCATGCAGGGCAATACCTGAATGTTCTTGAGTGATTTCCGAAATGTTAGCTTCGGAAGTAAAACCAAGTGGGGAAATAATATTATCAGCTGTAATAAAAACGTCTGTCATAGTGTTTTATAATAGATCGTTTTTAGCTTTCCAAGCTTCAATAAAAGGAGGAAGAGCGAGTGATAAATTGTTATTATCGTCCACAAAAACCTGAATGGTTTCTCCGGTGCAAACCAGTTGTTTTTCAGCATTGAAAATATTATATCTAAAAATCAGTTTTGCTGCAGGCGAATTAATATATGTGGTTTCTATGGTTGCCACATCGCCATAACGTAAAGGTAATTTGTGTTCGCAGGTCGATTTTACAATAGGTGTTACGTAACCTTGTGCTTTAGTATCGAGGTAAGAAATGCCGTGTTTTCTACCAAAAGCTTCGCGTCCATCTTCGAAATAATGAATATAATAACCATGCCAAACAATACCTAAAGCATCCGTTTCATTAAAGCGCACTCTAATGTCGTGGTTTACTTTTAGTGATGTTTCGAGGGTGTTATCTTTTTTTCTAGATGCCATTTATGCTTCTTTTTTTAAAACCGTTTTCATTTGGGCTGTCATAATAATATCGCCGTTTAAGGTGGTTGTTCCTTTAACTAAGGTGACGCCCATAACTTCTTGTAAAATTTCGACCTCGGTTTTAACTTGCATATTCACCTTCGGAAGTTTTTCAATATGAACGCCTTTTATGGCGCCAATATATCCTTCGGGTGCTGGTATGTTTTGAATATAAAAATGATAGCCTGTATAAAGTGCCACAGTTTGCGCCATATGTTCAATAAGGCCTGGCTCGGTAAGGTAACCATTTTGTACAAACATATTGTCGCTAGTAATGGTTAAGCCAGAAACAACTTTGGTATCGTTAAAAGACAATAAGGCATCTACCATAATAATAGGTGAGCGCTGTGGAATTAACTTGAGAATTATATTTTGATCTGTAATCGGTTCTTTAAGTATATTCATGCTATTGTTAGTCTTTTAAGTCGTTCCAGAAATCAAAATAATTAAACCATTGTAAAGGGTGTTTCTTTAGTATCCATTCTAAACTTTCGGTATACGATTGCAATAAAGCGTTGTGATCGCGATGTTTTACTTCGGCTTGCCTAGCGTAAAGATGGTAGTGTTTCGTGGTTTCTTTCATCACGTAAACAAAAATTACCGGTACTTTTAATCGCGATCCTAGTAAAAATGGGCCTGCAGGGAAATCTGCTTTTTGTTCCAATAGATTATGCGTTAACGTTTTTGATGGTTTTACGTAGCGATCACCTGTAATGCAAATAATTTCATTTCGAGACAAGGCGGCATTTATTTCGAAAATATGTGATAAATCATCTTTTATAATGATGAATTTAATGTTCGATTTTGAGGTTACACTTTCTAGATAGGCCTTAATATCGCTATGTTCGGTATCGGTTGTTAATAAACTGATGGTGATGTTTTCTTCGAGCTCGTTTAAAAAGTATTCGGCAATTTCGAAATTTCCAACATGGGCACTAATAAAAATGCCGCCTTTTTTAGCTCTTAGAATATTGTTTAATAATTCTACACCATCAAAATGATAGGTGAATTTGTTTCGTAAACCCGATGAAATCGCTATTTTATCAATTATGGTTTGCCCGAAAACAAAATAACTTTTGTAAACCCTCAAAACACTTTTTAGTCTTGAGTTTTTACGTCGTTTTCGAAAGTAATAATAAATAGATTTAGTGCTTTTACTTGCGAAAAAACAAAAGTAAAAGGCCACAAATATAAGTACGAAATAAGCAGTGCGTAAGCCGAGGTTTTTGATACAAAACACAAATATTTTATATCCTAAAACCGAACCTCTAGACTTGCCTTCCCATTCCGTAGTCATTCAGTTTAAGTAAAAATTTAGCTTAATTTATTTTCAATAAGGTCGTAAAAATTTTGAAGTGTTACCACGTTTACAAAATCTTCTCCAACGAGCTTTACGCCAAAGTTAGCTTCGATAGCAACTACTAAATCTACAAAGTCTAAACTGTCTAGTTCTAAGGTTTCTTTTAAATTGGCTTCAGGTAATATGTCATCTGATTCCACTTCAAATTCATCTATAAGAAAGTCGTTTATTTTTTCAATAATAACCTCTTTTTCCATATCGGTACTATAGTTTTTTTATTATTAATGCTGAATTTGTCCCTCCAAATCCAAAAGAATTGGACAAAAATACATCAATTTTTTTATCTAGGGTTTTACTCACTAAATTTAATTTGGCGGCGTCTTCGTCTGGAGTTTCTAAATTGATATTTGGTGCAATAAATGAATGTTGCATCATAAGCATAGAATAGATGACTTCACTGGCTCCTGCCATCCAACATTCGTGGCCTGTCATGGATTTAGTGGAGCTTACATATGGACCATTTTCGCCAAAAACATTAAAAATAGCTTTAGCTTCGTTGCTGTCGCCAACTGGTGTTGAAGTGGCGTGAGCATTGACGTAGTCTATACTACTAATAGGGATGTTAGCTTGTTTAATCGCTTTATTCATAGCTCGTGATGGTCCGTCTACATTGGGTGTTGAAATATGCTCGCCGTTTGATGAAAACCCATAACCAATGATTTCTCCTAAAATAGGAGCGCCTCTTTTTACAGCCGATTCGTAACTCTCTACCACTAGGGTTGCGCCACCACCACTTGGAATTAATCCATCACGGTTTTTATCGAACGGTCGAGAGGCTTTTGAAGGGTCTGCGGTATTTGCCGAGAATACGCCTAAGCCATCAAAACTGCCCATAGCAAGTTCGTTAATTTCTTGTGCGCCACCACAAATAATACAGTCTTGTAAGCCGCTTTTTATAAGTTGGTAAGCCATGCCTATAGCGTGTGAGCCACTAGCGCAAGCTGCGCTTATAGTAAAATTGATACCGGTGAGTTTGAAAATAGTCGACAAATTCATGGTAATTGTAGAATTCATACCTTTAAAAATAGAGCCAGAACCAACTAAAGTGGTGTCTTTTTTTTCTCTAATTTTATCAACAGATTCTATAACAGATTTAGCTGTACTGTCGTTTCCGTAAAGGATGCCAACTTCATTATTATTTAGGTAGTCTTGAGTTATTTTTGCGTTTTCTAAAGCTTCAATAGTTGCCATGTAGGCATAAGTGCCTTCTTCGCCTAAGCTAATGCGTTGTCTTCGGGTTAAGTGGCTTTTTAAATTGGGCTCGTCGACCATGCCTGTTAGGCAAGAACGGTATCCGAAAGGTACTCGTTTATCGTCGAAAACAATGCCTGATGTGCCGTTATATAACGATTTTTTTACCTCGTCTAAATTTTGACCAATGCAGGAATAAATTCCCATGCCTGTTATAACAACTCTACTCATGGTTGGTTTTTATTAAGAGTAAATGCCTCCGTTAATGTTTATCACTTCGCCTGTAATATAAGATGATTTTTTAGAAGCTAGAAATGATACCAAATGTGCTACTTCTTCGGGATCACCGAAACGATTTGCAGGCACTAATTTTTTTAAGTCTTTTTCGTTTAAATCGCTAGTCATATCCGATTTTATAAAACCTGGAGCCACTGCATTTACGGTTATGTTACGTTTAGCAATTTCTTGCGCAAGGGCTTTTGTTGCTGCAATAACAGCGCCTTTTGCTGCAGAATAATTGGTTTGACCAGGTGTGCCTTTTAATCCCGATAGCGATACAATATTAATAACACGTCCGTATTTTTGAACGAGCATTTTCTGAATTAAATGATTGGTAACATTGAAAAAACCATTCAAACTTGTGTTTATTACCGAGTTCCAATCGTCTGGTTTCATCCACATAAATAAGCCGTCTTTTGTAATTCCAGCATTATTTACAATCACTTCAATTATGGCTTCTTTGTTATTGTCTTGCCAAGTGTCTAATTGGTTTTGTACTTCTGTAATATTAGAGACGTTAAATTGTAACAACTCTCCTGTAGATCCAGCGTCTTCAACCGCTTTTAGAGTGTCTAAAGCGGCGTCTTTATTACTGTTATAATTGATTAAAATATGATAATCAGAGTCTTTTGCTAGTTGAATGCATATTGCTTTTCCGATACCTCTAGAGCCTCCTGTTACTAAAGCACACTTCATTATTGTTGGTTTTCTTTGTTTAACTTAATGTTGAAAAGATGGGTGTCTTACTTGATTATAAATTCTCATACTATAAGAAAATCTAAAAAAATAATATGTTCGTTTTAAGCGTTGTTTTCATGATTCATAATAAAGGTTTTTACCTTGTTAACAAAGGGATACATGACAACGTCTTCTGTAAATATAGGAACTAAATGTCGTATGTCGTCATACATTTTCTTGGTTTTTGAAGACACCTTGTCTTGTACTTTAAGATATTCAATGGCTTGTACAATGGTTATTATTTCAATAGCCATCACTTCAAAAGCGTTTTCAATTACTTTTTTGGTGATTAATGCCGCATTGGTTCCCATACTTACAATATCTTGATTATCGTTATTGTTAGGTATGCTGTGTACATACATCGGGTTGGATAGCATTTGGTTTTCGGCTGTTGTTGAAGTTGCTGTAAATTGAACACCTTGCATGCCGAAATTTAAACCTAATGTTCCAAGGTTAACAAAGGCTGGGAGTATATTGTTGAGGTTTGGGTTTAGTAGATAGTTTAATTGGCGTTCGGCTAACATACTAGTTTTAGTTACTACAAGTTTAAGTTTATCCATTTCTAGTGATACATAGTCGCCATGGAAATTTCCACCATGGTATACGTGTTGTTTTTCAACGTTTACAATAGGATTGTCGTTAGCAGAGTTTATTTCTTCAATTAAAATGTGTTCAACATTATTTAGGGTGTCTAAAACAGGACCCAAAATTTGAGGTACGCAACGAATAGAGTAATATTCTTGTACTTTTTCTTCAAATATTTCTACTTCAGGATTTTTGTTGTATAAAAATTCCTCGCGTTTTCGTGTAAGTGCGCTGTCGCTTAAATGTGAGCGCATTTGTTTGGCAACTTCACGCTGTCCTTTATGTTTTTTTGTTTGGTTTAATTCGAAGGATAAATGATCGTCGTAAGCTTCAACAATTTCATTGATGGCTGCCGAACATAAAATGCTCCAATTTAATAGTTTTCTTGTGTTTACGGTGTTTATAATTCCAACACCCGTCATTACCGAAGTGCCATTCATTAAAGCTAAACCTTCTCTAAGAACAACTTGTATGGGTTGTAGATTTTCAATTTCGAAAACCTCTTTCGTTGGTTTTAATTCATTTTTATAATAGACTTCACCTTCGCCAATTAAAACAAGTGCAAGATGTGCTAATTGTACTAAATCGCCACTAGCGCCAACGCCACCATGTTCGTAAATTAACGGAATAATATCGCGATTAATTAAGGTACTCATCAATTCGATAACCGATTTATGAACTCCGGAATTCCCAAGTGATAAAGTGTTTAATCGGGCAAGCATAGCTGCTTTTACATATTGTTTAGGAATTGGGTTTCCTGTTCCCGAAGCATGACTTCTAATTAAATTGTATTGTAATTTTATACGGTCGGCATCGGCAATTTTATATTGTGCCATCGGGCCAAAGCCTGTGTTTACACCGTAGATGGTTTTGTTTTCTGAAAAATCTCGTAAAAAGTTAAAGCTATTTTCGATGGTTTGATAAACAGAATTTTCAATTTCAATGGGATTGTTTTCAAAAATAATTTTGTAAAAGTCTTCAATACCTAAAGTGCCATTCAGTTTTACCATCTAAGAAAATGTTAAATTTTTAGTAAGAAATAATAGTATAATACCTAAAAATAGGGTTATTTTGGAATGCAAATTTAGAATAATAAATGATTTTATACTACTAGAACATGAATGATGAAAGTGTAGATGTGTTAATAATAGGTGCTGGTCCCTCGGGGTGCGTTGCAGCGGCTTATTTGACGGCGCATGGCTGTGATGTGAAAGTTGTCGAAAAAAATAAATTTCCCCGTTTTGTTATTGGTGAGAGCTTGTTGCCACGTTGTATGGATCATTTTGAAGAAGTGGGTTTACTAGACTGCTTAAAGGCGGAAGGTTTTGAAGTGAAATCTGGCGCTCGTTTTTTACGTGATGGCGTGGTTTGCGATTTCGATTTTAGTGAAAAACATACCGAAGGTTGGGATTGGACTTGGCAAGTGCCACGTGCCGATTTTGATAGCGTATTGGCTAAAGAAGTGATTAAAAAAGGCGTAGATGTTGCCTTTGAACATGAAGTGGTTGATGTTGATTTTAATGATGATGGAAGTTCGGTAACAACTATTAAAAATTTGGCAGGCGAAATAAGTACAGTTCGTGCTAAATATATTATTGATTCTAGTGGTTATGGTAGGGTTTTACCGCGACTTTTAGATTTGGAAAAACCATCGGAATTAGGCGATCAATCGTCTGTTTTTGCGCATGTAAAAGATGTGAATCGTCCGGAAGGTGTTGAGGGTACTCAAATTACCTTTGATGTTTTAAGCCTTCGAACTTGGCTTTGGGTTATTCCTTTTTCTAACGGAGACACTAGTATCGGTATTGTAGGTTCTCATGAATTTATGGAATTGTTTCAAGGAAATACTTCTGAGAAATTAACCGAAATGATAAAACATTCGGCCTATTATCGCGATCGTTTTAAGGATGCGGAATTTAAATTTAATCCAATAGAAATAAAAAACTATTCAAAATCGGTAAAACAACTTTACGGAAAAGGCTATGTGTTAACAGGTAATAGTGCTGAGTTTTTAGATCCTGTGTTTTCTTCAGGGGTTACTTTTGCTACGGAATCGGGATTATTAGCAGCAAAATTAATAACCAAAGAATTGGCGGGTAAAGCTGTCGATTGGGAAGTTGATTATTCGGATTATATTAAAAAAGGGGTGAACGTGTTCTCAACTTATGTTAAGGAATGGTACACGGGGAATTTACAGAAATTATTTTTTCACAGGCCCGAAAATCCGAGTATAAAAAAACAAATATGTGCAGTTTTAGCAGGCTATGTTTGGGATGAAACAAATCCGTTTGTAAAAAATCATCATCGGTTAGTGAAAACGGTAGCTCACGTTATTGATATGGAAAGTAAAAAAGGTGAATAATTTTAAATTATTCACCTTTGAAAAACTGAGCCTTTAATTGTTTTATTTAAACGCTTTTTTCATGATAAGTTTAGATAAGGTTTTACCTGTTTTAGCATAACCTTCACCAATACGGTCTTCGTTACTAAAAGTGCCGCCAAATCTATTTCCGGGAGCATCTTTACTTGTAATTTCTACCAATACGTTGTCTCTGTTAGCCGTTTCAACAAACTTTATTAAGGTTGTTAATTTTGCAGGTTGTCTCATTACGGCAGCATTCCATCCCGGATAAACCCATACGGTTTCTAAAATAAGTGTGTATTTAGCATCTGTTAAATCTTCTTCAAAAGAAACGCCTTTTTCTGTATATAAATCACGATTCATAAGTTCTAAAAACTTAGTTTCATAAATTAAATCCGGGCTAGCTTCCCATTGTTTTAGCCATGCTTTTCCTTTTCCTTTGCCTTTTTCTTCTAAATCAGCATAACGTTCTTTAACGTATTCATCATTAGTTAGATTTTTTTTGAAGTATTTAGTGTTGGAATAGTCAAATTCTACATTGATAGATTTTTCGTTTTTAATAAAATCGAAATTGCCTTTTACTATTTTCATTTTTTGAGCATAGCCAAAAAGCACACAGCCTAGTATTAAACCAAGCGAAATAAGTTTTTTCATAAATGGGGTTTAAATTGTTTTATTGAGTGCTAATATATTTAAAAATACTGGGTTGAGTTTTGTTTGTAAGAAGCTTTTTTTTGATTTGAATGTTTTAAACAGCTAACGTTTAGTGATATATTGTAATAGTGTGAAGTTTCGTTTTGTTTCATTTTGAAACTTAATAAAGTCGTTTTTGTTAGGCGTGAAGAAGTCCTATTTAAACAACCGTTACTTTTACGCCTTTTTCTTCTAGTTTCCTCTTGTTAGATGCAGAAATGCCACTGTCGGTTATAATTTCGTCGATACGATTTATATTGCAAATTTTGGCAAAACTCTTTTTTCCAAACTTGGTAGAATCTGCTAAAACAATAATTTTTTGAGCGGCCTCTAGCATTTTCTGGTTCAGTTGTGCTTCTTCTAAATTTGTTGTGGATAAGCCGTATTCAAAATCAATACCATCGACACCTAAAAAAAGTTTGCTACACGAAATGTTATTTAAAATATGGGTGGTGTATGCGCCAATAACCGATGCAGAACTATGCCGAACATAACCGCCAAGCTGGAGTATTTCGATATTTTTATCGTGAATTAAGTGTAGAACCACATATAATGATGAGGTGATTACTGTGAGTTTGTTTTTTGGCTTTATAAATTTTGAAAGCGCCTGAACCGTAGTTCCGGAGGCAATCATTATAGAGTCATTTTCGTTAATGCGTTGTGCTGCCGCTTGAGCAATACCGTTTTTTTCTTCAACAGAAATTTTTTCTTTATCAATTACCGCCTTTTCATTTATATATGGGCTTTCTAAAGATGCACCGCCATGGGTTCTAAATAGTAGGCCTTTTTCTTCTAGAAGTTTTAAGTCTTTTCTAATAGTTACAGCTGAAACTTTCAGGGTTTCGCATAGCTCTAGAACCTCAATATGTTTTTTCGAAGCTAATTTCTTTAGGATATACTCGTGTCTTTGCATGGCAACAAATATAAATAAAATGAAAGTAAATGAAGTAGTGTAATCTAGTAATTAAGAGTTTTAATTAAAAATAAGTTTCGTTTTGTTTCGTTTTGTATTTTGTTTTTGTATTTTTGGAGTGAAATAAAATTAATCAAAACTAAAAACAATACATTTTGTTTAAAAGAAAGACATTAATCGATAAGTTAAAAGCGAATACTCAATTTGATGTTATTGTTATCGGTGGGGGTGCTACAGGTTTGGGCGTTGCTTTAGATAGTGCATCTCGCGGGTTTAAAACCTTGCTTTTAGAGCAGGTAGATTTTGCAAAAGGAACATCTAGCCGAAGTACTAAATTAGTACATGGTGGTGTGCGTTATCTAGCACAAGGAAATGTTGATTTAGTAAGAGAGGCGTTATATGAAAGAGGGTTAATGCTGAAAAATGCCTCGCATTTAGTGAGTAATCAGTCTTTTATTATTCCGAACTATAAATGGTGGGACAACTTTTTTTATACGGTAGGTTTAAAAGTGTACGATTTTCTATCAGGGAAGTTGAGTTTTGGAAAATCGGTTAGAATTTCAAAAAACGAAACAGAAACCCGTTTAGGAACTATAAAACAAGATAATTTAAAAGGTGGCGTGGTATATCATGACGGGCAATTTGACGATTCTCGATTGGCGGTTAATATTGCGCAAACGGCTATTGAGCAAGGTGCTGTGGTGCTTAATCATTTCAAAGTTAAAAAGTTATTGAAAAATGATGTAGGTTTAATTAATGGTGTTATGGCTCAGGATACGGAAACTGACGAGTTTTATTCAGTAAATGCAAATGTGGTGATTAATGCTACAGGTGTTTTTACTGATGAGGTTTTAAAAATGGACGATGCCACGGCTAAAAATAGAATTAGACCAAGCCAAGGAATACATCTTGTTTTAGATAAATCTTTTTTACCCGGAAATGATGCAATCATGATCCCAAAAACGGATGATGGCAGGGTCTTGTTTTTAGTGCCATGGCATAATAGGGCGGTGGTTGGAACTACCGATACGCTTTTGGATAGCCATAGTTTAGAGCCTAAAGCGTTAGATAAGGAAATCGATTTTATATTAGAAACTGCAAATCGGTATTTAACGAAAACAGTCAGTAAAAAAGATGTGTTAAGTATGTTTGCGGGTTTAAGACCGTTGGCGGCATCAAACGATAAGTCGGAAAAAACAAAAGAAATATCTAGAAGTCATAAGATTATTGTGTCCAATTCAGGATTGATCACCATAACAGGGGGGAAATGGACCACCTATAGACGTATGGCTCAAGATGCCATGAATAAAGCCATGGCACTAGGGAAACTACCTCAAGTCAAATGCAAAACGCAAGATTTACGTATTCACGGCTCCAATGGTCCTGTTGATAGATCAGAGCATTTGTATATTTATGGAACCGACCGAAGTAGTATAAAAACATTGATTGAAGCGTCTCCAGAATTAGGCGAAACATTACACCCAAGATTAGAATTTACCAAAGCAGAAGTTGTTTGGGCTGTTAGAAATGAAATGGCCAGAACTATTGAAGATGTTCTAGCAAGACGGGTAAGAGTTCTGTTTTTAGATGCTCAAGCAGCTATTGAAATAGCTCCTGTTGTGGCTTCCATTTTGGCAGAAGAACTTCAGAAAGATGATACGTGGAGACAAGAGCAAATTTCTAGCTTTGTAAAAGTGGCTTCGCATTACGTAATATCTATAGATGATTAAAAAATAAGATTTCGATCTAACCAATCAATAAAGAAATCAAACCAATACACCACTAAATAAATAATACGCTAAACTAAAATTTATGAAAAAGTACATCTTAGCTTTAGATCAAGGAACAACGAGTTCTAGAGCCATTGTTTTTGATAAAAAAGGAAGCATTGTGTCGGTAGCTCAAAAGGAGTTTATGCAGTTTTTTCCAAAACCAGGATGGGTCGAACATGATCCTTTAGAAATTTGGTCTTCACAAGCAGGTGTTGCTGCGGAAGCTATCGCGAAAAAAGGTTTAAATGTTGAAAATATTGCCGCTATTGGTATCACGAATCAGCGTGAAACCGTTGTTGTTTGGGATAAAAATACGGGGCAACCTGTTTATAACGCTATTGTTTGGCAAGATAAGAGAACATCTGAATATTGCGATACGCTCAAAAAAGAAGGTCGTGAAAAATTGATAAGGGAAAAAACAGGATTGGTTATCGATTCGTATTTCTCTGGAACAAAAGTAAAATGGATTTTAGATCATGTTGAAGGCGCTAGAGAAAAAGCAGAAGCTGGCGACTTGCTTTTAGGAACTATCGATAGTTGGTTGGTGTGGAATTTCACTAAAGGTGAGCAACATATTACCGATGTTACCAATGCCTCACGTACCTTGATGTTTAATATAAATACTATGGCATGGGATGATGAGTTGTTGGAATTATTAACCATTCCGAAAAGCATGCTTCCTGAAGTTAAAGAATCTAGCGAGATTTACGGACGTACAAAATCTACTTTTTATGATGCAAATATTCCTATTGCAGGTATTGCTGGCGATCAGCAAGCGGCGTTGTTTGGGCAAATGTGTACCAAACCTGGCATGGTGAAAAATACTTACGGTACAGGGTGTTTCATGTTAATGAATATTGGTGATAAACCTATAGTTTCAAAAAACAATTTACTAACTACTGTAGCCTGGAAAATAAACGGAAAAACAACTTATGCTTTAGAAGGCAGTATTTTTATTGCTGGCGCTGTGGTGCAATGGTTAAGAGATAGTTTGAAAATTATAAGAAATTCATCTGATGTTGAAACTTTAGCGAGTTCGGTTTCAAGTTCCGAAGGCGTTTATTTTGTACCCGCATTTGCAGGTTTAGGTGCGCCACATTGGAATCAGCAAGCGCAAGGCACTATATTTGGTTTAACTCGCGGAAGTACAGATGCGCATATTGCTAGAGCAGCAGTAGAATCTATTGCATATCAAACTATGGATGTTTTAAAAGCGATGGAAGCCGATTCTGGAATTTCAATTAAAGAATTACGAGTAGATGGTGGAGCAACGGTAAATGATATGCTTATGCAATTTCAATCGGATGTTTTAAATACTGAAACGGTACGTCCGAAAATTGTAGAAACTACGGCTATGGGAGCTGCTTTTTTAGCAGGTTTGGCTGTAGGGTATTGGGATAATCCTCAAGAAATTCAAGAAATATGGCAAGTCGATCAACAATTTAAACCCTGCACGGAACGAGATGTTGTTGATAAAGATATTAAAGGCTGGTATAAGGCCATTGATGCTTTAGAGTACTGGACTAAATCTTAAATTAAAAATAAAACTATGACTCCATTTATAGCAGAAATTATAGGAACAGCCATACTTATTTTATTAGGAGGTGGTGTTGTTGCAAACGTAGTATTGAATAAAACAATAGGTAATAATAGTGGTTGGATTGTAATTACCACAGGTTGGGCGTTGGCTGTTTACGTAGCCGTTGTTATTGCAGGGCCGTATAGTGGTGCTCATATAAATCCGGCCGTAAGTATTAGCTTGGCGGTCGCTGGAAAATTCCCTTGGACAGATGTGCCTATGTATCTTTTGGCTCAGATGTTGGGTGCCATGTTAGGAGCAACTATGGTTTGGCTGTTTTATAAAGTGCATTTTGACGTTACGGAAGACGGCGGTGCAAAGAAAGCTGTGTTTTGTACGGCCCCGGCTATAAAGCATACGGTTTCTAACTTTTTTAGTGAAGCCCTAGGGACTTTTGTGCTTATATTTGCTATATTGTATTTTACAAATGCGAGTATAACAGAAACGGGGAGCGTAATTGGATTGGGTTCTTTAGGGGCGTTGCCGGTTGCTTTTTTAGTGTGGTCTATTGGGCTTTCATTAGGGGGTACAACGGGATATGCTATTAATCCAGCGCGAGATTTAGGACCGCGAATTATGCACGCCTTGTTACCTATTAAAAATAAAGCCTCTAGCGATTGGGGGTATGCTTGGATTCCTGTTTTAGGACCTATTACAGGAGCTTGTTTAGCAGCCTTATTGATGTTAGCGCTGTCTTGAAAATGCTTTCTTTATTGAAAAAATGAAAATTATAAAGTCCTTTTTTCTATTAGTGTGTGGCTTTTTGGCTTTTAGTCAAGAATTACCACCTATTGAAAAATTTACAACCGATCATTATATAGGAGATAACCAGAATTGGATGGTTTCTCAAGGTGAAAATCAGTTTATTTATGTCGCTAATAATAAAGGGCTTTTGGTGTATAATGGTGCTGAATGGACCACATATAACTCTCCTAACAAAACCATTATTCGCGCAGTAAATGCTATAGGAGATAAAATATATACAGGATGTTACGCCGAATTTGGTTTTTGGAAAAAAAACGAATTCGGCGTTCTCATTTATACTTCTTTAGTCAATAAACTGGCTGAAAATGTTTTAAAAGATGAACAAATTTGGAATATTTTAGATTATAATGAATGGGTTGTTTTTCAGTCTAGTAGCCGTATTTATTTTTATAATACGTTAACAGAATCCTTTAAAATAATTTCTACCACACATAATATTTATAAGGTTTTCAAAGTAAACAACAAAATTTATTACCATGTTGCTAACGAAGGTGTTTTTGTTGTCGAAAATGGAAAACCAAAATTAGTTATAGATCATCCTATTTTAAAAACTGAACGGGTAATCTACGTTTTTGAAAGCCAACAAAGCTTAATGCTTGTTACTCGAAGTTCTGGTTTTTTTAAATATGAGAACGAGCAGCTTGTGGCCTGGGAAACTTCCGCAGACCTTTTACTTAAAGATATTGATGTGTTTAGCAGTCTTCAACTGAAAGATGGAAGCCTGGTTATTGGTACTATTTCGGATGGTATTATTCACCTTCAGGCCAATGGCGATATTAAATATCAAATAACTCAAAAAACAGGATTAACAAATAATACGGTTTTGTCGTTGTTTGAAGATGTTGAGCACAATGTATGGGCAGGTTTGGATAATGGTATTAATTGTATAAATGTGAAATCTTCAATCAATACATTTATAGATTACGAGGGTGTTTTGGGTACTGTTTACACAACTAAAGTATTTAAAGATAACCTCTATATTGGGACAAACCAAGGTTTGTTTTACCGTGGTTTGCATCAAGTTAATGATGCTTTTAAATTTATTGAAGGTACAGCGGGGCAAGTGTGGGATTTGTTTAATTTAAACGATAGCTATCTATTTTGTGGTCATCATTTTGGCACCTTTTTAATAGAAGATAACTTGGCTATTAAAATAAGTAACACCTTAGGGGCTTGGGGTTTTAAAACAATACCTAATCAGGATCATCTTTTACTTCAGGGGAACTATAGCGGACTTTTAATTCTTGAGAATAAAAACAATACTTGGCAGGTTAGAAATAAAATTAAAAGTTTTAAAAATTCGTCGCGCTATTTCGAAATTAATAATAAAAATCAAGTTTGGGTAAGTCACGAATACAAAGGTGTTTTTAAGTTGAAATTGAACGATAGTTTAACGCAAGTTGAAAAACGCGATATGGAAACGGATTTGCAACTTGGTGAAAACTCTAGTTTAATACGATATAAAAACAGGATGCTTTATGCTTCTGATGAAGGTGTTTTTGGGTATAATGAAACACTTCAGAAATTTGAAAAAGATTCTGTTTTAAGTTCAACAATTAATGCTTCAGATTATATTTCAGGAAAATTGGTGGTTGATGAAGCTGGAAAACTTTGGACATTCTCAAAAGATAATATAAGTTATATTGAAAACGACGATGTTACCAATACTCCAATTGTAAAGACTATTTCTATTCCTTCGAAATATAGAAAAGGTGTTTTAGGTTTCGAGAATATATCCATAACCAACCCGAATACTTATATTCTAGGAACGGCAAATGGTTATATCACTTTAAATTTGAATGATATTAATAAAGAGTCCGATTATTTAATACATTTAAACACTGTGGAATTAAAAACCATCGACGATGAGTTGATAAGTCAGGTGCTAGATTCCGAAGGACTTTTTAATCATAATTATGGAGTCTTAGCTTTTGGTTATGCTGTACCAGAATATGAGACATATGTTGATGTAAAATATCAATACATGTTAGAAGGTCATACCGAAAAGTGGAGCAAATGGTCGGGAGATACTCGGGTCACTTTTGAAAATCTAAACTTTGGCGATTATACCTTTAAAGTGCGTGCTAAAATTGGTAATAATTTATCTAAAAATACCACAACTTATAGCTTTACAGTAAAACGACCTTGGTATTTAACTAATACGGCGTTGCTACTTTATTTTCTACTGCTTCTAATTATTATTTTTATAACGCATAAAGCTTATAAGCGCCATTATGTTAATAAATTTAAGCAAGAACAATTAGAAAATGAACGTTTGATTATGCAAATTAATAATGAAAAGCTTAATCAAGATATTGAAAGTAAAAATAGAGAGTTGGCTATTTCTACAATGAGTATCATTAATAAGAATAAGGTTTTAAATAAGATTAAAAAAGAAATTAAAAACACAAAGGGATCAGATAATATTGAGGCCATAAAATTGATAGATAGTAACCTGAACGACGCTAAAGATTGGTCGTTTTTTGAGAAAGCTTTCAATAATGCAGACAAAGGGTTTTTAGACAAAATTAAAAAAGCACATCCTGATTTAACTCCTAACGATTTGCGTTTTTGTGCTTATTTGAGGTTGAATTTATCTTCCAAAGAAATGGCACCTTTACTTAATATTTCAACTAAAAGTGTCGAAACTAAACGGTACCGATTACGAAAAAAATTGAATTTAGAACACGATAGTGGGCTTGTTAACTATATGTTAAACTTCTAGTAACACGACAACTCATTTTATCACCACGACATTACCACTACAACGTCTTAAATCGTCCGTTTTTAAAGCGATAGCTTTGTTTTTTTAAAAAAATCAATAGCATAGTGTTTATGGGGTTTTTAAAGTGAAATATCTTAAAATTCACATAGATTTAATGTTATGTTCGTTTTTTATCGGCTTCAAAATTGCGAATTTCTCAGTGTTAGCGATTAAGTTTACATAGACTTAATTTTAATTCTGACTGAAAATTTCTTTCAAATTATAATTTTGGCACTAAACTTAAAAACTACATCTTATGAAATTAAAACTATGTAATCAAAAGAACAAAACACTGTTACTCGGTTTGTTTTTGTTTGTAACACTAATTTCGGTGGGGCAGGCACAAACCAATATAACAGGTGTGGTACTTTCGGCCGAAGATAATATGCCCTTACCAGGCGCTTCGGTTATTGTAAAAGGAACAAGTAATGGCGCATCAACCGATTTTGATGGTAATTTCTCAATATCAGCCAGTAATGGAGCATCAACTTTGGTGGTTTCTTATATGGGTTATAAAACTAAAGAGGTAGCTGTAACAGGCGAAGCTTTAACTATTTTATTAACTGCCGATGCGAGCACGCTAGAAGAAATTGTTGTTGTAGGTTATGGTACACAAAAGAAAAATGATATTGTAAATGCCGTATCTACAGCCGATTTAAGTAAAGCTTTATTATCACCAACTTCAGATGTAAACGAAATGCTACGTGGTAGAATCGCTGGTTTGCAAGTTAATGTGGGCGGCGGTACTCTACGACCTGGTGGAACATCCGATATTATTTTTAGAGGACAAGGTTCTATTGAAGGTAACGTGAGTGCTATTTATGTGGTCGACGGTATTATTAGAGATGGTGGTATTGAGGATATAGATTCTGATGATATCGAATCTATGGAATTTTTAAAAGATGCCTCGGCGCAAGCTATTTACGGGTCTCGTGGCGCAAATGGTGTGGTACTAATTACCACCAAACGCGGAAAATCGGGTAAAGTAAGTGTAAATTATCACGGGTATATTACTTCTAAAGCTATAGAGCGTAATTTTGACGTGTATAGTGGTCAGGAATTTGCGCAATTAAGACGAGAGGCTGTAAGAACAAATACTGCGGGAGGCGATTATCCAAATGATGAAGATATTTTTTCTGAAATTGAATTAGAATCTATTGCGAATAATGAATTTGTAGATTGGGAAGATGAGTTGGTGAGCAAAGGTTTTGTAAACAGCCAGGCCATTAGTGTAAGTGGTGGAAACGATTTTACCAAAGTATTTGGTAGTATTAATTACTTTCAGGAAGATGGAATTATCCCAACCTCTAGCTACACTCGAAAAACATTTCGTTTAAACGTCGACCAAAAAATAAACGATAAATTATCGGTGAATTTCGATGTAAACTTATTAAACGATGATATTGAAAGAGCTGCCAATGTTAATGTTATTACGTTTTCTCCTTTAGGTCGGGCTTACGATGATAATGGAAATGTAACACAATTTCCGAGTGGGGAAGAGTTATCGGCGGTAAATCCAATATGGAATTTAAGAGAGCAAGATAACGACGAAAAAGGAAACGATTACGTTATAAATATCACCCCAATTTGGAAAATTAGTGAGAACTGGCAATATCAATTAAAAACGAATTTAACGCGCCGCACGTCTGAACGTGGACAATATCAATCATCATTAAGTTCTGCTGGCGATGATGTGCGCGGTATTGCAAGAATAGACAATCAATTAAACGAATCTTATTTAATTGAAAATATTATTACTTATGATAAACGATTTGATAACAATGATAAGTTCGATTTAACCTTAGTGCAATCGTCACAAGAAAATAAATTTAGTCGAACGTTTACACAAGCGGAAGGGTTTACAAATGAAAGCCTGAGTTACGATGGTATTAGTAATGCTATTGGAAATGTAACTGTAGAGCGTGATAAAAATCAGCAACGATTATCATCGTTTATGGGGCGTTTACGTTATAATTTATCAAACAAGTATTTATTTACAGCTACCGCTAGAGCCGATGGTGCTTCGGTAAATTCAGAAGATAACAAATGGAGTTTTAATCCAGCAGCTTCTTTCGCATGGAAAATTCATAATGAAGGCTTTTTAGAAGATGTTGATGCTATTGAAACGCTTAAATTTAGAGCTAGTTATGGTGCCTTGGTAAATGATTTAGGTCGTGCATATACCTCGCTTTTTACAGCAGATGGACAAAATTATATTTTTGATGGGGAGTCGGCTTCAGGTTATGCGCCATCAGTAATTTTACCAAATCCAAACCTTAAATTCGAAAGGGTTACAACCTTAAACTTAGGTTTAGATTTTGGTTTATTCAATAATATTTTAGTTGGAAGTGTCGATTTTTACGATGCCAGAACAACCGATTTATTATTACGTCGTGGTGTGCCGTCAATTACTGGTTATCAATATACTTATTTTAATGCCGGAGAATTGCAAAACACAGGTGTTGAGGTAGGTTTAACAGCTAATATTATTAATAATGACGATTTTAAATGGTCGGTATCTACAAACTGGTCTAATAATAAAAACAAAATTATAGAGCTTTATAATGATGGAGATGGTAATAGTATCTTAAATGATGATACGTTTAATTACTATGTTGGTCAGCCGGTTGGAGTAATTAATCAATATCAGTTTGATGGAATCTGGCAAGAAGGCGACGATTTTGCAAATGCGCCACAAGCCAATCCTGAGTCGAGTCTTGTGCAAGCAGATTTAAGTCCAGGCGATATAAAAATTAAAGACACTAATGGTGTAGATAATGAAGGGAATATTACTGGAATTCCAGATGGAAAAATTACACCAGAAGACCGTGTGTATACCGATCCCAATCCAGATTGGTTCGGGTCTTTGTCAACTAATTTATCATATAAAGGCTTTGATTTATTTGTAGACTTTTATGCCGTTGAAGGAGCAACAAAAGTAAACCCGTTTTTGTCCGATTTTAATAATGGAGGTACCATATCAGGTAAATTAAATGGTGTAAAAGTACCGTATTACACACCCGAGAATCCATCAAATGAGTATCCAAGAGCAAATTTTGATGCAACACCGCTTTATTTAAATGCTTTAGCAGTTAAAGATGCATCTTACATCAGACTTAGAACGGTGAGTTTAGGTTATACTTTACCAGAAAAAACCTTAACACAAATAGGCTTAGATCAAATTCGTTTTTACGTTACAGGGACTAATTTGTTTACCAATACCGATTATATTGGTTATAGTCCAGAAGTTAATATAAGAAGTACTTTTTCTAATGCGGATACCGGTTATCCAGATGCTACAAGTTTCACATTTGGCGTAAAAGTTAAATTTTAAAAATATAAATTATGAATACTCAAAAATATTTTACAAAAATAAAAAGTGGCTTCCTGCTGCTTGCCGCGTCGCTTGCCATAGTTTCTTGTGAAAGTTATTTAGAAGAACAACCAAGCACCTTAATAGATTCTGATTATATATTTACTACCGCAGATGGTTTGAAGTCTGGTGTAGTAAGTTTGTATAAATTCAATAGAGACCGTTACGATGCCGGTACCGAAGATTATATGGGAGCCGTTTTAATGTCTTCTAGAAGTGATTTAGCACTGAGTAGAACGGGATATACCGGTTTAATGGGGCGTTATGAAAGAGGAGTATCTCCAGTAGATCAAGGGGCTAATTTTGCATCATCATTATTTTGGAAACATTACTATAAAATTGCAAATAAAGCCACCGAAATTATTAATGCGGCCGAAGTTGCCGAAAATGTAGAAGAAGATGTTAGAAACCAAGTAATGGCCGAAGCTAAGTTTTTTCGTGCCGAAGCTTATTTCTACTTATATAGAATGTATAACAATATTTTCGTAACAACCAAAACGGTAACACTTGATAATGCTTTCGATGTGATAAACGACAGGTCTTCCGAAGCCGAAATTTTTGCGCTTCTAAATAGTGATCTTACATTTGCTATAGAGCATTTAAATTGGGTAGATACATTTGGGCGTGTTACTAAAGGCACTGCAAAGCATGTTAAAGCCAAAGTAGCTATGTGGCAAGGCGATTATACTGAAGCTAAAAATCAAGCGGTTTCTTTAATAGAAGAGGGTCCGCATAGTTTAGTATCAACTACGGCTGATGTTTTTGCAGGTGACAGAAACCATTCTGAATCTCTATTTGTAATACAGGCTCAAGATGATTTATTAGGTGGTGGTGAAAGCACCATGATGAATGCGAATTACGTAACACAGTATTTTCAAATTTCAGGGATTGAAGCCAATATAGAGCAAGGAGGTCGTGGATTTTCGCGTATTCTACCTAACCTGTATTTACAGGGTTTATTAGCTGCAGATCCTGATGATACTAGAGACGATGATACTTATTTTCGTTTAAAATATTACTACACTTCTGGAGATAATATTGGTGAAGAAATAGAAATTTATGAGCCGATAACAGATCTTAGTAATCCTTCTAGTTCTTATTTAAATTACTACAAGCGTT
Source organism: Algibacter miyuki (assembly GCF_030409805.1). Classification (GTDB taxonomy): domain Bacteria; phylum Bacteroidota; class Bacteroidia; order Flavobacteriales; family Flavobacteriaceae; genus Algibacter; species Algibacter miyuki. Next base: position 547,901 of record NZ_JAUFQP010000007.1, on the reverse strand, counting down.
TACACCCATCTTGTATAAAATTTGCACAAGAAGATGATAATGAAAATTCATACTTAAACCGAAGCAATATAATGGTTTACAGGTTGGCGGAAACGTATTTAATTGCTGCGGAAGCTATTTTGAAATCATCTGGAGATCCGTTGCCTTATATTAATGAAGTTAGAAAAAGAGCTAAAGCGACGCCGTTAACAAGTGTAGACGAACAAGCTATTTTAGACGAGCGTGCACGTGAATTGGCTTTTGAGGGGCAACGCTGGTTTACTTTAAAAAGAATGGGGCAAACCGTAATAGATAGACAAATGACGAGTTATGCTGGCGATGGTGAATACTATCCTTCTTTTTTAGGTGCTAAAGATCCTAGAACAAACTGGAAGTCATACTTTATAAACTGGCCTATTGCACAAATAGATTTAGATTTATTGGGACCTGATTACCCGCAAAACGATGGCTATAACTAGTCGTTGTTTATAAATAAGTGAGTTGTGAAACCTAAGAGTTCATGTCGGGTTCTTAGGTTTTATTTACTATGAATTACATATTTTTAAAAACATTTTATGCGTTACCTCATTCTATTGTCTGTGTTATTAGTTTTTTCGGCTTGTAATAAGTCGGCTAAAAACAGTATCACTTTTGCTGAAAATCCTGTCGTAGCCCATCGTGGTGCATGGAAAACTCAAAACTTACCAGAAAACTCAATTGCCTCATTAAAACAGGCTATTGATTTGGGATGTACGGGGTCAGAATTTGATGTTAGAATGACTTCGGATAATGTGCTTATTATTGCTCATGATGCAGAATACAATGGTTTATTTATAGAAGAATCTACCTATGCCGAATTATCTAAATTCAAACTATCAAACGGCGAGATACTACCAACTTTAGAGGATTATATTTTAGCAGGGATTACCGATAATGACTCCACAGGTTTGGTTTGCGAAATAAAACCTTCAAAAATTAAAGGTCGAAATATGGACATTGCCGAAAAGGTCGTGGCTTTGGTTAAAAAGCTAAATGCCCAACCTTATATCTTGTCTTACATTAGTTTTAGTTATGATATTCTCAAGAAAGTCAAAACACTTGATTCGCAAGCAAAAACGCAATATTTAGATGGTTCAAAATCTCCTAAAACCTTAAAGGCTGATAATATTTCAGGGTTAGATTATTTAATTTATAAATTGAAAAAACATCCCGAGTGGATACCTAAAGCTAAAGTAAACGGACTTATTTTAAATGCTTGGGTGGCCGATAAAACTGAAGATATCGAATGGTTGCTCGTTAATGAGTTTGACTACATTACCACAGATGAACCTGAATTGGTTTTTAAAATCGCTGAAAACAGCCCAGTAAATAAAGGGTATGAACTTGTTTGGAGCGATGAGTTTAATTATAAAGGTAAGCCTGATTCAACCAAATGGACGTATGATTACGGGTTTAAAGCCAATAAAGAAAAACAGTATTTTACCGATAGTATAAAAAATGCAAGGGTAGAAAAAGGACATTTAATTATTGAAGCTCATAAAGAAAAAGTTGCAAATAAAGACTTTAAAAACCCTGAGATTAAAGGTTGGCAAAAATATAAAGCTGAAATTGATAGCGCAGATTATTCCTCGACTAGATTAAAAACTGAAGGGCTTGCGGCATGGCAATACGGCCGTATCGAAGTCAGAGCGAAATTACCTAAAGGTCGTGGTATGTGGCCAGCAATTTGGATGCTGAGCGAAAATAGAAAAGATATCGGCTGGCCAGAAAGTGGCGAAATTGATATCATGGAACATGTTGGTTATGATAATGATACCATTCACGGTACTATTCATACTAAGGCATACAACCATATGAAAGGCACACAAAAAGGGAAAACCATTTTTATTGATAATCCAAACGAGACATTTCACGTGTTTGCTGTGGAATGGACACCCGAAAAAATAGAGTTTATGTTGGATGGAGTGGTGTATAATCACATTGAAAATGAACATAAAACTACTGCTGAATGGCCTTTTGATCAGAAATTTTATTTAATAATGAATGTTTCCGTTGGTGGTATGTGGGGTGGACGACAAGGTATTGATGATTCCATTTTTCCGCAGAAAATGGTGGTCGATTATGTGCGCGTTTTTCAACAAAAAAAAAGGTAAATAACAAATAGATATGAAATACAATACTTTAGTATGTCTCGCTCTAATTTTGAGTATAGTGAGTTGTAATAATAAAACTAAAAAAGAAAGTCAAAGCCTAAAAGTGATGACTTACAATATTCGTTTAGATGTGGCATCTGATAGTGAAAATGCCTGGCCAAACCGAAAAGATGTGTTAAGCGCACAAGTGCTGTTTAATAGCCCAGATATTTTGGGTGTTCAAGAAGCAAAGCCAAATCAAATGGCCGATTTAAAGGGAGCTTTAATAGATTATAAATCCATTGGTATTGGGCGCGATGGCGAAAATAAAGGTGAATTTTCAGCTATATTTTATAATGCAAATAAGTTAAAGGTTGAAAACGAAAATACCTTTTGGCTTTCAGAAACTCCTAACGAAATTTCTAAAGGTTGGGATGCTGCTTATCCTAGAGTTTGTACTTATGGTTTGTTCACGCAGTTGGATACGAATCAGAAATTCTGGATGTTTAATACTCATTTAGATCATAAAGGTTACGAAGCTCAATTGGAAGGTATGGCTTTAATTCAGCAAAAAATTAAAGCTTTAAATACGGAGAATTATCCTGTGGTGTTAACAGGCGATTTTAATGTAGAACCAGACAGTGATCTCATTTTAAAATTGAAGCAAAATATGGACGATACCAAAGCTTTGGCAAAAGTTGATTTTGGTTCTAACGGAACCTTTAATGGTTTTAAGTTCGAAACCCCTGTAACGCGTAGAATTGATTATGTTATAGTGTCTAAAGATAATGTTGAGGTTGAAAAGTATGGCGTTTTGTCAAGTAATGTTGATTTAAAATATCCTTCCGATCATTTTCCTGTATTAGTAGAACTCAAAATTAAGTAAAAGACATTACTATGATAATTTTTAAAAAAAGTTTAAAGTTTCCTTTCGTTTTTTGCTTTATAATTATGGTGATAAGCTGTAAAAATGAAAGTGATAAAACATCTCAAAATCATTCAGAAAATGATAAAACGGAACAAAAAGTAGACTCAGTTTTAGCTTTAATGCATCTCAATGAAAAAATTGGGCAATTAGTGCAATACAGTGGAAAATGGAATGCTACAGGTCCGTCGTCCACTAACGGCGATCAACATAAGTTGGAAAAACTTAAAAAAGGTGAAGTAGGTTCTATGCTTAATATTACTTCGGTTGCTAGTATACGGGAAACTCAAAAAATTATCATGGAACATTCTAGGCTGAAAATTCCTTTAATTTTTGCTTACGATGTTATTCACGGTTATAAAACCATTTTCCCAATTCCGTTAGGCGAAACTGCTAGCTGGGATTTAGAAGCCATTAAAAAATCGTCTGAAATTGCGGCTAAAGAAAGTGCTGCTTCTGGCTTAAACTGGACGTTTGCTCCCATGATTGATGTGTCTAGAGATGCTCGTTGGGGGCGTTCTATGGAAGGTGCAGGCGAAGACCCGTACTTAAATTCTATTGTAGGTGTAACCAGAATCCAAGGGTTGCAAGGTGACGATTTATCTAGCGTAAATACGGTTGCTGCTTGTGCTAAACATTTTGCGGGTTACGGTTTTGGAGAAGCGGGACGAGATTATAACACGGTAAATATTGGCGATAACGAATTACATAACACCATTTTGCCACCGTTTAAAGCGGCCGCAGAAGCGGGTGTGGCAACGTTTATGAATTCCTTTAATGATATCGATGGTATTCCGGCAACAGGACACAAAGGGCTGCAACGTGATATTTTAAAGCGTGAGTGGGATTGGAAAGGTTTGGTGGTTTCCGATTGGGGGTCTATAGGTGAAATGCAAGCGCATGGCTATGCTGAAGATAAAAAGCATGCTGCCGAAATAGCGTTAAATGCAGGAAGCGATATGGATATGGAGTCTTATGCTTATGAAGCGCATTTGGAAGCGTTACTGAACGAAAAGAAAGTTACTATTGAGCAAATTGACGATGCCGTAAAACGGGTTTTAAGGTTGAAATTTGACATGGGGCTTTTTGACGATCCTTATAAATATTGCAATGAAGAGCGTGAGAAAAATGAAGTTTACACACCTGAAAATTTAGCGATTGCTCGAGATGTGGCTAAAAAATCGATTGTCTTGCTAAAAAACGAGAATCAAACTCTACCCTTGTTGAAAACAGTGAAAAGTATTGCTGTTATTGGACCGTTAGGAAATGATAAAGATACCCCGTTGGGAAATTGGCGTGGTAAAGGAGAATATAATTCAGCAATTTCCTTGTTAGAAGGCGTTAAAAATGCGGTAGGAAATACGACTACTATAAATTATGCAAAAGGTGTAGATTTAACCATTCCAACGTTAGAGGCTGGAGCAAATCAATTTTTACATCCTTTAAAATTTAATACTACAGATAAATCAGGTATTGCGGAAGCGGTTGCGGCAGCAAAAAAATCTGATGTTGTTTTATTAGCTATCGGTGAAAATGCGTTTCAAACCGGAGAAGGGAGAAGCCAAACTAATATTGGGTTTTTAGGGCTTCAAAATGAATTATTAGAAGCTGTTTATAAAGTGAATAAAAATATTGTAGTGATTTTAATGAATGGCCGTCCCATGGATTTGAGTCGCGTTTCAGAAATTGTACCAACCATTTTAGAGTGTTGGCATTTAGGATCAGAGACTGGAAATGCAATTGCAGATGTGGTTTTTGGCGATTATAATCCTTCAGGTAAATTACCAGTATCATTTCCTCATCATGTGGGGCAAGAGCCGTTGTATTACAATCAGAAAAATACAGGGCGTCCGTACAGTAAAAATCACGTGACGTTTTCGGGGTATAGAGATGCGCCAAAAGCAGCATTGTATCCTTTTGGTTTCGGACTTAGTTATACCACATTTTCGTATGCTAATTTGAAGTTAAATACCCACGAAATCGCAATAAACGGTGAAATTAATTTGAGTGTTGAGGTTACAAATTCAGGCGATAGAGCTGGCGAGGAAGTGGTTCAGCTTTATATTCGTGATTTAGTGGGAAGTTTGGTAAGGCCGATAAAAGAACTTAAAGGTTTCGAGAAGTTAATGCTTCAACCTGGTGAAACAAAAACGGTGACGTTTACTATAGGTTCTGAAATGCTTCAGTTTTATACCGCAAATAAAATTTGGGAAGTAGAACCTGGAAAATTCAATGTTTGGGTTGGTGGAGATTCTACAGCCAAACTGAAAGAAACTTTTACAGTGAAATAAAATTTTTCAAAATAAACTTAAGAACCCTGATTGTTTTAATGTAGGATAATCAGGTTTTTTTTATGTCAAAAAACCGTTTCAATTCATTATTGGTGGTAGGGTTTGTCGCTATAAATAATAAACTCTCCGGGAGCTAAAGTTATTAGTGCTTTGGTATTTGTAACCTCAAGAGGTGTGTTTTTATCTAGTATGTTGTACCATGTGCCTGTTTGTTGAAAACTTGGGTTAATGTTTTGTGTGGTAATTCCGAAATTGCCAATAATAGTAAGGTTTTTTATTTGTTTTGAAGTGGCGTTACTTAAAGTGAGATGAATACGCTTTAAACCCGATTTCTTGTTAGTGTCTACTTTTAAGTTCGTAGTTTTAAAAATAGGTTCGTTTTGTTTTAAACGAATGAGTTTCGCCCACGTATTGTAAATGTTTTTTCGGTTGGGGTTCTCGAAATATTCCCAATGAATAGGCTTATTTCCGGTACGCCCGTTTTCATCTATGGAAATATCGTAACCCAATTCACTAAATTGCCAAATCATTTTTGGACCTGGTATAGTAAAGAAAAAGGCGCCAGCTAATTCCATGCGTTTTAAAGCGGTGTTTATAAGCTTAACGTTGTAATTTTTGTTTGATTTTCCAAAATGTAAGTTGCGGTACATCATGCGTTCTTCATCATGGCTTTCCATATAGCTTATTGCTGATTTAGCCTGAGCAAATCCTTTTTTCTTATAAGAAATGTTTTCGAAGTTCGATTTTCCTTTGGAATGAATACTTGTAGTGGCATTGTTGTAAAGCCCGTTTAGGTTATTCCAGAGCATGATGCCTTTACCTTCATTTATACGATAATTTGCCCACTCGTTTTCTTCAGTAATATCCCCTAAATGTTCAAAAATGATGTAGAAATCATCTTTTTTATCCCATTGATAATCGGCATAAGTTTTTAAAACATCAACACGGTCTTGCTGAAAACGGCCTGTGCAACGCTCATTATTTTCGCTACAATTTTGAGTGAATCCTTTGGTTAAATCCCATCGGAAACCATCAATTTTATATTCGTCTATCCAAAATTGGGTGATGCGTTTTACATATTCTCTAGTGGCGGTTGTACTATGGTTAAAGTCGTTAAAAACATTATAAGCATGTTTAGGAATTTTGTTAAAAAACGGATTTTTAGTTGTCGCTTTACCAGAGTAATTTCCGTTATCGGTATTCCAAAGGCGGTAATATGGGTTTTGCCCAGATGCATGATTAAAAACCACATCCAATATAACAGCAATACCACGACGGTGGCATGCATCAACTAAATTTTTAAACGCGTTTTGGGTACCATAATATTTGTCGAGTGCCATGTGGAAAGACGGATTGTAACCCCAGCTTTCGTTGCCATCAAATTCATTAATAGGCATCAATTCTATGGCGTTAATGCCTAAGTTTTCTAGATAATCGAGTCTGCTTTTTAAAGCATCAAAACTATGTAAAGCATCAAAGTCACGAATTAACAATTCATAAATAACCAAATCGGTTTTTTGGGGTGGTGTAAAATTATGGATTTGCCAATTATATTCGGCATCACCAGTGCGTAGTAAAGTAACGTGATGGTTGGTTTTTCCTGTGGGATATGCTGGTAAATTAGGATAAGTTACTGCATTTATATGTTGGTCGTTCCATTCGGTTAAAACTATGGTGGAATAAGGATCTGCAATTTTTATGGTAGCATCCACGAAATATTGATACATGTGGTTGCTTTGCGGTGTTAAGTTTGTTAATTCTAACCAAAACCGATTTTTTAAGCTGTCTTTTTTCATTAGAAAAGCGTCGCTTATAGTCCAGTTATTAAAATCACCAATAACATGTACAAACTGTTTTTCCGGAGCAAAAAGCACTAACGTAACTTTCGTGTTATCAGTTTCATCATAATTAATCCCATCTAGTAGATCTTTTGGCAGAGCAGCTTCGATAGTTTTATATTGGGTTTGTGTGCTATCCGAATTTTTAAGATCAGACGTTGTGGTTTCTGTAGGCATGTTTAAAAGTAGTTGAAAAATATTAATATTGAAAAAGAAACTAGCATAACCTATCGGTTTTTAGAAAGCAAGTGCATATGTTATGGCTTGTGGATGGAATATTTCTTTTTTAGTTTGAAATAATTTTATTTGATATATTTTAAATGTAACACAACATGAACTATACATATTTTTATAAACTCCTTTATTCTAAAGGATTTTTAGTACATTGTTAACCCAACATAGTGTTAAAATGAAAAAAAATAATTGTTTGGTTGTTTTTTTATGGCTTTTCATGGTCGTAGTCGGTTTTGGGCAAGAGTTTCCGCCAATTACAGTATATACTCCTGAAGTATATGGAGGCGAAAATCAGAATTGGTCTATTGCCCAGTCTAAAGATAAGTATATTTATGTAGCCAATAATAAAGGGCTTTTAGAGTTTGATGGTGCGCGTTGGACTTTGTATAACTCTCCAAATGAAACTATTATTCGGGTTGTGAAAACTGTTGATTCTTTGGTGTATACCGCAAGTTTTCAGGAGTTTGGTTTTTGGAAAAAAGATAGTTTTGGGTTGCTGAATTACACATCCTTGTCTGATAAGTTAAAAGTTGATTTTTTAGAAGATGAAGAGATTTGGAATATTGTTTCTTTTGATAAATGGTTGTTATTTCAGTCTTTGGATCGTATTTATGTTTACAATCAGGCGGAGAATACGTATCGCGTTATTAATTCTATATCTAAAATTTCTAGACTTTTTAAAGTGCAAGACCAGCTATATTTTCAAAATGTAAGAGCAGGTTTGTACAAAATTGAAAATGGGAGCGATATTTTGGTTTCTAATGATGAGGTTCTGAAAGATAATATTATTGTTAATGTATTTAATCTTGATGATAAGTTGTTAATCTTGACACAAGATCGTGGGTTTTTTCAGCTTACTAATGGAGAATTAGAGCCGTGGCACACTACTGCAGAAACTGTTTTAAACCAAGTGAGTGTGTTTAGTGGTATTAAGTTGCGAGATGGAGGTTTTGCGTTAGGTACTATTTCCGATGGACTTATTTATTTAACGGAAAAAGGAGATTTAAGATACCAGATTAATCAATCTAATGGATTGAGTAATAACACCGTTTTAGCGTTGTTTGAAGATGTCGATTTTAATATTTGGTTGGGTTTAGATAATGGTATTGATTGTATAAATAGCAAATCCCCTTTTCTCCAATATTTAGATAATAAAGGAGTTATCGGTAGTGTTTATATCTCTAAAGTATTTAATAATACGCTGTATTTGGGGTCTAATCAAGGCTTGTTTTCAAGGGCTTTAACAAGTGATACAGATTTTCAGTTTATAGCAGGAACACAAGGGCAAGTGTGGTGTTTAGAAGTTATTGATAATAGCTTGTTTTGTGGCCATAATTCGGGTACATTTTTAGTTGAAGGAAATAAGGCTGAAAAAATTGCTAATATGCAAGGAACTTGGCAAATTAAAACTATTGAAAACCATGATAATTTATTGATTCAAGGAAATTATAATGGATTAAATATACTTGAGAAGATCGATGGTAAATGGCAATTAAGAAATAAAATAGAAGGTTTTAATATTTCCAGTAGATACTTTGAGTTTTTAGATGATGAAACGCTTTTTGTTAGTCACGAATATAAAGGGGTTTTTAAGTTGAAATTGGACGGTGATTTTAATAAGATTCTTGATTTTGAGAAAGATAAAAGACTTCAAAAGGGTTTGGTTTCTAGCTTGGTTAAATATCAAAATAATTTATTTTATTCTACAAAGGAAGGGGTTTATAAGTATGATAAAGCATCTAGATCATTTCAGAAAGATAGTTTAGTAAGTAAATTAATTGATAGTGATAATTACACTTCGGGAAAACTTATACCTGATGTCAAAACGAATAAACTTTGGAGTTTTTCTAAGGGAGGAATTCATTATTTAACAGCATCGAAATTAAGTAGTCAAAACAAAATTGAGACCGTCTCTTTTCCTTCAGAAGTAAGAAGAGATATTATAGGTTTTGAGAGTATTACGCATGTTTCAGACACGCAGTTTTTGGTAGGTTCAGCAACGGGTTATTTTATTTTTGATGTTGATAAAATTTTAAATCCGAGTTGTGAAATTAGAATTAATCGTGTGGAATCTGGGAGAACTAAAGATGTCAATGCCTTTCGTAATGTGAGTATTCAAGAGGCTTCTGTTTTTGAAAACCAGGATAATAATATTAGGTTCTCTTATAGTATTCCGCAGTTTTTAAAAATTGAATCGCCAAAATATCAATATAAGCTTGAAGGACTTTATGATGATTGGAGCGATTGGAGTAGTGATGGTACCGTGTTTTTTGAAAATCTACCTTACGGCAATTATACGTTTGTTGTTAAGGGTTTAATAGGGAGCGAACCTACTTTAAATATGGCGTCTTTTTCATTTAAAATTAAGCCTCCATTTCTACTTTCTAATACGGCTATTGTAATTTATTTTATTGGGATTTTGCTGTTTTCACTGTTTATGCACATGGCTTATAAGCGTTATTATAAAAAGCAACGCGAACGGTTACTTCAAAAAACCACTAATGAGTTTGAGCTAAAAGCCTTGGAAGATAACCAGAAACTAATGCGTTTTAAAAACGATAAACTCCGTGAAGACATCGAAAATAAAAATCGAGAATTGGGTATGTCGACCATGAATTTAATTAAGAAAAATGAGTTTTTAAACAGCTTAAAGAAAGAATTAGAAAACGCAGATACAACAAAAAGCTTGAAGAGTGTTATTAGAATTATTGATAAGAATATCAATAATGCAGACGACTGGAATTTGTTTCAGGAAGCGTTTAATAATGCCGATAAAGATTTTCTAAAAAAAGTCAAACAAATTCATCCTACTTTAACCTCTAATGATTTGCGTCTTTGCGCTTACTTACGGTTAAATTTATCTTCAAAAGAAATAGCTCCTCTATTAAATATTTCTCCTCGTAGTGTCGAGGTGAAACGATACAGGTTACGCAAGAAAATGGAGTTACCTCACGAAACCAGTTTAACAAACTACATTTTAGAGTTGTAGTAGCCACAACATTTTAAAATTTCACCTATACAATACCACAACATACCTTGTTTATACAGGAATTTCGTTATTACATACTTTCTAGTAAACTCGTAATTAAACTCGCTATTTATTAGGGTATTCACTAAAATAGTTGCATTTTTTTATGATGTATGTTTTTTGTTGCGGTATGTTTTGTTAATACATTTAACATATGCAGTAAATTTATAAAACTACAAATGTGTAAATATAAAAGTCAGCTTTTTATTCAGCAAATGTGGTTCAACAAACTATAAACTAAGACAATTAAATCATTAGTATTATGAAAAACAAATTTCTAAAATTAGTCTTGATTTTATTTTCAACGTCGCTTTTTGCTCAGGCAGATAAAGTAATGGTTGAAAATAATGATGAAGGCATATTTCTTTCTGTTAATGGAGAGAAATTAATGATTAATGGTATGAATTGGGGCTATGTTCCTATTGGTACTAATTATTCATACAGTTTATGGAAGCAATCCGATGATGTTATTAAAGCAGCATTAGATGCAGAAATGGGACTGTTAAGAAACATGGGAGTAAATGCTATTAGGCAATACACCGGTATTCAACCAAAATGGATCACTTATATCTATGAAAATTATGGTATTTATACCATGCTAAATCATTCTTTTGGTAGATACGGTCTTACCTTAAATGGAGGATGGGAAGCTGTTACAGATTATCGAGATCCTGAAACACAAAAAGTTTTAATGTCTGAAATTACAGAATTAGCAGAAACCTATAAAAACACTCCTGGCTTATTAATGTTCCTTTTAGGAAACGAAAATAATTACGGACTCTTTTGGGCAGGTGCTGAAACTGAAGACTTTCCAGAAGGTGAAGAGCAGCTTAATGCGGTTGGAGAAAAACGAGGTAGACCCATGTATAAACTTATGAATGATGCCGCGGTAAAAATGAAAAGTATCAATGCTTCAATCCCTATAGCAATTTGTAATGGTGATTTATTATTTATAGATATTATTGCTGAAGAATGTAAAGACGTTGATATTTACGGAACAAATATGTATCGTGGGGTATCTTTTGGAGATGCGTTTCAACAAGTAAAAGACAAACTAAACAAACCAATTTTATTTACCGAATTTGGATCTGATGCTTTCAATGCTATTGAAAATCAAGAAGATCAAAAAATGCAAGCCTATTACGACTTAGGAAACTGGCAAGACATTTACCAAAATGCTGCTGGTTTAGGAAAAGCAGAAAACTCTATTGGTGGTTTTACCTTTCAGTTTAGCGATGGTTGGTGGAAATTTGGACAAACTAAAAACTTAGAAGTTCACGATACTAATGCGTCTTGGGCAAATGGTGGTTATGAGAAAGATTTAGCACCTGGAGAAAATAATATGAACGAGGAGTGGTTTGGTATTTGTGCCAAAGGTCCTACTAATAGTAGAGGGTTATATGAATTATATCCTCGTGCTGCTTATTATGCTTTAAAAGAAGCACACAATATAGACCCTTATGCTGAAGGTGCAACATTGGATTATGTAAATAATGCATTTTCTAATATTGAAATCATGGATGCTGTACTTAGAGCGCGTGGTGATAAAGCCGCTATGGGAGGAAATGAAAAAATTAAACTAAGTAATTTAAGAGCAGAGTTTACAACCTTCAATACAGGTGGGAATTTAATAACCACGCCAAGTAGTGCAGATGAAGATGAATCTAACTATCCAAACCAATTGGGCTTCGATCATATGCAATCCTATTACATTGGAGTAGAAGGAAATCCAGCATCAAACATGCGGGCTAATGTTAACTTTAATGTACTTGGTAATGTGGCGGCAAATCCTATTGATGAAATTTTCTATGAAAATACTGGACAACCTATTTCAGTAAATACAGATGATGGCAATGTTGATATTTTAGATCCAAACCGCGTGAAGGTTTACAATGCAGAGTTTGAATGGAATGCTAAAGAATTCGATTTAAGAGGATTCTATCGTATTGGGCATTACCATTGGGCTTATGAGGGTGATTTCTTTAACCTATATCCAGAAGCAAATTATGGTGATAATTTAGATATCTATAATGGTGAAGTATTAGGTTTTGAAGTCGATGGAAAAAAAGGATTAAAAGGTTTAAAAGCTGCTTTTGGTCCTCAATTATGGTGGGGTGCAAACCCAGCAGTATTACTTAAATACCAAAAACAAATAGGTAAATTCGATTTGGCAGCCGTGTATCATGAAGATATTGATGATATTGGAGAAGCCGTGTCTTCATACGCTATTCCCATTCCAAAAACACGTCGATTAACTGTATATGCTAAAAGACAATTTGGAGATTTAGGTTTAGAAGTTGGTGGTATTTGGGGTGGTCAGCCATTAAACGGTAGAACATTTCAAAATGCCGAAAATAATCCTAATTATGATGCTAGTAATGCGTCATCTTCAAAATATATTATTTATCAAGATGAAATTAATTCTGGCGATAACTGGGGTGCTAAGGCCAAAGTAACATATAGTAAAGGGGCTTTTAATTGGTATGCACAAGGTGCTGCAATGGGCTTAGTGGCTAATGGTGGAGCCGATCAAACACAAACGTATACCGGGTGGAAACTTAAAGATTCTGGTAGTGGTAACCAAACAAACGTTTTATCTGGTTTTACATATTCTTTTGGTGAGTTTCAAATTGCACCAAACTTTTTATGGCAAAAACCAATTGTAGATGCTATGCCGAATGATGTTACAGGTACGGGAAGACTTAGAAATGTTCAAGATGATCCTTTTGCTGTACGTTCTAATAGAGAAACTACGGCTGGTGAGATTTTATTTACTTACGATCCTACACCTGGAACATGGATGTATGAGTGGGATAACGATAGATCGGAAGATGCAAAATTTGCAATGAATTTTGGTTTCGTTTATCGTCATCAACCTACAGCTACAGATGCTGCTATTGGTTTTTTAGCAGATAGAACGTCTTTTGCTTTTGATAACTCTGCTCCGGCTCAAGATTTATGGGAAGCCAATACGCGTTTGGTTTCTAAAATAAACCCAGATTTGGGGCTTATTGCTAACTTTTATGCTGGTAACGGACAAGCCAATGGCGATAGTGAAAGAGTAATTAATCGTGTTGGTGGTGATATTAGAGTTATTTACAACAAGTTGAAATTAGTACATTCTTTTAAGATTAATGATTGGGGACCTTTTGATTATCACCGTGATTATAACATGACCTATCCGGTGCAATTAATGCTCGATTTATCTACAACTTTAGGTAAACCCGATTGGTTTATTTTACCAGATACTAAAATTGGTATTCGAGGAACATGGCGTTCTTTAGACCAGTATTCAAACAGATATAGTCCAATGGCTACAGAAGATGATTTTTCTAATGAACCTATAATTAGTCCCGTTGGTTTTGGTAATGGGAACGAATGGGAGATTAGAACTTACATACACATTAACATTGGAAAATAAAAAAGACAGAAAGATGAAAAATATACAATTTATATATTCAAAAACAGTATTCCTTTTAGGACTCGTTTTTATTACTGTTTCCAGTTGTGAGCGTTCATATTCAGATGAAGTTGAATTGGCAACATACCCTAGTACTGGAGAAATTTTTATAGATACATTCACCGGAGGATTAGATTATTTCCCATTTGGAGGTTCATTTGAAGATGCTTTTTCGGTAGATAATGATGAAGCTTATAAAGGAGATGCATCCATGCGTTTCGATATTCCTTCTTACGGCGTAGGTTATGGTGGTGCTACTTTCCCAAGTACAAGCCCACGAGATTTAACTGGTTATGATGCTTTAACTTTTTGGGCTAAAGCTTCACAAGGTGCCGATATTAATGAAATTGGATTTGGTACCGATGGAACAGGTAGTAAATACCAAGTAACACTTAGCAATTTAGCCATTACAACACAATGGACTAAGTATATTATCCCTATACCAGATGCTTCAAAATTATTTCAAGAAATTGGAATGTTTTGGTACGCTGAAGGTGCTGAAACAGTAGATGATGAAGGTGGATATACCTTTTGGATTGATGAATTACAATTTGAAAAATTAGGAACGGTAGCACAACCACAACCTTCTATTTTAAACGGTGAAGATGTGGTGCAACAAAGTTTTACCGGTGTTGAAATTCAGCTTACAGATTTAACACAAACCTTTAATTTAGATTCAGGAGAGAATCAATCGGTTTCTGTAGCACCATCCTATTTTTTATTCACATCCTCAGATCCAACAGTTTTAGAAGTTAATGAATATGGCGTAGTTACCGTAACAGGTACTGGAACAGCAACCATAACAGCAGAGTTGGCTGGTGTAAAAGCTTTGGGGTCTTTAACTATAGAATCTACTGGAAGTTTTCAATCGGCACCAACACCAACAGCAGATGCTAGTAATGTGATTTCAATTTTTAGTGATCAATATACTGATGCTCCTGTGGATTATTATAACGGATATTGGGCACCTTATCAAACCACTTTAGGTCAAGATGATGTGAACTTAAATGGGGATGCGATTATTAAATATTCTGAATTAAATTTTGTGGGAATTGAGTTTACAAACCCTACCATTGATATTTCTGAAATGACACATTTTCATGTCGATATTCAAGTTCAAAGTACGATGACGTCATCAGATTTTTTACAAGTTAAATTACAAGATGCAGGTTCAGATAATACCATTGGTACCGATGATGATTCAGATGCTACTTTAACATATAATAACGCGACGCTAGTTGAGAGAAGTTGGGTAAGTATAGATGTACCGCTTAGTTCTTTTTCTGGATTAACAGGTCGCGCTAATTTGGCTCAGGTGGTGTTCGTTTCAGATGCTACAATTACAGATATTTTAGTAGATAACATCTATTTCTATAAGCAATAAGTTGACATTCAAAATATTTAAAAATAATAACATGAATTATATAAATAAAATTAAAGTGACGCTTTTTAAGTCATTGTTTATAGCGTTTCCGCTGCTGGTTTTTACTAGCTGTGCTACTGATGATACACAAACCGTGACCAATTTTAACGAAATCACCATGCAAGATGAGTTTGATACAGATGATGTTATCGACACTTCTATTTGGGGTTTCAATATTGGGACTGGTACTAATGGTTGGGGTAATAATGAACTTCAATATTATACAGACCGTACAGAAAATGCTTCGGTACAAAACGGAATGCTTTTAATAACTGCAAGAAAAGAGGATTATCAAGGTTCTGGCTATACATCGGCTAGATTGTTAACACAAAATAAGTTCGACCAAACTTACGGACGTTTTGAAGCCCGTATTAAGGTGCCTTACGGACAAGGGATGTGGCCTGCTTTTTGGCTTTTAGGAGCCGATGTTGATGAAGTAGGATGGCCACAATGTGGAGAAATTGATATTATGGAAAACCGTGGTAATGAGCCAACCTTAGTAAGTGGAACGGTTCATGGTCCTGGTTATTCTGGTGGCGAATCTATTTCAAAGAGTTATACCTTAACTAATGACAGGTATGATACAGGATTCCACATTTTTGGTATAGAATGGGGCCCAGAATATATCAATTATTACATAGATGATGTATTGTACAACCAAATTACCCCTGAAGATGTTACCGGAGAATGGGTTTTCGATCATCCGTTCTTTATCATAATAAATTTAGCCATTGGTGGCGATTATGGTGGCGCACCAACCGCAGAAACAGTTTTCCCACAAAGCATGCTTGTAGATTATGTACGTGTATATAAAAACAGCTTAAACTAACTCAAAAATATTAAGACAATGAAAAATTTTATGAAAACATTTAAATATATCACAATATTGATATTATCATTATCCTTTTTGGGTTGTGAAAATGATGATGATGCCGTATTGCCACAAGTAGTTGCAGGTTTTACTTATACACTTAATATTGATACAGGAGTCGTAACCTTTATAAATACATCCGAAAACGGAAACACTTATAGTTGGAATTTTGGAGATGGTGAAACATCCACATTAATTAACCCGATAAACGTTTATCCAAATGGTACTTATACTGTAACATTAGAGGTGAAAAATGTAGCGGGATCATCGGATATTTTTGAAGATGAAATCATTATTTTAATTCCAGAAACTGCTGCGCTACCCATATCTTTTGATGGTGAAGGCACAACTTATGAAGCCACAACCTTTAATGGTGCTGCGTTTTCAGTTGTTGATAATCCGGATTTAACTGGTGCTAATGAAACGGCCTCTAAAGTAGGTGAAATTACAAATAGTGGTGCGGCATACGAAGGCTTTTTCTTCGATTTAGGATTACCTTTAGATTTAACTGTAAACAAAACAGTAAAAGCACTTTTCTGGTCTAATACACCAGTAGATGTATT
The DNA here is from genome assembly GCF_030409805.1 of Algibacter miyuki. Classification (GTDB taxonomy): domain Bacteria; phylum Bacteroidota; class Bacteroidia; order Flavobacteriales; family Flavobacteriaceae; genus Algibacter; species Algibacter miyuki. Next base: position 531,157 of record NZ_JAUFQP010000007.1, on the reverse strand, counting down.
ATTAAAATTAGAAGAAGGCACTGCTGATGCTGTTGAAACTACAGCTAGTCATGGTGGGACAGGTTGGGAAGCTATTTATTTTACTTTCGATTCTGCTGCAAGTTATAACAGATTTACCATGTTTGTTGATGCTGCAGGTACAACAGCTGGAACATTTTATATAGATGATATTTCTCAAATAGCAACAGTAGATGTGCCATGTACACAAACGCTTTTAGAAGCTCCAATAGATTTTGATTGTAATGGTATTGATTATGCTACTAAAATTGTAGGTAATGTATCTTTTGAAGTTGTTGATAACCCTGAGTTATCTGGAATTAATGCTGAAGCTTCTAAAGTTGGAAAAATAACAAACGTTGGAGCGAATTGGGAAAATGCATTCTTTAATTTAGATACACCAATAGATTTTACTACCGATAAAGGCGTGAGCATTAAATTATTTTCTAATGAAGCTTTAGATATAAAATTAAAATTTGAAGATGGAACAGAAGGAGCTATTGAAGCCGATGTTACCCATACAGGATCAGGTTGGGAAGCATTAACATTTACTTTTGAGTCTACAGCGTCTTATAATGATATGATTTTATTTGTAGATGGCCCAGGAACAGCAGCAGGTACATTTTATATTGATGATATTACTCAAGTAGCAGGTGTAGTTGCAACAACTTGTGAAGCTGAAATTATGCAATCACTTTTGGCTGCAGATTTTAACTTAACATTTATGAGCGATCCTTCTGCCAGTATTACTCAAGATGCTACTACTTTTGTTTGGGCCGATAATCCAAATGCTGATAACACTGTGAATAGCTCTTGTAAAGTGGGGCAAGTAACAAAAACAGCAACAAATCCTTGGGATAATATTCAAATTAATTTAGATTCTAAATTAGATTTCAGTGCTAATGGAGGCTTTAATATGAATGTATATTCTGAGCAACCAGGCTTTACGGTGTTATTAAAATTAGAATCTATTGCAGATCCAGGTGTAAATACTGAAATAGAATTAACAACAACGAAAACCAATGAATGGGAAGCGTTATCATTTGCTTTTACAAGTAATCATGATGCTAAGTATGATAGAATAGTAATCATCTTCGATTTATCTGCAGCAAATACAAATACCTATTATTTTGATGACCTTAAACTTTTTGAAAGAACAAGTGGTGGCGGAAGCTCTTCAGCATATAGTTTAGATCAAACTATCGATTTTGAACCTACAGGGTTTGGAGCAAACTGGACATGGAATGTATTTGAAAACGGTGCTAACAATCCGTTGGAATTTGTTTCAAATCCAAATGCTTCAGGTATAAACACATCTGCAACGGTAGCTAAAATTACAGCATCTACAGCTGGAGCGCCATGGGTAGGTACAGAAATAGCACATGGTGAAATAACAAATGCTTGGGAAGTAAGTGCATCAAACACGATTATTAAAATTATGGTTTACAAAACTGTAATTAGTGATGTGGGACTTAAATTGGCAAGCGCAAATGGTGGGGCTCAAGCTGAAGTAAAAGTAGCAAATACTAAAATTAATGAATGGGAAGAATTAACATTCGATTTTAGTCACCTGCTTAACATAATAGGTCAAGATGGAACTACCAATATAGATCAAGTTATTGTTTTTCCAGATTTCGTAGAAGGAAGAGCAACAGATAATGTGGTGTATTTCGATAATATTACATTCAACAAATTCGAAGTATCTGCAGAAAATGACGCTTCACTTTCAAATTTATTAGTAGACGGAAGTACAATTTCCGGTTTTAATACAGATACATTAGAGTATTCAGTAGCTTTAGCAGAAGGAACAACAACAGTTCCAACGGTAACAGCAACAAGTACTGAAGGTTCTGCTAATGTTGTTATAACTCCAGCAGGAGCACTTCCAGGAGAAACTACTATAGAAGTTACAGCAGCCGATGGTACAACAAAACTAACTTATAAAGTTGCTTTTTCTGTACAAGTAGCTATGAGTGGTTGGACAACCAGTGACGGTATCGATTTTGAACCTACAGGGTTTGGAGCAAACTGGACATGGAATGTATTTGAAAATGGTGCTAATGCCCCGTTAGAATTTGTTGCAAACCCCAATGCATCAGGTATAAACACATCTGCTACTGTGGCAAAAATTACAGCAACTACAGCTGGAGCGCCATGGGTAGGTACAGAAGTAGCACATGGTGAAATAACAAATGCTTGGGAAGTAAATGCATCAAACACGACTATTAAAATTATGGTTTACAAAACCGTAATTAGTGATGTTGCATTAAAATTGGCAAGTGCAAATGGTGGGGCTCAAGCCGAAGTAAAAGTAGCAAATACTAAAATTAATGAATGGGAAGAATTAACATTCGATTTTAGTCACCTGCTTAGCATAATAGGCCAAGATGGAACTACAAATATAGATCAAGTGATTGTTTTTCCAGATTTCGTAGAAGGAAGAGCAACAGATAACGTGGTGTATTTTGATAATATCACCTTTCATTCAAATTAGTAAATAAACCCTTGGAAACAGAGGTTAATCAAGATTAAATAATTTCATTAAACTATTATAAGAATGAAAAAAAGATATATTTTAACAATAGTTTCAGTAGTGTTTATGTTTAGTAGCGCCATGGGTCAAAATAAGACCTTGGCGCATAAACTTACCAAGAATGAAACATCTATAGATTATAAAGTAGCCAAATTACTTTCAGAAATGACTTTGGAAGAAAAAATTGGTCAAATGAACCAGTATAACGGTTTCTGGAATGTTACTGGGCCAACACCATCTTCTGGCGATGCTGCTCATAAATATGAACATTTACGAAAAGGTTATGTCGGTTCTATGCTCAATGTTCGCGGTGTAGAAGAAGTTCGTGCTGTTCAAAAAATTGCGGTTGAAGAAACCCGTTTAGGTATTCCTCTAATTATTGGTTTCGACGTAATTCATGGTTATGAAACCTTAAGCCCAATTCCATTGGCTGAAGCGGCAAGCTGGGATTTAGAGGCCATAAAAAAATCAGCAGAAATAGCGGCTTTAGAAGCTTCTGCAGCTGGTATCAACTGGACGTTTGCACCTATGGTGGATATTTCGAGAGATGCCCGTTGGGGACGTGTTATGGAAGGTGCTGGAGAAGATACTTATTTGGGGTCTAAAATTGCGATAGCTAGAGTAAAAGGTTTTCAAGGTGAAGATTTGTCAAAACCAAATACCATTGCAGCTTGTGCAAAACACTGGGCAGGTTATGGTTTTACTGAATCAGGAAAAGATTATAACACCGTAGATGTTGGAACATCAACTTTAAATAATATTATTTTTCCACCTTTTAAAGCAACAGTAGATGCTGGCGTAAAAACGTTTATGAATTCTTTTAACGAATTGAACGGCATCCCAGCTACTGCAAATGCATTTTTGCAACGCGATATTTTAAAAGAAAAATGGAATTTTGATGGTTTTGTGGTGTCCGATTGGGGTTCTATGGCCGAAATGATAAATCATGGTTATGCTGAAAACATAAAACATGCTGCTGAACTTTCAGTTATTGCAGGTTCAGATATGGATATGGAATCTTACGCTTATGTCAATGAGTTGGCTAATTTAGTTAAAGAAGGTAAAGTTGATGAAGGGCTTATTAATGACGCCGCTTCTCGTATTTTAAAGGTGAAATTTGAACTCGGACTTTTCGATAATCCTTATAAATACTGTGATGAAAAACGTGAAAAAGAGGTTATAGGTAGTAAAGAAATTCACGATGCTGTTTTAGATGTTGCAAAAAAATCTATTGTGCTTCTGAAAAACGAAAACAACATGTTGCCATTGAAAAAGAAAGGTCAAAAAATTGCCGTTATTGGAACTCTAGCAAACGATAAAACAAGTCCGCTTGGTAGCTGGCGTATTGCTGCAGATGATAACACAGCAGTTTCTGTTTTGGAAGGTTTAGCGGAATATCCAGATAACGCAATTACTTACGCTAAAGGTGCTGATTTGGTACTTGGTGAGGCTACCTTTCCTTTTGAGTTAGAAATAAATACTACGGATAAAAGTGGTTTCGAGGAAGCTAAAAATGCCGCGAAAAATGCCGATGTTGTTATTATGGTTTTGGGAGAGCATGGTTTTCAAAGTGGAGAAGCACGTAGCCGATCTGAAATTGGTTTGCCTGGTGTTCAACAAGATTTATTAGAAGCTGTTTACGCGGTTAATAAAAATATTGTTTTAGTATTGAATAATGGAAGACCGTTAACCATTTCTTGGGCAGATGCACACATTCCTGCTATTGTAGAAGGCTGGCAATTGGGTACGCAAAGTGGTCATGCTATTACTCAAGTCTTGTATGGGGATTATAACCCAAGTGGTAAATTACCAATGACATTCCCACGAAGTGTTGGGCAAGTGCCTATTTATTATAATTATAAAAACACCGGACGTCCAGCGGCAAACGAGCCAAATAGCGTGTTTTGGTCGCATTATATAGACGAAAGTAATACGCCTTTATATGCCTTCGGACACGGTTTAAGTTACACATCGTTTTCTTATAGTAATTTAAAAGTGAAGAAAATTTCAGAACAGCATGTTGAGGTTTCTGTGGAATTAAAAAACACTGGAAAAGTTAAAGGAAAAGAAGTGGCACAATTATATATCCGCGATTTATTTGCTAGTGTAACGCGCCCTGTAAAAGAATTAAAAGGGTTTGAATTGGTAGAATTAGAACCAAACGAAACCAAAACGCTTACCTTTCAATTAACAGAAAAGGAACTTGGATTTTATGATAATAATGGTGATTATGTTGTAGAATCAGGAGATTTTAAAGTCTTTATTGGTGGAAGTTCAGTTACTGTTTTAGAAGAAAAATTTAAACTTTAGATATTAAAACATAGTTTGTAGTAATGTTAAAAGAGTTAGGTTTAGTTTAGCCTAACTCTTTTTTATTCAGAACACTTTAATTCTTAAATAATGAAAAATTAAACCCTTTTTGTTGCAGGCGTTTGTATTTCTTGTAATCAAATTTATAAAGAAAAGCACCTTTTTTAGAACCCGATTTATCCTTTTCATCTAAAGCAATAAGAAGCTTTAACGACATTAATTTTTTTCTGAAATTACGGGTGTCTAAAGTTTGCTGAAAAATAGCTTCGTATAATTTTTGAAACTGCGGAATAGTGAATTTTTTGGGTAATAATTCAAAACCAATAGGGTAGAACTTGGCTTTTCTGCGTAGTCTACTTAAGGCATCTTCAATCATGATGTCATGGTCTAAAACCAATTTGGGTAACTTATCAAATTCGTACCAAATAGCGCCATGCTTTTCAACTAATTCTTTGTCGTAGTCATCAATTCGAATTAGAGCATAATGCGCAATAGAAATGCAACGTGCTCCAGGATCTCGTTCTACATCGGAGTAGGTTTTAAGCTCTTCCATAAAAATATTATCGAGTCCTGTAATTTCATTCAAAACACGTCTAGCAGCATCATTGGCGGCTTCGTTGGGTTTTACAAAACTTCCAATAAGCGACAAGGTGCCTTTAAAAGGATCTACACGTCTTTCAAAAACCAATAACTTCAAAATACCCTTATCGAAACCAAAAATAATACAGTCTGTAGCCACATAAATGCGTTTTTCAGGAGCGTATAAGTCGTTTAAGGGTAGTGTGTTTTGTTCCATTCAAACAAATGTAAAACATACCATGAATTTATAATAATTAAATGGAAAGTTTTAAGGCGTTAATAATAAGGCTTGAAGCTAAATATAGTTGGTTTTTGACTACTGTATTTAGGTTTACAATGTTTTTTTAATGAAGGAAATGGAGCGGTCTACCACCGACTTTAAGGCTTTGGGTAATGTGTTTTCTTTCCAAGGATGCTTGGCGTTAAAGACGTGGTCTGCACCTTCAATAATTTGAAATTCACTTTCAGGATTCCATTTATGAAGGTTTTTCGCTTCATCTATAAAAACGCTGGTATCGTTATCGCCATGAATAATTAAATGCGGAATGCTTAAATTAGAAACCGCGCGTTTTATAGTTAATCGATCTTCATTTTTGATGAAATTTTCATAAAACTGATAAAAATGCGGCATTTGCTGTTTGGTTCTTCCGTTTAAAACATATTTCACACCTGTGTTTTTCCACTCGGATAAATCGCCAATAGTTGCCGTTCTTTTTCCGAAATCGCATACGCCAGCTAAACTTATAACTGACGTGATACGTTGGTCTTCTTCTGCTTTAATAGAAACAATTCCTCCGGCACGACTATGTCCGATTAGTGTTATGTTATTAGTATTACCTGTTTTTTTAAGTGTTTCATTTTTAGAAAGCCAATTGATTACGGCATCCAAATCATCTAATTCTTTGGTGTAATTGTTGTTGCCAAAAGCTTCTAAATCTGGAAAATCTATAGGTTGTTTCAAAGTGCCACCATTATGCGAAAAGTTGAATTTTATAAAACAAAATCCTGCTTCCGCGAAAGCGTTGGCCATAAGATTCCATGCGCCCCAATCTTTAAAACCTTTATAACCATGGCAAAAAATAATAATTGGCAAATTCGTTTTTCTCGAAACAGTATTCACATCTATTAAAATGTGTTTTTTGTGTTTGCCTTCGATAATATAATTCTCTTTTAATAACATATTATACTTCTTTTTCGGTGAATGGAATATTAGGATTGCAAATTTCTAAAATGAGATGTTTCAATTCTACATAGAAATTATCGAGGGTTTCTTGGGTAATCTGTGGGTCGCGTTTGGCGCCGTTGCCTTGTTTGTCTTTTTTAGAAAATTTTAAAAATCCAGCGTTTAAGTTTTTAAAAGATATAATTCCGGCCTCGACAGGAAGTTGAATTTGGTTTGAAAGCGACATCATATAAGCATACATCAAAACTTGGAAACTTTTGCTGTACTTGGTGTAATCGGTCGTGATATCTTCCCAGTTTACAATTTCTACTTTAGGGGCGTCAACACGTCCGGTTTTGTAATCTATAATTCTAATATCGCCATTTCGTTGGTCTACGCGGTCTACTTTTCCTGTTAATTTTACAGGGAAATCCAATTCAGGAATATCAATTAAAACAGTGTTGTTAGACTCGATAGCCACAATTTTTATTTCATTACCAGCCTTTAAATCGGTAATTTCTAAATCTAAAAAATTGGAAACATAGCGTTTAGCAATTTCATAAATGATGAGGTTTTTACCTTTGGTAATATCACCTTCTTTAAATTCATTTTTAAAATGATAGGTTACTTTGGCGTCTATTTTCGATTTTAATTGCTGAACAATTTCTACGGAAAGCAAACTGTTTTCTAGTGGTTTATAAAAATCTTCGAGCGTATTGTGCACCACGGTTCCTAGAGTGTTTGCAGCTACGGTTTCTTCAACTTCATCATGTTCTTTAATTTTTAAAATCTTCTGATAATAAAAATCCATAGGGTTGCGCACATAATTAGTTAAAGACGATGGAGAAAATCCTTTTTCTGCAATTTCTTTTAACCGAATAATGGCGTCTTCACTTTTGAAAACTTCTTTTAATTTTGGCGTAATTACAGGTGCATGCGGCGCAATAATTTCATGATGAATATTATGTATGCCTTCCAATTCTAGTTGTGTTATAAATCGACTTTTTTCTCCAGCTGTTAAGGCGTCGGCTTCGGTGTTGTAAAGTATGTACACGTTTTTGGCGCGTTGTAAAAGTCGGTAAAAGTGATAAGTGTAAACCGCATCTTTTTCTTTGTAAGTTGGGAGTTTGTTTTCAATTTTAACGTCGAAAGGAATAAAAGAATTATTACTCTTTCCGGAAGGTAAAATGCCTTCGTTAACCGATGAAATAATCACTGTTTCAAAATCTAAAACACGAGATTCTAGCATTCCCATGATTTGTAAACCTTGTAGAGGTTCTCCTTGAAAATCCAAGGTTTCCGAACTTAAAAGTTCTTTGTAGACTCCGAATAAAGTAGAAATATCTTTAATGTGGTGGTATTCTGAATTTAACCTAGTTAGAGAGTTAAATAGTTCATTAAAACGGTATAAATACTCAAGTGATAGGAGGTTGGCATCTTTATTTTTATCGAGATATAGTTTTATAGTTGAAATAAGATTAGTGCAGTTTTTTAATGCAATATCTATAGTGGTGTTCCAGTTAGAAAATAATAAATCTAAAAGATTGTCTGTTGTTTTTGATATTTCTTTTAAACGCCCAACAGTAAGATATACTAAATTGTTTTTGTCTATAGTTTCTATTATTTTGGAAGCATAATCGGTGTCTTCGATATAAAATAATGGACGGATAAATTGATGTGATAATAGCTTAACCACATCTTTAAAATAAAAGGAATTCCCCGAAGTTTTATGAATGTGAAATAGATTTTCGAACAGCGATGCTAACGGAATGGATTTTAAAGGAAAACCCATTGTAATATTAAGGGCGTCCACTGTTGAAGGTATGGAGTTTAATACCGGGATAAGCAAATTTTCGTCGCCCAAAACCACGGCGGTGCTTTGTAGCGATTTTGTTTTGGCTTCAATATTTTTTAAAAGCGTTCCGATGTATTTCGCCTGACCAATATTTTTTGGTACACCGTAAATTGAAATATTTTTTTCTTCGGAATAATTTTTAGTTACCCAATTAAATGGATGTTTCTCAAAATGTTTCCAGTTTTTTTTGTGTTGCCTTGTAAATAGTGCCGCATCGTGTTTGGGATTGTTAAGGAAAACACCGTCTATATCCCAAAAGGTTTGAGCAATGTTGTGTTTTAACAATTTTTGGATAATGGTTTCTTCCGCAGTATTTAAAGCGTTAAAACCTAGAAATACGTGTTGCTTTTCGGTATTGTTCTCTATATAAGTGTCAGCGTTTTCGGCTGCCTTTCTATAAATTAAACCTTGGTACCCAATGTTTTTATCTAAAAGTTGCTTTGTAAAATGTTTGTAGTAGGTGTATAGTTTATTCCAAAATTGTAAATAATTTTTAACAAACTCGGTTTGGTTGCCTTCTACCGACCAGTGTGTTAATTCTTGAATATCGCTTAAATAGTTAAAGATGTTTTCTTGAGGAATAAGATAACGATCAATTTCATTAAAGTCTTGAAGTAATATTTGTGCCCATTTTGAAAAAGATTCAAAAGAGTCTTGATTTTCTTTATTTGTAAGCGCTATATAGCTGTTGTAGAACTCGAAGAGTAATTCTGTATTGGAAACGGTTTTGATGCCGGATAAGTCCTCTACAAACTCCTCTATACTGATAATTTCGGGAGCGAATATAGTTTGTTGTGTAATTTGTGCTAGTTGGTGCTTTAAAAAGAGCCCTGCACGTTTACTAGGTAATACAAAAGTGATTTTAGAAAGGTTGTGATTGTTCTTTTTTAAATCGGTTAAAACATCAAAAATGAAAGTTGTTATCATTTTATAAAAATAAAAAACGCTTCGGATATCCGAAGCGTTTTTTGTAAACTTATTTTATTTAAAGTTAACTATACCTAATTACTTAGCTAAGTTAATTTCAACACGTCTGTTGTTTGCTCTACCAGCTCTAGTTTTGTTAGAGTCGATTGGTTTAGCTTCACCGTAACCAAGTGCAGATAATCTAAATGCATTGATACCATTTTCTACTAAGTATTCTTTTACAGAATTAGCTCTAGAATCAGATAATCTTTGGTTTAAAGTTTCGCTACCAACACTATCAGTATGACCTTCTACAGTAAATTTAGAAGTTGGGTATTCTTTTAAGATATTGATGATATCACCTAATACAGCAGCAGATTGTGCTTTGATAGAAGATTTACCAGTATCAAATAAGATTGTTTTAGCATACTCATTTAATTGTTTTTGAACTTCAGCAGTAACTTCAGGACATCCACCATTAGCAACAGTTCCTTTTACTTTAGGACATTTATCATCTTTGTCTAAAACACCGTCACCATCAGTATCAGGGTAAGGACAACCTTTGTTAGCAGCAGGACCTGCAACGTTAGGACATTTATCATCAGCATCAGTAACACCGTCACCGTCAGCATCAGGACATCCACCTAAAGATTTTAAACCTGCAACAGTTGGGCAGTTATCATCTTTATCAGCAACACCGTCACCGTCAGTATCAGGACAACCGTTAAATTCAGCAGATCCAGCTTCGTTTGGACAAGAATCTTTGCTGTCTTCAATACCATCACCGTCAGTATCAGGACATCCGTTGAAAGCTTCTAAACCAGCAACATCTGGACAAGCGTCATCTTTATCGAAAACACCATCACCGTCAGTATCAGTTCCACCAAATTTGATAGCGATTCCTGCAGAATGTTGGAAGTGAGATTGTAAGTAATCTTCAAAAGCATGTTTGTAAGATGTTTGAACAGTTAAACCGATGTTATCGTTAAACCAAACGTTTAAACCTAAAGTACCGTTTAAAGTACCAGCACCAATTTCATCTACCCAAGTGTATCCACCACCGATACCTACGAAAGGATCAATAGTAGTACCTTCTAAAATGTTGTATTTAATTGTACCATCAACACCGTAGTATGACCAGTCGTCAACGTTGTTAGTAGTATCAGGGTTTACACTGATGTCACCCCATTTTTCAATTTTATTTAAAGAACCCGTTATTCCAAAAGAGAAACCATCGCTTAAGTATTTAGATACAGAGATAGTTGATAATGATGGTAAGATGTTCCAGTGATCAGAAGCATTTGCAAGTTCATCTGCAAAAGAATCACTAAATAATCCGCCATCTCCAGAAGGATAAGCATCAACGGCATTTACACCAATAGTTATTTGCCAAGGGTTGTTCTTGTCTTGCGCATTAGCGTTGCTATAACCAAGTACAAGCAACATAGCGAACAATAATCTGCTAAGATTTTTCATATTCAAAATTTTTAATTTTAAGTGTTAATTAACGACAAAAGTAAGTTGTTATATGTTATTAACAAAGATAATTATATAAAAAAAACCGTATAGCCTGCCTTTTATCGATACTATAAGCGTTTTTTGTTGATTTTTTACCTGTTAATAATTGTTAATAAAGTCTGTGGTTCTATTGTTTAAGTGCTTTTTTTTGATGATTTTGTCTTGAAATGTTAAAATTTCGGGGGTTTCTAAAAATATCGGATTAAAAGACTTTAGTGTTTCTTTTTTAAGGAATTACGTTTCGGTTTCCATTTAAGCCACAAGTTCTTTTATTTCTATTTTATCGTTAATATAAATTAGTATTTTCTTTTTAACAATAATTTCCATTTCGCTTAAAACATCTTGATAAGTTTGTAATTGTTGGGCATGTTTTTTGTCTTCAGATCCGGTTTTGTAATCTATAATTACAGCATCATTTTCTGGTGTTACAACAACGCGATCTGGCCTTAAAATAACGCCTTGTTTTGTTATAATATCTCGCTCATTATAGATGGTGTTATCTTCGGTGAAGTAAGTTTTAAGTTTTGGATGATTAATAATCTCAAAAATTAAAACTTTTAATGCTATCGCTTGATCTGTATTTATTCTTGAAGATGAAATATAATCGTCAATCACAGCGTCTACATCGTCCTTTGTGTTAATGTGCGCCATAATATTATGGATTAAATTACCTTTTTCAATTGCTTCTTCTTGATTCGTATCCCATAAAAAACCAGAGTTTGTAACCACTTTAATGTTATGATGTTCTTTTGAAGTTGAAATAAATTCGTGCTGAATGTTGGTGTCTTGGGCGCTTTCTGTTGTTTTAGATGTTTTTTTTATGTTTCCAAAACTATAAGTTAAGGTGTCATCTTGCCATTTGTTATGGTGCTGTAAATAATTAATAAGCAAGCCCGAATACTTTTTAAGTTTAGCATCTTCCTTTAATTGGCTATCGTTTTTAGAAATTAAATAAAGTTGTTCAACAGGTCTAGTAAGCGCCACATATAATAGGTTGATGTTATCTAGTTCTTGTTCGGCTTTGTGGTTTTCAAAAATGGTTTTGCCTTGCTCGCCGAAAAATTCAAAGTCTTTATTGAAATTCAGAAGCGTATGCGAAAACCCATGAAAATGCTCTTTATCAATTGCCATCCATTCTTTAGGTTCCACTTCGCGGTAAATATCTAAATCGGCATAAGGGAAAATAACCACGGGGAACTCAAGCCCTTTCGATTTATGAATGGTCATAATTTGAACTGCATCTTGACCTTTAGGCGAAATAATACTTAGGTTTTCCTTTTTCTTATCGAAATATTGAATGAAAGCGGTAATGTCGGAACCTTTTCTCTGAGAAAAATCTAAAACCAAATCCAGATAAAACTGCACGTATGCATTTGATGTTTTTACTAAATTGAAATTTCGCACAATAGTTTCGGCTAAATCGTAAAGCGGAAGTTGTAACAAATGATCAGCATCAATAAAAATATGAAACGCTTCAAAACTTTTGAAAAACTCCGTAATATTTAGCTTAATATGATTGATAAAAAACGCATGCTTATCTTCAATATTAAATAGTTTGGCTAAATAGGTTAAAATTGAAATTTTAAGCTCGTCGTTTTTTGGTTGCATAAGTAAACCCAGCACATCATTAACAAATACGACTTCGGGTGCATTGTTGATAAGAAGGGTTTCCGAAGAAATAATGGGAATGTTTTGCTGACTTAAATAATTGGCCACCGCTACGCCTTCTTTTTTCTTGCGGACTAAAACACAAATATCTTCCAGTTTATAGCCGTTTGTTAAGCAATTCTGAATAATTTCATAAACTTTTTCGGTGAATTTCTCATTTCTATCGTCATCTTTTTCAATGTCTAAAAATGATAATTCCACATAACCTTCCTGTTTTTTTGTAACGTTTTGTGCCGCGTTTTGATATAAGTGTTGATAATCTTCTTTTTTGAAAATTTGATTTGAAAGAAATTGAAAAAAGCTATTATTAAAATCTACCACTTCTTTAAAACTTCGGAAGTTGGACGGCAAGTTTTCAACATGTTGCTCAATTGGGAACGGATGCGTTTTTTTATTGAATAAATCGATAAATTGCTCGGCCTTACCACCGCGCCAACGATAAATAGCTTGTTTCGCATCGCCAACGAGCATAGTGGTTCCGCTTTCTGAGGCAACAGAGTTTTCTAATAACGGAATTAAATTTTGCCACTGGCTTTCCGAAGTATCCTGAAATTCATCAATAAAGTAATGATTAAATTTTTCGCCAATACGCTCGTAAATAAATGGTGTAGGCTGGTTTTTAATTTCTTTACTGATAATGCTGTTAAATTCTGAAATCAGCATTTTGTTTTGATCTTCTTTCAGTAAAGTCAACTCGGTGTTGATTACGTTTAAAACAGAAAGAGGTGTAATGTTTCTGTAAAAAGCTTTCAGAAATTTATGATTAAATAGCGCTTGTTTGGTTTCGTTAAAAACAAAAAATATTTGTGGCTGCAAGCTATCAATGGTTCCGGCTGTTTCTGCGGTAACACGTTTTGGATATAATGTGCCGCTTTCTATATTATCTTGCCACTTAGTTTCAAAACCAACATTGAAATTTTGATTAGCAAGTTTTTCAAAATGTTTTGGTAAATAGGCTCCCGTAAAATCTTTAAACTCTAATCCCGATGTTTCAAACTGCGCTAAAAGTTGTTTGGCTTTTTCAACAATAATTTCCTCTTCCGAAGCAATACTTTTTTTTAACTGAATTTTTAAACCTTTAAAATCTTCTAAAGTTTTATCTTTTAGGGTATTTATAAAAGGAATATCATTTTCGTTAACCAACAGTTTGGCAATTTTATTAAAATCGAAGGCTACATCCCAGCTTTTATCGTCGTCAGCCTTTTCAATAGCAAAATCAACCAAAACTTTGGTGAGCATAGGTTCGGTTCCGGCCTTAGAAATTAGGCTATCTACAGCTTCGGTTAAAAGTGAGTCTTGGTCGAGTTCTACTTCAAAATTTAAAGGGAGTTTTAAATCGTGAGCAAAAGTTCTAATGAGTTTATGCGTAAAACCATCAATGGTGGAAATATCGAAGGCTGCATAATTATGGATAATGCTTTCTAATAGAAAAATGGCTTTTTGGTGAAGTTGGTCTGGGCGTAATTCTAATTCGTCGCAAATAGCAGTAAACATGGGATTGTTTTCATGTAAAATCTGTGCGTCGGAAAATTGTTTTAACGTATCAATAATACGTCCTTTCATTTCTGCAACTGCCTTGTTTGTAAACGTAATAGCCAAAATATTCTTAAATAAATAAGGTTTATTTGAGCTGAATAATATTTTTAAATACGCTTTTACTAAGGTGAAGGTTTTACCGCTACCGGCCGAGGCATTGTAAATAGTGAAAGGTGCGTTGGTTTGCATACAATTGAATTTGGATACAATATAAAAACTATCAATGGTTTGATAACAATATATTATTTTTAATTACACCGTTTTATCCGTAAATTTGAATTAAATTAAATATTAATTAAATAAAAAATAGAAATTATGGCTTTTGAATTACCAGAATTGGGATACGCTTACGACGCTTTAGAACCACATATTGATGCACGTACTATGGAAATACACCACGGTAAACATCACCAAGGATATACAAATAACTTAAATAACGCTATTGCTGGAACAGAATTAGAAGGAAAATCTATTGAAGATATTCTTGCTAATTTAGACATGGAAAATGGTGCTGTTAGAAATAATGGAGGTGGATTTTTTAACCACTCATTATTTTGGAGTGTTATGAACCCTGAAGGAAAAGGATATTTATCTGGAGAATTAAAAGATGCTATTGAAGCTTCTTATGGTTCTGTAGATGCTTTTAAAGATGCTTTTGCTAAAGCTGCTGCCACACGTTTCGGTTCAGGTTGGGCATGGTTATGTGTACATAAAGGTGGGAAAGTTGAAATTTGTTCAACACCAAACCAAGATAACCCATTAATGCCGGGTGTAACTTGCGGTGGAACTCCAATTTTAGGATTGGATGTTTGGGAACATGCATATTACTTAAACTACCAAAACAGACGTCCAGATTACATCAACGCATTTTTTAGCGTAATTAACTGGAATGAAGTTGAAAAACGTTATGCTGAAGCGAAATAATTAGCGCTTAAAGTATAAAGTAATATAACTTATAAAGTCGTCTAGGAACTTGTTTTCTAGACGACTTTTTTTTGCTTTAAACTGAAATGTAACGGTTGGTTTTTAGGTGAATAGCCAATGTGTTATTACTCATTAGATGATAATAAAAGTATGAATCGTAGATAATGAGATATTGATTTTTAAAGTTGAAACAGAAAAGAAATAAGGCTGTTTTTTGATGCTGAAAATAAGATGGAATATTGTTGGGAGTTACTTAAAAGAAAAGTAGTAATTTATATAAAATGAAAAAGGCGGACAGATGTCCACCTTTTTGCCCCAAATCTACCATGAACTTAACCTACTTATGTTATGGTGAGGCAAATATATACTTGTTAAAGGTCTTGTTGAAATATTTCAGTTAAACTACTCATATATTGGTTTAAGCGGTGTTGTTGCTTGTTTCAGTGGGTTTTGTTGTACGATGGAGCGTTGAGTTTATTCCATAAAAAAAGGTGAACAGATGTTCACCTTTTTTTGCCCCAAATCTACCATGAACTTAACCTACTTATGTTATGGTGACACTAAAATATACGTATTTGTTATAAATAAATTATATAATAGACAAAATACATTTTTTTTGGTTAAAGTACATTTTTATCAGTTAAAAGCTCGTATTCTGTTGATTTTGAATTTAATATGCACGTTCATTATTACCTTCGTAAAAATTGATAAACGCACGGTTAACAACACGGTTTCCACCATCTGTTGGATAATCGCCAGTAAAGTACCAGTCACCTAAATGTTCTGGGCAGGCTTTATGTAAATTTTCTACAGATTGAAAGATAATTTTTACTTCAGCAGTGATACTTTCATCACTTAACAATTCTGATATTTTGTCTGATAATTGCTCGTCTGTAAATTGCTCGTATATTTCTTTTACAAAATTTTGAACATGCTTATCATCTAAATCTGTTTGTTTGATACATTTATGATAAACTTCTTCTACAATATGGTATTGGTTAGTGTCTTTTAATAACGCTAAAGCAGCCTGGAAAGCAACGAGGCTCTCTAGGTTGGCCATATCAATACCATAACAATCTGGATAACGAATTTGTGGTGCCGATGAAACCACGATAATCTTTTTAGGATTTAAACGGTCTAGCATTTTTAAGATACTTTTCTTTAAAGTGGTACCTCGTACAATACTATCGTCTATAATTACCAGGTTATCTGTAGGCTTAATAACGCCGTAAGTTACGTCGTAAACGTGTGCTACTAAATCGTCTCGGCTACTGTCCTCAGTAATAAAGGTTCTTAGTTTAACGTCTTTAATGGCTATTTTTTCAACACGCGCACGTTCTGATAAAATTTCGGTTACTTTTTCTGCTGAAATAGAACGTTGGCCATTTAAAATAGCATCTGTTTTCTTTTGATTAATGAAATCTTCCGCAGTTTCAATCATGCCGAAAAACGACGTTTCAGCAGTATTTGGAATAAAAGAGAATACTGTGTTTTTTGTATCGTTATCAATCGCTTTTAAAACCTTTGGCATTAATAATCTACCAAGCATTTTTCGTTCTTGATAAATTTCAGCATCACTTCCTCTAGAGAAATAGATACGCTCGAAAGAACAAGATTTACGCTCTAATGGAGGTAATATTTGTTTTAGTCTAACCTCACCAGATTTTTTAGTAATAATGGCTTGTCCTGGTTCTAGTTCCTTAACATCTTCAAACTTAACATTAAAGACGGTTTGAATCACCGGGCGTTCCGAAGCAACTACAACAATTTCATCATCTTTATAATAATATGCTGGTCTAATACCTGCTGGATCACGTAAAACGAAGGCATCACCATGACCAATTAAGCCAGCCATAGCATAACCACCATCCCAGTTTTTGGCGGCACGTTTTAGTATTTTTCCAACCTTTAAACGTTTTGCAATAAGTGGTGATGCATTTTGCTTATTGTACCCTTCCTTTTTTAAATCGCGGTATATTTTACTAACGGCATCATCAAGAAAATGACCGATTTTTTCCATTATAGTAATGGTGTCGGTATATTCTTTTGGGTGTTGCCCAAGTTCAATTAAATTTCCGAAGAGTTCTTTAACATTCGTCATATTAAAGTTACCGGCCATAATAAGGTTGCGGTGCATCCAGTTGTTTTGTCTTAAAAACGGGTGTACACTTTCAACGCTATTCTTTCCGAAGGTTCCGTAACGTACGTGTCCTAATAAAACTTCACCTATATAAGGGATGTTCTTTTTTTGAGCAGCAACATCGTCCATGTATTCTGGATGTTCTTCAAACTCTTTGTTTACGCGATCGTTTATTTGTGCAAAAATATCCTGAATAGGTTGTTGCGCAATTGAGCGAACACGACTAATGTAACGTTCTCCGGGTTTTGTATCTAATTTAATGCTTGCAAGTCCAGCACCGTCTTGACCACGGTTGTGCTGTTTTTCCATCATTAGGTACATTTTATTTACACCGTAAAATGCGCTACCGTATTTTTCTTTGTAAAACTCTAGTGGCTTTAATAGTCTAATAACAGCTATTCCACATTCGTGTTTTAAGGCATCACTCATATTTTTAATATTTTCGCTTTATTAAAATGCTACAAAGTAATTTTTGTTTCATTTTTGATTGGCTAATTATAAATTGCTTTTTTTTAAAATTCTCATCTGATAACTATCAGGTTTTGTGAGAATAACAAAGGGTGTTCAATTAAAAACGCGCCCAAATTATGGGCGCGTTAGTTTATGTTAATTCTATTTCAAATTGCGTTAAATGTTTAAACTGCATCAGTCGTTTTTGCACTTCGCTATGCGATAGATTTTCCATGCGCTCGGTGCCAAACTTCTCAACACAAAACGATGCTAGGGCAGAACCGTAAATTACTGCGTTTTTCATATTTTCAAAAGATACGTCGCCTGTTTTTGCTAAATATCCTGCAAAACCACCTGCAAAGGTATCTCCAGCTCCGGTTGGATCAAAAACTTCAGCTAGAGGTAAAGCCGGTGCGTAAAACATTTGCTCATTATGGAACAATAGTGCGCCATGCTCTCCTTTTTTAATAACCACATATTTTGGGCCCATTTCATGAATTTTTTTCGCAGCAACAACTAGCGAGTATTCGCCGGTTAATTGTCTTGCTTCTTCATCGTTTATGGTAATCACATCAATACGTTTTATAACGTTTTTTAGATCTTCTAATGCGATGTCCATCCAGAAATTCATAGTATCTAAAACTACTAATTTTGGTGTCGTCGTCATTTGATCTAAAACACTTGATTGGACGAGTGGATGTAAGTTTCCTAACATTACCACTTCTGCATCTTTATAATCTTCTGGTACAACTGGGTTGAAATGCTCTAAAGTATTTAGTTCTGTTATTAAAGTGTCGCGAGAATTCATATCGTTATGATATTTTCCGCTCCAAAAAAACGTTTTACCTTCCTTAACAATTTCGATGCCAGAAATGTCGATGTTTTTGCTAGAAAGTAAGTCTAAATATTTTTGTTCAAAATCGCCGCCAACAATAGAAACAATGGCAGAATCTACATTGAAATTAGATGCAGATAGGCCAATATAAGTACCTGCTCCACCTAAAATTTTATCGGTTTTACCGAATGGTGTTTCAATAGCATCATAAGCTACTGTACCAACTATTACTAATTTACCCATGAAAGTTCTTGATAATTTTCTGCAAATATAGGTCATTTATATGCGCAATCCATAAAATTTTTAAGATTGAATGCATTAAGTGCTTTGTTGTTTTTTGTAGATAAAGTTGTAGTGGTAGCCTGTAAATTTCTGCTTTCTGTTAAAGAGAAAAAGGAAGGTTTTATTGGTTTTTAAATGTGATATTAGGTTTTACTTCCGTCCAAAATCGGCAGGAATTTCGCCCCAAGCTTTAGTTTCCCATTTTACAATTACGGTATTATAGCTATTGTTTTTTAACCAATCTACAGCACGATCTACTAAATCGAAAACGGGTTTGTTTTTTGCGTTGCGTTCTAATTTGGTGTTACATATTTTTTTTCGAACCCAACTCATGGCAGTTCGGGAATCGGTATATAAAATACGGTCGCTATTGTTTTTTTTAAGAATTGCTAAGCCATGCACAAGTGCTAAAAATTCACCTATATTATTAGTGCCTTCCGGAAAAGGGCCCTGTATAAAGATCTGCTTTTTTGTTTTGGTATCTACGCCGCGGTATTCCATAATACCCGGGTTTCCACTAGAAGCGGCATCTACCGAAATGGAATTATAATTAGGTTGTCCTATTTTTTTTAGTTGCTCGTGCGAGAGTTCACTTTTAAAACCTTTGCTTTTTCCAATATAATCAAAATAATTACCTTCAAAGGCGGCTTCTGCGGCTTCTAAAGAGGTGAACGATTTGTATTGTGCTCCATCAAAATTGGTTATTTGCTTTTTGCAGTCGTTCCACTTTTTAAAAACGCCTGTTTTTTTACCTTTCCAAACGGTGTAGAATTTCTTTTTTGTAGACATACTTTGGTATTTCCCTGTAAAGGAAAATGTTTAATTTAAGAATCTGTGTTTAAAAGCGCATCCACAACCTTTGGGAAATGCTCCATTTCTAAGGTGTGTATTTTTGCAGCAACATCCTCAGCGGTATCCTCGGCACTCACATCGCATTTTACTTGGAAAATAATAGCGCCTTCATCATAATGTTCATTAACATAATGGATGGTTATTCCGGTTTCTTTTTCTTTATTATTAACTATAGCTTGGTGAACATTCATACCATACATGCCTTTTCCTCCATAATTTGGTAATAATGCAGGGTGTACATTAATCACCTTGTTAGGGAAAACGTTGAGTATGTTTTCGGGGAATTTCCATAAAAAACCGGCTAAAATAATTAAATCTGGCTTTGCGGCTTTTAATATATTAAGGACGTCGTCGGTCTCTGAGAGTGCTATTTTATTGAAAGATAGCGCGCTAACTTTTAGTTTTTTTGCCCGATCTAAAACTTTGGCATGCGGATTGTTAGTTAGTACCTGAATAACAGAAGCATTTTCTCTGTTGTGAAAAAACTTTATTAGATTTTCAGCATTAGTACCACTTCCGGACGCAAAAATTACAATTCGTTTCATCTGTTGGTTTTATTATAAAATTAATGTCAGGTGTAATTCGAAATTCAAAATTACAACAATGTTCAGCAAAACTATCAAGCCATTCATTTTACAGACATTTTTGTTTGTGTTTATTCAAGCAAAAAAAAGAATAAATATTAACAATTAGAAGGTAAAAACTAAATACTTAAAGTATTTTTACTAAATTACCGACACATTTTTAGAGTAAAGGTGTGTTTTAAAAATAAAGTTTTTTATTTTTGCCAACTAATTAAAACTTAAAAATTAAAAAATTATGTCAGACATTGCATCAAGAGTAAAAGCGATTATCGTTGATAAATTAGGAGTAGACGAGAATGAAGTTGTAACTGAAGCTAGCTTCACAAACGATTTAGGAGCAGACTCTTTAGATACTGTAGAATTAATAATGGAATTCGAAAAAGAATTCGATATCCAAATTCCAGACGATCAAGCTGAAAACATCGCAACAGTAGGTCAAGCTATATCATACATCGAAGCAGCAAAATAAGCAGATAACTTTATGGAATTAAAGCGAGTTGTAGTCACAGGATTAGGTGCTTTAACACCAATTGGCAATACCAAAGATGAATTTTGGGACGGTTTAATTAGTGGTAAGAGTGGTGCTGCGCCTATAACATATTATGATGCCGAAAAGTTTAAAACGAAATTCGCTTGCGAATTGAAAAACTTTACTGTTACCGATTTTATGGACAGAAAAGAAGCACGAAAAATGGACCGATTTGCACAATATGCTATGGTAGCAGCAGATGAAGCCATTTTAGATGCTAAATTGAATCTAGATGAGGTTGACAAATTACGAGTAGGCGTTATATGGGGAGCAGGCATTGGTGGATTGGAAACCTTCCAAAACGAAGTATTAAACTTTGCGGCGGGAGACGGAACACCACGTTTTAACCCTTTCTTTATTCCTAAAATGATTGCGGATATTGCACCGGGTAACATCTCTATAAAACATGGTTTTATGGGGCCAAACTATACAACGGTTTCGGCATGCGCATCTTCGGCTAACGCTATGTTTGATGCTTTAAACATGATTCGTTTAGGGCATTGTGATGTAATTGTTACAGGCGGAAGTGAAGCGGCAGTAACTATTGCTGGTATGGGAGGGTTTAATGCTATGCACGCACTATCAACTAGAAATGAAAGTCCAGAAACAGCCTCACGTCCATTTGATGGAACACGTGATGGATTTGTTTTAGGAGAAGGTGCTGGCGCACTAATTCTAGAAGAATATGAGCATGCAAAAGCAAGAGGCGCAAAAATTTATGCGGAGTTTGTTGGAGGAGGATTATCTTCTGACGCACACCACATGACAGCGCCGCATCCAGATGGTATTGGTGTTGTAGCGGTTATGAAAAATTGCTTAGAAAATGCAGGTCTAAAACCTGAAGATGTAGACCATATTAATACACATGGAACATCGACACCTTTAGGAGACGTCGCAGAGTTAAAAGCAATTTCAGAGATCTTTGGAAGTCACGCTAAAAACATAAATATTAATTCAACAAAATCTATGACTGGGCACTTATTAGGTGCAGCAGGCGCTATCGAAGCAATATCGGTTATTTTGGCTATGCAGCACAGTATTGTGCCGCCTACCATTAACCACACAACGGTAGATGAAAACATAGATCCTGAATTAAATTTAACCTTAAACAAGGCACAAAAGCGTGAGGTAAAAGTAGGAATGAGTAATACGTTTGGATTTGGCGGTCACAACGCTTGTGTATTATTCAAGACAATAGATTAAATCCCGAATGAAATACATTCGTAACATATTTAATTCCCGTTTTAAACGCAACGGGAATTTTTTTATGCAAATAAATAAGATTCTTGGATTTAAACCTAAGAATATAAAGTTCTTCAAAAAAGCATTTACACACCGCTCCATGAACATAAAAGATAGCGAAGGCAATGCTATTAATTATGAACGTTTGGAGTTTTTAGGTGATGCTATGCTAAGCGCGGTAATTGCGTCGCACCTTTATATTGAAGTGCCAAGTGGAGATGAAGGCTACCTTACTAAAATGCGATCTAAAATAGTAAGTAGAGAGCATTTAAACGAGTTAGGAAAAGATTTAGAACTCATTAGTTTAGTTGAAAGTAAAATTCCGAAAGGTCAATTTGGAGACAACATTCATGGTAATTTATTTGAGGCTTTAGTTGGTGCTATCTTCTTGGATCGAGGTTATAAGTACTGCGAAAAATTTATTTACACGCGGATTATCTTACCTCATGTTGATATTGCAACCTTAGAAGGCAAAGTTATTAGTTACAAAAGTTTACTTATAGAGTGGTGCCAAAAAGAAAAAAAGAATTTCGGGTATAATGTTTATGAAGATACCGGGAATGACGATGTTAGGCATTTTTCTGTAAAACTATCTATAGATAATAAAGTGGTTTCAAAGGCGCGCGCAACTTCAAAGAAAAAGGCTGAAGAAAAAGCTTCAAAACGTGCTTTTTTCGTCTTTCAAAATAAGATTTCTAAGTCTGTTTAGACTAATTTTACACATTCGATAAAAAACGAGTACTATAACGTTTTAGTGGCTATTCTTGTTAAGATTCACTAAAAGATGTCTCTAGTGATTGTTATAAATATTATATTTACAAATATTAAAAGTAAGTTATGGCTGTGCATAAACTGATACTTGATGATGTTTTTGACGATATTTCATATTCGTTAATCGCAATTCATTGTACGCTTGAGGACTATCGTTTGGCCTATCTTATTAATAAATATTTAAAAACAAGGCTTGCTCGTAGATCAAAAGATTTAGATTTTGATAACGGACAGTCGGCTTATTCAATATTTGAATGGGAAGATGAAAAGCAACTTACAACCTGGAGTTTAGTTTCAAACACTTGCAAAACAGAGAGTTTTCAGCAAGCAACCTTTGAATCTTTATTCGAAAACCAAGAAAAAATAACAAGAATAACTCATTTGATACCAGAGTATAAGCGCGTTAACTATTTTTTGAAAATAGAAAACGAGTTCAGTTTAAGTAAAGAAAAATATATTTTAGATAGTATATTGGAGATTCCTCAAATTGCAACAGCTTACAGCGTTGATGCGAATGATTTAAAATCAAAAGACAATTTAATATTTAGCTAATGTCAACAAGAAAAAAAACCAAAATAGTAGCAACCCTAGGCCCCGCTACAAGCACAAAAGAAGTATTAAAGGGCATGCTTGAAGAAGGTGTTAATGTATTTAGAATTAACTTTTCTCATGCCGATTATAAAGATGTTGCAGAACGTATCACTATGATACGTGAATTGAACGAAGAGTTCGGTTTTACAGCTGCAATTTTAGCCGATTTACAAGGACCAAAACTTCGTGTAGGAGTTATGGAAGATGATGTATTTGTAAACCCAGGTGATGAAATTATTTTTGCTACAGGAGAACGTTTTGTTGGAAATAAAGAGCGTGTTTACATGACTTATGATAGATTTCCACAAGATGCTAAACCTGGAGAACGAGTACTTTTAGATGATGGAAAACTACTTTTTGAAGTGGTTTCTACAAATGGGGAAAATGAGGTTTTAACCAAAGTTGTTCAAGGTGGCCCATTAAAATCTAAAAAAGGTGTAAACCTTCCGAATACAAACATATCTCAACCTGCACTTACAGAGAAAGATATTGAAGATGCTATTTTCGCTATTAGCCAAGATGTAGATTGGATGGCCTTGTCATTCGTGCGTCATGCAGAAGATTTAATGCAGTTACGTGATTTAATTGCAAAACATAGTGCACATAAAATTCCTATTATAGCAAAAATTGAAAAGCCAGAAGCTGTAGAGAATATCGATAAAATTGTTACGCATTGTGATGGTATTATGGTAGCTCGTGGTGATTTAGGTGTTGAGGTTCCTGCTGAAGAAGTACCGTTAATCCAAAAGCAATTGGTGTTACGTGCTAAAAAAGCTAGAATTCCAGTTATTATTGCGACGCAAATGATGGAAACTATGATTGATAGTTTAACGCCAACAAGAGCTGAAGTAAATGATGTTGCCAATTCTGTTATGGACGGTGCTGATGCTGTAATGCTTTCTGGTGAAACTTCAGTTGGTAAATATCCAGTACAAGTTATTAGACAAATGAGCAACATTTTAAAGAATGTTGAAGATTCTGAATTAATTAAAGTACCACAATTACCACCACATATTAGAACCAATAGATATATTACAAAAGCGATTTGTTATCATGCAGCCCTTATGGCAAATGAAATTGACGCGAGTGCAATTTCTACGTTAACAAATAGTGGTTATACAGCATTTCAAATTTCTGCTTGGAGACCATCATGTCATATATTAGTATTTACTTCTAATAAACGTATTTTAACGCGTTTGAGTTTACTTTGGGGTGTTCGTGCATTTTATTACGATAAGTTTGTTAGTACTGATGAAACTATCGAAGACGTGAATGCTATTGCATGTAAGCAAGGGTATTTAGAAGTTGGAGATATGGTAATTAGTTTAGCGGCTATGCCAATTCAAGATAAAGGTATGGTAAACTCTTTAAGAGTTTCAGAAATTACAACATGTAATCTTTAATAGAATATACCAGTTATAAAAGTTTTATATATTAAAAAAGCTCCAATAGATTTAAATCTATTGGAGCTTTTTTTGTTAGGATTGGTATTTATTGGTTGTTATTAGAATGTTCCAATAAAGTGACTTCCTGTTGCATTTTTTAATTGAGCACCTTTAGTAACATTCCCAGTTTCGGTATCAACAACATAAATATTTCCGTCTTGGCCAATTGGCGCTACGGTTAAATATACTTCGTTTTCATAGATAGCAAAACCTTGGTATTGGTATAAATATAAATCTTCGCTTGAAGGAATGGCATCCAGTTTTGTTGCTGTTTTAGCGTTTAAATCAACTAAAGCAAAAAAGCCTTGTGTTTTATTTGCTGGTCCTGTTGCAGATCCTGCATGTTCGTAAGCTACAACTGCTTTTCCATTTGAAGCTGGTCTCCAAGCAACAATATAAGCGTCTTCTACACCTAAAGCATCGTCTAAGCTAAATACATAAGAATTATCATATTCATTATTTGAACCAATTTTTAAGATATGAGAACCGTTTGGATCGCCTTGATTAGCTTGGTAAACGCTACCGTTATATTCAAAAGAATTAATACTACGGTAACCATTGGTGTTTCCGTAACCAACTGTAGAAGTAATAACTTTTGGATTTGATAATGTAGGGTAATCTAATACAATAGTTTTAGAACCTAAAATATCATAACCACTATCACTTAATGCAGTGGTAGGGTCAACTTTACTTAAACGACCACTAATATATAATTTATCACCGGCAGCATTTAAAGTTGGCATATCAATTCTAGAGAAGTAATAACCTGCAGCTTCTTCTTCTGCGCTTAAAGGGATACTAAGCTCTTTAAAATTGTTAACTGAAGAATTTACTAAATCGAAGGAAACCACACCTATGGTAGCTTCTGTACGGATATAAGTATCATCGGTTACATCTTCTGGAGTGTCGTTATCATCAATTTGGTGCTCTGTTGATACATACACAGCAGACCCTGTTTGGTCTCCATCAAATAATTTTATCCATCTTGGAGCAGTTCCAACATAAGGTACTATACTTAGTTCAGACCCTGTTTGTATAAAATTTTGACCACCTCCTACAGTATATTTAGTATAGTTACCACCAGTATCTCCTGCATAACTAATGTTAAATATGGTGTTACCATCTTCTGAAGCTTGTAATCTAGCCGTTCTGTTAGAAGGTGCTACAAAACCATTATTGAAAACATCTACTACTATTTCTGGGTCTTTTGCATCGTCATTACTAATAGCGTATATTAATGTACCTCCGTTACCATCTCCTGGGTCTGTTCCCATTCTAGCGCCAGTAACTGTTATCCATCTTTCAGACTGTTCGGGTATTTCTATGTCAACACCATTGTCGTCGTCGCTGCTACAAGCTGTCATTAAACCAATGGTTGTAAATAAGGCAAGTGTTTTTAAAGTTAAAAAATTTCGTTTCATATCAAGTTGTGTTTATTGTATTTGTATTAAAAAATTAAAATTTATTTATTGTATAATTTAGTTTTAAGTAAAACGCTCTCCCCGGTTTTTGTATTGATTGGTTATCGTAAGCCGCTTTGTTAAAGATGTTTTTAGCATCGAAACTCACCACAAAATTTTCCTTTGGGAAGGTATAACTCAGTCCTAAATCTTGGATAAATTGAGTGGGTACTAAAAAGGCATCAAGACCAGAAACATTGGTGCCTTGACTCATGATATAAGAGAATTCTTCTGTGAAATAGGTGTTGTAAAATAAGTTTAAACGAGATTCTTTTTGAAGAAAGTTCTTAATAGAATACCGTAAACCAGAATTCATGGTAAATAATGGTGTATTAGGTATATCAACGATATTACCAGCTCTGTTTTTAGACTCTAATGTTAACCGCGAAAAATTAAAATTAAACCCTAAGTTGTTATTGTAACTGTAGTTTATTTCTGCTTCAACACCTTTTGATGTTGTGCCTTCATCAAAATTATCATAATGAACAAGTTCGTCACTACTCTCTATAATTCTATCGGCATTTGAAGCAAAACCAATTAAGTTTTCAATGTTTCGAGTGAAAAAATTGGTTGAAATAGTGAAAGCATGTTTTTCAATATGAAATTTACCGAATCGGAACCCGAAATTGTAATTATCGCTAACTTCAGCTTGAACATCTAAATTAGCTTCAACATTACCAGCAACATCACCAAAAACTTCAGTTTCATTAGGTAATCGGACAGCCTTTTCTGCGGAAGTTAATAGAATAATTTTTGGAACAATCGCATAAGAAGCCGCAAAGCCATATCCGTTAAAGTCTGTATCGCTTTTAAAAACTTCATCTATAACTTCAGTGTTGTCATTATTAAACACAGGCATTGTATTTAATACGTTTTGACGGTAGTGTTTCCCGAAAATATTAAGCTTTAGTTTGTTTTCAAAAGTATTTAGTTCATAACTTAAGGAGTAAATATTCTTATATAAATCACTAGTTTGTTTAAAAGTGTTTTCTAAAAGCGATTTCATTTCATCACTATCTTCTCTATCAAGACCACTATATATGTGGTTTACTAATACTTTATGATTGTTGTTAATTTTATAAGACAGTCCAGTTCTTATTGAAGCCACATTTCTTTTTGTAGTATTTAAAGTTGGCCCACCTTCTTGTTGAGAACCCCAAGTATAGTCAAGAAATTCTCCATCAAAACCAACTAACCGTTCTCCTTTCCAAGTATAAGCGGCAGCTACAGTATCGTTAACTACCGTGGTTCTCTTTCCGTATAAACCAGTTACATTTACATCGAAACCTTCAGTAAAAAGATCCTTTTTTTGGTATGTTAAATTAGCTAGTTTGGCATCTGTTTCGCTAAATCGTCCTTTATAAGGATGCAGCGTCATAAAAGCCCCATGTTGAATTTCCTTGTAATCCTCAGAACCTGTAAAGCCTATTAAAAATTGGTCGGCCCACTTTACATCGGTATAACCAATTTGTGCCATGCCACCTGTAGACTTGTAAGCATCGTAAAATCTTCTAGCTGTAATGGGAGTTTGACGTCCATTTTGGGCGATATCCATAACTTGGCCACCCCAAACCTTATAATCATTATCAGAATAATTATGAAATGCAGATGCTTTTACGGTAAAACCAGATTTTTCAAAACGATACAAACCATTTAAACTTGTTTGTATGGTATTAAAAGAGCCATAAGAAACCGAGGCGTTAAAATGAGTTTTTGTTCCTTTATGTAGTACAACATTAATAGCCCCACCCAAAGCATCGTCTGCCAAATGTCCTGGAATTACCCCTTTGTAAACTTCAATATTTTTAATCATTGACGGCGGGATACTGTTTAAGCTAAAAGAAGACCCATACATTGAAATAGGAATGCCGTCAATAAAAATACGAACAGAGCCACCAGACAGTCCATTTAAAGTGTATTGTACATGCGAGCCTAAACCACCGTTTTGGCGAATTTTAACACCAACAGTGGTGTTTAGTAATTCGTTAGTTTGAATATTTCTAAGGCTAGCTTCTTTAGTTTCTACAATGTTTACAGCAAAACCTTGGGTTTCTTTTTTGACTTTTTCTGTTTTTCCATTAACACGAATCTCCTGTAAATCTTGTTGTTTTGTGAATGCTAAAATCGCAGTAACCACTTTTTTATTGGAATCGAGTGTAACGTTAATCGTTTTTACTTTAGCGTCTAGAGAATGAAATTGAATGCTGTAAGTTCCGTAAGGCACATTTTTGAAGTAAAACTCACCATTTACGCCAGAGTTGGTTTCTTTTTTTATAGATGTGCCATTAAGCATAATGTAAGCCCCTAAAACAACTTCGTTATTGTCGAACTTTACGTTACCATAGATATCTCCGTTTTGGGTAAAAGCTGAAAAGCTTAAAGTGAACAATAAAAAGGATACCAATGTTTTAACTGAAACCATGAATAATTTTTTAACAAAATTAATCTTATTTGTATTCAGTCCAAATAAGAACAAGGGATTTATTGATAATTTATCGTATCAATAGTTATTGTGATTATTGTTAAATTTTAAAGGGCTAAAATTATTGATTTATTAGAATTTTACGGTTATTCTTAATCAATCTAAATAAGAATACCGTGATGTTTTGAAGGATTTGAAGAAGAATTCTATAGGAAAGTACCAGAAAACTTATTATAAAAGTTAAAATTTAGCTTTTTTGGATGCAGCCTTTAGGGAAATTAGAATCCGAATTTAAGCTGTACACTAACACTTTTTTGATCTGGAACTTTTTTGGTTTCAGTATTTAAATTAGAAAGTGAAATACCTAATAAACGTACCGAATTTGTCATTTTTTCCTGATACAATAAATCTTTTGCCGTATCTAAAATAAGGTGCTTATCACTAATAAAATAAGGCAAGGTTTTACTTCGGGTTTGCAGGGTAAAGTCGCTATATTTTATTTTTAAAGTAATGGTTTTTCCAGAGACCTTGTTTTTTGTTAGTCGTTTAGAGATTTCTTCAGCAATGAGTTCTAATTTTTCCATCATAAAAACTTCCGAAGATAAATTTTCGCTAAAGGTTTGTTCGGCGGCCAAACTTTTTCTAATGCGGTTGGGTTTCACCTCACTGTTATGAATGCCGCGAACCACATTGTAATAGTAACGACCCGATTTACCAAAATGCGTATCTAAAAATTCGAGCGACTTTCCTTTTAAGTCCAACCCTGTAAAAATGCCTTTTTGATACATTTTTTCGGCTGTAACTTTACCAACGCCATAAAACTTTCTAATTTCTAAGGTTTCCAAAAACGGAATCACCTCTTCAGGATTCACTGTTTTTTGTCCGTTAGGCTTGTTGTAATCACTAGCTACTTTGGCTACAAATTTATTAATGGATATTCCTGCGGAAGCGGTTAAACCAACTTCCTTATAAATGCGTTCTCTAATTTCTTCGGCAATTTTCGAGGCGCTTGGGTTGCCTTTTTTATTCACCGTAACATCGAGGTAAGCTTCATCTAAAGAAAGTGGTTCCACCAAATCGGTATAATCTAGAAAAATACTTCTAATTTTTTTCGAAATGGAGGTGTAGCGTTCAAAATCGGTTTTAACAAAAATGAGTTCTGGGCATAATTTAACAGCTAAACTTCCCGACATGGCACTTTTTACACCAAATTTTCGAGCCTCGTAACTGGCAGCACTTATCACGCCACGTCTTCCAATGCCACCAACAGCAATAGCTTTTCCTTTTAAATCCGGATTGTCCAACTGTGCCACCGATGCATAAAAAGCATCCATATCGACATGAATTATTTTTCTTATTGGTAGTTCGGTTAACATAGCGTAAATTTATCAATTCCAAATTAGGGAGGATTCCTAAACTTAATATTTTTAAAAAATTTTCGCTTTCGCGGAATATGTCATGATTGAGATAGAACGTAAATTTTTAGTAACATCGGAAGATTTTAGGGCAGCCGCTTTTAAAAAAACGCGTATTAGTCAAGGATTTTTAAATACGGATAAGTCGAGAACGGTTCGGGTGAGGTTGAAAGGAGAACAAGGTTTTTTAACCATTAAGGGAGCATCGTCTAAAACAGGCATGTCTCGTTTTGAGTGGGAAAAGGAAATTCCGAAGCATGAAGCCGAAGCGCTTTTAGAATTATGCGAACCGTCCATTATTGATAAAACACGTTTTGAAGTCAAACTAGGAAAGCATATTTTTGAAGTCGATGAGTTTTATGGCGATAACGCTGGTTTGATAGTTGCGGAAGTTGAGTTAAGCGCCGAAGATGAAACTTTTGAAATTCCCGATTGGCTAGGCGAAGAAGTTACAGGAACAGTAGCTTATTATAACTCGCAACTCAGTAAGCACCCTTTTAAAAATTGGAATAAATAACTTAAATATTATTTGTAATGAAAAATGTAATACTATCTGTTTTAAGTGTTTTTGTATTATGGTCGTGTAATAACGATTCAAAAAAAGAGAAATCAACTACAGAAGAAACAGTTGTTGTTAAAGACACCCTTAAGGTTGAAGTGCCTGTAAAAGAGGTGAAAAAGACAGCAAAACAAATTAAAGAAGCATTGGTCTCTAAAGGTTTTAAAGTAATGGATTATATAGATCCTGAAACGCAAGATACCATAGTGATGCAACAATATTTTATGGCGTTCTTAAAGCAAGGTCCTATACACACGCAAAACGAGGAGGAAAGTGCTCGTTTACAATCAGCACATTTAGAACATCTGTCTAAAATGTATGCTATGGGGTATGCTGATATTTCGGGTCCTTTTGGTAGCGATGGTGATATTAGAGAGGTTACCATTTATAATGTACCAACAAAAAAAATGGCCGATAGTTTAGCAAATGCAGATCCTATGGTTGAGGCAGGACAATTAAAAATTGAAATACATCCATGGTGGGCAGCAAAAGGGTTCCTTTTAAGATAATAATTAATGTTTTACAACAACTCGCATTTATTGTAAATGTGCTGTTGGTTTTGGCTTTGTTATTACTACATTTTGTAATTAAAGATTGCACGTTTAGGTTTGCAATTTGGTTTTATATGTTGCCGTTGCCTGTTATTATTTTAATTATTTTGGCTGCGTCTGTTTTTCTTGGGAAAAAACGAAAATATAACTTAATAGTCGCGGGATTATTAACTGTATTTTGGTTTTTTACTAGCTTTAGCATCAGTTTTACTGAACCCGTTGAACCTACCGATATTGAAGTGGTATTTTGGAATGCCTCTAGAGATGATGGCCTGCAAGAAGCTTTTATAGAAAATGGAGGTATCCCGGATGTTATGGTTTTAAGTGAATCTAAAAACAATAATTTCGAAAAATTAAAAGCAAAGTATCCCGATTATTACTTTTATAGCAACAAGGAACTTGTTGTTCTCTTTTCTAAACAACCTATTCATATTGTAAAAGAAGAAGTATCAAGATTTGGTTCTACTATAATTACTTTCAATACCTATGGGGTTAATTTTTATTCGGTAGATATGCAAGGGAGTCTTGATGTACCTAAGGCTTGGGAGTTTAAGTTTGAAAGCTCTATTATTAAAAACACCCAAAACACGGTGGTTTTAGGCGATTTTAATGCACCTTATGAATCTATATTTTTAAAAGGTTTTAAAAAAAATTACACTCATTTCTTTGATAAAAAAGGCAATGGATTTAGAGAAACTTGGCCGTGGAGTTTACCGCTACTTTCCATCGATCATATTTGGGTATCTAAAGATTTACGTATCGTAAACTCCGAGAAAATCCACTCCAAAAATTCCGATCATAGTATGATTAAAACAGTGATTAGGAAATAAAGTAATTTAATTTTGTATATATAATTAAAGACTTTCCTTTATAGCTTCAACTGTTTTTTTTGCGTTTCCTATAAAAATGGCATCTTCATTAATAATAACAGGACGACTTAAAAATGTGTAGTGCTCTAAAATATATTGTTTGTAATCATTTTCTGTGAGGTTTTTATTCTTTAGCTCCATCTTTTTATAAAGCTGAGCGCGTTTACTAAAAAGGGATTCGTAACTGCCAGAAAGTGCTGCCATAGCTTCTAATTGTTCAGCAGTTATGGGTTCTGTTTTTATATCTTGAAGTATGAATTCCGAAGGCAGATTAAGTTCTTTTAAAATACGAATACAAGTGCTACAAGTTTTTAAATAATATACTTTTTTCATGGTTTTTTATTTGGAGCAAAATAAGATTAATTTTCAGGTTTTACATATGCAATCAATAGAAGTTGTTAATAATTTTGAAAAAGCTTAGCCTTTTTTTGCTTTAAGAAGTATATTTATCAAAAAAATAAAACATGCAATTTACATTCGACATTTTATCTAATATTCGTCATATTTCAAAAGATCTTTTAGAAAAACATTCTTTAGAAGATTTAAATAAAATACCAGAAGGTTTCAATAATAATATTATTTGGAATTTTGGTCATTTGGTGGTAACAACTCAATTATTGGCTTACAAACTATCGGGTTTGCCAATGCATGTTAGTGATGCTATGGTTGATAAATATAAAAAAGATACCAAGCCTGAAGGTCCTGTTTCTCAAGCTGAGGTGGATGAAATTAAAGGTTTATTAATTTCTACTTACCAACAATTAGAAGCCGATTACAAAAGCGGATTATTTCAGAATTACAACGAGTATACAGTGTCTACTACCGGTAATACGTTAACTAATATTGATGGGGCATTACAGTTTAATACCTTACACGAAGGGATGCATATAGGTTATGTTTTAGCCTTATCTCGCGCTATCAAAAACTAAATACGCTTTAATATCACTATACGGAATTGCGAATTCTATAATACCTGTAGAATATGGCGCAATTTCGTAGGTGTTATATAGTAATACTAAACCATCGTCTGTATAGGCTATGTTTTCTGGCAAAACAAAATCGTTAGTGTCATCAAAAACATGTTTTTCTTTTATGGCTTGATCAAAATACGGTTGCGCCACTTTTTTGAAAGCAGGAAGGTCTCTTATTAAACTTGTATTAGGAATAACTTTTCCGCTAGAAGCATCGAAATTTAAAAAACTGATGTTTAATAAACCATGCGCGCCACCAGTATTTTGGTACGATGTTAATGCAACGCTGATAACATCTGGCGATTGGTACATAACTTCACCGTCTATTTGAGCTTCCCATAGTTGAGCCGCTTCTGGAAAGTCGGATTTAAAGTTCTCAAAATCGGTATGGAATGCCGTAATACTTTCTTCAATAGATTTTGAAGTGATTTTATCAGGATCTCCAACTTGTAAATGTGAAATAACAACACGTTCAATTTCAGAATTTATAACTTCAGAAATGGCTTCATTTCCAATAGCTTTCGGAATATTAACTTCAACAATAGTATTAGTTTCGGTTGAAATGTTTTGGTCGTCAAAAGTAAGAGCAATGTCTTTTTTACAGTTGAAAAGTAAGATAAAACAAAAGAATAATAGAAAGGAATTTGATTTCAGCATAAGGGATGTTATTTGCAACATTAAAGATAATTATTGCATTTGAATACACCGCATGAAAAGCTGGTAATATTTAATAATATATAGAGAAGTATGGTAAGTAAGCTAAAACAGTGCAGGTTAATCTAAATAAAAGATGTAGCCTACGTTAAACCAAAGCAGCCAATCATTATTTTTATTATACTCTAATTGATGGTCGAGGCCGTCCACACGATCGCTAAAATAGTATTGCCATCTTAAATCAATCATTAAATCCGACATTTTATCTAATTTATATCGCATTCCAAGACTTGTTACTGTAGACCATGTGCCACCTGGAGCTGTATCTATCGAGCCTGGATCCCAACTGGAATAAAAGTTGCTAGCATCCGTAATATCTCCAATGGCGGTTGGGTCTGCATTGGCGTATGTAGTTGTTGCTTTTGGAGAAAACGACGTGTAATGAATACCAAAACTTATAAATGGAGCTATTCGTGGTTGAAACGATTGAAACGATCTAATACTTAATGGGAAAAATTCTAACTGAGTACCAATATCAAAATTTTCGGCAACACCTGTATGGCCTCTTAAGCGTTTAGCTTCTTCGGATGTTTTACTCGGGTCTACCCATTGACCTTCGTGTTGTAAATTTGTTTTATTGTAAGATATTTCATTTCTAAGTTTGAAATGATCATTGAAATAACTATCCGTGGTATAGCAATTACAATCTGCGCTATAGGAAAAGTTTAAATAATGCACAATACCTATCCCGAAACCTGAGTTTCCGAAGTTGGTTTTCGTGTCGTCACGCTGTCCGAAATCTGATCGGAATTCAACGGGACCTGCTATAACACCTATTTCATGTGAAAATCCTAACTGCGCAAATGCTGTTTGGTAAGAAACAAGCAAGCAGATGAAACAAGCTAAACGTTTTAAGTTAAGCATAATAAGTGTTCTTGTTTTGAGGCATTAATAAAGACAAATATAAAGAAACTCATTGAACTACCAAATTTTAATATGAAACGTATTATATGTAAGAAATTACTCTTTGCGAATTATCAAATAAATTCGCTATATTTTTAAAGATAACGTATATTTGTGTCAAATAATTGTTTATTCTATAAATTATAACACCATTTATATTAAATGAAAAATAATATTAAAGCATTTTTAGACTTAGTTAAAGAACGAAACGGAGATGAACCTGAATTTTTACAAGCGGTAGAAGAGGTTGCAGAAACCGTGATTCCTTATATTGTAAAGCATGATATTTATTACGGAAAAAACATCTTGTTAAGAATGGTAGAACCAGAACGCGTTATTACATTTCGAGTGTGCTGGGTAGACGATTCTGGTGAAATTCAAGTAAATAGAGGGTATCGAATTCAAATGAATTCTGCCATTGGTCCATATAAAGGTGGTTTACGTTTTCATCCTACAGTAAATATGAGTATTCTTAAATTCTTAGCCTTCGAGCAAGTGTTTAAAAATAGTTTAACCACATTGCCAATGGGTGGTGGAAAAGGTGGAAGTGATTTTGATCCGAAAGGAAAAAGTGATAATGAAATTATGAGATTTTGCCATGCTTTTATGGGAGAATTATTTAGACATATTGGGCCAAATACCGATGTTCCTGCGGGAGATATTGGTGTTGGTTCTCGAGAAATTGGCTTTTTATTTGGGATGTACAAAAAACTTAGAAATGAATTTACTGGAGTTTTAACCGGAAAAGGCATGTCTTGGGGTGGTTCTTTAATTAGACCAGAAGCCACAGGTTATGGTAATGTATATTTCGCCGAGAAAATGCTTGAAACTAAAGGAGACAACTTTAAAGGAAAAAATGTAGTTATTTCTGGCTCTGGTAATGTAGCGCAATATGCAGCAGAGAAAGTGCTTCAATTGGGAGGAAGAGTGCTTACGCTTTCTGATTCTTCAGGTTATATCTATGATGAAGCCGGTATCGATACCGAAAAACTAGCTTTTGTTATGGAACTTAAAAACGTTAAACGAGGTCGAATTAGCGAGTATTTAGAAAGCTATCCCAATGCAACTTTCGTTAAAGGAAAAACGCCTTGGAATGTGAAATGTGATGTGGCTTTGCCATGTGCAACTCAAAATGAATTGGATGAAGCTGATGCTAAAGCATTAGTAGATAATGGTTGTATTTGTGTAAGTGAAGGAGCTAATATGCCATCAACAAAAGCGGCTATTACAGTGTTCCATAATGCAAAAATATTATTTGCTCCAGGTAAAGCGTCTAATGCAGGTGGTGTTGCTACTTCTGGTTTAGAGATGACCCAAAATTCTCTGCGTTTTAAATGGACTAGAGAAGAAGTGAATACGAAATTAAAAGATATTATGTCGGATATTCATAAATCATGTTTGGAATTTGGAGAAGATGAAGATGGCTATGTCGATTATGTTCGTGGTGCCAATATTGCTGGTTTCGTAAAAGTTGCCGATGCCATGTTAGCGCAAGGTGTTGTTTAAAATTTTAGAAGGAGTCACTTGTTTTCTGTATTGTAATTAGGACGAATTTTGTTAAGATGAATAATCTTAACTAGCGATACTTTTTTACGGCATACAAGTGATCTTAAATAATTTTAAAAGCTTTCTGCATTTTTGTAGGAAGCTTTTTCGTTTTCAGCAATCTGGGTTTGTAGTCGCAGTTCTAAAGTTTATTTGGTATAATATATTTTTTTAAAGCAAAACTCGTTAGTAATAAATATCTTTGAATCGAAAATAGTTCTCTTAGAGGGCTTTCCTCGATAAATTTCAAAATAAATATGCGAATTTAGCATAGCTATCGTCATGCTTAAATTCTTATTATAAAAATAAAACATGCTTAAAAGAGTTATACTTTTTCTAATTTATATGTTGCCTTTATTGCAATTTGGGCAAGATTTTTCCAATCTTTGGGAAGGTTATTTTTCTTACAACATTATAAACGACGTTGTTAAAGGAAATAACAAAATTTACGCGGCTTCAGAAAATGCCATCTTCAGCATCGATTTAGATTCTAATGTTTTAGATGAAATTACAACAGTACATGGCTTATCAGGCGAAACGATTTCTACTATCTATTACAGTGAAACTTATGAGTTATTGGTGGTTGGTTATGAAAACGGTTTAATCGAAATTGTTTTTGATAATGATGATAATATCCTGACAGTGGTTGATATTCTTGATAAAAACACCATTCAGGCTAATGATAAAGAAATTAAACATATAAATGCCGTTGACCAGTTTATTTATTTATCAACGGGGTTTGGTATTTCTGTGTTCAATTTAGAACGTTTGGAATTTGGTGACACTTATTTTATTGGCGATTTAGGAACACAAATAGAAGTAAACCAGACCACTATTTTTGAGGATTACATTTATGCTGCTTGTCGAGATGGTGGCGGATTAAAAAAAGCACCACTTTCTAGTCCTAATTTAATCGATTACAGAAATTGGGAGCAGGTAAGTGCTGGCGAGTTTCTTGCGGTCCAGGCTAACGCAGATAAACTCTACGCTATCCAAACAAATAGACGTATTTATGAAGTTAATAATAATGTATTAACGAGTTTGTTTTTGTTTACGAACACGCCGGTGGATTTACGCAGTGTTGAAAACCAGTTACTAGTTAGCACAGAGGATGATATATATATGTATAATGCTAGTTTTAATCTTATAAGTCAAGCTTCTGTAATTACCGATTTCGATACAGAATTTACAGTAGCTACAGTCGCTGGAGATGAAATCTTTATTGGAAGTCAAGATTTTGGTGTGCTAAAAACAGCAGTGTTATCTCCTACTATTTTTGAAGAAGTACATCCTGATGGACCGTTATTAAATTCAGTGTTTTCAATTGAAGCAGATGCTCGTGGCGTATGGGTTACTTATGGTGAATATAGTTTGTTTTATGAGCCTACTTTAAGAGCCCGTGGCGTAAGTCGTTTAAATGATGATGTTTGGGTAAATACACCGTATGCCGATGTGTTCGGGGCCAGAGATTTAAATACTATTGTGGTAAATCCATCTAATCGCAATCAAGCATTTGTGAGTTCCTTTTTTCATGGCTTATTGGAGTTTAATGATGATGTCCCTACAGTGTTATATAATCAAAATAATAGTGGGTTGGAGTCTTTATCATTATCACCAACGTCAACTTATGTCAGCATACGCGTTAGCGGTATCGCCTTTGATTCTAATGGTTTGCTGTGGAGCATTACAAGTTTGGTAAATCGTGCTATAAAATCATTTAATCCTACTAATAATCAATGGAATTCCTATAGTTTTGAGTCTATAATAGACAACCCAGTGTATGATAATTTAGGGTTTGGCGATTTAATTATTGATAACAATAATACAAAATGGATATCAAGTTTCTCTAAAGGAGTTATTGGTTTTAATGAAAATAATGGAAGTCCTTTATTAAAAAGCATTGGCGAAATCGACGGGAATTTGCCAACAAAAACAGTACGTGCTTTAGCTATAGATAATAGAAACCAATTGTGGATAGGTACCGATATTGGTTTAAGAGTATTGTACAATACCTCTAACTTTTTTACTGATGATGATGTAGCTGCTGACGAAATTATAATTCTTGAAAACGGTATTGCAAAAGAGCTTTTAGCCGATCAGTTTATTTCCGATATCAAAGTAGATGGCGCCAATAACAAGTGGATTTCAACCATTGGTGCTGGTGTGTTTTATTTATCCTCCGATGGGCAGGAAACCATTTATCATTTTACAGCCGATAATTCGCCTTTACCATCAAACAATGTCAACGGTATT
The DNA here is from genome assembly GCF_030409805.1 of Algibacter miyuki. Taxonomy (GTDB): domain Bacteria; phylum Bacteroidota; class Bacteroidia; order Flavobacteriales; family Flavobacteriaceae; genus Algibacter; species Algibacter miyuki. The sequence goes on along the minus strand of NZ_JAUFQP010000007.1, from coordinate 492,786 downwards.
TCTATCGATGATACCAACAGTCTTATTTATTTTGGAACCAGTAACGGCTTGGTGTCGTTTAAATCGGGTGGTTCAAAATCTACCGAAGATTTAGAAACCGTTTATGCATATCCTAATCCGGTAAGACCCAATTTCGATATCGTCGAAAAAAAGGTAACCATTAAAAATATTTCTGAGAATGTCAATATTAAAATTACCGATATTGAAGGAAACTTAGTAGCCGAAGCGCAGTCGCGAATTAACCTTAGGTATAATAATTATAACCTCGAAATAGATGGCGGTACTGTATTTTGGAACGGCAAAAATATGGCCAATAATGTAGTGTCTTCGGGTGTGTATCTCATCATGATTTCCGATTTGGATACCTTCGAAACTAAAGTACTTAAATTAATGGTGGTAAGGTAATGCTAGTTACAACTCAAGCCATAGTGTTGTCTAAGTTAAAATACCGCGACAACGATTTAATTGTTAAATGCTATACTCAGCAATTGGGCGTCGTGAGTTTTTTACTTCGAGGGGTTTTAAAAAGTAAAAAAGGAGGCGCTAGAACGGCCTATTTTCAGCTGTTGTCACAATTACAATTAACTCTTAATTATAAAGATAATAGGTCGTTGCAAACCTTAACCGATGTTAAGTTGAATCATTTATATAGCAGCCTGCATACTCATGTATTAAAAAGTGCTATCGTTATGTTTTTATCCGAAGTGTTAAGTAGCGGATTGCGTGAAGAAGAAGAAAACGAAACCCTTTTCAGTTATATTGAAACCACTTTGTTATGGCTCGATGTGCAATCGGAATATGCCAACTTTCACCTGTTGTTTTTATTGAATTTAACCAAGTATTTAGGGTTTTACCCCGATATTAAAAACAGCGATTCGCGTTACTTTAATTTGGTTGAAGGAAAGTTTCAAGACACACCTGATAATAGAAATACCATTACTGGTGAAGATTTAGGTTTGCTAAAACAGCTCTTAGGAACAACTTTTGATGACTTACCAACTGTAAAGATTAATGGCAAGCAAAGGCAGTCGTTTTTAAATATGATGTTACTATATTTTGAACTACATTTGGGAAGCTTTAAGCCGCCTAGATCCCTACAAGTTTTCAATCAAGTTTTTAATTAAAAGATGAAATTTTTTTATAGTATTTTTTTGTTGTTTTTTTCATGGAGCGTTTGCGCTCAGCAGGTAAAAGTGCTTAATAAAGTAACGCAAGAACCTATATTTGGTGTGGCTATTTACAATATTGATAAATCTAAATCGGTGATAACTAATTTTAGAGGCGAAGCGTCATTGCAAGCCTTTGCCGATGCTGAAATGATTTATTTCAAGCACTTGTCTCATGTTTTAAAACAAACTACAAAACGGAAAATAGGGACTTCAAACAAAGTGTATTTAAGCTCTAATACCGAAGGGCTTCAGGAAGTTGTTATTTCCGCGTCTAAATTTCAGCAGAATAAAAGAGATATTCCACAAACTATCGTCAGTTTAAACGCGAGCGATGTGCAGTTTTCAAATCCGCAAACTAGTGCCGATTTATTAGAAAGCACCGGCCAGGTTTATATGCAAAAAAGTCAAATGGGTGGCGGAAGCCCTATGATTCGTGGATTTTCAACCAATAGATTGTTAATAACGGTTGATGGTGTGCGTATGAATAACGCTATTTTTAGAGGTGGGAATTTACAAAATGTCATTGCTATCGATCCGTTTTCTATTCAAAACACAGAGGTTACTTTAGGCTCAGGCTCGGTAATTTATGGGAGTGATGCCATTGGTGGTGTAATGAGTTTTTATACTCAAAAACCACAATTGTCTTACACCGATTCTTTATTGGTTAAGTCGAATATTGTGGCGCGATACGCTTCGGCAAGTCAGGAAAAAACGGGGCATGTCGATCTTAATTTAGGCTATAAAAAATGGGGATTTGTAACCAGTGCGAGTTATACCGATTTTAGCGATTTAAAAATGGGAAAATATGGCCCTGACGATTATTTAAGACCAGAATATGTTGAAACCAACGTGAGTGGCGATGTGGTTATGGAAAATTCAGATCCATTAGTGCAAAAGCAATCGGGTTACAACCAATTGAATTTGATGCAAAAAGTACGGTATGAACCTTACGAGAATTTAAGTTTCGATTTAGGTTTGTTTTACACCACATCATCCGATATTCCAAGATACGATCGGTTAATTAGATACCGTAGCGATGTTTTACGCTCTGCAGAATGGTCTTACGGCCCGCAAAACTGGTTTATGTCTAATTTGCAAGTCACTAAATTAAGTAGTAATTCTAACTTATACGATAAAATTAAAGCCACATTTGCTTATCAGAACTTTAAAGAAAGTAGAATGGATCGCGATTTTCAATCGGCTATTAGAAGCATAAAAGAAGAATCTGTAGATGCATATTCATTCAACCTCGATTTAGAAAAAACGATAAACTCTAAAATGCAATTGTTTTACGGTTTCGAGTATGTGTATAACAATGTGTTTTCTAACGGAGAAGAAGAAAATATAGAAACTAATACCATCGTGCCAACGGTATCACGATATCCAAATGGGGCATCATGGCAGTCGGCAGCTGTTTATTCGAGTATAAAATATAAGCCGAATACGAAATTTGTGTTTCAGTCGGGTTTACGTTTTAATCGGGTGGTTTCTAATGCCGATTTTACCGAAAACAACGCTTATCTCAATTTGCCTTTTACAACGGCACATAACTCGGCAGGAGCACTTACAGGAACGGCTGGTATTAGTTGGTCGCCAAGTGCGCTAATACAATGGAACGTCAATGCATCATCGGCATTTAGAGCGCCAAACATTGATGATATTGGTAAGGTGTTCGATTCGGAACCCGGATCGGTTGTGGTGCCAAACGAACATTTAAAACCTGAATATGCTTATGGCGGCGAGTTGGGTTTAAAGTTGAATTTCGACGATACCGTTATTTTAGATATGAGCACCTATTATACCTATTTAGATAATGCTTTGGTGCGCCGCGATTATAGCTTAAATGGCGAAACCGAAATTATGTACGATGGCGAATTAAGTAATGTACAAGCCATTCAGAATGCTTCAAAAGCTTGGCTTTATGGGTTTGAAGTTGGGTTGAAATATAATATATCTAAAACCTTAGCCTTAACATCGCAATATAATGTTATTGGCGGAACGGAAGAAGATGAGGGGGGTGAAGTACCTATCAGGCATGTGGCTCCAAACTTTGGGAATACGCACATTACTTGGGATATGAATCGATTTAAGCTCGATGCATTTGCGAATTATAATAGCGAATTATCTTTTAATCAATTGGCACCTTCTGAAATAGAAAAAGATTATATCTATGCTTTAGATAAAAATGGAGATCCTTACGCGCCATCGTGGTACACGGTAAATTTAAGAGGGCAATATCAATTGCATAAATCTACGTCGGTTTCGGCAAGTGTTGAAAACATCACCAACCAGCGTTACAAAACCTATTCGTCTGGAATTGCAGCCGCTGGATTAAATGTTATTTTAGCCTTAAAGTATACATTGTAAAAAATTACCTCTTTATTGCTTTTTTAGTAATTACGGTTCCTGTAGATAATTCCGCTTTAGCGATATAAATTCCTGTTTTTATGTTTGGAATATTATATGTTTCCGAGCTGTTTTCGCCTGTAAACTGATACACTTTTCTACCAAACAAATCGTAAATAACAATAGTTTTAATTGTCGCGCTTGTGCCTGTTTTAAAGGTAACTTGCTCGCTATCATGTTGAATAATTTGAAATGCACTTTCATTATTTACAAGCGCATCAACAGCTAGTGTGTTTTCTTCTTTAAATACAATTTCGAAACGGTTTGTAAAGGCGCCTGTTTCTGATGTGAAATTGTAGTCGGTATCTGATAAATTATGTGTAATATTCAGTAAATTATCTTTTAAATAAATCGTGTTATTGTTTAAGAAATCACCTTGTAGTTGTGCTACGGATAGATTAAATATGGTGGAGACGTTTACATTTGTGTTAAATCCAATATTTATGATTTCATTTTCGTTAATGCTATTAATACTTTTGCCTTGTATCGCATATTTAGTATTCTCAGCATCTATAAATGTATAAAGCATAGCGGCAGAATTAGCTGATGCAAATTTTGGAGCATCATAATACATGCCGTCATTACCGTCTGTTGCACCATCTACATAACTTATTAATACTTGGTTAAAAATGCCATTGCCAGAAGTTAAATTAATCCATAGCTTGTTGGCAATAGTAGAATTTGAGTTTTTAGAGGAAGTTCCTTTAAAAAATTGATTGTTACTTGCGCCATCTGCCATGCGCATGGCGTTAGTAAAAGTTGCTTTGCCGACGCTTAAAGCAGGTATAAAGAAACCTTGAGCAGAAGCAATATAGCCAGTAGGTATTTCTGTTGAAACTCCACCAGCAGAAATTGCGCCGCTTCCAACAGTAAATACGGCATAATCGTTTAAATCAAAATTAAGAACTTCGTTGCCCGCGTTAGCAGCACTTGGAGGAGCTGCTTGAGACCAAAAATAAGCAGCACCATCAATAACGCTTGAGTTGGCTGCTTGAAAAGCAATAAAATCTATTGCAGAAGGGTATGGGTTTCCTATAAAATTCCAGTTTACGCCAGTGTTTGAGGGGTTTAATTCAATATCAACTTCAATATTACCGGTGTTAAATTCACCTTCAAAACTAGCTGTACCCGCTGAGCCAGGAACAAAAAATCTAGCCTCTGTTACAGCGTAGCCAACTCCAGGAATCATGTTGTTGGTTCCGTTTGAAGCTAAAGCATATTGCCAATCGTCTCCATTATCATCAATATCATCATTACCAACATTATCTACAAAATTAGCGGCATTGAACCAAAAACGTCTATCTCCATCAACATTTCCGAATACATTATCAGTAGTTTCATTTTCAACAGGTGAACTCCAATATGTATAATGAAACCAATCTGACTTTACGGCTGTTTGCTTATTTACTCTAGAGATACCATTATTGGTGAAAATACCTGCAATGTCATTTTGAACAAAATCACCTTGTGTTTCGACATAAAGTTCTCCATTAACGATAACATTGTTTTCAACTTCAACATAGGTGCCATTATCTACTGTTAATATGGCTCCATTGTTTATGGTTAAGCTACAAGCTCTAAAACTTCCAATACTAGCATTAGTGTTATAATTTGTATCAATTATTACGTTAGTAGTTAAATCTGGTGTACCACCACTCCAACTTCCATTCCATGTTACCGTTGAAGCACAAGATCCTGCAGCAGTACAAGTAAAAACACAAGTGCCTAATGTTTGAGGTATTGAGTTGTGACCTGACCAATTTGCATTATCAACAATAGCTTCTAATATTAAAGTTTGGTTATTAGTTACAGCACAGTTATAAGTGCTATGATCCATATTAAAAGCCACAGCATTAATGCCGTCTGTTAAGCCTGCGGGTACTGCGCTATACCGAGTTCCAAATGGTCCTGGGATTGTATTAGTCCAGCCAGTATTATTTGCTACATGAATAGCAAATAAAAAAACAGGGGATGCTGTTGTGCCTTGAAAAACAATTATTTGATCTCCATTTCCGGATAAATTAAACCCGGGATCAGTTTCAATTGCATCACCATTTGTAGCAGAGTAAGTGTCTGAGCCGATATCTTCGATAATAATTTGTGTGCCACATGGTAAATCAGATGTGGCTTCCCAAGTTACAATGCCTTCATTAATTCTTTGGCTTATAGGGTTGTAGCCTCTAAATCCTCCGGTTGCATACCAGCCGCAGTCTGTAAAATGTATTGTAGTTCCGGTTGTTACGTCTGTTAATAAAACAAATGAAAATTGATCAAAACTATCTGTATTTACGCCTGTAATCGCGATATCTCCTTCGGCTAGTGTAGTCTGCCCAAACCCAGAGAAAACCATTCCAAATAGGGCTGTTAGGAATGTAATGGATTTTAAAAAAGTAATTTTTTTCATAAAAAATAAGTTTGAATATTGAGAGCGTATTAAAACTTGCGATATTAATATATTGTTAATCTAATTGTTATTTTTGTTGGTGATGCAAAACACTACAAAAACATATACGGTACAGGAAGCTACAAAAAAAATGGAGCATTACTGCGCGTATCAAGAACGTTGCCATAAGGAGGTTAATCAAAAACTGTACGATATGCGCATGATACCCGAAGCTGCCGATGTTATTATTGTACACCTAATTGAAAACAACTATCTTAATGAAGAACGATTTGCGATGGCTTTTGCGCGCGGAAAGTTCAGAATTAAGCACTGGGGTAGAGTGCGAATATCGCTCGAACTCAAGAAAAGGGGCTTGAGTAAAATTAATATAAATCGGGCACTTTTAGAAATTGAAAATGAGGAGTATAACGAAGTTTTTAATGCCTTAGCCGAAAAAAAAGTGGATACACTAAAAGAGAGCGACGTTTTTAAGAAACGGAAGAAATTTATTGAATATTTTTTATACCGTGGTTGGGAGTCGCATTTGGTTTACGAAAAAGCTCATGAACTTATTAAATAGGTATAAAAAAAACCGATAGAATATGTTCTATCGGTTTGGTATTTAGACTTATACTGTAAGAAATTCAGTATAAGTGATAAGTGTTTTTCTACAATTACAGGCTGAAAACAGCTCCTAAATTAATTGTAAATTGGTTGTTTAATTTTTCGGCATCTGTTAAATGATCATCCGAATTGTATTTTGCTAAAGGCACATTAAGTTCGGTAAAAACACCAAAACCTTCAGAAAAGAAATAACGTGCTCCTAAATGTCCACCGAAGTTGTGTATGCCCAAGTTTAAACCTGGATAAAGATCGAAATTTTCGTCAAGATTAATTACGTTTCCAAGATTAGCATTAAAACGTGCTTTTAGATCGAAACGGTTTCCAAAAGTAGCATCTAAATCGTCGTCAATGTTATCTAGTAAGGCTTCATTTACACCTAATAGATAAGTGGAAGAAAAACCAACAGAAATATTATCACCAATACCTAAATCGTAGCTAATGTTTATCCCTGTTCCGTTATTTTGTAGGTTAGCGCCAACTTGAAATTTGTTGTCGTTTTGCCCTGTAAATGCTTGAGAATTAACGAATGATACACTAAGTACCATTAATGTTAATGCCATTAATTGTTTTTTCATGATTTGAGTTATTTTAATAAGTGGGCAAAGATATTATAAGTTTTTTGATATCAAAATATTAATTCATAAATGCTTGTTTGTGCGTGTAATGGCTTGCTCATTTTTCCAATCAATCCATTTTTGGCCTTTAAGGCGGCGCATCAGGTTATCATAGTTTCGCATTATAAACATGTTGTATATGGCGCGACCAAAATTTTTCGGATTTCGGGCAATGGCGCGTAAGCTCATCGAGAACCCGGGAGTGATATAACGCATGTAGTGCCAATAACCTTCGGGCATATAAAGTACTTCGCCGTGAGACAGTTCCGTTTTATAACCTGTTGCTTTTTTTAGAGCAGGCCAAGCGTTGTAATCGGGGTTGTTAAAATCGATGTCTTCTCTTGTAATTAGTGCATGTGGCACTTTGTATAAAAACTTGTTTTGCTTTTGGTCGAAGAGAATGCATTGTTTTTTTCCTTCAAAATGAAAATGAAAAATATTGGCTAAGTCAATATCATAATGCATAAAAGTATGCGAGTTTTCGCCACCAAAAAATAGCATCGGGATGCCTTTCATGAGGCGTAAACCAAAATCGGGAAAGGTGAAATCTTTTTGCAACGTCGGGATTTCCTTTAGGGCATTCCATAGAAAAATTCTAAACTTGGTAGGTTCCCGTTTAAGTAAGTCGACATAATCGGCCAGTTTCATTTTGGCGTGTGGCTCGTTAAAACCGTCTTTAAAATCAACGGGTCTATCGTCGTAAAGGGGCACGGTAATATGTCCGCCAACACGTTTCATATATTCTAAATTCCACTTGCTGTATGCCGGCCAATGGTCTATAAAATGCTCTATAACCACAGGTTTTTGCGGAATAAAATAATGTTTTAAAAAGTCCGCTTTAGTAATCGATTTTACTCGCGGAATGTCCTGTAAGTTCAACGTAAATGCTTGTTTAGTTTTCGGTTGCAAAGTTAACAAAAGGTTACGGATTTAAAAACAGAAAGCAGTGATGATTAATAACGAGCTATATGGTGTCGCTTATAAAGGCTTGTAAGTCCTGTTATGGTTTTAATTTCGAACTATAATTTTTTAAAACTCTGTTGGGCGGTTTGGTGCGATTATTGTTATATTTAGACCACTACAATGTGATTAATGAAAATAAAAAAACCATCTCTACGTACTCGAATATTTCTAGCCATGATTTTACTGGTTATATTGGCGTCTATCTTGATATCGGCTGTGGCCATTTATCAATACCAAGAAGAAACTCGAGACTATCATACCGAACGTTTACAGCGTAAGGAATTGAATACCAAAACCCATATAAAACGCGTGTTGAACGGGCGGCAGAATACCTGGGAAGTGAAAACTGAAAATATTCCTATTATATTTAAAGAAGAAATTTATAACATTGCCGACATCCATAAACTTCAAATTATGTTGTACGATTTGGAGGGCGGACTTTTAATTGCGTCTAATGCGGGCTTGAAAAAAGCGGCTATTGAGAAATGCTTATCAGCCGATATTTTGAATGCGATTTCCAACACGCCACAACATCGGCATGTGGATAAACATATGGAAAACGGACAAACTTTTCAGTCGTCTTTTACTTATGTTACCGATATGCGCTCTAAACCTATCGCTATTTTGAATATTCCGTATTTAGAAAATGATGATTTTCTGGCTAAAGAGCTTGAAGAATTTCTAGAACGTATAAGTTATGCATATTTGCTGGTGCTTTTAATGGCGGTGGCTAGTGCTTTCTTACTTTCAAAATATATTACAAAATCTTTAAAAACAATTAGTGAAAAAATAAATTCGACCCGATTAGAAAAACGAAACGAAAAAATTGAAATAAGTGATACGAGTGAAGAGATTTCAACCCTTGTAAATTCGTATAATAGCATGATTGACGAGCTAGAAGATAGTGCCGTGCAATTGGCTAGAAGTGAGCGTGAACAAGCTTGGCGCGAAATGGCAAAACAGGTGGCGCACGAAATTAAAAACCCGTTAACCCCGATGCGTTTAACGGTACAAAGTTTTCAACGGAAATTCGATCCAACAGATGTCGATATTCATTCGAAATTAGACGAATATAGCAAAACACTTATTCAGCAAATAGATACCATGAGTTCTATTGCATCGGCGTTTTCTAACTTCGCTAAAATGCCTGCACAGCAAAACGAAACGTTGAATGTAGTTGAAATTGTAAAGCTGGCTTTAGATATTTTTAATGAGCATTATGTGATGTTTTCTGCAGATAAAGAAGAGATTATTGCTGTTTTTGATAGAACACAACTTATTCGTGTGGTAACCAATTTGGTTAAAAATGCCATACAAGCTATGCCGGTAAAAGATGATGCTAAAATAATAGTACATGTGGCTTCGGTCGATGGTACTGTTGTTTTAACGGTATCGGATAATGGATCGGGCGTGCTTGAGGAGCATAAAGAAAAACTTTTTGAACCAAAATTTACAACTAAAACCAGTGGTATGGGACTCGGCCTTGCTATGGTAAGAAATATAGTGGAAACCTATGGCGGTGAAATTTCTTTTGTATCCGAAGAAGGTAAAGGCGCTGTTTTTAAAGTGGTATTTCCGCAATTAAATGAACATTCTAATACTTTTGGGAGTTAATTTCTTAGAAATTAATATCTTTTAAACTTAAAACCAATTTTTATGAGTTATCAAAATATTTTAACACAGACCAATAATGGTATAACTGTTATTACCATTAATAGACCGAACAAATTAAACGCCTTGAATAAAGCTACTATTAAGGAATTATCGGTAGCGTTTAATGAGGTTAATGCCGATAAGAATACTAAAGTGGTTGTTTTAACGGGTAGTGGTGAAAAGGCGTTTGTGGCTGGTGCCGATATTAGTGAGTTTGCCAATTTTTCCGAAGAAAAAGGTGGGAAGTTAGCAGCTAAAGGACAGAGGATATTATTTGATTATATTGAAAATTTATCTAAACCCGTGATTGCTGCTGTTAACGGTTTCGCACTTGGTGGAGGTTTGGAATTAGCGATGGCTTGCCATATTAGAATAGCTAGCGATAATGCGAAAATGGGCCTTCCGGAAGTCTCTTTAGGTGTTATTCCTGGTTATGGTGGTACGCAACGTTTACCGCAATTAGTAGGTAAGGGACGTGCAATGGAAATGATTATGACGGCCGGAATGATTGATGCGAATACCGCTAAGGATTACGGCTTAGTAAATTACGTGGTGGCTTTAGGGGAGTTGATGCCGTTAGCTGAAAAGTTAGCCGGTAAAATGATGCGAAATTCTCCGGTTGCTATCGGAAAAGCGATTAAGGCTGTTAATGCCGGTTTCCATATAGACAAAGATGGTTATGCTATGGAAATAAAGCAATTTGGAAAGTGTTTTGCTACGGCTGATTTTAAAGAAGGTACTACTGCTTTTTTAGGTAAACGCCCTGCGCAGTTTCCTGGAGAGTAAATTAGAATTTGTTAAATTATTATATAAAAAAAACTCAAAATATAGTTATATATTTTGAGTTTTTTTATTTCGTTAACTGAGATTTTTAGTCTGAAATTCAGTTATTTAGAAATGTTTTCAATTTCGTCACCAATGAGTTTGTCAAATATTTTAGAAGCTATAATCCAGTAAGCTGTGCAGTAAATAATACCGAATGCTAGGAAGAAAAATTCCCAAGGTGTACCGGTAATTATAGTTGAAAAATAGATTAATGCAGCAAGATTAATAACGCCCCAAATAATGTGTAAAACAATGCGTTTTAGTAACCAGTTGGCACGTTTGTTTGCTTTTTCAATAGTGTTCGAATGTCTGTTGTTGATGCTTTTTTTTTGAAATGTAGCGATGTTGAGAGCTTTCATCTAATAGGATTTTAAAGTAGAAAAAGGCGAACCGTTTAGGGTTCACCTTTATAATTGAGGGTTTGTTATTATTTAATGTATGTTGTAAAAGATCTTCCGTCTGTGTTGCAAATCACTTCGTATGTACCTTGCGATAAACCTTCTAATTTATACACTTTTTGGATAATTTTAGAGTGTTCAACAGTTTCAGTGTAAATTTCTTCAAGCAGACTAGCTGTACTGTTATCTTCAAAAAAGATGTTAATTTCCAAAGGCGTTTCTTCTAAAGAAAGCTTTGTAATGTAAAGTAAATCTCCTACTACTTTTGTAATTGGCTTGTAAACAATGTGTTCAGCCTCTTTATTGAAAGTTACGCCTTCCGCAGCTACCTTAAATGGTATTGTGCTTATTTCTACATCTTTATCAATTTCAAAAGTGTATGATCCGTTTGGAAGATCGGTTAAATCGAAACCTTTAGTATAGCTTCCTGTTTTTTCAATAAGTTCTTTATAGAGTACAATGCCTTGGTCGTCTTTTATAGAAAGTAAGTTACCTTGTTTTACATTTTTTAATGTAAGTGATGTTCTTTTAGCTTCATTTTTAGCTTTTGAAACAGAAACTTCATTTGCGAAACTTAATAATGTAGTAAACATAGCTACCATTAAAATTCCTTTTCTTGTGTTGTTTAATACGTTTTTCATAATTTGGGTTTTGTAACGTTCGACAGGTCAAAAATACAACCGATCATCCATTTGTAAAACATTGGTTTTGATATATTTATGTGTTATTTTAACCGTTATTATATTATTATGATTAGGTTAATTAATTTACCATAAATGGGGGGTAATTAAGTATAGATATGGCAAATGTTATATGGAGATGAATAGACCGTTTTGAAATTAAAATAATGAGGAAGTATTAAATTTTTGGACTTTAAGTGTATTTGGTTTTGTTGAAAAAAGGGATTATAAAAAAGAGATAATCCATCTGGTTTTTCATTTCAATATAAAGCAAAAAAAGTGAGCTATTATAGCTCACTTTTCAACAAATTGGTTAGTTAGTTATTTGTTAATGTACTCTATGTATTCGTGATTATCTGAGTTGAAGACAATTTTGTAACTCCCTTTTTCAAGTTTGTATGCTTTTTTTATGGTTTGTGTGTTTTCAATTTTATCCGAATGAAGTAATTCAAAGTCACCGTTATAATTGGCATAGATACTAATATCTAAAGCTTCAAAGTTTGGAGCCAATTTTGAGATTAAAATAAAATCGCCTTGTTCTTTAATATAAGGTTTGAAAACAGTGATTTCTTCAGTTTTGTTAAAAACAACGTTGTTATCTTTTACTGTAAACGGAATAGTTTTAACTTCTAGATCTTTATCAACTTCGAAAAAATAATCACCATTTGGTAAGGCAGTTAAATCGAATCCTTTTTTATAAGTTCCAGTTTCAGAAATAGATTCTTTATAAAGAATATTTCCGTTTAAGTCTTTTATAGATAGTAAGTTTCCTTCTTTAACATTGCTAATAATTAATGCCGTTTTGATAACTCCTTTATCTGCGATTGGATCTTTTTCAATAGCATGACCTAATGAGGCAGTGAACAAGGTTACTGCAAATAGGATTTTTTTCGAGTGTTTAATTACGTTTTTCATAGCTTGGGTATTTTAATGTTTGATAGGTCAAAAATACAACCGATTACCAAGGTGTAAAACATTGATTTTAATGAGTTTATGTGCTATTTTACCTATGTAAAAGGTGTCGATTAATCTACCATAAATAGTAGGTAATTACCTATATGTTTGATGAGGGTTTGTTTTTGAAATATCCAGGTAAATTAGTTTTTAATTGATCTTTTTTTTGAACGACTATATTTTGATAGGTATTTATTAAATAGAAAAATGCTTCGAGTATACTGGAACATTTTTTTGGAGAATTTTTTTTAAACCTAGAGGTGCGTGTCGTTCAGTTTAGGGCAAAAAAAAGTGGGCCACCACAGCCCACTATCAACTAAACTAAACTAAATAGACATTAACTAGTTGTTAATGAATTTTGTGTATTCTTTGTTATTACTATGTAATACTATTTTATAACTTCCTTTTTCAAGTTGGTATGCTTTTTCAATCGCTTGTGTGTTTTCAACTTTATCAGAATGAATTAATTGAAACTCTCCATCATAGTTAGCGTAAATGCTAATATCCAAAGTTTCATAATTTGGAGCCAGTTGTGTGATGTAAACAAGATTGTTTTGTTTTTTTACAAAAGGTTTAAATTCTGTTACTTCTTTAGTTTTGTTAAAAACTACATTATTGTTACTCACTGTAAAAGGAATGGTTTTAATTTGAAGGTCTTTATCAACTTCAAAAACATATTCGCCATCAGGTAAAGCTGTTAAGTCAAATCCTTTTCTGTAAGTTCCAGATTTAGAAATTAATTCTTTGTATAAAGTAATTCCATGTACATCTTTAATAGATAGTAAATTTCCTTCTTTAACATTGTTAATAGTTAAGGCAGTTTTAACAAGACCTTTCTTTTCAATCGCTATTTTTTCGTTTGCGTTACTTATTAATGCAGTTAACATGGTTACTGTTAATAAGGTTTTTTTTGCGTACTTTAATATATTTCTCATAATATGGTTTTCTCATTGTTTGATGGGGCAAAAATACAACCGCTTAACCAAAGTCAATGTATTGATTTTAATGCATTTGTATGCTATTTTAACCATTTGTTCTGGTTGAGGTAAAATAGCATATTTTATAGTTAAATGTGCTTATTATGATGCTATTACTGGTGTTGAAATGATGTATCTGAATATAGAAAAATCGGTAAACGGTAATAGTATTTATCTATGTAATAGGAGGAAAAAAGAAGTAGTAATATTATGGTGAAAAAAGTGACGTTTAAAAAAAAGGATGGTCGGTTCTAGTTCAAATTAAAGCAAAAAAAAGTGGGCCACCACAGCCCACTTTACCAACTAAACTAAACTAAATAAGACATTAAACTAATTATTAATGAATTTTGTATACTCTTGATTTTCAGAGTTAATTTTTATTTTATAATTTCCTTTTTCAAGCTTGAACGTTTTTTCTATAATTTGAGCATTTTCAGTTTTATCCGAATGTAATAACTCATAACTACCATTTACGTCTGCGTAAATTTCAATTTCCAATGGTGAAGCATTCAGAGATAATTGTGAGATGAAAAGAAAATTGTTTTCCATTCTAACAGTTGGTTTAAAAACCGTTACTTCTGCTGCTTTATTAAAAACAACCTCATTACTAATTACTGTAAAAGGTATAATTTTAATTTCAACATCTTTATTTATTTCAAAAACATAATCGCCATTTGGCAATGCGGTTAAATCAAATCCTTTATTATAGGTTCCAGATGCTTCAATAAACTCTTTATATAAAGTAGTGCCGTAGTTATCTTTAATAGATAAAACATTCCCTTCTTTAACATTGTTAATGGTTAATGCGGTTTTAACAACATCTCTTTTATCGAAGATGTTATTGTTAGTTCCGGCATTGGCTAATAAACCAGCACATAAAGTGGCAGTTAATACAATTTTTTTTGAGATGATAATAGCGTCTTTCATGATTTGGGCATTTAATGATGAATTACTCTGCAAAGATACAGGAGCATTACGCTTTAGAAAACATCAATTTTGACCACTTTATGTGCTAAATTATCTGTTAACGGAATGTTAACCTCGTGTTAAGTTAAAATAACACAGATTAAAGGTAAATAAATATATAATGTATGCATAATATATCGTAATTTTGCAGCAAATTGCTCTCTATGATTATTAAAAAACCTACATTAGAAAAGATTAGCCCTAGTTTTGGTAGCTCTATTTTGGTTAGGCAACACGGCGAAAGTGCGGATAAAAGCAAGGCTTTTTGGCATTTTCACCCCGAATTGGAACTTGTTTATGTAAACAAAGGACAAGGGAAAACACACATTGGAAATCACTTATCTTACTTTAATAATAGTCAACTTATTTTAATTGGTGCTAATTTACCACATAATGGGTTTACCGATAGGCTTACGGCTAACGGAACAGAAACTACGGTACAGTTTGCATCTAATTTTTTAGGTGACGATTTTTTAACAGTGCCAGAAATGGCCAATATTGTTGCTTTGTTTGAGCGCGCCAAGAAAGGCATCCGTTTTCAAATAGATACTAAAAAGAAAATTGGACTTAAAATTGAAAAACTTCTAGAACATGACGGTTTAAAGCGCATGATTAAGTTTTTAGAAATTTTGAATCACTTATCTAAGACAGATGATTATACCTTATTAAATGCCGACGGAATTGCTTTAGAAACCAATCCACAGGACAGTGATAAGATTAATACCATATATAAATATATCAATGCCAATTTTAACGAGCATATTGCTTTAGATGATATTGCCAACGAGGTAAGTATGACGGTTCCGGCGTTTTGTCGTTACTTTAAAAAAACCACAGGAAAAACATTTACGCAATTGGTAAACGAATATAGAGTTGTGCACGCCACGAAGCTTTTAAATGAAAGCCAAATGAGTATTGCCGATGTTTGTTTTGAATGTGGATTTAATAACTTTTCGCATTTCAATAAGCAGTTTAATGAAATTACCGGGAAAAGCGCATCGCAATACCGAAAAGAAATTAAACATATAATTCAATAGTAAAAATCATTTTAATCTGTCGTATTTTAAAGTGCGATAGATTAAAAAATGATTTATTTACGCTTCTCCTTCCCATTCTTTATAAAACTGGTCTAAAAAGCCTTGCATATAAATGTGCCTTTGGTTAGCAATTTGTTTGCCTGTTTCCGTATTCATTCTATCTTTTAAAAGCAGGAGCTTCTCGTAAAAATGATTTATTGTTGGTGCAGTGGATGTCTTATATTCTGCTTTGCTCATGTTGAGATTTGGCTTAATTTCAGGATCATAAAGTGCTCTATCTTTAAAGCCACCGTAATTGAAACAACGTGCAATACCAATTGCTCCAATAGCATCTAGTCTGTCGGCATCTTGCACAACTTTTAATTCTGGTGAAGTAAACTTTTGTTCTGTGTTTCCGCCTTTAAAAGAGATGTTTTCAATTATTTTAACCACGTGATCAATAACCTTTGGATCAACGTTTATTTTTAATAGAAACTCACGAGCCACTTTTGGGCCAACCGTTTCATCGCCATTGTTAAATTTGCTATCTGCAATATCATGGAGTAGGGCACCTAAAGCTACAATAAACCCATCTACTTGTTCTGTTTTTGAAATTAAAAGCGCATTTTTATAAACCCGTTCTATATGAAACCAATCGTGGCCACCTTCAGCATTTTTAAGTTCTTTTTTTACAAAGACGATGGTTTGTTTAATATGGTTTTCTTGATTGGTCATTTGTAACTATATGTTGTTAATTTGGTGGTGTGAGATGTAAGATTCGAGCAAAGTTTTTTTTGTTTAAAGCAAGAGCTTTGTTGTAAAGTTGTTAGGTCAAAAAAAAACATATTAAAATTTACTTTTTTTCCTCTCCTGACGATTCCAATAGGTTAATCTCTTAAATGCTTTTATTAATCTATATACTTCTGATAAATTTTTTTTAGGAAAATACAAATTAGTAGTCGAAAAAAAAAACTGTTGATTAGAATCGAAATCTGTTTGCAGAACAGAATCACCGAAGGTATAAATTGTTACGTAATTAAATTCGAACTTATCATCATTCCAATGACCAATATCATAACCAAACTCTATGTTACCTACATTGGATATTTTATTTAGATTCGTTTCAAATGATGATGTTGGAGTAATTGTAATTAATTTATTTTCTTCAATTTTTGTTTGATAATATTCACTACTCTCATGTTTCATAAGGTTAAAGTAAATAGTATTTTCTTTTATAAATTCAAGACATTCTTCTCGTGTAGCAGTACTTTCTTGTGAATGAGTTTTTTGAATGAAGTAAAAACTAGATAGTATAAAAGATATAGTGATTATTTTTTTCATTAACATTATTAAGTTTTTATTAAATGGCTTAAACAATAGGTATGTGAAAGTCAACAACAGCTAATCCTTCAGGATGTTGGCGCATATCGTTTTGGTATATTTCAAACGGAGCACCTTCGGCTTTTTTATAACCATTATCGTGCATCCAAATATAAAGGCTATTCCACGATTTTTCAAAATCTTCAATAGGTATTTCAAAATGACCTACAATATATTTTCCTGGTGTTGTACTGGTTTTCTGAATATCAGCATCAACTAAAAAATCCTTTTCAGTTAAAACACCAATACTCATACGTACTTTATCGGGAGTGGTAATTTTAAAGCTATCATGAAATAGGCGGACTAATTTTGTTTCCGGATCTTGCATTAAACCTTGTGGAATGGCCCATTTTATAATGCGTTCAAAAGCATTTTCAATATTATTAACACCAATATGTGTTACGCTGGCTAAATGTAATTCAGGAAGTGTTTTAATTTCTATTGTGGCATACATAGTAACCCAATTTAAATGATTATTGATGTTACAAATGTACTGTTCTGTATTGCTTTTCTCTTGACCATTCTTGCTTTCAATTGTACTTATCTTGCTAAATTTATGCGGATGATTTGTTCTAAATACTGAAGGGCTAACGGCATAAAATTTCTTAAAAGCTCTACTGAAACTGGAGTTGCTACTAAAGCCACTTTGCATAGCAATTTCGGTAACCGTCAAATCTTTTTTATGAATTAAAGCGGCTGCGGCTTGTTCTAAACGTTTCCGGTTAATGTAACTGTTTAGAGTTTCGCCAATAATAATTTTAAAAATACGATGAAAATGAAAAGGCGAAAACGAAGCCACTTCCGAGATGCTTTCTAAAGATAATACATTAGAATTTAAATGTGTATCAATAAAAGATAACGCTAGGTTTACACGTTTTATATAATCTTTATCTTGGTTAAATAACGTCATAATATATAAAAACCTCTAAAAAACGGAATTCATTTTTCAGAGGTTCATAAAATTTTATTCGTTTTTGTTCGGTTTAATTTTTAACCTAAACCAAACTATTTAATAATTGCTGGTTGCACCCATTTAAACTCAAACGAGTTTTCTGGAACTTTCATACGTTCTGCAACGCGAGTCATTCTAGAAGGTAATTTCATTAGGTAATCTCTAGCTTTTTCAGCTTCATCATTAAGGTTGGTTATTTTATCAATCTCCCAACGCTTAATTAGTTTATCTAAAATATCAATATAATCCATAGAAGTATAAACCCCAATACGTTGTGCTGTATTAGAAAACTCTTCGAATGCCGAACCAATTTTACCGCCAGTTTCACGTAAAAAGTGAGCAGGCATCGTGATTTTTTGTTTCATCATGTAATGAAACGCCATCATCATTTGGTTAGGATCTACTTCAAAAATACGTTCAACAAATTCCGAGTAAGCATGGTGGTGTCTCATTTCATCACCAGCGATAATTTTACACATTTTAGCCAAACGCTTGTTGCCCATGTCTTTAGCCATTTTAGCCACACGGTTGTGCGATACGTAGGTTGCTAACTCTTGGAAACTTGTGTAAACAAAGTTTTTATAAGGATCTCTATCGGTTCCAATATCAAAACCATCGGCAATTAAATGCTGAGTGGTAACTTCAATTTCGCGCATATTTACACGCCCCGAAAGGTAAAGGTATTTATTAAGTACATCGCCATGGCGATTTTCTTCAGCAGTCCATTGGCTAACCCATTTGGCCCAACCATTTTTACCATTAACTTGATCTACACCTTCCACATCCATCAACCACGATTCGTACGTTGGTAGCGCTTCTTCAGTAATCATATCACCTACTAAAACCACCCAGAAATCGTAAGGTAGCTCTTTTGCTAACTCTCTAATTTCTCTAACATCTTCAAAAAAGTCTTCATTGTTACCTTCCGAATTTGGTAAAAAATCTGTTGGTTGCCATATTTTTTCAATCGGAATTAAATATTTTTCCACTAAAGTGTCAATATCCTTTTCCAAGAATTTCATTACTTCAAATCTCTTATTTTTTAAGGCCATGATGTTTGTGTTTAAAGTGTTATATGTTCGGTAATAGTGGTCTCTATTTGGTTAATTAGGTCGTGTCTATTAGCAAAGGTACTAACTTTTATAGGCTTATGCACGGTAAATTTTATATGTGTGCCCAAACCCATAGGAAATTTGCCATAACGCAGTGTTTTCCAGGAGTTATTTATAGTAATGGGTACAATTAAAGCCGAAGGCATTTTTTTAATTAAAATTTCTAAACCTTTTGTTTGAAAAGGCTTTGGTGTACCATCAATACTGCGGGTACCTTCAGGGAAAATAACGGCCGCACGTTTGGTTTTTTCAATATACTCACCAAATTTCATAATGGCAGGCAGGGCTTGTCTTGGATTTTTTCTATCGATTAAAACCGAACCACCATGACGTAAATTGTAAGACACACTCGGAATCCCTTTTCCTAATTCTATTTTACTAATAAATTTAGGATGATGCTTGCGCATATACCACATAAGTGGAGATATATCGTACATACTCTGGTGATTAGACACCACAATAATGGGCTGATCGGTAGGGATATCATAAGGATTATCAAAACTAAAACGCGTACCTAAAATATTTAAACAGCGCATGAGGCAAAATTGCAGCGCATCTACTGTTTTTTTTAGTCCATGATATCCAAAAACTCGATGACCAATAGCTTGTATAGGGTGAAATATGACAATGGTGAGCAAAAACGCCAAGGCATAAATTAAGGTAATCGGATATGAGATTAATTTTAGCATGCTCCAAAAATAAGTAAAAACTTAGTCTTAAAAAACAGCCACGCACTTGTTATTTTCGCAAATTATTTCGCTTGGTGGGTTTGGTGTAGAACAATTTGATGAAATATTCCATTTTGTATTAAAATCAGCTTCAGCTTGGTTATAGTTTTCTACCATAGTTTTTAGGCTTTCTACGTCAATAGATGTAGAATACACTAAATAGCCTTGAGGGCCTCCACAAGCTTTACTGCCATAGGCGATAAACTCGCAATTATAAGTGTCATCACAAACCGAAGTATTTATAAGAGCATCGATTTCAGTTTTTAATTCAGATAATTTTAAACGATCACCATCAATAGTGTCATCATCATCTTCCTTGCGCCCAAAAGCCATAAACAGCATACTTAACAATAACAAGGCAGGCAACAAAATCGATTTTCTCATAAAATAATGTTTTACTTTATAGATGCAAAAGGCAATAAATGGTTGCGTATACACATAAAAAAAACCACGAAAAATCGTGGTTTAATTTATATTCTAATCAAGTTTTAACGCTTAGCAATTTGCATTGTAAGCATCCACAAGGTTTTCAGCAATTAACTCAGCCGGACGTCCTTCAATGTGGTGACGTTCTAGCATGTGTACCAATTCGCCATCCTTAAACAAAGCCATACAAGGCGAGCTTGGAGGAAAAGGAACCATGTAGCCACGAGCCGCATCTACAGCTGCTTTATCAACACCAGCAAAAACCGTAGTAATATGGTCTGGGCGTTTTGCATTTTGTAAACTCATTCTCGCACCTGGGCGCGCATTCGCAGCGGCACAACCACAAACCGAATTCACAACCACAAGCGTAGTTCCTGGTTTTGCAATAGCCGCATCCACCGCCTCGGCAGTTTGTAATTCCTCAAAACCAACGTTGGTTAAATCCTCACGCATCGGTTTTACTAATTCTGCTGGATACATATCTTTAAATTTTTTATTATATAATTAATACTTATGCAAAGTTAATCAAAAATCGTGCGAAATAAGACAACTCTCACCTTTAAGTCGGTGATGCACCCTAAAACCTGACAAAATTTCTGCTTTATTTTCTTGGGCGTTTCCCTGCGGGTCAGGCTTTTCGCTACAAGTCCTCGCACCTCCTACGTCGGGCTGTGGGCTATCCGCTACAATCCTTAACGCAAACCTCCGCTAATGTAACAAAACACCTAAAAAGTCAACTAACAATAGTATATTTGAAGCAGAAAAAAAATAACACATGAGTTTTACAAAATGGATAGGCGCCTCTTTAGGTTGGTCTTTCGGTGGGCCAATAGGTGCCATAATAGGTTTAGCCTTAGGAAGTGTAGTAGATGCACTTTCCGACGGGAAAAAAAGTCCCTTTCTAAATCAAGGGCAACCACAACAAGGTCGCACCACGTATGGCGGCCGAACACAACAACGCCCGCAAACCCAATCGGGCGATTTCGAAGTCAGTTTGCTTATCTTGTCGTCCATCGTGATCAAAGCCGATGGTAAGCAGGATCAACGCGAACTCGATTTTGTACGTCAGCAATTTGTAAATATGTATGGTAAAGAACGTGCAAATAATGCGTTTGCACTCTTTAAAAACATCAATAAGCAAAACAATATTTCAACCCGTCAAGTGTGTTTGCAAATCAGGCAAATGATGGATCATCCGTCGCGTTTGCAACTTATGCACTTTCTATTTGGTATCGCTAAAGCCGACGGTATGGTAACCGAAGATGAAGTGAGCCAAATTAATACCATTGCCAGCTATTTAGGTATCAGTTCGCGCGATTACGAAAGTATAAAAGCGATGTTTTACAACAGTAGCGACAATGCTTACAAAGTGCTCGAAATTACTAAAGATGCTGAGGTAAGCGATATTAAAAAAGCGTATCGTAATATGGCTAAAAAATATCACCCAGATAAGGTTATTCATTTAGGTAAAGAACACCAGCAAGGTGCTGAAGAAAAGTTCAGACAAGTACAAGCGGCCTACGAACAGATACAAAAAGAACGAGGATTCTAGGTGTTAAAAGTCTTGGTTTTTTATCTTTTTTAGGGTGCAAATGTTTGGTTCTGAGTTTGATAAGTGATAACTTTAATGCGTTAAACTTTTAAAGCTATTTGAAAATGAAAAACATGTTCGATTCGGCAGACACGGAAAGTGTTGTTGCTAGAATAAACAAACTAAATACCGAAGCGAAACCTTTATGGGGTAAAATGAGTGTTGATCAAATGTTGGCGCACTGTAATGTAACTTACGAAATGGTTTACGATAATATACACCCTAGACCGAATGCTTTTAAACGTTGGATGCTTAAAACGGTTGTAAAGCCTATAGTAGTTAGCGATAAGCCTTATAAAAAGAATAGCCGAACAGCTCCCTAATTTTTAATCACCGATGCTAAAAATTTCGACTTAGAGAAAAAACGATTGGTAGATTTTATTAATCAGACGCAACAATTAGGTGCAAATCATTTTGATAATAAAGCGTCGCATTCTTTTGGGGATTTGACTAAAAAGGAATGGAATACCATGTTTTATAAGCATCTAGACCACCATTTAAATCAATTTGGTATGTAATAAACAATAAAAAAAACCAACTGTAACAAGCCGTTACAGTTGGTTTTTAAATTTTTTATAAGACTATAAAAAGCAGTATTTATTACTTATTTTGTTTTGTAAGTCTTAGTTTCATTGCCTTTTCCGAAAACCATAACAAGGTTTTCTTCTTTGTCCGTGTAAACAGCTTCTAATTTCCAACCTTCACTTTTAGATGCTTCAATAAGACATTTACGAACATCAGGATTTAAAAGGTTTAAATTAGGGTTTACAGTATCTGCATTTACGTTTACAGAAAATAAAAGCATTGCTGCTACACTTAATAGTAATAGTTTTTTCATTTGGAGAGTAATTGATTGATTTTTAACTTAAGATTAAGTTACTAAAATACAACATATTATATTTATTCTCTAAAAATAATAGTTGATTGCTCTTTATTAACGTTAAAATTAACCTTTACACCATTATTATATGAAATTTTGTAAATTTATTTTGAGTAGCTATTATCTTTTAAAACGAGTTATTTTTTTAAAATTAATTTCGAAATCATTTCATTTTCACTTGTTATAGACATAATGTAAGCACCGCTAACTAAATTAGAAGTATTGACTGTGGCTGATGTGTTATGGATTTCTTGTTTTTTTAGAAGTTTACCGGTAATGCTATATAAGTTAATTTCATTCATTATAAATTGACTGCTTATTAACATGTTGTCATTTACGGGGTTGGTGTATGATACTTTAAATTGGTCTAGTTTGTTGTTTTGGGTATTACTGCCTAGAGTTGAAGAGGTGTTAATATAGCTTACTACTAAGTAAGATGCGGTTGATGGTGTTGCGCTGTCTTCTTTAGTAATAAATTTTAATTGTGCCGTACCATCATTTGATGTAGATTGTAAACCTAAAGCAACGGTAGTTGTGCCTAAGGCATATTGGTCTTTAATATAATCTGTTATGTCTGCTCCACGCTGGCGTAGGCCTTCGATATAAAAATTAGAATTACCAGAACTAATTAGGTTTGTGAAATTGGGAGCATTGTTAAAAGTGACTGTGCTTTCGGTCCAGTTGGTATCAATGTTGTAAAAATTAATATTCATAGCTTCTTTGTCGTCGCTACTGTCACTATCCGTAAGATCTGCATTAATAATTAAAGTAGTGTCTATTATTAATCGGTCTGTTGTGCTTGTTATAGAACTAATATCAAATTTAACCAAGCCTCTTCGGGTGTTATTTCCAATAGGGCTTGTTTCTTTTATACGTATATATTCGCTATCTATGGTTTGTTGTACGATATCTGCGCTTGTTCCTCCGCGCACAAAAGCATCTTCACTAATAGGAACAATTTCGTTTTGTACATAGGGAAAACCATATATCATTTCTAAAATTTTTGCAGCATAACGGTAGCCTAAAACACGTTGCGAGTTAGAAATAAAATGTGTTCTGTCTGAAGTACTTAATCCATCGGTTGTTACATAATCTGTATAAGGGATATAGTTGCTTACATTTAAAGGGTCGGTGATTGTTTTTATATTGGCATTAAATGTATCGTTGTCGGTTCTTTGTTTACTAATTTGTCCTACAATTACGGGTAGATTAGGGATGCCTAAATCTGTTCTTAAACTTGTAATTAAACTTTCTAGCGTATCTAAATAATCTGAATCATTTCTACTCGCTTCACCTTGGTGCCATAATATACCTTTAAGGGTTGATCCTCCTAAAGCTAGGGCTTCATTTATCCTTGTTATTGCAGCTTCATAATAACCAGCACCTGTGGTTGGTAACCACGAGTCAATGCTAGTACCTCCAATAGCGTTTACTACTAAGCCTATTTGATTTTCAGAAACAGCACTTACTGTTTTTCCAAATGTATAAGAAAAATTTAATCCTTGGTCTTGTGCTTCTTTTTGTACGGTAGAATACCTATTCATTCCGCCATCTGCAGCACTTGTGTTTATAGCTGTTTCCCAACTTGTGCCATTATATAAATCTACACCGTTTAGCGGAGCCATATCTTGGGCTTCTATAGCGCCACGTCCTGCGGCATTAGATTGTCCGATAACTAGGTAAACATCCCGTTGAGCAAATGCATAGACTTGCGTTAGAAATAAACAAATGATGAATAGTGTTTTTAATAAAGAGTATTTTTGTTTCATAAATGTAGAGCTATATAGTTTTTCTGTAGGAAAACAAATATAGAGCGATTAGAGGTAAAACACGTTTTTTTATCGATAAAATGTATAAATGAAATTATAGGTAAGAAAAAAACAGCTAAAATATGTTAATGAATAACAATTTTTCTAGTTTTTATTGAGTTATCCGAAAGTGTAATTTTAGCAATGTACGGCGCATTGTTTAATAGTTGAAAAGAGTAAGTTTCACTTATTTCGTTAAAACGATATATCTTTCTGCCATATAAGTCAAAAAGATCAATATGGTTTATTGTTAAGCCGTTTGAAGTGGTGAAGCTAAATTGTTTATTGCCAAGATGGACTATTTTAATGGTATTATCATCTACGGTAGTATGCGTATTTGCAGACAAAGAAGTTTGATTATTAAATACAATTTCAAAACGATTATTAAACTCTCCAGTTTCTGAAGTAAAATTATACTCACTTACAGATAAATCATGAAACGTATTGAGTAAATTATCTTTTAGATATACATTGCGCCCTGTTAAGAATTCTCCTTCGATTTTTTCTATGGATAAAGTGTAAGTAGTAGCAGATTCTATTGAAGTTAAAAAGCCTAAGGTAATTATTTCTTCCTCAGTAATACTGCTCGGACTTTTGCCTTGTATTGCGAATTTTTTATCATTTTTATCCTCTATAAGAGTATAGATAATTGAAGCTACACCACTCGATAGGTTTCTTGGTGCATCATAAACCATTCCATCATAATTATCGGTAGCCCCGTTGACATAAGCTATTAATACCTGATTAAATATGCCATTATCTGAAGTTAAATTAATCCATAATTTGTTTGAATCAGGCTGGACTACATTATTGTTTTTTGCATTTGAATTTTTAAAAAATTGACTATTACTGGCACCATTTTTAATTCGCATTGAATTATTAAACGTTACGATGCCGTTTGAGGTTCCTGCTATAAAAAAGCTTTGACCAGACGGTATATATTCCAGAAGCGTTCCAGGGCTATTGTTTACACTCCCGCTTCCAGTAGTCATGATAACATAGTCGTTTTGCGAAAAATTCAAACTTTCATTTCCACTGGTTGTCTCAGAAATAGGTGTGGAATGTGACCATAAATAAGCCGCACCTTCTATAACGCCTGGGTTGTTTGTTACAAAGGCATCAAAATCTAAAGCACTTGGGTAGGGGTTACCAATAAGGTTCCAGTGTCCTCCGGTGTTTAAAGGGTTGTGTGAGATGGGCGTAGTAATAATACCGTTGTTAAACTCACCAATAAACTCATAATCGTAAGGTTGAACTCCGGTATAGCCCGAAATATAATGCATAGCAGCAAAACCAACCCCGGGAGTCATTATGGTGGTGTCTGTGGCATATTGCCAATCATCTCCATTATCATCAATATCATCACTTGCTTGTATTACCTCAAACGTATCTGTGTTATTAATTTCTGTATATTGATCTAAATAGTTATTTGCATCAAACCAATAACGCCTATTAGTATGCTTTAATGGGCTTGCCGCAATAGTTAAATTTTTTATAGGGGAGCTCCAGTAGGTGTAATCGTACCAGTTGTTTAAAGGATGCGTGCTTCTTGTGAAACTAGTGGTGCCGCCAGAATTAGAAAATGTGGCGCTATCATTATTTTGCACTAGGGTGCCATTATTCTTAAGTATTAAGTTACCTGTAACAGTAATATTGTTTTCTACTTCAACATAATAACCGTCTTCAATAATTAAATCGTCATTAACGGTTAGGCTACATGCTGAAAAACTACCATTACTTGTATTGGTTGTATAAGGTCCGTTTATGGTAGCTATAGTTGTAATGTCAGGAATGCCATTACTCCATGTTGTGCCGTTCCATATAGATGTGTTACTGCAACTTGGTATTAGTGTTCCCCATATTTCAATGTTATCTATAGCAATGTCTTCGTCGTCGTTATTAAGTTTAAAATCAATAACCATATCCAAAGTATTACCTGTACCAGTAATAGGAGAGATAAATTGATTAAAAGTGTTTCCTATAGTACTTCCATCTCCAGTTTCATCGAAATCAGTATCTATACGTGCTATAGCATTATCTTCATTTGGAAAAACTCCAGAAGATTCAATCCATAAACATGGATTAAAAGTTCCGCTACTATTTATATCATAATCAAAATGAACGTAATCATTATTTCCTCCAATGTTATTATCCCATCCTCTAGGTGTTGTATTAACTCTTTCTGCTAAATAAACTCTCAATTCAAGGTTTTCATATCCTTCAATATTTATTTGTTCAAGATATAGTGTCGCAATTGAGGTGTTGCCATTTGTTGCATTCTGAACAGCAAAAAAATAATCTCCTAAATCATTTGTTTTACTAAAAGTTACATCGGGTATATTGTTAGTTGATCTGAAGAAGTATTCAGGTCTTGAAGCATCGCTGTAATCAAAAAACTCTGGTTCACTTGTGGTATAAGAAATATCCGTTATAGCAGGATCAGTATCCGTTGGATCGGTTTCAAAAGTTAATTTGGCTATTTTTGTTTGACTAAACCCAAAACTAAATATAAATACTAATGAAAAGAATACTATAGCTTTTTTCATTTCAGGAATGACTTTGTTTTGTAAGCAAATTTAGACAAAAATATGCAATAATAAAAGCCAACCAGTTTGGTGCTGAGCATTAGTGTTTTAAACAGGTTTTTTACTTAAAAACTATTGTTGATTTATCTTTAGTAACGTTTAAATCAATCGTTCGACCTAAAATTAGTGCGCGATTATCTTTTTCGTGACCAGCAGGAATATTAAAAGCAATTGGGAAATCATAATCAGCTAAGGCATCAAGAAATAGTTGTTCAATGCTAGTACCCCAATCGGTAGTGTTTTTTCTAACTTTACTAATGCCACCAATAATGACACCTTCACAATGATCAAAATAACCAGCACGTTTTAAACTCTGTAACATGCGATCTATATGGTATTTGTACTCGCCGACTTCTTCAATAAACAGAATTTTTCCATCGATATTAATACTCGTTTTGGAACCTAACATAGTGTGTAATAAAGTTAAATTACCGCCAACCAAAGGCGCTGTAACTTGCCCTGTGCGGTTGTATTTAGAGCCTTCAACAGTATAACTTAAAGGTTTTCCGAAAATGGCTGCTTTAAAAGTAGCAATAGGTTCTTTAATTTCATTTAAATCATTTGGTAAACTTAGGCACATAATACCGTGGATGCTTTCTATACCTTCATTATGAAATTGGTTGTGTAAACCTGTAATATCGCTATACCCAATAAGCCATTTTGGGTGTTGTTTAAATTTTGTGTAATCGAGTTTGTCTAGAATTCTAACTGTACCATAACCACCACGAGCACACCAAATAGCGCTAACCGTAGGATTGTCTAAAGCGCTTTGGAAATCGGTACAACGTTCATCATCAGTACCTGCAAAATGGTTGGCTTTGTTAAATACATTTTTACCAACAATGGTATGTAGTCCCCAACTTTTAAGTAAGGTTTTGGCGCTTTCAATTTCATCAATACCATTTTTTACAACACCAGATGGCGCTACAATGGCAACCGTATCGCCAGCTTTTAAATATGGAGGTTGTATCAAAGTACTTGGTTTAGTTAACGTTGTTTCTTGTGCTGTAAGTGTCGTTTTTCCGAAGAAAAAAATAACACAAATTAAAATTGTTATGTGTGTAATTCTTGTCATAATGTAAAAGTACATTTTTTTTCTAAATAGCAGGCAAAATGTGTACTTTTACGGCTTCAAAATACGTGTTACTCCGAGTGAAATATTAACGTCTTTAGATATTAAATTGAAATTTTAAGATGATTTTTAAATCTTGAAACACTCGAAATAACCAATAATTTTAATCATAATAATAGAATGAACACACCAAAACGATATACTATTACAGCGGCATTACCATACACCAACGGTCCTATTCATATTGGGCATTTGGCCGGCGTTTACGTGCCCGCAGATATTTATGCCCGCTATTTAAGATTAACCGGAAACGATGTTGCTTTTATTGGCGGAAGTGATGAACATGGTGTGCCTATTACGATTAAAGCGAAAAATGAAGGCGTAACACCGCAAGATGTGGTAGATAAATATCATGCGATTATTAAAAAATCGTTTGAAGATTTTGGAATTACTTACGATAACTATTCGCGTACCTCTGCTAAAATTCATCATGAAACGGCTTCGGAATTTTTTAAAACCTTAAATGATAAAGGGGAATTTATAGAAGAAACTTCAGAACAATTATATGATGCTAAAGCGAATCAGTTTTTAGCCGATCGTTTCGTAGTTGGAACTTGTCCAAAATGTGGAAACGAAGAAAGTTATGGCGACCAATGTGAAAACTGCGGAACCAGCCACAATGCAACAGATTTAATAAACCCAAAATCTGCAATTACTGGAAACGTACCAACGTTAAAGCAAACCAAACACTGGTTTTTGCCGTTAGATAGATATGAGGCCTTTTTAAAAGAATGGATTCTTGTAGGTCATAAAAAAGATTGGAAACCTAATGTTTACGGACAAGTTAAATCTTGGATTGATGATGGTTTACGCCCAAGAGCTGTAACCCGCGATTTAGATTGGGGAATTCCTGTACCTGCCGAAGGTGGCGAGGGTAAAGTACTTTATGTTTGGTTCGATGCGCCAATCGGTTATATCTCGTCTACCAAAGAATGGGCGGCAAGAGAAGGTAAAGATTGGGAACCGTATTGGAAAGATAAAGACACAAAAATGGTTCATTTTATAGGGAAAGACAATATTGTGTTTCACTGTATTATTTTTCCAGCGATGTTAAAAGCGGAAGGATCTTATATTTTACCAGAAAATGTACCGGCCAACGAATTTTTAAATTTAGAAGGCAATAAATTATCAACTTCGAAAAACTGGGCGGTTTGGTTGCCAGAATATTTAGAAGATTTCCCAGGTCAGCAAGATGTTTTGCGTTACGTTTTAACTGCAAATGCACCAGAAACTAAGGATAACGATTTTACTTGGAAAGATTTTCAAGCTAGAAACAATAACGAATTGGTAGCTATTTTCGGAAACTTTATTAACCGTGTAGTGGTTTTAACCAATAAATATTACGACGGATTTGTGCCAACACCTTCCGATTTATTAGAAATAGATCAAGAAACTTTGGCAACCTTAAAGGCATATCCAGATGTTATTGCTAGTTCTATTGAGCGTTACCGTTTTAGAGAAGCGGGACAAGAATTAATGAATTTAGCACGTTTAGGAAATAAATATTTGGCCGATGCTGAGCCTTGGAAAGTAATTAAGGTCGATGCGGAACGTACTAAAACCATTATGTATGTGGCGCTTCAAATTGCTTCAGCTTTAGCGACTTTAAGTGAACCGTTTTTGCCGTTTACATCTACAAAATTGAAAAACATATTATTGCATGCCAATTTAACTTCGGAAGCAGAATGGAATACCATTAAAACGAAAGAAGTATTACTTCCTGCGGGACATAAAATTGGAGAAGCAGAGTTGTTATTCTCAAAGGTTGAAGATGAAACCATCCAGAAACAATTGGATAAATTAACGGCGAGTAAAAAAGCAAACGAAGCAGCAAATAAAGTTGTAGAACCGCAAAAAGAGACTATTACTTTTGATGATTTTACCAAACTAGATTTACGTGTTGGTACTATTTTAGAAGCCGAAAAAATGCCGAAAGCAAAAAAACTTTTAGTTTTAAAAGTAGATACCGGTATCGATGTACGAACTATTGTTTCGGGTATTGCTGAAAGTTTTACTGCCGAAGAAGTGGTTGGTAAAAAAGTAACCGTTTTAGTGAATTTAGCACCAAGAGCTTTACGTGGCGTTGAAAGTGAAGGGATGATTTTAATGACGGAAAGTGAAGATGGTAAATTAGTATTTGTTAATCCAGATACACAGAATGTAACAAATGGATTGGCAATAAGTTAAAGAATTAGTAACTTTATAAAAAAAAACAAGGAAAATTATGTTATCAAAAGCAATAGAAACCGCATTAAACAATCAAATAAAAATAGAAGCAGAATCGTCTCAAATTTATTTAGCCATGGCTTGTTGGGCAGAGGTTAAAGGTTTAGAAGGTGTTGCTAGCTTTATGTATGCACAATCTGATGAGGAACGTGAGCACATGTTAAAATTGGTAAAGTTTGTTAACGAGCGTGGTGGTCATGCAAAAATTTCAGAATTATCAGCACCTAACGTAACGTTTACGTCGTTTAAAGAAATGTTTGAAAAATTATTCGAGCATGAAGTATTTGTGTCTCAAAGTATAAACGATTTGGTTCATATCAGTTTAGAAGAAAGAGATTATGCATCGCATAACTTTTTACAATGGTATGTAGCCGAGCAAATAGAAGAGGAGGCTGTAGCACGTACTATTCTAGATAAAATAAATTTAATTGGAGATGATAAAGGTGGGTTGTATCTTTTTGATAGAGATATAGAGAACTTAACTGTAACTTCCGCATCTGCAGAAGGTTTGCAATAAATTTAACATTTAATCTTATTTAGATTTAATAAAAATAGCTATTTTTGCCCAGATAAATTTGATGTTTATTTTAATTCAGATTCTATTTTGGGCAAGAAAAAGCAAAAAAAGGCGATTAAGATGTTACGAAAATCAGGAATTGAACTTCCTGATAAAGTAAAAAGTAGCTGTTGTAAAAAATTTAAAAAAGGCGAAAATAAGCGTTGTAAAAAATGTCCTTGTTTCGACTTGCTTAAAAAAGTAGCTTAATTACGTCTGCAAAATAAAAAAATCTTCATAGCAAAAACAGCCGTGTTTTGTTATTTTCTAAATTACTTATTTCCGATAGTGTTAAAAAAATAATTTATTGTGACTACCTATGTCTAATAGGGGTCTTACCTTGTGAGGGATAAAATATTTCTTTAGTAAGAAGAAGGAATAAAGTTTAAATCTCAAAAAAATCAACCTATTAATAGCAATGAAAAAAATAGCAATTTTATTAGTATTGGCCTTGGCCTTAGTCGCATGCGGCACGTCAAAAGTAGTGCGTACTTCAAAAAAAGTAATGAAAGGGGATTGGACGTTAAACTCCATTTCTTATAGTGAAACAGGAACCTTTAACGTGTCTCTATTAGACGATGTTTCAAAAGCATGTTTCGAAGGTAGTGATTGGCAGTTTATTCCAAATAATAATTCTGGAGTTTACACCATTAACGATACTGATTGTAGTATTGGAGCTCGTAACTTCATTTTTACTATTCAAGAAATTGATCCAACAACCGATTTATACGATTTTCTTTTAAAACCTACAGATGAAAAGGGGAAATCGGCAACTAATTCGGGTTACAGAATGCAACTTGCACAACTTTCTGAAACTAACATGCAGTGGCAACAAACGCTAAACGTCGAAGGTAAGCCGTTTACAATTACAATGAATTTTATAAAAAAATAAAACCTACTTATGAAAACAATATTTAAAAAAACAGGATTAGTACTTTTAATGGTCGCATTAACACTAAGTGCAGCGAGTTGTAAAACCGTTGAAAATGCAAACAACAAACAAAAAGGAGGCGTTATTGGCGCAGCTGGAGGAGCCATTTTAGGCGCTATTATAGGAAACAACATTGGTAAAGGAGGTAATGGTGAATTAGGTGCTGTTATTGGTGGAGCTATTGGTGGTGGAGCAGGTGTACTTATCGGAAATAAAATGGATAAGCAAGCGCAACAAATAGAAAACGAAATACCTGGAGCAACCGTAGAACGTGTAGACGATGGTATTGTAGTAACTTTTGATGAGAATAGTGGTGTGTATTTCAATACAGCAAAGTATGATGTAAATACAGCTTCTCAAGAAACTTTAAATAAATTAGTAGCTGTTTTTCAAGAATATCCAGATACTAATGTTTTAGTTGTTGGACATACGGATAGTGTTGGTAGCGAAGCTTCTAATATGACTTTGTCTAAAAATAGAGCCAATGCGGTTACTAATTATTTTTTAGGAAAGGGACTAAGTGCTGGTCGTTTTACAACCAATTGGTTTGGTGAAGCTCAACCAACGCACGATAACGCAACTGCAGAAGGGCGTGCTAAAAATAGGAGAGTAAACATTGCTATTCTTCCAAATGAAAAAATGATTGAAGATGCTAAAACTGAAGCTGGACAATAAGCTGAATTTTTATATCGATTAATTTAAAGGCTATTCTGAAAAGAGTAGCCTTTTTTTGTTTTAATATGAAAGGCCTTTGGCTATTCATTTTCAAGAGGTTTATATAAGTTGATGGGGTTGCTTCCTTTTTTACTGACGTCTATTGGGAAGTAAGGGTGGTGGTTCGCCATTAAAAGGATTCCATCGGCTAATGCTTTTAGCGCCCATGCCGGCAGCACTTATTACTGCACGGTCACCGTAACGTTGGCGCATATTATCAATAGCTTGGGTTAAATGAAGTTGTTTTTCATTGTCTTCAAATAGATTAATTTGATAGCCACCTTCTACTAAATGGCTAAATTTAACACCAATTAATCGAACCAATAATCTCCGATTGTATATTTTTTTATACAAATCTAACACTACGGGAATAATACTGTGATCCATTGAGCTATATGGAATACGTTGTTGTTGGGTATAGGTTTGAAAATCGGAATACCTAATTTTAAAAGTGATGCAAGCCGTTAATTTATTACCACGCCGTAATTGATACGCCAAGTTTTCGGTCATAGCAATAATAATTCCTTTTAGTTTTAAAACATCTGTGGTGTCTTTATTAAAAGTCCGTTCGGTGGAAATAGATTTCCGTTCTTGGTATTGTACCACGGGGCTGAGGTCGATACCGTTCGCTTTTTTCCAAATACTTAAACCGTTTTTCCCAAGTACTTTGTGCATTAAATCCATAGGCATATCTTGCACGGTTTTAATGCGTTTTACGCCTAAATCGCAAAGAGATTTATAAGTAACTTCGCCAACCATAGGGATTTTTCGAACGGAAAGTGGCGCTAGAAATGGTTTTTCGGTACCCGATAAAATTTTAATTTCATTGTTCGGCTTCGCTTCACCTGTAGCTATTTTAGAAACCGTTTTATTAATAGATAGTCCGAAAGAAATGGGGAGTCCGGTTTCCTTCATAATACGTTGTCGTAATTCCGAAGCTAATTTATGGCAACCAAAAAACTTATCCATGCCTGTTAAATCGATATAAAATTCATCGATGGACGATTTTTCATAAAGTGGGACACTGTCCTTTATAACATCGGTAACGTTTTTAGAAAAATTACTGTAGATACCAGCGTTTCCGCGTAAAATAACCGCTTCGGGACAAAGTGATTTGGCTAAACGCATGGGCATAGCAGAATGAATGCCAAATTTTCGTGCTTCATAACTACAAGATGCTACAACGCCGCGGCTAGATGTACCTCCAATAAGTACAGGTTTACCAATTAATCGGCTGTCGAGTAGGCGTTCGCAAGACACAAAAAAAGTATCTAAATCCATGTGAACTATGGAGCGGTTTTTATTCATTTTAAATGTCGATTTGTAGGTGTTTTTTTGTTTTGGGTGATAAATTTTGGCGATGGATCACTATAGCGTGGATCTTGGACTATGGCTAGTTTTTCCATGGCAATAACCTCAATAGTAACACAGTCGAATTCTTCTATAACTTTCCCTGTAATGGTATAAATTCCTTTTCCTCTGAACGGATATTTACTTGCTACTGGTGGAAAATGAACGGTGTCAATAAAATGCCCATCATAATCTAAAAAGGTTCCAAAATGCATGTATTTACCGTTTGATGTTCGTGTGTTTTTTGTAGTTACCAAATAGCCTTCGATAGAAATAATACGGTTTTTAAATTTTGTGAGTTGAGTGGCGCGTAACGGTTGCACTGCAGTTTGTTCTAGTAAATAAAAAGGATTACAGAGTGTAAAACCTAAAAGTTCCAAAGCGTCAAAAGCATCTTCTAATGTTGTACTTGGCAGCTCGGGTGTTTTATAATCTATACGTTTGGTTTCAAATAAATTAATAACATGGTCTTGAATTACTGTTTTGCTGGTTTTTAAATGGGCTTCCCAAAGTAATTCACGCTTATTAACACCCGTAAACCGAAACGCATTTATTTTAATAAGAAGTGCTGTTTGCTCTACGGATATCGATAGGCGCTCAATAAAGTCATCCAAACTTTTAAAAGCGCCATTTTTTTCGCGTTCGAAAAGTAATTTTTTAATGGTTTTAACCTCTAAACCATGTAAAAACATAAAGCCTAAATAAATCGTTTTTCCGTTAATAATAGTGTCATTAAAACTCGTGTTAACACAGGGGGCTTCAATACTGCCACCGTGCATTCGCGCTTCGTGAACGTAAAGTTCTGTGCTGTAAAAACCGCCAAAATTATTAATGGTAGCCACCATATATTCCAAAGGAAAATAAGCTTTTAGGAAAAGACTTTGATAACTTTCTACCGCATAAGACGCCGAGTGTCCTTTTGCAAAGGCATAACCAGCAAAACTCTCAATTTGTTTCCATATCTCTTCAACAACATGTTGAGGTTCTCCTTTTGCTTTACAATTATTAAAGAAGAGCTGCTTTACAGATAAAAATTCGTCTCGCGATCTAAATTTACCCGACATACCACGACGTAATTTATCGGCTTCCGCTAAAGTTAAACCGCCAAAATAGTGGGCTACTTTAATTACATCTTCCTGATACACCATTACGCCATAAGTTTCGGGCATAATATTAAGTAATACTGGATGCGCCGTTTTACGGCGTTCGGGATCCCGATAACGTAAAATATATTCTCGCATCATTCCTGATTTTGCAACACCTGGACGAATAATAGAACTTGCCGCCACTAAACCTAAATAATTATCTACTTGTAACTTTTTAAGTAGCATGCGCATGGCGGGCGATTCTACATAAAAACAGCCAATAGCCTGTGCATTTCGTAATATGTGCTTTATGTTTTCGTCGGTTTTAAAACTTTTAATATCATGGATATCAATAGGTGGTTTTTCGGGGTGATTATATTGTACAATGGCTACGGTATCTTTTATTTTTCCTAAACCACGCTGACTTAAAATATCGAATTTATACAATCCAATATCTTCTGCAACTACCATATCGAAATGGGTGGTAGCAAAGCCTTTCGGCGGAAAAAATGTGGCTGTATAATAATGAATAGGCTTTTCCGAAATGATAATGCCGCTAGCATGGATACCCAAATAATTAGGAAACCCCTGAATATATTCACTATAAATAAGGACTAGTTTTGATAACTTATCTAGAGTTTTAATATTATAATGGCCTTTGCTTAGTGTATCAATTTCCGATTTTGGTAATCCGAATACTTTACCCAATTCGCGCACCGATGCTTTAAATTTAAAGGTGTTGTAAACCGCTAAAAGTGCCGTGTTTTTAAATGTTTTAAAGATGAATTGTGTAATATCGTCCCGATCGGTCCATGAAAAATCGATATCAAAATCGGGTGGATTTTTACGATATAGGTTTATAAAACGTTCAAAATATAAATCGAGTTCTACGGGATCCACATCGGTAATACGCAGCAAATACGCCACAATACTATTGGCGCCACTACCTCGGCCTACGTAATAATAGTTTTTACTTCGGGCATATTTGAGAATTTTCCAATTCATTAAAAAATAAGACACAAAATTTTTCTCCTTAATAATACCAAGTTCTTTTTCTATACGGTTAAAAATAACAGCATCTGGTTTTTGGTACCGATAGTCTAAACCATCGTAAGTGAGTTTCTTCAGTAATTTAAAATCTAAATCTTCACTTTTTGTGTACGATTTTTGATTGTTTGGTGTATCTCCCGAAAAATCGAAATTTATAGTACATTGTTTTAAAATAGACTTTGTGTTTTCAATAAGTTCGGGGAATTCATTGTAAACTTCACTTAATTGTTTAGCGGAAAGCATATTGTCGGTTTCTTGACCTTCTTCACTTTTCGGTAATTTACTTAACAAGCAATTATTGGCTATGGCACGAAGTAATCTATGTGTGTTGAATCCTTTTTTATCTTCAAAAGAAACGGGTTGTAAAATGACTAATTTGCTTCTGTTGTTATTTGTTTTAGAGAATTTAAGTTTGTTTAAATCTTGTGGTTTTACACCAATATATTCATGTGTTTTTAGATTGAAATTTTTTCCATGTATATATGGGTAAATCACATAGGTGTCTTCTAATGTTGGAGCTTGCTCTGGTATTATTAAACTGGTATCGTGTAAAAAAGTTGATAAATACGTGTTTATATTATGAAAGCCTGTATTGTTTTTGGCGAGTATTATAAATTGCTGTTGTGCACCGTTTCTAAAATCGACACCTAAAACAGGATTTATATTATATTTGTCTGCAAGCCGGGCAAAATCTAAACAAGCCGATGTGTTATTAATATCGGTTAATGCCATGGTTTTAAACCCATTTGCTGCAGAAAGAGCAAGGAGTTTTTCAGGACTAATAGTCCCGTAACGAAGGCTGAAATAGGAATGACAATTTAAATACATAAGTTTTGCAAAATTAGCTACATTTAAAAGTAATTGTTGCTTACATTTGTAGTAAATAGTATTTATTATATGAAATTCATTCAAACCAATATTAAACATTTACGAGCTCTGAAAAGTTTTTCGCAAGAACGTTTTGCTGATGAGTTGGGATGGACACGTTCCATTGTGGGTTCGTATGAGGAAGGGCGCTCAGAACCTCCAATAGATCGTTTAGTGGAGCTTTCTGCTTATTTTGATATACCTATCGACATCTTGGTGAAAAACGATTTGAGACGCACTAAAAACACGTCGTTTATTGAAGTAGGGAACAAGCGCGTCTTATTTCCAGTAACGGTAAATGATATGGATGAAGATTTAATTGAAATTGTGCCAACAAAAGCTTCAGCAGGCTATTTGCAAGGTTACGCCGATCCAGAATATATTGAGCAACTTCAAAAAATAAAATTACCTTTTTTGCCAACAGGAACGCATCGGGCTTTCCCAATTAGCGGAGATTCTATGTTGCCCGTAAAAGACGGATCGTTTATTGTTGCTAAATTTATAGATACTATAGATGAGGTGAAAAGCGGACGAACCTATATTGTACTCACTAAAGATGATGGACTTGTTTACAAACGGGTTTATAATAAAATTAAAGAAAACGGTTGTTTGGAATTACGTTCAGACAATAGATTATACACGCCTTATGATGTGAAAACCGAAGATATTGTTGAAATATGGGAGTTTACCTGCTGTATTAATACTCAGGAATATTCTGCAGAAGAACTTAAATTAAGCAGTATTCTGAATATGTTTCAGGAGCTTAAGGTTGAGTTAAAATCTATTAAAGGTTTAGAGCCTTATATTTAGTAAAGAACAAAAAATAAGAAGAAAATTATCAATCAATAACGACCAACCAGAAGTATTAACCAAAACCCACCGCTATGTTTTTACCAAAATCGTCACCTTTAACTATTTTTAATCCTGAAGAAGCAGATCATGAAGGAGCACTTTTTTTCGATACAGGAATTTCTGCGGGTTATCCGGCACCGACTGAAGATTTTAGTCATCAACACCAACATTTATCCTTAGATACAGAACTTGTTCGGAATCGAGAAACTACGTTTTATGCACGTGTTAGCGGGCAATCTATGATAGGGGCAGGGTTAGATGATAATGATTTATTAGTAATTGATAGAAGTTTAGAGCCTTCAAACAATAAAATAGCTGTTTGCTTTTTAGACGGGGAGTTTACAGTAAAACGCCTAAAGGTTGATAAGGATGAAATGTGGTTAAAACCTGAAAACCCAGATTATCCTATTATAAAAATAACGAGCGATAATAAGTTTCTTATTTGGGGGATTGTAACTAACGTGATTAAGAAGGTTTAATAATTAATAGGGTTAAGTTTAAAGCAAAAAAAAATGCGAAGTGTAAAACTTCGCATTTTTTATATGGTATAAATTAATGTTTTAGTCTGCTAAAACAATTAATTTATTGTCTTTTAATTCTAACGTTCCAGAGTTAATTTTTAATAAAGTAGCTCCTTTATCGTTTTTAGTAAACTTATCTTGAACCGCTTTATCTATTTCAACGTTTCCTGAAATTTTTACAAAACCGGCTTTCAAAATAGAAATAATCGGTACGTGATTATTTAACATTTCGAATTCGCCATTTACGCCAGGAACAGCAACGCTAGTTACTTCTCCGCTAAATAATGTGGCCTCTGGTGATACAATTTCTAAATACATATTCTTTTAGTTGTGTGTTATTAGTTAATGGTTATTGGTAATACTAGTAACCAACAACTGTAAACTATTAACCAATTACGCTTCAGCTAACATTTTATCTCCAGCTTCAATAGCTTCTTCGATAGTTCCTTTAAGGTTGAATGCTGCTTCTGGTAAGTGATCTAATTCACCATCCATAATCATGTTAAAACCTTTAATAGTTTCTTTAATATCAACTAACACACCTTTAAGACCTGTAAATTGTTCTGCTACGTGGAAAGGTTGAGATAAGAAACGTTGTACACGTCTTGCTCTACCTACGGCTAATTTATCTTCTTCAGATAATTCTTCCATACCTAGAATAGCAATAATATCTTGTAATTCTTTGTAACGTTGTAATAACTCTTTAACTCGTTGTGCACAGTTATAGTGATCGTCACCTAAAATTTCCGCAGTTAAAATTCTTGAAGTAGAATCTAATGGATCTACCGCAGGATAAATACCTAACTCAGCAATTTTACGAGATAATACTGTTGTTGCATCTAAGTGAGCAAAGGTTGTAGCCGGTGCAGGATCCGTTAAATCATCCGCAGGTACGTATACCGCTTGTACAGATGTAATAGAACCTCTTTTAGTTGAAGTAATACGCTCTTGCATAGCACCCATTTCTGTTGCTAATGTTGGTTGGTAACCTACCGCAGAAGGCATACGACCTAATAATGCAGATACCTCAGAACCAGCTTGTGTAAAACGGAAGATATTATCTACGAAGAATAATACATCTTTCCCTTGTCCTTCTCCAGCACCATCACGGAAATACTCAGCAATAGTTAATCCTGAAAGTGCTACACGAGCACGAGCTCCAGGAGGCTCATTCATTTGTCCGAATACGAAAGTCGCTTTAGATTCTTTCATTCCAGATTTATCAACTTTAGATAAATCCCATCCGCCTTCTTCCATAGAATGCATAAAGTCATCACCATACTTGATAATTCCAGACTCTAACATCTCACGTAGTAAATCATTTCCTTCACGAGTTCTTTCACCCACTCCAGCAAATACAGATAAACCACCGTGTCCTTTTGCTATATTGTTAATCAACTCCTGAATTAATACTGTTTTACCTACTCCAGCACCACCAAATAAACCAATTTTACCACCTTTTGCATAAGGCTCAATTAAATCGATTACTTTAATACCTGTAAATAAAACTTCAGTAGAAGTTGATAAATCTTCAAATTTAGGTGCTTGACGGTGAATTGGTAACCCAGCAGAACCTGCTTTAGGTAAATCTCCAAGACCATCAATAGCATCTCCAATTACGTTGAATAAACGTCCGTAAACATCATCACCAATTGGCATTTGTATAGGTGCACCAGTAGCGTTAACTTCTGTACCTCTACTTAATCCATCCGAAGAATCCATAGCGATAGTACGCACAGTATCTTCACCAATGTGAGATTGTACTTCTAATACTAAAAGTGTTCCATCAGCTTTTTTAATTTCTAACGAATCATAAATTTTTGGAAGTTCAGCACCAGCTCCGAATTCAACATCGATAACTGGACCTACTATTTGTGCAACTTTACCTGTAACTTTAGACATTACTTATGTGTTTAATATTATGCGTTTTATTCAATGAAAACACTTTGAGTTTTCGCGTGCAAATATAGGGGTTTTAATTTAAAATGAAAGTTGTTTTTTGAAGCTTTTTTAGAATAAAAAAAACGCATCCCATTGGAATGCGTTTTTTGAATAATTTTTAAGGATACTTTTATTGTAATGTTGGCGAGTAATTTGTTGGATAATCTCCCGCTTTTGTTATGTTTCCAGAGGCTACAAAATTAGAATTAAACGTAGCATCTATAGCTTCTAAAAATTTATTAGCCATTAAAGCGTAACCTCTTGCTGTTAGGTGTATACCGTCTAAACTAACAGCGCCGCCAGTAACTAAGCTGGCACTTAAGTTATAATTGTCAAACATGATACCTGTTGATGCTAATTCATTTAAAATAGCATTTAAATCTACTAATGCTACATTATCATTTGCATCTGAAATAGTTTTAATGGTTAAGTTGTATGCGTCTGTAGCGTCTTTAATGGCGAGTTGTTCTTCAGGTGTTAAAACCCATTGATCGGTTAATGGACGGGCTACTCCATTTACAGTTTGTGGATTTCCAGGAATAGCTTCTGTACCTATAAAAGAAGAAGCGCTTAGCACTAGTAAGTCGTCCGCCGTTGCTTGTCTAATATTAACTAATGCGGAATTTATAGCTGTTAAATCGGTTAAATCTTCATCCATAATTACAACAGCATTTCCTGCTCCTGCTGTAAATGTAATGGTTCGTTTTGCTATTTCAGCATCGGCTAATTCTTGTGTAAATGGTGTGTTTGCTACTAAATAATCAAAGGCTTGCACAATCCCCGCGTTGTATGCTCCATAAACATTAGCACTATTTAAATAGGCTGCTGTATCTGCATCTAAAGGGATTGGGTTGTGTGGTACCGTTGTAAAATGTGGTAAATCTGTTATATACGGTACATTTGTTACTACGCCTTTTGCGCCACCAC
Organism: Algibacter miyuki; assembly: GCF_030409805.1. Classification (GTDB taxonomy): domain Bacteria; phylum Bacteroidota; class Bacteroidia; order Flavobacteriales; family Flavobacteriaceae; genus Algibacter; species Algibacter miyuki. The sequence continues at coordinate 451,544 of NZ_JAUFQP010000007.1, read as the reverse complement.
TAGTTAAAGTGGTTAATAAACCATTAAAAACACTAGCAAAAATATTAGGATCGGTGATGTCATTAGATCCGTAAGTGGTTAGATCTAGGTTACCTTTTTGATCTTTTCCAAGTCCGCCAGAAAGCGCAAAACTTAGTACATCATTTCCTCCCATTTCCGAAAGGGTAAAAAACGTTGGACTTTGAGCCATGGCATCTTCTATGATTGAAGCATTAGAACTAGATGCCATTCTAATAAAGTAAGGATTAGCGGTAGATCCTAAACCTGCTAAATTTCCATAATCTGTTGAAAGTAAATGAAAACTTTTAGCTCCAGGAACTCCCATATTATTGAAGGGTCCTGTTGGTTTATTTAAAACAATATCTGTAGATACCGTTACTGGGCCAACCACAGTTTCTAAAGGTACTGGAGTAGAACCGCCAAAAACAAGTCTTGGTTCTGCTATTCTTGTGCCGCCTGCCGCTAGTCCTCCAAAATTATCATTGGTTATTGGTTGTGTAAAGTTTCCACCTCCTGCAAGGGCAAATTGATTTGCCAATAAGTTTGGAAAAGAATTGTTTTGCCCCGCCATAAACAACGCGCCATCAGTATATCCTGAGGTAAATGAAGCGCCTAATGAAACATAATTTGAGAAATCGGCAGAACCAGAGGTGAGTTCTGGTAAAATTTCAACGGTTTCTTCTCGACTAACATCTTCAATTTCGTTACAACTTGTAAAAGCTATTAAGGCTGATAATACGACTATATATTTTGAATTTATTATTGTGTTCTTCATCTTATAAATTATTAATTGTCCATGAAACATAGTACATTGATCCGATATGACCTGTACCTACTGCAGTGAAATATTCATCTCCTAAAAGATTGGTGGCACCGGCTTTAAAAATAGATTTCATAGATGGAACCTTCAAGTTAATTTGTGCATCTACTACATGAAATTCTGGAACAACACCATCAGCAAAAGTTGCTTCCCAATAATAATCATCACTAAATCTATAAGCGATGTTAAATCCGAAGTTTTCAAATAAATCGGTATTACCAAAAGAGGCTTTAAATTTATGTTCTGGGGTATTAAAGTTTGTTGCAAAATCTGGATATGCTTCGCTATCAAAATCTAATTTAGCATAAGTATAACTTCCGCTTAAATCGAAATCACCAAATACTTTAGTAGAAACGCCGATAGATGTACCATACGAGTTTACGTTAGCCTTAGAGTTTGTATAGGTGCTATATGCTTGGCTATCTCCATTTGCTAAAGCCAGTACTGATGCTCCACCATCACCAACTGTTCCATAAAAAGGAGCCACAACAACTTCTTGAGATATAAAATCTTTATAACTATTGTAATAAGCACTAAGGTCGACAGTGATTTTATTAAATTTACCTCTGTATCCAACTTCTCCTGATGTTACTTGTTCTGGTTTTACAACATCTGGATTTGCAACTTCTAAAACAGCAGGGTTTCCTGTTGCGGCTAATTCTAAAGCAGAACTTGCCGTATATGAATTATTATAAGCTGCAGCTCCTGTTTGATTAACGGTGGTGGATTGTAATATAGCAGCTCCTCCCGGTGATAAATCGTAATTTCTAGTCCAACGATCTAAATTACTAGGAGCAGAACCTACTAAAATGGCTCTACCCGCATTTAGGCCGATAAATAAATCTTGAGTTGTAGGGTTTCTAAATCCTGTTTGCACAGAAGCTCTAATATTATGGTTTTTATTAAGTGTAAGTGCTGCAGAAATTCTGGGAGATACAAAACCATCGAAAAACTCTGACTTATCATAACGCGCAGACCCTGTTAATTTCAGTTCCATTTCGTCGTTAAGCTCGAGGTTTTTCTGAATTTGAGTATAAATTCCATATTCTGAATACGTAATAGGTGCGTCGATATCAGTATAAATAGTACCTGAAGAGTTTAAACTATATTCTCTAAAAGAACCACCAACTTGAATATCTGCAAAATCGATAAGATGACTGAAATTATAATTAGCATCTGCATGGTAATATTTAGAAGCATCTTGAAATTTGGAGCCTGTAGTTAAATCTGGATCTGCTATACTTTTGTTAAAAGCAGCAACAAACTCATCAGAACCTGGAAGAAATCTTCCTGTATCAGCAGCTGCTCTGGCTGCGGCATGTGCTTGAGTTTCATCCGCACCACCAAGGGTTGCCGAAATAAAGGCACCTGTATATTCGCCAAACCATGTATTATTATCTTTCCAGGCACTATTAATGTTTATACCAGTAAAAACCATATCGTAAGAATCTCCAGCTTTATCTGATACTACATAACCCCTAACAAAGAAGTTATCGTTTCTAATTTCAAGTTTATGTTGTTCTTGAAAAAAGTTATTAATGTTATACCTGTTAGTTCCTTGATAAATAGTTGAACCTGTTCCAACTTTACCAACATAAGATACTTCAAAATCATTTTCCCATGGGCGATAGTATAAACCCCAATCAGATTTAATACTGCTCGCATCATAATTTGTTAGATCTTTCTCATCATACCCCGTTCTACTTACATCAACAAGTGGTACTAATTTTGCTAAATCCCGATTTGGCAACTGTGCTAAAAAAGTTTCGCTTTCTATTACATTTTTTAAGTTTGTAGAAACCTCATCGCCATAAACATTTACACCGTCGTAATCTATATTTGCTCTTGTTCCTCCTATATTGGTTTTGTCATCTTCATTAACTGCAGCCCAATCGGTTCCTTTTAAGTAACCAAAGTTAATTTTAGCTGCAAATTTATTGCTGAATTTATAAGCAGCTCTAATACTAACATCTGTATATGTATTATCGCCAGAAGCTTCTTGTGAAGTAAGTCCTCTTTTTACCGATGCACTCAGTCCTTGATGATCGAAAGGGTTTTTACTTCGCATAAATAAAATTCCATTAAAGGCGTTTGCGCCATATAAGGCTGAAGATGCTCCGGGAAGTAATTCTACACTTAAAACATCCGTTTCTGTCATGCCTACCAAGTTTCCAATAGGGAAGTTTAAAGCGGGTGTTGAGTTATCCATGCCATCTACCAATTGCATAAATCTGTTATTAGCAAATGTGGCAAAACCTCTCGTGTTTACTGATTTGAAAGTTAAACTATTCGTATTTACATCTACGCCTTTCAAGTTTTCTAGACCATCATAAAAATCGGCAGAGGCTGTGTTTTTAATTTCTTTTAATCCGAAGCGCTCAACGGTAACAGGAGATTCAAATATGCGCTCTGGTGTTCGTGAAGCGGAAATTACAACTTCATCTAAAGAAGTTCCTTCTTTCAATACAAAGTTTACCTTTTGTTTGTTAACGGTAATTTGTATAGTTTGAGTTTCAAAACCAACGCTACTAGCTTGTACCGAAAAAGGTGGTGCTTGGTTATACGTTAGAGAGAAATTACCATCGAAATCGGTGACATTTCCAGTGGAAGTTCCAACAACGATAATATTTGCTCCAGGAATGGGTTGGCTGTTATCATCGACGACAGTACCGGTAATAGTTGTTTGCGAAAACGATAATCCACAAAAAAACAACATGAGTAAAGGAAGAATTCTTTTCATTGCTTTCAATAAGTTTTGGGTTTACATTAGCACAATATATAGATATTAAATATCATTTTTGCATAAATTCGCAAAAAACTTATGCATGCATAGTATAAATTAGCAAAAATAGGTGCTTTAAATTGCGAAATATACAATTGAAGTGTTTTAAAACGAAAAATCAGCATAATTTATTTCTAAACTATGCTGATTTGTTTTTAACTTGAAAAGAAGAGGTTTCTTCTATTCCACGGTAACCGATTTTGCTAAGTTACGTGGTTGATCTACATTTTTATCAAGAAGTACCGCAATATGATACGATAATAATTGAAGTGGAATAGTTGTTAATAATGGTGAAAGTGATTCTAAAGTTTCTGGAACTTCAATGACGTGGTCGGCCAATTCCCTAACCTGTGTATCTCCTTCGGTAACTATACCTATAATTTTTCCTTTTCTAGATTTTATTTCCTGAATATTGCTTACAACTTTTTCGTAATGGCCTTTTTTAGTTGCGATAACTACAATCGGCATATTTTCGTCTATTAAAGCAATTGGCCCGTGCTTCATTTCTGCGGCAGGATAACCTTCAGCATGAATATACGAAATCTCTTTAAGTTTCAATGCGCCTTCTAGAGCTACAGGGAAGTTAAAACCACGACCTAAATAAAGGATATTTCTAACATCTTTATAAATGTCTGCTATCATTTTGATATGTTCGTCCGATTTTAATGCTTCTTCAACTTTCTTCGGAATCATTTCTAATTCAAGTAAGTGTTGACGGAAGTCTGAACTACTAATAGTGCCTTTGGCTCTAGCTAATCGTAAAGCAATAAGAGTTAATACTGTTATTTGTGTTGTAAATGCTTTTGTTGATGCTACTCCAATTTCTGGTCCAGCATGTGTGTAAGCTCCAGCATCCGATTCTCTAGCGATAGATGAACCAACTACATTACAAACTCCAAACACAAAAGCGCCTTTAGATTTTGCTAGTTTTATAGCTGCTAAAGTATCTGCTGTTTCACCAGATTGTGAAATAGCAATAACGATATCTTTTTCTGTTATTATTGGGTTTCTGTATCTAAATTCCGAAGCATATTCAACTTCAACAGGAATTCTAGCTAAATCTTCAAAGATGTATTCAGCGACTAATCCGGCATGCCATGATGTTCCGCAAGCTACAATAATAATACGGTCGGCATTAAGAAAACGTTTCATGTTATCTTCAACACCTGCCATTTTAATAATAGCTTCGTTTCTTAATAATCTACCACGATATGTATCGGTGATGGCTTTTGGTTGCTCATGAATTTCTTTAAGCATGAAATGATCGTAACCCCCTTTTTCAATTTGCTCTAAATTTAATTGAAGCTCCTGAACGTAGGTTGGTACTATAGTATCATCTTTTATTTTTCTAACTTTTATGCCTTTATGGAATCGAATAACAGCCATTTCTTCATCTTCTAAATACACGGCGTTTTTGGTGTATTCTAAAAATGGAGAAGCATCACTAGCAATAAAAAATTCGCTTTCATCTTCGCCAATACCAATAGCAAGTGGGCTACCTAAACGGGCAACGACAACTTCTTCTGGTTTGTTTTTATCGAAAACAGCAATAGCATAAGCGCCTATAACTTGGTTAAGTGCTACTTGAACAGCTTTACCTAATTTTACGTTTTCTTTCTTTTTTACGTCTTCAATTAAATTAATAAGGACTTCTGTATCTGTATCTGATTGGAAGGTGTATCCTCTAGTAATTAATTCTTGTTTTAGAGCGTCGTAATTTTCTATAATTCCGTTGTGAACAATAACCAATTCACCGGAATTTGAAACGTGAGGATGTGAGTTAACATCGTTTGGTACACCATGAGTGGCCCAACGTGTATGTCCAATACCAACATTACCGGTATTAGAAATCTCTATTTTAGCACGAGCTTCTAAATCGGCTACTTTTCCTTTAGTTTTTGATACTTTTAAGTCGTTGCCATCAAAAAGGGCAATACCTGCGCTATCGTATCCTCTGTATTCTAGTCGTTTTAATCCTTCAATTACAATCGGGTAAGCTTCTCTATGGCCAATATAGCCTACAATTCCACACATAAGTTAAGTCATTAGTTATTTGGCGCTGTATAAAACACCTTAAGTTTCATTCTTGTTTTGTCATCAACATTAACGTTAGAACCATATAGTATAGTGCCCTCAGGTGTTATAATAGAAGCTGCTGGTACGTTAGTAACATCATCACTTTCACTATCAGCGATAGCAGCATTTGTTGTGTAATTTACATTGCTTGATAACACTAAACCTATTTTGGTGTTTGTTGAATTCCGGACCAATATATTGTTTAAATGTTCTGTTAAACGAATTTTATATTTGTAATTGTCGTTTTCATCGATAACACGTTGTCCTAAGCTAATAAGCTTAGAATTAAAGGGATCTGTGCTAGATTCGATCACATCGTTAGAATAATCACTAGTAATAAAGCTGTTTTCAATATCGTAAGCATAAATTCTATTGTAGTGACTAAAGTCATTACCATTTTCGTCTTGTGGGAAGTTGGCACCTTGCATAAGGTCGTTTTCAAAAACAATAAGTTGTGCATCATTGATCAGTCTAGATAGAAGGAAATTTCCATCGTCGTCGGTTTTATAACCTCCCGCACCGTCAGACACTCTGTAATCATCAATAAAGTTGGCTTTAGCATCTTCATCTTCGAATAAATCAACAACAACCATTGCGTTACCGGCTCCTTTTAAGTAGAGCGTTTCATCGCCATCAACATCATCGCCATCAGCTAAAGTAACTTCAGTAATATCGTTTGTAAACGAGTTAAGTGTATTTCCTGAAAAGGTTAATACATAAGTGCTTGCTACTGTTTCTCCATCGGTAGCAGAATCTTGTTGGTAATAAATGGTAATATTTGCAGCGGTAGTTCCCATGTTTAATAGAATCATGCTGCCATCGGCAGCTTCGGCTTCAGCTTTAAAGAATAGACCTCTAAAGTAGTTGCTAAAGTTATTTGAGTTACTCAATTCTGTACTGTTATTTTTCTTGATAATAGTATTATGCCAGAATGTGGTATCTAATTTCACTCTAAAAGCAGGCACCGATCGTGTTATTACTTCATCATCGGTATCTCTATCTGTAACTAGAATGATAGGGTTTGCGCTTGGTGTAACACTGGTTGGTTCTAAAATAGTTTCGCCAATATTAGCATCAAAATTAATAGGAGATGTGCCGTTGTAAACAAAATTATCTGAGCTACCATCTGAATAAGAATAGTATTTTTGAGAATCTGTTAGCTCGCCAGCAGGATCAAAATTTCTTAAAAAGTAATTATTCTGATAAATAGATAATTTAAAAGGCTTTGTTGTGCCGTTATAATCACCATATAATGAATCTTGAATGGTGTAAAGCGCATTACCGTCATCATCGAAGTCGTTCGTTCTGCTGTAATAAGGAATAGAAACAACAACAGAATCTATCGTAGGGTTATCACCAAGTTCGCCACTTGTGTTTGAAGGTGATACTTGCGTTATAATACTTGCCGTGGTTTGCCCGTAAGCAGGATCGTTATATACCCCAAGTAAATACGATGCTAAACCATTAACTTGAACAGATTCTAGTTTTTTGTTATAAGCCGTAATAGGAATTTCCTCAACGTTTGTATTAAAATTTGAATTATTTTCTCCTAAAACATTACTTTCTATTACTGTGAAATCTTTGTCGCAGGCAACAAAAGCAGCTGTTGAAAATAGGAAAATTGCAGAAAATTTAAGGGCTTTAAATGTCTTTTTCATAAGTTGTTTTAAATGAATCTGAGAAGGCTAGCCTAAAACTTCGTTGTTAAAGAAATTTGTATAAGCTTCGCCAAATTCATCTTTGCTTTTATACTCTAAAATAGGTTTGTCCGATGCTTTTATGTAAGCATCAACTTCTTCTGTTAATTGTTCAGACCCTACTATTATGGCGTCAGAATAATCGATAGCAACTTTCATCAAGTTGTTATAAGTTGGTTCTTCGAGCACGCTAATAGCGTCATCCTTAATATTGTCAAATTTAATCTTATTAATCATATCTTTATTTAACGTATTGTTAAAACTTTGATTGTATACCGAAGTCACAATTTTGCTTTCGTTAAATAAAGGCTCATCCTTGTAATATTCTTTTAAGTAAACAGGAAGTAGCGATGCTAACCAACCGTGAACATGAATAATATCTGGAGACCAGTTTAATTTTTTTACCGTTTCTATAACGCCTTTTGCGAAGAAAATAGCACGTTCGTCATTGTCAGAAAATAATTTTCCTGCTTCATCCGTAAGTGTGGCTTTTCTTTTAAAATACTCGTCGTTATCAATAAAATAAACCTGAATACGCTCTTTTGGGATAGAGGCAACCTTAATAATTAGAGGCATATCTAAATCGTTTATCACTAAATTGATACCCGATAATCTGATTACTTCGTGTAATTGGTGTCTTCTTTCGTTAATATTGCCATATCTTGGCATGAAGATTCTTATTTGTCCGCCTTGTTGATTTACAAGTCTTGGCGCCTCGAACGACATTGACGAAATCTCTGTTTCTGGTAAATAAGGAACTACCTCAGATGATACGTATAATACCCTCTTATCTTTCATATTTTTATTTTTGATGACTTTTAATTCATTTTTGAATGAAAATTCTTGACAAAAACGCAATGTTTATAGCGAATTCTCATTAAAAAACACGCAAAAGTACAAAATTTTATGCAGATTGCCTGTAAAAATCTTAAGTTTGCAAGCGTTAATTTTTTTATAGAAAGTGGAAGTTTACTCAGAAAAACAACAAATTACGGCAGCAATAGATGCGCTAAAAGCAGAAAAGCTAACCGTAGGTCTAGTACCAACGATGGGTGCTTTACACGAAGGACATTTAGAATTGGTTATTAAGGCTTTGGAAGAAAACGACCATGTTGTGGTTAGTATTTTTGTAAATCCTACCCAATTTGATAACCCAGACGATCTCGACAAATATCCGAGAACGCTAGAAAACGATGTTAAATTATTAAATACAGTAAGCGATAACAAAATACTTGTTTATGCGCCTACGGTAGATGATGTTTACGATGGAAATACCGTATCGGAGCACTATGATTTTGATGGTTTAGAATTTGAAATGGAAGGCAAATTTCGTCAAGGGCATTTCGATGGTGTAGGTACTGTAGTTAAACGTTTGTTTGATATTGTGAAACCTCATAAAGCTTATTTTGGCGAAAAAGATTATCAGCAACTTCAAATTATTAGAAAGCTCGTAGAAAAACACCAAATGCCATTAACTATTGTGGGTTGCGAAATCCATCGAGAAGCCAATGGTTTAGCTATGAGTTCGCGAAATACAAGGTTGAAACCCGAGTATGCCGAAGCTGCGCCTTTCATTTATGAAACCTTAAAAACTGCCAAAATAAAATTTGGCACAAAAAGTGCTACTGAAGTACAGGAATGGGTGGAGAAGCAATTCGCAAAACATGATTTATTAGAATTAGAATATTTCATTATTTCCGAAGTAGAAACCTTGAAGCCTTTAAAACGAAAATCGAATAACAAATCATATAGAGGTTTTATAGCCGTATATGCCGATGATATTAGACTTATTGATAATATCGCATTAAATTAATTATCTTTGCCACATGCAAATTACAGTAGTAAAATCGAAAATTCATAGAGTAAAAGTCACTGGAGCGGACTTAAATTATATTGGTAGTATTACTATTGATGAAGATTTAATGGATGCCGCCAATATTATTCAAGGAGAAAAAGTTCAAATTGTAAATAATAACAATGGTGCCAGATTAGAAACTTATGCTATTCCAGGGCCAAGAAACTCTGGAGAAATTACATTAAACGGCGCTGCTGCACGATTGGTAGCACCAGGCGATGTTCTTATTTTAATCACTTACGGTATCATGGATATTGAAGAAGCTAAGGTGTTTAAGCCGTCGTTGGTTTTTCCAGACGAAGCTACCAATTTACTTAAATAGCTTTTGAATAAACAAATAAAAAATATCTTAAAAATCACACTCCCATTAGTACTGGGAGTTTTTTTGGTTTGGTACTCACTGGCCAAAGTATCGCTTTCTGAAATTTTGGAATACGCGAAAAATGCTGATTATGTCTGGATATTTTTCGGTGTCTTTTTAGGTTTACTTAGTCATCTATCACGTTCATATCGATGGTTGTTTATGTTAGAGCCTATGGGGTATAAGGTGAAATTTGGTAATAGCGTTATGGCTGTTTTTGCAACCTATTTAATAAATTACACCATTCCTAGAGCAGGAGAAGTGGCTCGAGCCACCATTCTTACAAACTATGAAGGAGTGCCGTTCGAAAAAGGTTTTGGCACCATTGTCGCAGAGCGTATTGCCGATTTAATTGTTATGCTCGGTATTATTGCCATCACTTTGTTTCTGCAATTCGATTTTATTTATGGCTTTTTAGTCGAAAAATTTAATCCTGTAAAAATAGGGATAGGACTGGTTGTATGCGTTATTCTAGGTTTTTTATTCTTAAGAATAATCAAAAAAAGCAATTCAAAAATTGCTTTAAAAATTAGAAATTTTGCAAGCGGTTTAATAGAAGGTGCTTTAAGTATTTTTAAAATGAAGAAAAAGTGGGCATTCATTTTTCATACCCTTTTTATATGGGGTATGTATTTGCTTATGTTTTATGTTACCACATTCTCAATGTCAGAGTTAGAGGGGATTTCCGCAGGTGCCATTTTAATCGGGTTTATTTCAGCAAGCTTTAGTATTGCTGCAACAAATGGCGGTATTGGTTCTTACCCATTAGCTGTTTATGCAGCGTTTTCTATTTTCGGAATTGCCGAAGCGCCAAGTATCGCTTTTGGTTGGATTATGTGGGCATCGCAAACCTTAATGGTTATTCTTTTTGGCGGTTTATCGCTTATTTATTTACCCATTTATAATCGGAAAAAGACTAATAGTTAACGTTGTTTGTCTTTGGGCGTTCCCTAAAAAGGTCGCGCTTTCCGCTACAAGTCCTCGCACTTCCTCCGTCAGGCTGTGGGCTTTTCACTGCAATCCCTAACGCAAGCGCTTGCTAGGTTTGGTATATTGTTAATGTGTTTTTTATTTAATGTATTCGGTTTTAAAACTCCATTTTAAATACATTCAATAGTATTTACTACCCTTAAAAAAAAGGACTAAAAGTATAGTTTTCAAAATATCACTTTTCTTGAATGCTAATGTCATATTTCATACCTTGCCGTAATTAATTCTCAAATCTTTTTTAACATGAAGAAATCCATTCTTATAGTTTTCTTGCTTAGCCTAGCTTTTAACGGTGTAAATGCTCAAGTAAAATACGAAACACTTAAATCAGAAAAATTAGGAGATACCCGCGAATTAAAAATTCAATTACCTCGTGGTTACGATTCTAGCAGTAGTAAAAGCTATCCACTTTTTGTGGTGCTCGATGGTGATTATATGTTTGAAGCCGTTGCCGGAAATGTAGATTATTATTCCTATTGGGAAGATATGCCAGAAGCTATTGTGGTTGGTGTAAATCAAATGAAAACCCGATATGAAGATTGTTTATATTCTGAGCAAAACTCCTTTCCTGTAGAAACAGGAGCTGCTTTTTTCGAATTTATAGGCATGGAACTTATTCCTTATATCGAAAATAAATACCATACAGGAAGTTTTAAAGTGGCTGTGGGGCATGGAGAAACGGCTAATTTTATCAATTATTACTTGTTAAAACCGCAACCTGTATTTCAGGCTTATATTAGTATTAGTCCATCTTTAGCACCAAGCATGATTGATTATATTCCGGAAAGTTTAGGGAAATCGCAATCTAAAATTTTCTACTACTTAGCAAATACAACTAACGATGTGAGTTCTACGGTTAAAATGACAACGACTTTAAATGCCGATCTTTCGGCTATCGATAATGATAATGTGGTTTATAATTTTGATAGTTTTGACGGTCCTTCTCATTATTCAGTACCAACACATGCTATTCCAAATGCTATTGAAAATATTTTTCATGTCTTTCAACCTATTTCAAAAAAGGAATACAAAGAAACTATTTTAGAATTAGAAATTTCACCTGTGTTATATCTTCAAGAAAAATATGAAGCCATAAAGAGTTTATTTGATATTGATAAACAAATTTTGATCAACGATTTTAAAGCCATTTCTGCGGCTATCGAAAAAAATGAAACTTTCGAGTATTACGAAGAACTTGGTAAAATGGGACGAAAAGCTTACCCGGAAACCGTTTTGGGACCATATTATATGGCGCGTTTTTATGAAGAAACTGGCGAACCTAAAAAAGCGATGCGTACTTATCAATCGGCTTATACCTTAAAAGAAATTGGCGGTATTACAAAGGATGAAATGTTAGAAAAAGCAAATTTAATTAAAGAAGATTTTGGGTATTAAACCAAATGAATTTAAATAAAGTATTCAAAATCAAAAACACATCATGGCTAAAGTAAAAACTACTTTTTTCTGTCAAAATTGCGGTACACAATACGCAAAATGGCAAGGGCAATGCAATGCTTGTAAAGAATGGAACACCATTGTAGAAGAGGTTATTCAAAAACCCGAAAAAAGCGATTGGAAAACACCAACATCACCCACGAAGCGTGCTTCTATGCCGTTGCGAATTCAAGATATTGATGTTTCTAAAGAACCCCGATTAGATACTTTTGATGGGGAATTTAACCGTGTGCTTGGTGGTGGTATTGTGCCTGGATCACTTACGCTTTTAGGTGGTGAGCCTGGAATTGGAAAGAGTACCTTATTGCTTCAAATTTCATTAAAATTACCATATAAAACCTTGTATGTTTCTGGTGAAGAAAGTCAGAAGCAAATAAAAATGCGTGCGGAACGTATTAACCCTAATAATAACAATTGTTATATTTTAACCGAAACTAAAACCCAGAATATTTTTAAACAAATTGAAGCTTTAGAGCCCGATATTGTAGTTATAGATTCTATTCAAACTTTGCATAGTGATTATATTGAGTCTTCCTCAGGAAGCATTTCTCAAATCAAAGAATGTACTACGGAACTTATTAAATTTGCTAAAGAAACTGCAACGCCTGTTTTGCTTATTGGGCATATTACCAAAGACGGAAATATCGCTGGGCCAAAAATTTTAGAGCACATGGTGGACACTGTTTTGCAATTTGAAGGCGATAGAAATCATGTTTTTAGAATTTTACGAGCCAATAAAAACCGTTTTGGTTCTACCAACGAATTGGGGATTTATGAAATGCAAGGCTCAGGTTTGCGAGAAGTTTCTAATCCTTCTGAAATTTTAATCTCCAAAAAAGACGAAGAACTTTCAGGGAATGCCATAGCAGCTACGTTGGAAGGGATGCGTCCGTTAATGATAGAGGTACAGGCTTTGGTGAGTACTGCGGTTTACGGAACACCACAGCGAAGTGCTACGGGGTTTAATGCTAAGCGTTTAAATATGCTTTTGGCGGTTTTAGAAAAACGAGCAGGCTTTCGTTTAGGTGCGAAAGATGTATTTTTAAACATTACAGGAGGTATCACGGTTGATGATCCAGCTATTGATTTAGCTGTAGTGGCAGCCATTTTATCGTCTAATGAAGATGTGGCTTTGCAAAAAGATTTTTGTTTTGCTGCAGAGGTGGGATTGTCGGGTGAAATTAGACCTGTGCAACGTGTGGAACAACGTATTTTGGAAGCGGAAAAGTTAGGTTTTGCAAGCATTTTTGTGTCTAAATACAATAAGATTTCTTTGAAAAATACAGCTATAAAAATTCAATTAATTTCCAAGATTGAAGATTTAGTATCGTATCTAGTTTAGTGGCTTGAAAATTATCATCTATACTTTTTTTTGTAAGTTTAGTTTTTCTATTTATTCGGTAAAACACACTTAATCGTTTAAATATGTACTTAATCTGTGTTTTATTTAGGTTTTAGGTTATGTTTGGATTACTATTGTAATAAGTTAAATAGTTCGTCTTGTTTATGTTAGACCAAATTAAACCTAATCAACCATGATAAAAGCATCAACTCTAAACATTATTATTCTGCTGTTCTTTATCTGCGGAAATAGTTTTGGGCAACATAGTAGTCATTTGTTTTTTGAATCGGAAAATAAACAAGTTGCTTCAAAAGGAAGTGTGATGCAAAAAATTAGATTAGAGTTTTATTCTAAATCTGGTAGTTCTTTTGCAAAGGAGCTTTTAATGGGGTTTAGTGATTACACTTCTGATGCCTACGATTATGGGTATGATGCTGAATGTAATGAGACTAGCGCTGATGATTTTTGTTTAGTATTGAATGGTATGGAAATGAGTATACAGGCCTATGCTGGAATTACAGAAGATAAAGTGGTGCCGCTAAATTTTGAGTCTTCAGGAGATCATGAGTTTGAAATTAAAATTTCCGAAACAATGAATTTGGGAGAAGGGCAATCGGTATATTTAAGAGATAACTTAACTCAAACATACTTTGATTTAAGGCAAGATGCGTCATATAGTTTTACTTCCAAAGCAGGTGTTTTTAATAATAGATTCGAAATGGTATTTCAAATAAGTGCTATTTCATTAAGTAGCGATATTGATAAATTTACCGAAGCGTCTATAAGATTTGTAGGTCGCAGCAATACACTTTATGTCAAAACTAAAAATAGCAATAAAACTCAGCTTATTTTATATAATATGAATGGACAAGTTGTTTTTCAACAGGGAAATTTATCATCAAATCAATTGAAAGATGGTGTTGTGTTTAACGGTTTAAAAACAGGTGTTTATGTGGTTGCTTTAAATTCTGAAAATAATACAATGGTTACCAAAAAAATTGCTCTACTTTAAAAACGAGTGTCGTTCGTCGATGTTTCTCATAGCGTACTAAAATCTTTTTTTAGTCTAAATAAGAGAGTTTAAATAATATTAGATTTTATAAAAATATGTGAATTATGGAGTGGGTGAAGTTGGTTTTTTAATTTACTGATAATCAAATGTTTGTCTTGTTTTTTATCTGAGTGGTTTTTATAATAATATTGATCAAAATTAAGAAGCTTTAATCTCTGAAATTGAGGGGTTTGGAGCTGGATTTTAGTTGTTTTTGAATAAAAAAAACAAGGCTTTTGGTTTGTTTTTTATTTGTGGAATCTGATTTTTAGACTATTATTGCACTGTAATTCATACATAATTACATTTTTTTTGATTTTTTAATCGAAATTATCTTCCCTCAAGTATATTTCAATTGTTCGTTTTTTTTGTTGCAACCTATATGGTGGTGGCTCTAGTTTTATATAATTTTTCTCAACTTTTATATTTTTTATGAAATGTAAAAGCACAAACGTTATTAAAAATTGAATTTTAAAATTGTAAATGTGTTTCATGTAAATTGTTTTATAATCTCTTTAAAAAAAAGAGATTATACGTTTTTTGTTAGAAGATTTTAATAGGATTAATTGTTTGAATTATCAGCAATTGTATTTTATTAAAAAGTAGTAAAACACTTTCATTTCAAACTTAGGAACGGTTTGTGATTAAAGGATAGTAAATTAAATTAAGTAGTATGGGGATAACATTATTAGTTAGAAAGGTTCAGTTGCTAACCTTGTTCACTTTTTTATGTGCATTTGCACTAAGCGCACAGTGTGGCTTTGGCTGTGATGTAGATGATGATAATGATGGGATTCTAGATGTTGATGAAATGTATGTGCCTACGGGTTATGTCGACTTAGGAAAAACGTTTAGTGATAACACGTCTAATCCAGGAACTATTAATGGTATATATCCTTTTGGCGGTGTTTCTGCCGATTTAACTTTTGCCTTAGAAGGCGGTGCAGCTTGGAATTCAGGAGTAGGTTCTAAATCAATTGGTAGTATTTCTGGAGATTATTTGAATTTGCAAGTTAAAAACTCCGATTTTCCTGCTGGAGATGTAGCTGTTTATACTTTCGATTTTTCAGATACCGCTTACGATTTAGAATTTAAATTTGGAGGTTTTGATTATCAGGACAGAGCCGATTTAGTGGCTACTATAAATGGTGTAAATGTACCTATTACAATCACTGATATTAATGTAACTACCGGAACATTTTATGATCAAACTATAATTGGAACAAATAGTTCTTCTAGTAATGCACCAAATAATTCTGCATTAATTAATATCCCTGGCGGAATAGATAAATTGGAGATTAGGGTAGCAAAAAATAATGGATCTAATTCTAACGCCACATTGCAAATTTTTGAATTATCATATAATGCGGGTGTTCATTCCGATTCCGATGGTATTCCAAATCACTTAGATTTAGATTCCGATGATGATGGTATTCCTGATAATATTGAAGCTCAAAAAACCAAAGGGTATATTTTACCAAGTTACACTTATGATGCTCAAGGATTAGATAATAACTATCCAGGCGGTTTAATTCCGGAAGATACTGATGGAGATACTGTAGCCGATTTTATGGATACAGATGCTGATGACGACGGTATTCCAGATATTTTGGAAAACGGATTAGCTAATGCTATTTCTAATGTTGATACCGATAATGATGGTCTTGATGATGCTTTTGAAACTAACGGTGTTAATGATACTACTTTAGATGTAAACGAAGATATTGAAGATCCTACCGACTTATCCATATTGCCTGATACTGATGGCGATTTAATTTCTGATGGCGATTTAGATTATCGTGATGATATGACCACGTTTGTATCAAATGCAACCATTGATTTTGATGGTGTGGACGATTATTTAGATACTGAGACTTTTATTACAAACTGGCGTTCAGGAACCTTAATGGCTTGGGTTAAAATTAAAAGTGATGGGGGGGCGAATTTGCCAAATATGTATAGTATCGCAGGCCAAGAAAGTATGCGTTTGTATATTACAAATGGACGTACGCCTGCATTTTTAATTGTGGCACAAAATGATGTTACGGCTTCTAGTAATTATCCAATGAATAACTATCAAGCACAACCTGATCCTTCATTCGGTATATCGTTGGAAGATGATATTTGGTATCATCTTGCGGGTGTTTTTGATGCGGATACTGAAAGTGTGAAAATTTACCTTAATGGAAGATTACTAAATACGGTTACAGATCCTGGGATTAATTCTGAATTAATAACCAAAAATTTCAATGGGACAAAACATGATTACACCAATCGAAATTTCAGGATTGGACATTACCCAACAAATAGGCTTCCAAGTTTTGGTCACTTTCGAGGCAATATCGATGAGGTTCGTGTATTCCAAAAAGCACTAAGTGATGAGCAGATTCAGCAAATGGTTTATCAAGAAATAGGGGATAACGGCGGCAATGTTATTGGTAAAGTGATACCTAAAGATATTCAAGATTTACAAACTAGTGATAAAGTCGCTTGGAGTACATTAGAGGGGTATTACCCAATGACAGACATTGTGAATGTAACAACTGCCGACGCTTCTAGCAATAACAATACGCTTACATTACATAATATTACAACAATACAAGAGCAAACGGCACCAATGCCTTATGTGTCGGTTGCTGATGGCGATTGGTCGAACAAAGCAACTTGGTTACATGGCGATGTTTGGGATATTACAGATGAAGTGAATAATAAAGATTGGTCTATTGTAGATATTCAAAACGATGTTACCACCTCAAAGTCCCACACCACTTTAGGTTTGTTAATTAACGACGGAAATACACTGAAAGTAAATGGTGATAACGAAGTTGCAAATACATGGTATTTTGAACTTAATGGAACGTTAGATCTCATGGACGATTCACAACTTATTCAAACCATGGATAGTGATTTAGTAACCTCTGCAAACGGGAAAACACTGCGTAGGCAAGAAGGAACTGCAAATCCGTATTGGTATAATTATTGGGCGTCTCCAGTTGGAGCTGCTGGTGTTACAACGTTATCTAATAATAATGCATCAACAAATAACCCTAATAATGAAGTGTTCAAAATGGATATGTTGAAATTTGATACTGGATTAAACCCTGCGTTTACTTCCGGATATACTGGTAGTAATAGTATAAGTACGTATTGGTTGTATATTTATATCAACGGATTATCATATTGGGATTGGGCACAAGTAGCTACTAATACAGATATAAAATCAGGTGTTGGGTACACTCAAAAAGGATCTGGTAATGGTGGTTTAGAACAGCAATATATTTTTGAAGGAAAACCAAATAACGGTACCATTTTAATAGATGTAAAAGACAAAGGAGGCGATGGTTCTGTAGCTTCGGTTTCAAAAACAGAATTCCTTTTAGGGAACCCTTATCCATCAGCATTAGATATTCATGCATTTATAGATGATAATGCAGGAGTTATTGATGGGCCGATACAAGTTTGGCAACAATGGAGTGGAAGTTCTCACAATCTTAATGAATATAATGGAGGGTATGCACAGATTACAAAAGTAGGTTCTGTGCGTGCGCGTCAGTTTGTAGGATTAGAAGGAGCAACCACAGGTGGTGGTGTTTCAGGTTCTCAATTACCAACAAGATACTTGCCTGTTGGTCAAGGGTTTATTGTTGAAATTGTTAAAGACGGAAATATAATGTTTAATAACGGACAACGTCTATTTGTTAAGGAAGCTGATGCTAACGGAGGAGATTCTGAAGGTTCTACATTCTTGAAATCTGCCAATGGAAAAGCGGTAAAAAATACCACTGTAGCTAAAAGTACTTCGGAAGAAGACGATAGTATGAAAAAGCTACGCTTAGAGTTTAATTCGGTAACTGGGCCAGCTTCTAAAAGAGAATTATTACTTGGTTTTAGTGAGTATACTACAGATGGTTTCGATTATGGTTACGATGCTAAATGTGAGGAATGTAGTAACAACGATTTAAATTTAGAGTTGGATGGTTTAAGTATGAATATACAAGCTTACGCTGCAATCACAGATGATAAAGCGGTGGCATTAAACTTTAAGTCGTCGGGCGATTATACTTTTGAAATCAAACTCACAGAACAAGTGAGTTTAGATAGCGATCAAGCAGTTTATTTAAGAGATAACCTCACAGGGACGTATTTCGATTTAACGCAAGAATCAGCGTATCGTTTCACTTCTACTCAAGGTATATTTAATAAAAGATTCGAAATTGTATTTCAAGACGAACAACAATCTTTAAGTAATCAAGAAGTTTTGGTAGATGATAATTTTGTGTATTATCAAAATAATACCAAAACATTTTACGCTAAAAAACTGTCATCAGATGTTACTAAGTTGGCTTTGGTTAATATGCGAGGTCAAATAGTTTTCGAGCAGAGTAATGTGTCGGCCAGTGAGTTAGATAGCGGTATTCAGTTTAGTAATTTAGAAACAGGTGCCTATGTAGTTTGGTTAAGAACCGACGCAGAAAATGTGGTAAATAAAAAAATAATCATAAATTAAATATATAAACAATATCAAAATTTAAAAGACTGCTGTGATGCAGTCTTTTTTTTGTTATAAAATTAATGGTTTAAGTATAATTCCTTAAATTCGCGTTCTTATAAGAATTACTGATAGATGAGCGCTAAATTTCCTGAATATAAAGGACTTGACTTGCCAAACGTAGCAGATCAAATCTTAAACTACTGGCAAGAAAATAACATATTTGAAAAAAGTGTAACCACGCGAGAAGGCAATAAGCCTTTTGTGTTTTTTGAAGGACCTCCTTCAGCAAACGGATTGCCAGGTGTACACCATGTTTTAGCACGTGCTATAAAAGATATTTTTCCACGTTACAAAACCATGAAAGGTTACCAAGTTAAGCGTAAAGCTGGTTGGGATACCCACGGTTTACCTATTGAGTTAGGTGTAGAAAAAGAACTTGGCATAACCAAAGAAGATATTGGTAAAACCATTTCTGTTGAAGATTATAATGCGGCATGTCGAAAAGCTGTAATGCGTTATACTGATGTTTGGAACGACCTGACCCAAAAAATGGGCTATTGGGTAGATATGGACGATCCATACGTAACTTACGAACCAAAATACATGGAAACTGTTTGGTGGTTGCTGAAAGAAATTTACAGCAAAAACCTCATGTATAAAGGTTATACCATTCAACCGTATTCGCCAAAAGCAGGAACAGGTCTAAGTTCGCACGAGGTTAATCAACCTGGAGCCTATCAAGATGTAACCGATACAACTATTGTTGCTCAGTTTAAAGCCGTAGAAAGCACATTGCCAGATTTTTTACAAAACGAAGGCGATATCCATTTCACAGCATGGACTACTACACCTTGGACATTACCGTCTAATACGGCGTTAACCGTAGGGCCAAAAATAGATTATGTTTTAGTTGAAACATATAACCAATACACATTCAAACCTATGAATGTTATTTTGGCAAAAGCTTTGGTTAACAAACAATTTGACGGAAAATTTAAAAGAGTTGAAGAAAAATCAGCACTTTTAGAATATAAAGATGGTGATAAAAAAATTCCATATTTCGTAGTAAAAGAATTCATAGGTAAAGATCTAGTTGGTATTAAATACGAACAATTATTGCCATACGCCTTGCCAAACGATAATCCTGAAAATGCTTTTAGAATTATTGCAGGAGATTTTGTAACCACAGAAGATGGAACCGGAATTGTACATACGGCCCCAACTTTTGGAGCTGATGATGCCTTGGTGGCAAAACAAGCTGTGCCTGAAATTCCGCCAATGTTGGTGAAAGATGAAAACGATAACTTAGTACCACTTGTAGATTTACAAGGTCGTTTTAGACCCGAAATTAAAGATGATATTTATGGTTTTTCAGAAGAATATGTGAAATCTGAATATTTAAGTGAAGAAGATCTTATTGTAGAATTGGCAAAACAACAAGAGAAATTAAAACCAGTTATTGCTGATTTAAAAAGCTATTTGAGTGTCGATGAGAGATTAGCTCTTAAATTGAAAAATGAAAACAAGGCCTTTAAGGTTGAAAAATATAAGCACAGTTACCCACATTGCTGGCGTACCGATAAACCAATTCTATATTACCCTTTAGATTCTTGGTTTATTAAAGTAACCGATATTAAAGGGCGCATGCACGAGTTAAATACAGGTATTAACTGGAAGCCAAAATCGACTGGAGAAGGGCGTTTTGGAAATTGGTTAGCAAATGCAAACGACTGGAATTTATCGCGTTCACGTTATTGGGGAATTCCTTTACCAATCTGGAGAACAGAAGATGGTAAAGAGGAAATTTGTATAGGTTCTGTTGAAGAACTTAAAGCAGAAATGCAAAAAGCAGTTGCAGCAGGTGTACTGGCAAAAGATATTTTTGAAGAGTTTGAAGTTGGAAACAATTCCGAAGAAAACTACGCAAAAATAGATTTACATAAAAATATAGTTGACGAAATTACTTTAGTTTCAGCAAACGGACAACCCATGAAACGCGAAAGCGATTTAATTGATGTTTGGTTCGATTCTGGTTCTATGCCTTATGCACAATGGCATTATCCGTTTGAAAATAAAGAGAAAATTGACGAAAACAAATCGTTTCCAGCAGATTTTATTGCAGAAGGTGTCGACCAAACACGTGGATGGTTTTATACCCTTCACGCCATCGCAACCATGGTTTTCGATTCTGTAGCATACAAAAACGTAGTGTCTAACGGATTGGTACTAGACAAAAACGGACAAAAAATGTCTAAGCGTTTAGGTAACGCCGTAGACCCTTTTGAAACTTTAGGAACATATGGTGCCGATGCTACACGTTGGTACATGATTGCTAATGCAAATCCGTGGGATAATTTAAAATTCGATTTAGAAGGTATAGAGGAAGTAAAACGTAAATTCTTCGGAACACTTTACAACACCTATTCATTCTTTCAGTTATATGCTAATTTAGATAATTTCAACTATAGCGAAGCCGATGTGCCATTAAACGAACGTCCTGAAATTGATCGATGGATTCTTTCAGAATTACATACATTAATTCAGAAAGTAGATGCGTTTTATGCCGATTACGAACCTACAAAAGCAGCTCGTGCTATTTCAGATTTCACGCAAGATTACGTAAGTAACTGGTTTGTACGTTTAAGTAGAAGACGTTTCTGGAAAGGCGATTATCAACAAGATAAAATTTCAGCTTACCAAACACTTTATACGTGTATGGAAACTATCGCTAAATTAGGAGCGCCAATTGCACCATTCTTTATGGATAAACTGTATTTAGATTTAAATTCAGTTACCAAAAAAGAATCTTTTGAGAGTGTACATCTATCAACTTTTCCAGTATTTGATGAAAATTTTGTTGATAAGTCTCTAGAGAACAAGATGGAAAGTGCTCAAATTATTTCATCATTAGTACTGTCTTTACGTGCTAAAGAAAAAATTAAAGTAAGACAACCTTTACAAAAAATAATGATTCCTATTGATAGTGAATCGCAGAAAAATGAAATTTTAGCTGTTGCAGACCTTATAAAATCGGAGGTTAATGTGAAAGAGGTTGAAGTTTTAGAAGATGCTTCTGATATTTTAGTAAAACAAATAAAACCAAATTTTAAAGTCCTTGGGCCGCGTTTTGGAAAAGACATGAAAGCTATTGCGCAACTCGTTAATAACTTCAGTGCCAATGATATAAAAAATATTGAGCAAAATGGTATTTTAGACGTCGAAGTTAATGGTAAAAATATTACCTTAGAGCGTGGAGATGTAGAGATTACATCACAAGATATCGAAGGTTGGTTGGTTGCAAACGAAGGCGCTTTAACAGTGGCTTTAGATGTAACAATTACCGAAGATTTACGCAAAGAAGGTGTGGCGAGAGAGTTGATAAATCGCATACAAAACTTACGTAAAGATTCTGGTTTTGAAGTTACAGATCGTATTACCGTAACGTTCCAATCCGACGAGCATATTGTGAAGGCTGTAGAAGCTAATCTCGCGTATATTAAGTCGGAAACATTAACGAACGAATTAAAAATTGTTGATAAACTAGAAGATGGTATAGAAATTGCTTTCGATGAAGTAAATACTAAATTATTTATAGAAAAAAACTAAAATTATGGCAGAAAATACGGTAAGATACTCGGATGCTGATTTAGCAGAATTTAAAGTGCTAATAGGCGAAAAAATAAAGAAAGCACAACACGATTTAGCACTTATTCAAAGTGCGTATATGAACGACCATAATAATGGAACGGAAGATACATCGCCTCAATTTAAGGCTTTTGATGAAGGAAGTGCTGTAATGAGCAAGGAGTCTAACTCGCAATTGGCTATTCGTCAAGAAAAGTTTATTCGTGATTTAAAAAATGCTTTAATCCGTATTGAAAATAAAACTTTCGGTATTTGCCGAGTTACAGGAAAACTGATAAATAAAAAACGTTTAGAGCTGGTGCCGCACGCTACATTAAGTATCGAGGCTAAAAACATGCAATAAACCCGTTTAAAATTTATATTAAAAACGTCTCGACTATATAAGCGAGACGTTTTTATTTAAACCAAAACTAGCATTATATTAATGTCGTTAAAAAAATCTATCGCACTTATTGTTTCTATTTTACTTATCGACCAGGTGAGTAAAATTTATATTAAAACCACTTTTACTCTTCATGAAAATGTGGAGGTTTTTAGTTGGTTTAAAATATATTTTATTGAAAATGATGGTATGGCTTGGGGTACAAAAATTAGTGATTTTGTGTCTTTTATAGATGATAGAACGGCCAAAATAGCCTTAACGCTATTTCGAGTTGTCGCTATTTTCGGAATTGGTTATTGGTTGGTAGATGCTACAAAAAAAGGCAGTTCTAAAATTTTAATTGCAGCCATTGCTTTAATTTTTGCTGGTGCATTAGGAAACATTATCGATTCGGTATTTTACGGGGTGCTGTTTGAGGATAGTATGAGCCAAGTGGCTACATTTTTACCAGAAGCAGGCGGATACGATAGCTTATTGCATGGTAAAGTAGTCGATATGCTTTACTTTCCTTTATTCGAAATAGATTTACCACAGTGGCTTCCAATGTATGGTGGAAAACGTTTCAATTTCTTCGAACCCGTTTTTAATGTTGCTGATATGGCTATTAGCACCGGTTTCTTAATGCTTATTGTATTTAATAAAAAGGCATTTGCTAAAAGTTAATTATCAAGTTATAGAGTTTTAATCTCTAAATTTATAAATCTGCTCAGGTGTTACGCAAAAATCCAGTTTTACATCTGTATCAAAAACATCGGTAATTTCGTTTTCAGCTTCAAAAAAAGATAAACCTATTTTAATGGTTTCAGGTTTGCATTTCGCTAAAAAGCGATCGTAAAAACCTTTGCCATAGCCCACGCGGTTTCCTGTTTTATCAAAAGCTAAAAGCGGAATAAAAACAACATCAACTTTATTGTCGGCAATTTCAATACCATCAACAGGTTCCGGAATATTGTATTTGTTTTTCTTAATAGGTGTATTATCGGTGAGTAAAAAATGCGTCATACCTCCTGTTTTAAAATCACTTTTAGAAATTAAAACGTTCTTATCCTTTCCCGATAAAATATTCAAAATATAATCGGTGTTAATCTCCTTTTGTTCTGTAATAGCAAGAAAAACATGATAAAACGAATATTCCCAAACCGGCAATTTTAAAAGCTGATTGGCAATCGCTAAACTATAATCGTCCATTTCGTGGGCCGATAAGTTGCTTCTAAGGGTTTTATATGTTTTTCGTAAATCGTTTTTCGTCATGTTGAGGTTGTCCGAAGTGGTTATAAAAGGTTCGCAAATTTAATGTTGCAAACGTGCCGAAATATGAAATAAAGCATCGCCTTGATATACAATCGGCGATTCGTTTACATTAATAATATATCCTGAATTTGGGGCTTTCACCAAGTGGGTGAACTTTCCATACGGATCGGTAATGTTTCCTAGTACATCACGCTTATTCACGTAAGATCCTATAGGGACTTCAGCCTTAAACATACCCGAAAGTTTGGCGCGCTGCCATTTGCTATCTTCAATAAAAATAGTAGGTTTTTTCGGGTTCGAAGTTTTAAAATGTGTGGCTAACATGCCTAAATGTTTTAAAACGCGTTTACTACCATTCACACCAGAATTGGTAACCGCCTCATCAATATGATTCGATTTACCACCTTCAAAAAGTAATAAAGGTTTGTCCAATTTATAGCACGTGGTTCTAAACGATTTCGATAAGTTTTTAGAATACAACACAAACGGTGCATTAAAAGCTTTTGCTAAGTCGTTAAGTTTTATGTCGTCCTTTACGTAACGTAATTGAGGTGCATTAAACCGGCCAGATCCGCCGGTATGAAAATCTAAAATAATATCCACAAACGGAATAATCTCATTCACCAATTTAAAGGCTACACGAGCTGCCAAAGATCCCGAAGGGCTCCCTGGGAATACACGGTTTAAATCGCGGCCATCAGGAAATTCACGTTTTAAGTTTATAAACCCAAAAACATTAATTACCGGAATACAAATTACCGTGCCTGCTTTCGGTTTGTTAATTCCTTTTGCAATAAGTTGACGTACAATTTCAACACCATTAACCTCGTCGCCATGGATACCGGCTGTAAAAAGTACAGTTGGTCCAGGTTTTTTTGCGCGTTCAATAATAACGGGCACATTTACAGGGGTTGATGTGTGCAAATTAGCCACATCAAAATTAACCTCTCGGCTTTCTCCGGGTTTAATATCTTCACCTAAAATCGTTAAAATGTTGTTGCGTAATTCTGGCATTTATTTTGTGTTTTTCTCAATAAATACAATAATATTTTTAGCAATATTTCTGCCAGTAGCACCTTCTATACCTTCTAAACCAGGTGTAGAATTCACTTCTAAAAGTAGAGGTCCACGAGCCGATTGTAACATATCAACCCCACAAACAGGAAGCTCTAATGCTTTCGCAGCATTCATGGCAACCGTTAATTCTTCGTGATTAAGTTTTACAATTTCAGCCGATCCACCACGGTGTAAATTCGAGCGGAACTCACCTTCTTTACCTTGGCGTTTCATGGCTCCAACCACTTGGCCATCCACAACTAAAGCACGTAAATCTGCACCTTTAGCCTCAGCAATATATTCCTGAACCAAAGCGCGAGCTTGCAAACCATTAAAAGCTTCTAAAACAGATTCTGCAGCATTTTTAGACTCTGCCAAAACCACTCCTAGACCTTGTGTGCCTTCTAAAAGTTTAATAATGACAGGTGTTCCGCCAACATGTTTAATCACACGTTCCACATCACGAGAATAATTAGTAAATACTGTTTTAGGCATCCCAATTCCTGCTTTTGATAAACGTTGAAAACTACGTAATTTATCGCGCGAACGGATAATCGCATCAGAAGTTACCGTTGTAAAAACGCCCATCATTTCAAATTGACGTACCACAGCACATCCAAAAAACGTAACCGACGTCCCAATTCTAGGGATAATCGCATCTACATAATCTAAATATCGATCCTTATAAAAAATGGTTGGCTTCTGTTTTTCAATAATAAGGTCACATTTCAAGGGGTCAATCACCTCAATTTTGTGGCCTCTTTTTTCGCCTTCTTCAACCAAACGATCAGTAGAATACAATTGCGCATTTCTTGATAAAATTACTATGTTCATTATTTTTTCAATTTAAAAGAAACGTTTTCTAAATCCACATCAACCATGAATTTTTGCTTCAAAAACTGCCTGCCAATCAAGACTGGAAATTTCATATCGCTTCTCGTGCTTAAAGTTAAGTTAATCCTATACGTTTTACCAAAAAATACCACGTCCGATTTCACTTTATATCTATTTTCCTTATTTCCGTTACTGCTTTTTACGTTCGTGCGCCAAAATTGGTCGAAAACAATCTCTGTTTTGCCAAAATTCTCGTGAGAATGGCTATTAAAAATACAACGTAACGTATCATTTTCTTCGATAATATCCGAACAATGGATGGCCGAAGTATAGGCGCCCGTATCCATTTTCACATCAATATTAAACAAACCTAATTTCGGGAAATCCACAACATCGTGGCGTCCCAGAATCTTTTTACTCATTTTTTTCAATTCATTAATTTGGGCGTTACCACAAGGGTCGGGCTTTCAGCAGTCGCTTTTTTGTGTTGCATAGGTGCAACAACACAAAAAGAGCTTCAACAAAGCCTCAATCCCTAACGCGGGTTTATCCGCTAACACCAGGTTTTAATTCAAAACACACCGTTTTTTCTAATAAAAAAAACGTTTTTTAAAAGTGGCGAATGTATGCAATTAGTCTATTCAAAAAACATTTTTAAAAAATAAATTCAACAGGCAAACAAAGCACACTCAAAGCGATAAGGTAAAACTTAAAATTCGACTATTAAAAGCAAGGCAAAAAAATAATAAAATAATTACCTTTGAAACAATGGAAACCCCCAATTTAGAAATACAGCTAAAAACCCTGCCAAACCAACCTGGCGTGTATCAATATTTCGATAAAGACGACACCATAATTTACGTTGGTAAAGCCAAAAATCTAAAAAAACGGGTCAGTTCTTATTTTACCAAAACCCACGACAATGGTAAAACACGGGTGTTAGTAAAAAAAATAGTTAACATAAAACACATTGTTGTAGATACTGAAACCGATGCGCTTCTACTCGAAAACAACCTTATAAAAAAATACAAACCACGGTATAATGTTTTACTAAAAGACGATAAATCGTACCCGTGGATTTGCATAAAAAACGAACGTTTCCCTAGAGTGTTTTCCACACGCCGTGTGTTTAAAGATGGCAGCGATTATTTTGGGCCATACACCAGTGGGAAAACCGTGTACACGCTACTTGATTTAATAAAAGGACTTTACAGTTTGCGCACCTGCAACTATAATTTATCGCAAGAAAAAGTAAATTCTGGCAAGTATAAAGTGTGCCTTGAATACCATTTAGGTAATTGTAAAGGCGCTTGTGAAAACCGTGAAACAGAAGCACATTACAACGAAAATATAAAAGCTATAAAAGAAATTTTAAAAGGGAACTTTAAAGATTCTTTACAGCAATTTAAAGTGCAAATGCGGGAGCTGGCCGATAATATGCAGTTTGAAGAAGCGCATAAAATGAAAGAGAAAATTGAAGTTCTGGAAAATTATCAATCACGTTCTACTATTGTAAACCCTAAAATTAGTAATGTCGATGTGTTTTCTATCATGAGCGATGAAGGTTATGGTTATATCAATTTTTTACAACTGTCTTATGGTTCTATTATTCGTTCGCATACCTTAGAAATTAAAAAGAAATTGGATGAATCTGACCAGGAATTACTCGAATTGGCTATTACTGAAATTCGTCAGCGTTTCAACTCTAATTCGAAAGAAATATATGTGCCATTCAAAGTTAATATAGGAGAGAATTTAAAAGTTACCGTTCCTCAATTAGGTGATAAAAAACATATTTTAGACTTATCACTTCGTAATGCGAAATACTTCCGAATGGAGCGTTTCAAACAAATAAAAATAGTGGATCCAGATAGGCATGCCAACCGAATTATGGCACAAATGAAAGTTGATTTACGCCTTTCCGAAGAACCTCGACAAATAGAATGTTTTGATAACTCGAATATACAAGGTACCAACCCTGTTGCTGCTTGTGTGGTTTTTAAAGATGGCAAGCCGAGTAAAAAAGATTATCGCCATTTCAATATAAAAACTGTTGTAGGTCCCGATGATTTTGCGTCTATGGAAGAAGTGGTGTACAGGCGTTACAAGCGTTTGCTGGAAGAAGATGAACCATTGCCACAACTTATTATTATTGATGGTGGAAAAGGGCAACTTTCTTCCGCATTAAAAAGTTTAGATGCGTTAGGTTTGCGTAACACCATTGCTATTATTGGTATTGCAAAACGTTTGGAAGAATTATTTTATCCCGACGATCCTATTCCGTTATATTTAGATAAAAAGAGTGAGACTCTAAAAATTATTCAGCAATTACGAAACGAAGCACACCGTTTTGGTATCGAGCATCACCGAAATAAAAGAAGTAAATCGGCGTTAAATACCGAATTGGAAAACATTCCTGGAGTTGGTGATAAAACTATTGTGGAATTGTTAAAACATTTTAAATCGGCTAAACGTATCGCAAATGCCAAATTAGATGAGTTGGAAGATGTTGTTGGGGTGTCGCGAGCTGAAAAAGTTTATAATTTCTATCACGAAAAAAATAAAATAAAGCCGTAAGTTTATTCAGATATTCCGAATGCCTTTTTATATAAAGAAAACCTTAGAAATCTGTGATTAAAAAAATCATCATATTAACTTTTGTATTAGCGGTTTCCTTTTCCGCGAAAGCGCAAACCGAAACTGAAAACCCTAGGCCTAAAGTTGGTTTGGTGCTCAGTGGTGGTGGTGCAAAAGGTTTGGCTCATATTGGTGTTTTAAAAGTGATAGATAGTTTGGGAATTCAAATTGATTATGTTGCTGGAACATCTATGGGAGCTATTATTGGCGGACTTTACGCGGCTGGATATTCAGGGAAAGAACTTGATTCTATTTTTCAGGAAATTGATTTCAATAAATTAATAAGCGACGATTTACCTAGGATTTCAAAAGCATTTTACGAACGTGATAATGCAGAACGTTATGCTGTAAAATTACCAATCAAAAATTTTAAAGTACGTTTGCCTTCGGCACTTTCACGCGGACAAAATACCTATAATTTATTTTCAAAGTTAATATTACCGGTTAATAATATTAACGATTTTAGTAAGTTGCAGGTGCCGTTTTTCTGCGTTGCTACAAATATTGAAACCGGTAAGCAGGTGGTTTTAGAGTCAGGCGATTTAACACAAGCAATTATGGCTAGTGGTGCGTTGCCATCCTTATATCAGCCTGTTGTTATTGATGGCGATATGTTGATTGATGGTGGTGTGGTTAATAATTATCCTATTACAGAGTTACTTGCCAAAGGCATGGATAAAATTATTGGTGTTGATGTGCAGGACGATTTACAAAAGCGTAAAGGCTTGGTTTCGGCTACTGATGTATTATTCCAGATTAATAATTTTCGAACCATAAGCGATATGCAGTTAAAATCGAAAGAAACCGATGTGTATATTAAGCCAGATATAACCGATTATAATGTAGTTTCTTTTGAGGAAGGAAACGAAATTATTGAAAGTGGAAAGCATGCAGCTATCGCAAATATTGAAACTTTAAAAAGTTTGCCTAAACGCGAAAATAATCAACATTTTGCTCTAGTATCACCAGATAGTTTGACTATTAGTGGTTTTTCAGTAAAAGGTATCGACCGTTATACGCGGGCTTATGTTTTAGGGAAGTTGAAGTTGAAACCGAATGAAAAAATAAGTTACAACCGTTTTGTGTCTGGTGTTAATAATTTAGTGGCCACTAATAATTTCAATTCTTTTCGGTATAATTTAAAAAAATCGAGTAGCAGTGATTCGTATCATTTAGAAACGCAATTAGCCGAAACTAAGAATACAACCTTCTTAAGGTTGGGGATTCATTTCGACGATTTATATAAAAGTGCAGCTCTTATAAATATCACAAAAAAGCAGCTTTTGTTTAAGAATGATGTCGCTTCTTTCGATTTTATTTTAGGCGATAATGTGCGGTATAACTTCGAGTATTTAATAGATAAAGGTTTTTATTATAGTGTTGGTTTTCGTTCTAGATATAATACATTTAATAAAAATATTAGTGCAGAATTGTTGCTGGAAGACAGTGAAATAGATGCCACAGGATTAAATAAAATTGGAACAGAATTAGAAGATTTTACCAATCAGTTTTACTTGCAAACTTTATTTAGAAAAGATTTTGCGTTGAGTCTTGGTTTGGAGCATAAACGATTAGAATTGAGTTCGGAAACGTTTTTAAGTAGTCGGAGTGACGATGAGTTTATTTTTGAACAAACAGATTACCTAAGTGTGTTTAGCGGTTTAAAATTGGATACTTATGATAATAAATATTTCCCTAAAAAAGGTATGTATTTTAATGGCGATTTACATTGGTATTTATTGGCTTCAGATTTTAACCAAGATTTTGATGGCTTCTCGATAGCCAAGGCCGATTTGGGTTACGCCTTTAGTGTTTCCGATAGAATGGCTTTAAATTTCCGAAGTAGTGGTGGTTTTAAAATGGGTGATAGATCTACTAAATCACTAGATTTTGCACTCGGTGGTTTTGGCAACGATTTAATAAATAATTTTATTCCTTTTATTGGCTACGATTTCATTTCCCTTTCGGGGAATAGTTTCGTGAAAACTTATGCCAGTGCCGATTACGAGGTGTTTAAAAAACATCATATTCTGCTAGAGGCAAACTGGGCAAACGTAGACGACGATATATTTGAAACTGGCGAATGGTTTTCATTACCCGATTATCGCGGTTACGGTTTAGGTTACGGTGTAGAAACACTAGTTGGTCCTTTACAGGTAAAATACAGCTACTCTCCCGAATCTAAAAAGAGCATTTGGTTTTTTAACTTAGGCTTTTGGTTTTAAGATAAATTAATTAAGTCTTCTTTTCTTATGCTGCCAGAGTCACAGCCTCTAATTATATACAGGATACTACTCTAGAGGTTCTAAAAAGTTGGTCCTTTTTACGGAATAACCAAAATATTTACGATATTTGTAGTAATATGGCATTGTATTGGGTTAATTTACTGCAACATCTTAATTTTCTTCTCAAGAGAAATCCTGAATAGTCAGGCATTTGTGTATCTTTATGTAACTATCTGAAGATTAAAGTTTTTTGCTTTAAAACTTTTAATGATTAACTTATAATTTAAGAAATTATGCCTTTTTATCATAAATTAGGGAATATTCCACCCAAACGTCACACCCAGTTTAGAAAACCCGATGGCAGTCTGTATGCCGAGCAATTGTTTGGCACCATTGGTTTCGATGGTATGTCTACAAACAGTTATCACGAACAGCGACCAACACAAGTAAAAGCGATTAAAAAGCAATACAGTGTGGCGCCAAAAATTGCATTAAAAAATAATATAAAATCCTATCGACTAAAAGGTTTTCAAGTAAAGCCCGAAAACGATTATCTTGAAAGCCGAAAAACCATTTTGGTAAATAGCGATTGTGCCATTATTTTAGCTGCTCCAAAACAAGCCACACAAGATTATTTTTATAAAAACACCGATGCCGACGAGCTTATTTTTATTCATAAAGGCTCTGGTAAGTTGCGCACACACTTAGGAAATATCAATTTTAAATATGGCGATTACCTTTTGGTGCCACGCGGTGTAATTTATAAAATGGATTTCGATACCGAAGATAATCGTCTTTTTATTGTCGAATCGCGTCGGCCAATTTACACCCCAAAACGCTATCGAAACTGGTTTGGGCAACTCCTAGAACACGCACCGTTTTGCGAACGCGATATTCGCCAACCGCAGGAGTTAGAAACCAATAATGAAAGTGGCGATTTTCTTATAAAAGTAAAAAAACAAGACGATATTATCGAAATGGTTTACGCCTCGCATCCTTTTGATGTTGTTGGTTACGACGGATATAATTACCCGTATGCCATTTCCATTCACGATTTTGAACCCATCACGGGGCGCATCCATCAGCCACCACCAGTACATCAAACTTTCGAAACCGATGCCTTTGTAGTTTGCAGTTTTGTACCCCGTCTTTACGATTACCACCCGCAGTCCATTCCAGCGCCGTACAACCATAGTAATATTGATAGCGACGAGGTTTTGTACTATGTTGATGGCGATTTTATGAGCCGAAACGATGTCGAGGCTGGGCATATTTCTGTGCATCCTGCAGGTATTCCGCACGGGCCGCATCCCGGAGCCACCGAACGTAGTATTGGTAAAACCAAAACCGATGAACTTGCCGTAATGGTAGATACTTTCAAGCCACTTATGCTTACCGAGGAAGCTATGGAAATTGCAGACGAAACCTATTATAAATCATGGCTCGAATAGCTTGAAAATTATTGTTTGAAGCTCATCCTGCTTTCCGTTATATCTTTTTATGTGCTAAGCTAATTTTTAGCAGCTTTTTAAGTGAAATCTGCAAAATAAAGTATCAGTTCTTCTTTAAAAATGGTTAAAGCACACAAAAAGGATGCCACTGCAATCAGGGCTAAACCATCAATAAAGTTCAATCTTAACCAAAAAACATTCAAATCCAACAGAATATTACGAGTATTAAGAAAATACAGAGTCAGCCAATTCATTACAGATAAAAGCGACTCAAAAGGGAAGTAAACAAATAATTAAATAAAAACAACATGGCAAAAGATATAAAATCAGTAAACTACGGTTTAGAAAAAATATTTGAAGGTGCGCAAGATTTCTTACCGCTTTTAGGTACCGATTATGTGGAGTTTTACGTGGGTAACGCTAAACAAGCTGCACATTTTTATAAAACGGCTTTTGGATTTCAGTCATACGCTTATAAAGGTTTGGAAACAGGCTCCAAAGATTCTGTAAGTTATGTGTTAAAACAAGATAAAATTAAATTGGTACTTACCACGCCGCTAAATAGCACATCTAAAATAAACGACCACATTGTAAAACATGGAGACGGCGTAAAAGTTGTGGCATTATGGGTGGATGATGCACGTCAAGCTTATAAAGAAACTATAAGTCGTGGTGCGAAATCGTACATGGATGTTACGGTAGAAAAAGATGAGCATGGCGAAGTGGTTCGTGCGGGTATTTATACATATGGAGAAACGGTGCATATTTTTGTAGAACGAAAAAATTACAACGGTACTTTTTTACCTGGATTTCGTGCTTGGGAATCGGACTATAATCCAGAATCAGCCGGACTGAAATACATTGATCACATGGTTGGTAATGTAGGTTGGGGACAAATGAATACTTGGGTGAAATGGTATGAAGACGTTATGGGCTTTGAAAACTTTTTATCCTTTGATGATAAACAAATCCATACCGAATATTCTGCACTTATGAGTAAAGTGATGAGTAACGGTAATGGCCGCATAAAATTTCCGATAAACGAACCTGCAAAAGGAAAAAAACGTTCGCAAATTGAAGAATATCTCGATTTTTACGAAGGTGCTGGCGTACAACATATAGCTGTTGCTACGGATGATATTATTGCTACGGTAAGCCAATTAAAATCTAAAGGCGTGGAGTTTTTGTCTATTCCACCAGAGGAATATTACCGTGCTGTACCGGGAAGATTGGAAACCTATAGCCATGAGTTACGAGAAGATATTGAAGCTTTGAAAAAATTAGGTATCATGATTGATGCCGATGAGGAAGGTTATTTACTTCAAATTTTCACAAAACCTGTGGAAGACAGGCCAACGTTGTTTTTTGAAATCATTCAGCGTATGGGAGCAAAAGGTTTTGGAGCCGGTAATTTTAAAGCCTTGTTTGAATCTATCGAACGCGAACAAGCGAGTAGAGGAACGCTTTAGAGATTGAAGGATTTGTAATTTCTGATTCTAATTGATGTATAATATAAAGCTTGTCTGATTTTTTAAATTAGACAGGCTTTTTTTTGAGTGTAATAAAACGCTGTTGGCAGATTGTCCTGATTTAGAGATTGAAAGGTTTGTTTTGAAATCCTGTTTGTTTTCTTAAAAAAAACAAACAGAATGAGTAGTGAAATAGTTATATTCATAAGTTTCCTAATTTAAAATAGAAACCCACTAATAAAGCCGATCCAACGGGGAACACCTAAATTATTTTTATAGAAACAAATAGGTTCGAAGCCTTTATTCACTTGTAGATGTAACATTTTAATGTTAAGAGCTTCTTATAAATACGGGCAGTTGATTTAATTTTTCTATTTTTGGAATAGTAATTGTAATTTCTTGCTTGTTACAATATTTGTACAATTAAAAAGTTACATGATATGACTCAGATACAGATGAAAAAAATACTACTTATATTCACTTTAGTTTTTGTTGCGCAAAGCGGGTTTTCGCAAAAGGAATCGGCGTTTCAGGATGGTGAATGGTTTAAGTTTAGAATGAGTTATAGTAATTGGCTTAAGGCAGGAAATGCAACGTTGACGGTGAATGATAAAACTTTAAACGGGAAGCCAGTGTATCATGTGGTTGGAAAAGGCTGGACTACAGGTATGATTAAGTGGTTTTTTAAGGTGACAGATCGTTATGAGAGTTATTTTGATAAAAAAACGATTCTGCCTTATAAATTCATTAGGAATATTGATGAAGGTGGGCATACCAAAGATTTGGAAATTGATTTTGATCAGGTAAACAATAAAGCGCACGTTAATAATAAAAAACATAATACCAAGATGGTTATTGATACCAAACCTAATATTCAGGATATGGTGTCTACGTTTTATTACTTGCGAAATAATTTAGATACCGAGAATTTAAAAGTGGGCGATGAGGTTAAAATTGATATGTTTTTTGACGAGGAGAATTATGGATTTAAATTGCAATATTTAGGTGAAGAAGTTATTGAGACTGATTTTGGATCTGTAAACACCTTAGTTTTTAGACCATATGTTATGGCAGGTCGCGTTTTTAAAGAGGAAGAAAGTTTATCGCTTTGGGTTTCTAAAGATAAAAATAAATTACCTTTGCGCATCAAGGCCGATTTGGCTGTGGGCTCGCTTCGAGCAGATTTAGAAGCTTTTAAAGGCTTGAAACATCCGTTTAATATTGTTGTTAAAAATTAAAAAATTTTGAACACTAAAATATCCAATCAACTTAAAGAAAAGTACGATGCCATTGACCAAGACGTTAATGTGCATTTAGAAGGACTTCTGCACAGTAAGCCCATTAATTATTGGGATTATATACAAACGGATGCTTTGTTAAATTTACAGGTACAACGCACAGTATTTCCAGACGAGTTGGTTTTTATTATGTATCACCAGGTGAATGAGCTATTGTTTAAAATGGTGCTTTCGGAAATGGAACAAATTGCCAATCACGACAATATTGATACCGAAACGTTTACCATTAAAATAATGCGTATAAGTCGCTATTTTGATGTGCTTACATCGTCTTTTAGTATTATGAAAGACGGCATGGATGTGGAACAATACAATAAATTTAGAACTACATTAACACCAGCAAGTGGTTTTCAAAGTGCGCAATACAGAAAAATTGAATTTGCTTCTACAGAGTTAATCAACTTGATTGATAAACGTTTTAGAGATACCATTGATAGAGAATCATCGTATGAGAATGCTTTTGAGCATTTGTATTGGCAAGCCGCGGGTAAAGATTATTCAACGGGTAAAAAAACTCGGACATTATCAGATTTTGAGGCGCGATATAAAGATGAATTTATTAGATTTACAAAGTTTTATCAGCATAACAATTTATGGACTAAATTTAAGGGTCTTCCGGAAGCTTCGCAAGCTAATGAAGACTTGATAAATGCTATGAAACATTACGATTATACGGTAAATATAAAATGGGTTATGGCTCATTATAAAACGGCAAATCATTATTTAAATATTAACGGCAAAACCGCCGAGGCAACTGGTGGCAGCGAATGGGTGAAATACATGCACCCAAAATATCAAAAAAGAATATTTTTTCCAGATTTATGGACAGAGAAAGAGAAAGAAGAGTGGGGCACAGATTTATAATTCTATTAGTATTTACAGTGTTTTTTGTGAGTTGTAAGGATGATGAAAAACAAGTTGAGGTTGAAGAGGTAGCCGTTGTTGAAGAACCAGAAGAAAATATTGAGTTTGGTTTTAATTTAGACGATTTTATTGTAAAACGTGACACTATTAAAAATGGTGATACTTTTGGTAAAATACTAGACCGTAACCATGTGTCTTACCCAAAAATATTTAATATTGCCGAAAAAGCTAAGGATACTTTTGATATTCGATACCTTCAAGTAGGAAAACCGTACACGCTTTTGTGCGCTAAAGATTCTTTAGAAACACCTAAATGTTTTATTTATCAGCCTAATGTTGAGGAATTTGTGGTGATTAATTTTCAAGATTCGATCCATGCTTATACTAGCAGAAAGGCTATAAAGTATGTTGAAAAAACAGCAACAGGTGTTATTAATAGTAGTATTTCTGCAACTTTGGAAGAACAAGGTTTAAGTCAACGTTTAGCTTATAAAATGGCTGATGAAATTTATGCTTGGACTATAGATTTTAGACGGTTGCAAAAGGGCGATCGGTTTAAAGTTATTTATACTGATAAGTTTATTGATGATACTATTTATGCCGGAGTTCATAATGTAAAAGCGGCCTATTTTGAACATAATAGCGAACCTTTTTATGCCTTTAAATTTGTTACCGATTCGGCTAAAGGTATTGTAGATTATTTTAATGATGAAGCTAAAAACTTACGTCGCGCCTTCTTGAAAGCGCCAGTTAAATTTAGTAGAATATCGTCACGTTATAATTTAAATAGACGTATTGCTTATTACGGATTTAAACTGCGTCCGCACAAAGGAACCGATTTTGCAGCACCAGTTGGTACGCCTATTATGGCAACAGCCAACGGAACAGTAAGTAAATCGGACTATGCTGGTGGTAACGGAAATTATGTAAAAATACGTCACAATGCCACTTATGAAACCCAATACTTGCACATGCAAAAACGTAATGTAAAACCTGGGCAATTTGTAAAGCAAGGTGATATTATTGGTTGGGTTGGTATGACAGGGAATACCGGTGGACCCCATGTTTGCTATCGTTTCTGGAAAAACGGAAAACAAGTGGATCCGTTTAGAGAAAAATTGCCTGAAGCTAAAGGCATTTCCGATTCATTAAAAGTAGAATATTTACAATTTATAGAACCTATAAAAAAACAGTTGGATGCTGTTGATTTCTTAGATGAAGTTTTTGAAGATCAAGATCCAGCGAAACCAACAATAAAA
Source organism: Algibacter miyuki (assembly GCF_030409805.1). GTDB lineage: Bacteria > Bacteroidota > Bacteroidia > Flavobacteriales > Flavobacteriaceae > Algibacter > Algibacter miyuki. The sequence continues at coordinate 414,252 of NZ_JAUFQP010000007.1, read as the reverse complement.
CAAAGTATTAACTAAACTAAACTAAACGATTAATCTATGGCATTACCTAACGTAAACCCGACTACAACAGCTTCTTGGAAAAAATTACAAGCGCATTTTGAAGCCGTAAAAGATGTGCACATGAAAGATTTGTTTGCTAAAGATGGTGAGCGTGCAAATAAATTCACAGTAAAGTGGGATGATTTTTATGTTGATTTTTCTAAAAATAGAATCACTGAAGAAACGCTAAAGTATTTATTACAGTTAGCCGGTGATGTGAAGTTGAAAGATGCTATTAAAAGTCAGTTTTCAGGTGAAACCATAAATGAAACAGAAGGTAGATCTGTTTTACATACCGCATTAAGAGCGCCAAAGGATGCCGATTTTAAAGTGGATGGTGTAAATGTAATGCCAGAAATATATCAAGTAAAACAAAAAATTGAAGGGTTTACAAATGAAGTGGTAAGCGGAAGCAGAAAAGGCTATACCGGAAAAGCATTTACTGATATTGTAAATATTGGTATTGGAGGTTCCGATCTTGGACCTGCTATGGTTGTCGATTCGCTTCAATATTATAAAAATCATTTAACAACGCATTTTGTAAGTAATGTAGATGGCGATCATGTTAATGAAGTCATTAAAAAACTAGATCCAGAAACAACGTTGTTTGTTATTGTGTCTAAAACATTTACAACCCAAGAAACACTTTCTAATGCCAATACATTAAAAGCATGGTTTTTAAAAACCGCTAATGATGATGCTATTGCAAAACATTTTGTTGCGGTGTCAACTAATATTGAAAAAGTAAAAGGTTTTGGAATAGATGGCAACAATATTTTTCCAATGTGGGACTGGGTTGGTGGTCGTTTTTCATTATGGAGTGCTGTAGGGTTAAGTGTTAGCTTGGCTGTGGGTTACGAAAATTTTGATAGCTTACTGAAAGGAGCTAATAAAATGGACGAGCATTTTAAAAATGAGGATTTCGATTCAAATATTCCTGTGATATTGGCTTTAATCAGTGTTTGGTATAACAATTTCTTTGGTGCCGAAAGTGAAGCTATCATTCCATATTCTCAATACTTAAACCAGTTTGCGACCTATTTACAACAAGGTATTATGGAAAGTAATGGTAAAAGTGTAGATAGAAATGGAAACCCAATAGATTACCAAACGGGTACTATTATTTGGGGAGAGCCAGGAACCAATTCGCAACATGCCTTTTTCCAATTAATACATCAAGGAACAAAATTAATTCCTGCCGATTTTATTGGTTTTACAAAGTCGTTACACGGTAATCAAGATCATCAAGATAAGTTAATATCTAACTTTTTAGCACAAACCGAAGCTTTATTAAATGGTAAAAGTGAAGCAGAAGTTGTTGCTGAAGGTACAAGCCCAAAAATAACACCGTTTAAAGTATTTCAAGGAAACAAGCCAACAAATACTATTTTCATTAATAAATTATCCCCAGAAAGTTTAGGTAAACTGATTGCGATGTACGAGCATAAAATATTTGTGCAAGGTATTATTTGGAATATTTTTAGTTATGATCAGTTTGGTGTAGAGTTAGGTAAGCAATTAGCCTCTAAAATTTTACAGGAATTTAGTGGAAATGAATCTAATACTCACGATTCTTCAACTCAAAACTTATTGAGCTATTATAAGCGATCTGAGTAAAAGGGTATAAAATTCGTATAGAAAACAGGATAAGGCGTTAATATTTTTAATATTAACGCCTTATTTTTTTTGAAAAATGTTAAATTTATTAACATTTACTTAATGTTGGACGCATAATTATGCGTAATTTTGCAACGACTAATTTCAAAAAATTAATACATAATTAAAATTATGAAGAAAATCAAACAATTTTTATTAATGTCTGTAGCATTGCTATGCACAACAGTCATGATGGCGCAAGTAACGACCTCAAGGATGAGTGGGCGCGTTACAGATGCTGAGGGTCCTGTTATGGGAGCAACAGTAGTTGCTACGCATACACCTTCAGGTACTGTATACGGAAGTATTACTAATCCAGAAGGGCGTTTTAATTTAGCCGGTTTACGTGTAGGAGGTCCTTACACGGTTGAGGTGTCTTTTATGGGGTACGGAAGTAACATTACTAGTGATATTATAGTAGGTTTAGGTGCTGCTTATGTTCACGATGTTGTTTTAAGTGAAGAAAACGTTTCTTTAAGTCAAGTGGTTATTACTGCAAAAAGAACCAAGTTTTCAACAGAAAAAACAGGTGCAGTAACTAATATTTCTAATACGCAATTAGCTTCAATGCCAACTGTAAATAGAAGTATTTCTGATATTGCTCGTATTTCACCTTATGCAAACGGAATGAGTATGTCTGGAGGCGATGGTCGTTCAACTAACTTTACTGTTGATGGTGCTAACTTTAATAATAACTTTGGATTAAGTTCTAGTCTTCCAGGAGGAGGAAACCCAATTTCTTTAGATGCTATTGAAGAAGTGCAAGTAGTAATTGCTCCTTTTGATGTACGCCAAACAAACTTTATTGGTGGTGGAATTAATGCTATTACTAAGTCGGGAACTAATAAATTTAAAGGTTCTGCTTATACTTACTTTAATAACCAAGATATGCGTGGTAACAAAATTAACGGTGTTGATTTTGGAGTACGTAATGAGGAATCTACAACAACTTATGGTATCACTTTAGGAGGTCCAATTATCAAAAATAAATTATTCTTTTTTGTTAATGCAGAATCTGTTAAAACACCTGGTCAAGTTGTAAACTGGAGACCATCTGAAGATGGTGTTGCTGATTTAGACTTATCACTTTCTCGTACTAGTATTGCAGATATGGAATTGGTTAGAAATCACTTACTTGATAATTATGGTTATGATCCAGGATCATACAGTGATTATCCTGCAGATGAAACTAACAAAAAACTTCTTGCTCGTATTGATTGGAATATTAATGATGACCACAAATTGAGTTTACGTTATAACTACGTTAAAAATCAAGGGTGGAATGCTACTAATGGTAACTCTAATAACGCAGGATCTCGTAATAGATCAATGAACCGTATTTCTGAAAACTCTATGGCGTTTTCTAACTCTACCTATTCAATGGATAACATTGTAAATTCAGTCTCATTGGATTTAAATAGTAGAATTTCAGATAACTTATCAAATCAATTTTTAGCTACATATTCTAAAATTCAAGATGCACGTGGTACTAATTCTTCTCCATTCCCTTTTATTGATATTATGAATGGACTTGATGAGTTTGATAATCAAATTGACGAACCATATATGTCTGCTGGTTACGAGTTATTTACTTGGAATAATGCTGTTAATAACAATACTTATACAGTTACCAATAACTTAACGTATTACTTAGACAACCACACTATTACAGGAGGTGTTAGTTTTGAGCACCAATTAGCTAATAACTCTTACATGAGAAATGGTACAGGTTATTACCGCTATGCAAGTATGGAAGACTTCCTTAACCAAGCAGCTCCAAGAGATTTTGCTTTAACTTATGGTTATGATGGTGAAGAAAACCCAAATGCAGAGGTTGCTTTTACGCAATTAGGTATTTATGCTCAAGATGATTGGAATGTTAATGATAATTTCAAATTATCTTTCGGTATTCGTGCTGATTATTTGAAATATAAAGATAACTTAATTACAAATAATGCAATTAAAGCATTAGACTTTGGAGGAACAAGTATTGATACAGGAGAATGGCCTGAAGCTAATGTTCAGTTCTCACCAAGAGTTGGTTTTACATGGGATATTAAAGGAGATCAATCTATGAAACTTCGTGGAGGAACAGGTATCTTCTCTGGAAGACTACCATTAGTATTCTTTACAAATATGCCAACCAATTCAGGTATGGTACAAGGAAGTTACCAAGCTAATACAAGATATAATTCTGATGGTTCTGTAAGTTCTGTAGATCCTGCTTTAGCTGGATTAGCTGGTCCTATGATTACAGATGTAAGTGAAATGATCGATAGATTAAACTTACCAAACACCATTTCTCCAGAAGACGGAGAGTTACCAAGTGATGTTAATGCTGTAGCTACAGATTTTAAAATGCCACAAGTATGGAAAACATCTTTAGCATTTGATTATCAAGTTCCAACATCTTTTCCAATGCAAGTTACTGTAGAAGGAATTTATACAAAAACGTTGAATGGTGTTATGCTTAAAAACTATAACCTAATGCAACCAGATGCTACATGGGATCGTTTTTCAGGTTCAGATAATAGATATATTTATCCTGATGAGGCTGATATTACTTATACAGATAAAGATGCATACGTTTTATCAAATACTAGTGAAGGATGGGGTGCTATTGGAAACATTACTGTAAAAGCACAACCAGTACAAGATTTAAACTTAATGGCTGCTTATACTTATACTGAGTCAAAAGAAATTTCTGGTATGCCAGGTAGTAATGCATTTTCTGCATACTCAGGTTTAGAAGCTGTTAACGGACCACATTTACCAGAACTTCAACGTTCTCAGTATGTAGTGCCTAGCAAAGCAATTGCTTCAGCTTCATACAAATTACCTTGGTCTAATAATGCGTTAAAATCGGCAACTTTAATTAACGTATTCTATTCTGGTTATTCTCCTAGTGGATATAGCTATACTTATACAAATGATATGAATGGCGACGGTGTTTCTACAGATTTAATTTATATTCCTAAAGATAGAGGAGATATTAATTTTGTTAGTACTGCCGATGAAGATGCTTTTTTCAATTTCATGGCACAAGACGATTACTTAAGTTCTCATAAAGGAGAATATGCTGAAGCAAATTCAGCACGTAATCCTTGGGTACATAGTTTTGATTTAAGATTATCACGTGAGTACTATATTAACGTGGGTGAATCTACAAATACATTACAATTTACTTTTGATTTCATTAATGTAGGAAATCTATTAAATTCTAAATGGGGTGTAGAAAAAATTAATCGTATCTCAAACAATAGTCAAATTTTAACTTTCGAAGGTGTAGATGGAAATAATGAACCTACGTTCTCTTTCCCACAAGTTAGTGGTGAGTATCCTGTTGATTCTTATGATTATGATTACTACTTTGGAAATGCATGGAAACTTCAAGTTGGTGTAAAATACTCTTTCTAAACAAAGAATATGGTTTTCTTAGATTAAAGGAAACAATCAACTAATATAATTTTAAAAACCGCTTCATTCGAAGCGGTTTTTTTATGCACGATACTCAATATTATCCCCGTAATTTAAAATGGTAAATGAGATTAAATTACTATTTTTGCAACAATCATTAAAAACACATCTTTATGTACAATACGTTATTAACACTCCACTCATATTGGGCTTATTTAGTCTTCGTTATTTTAATCATTGCAACGCTAAACGCCATTATAAAAACGGCTGGAGATAAGGAGTATGAAGCAAACGATTTCAGAAAATCATTATTCACCTTAATCGTAACACACATTCAATTAACCATTGGTATTGTACTTTATTTTGTGTCGCCTCGATTTCAATTATGGAGTGAGCTTGGTGGAAAAGTAATGAGCAATTCTATCGCAAGACTTTACTTAGTAGAACACCCATTTGTAAATATCGTAGCCGTGGCATTAATTACCATCGGTTATTCAAAACATAAAAAGAAATTAACATCTAGAGCTAAATTGAAAACCATCGCTATATTTTACAGTCTTGGTTTAGTATTATTACTATCGAGAATTCCTTGGAGCACTTGGATCGGATAGAGGAATAAGCTATTTAAAATATTCAGACCTTTCAAATTATATCATTTGAAAGGTCTTTTTTTATGTATTAAAATAGGTTAGACAGCGGAAGGTTGAAAAAGTCTTACGTCTCGTCTTATAGTGAAGCGCTATTTTAATCTTCTATAACTGCTTTTATCAAATACACATAAACCGGAAAATGATCGCTAAATCCATTAGTGAAGCCATTATAACCAAAGCTTCGCATGGGATAGCCTTTATAAGCACCACTTTTAGTAATGATGTAATTTTTATTATAAATACCAGCCTTATAAAACTGAAAGGTTGAATAATTTTTTTCCAACAAAGGTTTTGTTACCATAATTTGATCGAACAAACTCCAGGCATCGCGATAGGCGGTAGTCCCAATACCGTTTTTAAAGAAATTTTCATACGGATTGTAAATCCCTTTCAGTCCCACTTTTTTAGATCGTTTAGCTTTTAAAACATCTTTAACACTGGCATTATTGGGGTTGTCATTCAAATCTCCCATAATAAATACTTTGGCATACGGATTTATTGCTTGTAAAGAATCTACAAGCGTTTTAGTGAGTTTTGCGGCTGCCACACGTTTTGGGCGACTCTTAGCTTCACCTCCACGTCGCGAAGGCCAATGGTTCACTATAATATGGATGGTTTCGTCTTCTAGTTTGCCGCTCACCAACAATTGTTCTCTAGTGTACACCCGTTTTTGAGTATCGGCATCGTAAATTTTCAGTTCATGGGTGCTGGTGTGCAATGGCGTAAATGCTTTTTTCTGATACAATAACGCCACATCAATCCCTCGTGCATCAGTAGAATTGTAATGCACAATACCGTAATCTTTATCAACGAGCAATGGGTCGTTTATTAAATCTTCTAAAACCGATTTGTTTTCAACTTCAGAAACACCAATAATACTCGGTGCATTTTTCGAAACATCTACACCAATATCAGAAATTACTCGCGCCATATTGCGTATTTTCTGTTTGTAAACCACTGCTTTGTCAGTTTTTAGCTCCATTATCGGGCTATATTCATCAAATTTTATAGGATCATTTATAGTATCAAATAAATTTTCTAAATTGTAGAAGGCAACGGTGTGGATTTTAAACTTTTTTTCCTGAGCATATCCATTTTTGAAAAGCAAAATCAGCATTATTAAAGCCCATTTTAAACTATAGAAATTAACAGAAGCAGAAGCTCCAGGTTTGTAAAAAAAAGTATTTAAATGTTTGATCATTAAAGTGTTGTTTTTCCTAAATTAGTTAAAATATAGATATACATGAATAAAATAACCCTCATTTTTTTATTCGGAATTTTTTCATTTACGCTCCATGCGCAACAAACTTTAGTAAAAGGTAGTGTTTTAGATGAATTAACTTTTGATCCCATTCAAGGCGTTTCTATAGCTATTGAAAATACAGATTTTTCAGTGATATCAGATGATTTAGGCGACTTCCTATTTGATAAAGATTTGCCTTTAGGCGAACAAGTTTTAAAAATATATAAAGCGGGATACCTTCCGAAGCGGTTTCCTATCGTTATTAATGAAGGCAAAATAGTCGATATTTCAGGAATAACTTTAGAAAAGAACACGGCTGATACTAACGATTTATTCGTGATTACTTTAACCGATGACGAGTTGAATGACGATTCCAGCGGAGCTGATAATATTTCAGGCTTATTAGCTTCATCACTCGATATTTTTCAGCGTACGGCAGCTTTCGAATTTAGTCAATCTTTTTTCCGGCTTCGAGGCTTAGATTCCAAAAACAGTACTGTTTTAATCAATGGTATCGAAATGAATAAAACGTATAACGGCAGGCCGCAATGGAGTAATTGGGGCGGACTGAATGATGTGTTACGTAACCAAGAATTAACATCGGGTTTAGTGCCTTCAAACTACAATTTTGGTGGTGTTTTAGGGACTACAAATATGAATATTCGTGCTTCTAACGCTCGTGCTGGTGGACGTTTAACATATTCGTCTTCTAACCGAAGTTATAGCAATCGACTTATGGCAAGCTACGCTTCGGGTGTACTAGAAAATAATTGGGCATACACATTTTCTATCGGACGGCGTTGGGGAGACGAAGGCTATCAAGATGCAACCAGTTACAATTCAAACTCTTTTTTCTTTTCTGTTGAAAAAATATGGAATAAACAGCATAGTTTGAACCTTTCTGCTATTTATACACCAAATCGTCGTGGAAAATCATCTCCAAATACTCAAGAAGTTTACGATTTAAGAGATATTAAATACAATGAATATTGGGGGTGGCAAGATGGAGAAAAACGAAATTCGAGAATTAAGGAAGTCAGCGAACCCATCGTGATGCTTAACCATTACTGGGACATAAATAGTAAAACTCAATTAAATACCAATGTCGGGTTTCAATTTGGGAAAATGGGTAATAGCCGATTAGATTATCACGGAAAAGATCTTATAGATGGCTTTCCGCAAGGTAAAGGCGCTAACCCAAGTGCAAGTTACTATCAAAAATTACCGAGTTATTTTGAACGCAATTTTCCTAGCGATTTAGGGTATGCATATCAAGCATTACAAACTTTTCAACAAGACGGGCAGTTGGATTGGAATGCCATGTATAGCGCCAATATTGCCAAAGCCCAAAACGGTGGAAATGCTACTTATGCCTTATATGAAGATCGTGTGGACGACACACAATTAACTGTGAATTCCATTTTAAATATGAATGTTAATGCGCATGTTCTGTTTAATGTTGGTGTGAATTTTAAAAGTTTAAATTCGGATAATTTTGCAGAGGTTATAGATCTTTTGGGAGCCGAAACTTATTTAGATATCGACGGTTTTGCAACGAATATTGACGAAGCTCAAAACGATTTATTAAACCCCAACAGAATAGTGCGTGTGGGCGATAAATTTAAATACCATTACAGTATTCTTGCGAATGATATTGGTGCTTATGCGCAAACACAATTCACTTATAATAAAGTTGATTTTTATGCATCTATAAGTGCTAAAAGTACACAATATCAAAGAGATGGAAAATATCAAAACGGCGGATTTCCCGATAACTCTTTTGGTAAAGGTGAACAACTCAGTTTTTTAGGGTTTGGAGCTAAAGCGGGGGTTACGTATAAACTATCAGGCAAGCATGTTTTTGATTTTAATGCAGGATATATTACTAGAGCACCAACCTTGCAAAATACCTTTTCTAACTCTAGAGAAAACCACAATATAGTGCCGGATATTACTGAAGAAAAGGTGGCTTCGGTCGATGCTAGTTATGTGTTTCGTTCATCAAGTATCAAGGCGAAACTTACAGGGTATTACACCAAAGTTATGGATGCTAGCGAAATATCATTCTTTTTTGCTGATGGTATTGGTGGCGATAATTTGGTTTTTGTTCAAGAGATTTTACAAGGTATTGAAAAAAAACATTTGGGTGCCGAGTTTGGTATTGAAGCTCAAGTTACACCAAGTATAAAATTGAAAGGTGCTGCAGCTATGGGGCAGTTTACTTACGATAATAACCCTAACTTATATCTATCTACCGAACCAGATGCTGAAGCTGAAGCGGCTGGTTTTATTAATGGTTTTAAGGAATTTGGTGAGTCTAAATTAAAAAATTATAAACTCGCTTCAGGCCCACAAAATGCTTATTCCGTAGGATTTGAATATCGAGATCCTGATTATTGGTGGTTTGGTGCTACGGCCAATTTTTTTAGTAAAACTTATATTGATGTGAGTCCGTTAACACGATCGTCAAACTTTACAACCGATTTTGATGGCAATGTTTTTAATGATTATGATGAAACTTTAGCACGAACACTTCTAGAACAAGAACGGTTTAATGATTATATGGTAGTAAATTTAGTCGGTGGAAAATCATGGAAATTAGGCGATTATTATGTCGGTTTTTTTGCAAGCATTAATAATTTACTAGATGAAGTTTATAAATCGGGTGGTTTTGAACAAGGCAGAAATGCCAATTATCGCGAGTTACGAAACGATAAAGCCTTGGATACTCCCGTTTTTGGGTCGAAATATTGGTATGGTCGTGGTACCACTTATTTCCTGAATTTGAATGTGAGATTTTAAAAATAGGATTAACATTAAAGTATAAACAGATGAAAAGACATATCATATATTCCGTTTTTCTAATAACCTTTTTCGTAGGCACAAGCTGTGTAAAAGATGATGATTACAGCGTTCCTGATCTTTCTATCGTAGATCCGGTGATTCCTCAGGAGAAAATAACCACATTTAAAACTATAAAATCACTTTACGATCAGGCGATAAATAGTGGAAATGCTACGGCTCAAATTGATGATGATTCTGAACTTTATATTGAAGGTTATGTGGTGTCTTCCGATGCATCGGGAAACTTTTTCGAAGAATTAATTATTCAGAATAAAATAGATGATGCCAATCCGGATAACGACCCTAGATTAGGATTTCGCATAGAAATAAATGTCTCAAGCTTGTCAGATACTTATCAATTTGGTCAAAAAGTATATGTAAAAATGGCAGGTTTAACCATTGGAGAAAGCAGTGGTTTAATTTCTATAGGAAAAGGTGATGGCGTTCAGGTGAAACAAATTCAGCCTTCGGAATATAAAAACATTGTTATCAGAACCAATGACATTGTTGAAATTCAGCCTAAAGTAGTAAGTATTACTGATCTGACAGATTTCGATCAAAACACCTTAATCCAATTAGAAAACATGCAATTAAATCGTTTTGAATTAGGAGGCACATTCGCTAGTGAATCAATCGATGAATATGATGGATTGCGCATTTTAGAAAGTTGCGATTCTGGCGTTTCCATACTCATGCAAACCAGCACATTTTCCGATTTTAAATCTTTAATTATTCCGCAAGGAAAAGGCAGTGCAACGGGTGTTTTTAGTCGTGATTATGGTGATGATTTTAATGTCCTTATTTTAAATAATTCGGCTGGTATTCAATTTGATGAGGAACGCTGCGATCCTATAGAATTAACCTGTGGTTTGACTTCGACTTCAGGAGCAGGGAATTTATTTTATGAAGATTTTGAATCTCAAAGCAATAACAAACCTATTGACGGGAACGGTTGGACCAACTATATTGAAGCCGGTTCTGAGGCTTGGGAAGGTTATTCTTCTACTTCTTCAAATGCGTCTTTAGGGCGTTCAGCAAGGTTTCAGTGTGCGAGTTCTGGCGATGATGCTAATGTGGGGTGGTTGATAACGCCAGCTATTAATTTAGATGCTCAAGATGGTGAAACACTCCGATTTAAAACCTCTAATAGTTTAGCCGATAGTAGTTTTATGGAGGTTTTATATTCTTTGGATTGGGATGGTTCCGAAGCGACCGTTACAAGTGCAACTTGGGGTGTGTTATCCGATGCTTATGTGGTAAAAGATTCCGACTCTTTTGTGCCGTGGTTTAATTCAGGAACCGTAGATTTATCCTGTGTTACAGGAACTATGCATATTGCGTTTAAATTTACCGGAAGTGGGCAAGATACCTTCGATGGTGTTTACGAGTTAGACGAAGTAAGTATTGATTTTGTGGAGTAAAATTTCATATTTCAGACCATAACCTAACAAACCCAAATTCTAAAGAAGCATAAAATGAGATTGAATAAATTAATCTACCTAGTCGTATTTAGTACCACGACTTACTTAAGTAGCAATTGTTATAGCCAAACAACGGATACAGTTTTAGCTCGTTTTAATGTTACTTTGAAACAAGCGCATGTTGGAAGTTTAGAGATTGATAGCCTGCTGCTGAATAGTTATGAAACGGTACCTGAAAACATCAGCACGTTTTATTTTGATACTAGAGCTTTATTTGAAGGAAACGAGATTGATTTTACTCACACAGATATTGTTGCCTCTGCATTAAATAATGAGATGAAATTAATGGGTGGTCCTATGCTGGGTGATGTAAAATCGAATGGAATAAGTATTTGGCTTAGACCATCAAATAAATTACCGATTTACATAAGAGTAACGGCTTTAAACAGTAATAAGCAAAATATTTATTCAGTAATTCCTATTGCTGCAGGTATGGCGCAACGTATGGTTTTAGATGATTTGAATCCTGCAACAAAATATAAATATGCTGTAATATCACAAGATGATATTGTAGCTGAGGGGACTTTTCAGACAGCACCTGAATTGTTGAAAAATGATGAAATAAGATTAACGTTTGCGTCTGGTTTTCATAAAATAGGACTTCATAATCCTAACATTATTAACGCCATATTAAAAAGAGAACCAAACGCCATGTTGCTTTTGGGCGATCTTGCCGTTGATGATAGGGAAAATAATTTTAGTATGCATAGGTCTGATTATTTACTTCGTGATATTTCTAAACCATGGAAGAAACTTTCGGCTAATATTCCTTTATATGCTAGTTGGGATGATCATGATTATCTTGATAACGACCTAAGTGGCATTCCAGAGAAGTTCACTAAAAATGATAGAGATGAACTCCGAGCCATATGGCGAGAAAACTGGAATAATCCTGAAAATAACGAAGAAGGAATTTACTTTAATACTAGAATAGGTCAGGTCGAAGTTATCATGCTCGATACGCGATCTTGTCGTACTATTGAAAAAAGAGGTCAGTATGGTTCATATTTGGGTTTAGAACAACAAACTTGGTTGAAAAATATTTTGAAAAATTCTACTGCGGCGTTTAAAATTATTTCTAGTGGCACCATGTGGTCCGATGATATTTCGAATGGAAAAGACTCATGGGGAACTTGGGATACTTTAGCACGTGAAGAAATTTTTAACTTCATAGAAACTGAAAATATTCTTGGGGTTTTATTGATAAGTGGCGACCGGCATGGAGCACGGGGATTTACAATTCCAAGACCTTCAGGGTTTAAGTTTTTTGAATTTGAGCCAGCATCGCTTGGTGGTGTGCCGGGACCTGAGGCTATAGCTAAAAATGCAAAAAATCAATTATTTGGTTATCCGGGTTTGGACTTAAAAGCTTTTGGTGAATTCACTTTTAAGACTGAAAATAATGAGCCTCAAGTAATTTTTAGATTAATTGATGAATTTGGGAATATAATGGAAGAGCATAGATTATCCTATGATATGTTGACGCCAAAAAAAATAAAGAGGTAGGTAGAAATTATTAGATGAAAAATAAAGTGAGCAGAAAAAACAGCTTTATGAATAAAAGTTTCAAATACAACATAAAATAATCCTAATTTCGCCGCATGGATACATTCGATATTTTATTCTATCATATTTTTCAGTACTACAAAGCTCAAAAAAGTAAAAAGGCAAACCAAATAGCCACGTTTTATGTGTCTTTTTTGCAATGTAGTTTATTGTTACTTTTGGGCGTGTTTTTTGCAAAATTTTTCGGAAAAATGCACATGGATACCATGTCGTCCGATAAAGCTTGGACGCTTTTCGTGCTGGTTACCATTTTTATTTTCTTTAAAAACTGGATGCAATATGGCGGGAGAAAGCGAAAAGTACTGAATGCGAAAATGCTTAAAAATAAAAAACTAAGCTACAATATCTGGATGATTTGGCTTTTACCAGTCGCTATTCTTGGGCTAACAGGGGTGTTTTTACAAGCTTTTTAGTCTTATTAATATTTTTAAAATCAGGTCTGTATTCTGAATTCTCACAGCGCAGCGGTACCTAGTCTAGTTTTTCTTATTTCTTGAAAATAGCATACACCGGAAAATGATCGCTATAACCTCCATTGTAGCGTGTGCCGCCGTAGGTTCTGTAGGGGGTGCCTTTATATCTACCGTCGCGGGTTTTTAGAAAATCTTCATCAAAAATATTAGCTTTACTGTATTCAAATAAATTATCTGACGTTTTAAAAAAGTTGGTAGAAATCAAAATCTGATCGAATAAATTCCATTGACGATTGTGTTTCGTTGTACCTCTAGTAAAAGAACGTAGCGTTTCCATAGGATTGAAAAGGTTAAAATTATCAACCAAACGTTTGATACTGTTGTTTTGGGGATCATCATTAAAATCGCCCATCATGATAATTTTAGCTTCGGAATCTTCTAATCTTAAATTCGAAATAATTTCACCTACTTTATCCGATGATGCTATGCGTTTGTGTTCTGTTTCTTTTTCACCTTCGCGCCTAGACGACCAATGATTTACAAGTATATGGACCTTTTCGCCATCTAAAATACCTGAAACTAATAAAATATCGCGTGTGTAATCAGGCAAGCCTTTATCGTTTGTTAATTCAACAAAAAATGGTTCAGAATGCAATACTTCAAAAGCATTTTTATCAAATAGTAACGCTACGTCAATACCTCGCTCGTCTGGCGAATTGTAATGTACATAGTCATAATCGTAGTTTTTTAAATGTTTAGAGGCTAATAAATCTTTAAGAACTTTAGCATTTTCAACTTCTGCTAAGCCAACAATAGCAGGATGTTTTCCTGTTTCTCGTCTCCCGATAAGCGAAATGGCATAACCCAATTTTCGTAACTTTTTATGGTAGCGCTTTGGAGTCCAATTTCTAATCGATTTCGGTAAAAAATCACGATCGAACGTATGTTTATCATTAAAAGTGTCAAACAAATTTTCTGTATTGTAAAAGGCAACCGTTTGCAAATCGGTATGCACTGGAATATCATCAAAGGGGTCTATCATATTTCAAAAATAGGCTTTAAAAAATTAAAAATAAAATCGAAGCAATTATGTAACTTTGCAATATGATAGAAGAGAAAGATATTTCTTTAGAACGCACTGTTTTAATAGGCGTTATAACTAAAGAGCAAGACGAAGAGAAATCTAGAGAGTATTTAGATGAGTTGGAGTTTTTAACCTTTACTGCCGGCGGTTATGCTATTAAGCGTTTTACGCAAAAAATGGATATGCCTAACCCGAAAACCTTTATTGGTACCGGGAAAATGGAAGATGTAAGGTTGTTTATTGAAGAGAACGATATTAGCACGGCTATTTTTGATGATGAATTATCGTCTGCTCAAGAACGTAATATTAGTAAAATACTAAACGTAAAAGTTTTAGATAGAACCAATTTAATACTCGATATTTTTGCACAACGTGCACAAACTAGTTATGCTCGTACCCAAGTAGAATTGGCGCAATGTCAATATTTACTACCGAGATTACGTGGTATGTGGACGCACCTTGAGCGTCAAAAAGGGGGTATTGGAATGCGTGGACCTGGTGAAACAGAAATTGAAACGGATAGACGTATTGTACGCGATAAAATTGCGCTTTTAAAAGATCGTATTAAAACCATTGATAAGCAAATGGCTGTGCAACGCGGTAACCGTGGTAAAATGGTGCGTGTGGCGTTAGTAGGATACACAAACGTTGGTAAATCAACATTAATGAATGTCATTTCTAAAAGTGATGTTTTTGCTGAAAACAAACTTTTTGCAACTTTAGATACTACGGTGCGTAAAGTGGTTATTCAGAATTTACCATTTCTTTTGTCGGATACCGTTGGATTTATTAGAAAATTACCAACCCAACTGGTGGATAGTTTTAAAAGTACGCTAGACGAAGTTCGTGAAGCCGATTTATTACTTCATGTGGTAGATATTTCGCATCCCAATTTTGAGGAACATATCGCTTCTGTAGAGAAGATTTTAGGTGAAATAAAAAGTGGTGATAAACCTACCATCATGGTGTTTAATAAAATTGACGCATACCAAGCGGAACATTTAGACGACGACGATTTAGAAACTGAACGTAGCGAAAAACACTATAGTTTAGAAGAGTGGAAAAGCACTTGGATGAGCAAAGTAGGTAATAATGCACTATTTATTTCGGCACTAAATAAACAAAATTTAGAAGATTTCAAAAAGCGTGTTTATGATGAAGTTCGTGAAATTCACGTAACACGTTTTCCATACAATCAATTCCTGTATCCCGATTATAATTACGAGGATATGGAATAAATAAATCCACTTATTTCATTTTATGACATTAATTAAACGCGTACTGAATAATAAATGGGTAAAATGGACATTGATTTGTTTTACTGCGGTTCTTGTGTTTTTTATCGGACTCTATATTAGTATTTATTTAGGGTTTTTTGGTAAAGTGCCAACGGCTACAGAATTAAGTTTTATAAAGCAAGAGGAGGCCACTCAGGTTTTAGATCAAGATGAAAAACTTATTGGTAAATATTATATTTATGATAGGCAGCCTTTACATTTTGAAGATTTTCCGAAACACCTTATTGATGCCTTGGTGGCTACTGAAGATGTTCGTTTTTTTGAACATGACGGTATCGATAATGTTAGCTTAATGCGGGTTTTTGTAAAGAGTATTCTATTGCAAGACAAGTCGGCTGGCGGTGGAAGTACCATAACTTTACAACTGGCTAAAAATCTATACGGCAGGCGGAATTATAAGTTTTTCAGTATGGTGATTAATAAGTTTCGAGAAGCTATTATCGCCAAACGTATTGAAAATATTTATTCCAAAAAAGAGATTCTAACCATGTATTTTAATACGGTTCCTTTTTCTGATAATACCTATGGCATTGAAAGTGCAGCTCGTAAATTCTTCAATAAACCAGCTTTTGAATTGACAAAGGATGAAGCGGCTACGCTAGTGGGCTCACTAAAAGCAAACAATTATTATAATCCAAGATTGAATCCGGAACGTAGCGCGGATAGACGAAACGTGGTGCTGAATCAAATGGTGAGATATGGAAATATGCCTCAAGATTCTGCTGATTATTATTCAGAAAAACCATTGGGGTTAGATTATAAATCTTTTAATCATGATTTAGGTATCGCGCCTTATTTTAGAGCGCAAGTTAAAAAGGAATTAGCGGCTATTTTAGATAGCATTAAGAAACCAAATGGGGATTCTTATGATTTATACCGCGACGGACTTATAGTGCATACTACGTTGGATATTGGCATGCAACAGATGGCGGAAGACGCCATGAAAGAGCATCTTGCTGTATTGCAAAATAACTTTGAAGCATCCTACGGAAATAGAGCGCCTTGGAAAAACAATAAAAAACTCATTGAAGGTGCTTTAAAAAGATTACCACTTTATAAAAAATATAAGGAAGCAGGTTTATCTGAGTCCCAAATTCATGATTCGCTTGCGGTAAAACGTGAAACAGAATTGTTTCAATGGAAAGGTGATACCATTCAAAATATAAGTGTTTTAGATAGTTTACAGCACTATTTAAAGTTTTTAAATACAGGTATGTTGAGTATTGCTCCTAAAACAGGTGCTATTCGAACTTATGTTGGTGGGATTGATTATCGTTACTTTAAATACGATCATATTTCGCAAAGTGAGCGCCAAGTGGGTTCAACATTTAAACCGTTTGTGTATACTGCTGCTATTGAAAATGGAATGGAACCTTGTACTTACTTTTCTTTAGCAGAAGTAACTTATAGTAATTATAATGGTTGGACGCCTTCGAATTCTGGTGGTGAAAATGAAGATGAACACCTTAACTATAATTTGGAAATGGCTTTGAGTAATTCGGTTAATACCATTGCTGTAAAGGTTTTAAATGAAGTTGGAATTCCTAAAGTGCTAGAACAGGCAAAAAAAATGGGGATTAATAAAGCGTTGCCCAACTTACCATCTATAGCTTTAGGAGTTGCAGAAATTAACTTGAAAGAACTTACGGGGGCTTACGCCAGTTATGTAAACAATAGCAAACCGGTTACACCTTATGCAATTACTAAAGTTACGGATAGAAACGGTAGAGTTATAGCTGAGTTTGAACCAGAAGTGGCTGAGCCTGCTTTTAAAGATTATACTCGACAGGTGATGTTGGAAATCATGCAATCTACAGTGAATAAAGGAACGGCTTCAAGGTTGAGAACAGCTTATGGATTACGAAATGATATTGCTGGGAAAACCGGAACAACACAAGATAATAAAGATGGTTGGTTTGTTGGAATTACACCAAATTTAGTGACTGTAACTTGGGTTGGGAACGATAACCAAGCCATTGGTTTTAGAACCACAGGGCTAGGGCAGGGTGCAAATTCAGCACTTCCTATATTTGCCAAGTTTTATTCTAAATTGAATGAAGACTCTACGTATAACGGCATAACAAAAAGTCGTTTTGAAGCACCTGCAGACCAAGTCATTTCCGATTTAGATTGTAATGAAGAAAAACGAGATGGTTTTTTTAAAAGAATATTCAGTAGTAAAAAGAAGAAGCGGAAATTTAAAGGCAATAAAGACTAGTTAAAACAAAAAAAACGCACATCCATTGATGTGCGCTTTTTTTTATTTCTTCTGTAAAAGAGAAAGTTATTAGAATTTATAACTTAAACCAACAGTGTAATAAGTTTGTAATTTGTTATCTACAGAGTCAAATGTTTCGGCTGGGTTACCACCATCTACTATTGCTAAGTTTTGGATATAATCTAAAGCTTCTTGTTTGTTACTTCTTAATCCAAAATCGAAACCAACACCAATCATTTTCCATAGTGTGTAGCTAAACGAGTTGGTCCAAGTAAAGTTGGATAAATCGCTAGATTTGTAGCTTTGGAATGTAGAGAAGTTTGTTTTGAAGTTAATTGCTCCAATTTGTCTTGTATAGTCTGCAACTATTTTAGCACCTAAAGACGATTCGAAAACTGAATCACCATCAGCAAATACAAAGTTGTAGTTTAAAGGATGAATAACAACAATTAAGTTTTCAATAGGTGTCCATGTAGCACCAATACCTACGTCTAAATATCCAGGATCGTTAAAGTTATCTAGTAAAGTTGTTCTGTATTCCAATAATCCAGAAGCCGCTAATGTTTTAGTAATATTTCTACCGTATAAAGATGAAATATTAAATACATCAGTAGTTGGACTAAAACCTTTATCGTCATCCGTATTGTTGTCTTTGTTATCTAGTTTTACCCAGTTTAAATTTGTGTTTAACGAGTTTCTCCAAAAGAATTTATCTTCAATTAAATTTGCGTAAGCGTTTAAAGTAAACCCAATGTTACCAGATGCGTTGTTTGGTGTGTCTTGCGAGTACCAGTTGTTAAAGTTAGATAAGCTACCACCAATAGTACCAAAAGCACCTTTTCTCCAACCTGGAAGTGCGTCAATTTTTGCTTGTATGGCAGTTGCTTCAGCTTGAGCAGCATCGGCTATAGCTTGTTTTTCTTCTTTTTGAGCGTGTAATTCTTCTTTAGTTTGCGCATTTACGGAAACCATTCCGATACAAAATGCCAATAATAATAACGTTTTTTTCATTTTTCAGTTTGTTTTAATTTGCGTGCAAATATAAGTTATTTTTAAAGTTTGATACAAAACGATAAAGCGGTTTATAACGTATTTGCTTTTATTGTTTGGACACTAAATTTGCTATTAAGTCACAATGAAATTAGGGAATTATCTCTTTTTGAAAAGGGGTACAGAGGAACATGCTTCGCCGTACATAATAGATTTGGCAACGGGTTGTAATTTTGTGGCCAACATGATGTATGCGTTTTGTGGTACCGGTTTTTTTGAGCAACCTTTTATAATAATGGGTTTGTCTTGAAACTCGGAAACATCTAAATTTCCAATAATATCTTGATAAATTGCGGTTTCTAAGTTTTCTAAGTCTCCTATAATGGTTTTATTGACGTAAGGTTCTAAATGAATGCTTAAAAGCATATAGGCCCAACCCGGAATTATAGCATCTGTACTGCAGGTTAAAGCAACGTACTGGCCTTGGTGTTGCGACCAATCGTATTCGGAAACTTGTAGTCTAAAATCTTTTTCTCGTAGCACAAAGCCCTCAAAAAGCCAATCTTTGATATCAAAAAGTACACGGTTACCTTGTGGATAATAATCTTCAAGATTAACCGTGATTAATATACTATTCGCAACGCGATTAATGATTTCGTCTGCCATAATTATTTTAGAAAATATAATAGAAACTTAATACTGTTTTTAAAGCATTCCAAGTTCTAATTTGGCTTCTTCGCTCATTAATTCTTGTGTCCATGGTGGATCGAAAGTAATTTCAACTTCGGCACCTTTTACTTCGTTTAATGATTTTACTTTTTCTTCAACCTCTAAAGGCAAAGTTTCTGCAACAGGGCAGTTAGGTGTTGTAAGTGTCATTAATATTTTAACGTCGTAATCTTCGTTTACGAATACATCGTAAATTAAGCCAAGTTCGTAAATATCAACAGGGATTTCTGGATCGTAAATTGTTTTTAAAACATTTACAATTTTTTCGCCTAATGCGGCTGTATCTATGGCTGGTTCACTCATGGTAATTTCTTTTTTACTCATTGCTCTAATTCTAAAATCTTATTGATTTAGACTCCAAATTGGAGGAGAGCAACAGGTTGATTTAAATGTTATTTTATTTGCGTTTGGTAAGCAATAGCATACAGTTTAAGCTGCTTTACCATACTAACTAAACCATTTGCTCGTGTGGGAGACAAATGTTCTTTCAATCCTATTTTGTCAATAAAATCGGTGTTGGCCTCAATAATATCTTTAGGATGCTGGTCGTTAAATACACGAATTAAAATAGCGATAATACCTTTGGTAATTATGGCATCACTATCGGCAGTGAATTCAATTTTTTCATCGTTCATTTCGGCATGCACCCAAACTTTACTTTGGCAACCTTTAATAATGTTGCTGTCGGTTTTATATTGGTCGTTAATTAAGGGTAAATCTTTCCCTAAATCAATCATATATTGGTAACGTTCTTCCCAGTCTTCAAACATGGAGAATTCGTCAATTATTTCGTTTTGAATAGCTTCAATAGTCACAATCTCAAATTTTTATGTAAAAATACAATAATAGAATTTACTGAACGGCTTTAATCAAAGTTTCAGTACCCGCTTTTAGGCTTAATGTTTTTCCTTCAATTGAAAAGGCATTAATTTTAGAAAGTAATGATAAAGTTTGGCTTTCAATAGCATTTGCTTCACCACGGCACATTTTTCGTGTGGTTGCTAAAGGGCCGAAGGCGATGGTTTCGTTTTCTACGGAATAAGTTCCAGAGAATCGGTTACATCCTGAGAAACCGGACACCGTATTTTTTTCAGTATCAAAACTAATACTTAGTTTTTCTGGAACTTCAGTATTAGCTTCTAGTGCTGTAATATGGAATTCTCCATTAAGATTCAAACTAGAGGTTTCTGCAGTAGTGGTATCTCCACAGGATTTAATAGAAATAAGGGTAATAAATAATAAACTTAATAATTTCATGATAAATTTTTCTCTTTTAATTTCAAAAATGAAGCCAAACTAATTTTATGACAGCATCATTTTAGCTTTTTTAATTCCTGCCACTAAAACATCAATTTCTGCTTTGGAGTTATAGAATGCGAAGGATGCTCTAACTGTACCTGGAATGCAATAAAAATCCATAATAGGTTGTGCACAATGGTGTCCGGTACGTACGGCGATGCCTAATTTATCGAGAATAGTACCCACGTCATACGGATGAATACCTTCTAAATTAAAAGAAATTACTGAAGTTTTATGTTTGGCAGTGCCGTAAATTTTTAAACCTTCAATGTTTTCTAATTGTTCGGTGGCGTAGGTTAATAACTCGTTTTCGTAGGTCGCAATATTATCGAAACCAATGTTATTCATATAATCTAAAGCGGCTCCAAAGGCGATGCCACCACAAATATTAGGTGTACCGGCTTCAAATTTATGAGGTAAATCGGCATAGGTTGTTTTTTCAAAAGTAACTTCGGCAATCATTTCACCACCTCCTTGGTAGGGTGGTAATTTTTTTAACCATTCCTCTTTTCCGTAAAGCATACCAACACCTGTTGGGCCACACATTTTATGTGCAGATGCTACGTAAAAATCAACATCTAAAGCTTGCACATCTGGTTTAACATGTGGGCAGGCTTGAGCGCCATCAATCAACACTGCGGCTCCTACTTCGTGTGCCTTTTCAATAATATATTCAATGGGGTTTATAGTGCCTAAGGCGTTCGAAATGTGGTTTACAAATACTAATTTGGTTTTGTTTGAAAGTAACATGTCGTAAGCATCCATTTCTAGATCACCTTCAATATTCATGGGGATTACTTTTAAAATGGCACCGGTACGCTCGCATAGCATTTGCCAAGGCACAATATTGCTATGGTGCTCTAAAGCCGAAACAATAATTTCGTCGCCTTTTTCTAGTAAAGACGTAAAACCATTGGCCACTAAGTTGATACTATGGGTGGTGCCCGAAGTAAATATAATTTCGTGTGTATGTTTCGCGTTGAAATGGGCCTGGATTTTCTGGCGTGCCATTTCGTATTTATCTGTAGCTTCTTGGCTTAAGCGGTGCACACCTCTATGGATATTAGCATTGTAATTACTGTAGTAATCTACTATACTATCTATTACAGCCTGTGGTGTTTGCGATGTTGCTGCATTGTCGAAATACACCAAAGGTTTGTTGTTTACTTGTCTGGATAGAATAGGGAAATCGGCTCTTATTTTGGATGCATCAAGCATAATATTTTATTTTAAATACAAAAGTACTAACTAATAATTTTAGTACGTTGTATATTCTTTTTTTTTGTGTGATTTGACGATTTTTTAGCTTAAACCTTAAGTTATTACGGACTTATTGTTCGAAAAACGTAAAATAGATTGAAGTTCCATTTTTTGCATTGGAAGTAGCCCAAATTTTTCCGTTGTAAAAAGAAACTATTTTTTTGCAAATGGCTAAACCTATGCCGGTACCTGACGGATTGGTATTCAATGATTTAAAATACAAATCGAAAACGGATTTTCTGCTGTCTTCAGGAATGCCAATGCCGTTATCTGAAATGCAAAATTGATAACCATTATTATCGATTTTTTTTGCTGAAACGTCTACATAAGCATCGCTATCTTGTTTAGAATAACGCACGGAATTTCTTATGATATTCGCGAAAATTTGAAAAAACAAATCTTTATTAGCTCTTATTACAGGTAGGTTAGTATGGGTTACTGTTAGTTTTTTTGTGGTTTCTAAATCTAATTCTTCTGCAATGTTGGAAATAAGTTCACCTAAGTTAAAATCCTCGGCTTTGTTTACTTCTAAGCTCTTCGAGTTGGTGTGAAAATTTAAGGTATTATCAATAATTTGCGTTAAATTTTCCAGTTTTCGATTACAAAGTTCGAGTAGTTTTTTATCCTTACTTTCTAATATGTTTTCGTATTTATCGGTAATTTTTCTATTTAAAGTTATGGTTGAAATTAATGGTGATTTCAAATCGTGAGCGGCAACTTGGGTAAACAGCGATAGGTCTTTGTTAGAGGTTTCTAGTTTCTCTAAGTTAGATGAAAGTTGTTTGTTTAAAGCTTCGAGTTGTTGAGATCTTGATTTAATTTTATTTTCAATTTTCAATTTTTCTCTTTGATAAGGATCAAAAGGAAATACTTCATTCGGTTTTGGAAATATAAGTGAAATGGAATGGCTTAGATGACTTATTTTAAATGATTCGTTGTGTTTTTCTATGATGAAAAGTGAACGAATATCTCCATAATCAAAAACACCGTGTAATAGTGGAATATCCCAATGCGCAACAGTGGTTACACGATAGATGTTGGGTGCTATTTTAGCCGATTCCATATCCTGTATTTTGATATTGAATGGTTCTGGAACCTGCTTAAAATCTTTGTCTATAGCTAATAACCAGCTTTTGTAATTGTATAAGGTTGTAGAAATGCCGTCTAAGCCAGAAAAATGTTCGGCCCATACTTCTTTTATGGCTAAATTTCGTTTGCTGTAAAGTTTAAGATAATGAATAACAAACTGTTCGGCGCTTGTTTGGAGAGTTGTCATATCTAAATGTACGAATTTTATTTAAACCGTAAGTAAAATCAACAAAAGATAAAAATCGATTGTTGATTTATGGTATTAGATTTGACTTATAATCTATAAGTCAAATCCGATATTTACACCTAATTTATTGGCGATAATTTTAGTAATACGTTGTTTCATTTCTGGTATTTTAACCGAGTTTAAAACATTGTTACTAAAAGCATACATTAATAAGGCTTTTGCTTCCTTTTTTGGAATTCCTCTAGATTGCATGTAAAATAAGGCGCTTTCGTCTAACTGCCCAATAGTACAACCGTGAGAACATTTAACATCATCAGCAAAAATTTCTAATTGCGGTTTGGTGTTAATACTTGCTTTGTCGCTAATTAATATGTTGTTATTCGCCTGAAAAGCGTTTGTTTTTTGAGCTTCTTTTTCAACAATAATTTTACCATTAAATACGCCTGTAGCGTTTCCTCCGAAAATACCTTTATAATCTTGGTGGCTTTCGCAGTTTGGTTCAATATGGTGTACTAAAGTGTTGTGATCTACATGTTGTTTTTCACCTATAATAGTTACGCCTTTTAAAATAGAATCAATACGTTCACCGTTTTGATAAAAGTTAAGGTTATTACGGGTTAATTTTCCTCCAAAAGTAAAGGTGTGTACCGAGGCTACACTTTCACGTTTTTGTTGGATGAATGTATTATCGATAAGTGAAGCGTTTTCATTATCGTTTTGGATTTTGTAATAATCTACAATAGCGCGTTTGCTAGCAAAAATTTCGGTAACACTATTGGTTAATACCGCATTATCACTTAAACTTTGGTGGCGTTCGATAATTTGAACATGGCTATTTTCACCTACAACAACTAGGTTGCGTGGTTGATGCAATGCAGCCTCATTTGTACCTGTTGAAAAGTGTATAATTTGAATTGGTTTTTCAACCAATTTATTTTTTGGAATATGGATGTATGCACCTTCTTGAGAAAATGCCGTATTTAACGATGGCATACTATCTTTAGTGGCAGCTTTGTTAAAATAGTTTTCTATAACCAAACGGTATTTTGGTTTGGATAATGCCGCAGACATTAAACAAACATCAATACCATCGTGAGTGGTTTCTGAAAGGTAAGAAGAGTATTTTCCATCTATAAAAATAACTTTATAAGAATCGATATCGTGTATAAAGTATTTTTTTATGTCTTTATAGTCGATTGAGGTGTCGTGTTTAGGAAAAACACTATAATCTTCTTTTAAAATCTTATTTAAAGAGGTGTATTTCCAAGCTTCCTCTTTTTTAGTAGGAAAGCCCTTTTCTTCAAATGTTTTTATAGCTTCGTTTCTAATATCGTGTATTTGAGTGTCAACATCAACGTTGTTTTCAAATGCTAGAAAAGATGATACTAATTTGTCTTTTAAATCCATTGTTTTCAGTTTTCAGTCGTGGCCTCAGTTTTTAATAAAAATTGAAGGTTTATACTGTTTACTATATTTTATAATCTTGAGGAATCAATTTTAAGTAGACATTGCACAGTGTGCCTGAATACTGAAATTGTTTTAAGCGTTTGCTTCTTCTTTAATCCAATCGTAACCTTTTTCTTCTAACTCATGAGCTAGTTCTTTTCCACCCGATTTTACAATTTTACCATTGTATAAAACGTGTACAAAATCTGGAACAATATAGTCTAACAAACGTTGGTAGTGCGTAATTACTACTACAGCATTGTCTTTGCTTTTTAGTTTGTTAACACCGTTTGCAACAATACGTAAGGCATCAATATCTAAACCAGAATCGGTTTCATCAAGTATTGCTAATTTTGGCTCTAACATGGCCATTTGGAATATTTCGTTACGTTTTTTCTCACCACCAGAAAAACCAGTATTTAATGAGCGAGATAAAAATTTACGATCCATTTCTAATAAATCTGCTTTTTCACGAATAAGTTTCAACATGTCTTTAGCAGGCATATCGTCTAATCCTTTTGCTTTACGCGATTCGTTAATAGCAGTTTTTATAAAGTTAGTAACAGATACGCCTGGAATTTCAACAGGATATTGAAACGATAAAAATACGCCTTTGTGTGCGCGTTCTTCAGCTGCTAATTCGTCAATGTCTTCACCTTCAAAAGTAATATTACCATCGGTAACTTCATATTCTTCCTTTCCTGCAATAACAGATGCTAATGTACTTTTTCCTGAGCCATTTGGTCCCATTATAGCGTGAACTTCTCCTGCTTTTACCTCAAGGTTAATGCCTTTAAGAATGCCTTTATCTTCTACGCGTGCGTGTAAATTATTTATTTTTAACATACTTTATATTTTAAATTCGATTGATTAGAATCACTTCTGTTCAAGTTAGAATTTGGTGTTATTTTATTTTTATTAATTACCCAGTTTTATAACGTTTTGTTCGTCTTCAGTTTGTTGTGGTGCTACGTTTATAATGTCTATCACTTCAACTTTCTGTTCCCAAAGAATTTTTTCGTCTTTTGCTGTGGTTACTTTTCCGCGTATTTCAACGGTAACCATATCGGTTTTTTGGTTTTTAAATTTTTGAGCTTCTTTATCCAGTGCTTTTAATTTCTCTGTAATAAATACGCCATAAATTTGATTGGTAGTTTGCAATACTGCTGCGCCATCGTAATAAACAAACTGACCTTTTAATAAGGTAAGATTGTCGTTTTGGTAAGCGGTTTCATTTTCTTGCTTGTTATTATTTTTACAGCTTATTAATACTGAAAAACAAAAAACTAAAAGACCAATTTTTTTCATTTATATTGCTTTATAGATGTTATCCTACAGAACCTTCTAAACTAATTTCTAATAATTTTTGAGCTTCAACAGCAAACTCCATTGGTAGCTTATTTAATACCTCTTTACTAAAACCGTTTACAATTAATGCAATGGCTTTTTCGGTATCGATACCACGTTGGTTACAATAGAAAATTTGATCTTCACCAATTTTACTTGTTGTTGCTTCGTGCTCTATTTTGGCTGTTTTATTTTTCGCTTCAATATATGGGAAGGTGTGGGCACCACATTCATTACCCATTAATAAACTATCACATTGCGAAAAGTTACGTGCATTATCAGCTCTAGAACCTATATGCACTAGTCCACGGTATGAATTTTGCGATTTTCCTGCTGAAATTCCTTTCGAAATAATAGTAGATTTTGTGTTTTTTCCTAAGTGAATCATCTTCGTACCGGTATCGGCTTGTTGATAATTGTTAGTTACAGCAATAGAGTAAAATTCGCCTACTGAATTATCACCTTTTAAAATACAAGATGGATATTTCCATGTTACGGCCGATCCCGTTTCAACCTGTGTCCAAGAAATTTTAGCGTTTTTCTCGCATAAACCTCTTTTGGTTACAAAGTTGTAAACTCCACCTTTACCTTCTGCATTACCAGGGTACCAGTTTTGTACGGTTGAGTATTTTATTTCAGCATCGTCTAAAGCAATAAGCTCTACAACGGCAGCGTGTAATTGGTTTTCGTCACGGCTTGGTGCAGTACAACCCTCTAAGTAACTTACGTAACTACCTTCGTCGGCAATAACTAAAGTTCTTTCGAATTGGCCTGTTCCTGCTTGGTTTATTCTAAAATATGTTGATAATTCCATTGGGCATCTTACACCTTTTGGAATGTAACAGAAAGAACCATCACTGAATACAGCCGAGTTTAAAGCTGCATAAAAGTTGTCCTTTGTTGGTACAACGGTTCCAAGATATTTTTTTACAAGTTCTGGATGCTCTTTTATAGCTTCAGAAATACTCATAAAAATAATTCCTTTTTCTCCTAAAGTTTTCTTGAAAGTTGTTGCAACAGAAACTGAATCGACTACGATATCCATAGCGACATTGTTCATTTTTTTCTGTTCATCAACAGAAATACCTAGCTTTTTGTACATCGCCAATAAATCGGGATCTACATCGTCTAAGGTTTTGTTTGGATCTACAGATGTTGGCGCAGAATAATACGCTATAGCCTGAAAATCTGGTTTAGCATAATGCACATTAGCCCATTCAGGTTCAGTCATTTCTTTCCAAACTTTAAAGGCTTCTAATCTCCAATCGGTCATCCATTGTGGTTCGCCTTTCTTTTTAGAAATGGCGCGCACAATATCTTCATTTAAACCAATAGGAAATGTTTCAGATTCTATATCGGTAAAAAAACCGTATTCGTATTCTTTGGTTTTTAGCTCTTCGCGTAAATCATCCTCGGTATACTTCGACATAATTCTTTTCTTATTTTGTTATAATGAAAACGATTCGCCACAACCGCAAGTACGGTTTGCGTTAGGGTTATTAAACACGAAACCTGTTCCGTTTAATCCTCCTGAATATTCTAGGGTAGTCCCTATTAAATACAAGAAACTTTTTTTGTCAACAATAATTTTTACACCATTATCTTCAAAAACCTTATCGCCTTCTTGATTTTCTTTATCAAACTTTAAATCGTAAGACAAACCAGAGCAACCACCACTTTTAACGCCAACACGTACAAAATCTACGGTAGGGTTGTAGCCGTCGTCTGTCATCAGTTCGATTACTTTCTTCTTAGCTGTATCAGAAACTTTTATCATAATTCTTAAATTAGATTTGCTCTAAATAGAGTGCAAATATACAATATAAGTCATGCATTTCAATAGAACCTAACATTATATTAGTAGATAGTTTTATAGAGTTTCTTTATGGTAGGATATTTATGGGGTATGTTGCGTTTTTAAGAATGGAATTATATGGCGTTGCAAGAGATTAGCGTAGGTGAATTATAGTTTGATTTAGGGAGGATTTTTGGATGAATGTTATTTTGGTTATGGGGTTATTTGTAATAAAACCTCATATAAATCATTGTAATATTTGGGCGCTTCGGTTATTTCGTTTTTATGGTTGTAGTTGAACTGCTTATTGCAAGATTTACAAATTAAACGAGGCGCGTTTGGGCTTGTCCGGTTGGGTTTAAAATAGTTGTGTCCAAAAGTCGCACAAAACAAATTTTTGTATGAATTTTTTATCATAGTTAGTAGTATTTGGGGATTACAAATGTACTGATTAGATTTAAAATAACCGATTAAATACCAAATAATTCGATTAAAAGTAGTTCAAAGTGTTTTTAATCGTTTGTTTTCTGCGGTTTTGCCTCGGAAGTTTGTGTGAATAGGTTTTTATACTACGATTTTAGTTGAATTTATTTTTTTTAGGTTGGGCTGTGGTCTATTTCTTTTGAAATAGAACAAGTTTTTGATGTATTTTGGATTCATTTCAATAATTCCGTAACGTTTGATGCTAAATTTCTATTAAAAACAAAATGAGCTTCTTATTTTTGCAGCATGATAGAAGATAAAAATCAACAACGTACACCATTAAGTACTTTAGGCGAATTTGCGCTAATAGATCATTTAACCAAGAATTTTGAGATTTCGCATACCTCTACTGTAAAAGGAATTGGAGATGATGCGGCTATTTTAGATTTTGGAGATAAAAGCATCGTAGTTACTACCGATTTATTGGTTGAAAACGTACATTTCGATTTAAGTTATATGCCATTAAAACACTTAGGTTATAAGGCTGTTGTGGTTAATTTATCTGATGTTTATGCAATGAATGCCGAAGCGACTCAAATAACGGTATCTATTGCGGTGTCAAATCGATTTCCTTTAGAAGCTGTAGAAGAATTATACGCAGGTATTGAAACGGCGGCAAAAATTTATGGTATCGATGTTGTTGGTGGAGATACAACGTCGTCTACAACAGGATTATTGATTTCTGTGACCGCTATAGGGCAGGTGCAAAAAGATGAAGCGGTTCGTAGAGATACAGCAAAAGTAGGCGATTTATTAGTGGTTACTGGAGATTTAGGTGCTGCTTATATGGGCTTGCAGGTGTTGGAGCGCGAAAAGGAAGTATATAAAGTAAATCCAAATAGTCAACCAGATTTAGAAGCGTATACTTATATCATAGAGCGTCAGTTAAAACCTGAAGCTAGAAAAGATATTGTTAAGCTGTTGAAGGATTTGGATGTGAAGCCAACTTCAATGATTGATATTAGTGACGGATTGTCTTCTGAAATTTTACACCTTTGTAAAGGAAGTAAAGTAGGTTGTGATTTATACGAAGATAAAATTCCTCTAGATCCTACCGTGATTACAGTTTGCGAAGAGTTTAATATCGATAGTACTACAGTGGCGCTAAATGGTGGAGAAGACTATGAGTTACTTTTCACAGTTTCTCAAGCCGATTTTCCTAAAATAAAAGCGAATCCACATTTAAGTATTATAGGGCATTTAGTGGAAGAAAGTGCAGGAGTGCATTTAGTAACACGTGCTAATACCAAAATTGAACTAAAAGCACAAGGCTGGAAAACTTTCGATTAATCGTCTGTTCGGGCTGTTCTGCTTTTTGCGGTATAGGATATGACTACAATTTGCATTAAATCGATAACTTCTTTTTGGTGTGGTCTTAATAATGTTGTAGGAAGTTTATAGTAAAACATGATTTTTGGGGTTAAGCGTTAATAATTCTTGTAATGGGTTGTGATTGTTTTTGCTGTGCTTGGCAACTTTGCTGTTGTGGATGCGTTCTAGAATACTGTTTATTTCTTTAAATTTTGGAGTAAGCTCAATTAAGCTGCCGTTACTGCTTGTTGTTAATTGCTTTTTGCAATGTGAACAAGTGTATTCGTTTACATGATAGGTTACTTTTTTTGAAACCTTGTAATTATGACCAAATATGTTGCAAAACATTTTTGGAATAAGTGCTGGTTTTTTTGGTGGGTTTTTCATAATATTCTGATTTGGTGTTGTGAATATAATGAAAAAAAGAAATTAAAACGATGAAAAGTTATATTTTTTCGATGAAATGCATTATTTCTAGTAAGAAAATGTCTTTATTTTCGATATGTGACATATGTCCGTCCGGAAGTGTTACTAAATGGACTTCAGTGTTTTTGGTTTGTTGAACAAGATTGTCGTAGTTTAAAACGGGGTCTTTTTTTCCGGCAATCATCATTTTTTTAAAAGGTGTAAAGTGTAGTAAGGCTTCACGATCGTTTCTAATTTTCATGCCTTCCAGTGCTGCAATAATGCCTTGTAACTGTGTTTGTTGTGCTTTTTGAGTGGTTTCTTTTATTTTATCAGCAAAGAGTTTACGGTTTTTTGGGCGGAATAAATTTCCGATAGCCATTCTAATAAAGGTTTTATGATTTTGTTTTACCGCTAAAATAGCGCGATTCCGGTTATGTTTCTTTTCTTCGGTGTCGGCACTTGCGGTGGAATTCATTAAACATAAACCTTTTAAGGCGTCTGGGTTTTCTTCCGCGAAAGCGAGCGCCACATAGCCGCCCATAGAATGACCAATAAATGTAGAACGACGAATTTTTAGGTGTTTTAAAACGGCACTTACCGCATCGGCCATGAGTTCCATGCTATGTACGTAGCCTAAACAGTCGGTGTTGCCGTGGCCTAATAAGTCGATGCAAATCACCCGATTCTTTTTTATGAGAGTTGGAGTGATATCGTCCCACATGCTGCTGTTTTCTAGAAAACCGTGAAGGAGAACAATAGCACTTCCGCGACCTTGATCAGTATAATATAGGTTTATGCCTTTGTAATTTAAAATCATGAATTTTTAATAAGGAGGGCAAAGATACGCTATCGAATAGGAATTAAAAATTAAGATTTCACACGTTTAATGGCGGCAAATGCTTGGTCTACATATTCGTCTTCAACTAAAATGGTGAACTCATTTGTTGTAGAAATAACTTCGTAAAGTACAATGCCTTCCCAAGCTAAGCGTTTAAAAAAATGATAATATAGGCCTGCGATTTTAGAGTTGTCTTGTGGTAAATTTATGCTAATAGCAGATAAACCTTCTTGCACTGCTAAAAAGCTTTCGTGTTTTAAGGAGGTTTGTATAAAATCGTTTAAGCTACTGGAAATAATGATGTTGCTTTCGTGAATGCCTCTAGTGAAGGTGTAAAATAATTTTGATTCTTCGTTAATTCTTGCTAAAATTTTCGCATGATTATCAATGAGCGTTCCTGAATTCTTAACCGTGTAATCGGTAAGGTTAGAGCGTACGGTAATGTCTCCTAAATTTTGAATTACCCGTTTCATTTTAACCGAATTGGTTAGGGTTGTAGGTGGATTGTATCGGCGTAAAGCCATCATTATAGCGCCTGCTTTTACATCTTTTTTCAGCATTTTACTTATCGGTTCGGTAAGTTCTAATGCTAATGCGCTAAAATTTATAATGTTTCTAGATAGTGCTTCCTCTAAGTAAGGTTGCGATATTAAAATGTCTTCTACACAGTTGGATACCGTTTTCACGTTAATTATTTAACAATTTGTGCAAAAATAAACATATTTTCGAATAAATAGCGTTTTTCCGATTAGGAGTTTTAATTTTGTCTATAATATTAAACTAATAAAGAAGTAATAGCGTATGAAAGTTTTAAAATTTGGAGGGACTTCGGTCGGGTCGGTTGAGAATATGCTTAATGTTAAAAACATTATTAACGACGGCACTAAAAAAGTGGTTGTGCTTTCTGCAATGTCTGGAACCACAAACCAATTGGTGGCTATCGCGAAGGATATTAAAAGTAATCAATCGAGTTTAGCGATAGATCAAATAAGTAAGTTGAAAAACACTTATTTTGAGGTTATTGATACCTTATTATATAATGAGGCGTTAAATAAAGAAACGAAAAGTTATGTTTCTGAAGTGTTTGGGTTTTTAACGGAATGTGCTTCAGGTGTGCCTTCTGTTTTGTTGGATAATCAAATTGTTGCTCAAGGCGAATTACTTTCAACCTTTATGTTTAATAGTTTTTTAAAGCAAGAAGGTGTGCAGTCGGCTTTGTTGCCAGCTTTAGATTTTATGCGTATTGATTCTTTTAAAGAGCCAGATATTGATTATATAAAAGAAAAATTCCAGGTGGTTTTAAATGAAGCTGGATCGGCTGATATTTATATTACCCAAGGTTTTATTTGTTTAGATGCTGATGGTGAAGTGTCAAATTTACAACGTGGCGGAAGTGATTATACAGCGACTATTATTGGTGCTGCTATACTTGCGGAAGAAGTGCAAATTTGGACTGATATTGATGGGATGCATAATAATGATCCTAGATATGTTGAAAACACCAATCCGATTTCAAATTTATCTTTTGATGAGGCAGCGGAGCTCGCTTATTTTGGAGCAAAGATTTTACATCCACAAACGGTAACACCTGTAAGGGCAGATAGTATTCCGGTAAGATTAAAAAACACGATGAATCCAGAAGCGCACGGAACTTTAATATCAAGCAAAACTTCGGGCGATGGTATTAAGGCTATTGCAGCAAAAGATGGTATTACGGCGATTAAAATTAAATCGGCACGTATGTTACAGGCGCATGGTTTTTTGAAAAAGGTGTTTGAAATTTTTGAAACGTATCAAACTTCAATCGACATGATTACAACTTCAGAAGTTGCTGTATCTTTAACTATTGATGATGATGAAAATTTAGATAAAATTTTAGTAGAGTTACAAAAAATAGCATCTATTGAGGTTGATAAAAATCAAAGTATTGTGTGCTTAGTAGGGCATGCGGTTGTTAATCATCAAGAAACTTATAAGTTATTTCAGATTTTACAAGACGTAAAAATCAGGATGATTTCTTATGGAGGAAGCAATAATAATATTTCGTTATTGATAGATTCTAACGATAAAATTAATACATTACAAAGATTAAATAATTATTTGTTTGAATTAGTCCCTCAATAAACATTTTAATAATTATTTTTTTTCTAAGCAAAAAGGGTCGTTTTTTTAACGACCCTTTTTTTATTGAATTATTTTTTTTGTGTTGGTTTAAGCGTTCATGATATCTTCAATTTCATCAGCTTCCAACGGAATGTTTCTCATTAAATTAAAAGGTTCTCCGGTTTTTTGAATCACCACATCATCCTCTAAGCGAATACCAAATCCTTCCTTCGGGATATAAATAGCCGGTTCTACAGTAAACACCATGTTTTTTTGCATTGGCTCTGTGAGTATGCCGTAATCATGTGTGTCTAATCCCATGTGGTGGCTTGTGCCGTGCATGAAATATTTTTTATAGGCTGGCCAATCTGGATCTTCATTTTGAACATCGGCTTTGTCTAACAGGTTTAAATTTAAGAGTTCGCTGGTCATTATTTTTCCAACTTCAGCATGATATTGTGCCCAGTCCGTTCCGGGAACCAGCATGCTTGTTGCTTCAGTTTTAACTTTTAATACGGCGTTGTATACTGCTTTTTGTCTATCTGTAAAACGTCCAGAAACAGGGATGGTTCTGGTCATGTCGCTAGAGTAGTTTGCGTATTCTGCACCAACATCTAGTAAAATTAAATCGCCTGCTTTACATTGTTGGTTGTTTTCAACATAGTGAAGCACGTTAGCATTGTTTCCGGAGGCTACAATGGGAGTGTACGCGAATTTTTTAGAGCGATTTCTTAAAAATTCATGCATAAATTCTGCCTCAATTTCAAATTCCCAAACACCAGGTTTTGTGAAACCTAAAATTCGTCGGAATCCTTTTTCTGTAATATCACATGCTTGTTGGATTAAGTCTAATTCAATCGGGTCTTTTATAGAGCGTAATCCTTGTAGGATGGGGTTGCTTTTAGCAACTTGATGTGCAGGGTATTTATCTTTTAACCATTTAGAAAAACGATCTTCTCGGGTTTCTGTCTCTACGTTAGCGCGGTAATGTTCGTTGGTGTTTATGTAAACGGTTTGGCATTGTGTCATAATTTCGAACATGACTTTTTCCATATCTTGGAGCCAGTATACCGTTTTTATTCCACTGGTTTCAAAAGCTTTGTCTTTGGTTAGTTTTTCGCCTTCCCAAATAGCAATATGTTCGTTTGTTTCTTTAAGAAATAAAATTTCTCGGTGCTTTTCTTTCGGGCAATCGGGGAATATTACCAAAATACTTTCTTCTTGGTCTACGCCGCTTAAGTAAAAAATGTCTCGGTGCTGCTCAAAAGGCATGGTGCTATCTGCGCTAATAGGGTAGATGTCGTTAGAGTTAAATACAGCTAAGCTATTGGGCATCATTTTATTAGCGAAATTTTGTCTATTCTTGATGAATAAGTCTGAATTAATTGGATGATATTTCATGCGGTATCTTTTATTGTGTAATTTGAAATACAAAAATAATGATTTATTTATTGGTGTTTTTGTGAAAAAAAAGCATGGAAATAACATCAAAAAACAGTAAATTGCGCATCTCTAATTAGCTCTCCCTCATCCATTTGTAAATTAAATTGTTATTATGAAGAAAATTACTACAAAAAAAATACTTCTTACAGTATTTTCTAGTTTTATTGGGCTCGCTAGCTTAAGCGCTCAAGTTATGTTGAAGGAAATTCCCTTGGAACAGCAAATTGAAGCGTCTAGCTTAGTTGTTGAAGGAAAAGTGATTTCGAAAGAATCTTTCTGGAATGCAGAACACACCGAAATTTATACAGTTAATACTGTAGAGGTTTATAAAGTATTCAAAGGAGAGCAATCTCGAACAGTAGAAGTTGTGACACCGGGAGGGATTGTTGGTGACACGGCGGTGAAAATTATGCCTAATTTAAATTTAAATTTAAACGACGTTGGGGTATTTACCTTGTATAATGACGAATCGTCTAAAAGTAATACGTTTAAAGCGTATAGCGGAGTGCAGGGTTTTTATAAATATAATTTAATCGAAGATGTTGCAACAAATCCTTTTAATAAAAAAGAAGGTATTCAGGCGGTGCTTTATAAAGAAATAACAAATGAAACCAAAGTAGGTGTTTCTGAAGTTTTAGAATTTAGCGTTGCGAAGTTTTTAAATAAGACGGCTCAAAGTAAAGGACTTTTGGCTGCTGAAAATATATCGTTTTCTGAAAAGCCTGTAACGGCAGGAACAGGAGAGGTTTTAGCAATTACAGGTACCGATTTTGGTACTGAAAAAGGAAAAGTTGGATTTGCTAACACTATTGACGGTGGTGAAAGTGTTGTATATGCTTTAGATTCTCAAGTTTTAACATGGAAAGATACTGAGATAACAGTAGAAGTGCCTTCTTTAGCGGGTACTGGTGCTGTAACTATTGTTGATGCAAATGAAGGTTTAGCGCAGTCTGATGGCATATTAACGGTGTCTTATGCAGTGCTTAATTATGATGATGAAGTAAATGCTTTTATGGTTCAGCATTATGGTGCTAATGGTGGTGCTTTCGTTTGGAATAGAAGTACGAGTTTAATAAATAATGCTCCAGCTTTAGCATCTTTTACGAGGGCTTTTGAAAACTGGCGTTGTGAAACTGGGATTAATTGGGTTTTCGGTGATAATACATCGGTTTCTAAAGCAGGAATAGATGGTTTAAATGTTATTGGTTTTAGCGAAGGTTTAGGTGATCAAGGCTATTTAGGACTTACCACTTTAGTGTATAAGAGGAGTTGTAACGGTGATGGAAACTGGGTTGTTGCAGAAATTGATATGGTTTTTGCCGATCT
This sequence comes from Algibacter miyuki, assembly GCF_030409805.1. GTDB lineage: Bacteria > Bacteroidota > Bacteroidia > Flavobacteriales > Flavobacteriaceae > Algibacter > Algibacter miyuki. Next base: position 378,289 of record NZ_JAUFQP010000007.1, on the reverse strand, counting down.
TGATAATGATGATGGTTTTGAAGAATGGTATTTTGGTGAGAATCAAAATGGAATATTTTTCGAGATAGATTTTGAAAGTGTTGCGCTCCATGAGCTTGGGCATGCGCAATTGTTAGATCATGTTAATGATAATAATGATGCTATGGATTTTAATTTCGGTAGTGGTCAAGTGATAAGAACTCTTAATGATGGAAATAAAGAAGCAGGTCATCTTATTCAGGAGTTGAGTAGTACTAATGTAGTTTGTGAGTATCCTTTAATGGCTACTTATAAATGTACATTAGGTATCGATGAAGATGTTTTAGAAAGTAGTATTGAATTATATCCAAACCCAGCAAAAAATGAGTTTTTCATCAAAAATGCGTCTTCAGTAAATGTTGAAAAAGTAATGGTTTACGATGTTAATGGGCGTTTAGTGTCTAAGGTTGATGTGTCTAATAATTCAGGTCTTAAAACCATCAGTTTATCCGGGGTTTCTAGCGGACTTTATTTCGTTAATATTCATTCAGATATCACATCTATTACTAAAAAATTAGTAGTAAAATAAAGCCTTTCTTTTAAGGTTTTAAATACAAAATAAAACTCATCCTATGTTTTCTGTATAATTATAGATTTCATAGGATGAGTTTTTTAATTATAATCATTCTAAATACAAAATAAAACCCGCTTTAAAGCTTGTTAAAAATACATGTGGTCATTACCTTTGTTAGTATATATAAACTAATTTTAAAATAATGAGCGGATTTTTTAAATCTTCAATTGGAAGAAAAGTTGCTATGGCACTTTCTGCATTCTTCCTCATGTTTTTCTTGTTACAACATTTTGCAATTAATATCCTGTCGGTATTTAGTCCAGATATTTTTAATGAAGTGTCACATTTTATGGGGACAAATCCTTTAGTGCAATTTGCCTTGCAACCTGTTTTAATTTTTGGTGTGGTATTCCATTTTATTATGGGTTTCATTTTAGAACTTAAAAACAAAAAAGCAAATGGCGTTAATTACGCTAAAAATAATGGTGCTGCAAATTCTTCGTGGATGAGTAGAAACATGATTTGGTCTGGTGTAGCTATTTTGGCCTTTGTGGTATTGCACTTTATCGATTTTTGGTTTCCAGAAATTAACACGAAATTTATTCAAGGCGATTGGTCTGGAACCATGGAAGGTGTTGAAGGTTTTCGTTACTATGAAGAATTGGTTCATAAATTTGCAAACCCTGCACGTGTTATTGCTTATGTTATTGCTTTTGTGTTTTTAGCATTACACTTAATGCATGGATTTACATCTGCTTTCCAATCTATGGGATCTACAGCAGGAAGAAAACAAACATTACAAAATATTGGTAAAGCCTATTCTATTATTATCCCATTAGGGTTTATTTTTATAGCACTTTATCACTTTTTTAACCATTAATCTTATAATAGTATGGCTTTAGATTCAAGAGTACCAAAAGGTCCAATTAAAGATAAATGGACAGATTATAAAAATCATATAAACTTGGTAAACCCAGCAAATAAACGTCACATCGACATTATTGTTGTAGGTACAGGTTTAGCAGGTGGCTCAGCCGCTGCAACCTTAGCCGAGTTAGGATATAATGTAAAAGCATTTGCTTATCAAGATTCGCCACGTCGTGCGCACTCTATCGCCGCTCAAGGTGGTATTAATGCCGCGAAAAATTACCAAGGTGATGGCGATTCTACATATAGATTATTTTACGATACCGTAAAAGGTGGCGATTATCGCTCACGTGAAGCTAACGTTTATCGTTTAGCTGAGGTGTCTGCAAATATTATTGATCAATGTGTGGCACAAGGAGTTCCTTTTGCACGTGATTATGGCGGACTTTTAGATAACCGTTCATTCGGTGGTGTATTAGTATCCAGAACATTTTATGCTAAAGGACAAACTGGACAGCAATTATTATTAGGAGCATATTCGGCAATGAACCGCCAAATTGCGCGTGGTAAAATTGAAATGTTTAACCGTCACGAAATGCTAGACGTTGTAAAAGTAGACGGGAAAGCACGTGGTATTATTGCTCGTAATTTAATTACTGGTGAAATAGAAAGACATTCAGCACATGCTGTTGTTATTGCTTCTGGTGGATACGGAAATGTATATTTCTTATCAACAAACGCTATGGGGTCTAACGCTACTGCAGCTTGGAAAATTCATAAAAAAGGAGCGTATTTCGCTAATCCTTGTTATACTCAAATTCACCCAACATGTATTCCGCGTTCGGGAGATTATCAGTCTAAATTAACGTTGATGTCTGAGTCTTTACGTAATGATGGACGTATTTGGGTTCCAAAAAACATGGAAGATGTTATGGCAATTCGTGAAGGTCGTAAAAAACCAACCGATTTGTCTGAAGAAGAAAGAGATTATTACTTAGAAAGAAGATACCCTGCTTTCGGTAACTTAGTCCCTCGTGATGTTGCATCTCGTGCAGCTAAAGAACGTTGTGATGCTGGTTATGGTGTTAATGCTACAGGCGAAGCAGTGTATTTAGATTTTGAATCTGCTATTTCACGTTACGGAAAAGAGCAAGCTAAAATTCATAATATTACAAATGCTTCTGAAGCTAAAATATACGAATTAGGGCAAGCGATTGTTGAAGCTAAATACGGAAACTTATTCCAAATGTATGAGAAAATCGTAGATGAGAATCCATACAAAACACCGATGATGATTTATCCTGCAACACACTACACAATGGGTGGTGTTTGGGTAGATTATAACTTAATGACAACGGTAGATGGTTTATACTGCATTGGTGAAGCTAACTTCTCCGATCACGGTGCCAACCGCCTTGGAGCTTCAGCTTTAATGCAAGGTTTAGCCGATGGTTATTTCGTGTTACCTTATACTATTGGTGATTATTTATCAAATGATATTCGTACCGGAAAAATTTCAACAGAAACTAAAGAATTTGACGAAGCTGAAAAAGCAGTTAAAGATCAAATTAACTTCTTTATCAATAATAAAGGATCAAAAACTGTCGATCATTTCCATAAACGCTTAGGTAAAGTAATGTGGGATAAAGTTGGGATGGCACGTAACGCTAAAGGTTTAACAGAAGCTATGGCTGAAATTAAAGCCATTCGTGAAGAATTCTGGAAAGATGTTATGGTTCCTGGAACTGCTGATGAAATGAACCCAGAGTTAGAAAAAGCCGGTCGTGTTGCCGATTTCTTAGAACTTGGTGAGTTATTCGCTAAAGATGCTTTAGTTAGAGAAGAATCTTGCGGTGGACACTTTAGAGAAGAATCTGCGGAGTTAGATGGTCCTCAAAAAGGAGAAGCAAAACGTAACGATAAAGATTTTGCTTTTGTTTCAGCTTGGGAATATAAAGGAGAACCTGCCGATGCGGTTTTACATAAAGAAGAATTAGAATTTAAAGATATTGAACTTAAACAACGTTCATACAAATAATAAAAGGCACTATGAATTTAACACTTAAAATTTGGAGACAAAAAGACTCAAATGCAAAGGGTCAAATGGTCGATTATAAAGTAACTGATATTTCAGATCATATGTCTTTTTTAGAAATGATGGATGTTCTAAACGAGCAACTTGTAAATTCTGGAGAAGAGCCTGTGGCTTTCGATCACGATTGTCGTGAAGGAATTTGCGGTATGTGTTCTATGTATATCAATGGCGAAGCGCACGGTCCTGATCGTGGGGTAACAACCTGCCAGTTACACATGCGTATGTTTAAAGATGGCGACACCATTACTATCGAGCCATTTAGAGCAGCAGCATTTCCAGTAATTAAAGATTTAGTTGTCGATAGAATGGCATTTGAACGTATTCAGCAAGCTGGCGGATTTATTTCTGTTAATACTTCTGGAAACACTCAGGATGCTAACTCACTTCCTATTTCTAAAATAGCAGCCGATGAAGCGATGGATGCAGCAACCTGTATTGGTTGTGGAGCTTGTGTTGCTACGTGTAAAAACTCGTCAGCGATGTTGTTTGTTGGTGCTAAAGTATCTCAATATGCATTATTGCCACAAGGTCGCGTAGAAGCTACAGAACGTGTGCAAAACATGGTAGCGCAAATGGATTTGGAAGGTTTCGGAAACTGTACAAATACAGGTGCTTGCGAAGTGGAATGTCCAAAAGGTATTTCATTAGATAATATTGCTAGAATGAATAGAGAGCTGATGAAAGCGTCTATTTAATTTTATAATAACATTTTAAAAAATCGTCTAAAAAGAAATTTTTAGGCGATTTTTTGGTTCATAATGGTTGTGATATTGCGAAAAAAGCCGCTGTTATTTTACCAAATATGAGTATATTCATTCAGATGAAAAATTAAATATCATTGCTTTTTATGCCCAAATTTTTAACAATTATTATATCGATTTGCCTCTTGTTTTCGATTGAAGGAAATTCACAAATTTGTACTAATGCCGATGCTTTATTTAGTAAAACAGCCTTGTTGAAACACTTAAAATCCTTATCATCTGATGCTTTTGAAGGGCGACGAACCGGTACAGATGGAGGAATAAAAGCTAGAAAGTATATTGTAAACCAGTTTTATAGTTTAGATGTTTTACCATTAGTTCAAAATTACGAGCAAGCATTTCAGTTTTCTAGAAGTAATAAGGATTATGATGGTGTTAATGTTTTAGGTTTAATTAAAGGTTCAGGTTTTGAGAAGAAATACATCGTTATAAGTGCGCATTACGATCATGAAGGGGTAAAGCGCGGTAAGATATATAATGGCGCAGATGATAATGCTTCGGGAGTATCAGCTTTATTTAGTTTTGCTGAATATTTAAAAAAGTACCCGCCTAAGCACAGTGTAATTTTAGCTGCTTTTGATGCTGAAGAATTAGGTTTAAAAGGTTCTGAGTATTTTGTGAAAACTGCTATAATGACAAACAATAACGTGGTTTTAAACATGAATATGGATATGATTGGGCGTAGCCATCAAAATGAATTATTCGTTGTAGGAACAGCTTATAATGAAATTTTAAAAAACATGGTTTCTGAAGTTGAAATCAGCAAAAAGATCAAGCTTGTCAAAGGGCATGATGGTTTCGATGGCTTAGAAAATTGGACTTACTCTTCCGATCATGCCAATTTTCATAAAAAGAAAGTGCCTTTTTTGTATTTTGGAGTGGCCGATCATGAAGACTACCACGAACCAACAGACGATTTTGAGAATATTCAACCTGAATTCTATATCCATGCTGTGGAAACTATTATGAAGGTATTCGAAAAAATAGACCAATCTGGGTTTTAGAAATACGCTTTCAGTTGAAACGATCCTGTATGTATGGTTTTACTCGTTTCTGTTTTTCTTCCGAAGTAGCTAAAGTTTAAATCTAAAAAACGAGTCAGTTTTTTTTGAGCTAAAAGCGTCCAAGTATAGTTTTTTCCAGGCTGTAAACCTTCAAGCATTTGGTAGGCTACAGGTGTGCTTGCGGAACCTTCAAACTGATTGGAAAGAAAGTTAAACTCACCATTTATCGCTCCTTTATCTTTATTGTTTAACGTGAAAGATGCGCCATATTTTTGTTGTTGTAATGATTCTAAATCACCGATAGTATTGGTTTTATCTTCAAACTGATAGAAGATATCAAAACTAGAACTATCATTAAATAAATATGATAATTTTGGGTTCAGTCTGGTTTCATCAAAGTTGTAATTCCGACTTGAATAATTTTCACTAATACTCTCGTTATTTTCAAAAGTTGATAGTAAATTAACGAGCCAATTTCCTGATATTTTATGATTGAAATGCAGTTGATGGCTTTGAACACTGTTTTCAATAAACCCTATGGAAAGCACACTGCGCGTGGTATTGTCTAAATAAGTGTACGACGTAGTGTAATGTTGTTTACCTCTATTAAAAAACAATACGTTTCTAAAATTTAGCTGCAGCCCCAGTTGGTCTTTGGAGTTTTTTTCAAAAGGATTCAGGTTGAATTGTGCACCTTCACGCTTTATTTTCCGATCAATTAAATAAGCGGTTTGTGTGTAGAAGTGCGACCAAAACTGCTCAAATTTCTTTTTTGAAACCGTCCATTTCGATGGGTTTATAGTTAACGTTTGGCTCAACCTGTTCTGGTGCGTTTTAATATAGACTTGATTGGGTAGCAATACACGTACATATTTTCCTTGATCTTGAAATGCTGCAATTTCAAATTCGTCTAGTTCCTGAATGCCGTTTTCGTTATAATCTATCCAAGCGTAGGTGCCTTGCCCAGCTTCAACTTCCACGTAAGTGAAATCTTGTTGCGGTAAAGTGCCCGAATTGGTTTCGAAAATAGTATTCCATTGTACCACTTGCTTAAATAACTTTTGATTGAATTGCAATCGAGAATTTAACGATTGCTCGTTTTCTACCGTGTTGTCTTCACTTTTCAGCGTTCTGTAATTGGCAAATAAAGCGAGGTTGGTATTTTTATTCTGAACTAATTTTGAATCTAAGTAAAACGTGTTCGATGTGTTTACTTTTTGCAGTATGTTGTTTCTTAAACTATCGTTTACACGATTTTTATAACCTATTTCGGCAAAGACTTTAGTGCTATCACCAACACCAAAAAATGCCTCGTACGATTTATATTTCTGACTTAATGCTGTTAGTTGTCTGGTGCTAATATCAGTTTGCTGATTATCCTCAATGGCCAAAATAGCGCCAACCCAACTCGATTTCAAACTATAAGAAAAACGATTATACGAGCGTAAAAACGTTGAAGTATTTTGGTTTGAATTTGCGTTTAGAAAACTGGAATTGGACGTAATCTGAAATTTATCAAAAAATAAATTAGCTTGTGCTATATGACGATTCCCGTTGAAACCATCAGAAAAATTTAAATGTTCAAATTGATAATTAGCCGTTCCTTTAGTAGGATGAAACACCCGAAACCCTGAATTTACAAGTAATTGGTTGCCAAGGTTTGTGCCAATACCATTGAGGTTGGTGAGGTCTAAATTCCAATCTCTATTAAATTCGGGGTTGTAAAGGCCTTCAATATTTCTGAAATTCGAACTGATATAATCACTATCAAAAAGCGCATTTACATTCCAAAGACTATCCGTTTTTATAAGTTGCTGTTCGATATTTAATTTTCCTGCAAAACCGTCGTTGTTGGTGTCGTCAGTTTTCGAAAATAAGTTTAAATCATTTTTACTTCCCGAAGCTTCAAAATTAATCATTGTTTTTTCCGAAGGATGATAACTTCCGTTAACCACAGCAATTTGTAATTTTGTAGGCGCTATAAGTTGCACAACAGGGGCGTAGTTTCCCTGAGAAACTCCAACATATTCATAAATGTTATTGATAGCGTTGGTGCTGCCTAAATTATAATCGCCCAAACCAGTTCCAACGAAAGAGAAGGTAACCCTGTATAATTCATCAGCTTCGTTATTAGAAAACACGAAAGCTTCAGCGCCATCAATAAATTCTTTTTTGTATAAAATCCGATTGTCATTTAAAGCTTCTTGAACGGCAGAAGGTGCGACCATTAACGATTTATCATCACCAGCATTAGCTAAAATGTTGACTTGTTCTTCGGAAAGGTTTTGCTGTAAAGGTTGGTTTTTGGCATCGTTTTCAGAATAAATCGAAACTCCAAGTTTTAGTTTATCACTCTCAAAACCACCTCCACCATAGGCTACAAATCGCGAATAATTTCTATCGCTAAATTGATAATCGACGGTAATACGCATTTCCGAAGTTATTGGGAACGTGGAGTTAAATATAATTTCGCCAGCGTTATAATCAATAATGTAATCTTCGCCTTCACCGCGACTCACTGCAACGCCGTTAACATAAACGGTTTCGCTGCCCGAAACAATAAGGACAAACAATTCGCCATTGGTGCCTTGTAATTTATAAGGGCCTTGGTTGCCTTCTTGAGCTGTAAATTGACTGGTTGTAAATTGGCCTCTAACTAATGCACCGGCGGCAAATAAATCGGTTTTAGAGTTATCCTCTCCCAATTTTAAATTAAAGTTTAAACCTTGTACACGTTTGGAGAAATTAGCAAAATAGGAATCGGTATTAACCAAATCGATATCGCCTGCTCTAATTTGCCACTCATTGGTAAATAATTCAATAAAAACTTGATCAAACTCATCTAAACGCTGGCTGTATCCGCTTTCCTGTAACGGAATATTAGCATCTTGAATGGAAGCGCGAAGCGAAACTTTATCGTTGAGCTTTCCTGTAATTTGAAGATCGAGTTCGCTGTTTAAAACTGAATTTTGATTATTACCAATAGTCACCCCACGAGAAATACTTCCGGAAGTCGTCAAACCATCAAAAGGAATAAAGGTTTTAGAGGTGTTAGGCTGTGATAGTTTATATAAATTATTGAGGTTACGCGTATTTTTAACAATAATATGTTCGTCTAATTGACGATAAGTTTTGGTTAGAAACTCCGGGAATTTTAAATAATTTATAATTATCGAATCTATTTCAATCGGTTCTTTGAACATCAATACAGCTTTTGGAAAATTGACAGTGTAAAAGCTAGAATCAATTAAAGTACTATCCGTTTTTTGTACAGAAAACCTACTCGAATTAATGCTAACACTATCAATTTGGATAATGGGTTTTACTGCAACTTTTTTCGTTTTATAAATGGAAGTTTGGTTCTGCGCCATGCCACAAAAACCAATTAAAACCATTATTATGCTTGTAAAAAACTTCATTAAACTCTTAAACTGAAAAAAAATTGAAATATTTTATTGATACCTTCGTTAAAACTCCTTCGCTTATTTTAGTGTAAAAGTAGGGTATTATTTATTTTAGCTAAAATTTCATTTTACAGGTAAGTAAAATCATAATTAACCTTGATTAATAGGGTTTTAAAAAAATAAGACAACATGAAAATTATATCATATAACGTTAATGGCATTCGTGCGGCACTAAAAAAAGATTTTATTGGTTGGTTAAAAAGTGCGAATCCAGATGTGATTTGTTTACAGGAGATCAAGGCCATGAAAGACCAGTTGGATATGGCGATTTTTGAAGAAGCGGGGTACATTTATAACTATTGGTATAGCGCACAAAAAAAAGGGTACAGCGGTGTGGCTATTTTAAGTAAAATTGAACCAAATCACGTCGAGTTTGGCACGGGAATTGAATCAATGGACTTCGAAGGTAGAAATATTCGAGCAGATTTCGACGGCGTTTCGGTAATGAGCCTGTATTTGCCATCCGGAACCAACGCGGCCAGATTAAGCCATAAATTTGAATACATGGATATGTTTCAAGAGTATATAAACAGTTTAAAAAAGGACATTCCGAACTTGGTTATTTGTGGCGATTATAATATTTGTCATGAAGAAATTGATATTCATAACCCTAAGATGAAAGGTGTTTCAGGTTTTTTACCCGAAGAACGCGAGTGGTTAGGTAAATTTATCGATAACGGTTTTACCGATTCTTTTCGTTTCATTCATCCAGAAACCCAAACGTTTAGCTGGTGGAGTTACCGTGCTAATTCACGCGCCAATAATAAAGGCTGGCGTTTAGATTATGCTTTAGTTTCAAAGCCTTTACAAGAAAACATCAAAAGAGCCGTTATACTTACTGAAGCCGTGCATAGCGACCACTGCCCAATTTTAGTAGAAATAGAAAATTAAAACAACCAATATTTATTCGCATTAAAAATGATTAAAAAAACCGCACTCACACTATTAACCGTTGCTTTTTTAACAAGCTGCGTTTCTCCAAAAGTTTATAAAGATTTAGAAAGTAAATACGCTAAATTAAAACAACAAAATCGAAAGCTATCCGATGCTAACGAGCTCTTGTCTAGTGAAAAAAATACAGCCGAAAGCGAGTTAAAGCAATTACACACGGCTTATAATGAGGCTGTAGCACAACGCGATAAATTACAGTCAGATTACAGTACAACCAAGGCTAACTACGATAATTTAAAAAATTCGTACGATGCTTTAGAAAAAAATAGTTCGGCAGCTATTGCTTCTAATTCTCAAAAAAACCGTGAATTATTAGCGCAATTGGAAGCTAAAGAACAAGCCTTAGCCGATGAAAACGATCGACTGAATAAGCTTAAAAAAGAACTTGAAGATCGTTCAAATCGTGTGGCCGAGTTAGAAAATGTTATCGCGACCAAAGACGCGGCTATGACAGCGCTTAAAGAGGCGATTTCAAAAGCCTTAACCGATTTTGAAGGTAAAGGGCTAACCGTAGAGCAACACGACGGAAAAGTCTACGTATCTATGGAAAATAAACTTTTATTTGGTTCAGGAAGTTGGGCTGTTGGAGCCGAAGGTACACGTGCCGTAAAACAATTGGGTAGCGTATTGGGTGATAATCCAGACATCGCTGTGTTAATCGAAGGTCACACCGATAACGTGCCTTATAAAGGTAACGGAGTTTTAACCAGCAACTGGGATTTGTCTACAAAACGTGCTACGGCAATTGTAACTATTCTTCGTGAAAACGAAAATATTAATGCCGAAAACTTAACCGCAGCCGGTCGTGGCGAGTTTGCACCCGTTGCAACCAATGAAACTGCAGAAGGTAAAGCGAAAAACCGTCGTATTGAGGTGATTTTAACACCAAAATTAGACGAATTATCAAAGTTATTAAACGATAACTAAAATTATTGGGGCGTTACCCTTTTGTATTTCTACGCTTTTTAGGCGTATAAAAACAAAAGGGTCGGGCTTTCTCTACTCGCTCCCGCCTAAAAAGTCGGGGAGCTCAAACAGGCCGTTCAATCCCTAACGCAACAGCCGCTAAGGTCCGTTTTAAACTATTCAGTTTTTATTATTTTGCCGTTACTGTAATCAAAAACAGATAAAAGGCTTTCATTTGACAAGGAAATTGTTATTTTTAACTTTTAAATCGAAATAAAAGCGAATGAAACCAAAAAACAAAAACCTCACGATAGACGGAATAGACAAAAAAATACTACGTACTTTAATGGAAGATGCTAGAATACCAATTCTAGAAATCGCTAGAAATGTAGATATTTCCGGGGCTGCCATTCATCAACGTTTGCGTAAACTCGAAAAGTCTGGAATTATTTCAGGGTCAAAATTTGTAATCAATCCAAAAATGTTAGGTTACGAAACCGTGGCCTTTATTGGTGTGTATTTAGATAAAGCCATACAAAATCCAGAAGCCATAAAACAGCTTAAAAAAGTACCCGAAGTATTAGAGTGTCATTACACCACAGGGAATTGGAACGTGTTAATTAAAATTTTATGTAAAGATAATGCCGATTTAATGCACTTACTTAACAATGAAATACAGACCATTTCAGGAGTTTCTCGCACTGAAACTTTCATTTCTTTAGATCAGCAAATAGATAGACAAATTACTATTTAATTTAAGTGTCTTTGGCGTATAGCCTAAATTGTAACTAACTAATAATATCATTATTCTGATTGTACACTTTTCGGGTGTTAAAACCTGTTGCGTGTTCTCAAGAAAATAAGTCATAAAAAATCCCGAACTATTTAATAGTTCGGGATTTTTTTATAAATATCAATTAACCCAATATTACATCTTCATTAACCAAGTACGTACATCAACTTCTTGTTTAATAATTTTTTGTAAATCGGCAATATTAACACGTTCTTGTTCCATAGAATCTCTATGTCTAATAGTAACTGTGTTATCGTTTAAGGTGTCATGATCTACAGTAATACAAAATGGTGTTCCGTTAGCATCTTGTCTTCTGTAACGGCGCCCTACAGCATCTTTTTCATCGTAAATTACGTTGAAATCCCATTTCAATTCTTCTACAATTTTACGAGCAACTTCAGGTAAGCCATCTTTTTTAACCAATGGTAAAATAGCAGCTTTTACAGGAGCTAAAACACTTGGTAATTTTAAAACCGTCCTCGTTGTTCCGTTTTCTAATTCTTCTTCTTGTAAAGCATTAGAGAATACAGCTAAGAACATACGATCTAAACCAATAGAGGTTTCTAAAACGTAAGGTACATAGCTCTTGTTTTCTTCATGATCGAAATATTGTAATTTCTTTCCAGAGAATTCTTCATGAGCTTTTAAATCAAAATCAGTTCTAGAGTGAATTCCTTCTAATTCTTTAAACCCGAATGGGAATTTAAATTCAATATCAGCAGCAGCATCAGCATAATGCGCTAATTTATCATGGTCGTGAAAACGGTAATTGTCCGCGCCCATGCCTAAAGATAAGTGCCATTTCATACGAGTTTCTTTCCAGTGCTCGTACCATTCTTTTTGTGTGCCTGGTTTAATAAAAAATTGCATTTCCATTTGTTCAAACTCACGCATTCTAAAAATAAACTGTCTTGCAACAATTTCATTTCTAAAGGCTTTTCCGGTTTGTGCAATTCCAAAAGGAATTTTCATTCGTCCCGTTTTCTGAACATTTAAAAAGTTAACAAAAATACCTTGCGCTGTTTCTGGACGTAAGTATAAATCCATAGCAGACTCTGCAGAAGCACCAAGTTTGGTTCCAAACATCAAGTTAAATTGCTTAACATCTGTCCAGTTTCTACTTCCTGTTAAAGGATCTGCAATTTCTAATTCTTCAATTAGGGCTTTTACATCAGCTAAATCTTCTTTTTCCAAAGATTGACCCATCCGCGAAAGCGTAGCATTTATTTTTTCTTGATACCCAACAACACGTCCGTTTGTGGCTAAAAATTCTTCTTTATTAAATGCTTCACCAAAACGTTTTTCAGCTTTAGCAACTTCTTTATCAATTTTAGCTTCAATTTTAGCACAATAATCTTCAATTAAAACATCGGCGCGGTAACGCTTTTTAGAGTCTTTATTGTCAATTAATGGATCGTTAAAGGCATCAACGTGTCCCGATGCTTTCCAAGTTGTAGGATGCATAAATATTGCGGCATCGATACCTACAATATTTTCGTTCATCTGTACCATGGCTTTCCACCAGTAGTCACGTATGTTTTTCTTTAATTCAGCACCATTTTGTGCATAGTCGTAAACGGCGCTTAAACCGTCGTATATTTCGCTACTTTGAAATACATATCCGTATTCCTTTGCATGCGATATTACCTTTTTAAATTTATCATCTTGATTTGCCATAATGCAAAAATAAAAAAGCGTTTGAAACTATTCGTTATAATTAACTAAATTTACAGAACTACTTTTATTTTAAATGATTAAATCGGTATTAAATATATTTTTCCCTAAAGTTTGCTATGCCTGTTTGGGTGTATTGCATGATAATGAAGATACTATTTGTACAGATTGCAGGCATGATTTACCGGTTACTAATTTTCATTTTGATGATGCCGATGCCATTCAAAACGTACTTTATGGACGATGCAAAGTGGAACATGGTACGGCGCTTTTTAGGTTCGAAAAAAAGAGTTTGGTGCAACAGCTTATTCACGGCTTAAAATATAAAGGTTACGAAAATATTGGTTTTGTGCTTGGTAATTGGTTGGGGAATGAGTTGGCCGATGTGGAGGCTTATAAGGATATTGATGTGGTTATTGGCGTACCATTACATAAAAAGAAACTGAAATCGCGCGGATTTAATCAGGTTACTAAATTTGGCGAACAAATAGCCGAGGCTTTAGGAGCTGATTATTTGGAGGATGTTCTCATAAAAATTTCAAATAATAAATCGCAAACTAATAAAGGTCGAATTGCCCGTTGGGTAAATAGTGACGACTTGTTTACACTTAAAAATAAAAAAGCCATTGAAGGGAAGCATATTTTAATTGTGGACGATATTATTACTACAGGAGCTACTTTGGAAGCTTGTATTTCGGTTTTAAACGAAGCCGAAAACGTAAAAATAAGTATAGCAACCATGGCAATTGCTTAGGCTTTTAAACGTTATATGTTTAAAATTATGTAGGTTTGTGAAAATTTTAATTGGTAATGAATAAAACACTTTCAAATTTTATTTTAGCTGCGGTTATTGGTCTCATTTTTGTTAATTGTGCCAATAGAGGTACGCCAGATGGTGGTCCAAAAGATGTGACACCTCCAGTTATTGTTAAAACAGTGCCGGCGAATTTAACCACCAATTTTAAGGGTAATGAAATAAAAATTTATTTTGATGAATACGTTAAAATAAAAGACTTAAATAAACAGCTTATTATTTCACCTCCGATGGAAAATCAACCAGAGATTACGCCGCTTGGTACGGGAAGTAAATACATTACTATTAAAATTCACGATACGCTTGCGCCAAACACAACTTATGCGTTTAATTTTGGAAACAGTATTCAGGATAATAACGAAGGCAACGCTTATCCGTATTATCGTTATGTGTTTTCTACTGGGGATTATATCGACTCGTTAAGTGTAAAAGGGAATGTTGTAGATGCTTTAAAAGCAAAGCCAGATACTTTTATTTCAGTCATGTTGTATGAGGTAGATTCTACTTTTACAGATTCTGTTTTTTATCAGAAAAAACCAAAATATATTACCAATACCTTAGATAGTGTTACTACGTTTTCTGTGGATAACATTAAGGCAGGGAAATATTTACTTGTAGCTTTAAAGGATGGGAATTCTGATAATATATTTCAACAAAAAACTGATGAAATTGGATTTTATAAAGACTTTATAACGGTACCTACAGATTCGCTTTATACCCTGAAATTATTTAAAGAAACCCTAGATTATAAAGCCACAAGGCCCATGATTATTGGAGGTGAAAAAATTGCTTTTGGTTTTGAAGGTGATTATGAAGGAATGAAAATACAGGTAGATTCAGAAGTTCCAGAAGATTTTGAATATCGCATTGTGAAAGATGTAAAAACCGACACGCTTAACTTTTGGTATAAACCAAAGCTAGAAGTTGATTCGTTATTATTTACGGTTACTAATCAGGATTATGAAAAGAAATATTCTGTTAGAATACGAAAACTAGATCGCGATAGTTTGGTGATGCAATCAACACCATCGGGTTCAGTGGCATATAATACGCCGTTTTATATTTCAGGAAGTACGCCTTTGGTAAATTTTAATGCTGAAAAAATGACGGTTTTAGATAAGGATTCGACTAAGGTGGCTTTTACTACCAAGTTTGATACGATTAACAATATATATGAATTTGATTTTGTTAAAACAGCTAATAATAAGTATCAAATACAAGTATTGCCAGAAGGGTTCACCGATTTTTATAATGATAAAAACGATACGTTAAACTATTCGTTTAGTACAAAAAAAGAATCGGAATTTGGTTACGCTAGGTTTACTTTGGTTAATGCTACTTTTCCGTTAATTATTCAATTAACAACGGATAAAGGCGAAGTTAAATATGAGCAGTATGCCAAAACAGATGGGGTTGTCAATTTTTTAAATGTAGCACCTGCTACTTATAAAATTCGGGTAATACATGATGCTAATGGTAACGAAAAGTACGATGCGGGAAGTTATTTGAAAAAGATACAACCCGAAAAGGTGAGTCATTTTAATGCGGTAGAAATTCGTGCCGATTGGGGTTATCCTGAAACATTGACGTTTAAGAAATAGGGTTTTTAATTGTTTAAAAGACAATAACGCTTTCGCGGAAAAAATAAAAATAGAGCATAAAAAAAACTCAGGTTAATTTAACCTGAGTTTTTTATTTTATAAAGTGATTGCCTTTGGTGTTACACCACACGCAATACAAAATAGTTCTTTTTGCCACGTTGAAGTAGTACAAACTTATTGTTTATTAAATCATCTTTAGTAATGCTGTAATCGTCTTTTACTTTCTCTTTGTTTACAGCAATAGAGTTTTCTTTTAATGCACGACGCGCTTCACCGTTCGATTTTAAAAAGCCTCCTTTTTCTGCTAACGCAGCTATAATATCCAAACCATTATCAATATCGGCTTGAGATATTTCAGTTAATGGAACACCATCAAAAATGTCTAAAAAGGTTTGCTCGTTTAAAGCTTTTAAATCGTCTCCTGTAGATTTTCCAAAAAGAATATTACTCGCCTTTATGGCATTCTCTAAATCTTCTTTAGAATGTACCATAGTGGTTATTTCTTCAGCTAAACGCTTTTGTAAAACACGTAAATGTGGTGCTTCTTGATGTTCTTCTATCAAAGCTTCAATCTCTGCTTTGGATAAAAATGTGAAAATCTTGATATATTTTTCAGCATCAATATCACTGGTGTTTAACCAATATTGGTAGAATTTATAAGGAGATGTTCTTTCGCTATCTAACCAAATATTTCCGCCTTCGGTTTTACCAAATTTAGTGCCATCGGCCTTTGTAATTAATGGCCAAGTTAAGGCATAACCTTTTCCGGCATCAACACGACGAATTAATTCTGTTCCCGTAGTAATGTTTCCCCACTGGTCGCTTCCGCCCATTTGAAGGGTACATTGCTTTTCTCTATATAAATGTAAAAAATCGTAACCTTGAACCAATTGGTAGGTGAATTCGGTAAAGCTCATTCCTACAGAAGACTCAGAGGACAAACGTTTCTTTACAGAATCTTTCGCCATCATATAGTTCACGGTAATGTGTTTACCCACGTCTCTAATAAATTCTAAGAATGAAAACTCTTTCATCCAATCGTAATTATTTACGATAATAGCTGCGTTTTCTGCATCGCTATCAAAATCTAAAAAGCGAGATAGTTGTTCTTTTATGGCATTTTGGTTATGCAAAAGAATGTCTTCGGTAAGTAAATTACGTTCAGCAGATTTTCCAGAAGGATCACCAATCATTCCCGTTGCTCCACCTACTAATGCCACTGGTTTATGTCCTGATAATTGAAAATGTTTTAAACCCATAACACCAACAAGATGACCAATATGTAAAGAATCGGCCGTAGGATCAATACCTACATACGCCTTACGCATGGCTTCTAATAAGTGTTCTTCCGTTCCTGGCATACTATCTTGTATCATGCCTCTCCACGTTAATTCTTCAACAAAATTCTTTATCATTTTTAGGTGTATTTAGTAATCTTAGGCAAATATAAAAATACGTGTAGAATTTGTTATGTTTTAAATGAAATTCTTTGCGAATAGATTTGCCGTTGTGGGATGGTAACTTTTGCGATAGGGATTGCAGCGGCATCCTTTTTGTAAAGCTTTTAAATAGACTATGCTTTAATTTTTAGCTGAAATTTCTATGGAATTGAACAGATCCTGAAACAAGTTCAGGATTGCTTTGTAAAAAGATATAGCGGAAAGCGCGGTTTGTTTTGGGTTTTTCTCCCAAAACAAAATTGCCCAAATAAAAAAAATCCCAAACATTGCTGCTTGGGATTTAATTTATTATTGAGATACTGAAACAAGTTCAGTAGAAAAAAACTATCGTTTTTTTAGTATCTGTAATGTTCTGGTTTGTATGGTCCTTCTACAGTTACACCAATATAGCTTGCTTGGTCTTCGCGAAGTTCAGTAAGCTCTACACCAATTTTTGCAAGGTGTAATTTGGCTACTTTTTCGTCTAAAGCTTTTGGTAACATGTACACATCGTTTCCGTATGCTTCTGCGTTTGTCCAAAGTTCAATTTGAGCTAAAGTTTGGTTTGTAAATGAGTTAGACATTACGAAACTTGGGTGACCTGTAGCACAACCTAAGTTTACTAAACGACCTTCTGCAAGGATAATGATATCTTTACCGTCGATAGTATATTTATCAACTTGTGGTTTAATTGTGTTTTTAGTGTTACCGTGGTTTTTGTTTAACCACGCCATATCGATTTCGTTGTCGAAATGCCCAATGTTACACACGATAACTTTATCTTTCATGGCTTCGAAATGACGCCCTTGGATAATGTCTTTATTTCCTGTTGTTGTGATAATAATATCTGAATTCCCTACTACAGTCTCTAGTCTTTTAACTTCAAAACCGTCCATTGCTGCTTGAAGCGCACAAATTGGATCGATTTCTGTTACTGTTACAATAGATCCTGCACCTTTAAAAGAGGCAGCTGTACCTTTACCAACATCACCATAACCACAAACAGTTACACGTTTACCAGCAAGCATAAGGTCTGTTGCACGACGAATAGCATCTACTGCAGATTCTTTACAACCGTATTTGTTATCGAATTTAGATTTTGTTACAGAATCGTTTACGTTGATTGCAGGCATTGGTAATGTTCCGTTTTTTACACGCTCGTAAAGACGGTGAACTCCTGTTGTAGTTTCTTCTGAAAGTCCGTTAATTCCGGCTGCTAATTCTGGGTATTTGTCTAAAACCATGTTGGTTAAATCACCACCATCATCAAGAATCATGTTTAATGGTTTTCTATCTTCACCAAAGAAAAGTGTTTGTTCGATACACCAATCAAATTCTTCTTCCGTTAATCCTTTCCAAGCGTAAACTGCTGTTCCTTCTGCTGCAATGGCTGCTGCTGCTTGATCTTGCGTAGAAAATATGTTACAAGAACTCCAAGTTACTTCTGCACCTAAAGCTTGTAGCGTTTCAATTAAAACGGCTGTTTGTATCGTCATGTGTAAACATCCTGCAATACGCGCGCCTTTTAAAGGTTGCGAGTTGCCGTATTCTTCACGAAGACTCATTAAACCTGGCATTTCGGCTTCGGCTAATTCTATTTCTTTTCGTCCCCATGCTGCAAGAGAAATATCTTTAACTTTGCTAGCTACGTAAGGAATTGTTTTTGTGCTCATATCAATATTCTTTTTTATTTAATAACTTAAACAGGATTGCGATTCGTGTTAAAATGGTTAAATTCGCTCGTCGAAATCGTATAATTTGCCTAAGATTGTGCAAAGATAATCAATAACATTCAGAATATTAAATGCCGCTTTATAAAACCATAACGCCAAATTCACAAACTGTTGTTAAATTGTGGAAGATCACGGAGTCTTTCGACGATTTAATGGCGCCACTAACTTTGAAACCAGAAACCTTAAAACGGGTTTTAGGAATGAAAAGTGAACTACACCAACGTGGGTTTTTAAGCGTGAGACATTTGTTGGCCGAATTTGGGTATGAAGATGCCGATTTATTTTATGATAAAAATGGAAAACCCCATTTAAAAGATGGGAAACAGATTTCGATAACACATTCTTTTCAGTTTTCGGCTGTCATTATTAGTAATGGGATTGTAGGTGTTGATATTGAAAAGCAACGTGATAAAATTACTGTAATTGCACATAAATTTGTGGGATACGAAGCTGATTATTTAGATAAGAACGCTGCTGATTATATTAAAAAACTCACTGCTGTTTGGTGCGTAAAAGAATCTTTATATAAACTTTTTGCTACGCCTGGAGCTAGTTTTAAAAATTGCTTTTTAGTAATTCCTTTTGAATTGAAAGATGAAGAAACCGTGGCTTGGATAGATTATGAAGATGTGAAATACCGCTATTTGGTACACTTTTTCGAGTTCGAAGGCTTTACTTGTGCTTTTGCTTTAGGTGAAGAATAATTAAAATTTTAATGAAGCATTGTCTTTTTTGAATTCAAGACGATTCAATAAAAAAGTTTTCCCTTACGGGGAAATAAAACAAAATGAACATATTAAATTCAATAAAAAATAACGAAAAGCAGTTGGCGGTTTTAATAGATCCGGATAAGTTTTTGGTTGAAAACACTGCAAGTTTTATTGAAAAAGTAAATCGATCTATAGCCACTCATATTTTTGTTGGTGGTAGTATTGTGGACAAGCATGCTACTGAGGTTTTAGTGATTGAAATTAAAAAATATACTCAATTACCTATCGTTTTATTTCCTGGCGATGTTTCACAAATAACCGAAAGTGCTGATGCTCTTTTATTCCTGTCCTTAATTTCTGGTAGAAATTCAGAATATTTAATAGGGAAGCATGTTAAGGCGGTTTCTAAATTAAAGAATACGAAATTAGAGGTGATTCCTACAGGGTATATTTTAGTTGAAAGCGGAAAAGAAACTGCTGTTGAGCAGGTTACTAAAACAATGCCAATGGCTACTGAAAATATTCAAGATATTGCAGATACTGCAAAAGCAGGAAGCTTATTAGGAATGAAACTTATATATTTGGAGGCTGGAAGCGGTGCGAAAGTTCCTGTTTTAGAAACTATTATTGCCAAAGTAAAAGCGGTTTTACAAGTGCCTCTAATCGTTGGTGGTGGTATTAGAAATTTAGAACAATTAGAAAAAGCCTACAGTGCCGGAGCCGATTTAGTGGTTATTGGCACAGCTTTTGAAGATGACGAATTGTTTTTTGATGCATTGCAGAAATAAATTTTGAATATGTTTTTAGTATTGATATAAGTAAGTTAAATAGTCCCATGATCGATTTTTTTTTCAAACAATATGCCGATTACGACACCATGGATGTTATCCTCGAAATTGTAGCTGTAATTTTCGGATTTCTCTCGGTATGGTATTCTAAGCAAAACAAAATTTGGGTATTTCCAACAGGTATGGTAAGCACGCTTATTTTTGTGTATTTACTGGTGAAATGGGAACTTTTGGGAGACATGATGATCAATGTTTACTATTTTGTTATGAGTATTTATGGCTGGTATGTTTGGACTAGAAAAGTTGATGATGCCGATATGAATCCCATTTCTAGAACCACTTTAAAAGAGAAAAAATTAAGTGTACTCATATTTATTGCCACTTTAGTTTTTGTTTATATAATTTATCAGGTATTCGGTAAATGGACCAGTTGGGTGGCTTATGTAGATACCTTAACTACAGCTATATTTTTTGTTGGTATGTGGCTTATGGCACGACGAAAAATAGAAAATTGGATATTTTGGATTGTTGGCGATATTATTTCAATACCATTATATTTTCATAAAGGATTTACGTTTACAAGTTTTCAATATTTAGGATTTACATTTATTGCCATTTTTGGCTATTTAGCATGGAAAAAGATTATCAACAAGACCCCGCAGACTGTATAAAAGTGGTTTTGTTCGGCCCGGAATCTTCTGGAAAAACAACACTTTCTCGACAATTAGCACGGTATTATCATTCTGTATGGGTACCCGAATTTGCACGCGATTATCTCCAAGAAAAATGGAATAATGAGCGAAAAACATGCGAAGCTAACGATTTGTTGCCTATTGCTAGAGGACAAATGAAATTGGAAAATGCATTGTCTAAAAAAACAGATTCGGTATTGATATGTGATACTGATTTACTGGAAACTAAAGTGTATTCAGAAACCTGTTACTTAAAGACTTGCGACCCATTGCTTGAAAAATATGCTGTAAAAAACACTTACGATTTGTATTTTTTAACTTATATTGATACGCCTTGGGAAGCAGACGATTTACGTGATAAACCCGAGGAACGATTAGCGATGTTTAACGCTTTTCAAGATGAATTAATTAAATATAACAGACCTTATGTGTTGTTAAAAGGCGATAAAAAAACGCGCTTGGCAACAGCCATTAAACATATAGATCAACTTTTAAATAAAAAATAATGTTTTCTAAACAAGACGTTCAACAGTTTGATAATAAAGGAATAACGATAAAAGAAGTAGAAGCACAAGTGTCGCGAATTAAAAACGGCATGGCGTATTCTAATTTAATAGCTGCTGCCAATATTGGTACGGGTATTGAGGGTTATTCCGAAGCAGAACATAAAAATTATATCGCACTTTTTGAAGCTAGACAAAACAGCTTAAATATTGTAAAGTTTGTGCCTGCTTCTGGTGCGGCAACGCGAATGTTTAAGTTTTTGTTCACTTTTTTGAAGGATTTTGATGCTCAAAAGGAATCTATTGAATCGTACATTGAAAAATCAAACGATGGTTTAATTGAAACTTTTGTTTCAGAATTGAAAAATCTTCCTTTTTATGATGAGGTTTTAGCGAAAATTGAATCTGAAAATTCAGACTTCAACAGTTTAAACAAAGGCGAAGCATGTTTTGAGTTTGTGAGAACTATGTTGAACGAAGAAGGCTTGAATTATAGCTTTTTTCCGAAAGGTTTATTGCCTTTTCATACGTATAAAACTGGTGTTGTTACAGCATTTCAAGAGCATTTGCTAGAATCAACATTATATGCATCTTCTAATAATGAAGCGCATCTTCATTTTACGGTTTCTGAAAAGCATCATAAATATTTTAATGCTGAATTTGCTAAAATAAAAAGTATCTTAGAGAACAAAACAAACACAAATTTTCACGTTACGTTTTCATATCAAAAGGAAGAAACCGAAACGTTGGCATTAACAACAGCGAATGAGGTTTATAGAAAAGATGATGGTTCTATCTTATTCAGACCTGCTGGTCATGGTGCATTGTTGGAGAATTTAAATGATTTAGATGCCGACCTTTTATTTATTAAAAACATTGATAATATTGTTGTTTTTGAAAAGAACAAAGACGTTTCAGAATATAAAAAAATGCTTGCAGGTGTTTTAGTTGAAGCACAAGAAAAGGCTTTTGAATTCTTAAATCAGCTTGATCAAGAGCATGTTTCCGAAGAAGATTTACTCGCGATAGCTTTGTATATCACTAAAAAAATGAATGTGGCTTTGGTTGATGAGTTTGATGATTTTACTTCCGAAGAAAAGAAAAATTATTTAAAAAATAAGTTGAATAGACCCATGCGTGTTTGCGGTATGGTAAAAAATGTTGGAGAGCCTGGCGGTGGCCCGTTTTGGGTAAAAGCTGAAAATGGAGATGTATCATTGCAAATTGTGGAGTTTGCTCAAATTGATATTGCAAATAAAGCACAGGCAGAAATTGTTAATAATGCCACGCATTTTAACCCAACAGATTTGGTTTGTGCGGTTAAAAACTACAAAGGCGAAAAGTTTAATTTACTAGATTATGTTGATCCAGAAGCGGCTTTCATTACTATGAAAACACAAAACGGGACTGATATTCAAGCTTTAGAACTTCCGGGTTTATGGAATGGAAGTATGGCCGATTGGATTTCTATTTTTGTTGAAGTACCATTGCATACATTTAGCCCTGTGAAAACTGTAAACGATCTTTTGAAACCAGAACATCAAGGGTAATTATGCTTAATAGTGAAGTGCTTGTTCAGGAATTACAATTTAAAGCCGTTCGAAGTTCGGGAGCGGGCGGGCAGCACGTTAATAAGGTGTCCTCTAAAATAGAGTTGAGTTTCGATTTAAGAAATTCGGCGGCGTTTTCCGAAAGGCAAAAAGAACGATTGTTGGCAAAGTTGAACCACCGTTTAACTAAAGATGGCGTGCTTTTAATGCAATGCGGGGAAAGTAGAAGTCAGCATAAAAATAAAGACCTTATTATTAAACGGTTTTTGGCTTTAGTAAAAGCGTCGTTGGTGGTCCCGAAAAAACGAATTCCTACAAAAATTCCAAAATCTGTTATTCGAAAACGATTAAAAAATAAAAAGAACCTTTCTGATAAAAAAGTAAATAGGCGTAAACCCGATTTGGATTAGAAATAATTCATGCATTCTGTAGGGTTAATTCTAAATTGTTAACTACTTTTGCAGCGTTCTCAAAAAAGGGGTGCCTAATATCGGCTGAGATCATACCCATTGAACCTAGAACAGGTAATGCTGTTTAGGAAATGTTACATCATGAAAATGGTGTGAATAGTTATGCTAAGCTGGGCTAAGCATTTCGAAAACTAATTAATTTTTAAAGAATAATTACCTCTTTTTATTCGGTTATAAATATAATCGTAATGAAAAACATTTTTCTTTTATTAACACTCTTGGTGTTAACCGTTCGTGTAAATGCGCAACAAAATCCAGTACAACAAGATTCTACTAAAACAGAAACACTCGATGAAGTTTTGGTGAAAGCCGTTCGTGTAAATGCCGATTCGCCAATTACACATTCTAATCTTTCTAAAGAACAACTAGCAAAACGTAATTTAGGGCAAGATATTCCTACCCTTATTAATTTTTTACCTTCTGTAGTTACCACTAGTGATGCCGGTGCTGGTATAGGTTACAGTAGTATTCGTGTGCGTGGTACCGATGGAACGCGTGTTAATGTAACTATTAATGGTATGCCGTATAATGACCCTGAAAGTCAAGGTTCATTTTTTGTAAATTTGGGCGATTTTGCGTCTTCAACAGAAAGTTTACAATTGCAGCGTGGTGTAGGTACTTCAACAAATGGCTCTGGTGCTTTTGGTGCAAGTTTAAATCTTTTAACAGATGCGTTTTCGGAAGAGGCTTCAGCAGAAATATCAAACAGTTTTGGTAGTTTCAGTACGCGAAAACATACCGTAAAATTAAGTACAGGTTTATTAAATGATCATTTTGAAGTCTCAGGACGTTTTTCAAAGTTGTATTCGGATGGTTATGTAGATCGGGCTTTTACCGATTTAAAATCTTATTTCCTACAAGGGATTTATAAAGATGGTAACACTTTAATTAAAGCTTTAACTTTCGGAAATGAAGAACGCACGTATCAAGCTTGGTACGGTTTAACGGCTGATGAGTTGAAGGAAAATCGTCGTCAAAATCCATATACTTATGAGAATGAAACCGATAATTATTGGCAAGATCATTACCAATTACACTGGAATGAGCGTATTAATAATCATTGGTCTACAAATATTGGTCTAAATTACACTAAAGGAAAGGGGTATTTCGAGCAATATAAATCGGAAGAATCTGCGGAAGATTTCGGGAATTTAATTGAAGAAGATTCTGATGTTATCGTACGTCGTTGGTTGGATAATAATTTTTATGTGGTAAATGCAAACGTCACTTATAAGAAAACTGGACTAGAGATTATCAGCGGAATATCATACAGTTCGTATGATGGCGACCACTTTGGAGAAATTGTTTGGGGAAGCGACCTAGCCGAAAACACAGGTATTAGAGATCATTATTATTTCGGCGATGCTTCTAAACATGATTTTAGTGCATTTTCAAAAGTGACTATTAAATTTGGTGAAAAGTGGACTGGTTTTTCTGATTTGCAAGTCCGTTTAGTGGGGTATAAAACCAATGGGTTAAATTCTGATAGAACACCATTTGTTACCGATGCTGATTTTAGTTTCTTCAATCCAAAAGTGGGTTTAACTTATAAACATTCGCCTTTTAATAGTTTCTATACGTCGTTTGCTGTTGCGAATCGCGAACCAAATCGAGATGATTTTGAAGCTGGTGTTACCGAAAACGAAAGTTTAAATGATATTGAATTAGGATGGCGTTTTCATAAAAATAAAGTCCGTGTAAACTCCAATTTATACTATATGTTTTATCATAATCAATTGGTGTTAACTGGTGAGTTGGATGATGTTGGAAGTCCTGTTAGAGCTACCAGCGGAAAAAGTTACCGTTTAGGTTTAGAGGTAGATGCGAATATTCAGTTTACTGAAAAATTCGGTATCGCGGCTAATGCGGCATTGAGTACTAATAAGAATAAAAACTTTAGTTCATCTATAAATGGTGAAGTTGCCGAATTAGGAAATACAAATATCTCGTTTTCACCAGAATTGGTTATCGGAAATTCTATTAATTTTTCTCCTATAGAAAATTTAAATCTCGCACTTTTAAGTAAGTATGTAGGGAAACAATATATGGGGAATACTGATAACGAAGATTCTGTTTTAGATGCTTATTTTGTAAACGATTTTAGTATTAATTACCTTATTAAAACCGAAAAAATATTCAAATCGATTACATTATCGGCGTTAGCTAACAATATTTTTAATAAGAAATATGTGTCTAATGGTTATTTTGGATCTTATGATTATGACGATTCAGGAAGCCAAACAGGAACAACTACTGGTTATTTTGCTGGGTATTACCCGCAAGCCACAGCCAATTTTCTAGTAGGCGCTACCTTTAAGTTCTAATTATTATTTGAAAATTTTCATAAAAAAAGCGACTCAAAAGAGTCGCTTTTTTTAGTTGTTATATACTCTAATTAATGAGCCTGAAACTTCAACACGGTAACGAATTAGAGGATAAGTGCCCGTGGTGCCTTCTCTTCTAATACCGTTTAAAAGGTCGTATGAATTTCCGTCGTCGCAATCGCAAGTCGCAATAAGACCATTAACACTCATCGTCGAGCAGGCACTTATTTGATGGTTGGGATCGGTAAGTTCAAAAGCATTGTAATTATCGCCTCCTGCATAATAAACCACCACGCCATTTATGCCATAAGGGCTATTCAAAATAATAGAGTTTGCAGCAAATTTTAGTTGGCTGTATTCTGGTAAGTTGGTGTTTATTAGACTTCCGGTATTAAAACTGTAGTTTGGTAAATATGGGTTTTTTTCAACACTATCACTACTGCAGGCAGCCAAGAAAACAAAGCAAAAGAGGTATAATATAGATTTCATAATTTATTGTGAAAATTGATTTGCAATTTACAACAAAAAGCAAATTGAGTTAATTATTTTGTATATTTGTTATCAGATCTCGTGCAAGCGAGATTTTTTTATTCCGAAAGCTTTAATAACTGTTATTAAAAGGTATTTCGGAATCTTTTTTATTAAGTAAACGATGAAGTTATGAGTAAAGTATCATACTATACACCTGAAGGGCTAAAAAGATTAAGAAGCGAGCTTAAGCAGCTTAAAGATGTAGAACGAGTGAAGGCTTCACGCGCTATTGCTGAAGCTAGAGATAAAGGCGATTTAAGTGAAAATGCCGAATATGATGCAGCGAAAGAAGCTCAAGGGATGTTAGAAATGCGAATTTCTAAGCTT
The DNA here is from genome assembly GCF_030409805.1 of Algibacter miyuki. Lineage (GTDB taxonomy): Bacteria > Bacteroidota > Bacteroidia > Flavobacteriales > Flavobacteriaceae > Algibacter > Algibacter miyuki. Next base: position 351,760 of record NZ_JAUFQP010000007.1, on the reverse strand, counting down.
GAAGATGCTTTAGCGGGAGCACGTGTTATTGATGAATCGCAAATGGATAATACTAAAATTTTGGTGTTATCTAAGGTGAAAATAAAAAATCAAACCAATGGTATGGAAATGAATTATACCTTGGTAGCCGATGGTGAAGCCGATTTAGCAACGGGAAAAATATCAGTAAACTCTCCTATCGGGAAAGGTTTATTGGGGAAATCGGTTGGTGATGTAGCCGAAATTCAGGTGCCAAATGGCGTTATGAAATTCGATATTGTTGAAATTTCTAGATAGGCACGTGTTGTTCTATTTCCGCGAAAGCGAAAAACTTTAAATTAAAAAAAACCAGCCTGTTTGATTTTAAAAATGAAACAGGCTTTTAAAAAACTATATTATGGCATCTATTTTTACTAAAATAATAAACGGCGAAATACCTTGTTACAAAGTAGCAGAAACGGACGGTTTTTTAGCTTTTTTAGATGTTAATCCAAATGCAAAAGGCCATACGCTTTGTATTCCGAAGCAGGAAGTTGATAAAATTTTTGATTTAGATGAAGCTACCTATAACGGTTTAATGTCTTTTTCTAGAACGGTTGCTATAGCACTGGAAAAGGCGGTACCTTGTAAACGTATTGGTGTTTCGGTTATTGGTTTAGAGGTGCCACATACACATGTGCATTTAATACCCTTGCAATCTATGGAAGATGCACGGTTTATTCAAAAACAAAAATTATCTACGGAAGAGTTCCAGGCGCTTGCCGAAGCTATTAAGGCTCAGTTGTAGTACCGTTATAAATTAAAATAGCGGCTATACCGATGAGAGCTACAGCTACCAAAGCAAAAATAATATAAGCTGGTTTTTTGAACTGACGTGATGCTTTTTTAGGGGTGAAAGCCTTTTTCTGATACTCAAAAACACGTTCGATATGTTCGTCCCATTGAACAGGATAAATTACCGAATCGCAAGTTTTACACGAAATAATATGTTTAATATCATTTGTAATACGTCTGTAAAAAGTAGTTTCAATAAAACGTTGTTTAAATGTGAGTTGCATGCCTTCGTTGCTATAGCATTCGGGGCAGTAGTTTTTTAAAACAACTTCTTTTACTGTAATGAGCTTATCTTGCTTCATGAGGTGCACATTTTAGAGTAATTAAAAACGTTGTGCCGACGCCTTTTTCTGATTGTAATACTTTTATGTTTCCGTTATGAAAATCTTCAATAATACGTTTTGTTAATGATAAACCCAAGCCCCAACCTCGTTTTTTTGTGGTGTAACCGGGTTCGAAAATTTTATTAAAATCCTTTTTTGCAATGCCTTTCCCTGTATCGGAAATTCTAATAAACACCTGTTGTTCAAGTTGCGAAATTTCAATGTTGAGCTTTCCGCGTCCTTTCATGGCATCAATGGCATTTTTAACTAAGTTTTCAATAGTCCAACTGTAAAGTTGTTTATTTAAATTCACTGGAATAACGTCGTCTGGGATGTTTATTTCAAACTCTATTAACTTTGAAGAACGCGATTTTAAATACTCAAAAGAATCACGGGTTTCTTTAGTAATATCGACGATTTCAAGAGTGGGTAAGGAGCCAATTTTACTAAAACGCTCCGTAATAGTTTGCAGTCTGTCGATGTCTTTTTCAATTTCTAGAATATATTCGGGATCTACATTTTCGGTTTTTAATATTTCGGTCCATCCAATTAAAGAGGAGAGTGGCGTGCCAATTTGGTGGGCGGTTTCTTTAGCCATTCCCGACCATAACTTATTCTGTGTTGCAATTTTATTACTACTATAAAAAAAGTAAATAACGGCAGCAAACAGAAAAATAATGAGGAGTAATGCTAATGGATAATATTTTAATTTGTTAAGTAGCGGTGAGTTTCCGTAGTAAATAGTGCTTACTATGGTGTTGCCCATTTTTACATGTTTTGGGGTGTTTTCTTCCTTAAATTTTGCAATTAGTTTTTGGACATAAAGGGAGTCGTTAATTTTAGTTTCGTCAATATTATTATAGTCACCTAGGCTGCCGTCTTCATTAATTACAAGCATTGGCGTGGTTTTGTTACTACTTAAAATTTTAAGGGTGAGCTCTAAATCACCATTACTTTCATCGTTTATAAAATCGGTTTGAGCAAACGACCAATTTTCCATTTTTATGTCTTCTTCGCGTTTAAAATGCTGAAAAAATTCATAAGTGTTCCATAAAATTAAGGAGACAATTATGAAAGAAGCCACTATCATGACCCAACGGAAGGCCGTATTATATTTGGTGAAAATCATGTTTCGGTTAATTAACAGGTAATATTACGGAAATCTGTTAATATTATTGTTCAACTTGTTAGTAAATCTGTTTTTAGTTCCCCAAGAGAATAGTTACATTTGCAGAAATTAAAAACTTTATGGTATCTATAGACCCCAAAAGTATTTCAACAAGTAAATTACATGGTTATTTGTTAGGTGCAGTAGCACCGAGACCAATAGCTTTTGCAAGTACTGTCGATGCTGAAGGGAAGCCTAATTTATCGCCGTTTAGTTTTTTTAATGTGTTTAGTGCCGACCCCCCGATATTGATTTTTTCACCAGCAAGGCGTGTTCGTGATAACACGATAAAGCACACGTTAATGAATGTTGAAGCCACAAAAGAAGTGGTTATTAATGTGGTTAATTTTGATTTGGTGCATCAAATGTCGTTGGCAAGTACAGAGTATGCAGATGGTGTAAATGAGTTTGATAAAGCAGGATTAACTATGCTGAAATCGGATGTAGTTAAGCCTTTTCGAGTAGCAGAATCGCCAGTGCAATTTGAATGTAAGGTGAACGATATTATTAAGCTTGGAGACAATGGTGGTGCTGGGAATTTAGTGATTTGTGAGGTTGTGAAACTTCATATTGATGAAGCTGTTTTAAATGAAGATGAAACGCTAAATCAAGAAAAATTAGATTTGGTTGCGCGAGCCGGCGGTAGTTTTTATAGCCGAGCAAAAGAAGGTTTTTTTGAAATTCCGAAGCCAATTAGCAGCTTAGGTATTGGAGTTGATAATTTCCCGGAGGATGTTAAAAACAGCATGATTTTAACAGGAAACGATTTAGGCATGTTGGGTAATGTTGAAATGTTGCCAACTATTGAATCTGTTAATGACTTTATTGATACGTTAAGGAAGAAGAATCCTGAGTTTAGTTTGGAAACGCGTCGGGAGAAACATAAACTAGCTCAGAACTATTTAAGTTTTGGCGACGTTAATAACGCATGGAAAATATTGCTGTCTTAATAAAATAAGGCATTTTGAAGTTACGAATACAAATAAATATATAGATAATGGAAGTTCAAGGAAAAGTAAAAATGATTGGAGAAACTCAAACTTTTGGTGGTAATGGGTTTAGAAAAAGAGAAATTGTTGTGACAACAGAGGAGCAGTATCCACAACATATTATGGTAGAATTTGTACAAGATAAAACAGATTTATTAAATAGTTATAAAGTAGGTCAACAAGTAAAAATTAGCATTAACTTACGTGGTAGAGAATGGGTTAATCCACAAGGAGAAACTAAATATTTCAACTCTATTCAAGGTTGGAGAATTGAAGCAGTACAAGCAGAAGGTTCTGGAGCAGGCATGCCAGCTGTGCCACCAGCAGATGCTTTTGAGCCTGCAGGAGATTTAAAAGAAGAAGATCACGACGATTTACCTTTCTAATAAATAAGAAATAGAAAACCACTTGGTGGAATTCTTTTTAAATTTAACCTCAATATTTTAATAAATGTTGAGGTTTTTTTATTTATGAAATATCAATTTAAAATGAAGGTTTAATAGATGCAATATTTAACAAACGAAATCGTATTTCCCGATGTCTCGGAAGCATCCCCCGAAGGTGTATTGGCCATTGGAGGTGGTTTGGAGACCGAACGCTTGTTGCTCGCATATCAATCCGGTATTTTTCCTTGGTTTGATGATGATGAACCTATTGTATGGTGGTCTCCCGATCCACGATTTGTTTTATTTCCGAAGCAATTGAAAGTTTCAAAAAGTATGCGTCAAGTTTTAAGGAATACTGATTTTGAAGTCACCATAAACAAAGATTTTAGAAGCGTTATTACCGAGTGCTCAAAAATGAAACGTCAAGGACAAGCCGGAACTTGGATTACGGAAGGGATGATAGATGCTTATGTAAAATTACATGAATTAGGTTATGCAAAATCTGTAGAGGTGTGGCGAAATGATGTTTTAGTTGCCGGACTTTACGGCGTAGATTTAAATAACGGCGTGTTTTGTGGAGAAAGTATGTTTACTAAAGAAAGTAACGCGAGTAAAGTGGGATTTATTACGTTTATTCAGAATACAAATTATAGATTAATTGATTGCCAGGTGTATACCAATCATTTAGAAAGTTTGGGTGCCGAAGAGGTTGATCGAGAGGTGTTTTTAAGTTATCTGTAATGATTAAATTAAAAAAGAAAAGCTCAAGATTGAATCCACCCTGAGCTTTAAATTTTTTTATTGAAAAAGTATATTAATTCACACCTTGAGCATCGCTAATAACACGATCTATAAAATCGGTGTTAATATATAATAGCCTTGCCAAATTGTGTAAAACGTTAATTTCGCTATCATCTATTTCACCATCGGCATAGGATATAATAGATAAATCTCTAAGGATATTTAGTTTTTGCATCACCGATAATACAATATCCAAATCTTTGGTTAGTTGCTGTACTTCGTCTATCATTTCATTTTCTGTAAGACCTTTGATAGTCATCATACAATTGGCGAAAATTTTAGGAGCAACAATACTACTTAATGCTTGTATTTCAGAATCGTCAACAACGCCATCTGCATTCGAAATAAGGTATCCACCTAAGAACATTAATCGTTGAATTTTTTCAGAATGTTCACTTTCATCATCTAGGTTTTCTGGTTCCATTAACGACATAATGCGCTTAATTTCAACCTCCATAGCTTCTTCCGTAATTTCACCGGTAATATTTGTGTTAAATTCAGCATAGGTCTCACTTTTATTAAAAAGTTCTAAAGCTTTAATTCTTAGCGGGCTAAATGGATGACTGCTATACCAATCGGAAGGATCGTGGTTGGCATCGTTTAAAACTTCTTCTAAATCTACAAATTGTTCGATGTAAGCATTAAGTTGAAAATCTAAAGAATCTGTAGTAACTCCCGAAGACAGTTTGAAGAATGTACGGCCTACAGCTTCAAAATCTTGACAGCATAATAAGCCGGCTCTATCTGCGCTTATTTCAGCATTTCTATTCCATGCATATAATTTCATGGCGTGTATAGGTGCAAGATGGTTCTCTCCTTCATCTAAAATTTGACGAACTGGATAATCAAAATGTTCGAAAAGTACATGTCCGATTTCATGACCAACAACAAAAATTAATTCTTCCTTAGAAAAACGTTCTAAAATTCCTGAAGATAAAATAATGTATAATTTATTGTCGTCTGGCGGATAGCACGATGCGTTAAAGATGTCACTTTGGTATACAAAAAACTCAATATCAGCTTTTAATTTTAGTGTGTTTTTGCAATGCTCCCCTATTTCATGAAGCATTGGTGCTAGGGTTTTTGTAAGTCTTAAGCTTGATTTTAACAAGTGTTTTCTAGACTTAAACTTACCGCTGTTTTCGTTTACACGCTTTAAGGTGTCTTGTATTAATTCGTCTTTTTGAAATTCAATAACAAAGTCTCTATCACCATCATAAACCAAAAGGTTTAAATCGATATTTGCACGATTGTTAGTGTAGATTTGGGGTTCATTATCGGCTACAGCTTTATGATTTAAAGCGTTAATTTCTTCAATACGTTTGGTGTAATCTATAGCTAACTCTGTAGTTATATTTTGAAAATCAATACTTGCTACTTGTATTTTGATGTGGTTTCCTGAAGTTTGTGCTTCATTTAAATCTGCCATCATTTTTTCTTGAGCTGTGTTTAAAGCTGCTTGATGTTCTTTTTCTAAGTCTGAAATAGTTTCTGATGTATATGCCATAATATTTTTAAGCTTGAACTGTTAGTTTTGAATTAGAAATTTTCATAAGTCTTCCTTTTAAATCGAAAATGCCTAGAATTTGATCGTCATCCTTTTTAGCGATAATATTGTTGCCAGGAAGTTCTACTTGGTAACCTTTTGCTTTTAAGTAAAAGTATAAGCTGTATTTATGTGGAAATTTATAATTTGCAGCAGCTTGGGTAAAGTGAGAGCAAATTAAAGCCGGAATAGTTCGGGCTTTGCTGTCTGCTTCTTGAGAAGTAACGGTAACATAAACGGTTAAGCCTTTAAAAGTTAATGGTACGTAGCAACTCTCTTTTAGCATAGAAGATGCTATGGTTGAAAAATAAGCGCCAGGATCGGAGTTTAATTCTGTTTTAGGGTTTGTTAAATCGTTTATTTGGTAAGCTTCACCAATAGCTTTCATGGCTAAAGCGGTTTGTGTAAATTTTTCAGGAATGCCACTTTGGGTATTTGCCCATGCCCATAACCAGCTTTTTTCATTTTCCGCGTAAGTTCCTAACACTTGAATGTCAAAAACTTGATCGTCACCATAAGTTAATTTACCTTCTAGCATATCACAACTCCAGCCTAAACCTTCTACCATTTCGCTAAAAATCTCTTGCTTTTCTAGAGAAAGCACAAGCGATTGATTATACAATTCTTGTATTGTCATTTTGTTGGGAGTTTCTGTTGCTTCTTGTTTCTTTTCGGTTGTAGGAGCAGAAGTTTCTGTACTTGTTGTTTCAGGAGTGCCTTCAGCAAATTCTTCTAATTTGTCTTCTAATAAAGAAATGATACGTGCAGTTCTATCTTCAACCTTATCGGCATTAATAACTGGGCTGTGGTTTATTTTTAGTACACCAGATTCAAAAGTAATGGCACGTTCTATATTATGCTCGTTTTTTTCGTTTACAATAACCACTTCTTTTAATCCGGTTTGTAAAAGTTCAACACCCATAGAATCTACACAAATAGCTTTAAAAGCTTCTATTAATGGCAGAAAATATATTTTTGGAAACGTATCGTTGTAAATGTGAGAAAAGCGATCTTCCATAAGGGTATTCCATGAAATATTTAAAGGTACAGTGTAACCTGCAGCGGTGTTAATTTCAGTTTCTAATGCTGGAAATAGGTCGTTTTGAAAGGCTTGGATAATTCTTTTTTCTTTAAGTCCCATAATATTGTTTTTTTAAGATTGTATTTATTTTTTTGAGTGAATTTTTTATAATATTTGAAGAAGTTTTTCTTCTAAAGTGTGCGCTAGATTTTCAGGCAGCGCCTTATCTATAGCTAGAGATATGGTTAATGTTTTAGATTGAATTTTAAGTTGAAGTGTTTCGGCTTGTTCCAAGACAATGGTGTCAATGGTTTGATAAGCTTCCTGACCCAAGGCATCTATAATGATGTTATTTTTAGCGGTTTGTAATGCAGCAAACACGTCTTGAATATTCAATCTATTATTCAATACTTTTAAATCGAGTGTGTCTATTTTGAAATCGTTTATATGACTGCCTAATAGCAATTTTTCATTGTTTATCCAGCGTTTTAGTTGTAAAGCCGTCAGTTCTTGATTGGCAGATGATAAAGGCCTACTGATAGCGCCTTTAGATAATTCTACAACCATTTTTTTAGGTTGTTTTACCGTTACAAGTGTAATGTCGTGTATATTGAAAAATGATACGTTCTCGTTTTCTGAAAGCATACAAACCGATTTGTGATGCTTGTTTTCTGCTGAAATATCTAGGAGAGTACCTTCCATGTAACTGCCGTTGGTTAAAGAAATAGCTATTAAAATAGGTTCTTCTTTTTTTAAAATAGATTGTAGGATATCCTCTGGCGTTTGGGCTACAAACGCTTTATAATATGATGTTTTTTCCATGATGTAAGCGGGTGTTAAGGGTGCTCTATGAGGTATTGGTAATCTTCTGGTAACTGATCTATGAGATAAAGAAAGATGCCGTCTCTAGGTGTGGTTTTGTAGTCATAATAGGTTAAAGTTTTCATGTCTAGGTTGGGGTAGTTCATTTCTACCATATACACGCCCACAGCTTCCGTTAAATGTTTGTTTTTTTCGGGTCTTTTTAAAGGTTCATGATTTTCAAAAGCAATATAAAAGCTGTTTAATTTAGATTGATTTACCCAAATGTGCTTTAAATAAATAGGAGATTCGGGTTTCGAGAATTCCTGTTGTATCACATGGTCAATATGTTCTGCTTTTTTAGATCCCGAATTATTTGCAACAATAGCGTTTGGGTAATATCTAAACGTAAGCTTGCTGTCGTTATAGGTGTTAGGCTTTACTATAAGTTCGTAAAAACCTTTCTTTTCGTCTTTCAATTTAAAATCGACATGAGCTTCTTGAGTCCAAGTGTCTGGGTAATCTTGTAAAACGTAATCAATTTTTCTGGAAAAAGTTTCAAAATCTTTTTGCGTTGGCTCTTTCTCTAAAGTGATGCTAATGGTGTGGTTAAACACATTGACTTCCATATCCAAAACATCGTTGTCTAAGGTTTCATGAATTTCTTTTCTTAATACAATTTCTTGTTGTTGGTACCGTGTTAACGATTCAATGCTTAAGTCTTGTCTGTTATGAGACGATATGTATAGCGCATTATTTTTTGCATTCCAGTCAAAATTTATAATGATGTCGGGGTTTTCAATAAGTTTTAATTCTACCCAAAATAAATCAGGATTCATACTAGCGGTATTAAAGTCTCTTTTAAAAGTAAGCACCTCATACTTATCTTTATGATGCATTTTTAAATAAGCTATGAGCCCCCTTTTTGCTTCCATTCCAGAAACACCGCAACTAACAAGCGATAAAAACAATCCGATTAAAAAAATATAAAAAATAGATCTATACATATCAATAACTATTACCAATTAAACAACAGATTAAAACGCTTACTTATAAATTGTTTTCTAATAAATCAACGAGCACTTTGGTGCGTCTATCAACATCTTCCGCGTTAAGAATCGGGCTATGATCTAGAGTTAAAATTCCGTTAGAAAAACTAAAGGCATTGCTAGGATTGTGGTGATCTTGAGTATTTGTTATGTGTATTTCTTTTAAACTTTCAGCAAGCGCTTCTTTGCCCATATCGTCTGCTGTAATAGATGTGAAAGCTTCAATAAATGGTAAGAAATAAATTTTTGGGTAAGAGTCGTTGTAAAGGTGTAAAAAACGATCTTCGAATAAGTTTGTCCACTCAATATTTAAAGGTACATCGAAACCTGCCGCTTCAATTATTTGAGCTTTTAATTGTGGAAATTGTTCCTCTTGAAAAGTTTTAGTAAATCGGTTTTCTTTTAATCCCATGATTTTAAATTTTAAGGTTATTTGTTTATTTACCTCAAAACTAAGACTTGGATAGGATGATTTTAAAACCGTTTCACATGTGCCACTTTTCGTTTTGTATTTGCGCTTATAAAGTGTCTAAAAGTTGTTTTAGGTACGATTTTTTTCGAGTTGCCACTGGTATTTTTTCATCGTTTGTTAGGGATACTGTGTTATTCGCGCTAATCGTTTTTATGTATTTAATGTTAACTAAATGCGATTGGTGTACTCTAACAAAAGTGTGTTCGCTTAAAATGTTTTCGTAGTATTTTAGATTGCGCGCACTCATTATTTTTTTATCGACTGTATGGAAAATGGTGTAACTACCATCGGACTGGCAACGGATAATATCTTTTATTTGAAGAAAATATTGTGCGTCTGCCGTTTTAATTAATAATGTTTTTTGGTTTTCTTTTTCGTTAATTTCTGAAACCTTATCGATGGCACTTTTATAGACTTGTTCTTTTTTAAAGGCGACTCTAAAACGGTCTATACATTCTGATAATTCCTCAGAATCTATAGGTTTTAACAAGTAATCAATAGTGTCGAATTTAATGGCTTTTATAGCAAATTCATCATAAGCTGTTGTGAAAATTATTTTGAAAGCAATACTATCTAAAGCTTCTAAAATTTGAAACGCATTACCACCAATAAGCTCAATATCCATAAAAACCAAGTCTGGAGTTTGGCTTTTTAAAAAGGCGGTTGCTTCTATAATATTATCTATTTTAGCAATAACCTCAATATCTTTTTGAGTGTATTTAATTAGTTTGTCTAAGGTGTTTAGAGCGTTAAACTCATCTTCTATTATAACGGCTTTTATCATTAGAATTTTAATTTAAAAAACACTTTTGTGCCAATTGGATTATTGTTATCGTCAAATAAATCTTCGATAGTAAATGTTTTCTCTTCACCCTTTTTTCTCATTTTTAAGCGTTCTATAAAAATGGATGTGGCGTGTAACTCTTCGGTTATTTTTTCTTGTTTAGCTTTTGCTGATCGGCCTATGCCATTGTCTTGAATTATAAACAATAAACCTTGCTGTTCTTTTTCAATCCTTAAAAGTAGATTGCCTCCTTCTTTTTTCTCTTTTAAGCCGTATTCTATGGCGTTTTCAACAAAAGGCTGTAATAACATTGGAGGGACTTTTATTTCAGAAACAGCAATGGAATCTTCAATGTCGATGGTATAGGTAAATATGTTGTTAAAGCGTAATTGTTGGGTTTCTATATAGTTGGAAATCATGGCGATTTCTTTATCTAGTGTAATAGATTCTTTTCTAACATAGTCGAAATTCTGACGAATAAGTTTAGAGAATTTCGCAATATAATTAGACGATTTTATAGGGTTTCCTTCTAAAGTTACATTTTGAATGGCCGCTAAGGTGTTGAATATAAAATGCGGATTCATTTGCACACGCAACAAGCTTTGCTCTAATTTAGAGGCTTTGTTAGCGGCGCGTAACTTGGTGTTGTAAATATAAAATGCGGTTGCTATAAGCAGCATTACTGCCAACAGTACTGTGCTAATTAAAAGCCATTGATTTCTAGAGTTGATTTCTTTTTGATGATTAATTTCTGTTTCCTTTTGCTTGACTTCATAATTAACATTAGCAAAATCTAAAAGTCTGGTTTTTTCAATGCGACTTACGTTTAATTGTAAGCTATCTCTAACTATTTGATTGTTTAGTGCTTTTACGTAATCGCCAGCCATAATGGCTATTGCAATAAGTTTATCGCGTACTTCTATTTCTTCTTTTATGTTGTTGTTAGCCACATAGATGTCTAAGGCTTTTATGTAATTAACCTGAGCCGAATCATTTTTAGTGGTCAATAAAAACATAGAACCCAGACCCTTATAAGGTGCCGCGTTAATGACGTTTATGTTTTTATTTAACTGTATGGCACCTCTTAAAAATTGTTCGGCCATGCTATATTCTCCGGCTTCTATATACGTGTAACCAATATTATTCAAAATGCTAACCAATGCTTTTGGGTCGCCTTTAGATTGACTTAACGACATCGCTTCTGAGTAGCTTGATAACGCTTTATTATATTGCTTAAGCTGTAAGTAAACACTAGCGGTATTACTTTTTATCGCAATAATGGAGGCTGTGTCTGTGGTTTTAGAATATAAGCTGTCTGTAGCTTGTATATAAGTTAAAGCTTTGTCGTAATCTTTTAATTTAAAATGTAAACTAAAAAGTTGATTATAAGCTTTTCCTTCTATGCGTTTATCGTCTATTAATTGTGCTAAATGCAATGCTTTCAAGGCATAAACTTGGGCGGTTTCTATATCGCCCATGTGCAGTGCGGCGCCACTTAATGTGATTAATGAGCGGCTTTCGTTGTATTTATCTTTTAATTCAGAAAATAATGCATACGATTTTAAGTGGACGTTAAATGCTTCGTGAAATTTATCGTTTAGGTATAAGGCTTCCCCTTTGTTAAACAATAACATGGCGTGCTCTAAAGTGGTTAAATTGTCGCTTAGCAATAGGCTGTCTAGTTCTAAAATAGATTGCTCCGCCTGTGTTAGCGTTAACGAATCTAATGCTGCTAGACGTGTTTTTATATTAGGGCGAACGGTATCTTGCCTAGAACAGGTAGAAAAAAGTATTAAAAAAGAAATGACAAAGCCAAGTTGCCAAAGGCTTTTGTTTTTTACAATCATAAAAGCAAAAAGGGATGTTATTTGGAAAGGTAAAAATAAGCAATCATCAATGTTTAATGAAGACATTTAGCATTATGTTTTGCATTTTAACATATGGCCGTTCAATCTCGATATGTTGCATTTTTAAATACTTATAACTGCTTTTGTTAGAACAAATACATAATGTTGAGGTTCTATGTTAAAAGCTTCTAACCGATGCTCTAAACCGGCTTGTAGTTTTAATGTATCACTCAATAGCCAGCCAAATTGTGCGGTAGAACGTTCGTCTAGTTCAAAAGTTGTTTGCTTGCTTAAACTTAATAATCCTTCGAGTGCTCCAATAAAATAGGTGTCCGAATTTATAGGAAGGTTTAATGAAAAACGATAGCGTTCTCTAAAAATGGTTTTATTTTTCAAAACGCGTTGTTCAGCCCGGAATCTATGGCTAAAACGCATGTTTAATTTTCGCTTGTTGTAGGTAAACTGTTGGGTAAAGCGCAATTCATTGCTGCCACTATCAAACGGGTCTCGCGTTCTGTAATAAATGCCTAAACTTACGTTGTGACGTTTATCCAGTTTTAATTTTGAAAAATGATAGAGGTCTATTTGTTGTTGGTTGTATTTTAATTGATGATTGTTGTATAGAAAATATCGAGATCGTAACGTAAAGTTGGTTCCGTAGGTATTGGAAACCTTTTTATTTAGAGCAAATGTAGTTTCGCCTAAAGCACTAAAATGTTCTTGAGAAAAAGCTTCTACATTTATAAAAACAAAGATTAGAAAGATGAATTTTTTAATACAAGGCATGCTTAATATTTGGTGATTATTTTTTTTGAAATAATGATAAAACGTCGCTAAAAATCAAACTTCAGAATATCTAAAACAATTTATTTCATGGTCGTTTACCATACCTGTGGCTTGCATGTGCGCATAAACTACAGTACTGCCCACAAATTTAAATCCGCGTTTTTTTAAATCTTTACTCAAGGCATCGCTAATGGCGGTATTTGGTGGCGCATTTTTATAGAGCTCAACGCTGTTTTTAATAGGTTTCCCATCTACAAAAGCCCAAATATATTTACTGAAACTTCCAAATTCTTTCTGAATTTTTATAAAAGCTTGAGCATTGGTAATCGTAGCTTTTACTTTTAGTTTATTCCGAACAATTCCGGCATCTTGCAACAAGCTATCTTCTTTATTTTGGTCGTATGTTGCAATTTTTTTATAATCGAAATGATCAAATGCTTTTCTGAAATTATCTCGTTTTCGTAAAATCGTAATCCAGCTTAAACCAGCCTGAAAGGTTTCTAGAATCAAAAATTCAAAAATAGTAGCGTCATCAAAAACAGGAACACCCCATTCTTCATCGTGATAGGCTTCGTATAAAGCATCGCCTTGGCACCAGCCACATCGGTGTTTTGTCATGATTTTTGAGTTTTTAAATGAATTATAAAATCTGGTTTTTTTAGTCCACTTTAAAATGAATAGGCAAAATAGAGAAAATTGCTTACACATGAAAAGTCGGACGGATAAATGTTTTTTCGATACTAAAGAAACAGCACAACGTATTATGAAATTAGGACTTAAGGCTTCAAAGTTTTTATTCAATTTACAGTGTTGTAAGTTTTAGAAGTTAAACATGACAAATGTCATTATAAATATGAATACAAGATGTTAATTTTGTATAAGTTACTAAAATTAAAAAGATGAGCCCAAATTTAAAATCAGGATTAGAGAACGCCACAACCTATCAGGAGTATAGAACGTTAGTTAAACAATTAACCGAAGATGGCTTGTCGACAGGACCAGAACAAAATGCCGATTTGGCCAATTATACCAAGTTGAACAATCGTCGTATGAAGCGTTGGGATAAAACCATAAAAGTTTCAGAAAATGTTCAAAATCGTATTAAAAATGTGGAGCAAAAAACAACATGGTTAGTTATTACCGAAAGTTGGTGTGGCGATGCTGCGCATGTGCTGCCCGCCATTAATAAGCTCGCAGAGTTAAACGATAATATCAAAATGAAGGTGGTGCTTCGTGATGAAAATATCGGACTTATGGATGATTTTTTAACGAATGGCAACAGAGCTATTCCGAAGGTTATTATGATTGATGATGCATCGGGAGAGGTTATAAATACGTTTGGCCCACGACCTAGTGAAGCCACGAATTTAGTGAACCGTTTTAAAGCTGAAAATGGGGGTTTAACACCTGAATTTAAAGAAGATTTACAACACTGGTATAATAAAGATAAAGGGCAAAATATTATAAATGATGTTGTTAATAAGGTGGCGGAATTAAAAGCAGTAGCTGAAAATTAACCTTTACCAATAAAGTTAAACGTAATACTACCTATTTGCGATGCTTTCGATGCATCGCTGCTAAATCTAGATTTTTTAGCATACTCCAAAGCGTGTTTAATTAAGCAGTCGTTTGAGGAGTTTGATGAGGTGTTAACATAAGTATCGGTAACATCTCCACGCGCGTTTACGGTGATGTTTATTACAATTTTTCCGTCAACTTCACAAAGGTAAACTGGTATTGGAATATAGATTTTTGTCCTATTAACTAAAGAAAACCCAATAGTACTTTTTGAATTATTAGCCTCTTCATTTTGTTTTTTCAATAAGTCGTTAACTTTATTGAAAGATGATAAAGCGTCTTTATCTAATTTTGATTCTATGGCGCCGTATTTATCAGCATAAGTATTGGAAGCTATTACTGCAGCATCACTTCGTTGTTTTGGCACGTAATCTTCTGGCGGTGCAATGGTTTTGTAGGCTTGGGAAGCACGCGTGCTTTTTTGTGTTTCGTTAAAAGCCGAATTGGTTTCCGCTTTAGCGCTATTAAGTTTTTTTAAGGTTTCTAGAATTTTAATTTCTTCCTTGGTAAGTTCCTTTTCAGGTTCGAGTTCGTAATAACTTTCAGCAGCCAATTCTCTATGTTGGGTGAGGCCCAAATTAAACACAGTAAGTATAACCGTTCCTGAAATAAGGAGCGTTATAAGTAGGGCTTTATGTTGATCTGTTAGGTTCAAATCGATAGAATTACTAGCAATTATTTAATAAATATACGGAAAAATAAGGGGTTTAGACTTTTAATGCCGCTATAAACGCTTCAACAGAAAGGCCGTTATCTACCTTAAAGTCCCCAATTTTTGTACGGCGTAAGGCTGATAAATGGCCGCCAGATTGCACAGCCTTACCAAAATCGTTAGCTAATGATCGAATATAGGTGCCTTTACTACAAACAATTCTGAAATCAATATTTAAACCATCGATGTTCGTAATTTCAAATTCTGAAACATGAACGGTTCTCGGTTTAATTTCAACGGCTTCACCAGCACGAGCATATTCGTATAATCGTTTTCCGTCTTTTTTTAATGCTGAAAAAACAGGTGGAAATTGTTCAATATCTCCAATAAATTGCTCAGTTGTTTTGTGGATTAAAGCATTGGTAATATGTGCCGTTTCGAAGGTTTCGTTAATTTCGGTTTCTAAATCGAAAGATGGGGTCGTGCTTCCTAAAACGATAGTACCTGTGTATTCTTTTATTTGTCCTTGGAAGGTGTCTATTTGTTTCGTCATTTTCCCGGTACAAATCACCAATAAACCTGTGGCTAAAGGATCTAAAGTTCCGGCATGACCTACTTTAATTTTTTTAATGTTGAAAGCTTGACGAATTTCCCAACGCAGTTTGTTAACCACCTGAAAGGATGTCCAATTCAAAGGTTTATCAATTAATAAAACTTCGCCTGCTTGGTAGTCTTCTAACGTTTTCATCTTAGTTTAATAAAGTAAAAGTTATGGCAATAACACCAACAATTAAGCAGTAAATAGCAAAGTAGGATAGTTTACTTTTCTTCACTAGTGAAATCATCCAAGTACAAGCGAATAGTCCCGCAATAAAGGCCGCTACAAAACCAATGGAAAGGGCGGTGAAATTTCCGCTATCATAGGTTAAATCACCACTTAAAAGATCTTTTGCTATTTTTCCGAAGATTAATGGTACCACCATTAAAAATGAAAAACGAGCGGCTTTTGTTTTATCATTTCCTAATAAAACAGAAGTTGAAATGGTTGCTCCAGAACGCGAAATACCTGGTAACATAGCAATAGCTTGCGATATACCAATGATAAAAGCATTTTTAAAAGTCACGTTTTTATCGGTGTCTTTGGCTTTATCGGCTAAGTATAATAAAATAGCAGTTACAATAAGCATGCAGCCAACGAGTAAAATATTGCCGCCAAAAAGGGACTCTAATTGCTTTTCAAAAAATAAACCGACAATAACAGCAGGAATCATAGATACTGCAATTTTTGTAATAAACTGTAAATCCTCGTTCCATTCAAATTTTAAAGCACCTTTTATTAAGCTCAAAATGTCTTTTCTGAAAACAACAATGGTGCTTAAAGCGGTTGCAAAGTGCAGTACTACTGTAAAAAGTAAACTTTCTTCAGGAACCGAATGGTCTCCTAAAATCGCTTTTCCTAACTCTAAATGTCCGCTAGATGATACGGGTAAAAATTCGGTAAGTCCTTGAATAATACCGAGAATAATTGCGTCTATAATTTCCATGGCGCAAAAATATTAAAATAGAAGTTGTTAGCGATAACCTTTTTAATATTTTAAGCTTTAAAAGTAGAATCTCTAATAATTAAGGCTCCTTTAATTTCAATCATTTTATTAGAAATTGTAACGGATTTGGTTTCAATTTCTTCAATTAAATGTTTTACGGCATTCTTACCAATAGTTTCCCCGGGCTGATCTATAGTGGTTAAATTTGGCTCGATAACGGTGGATAGTCTGGAATTACTAAACCCAACAACTGCAATAGTTTCAGGGATTTTTATGTTGAATTTTTTTAACGTTTGTATCACGCCAACTGCAGCGCTATCAGTTATGGCAAAAATAGCATCGGGCGGGTGTTTTATACTTAATAAATGGCTGGTCATTTGTTTTCCGTTTTCCAAAGTAATATCATCTACACTCATAATTAATTTTTCATCAACTTCAATGTTGTTTTCTTTTAAAGCGCGTAAATAGCCAGCAAATCGTTTTTGAGAAGTGTATGAGAAGTCTTGTTCTTTTATAATTGCAATACGCTTTTTTCCTATATTTATAAGGTGCTCCACAGCGTCAAAAGCAGCTTGCTCATCATTGATAGTGACTTGCGTACACGGAATTTTACTAGAGACCTTGTCGAACAATATTAAAGGGAGTTTGTTTAATGTTTCTAATACATCATCAATCTCGCGTGTCATTTTTGTTAAGGATACTAACATGCCATCAACTCCAAATTGTAACATGGTATTAAGCATTTCGGTTTGTTTGGCGATATCATTATTCGATTCAGAAATTATAACCCGGTAACCTTTTATGGCAGCTTCTTCTAGAATACCTCTAACCATAGTGGTTGTAAAGTAATGGGTAATATTCGGGACAATAACTCCTATAATATTGGTTTTGTGTTGGCGGAATCCTTTTGCGAAAATGTTAGGTACATAGTGCATTTTTTTTGCGAGGTTTTTTACTTTTTCTTTTGTAGCCGCGCTAATATCTGGATGATCGTTCAATGCTCTAGAGACTGTAGAGGTCGATAAATCAAGTATTTGAGATAATTTTTTCAGTGTTACTACTTCTTTTTTCATCTTTTTAGAGGTGTTTTATTAGAATATTGTAAAAAACAAACGTTCCCGCAACCGTTTGCATAAATATATGGCAATTTTTTAGAACTTTTTTTATGTATGTCGTTATAAATTTGGACTAATATCAACTAAAACTAAATATTATGACCAAATTAATTTACACACTACTATGTGTTTTTAGTATTTCTACAACGTTTGCACAAACGGAAATTTCAGGTACTGTAAAAGACAATTCTGGAGTTCCCGTTACGGGAGCCAATGTAGTTATTGCGGCGAGCTCTTCTGGAGCCACAACCGATTTTGACGGTAATTACAGTTTCACAACAAGTGCTACTGGTGAACAAACCATTAAAGTTTCTTTTTTGGGTTATGAAACTTTAAATAAAGTAGTCTCATTAAATGGAAGTTCGATGACTTTGAATTTCGTTTTAATAGAAGGCGGAAACACTTTAGATGAGGTGGTGCTAACGGCATCTTCTACGTTTAGATCTCAAAAAGAAACACCAAATTCAATTTCATCATTAAAGACTCAAGAATTAACCCGCCTAAATGCGAATAGCCAAGCCGATATTGTGGCTTCTATCCCTGGTATTGTTGCCGATGGTGGTGGTGGCGAAGCGGCAACAAATATATTTGTTAGAGGTTTACCGTCTGGAGGTCAAAACGATTTTTCTCCTATACAATATGATGGGTTAACCTTGGCTGGTTACGGATTAAGTTCCACGGCCGGAGATGTTTATGCTAAAGTAGATCAAGGTGTAAAAGGTGTAGAGTTTGTACGTGGAGGTTCGTCTATTTTATATGGCGCAGGTTCTACTGCAGGTGTTATGAACTACATTTCGAAAACAGGTGATACCAACGATGAAAACATTATAAATTTTGAAGTAGCAACCAAAGGAAGAATAAAAGGAGAGTTTTATTCTGGTGGTAAAGTAGGAGGAGAAGATTCTAATACTTACTACGCTGTGTCTGGGTTTGTACGTAAGGATGATGGGCCTTTAGATTTTGGATTGCCAACAAAAGGATATCAGTTTAGAGGAAACTTAAAAAAGAAATTCGAAAACGGATCTTTTACTTTCTACACGCAGTTTATTGATGATAAAGCACAATTTCTATTAGGTCTGCCTTTAGATGGAGATTCTCGAGAAAGAATTACGGGTAATGATGGTGAAACGGTTTATCAATTAAATTCTTCACACGTTAGAAATATTAGTTTTTTAACTCCTGCCGGAGAATATAAAAGTCCGATAGGCGATGGTGTGCATACTAAAGGTTTCTATGCTATGGGAGTTTTTGATTACGATTTAGGTAACGATTGGAAAATTAATTCAAAAGTAAAAGTATCCGATTATGTAAATGATTTTGGACTATACGTTGCCGCTAGTGGTACCGTGAATACACCCGCTAATTTAAGCGATTATTTAGATGCCTATGGGTATGCCGGCGCTACTAATATCAATGCGTCGTATGTTGGAGGAACAGCGCTTGCTGCAAATGACAGAGTTATTGATAACTTAAATATCGATAGAAATAGACCTATTACAGATTTAACAGGGGAGTTTAGCATCACTAAAAAATTAGAAGGAGATAAAGTTGAGCACAATATTACTTTAGGTACGTATTTAACATCGTCTCAAGGAGAAGATAATAACTGGCAATACAGAACATTATCAGCTTTTAACGATGCTCCGGAATTAGTGAATCTTTCATTTACAGATGTTAATGGTAACGATGTTATTTTGGCACAAAATGGACTAACTGCTAGAATAGGCCGCACAGCTGCAACCTTTCTTACTCAAGATAGAACAGCGTTTTATTTAACCGATGAGATGGTTTTAGATAGATGGCGTATTGATGTTGGTTTCCGTGTAGAAAACCAAAAAGCCAGTAGAGAAATTGGAAGTACAGATACAAAACAAGTATATACTGATGTAGGTTTAACATCTGCATTACAAAACGTAGGTTACGCAACGGGAGAATATAAAAGAGCAGAGGTTAGTACTACTGGTTTTGCTGCTTCTTTGGCTGCACTTTATAAAATTAACGACAATTTAAATGCCTACGCCAACATGTCTAAAGGATATTTCTTCCCATTAACTAGAAGTATTAATGTGGTAAGTAATGATGTTATTGCAGGTGAGTATAAGCCTGAAAATATCTATCAAGTTGAAACAGGTTTAAAATATGGAAGCAGTAAATTCTCTGGAACCGTTGCGGCCTATTATACAACACTTGTTGATCGAGTTGCTATCCAAAGGTTGAATTATGGTGGCACTATAGGAACTGTAGATGGAATAAAAACCATTCAGGATACAAAAACACTAGGTATGGAAGTATCTTGGTTATGGAAATTTGCTGAGAATCTGTCTTTTAACGGAAACTTCACTTACCAAGGTCATGAGCTTAAAACAGATGAAAGAACGGTATTGCAATCTGGTACTGTAGATGGCGTGGTTTTAGTTGAAGGCGATGTTACAAATGGTGCAAATGTTGGAAAAAAATTAAGAAGACAGCCAACGACATTATCAACCTTACGTTTAGATTATGATAACAGAAAATTAGATGCTTTTGCATCTGCAAATATTAGAGGTAGTCAATTTAATGATGATGCCAATCTTGTAGAATTAGACGGATTCACAGTATTAAGAATAGGAGCTGGATATACTATAGGTTTTGAAGATGATAAGAAATTAAGACTTGGGTTTTCAGTGTATAACTTAGCCGATAGTCAAGGTTTATCAGAAGGCGATCCAAGAGCTTTTTCACAATCAACAAGTCAAGATTATTTTGTTGGTCGCCCAATTTTACCAAGACGTGCATTTTTCAATGCCACATTAACCTTCTAAACATTTCGTTTGTTTTAACCTGTGTAATTATAGGTTATATAAGTAGCTCACCACTTAAGGTTAAGTGTAAGTGGTGAGTTTTTTAAAAAAAAATATAAAATATGAAAGCATTAAAAGACAGAGCTCAAACAGTTCTAATTAACAATTTTAAAGATGGTTTTAGTATACCATGTGCCAAATTATATCCGTTTCAGTGGTTTTGGGATTCTGGCTTAATTGCCATAGGTTTTGCCCATTTTGAAATGGAAAAAGCCGAGTTGGAAATTAAAACTTTACTAGATGCCCAATGGGGAAATGGTTTTATACCGCACATTATTTTCCATACGGATACCGATACTTATTTTCCAGGAGCCGATTTTCATCGATCGGACTTACATCCAGAATCTTCAAAAAAATATAAATCGACCGGGATGACGCAGCCACCCGTTACAGGTTTTGTTTTAGAGGAAATGTATAGAATTAGTAAAGATAAACCAGCAACGCTAAAGTTTATTAAAACCGTTATAGATAAGGTTTACGATAACCATAATTACTTTTTTACACAACGCGATCCGCAAAAGGAAGGTTTAGTTTATATTTATCACAACTGGGAGTCGGGTACCGATAATTCACCAATTTGGGATGATATTTGGGATACCATGAATCCGCCAGAATACAATTTTGAAAGACGAGATACCACTCATGTAGATGCTGCACAAAGACCATCGAAAAGAGAATACGATCATTATTTACATATTATTGAAATTGCTAAAGAACATAATTACAGCGATGAGAAAATTGCCGAGTTATCACCGTTTTTAGTACAAGATCCTTTGTTTAATGCCATGCTTATTAAATCGAACCAAAGTTTAATTAATTTGTATGAATTATTAGGAGATCATACTAAAATTGAGCAACTTCAGCAATGGCAAAATAAAAGTATAAAAGCTTTTAATGAGAAATTATATGATGAAGAATTAGGAGCTTATATTCATTATGATTTAAGAAACGAAAAACCGTTGCGTTATTTATCATCATCATCTTTCGCGCCTTTATGCGCTAGCATTCCAAGTGAAGCCCGTGCCAAAAAAATGGTTGAGGTTATGATGGAAAAGTTTGGTGGAGAAGAACAGTATTTATGTGCTTCTTTCGATCCAACGAGTGAGCGCTTCAACCCTAAAAAATATTGGAGAGGCCCGGTTTGGATTAATTTAAACTGGATGTTGTTTAAAGGATTGAAACAATATGGGTTTACTGAAATTGCCGAACGTGTTAAACAAGATTCGGTTGATATGATTGATAAAAATGGCTTTTATGAGTATTTCGACTCGAGAAAAGAAATGCATAAAGATGGAACAGCAGGTTATGGTGGAAACGATTTTTCGTGGACTGCAGCGTTGCTAATAGATATGTTAAATGACTAATTAAAAAAACAAGGATTAATAGCAAATCCAATTCCTGAGTCTATATTATAGAACTAATTAAACAGGAGCTTAATATAAAAGGTTTTAGTTTTTATTAAAACCTTTTATATTCTAACTAACTAACTAAACCAACTAACAACAAAACTTAACATTATGAATTGGCTAGATTATAGTATCATAATATTTTATATCATATTCTTTTTAGGAATGGGGTTCTTTTTTAAAGACAATAAAGACTCTAAAGATTATTTTTTAGGCGGAAAAAGTATGGGCTGGTTTCCGTTGAGTTTATCAACCATGGCAACACAACTTTCAGCTATTAGTTTTATTTCGGCACCAGCATTTGTTGGACTTAAATTAAATGGAGGAATGAAATGGCTAACCTTTGAGTTTGCTGTGCCATTGGCCATGATTTTTATAATGATTGTTATTATTCCACCCTTATTTAGATCTGGTGTTGTTAGTATTTATGAGTTTGTAGAAAAACGCTTTAGCACATCAACACGATTAATTTTAAGTATTGTTTTTCAAATAAGTCGAGCGCTCGGAACCGGTGTTATGGTTTACACCATCGCTATTATTTTACAAGCTGTTTTAGATATCGATTTTGTGTATACCATTTTAATTATAAGTGTTATTACCATTATTTATTCATGGCAAGGCGGCATGAAAGCTGTGGTTTGGGGCGATGCCATTCAAATGATTATTTTGTTCGCAGGTTTAATAATTTGCCTGTATTTTGGATGGACGCTTTTGCAAGAGCATGGCGGTTTAGCCGCAGGGTTTGATCCGGAAAGATTAAAAGTTATCGACTATAATTTAGGTGTTGGCGAAGGCAACGAGTATGGTTTATTACCAATGATAATTGGAGGGTTTTTTCTATATACTTCTTATTATGGATGCGACCAAACGCAAGCGCAACGTATGCTGTCGGCCAAAGACGAGAAAACCATTAGAACACTTTTACTCGCTAACGGCTTGTTGAGGTTTCCCGTAGTTTTAGTGTATTGTATTATGGGGTTAGTATTAGGAGGCCTAATTACATTGGCGCCCGATTTTCTCACTGAAATAGCCGATACAACCCAAAAACATTTTCCTGGTGAGTTTGCCAAACATGGCATTAAAGCCGATTTAATGGTACCCGTTTTTATAATGAAATATCTACCACACGGTTTAATTGGTATATTAATGGTCGGCATATTATCTGCAGCCATGTCGTCTTTAAGTTCTACCGTTAATTCGCTTTCGGCAGTAACGGTTGAAGATTTTTTTAATCGTGGCGAAAAAAAGTTAAGCACCAAAAAATACATGATGATTTCAAAAGGGTCAGTCGTATTTTGGGGTGTAGTTTGTATTGCAAGTGCCTTTCTTTTCGGTGGTAGTAAAAATGCTGTTATAGAAATAATTAATGCCATAGGTTCCGTATTTTATGGTCCTGTTTTAGTGACTTTTTTTCTGGCTTTCTTTTCAAAAAAGGTAAACCATATCGGAATGAATGCTGGTATTATTTCAGCAGTATTAATTAATTTGATGTTTTCAAAAACAATTCAAGAGTTATTTCATATCGATTTAGGATTCAATATTTTTTGGATTTGGCTCAACTTTACAGGAGTCATTATAGCCTTAGTGGTGGCTTATTTAGTTTCTGCTTTAACGAGTAAAACTAAAGTAAAACGTATTTCTAACTTTAATGTAAGCATCAAAAAAGAAGATTTTATGATAAAAGAAGTGTATATTCTTTTAGTCTTTTTTGTTTTTATACTAATTTTCAGTTTGTTTCTTCCTTCTATTTTAAGCTAAAATATTTTAGACCATGAAAATTGTTCTCGCACCCGATAAATTTAAAAATTCCTTAACAGGTTTGGCTTTTTGCGATGCTGTTGAAGCTGGTATTCACGCTGTAGATCCAAACATCGATATTTTAAAATTACCATTGGCCGATGGGGGAGACGGCACTATTGAAGTGGTTGATTTTTATTTGAAAGGCGACATGATTTCTGTTGAAGTTAATAATCCTTTTTTTGAAAAAATAACCGCACGGTATTTATATGCTGAAGCTTCAAAAACCGCCTTTATTGAAATGGCTGAAGCTTCAGGTTTAAAATTATTACAATCCGAACAATTTGATTGTGTAAATGCTACCACGCTGGGCACAGGTGAAATGATTATGGATGCTTTAAATAAAGGGGCTAAAACTATTATTTTAGGTATTGGCGGGAGTGCCACTAACGATTGTGGTATTGGAATGGCAACGGCTTTAGGTTATCGTTTTTTAGATAAAAATGAAAAGGAAGTCAAACCTATAGGAGCTAATTTATCAAAAATAAAATCGATTGATGCAACGAATGTGCATCCTAACATTAGTGAAGTGAGTTTTAAAGTGGCATGTGATGTTACCAATCCGTTATACGGTAAAAATGGAGCTGCAGAGGTTTACGCTGCTCAAAAAGGAGCAACCGCGGACGATATTAAAATGTTAGATGCAGGTTTAAAGTCTTTTTCTGAAATATTAAATGCAGTCTTCGGTATCGATGTGCAAAGCATTCAAGGCGCAGGTGCTGCTGGTGGTATGGGTGCCGCATCAAAAGTGTTTTTAAAAGGGAGTTTAGAACGGGGTATTCAGCTTATTAAGGACTTAGCAAATTTTGACGAACAGTTGGAGCATACCGATTGGATTATTACAGGAGAAGGTAAGCTTGATACACAAACCATGTCTGGGAAAACCATTCAAGGCGTATTAACTTCAGCGAAAGCGAAACAAATAAAGGTTGCTGCCTTTTGCGGTGCTATTGATTTAGATGGAAAGCATGCGCAAAACTTCGGAATACAATACACCGATGCTGTTATAAATTACGCTAAAAACCTAGAGGATTCCATGGAGAACTCTAAAAATTACGTAGAAAAAATGGCTAAACAGTTTGCCGAACAATTATAGAAATCTACTTCAAAACTAGTGATTTCTACGATAGGATAAATCATATAAATGTGAGTTCCTTTAAAACATCTTACTTCTTATCCGGATTCAATAAAATAGCATAAACCTGAAAACCAAACCCAATAAGAATAAGCATTGGAGCCAAACGTATACGTCTCCAGCTAAAAATTTCTGGGTTAAAAACCGTAGGGTCGTCACTACCTCCACCAGACATTAGTATAAAACCAAGCGCAATAATGGCTAAACCAATAAACATAAATTTATAGTTCTTTTTTCCGAAGACAAATGTGGCTTTTACTGCGTCTTTTTGTTTTTTGTTTTCCATAGTAATTATATGTGCCTTAGTTTTTTACTAAAAAGCAAAGTAACAGTTTTTATTTCTTAAATTTTGTTAAGGGCATTTACTTTTTTTATTCTGGTATCCCGTAAGTGTCAATAATATAGTCTAAATCTTTATCGCCTCAGCCACTTAAATTAACTAAAATAGATTGTTGCGGATTTTTTTGAGCAAGTTTTATTGCGTAAGCCACAGCGTGCGAGCTTTCTAAAGCAGGAATAATACCTTCTAATCGGCTGAGTTCAAAAAAGGCATCAATACATTCTTTATCTGTAATAGAATCGTAGGTTACTTTTTCTAAATCTTTTAGCATACTGTGTTCTGGACCAACTCCTGGATAATCTAATCCACTAGCAATAGAGTGTACTGGTGCCGGTTCGCCGTTTTCATCTTGTAAAACGTAGCATTTAAAGCCGTGTATAGTACCTGGTTTTCCTAAAGTCATGGTTGCTGCGTGTTCTCCCATTTTTAATGATGTTCCACCGGGTTCAATGCCGTAAAGTGCACATTCATCATCAAATAAAAATGCAGAAAAGATGCCCATGGCATTACTTCCTCCACCAACGCAAGCCACAACGTTATCTGGCAGTTCTCCAGTCATTTCAAGAAATTGATCTTTAGCTTCAATACCAACAACACGTTGAAAATCTCTTACCATCATAGGGAAAGGATGAGGGCCAACCACCGATCCAATACAGTAAATGGAATTTATAGGGTCTTTTAAATAAGCTTCAAAAGCGCTATCTACAGCTTCTTTCAACGTTTTTAAACCATGGGTAACAGGTATTACGGTGGTACCTAAAACTTTCATGCGTTGCACATTTGGGTATTCTTTGGAAATATCAACTTCACCCATATGTATTTCGCATTCCAAACCAAAATATGCCGCAGCAGTAGCCAATGCTACACCGTGTTGTCCTGCTCCAGTTTCAGCAATTAGCTTTTTCTTACCCATATGTTTCGCGAGTAAAGCTTCGCCCATACAATGGTTTAGTTTATGAGCACCTGTATGATTTAAATCTTCTCGTTTTAAGTAGATTTGACCGCCATATTTTTGAGATAATCTGCCGCAATGGTATACTGGTGTTGGTCTGCCTTGAAAATGTTTTCTTATTTGTCGTAGTTCATTAATAAATTTATGAGACTTACTAATAGAGAAGTAAGCATCATTAATTTTTTTCATTTCTTCTTCTAAATTAGGCGGAATAAAAGCGCCTCCGTATGTTCCGAAAAACCCATCTTTATCAGGGTTATTTTTGAAATAGTTTTTAGACATTGGTATGATTTTTTTTGAAATACTAAATATATGTTTTTATTAGATTTAATCTAATAGTAAAGTTCGTCTGTTTTTAAATTCAAGAAACGTTGAGTTGCAAAATGGGTGCTTATCCAAGTGATTAAAATGCCTAAGGCAAAAATAACGCTGAATAAAGTAGCCACTAAAATAGGGTTGCTAAGCAGTTCCAATTCTGCAAAAGTTTTATCTAAATAATAGAGCACAACAGTCATGCCTATTAGTGCTAGTATAGCGCCAATAATGCCTAAACGCACACTTTTCCAAACAAAAGGACGACGAATAAAACGTTTTGTAGCCCCAACCATTTGCATGGTTTTTATTGTAAATCGTTTAGAATATACCGCCAAGCGAATAGAACTGTTTATTAATAATACTGCAATAAGTGTAAAAATACCACTGATAACTAAAACCCAAAAACTGATTTTTTTAACATTATCATTCATCAAGTTTACCAAGTCGTTATCGTAGGTAACTTCTTCTACAAAGTTTTTGTTTAACGCTTCCGCGGAAATTTTTTCAAGATGTTCCGATGTTACAAAGTCTGCTTTTAAGTGTACATCAATCGAGTTCTGTAATGGGTTATAGCCCACGAAATCCATAAAATCTTCACCATTTTCTGCTTTCATAAATTCGGCAGCTTGTTCTTTAGAAACGTATTCGGTAGATTTTACATAATCGGCCATGGCCAAACTTTTTTCAAGTTGTTTGGTTTCAACCTCTTTAGCAGAATCTTTCAAATAAATAGTAAGTACCACTTGCTCTTTAAAATGATCGGATACTTTTTTAGCATTTAAAACCAACATACCCAACAGGCCTAGTAAAAATAAAACTAGGGCAATACTTAAAACTACAGAAAAGTACGATGAAATTAGTCTGCGTTTTTGATGTTTTTCAAAAGATGAACTCATAAAAGGTGTCGATTAGTGCTGTAAAAATAATAAAGAATAAGCAATCTTCATTTATATAAACAGAAACATATTGAAATTGTTATTTTTCAACCTAAAATTATTTTAAATAACGCAAGTCGCAACTTGGTAAAACTTTACGGTTATGCTAGTTTTTTAGGCGGTTTACTAATAATGTAAACACCAACAACAACCATGAAGCAACTTAGTATTTTAACCAGGTTAATATCTTGTGCATATTCCTCTTTCATTAATACAAAAGCATAAATACTTACCATAGCAAAACTAATTACGGGTTGTAAATAAATATAGCTACTGGTTACCGATGGCATCACGTGGTTTAGCGCATACAAATTAAGTAAGTAGGTAGTGAATGTGGTAAATAGTACCACAAAACCAATAACTAAATACGTGTTGGTTGTAAAACCTGCAAAATCGGTTTCCATAATGGGTTTAATTGAAAACGGTAAAACAAAGAGTAAGCCAAACAAAAACATCCAACAGATAACGGTAAGGGCATTATATTTTCTCATTAAAGTTTTTGCAACTACTAAGTAAAGTCCGTAAGAGGTGGCATTGCAAAACACTAGGAAATTACCGAGTAGAGAGCTTGTGCCTTCAGATTTATTACCATAAGCAATAAGAAAAATGGCGGCAATACCAGCGATTATGGTACCTATAAATTTGTTCTTCGTCATGCGCTCTTTCAGAATAAAAAAACTGAAAATAAAAACCAAAACAGGCGTAACCGTCATAATAATAGAGGCATCTACCGGCGAGGTTTTATTAATACCATGGAAGAAAAACAGCATATTGGCCGCTGCCCCAAGTAAACCACAAAGCGCCAAACGTAATAAATCTTTACGTTCTACTTTTTCTTTTACAAAAATAAATTTAAGCGCCCAAAATAGCACAACGCAGCAAGCCAAACGGATAAATACAAAAGCCGTTGGGCTAATTTTATGTGGCATAATGCCTTTGGCAATAATATAATTGAGCCCGTAAATAACATTTGCGCCGAAAAGTGCAAAATGGGCCTTGTAGATGTTCGCGTTCAAGGAGTCTTGTTTTTAGCGTGCAAAAGTAAAAGTATCTAGTTAAAACAGCATGTTTTTTAACGGTTTTAACTTATGAAAATAAAAGATTTTTAAGTTGATTTATAAAACGTAAATTTGCGCCGAATATGGCCGTTTTAAAAACGACCTTATAGTAATACGAAAACAAGATATAGGATGATATACGATTTCAATAAAATCGAAGAAAAGTGGCAGAAATATTGGGCAACAAACCAAACTTTTAAAGCCGAAAACCAAAGCGAAAAACCAAAATATTATGTGTTAGACATGTTTCCTTACCCAAGTGGAGCAGGCTTACACGTTGGGCATCCGTTAGGTTATATCGCATCCGATATTTATGCGCGTTACAAGCGTCACCAAGGTTTTAATGTATTGCATCCACAAGGGTACGATAGTTTTGGTTTGCCTGCCGAGCAATACGCGATCCAAACCGGGCAGCATCCAGCAATTACCACGGCCGAGAATATAAAAACCTACCGTCGTCAATTGGATCAAATTGGATTTTCTTTCGATTGGTCTCGTGAGGTACGTACGTCAGATCCGCAATATTATAAGTGGACGCAGTGGATTTTTATTCAATTATTCAACTCTTGGTATAATAACGATACTAATAAAGCTGAAGATATTTCTACTTTAGAAAACATTTTTGCAACAGCAGGTAATACGAATGTCAATGCCGTTTGCGATGATAACATTGCGCCTTTTACAGCAGAAGCTTGGCAAGGATTTTCTTCGGAAGACAAACAAAAAGTATTACTTCAATATAGATTAACCTATTTGGCCGAAACGGAAGTAAACTGGTGCCCTGCATTAGGAACCGTTTTAGCAAATGATGAAATAGTAAACGGCGTGTCAGAACGTGGTGGTCACCCGGTTTTACGTAAAAAAATGACCCAATGGAGTATGCGAATTTCTGCTTATGCAGAACGTTTACTTCAAGGGTTAGAAACTATTGATTGGACCGATTCACTTAAAGAAAGTCAACGTAACTGGATTGGAAAATCGGTTGGAGCATCTGTTACTTTTAATGTGAAGGATAGCGATGCCGTTATTGATGTGTTTACAACAAGACCAGATACTATTTTTGGTGTAAGCTTCATGACGCTAGCTCCAGAGCACGAATTAGTAGCGAAATTAACAACACCCGAGCAAAAAGCTGAGGTAGAGGCTTATATTTTAGCAACTGCTAAACGTAGCGAACGCGATAGAATGGCCGATGTAAAAACCATTTCGGGTGCATTTACTGGGGCTTATGCCGAGCATCCATTTACAAAAGAGCCTATTCCGGTTTGGATTGGCGATTACGTTTTAGCAGGTTACGGTACAGGAGCTGTAATGTCTGTACCTTGTGGAGATGAAAGAGATTATGCTTTCGCGAAGCATTTCAATATTCCAATTATTAATATTTTTGATAGTGCCGATATTTCGGAAGCAGCCTTTACAGATAAAGAAAAAACCGTGATAGGAAACAGTGATTTCCTTAACGGCATGAACTATAAAAAAGCCACCAAACGTGCTATTTTCGAATTAGAAAAAATAGGGCAAGGTGAAGGAAAAACCAATTACCGCTTGCGCGATGCTGTATTTAGCCGTCAACGTTATTGGGGAGAGCCATTCCCGGTATATTATGTAAAAGGGATGCCGCAAATGATTGATGCTGCACATTTACCAATTAAATTACCAGAAGTAGAAAAATATTTACCAACCGAAACCGGCGAGCCACCATTGGGTAATGCAACCGTTTGGGCTTGGGACCGCCTCAAGGCGGAAGTAGTATCAAATGACTTAATTGATCATATAAATATCTTTCCGTTAGAACTAAACACCATGCCAGGTTGGGCAGGTAGTTCTTGGTATTTTAACCGCTACATGGATTCTACAAACACCGAAAAATTCGCTAGTAAAGAAGCGATGGATTACTGGAAAGATGTCGATTTATACATTGGCGGAAGCGAGCATGCTACAGGACATTTACTGTATTCTCGTTTTTGGCAAAAATTCTTGTTCGATAAAGGTGTTGTGCCTGTTGATGAGTTTGCTAAAAAACTGATTAATCAAGGGATGATTTTGGGGACTAGTGCTTTTGTGTATGGGCTTGTTAATTATGGAACAAGTGGTGTCGGAAAAGATGATAGTGGTGCTAAATTATCTAAGGTTTTTGTTTCAGAAAAATATGTTTCTGCTTTTAATCAACTTTTTATTGATAATAAAAGAGGTAATGATAACTTAGCTTTGTTTTTTACAAGAAATGGTGTCGAGCTTGATAATTTAAATGTTCAAAACGAGATTTTAGAAAAGTTAAGAGAAAAATTATTCGAAGTTGTTTCAGAGAATATTTCAGAAATATCGGTTGGAATTGATTCTTTTGGAAGAAGGAATGTCGATGTTTCATTAGTTAATTCATCTGAAGAAATAGATATAGATGGTCTTAGAAATTGGAGGTCTGAATTTAAAGAAGCTATTTTTATTGGAGATAAGGGTGAAATAATTGAAGGAGATAATGACGTTTACAAAGTAGGCAGAGAAGTCGAAAAAATGTCCAAATCGAAATACAACGTTGTCAACCCTGATAACATTGTTTCAGATTACGGTGCAGACAGTCTTCGTTTATACGAAATGTTCCTTGGGCCATTAGAACAATACAAGCCATGGAATACAGCCGGAATTACAGGGGTACACAACTTCCTTAAAAAACTTTGGAAATTGTATGTGGATGATAACGGACTGAAAGTTTCAGAAGCAGCAGCAACAAAAGACAATTTAAAAACCCTTCATAAAACCATTAAAAAGGTTCAAGAAGATATCGAGAATTTCTCTTTCAATACATCGGTTTCAACGTTTATGATTGCTGTAAACGAGTTAACCACTCAAAAATGTACTTCTAAAGCTGTTTTAGAGCCGTTATTGGTTTTATTGTCGCCTTACGCGCCACATGTAGCTGAACATTTATTTGCGAGTATTCAATTTAATAAAATTCTTAAGCCAGAAGAAGTTGAAGGTTTACCTAAAGAATTTAAAGGTGTTTCTACAGCGGCTTTTCCAGAATTCGATGCGAGCCACTTGGTAGAAAGCAGTAAAAATTACCCAATTTCTTTTAACGGAAAAATGCGTTTTACTTTAGAGTTACCAATGGATATGAGCAAAGACGAGATAGAAAAAACCGTTTTAGCTCACGAAAAAACACAAGAGCAACTTGCAGGTCGTACCCCTAAAAAGGTAATTGTTGTGCCAGGTAAAATTGTAAACATTGTTGGCTAACGGCAAATAACATATAGAAATAAGCCATCTTATTTTATAAGGTGGCTTTTTGTTTTAATCCTCTATTCTCAAATAAAAATTATGTTTGAAATTCAAGCTATAGAAATCGTTGGTTTGGTGGCGGCCACTTTAACCACATCGTCTTTTATTCCGCAGGTGTATAAAGCCTATAAAACTAAAGATGTCGAAGGTGTATCATTAACCATGTTTTTGGCCATGTTTGTTGGTGTCTTGCTTTGGTTGGTTTACGGGTTTTACATTAATAGTTTATCTATGGTTATTGCTAACATTATAACCTCTATATTATGCATGGCTATTTTAGTGTTAAAAATAAAACACAGAAAAAAAGTGTAAAAAAGACGTCGAAAACAGCCTGTTTTCCCTCAGTTCAAAAATGCTCGTTTTTGTTTAATTTCAGATAAAAACAGCTTTTTTTTTATCAATTTCTCTAAAAAAATACTTTTTTTGAGTAAAAAACCGACTATAATTCAATTTCCTATTAAACCGATGTAGATTATAGATTACTTAGTTTTATCGAGTTTGTGATGTTAAAAATTCAATAAAAATCAACTTTTGATTATAATTTTAAAATAATTAAACTAATTTTACTCCGATTTAAATTCATAAAAAGCTTAATAAATGAAGATTGGAGTTCCTATTGAGATAAAAAACAGCGAGAATAGAGTTGGTATGATACCTTCTGGAGTTTTCGAATTAACAAAAAGAAACCATGAAGTTTACGTACAAACAAACGCAGGTTTTAATAGTGGTTTTCTTGATGAAGAATATATAGAGGCTGGAGCCGTTATTTTAGACAGTATAGAAGCTGTTTACGAAATAGCAGAAATGATAGTGAAGGTAAAAGAACCTATCGAGGCCGAATACGAGTTAATTAGGGAAGACCAAGTGGTATTTACCTATTTCCACTTTGCATCTAGCGAGCCATTAACTATGGCTATGATTAAAAGTAAATCTATTTGTATCGCTTACGAAACCGTAGAAGATAACGACGGATCTTTACCACTTTTAATTCCAATGTCTGAGGTTGCCGGTCGTATGTCTGTACAACAAGGAGCAAAATTCTTAGAGAAACCTATTAAAGGTCGTGGTATTTTATTAGGTGGTATTCCAGGAGTTCCTCCAGCAAAAGTACTTATTCTAGGTGCAGGTATTGTAGGTTACCAAGCTGCAAAAATGGCATCAGGTTTAGGCGCACAAGTTACTATTATGGATATTAATATGAAGGCTTTACGTTATGTAAGTGATTCTATGCCAAACAACGTAATTAGTGAATTTTCTAGTGAATATAACATACGTAAACATATTGTAGATGCCGATTTAATTATTGGAGGTGTATTATTAAAAGGAGCAAAAGCGCCAAAATTAATAACACGCGATATGTTAAAAGAAATGCGTCCAGGTACCGTAATGGTAGATGTGGCCGTAGATCAAGGCGGATGTTTTGAAACTACACACCCAACAACGCACCAAGATCCAACATACATTATAGACGAGGTTGTACATTACACCGTAGCCAATATGCCAGGTGCTGTACCATACACATCTACAATGGGTTTAACCAACGTAACCTTACCATACGTTATTAAATTAGCAAACGAAGGTTGGGAGCAAGCTTGTCAAAACAGCGCGCCACTAGCAAGAGGTTTAAACATTATAAAAGGAAAAATTGTGTACAAAGAAATAGCCGAAGCTTTCGATATGTCTTTAGAAACTGCATAGTTTCTCAAAACACACAAACTATATGTTAAATCTGGTTTTAGGCATCGTGTCTAGAACCAGATTTTTTTTTTGTTTTAAATAATCATTTGGGCGTTACCCGAAAAGGGTCGGGCTATCACTACTCGCTCCCTCCCAAAAGGTCGGGGAGCTCAAACAGGCCGTTCTATCCCTAACGCAAAAAGATGTAACTGGTAAGTTGTGTCTTTTTTTTATGAAGGTGAAATTCTTACTCAGCTAAAGCCTTCAGCATACCTTTAAAAATAAACCCATGAAAAGGCAATACCGCATACCAATACAATCGGCCGGCTAAACCAAGCGGTCTAAAAGTTGCTGTTTGGGTCAGTTTGTTGTTAACCACTTTAAATTCCAGCCAAGCTTCACCCGGGAGTTTCATTTCAGCAAATAAAAGTAGGCGTCCTTCTTTTTTATCAGCATATAAAACACGCCAAAAATCAATAGAATCCCCAACGTTTATGGTCGCCGGATTGGTACGTCCGCGTCGCAATCCAACACCGCCAAAGAGCTTGTCCATATAACCTCTAATTTTCCAAAGCCATGTGCCGTAATACCAACCGGTATTTCCGCCAATAGCCCAAATTTTGTTTATAGAAGCTTCGCGGTTTTCAATAGCTTTCGTTCTACTATCTTTAAAACAACCAAAAGACGGGACTTGTATAAATTCCGATATATTAAAGTTTAATCCACTACTAGAGTAAGCATCTTTCCAACTCGAAAGAATTTCATTGCTTTCAATTTTACTAAAGGCGCGCTTTAAAGCTTCATTATAACTTAAAGGTGTTATGCCTAAAATGGTATTTATTCTGTTATCGCGACAAACCACTTCAACCTTCATGCTATGTACTAAAGACGATGCTAATTTGTACGATGTTGAGGTTACAAAATAAAGCCAGTATGATGATAGTTTGGGCGTCATTACCGGAACCGTATAAATTCTACGTTTTAAGTTTCTGGCTTTACCAAAATTTAAAAGCATCTCTTTATAGGTTAAAACATCAGGACCTCCAATATCAAAATTCTCATTATAAGTTTCGGGATTAAACATCGATTTAGAAAGGAAAGCCATAACATCGGAAATGCCGATCGGTTGACATTTAGTGTTTAACCATTTTGGAGTAATCATGATCGGGAGTTTTTCAACTAAATCCCTAATAATTTCAAAAGATGCACTTCCGGAGCCAATAATAATTCCGGCGCGTAAAGCTGTAAAGTTATAGTCTCCTTTTGCGAGTTCTATTTCTACGTTTTTTCTTGAGCTTAAATGTTTAGAAAGTTCGGTTTCGTTAACAATGCCACTTAAATAAACCACATGATTTACGCTGGTGTTTTTTAGAGCATTTCTAAAGTTTTTAGCTGATGTTTCTTCTAAAGACTTATAATCGCCATCCGAAGACATCGAATGGACCAAATAATAAGCACCATCAATATCTTTCGGAATATGTTCTAAAGAGCCCTGATCTAAAAGGTCTAATTGAAGTACCGTAATACTTTTTGCTAAAGATTCTGGCGGATTAAATCGTTTAGGGTCTCGTACGCAGCAAATCACTTCGTGTCCAGCTTCAACTAAAACCGGAATTAAACGTTTGCCAATATAACCTGTTGATCCTGTTAGTAGTATTTTCATTAGTATGAGTCAGAATGTCACGATATCAAATCGTTTCATTAATTAAAATTTGGTGGTAAACGAAGTTAACCATTTTTTTATAAAGCGTTATCCACTTAAATATTAACTGACAAACTAGCACAGCATAAAATTGGCTTTATTTTTGATATATTTACATTAGAATTAAAACTAAAAGAAAATGATTGGATATTATATATTATTAGGAGCCATAGGTTTAGTGAGTTGGCTAGTGAGTAGCACTTTAAAAAAGAAGTTTGCTAAATATTCTAAAATACAATTAAGAAATGGCATGAGTGGTGCCGAAATTGCTGAAAAAATGTTGGCCGATCATGGTATTACCGATGTTGAGGTTATTTCTACACCGGGGCAATTAACCGACCATTACAATCCGAAAAATAAAACGGTAAACTTAAGTGAATCGGTTTATAATCAACGAAATTCAGCGGCTGCTGCAGTTGCAGCGCACGAGTGTGGTCATGCTGTACAACATGCGCAAGCGTATGAATGGTTAGGAATACGATCTAAATTAGTGCCTATTGTTAGTGTAACTTCAAATATGTCGCAATGGGTTGTTATTGGCGGAATCATGTTGGGTGCAGCAGCTGGTTTAGGGCTTGGATATTGGATTGCTGTTGCTGGCTTGGTTATGATGGGTTTTGCAACATTATTCAGTTTCGTAACTTTACCGGTAGAGTACGATGCGAGTAACCGTGCTTTGGCTTGGTTAAAGAATAAAAACATGTTATCTCAAGAAGAATATGCCGGATCGGAAGATGCCTTAAAATGGGCTGCACGTACGTATTTAGTGGCGGCAATTGGTTCTTTAGCATCTTTAGTTTATTGGGCTTTTCAAGTCTTTGGTGGCTCTAGAGATTAATTAAAATAAAAAAAATAAAAACTATTTATATGAATCAAACATTTAATAATAAACTTATGGTAGGCGAACTATCCGAAGTGGATAAAGTCGCTTTTTATAAGAAAACCTACGCACATGTTGCTGGAGGTGTTTTAGTGTTTATTTTATTCGAATACTTGTTATTACAAAGTGAAACTGTTGTTCAGTTTGCTTTATCAATGACCGAAGGATGGCGCTGGCTTATTATGCTTGGTGGTTTTATGTTTATTACAAACTATGCCGAAGGTATGGCGCTTAAAACTCCAGATAAAAACAAGCAATATTTAGCTTACGGACTTTACATTTTGGCTGAAGCTTTTATTTTTGTGCCACTTATTTATATTGCTGCTTTCACCATGGAAACTGGGCTAGAGATTTTAAATCAAGCGGCCATTGTTACCTTATCTTTATTTTCTGGATTATCGGCTATTGTTTTAGTAACTAAAAAAGATTTTTCATTCTTAAAAGCGGGATTAACGGTTGGCTTTTTTATTGCTATCGGATTAATTATTGCGGGTAGCCTTTTTGGTTTCAACTTAGGACTTTGGTTTTCTGTAGGTATGTGCCTTTTAGCTGGCGGATCTATTTTATATCAAACTTCCAACTTGGTGAATAAATATTCTAATGACGAATATATTCCTGCTGCTTTAGGTTTATTTGCGTCATTAATGCTACTGTTTTGGTATATATTGCGCATTTTTATGTCTAGAGATTAGAATGACTAAACTGCGTTTTGAGCATTTTAAATAACATATTCAAATAACAAAAAAAGTATAATTAAAACGAAAGCTCTGAAATCAGTAATCAGGGCTTTTTCGTTTCTTTGCCACTTCAACCTTATATCATGAGTGCACACACAACCTATTACCAAGAACATAAAGTAAAGTACACGGCACAAGCCCAAAAATTGCATAAACAAATGATAACCTTGAGTATGCTGAGGTTGTTAGTGTTTATTGCTGCCGGTTTTGGTGTTTATTTTACAGTTGAAATCTGGCAAGTTACCTTGCTAATTGGAGTTTGTGGTTTGGCTGCATTTCTGTTTTTATTAACAAAATATAACGATATTAAACGTGAACGTGCATTTAATAAAGCGTTGGCAACTATTAATGAAGAAGAAATTGAAATAGGAGCTGGTCAGTTTCATGATCGCGATCAAGGTTTAGAATTTCAAGATCCTAATCATTTTTATAGTTTAGATATCGATTTGTTTGGGCGCGGTTCCTTTTTTCAGTTTATAAACCGTACCACCATTGCGGAAGGGCGAGAAAAACTAGCTGAATTATTAAAAGCGAATGTTACGGACGAGATTGTGTCTCGGCAACAGGTAATAAAAGAATTAAGTGCTAAACCGGAATGGCGTCAACATTATGCCGCAAATTCGAGTTTGGTAGAGGTTGAAACTTCAGCAAAACAAATTTTAAGTTGGTTAAAAAACTATAAACCCTTTTTGTCTAGTGTTGCAGCGTGGTTGCCTATAGCTTTTACTGCAGTTTCATTAGTTTTATTTGGTTTAGCTATTTTTAAAATTATTAGTGCCGAAATGGTGGGGTATTGGTTGTTTATTGGTTTAGGTTTTACAGGTATTTATGTGAAACGTATCAATAAACTTTCAGCTGGAGCTGATAAAGTAAAAGACACATTTCGACAGTATGCTTTGCTGTTGGATTTAATAGAGAATGAAACCTTTTCTTCGGAATTACTTCAGGAAAAACAAAAGAAAATTCAATCTGAAAATAAAAAAGCATCCCTGATCTTTAAAACGCTTTCCAAAAATTTAGATGCTTTGGATAATCGGAATAATTTAATTTCAGCCATTTTTGGAAATGGGCTATTTCTAACCGATATTAAAAATAGTTACCGTGTTGAAAAATGGATTAAGGAATACGGACATAAAGTATCCGATTGGTTCGAAGTGGTATCCTTTTTTGATGCATATAACTCGTTAAGTGGTTTCGATTTCAATCACCCTGAATTTGTTTTTCCGAAGATTGTGGATAATGGCGTCATCATCAAATCTGAGAATTTAGGGCATCCATTACTAAACAAAAACAAACGTGTAGATAGTGATGTGGTTATAGAAAACGAACAGTTTTTTATTGTTACCGGAGCAAATATGGCGGGGAAAAGTACGTTTTTAAGAACCATATCGCTACATATTGTTATGGCTAATGTTGGTTTGCCTATTTGTGCAAAACAGAGTGAATATTCTCCTGTAAAGCTCATTACAAGCATGCGCACCACCGATTCGTTAACCGATGATAGTTCGTATTTCTTTTCAGAATTAACACGTTTAAAATATATAGTTGATGCCATTCAAAAAGAGCCGTATTTTATTATTCTAGATGAAATTTTAAAAGGTACTAACAGTACCGATAAAGCTATTGGTTCTCGTAAGTTTGTCGAGAAATTAGTAGCCTCTCATGCTACAGGCATCATCGCAACACACGATTTAAGTTTGTGCGACATTGAAAAAGAACTTCCCCAAGTAAAAAACTATTATTTTGATGCTGAAATAATTAATGATGAACTTCACTTTGATTACACCCTGAAAAACGGTATTTGTAAAAACATGAATGCTTCCTTTTTATTGAAAAAAATGGAAATTGTTTAAAACAATCAATAAGATAGGCTTTAGGAATTAAAAGTAAATGCAGGCGCTTTTAAATATAAGTGCTAAGCTTTGCTTATTAGGTAATGCTTGCCTATTCTAACTTTAACATACTGCTTTTATGATAAATAGCGGGAATGTGGTGTTTAGCATCGGCTAATGTTACGTAAAAAAAGTAATAAGACTATTAGTATGTTAAAAGCGTGTTAAGCCAGTGACTAACACCTAAATTCGTGTCTAAATTATAAAGAGTCCTAAAAAAATATAGAATATGAAGTTGATAAAAATAATACCCATAGCATTAATTGGTGTTTTCATGTCTTGTGGCAGTGGAGAACGCGTTATTATGGAAGACGGAGCTGTTTATAAAGTTAAAAATGACACCTTTTATAGTGACGGTAAAGATATTACAGAACAGTTATCCGCAAACGAAAAAGAAGGGATTAAAGCCGTTTTAAATAAGCGTCTTGAAGCCGAGCGTCTTGCTGAAGATAAAAAAGAAAAGCTAGAAAAAGAACAAAATAAAATAGAAGAAACTATTGAAAAAGCTAAGGAAAAACAAAAGGCCTTAGAGGAAAGTCAAAAACAATTAGAAAAAAAGCAAGAAGCGAGAGAAGAGGCTCGTGAAGATGTTTTGAAAGCAAAAGAAAAACTACAGAGTAAAAAAGAAAAGTATAATAAACTAAAGGAAAAAGGTAAGCTATCACCTAGAGATGAAGAGAAATGGCAAGGTCGTTTTGAAGATTTAGAAGCAGAAATAGCAGAGTACAACACCATTTATAAAAAATTAAAATAAAATAATCATGAAAAAAATAATTGTAACCCTAGTCTTATTTGTGTTCTGTTTCGCTGTTAACGCGCAAGAGGTCGTATATAAAGAAGTAACATACCAAGTTAAAGGCAGTAAAATTTTAAAAGATGGAACTGATGTGACAAAAATATTATCTGTTGAAGATCAAGAACACATTAGGTCTGAATTTAATATAAAGAAAGAGGAGCTAGTAAAGGCAGAAGCCGAAGCTAAAAAGCAAAAAGAAGAGCAGGAAAAAGCGAAGCAAGCTTTAAAAAAGGAACAAGAAGAATACAAAGCCAAAGAGAAAGCTTTAAAGGAGCAAGCTAAAGAACAAAAAGCCCAAGAAAAAGCACTTAAAAAGGCTAAAAAAGAACAAAAAAAAGCTGAAAAAGCCCTAAAAGCTAAAGAGAAAGCAAAATCTAATTTTGAAAAAGCAGAAAAAAAGCATAAAGATGCTATTGCTAAGTATGAAAAGTTAAAAAATAAAGGTAAATTGTCTCCGGTTGACGAAGAGAAGTCGCTTGAGAAAATTGAAAAGCTTCAACAAAAGCTAGACAAAGCAAAAGATAAATTATAAAACAGAATCACGGAATGGGGAACGAACTTAAAGTAGCATTAATTCAAGCCGATTTAGTTTGGGAAAATCCACAAAAAAACCGTGAACAGTTTTCAGGTAAAATAGAACAAATTTCAGGCAGTATAAATCTAATTATACTGCCTGAAATGTTTACAAGCGGTTTTACCATGGCTGCTGAAAGGGTAGCAGAAACAATGCAAGGAGAAACCGTATGTTGGATGCGAACTATGGCTGCCAAAAAAGATGCTGCTATTATGGGAAGCATGGTGATATCAGAAAATAATACCTTTTACAATCGATTACTATTTGTAGAGCCTTCTGGGGAAATTACTATTTATAATAAACGTCATGCATTCACTTTAGTTGGTGAAGAAAAGACCTATACGGCTGGTCATGAGAAAATCATTATTAATTACAAAGGATGGCGTATTTGCCCTTTAATTTGCTACGATTTACGTTTCCCTGTTTGGTCAAGAAATACTGAGGATTATGAGTTGTTGGTTTATGTGGCTAACTGGCCAAAACCAAGAATTTCGGCTTGGGATACCCTTTTAAAGGCTCGTGCCATAGAAAATATGACTTATTGTATTGGTGTAAATAGAGTTGGTGTAGATGGTGTGCGAAGTGAGTATCCCGGACATTCGGCAGTTTATGATGTTTTAGGAAACGAAATTTTGAGTTTTCAGCCAAACGAAATAGCTACGCAAATAGTAACTTTAGAAAAGCGGCATGTGGAAGCTTACAGGAACAAGTTTAAGTTTTTAAACGATCAGGATACATTTCAGATAGATTTATAGCCCATAAAAAAGCCCGATTTTTTACATCGGGCCTAATAAATTAACCAAATTTATTACTAATCATTCTTTTTCTTAGCACTTATTTAGACGTAGGAGTGTTTCGTTTCTTACATAAAAAAATATTTTTATTTTTTTATGGTTTAGTTGGTCTTCATGTTTTGAGGATTAAAGCGGGCTTATGGCTTATTTTGGATATTATTTTTTTTAAATGAGGTTACAAAACCATTAAATTACAACCGCGAATATCCGAATTATCAAAGCGGCCTATAACTTCAAAAGAGCCATCGGGGTTAATGCGTCCCAAGTCTTGGGTGGCAATAAACGAGCAGGAATTTATATTTGCTAAATCAATCACATTAATACCACCAGCTTTGCCAATGGGGTTTATTGTGAGGGCATCTTCAGTATCACGGGTTAAGATATGCATCCAATTTGGGGTCTGGAATGTGCCATTGCCAAGAGAATAGGCCTGACTTAATAATTCTGTCATACCGTATTCACTATGTATGTGTTCTACTCCAAAACCAACTTTTAGTTGTTGGTGCAGTTCGTTTCTAATTAGTTCTTTTCGGCGCCCTTTCATTCCGCCAGTTTCCATAATAATGGTGTTGTTCAGGTTGAATTGATGCGCCTCAACCAAATCTAATAAAGCAAAAGAAACGCCAATAAGTAATATTTTTTTACCTTCAGTATCTAGTTTTATTAAGGTGTCTTTTAAATCGGATATGTTATCTAAGTAAAAGCCGCTTTCAGGGTGTTTAGAGGATGAAACCATAGCATCAACCATGTAAATTAAGGAAGAACCTTCGCGTTCTAAATAAGAAGGTAATAATCCTAAAATAACATAATCTTCAATCGGACCATAAAAATGCTCAAAACCTTTGGTGAAACTTTGCTCGTAAACTTCCAAATCGGTTACTAAGTGTTTGCTGGTGGCGCTACCTGTAGTTCCTGAACTTGTAAATGTGGTTTTTATTGCGGCTTCAGAGCTTAAAATATCATGGGTTTTAAAAAACTGAATAGGTAAAAAAGGAATATCTTCAATGGTTTTTACATCGCTAGGGTGGATGTATAGTAAATCGCAAAACGACCGATAGACGCGGTTATTTTTAAACTGAAACTGAAACACTTCCAAAGCTAAAGTTTCAAACTCGCTAGTGGTTTTAATATTAAAAATAGCGTTTTTATGTATCATAAATAGATGTCAATATCAGGTGAATTTCAAAAAAACAGAAATTTGAGTTAATCTTCATTCTAAATAAGACAAAAGTAAATATTAGCAATTGTTATTTGCTATTTCAGTAAAAGAAAATTCTGTAAAGTGAATTTTGTACGATATTAAGCATAAAAAAGCGCTACCAATTGGCAACGCTTTTTTTAGAGTTAGGTGTTTTGAATCCCTATTTTATGACTAATTTTCGGGTTTCACTAATATTGTTCTCTGTAATATTTAAAATATAAACACCTTTGCTTAAGTTTGAAATGTTAAGTGATTTTCCAATTAAATTAATCTGTAGCACTTGTTTTCCTAAAACATTAAAAATGCTAATTTTTTTAATTAAATTCTTGCTTGAAGCTATAGTTACCGTGTTCGTTTGGGTACTTACAGGGTTTGGGTAAATTGCTAACCCTTCAATACGTTCCTTGGATGGGTGGAAACTAGAATTGTTTTGTGCTTCCATAGTAGAAATAGCAAAAAAAGAACAAAGAGTAAAAAAGATTATAACGTAGAGTTTTTTCATGCCTTAAATTTTGTTATTCAAAATTACATATTTATTGCAATTTTAATGCCAAAAAATAGTTAAGATTTCTATGAATAGTAACCAAGATTAAGGATTTGTTTGAGGATTGTTACCTTAATGTTATTAAATTTATTATTTTAATAGAATTGTGTTATTAGCTTTACCTTTACGACAAGAAACAGATTTTCTTTACAAATGAAAAAAAAGGATATTAAAATTTTATTGGTTGATGATGAGCCAGATATACTAGAAATAGTGGGTTACAATCTATCAAGCGAAGGCTACCAAGTGATTACTGCGGAAAATGGAGCCGAAGGTGTGAGAAAAGCCAAAAAAGAATTACCTCAATTAATAATTTTAGATGTAATGATGCCCGAAATGGATGGTATTGAAGCATGTGAACTTATTAGAAAGCATCCCGATTTATCAAACTCGATTGTAACGTTTTTAACGGCTCGTGGTGAAGATTATTCACAAGTGGCCGGCTTTGATGCAGGTGCAGATGATTATATTACTAAACCCATAAAACCGAAAGTTTTAGTTAGTAAAGTAAAAGCACTTTTACGTCGCTTTAAAGAAGAAGATGTTGCGGATACTGTGAAAATAGGTAGTTTAGTAATTAATAGAGACGAATATAAAATCACTTTAAAGGGGAAAGAAATTATTTTGCCTCGTAAAGAGTTCGAATTATTATCTTTACTAGCCTCAAAACCAGGAAAAGTTTTTAAACGTGACGAAATTTTAGATGCCGTTTGGGGTAACGAAGTTGTTGTTGGCGGACGTACCATTGATGTGCATATTCGTAAATTGCGTGAAAAACTGGGAGACAAGAGTTTTAAAACCGTAAAAGGTGTAGGCTATAAGTTTGTCGAGTAATTAAATATTTTTAAGGGTATATCCATGCCAGTACAACAGACTAAATTCAAGAAATCGTATCGGTTTGCAACTATAACTTCGTTTTATATCACTTTATATATTACGCTTTTATTGGTTGCTTTTCTGTTGTTTTTCTCTAATATTGAGTTTTGGGAAATCCCAATATTTGCGATAAGCACTTATCTATTTTGTTTTATTGTTATCCAATTTCGAGTAGAGCACTTTATTTATCGCCGTGTAAAAAAAATATATGACGATTTAACACTTTTGGAATCTGCGAAACTCACCAAAGGCGCCATTACAACAGATATGCATACACTTACTCAAGAAATTGATAAGTTTGCCCGCGATAAAAAATTAGAGATTGAAACCTTAAAAGTTCGTGAGCAATATCGAAAAGAATTTATTGGTAATGTGTCTCACGAATTAAAAACACCACTTTTCACGGTTCAAGGTTATATTTTAACGCTGCTTGATGGCGCTATGGATAATAAGGAAATTCGTGAAAAATACCTCGAACGCGCCAGTAAAGGCATTGAACGCCTGAGTTACATAGTTCAAGATTTAGATATGATTACCAAGCTAGAGGTTGGCGATTTAAGACTAAGTATAGAAGATTTCGATATTGTAGAGTTGGTTGAAAATGTTTTCGACATGCTGGAAATGAAAGCCGCAAAAAAGAAAATTACACTCACTTTCGATATGAATTACAAAAAACCAATTTTTGTAAGGGCCGATAAAGAGCGTATTCAACAAGTATTGATTAATCTTATTGTAAATTCATTAAAATACGGTAGCGAAAAAGGAACCACAGAAATAAGCATTGAAAACCTGATAAAAAATAAGGTGATTGTGCGCGTAACCGATAATGGTGAAGGCATAGAAAAACCTCATTTACCCCGACTTTTCGAACGTTTTTACCGTGTGGATAAAACAGGTTCGCGTAAGGAAGGTGGCTCTGGTTTAGGTCTTTCCATTGTAAAACATATTATTGAAGCGCACGACGAAAAAATATATGTTGAAAGTGAATATAACGTAGGTAGCGAATTTTCATTCACTCTCGAAAAGACTGAATAACGCTTTAAAATTTACTTCAAAATCAAAAGCCTTTAATCCGGCATAACCTATAATGTTTTCTAGCTTATTCAAGCTAAATTCATCCTGACTACAAGTAGGTACTAAGCGCATCGCATTCAAACGCTCGGCCAAATATTCTTGTTCAAACTGTCCAGGTGTTGGTATAAAAAAGGCCTTTTTATTCAATTTAGCCAAATCCATCACGGTAGTATAACCCGATCGCGACACAATTAAAGCACTTTCATTAATGGTTTTTTCTAGCAAAGCGGAAGTCATAAAATTATAAATCGTTACATGGTCATAAACTACAAGGG
Source organism: Algibacter miyuki (assembly GCF_030409805.1). Classification (GTDB taxonomy): domain Bacteria; phylum Bacteroidota; class Bacteroidia; order Flavobacteriales; family Flavobacteriaceae; genus Algibacter; species Algibacter miyuki. The sequence continues at coordinate 307,009 of NZ_JAUFQP010000007.1, read as the reverse complement.
TTTGTTCGGCCTCCATCACACCTTTTACAAAAACCACTTGCCCATTATAATATTTTAAATCCATTAGGAGTTTTTGCTCCAACATGCCACGCTGCGGTTCTGGCCCTGAAAGCAGCACCATTAAATCGTATTTTATAGGAATGTCCTTTTTAGTAAACCGGCTTAGTGGTCCAATATAAGTTGTCGGAATTTCAAAATGCTTAACATGACCTAATTTTCCGCTTAAATTAATATCGCCAGCCGTATCAGGAACCCAGCACGCATTGAACTTATTAATGATTTTTTGGTGCATTTTTGTGCTAAGCCACGTCGTACTGCCACTCAACACATTCAGTTGGTGGGTAATAAAAACCGACGGAACTTTTTTACTTCGAACACCCAATCTATTGTCCGAAATAATACCTGAAATCTCCATTGACTCCACTAAAAGTTTAGTGGTTTTCTTTTCCGCTTTAATAGCTTTCAAAAGCTTGGGTGAATCCTTTAAAAGTTTCAGTTTAAAATGTTTTCCGTTTTTAGCATACGTCACGTTGTAACTTGGTAATTCCACTGAAATTAAATCAGGAAATTCTTTCTTCAATAAAGTTAAAGCCACACCATCGCTTGCCAATACAGGTTCAAAACCATGTAAAATTAAAGCCTTAATAATCGGTACACAGCGTGTAGCGTGCCCTAACCCCCAATTTAATGGTGCTACCAATATTCGTTTTTTCATCTAAAAATATAATTATAAAAAGAAAGATTTGGGCGTTACCAAAAGGGTCGGGCTTTCCGCTATATCTTTTTAAAAGTTAGTTTAAAAAACTGTAATTGTCAAAATCAACCAAAAACGGTATCTTCCCCAATAATAGCTTTTTTTTACATTAAAAAGGATACCGCATCAATCCCTAACGCACATTTCCGCTAATTTCAAAGATAAGGATATAAACACTATTTTATATTTCCGTAATTTTACCAATTCAATAAAAATAATAACAAATAGTTAATATACTGTGGGTAGCAAAAACAAACTCAAACGATTTAGAGAAAACGATACATTTTCTAACGTATTTCAACCAACGCGAGACGAATTGGTACAATCCGATTTCGAATTAAAAGGCCATTGGCGAAGCAAAGTTTTTAAAAACGACAATCCGTTAGTGCTCGAATTAGGTTGTGGCAAAGGAGAGTATTCAGTAGCATTAGCAAAAAAATACCCTAATAAAAATTTTATTGGTATCGATATTAAGGGGGCTAGGTTTTGGCGTGGTGCAAAAACAGGTATTGAGGAAAATATTCCAAACTTAGCCTTTATGCGTACCCAAATAGAACTTATCGATCATGCGTTTGCAAATAATGAAGTAGACGAAATTTGGATTACTTTTCCAGATCCGCAAATAAAATACAAACGTACCAAGCACCGTATGACGAATGCTGTGTTTTTAGAGCGTTACAAACAAATTCTAAAACCAGAAGGCGTTGTAAACTTAAAAACGGATAGCGAATTTATGCATGGTTACACGCTTGGTTTATTGCATGGCGCTGGCCACGAGGTTTTGTATGCTAACCATAATGTGTACAAACAAGAAGGTAGCCCAGAGGAAGTGACTAGTATTCAAACGTATTACGAGTCGGTGTATTTGGAACAAAATAAGCCTATAACCTACATCAAATTTAAAATCAAATAATTTTGAGCATCACATTCATCTTTTTTTTAGGCTTATTTTTTGCGCTTATTGGTGTGGTTCCGCCGGGTTTATTGAATATGACTGCGGCTAAAATTAGCTTAAAAGAGGGGCATGTACGTGGTATTATGTTTTCTATAGGTGCTTGTGTTGTAGTGGTTATTCAAACCTATATTGCTGCTATTTTTGCTAGGTATTTAAGCAGAAATCATGATGTTATCGAGGTTTTACAGCGTGTGGCTTTCGTTATTTTTGTGCTCATCACAATCTATTTTTTGTTTATAGCAAAATCGGAGCCTAAAGAACAAGTAGAACCAAAAATTAGAAGTAAAGGTAGTCGGTTTTTTCAAGGCTTATTTTTATCGGGCATCAATGTATTTCCTATACCTTACCAAGCTTATATGACGATAACTTTAGCGTCTTTCGGTTGGTTAGATTTTAGTCAAACAAGTATTATTGCTTACGTTGCCGGTGCTGCTATGGGGACTTTTGTTACCTTATATATGTATATTTTCTTCTTCAATAAAATGAAAAGTAAAACCCTGACGTCTCAAAAAAATATGAATCGTATTATTGGGAGTATCACCGGTATTATAGCTATTGTAACTCTTGTAAATATTATTAGAGACTTATATCCATGAAGCCCGAAACCCTTAATTTTTATGATAAAGTGTATGCCGTAGCCAAGCTAATACCTTATGGTAGAGTGACGAGTTATGGCGCTATTGCAAAATATTTGGGCGCTGCTAGAAGTGCTAGAATAGTAGGTTACGCCATGAATGGTTCTCATGGAAAGGATGTGCCGGCTCACCGTGTGGTGAATAGAAAAGGGTTGCTTACCGGTAAACATCATTTTGATGGTACTAATTTAATGCAGCAGCTCTTGGAAAGTGAAGGTATTGAGGTTATTGAAAATCAAATTCAAAATTTAAAATCGGTGTATTGGGATCCTTCGGAGGAATTATGATTTTAGTATAGAATCAAAAAGCAACACCGATCCCCGCAGAAATAGTTGAGAATTCTACATCTCCCAATTTTAAATATTCGTAACCTAAACTGAATTTGTATTGTTTTTTGTAATAATTCAGTAAGGCATTAAATTTATTCACGGTATGATTGTTTACTAATACCTGATTGAAATTAGATTCCAAACTAAAGGGTTTCATAAAAAATAATTCAGCACCCAATCCATAAGTAAATCCAAATTTGTTCACAGCCCCATCAACGTATGCGGCGCCCAATCCCCAATAGGCGTTGAAACGTTCTGTACGCACCCGATTGTACTTTGCTAATGCCGTATAAATGGCCAAATTATCATTTCCAAAGTTGGTGTTTTTCTCCCAAAGTTGTAGATAATCTAGTTCTAAACCGAAACGTTGGAAAAAGTTCATATCAACATTTAGATGGTTTCCGTTGATTTTATTGGTTTCAAAAATAAAACGCGTAGCAATGGAAGTGGTAAATATTTCGCTGTCTTCTTGCCAATCGTAAGAATAATGCCCTGTACTCGAATTGTTATAAGGATGTTTTGTTAAAAACGCATTACTTGCTTTATGATCCATTTCAAAAGGACTCTCAATGGCGAGTCCGTAAGCGGTATATGCGAAAAGTTGGATGAATAAACCACCGACAATCTCTGTTAAAGTCTCATCTGCAAAACTGCTAGAGTTGTTATTGTAGTAGCTATTGGTTTCTTTCGGAGTGCTACTAGTTATTGTTTTAGGGGTAAATTCTTTTTTTAAACTCTTTTCGGCTTTATCAATTTTGCCTTGGCCATGGCTCGAAATTGAAATTAGTAAAAGGAATAGGAGCAGTGTAAAGTTGTTTTTCATGAACAGAGCGGGGTTAAAATGTTATAATTACACCACATAAATTATACCATTTTAAAATTCAAATGTTTAAAAATTAGGTTTGATAATTAAACCCTATCTCAACATAGTTAAATCTTCTAACTTAGGTGTTTCCACTTCCAACGATATTATTTATCTTTGCCCTTTAGAATTATTCTCAACTAAAAGGTCGTCTAACGTATTAGAGACCTGTTTTATTAGTAAAATACAGATGAAATTAGACAAACAAGATATATTAAAAGCGCTTGAATCTATAACGGTGCCTGGTGAAGGACAGAATATGGTTGAAAGTGGTGCTGTAAAAAACGTGGTTACTTTTGGCGACGAGGTTATTGTGGATATTACCATAACAAACCCAAGTTTACAAGCTAAAAAACGTACCGAGGTGGATATTTTAAAAACCATCCACGAGAAAGTTTACGAAAAAGCAAAAATTACTATTAACCTAAAGGTAGAAGCGCAAGCAAAACCTAAGGCAAACGTGATAAAAGGGAATCCAATTCCTGGAATTCAAAATATAGTTGCCGTAGCATCAGGAAAAGGTGGTGTTGGAAAATCTACAGTAACGGCAAATTTAGGGGTTACTTTAGCTAAAATGGGCTTTAAGGTTGGTATTTTAGATGCTGATATTTATGGACCATCGATTCCAATTATGTTCGATGTGGCTAACGAAAAACCTTTAGCTGTAAATATTGGTGGAAAGTCTAAAATGAAACCTGTAGAAAATTACGGAGTTAAAGTATTGTCTATTGGCTTTTTTACACAACCCGATCAGGCGGTAGTATGGCGTGGACCAATGGCTGCAAAAGCATTAAATCAAATGATTTTTGATGCACATTGGGGCGAGTTAGACTTTTTACTTTTAGATTTACCTCCAGGAACAGGCGATATTCATTTAAGTATCATGCAATCTTTACCTATTACAGGTGCAGTTGTGGTAAGTACTCCGCAAACTGTAGCTTTAGCAGATGCTAAAAAAGGAGTTGCTATGTTTCAACAGGAAAGTATAAATGTTCCTGTTTTAGGAATCATTGAAAATATGGCGTACTTTACTCCAGCAGAATTGCCAGATAATAAATATTTTATCTTCGGAAAAGAAGGTGCAAAGAACTTAGCAGAAGATTTGAACGTACCGTTTTTAGGCGAGTTGCCGCTAGTACAAAGTATTCGTGAAGCTGGTGATGTTGGTCGTCCAGCAGCATTACAATCGGGAACTCCAATAGGAGAAGCTTTTGAAAAGTTAACCCAAAACGTAGTGCAAGAAGTGGTAAACAGAAATGAAGATTTACCGCCTACTGAAGCTATAAAAATTACAACAATGGCTGGATGTTCAGCACCAAAAAAATAAAGTTATGACCAGCGAAGAAGTAAAAGTAAATGTAGAAAAAGCCTTAGAAGAAATTCGTCCGTTTTTGCAAAGTGACGGTGGCGATATTTCATTATTATCTATTGAAGATAATGATACACTTGTAAAAGTACAGCTTCAAGGGGCTTGTGTTGGTTGTTCTGTGAATCAAATGACACTAAAGTCTGGTGTGGAAATGACTATAAAAAAATACGCGCCTAAAATTGAAAAAGTAATCAATATTGAAGCATAGTTTCATATTTTGATTTATTTAAAAGACACGATTAAAATTGAATTTAAGAATCTTCGAATTGAAAAATTTTGAAGATTCTTTATTTTTTACAATAGTTTTTATTTTGTTCAATAAAAGGTGTTAAAATAAAGGAGTAAAACTTAAATTTGTGGCACGAAACATGACGTATCACAGATAGCATTACAAATTACAACATGGAAGATATAAATATTAAAATTACAGATAGAGACGGTGTAACCCACGAAATTGTAGCCCCTACAGATATGGCTATGAATTTAATGGAAGTTGTACGATCGTATGAGTTAGCACCCGAAGGAACCATTGGTATTTGTGGTGGTATGGCGATGTGTGCTTCTTGTCAATGTTACGTATTAAGCGAAACTGAATTGCCAGAGATGGGTGATGATGAAGAAGCTATGTTGTCTGAAGCTTTCGATGTTAAAGATAATAGCCGTTTAGGTTGCCAAATACAGATGACGCCTGAAATGGAAGGTTTAGAAGTGGAATTGGCTCCAGAAAGCTAGACATTTCTGTCTTGTTTGAAAAAGTAAGTTTGTTTGAGATTTATTTTGTCAATAGAACTTCTTCTAGTGTTAATAAATAGAAAACCAACATGTTGTTAGAAATGAGAACATGCTTGGTGTCGTTGAAAAATTAGAATAGCCTTCAGAATTATTTTCTTAATTCTGAAGGCTATTCATATTAAAAACAGTTCGTATTAAGTTAGTATAAGCGGTTTTTCTTCTCTAATGTTATAATGTTTTCATGTATCGGAAATAATCTTCGTGTACACATCGAAAAACTAATCTTACATTATCTGTACATGAACTATTATTTTACATTACATATCGTAATATCTCTGATTTCGTGTGGTTTACATGTGACTGTTTTCAGTTTAGGGTGTCTTAAATATTACCCCCAGTTATTTAAAACATGTTCAAATGCCATTATTTAAAATATTTACAGATAAGGAAGGGGTATATCGCTTCTTTTTAAAAACAGATTCTAAACATATTAGTTTTATAAGCACAGGTTGTTCTTCAAAATTTCAGTGTTTACAAAAGTTAGAATTATTCAAACAACAAGCTTTTAATAATAAGTGTTATATACGCTTAACTACGGAACGTGGTGATCCTTATTTTAAGTTTATTAAATCGGTTACTAATGAAGTTGTAGGAGATAGCGAGCTGTTTTTAAACCGTCGAATGATGGAGAAAAAAATTACTGAGATTAAAAAAGTGGTGCCTGTGGCTAAGGTGGATACGTTAACTTATTCGGGTTAATTTACAATTATAAGAATAGATAATTAACTGGAGTAATATCATGTTATTAATACAGTGTATTCTAAAAAAAAACCGCCTTACTATGTTTTTTGAACAAAGAGTAAGGCGGTTTTGTTGTATTTAAAAGGTAATGTTAGCGCGTTAGTTTTTTTCCTTTTTAGGTTTAAAGATAAATGCACTTGGGAATTTGTTTTTTATTTTCTTAAGGGCTCTGTCTGCTTCTAAACGTGTTACAAAATTTCCTGCCCAAATTTTAAAGTTTGGTGTTTCGTATTCAATTGAAGGTTCCCATTCTCCAAAAGCCTCATTAAAATTGTTTTTTGCACTTTGAGCGTCAGCACGATTACCAGAATAAATTTGAATCTTGTAACGATCAGAACTGTGTTCATTTTTATTCATTTCTTTTTTCAAATCTAATAAAACAGAAATGTTCTTATCTTGATTTATAGTGACATTTGACGCCTGTGAAAAAGTAATAGTAGAGGTGAGTAAAAGCCCTATAAGGCTTAGTTGTTTGATTTTCAATTTTATTGCGATCATTGTTTCCAAATATTTTGTACAAATGTATACGTTATAAATTTATTTTTGGTTTATTTGTTATTTAGAATCCCTCTAAATTATTAATTATCGTAGCTCTATTATTTCTAAAATCGACTTTTAATACTACTTTTGCGAGAGATTTTTTTAACTGTATTTTTTTCTATAATTTGTATATGAAAAAATCATACCAAAGTTTAGAAGTTAATTTAACCAACAATATGAGACAGGTGATTCACCGTATATTAAGTAAAAACACTCTTAGTTTCAGCTTAATTATTTTATTAGCGTTTACAACAGCTCTTTCTGCTCAAGAAGGCGATCCTGCAAAAGGGAAATCTTTATTTAATGCCAATTGTGCGGCATGTCATCAATTAGATAAGAAGATGACAGGTCCAGCTCTACGACATGTAGAGGCACGTTTGTCTGACGAGCAAGGTTTAGATCGTACTTGGATTGACGCATGGATTCGTAACAGTTCAGGTGTTATCAAATCTGGAGATGCTTATGCAAACAAAGTGTACAACGAGTATGGTAGTGCTGCAATGACAGCTTTCCCTCAATTATCAGATGATGATATTAGCAATATATTAGCTTATACTGCTGAAGAAAAGAAAGCTCCTGCCGCTCCTGCTGGAGGTGCTGTTGCTGTTCAAGCAAATTCTGATACTGGTGGAATTTCAAACGAAATTATATTAGGTGCTTTAGCAATATTATTTATTCTTTTAGCTGCTGGATTATATTTAGTAAACAAAACATTACGTCGTTTTGCTACTGCTCAAAATATTGAATTGCCAGAAGCTTCAGAAAGAACTCCAATTTGGAAAGCATTTGTGCAAAACCAATTTTTAGTAATGGTTGTTGCTATCTTCTTTTTGTTATCTAGTGCGTATTTTGTTTACGGCTATTTATCTCAAATAGGTGTAGATCAAGGTTACCAACCAGTACAGCCAATTCACTTTTCGCATAAAATACATGCTGGTGATAATGGTATCGATTGTAAATACTGTCACTCTTCTGCAAGAGTTAGTAAAACATCAGGTGTGCCATCGTTAAATGTTTGTATGAACTGTCATAAATCGGTTTATGAATATAACGGCGAAACATCTCCAGAGTATTCTAAAGAATTCTACGACGGCGAAATTAAAAAGCTTTATGCTGCTGCTGGATGGGATGATACGGAACAAAAGTACACCGGAGAATCGGAACCAGTTAAATGGGTTCGTATTCATAACTTACCAGATTTTGCTTACTTTAACCACTCACAACACGTAACAGTTGCTGGTGTTGAATGTCAAACATGTCACGGGCCAGTTCAAGAAATGGAAGAAGTTTACCAACACGCTCCATTAACTATGGGATGGTGTATTAACTGTCATAGACAAACAGATGTTAACGTAAAAGATAACGCATATTACACGAAGATACACGAAGAGTTATCTAAGAAATATGGTGTTGATAACTTGACAGCTGCTCAAATGGGCGGATTAGAATGTGGTAAGTGCCACTACTAAAAAAATGATTTCTCTTTTTCGCGAAAGCGGGAAACTATAAGTAATAATAAAAGAAGTAATTCAGATATAATATGTCATCAAACAAGAAATACTGGAAAAGTGTTGAAGAGCTAAACGAAAATAGCTCTATTGTTGAGACGCTAAAACAAAACGAGTTTGTAGCAGAAATTCCTACTGATGAATTTTTAGGTGATAAAGATACATTAGAAGAAAGCTCTACAACGCGTCGCGATTTCTTAAAATATGTTGGATTTAGTACTGCTGCAGCTTCTTTAGCGGCATGTGAAGGTCCAGTTAAAAAAGCAATTCCTTATGTAGTACAACCAACGGAAATTATTCCTGGTGTTGCTAACTATTATGCTACTACTGTAGCGAATGGTTTTGATTTTGCAAGTGTTTTAGTTAAAACTCGCGAAGGCCGTCCAATTAAAATTGAAAACAATGTTTTAGCAGCTACCAATGGTAGTGCAAATGCTAGAGTTAATGCTTCGGTTTTAGGATTGTATGATAGCTTAAGAGTTCAAGGTCCTAAAAAGGCTGGTTCTGCAGTTTCATGGGAAACGTTTGATGCTGAAACAACAAAGAAATTATCAGATTTAGCTGCGGCGAACAAAAGTATCGTGTTATTAACACAAACTTTTGCAAGTCCTTCAACAGATAAATTAATTTCAGAATTCAAAAATAAATATGGTAATGTAAGTCATGTAGTATACGATGCTATTTCAGAATCGGCTGCTCTTGATGCTTACCAAGCTAAATATGGTGAACGCGGATTGGCAAATTATGATTTTGCTAAAGCGATGACTATAGTTTCTGTTGGTGCAGATTTCTTAGGAGATTGGCAAGGTGGCGGATTCGATTCAGGATATTCGAAAAACAAAGTACCTACACATGGTAAAATGTCTCGTCATATTCAGTTTGAATCAAATATGTCGCTTACAGGAGCAAATGCAGATAAGCGTTTTCCGTTAACACCTTCAGAACAAAAATTAGCACTAGCTAAATTGTATAGTGCTGTTGTTGGTGGTTCAGTTTCTGGAACATTGCCTGCTCATTTAGATACGGCTGTAAAAAATGCTGCTAATCAACTTAAAAAAGCGGGAAGTAGTGCGGTTGTCGTTTCTGGTATACAGGACGTTAATGCGCAAGCTTTAGTATTAGAAATTAACGAAGCCTTAGGAAGTAAAGCTTTCGATCCTAATACACCAATAAAAACAAGACAAGGTAGCGATAAAGCAGTAGATCAATTAGTTGCTGATATGAAAGCTGGTAAAGTTGGCGCACTTATTATGAGTGGTGTTAACCCAGTGTATAGCTTACCAACATCTTCAGATTTTTTAGAAGGATTAAAAAAGGTTGAATTGTCTATTACGTTTTCTTTAAAAGAAGATGAGACGTCAACAGAATCAGAATATATTGCAGCAGCACCACATTATTTAGAATCTTGGGGTGATGTTGAAATCAAGAAAGGGCATTATTCATTAATGCAACCAACTATTCGTCCGTTGTTTGATACGCGTCAGTTTCAAGATGCTTTATTGAAGTGGATAGGTAGTGAGGAAACGTTTCATGATTATATTAAGAATAACTGGAACTCTAGTGTTTTAGGTGGTAATTCATTCAATCAAGCATTACACGATGGTGTGTTTGTTTACGGATCTTCAATAGGAGGTTTAAATGATGCTTCAACTAAAACGGTTACAACAACCACAACAGAATTAAAAGAGAAGAAGGATCGTACTTTAGTAGGTGGACTGCTTCATGGTGCTGCTGTAGGTGTTGGACTTAAAAAGGAAGATAAAGATGAGTATATTACAACATCTTCAACTTCAACTACTGTAGCTGGTGGTTCTAACGGATCTTCTACTATAAATGGTGGAGCTGCAGCGAATGCTTTAGCAGGTTCAGCAAAATCAACTGGTTTAGAATTAGTATTGTATTCTAAAACAGGAATGGGTGATGGTCAACAAGCCAACAACCCTTGGTTACAAGAATTTCCAGATCCTATTACAAGAACATCTTGGGATAACTATTTAACGGTTTCTAAAGCAGATGCAGAAGCACTTGGTTTAATGAACAAACATGTTGCAAACGGCGCGTTAAACGGTAGTTATGCTAATGTTACTGTAAATGGTGTAAGTTTAACTGTACCAGTATTAATTCAACCAGGACAAGCTAAAGGTTCGGTTGGTTTATCATTTGGTTACGGTAAAACAAAAGGTTTAAAAGAAGAAATGCAAACGGGAGTTAACGCCTATGCATTATATCATAACTTCAACACAACGCAAAACGTAACAGTGGAAGTTGCTGCTGGTGAGCATGAATTTGCCTCAGTGCAATTACACAACACGTTAATGGGACGTGGTGATATTATTAAAGAAACGACTTTAGAAATATTCAATACGAAGGATAAGCAAACATGGAATCCAATGCCGATGGTATCATTAAACCATCAGGAAACTCCAGTAACGTCTCCAGAGGTTGATTTATGGGATGAGTTTGATCGTTCTATTGGACATCACTTTAACTTATCTATCGACTTAAACTCTTGTACAGGTTGTGGGGCATGTGTTATCGCTTGTCACGCTGAAAACAATGTACCAGTAGTTGGTAAAACTGAAGTTAGAAGAAGTAGAGATATGCACTGGTTGCGTATTGATAGATATTATTCATCTGAAGAATCTTTTGCAGGTGATAGTGAAAAGAAAGATAATATTTCAGGTTTAGGTAGCTCATTAAGTGAGTTTGGTGAAATGGAGCATGCTTCGGATAATCCGCAAGTTGCTTTTCAACCAATCATGTGTCAACATTGTAACCACGCACCTTGTGAGACTGTTTGTCCAGTGGCAGCAACATCACACGGTCGTCAAGGACAAAACCACATGGCTTATAACCGTTGTGTAGGTACTAGATATTGTGCAAATAACTGCCCTTATAAAGTACGTCGTTTCAACTGGTTCTTATATAACGGAAACGATGAGTTCGATTATCATATGAATGATGATTTAGGACGTATGGTATTAAACCCAGACGTAGTAGTACGTTCTCGTGGTGTGATGGAAAAATGTTCTATGTGTATTCAAATGACACAAAAAACAATTCTTGATGCTAAGCGTGACGGACGTGTTATTAAAGATGGTGAATTCCAAACCGCTTGTTCTGCAGCTTGTAGCAGTGGAGCGATGGTATTTGGAGATATCAATGATAAAGAAAGTCAAGTTGCAAAACTTAAAGATGATAACCGTATGTATCACTTGTTAGAACACGTTGGAACAAAACCTAACGTACAGTATCAAACAAAAGTGAGAAATACAACCGAAGCATAAATCTAATTAAAGAATCAATTATATAATTATGGCGTCTCATTACGAAGCACCTATTAGAAGACCTTTAGTTACAGGGGAAAAATCATACCACGACGTTACTGTGGATGTGGCAAAACCTGTAGAGGGAAAAGCAAATAAGCAATGGTGGATAGTTTTTTCTATAGCACTTGCAGCATTTCTTTGGGGAATTGGGTGTATTACTTATACCATTACAACAGGTATTGGAACTTGGGGTTTAAACAAAACCGTAGGTTGGGCCTGGGATATTACTAACTTCGTTTGGTGGGTTGGTATTGGTCACGCAGGAACTCTGATTTCAGCAGTACTTTTATTATTCCGTCAAAAATGGAGAATGGCTATTAACCGTTCTGCGGAAGCAATGACCATCTTCTCTGTAGTTCAGGCAGGTTTATTTCCGGTAATTCACATGGGTCGTCCATGGTTAGGATATTGGGTATTACCAATTCCAAATCAATTTGGATCATTATGGGTAAACTTTAACTCGCCATTACTTTGGGATGTATTTGCAATTTCAACGTACTTATCAGTATCTTTAGTATTCTGGTGGACTGGTTTACTTCCAGATTTCGCGATGCTAAGAGACCGTGCAGTAAAACCATTCCAAAAGAAAATTTATGCTTTATTAAGTTTCGGTTGGTCGGGTCGTGCTAAAGATTGGCAACGTTTTGAAGAAGTATCTTTGGTACTTGCAGGTTTAGCAACACCATTAGTACTTTCTGTACATACTATTGTATCTTTCGATTTCGCCACATCGGTTATACCAGGATGGCATACCACGATTTTCCCACCTTACTTTGTTGCAGGTGCGGTATTCTCAGGATTTGCTATGGTAAACACGCTTCTTATTATTATGAGAAAAGTGTGCAACCTTGAAGATTATATTACAGTACAACACATCGAATTGATGAACATTGTAATCATGATTACGGGTTCAATTGTTGGTGTAGCTTATATTACTGAGTTATTCATCGCTTGGTACTCAGGTGTAGAATACGAACAATATGCATTCTTAAACAGAGCAACCGGTCCTTACTGGTGGGCATACTGGATGATGATGTCTTGTAATGTATTCTCTCCACAATTTATGTGGTTCAAGAAATTAAGAACAAGTATTATGTTCTCTTTCTTTATCTCAATTGTGGTAAACATCGGAATGTGGTTTGAGCGTTTTGTAATTATCGTAACATCGTTACACAGAGATTACTTACCATCATCATGGACCATGTTCTCTCCAACCTTTGTTGATATTGGAATATTTGTTGGAACTATCGGATTCTTCTTTGTATTATTCTTATTATATGCAAGAACATTCCCAGTAATTGCACAAGCAGAGGTTAAAACTATTTTGAAATCTTCTGGTGAACGTTATAAGAACATTAGAGAAAGAGGTGATAGTTTAGAAGGTACAGGATCGGACGCAAGAACGACTGTAAATAAAGTTACTAATAAAAAAAACGAAGCGTAGATAATGGAAGCATCTAAAGTAATTCACGCTATTTATACGGATGATGACGTACTCATGTCGGCTGTTAAAAAAGTTAAGGCAGAACGTTTTCATATCGAAGAAATATACACGCCATTTCCTGTTCACGGGCTAGACAAAGCCATGGGCTTAGCACCAACAAGAATTGCAATTACAGCATTTATATATGGTTTAATTGGTTTAACGGTTGCTACTGTAATGATGAATTTCATTATGATTGAAGATTGGCCACAAAACATAGGTGGTAAACCAAGTTTTAGCTATATTGAAAATATGCCAGCTTTCGTACCAATCATGTTTGAGCTTACGGTATTTTTCGCAGCCCACTTAATGGTATTAACATTTTATTTAAGAAGTAGAATGTGGCCTTTTAAAAATGCTGAAAATCCAGATCCAAGAACAACAGATGATCATTTTTTAATGGAAATAGCTGTTAACGGAAATGAGGAGCAACTTCAAGATTTATTAGCCGGTACAGGTGCCGTTGAAATTAATCTAGTAGATAAAGCGCATTAATTAATAGTACGAAAATGTAAGATTCAATAAAACGAATCAAGCAAAAGTCGTTCAATAATAAAGACAATATAAGTTGACCAATGAAAAGCTTAATTAAAATATTAGTAATAGCCGTTGTTTTACTAGCTGTTTCTTGTAGAAAAGATACCGCACCTAACTATCAATTCATGCCTAATATGTATGAGTCTGCTGGTTATGAAACTTACGGTGAGGCCGCATTTAAGAATGGTATTGAAGCTCAAATACCTGCTGAAGGTTCTGTAGCTAGAGGTCATGTACCTTTTGATATAGAAAACTCTACAGCTGGATATGAATTAGCGAAAGCGACTTTAAAAAGTCCGTTAAATGCTGATGATATTGATCTTGAAAGAGGTAAAGAACTTTATAATATTTACTGTGGAATCTGTCATGGAAATAAAGGTGACGGACAAGGTAACTTAGTAAAGCGTGAAAAAATATTAGGTATTCCTAGTTATGATGACGCTGGTAGAGCGATTAATGCAGGAAGTATTTATCATACAATTTATTACGGTAAGAATGCGATGGGATCGTATGCTAACCAAATAAATGAAGAAGAGCGTTGGCAAGTTGTCGCTTACGTTTTAGAGTTGAAAGCGGATTTAGAAAAGTAAGACTGATAAGATTATTATAGATATGTACACATTTTCAAATAAATTAAAGACATTTTCTTTTATCCTAATGATCCTTGGAGCAGTAGGAGTTGGATATGGTTTTTTCACATCTCATTTATCTTTTGAAGAGGTTGAAACCATGCTTGCAGAAAAAGAACACGGTGGCGGTCATGGTGAGCAAACAGCTCATGTAGCACCTGCACATGACGAACATGCTAAACCAGCACACGGTGAGCATGCAGAAGTAGGAGCACACCATGTTGATAAACATGTAGAGCATATCGAACATGTACAACATCAAATAGCGAATAGACCATGGTCTGCGTTATATGTTGCAGCATTTTTCTTTATGATGATTGCTTTAGGTGTTTTAGCATTTTATGCCATTCAAATTGCATCGCAAGCCGGATGGTCTCCAGTACTTTTCAGAGTTATGGAAGGTATCACAGCTTACTTATTACCAGGCGCTTTAATTGTATTAGCAATTGCAGTAGCTTCAGGTACAATTGGACATTACAATATCTTTATATGGATGAACCCAGATTTTTCAGATCCAGAGAGTGTTCATTACGATAAATTAATTGCTGGTAAATCAGGATGGTTAAACATTGGATGGTTTGCAGTAAGAGGTTTAATCTTTATCGCAGGATGGAGTTTATACCGTCATTTTGCACGTAAATATTCTATAGCACAGGATACTGCTGATGATAATAGTAACTTTAAGAAATCATTCCGTATCGCTGCAGCATTTTTAGTATTCTTTATTTATTCTGAATCTATTATGTCTTGGGATTGGATTATGAGTGTAGATCCACACTGGTTCTCAACATTATTCGGATGGTATGTTTTTGCGAGTATGTTTGTAAGTGGAATTACCGTAATTGCGTTAGTGACTATTTACCTAAAATCTAAAGGTGTTTTAGAGTTTGTAAACGAAAACCACTTGCATGATGTTGCTAAATTTATGTTTGCTTTTAGTATTTTCTGGACATACTTATGGTTCTCGCAATTTATGTTAATCTGGTATTCTAATATCCCAGAAGAGGTAACATATTTTGTAACACGTTTCCAAGATTATCAATTACCTTTCTTAGGAATGGTTGTAATGAACTTTGTATTCCCTTTATTATTGTTAATGAATGCAGATTACAAACGTATTCCATGGTTTGTAGTTATGGCTGGGTTAGTTATTTTATTCGGACATTACATTGATATTTTCAATATGATTATGCCGGCTACGGTTGGTGACCAATGGTTTATAGGAATTCCAGAAATAGCATCTGTTTTACTTTTCGCAGGGTTATTTATATTTGTAGTGTTTACCGCTTTAACAAAAGCACCACTACTTGTAAAAAGATATCCTTTTAGAAAAGAAAGCGAAGATTTTCATTATTAATTAAGATATAAATAAAGACGAACGATACCAATGACTGCTTTATTAACAATTATAGTTTTAGTATTTATTTTAGTTGCCATTTGGCAGATGGTTAAGATTTTCGATATAGCGCAAGCTAAAAACGAGAATACAGGCATAGCCACGGACAAAGACAATACCATGAATGGGTATTTAATGATGGGCTTTTTAGCTTTCATTTATATCATTACCATTGTGTGTTTTGTTAAATGGGGAGACTTGCCTTTGATGTCTAATTCGGCATCAGAACATGGCCCAACTATTGATAACCTTATGGTGATCTCAATGGTGCTTATTTTCTTTGTACAAACACTTACGCAGTTTTTGTTACACTACTTCGCTTTTAAATATAAAGGTGAAAAAGGAAAGAAAGCATTATTCTTTGCAGATAACAACAAGTTAGAGTTTATCTGGACTATTATCCCGGTAATTGTTTTAGCTGGTTTAATTATCTACGGATTAAGTACATGGATTAACATTACAAGTGTTGATGAAAGTGATGATCCTTTAGTGATTGAATTATATGCACAACAGTTTAACTGGAAAGCTAGATATTCTGGCGCTGATAATACCTTAGGAAAGGCTAACGTACGTTTAATCGATATCGATAGAGCTAACATATTAGGTTTAGATGAAGCTGATCCTAATGCTCAAGATGATATCATTACTACAGAGTTGCACTTGCCTGTAGGACGAACAGTATTATTTAAAATGCGTTCTCAAGATGTATTACACTCAGCTTATATGCCTCACTTTAGAGCGCAAATGAACTGTGTTCCTGGTATGATTACTCAGTTTGGGTTTACACCAACAGTAACTACTGCCGATATGCGTTTAACACCGCAAATGCAAGAGAAAGTTAAAAACATTAACGAGATTAGAGTTGAAAATAGTAAGCCATTGATCGCTAAAGGTGAAGAAGCTTTAGAACGTTATGAGTTTGACTATTTATTACTTTGTAATAAAATTTGTGGAACATCGCACTACAATATGCAGATGAAAATTATTGTAGAAACACAAGAAGAATTTGATGCTTGGATTGCTGAGCAAAAAGAATTTAAGAACTCTCTAATTAACTAATTCAAAGATAAAAACGATATAAGATTATGTCAGCACACGCAGATATTCACGCTCACGACGACGACCACGGACATCATCATAAAGAAACGTTTGTGACTAAGTATATTTTTAGTCAAGACCATAAGATGATTGCTAAGCAGTACTTAGTTACAGGTACTATTATGGGTGTTATTGGTGTTTTAATGTCATTAATGTTCCGTATGCAAATCGCTTGGCCAGAAGAGCCAAACGTATTATTCGAAGCGTTATTAGGTAAATGGGCACCAGGTGGTGTTATGGATGCAGATATTTATTTAGCATTAGTAACAATTCACGGTACCATTATGGTATTCTTTGTATTAACGGCCGGGTTAAGTGGTACGTTTAGTAACTTATTAATTCCATTGCAAATTGGTGCACGTGATATGGCATCTGGTTTCTTAAACATGGTATCTTACTGGTTATTCTTTTTATCAAGTGTAATCATGATCATTTCTTTATTTGTTGAAGCTGGTCCTGCTGCAGCTGGATGGACAATCTATCCACCGTTAAGTGCATTACCAATGGCTCAAGGTGGTTCTGGTATGGGTATGACGCTATGGTTAGTGGCTATGGCTATATTTATTGCTTCTTCATTATTAGGATCTCTTAATTATGTAGTTACAGTAATCAACCTGCGTACTAAAGGAATGTCTATGACTAGATTACCTTTAACAATTTGGGCCTTTTTTATTACTGCGGTAATCGGGATTATTTCTTTCCCAGTATTATTATCTGCAGCGTTATTATTAATTATGGATAGAAGTTTTGGAACATCATTCTTCTTATCAGATATATTTATTCAAGGTGAAGTTTTACATTACCAAGGTGGTTCACCGGTATTGTTCGAACACTTATTTTGGTTCTTAGGTCACCCAGAGGTATATATTGTAATATTACCTGCCATGGGATTAGTTTCTGAAATTATGGCGTCTAACTCACGTAAGCCTATTTTTGGTTACCGTGCGATGATTGCTTCAATTCTAGCAATTGCATTCCTTTCAACTATTGTTTGGGGTCACCACATGTTTATTTCTGGTATGAATCCATTCTTAGGTTCTGTATTTACTTTTACAACCTTATTAATTGCAATTCCATCTGCGGTGAAAGCCTTCAACTGGATTACCACCTTATGGAAAGGTAATCTTCAGATGAATCCTGCGATGTTATTCTCAATCGGTTTTGTATCAACATTTATTACTGGTGGTTTAACAGGTATTATTTTGGGAGATTCTGCTTTAGATATTAACGTTCACGATACTTATTTTGTAGTAGCTCACTTCCACTTAGTAATGGGGATATCTGCACTTTACGGTATGTTTGCTGGTATTTATCACTGGTATCCTAAAATGTACGGACGTATGCTTAATAAGAACTTAGGGTATATCCACTTCTGGATTACTGCAGTTTGTGCTTATGGTGTATTCTTCCCAATGCACTTTATTGGTATGGCTGGTTTACCACGTCGTTACTATACAAACTCTAACTTCCCGTTATTTGATGATTTAGCGAACGTAAATGTCGTTATTACAATTTTCGCTTTAGTTGGTGGTGTGGTTCAGTTAATTTACTTATACAACTTCTTTACAAGCATGTACTACGGAAAGAAAGCTGTTCAAAACCCATGGAAATCTACAACATTAGAATGGACTACTCCGGTAGAACATATCCACGGAAACTGGCCAGGAAATATTCCTCACGTATACCGTTGGGCTTATGATTACAGTAAACCAGGTCACGATGTTGATTTTGTTCCTCAGAATGTGCCATTAAAGGATGGTGAAGAGGAATTACAGCACTAAGCTTAAAATTAAAATATACATATTTAAAACCCTGTCTTATATAAAGACAGGGTTTTTTTATGGTCTTGTTTATTGTAGGGGGCCGTAGGTAGCAGATCAATTGTTTTGTTAAAAATATCGACATATTATCGAATTAACAGGTTTAAATGTTTTTCACATATTTATTTGTAGTATATTTAGGACTAAATATTAAATATTACTATGGGAAAAATTACTTTTTTACAATTTTTTATATTATCTGTTTTTATTGGTTATTCATCCTTTGCTCAGAGTGTGAGTATACTTCCAATATCTAATGACAGGGCGGAAGGTGAATCACAGGTGGCAATCGTTAAAAATGGAGGGGTTGATGTTGGTTACGTGATCTTTCATGCCGATAGAAGACTTCCTGTTGATGGTAACGATGTTTATTTACTTGCAAATTATTATGATCTTAATAATTTGCAAGTCGGAAGTTCTGTCGAACCACTTGGAGGGGGAAATAGTAGTGAGTACGATAATGCTAACGATTGGCAATTGGTTACGGATGATAATCTAGGTATGGCTGCTTCGTTTGAACAGGGTTCTAAAGATGCTACAGGATTCTACACCATCAATCCAAGTACAGGAAATATTTCAGAAGTGTTAAACGAAACTGCTGCCTCTGGACTTTCAGATTTAAACGGAACTTCTACAGTTGGAATTCTCAATAATGGGAATCTTATTTTTGTATATGCTAATAGTTATAGTGCAGGAGGAGATATTAGTTTTGATATTATCAATCCGATTACGGGTGTTGTAATTACTAGTGGAATGGTTGTTACATCAGTAGCGTCTAATCCAACGGTAACAGCGTTGCCTGATGGTGGTTTTTTCATTGCTTATGCAGAAGGTTCGGCAACACCATTCAATACCAAAGGGAAAAGATATAGTTCTAGTGGTGCTTTAGTAGGGAGTGAAGTAGTCATTTTTAATGGTACAGCAACTGTTTCTAATACAACAGAAACAACATTAAATAATGGTAATATCTTGATACAAGAAAGTGGTAAAGCCAAAATTTACGATTTTTCAGGAGGTAGTACACCTGTGCAAGTGGGCGATGAAATAGATATTCTACCTGGTGAATTTTCTACAGAAAAAGATGTTGGGGTTAAAGCTTTTAAAAGTGGTGGTTTTGTTGCGGCATACGTCGCAAGTGATGGTGCTGTGTTTCAGAATTTGGCTTACAGAGTGTTTGACAATAACGGAAACTCTGCAACATCTGGTCAAATTGATATTACCTCAAGAAGTAACCTCGATAGAATTGTAGTAACACCAGATTTGGCCACTTTTTCTGATGGTAGTTTTTTAGTTTCTTTTGGAAACGGAAACGGCTCAACTGGAGGGTATTCTAAAATCGAACGTGCTATTGTTAAAAACATGCATCCAATAATCGATTTAGATTCTGATAATTCTTCAGGTGCTACAGGTGTTACTTATACAGCTGAAACAGTAAATGGGCAATCAGAAGGGGTTGCTGTGGTAGATTCTGATGTATTAATAACAGATGCTGACGGTGAAGATATTCTTTCTATTGAAGTAGATATTTCAAATCAATTGGATGGCACTAGTGAGTTTTTAACTTTAAGCAGTGCAACAGGTATTACCATTTCTGGATCAGGCTCAAAAACATTGACATTAAGCAATAATGGTTCGGCTACCAACGCTAATTTCGAAACCGCTTTAAAGGCCATTCGCTATAAAAACACAAGTGCTTTAGATATGACAACCCGAAGTATCGTGATAACAGTTACAGATAACGAATCTTTATCGGCATCTGCTACAGCTACCATCGCAATTACAGGTTCTACTTTAAGCTCAGAAAAGAGTGTGTTAGAAAATTCAATAAGTTTATACCCAACTCCCGTAACTAATAAGTTGAATGTAAAAACAAATGCTGTTGAAATTCAAGAAGCCACTTTATTTAACATTGTTGGAAAATCAATAAAACACATGAATTTAATAAATGAAACATTAGATTTTACGACAATTAATTCTGGAATATATTTATTGAAATTGAAAACAAATAAAGGTGTACTTGTGAAAAAAATTATAAAGCAATAGCTTTTCGATTATAGCGTGTATATTTAAAAATCTAAAAAGCCTTTCCACTTCGGAGAGGCTTTTTGTTTATCTTTGCTATAACCGGTATTACACTAATACTTATACCTCTTTTGATTGCCTTGAAATGAACGAAAATCTAGATGCCACTAATGAGAATTTCTCTTCTGAGGAATTTGAAGTTGAAAAACAATTAAGACCACTATCATTTGATGATTTTACTGGTCAAGATCAAGTATTGGAAAACCTCCAAATATTTGTGAAAGCTGCCAATTTACGTGGTGAGGCACTCGATCACACCTTATTTCATGGCCCTCCAGGACTTGGTAAAACAACCTTGGCTAATATTTTAGCTAATGAATTATCTGTCGGCATTAAAATAACATCAGGTCCTGTACTTGATAAACCTGGCGATTTAGCGGGCCTGTTAACAAATCTAGATGAACGTGATGTGTTATTTATTGATGAAATTCATAGGTTAAGTCCTATTGTGGAAGAATATCTGTATTCTGCCATGGAGGATTATAAAATCGATATCATGATTGAGTCAGGACCTAATGCACGTTCTGTTCAAATAAATTTAAACCCTTTTACTTTAGTCGGAGCTACCACGCGTTCTGGTTTACTAACAGCGCCTATGCGTGCCCGTTTTGGAATACAAAGTAGACTTCAGTATTATAAAACCGATTTACTAACTAATATCGTACAACGAAGTGCCACTATTTTAGATGTGCCCATTTCTATGGAAGCAGCAATTGAAATCGCTGGTAGAAGTCGCGGAACACCTCGAATTGCCAACGCATTGCTACGTCGGGTACGCGATTTTGCACAAATTAAAGGCAATGGTAGTATTGATATAGAAATAGCAAGATACGCGCTAGAAGCCTTAAATGTAGATGCACATGGGTTGGATGAAATGGATAATAAAATCCTAACGACCATTATTGATAAATTTAAAGGCGGGCCTGTTGGTATTTCAACCATTGCTACGGCAGTAAGTGAAAGTCCAGAAACCATTGAAGAAGTTTACGAACCTTTTCTTATTCAACAAGGTTTTATTATGCGAACCCCAAGAGGACGTGAAGTAACCGAAGCTGCCTATAAACATTTAGGACGCGTAAAGGGACCAACTCAGGGCGGCTTGTTTTAACAACAATGTGATAAACGCTAAAACTAAAAATACAGACTTAATTAAAGCCGAAGCTAAACGCCTCGGCTTTATGTCTTGTGGTATAAGTAAAGCTGGGTTTTTAGAAGAGGAAGCGCCGCGTTTAGAAAATTGGTTAAACAAAAACATGAACGGCCAAATGCAGTACATGGAAAACCATTTTGACAAGCGCTTAAATCCAACCTTGCTGGTTGAAGATTCTAAAAGTGTGATATCCTTGTTGTTAAATTATTATCCATCGGAAACACAACAAGACCCCGATGCTCCCAAATTGAGTAAATACGCTTATGGTAACGATTACCATCATATTATTAAACATAAATTGAAATCGTTATTGTTTTTTATTCAAGATGAAATAGGAGAAGTTAGTGGCCGTGCGTTTGTCGATTCCGCTCCTGTTTTAGATAAGGCTTGGGCAGCAAAATCGGGTTTAGGATGGATTGGGAAACATAGTAATTTAATTACTCAGCAAGTAGGTTCATTCTATTTTATAGCCGAGCTTATTATCGATTTAGATTTAGAGTATGATGCGGCAACAACCGACCACTGTGGTACATGTACCGCCTGCATTGATGCCTGCCCAACCGAAGCGATTACGGAACCTTATGTGGTAGATGGGAGCAAATGTATTTCCTATTTAACCATCGAATTAAAAGAAAATTTACCCACTGATTTTAAAGGAAAAATGGACGATTGGATGTTTGGCTGCGATGTTTGCCAAGATGTTTGTCCATGGAATCGATTTTCTAAATCGCATAGTGAACCACTTTTTAATCCGCATCCCGAATTACTTTCCATGACAAAAAAAGATTGGGAAGAAATTACCGAAGATACGTTTAAAAAGGTATTTCAAAAATCGGCTGTTAAACGAACCAAATTCGCGGGGTTAACACGCAATATTAATTTTCTAAAAAAATAGATTTGATAAATAAAATAGGTTTTTTGAATTGTAGGTAAAACGAACGAGTTGTATCAATTATAAAAATAAAACACAAATTCAGAATAAGTGTAAATTACGTTTGAAAGGTTTAATAATTTAAATCGACTAAGCTTGATTAATTAACAAAAAGAACATGAAAATAAAAACACCATATAAACTTCTAGGTTTATTTTTAGTATTAAGTTTTGTAGCTTGTAAAGAAACCAGTAAAAAGGAAACTGAGAAAGTTGTAGAAATACCAGTATCTAAAACCGGATACGATATTCCAGACGCTTGGATTGAAAAACGAGTGGCTTCAGCTAATAAAAGATTGAACGCTACAGAGGCTGGTCAAGTATTATGGAATGCTATGGAAGCTCATGGCGGATTGGATAAATGGTACGGTAACGGTTATTTTTCTTTGCATTTTGACTATAAACCTTTAAATGGAAAAGGAATTAGAGACTCATACCAAACAATAAATACCTGGAGTAATCAGGCAAGACATAATAGTATTACAGATCCAACTTCTATTTATGGTTGGGATGGTGAAGAGGCTTGGATAAAAGCTAAAGACAGTACATCGTTTACTTACGATACCGAGTTTTGGGCTCTAACACCATTGTATTTTTCAGGTCAACCATTTGTGTTAGATGGTCAAGGTGTAAACCTAGAATTATTACCTGAAATAGAATTTCAAGGTGCTACCCAAAAAGTGGTTAAAGCAACTTATGATGCTGGCGTAGGTTCCGCACCAGACGATTATTATATTCTTTATATAAACGCAAAAACCAATTTGGTCGATGCTTTTAAATATATTGTATCTTACCCAAAGTACTTTCCTGATGGCGGACATGCTCCGGAAAAAATCACGGTAACTCAAGGGACTACTACGGTAGATGGTATTGTATTTGCAACGGGTTTTAAAACCTATTGGTCTACCGATGATAAGGATGGTTTAGGGGAATATATCACTAAAATTGATGTTAGCGATATTAGTTTTTCTCCAACCGTAGAAGATAATTTCTTCTCCAAACCAGAAGGAGCAGAGGTCTTAAACAAATAAGAGACGATCTAAAAATAATTAAAGCCTTAGCAATCATTTTTGAATGCTAAGGCTTTTTTAGTTTTAATATGTTTTTGTTTTTATCATTTCAGAATCTGTTTTTTGCATTGTTGAAGTTCGGATGAGCCTATGGGAATCTCCAATAATAAACTATTTTTAAACTAATGAAATATTAATATTTATTCAGGTATTTAAGAGAAAAAGACTTTATAGTATCAGAAACAGCAAAGAGTCCATCCAATAAAATGGCAAAATTTTATGGACGAAAAAGAAACACCAATTTTTTAAAAGTATAGCAGTTTACATAATAGGATTATTATATTTGTACGTTAGAAGTAAATGGTTTTTAGTTTAGATAGATTCAATAGATGAAGCGTTTAGAACTTGAAAACAGCTAACCAAAAATTAATATATCCAATCGTATGAGCGAAGAAAGCAAGCGTAGAGAAGCCCTTATTTATCACGCAAAACCAACTCCAGGAAAAATTAAAGTGGTTCCAACCAAAAAATATGCCACACAAAGAGACTTGTCTTTGGCCTACTCTCCGGGTGTTGCCGCACCTTGTTTGGAAATTGAAAAAGATAAAGAAGCGGCTTATAAATATACTGCTAAAGGAAATTTAGTAGCTGTAATTTCTAACGGAACAGCCGTTTTAGGACTCGGAAATATTGGTCCTGAAGCATCAAAACCTGTAATGGAAGGTAAAGGATTGTTATTCAAAATTTTCGCAGATATCGATGTATTCGATATTGAAGTCGATACAGAAGATGTAGATGCCTTTATTGAAACCGTAAAAAATATAGCGCCAACCTTCGGAGGTATTAATCTTGAAGATATTAAAGCACCCGAAGCATTTGAAATTGAACGTCGCTTAAAGGAAGAATTAGATATTCCGGTAATGCACGATGACCAGCATGGTACCGCTATTATTTCGGCAGCAGCCTTAATAAATGCCGTAGAAATTGCAGGGAAAAAATTAGAAGATGTCAAAATCGTAATTAGTGGCGCCGGAGCAGCAGCCATTTCATGTTCTCGTTTATACCAAGCTTGTGGTACAAAACGCGAAAACATGGTTATGTTAGATAGTAAAGGTGTTATTCGTGACGATAGAGACGTTTTATCTTCGGAAAAAGCAGAATTTGCAACCCATAGAAAAATAGATACCTTACATGAAGCTATGATAGATGCCGATGTTTTTATCGGATTATCAATGGCTGATATTGTAACTCCAGAAATGCTTTTAGTAATGGCCGAAAATCCTATTGTTTTCGCTATGGCTAATCCAAATCCAGAAATAAAATACCAATTAGCTGTAGATACCCGAAAGGATATTATTATGGCAACAGGTCGAAGTGATCATCCTAACCAAGTTAATAATGTATTAGGTTTTCCATTTATTTTTAGAGGCGCATTAGATGTTCGTGCTACTAAAATTAACGAAGCTATGAAAATGGCAGCCGTAAAAGCTTTAGCTAAATTAGCTAAAGAGCCGGTGCCAGAACAAGTAAATATTGCTTATGGAGAAACTCGATTAACCTTTGGTAAAGAGTATATTATTCCAAAACCATTCGATCCGCGTTTAATTGCCGAAATACCACCAGCAGTAGCAAAAGCGGCTATGGATAGTGGTGTTGCAAAACATCCTATTACAGACTGGGAACGTTATAAAGATAGTTTGTTATTGCGTTTAGGATCAGATAATAAATTAATTAGGTTGTTATTAAACCGTGCAAAGTTAGCGCCTAAACGTATTGTTTTTGCAGAAGCCGATCAATTAGATGTTTTAAAAGCAGCACAGATTGTACATGATGAAGGTGTGGCTATTCCTATTTTATTAGGAAGAAAAGAAACGATAAAGGAATTAATGGCAGAGATTGAATTCGATGCCGATATTGCTATCATCGACCCGAAGCAAGAAGAAGAAAATGAACGAAAAAATAAATACGCTAAAGTATACTGGGAACAACGCAGCCGTCGTGGTGTAACGTATTATTCAGCGCAACGCTTAATGCGCGAGCGTAACTATTTTGCAGCCATGATGGTGAATGAAGGTGATGCCGATGGATTAATTTCAGGATATTCTAGAAGTTACCCTTCCGTAGTAAAACCAATGTTAGAACTTATTGGTATGGCTCCTGGAGTTACTCGTATAGCAACGTCTAACTTAATGATGACAAAGCGCGGACCGCTATTTTTAAGTGATACGTCTATCAATATAGATCCAACAGCGAAAGATTTAGCCAAAATTGCGCAAATGACATCAAGCATTGTAAAAATGTTTGGTCTTGATCCTGTAATGGCTATGGTATCTTACTCTAATTTTGGGTCATCTATAAACGATCGTGCTTCAAAAGTAAGAGAAGCAGTATCTTATTTACATCGTCATTATCCAGAAATGAATGTAGATGGAGAACTGCAAACCGATTTCGCTTTAAATGATGATATGCTGCGCGAGAAATTTCCGTTTTCTAAACTAGTAGGAAAAAAGGTAAACACTTTAATTTTTCCGAATTTAGATTCAGCAAACATCACTTATAAATTATTGAAAGAGTTAAACGAAGCAGAATCTATAGGGCCAATTATGATGGGAATGCGCAAACCTGTGCACATCCTTCAACTTGGTGCTAGTGTGGACGAAATTGTAAACATGACGGCTATTGCGGTTATTGATGCACAACATAAAGAGAAGTTGGATGCCGATCAGGCGAACCAAAAATAATTTTATTACATTTGAAAGTGAACCAATAACTTTTTATGATAACACACATTCAAGGAAAGCTAGTAGAAAAAAATCCAACGCATGTTGTAATAGATTGCAACGGCGTTGGTTATATGTTAAATATATCGTTACACACGTTTTCAAATATACCAGATGCGGAACAATTAAAATTGTTTACGCATCTTCAGGTTAAAGAAGATTCTCATACATTGTATGGTTTTTCCTCGGTTGCCGAACGCGAAATTTTCAGATTATTACTTTCTGTAAGCGGTATTGGCGCTAGTATTGCACGCACCATGCTATCATCGTTAACACCTAAACAGGTGCGCGAAGGTATTGCAACGGCCGATGTGGCCCTTATTCAATCCATAAAAGGTATTGGAGCTAAAACAGCACAACGTGTTATTTTAGATTTGAAAGATAAAATTCTGAAAATTTACGATATTGACGAAGTTTCTGTTTCTAAAGGCAATACGAGTAAAGATGAAGCGTTATCTGCTTTAGAAGTGCTTGGATTTGTTAAAAAACAAGCAGAACGTGTTGTGGATAAAATTGTAATGGCTCAACCGGATGCCACGGTAGAAACTATTATAAAACAAGCCCTAAAAAATTTATAATACATTTTGAAAAAAATTAGCCTCAGTCTCTATAAGTCAATTAGTCACATTGCTTTTTTTGTGGTTATGCTGTTTGTTTCAACCTTGTCTTGGGGACAGGAGGTGGAGCAAGATTCAGTAAAAAAAGGATATCAGCAAGGTAATATTAAAACAGCGAGGCCTAATAGTATTGAGTCTAAGTATGTTTATGATGCCTTAACCGATCGGTATGTTTACACCGAAAAAATTGGGGAATTCAACATTAACTATCCCATTATTTTAACACCAAAGGAGTACTATGCTTTGGTGGCCAAACAAAACTTAAGTAGTTATTATAAAGAAAAAGTAGATGCTTTTTCGGGTAAAAAAGACGGCACTGATGATGCGCGTAAAAATCTGTTACCAGAATTTTATGTAGAATCAGATTTTTTCGAATCTATCTTCGGAAGTAATACTATAGAGGTTATTCCTCAAGGTTCTGTAGAAATGGATTTGGGAGTGTTGTTTTCTAAACAAGATAATCCTAATTTTTCACCAAGAAATAGAAGTAACTTCACCTTTGATTTCGATCAACGTATTAGTTTAAGTCTTTTAGGGAAAGTAGGAACACGCTTAACAGTAAATGCCAATTATGATACGCAGTCTACATTCGATTTTCAAAACCTTATAAAATTAGAATACGCACCAACCGAAGATGATATTCTTCAGAAAATTGAAATTGGTAACGTGAGTATGCCTTTAAATAGCTCCCTAATTACGGGTGCGCAAAGTTTATTTGGTGTAAAAGCACAACTTCAGTTTGGTAAAACGACTATTACAGGCGTGTTTTCCGAGCAACGTTCACAATCTAATACCGTGGTTTCTCAAGGCGGAGGCACGCTAGAAGAGTTTGAATTATACGTTCGTGATTATGATGAAAACCGTCACTTCTTTTTATCTCATTATTTTAGAGATAATTATGACGAAGCACTAAAAACTTATCCTTACTTAAATACAAAAGGTTTACAAATAACAAGAATTGAAGTTTGGATTACCAATAGAGCAAACCGAACGGATAACGTTAGAAATATTGTAGCCCTTCAAGATTTAGGTGAGAGTGACAGCGAAAAAGTTTACTCGGCAGTAAATATTTTAGCCGCTCCAGATGCTTATCCTAAAAATGAAAATAATGCATTCGATCCTACTAAAATTAATAGTTCAGCACCAACATCTCAATTAAATCAAAGTATTAGAGAGGTTTCAACCATCAAATCGGGTATTGAAGTATCGGGTATAAATGAAGGTTTCGATTATGCTAGTCTTGAAAATGCTAGAAAATTAACCGAAGGACAGGAGTATATACTCAATTCAGAATTAGGTTATATTTCGTTAAACTCACGTTTAAATAACGATGAAGTTTTAGCCGTTGCTTTCCAGTATACTGTGGGAGGTAAAGCGTATCAAGTTGGTGAGTTTGCCAACGATGGAGTGAATGCTACCGAGGTTACAGTGAATACTAATGGGGATGTTACCAATGTTGTAAACAGCAACCTTATTGTAAAATTATTAAAGAGTAGTATTACCAACGTCGATTTGCCTATTTGGGATTTGATGATGAAAAACATCTACGACACTGGAGCTTATAATTTAAGTTCGGAAGATTTCAAATTAAACATTTTTTATAATGAAGCGTCGCCGTTAAATTATATCACACCCGTCGGGACAACGCCATTTCCAGAGCCTGAAACCGGGTTAAAACCTTTAAATGAAACACCGCTTTTACGTGTTTTTAATTTAGATAAGTTAAATTATAATAACGATCCGCAAACAAGCGGTGATGGCTTTTTCGATTTTGTTGAAGGTATTACGGTATTTTCGCAAAACGGACAAATTATTTTCCCAAATGCAGAACCTTTTGGAGAACATTTATTCAACACTCTGTCTTTAGATGGTGGTAGTGATTCTTATGGAAATACAGCAACATACAACGAAAATCAAGCCAAGTATGTTTACGATGTACTTTATAGTAGTACAAAAACAGCTGCCTTAGAGGCTAGTGATAAAAATAAATTTAAACTTCAAGGTAGTTATAAATCATCAGGTAGCGATGGGATTTCAATTGGTAGTTTTAATGTGCCGCAAGGTTCAGTTAGAGTTACAGCCGGTGGTCGTTTATTGGTCGAAGGCATCGATTATACCGTAAATTATCAACTAGGAAAAGTTCAAATTTTAGATGAAGCTTTAAAAGCCTCTAGCACACCTATTGAAGTTTCAACAGAAAATAATGCTGTATTCGGGCAACAAACAAAGCGTTTTACGGGGTTAAATGTGGAACATAAGTTTAACGAGAATTTTGTTATTGGTGGAACATTTTTAAATCTTAATGAGCGCCCAGTAACTCAAAAAGCTAATTATGGTACAGAACCTATTAATAATACCATGCTTGGTTTTAACGGGAATTATGCCACAAAAGTACCGTTTTTAACGCGTTTAGTTAATAAGTTACCAAATATTGATACGGATGCCGAATCTAACTTTTCGGTACGTGGAGAAGTTGCTTATTTATTACCGGGTGCGCCTAGCGGAACAGATTTAGAAGGTGAAGCAACCTCTTATATAGACGATTTTGAAGGATCGCAGAATGCTATCGATTTACGGTCACAACAATCTTGGTATCTTTCAAGTAGACCAATCGGTTTAGGCGTGTCTACAAATCCTGATGAAGATGAGAATGGTATTCAGAATGGTTTCCAACGTGCTATGTTAAACTGGTACACCATCGATCCTGTTTTTTATACAAGCCAACGTCCAGACGGTATTACAGATGAAGATATGTCTAGCCTATATACGAGTCGTGTTTTTATAGATGAATTATTTCCGGAGCGCGATGTCGTACAAGGCCAAAATACGGTTATTTACACATTAGATTTAGCCTATTCGCCACAAGAACGTGGTCCTTATAATTACGATCCGGTTGCTGCAGATGGTATTGATGCTAACGAAGCTCGAGATAGTTGGGCTGGTATTACACGCCAACTTACATCGACAGATTTTGAGCAACAAAATGTTGAATATATCGAATTCTGGTTGCAAGATCCATTTCAAGAAAACCCTGCAAACCCAGGTGGTAAATTAGTTTTCAACCTCGGAAATATTTCAGAAGATATTATTAAAGATGGTAAAAAATTATATGAAAATGGACTGCCGGACGATGGAAATAACGATTTGCTTCAAAAAACAACTTGGGGAACCGTTGTACCACAAAACCAATCTTTAATTTATGCTTTTGATTCTACTGGAGATGAACGTGTAAATCAAGATGTTGGTTACGATGGTTATGCTGATAGCGATGAAACACCTGTAATACCCGGCGATCCTGAACTTACGGCGATTTACAATAATTACAGCTCCTTTGAAGATCCAGCGAACGATAATTACCAGTATTTTTTAAGTGCTGAAGGTAATATTTTCGATCGTTACAAACGCTATAATGGCGTTGAGGGAAATACACCTGATTCTTTTAGTAATACCGATCGTGGTGCCAATACACAACCCGATGTAGAAGATATCAACCGTGACAATACCATGAACACGATTGATAGTTATTTTGAGTATGAATTGGATATCACGAGACAAAACTTACCAATAACGGCAGCTGGGTTTGAAAACCTTGGAGATGCAAATCCGTTAAAAGAATTTTTACGCGATTTTAAAAGTCAGAAACGTACACTTCCAAATGGAGAAGAGGTTGATGTGCGGTGGTATCAATTCCGAGTTCCTGTGGAAGGAAGCCATGCGAAAGCTATTGGAGGTATTAGTGATTTAAGGTCGGTACGTTTTTCTAGAATTTATTTGAAAGACTTTACTGAAGCAACAGTTTTCCGTTTCGGAACTTTAGATTTAGTAAGAAGTGATTGGAGACGTTATACACAAGCGTTAGATAAAGATGATCCAACACCAGACGATCCGCAAACCGATTTTTCAGTAGGTATTATTGGTACTATTGAAAACGATGGAAGTTATGAAAGACCACCGGGTATTGAACCAGAAGAGCTATATAACAACAACACGATTGTAACTCAAAACGAACAATCTTTAGTATTGAAAGTTTGCGAATTAGAGGCGAAAGATTCTAAAGCGGTGTACAAAAACGTAAGTTTCGATATGCGTCAATACAAACGCTTAAGAATGTTTATGCATGCCGACGATGATGATTCTGGAGAGTTAGAAGATAAGGAAATGGTTGGTTTTATTAGAATGGGTAACGACCTTACTGAAAACTATTATCAAATAGAAATTCCATTAAGGTTGTCGTCATCAAATAGTCGTGACGATTTATGGCCAACAGAAAATGAAATTAATTTGCCTATTGAAATTTTAGGACAGATAAAAGCATTAGGGATTTCAGCAGGAACACTTGGAAATGAAGATGCTACTTTTTATGATGTTATTGGTGATGTTCCAGAACTCGTAGCCGATGAATTTGCTGGTTATGTGATAGGCCAACACCGTGTGGGAATTAAAGGGAACCCGAACTTTGGAGATATTAGAACACTTATGGTAGGTGTTAAAAACGTGGCCGAAAATGGCGATAATAACCTTTGTGGGGAAGTTTGGTTTAACGAACTCCGCTTATCCGATATGGATAATGAAGGCGGTTGGGCTGCTGTGGTAAGTATGGATACTAACTTTGCCGATTTTGCAAGTATTAGTGCTACAGGAAGCCAAAGCACATCGGGTTTTGGATCTATAGAACAAGGACCAAGCCAGCGTAATTTAGAAGACGTAAAACAATACGATGTGGTTGCCAATGTAAATGTGGGGCAGTTATTACCAAAAAAATGGGGTATTCAAATACCTTTTAATTATGGGCAAAGTGAAGAACTTGTTACTCCAAAATACGATCAGTATTACGAAGATTTAACTTTAGATTCTCGAATAAGTGCTGCGGATACAGCTGAGAAGAAAGAAACTATTAAACAACAATCTGAAGATTATACCAAACGCCAAAGTATTAACTTAATAGGTGTTAGAAAAAACAGAACAGGCGATGCTAAACCTCGTTTTTACGACGTAGAGAATGTTACTTTAAATTATTCATATAATAAAGTGGAGCATCGTGATTTCGAAATACAGAATTCGGTTAATAAAACCGTTCGGGTTGGCGCTAATTATGCGCATAATTTTCAACCGGTAACTATTCAGCCATTTAAAAAGAACGATTCGTTGTTTACGGGTAAATATTGGAAGATTTTAAAAGATTTTAATCTGAATTTAATGCCTTCAAGTTTCACTGTAAATACAGATTTAAACCGACAGTTCAACAGGCAAAAGTTTAGAGATATTGCTTTAGAAGGTACTACTAATATTGAAATTGAAGAACTATTTAGAAGAAATTACACGTTCGATTTTCAATATACCATCAATTATAATTTAACCGAATCGTTGCAGTTTAATTTTACAGCTTCGAATAATAATATTGTTCGTAATTATTTTAAAGATAATATTATTAATGGCGAGCAAGATTCAACACTCGATGTTTGGGATGGCTTTTTAGATTTTGGAGATCCAAACCGTCAAATGCAAAATTTAGGATTAACGTATCAATTACCTATCAATAAAATTCCAACGTTTAGTTTTATCAACGCAACTTACCAATATACAGGTAATTTTCAATGGCAAAAAGGGTCCGATTTATACGGGAATTTAGAATTAGATGGCGAAACTTACGATTTAGGAAATACCATACAGAATGCCAATACACATAATATTAATACCAATTTAGATATGAATAAATTGTATAAATATTTAGGATTGGTTAAAAAGCCAATTAGACGTGTGCGAACTAGAACTACTGGGCCTCCAGGTGCAAATTCTAGAAATACAAAAGCTCCTAAACCTAAAAGCCAGTCCACAACAAAATTATTAAATGCAGGTATTGATGTTTTAACAGCAATAAAACGGATACAGTTTAATTATTCGGAAAACAACGGAACGTATTTACCTGGTTATACACAAACGCCAGGGTTTATTGGAACATTAAAACCAACCTTTGGTTATACTTTTGGTAGCCAAAGTGATATTAGAAGTTTAGCGGCACGAAATGGTTGGCTTACTTTATATCAAGATTTTAATCAGCAATACACATCAACAAATACCAAGCAATTAGATGTTTCAGCTAGTTTAGAGCCTATAAAAGATTTAAAAATTGATATTGTTGGTAATAGAACGTATTATAAAAATTACACCGAGAACTATCAAGTCGATATTAATAATGATAACGAATACGTGGCATTAACGCCAAATACCTTCGGGAACTTTAATATATCAACACTTTTAATAAAAACGGCTTTCAGTAAAAGTGATGAAACAACCTCGGATGCTTTTAACGATTTTAGAAGTAACCGATTAATTATCGCACGAAGATTAGCTGCTGAAAAAGGTGCCGATGTTAACGATTTAGATGCCGATGGATATCCGAAAGGGTTTGGTAAAAACAACCAAGCGGTTTTGCTTCCTGCATTTTTATCGGCTTATACAGGTACCGATGCCAATAAAGTAACCACAAGCGCTTTTAGAGATGTCCCTATTCCAAACTGGGATTTAAAATATTCTGGTTTCATGAAATTTGCCTGGTTTAAAAAGCGTTTCAAACGTTTTTCATTAACTCATGGTTACCGTTCAACATATACCATTAATCAATTTCAAACTAATTTAGACTATAATGATCTTGATTATGATGGTACTGATATTAATTTTGCTTTAAGTTATGATGATCAGCCTGATAATACCAAAGATCAATCTGGGAATTATAAAAACGAACGCCTGTTTAGTAATATCAACTTAACAGAAATGTTTAGTCCGTTAATGCGTATTGATTTGGAGATGAAAAATTCAGTAAAAATCCTTGCTGAAATTAAAAAAGACCGATTACTTTCCTTAAGTTTTGATAACAACTTATTAACCGAGGTTATAGGGAATGAATATATTATAGGTCTAGGATACCGCATCAAAGATTTGCGCATCCGCTCTAAACTCGCAGGCCCAACAAAACGTATTGTAAGTGATTTAAATATGAAAGCCGACATATCGGTGCGTGATAATAAAACCATTATCCGTTACCTTGATTTAGAAAACAACCAAGTAACCTCTGGGCAAACTATTTGGGGACTCAAATATTCGGCCGATTATGCTTTTAGTAAAAACTTAACAGGTATCTTTTATTTCGATTATTCATTTTCAGAGTATGCTATTTCAACAGCGTTTCCATTAACAACTATTAGGTCTGGTTTTACCATTAGATATAATTTTGGTAATTAATAATCATTCTATTTGAATTTCAATTCTGAATAAATACATTTGTTCAAAATTAAAAGTGACCATTTTTGGTTAAATGAAAAGAAAACTTAAAAATTAAAGTATAATAATATGAATATTCCAGCAGAATTAAAGTACACAAAAGATCACGAATGGGTAAAAGTTGAAGGCGATGTTGTTGTCGTTGGTATTACCGATTTTGCACAAAGTGAGCTTGGTGATATTGTTTATGTTGAAGTTGAAACTGTAGATGAAACATTAGACGCCGATGAAGTTTTTGGAACTGTTGAAGCGGTTAAAACAGTATCTGATTTGTTTTTACCTGTTTCAGGTGAAGTTATCGAATTCAATGAAAGCTTAGAAGACGAGCCAGAAAAAGTAAACACAGATCCTTATGGAGCTGGTTGGATGATAAAAGTAAAATGTTCAGATGTATCTCAAATTGATGGCTTAATGTCTGCTGATGATTATAAAGCCTTAATTGGTGCTTAAAAAAATAGCATTACCCACAGCAATTTTATACACCATTGTTTTAACATTGGCCTGTTTGATGTCTTTAAAAAACGTACCCAGTTTAGGGGTTTCGTTTGCCGATAAAATATATCATTTTGGAGCTTATGCGGTGTTTACAACGCTTTGGAGTGCAGCTTTTGTATTCAATATAAAACTGAGTACAAAAAAAGCTTTAATTTATGCATGCGGCTTTGCTATAGTGTTTGGAGTTGTTATAGAAGTCTTACAAGGCACAGTAACAGCATATCGTTCGATGGATGTTTACGACATTGTAGCAAACAGCCTAGGCGCTTTACTCACCACTTTGATATTGTGGCAAATAAATAAAATGCAAGTTAAAAAGTAATAAAGACTTGCTTTTTTGATAAATAAATAGTTATTTTAGCATTCTTGATTAACTAAATTATATTATGGAACTTAAAAAAAATCATAAAGCAAATGTAGGACGTAACAGTTCTTTGTATTTCGCTATCGGCTTAGCGCTGATGTTATTTTTAACAAACTTCGCTATTAACTTTAAAACATATGATGATGTTATCACTGATATCGGAGTCGTAAGTATGGATGAAGAAATAGAAGAAGAAATTCCAATTACGGAGTTATTACAAACACCTCCACCACCACCGCCGCCACCTGCAGCTCCAGAAGTTATTGAAATTGTAGAGGATGAAGTGGAAATTGAGGAAACCATTATAGAGTCTACCGAAGTTGATCAAGAAACAGAAATTGTTGAGGTTGAAGAAGTAGAAGTAGTAGAAGTTGATGAAGATATTGAAGTACCATTTTCTGTAATTGAAAATGTACCAGTATTTCCAGGTTGCGAAAAAGGAAATAACGCAGCTAAAAAAGCTTGTATGTCTGAAAAAATTCAAAAATTTGTAACTAAAAAATTCAACACAGAATTAGCTAGTGATTTAGGATTATCAGGAAGACAACGTATCAATGTAATTTTTAAAATTGATAAAACAGGAAACGTTGTTGGTGTACGTTCAAGAGCACCACACCCAGGTTTAGAAAAAGAAGCAGCGCGTGTTATTAACATGTTGCCTAAAATGAAACCAGGTATGCAACGTGGAAAAGCAGTAACAGTACCTTACTCTTTACCTATTGTATTCCAAGTTCAAGATTAAGTTTTTTCATAGCTGTTGTAAAACAGCACTATAATATAAAATCCCGTTACATTTATTTGTAACGGGATTTCTTTTTTGGTACGCTTATTGTGACTTTAGCATAATATTAACATTTTAAATCATAATAATTATGAGTAATCCAAAAAAAACTCACGAACTCATTCGGCAAAATGAGCAACTCGTGAAAAAATCACAAAAGCATGATGCAAATTTACAAAAAAATTCCACCCTTTATTTTCAAGTCGGATTAATAGTCTGTTTGTTCATGGTCTACGGACTTTTAGAAATGAAGTTTGCAACGGAATTAGAAAGTATCGATGTCGGTATGGTTGAACCCAATGTTTCCGAAGAAATTCGAATTGAAAACTTCCAAGTTTATGAAGAGCCAAAAGTAGAAATGCGTCAAGAAGCTCAGCAGGTAGCAAAACTTATTGATGAAGTTACTATTGTTGATGATGATACGCCACTAAAAGAAGCTCTTAAAATTATTACTGCTGAGGAAAACACAACTTCCGATCCTATAGATATTATAGATATCGTTGTTGAAGGGGTGCCTGAAGAAGCGCCTCCTGTAGATTTTGTTAGCGTTGAATTTGTGCCTATTTATCCAGGTTGTGAAAACAAAAAAACAAATTTGGATAAACGAAAGTGCATGTCGGATAAAATCACCAAACTCGTTCAGAAAAAGTTTGATACCGATTTGGGTAGCTCATTAGGTTTGTCAGGAAAACAAGTCATTCGTACGCAGTTTAAAATTGATAAAACAGGGCGTGTTACCGAGATAAAAACTAGAGGAACGCATCCTGAATTGGAAAAAGAAGCCAAAAGGGTTATTAATTATATTCCAGAAATGACACCGGGAAAACAACGCGACAAAAATGTGAGCGTTATTTATACATTACCTATTGTGTTTAGTGTACAAAATTAGAACCTTCAATATGTTTTATTCAAAGCCGCTAATTGTTTAGCGGCTTTGTTATTTATACGAACAAGGGCGTGTTTTTAAGATGAAATGTAAAAAATATGGTATCTTTCACCCTTTAAGATATTTATTCGATTTGTCAATACCCTTCAAGCAATGAAACAAATTATTGTACTCCTTTTTATTTTTGTTCAATACTTTAGCCCTGCCCAAAACAATGCTTATTTAGAAAAATCTCCAATGTTCCCTAATTGCGATAGCATTGCGTTTAACGAACAGCGAAATTGTTTTGATAACAATGTATATAATCATATTTATAACTCGTTTAAAGTACCAGAAAAGGTTTTAAATGAAAACTATAAAGGTGAAGTTTCCGTGCTTTTCGAAGTTGATACCACGGGACAATTTAAAGTAGTGTATGTTGATGCGGTTTATGATGAATTAAAAACAGAAGTGAACCGTGTTTTTTCAATCTTTCCAAAAATAAAACCTGCCACGTATAATGGGCGTCCCAGTTTTAAGCAATACAGCATGCCAATAAAAATACCATTGGTAGACCAACGTTATACTCTAGAGTATAAAAGCAAGGCTAATGAAAATAACAAGAATAAAAGTATAACGGAGTTCTCTAAGCTAGAGCAAGAAGCAAAATCGGAATTCGATAAGGTGAATAAAGCATTAAAGGCTTTTGAAAATAAAGCGCACAGCAGTCAGTTAAATATTCAGTTCACGCATAGTGATTATGCACGATTCGATCGAAGTATGAATTTGGTTGGCACAAATAGTCATACAGCATCTAAGCCGTTGATTTATGAAGAGGTAGCGGCGTATTACGATTTTGATGCTGAAGCAGAAGCCTTGCAGCGAGAAACTAAAACTTGGGCAGGTGAAAAATTATGGAACGAACATTTAGTGCAGTTACAAAGTGATGATTACTGGTTTACTATCGATCCTATTTTAGATTTAGAAGTTGGAAAAGATACTGATGCCGACTTTAGTTCAACTTACAATAACACACGTGGGTTTTTAGTTCAAGGTGGTTTGGGTAAGAAATTCAATTTTTACGCTTCCGTTTTTGAAAGTCAAGGTCGTTTTGCCGATTATGTTAATCAGTATTCCGAAAGCTTAAAAGCCTTTGGTCCCGATCCAGCAATTATTCCTGGTCGCGGTATTGCGAAGCGTTTTAAAACAGATTCTTATGATTATCCAGTGGCCGAAGCGTACATGTCTTATGCTCCTGCGAAATTTATAAACATTCAATTCGGACATGGTAAAAACTTTATAGGAGATGGGTATCGCTCGTTGTTGCTTAGCGATGTTGCTAGTCCGCATCCGTTTTTAAAATTGAATACTAAGTTTTGGAAAATTAAATATACCAATACCTGGATGTGGTTAAAAGATGTACGTCCAGAAGTTACGGAAGATGGTGCTTTCTTAACCAAATATATGGCGAACCATTATTTAAGTTGGAATGTCTCTAAACGATTCAATTTAGGGTTGTTTGAATCTGTAGTTTGGAGCAATTCTAATAATAGAGGGTTCGATGTTAACTATTTAAATCCAATTATTTTTTACCGTGCTATAGAGTTTGAAACAGGACAAGATGCTGGAAATGCCATTGTAGGAGCTTCAGCAAAGTATAAATGGAACGATAATATCAATTTATACAGTCAATTTGTTTTAGATGAATTTTCGTTAAATGATATAAAAGGAGGAGAGAAAAGTTGGAAAAACAAATTTGGTTACCAGCTTGGTGTTAAATATTACAACGCCTTTGATGTTGAAAATTTATTGCTTCAGTTTGAATATAATCGCATTCGTCCTTACACGTATTCACATAATACAATA
The DNA here is from genome assembly GCF_030409805.1 of Algibacter miyuki. GTDB lineage: Bacteria > Bacteroidota > Bacteroidia > Flavobacteriales > Flavobacteriaceae > Algibacter > Algibacter miyuki. The sequence goes on along the minus strand of NZ_JAUFQP010000007.1, from coordinate 268,014 downwards.
GCAACCAATTACGGCCATAACAATCAATCTATGGCGCATTTGTGGGGTGCTAATTTCAGCGAAGCCATTCTTATAGGGCGTTACCATTATAAACGTTGGTTTGCTGATGCTAAATTAATTTTTGGTGTACGTGGTTTAGATTTTAATGATGATACGGATGCATTTAGTTATGGTGCTGACATCTTTAAAAACTATAACGACCGGCCATTCGACGCGGGAGTTGAAGTTGGTCAAGGTTTAAAATCGAACATCTTTAACGGAAATTTACAAGCGGGTTATGTTGTAAATCCGGCATCTAATTTAAAAGTTTTTGCCGATGTTACCGTGCGTAATTTTAATCCGGAAGCTAATACTGCAACCACGTTTAAAAGTAATACGGTCTGGTTTAATTTTGGTATTAGAACCGATTTGTTTAATTGGTATTTTGATTATTAAGATATAAGCTTCTAGTAAACAGGTGCTTTTATTAATTTGTTACTTCACTAGCATTTATAATTATGTTTTTAGTTCGCATTTTTAATGTGCTAAGCAATGCCATCTTCAATTTAAAAAATAACTTGTAAATATACAGATATCTGTATTTTCTTATTAGAAAAGATCTATTCTTTTGAGTTTTTATCATTTTTCGTTAAAAATAATGCGTATTCATAATATTTTGTGTTAAAAAAATTTGGATAAGACCAAAATATGCATATATTTGGAAAACCAAACTGGTAAACCAATGTGGTTTTCCAGTGAAAACCCTAAACCAAACTAAACGATTGTGAAAAAAAAGGAACTTTTTACATTTTTGTTAGCGGCAGTTTCAGGATTTTATCAAGTTCATGCTGAAATAAATTTTAAAGCTACACATGTTATCTCATTAAATGGGAGTCATGTTGCTAGTAAATGCATGGCTTTAAAAACGAATTTGTTAAATAGTAAGTTAGATATATCAAGCTTGTCGAAAAGTGTTTATGCTATAAATATAATCGCTTCAGAAAAGAGCTTCATTAATAAATTAGTAGTTGAGTAGTTAGTTGTTTTAAAAAGAAGGTCTTTTTCCTAAAGAGGCCTTCTTTTTTGTTTAAATTAGTAAAAATATGTTTTTTTATGAATAAGTTGTTTTGTCTTTTAACTGTAGTGGTATTGTGTTTTTCTTGTGATAAGAAAGTTGATAATACAGGTGTTTTAGTGAAAACCAATGATGAATTGTACGAGGCTATCAAAAATGTAAAGGCCGGAGACGATATTATTTTAGCAAACGGTGTTTGGGAAAATGTTGAAATAAAGTTAATAGGAGAAGGCACTGAAGAAGCTCCAATTAGTTTAAGGGCAGAAACGCCAGGTCAAGTATTTATTGAGGGGGTTTCTAATTTAGAAATTGCCGGAAATTACTTAATTGTAGAAGGCTTGTATTTTAGGAATGGATATACGCCAACTGAAAACGTTATTGCATTCAGAACAAGTGAAGAAGAAGTTGCCAACTATTCTAGAGTGACCAATTGCGTGATTTTAGATTACAACCAAAAAGAACGCGATAAAGATGATCTTTGGATTCAGCTTTATGGAAAACATAACCAAGTAGATCATTGTTATATCGCAGGTAAAACGAATGGAGGACCCACACTTAGAGTCGATTTAAAAGGTAACCAAAGTATTAGAAACTTTCATCAAATTGTAAACAATCATTTTGGTCCAAGACCAAGAAAAGGTGGGGCTAGAGGAGAATCTATTCAACTGGGGAGTAGTTTTACATCGATGTCACCAAGTAATACTACTATTGCCAATAATTTATTTGAAGAGTGTAATGGAGAGGTGGAAATAATTTCTAGTAAAACCAATTTCAATGAAATTAGAAATAATGTATTCTATAAAAGTGAAGGTTCTGTGGTAACTCGTCATGGTAATTATGCTGTTATTGACGGTAATTATTTTATTGGAGATGGTAAGAATAAAAACTATGGAGGAATAAGACTTGTAAATACAGGGCATTGGGTTGTAAATAATTATTTCTATAATATTATTGGAGAAAACTTCCGAAGCCCACTAGCGGTTATGAATGGTATACCAAAATCGCCATTAAATAGATATAATCAAGTTACCGATGTTGTGGTGGCTTATAATACTTATGTAGATTGTAAATCACCTTGGCAATTTGGTGTTGGTACTAACATTGCGCAATCTGATGTGTTACCGAAGTCGGAAATTCGTTCAGCAAGACCTATTAGAACGGTTGTTGCAAACAATATTATTTATAACACAAAAGGCGATTTATTGCCAGTTGTTGAACATGATAAAGCTGATGGTGTACTTTTCAAAAGTAACGTTATCAATAATAAAAACGTCAAGTTTAAGGATTATAAAGGTGGTTTGCAGAATGCTAAATTAGAGTTGAAAAAAGTTTCTGAAAATATATCAATTCCGGTAGGTGTACCAAGTGAAATAACGCCTTATGTAGGTTTTGAATTTAATACTATAACGAAGGATTTATTAGGAAACTCAAGAGTAGGTAAAAATACAATTGGAGCTTTTGTAAATGCCGATATGCCAGATCCTAATATTTTAGATAAATCGAAGTATGGTGCGAGCTGGTATTCTAACGTAATAGAAGCTAAAGAAGCAAATACATTTGCTGTTGCTAATGCAGAAGAACTTCAATCTAAAATTAACGGGGCTCAAAATGGTGATATTATTGCTTTAGATTCGGGTGTTTTTCAAATTTCAAAATCTATAGAGATCAACAAAAGCATCACCATTCAATCTAAAGAAAAAGGGAAATCACAAATTATTTTCTCTGGAGAAGAAAACACACCGTTATTTGCTTTAAATCCAAAAGGGTTATTGACTTTGAAAGATGTGGTGTTAGTAGGAAATAACACTAATTATGCTTTTGCAAGTTTGAAGGAAAACATGTCTAACCATTTTGGTTTAACGGTTTCTGGTTGTGATATTAGTGAATTCAATTATATTTTAAAAGTGTATAAACAATCGTTTGCCGAGCGTATTACGTTTGAGAATTCTAATTTTTCAAACTGTGAAAATGGTATAGAATTATCTGAAGAAATTAATGATAAAGGCGATTACAATACAGAATACTTAACCGTAGAAAACTGCACGTTTAATGCTATTAAGCAAAATGTGATCGATTATTATCGTGGTGGTTATGATGAGTCTACTATTGGTGGAAATCTATTAGTTTCAAACAGCACATTTACAAACTGTGGTGCCAAAGAGAAAAATGGCATGTTGTTAAACCATCGTGGTATTGTGTATGTTAATATTAATAATAATACGTTCACAAATAATCCGGTAGAATTAGTTTCTATGCTGTGGGGAGCAAAAGAAAACTATGCAGCTGATAATACCTTCAATAATTCAGGAAGTATAAAAAGTGAGGAAAATCTAAAAATGAAGCTGATGTATTAATTCAGTATTTGTTTAAAATAATTGTAAAACAGTATTAAGAACTTGTTTTATACTTCAAAATCCATTTAATGTGTTTATTCTATATGAAGTTTAAAAAAGTTAATTTTAATGCTGTTTTTTTTGTTGCTAACTATAATGGTTTATGCTAGAGTTTTTCCTTCTGTAGGTGTTATTTAAACCGCGATCTTTAACTGTAAAGGGTATGCGAGTTTCTATAAAAAGGGAAATGAAACACAAACGAAATTACTTAATCCTCGAAAGATTGGTGTTTTCAATGGAGAATAATCTGGCTTTAATTTTTGTAAATTGTTAGTTTTAGATTGTTAAAATCGCTAAATTATCAATTATTGTTTTGGTTGACTAAGAAATATGTTTATATTTGGTCAACCAGTTTGGTTTACCAATTAGCTGTGTTTAGAAATAAAATAAAATTCAGAAGTAATAATTTCTTTTTAGAGTGACATAAATTGGTAGCAAGTTATAGAAATTAGATTTACGAATTATTTCAAATAAAGAACAATGAAGTTGACAAACAAAATAGTAATTCCTGTACTTTTTAGCGTATTATTTCTAGGCTTGATATCTTGCAAAGAACAAGAATCGAATCAAACCGAAGATGTTGCTTCTACAGAAGCCGATGGCGGTCACCCTAATTTAGTGCTTACCAAAAATGGCGTTAAAGAAATTCGTAAACATTTAGGGACGGTTCCTATTTTCGATAAGAGTTTAGCAGAAACAAAAGCGGAAGTCGATGCCGAAATTGAATTGGGTATCGAGGTGCCTATTCCTAAAGATTATTCTGGTGGTTACACACATTCGCGCCACAAGCTTAATTTTATAATGATGCAAAAAGCAGGTGTACTCTTTCAAATTTTAGATGATGAAAAGTATGCTGTTTATGTGCGAGACATGCTTATGGCTTATGCTAAATTATACCCAACTTTACCAGTGCACCCACAAACACGTTCGTATGCACGCGGTAAATTATTTTGGCAATGTTTGAATGATTCTAATTGGTTGGTTTATACTGCACAGGCTTACGATTGTGTTTACGATTGGTTAAGTGCCGAAGATCGTGAACTTTTTGAAAAAGATTTATTTGTTCCGTTTGCAAAATTTATTTCAGAAGGAAATCCGCAGTTTTTTAATCGCGTGCACAACCATAGTACTTGGGGAAATGTTGCGGTTGGAATGATTGCTTTAGTTATGGATAATGATGCGTTGTTAAAAGATGCTTTGGAAGGTTTGGAAACCGATAATTTAAAAGTAGGAATGAAGGATGATGATGGTGGTTTTATAAAAGTTGAAGGACAGAAATTAGGCTTTTATGGTAATTTGGATGAACCTTTTTCTCCAGATGGTTATTATACTGAAGGTCCCTATTACCAACGTTATGCCATGTATCCATTTTTAATTTTTGCTGAAGCACTTGAGAATGTAAAGCCGGAAATGAAGATTTTTGAATACAAAGATGGTGTGTTAATCAAAGCAGTAGATGCGCTTTTAAATTTAAGTGATGCTAATGGTGATTTCTTTCCGTTAAATGATGGTCAAAAAGGGATGAGTTACTACACGAGTGCAGTGGTTACAGCTGTTGATATTGCTTATTATTATGGCGGTAAAAACCCAGGATTATTGAGTATTGCAAAAAAACAAGATCGTGTGGTTTTGGATGATACTGGTTTAAGTATTGCTTTAGGTCTTAAGGACGGATTAGAGAAACCATTTGAAAAGAAATCGGTAGAACTTAGCGATGGTCCAAACGGAGACGAAGGTGCTGTCGGTATTTTAAGAAGCGATAATTTAGAAGTTGTTTTTAAATATGCAGCGCAAGGTTTAAGTCATGGACATTACGATAAATTATCGTATTCTTTATATGAAGATGGAGAGGAAGTAGCGCAAGATTATGGCCTAGCACGTTATGTAAATATTGAACAAAAAGGCGGTGGAAATTATTTAAAAGAAAATAAAACTTGGGCCAAACAATCTATTGCTCACAATACATTGGTTCAGAATGAAACGTCACATTTTCAAGGTAAATATGAAATAGGAAGTACGCATCATTCTGAAAAGTATGTTTTCGATGTTTCTAATCCAAAACTTCAAGTGGCTAGTGCTAAAGAAAACAATGCATATCCAGGAACAAAAATGCAACGTACTATGGTTTTTATAACTGATGACAGCTATAGCAAACCATACTTGTTAGATATTATGAAAGTGGTATCGGATAATAGCAATCAATATGATTTGCCTTTCTATTATTTAGGACAAATTATGCAAACCAGTTTCGATTATGAAAAATTAAATACGCCAACGGTTTTCGGGAAATCTAACGGTTACCAACATTTATACAAAGAAGCCGAAGGTGTTTCAGACGGCAGTAACGCGAAACTAAACTGGTTGCTTAATGGTAAGTTTTATTCCGTAACATCGGCAACTTCAAAAGGAGATGAGTTGATTTTAGCAAAAATTGGCGCTAATGACAAGGATTATAACTTAAGAAACGAACCTGGTTTTATCATCAGAAAAAAGAACGCTAAAAACACAGTTTTCGCATCGGTGGTAGAATCTCATGGTGCGTATAGTGCGGTTTCAGAATTTGCAGTTAATGCTTATAGTCACGTAAAACAAATGGATGTTGTTTTCGATTCTGATGCGTATACGGCTGTTGAAATTGAAACAGATAATGATAAGAAACAAATATTTGTGATTTCGAATTTAGATAATGATCCAGACTCGGAACACCAATTAACTATAAATGGAAAAGCATTAGCATGGACAGGTGCTTTTACTTTAAAAGCGTTAAATTAAATTCAAGAATAAACAACAAGAATGATACTTTACGATATTCTTGTTTTAGTAGGATTAAATAAATTATAAAAACAAAAAAAAATGAATCGATTTAGTGAAAAGTACGTCATCACAAAAAACATGGAATGGGAAGAGCTTGGAGGAGGAGTTTCAAGAAAGTTTTTAGGTTACGATAACCAAATAATGATGGTAAGAGTGAAATTTGAGACAGGAGCTTTAGGTTCTCCGCATCAACATTTCCATACGCAAGCTACTTTTTGTGCTTCAGGTAAATTTGAATTTGAAATTGATGGAGTAAAGCAAATTGTAGAAGCAGGAGATGGTGTGTATATTGAGCCTAATTTAATGCATAGTGCTGTTTGTCTGGAAGCAGGTGAACTAATTGATACATTTAGCCCGGTAAGAGAAGATTTTTTAAGTGGTGATGGTGTGTCTTATTTTGGAGATAAATCATAATTAAAAAAATATCTGAACCATTCTAAAAGTTAAAGTCTAGTAGCTTCTAGTGGCTGTTAGTAAGGGATTTATGAAAGGTGATTTCAGTATTATTTAGTTAAAATTTATCAAAAGGCTATAATTAACAAAATTTTGTATATATTTGGTAAACCAATCTGGTCAACCAAATTTTAGAGTTGTATAGCTTTAGATAATATATAAAAAAAAGGACGGGTGTGCGCCCATCCTTTTTTACTTGATTTACTTCTTTTAGGAGGGAAGTAAATTATAACATGCCATTACAGTAATAAAAACATGTGTTCTACAAAATTACAAAGATTACAGTAGTTCGTGTTGTTTTTAGGGTTGCTTTAAGAGTTAAATGTCTCTTAAAGTAATCAAGTTTTTTTGAACATTAAAGTGTTCAGTTAATGTTGGAGTAAAATTCCAAGCCAAATAAAAATTAAACTAAACCAATTATGAATTTGACAAACAAACTTACACTTATTGTAATATTACTGTTTAGTATTACAGTTTTTGCGCAAGACAAAAGGGTTCTTAAAGGTACCGTAGTGTCTGCCACAGATAACATTCCTATTCCTGGAGTAAATGTTATTGTAAAAAATACATCAAAAGGAGCTTCTACCGATTTTGATGGTGCTTTCGAAATACAAGTTGCAGCAGGAGACGTTCTTCAAGTTTCTTATATAGGCTTTGTATCTCAAACTATTATTGTAGCAAATCAAACGTCACTAAATATAGCACTAGAAGAAGATTTAGCTAAGTTAGATGAAGTTGTTGTTATTGGGTATGGAACTCAAAAAAAATCACACGTAACTGGTGCCGTTTCAAAAGTAGTAAACGACGATCTTGATCAAATTGCTGTATCAAGGGTTGATGATGCTTTAATAGGGCAAGTATCGGGTGTAAATATTCAAGCTACAGATGGTGAAGCTGGTGCAGCTCCAACAATCACGATTAGAGGTGTTGGTTCTATGGCTGGTGATTCTACGCCTTTGATAGTTGTTGATGGTATTATAGTAAGCTCAAGTTTTTTAGGTTCGTTAAATATGAATGATGTAGAATCTTTTGAAATATTAAAAGATGCAGCGTCTTCTTCTATTTATGGTTCTAAAGGATCTAATGGTATTATTATGATTACTATGAAATCTGGTGTTGCCGGAAAAACAAGAGTTAATTATAGTACGTTTACAGGTATGAAAACGGCTAGGCAAAGTGATGCTTATGGCTTTACAACTCAAGGTTGGGCAGACATGCAAATGCAAGAAAACGGTGTGATATCGCAGTATACACAAGCACAGTTACAAATAGGAACGGATCGTTCTTGGCAAGATGTATTTTTTGAATCAGGTGTTATAAAAAACCACTCTTTATCATTAAGAGGAGGAAATGAAAAAACTAAGTTTACTATAAGTATGAATTACTCTGAGGATGAGGGAGTAATGCTAGTGGATAATTATAAGAAAATTGGAACTAGAATAAAAGTTGATAGTAAATTAAATGATAAGTTTAGTGTTGGTGCTACTATAAGTCCATCTTACACAAACAGAAGAAGGTTTTCAGAAAACATTCATAACGTAGCAAGACATCAGCCTTGGTTACCTATTTATCATACGGAACAATCATTACAATATGTTGATCCAAATGGAGCTTATCCAGATTTAGCAATTGGTGATTATGCTAGACAAGATCATTTTACCATATTTGATTTAGATGGAGATGGTGAAATTAATGATATTCTTACCAATATCGGGAATAGTAATAATGCTAACCCTTACGCTAGAATTACTGAGCGTGACAGAACCGATAAAAAGTTTCAAATGTATGGTAACTTATATGGTCAATATAAAATAACCGATGATTTAAGCTTCAAGTCGTCTCTATCTGCTTCATATAACGATACTAAGCGTATTGATTATATGGGTACACAAGCTAGGGAAAACATTACTGATGCTTACATGGAAGAGATTTCTCAAAAAGAAAATTACATTATTTTTGATAACTTTTTCAATTATGATAAATCATTTGGTAAACATGATTTAGGGCTTGTTGCTGGTGTATCCATTGAAAGTAGAAACTTTTTCTATTCAGGATTTAAGGGTACAGGTTACACTAATGATATAGTGCAACAAATTACTAATGCCACATCTATTGCTGAATATGACGGTTTTGAATGGCAAAAACGTGGTATTTCTTATGTGTCAAGATTAACTTATGCTTATGATAATAAATACTTAGCATCACTTAGTATGAGACGTGATGGTAGTTCTATTTTCGGATCAGATTTTCAATATGGTAATTTCCCTGCTGCATCTGTAGGATGGAACATTGCTAAAGAAGACTTCTTACAAGATAGTAATGTTGTAAGTAATCTAAAATTTAGATTAAGTTATGGTGTTACAGGTAACGATAGATTAAATACAGGAGCGGTAGATCAAGACGCAAACGGAAGTTCTACAACCTTGAATACAGATAATATTCTAGTCGATTATTATCCGCATTTAGCTCTATTAGGAGCGTCAGGGAATAGTTATTCTGTAGATGGTACCATTACTGCTGGTATTTCTCCTGTAAACATCGCAAATCCACAATTAAAGTGGGAGCGTTTAGTTGAAATTAACCCAGGTATCGATTTTGGCTTTGCAAATAATAGAATAACAGGTTCTGTAGATTGGTACCAAAGAACAAGTGATCAATTACTATTAGATAACCCAATATCTGTAACTACAGGTTTTAAGGGGGCATTAGTTAACTTAGGTGAAGTTAAAAATGAAGGTTGGGAATTAGAGTTGAGAACAAAGAATATTACTGGAGAAAAGTTTCGTTGGAGTTCAACACTTATAGCTACTACAAATAAAAACGAATTAGTAGATTTTGCAGATTCAGATGGTCAGATTACAAGTTTAGACCCAAGTAGACCGGCAGAGTGGATAAATTTAGAAGGTCAACCAATATCTCAATATTATGGTTATGTTGTAGATAAGGAAATTCCTATAGAATATAGAGATAGACCATATAGACACGTAGGTGCAGAATCTGGTTTAGTATATGTTAAAGATTTAAATGGTGATGGGGTTTTAGATGAAGAAGATAAAACGGTATTAGGTAATCCTTATCCAGAGTTAATTTGGAGTTTAACTAACGAGTTTAATATTGGAGATTTCGATTTCTCTTTCATGTTCCAAGGTTCTCATGGTGCAGAAGTAAGAAATATAGCAGATCATTACTTGTTTAGTAATAACAATAACAGAACAATAGCAGCAGATACTCCAGATCAAGAGTTTTTAGTTGATAAGTATTTTACTAACAGTATTGTTCAAGATGCCTCTTACATTGCATTAAGAAACGTGAATATTGGATATAACTTCCCTAGCGCTGCTCTAGAAAGATTTAAAATTTCAGGGTTAAGAGTGTATGCAACAGGTCAAAATTTAATTTATAAAACCGCAGATAATTATACAGGGTGGAATCCAGAGGCTGTAGACAAAACAAGCCCTACCCAATATGGTTATCAAAGAGGTGGATCTCCAATTTATAGAACTATTTCTCTCGGTTTAAATTTAGATTTTTAATAATTTTTTTAACGATTTAATAAATAATATTATGAAATATTTTAAATATATCGCTTTAATGTTGATGGTGGGTTCCACGGTTTCTTGTAGTGACTTTTTGGAAGCGGAACTAAGCTCTGCGATAACAACAGATAATTATTATACCTCAGTCGATGAGTTGGAAACAGGTTTAATAGGTGTTTACGCCGCAATTAAAGGGGTAAATACTAGCAGTAAAGATTTGAACCACGGTGTGCAGTGGGAATTTTACTTAACAGAAATGCGTTCCGATAATACAAGTACTAAGAGTCCAGATTCAGAAGATGCTTCAGATGCGGGACAAATGGAAAGTTTTGCTGTACTTCCAACAAATAACTTTGTATTAAACTACTATACAAGTTCATTTGAAACTATTTATAGAGCTAATGTTATCATAGAAAAATTAGGAATTATTGAAGATGCTGAAGCAGCTGCAGCCATAGAAGGTGAAGCTAAGTTTTTAAGAGCATATTCTTATTTTAATTTAGTGAGATTATTTGGCGATTTACCGTTAATTGATCGCGTTGTCGCTCCGTTGGAAGTTGAAAAAGAGTTTACTCGAGTTGATACTGACATCATATATGATTTAATTGTTTCCGATTTAGAAACAGCTGCGAGTAGTATAGCAGATCATGGATATAAAACAAGAGCTTCAAAAGATGCCGCGAAAGCATTATTAGCAAAAGTACATTTAACTATAGGTACCTCAGAATCTTATACTAAAGCACAGTTACTTTGTGAAGAAATTATAAATGGAGGAAAATATAAGCTAGAAGATTTTCATGATGTATTTTATTCTGAATTGAACGATGAGGTTATTTTTGCCATAGGGTATAATAGTGGTGTACAAGATAACAGTCAGATATTCTCAGCAGAATGGATGAATGCTCAAGGACATACAAGTGGAGTTAATTACGCTACCACAGATGTTGTTGCTGCAATTGATGCTCGAGGAGGTAATAGAACGGAAAACTCTTACAGAGAAGATCCACTTACTCTTTTTGGAGGAACAGTTAGATATCAAGTTGCCAAATATTTTCCTGATGGTGATTCAGGAGGAACCAATGGACAAGATTTTACAGGTTTGCCACAGCTAGCAGGCAACGATTGGATCGTTTTACGTTATGCGGATGTGTTGTTAATGCATGCAGAAGCTATTTTAGCAGGTGGTACAGAAACAACCAATGGTAATGCTATAGGTTCTTATATGGAAGTTAGGGAAAGAGCTGGATTTACCGATACGCCTTCAACATTAACTAAATTAGAATTATTGGCTGAAAGACGCGTAGAATTGGCTTTTGAAAATCAAAGATTATTCGATTTAATTCGTTTTAATGAAGCACAATCTACACTTTCTGCGTTTGCAACTGCCAACGGGTTTAACTTTACTTCTACGGATTTGTTATTACCAATTCCTCAAAATGAAATAAATTTAAGTCAAGGCCTTATGAATCAAAATCCAGGTTATAATTAGGATAAATTAATTTTTAAATAAAAAGATATGAAAACAATTGTTAATTTAAAAAAACACGTATTTGGTACGTCGGTAAGTGCTTTGCTACTTATGGTGTGTATTTCATTTACATCTTGCGATCCTTCTATTAATGCTTTAGAATTTGATTTACCAGAAGCTAACTCCAAAGAGGATAAAACACCTCCAACGGCAAGTTTTTTGGCAATAGTAACATCAGAATTTGAAACCTATGATTTCTCTAACACATCATCGAATGCAACAGGTTATGTGTGGGATTATGGTGATGGTAATTCATCAACTGGTATTGATGGTGAAAATACTTACCCTGGAGAAGGAACATATACAGTAACATTAACAGCTACAGATAAACTTGGTAAATCAAGTACATTTACTTTAGATGTTGAGGTTGTTGAACCAGAAGTTCCACCAGCTATTAATCCAGAAATTGTAAATGGCGATTTTGAAAGCGGAACAAGTGGATGGAAACCGGCAGGTTGCTCTGGTTGTTCAACAAATGCATTTAACGCAAGTTCTGATGGGTCACCGCTTAATTATGAAGGTGGAGATTCTGGGGCAAGTAAAACACCAGGAGCTAAATATACAGGTTCTACATCTGCTGGACCTTCTTTAGGTAGTGGTACACGATATGGTTACCAAGCCATAACGGTAACACCTAATACTAATTATATTTTAGAATATGAATATGCTATTAAAACAGATAAAGATGATATTGAAGGTGGAGATAGAGCTATTATTTCAATAGTAGACGGTTGGTATGACGATGCCGCAACAGCAGCTTCTAGTACGCCTTTACTTACTTTAGTTGGTGATGAGGCTAACGGTAAAGGTAATTTTGAAGTCGTTAAACAAGTTTTTGCTTCAAATGCATCAGGTGAAATTGCAATATTAATGTATGCTATAACTAATGATGAGTTATACATTGATAACGTTAAAGTTTATCCAGCAGAATAATTAAAAATAAAATGAAAAATATCCGAAAAGAATTATTAGTACTTATTTTATCAATATTTCTATCTGTTAACGCGACTTCTCAAAACAAGAAAAGTGGCGTTACAGACTCGGATATTAAAACAGAAAAAAAAGCTAAGAAGAAGAAAAAAAAGAATAAAAAAGTTAAGCTTCCAAATATCGATTTAAGTCATTGGAGTGTTACCACGCCAGAACTTAATAAAAAAGGAGGCGCCATGAATATTGAACCACCAGAAATATTAAATTATGCCACAGACGAAAGGTTGATACCGTATATGTACAACGATTCTACTAGTGGAAGTTTGGTGTTTTATTCGTTCCCAAGTGTAGCTACAACAGCAAATACAAAGTACACCAGAACGGAATTAAGAGAACAAATGGTGCCCGGAGATAATAACACCAACTGGACTTTTGCACAAGGTGCCAACATGAAAGGGAAACTTGCCATGGATGAGGTTTCTAAAGATGCGGAAGGTAAATATCATAGAGTTATTATCATGCAAATTCACGGTAGATTAACTAATGAGCAACGGGATCTAATTGGTCAAAAAGATAATAATGCGCCACCGATATTGAAAATTTATTGGGATAAAGGTAAAATTAGAGTAAAAACGAAAGTACTTAAAGATTTAAGTGCGACTGGTGAAGCATTATTACATGAGGATGCTTGGGGAGATGACGATGGGTTTAATTTTGAACAAGAAGTAGGCTTTAGAAAGTTCACTTTAGAAGTTAAAATTTCAGAAGGAAAAATGGTTGTTATTTTAAATAATTCAGAATATAAAGTATATGAAGATGTGCACATGAGAAAGTGGGGCGTTTTCGAAAATTACTTTAAAGCAGGAAATTATTTTCAATCAAGAGATGAAGGTGCTTATGCTAAAGTAAAATATTATGATTTAGAGGTTAGCCATTAAAGATGAGGGTTTAGCAGAAATGAAAAAAACGAGATAGAAGCAATGGTATGTTTATCGGTTTTGTTTAAATTGGACGGCATTAATTGATTAGCCTAAAATAGATAGCGCTATTAATAATTATTAAATTAAGAACACATGAAATTAGAGATACTTACTATTAGCGAGAATCAGAAAACTCAAAACGATATTATAGGTAAGATAAAAGGTTTAATAAATTATAAAAATTTAGAACCGGGAGATAAGTTACCCTCCGAGCGCTCGTTGTCTGAAAAGTTTGAAGTAAGTCGTTCTAATGTTCGTGATGCCATACAAAAAATGGAATTTTACGGTCTTTTAAAATCTATTCCTCAAAGTGGAACATTTGTCGCAAACATAGGTGTTGTTGCTATGAACGGAATGATTGATGATATTCTAGGATTAGAAGCTCCAGATTTTAAGTCTTTGGTAGAAACTAGAATATTGTTAGAATTAAAAACAGTACGATTGGCAGCTTTACGCAGAACAGATGAAGATTTAGAAAATATAAAAATAAGCTTAGATGCTTATAAAGAAAAAGCCTTAGCGGGTGAAGACGCTGTTCAGGAAGATTTGCTTTTTCACTTGGCTATTGCGAAAGCCTGTGGAAACAGTACAATGAATACGTTTATGTTAACCATTACACCACAAATAATTATTGATTTTGGTAAGTATCATGTGTGCGACATCGATCAAGCTGTTGTTGGTATTCAAGAACATGAAGATATTTTTGAAGCTATAAAAAAACAAGATCCAGCATTGGCTAAACAAAAAATGAAAGATCATTTTAAAATACTATATCAATATTGTTATAAAATTAAATAAACGAACCTCTATTTTGAAATATAACCTTAGAGGTTATAGGTTTCAAATTTATACTAAACTAAATTAATTAAAACAAATAAACTTATGAAATTAAAAGGTCTAAGATGGTGGGTAATAGGCTTAATTGCTTTAGCTACTGTTATAAATTACATCGATAGGCAAGCACTGCCTGTGCTTTGGCCGGATATAGCAAAAGATTTGTATCCTGATAAAACACCAGATGAAAGAAAAGGTATTTACGCGATAATTTCAACTATTTTCATATTTTCTTATGCCTTTGGTCAAGCTATTTTTGGTAAAATCTTCGATAAGTTAGGAACTCGAATTGGGTTTACATTATCTATTGGGTTTTGGTCAATAGCAACGGCTTTACACGCTTTCGCAAGAGGTATTTTTACTTTAAGTTTATTCCGTTCGTTATTGGGGATATCAGAAGCTGGTAACTGGCCTGGTGCTGCAAAAGCTAATGCCGAATGGTTTCCTACTAAAGAGCGCGCATTTGCTCAAGGTTTGTTTAATTCTGGTGCCGCAATTGGGGGAATCATTGCATTTCCAACCATTGGATTATTATCGGTGTATTTTAGTTGGAATTGGATTTTCATCTTAGTAGGTGTAACGGGGCTGTTATGGCTTGTTCCTTGGTGGATTTTAGTAAAATCGCCACCTAAAAATCACCCTTGGATAACTGATGAAGAGCGTGAGTATATTTTAACAGGACAGAAAAATCAAGATGAAGATGACGATGGCGAGTTTGATGATGGGTATAACCCAGATACAAAAACGATGCTATCGCATAAAGAAAGCTGGGGTGTTATTTTGGCATCAGCAGCGTTAGATCCTATTTGGTGGTTATTCATTTTTTGGATTCCACTTTATCTAAACGAAGTTTATGGAATGGATGTAAAATCAATTGGTTTCTATGCTTGGGTGCCTTATGTAGGTGCTATGTTAGGTGCTTGGTTTGGAGGGTTATTAGCTCAAAACCGTATTAAAGTAGGTTGGACTGTAAACAAAACAAGAAAGTTTGTTATTACACTAGGTTGTGTAATTATGTTACCTGCATTATTGGCAATGGCAAATCCAGGAGGACCAGTAACAGCAGTATTATTAATGGCGGTTATTTTATTTGGTTTCCAAACAGCAATTGGAAATGTGCAAACATTACCAAGTGATTTATTTGGCGGAAAAACAGTTGGAACACTTTCAGGGTTTGCAGGAATGGCAGCTAAGTTAGGCGCATTTGGTTTAACAGCATTGGTGCCTTGGTTAACTTCAGGAGGTAATTATACTCCAGCATTTATTATTGGAGCAGGATTAGCAATTATTACAATGGCCAGTGTTTGGGTATTATGCCCTAAAATTGAACCATTAAAAGAAAAATAAAATTAATATCAAACAAGTATAATAAAGTTTAAATTTAGAGAATATGAGTAATTCAAATGTAAAAGTTGCAGTAATAACAGGAGCTACCGGAGGGATTGGTTTCGAAGTAGCAAAAAGATTAGGTAAAGACGGTTACACAGTAGTGTTAAATGGTATAGATGATGAAGCAGGTGCTGGAAGAGTAAAAGAACTTACTGACGCTGGAATCTCTGCTGAATATTATGGATTTGATGTTACTAAAGAAGAAGAAGTAACAGCAAACATCAATAAAATTGGTGAAAAATACGGAAAAATCAATGTACTTGTGAACAACGCAGGTGGGTTAGGTGGACGTTCTAGATTTGAAGAAATGACTACTGAGTTTTACAGATCTGTAATGGCTTTAAACTTGGATTCTACGTTTTTCGCTTCTAGAGCAGCAATACCTTTCCTTAAAAAAGGAGAGAATGCATCTATCATTAACTACACATCTATCGCTGGTTGGAATGCTGGAGGACCTGGTGCTGGAGTTTACGGAACATCTAAAGCTGGAGTTCACGCGATTACTAGAGCGTTAGCAAAAGATTTAGCTGAGTACGGAATTAGAGTAAATGCAGTATCTCCGGGTACTATTGATACCGCTTTCCACGCGCAAATTAAATCTACTAAGCCAGAAGTATTTGCTTCTTGGAAAAATAACATCTTATTAGGTGAACTAGGAAAACCAGAACAAGTAGCTGGTGTAGTATCATTCTTAGCTAGCGAAGATGCTTCTTTCCTTACAGCTGAAACGATTCAAGTTACAGGTGGTCAAGGTTTAGGAATCTAAGCTAAAAAAGTAATGTGAAAAATGGGTAGTTTTTTAAGCTACTTGATTTATAGAAATAAGCGTTACGGTGTAAAAACTGTAACGCTTATTTTTTTTTTAGAGGAGTCGCGAATCACTAATTCGGCGTCTAAAATTATTTTGTTTAACGTTTGTGTGATCGTGCTTTTTTTGGCGTGCTCTAAGAACGTTTTTGCAGCTTGTTTTCCTATTTGTACACTATGTTGCTCAATGCTGGTCATTGTTGGTGTTACCATAGCGGTAAAGGGTTCGTTTCCAAAACCAACCAGAGCAATATCTTCTGGCATGCGTATTTGTTGTTCGTTTAAAACCTGTAATGCACCTAAAGCGGCGTAATCTCCAGCTACGTAAACCGCATCTGGTCTATGTTTAAGGGCTAAAAGTTGTGTCATTTTTTCGCGACCATCTTCTATCGATAAACTGCTTTCAATTAAAAGTTCGGTATCTAACGGTAAATCATGTTTCTTTAAGGCATCAATATAACCGCGAATTCTATTATTGAAAATTCGTGTACGTTTAAACCCTCCAATATGCGCAATGCGTTTACAGCCTTGTTCTATTAAATGTTCAACAATCATGTGGCTGCTATGGTAATCGTTAATGCCAATATAATCTACATTCAAATCATTCTCACCACGATCAAATAAAATTAAGGGAATTCCACTCGATTTTACTTTTTCATAATAACTTAAATCTACTGTTTCATTAGCCATCGAAGCAATAATACCATCTACTTGTGTAAATAATAAGGTGTCAATATTGGCACATTCCTTTTTGTATGATTCGTTCGACTGGGTAATTATAATGTTATAACCTTCCTTATTTAAAACTTCTTCCATATTCTGGATTACTGAAGAAAAGAAGTTGCTATTGGTTCTCGGAACAATAACACCTACCAAGTTGCTTTTTCCTTTTCTTAAAGCACTTGCTAAATGGTTGGGTTGGTAGTTAAGGTTTTTTGCAACTTGTTTCACAGCTTTCTTCGTTTTCGCACTAATTCGCGAGTCGTCATGAAGGGCTTTTGAAACTGCAGCAGGTGAAATATTTAAAACGTTAGCAATATCTTTTATAGTAGTTTTTTTTTTCACATTAAAATTTTTTATATATTTGCTTAAACGTTTAAGCAAATATACTGAGTTAGTTTTTAGAATCAAAGCACTGCAATTAAAATATAGGGTTTTGATTTTATTTTAAAGACATTGGTTAAACGTTTAAGCAGAATTCAATTAAACTTAAATAAGTAGTAAAAAAAATGGGTAAAGTAGTAACATTCGGAGAAATCATGTTAAGATTAGCTCCTCAAGGATTTTTAAGATTTTCACAAGCAAATAATTTCGACGCTGTTTATGGTGGAGGAGAATCTAACGTAGCAGTTTCTTTAGCAAACTACGGTATAGATGTTGATTTTGTAACACGTTTACCAAAGAATGATATTGGCGAATGTGCCATGATGGAAATGCGTAAAAGAGGCGTTGGTGTTGATAAAATTGTTTATGGTGGCGATCGTTTAGGAATCTATTTCTTAGAAACAGGTGCTGTATCAAGAGGATCTAAAGTGGTTTACGACCGTGCACACTCTGCAATTGCTGAAATTGAATCAGGAATGATTAACTGGGATGATGTTTTTGAAGGATGTGAATGGTTCCATTGGACAGGAATTACACCTGCAATTTCTCAAGGTTCTGCAGATGTATGTTTAGAAGCTGTAAAAGCTGCTAGTGCAAAAGGAATTACTATTTCTACAGATTTAAACTACCGTGCTAAATTATGGAACTACTGTGATGATGCTCATAGAGAGGCTGTAATGACTGAATTAACATCTTACTGTGATATCGTTTTAGGAAACGAAGAAGATGCAGAAATGCATTTTGGTATTAAGCCAGATGGAGCAGCTGTTCAAACAGCAGGACATGATGTTAAGGCAGAAGCTTTCTTATCTGTTTGTAAGCAAATGACAGAAAAATTCCCAAGAGCTAAAAAAGTAATTACTACTTTAAGAGGTTCTATCTCTGCATCTCATAACACATGGGCAGGCGTTTTATACGATGGAAAACAAATGTTACAAACGCGTCAATACCAAATTACTGATATCGTAGATAGAGTAGGTGGTGGAGATTCATTCATGGGAGGTTTAATCTACGGATTATTAAAATACCCAGAAGATGATCAAAATGCATTAGACTTTGCTGTTGCTGCATCTTGTTTAAAACACACTATTAAAGGTGATGCGAACTTAGTAACTGTTGCCGAAGTTGAAAAACTTATGGGTGGAGATGCTTCAGGACGTGTTGCAAGATAATATATGAGTTTATTTGTTAAGCTGTTGAGTCGTTATTTGCGAATCAACAGCTTAACAGCTTATTTAACTTAACGAATAAAAAATAAAAAAATGGCACAATTTTCAAGATTAGAAGTGGCACAAGCTATGAAGGATACAGGAATGATTCCTTTATTTTTCAATAACGATATTGAACTAAGTAAAAAAGTACTAAAAGCGTGTTACGATGGTGGTGCAAGGTTAATGGAATTTACAGCTCGTGGCGATTTCGCTCACGAAGTTTTTGGAGCATTAACTAAGTATGCTATTGCCGAATTACCAGGTATGATTATGGGTGTAGGCTCTGTTACCGATGGTGCTGCAGCATCTCTTTATATGGCTTTAGGAGCAAACTTTATAGTAACTCCTGTTTTAAGAGAAGATATTGCAATTGCATGTAACCGTAAAAAAGTTTTATGGTCTCCTGGATGTGGAAGTTTAACTGAAATTGCAAGAGCTGAAGAGTTAGGTTGCGAAATCGTGAAACTTTTCCCTGGTGATTTATACGGACCAAAATTTGTAAAAGGTATTAAAGGCCCACAACCTTGGACAAGCATTATGCCAACTGGTGGTGTTTCGCCAACTAAAGAAAATTTATCGGGATGGTTCGATGCAGGTGTAACTTGCGTTGGAATGGGGTCTCAATTAATTTCTAAAGATATTATAGCGAATAAAGATTACGCTAAATTAGAGCAAGACGTAAAGGCTGCATTAGCTATTATTGAAGCTGTTAGAAAATAAGCAGAATACCGCTTTAAAAATTAAAAAGCCTTTCTTTTTCTTAGCTGAAAAATGAAAGGCTTTTTTTATTTCTTATAATGAAACACCTCAATTTAGTTAAGATGTTTCAGTTTAGTAATATCTAATCTATTTTAACGCTCTGTATTAAGTTTTCTAAAATAGTTTCTACACCTTGTTCCATATTGCTTTTAGTTTCAAAATTAGCCACTCTTTTTACGTTTGGGTGGGCGTTTTTCATGGCGTAACTAAAATGCGCTAGCTCTAACATTTGTAAATCGTTGTTATAATCTCCAAAAACCATAGTTTCATTTTTACTAATTCCCATGTCCTTTTGAAGCTTTTTGAGAGCATAGCCTTTGTTGGCGTCTTCATGCGAAATATCGAGCCAGTTCTGTCCAGAAACCGTGACTTGAAATTCTTTTTCAATGTCTGAAATATGTGGTAAAATACATGCTTCGGAAGATTCAAAATGGTAAACCGCAATTTTCAGGAAGTCGTCGTCGGTTACTTGTGTTAAGTCGTTAACCGATGTGTAGGCTGTGTAATATTCGCTAAATTTTGAAATAAAATCAGCATTTGTAGTTTCAATGTAAGCCGATTTTCTTCCGCATAAAACAATATAACAATCTGTAATTTCCCGAAGTGTTTTAATAGATTTCAGCACATCTTCCGAAGAAAGTTTTAATAGAATATTGGTTTCGTTATTATGTTGCATAACGCCGCCATTTTCAGCAATAATAGAAATGTCGTTTTTTATGCTGTCAAGCTTTTGTAAAATACTTTGGTACTGTCTTCCGCTTGCGGCAACAAAATGAATGTTTCGTTTCTTTAATTCTTCAAATTGATTAAAAAAACGATCGCTTACTTCGCTATTGTTGTTCAGTAAAGTGCCATCCATATCGGTGACAACAAGTTTAACTTCAGATAAATTCATATAATTTTTTTCAAAAAACAAAAATACAAACTAGAACTGAGAGCGATGTTAGTTAAATATTAAAATAAAAAACCCTGCAAAACTTAATGGTCTTACAGGATTTAATATATAATTTATTAAATGGTATTAAAATTCTTTTTTACCAAATTCACTATCAATAAATTTAGATTTATTTTTTACCGTATTAAAGGTGTATGATAGGTTTAAGGAAACCATATCGACTTCGTAAACATAATTTGTTGTAGTGTAAAATTGGTCGGGTCTCGAGGTTGTTATGCTTTGTTCGTTAGTGTTTAACATACCCATGTCGATGTTTTGCCATTGTAAAGTAGCGGTTAAACGATTATCAAGAAAGGTTTTTCTAAAGGCTAAATTAGGTGAGTAAAAACGAGAATCTTCGCCCATGGCTGTGTTTCTAGCAGATAGGTAGTTGAATGTAAATTGAAGTGATGCATTTTCCCAAAACGAGTAAGTCGAATTTACATTGAAAGAGTATATAGCAGATTCCGTATCAATATCATAACTACGAGAAACACCATCTCTATGGTTAAAATTTAAAACACCATCAATAGCATAATTATACACATTGGCACCAATAACATTGCTCCAGTTTTTGGTTGGTTTTATAGTAGCTCCAAATTCTAAACCAATAGCATTGCTTTTACCAACGTTAGAATATACACGGTTTATAACGCTGTCAATTACGGCGCCATTTGTTTCGTAAGCTAAAGTGTTTACGCGGTTTATTACATTATCGGTGTGTCTAAAATAAGCGGTTGCGTATATCGAGTTTCCGCCTTTTATCTTTTTGGTTAGGCCTAATTCAACTAAGTCGATAAATTCTGGTAATAGTGTATTATCACCTTGCTCAAAAACTTCAGAATGTTCGCGTTCCGCAAAACTATTCATTTTTAAAGTGGTGGTACGTTCTACACGTTTACTATAGGCTGCTTTAATATTTGTTTTTTCATTTAAAGCATATTGAAGCGATGCTGAAGGGAATAATTTTACAAAATCATATTCGTATAAATTGGTTGTGGTTTCGCTTTTTAAGGCTTCAGTATAAGTTCTATCCATTGATTCTAGACGAACGCCGGCTGCATAATCCCATTTGTTTTTCTTACCTGTTAATTGTGCGTAACCTGAATGAATAGCACGTTTTAATTGAATATCACTAGAAAATTCAGATACTAAATTACCATCACGTTCGTAAATAAACTCGCCTTTATGATCGATATCTCGGTATTGATAACCTGTTTCAATGGTTCCGAATGAAAACGGTTTCCATAAATAATCTAGGTTGAAACGGGTTCCGTAAAGCGGATTGTCATTCGTGTTGTATTCTTGTTGATAGATAATCGAGTTGTCCGGATGTCCTAAGTTATCATTCACTGTTGGGCCTCCTAAAAAGGTGTATTCGTATAGGATAGACGTTGATAATTTTGAGTTGTTATTAAATTTATGGGCATAATCAAAACTTCCTAAAGCAAAGTCTCCTTTACGAATTCTAAGGTTGTGGTTGTAGTATTCAAAAGTGTATAATCTGTTTTCGGTCCCAATTGGAGAAACGGCATGATTATCATAATATACAATATCTGCTAACCTTTCTTTGGTGTGTTTTCCTGCGAAAAAACCTAAAGAAAATTCGTTGTTTTCATCGGGTGTAAAATCGACATTAAAACGACCATTATAGCTAATGTCGTCAAAGCTACGTTCGCCATCCGAAGGTAGAAAGGTGGTTTTGTTTTCGGCATCGTTTATAATAAACATATTGCCTTCTCTTCGGCCAGTTTTATCGTTGCGTTGGTAACTGGCGCCAAGTGAGATGTTCCATTTATCGGTACGTTTGTTAACTGTAGCATCAATGCCGAAACGTTGTGCGGCTACTTTAGTGTCGTAAGGTTCAATAGATGGAAAGCCACCACGAAGATTTACCTGAGCAAAAGTACCGTTTGTAGCACCTTTTTTAGTTTTAATATTTAAAATACCGCCTTTGCCTTCCGGATCGTATTTTGCAGAAGGAGCTGTAATAAGCTCCACGGTTTCTAGCGCATTTGCTGGTAGTTGTGCTAAAATAGCGCTGGCATCACCTTGAGTGGGTTTGCCATTTACTAACACGGTAAAACCTTTACTGCCACGTACACTAATTTCGCCTTGGCCATCGACAGTAACCGATGGTAAGTTTTTAATAACATCGACTGCATTGCCGCCTTCGCTATTTTGATATTTTTTGGTGTCGAATACTTGACGGTCAATTTTATGCACTACGGCCGAGCGTTCAGCTTTTACTAAAACTTCATTTAACTGACTTCCTAAGGTCAGTTTTAAGGCACCCAAATCAATAGTTTGTCCTTTCCTGTTTACAGTAATAGTTTCGCTTTTAAAAGAGGTGTATCCCATAAAAGAAGCTTCCAAATAGTAGCCTCCTGCTTTTATGTCTTCCAAGGAAAAAGAACCATCAGCCTTTGTTACAACGCCTGTAATTAATTTTCCGTCGGTGTTAAATAATGCAGCTGTCGCATATTCTAAGGGCTCATTAATGTCTGCATCTATAATTTTACCAATTATTTGACTTTGCATTAATGATGTGGTGAAAAAGAGTAGTGTGAGTAGAATTGAAATTTTGGTTTTCATGCTTTAGCGTTAGGTTTTTGTTTGGGACAAAACTATGCTAATTGATTAAAATAAAATGGCTTTTTTGAAAAATTCATGGTATATATGAGGTGTTTGCTTTAAACTCACTTGGTGTTTGGCCTACGTGGCGTTTAAAATATTTAGTAAAATGAGAGTTATCTCTAAAAGAGAGTGAATACGCTATGTCTGAAATGTTTTTTTCTGAGTAGATCAGTAGGCGTTTGGCTTCGCTTAAAATAAAATCGGATAAGATTTCTGAAGCCGATTTGTCGCACTCATTTCTGCAATTTGTGTTTAAGTTTTGTGGGCTCGTGTTTAATAAGTTAGCGTAGTGCTTTACACTGTTCGAAAGCTTTTCTTGAGCATGTAATAGCTCTAGGTATTTGTGATAAATAGAGGTGTTTTGTGGTTGCTTTGGACTTTCAATTTGAAGTAGTTTACCTAATAAAGCTTTGAGTAAGCCTTCTATAACTGTTTTATTATTTGGGTTTGTGTTTTCTTTACTTAGAAGAATGAAGAGTTGCTCTATGGTGATGTTGTTTTCGGGTTCTAAATATGAAAACGCACTTATTTTTAGAAATTGTTGTTTGATTTCTATGTCTAAACATTGAGAAATAAAAGATTCTTTTATAATGATCACATAGCCTTCTGGCTCCGAATTTAAGTTCCAGTAATGCACTTGTTCTTTTCTTACTATGAAGAAAACGGGTTGTTTTATTTCTATTTTAAAGTTATCGATAACATGGTATCCGCTAGCTTTTGAAAAGTATATAAACTCTAAATATTTGTTATGTTTATGAGGTTTTGTTTGTCTAATGTTTTTTCTGAAAGGTTCAATTTTAATTGTTTCATCCGTGGTGGTTTTGTCTTTTATTATAAGCTCGGTCATGTTGGTGTTTATGAAAAAAATGTTTTATTAGCGAGTGTTATGTGTTTAAGTCTGTTTTGGTAAAAGTAAAATAAATAAAACTTAATTTTTGAGACAGTTATTGACAAAAAGTATTTTCGTAAATTGCATTTCTTTTATATAAAATTGTATGGTTACTTTAAAAATGTTGGCAAAAGAGTTAAACGTGTCTATTTCGACGGTTTCAAAAGCTTTAAATAATAGTGAAGAAATTGGAGAAGAAACTGTAAAACGCGTTAAAGAACTTGCCGAATTATATAACTACAAGCCCAATAAAGTCGCCCTAAGCTTAAAGAACAACAAGACGAAAACAATTGGTGTTATTATCCCAAATATTCTAAACCGGTTTATAGCCAAAGTCCTTTTTGGTATTGAAACTGAAGCCGCAAAACATGGCTATAATATAATTACTTGTATATCGAACGAGTCGTTGGTAAAAGAAAAAGAAAGTCTACAATTATTAGCAAGTGGTAGTGTTGATGGCTTTATTTTATCGGTGGCCGAAGAAACTCAAATTAACAACGAAATTGAACATTTTAAGCAAATTATAAAGCAAGGATTACCTATTGTTATGTTTGATAGGGTAGCTCATGATGTAATGTGTGATAAGGTTATTGTTGACGATTTTGATGCGATTTATAATGCTACAAAAAGCTTAATAAAAGAGAAGCGAAAGAACATTGCTTTTATAAGTAATATTAACGATTTGAGTGTTGGAAAATTACGCGAACGAGGGTATAATAAAGCTATTTTAGAACAAGGAAAACAAGAGCCTTTAGTTTTAAAAATTAAAAAGAAAAAAGATGATCATCAAAAGATAATAAAGAACTTTTTTAAGGAAAATAAAACTATTGACGCTATTGTTGCTGCCGACAGTTCTTCGGGTATAATAGCCCTAAATACGGCTATAAATTTTGGTTTAAAAGTGCCGAAAGACGTCTCTGTCATTGCCTTCGCGAGTAAATCGGACTCTAATCATACTTTGCCAAAATTGACCACAATTAGGCAACATGCGAAAGCTATGGGAATTAGTGCGGCTCAAATGCTTATTACGCGAATGCAAAATTTGCCCGCGAACCCTGATGTTAAAACAAAAATCGTTAAAACAAGCATCGTTAAAAACAAGTCTACTTTGTAAGATGAGTGCATTTCATCGATAAAATTTGTTTTTGTCCTTATTTTTCACTAAGAGAATTACTCCTCATCCTAGTGTTTATGGGGTTTTCTATGCGGAAAACCACACTTAAAAACATGTCAAAAAGGCATGTTTTTCCACTTTTTTTCATGTCAAATTTCATTTTGAGGCAAGATTATACAAATTCTTGTGTACTTTTGCAGTGTTGATTTTAAGATAATTATCAAGTTTTTTTACTGAAATTTAATAGTATTCTTCATCGTTATTTTACTCTCAATAATAAAAAATTCACCTAAAAACACACAAAAAATGAAAACATTAAAAATCACATTCGTATTAGCATTATTAGTAGTAGGATTTACATCATGTACTGAGCAAGATTTAAACGACGGAAACGTATCAGAAGATTTTACAGATTTCACAGGCGGCGATATTGATGAAGTAGCAGATGGGGAAGAAACTAATTTAGCATATTTCACAGGCGGCGATATCGACGAATAAATTACAATCCATAATAGCACACTTAAATAATAAAAAATTCACCTAAAAACACACAAAAAATGAAAACATTAAAAATCACATTCGTATTAGCATTATTAGTAGTAGGATTTACATCATGTACTGAGCAAGATTTAAACGACGGAAACGTATCAGAAGATTTTACAGATTTCACAGGCGGCGATATTGATGAAGTAGCAGATGGGGAAGAAACTAATTTAGCATATTTCACAGGCGGCGATATCGACGAATAAATTACAATCCATAATAGCACACTTAAATAATAAAAAATTCACCTAAAAACACACAAAAAATGAAAACATTAAAAATCACATTCGTATTAGCATTATTAGTAGTAGGATTTACATCATGTACTGAGCAAGATTTAAACGACGGAAACGTATCAGAAGATTTTACAGATTTCACAGGCGGCGATATTGATGAAGTAGCAGATGGGGAAGAAACTAATTTAGCATATTTCACAGGCGGTGATATCGACGAATAAATTACAATCCATAATAGCACACTTAAATAATAAAAAATTCACCTAAAAACACACAAAAAATGAAAACATTAAAAATCACATTCGTATTAGCATTATTAGTAGTAGGATTTACATCATGTACTGAGCAAGATTTAAACGACGGAAACGTATCAGAAGATTTTACAGATTTCACAGGCGGCGATATTGATGAAGTAGCAGATGGGGAAGAAACTAATTTAGCATATTTCACAGGTGGCGATATTGACGAATAAATTATAATTCATAATAGCACACTTAAATAATAAAAAATTCACCTAAAAACACACAAAAAATGAAAACATTAAAAATCACATTCGTATTAGCATTATTAGTAGTAGGATTTACATCATGTACTGAGCAAGATTTAAACGACGGAAACGTATCAGAAGATTTTACAGATTTCACAGGCGGCGATATTGATGAAGTAGCAGATGGGGAAGAAACTAATTTAGCATATTTCACAGGCGGCGATATCGACGAATAAATTACAATCCATAATAGCACACTTAAATAATAAAAAATTCACCTAAAAACACACAAAAAATGAAAACATTAAAAATCACATTCGTATTAGCATTATTAGTAGTAGGATTTACATCATGTACTGAGCAAGATTTAAATGACGGAAACGTATCAGAAGATTTTACAGATTTCACAGGCGGCGATATTGATGAAGTAGCAGATGGGGAAGAAACTAATTTAGCATATTTCACAGGCGGCGATATCGACGAATAAATTACAATCCATAATAGCACACTTAAATAATAAAAAATTCACCTAAAAACACACAAAAATGAAAACATTAAAAATCACATTCGTATTAGCATTATTAGTAGTAGGATTTACTTCATGTACTGAGCAAGATTTAAACGACGGAAACGTATCAGAAGATTTTACAGATTTCACAGGCGGCGATATTGATGAAGTAGCAGATGGGGAAGAAACTAATTTGGCATATTTCACAGGTGGCGATATCGACGAATAAATTACAATCCATAATAGCACACTTAAATAATAAAAAATTCACCTAAAAACACACAAAAATGAAAACATTAAAAATCACATTCGTATTAGCATTATTAGTAGTAGGATTTACATCATGTACCGAGCAAGATTTAAATGATGGAAACGTATCAGAAGATTTTACAGATTTCACAGGCGGCGATATTGATGAAGTAGCAGATGGGGAAGAAACTAATTTAGCATATTTCACAGGCGGCGATATTGACGAATAAATTACAATCCATAATAGCACACTTAAATAATAAAAAATTCACCTAAAAACACACAAAAATGAAAACATTAAAAATCACATTCGTATTAGTATTATTAGTAGTAGGATTTACTTCATGTACTGAACAAGATTTAAACGACGGAAACGTATCAGAAGATTTTACAGATTTCACTGGCGGCGATATT
This sequence comes from Algibacter miyuki, assembly GCF_030409805.1. GTDB lineage: Bacteria > Bacteroidota > Bacteroidia > Flavobacteriales > Flavobacteriaceae > Algibacter > Algibacter miyuki. The sequence goes on along the minus strand of NZ_JAUFQP010000007.1, from coordinate 240,211 downwards.
GATGAAGTAGCAGATGGCGAAGAAACTAATTTAGCATATTTCACAGGCGGCGATATTGACGAATAAATGCGATAAAGTTTAATATGATAGAAAAATAATAATACATTTGAAGGAATCTCAAATACATTACGGTTGCGGTTAAGCATATTCATATTAATATTTTTTTGTAATTTATCTTTTGCTCAAAGTAATAGAGGAGTGTTAAAGGAAATAGATTCATTAAAAAGAACTATTTTCAATTTAAAAACGCAAGACTCATCTTTAATTGCCGATACAGATTATCGTATTGGATCTTTATTCCGAAAGGAAACCGCTTATACAGATAGCGCCTATTTTTATTATCATAAGGCCGAAAAAATTTATAGAAATATAGGAAACGACTATAAATTGGCACTTACTATTTATGGTATTTCTGTAATTTTAAAAAACGAAAAAGACTTCATAGGTAGCGAAGTTGCAAGTTTTGAGGCGATTAGTTTATTGGAGCCGCTCTACGAGACGGAATCGGTAATGGTTACTAAATCGTATATTTATAACAATTTAGGAATTGTTTTTAAAGAGTTAGAGCAATTCGAAGAATCTATTGAGTATCATAAAAAAGCACTTGAACTAAAAAGTGTTTTGAAAGTTCAGGCTAGTATTGATGCATCTAAAAATAATCTAGCGAACACTTATAAAAAAAATCAACAATATAATTTAGCCTTAAGCTATTATAGTGAAATTTTAGCTAATAAAAATTTAAAAAATGAGCGTCCTCTTGTCTATGCGCTGGTTTTAGATAATTATGCTCACACATTATACCTTTCAAATAATCTTGAAAAATTACCAGGATTATATCATAAAGCTTTAAAAGTATCCGATAGTTTAGCTAAAGATGGCTATAATTCAATTATTATAAATCGGCATTTAGCAGAGTATTATCATGATAATAACAGAAACTTAGATTCATCAAGATATTATGCATATCGCACTAAGGATATTGCACAAAAATATTATACCGACGATTTATTAAAATCCTACCTTCTACTTTCCGAAATCGTGGAAGATAGTCTCGCTATAGAATATTATAATTCTTACATCAAACTCAGCGATAGTTTATATAAAAATGAACGTAATATTCGAAATAAATTCGCTAGAATTCGTTTTGAAACCAGCCAAAAAGAACAAGAAAATATACAACTTACCAAGGAGCGTATGTGGTTGTTTATTATTTCTGTAGTTATTGTTATAGCCTCTATTTTGCTATATCTTGTAATAACTCAGAGAAATAACAATGTTGAACTGCGTTTTATGCAAACACAACAAGAAACTAACGAAGAAATTTATAACCTGATGCTTTCGCAGAATGAAAGTATTGAAGAAGCGCGTACGCTAGAAAAGAAACGTATTTCAGAAGAACTACACGATGGTGTTTTAGGACGATTGTTTGGTACCCGTTTAAGTTTAGATAGCTTAAATATGAACAATAGTGAGGAAGCTATAAAATCGAGAGGATCTTATATAAACGAATTAAAAATTATTGAAGATGAAATTCGTAAAGTATCACACGAGTTAAATACCGATTTTGTTTCTGGTTCAGGTTATATCGATATTATTAAAACCCTAGTAGAAACGCAAACTCAAGTTTACGAATATGAAGCGCATTTAGAATATGATGAAGGCATAAGTTGGGATGATGTTAATAATAAGAAGAAGATTCACATTTATAGAATTATACAAGAAACATTACATAATATTTACAAACATGCGGGTGCAACTCAAGTAAATATTAGTTTAAAATCAAAAAATAATGTAATTTGCTTGACAATAAATGATAATGGATCTGGATACGATGTCGACAAAGCAAAAGCAGGAATTGGTTTAAAGAATATGAATTCAAGAATTAAAGATATTAACGGTACTCTAGAGATATCATCAATAAGAATGCAAGGTACCACCGTTATAATAGAAGTTCCAATCCTCTAATTAAACAACATGATTGAAAAATTAAAAATATTAATGATTGATGATCACCCTATGATTATTGAAGGGTATCAGAATACATTGCTTTTTTCTAAAAAAGACAATCAAGAGTTAAATATAGATATTGCAAATAACTGCGATCAAGCCATTGCGTATATGAACAAGGCTGTAGAGAGCCAATTATTATATGATGTACTCTTTGTCGATATCAGTTTACCGCCATCAACCGATGGTTCTATGAGTTCGGGGGAAGATTTAGCGGAATACGCTAGAGAGGTTTTGCCAACGGCTAAAATTATCATTCTAACCATGTTTAATGAGTCTTTCAGAATTCATAATATTATAAAAACCATAGACCCAGAAGGGTTTTTAATTAAAAGTGATCTTACATCAAGCGAGTTAGCGAGTGCTTTTCAAGCCGTACTTAATAATCCACCATTTTATAGTGGTACGGTAAATAACCATATTCGTAAATCTATAGTTAGCGATATTGTTATTGATGATAAAAACCGAAAAATACTTCATTTGTTGTCTCAAGGTGTGAAAACTAAGAATTTAGCAGCCCATTTAGATATTTCATTAAGTGCGGTAGAAAAAAGAAAAAGACAGCTAAGAGACATCTTTGATGTTCAAGACGGACAAGACGAAACTTTACTAAATGAGGCCCGAAAAAAGGGTTTTGTGTAGTTTTTTTACTGTTTTATCGACAAACCGTAGCAAAATGTAATGTTTTTCATTTTTTTTACACGCTCGAAACTAAGGCTATTATTGAATAGTATAGATTACCCGTAAATAACGTACGGGTTTCCCGCAGTTCAAAAAGGAAAGTAAATATTATCTTTGATGTATCAACACTTCGAAAATTAATTAATCCCTCAATTTTTTTTGTTGATAATAGCAATTTACATAGACCCTGTGGAGGTGAGAGACCCACAGGGTTTCTTCATTTTGTAACTTTAGGAAACAAAAATTGTAGAACCATAATCTATAAGTATCCCAATAAACAGGCCTAAATAAATAATAGCCACAACAAATTTTATAAATGTTGAGGTTAGAAATCCAATAAAAGATCCAAAAGCCGCTTTTGAAGCTGTTTTAATATCATTCTTATTAATAAGTTCTCCATTTAAGGCGCCTAGAAATGGTCCAATAATGATGCCTCCTGGTATAGGAGCAAACAATCCCACAATAAGTCCTATAGTAGTGCCAATAACACCATAGCGAGTGCCTCCAAAGCGTTTGGTGCCTATCACCGGAATAATATAATCGAGTATCCAAATAGCTGTAGCGATAAGTAGTGTAATAATCAGGAACGTTTTGTTCATAGGGATAGCATCGGTAAAATGAGCGATTAAAAGCCCGAGCCAGCTCGTTAATGGGCCGGGTAAAACGGGTAGAAAGCTTCCCATAATACCAAGTAGCATAAAAAGGGTAGCAATAATAATTAAGATAATATCCATAAAAATAATACAGTGTTTTATTATTAGACGCATATTTAGGCTTAATGTTACATTTGTAACTAAAAAGTTAGTTTGAACTAAATAATTAGTTATATTTGTTGAACTAAGTTTTTAGTTGAATGAATAATAATCTAAAATGAAGCAACTTACTAAAGCAGAAGAAGATATTATGCAAATACTTTGGCAACTCCAAAAAGCCAATGTAAAAGCTATTATAAAGCAATTTCCCGAGCCAAAACCGGCTTATAACACCGTATCAACCATTGTGCGTATTTTAGAGAGTAAAGGTTTTGTAGGCTATGAAAAAGAAGGAAAGGGGCATCTGTATTTTCCGTTAATGCAACAGCAGGAATACAGTAATCAATCTATAAATAAATTGGTCGATAATTATTTTCAAGGTTCATTTAAAAGTATGGTGTCGTTTTTCGTGAAAAAAAATGATATTAGTATTAATGAGCTAGAATCGGTTTTAAAAGAAATTAACAAAAACGAAACCAAATGATACATTATATAATTCAAACGGTAGCCTTTCAGGTGTTCTTTTTATTGGTGTATGATGTGTTTTTAAAAAAAGAAACCTTTTTTAATTGGAACAGATTTTATCTTATTACTACAGCTGTGTTGTCGTTAATACTTCCTTTTATTCAGATTGAAAGTTTTAGCGACATAGTACCTCAAAATTATATTATTGCATTGCCTGAAGTTGTTTTAGGTCAGGGACAGAGCAATGTGCTAACTCAAGACGCAAGCCAGACATTTTTATCAAATAGTTTGTCGTTTTTAGAAATTGCTTTTTACTTAGGCGTTGGTGTTTCTGCCATTTTGTTTGTGTCTAAGCTAAGTAAAGTGGCTAAGCTAATTCGAGTAAATCCTAAAGAATTTCGGAAACATTTAGTTTTAGTAAATCTTTTAAATAGTAGCGCATCATTTTCGTTTTTTAAATACGTGTTCTTAGGTGAAAATATAGCAAATTCAGAAAAGGAAACCATTTTGAAACACGAGTTAATACATGTGAAACATAAGCATAGTGCTGATTTAGTGGGGTTCGAAATATTGCGTATTTTATTTTGGTTCAATCCGCTAATCTATATGTATCAAAATAGAATTACCGAAGTACACGAATTTATAGCCGATGCTGAAGTTGTAAAAAACGAAAATAAAAGCGCCTATTATCAAAACTTATTAGCACAGGTTTTCGATACTCAAAAAATATCATTCATCAATCCATTTTTTAAACAATCATTAATCAAAAAACGAATCATTATGTTACAAAAATCAAAGTCAAAACAAACCCAGTTATTTAAGTATGCGCTAATAATACCCTTAGTTTTAGGAATGTTAGTTTATACTTCATGTAAAACTAAAAAGCACGTTACTGAAGCACATTCAGATACTGAAAAAAAAGAGAATATTATAGTTAGAGAAGATCAAGTGGACGAAGATATAGCGGTTCCTTTTGGTGTAGTAGAGCACGTTCCTGTATTTCCAGGTTGTGAAGAGTTAGAAACCAAAGCGGAACGTAAAGCATGTTTCTCTAAAAGCGTAACGACGCATGTGGCTAAAAATTTCAACACCAAAATAGCTGATAGTTTAGGCTTAAAAGGACAGCAGCGTATTAATGTTATATTTAAAATAAATAAAAAAGGCGAAATAGAGGACGTCCGTTCTAGATCACCACAGCCAGAACTAGCAGCCGAGGCCATTCGTGTTATTAATACACTGCCTAAAATGACTCCGGGTATGCAAAAAAATAAATTAGTTACTGTACCATATTCATTGCCCATTGTATTTTAAGTATCAGACTAAAAAGTGAAATGTATTTTTAATTATGAAAACCGAAGTTAATGCTTCGGTTTTTTTATGCTTTATTTTGAAAAGTATTGAAAATCAACTTTATTAAACGCCTTATTTTGAACAAAGCGGGATTAAAAACCAAAAAAATTGTATTTTTCGGCTTTAGTTTTAATTTATGAAACAAATTTGTGTTTTTCTATCTGTTTTAATGCTCTGTTCTTGCGAGTATTTTAATGTAAAAAAAACATCAACAGAAGCCATTTTAAAGGAAGAGTTACAAACGTTTAATTGGAGTGATGTTGATGCATATCCTAGTTTTTCGGTTTGTGATTCGGTACAGTCTAAGGCGGATCTTAAAACATGTTTTCAAGGGGTTTTAACGTTACATATTTGGGAGTTTTTGAAAGACGAAAGAATTGTGGTTACTCAAGATATTCAAGACACAATGCTTTTAAGTATGCAGGTTTCGGAAACTGGGGAGCTGAAATTGTTACAAGTTAAAATAGATTCTGTAACGCGTCACGAAATTCCAGAATTAGACAGCTTGCTTTATCATAGTTTAGAAGGCTTACCTGAAATTTTTCCTGCAACTAAACGTGGGCAACAAGTGAAAACCACTTTCGAATTACCCATCATCATTAATATGAAATAAGTTTATTTTTTTTCAAGTCATCTGGGCGTGAGAAGGTATCACAAAGAGTAACTTATATTTTGAGAACTATAGATAAATTCACAAACAAAATTTAGCGGTTAAACCTGCGTTAGGGATTGTAGCGTATAGCCCACAGCCCGACGCAGGAGGTGCGAGGACTTGAAGCGTAAAGCCCGACCCTTGGGTAACGCCCAAAATAGTATTCTAATCTTATTTTTTGAATTCGCGACCTTTCCATTTATAAGTCCTAAAAAGCGACAAAATAGCGATGTATACACTGAAAAAAGGATAGATAAAAAAGGCGAATAAATAGCTTTTTAAAACAGCTTTTTGATTGAAAAACAATGCTGTTTTATAGATAAGATAAAAGTCGATATTTGCTTTTATTATTAAAACATATAAGAATGTTTTTACTGAAAATAACCCGGAAATAGAAAGCCCAAGTAACACAATGACGAGCGTGTTTTGAAGTAGAACGATGAGTCCGGTGAGTTTACCAAAAAGATTACTGTAAGCACTTGTTTTGGATGCCCAACGTAGTCGCTGCGCGATTAAACTAAGAGTGTTGGGTTGTGCGTTTGTTTTTACAATGGCGTGTTTACACTTTAAATAATGAAGCATTTTTGGTTGCTGTTTGGCTGCTTTTTCGAGTAGGAAAATATCGTCGCCGCTAGCAATGTTGGTGTTGCCTTCAAAGCCGTTTATACTTTTAAAAAGTGTTTTAGTATAAGCAAAATTAGCGCCGTTACATAAAAATGGTTTTTTAATGCCAAAACCGCCAATAGTTGCGCATTGTAAACTGAGTATGTCGAGGAGTTGAAAGGTGTTTGAAAATCCTTTTTTATGATGATAGGTTACCGGAGCGGCAATGCAGTTCACGTTGGTGGTTTGTATGAATTCGTCGAAACTATCGAGCCAGTATTTTGGTAGGCTACAATCGGCATCGGTAGTGATTATCCATTGGTTTTTGGCTTGTTTTATGGCTGTGGTTATAGCATCTTTTTTAGGGGAATTTGTTAGCCTGATATTCTGAGTTATCTTTATGTTTTTATCTGTTTTATTAATAAATTTGGTAATTATTTCTACAGAATTATCGGTAGAATCATCATCGATTAAAATAATTTCGAATAGATGTTTCGGGTAATTTAGATTTTGAATGGTTTCTAAAAGAGTAGGAAGGCTCTCGGCTTCGTTTCGAAAAGGAGTAAGGACGGAAAACCGAGTTTTGGGAGTCACATCGTTTAAAGTAAAAGTTTCCACTTTATCAAAGCCAATAATAAAACTTCCGATTAAGGCAAGGTATAAGAGCGTTATAATTATGCTGACTAGAATCATGTTTAGGTTTCGGTTTTTGGTATTTTAAATTGGAGTACAAAATAGCTGCCTATAAGGCTTGGTAGCACAAAATTAAAAATCCACATAATGGTAATAATACTTAAAATTACCAGTTGATTTACACCCAGAAATGCGAACAAATATACAGCAACACTACCTTTTACTACAACATCTAATATAAATATTGACGGGATTATAGAGGTGAGTAAATACATTGATGTGATGCCTAGCATACTATTGAAATAGTTGAGTTCTATGTGAAATATTTGAAATAAATAATAAAATTGAAATGAAAAAATAAGGTAACGTGCAAGCGATAGTGTAAAACCAATAAATAATTGATGTTTTGGAAAGTGTTGAACAAAGGTTTTTAATTTTTGTATAGAAAACCCTTTGATATTGTATTTTTCGAGTCCGAAAATGAAGAGTCCAGTAGCGATTAAGCCAACCACTAGAATAATTAAAAGTCGGAAATAATGAGTTTCTAATTGGTATTTATTAATAAAAAAAAATAATCCAATCACGCCGAAAATGCTAGTAATACTCATTTGTTGGAGGTTACCGATGAGGTTTACGAGCATGACACGTTTTCGTAAGTTTGGTGTAAAATACATGGCTTTTGCACCGTATTCCCCAATGCGGTTTGGAGTAATTATTGAGGCTGTGAGCGATCCTAAGGTTTGTTTTAAAGCTTGATTAAAGCTAATTGTTTTTAATGTTGAAATTAAATTTTGCCATTTCAAAATCTCGAAAAACCAGTTGAAACAGGTTAAAATAAGGAGAAAAACAATGCTTTTTAGTGAAAAAAGTGCGTTTTTATTCAAAAATGCAATAAAACTTGAAAAGCTTAGTTGGTTGTTGTGCGCTAGTTTCAGATAAATAAAATAAAAAGCACCAAGTACTATGCTCAATTTAAGAAGCACAAAAAAGAATTGTTTAGTTTTGTGTGGTCGCATTTTAATGATAAATTTTCCTTGAAATAGTATTGAAAACGACTGATTTTGATGCTAAGGATATAATAAGCTTATAAAAACGGATGGCTTATTTTAAAGTGCAAATTAAATTAATATTATGAGATGCGTTCTATTTTTAAGATGAATAAGTATAAACTATTTGCTGTGGTATTTTTATTTTTTGCCGCTATCGGGTTTGCGCAGAGTGACACGAGCACCTTTAAAGCGCAATTTGCATTAGGTGTTAATAGTCCGTCGAGTTCCGGTTTTGTAAGCGATTTTGAAGCAAATTCTGTGAATTTTCCAAGTATTAATATGGGCTTACAGTATATTTTTAAGCCCTTAATTGGCGCCAAAGTCGATTTTGGTTATAACCGATTTTCTAACACCGATAATTCGCCGGAATTTAAAATGAATTACACCCGCGTAAATGCGCAATTGGTATATAATGCTTCGCGAATAGTCCGTTTTTCGTCCAATATGGGCGTGTTTTTTCATGCTGGTCCTGGGCTTACCATGATAAAGCCATTGGGCAATTTTGGTAATAATGATACCCGTTTTTTAAACGCAATGGCAGGTGTGGAGTTTCATTACGGTGTTTCCGATACGTTTTCGTTGTATTTAGATACCTCTTATATTTTAGGGTTTGGGAAAGATTTTAATCCCATTATCAACGGTTATGGTTCGTTTAATGGGAATTTATTAACAGTAACTTTAGGCGCTTCCATCTCGCTTAGCGGTTGTAAATATTGTGGCAGATAATGAAAGAAAGAATTATTTTGGGAATTGACCCAGGAACAACTATTATGGGTTTCGGACTTATAAAAATAGTTGGTAAAAAGATGGAGTTTGTTCAAATGAACGAATTGGATTTAAAAAAATACAGCGATCATTATTTGAAATTAAAACTCATTTTTGAACGCACTATAGAATTGATAGACACACATAATCCTGACGAAATTGCCATTGAAGCACCCTTTTTTGGGAAAAACGTGCAAAGTATGCTTAAGTTAGGGCGTGCTCAAGGTGTGGCTATGGCCGCAGGTTTAAGTCGTGAAATCCCGATTACGGAATACCTTCCAAAGAAAATAAAAATGGCGATTACGGGCAGCGGTAACGCGAGTAAAGAACAGGTAGCAAAAATGCTTCAAAGTTTATTAGGTTTGAAAACCTTGCCAAAAAACCTTGATTCTACCGATGGTTTGGCGGCAGCGGTGTGTCATTTTTATAATTCAGGACGTATCGAAATTGGCAAAAATTATACCGGTTGGGATGCTTTTGTAAAGCAAAATGAAAGTCGGGTAACAAAACGAACAACCAAAAAATAAGGGTTTTATAACTTCAGAAGGAGAACCTGTATTTAAAGTCTTAAAAGCTATAAATTGATACATTTAGAACAAATTCAAACCAGTATAAAATTGGCAAAGGTAGAACCTGTTGGTGGTGCCATTTATATTCATATTCCATTTTGTAAGCAGGCCTGCTTTTATTGCGATTTTCATTTTTCAACTTCTATGAAGAGAAAGGATGAGTTGGTTCAATGTTTAGTTAAAGAGTTAGAGTTAAGAAAAAATGAGCTTGAAAACCTAGTTGTTGAAACTATCTATTTTGGTGGCGGTACGCCGAGTTTGTTGACTTTAGATGAATTACAATTACTTATCGATACAATTTACAGTAATTATAAGGTTGTTGGAAACCCTGAAATTACTTTAGAGGCCAATCCTGATGATTTATCGAGTGCTGTAATTAAAGAATTAGCAAAAAGCCCCATAAACCGTTTGAGTATTGGCGTGCAATCGTTTTTTGAAGATGATTTAAAAAGCATGAATCGCGCGCACAATGCAGATGAAGCCAAGCGTTGTTTGCAGGAAGCAACACAATATTTTGATAATATTACTATAGATTTAATTTACGGCATCCCAAATATGAGTTTGGAAAAATGGAACCAAAATTTAGAGATGGCTTTTAGTTTTGGAATCAATCATATTTCTAGTTACGCCTTAACGGTTGAGCCTAAAACGGCTTTGGATACTTTTATAAATAAAGGCATTTATCCGCCAATAGATGAAGCTTTGGCCTTGCAACATTTTAATCATTTAGTTGAAAAAACAACTGCAGAAGGATTTGTGCATTACGAAATTTCAAACTTCGGAAAACCTGCTTTTTTCTCAAAACATAACACGAGTTATTGGCAAGGAAAACCGTATATAGGCATTGGGCCGTCGGCACATTCGTTTAATAAACAGCAACGTAGTTGGAATGTTTCAAACAACGCGAAATACATTCAATCTATTCAAAAAAAGGAGTTGCCAAATACTGTGGAAACCCTTTCGGAAGCTGATCAGTTTAACGAGTATATCATGACGGGTTTACGAACCATTTGGGGCGTTTCCTTAGAGCGAATTGCGGTAGAATTTGGGCCGTTATTTCTTCAGCATTTAGAAAAACATTCAGAAAAATATATCAATCAAGGGCTTTTAGAGCTGTCAAATGGAGTTGAAATCTCCGAAGAAAAATATTTGCAATCTACTTTAAATCAATCGGTTTTAAAAACCACTCAAAGCGGGAAGTTTCTTGTTGACGGAATTGCTTCGGAATTGTTTATGATTTGATTATATTTGGGATTATGCAAACAAAAATTCAATACAATTCAAGAAAGCTTCAAATAAATTTAGCACAACCAATCGATATTTCTATAGCTATTCAAGCTTCGGAAAATAATGTAAACGCTTGGTATATTGGCGCACCCAAAATAGAGCCTGTAAAAGATGGCGACCGGGTTGCTAGTGTTAAATCAGGAGCGAGTATAAATTTCAATAATATATATTTTAATCCGCATGCGCATGGTACACATACCGAATGTGCAGGGCATATTACCGAAAAAGTACATTCTGTAAACCAAAGTTTAAAGCAGTTTTTCTTTTTGGCTGAAGTTATAACTGTACCGCCAGAATTTGTTAATGGCGACTCGGTAATTTCTAAAAAACAGTTGCAATTTGCTTTAGGAAACAAAAAGCGAGAGGCTGTGGTAATTAGAACTTTGCCTAATACTACGGATAAATTGTCACGACAATATTCAAATACGAATCCAACTTATTTATTGGAGGAAGCGGCGCTTTATTTGCGAGAAAAAGGTGTAAAACATTTATTAATAGATTTGCCGAGTATTGATAAAGAAAAGGATGAAGGCGAACTTTTAGCACATAAAGCCTTTTGGAATATTAACGGCAAAGTACGTATGGATGCCACAATAACAGAGTTTATTTTTGTGCCAAACCATGTGGAAGATGGCGAGTATTTTTTAAATCTGCAAATTGCACCTTTTGAGAATGATGCCACGCCTAGTAAGCCCATTTTGTATAAAGTTGAAGCTCTATAAGGGAGATTTAGAAATAAACGTATGGAAGCATTTTTAGGAATTATAATCGGTGTTTTGTTTAGTTTGGCAGGTGTTACTTATGCGAAGTCGCTTAAGCAAAAACATCTGGTTAATGCACAGTCGGTTTTATTGCTAGACAAAATTAAAAAGGTGTGTAAGTTTATAACGGTGGAAGGCGATTTTGCTGAGATTTATCATTATGAAGATGTTAAAGAGCGCTTTTTAAGATTAGTGGCTAGCCGCAAAAAAGCGTTAGTGGTTATCAATGCGAAAGCCCATGTAGGTTATGATTTGGCGAAAATAGAATTAATTGCAGATACTCAAAAAAAGAGAATTATTTTAGAACATTTTCCGCAACCTGAAATTTTATCTATTGAAACCAATTTGAATTATTATGATAAATCAGACGGTTTATTTAATCGGTTTGAAGCTTCGGATTTAACAGGTTTACATAAAGAAGCTAAACGTCATATTCAGGATAAAGTGCCAGAAAGTGGCTTAATTCAAGTGGCGCAAAAAGAAGCGTTGGAAACTATTTTACTCATGGAAACTATTGTGGAAACTTTGGGTTGGACATTAGATTATTCCGCTTTAGAAATTGAAGGTAATAATAAAACCTTATTGAAATAAAACTGTTGATTTTAAACGTATATTCTGAATAAATTTTAAACATGAACATTGAACAATTACGCCAATATTGTTTAAAAAAGAAAGGCACTACGGAAGCTTTTCCTTTTGATAATGATGCTTTGGTGTTTAAAGTTTTGGGTAAAATGTTTGTTTTAACATCACTAGCAAAATGGGAGCGTGGGGAAGCTTCAATAAACTTAAAAGCCGATCCGGATTATGCGCTAGAACTTCGCGCAGCATACGATGGTATTCGTCCCGGATTTCACATGAGTAAAAAACATTGGAATACTATTTACCTTAATGAAGGCGATTTTAGTCCCAACTTTATATTCAAACTTATTGATCATTCTTATGACATGGTTGTTAAAGGTATGACGAAGAAAATGAAAGAAAATTTACTGTAAAGGCTTGATAGTCAATAAGTTTTTATATATTTGAAAGACTCTCCTATCCATAGAAATTTTTATTAGCATAATTTGAACTCCCTTAGATTCTAAAGTAGTATTTGATTAACGGATATATTCACTTTAAATTTAAACAGATTATGAAAACAACTAATTCATTTTTCGCAATAGGAGCGCTTATGCTTCTAATGCTATGCGCACCTTTACTTCACGCTCAAGAAGAAGCCGAAAACGAACTAAAATACCTTGTTATAACCAAAAAGCATTGGGACTTAAATAAAAAGGATTTTAAATTGTCAGAATGGAAAGCCTTGGAAAAAGAGTATCTCGAAAAAGTAACTAAGAGAAACGAATATATTCTGCTTGCTTCGGTGTATTTGCATAATATGACGGCTGATAATACAGAGTTGCTTGTGGTTGAAGGCTATAGCTCTTGGGAAAACATAGATAAATCGGCTAAAAGAAGTGCCGAGTTAGCAAAAGAGGTTTGGCCAGATGGTGAAATACGCAAGGCGCATTTCAAGAATATGGATTCGTACTATTCCCACGAGCATTCCGATGAAATTTATGCACCGTTGAATTCAACTTTTAAGTATTTGGCTGAAGCACCTACTAAAGATATGGTGGTTTATGTGAAAAGAAGTCATTTTGCTTATCCTGAAAACGGTAGCTACAAAGAGTTTGATGCTTTAAATATGGAAGGGCTTAAAGGTATCACTTTTAAAAACGAATATGTTAAAGGGTATTTTTCTTATGTTCACGCTTGGGGTGCCGATAATACAGAGTATTTAGAAGCATACTTCCTAGACTCTTTAGCTGATATAGATAAGATGTTTGATAGAGATGATGCGCTATTTAAAGAAACGTTTCCTGATAACGAAGAGAATAAAGCAAAAATTGAAACATGGCTTACTTACTTTACTGGAGTTCATGGCGATTATATATACACTTATATTCATGACCTTTCAAAATAAAAGTTTTAATTTTTTACTGAAAAACAGGCGCTTTATGGGCCTGTTTTTTTATTTAATAAAACATTACCGAATTCTAAATTTGTAGAAGCTTTATTTTATCTGTACTATTGCAAAATTAAAATTATACTTTATGAGCGTTTTACAAACATTACAAGAGCGAAGCAATTCTAGTTGCGAATTATGTACTGCTACGGGAAACCTAAGCCAATACACCATTCCACCATCATTAAATGAAAACGTGGGTAACGATGTACTTGTTTGTAAAACTTGTTTAGATCAAATTAACGAAGATGAAGATATGGACGCTAACCACTGGCGCTGTTTGAATGATAGTATGTGGAGCGAACATGTTGCCGTGCAAATTATGGCTTGGCGTATGCTGCAAAGATTACGTAACGAAGGTTGGCCTAAAGATTTGTTAGATATGATGTATCTTGATGATGATGCGATGGCGTTGGCTAGAGCTACTGGCGAACATGAAGATGCAGCTAGTAAAATTATTCATCGTGATGTAAACGGTGTTATTTTAGAAGCAGGCGATAATGTAGTACTTATTAAAGATCTAAAAGTAAAAGGATCGAGCATGGTGGCTAAACAAGGAACAGCGGTTAGAAACATTCGATTAGATCATGAAAATGCAGAATATATCGAAGGTAAAGTAGGTGCTCAACAAATTGTTATTATTACAAAATACGTTAAGAAAACGTAATTGTTTTTATCGTTTTTAATGGTTTTTTATGTGTGGAAAGTTTTAAGCAGAAGTATCAGCTATAATTTTCCATTTGCCATCGATTTTCTTGAAAATAAGCATAAAAATACCATCGGCATTCCCGACTTCACGTTTTAAATGAAATTCTCCCAATACGTAATATACCTCGGGACTTAGCTGTGTAATATCGTTTATTTTATAACTTAAAGTGCCGGTATGGTCTTTTGTGGGATAACTTTTTTCATATCTATCAAAAGTATTGTCCCACCCTAAAGTTACGCCGTTGTGGCCGTAAAACTTGAGCGAGTCACTTTTCCAGTAGCCTTCCATAAAGCCTTCCATGTTGTGTTTAGACCATGCTATGCGTTGGGATTTTAACACCTTTTGAATGGCCTTTTTATCTTTATCTTCAGTTTGAGAATAGCCGTTAAAAGCAGAAACGAGACAAATTAGTAAAATCAGTTTTTTCATTGTAAAAAATTTGAGGTTAAAATACACATTTTAATTAAACGTGAATCAATTCAATAATAGTATTTTATTTTAGGTAAAATTAATGTTTATCGCTAGTCGGCGTTTTTATGTTTATAATATGATATTAATCTTCTAATTAAGAAGGCGTAAATAATAGTTTTTTTGTTAGAGTAACACAAAAAGTGGAACAGTAATTGTATCTCGTCGATTAATTTGACAACTATAATTTTTTCAGCTAAGGTTGAATTCTTTTAGTCGATAAAATTAGGGGTGAAGCGTATATGTTTTATACTTTTAATTCATAATCAGTCGATTATGCTCCCTCAGATTTATTGTTTAATCATTTAAAATTAACTTATTATGGAATTACGTATTACAAACTGCAACAATTTTTTCAAAATTAAAGGCGTGTTAAACAAAAATAGTTTAGCTATTTTTAATAATGAATTTAAAGACATTTTTAATCGTGTAAGTACGCTTACCATCAGTATTGAAGACGTGAAAAGTATGGACCGCTATGGAGTAAAAGCTTTAGCTGAATTGCATAACGAAGCTGTTTTAAAAAAGAAAAACATGGCTATTGTTGGTGTAGGTAGTAAAGGTTTATACGATCACTTTAAATCTAATGTAGCGGCATAATTGATTAATAACCTATATTGAATCTATAAAATGTTCTTTTGATGTTTATAAAAAGCATCGGCCTGTAATTGCATGAGTTCTCTCGTTTTTTTGCGCTTATAGTTGTAAAGTTCATCTTCAGTTTCTATATCGGTATATACTCGATTGTTAATTGCATTATCAGTTTTTAGTAAAGCTTCTAATTGATTTTTATTTTGAAGGACATTGGTTTTAATAGCCAATTCTAAATCTTCTAGTTTAAAATCGTAAGCGCCTTTTGGGGATAATAATTTCGCCAATATAGGTGAGGTTTCTATAGCTAAAAACAACAGAAATATAAAAAATGATGGCAGCCATGATAATTTGTTTAAAGCATTTACACGCGCCATTAATCCATCAAAATTATTAATTACAGGTTGTGTAGTATCAACCTGTAATTGGTAATTTGTTTTTAGTGTGGTTTTCTGCTGCTTTAAATCGGCTTTTTTAGTTTTGTTTTCTAATTTTAATTCCTGAAGTTCGGCAAGTAAAGCATCGTGCTTTTCTCTTTTTTCTTTATAAACAGGGCCTTTACCCAGTCTATTAGTTCCTGCTGTACCCTCGGCTTCTGCGATGTAAATATTGTAAAGTGTATTAACCTCAGCTTCTTTACTGATAACCTCGTTTTCTAGAGTTGTTATATCTGTTTCTAGAGCGGTTATTTCTGGATTAAATTGTGCTAATATTTGATTTTGGTTGGCTAGGGTTAAATCGTTTTTTTGTTCTAATAAAACCTGATTAATTTCTTTTTCGAAAATCTTTAATTCTAAAGGTTTAGAAATGACAATGGCTATAATTACAGCAAGCATAATTCTTGGTGTAGCTTGGAGTAACTCGTCTAAAAAGCGACCGGTTTTCTTGATTGTAGAAACGATGTAACGGTCTAAATTAAAAATGAGTAATCCCCAAATAAAACCGAAGCCAATGGCAGCAAAGTAATTGTCGAAAACGGTGTAAAGTGCATAACTAGCGGCTATAAAAGCCATTAATGCAGTAAAGAAAACGGTTGCGCCAATGCCCGCGTATTTATTTTGTTCACCTTTAGAGCATTGCTCTAGAATATCGGTGTCGGCGCCAGAGCAAGTGATGAAGAATTGCTTTAGCATAATGTGATTGATTTTTGATTGATTGACTATTAGAACGTTGAAGCAGGTGTTTTGTTACAAAATTGTATAAAAAAAGCCTCGAATTAACGAGGCTTTTCAAAGTATAGAAAGAATAATTTGCTATTAATTACTTCACCATAATCTTTTTTGTAATGCTACTTAAGTCGGTTTTTATATTTAATAAATACATACCGCTGTTTAAATTTAATTCAATTTTTTCTGAAGAAATAACGCCTTGAGAGACTTGTTTTCCTGATAGATCATGAATTGTGTAATTTGTGTTAACCAAAGTTGTTGGAACCATAATGTAATCTGAAGTTGGGTTTGGATATACACTAATTATTTCTGCTTGAGTATTATCAACAGATAAGGTTGATGGGTCAAAGCTGTATAGTTCTTTACCTGTAGAGCCGTTATTGCCTTCAAAATATAACATACCGTTCAAGACTGTAACTTCATCTATCTCTTTTATGGTAGCGTCTAGTTGCGATACGGTTACACCATCAGTTCTAAATAAAAATTTGTCCGAACTAGTCCCATTCTCACCGCTATAATATACATAACCGTTATATGCTGTAAAATCTTCTGGATCATGGTTATTATCACTTCCTGAGATATTACTAATGTTTGTTACTGTATCTAAGGTTGGATTGAAAACATAAAGTTGATCGCCGTTTGTACCATCATCTCCTTCAAAAAATAATAGATCATTCCAAGCGTATAAATTTGCAATACCAGCAAGAGTCGATGCAGATGCTACAGCAAGAGTTCCTGCTGTGGTTCCATCGGTTTTCCATAGTGAGTTATCTGCTTCAAAATATAGTGTACTGCCCAATATAGTAAAGTTGCTAATACTTGAGTCTCCTGTTCCGGTGTCGATATCTTTAATTAGCGAAAAAGTATCTGCTGTCGGGTTATATGCGTATAGTTCATTTCCAACTGTGGCATCTTCTGTGGAGTAGTTCATGTACATGAAAATTTGATTGTTGAATACAATCATGTTTTGTAAAATCACTTCGTAACCCGCACCAACATCTGCAACTTGTACAGCATCGTTTACACCATCCCATTGCACTAATTTATTTACCGTTTCTCCTGTAGTGCTTCCAGGTTGGCCACCTACAGTAAAATAAGCTAAACCATCTAATTCTACAAAACGTTGTGGAGATTCGCCGGTAATGGTAGACATAAGGTCTACTTTAGTAGTTCCTGCTTCGGTACCGTCTGATGTCCATAATTCTGAACTTGTATCAAATGCGGTAAAATAAAGTTTGTTGTTAAAGGTAAAGAGATTACCGGGGTTACTACTAGAATTTCCTGTACGTATATCTTTTACAAAAGTGGTTCCTGTACTGGTGCCATCGGTAACCCAAAGTTCTTTTCCTAAATGAGCACCACCTGGTGTGTTTGAACCGTTGGAATCATCGGCTGAAAAAAATATTTGGCCATTGTGCACAGTAAGGTTTGCAGGGCTAGAATTAGAAGATCCCGCGTCGTTAATTTCTTTTACTAAGGTTACTTGAGCGTTTAAAATTAAGGCACCTGCAACGGCGACAATGGAGAGTAATTGTTTTTTCATAATTTAAAAATTTTGAGTTAATAAAAATTTATTGAGGAAGTTGTGGTATTAATGTTCTACCTCTGCTAGAAGACAAGGTTTCCATGAAAGCGATTAATGCTTCGATTTCATTTTTTTCTAGATCTAATTTTTTTAAGATCGGCGAGTTTGTAGGTATTAAAGAGTCGCGCCCTTTACCTAAGTATTTTTTCTGAACAACTGCAGGGTTGCCAAGGTTGTAAAATTGAACAACATCTAATAAACTAGGGAAGTGTCCATTATGCATCCAAGGCCCAGTTCTGGCAACTTCTCTTAATGTTGGAGTTCTAATTTTTCCAATATCATCCATGTTTTTGGTAACGTTGTAGCGACCAAAATCTTCATCTTTTGTGCCAAACAAGGTTTGCCCGTCGTTATGAAATTGGTTGTCAGAGAAGTAAGGTGTGTTGTGGCAATTGATACACCTTCCTTTTGTACGGAATACATGCAGCCCTAAAACCTCTTGATTGTTAAGTTTTGTAGAATCGCCTTCAACAAACTTATCGAACCTTGTTTTGTAACTGTTTACGGTACGTTCAAAGGTTGCTATGGCAAATTGAATACGTTCTAATGAAATGGTGTCATTTCCAAAGGCAGCTTCAAACAAGGGTTTGTAGCCTTTTATTTCAGCTATTTTATCAACGGCAATATTGAGTTTTTCGTTCATCTCTAAAGGATCTCCAATAGGGAACCTGGCTTGGTCTTCTAAGCTAGAAGCGCGACCATCCCAAAAGAGGCTGTGTGCAAAACCAGAATTTAAAATAGTCATAGAATTTCGCGCTCCGGTTTGACGATCGTGACCAAAAGAACGCGTGGAATTATCCGTCCATGCTAATTCTGGGTTGTGGCAAGACGCACATGCTATTTGTCCGCTAACCGATAATCTTGGGTCGAAAAAGAGTGTTTTACCGAGTTTAGATTTTTCTTGACTAAACGGGTTGTATTCTGGATGTTGTAATTTGGGTAAAGCGCCAATATCTTTAAAAGTTTCTTTGTTTACTGTACTATCTAAATCTGGCGCAGGCCATTTAGTAATATCTCCACTAGAGTAAATTGCTTTTAAGTCTGCAATATTGGTGTATTCGTCTTTATGTTCTGTTTTGCACGAACATATAAAAACACAGATAAATAAGGATAAAATTAGGTTGTTTCTCATGGTTATTCTAGTATGTATTCTGTAATGCAGTTGTTAGTAGTTAAATCTTCGGGGTCGGTATAACTGCTAGTGTTGTATAAGCGATATTCTGAAGTGATTGTACCTCCGAAAATGGCGTCGTTAGTCAGGTTTAGTTGAAATTTAAGTTCGAAAATACCTGGGCTTACTTCTTCGTAAGTACCTTCACCTGAAATAGCAAAAGAAAAACTTTCGTCACTTTTGTTAGAAATGGTTAAAAACTGAGGGATTATTAAAATAGAACCGTTAGTTGTGCTTGTTCCGTTTTCTGGGAAAAACTCTATAGCAGGTGTGGTATTAAATCCAGGAGAGTTTGCTCTACTTGTGCTCTCGTTACTAAAGTATCTTTTTAAGTTGAATGCATTTGTAGTGGTGGTTGCAATAGGGCTATCGAAACCAATTTGAAAGGCATGATGGTAAATGTCGTCTAGCGGATCGGCGGTACCATTATCACTATAAAGTACAGCGTTAGGGTTTGTAGATTCTACAACAATAGGGTAGGTGAAAGCAAAAGTAGATTGCCAAACGCATTCGCCATCTTCATTAAAATCGTTCCAATGCTCTATGTAGGTGCGATAAAATGAATCTGATAAATTGTAGAAATTCGCTGCTATATTAACAGTAACATCACGATCAGACTTAATAGGCTTTACAATTTGTAGTGTACTATTTCCGGTGGTTGTGTAGTTTTCGCTATCTATAAGTGTAATAATGGTTTGGTATAATACATCATCATTTTCAATAGATTCATTTAAAGTCATTCTGTAGTTTATAGTCGAAGTGTTTTCTCCTATATCTAATGGCTCAATGCTATAATCGAAGCCGTTTAAAAATTTAAAAATATTTGAGGTTTCAATTTCCGAAGGAAGATATCCGTTAGGAAAATTTACGGCAAAGTCTATTTGTTCACCTGCTGCACCTGTAATTTCAATTCTGTTTGCCAGAAATGTATAGGTGGTTGTAATAGGCTCTAAATTAATAGTGAATTCTGTATTAGTTTCGTTTGAATTTAAGTTGCCTAAATTTATCGAAGGGTCTGATACCGATTCTAGGTTTAAAATGATGCTTTCTTCACTAGACCATCGTTTATTAAAGTTGATATAAATAGTATCGGTTAATTGATTGTTTTGAAACGAAACTTGGTTTACCGGACTGATAGTAAATAGATCTTCATTAGAGGAAGATGCAACGCTGTAATTTACGGTTACTTCGTTTTCTAAGGTGTAAGATGTTAGAGTTACAGGTACTTTTAAAGTGTTAACCCCTGTGTTTGTATAACTAACGCTTGGTATAATGGCACTGCTTACTTGTGGGTATTCTAATGGTTCGTTGTTGCTGTTGGTTAAAAAATTAAACCGAACATAACTAGGCACGTTATCGGCTGTGTTATCATCATTTTTAGAGCATGAAAACATCATGGTAAAAATGGTTACTATGGCTAATATGGTTTTAGTATGTGTCATTTTGCTGTAAATTAGAGTTAAGTTCGATGTTGCTATCTGGAATTGGAAGTATGTATTTTCCTGAAGGATAAATTAAGTTGCAAGTTTGCGATACGCAGTCTGCACCTCTTACAATATTTTGTTGAAACCTCGCTAAATCGAATAAATATTGAGCTTCAAAACACATTTCTTTTCGGCGTTCTAATAAAAGTATATCTTCTAAATTGGTGGTCTCCGTTAATAGTGTGGCATTTGCTCGGTTTCTTAATATATTGATGTCGTCTTTACAATCTTCTAGGTTTTCAAGTCCTAATGATGCTTCGGCTCTTATTAAATACATTTCACTTAATCTGATGGCTACAAAGCCTGGGTTATCTTGAAATTTTTTGGTGAAATAATAGGGGCGATCTTCTAATTCACCATTAATTAAGGTAGGTAAATTGGTTTCAAGAAAAAGTTGTCCTCGCAAATCGTTAGTTTCAAAAAGGTTTAGTAAATCTTCCGAAGCGACGTAGTCTGCATAATCTGCTGTTGAGGTAAAACCATAGGAGCTCGATAGTGAGCCACCAACCGTACCACCAGTATCGCGCGGAATTGAAAACTCTAATAAAGTTTCAGAAATTGGTAAGTCTGTTTTTTCCCATTCTGCTATATAATCTTCCGAAGGTGTTAGTGTTTTTCCTGAATTCAGAATTACTTCATTTGCCAAATCGTAAGCATTTTGCCAATCGTATTTAGAAACGTAAACTCGAGCAAGTAAAGCTTGAGTGCTTATTTTATTAAAATAAGAATACGTTGGTCCATCTAAAAGTAAAGTGTTGGAGTAGTTGTTTATTGCTGAAGTTAAATCGTCAATAATTAAATCGTAGGTTGTTGCTAAGGTTTCTCTAGATGGGTACGTAATGCCGTTGGTTAAGGTTGTTTTGCTGTATACGAGTCCTAAATGACTAGCATCTGCAGTAAAACCATAATTTTGCGCATATATTTGAGATAATATAAAATGAACATAAGCTCTAATGGTTAAGGCTTCGGCTCTTATTTGATTTTTTATATTCTCATTAGAATCTGTTAGTGCATCCACATATTCTAGAATAAGATTTGCTTGGTTTATAATATCGTAGCTGTCATCATAAAACCCGTCTAAATTACTGTCATCTGCTAAATCTGTAAAGTTGTAAACGTTTTCTATATTAAAAGGCACCGTAATTTGCCCCGTATTATTACCCGTTTCTGTTGGTGTAAAGGTGATGTTGCCAGCTTGCATATCGGCGTAAGTAGCATAGCGCTCACCTCTCACGTTGGCTTCTAAATTATCGTAAGCACCATTTAGAGCGGTTACCACACCATCCGTAGTATCTAATAATTCTGTGATAGATGTTTGTGATCCTGGTTCTAGCTCTAAAAAACTGCTGCAATTAAGGCAGGTTGCTAGCAATGCTGTTAGGATGTATTTCGAAAATTGTTTGAGTTGTTTTGTTTGTATCATCACCTTAAAATTTTGCGTTTAATCCTATTGAAATTGTTCTGGCTTGTGGGTAGCTAAATCTAAATTCACTAATACCGTTTCTACCATTCAAGCTTTTTTCTTTATACCAATAAAGTACATTAGATACATCGGTATAAATAGATAATGCATCTAAAAAACCAACACTATTGCGCGGAAAGCTGTAGTTTAAATTCACGTTACTTATTCTTAAAGACGTAGCGTCGTATAAGTATTTATCGTAGTTAGAAATGGTTGGGTTGTTACTGGTTACAATTGGGTTTAAGGCAACATCGCCTTGGTTTCTCCAATAATCGTATGCGTTAACCGATAAATTTCTGTTTGAAGTAATATTGTATTTGGCAATAAGTTCATCTTCTGCTAAATAATCACCGCCTATTTGAAAGCTTCCTCGAATGGATAAGCTTATATTATTGTTGAAGGTGAAGGTGTTATTGAAACCACCGTAGGCGTCGGGTTGATAATCTCCAATAGGAACCCAATCGGCACTGCTAAACAAACTGTTGTAAGTTACGGCGTCGTAAATTTCGCCATCTTTTTTAAGTAAGTCACGTCCGGTAGCTGGGTCGATACCTGCCCATTTAATACCCCAAATAGTAGTGGTGCTGTAGCCAACTTTTTGTGCCAATGCTTTTTCTGAAAGTGAAAATTCATTACCTAAACCTTTAAGTTCTGTAACTTCACTTTGTAGTGTAGAAATGTTGAATGAAGTGGTCCATTTAAAATCCTCTTTTTGAAACCATTTAAACTTTGTTGATAGTTCTAACCCTTTGTTGTACATGCTTGCAGCGTTAATTTGGATGGAACTATAGCCGGTCTCGGTAGGTATGTTTCTACTTGTAATAAGGTCTTTAATATCGTCGTAATAATATTCAAGCGTTAAACTCACTGTGTTTAAAAAGTTGAAGTTTAAACCCGCATTAAATTTTTTGTTCTTTTCCCAACTCAGTTCGCCGTTAGGAGCTGCAGATGGGTAGGCAATATCTAAGTTATTATAACCATTGTCATCAATGTTGTATAAGCCTTTAGAGCGGTAAGAACCTATTCTAGAGTTTCCTGTAGTTCCGTAACTTAATTTCAGTTTTAATAAATCAACCCAATTATTGGTGTTTAAAAAATTCTCGTTAGATAAAATCCAGCTTACACCGGCACCTCCTGTGTAGGCCACATTGGTGTCGTCTCCAAAAACAGAACTTTGGTCTCGCCTAAAATTAGCTAGAATAAAATAGCGTTTTTTGTAATTGTAATTAAGTTGCGAAAAGAGTGATACTTTAGAGTTGTTACTAATGTCCGAACTATAAGTTTGGTTGCCTGTAGATTCATCGTCAGTCGTTGAAGGATCATCGTCTTGAACCGCATCGGTAACGCCGTTTATAATATTGGGGTTTACAAAGCCACGACCTGAAGCATAATCAAAGTCTACATTTTCTTCTGTAAGTTCAATTCCAAAAACACCATCAAAAGCGCTGTTTTCGGTTATTTGCTTATTGTAAAGTGCGCGTGTTTGCCAGTTCCATTTATTGGTGTGTCTGTTGTTTATTAAGCGACGACCATAGAGGGGGTACGATGTATCATTTAGCGTAAAACTACCATTAACTTGACCGCTTTCATTTTCTCCAGAAAAATAACGATCTTGTTCCTTATCTCTGTAAGAAAGACCAAAAAGAGACGATATGTTTAAGTCTTTTGTAATATGATAAGTAGCTTGTAAGCTTCCTAGCATACCGTAACTATTAGAAGTGTTTTTGTTTTGATCAATGGCTGCCAATGGGTTTCCTAAGCCGGTAACACCAACGTCAGCATATGATCCGTCTTCGTTATAAGGAGATAGGGTTGGAGCAAAAGCATAGCTGTAATAAATGTTTGGAGCATCTTTTGCAACGTAGCTCGGACTTAAAGATAAATTGATGTCTAATTTTTTATGACGATATCCTAAATTGATACTCGCGTTTAGTTGTTCATTGGTATTCCCTTTTTGAGGTTCGTCTATTTTTTTATAGGTTAAACTCGCACGGTATGAAAAGGCTTCCGAAGCTCCAGATACACTAAAGTTATATTTGTTGTAAACTCCTGTGCCATTTAGTAAGTTAAACCAATCGGTATCAACGCCATTGTATGGTGTTGGTGTGTAGCCAACGGTTGTGTTTTTTAAGTATTCATTTCTCAGTTCGTGGTATTGAGCACCATTTAAATATTCAATTTGATTAATTGCAGATGAAATTCCTAATTGTGATGAAAACCCAAATTTAGCAGCGCCTTTTTTTCCTTTTTTTGTGGTAATTAAAATAACACCATTGGCGGCATCGGCACCATAAATACTAACAGCGGCGGCATCTTTTAGAACCGTGAAACTTTCAATGTTTTCGGGAGAAATTTGAGATAACGGATTCGATAAATCTTCAGAAGAACTTCCGTTAGCATCAAAAAAGTTGTTGTCTATCGCCATTTCCTCGGCCATAATAACGCCATCAATAATAATAAGCGGTTGTGTTGAAGTTCCGTATACGGCACCGTTTAAAGGCGTTAAACTACCTTGTCCACGAATGTTGATACTTACCGGCCCGCCTATTCCCGATGTATTTTCAATATAAACACCGGCTATTTGTCCGTCTACCATTTTATCAATACTTTCTGAAGCTTGATCTACCGCAATATCTTTAGCATTAAGCGTTTCTATACTTCCAACAATTTCTTCTCTAAGTGTTTTTGTTCCGTAAGATGATGTAATAACCACCTGGTCGAGTTCATCAGCAGCTTCCTTTAAGTAAAATGTGAATTTCGAATTGTTACCAACGACCTGAGTTAAGGTTTCCATGCCTAAATAATGTACTTCAAGTTCCAAAGTGTTGAGGTTGTTGCCTTGTAAACGGTAAGTGAACTCGCCATTAAAATTAGTTATCGCACCTCGTTTTGTGCCTTTTATTAATACCGTAGCACCAGGTAAAGGAAGGTTGTCGGGGCTAGTATAAACAACGCCAGATATTAACCTTTGTTCTTTATTTTTTGTGATCGTAGGGACGTAGGTTATTTGTTTTTCAACCAGGAGTATTTGGTTGTTTTTTATAACGTAGGTGAGTTGTGTGTTTTCTAGTAATTTGTTTAATGCTATTTCTAGACTCACGTTGCTAACATTTAGACTTACTTTTTTGTTGAGGTCTATTTTGTTCGTATTGTAAATAGAGCGGTATGTAGATTGTTGCTCTATAAGCTTTAAAACCGAACCAAAAGGTTGCTCTGTGGCGTTAATTGTAATAGGGTTAGATTGTGCGTTAGCACTGTTGCAAAACAAAATAATTCCAAGGGCGAGAATTAGTACTTTTACATGTTGGTTTAAAAAATGCTTCATCTATTAATTGTTGCTAATTATTATTTGGTTGTCTTCTATGTTGTAATCAAAATATGTATCGAACTTTAATAAATCCAATATGTCGGCTAGGCTCGATGTTTTGAAGTTTATTGTTCCGCTAAATTCTTGAGCTTCTAGTAAGCTGTTGTTATTAATTATTTTTACATTAAAAGCACGTTCTAACTTTTTGGAAAAAGAGCTAAAATGTGCAGAATCAAGAATAATTTCACCATGTATCCAAGAGGTGTACAAATCTGTATTTACTTCTTTTATACTAAAAGCTTCAACTATAGGGGTCCATGTTGCTTTAAGGTTAGGTGTTAATATCGCATTGTTACTAGCGTCCTCTAAGTTGAAAATTTGCACAGATCCTTCTACTAAAACACACGAGGTTATAGAGTTTTCAGGATAAGCATTTACGTTAAATTTTGTACCTAAAACCTTTACTGCTATATCATTAATGTTTACTATAAAGGGGTGTGTTTTGTCTTCTTCAACTTCAAAAAAAGCTTCACCTTTTAAATATACCTGACGGTTTCCTGTGTTACTGAATTGTTTTGGGTATTTAAATGTAGTTCCGGCGTTTAGATGCACTTTTGTGCCATCGGATAATGTGACGTTATATGTTTTTCCTAACGGAATATTTAAAGTGTGATACTCGATAGGAGCTGATGTTTTTGATGGTTTGTATATAATTTCGTTGTGATTTTGTTCGGCAATAACTTCTCCAGATTGATCTGTAACATGCTGTATTAAGGAATCTAGTTGGATACTGTTGTCTTCAATTTCTAAAACAATCGTATTGTTTTGTTCTAGATTTTGATCTTGATTATTGTTGATCCATGCTAATCGGCCAATCGAAATGAACAGAACCAAAATGGCAGCATATTTAATCCACGTTTTATATTTAGAAGGTTTTGTTTTTGATATGTTTTTCTGAATTGCTTTCCATGCCATGTCTTTGTTAGTATTAGACACTTCGGTTAAAATCCATGCTTTTTTCAAGGCTATAAATTCCTTTTTATTAGTTTCGGATGCATCAATCCACTCAAAAATTAATTCGACTTCTTTTTCAGTGGCATCGCCATTTAAATATTTAGTTATTAAATTCGAAATCATACTTTGCTAATTTTATTTGGTTTCTTTAGTTGGTGCTATAGAAATAAGTACACGCCAATATTTAAAAACCCTAATGAATAATATTATTCTTATTTAGACTAATTAAAAATAAATGCAAAAATAGAATAATTATTCGTTTTATTTGACGGTGAATAGAGAAAAAAAACTAGTTTTTAAAGGGAGTAAATATGATGTTGTTTAAAGCTGAATAGCTTAATTTCATTAATACTTAGAGAGAATAAGCGTGATAAGAACCAGTGGAAGGTAATCGGATAAATTTAATCTTAAAATTTTTAAAGCTTTAGTCATGTGAGCTTCAACGGTTTTTACGGTAACATTTAATTCGTTGGCTATATCCTGGTTTTTTTTGTTTTCGAAGCGTTTTTTTAGGAATATCACTTTTGTTTTTTCGGGTAAATTCTCGATAGATTCTGAAATTAAATCTTCTAATTCTGATAAAGCTAACGTATCGAAATTTATGGAATTTAAAATATCGAAGTCTAATTCTCGCTCTTTTTCGTTTAAAGTTTTACTCTTGTACCGTTCTTTAACTTCATTATGTCTAATAGCATTGAGGCATTTCGATTTGGCATAGGTGTATAAAAAAGATTCAACACCACTAACTTTTTCAATTTTATCTTTATTAAGCCATAGGTTTAGAAAAGCGTCTTGGGTAATACCTGAGGCTTGTGGTTTATCATAAATAAATTGAATGCAAAAACCAAGAATGTGATTATAGTAGGTATTGAAAAAATACTCAAAGGCTTTTTCGTTTCCGGCCTTTAGGTTTTTAAAATGAAGTATTTCTGTCCTGCTATACGCTTTCATTGAGAGCACTGTTCTGGTGTTGGTTGAAACGTGTGAGCTTCAAATGTACAATAAATAAGAAAATAATGACATTTTAATAAATAAACAGCACTTTCATTTGTCTTATTTTTTGCCCGAACGAATGCTTTCTATAACAACGGTAGCTAATATTAGCGAACCGCCTATAAAGGTGTTTATGTTTGGTATTTCGTTTAGAAAAATAAAAGCGATGATGATGCCAAAAATGGGTTGAGCGCTGCCAATAATACTTGCTGTACTTACCGAAAAATGTTTTAAGCTACCAATAAATAGCGAATGTCCAATAGCTGTGGTGACTAGACCCAGAATTATTAGGTAGGGAAATTGTGTAGCTAAATTACTAGTATCCATGGTGAACATTACAGGAAGTAAGACTAGGGTAACAATAAAGGCTTGCTGCATCATGAGAGCGCTGCCATTGTATTGCTCTACATGACGTTTTAAAATAAGGTTACGGAGTGCATAACATAAAGCGGAAAATATACCGAACAAGATGCCTTTTAAATAGGTGTTTTCGAAGTTTATTTCTGGTGCGAGAATATATACACCTAGTAAAACCATAATCGCTAATAGTACATGTATTGGGTTGAGTTTTGTTTTAGTAAAAAAGGGTTCTAGTAATGCGGTAATTACTGGGAATGTAAACATGGATAACATGCCAATAGCTACATTAGAAAGTTTTAAGGCATAGAAATAGGTGACCCAATGGCCTGCCATAAATAAGGCGCTTAGTATAATGGTGGGCGCATCTTTTTTAGATTTTATTTTGATGTTGATTTTTTTGTAACGACAATATATAAAGAGAAAAAAAGCGGCTATTACACTGCGTCCCCAAATGATAACGGGGGTTGGCAAATCTATAAATTTACCTAAAGTGCCAGAGGTACTTATAAGGAGTGTTGCTAAAGTAAGTAGAAGTAAATGCTGACGATGTTGGTTATTCATAACGTGTATTAGATGGCTACTGACTTTGCAGGATTTACTGCTTTTGGCGTATTGGCCCGCGTTAGGGATTGATGCGGTATCCTTTTTTTTGTTTTGAATTATAGCCGTATTTTCAAAAGGATGACACTGTACTTTAATGTACAGCGCGTTTTTTGAAAATACGGCCTAAAAAAGATAAAGCGGAAAGCCCGACCCGAAGGGGAACGCCCAAATTATTTATTTTGAAAATTCGGTAAAATATTTATAGAACAACGGGATGGTTTCGATGCCTTTTAGGTAATTCCATACGCCGAAATGTTCGTTTGGTGAGTGTATGGCATCGCTGTCTAAACCAAAGCCCATAAGGATGGTTTTGCTATTTAGTTCTTGTTCGAATAACGCCACGATTGGGATGCTGCCACCACTGCGTTGAGGTATTGGTGTTTTTCCAAAAGTGTCTTGGTAGGCATGGCTAGCTGCTTTGTAACCTATGCTATCGATTGGAGTTACGTAGCCTTGGCCGCCGTGATGCGGTGTTACTTTTACGGTAACGCCTTGGGGTGCGATGCTCTCGAAATGGGTTTTGAAAAGTTGGGTAATGTTTTGCCAGTCTTGGTTTGGTACTAAACGCATTGATATTTTTGCGTAGGCTTTACTAGCTATTACTGTTTTTGCGCCTTCGCCAGTGTAACCGCCCCAAATACCATTAACGTCGAGTGTTGGACGTATGGCGTTACGTTCGTTTGTGCTGTAGCCGGCTTCGCCATAAACGGCATCGATATCTAAGGCTTTTTTGTAGTTTTCTAAATTAAAAGGGGCTTTTGCCATTTGGGCGCGCTCTTCTGTGGAGAGTTCTTCTACAGTATCGTAAAACCCAGGTATAGTGATGTGGTTATTCTCGTCGTGAAGCGAGGCTATCATTTTGGTTAGTACGTTTATCGGGTTGGCTACTGCGCCGCCATATAGTCCGGAGTGTAAATCTCGATTAGGACCTGTAACTTCGACTTCTACGTAACTTAAGCCACGTAATCCGGTGGTGATAGATGGGATGTCGTTAGCGATCATTCCGGTATCAGAAATTAAAATAACGTCGTTTTTAAGTTTTTCGTGATTATTTTTTACAAAAGTGGCCAAGTTAGCACTACCAACTTCTTCTTCGCCTTCTATCATGAATTTTACATTACAAGGTAATTGGTTGGTACGCGTCATAAGTTCCATGGCTTTAACGTGCATGTACATTTGTCCTTTATCATCACAGGCTCCCCGGGCAAATATAGCGCCGTCGGGGTGTTTTTCTGTTTTTTTAATTACAGGTTCGAAAGGTGGAGAATCCCAAAGGTTTATTGGATCTGGCGGTTGCACATCGTAATGCCCGTAAACTAAAATGGTTGGTAAGTTTTTGTCTATTGTTTTTTCTCCATAAACTATAGGGTAGCCATCGGTTGGGCAAATTTCTACAGTGTCGCAGCCGGCTTGTTCTAAACTGGTTTTTACAACTTCGGCAGTTTGAAGTACGTCTTTTTTATAGGCAGAATCGGCGCTGATAGATGGTATTTTAAGGAGTTCGATAATTTCGTTTAAAAACCGATCTTTATGTTCGTCGATGTAAGATTTTATGTTTTTCATGTTGAATTTTTGTTGTTCTTTTCAAAAGTATAAAAAAAAGAATGTTTTTTTTGACTTTAGGGTTTGCAATTTAAAAATCTTGTTTATATTTGCACACCTTTAGCGGGCGTGGTGGAATTGGTAGACACGCTAGACTTAGGATCTAGTGCCGCGAGGTGTGGGAGTTCGAGTCTCCCCGCCCGCACAATCTAAAGGAAAAGCCGACTTAGAAATAAGTTGGCTTTTTTATTGCTATAATCTTAATAACTCGGGCATCACAACTAGATCTAAAAGTTGTGGTTAAGCTAGCAAGAAATAAAATCTACATTTTTTTAATCCCTGATTTCGATAGGTATTCCTTCTTTTTTTTATCGTCATCCTTATTTTGCTTAGCGTTTTATAATGTTCCAGATACCAATAAGATTTGTTTTTAGAGCTGAGATGCTAAGTTTTTTAGAATAAAAGGTCGTTCTCCACTTTTTAATATTGTTGATTAAGTTAAAATAATTGATCTATAATAAATTTTATGAGTTCCGTTAAAAAAAACAAATAATAAGGTTTTAAGGGAGGAGCTGTTTAATTTGAATTTAGGTGATTATTGAATTTTATAATACTAAATCAGAGGTGTGCAGTTAGATTATTAGAACTATCTGTTTTTTTTGTAAGAATATATATGTGAAAATGTTGCATTTGGACGAATGTGATACTTTTGTGTTAGGTTGTTTTTTTGGAATTAATCGATTTGGAGTATTATTTGTATTGTTTAGGAAACGGACTACGTTGTTGTAGGTAATTAGGTAAACTTAGTAAGTATAAATACTCAAAAATTAAACCAATGAAATTAAGATTACTTACAATCGTATTTTTAGGTTTAGTCTATAGTAAGAACCTTGGTTTAATCAAGATAGAAATACAAAAGTAACTTTAAATACACAAAATATTAACCATACAGGAATTGTTGTTGTTCAGAAAGATGAAATTTTGATGGTGCCATAATAGCTATAGAAACTGAAGGTGCCAGTTTTGGTAATGTCTCGAATGTAACGGTTCAAAAAAATATAGTAAGTATTAAATTAAAAAGATTATTAACAATAAAGATTTTCGTTAAGTATCAATCAAAAAATGAAATATATACTTTACATAATGTTTTTATACTCACCTTTATACTTGTTTTCACAAGTTGGTGTTGGTACAAATAGTCCAAAAGCTAGTTTACATGTAGAACCTACAAGTAAAACAAATCCAAATGGTGCCGATGGTGTATTAATACCAAGGCTAGCAGACTTCCCTGGGAATGGTGTGGAAGAAGGGCAACTCATTTATTTAAAAAACCATGCTACAGAATTAGACGGGTTTTATTTTTGGGATGGTACAACTTGGGTATGGCTTATTAATAATTATGATCGTACTATAGATAGAGCTACTTATATAGCAAGTGGTACTGGTTATACAGGCACAGGAAATAATAGACAAGTTAATTTTTCAAGAATTGATGCTTTTGATACAACAGGGTTTTCTGTAGCGGGTAATAATATAACTGTGGGTAAATCAGGAAGATATTTGTTAGCTTTTACAACAAGTGTAAAAAGAAGTGGCACAGAAACACCTCTTAAGCAAGCAAATTTTTTATATGTTTTATTTGTTAATAATAATCAGCTTTCTTCAATAACAGGTCGTGTAACTGCTTCAACATCAAACGAAATTCCTTCTGCTACAAGTGCTGCATTAAGTACAATTGTAGATTTACAAGTAGGAGATGTATTGAATGTATATGTGTACAAAAGTAATGAAACGCCTAACGATTATTCTGGCTATGGAATAAATGGATTAACCTTAACCTTTTTGCGCTAATATAGTAGATTATGAAAATACATATACTAATCATAGCTTTATTGATAATCAATATTATAGATGCTCAAGTAGGGGTTGCTGGTATTAATGAATTAAACCCAAAGGCAACACTTCATATTGAAGCTAAGGATAATATAAACCCAGAAACGGGAGCAGGAATTTTAATTCCTTCAATGAAAGTGTTTCCTTCGGTTAATCCTACTGCAGATCAGTATGGTATGTTAGTTTATAGGTCTGAAGTTACTGGTAGTGGGTTTGAAGGTTTTTATTATTGGGATGCACCTAATAATACATGGGAATATATTGTTTCTAGTAAATTAAATGATATTGACCTAAATAAAACATCGGCTTATGGTACGGCCTTTCAAACAAATATTTTACAAGGAAATACAAGTTATGTTAAAATACCTTTTAGTGTTCTAGAGTCTCCTAAAGCAAATTATACTATTGATGCTAATGGCGATTTAAATATAGGCCAAACAGGTAAGTATTATCTATCTGTTACAGGAGGGGTTAATAAGCCTCACACAGGACAAAATCTAGCTGAACAAATTCAAACTTCAGTTTTTATTAATAATAATGAAAGTGCATCACTGGTGTCAAAAACGGTTTTTCCTGCTGTTTTTTACAATGAAAGATCGGTCACATTTGCCATATCAAGTATTATTACTTTACAGGCTGGAGATATATTGTCTTTACGGGCAAAGAGGTTTGATTCAAGTCAATTAGGAACTTTAACTGTGAACTCTCCTTTTACTATTATTTTATCATACTTAGATTAATTATGAAACATTATATATGTATAATATTCTTACTATTTTCTTTGAGATTTTTCGCTCAAGGTACAGTTGGTGGGAATGAACTGACGCCTAGTGTTACTATGGATATTAGTACAAAGGATGTGGATAATCCAGGGTTTTCAGAAGGTGTTATTATTCCTAGAGTAACTAACTTAAATGTAACGGACCCTAAAGAAGTCGGTTTGTGGGTTTTTTATGAAACATCAAACATAGATAGAGGTTTTTATTGGTGGGATGGAGTTACATGGCAGCCTTTTATTTCTATAACTCAGATTAGTGCAGATTTAACTATAGCGCATGCCTATTGTAAAAACATATTTAAAGAAGGTGATATGAGTGGCAACACAGCAACAAACTTAAGAACTATTGAGTTTGATGGTCTAGAAACCAATGATGTTGCTAATTTTGAAATTAATACAGATGGTGAGTTAGTAGTGAAAAAAGCAGGAAAATATCACGTATATGGAGTGGTTAATGTAAGAAATGTATCAAATGTTGTTAATGCAAATAAAAGAGACGGTATTGAAGCAAAACTTTATGTTAACGGCGCTAATGCATCGTTGATTAACGGCAATTTAAATATAGAAGGCGCGAATAGTTTTCCTACAGGGAATAATACGGTTGTGGTCTTTTTATCTGGAGCTTTAACATTAAATACAAACGATCGTTTGCTTTATAAAGTAGATAGATATTATAGAGATTCCGAACCTTTTATAGTAATAAGGCCTGATCCATCGGCTTTGTCAAATTTAACCTTAAAATATTTAGGACCTCAATAAGTATATTCAATATAAAACTTAACAATGAAAAAATATTACTACATATTACTTTACTGCTGTTTATAGTAAGCATGGTATCTCAAACAAGTAATATGGGGGTTTTAACCGTGAGTGAGGGGGACTGTGTTTTCCACGGTAAAACGTTTTGATAATCAAACAAGCGGTACCTTTTATAATGATGGAAACGCTTATGTCTGCAGTCATTTTATTAATGATGGTATTATAGATTTCTACGGCACTACAGGATTAATATGTTTTTTATAAAATAGTTGTTTTTATGCTTTTTACTGCATGTATTGTCTAATAACCGCGTAAAATCGACTATGGATTATAGCATAGCTAGTAGAATCAATCGCAACCGATTAAGTTTATGTGGTTATGGCGAAACGCAATTGGTTAATAAATGTTCAAACGCCGTACCATGTACAAAAGCAGAACATCAAGCCAACAGACGTAGTGAATTTATATTCGTGAAATAAACACATTGTAGCAGCAATATCTATTGTAAACATTGAGTTTTATTAATTAAATTAACGTAAATCGCTATGAATAATTTATAGTTATATGAGATTTCCTTAAATTGAGTGACTTTTGTGTGGTTTTTGTGTCTAATAATTATATTGATACTCAAAAATTGAACAAATGAAATTAAGATTACTTATAATCGTATTTTTAGGTTTAACCTATAATATGAATGCGCAAGTTGGAATAGGTACTCCAATGCCAAATCAGTCAACTCAATTAGATGTAGTTGCATCAGATAGAGGTGTTATGATACCAAGAGTAGCTCTTACTGATACTTTAGATCAAACAACTATTGTAAATGGAAACGAAGAAAGCCTTTTAGTTTTTAATGTTTCAGACAATACTCTTATTAAACCTGGTTATTACTATTGGTTTGATGGTAGTTGGAAGAGAATTATTTCGGGAGGAGATGATGAAATAGATTTTCAAGAAACTTTAACAAGTCTTGTTTATAATTCAACAGATAATACTTTAGTATATACCGATGAGAACACAAGTGATTCTGTAATTGATCTGAAAGATATTTTTGATCAATTAGAAACGGTAACTACTTTAGTAGATAATACCGACGGAACATACACTTACACTAGTGAAGATGGCACAGAAACCATCGTTGATATTCCTGCAAGCGTTGTTAATCAATTCGAAAACATCGTAAACGAAGGACCAGTAACGATCAACGGTGAAACTTTCAACACGATTGAAGAGTACATCGAAAACATTGTAACAACAAACGAAACGGTAACTACTTTAGTAGATAATACCGACGGAACATACACGTACACAAGTGAAGACGGGACAGAAACTATCGTTGATATTCCTGCAAGCGTTGTTAATCAATTCGAAAACATCGTAAACGAAGGACCAGTAACAGTAAACGGTGAAACATTCAACACGATTGAAGAGTACATCGAAAACATTGTAACAACAAACGAAACGGTAACTACTTTAGTAGATAATACTGACGGAACATACACTTACACTAGTGAAGATGGCACAGAAACCATCGTTGATATTCCTGCAAGCGTTGTTAATCAATTCGAAAATATCGTAAACGAAGGACCAGTAACGATCAATGGTGAAACCTTCAACACGATTGAAGAGTACATCGAAAACATAGTAGCAACAAATGAAACGGTAACTACTCTAGTAGATAACACCGACGGAACATACACGTACACAAGTGAAGATGGCACAGAAACTATTGTTGACGTACCAGCAAGTGTAGTAAATCAATTCGAAAACATCGTAAACGAAGGACCAGTAACGATCAACGGTGAAACTTTCAACACGATTGAAGAGTACATCGAAAACATTGTAACAACAAACGAAACGGTAACTACTTTAGTAGATAATACCGACGGAACATACACGTACACAAGTGAAGACGGGACAGAAACTATCGTTGATATTCCTGCAAGCGTTGTTAATCAATTCGAAAATATCGTAAACGAAGGACCAGTAACTATTAATGGAGAAACTTTCAATACCATTGAAGAGTACATCGAAAACATTGTAGCAACAAACGAAACGGTGACTACTTTAGTAGATAACACCGATGGAACATACACGTATACTAGTGAAGACGGCACAGAAACTATCGTTGATATTCCGGCAAGCGTTGTTAATCAATTCGAAAATATCGTAAACGAAGGACCAGTAACGATCAATGGTGAAACCTTCAACACGATTGAAGAGTACATCGAAAACATAGTAGCAACAAATGAAACGGTAACTACTTTAGTAGATAACACCGATGGAACATACACGTATACTAGTGAAGACGGCACAGAAACTATCGTTGATATTCCGGCAAGTGTAGTAAATCAATTCGAAAACATCGTAAACGACGGACCCGTAACTATTAATGGAGAAACTTTCAATACCATTGAAGAGTACATCGAAAACATTGTAGCAACAAACGAAACGGTGACTACTTTAGTAGATAACACCGATGGAACATACACGTATACTAGTGAAGACGGCACAGAAACTATCGTTGATATTCCGGCAAGCGTTGTTAATCAATTCGAAAATATCGTAAACGAAGGACCAGTAACGATCAATGGTGAAACCTTCAACACGATTGAAGAGTACATCGAAAACATAGTAGCAACAAATGAAGCGGTAACTACTTTAGTAGATAACACCGACGGAACATACACGTACACTAGTGAAGACGGGACAGAAACTATCGTTGATATTCCTGCAAGCGTTGTTAATCAATTCGAAAACATCGTAAACGAAGGACCAGTAACTATTAATGGTGAAACTTTCAACACCATTGAAGAGTACATCGAAAACATTGTAACAACAAACGAAACGGTAACTACTTTAGTAGATAATACCGACGGAACATACACGTACACAAGTGAAGACGGGACAGAAACTATCGTTGATATTCCTGCAAGCGTTGTTAATCAATTCGAAAACATCGTAAACGAAGGACCAGTAACAGTAAACGGTGAAACATTCAACACGATTGAAGAGTACATCGAAAACATTGTAACAACAAACGAAACGGTAACTACTTTAGTAGATAATACCGACGGAACATACACTTACACTAGTGAAGATGGCACAGAAACCATCGTTGATATTCCTGCAAGCGTTGTTAATCAATTCGAAAATATCGTAAACGAAGGACCAGTAACGATCAATGGTGAAACCTTCAACACGATTGAAGAGTACATCGAAAACATAGTAGCAACAAATGAAACGGTAACTACTCTAGTAGATAACACCGACGGAACATACACGTACACAAGTGAAGATGGCACAGAAACTATTGTTGACGTACCAGCAAGTGTAGTAAATCAATTCGAAAACATCGTAAACGAAGGACCAGTAACGATCAACGGTGAAACTTTCAACACGATTGAAGAGTACATCGAAAACATTGTAACAACAAACGAAACGGTAACTACTTTAGTAGATAATACCGACGGAACATACACGTACACAAGTGAAGACGGGACAGAAACTATCGTTGATATTCCTGCAAGCGTTGTTAATCAATTCGAAAACATCGTAAACGAAGGACCAGTAACTATTAATGGAGAAACTTTCAATACAATTGAAGAGTACATCGAAAACATTGTAGCAACAAATGAAACGGTAACTACTTTAGTAGATAACACCGACGGAACATACACGTACACTAGTGAAGACGGTACAGAAACCATCGTTGACGTACCAGCAAGTGTAGTAAATCAGTTTGAAAATATCGTAAACGAAGGACCAGTAACAATCAATGGTGAAACTTTCAACACCATTGAAGAGTACATCGAAAACATTGTAACAACAAACGAAACGGTGACTACTTTAGTAGATAACACCGACGGAACTTACACCTACACTAGTGAAGACGGAACAGAAACTATCGTTGATGTACCAGCAAGTGTAGTAAATCAATTCGAAAATATCGTAAACGAAGGACCAGTAACGATCAACGGTGAAACTTTCAACACTATTGAAGAGTATATCGAAAATATAGTAGCAACAAACGAAACGGTAACTACTTTAGTAGATAATACCGACGGAACATACACATACACCAGTGAAGACGGTACAGAAACCATCGTTGATATTCCTGCAAGTGTAGTAAATCAATTCGAAAATATCGTAAACGAAGGACCAGTAACAATAAACGGTGAAACCTTCAATACAATTGAAGAGTACATCGAAAACATTGTAACAACAAACGAAACG
The DNA here is from genome assembly GCF_030409805.1 of Algibacter miyuki. Lineage (GTDB taxonomy): Bacteria > Bacteroidota > Bacteroidia > Flavobacteriales > Flavobacteriaceae > Algibacter > Algibacter miyuki. The sequence goes on along the minus strand of NZ_JAUFQP010000007.1, from coordinate 202,502 downwards.
GTAACTACTTTAGTAGATAACACCGACGGAACATACACTTACACTAGTGAAGATGGCACAGAAACCATCGTTGATATTCCAGCAAGCGTTGTTAATCAATTCGAAAATATCGTAAATGAAGGACCAGTAACGATCAATGGAGAAACTTTCAACACCATTGAAGAGTACATCGAAAACATAGTAGCAACAAACGAAACGGTTACTACTTTAGTAGATAACACCGACGGAACTTACACCTACACTAGTGAAGACGGAACAGAAACTATCGTTGATATTCCTGCAAGTGTAGTAAATCAATTCGAAAATATCGTAAACGAAGGACCAGTAACGATCAATGGTGAAACTTTCAACACCATTGAAGAGTACATCGAAAACATTGTAACAACAAACGAAACGGTGACTACTTTAGTAGATAACACCGACGGAACTTACACCTACACCAGTGAAGACGGTACAGAAACCATCGTTGATATTCCAGCAAGCGTTGTTAATCAATTCGAAAACATCGTAAACGAAGGACCAGTAACAATAAACGGTGAAACATTCAATACCATTGAAGAGTACATCGAAAACATAGTAGCAACAAACGAAACGGTGACTACTTTAGTAGATAACACCGATGGAACATACACTTACACTAGTGAAGACGGTACAGAAACTATCGTTGATATTCCAGCAAGCGTTGTTAATCAATTCGAAAATATCGTAAATGAAGGGCCAGTAACGATCAATGGAGAAACTTTCAATACCATTGAAGAGTACATCGAAAACATAGTAGCAACAAACGAAACGGTGACTACTTTAGTAGATAACACCGATGGAACATACACATACACCAGTGAAGATGGCACAGAAACCATCGTTGATATTCCTGCAAGCGTTGTTAATCAATTCGAAAACATTGTAAACGAAGGACCAGTAACAATAAACGGTGAAACTTTCAATACAATTGAAGAGTACATCGAAAACATAGTAGCAACAAACGAAACGGTGACTACTTTAGTAGATAACACCGACGGAACTTACACGTACACCAGTGAAGACGGCACAGAAACCATCGTTGATATTCCTGCAAGCGTTGTAAATCAATTCGAAAATATCGTAAATGAAGGACCAGTAACAATAAACGGTGAAACCTTCAATACAATTGAAGAGTACATCGAAAACATTGTAGCAACAAACGAAACTAATACAGCTTTAGCAATAACTAATGGGGAATTAGTTTACACTAATGAAAATGCCGACAATGCTAACGTTAATTTAATTTCAGGAGATACAGATAATGCAATTGTTGTAGGTGCAGATGGTGCATTATTTGTGCCAGAAGTAGAAGGTAACACATCAGAAGTAACTCAAGTAGTAACTACAGGTAATGCGATTGCAACACATGATGATGGAACTGGCAACACTGTTGATGTTTTAGAAACAGTAACAACTTTCAATGATACAGATGGAGACGGTATATTTACATACACTTCAGAAGATGGTACAGAAACAGAAGTAGCAGGAAAAGAGCCTTGGTTTAACCAAGATACAGGTATACAGGCCACTTTAAATACTCAAAACATTTACCAAACAGGTAATGTTGCTATTCAGAAAGATGAAAATTTTGATGGTACGGCATTAGATGTACAAGGAGCTGTACGAGGAGGTAATGATCCAAAAGGTAGCGTAGGAGCATATTCAGCAGCATTCGGTCATCAAAATATAGCGTCAGGAGCGCAAGCAGTAGCATTGGTTAATAAATCTGAGGCAACAGGTAATTCTTCGTTTGCAGCAGGTAATGTAGCTAAAGCTAGTGGGCTTTATTCAATAGCGTTAGGTAGTCAGTCTGAAGCTTTAGAAAATTACAGTATTGTTATGGGAACAGGACTTATAGCAGATGATACAAATGAAACTGTATTAGGTAAATATAATGCTGATAACGCTTCATTAGATGCAGTATTCCAAATAGGAAATGGATCAAATGAGGGTTCACGCTCTAATGCTTTAACCATTCTTAAAAATGGTAATATTGGTACAGACACTGCAATTGATGCCACTGAAAAATTAGACATTGGTTCTGGTAACGTACGTGTAAGAGATATTAATACAAATATTGGGGCTGCTACTGATAATGTAGTAGTTGCGGATGCTAATGGAGTATTAAAAACAATTAGTGCAGTAAGTCTTGAAACTACTGCTTCAAATGGTACTAATATTGATGTAACAACTGGTGATGTCCAATTAGGAGGTAATCTTATAAAAGGAACTACCATCACGCAAAACGGAAATGAATTTGAAATAGAAACAGGAGGAAGTAACTTAGTGATATCTGGATTAGATAAAACCAAAGTGCAAGACTATACAGGTAACAAGGAGCAACATTTATTGGCGGTAGATGCTAATAATCAAGTAACAGCGCTTAAAGCAGCAATGCCAAAGTTTTTCTATATGCCATCGGTAATGGTTCCTACAGCAGAAAGTCATTTAGGACAAACAGGAGTGACCTACAATAACACTTCTAGAACGGGAACAATAGATCTGTATGCTATCTATGCCGCGCAGTTTGGTTCACCAGTTATAAGTAGTGAAGCCGTTGCATTACCAGTGCTTCCAGCTAATGAGTTAGTATATCATGTGACTTATGCTACGCCTGATGTATTTACAATTACAGGGCTTACTACAACGGGTATGCTTACTTATACAGTAAGTGCAACAGCAAGCCCTAACGTGGGTACATTTATGAATATTGTATTTTCTGTTAAAGAAGATTAATAACAAAGAGACCATCAAGAGTGCTTATTATAGGAGGTGCTCTTGAAGGCTTACTCTTCTGTTGTTTTTATAAAGAGTAGAAGAGCGTATAATCACAAATGAATACATAACATTTACAACGATGAGAATAAAAATATTATATATAGGAATGATGTTATGCTTTGCATGGAATATGCAAGCGCAAGACCTTCAAGTGGCTAGTTTAGAACATAAGGTGGCTAGCTTTTCTGCAGAAGAAAAAGAAAGCTTAAGTCGTTTAATTAATGGCACGCCCCAAAAGTTATTTGTAACCAAAGAAAATGGTGTCTTTCGCCATTGGGAAGTGGGAAATGTTGGAGGCGCTGCAACTCAAGTAGTAGAGGTGGAAAACCCTAGTTTAATTCATCAATTTAGTAATGCTGCTTATACTACAGATTTTAATGCAGCAAAAGTACTCGTGCTATATATAGATAATCTTGCAGCTATCAATCTAACTCAAGTCCAGTTAGATACTTTTAAAAACCTACAAGTTATATTAATACGCTCGTATAATAATATCAGTGTTCAAGAAGTAGAAAGTAAATTTAAAAATCTTGCTTTACCAGAATCGCTAGAGATTATTGTAGAGCAATTAAAACAAGCAAACTAATGCAAATTAGAAAAGAAAATATAAAACCATTTGGTTTGCATAAAATAGCGCTTATAGTGTTGGCTATATTGCTTACCACGATTAGTACTGTTTCCTATGCACAGGTAAGAAAACCTTTTACACATCGTACTTCTAGTGAAGCACCTGGAGAGTATCAAGGGGTTCAAAACTATAATTTACAAGGAGATTTCACCATGATTGGTAACACCAACATGACTTTGGTTAGTTACTCGGATACTCAACATAACAATTCAAATATGAAATATGTTGATATTGATGGAGACACAAATACCATAAACTCATCTTCTGCAATGTTGAATATAGATAATTATGAATGTACCGATATTATCTATGCAGGGTTGTATTGGTCTGGTAGAGCTCACAATGGAGGAGCTAGCCCAGATATATTTACAAATACAAAGGAATTAAATAAAAGAAAGGTAAAGTTTAAAATAGAAGGGAGTGCCTATCAGGAAGTTACTGCGGGAACTAACGACATTCATTTCCCATCTATTATAGATGATAATATATACGCTGCTTATGCTGATGTAACCGAATATGTAAGAGAGAAAGGAGTAGGAAACTATTTTGTAGCAGATATGGCGCTAACTGAAGGAACAGGCGGAAATACAGGTTATTACGGTGGTTGGGGTATGGTTGTTATCTACAAGAATACAAACCTTTCATGGAAAGATATTAGCGTATTTGATGGGTATGCTCTTATGAAACCTCCATCAGGAACCCCTATTGAAGTAGAGCTCGATGTAGATGGATTTACAGCAGTTCAAAACGGACCTGTTAATCTTCGCTTAGGTGTAATGGCAGGAGAAGGTGATGTAAATATTAAAAATAATTATTTTCAGATTCAAAAATTAGATAATTCTTGGTTGTCTTTAAATCATGGAGGCAACGATTCAAATAACTTTTTTAATTCTTCAATTTATACAGGTGGCAATACAAGAAATCCTAATTTATTAAATAATACGGGAATAGATATCAGTATGTTCGATTTACCTAATAATGATAATTCTATTATTGATAATAATGATAACGCTGTAAAATTCAGATATGGATCCAATCAAGACATATATTCTATTTTTAGTATAGTCTTTGCTGTCGATGCTTATGTCCCAGCAGTAATCGCAGAGAATAATGCAAATGAATATAATGGGGTAACTCCTTTTGATAATGGAACCGTAGAGCCTGGACAAGAGCTAGAGTTTGATTTAGATATTTTCAACAAGGGAACAGAGGGTGTTGTAAATGCTACAGTAGAAGTACAAGTGCCTTATAATCTACACTATATCGGAAGTGATATTATAGATACAGCAGGGGCTAATTATGGTCCGGTCCTTATTCCATCTGGCACTCAGGCAGTCTGGTCACACCCATCTGGAGCAACAGACCCTAGTACAACACCTGGAGGGGTGCTTACTTGGTATATTGGAGATATTATTAATTCGAATCAAGATAACCCACAAGGCAGCTTGAAATATCGTTTTAAAGTATCCGATAATTGCACATTGCTTTTATCTACTGTAGGAGATTGTGGATTGGATGTTGGGATTAACGGAACGATAACTGCGGAAGGGAAGTACTCTAATTTGGAGATGAAATCAAAGTTCATTAAGGGGTATGAAGTATTCCCTTGTGAAGGACGACCTATATATGATGATTTTAAAACTACAATTTCGATTAGTGATGATTTTAGAAATAACTGTGCACCACCTATTGAAGTTGGAGCTAGACAATTTAAAGCGTTTTGTGAGGCACCAGGATTTTCTTTTGATAGAGAAACTATTACTAACGAATACCCTATAGGAACTAAGTTTTTCACCGAAATTCCAGAAGAAGGTTACAATTCTACAGCAGGATTGGTTACGGGTGGATTCTCGGTATCTGGGAGTAATGGAGCAAAAAAACTGTATTATGTGGTTTCTCCTGATATGCTGACAGGCTGTTATATGTTGTTGGAAACAAGTTTAACCAATGTAAACTCACAACCTGCCGCAAATGACGTTTTCTTTTGTTATGGAGAATCAGTTGTTTTAGATGTAGAACTATCTCAGGAAGGTATAGATAATGGGTATGAACTAGTTTATTATGATAAAAATGATGTAGTTCTGATAGATGCCCCTGAGCCGACAGAAGTTGGCACATATAGCTATAAAGTTGCAGAAAAAGCAACCCAAGGAACTCTCGAGTGCGTTGGAGATAAAACTGTATTTACGGTTACAATAGGAGAAGGCCCAGAAGTTCAGTACTTCGAAGATGTAAATATGTGTGAAAACAGTGATGTGCGTATTGAATTAGAAACATTTAACCCGAGTTATACCTATACATGGGAGTATAAAATGAATGAAACAGCTACCACTTGGAATGTTATAGATAACTCATCGCTTACAGGAGTTTCTGTAAGTGGTAATAACTTAACGATTTCACATGCTTCATTGAGTTTAAATGGCGTTGTAGGAAGACTTATAGTTGCAGAATCTAATGGAGGTTGTGAATCGATATCCAATGAATTCATCATACAAGTAGGCGACTGTGGAGCAATCACAAACCCAATGATGCCAAACAAAACTAAGCAGAACTAATATTAACGATGGTTTATTTATAAGTAAATAGATATTCAGAACCTTTTATAGTAATAAGGCCTGATCCATCGGCTTTATCAAATTTAATCTTAAAATATTTAGGACTTCAATAGAAATATTGAATTTAAAACATAACAATGAAAAAAACATTACTACATATTACTTTACTGCTTTTTACAGTAAGTATGGTATCTCAAACAAGCAACACGGGAGTTTTAACCGTTAGTGAGGGGACTGTATTTTCAACGGTAAAACGTTTTGACAACCAAACAAGCGGTACGTTTTATAACGATGGCGACGCTTATATCTACAGTCATTTTAATAATGAAGGTATTGTAGATTTCTACGGTACCACAGGCTTAACGCGTTTTATAGGCGCTTCCCCCCAAGAGCTTAGCGGCTCACAGGTGAGTTACCTGTACGACGTCTTATTTGATAATAATAGTGTGTCAGCGCCTTTTGAACTTCTAGGAGCTTTAGATATCAGTGGTATCTCAGACTTCTATCAAGGCGTTGTGGACAATGATAATTTTGGAGGAAGTATCAATTTTTCAGCAACCGGAGGACACATCAACACTTCAGATTTGAGCCATGTTGATGGAGGTGTTCATAAAACGGGATTAAATAGTTTCACTTATCCCATCGGAGATGGTGGTTACTACCGTTTAGCAGGAACCTCAAATTCGGAATCAGAAAGTCTTTATAAATCAAAGTTCTTTTACGAAAACTCAAACCCACTTTACCCTCACGATTTACGCGCAGGCGCTTTAGAAGCTATTGATGATCAAGAATATTGGACCATAGAAAAAGAATCGACCAATACGGATGATGTACTGATTACATTATCATGGCGTGATGTAACCACACCCGCAAACTTTATAGCAGCAGCAGCAGAAGAGGCTCTGACGATTGTGCGTTGGGATGAACCAACCAATATGTGGGTGAATGAAGGCGGTGTTATCGATATGGATAACCAAACCGTAACCACCGCTGTAAGTGGTTATGGGGTATTTACCTTTGGAATGATAGAGGTTGGGGAAGTTTTAGCCTGTGGACTTACTATTTATAATGGGGTGACTCCAAATGGTGACGGCGTAAACGATTTCTTTTTTATCGATACAGGAAATTCGGACTGTGCGCGAAATATTCATGTCCAAGTCTTTAACCGTTGGGGTGTTCAGGTTTATCAATCAGATAATTATGGTGTAGATGGCGATGTATTTAATGGCTTTTCCAACGGCCGATTAACCGTAAACGGCTCTAACCAACTTCCCTCAGGAACGTACTATTACATTTTAGAGTTCGAATATGATGGTAGTTCAAAGGTTGAACATTTTAAAAAAGCGGGCTATTTATACCTGAGCGGAAACTAATTTAAAACAAAAACAAAATTCAATGCATAACCATATTTATAAAATAGTTGTTTTTATACTTTTTACAGGGGTATTGGTGGGTTTTGAGCCTTTAGAAGCTCAGCAAGACTCACAATACACGCAGTATATGTATAATACCGTAACAGTAAACCCGGCATACGCAGGAACCCGCGGATCTTTGAGTATGACAGGACTTTACCGAAACCAATGGGTAGGTTTAGAAGGCGCACCAGAAACCCTTAATTTTTCTTTAAACTCGCCTATAGGTATTCAAGGAGTAGGCTTAGGCTTTAGCTTTACGAGCGATAAGTTAGGCCCTTCCTCAGAGAGTTTAGTAACGGCGGATTTTTCATATACGATACCTGTTTCCGAGGCTTTAAATCTATCCTTTGGAATCAAAGCAGGACTTTCGATATTTGATTTAGACCCCAATAAACTAACGATATACAATCCAAACGACTATGATTTATCGCGCAAAAACTCATCATCACCAGTAGCAGGCCTTGGTTTATATTTACATAGCGATCGTTGGTATATGGGATTATCAACCCCAAACTTATTAGAAACAGAACACTACGACGAGGTTCAAGTCTCTACAGCTACGGAAAAACTACACGCCTACTTTATCGGCGGTTATGTGTTTGATTTAAACGAAAGTTTAAAATTAAAACCGGCTGTGTTAGTGAAGGCGGTATCAGGCGCTCCATTAGCGGTTGATTTATCTGCAAATGCGCTTATCAATAATGGTTTAATCTTAGGATTAGCCTACCGATTAGATGCCGCTGTAAGTGGTATGGCTGGCTTTCAAATCAGTGATAACTTAATGATAGGTTACGCCTATGATTATGAAACGACAGACTTGTCCCGTTATAACAGCGGTTCACACGAGATATTTTTACGATTTGAATTAGGCACCCGTTTCAGAGGTAAAGTCAACCCACGTTTCTTCTAATTCTAAAACACGACCTTAATGAAAAAAATTACACAATTACAACCATTGGTTCTACTGCTTTTATTGATTTTCTTATCAGGATTCAGTACGTTGTATGGCCAAGAACGTCAATTAGAAAAAGCCTCTAAAGAGTTTGAAGGGTTAGATTATATCAATGCCCAAAAAATCTACTTAAGTGTTGCAGATAAAGGCTTCGAATCCGAAGAGCTTTTTACCAAGCTAGCCGAAAGTTATTATTTTAATGCGCAATATGATGAAGCCTCAAAATGGTACGCGCGCTTATTTGATTTGGTGCCATCACCAGCGCAAAACGTTTCAAAGTTACGTTACTCTCAAGCGCTTAAAGCGATAGGAAAGAGTCGAAAAGCGAAAGACTATTATGATGCTTATCGAACCAAAGTAGGAGATACTGTTGAGTTACGATCAGCAATAGATTACGCCTCTATTATAGAAGCCAATTCAGGGCGTTATAGCTTAGATACCGTACACGGGCTTTATAATTTAGATAAAATAAGCTTTGGACATACCAAAATAGAAGACCAACTTATTTTTGCATCAACAGCCATTGAGAGCGATAATTTTATCAACCGTAAGAGTGGTTGGGATGGATTAAGTTATTTATCGCTATACGCTGTAGATTTAGATTCTACGAATCAAATCACGGGAAAAGAACGCAAGCTTAAAGGTAAATTAAACAGTACTTATCACGAATCCTCAGCGGTTTATACGAAAGATTTAAACACGATGTATTTTACGCGAAGCAACAATACGAGTAAAAAACGTAAAGACGATAAAAACCTAAAAATTTACAGAACACAAAAAGAAGACGGTAAATGGTCTACACCAGAGGAGTTAGACTTCAATAGTGATCATTATTCTTCAGCACACCCGGCGTTGAGTCCGGATGAAAAAACACTGTATTTTGCTTCAGACCGTCCCGGCGGATATGGAGAATCAGATTTATACCGTGTAAAAATCAATGAAGATTTAACATTAGAAGTCCCTGAGAATTTAGGTTCAAAAATCAATACCCCTGGTAAAGAAACCTTTCCTTTTGTCGATCAGGACAATAGTTTTTACTTTTCATCAGACGGACATTTTGGTTTAGGCGGATTAGATGTCTTTTACATAAAAATCAAAGCCGATGACACCTTTGATAACCTGTTAAATGTAGGAACACCAATTAACAGTTATGCGGATGATTTTGCTTTTGGAATTAACGAAAAATATGGATTTATAAGCTCTAATAGAGCAGAAGTACCTGGCACTTTTGTGTATGATAACATCTACACGTTTATAGAAAAGGCACCAATAAAAGATTTGTTTAAAGCCGAGATAGAAGGTGTTGTTACCGATAAACACACGGGTGAGCCTATAGCAGGAGCCCATGTAAAATTAACCAACGAAGCAGGAGAAGTTTATGCTGAATTAGAAACAGACCAAGACGGGTATTACCATGTAGAAACAGCACGTTATGATGTGTATACTATTTTGGTGTCAAAAACAGGTTATGACTCTGATGATAAACGATCTGAATCCGGTTTGGAGAAACAAAAAATTGACTTCCAATTAGTTCCTAAAATGAGGCTGACTCCAGGAACGGATTTATCAGATGCGCTAAATATACCTATAATTTATTTTGATTTAGACAAGTATAACATCCGTCCAGATGCGGGAGTAGAGCTTCAGAAAGTTGTAGAAGCGATGAAGTTGTATCCACAATTAAAGATCGATATACGTTCTCATACGGATAGTCGTGCTAGTGATCAATATAACATGGTGCTATCTAACAACCGCGCAAAATCGACTATGGATTATATCATAGCTAGTGGAATTGACCGCAACCGATTAAGTTCACGAGGTTATGGCGAAACGCAATTGGTTAATAAATGTTCAAACGGCGTACCATGTACAAAAGCAGAACATCAAGCTAACAGACGTAGTGAATTTATAATCGTGAAATAAATGCGATAAAAAATAAATATTCTGTAAAAAAGAATAAAGTACAACATAAATACCCCCTACTTTCATAAGATATCCTTTTCGTTTTAAGGGTTGATTAATAGTAATGAAAGTTAGGGGGTATTTTATTTTATTGGTATTACGGTTTATTTAAAGATTTCGTTCTTAACGAAACAATTGTGTTGGTGCCTTTTTTGCGAAAAAAAAACATATTCTACAATAATGCATATAGATTTATTTATGGGTCTTCTCGATTGTTGTGCAGAAAGTAAAAAATAAGCAAATAATAATACCATTATAGTTAGCCTAAAATAGCATGGAAAGTATTTTTTAACATAAAAATGGTAATAGAATAAATATAACATAGCTATAAAAAAAATAATTAAAAAAAAACACTTTTTTTTGTGTCGTACGTCGTAAAAGCCTGTGTTTCTGCGAATGTGATACTTTTGTGTTAGGTGTTTTTTTTGTGAATTATTGATTTGTAGGTTTATTTGTATGCTATTAGAAAATTGAATTACATTTTTATTTTGATAATTCTATAAACTAAATAGAAATAAATAGATACCCAAAAATCAAACAAATGAAATTAAGATTACTTTTAATTGTATTTATAGGTTTAACCTATAATATGTATGCCCAAGTAGGAGTTGGTACACCACTCCCAAATCAGTCAACTCAATTAGATGTTGTAGCATCAGACCGAGGTATTATGATACCCCGTGTCCAACTTACCGATACTTTAGATCAAACAACTATTGTAAATGGCAATGAAGAAAGTCTTTTAGTCTTCAATTTAACAGACAATAACTTGATAAAACCAGGTTATTATTATTGGTTAGATAACAGCTGGAAAAGAATTATATCTACAGGAGATGATGAAATTAGTTTTCAAGAAACCTTAACTAGCTTAGTTTATAATACTGTAAATAGTACATTGGTTTACACAGATGAAAATAAAGCTGAATCTATTATTGATTTAAAAGCAATTTTCACAGCATTAGAAACGGTTAGTACACTTGTAAATAACAATGATGGTACCTATACATATACTAATGAAGCTGGCGATGCTGTAACTATCGATGTTCCTGCCGATGTTATCAATAATTTCGAGGACATTGTTACAAATACAGAAGTTTTAGAACATTTAGTTACAAACCTAACGAACACCACAGTAGGAGGAAACGTATCTTACGATGGAGATGTTTTTACTTATGTTGATGAAAACAATGTAGTTCAGAACATTTCATTTGAAGAGATTGTTCAAGCTAATGAGACCATTACAAAACTTGTAAATAACAATGATGGTACCTATACATATACTAATGAAGCTGGCGATGCTGTAACTATCGATGTTCCTGCCGATGTTATCAATAATTTCGAGGACATTGTTACAAATACAGAAGTTTTAGAGCATTTAGTTACAAACCTAACGAACACCACAGTAGGAGGAAACGTATCTTACGATGGTGATGTCTTTACTTATGTTGATGAAAACAATGTAGTTCAAAATATATCATTTGAAGAGATTGTTCAAGCTAATGAGACCATTACAAAACTTGTAAATAACAATGATGGTACCTATACATATACTAATGAAGCTGGCGATGCTGTAACTATTGATGTTCCTGCCGATGTTATCAATAATTTCGAGGACATTGTTACAAATACAGAAGTTTTAGAACATTTAGTTACAAACCTAACGAACACCACAGTAGGAGGAAACGTATCTTACGATGGAGATATTTTTACTTATGTTGATGAAAACAATGTAGTTCAAAATATATCATTTGAAGAGATTGTTCAAGCTAATGAGACCATTACAAAACTTGTAAATAACAATGATGGTACCTATACATATACTAATGAAGCTGGCGATGCTGTAACTATCGATGTTCCTGCTGATGTTATCAATAATTTCGAGGACATTGTTACAAATACAGAAGTTTTAGAACATTTAGTTACTAATTTGACTAACACAACAGTTGGTGGTAATGTATCCTATGATGGAGATATTTTTACTTATGTTGATGAAAACAATGTAGTTCAAAATATATCATTTGAAGAGATTGTTCAAACATATGAAACGGTGACTACTCTAGTAGATAATACTGATGGAACATACACTTACACCAGTGAAGACGGCACAGAAACTATCGTTGATGTACCAGGAAGCGTTGTAAATCAATTCGGAAATATCGTAAACGAAGGACCAGTAACTGTTAATGGAGAAACATTCAATACGATTGAGGAATACATCGAAAACATTGTAACATTAAATGAAACGGTTACTGTTTTAAAAGATAACGGTGATGGAACTATTACTTATACTAATGAAAACGGTAATGATGTTACTATAAACATGGCGTCGGGATCTGCCGGACAAGACGGAACTTCAGTAACAGTAACGGATAACGGAGATGGAACATCAACTATTTCAGATGGAACAACTACAGTTATAGTTTCTGATGGTAAAGATGGTGTTGATGGCGTTGACGGAACTTCAGTAACAGTAACCGATAATGGAGATGGAACATCAACTATTTCAGATGGAACAACTACAATTATAGTTTCTGATGGGAAAGATGGAGTTGATGGAACAAACGGAACTGATGGTATTGACGGAGCTTCAGTAACAGTAACAGATAACGGAGATGGTACAGTAACAGTTAGTGATGGAACAACTGATGTTATTATTTCAAAAGGAGCAGACGGAGTAGATGGCGTTGACGGAACTTCAGTAACAGTAACGGATAATGGAGATGGAACATCAACTATTTCAGATGGAACAACTACAATTATAGTTTCTGACGGGAAAGATGGAGTTGATGGAACAAACGGAACTGATGGTATTGACGGAGCTTCAGTAACAGTAACCGATAACGGAGATGGTACAGTAACAGTTAGTGATGGAACAACTGATGTTATTATTTCAAAAGGAGCAGACGGAGCAGATGGCGTTGACGGAACTTCAGTAACAGTAACGGATAATGGAGATGGAACATCAACTATTTCAGATGGAACAACTACAGTTGTAGTTTCTGATGGTAAAGATGGAGTTGATGGAACAAACGGAACTGATGGTATTGACGGAGCTTCAGTAACAGTAACGGATAATGGAGATGGTACAGTAACAGTTAGTGATGGAACAACTGATGTTATTATTTCAAAAGGAGCAGACGGAGCAGATGGCGTTGACGGAACTTCAGTAACAGTAACGGATAATGGAGATGGAACATCAACTATTTCAGATGGAACAACTACAATTATAGTTTCTGATGGTAAAGATGGAGTTGATGGAACAAACGGAACTGATGGTATTGACGGAGCTTCAGTAACAGTAACGGATAATGGAGATGGTACAGTAACAGTTAGTGATGGAACAACTGATGTTATTATTTCAAAAGGAGCAGACGGAGCAGATGGCGTTGACGGGACTTCAGTAACGGTAACCGATAATGGAGATGGAACATCAACTATTTCAGATGGAACAACTACAGTTGTAGTTTCTGATGGTAAAGATGGAGTTGATGGAACAAACGGAACTGATGGTATTGACGGAGCTTCAGTAACAGTAACGGATAATGGAGATGGTACAGTAACAGTTAGTGATGGAACAACTGATGTTATTATTTCAAAAGGAGCAGACGGAGCAGATGGCGTTGACGGGACTTCAGTAACGGTAACCGATAATGGAGATGGAACATCAACTATTTCAGATGGAACAACTACAGTTGTAGTTTCTGATGGTAAAGATGGAGTTGATGGAACAAACGGAACTGATGGTATTGACGGAGCTTCAGTAACAGTAACGGATAATGGAGATGGTACAGTAACAGTTAGTGATGGAACAACTGATGTTATTATTTCAAAAGGAGCAGACGGAGCAGATGGCGTTGACGGAACTTCAGTAACAGTAACGGATAACGGAGATGGAACATCAACTATTTCAGATGGAACAACTACAGTTATAGTTTCTGATGGTAAAGATGGTGTTGATGGCGTTGACGGAACTTCAGTAACAGTAACGGATAATGGAGATGGAACATCAACTATTTCAGATGGAACAACTACAATTATAGTTTCTGACGGGAAAGATGGAGTTGATGGAACAAACGGAACTGATGGTATTGACGGAGCTTCAGTAACAGTAACCGATAACGGAGATGGTACAGTAACAGTTAGTGATGGAACAACTGATGTTATTATTTCAAAAGGAGCAGACGGAGCAGATGGCGTTGACGGAACTTCAGTAACAGTAACGGATAATGGAGATGGAACATCAACTATTTCAGATGGAACAACTACAGTTATAGTTTCTGATGGTAAAGATGGTGTTGACGGAACAAACGGAGTTGACGGAGTTTCAGTAACGGTAACAGATAACGGAGATGGAACATCAACTATTTCAGATGGAACAACTACAATTATAGTTTCTGATGGGAAAGATGGAGTTGATGGAACAAACGGAATTGATGGTGTTAACGGAACTTCAGTAACGGTAACAGATAACGGAGATGGAACATCAACTATTTCAGATGGAACAACTACGATTATAGTTTCTGATGGTAAAGATGGAGTTGATGGAACAAACGGAATTGATGGTGTTAACGGAACTTCGGTAACGGTAACAGATAACGGAGATGGAACATCAACTATTTCAGATGGAACAACTACGATTATAGTTTCTGATGGTAAAGATGGAGTTGATGGAACAAACGGAATTGATGGTGTTAACGGAACTTCAGTAACGGTAACAGATAACGGAGATGGAACATCAACTATTTCAGATGGAACAACTACGATTATAGTTTCTGATGGTAAAGATGGAGTTGATGGAACAAACGGAATTGATGGTGTTAACGGAACTTCGGTAACGGTAACAGATAACGGAGATGGAACATCAACTATTTCAGATGGAACAACTACGATTATAGTTTCTGATGGGAAAGATGGAGTTGATGGAACAAACGGAATTGATGGTATTAACGGAACTTCAGTGACAGTAACCGATAATGGAGATGGAACATCAACTATTACAGATGGAACAACTACAGTTATAGTTTCTGATGGTGCAGAAGGTCCTCAAGGTCCTGCAGGCGTTGTAGATCCTAAAGATTTAACAGCTGATGATACAACAATCGTTGTTACTGGTGGAGCCGGAGCAACATTAATAGATGCAAGTTTAAAAGTAGGAACAGAATCAATTACAACAACGCATATTCAAAATGGTACAATTGCACCAGAAGACATTGCGAATGCGGGTAATGACCAAGTATTAGTAACAAGCAGTACAGGAGTTCCTACATGGGTTGACCAATCTTCTTTAGAGATTGAAGCCGATAATGGTTTGACGAAAACAGATAATAAAATTCAATTGGGAGGTGCTTTAATTAAACCAACAACAATTACAACAGGTGCAAGTAACACTTTAGCAGTTGCTGGTTTAGTAGCGCAAACAGGTGCAGATCTTGATAATGTTGATGGAATTATGACTGTTGAAGCAGATGGTACTGTAAGAAAAGTATATCCAGTGTATAGCGCAACAGCTGCCCAAAACACACTTAAAAAATGGATTGACAATAGTACGGTTTACGAACGTGTTGGTAGTGTTACATTGTCAACAAATACTAACATTGTGAGTTTGTCAGGAGTTGTGCCTTCAGGTGCTAAATTATTAGGTGTAAGATTGATAAACCAAACTACGAATTCAATCAGTACTAATATTATTGAGTACAATTCAAGTACAGGTCAGTTAATCTTAGGTACAGCTGGATCATTAACAACATTACATCCTGCAGGGAGCTATCATGTGATAGTTGAATACGTAGAATAATAATTTATTAAATATAAAAAGCTACTGAAAGTCAGTAGCTTTTTATAACCAAAAAAATTATTTATGAAAAAAAATATTTTTATACTAGGCTTATTCCTTGTTATATTTAAAACTACTGTAATTGCGCAAACAACGGGTATAAATACAAATACTCCAACAGAATCTTTAGATGTAGGTGAAGGGAATGTAAGGGTAAGAGATATTAATACAAATATAGGAATAGGAGGACAAGACAGAATGGTAGTTGCTGATGCAGACGGCGTTTTAAGAACATTAGATCACGGAGCATATACTTTATTCCATGCGAGGTTAGCGGCTAATCAGAGCTTAGTTAAGTCAACGATATCTACTATGATATTTTCTGCGCCTTTAACTACATCTCCAATTTATTCTTATGATACTACAACAGGTGTTTTAACATTTAATCAAGTAGGGAATTATTTAATAACCTTACAAGGGAGTTTTGTTAACGTTACTGATCAAACCCAATTATTATTAGGGATTCGCCCTGTGCCAGATGGACCATATTTAGGAAGAGGTAGCCGATATGCAGCAATTGATACGGGTTCTACTATAGGGGAGTTGCTTAGTTATACTACTATGATTGTGGTACCTAGTGTAGGGTATCAAATTAGATTTATAGCAGCTCCAAATAGAAACGGTGGTTTATTAGCAACAGAGAGTGGTTCTACCGGTTCTGGAAATGTATCTAATGTAACGGTTCAAAAAATATAATAAATATTTAACCGAAACTATTTTAAGAATAAAGGTTTTAGCTTGAATATGAATAAAAAACAAAAAATGAAATTTATACTTTACATAATATTAGTGTGTTCTCCTACATGCTTGTTTTCTCAAGTAGGGATTGGCACTTTAACCCCTGATGATCATGCTGTATTGGAGATAGAATCTACCGATAAAGGGTTGCTTACACCACGTGTGCCAGTTAACGATTTATCCAATAAAGCACCAATTAGTGTAACGCCTAAAGATGGTTTAATAGTATTTAATAACAGTGCAACCATTAGAAAATCATTGGTGTATTGGAATGCTCAAACTAACTCAGGTAATGGTGCTTGGGATAAGCAACTGTTTTTTAAAGAAACGCCCAAAACGGCAGTGATAGGGTTGTCTGGTAATAATATGTCTGTATTAAACAATGCAGATGCTGGAGATGATGAAATTATTGGTTCAGTAAACACTAACTATACTATTCTCAACTCTGGAAATATGGATCAATTATCGGTAAGTTTAGATGAGGCTAACTTGAACGTGATAAATGTAGGTACTGGTATTTACACGTTAGAGGCTTCGCTTTTAATTTCGGCTCCAGCACCAGATTCAGGTAGAGGGGAGTCAATCGGTGGAGGTCTTTATAATATGGGGTATTATATGGATTTTTATGTTCCGTACACTACTGAAGGTGGCACATCAGGATATATATTGAACCGTGTGGAACGTTCGGTGGTATCTCCTTTAAATAATACACATCGGGTAACCTTTATAACAAGTCTAGAAAGAGGAGATGAAATAACTTCTTTTGATATTTATACATATTTAGGAAGAAGGTTGGGTTCTACACATCGCGATCGAGTAACGATTATTTCAGATGGTTCATATTATAAATTAACGAAATTAAAATAATGAAAACTCAAATAAAAATAATGCTAATATTGAGTGTTTCTTTTGTTGTAATGACTGCAAATGCTCAAACGATAACAAACTTTGTTAATGGTCATGCTTCTGCTGTTTTAGATATGTCTAATAATCCTGATGGGAAATTTTTTCTTCCACCAAGAGTTGAGTTGAAGGCACTTGATAATATTACAGACCCTATTCTAAATCCAGCCGAAGGCTTAGTTGTTTATAATAGTGGTAATGCGCAATTGCCTGGTTATTATATTTTTATAGATGGTGTTTGGAGTTTAATCGCAAGTAGAGAAAATTCAGTATCAAATGCGGTCTTTAATAAAACAACGACTTCAACTTTAACTTTGCCAACCGCGCCATCTTTTACTACTATTTCGGGGTTTACTCAATTGTTTAATAATACAGGAGGATTCATTGCAATATCTGGAAATAATATGACCCTGCAAGAAGGACAATATGTTGTAAATGTGGAGTTAAATATTACAACATCAGAAACCAACACAGGTAGCATTGGAAATGTTAACGGAAGAACACACGTTCATTTTTACTCCGCCCAACTATTTAATGGGAGTAGTGCAATAGGTGGTGTTGTTGATAGTAACTCAAGTTCTAATACATCAGGGAGTAAATCTCATATAGTATCCTTTACGTTTGCCTTTACACTGACCTCTCCAGAAACGGTTAGTTTTCAATTAGCGCGTCGCACAGGAGGAACTTATACGGGGGCTATAAGTATTAATGATGCCTTTATTCAAACTGAAAAATCTTTATTAAAATGAGAAGTTTATTAACAATACTATGCGCTTTTTTAGCTTTTAATAGCTATGCACAGGTGGGTATTAATACAAATACACCAGATCCTTCAGCAGAATTAGAGATCTATAGTGATGATAAAGGAATGCTTTTGCCTTCTTATGTTTTAACCGATTTAAATAGTGCCATAACGCCTGTTGCTAATCCGCAGGAAGGTGCTCTTATTTTTAATACAGGTGGTATGTTTATACGTGGTATATACTATTGGGATGGCGCGTCTTGGAACCGGTTTATTGTAAACAATGAAATAGATCAGATTTTAAATTTGCAAATTGCAGGAGTATATACAAGTTCTAATGATGAGTCTAAAAGGTTAATACCATCTGGCACAGCTAATAATTATATTAGTTTCAGTGCAGCCAATGAAACCAAATATATCAATACCATGGGAATAGCAAACCCAACAGGAGAAAATATTTCACTTCCGGCAGGTACGTATAAGGTCGATGTTTCTGTAGATTGTATTTCTCCTACCGCCCCTAATTCTAATTACTTGGTAGGGACTAGTCATCTCTATGTTATGGAAGCTGCAATTGTGAATGCTTCGAATGGGCTGCTAACAGATTTAAAAACGTCAACTATAATTTCAGGTAAAGGGATTTATAGTGTTCAAGGCTATATTTTCTCATTTGTTTTTAAAATTGATACACCCCAAACGGTAAAGCTGTTACTTAAGCATGGGACAGGACGTACAACCAATGTTGAAACAAGAACAAATCAAGCTGGGCTTACGGTTAACTTTTATAAGTTTTTTGAGTAATAGGAAAAAGATAATTTAAAACATAACAATGAAAAAAACATTACTACATATTACTTTACTTCTTTTTACAGTAAGTATGGTATCTCAAACAAGCAACACGGGAGTTTTAACCGTTAGTGAGGGGACTGTATTTTCAACGGTAAAACGTTTTGACAACCAAACAAGCGGTACGTTTTATAACGATGGCGACGCTTATATCTACAGTCATTTTAATAATGAAGGTATTGTAGATTTCTACGGTACCACAGGCTTAACGCGTTTTATAGGCGCTTCCCCCCAAGAGCTTAGCGGCTCACAGGTGAGTTACCTGTACGACGTCTTATTTGATAATAATAGTGTGTCAGCGCCTTTTGAACTTCTAGGAGCTTTAGATATCAGTGGTATCTCAGACTTCTATCAAGGCGTTGTGGACAATGATAATTTTGGAGGAAGTATCAATTTTTCAGCAACCGGAGGACACATCAACACTTCAGATTTGAGCCATGTTGATGGAGGTGTTCATAAAACGGGATTAAATAGTTTCACTTATCCCATCGGAGATGGTGGTTACTACCGTTTAGCAGGAACCTCAAATTCGGAATCAGAAAGTCTTTATAAATCAAAGTTCTTTTACGAAAACTCAAACCCACTTTACCCTCACGATTTACGCGCAGGCGCTTTAGAAGCTATTGATGATCAAGAATATTGGACCATAGAAAAAGAATCGACCAATACGGATGATGTACTGATTACATTATCATGGCGTGATGTAACCACACCCGCAAACTTTATAGCAGCAGCAGCAGAAGAGGCTCTGACGATTGTGCGTTGGGATGAACCAACCAATATGTGGGTGAATGAAGGCGGTGTTATCGATATGGATAACCAAACCGTAACCACCGCTGTAAGTGGTTATGGGGTATTTACCTTTGGAATGATAGAGGTTGGGGAAGTTTTAGCCTGTGGACTTACTATTTATAATGGGGTGACTCCAAATGGTGACGGCGTAAACGATTTCTTTTTTATCGATACAGGAAATTCGGACTGTGCGCGAAATATTCATGTCCAAGTCTTTAACCGTTGGGGTGTTCAGGTTTATCAATCAGATAATTATGGTGTAGATGGCGATGTATTTAATGGCTTTTCCAACGGCCGATTAACCGTAAACGGCTCTAACCAACTTCCCTCAGGAACGTACTATTACATTTTAGAGTTCGAATATGATGGTAGTTCAAAGGTTGAACATTTTAAAAAAGCGGGCTATTTATACCTGAGCGGAAACTAATTTAAAACAAAAACAAAATTCAATGCATAACCATATTTATAAAATAGTTGTTTTTATACTTTTTACAGGGGTATTGGTGGGTTTTGAGCCTTTAGAAGCTCAGCAAGACTCACAATACACGCAGTATATGTATAATACCGTAACAGTAAACCCGGCATACGCAGGAACCCGCGGATCTTTGAGTATGACAGGACTTTACCGAAACCAATGGGTAGGTTTAGAAGGCGCACCAGAAACCCTTAATTTTTCTTTAAACTCGCCTATAGGTATTCAAGGAGTAGGCTTAGGTTTCAGCTTTACGAGCGATAAGTTAGGACCTTCCTCAGAGAGTTTAGTAACGGCGGATTTTTCATATACGATACCAGTTTCCGAGGCTTTAAATCTATCCTTTGGAATCAAAGCAGGACTTTCGATATTTGATTTAGACCCCAATAAACTAACGATATACAATCCAAACGACTATGATTTATCGCGCAAAAACTCATCATCACCAGTAGCAGGCCTTGGTTTATATTTACATAGCGATCGTTGGTATATGGGATTATCAACCCCAAACTTATTAGAAACAGAACACTACGACGAGGTTCAAGTCTCTACAGCTACGGAAAAACTACACGCCTACTTTATCGGTGGTTATGTGTTTGATTTAAACGAAAGTTTAAAATTAAAACCGGCTGTGTTAGTGAAGGCGGTATCAGGCGCTCCATTAGCGGTTGATTTATCTGCAAATGCGCTTATCAATAACGGTTTAATCTTAGGATTAGCCTACCGATTAGATGCCGCCGTAAGTGGTATGGCTGGCTTTCAACTCAGTGATAACTTAATGATAGGTTACGCCTATGATTATGAAACGACAGACTTGTCCCGTTATAACAGCGGTTCACACGAGATATTTTTACGATTTGAATTAGGTACCCGTTTCAGAGGTAAAGTCAACCCACGTTTCTTCTAATTCTAAAACACGACCTTAATGAAAAAAATTACACAATTACAACCATTGGTTCTACTGCTTTTATTGATTTTCTTATCAGGATTCAGTACGTTGTATGGCCAAGAACGTCAATTAGAAAAAGCCTCTAAAGAGTTTGAGGGGTTAGATTATATCAATGCCCAAAAAATCTACTTAAGTGTTGCAGATAAAGGCTTCGAATCCGAAGAACTTTTTACCAAGCTAGCCGAAAGTTATTATTTTAATGCGCAATATGATGAAGCCTCAAAATGGTACGCGCGCTTATTTGATTTGGTACCATCACCAGTGCAAAACGTTTCAAAGTTACGTTACTCTCAAGCGCTTAAAGCGATAGGAAAGAGTCGAAAAGCGAAAGACTATTATGATGCTTATCGAACCAAAGTAGGAGATACTGTTGAGTTACGATCAGCAATAGATTACGCCTCTATTATAGAAGCCAATTCAGGGCGTTATAGCTTAGATACCGTACACGGGCTTTATAATTTAGATAAAATAAGCTTTGGACATACCAAAATAGAAGACCAACTTATTTTTGCATCAACAGCCATTGAGAGCGATAATTTTATCAACCGTAAGAGTGGTTGGGATGGATTAAGTTATTTATCGCTATACGCTGTAGATTTAGATTCTACGAATCAAATCACAGGAAAAGAACGCAAGCTTAAAGGCAAATTAAACAGTACTTATCACGAATCCTCAGCGGTTTATACGAAAGATTTAAATACGATGTATTTTACGCGAAGTAACAATACGAGTAAAAAACGTAAAGACGATAAAAACCTAAAAATTTACAGAACACAAAAAGAAGACGGTAAATGGTCTACACCAGAGGAGTTAGACTTCAATAGTGATCATTATTCCTCAGCACACCCGGCGTTGAGTCCGGATGAAAAAACACTGTATTTTGCTTCAGACCGTCCCGGCGGATATGGAGAATCAGATTTATACCGTGTAAAAATCAATGAAGATTTAACATTAGAAGCCCCTGAGAATTTAGGTTCAAAAATCAATACCCCTGGTAAAGAAACCTTTCCTTTTGTCGATCAGGACAATAGTTTTTACTTTTCATCAGACGGACATTTTGGTTTAGGCGGATTAGATGTCTTTTACATAAAAATAAAAGCCGATGACACCTTTGATAACCTGTTAAATGTAGGAACACCAATTAACAGTTATGCGGATGATTTTGCTTTTGGAATTAACGAAAAATATGGATTTATAAGCTCTAATAGAGCAGAAGTACCTGGCACTTTTGTGTATGATAACATCTACACGTTTATAGAAAACGCACCGATAAAAGATTTGTTTAAAGCCGAGATAGAAGGTGTTGTTACCGATAAACACACGGGTGAGCCTATAGCAGGAGCCCATGTAAAATTAACCAACGAAGCAGGAGAAGTTTATGCAGAATTAGAAACAGACCAAGACGGATATTACCATGTAGAAACAGCACGTTATGATGTGTACACTATTTTGGTATCAAAAACAGGTTATGACTCTGATGATAAACGATCTGAATCCGGTTTGGAGAAACAAAAAATTGACTTCCAATTAGTTCCTAAAATGAGGCTGACTCCAGGAACGGATTTATCAGATGCGCTAAATATACCTATAATTTATTTTGATTTAGACAAGTATAACATCCGTCCAGATGCGGGAGTAGAGCTTCAGAAAGTTGTAGAAGCGATGAAGTTGTATCCACAATTAAAGATCGATATACGTTCTCATACGGATAGTCGTGCTAGTGATCAATATAACATGGTGCTATCTAACAACCGCGCAAAATCGACTATGGATTATATCATAGCTAGTGGAATTGACCGCAACCGATTAAGTTCACGAGGTTATGGCGAAACGCAATTGGTTAATAAATGTTCAAACGGCGTACCATGTACAAAAGCAGAACATCAAGCTAACAGACGTAGTGAATTTATAATCGTGAAATAAATGCGATAAAAAATAAATATTCTGTAAAAAAGAATTAAAGATAGAGGTGATTGGAAATGAATGATTTCAACGTTGTTCATTTTTATGTGTACTAGGCTAGAAAATCTAGTACAGCGTAGCATGGGAGCTCAAACCTTCCTTGTTCGCAAATTTAAAGGAAAAAGCCAGCTTAGAAATAAGTTGGTTTTTTTATTTCTATAATATTAAAAAAAGTCAGTTTTTTTTGGTGTAATGTGTTCATTTCGTTTTATTTAAGTTTATTAGAGCTGATAATTTAACATAATACAGATGTTGCATATTCAATAAATTTTTCTGTGTAAAAAAGTTATAAATATAGTGAAGGTTATAGTTGAGTTATTAAAAAATAACAACTAGGAGTACAGATGTTCCAATATTTTTTATGACATTGTAGCGCCGTTTGTTTTATTCTGAATAAAATGATAAATACAATAACTAAAAAAAAACAGAAAATTAACTAAACCAAACTATATTTATTATGATGGGTATTATCTCTTTTGCAGGGTTTACTTTGCTAGTTGCACTTATTGCATGGTGGTCAACACGAAAAACAGACGAAACATCTTCCGATGGTTACTTTCTTGGAGGGCGTAGCCTTACAGGGCCTGTAATTGCAGGGTCGTTATTATTAACTAATTTATCTACAGAGCAAATTGTAGGAATGAATGGTGTTTCCTTTAGAGACGGTGCTCCTATTATGGCTTATGAGGTGCTTGCCGCCATTGCTATGGTGTTTACCGCATTTGTGTTATTACCAAAATATCTAAAAAGTGGGATTGCAACTATACCTCAGTTTTTAGAAAATCGTTACGGTAAAACAACAAAAACAATTGTTTCACTTTTATTTCTTTTAGGGTATGCTATATCTATGCTGCCTACTGTTTTATACTCGGGAGCGTTGGCGTTAAATACCATGTTCGACATACCTGAAATGATTGGTATGAAGCCTGAAGCTACACTTTGGGTTACTGTAATTTCTATTGGGGTTATTGGTAGTATTTATGCTATTTTTGGAGGCTTAAAAGCTGTTGCAGTATCCGATTCTATTAATGCTGTAGGCTTAATTGTAGGTGGGTCTTTAATTCCAATTTTTGGTTTAATGTATATTGGAGATGGTAATGTGTTCACGGGGCTAGATACCTTAACAACGGCACTTCCTGAGAAATTCGATATTATTGGTGGACCGGATTCCGATGTGCCTTTTTGGACACTTTTCACCGGGATGATTATTGTTAATTTCTATTACTGGGGAACTAACCAAGCTATTATTCAACGTGCCTTAGGTGCAAAGAATTTAAAAGAAGGTCAGAAAGGCCTTTTATTAGCTGCTTTTGTTAAAATATTAGGGCCTATTATTGTGGTTTTACCTGGTATTATTGCTTATTATATTTTTAATGGCGATTTGGCAAATGCCGATGAAGCATACCCAATGTTGGTTAAAAAAGTATTGCCTGTAGCGTATATTGGTTTCTTTGCTGCAGTACTATTTGGAGCTATTTTAAGTTCATTCAATAGTGCTTTAAATAGTTCAGTAACACTATTTGGATTAGATTTTTACAAGGAATATATAAATAAAGAAGCTACTGAATTACAGGTTGTGAAAGCAGGAAAAACATTCGGTATTGTGTTAGCTTTATTCTCTATAGGTATTGCTCCGTTATTATACGGTGTAGAAGGTGGTATTTTTACTTATTTACAGCAGTTAAACGGAACACATAGTGTGCCTATTTTAGCTATTATTATTGTAGGCGTATTTTCTAAACGTGTGTCTGGGAAAGCAGCAAATATTGCTATTCTATTTAGTGTAATCACCTATTTAACTACTTTATACGTTATAAAGCCAGATATTAGTTTCTTACACTTAATGGGGATTTTGTTTGTACTAACCGTAATTATTATGTTTGCTGTAAGTCACTTTATTCCTAGAGAAACTGATTACGAACAAGTGTACACCAAGCAGGTAGATATTACCGAATGGAAGTATATGAAACCAGTTGGTGCTATTGTTGTAGCTATGGTTATTGGTTTATATATTTGGATGTCTTAGACTTTTTTTGAGCACGTAAATCAAGGTTTAACGTGCAATTTATAAATATGAAACGCTTTAGTTTTTTTTGAAATTCGCATGTTAATGTGAAGAGTAATAAGCTAAAGCGTTTTTTATTTGAAGTAGGTTTTACTGAAAAAATAAAAGCAACCAAAGTTTATTGGTGATAAAGCTATTATGAGTATGCCTTGTTAGGATGTGGGATTAATAGCGACGAACCTATTTAATTCGTAACTTTGCACTCGAAACCTTATTGAGATAAAAAGAAAAGGTAAATGGTATTAACGGAATGGATATAAACGATAACATAGAATCTCCTTTAAAAATTAAACTTAGTTTTGATAAGTTATTACAGCAATATGATGTTTTAGCTGATTCTGATAATGATTTTGTTGCCGAAAAAGCCAAGAGAATTTTAGAGGTCGCTAAGCAATACCCAGAGCTACGTGATGGTTTTAGTAAAATAGATCTTGTTAAAGAAAGAGAAGAGGAAATTGCTTTTTTACTTCAAGATACCTTTAGTCCGTTACTAACCCATAACGAGATTAAAACCGCTACAGTGCCGTTCCATGATTTGATTTTTAATGCTTCGGCCCGTTTTAAAAAAATAATTAAAACCGCAGGAGACGATTTTGAGCTTCATATAAAAAATATGCCGGACGATGATGAATATATCGTAGTTTGCGCCATTATTTTAGGGTTTTGTTATGGTTTTAACCTTAATTTTAAACGTCCTTTTTATTACGAAATTCCTGATGAAAACGGAATTATTCGTTATTATAAAATATTATACAATGCCGATTTTTGCGAAATAATTCCGAATGAAAATGCACCTGTAATTACTCAGGATGATTACGATGAATTACTCGATAATTTTGAAAACATAGACCTTTGGAAAGCTAAATTTCCACCAAACTCATATACGTTTAAAGGTTTTGTTATTTCTAATATTTTCGATGTTACAGACGATCAATCTATATCTAATATAAAATCGAGTCTTATTAGTAAAGACAAACGTAAACAAAATAGTTTCGTAGAAGGTTTTCAAGATATTTTTAGTTCCCTTTTCGGAATTAAAGATTTAAAGGTAGGTTTTTCAATTTACAATAGAGAAGATGATGTTTTTGAACGCATATACGGTTCTGGCATGCACAGTTATTTGCTTGGTGAAACCACAACAAAAGAATGTGCAAACGCATTGTGTACTTGGTCTTACGATAAACTATTAAAGGAATTTAAGCATTTTTCAGTATCCGATGTTGATAAAATGTTCGAGTTATCTCAAGGTAAAGCACCACATATTTCAAGCTTACATCAGCAAGGTGTAAAAAGTGCTATTTTCGCGCCTATAGCCAATGATAAAGGGCTTATGGGGATTATCGAAATTGTATCCAATAAAAAGCAAGTTTTAAATAGTGTCAATGCTAATAAATTAGGCGATGTGTTACCATATATCGTATCCGCCGCAGAACGTGCTATTGAAGAAGAAGCGAATTTAATTGAGGCTATTATTCAAAAAGAATGTACCTCAATTCACCCAAGTGTGCATTGGAGATTTGCTAAAGAAGCTAAAAACTTTATAAAAGCAGAATTGATTGGAGAACAAGCCATTTTCAAAAAAATAGCTTTTGAAAATATTTATCCGCTATATGGGCAAATGGATATTAAAGGGTCTTCGGAAGCAAGAAATACCGCAACAAAGCAAGATTTAGCATTACAATTAAGTGCAGCAAAAACCATTTTTGAAATGGCAATGCAAGTTGAGTTTCTACCTATTTACGATCAGTTTGTTTTTCAAATAGATGAGTATCTAAGAGGTTTAAACGAACAATTTCAAGTAGATAGTGAACAACAAATTTCAGACTTTTTTAAGAATGATATTGATGTTGCCTTAAAGCATCTGTATGTTATCGATGGTTTGAAAGCAGAACTAGATATTTATTTTGATACACTCGACGATAAATTAAACATGCTTTATAATAACCGTAAGCAATACGACAATACGGTAGCTATGATTAATAAAAATATGGCGGCTATGTTGGATAAAAAGCAACAGGATGCGCAACGTATGTATCCGCATTATTTCGAGCGCTTTAAAACCGACGGGGTAGAACACAATATGTATATTGGAGAATCGATTACCAAAGCTGATTCTTTCAATCCTATATATCTTTATAATTTACGTTTGTGGCAGTTACAAGTGATGTGCGAAATGGAAAATAGTTTCTATCAAAAGCAACATAAATTCCCGGTGGCTTTAGATGTAGCTTCCATGATTTTAGTGTTTAACCAGCCTTTAACTATAAGTTTTAGAATGGATGAAAAACAGTTTGATGTGGATGGAACTTATAATGCTAGATACGAAATTGTTAAAAAACGCGTAGATAAAGCCTATATAAAAGGGACCACGGAACGCGTGACGCAAAAAGGGAAAATTAGTATTGTATATTCTCAAAAACAAGATGAAATAGAATACTTACGTTATATAAAATTCTTGCAGGCTAAGAACTATTTGGATACCGATGTGGAAATTGTGGAACTTCAAGATTTGCAAGCCGTAACAGGTTTAAAAGCCATTCGAGTGAGTGTGCTTTATCATAAAAGTGAAGAAGATAAATCGTTTTACACTTATGAAGATTTAATGAAAGAAATTAAAGCCTAATTTTTTCTTCTGAAAAGCAGTTACCCAATTTAGTTCGTTTATGATAAGCATTAAAAAAGCAAATTCAGATAATTTGGATTTTCAAACCTTGGTTTCCGAATTGGATTTTGATTTGACGGCATATTATAAAGAAGAAAACGCATTCTACGAAAAACTAAATAATACCGAAAGCATAAAACATGTGGTTGTAGCTTATAATGAAGCAGGACTGCCTGTGGGATGTGGCGGTATTAAGGCATTCTCAAAAAACGAAGTAGAAATTAAACGCATGTATGTCTCTCCTCGCTGTCGCGGAAAAGGAGTGGCTACTGTAATTCTGGAAGCTTTAGAATCTTGGAGTATCGAGTTGGGTTTCTCAACATGTATTTTGGAAACTCTTAAAGCAAAACCCTACGCAATCAGTTTCTATAAAAAGAATAACTACCAAGAAATTCCGAATTTTGGCGATTACAAAATAGCCGATAATAGTATTTGTTTTCAGAAGAAATTATAGTGAAATAAAAAAGAACTGACGGCTTTATTGAAATGTAATGATGATCTCAATCGTTCTTCATTTTAAAACATTATTATCTGTGTCTTTTATCTTTATATAATGGCTACCATACCATAAAAGTACTCTGGTAAGGGATAAGCTTGTGGTTAGTAAAAATATATTTCCCGAAAATGGCAGGGCTTTCTATTTAAGAAAGTAGAAGCGTTTTACTTAAAGCAGAACATGGTAAATTACATAAGTATGCCAACAGAGTAAAAGGAAATAAGAAATGCAATAACACTAACAATAATACCAATCATAAATACAGTGTAGGTAAGGCGTAGTATTTTGTATTTTTTATCTAAAACTAAGCCCAGAAAATAAAGGTCTTTTTTCATGGAAGAGTAGAGGTAGTCTCGATCCTCCATCATTTCTCCCATAGCCCATTCAAAATCTTGAAGGCTCATTTTATGGAAATTTCCGAAGAATAATAAATTTACTTTTTTATTAGCAACATCTTCTTTGGTGAACTTTCCGCTTGTTACATTAGGACGTGTTGCCATAATTGATAAAATAATAGAGGCTACAGTAAAAAGTACAAAAATAATTGTTGGGATAATTAAATATTCATTAGAAGGTTTGTCTAGTTTAGATGCTAAGTTTGAGAGCACTAATGATACAATAATAGCATTTACAGAAAGCAGAATATTTGCTTTAGTATCCGCAATATTACTCAGAGTGATATGGTTTTTTAAAGTCACTCTAAACATGGTTTCTATACCGCGTTCAGGCAATTCTATTTTCTCTTTTTTGAATTTTAATTCAGCCTTTTTTTGACTTAATTTATTGCTGTTTAGGGTGTGTTTTTTTTGAGTACTCAACAAATTAGACAGGTTTTTGCTTTTTCGTTTTTCCCAATGAGATGCGGCTTCATTTGTGTAAAATCGATGTTTTTCGGTTAAAAAACTGATATTTTCATCAAACCATTCTTTTTCTGTATAGGTTTTGTTGTAAGTCAGTTCCCATTCTTTTCGGAGTAACTCTGAAATTTCAATGTAGTTTTTGCTGCCAATATGAGAACAATCGGCATCTTTTATAATTTTTTCTAAATCCGTTACTGGAGTAACGTCCATTTTGGTCGCCAATATTATTTTAGAAATAGTAGCAATATCTGCTTCCGGACATTTTTCATCACTTAAAAAACTTTGAGCAATAGTAACACTAGCAGCTTCGTGATTGTTTTTATCTTCCGTGTAACCTGTGTCATGAAACCATGCTGCAATTAAAAGTAATTCTTGCTGTGCAGCATCAATATTAGCAAGCTCAGCTAGTACTTTTGCGTTTTCAACAACACGTTGTGTGTGTGCAATCGTATGGTATGTAAAGTTGTTTTCTAAATTTTCATTTAAAAGGTTAATAACAAATTTTTCAGCTTTATCGAGGAGCATATATGGCGCGTGTAAAAAGATTATTTAGTAAAAATACGAAACTTTAAGGATATCAAATTAGTATTTAATAAGCATAACGGTTTATTTTGTCGTAAATTTCGTAAATACTTTCAATAATATGGAAGGCTTAAAATAGTAAGGTTTAAGGTGGTATTACGACCAAGCTTTACGTTGAAATATAATTAATTTAAACAAAGAAAGGAATAACAGATGTTAACTTGGAAAGATATTATTAATTTTTCTGTTAAAGGAAATCCAACACCTGACAAGCGTGTGGAGAAAACAGAGGCTGAATGGAAGGATGAATTAACTCCGGAGCAATTCAGAATAACAAGATTGAAAGGTACTGAGCGCCCACATACTGGCGATTTATGCACGGCTTACGAGGCTGGAAAATATAATTGTGTGTGTTGTAATACACCACTTTTCGACTCAACTATTAAATTTAGTTCGGGAACCGGATGGCCGAGTTTTACACAACCTATTGCCGAAAATGCCATTAAATATGAACGTGATACAGCGTTTGGTATGGTGCGCGTAGAGGTGATGTGTAATACTTGCGACGGGCATTTGGGGCACGTATTTCCTGATGGACCAGAACCTAGCGGATTGCGTTATTGTGTGAATTCAGAATCCATGCAACTCGAAAAAGCTTAGCATAAGCATATTAATCTGTTTTGTTTTTGATGGAACAGGTTACCACTTTTTTAAAAGGAAGATATAAAGATGAAAAATATTCAATTAGCTACCGTTGGTGGTGGCTGTTTTTGGTGTACCGAAGCGGTGTTTCAGGAAGTTAATGGTGTTGAGAAAGTAGTGTCTGGATATTCAGGCGGTACGGTTCCAGGGCATCCCACGTATCGTGAAATATGTTCAGGATTAACAGGGCATGCCGAGGTTATTCAAATAAGTTTCGATGCTGATATACTGTCGTATCAAGACCTTTTAGTGATTTTTATGACCACGCATGATCCTACTACGTTAAATCGTCAGGGTGCCGATAAGGGTACGCAATACCGCTCGGTTATTTATTATCATAATGAAGCACAAAAGGAGATAGCTGAAGTTGTTTTAACTGAAGTTGCGCCGTATTATGAAAATGACATTGTAACCGAAATTTCAGCTTTAGAACCTTTTTATGAAGCTGAAAAGGAACATCAAAATTATTATAGAGATAATCAAACACAGGGCTATTGCAGTTTTGTAATAACTCCAAAACTTGCAAAACTTAGGCAGCTACATGCCGATAAATTAAAAGCTTAATTTTCTAGGAAACAAGATCATTATAGCGATCTAAAAAACTAATTATAACACGGTATGAAAGTCAATTTAAAAGACACCTTTACAACACAATTACCAGCCGATCCCATACTCGAAAACACAAGAAGACAGGTGGAAAATGCTTGCTTTTCGTATGTAACACCAAAGCAAACTCAAAAACCAGAGTTATTGCATGTGTCTCCTGAAATGTTAGAAAATGTGGGTTTATCGGAAGTTGATGCGCAAAGTGATGCTTTTTTGAAGGTATTCACTGGTAATCAGGTTTTGGAAAACACCAAACCATTTGCCATGTGTTACGGCGGACATCAGTTTGGAAATTGGGCAGGACAATTAGGAGACGGACGCGCTATTAATTTATTCGAAGTTGAACATCAAAATAAACATTGGGCATTACAGTTAAAAGGTGCTGGTGAAACGCCGTATTCTAGAACTGCCGATGGTTTGGCGGTGTTACGCTCGTCTATCCGAGAGTATTTATGTAGCGAAGCCATGTTTCATTTGGGCGTGCCAACCACTAGAGCATTATCTTTGGCGTTATCAGGCGATCAAGTGATGCGCGATATGCTTTACGATGGGAATCAAGCTTACGAAAAAGGAGCTATTGTAACTCGAGTGGCGCCTTCTTTTTTACGTTTTGGAAGTTTTCAAATTTTGGCGGCTAGAGGCGATGTGGATACTTTGAAAACATTAACCGATTATACGATATCTAGCTTTTTTTCGCATTTAGGAAAACCTTCAAAAGCTACTTATTTAAACTTTTTTCAAGAGGTAACTACGCGCACTTTAAAAATGATTATCGATTGGCAACGTGTGGGTTTTGTGCATGGTGTTATGAATACAGATAATATGTCTATCCTTGGTTTAACTATAGATTATGGTCCTTACGGATGGTTAGAAGATTTCGATTTTGGTTGGACTCCAAATACCACTGATAGACAACACAAACGTTACCGTTACGGCAATCAGCCTAATATGGGGCTGTGGAATTTATATCAACTTGCTAATGCGTTATATCCCTTAGTTGAAGATGTAGAACCGCTGCAGGCTATATTAGATGCTTATCAATCGGAATTTGATACGCAGTCTTTAGCCATGATGAGAAAGAAGCTTGGGTTATCAAAGGCCGATGAAAACGATGCTATTTTATTTCAGAAATTAGAAGAAAACTTACAGCTTACAGAAACGGATATGACAATTTTCTTTAGAAGCTTGAGTCATTTTTCATTTAAAAAACCTTCCGAAGGAATAAACGTTGTGAAAGATGCATTTTATAATTTAAATGAAGTTGAAAACGGTGTAGAACAGCAATGGGAAACCTGGTTTAAAGATTATGCTAAGCGTCTGGAAGATGAAAATCTTTCTGTAGAAATTAGAAAAAACCAAATGCATAGCGTAAACCCAAAATATGTGTTACGAAATTATATGGCGCAACTTGCTATTGATGATGCGAATAAAGGTGATTATAAATTAATAGACCAATTATTTCAGCTCTTGAAAAAACCTTATGATGAGCAGCCAGAAAACGAAAAATGGTTTGCCAAACGTCCCGAATGGGCACGTCATAAAGTAGGATGCTCTATGCTGTCTTGTAGTTCGTAAATTAAACTATGCCATTAAAAATAAAAGGTATACGTTGCGTATTATTACCTTTACAATATTAAATTTCTTTAGAATGAATATTCAAAAAATTACACTTGTTTTTGTTGCTACTTTAGTCGTAAACGCATGTGCCACTTATAAAACACAATATAATAAAGCTTCTGAAGTTAATTTTCCAGACAAAGCCATTAGCCATTCATTTTATTTAATTGGCGATGCTGGAAATTCTCCAATAGGTTCAGAATCTGCGGGATTAACAGCATTTAAAAATGAAATAAAAAATGCGCCAGCGGCGAGTACGGTGTTGTTTTTAGGGGATAATATTTACCCTAAAGGTTTGCCGGATGAGGGAGAAGCAGGACGTGAGTTTGCCGAGTATCAACTTAAAATTCAAACCGATGCTGTTAAGGACTTTAAAGGTAATGCTGTTTTTATTCCAGGAAACCATGATTGGTATAGCGACGGATTGAAAGGATTAAAACGTCAAGAAAAATATGTTGAAGACGCTCTAGGGAAAAACACGTTTTTACCAGAAGATGGTTGTCCGATAGAAAAAGTTGAGATTTCAGATGATGTGGTTATGATTGTTGTAGATACGGAATGGTATCTTACAAATTGGGATAAACACCCGACAATAAATGATGATTGCGACATAAAAACCCGCGAGAAATTTTTCGAAGAATTGGAAGGTTTAATTAAGAAATCTCGTGGTAAATCTACCATTATTGCTATGCACCATCCGTTGTACACTAGTAGTTTACATGGAGGGGAATATAGTTTTAAGTCGCATTTAAAACCATTGCCTGTTTTAGGAACTTTAAAAAATGTACTTCGCGAAACTACAGGGGTTTCACCTGCCGATTTACAAAATAAGAGATATAATACGCTTAAAAAACGTGTGGTAACCCTGGCTCAAGATAACGAAAAAGTAATTTTTGTGTCTGGTCACGATCATAATTTACAATATTTAGTACAAGATAATTTACATCAAATTATTAGCGGAGCAGGTTCAAAATCAACACCAACCCGTAACGTTGCTGGTCAGTTTTCGTCTAGTGATGCTGGTTTTGCAAGATTAGATGTTTTTACCGATGGATCTTCGTTTGTTCGTTTTTATTCTGCTAAAAAAAATAAAGTAATTTATCAAAGTGAGGTGTTGCCATCGGATAAAAAAGTAAACGAAATTCCATATAACGAGAATATTTCAAAAGAAAAAATAGCGGCTATTTATACAGCAGATGAAGTTGATAAATCAGGATTTTATAAAAGTATTTGGGGTGATCGTTATCGTGAAATTTATGGAACGGAAATAGCAGCGCCAACCATTAAACTCGATACGTTATTTGGTGGATTATCGCCGTTTAGAAAAGGCGGAGGACATCAGTCTAAATCCTTGCATTTAAAATCGGACACCACAGGAAAACGTTACGTTATGCGGGCACTTCGTAAAAGTGCTACGGTATATTTACAGGCCATGGCATTCAAAGATAAATATATTGGAGACCAATTTGATGGCACGGTTACCGAAAGTATTTTACTAGATTTTTACACCGGATCTCATCCTTATGCACCATTTGTAACGGGGGTTTTGTCCGATGCTGTTAATTTATATCATACCAATCCGGTTATATATTACATCCCAAAGCAAACGGCTTTAACGGGGTATAATGATGAATTTGGAGATGCTTTATATATGATTGAAGAACACGTATCAGATGGGCATGGTGATTTAGAAAGTTTCGGGTTTGCTAATAAAATAGAAAGTACGGACGATATGTTGAAGAATCTTCGAAAAGATGAAAAATATAGTGTAGATGAAGTTACATATTTACGTGCACGATTGTTTGATATGGTTGTTGGAGATTGGGATAGGCACGTGGATCAATGGCGTTGGGCAGAGTTTGAAGATGAGGCTACAAAAGCAATTATTTATAAACCAATTCCAAGAGATCGTGACCAAGCATTTTCTATCATGGGTGATGGCGGTTTAATGAATGTAGCCACTAGAATTATCCCGTCTTTAAAGCTTATGGAAGGTTTTAAAGAAGATGTTCGTAATATAAAAGGTTTCAATTTTAGTCCGTATTCTTTAGATATGACTTTGCTGAACAAAACCAGTAAAGCGCAATGGGAAGCACAAATTGCTTTCATTCAAAAGAATTTAACTGAAGCAGTAATCGATGAGGCTTTTTCTAATTTTCCGAAGGAAATACAAGGCGTATCCATTGCGAAAATTAAACCTGTTTTTTTAGAGCGTATTAAAAACTTATCCACTTTTGGTATGGATTATTTTGAAGTTTTAAGTGGTTGCTCGGTAATTACAGGTACTGATAAAGACGATTTATTCGAAATTGAACGTATGCCAAATGGAATAACGAAAGTTACTGGAAGCCGTATTAAAAATGGTGAAAAAGGATTTGTATTTTTTGATAAAACGTACTCGGCAAATGAAACTAATGATCTTTGGATTTATGGTTTAGATGATGATGATGAATTTCGAGTTTTTGGTGAAGGCGACCATTTAATAAGAGTGGTTTTAGTTGGCGGACAAAACAATGATATCTATACGGTTGAAAACGGAAAAAAAGTGACATTCTACGATTATAAATCGAAGAAAAGCACCATTACTACTAATAATGGGAAGCAAAAATTAACCGACGATTATCTTTCTAATGTTTATGATATTAAGAAGTTAAAAAACAGCACTAACCAATTGATTCCTGTTTTAGGTGCAAACCCTGATGATGGTTTTAAAATCGGGTTTGTAAATACGCTTACTAATTACGGGTTCGAAAGAAATCCGTTTAGTTCGCAACACACCATTGGAGCATCGTTTTATTTTGCAACTAGTGGTTTCGATTTAGAATATACAGGTGAATTTGCAAACGTAGTTGGTAACTGGAATTTAGGTTTAAATGCAAAAATTACAAGTCCGAATTATGCTATTAATTTCTTCGGATATGGAAATAGTACACCAAATTTAAATATTGATGATGAAGATCAGTATAGCCTAGATTATAACCGGGTAAAATATAGTACGTTCAGTTTTGCCCCGTCTTTAAACTGGCGTGGTCAATTAGGTGGGCATGTTAAGGTGAGTTTAACTTACGAAGCGATTGAAGTTGAAGAATCGAATGATCGATTTATAAATGAGTTTTATGTTGCCAATGGCGAAGAAAATAACAAGAAATTTGTTGGAGCCGATGCCATCTATACCTATCAAAATAAGGATAACGAGGCTTTTCCAACTATGGGAATGCAAACTAGTTTACAAGTGGGATATAAAACAAATGTCGACGAATCTAAAGGGTTTGGTTATTTAATTCCTGAGCTTGGTTTCGATTATAAATTAATCTATAGCGGACAATTAGTTTTGGCTACTAACGCAAAAGCGCATATTACTTTTGGTGACGATTTTGAGTTTTATCAAGCCGCAAATATCGGTGCTAACAATGGTTTGCGCGGATATAGAAACGAACGATTTTCAGGTAAAAATGCATTTTATCAAAGTACCGATTTACGTTTGAATTTACATAAGGTAAGTACCGGTCTTTTACCACTAGAAATTGGGGTTTACGGCGGTTTCGATTATGGTCGTGTTTGGATTGATAACGATTTATTGCTAACCAATGATTTAAGTCTCAATTCTAGCAAATGGAATACCTCACTTGGAGGAGGTATTTACGCTAACGCAGCCGATGTGGCCACGTTAAATTTATCGGCCTTTAATAGTGATGATGGGCTGCGTATTGCTTTTAAAATTGGGTTTGGTTTTTAAGCTTAGTTTAAGTTAAATTCATATAAATTACCGTCGCTTCCATGTGCTTTTTCATCGGTAATATAGACCGTGTTATTGTCTTTGAAGCAAATGCTCTCTTTTTGAGATACACGGCCGCTAAGCGGAATTTCTGTAGGAGTTCCGCTAAAAAAATCGTTACCATCAAAGTCGGTAAATACCCATACTGATTTTGGGCTTAATAACACCATTTTTTTACCATCGGTGCTAATATCTGCAGCAGTTATCCAGCAATCCATAGTGTCACAGGTATTAAAACGGCTTATTAATTCGGCTTCGTGATGGCCTTTTTCGGCGGGTACTTTATATAAATTGGTACTGCCAAAATCACCTTTTACACGACTTTTAGTAAACAAATAAAAGGCATTGTTAAAGTAGAAAAAAGCTTCGCAATCAAAATACATTTTCTTGTTTTTAGGCGGAAATTTATCTTGATTGGGATATGAAAAAGAAATACGTTCTACATCAACTTTTCCTTTATCACCTAAATCTTTTTGTTTGATTTTTAAGATGGCTAAATTTTTGCGATCGTTGTCGTTATTGCCAAAATCTCCAATATAAAGATTGCCTTTTTCGTCTGAAGTTAAATCTTCCCAATCGTGATTTTTAGCATCAATTTTCAACTCTTTTTTAATGTTTCCTTTTGCAGAAACACCGTAAAGTTTTGATGAATTTCCGCCATCGTTTAACATCCAAATATAATCCGAATTCGTGGCGATTTCAATACCTGAAACTTCATTTAAGGCTTTCGGTAAATCGGCTATAACAGTAATATTTTCGTTTTCACAACCTGCTGCAAGAATTAAAAAGGATATAATAAGTTTGTTCATCTTAGCTTTAAAATTTAAGTGGTAAATTTACTGAGTTTTTTAGACTTATGAAGAGATACGATGTTATTATTGTTGGCGGAGGCGCCGCAGGTTTTTTTGCAGCTATTAATATTGCTGAAAAAAATCAGGATTTAAAAGTGGCTATTTTAGAGCGTGGAAGTGAGGTGCTTACTAAAGTGAAAGTTTCCGGTGGCGGACGTTGCAATGTAACGCACGCTGAGTTTATTCCGCAGGAATTAGTACTGAATTATCCGCGTGGCGAAAAAGAACTTCTAGGGCCGTTCCATCAATTTATGACAGGTGATACCATCGCGTGGTTTGAAAAACGAGGTGTGACGCTTAAAATTGAAGATGACGGACGCATGTTTCCGGAAAGTAATTCGTCGCAAACCATTATCGATTGTTTTTTGAATGAAGCTGAAAAACATGGCGTTGAGGTTTTAAAAAACCATGCAGTGAAAAACATTAAGCATTTAGAATCGGGTTATGAAATAGAAAGTACAGGAGGCGATTTCTCTGCTGAAAAATTAGTTGTTTCCACAGGAAGCAATCCGAAAATTTGGAAACTTTTGGAAGCTTTCGGTCATGGTGTTTCTCAACCTGTACCATCACTTTTTACTTTTAATATTAAAGATGAACGCATTACGGAAATTCCAGGTGTTGTGGCTTTAAATGTTGAAATTAAAGTGGTAGATACTGATTTATGGAGCGAAGGCCCGTTATTAATTACGCATTGGGGGATGAGTGCGCCAGCTATTTTGAAGTTATCTGCTTTTGGTGCTTTGGAATTAGCGAAACGTGATTATAAATTTCAGATTGAAGTGAATTTTATTCGTCAAGCTTTTGAGGATTGTTTGGATACTTTAAAAACATTAAAACTCGATTTAGCTAAGAAAACGGTGTTTAAATCGACCCAGTTTGATTTGCCAAAACGCCTTTGGCATAAATTGGTTTTGGCCTCAGAAATGACCGAGGATACACGTTGGGCAGATT
Organism: Algibacter miyuki; assembly: GCF_030409805.1. Lineage (GTDB taxonomy): Bacteria > Bacteroidota > Bacteroidia > Flavobacteriales > Flavobacteriaceae > Algibacter > Algibacter miyuki. The sequence goes on along the minus strand of NZ_JAUFQP010000007.1, from coordinate 163,847 downwards.
TGAATAAAATGCAATTAGAGGCATTGGCGAGTCAGTTAACTGCTGCTGTTTTTAATGTGGACGGAAAAAGTACTTTTAAGGAAGAATTTGTAACGGCTGGTGGTATTAACTTAAAGGAAGTTAATTTTAAAACCTTTGAAAGCAAGCGCCATGAAAACCTGTTTTTTGCAGGTGAAGTTTTAAATATTGATGCGGTTACTGGTGGTTTTAATTTCCAAAATGCTTGGACAAGTGGCTATATTGTTGCTAAAGCCATTACTGGATAAGGTTAAAATATAGAGTCGAAATGATGCCGTATGTATGGTTGTGATTCTGGAATTAGATGGCTTAATTTTTAAACTTGCTAAAAATACCTTTCCAACGTAAATCTCGAATAAACTGACCTTCATCAATAGAAACTAAAGGTGTTATGTTTTCTTTTTTTGCTTTAAAATAACCCGACATATAATCTTTAAACAAACCGAAACTTCCTTTTTTATATGCTAGTTTTAATGCCGAAATAAAGGTGATGGAAAAGCCGTAGCGCATTTTATACATGGCTTCGCCTTGTAAGTACTTAGAGGCTTTGTTGTAGCTAATGCCTGTGGGTTTTAAATGTTTTACGTGCAACGATTCATCAGTTAAAAGTGTCCAGCCGTAATATTTGGCAAGCAACTCATCAACGGTATCCCAACCCATGGAAGGTTTTAATTGTCCTATGGTATTAAAACAAGATTTTCTATAAGCTTTGAGTGCGCCACGAATATGGTCTTTGTTGGTTAAATTTTCTAAGACCCAGTTATTGTTTTTTTCAATGTAGCAAAAACCAGCGGCCATGCCGAGTTTTGGGTTGGCTTTAAAATGCATCGAAATTTGTTCTAAATAATGCTCAGGAAAAATTAAATCGGCATCAAATTTACAGATGATGTCATAATCTTCATCTAAAGTTTCAAAACCTTTGTAAAAGGCCTTTATAATTTTAGAACCCGGTAAATGCGCTTCGGAAGATTGATTATTAACCAAAGAAATAAAGGCATATTTTTCCGCGTAAGCGTTGATGATGTTTTTTGTATTATCCGTAGAATTATCATTTACAATCACCACACGTTTGGGTAAAAGGGTTTGATTTACCAAAGATTCTAAAGTTAGTCCAATGGTGCTTTCTTCGTTGTGTGCGGGAATAATAATGTGGAATTTCATTCTAAAATTTTATTGGTTATAGATGAAATTTTCAACGAGATGTAGTTTAGACTTCGGAACGAAAAAACAGTTTCTTACGCCATTATCTGTGCTTCTTTTTATGGTTGAAACTTTTTCTAAACCTTTCAATGTATGATTGAAAAAAACGTAGTCTAAAGCTTTAAAATAACTGTCTAATTCGGCTTCAATAGTATTGAAAAGTGTTTCGCAAATAACGATTGGTTCGTGAGATTTTATAATGTCTATACCTGAATTTAATATATGAATTTCAGTGCCTTCAGTATCAATTTTAATAAGATCTATTTTGCTTATTTTTTCCGTTTCAACGAATTTATCTAAAGTGGTGGCCTGTACGGTGTTTTTTATAAAATTTCGCGAGGTGGTTTTGGTTCCTGCGTTACCTTCGCCGGCTAAATTGTATTTTAAGTTTTTATATTTTAAACTTTCTACTTCATAAAAATCTATACTTCCTGTAGTGTCGCTTAAGGCTAAATCAACAGGTTTTATCTGGTTTTCAAAATTATTTAAAACAATATTTTTATTTAAATAATGTTTCGGGCCTAGTGCTGGTTCAAAAGCGTAGGCTTTAATTTTAGGGTTCGATTTACAGGCGATTAAGGAGTAATATCCAATGTTAGAACCAATGTCTAAAAAGGAATCAACATCTTTAGAAAGCATTTCGAAAAGTGCCGAATATTCAAAGTTTTTATAACCATCCCAAAATAAGAGTTGTGTTAAGTAACTTGTTTGGTTCGTGGCTATTTTAATGATTCCAGAATCCGTTTTAAGGTTTAAAATACCTGAAGGCGGAATTTTAATTTTATTTAAAAAAAGGCTTTTTAAAACATAATTTAAGTGTCGCAAAACATAGTTTATATGTTTCTGATAAATTATTTTATAAAAGTATTGTACTACCATGCTGTTTTAATTATGAAGCGTTGGTAAATATATACAGATTAATTAATTTAAAGCAGGAACTTAATTTTTTTATCCTGCAAATAATAAGTAGTTTTTAATATTTCCGCTTTAAGTGAAAGTTGTGGTTATGTAAATGGTATTTTACAATAAAAAATGAAATTAATGTTTGTAAACAATAGCATTAATATTCATACCCGCACCAACACTTGCAAACATAATAATATCACCTTTTTGAATGTTTTGATTTTCGAGTTCGCCTTTTAAAATGAAATCGTATAAGGTTGGAATAGTCGCGACACTAGAGTTTCCTAGTTTTGCTATAGACATCGGCATAATACCTTCTGGCATGGCCATATCGTGAAGTTCGTAAAAACGTTTCACAATAGCTTCATCCATTTTTTCGTTCGCCTGGTGTATCAATATCTTTTTTACATCTTTGATATCTACTTGGCTGTCTTCAAGACAAGATTTCATTGCTAAAGGCACATTTTTAAGTGCAAATTCGTAAATTTTTCTACCATACATTTTAATGTATCGACGGTCTTCTTTTATTTTAGGATTGTAGGTTTCTCCGAAGTAAATAAAATGAGCTTCATCGAAAGCGTATGTTGCTGATTTATGACTTATAATACCTCCTTCGTCTTCCGTGTCTTCAATAATTACGGCTCCTGCACCATCGCTGTAAATCATAGAATCTCTATCGTGTGGATCTATAATTCGTGATAATGTTTCGGCTCCGATAACTAAACATTTTTTAGCAATACCTGCTTTAATAAAAGCATTGGCTTGAATAACGCCTTGTACCCAACCTGGGCAACCAAAAAGGAGATCGTAAGCAACGCAATTCGGGTTTTTGATACGGAGTAAGTGTTTCACACGTGAGGCCATACTTGGTACGGTATCACTTTGCACACTATCGTGACGCACATCGCCATAATTGTGAGCAACAATAATATAATCTAAATCTTCACGATTAAGTTTAGCGTTTTCAATAGCTTTTTCTGCAGCAAAAGAAGCTAAATCGGAAGTGTTTAAATGGTTTTTGGCATAACGACGTTCACCGATGCCTGTGATGGCTTTGAACTTTTTGACTATAACTTCAGTTGGAGCCTTTATAATGGTTCCGTCACTATTTAAAAATTCATGATTATGGAAATCTTCATTTTTTTCAACATTGGCAGGAATATAGCTTCCTGTGCCCGTTATTTTAATATTCATAGGTAAAAAAAATTGCCGATATGGTTAATGTATCGGCAATATAAATACTTCTGAAAAAACAGTAGATTATTTTTATTTTATTTTACGATGTTCAGAGCAAATTTAGGCTTCCATATAAGCTTCAATAGGTGTACATGAACATACTAAATTTCTATCTCCGAAAGCGTCGTCTACACGGCGAACGCTAGGCCAAAATTTATTATCTCTAACATAATCCAACGGAAAAGCAGCTGTTTCTCTTGAATATGGAAACTGCCATTCATTGGCTGTAATCATATCTAAAGTGTGCGGTGCATTCTTTAAAACATTGCTTTCATCGGCTTTAGAAACTTGGTCTATTTCTTTTTTAATAGAAATCATAGCGTCGCAAAAACGATCTATTTCAGCTTTACTTTCGCTTTCTGTAGGTTCAATCATTAATGTTCCTGCAACAGGGAAGGATACGGTTGGTGCATGAAAACCATAGTCCATTAAACGTTTCGCGATATCCGAAACTTCAATGCCATTGGCTTTAAATGGACGACAATCTACAATCATTTCGTGAGCTGCACGACCACGTTCTCCAGAATACAGCGTATCAAAACTACCTTGTAAACGTTCTTTAATGTAATTGGCGTTTAGAATAGCAGTTTTTGTTGATGCTGTTAAACCTTCGGCTCCTAACATTTTTATGTAGCCGTAAGAAATTAAACAAGCTAAAGCAGAGCCAAATGGCGCTGCGGAAATAGCGGTTATCGCATGTTTTCCTCCTGTTTTTACTAATGGATTTCCAGGTAAAAAAGGCACGAGTTGTTTGGCAACACAAATTGGTCCTACACCTGGTCCGCCACCTCCATGAGGTATAGCAAAGGTTTTGTGTAAGTTTAAGTGACAAACATCGGCTCCAATGTTTCCAGGATTTGTTAATCCTACTTGGGCATTCATATTCGCACCATCCATATATACTTGTCCGCCGTTATCGTGGATAAGTTGTGTGATTTCTTTAATGGCCGATTCGTAAACACCGTGAGTTGATGGATACGTTACCATTAAACAAGATAGGTTGTCTTTGTGTAGTTCTGCTTTTTCACGTAAATCATCAACATCTATATTACCTTCTGCAGTAGATTTTGTTACCACTACTTTCATACCGGCCATAACCGCACTAGCAGGGTTTGTTCCGTGTGCCGAAGATGGAATTAAACAAATGTTTCTATGATGATCGTTACGAGATTCATGATATGCTTTGATCACCATTAAACCTGCAAATTCGCCTTGAGCTCCTGAGTTTGGTTGTAAAGATGTAGCCGCAAAACCTGTGATTTCAGTAAGTTGATCTTCAAGTTCTTTAATAACAGTTAAATAACCTTTAGCTTGTTTTTTAGGAACAAAAGGGTGGATGTTGGCCCATTTAAACATACTTAATGGCAACATTTCTGCGGCAGCATTAAGTTTCATGGTACATGATCCTAAAGAAATCATGGAATGGTTTAATGATAAATCTTTACGTTCTAATAATTTGATATAACGCATCAACTCCGTTTCAGAATGATGGGTGTTGAAAATATCGCCAGTTAAAAAATCAGATTGACGTTGAATAGACGCTTCAATATAATTAGCCGATTCAATAGAAGAAATACTTATGGTTTTCTTTTTTGCAGCTTTGGCGAAAACTGAAATTAGGTAATTGAGGTCTTTAATAGACGTTGTTTCATTTATAGAAATGGTTACCGTGTTTTTATCAGGGTAATGAAAGTTTACTTTCTTTTCTGTAGCAATTTTTTTGATTTTTTTCGCTTTCGTTTTAATTTGAAGCGTATCAAAATATGAGCTGTTAACTTGTTTATAACCTAGTTTTTCTATGGCTGCTGCTAAAGTTGCTGTTTTGTTATGTACTTTATTAGCAATAAACTTTAAACCTTTTGGACCATGGTAAACCGCGTACATACTTGCCATAACAGCTAAAAGTACTTGTGCAGTACAAATGTTAGAGGTTGCTTTGTCTCGTTTTATATGTTGCTCGCGGGTTTGCAAAGCCATACGCAAAGCGCGGTTACCATTAGCATCTTTAGTTACACCAATAATACGACCAGGTAAATCACGTTTGTAAGCTTCTTTTGTTGCGAAATACGCGGCGTGTGGACCACCATAACCTAACGGAATTCCGAAACGTTGAGTTGTTCCAACAACAACATCAGCACCAAATTTTCCTGGCGCTTCAAGTTTTACTAAGCTTAAAATATCGGCAGCAACGGCTACTTTTATTCTGTTTTCATTAGCTGATGAAATAAACGATTTGATATCTGTGATTTGTCCGTCTTTTCCTGGGTATTGTAAAATAGCACCAAAAAATTCCGAAGAAAAATCGAAATCAGATTCTTTACCAACCACTAATTCAATCCCAATTGGGTTTGATCTGGTTTGTAATAAAGAAAGGGTTTGAGGTAATATATTTTCTGAAACAAAAAACTTGTTAATCCCTGCTTTTTTCTGATCGCGTTCACGAACGGCGAATAATAAGCTCATGGCTTCAGCAGCTGCAGTACTTTCGTCTAAAAGTGATGCGTTTGCAATTTCCATACCGGTTAAATCAATAATCATGGTTTGAAAATTCAATAAAGCTTCCAGTCTACCCTGTGCAATTTCTGCTTGGTAAGGCGTGTAAGCGGTATACCAACCCGGGTTTTCTAAAATATTTCGTTGAATAACCGCAGGTAAAATAGTAGGATGATAACCTAAACCGATGTAGGTGGTGTAAGCTTTATTTTTGTCGGCTAATTCATGGATATGTAATAAATATTCATGTTCCGTCATTGGTAAATCTAACTGTAATCCTTTTTTCAATCGGATATCGTCGGGAACGGTTTCGTAAATTAGTTGATCTAAAGAATCTACACCAATGGTTTTTAACATGAGATTTTGGTCGTCTTCTCTAGGACCAATATGACGCAGGGCGAAAGCATTTGTATTCATTTAAATTGCAATTTATTAGCTAAAAGGCAAAAATAAAGAATAATTGATGCTTTATATAGGTGAAAGCGTAAAGTTTTTAACCATTTGGAAGTGTTATCAACAGTTTATGTATTTTTACGGCATGAAGCTTGTAAAACAATTTTTTAATTTTTACTTGAATAGCAGTATTCACGTCGCTTTCTCGGTTTGTGCCTTAACTTGGGTCTCTCTTTTGGAGTTTGGTTTTTCTTTTGAAGAAAGCGTGCTTTGTTTTGTGTTTTTCGCGTCTATTACTGGGTATAATTTTGTAAAGTATTTTGGAATAGCCAAATTTCACCATCGCAGTTTAACGCCTTGGCTGAAAGCAGTACAGGTTTTTTCGTTCTTCAGTTTTATTTTTATGTGTTACTATGGGTTTCAGTTGCATTTAAAAACGCTTTTTTATATCGCAGGTTTTGGTATAGTAACTTTCTTGTATGCCATTCCTTTTTTACCGAAACGGATATTTTTAGATCAACAGAATAATTTGCGAAGTATTGGCGGACTTAAAATTTACTTAATCGGCCTGGTTTGGATGGGGGTTACCGTGTTTCTTCCTATTATAGAAAATGATTATCCAGTGAATGCAGATGTTGTGTTAACAGCCGTGCAACGTTATATGTTCGTGCTTGTTTTAATGTTGCCTTTTGAAATAAGAGATTTGCTTTTTGATAGTTTGAAGCTATCTACCGTACCTCAAAAAATAGGCGTAAAACGTACTAAAATAATGGGGATGGTGTTGTTGACGTTTTTCTTTTTAATAGAATTTTTTAAAGATGACACGCATCAAATTAATGTATTAGTCTCTTTAATCTTAATTGTAGTTACCGGATGTTTTGTATGGTTCTCTAGTAAAAATCAAGGAAAATACTATGCCTCATTTTGGGTGGAAGCCATACCTGTTTTTTGGTTGCTACTTATGCTGTGGTTTGTTTAATGTAATTGCTCTTTTAAAGCTTTTTCTAAATCTTTTTTCATGTCTTCTTTGCACTTCGGATCTAAACATTCTAGCTTAGAATCTTCAATGCGTTTAGTTAACTTAGAATTGTTTAGAGAATATCCTCTACAGGCCTTACAGTATATTAAATGAAGGTTTAATTTTAGCTTCTCTAGCAAAGATGCTTCCTTATATTGTGCCTTATTACATATGTTGTTTGCTTCATTGCAAGGCATAAATATTTTTATTTTTCTACTCATAATTAAAACCAATTTTCTTTTAAGCAATCGGCCATAGCAGTTCGTGCTCTGTGGATGATTACCCATAGGTTAGACGCAGTGATGTTAAGTTCATTACAAATCACCTCAGTTTCATAATTAAGTATCGTTTTCATTTTAAAAACGTTCGCTTGTTTCTTTGGGAGTTTGCTTAAACAATCATGTATGGCATCGCCTAACTCGCTGTTTTGCATGCTGTCTTCGGCTGTTTTATCGAACGGGTCGGCCACGCGTTCTTCAAGCCAATCTCCTTCTGATTCTGAATCGTTATATTGGATTCTAACTTCTGCCTTGCCCTTATTTGAGTTTATTTTGCGGTAGTGATCAATAATTTTTCGTTTTAAAATAGAAATCAACCAAGTGCGCTCGCTTGCTTCTCCTTTAAAATTTTTCATTGATTTTAGCCCTGCCAAAAAGGTGTCCTGTACCAAATCTTGTGCGATCTCTCTGTCACTTACGCGCGTAATGGTGTAATTGAAAAGATAATCAGCATAAAGATCTATCCACTTGTCGGGATGTATTTGATGTTTCGGCATTGTTAATCGAAAATTAATAGTTGGCCAAAAATAAGGTAAAAAAATGACTTATTATCTTCTACAAGTAATTATGTAGTAGCCGAAACTTGTAAAATGTAGTCCAGAAAGTAAGGCGTAGAATGATCCTTTTAGGTTCTGTAAGCTTTCACGTTTTAAAGTTTTGGTGAATTCATGTTTTTAAGATTTAAGGTTGAATTAAAAATTTAAATTGAAGATAAAGAGCCATGTATACACTACTGCGAAAAGGGTAAATAAAGTATTCATGAAGTAACTTCCAATTTTAAAAATGGTTTGTTGCGGAATTTGATACATGGGATAATAAGCAATTTGCGTAGCCACTTTTCCTACCCAATACGCAGCTATTAATCCGGTAAGCGCTATGGCTAGGTGAGATTGATTTTTCAAGTCGCTAGGAATGAGGATAGCAATAAGCCCGAAAGAAAAGTTTAAACCCTGGATATATCGTCCGTAGGTTTTTGCAATTTCTTGGTTTAAGGGCTTAAGTTGTTTTACATCGTTATACCAATCGAAAACTTGGTGCCGTATATAAGGGTAAATCATAGCGGTAAATATTTGCCCGCAGCCACCGAGAATGATAAGCCAATTTGGAATTTGATTAGACATAGTTTTTTATTTTGAAGGTTATAAAAAGATTAAATAGGGCTAATAGCATGGAGACTACAATCCAAACAAACATGAGCGCCAAAGTATCGAAAGCTTGATGTTGCAGGGTTTTGAAAATGACTATTAGTGTGATAGTTGATAAAATATAAGTTATAAAGAGGTTTTTACAAACCTGATTTAGTGTCTTGAAGATGGTCCCTATTTTTATGCTTATTACTATTTGGATAAGTGCTAAAATCCAGATAGCGAGTATGCCTCCCTAAAAAGTAAAGAAGAGTAGGGTTGTAATTATAACTGCCCATTTATTGATAAGATATATTTGTTTCATAATTTTTAAACTTTCAGAAAATACTGAAACTATAATTTAAATTTTTTTATTTCAATAGTTTTAGTAAAGATTTTGTAATCCAGGTTTGTTCTTGGTTTACCATTTTATTTAGCATAGCATCGGCTGTTTCAGCCAAATCGTGTAGAGCTTTGGTTTGTTTTATCAATTCTTTGGTTTTTTCGGTCCCATCATCTTCAATGGAAGAAACTTCCTTTAAAACTTTAATAACTGGTTTTATTTCACGGCGACTACGTTCTTTAGCAATGTGTCTTGCTAATTCTTGTACATCTTTTTCGGTAGTAAAATACTCTTTACGCTCGCCAGGAATAGATTCTTTCGTAACAATGCCCCAATCCATAAGTTGGCGTAAATTCATGCTGGTATTACCACGCGAAATTTTAAGTTCGCCCATAATATCTTCCATGGTTAAAGGCTTAGTTGAAATAAAAAGTAACGATTGTATTTGTGCCATAGCTTTGTTTATGCCCCATAATGTGCCTAAACTTCCCCATGTGCTGATAAATTTTTCTTTGGCTTCTTGATATTCCATACGGCAAATATATAAATTATTTCTAAACTTTCAGTAATTATTGAAAGTTTGTTTTAAATGGACTTTATTTTCTACGAATGCATAAATAAAAAACCCATCGACTAAATCGATGGGTTTTTAAAATGTATGTTTGAGAATGATAGTTTAATCAATCAACCCAGCACGTTTTAATAATGCTTCAGGTTTTGGTTCTTGCCCTCTAAAGCGTTTGTAAAGTGTCATTGGGTTTTCGGTGCCGCCTTGAGAAAGCACGTTATCTTTAAATTTACTAGCAACTTCTTTGTTGAAAATGCCAGATTCCTTAAAGTATTCAAAAGCATCTGCGTCTAAAACTTCGGCCCATTTATAACTGTAATATCCTGAGGAATATCCACCTTGAAAAATATGAGAAAAGGCTGTGCTCATACAGGTTTCTTCCGTTTCTGGGTATAAGCTTGTGTTTTTAAAGGCTTCTGATTCAAAAGCTTTTACATTGGTAATTCCAGAAGGATCTTGACTGTGCCAATCCATATCTAAAAGTCCGAAACTTAATTGACGCAACGTTTGCATACCTTGATGAAAACTTGCTGAATCCTTAATTTTTTCAACTAAATCCATCGGGATAACCTCACCGGTTTCATAATGTTTGGCAAACAATTCCAAGGCTTCTTTTTCGTAACACCAGTTTTCCATAACCTGACTTGGCAATTCTACAAAATCCCAAAACACGCTAGTACCCGATAAGCTGGCGTACGTGGTGTTGGCTAGCATGCCATGTAAGGCGTGTCCGAACTCATGAAAAAGCGTGGTAACTTCATTGAATGTTAATAATGAAGGTTTACTTTTTGTAGGTTTTGTAAAATTGCAAACTATTGAAACGTGCGGGCGGCTATTTTCGCCATTTTTAATGTATTGTGGTTTGTAAGACGTCATCCAAGCGCCATTGCGTTTTCCTGCTCTAGGGAAAAAATCGGCATAAAAAATAGAAACTAAATCACCTTTATCGTCGGTAACTTTATATGTTAAAACATCGTTGTGATATTTATCGATGGTATTAATTTCTTCAAAATTTAGATCGAATAATTTATTAGCAACCGTAAATGCACCATCAATTACATTTTCTAGTTTGAAGTAAGGTTTTAGTTTTTCATCATCTAAACTGAACAATTTCTGTTTTAACTTTTCAGAATAATAAGAACCATCCCATTTTTGAAGCTGATCGATACCGTCCAAATCTTTAGCAAAAGCTTCTAAATTTTCAAATTCACGTTGTGCTGCAGGTTTCGATTTCTCTAATAATTCATTCGAAAAATTTAAAACCGTTTCAGGAGTTTCCGCCATACGTTCCTCCAAAACAAAATGCGCATGTGTTTTGTAACCTAATAAATTCGCACGTTCGTGGCGTAAATTCACTATTTGTATTACAATATCTTGGTTGTCTAAATCGTCTCCTTTAAAGGCTTTGCTTCCTGCTGCTAGGGTTAACTTTTTGCGTAATTCGCGATTATCGGCATAGGTAACAAAAGGAATGTAACTTGGGTAGTCTAAAGTGAATAACCAACCAGATTTTTCTTTAGATTCAGCCAGCTGCTTTGCTGCTTCAATGGTGCCTTCTGGTAAGCCTGATAAATCTTTTTCATCAGTAATTAGCATTTCAAATTTGTTGGTTTCTGCTAAAACGTTTTCACCAAATTTTAAGCTTAACTGACTTAGTTTTTTATCAATATCGCGGAGTTTTTCCTTTTTGTCTTCGGCTAAATTGGCGCCGTTTCTAGAAAAACCTTTGTATTTTTTATCTAATAGTGTGGTTTGTTCGGTGGTTAAATCTAAAGTATCTTTAGAGTCGTAAACTGCTTTTACACGTTTAAATAAAGCCTCATTTAAAGTAATGTCGTTACTAAATTCTGATAGTAATGGCGATACTTCTTGAGCTATTTTCTGAATAGTTTCATTTGTTTCCGCAGAATTCAAATTGAAAAATATACTGGAAATACGATCTAATTGCTCTCCGGAAAAATCTAAAGCAACAATAGTATTTTCAAAAGTAGGAGCTTCAGTTTGGTTAACAATAGCATCAATTTCAGCTTTTGCTTGTGTAATCGCTTCTTTAAAGGTTGGTAAATAATCGTCATTTTCAATAGCTGAAAACGGCGCGGAGTGGTATGGTGTATTGAACGGAGTGGTTAAGGCTTGCTTTATCATTTTAATTAAAGATATGTTAAATTAAAAATTTACCATGCGTACATAGTAAATTTTCATATATTTGCGGCAACAATTTTAGAGTGACTAACTCTTAAAAGATTATTGTTAATAGCTAGAAAAACCTCGAAATTTATTTCGAGGTTTTTCATTTTATACTAAATGCTATAAATTCTTAGCCGATTCGTTTACTTTTACTTTTAAGTCTTCTTTGTAAGCTATTATTTTATCGAGCACTTTTGGGTCGCTAGCTCCTAAAATTTGAGCAGCCAAAATTCCAGCGTTTTTTGCACCATTTAAAGCTACAGTTGCTACAGGAACACCACCTGGCATTTGTAAAATGGAAAGTACAGAATCCCATCCATCGATAGAATTACTACTTTTTACAGGTACGCCAATTACAGGTAATGGAGATAACGAGGCAATCATGCCTGGTAAATGCGCAGCGCCACCGGCTCCTGCAATAACTACAGCAAAACCTCTGGTGTGTGCATGTTTTCCGTAATCGAATAATTTTTCTGGGGTACGATGTGCAGAAACAATATCTACTTCAACGTCTATATCAAATCCTTTTAAAATGTCTATGGCATCTTGCATTACTGGCAGGTCGCTTTTGCTTCCCATGATGACTCCTACTTTATTCATTTTTAAATTGAATTAAATTTATAATTATTTTATTTTTTCTTCTGAACGGTTTCAAATATGATAACCACAAAAGATTTTATTCTGAAATGACTCTAATGGCCTTTTTAACTTCTTCGGCAATACGACGTGCTTCGTTTAAATCTTCATTTACAATGGTAACATGTCCCATTTTTCTAAACGGTCGGGTTTGTTTTTTACCATAAATATGAGGTGTAACACCATCCATATTCATTATTTTTTCGATGTTTTCGTAAACTACATTTCCGCTGAAACCTTCAGCACCTACAAGGTTTACCATAACACCACCAACTTTATTATCGGTGCGCCCTAAAGGTAAATTTAAAACAGCACGAATATGTTGTTCAAATTGCGAAGTGTAACTAGCTTCAATAGTTTGGTGTCCTGAATTGTGAGGTCGTGGAGCTACTTCGTTTATTAAAATATCATCGTTTTCTGTTTGAAACATTTCAACAGCTAAAAGTCCGACATGGTTAATGGCTTTTGATACTTTTAAGGCGATATCTTCTGCTTTTTTTGCTACTGCAGCATCAATACGCGCTGGGCAAATAACGTATTCTACTTGGTTGGCTTCTGGGTGAAATTCCATTTCTACCACCGGATAGGTTTTAGTTTCACCATTTGCATTTCTGGCAACAATAACAGCCAATTCATTTTTAAAAGGGACTAAGTTTTCAGCAATACATTCTACGTTTGGTAAATTGGTTAAATCGTCGATGCTTCTTACAATTTTAACACCAGTACCATCGTATCCAAATTGTGCGCATTTCCAAACAAAAGGTAGCTTTAATCCACCGTGGTTTATGGCTTCTTTAATTTCCGAAGTAAAGGCAAAACGCGTAAACGGAGACGTAGGAATATTATGATCTACATAAAACAGTTTTTGCGTTGCTTTGTTCTGAATAATCCGAAGGGTTTTAGCCGATGGATATACTTTTACGCCTTCTTTTTCAAGGGCTTCCAAAGCATTTATGTTTACGTTTTCAATTTCAATAGTTAAAACATCAACTTGTTTTCCGAAGTTATAAACGGCATCATAGTCCATTAAATCACCCAAGTGAAATTCGTCGCAGGCCGTTTTGCATGGTGCTTCGTTGCTGCTTTCTAAAACACAGGTGTAAATATCAAATTTTCGGGTATTGTAAAGTAACATTTTACCTAGTTGACCACCACCTAAAATACCAAGTTTAAAATTGGAAGAAAAGTAATTCATTTGTTTGTTTTAACTAAAAATTCTTAAATAGATAGCAAAAATACGTTTAAATCTCAAAATAGACTTCAATTCCTAAATCAAAAAAGCCTAATTACTTAATCTATTGGTTATCTTTGCAACTTCAAAAAATAATAACCGTGATAAAGCTACACGAAAAATATTTTAAACCTTTTATTTCTGCACAGCAAATCGATGATGCGTTGGCACGAATGGCAGAGGAGATTGCGAATGATATAGGCGATGAAATTCCTGTGTTTATTGGTATTCTTAACGGCTCGTTTATGGTAGTAAGCGATTTTGTAAAGAAATATCCAAAACCTTGCGAAGTTACTTTTATCAAATTAGCATCTTATGAAGGCGTGAAATCTACCGAAGATATTCAACGTTTAATTGGGCTTACTCAAGATTTAACGGGACGCACTGTTGTTATTTTGGAAGATATTATAGATACCGGAAATACGCTTGCTGAGGTGCACCGCATTTTTAGAAATGAAAACGTGAAAACGTTAAAAATTGCGACACTCTTTTATAAGCCCGAAGCCTATAAAAAAGACTTTAAACTCCATTACGTTGGTATAGAAATTCCTAATAAATTTATTGTAGGTTATGGCCTAGATTACGATGGCTTAGGAAGGGATATTCCAGAAGTATATCAAATAAAAGAAACACAACATATGACAAATTTAGTGCTATTTGGCCCTCCAGGCGCAGGAAAAGGAACACAAGCAAACTTTTTAAAAGAAAAATACAACTTGGTACATATTTCTACCGGCGATGTTTTTCGATTTAATATTAAAAACGAAACAGCTTTAGGTATGTTAGCTAAATCGTTTATTGATAAAGGTGAGTTGGTTCCAGACCAAGTAACTATAGATATGTTGAATGCTGAGGTTGAAAAAAATGCCGATGCCAACGGATTTATTTTTGATGGTTTCCCAAGAACAAATGCACAAGCAGAGTCTCTAGATAAATTAATGGAATCTAAAGATTCGCAAATTGATGCAATGATTGCACTTGAGGTTGACGATGAAATTTTAGTTGGTCGTTTATTAGAAAGAGGAAAAACAAGTGGCAGACCTGATGATGCTGATGAGTCTATTATAAGAAATAGAATTACAGAATATTACAGCAAAACCGCAATTTTAAAAGATTACTACAATGCACAAAACAAATATTTTGGTGTAGATGGTGTTGGTAGTATCGAAGATATTACTGTGCGTTTAAGCACAGCTATAGATAATCTATAGGCTTAAAAGTTTATTCGTTTAGCTGTTTATAAAAAAGGAACTGATGTTTTATTTTAAAAAATAGCCAACTAAATAACTTTACAATAAGCAAGTTAATAAAGAAAGAAAAATGACAGAAGGAAATTTTGTAGATTACGTAAAAATGTATGTAAGCTCTGGTAAGGGTGGCCGTGGATCGGCGCATTTACACCGCGAAAAATATATCACCAAAGGTGGACCCGATGGTGGTGATGGTGGTCGTGGCGGACACATTATTCTAAGAGGTAATGATAACCTCTGGACCCTTCTGCATTTAAAATTTAAAAAACACATTCGTGCTGGTCACGGTGGAAACGGAAGTAAAAGTAGAAGTTTTGGTGCCGATGGTGAAGATTTTTACTTAGATGTGCCATTAGGTACAGTTATTCGTGATACTGAAACGAATGAAATATTACTAGAAATTACCGAAAACGGTGAAGAGCGAATTATCGCTGAAGGCGGAAAAGGTGGTTTAGGAAACTGGCATTTCCGATCTTCAACAAATCAAACGCCTCGTTATGCCCAACCCGGTATGCCGATGGAAGAGAAGTACATTACTTTAGAGTTGAAAGTACTTGCCGATGTTGGTTTAGTTGGATTTCCAAATGCTGGAAAATCTACGCTTCTATCTGTAGTAACTTCTGCTAAGCCAAAAATTGCAGATTACGAGTTTACCACACTAAAACCTAATTTAGGTATTGTGGAATATCGTGATTTTCAAACTTTTGTAATGGCTGATATCCCTGGGATTATTGAAGGTGCTGCGGAAGGTAAAGGATTGGGGCATTACTTTTTACGCCATATTGAGCGTAACTCGATTTTGTTGTTTATGATTCCTGCTGATGCTGAAGATATTCGTAAACAATATGATATTCTTTTAGATGAGCTACGTCGTTATAACCCAGAAATGCTGGATAAAGACCGTGTTATCGCCATATCTAAAAGTGATATGTTGGATGACGAACTTAAAGCTGAAATGAAAATTGAATTAGATAACGAATTACCAATTCCTTATTTGTTTATCTCGTCTGTTGCCCAACAAGGCATCACAGAGCTAAAGGATGTGCTTTGGAAAATGTTAAACGTTTAATATTATTTTAACGGAACATACCGTTTTAATAATGATATAGCCGAGTGCCCGCGCTAGGGATTGCAGTGAAAAGCCCACAGCCCGACAACGGAGGTGCGCGGACTAGCAACGTAAAGCCCGACCCTTGTGGTAGCGCCCAAAACCTTATTAAATAGCTCTACTCAATGCCGTTATAGGTAAAACAAATGATAGCTATGTAAGGAATCGGGAAATTTTTGACTAAATTTGTGTTGTTAAAACGAATTAAGAACTTTAAAATATAAATATTATGGCATTAGAGATTACAGATGCGACGTTTGAAGAAACGGTTTTAAAAAGTGATAAACCGGTATTAGTTGATTTTTGGGCTGCATGGTGCGGACCTTGTAGAATGGTTGGACCAGTTATTGAAGAAATTAGTAGTGAATACGAAGGTAAAGCAGTTGTTGGTAAGGTAGATGTTGATGCAAATCAAGAATTTGCTGCAAAATACGGTGTGCGTAACATTCCTACAGTTTTGGTTTTTCAAAACGGTGAGGTTGTTGGTAGACAAGTAGGTGTAGCGCCTAAGGCAACTTATGCTGAAGCGATTGATGCGCTTTTATAATATATACTGAAAAGAAAAGTGAAAAGGTTTGCCATTTATGGTGAACCTTTTTTTATTTTAGATGAAAATTAAATTCAAGAAATAATGAGTGGACATAAAAAAATTCAAGACGCTATTGATAGTAACTTTATTGAACAACGTAAGGTGTTTTTATGGGGTCAGGTTGATGATGATTCGGCGAAACATGTGATTGATAGATTAATGTATTTAGATGCTTTAGGTACTGAAGATATTACACTTTATATTAATAGTCCGGGTGGTTATGTAACTTCTGGTTTTGCTGTTTACGATTGTATTAAGGCGCTAAAAAGTGAAGTTTCTACAGTTTGTACAGGTTTTGCTGCTTCTATGGGATCGTTAATTTTATCGGCTGGTGAAAAAGGTAAACGTTTTATACAACCTCACGCACGTGTTATGATTCACCAACCTAGTGGCGGTGCGCGTGGACAAGCGAGTGATATTGAAATTACGGCGAAAGAAATTGTAATTACTAAAGAATTAAGTGCGCAGATTTTAGCTGATAATTGCGGGCAAAGTTTTGAAAAAGTAATGAAAGATTTTAATCGTGACCATTGGATGGGGGCTGAAGCTTCTGTGGCTTACGGTATTGTTGATGGTATTGCAGGTTAAGAAAAGTAAAAGAATAATACAGTGGTCTGTTTTAGTTTCAATTGAAATTTGAAACAGATCATTTTTTTTATATGAATATACAAAACGAACTAAATAAAGCAGAAGGTTTTAAAAATCTTGGGTTACTTGCAAAACAAGTAGTTGAGGGGTTTATTGCCGGTATGCATAAAAGTCCGTTTCATGGGTTTTCGGCCGAGTTTGCCGAGCATAAAATTTATAATCCTGGTGAAAGTACTCGCCATATCGATTGGAAATTATTCGCCAAAACAGAAAAGCTTTACACAAAACGGTATGATGATGAAACGAATTTGCGTTGTCATATTATATTAGACAATAGTAGCTCGATGCATTTCCCAGAAATGAATGCGTTTGCTATTGATCATTTGAATAAGGTGGGTTTTTCTGTATTAGCTGCGGCGGCTTTAATGCAAATGCTGAAAAAGCAACGTGATGCCGTGGGGTTGAGTATTTATAGTGATGCATACGATTTTTATGCTTCGGAAAAGGGCAGTGAACGCCACCATCACATGTTGTTAAATGCATTAAGTGAGGCGGTGCTAGCGAAGCCTGTAAACAAGCAAACAGAAACGTATAAGTATCTGCACGAAATAGCCGAAAACGTACACAGGCGATCGTTGATATTCTTATTTACCGATATGTTTCAAACTTCGGAAGATGATGTAAAGTTATTTGAAGCCCTTCGTCATTTAAAATACAACAAGCATGAGGTGGTTTTATTTCATGTTTTTGATAAGGAGAAGGAATTGGATTTTGACTTTGATAATAGGCCTAAACGCTTTATTGATGTTGAAACTGGTGAGCATATTAACTTATATGCAGATACTATTAAAGAAAACTACAGCAAAACAGTAAATACTTATTTTAGTAACCTAAGGTTGAAATGTGCGCAATACAAAATTAATTATGTAGAGGCAGACATAAATAAAGATTTTAGTAACATATTGACAACCTATATGATAGCACGTCAGAAATTTATTTAGTGAATTATTTTTAAAAATAAACTTAAAAAAGTTTTGTGTAACTAAAAAAGGAGTGTATATTTGCACTCGCAATAATGCAACGGTCTGGTAGTTCAGTTGGTTAGAATGTCGCCCTGTCACGGCGAAGGTCGCGGGTTCGAGTCCCGTCCAGACCGCAAAAATTGCAAGCAAGAAAGCTCTGAGAAATTAGGGCTTTTTTTGGCAATAAGAAGTTGTGTTGTCCCGATTT
The DNA here is from genome assembly GCF_030409805.1 of Algibacter miyuki. Classification (GTDB taxonomy): domain Bacteria; phylum Bacteroidota; class Bacteroidia; order Flavobacteriales; family Flavobacteriaceae; genus Algibacter; species Algibacter miyuki. The sequence continues at coordinate 145,454 of NZ_JAUFQP010000007.1, read as the reverse complement.
ATTCGGGAAGTAGTTTACCAAATTGTGTTTGGTATACCAATGAGAAGCTTTCCTTTTTTCTGTGAAGAAGATTGGGATGCTTTTTTGTTTTACGGCCTTTCTGTTCTTTAGAAATGATGTTTAAATAAAAGTTATCTTTGGTTTTCTTGAAAAGATAAAATTACCTTTATTAAACAAAAAAGTATGAATTTACTATTACGCAGGATTAATAAAAGCATAAGTTTTTTATCGCTTTTCCTAATCTTAACTGTCGTTTCGTTATCGGCCTGTAAAAACACAGCAGAAACGAAAGTGTTTCCGGCAAAAATACAACCCCCAAATGTTATTGTTATTCTTGTTGACGATGCAGGTTATGCCGATTTTGGTTTTATGGGCTGTGAAGATTTAGAAACTCCCAATATAGATAGACTTGCCAAAAGTGGTGCTGTTTTAACCGATGCACATGTTAGTGCTACGGTATGTGCGCCATCGCGTGCGGGGTTAATGACGGGGAAATATCAACAACGTTTTGGGTTTGAAGCTAACGGTACTGGTTATGGGGGTTCTGGTGATATTGGTTTGTCGGATAATGTGGTTACCATGGCCGATGTGTTTAAAGAAAATGGGTATAAAACCTTAGCTTTAGGGAAATGGCATTTAGGAGCAGAGCAAAGCGATCATCCTAATCAACGTGGTTTCGATGAGTTTTTTGGTTTCGAGGCCGGAAGCCGTTCTTATTTTCCTGAAAAAAATCCAACAAAGAAAAAAATGCTACAGCATAATGGTAAGCGCGTCTTGTTTGATGGCTATCTAACCGATGTTTTGGGCGATCAATCGGTGAAGTTTGTAGAAGAGAATAAAAACAATCCCTTTTTTATGTATTTAGCATTTAATGCCGTGCATACGCCTATGGAGGCTAAAGTAGAACATTTGGAGAAATATAAAGACCATTCGAGGCAAAAACTGGCAGCCATGACTTGGTCTTTAGATGAGAACGTAGGGAAGCTGCAACAAAAATTAAAAGATTTAGGTTTAGAGGAAAATACGCTTATTTATTTTTTAAGTGATAATGGTGGCGCTGCTAATAATAGTTCGAGTGGAGGCCCTTTAAAAGGTTGGAAAGGTAATAAGTTTGAAGGCGGACACAGAGTGCCTTTTGTGGTTAGCTGGCCAAAACAGATTAAAGCAGGCCAAACGTTTGATGGTTTATCTTCGTCTTTAGATATTTTTACAACAGCTTTGGCGGCGGCTGATATTAAAAAAGCTGATGATTTAGTTTTAGATGGCGTTAACTTATTGCCTTATTTACAAGGAGAAAAAACAGGTGATCCTCATGAAAAACTATTTTGGAGGAAATTAGAAGAAGCAGGGGCTAGGGTTGGCGATTTTAAATTGGTGCGTTTGCAAGATTATGGAGCAACCTTATACAATTTAGAAGAGGATTTAGGTGAAACCGTAAACTTAGAAACTTCGGAAACGAAAACATATCAATTATTACAAGATGAATTAAAAGCTTGGGAATCCAAAATGATGGCACCTTTATGGGGAGAGGAACGTTCGTGGATGGATGTTACTTACCATATTCACCAACGTCTAATGGAAAACAAAGCGGTTTTATACTCTAATCCCGGGGCTATGAAAAATAAGCGGTCTAAAAAGCAGTAAAATTAATATTTGTTTTTTTGAATATAAAACGAATGATTTAGTTGTTATTTAGTTGTATTTGTGTTTGTTATGTTTTGATATTTCAATGTGTTTCATAATTTTAAAAATTCAACTTAAAATTATTTTTAATTTATATTGTCATTAAAATTGGTCATATAATAATAATATAGTATTCTTGCACTCGCAATAAAGCAACGGTCTGGTAGTTCAGTTGGTTAGAATGTCGCCCTGTCACGGCGAAGGTCGCGGGTTCGAGTCCCGTCCAGACCGCAAACATTGCAAAATAAGAAAGTCCTAAGAAATTAGGGCTTTTTTTATTTATAAGGTTTTGTTGTATTTCTTCTTTAGTTTTAAAGGCTTTGCATCTGCTGGCTTCCTACGTGATCTTAATTTCAGAATTAATCTAAAATAAGGCAACCCGAATAAAATATATTGAGTTGTTTTAAAAATTGCTAATTTTGTATCTATGAAGATATATAGATTAGTTACTGTAACGGAACATGTTGTAAAAGCGATGCAAGCTTTAATTGTTCAACTGACCTCCAACTGTGAGCTGCCTAATCGGGAAGTGTTGGAACATATTGTTAATTCTGATAGTACATTGCTTTTTTTAGCAGAAGATAATAACGAGATTATTGGCACCATGACATTGGTGTTAAATAAAATACCCACAGGCGATAAAGTTTGGATTGAAGATGTTGTGGTCGATCAGGCTGCTCGAGGAAAAGGAGTAGGGAAAGCATTAATTGAAGCTGCAATAACATACGCTACTGAAAATAATATTGAAAAAATCAATTTAACATCTAAGCCAGAAAAAGTAGCGGGAAATAGATTGTATCAAAAAATGGGTTTTGTGCAACGAGAAACTAATGTGTATCGGTATACCATTGGTTAGTTTTATGGTTTGAAAACTAACATAAAAATAAATTTAGAAATAAAGAAGCCCTAATAGATTAGGGCTTCTTTATTTTATAGACTTTTTGTGTTTTGTTAAGTTTGATAATTACTCTTTTAAGCTTTTATAAAAAGTACGTCTCATTTTTTCACTATTAATAAAATGATCGCCATAACCTAAATTATCAAAAGTTTTGGTTAGTGCACTGTTACTAGCTACTTCATCTTCAGATTTACCGTTGTTAATTTCTTGTAAAACAGCAATTTTTACAGTTTCTAGCATATTCAAAAAGGTGAAGTATTCAGCTTTGTTAGATAAATCGCCGTGACCGGGAATAATTTTGGTTTCTTCATCTATAACCATCAATCCAGATTTTACAGCATCAATATAACCATTTACGCTGCCGCCAGAGTTTAAATCGATAAACGGATAACGCGCATTAAAATAGGTGTCTCCAGTATGTAAAACATTACTTTCTGTAAAGTAAAGCATGGCGTCACCATCGGTGTGAGCGTTTTCAACATGGAATACCATAACTTGCTCATTATTTATTTGTAGGTGTAATTTATCGTTAAAGGTGATTACAGGTAAAGCTGATTTTGGACTTTTATCAATAAGACGTTTTCTTACATTGTCGTGAGCAATAATAGTGGCGCCTAAATCGCCAATATTTTCGTTTCCGCCGGTATGGTCGCCATGGTGGTGCGTGTTTGCAACTATTTTAATAGGTTGGTCGCTGATGTTTTGGATGGCTTCTAAAATTTTTGGAGTTAAAGGCGCGAATTGGGTATCGATGATGAAAACACCATCTTCGCCAACCGAAACACCAATGTTTCCGCCACTGCCAACAAGCATATAAACTTGGTCTGTGAGTTTGGTTGTGGTTATTTTTACATCGTCGAAATTACGCTGGGCGTAAACTGAGATACTGAAAAATAATAGCATTAAAATAGCGGTTGGTTTTAATGATTTCATGGTGTATGGTTTTACTTTATGTTAAAGGTATTAAATTTCCTGTCAATATTGCTCAAATTGTTATTATAGAGTATCTTTGCATTCGCAATATAAAATGCACAATTACACATAGGTTTGAGCAGATCGAAAACAACTATAGAAAATCCGTCTTTAATTTCAGATTTTAAGGAAATCACAAAAATGCGATTAGCGCTAAGCGTTGTGTTTTCTTCACTTGCCGGTTACTTACTTGGCGTGGAAACAGTCGATTTTAAAACCTTAACCTTACTCGCTTTTGGTGGTTATTTTATGGTAGGCGCCTCGAATGCGTTTAATCAAATTATAGAACGGGATTTAGATGCTCTCATGCATCGTACTAGAAATAGGCCTATTCCAGCAGGCCGTATGTCGGTTAACACGGCATTTGCTATTGCAACTATTTTCACGGTTTTAGGTATCGCGATTTTATACAGTATAAACAAGCAAACTGCTATGTTTGGTGCTATTTCTATCTTTTTATACACTTGTGTTTACACCCCTTTAAAAACAAAAACACCAATTTCTGTTTTTGTTGGAGCTATTCCGGGTGCTATACCTTTTATGTTAGGATGGGTAGCGGCTACAAACGATTTTGGTATTGAACCAGGAACGTTATTTGCTTTGCAGTTTTTTTGGCAATTCCCTCACTTTTGGGCTATTGGCTGGTTTTTATATGACGATTATAAACGTGGTGGATTCTTTATGTTACCTACCGGAAAACAAGATAGAGGTACAGCAGTACAGACAATTATGTATTGCATTTGGACCATCTTAATTTCTATTGTTCCAGTATTTGGTTTTACTGGAAGGTTACAACTTTCAATTGTGGGAGCGGTTATCGTTTTTATACTTGGGCTAGGGATGTTGTATTACGCAATTCAATTATTTAAAAAAATGACCGAACAATCGGCGAAACAACTTATGTTAGCTAGTGTAGCTTATATTACGTTGGTGCAAATTGTTTATGTTGTCGATAAATTTATAAGTTAGTAATGGATTTAACTCAAGGAACAAAACAAGAAAAAAATAGCAGAGCAAAAAAAATGATGCTTTGGTTTGGCATTATTTCGCTTATTATGTCTTTTATGGGCTGGACAAGTGCTTTTATTGTAAGTAGTTCACGCCCCGATTGGTTAAGCGATTTTAAATTGCCAAATGCTTTTATTATTAGTACGGTGGTTATCGTGGTTAGTAGTATTACCTTTTTATTGGGTAAAAAAGCTTTGGAAAAAGGGCAGCACAAAGCAACGTCTATGTATTTATTAGCGACCTTAGTTTTGGGTGTGGTTTTTATTTACAATCAGTTTGTGGGCTTTAGAGAAATTATAGACTTAGGTTATAATTTCACAGGACCAACGAGTAATATTACCATGTCTTACATTTATTTAATTGCTTTGGTGCACATTTTACACGTTGTGGTAGGACTGATTTGTTTGTTGGTTGTAATTTATAATCATTTTAAACAAAAGTATACGGCAACCGATATGTTAGGTTTTGAACTGGCTGCAACCTTTTGGCATTTTATAGATATCCTTTGGGTATATTTATTTTTGTTTTTATATTTTGTAGGGTAGTTTTTTTTTAACGGAAGACTTGTGACTCACTGTTTTTGTTGAGGTTGACTTTGTTTTTTGTTGAAAATTAAACATTACAAGTAGGCCCGCGTTAGGGATTGAACGGCATGTTTGAAATCCTTTTTGTTTTATTTAAAAATAAAAAGATTGAGTAGTGAAAGCCCGACCCTTGGGGGACGCCCAAAGATTTTTTAACGTTTAATTAAGGATAATTTTAAAAATTAGGGTTGGATATTTTATTAGATAAATAAAATGATTATTTTTGTCCAACTTTTTATAAATAACAACCATTATATATGAGTACAGCAGTAGCAGAAGGCAAAACTTGGAATGGCGGGAATGAACCGTTGAAAGCAAGTTACGGTAAAATGATGATGTGGTTTTTCATCGTATCGGATGCTTTAACATTTTCGGGCTTTTTAGCAGCTTACGGATTTTCTAGATTTAAATTTATGGATGCCTGGCCAATTGCGGATGAGGTGTTTACTCACTTTCCATTTTTACATGGTGTAAATGCACCGATGTATTATGTGGCGTTTATGACGTTTGTACTTATTATGTCGTCGGTAACGATGGTGTTAGCGGTTGATGCAGGACATCACTTAAATAAAAGTAAGGTTACTATTTACATGTTTTTAACCATTATTGGTGGTATTATTTTCGTAGGCTCACAAGCTTGGGAATGGAATACGTTTATTAAAGGTGAATATGGTGCTATACAAACTAAAGGTGGTAATATTTTACAGTTTGTGGATACTGAAGGGCACCGTGTTGCAGTAAAAGATTTTGTGGCGCTTGCCGATCATAAGGATAGAACGATACACGAAAAGAAGAATGGTTTATGGTTTGTTAATGAATCATCATTACCAGCTTATACTGTTGAAGAAGTTGTCAATGGTTTAGAGGCTCATGAGAATGTTTTAATTAGAACTCAAGTTTTAAATGAGGACGGTGAAAAAACAGTATTGTCTAGAGCTGAATCTTTAAAAGCATTAAAAGATAACGGCACATTATACGTAGAAGGTGCTAACTTACAAGTTAATGAATATGGTTCGCCATTGTTTGCTGATTTCTTTTTCTTTATTACTGGATTTCACGGTTTTCACGTATTGTCTGGAATTATCATTAATATCATTATTTTCTTTAATGTGGTATTAGGAACTTACGAAAGACGCGGAAGTTACGAAATGGTTGAGAAAGTTGGTTTATACTGGCACTTTGTAGATTTAGTTTGGGTATTTGTATTTACCTTCTTCTACTTAGTTTAATTGATTTAAAAAAAAGTTTCATTTCTCATCTTTAAGGGAAATATAAAAAAGCATTAAAAATGGCACACGAACATAAATTAGAAATATTTAGAGGTTTAGTAAAGTTTAAATCTAATACTCAAAAAATCTGGGGCGTATTAGCGTTTCTTAGTTTTGTAACTGTTATAGAGGTTGTATTAGGTATTATTAAGCCTGAAAGTTTAATGGGATATGTTTTAGGGATGAAACTTCTAAACTGGATTTTCATTATCTTAACTATTGTAAAAGCCTACTATATTACATGGGATTTTATGCACATGCGTGATGAAGCACCAGGATTAAGACGTATGGTTGTTTGGACGGCTATATTTTTAGTTTTATACTTAGTATTCATTTTATTGCAAGAAGGTGGTTACGTTTTCGATGTGTATGATAACGGTTATATCAAAAGAGATTTTTAACTAATAATTATTAGTTAAATAGGAATATAAAGACGGTTTTTAAACCGTCTTTTTTTATTTTTGCACCATGCTACTTTTAGAGCAAAAAAAAAGTTTTTATGGATTATAAAAAAGTGGGTCGCTACGTTGTATTAGGAGTTTTATTCTTCCTACCTGTGACGTTTTTGTTGTTTCTATATCCAGCAACACACAACTACCAACCTTTAGATATTATTAACGAATCGGTTTTAGATTTAGAAGCATTTTCTTCAGACACGGAGGAGCCTATTGTGCTTAAAGATCATATTACCGTTTTAGGGTTTTTAGGTACTCATCCAATGCAAAACGCTATTCAAGCATCGAACCTAAAGGAGTTAATTTACGATAAGTTTAAAGGCTTTAAAAAATTTCAAATGGTTATTTTGATGCCTAAGGGCACAGAAGCTGAAGTCAAAAAGTTAAAGGCGGAAATAACGCAGTACGAAGATATCCGATTTTGGCATTTTGTTTATGGTGAACCTGCCGATATTAAACGAGTTTATTTTAGTTTAAAAACAAAAACGGATTTAAACGAAGATTTATCAGTAGAGGATGTTTTTATTGTGGATAAAGATTTAAACCAACGTGGACGTATTGATGATAGAACGGATAATGAACTTGAAAAAAAGGCTCCGGTTTATGGCTTAAACGGATACAATTGTATTGAAGTAGCCGAAGTTAAAAATAAAATGAGCGACGATTTACGTATTGTTTTTACTGAATACAGACAGAAACGTAAAGGTGAATTTAACTCTGATACCCGTCGTGCAAGCGATTTATCGGGAACCACTAAATAATATTTAAAATGAAAAAAAACAACTACTCATACATTGGTATTGCTTTAACTATATTAGTTTTCGGAATTATATTTATTCCTAGAATTGTGGATAGGGTTACTAATGGCGATGTGTCTAGACAAAGTGGTCGCAGCGACCAAAAACAACCAGAAACAGGACTATCAGATTTAGCGTTTATTGAGATTAACGGTGAAGCTAAAAAAGTGCCTGCTTTTGCATTTACAAATCAGGATGGTAAAACAATTACCAACAAAGATTACGAAGGTAAAGTGTATGTTATCGAGTTCTTTTTCACAACTTGCCCAACCATTTGCCCGAGAATGAGCCAGAACTTGGTTCAAATTCAAAATACTTTTAAAGGGTTTAACGATTTTGGTGTGGCATCATTCACCATAAACCCATCGCACGATACACCAGAAGTACTTAAAGCTTATGCTGAAAAATACGGTGTTACTAACCCTAATTGGAATTTAATGACGGGTGATAAAGATGCCATTTATACCCTCGCCAATCAAGGTTTTAATTTATATGCAGCGGAAGAAGAAAGTGTTGCTGGAGGTTTTGAACATTCAGGAAATTTTGCTTTAGTCGATAAAAATGGTTTTATCCGTTCTAGAGTGGATGATTTTGGAAACCCTATAATCTATTATAGAGGCGTTGTTTCAGAAGCTGAGAAAGTGGATGACGATGGTATAAAGGAAGAAATTTCAGCACTAAAAGCAGATATTAAAAAATTACTTAATGAATAAAGAAAAGAAAGTTTTAGACGATACGAAGTACAATAAACTGATTATTGCGCTTTCTGTTATTATTCCTGTGGTAGTTGCTATTCTATTTGGTGTGAAAATTGATGCAGAATTGCCTGTGTTTTTACCACCAATTTATGCATCGGTAAATGCTTTAACAGCCTTTGTTTTGGTCTTAGCTTTTATAGCAATTAAAAAGAAAAACGTTAAGCGTCATGAATACTTAATGAAGTTTGCCATTAGCTTATCTGTATTGTTTCTAGTAATGTATGTAGCCTACCACATGACGAGTGATTCCACTAAATTTATGGGCGAGGGCGTTATAAAATATGTGTATTATATTATTTTAATTACGCATATTATAATGTCTATTGTGGTTATTCCTTTCGTTTTAATAACTTATGTTCGTGGTATTACCAATAACATTGAAAAACATCGAAAAATAGCAAAAATCACATTTCCGCTTTGGCTTTATGTTGCCGTTTCTGGTGTTGTTGTTTTTATTATGATTTCGCCTTACTATTAATAACCTAGAGTTATCATCATTTTTAAAGTATTAAAAGATGAAAAATAAAATACTATTCTTTTTATTTACAATTTGCATGTTTTTGCAAACTAACGCGCAATGTGCTATGTGTCGTGCCGTTTTAGAAAGTGAAGAAGGTCAAACCACAGCCGAAGGTATCAACGACGGTATTGTTTACTTAATGGCTATTCCGTATGTTCTTGTTGCTGGCATTGCATTTGCAATTTATAAAAAGTATAATAAAAAAGAAGCGTAAATAGCTTGTTTTTAGGTCTGTAAAATATTTGTTTTACTGTTACTAAACTTTTTTTATTATTTATGTAACATTCTTATGGGTTTATAGTCTTATTAATAGAGCTACCATATTTTACCATATGGAAAAGTGATATCAATCAACCAGGAAGTATGTTAGAAATTCGTCAATTACACAAATCCTATCCTATAGGTGATTCAAGTTTACATGTTTTAAAAGGCATCGATCTTTCTGTAAAAGAAGGGGAAATGGTTGCCATAATGGGGTCTTCAGGTTCAGGTAAATCTACTTTGCTAAACATCATTGGGATGCTGGATGAAGCTGATGCGGGTGAATATATCCTAGACGGTTTACCAATTAAAAATCTTACTGAAAAGAAAGCCGCCATTTACAGAAATAAATTCTTAGGTTTTATTTTTCAATCTTTCAATTTAATAAATTACAAAACGGCACTCGAAAACGTAGCGCTTCCGTTGTATTACCAAGGTATTAAACGAAAAGAACGTCTAGAGTTGGCTATGTTTCATTTAGAAAAAGTGGGTTTGGCCGATTGGGCAAAACATTTACCAAAAGAACTTTCCGGAGGGCAAAAACAGCGTGTTGCTATTGCTAGAGCGTTAGCAGCAGACCCTAAATTATTATTGGCTGATGAGCCAACAGGAGCTTTAGATACTAAAACCTCTCATGAAATTATGGATTTTATCCAACACCTTAATGATGAGGGCAAAACAATTCTAATGGTGACTCACGAAGAAGATATTGCAGCCATGTGTAAACGTAATGTTAGGCTTCGTGATGGGATTATTATTGAAGATAAAAAAGTAGAACAGGTAAGAGCTTCACTTTATGTTTGATTTAGACCTCTGGCGCGAAATTTTCCAAAGTATTAACATGAATCGTACACGGAGTTTACTCTCTGGGTTTACGGTGGCATTTGCTATTTTGCTGTTTGCTGTTCTATTCGGTATAGCAAATGGTTTGCAAAACACCTTTGAGGAAGCTTTTGGTACCGATGCGAACAACTCAATACAAATCTTTTCAGGACGAACAACTAAAGCGTATAAAGGACTTCAGGTTGGACGAAAAATTCAATTTAAAAATGAAGATCGCGACTTTATAAAAGATAAATACGGCGATAAAGTCCAGTTTATTACTTCTAAAGTAAATAAAGATGTTACAGCTTCTTTTAAAGGAGAGAAAAATAACTATCAACTTCGTGGCATATATCCTGAATTCATGTTTATTGAAAATAACGTGGTTAAAGAGGGACGCTACATTAATCAAAACGACTTAAATCATAAAGCTAAAGTTGCTGTTATTGGGCAAAAAGTAGAAGAGGAATTGTTTTTTAAAGAAACTGCTATTGGGAAATATATTAACCTAAGTGGTATTCAATACAAAGTGGTTGGTGTTTTTACGGATGATGAAGGCGATACCGAAGAAAGTATTATTTATATCCCTATTACTACCACACAGTTTGTGTACGGTAATAATGATTTTGTAGATTTAATACATTTAACTTTTAATCCTGAAATGAACTCTAATGAAGCACTTGCTTTTGGGGTGTCTATAGAAAAAAGCTTAAAACAAAAATTTGACGTAGCTCGAAGCGATCAACGTGCTATCCGACTGCGAAATATGGCTGAAGGCACTAAAAAAGTGGATTTAATGACGGCGAGTTTATCTATCATTATCCTCGTTATTGGTTTCGGAACTTTAATTGCAGGTATTGTTGGCATTAGTAATATCATGATTTTTATTGTGAAAGAACGTACAAAGGAAATCGGTATCCGAAAAGCCTTAGGCGCATCGCCACGTTCCATTGTTTCCATTATTTTAATAGAATCTATTATTATAACAGCTATTGCCGGTTATGTGGGGTTATTGGTAGGTGTTGGTGTTCTAGAACTCGCCGCACCAAGTCTAGAAACGTATTTTATTAAAGATCCAGGTGTTAGTAATAGTTTGGTGTTTGGAGCAACAATTACGTTAATAATTGCTGGTGCCATCGCAGGCTATTTACCAGCAAAAAAAGCATCACAAATTAAACCTATTGTAGCCTTAAGAAACGATTAACTATGTTTAAATTTTTATTCGAAAGAGATACCTGGCAAGAAGTTTTCGATAGCTTGAGCAAAAATAAGCTCCGGTCTATTTTAACCATGGTTGGTGTTTGGTGGGGTATTTTATTACTTATTGGTCTGTTGGGGTCTGCACGTGGATTAGAGAATTCTTTCAACCGTTTGTTCGGTAATTTTGCAACCAACAGTGTATTTGTTTGGGGCCAAAGTACAGGCAAGCCTTTTAAAGGTTTTCAGGAAGGGCGCCAAGTGAAATTATCCTTAAGCGATGCTAAAAAAATAGAAGAAAATGTTGAAGGTATCGAGTTTGTACTTCCAAGAAACCAAAGAACAACCATTGTTACCAAAAACTTTTTAACGGGCAGTTTTCAAATGGCTGGTGATTATCCGTTGTTAGATCAACTTCAGAAGAAAAAATTAATAGAGGGGCGTTTTATCAATCAAAATGATATTGACGATAAGAAGAAAATTGTCGTCATTTCTGATGAAGCCTACAAACAACTTTATGAAAAGGACTCTGAAGTTATAGGAACTTACGTTATTATTAACGGCATTAATTTTATGGTTGTTGGTATGTTTGAAGAAGGCGATATTAATATTGGTCCAAAATCTGATATGCATATTCCGTTTACCACTTTCCAACAAATTTACAATCAGGGCGATCGTATTGGTTGGATGATGATTACCGGAAAACCAGCGTATGACATTACTCAAATAGAGGAAGATGCCAAGTTATTGCTTAAAAATTTAAACCATATTCACCCAGAAGATAAACGAGCCTTCGGAAGCGCCAACTTAGGGAAAGAGTTTGGGAAACTAACCGGTTTTTTAACAGGCATGCAGTTTCTAACATGGTTTGTGGGCATTGCTACACTTATCGCCGGTGTGTTTGCTATTGGCAATATTTTGTTGATAACCGTAAAAGAACGCACAAAAGAAATAGGAGTGCGTCGTGCCTTGGGTGCCACGCCTTTTGAAATTAAACGCCAAATTGTAGTCGAAGCCGTGTTTTTAACTTTAGTAGCCGGCCTGTGTGGTATTATATCGGGTGGTTTAATTTTAATTATCCTCGATCATTTCTTTGGGCAAGGGGCCGATGCCGCCATTGTAAACGCCTCAGTATCTATTGCTGTAGTATTTGCAGCCTTAGTAATATTAGTAGTTTTAGGCACATTAATAGGCCTTATTCCTGCAACCAAAGCAACCAGTATTAAACCAATAGAAGCATTAAGAGAAGAATAAACAATCAAAAAAAATGAATAAAACAGTCAAAATTATTTTAGTAATAGTAACCATCTTACTATTGGCGTTTGTATTGAAATATTTCAAAGATTCAAACTCAAAAGATATTGAAGAGTTTAAGGTTGAAACGCCTTTCTTCACGTCTATAAATACGAAAGCCGTAGCTACAGGGAAACTAAACCCTGAGGAGGAAATTGAACTTAAACCACAAATTTCAGGTATTGTAGATAAAATTCTTGTGGAAGAAGGTGATAAGGTTAAAAAGGGCGATTTAATTGCAACAATTAGAGTAGTACCAAACGAGCAAAGTTTAGTGAGCGCAAACAGTAGAATTTCAACAGCAAAACTATCTTTTGATAATTCAAAGGTTCTTTATGATCGAAATAAAACACTTTTTGAAAAAGGCGTAATTTCTCAACAAGATTTCGAAAATAGCCAATTGGGATACAATCAAGCCAAAGAAAGTTTAAAACAAGCACAAAACGATTATCAAATTATTAAGCGTGGTTCTATTTCGGGCGGAAGTTCAGCAAATACCAATATTGTAGCGCAAATTCCTGGAACTATTTTAGAAATTCCGGTACGCGAAGGTGACCAAGTTATTGAAAGTAATAATTTCAACGCAGGAACAACTATTGCTACGATTGCAGATATGAGTTTAATGATTTTTGAAGGGAAAGTAGATGAAGCTGAAGTTGGAAAATTAAAAGAAGGGAAAATTATTAAAGTGATTTTAGGAGCCATTGCAAACAAGGAATTTCCAGCGAAATTAACGTTTGTTGCACCTAAAGGTATTGAAGAAAACGGTGCCGTTCAGTTTACCATAAAAGCCGACGTTGAAATAGATTCAACCACAAATATTAGAGCAGGTTATAGTGCCAACGCTGAAATTGATATTGAAGCCAGAGACAGTGTACTCGCTATTCGAGAAGCGCTTTTACAATATAATAGAATTACAGAAAAACCTTTTGTTGAAATTTCCGAAGGCGATAATAAATTCCGTAAAGAAAATGTAGAATTAGGCTTATCCGATGGTATTAACGTTGAAATACTTGAAGGCGTTAAGGAAGGCGACAACATTAAAGTTTGGAATAAAGCATCAAAAGACAATGAAGATGAGGACGAAGATGAAAAATAAAAACACCAAGGTACAAGGTATTAAAAGCCTTATCGTTTTAACTGTTTTATGTATTTCAATGTCTTCTTTTTCGCAAGAAAAAATATGGACGCTGCAGGAATGTGTAAGTCATGCATTAGAATATAATATTTCTGTAAAGCAAACAGAACTGGATGCATCATTAGCTGAAGAAGATATTACCACAGCAAAAGCTAACTTTTTGCCTACAGTAAGTGGTTCGGCAAGTCATAGCTATAATTTTGGTTCTTCAATAGGGAATTCAGGAACACGTGTTTCATTAGATCGATTATTCAATAGTTTTGGTTTAAACACAGGGATAACCATATTTAATGGTTTTAAAAATATAAATTTATATGAGCAAGCCAAATTAGGATTAGAAACGAGTCAACTCCAATTAGCAATATTGAAAGATAATATTTCATTAAATGTTGTTAATGCTTATTTAAATATTTTACTTAACAAAGAAGCCTTAAAAATAGCTGTTGATCAAGTAAATATTAGTCAAAAAAGTCTAGATCAAATTCAGGGTTTAGTTGATGCTGGTGTTCGTGCTAAAGCAGATTTATTTGATGCGCAATCGCAATTAGCAGCCGATAATGAACGTTTGGTAAATGCACAGAATAGTGTAGACTTATCTTTATTAACCTTGTCTCAGTTATTACAAGTTTCAAACAAAAATTTTAATATTGAAAATATAGAGATAGACTTAACTAATGCTGTTTTATTATATAATAATACTAACGAGATTCTATCATATGCTTTAGTTAATAGACCAGAAATAAAGAATGCGGAATTAAATCTTAAGAATGCCGAATTGAATATTGCAATAGCAAAAAGTTCATATTACCCTACTTTAACATTTGGAGCAGGTATGAGTACGTCTTATCAACACGTTCAGGGGCAGAAGGATATAATTCCTATATTCGATAGTAATACCGGAACTATAATAGAACTTAGAGATAATGGATTTGGTAAACAAATAGATAATCAATTAGGTTACAATTTTGGGTTTAATTTAAGTATTCCCATATTTTCAGGGTTTAGAAACAATGCGAGTCTTAATAAAACCAAAATTAATAAAGAACAGTTAAACCTATCTTTAGAGCAAGAAAAGCAAACATTAACAACTAATGTAGAGCAGGCATTTGCTGATGCGAAAGCATCATTAAAACAGTATGAGGCTTCGGAAACTTCTAAAATTGCACAAGAAGAATCTTTTAGAAATGCACAGGAAAAATATAACCTAGGTGTTAGTACTTCTTTTGAATTGGAGCAGGTTAGAAATAGGTTGATTAATGCTCAATCTTCTTTCTTGAACGCAAAGTATAATTTTGTTTTCAAAACCAAAGTATTAGACTTTTACATGGGGAAATCCTTGGTAGAATAGTTTCTTCGGAATGTATTCAACGATATAATTAAAGCTATCATAAATTAAATGATAGCCTTTTTACTTTTTATAGCGCGGTAATATCTTTCTAATAATAAAAACAATATTTTTGCAATTCCAATGAAAATGAAAAGATGAGTACATTTATATTAAACATAGAAACTGCAACCACCAATTGTTCGGTATCTATTTCTAAAAACGGCGAAACCGTTGTTTTAAAAGAAGATAACGATAAAAGTTATTCGCATGCTGAAAGATTACACGTGTATATCGACGAAGCTTTAAAAGAAGTCGGAATTACCGGAGCAGATTTAAGTGCTATAGCCATTAGTAAAGGTCCTGGCTCTTATACTGGGTTACGTATTGGAGTTTCTACCGCAAAAGGACTCTGTTTTGCTTTAGATAAGCCTTTAATTGCTGTGCCTACTTTAGAAGCGTTAGCGCATCAAGTTGCATTGGAGAGTGGAGTAGTGGTTGCTATGTTAGATGCGCGCCGTATGGAAGTGTATTCGGCTATTTACGATGCGTCATTTACGGAGATTAGAGAGACTCAAGCACAGATTTTAGAAGATAACGCTTTCGCGGAATTATTACAGAGCGGAAAAGTATATTTTATAGGAAATGGTGTTGAAAAAACGAAAACACTTATTACGGATTCTAATGCCATTTTTGTTGAAGATAAATTGCCATCAGCTAATGAAATGAGCGCCTTGGCTTATGAAAAATATCAAAATAATAACTTTGAAGATGTCGCTTATTTTGAACCGTATTATTTGAAAGATTTTGTGGCTTTGAAACCTAAGGCGAAAACAAAGTAACTTTTTAAAGCGTTTGTTTGTAGATAAAAAAAATCCCTGATAGTTAAACTATCAGGGATTTTTCTATTAATAAAGTTTAAGCAAAAGGCTTACCCTTGTTTATGTATTTCGACTTGGTGTGGGTAAGGAATTTCAATTCCAGCCGCATCAAGCGCTTCTTTTACATTTTCAGTAATACCGAAATAAACATCCCAGTAATCGGCTGTTGTACACCATGGTCTAACCGCAAAGTTAATTGAGCTATCTGCCAATTCTGACACGTTTACCGTTGGCGCAGGGGTTTGTAATACTTTTGGATGTGCTGTTAATACATCCATTAATACTTGTTTTGTTTTCTTAATATCAGAGTCGTAACCAACACCGAATGTTAAGTCAACACGGCGAGTACCTTCCGTAGAATAATTAATAATATTACCGTTAGATAATGATCCATTAGGAATAATAATTTCTCTATTAGATAAACCTGTTAATTTGGTTGTAAAGATTTCAATTTCTTTAACCACACCAATTTCACCTTGTGCTTCAATTAAATCGCCAATTTTTATAGGCTTAAAAATCATAATTAAAACACCCCCAGCAAAATTCCCTAAAGAACCTTGTAAGGCTAAACCAACAGCCAAACCTGCGGCAGCTATAATAGCAGCAAATGATGTTGTTTCTACACCAACAGTACCAAGAACAACAATAATTAAAATAATTTTTAAAGCCCACGAGATAAGGTTTAATAAGAATTTTTGAAGACTTATTTCGTAATTTCCTTTGGCCATTACGTTTTGGGTAGCTTTTAATATTTTTTTAATAACCCAAGAGCCAATAATCCATATTGCAATGGCACCTATAATTTTAATGCCATATTCAGCTCCTAGAGCAATCCATTTTTCTGTGTCAATGTTTTCTAAATCCATAATTTTTGTTGCTTTATTTTTGTTGTAAAATTAAAAACTAATATGTTGCTTTATTTAATTTTTATGATAAAAAATATTAAATAATTTAAATCAAATTGAGTATTAGTGCAATAATTGCAGGAATAGATTGCACATAAAAAAGTTTAATTTGCTTCGTAGAGTAAGACCCATAAATACCTGCAATAGTCACACAAACTAGAAAAAATAGTATAAAATCTTGATTTTCTATAAGTAAAGCAAGTAATACACCAGAAGCAATAAAACCATTGTATAAACCTTGATTGGCGGCAAGTACTTTAGTTTCTTCGGCAAATGTGGCTGATTTAATACCAAATGCTTTAATGGTTTTGGGTTTGGTCCAGAAAAACATTTCTAAGATTAAAAAATAAATATGTTCTAGAGCGACGATGATCGTAAAAATAAATGCTAAAGTTTTCATTTGTTGTTATTTTGTTTTAGTGACGTTTTGCTTGTTTCAACTAAGGCATTAATATGAAAAGGCGAAAATTTAGAGTCGTTTTATATCTCAAAGTTAATTAAATATTGTGAGATGCTTTAGTAAATTAAGGTCATAAAAAAAGCGCTCTAACTTGTAGAGCGCTTTTTCCATGTTGTATTTTTAAAAGACCTATCCGTTTATGGCTTCTACCATTTCTACTTTTCCAGGAAGCATTTCTTTCAACATATTTTCAATACCACTTTTTAAAGTATATGTAGACGATGGGCAACCGCTACAAGCTCCTTGTAGTAATACGCTCACGTTTTTGTTTTTTTTATCATAAGAAATAAACTGAATATTTCCACCATCACTAGCTACAGCAGGTTTTACGTATTCTTCAAGAATATTTATAATTTCCTTAGAAACATCATCCAAAGTATCAAAATGAGTATCTTGTTGTTCTGTAGATTTTTTCAATGTATCCACAGCGCCAGGAACTACAATGTCTTTTCCGTTTTCAATATAGCTTCTGATGAATTCGCGAAGTTCTAAAGTAATATCATTCCATTCGGCCATGTCATATTTGGTAATAGACACGTAATTCTCATCCATAAAAACAGCTTTTACAAACGGAAAATGAAATAATTCCGTCGCTAAAGGCGATAATTTAGCCTCGTCTATCGAAGTGAATTCGAAAAGGGCTGCGACTATTTTTTTATTGGCAACAAATTTCATTACTGTTGGGTTCGGCGTACTTTCAGCATAAACCGTTACAGGTACTTTTTTAGGGGAAGCAGTTTCTTCAACCACCACACCATTATCGTTTAAGTACGATTCAATTTGCTCAGCCATTTCATCTTGCACATCGCTCCAGTCTACAATACTATAGCGTTCTACGGCAATAAAATTACTTGTGATATATACTTTTTTTACAAAAGGCAAATAAAATAATTGCTGTGCTAAAGGCGAGTTTTTAGCCTCGTCGATATTATTAAATTCGAAACTTTGGTGCTGCGTAATAAATTGATTTAATTCAAATTTTACTATGGCATCGTTAGATGTTTCTTGCACGGAAACTTTGAAATTGCTCATTTTCTCTTTTTTTTTACAAAAATACTAAAAGAAAACTGTAGATATCCATATATTTGAGTTTTGTTGCCTGTTTATAAAGTTGAATAAAAATGATGTTTTAATATTCATTTTAGATGTAACTTTTTAATTCTAAAGGCGTTTTATAAGTGTAAATCAACCTGGTGTTCAAATTATGAGATGTAAAAATATGTTTTTGGTAATTGCTGCAATGCTGTTTACTCACATGGCAACCGCGCAGGAAGGTTTACCGATTTACACCGATTATCTAACAGATAATTACTACTTAATACACCCTTCTATGGCTGGTGCTGCAAACTGCGCAAAAATTCGCATGACGGCACGCCAACAATGGTTTGGACAAGATGATGCACCTAAGCTTTTAACCGTAAGTGTTAATGGTAGAATTGGCGAAACATCATCTGCAGTTGGAGGTATTTTGTATACAGATAAAAACGGATATCATTCTCAAACGGGGGCCTATGCAACCTACGCGCACCACATTATGTTTTCACGTTCTCCAGTAGATTTAAATATGCTTTCTTTCGGTTTAAGTGCCGGGATTATTCAATATAGATTAGATGAAACCTCGTTTCTTTTCGATGGGCCAGATCCAATAATCGACGGTATAGTGCAAAGTGAAACCAATTTAAATATGGATTTTGGATTTTCTTACCAGTTTCTAGATTTTTATGCGCACGGTACCGTAAAGAATTTATTAAAAAACGCAGGAATCAACGACGATCCTAATATCACCAGTAATTTAAGACGATACTTACTTTCTGTAGGTGGTGTTTTTGGTGGTTATGGTAGCGATTGGAGTTACGAGCCATCTATCATGCTTCAGTATCGTGATGCTACAAAAGAGGGCGGTATCGATATTAACGCAAAGGTGTACAAGCAAATGGAATTTGGTAAAATTTGGGGTGGGGTATCGTACAGACGAAGCAGTGACGGTGCCGAATATTTAACCAACGAAAACACAGTTACCAGTCAAAAATTACAACAAATCACACCTATTGTAGGTGTTAATATGAATAATTTCATGGTTGCTTACACGTACACCTACCAAGCGAATTCATTGGTGTTTACAAATGGTGGTTTCCATCAATTTACGCTAGGGTATAACTTTGGTTGTAGAAAAGAGCCTTACCACTGTAATTGTCCGGCGGTTAACTAAATTAAAAGAAATTACAATTTATATAAAAATCCTACCCGTATATCAGGGGTAGGATTTTCTGTTTTTATACCACGCCTTATTGGGGCGTATCAATTCCTAAGGTTGGCGTCGGGCTTTATTCGTTATTGTCTATTTTAAATTAAAGAACTCATAAATATAAATATTGTACTACTCGCTCTTTCTTAAAAAGTCCGGGTGCTCAAACATACCATTCAATCCTCACGCGAAAATCGTAGCGTTAGCTTGTAACCCAATGCTTATTGTTATTTCCAACTATAATTCTTCTTTTTAGCTTGTTCTTTAATAGCGTTGGTCATCGCGTTTTCTAAACCATTATCAGTTGTAGTTTTGGCTTTCGAAATAAATACTTTGCGCTTCGTGTTTAATTCCTGAATTTGATCCTGAATATCCTTACGCTCAATGCGTTTGTCTTCAATATACGTTTTAATTTCTGTAGCTGTTTTTCCTTTTAACTCTTCTGGTAAAGACGCTTCTTTCAATTCAGAAATAACCACTTCGTCCTGTTCCTCGGCATCCACCAAATCCCAAGATTTATTTTTATACAAATGCGAACTTTTACTTACCGTTCTGCTAACAGCATTAGCAGTGCTATATCCGGCAGCATTTTTATCTTGTTCGGCTTGCATGGCCATTTTACGTTTGCCTTGATTACCATAAACTACGTAGGTTTTGTTTAGTTTTTTGTTCAGAATTAAAATTTCATCATCATAAGGCGAAGCAATATGTACGGTTTTGTTATTTTGGTTTATCGCCATATAATCTCCGCTTGTTAACTGCGCTCCAGTTTTCCATTTCGTAGAAATACCTTGCTCATAATCGCCACAAAAAATGGTATTTATAGTCACATCTTTTTCTTTCGCATTGGCCGATGCATCTGTATATTTCACGTGTCCTTGATTAAAAGGTTCGTTTCCGGCGATAAAAATGAGTTTTAAATCGTCTTTATTTTTTTCCCAATCCAGTTGGTTTAACGAGGTTTGTATTACCTGTCCACAATATTCTTGGCCACCATTTGTAGTTAGAGAAAATAACTCTTTAGAAATATCATCCAAATCATCACTAAAAGCTAAAACCTGTTTAATATAACCTTCTCTGGCATTTAGTTTGTCATTTCCATATTCATATAGGGCAATTTGTAAATTCGGTTTGCCGTTCCCGCATTTGGCGTACGACAGCTCGTTTACAATATCCCAAAGTTGTGCTTTTGCTTGATCTATCAAACCGTCCATGCTATTACTCGTATCTAATAAAAGGGCTACTTTTATATACTGTTTGTTTGGTTCGGTATGTGTCACTTTTTCCATAACTTGATTTTCGGCGTAAAGCGTTGGTTGTTTTTTCGTTTTGGCGTTGCAGGCCGTTAGTCCTATTAAAGTAGCACAAAGGGTGAAGAATTTAAATGATGTTTTCATAGTGTTTTCGTTTTTTAATTATGATGAATTTTTCTACTGTAAATCTAAAACCAAACAATCTCTAATAAAATCACCAATGAGTAAAGTGGCTGTTTCAATGCGTAAAGGACAATTTAAAATGTATAAAGCCGATGTTTTAGTTGATAATAAAGTGTTTTTTGTAAAATCATCATTTTATTATACCAAGTAAAGTGCGTAAGTTTAGCATTGGAAAAAATAAAATGAGCGCATTCTTAAAACATATTGTTATTTTAAATTTTATAGTGTTCAGCACCTTGGTGTTGGCGCAAAATAATAATGTATTTAATAACCAGAATACACGATTTACAGTGCGTGGGAGTGTGGTAGAAAGCGATACACGTAATGCTATACCTGGTGTTAATATTGAAGTCAATGGCGGCGGGTATACTACAACCGATATGTCGGGTGATTTTAAAATAGAAGTCCAACTTGGCGACGAGCTTACTATAAGGTCTAAAGATTTTGAAACCGTTTATTATACCATAAAAAGCAATGAGCGCATTGAAGTGCGTGTTGAAAAAAATCAAGACGATAAGGTTTTGTTTCGGTCGAGTAAACGCTTAAGAAGTAATCCAGAAACCTTTAAATCTCTAATTGATTCTGCGGAAGCATATCTCAAAAAAGACGCACAAAAAAGTATTAGATTTATAACTGAGGCGTTATCCGAAAGTTCCTCTTCTAAAGAAAAATCTTTGGTTTATGACGTTTTAGGCGATGTCTATATGCAATTAAAGCAGTACGATTTAGCCGTTTCAAATTATAGAACGAGCATTCAAAATACCGAAACTAACGATACATCTTTAAAGCTAGCCCAAGCTTATAAACTCAATAAAAACTATCAGGAAAGTTTACAAATGTATCTCGCTTTAAACAAATCAAATCTTAGTAATTGGCAATTGGTGTCTTTACACGAAGGGTTGGGCGATGTGTATTTGTTAACCAAGAATTTCGACGCTTCCATCGCGGCCTACAAAGAAGGTTTAGCGGTAGCGCAAAAGCATTTAATTACGCCTAAAATAACCGATTTAAACTCTAAAATAGCTCAGGTTTATGGTGTAAAAGGTGATGCGGAACAAGCCAAAGGGTTTTTCAGTAAATCGTTACAATTGGCCAATACGGAAAATAAAAAACGTGCAGTTTCCGAAAAATTAAGAGTGGCCGATTTTCAGAATGAAATCAGTGATTATTCCGAAGAAATTCAGCTGAGAAAAGAAGCTTTAAGCACCATAAGTGAAATTGAAACAGATTCCGTTTTCGATAATGAAAGTCCGTTAACGCCACAAAATCAAAACTATAAAATAGGAAAAGCTTATGCCTCGCAAGGCGATGTGGGAAATGCCATTACTTATTTAGAAAAAAGTATTGTTGAAGCTGAAAGCAAAAGAGATTTAATCGTCAAGAAGGAAGCTACTCGAAAATTATCTGAAGTTTATGAGAATGCTGAAGACTATAAAAAATCATTACAAGCTTTTCAGGATTATGTCGATTTAGTTGATCAGGTTTATGCTGAAAAAGAAAAAGAAATTTCGCAAGCTGCCCGTTTTAGCCGAGAATTAACAACTAAACAAAACCGCATTACAAGTTTAGAAAGCGACCGCGAACTTTCCGAAAGTAAATACCAATTAACCAACGAGCAAAGCAAACGCCAAACGCTTATTATTTATTCTTTAATTGGCGGGGTTTTGTTACTATTACTCACGGCATTTTTAATGTACAAATACATTAAACAACAACGCTTAGCCAATAATTTATTGGCCTTAAAAAGTTTACGAAGCCAAATGAATCCGCATTTTATTTTTAACGCCTTAAATTCGGTAAATAGCTTTATAGCTTCTAATGATGAGCGCACGGCAAATAAATATTTAACCGATTTCTCATTACTTATGCGAGCTGTTTTAGAAAACAGCGAGCAAGATTTTATTCCGTTAGAAAAAGAAATAAAACTTTTAGAATTATACACGAAACTCGAACATTTCCGATTTAAAGATAAGTTTGATTACAACATTAAAGTTGATGAGAATATCAAGATAAACGATTTTCTTATTCCGCCGATGTTGCTGCAACCATACATAGAAAATGCGGTATGGCATGGTTTGCGGTACAAAAAAACAAAAGGACAATTAGAAATAGGCATCACCCAAACTAAAGCAAACGAAATTTCAATAAGTATTACCGACGATGGTATTGGTCGCGAAAAATCGATAGCTTTAAAAACCGAACATCAACAAAAACAAAACTCTAAAGGCATGGGGAATATTAAAAAACGCGTTAGTATTTTAAATACCATGTATAAAGATAAAGTGGATGTGGCCATTTCTGATTTTAAAAAGGATGGAGACACGGGAACTCAGGTTATCGTGACGTTGAAAAAAATTAACATGCTTAAAAATTAGAGTAACAAAAACGCCCATGAAACTAAACGCGATTATTGTTGAAGACGAAAAAACAAGTCGAGATATTCTAAAAAACTATCTGCAAAAATACTGTCCTATTGTACAGGTTTTAGGCGAGGCGGAAAATGTAGACGAAGCCCTAGTTTTAATTAGAAACAACAGTTTAGATCTTGTATTCCTAGATGTCGAAATGCCTTATGGAAATGCCTTCGATTTACTCGATAAAGTTGGAGATATTCAATTCGAAACTGTTTTTGTAACGGCATACAACCATTACGCCGTCGATGCACTAAATGCCCACGCCAGCTATTATTTAATGAAACCTATTTCTATAGACGAACTTATAAAAGCGGTAGATTATGTTACCGAAATTAAAACCAAAGAAAGCGAACTGCAAAACGCTATTTTAGTGCCAAAAATAACAAGTGTAAATGGTAAAATTACCATTCCGCAATTGGACGGATTTGAAATTTTAAACACCGCCGACATCCTATATTGCAAAGCCGACGATAATTACACCGAAATATATTTAAACAATAACAAGAAAAAACTCGTTAGTAAAACCTTAAAATATTTCGACGATGCTTTAACAGAATCTGGTTTTTCCCGGGTGCATAAATCCTATTTAGTAAACGTCAACGAAATTGTAAAATACCAAAAAGGCAAGGGTGGAAGTGTGCTCCTTAGTAACGGAAAACAAATCATGGTTTCTGCTTCCAAAAAAGCCCAATTATTAGCCTATTTCAAATAAATAAACCGTATTATTTCCGCGTAAGCGATACCTTAAAAAATAAATATTATGCCAATAATTAAAAACATAAACGGAAAAACACCACAACTTCCAGACGATTGTTATATTGCCGAAAACGCTGTCATTGTTGGCGATGTTACCGCAGGAAAACAATGCAGTATCTGGTTTAGTGCTGTAATTCGCGGCGATGTACACTACATCAAAATGGGCGATAAAGTAAATGTACAGGACGGTGCCGTAATTCATGCCACCTATCTAAAATCGCCCACAACCATTGGTAATAACGTCTCCATTGGCCACAACGCCATTGTGCACGGCTGCACCATTCACGACAATGTTTTGGTGGGTATGGGCAGTATAATTATGGACGATTGCGTTATAGAAAGCAACAGTATTATTGCCGCAGGAGCTGTGGTTACAAAAAACACACGTGTCGAGTCGGGTAGCATTTACGCCGGTGTACCCGCAAAAAAAGTGAAAGATATTAGTGAAGAACTCATCTCTGGAGAAATTAACCGCATTGCCGAAAATTACATCAAATATTCCAGTTGGTTTAAAGAATAGTATTTGGGCGTTCCCCGTCTCGATAACAATCGATACGGGGCGGGCTTTCCGCTATATCTTTTGTGTGCCAAATAGTTGAAAAATGGAAGTTTTCGCTTTTGTGTAAAGTGTTTAGAGTATAACCATTATCTAGTTGTTTTTTGCACACAAAAGGATGCCGCATCAATCCCTAACGCATGTGTTTGCTAAGAGTAGTTTTTACGGATTGTATACAATTTTGTTTCAAATACTTAAGCTTTCCATTTATGTTTAGAATCATGTTCTTCCAAGTCAGAAATTCGCTAGAGTAAATCATTCTTCAAATATTCTTCTTTCAATTTTTCATTTGTCCCTGTTTATAATGTATTCGCGTTTAAATACGTTAGGCAAAAATGAAAACAATCTTTGCCAAGTTTGTAAAGGTAAAGCGCGCCCTGACATTATATTAATTTCTCCACCAGAGTAGCAAAACCTTTTATTTAAAAGTATTTCTGAAATGTTCTTAAGTTGCTGTTGTAGCTAAATCCATTAAATAAAATAAAAGCATCACGTTCTAACTCTTTTCCTTTTTAACTTTTTTCAGATATATTTAATGCGGGATATTTTATTTAAAAAGTGGATAAGGGGCTTGTCTACTCTATAAATTTAATAAATCACAGATAGGAAGCTTGCGAAACCTTTTATAGGCAAGTAAATTAATATTGGAAAGGGATTTTATTTGATTATCTCTATTTCGTCTATTTTATCTTTCCTATAAACCACATTTCCATTTGATTTTAAATTTCTAAGAAATAAATAATTCCTAGTTTGACCTATAAAAACTAATGTATCGTTAGTCTTTACGTTTTTTCCTTCTTTTATAAATGATATTTGAGTTTTGGATTCTCCATTTAAAATGATGTTGGCCTTAGTAGTTTTATAATACCATATAAAACTTAGTATTGACGGAGTTATTATAGCATAAAGAAGATATATCTTAGCTTTGTCTGAATCATTTTGAACTTTAATTGTTCTGTAAATAAATAAGATAATTAATAGAATACTCCAAAGAATAAGGTAGTTTTTTAACCATAGAAATTTTGGCTTAAATAAATAAGGTTGAAATATTAAAACTATAAGAGGTGATCCAAAAAGAATTAAAAGTATAGTTATAGCGGAAATTCGACGAAATAAATATATTTTTTTTGATTTTTTATTAATTGTTAGGTCTTCCGTTAACACATTTTCAACATTTTTTTTCTTTCTAGTTTGGTCCTTAGGTTTAATTAAGACAATTATAGAGCCTATTAAGCCTGATATATATATTGAAGCGAATATGATAGAAAGTATTAAAACTGAAGTGATTGGTAAAAAAATAAATAGATACTCATCAAAATCAAGATATGATACAATATCAATATTAAAATTGTTAAAAAAAATAGATTTTTCAGCATACCCCAAGCAAATAAGTAAAATATACCCAATTGTTATGGCCTCGGTCGGTAAACTCCATTTTAATTTTCTTTTTTTTGTCATTAGCTGCTTGTAGTTATAATGTTTACCAACATGTAATAATCCAAAACTTATTAATCAATAGTTCCTTGACTTCCCCACCAATCGTTTTTCGGGTCGTAATCTGGTGATAACATCTTTAGACGTTGCTTCTCCAGGTTTTGCATGTTTTTGGTTGCTATTTTTTCTAAATACGCTTTTTCGGCTTCGGCATCATAAAGCGGATCTTTTTCAGGGAAATTAGCATTTACACTTGCTAAATAATCAAAAAGTTCTGTTTTTAAAGTTTTTACTAATGCCGTATTTTCATCGGCTACGTTGTTAGATTCCGATTGATCTTTGGCGATATTATAAAGTTCGTTACGGCCATCTTCGTAGTAATGAATAAGTTTCCAATCGCCTTGTCTAATCACCGATGAAGGCTCTCCACCTTGGTTTCCGTAATGCGGATAATGCCAGATCAGGTTACGTTCTTGTATGGTTTCACCTTTTAAAATCGGTAGTAAGCTAACACCATCGTTATGCGATTCGGGTTTTAAATCTGCACCTACTAAATCTAAAATAGTAGGGTAGAAATCGGCACCAGAAACAGGTGTGTTATTCGTTTTGTTCTCTATGTTTAACCAAGGCACTTTAATAAAGTAAGGCTCTTTAATTCCACCTTCAAACTGGTAACCTTTACCACCTTTTAATGGTAAGTTTGATGAGGAATTGCTATCACCCGCTGAAACGCCACCATTATCTGATGTAAAAATGACGATGGTATTCTTATCTAAGCCTAAATCTTTTAAACCTTTTAAAACAATACCAACGGCATCGTCCATGCTTTCTACTAAACCACCATAAACAGGATTGTCTTGGGTTTGACGAATAGGAAGGAATTTGCCCATTTTGTAACCAGTATCGGCAATGCCATTTTGCTCGGCTTTATTACGATATTTTTCCCATTTTTGTTGGGTTGTTTGTATTGGTCCATGTACGGCATAAAAAGATAAGAAAGCGAAAAACTCCTTATCTTTATTTTCTTTCATAAAGTTTACGGTTTCGTTCGCTAAGGTTGCGCTTAGGTTAGTGCCGGTTTCGTATGGTTTTAAATTCGGGTTTACAAATGGCGCAAAGTAACCGCCTTTTGGGCTTCCGGAATCCCAACCACCAACGTTAATATCAAAACCGTGATCTTCAGGCCATGAGCCTTTTTCTCCTAAATGCCATTTTCCTGCAAAAAATGTTTTGTATCCATTGGCTTTTAAAGCTTCCGGTAATGTGGTGTATTCGTGTAATAACTCGTGATTGTAAGCAGCTGGAAGCAGTTTGTTATGTCTGTTTTTTTTACGCCATGCTTCGCCTTCTAAAGCACCAATCCAATCGGTGATGCCATGGCGTGCTGGGAATTTCCCACTCATTATACTAGCACGAGATGGGCTACATACTTGGCAGGTAGCATAACCTTCGTTAAACACCATACCTTCGTTGGCAATACGATCTATATTTGGTGTTTCGTAAAAGCTATTGTTGCGGTAACTTAAATCGTTATAACCATAATCGTCCGCCAAAATAAAGATGACATTTTTCTTTTCTGGAACTGTTGTTTCGGTTTGTTTGTTACACGATAGTAGCGTGGCGATGCTTGTTGTTAATAGCAGTAGAGTATTAAGTTTCATGCTTTGTATGGGCTTTTATTTAGTCGTTGTATATTTTCAGTTTTCTGCACACGAATTTAAGTATTTTTATTGAAGTAAATAAGTAATGCGCCCAGCAGTTATGTAATAATTTTGGCTGATATATGCGTTAGGGATTGTAGTGAAAAGCCCACAGCCTGACGTAGGAGGTGCGCGGACTTGCAGCGTAAAGCGCGACCCTTTTGGGGAACGCCCAAATTGTTTTTATTTAAAAGTTTAAGAAGTTAACGGCATGATTTCCGTTTAGAAGCGAAGCCATGATTTCTGGGTTTCCGTTGGTGAAAAATTGATTCTCACCTGGCGTGCTGGACGTATTTAAAAGGTTGTTTTGTTCTAAAATGGCTTTAGTTTGACGTGCTACGGCCTGCCCAGAATCTATTATTTTTACATGCGGTGGCAGTAGTTTTAAGAGTAATGGTGTGAGATACGGATAATGTGTGCAGCCTAAAACAAGGTGGTCGATGTTGGCTTTGAGCATGGGCTCGAGGTATTGTTTTAGGAGATCTTGCATGGCGGTAGAATGTAAGTTTCCGCTTTCGATGAGGTCTACAATGCCTTCGCCAACTTGCTCTATGATGTTAATTTTTGTAGCAAACATGCCTGAGGTTTTTGAGAACAACGCGCTGCTTAATGTGCCTTGTGTCGCCAAAATACCGATAGCGTTGGTTTTGGTTTGCAGGGCGGCTGGTTTTATGGCGGGTTCTATACCTATGAACGGTATGTTATAAGTGTTTCGTAAATGTTCTATGGCATTTGTGGTTGCTGTATTACAAGCTACTACAATGATTTTGCAGTTTTGGTCGCGCAGATATTCGGTGTTTTTTATGCTTAAATTGGTAATAGTTTTTGCGCCTTTTGGTCCATAGGGTGCGTTGGCACTATCGGCTAAATATAGCATGTTTTCGTTTGGAAGAAGCGCGTTTATTTCTTTCCAAATAGATGTGCCTCCAACTCCAGAATCGAAAATACCTATAGGTTTTTTGCTCATGTTAGTTGGTATTGTTATTGGCGTCTTTAATTTCTTTTTCGAGATGATCGAGGTATAAAATACCACTAAGGTGATCTATTTCATGCTGGAAAATTACCGCTGTGAAATCGGTTACCGTTTCTTGTCTGTGAAAGCCTTCGATGGTGTCGTATTCAATATCTATAGAAAACGAACGGCTGTTGAGCATATCGCTGCGATCTGGGATGGATAAACAGCCTTCTTTTACAGCTTGCTTTTTATTAGAATAGGTATTGATTTTTGGGTTTAAATAGACTTCAAAAGGCAAGTTTTCTTTATCGAAACGTTGTACCCAAATGATGTTTTTTAAAACTCCTACTTGAGGTGCGGCAATGCCAACGCCCATAGAAAGACTATCTCTAACGGTTGCAAACAAACGGTTTACAAAGGTTTTTAAAACCACATTATTGGGGTCGGGTTTTATATAGCTGCTTTTTGTGCGTAATAACAGCGAATCACTAGTACTTGTTATTTTGTAAACACGCATAGGTGTTAAGCTATCGGCGAGTAAGATGAGGTTTTCTTCGCTAGAGGAAAAGCTTTGGTTTACCGTGTTTTTAGTGCTTGAACAACTTAAAACAAGGATTAGAATAATAGTGACGCCGTAGAGTTTTTTCATTTTAGTAAACAAATTAGTGATTTACCATTCGTTGATTTTGTTGGAATCTAATTTAATAAAGATAAAAATTAAAATGGTAAATGCCCAAAGTCCGGAACCTCCATAACTAAAAAGGGGGAGTGGAATACCGATGGTAGGGATTAAGCCCATAACCATACCTATATTAATTAGGAAATGGATAAAAACAATGGCGGCTACCGAGTAACCATAAACACGGCTAAATTGCGATTTTTGTAACTCGGCGAGGTGTAAAATACGGAGTAATAAAAGCACGAAAACGATGACGACAAAGGAACTTCCCAGGAAACCCCACTCTTCGCCAACGGTGCTAAAAATATAATCGGTGTGTTGTTCTGGTACAAATTTACCTGTTGTTCGGGTGCCTTCCATAAAACCTTTTCCGGTGAGGCCGCCAGACTTTATGGCTTTTTCCGATTCGTTCAGGTTGTACGCAAAGGTTTGTTTCATTTTCTGAAGTTTATCAGGATCTTTTTCTAAGCGCAGCCAAAGGCTTATTCTGTCTTGCTGATGTGGTTGAAGAATGCTTTGGTAAAAGAATTTTACTCCAAAAGTAACTGTTAATGCTGCACCCAAAATGAGTAGTAATTGAAAGGTTCTGAGCTTTTTCTTAGTTAAAAAATGAAAGGCTGCAAGCACTAAAACAGCAATTATTGACGTGATTATAGGTCCGAACTTTAAGGATAAAATAGATAATAAAATGGCCGAAACTGCTATGGTTAAATAATATTTAGGTAAACCTTCGCGATACAGTACGAAGAAGAAAGCCCCGTAAACAATGGTACTTCCGGTGTCGTTTTGTAATAGTACCAAAACGGCTGGTGTACAAATAATGATAAAGGTTTTTATTTGATCGCTGAAATTATTGATATTGGTGTTTAAATCGCTAATGTATTTAGCAACGGCAAGGGCTGTGGCGGTTTTAGCGAATTCACTAGGTTGGAGTGTCATCCCGCCAATACCATACCAAGAGGTGGCGCCATTTACGTTTTTTCCGAAGAAAAAAAGACCGACCAGAGAAAGCATAGAAATGATGTAAATAACACTAGAGAAACGTTCGTAAAATTTGGCATCAATAGCTAGTAATAAAACAATTAGGCCAAAGGTTAAGAAAATGAAAATAAGTTGTTTGCCGAAAGGTTGCGATATATCGAAATAGTTTAAAGTATCTCCAGTGTGTGACGCCGACATGATATTTAACCAACCAAAGCCCACTAATAATAAGAATAGGATAATGGTAATCCAATCGAACTTAAAATATCTATTAGTTTCTCTACTCATTAAGGGCTGTTTTGTTTATTTGTTTCAGCTTCTCTTGTAAGCGATTGTATTCTGTGTTGTCAACAAGTTGCAAGCTTGAGCCGCCGTTAATTCTAAAAGGTTTTCCTGATTGTGGTTTAGCGTATTCATCTTCCAGACTATGCTTTAAAATCCAATCTTCTAAATCTTTTCGAGTAATAGTCTTTTTAATATATTGTTCAATCATTAAACTGGCTATTCTACCTGCAAAACGACCTCCCCAATATCCGTTTTCAACAAAAACAGCAATTGCTATTTTAGGGTTGTCTTTAGGAGCAAATGCTACAAAAATAGAATGGTCTGTTAATTGCGTTGTTACGCTATCAATTTTTGTAAAATTTTCTGCGGTTCCTGTTTTTCCACAAATTTCAATATCTTTTACTTGAAGAGCTGCAGCTGTTCCTTTGTTGTACACATCAAACATGCCTTGAATTATAGGTTCGAAATTTTGCTTGTCAATGGTTGTATGTTTTGGAGTGGTGTAGTTGGAATCAATCGTGTCTCCTTTAATGTTTTTTATAATATGTGGCGTGTAAAAATAACCGCGATTGCTAATGGCGGCTACCATGTTTGCGAGTTGAATAGGTGTAGCTTCAACTTCACCTTGGCCAATAGCGTTAGAAATATTGTATGTAGATGCCCATCTGCCTTTGCCATACCATCTATCGTAAAAATCGCCATCAGGAATCCGTCCTTTGTTGCCAATTTTAAGGTCGTAGCCTAAATAATTACCCAAACCAAAACTTTTAACGTGGTCGCTCCAAACATCCATGCCGTCGTGCGCATTGTCATATTTGTCAATTATACGTCTGTAAACATTAGCGAAATATGCGTTGCAAGATTGTGCAATACCATCTGTCATTGCTAAAGGACTGTAATGATGGTGGCATCCCGTTAATTTTCTGCTTCCTAAGTAATAGCCCAATCTACAAGTGAACTTCTCTTCTGGAGTTACTACTTTTTCTTGTAAACCAATGAGTGCATTCAAAACTTTAAAAGGCGACCCTGGTGGGTATTGCGCTTTTAAACTTCTGTCGAATAATGGTTTTGCAATGGTATCATAATACAGTTTAGTGAAATTCTCAGATCGTTTTCTGCCCACTAATAAATTTGGGTTGAACGATGGTGCCGAAACCATGGTTAAAATTTCACCCGATGCAGGTTCGATAGCAATAATTCCACCGCGTTTATTTTGCATCAATAGTTCGCCATAAGCTTGGAGGTCGGCATCGATGGTAATGGTGATATCTTTTCCTGGTTCTGGAACAATGTCAAATTCACCATCTTTATATGAGCCTATGTTTCGGTTAAATCGGTCTTTTTGAATAAATTTCAGACCTTTAACCCCACGCAGTGTTTCTTCATAAGAAACCTCAACGCCTTGTTTTCCGATGAGGTCGCCCATTTTATAGTAATCATCTCGGTTTATTATGGCATTGTTAACCTCACCGATATCACCTAAAACATTAGCGCCAATAGAAGTTTCGTAATGTCGAAGCGAGCGTTTTTGAATATAAAAGCCTTTGAATTTCCGCATTTTTTCTTGTAGAACAGCATAGTCGGCTTTGGATAAATGTGATATAAAAACAGATGATAATCGTGGCGAGTAATGTCTCGCTTTATTGTAAGTTTTTATGAATTTTGCTTTATCAATTTTTAAGAGATTGCAAAATTCTAAGGTATCTAAAGGTTCCACTTCACGTGGAATAATCATAACATCGTATGAGGGTTGGTTGGAGACTAAAAGGGTACCATTTCTGTCGTATACAAAACCGCGCTTGGGGTAATCCCAAACTTTTCTAATGGCATTATCGTCGTATAAACTTTGCGAATTCGAGCTGTAAACTTGAAGATAAAATAGCCGAAAAATAAAAGTAAGACCAACAAGAATGATGGAAATATAAAGTAGAAATTGTCTCATTTCGATTTTTTACTAAAAATAATTGTTATGATCATAATCAGTATAATACTGAATATACTTGAGAATAACGTTTTTTGAAGTATTAAAATTATTTTAGAAAAGTTAAATATTTCTAAACTGAATAATACAAAATGATGTATTACTGTGAGGAGTGAAATATAGGTGAGTTTGGTGCCAAAATCGACCGTGTCAAACTTGATAGATTGGTGCTCGTAAATCATGCCGAAAGACGATTTTAAAATCACTGGGCGTATGTAAGCAATAAATACACAGGCTCCTGCATGAATACCACCAGTGTCTAGAAATAAATCGATAGTTAAACCTAAGAAAAAACTGAGTAAAATAATAATAATCCTATTGTTTCTAACAGGGAAAAAAGCGATTAATAAAATATAAACGTAAGGGTTTATGTAACCCAAAAAGTTAATATGATTGAATATTAAAATTTGAAAAAACACGAGGACTAAAAAACGACCACCTTGTACAAAAAACAAATTATTCATTTGAGTTGCCGTTTAAGAGGTTAGTAATTTCAGGAAGGTGCTTGTTTTCGATAATGTAAACATGTTCTAAGTTAGTCATGTCGTTAAAAAGGAGCACGTTAATTTCGTAATAGTTTTCGTTGTTGTCGAGATGAAAATCGAGCACAGTACCAATAGGAACATTCTTTGGGAAAATCGAGGATAAGCCAGAGGTTACAATGGTATCTCCTACTTTAAAATTGGCGATTTTTGGAATATCAACCAATTGGGTAACGCGAGGATTTTTTGCGTCCCAGGTTAAAGATCCGTAATGATTGGTTGTTTTTAACTTCGCGCTAATGTTACTTGTTGTATTTAAAATAGAAATAACCGTAGCAAAGTTTTTACTGGTTTTGTTAATAATACCTAAAATACCTTTACTGGTAATGACACCAAAATCTTCATGGATATTATCATTTTTACCTTGGTCTAAAAGCAGCGTATTATTTGTTAAGGAATAGCTGTTTTTTATAATACGTGCCGATGTAAACTTGTAAGTTTCATCAAAGGTTGTACTGTCTAAATAAGTAGAATCGCTTTGGTTAGTGTTATTGTATAAAAGCGATTTTAGCCTTTTGTTTTCTTCGGTAAGTAAATTGTTTTGAGACCTTAAATTAAAATAATCAGACAAGTTATTAACCGATGTGTAAACGCCACCTGTTAAAAAATTAGCCGAATTAATAAACTTACTTTTATGGTACGAATGCGATTGAATTGTAAACACAATAGAAATAGAAAACAGCAACAAGAACAACAAAAAGTTTTTGTTTCTTATTATAAAATTAATAATTTGTTGCATGTGTTATCGACCTATTTTATGCTTTTATTTTATCAATACACTTTTGTATTTAGGTAAGTTTTTAAGCGTAATACCTGTACCGCGAACTACGGCGCGTAAAGGATCTTCAGCAATATAAACTGGTAAGTCTGTTTTTAAAGATAAACGTTTGTCTAAACCACGAAGCATCGATCCACCACCGGCTAAATAAATACCTGTATTATAAATATCGGCAGCTAATTCTGGAGGGGTTTGAGATAACGTTTCCATAACAGCATCTTCAATACGTAAAATAGATTTATCTAAAGCTTTCGCTATTTCGCGGTAAGAAATTTGTACTTGTTTTGGTTTACCTGTAAGTAAATCACGCCCTTGAACGCTCATATCTTCTGGAGGCAACTCTAAATCTTCAGTAGCTGCTCCAATTTGAATTTTTATTTTTTCAGCAGTACGTTCTCCAACATATAAATTGTGTTGGGTACGCATGTAATACACAATATCGTTTGTAAAGACATCACCAGCAATTTTAACCGATTTATCGCAAACAATACCACCAAGAGCAATAACTGCAATTTCGGTTGTACCACCTCCTATATCCACAACCATGTTTCCTTTTGGTTGCATAATATCTACACCAATACCAATGGCCGCAGCCATAGGTTCGTGAATTAGGTAAACTTCTTTACCATTAACACGTTCTGCACTTTCTTTTACCGCTCGCATTTCTACCTCTGTAATTCCAGAAGGAATACAAATTACCATACGTAAAGCAGGTGTGAAAAACTTCTTTTTTAAAGCTGGTATGTTTTTAATAAACATACTTATCATTTGCTCTGAAGCATCAAAATCGGCAATTACACCATCTTTTAATGGGCGAATGGTTTTAATATTCTCATGGGTTTTACCTTGCATTAAACTGGCTTCTTGCCCAACGGCAATAATTTTACCAGAAATTCTGTCTCTAGCTACAATAGATGGCGCATCGACAACCACTTTATCATTATGAATAATAAGTGTGTTTGCGGTACCTAAATCTATCGCTATATCTTCAGTTAGGAAGTCAAAAAATCCCATGTGCAATTAATAATTTAATGTGGTTTAAAAAACGGATCCCGTAAAAGTACTAAAAGTTAGCAAATATCTTGAGTTTTATAAGGCTCAAAATTTGCTGTAATTAAAGTATTCTATGGTTATACGTGATATATTAGTTTACGGACTGTTTAAACCTCGTTTTTGTTTTAAAAACAAGGTTTAAATAGCTCGTGAGTCTTAATGTTTGAAATGGCGTGTACCTGTCATAACCATAGCAACGTTGTTTTCGTTACAATAATCAATACTCAGTTGATCTTTAATCGATCCTCCGGGTTGAATAACAGCAGCAACACCTGCGTTTTTAGCAATTTCCACACAATCAGGGAAAGGGAAAAAAGCATCACTAGCCATAGCCGCACCGTTTAAATCGAATTTAAAACTTTGTGCTTTATGTATGGCTTGTTCTAAAGCATCTACACGACTAGTTTGTCCTGTTCCGCTAGCTAATAATTGCTTGTTTTTTGTTAATACTATGGTGTTAGATTTAGTATGTTTACAAATTTTAGAAGCAAAAATTAAATCGTCAACTTGTGCGGTTGTTGGCGCTAAAGTAGTTGCTGTTTTTAAATCTTCAGCTTGATCGGTAATGTTGTTTCTATCTTGAACTAAAACACCGTTTAAACAACTTCTAACGTTTGTTTGTGGCATTTCAATATCATGGATTTCTAACATAATTCTGTTCTTTTTTCCTTTAAGGATTTCTAACGCTTCCGCTGAAAAAGAAGGGGCGATAACCACCTCACAGAATAATTTATGAATTTCTTCCGCCGTAGCGATATCAATTTCTTTGTTACTGATTAATACACCTCCAAAAGCAGAAACAGGATCGCCTGCTAAAGCATCTACATAGGCTTGGTGTAATGTATCGCGTTGTGCTAAACCACAAGCATTATTGTGTTTTAAAATGGCAAATGTTGGAGCGTCGTTTTTAAACTCGTTCATTAAGTTAACAGCGGCATCTACATCTAAAAGGTTGTTGTAGCTTAATTCTTTACCGTGAAGCTTCGTGAACAACTCATCGAAGTTTCCGAAGAAAAATCCTTTTTGGTGTGGGTTTTCACCGTAACGTAAAGTTTTACCGTTAGTTTCGCTTATTTTTAAAACTGTTTCTTCGTTGTTTTGGTTGAAATAGTTAAAAATAGCAGTATCGTAATGAGAAGATACGTTGAATGCTTTTCCAGCAAAACGTTTTCTGTTTTCTTCTGAAATGCTTCCGTTGTTTTCTGAAATTAAATCTAAAAATTCAGCATAATCATCAACAGATGATACACAAATAACATCTGAATAATTTTTAGCTGCAGCACGAATTAAAGAAATACCTCCGATATCGATTTTTTCAATAATGTCTTGTGTGCTTGCACCTGATGCTACTGTTTTTTCAAAAGGATATAAATCTACGATAACAACATCTAATTGAGGAATGTCGTATTCAGCTAATTCAGCTACATCGCCATCATGGTTTTGTCTGTTTAAAATACCACCAAAAACTTTTGGGTGTAATGTTTTTACACGACCACCAAGAATAGAAGGATATGAGGTCACATCTTCAACAGGAACAACGTCTATGCCTAAATCGTTAATAAATTTTTCGGTGCCACCAGTAGAATAAATGGTTACGCCTTGGTCGTTTAACTTTCTTACAATTGGTTCTAATCCGTCTTTACTGAATACAGAAATTAGTGCCGATTTAATCGTTTTTTCGTTGCTCATTGTGTTGTGTAATGTTTAAGAGTCCTTTTTTAACGGTGAATTTTATTGTTTTTCAGTCTTTTAAGCTGAAATTTCTAAATAATTGCAAAAGTACTTATTTCCTTTAAAAAATAGGCGGTGAATTATTAAAAAAGACAAGGTAATTTTTAACTAAAAAGGGAAGTGGTAAAATAAGGAGTTGAAACGTAAAAAATGAAAGCCCAAAATAGGAGAGGGAAACGGAGGGACGAAAAACTTAAAATCTTAGTTTTAGCTACAAGTTTTTCAATCAAGTTATCGAAAAGCTGTAGCTAAAACAGAATGATTTTTTATAAAATACTTTTTAAAGTATAGTTGCTACTTGCTGGCAAACAAACTCTAAAAAACGCTCGTCAGCTTCGGTAAATGGGTCTGGTGTGTTCGAGTCGATATCAATTTGACCAATGTTTTCACCATTTACAAAAATAGGGACTACAATTTCGGCTTTTACAGTAATGCTGCATGCAATGTAATTATCTTGAGCTGCTACATCGGGCACTACAAAATTTTCGTTACTTACGGCTACTTGTCCACAAATACCTTTTCCGAAAGGAATTACGGTATGGTC
Organism: Algibacter miyuki; assembly: GCF_030409805.1. Classification (GTDB taxonomy): domain Bacteria; phylum Bacteroidota; class Bacteroidia; order Flavobacteriales; family Flavobacteriaceae; genus Algibacter; species Algibacter miyuki. Next base: position 108,160 of record NZ_JAUFQP010000007.1, on the reverse strand, counting down.
TGTTGGCGCACCAACGTATGGGCCTAAAAGTAATTCTTCTTTTTCTCCATTTCTGAAATAGAAACCTATCCAGTTGTAGTATGTTATATTTTTATCTAGTAATTCGCAGATGCTTAATAAACGCGCATCTTTATCTATTTCTGTGTTTGAAATTATGGCTGTTACTTGAGGTTTTAGAGATTCTAAAATCATAATTTTAAAAGTTTTGGCAAAAGTATTTAAAAAGATGTAATTTCGGTACTTTGTTTATAGCATTTTAATTTGAAAACACTCTTTATAAAATACAAGTCGGTAATAAAATTTATACTTACATTTTTAGTGGTGTATATTGTGCTTTCTGTGGGCTATAAATTCTATTTAGAATTTTCTGAAGGATCTCGGTTTTATCCCGATTATTTCACACATTTAGTGGGGCAGCAGAGTAACGATTTGTTAAATACTTTTGGGTATGATTCTCAAATGTTACCGCACCCTGATGAGCCATCTCTTAAATTGATTTTAGAAAACGTTTATGTAGCTCGAATTATTGAGGGATGTAATGGGATTAGTGTTATTATTTTGTTTGTGTCTTTCATTTTTGCTTTTTCGGGGAAGTTGAAAACAACCTTGTTATATGTGCTTTCCGGGAGTGTTTTAGTGTATGTCGTAAATGTGCTGCGTATTGTGGTTTTAGCAATTGGTATTTATCAATTTCCAGAATGGTCGGAGTTTCTACATAGCGTTGTTTTTCCAGGAATAATTTATGGTGTAGTGTTTTTATTATGGGTGTTTTGGGTGAATAGGTTTTCAAAATTAAATAAGAAGGATGTCTAAATTAATACGATATGTTTTACTTTCCTTTTTATTCGGATTACTCGTTTTAATTCGATGGTTTGAGCATGAGTTATTTTACGATCCGTATTTAACATTCTTTAAAAACGATTATTTATACGTTGATAGTCCACGACGCGAATTACTAAAATTGGTGAGTTTTACAACGCTGCGGTATGTTTTAAATACTGTGGTTTCTTTAACAATTCTTTACGTGGTTTTTAGAGAACGAAGTATTATAAAGTTCTCTATGTATATTTATGGTATCGCATTTCTGCTTTTAATTTGTGGGTATTTATACTTTGTAATCAATCCGAAACAAGCCGATTATTATATGTTTTTTAATTTACGGCGCTTCTTAATTCAGCCCGTTATTTTAATCTTATTGTTGCCTGCTTTTTACTATCATAAAATCACAAAGTAGCGAACTATTCCGTAGGTTATATTATGAAAAAAAAAGCCATAAAAACATGAATTATTTATTCGTGTTTTTATGGCTTTTCCTTTTTCTTCGGAAGTTTTAAACAGAAATTACTGCACCGTGTCTTGCGTTTTTTTCTTCAAGAAACCACCAAGTACATTTTTAACCGCGTCTGTAGTATTTGTTTTTTGTGTGGTTTTTGTGGTGTCAGTTTGTGTTTTATTTCCTGAAATAATACCGCCAAGCGCATCTTTTATAGCGTCAGTTTGTGTGGCTTTGGTTGAATCTGTTTTTGTTTTGTTACCAGAAATGATACCTCCAATTAAATCGGAAACTTTATCTTTTCCTTTATTCAGTAGTTTTTGTTTTTCAATTTCAACTAGTTGTTTCGTAAGGTTGGTAACGCCACTTGTTAAATCTGTTTTAACGGTTGGACTTGTATACGATCCGCCAATATTTGCTGTAACAGGAATCGTGATGTTGTTAGCGTCTTCGCTATCAATTTTGCTTAATAGATTAGTAACCTCATTTCCTAAATATTTTGCAGGCACGTTAAAAACGGCGTTGTAATTAAGGGTTTTGTCAAAACCATGAGCTCCCGAAACCGTAATGGCAATATCCTTATATTTTATATCGAAAGGTTTAACGCTTACTTGTCCGTTGGCAAATTCTAATGTCGTTTTTAAGTCTTTTAAATCCAATTTACTGAAATCGATAAAATCAATAGAACTTTCCAATTTACTCATTAACCCGGTTTTGCTTTCGCTTAAGTTTGTGGTTAATAATTCAGCTAAAGCATTACCTGAAATTGTGCTTAAATTCGGTAAAAATTCTTTGTCTAAACTACCCGATAAATTCATGCTAGTGTTTAGTTTACCTTGAAGTATTTTAGCAATAGGAGCTATGTTTTGAAGTAATTCTAAGCCTTGAAAAGATTTTGAAATATCGAAATTATTAGCGCCTAAACTGAAATTGAATGTTGGTATTTCAGTTTTTGTAGATACATCGCCAGAAACAGTAAGTGCACCATCGAAAAGACTTGAAGTTACATTGCTTAATGTTGCTGTTTGGTCTTTTATTAAAAGTGTACCTGTAACACTCGTTAAGTTTAAATTATCGTAAACTACTGTTTTAGCGTTGGCGTTTATGGTGCAATCTAAAAATGCTGGAATTTTTAAAGACTCACTAGCGCTTGTGCTTTGGTTTTCAGTAGAAGCAGTTTCGCTTTCCGACATAAAATCGCTCACTTTAAACACGTTTGAGTTGAGGTCGAAATTTCCTTTTAAGGCAGTGTCACTCAATAAAAACCCTAATAAGTTGGTTATCGTTCCAGAGGCATTTAAATCACTTTCTCCTGTTTTGGCTTTAAACTGATTTAAAGCCACTGTGGTTGGATTGAAAGTTAAATTAGCTTCGGAAATTTCAATTGGGTTTGCCATATCATCCGAAGAAAAAACAAAATTAGTTACACTTGCTGAGCCACTGCTTTTAATGCGTTCAAAAGCATTGGTTTCAATCGCATTCATATCAAAAGATGTGCTTAGTTTTGCTTTTAAAATTCCGGTAAGTTCGTTTTCTAAAGTCACTGGATATGCCTGTGATATGTTTGCGAGGTTTAAAACACCGTCTAAATTGGCATTTATAAACATGTTTTTTGTGATGTTTTTAATACTTGCAGACGATTTAAAAACATCGTTATCTATTTTGAAGTTAAGCGTATTCAAATCCACGTAAGTGTCATCTAAAATACCTGTTGTGTTTTTTATAGTAGTATTAATCACAATGTTTTCAACACGTTTTGGTAAATCAGGATATTTAAATGATGCATTGTTTGATACAATGTTGATATCTAAAGTCGGGATCGTTTCATCAGAATTAATACCTTTTATTATACCATTTATTTTGAAATCGCCACTAGTTTCTACACCATCGAGGCTGCCAGAATAACTTTCTGGAATTAAAGCTAAAAAGTTTTTAAAGTCCGATTCTGGATTTTTAAAGGTAATATCAATTTCTTGACCTTTATCGTCGTCCAATAACCTTACAAAACCATCAAATTCAATAGGAAGTTTGTTAATGTAACCTTTGTTTTCTTTAAAGGTGTATTTGCTGTTTGCTAAATCTAAGTCGATTAAAGCGCCTAGTTTTATGGCGTGATTATCTAAATAGTTTGTGCTATCCATCATAAAACTGACGTTAGCTTCTGTGTTTGTATCCAATTCCGAAGTGTCTCCCGAAAATGTACCACTACCATTATGGTTTAATGCGGTAAGGTGAAAACTCATTTTAGAGCCTTCATCAATATAATTAAAAGTACTATTGTCAATGCTGTAATCTTCAATGCTAAATGCAAAGCTACTAGACTCCGAAGTAGTTTCCGTTGTGTTGGTATCGGTTTTTGTAATGTCGTAATTGGTTACGCCAGCTGCATTGGTTTTAAGCGTTACCAAAGCTTCATCTATATAAATACTATTTACAACAATAGCCTCTTCACTAGCGGTTTTGAATAATTCAGGGATAGAAACGGTAAAAGCAATCGATTTTGTAGAGAGCAGGGTTTCATCCTTAAATGGTTCAAAATTGGTAATAACCAAATCGTTAATGTTAACTTGAGCTTCCGGAAAACTGCGGATAAAACTCAGACTAACATCGCTAAATTCAACATTCGCGTTTAAGTTTTCGTTTATAAACTGTTTCACCATACCTTGTATTTTACCTTGGAAAACAAAAGGAAGTGCAATTAATAAAATAATAAGTGTAAGTGCGGTAATTCCCGCTATTTTTAAAACTTTTTTCATAAGTAGGCGTCTATATAAATATATACGCAAAAATCGGGTTTAAAGTTTAATATACTAAGGGGTTTATGTTAATTTTAACGGAATGTAAGGTAAAGTTTATAGCAATTCAATTTCCTCGTTTACTTTAAGGTTGAAACGTTTACGGAATAAAAACACACCTAAATATAAAAATGGTGTATCTATGAATGCAATGATCACTTTAAAGATGAAACCGCTTAATAAAAGTCCTAAAAACCGATCCCAGGCAATAATATCGAAAATACAAAGCAGGCCAACAACAGTGAAGGTGTCTACAAATTGCGATAAAAAGGTTGAAAAATTATTCCGAAGCCATAAATGTTTCCCTTTGGTAAGTTGTTTCCAGAAATGATAAATTTGAATATCGATAAATTGCGCAAATAAATACGCCATCATACTCGCAAAAACGGCTAAAATGGTGTTGCCAAAAACGGTGTTAAACATGCCATTTTGAACAGGAGACCACGGTGTGGCGGGGACCACATTTGAAACGTAAACTATTAATAATGAAAAAAATGAAGCAAATATACCAGCGACAACCACTTGGTTTGCACGTTTTTTGCCATAAATTTCACTGATTAAATCCGTGATTAAAAACGTAATTGGGTAGGGGAGAATACCTACGGAAACTTCAAATAGTTTACTCCCAAAAATTTCAATATCGAAAGGATACCAATAGAAAAATTTCTGAAAAATTAAGTTAGAAACTACTAACGAGGTTATAAATAAGGCACCCAAAAGCATGTAAATCCGTTGGGCAGCAAGTCTGTCTTTTAATGTCATGCAAAGTTGTGAATAAATACCTCGGGTAAATATACAATGAAACCATTTAGTTTTCATTATTTTGCCGATACTTATGACAAAACCAACCACATTTCATATTGCTTTAGGAAGTAATAAAGGCGATAAACTTGAAAATTTGCAACATGCTATTGAAGCCATACATCTTGAAGTTGGCAATATTAAGGCGATTTCCAAAGTGTATCAATCGCCTGCGTTTGGTTTTGAAAGTGACGATTTTTATAATGCCTGTTTAGTTTTAGAAAGTTATTTAAGGCCTCAAGTAATTCTAGAAATCTTACAAGAAATTGAAACGCAGTTAGGGCGAAAGCCTAAGCAAACTGAGGTGTACGAGGCTCGTGAAATTGATTTGGATATTATTTTTTCTGAACAAGAAATAATTAGCACCGAAACCTTGATGGTGCCACACCCCGAAATGCAGAAACGTAAATTTGTGTTGTTGCCATTGCATGATGTGGCTGCTAAAATGACGCATCCTAAATTTAATAAAAGTGTATCGGCTTTGTTAACGGAGTGTGCGGACGATTCTGTGTTGTCACCATTAGAAGATACTTTGAAAAACCCATTGGAGCGTCTCGATTTTTCAAAATATAATTACATTGCTATTGAAGGTAATATTGGTGCTGGAAAAACGAGTTTAACAAAAATGATAGCGCAAGATTTTAACGCGAAGTCTATTTTGGAACGTTTTACTGAAAACCCCTTTTTACCTAAATTTTACGAAGACCCAAAACGGTACGCTTTTACGGTAGAAATGGCTTATTTAACGGATAGGTACCAGCAGATTACAGAAGATTTTGCACAACTCGATTTGTTTAAAGATTTTATTGTGAGCGATTACGATGTGTATAAATCACTCATTTTTTCTAAAATCACACTTAAAGGCGACGAGTTTAGTTTGTATCGAAAGTTGTTTTATATGATGTATAAAGATTTACGTCAGCCCGATTTATATATCTATTTATATCAAAATACCGAACGGTTACAGCAGAATATTAAAAAACGCGGACGCGATTACGAGCAAAATATTGAAGATGATTATTTAGAAAAAATTAATTCGGGTTATTTAGAGTTCTTAAAAACGCAACCGAATTTCAATGTAAAAATTATTGATATTTCCGATAAGGATTTTGTGGAGAATCGCACAGATTATTTATGGGTTTTGGGTGAGATTTGTAAATAACCACGTTACAATCTGTCCTTTTCCATCGTTCAAAATATGTTCGCCAAGTTTTGTAGCTTCTTGAACTTTCAAATTAAAAGGTGGCTCTAATAAGTTAACACCACTATTCTTTTTTATTCGGATGCCTTGCCCAGAAATAATATCTTTATTTGGTGTAAAATCGCCTGTGGGCACATGTTCCGTAAGAATAACGTACTTGTAATTCATTAGTTTTTTCGCGACTTTTTCAATTTCAGCATTAGATAAATGTTGTAATACTTGTCTAAGAATAACGCAATCGGCCTGAGGAAGTGGGGCCTCAACAATATTTAAACATTGAAATTCTAGGTTTTCCTCCTGAAATAAAATTTTATTTCTTTCAATTAGGCTTTCAACAATATCAATCGCAAAATATGTTTTAGTAAATTGAGTTAGGTGTTTACCAATATTAAAATCGCCGCAACCCAAATCGCAAACGGTTAAAAGTGATTTGTGCGATTTCAAAAAAGCAGTCAACACCTGTAAGTACGGCTCAATAATTTCAGGATTGTGAGAGCCTTCACCAGAGTAAAAATCAAATCCGGTTCCGCCCCAAAGTTTCATATCGTAAACCTGAGTCATCGCATCCTTAGTTGGCCACGGCGTCTTTTTTCGTTTTGCCACCTAAACTATTTATTTGCTAATAACTTAGAAAACACATCCCAAACCACAACACCACAGCTCACCGAGATATTCAGCGAATGCTTTGTGCCAAATTGCGGAATTTCAATAACTATATCACTTGCCGAAACTACATTTTGCGCCACGCCTTTCACTTCATTTCCAAAAACAAGCGCGTATTTTACATCTGTTTCAGGTGTAAAATCGTTTAGCATCGTGGCGTTTTCGGCCTGTTCAATCGCGCAAATTTTCACGTTTTCGGCTTTTAGTTTTTCAACTAAACCCATCGTGTTTTCAATATATTCCCACGCCACAGTATCGGTACTTCCTAAAGCTGTTTTATGAATATCCTTGTGTGGTGGCGTTGCCGTAATGCCACAGAGGTAGATTTTTTCAACTAAAAACGCATCACTCGTTCTAAACACCGATCCAATATTATTTAAACTTCTAATGTTGTCAAGCACAATAATTACAGGTGTTTTCGCTGCTTCCTTAAAGTCGTCAACACTCAATCGGTCCAGTTCACTATTTTTTAATTTACGCATGATACTTGATGAATTATATTTTTTATTCCGCGAAAGCGAAACATTTTTATTTAATTAAATTTGGTTTTTTATGGCGTTCCCCAAGGGTCGGGCTTTCTGTAGTCGCTTTTTTGTGTTGCATAGGTGCAACAACACAAAAAGAGCTCCAACAATGCTCCAATCCCTAACGCGCCACGGTTATGTGCTTACTCAAGCCTGAAAATTGTTTTATAAATCACAACTAAAATCGGTGGTTGTCCATAAACTTAAAATTGTGAACAATTAGCGATAACTTCTAGGCGTTCCACTTCAAAAAAAATAGAATAATAGTTACTTTAGCAAACTTACTAAAACAGATATCCATTGGCAACAAAAAGTAAAAAAGTAACTCCGTTAATGAAACAATATAATGCTATCAAGGCGAAATACCCCGATGCATTGTTATTATTTAGAGTAGGCGATTTTTACGAAACCTTTGGTTCGGATGCTGTTAAAACGGCCGGTATTTTAGGGATTATTTTAACCAAACGTGGAGCCGGTAGCGAAAGCGAAATAGAACTTGCCGGTTTTCCGCATCATTCTTTAAACACCTATTTGCCTAAGTTGGTAAAAGCAGGCGAACGCGTGGCTATTTGCGACCAACTCGAAGATCCAAAACAAACCAAAAATATTGTAAAACGTGGCGTTACTGAATTGGTAACACCGGGCGTAGCTTTAAACGATGAGGTTTTAGTGTCTAAATCGAACAATTTTTTATGTTCTGTTTATTTCGATAAAAAAAATATAGGAATTTCGTTTTTAGATATTTCAACCGGGGAATTTTTAACTTCTCAAGGTAATGCGGAGTATATCGATAAGTTACTGCAAAATTTTAGCCCCAGTGAGGTTTTAGTCTCTAAACAAAAACGCGCTAAGTTTAATGAAACTTTTGGCGACGATTTTCACACGTTTTATTTAGAAGATTGGGTATATCAAACCGATTATGCTTACGAGACTCTAGTAAAACATTTTGATACTAAAACACTTAAAGGTTTCGGTGTTGAAGATTTACAAGAAGGCGTGATTGCTTCCGGATCTATTCTTCATTATTTAGGCGAAACACAGCATCATAAACTGCAACACATCACATCAATTTCTCGTATTGCAGAAGATGATTATGTGTGGATGGATCGTTTCACTATTCGAAACTTAGAACTTTATAATTCTACAAATAATAATGCCGTAACGCTTTTAAATGTTATTGATAAAACCATTTCACCCATGGGTGGCAGGTTGCTAAAACGTTGGTTGGCATTACCGTTAAAGAGTGTAGCCAAAATAAAACTACGTCATGAGGTAGTTCATTTTTTAACGTCCGAAGATGCTACGCTTTTAAGTATTCAAAACCATATTAAAGGCATTGGTGATTTAGAGCGATTAATTTCTAAGGTGGCTACTACTAAAGTGAATCCGCGCGAGGTTATTCAACTTAAAAATTCATTAGAAGCTATAGTTCCTATAAAAACTTTAGCGTCCGATTGCGATAACGATTCCTTAAAAATTATTGGAGATACGTTACAAAGTTGTAATGTGTTGCGTGCTAAAATTAAAGAAACTTTAAATGAAGAAGCGCCTGTAAATGTTTTAAAAGGAAATAGTATTGCTGAAGGATTCTCTAAAGAATTAGATGAATTACGAGCACTTTCAACCTCAGGGAAAGATTATTTAAATGGCATGCTCGAACGCGAAAGCGAACGCACAGGGATTACTTCGCTTAAGATAGCTTCGAATAACGTATTTGGGTATTATATAGAAGTTCGAAACACGCATAAAGATAAGGTGCCCGAAGAGTGGATTAGAAAACAAACTTTGGTAAATGCAGAACGTTATATTACCGAAGAATTAAAAGAATACGAAGCCAAAATTTTAGGTGCCGAAGATAAAATACAAGCCATTGAGCAAAAATTATTTGCTGAATTGGTAAGTTGGATGAACCAATATATCAAGGCCGTGCAACAAAATGCTTATTTAATTGGGCAAATAGATTGTTTGTGTGGGTTTGCTCAACTGGCAAAAGATAATAATTACGTGTACCCAGTTATTGATGAGTCGCACGATTTAGAAATTAAAGAAGGACGTCACCCTGTAATTGAAAAACAATTGCCTATTGGCGAAGATTATATTGCCAACGATGTGTTTTTAGATAGAACCACACAACAACTTATCATGATTACTGGGCCTAATATGTCTGGTAAATCGGCTATTTTACGTCAAACCGCACTTATTGTGCTATTGGCTCAAATGGGAAGTTTTGTGCCTGCAAAAGAGGCTCGGATTGGTTTGGTTGATAAAATATTTACGAGAGTAGGTGCCAGTGATAATATTTCGATGGGCGAATCGACGTTTATGGTAGAAATGAACGAGACGGCGTCTATTCTAAATAACATCTCAGAACGCAGTTTGGTTCTTTTAGATGAAATTGGACGTGGTACGAGTACTTATGATGGTATTTCGATTGCTTGGGCTATTAGCGAGTACTTGCATGAGCACCCGGCGAAACCGAAAACCTTATTCGCGACGCATTATCATGAACTGAATGAAATGACGGAAACTTTTGGACGTATTAAAAATTTCAACGTTTCAGTAAAAGAATTAAAAGATAATGTGCTTTTCTTGAGAAAGCTAGTTGAAGGGGGAAGTGCGCATAGTTTCGGAATTCATGTGGCAAAAATGGCGGGCATGCCACAACAAGTTTTACGTCGTGCCAACAAAATTTTAGAGAAGTTAGAAAAGTCGCATTCGAGTGAAGAACTCACAAATAAAGTAAAATCGATGCAAGACGACATGCAGCTCAGTTTTTTTAATTTAGACGACCCTTTACTGGAAAATATTAAAGAAGAAATTTTAGACATTGATATTGATACACTTACACCGGTAGAAGCGCTTATGAAATTGAATGAAATCAAGCGTATGTTGCTAAAGAAAAAACAAGGTTAAAAGTTTTTTTAAATTTTTTTTCAAAAAGGCTTTGGTAATCCAATAAAAGTCTTAAATTTGCAACCGCAATAGCAATATTGCTCGTTCATTAAAAGACTGCGAAAGTAGCTCAGGGGTAGAGCATCACCTTGCCAAGGTGGGGGTCGCGGGTTCAAATCCCGTCTTTCGCTCTGAGAATTTTTGCCTTAAAATATTCCAATGCTGAAGTGGTGGAATTGGTAGACACGTTGGACTTAAAATCCAATGTCCATTAGGACGTACGGGTTCAAGTCCCGTCTTCAGTACTATAACCGTTGTTAATCGATTGATTTTCAGCGGTTTTTTATTTTTAATACTTAATTCTTGCCAACCATTTGCCAACCATTTTTAAAAACACTCATTTACACGTGTTTTGATTTTTACCTATACGCGCGAACAGATAGTAACGAAGTTTTTTTTGACTTTTGTTTATGTGCGCGAACAGATAACCACGAAGTTTAAAATAATTCATTAGATTGATAAACATAAAACTAAAATTAAAACCTCATCAAGTTGCATAATGATGAGGTTTTAATATTCTGCTTACGGTTATTAATGTATAAACACTTTTTATTTTCTACTTATACACTGGGACTGGTTCAAAAGCGGCTTCTATAAATTTCCATGTACCGGCACCGTCGGGTTTTACACTCATTATGTAACCATGTCTTACGGTTGTATCTCCTTCAATGGTAAATTCTACTTTACAATAAAAGTTAGGAACATCAACACCGTTAATGTTGGTAAATCCTTTTAATTGCGTCATTAATTCATTACTTACAACATGCTCTCCCTCGATGTAGTAAGGTTCAAATAATCTGTTTCCTAAATCTGAATTAATAATATTATCATTTTCAGTAATGGCGGCCTTTCCGATTAATTGCGTTGTCATTGCACTATTTGCCGTCGAACTTCCAAAAGATAAATACTCGTTTTGATAGTGTTTTAACGGTGTGGCTAGTAGTGATTTTCTACGTCTTAAATTATTTGCTGGCGACAATCTTAAATTTTTCGCTGTTTCAGGGCTGAAAATTCCCGTTGGTGCCGCGGCAAAATCATCATTCCATAAACGCTCAGTTAAAACACCGGAAACATCTTTACAGTCTTTTATAAAAATATCAGTATCTCTGTCAGTATCTAAGGTCGGGTAATCTTCCCTTTGGTACCGTCTTTGTTTTTCTTCGTCGTAAACGCCTGCAATGTATTTCGAGATTGACGAATAAGGGTTTTTTATTGCTGTTATGTTTGAAACCCAATTCGCCTTTCCGTTAGGCTCGTCCAATCCCATAATACCTTCAACTTCACCGCCTTTCTCATAACCTAATTCAACACTAGAAAAAACAAAGTCCTCTGCAGTATGTTTTTTTACGTTGGCCAATGGTATAGGCAATACAATTACAATGTTAGGATTGAAAAAATATTCAAAATCCTCGGCAATAATTAGGTCCTGGTTGTTTATACTTTGAAACCCGACATGAACATTTAATACAGATTGCAATGTTTGCGTATAATCTTTAAAAGATGTTGTGAACTTTTTATACAGTTCATCGGCTAACCCGAAATTACGCAACCAATGGCCACTGTATGCGCTTAAATAAGCAAATTCACCATCTTGTGAGTATCCTAATTCGGTACGTCCTAATATGGACGCTTTAAACCTATTTGATTTTCCCGTGATTAACTGTGATAGTCTCTCACCTAAATCATGCAATGTTATTGCTTTTGTTGATGTCGTTGCAAACGTGCTACTTTCTGTTAGTATCATTTCAACGTTAATGTCTCTACAATTGATTTCTAAACGGCTTCGTGTTCCGCTACCACCTTTTAACAATTGGCTGAATTGTAATGATGCTGATTCACCTGATTTTAAATTAAGAACCTCATTAACATTGAAAGTCTGTGCGATTTCGTCATAAGTGGAAATATTATCAGCGTACCAAATCACTATTTCTCTATCGTAATCATAATCAGTACCGTTTTTATAAATGGCAACTCTTAGCCAGAATCTTGAAAAATCGGTGTTCTCGTTTCTTATAACATCGGGGGTAAATGAGATAGACAAGTCCATGTTTAAAACGCTCCTCAATTTTGAGTTTGCAAAAAACATCATTTCATTTGTTCCATCAGAAAACCTGTCACCTATTTTGGTATTAGGATATGGGTTTTGTGCATTTTCGTGCGATTTAGATTTTATAAGCAATGGTACGCATACGGACGAACCACGTTCGTTTCCTTTATCATCTGTATAATTATACATATATGCCGTATCATCATTATTGCTAACCTCGTATGTTGATGTTAAAAATATTTCTCTATCATCAATAGTTAGGTCTTTTGTTGCTAATTCAGGAATAGTGATTTGATCAATTGTTGTTGTGCTTTCAATTTCTAATTTTTCACTTTCACGTGCTTTAAAAAGTTTGTCAAAACCGCCTGAATTAATTTTAACAGAAAGTTCGTTGTTTTCTAGGTTGTAAATCGTCTCAAGTGTACTGGTGTATAGTTCAACCCATTCATCAGTATTTGGGTTTTGACCCTCTTTTTTAATTGAAACTACTTCGTTAATGCCGTAATTTTCCAATACATCAACTATATAATCTAAGCCGTCATTAGTAAATTTTAAACTTGCTGAATAATTTGTAACTATCCCGATGTTTTCAATTGTTCTTACAAATTCCTCATCCGCTGTCTCGTAACCAATAGGATCTGTAATTATGAGGTCAGGCTTATGTGTCGACGATAAAGTATGACGTATATTTTCGTAGTATGCTGCGTTAGTTAGTACCATTTTTTTCTGTTTTTAATTTAATTACTAATGTGTTTTTGTTTTAGGTGTTTTGGGGTAGTATTTAACTCACTATATGAATGGTTAATTATTACCCTTTTAGGTGTTTTTAATTTTCGGTTAATTATTACCCCTTTTTTTATTAAATCCTTTCTTAATTGCTCATGTAAATTTTCGGAATGTTTTATTATTATTTGTTTTAATTTCTTTTTAGGCTTGTCTCTTTTGTTAGGTTTTAAAGTATCTAGCCAGTATGTAATATCTGAATAGTTGTTTAACTCCTTTTTAATTGATTTTATCAACTTACTTTTGTTAATAGTCTTATCGTAATAAACGACCCTTTCAAACCTTTTTAAAAGAAAATGTAAGGCCTTATTTAGTGTTGTTTTATTTATATCTTCAAAAGTTTTAATACCTGTTTCCGTATTGAAATCAATAGACTTTTTATGCGCGATTTCAATTCTTAATGTATGTTTGCTTATTCCGTATTGTTCGGATTTATTGTAAATTTTTATCCTGTAATTATTGTGTAATACTTCAGCGTACCGCCTTTTAAACTTAAACTCAAACGGCAAACCTCGATTGAACAGCAAGCCAGTAATAAATAATTGGGGGCAAAAGTCAGGCGTAGTGTTGATCCCGAATTCTATGTTTTGAAATATCATTTTATTTGGTTTACAATCAAACAATAGACATAAATGCTTATTTATTTCTAAAATATTATCCAGTGTAAATATATTCCCGTTATAACCCTTGTAGTTTCTAACCGTTTTGTAATTCGGTGCCTTGATCTCGTTTAGAGAATTATGTAATTTATGAATACTTCCAGTAAATAAAATTAACCCACTATCGTAAATTGTAATTTTACAATAGTGGTACATGGCTATTTTTTTTGCAGCCAATAACCCCGTTTTTTCTGAAACCTCCGTTTTAAACTCGAGATACGGCAAACTTTCAAGGCGTTTCCTATCTATGTTTAAAAGCTTTATTTTTATGTAATCAATCAAAAGGAAATAGTTATATTTGCGTGTATGTAATGCGTTGCCAGTGTTACTGCATTTGAACAAAAAAAAGAGAGCCTTTGAACAGCTCTCTTTTTTTGTTTTGTTCTTGCTGTAATGTTTCTAGTTTATTATAAAAACTTCCTTAAATCGGTTGTGTAGTAGTTTTGGTAAAACTCAATTGTTAGGGTGCTGTAATCTTCGGAAAATCTAAAAACAACTAGGTTTCTTTTTCTTTGAGTGTCTCCCTTGTAAACGTTTTTTTTAGAGGTTTTAAATAAACCTGTAATGTATTTAGTCCACTTGTTTCCCTCTCGTATCTTTAACCAAAAAACAGGCATAGATTGAGCGCAATTTTGATTAACACTAATATTGATGAGGTTGGAAAATACAGGGTTTGCGCTACATTTTTGAAGTTCGTAATGTTTCACGCTTTTATATTTGCCCTCGTTTATTTCCTTGTAAACGTGAGTGACTGGTTGAGGTGTTTGCGTTGCCATCGTATTACTATTTAAGTTCAACGAAAGCATTTTCAATATCGGTACGTAAATAATATACACGTCCCCCGATTTGCTTTGCCTTTAATATTCCTTTTTTAGTCCAGTTGTGAACACTCGAGAGGTTTATTTTAAGCATTTCGGCAACCTCAACACGTGTTAAATACTGTTTAGGCTCTTTGGGTTGAAAGTGTTTTTTGAGGTCTTCTAATTGAGTTTTTACACCCTTAATAATGGCCGTTTGAAGTTGTTCAGGGGTTACTTGAATAAATTGTACTTGTGGCATTTTGCTAAATATTTTAGATTAATATTCGGCTAAATTGCAACGCTTTAGAAGTGTTTAAATACTACTAACTTTTAACTAACTAAAGATTTTATTTTGCTTTATTGTCAATGTAATTATTAAATGACCCTTTTAAGGTGTCTAAAAATATAGTTTTGCTTCCTGTTCTATAAGTAAACTTTGTGATTGCCTGATCTATGTGTTTTAATTCAGTACCAAAAACCTCTTGAACTCTTTTGAATATATCTTCCTGTTTACCCTTTAAATTTCCGTTTTCAATTAGAGCCTTTGTTAATTCTATGAGTTCGGTTTTATTTCCGTGCCATTGTATTGATCCTGTTTTTTGCTCATTGATATTTAACTTTTCATTTAAAAACGTCAAAATAGATTCAAAGGCAAAATTAACCTGTTTCCGCTTAACTTCATTAATTTCCTTTTGAGGTGTTTTAATCATGTCCAGTACTTCAGTCATGATATTGCATCCTAAAAATTCTGTTTTAATAAAAAAGTTTCCGTCTTTTAGTTCAATATATTCCGTATTCTCAAAACATGCTTTGTAAAAAGATATATTTTCTTTTACAAACCTTTGTAAACTAGCATCTTCGTAAACTGTTTTAAAGTTTTCAAAATCTGAATTAAAACTATTTTTAAATTCGTTTGCTGAAAAGTATAATTTTAGGTAATCCATTTGAACAGTGTTTTTTGCGTTGCCTTGATAAATATACAAAACCCTCTTAACACGTTTAAAAGGGTTTGTTTTATTGTTGTTTATGAGGCTTGTTTTTCTTCAATAATGGCCTGTCTTAAGCGGCTTAATTGTTCCTTTACTTCTAATTTTTCTTCATATCCTCTTTGCACCCCTTTAAGTTCGTTCTCTACTTTGTTAATTATGAGAAAATCACAATCCCCAGTGTCTAAGGCGCACTCTTTGAAATATTCAAACCTATCCGTTAAAATCATATACGAATCCTTAGTACATTCATTTGGTAAATCTGACATCCATTCCAGGCACTTCAATCCATGCTCAAAACTATTAATAGCCTGAAGCAATAACAACTGATTCCCTTTTTGCAAGTTTGCTGCGTTTTCTTCTTTTTTTAATTCAATTGCGGTTTGTTCTTTCATAATATATAAAGTTTAATTGTTTACTGCGTTTTTAATAACAGTTAGGTTTGTTTTTTTGTGTTGCTTTTGTGCTTGTAATGTATAGAAATCCGCTATTTGTTGGGCGTAATCCAAACTATCCTTACCAATGTAGTTTAATAACATTTTTTCTGAACTATGAGCCGTTATACTCATTATTAATGGCGTTGGTAATACACTGTATAAGTTAGAAGCAAAAGAACGACGGCAAACGTGAGAAGCCATTAACTCATATTTAGGATATAAGCCGCTTATTTTTCTTTTAAATCCTTTTGAAATATACTTTCCTTTACTGTCTTTAGGTATTACGTTGTTATTTTTGTCTACCATCAAAATTTTAGTTCCTGTTATCATTTCATCAATTCCAGCAATACGGCAAACCTCTTTTATATGGTTGTTAAATTTTTGAATTGATATTTTATATGGCAAACCATCTTTTAAAATCTCTTTTGTTTTCTCTAATACTGGTATAGTTACGTTTTTACCTGTTTTTTGCTGTTTTAGTTCTATTACTTCTAAACCGTTTCTATTAATAAAATTACTTTGGTTTAATTGCAAAAGGTCGCCACCTCTTTGTCCTATGTTACATCCTAATAAAAGCCATTTTTGAGCGTTTTTAAGGGCGTCATTTAAAAGTACCGCGCTTTCTATCGCTTGCAATTCTTTAGGGTTTAAAAACAGTATGTTTTCATTTTTGGTTTTAGTACTATCAATTTTCTTTAATTGTACACTGGTTTCAATTCCATAAAAGGAAGCATCATTACAAACCGTTTTTAAATCTGCTATTTTTTTAAGTGCGTAACTTTTTTGGTAGTTCTTTGTATTGAGTAGGTATTTTAAAAAATCCTTTGCAAATTTTACGTTTACATCTTTTACCTTGAAAGAGTTTTGTTTTTGATATTCAGTAAGAATATTTTTTAATGAAGTATAGGCGTTAATACGGCTTTTTGATAATCCTATTCCGCCTTTTGCATTTTTTCGTGTTGGTGCTTCATTAATAATGCTTTGTATGGCATCCGTTAATAAATCGCTTTGCGTGGTTTCTGTAATGCGATTAAAGAATAAATCAATATTATATTTTAACCAACTTGCGTTTATTTCTTCTCCTGTACTATTCGCATTATTAACCTGATCTAAAACATAGGTTTCTAATTTCTGTAAAGTAGATTTTAAATTTTTATTTGTTGGGGTGTTTGTTTTAGGGTAATTGGTAGAACTCCAATTTTTTGGACTGATATACAAACCAGTTTTAGCGCGTGGACTTAAACCCCGTTTTACAGATAATCTTAAATAAACCGGTACCGTTTCACTATTACCTAATACTTGAAATTTAATTGTTGCCATTATTTTGAGTATTTGAACAATACAAATATACAATCTTTTACAATTCTTGCCAACCGTTTGCCAACCGTTTTTAAACCTATTTCAATTTTATGCGATTTTATTAAATACGTATAACCTTTTGTAAAATATGCAGTTGATGGATTTTTAAAAGGTTTGCCACATGTTTACTAAGGTTTGAATAGTATTCAAAATAGTGGGTTTCAAGTCCCGTCTTCAGTACAAAAGCCTTATCTTTTATTAGATAAGGCTTTTTTTATGTTCAAAATCTAAATATTTCTTCAAAAACACATAAGGTTTTAGGATGATCTTTACTATCGGATTTTCCAAACTTATAGATCTTCAGTGAATTACGCTAAAGGGTTATGTAAAGTGATAAATGACACTAAAAAGATGTATAGATGTCATGCTAAGTAACTATCCAAAACTTAACACCATTGTATAAAGATAGCCTAACAAGAATTAAAAAATTTATTGCAGATTACCTGAGAGAGCTTGTTTTTTAACAAGGCTATTTTATGTTGCTATGGATGAACGTCAATTATAACCTATTAGTATATAGTATTTTATTTTATCTGAAAGTAATTTTAA
Source organism: Algibacter miyuki (assembly GCF_030409805.1). Classification (GTDB taxonomy): domain Bacteria; phylum Bacteroidota; class Bacteroidia; order Flavobacteriales; family Flavobacteriaceae; genus Algibacter; species Algibacter miyuki. The sequence goes on along the minus strand of NZ_JAUFQP010000007.1, from coordinate 90,331 downwards.
CATATCTCGACAAACCCATAACTAACACATTAACTATCAAATGAAATTAACTAAAACTTTAGGGTATCTAGGCCTTATTGCTTCTATTCTTGTAGGCTTAGGGGAATATTTTTTACATTATTCACCCTCAATTTTAGAACATTCCGAAAATTATCAGTTTTTCAAATTCGTATCATTAAATAATCTTACCGCAGGTCATTTCTTGGCCGTTATTGGATTACCTTTTTACTTTGCCGGATATATACATATATATCGAATGCTTAAATCGGGCAACGAAGCGTTAGCTAGGCTGGTTTTAGCCATAGGATTTATAGCTTTTGCAGTTGGTGGAGTTTGGATTGGCTCTCGTGCTTCTATAGGTAATATTGTTCATTTAAAAGAAACAATCGATCCTTTGGCCTACCAAAACTTATTATCACATTACACAAACCACATGGAGGTGTTAGTGCAAGCTCTACGTATTATTATAGCCACATTATCTGTTGTTTTTGCTATTGCCATTTTAAAAGGAGGGACATACTACAAAAAATGGATGGCAATTTTCAATCCTATTGTAATACTCATTTTATTAGTGGTTTTAGGGAAATTAATACCCGCTTTAGGCAAGCACATGCTACCTATATTAATGAACGTGACTCATTTTATTCTTTTCGGATTATCATTATACCAATTTAACAAATACATTAAAAATCAAAAAAATGCTTAAAAAAATTCTAAAATTCACAGGAATAGTAATCCTTTTACTAGTTGTACTCATTCTTGGTTTTTTCTGGCGCGATTCCGTTTCAGATAAATACGATATCACAATAGAAGATAGTAAAATTCCTTTATTTTCAGAAATAGCTATTGATTTTAAACATCAATATAATGGTGTTAAATCATTGCCAATAGCACCTTCAGCTTTAATAGATATTGATAACGATAATATAGACGAAGTCTTTTTTGGAGGTGGCATGTTTCAAGAAGATGCCATTTTTGCTTATCGTGATAATCAGTTTGTCGATATTTCTTCCGAAGTTAATTTACAGCAAAAAGGGAGTACGTTAACCACGGTTGGTGTTGTTTCTGCCGATTTTGATAACAACGGATTTACCGATATTTTACTTGGTAGAGAAGATGGTTTAACAATCTATTATAATACCGGCGGAAAGTTTAGCGCTAAAAAGATTGACACACCAATAAATGAAAAATCAACACCTGCCGGATTAACGGTTGGTGATATTGATAAAGATGGTGATTTAGATATTTTTATGGCAACCTACCTTAAAAAAGAGCTGATGGAAGGGCAAACCATTTTTGAAGATTACACTTACGGTTCTACAAGTGAATTACTTTTAAACACAGGAAACGAAAATTTTGTAAGTATCACTAAAGAAGCTGGCTTAGACTATGTTCACAACACGTTTCAAGGTGTTTTAGTTGATATTGATAACGATTCTTGGTTAGATTTAGTTGTGGTGCATGATACGGGTGAAGCAAGAACTTATAAAAACAACGGCGACCTAACATACACGATGAAACCGAACCCGCTAACCAAAAAATTCGCCTACCCAATGGGATTAGCAGTTGGTGATTATAATAATGATGGGTTGGTAGATTTTATGTTTTCTAATACAGGAAGTACGCTTCCTAGAGCGATTGCGAAAGGCGATATAAAAGAGGCATCTTTATTTAATGAAAAATGGATTCTTTTTAAAAATGAAGGAAACTTTAAATTTACAGATACAGCGGAAGAGACTAAAATTGCAGACTATGAGTTTTCTTGGGGTTGCACCTTTGCAGATATGAATAATGATGGTTTACAAGATTTAATGGTAGCTGAAAATTATGTAGATTTTGCACCTAATAAACTGTTTAAACTGCCTAGTAGATTTTTAGTTCAGAAGGAAGATGGCACGTTTGCACCAACTGAAGAAAAAAGTGGTGTTGTTAATCCGTATTACGCTATAACATCATTAGTAAGTGATTTTAATCAAGATGGTTATTTAGATATGATTTGGGTAAACATCGACTCGCCATCCTTAGCCTATATCAACAAAGGAGGAACTAACAATTATCTACAAGTAGACTTAGGAGAATCTGTAAATGCACAAGGAGCAAAGGTAACAGTAACTACGCCAACAAAAACGTTAACCGATTGGTTAGTAAGCGGGGAAGGTTTAGCTAGTGATCAAACGGCATTGCTTCAATTTGGATTAGGTAAAGAATCTACTGTTTTGAATATTAAAGTGCTTTTGGCAGACAACAAAGAAATTAGTGTTGATAACCCGAAGGTTAACTCGGTTATCGATTTAAAACCACAGGTTAAAGCACCTATTGTAGAAGAAACAGATATAGAAATAGTAGAATTAAAAAACTAAGAGATGAATTTTATAAAACAATTATTAGGCAAGGGCAAGGAAAAAGAAATTAACGATTTATCTAAAGGCTATTGTCCTAATTGTTGGGGGCATCAAGAGTACGATAACCTCATAAGAGAAAAGTATGAGGATATGCAAATAAGTGTTAATAACCATAGTGCTAATTATGCATTTGTGCAGAAATTTGTAGTAACACACCTCGATGGGATTAAGCTTAAAAGCACAGTTAAAGGTACAGAATGCCCTACTTGCGTAGTTGTAACTAGCCAATAATGCTAAAAAGAATTACATATTATGCTATTCTTGGTGTGCTTATAATAGGTGTATATGGAGCTGGCGGATTAGTTATTGAAGAATTAAAAACAGGTGAAGGCTGCCCAAAAATAATGGGCATCCCCATGTGTTTGGTTATTCTAATCTGTTTTCTTATTCCGCTGATAGCACATATTCTAAAAAAATGGAACGTGCTATACTTTCTGTTTGCAGGCTTAGCATGTAGTATTGCTTTAGTTGCTTCAATCATGCAGCTTTTAGGTTATGCCGAATGCCCGAAAACAGCTTTTGGTACACCCATGTGCTATTATTCATTATTGCTTTTTAGTAGTTTAATGCTTTTTAAAATATTAAATTTTAAATTATGAAAAGACCGGTGGTTATTGTTCGAACAAACAATTTAGAAAGCAAGCAGCCAGAACGCGTACTCGTAAATGGATGGGATTATCGTGTAGATTCTGGAGTTTCAAAAGATAATAATAAAGTACTTCGTATATTTTAACTAAAATTAAAGGAGACCATTGGTTGGTAGGATTATTTAATCGTGATGCATATTTAGAAACCTAGTTAGATATGTATTGCGATGAAACAGAATCATACAAGGGGCGCACAAAATAACTTGCTCAAAACGGTTTAAAAATAAATTCTCATGGAAAACTGGTATTTACCAATTACAATTGTGCCTGGTTTAGGATTGCTTATTCTTTCAACTTCAAACTTAATGGTCACTTTGAGTAATGAAATAAACGTACTGATTGAAAGTTCTAAAAAGAAAACCATTATTGCAAGAAAATTAAAACAATTGAAGTTGCTTAATATGGCTATGGTTTTTTTCTATGTTGCTGTAGCACTTTTATTAATATCTGCTGTTATAAATGGTTTATATGAAGTTGGGAAAACTTCGTTGTATACCAGTGTTTTAGCTATTTTCTTCGCCCTCATCGGACTTTTTTCTTTAGTAACATTTTCCTTTAGGGCAGTAACAATTCGGCAAAATCAATTTCAGAACACAATAGATTAAATCTAATATCTTATTATTAATTCAATAGGAAGTTTTATCTTTCTATTGTTATTTTCGTAATGAAATATTTTAATACCATCTAAATAAAATGTTCGAATCCTTCAGTATTATATTTACAATAGCGACACTTTTTAATTACACTAATTATAAATGGTTAAAATTGCCAACCACTATCGGGTTAATGGTTTTGAGTTTAATATTAATTGTTCCTATAAAGCTAAGTGAAATTGTTTTTCCTGAACTTTATAAATTCTTTTATAACATTATTGTTAATGCAGATTTTAAAACACTGTTACTTAATGGTATTTTAAGTTTTTTGTTATTTGCTGGCGCGTTACATGTTAACCTCGCGGCACTTGCTAAAGAAAAAAAATCTATTTTTCTATTTGCAACTTTTGGAGTGCTTATATCTACATTTTTAGTTGGAGGCTTAACCTTTTTCGGAGCTCAACTTATTGGTGTGAAATTACCATTTTTGGATGCACTGCTATTTGGGGCTTTAATATCTCCAACCGATCCAATCGCTGTTATGGCTATTTTGAAAAAAGCGAATATTGCCGAAAGTTTAGGGATTAAAATAGAAGGCGAATCGTTGTTTAATGATGGTATTGGTGTGGTTGTGTTTTCAGGAATACTGTTAATAGCTCAAGCGACTGGTGAGTATAGTAATACAGAGATTGGAGCCGAAATAGGAATGCTGTTTTTAGAAGAAGCAGTTGGTGGAGTACTTTACGGATTGTTCATTGGTTTTTTAGGTTTAAAATGTATTCAGTCTTTAAAGGAAAATCCCCAATTAGCGGTCATGATTACACTTGCTACTGTTATGGGGGGTACCGCGGGTGCATTTATATTACATACATCGGCACCATTGGCGATGGTTGTGGCAGGACTATATATAGGGAATAAAATTCATGTTAATGAAGATAAAAACCAAATACAAAAGGCGATTAGTTCCTTTTGGGAGATTTTAGACGATGTATTTAATGGTATTCTCTTTGTGCTTATAGGGCTTGCTATTCATTTATTAAATTTTAATACAAATTATATTTTATTAGGTGTTCTTGGTGTTTTAATTGTGCTTTTAGCACGATTCGTTTCTGTGCTTTTACCATATTCATTATTAAAACACGAAGAAAAGAAACCCATTAAAACCGTTGTTGTTTTAACTTGGGGCGGATTACGAGGTGGTATTTCTATTGCGTTAGCATTAAGTTTAAGTAAAGAACTTTCAGGAGATTTAATACTTCATGTAACTTATATTATTGTGTTGTTCTCAATTATAGTACAAGGTTTAAGTATTGGGAAAGTTGTAAAAAAAATATATTCTTAAAATTCCATTTTAATAGATATCGATTAAGACATTATAAAAGAATCAAAAAAAATCCCGCAAACTTAAGTTTGCGGGATTTTTATATATGATAAGTTTGTTATTACTTTACAAAAGGTACAGCAATACGAGTAGTTCCCCAACCTAAATGCATGTTTATGGCTCCATCAGCTTCATCAAAAGCAATAGAAAAAGCATCTAAATCATCTCCAGAAGTTACCGGTACAGATAATCTAGCAACATCGTTCGCTTCTTTGTAGAAATAAGAACCCCAAACATTTAAATCTTTATTAATTATTGCAGTCCATTCGTTTTCATTAGGAATTAAATAGAAAGTATATGTTCCAGCTTTAACAGTGGTATCACCAAATTTCATATCTGAGAACAATGTTAATTCAGCAGCTTCATTAGCGCCTACTCTCCAAACTTTACCGTTTGGTGCTAAAGTTGCTAAATCACGTCCGTTTAATTGTGGTCGGCTATAAATAATTTTAATGTCTTTATTTGCGTCTTTGTAATCCGAAGGGAAAGCAGCCGCATCCATTGGGCTTTTATCTAATTTTGAGAATTTTTGAGCGCTTACACTTGTTGATAATAACATTACGAATACGAAAGCAAGACTTGTGAATACAGTTGTTTTTTTCATGATAAAATTTTTAATTTTTTAAATATTTTTTTAGATATACTAAAATAGTTGTTATTTCAAGAAACAGTCGGTTTATAATCTAAAAGATTACAATCTTGTTTAATCTTTTTTTGAATAGACTTTGGAAGATTATTTAAACTTAGATAAAAAACTGTATTTTTATATACAAATTCACAAAAATGAAGCTTCTCCGCTTTGGTCGAGATTTTGAACCAGACCAAAAAGTTATTTTACGAGATTATTTAGCCATAGAGCGCACACGCTTGGCCAATGAACGCACATTGTTGTCTTACATACGTTCGTCGCTTTATTTGCTCTTAGGAAGCTTAGCATTGTATCAAATAAAAGAATTTCCAAACTTTAAATACCTTACTGTTGTTGGCCTTGCTTTTAGTGGCCTGTTTTTTATTATTGGTATTTATAGGTTTTCCATGCTTAAAAGAAGTTTGAAACGCTTGTATTATATGGCTGACGGAAAGTAGAGTAGACGTTATTGGTTGTTAGGTAATTGTGCTTGTTTGTATATTTTGTTTCTAACAAAAAAAAAGCCTCAGTAATAAACTGAAGCTTTTATATTTATTTTGAATGAAATTGAAAAGTCCTACTTACGCATCACTTTAACATTCATTTCTTCTACTTTTTTATCAGATAATAATGAAGGCGCACCAAAAAGTAAATCTTCACTAGTTCCTGTTTTTGGAAATGCCATAACCTCTCTAATGGATGCTTTTTTCTCTAAAATCATCATTAAACGGTCTACACCCCAGGCAATTCCGCCGTGTGGTGGTGCTCCGTAATGGAAGGCTTTATACATGGTTCCAACACTTTTCATCATCTCTTCCTTATTATAACCCATGTTTTTATAGGTTGCTTCTAGAATTTCTGGTTTGTGTGCACGCACCGATCCGCCACCAATTTCGTAACCATTCAGAATTAAATCATATTGCTGCGCAATAATGCTTCCAATTTCATCTTCGTTACCATTCATGTGTTTGTCGATATCGTAAATTGCAGGCATCGAGAATGGGTTGTGTGTAAAGGTCCAACGGCCTTCATCTGTTTTTTCAAACATCGGGAAATCTACAACCCAAGCAGGTCGTAATTCTTTCGGATTAATCAAACGCAGCATGCTTCCTAACTCTTGGCGCACTGCATCTAAAGCTTTATTTGCTGTTTCATAATCGGCAGCCGAGAAAAACACAATATCACCAACTTGAGCGTTGGTAGTTTTTATAATTCCAGCAGCAATATCTTCACCTAAAAATTTAATAATTGGCGATTGTAAATCGTTTTCATTTACAATAATATAGGCTAAACCACCTAAACCATGTTGTTGCGCGATGCCGGTAAGTTTTTCAATCTGTCCTTTAGATAAGCGTTTTTTTCCTTGTTCTTCGGCAGAAACTTTTATGCATTTTACAATACCACCTTCATCAATAGGTTTACTAAATACTTGGAAGCTGGTTTCTTTTACAATTTCGGTAATGTCTTGCAGCTTTAAACCGAAACGTAAATCTGGACGGTCGCAACCGTAAAAATCCATAGCTTCCTTATATGTAATTACTTCAAACGGATGTAAAACCCATTTTTTGCCATATATTTTCTTCACAATCGCGTTAAACATTTTCGTGTTTAAATCGATAATTTGTTGCATACTTGCGTAAGCCATTTCTATATCGAGTTGTGTAAATTCTGGTTGGCGATCGCCACGAGAATCTTCATCTCTAAAACAACGTGCAATTTGGAAATATTTCTCATAACCACTAACCATCAACATTTGTTTAAACTGTTGTGGGGCTTGAGGTAAAGTGTAAAATAAACCGGCTTGCTTACGGGTTGGTACAATAAATTCACGAGCGCCTTCATCGGTTCCTGCACTTAAAATTGGCGTTTCAATTTCTAGGAAATCATCATCGTCCAAAATATCACGCATCATTTTAATCACTTTATGGCGATTAACAATAACACGACGCACATCGTCATTTCTGTGATCTAAATATTTATACTGAAAACGAACGTTTTCATTCGTTTTTGTAGCGCGTTTAATTTCAAAAGGAAGCGTTTTAGACAGGTTTAAAATATCTAAATCTGTCGCTTCTAATTCTATAGTTCCTGTTTTTAAAGCCGCATTATAGTCGTCTTCTTTACGTTGAACAATAGTACCAGTCACGGTAATAACAGATTCTGGTTTTAGTTTTACAAGTTCGTCTAAATTCGCGAAAGATTCTCGGCTTAAACGGACTTGGAAAATTTGAGTACTTGAATCGCGTAAATCAATAAACATTAATTCACCATGATCTCGTACAGAAGACACCCATCCTGAAAACGTCACGGTTTCTGCAATGTTATCTTCAGATACATCCGAGATGACATGCGTTCTATATTCGTCTTTTATAATTAAAGGAATTTCCGGTAGAACTTCCTCTTCTTTTTGTTTTACAGTTTGAACTTTGTTCGTTTCTGGTTGTTGACTAGTGGCAACAGCTTCAATATTAGCTCCAGAAGTTTGAACTTGTTTTAAAATCCCTTCACGAATTACTTTTCCTGAAGCACCTTTACCAATTATAGCAATTACCTTTCCTACTAAAATACCAGCTTTTCCTTGGTTTCCAGATTTAATATCACTGGCAACAGCTTCATTTTCAGAAATAACCTTTGCAATGGCATTCTCTATTTTTTCTTCGGAAATAGTATTGGCTTCAAAATACGTTTTGTAATCGAATTTTGAATCTTCTAACAGCGATTTAATAGCGTTTTGTGCTAAAACAGGCGTTACTTTTTCATTTTTGAATAAGTTGAAAATTTCTATAAAATCTGAAATATTTTCAATACTTGTATAATCTTCAGCTTTAATATTATTGGTTAACGTTTTTGCAACGAATGATGGATCTTTCAATTCATTATTAATAGCAACAAAGGTTTCCGAACGTAATGAATCGGCTGTAAAAAACTTAGCATCTTGAGGTAAAACACCGCCTTTTATTAAAATAGATTCTACAGCAAAAGGGAGTGTGCTTAAATCAACATCAATAGATTCTACAACATCTTTAATGCTTACAAAAGGTAAATCGGGCTCCGAAATAAAACGGTAATCGGCCTCGAATTCCTTTTTACGCATGGTTTTTGTTTGCTTTAAATCGGCATCCCAAAGCACCGTAGTTTGGTCTGGTCTAAAAGCTTTATTCTCGATGTAATAATTAAGTTGCTTTTCTACTTCTTCCTTCAAAGCATCAATCATAAACTTAAACGAGTTTAAGTTTTTAATCTCAGTTCTCGGGTTTAGTTCGTAGCTCTGTTTTTTACGAAGCGATACAGAAACATCCGATTTAAACTCTCCTTTTTCAAGGTTAGCTTCAGATATTTTTAAGTTTTGAACAATACGCTGAATGTATTGCGCATAGGTTGAAGCATCTTCAATATGGCGAATACAAGGTTCTGTAACAATTTCAATAAGTGGAACACCTGCTTTATTGAAATCAACTAGAGATATTTTTTTCTCATGCATCAATTTTGCAGCATCTTCCTCGATATGAACTTGTGTTAAATTCACTGTAAATTGCGAACCATCGTTTCTAAAACAAGATACTTGTCCGTCAGGAATAACAGGGTTATGAAACTGTGTAATTTGTATGTTTTTCGGGTTGTCTGGATATTCGTAGTGTTTTCTATCCCAAGAAATCACTTCGTTTTCAAACGTAGATTTTACCGCTTTACCAAAGTAAATAGCCTTTGTAATAGCTTCTTTGTTAATGGATGGTAAAACACCCATTTGGCCAGTACAAACCGAACAAATGTTTTGGTTAGGTGTGTCTATTTCTTCGTTTGGACAAGAACAAAATAATTTTGATTTTGTGTTTAATCGTACGTGTGTTTCCAGACCGATTACTAACTCTAATTCGTGCTTTTTAAGTAGCTCGTTTAATTGCTCTAATTCCATTATATCGTATCTTTTAAGAAGTTAGCAAACTTCAAAACGAGTTCGTCATTATGTTTTGCTGCCGTAATTTGTAAACCAGTTGCTGTACCTTGTGGAACAGTTAAAGTGGGTAATTGCCCTAAGCTGAAACCAACGGTATAAGCATCGGATAAATACATGGCGTGCGGATCTTTTAAACTGTCGCCAATTTTTGGAGGCGTATTTGGTGTTACTGGTGAAAGGATGATATCTACATTTTTAAAATCGTTTTCGAAATTTGAAGAAATAGTGTCACGAAGTGCTAAGCCTTTCAAATAAATTTCATCGGAAAATCCTTGTGATAATACTTGATTTCCACCAACGATACGGCGTTTTGTTTCTTCAGAAAAATTCTCCGAACGTGTTACCGAATAGGTTTCTTTTAAAGTATCACCTTCAATTCTGTTACCGTAATTTGTACCGTCTAAACGAGATAGGTTAGAAGCAGTTTCGGCCATAGCCAAAGTATAATATGTAGATACTAAAGTTTCAGATTCAAAGAAATCTAACGCTTTAACTTCAATACCTTTTGCTTTTATTTTTTCGATAGCTTGTAAAAAATCGGCTTTTACTTTGGGGTCAATCGCTGGGCTATCAATAAAGTTTTTAAAGTATCCAACGGTTTTGATGCCTTCGGAATTTAAAATTTGCGCCTGAGATATTTCCGCGGAAGCGTAAGAGGTTTGATCTTTAATATCTTTACCACTCATTACGTTTAGTACAATACGAATATCTTCGATAGATTGTGCAATAGGTCCAACGCAGTCTGTAGACGATGCGTAAGCCATTAAACCATAACGAGAAATACGACCGTAACTTGGTTTTAAACCATAAACATTATTGTAACCAGCAGGTTGGCGAACCGAACCTCCTGTATCGCCACCAATAGAAAAAACGGTGTAATTTTTTGCAACGTTTACTGCAGAGCCACCACTAGAACCACCACCAACTAAGTCGGGATTTATAGCGTTTTTTACCGCGCCAAAAATGGTGTTTTCTGAAGATGAACCATGACCAAAACTATCGCAATTTTCTTTTACCAATGGAATAGCGCCTGCATCCAACAAATTCTGGATAGCCGTTGCTGTATATGCTGCTTTGTAGTTTTTTAACAGGTTAGAACTCGCTGTTGTTAGCGTACCCTGAACCATGTAAACATCTTTAATACCAAAAGGAATGCCTTCTAGCAAACCAATAGTTTCACCGTTGGCAATTTTAGCATCTACTTTGGCTGCTAAATCTAGCGCCATAGAATCCAACATGGCGTTAACCGTATTGTGCGTGTTTGGTTTTAATTGGGCTAATTTGTCTTGCACTAATGCTGTGCAAGTTATTTCTTTATCCACCAATTGCTGATGGATTTTGAGTATTTGAGAATCCATATTTATTCTTCTATCACTTTAGAGACTACTAAATATCCGTTTTTTTCCTTCGGAAAGTTTTCGATGATGATCTGTTTTTCAATTGCAGAACTTTCAATAACAACATCGTCTCTTAAATCGTTTATCAACACGCTATTATTACCATTATTATTAGAGGTTTTATTATTTGTTGGCTGTGCATTCTTTATCACATCAAATAATTTATTGACAGCCTCGGAGGGTTGTGCACCTTTAATACTCGACAAAATGTCGACGGTCATAATTTTACTCATGTCTTAAATTTTAGTTACTAAGTGAAACTTATAAGCTAGCAAAATTACGAAAGTTTTTATTGGCGTGGAAGCTTATGTAATGTAAAGTTGAATTGTGTGTTTATTGATAAAATACTCTATAATAAAGAGGTGATAGCTTCTAGATTTATGATAAACTTCAATCTAAAATCGCCTTTTATTAAAAATATGAAAGCCTTCTATATTTGAGTGAAATAAAAAACAATAGGATTAATCTTATTTTTCGGGTTTGAAAGCACGGATGGCTTCAGAAAAATTATGTGGTTATTAATCTCTTTTTACGTTTCAAAATTAGAAAAACAAGAATAGATAATACACCGAAAATAGAAAAACCAATAAAGAGCGGTAAAACCGATGTTTTTACAAAACTACCAATATAATGAGCAATAGGCACAGCTAAAACTGTTGAGAAAAAACCGTTTATTGCGGCGCCAATACCTGCAATATGCCCAAGGGGTTGCATGGCTAATGCTCTTAAGTTTCCGAATAAAAAACCAACCGCAAAAAATTGTAAAGCTAAAAAGGAAATAAGCGTGTAAATGCTCGGGTTTTGCCCAGATGAGAATAAAATAACATATAAAACAGAAATAAAAGCATAGGCTAGTGTTGAGTAATATGCAATTTTCATCATGCCAAAACGCTCTACTAATTGACTGTTTAAAAACGTCGCAAAACCAATGGAAATAGCAAGGCTAGCAAATATATACGGAAACATTTCAGCTAAATTATATTGTTCCTGAAAAATTTGTTGAGAGGTACTTAAGTATACCATGAACGAGCCCGTAATAAAACCAGAAACTAAAGTAAATGCTACAGATTCTTTATGTTTAAGAAATTCTTTGGTTCCACTAATAAATAGGTGTGGGGAGAGTTTTATGCGTTTTTCTTTTGGTAAGGTTTCGGGTTGTCTGAGCCAAAACCAAATCATGATAATTAAACCAAAAATGAGGTTGAAATAAAATATAGCTTGCCAATTAAAAAGGTTGATTAAAAATTGTCCAAACATGGGGGCTATAATGGGTACTAAAATAAAAAACATGACCACAAAGGATAGAATTTTAGCCATATAATCGCCGCTAAATTCATCACGAATCATGGAAGTACTTAAACTTCTAGGGGAAGACAAACCAATACCTTGCAGAATACGGCCAAAAAGCATCATTTCGTAATTTTTGGTTGTTACGCAAATAATACTGGCAATAATAAAAATTAGGAAACCAACATAAACAATAGGTTTACGTCCGAAACTATCAGAAATAGGCCCAAAAATAAGTTGACCAAAACCAATACCTAAAAAAATCATGGTAATTAAAAGTTGGTTCTGGCTTGAGCTTGTTGCGCCTAGCGAAGCTCCAATTTCTGGTAAAGCTGGTAAAAGTGCATCAATCGTTAAAGCAACAATAGACATTAAAGATGCCATTAAAGCCACGAATTCAAACTTTACCTTTTTTTGTTTTTCCATCGCGCAAAGGTAAAATATTATAAATCTACAGGTATTCAATTAACATTTATTAACGTTATAATATTATCACTAAATTTGATAGCAAGAAACATGTGTAAATGAAACTAAAACCGCTTTTTGATTATATAAAAACCCGTATCACTTTAACACCTGGAGAGAGGGCGTTTTTAGAGTCCAAGGTTAGCTACCGTAAATATTTAAAAGGACAATATATTATTCAGCAAGGAGATGTTTGTAAGCACGTTTGTTTTGTAATTTCGGGCTGTACCAAAACATTTTATTTAGACAAAGAAGGGCAGGAGCATGTGCTTATGTTTGCTATTAAAGATTGGTGGACTTCGGATATGGGAAGTTATATCACGCAAACTCCAGCCGATTTCAGTGTGCAATGTTTAGAGGATACGGAGGTTGCTGTTTTTTCTTATGATACTTCGGAAATGTTATACGCCGAAATACCAAGTTTAGAACGATTTTTTAGGCAAATTGTAGAGCGTGCTTTTGCAGCGTCTCAAAAGCGAATTATTCGAAACCTTAGTCTTTCCGCCAAGGAGCGTTATCTTTTCTTTAAAAATGAATACCCTAAAATAGAAAAACGCATTCCGCAGTATTTAGTCGCATCTTATCTCGGGATGACTAAGGAGTTTCTCAGTAAAATTAAAAGCCAATTGGTATTCGAAAAATAGCTAATGAAATTCACAATGCCGAATTAAATAAAAAATCATGTTAAACTAGATTAACCTAATTAGGTAAGCTACATTATTTTTTAACAGGAAAAACAGCGGCATCTTTGTATCTTTAATTTTAAACAAAACATTAATTATATTATTATGAAAAACACCATTAAAAATTTAGCGTTAGTTGCTATTGTCGCAGTATTTACTTTTGCTTTTACAACGATTGACAAGGAAAAGAAAGAAGTTAAAACAGAAAGTAGCAAAGTAGTTTGGAAAGGTTATAAAGTAACTGGTTCTCACGAAGGTACTATTGCTATTCAATCGGGCTCGTTAAGTTTTGAAGGAGACAAGCTAGTAGGAGGTAACTTTGTTATCGATATGACCACGATTATTTCTACCGATATGGAAGGTGAATATAAAGGGAAACTTGAAGGGCATTTAAAATCTGACGATTTCTTTGGAGTAGATAAACACAATACTGCTACTTTAGAATTCACAGAAGTGAAAGCTTCTGGTAAAAACGCGTATCAGGTTTCTGGAAATTTAACCATTAAAGGAAAAACAAATCCAGAGACGTTTACAATGTCTATCTACGGAAATAAAGCAACTGCGAACCTTAAAATAGATAGAACAAAATATGGTGTTCAGTATGGTTCAACAAGTTTTTTCGAAGGTTTGAAAGATAAAGCAATTTATGATGAGTTTGATTTAGTAGCCGATTTAGAGTTCTAATATCAACTTAAATAAGTTATACAGAAAGGTGTTCAGCAATGAGTGCCTTTTTTTTGTTTTTAAGGTTTCTGTTTTGGGTGTTGAAAAGCCTATCTTTGAAATCTATAAAAAAGAACTTCATTTTATGTCATTTAAAAAAATAATCGAACCCCTAAAAGATAATTTAGCAAACAAAGGAATTGAAACGCCATTACCGCTTCAGAAAGAAATTTTATCTAAAATTAAAGGCGGTTCAAGCATGTTTATTATCGCACCTAAAGATGCAGGAAAAACAACTAGTATTATTATAAGTGTTATTCAGAAATTGAAAAGTTCTTTTGAAGATGCGCCGCGTGCCTTAATTTATGTAAAAGATAAACAAACGGCTTTAGATCTAGAATTAGAATTTAATAGTTTTAAACGTGGTACCGATTTACGCGTGTATTGTGCTTATGATGAAAAGAACATTGATGATCAACGTGATGAAATTTATTATGGTACCGATATTATTATTGCTACACCAAAACGTTTAAATAAATTATTCTATTTAAACGCCGTGAATTTAAATAGGTTGCAAATGTGCATTGTTGAAGATGCAGAGTTTTTATTTAGAAATAATAATTTTGCAGAAGTAACAAGAACACCTGAAAGTATTGGGAAATGCCAGTATTTAGTATTCGCAGAAAAGTTCGATGCCCGTTTTGAGCGCTGGCAAGATACGTTTATGTACAATTCCCAAATAGTTAAAATGAAATAGTTTTAGCCTGAATAACGAGATTTTTTTTAAGACTAATTAAATCTACAGGTATTACAACGGGATATTGCCGTGTTTTCGTTTTGGTAAAACCACTTTTTTATCCTCAAGCATAGCATATGCTTTTATTAATTTTCTTCTGGTGTGGTTCGGAAGGATCACTTCGTCTATGAATCCGCGTTGTGCTGCACGATACGGATTTGCGAATTGTTCAGCATATTCAGCTTCCTTTTCTGCTAATTTTTCTATAGGATTTTCTGCGTTTGAAATTTCATTTTTAAAGATGATTTCACTGGCGCCTTTTGCTCCCATAACAGCTATTTCGGCGCCTGGCCAGGCAAAATTTAAATCAGCTCCAATATGTTTTGAGTTCATAACATCATAAGCGCCACCGTAAGCTTTTCTAGTAATTACGGTAACTCGCGGCACGGTAGCTTCACTTAGAGCGTATAATAGTTTTGCACCGTGCACAATAATACCGCTCCATTCTTGGTCGGTGCCAGGTAAAAAACCAGGAACATCAACAAGTACTAATAAAGGAATATTAAAGCTATCACAAAAACGTGTAAATCGGGCTGCTTTTTTAGAGCTGTTCACATCTAAAACACCGGCTAAATATTGTGGCTGATTAGCAATAATACCAATACTTCGCCCGCCTAATCGCGCAAAACCTACAATGATATTTTGAGCGTAATCTTTATGAATTTCGTAAAACGAATCTGCATCAATAATCCCAGAAATTACATTGTGCATATCGTAAGGCTTGTTTGGGTTGTCGGGAACAATAGTCGATAATACGTCACGGATTTCATCACCTAACTTAAAGTCAAGTTTCTTTGGAGTTTCGGTGTTGTTTTGTGGTAAATAGCTTAAAAGCGTTTTTAAATCGTCTAAACACGCCGCATCATTTGATGATGTTTTATGTGCTACCCCCGATTTTGAAGCATGAGTTTGCGAGCCGCCTAAATCCTCACTGCTAACATCTTCATTGGTAACCGTTTTTACAACACTTGGCCCGGTAACAAACATGTAACTGGTTTTTTCGACCATTAAAGTGAAATCGGTAATCGCTGGGGAATACACAGCACCGCCCGCACAAGGCCCCATAATGGCAGAAATCTGAGGAATAACTCCTGAAGCTTGCACGTTTCGGAAAAAAATATCAGCATAACCGCCAAGCGAGCGTACGCCTTCTTGAATTCGTGCGCCTCCAGAATCGTTTAAGCCAATTATTGGAGCCCCTACTTTTACTGCCAAATCCATGATTTTGCATATTTTTTCAGCATGTGTTTCGGAAAGTGCTCCTCCGAAAACAGTAAAATCTTGAGCGTAAATATAAACCAAACGCCCGTTGATTGTGCCGTAGCCGGTAATAACACCATCGCCAAAATAGACTTCGTTTTCCATGCCGAAATCAGTGGTTCGGTGGGTTACTAAAATGCCGATTTCTTCAAAAGAACCTTCGTCTATAATATAATTAACACGTTCGCGTGCGGTTAGCTTTTTCTTAGCGTGTTGTTTATCGATGCGTTTTTGTCCACCGCCTAAATGTGCCTGTGCAATGCGGTTGTTAAGTTTGTTTATTTTTGAATCCATGTGATGTTTTATATAGGGTGAACGCTATTTTTTTAATTGAAACTTGTTTTCAGGGACTATTTATTCGGAAGTCTTAATTGTTTTTGATCTTCTAAATAGTGTTTTACAGCAATAAGTGCCGCAATTTTAGCTTTAGTTTCGTTTTCCGCTTTAAGTGTTTCAGGATTATAATATTTTTTCACAAAATGCGTATCGAAATCACCTGAACGAAATGCGTCGTGATTGCAAACAAATTGTCCGAAGGGTAAAGTGGTTTCGATGCCTTCTACGTGAAAATCATTAATCGCTTTTATCATCAGGGCAATCGCTTCTTCGCGAGTTTTTTCGTAGGTGATTAGTTTTGATAACATCGGGTCGTAATAAATAGGAATATCCATGCCTTGCTCAAAGCCGTTGTCTACGCGAATTCCTTCACCTTCCGGGATTTTGTAAACATCTAAATGTCCAACGCTAGGAAGGAAATCATTTAAAGGGTCTTCGGCATAAACCCGTAATTCTAAAGCGTGTCCGTTAATTTTAAGATCGTCTTGTTTTAGATGAAGTGCTTCGCCTCTCGCGACTTTTATTTGTAGTTCCACCAAATCTACTCCGGTAATTAATTCGGTTACCGGGTGCTCCACTTGTAAGCGAGTATTCATTTCTAAGAAATAAAAATTTTGATGTTCATCTAATAAAAACTCTACGGTTCCGGCTCCTAAATAATCACAGGCTTTGGCTACTTTTATGGCGGCTTCTCCCATTTCGGAGCGTAATTGCGGCGAAAGAACACAAGAAGGAGCCTCTTCGACTACTTTTTGATGACGACGCTGAATACTGCACTCACGTTCAAAAAAATGTAAGACATTGCCATGACTATCCGCCATAATTTGAATTTCGATATGTCGCGGTGAATTCACGTATTTTTCGATAAAAACTGATCCATCTCCAAAGGCGGAAGTCGCTTCGCTGATAGCGCGATTCATTTGCGATTCTAAATCAGTTTCTTTTTCAACAATACGCATGCCTTTTCCGCCACCGCCGGCCGATGCTTTTATTAAAATGGGGAATCCTATTGTTTTTGCAATGTTTTTTGCTTTTTCAACATCGGTTATGGCTTCATCAATACCAGGAACCATAGGGATGTTGTATTTTTTAACAGCATCTTTGGCAGCTAACTTACTGCCCATAATTTTTATAGCTTTTGATTTTGGACCAATAAAAATGATATTATTAGCTTCGCATAATTCAGCGAAACCAGCATTTTCACTTAAAAAACCATATCCGGGATGAATGGCGTCGGCATTTAATGTTTTGGCTACTTCAATAATTTTATCACCTCTTAAATAAGATTCATTTGATGGTGGTTCGCCTATACAAACTGCTTGGTCGGCAAGTTTTACATGTGGGGCATGTCTGTCGGCGGTAGAAAATATGGCAATGGTTTTTATGCCCATGCGTCTTGCGGTTTTTATAACGCGAATAGCTATTTCTCCACGGTTAGCGATTAGTATTTTTTTCATTTAGTTGGCGTTTATTCTTTTTTATTCTGGTTAAAACGACGGTTTTAAATTTATTCAAACTCAATCAGGAGTTGTTGTTTTTCAACAGCATCTCCTTTTGTGACTAGAATAGCTTTGATGATGCCGTCGCGAGGCGAGGTAATAATGTTTTCCATTTTCATTGCCTCCAAAATAAGTAAAGTGTCGTTTTCTTTCACTGCTTGTCCAATGGTTATGGGTAATTCTAAAATTAAGCCCGGCATAGATGCTTTTATAGTTTGAATTTGTTTTGAAGAACTGCTTTCAAATCCCATTTTTTTAATAAGTTGATCAAGCTCGTTTTCAATATTAATGGTGTAAGTAGTGTTGTTTACCTTAACCTTGTAAGTCTTTTGGAGGAAATTTGACTCAATAATTTCAGCTTTGTACGATGTGTTTTTATGAAGAATATGCTGTTTGTTTTCTGAAGTTTTTACAACATCAATAGCTGATAAATCGGTTTCTAAAATTTCGAAAACCTGATTATTATTTACTTTGGCGATAAATTGTTTGCTCATAAAATCCTAGTGTTTACTCCTAGTAAATATAAGGATTTAAAAAATATTGATAGATGAAATTGGTAATGGATTGGAAGGTTGTGTTGCTTTGAGGGGGAGAGGTGTTTAAATTCCGAAGTTTTTGATGATGATTCCTTTTGAGTTTGACTTTGTTTTAAGTTGTAGTATATGCTGTAAAACAAAAAACTCTTAACAATCGAATGATTATTAAGAGTTTGTGAAAAATTTTGTGGTACCTCCAGGAATCGAACCAGGGACACAAGGATTTTCAGTCCTTTGCTCTACCAACTGAGCTAAGGTACCTCGCTAAAGCGGTTGCAAATATACACTCAATTAAAGTATCTGCCAAATAAAAAATTAAAAAAATGTAAAATAATTTTCATTAACCTGATTTTCTTTCAGTTATGGATTGAAATAAAATTAGATAATATTTAGTTTTTCAGAATTAATTAAAAACGGCTTTGTAAATTTACCGTTTTATAGAAAATATGTATTTAATTATTGATGTTGGAAATTCGTTTGTTAAGCTCGCTGTGTTTAAAAAAGACCAACTTGTAGCTAAACGTGTTGTTAAGTTAATGGATGTTTTAAAGGCTGTTGAGGTTATTAAAAAAGAATACCCAACTATTGCTAAGGCTATAGTGTCTTCGGTTGGGCGTTTAACGCAACGGGATGTTGAGGAGATAGGTGTTTTGTTTGATTTAACAGAATTAAATCATAACACGAAGCTTCCTTTTGAGAATTTATACGGAACGCCTAAAACATTAGGAGTAGATAGAATAGCCTTAGTTTGTGCTTCGGTTAAACAATTTCCTAAGAAAAATACGTTAATAATAGATGCTGGAACTTGTATTACCTATGATTTTGTAACCGATGAAAATGCATATTTAGGTGGTGCGATTTCTCCTGGTTTACGTATGCGGTATGCATCGTTAAATAATTTAACAGCGAATTTACCGTTATTGGATACAGAATGTCCTGGCAATATTATTGGTAACTCCACAAAATCATCAATTCATTCAGGTGTTGTTTATGGGGTTTTAAATGAAATTGACGGAAATATTACGGCGTATCAAGAGAAATTTTTAGATTTAACAGTTATTTTAACAGGTGGTGATACTAATTTCTTGTCTAAACAATTAAAAAGTAGCATATTTGTCAACGATAATTTTCTTTTAGAAGGACTTAATTATATTTTACAATTTAATTCAAATTAATGATAAAAAAACTTGTATTCGTTTTTATTGCAATAATGGCAATTCAAAGTTACGGACAAGAAGGAACGGCATCACCGTATTCTTTTTACGGTATAGGAAGTCTTAAGTTTAAAGGGACGGTAGAAAATAGGAGTATGGGTGGTTTAAGTATTTATACTGACAGTATCCACGTTAACCTTAGAAATCCGGCCTCTTACGCAGGAAAAAACTTAGAACTTTTAAACAACGAAAGTAGACCTGTGAAGTTTACCGTTGGTGGTTCATACACAAGCACGACTTTAAAAAGTGATTCAGGAAGCGATAACGCGTCTTCTTCAACTTTCGATTATTTGGCGATAGCTATTCCTGTAGGTAAATTTGGTTTTGGCTTCGGTTTAATTCCTTATTCTTCGGTGGGCTATAAGCTAGAATCTTATGAAGATGAAAAGATTTCCAATAGATTTAGAGGTGAAGGCGGACTTAATAAAGCCTTTTTAGGTTTTGGATATCAAATTGTTGAAGGTTTAAATGTTGGTGTAGATATTCAGTATAACTTCGGAAACATCCAAAATAGCACCATAGATTATCTGTATGATGATGAAGGCGATGCTGTACAGTATCAGGGACGTGAGAATAACCGATCGGATTTAAGTGGTTTAAATATTAACATCGGCGCATCGTATAAAGTAATGTTAAATGAGAAACTTGAACTTGTTTCAGGACTTACTTATACGCCAGAGAGTAGCTTAAATTCTAAAAATGAGCGTTCATTTTCAACAATTGTTTCATCTACCGATGGAACAGAATTCCCGATAAGCACAATAGAAACAGATCTTGGTGATTTAAAAGAAAGCGACTTGGTGTTACCTTCTAAAGTTTCGTTTGGTGTAGGTATTGGCCAACCAAGAAAATGGTTTGTTGGTGTTGAGTCGGAATACATGAAAACAAGCGATTTCTCAAACGAATTATACAGTAATAACACATCAGCAACTTACGAAGATCAATCTACAGTACGATTAGGTGGTTTTTATATTCCTAAATACGATTCGTTTTCAAGCTACTTGAAACGTGTGGTTTATCGTGCAGGTATGCATTTTGAAAACACCGGTTTAAATATAGAAAATGAATCTATAAACGAGTTTGGCATGTCTTTTGGAATGGGATTACCAGTTGGAAGCTTTTTCTCTAATGCTAATATTGGTGTTGAAGTTGGTAAACGCGGTACCACGAACAGCAATTTAATTCAAGAGAATTTTGTTAATTTCCAATTAAGTTTATCTTTGAACGATCGATGGTTCAATAAAAGAAAATTTGACTAACAGCATAAATTTAATATCATGAAAACTAAAATTACACTATTATTAACCTTTTTGTTTGTAAGTACGAGCGCCCTTATAGCTCAAGACAATCAAGAAGATATGGCAAAACTCTCTATCATGTCAGAGTATGCTAAGTCCAAGAATTATGAAGCTGCTTATACACCATTTATGGAGTTGAGAGCAAAAAACCCAAGTTACAGTAGAGCGATTTACGTATATGGAGAAAAAATTCTTGAAGATAAAATTGAAAAAGCACCAGAAGCAGAAAAAGTAGCATATATTAATGATCTTTTAAAACTTTGGGAAGAACGTGCTCAATACTTTGCAAGCAAAACTCCTGCTGGAGAATATGGAGCAATGGCATGCCAGTTAAAATACGATAACAAAGTGGCATTAAGTTTAACTAATGAAGAGTTATACGCATGTTTTGATGCTGCCTATAAAGCAGATAAAGACACCTTTACAAACCCAAAAAGTTTATATACTTACTTCTCTTTAATGGTTGATTTATATGATGCGAAACAAAAATCAGCAGCAGAATTATTTAATAAATATGATGACGTTGCAGAAAAAGTAGAGGGTGAAGTAGAAAACTACTCGAAAAAGCTAAATGCACTTATTGAAAAAGATTCTACAGGAGCAAGCTTAACATCAAAAGAAAAAAGCATTAAAAGATCAAGTGAAAGTTATTTGAAAGCTTACGATCAAATTTCATCTGGTATTGATAATAAATTAGGTTCAAGAGCAAACTGTGAAAACTTAATTCCTTTATACGAAAAGGATTTTGAAGAAAACAAAACCAATGCGGTTTGGTTACAAAGAGCAGCGGGTAAAATGTCTGAAAAAGATTGTACTGATGATCCGTTATTCTTTAAGTTAGTAAATGCATACCACGAAATTTCACCTTCGGCTAATTCAGCTTATTACTTAGGGATCTTGAAAGATAAAGAAGGTAAAAACAGTGAAGCTATTGCTTTTTACAAGCAAGCTATTGATTTAGAGTCTGATGACTTCAAGAAAGCCAAATTAAACAACAAAATTGGTATTAAACTAAAATCTAGAGGAAACTACGGTCAGGCTAGAGGATACTTTAGACAATCTTTAAAATTAAACCCATCAAACGGTCGTCCACATTTATCTATTGCAGCGATGTATGCAGCTAGTGCAAACAACTGTGGAGATACAAACTTTAATAAAAGAGCAGTATATTGGTTAGCAGCAGACGAGGCTAGAAAAGCAGCACGTGTAGATCCTACTTTAAAGAAGGCGTCAGCAGCATCTGTAGCAAACTATATGGCTAAAGCACCTGCTAAAGCAGATATTTTTAGCTGTGGTTGTTCTGGACAATCTATTAAAATTGGATGTTGGATAGGGGCTTCGATTACCGTACCAAGTATTTAATGAAGAAGACTAAAACATATTATATTTTAAACATAGTCATGCTTAGTTGCATGACTATGTTTTTTTCATGCAATAATAGTTTGAAAGAAGTGCAGAAAATTGGCATTTCGGAAAATGAACCTATAGGTGTTGCTGAAAATGTTAACTTAAAACACACCGACTCTGGTCGGGTAACAGCTAATTTAATTAGCACAAAAATGCTCGATTTCTCCAATCGAGATTTTCCGTATAACGAATTTACAGATGGATTAGTACTGTATTTATATGGAGATAAAAATGAAAAAAGTACTGTTGTTGCAGATTATGCTATTATTTATTCTGATACGAATTTAATCGATTTACGAGGTCACGTTGTTATTACAATGGCTGATGGCTCTTCTTTAAAATCGGAACAACTTTTTTACGATCAAAAAAAGAATTGGTTATTTACCAATAACGCGGTAACCTTTGAAACCCAAACCGATATTATTCACGGGAACGGTTTTGATTCGGATACCAAATTCAAAAATGCCGAAGTTCTAGAAGTTACTGGAATTATTAGTATGGAAGAGTAGTTCTATAGCTTTCCACTTCATTTTTCTTTATTCTATTTTAGTAACATAAAACAGTGTTACAAATAAAATCGTGCTTCTGTATTTTTAATTATCTTTGTACTCAGTTTAAAATTCAATAAATGAACTATTTAAAATTTTCAAAATTTTTATATTTAGCTTTCGCACTCTACTTAGTCTATGATGTTTTCAAAATCTGGAACATTGATAGAAGTCGAGCATACCTAAGTTTGTTTTTATTAGCCCTTGCTATATTTATGTTCTTCTTTAGACGTCGTTTCGAAAATAAAAGCAATAACTCCAAGTAAATGAGCCTTTATGTTATTATCATAATTGTTTCACTTATCCTTTCTGCATTTTTCTCGGGTATGGAAATCGCTTATGTATCTTCAAATAAAATACATATCGAAATTGAAAAAAAGCAAGAAGGTATGTTGGCTAAAGTGTTAAAAAAGCTAACGGCAAAACCTTCAAAATTTATTACCACCATGCTTATTGGTAACAATATTGCATTGGTACTCTATGGGTTTTTTATGGGCGATTTGCTTGTAAGTTGGTTTCAGTCTATGCTGCCAACACCTTATGGGTTTTTAAATTACTTACTCGACGATTTAAGTTTATTAACGCAAACCATTATTTCAACCATAGTTATTTTAATCACTGCGGAATTTTTTCCGAAGGTGTTTTTCCAAATCTACGCCAACAAACTTATTAAAGCATTAGCCGTTCCTGCCTATGTGTTTTATGTGTTATTTAGTTTTATATCCGATTTTGTAATCTGGATTTCTGATGTGGTATTAAAAGCTTTTTTTAAAACAGAAGGCGATCAAATTCAATTGGCCTTTACAAAGGTTGAATTAGGGAATTACATCAGCGAGCAAATGGAATCGGTTGAAGAACATGACGAAGTGGATAGTGAAATTCAAATATTTCAGAATGCTTTAGAGTTTTCCGAAGTAAAAGCACGCGAAGTTATGGTGCCTCGAACGGAAATAATTGCTGTTGAAATTAATGAATCTATAAAAACTTTAAACGCCTTATTTACAGAAACCGGTTGTACCAAGATTTTGGTTTATAAGGAAACTATTGATGATATTTTAGGTTACGCTCACTCGTTTGAACTTTTCAAAAAGCCAAAAACCATTAAGGCAATGATGTTGCCCGTTGAGTTTGTGCCAGAAACCGTTTTAATTAAAGATGTGTTGGGTGTATTGACTAAAAAACACAAAAGTATTGCTGTGGTTTTAGATGAATATGGTGGCACTTCAGGTATTATGTCGGTTGAAGATATTGTTGAAGAACTTTTTGGCGAAATTGAAGACGAACATGATACGGTAGATTTAGTGGATGAAAAGTTAGAGGATGATACCTTTCATTTTTCGGGTCGGGTAGAGGTAGATTATATTAACGAAACCTACAAAATTAACCTTCCGGAAAGTGAAAATTATGAAACCTTGGGCGGCTTAATTGTAAGTCATACACAACAAATCCCAGAACAACATGAAGTGGTTAAAATGGACGATTTTCAGTTTACCATTCTAGAAGTATCTAATACAAAAATTGATCTAGTTGAAATTAAACTTCTTGAGGAAGATTAATATTGAAACTTATTATTAGAATTGAAAATTGAATGTTTCAATAGTATTTAGATTAATTAGTCTTTCCTTATAGATTAAATAGATAAGAAGAAAACCTTCCTTTTTACGTTTTGACTGAAACATTTCAGGAATAAAAACCTGACGGGATAAGCGCTTCTAAACCCATAACAAGTGCCTGAATAGCTACAAACTAACATACAATAAACAAAATACAAAATATCCCTTTCATTATTAAATAGAAAATGGTATTTTCGCGCACGATATTTTCATCAAATTGGGTATCAAAAGGTATCCAAATTTAACAAGCTAAATCCCAAAAAGGGTTTATTCTAAAACATTTTAATTACAGATGGCAGTTTTAAATAAAATCAGACAACGTTCACTTTTCCTAATCTTAATAATAGCGTTGGCGTTATTCTCTTTCGTATTAGCAGATTTATTTAAAAATAGCGATGCGCTTTCAGCAAAATCGCAAAACATTGTGGGTACCGTAAATGGCACAGACATTACACGCGAGTCTTTCTTGCAAAAAGTAGAAGTGGCACAACGTCAAGCAGGTCCTAATTCAAGCAATACACAAACCATGAATCGTGTTTGGGAGCAAGAAGTAAGAGAAGCTGTTTTAGGTGGCCAGTTCGAAAAATTAGGGATTTCTGTAGAAAAAGACCAAATGAAAGATCTTTTGAAAACGGCACTTGCAACAAGTCCTGAGTTTTTAAACGAAGCGGGTTTATTTGATGAAGCTAAACTTAACGAATACATTGCTAACTTAAAGGAAACATCACCTGCAGGTTACGAAAGTTGGGTTAATTACGAAAAGCAATTAGCAGCCAACGCCTTACAACAAAACTACTTTAACTTAGTAAAAGCTGGGTTAACAGGAACACTTGCTGAAGGTGAATTGGAATATATGCTTGAGAATAATAAAGTAGATATTAAATATGTACAAGTACCTTATTCTTCTATCGCAGATAGTTTAGTGAAGGTAACTAAATCTGATATTTCTAGCTACGTTAGTAAGCATGCTGCTAAGTATGAAGTAGAAGCTACAAGAGATATTCGTTTTGTAGAATTTAATGAAGTTGCTAGTCCAGAAGATGAAGCAGCAATTCAAGAAGATTTAAAGAAGCTTTTAACGGATCGTGTTGAGTATAATGAAGGCCTTAAAGCTAACGAAAATATAACTGGATTTTTAAATACTAAAAACAACGAAGAGTTTATCAACTCTAATTCTGATATTAAATTTGATAATCGTTTTGTATTTAAATCAAGTTTACCATCAGCAATTGCTGATACTATTTATAACTTAAATGTTGGAGATGTTTACG
Organism: Algibacter miyuki; assembly: GCF_030409805.1. Taxonomy (GTDB): domain Bacteria; phylum Bacteroidota; class Bacteroidia; order Flavobacteriales; family Flavobacteriaceae; genus Algibacter; species Algibacter miyuki. The sequence goes on along the minus strand of NZ_JAUFQP010000007.1, from coordinate 64,452 downwards.
GACCTTATAAAGATAATGGTTCTTACAAAATTTCTAAATTAATTGCGGTAAAGCAAATTCCAGATTCAGCTAAAGTTAGACACATTTTAATTCCTTTTATCGGAACAAGAAGTTCTGGAGCGCAAGCAACACAAACTGAAGCAGAAGCGAAAGCTACAGCGGATAGCCTTTTAACTATTTTAAAATCTAACCGTTCTAAGTTTCCTGAGTTTGTTACAGAATTTTCTACAGATCAAGGAAGTGTTGAAAACGGTGGTCGTTACGATTGGCATGCATACAATACTATGGTTCCTGAATTTAACGATTTTGAATTTGAAGGTAAAACTGGCGATTTAGGAATTGTAAAAACCATGTTCGGTTTTCATATTATTGAAGTTGAAGGACAAAAGAATACATCTAAAGCTGTTAAAGTTGGAACCTTATCTAGATTAATTGAGCCATCGGATGCTACAGTTGATAAAGTATTTAGAGATGCTTCTAGTTTTGAAGTTGCTGCTGTTGATAATGATTTTGAAGCACTTGCAAAAGAGCGTAACTTTACAGTACGTCCTGTTAATGGGATAAAAGTTTTAGATGAAACCATCCCTGGAGTTGGAAGTCAAAGACCAATTGTACGTTGGGCATTTGAAGAAGGCGCTGAAATAGGTGATTTAAAACGTTTCAGTATTACTAATGGTTATGTTATAGCACAATTAGTTGCTAAGCATGAAGCCGGATTAATGTCTGCTGAAGATGCAACAGTAAGTGTGTTACCAATACTTAGAAAAGAGAAAAAAGCAGAGATGTTAAGATCTAAAATAACAGCTACAACCTTAGAAGATTTATCAACATCACAAAATAAAAGTATACGTACAGCTTCTGCGATTAATATGAAAACTCCAACAATTTCTGGAGCAGGTAGAGAGCCGTTAGTTGTTGGTGCTGCTTTTGGATTAAAAGAAGGTGAAACTTCTAAATTAATTGATGGAGCAAATGGTGTTTACATGATTCAGGTAACAAAAGTTACGCCGGCTGCACCATTAGATAACTACCAATCTTCTGCAAACAGAGTTGCGCAACAAAAATCTAATGTTGTGAATTCTAAATTATACAATGCATTAAAAGATGCTGCGGAAATTGAAGATAATAGAGCTAAAACACAAGTTCAATAAGAACAACGTAATTCGATTATAATATTAAAAAAAGCCTCATTAATTTGAGGCTTTTTTGTGCTTTATATTTCGATGAATATAAATGCTCGTGATTATTTTACCATATCTAAATATGGAATCACGGTATTGTAGCCTTTTGCTTTAAAATAGCGTTCAGGATTGGCGTTAGTTGCAGCTAGAATAAAATCTCCACCCCAAGCACCAAGACTTTTAATACTACCTTTAAAGTCGTTAAAAAGCGCTTGTTTTACTGGTGTCTGTTTGGTTATTTCGGCTATAATGTTTTCATGTGTTTCCATAAGGTTTTGGAACACTTCCAATGTTTGGCAAGTACACATCTGCTGAGTTATCTCGTTAATTTGATTAATGTAATTGGATAAATCACCTTTATGTTCACGATAATGAGAAATGCCATCGCGGCTGTTTTGCTTTTTATTCAAATGAATAAAATATAAGTTGTTTTTAAAGTTGGGGTCGAAATTAATTTCAATCACTTCCTTTGAATCCTCTTTTATTTGATAGCTAATCGCTGTGTCGTGTTTAGCGCAAGCAATATCATATCCGCTACCTCCAAAAGTATTTTCTAAAAGGATGTATGGATCCACTTGTGCCCAAGTTGCTAAATTGTTTATTAAAGTAGACGATGTGCCTAAACCCCAATTTTTAGGAAAATCTAGTTTTGTGGTTATTTTAAAGCCTTTAGCGCCTTTTAAATAATTTGGGTTTAACTGTTTTACGGCGTTTAGTATCTGTAGAAGCCGGTTTGAAATGGCATCATCATTTCCTAAATGTTGAATAGTGTTATCTTTAATTTCAAAAGTAATTTCAAACCAAGTTTGTTTGGTTTCATCTAAACTTGTCCATATAATTTTAGGTTCATCTATAGTTTCAACATCTAAAGATTGTCCGTATGTTGTAGGCACCGCCAATGCTATAGCGCCATCTAAAACAACATATTCTCCTGAAATTAGTAATTTACCGTTGCTAAAAAATTGCTTCACGTTTTATGTTTAAGTTAACCTCTTTTATTTTAAAGGTTTCCGTTTTATCATCCCGCCTTTTAAATCTTTTACTAAGCCCATGATGATAAATGCATTTCTGTCAATTTTATCAATTTCGGTGTGCAGTTTAGCAAGTTCTAAGCGCGTTACTATGGTGTAGATAATATCTTTGTCATAACTGTCACCATTAGTGCCATAGCCTCCTTTTCCTGCGTAAATAGTGCAAGCTCTGCGGAGTTGTTTGGTTATCATGAGGCGCAATTCTTCATGTTTGTTGGAAATTATGGTAACACCTACATATTCTTCAACACCATCTACAACAAAATCGACTGTTTTCGCTGCCGATAAATAAGTTAATATCGCGTATAAAGCAATTTCAATGGACAATATATAAGCACCTACCGAAAATATAACAATGTTTATTAGTAGCAGGACGTCTCCAATGGTTAGCGATAGTTTTCGACCTAAATAGATGGCTAAAACCTCGGTGCCATCGATAACACTGCCGCCACGCATGGAAAGCCCAATACCTAAGCCTAGGAAAAATCCTCCAAAAACTGCAATTAAAAGTTTGTCTTGCGTAATTATGGGGTATTCTACAAAGTGAACCACAATGGCTAAAAGCGCAATAGCAGCAATACTTTTTAATGCAAATTTAACGCCTATGGTTTTCGAGGCCAAAAACAGAAATGGTAGATTAACAATAATAAGTAAGTAGCCTAAATCTATAGAGGTGACGTTTTGTAACAATAAAGAAATACCTGTGGCACCACCATCGATAAACTGATTTGGTAATAAAAAACCTTTTAACCCAAAGCCAGCAGAAAACACACCGATGATAATAAAAACAGACTCTTTTATGGCATGTGATATTTCAACCTGATAGCTTCTAACTAAGGGAATAATTTGTTTTATGCTAATGGGCTTACTGTCGCCTTTAGCTTTTGTTTTTTCAAGCTTTTTTCGAGCTAAATCTACAAGTATTTTAGATAAAAATGGATTCATTTATTTGTTTTACTTTTTCAATACTTTAGTTAGAATGCCAAAAACACTACGGATAAAAGTGGCGCTGGTAAGTACTTTTACAATCGGGTTCATAGCTGTACTTCTGCGTCTGGTAGTCGATGTTTTACGTTTCGATTCTGCTTTTTTTAGAGCTTCGGCTTCTTGTTTCGCTTTTTCTTTAGCTTCGTCTGCTTCGGCTTGCTTAATTTTTTCATTTAACAGTTCGTAAGCACTTTCTCTATCAATAGTTTCGTTGTATTTTTTAACCATTTTAGATTTAGCTAGTAACTTGCTTAATTCCAAATCGGTTAAAACATCCATTCTACTCATCGGTGCACGCATCATGGTGGCTGCAAGTGGTGTTGGACGTCCTTTTTCGTCTAAAGCAGATACTAAAGCTTCTCCAATACCAAGCGATGTAATAATTTCGGTGGTGTCGTAATATTCTGAATCTGGATAATTTTGCGCCGTAAGTTTAATAGCTTTTCTGTCTTTTGCTGTAAAAGCTCTTAAAGCGTGCTGAATTTTTAAGCCTAATTGTCCTAGTACAGCTTCGGGTACATCGGTTGGGTTTTGCGTTACAAAATACAAGCCAACACCTTTACTTCGGATTAATTTTACAATACTTTCAATTTGGTTTAAAAGCGCTTTGGAAGCTTCATTGAAAATTAAATGGGCCTCGTCTATAAACAAGATGAGTTCAGGGCGATCACTATCGCCTTGCTCTGGAAATGTAGAATATATTTCTGCTAATAAACTGAGCATGAATGTTGAAAATAATTTGGGGCGATCCTGAATATCAGTTAACCTAAGAATATTAATATAGCCACGGCCATTTTCATCAATACGCAATAAGTCTTGGGTGTCGAAAGAGGTTTCACCAAAAAATAAATCGGCACCTTGTTGTTCTAATTCGATCACCTTCCGAAGAATAGCACCTGTAGATGCTGTTGAAATACGACCATAAGCTTCGGTGAATTCGGCTTTACCTTCTTGAGTGGTATATTGTAATATTTTTTTGAAATCTTTTAAATCGAGTAGCGGTAATTTATTATCGTCGCAATATTGAAAAATTACGGATACAACACCCGATTGGGTTTCGGTTAAATCTAAAACGCGGGATAATAAAACGGGGCCAAATTCGCTTACGGTAGCTCTAAGGCGTACACCATCTTGTTCAGAGAGCGTTAATATTTCAACAGGAAAACCTTTGGCTTCAAAAGGGATACCTATTTGTTCGTGACGCTGATCAATTTTTGGGTGTCCAGGGCTTGGTTGTGCTAAACCACTTAAATCGCCCTTAATATCCATGAGTAAAACCGGGACACCTTTATCGCTTAAATTTTCGGCTAAAACTTGTAGAGATTTTGTTTTTCCTGTACCTGTTGCTCCAGCGATTAAGCCGTGACGATTCATGGTTTTTAAAGGGATTTTTACATGGGCACCCGTTATTGTTTTACCATCTAACATGGCGGCTCCCACAGGAATAAAATCGCCTTTAGTGGTGTTACCTTCGGTGATGTATTTTAAAAAATCATCTGTCTTACTCATACCGTATATTTTTGATAAAAATACAGTAAATAAGATGAAGAAAAAAATGTGCTTAAAACTGAAATAAATAGAATGTTTAAATTCTATTTATTTCAGTTTATTACCTATGAGCTTCATAAATAACAATTATATTTTCTAATTTATCAGTAACATTGATGGTAAAACCATCGGCATTAAAGCTTGTTACTTCAGCAGCTGTTAAACCTAGCTTATCTCCATTTTGATTTCCATAACGAATACCTATGGCTCTAGAGCTAGAAGCATATCTAGAAATATCGTTAATAGAGTTACCACTTCCTCCGTTAAAAATAACTTGTTGGTTTATAATGCCTCCATAGTTAGTGGCATAACCTTGCATGGCTCCGAACGAATTTTGAAAGCCGGTATTATTATCGGAAACTCCATTATCTGCATCTAAATCTTCAGTTTCTACGTTGGCATAAGCCGAGAATTTAATAGAACTTGGTTCAAATGGAATACCATTAATAGTTTGAATTCCGGTGTTGGTAATAATAAATTTACCTATATATGTTGTAGTGCCAATAAAAGCGCCAGAATCTGTCCCGGAGCCTAATAAGTTTCCTGGGTCTGTACTAACCGTGGCATTAGAGTTTATGGGATTCCATAATGGAGTGCCTACCGATCCAGAATTAAACTCAAACCTGCTTGTAGTGATGTTAAACACCAATAAACCTGTAGCGGGTAGTGGTATACTATTTCGTTCAGCAGTAGTTAGTCTTGGTATTAAAATACCTTTACTGTCTGATTCAATATCTAAAATTGAAGAATCGTCGGGGGAAGTGGTGCCAATTCCTACTTGAGATTGGACACAGAAAAAACTCACGCATAGCGTAAGCATAAGGAAGTACTTTTTCATTTTATATAGCCTTAGGGAGGCAGTTTTTTGTAATTATTCCTCGAAAATAACTAGAAAATTTAAAAAAGCAATATTTAAACAGCACTAATGCATGTATTTTTGTAGATGTTTTACTACTAATAGAAAACCTTTAAAAGGGTTAAATTTTATGAGTAATGTTTAGTTTCTGAAAAACAATTAGTTAAGGTGGCTAATGCCTATGTTGACAAATTTAGCATTTAAAGCTACATCTCCATTGTTTAAAACATACTTCATAGTTATTACATCGTTGGCGTTAATAGGGTACATTACATTTCCACTAGTTCCCCAGTAATCTTGATTTGGCAAACTTGAAAAACCTCTTGATAAGTAGGCAACTAGCGAATTATTAACTTCAAGTGCAATAATATATTTTTTGGAACCACTAGGCATATTAGGGGTTGATAAAGAAGCGCTAAATAAGTAATTGCCACTTTCTTTTATAATAACGGTACCATTTGCTGTAACATCATAAACATCAGGATTTGTTACCAAAACATCAGCTGGTCCTATAGGGAAATCTACATAAGTATTATCTGGTGCAGAAAGTGCAGAATTAGTTGAAGGGTAATCTTTATTTATGATTAAAGTACTATTAGATTGGCTACTCCAAGTACCATTACTAAATATACAATATGAATTTAATGTGGTGTTATAAACTAAGGCGCCATCTAAAGGGCTTGAAATGGCAGCCATTTCTGTAGAGGTCATTCTTGGTGGTACAAAAGCACCTACTTTACTATCTATTTGTAATATGGAACCGTCGTCGGGAGTTGTTGTACCAATACCCACTTGAGCTTGTACATAACAAATGCTAGCGCAAAGCGCAAACATGAGAGAATATTTTTTCATTTTATTAATTCCTTTGGGAGAGGATTGCTATTAAGCATCGAATGTAAACAAAAAACATGTAATTAACTAAATACAGCTTAAAACTAATGAAATTAGTATCTTTGCAAACTTATGAAAAAGGAGATACAACAATTAGTTGACAAAGGGGAAATGCTCCCATTAATGGAAGAGTTTTACACCATTCAAGGTGAAGGCTTCCATAAAGGAACCGCCGCGTATTTTATTCGTGTTGGCGGTTGTGATGTGGGTTGCCATTGGTGCGACGTTAAAGAAAGCTGGAATGCCGATTTACACCCACCAACACACACATCGGAAATTGTAACTAACGCTAAAAAACACAGTGATACCATTGTTATTACAGGTGGAGAACCATTGATGTGGGACATGACGGCGCTTACAACTCAACTTAAAGCCGAAGGTTTACAAGTACATATTGAAACATCGGGTGCTTATAAATTAACCGGTATTTGGGATTGGATTTGTCTTTCGCCTAAAAAATTAAAATTACCAACTCAGGCGGTTTATGATAATGCTCACGAGTTAAAAGTTATTGTTTATAATAATGACGATTTTCGCTTCGCGGAAGAACAAGCAGCAAAAGTAAACAAAGACTGTATTTTATACTTACAACCCGAATGGAGCAAACGCGATAAGGTAGTTCCAGAGATTGTAGATTATGTAATGAAGCATCCAAAATGGAAAGTATCATTACAAACCCATAAATATTTGAATATTCCATAATAATGTATAGCCTTGAAACTTATTTCAAGGCTATTTTATTTTATTGTCGGTTAAAACTTATATATTTAGGTAATAAAATATTGTTAAAGTGAGGTTTATACGTTTTGCTTTTATCTTTTTTGCTTCCATGACTCTATGTGCTCAGGATTTAGAGGTAAATCAATCTGTAAAGGAATTATCTGCAAAAATTCAAACTTCAGAAAACACCGAACGCTTAAAATGGATGGATAGTTTGGTGTCTATCGTAAAATATAAATCGGAATTAAAATACGATTCTATTGTAAAACAAACCATCCGTTTTGGTATCGAGTTAGATTCTTTAGAGTTTGCAGGAAATCATATTGCCGATTTTATATACTATTTAAACAATATCGCAAGAAATCCTGAAGCAGGGCTAGCGTTGTATAATCTCCATATAGATACGTTTGAACACCTCGGGAAAAGTAGCGCATTAACCCGGTTTTATTTAAACGTAGCCGACAGTTATTATTATTTAAATGACCTGGAACGTGCCACGGAATTCTACAATAAAAGTATAGCGTATGCTAAATATTCTGAAGAAGAGCGCCTACTTGCATTCTCGTATTTATATTTAGGTTATACGCAGTCGGATACTGGTAAATTTGCCCGTGCATCGAAAAATATTAAATCGGCTATAACTATATTTTCAGAAGAAAAGGACACATTCAATATATTGTCATCCAAAAATGCTTTATCCATTTTATATAGTAAGAATTCTTTTTTTAAGGAAGCAGAAACTGAACGAAATGAAGCTATAGAATTAGCTAGATTAAGTAATAATACCGACAATTTAATTGGGTTGTATTTTAACGCGGCTCAAGATTGTAAAAAAACATCCGAACTTTTAAAAGAAATTGAGTATTTAGAGTTAGCACTTATCGCCAATAGTAAAACGGATAATGTGTTAATTTTAAAACCTATCATACTGTCGGAGCTTGTTATTGCTTATTCTGAAAGTAATAATGAGGAACTTGCCGAAACTCATTTTGGCGAGTTGAAAACGATGTATTTAGATGATAAATCAGAAAGTAATAGGGAATCGTTTGTTTATGCCTCATCTGTATTAGAGTTTAATAAAAAAAACTATGCAACAGCACTAGCCTATGGTAAAGAGTATTTAAATATTCGAACTAAAAAAAATAGCTATGAAGAAATTATGCTTGCAGAAAAATTTATTTCTAAAGTATATGCAGCCATAAATGATCCGTATCAAAGCAATGAGCACTTAGTTAATTATTATAAAATTAAAGACTCTATTACTAATGCGCAAAACATTAAATCATTAACCTACTATCAAACCTTATACGAAACAGAAAAAAGAGATCGTCAAATAGAAACTCAAAGCACAAGTATTGAATTGTTAAATGCCGAAAACAGGAATATGGCGCAACTGTTCATTTTCGGTAGTTTGGGGCTTTTAGCTATGTTTGGTGGCATCTTGTTTTATCGCTCGTTTATTAATGCGAAAAAACGAGAAATTGTTCAGAAGGAATTTTCACAAGAACTTATTAAGACTCAAGAAAAAGAAAGAACACGAATTTCTAAAGATTTACACGATAGTGTTGGGCAGCAATTAGTACTTTTAAAATGGAAAACACAAACCCTAAATCAGCCCGATTTATCACAATTGGTTCAAAATACTTTAGAAGAAGTTAGGCATATTTCTAGAGATCTTTACCCAGTTACATTAACCACTTTAGGCTTAACTAATAGCATTGAGCAATTACTATCGGAGTTAGATGAAACCACCGAGCTATTTGTGAATTTAAGTATCGATAATGTTAACAATGATTTTGACGAAGTTGAAACATTAAATTTTTATAGATTCATTCAAGAATCTTTAAGTAATGTGCTAAAACACGCTAATGCCAGTAGTTTGTTTGTTAATATTTTGAAACAAAAAAATGGTGTAAAAGTGTTAATTAGGGATAATGGAAATGGTTTTGAAGTTAGCGAAAGTGTGAAGCTAAATAGTTTAGGTTTAAAAACAATGACAGAACGTATTAATATACTAAAAGGCAGTTTAGCGATAAAAAGTAAGAAAAATAAAGGCACCTTAATTTTGGTACAAATACCTGGGCATTGATGTAAAAAGGAGCTGTTTTTTGAAGTTGATTAGATAAACTTGATAAAATGATTAAACGTAAAAATACAAGTTTATACTGTGCGTCAAATGAAATAAATTACTTCGGAGAACTATTAAAAAGGAAGTTAAAGCGTCTTAAAATTTAAAAAATAAACGTTAATTTTTTTATAAACTCGGCCTTCCAAATGTATTAAACAAAAAATATTTTGGTAATATAATTCTATTGGTATAGTTTTGCGCGCTGTATGAAACACAGTTTTGCTAAATATTTATTTTTATTAAACCTCTTTTTGGTAACGGGGTTTGTAAACTTATATGCAAATACCAATGCTAAAACGGCTTCTTTTGTACAACACACCGATACGGTAGATTATACCGTTGAAACTTCGGTTCAGCAAAATGTGAACCACCTTGTTTTTTACTCTACAGAAAACAATAGAACGCATAATCATCTTTCAGAATATATTGACGCCGAAAGTTTTGAGGAAGACAATGAAGAACATTTAAATTCTAATCTTAAACTTTTATCCCTTGGCAGCGCTTTTACTGCCATTTTTTATGAGCAACTCTTAGATGCTCTAACTTGTGAAATTCAAGAAGCCAACCAACGCTATATTTTTAATTGTAGCAAAACTTCAATACGGTTACACGCTAAATTTCAGGTTTTTATAATTTGATTTTTCTTCTGAAACAACCTAAGTACTGCAGGTTGTTTTAATATTTCTATTCTAGAATTTTAGTTAGAGTAAGCATAAATCCGTCTATATACGACGCTTTTATCTTGCGCAATCATTTCATTATAATCATTTATTTTAAAAAGTAAAACCATGAAGAAAACCTTCATTTACATTGGTGCGTTTGTATTTTTATTGAATACAAGTTGTGAAAAAAAACACGAAAAGAAAGCAGAAGAAGTTAAGTTTTTAATAACCAATCCCGTTAAAAAAGATACCTCAATTATAAAAGACTATGTGAGTCAGATTAAAGCTTATCAGCATATTGAAGTGCGAGCTTTAGAAAAAGGCTATTTAAAACAAATTTTTGTTGACGAAGGTCAACATGTTAAAAAAGGTCAGCACATGTTTCAAATCTCTCCAAACGTGTATAGAGCGGAATTGCAAAAAGCAACTGCGGAAGAACATGCTGCGGAAATCGAACTTAAAAACACGAAACTTTTAGCTGATAGTAACGTGGTTTCAGAAAATGAATTAGCCTTATCTCAAGCTAATGTTGAAAAAGCAAAAGCCGAAGTATCCTTAGCTAGAACACATTTAGGTTTTACCGATATCCGGGCCCCTTTTGATGGTATTATGGATCATTTGGAAGCCAGACAAGGAAGTTTGCTAGACGAAGGAGAACTGTTAACTACACTGTCAGATAACAGTAAAATGTGGGTGTATTTCAATGTCCCAGAAGCTGAATACCTTGATTATATCATGAGTGAGGATAAAGACGAAAAAAAACAAGTTGATTTATTATTGGCTAACAATAAGCGATTTAATCAAGCAGGAATTGTAGAAACTATTGAAGGTGAATTTAATAACGAAACCGGAAATATTGCCTTTAGAGCGACCTTCCCAAACCCGGATGGTATTTTGCGTCACGGCGAAACTGGCAGTGTTTTAATGAAAGTACCGTTTAAAGATGCCGTTATTATTCCGCAGAAAGCAACTTTCGAAATTTTAGATAAAAAATTCGTTTTTGTTGTTGATAAAAACAACGTGGTTAAGCAACGAGAAATTACGGTAGATGCCGAGTTACCTCACTTATTTGTTGTGGGTAGCGGCCTTGCAGTAAATGAACAAATATTACTCGAAGGTATTCGAATGGTAAAAGACCAAGAAAAAATTGCTACAACATTTGTGAAACCTAACGAGGTATTAGCAAACTTAGAATTATACGCTGAGTAAGGATGTCTAATTAATCTCAAAAAAATCATGTTTAAAAAATTTATACAACGACCGGTTTTGGCCATCGTCATTTCGGTCTTTATCTTGTTAACGGGTTTAATTGCTATCAAGCAATTACCCATTTCCCAATTTCCACAAATTGCGCCAACAACGGTTAATATATTTATTGCATACCCAGGTTCTAGTGCCGATGTTTTAGTGAATTCCACTTTAATTCCTTTAGAAACCGCCATTAACGGAGTGCAAGGTATGCGTTACATTGCGTCTGATGCGACTAGTGCAGGTGAAGGGACATTGCGTGTTATTTTCGAACCCGGCACCGACCCCAATGAGGCAGTAGTTAAAGTAAAAACAAGGGTCGATCAAGTGATGCCTTTATTGCCGGAACTGGTGCAACGTGAAGGTGTTGTGATCACGCCAGTGCAGCCGAGTATGTTGATGTATGTGAATCTTTTTAGTAAGAAGAAGGACAACGACGAGAAGTTTTTATTTAACTACGCGTACACGAAAATAATCCCAGAAATTCAACGTATTGATGGTATTGCAAGTGCGAAAATTTTAGGAAGTAGAAAATATGCCATGCGTGTTTGGTTGAAACCAGATCGTATGCGCGCCTATCATATTTCTGCGGAAGAAGTTTTAGAAGCTATGGAGGATCAAAGTATTTTGGCCCGACCAGGTAGAATTGGTAGAAGCTCAGGTAAAACAGCACAGTCTTTAGAATATGTATTAACCTATGAAAACCGTTATAACGAACCCGACCAATACAAAGAGATTATTATTAGAGCAAACGAAGAAGGAGAAATCATCAAATTGTCCGATGTTGCCGATGTCGATTTAGGAAGTGAATTCTTCGATATCTATTCCAATTTAGATGGGCAACCGTCGGCTTCTATCGTCTTAAAGCAAACTTTTGGTTCTAATGGTAGCGATGTTATTGCTTCCGTAAAAGAAAAATTAGATGAGCTTAAACAAGATTTACCACCAGGAATGGATTTCCAAATTAGTTACGACGTTTCTAATTTCTTAGATGCTTCCATAGAGCAGGTGGTACACACGCTTCGTGATGCTTTTATCCTTGTGGCTATTGTGGTATTCTTGTTTTTGGGCGATTGGCGTTCTACATTAATCCCTATTATTGCCGTACCGGTATCTTTAGTTGGCGCCTTTTTTGTAATGCAACTTTTTGGGCTTTCCATTAACCTAATTACACTTTTCGCTTTAGTACTTGCTATTGGTATTGTGGTCGATAATGCCATTGTGGTTGTCGAGGCTGTCCATGTTAAAATGGAAGAAGAGCACCTCTCGCCATACAAAGCATCATCTGCTGTTTTAAGTGAAATTGGAGGCGCTATTATTGCCATTACTTTAGTCATGGTTTCAGTATTTATTCCTACCTCTTTTATGTCGGGGCCTGTTGGGGTTTTCTACCGTCAATTCTCCATTACTATGGCGGGTTCCATTGTTATTTCTGCCATTGTTGCCTTAACATTAACACCGGTGCTTTGTGCTATGATGTTGAAAAACAACCATGGAAAAGAGAAAAAGAAATCACTTGTCGATAAATTTATAGACTGGTTTAATAATGGTTTCGAAAAACTAACAGGAAGTTACGTGAAGCTCCTAAATAAAATAGCAGCGCGTCGCATTATAACATTTGGAATGTTGGCAGCGTTTTGTGCAGGAATTTATTTTACGAATGATGTATTGCCAGCTGGATTTATTCCGAATGAAGATCAAGGGATGATTTACGCCATCATTCAAACACCTCCAGGAGCAACCTTGGAACGTACGAATGAAGTGGCTAAAAAACTTCAGAAAATTTGTGAAGAAACTGAAGGTGTGCAATCCGTTTCTTCTTTAGCGGGATATGAAATTATGACGGAAGGGCGTGGTTCTAATGCCGGTACTTGTTTAATTAACTTGAAACCTTGGGGCGATCGAGAACATACCGTACATGAAATTATGGAAGAGCTAGAGGAAGAAACTAGAGATTTAGGTGCCGTAATAGAATATTTCGAACCGCCAGCTGTTCCTGGTTTTGGGTCTTCAGGAGGTTTTGCCATGCGTTTATTGGATAAAACAAACTCAACGGATTATCATCATTTTGAAAAAATCAATAACGAGTTTATGGCGGCCTTAGCTGAACGTCCAGAATTAACAGGGTTGTTTACGTTTTTCTCAGCAAACTATCCGCAATATAAATTGAAAATCGACAATAAAAAAGCCATGCAAAAAGGGGTGACTATTGGTAAAGCCATGGAAAACCTAAATATTTTAATTGGTAGTACTTACGAGCAAGGGTTTATTCGTTTTGGTCGTTTCTTTAAAGTGTACACACAAGCTGCGCCAGAATATCGAGGATTACCATCCGATCTTCAAAAACTTTATGTAAAAAATGAATCCGGAGAAATGGTGCCGTATTCTGCATTCATGACCATGGAAAAAGCTCTAGGTCCGAATGAAATTACTCGTTATAATCTCTACAATTCTGCTGCTATTCGTGGGCTTCCTGCTCCAGGATATACAAGTGGTGATGCTATTAACGCGATTAAAGAAGTGGCTAAAGAGCAACTGCCAAGAGGTTACGATGTGGGTTGGGAAGGTTTAACTTACGATGAAGCTGGCCGTGGTAGCGAATCCATCTATATTTTTGCTATAGTATTAATCTTTGTGTATTTCGTACTTGCGGCACAATACGAAAGTTTTCTACTCCCATTTGCGGTTATACTATCGCTTCCTGTGGGTATTTTTGGATCATTTTTTTTACTGAAGGTTATGGGCTTAGCAAACGATGTTTATGCTCAAATTGGTATGATTATGTTAGTCGGGCTACTCGGTAAAAATGCAGTACTAATTGTGGAGTTTGCTGTTCAAAAACGCAAACAAGGGGCTACTATTTTAGAAGCCGCCATCGAGGGGTCGAAAGCTCGATTTCGACCTATTTTAATGACGTCTTTTGCCTTTGTTGCAGGTTTGGTACCGTTGGTTATGGCTACTGGTGCAGGTGCTATCGGAAACAGAACAATTGGTGGTTCTGCCATGGGAGGTATGCTTATCGGAACCATTTTTGGGGTTATTCTTATTCCTGGTTTATATTATTTCTTCGCGAAAATAGCAGATGGTAGAGGTCTTATTAAAGATGAAGCATCTACGTCGGTTACTGAAGAGTTAATGCGCATTAGTGAAAGTGAAAGCCAAAGTGAAGTGAATGCTACTAAAATTAGTAAGATTAATAAATTATTGAAAAAACTTGTTAAAAGAAGACATGATGAAAATTAATATAAAACACAGCATTAAAAACACCCGTATTATTTTGTGGGGTGTTTTTATAAGCGTTTCCGTTTTTTCTTGTGTGCCAACAAAGGCTGTGCGAGAGGTAAATAAAACGGTTCCGGAAGGTTACCAAAATCAGTCTGCAGATAGTTTGAATACGGCAGATGTGGATTGGAAAACCTTTTTTACAGACACTAATTTAACGGCGCTAATTGATGCCGCTTTAGCCAACAATCAAGAGCTTAACATGATGTTACAGCAAATTAATATGGCTAAAAATGAAATTAAAGCACGTAAAGGAGAATATTTACCGTTTGTAAATGCTTACGCCGGCGCGGAAGTAGAAAAAGTAGGCGAATATACCCGAAATGGCGCTATTGAAAAAAACTTAAATGTACATGAGGAAGATGCTTTTCCAGAACCTTTGCAGGATTATTCCATCGGACTTTCAGCATCGTGGGAACTTGATATTTGGAAGAAACTTAGAAACGGTAAAAAAGCTGCTGTTTTTGAGTATTTATCTTCGGTTGAAGGTAAAAACTTTATGGTTACAAATTTGGTTGCCGAAATTGCGAATTCGTATTACGAGTTAGTGGCTTTAGATAATCAATTAGCCATCATCAACAAAAACTTAGATCTTCAACAGAACGCTTTAAAAATGGTAAAAGTTCAAAAGCAAGCTGCTCGCGCAACAGAATTAGCCGTACGTCGATTTGAAGCTGAGGTTTTAAAAAACCAAAGTAATAAATACGATATTCAACAGAAGATTGTTGAGGTTGAAAATGGGATTAACTTCTTGGTTGGACGATATCCACAGCATGTGGTGCGTAATTCTGATAATTTTATAAATACCAATATCGATATTATCAATGCTGGAATTCCTTCGCAATTACTAGAAAATAGAACTGATATTCGTAAAGCGGAATTTGAACTTTCTGCAGCAAAATTAGATACTAAAGTTGCTAAAGCTAATTTTTATCCTGCCGTAGGTATTTCTGCCGGAGTGGGGCTGCAAGCTTTTAAACCTAAGTTTTTAACCGAAACTCCACAGTCGTTGGTGTATTCTTTGGTAGGCGATGTTGTAGGTCCATTAATTAACCGAAACGCTATAAAAGCAGCGTATGCAAATGCAAATGCTAAACAGTTGCAAACCGTTTATGAATATGAAAAAACTGTATTGAATGCCTATGTTGAAGTCGCTAATGCGCTTTCAAGCGTTGAAAATCTTAAGAAAAGTTACGATTTAAGAGATAAGCAGGTTAAGGCTTTAAATGAGTCTATTGAAATTGCTATGAAACTCTTTAAATCGGCTAGAGCAGAATATACTGAAGTCTTATTAACACAGCGTGAAGCTTTAGATTCTCAAATTGAAATTATAGAAACTAAAAAAGAACAACTTTTAGCTCATGTAAATGTTTACAAAGCTTTAGGTGGTGGTTGGAAATAATTCCCTAGATTATTTTTTAGCAAGGTTCTCAGGTTTTGAGAACATAAAAAAAGCCGTTTTACAATATGTAAAACGGCTTTTTAATTTATCTATATTAAGGATTTACGTATTTATAGATTCATGAATTTTTTAATTTCTGAAGTGCTGAGTTTTGGGTTTGCACCTTCGTTTTGTGCAACCAACGCACCAACAGCACAGGCAAAATCTATGGCTTTTTGTGGTTTTTCGCCATTAAGGAGTTGACTTGTTAACGATGCTAAAAAAGAGTCGCCAGCACCAACGGTATCAATTACTTTTATTTGATAGCCGCTATTGTAATAAAGATTATCATTTTGTAGTAAAACGGCTCCGTGTTCACCTTTGGTAACGCAAATATTTTTGGTGTTCGTTTTCTCGGAAATGAATTTTAAATTTTGCTCCAATCCGTTGTATTTCGAACCTAAATAATCGCTTACTTCGTAAAGTTCCTCGTCATTAAATTTAATGAAATCGGCTTTTTCCATGAGGTGTGTTAATACGTCTTGGGTATAGTAAGGTGTTCTTAAATTGAGGTCGAAAATGTTATAATTTGCTATTTCAACTAAATCGTATAATGTTTTTCTTGAGGTTTCATCTCTTGCGACTAAACTACCAAAAACAAAAGCATCGGCATTTTTCACTGCGTTTTTAGAGCTTTCAGTTAGACTTATTTTATCCCAAGCTCTAGGAAATTTAATGTCGTATGATGCAGAGCCTTTTTCGTTTAGCATCACTTTTACTTTTCCTGTTTTATAGTCATTTAATGTCTCTATACAGGAAGTGTTTATGTTGTTGTCATTCAGGTAACGAAGTAGCTTTTTGCCGCGTTCATCATTACCAATAGCGCTAATCATACTTACGCTATTGTTGAATGAACTAAGCCTACTAGCTACATTTAAAGGTGCGCCTCCAATTTTTTTATGCGTGGGGAATACATCCCACAAAATTTCGCCAAAACAAACTATTTTTTTCATAATGTAAATTTAAAATAAATCCAGAAGTAACAACTACATTACTTCTGGATTATTGAAACTAAACTAAAATAAACTAGCTAAAAATTAATAGTTAGGGTTTTGTTTGTACAAACCACCTGTGAAGTCAATTTCTCTTTGTGGTATTGGATAATATTCATCACGACCTGATGTAAATTGCGCATTCGATAGAAAATCTTTTCTAGTTTTTTCAACTTCTAAATAGTCGTTTAGTACTGGTTCTGCAATACCCCAACGTACTAAGTCGAAAAATCTAGGGCCTTCCATTCCAAATTCTAAACGTCTTTCAAACATTAAAGCTTTTAAGGCTTCTGTTTTAGCCATGCCCATTGGGTATGTTCCAATATTATAAATATTAGTGGCGCCAGCACTTATTTGGCGTTGTGTACTTGCCGCAGCACGCATTCTAATATCATTAATTATAGTTATACCTGCGTCAACCTCTCCTCTTTGAATTAAGGCTTCAGCTTTAAATAAAAGAACATCTGCATATCTAATAAATTCAATGTTTTTAGAAGTTCCAATAAAAGGTCCTTCTTTGACATAGCAAGAACAGTCTGGTGCTTGTTGTTCTTTCATGTTTCCAAAATAGCCATATACACCTGGGTCTCTAGCCCAACTGTAATTGTAAATCATATCTCCGTTTTCCTTAACCGTGTTTCTGTATTTAAAAGGTCTGCCTGGAATACCAACAGTATGGTCAATTCTAGGATCCACTGTAAGTCCTGAGGCTAAAGGAGTTTCGCCATCATTGTTAACTACATCGAAAATGTTACTGTCGTTAAAGGTGTCGAGTAATGGTAATCCATCAGCATCTGTTCTAAAGGCATTTACCATGTTTTGACTTGCTAAGTGGAAACCGCAGCATCCGTATAATCCATTACCATGAGGGGAATTTAATCCGGTTACAAAACTTACTCTGCTTACTGTTGTACCATCGTTAATTGAAAATTGTGCTGCCCAAATAGATTCTGGTCCATTATCAAATCCATCTAAGTAATTGTTGCCGTAATCAGATTCTAAAGCGCCAGTAACATCGTCTGCATAATCAATTACTTCTTGTAATCTATCCATGTTAATGTTGGTAACCTGGTGCGTGTCATTTTGCTCATAAGCTTGATATAAACGAAGTTTTGCTAAATAAGCGGCAGCGGCATTTTTATCGGCACGACCTACTTCTTCTTGCGATTGTGGTAAGTTGTTATAAGCAAATAAGAAATCGTCTGCTATTTTATTCCAAAGCTCATCATTATCAATAATATTCGAAATTTCTAAAATCTCTTCTTGTGTTAAACCTTCAGTGATGTAAGGAATTTTTTTGAATAATAATTTTAGAACAAAATGTGAATGTGCTCGTAAAAAGCGAAGCTCGGCTTGTCTTGTTATTTTGTTGGCGTAATCTGCTTCTGGTATTTCATTAATAACGTTTAAGGCTAAGTTAGCTCTTGAAATAGCGGCGTAGTAGCTTGTCCAGGTTCTAGGTGCCATCCAATCTACAGGATCGTCTGCAATGGTTAAGTTGTATTGTTCGTATCTGTCAATAACATCCACATCTCCACGTCCGCCGCCACCTTTGTAGGCGTCATCTGAACGTACACTTCCATATACCCACATACTGGTTAATGGGCCTACCATATCGTCGTTTGCAATTCCGGCATAAGCAGCAACCACTAAGGCTTCTGCGTTTTCTGCTGTTGCTGCGGCTTCAACCGAAAGGAAGCCTTCAGGTTCGTATTCTAAAAAGTCGTTGGAGCAAGCAAACATTGTAAATGCCGCCATGCTTCCTATTAATAATGTTTTTATATTTTTCATGTGAGCCATTTTTAAAAGTTAATGTTAAGTCCTATTGAAAGTACAGTTGGTACTGGAATGGTGTTTACATCCGTACGTTCTGGGTCGGAACCTATATAATCGCTAGGTGTAATCCAGAATAGGTTTTCGCCTTGTAGATAAATTCTACAACTGGTCATGCCAGCTAACTTAGTTGTTAGTTCTTCAGGAAGTGAATATCCAATTTGAAGGTTTCTTAATTTGAAGTAAGAATTTTTTCTGTATAAATAATCAGAAATTCTCGTATCGTTGTTTACTAATGATAATGAAGGAACATCGGTATTTGTATTACTTGGTGTCCATGAGTTTAATACCCCAAGTCCTGCATTTTCTCTACCTTGAACAAAATTGTTGAATGAAATATAAGGGTCTTGTCCAATTCTACCAGCAACGCCAGAGCCGAATAAAGACATGTCGAAATTTTTATAATTCATATCTAATCTAATACCATACTCAAGGTCGGGTAAGGTTGTTCCAAGAAAATCTCTGTCTTCTGCACCAATACTTCCATTACCACTTAAATCTTTAAATTTTAATCCGCCTGGTCTAGCGCCTACCTGAGTTGGGCTATTGTCTACATCGTCTTGACTTTGAAATAAGCCATCTGTTTTATAACCGTAGATAGAAAATTGAGAATGTCCAATTATTGAGTTATCAACAGTTCCAGGGAAAGCAGACACAACTTCGGCAGGTAGTTCTGTAATTTCATCTTTAAAAGCACCTAAATTGGTTGCTACAGTGAATGATAAACCGTTATCTAAAGTTTTAGAATAATTTAATGCTAGTTCCCAACCTCTGGTTTCTGTAGTAGCTCCGTTTAAAGTTTTTAATTGACCTTCACCTATTGCAGAAGCAATTGGAGGAATGGTTAAAATATCGGAAGTTTCTCTGGTAAAGTAATCGAAGGATCCTACGATAGCATTGTTAAACAAAGTAAAATCTAACCCAAGGTTAATTTCTTTGGTAGTTTCCCATTTTAATGCTGGGTTTCCAGCTTGAACAGGAGCGAAGCCTGAAGGTAGGTTACCTGTGTTAATTCCGCTTAAATCGTAAGCTGTACCTACATTGTAAAAGGTGTTAAAGAAAAAGTCGTCTCCAGTAGCCTGTAATTGATTTTGCCCGTATTTTGAAGCAAATAACCCAAAACGTGCTACATCTCCAATAGATTGGTTACCAACTTCTCCATAACCTGCTCTAAATTTTAATGAATTTACAACATCATTATCTTTCCAAAACTCTTCATTACTAATTCTCCAACCTACAGTTGCAGCAGGAAAAATACCATATCGGTTTTCGGCACCAAATCTTGAAGAACCATCACGACGTATGGTAACAGATGCTAAATAGCGATCTTCAAAACCATAGTTGATTTTACCAAATTGAGATAATAATCGGCTTCCTGTAGAGGTGCCTGTGTTTGTTCTAGCGCCTGTGGCTTCTTTTAAAACAAAATAAGCTTCCGTTTCGGTTGAAAATCCATCGGCCTGAGAATAAACACTTGAAAAATCATCTTTTATAGATTCCGTTCCTAGTAAAACATTTATTTTATGCTTATCGTTAAGTTCTAGTTGGTAGCTTAATGTGTTTGTAAATACTAAGCTTGTAAACTTGTTGGTGTCATGTATTAATCTGTTGTTACTTCTTTGAATAGAGCCGTTATCAACTTTAGTTTCAATATCTTTTTTATGATAATCGCTAAAATCTATACCTAAACTGGTTCTGAATGTTAGGTTTTCAATAATATCGAATTCACCCCAAATATTTCCGAAGAAAGTTGTTCTATCTGTATTATCCCAACGGTTTAAATATTGCATTAAAACAGGATTGTTTCTGTCGGAATAACCAGAACCTAAAGGGCCAGCGAAGTTTCCGTTACTATCGTAAACAGGAATTGTTGGTGCTAAGGAAATGGCTAAACTTGGCGTAGGTGCACTACCAACATCTGGAGACGCTAATGTTTCGTCTGATGTGAAAATTTGTGTATTTACACCAACTCTTAATCGGTTTTCAAATAAGTTGAAGTTAGAGTTTAGTTTTGCCGAAATTCTTTCGTAGCCTGTGTTTTTTAGAATTCCTGTATTTCTTAAATGGCCTATATTGAATAAATGAAAAGAATTGTCGGTACCTCCTGAAACGGATATTTCATTATTGTAAACATAACCTGTTTTGTAAGTCTCGTCTTGCCAATCGGTATCTCCAACGGGTACTGAAGTATCTCCCCCTACGTATGGCTGAACGGCAACACTGTTTAAAACAGGGTTATTGAAATCGCCGTTCCAATCGAAATCATATATTTCACCATAACCACTATTTGGGTCGGCTCCATCATTTACTGAAGCTCTCCAAAGTACCTCACCACGTTGTTGAGCGTTTAGCATATCATAACGTTGTTTTTTCTCCGATTGAACAGAAACGTTTGAGTTGATGCTGACTTTAAATTTTTCGCCACCGGCAGCTTTTGCACTGTTTTTAGTGGTTACAATAATAACGCCGTTTCCTGCACGTGCCCCATATAGAGACGATGCGGAAGCATCTTTAAGCACCTGAACAGATTCTATTGTGCTAGGGTTAATGCTTGAAAACACTTCCTGACGCAATGTTGGTACCCCATCGATAACAAATAAGGGATTATTGTCGCCTAATGTTGTTGCCCCACGAATTAAAATATTGTTTGCAGATCCTGTTGGGTCTCCAGATTTTTCAATAAACACCCCTGGAACACGACCTTGAAGTCCTTGAACGGCACTACCAGAACTCATACTTACGCCCTCTGTTGGCCCAAGTTCAACTACGGTAATTGCTCCTGTTACATCTACTTTTCGTTCTCTAGAGTATCCTGTTACTACAATTTCGTCTAGTTCGCTGGCATCGGCAATTAAGGATACGTTAATAATAGATTTTCCTGCGATTTGAATTTCTTGTGTTTTATAGCCCATATAGCTAAAAACTAAAGTAGCATCTCCATTAATATTGTCTATGGAATAATTTCCGTCAAAATCTGTTGCGGCACCTTGCGAGGTTCCTGCAACTATTACGGAAACACCTGGTAAGGGCATGCCGTCTGTTTGGTCTGTAACCGTACCGCTTACTTGGCCTTGAGCGAACAAGCTCAGCAGCGCAAAAAAGGATAAAAATAAAAGTTGTTTACATTTCATAATTAATTTAGTTTAAGTTAAAAGTTTAGTTTATTAATTTCAATAGAACTAAGCGTAAAGTCTTGGTTGTTAGAGTTTATGCTTAGCGTTTCAAAAGGTTCTGTTGGAAAGAAAATTTCAGTCATTACGGTTTCTCCGTTATCAAAAAATAACTCGATTGAGGTTTTGTCTAGAAGTATAGTTCCAGATAAATTTTGATTACTCGATGTTCTTGGAGCAATGGAGATTCTATCGGCAAATTTTTCGGAAAATGTGGTGTTACCGGCTTGTTTTCTGTTTATAAAAAATGTTTTTTTAATATTATCGAAACCAAATAATAGTTTTTCTCCTGCCTGGTTTTCAAGTTTGAAGGTGTATGTGGTTTCGGTTAAATCTGAAATATTAAATTGAATTTCAGCACTTGCTAAATCAATGGTTTTAGTATCGATGATTTTGGTATCGCCCGATATAATTATATTTTCTTTTTTATATTTCTCACCTCTGTAACTAGCAAGTTGTTGTACAGGATTTGATATTAATCGGTAGCCATTTTCATTTTTTTGTAGTTGTACTTTTCTAGCTACTGTCATGGCGCTCCTCCAAGTTTCGGTTGGAACTTTTTGAGCGTAATGCCAATTAGACATCCAGCCTAACATTAATATGCCTCCGTCTTTTGTGCGTGCATTAGACCATGATACACCCGCATAATTGTCTCTTCCGAAGTCTATCCAGAAATTATGATCATTATTTAAGCTGGTTTCAAAGTCTTTATCCAAAGTAAATTGAGTGCCATCAAAATCGCCAACAAAATATTGTGTAGCACTTCCGCCATTTGGACCGCCAGGATTAATACTTACTAATAGTACCCATTTTGATTCGTTGGTGCCTATTATAGGAAGTTTGAATAAATCGGGGCATTCCCAAACACCGCCATGACCGCCAATGTTTTTACCGAAATTGGAAAGTAAATTCCAGGTTTTTAGATCTTTTGAGTCGTAAAACATAATGTTGTCTCCGGCAGCAAGTACCATTACCCATTTTTTTCTGTCTTCATCCCAAACAACTTTAGGATCTCTAAAATCTTTAATATTATCATTATCAATAACTGGATTGCTATCGTATTTGGTAAAGGTTTTACCTTCATCATTACTGTATGCAATGCTTTGTGTTTGTTTCCAATTATCACCTTCACCAAGTTTTTTAGAACTGGTATACATGGCAACAATAGGAATAGCTTTGCTAACTTCACCAAAACCGGAACTATTGCTAATATCAACTACAGCACTACCAGAGAAAATGGTGCCTAATTCGTCAGGATAAATAGCAATGGGTTGTTCTCTCCAGCTAATCATGTCGGTGCTTATAGCATGACCCCAGTGCATTGGCCCCCAAACACTACTTTCTGGGTGGTATTGGAAATATAAATGATAATATCCGTTGTAGTAAAACATACCATTTGGGTCGTTCATCCAAGCTTTCTTTGGTGTAAAATGAAAATTTGGTCTATAAAGTGATTCTTCCGTACTTATTTGGGGGGTGGAAAGTGTTGTGTTTTCTGTTGTTTGCTTTGTATCACTTGTTTTTTTACAACCTATGATTCCGAAAACAAAGAGAATCATTAATACAGATTTACCGAGTTTTAAAATGTTCATGATGAGATAGTTTTTAGGTTAGTTATATTTATTGATTAATTTTTTACTTAGATCTTCCAATGAAACGCCTTTTGTTTCGGGCATCATAAAGACTACGAATAGCAATTGAAAAACCATCATTATGGCAAAGACTAAAAAAACCACGCCAGCTCCAACAGTAGAGAAAAGTATGGGGACTAATGACGGCACAATTGCAGCTAATACCCAATGTACCGAGCTGCCAAAAGCTTGGCCTGATCCTCGTAAATGGTTCGGGAAAATTTCAGAAATAAACACCCATATTACAGTGCCTTGCCCAATAGCATGTGCGGCAATAAACATGAATAAAAAAACAGGTACGGCGCTACCTTCCCAATTTAAAAAGAAGGCTGCGGAAACTAAGGATAACGATATAATATAGCCAAACGAGCAGATGTACATAAGTTGTTTTCTGCCGAGTCTATCAATTAAGAAAACGCCCAAAAGAGTAAAAACCATATTGGTTACTCCAACGCCAATACTACTAAGTAAGGCTGTGCTTTCGCCAAGTCCAGCTTCTTCTAAAATTCGAGGCGCGTAATAAAGTAAAGCGTTAATTCCAGATAGTTGATTGAAAAAAGCGATTAGAAAAGCCAATATTAATGGGAATCTATACTTTTTAAGAAAGATGTTTTCATTGGCTACTGTATTTTCCATTTCGGTTTTTATTTCAAGCATTAGTTTTTCCGGGTCTAAATCGGGACTAATAATTTGAAATACTTGTTTTGCTTCTGAATTTCTAAACTTAGTAAGTAACCATCTTGGGCTTTTTGGTAATGTCAGTGTGAAAAGGGTGTAAATTACAGCAGGAATAGCTTCAACGCCAACCATCCATCGCCAAGCATTTTCGCCTAAACCATTTAAAAGATAGTTAGATAAGAAGGCTATAAGAATACCAAAAACAATATTAAATTGATAGAGGCCAACGAGTTTACCGCGATCTTTAGCTGGGGCAATTTCCGATATATAGGCAGGTGCCGCAATAGTGGAAGCACCAACTCCTAAACCTCCAATAAATCGGAATATAGCAAAGGTAATTGGGTCGTTAGCAAAGGCAGAACCAATGGCCGAAATGGTATATAGAATACCAATCCACATGAGTGTTTTTTTACGTCCAATTTTGTTTGTTGGAATAGCGCCTAACAGTGCTCCTATAACAGTACCCCATAATGCCATTCCTATTACTACAATGCCATGAAAAGCATCTGAAGAACCCCATAAAGTTTGTAGTTTTTTTTCTGCACCAGATATAACAACGGTATCAAAGCCAAATAAGAATCCTGCAAGTGCTGCGGTAACAGACCATATTAGTATTTTTTTATTCATGTGGTGGTGTAATTAGTTTAGTGATTGCAATGTATATTTTTAATTACGCCACATGTTTTAGTTTTGTATCAATAAGTTATAAGTTTGTTAAAGTTAAAGTGAGAAAGCACGGGAAGTATTGTTATTGTTGAGGTTTTTTCTTTTTTTAAAAATGGAAGTGCAAAGTGAAATGTAGGTAATGTTACATAAAAGTATAAAAATGTAACTATGTTACCCTTCTTTTAGTAGCTAAGCGGAGGTGATTTTAATAATACGCATTGCTAAAATGGTAAAATTCAGTAAGAAATACTGCTACTTTGATGATAATCAGCCTGTGTTTTTATGAATATCGCAGTGGTAAGTTGTTTTAAAAAGTAGGTATTCTAGTGTAAAGTGGAACTAATTTAGGTGTTTGATCTGTATTTTTTTGGTGTTTTTTGGTATTTGTTTTTAAAACTTGTAGAAAAGTAATTGGGAGAAGAAAAACCTGTAGCATAAGCTATCTCAGAAATGGTAAGACTGGTGTTATCGAGTAAGTGTTTTGCTTTTTCTAGTCTTCTGCTCTGAATATAATCGCTAATACTAACGCCTAAAATAGCTTTCATTTTTCTATAGAGCTGAACCCGAGAGATGTTTAAATGCTCGGCGAGTTGTTCTACCGAGAATTTAGAGTTGTCTATATGTTCTTCAATGTGTTTGTTGATTTTGGAAATAAAATCCTGTTCTAGTAAACCAAAATTTTGTTCTGTATCAACTTTATGGATGTTGTTTATAAAATAGTAACGTAACTTTTCTCGATTATAAAGTAAACTTTTAATCGATTGTTGCAGAATAGCAAAGCTAAAAGGTTTAGTTAAAAATAAATCGGCTCCCGATTGAAGTCCTTGGATGTATGATTCTTTATTGTTTAAAGCTGTAAGGATAATGTTTGGAATGTGAGACGTTCGTAAATCGGTTTTTAATGTTTTGCATATTTCGAAACCATCGAGACTACCAGAGACATTAATATCGCACATGATAATATCAGGAATGGTTTCAATAGCTTTTTCAATAGCGTCAGAGCCATCGGATAGATGTATGTGGTAGTCTTTCGATAGTTTTCCGTGTAAATAGTTGGCTAAATCTAGGTTGTCTTCAATTATTAAAATGGAATAGTGATCGCCGGACTGTGTGGGTTGATTTTGTAAAAACACCTCGTCTTCATAACCATCATTAAAGCTTAAAACGGTTTCCTCAATAATATCGGGATCATAAACAATTTCATCAGTGCTTAAGTGGGCCTGACCTTTGTATAACGTGACTATAAACTCTGTTCCATGCTTAGATTTTACCTCAATGGATCCTTTATGAAGTTCTACAAATTCCTTGGATAAGTGTAGGCCTATACCGGAACTCGATTTATTATTGTTCGAGCCTTGGTAGAAGGCAGAAAAAACCTGATTCATTTCTGAAGTAGGTATACCAATACCCGAATCTTTAAAATGAATTTTTACCTGGTTTATTTCTGGAATGTCATGAATTTTTATACTAATAGAACCGTTATTGGGCGTAAATTTAAAAGCGTTGGATAGTAAGTTGAAATAGACTTTATCCATTAAATTTCTATCAATAAAAAGGTTTAGGTCTTCATTATCTGTTTCAATTGAAAAAGTAATATTTCGTTTTTGAGCCTCGCGTTTAAAGTCGTTAAAAATGAGATTAGAAAACTTGATTAAATTGGTTTCAGACGCTTTTAAAATGAATTTTCGATCTTCTATTTTTCTGAAGTCTAGTAGTTGGTTTATCAGTCGCAGTAGTCGTTTTGAGTTATTGAAAATTAATCCAACTTCACGAGATAGTTTATTGTCTTTTAGTGTTTTGTTTTCGGATAAAGATTCAATTGATGATAAAATTAGAGTGATAGGGGTTTTAAATTCATGTGATAAGCCTGTAAAGAAGTTTACTTTAGCTTCATTACTTATTTTAATTTCTTGCGCTATTTTTTTTATTTGATTCCTTTGAGTGGTAATTTTCTTATTGCGTATTTCTAATTCTCGCTTTTTCTTTTGGTTGCTGTATGCTGAATAAATACTAAAAACAACTAAAAGTAAACTAATAATAAGTAACCCTAGAAGTAACTTTAGGATATTGCTTTGTGTAGAATAGGTTTGCTTTTGTAGTTTTATTTTTTCTTGCTGACTTTCTATTTCATACTGGTGTTTGTTAATTTTGTCATACTGATTTTTCATTATTTCAGCATTTCTAAAGTCAATTATTGTTGTGTTTAATATATTGTTTTTGTCTACTTTTTCATTACGTAAAATTTTTACAGCAATTTTTAAAGCTTCGTCTCCTCCTGTAGGATAAAGTACAGTTGCAGATAATACGCCGTTTTGCACCAGTTGGATGCCGTTGTTTTCTCCATTTAACCCGTCTACGCCAATAAATTTAATGGAGCTTTCTGTTGCTTTAGATTTTGTTATTTTCCATGCGTCATGAGCAATGTTGTCATTAAAACCGAACACATAATGGATAGGTTTTATGTTTAGTGAGTCTAAAATTTGAGGTAATCGCTGTGGAAGGTTTTCTTCTTTAATACTATAATTAATAGAAACATTAGGGTCGCTGTTTATAATTTGATGAAATCCCAAATGCCGCTCAATAACAGGCGATGAGTTATCACTTCCTTTTATTTCTAAAACACTGATGTTTTCTTTGTTTTGCGATGCAATATATTTTGCAGCCATACGGCCTACATCAATATTATTCGCTCCAACATAAGCGGTGAATTTTTGCGAATTAATTTTTCGGTCCACGATAATAACAGGAATCCCTTTATCATAAGCCTTTTCAATTAATGAGACAAGAGGGTCTGGTCTTAAAGGGGATATTATAATCACATCAAAGCCATCGTTTATCATGGTTTCAATTTGTGATTTCTGAATTTCTATATCTTCATTAGCTTGAAAAATAGTTAAATCGATATCTTCATTTAATGACGCTTCTACTATCATTTCATGGTCCATAACCTTTCTCCAATCATCTTTACTAATACATTGCGAAAAGCCTATTCGATATTTTTTTTCATCATCATTAGTGCAAGAAAAGCATAGCGTAAGTATAGCGAAAAATAGAAAAGCCTTTGTTTTTATCATGTTGGTAGAAATATATTTAAAAATACATTAAAGAAATCATAAAATACTTAACTTTTGATTGATAATGTTGATAAATAAACTGAAGATTATGAAGGAACTAGCCCGCTTGCGAAATAGAACGCATAAAAAAAGCTACCTGTAAACAGATAGCTTTTAAGTCCCTAAAGTTTAATCGTCTTTCGACGAACTTAACCTCTCTCCTGCAAAATTACAAGCAATGTATAAGTTGTGTGCTGTTAATAATTGATAGGTTTAGTGTCTGTTTTTGAAAATAGAGTCTTTTTGATGTTGTTTTATAGCTTTTCTAGAAAGTAAAATTCCGATGAAAAGAGAGACGAATGCACCTATCCAAATCCCTGGAATAAAATCGATGAATAAGAAAAAATCGTAAGCACCATGAAAAATAATAGCGAGGAGTAAACCTGTTAAGTTTAATACTATTTTGTTATTAGAAAATTTAGCTTTCCCCATAAAATAACCCATTAAAATACCGAAAGTAGCATGAGCCGGAACAGCGGTTATAGCACGTAAAAAAGCTGTTTCAAAACCGCTTTCAAGAACATAAGCAATGTTTTCGGTAGCCGCAAAACCCATGGATACCATTACGGCATATACAATACCATCAAAAGGTTCGTTAAAGGCTTTTCGAGTTTGGGAAAAATACCTTACAATAATATATTTACTAAATTCTTCCGTTAGGCCAACAACAAAAAAGGCTTTAATAAATTGTTGCATTACACTCGTATGGTCTGGGAGTGGTAAAATAATATCAAAAACATAATACATTATCGTGGTAATAATAATGCTAATTACAGCGCCTAACAAAAAAGCGATAAGCATGAGGCGTTTTGGCTCTTTCTCGTATTTATCTTTGATATAGATGTAAATAATAACTATAAAAATAGGCGCAAGAGCAGATAAAAGTAATGCCATTAAAGAGTGTTTTAAATGTGGTTTTCGAGGAATAAATTAAATTTCTGCCTTTATTTTATCGAGTACAAATTGGTAGTAGGCTTTGTTCGAAGCTATGAAATGATTGTCGGTACTGTTTTCTAAATGCAGTTTAAACTGATTGAAAGAAACTAGTTTTAAAGCTTCTACCTCTTCCTCTTGTGGAGTGAGTTTTGTGATGTCGATTTTTAATTCAGCAATAAATACGTGATGAAATTCATTATCCTGAATAGCTCCGTCGGCATAAGCTGTTTTGTGCTTGTTTATTCCAATTTTAGTTAAATCACTCGGTTTAAGTAATAAGCCTAATTCTTCATGAGTTTCGCGTATGGCAGCGGTTTCTATAGATTCGCCAGCATCGATATGGCCGGCAGCTGACACATCCCAAAGTAGCGGATAAATTGCTTTTTTATGAGAACGTTGTTGCAGTAAAACTTCACCTTTTTTAGTAAATAACCAAAGATGGATCGTGTTGTGAAACCAGCCGTTTTTATGCGCCTCAGATTTTAAAGCTACCTTTCCTGTTGGTTCACCATTTTCGGATACAATATCGATATATTCGTCCATATATTCAGATTAAAAAAGCCCCATTTACATGAGGCTTTTGTGTTTTATATTCAATTTTAATTAGTCGAAATAACTAAATGTTTCGCCATCTTTAATGTTCAATAATGTTTCGTAAATCATTTTAATAACGTTTTCAACATCATCTCTATGCACCATTTCTACCGTGGTATGCATGTACCTAAGTGGTAAAGAAATTAAAGCTGAAGCGACACCGCCATTACTATAAGCAAAAGCATCGGTATCTGTTCCCGTAGCTCTAGAAAGTGCAGAACGTTGAAAAGGAATACCTTTAGCTTCGGCTGTTTCTGTAATTAAATCGCGTAATTTTTGCTGTACAGCAGGAGCGTAAGCAATTACAGGTCCGCTACCAAGTTGTAAGTCTCCTTGCGTTTTCTTTTCAATCATTGGTGTTGTGGTATCGTGCGTTACATCGGTAACAATAGCCACGTTTGGTTTAATGGTTTGGGTAATCATTTCGGCACCACGTAAACCAATTTCTTCTTGTACAGAATTTGTAATGTACAATCCAAAAGGCAACTCTTTTTTGTTCTCTTTTAGTAAACGCGCTACTTCAGCAATCATAAAACCACCCATACGGTTATCTAATGCACGACAAACAAATTTGTCGCCATTTAAAATATGAAATTCATCTGGATAGGTAATTACACACCCCACATGAACGCCTAAGTTTTCAACCTCTTCTTTAGTTTTACAACCACAGTCGATAAAAATATTATCAGGTTTTGGTGCTTCTTCCTTTGCTTTATTTCTAGTATGTATTGCTGGCCATCCAAAAACACCTTTTACAATGCCATTCTTTGTATGGATATTTACAATTTTACTCGGTGCAATTTGATGGTCACTACCACCGTTTCTAATCACGTAAATTAGTCCGTCATCAGAAATATAATTTACATACCACGAAATTTCATCAGCATGTCCTTCAATAACGACTTTGTATTTTGCATCAGGATTAATCACTCCCACAGCCGTACCATAGGTATCTGTAATAAAGGTGTCAACATAAGGTTTTAAATAATCCATCCATATTTTTTGCCCTTCCCATTCGTAGCCAGTAGGCGCTGCATTATTCAAATATTTTTCAAGAAAGTCCATAGACTTTTCGTTCAGTATACTATTCTTTGCCATTTTTTAAAGTTTTGCACTAAATTAATAATATAAATAGAAAAAAAATGTTTTAGAGGATGTAAATTATTAATTTTGACAGACTAATTGTTTGGTGTTTTTAAGATGAAATTTTTAAACTATGTATTTCTGTTATTTCCATTGTTACTTGTGGCTCAAGTAAACGATGCGGTTAAGGATACCACAGTTGGACAATATTTGATTATTAAAGGCGATTCTGTACCGAGAACAACCATTGATTTAGATGCCGTTATGATTTTGCATCGCTTAAAATTTAAGACAAGAGAAGAACGTATTCGGTATTTAATTTTACGCCGAAAAACCTTAAAAGTTTATCCGTACGCTAAATTGGCTGCCGATAGGTTAGATTCCTTAACCAAGCATTTAGAAACACTTACCAGAAATCGAGATAAGAGAAGGTACACAAAAAAGATTCAGAAATATATTGAAGGAGAGTTTTCTGAAAAGTTAAAGAAAATGAGTCGTACCGAAGGGCAGATACTCGTTAAATTAATACATCGCCAAACAGGTGTAACAACGTTTGATTTGGTTAAAGAACTTCGGAATGGTTGGCGTGCTTTTTGGTACAATACCACGGCTAGTATGTTTGATATTTCGTTGAAACGAGAATTTGACCCCGAAAACGTAAAAGAAGATTATTTAATTGAAGATATTCTGCAACGAAACTTCCAAAGTGGACGATTAGAACGGCAGAAGTCGGCTATCAAATTTGACTTTTACGACCTAACTGAAAAGTGGAAAAACGAGACTGAAACACCCTAATTTATGAGAATTCAAACACCATTCGAGGAGAAATTAAATGCGTTAACGCATGGTTTTGGTGCGATATTAGGTGTTGTTGCTTTGGTTTTACTAATAACTTTTGAAACGGCTAAAACCGAGTGGAGTTTGTTTAGTGTGTTGGTTTATGGTTTATCTATCATTGTTTTATTTACAGCGTCAACATTGTATCATTCGGTTAAGGATGAACGCAGAAAACACATTTTTCGAATTTTCGATCACATTAGTATTTACGGCCTTATTGCAGGAACTTACACGCCGGTTTGTTTAATTACACTGGATCAAAGTTTGGGCTGGCCACTGTTTTGGAGTGTTTGGGGGATTGCCATTTTTGGAGTGATTCTAAAAATATTTTTTACAGGAAAATTTGAAATATTTTCAACCTTGCTCTATTTGATTATGGGGTGGCTTATTGTTTTCGATTTTTCCTATTTATCCGAAATGATAGGCACTAATGGCATATGGTTTTTATTTTTAGGAGGGATGTCATATACCATTGGTATTGTGTTTTATGCTATTGATAAAATCCCGTACAATCATGTTATTTGGCATTTATTTGTGCTTTCGGGAGCCATTTTTCATTTTTTTATGATTTTTAATTACGTGATATGATAGCAGTTAAAAGAGCAAAAACACAAGATGATTTTAAATTAGTAGAAACCTTAGCGAGCCAAATTTGGCATGAGCATTATCCGAGTATCATTGGTTTAGAGCAAGTGGAATATATGCTGGCTAAATTTAATTCCGCGAAAGCGATTGAAGACCAGGTGGGTTTAGGTGCGCAGTTTTACTATTTAACCTATAACGAAACACCAGTTGGCTATATGGCTATTAAACCCGAAGCCAATTTTTTATTTTTGAGTAAACTATACGTTGCAAAAGCATGTAGAGGTAAAGGTGTTGGCCGAGTTGCTTTAAATTTTATAGATGAAGAAGCAAAAAAGCAACAACTTTTAGGCATAAGATTGAAGGTGAATAAATACAATACAACATCTATTGCAGCTTACGAAAAGTTAGGCTTTAAAAACGTAAAAGCATCTGTTACCGATATTGGAAACGGCTTTGTTATGGACGATTTTGAAATGGAAAAGTTGTTCTAGTGTTTAGTGGAGGTATTAACCTTCAATAACATCTTTGTATTCCTCGAAAAAAGCTTCAAATAAATTCATGTTAACATTAAAAAACTCCATCACATCGCGCCATGTGTTTTTGTTATGGATAGATACTTTTTGTTCTAACGGCACATAAATTCTCGAAATTTCTTTTTCATTATCTAAAAAATAAGCTTCGTTGTAAATGGCGTCTGGCAAATATTCATCTAATAAAATAGATTTTAAAGCCTCTAGTTTCTCCCAATGGTTTATGCGGTGTTCCAAATCATCCTCAAGATCTAAAGCGATTAATGCCGATTTATTATCAAAATGAAATTTAAAACTTAAACCTTTTAATTTTGTGTTGTATAAAATCCACTTTCGTGGGAAAGATTTTCCGAAACTGGTCCAGAATTCTTCTCTCATTCGTCTTGATTCTTCTTTACTAAACATTGAAAATATATGGTTTTCTATTTCCGCGAAGGCGGAAATCTCATTAATTTATAACCCTAATTACAGTTTTCTACTCACCGTTAATCCATCTCGAATAGGTAAAACTACGGTTTCTATTCTTGGGTCTTCCTTTAAAAGCGTGTTGTAATCCAAAACTGCTTTAGTCGATTTATCTTTAGGGTCTAGCGGTTCAATTACTTTACCATGCCACAACACATTATCGGAAATAATAATGCCACCCGGATTTAACTTTTCAATAATTAAATGAAAATAATTGACGTAGTTGGGTTTATCGGCATCAATAAAAATTAAATCGAAAGTTTTATCGAGCGTTGGGATAATATCAATAGCATTACCGAGATGCTGAAAAATTTGGTTTCCGTATTCCGATTTATCGAAATATTTACGCTGAAAATCAAACAGTTCTTCATTTACATCAATAGTGTGTAACTCACCATCTTTTTGTAAACCTTCAGCTAAACATAAAGAGGCATAACCTGTAAAAGTACCGAGTTCCAAAATGGTTTTCGGGTTTTTAAGTTTAGAAATCATGCTTAAAACACGGCCTTGATAAGGACCGCTCAGCATAATGGGCTGTAAAATTTTTTGATACGTTTCGCGCGTAAGTTGCTGTAATAATGAAGGTTCGTCTTCAGAATGGTTTACAACGTAGGCGTCTAATTCTTCGGGTAAAAAGGGCATTTAGAATTTGTTCTTTTCGTAATGAATAAAACACAAAAGTATTACTTTTTTACAATCTTTAGTCTTCTGATAATTAAAAGCAGGTTTTGGTTATCCTAAAATTCGATTGAGTAGTTTTTGTTTTGCAATATCATCATCACCACAAAGCCATTGCACCACGTTGTTTTCCCAAATATCGTCGTACTCTGTAGTGGTAATAATGTCGCGTTCTACGGCTAAATCTAAAATTTTCCCTGGGTATGATGATTGCTTATCACTTTCCATTTCTCCCAAAGGATACGGATCGTCTAGCCCCATGATAACTTGTTTAGAACCATGATTTCTAATTAGTAACTCCAAGCCTCCAGTATCATGCACTAAAGTATCGAAGAAAATATTTTTATGCCCTACGGCTTTTCTTGGGTGGTGTTTGCCTTCAAATAAATCGGGTCTACCATCGAAACCTTGAATACGTCTGCCTAAATTAATTTGAGCCAATTGTCCGCCATGAGCAAAGCAAGTACGCATGTTTGGATATTTTTCTTGATAGCCATTTAAGGTTAGAAAATGGTATGCATCGCCACATTGTGCCAACATCCAAATAAGGTGAAAGCGCCAAGAGGTGTTTTCTAATTTTATAAATTTTTCGCCATCATACGGGTGAATTTCGACCGCTAAATTGTATTTGTTAGCCAGTTCAAAAATAGGTTCATTTTCTTCGTCAAAAATACAACGCCACGTGCCAATAGTATCCATGTAATGGGTTGGCAAACAAAGTAATTGCATACCATGCGTTTCTACGCAACGTTCAATTTCCCAACAGGCACTACGAATAAAACCAGGATGTACCACAAAACCACAAGTGAATTTACTGGGGTGTTCGCGCTGTATTCGGGCATTAAAATCGTTTTGAAAACGCAAAGCCTTTTTCATTTCTTCAACACGCAAACCATTACCGTAAAGTTGCGACAGGTTTAAAACCACGGCGTGATCTAGTTTGTTGCGCTCCATCCATTCTAGTTTTTCATCTAGAAAAAAACTAGAGTCGGTTACGGGGCGTTTCCAATCTTTCTGAAGCATAAATTTGCGGTCTTTATCCACCCAAAAAATGCCTTTTTCTTGCATGTAATCTGGTATTTCTTCCGGATAGGGAAGTAAGTGCGAATGGCCGTTAATTCTAAGTTTACGTTTCATGTGTTTGGTTTCAGCGAAAGCGAAAAAAGTTTTAGATTGTTATTTTAATCAGGACTATTTGAAGTGTAAAACGTACTATTCAATTTTAACCTTTTTCGGAGGTTGCATAATTTCACTACAATTTGGGCAAGTACGTTTGTGCTGATCACTGTAATAATTATCGAAAATTTTAGGCATATCGGTTTCAATATTTTCTACTGTAAAATCTTCCTCATAAAGTTTAGTGACACAATTTTCGCAAAACCACAATAAGGCATCTCGCATCCCTTCGGGGCGTTTATACTCTATAACCAAACCTACGGTGTTGGCACCGCGTTGTGGCGAATGCGGCACTTTTGCTGGTAATAAATAGATATCCCCTTCTTTAATGTGTACATCTTTAGGCGTGCCATTATCAATTATTTTCAGAATAATATCACCTTCAACTTGATAGAAAAATTCTGGAGTTTCATTGTAATGATAATCTTTACGGTTATTTGGACCGCCAACAACCATGACAATAAACTCGCCATCTTTCCAAACCACTTTGTTCCCAACGGGAGGTTTTAATAAATGTCTATTTTCTTCAATCCAAGCTTTGAAATTTAAAGGAGAAACTAGTGTACTCATTTTTTTATGTTTTGAATTAAGTTTGTATAAAGTTACAATTTATAATGAATTCTGAATATTCAAAATGTTAAATATTAGTTAGCCTTTTAGAACTATAGTTCTCTGAAATCGAGAACTCGTAATCTATAAATCAGAACTTAGGTTTAAGATGTTTTCGGTTTCTTGTTGCACCTTTTTTAGAACACTACTTAAGTCTTCCGAAGAGGTTATACTATTGTTTTTTAGTAAACTGAGTATGGCTTTATCTTGGGCGCGCCCTCTTAGCATAGCTTCTTGATAACCTATGTTTTCGTTGAAGGTAACTAAACTATATTTTGAAGCATATTGAGTTGGAAACTGCTTTTCTAAAGCCATTTCTATTTTACGCTTTTCTTGAAAAATAGGATGTGCCACATGATCTCGCATTTCTAAAAAATTATCGATAGCTAAATCGGCAATAGCATCGGTATCTTTTTTACGTTGTTTTTCGTAAGTTTTAAATATTTGTTCCCATTCGCCTTCATGTTTGTCTAAAACGGCGTCTAATTCAACAACGTCCTCAAAAGCAGCATTCATGCCTTGGCCGTAAAAAGGGACGATAGCGTGAGCTGCGTCGCCCATTAAAAGGGTATTGCCTTTATAATGCCATGGCGAACATTTTACAGTACCTAAAGCAGCGGTTGGATTGTTGAAAAAATCGTCCGTTAAATTAGGCATAATAGCCAGTGCATCGGGGAATTCTTTTTCGAAAAATAGTTCGACTAGCTCGGGCGTGTTAAGATTGTCGAAATTGTATTCACCTTCGGAATAACTTAGAAATAAAGTAACTGTAAAACTGCCGTTTAAATTGGGAAGTGCAATGAGCATGAAATTTCCGCGCGGCCATATATGAAGTGCGTTTTTATGTGTTTGGTATCCGCCATTTTCTGTGGGTAAAATACTTAATTCTTTATAGCCATAGGATAAGTAATCTTGAGAAAAACTGAACAAGAATTTTTTTCCTAAAAAATAACTTCGACGTAATGCTGAACCTGCGCCATCGGTGGCTATAATAACATCTGCATCTTCGATAAATTCCGTTTTGGTTTGGTAGTCTTTAAAAAGGGCAGTGGTTTTTTCAAAATCTACCGATTTACATTTTTTGTTGAAATGTATATTCACATTTTCGTGTTGTTCGGCTTCATCTAAAAGTAAAGCGTTTAAATCGCCACGAGAAACGGAGTAGATGTACTCTTGATCTCTTCCGCTGTAATTCGATTGAAACGTGTTTCCATCTTGATCATGAATCATTCTACCATGCATGGGAATGCAAAGCGATTTCACTTTGTCTTCTAATCCAACAAGTTTCATGGCTTTGTTACCTCGGTTGGAAAAAGCTAGATTGATAGATCGGCCCGCACTGATATCTACTTTTCGTAAATCTGGACGCATTTCGTAAACCATAACGCGATAACCACGTTGGGCTAGACGTAAGGCTAACAAACTTCCGGAAAGACCTGCGCCAATAACGATTACATTTTGTTGTTTATTCATCTAAAATGGCTTTTAATTTTTCAACTAAATTAAAAATATCTTCATAAGAATTATATAAGGGTACAGGCGCACATCTAATGACGTCGGGAGATCGCCAATCGCTAATTACGCCCGATGCAGTAAGCTTATCGTGCAAATTTTTATTTGCGTTTTTAACTTGAATGGACAGTTGACAACCGCGTTCTTCTGGGTGTGAAGGTGTGATGATTTTAATAACATCTTCGCCAAGTTGTTTTAATAGAAATTCGAAATAGCCTGTAAGGGTTTTAGATTTTTTTACTAGATTTTCTATGCCTACTTCCTGAAACATATCTAAAGATGCTTTTATGGCAGCCATAGACAGAATAGGAGGGTTGCTCAGTTGCCAACCTTCCGCACCAGGAAGTTGATCGAATTCATTACGCATATTGAATCGCGTTTTTTTGTTGTGGCTCCACCAGCCGGTAAAGCGATTTAATTCTTTATTATGGGCGTGGCGTTCGTGTACAAAACAACCGCCCAAACTTCCTGGGCCAGCATTTAAATATTTATAGGTGCACCAAACAGCAAAGTCAGCTCCTGAATCGTGGAGGTTTAATTGAACGTTACCTGCGCCATGAGCACAATCGAACCCTACATTACAACCAAATTTATGGCCCAGTGTTGCAATGCGTTTTAAATCGAAAAACTGACCGGTATAATAGTTAATGCCTCCAAGCATGATGAGTGCAATCTCGTCGCCTTGAGTTTCTAAAATTTTTTCTAAGTCGTCATAATTAAGAAGTTCTTCACCTTTTCTTGGTTTCCAAAGCACCACACCTTCCTTATCATCAAAACCATGGTGACGTAATTGCGATTCCACAGCATATTTATCCGAAGGAAAAGCATCACTTTCAATAAGGATTTTATAGCGTGTTTTTGTTGGTTTATAAAAAGACACCATCATGAGGTGTAAGTTGGTGGTTAGGGTGTTCATAACAATAACCTCAAGGGGTTTTGCGCCAACAACTTTCGCCATGCTCTCAGTTAAAAATTCATGATAAGGTAGCCAAGGGTTTTTAGCTTCGAAATGACCTTCGACACCCAGGTTCGCCCAATCTTCAAGCTCCTGGTTTATGTATTGTTTTGTCGTTTTAGGTTGAAGACCAAGGGAGTTCCCTGTCATATAAATAAAATTTTTTCCCGTTTTGTCTTTTGGGATATGGAATTGATTCCGATACGATTTAATAGCGTCTTTGGCGTCTAGTTGCTGGGCAAATTCTAGACCTAATTTGTATTCAGGCAAAGCTTTAGGTTTTTCTGTTTAAGCAAAAATAACATAATTATATCATATATAATTTGGGTGTTATTTTGTAGGAATTGTTTAACTTTAATGCATCAACCTATAATTTACCTTAATTTATGCTAAACAAAATATGGGAGTCGCTCCTGCATTGGTATTTTCGGTATTCTGGCTTGTTCGACAGAAAAGAGAAAGAAGGGCTGCCGTATTTTCGAGATAAACTTTTTGCAACCATTTTAATTTTAACTTTTGTTTTTGGTTCTTTCTCTTATATAGCTAGTGCATATGTCGCTATTTATAGGGATGAAATGCATGTGTTTTATACTAATACCAGTGCCTTTTGTGTTTTAATATTTAATGTATTTAGTAGGTCTATTAGCTTTAAAACAAGAAAACTGTTATTTTCTATTAACTTCTTGTTGTTGGCATTTATGATGTTGGCTTTACTTGGTTTTAAAGGTAATGGCAGTATGTTGGTTTTTGTTTTAACCATTATAATTACTCTGTTTAGTGGTCGCAAACATGGATTATTAGCATTGTTAGCGGCGGCGTTTTTTTACTTAGTTTTAATTTTATCCGTTTATTTTCAATGGATTGATTTACCAGCATACAAAGGTTATGAAGTAGAATTGTTATTTGTGATTATAATTAACGATTTGCTTTTTAACTTATTATTGGTTTTTTCGGTGTCTTTTTTGGTTAATCAGTTGCATAGTGCTTTGGTAAAAGAGAATAAATTGCAATTAGAACTTACTGAAAAACATCAAAATGTATTGGTGGCTAAAAATAGGGCAGAGCAATCTGATAAATTGAAATCTGCTTTTCTCGCTAACATGAGTCATGAAATACGAACGCCTATGTACGGGATTTTGGGCTGTACGGAATTTTTAAAAGTTTATAATGTTGATGATAAAGATTATCAAGAATATTTAGAAATTATCGAAGAAAGTGGTGAAACATTATTGGATATTATGACCGATATTCTAAATATTTCGGTAATAGAGTCTGGTGCTAAAGATGTTAATATTAAAACGTTTAATGTTAATGAAACGATTACTGATATTTACGAAACATTTTTACCAAAAGCCAAGGGGAAAGGTTTGGGTTTACTCGTAAAAAACGTCATTGGAGTACAGGATGCTTTTATAAGTTCGGATAATGTAAAGTTGGTTTATATATTAAAACATCTTGTGAAAAATGCGATTAAATATACTGAAAAAGGAGATGTTGAATTATGGTGTGAACGCCGTGATGAATCATATTTAGCCTTTCGATTAAAAGATAATGGTATTGGGATTCATCGGGAAGATTTTGATAAAATATTTGAAACATTTTATCAGGTTGATGAGCAAAACTTAAAGGCTTTACATGGCTCAGGTATAGGTTTATCTATCGTTAAGGCTTATGTTGAAATGCTAGGTGGGGATATTCGTGTGGAAAGTGATTTCGGTATTGGAACCACTTTTCTTTTCACCATTAAGGTGGATTTAAACTAGTTTTTAGTAAAACTTTTTCTGTACGCGAAGTATGGATTTCCCGTTTTTATTCAGAATATAATGGGTTCATCGCTGTCATCATTTCAATAGCTTAATGAGATTTGTGAGATGTGAATTTATAACGCAGTAAAGATTCTATTTAGTAAATATTTAAACCAGAAATCCTTTATTGCGCTTCTAAATTGTTGTTTTATAAAGAGACAAATAAATTGTAGTCGTTAGGTGTTTTTCCTGTTTGCGTTTTATCTATAATAATTAAACCAAGTTTGAAGAAGTCTATGGAATAGCTATAGTCGGTTTTTTTAATTTCTTGCCAAACTTTAATCATTTCTGGGCTCCAGTTTATATCATCAAATATAATTATAGCTTTTTCTGAAACATTAGAAAGAAGCATTTTATAATAGCGAAGTGTCGCATCATAAGTATGGTTGCCATCAATAAAGATGAGGTCGAATTTTGTGTCTGTCTCAATAATAGCCGGAAGCACGTCATCATAAAGTCCACATATTATGTTGAAATTATCATGGTTTGGTGTTATAGATTTAAATCGGGTTTCAGCGATATCGCATAAACCTTGAATGCCTTCAATGGTTGTTAAATTAATATCATTATCTGTTTTAGAATTTAACATTAATGATTTTAGATAGTATTGTCCTGAAACACCCAGGTTTGTTCCAATTTCTAATATTTTTTTAGCATTTATATAATGTGAAACCAAAAAGAAAAATTCACACCAGTTTTGAGGAGAAGACGCTTTTTTACAAATAGTGCCAACTTCCTGTTCAAGATTTGGTTCAAATAGGCTATAATCAATTTTGGTGTTTAGCGCTAAAAGTTCTTTTCTGAAACCTTCAAGGTCATTGAAGATTGATTTCAAGTCTTGAGAATGGTTTTGAGATTTTGTTTCAAAAAATGCTTGTACAATTTCTTCTCCAAAAACTTCTCCTTTTATTTTTTTCAATGTATCCTTTTCATTGAATTTCGCTAATGCAATATGATTTACTTTTCGAACTTTTTTTACAAACATTTTGTCTCTTTTATAAATAAATTGGAGTGTTATTTAAGATCCAACTATAGAAGCAAAGTTAAACTAAAGTTTAATAAATAATCCATTTTTCATCTCGGTTGTTTGTTGTAACCCGTTATTTTTTTTATTCTATTTAACTTTTGTTATTACGAGCAAAGTGAAATTCATCTTCATAATACGTTTTTATTCTAATTTCAGAATTAATTGGTTTTGCCGTTTTTACTCAGTACTATGTGTTTTTTAACTTGTTAAATTAAATGATATTTTTATTCCTTCGATAATCATACCTGTTCCAATAATTGCTATGATTAGTCCCATTAATTTTCCGATAACAGAAATTACATTGTCTCCAATTTTTTTGGCAATAAAATCGCTTAAATTAAATGTTATATAGGTTAGTAAACACATAATTCCGAAAATTAGTATAACTAAGGCAATATGAATATAGGATGCATGAGAAACAAAATTCATAGCTGTAACAATTGTTCCAGGTCCAGCTAAAATAGGTATAGCTAAAGGTGATATGGCAATATTTTCATCAATATTAAAATTCTTTATATGTTTAACATTGGATTTTTTAGACTGTAACATCTCAAAACCGACATAGAATATTAATATACCTCCCGTTATTTTAAATGCAGGTATTGTTATTCCGAATAATTCAAAGATGAATTTCCCTAAAACAACAAACACAGTAACAATAATAAAGGCAACCGATATGGCTTTTAAGTTTATTCTTTGTTTTGTTTTTTTGTCAGCTCCTTCAACTAAACTTAGGAATATTGGCATGTTAGAAATAGGATTCATAATTGCGAAGAATCCAGTGAAAACGGTGATTGAAAATGTGATTAAATTATCCATATTATTTTTTTTCTTTTTTTTTATAAATGAACTCTTATAAAATGCAAATCCCAATAATTACACTTGCATAGATTTGAGAGTCAAAGATTTTGTTGTATGTTAACTCGAATAAATTTGGTGCGTAAGAGCCAAATGCTGAAGCGTAAAGCATTATAATGTAACTAATCCACAAAAGGTTATTA
Source organism: Algibacter miyuki (assembly GCF_030409805.1). Classification (GTDB taxonomy): domain Bacteria; phylum Bacteroidota; class Bacteroidia; order Flavobacteriales; family Flavobacteriaceae; genus Algibacter; species Algibacter miyuki. The sequence goes on along the minus strand of NZ_JAUFQP010000007.1, from coordinate 22,601 downwards.
TTACCACCACTAAATATTGTTTAACCGAAACCTTGATTAATGAATTTAACGGTTCCTCCCTTGTCCGGATACTTTTTTGATAGGTTAACATAACTGTAGGGCGTTATTAAAGCTAAAATACCAGCGAATAAGAAAGCTATTGGTGTTCCGACTTTGGCAAGTGATACTGCAAGCCCGAGTACTGCGAAAATCCCACCACCAACCATGCCGCCAATTCCGATATAAATGACTTCTTTTAAACCTGTTTTTTTATTCATACTGTTTTTTTAAAAAAAAAGAAGTTAACAACGTACTTGTATATGAGAAGCTATGCTTTTGTACACTAAGATTTTCGAATAAAATTAGAAGCAAACAACAAAGTATGTTTTATTGGTTATGTTGAATTTGTATTATGCTGATATAGGTTGACCTTTTTTGGTCTAATTTATAGCTTTAAATTATTTATATTCTAAATAGTTAGTTCAGGTAAATTTACATTATTTCTTCGATATGATTTGTATTTGATGTTTTGGTTTAAATGTATCTCAGCAGATTTTCTTAAATTGAGGCTAAAATGAATTCTTAGATTGTTATAAATATATACAGCTTGTTTAGTCATTTTCTGAGCTAACTGAGTACTTTTAATAATTTGTATTAGTCCGTATTCATATTTTAGTGTTCTATTAATGCGTTTATTTACAGTGTTTTCATGTGAGTCGTATTGTTCTGTCATACTCATTGTAATATTATATACTTCGGATTACAGTATTGAAAACCTCTATCAGAATGATGAATGAGTTTTTTTTGGGGATATTTTCTGTTTTTAATAATCATAGCCAGCGCATCTTTACAAAGGGATGTATCTTATATGGTTATCAATTTTGTATCCCATAATTTGCTTAGAATAAGCATCTGTTACTAGATCTAAGTAATTGTGTCCATTTTCAGTTTTAATGTATGTAATATCGCTTACCCAAAGCTGTTTCGGTCTAGTAGTTACGTGGTCTTTGACAAGATTATGATATTTTTTATACATATGGTTAGAGTTTGTGGTTTAATGTCATTTTTGTTTTTAGGAATCAAAAGATTGTTTAATCTAAGGAGCCTATAAAACTTGTCTCTACCAATTTTAATATCAGCGTTTATAAAGTTTTGCTTTAGTTCAAAGTATAGTTTTGTGCCACCAGTTTTAGATCCTACTTTTTTTCTGTAGTCCTTAACCATTTTGATTAGTCTTTACTGGTCTACGTCTTGTTTTTGTTGAGCTTCGAGCCTTTTGTGAAAAGCTTATTTAGATATCTCAAAACATCCATAGAGCCATTTTCTTTTATACGGTCTTTCTTCTTTTGCTAATGTTTTGGGTAATGACTTTTTTGACATATCGACGCCTGTAATGAGTTAGATGTTAGCTGTAATGTCTTGTTGGAAGTCTTTCTGGAATTCAAGTTCTTCGATTTTTTTCTTTAACCTTTTGATTTCATCGTTTTTGCTCATACCCATGTTTTGTTGTACTAAGATACTATATTTTCTTATCCAAAATAGGTAATGATGTTCTAGAAACATCATACTTTTTTGAAGCTTGGTTGTTGGAAAGGTGTCCGTTAAGAATTTGATCAATGACTAAAAGTTTAGTTTCTAGACTTACTTTTTGGGAGCTTTTTTTTCGCCAGTGTTCATTTTCTGTTTTCATAAGGGACTATAATTAATGGTTTAATTTTTAATCAACCTATTTCAGGAAAGTACATTCCGCCAATGAATGGCAACGACCTTTGATTAAGGGCTAATTTAGCAATTTTTAAACATGGTGTTGGTAAATTGTTGTTTTTTAGTTTTTATTTTAAATCTTCAATGCTTTTTTTGCATATTTCAAAGGAGTTATGTGTGCTTTAGGAAGATATTTTATATCCCCAAAACTATTTTTTCTTTCACCTTCAATTTTTATACAGTTTAAAAGATTATTACAGTTTAAATAATAATATTCAATTTTAAAAACTTGAATTGATTTTTTATAATTTTTTTCTTCTGTTTCAAAATTCTTTTCAATTTCAAAATATTGAATTGGTTTATTCTCTGAAAAATAAGTTACTCCAATAAAAATACCCCAAGATAAAAGCATTCTTTCTTTTGTTTTTAATATTTCAGCATTCTTACTCCAGACTTCTAATGTTGAACCTTTTGTTATTAAAACAGGATTTAGTTTGTTGTAATCAAATTTAGATTTATTCAGGTTTTTGTTCGATTCAATTTTTGATATTATTGAATTAATTGAGTCAAATTTTTCATTTTGACCAAAAGTTAAATTCCAACAATTTAGAATAAAATATAAAGTTATTATCTTTTTCAAGTTATTCAGAGTTAATTTGATAGTTACTAATTTTCTCTATAATATATAAAAACGGTCTTGTATATGGTTAGTTGCGTGATTAAGTAACTAATTTAATAAGCAAATACGAACCCGAGAAAATTCCTAAGGAATTTTCCAAGTAAGCAAGTAAAAGCAATTAATTACACAAGGTGGTAGCAAATGGCGTTTTTTCAGGTGGTAAATTCAGTTCCGCCAATATTTTATTCAATTCAGTCAGCGAATCTTTGTCAATTAATTCCGTATTGATTTTCAATTCCTTTTGTTCTGTTTTCAGCTTATAATCTCCTGCAAATTTTTTAATCTAATTTATTTCATTTAGATTTATTTTTTTTCTAAATCCATAAAGTCCATTTTTTCGAATCGTTCCGTTTTCTATCGTTAGATATTGATTTGTCAAATCGTACAAATAATGTCCAACGTATAAAATTCCAATTATTAAATAACCATAATCAGACCAACGATTATTTTCGGCTTCCCATACATTAAATACTCCAAGTCCAATCCAAACTATTCCGAGGATTAAATTCGTAAGTAATCTTTTTTTTTTGAATTTTATTTTCATTTCTGCTGTTTGCTAACGGTTGGGTATAAACACGCAAGGCCCTTTGGTAGAGCACGAATTTAAGCGATTATTTTTATACTTTGTTGGGGTTTAGTGCATTTTTTCTGTTCATATTTTTATTCAAGTTATTTTGGATTATACCAACCACTAATGAAATTTTCAAAAATAAAATCTATAAAAAGTAAAATTATTACAATTGAAACAATGATTCCTAAAATTCGAAAGTATTTCTTGTTGCTTTCAGTCATTTTTTTTGTTTGTTATGATTCTCAATTTCAACATGTTGAATTTATGATTTAAAAGAATTACTTTATTCCGTTTTTCCGCGTCAACATTAATGTCTGGAAAGATTTGCAAAAATCGCATACTGCTTTTTCCCGTGGTTTTTAGTTTTTCCATTTCAGTTTTTTTATTCAGCTATTTTGCTCAAATTCCACGTACAAAAATTAAAATTTTGTTGGTTTTTGCTGCATTCAAGGTTCTAACGCAACAAACGTTGCTTTTTTTTGTTAGCTACTAAGCTACATTTTTAAGTTCAGAATCCATAATTTCTTTAGGCGTTTTATAGCCAATAATTTTACGCGGTCTATTGTTAAGTTTTTCTTGAATATTCATGAGTAATTTTTCATCAATTTGGTTAAAATCTGTTCCTTTAGGAAGGTACCTTCTAATGAGTCCATTAGTGTTTTCATTAGTACCTCTTTCCCATGAAGAATAGGGGTGTGCAAAGAAAATTTTCATACCAGTATTTTGAGTTATTTTTTCGTGTCTAGCCATTTCAATTCCGTTGTCGTAAGTCATAGATTTTTTAAAAATGTTGTTTAATTGATTTAGTTTATGAGAAAACATTTTAGCGACTTCATCCGCTTTTTTAGAGTCAAGTTTTATAATAATAGTATATCGAGCTTTACGTTCAACAATGGTTCCGATGGCACTTTTATGATTCTTACCGATGATTAAGTCGCCTTCCCAGTGCCCAATTTCAATTCTATCATCAATATGCTTAGGTCTGTTGTCTATACTGATTTGGTTGATTATTTTGCTACCAGTTCCACGTCTTTTTTTAGGCGGTCTCCGTCTTGTTTTTTTACGTACCAGTAGTTTGATTAGTTTTCTATTTAAACTGGCTTGAGGTCTTGTATAAATATGTTTGTAAATAGCTTCATGAGAGATAGACATAATAGGGTCATTAGGATAAAGTTCTTTAATTCTTCCAGAGATTTGTTCAGGCGTCCACTGAGATAAAAGTCCTTTATAGACAAAATGTTTTAAAGGTTTATGAGTGCTTATTTTGTCTAAATTTCTTTTGTTTAGGTAATCATCTTTAGCACACCAATGCGATAAATCTGCATCGTATTTATCATTGGGATTATCTACTAATTTGTTTATTTCTCTAGAGATTGTAGATCGTGCTCGGCCGAGCTGTTTAGCGATATAAGCTTTGGATCTATTTTCGTTTAAAAGGGTCTCTATTTGTACTCTTTCTTTAAGGGTAAGTCGTCTATGTTTTTTTACTTCCATTATAACAAATCTATTAATTTAGATTTGTTGCGTTAAGTTATTGAATGGAGGTTGGGCGGTTTCTAATTGGGTACAACGTTTATGTATAAGAATAGTTGCGTGTTTGTAACGTCTGATTTTCCGAAGGAAAATCAGACGTTACAAACACGCAACGACCTTTGATTAAGCACTAAATCGCAATTATTTTTATACGGTGTTGTGCATAGTTTTTTTTATTTTTCCGGTACAAATTTAAATGGTAAAAGGAATTTCACTTTAACTTTTTTATTTTTAGTCAATTCAGCAGGTTTCCAATCAGGTAATTTTGAAATTACATCATAGCAAGATTTGTCAATATGATTTTTAAATCCTTCTATAATTTCAATATCAACAACTTTACCTAACGTGTCAACAACAAATGTCGCTTTAACTTTTCCCTCAACCTTTTCAATAAATTCTTGTTTAAAAGTAAAGTTATTTTGAATAAATATCGTTAGAGAATCAAGTCCGCCAGGAAATTCAGGCATCTTCTTTAAACTCATAAAATTTATTTGTTCATCATTTTCGTCTAAAAGTTGGTATTCCAAGTTCAGCGAATTTTGAGATTCCACTTTTTTAAATTCCGTTTGAGTGATTTTATTTTCAGATTCAGAATTTTTTTCCGTTTCCGTTTTTTCCGAATTCTTACAAGAAATCAGAAGTAAAAAGGTCAATATAATTCCTATTAATCTATTCAATTTGTCGGTTTTCTTAAATTATGCACAACGTGTTTGTGTATGATTAGCGGCGTGTTTAAGCACCTAATTTAGCAAATAAAAACCGAATAGAAAATCCGCGAGGATTTTCGTAAGTAGGCGAGAACCAGCCATTAATTATACACGGTGTTAGCAAAAGTTTTTATTTCAGTTATTAATCCTTTCCAATAGCAATATTCTCCTCTTTCAGAAATGAAATTGCCTTTACTATCAATTATCACATAGCCTCCACAAGGATAGGGAATAGGGTAAAACGTCTTTTCAATCAGACTATTGATATCAGGTTGCCATTCAATTTTATTACCGAATCCATTTAATTCGTCATCTGATTTATATACAAACAATTGTTTTAAATTTTCTATTTTATCAAGTTTTCTACGATATTGATTATATTTTGATTTGAAATTTGATTTATATCCATCTGTACTGCATTTGTCATTTCCAGGATAATAGTTTATGAGAAATATGTCATTATTGCTAAACTCCTCATCTTTGTTTATATAAAATACATTTTTAATTGAGTCAAGTACCGTTAATTCGATTTTGCCTTTTTTGTATCTGGATACTTTTACATTTAAATATGTTGAGTCTAATTCAAATCTTAAATTATAGTCAAGGGGTTGTTCAAACTTTTTGTCAAACTCAGTTTTTGAGATATATTCAAAATTGTCATTAACATAAAGCTCTTTCTTTTGGCCAAATGAAATAAGATTGTAGAAGCAAATTAGTAAGATAGTTATAGTTATTCTCATTTTTCAAATTTTTGCTAACGGTCTAGTATAATAATATTTGCTGGTTTGCGTGCGAGGATTTTCCGAAGGAAAATCAGACGTAGCAAACGCGCAACGACCTTTGATTTATTACTAAACCGCAATTATTTTTATACATTGTTGTAAACAGTACTTTATTCATTTTTTTTATCCACTAACACTTTGAATCAGAAATTGACCAAGTTTAAATCCAAGTAAACCAATAAATATTCCAATAGCTATCCAATAAATTCTCTGCTTTTTGTCTGCTTCTACAATTTTGGTTTCTATTAGTTTTCCGTTTTCTTTCAGTTCGAGTTTAATTTCTCTTTTTCCAAACTGTTTATATTGCGATTCTAAAGTCAGGTTTTGTGAATTCAGATTTATATTATGAGTAATTCCAGAAAAAGAAAACTTTTTAGAAATTTGTTTTCCATTCAGCAAAATACTTTCAAATCCAAAAACAGAATTCAGAAATTCTATTTTATTTGTTTCAATATTAAATTCAACGTATTTCATTCGTTATGAGTTTTTTTCGGTATTGTTTACAACGTGTTTGTATAAAAAGAGTTGCGTGTTTGAGTGCGAGGATTTTCCGTAGGAAAATCAGAAGTAACAAACATGCAACGACCTTTAAGATAAACCTAAATTTAAGCAATTTTTTTTATGCGGTGTTAGCTTTTAGTGCTTTTTTTACGTTTCTATTCTATTTTTTAGTTGGCTTTTTAATTCCGTGTTTTATGTTTTATTCAGCTCGATTTTCATTCCGAAAACTTGTTCAAATTCCGCAATTTGCTTAATTCCGCTTTTCAATTCAGTTTTCAATTCCGCAAACGAGCTTAAAAGTCAGACGCCATTCAATTCAGAGTTGAGTGATTATTCAGCGTGTTTTTTAAAATTCAGCAAGATGTTTTTTCATTGTTTACTTTCTTAAAATTCAAAAAACAAACAAGCTTTTTTTAATTCCGCAAACTTGCTCGAGCATTAAAGCCAACGGTTACGTATAAGAATAGTGCGGTTTTGTGTGCGAGGATTTTCCGCAGGAAAATCAGAAGTAGCAAAAGTGTACTGTTCTTTGTTTAAGCACTAATCTACGCATTATTTTTATGCGATGTTATGTGCTGGCTTTTTTCTTTTCCAGTGATTTATTTATTATTTCAGTTATTTTTCCAATTCCGATTATTAAACTTCCTTCGCAGAATTTAAATTCCGTTCCTACTTCTAATTGTCCTTCATAATGATAAGTCGAATTCATTCCTATTTGAGCTAAAACTGTTTCTCCAGGATTTACTAAATCAGTTCCGATAAAGAATTGATGTCCAGATGTCAACATTTCAGTAAATTCAAACTCTAAGTGCGGACGATATCCAGAATTCGCAGGTGTTTTTCGTCCACCTTGTTCAGTCGTTCTATATTTTAATTCCGCAATAAAATCAAATTTACGGTTCATTTCGAGAATATTTTTTTATTAAAAAACCATTAAAAGTAAGTAAAAAAACACAAAAAATAATCGCACTTATTTCTTCATCATAGATGCTATAAATCAGAAAAAAACAACCAGCAATAAAAGTTATTTTCCAAGCGATTAAAACCATTTTCAAAAATGAAATGTTAGAATTTTGTTTCATTGACGTTGTTTTTTAGCTTGCACATAACGGTTTTGTGTATGATTAGTGGCGTGTTTAAGCACCTAATTTAGCAAATAAAAACCGAATAGAAAATCCGCGAGGATTTTCGTAAGTAGGCGAGAACCAGCCATTAATTATACACGGTGTTGCCCACAGTATTTATTTTTTCAGTTTTAATAATTCAGAATATGGATTTCCATTCAACCCTAATAATTTAGCAAAAGCAGGTTCCGTTTTTATTCCGTTAGATTTTAATTCTTTCACTTTTTGTTTAAATTCAGAACCTTTTTCCTTTAAAATTCTATTTTCAATAATCATATGCTGATAAGCATTTTGCTTTTCGGTCGGAATATTTTGTCCAAAAATCTCAAACAAAAAATTATCCGTTTTAAATTCCGCAATAGTTGAATCAATTCCATTTTGTTTTGTTGAATAAACTTTAAAGTCTTTTTTGTTAGAAAAATTTTCTGATAAATATGTTTTAAATTCAGAGTGATTTTGACATTCACAAATAATATCTAAATCACTTTCTGGTAAATCAATTCCGATTGGAATAGTTCCAGTCAAAATTGGGTTATATTTTTCGAGTTTCTCTAAAATCCCATATTTTTTTATTTCAGAAAAAGCAAGTTTTTGTCTTTCGTTTCCGAATTCTAAATATTCAATATTTCTAAAATTTTCAATCAATTCGCGATTTTTTTTATATTGTGGGCAACGGTTTTGTATATGATACGTTGCGTGGTTTAGCACGTAATTTAGCAAATAAAAACCGAATAGAAAATCCGCGAGGATTTTCGTAAGTAGGCTTTCACTAGCAATGGATTATATACGTTGTTAGCACCAGTACTTATTCAGATGTTGAACTTTTCAATGGGTTTTCATTATCAATTTTTTGTAAAGCATCTTTTGGTGTTATAAAATCAAGACATACACTCATAATCACAATTGAAAATAGTATAACTAAACCACTAATCATAAAATTTTCGTGTCGTTGGTGTATTAAAATGGTTATATAACAAATAAGAGCTAACAGAATTACAATCGAAATCTTTTCAAGTGGGTCAGATACATCGATTGTCCACACGCAAATATTTATAATCAAAAAAATTGCAATTGAAATGAGTAATCCAATATTATGAAATTTTTTATTAGTTATACTTGGCGTTGCTTTTAAATACTTACCAATATCAAGACCTTGATTGTCAACTAAGTCTTTTATTTCTTCTGGTGTTCCCTCAATATCTCCAATTCTCATAAATTCTTTTTTTGAGGGTGAATTAATTTTTCTACATCTTTTTTAACCTGTTCTATGCTCCATTCGGTCTTATTGTCGTCTTTTATAATTATAATTCGACCTTCTTCCATTATTAGGTTTGTTCCAGAAAATTTAAATCCAGCTAAGTTTCCGCCAAATGCGTGTTGATTTATTCTCTTTAGAGAGTCGGTTACAGAATTTTCCTTTTTACGAAATTCATCTTTTATTGGTGACGTTTTTTGGAATTTCAGTTCTACAATCGCTCCATCATTTGCAGGATAAATGATTGATTTGAAATTTATGTCTTTCCTGAGATAAGGCGAAATAAATCTCCGAAAGTTGTTCAAATACAATTGAATTGTTTCTTTGTTCATTGTTTTTTTCGTATTGGTGCTAACGTTGTTGTGTATGGTTAGTTGCGTGGTTAAGCAACTAAGTTAATAAACATTTACGAACCCGTGAAAATTCCGCAGGAATTTTCGCAAGTAAGGAAGAATGAAGCAATTAATTATACACGGTGTTGTAACCAGTTTTTCTTATTCAGTTTTGAATCAATATTATGGTAATCAAGTATGGCTAATCTTACCTGATTTTCATTCATTCCCTCAATCATTATTCCGTAATATAATTCCTCTGTATTTTCAGGTTCGTCGTAGGTTTGTTCGTGATTTTTATTTTTAAACCACCAAGTCATATACTTTAATCCGTCCCAATCCGATACGTTTTGATTGTTTTCATCCGTTCCATATTCATCGACAATCAATCCTATAAGTTTCTTTATATCGTCTGATTTGTAATTTCTAGAACGTAATTCAAGATGTTGTGCTTTTTCGTTAAATATTGAGATTTGATATTGGTCAAATATTTTCAGAAATTTTGACTTCAAATCATAGAGTAAGAAATTCCGATTATCATTAGATTCAGAAATGGAATCAGTTTTATATGCTGAATTTGCACTGAATAAGTCAATGTCAATTCCCAATAATTCCTTTATATTTCTGATTTTTCTCAAATTGGTTACAACGTGTTTGTGTATGATTTCGTTGCGTGTTTCAGCACTAAAGTTAGCAAATAAATCACAGATAGAAAGTCCGCGAGGACTTTCGTAAGTAGGCGAGTATTAGCAATGAATTATACACGGTGTTGTAGCACGTTTTTATTTATTTCATTCTCCAGTTTAATTAAAAATTGCTTTTCCAATAACTAAAATTACTACTACAATTAATATTATTCCAGCAGCTATAATTTGAAACCTCATATAGTTTGATATCGTATCCCAAAAAGAGTTTTTTTTCATTTCAATATTTTATTCTGATTTAATGTCATCTTCAGTTCCAAATTTTCCGTCAGAGCCAGCAGATGTGATTAAAAATCCGTTTCCATTATCTATAATCGTAAATTCATATTCTCGATTCCAAGCGTCTTTTTTCCAATCTTGTCTTAAAGGACTATTTCCGATTAATTCATTCAGTTCCGTTGGGTATTGTCCAAGATTTTCATTCCAATTTTCCATTCTGTCACTCATTTCAGTTATTTCCTTTTTTGTTTTTTCTGGAAAAACTGACGTTCTTTGATATGTAAAAAATAGAATAGCACTTAAACTTCCAACGACCAAAAAAGCAATTACCATTAATGCACTCGGTTGCATAAAATATTTTTGAATCGGTCTTTTAATTCCGTCTTCTTTTTCTTTTTTAGTTATTCGTTTTTGATGTTTATAATCTTCACGAATGAGTCCAAATTCAGCTAAAGTCGAAAGTATTAATTCTATCATTTAGTTCGTTTCTCAAATGTGCTACAACGTCTCGTATATGAAAAGTGGCGCTGAAAATAAGCGGTTTCTTTTCGGATAAACACAAGCCGAATTTTTAAATTTTACTATTTATCTTTTTTATTGGAAATCGTCAAATTTAAAAATTTGGCGACTTTCCAAAAATGCCCAAACCTTAGTGTTAGTAATGACTTGCGCTATTTTTTATATACATTGTTAGCCACAGTTATTTTACTTTCCATCCTTTTTCCGCAAATATATTTTTAGCATAATTATCAGGATTTACTTTAAACTCTAATTCCTCCTTTAACTTTAAGAGCTTTGTGTTTTCTGGCTCATAAATAAGACCTTTTTCACATATTTCTAAAGCTCTTAAATCATCTCTGTTATTATTTCTAATATTTATTGCGTACCCAAATGAAGTTATAGCATTTGAATGTATTTGAGTTTGAGATAACTTATCGCCGATGTAAAATGCTTTTTCAAAATATTCATTGGCTTGATTTGCTACCTTTTCTTTAGTTCTCTTATGATGGTAGTACGAAATATTTCTAGCCTTCATAGAATAGCCCTGTGCAAGCCCTAGGTAAATTCTTTGGTCTTCATTATTTATTTTTAATGCTCTTTCAAAATAGTCAATACTCGATTGTATTATTTCCTTTATTTTATCTCTATTACCGATACGACTTTTGTATTCGAGATATCCTAATTCTATTAAAGCTTCTAAAAATTGGTCATCTAATTCTATAGCTAATAAAAATGCTTTTTTTGTCTTTTCGTAAGATTCTTTATAAATACCACTGTCTTCAATTTTCCCTTTTATCAAATATAAGAAAGCAAACTTGCTATTTTTTTCAATTAATCTTTCAATAGTGGTTATTGCTGTGTCGTAGTCATAGTAAGCAACAGACAAAGCTTTTATGGCTTCTGTTGCTGCAACTTTCTCTTTATGATTTTTAGCTTGCGAACGATAAAATAGATTTACACTTTCAGAACTATCTGAATTAAATTTACTTTTTTCTTGAACAAAATTCTCATAATTACTTATAATATCTTGCTCGTTTTTTAGAACCAGATACTGTTTGGAATATATTTTGGCAAGGTGAGGAATAGAATAACCTATTTCTCCGCTTTCAGTTTTTTGTTTTAAACAAAGAGAAATTTTTGTCAGCTTTGGAATAGCTTGAAGGCCTATATCATCGCTTGAATATCCACTTATGTAAATCAAGTCGTCTATTGTTAAAAGTTCTTCTTTTTCTGAAAGTGAAAAAACAAATAACAATGCTTGTTCTATTTTAGATAGCTTGTCAATTGAACCTTTAAAACAAAATCTTAGAATATCTTCGTAAGCTTTACCATTCTTTAAATTTTCAAGGACTGTCTCAACAGGTGTACCTGTTGATAATTGATGAGAAATTAGCTGACCTGCTAAAGGCATACCTTTTGTATATTGGTATAACTGAGGTAAACTTTCTCCATATAAATTAGAAAAAGTATTTTCATCATTACCGCAAAACAATTTATATTGAGAATTTAAAAACTCAGGAAATTCTTCTTTTTCATCGAAACCATTTAGGTTAATTCTTGACATATAGAAATCCCCTAGAGTTTCTCTAGTTGTTAAAATAGCTTTGGAATTAATTGGGAAATGTTCAAGAAATGAAATTAAATCTTTATCGTTTAAAGTTTCAAGATTATCTACGATTAATAATACTTTGTTGTTTTTTAAGAAGTTTATTACAGTCTCTTCAATTTCATAATTTTCATTTTCATCTAAACCTAAGTCAACTACGAAATCATATATATCTTTGAGAAGTTCTGAATAATTAGCAATAAATTCACTTAGGTCTTTAATACCTTGTGGTGTGTATTTATTACGTTTAGAACTTGTCCAAATTATAAAATCAAAATTGTTTTTAAACTCGTCATTTTCAATAAGTCTTGTTGTGAAGTGGTGGACAAAAGTAGTTTTACCAATTCCACCAATTCCGTCAATTTGAATTAAACGATTATTTTTATTATTTAACTTATTATTTAAATCTGTTAAGTATTCTTTTCTACCAATAAATTCATTGTACATTATTGGTTGCGTACTAACATTTTCTATTACTTTGAAATTGTTACTTTTAAGCTTATAAAAAAGATTATCAGCTTTTATTGAGCGACTTCCTCTTCTACAGTATACATCTCCAGTTTTGAAGACTGCAATGTTTTTACTTTTTCCAGCTTTCCAAGAAGCTTTGTTATATTGTCCGTCTTTTTTAAATGGTATTATTGTTTTTGAGGGAAAAATATATAATATAAAAAAATAGGCACCTTCAATTTCAATAGTATTAGTTAAAAATTCAATTGCTCCATCTGCATAATTATCCAATATATTAGAAATATTTGCTTCGTCGGTATCGCTATCACTTCTGTCATCTAAACCAATCCATTCAAAATTGTTATTAACACCATAAATTAAATAACCTCCCTTAGAATTAGCAAATGCAAGTATATCTTTGGCAATTTCGATTTTTGACTTAGTATCAGATATAGTATATATTTCTTTATAGTCTAAATCCGTAGATTCAGTCTTAACTTCTAAATCTTTAATATCTTTAATTGTCTTCTTACTTACAAATTGTAATTTTTCGGTCATATTTTTTCTAATTGTGGCTAACGTGTTATATAATAACTTTTATCACTCATATCCCGTAAAATAATCAGGATATAGTAATATTGTTGTTACTGTTATTCTGTAAAGATAATTTTTTTATGGCATTATCTAAAGGGCTTTTTATTTGCTGTAAATCTTTTCTGGTAACATGCGTGTAAATCATAGTGGTTTCGGGTCTACTATGCCCTAATAATTCTTGAATATACCTAATATCAATACCTTGCTCAAGCATGTGTGTGGCATAGCTGTGTCTAAGCGTGTGCGGTGTTATTGTTTTTGTTATTCCGGCAGTCTTGGCGTTTCTTTTTAAAAATGCGCGTATAGATTCCGGGCTATAATGTCCGCCGTTCGGGTTTTCAATAAAATAAACTTTAGGTTTGTATGTGTTGTGATAGTTTTTTAATAAAGGAAATAAGCTTTCAGCAATTGTAGTGTAGCGATCTTTGCGTCCTTTAGCATTTTGGATATACAATTGTTTCCGCTTAAAATCAAAATCACTTAATTTAAGACTAATCAACTCTCCAATCCGTAAACCGGAACCATAGAGCATAGCGATTATAGTACGGTGCTTTAGATTTTTTGTGGCTTGTAAAAGCGAAAGTACTTCCTCAATACTTAAAACAATAGGTAGTTTTTTGTCCTTTTTAGGCATGTAAATTTTGTCTGTATTTATGGAACATGCTGGGTAGAAATGTGCAAAATGTTTAAGCCCACTAACCATTTGCCTGTGCGTACTAATGGCATAATTTAAAGTGCTTACAGCCCATTCGGTGTAGCGTCTTACATCGTTTTCATTAAGACTATCCAATGGTTTTTCTCCTGTAAAACGTAAAAACTCTAATATAAAGCCTCCGTATGTTGAAATGGTACTTGTGCTAAATCTTTTTCCTTTTAAGAACTCGAGAAACTGATGGTAAACAGTCGTTTTTTCGGGGTTTAATATTGCGAGTTTAGATTTGCTTGTTTTGTGAGGCACTAGGCTTGTTGTGGTGTCTTCTATAAGTGTTAAGTTGCCTTTTTGTAGATGTGCTTTAAAAGCTTCTAACCGTGCTTCATTGTACTCAAAATAGAAAGTACGATGCGTGTTGCTCCAGAATACGCCGTCAAATTTTTTAATATATTCTTTAACGTCAAAATTGTACCGAAATGTAATAGCAATACAACTTTTAGAATTATAAGTAAGAGGAGCTAATGTAATTGAAGTCATAGTGACTTAAAGTTACAACATTTTTCTGAAAGCAAAAAAGAAGCCCGATAACTTGTTATAGTTATCGGGCCTGATTTATGAATTAAAAAAAAGAATTAATCTTCTTTTTTATCTTCTCTTGGTTTTCTGTCATCACGACGGTTGTCACGACCTCTGTTGTCACGAGCACCTCTGTTATCACGTCCACCAGAACGTTTATCATCTCTTGGTGGTCTAGCAACATAACCTTCTGGTTTTGGTAAAATAGCTTTACGAGATACTTTCTCTTTGCGTGTTCTTGGATCTTGTCCAAAATACTTCACATCAAAAACATCACCCATATTAACTACATCCGATACATTTTCAGTACGTTCCCAAGCCAATTCACTTACGTGTAATAAAACTTCGTTTCCTGGTGCATCCATATACTCAACAACAGCACCAAAATCTAACATTTTGATTACTTTTACTTCATATACACTACCAACAGTTGGTTTAAATAATAAAGAATCGATTTTTGCCATAACAGCATCAATACCTTTAGAACCTACACCTAATATTTCAACAATACCTTCTTCAGTAACTGGATCTTCGTTAATAACGATAGTCGTCTCAGTTTCTTTTTGCATTTCTTGAATTACTTTTCCTCCAGGTCCAATTAAGGCACCAATAAATTCGTTTGGTACACGACGCGTTACCATAGTAGGCGCATGATCTTTAACGCTTTCTGCAGGTGCAGCAATAGTATCTGTAATTTTACCTAAGATATGTAAACGACCTTCGCGTGCTTGTTTTAGTGCATTTACTAAAATTTCGTAGCTTAATCCTTTAATTTTAATATCCATTTGGCAAGCAGTAATTCCTTCAGAAGTACCAGTTACTTTAAAATCCATATCTCCTAAGTGATCTTCATCACCTAAAATATCAGATAATACGGCGTAACGGTCACCATCAGAAATTAATCCCATAGCAATACCAGAAACTGGACGTTTCATTTTTACACCAGCATCCATTAATGCCATTGTACCAGCACAAACAGTTGCCATAGAAGACGAACCGTTAGATTCTAATACTTCAGATACAACACGTACAGTGTACGGACAATCTGAAGGAATCATTCCTTTTAAACCACGTTGTGCTAAGTTACCATGCCCAACTTCTCTACGAGATGTTCCTCTTAATGGTCTAGCTTCACCTGTACAAAAAGGAGGGAAGTTATAGTGTAAGTAGAAATTCTCCTCACCTTCGTAAGATGGCATATCTATTTTGTTAGCATCTCTAGATGTTCCTAAAGTTACTGTAGCTAAAGCTTGAGTTTCTCCACGAGAAAAGATAGAAGAACCGTGTGTAGAAGGTAAATAATCTACCTCACACCATATTGGTCTAATTTCGTCAGTCTTTCTTCCGTCTAAACGTAAACCTTCGCTTAATGTTAATTCACGTACCGCTTCTTTTTCCGCTTTGCTGTAGTATCCTCCAACAAGGTGTCCAAATTCTGCCATTTCTTCTTCTGTAAAAGACGCTTTAACTTCTTCTTTTACTTCAGCAAATGCAGCGCTACGTTCTGCTTTAGAAGTCCCCTTCTTTGCAATAGCGTAACATTTATCGTATGCTAATTCGTGTATTCTTTTTTGTAAATCTTCGTTAACTTCTGCAGTTGTGTATTCACGAACTTCTTTTTTACCAAAAGCTTCCGCTAAACGCAACTGTGCATCAATTTGTACTTTAATAGCTTCGTGAGCAAATTTGATAGCGTCTGCCATTTCTTCTTCAGAAATTTCATCCATCTCACCTTCAACCATCATTACAGAATCGGCAGAAGCACCAATCATCATCTCTAAGTCAGATTCTGCTAATTGTGCTCTAGTTGGGTTAATTACAAATTCACCATTAACACGTGCAACTCTAGCTTCAGAAATAGCACATTCGAAAGGTAAATCAGATAATTGAATTGCAGCACTCGCCGCTAATCCAGCCATAGCTTCTGGCATTACGTTTTCGTCATGAGACATTAATTGAATCATCACTTGAGTTTCTGCGTGGTAATCTTTTGGAAATAATGGACGTAAAACACGATCCACTAAACGCATCGTTAATACCTCACCGTCACTTGGTCTAGCTTCTCTCTTAAAGAAACCACCTGGGTAACGTCCTGCAGCAGCAAATTTTTCGCGATAATCTACCGTTAAAGGTAAAAAGTCAACATCACTTTGTTTGTAGTTCGAAACAACTGTACATAATAACATACATTTTCCCGATTGTACTACAACGCTACCATGAGCTTGTTTTGCTAATTTTCCGGTTTCGATAGAAATTTCTCTACCGTCCCCAAGGTCAATAACCTCTTTAAAAACTTTTGGAATCATAAATTTTTTCTTGCAATCTAGGCATACATTTGCCTAAATTATGTTAAACAATGGTCGCTGTGTTGTTGTGTGTAGTTGTTGTGTGTGCGACATTAAAAATGTCTATTGACCAATGAAAAACCTTTTGTCCCATCCCGAAACAATCAGGATCTTACGGGTATCTAGCTTCTTCTATTACGCTATTTTAAACTCTCACGCTTGAGTTGTATTCTTTGGGCGTTGCCTAAAGGCCGGGCTTTCCGCTATATCTTTTTTGCTTTTAATGGCAAAAAAGGATGCCGCATCAATCCCTAACGCAAAAACAAAAAAGAGGCCGTTAAGCCTCTTTTTAAAATTATTTTCTTAATCCTAATTCTTTTACTATAGCACGATATCTTAAGACATCTTTCTTAGTTAAGTAATCAAGTAAGCTTCTTCTTTTACCTACTAACATTACTAAAGAACGTTCAGTATTGTAATCTTTACGATTGTTTTTAAGGTGTGCAGTTAAGTGCTCAATTCTTTGGGTAAATAAAGCGATTTGCCCTTCTGCAGAACCTGTATCGTTTTTATCTTTCCCGTGTTTTGCAAACATTTCTTGTTTGGCTTCTTTTGATAAATACATTCTAATATTATTGTAAATGATTGTTATGTAATACGAAAGATTTTCTTTCGAGCCGCAAATATAGTTATTTTTCCAATAACTATATAGGTTCAACACAAATATTTAATGTATACCCATGGCATATACTTTTTTATTATATTTGTTTGAAAGTTAACCTGTTAATTATACGTCCCTATAGTTTATGGCTTATTTAAAATTAAACATTTTCAATGTATTGATATTCGTTGGTATGCTCGTTGGTATAGGCTTCGGAAGTTTTATTCTTAGGAAGAACAATACTAAACTGTCGCGCTTGTTGGCAGGATTTTTTTTGTCGCTCTGTATATCGATAATACAATTAGTATATCGTGATATGGGGTTAAATCGTGCTATTATAGAAATTCCACGATTGCCAACCGATATTTTGTTAGTAGCCTTTATTTTTGTTTTTGTAGAGCTCTACACCAAATATATTTATCGGAAATCTGTTTTGTATATCGCGTTTTCAGTCTTTTTAGCTGTATATACATTTAACCTCTGCTATCATTTTCAGGTTTTTTCAATGGCCTTAGAAACATATTTAGCAATAGACTTATTAATAGAGACTATAATCCCTGTGGTTAGTTTAGGATTAATGATTCCGATTTTTGTTAATGTTTATGGTGTTTTTAACAAGAACGAAAAAAACAGCGTTAACAGAGCTTCTAACGCGCGGTTTCAATGGCTTTTCAATCTCATTTACGGCGCTTTATTTTTAACGATACTTTGGGTTTTAAACGTTGTTTTTGCGCGTTTTGTTTTTAATGGCGATAATTTACCGAGCTATTACGTGTTATGGCTTAGCGCTACGGCTGCCTTAATTTGGTGGGCATATAGCGGTATTCCTATAGAGGTTTTACTAGATAAGGAATCAGAAGATCATAAGCCGTAAAGGTGCTTTTCTTTATAGAATTAAAAAGAAGACATAGTCTTAAAATAACAAATACCTTTAGGAAGGCAAAAAAAACACCTGCATTAGCCCTTTTGATGTAAAATGGCTTGGATGCTTGCTAATAAATGGCTTGGAGTAAATGGTTTAGTTAAGCAATGATGCAGGTCTAAATCAAGTAATTCAAAGGTGCTATCCGTTAAATCTTCATTACTTATTAATAAAAATGGAATGTCTTTAAGGGCGGGTTGTGCTATTAATAGTTCTCTCAACTCGAAACCATCAATAACAGGCATTCTTGTCGTACTTATAATTAAATCGAATTCAAATCTATTTAATTTCTCTAGTGCCGATTTTCCATTTGTAACATATACACAGTTGTAGAGCGGTGCTAAAAAAGCATCATAACATTGATTAAGTTCTAATACATGTTCGGCAATTAAAATGTTTGTTTTAGAGGCTAACCAAACTTTATTATTAAAATAATGACTGTTTTTTATTACATTTTTAGAAGGGCTAAATGGAATAATATTTTCTGTAGCTTGTCCGTTCTTTTTCTTAATGGGTAACGTAATGTTAAATTCTGCGCCTTCTTCTATAGAACTGTTTAAAGTGATATTGCCTTGCATTAATGCAACTAGAGCTTTAGCACTAAAAAGTGTAATGCCAATACCTTCAATATGTGAGCTGTTTTCTGAAGGATTAAATAGGTTGAAAACTTTAGCCTGGTCGTGTGCCGTTTGGTTCACATTAAAATTACTAAAGGTGATGCAAAGCATGTCGTTTTCATCGATTGAAACCTTGAATTCTATTTTAGAGTTTTCAAAAGAAAAGTTGATAGTATTAGTCAGTATGTGCGAAATGAGTTTGTCGGTCTTCGCTTTATCTATTTCTAATAAAAGCCTATTGGGGATGTTAGAATCAAGATGTAATGTTATGTTTTTCGAGTGAACTAAATCATTTGCTTTTAATAATTGATGATTTAAAAACTCATTAATATCGACCTCCTCTAAACGAATTTTTTTAGACGAGTCCGTCGTTTTTAAATAACTTACAATGTCGTTAATGTCTTGATTTATTTTGAATCCATTTTTTTCAACTGTTCCTATGTCTTGTAAAATAGCATCAGTTGAACGTTTTTCTTTAACTAGTTCTAAAGCTGCTAAAATTAAAGTGATGGGCGTTTTTATATCGAGCACTAAGTTTTCTATAAGCTTGTTTTTATCGGTGAGTCGCTTTATTTTGTTTTCTAAAGTGAGCTTGATAGTGTCAGTTTTGCGTTTTTGTAAAATAATAAAAGAGATTAACGCACAAAACGTAATGGCCGTACCTATAATGTAAAATATATCATCATTGTATTCCGGAGGCGTATTTACCGCAGTATGGCTTTTCGTATTTTGAAATAAGCTTATTAACAGTGTTGAAAGTTTCGATAGCAAACCAATGTCACCTGTAAGGGGTGGTGTGTATAATGTCATGTTTAATATTTGGAAGGTCTTAAAGGGATATATACGTTGTAGTTAGGGGTTTAGATGTGAAAAACACGTTCTGTTCGCTTAAATTTATGGAAATAAAGTTGGTTTTTTATAACTATTTAGATAAATTTTTAATGTTTTTATCATATTCAATAGCGTTAGAGTCTTTACTGTAGCGGAAAGTAAGAATAAGTAGATTTATTTTTAGGAGTGGAAAGTTTATTTAATTTTAGTGTTGTTTTTTTTGTAAAAAAATGTTTTCTTAAACTAGAAAGTAATATTGGAGTGCTTTTTATGTTAATACTAACAAAAAAATGAAAACAATTCCTGTATGCAGAATAAGGATTGAAGTGTGGTTTCTAAAACTAAGTTATTTGAATGTATTATTAATTTTGAAGTAGGAGAGATTACGGTATTTTAGCATAACCCAAATGGTGTGTGGATAAAATAGAACAGGAGAATTTTAAAAATGAACTTGCTCAAAGCGTTCTCAAGATAGAAGGTATAAAGAAGATTTTGGACAGGCGAGTTGCTTGGGAGATAAGTTTTAAGAAAAGATATGTCAAAATAAAAAAAGCGAGCCGTTGGGCTCGCTTTTTTTGTTTATGCTCTTAAAGGTTGATTTGTAATTAAATCAACATATTGATTGACTTTGTTTTTTAGATCTTTACGAAGTGTAATAAAATCTAGGAAACCGTGTTCTAGTAAAAACTCGGCTGTTTGGAAACCTTCAGGTAATTCTTTTCCTGTGGTATCGCGTACAATTCTAGGGCCTGCAAAACCAATTAAGGCTCCTGGCTCACTAATATTAATATCGCCTAGCATAGCAAACGATGCTGTTGTACCTCCTGTTGTTGGATCGGTACATAAAGAGATATAAGGTAAACCGGCATCGGCTAATTGCGCTAGTTTTACCGATGTTTTAGCAAGTTGCATAAGTGATAATGCTGCTTCCATCATTCGGGCTCCACCAGATTTAGAAATTACCATTAAAGGTAATTTGTTTTTTAAGGCGTAATCGGCTGCACGTGCAATTTTTTCTCCTACAACACTACCCATAGAACCTCCAATAAAAGCGAAATCCATACAAGCTACCACGATATCTTTTCCTTTAGATTTACCTACAGCACAGCGTACGGCATCTTTTAATTTGGTTTTTTCTTGAGCTGCTTTTAAGCGGTCTGGATATTTTTTAGTATCCTCGAATTTTAAAGGATCTTTAGAGTCTAGATTTTTATCGAGTTCTTTAAATTTATTATCATCAAAAAGAATTTCGAAATATTCTTTACTGCCTATTCTAACGTGGTATCCGTCTTCTGGACTTACGTAGAAGTTTTTTTCTAATTCTTCGGCATCTACAATTTTACCTGTTGGAGATTTATACCACAGCCCTTTTGGGGTGTCTTTTTTCTCTTCCGTTGTGGTTGTAATACCTTTTGTTTTTCTTTTAAACCAAGACATATATATGTGTTTTAAAGTTTAATGCTTTAATGTTAAGCCGTTAACTGCGTTAAGGATTGATGCGGCATCCTTTTTTATTTTGTTATTATGCGAAGCAATAATAGCGAAATTAAAAAGATACAGCGGAAAGCCTGACGGCAAAATTAAAGCTTTTTTTAATTTTGCGGTAACGCCAGGATGATTTTATTCCTTTTTATCCTTTAAAAGGTTAAGATAGTGCATTTTAAATAAAAAAAGGCCCCGCTTTAACGCAGAGCCTTGATGTATATGTGATAAAATAGCCTAAAATTATAGGGTATTTACGTTGTTTAAGTCTTCGAAAGCCTTTTTTAAACGGGCTACGAATGTTTTTTCACCTTCACGTAACCAAACTCTTGGATCGTAATATTTTTTGTTTGGAGAATCGTCACCATCAGGGTTACCTATTTGTGCTTTTAAATACTCAGATTTTCCGCCCATGTAATCACGAATACCTTCCATGAATGCATATTGTAAATCGGTATCGATGTTCATTTTAATTACACCGTAGCTAATGCCTTCTCTAATTTCTTCTACTGTAGATCCAGATCCACCGTGGAATACAAAGTCGATATGGTTTTCTTCAACACCATATTTTTTTGTAATGAATTCTTGAGAATTTTTTAAGATTTTCGGAGTTAATTTAACGTTACCTGGCTTGTAAACACCGTGTACGTTTCCAAAAGCTGCTGCAATAGTAAATTGTGGACTTACTTTGCTTAATTCTTCGTAAGCGTAAGCTACTTCTTCTGGTTGTGTGTATAGTTTAGAATCGTCTACATCAGAGTTATCTACACCATCTTCTTCACCACCTGTAATACCTAATTCTATTTCTAAAGTCATGCCCATTTTAGACATTCTTTCTAAATATGTTTTGCATATAGCGATGTTTTCTTCGATTGGCTCTTCAGAAAGGTCAATCATGTGAGAACTGAATAATGGTTTTCCAGTTTCTTTAAAGTGTACTTCACTAGCGTCTAATAAACCGTCGATCCAAGGTAATAATTTTTTAGCACAGTGATCTGTATGTAAAATTACTGGAACACCGTAAGCTTCGGCTAAAGTATGTACGTGTTTTGCACCTGCAACAGCACCTGCAATAGCGGCTTTTTGTCCGTCGTTGCTTAATCCTTTACCTGCGTTAAATTGTGCACCACCATTAGAAAATTGGATAATTACTGGAGCATTTAAATCTTTTGCAGTTTCTAAAACACCGTTGATAGTGTCCGAACCGATAACGTTTACTGCTGGTAAAGCATATCCGTTTTCTTTAGCATGATTAAATATTGCTTGTACTTCTTGTCCGGTTGCTACACCTGGTTTTATATTGTGTCCCATTTTATGTAATAATTTTAATTTAT
>NZ_JAUFQP010000012.1 GCF_030409805.1 Algibacter miyuki | reverse complement strand
TCTTTAAATTTTTTGCACCATAAGCGTTTAAAGATGCAAAAATAACTAAAAGAGTTTTAAATTCTAGGATTGTAAGGGCCTAATCTTTGTTTATATTGTGTTTGAAAGAAGATAAAGTAGTTGTAAAGCTTGTAATTTACGTCGTATCCGTAATCGATATTGTTCTGGTAATCAATTTGTAACTCGTATAAATTGGGGTCGAATCGAAAGGGCTGTAGCACCCGTTGATTCCACTCAAGAACGTATTGGTAATTTCTGCTTTCTAAATATTGTTGCGAATAGAAACCTTCAGGTCTTGCTCGACTCGCTAACCAAAAGTTAAATCCAGGTTCGATAATAATAATTTCGTATTCTAATTCATCATTAGAAATGGTAACGGTATCGCTCAGTTTTACATTTTCTGAAACTTCGTTTTTTGTTGTGTTTTTTATGGGCTTACTGGTATTACAGCTCACCATAAATGCACAGACTAATAAAGTATATATAACTGTTTTCATAACTTTTATTTGTTTTAATAAATGTACATAGCTTTACTGAATTTACATATAAAGAATGCGTTAAGTGCTCTTTTGGCTGAGGGAACAGGGGAGAGACATTATTTTAAAGTTACAAAACTATTTATGAAATGTTTGAAATCGAGATGTTTTTAACAAAAAAAAAGAGTCAAATACGACATTTGACTCTTTATAATATATGTTATAATTCAGGAATTATTTTCCGAAAAGGCCACCTAAAAGACCGCCAATACCGCCTTCTTTGCTTGCTTTTCCTAGTACCATTCCAGCAACATCGTCAACAACGCTTCCGTCGCCATCGGCATCTAAAATAGATTCTAAGAAACTTTGTTCAGAATCAGCAGAGTTACCGCCAAGTAAACCACCAAGTAAATCGCCAACACCGTTAGAGGCGCTTACGTTTTGTTCTTTGGCTTGGTTACCTAAAACACCCATTAAAATTGGCGCTGCAACTTTTAATATGTTAGCAACAGAACTAGCATCTAAGCCAGATTTCTGACCAATAACTTGTTCTACACCGCTTTGTTTAGCACCCAACACATGACCTAATATTTTCTCACCATCATTTTTTTACGGCATCATCAACACCACCACTAAATAAACCGCCAAGGTTATCTAAAATGTTTCCGTTTTGTTTACTTTGTATGGCACCCATAAGTCCTGCTGCTCCTTCTGGAGTTGCTGCATTACGTTGCATCGCTTTCATTAAAACTGGTAAAGCCATTGTTAACACACTACCTGTTTTGTCTGTGTCGTTTCCGGTAGAACCAGCGACACCGCTAATGATTGATTTTCCTAAGTCGCTGTTTAATAAGTCTAAAATTCCTGACATGTTTATTTTGTTTTTTAAGTAATACCTATTTAGAAGAAAAAGGTATTTCGGGTTTGTAAATTTGATTTCAAGGTACAAAAAAAGTCCTTACTTCTAATATTAGGACACATAATTTACTGTTAGGTCACCTATAAAATAAAGAAACCCTCAAAACAAAAAGTTAAGAGGGTTTTTATAAAATTAAATTAAGACTAATTCTTATCCAAGAATAGAGATAATTTGAGATGCTAATTCTGTTCCAATTCTATCTTGCGCTTCGTTAGTTGCGGCACCAGTGTGTGGTGTTAAAGATAAAGCTGGGTTCATTAATAATTGCATTTCTGGTTTAGGTTCTTTTTCAAAAACATCTAAAGCAGCTCTTGATACTTTTCCGCTTTCAATAGCTTTAACAAGGGCAACCTCGTTAAGCACACCTCCACGAGCAGCATTTGCAATAATAACACCGTCTTTCATCATATTGAATTCTGCTTCATCAATAACATACTCTTTTTGAGCAGGTACGTGAAGTGTAATGAAATCGGCTTGTTTTAAAACATCTTCCTTAGAAATTGTTTTAATTTCAAATTTAACGGTTTGTCCATCAAAAAAGTCTAACTCTAAATTAGCAGTTTCTAAAAACGGGTCGAAAGCAATAACTTTCATTCCAGCTCCTAAAGCCACTTTAGCAGTAGCTTGACCAATACGACCAAAGCCTAAAACACCTAAAGTTTTTCCTTTTAACTCTGTTCCTTTAGCGTAAGCTTTCTTTAAACCTTTAAAGTTGTTATCACCTTCTAAAGGCATATCTCTGTTTGAGTTATGCAAATAACGTGACAATCCGTAAAGGTGACCAAATACTAATTCGGCAACCGAGTGCGAAGATGCAGCTGGTGTATTGATAACAGAAAGGCCTTTTTCACGAGCATATTCTACATCAATATTATCCATACCAACACCACCACGACCAATAATTTTTAGGTTAGGGCAAGCATCGATCAAGTCTTTACGTACTGTAGTTGCACTACGTACTAATAAAACAGCGATGTCTTTTTCGTTGATATAGTTAATTAATTGTTCTTGTGCTACGGTAGTTGTAATTACCTCGTAACCTGCTTTTTCTAAGGCATCAATTCCACTTTGAGAAACACCGTCGTTTGCTAATACTTTCATTTATCTAAGTTAAAAGTTAAAGTTGAAATATTAAAAGCTCATGGAGCTCGTAATATTTCAACTTAATATTAAATTTATTTTTTATCCGTTCGAGTAAGCTTATGAAAGCTGAGACTGAAAACGGAATGCTTATTTCTAAGCTTTAGTCTCCAATTCACTCATTACTTCAACAAGTACTTTTACGCTATCTAAAGGTAAAGCATTGTACATAGAAGCACGGTAACCACCAACACTACGGTGTCCGTTTACGGCGCTAATTCCAGCTTCTTTAAGCATGGTTTCAAACGTTTCTTTTAAGTTTTCATTTACTAAGTTGAAGGTTGCGTTCATTTTAGAACGATCTTCTTTAGCAGCAAAACCTTTAAATAATGGGTTTAAATCTATTTCAGAATACATTAAAGTGGCTTTCTTGTCATTCTCTTTTTCAATACCAGCAATACCGCCTAATCCTTTTAACCATTCTAAAGTTAACATAGAAGTGTAAACAGGGAAAACAGGAGGTGTATTAAACATACTACCTGCTTTTATGTGAGATTTATAATCCATGATAGAAGGAATATCGCGAGATACTTTTCCTAAAATGTCTTCTTTAACAACCACTAAAGTTGTTCCTGCAGGTCCCATATTTTTTTGAGCTCCAGCATATAATAAATCAAATTGTGAGAAATCTAGAGTACGAGAAAAAATATCGCTACTCATATCGCAAACCATAGGAATGTTTGTTTTCGGGAACGTTTTCATTTGTGTTCCGAAAATAGTATTGTTTGATGTGCAATGGAAATAATCATAATCCGAAGGGATATCAAATCCTTTTGGAATATAGTTGTAATTGGCTTCTGCTGAAGATGCTACTTCGTAAATATCATCTAATTTTCTTGCCTCTTTAATGGCTTTTGCACTCCAAGCACCTGTGTCTAAATAACCAGCTCTTTTTTCTAAAAGATTCATGGCTACCATTAAAAACTGCATGCTTGCTCCACCTTGAAGAAAAAGGGCTTTATAGCCTTTACCTTCTAAGCCTAGCAATTCTAAAGCTAACGACCTGGCGTTCTCCATAATATCTACAAACTCTTTACTTCTGTGAGATATTTCAATTAAAGATAAACCCGTGTTATTGTAATCAACTATAGCCTCGGAAGCTTTTAATAATACACTTTGAGGTAAAATACTTGGTCCTGCACTAAAGTTATGTTTTTTCATTTTAAATTTTAAAAATTGTAAGATACAAAGTTGCTAATTAATTGCTGAATTCGTGTTAAAAATTTAATAATTATTTCATCAAATCGCTAATAAAAATTCAACAGAATCGACACTATCCGCATAATCCCAAAGTTCTGGTTTTTGTGTGGCTCCAAATGCAATTTCATTTTCGGTGAATCCGTTGGCAACAATACACTGGATTTTATCGGCATCTTCCGTTAGTTTTTTATTTAAAGCTTCGGTAGAATCATAATACTCATAAAATAAGGTTGCAATAGGAGACGCAAAGCTTTTATCTTCCTTAATCATGAAAAAGCCATTTTCAAGCATATCAAATTCGCTCATTAAATAGACGGCTTTGTTGTAATCATAATTATTGGCATATTTTGCTTTGTCCATGATAGGATGCCAGTGATAAACACCTTCAAAAAGGGAGTCGAATTTATAGCCTTTCGGAACAAATATTTTAGAAACATTGCGGCAACCTAATCCATAATATCTAAAAATATCTTCTGATAGGTTTTTGAAGTCTTCCGGAGTTTCATTTCCTGTTAAAACAGCAACTGAATTTCTGTTGTTTCTTATAATAGAAGGTTTTCCTTTGAAATAAAATTCAAAATAGCGCGCTGTATTATTACTTCCTGTGGCAATAACGGCATCAAAATGCGTTAGTTTTTCTTCAGTAAATTCAATACAACCTTTAAAACCGGGTTCCACATACTCTAAATATTTTGCTAAATAGGGTAGTAGTTGCTTGTCGTTGCTCGATTGTTTAACTAATACGTGATGTCCGGAAATTAAAACCGCAAGAAAATCGTGAAAGCCTACCAATGGGATGTTTCCAGCCATAATAATTGCAACCTTTTTCTGGTTAACGGTTTCAAAATTATAAGGTTTTAACCAGATTTTTAAATTAGCTTGGGTTAAGGAGTTTGCCCAACCGCTAAGTGCGAAAGCTATATTTTCTTTAGTAAACCAACCGTTATGTTCTTCGGCAAGTTTTAATTGATGCTTAAAACCATCGAAAAACACATCGTTATGTTCAATATTATCTTTCTTTTGTATCACTTCGTTAGAAAATTGACTTAAAAATTCTCCTAATTTTACAAAAGCGTTAATTCTTTCTTGTAAATTCATTCTTAATTTGGTTATGAATAGTTTTGGCTTTATTTTTGCGACTACAAATTTAAGGAAACTGTAATAGAGTTCTTAAATTTTAAAAATAAAAATTACTATGGCAATTATAATAACAGACGAGTGTATAAATTGTGGGGCTTGCGAACCGGAATGTCCTAATACTGCAATATATGAAGGTGCCGACGATTGGCGCTATAAAGATGGTACCAGTTTAGATGGTACTGTTGTTTTAACCAACGGAAATGAGGTTGATGCTGATGAGGCTCAAGAGCCAATTAGCGATGAGCTATACTATATTGTACCAGATAAATGTACAGAATGTAAAGGTTTCCATGATGAACCACAATGTGCGGCAGTTTGCCCAGTAGATTGTTGTGTACCTGATGAAGATGTTGTTGAAACAGAAGAAGAACTTTTGGCTAAACAAAAATTTATGCATCCTGAAGGATAAAAAATAAATACATTATAAATATAAAAATCCTGAGCTTATGCTTAGGATTTTTTTTTGGATTGATATGGAATATAGGACTGAGTTTAGATATTTGAAAAATAAAGGCCCTGTCTAGTTGTTAATTCGTAAGGAATTCGATTGAGTTAATGTTTACTTCAATTGTGACATTAATTAATTGATAAAAGACAAAACGAAGCATGAAATACACGTATTTTTGGTGAGAAACATC
The DNA here is from genome assembly GCF_030409805.1 of Algibacter miyuki. Lineage (GTDB taxonomy): Bacteria > Bacteroidota > Bacteroidia > Flavobacteriales > Flavobacteriaceae > Algibacter > Algibacter miyuki. The sequence goes on along the minus strand of NZ_JAUFQP010000012.1, from coordinate 5,537 downwards.
CGAGGATTGGATAAAAACAGCTCTAATATGAAATTTAATGTAAAAAGTTCATTGTCTTATAATGTAAATGGTCCCACAACATTTATTTTTAATATTCACGCACTAAACACTTCTAGTCAAACCGTTTTAGAAGAAAGTTTGGTTATAGATCCTAACATTAATCACGAGGTTTTTACGGCTCATGATGGTAGGTCTAAATTTATGCGGCTTAAAATACAAGATCCTTGCGATTTCTCAATGTCGTACGCTGCAGTTGTTGATATGAATTATAAGGTAATAGATGAAAGTAACTCAGAAAGTTTTGCGCCTGTAGTAGAATTCGATAGTTATATTGCCTCTTTTCTTTATCCAAGTCGTTATTGCCAGTCTGATAAATTGATGAAATTTTCTTTTAATAAATTTGGGAATTATACCTCGGTTTATGATCGCGTTTTAGCAATAACCGAATGGATTTATAATAATATTGAATATACTAGTGGTAGTACAGACTCACAGACGTCTGCAATAGACACGATTACAGAACGTGTAGGTGTTTGTCGCGATTTTGCACATTTAGGGATTGCGCTTTGTCGCGCATTATCCATTCCTGCTAGATATTTTACGGGATATGCTTATCAATTAAATCCGCCCGATTTTCATGCCTGTTTTGAAGCTTATATTAATGGTGATTGGATTATATTCGATTCCACGAAATTAGTAGCTCTTAACGGCCTTGTAAAAATAGCAAATGGAAGAGATGCAGCAGATTCCGCAGTTGCCAGTATCTTCGGAAACGCAATAGGAACCGCAATTACTGTCGATTGCCAGGTTATGGATGATAATTTTCAACCATTTGTTTACAACGGCAATCAAAGAGGTATTTCTTTTCAATAAAAAAAGTATTTCATAAAAACATTAAAATACCTAAGTTTGCGCTTAGGTTTTTTTTATGTGAAATTTATTTGAAACACATCTGAATTTATTTTTTGATGATTTTTTTTGATTCATTTTAAACCTTTACAAGATTGTTTAGTCAAACCCAAAAAAATATAGTTATGACCAAAAAGTGGATGCGTATTATACATCGTTATTTAGGATTTTTCTTAATCGGAGTAATGATTGTTTATTCTGTAAGTGGTGTTATTTTAATATTCAGAAATACCGACTTTTTAAAAAGTGAAACCAAAGTAGAAAAAACAATAGCGCCTAATCTAAAAGGAGACGAATTGGGGCGTGCTTTAAAAATGAAGCGCTTTAGAGTAGAAAAAACCGAAGGCGATTTAATTTTATTTAGAAACGGACAATACAATAAAACCACAGGTTTAGCTAAATATACTAATAAGGAATTACCTTATGTATTAGATAGAATGACGCATTTACACAAAGCCACATCGGCAGAACCTTTATTTTGGTTAAATGTATTTTGTGGGGTATCGCTTTTCTTTTTTGCAATTTCATCCTTCTGGATGTTTATGCCTAAAACTAAAATATTTAAAAAAGGGATGTATTTCACCGCTTTTGGTGTGGTGTTAACTATAATTATGCTGTTTGTATAGCGGTGTTTTTAGTTCGAATTTATTGGTTGTGTAGAAGGTGATATAACATGTTATACATAGAAATTTAAGTCAGAAAACTTTCCTATTTTTGTTTAGATGAATACAGAAAAAGTATGTTTGTTTTTAAACGGCGAACAACCAAAATTTATTCCAAATTTGCAAGCCTATAAATTGATTTGTGCTACAGATGGTGCTTATCAGTTTTTAAAGGCAAATAACGTTGTTCCTGATTTTATTAGTGGCGATTTCGACTCTATTGAAAACATTCCGGATGGTGTTGAAGTGATTCATACACCAAACCAAGATTTTACCGATTTTGATAAAGTGTTGCAAATTCTATTTGAAAGAGCATTTAAGAACATTCACGTTTTTGGCGCAAGTGGGAAGGAGCAAGATCATTTTTTAGGCAATTTACATACGGCTTTACAATGGAAAGATAAGCTCGATTTAACTTTTTTTGATAATCACGGATATTATTTTTTAGCTGATAAAATTTCGGAAATTGAAAATTGTATGGGAAAAACCATATCTTTAATTCCGCTTCCTCAAGCTACAGGTATTGTTACAACAGGCTTACAGTACCCATTAAAAAATGAAAATTTATCTTTCGGTAGTCGAATTGGAACACGCAATAAAGCGTTAGAAAATAAAGTGTCAATCGCTTTTGAAACAGGACATCTATTCTTGTTTGTAAACGATTAAAAAAAAGTTTTTATTATAAATTAAAATATGAACGGTCAGAAAAATTTAGCAGAATTAATTAAAAACATGACACCAAAACTAAATGATGGTGTTTATGTTTTTGTTTCTCTAAAAGATGAAACCTTAGTAGATAGAAAAGATACTATTGCAGAATTTAAAGAAGCGGAAGGCATAACGGTAATTATTGAAAAAGAAAAAGCGGACCTTTTACAATTAGATTATAATTATGAAGCTAGTTGGATTACACTACAAATACATTCATCGTTAGAAGCTGTTGGGCTAACCGCAGTGTTTTCAACAGCATTAGCTAAGTATAACATCAGTTGTAATGTGGTTGCGGGTTATTATCACGATCATATTTTTGTAGATACAAAAGATGCACAAAAAGCAATACAGGCTTTAATCGAATTATCAAAAACGTATTAATACTCCATGTTTTAAAACATAAAAAAGCCGAGCTAAACAGCTCGGCTTTTTTATGTACTCTATCTATTTTGATTTCTTCTTATAATTTAAAGTTTAATCTAGCAAAGGCATAGGTGCCATCAGATCCCATTTGTACAGAATCGGCTAAACCACCTTGATCTGTCCATCCATCGAATTGTGGAGTCGGGTAGGTGTTAAATAAGTTATTAGCACCAATACTCAATTTTAGCTTTTCCGAAATTTGGTAACCTAAGCTTAAATCTACAATTAAAGCAGCTTTATAAATATCTGTAGCTACAGGGTAAAGGGCATCTGCTTCAGCTTGCGTTGTTGGAGGAGAATCTACCCATTGAAAATCCTGAAGTGTTACTTCGCTAAATTGAGTAAAAGCAACAGAAGCATTGAATTTCTTGTTAGTATATCCAAGGTTTAAACCAAATTTATAATCTGGAGCTGCAGCTTCTAGGTATGCCTGAGAAAATGGTCCGAAAAATGTAAACTCATTTAGAGCACCATTATGGATTTCTTTAATGGTTAAGTCATTTAAATTACCAATTAAATCTACTTGAATTTTACCTTCATCTCCTACGCTAGTTCCATAACCTAAAACAATATCTAAACCATTAGTTCTGGTATCTACACCATTTGCAAAAAATTGGGCGGCATCTACATTTAATGGTCCTAAAACAGTTTGATCTGTAAAGTTGTCGGTTAAAATAATACGATCATCAACCGAAATAGAGTATGCATCAATAGTTGCTGTAAAACCTCCTTTTTTATAAGTAAATCCAATACTAGCGTTAAAGGCTTTTTCCTCATTTAATTGTCCTATACCAAAAGCTTTGGTTACTGTACTATTATTAGCTGATAGTAAAGATGGTACTGAAGTTCCGGCAACAATATTGGTAAACTTTAGGTTGTAATACAATTGGGCTAAAGATGGTGCTCTAAAACCTGTAGAAATAGAACCTCTTAAAGTGAAGTTATCAGTAACTTTTAATCTACTCGCTAATTTTCCATTAAAGGTGCTTCCGAAGTCACTGTATTGTTCAAATCGTAAAGCTCCAGCAAGCATAAATGCTTCGGAAACATTAAGCTCGGTATCAAAATAAATACCATAATTTGTTCTGCTTCTGTCTACTTCGTTATCTGGACTATAACCAGGGAAACCTTGCGAACTTCCCGATAATACCTCGTCGTTAGAATCTGTTGCAACGGTTTGTAAAGCTGGGTTTGTAATTATCACGCCATTTTCATCATAAAGCCCGTAAGATGCTTCTTCACCTGCAAAAATGCCAAAGTTTTCCGTTCTATATTCAAAACCAAAAGCTAAACTTAATCCAGAAGCCACATCATCTAAATATTTATTAAAATCTAAACCTGTGGTGTTTTGAGATAAATAATGTCCGCCGGCATCAAAATCGGTAGGCGATAAGTCTTGCATAGACGCATTATTACTGTCCTTTATATAGTAGTGAAAAAAGTTTCTTCCGAAGGTATTATTGAAATCTACGTTCCAACCATTTTCCATTTCATGTCTTACACCAACCGAAACCGAAACATCGGTAATATTAGAGGTGATTCTAGGTGTAAAACCGTTAGGGTATAAGCTTGGTACCGATCTGTTATCGCCATTTGCAAAGCTATCTCTCGAAAAAGCGTAAGCATCGGTATCTCTGTAATTTCTACCACCAAAAGCATAAATTTCGGTATTATCATTAATAGGTAAAGCCGAGTTAATCATAAAGTTAAAACCATCAACACCTGCGCTACCGTATCCTTGACGCCAAGAAAATCCAGGTCTGAGTGTGTTTTGTCTCGATAAAAACTCTGTTGTAAAATTCATGTAACCACCAGCATCGTTTAAAGATACGCCGTAATTAGCATCAATTTTTACAGTTTCTCCATCCCAGCTCTTACTTTTTCCATCTAAACGATTCTTACCTTCAACATTACTTAAAGTTTCGCCTGTAGCTTCTTCCCAACCGTCACCAATAGCTTGGCTATAGCATGGGCACATTAACACCAAATGGTTTTTGTGTTGCTTTTTTACATTTCTGGATATGTTCGCGTAGCACTTCAGGATACATTGACCCTGCTCCTATTAAACCCAAAATACCTGAATTACTGGATGCGGAGGCTAAACGCCATCCGCTATTCCAGATCATTCCTGCTTGAATAATAGGATATTCAATTTTTAAAAAGTGTGGTAATTCTATTAGACATTATTGTTTTATCAATCGGAATGTATTTATTTCTTTTGGCGTTTCAACCTTCAAAATATAAACACCTTTAATAAGTGTTGTAGTATCTATGGGATTGCTCTTGTTAGAAATTACGTATGTACTGATACGTTTTCCTAAAATATTAAAAAGACTCAACGTTGCACCATCAATTTGCGCTGGTAATTGCACTTGAAATTGATTTTCGATAGGATTGGGATAGACCTGAATTTCTGAAATATTACTTACATTATCTGTCGCTAACGGATAGATTTTATTAAAAACCATTTCAAAATCTGGAATACCATGTCCCATCATAAAATCGGGAGTTTCATATGAGAACTTGATTCTCTAATATAATCCATAAGTTCTAGGTTAGTCAAATCTGGAAAAACTTGCCATAAACAAGCTACACCTCCTGCCAAAATAGGTGAACTAAATGACGTTCCGCTCGTTGTTCCAATAGCATCATTATCTTTAATAACATATACATTTGCGCCTTGCGCTACAAACATCAGGCTTAATAGTAGATTGATAACCGGTTCCTGCTGAACTAAACATGGCATAATCACCTTTATAATCAACTGCACCAATGGTAAGTGTATTTGGAGCATCGGCTGGTGCACCAATACTAGCCCCCCAAGCGTTTCCT
>NZ_JAUFQP010000013.1:502500-1459866 GCF_030409805.1 Algibacter miyuki | reverse complement strand
TTAGATGCTATTTTAAGTGATGATGAGTTAGAAAGCAACTTTAGATATGAAATGCCCGATGCTTTACGTGCCGAATTTGCAAAGTCTAGAGATGTGTATTTTGATATTCAAAAAACTTATGTGAGCTCTATTAGAAATGGAGAATCATCCAAAGTAGTTTTAGAGCGATCTATAGAACACCACGCTAAAATTTGTATTGAAAATAGTGAAGATGTTTACGATGCTTTAGGTTTAGCTAAAATGCTAGGCGACGATATTGATTTCCGCATTCAACGTTATACTAAATGCATCAGTAAAAGCACATTTAACTTTGTAGAATGGCTTAAAGGTGATTATCGTAAGAAATTAAATGCCTATTTGCGTTCTAATTTTGATGAAGTTTTCGAGCAAATTCATGGGCATCCACCAATAGAAGAGTAAACTTCTAAGTGTTTTTTTTATCTGAAGATCTAATTATCATATTTTATTTTTCAACTAAAATTTAAACCTTTCGTTAACCTGAAGGTCTAAAATGGAAAATATATCATGATGATAAAATATAGTGCGGCATTAGTTTTCTTTTTCAGTTTTCAATTATTCCTATTTGGACAAGACCAACTTACGGCTACCATTACAGGTTCTGGCTCACCAAAATTTAATACAGAGCGTGCAGGCCCTTCGGTTTTAATAAGTTATAAAGACACCAAAATTTTGGTGGATATGGGTAATGGCGTCCAAGCGAATTTGGATAGGCTGAATGTTAAAACAAAAGACATCGATGCACTACTTTTTACCCACCATCATTTAGATCATAACGAAGAATTTACGCCTATTTTTATTCATGCCATAATGGGAGGCAACACATTTCAAGTTGTAGGCCCTAAACCAACGTCTAATTTAGTTGAAAGTCTACTTCAGAATTACGAAGAAGACATCAATTACAGACTTTCTAAAAAGAACAGAACATTAAAAGATGTTGCTAGTAATTTTTCTGTACAAGAATTAAATGGAGATGAAACCTTCAACATTGGCGGTATAGAGATATCTTGCACTCCAGTAAACCACACTATTGCCACAATGGCTTACCGTTTTAGTGCTGACGGACAATCGATAGTAATTTCTGGAGATTTATCCTATTCCGAAAGCTTATCTAAGCTAGCAAAACAGGCCGATTATTTAATTATTGACTCCGGAGGAAGCATTGAATTAGGAAAAACCAATACCAGAACAGGAAGTGGAAAAAATAGAAATAATAAAACACATGCGCATGTTAATTTAGACGAAAGTTCTCGCATGGCAAACGAAGCCGAAGTTAAAAATTTAGTATTAACGCATTTCAATTTTAATCATGTAGATGAAGTAGCTACAAGTGCTGCCCTACAAGAAAATTATTCAGGACCTGTTTTTTATGCTGAAGATTTAATGACTTTTCCACATCGAGAAGGTAATAAGCAAGCTGTAGAACAAACTAAAAACGAGAAGAACACGAAAGAAACTCCAAGTTTTAACAACATGCTAAGTAAAATGGATGAGAATAAAGACGGAAAAATTTCTAAAAATGAAGCCAAAGGTAAACTGAAAGAGAATTTTGAAAATCGTGATACCAATAAAGATGGTTTTATTTCTGAAAATGAGCTAAACAGAAGAAAACGTTAATGTTAAGTTTTAACATTTTTTTATGAATTATAGCTTTTATTCACGTGAATATTATCGCATGATAAAAATATAATGTACCTTTACAGCTTATTAATTCACTAAAACCCGCAGGACGTTATAAACTATGGCAAAATCGCAAGTTACATTTAACAAAATTGAAAAAGAGAAAAAACGCTTAAAGAAGAGAGAAGAAAAGCAAAAGAAAAAGGATGCTCGAAAAGCGGAATCCAAAGAGAACCCTCAAGGGATCCAGTTTGCTTATGTAGACTTTAACGGAAATTTAACCGACACACCGCCAGATCCGGCGATGCGTGAAAAGGTTGAAGCTGAAAGTATCGAGTTAGGTATTCCTAAGAAGGAAGACCGTATTGAAGAGGAGCCAGTGGCAAAAGAAGGAAAGGTGTCGTTTTTTGATCATTCTAAAGGTTTCGGTTTTATAATTGACAGTGTGAATCAAGAGAAATATTTTGTTCACGTAAGCGGTTTATTAGAAGATATTGAAGAGAATGACAAAGTAACATACGATCTAGAACGTGGCCAAAAAGGTATGAACGCTGTTCGTGTTAAGAAAATATAATTTCTCTATGATAAAACGCTGATTTATTTAGCTTTATCGTATTCAAACTAAAGTACAAATTTAAATAATCCTCAACAGATATCTGTGAGGATTATTTTATTTTAAATACATTTTAAATGGCTGTTTCACGTAAAACGATTTCTATAGTATTAGCCTTTTTCGCTATTTACGTTATTTGGGGGTCTACCTATTTACTCAACAAAATAGCAGTTTCAGAATTACCTCCTTTCATGTTAGCTTCCATGCGTTTTTTTACCGCTGGTATTCTTATCTTTATCATTGCTAAAATCTTAAAGGTAGATATTTCAATTACGAAAAAGCAATTAAAAAATACCATTATTGCAGGCTTTCTATTTTTAAGCTTTGGAAATGGCGTGGTGGTTTGGGCTTTAAAATATGTGGATAGTGGGTTTGCTGCACTAGAAATTTCTGCACAGCCTTTGGTTGTTCTTATTTTGATGCGCATTTTACAAGGCAAAAAAATATCTGGAATGTCATACATTGGAGTCTTTTTAGGCTTTACAGGTATTTTTCTTCTCGTTAGTCAGAAACAAATTATAAATCAAGAGGGCCAAATTTTAGGCATGATTATGATTTTTATTTGCATGCTCAGCTGGGCTTATGCTAGTATATTTGTTGGTCAGGCCGATTTACCCAAAAACTTTTTCGTAAACACAGGCTACCAAATGGTTGCAGCCGGGGTCATGCTAGGTATTGCGAGTGTTTCATTTAACGAAACCTGGTCTGCACCAACTACATGGAGCACCGATGTTTTATGGGCTATGTTTTTATTAATTATCTTCGGAAGTATTATCGCTTTTACCGCATTTAATTATTTATTAAAGGAAGTATCTCCCGAAAAAGTAGCCACATCAACGTATGTAAACCCCATTATAGCTTTAGTTTTAGGCTGGTGGATTTTAAACGAAAACATTACAAAACAATCTATAATCGCCGCTGTAGTTTTACTTACGGGCGTATATTTTATAAATTCTAAACGCAAAATAAAACCGCGAGCCCTTGGACGTTAAAAAAGCACTACAATTCATGCTCATTAGCACTTTAGCATTTGCATGTATGAATGCCACAGTAAAATATTTAAGTGATTTTAACGCCTTTCAAATTGTGTTTTTTAGGTCGGCGAGTTCCTTATTTTTTACTTTTGGATTTCTACTTAAAAATAAAATTCCTTTCGGAGGAAATAATAAATCCCTTCTGATCTTAAGAGGTGTTGTTGGCGTAACCTCCATGAGTCTGTTTTTTATGGCGACCAAATATTTACCTATCGGTAGTGCGGTATCCTTACGTTATTTAGCACCTATTTTTGCTGCTATTTTTGCTGTTTTTCTACTAAAGGAAAAAGTAAAATTTATACAATGGCTTTTTTTCGCGATGGCTTTTGCAGGCGTTATTGTACTAAAAGGTTTCGATAAAGAGGTAAGTGGTTATGGACTAATACTGATAGTTATATCAGCCATTTTTAGTGGTTTAGTTTATATTGTATTAAGTAAAATTGGTAAAAGTGAACACCCTGTTGTTGTGGTTAATTATTTTATGGTTATTTCTACCGTAGTCGGTTTAATCGGAATGCTTAATCATTGGAAGATGCCTGTCGGGAAAGAATGGTTGCTTTTATCCGCTTTAGGTATTTTTGGATACTTCGGGCAAGTTTATATGACGAAAGCATTTCAAACAGCCTCTACAAGCCAGGTGGCGCCACTAAAATATATTGAAGTTATTTTCACGGTACTCTTCGGAACATTCCTTTTTAGTGAGGTTTACACCTTTTGGAGCTTATTAGGGATTGCTATGATTATTTGCGGACTCGTTTTAAATATTCTTTACAAAGAGAAATATAAAGGATAATTAAACGATTTTTAAGCTGAAGCTTCTTTACTTGAATACTTATAAAATCCCATTCACATAATACTTAATAATTTCAACTTCTGATGCCTGTTCTGAGCCTCTAAAACCTGAAACATCATCATAAGTAATATGCTCATTATAAAATTTCAAATAATTTTCTGCCAACGGCATGTAAGACCAATGCCACTTTTCCATATTATACCCCGTTCTTCCATTAGTTTTTGCTGTGTACACTTGTTTAAAACCGTAGGTTTCTGCATTTTTAATGAGCCAGTTATATATTTTTAAACCTGTTCCCGTTTCAAAATAACGGTTGTTCAAATTATTCAAGTCCATATCTGTTCCCCAATGGTGACGCGATGACGTGGGCATGGAACTATATTCTAATATTTTTAAGCTTCTAGCCTTGGGTTTTAGATTGCTGTATTTTTTCCATTTACGTTCCCAAATGGCTTTTTGCTCATAGAAATTTCTTGTTCCCGAAATAATTTTTAAATCGATACCATCGGCCTTGGCATGCTCGAACATATTTACGAATGCGGCATAACAGCTTTTGTTTAAATAAAGCGTTTTACTGGAATGTACTGGGCTTACTTTTTGGAACAACTCATGTTTTCGGTAATCAAATTTACCTAAAACCAAATCCTTTGTAATTGTTGAATCGATAATAGATGTTGGTTTTTTAATAGGAAGGGTTTCAGTAATAAGTACGGTTTTTACGTCCTGCTTTTTCACATCTTTGCAGGCATATAAAACAAATGTAAAAACGAATAACGTTAAACCTAAAATTTTCTTCATTTAAAATATATTTTTTCGATCAATTAACGTCGGCGTTGCCCGGAGAATTCCATAGCTTCACCTTTACCAAAACCGTAACTCACACCAAAGGTAACAAATCGTCCACGCTTACGGCTGTTGTATAAATAATAGTCGGGTTGTATGGTTTCCGATTGATTAACACGTGATGCAAAAACGTCACGAATACTCATATTCAGAATCACTTTTCCTTTTAATATTTTTTTCCGAAGTCCTAAATCGGCATATAAATTATCATATATTCTACCTTGTAAACTTTCGAATTCCGATTGATAATCGCCCGAAACTTCTAAATCAAAATCTAAAGGCAATTTGAATTTAGAGGTTAAACTTGAAGACCAACGGTTGCCTTTAAAATTAAACGATTCACTTTCAAAAATACCATTTCTATCGAAAAAATTAATATTAAATTCACCACTTAAAGAAAACCAATTTAATGGATTGTATTTTCCGTTAAACTCTAAACCAGTCGTGTTACTTGTACCTATGTTTTCAGGGCGAGAGGTACTAACGCCTTCTTCAAAAGAAACAATAACACTTTCAATAACATCAGTAGTGTAGCGGTTATATAAACTGAAATTTAACGACGCTTTACCAATTTTATGAATACTAGTTATTTCATAAGAATTAGTATATTCTGGCTCTAAATCAGGATTACCTGTTGAAATACTAAAGGTATTCCGAATATTAGAAAACGGGTTTAAAGAACGTAAATTTGGACGATTTATACGACGAGAATAACCCGCTTGTATCGAGAAATCATCATTCACTTTATAAGACGTGTGCGCACTAGGGAAGAGGTCGGTGTAGTTTTTAGAATGATTTTCATTCGTCGTTTCTAACAAGGTTTCAATTTGAGTATCTTCCATTCTAACTCCTAATTTCACACCCCATTTTTCACCTTCGTAAGATGCTGTGGTATAAACGCCAAGCACATTTTGATCAAAATTAAAGATGTTTGTTAAATTGGGGTTGCTTACCCAAACATCATCATCTAAATCGCTTACGGCAAAATCATTAGAAACTTCATTAATTACATATTGCGAACCCGTTTCAATAGTATATTTTTCTAAAAAAGGATGTACATAATCTAGTTTGAAAGTATAATCTGCTAATTTATAATCCGTTCTTGTAATTTGCTCTGCATCAGATTTACTGCCAATACTAGTGGTGTTTTCAAAATAAGACGATTGATCTTTTCTGAAAGAACTCCCCAAAGCACTAAATAGCAAACTTTGATCTTCATGCCTTTTGAAATCTTTCTTATACTGTAATTCGTAACTTAATTTTGGGTTGGTGGCTTCTGTTTTTTCATCTCGTAACCAAGCATCGGTAACACTGTTAGTGCCATCAATACTGGTAAAATCTTGCTGAGAACTTTGATCTTCTACTTCGTAAGCATACGAACCTGTTAGCGTAATCACATTTCTATCGTTAATATGATAGTCGGTACCTAATAAGAAATTACTAAACTTTTCATCAAACTCACTATCACCAAAACTCTGTACGGTCGTTTCTTCTTCAAAATCTTCATTTATACTTTCTGTTTCCCCTGGATAGGTCCTCAACCCGAACCCCAACTGGCTAAACAAATTAAATTTTTCGGTACGGCGATTCAAACTTAAGCCAAAACTGTTACTATTTGGCACACCAACATTTAAAGAAACCGAACCATTTAAACCTTTTTTCTCTGATTTTTTAATCACAATATTGATAATTCCTGAAGTTCCCGCTGCATCATATTTAGCAGATGGATTTGTGATGACTTCAATTTTTTCTATCATATCTGCAGTAATGGTACCCAGCGCATTGCCATCGGCACTCGCTAAAACCGACGGTTTACCGTTTATTAGAATTTGTACCCCTGAATTCCCGCGTAAACTGACTTCTCCTTCAATACTTACATTTACCGACGGTACATTGTTTAAAACTTCGAGCGCACCAGCACCTGTAGCGCTTAAATCGGAACCCACATTAAATACACGTTTATCTAATTTAAATTCGGTTTGTGATTTTTGAGCGCGCACTAAAACTTCTCCTAAAGCCTCTAAATCTTCAGAAAGAGAAATGGTTTTTAAATCAATTTTATTTTTCTCAACCTTAAAATCTTTAAACGTTTTTGATATGAAACCTAAAAAACTAACTTCAATATAGAAATTCCCAGAAGTCACATCAATAGAAAAAAGGCCTGCTTCGTTGGTAATAGTTCCTGTAATTGGCTTTTTTGTAACGTTATCTATTATTGAAATAGTAGCATACTCAATGGTTTGCTTTGTTTCGGTTTCAATTACCTTTCCTTTTATTTCTATTGTTTTTTGTTGTGCATTTACAACAGTAAAGCTAGTCAAGGCGAAAAAAAAGAGGGCATTTTTAAACTGATGAAAGTTCATGATGAAATAGTTAGATTGATTAACTAACAAATATAAGCGCAAGAGCTTTACCTTTTTAGATGCTTTTCATGTATTTTAGTTAAATTTAACTTAAAATATACAATTTATGTGTTTGAAGCACAAGTTTTTCTGAAGATATTCATCTAATTACAAAAACCTAATACACATGACACATAAAACTATTTTAACTGTGGCTTTAGTGATGCTTTTCTTTAAAAGTAATGCTCAGGAAGTCAAAAACACGAACCAAAAAGGAATAACTTATTTTGGTGATTACACCATTGAAAATCCAGATTACGGTACGAAAACAGTGGTGACTTTGGATGAAGAAAACCGCGTTATGGTAACCAATGCGTTACCAAATCATGAGACCGGAGAATTTCCACGGAAAGGAAATCCAAATACCATTTCTGCTCAAAAAAAGACTTATAAAATTCCTTTAAAACCCGTTTTTACAGGGCATCCAAAATGGGCTAGAGAACCTGGAATTGCATTAAACGGTGTTAAATTTGAACCCGAAACCGCCGAAATGGTCATTTGCGATAGTGGTGAAAACTTTAAGGTTGAAGCTGTTCAAGACCTAATAAACTTGGGATTAGATTTTAATAATGCACACGTACAACCTACTGGAGAATATCATTACCATGGTATTTCGGAAGCTCTAGTTGAAGCTTTTGATACAGGAGAAGATCTAGTACTACTCGGTTTTGCTAAAGATGGTTTCCCGATGTATTACTCTAAAAGTGGTGCTTATAAACCAAGTTATAGCATTATTGATGATACATATTCGGCTACTGATTGTACATACTCGAACCCTAAACAAAATCTTGACGTTCTACTAGAAGGCGATAAATTTGACGGTACGTTTGTTTCTGATTGGGAATTTGTAAAGGGCTCAGGAGATTTGGACGAATGTAACGGTATTTATGTAAACGACACATATATGTACATTGTTACAGACGATTATCCATATGTTGGACGTTGCCTAATGGGTGAATTTACCGAAGAAAGACCACAAGGACCAAGACCAGGAGGGCGAGAAGGTGGACGAGAAGGACGCGGCCAACGCCAAAGACCTGGAGGCGGAAATGGCAGACCGTAATAACTTTATATCATAATTTTATAAAAGGGCTTGGTACTTCATTTTATCAAGCTCTTTTTTTGAGTTCAATTAACAATAAACGTACATTTGTTGCTTAATTCTTGGCATGACGCATCCGAATAAATTCTCATTTATCAACCCCAAAAAGTTTCCGTTTTATTATGGTTACGTTGTATTGCTTATTGGCAGTATTGGTGTTTTAGCAAGTATTCCTGGGCAAACAGTGGGTGTTTCGGTGTTTACAGACCCTGTAAAAGATGCGCTAGGACTTACCCGAAATCAATTCAGCAACGCCTATATGCTCGGCACCTTATTAAGCGCCTTTTTCGTGGCACGTGCTGGTGTTTTATTCGATAAATATGGTGCACGTTATGTGGCTTTTTTTGCAACTGTATTTTTAGGCTTGGCCTTATTACTATTTTCTGTTTCTGCAGAAATGAGCGCATGGCTTAAATCGGTATTACATTTAAATACTTGGGGCGTACCTTTTGTTTTAATAACGGTATTATTTTTCTTTACGCGGTTTTGTGGTCAAGGCGTACTCACAATGGCATCGCGAAATATGATAATGATGTGGTTTGATAAAAACAGAGGTAAAGTAAATTCCATAAGTAGCATTGGCGTATCATTGGGATTTTCAAGTTCTCCTATTTTTATTAATGCTATTATTGACGATCATGGATGGGAAATAAGCTGGCAAATTCTAGCACTTTGCTTATTTATCTTTAGTCTATTTGTTTTGCAGTTCTATCGCAACAAACCTGAAGATTTCAGCCTAGTGCCTGATGGATTTGTCAAACAAGATGAAACAAAAAAGGAAATTCGTGTTGAAAGAAATTTCACTTTAGTGGAAGCAAAAAAAACAAGAGCTTTCTGGATGATTGGGTTAACCCTAGCTTTTAATAGCTTCTTTATAACAGGTTTCACTTTTCATGTGGTGTCTATTTTCGGAAGTCAAGACTACAGCAAATCAGAAGCTATTGCTATATTTTTGCCAATTTCAATTATCGCCATTACCGTATCTACAATTGGTAATATTTTGAGCGATTATGTACATCATAAAATATATTTATATGTCATGCTTACCAGTGGAGTACTAGCTTCCTCTGGTTTATTATTTTTATCGCAAGGTTTTGGAATCTATTTATTAATTATTGGTTTAGGAATTCTTACCGGCTTATTTGCCGTGGTTAATGCCGTAACTTGGCCACGATATTATGGTCGTAAATATTTGGGATCTATCACGGGAAAAGTAATGAGTTTCTTGGTTATTGCTAGTGCTATTGCTCCAAGTTTGTTTAGTTATTGCTTTTCTACTTTCGGAACTTACAAATATATTGGATATATCACTTTATGCTATCTTTTGTTTTTAATTATAGGAAGTTTGAAGGTTAAAAACCCACAATAATATTATTCTACATTTTAATAAGGATGTTTTTGTCCGTTATTAAATTTCGTTTATCTTTGTACCTTAATTAAAAGGAATGATTACATCTTTTTTTATTTTCATAACACGATAAAAGATAAAAAGATCCGTTACTCCTCATTTAATTAAGAAATAATAGAGTATAAAAAACCAATTATTAATAACCTTAAAACCAGAACTCATGACAACAGCATCACTTACCGAAAACATTATTTATAATGAAACGAAACCGGCAGTAACCCTCATACTAAAAACACAAACCACCAAAGAAGTCCGCATTGTATTTAAAAAAGGTCAATTAATGAAGGAGCATAAAGCACCTTTTCCAATTATCGTTGAAATTTTCGAAGGCCTTATAGAATTTGGTGTAAACGGAGAAAAACTAATATTAAAAAAAGGAGCACTCATTGCGTTAGACGCCAATGTACCTCATGATTTAAACGGGTTGGAAGATTCTATTGTAAGACTTACCGTTTCAATTAACGACCAAGTGCAACGTGTGAAAAATGTTGCTTAATTACTAATTATAACTAAAAATAATAAAATGAAAAAAGTTTGGATAGCATTTTCCTGCGTAGTGATTCTTTCCTTTATTGCTCTAATATGGGTGGGAACCGAAGTATATCAAAAGCAACCTCCAATTCCTGAAACGGTTATCATAAAAGAAACAGGGCAAACGATATTTACTAAAGAAGACATCCAAACCGGGCAAAATGTTTGGGAGTCTATCGGTGGTATGGAAGTTGGTTCTATTTGGGGACACGGTAGTTATGTCGCACCCGATTGGTCCGCCGATTGGATACACAAAGAAGCTGTTTTTATGCTCAACTCTTGGGCGAAACGCGATTATAATAGTACTTATGAAAATTTAGATGTAGAACGAAAAGCGGCCCTAAAAGCACGTTTAATTAAACATATAAAAACAAACACATATAACCCTTCAAATGAAAGCATTACTATTTCGCAAGATCGATATAATGCCATTGTTAGCAACTCGAAACATTATGCTGATATTTTTTCTAATGGACATGAAAAATACGCCATTCCAAAAGGCGCATTAGTTGATGTTGACAAATTAGCAAAGTTAAACACCTTCTTATTTTGGACCTCATGGGCAGCAAGTACCAACCGACCAGATAAGGATTATACTTACACTTCAAACTGGCCACATGAACCATTAATTAATAATACCATTACGGCCGATTCGCAAATTTGGTCAGGGTTTTCAGTAGTTTTATTATTGCTTTTTATTGGGATTTTAACTTATTATTATCTTAGAAATCACGAAAAAGGACATGCCGTTGTACACCCTAAGGAAGATCCTTTAGAAAAAATGGTGTTTACACGGTCTCAAAAATCTGTGTTAAAATACTTCATTGTGATTTCATTATTAATTGCGCTTCAAGTTGTTTTGGGGGCTATTACAGTACATTATACTGTGGAAGGGCAATCGTTCTTCGGATTCGATTTATCCAGTTTTTTACCGTATTCTATTACTAGAACTTGGCACACCCAATTGGCTGTTTTCTGGATTGCAGCCACATGGCTGGCTACTGGATTATTTCTAGCCCCTATGATTAGCGGAAAAGAAATGAAATTTCAAGTTTTCGGTATCAACTTTTTATTTGGTGCGCTTCTCGCTATCGTATTAGGTTCTTTAGCCGGCGAATGGTTAGGGGTTCATCAATTTTTCGATTTAACAACCAATTTCTTCTTTGGCCATCAAGGTTATGAATACATGGATTTAGGTCGATTTTGGCAAATATTTCTTGCTATTGGACTTGTTTTATGGGTGCTTATGGTAGGCCGCCACGTAGTATTTGCAATTAAAAAGAACGACGATTCTAAGCATTTATTAATTATCCTTTTAATTTCAGTAATTGCTATTGGAATGTTTTTCTTTTCAGGATTAATGTATGGCGAAAATAGTAGTTTACCTGTAATTAATTATTGGAGATGGTGGTTGGTTCACCTTTGGGTAGAAGGCTTCTTCGAAGTATTTGCAACTGTAATTATTGCATTTATTTTCTTAAGAATGAAAATTCTATCAGCTAAAACCGCAGGTAGAGCCTCAATAGCATCAGCAACCATATTTTTAGCAGGAGGAATTATTGGTACATTACACCATTTATATTATTCTGGAACACCGGTGCAAGCCATTGCATTAGGTGCTACATTTAGTGCTTTAGAGGTGGTACCATTAACCTTAATGGGGTTTGAAATTCGAGAAAACTGGAATTTACTAAAATCTCATAAATGGGTTCAAAATTATAAATGGCCAATTTTCTTTTTTATCGCAGTAGCATTCTGGAATATGGTAGGAGCAGGGGTTTTTGGATTCCTGATTAACCCACCAATTGCGCTGTATTATATTCAAGGTTTAAACACCACAGCAGTACACGCGCACACCGCATTATTCGGAGTTTATGGACTGTTAGGTATGGGATTCATCATTATTTGTTTGCGTTTTTATTCAGATCGAGTTTGGAATTCAACAAAACTAAAACGTGCCTTTTGGTTCTTAAATATCGGTTTAGTGGCTATGGTAGTTTTAAGTTTGTTACCTATCGGAATTATTCAAGCTTACACGTCTATAACCGAGGGGTATTCCTTTGCTAGAAGTGAAGATTTATTATACTCACCAACGGTACAAACCTTAAAATGGATGCGAATGATTGGTGATATCATATTTTCAGTAGGTATATTTTATTTCTGCTGGTTCACCATACAAGAAACTTTATATTGTTTAAAAAGAAAAAACTAATTTAAAATGAAGCAAATAGAAAACAGAGCCGATGTTTATAAATTAGTTTCTGAGTTTTACACTGTAATTCGAGCTAACCCTGTGTTGGGCCCCATTTTTAATCATCATATTTTAGATGATCAATGGCCAGCTCATATTGATAAATTAACCGATTTCTGGGTGACTAACCTATTTGGTGAAATCTGCTTTAAAGGTAATCCTAGTCAGGCGCACTTAAAAGTTGACAACCACTTAAACCACAATATGGAACAACACCATTTTGAAATTTGGTTAAACCTTTGGTTTGAAACGATTGACAACTGGTTTGATGGCGCTTTAGCACAGCGCGCTAAAGATGCGGCCACCCGAATGGCCACAGGGCAATATCTATTTGTTCTGAAAAGTAGACAGCAAATTAATACATAGTAAGCACTACTATACTAAAAACAAAAAAACTCAGGGTTTTAAAAATCCTGAGTTTTTTGTTTAATACAAACTATTTATTATCATATAAATGGCCTTGCCTAAAATCTTTATACGGCTTGTCATCATCATCTTCACTCGATGCGGTATTCAACGCTTCTAAACGTTTATTTTCTTTTTTTAACTTGTGCGATTTTCTAACACCTAAACACAGTAATACTCCAAAGAAAATGAGTACTACAATAAGTGTAAAAACAGTGGCTTTTTGATGTAAAAAATGTGTTTTAATCAAAAAAATATGCAAATTAGAAAGTGATTTCATGGTAAACCATATAAGTTAGCAACTCCCAAATATACTGTATTTTTATATGTTTCAATACTTTACGTGGAATAATTCTATATAATTTATGCAGTACATCTGTAAATTTCGTTGTTTATCAGATAGTCTTTAGTAGAGGTATTTGGATTTTATTTCACGTATACTGTAACATTTTAAAAACATGATAGACATACAAGTTGTAGTAATTAAACGGAAATTTATTAAAAAAAAATGTTTTCTTTCAGAACTCACAAATTTTACCGTAATTGCTTAGCCATTAATGTTTAATCTTAAATAATAAAGTATCATATGTCCGACGATTTTGATTTATTAGAAACCTCTTCCAACGAAAAAACAGAAAAAGTAGATGTCAACTGGGGAAAAGCCATAGACACCATGAAATCTAAATTATCTCAAGAGGACGACCCCGAAGTGCGTCAAAAAATCCTAAATGCAACTCTGGACGATGTCGTTCACATGGCCGAAAAGGACCGTACTACATTACTTGATGCTATTAAAGATTTAACCGATTATCAAGATGAAGTTGGTATTATGTTCGAAAAATTTTCAGCATTAAATCCTACCGAACAAAAAGTAATCGACGATGCTCAAAAAGCATTAGAGCGTGCTCGTATTGAACTAGAAGATGCAGAAAATAAAGCCGATACTTGGTGGAATAATCTATGGGGACGCAAAAGCAAAATTAAAAAAGAACAAGCAGAATATAAAGAAGCCGAGAAATTACGTGCAGGAGCCGATAATAAGGCGAAAGCCATGTTCCAAGAGCGTATAGAAAGTGCCGATATACAAACACTTTTAAATGAGTTATCATACAAATCTCAAGCTGCAGTAACACGTTTAAAAAACCGTGAAGTAGAAATTAAAGAGGTTGAAGAAAAACTTAAAGATGCCATAGTAGAAGCTTCTAAAAATCACACTAAAGCTTTAGAAAAAAAGAAAGAAGTAGAAGATAAGCTAGAAGAGCAGTACGCTTTATTAAAACAAGCGCGCCAAGAACTAGAAGATATTGCCGACAAGCAATCTACCGAATATTCTGAAGCCATTGGAAAAATGACAGCTTTGGAACAAAAAGTAGAAGAGTTAGAAGGACTTAAAAACGCTTACACCACGTTAGCTGCTAGTAAAGATAGTTTCGTGCACAAGCATAATTTAACCATAAAAGTGCTAACATCTTTACGTAGCAACTTGCAAACGCATCGAGCCAAATTAAAGTCGGATACCGAAGAGCGTCTTAAATATTACGATGGCTACGTTGTGGCTTTAAAAGCGCGAACCGATCAAGAATTTGCTGCAATTTTAGAGCATTTAGGTGTAAAAACCGATGAACATATTGGGCAAACCTTAGCATCTATGCACACGGCAAGTGCCAAAGCGCGTCAAGATATGATGGATAATATTCCAGTTCACGAAAAAGTGATGCAAGGTGTTTATAGTAGTTATGCCGAAGCTTTACAAGAAATTCGTGCTAAAGATGGTGAAATTCAAAAGAACTTTGCAGAGCGTTATGGTATCGACATGAAAGAGATTTTCGAAGATTATTATAAAGCGGATGCCAATGCTCCAAAAGGTGATGGCGCCGAACCAACAGGAAAGCCAAAACCACAAGCTACCGAAGACGATTTGCTAAGCTAAAAAAGTAAAGAACAAAACACTTATAAAAATGTGGGCGTTCCTTTTTACAATCCTGCAAGGTTTTTTTAGTAAACCTTGCAGCAGCGTAAAAAGTCAGGCTTTCACTACTCGCTCCCTTCTAAAGTCGGGGAGCTCAAACATAACGTTCAATCCTTAACGCGGGATGGCCTCTAGAGCATTTCATAACAGCCAAAAACAAGACTCTCCGTCCAAAAAAATATTCAAGAAGTTCAAAACACCTCACATTAATCAAAATAAATGTCAATAAACCAAATAGTTACACCATTAGACTCTGCCATTCTCGATTCCAAGGAGCAGTATGTCTTTTATCATAAAATGGTCGACTTTGTTTTTAAAGAACTTATAGTGGCCGTACAAAGGCAAAAACTATGTAACACGCAAGAAGTGTTGTTATTTAAACAATATTCCGATTTACTTTTATATTCCATCGAAGCCATGCGTATCAAATATATGTACGATGATGAAGATAATATGAAAGTGGATTTAACCGAATCTGGTTTTCCTAATTATTTAGAGTTCCGGTACCTGTTTAACGATCTAGAATTACGTCAGGAATATCTCGAAAAGCTTACACCAATAGCTACTTTAAAAGAAGATTTTCTAAATACCTTAATGCATAAAAAGCAACCCGTTTCTAAACGAAAGTTGTTTCAAGCCGCATCTATTGTATATTATTCTTCAGTAAAGAAAGAATATATTTTTAATCGTTTTGTACAAGGTAAAATACTAAGCGCACCAGAAAATACAATAGCCGATTTATTAGTTAGCTGGTCGTTTTTCGATGTGTCTTTAAACAGACCATTTATCTGCTATATGTATTTTACTTACGACGGAAAAGATGTAAATGATTATAAAGATGAAATTTATGAGGTTTTAAAAACCACATCAGATCGTAAAATGGCGTTAGATACTATGGCTTACACTATTGATAGGAAACTACCAAAAGTGTCACCTAAATTGATAAAACGTATCGATTTAGGTCCGTTGCACAATATATTTGCTAAAGATGAAAACTTGGTAACCCATACCATTTTAGAATCTATAGGTAAAAAGGAAATTCCTTTAGAGTCTTATGCTATTTCTTTAGAAATAGACGAAGTTGCATCGGCAAGCGAATTTAAAGAAGGTAGTTTTTTCAGCAAACAAACCCTTCAAAAATGGGATACGGTATTTAAGCAAAAGTACATTTTTGCACCACATCGCATCATTCAACTATTATATAATAAAACGCCAGAGTTGTTAAATGGTTTAGCCAAAGCGCCATTTGAAGTCTCTAGTTTAAAAATAGATATTAAAAAATAGAAAAGTACTCAGTCGCAGTATTCTATATCATTTGCTGGTACTATAAACTAAGAATTAACCCTTAAAAAAAATGGAGCACAACTCAACTTTCCCTATAAAACTTACCGAACTCGATATGCTTCGCGACGAGGCTTCATCATACTTAAAAAGTGTGCAATGGGAACAAGGCTCAAGAGCGAAAAATAAAGGTGCTAAAGACGAATCTATTTTACTCTATTTATCTAGAGCAAATAGCGGGTCTTCGGTAGAGATTACCTCGGTTTCTAAAACGATTTTAGCCTTAAAAAAACGATTGCTACCCGATTCTGTAGCGCTTCCTATTCATTTAAATCAAACCCTTTATGCGGTGCAAGAAGGGATTACTTTGGGAATTTGGATTAAGGATAGTTATTATGATGCTTCGGGATTATCTAGTTTAAACGAAAATAAATCGGCTTTAGATTCTAACGGAAAAAGGGAGTTCGAAAGTAAAATGCATACCGCAACGGCATTCATGTTATTTTCAACGGCTTATAAAATCCTAAACGATTTAAAACCTTTTGCTTCAGACGATTTATCGGTTATGAAACAGAAATTTGCCGGTATTCCAGAGGTGTCTTTACTTTCGCCTTTAAAAGGAATTGCATGTAGTTTGTTTTATTTTGATAAATACCTTGGACATCCAGAAATTGTAATGTCTGATAAAGATGTTATCGATTTTACGGTGGTATATTTTGAAGCTTTAATTGGCGAAATTCAACTTAGAAAAAGTAGTTTAGAGTATACCGAAACCATTGAAGATAGAACATATAAACTAGAAAAATCGGAGTTTTCTATATCAGGCTGGAATAATGTGTTTTCAGGAACTGCCAAAAGTATAGAATTCAACAAAATAAAATTTGAACAAATAGTTGGTAACCGAGATGCGAAGCACTTTGCGCGTCGTTTAACAGAGCGTATGCTGAGTTACGATTTTACCGCAAAAAAGAATCCGTTTCAAGAACTTGGCGGGTTTATGCCGGTTTTTATGGGCTACGGAATTCCTGGTACAGGAAAAAGTATGCTTATTGCTGCTATTGCGACACGCTTAAAAGAGCATTGCGATAATTTAGAAATTCCGTTTTTGTTTCACCCTATGCCAGATACTTTAATTTCCACTTTTCAAGGAGGGTCGGCAGAAAAAATGGTAGAGTGGATGAAACCGATGCAAGATCCAACAAAATTGATTTTCGCACCTATTGATGATGCTGAAAATAATTTACAAGAGCGTACAGCTCAAGGCGTATCTGCAGGTGTAAAAGAAGTTATTGGCGTGTTTTTACGTTATACAGAAGGCGCTTATGCCGTAAATTACGGTAACAGTTCTATTGGTTTGTTCACCAATTTGCCTGAAATGTTGGATAAGGCTGTGATTTCTCGTGTACAAGGTCGTTTTAAAATTGATGGAGCCCGAACGGAACACGATTTTTTAGATCAAGATTACATTTGGTGGAATAAACTAAACCAATCTTTACCCGATTTTGTAAATATGGAAAACCCTGATAGTTATAAGTATTTAAGCGATCAAGGACTTTCTAAAAATATGGGTGAAATATTAAACACATCTAGTAAACCTAGTGAAGCTAGAGTGCATGCTATTTGCGATAAGGTGGAAGCTAAATTTAAAAGCAACGAGCATCTGTTTTATGCCAATTTGTATCAAGAAATGCAAAAGGCTTTCCCGTTCTTTTCATCACGTGATGTTCGGAATATTCAGTCGGCTATTTCTTTACGTTTAACCGATTTTGATTTAGAAGAAAGCTGGTTCGAAAACCCTGAGATTTATTTCAAACAAGATTACGACACTAAGTTTAATATGCTTCAGGAAGTGATGAAAGGGAATATGAAAGGTTTAGATTTTTCTGAAATTAGACGTCAGGAAGTAGTGCGCTATTTAGATAACGTTGCCACTATTGCCGATACCGACTTTAAGCGCAAAGTAGATGCTAGAGTCAACCAAATAAATATAGAAACCGCAGCAAGAAAAACTTTTGAAAATGGCATCTAACAGATTAAAAAATATAAAAAGCACGTTGCTTTCTGATAATTATTACATTCTTAAAAAATTAAGTTTCGACTATTTAATGAGTAACGGTACTTGGGTTAACCAAATGCGCGAAGTTTATGATAGAGGAGATGGCGCAGGAATTTTACTTTTTAATACCGAAAAACAAACGGTTATTTTAACGAAGCAGTTTAGAATGCCAACCTATCAAAATGATAATAAAGATGGCTTTTTAGTAGAAATTACTGCAGGGATGTTGGATAAAGATAATCCTGAAGACTGTATTATTAGAGAAACTGAAGAAGAAGTAGGTTACCGCATAAATAAAGTAACCAAAGTTTACGAAGCCTATACATCGCCAGGTGTAATGACCGAGAAAATGCACTTTTTTATCGCGGAGTATACCGATGATATGAAAGTAAGCGAAGGGGGTGGTGTGGAAACTGAAACCGAAGATATTGAAGTGCTAGAATTACCTATTGAAGAAGCGATAACCATGCTTAATAACGGTGAAATTCAAGATATGCGGACTATTGTTTTATTGCAGTATGCTATTATTCATGGATTGGGTAAAAGTTAAATAAAATATTCGAACTTTATTAATATTTCGGAACTTCAAACAAAGTATACCATGAGTAACATTAAGCTCAAAGTATTAAAATAATAAAAATGCAAAAACTAATAAAAGCGAATTTATACCGAAGCGAGCTCATTTCAGTGAGCGGAAAACTCGTCGAGCGTTACAACAAATGCTTGGTAAAGCTTGGCTTTTCAGAAACTAAATTAAAGTCTTTTCAAATTGATGGTATTGGTTGGAGTCCGCAAGTTGCAGAAGAAAAAGGAGCCATTGATTACCTCAATAATGGTGAAGCGAATCCGCATGGCATCATCATTTCGCCATTACAACAAGGGAAACCGGTGTATTTACCGTTTCATACCTTCGATAAGGAATTGATGAAGTTTGTTTTTAAGGTTCATGGTAAAAAAATAAAAGACATTACCCGAGATTCTGCTATTTGTCTAGATTTCGATCAAGGTATCGATGCCTTTTACGAGCCTTTAGATGTTTTAAAATACAAAACGATAAACATTCATTTTCACCTCATAGATGATTTGCTAAACGTTCAAAAAGAACAACGCAAGTTAGTAGAAACCTTTAATAGAGATCAAAATTTTATAGACGAAAATCTTCAAGCCGCCTTATTACAATCGGCCAAGGCGCATGGCGATTTACGTGAGCGTGATTTAGATTTACACGAACTTCAATATTCCACGAGTTCGTTTTATACGCGCGCTTTTGGAGGAATTTATGTACTGCGCGATTTTATTACACCTATTATTGTTTTTGAAGATGAAACTTGGCATAAAGAAGCTATAAAAGATACCACTTACGATGTTATTATCTTTCATATAAACCAGCCACAACTTATAGATCAGTTACGCGACCATGTTATTATTGAATGTGATTTAGGAGACGTTGTAAAAACAAAACGTTACGATAGGATTAAGAAGTTCGAGATGGCAACCTATTTAAAAACGACACAGCACCCCGTAAAAGATATTTTAAACGACCCGATTTTATATAAAAGCTATTTAAATAAATTAGATATCGAAGCACGTAAAAACGTGATGAGTGTAGAGCGTTACTTAGAAAAACTAGAAACTAGCAATCAATATAAAATTTCGGATATTGTAGATTTAAAACTGTATCAAGCTTTGCATCAGCCACATTCATCGCTAGACGTTAAGCATCAAGATTTAATTTGGATGTTGCTAGTTAATGTGTCTCCCAAAGATGTATTATTCACCTATTGGTTTGATAAAGAAGCCTTTTATAAAAGCTTTGAAACATGGGACGAATCCCTAAAAGATTGGGCAATTGAAACCATTAGTAACAATATTTAATTTTTATAGACTAACCTTTTATACAAGTCGCTGTTTTTTCTGTGTAAACGAAATAATATGCTCAAATAACACTTAACATTATGACACTAGAACTTATCATATTTATTGCCGCCATACTTTTCGGAATCTTTATTTACTGGCAAGAATCGAGAAATAACGGGGTTTATCGCTTCTTTAATAAAGTGATAAATTCCAAAGCATTACAAATGAAACCGCATGATAGAACAGGCTTTGTGTATCAACAATCGTTTTTGTTACGTGTAGTGTTTGTAGGGTTTTTATATCTTATTGCTATTGTGATTATCCGTTTTTTAATCCCAATTGATGTGGCTACTATTTCTATATTTGCATCGATGATTGTGGGGACTTTAGTTGGAACTTATTTAGCTAATTTTATTTTTAAATCGAGCGAAGTTATAGAAGAACAAGCAGAATCCTTAGAAGATATCATGCAAGATACCATTGAAAAGGGAAAAGATATCTTAGATGATTTAACAAGGAAAGATGAAACTCTTTCTGAACAAATAAAGGAAGCCGAACCTAAAGTAGAAGAAAAAAGTGCTAGAGAACGTTTAAAAGATAAAGGCTTACTTTAGTGAGACCGTTTGTGACTAAACAAAACAATTTAAAACAAAAAAGTGATTTCCGTTTAGGCGGAAACAATAAATAAAATTATAGATGATTAAAAATTATTGGAATAAAGGAGGGAAACAAAAGAAAACAACCATAATTATAGGGTTAATTCTACTCATTTTATTATTCGTTTTACGAGACGATTATCAACCAGCACTGTTGTTTGTTAGAAAATACATTTTTGTTATTTTACTAAGTTTTGTAGTCCTATTTCTAGGTTTACGAAAATTCAGAAACTCAACAAGCACTTTTGGTCGTCTTGCCATTTTAGGGTTCTTAACCGTGTTTTTTGGTGCCATCTATATTATTGGATGGCAATATAAAATGTACGATTACATGAAAACATACAACGTGTTTAATCATTTAAATCGCATTGAAATTAATGAATTGCCATTAACTCAAAACGAGCGCATCCAACCATTACGCAATGTGTATTCTATGGCCAACGAAAGTGTGGGAGAAACTAAAGATGTATCGTTACCACATTTAGTACGTGTTGGCACAGAAAACAAATGGACCATGGCGATACAACCAACTGAAAAGTATATGTGGCAAGGAATGACGGATAATACGGAAGAAGTTTTTGCCGTATCGAGCACAACACCTTTTCCGCGTTTTTCTAGTGAAAACCGTATTCCTGTAACGTTTTCTATTGGAGAATCTTTAAAATTTAGTCGAAACACGTACAATGCCGTAGTGCAGCGTTTTAATATTTTTCAACTATTTACTTTAGAGCCGAGTGATACCTATTATATGAAAAACGATGCTGGAAAATGGGTAGAAGTAGTGAGTTTAGTAAAGTGGCAAGGTTTTTTATTTCCATACCCAACCTTTGGTGGCGTAATGGTTATTGATAGTGGAGAGCATGATTTAAACGATTATTTTGAGCGTATTTTAATAGGAAAAGGAACTTACATCAGTCCTGAGAATATTAAAAACCATCCGTATTTAATTGGTCAAAATACGTTGGCTGAAAAGGTATCACGTTTACAAGCCGAATCTTTAAAGTTTTTAGGTGGTTTTAGCGACCCGTTACCATGGAATATGGAAACGGCAGTTAAAATACCTAACCTAGCTGATGATCAAAATCAGCAACCTTTTGTAACCGATTTCGATTTTTCGGATACCAAAACAAACGCGTATAGTGGCCTTTATCACTGGTTTGGCTTAGAACCTGTGGGCGATGAGCGCACGAGTTTAACGTATAGTGTTTTTGTGCCTGCTGATGGTACCAATGCGTTTTACTATTACGATCATGCTTCTAAGAAAGAAGGTTATGCAGGTGTTTCCGCTATGCCTTTAAAGGTGATTGAGTCAAGAAAAGAATATGATTGGTCGGTGAATAAGCCTGTAGAATTTCGTCCGTACATTAAAAATATTGCAGGTAGAAAACGTATGTTTTTCTTAGGAACTATTTCTGCTATTCGTGAAAACTCTGATAATTTTGATGGATCGGCAACTCCTGATTTAGCTTTAGTAGATAGTGAATATCGTGATGTGGTTTGGATTGATGTAAAACACCCTAGTCAATGGGATAAAACGGTTTACGATCAGCTTAATGAAGCTTGGCGTTCTAGTGAAGGTATTGGTAAATATTTTGCACAAGAAACCAAACAAATTGATGCTATACAACAATCAACAGATTCAATAAAACCGCTGTCTAATGACGAGTTATTAAAACAGCTGCAAGAGGAAAAAAAGGTATTGGAAATTGAAAAATTGAAGAAAGAAATTGATTCGATGAAAGCGGCTTCGAAGTAGGGACGTGAGCAAACATACTTTATTTATTAATGAAAAATTGTTGAGGCAGACACACGCGTTAGGGATTGAACGGCCTGTTTGAAATCCTTTTTGTTTTTTTTTAAACAAAAAGATTGAGTAGTGAAAGCCCGACCTTTAGGGAACGCCCAAAATAAATTTGGCTTCATATTTAGATAAAACCTGACATAATTGCTGATTTAGTTTTAGTTGCATGACTTTTTATCAATTTAGGTTTCGCCTATTTTTTTTGTGATGAATAAAGGGCTGCGAGCGGTATTTTGCTTTTACTTTAAATAATTACCCCCTTTTTTAATATTCCTTTTAACACTTTAGCTTTTGGCTTGGTTTTGGTGACACTGACACAATAAGTTTAAATTAAAATATTTGCTGCGTAAGAATTATGTTAAGAATATTTTTAAAAAATTAAGTATTATAGTATGAGTCAAGTAAAAGAGAATAACACGGTAAAAGTAAATTACACAGGTAAATTAGCAGACGGACAGGTTTTTGATAGTTCGGAAGGGAAAGAGCCGATTGAGTTTACTTTGGGACAAGGGCAATTAATTCCTGGTTTCGAGAAAGGGTTAATCGATATGAAATTGAATGAGAAAAAAACCATTACTATCGTTAAAGACGAAGCTTATGGTGATGTTAACCCAGCATTAATCCAAGAGGTTCAAAAAACAGAATTGCCACAAGATATGGCTCCAGAAGTTGGTATGGGCTTAGTGTCTAAATCGCCAAACGGCCACGAAATTAATTTGCTTGTTGTTGAAGTGAAAGAAGAATCTATTGTTGTAGATGGAAATCATCCTTTAGCTGGAAAAGATCTTGTTTTTGATCTTGAAGTAGTTGAAATTAAATAAAAAAGCGCTTAAAATAAGCTCTTTGTTTTATAGGGCCTGACACTTTTGTTTATGTTATTAAACCATAGGTGTCAGGTTTTTTTATGAAAAATTCGGACTTAAAATCCTTCGAAAACACCCAACCCGAAAAGTGCAAAATCGTATTTTACGGGATCCGATTTATCTAGTTTACGCAAGTTGGTATCTAATTCCAAAAGGGCTTTGGCATCGTTTTGTTTTCTGGTTAGTATGCCTAATTTACGAGCCACATTACCAGAATGTACATCTAACGGACAGGATAATTGACTAGGCGAGAGGTTTTTCCAAATGCCAAAATCGACACCGGTATTATCATTTCTTATCATCCATCGAAGGTACATGTTAATACGTTTAGCCGCTGATTTCCGTAGTGGGTCGCTTACATGTTTTTCTGTACGTTGTAAATGATCTATTTCAAAAAAGGTGCTTTTAAATTTAGAAATGGCTGGCTGTAAAGAATCAGCTTCGGCATATTTTGTAAACACGCCTTCTAAACCATTATGATTAATATATATGTGCTGTAAAGATTTTACAAATTGCATGCAATCATTACCATTAAAAGTACGGTGCACAAAGGGTGCAAGATTTTCTAAATTGGATTCGCTGTGGTTTAAAACAAAATCGTACGGCGAATTATCCATCAACTCCATTAAGGTATTGGCATTTTTGATGATGCTTTTTCGATTTCCCCAAGCAATGGTTGCGGCTAAAAATCCTGCAATTTCAATATCTTCCTTTTTTGAAAACTGATGCGGTATACTTATCGGATCACTTTCTATAAAATCGGGGTTATTAAAAGCGTACACTTTAGCGTCTAAAAACTCTTTTAATTCGGTTTCGGATAATTCCAATGGGTTGTTTGTCATAATAAAACAAAAATATTGTAATAAGTTGACTTTACCCACGTCTTAACAATCAATAAAACTTAAATTCGTTTTATAAATCACTTTATGGCTTCAGCAAAGCATGTTTTACCAATTATTGTTTTTTCTCAATTTTGTTGCACCTCCTTGTGGTTTGCTACAAATGGAGTAATTCAAGACTTAGTGAGGGAATTTCATTTAGAACCTTCGGCTTTAGGGCATTTATCTTCGGCAGTACAATTTGGTTTTATTATCGGAACGTTTTTATTTGCGCTTTTGGCTATTACCGATCGTTTTTCTTCATCTAAAGTGTTTTTTGTAAGCGCCATTATTGCCGCATTATTTAATGTAGCTATGGTATTTGGAAATCAAAATTTATTGAGTTTAGTTATTCTTCGATTTTTTACAGGTTTTTTTCTCGCCGGAATTTATCCGGTAGGAATGAAAATTGCGGCCGATTATTATAATAAAGGATTGGGACAATCTTTAGGTTTTCTAGTTGGTGCTTTAGTTCTTGGAACTGCTTTTCCGCATATATTAAAAGGGTTCGATAATCTGTTTTCATACGCAACCATTATTTATACCACAACTGCGTTGGCTATGCTTGGCGGTGTAATTATGATGGTTTTTGTCCCAGACGGTCCTTATAAGAAATCGGCTTTAAAACTTGATTTTTCTATTTGTTTTGATGTTTTCAAAAAACAAAATTTCAGAAAATCAGCCTTTGGATATTTTGGACATATGTGGGAATTATATACGTTTTGGGCTTTTGTTCCAGTCATTTTAGCGGCATATTTAGAGCTACACATTCAAGTTACTTTTAGTATTCCGATAATGAGTTTTATAATTATAGCCTCGGGAGCAGTAGCTTGTGTTATTTCCGGATACTTATCGGAACGTTATGGTGCAAAGCAAGTAGGCGGGTGGGCTTTAATATTATCAGGAGCTTGCTGTTTGCTGTCTCCTTTGTTTTTCATGGTGCAATCGGAAATTATCTTTATACTATTTCTAATGTTTTGGGGCATGGTGGTTGTAGCCGATTCTCCATTATTTTCCACTTTAGTCGCTCAAAATGTCATTGCCGAACATAAAGGCACAGCACTGACCATTGTAAACTCAATAGGCTTTGCTATTACTATTATTAGTATTCAATTGATAAGCAATTTAACAGCTTTAATTAGCGTGCAATATTTGTTTGTTCTCTTGGCATTAGGTCCTGTACTTGGCCTAATTGCGTTGTTCAAAAAAAGTTAGTTGACTATATTACCATCTACCATGGTTAACTTTCTATCGGCAAGGTTCGCTAATTCTTCATTATGCGTAACAATTACGAAGGTTTGCCCAAACTCGTCACGTAATTTAAAGAATAAACTGTGTAGGTTTTCGGCCGATTCACTATCTAGATTTCCTGAAGGTTCATCAGCAAAAATTAAAGCAGGACTATTAATTAACGCTCTAGCCACGGCAACGCGTTGTTGCTCACCACCAGATAACTCACTCGGTTTATGATTATAGCGGTGCGACAATCCTAAAAAATCTAGAAGTTCTTTAGCACGTTTTTCAGCATCAACTTTATTGGTTCCTTTTATAAAAGCCGGTAAACAAACGTTTTCAACCGCTGTAAACTCGGGTAACAACTGATGAAACTGAAAAATAAATCCAATATTTTCGTTTCTAAATTTAGCCAAAGCTTTATCATTTAGTGCTCCAATATTCGAATTGTTAATTTTAAGTTCAAAACCCTCACTTTCCGAAGCTTTATCTAGAGTACCTAAAATTTGTATCAATGTGGTTTTTCCAGCACCAGAAGCACCAACGATAGACACAACTTCGCCTTTTTTAATATGAATATCAACGCCTTTTAAAACCTGTAAATCGTTGTAAAATTTATGTATATTTTTTGCTTTAATCATCTAAATAGAAATATAGCGTAAAATTACTACTTTATGTTGTGTTGCACAATTTTGATTCAAATTTATTGCATAGTCCATTTTTAAAGTTATATTTATTTTGAATTTAATGAACAACAAAAATGCCTTACAAAAAGTTAGAAGAATACAATATGCAAGTTACAGATGATGTTAAAGATCGTTACAAACATATTATTGAAGATTTAGGTGAAGATACTCAACGTGAAGGATTATTAAAAACACCTGAACGCGCGGCTAAAGCCATGCAGTTTTTAACCCAGGGTTACGATCAAGATCCTGTTGAAATTCTTAAAGGCGCCATGTTTAAGGAGTCTTACAATGAAATGGTTATTGTAAAAGATATTGAATTATATTCCCTTTGCGAACACCATATTTTACCGTTTTTCGGAAAAGCACACATTGCCTATATTCCAAACGGACATATTGTTGGTTTAAGTAAATTACCAAGAATTGTAGATGTATTTGCCCGTCGTTTACAAGTGCAAGAACGTTTAACCAAGCAAATTTTAGATTGTATAAACGATACGCTAAACCCACAAGGCGTAGCTGTTGTTATTGAAGCATCTCACATGTGTATGATGATGCGTGGTGTGCAAAAACAAAACTCCGTAACCACAACATCTGGTTTTAGAGGGCAGTTTGAAAAAAGTGAAACCCGTAACGAATTCCTTAAATTAATAGGGAAGTAGCCTTTGGTATGTTTCTTGTTTACAAACAAGTAAAAAGACTATTTAAATGAACAAATACAAAACATTAGCCCTTTCTATTTTATTCGATGCTTTAGGTTATGTATCCTTTTTAATCCCAGGTATTGGCGAATTTTCCGATGTTGTTTGGGCACCAGCTTCTGCTTGGTTAATGACGAGGCTTTATAAAGGTAAAGCAGGTAAAATAGCCGCAGTAGTGTCTTTTGTAGAAGAAGCAGCACCTGGTTTAGACGTTATTCCAACCTTCACGTTAATGTGGTTATATACTTATGTAATTAAAAAAGAAGAACAAGCCATTGAGGTTTAATGTAAATTAACTATATTGGTTAACCAATTATACAGATAATCCATAATTTAAGGATTTATCCGAGTGAATATTGAATAATAAAGCAATCAAATGGAAGAATTATAAAACCATTTGATAAGTTATTTTTTTTATTGACTTCCCATAAAACATTTGTATTTTTGATATAAATTATAATGACAAATTTCAAAAACATATTATGAATTCATACGATGTAGCCATAATTGGCTCAGGTCCTGGAGGCTATGTAGCAGCAATCCGCTGTGCACAATTAGGAATGAAAACTGCAATTATTGAAAAATATAGCACCCTTGGTGGTACGTGTTTAAACGTAGGATGTATCCCAAGTAAAGCACTTTTAGATTCTTCACACCATTATGAAGATGCCATTAAGCATTTTGAAGAACATGGTATTGAAATTCCAGGAGAAATTAAAGTGAATTTAGAAAAAATGATAAGCCGCAAACAAGCTGTTGTAGATCAAACAACAGGCGGAATTGATTTTTTGATGAAGAAAAATAAAATTGATGTTTATCAAGGTTTAGGAAGTTTTAAAGATGCCACTCACATTACAATTACTGGTGAAGAAACTACTGAAATTGAAGCAAAAAACACCATTATTGCAACAGGAAGTAAACCATCAACATTACCCTTTATCACCTTAGATAAAGAACGTGTAATTACCTCTACAGAAGCTTTAAAATTAAAAGAAATACCAAAACATCTAATTGTTATTGGTGGAGGAGTTATAGGTTTAGAATTAGGACAAGTTTACAAACGTCTTGGTGCCGAAGTAACGGTTGTAGAATATATGGACCGTATTATCCCAACCATGGATGCAGGTTTATCTAAAGAACTTAATAAAGTTTTAAAGAAACAAAAATTCAAAATTAACGCATCTCATAAAGTAAAATCTGTAGAACGTGTTGGTGATGAAGTAATTGTTAAAGCAGATAACAAAAAAGGAGAAGAAGTAGAGTTTAGAGGCGATTACTGTTTAGTATCTGTTGGGCGTCACGCTTATACAGATGGATTAAATTCCGAAGCTGCTGGTGTAAAACTAACCGATCGTGGTTTAGTAGACGTCAATGAACATTTACAAACTAGCGCATCAAATATTTATGCGATTGGCGATGTTATTAAAGGCGCTATGTTGGCTCACAAAGCTGAAGAAGAAGGTACTTTTGTAGCAGAAACTATTGCTGGACAAAAACCACATATTGATTATAATTTAATTCCAGGTGTAGTTTACACGTGGCCAGAAGTTGCTACTGTTGGTAAAACAGAAGAGCAATTAAAAGAAGCTGGAGTAGAATACAAAACAGGTCAATTTCCAATGCGTGCTTTAGGTAGAAGTAGAGCGAGTATGGATTTAGATGGTTTTGTAAAAATACTTGCGGATAAAACAACCGACGAAATTTTGGGTGTACACATAGTAGGTGCACGTGCAGCTGATATGATTGCCGAAGCGGTAGTAGCTATGGAATATCGTGCTTCTGCAGAAGATGTATCTCGTATGTCTCACGCACATCCAACATTTACTGAAGCTATTAAAGAAGCGGCTTTAGCTGCAACTGATGATAGAGCATTACACATATAATTTTGAGTAATTATTAGAATTAATAATTTACTTTTATAAATTAATTTTTTAAGACTGTCTAATTTCGGTTAGACAGTCTTTTTAGTTCAAATAAGAACTTTTAGACAACAAATGCTATTTCTTTATAGTGACATAAAACTTATAAGAAGTAGTTTAATTTTATGCCTAGAAAACTTTTTTTTGAAAAATATTTTTTTATTTTTGAATCACAAAATACTCACAATTAATATGTTATAATTTTACTGTGAGTTTTACTAAAAAAAATAAAAAAAACTTGTGACTTTTTAAATGTACCCGTGTCTTAACAATTGTAACCATTAAACTAGCGTAAGCTAAATTTGAAAACCCCTCTAAATATTAATAACAAATCTGATGAAGATTTGATAAAGGGCATCGTGCACAGCAATGACACTTTGCTTTTTGAAGTTCTATACGATAGGTACGCTACCTTAGTATACAACAAGTGTATGGGGTTTGCTAAAGATGAAGATGAAGCAAAAGATTTAACACAAGATATATTTTTAAAGTTATTTGTTAAATTAGCAAGCTTTAAAGGGAATTCAAAATTTTCAACGTGGTTATATGCATTCACGTATAATCATTGTGTAAATTATGTAACTAGAAATACAGCAAAAAAAATAGAAAAACAATCAGTAGATTATACTGATGTAGAAAATGTAGAAAGCCTTTATGAAGAAGAGGAAAGTGATAGTAGCTTTCTGAATATGAAAGTTGATAAATTAAAAATAGCATTAGAATTGATTTCTCCGGAGGAAAAAATGATTTTGCTTTTGAAATATCAAGACTCCTTGACAATAAAAGAAATTGAAGATGTTTTAGGCATAGGAGAAAGTGCAGTAAAGATGCGAATTAAACGTGCTAAAGATAAATTAGTTGACGTTTATAATAATAACCTTGGATAATGGAAAACCCGTTTTTACAGATAAATAAGCCATTAAAGGAAGTTCCGCAAGAACTGAAGGCTAAGGTTATGAGCGATATTGCCATGGCAAAGTTGATAATGGAAATAGCAGAATTGTTTTCTTACAATTTATCTAGTGTGATAGAATTAACTATGAAAAACAGAAATAAGTAACCAAATACTCAAAATAAAATGAACATTGTCGACAGCTTAAAAGGATCATTAAGCACAATTTGGGAAAGTATAGTAAATGTATTACCAATTATCGCTGGAGCGATTATCGGCATAATCATTGGCATATTAATTATTAAATTAGTTGTTAATATTATAAGGAAGTCATTAAAATTTATGAAGGCTGATAAGCTGGACGATAAATTAAATGAAATAGATATATTTGGCGATAAAAAGATACAATTTAATGTTATTGATGTTGTAGCTAAGTTTGTTAAATGGATGCTGTATATTATTTTGATAATGATTGTTACAGATTTGTTGAATCTAACAATGATTTCTGATGGTATAAAAAGTATTATTGGTTATTTACCAAAATTAATTACCGCATTAGCCATATTTGTTATTGGTTTATTGTTCGCTAATTTTATTAAAAAATCGTTACAATCGTTTTTTGAATCTATGGAATTGTCTGGCGGAAAAATGATAAGTCAGTCTGTGTTTATGTTACTTCTTGTATTTATTGGTATTACCACATTAAATCAAGCTGGCGTAAATACTGAGATTATTACGAGTAACATTACCATGATTTTGGCAGCATTTTTATTAGCTTTTGCTTTAGCTGTTGGTTTAGGTGCTCAAAGAGTAGTAGGCGATTTATTAAAAACATTCTATACTAGAAAAATATATGAAGTTGGTCAGCATATTGAATTCAAAGACGTCAAAGGCGAAATAGAATCTATCGATGGCATTTCGGTAACATTAAAAACAAGCACAGGAAAATTAGTAGTTCCTATTAAAGATATGGTGGAAAGTCAAATAAGAATACAGGGTTAACTTTAAGTTAGGGTTAAAATTTGGTTGGTTACTATTCTGTATTCCGAAACACTTTCTACTTGTCCCTTCTCATTGATTTGAGAAGGGACTTTTTTTTGGTCACATTTTAAATGTATTATAAAAAAGAACTGTTCCCTTTCTGAAGAATTAAGAATAGAATCTATAGATGGCATTTCGGTAACATTAAAAACAAGCACAGGAAAATTAGTAGTTCCTATTAAAGATATGGTGGAAAGTCAAATAAAAATACAGGGTTAACTTTAAGTTAGGGTTAAAATTTGGTTGGTTACTATTCTGTATTCCGAAACACTTTCTACTTGTCCCTTCTCATTGATTTGAGAAGGGACTTTTTTTTGGTCACATTTTAAATGTATTCTTAATCAGAACTATTCCCTTTCTGAAGAATTAAGAACAGAATTAGGCAGTACTTCATTTAATGAAGCGTAAAGCATTACTTCGAAATGTAAATAATATTACACTTTTTAATCTTCTAACAATCCGACATATTTACACCAACTGCCAAACCGCCTTCACTTGTTTCTTTATATTTAGAGTTCATATCTTTAGCCGTTTCCCACATGGTATTTACCACCTTATCTAATGGTACTTTTACATTTTGAGGATCGGTGTCTAAAGCAAGTTCAGCGGCATTAATCGCTTTTATGGCTCCCATAGCATTACGCTCTATGCATGGAATTTGAACTAAACCTCCAATAGGATCACAAGTTAAACCCAAATGATGTTCCATGGCAATTTCGGCCGCCACTAAAACCTGCTCTGGCGTTCCGCCAAGTAATTCAGTTAAAGCACCCGCAGCCATAGCCGATGATACTCCAATTTCAGCTTGGCATCCACCCATAGCCGCAGAAATAGTCGCTCCTTTTTTAAAGATGCTTCCAATTTCACCAGCGACCAATAAAAAACGTTTAATATCTTCAAAATTACCGTCGTGATTTTCAATCACTAAATAATACATCAATACGGACGGAATAACTCCAGCGCTACCATTAGTTGGGGCTGTTACCACACGACCTAAAGCGGCATTCACCTCATTAACGGCTAAAGCAAAACAGCTTACCCATTTTAGAATTTGTCTAAATCGAACTTCCGTATCACGTATAGAATATAACCATTCCACAGGATTAGAATAAGGCGTTGCACCTTTCAATCCTTTATGCATATCGAAAGCACGACGTCTCACATTTAATCCTCCAGGAAGATTACCTTCTGTATGGCAACCTGTGTACATGCATTCTAGCATAGTATCCCAAATGCGATTTAGTTCGTAATCAATTTCCGTTTCGGTGCGAATAGACTTTTCATTTTCTAAAACAACCTGAGAAATAGGCATATTCAAACTTTTACAAAACTTAAGAAGATCAGTCCCTTTATCAACAGGATAGGGGAAAGAACATTTTATTTCAAAATTCTTTTTTGCATTTCTGCGTTCCTCTTTAACCACAAAACCACCACCAATAGAGTAGAAGGTCGATTTTTGGTTTTTCCCATTTATCAAAGCACTAAAAGTGATACCATTAGAATGAAAGGGTAAAAACTTTTTATTAAAAACAATAC
The DNA here is from genome assembly GCF_030409805.1 of Algibacter miyuki. GTDB lineage: Bacteria > Bacteroidota > Bacteroidia > Flavobacteriales > Flavobacteriaceae > Algibacter > Algibacter miyuki. The sequence goes on along the minus strand of NZ_JAUFQP010000013.1, from coordinate 1,427,477 downwards.
ACGTATCGGGCTCGAAGTCTAGTGCTTTTTCATTATTAAATATAATCCTTTTCGTAGTTTTTATTGAAGTTACAATTTTATCAATATTTTCAATAGGAAGCATTTCCGGATCGGCACCTGTTAATCCTAACATAACCGCATAATCAGTAGCATGACCTTTTCCGGTTAATGATAACGAACCGTACAAATCGACCTGAATCCGTTCTACTTTATCAAAAGTTCTATTAGCTTTTAATTCTGAAATCCAACGTTCGGCGGCGCGCCATGGTCCTAGTGTATGAGAACTTGATGGGCCTATGCCAATTTTTAACATGTCGAATACTGAGATACATTCCATAATTACGAAAACGTTATAGTCTCGCAAATATAAATGGTTTTAAAAGGAATATTCACTTTTTGTTGCGAATTTTAAAATGAATATGATGTTAAGCAGATAATACTTAAATGATATAACGTTTTATACATATTCAATTTAATAAAAAAACATTAAAGCTTTACTTTTCAGCAAGATAGCATTACCTATTTCAACTAGCATAAATATTACCTTTCAACAACATATATTCGCCATCGTTTTTAAACTCGCGTATGGATTTACCAATATAGCGTTTAAAGGTTTTTGAAAGATGACTAACATCAGTAAAATCAAGGTCGTCTGCAATTTCAGTAAGTGTGAAATTGGAATTTAACAATCGGATTTCTACAAGTTTTAGTTTCGACTTAATAATATATTCGCGTAAAGACATATGCACCTGCTTTTTGAAATATTCACTCACGTAAGTGGGCGACATCATAAAAACTTCAGCCAAATTCTCTACTTTTAATAAGTTCGAATCATCTAAATGATCGTTAATATAAGTTAGCATTTTGGTTATTCTATCGTCAGAACTATTTTTTAAAACTTCAAAATAACTCCCTTTTTTCACGTTTCTAATCAACACCTCTAAAATACTTGTCATTAAGCTCGTAATTAAACTCACCGAATGTTCTCCATAATTATTATTTTCATCTAAAATCATGTTAACTAAATTATTAAGATGCTTTCTATCTATATCATTCTGAATAATATCGCCAGGCAATTGGTTGTAGTTAGAAAGTATATAAGCGGCCTCTTTAAACCATTCACTTCTATCAATAGCACGAGAATTTATACTTTTAAAAAAGGAATCTGTAAATTTTAAAAACACAAAAGTGGTTGCTTTTTCTATACTAAAAGCATGACACTTTAATGGAGGAAGTAAAAAAACACTACCTTTATTATAAGTATGCGTATTATAATTTATGCATTGTTCTCCTTGACCATCTTTAATTAAAACCAATTCGAAAAAATTATTTTTAACAGGGCGTTCTTCCCAAACGGAAAGTTCTACTTGTTGTATTTCAAAAGGTTTATTGGGTTCTATTACTCTCATTTTACCACGCTTTTAGATGAAATTATACTCAATAGTACATAAAAAGAATTTAATCGATCTCTTTCAACCTTAATAAACCTTTATTTTTACATAAATTTCCTGTTTAAATACATCAATTAACTTCAATTACGCTTATATCTTTGCATTGCGATTATTGGCAATTAAAACAACCTATTCAATAAAAAAAATAAACAATAATAAAACATAGAATGACTACACCAAACATTTCAAAAACAGATATTATCAATGCATTTAATTTTAGACATGCTACTAAAGAATTTGATCCAACTAAAACGGTATCGGATGAAGACATTAATTTTATTTTAAAAACAGCAAGTTTATCTCCAAGTTCATTTGGTTTCGAACCATGGCATTTTATAGTTGTTCAAGATAAAGAATTACGCGAATTATTAAAACCTGTGGCCTGGGGAGCCCCATTAAAACTAGATACTGCAAGTCATTTTGTATTAGGTTTAGCGATGAAAGCGCCTATGGTAAAGCATGATTCTGACTATATTATGCACATGATGAAGGATGTAAAACATTTACCTGAAGATGTTATCGAGATGTACTCGAAGTTTTACAGAGAATTTCAAGAGCGTGATTTTGATTTGGATAGTGATAAAAAATTATTCGACTGGGCTTCTAAACAAACCTATATTGCATTAGGAAATATGATGACAGCTGCTGCATTAATAGGCATAGATAGTTGCCCTATTGAAGGGTTTCATCAAGCAAAAGCAGAGGCTTTATTGAAAGAAAAGTTTGGTGTAGATACTGATAAATACGGTTTAGCTTATATGACTGCTTTTGGATACAGAAAAGAAGATCCTGCACATGAAAAGTCTAGAAGAAACTTTGAAGACATTATAACTTGGAAGTAAAACGCTAACTACCAAATCTAAATATCCCATATTTTACTAAAATGCAGGTCTTAATTTTCAAGTTAAGCCCTGCATTTCTTATATAAAACAAGTATTTTAATATATACTGAAAAAAAAATCGTATTTGGTTTGGTGGAACAGGAGTAATTCAAGTACTTTTCCAGATTCAAATTTTGACAACAAATGGATAACTTATTAACCTTTTCAATTACCGTATTTACGGGCTTTTTTGCTATTACCAATCCCATCTCAAACATGACGGTTTTTGTATCTTTAACTCAAGGCGCGCGTAAAGAGACTAAAAATGCCATCAATAAAAAAGCTAATTTTATAGCCTTTATTATTGTTTTGGTTTTTATACTTTTAGGAAAGTATATTTTCGAACTTTTCAATATTAGTATTCCTGCGTTTAAAATAACAGGTGGAATTTTAATATTTTTTATTGGTTTTGAAATGTTACAGTCTAAACAATCGAATGTAAAAAGCTTAAACGATGTAAATATTGAAGAAGATATTGCAGTCTCACCATTAGCAATACCTATTTTGGCAGGGCCAGGAACCATTGTTACAGCTATGAATTTCGTGTCTAACGCAGCACCATTACAAATGATTTTAGTTATCCTTATATTTGGATCTATGAGTTTGATAACATACTTCACCTTCAAACTAAGCGATCATATTGTGAGTTTTGTTGGGTATAATGTTATTTCTGTAATAGGAAAAATAATGGGATTAATTATCGCTATTATCGGTACCGGTATGATTATACAAGGTATTAAAATTTCGTTCGATTTAATATCTAATTAGTTTTATAAAGTGTAAATTAGGCCTAGTTCTTATTTGATATTGATGTTCTCATGAAAAAAATACTCGTTTTATTTTCTCACCCTAAATTTGAAAAATCTAGAGCAAACAACGCTTTAGTAAATCGAATTATTGATATTGAAGGTGTTACATTTCATGATTTATACGAGGCTTATCCCGATTTTAATATTAATGTTCCTGCAGAAAAAGAACTATTAGAAGCCCATGATATCATTATATGGCATCATCCTTTTTACTGGTATAGCTGCCCACCATTGATGAAACAGTGGATTGATATGGTTTTAGAATTTGGTTGGGCTTATGGACCTAACGGAAATGCCCTGCAATCTAAAACCTGCCTAAACGTGATTACCACAGGAGGTTCAAGAGAAGTTTATTGTTCCGAAGGAAGTAATAGTTTTACAGTCCGTCAATTTTTAAGGCCCTTTGAGCAAACAGCAAATTTGTGTGGCATGCATTATTTACCACCTTTTGCCGCCATGGAAACGCATAAATTAACCGATGAGGCTTTAACTAATTATGCCAATCAATATGCGAATCTAGTCACTTTACTTCAAAACAACCTGAGCAACAACGACTGTAAGGGATTTTCTTTTATAAACGATATACCTAAACTAAACACCATATAAAATATGACTGGAAGTATACTTTTTCAAGCCATAGTTTTTTTAACCGGAGCAATTATTTGTGTTTCTTTAGCAAAAAAAGTAGGCTTAAGCTCGGTAATTGGTTACCTATTAGCAGGGGTTTTAATAGGCCCTTATGTTTTTGGCTTTATAGGAAATGAGGGAGAAGATATTTTACATTTTGCTGAATTTGGAGTGGTTGTTATGTTGTTTTTAATTGGGTTAGAAATAGAACCGAAAAACTTCTGGAACATGCGAAAAACCATACTCGGTATGGGCGGTATTCAAGTTGGCGGAACCATGTTATTATCCTACATTCTATTTACGCTTTTAGGTTTTGAATGGAAAGTGGCTTTGGTTATTTCAATGGCTGTAGCTTTATCTTCTACAGCAATTGCGATGCAAACTATAAAGGAAAAAGGATTGATGGATACCACCTTTGGAACATCATCATTTTCCATTCTATTATTTCAAGATATTATTGTTATTTTTATGTTGGGTTTTATCCCGTTGTTGTCTAATTCAGACGGTAACGCTTCCGCGGAAAACCATAGCACCAGTTCGAATTTAATAGACAATTTACCTATTGGCCTGCAAACCTTGGCTATTATTTTATCGGTGGTTTTAATTATTGTTGCAGGACGTTATTTGATAGTACCAATACTTCGAAAAATTGCTAAAACAGATGTAAGAGAGTTGCTGATTGCTTCGGCATTTTTAATTGTTTTTGGAATTTCATTTTTAATGGAATATGTTGGCTTAAGTCCGGCTTTAGGTGCGTTTTTAGGAGGTGTAGTACTTTCAAATAGTGAATTTAAACATGAGTTGGAAAGCACATTAGAACCTTTTAAAAATTTACTTTTAGGACTCTTTTTTATGGCGGTCGGTGCCTCGATAAACTTTGTTGTTATCGCGAATAGCCCATTAACTATTGGTGGTATTTTAGTCGCTGTTATTCTTTTAAAAGCTATTGTCTTATATATTACTGGACGTATTTTTAAATTGAAACTTGACCAAAACATCCTGCTTACTTGTAGTTTGGCTCAAATTGGGGAATTTGCTTTTGTATTATTGTCGTTTGCCTTTGGTTTAAATCTTTTAAATCAAGATCAAATGGATATGTTATTAGTGATTACTGCCTTGAGCATGTCGCTAACGCCAATTATTGGCATCCTTAATGAGCGTTTTATACTCCCAAAGATTGGTACCAAACAATCGGTAAAAAGACCAATGGATCATATTGCGAAATCGCAAAAAATAATACTAGTTGGCTTTGGACATTTTGGAAGTACTATCGGACGGTTTTTGCGTTCGCACGGTGTAGAAGCCACTATTTTAGATCATGATTCTAATCGTGTAGATTTTCTTCGAAAAATGGGATTTGAAGTGTATTATGGAGATGCCACACGTCTCGATTTATTAGAATCTGCAGGAATTGCAGAAGCTAAAATACTTATTTGCGCAACCAATAAAATTGCCGTTTCTAAAGCTATTGGTAAAATAATTAAGGATAAATACCCGCATGTAGAATTCATGATTCGGACTAAAAACCGATATGATGCTTATGAATTACTTAATCTTGGAAATGAAAATATCTATCGTGAATCTCTAGAAACGTCGTTAACTTTGGCTAAAGATGTTTTGAGCAAAATGGGATTCAGAAAATATACTTTAAACCGACAAGTACAAAACTTTATCAAATATGATGAAGACAGTTTAAGACGTTTATCTTCGGAACCTAAGGATGAAAAAAACTATATATTCAAAGCAAAAATAGAGTTAGAGCAACAGGAGAAATTCTTAAATGAAGATTTCAAAAGGGGAGTTGTCGAGTATGATAGCCATTGGGATAGTGAACATATTAGAAAGGTTTTAGATAAAACAAAAGACCAATAAATACATCACACGTTCTACCAACCGTCTAACACGCACTGTATAGTGTAAGGCACAAATTCATCTAAAGGTAATTCTTATAAATCATCACATCAATAATTGCTTTCGGCATTATATTACATCATACGTCAATGTTATAAGGTATTCCTATAATTGTGTAACGTATTCATTAGGATTCCCTGTACCTTTATAATAAATAAATTAATAACTATTAATAGCAAAGGATGTTGTACTATACAACGGCCTTTCTAATTAATTAAAACCGTAACCGTAATGATAAAACCAAGAGAGAAAGCACCAGAATTAGAAATAAAATTAGTCAATGGTAGTACGTGGAAATTAAGCGATCAATCGCCGAAAAACTTCACTTTAGTCTTATTTTACAGAGGAAAACATTGCCCAGTATGTAAAAGTCAGCTAGAAGATTTACAACGAAAACTAGATAAATTTACAGATCGTGGCGTTAACGTAATTGCTATAAGTGCGGATACCGAAGACGTGGCTAAAGCAACACATGAAGCATGGGATATTGCAGATATACCTTTAGGTTACGGCTTGTCTATTGAAGAAGCCAGAACATGGGGATTATTTATTTCTGAAGGGATTAAAGAAGAGCCAAAACACTTTACAGAGCCAGGCTTGTTTTTAGTTACTCCAGAGCAAACCATATACTGGGAATCAATACAATCTATGCCTTTTGGGCGACCAAGCTTTAACGATGTTTTAGGAGGTATTGATTATATTTTAAAAGCAGATTATCCGGCTAGAGGAGAAGCTTAATATATCATATTAAGAACAAAAAATTATTTAAATAAAAAAAAGACCAAGCTTACAAGCTTGGTCTTTTTTATAATTCATATTATCTTTTCTAATTTTTAAATATAGACACATTATTTGTGAAAATTCGGTTAAGAATTTTTACTTTTAGGTACTGTAAAATAAAATGAAGATCCCTGGTTTAAAACACTTTCCACCCATATAGTTCCACCGTTATTTTCCACCATTTCTTTACAAATTCGCAAACCTAACCCAGTTCCTTTTTCGTTTTGGGTTCCATAAGTGGTTGAAGTTTCTTCTTCGTTAAAAATATTGGCTACAACATCTTCGCTCATCCCAACGCCATTATCTCTAACCGCTATTTCCCAAAAACCAGGTTTTCCGGAAGCATCAATAGTGATCGCTCCATGGTCTCGTGTAAACTTCACGGCATTACTAATCAAATTCCGAATTACAATATCAATTTGATCTTTATCACTCCACGTAATAACCTTCTCATCGATGTTGTTTGCTATAATAATCGATTTCACTTCAGTTTGTTTAGACAATAGCTTAATACTTTCATCTACTAAAGTTTTAATAGTTATATAGCTAGGTTTGGTTACCAAACCATTCATTTGTGTTTGTCCCCAGGTTAATAAATTATTCAAAGTAAAAGCAATACTATCTATATTTTCACCAATTTGCGGCATAAATTCCATGAATTCGGCAGTTGTTACTTCTCTTTTATTAAACAAATCGAATAATGATTTAAATGAATTTATAGGTCCTTTTAAATCATGTGCTATAATAGAGAATAACTTGTTTTTAGTGTTGTTCGCATCGTTTAAATGCGCCTCGTGCTTCTTTAAGGCCTCCGTGTTTTCTATCAGTTTTTGATTTAAAATATTCTGAGTTTTGTTGTTCCTTTTAAGAATAATGATAATGATTAAAAACGCCAAAATAACTAACGTAGAAATATAAGTATAGCCCATTTGTTTTGCTTCCCTCTTCTCGTTTGCTAAAATATATTGATCTTTTTCATGTTCAGAAACAAGCGTTGCCTTTAGTATTTTTAATTCTTTTCTATTATCGTTTTTATTTATTGTATCAGAAATAGCCTTAAACTCTTCGAGATAAGTAAGTGCGGCGGCTGGATCGTTATTTATTTTTTTTATTTTATATAGAATCTCAAAAATTTGATCTCTGCTTAATAGAATATTGAGCTCTTTGGTTATTTCTAAAGATCTTAAAGCATATGCCTCGGAAACATCATAATTTTCAAGCTCGAAATATGCTTTAGATAGTAGGAGGTTTAGTTGCTTTTTTCCCCTAATCGAATCAATATTTTCATGAATCTTTTCACTTTTTTTCAACCATATAAGTGCTTTATTAAACTCGTTCTGTTCTAGATAAACATTAGCTTTTACCTGATAAACATAAGCTAACCAATCATCCGACTTAAGTTTTTCAAAAATAGAAACAGCTTTATTTATATTTAATTTTGCACTATCTAAATCGCCCATGGAAATATAAGCAATGGCTAAATTGGAAAGAATGATTCCCATTCTTTCTTCTTCACCTTTATTTTCATTAAGTTCCTTAGCTTTTATTAAAAACAAAACGGCTTGCTCATGGTCTTTTTGATTGCCGTATAACGTAGAAACATTAAGGTATAAATTGCTTAACCAGGAATCATTTTTGCTTTTTTTAGCGATTTCAATAGCACTCAAGTATTCTCTTAACGATTTTTCATTTTCCTCTTTATACTCATATTCCCGAGCTAACTCAATTTTAGATTGTATGATAATTAAAGGATCATTAATAGATTCTCCTTTGGATAGTGCTTTTGAAAAATAAGAAATAGCTTTATCTTGATCTCCTTTATCAGAATAATATACACCGAGAAAAAAATGGCCTTTAGCATCTCCTTTAGTATATTTAATGGCTTTACTTAGAGAAATAATTTCATTTGAAAGGACAAATAAACTATCGGAATTATAGTGAATATATTCCCAATTTAAGTCGTGTAATAAATTAATATAAGTGGAGTCTTTTTCAAAATTAGGACTTGCTTTAAGTGTTTTAATTTTACGCTGTATCTCCTTTTTTATGTCGTCTTCCGAAAATGCCGAAAGACTATTGGAACAAAAAAGAAAAAGGATACCTATAAATACATTGGAAAGTAGGGGGTAGTTTGTTTTTAACTGATGTTGCATAAGCAATACTATAAGACTGGTTGTAGTACAATTTACAAAATCCTAGCAAAATATATGTTGCAAAATGATATATATACGCGATTTTAAATGTTATTATTTCCTGTTAGGATTAACCACATAATTAAGCCTTCATTTTAACGATGCAAATTATATTAAAAAGAAATTATAAAACCCTGTATTTCAACTTATAATAAAGCTGTAATTAATAAAGTATTTTGAAATATAACTTATAGTGTTTTTGATTTTGAAACTGTAAAATAAAAAGATGAGCCATAATTTAAATTACTTTCTACCCAAATAGTTCCGCCATTGTTTTCAACCATTTCTTTACAAACTCGAAGTCCTAAACCAGTTCCTTTTTCATTTCGTGTACCATAAGAAGAAGCGGTTTCGTTTTCTGTAAAAATTTTAGAAAGTGCATCTTCACTCATACCAACACCATTATCTTGAATTTGTACTTCCCAAAACAAGGCTTTTTCAACGGCCGAAATAGTTATTATACCATGTTCACGCGTAAACTTTAAAGCATTACTTATTAAGTTACGGATAACAACATCTATTTGATCTCTATCAGACCAAGCAATTACATTTTTATCAATATTATTTATAGTTGAAATAGATTTTACTTCGGCTTGCTTAGATAAAAGTCTTAAACTTTCATCTACCAATGTTTTAAGCGGTATCACATCTGGCTTGGTAGATAAACCATCCATTTGGCTTTGTCCCCAGGTTAATAAATTATTCAAAGTAAAAGCAATAGAGTCAATGTTTTCACCTATTTGAGGCATAAAGTGCATGAATTCAGTCTTACTCAATTCGCTTTTATTAAATAGATCTAAAAGTGATTTAAATGAATCTATAGGGCCCTTTAAATCGTGTGCAATAATAGAAAACAACCTACTTTTAGTATTATTGGCCTCATTTAAATGTATTTCATTTTTTTTAAGAGCTTCTGTATTTTCTAATAATTTTTGATTTAGAGCATTTTGGGTTTTGTTATTTTTTTTAAGTATAAAAATGATAATAGCAAAAGCCAATATAATTAGAATCGAAAAGTAAATATAACTACGTTGCAATACATGTTTTTGTTGACTTTCTGAGATATACTGTTCTTTTTTTTGTTCAAACTCTAAATTCGATTTGAGTATTCTTAACTCTTTAATATTGTTGTTTTTATTGATGGTATCAGAAATCGCTTTTAAGTCTTCTAAATAGGCGAGTGCTTTTTCTGGGGTTCCATTGATTTTTTCTATTTTATAAAGAAGTTCTAAAGTCACATCTCGTTCTTCTAAAACATTTAATTTTTCAGAAATTTCAAGTGCTTTTAAAGCGTAAGCTTCTGCCTTATCATAATCTTTAAGTCCGAAATATGTTTTAGATAAATTTAGAGCTAAAGGTATTTTATAGCGTCCTTTATCAATCTTATCATGAATTTTTTCACTTTTATTTAACCATTCTAAGGCTTGATAGAATTGCCCTTTATTGGTATGAATAGATCCTTTTAACTCATATGCATACGAAAGCCATGAATCTAACTTTACTTTTTCAAAAATGGAAATCGCATTGTCCACAGCGACAGTTGCTTTATCTAAATTTCCCATTTCAATATAACAAGCCGTTAAATTATTTAAGTTTTTAGCAAATTGTACATCATCGTTATTTGATTGATTGATTTTTAAGGATTTAGATAAGAACAAAATAGTTTGCTCATATTCTTTTTGAACACGGTATATGGATGAAATATTTAAATAACATTTAGATAAATATTTATCACTATCGTATGCTTTGGCTATTTCTATAGCCTCTAAATAATATTTTAGAGCGTTGGCATAATCCTCTTTATATTTATACTCTGCCGCCAATTTAATTTTAGATTCTAATAATAAATTGATTTCAGAAGAAGCACTCGCAATAGATACAGATTTTTGAAAATACGAAATAGCAAGATCTTGTTTTCCTGTATTTGAGTAATATAAACCTTCAATTAAATAACCTTGCGCTTCACCTTTAGGGTAATACATAGCTTTACTTAACTTAATAGATTCGTTAGAAATAATGAGTAAACTATCTAAATTGTATTGCGCATATTGCATACCCAATGCATACAATAAATTAATGTAAGTAGTATCTCGTTGGAAATTATTATTTTCCTTGTGTTTTTTAATTTTTTCCTGAAGACGTTTCTTTATTTCTTCTTGTGCAAAAGCTGAATAATTAGTACCAAAACCACTAAAAATAACCCACAAAAATATACCGTAAAACTTGATGTGTGGTTTATTAAAATAGGCTTGCATAAATAGGGCTTTATACTTTTTAAGTATGGGTGGTTGAAATTTATTACAATATAAAACCTTATAAAATTAGAAAAAAAACTAATTCTATTTTTAATCGTTCTGGCTTTACAAAAACCGATTAAAAACATATAAAACCGATAAAGTGTTGTTTTTACATTAAAACTAGACACCACTTTTTACTGAAATCAAAAAAAGTTACCGCTTACTTAACGAAGTAATTAGTATAAATTCAAAAAAAAAGGTTGCCCAAATTATGGACAACCTTTTTATACAAATGATGTTTAATTTATTTTAAACTTTCTAATAATTTTTCAGCTACTAATTCTGATGATGCAGGATTTTGTCCTGTAATTAAATTTCCATCTTGAACGGCATAAGCTGCCCAATTTTCACCATTAGAATACAATGCGCCATTTTCAATAAGCATATCTTCTAATAATAAAGGCACAACTTCTGTTAAGCCAACAGCTGCTTCTTCTTTATTTGAAAATCCAGTAACACGTTTACCTTTAACTAAAGCTGTTCCGTCTTCATTTTTCACATCTTTCAATACAGCCGGTGCATGACAAACAAAAGCAATTGGTTTTTCTTGGCGATCGAAGGCTTCAATTAATGCCACCGAGTTTTTATCGTTAGTTAAATCCCATAAAGGACCGTGACCACCCGGATAAAATACAGCGTCAAAATCATTAGGATTCATATCTGCTAAAACAGCCGTGTTTGCAATTTTTGCTTTTGCGTCAGCATCACCATTATAGCGATCTGTAGAAGCCGTAGCAGCATCTGGCGAATCACTACTTGGGTCTATTGGAGCTGCGCCACCTTTTGGTGTTGCTATTGTAATTTCTGCTCCTTTATCTAATAAAGTATAATATGGGCTAGCAAATTCTTCAACCCAAAAACCTGTTTTTTTTCCTGTATCACCTAATTTGTCATGAGATGTTAATACAAATAATATTTTCATGTTGTTTTGTTTTTTTGATTCTATTTTTACTTCTGAAACCTTTTCAGAAGTGGTGTCTTGTTTTGCATCTTTACAACTCGAAGCTGTAACAATAGTGCAAACAAGTGCAAATGATTTTAAGATGTTCATACTGAAATTAATATGCCATTTTTACAATTTTCTCCACTTTGTCTGGAGATAATGTTTGGTGTTCCCCTAAACCTAACCAACCACGATCGGTAAAACGCTTGGCTATTTCTTCAGCAGTACCGTCGTAATCTTTGGTGTAATCAGATAGTTTGGTATCGATACCTAATTCATGGAAAAAAGCTTCTGTTTTTTCAATGGCAGCATAGGCTTTATCGTCGATACTTCCTTCGGAAATATTCCAAACACGTTCACCGTATTGTGCTAATTTTTCCTTTTTGTCTTCAAAATTGAATTTGTAATGACTAGGAGCAATGACCGCTAAAGTTCTAGCATGATCGATACCAAATAAAGCCGTTAATTCATGACCAATAGCATGTACTGCCCAATCTCCAGGAACTCCTTTTTGGATAAGTCCGTTTAAAGCCATCGTGCAACTCCACATAAAGTTTGATGTTGCTTCGTAATCTGTTGGATCCTTAATTACTTTAGGTGCCACTTCAATAATGGTTTGTAAAATACTTTCAGCAAAACGATCTTGCAATAATGCACCGATAGGATATGTCATGTATTGTTCTAAAACGTGCGTAAAAGCATCGGTTAAACCATTTGCTAATTGACGCTCAGGGATAGATGCAATTACTTGCGGATCTAAGACAGAGAACTCAGGAAATAAACCAGGACCTCCCATGGCTAATTTTTCTTTCGTTTCTTTTCTTGTAATTACAGCTCCAGAATTCATTTCCGATCCTGTAGCAGGCAAGGTTAAAACCGTTCCGAAAGGCATACCTTTTTCTGTTTTAATGTTTTCGGTTAAAATATCCCAAGGTGTATCTCCTTCAAAAAGGGCAGCTGCCGATAAAAATTTAGTTCCATCTATTACAGAACCACCACCAACAGCTAATAAATATGATATTTTTTCATCTTTAATTACCTTTAGCGCATCCATTAAAACAGCGTATTCAGGATTTGCAGGAATACCGCCAAACTCAACCACTTCAACGTTAGCTAAAGCTGTTTTTACTTGGTCGTAAATTCCATTTTTTTTAATACTTCCTCCTCCGTAAAGCAATAATACTTTAGCATCTTGAGGTATTTCGTTTTTTATTTGTGCTATAGTATCCTTTCCAAAAATAATTTTGGTTGGGTTTTTTAATTCAAAATTGTTCATCTTCTTTTTCTTTTAAAATATTATATTTTCACTATCATTTTCCCTTTGTTTTTACCTTCAAATAAATCGATAAAAGCATTCGGAATATTATCGAAACCCTCAACAATAGTTTCGCTGTATGTTAATTTACCTTCTGCTAACCATCCTGATAGATGTTTCATAGCTTCTGGGAATTTTTCAGCATAATTAGAGACAATAAAACCTTGCATTAAGGCGCTATTTTTAACTAGGAAAGGTTGTACACTCACACTTTTAGGTAATTCCGTTTCATTGTAAACCGAAATGGCACCACATATAATGATACGAGCAAAACGGTTAATATTGAATAACACTGCATCTGAAATTGGGCCACCAACATTATCAAAGTAAATATCAACACCATTTGGCGCTAAGGCTTTTATGTCGGCATTAATATCTTTACTCGTGTTATAATTGATACCAGCATCGAAACCAAATTTGGATTTCAGCATGTTAATTTTCTCGTCGGTTCCAGCAATTCCAATCACACGAAGTCCTAATATTTTAGCTATCTGTCCTACAATAGAACCTACAGCTCCAGCTGCTCCCGAAACCACAATAGTTTCTCCAGCTTTTGGTTTTCCTATTTCGTTTAAACCTAAATATGCCGTTAAACCAGTCATCCCTAAAACACCTAAATATGTGCTTAATGGTGCTTTATTTCCATCAACTTTTAAAAGGCCTTCACCGTTAGATATTTGCTGTGTTTTCCAGCTTAATAAACCAGAAACATAATCACCTTCTGAAAAGTTCTTATTTTTAGAAGCCATTACTTTTGCAACCACACCAGACTGAACAGGTTTGTTAAGTTCAAAAGGAGGAACATACGATTTTGCATCACTCATGCGTCCTCTTAAATATGGATCTACCGATACATAAGCTGCTTCTAGAAGGATTTCTCCTTCGCCAACTTTTAATTCAGCATCCTCATTAACAAATTCAAAATTTGAAACGGTTGGTTTTCCTTGTGGTCTATTATTTAATAAAATTGTCTTAGTCATAATTTCTTTTTTTTACTCAATTACAGTTACTAATTCTTCCATAGGTTTTCTCACCTTTACCAAGTTTACTAACCAATCGGCATCTTCTTTTCTGTAACCAATAGGTAATAAAACAGCACTACGTAATCCTTTTTCGCGTAAACCAAGAATGTCATCTACAGCCGCAGGATCAAATCCTTCCAGAGGTGTTGAATCTACTCCTTCAAAAGCAGCTGCAGTTATCGCTTGTGAAAATGCGATGTAAGCTTGTTTTGCTGCATGGTTAAAGTTTTCTTCTTCATCTTTTTGAGGGTAAGAACTCAATAACATTTGGCGGTAATTTTCCCAACCTTCATTTTTAAAGCCACGAATATCGTTTGTTAAATCGAACATGTGGTTAATTCTATCGGCTGTATAAGTGTCCCACGCAGCGAAAACGAGTAGGTGAGAGCAGTCTGTAATTACAGATTGATTCCAAGCTACAGGCTTTATTTTTTCTTTGATATCTTGATTTTTAATCACTATTATTTCAAATGGTTGTAAACCACTAGATGTTGGTGCTAAACGCGCAGCTTCTAGAATACGTTCAATTTTATCTTCGGAAACTTTTTCGCCATTCATCGCTTTTGCAGCGTATCTCCAATTTAATTTATTTAATAAATCCATATTTTTTGTTTTATTTATTTGCTATTAATTCGATTTCGTTTGAAGTAATAATGACTTCGGCATGACTTGTATTATTGGCTAAATTCAACATGGCTTTCGCGATAGATTCAGCATTAATTATTTTATAGTTTTTCAGTTTTCCAATAAATAATGGTTGAATAATTTTAAAAACCATCAAACCTATTTTTTCTAATAAACGCCGCTCTTGGCGTGCTCCTCCAATAAGTGAAGGCCTTAATACAAAAGTGTTTTTTATATTTTGCTGCAACACATCGTGTTCCATATTGCCTTTTGTTTTATTATAAAATACATTACTTGATCTATCGGCTCCCATAGCAGAAATTACTAAAAAAGTATTTATTTTATTTTCTTTTGAAAGCTTCGCGGCATTTACAGGAATACCATAATCTATAGCTTTATAAAGCACTTTATCTGGTGTTTTTTTTGCCGTGGTACCAATGCAACAAAATACTTCGTCTGCCTTGAAATCAGCCTTAAAACTTTCTAGATTTAAAAGATCTCCGGTGAATTGAACTACCTTTTCAGGAAGCCCTTCAATCTTGGATCGTGAAAACAATTTAATGCGTTCGTATCGGGTGTCTTCAATTAATTTCTGAAGTAAAATACCTCCTGTTAATCCGGTTGCTCCTAATATAATGACCGTTTTCTTCATCTTATTTACAAACTTTTATACTGCTCCAAGCAGATTGATACGCTTCTTCAATATGACTTTTATTCAATTGAAATGCACCACGTTTTTGTATCATCATTAAAAATGATAACGGGTTTATAGCGTAGGCATACAATAAATAATCTGAAATTGGTTTTACAATACCTTCCGCTTTGCCACGCGCCCAAAGGTCGAGTAGAGGTTGCAAATGTTTTATGCCTTCTTGTCTGCTAGGCTCATCAATCATAGGTGTATTATCGCACTGTGCTAAAAACATGGCGTGCTCACATTCTTTCAATTTAAAATCGGCAATACGTTTCCAAATTAATTCGAAACCAGCCTTAACGGGCATATTTTCATCATAAGTTTCAAAAGCATATTTTGTGTATTCCGCTTTAACTTCAATGTAAGTTTTATTTACTAAGTCTTGTTTATTTTCGAAATACAAATAAATAGTAGCAGGAGAAACACTCGCCATTTTTGCAATTTTACTCATAGGCGTGGCATGAAAACCGTCGTTGTTTACCAACTCGATAGTTGCCTTAATTAAGGCATTACGCTTGTCTATGCTTTTCTGAAGTTTCGCCATGTTCTATATATTTATGATACAAAGATATATAAAAAATGAACGTTCATTCTTTTTTTAACAAAGATTTAATTTTTCTTACATAGAAGAGAAGAATAAATAGCCAAAATAATTATAGATAACTTTTAAATCAAATAGGAACTATGAGTATAGGATAAGAAAAACACCAAGCATAATTCCAAAAAGTGGCACCAGCTTTTTACGTTTATTCTGTTCTTTGAAGATAAGACCACCAACAACCACAGCAATTATAATTTGACTGCGTTTAATAGCAGAAAGCAACATAATTAAGGCATCAGGATCTTGTAGTGCTTTAAAATAGAAATAATCGGCAGCTGTTAAAAGAATTCCAACCGCCGGAATTGTCCATCGCCATTTAAAAGCTTTTCGTTTTTCAGCAAAAGGAAACCATGTAATAGATAAAATTACTAAAAGGATTAAAATAACGTAAAAGCTAAACCAAAACAATAAAGTTTGTGGGTCTAGAAATAAGCTTTGTATTAAAAACTTATCGTACAATCCGCTAGATGCGCCTAAAAAAGTGGCTGCTATAATGGCAAAAATCCATTTGTTTCGTTTGAAGTTGATACCTTCTTTTTTTCCAATTTTTGAATATAACATTACTGAAAATATTATAAGGAAAAACCCCACCCATTGCAAACCGTTTGGTCTTTCATCATAAATAAGAATCGCTCCAATAAACGTGAAAAACGGACCAGCAGAACGAATAGGCGTTACAATGGTGATTGGTAGATGCTTTAAAGCCTGATAAGCCAAAACCCATGAACTAGCCATGATAGCCGATTTTATAAAAACAAACCCATGAGTTTGCCACGGAATAGGTTCTATAAAAAAGCCTAAACTTCTAGTGAATTCCGGAAAACATAAGGAACCAATAAAAAACGGTAACAGAAAAATAAAACTAGAAGTCACTGTACCTAAAAGTACTGGAAAAACCTCATTACCTTGAACGGCATGCTTTTTACATAAGTTATGTAATCCTAAAAATAACGCGGCTAAAAGCCCTAAATACATCCACATCGCGCGAAGATAATTTAATCTCTAATTCTACAATAAAAAATATAAGATATCTTGGCGTTGTTAATTATAAGGTAAACTTAAAATAAGGAATGATTTACAATTGTATCGATTCAATACATTGTTGCATTTCGATTTTAGCATAAGTGAAATCTGCCATTTTTTTACTTTTTCCAATATGGATGGGTATATTATTTATACGGTTTGTTAAATCTTTAATGGGCATAGCTTCTAAGCTATTAAATTCATCTTTCCAATACTCTAAATGTGAAAGCCTATCGTTTTGAAAGCCTGTAGTTTTTCTGTCATTATCCGTCCTAAAAAAGGTTATTTCACCAATAAGTGAATTTACGATTTCAAAATCGATAATAATACCATCATAGATTAACTGCGTATAAAATGCGTTCTTAAAAATATCTGAAATATTTTTTAAATCCTTCGCTTTTATATCTGTTAAAATTACAGAGTATTGCGTTTTTGCGTTAGCCACAAGCCAACATTTTTTTCTATTAACATGAAAAATAGTGGCATTCCATTTCCCTAACAACCCTAAGTTTTTTGTAGGTTCTATTTTAATTAGTTTTTTAATTAATTTCTCTAATTTAATAGATGTATATATTGGGGTTTGCATAATCTATAAATATTTAAAAATTTAATGTTCTCCATAACCAACATCGTCCATTTTTCCTCTAAAGACTTTATATTGAATAAACATGTATACAGCCACTAACACAATTGCGATAGCAAACCAATACACACCAACGGATAAACCATACTCATCTGCTGCTACGTTATAAAGCGTTAAATCTGGATTAATATCATTTGTTGAAGGCAATACTTTAGGGAAAATTGAAGATACTGTTGTGGTTAAACCTCCGAATAAAAATAAGGATGAAAACACAAAACCATGTCCATCTTTTTTGAACGATTTAATTTTGAACAAACCAAACAACCCAGTTAGTGTAATAACTGGAAACACCCATAACCAAGGGTATTTAAAAAAGTTGTGAAATGGTTTTGGTTCTATTAAATGCCAAATTAAAATTGAGATAATTACTAAAACTAGTAGCACAATATTTAAGTTGAAAATCACCTTTCTAAGCTTGGTATTTAAATCGGAACTGGTTTTAAAAATAATCCAATTTGCGCCATGTATAGCAAGAGACACCACACCAATAACACCTAATAAAAGTGTAAACCAATCGATAACACCTAAAACTTCAGCATGTGGACTAAATGTTGGGTTCCAAAGTGGTAAAAAGAAAAAATGTGCTTCGTGCGTAGACACACCATTTACAACATTTCCTAAATTAACACCACGAACCACATTACCCAATGCTACACCAAAAAACAAGGCTAAAAGCAAACTAGAAATTCCAAAGGCTTTATCCCAAATGGCTTCCCACATACGATTGTGTATTTGTCCGCGTAATTCTAAACCAATGGCTCTAAAAATAAGCAACCACAAAATCATAATTAAAGGTAAATAAAAACCACTAAACGATGAGGCATACAACGTTGGAAATGCAAAAAACAAGATACCACCAGAAGCGATAAGCCAAACTTCGTTAGCATCCCAAAAAGGACCAATAGCATTAGTTATTGCTTTTTTATCTTTTTCTGTTTTAGCAAAAAACAAATGAATAATACCTGCTCCAAAATCGTAACCATCCAAAATGACATAAACAGCCAACATGGTCATTAAAACGATATACCAAAATAATTCCATAATTAATGTGTGTTGTTAAGTTGTGGACCTTTGTTAATTATTTTTCCGGCAAGCATTAAAAACAGCAAGCCTAAAAGTAAATACAAACCAATAAAACCAAGTAATGTAAATAACGTATTTCCTGCCGATACGGTTGGCGATGCGCCATCTGCGGTGCGCAGCAAGTTATAGACTAACCAAGGTTGTCGGCCTAATTCCGCAGTATACCAACCTGTTGTATTGGCGATATATGGAAAAGGCAGCATAAACAAAAGTGCCCACAAAATCCATTTAGTGGTATATAGTTTTTTTCTGAAAAGCTGAACAGCTGCCAATAACATTAAACCTATAAAAATGGTGCCTAAACCAACCATAATATGGTAGGCGTAATAAAGCCCGGGTATGTTTGTTGGGTGTGTGCTTTTATCAAATTCATTTAAACCTTTAATCTCCGCATTCCAGTCTTGATAGGTTAAAAAACTTAGAATATTGGGGACAGCTATTTTATTATCTAACTTTTGCTCGAGCATGTTAGGTTGTCCGATTAAAACAATTTCCGAACCACCTTCTTCGGTTTCAAAAATGCCTTCCATAGCTGCAAAGGTTACCGGTTGGTGTTTTACCACGTTTTTAGCAACTAAATCTCCTGTTGGGAAAGCCACCAATATACTAGATACTAAACCGAAACCAACACCCGTTTTAACAAAGAGTTTTCCGAATTCGCTGTGTTTATTATTTAGAATATAAAATGCGCCAATACCAGCAACAACAAATGATGCGGTAATTACCGATGCTAATTGATTATGAAAATACGATGGCAATAACCAGGGATTAGAAAATAAGGCTCCGAAGTTATTTAGAACAAATCGTCCGTTTTCCAAAATTTCATAACCTACCGGATGTTGCATCCATGAGTGTGTAGCAATAATTAAATAGCCGCTGGCCCAAGAGCCTAAAAAGACTAAAAACCCAGTAACAAAATGGAGTTTATGCCCTAGAAGCTTTTCACCAAAAATAAAAAGTCCTAAAAAAGAAGATTCTAAAAAGAACGAAAACATGCCTTCCATAGCCAGAGTTTGGCCAATAATACCACCGGTAAGCTCCGAGAATTTCGCCCAATTAGTTCCAAACTGAAATTCCATCGGGATTCCGGTAACCACACCCATAGCAAAGTTTAGCGCGAAAATTTTCATCCAAAACTTAGCGGCGTCATTATATTTTTCTATTTCAGAATAAAGATATTTTCCTTTAAAATAAACCACTAGAAGCGATAAGCCCATGGTTAATTGCGGAAATAAGTAGTGAAAGGTAATGGTAAAAGCAAACTGCATTCTATCATAAAAAAGCATGTCTTCCATAAAAGCAATAATTTGTATGTGTTGCCGACGAAATTATTCGATTTTAACCTAAGAAACAGTAACTTTTGTTACAGATAAAAAGTTTCAGTAATTAATATAAAATCGCTAATTCATCAATTAAATTTACTGCAAACAAAGTTAACCATTACGGTTTGTTTACTTGGTATAATATCGGTTAAATAAAGCCTTTAAAGCAAGTTTTATCAAAAGTTCAAAAGCTGTTCTCTATATTTCAATTATCTGCAATAGTGATAAAAATCTCGTCGATACAATAACGGTTTTGGTATAGGCAATCCCACCAAACTTCTATTCCCTTTTTATAAGGATGTATTTAGTTTCATTTTTGATGTGTAAAACAAAAACACCTTAAAAAAATGAAATTATATATTATTATCGCAAGCTTTCTATTTGCACAGATTTCAATAGGGCAAGAACAACCTAAAGACGACACCACGAAAGTTTGGTCTTTAGAAGATTGTATCAATTACGCTATAGCACATAATATTAGCGTAAAGGATGCTTCTTTAAATACAAATCTTGCCGAAGTAGATTATAGCAAAGCAAAATCGTCTAGATTACCTAACTTATTTGGTAGTGCTTCACAAAGTTTTTCTAACGGAAATACTATCGATCCTATTACAAGTAGCTATGTTACCGATCAAATTCACAGTACTAATGTGGGTATTAATAGTTCGGTAACGCTGTTTAAAGGCAATCAAATAAACAATCAGATTGAGCAGAATAAAATTCTTTTAGAGCAAAGTGCTTTTTTAGAAGAAGAAGCCAAAAACAGTATTGTTATTAGTCTTTTAGAAAACTACTTACAAGCACTTTTCAGTAAAGAAGATATTGCTATTGCCGAATCTAATTTAGAAGCTTCTAAAACAGAAGTATTGCGAGCAAAAGCACGTTTAGACGCAGGAACAATAGCTTTAAGTGATTATACCGAAGCACAAAGTCAAACTGCTACTAATCAATATAATCTAATTGCTGCTAAAAATAATTACCAACAGTATATTATTGATTTGAAACAACTGTTAGAGCTAACACCAATGGACGATTTAGAAATTGAGTCTATCGATGAAAACATGGATTTAATTAACTTAGAGCTAGATAAAATCTCCATCTATAACAACGCCTTAAATTACTTGCCAGAAATAGAAGCTAGTAAGTTAAATGTAGCAGCAAAAGAGAAAGAACTAGATATTGCTAAAGGTGGGTATTCGCCAACATTATCACTTTCCGGAAGTGTAGGTTCTGGGTACACGAGTATAAATGATAATACATTTTCCGATCAGTTTGATGTTAACTTTAATCAGAAGTTAGGTTTATCATTAACCATTCCTATTTTCAATAGAAACGAAACAAAATCAGCAGTACAATCGGCTACAATAAATATTGAAAAGGCTGAAATTCAAAAACAAATTACAGAAAAAATACTTTATAAGAAAGTAGAAACGGCTTATCAAAATGCATTATCTGCACAAGAACAAATTATTGCCGCGGAAGCTTCCAAAGAAGCATCGGAACAAAGTTATAAACTGGCTCAAAAGAAATATGAATTGGGCGATTTAAGCACAACCGATTTAGTAATTAGCCAAAACACCTTTACTAACGCGCAACAAAATTATTTACAAGCCAAATACCTCAATATTTTATACCACCAATTATTACAATTTTATCAAGGAAACGATATCAAACTTTAATCTAAAGCATCATGAAAAATAAAAAAAACATTATAATAAGTGGCATTGCCATTGTAGTACTCGCCATTGTAGGATATTCATTTATAAAAACTGATGACGCTATTATTATCGAAGCGAAAACAATAACCGCAAAAAAAGCTAACGTCACTACCATGGTTACCGCAACCGGAACTATGGAGCCTATTACACAAGTTGAAGTTGGTACACAGGTATCAGGTGTGGTAGAAAAAATATATGTGGATTATAACAGTGTAGTTACGGAAGGGCAGTTGATTGCAGAATTGGATAAAACCAATTTAAATGCAGCAAAAACGCAAGCACAAGCAGCTTACGATAATGCAGTTAGCCAACGAAACTACACACAAACTATTTACGACAGACAAAAAACATTATATGATAATCAAGTGATAAGTAAATCTGATTTTGATGATGCGGCATTCAATTATCAAACAGCAAAAGGGACGGTTACGCAACGTTATTCAGATTTGCAACAAGCCAGAACCAATTTAGGCTATGCTAATATTTATTCACCTATTGATGGAGTGATATTGTCTAGAGCTATTGACGAAGGGCAAACCGTAGCAGCAAGTTTAAGCACACCAACATTATTTACTATTGCTCAAGATTTAAAAGAAATGCAAGTAGAAGCAGATGTAGATGAAGCAGATATAGGACAAGTAAAAGAAGGACAGCGTGTTACTTTTACAGTAGATGCTTACTTAGGTGAAACTTTTGAAGGTGAAGTAACGCAGGTAAGATTAGACCCAACGGTTACTTCAAATGTAGTGACGTATACGGTTGTAATTAAGGCAGATAACCCAAATTTAAAACTAAAACCAGGATTAACAGCAACCATCTCGATTTATACATTAGAATTAAATGATGTGTTAACTGCGGAAGCTAAAGCCATCAACTTTAAACCAGAAAGAGAAGTCTTTGCAAACTACAATTTGCAACACCAATTACCTGAAACCACAAGTAGACCTTCTAGAGAAGAAACCGCGCTTTGGGTATTACAAGCGAACGGAGCGATTACACCTAAAGTAGTAACACTAGGAGCTAGTGATGGGGTTAATGTAGAAATATTAAGTGGTATTTCGGCAGGAGATAAACTAGTTTACAGTTTAAAAGAAGTTTCTAAATCAGAAGCAGCGACAGAAGAACAAAGCAAAAGTCCATTTATGCCACAAAGAGGTGGTGGCGGAAAAAGATAATACGATGAAAAAAGCAATCATAAAAATAGAAGATTTAAAACGAGAGTTTACCATGGGAACCGAAACGGTTCATGCGTTGAGAGGTATTTCGTTTGATATAAAAGAAGGAGAGTTTGTGACTATTATGGGATCTAGTGGTTCGGGAAAAAGTACCATGCTTAACATTTTAGGATGTTTAGATCAGCCAACGTCCGGAACTTACGAAATTGATGGTGTACGCGTAAAAGATTTATCTCGAAATGAATTAGCAACCATTAGAAACGAGAAGATTGGTTTCATTTTTCAATCGTATAATTTACTAGCAAGAACATCTGCTATTGAAAATGTAGAATTACCTTTATTGTACAACAGCAAAGTATCTACAGAAGAACGCAGAAAACGTGCTATTGAAGCTTTAGAAAAAGTAGGACTTGGAGAACGTTTACATCATACACCAGCACAACTTTCGGGTGGACAACAGCAACGTGTAGCTATTGCTAGATCGCTAGTTAACAATCCAGTAATGATATTGGCTGATGAAGCGACAGGAAACTTAGATACACGTACATCTTACGAAATCATGTCCTTATTTCAAGAGTTAAACAAACAAGGTATTACGATTACATTCGTAACGCACGAGCCGGATATTGCTACGTTTAGTAGTAGAACTATTGTATTAAAAGATGGTGCGGTTATGAAAGATTATAATAATGATAATATTCAATCTGCAGCAAACGAATTAGCCAAATTACCTAAACAAGACGATTAATTATGAGACTATTAAATTTATTTAAAATCGCAACAAAAGCCATCATTCTTAACAAAACCAGAACTTTGTTAACCATGCTTGGAATTATTATTGGTGTCGCTTCTGTTATCGCTATGTTAGCCATTGGAGAAGGTTCAAAGGAAAGTATTCGTACTTCCATTTCTGCTATGGGATCCAACATGATTACAATAAAAGCAGGAGCAGACACAAAAGGAGGCGTGAGACAGGAAGCAAGTGTTATGGAATCACTGACTTTAAGTGATTATGAAGCCATTAAAGCACAATCGACTTTATTAAGTTATAGTTCTCCAGTAGTAGAAGGTAGAGGTCAGGTTATAAACGGTTCTAGTAACTGGCCATCATCAATTTATGGTGTTAATCCTGAATATTTAAACATTAAAGTCGTCGGTTTACAGAGCGGAAGCATGTTTACAGATGCAGAAGTACAAACGGCTTCAAAAGTAGCTGTAATTGGTCAAACAGTTGTAGAAAATGTGTTTACTGACGGTCAAGATCCGGTCGGGCAAATGATTCGTTTTAATAATATTCCCTTTAAAGTGATTGGCGTTTTAGAGGAAAAAGGTGAAAACACCTTTGGTCAAGATCAGGATGATGTCGTTATTGCGCCTTATACAACGGTACAAAAACGTATTTTGGCTATCGATCATTTAAATCAAATTATGGCATCTGCCATTAGTGAGAATGATGCGCCTAATGCTGTTTTAGAAGTCTCTAAAATTTTAAGAGAACAACATAAGTTAACTGATAGTGATACAGACGATTTTACCGTACGTTCCATGGAAGAGTTAATTTCAACCTTCAGTTCTACCAGTGAAATGCTAACTATTCTATTAGTTGCAGTGGCAAGTATCTCGTTATTAATTGGAGGAATTGGAATTATGAACATTATGTATGTTTCTGTTAAAGAACGTACTAAAGAAATTGGTTTACGAATGGCTGTAGGAGGAAAGGGCTCTGATATTTTAATGCAATTTTTAATAGAAGCCATTCTAATAAGTATAACAGGTGGTGTTTTAGGAGTATTATTAGGACTTGGAGCAACGGTGTTCATAGAAAAATTCTTAAATTGGCCTACAAGTGTGGCTATGTATTCTATTGTGATTTCTTTTGCAGTTTGTGCTGTAACGGGTATCTTTTTTGGATGGTATCCTGCAAGAAAAGCATCAGCTTTAGATCCAATAACTGCTTTACGTTACGAATAATAAATTATGTACAAGAATAAAACAATAACGGTAATATCACATGTGCTAGTATGGTTAACACTATTTTGTTTGCCTTATTTGCTATCATCTGGTGAAGAACAAGAAATGAATAGAGTAATTGCGCATTTTTGGATTCCTTTATTCTTTTCTGCCATTATCTTTTACTTTAACTTCTTTGTTTTAGTAGATCGTTATTTGTTCCCCAAAAAAACAGTTCAGTTTATTCTACTGAATATCATAATTATAGCATTCTTTTTATTTTTAAAAGAATATATTGAAGATAACTATTTTCAATATATTTTAAAAAAACGTCGAGCAAATACCGAGAGAACAGAGCCTCCATTTAAAATAGCGATGTACATACAATTGTTATCGTATTTAGCACCTTTATTCTTTTCAGTAGCATTAAAATCTACAAAACGATGGGTTAAAACGGAAACAGAACGTAAGGAAGCCGCTAACTTTAAATTGAAGTCAGAGTTACAGCATTTGCATTATCAATTGCAACCGCATTTTTTTTTTAATTCTTTAAATAACATCTATTCATTAGTCGATATTTCGCCAGATCAAGCAAAATCTTCTATTCACAGTTTAAGTAAACTGATGCGTTATATGTTGTATGAGACTAATTTAGAAGTCGTGCCGCTTAGTAAAGAAATTGATTTTCTTAAAAAGTATATTGATTTAATGAAGTTAAGAGTATCAGATAAAACAACGGTTAGTTATAGTTTTCCTATTAAAGAAACAGGTATTCAAATAGCGCCTTTATTATTTATTTCATTAATTGAAAATGCATTTAAACATGGGGTTTCGGCGACTAAACCAAGTACGATTGATATTAATATGACTTGTGATGATGCAACGGTGTTATTTTCTGTTGAAAACCATAATTTTCCGAAGAAAACAGACGATAAAAGTGGCTCTGGTATCGGGCTTCAGAATTTAGAAAAACGTTTGGAGTTATTGTATTCAGATAAATTCAACTTTAAAACTATTTTAAAAGATGATCGCTTTTTAGTAACCTTAGAAGTGGAAACAAACTAAGTATGGCAACATGACTAAAATAATCGATTTATCAAATCACAATACGCTTAAATTTTAATATATGAAAGATGCCTCTAAGCAGACGCTTGTAGCGCTTTTTAAAAAACTCTGGAATTACGTAAAACCGTACAAAAACTTGGTTATTGCGTCTTTAATTTTAACTATAATTGGCGCATTATTGGCGCAGGTTAATGCATTAGTATTGCGCTACACTGTAGATGAATTAACTACTTTAAGTAACGCTAATAAAACCGTAAAAGAAGGGTTTTCGCTATTAGCAACAATTAGCATTATTCTTCTTTTAAAGGAAGGTTTTTATGCATTAGTACAATTTGGTCAAAAGTTCTACGGAGAAAAAATGAAAATTTACATTTCAAAAGACTTTGCGCAAAACATTGTAGAACGCATATTAACTTACAAAATGGCTTTTTACAGTTCTCCAACGAATGAAAGTGGCAAATTACAAACCAGAATAGATTTAGGCGTTTCCAGCCTAACACAGTTAGTAAAAAACTTTTTTATTGATATATTACCTTTATTTTTTAACGCCTTTGTCGCTTTAATTATCATGTTTAACGCCAACGTATATGTGGGGTTAGTGAGTCTTTCAATTATTCCACTTTTCTTCTACATAAGCAGTCTACAAGCTAAAAAACTGAAAGGTTTTAGACGCACCATGAGAAAATATAGAGAAACAAAAAACAATGGCATTATTGGTTTAATAAATTCAATTACTGTTATCAAATCTTTTACAAGAGAAAGTTTTGAAAGTAAAAAGCATGAAGCCATTCAGTTAGATATGACTGAAAATCAATTACAAACAAGAAAACTAAGTTTCTTATTTGATGGATTAAAAAAATTCACAGAACAATTTGGAGTCGTTATTATTATCATCTTAACCGCTTATTTTGTTTTAAATGGCAGCATGACTATTGGCGCCATAATGTTTCATATTTTGCTATTTAACAATGTATCGGCACCTATACAACAACTACATCGTATTTATGATGAAGTACAAGATGCGATAATATATTCGGATGCCTTTTTTGAAATTATGGACGCCGATGATCAAACAGAATTAAGTGGCACGTACATTCCTGAAAAATTCACCGGTACTTTTGAAATTAAAAATGTTGATTTTGCATATCCAAACGGAACCAAAGCGCTGTATGATGTTTCCATGGTTATTAAACCCAATACCATAAATGCACTAGTTGGTTTAAGTGGCGCTGGAAAAAGCACGATGATTAATTTGCTAGATAAATTCTATGCGCCAACCTCGGGAGAAATACTTTTAGATGGCGTTGATTTACAAAAATATGATACGCATTGGTTACGAGATAACATTGGGTTGGTATTACAAAAAAATCATATATTTAATGGTAGTATTAAAGAAAACATCCTTTACGGAAAAGAAAATGCTACAGATAACGAGGTTATAGCGGCAGCAAAACAAGCTTATATCCATGAGCAAATCAGTCAATTACCCGATGGCTATAATTCAAAAGCAACCTTACTTTCTGGAGGACAACAACAACGGGTTTCTATAGCACGATTGTTTCTAAAAAATCCTCCTATTATTTTTCTTGATGAACCCACGGCGAGTTTGGATGCTATAGCAACAGAAAAAATAAAGAAAAGTTTAGATGCCATAAAAAAGGGGCGAACGGTAATTGTTATTTCACATAGTATTTCTCAAATAATCGATGCTGAAAATGTTATTGTTTTAGAAAAAGGAAAAGTAATAGAACAGGGTACTCATGAGGCATTGTATAACAATGAGAGTGCCTATTATAAAATTTTCAATGCGATGGCGAATAGCTTAAATATAGATAAAATTAAAAACACTTTAAAAGAATAAATTCAACTATTCCTATAACTATTAAAAACCTATGAAACATTCAATATTAATGATTCTCATCGTCTTTTCTTTTGGCTCTATTTCTGCGCATGAAGGCGGACATGGGCTAGATTTGAAAACATGGGAGCTAACAACTGAAAATAAAACAATTAATGCTGACTTTATAAAATATGAAAATGAAGAAGTTTGGCTTTTAGATGGAAACCATAAAGTGAGTATTTTTCAAATTTCGGAATTTACAGAAGTCGATCAAGATTACATTAAATCCAAAAGTGAGTTCATTCAAACTTTAAATAATAATGCAACAGTAGAAACGGAGCAACAACCTTTATCTCACTTTAATATAAGTCTTATAGCTTTGGGTATCTTTCTTTTATCTTTTTCTGTATCTAAACTGATAAAGCAAAAAAGAGCTATTTACCTCACGCACGGCACACTTGGTTTAGTTGTGCTTTTTATTGTGTCTTGCAAAAATACAAGTACTGCTAAAACAAGTCAAACAGAAACACTTTCGAGTGATGTTGGAATGATGCAAACTTTTTTCGAGAAATTTGATGGGGTTTCAACCCATACTGATGATAATTATCTCTATATTTCTTCAAATGGATTACCAGATCATGACATGATGGTTGGTATCACAAATTGGCAACAACAAGTGCCTATTAATCAAAATTACACGGGTGGTAATAGTTGGGCTATACCTACGCACCCTAAAATGGCAGAGCACCCGCTATCTACAAAAACCAATTTACTTAAAGGAGCCATTGCTGTTGCAGTCAATGGAATACCTATCTTTAATCCTTTAAATAATAGAGGAGAAGATGCTAATGCCATCGGAGAATTAGACAACTGGGGCGGACATTGTGGTCGTGCAGACGATTATCATTACCATTTACCACCATTACACTTACAAAATCAAGTAGGAATTGGAAACCCGGTTGCTTACGCTGTTGATGGTTTTCCTGTCTATGGAGAAACAACAGATACATTAGATAAATATTTAGGAAAAACAAACCCAGATGGTTCTTATCAATACCATACCATTAAAGAATATCCTTATTTTATCGCAGGTATGCGAGGCGAAGTGATATTAGATCCAAAAACAAAAGCGCCAGAAAACCAAGTGTATCCACAACCAAGAACACAAGAATTACGACCTGCTTTAACCCCGTTACGAGGTGCAGAGATTATTGATTTTAAATCTTTAGGAGAAAATTCATATGCATTAACCTATAGTCTAGACTCAGAAGAATATATCATTAATTACAATTGGGACAGCGACGATAATTACAGCTATCAATTTATAAATCCTGATGGTACATCAACGGTTGAAACTTATAAACCTAGAGAAAAATGAAACATTCGAAATTTTTAGTGCTTCTGCTTGTTACGTGTTTTATGTCTTGTAAAAACAATGACAAAGCAATAACAAAAGTAAATCATGATGATTATAAAACCATCCATTCAAATTTTAAACTAAGTAGTACCGCTATAGAAAACGGTGTTCTATTGGATGCTTACAAATGTGAAGAGAAAGTAAACGATGTGGAAAATTCCATACCACTTTCGTGGAAAAATGTACCGGATGGCACTAAATCTTTAGCCATTGTAATGTATCATTATCCTAAAAAGGATGATAAATCAGAAATCAATTCATACCTCTTATTATGGGATATAGATCCTAAAACAACCGAAATACCATATAAAATGGCATCCAAAGGCGATTGGTTTATGGGCGGAAATAAAGACGGTACAGCGATATCCTACACATCGCCGTGTTCTCGTGGCAAAGGTAAACACGAATACACCATAGCCCTTTATGCCTTATCAGAAACGCCTGCTACGTTACCGGAAAAACACAGTTTAAACGTAGATTACAATGCCTTTATGAATGCACTTGCAACCGTAAACATTATAGACAGAACGACTTTAACATTTATAGACTCAAACTAAAAAAAATATAATAATGATACATTTAAAGAATAGCACACTAATGATTGTTTTAGCCTGTTTTTCAATAGCAGCTTGCAAAAATGGTCAAAATAGTAAGAAAACGACATCCGAAAATTCAATAGTTTATACAGGAACAGCTTCTGTATCACAAGGATCTGCAACCGTAGTTACCCAAAATATTTTTGAATGCGATAGAGGCAGAAAAGCCCCCATTGGTACCTCTACAGCAACAGATGGCAGTAAATGGACCGTACCTGCTGAAGCTAACTTTACAAATGAAACCTTTCCTTTTGCATCCGATTTGTTTAATCCGTGTACAAAAGTAGAATACGCATCTACAGATGAAGCCTTAGCAGCATTAGATGGAAAAGATATTATAGAAGTGGATGCCGATGGCGAAATTATTACAGCTTATGTCTTTGCCGATAACTACTTTGAAATGTATATCAATGGCGTACCAGTAGGTAAGGATAATGTACCTTTTACACAGTTTAATTCTAATATTGTTCGTTTTAAGGTGAATACACCTTTTACAATCGCCATGAAATTAGTCGATTGGGAAGAAAATAGTGGTTTAGGTTCTGAGGCCAATAGAGGACAAGCGTTTCACCCAGGAGATGGTGGTATGGTTGCTGTTTTCAAAAATGCAGAAGGCGATATAATTGCCACAACAGATTCTAATTGGAAAGCTCAAACATTTTACACCGCGCCTTTAAAAGATTTATCTTGTGCTTCAGAAGAAGGTGCTTTAAGATTAAGTAAAACATGCAGTACAGAAGATTCTAATGACGGCACATCTTATTTCGCTTTGCATTGGAAAATTCCATCAAATTGGCAATCTGCAGATTTTGATGATAACGAATGGCCTAACGCCACCGAGTTTTCAAACAAAACTATAGGTGTTGATAATAAACCAGCCTATACTAACTTTATCGATGTTTTTGATAACAGCCAAGCCGATGCCCAATTTATATGGTCTACCAACGTTATTTTAGATAATGAAGTAATTGTTAGATACACCGTAAATTAACTGAAGTATATTTATTTTTGATACAAACCAAATCCACTTAAATAATGAGTAATATAAAAATCAGTTGTGTTATTGTAGATGATGAGCCTATGGCACTAAATTTAGTAGAAAGTTATGTGGAGAAAACCCCTTTTTTAGAGCTAAAACAAAAGTGTAGTAGTGCTATTGAAGCTATGGAGTTTATTAAAAACAAACCTGTAGATTTATTATTTCTAGACATACAAATGCCCGATTTAACAGGATTAGAGTTTTCAAAAATGCTACCAAAAGATACGCGAGTAATTTTCACAACCGCTTTTGATCAATATGCTTTGGAAGGCTTTAAGGTTGAAGCTATAGATTATTTATTAAAACCTTTTGATTATGCCGAATTTCTAGCCGCTGCCAATAAAGCTAATACTTGGTTTTCGTTGTTAAAAGGGAATTCGCAAAACGCAGTTTCCGAAGCAAAAGAATTTCTTTTTGTAAAATCGGAATACAAACAATTACGCATAAAATTAGATGATGTACTATATTTTGAAGGTTTAAAAGATTATATAAAAATATGGGTAAAAGACAATCCGAAAGCTATTTTAACCCTTATGAGTTTAAAATCACTAGAGGAAGAATTGCCTGAAAGTCATTTTATGCGAGTGCATCGTTCTTTTATTGTTTCACTAAAAAACATTGAGGTTATAGAACGTAGTCAGATTATTATCAACAACCAACGTATCACTGTTTCTGAACAATACAAACCTAAGTTTTTGGAGTTTGTGAATAATAATTCTTTGTAGCTAATTACCTTCATTCCATACCACACCTGTGTTATTCCAAAATATTGAGGAATAACATAATCAGGTAGACTCTTCATACTCTTTATAAGATTCTTCTTTATTGAAATGATGATTATTAAGGGTTTTAATCTTCGTCTATAAAAAAGCCGATTTCATAGTGAGAATATAAAACATGGTCTATTTCATTCTTTTTTTAAAGAGAATACTGATACTTTTAAACTTTAGAGTACCAAATAATCAAATCCAAAAATGTGTAAAAATATTTTAATCTTAATTACTGTGTTATTTCTGGGATTTACAACCAAAAGTAATTCACAAATTATTAAAAATACAAATACTACAAGCATACCTGTTTTAAATTTTGATGCTTTAGAGCCTTTATTATATACAGATTCAGAAGAGATTCATATTGTTAATTTTTGGGCAATGTGGTGTGCGCCTTGCGTTGAAGAGCTGCCAATATTACAAGAATATCAAAAACAGCATCCTCAGGTAAAAGTAACATTGGTAAGTCTTGATTTTACTGAAGATATAGAAACAAAACTAAAACCATTTTTAAAGAAAAAAGGAATTACTACAAATGTGGTTCTTTTAGATGATCCAGACTCTAATACTTGGATAGATAAAATAGATCCTAATTGGTCTGGCTCTATTCCGTTTACTATTATTTTTAATGCTAAAAAGCGTTCTTTTCACGAGCGAACGTTTGAGAATATAGAAGATCTTATAAATGAAATTCAAAAAATAAATTAAAATCAACAAACATGAAAAAAAGCAATTTAATTTTTACCGCCATTATTTTAATGAGTAGTGTCTTTATTACCCATACTGCAAATGCTCAAGATAGAAAAGGACCACCACCAAACGGAGAGCGCAAAGGTCCTCCAAAAGGCGGTCATAATCCTGAACAAACCAAAACATTAGAAGAAATAGGCGGATATAAGATAGGGGATGTAGCTACCGATTTTAAACTTAAAAATGTAGATGAAACTACATTTTCATTATCAGACATTAAAGATGCGAAAGGATACATTGTTGTTTTTACATGTAATGAATGTCCGTTTGCTAAAATGTACGAAGACCGTTTAATTTCTCTTCATAATACATATGCACCTAAAGGATATTCTGTGATTACCATTAACCCTAATGTAAGCGCAGATAATGAAAAAGAAAGCTTTAGTGCAATGCAAAAAAGAGCCAAAGAAAAAGGTTTTCCGTTTGTGTATTTGGCAGATGAAAATAAAGAAGTGTTTCCAAAATACGGCGCTGTAAGAACTCCTCATGTATTTTTATTAGATGCAGAAAGAAAAGTACAATACATTGGCACTATAGATAATAATGCTAAATCGGCGAAAGATGTTACCATTAAATATGTAGAAGATGCTATTGATGCTATAGAAAACGGAGAAAAACCAAGTCCAAATTTCACAAAAGCGATTGGTTGTCCTGTAAAAGGTATCTAAAAAATTATACGTTTTAATTAACGTACTAAAATAGAGTTTAAATAAATGCGTGTTTGTTTACGTTAGGATTTTCTTTTTAGAAATTCTTGTAATCAAAAACGCATTTTTTATATCTATCATCTAGATAAAAAAAGAAGTCAAATGTCTTAATTTTTGCTTCCTCTAAAAAATATACAATGAAACTATTCCGGAAATTAAGAAAAAATCTCATGGCTTTGGGTAAGTTTAAGTCTTACACACTTTATGCTTTGGGCGAAATTATCCTTATTGTTATTGGGATATCAATTGCTTGGAAAATTAATGATTTAAACGATATTCGGAAAAATCATATTGTTGAATACAAAATTTACAACAACTTAAACGAAGAATTAAACAGCAACTTAAATGTATTAAAAGGTTTAATTGATGAATACCCAGAAACTATTACTGCTATAGAAAACACTTTAAATTACGTTGGCAAACAGCCTAATGACATTACAGCAGGCGCAAAGGACACCATTATAAATATAGCAGATAAAGATGTTAACCTTTTAGATAGCTCGATAAACTCGTTGGTTAGCACCACAAAATTTGAATTTATTGAAAGTACAGAACTCAAAGATTTAATTGCTGTTTACCCAAATAAAATATCGATATTTAAAGAACAAGATGCTAAAATTAAAACAATAATTTCCGGTAGGTTAAAGCCTGTTTTGGAAAAATATATTTCATTAGTCGATATGCTTCCAAATGATAATTCAAAATATGCTCATATAAAAACTTTTGGAAATAAGTCGGATTACAGCGCCCTACTAGCCAGTAAGGAATATCAAAACACGATGATAGACCGTTTATTGCAAACCAAAATTCAACTGAATAACGCGAAAATGTTACGTGGTAAAACTAAAATTTTAATCACCAAATTAAAAGAAGAACTAAACTAAAACCATTCAAAAGTGGTTCATCTAAAATCTGCCTTGTTTAAAAGATAAAATTACTGTGTTCGTCTATTCTTTTTTCTAAAACCCCATTCTAATATTACATTTGTGTCAAATAAAAACAAAATCTATTATGAAAAAAGTAATACTATCTGCAGTTGTTGTTATGGGAATGACAAGCTGTAACACTGTTAAAAGCATGGACACATCAAGCATTGCAAATGCAGCAACATTATTAAGTTCTTTAAGCTCAAACTCTACAGTACAACAAATATCTAGCTTGTTTACACTATTAGATACTAATAAAGATGAGGCTATTAGTTCAACAGAAGCTATTGGCTCTGTAGCAGAAAACTTCAACGTATTAGACGCTGATAATAACTCTAGCTTAAACCTAAGCGAATTAACCGGTTTACTTGGTCTTTTAAAATAAACCCATATAAGTTATTGCAACTTTAAGTTGTTTTAAAATAACATTAAGCCTTTTATCTCTATTGATTAATATTAATTGAGATAAAAGGCTTTTTTTATTATCAAATACCCAAAATACAGGAAAAACACCTTTTTTTAAACAGTTATTCCCTTTTGTAGGATTAATCTTGTTTTGTAATTTTGAAAATAACATAATATATTGTATTTTAAGTACAGTATTTCATTTTTCCCTCAAGAATGGCATTAATAAGCACGTTATTAATTTAATCTGTTTTCACATGTCTGTTATGCCCAATTATCAAGTAAGAACCATTTTAGATGGTAACAATGAAGATACGATAGATCAATTGTTAAGACTTTTAATAAATGGTCAACAACTTCATGTCACTATTAACGAAGGTTGGAATAAACCTGATTCCGAACATTTATCTAGCGAGGAAGTTGATGGAGATACTGAAACCAACATGCAGTTAGGTAGGAAGTTTTTCAGAATAAAAGAAGAACTACAATTTGTTAAACGGAATACCGAAAAATACAACAAACTTACAAATCGAGAAAAAGAGATAATCCAATTACTAGGCGAAGGCCACAATAATCCTCAAATTGCCGAACAACTTTTTATTAGTCGAAGTACTGTAGAGCAGCATCGTAAAAACATAAATAATAAATTGAAAGTTAAATCCTTTTCAAATTTAATGCGATTTATATACGCTTTCAATCTCATTTAAAAAATTAAACAGACTTAATCTTTCTTGTCCGTTTCAATCTATTTTGAAGCGGAAATACCAGTTACAATTCATCTAAATTATTTTATAGTAAATACTATGAAAAACTTCCGTATACCCTATAACTACTAGGTTTTCCTAAAAATGCCCAACATTGGGTATTGTCTTAATAATGAAATACTTATAACTTTGAAAAAGAAGATATGGAGGAAAGTGAAAATCCATTAAAGAGTAACTTAACTACTAAATTTTATATAGATGAAAGAACAACAAGAATGCTTGTGTATTGTTTCTCCAGACCCAAAATTGGAAGAGAAAATACGAGCTACAAAAGAGAGAATTCTTAAGGAAACTGGATTTGAAGATATTGATGAAGTCGATATCCTCGATATGAGTACGTTTACCTTAATAACGAACCGCTCTAAACGAACTAGAGCGCACGACCATTCTGCATCAGCAGAACAAGCGCCTGTATTAGGAACTAAACGCGCCATTGTATTACTTGTGGATTTTTCAGACAAACAAGCTGTGCAAAACCAAGCACACTTCAATAATATGTTATTTTCACAAAACACTTACGCCACGGGGAGTATGCGCGATTTTTATAAAGAAGCGTCTTACGGAAAATTAAATGTGGTAGGTGAAGTTTCAGGTAGCGGTGGCGCAACAACAGGTTGGTACAGAGCACCTAGAACAAAAGCCTATTATACCAATAATGATTTTGGTTTTGGTACTTACCCACGAAATGCACAAAAATGTGTAGAAGATGTTATCGATTTAGCGAATCCACATGTCAACTTCAGTAATTATGATAATAGTGGCGATGGCTTTGTTGAAGCTCTAATCGTGATTTGCGCGGGTACAGGTGGAGAATCTTCAGGTAATAAATCAGATTTTTGGTCGCATAAATGGAGTATTCCTACCAAAAATGTCGATGGTGTAAAAATCAACCGCTATTTTATGGCACCAGAAGATGGTAGAGTAGGTGTAATGGCGCATGAACTTGGACATTTACTTTGCGGATTACCAGACTTATACGACACCGATTACACCTCTCGCGGTACAGGTCAATGGGATTTAATGGCTGGTGGAAGCTGGAATAATGGCGGTCACACGCCTGCACACCCTACAGCATGGTGCAAGGTAAAATGTGGTTGGGTAACCCCACAAGTTATTTTTAACGACACCAAAAACATTACTTTAAAACCTTTCCATAACAACCAAGACATTATAAAAATGCCTATCGGAAGTGTTAATAGTAAGGAGTATTTCCTATTATCTAACCGTCAGAAAAACGGCTTCGATCAACATCTTCCTGGCGAAGGTTTAATCATCGAACATATTGATGAAAATCAAGCTAACAACACCAATGAAGACCATTACTTGGTTGATATTGAACAGGCTGATGGCAGTAGACATTTAAATACCGATGCTAATAGTGGAGATGCTAATGATGCCTTTCCGTTAGCAACGAATAAGGCTTTCAATAACACATCTAGCCCAAATAGTAAATCGTATGCTAATACTGATTCTAAAGTAAATGTTACCAACATTACCCGATCTGGAAATAACATCACAGCCAATATTGTGGTAGGTACCGGCGGCAATGCAACCACTTGGGTAACTAAGAAAATTACGAGAACTTATGCCTCTCCGCATAGTAAAAATGCATGGGCATATATTGATTCTATTGGATGGCGTAAAATCAATGGATTATCTACCGATGGCGTGAGTAACGTATTTTTTCTCTTGAATGTTGCACGTGCAAAAGACTTATTAGTTCGCGCAGAAATAGATGCCTCTAGCATACATATTGTCTATTTAACTTAACTAACATGTTCTAAAAACTATTTAGAATAATGAAACATCAAACAAATTATTAACTTCTAAAATATTAATATTATGAATTTTTCAAATAAAAAAGTAGTACAAACATACGCATCACCACATTCTAAAAATGCATGGGCCAATATAGATACTATTGGATGGCGTAAAATAGGACAACTATCTACCGACGGCGTAACCAACATGTTTATGATGCTTAATGTTGCAAAAGGCAATAATAAAACGGTTTCGGGTACTATCGATGCGGCAAACCAAATTACCTTATTATACCTATAAAACGAAACATTAACATTTAAAACATAGAAACTATGATGACCATAAATTTTAATGTTGGCGATGGTAACGCAAGTTCAAATACTGAAGCACTTCAGGGTTTAGCAGTTAATTTGCCAACACCAGAAACAATAGAAACCAGTATCTCTAAGCAGATAAATGACAACGCACCGTCTCCAGATTTTGAAAACCATGAAAATGCTTCTGAAAATATGTTTGATACGGAAGCTCCTGCACCAGAAGATTTTGAAACAGAACATAGCATGGCAGATCATGCTGCGCCAAATCCAACAGACATAAGCGCTAATCATGTTGAAGCTACACTAACCGATGCTCCAGAGCCAATGGAAATAGAGGCTGAAAGCCCACCAAAAAAAACGACGCGCTCCAGGAAATCTTCAACAAAAAAATAATATCTTTAATAGCCTAAATTAGTACTACTTGTATTAATTTAGGCTTAACTTTTAACACCTAAACTATGGAATTCGCACCCAACCAAACCCCCATTAAAGCAACTATTACAGAACTTTTTAATGAAAACAAAGAAGTTAAAATTGTTATTATAGAACTGCCTTCGAATGGAAATTATCCCGGTTTTTTATCTGTAGGAAAAATACTTACAGCTAAAGTTTTAAGTCATAATACAGATTATAAACTTGAAGATGTTATTTCAGCAGAAATTGAAGTTTCAGGAGGTCCGTTTAAGCAAGTTTATAAACTGCATCACGTTTCAACCAATTCCTAACTTAGAAAAAACTGACTATAAAAAAGGGAAAAGCATATATTTTTATATAATATAAATCAACGATTGTCTTTTTTAATATCATACTTTATCATTTCCCGATTCTCATAGGAAACATACGTTTGTGCCCCTAAACCAAAATATAAAAAGTCCTCATTTCCCCAAACAGCATGTTTACCAAGCTTTAATAGTAACGGTGTTTTTTCCGTCCAAACTTTTGTGCTTAAATCATAACCATATAAGTTATATTGTAGCCCCTCATTACCTTGACCTCCACTAAAATACAGTACGTTTTTATAAACATATAAATTATTATCATAGAAATATTTATAATTTGTAGGGAAACCAATATCTTCCCATTGATCAGTTTTAATATCATAGACATTAATATTTACATCTCTTCCGTCAAGGTATACTTTACCATTATGGTAATATAACTCATCACCTAAACCACTAGCTCCCATTGTATATGAAGGTTGTGTTAAAGTTTGTTTGGTGTGATTTTCAAGGTCGTATTTTACGAATGTTGTATTACTCTTTAAAGATAATCCTTCAATAATATAGGCTGTACTCTCATCGGTAACAATTCCATAAACCATTCTATTACCTTCTTCTAAAGAAAGTTGAATGGGGGTTTCCCATGTTTTTTTAACCATATCGTAAGGATAAAATGTTTTTCCCAATGGAATATAAATTTTATCCCCCACTTGAGAAATATAATTCTTACCATTACTATCTAAATAATTTGAAAAAGGCATGTTACTTTCTACTTTAATCCAACTTTCGGAATCTATATCAAAAAGAAAAATCCCAGTATCACTTATAAAATAGAGTTTATTGTTATACTCAAAGTGAGAACTACTATGGGCCAAATAATTGTAGCCTTGGTCTTTGTAATTAGTAAGTTTAGCATGGGGTTCAAAACCATCTATAATACCAACATCAATAACCGCATCACCATACTCTATAGTTACTGGCATATTGCTTTCTAAGGCTGTATAATAGGGTATTGTAAACTCAACTTGTGTTTTTGAAGCGTTAACAACGGTACATCGAATTCCATTTACTTTTATAACATAACTGTATTTATTTTCAAGATTGTTTCCAGTAATGGTAAACAGGTCTATTTCTCGTGCTCCAGAACTATTAGAGATTCCGGTAGCAGTAATTTCTTTTACGTTAAAGGCAATTTCGTTAGAGAATTGACCTCCAGTTTCCACTTTTAACTTATGGTCTCCTGCTTTTACGTTTGAAGGAATTTGAAAATTAATTTGTGTATTAAATAAATTATATGCTGAAGTATAAGGATCAACGACCACTTCATCGTCAATATAAACTTTACTCACTCCTTTGTATCCAAAATCTAATCCGCTGAGTTCAATATAATCTGTTGATGAACTAATAAATAAAGAGTTATTGGCAATAGACTCAATTTTAGGAGGAAAAATATTAATATTCTTTTCACTCGTTCCAAACTGTGTTTTTATTTCTACTTTTAGTTGTCCTGTCTCGGCAAATATAAAACTAGGGTATCTATAAACCTGCGCTTCTAACCAATCAGATATCGATAAGGTTACATTACCTTTCTCATCCACATCTTCAAAGCGGTAAGAACTTGATTTTAATGTAACACCTCCAATGCTTATATTCGAGCTGGAATTAGCGATAAAATATTTAGTTTTAAAGGTTACAAAATCATCATATAAATGGTATTTGCTCTTATCAAACGACACTATTTCTGGAGGAAGCATATTTAGGTCTTCTTCAAGTTCAAAACTTCCTAATTTTAATAAAAGCTTAGATGACTCCTCACTAAAATATTCACTAATTACAAATTGAATTTCTTCGTTTGATACGCTCAATATTTTCTGTTCTCTTCCTCCAACAAAAACTTTCGTGGTAACGTTTTTCTGTTTAAGGTAATCTCCTTTAATAGTCAGTGTATCCAAAAAGCCCGTATCTCTTTTATCCAACGATTTTATAACCGGAGACGTACTTTTGTAATAACCTTGTTTTTCTATAACGGTATCTAAAACCTTAATTTTTAAATTCAATAAATCTTCAGGCAACCCTTCCGGAACGGTAAACTCCAGTTTATCAATATCTAAACGTTCTTTATTTAATGACGCTTCAATATCATTAATCCAAACATGACTAATTTGAGAATGAAAATTTTCTCCATAAATAAAAGCATTGTCACCAACATAAGCTTCCGCAGAAGATAAAGAATCTAGTTTTGGAGGATTAATTTTAAAAACATCTGGCATAATAGTATCTACACCACAATTTCTAACTGTAGGAGTCAATTTTGATGCATCAATATATGGTGTAATTACTGCTTTTATTAAACTATCCGATTCAAATATTACATTTTGATAGTTATTATTTAGCAAAAATTGAGTTCGTGTATCTGAAAGTGATTTACAAAAATTTTCTCCAATAATTGAAATAGTATCATACACAAAACCATTCAAAGGTCTAATTTCATTTACCTTAATTTTAATATCTAAACGACTTATAAAATCTAAAGTGTCGCCATAAACAAATTGGTTTTCTGCCATAACATATGGAAAAACAGAATAAGCATTCCCTTTAACAATTCCTGAGTTTATAACAGATTCAAAACTATTTTTTGTTAATGCTCCTTGTGAAATAGTTCTAACCGTGGAATCTTTATGAAGAATAACCACACCATGGTTTTGGAAAGAAAAACCATCGAACCCTGTAATATTCAGGTTTGTTGTTGTTTTTATTCCTGTTTCTGTGTTATTGTCTATTACAAAAGAAGAAATTTCGACACTTTTATTGTTGTTCTCATTTAGAGATTCATCTTCTACACATGAAATAAAAAATGCTATAGTAATAAGGAGAGTAATTTTTTTAATCATATCTAGATTTTAATAGGTACAAAGTTAATTGTTTTTTTTTACTATAATTATCACAACTTTTAAAGGCTAGAATTAGTTAAGTTATTAAAAGTATTGCTACTAAATTATAACCATAATACGTTCTTGAATTGAATATCCTTCACTTTAATAAATCCTACAATTACATCAATTCCCAAAAATAAGGACGTTATCTTTGCAAAAATTATTTTTTATGTCAAAGCGTTTTTCAGATTTAGGACTTCAAGAGTCATTTCAACAAAGTTTAGCCACTTTAAACATTTCGGTACCTACAGATATACAAGAAAAAACCATTCCTGTAGTATTGAAACAAAATGAAGATGTTGTAGCCTTAGCCAAAACAGGAACAGGAAAAACAGCAGCTTTTGGGTTACCTTTATTACAACTTATTGATACTGAAAACACGACTATTCAAGCGGTAATATTAGCACCAACACGCGAATTAGGACAACAAATTTTTTCTAATTTAGAATCTTTTGCTGTTAATAATCCGGAAATTTCTATTGTAGGATTGTTTGGTGGTATTCCTATAAAACCACAAATAGAACGCTTAAAAAGCGCGACACATGTAGTAGTAGCAACTCCTGGGCGTTTAGCCGATTTAATTAAACGTAACGAAATCAATATAAAAAACATAGCGTATTTTATATTAGACGAAGCCGATGAAATGGTAACGGCACACAAGGAAGGTTTAGATAGTATTATTACTGAAATCCCAAAATCGCGACGCACCTTATTATTTACTGCCACTATGCCAGGTACCGTAAAACAGCTTATTCAAAATTACATGTCTAAACATGTGGTTAAAATTGAAGCTGATATGGCAACCTCTGGACATCAAGGTATCGACCATAATTATATGGTTGTTGAACCTATTGAAAAGTTGGAAGTGTTAATGCATTTTTTAAATTCTAAAGATGGAGAACGTGGTATTATTTTCTGTAAAACCAAAGCTGCAGTTAACAAATTAGCGAAAAACTTAGCTATTAATAAATTCTCATCTGGCGCGTTACACGGTAGCTTATCACAAGGTATTCGCGATCGTATTATGGGGCAGTTTAGAGATGGGCACATTAATATTTTAGTAGCTACCGATTTAGCTGCGCGTGGTATTGATGTTAAAGATATTGCTTATGTAGTTAACTACCATTTACCAGATACTTACGACGCTTATGTACACCGTAGCGGACGTACGGCTAGGGCAGGAGCAACCGGACTGTCTTTAAGTATTATCCAGAAAGAAGAACTTGAAGATATTCCAGAGTTTGAACAAGAATTAGGTATTATTTTTAAGGAATTTAAAAAGGCCGACGCGCAAAGTATTCAAGAAAACAACGGATTGCTTTGGGCGAAAAAAATATTTAAAACGAAGCCAAATCGTGACGTTTCTCAAGATTTTAAAGCACAGATAAAAACCATTTTTCATCATTTAACAAAAGAAGAATTGGTAGATAAAATATTAGCGAATTACTTAGAGCAAACAGGCGCTTCAAATGCTAAAGACTCTAAGTCTAAAAAATAGAAATATCACATTCGTTTACAGTTTCATAATTAAAACATCGCATGGCACATTCCAATAAAGATCAAGAAGATATTTTAAAAAAGCTTCAAATTTCCGCATTAAACACCATGCAAGTTGAAGCCGGTTTAACCATTGATAATAGCATCAATACTATTATTCTATCGCCAACAGGTACAGGGAAAACCTTGGCTTTTTTACTACCATTATTACGACGTTTAGACCATAATACAAACGATGTTCAGGCGTTAATTTTAGTGCCAACCCGCGAATTAGCGATTCAAATAGAACAAGTACTACGTAATATGGGTACAGGTTTTAAAGTGAATGCGGTTTATGGTGGCAGGCCGATGTCTAAAGATAAAATTGAATTAAAACATAATCCGGCAATTTTAATAGGAACGCCAGGTAGAATTTTAGACCATTTTGATAATGGAAGATTTGATACTTCAACCATAAAA
Source organism: Algibacter miyuki (assembly GCF_030409805.1). GTDB lineage: Bacteria > Bacteroidota > Bacteroidia > Flavobacteriales > Flavobacteriaceae > Algibacter > Algibacter miyuki. The sequence continues at coordinate 1,384,451 of NZ_JAUFQP010000013.1, read as the reverse complement.
ACGTTGATTTTAGATGAATTTGATAAGTCGTTAGAAATAGGTTTCGAGGAAGAAATGAGCGCCATTTTACTTGAATTATCAGGTTTAACCAAACGTATATTAACTTCTGCCACACAAGGCGTTAGCATTCCGAAGTTTGTCGCGTTGAAAGATCCTGAAATCATAAACTATCTGGATAAAAAAGCATCGGCACGGTTAGCGATTAAAACAGTTATTGCTGAAGGAAATGATAAGCTACCATATTTACTCGATTTGCTTTTACATATCGGAAATCAGCAAGGCATTATCTTTTGTAATTTTAAAGATAGCATTGCCAATGTAAGTTCATTTTTGGATAAGCATAAAATTAGTCATGCCTGTTTTTCTGGAGGCATGGAACAAAAAGATAGAGAGCGTGCTTTGATAAAATTCAGAAATGGATCGAGTCAAATATTATTAGCCACAGACTTGGCGGCAAGAGGTATTGATATTCCGGAATTAAAATTTATCATTCATTTTGAACTACCTTTTCATCCTGAAGAATTCACCCATAGAAACGGTAGAACGGCCCGTGTAAACGAAAAAGGAACGGCCTATATTATTAAGTGGAAAAATAAAAACTTACCCAACTTTATTGAAGTTGATGAGGAAGCTGATATTTCTAAAAAAGCACAAAAAGAACCACAATATTGGGAAACCCTATTTATTTCCGGAGGAAGAAAAGATAAAATTTCAAAAGGCGATATTGCAGGATTGTTTATAAAACAAGGTAATTTAACGCGAGAACAATTAGGTACTATCGAACTGAAACAAGATTGTGCTTTCGTTGCTGTACCAGTATATTTAGCGCATAATTTAATTGCAGAACTAAACAACAGCCGACTTAAAAAGAAAAAAGTACGCATTTACGTGCTTTAATACACTGCGTACTTTTTATAATCTATATAGAAATAGTTTTTTTAATCTTCAATCCTTACAGGAATTCTTTTTAATTGAATAATTCCAAAGGCATTAAGTACTTTAATAATCACGTAAGTTAAATCAATTTCATACCATTTTACACCAAAATTAGCTCTGTTGGCATGTTTGTGATGGTTATTATGATAACCTTCACCCATCATCAAGAAATCAAAACGGAATAAGTTTTTACTTGTGTTTTTCATTTGAAAATTTACATAGCCATAAATATGTCCGAACCAATTAATAATAACACCATGTATTGGCGCCATTAAAAAAGTGATAGGTAATAACACCCATTGCCAAGCCGATGTTACAAAATAGGCAAAAAACAACACATAAAAAGCCATCCAAAGAACTCTAGAAAAACGAGAACTTGCAAAATTATCAAAACTTTTCCATTGCGGAACATTTTTAGTAAAACGTTGATCCACCTCAATACGCTCCTTATTAATATCTTGATATATCGTTTTTGTTTTCCACATCATGGCAAACATATTATCATCAAAAGAAGGGGAGTGCGGGTCTTTTTCCGTATCTGTATAAGCATGATGCATGCGGTGCATAATACCATAACCATATGCACTTAAATAACTTGAACCTTGAAAAATCCAGGTTAAAATAAACGTAATACGCTCCATGGTTTTAGACATCGTGAATACTTGATGTGCCGCATATCGGTGTAAAAAGAAAGACTGAAAAAACAGACCTCCATACCAAAGCACTAAAACGAAAATAATTACCGCCATAACTTTTTTTTGGTAAAGATAATAGGATAAAACGAGTGAAACAATGAACTTAGGTCAATAAAAACACCACAAAAAACATCATATTCGCTTTCTAATACGGCTTAAAGCTTGTGCTGTTATACCGATATAAGAGCTTATGTATTTCAAAGGCACTTCTTTAAAAAGTTCTGGGCGTTCCTTGAAAAGCTTGGTGTAACGTTCTTCGGCTGTTAAATTCAATAAGTGTTGTTCCCGTTTGGATTTTAGTAAAAAAAGGCGTTCGGCAGTTAACCTTCCTATAAGGTTTCCTATTTGTGTTGTTTTATAAACCGCTTGCAAATCATCATAACTTATACTTAAAACGGTGGTTTCTGTAAGTGCTTGAAGCTGATAAGCAGATGGTTTTTGTGTTAAAAATGAATCGTAGGCACTTACAAATTCATCTTCAAAACTAAAGCCAAATGTGATTTCTTTTTCCGGGTTTTCCTTCGGAATATATAAACGCACCACACCCGATTCTATAAAGGAAATATAGTTTTCTATCTCATTTACTTTCAAAAAAACACTTTTCTTCGGAATTACACGACGTTGTAATTTCGACGTGAAAAAAGCCCAATCCGTTTCGGATATTTCGGCAATTTGATCTAAGTAAGCTTTTATTTGTTCCAAAGAATTTAACCTAAATATTGAGCTTACGAATATAAGCATTCGATTAAAAAATTAAGCTGAAAATATGTAATAATGAAAAAAAACAATAGTAATATTCATGATAGTTTGTGATCTTACAATAGCAGGCTTTAAACCAAATCCTGCTACACATTATACAGACCATCAACTCATTAAATTATAAAAATAAATAGAACTCACTTACGATAGTTTTAGTCAACCTTTAAAGTATTATTTATTTTCCGTTTTTGCTTTTTAAGAATAAAATTACACCACATTTAAATAGAGTTTACATAAAAAATATTGATTATCTTTAATATCTCATTTCAATTAAATATGACCGTTATCGATTTTACATTACGTATTCTTGTTGCTGTATTAGCTGGTTTAGCGATTGGTTTTGAGCGTCAATGGAATCATAAATCAGCAGGACTAAAAACAAATATGTTAGTGGCTACTGGTGCGGCCATATTTGTTATGATTTCCTTAAAACTTACAGCACATTCCACACTGGTAGATCCTTCCCGAATTATCGCCCAAGTGGTTACAGGCGTTGGCTTTTTAGGTGCTGGTGTTATTTTCAGAGAAGGTGTTAATGTCCATGGTTTAGGTTCTGCCGCCACCATTTGGTGTAGTGCGGCTATTGGCTGTATGGCGGCTTCTGGTTACTTTTTAGAAACCCTAATTTGCACCGCCATAGTTATTATTGTAAACTTAGGCATAAACCCGATAGATAAATGGTTGAAAAAAAGAAAATAGGTCTTGTTCTTTCAGGTGGTGGCGCTCGTGCAAACGCACATATTGGAGCGTTACAAGCTTTAAATGAAAATGGAATTTACCCCAGCCATCTTTCTGGTGCTAGTGCAGGAGCGCTAATTGCAGCCCTTTATTGCAGCGGCTATAAGCCTTTGGAAATATTAGAATTATCAAAAAGTCAAGCCTTTTTAAATATCTTTAAAATCGGTTTTCTAAACAAAGGACTTACCGAAATGACACGGTTAAAATCCTTCTTAAACAATCATATTAAAAGTGATTTTTCAGAATTAAACATACCGTTATCTATTTCGGTAACTAATCTAAATATTGGTAATAATGAAATTATGTCTTCTGGATATATCATCGATGTTATTGCCGCATCTTGCGCCGTGCCCTTATTGTTCAAACCGGTAAGCATTAATAATTATTTGTATGTTGATGGTGGTTTACTTAATAATTTTCCGGTAGAACCGCTTTTAGAAACCTGCCATAAAATTATTGGTGTTAGCGTAAACGAGCACCATATTAATAATAAGATAAAAGGGCCGTTACAAGTCACTGAACGTTGCCTGCAACTCGCTGTTTGGAACACCGTACAGGAACGCATTAATAAATGTAACGCGACCGTACTAATTGATAAACACCTTGAGTATACCATGTTTTCTATTAAAAAATCTCAAGAATTATTTCAGATAGGTTATGACAGCACTATGGCAAATATGGATACTATTTTGAAGTCGTTAGATTAAATTCAAAATAATAACTCCTTATTTTTTCATCTATTTGAAGAAATAACTAACCATAATAAAATCTACAGATTGGGATAAAAAAATAACATCAATCACAATATTCATCCAAATTATCAATTTACAAAGCACGGTATCATTACCTTTGCGCAAATTATTTTTTATATCAACCATTTTACGATATAACGTTTACACATATGCCTGAAAATCAGAATAAAAACGATAACCATAGGATTATTTCAGAAGAAGAAATAAACCAATGCATTGCTGTTTTAGAACAATTAAATGCAGATACGAACCAAATGTTTGAGCTTCCTGAAGCGCAACGAAATGCTTTATTTAAAGCGTCAGGAATGCTATCTCGCCCGAATCGTGACGAATTTCAACGCCGACGAAAAGATGCTAAAAAGGCTGCAAAACGTAAAATGATTGCTAAAGATAAACATGCTAGAAAATCTACAGGTATTCGTTCAGCACGGGAATCGGCTTTATTTGTGGCTCCTAAATTATTAGCCGCAGCAGCCATATCAGAAGATACTCCAGAATTAGAATCTCCTAGAAACTGTTACGTTTGTAAAACCGTTTTTACAAAATTGCATCATTTTTACGACACCATGTGTAGCGATTGTGGCGATTTAAACTATGCCAAGCGTTTTCAAACCACTGATTTAAACGGTCAAGTAGCTGTAATTACAGGGTCACGTTTAAAAATTGGATACCATATTACTTTAATGTTATTGCGTTCTGGGGCTACCGTTGTGGCTACTACGCGTTTTCCTGCCGATTCGGCCATTCGCTTTTCTAAAGAAGACGACTATAAACAATGGAGCGACCGTTTACATATTCATGGGCTTGATTTACGCCATATTCCGAGTGTGGAAATTTTCTGTAATTACATTGAACAAAAATACGATCGCTTAGATATTTTAATCAATAACGCCGCACAAACCGTTCGTCGTCCATCTGGTTTTTATTTCCATCTAATGGAAAACGAAAAATTACCTGTAGACCAATTACCAAAACTAGCGCAAACTTTATTAAACGACCATGTAAGTTGCTTGCAAGAATTGTCAGATTTAAGTGTGTCCACCAATAAAACCAGTAAAAACAATGTACTACCTGTAACTTGGCACGGTCCAGAACCAGGAATTGGTTTGCGTAATTCAGCCGAATTATCTCAAATTCCATATAGTTTTGACAATTCATTACAAACCTCAGAAGTTTTTCCGGAAGGGCAATTAGATGCCGATTTACAACAAGTAGATTTAAGAAAAACCAACAGCTGGCGTTTAAAACTAGGGCAAATTGAAACTACCGAAATGGTAGAGGTACAGCTTGTAAATGCCGTAGCACCTTTTGTGTTATGCAACCGTTTATCAAATTTAATGATGAAGGAAAACACAGGAAAGAAACATATTATAAACGTTTCGGCTATGGAAGGGAAGTTCCACAGGTTCAAAAAAGTAGACCGTCATCCACATACAAATATGGCAAAAGCGGCCTTAAATATGCTTACACACACCTCGGCAGCCACCTTTGCTAAGTCGGGAATTTACATGAATGCGGTAGATACAGGATGGGTAACTGATGAAGATCCGGTAGAATTATCGAAGAAAAAGGTAGATGTACACGATTTTCAACCACCATTAGATATTGTTGATGGTGCCGCGAGGGTAATGGATCCGCTTATTGACGGGATTAATACCGGAAAACATTGGTCGGGTAAATTTTTAAAAGATTATTTTCCTATAGATTGGTAGACCATATCTATTAATTGGCACTATCTTTGACTACTAATAAGTAATTATTAAATACATTATAATATTATGAGTAAAGGAACAGTAAAATTTTTCAACGATGCTAAAGGTTTCGGATTTATCACTGAAGAAGGCGTAGACAAAGATCATTTTGTACACATTTCAGGATTAGTAGACGAGATTCGTGAAGGCGATGTTGTTGAATTTGAATTACAAGAAGGAAACAAAGGACTAAATGCAGTTAACGTAAAAGTTATCTAAATATATACTTCAAGTTTTTAAAGAGCCCATCAATTTAGTTTGATGGGCTTTTTTTGTTTTAATTTATAGCTTGTTCAATGTTCTTAATAAATTTGTTTTGCTCATACAAACTTGATATTCCGAATCATTTTTTTTCAATTCGTTTTCTATTAATTTTACCCCCCTATAATTCACAAGAAATAGTGAGCCTTCACCCAAACTAAATTTACGTTCTTCGCTTCTCATTAGTTGCTTGTAATTCTCTACAAGATCTAATAGAATTTTATACTGCGCTTTATACGATTCAATCTCCTGTATTGTTGCAAGCACTTTGTTTTTCAAACTCACTCTTGTGGTTGCAATATCAAAATTGATGTCTTTTAATTTGAGTTTCGCTAATTTCAAATCGGCACGTTCTTTTCTTAAAAACAGAGGAATGCTAATATTTAACCCACTTTTATAATCCGCTGTATTAAAACTATTTATCGCCTGATATTCAGTAGTCAAAAAATTATATTGCAAATTCACTTTAGGTAATAAATTATTTGTTTTTAAGCGTTTATCAACTGTTAGAATTGCTTTTTTAAATTGTAATTCTTGCAGTTTTGGGTGGTTCTCAATTAAGCTTTCATTACTATTTAAAATTGAACTATTTAAAACCAAATCAATAATTTTAATAGTATTGATATCAGGAGTGATGGTTTCGTTTAACTCCAAAGGCAAATTATTTTCCAGCCAAACAAAATTTGATAATTCCAACGTTGATTTCACATATCCAATTTTAGATTTTTCAAAATTAAGCTGCCTCGTTTTTAAATTTATGCTAGCCTCCAAAGTATCTACTGCCGGTTTATCGCCTGCAAAGAAACTTTTTTTTACATTACCTAATTGCATTTGTGCATTTCCAACATAATCTTGATGCACCATTTTATCTTGATAACTTTTTAACCAATAAAAATAAGAAGAAATGGCGCTGTATAAAATGTCATTGATAACAAATTCCTGTTTTGCCACGGCTTGCTTAGTATAAATTTTAGCCTGTTTTAAAGTCGCCATTCGCTTATTAGTGAGCAAGTCTTTAGCAAGAGGAATCGATATGCCGGCACTATATAATCCGCCTTCCGGGGTGTTGTACTCCGGGTTTAGATATTTGCCGTTATTATCATCATAATTTGTTTTCAACTCAATACCATACCAAGTTGGAATTTTAAAAGCCGCATTCAACTTATCGTAATACTCAGTGTCTTTAAACTTTTTTCTGCTATAATCAACTTCTAATTTAGGGTCGAAAGCACCACGAGCTTTTAATAGTTTTGCTTCGCTTTCTGTGGTAATAAGTTCGGCTTGCTTAACTATTGGGTGATACTTTTTCACGTAACCCAAATATTCCTCCAAAGTTAAAACCGTCTCATTGGTTTGCGAAAAACTTAAGGACACCATTAAAACCAACATTATAAATATAAGGTTCTTCATTAGGTTTTCTTTTTATCTTTTGAATCTTCATTTTCCCCTCCCGATTTGTAATAATTAGGCGGGAAGCTGTTTATTTGTCTCCACATTTCAAACCAAATAGGCACATCATTCAATAGTGCAATAGTTTTAGCTCCCGAACCTACACGTATCTCTTCAGGCCAAGGAATATCTTTATCATCAGGTGCTAACAACACTCGATATTTTCCGTTACTACTTATAAATTTTTCCATCGCTACAATTTTAGCGGCATACGTACCATAGGATACATTTGGCCATCCGCTAAACACTAAAGCCGGCCAACCATCAAACTGAACTTGTACTTTTTCTCCAGCATGTAGCAAAGGCAAATCTATAGGGCGCACAAACATTTCTACTGCTAAATCGTAAGTTGAAGGCATAATATTTACTAGTTTTTCACCCTCCTTAAAAGATTCTCCAATCCCAGACCTAATGGCTTTATTTATATAACCATTCTGTGGAGCGGTAACAAATAAAAGGCTACTACGTTTTTGATAATTTGCTAGATTGGTTTCTAATTTTGACACTTGAGCTTCTGTGTCATAACCGCTAGATTGCGCCGTAAATAGGCTGCTTTCCGCTTTAGCTATTTTATCATCATAAGTTGCTTTTAGAGTTGAAATGTACAAATTGGCATTTATAACATCATTTTTGGTACTTAAATATTTGTTCTGTTGTGAAATTAATTTAGCTTCAGACTCTTGTAGCTTAGATCGTTTTTCTTCAACATCTTTAACAGCTTTCAAACCTTCTTCTTGCAGCGCTATAGTACGTTCGTATTGAATTTTAGCAATATCATTTTTTATTTTGACAGCCTCTAAATCCATACTATCGGTTTTCACTTTTAACTCGGCTTGTAAAAATTTATTTCTAGCTTGTTCTAGTTTTAAATTACGTTCTTGTTGTAAAGCCACAATTTGATTTCTATATGACGTTTCTTTATTTTTATAAGCTTCTACAGAAGACGATTTTGATGCCAGTTGATTACCTGTTCTTTCGGCTAATTTCTCATCAAAATAATCACTTTTAATTTCTGAAATACGTAAAATGGTATCTCCTTTATTTACAAAATCACCTTCTTGAACAAACCATTCTTCAATACGTCCAGGTATCGATGACTGTAATGTTTGCGGACGCTGGTTTAATTTTAAGGTGGTTACAATACCATCACTCGTGATGTTTTGCGTCCACGGTAAAAAAAGTATAATGACCATAATTACTGAAAACGCTATCAGAAATTTATTAAATCGTTTATGGTATTCCTTTGTAAAAATATCTTTACCTGATTTAAACTTTTTTAAGTCAACATATTCCGAAACTCTATTGTTTGATATATTTAACATAACTTATAATTTATTAACCATATTTCCATTACTTAAAGTAATGTGCTTGTTACATTTTTGTTTCCAGCTTGCATTGTTACTTACCACAACTAAACTCCAAGGTTGCGAAGCATCTGTAAGAAAATCTACAATTTTTTTGGCCTCCACTTTGTTAAAATGGTCTAATGGATCTTCCAGAATTAATATTTTGGGCTGTTTTACAATAGCACGTGCTAAAATTATTTTTTTTGTAATATTATTAGCAATTTGGATTCCTTCAGGCTTTAACAAGGTGTTTAACCCTTGAGGTTGTTGCTTTAAAAAAGCCGTTAAACCAATGCTTTCAAAGGTGCTATAAATGGATTCGTCACTAATATCTTTATTTCCAAAAGTGATATTTTCTCTTATGGAACCTTCGAAGGGTGTCTCAATAGCCAATAACAACCCTAAATTAGAGCGATATTCACTCATAAAAAGACTTTCTATGGATAAATTATTCACATAAATATAGCCCGAAGTTGGTGATAGCACCCCCGAAATAAGCTGTAATAAACTTGATTTTCCTGAACCACTCTGACCTTCAATAATAATTCGGTCAGTAGGTTCAATTGTAAATGAAATAGCATTCAAAATAGGAGTATGGCGCTCCTCAACACGATAAGATACATTCTGAAATTCAACACTTAAAGGACTTCCTGCTTTTATTAATTCTCCTGTTTGAGACTCGATGGGTTTATCTATAACTTGACCTAATTTCTCGATGGAGGTTAAAATATCATAGAATGATTCTAAGCCAATAATAAGTTTTTCAACAGAATTAATAACTAAAAGTATAATAATTTCGGCAGCAACAAACTGACCAATATTCATACGTTGATCTAATACTAAATATCCTCCAATTAACAAAAGCCCGGCAGTAACCAATACCTTAAAACCAATCATTTGTACAAATTGAATAGCCAAAACTTTAAAGTGCTTTTCTCTTGAAACTAAATATTCTTCAACGAGGTCATCACTTTTTTTCATGGCTAAGCTTGTTTTACCTGAGAGCTTAAAACTAATAACCGTTCGTGAAATTTCTTGTAACCAATGTGCTACTTTATATTTTAATTTGGATTCTTTTAAACTTGTTTCTAACCCATTTCTAGCGGTATATTTAAACACGATATATATTAAAAGAATCAACAATATGCCGAAAATAATAAAGAAGCTATGGTAAAATGATAGTAAAATGAGGGCGAAAATAATTTGTAAAAAGGCAGAAGGCACATCTATTAAAATTTTACTTAAACCTTTCTGAATGGTTAAAGTATCGAAAAACCGATTAGCTAACTCAGGTAGGTAATATTTACGCAATTCACTCATTTTTATCTTCGGAAAACGATAGCTGAGTTCTAAAGAAGCTCGGGTAAAAATACGCTGCTGAATAGTTTCTATAATACGCATTTGCATAAAACGAAGCATACCCGAAAAAGCCACACCAGCAGTCACTAACATAGATAAAACAATCCATGAGGTAGACATTTGCGCACCTTGAATTAAGTTGATAATGGCCTGAATACCTAATGGTAACGACATAGCCACGATACCTTCGAACACGGCATAATATCCAATTTGAAAAATATCTTTACGATCTAATTTAAGTAAACCTAAAAAACGTTTCCAGGGCGTAAGTGTTTTATTTTCCATCTACCGAAAGGGCTTTTATTGCTAAATCTGTAAAAAACTCAGTAAGCAAATGTTCATCATTACAATTTGTAATCGACTTAAAATGTGTTTTAACAAAATGCTCTTGTAATGCACCTTCAACAATAGAAGACGCTAAGCTTAATGGGTACTTATAATCTGTGTTATAATCTGAAATAATTCCCGAAAAACGATGTACAACCCTTTTATAAGGCATAAAAAAACCATCTTTATTTTCGGCATCCACATTTTTAGTTAAATAAGATTTAGAGTTTTCATAAATCACAATTTTATTAAGCAGCATTTGGTTAATGTGGCTATAATTACTGTCCTGCTTTGTAATTCGGGTAAGCACCTCAATAGCTTTTTTTAGCTTATCTTCTGGATTACTTATACTATAGGTTTCTATAACAAGTTGATACTCGATCCAACTCCAATACCAAGATGTTAGGTAGAGTAGTAAGTTGTGCTTATTTTCAAAATAGCGATAAATTGAACTTTCATTAGTACCAATATGTTTTCCAAGCTTTTTAAAATTAAAATCTTCAAAACCCATATTTTCAATAAGAACAATGCTGTTTTCAATAATTTTAATCCCGAGTTTAGACGATTCAGGATCTTTAATATAAATGCCCTCAGGCAATTCAATCTTAAATTTAGAGAGTAATTCTTTCATAATTAAAACTATTTTGCGCAAATATAATAGTATTACTATTAAAAAAAAGTGTTTACGATAAAAATCAGCTTCAAAAGAGTATTTAATTCGCCTATTTACTACAATAATTTATTTCTAAGGAATGCTTTCTAAGCCAAATTGAATACAAAAAAATCACTATCCTACATCAATAAACCACAAAATCATTCGTATTTTTAAGAAAAAATACGTTTAAAAATGTGCAAAGAAAAATATATGCAAGAGGCTGTTAACGCCGCTTTAAAAGGAATGAAAAACAACGAAGGCGGACCATTTGGCTGCATTATTGTTAAAGATGGTGAAATTGTAGGTCGTGGAAATAATAAAGTTACTTCCACCAACGATCCCACGGCACATGCCGAAGTAACTGCCATTCGTGATGCCTGTAAAAATCTCGGATCGTTTCAATTAAACGGTTGTGAAATTTACACCTCATGTGAACCTTGCCCAATGTGTTTAGGGGCTATTTATTGGGCTAGACCGGATAAGGTTTACTACGGCAGCAACCAAGTAGATGCCGCAAATATTGGATTTGACGATGAGTTTATATATAAAGAAATTCCTTTACCTTACGAAAAAAGAAGTATTCCTTTTGAGCAATTAGCACGAGAAATCGCATTAGAGCCTTTTGAGGAATGGACTAAAAAAATGGATAAAACCGAATATTAAAGTATGATTTCCTTCATCCTAAATAACAAAACCATACATACTCTAGAACCTTCAGGAATGACGCTTTTGGATTTTGTACGTTACCAACAGCGCCTTACAGGAACCAAAATTGGTTGTCGCGAAGGCGATTGTGGTGCATGTACCGTTTTAGTGGGCAATTTAAAACATGGAGCCATGGAATACCAAAGTATTACCTCTTGTATTTCGCCTTTAGGTAATGCGCACGGCAAACATATTGTGACGGTTGAAGGCACAAATTTAAAGCACCAGTTAACCACCGCTCAAGACGCCATGAAAGCCAATTTCGCCACGCAATGTGGCTTTTGCACGCCTGGTTTTGTGGTAGCATTAACCGGGTTTGCCCTATCAAATTCTGATAAAAATTATAACAACGCTATTGATGCGATTAGTGGAAATATCTGCCGCTGTACCGGGTATAAATCTATTGAAAAAGCAGCAAATCATGTGGTTGAAAAACTTCAAACCAAAGAAGAAACCGGATTTAGTTGGCTGATTGAAAACGGATTTATTCCAGAGTATTTTGAAAAAATTCCTGAGAGATTAAAAGCATTAAGTACCGAAACTTTAAAAGCATCTCAAGAAAAACGAATTTCTGGCGGAACAGATTTATACGTACAACAAGCCGATAATTTAACCGATCTTGACATCACACTTTTAACAGAAAACCAAGAGTTAAGAGGTATTCATATTGAAGACGGGGTTTGTATTATAGGCGCCAATGAAACAGCTTCTAATTTATGGAACAATCCAGAATTAAATACTGTTTTTCCTAATTTGAAATCACACTTAAAACTCGTGTCTTCTCAGCAAATAAGAAATATGGCGTCTTTTGGTGGGAATATAGTAAACGCATCACCCATAGGAGATATGACGATTTTCTTCCTCGCTTTAAATAGCAAGGTCACGCTTATTACTTCCGAAGAAAAAGAACGCGTTATTTCGCTTAAAAACTTCTATCAAGGCTATAAAAATTTCGATTTAAAGGACGATGAACTCTTAAAAAATATAGAATTTAAATTACCAACGGCACATTCTTTTTTCAATTTTGAAAAAGTATCGAAGCGTACACATTTGGATATTGCAAGTGTAAATACCGCTATACATATTTCTGTTGAAAAGGATAGTATTTCCGAAGTACATGTTTCTATGGGTGGTGTTGCAGCGATTCCGAAGTATTTAAAAAACACCTCAACATTCTTAAAAGGAAAATCGCTATCAGCCCAAACCATTTTAGAAGCCAACACAATCTTACAAAAAGACATTTCACCTATTAGCGATGTTCGAGGCACTAGCGATTATAAACGTTTATTAGCACGTCAGTTATTTTTCGCACATTTTACGGTGTTATTTCCGAAGTATTTCAACTTAAAAGATTTTGTTAAACATGGATAAAAACAAAGCCAATACCGTCTTAAATTCAAAATTAGACGCTGTAACAATAGCGTTGAAAAAGAGTATAAAAAACTTAGATTCGTACACACATGTCCGTGGAGAATCGGTGTATGTAGATGATATCAATATCAGACAAGGCACCTTTCATGCTGTGGTTTTTGATGCACCAAAAGCACACGGAAGAATAAAGCATATCGACTATTCTAAAGCAGAAGCTTTGAATGGAGTAGAACGAATTTTCACTTATAAAGATATTCCTGGAAAAAACGAAATTGGCGGTATTATTCCAGATGAACCTTTATTTGCAGAACATGAAGTTCATTTTTGGGGCATGCCGATTGCTTTAATTGTTGCCGAATCAGAATTTATAGCTCGAAAAGCAAGACAATTAATAACCATTGACATTGAAGAATTACCTGTAATTACCACAGCAAAAGAAGCGAAAGCCAAAGGCAGTTTCATTAATGCACCACGATCGTTTAGTTTAGGCGATACTGAAAAGGCATTTAAAAATTGTGAGTATATTTTTGAAGGAGAAACCTTTTCCAACGGTCAAGAACATTTATATATTGAAACTCAAGGCGCTTATGCCGAACCTCAGGAAAATGGGAATATAAAAGTAACTTCGTCCACACAAGGACCTACATCTGTGCAAAAAACAATTGCTCAGGTTTTAGGTGTTGCCATGCACAAAATTGAGGTGGATGTTACCCGACTTGGAGGTGGCTTTGGAGGTAAAGAAGACCAAGCAACACCATGGGCAGTGATGGCGGCTTTGGCTAGTTTTCACTTGAAACAGTCGGTGAAAATAATTTTGAATCGACACGACGATTTACGAATGACAGGCAAAAGACACCCTTATGAAAGCACCTATAAAATTGGCTTATCAAAAGACTTAAAAATCCTAGCTTACCAAACAGAATTTTTACAGAATTCTGGTGCTTCGGCCGACTTGTCTCCAGCTATTGCCGAGCGTACTTTATTCCATGCCACCAACAGTTATTATATACCGAACGTCACCACAAAAGTATTGAGTTGTAAAACCAATTTACCAACAAACACGGCCTTTCGAGGTTTTGGTGGTCCGCAAGGTATGTTTGTTATTGAATCTGCCATTGCAAAAGCAGCACATGAAATAGGTGTGAGCGCAAGCCAAATTCAAGAAACTAATTTATTGGAAGAAAATAACACGTTTTCTTATGGACAAATAGCGAAGAAAGTCGAAGCTAAAAACAGTTGGAATTCAGCTAAAAGCATATTTAATATCGAAGCTTTAGAACGAGAGATTCACAGCTATAACAAAACACATATAAATTTCAAAAAAGGATTGGCTTTGATGCCGATTACTTTCGGAATTTCATTCACCAACACACCCATGAATCATGCACGAGCTTTAGTTCATATTTATTTAGATGGTAGTGTTGGCATTAGTACCGCTGCCGTAGAAATGGGGCAGGGCGTAAACACCAAAATGATGCAAATTGCTGCAGATGTATTTTCGATTCCTATTGAAAAAATTAAGATTGAAACCACAAATACTACGCGCGTTGCCAATACTTCGCCGTCCGCGGCAAGTTCTACTGCCGATTTAAACGGAAAAGCCACTTTAATAGCCTGTAACGCCTTGTTGGAACGTCTGAAAATCGTGGCATCGGAAGCCTTAGAAACTTCAAAAGAAAGCATTGTTTTAAAAGATGGGTTTGTATATCATAATTCTGAAAAACCCAAGTTAACTTGGACCGACCTCATCAATAAAGCGATGTTGAACCGTGTAGCTTTAACTGAAAATGCGCATTATGCCACACCTGATATTCATTTTGATAAATCGACGGAAAAAGGGCACCCGTTTGCCTATCATGTTTACGGCACAGCTATAATAACCACAACAGTCGATTGTACACGTGGCACTTACGAATTTGATAGTGTAAAAATTGTACACGATTACGGAAAAAGCATGAGCGAAGGCATCGATTTAGGTCAAGTGGAAGGTGCTTTAATTCAAGGTATCGGCTGGATGACTATGGAAGAAATCGCTTATAATGATGAAGGCAAACTACTTTCTAATGCCTTATCTACTTATAAAGTACCCGATATATTTTCGGCACCTAAGCGGGTAGAGGTAATCCCTTTAGAAACGGATGGTCATGATCTGGCTATTTTAAAATCTAAAGCCGTTGGCGAACCGCCCTTAATGTATGGTATTGGTGCTTATTTTGCGCTTCAAAATGCGATAAAAGCTTTTAACCCTAATTACGATTTAGAATTTCACGCTCCCATGACTCCCGAAAAAGTATTGATGAGTTTATATAAAAACCCGTAATTAGCTTTTTGCGAAATACCTTCTAAAATAATTCAAAAATAACACCTATTTCCATTGCACTATAAAAAACAAAATATATTAAAAGGCGCCATAATTTACAGTGCAGGTGATACTGTTGCTGCACTTTTACTAGCTGAATTTTCTTGGTATCGCGTACTTGGTATGATGTGTATTGGTGCCACGTTTTATGCTTTTGAAATTCCTAATTATTTTGATTGGATTGTAAAAAAGACGCAGTTTTTAACTGGAATAAAAGCCACGGTTACAAAAACGATTTTAGCCATTATGTATTTTAACCCGTTATGGATTGCGAGACATTTGCTATTTATTAAATTGTTTTCTGGTGAATTTAACGCCCTTGGATTCAATTTATTGGAAATTGCTTTCTGGTCGTTTTTGGTGAATATTCCAATTTCGTTTACAGCGAATTATATCATTCAGAATCGTTTCAAACTAAAATGGCGTTTTTTAGGAAGTGCTGTTTTTTCTGCCTTTATGGCCGTTTATTATGCATTGAGCGAAACTATCTTTAGTTAAATTCAACTTGTTTATTTCTATTATCAGATTATATAATTCAGAAAAAACGTTATCCTTTATAATGCACTTGTAGTAATTGTGCAGCTACATCTATAGCGATTTCTTTTGGTGTGTTTCCTCCTGTATTTAAGCCTATCGGACAAATCACATTCGTCATGCCTTCCTTAATATTCAAATCTTTAATGAGCATATTATGGAATCGTGTACGTTTTGTTTTACTTCCTATTAAACCTAAAAAACGGGTTTCATTTTCAAGCGCCATAGCAATAATATCAAAGTCGACCGAATGATCAGGGGTCATCACCAATACATAGCAGTTTTTTCCCCAGCTTACAACGTCTCGAAAGGTTTTAAAATCGTCTAAATTAACAGCATGGAAAGTTATACTTTCATCTAAAGATAAGTTTTCAAACCAATGATTTCGGTAATCGATTATATTTACTTTAAATGGCGTATCGACTAATATTTCAGCCAATTCAACGCCAATATGTCCGGCACCAAATAGAAATAATTGAGGAGATTGATTCATGGGTTCTATAATAAATTCAACTTTTCCGCCGCAGCATTGTTCAAATTCTGGACCTAAGGTATAAGCACATTGGATGATTCTATTCTCTGTAAGTGCTATTTTGGCTTCATCCATAGCTAAGAACTCTAATTTTCCACCACCAATAGTGCCGTGTAAAACACCTTTATCAGTTATAATCATTCGGGAACCCACAATGCAGGGTGTTGAGCCTAAACATTTAGTTACAGTCAACAATGCAACGGGTTGTTGCTTGATTTTAAATTCCGATAAAAGATCTATCCAATGTTTCATTCTTCATAAAAAGAGAATTTAAAAATAAGGTTTTTATTTGATTATACATTCTGTAAATACAACTTCTATAACAGACTTATACATTTCAATATTCATCATAAAAAAAAGCGCAAGTTTTAATGACTTACGCTTTTTGTATTTATTGAATTAATGCCGTTAAGACATCGTTTTAAAATCTATTGCTTATTTAAATTAACAACGTTTTCAGTTTCTATTTTAGATAATTCTTTTAATTCTCCAGCTTCATACAGCTTTGGCAAATCTTTTAAAGGCGTGCCAACCTCAGCTTCATAATTAATGTAATCTTGAAAAGTAATACCATTTACAACACGCTTGTTATAAGCACTTCTAAAACGCACACCGCCTTCATTTACGCTATAATTATAAGCTAAATAATCTATTTTATGGTTTGTTGTATTTATCCAGTAATGGTAAGCATCGTCAAAATCTTCTCCGCCACCTTCTTCATTGAACGTGACCCCTATAACAGCATAAGGCTCACCTTTAATTGTGGTGTTTTCGATAAAGGTTTTATTCACCGATGCATCATTTAATTTGTATGGAAGTGTAGCAAAATAAATTACCGAATTTAAAGCCCCCTTTGCACTATTAATTTTCTTCTGTGTAAGTGCTAAAAAATGTCCATCTTCCTTTCTTGAGAACAGGTCGTTTTTTAGAACATCTTCCGTTAACGCATCATCCTTTCTTGAGATTTTCGTGTATTCAAAATTTTGTCCGTTATTTTTAAATTTATACGTATCCCCTCTAAATTCGAATTGATAATACGCCGTATTATACAAATCGCCACCATGAGCCTCTATGGCTTCATTTAGAATTAACTCCGCTTTTGAAAGCGTTACAACTTCAGGAGTTGGTTCTTCCTGGGTTAAAATGGAATTATTTCCCTTTTTAACTTTGGTATTACATGCTAAAAGTGTCGTAATACTAGCTATAACTATAAGATGTTTTTTGATTTTCATTTTATACTACTTGTTTTTATTCAAAGTTATGGTTTTGTCGTAAAACGAAAGAAAAACTGTCATGGTAATTTCAGGCTTTAACTAAGTTTTAGTAATACAAGAGCAAACCATTTACAGTTTAGTTCTTTGCTATAAAAAGATACGTTAAAGTCGTTATCTTTATATCTAGAAAATTAAAAACGGTATGGATTTTGACCTTATTCACCCTTTAGAATCGCATAACATTTACTTATGAAAAACAAACCTACCGCGTATTCCATTTTAGACCTTGCTTTAGTGTCTGATGGCCATACGCTTAAACAAACATATAACGACGCTTTAAACTTAGCTCAACATGCTGAAACTTATGGATACACACGCTATTGGTTAGCAGAACACCATAACGCACCAAATATTGGCAGTAGTGCCACATCGGTTTTAATAGGCTTTGTAGCTCAAGGCACAAAGACTATTAAGGTGGGGTCTGGCGGGGTTATGCTACCCAACCATTCGCCCTTAATTATTGCCGAACAGTTTGGTACTTTAGGATCATTATACCCTAATCGGATAGATTTAGGCTTAGGTAGAGCACCTGGAACCGATAGAGAAACGGCGCAAGCCATACGTTCAGATTTTATGGATGCTGCGCATGCGTTTCCAAATGAATTAGAAAAAATACAAACTTATTTTTCTAAGAAAAATGCAACTTCCAAAGTGCGAGCAACCGTAGCCGAAGGTGTAGAAGTACCTATTTATATTTTAGGTTCTAGCACAGATAGTGCCCATTTGGCAGCTAAAAACGGATTACCATATGCTTTTGCAAGTCATTTTGCAACTACACATTTATGGAACGCTATTGATATTTATCGTAAAGAATTTCAGCCTTCCAAAGATTTAGAAACGCCTTACGTTATGGCCGGTGTCAATATTATAATTGCTGATACTGATGAAGAAGCACAGCGTTTATTCACCTCATTAATACGCATGATTGTGGGCATTTTTACTGGGAAACGTGATTTTGTACAACCACCAACAGACATGACGGCAGACTTAAAAGAGATTATTCAAAATCCGCAGGTGCACCAAATGTTAAAGTATTCTTTTGTAGGTAGCAAAGCGACTGTAAAAGCTCAAGTTAAAACCTTTATGGAACAAACTCAAGCAGATGAACTTATTGCTGTTACTAACATTTATGATGTAAAAGACAGAATACGATCGTACGAATTGCTTGCCGAAATTATGAAGGAATTAATTTAAGCTTTAATTACAAATCGGCTTTCAAAACTTATACCGCTAAAACCACCAAGAGCAAAGCATCTTTTAAGTGAAAAATAAATCTGTTTTTTTTAACTATATTTTCGTTAAAAGATGCTTTTACCAAA
Organism: Algibacter miyuki; assembly: GCF_030409805.1. Classification (GTDB taxonomy): domain Bacteria; phylum Bacteroidota; class Bacteroidia; order Flavobacteriales; family Flavobacteriaceae; genus Algibacter; species Algibacter miyuki. The sequence goes on along the minus strand of NZ_JAUFQP010000013.1, from coordinate 1,365,329 downwards.
AAAATCTATCCATTTTATTCTTCTTTTTTATCTAGAATATATAATCTTAAAGATTAGTATTACATTGCATATTATTATTTAAAGCACTTAATACATCCAACTCCCTATGGAATATATTCTTTCAGTCGTCATTATACTTTTATTAATTTTTCAGAACTCTAAATACAGCAAAAACAACAGTCGCTTAAAGGAAGATATTGATGATTTAAATGAAAAAGTTAACGGACTTCACAAGTTATTAAAGCGTGAGCAATTTCATAATTCCTCTATAGAAGAAACGGTTCAGAATAATGCTTTTGACTACGAAGTTGAAGACGAACCTATTGAAAAGGTGGTTCCTGAAATCATTATTCCTCCAATAGAAAAATCTTTGGAATCTTCTGAAATTGTTCAGAATACTTCAGAAAACGACTACTTGCCAACTTATGCTAGCGTTACTAAATTAAAAGCTAAAGATGTTGAGATTATAAAAAATATATTAGTTACTGCGGAAACGTCTCAAGACACTGAAACTTTACATAGGTTACGAAATAAAATGGTTGATGTGCTTGGCATTAATACCGTTAAAGAATCTAGCGATTTAGAGTTCATTAACACCTTGTTAAATGATTACAAATATTACAACAACGAGACTTTTAATACTACTGCTGAAACTCCTAACAACACGGATACTGAAATTCCTTTAGAAGATCAAGACAGTACTTATTTAGCATCGGCAGCACCTATTAAAAAAGAAGAAAAAGAACCTACGCTACCACTTTGGGAACGTTTTAAACAGAAAAACCCCGATTTAGAAAAGTTTATTGGCGAAAACCTAATCAACAAAATTGGTATTCTAATCCTTGTTTTGGGCATTAGCTATTTTGTTAAATACGCTATAGATAAAGATTGGATTAACGAACCTGCTCGTGTTGGTATTGGTATTCTTGCTGGTAGTTTAGTGTTATTTATCGCACATAAATTGCGTAAAAAATATGCGCCGTTTAGTTCTGTACTTGTTGCAGGAGCTATTGCTATTTTTTACTTTACTATTGCTATTGCGTTTCACGAGTATAAGTTGTTTGGCCAAGAAGTTGCTTTTTCCATCATGGTCATAATTACGGCTTTTAGTTGTCTCATTTCATTATCATATAATAGAATGGAATTGGCTGTATTATCACTTATTGGTGGTTTTGCTGTCCCATTCATGATTAGTACTGGTAGCGGTAATTACGTTGTATTATTCACCTATATCGCCATTTTAGACATCGGCATATTAACATTGGCCTATTTTAAAAAATGGCAACTTTTACATATTCTAGCCTTTATATTTACTATACTGCTATTTGGAGGTTGGGTTACTAAAGATTTACTTTCCCTAGAGCCTCATTATTTTGGCGCCTTAGTTTTTGGTTTTATTTTCTACTTAATATTTATAGTGATGACCACTATAAACAATTTACGAAACAAAGGGAGTTTTACCGGTATTCAATTAGGTATGTTGGCTACCAATAACTTTGTATTCTACGGTATTGGTATGTTTGTTTTATCGGAATATAATCCAGAATTAAGAGGGCTCTTCACAGCCTTTTTAGCTTTAATGAACATGGGGTATTCGCTGTTATTATTCAAGAAATTTGGTTTAGACAAAAAAGGAATTTATCTATTAATAGGTTTAAGTTTAACCTTTATTACTTTGGCCATTCCTATACAGTTTTCAGGAAACAACATTACAGTGTTCTGGGCCATAGAAGCCGTTATGCTGATGTGGTTGGCTCAAAAATCGCAAATTAAAAGTTACCGTTTTGCTTCTGTTATTGTGCAAGCTTTAATGATAGGTAGTTTGGTGATGGATTGGGAGGTTTATACTAATGCTGAAGCCTTTAACATTATACTTAACCCTGTATTTATAGCTGGCTTTTTAGTTGTACTATCTCTAGTTACTGTGCATCTATTATTACGCAAGGAGACTGAAAAATTAGAAAAGTTTGGTTTGGTGTTTAATCCAATATTCTACAAAAAACTAACGCGCATTGCTGCTGTAGTTGTGGGTTATTTTGTGGGATTAACAGAAGTGATTTATCAAGCAGATCAATTCTTTATGATGAACGGGTTGTTATCCGTTTGTTTACAATATCATTTTCTGTTTTCAGCTGTATTATGTTTTGTTTTATACCGAAACAGAACAACTAGCAATGATAAATTAATTAATGTAGTCGCTATTTTTAACATAGCCATATTCGCCATTGGAATAGCCAAATTACCCATGTTAGAATTTGAAGAAAACTTACTATATGATTTTAATTATAGTATTTCCTATGCCATGCACTTTGTTGGCTTGGCCTTTGTTTTATATTTCTGGTATTTGGTTTACAACAGCAATAAAACGCAAAAAGTATTTTCTATATTTAATAATAAATTAACCATTTGGTTGGCCGTTTTTGCCTTAGTACTTATAGCAAGCACCGAAGTCATTTTACAAGGACTTCATTTAATGGACTTCTCCATAGCGCAAAACGAACAAACTAATAAATACGCTTTAATATCAACGGCGCAATATAAAATAATAAAAACAGGGCTTCCCGTATTATGGGGCGTTTTGGCTTTTGTATTGTTACTTTGGGGTATTAAAAAACAATTAAAATCTCTACGAATTATTGCGCTAACACTTTTAGGACTAACCATTGTTAAGCTTTTTGCTTACGACATTAGTAATGTCTCTGAAACTGGAAAAATTATCGCCTTTATATTACTAGGAATCCTAATTTTAATTATTTCATTTATATATCAAAAAATAAAAGTTTTGGTTATTGATGATGAGAAAACAACAGAAAATGAAAACATCGATTAAACTACTTTTAATGTTTTGTGTTACTATGGCTTTTGGTCAAAAACACACCGTAGAAGGAGAAATAAAACCTGTAACAGAAGCTGGGTTGCACCACATTCCCGTGCCTTATAATTTTCGCACACATGCTACAGCCGATTTACGCGATCTAAGAATTTTAGACACTCAAGGCAATCAAGTGCCTTATTTTTTAAAATCGGTAACGGCTTTTAAAACCACTCAGGTTTCAGATTTTACAGAATACGCTGTTATTTCGTCGTCACGAGTAACGGATAGCACCTCGACTTATATCTTTGAAAATCCAGATAAAGCCATCAAACAAGCCGTGTTTTTAATTGCAAATTATCAAGGTAATAAAAGTTACAAACTAGAAGGTAGTAACAATAAAACAAAATGGTTTGGTATTGTAAACAACGGTCAATTAAATAATTTAAGTCATCCTGAAGATACTCAAGTCTATAAGGTTATTAATTTTCCTTTAGGCGCTTACCGTTATCTAAAAGTGGTTTTTAATGATAAGCATTCATTACCAATAAACCTTTTAAAAATAGGGAAGGTGAGTGCAGAGAAAGAAACTATATCGCCAATAAAAATGGATGATATTCCTGTAAAAACAATTTCTTATTCAGAGGAAAACAAAAAAACACTAGTGCATATTACTTTTGAAAGACCAGAAGTAATTCATCAAATGAAATTGAATATTACAGAACCGGCACTTTATAGTCGTAATGCTACATTATATACTTTAAAATCGCGCGAAGAAAAGCATAACAAGGAAACGTACAAAAATTTTATTGCTACATTGTCCATACGTTCCGATAACGATCTCGTTTTTAATATTCCCACAACGGTTGAAGGTGAACTATATTTAGAAATTGATAATAAAGACAATCCCAAACTTGAAATTAGCAGCATCTCTTTTATGCAAAAGCCTGTATATATGGTTGCCGCTTTAAAGCCCCAAACCACTTACAGAGTTACAGCTGGCGACAAAGCGCTTAACTTCCCTGATTACGATATTTCAGAAGTCGCAAACACCTTAAAAAATATGTTACCAACAGCTACAATAACTTCAATAAACACCGTAAAACAAACTGGTAAAGCCGTAGCAGAAATATCGTTTTGGCAACAACCTTGGTTTATGTGGTGTTGTATTGGTGTGGCTGCACTCATTATTGCTTTTTATGCTTCTAACTTAATAAAAGATTTAAATAAAAAACAAAGCTAATTTACATGCTAATGTTTTTAAGGAAGTAAATTTGTGGAGTGAGAATTCCGCAGGTTTACTTTTTTTTGATCAATACTTTTATAAACCTAAAAAGAGTACTAAATACAAAGTTTAAAAATCAAATTAAGAATACGGACTTCACTAAATTTCTATAACCTTTATTCAGCCTTGTAGTATTTTATTTCATTTCCTACTAACTTATATTTTAATAAGAAGAATCTAAATATTATATTAGACAACGTATTAGTGGCGTACGTACTATCTTAAACAATATAAATCGAATGAAAATAAAGCAACAAGATTCCCAAAAAACAATTTTAAGCACTGATTTTAACCAGGAAGAAAAAGATAGAATTATAGAACGTCAACTTCGTTTTCAAGATTTATTAATAAGTATTTCAACCACATATATCAATTCTGATTTATCAGATATTGATCAACTTCTTAGAAAATCGCTTAAACAAATAGGGGAGTTTGTAGAATCAGACAGAAGCTACATTTTCTCTTACGACTTAGTAAACAAAACCGCCTCAAACACTTACGAATGGTGTGCAGCAGGTATTGATCCAGAAATAGACAACCTACAAAACATTCCCATTGATTTTATTACACAATGGTTGGAAGCTCATAAAAAAGGAGAGGCTTTTTATATTGAAGATGTGAGTTTATTACCCGATGAAGGTGAATACGGTTTAAAAGCTATTCTAGAACCGCAAGGCATTAAAAGTTTGATAACCATACCCAAAATTAAAAATAATGAATTAATCGGTTTTATTGGTTTTGACTCCGTTAAACAGATTAATAAATATAACGATAAGGAAAAAGAAATTCTATTTGTTTTTGCAAATATGTTAGTAAATGTTACACAACGCAAAGAAAATGAAGAACAGATAAAGGAACAAGAAAGAAAAAAAGAAGAATTATTAAAAAGTTTATCGCAACAAAATGTTGAGTTAAATGAATACGCTCACGTAGTATCTCACGATTTAAAAGCGCCATTAATTAATATTCACACCTTAGTTGGCTGGTTTATTCAAGACCATAAGGATAAAATATCAAAAGAAGATTTTAAGCCGTTACACCAAGCTCTGTTTAATGTAGAAAAAATGGATTTTTTAATAAAAGGCATTTTAGATTACTCCATAGTAGACAGATTAGATTCTGAAGATAAAAACGTTGATTTAAATACCATAATCGATGAGGTTTTACAAACCCTATTAACACCAAATGAAACTAAAATTACAGTTCAAGAAAACTTTCCAACATTGTTAGGTAATACATGGCGATTTAAGCAAGTGTTTCAAAATTTAATTCAAAACGCTATTAAATATAGTGATAAAGAAAACGGAATTATTAATGTTGGTTTTATAGAAAAACCAGAGCATTACGAGTTTTTTGTAAAAGACAATGGAATGGGAATTAAATCTAATTATTTCGACAAAATTTTCAAAGTCTTTACCAAACTAGAAAGCACCGGATCATCTTCTGGCATTGGGCTTTCAATTGTTAAAAAAATTGTCACCTATTACAAAGGTACCATTTGGGTAGAAAGCCAAGAGGGAATGGGCTCAACATTTTTCTTTACGCTGCCAAAAACAACATAAGTATTCAAAATGAAAATTGTATTTATTAATACTGATTTAATACAACTTTAGTATTAGTAAATTTAATTTCAAGGGTAGTAACGCATATTGTTATTCCTCCATAGTTTTAGCCATTACCACACCAAATACAACATGCCCAATAAGCATAGCTGTTAATCGCATAGGCATCGAACCTTCCAATCGTGGAATATCGAAAATCTCTCCGATAATTTTCATACCTATTAGAGAAAGTCCCACAGCGGCAATACCAAAAGTAGCACCTTTTAACCAGGTACTTTGTATGTCAAAGTTTGGAGCAAAAGCGCAGTTGTAGCCTAAAGCAAAAAGAATACCAATTAAGAAGTGTAAAAACCAAGCTACTACTACAGAAACCCCCATACCAACCGATAGAATTTTCCACAGTGTCATTTCCCGCATACCATTATTAGGCGCCATTAACATACTGATTGTCATGGTTCCGGTTCCAATAATTCCTGCAAATATTGATTTTGAAGTATCTTGATTCATTGAATTCGTGATTTTTAAAAATAATATTCCTTTTTTATTGTTTTAAAAAAAAGTGCGCTTTGTTTAAGCTATAACCGAAAATAAGTTGGCTTTATAATTAGAGTATTGATTACAATAAACAAGTTAAAGTAATTGCACGCTAATTATTACCTCATTAGAATAGATTATTGCCGTAGAAATTGTAAAACGAATGAAATGAATCCATGATTAATTAAGTGTGCACCACATTATATAGATTATACTTAAATACAACCACAAAAAAAACCTTGTTCTAATTAAAGAACAAGGTTTTTCTTATCATTTTTTAAAAGTGCAAACTACTATTTTTCCGCTCGTTTTTTAAACTTATAAGTAATTCCAAAGTTAAGTCCGAAGGAAGAATAAGGTACTTTTTGAGATAATTTTTTAGATGGATCTGTATTGGTATTAGACAAATCATCTACATACGTTGTTTTTTTAACCGTACCATCTGGCAAGTTGTCTAACGAGTAAAATCCCTCTACTGCAACCGTACCATCAGGTAATACGATATTGGTGTTAAACTCAGAAAGTTCAGAGTCTTTACGCTTTAAACTAATACCGTAATATTCTGCTTCTACAAACAGACTAAAATTAGAATCTAAATCAAATTTATAACCTAACGCACCTACAAAACCCAATGGAAAATGTCCGTGAAAATCTTCGGTGTAAGTTGTTTCAGAAAAAGAACCAACTGGCACATTAAAAGCATTCGCCTCCGCTTCCGAAAACGCCGCTTTTCTAGACACTACAGCTTCCGTTTTTCCGCCTACTTTTATTAAGGCACCAAAACGCCCGTAAATATTATTAGTAAACTTATAAACCACAGATGCCGATGCCCCAAAAGCACGTGCTCTAGCCACGGCATTTATATCTGTATTTGGTATATTAACCTCCGATACTGTTTGGTCTGCACCTTGTAAATACCCCAAACTTAAATCGGCACCAAAAGAGTCGTTAAAAAAATAAGTCCCTCTCAGTTGCACATTGGCACCTTCGCCATAACTTCCATAAGAATTTCCTGTTTCCGATACATTGACCGTTTCTCCTAATTTCATGCCCGCACTAGCAAAGGCATAACCTGTACTCACCGATACTTGAACTTGACCATAAGCCAACGCACTCATTACAACAGCTGAGAGTGCTAAAATTTTATGTTTCATAATTTTTATTTATGTTAATGTTTTAAATGAAAATATAACTCACTTCGCTACACTTTCAATATGCCGCAAAGATACTTTTTTTCACAATGTTTTTTTACATATTTACAAATTATGGCTTATATAAATTTAGAATAACACTTAAACAACCACATAAACTTACAATTCCTTAAAATTGAAAGTTTTTTTACTAATTAAAGATTGTCTTAATCTTACTAATAATTAATATATTCAAGCTTTAAATGACTTCTGCTTTCGGTTTTTTTATTTATGTAACAAATGAATAACGTGTTTTTCAATTCTGAAGATTAACCATGTAAAAATAGAACATACATTGGATAAAAGGGTATAGTAGTAATGGTATATTTCTTCGGAAATTTGCATCAGAGATATTTAAGAATGCTCTGTTAAACATTAAAAATAATACGCTTTGAATAATACAACATTTACCCCAATATTTTCACTGAAGAATTTATTTTCTTCAAACACAGTAAACCATACAGGAAAAGCTAAACCTACAACATTAAAAGCTTTCACCTTTAATTTAATTAAGAAACTTCTTAGTGCACCTACTAATGCTTCAAATCATTTTAATATTTAAAAATCAATATTATTTTATATAAAAAGGGTGCTCACATTTGAGCACCTTTTTTAGTTTTATACTTTTCTAAAAAAAGAAAATGTAATCTGGTTTTAGATTGGTTAGCCGTTTTTAAATTCATAAATTTGGATATAAACCAAAAAAATATGCTAGCTCTAATTAAAACATCGATTTTACAATTACCCATGGGAACACCAAACCCTGACGATAACCAACCACTAGATTTATCTGATCCGTTTGAGTTGATTGTGTTTATTATTATACCCGTTTTAGCGGTTTTCCTTTATATACTTTGGAGAAAAAAACGTAAGAACAAGAACTAATTTCTCACTAATAAAGTGGGTATTTAGAGTTTTTACGTTATAAAAATTTAAACGCTTATAATATCGGTTGTAAAACATCCCAAACATTTTTAGCCAATATTTCATGACCTTTTTTGGTTGGATGAATACCGTCCGATTGGTTTAAATCTGCAATACCACCAACATCTTCTAAAAGAAAAGGAATTAAGTGCAAATTGTTCTTTTTAGCCAATTCAGGAAACATATTTTTAAATTCTGTAGTGTAATCTTGCCCCATATTAGGCGGGATTTGCATGCCAGCTAAAATAATTATTGTATCTGGATATCTTTTCTTAACCGCATCTATAATGGTTTGCAAGTTATCTTTAGACTGATCTAAAGGCACACCTCTTAAACCATCATTGGCACCCAGTTCTAAAATAAAAATAGTCGGTTTTTCATTTAAAACCCAATCAATTCTATTTTTTCCACCCGAAGTAGTTTCACCACTAACACCAGAGTTTACAATGCTATAATCTAAATCTAAAGCATCTATTTTATCTTGAATAATTCCCGGATACGCGTCGTCAACATCCTCTAAACCATAACCCGCCGTTAAACTATCTCCAAAAAACACTATTTTTTTAGAAGTTGTATTTTCAGTAGTTTCTACTTCAGTTTTAGAATTTGTTTCATCTAAAGCTGTTGTATTTTTAGAAGTATCTTGTTTACAAGAGCACAAGAACATCAGTATATAAATACAACAAAATTTTAAGAAAACCTTTAGAGTTCTCGTGTTGCTATTTACGAGCAATTGTCTATTTTTCAACATCGGGATTTTTTAGTAAAAACATTAAATTAGAGTCATGTCAAATATATTAAAGATTAATGATTTAGAGAAAACTTATACCAGTGGTTCTAAAAAATTAACAGTAATTAGTAATATCTCTTTTGAAATAGAACAGGGAAGTGCATTTTCAATTGTAGGACCATCAGGAAGTGGAAAAACTACTTTATTAGGTTTATGCGCAGGTTTGGATTATCCAACCTCAGGAACCATAGAATTATGTGGCACTGCTTTGCATGATTTGAACGAAGATGAACGTGCCGCTTTACGAAACAAAGAAGTGGGGTTTATTTTTCAGAATTTTCAATTGTTACCGACATTAACGGCTCTAGAAAATGTGATTGTTCCTTTAGAATTACAAGGCGAAAAAAACGCTGCTAAATTCGGTATCGCCTTATTAGAAAAAGTAGGTTTAGGAAATCGTTTACACCATTATCCATCGCAATTATCGGGAGGGGAACAACAGCGTGTCGCTTTGGCGCGTGCATTTTCCAACAAACCATCCATTTTATTTGCTGATGAACCTACAGGGAATTTAGATGAAGAAACTGGCGAAAAAGTGATTCAATTACTTTTTGAATTGAATAAAGAAGCCGGAACCACTTTAGTGATTATTACTCACGATTTAGATTTGGCCAATCGCACACAGCAAATTTTAAGACTGAAAGGCGGAAAAATTATTTCTAACGAAAAAACAAGCGCTAATTAATGAGCAAGATCCATTCAAAACCGAATTTTCAATGGCTTTTAAAAATGGCTTGGAGAGATGGGAAAGCCAGTCTTTCTCGATTACTGCTTTTTATGGCATCCATTATTTTAGGAATTGCTGCCGTGGTTTCCATTCAATTATTCAGCGACAATTTAAAGCAAAACATAAAGCTACAATCCAAAGCCTTAATGGGGGCCGATTTTGTTATCGATAGTAAAGAACAACCTACCGAAAAAACACAAGCCATTATAGACTCTTTAGGTGCCGATGCTTCCGAAGTTAACTTTGTTTCCATGGCGGCCTTTCCTAAAAATAACGGCACCAAATTAGTAAAAGTTAGAGCTATTGAGGGCGCATTTCCTTTTTATGGCAATATCAAAACTACACCAGAAAATGCAGGCGCCACGTATCAGGAGTTAGGCGGTGCTTTAGTGGATGCCACGCTGCTTTTACAATATAATATAACCACCGGAGATTCCATCAAACTTGGGCAATTAACAATCCCAATTATAGGTGAGTTAAAATCTATTCCGGGGAGCACAGCTATTTCGTCTTCTGTTGCACCAACCGTTTTAATTCCGTTTCGTTTTTTAGAAGAAACTGCACTTTTACAATTGGGCAGCAGGAAAGAGTATCAGTACTTTTTTAAAGATCCATCCACCAATTTAGAAAGTTTAAAGAAAACATTAGAACCCATTCTTGAGGCCGAAAATGCCGATCTCGACACCCATATTAGCACCAGTAAACGTTTAGGCAAACGTTATGATAATGTGAGTCGATTTTTAAATTTAGTCGCTTTTATTGCGCTTTTATTGGGTTGCATTGGTATTGCTAGTTCTGTGCATATTTATATTAAGGAAAAATTAAAAAGTGTTGCCGTTTTAAAATGTTTAGGCGCTTCTAGAAAACAAACCTTTTTAATTTACCTCCTACAAATTATTAGCATTGGGCTTATTGGCGGTTTTATAGGTTCGGCCATAGGTACGGCGTTGCAATATGCATTCCCTTATATTTTACAAGACTTTTTACCTTTTAGTGTGGCTATCTCTATTACAGCGCAACCTATAATTATGGGAATTACTCTAGGGGTTTTAATGTCGGTATTATTTGCATTGCTTCCCCTACTAGGCACTTGGTATGTATCGCCTTTGGAAGTTTTAAGGGGTTCGGAAGACAACCTTCAGAAACCTAAAAAAGCACGCATTACAGTCATCGTAGCCATTGCGCTTTTTATCTTTTTATTCGCTTTTTGGATGCTTAAAGATGCTTTAAACGGATTAATTTTTACCGGTGGTATTTTTGTTACAGTGGCTATTATGGCTGGTATAGCCCAAGTATTTATCCAACTGATTAAAAAATATTTTCCAAGTTCTTGGGGGTATACCAAACGCCAAAGTTTATTAAATTTATTCCGCCCGAACAACCAAACTATGGTATTGGTATTAGCAATTGGTTTAGGAACTTTTTTAATTAGTACGCTTTATTTTACTAAAGATATTCTATTGGCTAAAACCACTATTGAAAACAAACAAAATGATGCCAATATCATTTTAATGGATGTACAAAACGAACAAGAAACCGCCCTTTTAGAAACCTTTAACAGTAAAGGTTTGGAGGTGATTGATAATATACCAATCATTACCATGCGTATGCACAGTATTCGTGGGAAATCGGTAAATGAGATTCGCCAAGACACCACCATTAAAATGCGTAAATGGGTTTTAAATAGAGAAATTAGAGTCACCTATAGAGAAAGTTTAGTAGACACCGAAGAAGTTTTAGAAGGGGAGTGGACAGGCCAAGCCGAACCAGGAAAACCCATCTATATTTCTGTTACAGATAATATTGCTAAAGATGCCAATTTAAAACTTGGTGATGCCGTTGTTTTTAATATTCAAGGGGTACTTAAGGAAACCATTGTGGGAAGTATAAGAAAAGTGGATTGGACCTCTATGAAAATAAATTTTAATGTTTTATTTCCAACGGGCGTTTTAGAAAATGCCCCAACATTTAATGTGATGACCACCCATGTGCCTAACGAGGAAAGTTCAGCCGCCTTACAACGCGATTTGGTTCAAAAGTACCCGAACGTTACCATTTTAGATTTACGCCAAGTGTTTACCATTGTTGAAGATATTCTAGATAAAATTTCATGGATTATTAATTTTATGGCATTCTTTAGTATTCTAACAGGCTTTATTGTGCTTATAGGTTCGGTTAGAAACAGCAAATACCAGCGTATTAAAGAAAGTGTTTTATTAAGAACCTTAGGCGCAAAAAGCAAACAAATTTTGCAAATTACAGCTTTAGAATACGTTTATTTAGGTGTTTTAGGAAGCTTAACAGGTATTTTATTAGCTTTTATTGGAAGCCAATTATTAGCCACATTTTTGTTTAAAGAACCTTTTATACCATCTGTAATTCCATTTTTGGTATTTCTACCGAGTATTACGTTTTTAGTGGTACTCGTTGGACTTAGTAATTTGAAATCTGTTTTGAGAAGTCCGCCTTTAGAGGTACTACGGAAAGAGGTTTAACTATCAAATTTGTCGAAATCGAAAATATTTTTTTCACACAAAATCTCTCACTATATATAGTTATCATAATTATGCAACTATCTAAAGTTGCATAATTATGGTTATTTACTAATTTATGTAAGCTGTATAGCACTTCAAAAAGTAATGTTCCGCCAACTGCTACGACAAAACGGAGAATGAGTTGTATAGTTTAGGCTGTACAACCTATTTCAACAAAAACAGAAAGCATACATGCATAATAATAACATTAAACCCCAAATATTTAAGCCTTTAAACCTAGACAAAGCCATTCATACTACTTTGCTTCAATTTATAATTTCAATATCTTTTTTTGCTCATCTCACTTCAGAAGCACAAGTTAAAGATATGCGTTTACCTATTATTATCGACGCAGATACGGCCAATGAAGTGGACGATCTTTATGCCATTGTAAGAGCGATTACAGAACCTAATTTCAATATTTTAGGTATTACTTCAGCACAGTTTCACACATCGCCATTAGCAACAGAAAACACGGTTCAAGAAAGCCAAGATATTAACGAAAAAATACTTCAGTTAATGGGGAATCAAATTATTCCACTTCCTTTAGGGAGTAATACTCCTATCACCCATAGTACAGAACCAGCAAGTTCGCCTGCTTCAAATTTTATAGTTGAAATGGCACATAAATTACCTGTTGGCCAAAAACTAAATGTTGTTATTTTAGGGTCGAGCACCAACGTGGCTAGTGCTATTTTGGAAGACCCATCGATTATAGAAAAACTAAAGGTACACTATCTTGGTTTTTGGCATACTGTGGAAACCAATACGTATAATAAAAAGGAATTCAATACAGGAAACGATCCAAAAGCGGTAGAGATTCTTCTTAACACCGAAGGACTTGACCTCAGCATCATGACAGCAACAACGAGTCAACACTTGGTTTTTACTAAGGATGAGGTTGATGCGCATTTAAAAAACAAAGGAGGTATTTCTGATTATTTGATAAACCGATGGGAAAACTATACACGTTGGTGGACCAAAGACGATCCAGAAAAGAAAAGCTGGATTATGTGGGATGTTGCCATTATAGAAGCTCTTGCACATCCTGAATTATCAAAAATTGAAACGTTTTTAACACCTCCAGAAAATACGCAACGCTTAATAAAAATTCATACAGAAATAGATGTAAACCTTATGAAAAAAGATTTCTGGCAAAGCTTAAATAAAAAATAACCTATGTATTTAGATGCTCATAGTTCCATTTCAGATTTTGAAAATTGTTTAAACAATATGGGTTTTTTAGACCCAAAACAGGAACAAATTCTTTCTATAAAAAAACCAGGAGAGGGCAACATGAACGTTGTTCTTAGAGTGCGCACCAATATACGGTCTTTTATTATAAAGCAATCACGTCCTTTTGTTCAGAAATATCAAGAAATCACTGCGCCTATTGAACGTATTGATGTTGAATATCAATTTTATAAAGCCATTACAAATAAGACTATTGCTCCACATATTCCTAAAATATTGGCGTATAATGCAGAAAATTATTTGTTAATCCTTGAAGATTTAGGAGATTGTAAAGATATGTCGTACTTATATAATGACAGAACTATTGCAACACCTCAACTACATCAGCTTATAGATATCGCTTCGGAAATTCATAAATCTACACCTGTAGCATATCCTGAAAACATGGAATTGCGCTTACTTAATCATCAGCATATATTTGTACTCCCTTTTCTGAAGGATAGCGAATTTTCACTGGATGCCATTCAAGAAGGACTTCAGGAACTGGCTTTAATTTATAGAAATGATGATGCCTTAAAAAAAGAAATTGCAAAGGTGGGCGAGCAATACCTATCGGCAGGAAATACGCTGTTACACGGCGATTATTACCCTGGAAGTTGGATGACAAAAGAAAATCATACGTACGTTATTGATCCAGAATTCAGCTTTATGGGCTTTGCAGAATTTGACATTGGAGTTATGGCTGCGCATAGTGTTATGATTACTATGAATATAGATTGCCTAGAAACCATACAAAACAGGTATCCATCAAAATTAAACAGATCATTACTTGCTCAAGTCGCCGGAATAGAAATTATGCGCCGATTGATAGGTTTAGCCCAGCTGCCTTTAAAAAGATCGATTCATGAAAAAAAGTTACTTTTAAAGATGGCTCGTGCACTTATTTTAGATTAAAAGAATTAATTTTTTAGTTTTATTAAATGGACGTTTCGACCTTTATGAAGGTCCTATATTCTAAAAACACAGATAGCTTAGCCCTGATAGCAGCGACATCCTTTTTTATGTTATTTGACTTTACTAAACTGAGGTTTTAAAAACCATTTTCATGATGAAGAACCTCTTAATATTTGACTACAAAAAAGATATAGCGTATAGCAGGAAATAGCTTCTAAAAAATCATTACCAGATACCGTATGAGGAAATCGCGATGTGAAAGGAATACCGCCTTAAAAACTAATCTTTAAGCACAATCCCTCCTTTTTCTTCTACAACAAAAACGCTAAAACTGTTGACAGTTCTATATGTTTTAACTAAGATCGCTGTAAAGAATAAAAGATTTACATTAATTTTGTTCTTTATATACTTTCCAAAATTCTGAGATTTGTTAGAAAAAAGACAACAATTACCCCAAGAGCAATTAGTAGATACAGATTATTTCATTTACTGTTTGGAAGCCGTTGAAGATATAGAAATAGATGAGGTTACCGAAGCACAAAAAAAATTAGAGCAATTAACTAAGCAATATGGAGTAGCCAGTATTTACAACACATGCGACACCATTGAAGGATTAGAAGACAGCTTAAACACATTGGTTTTAGGAGATCATAATTTTAAAGATTATGAAATCATTTACTTGATTATAACAGGTGAAGCAAACAGTATTTGTTTAAATGATTACTACTACAGTTTACAAGAAATTGCTGAAATTTTTGAAGGACGCCTAGAAGGAAAGATTTTACATTTTTCGAATGCAAAAGTTCTAGATTTAGACGAAGAAGAAGCGCAATATTTCTTGGATATCACAGGCGCAAGAGGTATTTCCGGATACGGTAACGCACATAATGGAATAACTAGCTCAAGTCTAGATATAGCCTTCTTTAACTTATTTAACGAGGATGAAAATATGTTAGATGTTGTGGAGGAGTTGCACCAAAGGCACTACAAACTTTGTAAACTACTTGATTTTAGATTGTATTATTAGACAAGAATCTTATGATTTTTTTTAAATACTATCTTAATACATAAATTACGTACGTCTTATGCGTATAGTGTTAATGTTAAAATGACTCTTAAAATAGGCAGAAATCTCAAAAAGAATAAAGACCTAATGTAAATTTGACCTCAGTAACAATAAATAAAAATCAAATGAGTAAACAACACTTATTAACTCCATATAATAAAAATATAAATTTAAAAAACAGAATCGTTATGGCACCTATGACGCGTGGTCGTGCAGATAACGCGGGTAAAATAGCAACAGACGAATTACAAGGCTTGTATTATGAGCAACGTGCTTCGGCTGGTTTAATTATTACTGAAGGTTCTCAAGTATCAGAACAAGCGGTTGGCTATATTAATACGCCCGGAATTCATACCGACGCACAAGTTGAAGGTTGGAAAAAAGTAACCAAGCGTGTACACGATAAAGACGGAAAAATCTTTATTCAGTTATGGCACGTTGGTCGCATGTCTCATCCAGATTTTCATAATGGCGCATTACCCGTCTCGGCTTCAGCTTTAAATCCTAATTCAAAATCGTTTACTCCAGAAGGTTTCAAGGATACAGTTACTCCAAAGGAAATGACTATTGCCGACATAAAACAAACCGTTCAAGATTTCAAAAATGCAACAGTAAATGCAGTAAAAGCAGGTTTTGATGGTGTAGAAATTCATTCTTCAAATGGTTATTTGTTTCATCAATTCTTCAACGGAACGTCTAATAAAAGAACAGACGACTATGGCGGAAGTTTTGAAAACAGAACAC
Source organism: Algibacter miyuki (assembly GCF_030409805.1). Lineage (GTDB taxonomy): Bacteria > Bacteroidota > Bacteroidia > Flavobacteriales > Flavobacteriaceae > Algibacter > Algibacter miyuki. The sequence continues at coordinate 1,349,013 of NZ_JAUFQP010000013.1, read as the reverse complement.
GTTTTTTCTTCGAAGTTTTAGAAGCTATGAAAGAAGTGATTCCACAGGAAAAAATCGGGGTTCGTTTTAATCCGTCGTTAGATGGGTTATTCGGAATTACCATGGATAAGGATACCATTCCAACGTTTGAATACATTATTAAAAAACTAAATGATTACAATTTAGCATACGTGCATTTATCTGAACCGTTTACAGATGTTTCTGATATTCCTTTTGCTGTAACAGAAATAGCAAAACACTTTAGACCATTATACAATGGTACTTTAATGATTAACACAGCGTTTGATCAAGAAAAAGGAAACAACGTATTAGAAGCTGGCGATGCAGATTTAATCGCTTACGGAAAGCCATTTATCTCTAATCCAGATTTAGTAGAACGTTTTGAAAACAATTTAGAGTTAGCAGCATGGGATCAAGACACGTTTTACACCACAGGTACAAAGGGCTATACCGATTATCCAAAGGCTTCTAAATAATCTATAAGCATTATAAAGCAAGGAATTACTTCCTGATAGTACTATAAAAAAACAGCATTTAATTAATATTAGATGCTGTTTTTTTGTTTTTAATTAGAACGTAATCGCAATGGCTTAAAGCTGATAAACAATAATGTGTATATAAATAATAATGCTAAATACCAGGTGTTAGAAACTAAATCTAGGTAATCTATTTTTCCGTTAGAGAAACTTAATATCATTAAAACTTGCGCACCATAAGGTAAAAGACCTTGGGTAATACAAGCAAATATATCTAGTATTGATGCTGTTTTTTTATTGTCTAAATCGTACTCATCATTAATTGTTTTTGCAATAGGACCAGCAATTATTATAGAAACCGTATTGTTAGCAATAGCCATATTAATAGTACTGACTAAAGTTGCAATACCAAGCTGTGCAGACTTTTTATTTTTTATGAGCGTCTTAATTTTTAGAAGTATAAAATCGATACCACCATTTTTTTTAACCAAAGCCGCTAAGCCACCAGTAAGCAAAGACAATAAGAAAATTTCTGTCATATTTGTAAAACCAGTATAGGCTATTTTAGTAGATTCTATAAGTGAAAAATCGCCATAAATTAAACCTAATAAAACACCTGAAATAACACCTAGTAATAAGGTTATAAATACATTAACACCTACTACAGATAATATAATAACCAATATATAAGGCACTATTTTTACAACAGAATAACTATAAGCAACAGTTTCAGTTGCTACGTCTTTTAAACCTAAACCTTGAATAATTAATATGCCTATAGTAAATAGCGCGGCAGGAAGGGCAATTTTAATATTCTCTTTAAACTTATCACTCATTTTACAGCCTAAAGACTGAGTTGCAGCAATGGTAGTATCAGAAATTACAGATAGATTATCTCCAAACATACTACCGCCTAATAACGCTCCACAAAGTATAGATAAATCAACATTACTTTTTTCTGCAATACCTATAACGATAGGTGCTAAAGCAACGATAGCCCCAACCGAAGTACCTGCGGAAACGGATAAAAATCCAGCAACTAAAAAAACACCTAAATAAATATATTGTATACTAATATAATCTAACCCAAGATTTACAATAGCATCAACACTACCTGTTGCTTTTGTAATGGTAGCAAATGCTCCTGCTAATAAATAGATTAAACACATGGTTAAAATCTTATCATCTCCACAACCTTTTAACAGCGTTTTAATTTTAGAATTTATAGATTGTCTAAACATTAAAAACGCCACAATAATACCGACTATAACTGCAATAGGAGCAGGTAATGCATAAAAATCGTTTTGATAGATACCAACACCTAAAAACGTAAATACAAATACTAATAAGGGGATTAGTGCACTAAATTTTGGAGTAATTGTTTTCGAATTTGCCATTTTTCTTTTTTCATTTCAAAAAGGATTTAGCAGCTTATAAGTAGAAATATGAGTTAACATTTGTTCCAATTAATTGGCTTATCTATTTAGCACCTTGCTCGTTATTGCAGGTTGCTATCTCCTTTTTAGAGATTCTTGATAATTAATTTAAAAGTGCAAAATTACTACATTAATAGATTATCATATCCAAAAAAACGTTAATTTTTGTAATAGTTTAAAACTGGATAATTTACTTAGTATAGAATTACAGCTATCAAATAAAATCTAGAACTCTAAGCCACAATTAGCTGTTACATAATACAGATATGAGCATGAAGGCGACGTATTTGTAATTATGTAAAATAGAGTTGAAATGCGCTATAATGTTCTTCAGTATGTAACTTGAGCTTTGGTTAAAGCGAAAGTTGTTACTGCGGTTTCTTTAAAAAATTTATTCTCAAATTCTCTACTACAATATTAATGAAATCGAGGTACGAGATTCACCAGTTATTATTTCTGAAATATAAGAGAGTGAGTAAACACTTTTTACCCGACGGCGTAGGAGGGAAGCGTAATGTGTATGGAAAGGATTTAAATTAAATTATAGTTCATTTTTAGTTCAATAGTTATATTTTAGTTGAATAATTTCATCGGTGTATAAAATATGAACAAAAATAGAATTATTGAAACTATAGATAAAGTTGGAGACTTCTCTAAACTAATAGAAGACTTATTAGTTAAAATGGGTTTGGAAAGTGTAAATAGAGTTTCAGATAACTTAATTGAAGCCACTCAAAAAACAGCTCTTAAAAACCAAAAAATATGTTTTTTAATTACTTTAAGTGAATTGAATGGTAAAGTTGTAGCTATTGATGAAATAATAAAAAAAAATAATGCTAAATACGACCAATTATATATTGTTACTTCTGATAGTAAACTTTCAAATTACTTTAAAAATTGGTTAAATGATGAAAACCCAAAGGCAGTAATTGAATATTGGAGCAAAAAAGAAGTAATTGAAAATATAAACCTTTATTATGAAGACTTTTGGTCGCATAATGACACGTTTTTAAAACCATATGAAATTAGCTTTAATGAATCTGTTCAAGCAGATAAACACTTAAAAAGTTTATTGAAATTGGATGATAAGTATGATAAATTATTAGAAATATTTATTGAACCAAAATTGTATATATATAAAGAAGATACTGAAACAGAAACATTAACCAAAAGTAGAGTAAACAAAGATAAAATCATTAAATCCGGTAATTATATACTTTCGGGAGAAGCTGGTACGGGAAAAAGTACATTACTAAAAGAAATAGGAAAGGAGCTTATTGAAAAAAATAAAGAATTAATTTTTAAGAACATACCTGTAATAATTAAAGCTAGTAGTATTCTTGAATCAAAATTTGAAATTAAAAACATTTTAGATGATGAGTTACTAAAAATTTATAAAGAATTTGATATCGAACGAATATATAGTGAGTATCAAATAATTTTAATTGTTGACTCTATTGATGAATTTGAAAGGGAAAATCAATTGAAGGTTTTAAATGAAATACATGATTTAAAAGAAGAATTCAGTATTCGCTTTATTATAGGTACAAGAAATTATGATTATCTAGTAGAAGGTTTTCAATTAAATGACCATATCAGAGTTAACTTAAGCAATTTTGATATGAACCAAGTTAAATTATTTTTAGATAATTTTTTTAGGTTTAATTTAGAAAAATCTGATAAACTTTGGGTTACTTTAAATGATAATAATATTTTGGAAAAAATACCAATAACCCCTTTGACTGTATCGTTAATCTCCATACTTTTTGAAGAAAAACAGTACGAAATTCCAGCTACAATAACTGATATATATGATAATTTTAATATTTTTTTATTAGGAAGAACATCCGTCAAATCTAGTTTGGAATTTCTTGATATAACAATAAAAGAAAGAATATTATCAATTTATGCAGTTGATATTATTGAAGATCTTAATAATACAAGAAAATCGATTGAAGACTTTGAATCGTATATAAAAAAGTTTTTTAAAGGAAAGAATATAACGATTAAAGATGAAGTTTATCCAGAACTTATTAAGTCTTTGACAGAGGGAACAGGTGTTTTATATGTGGATGAAAATGGTAAAATAGATTTTAAGCATGACTATTTTATGGAATATTATGCTTCAAGAGAAATTTTTAATCAGCGGCGAGATTTAGTACCAGCACTAATTGAAAATTTCACAAAATTTAGCTGGCAAAATACTGCTATATTTTTTACTGGTAGGACTAAAGACATGCCAGATTTTTTAGGAGACTTATTGATAAGAGTTGATAAATATACAGAACTAAAGGATGAGTTAATTGCATCTTCAGGTTTAGGTTATATTTTACAATCTTTATGGCTTACAGATTCTGATTTAAGAAAAGATGGTGTGATTAAATCATTGGAACTGTTAATAAAAGCTGACCAAGATGTTAAACGATTAACATCAACATTACCAATATTTAAAAACTTAAGAGATACTGATATTGCATTAATGAACTTCTTTTGGTTCTTCAATCATTTTAATTCTAAAACCCTTGAAGATACATTGAAATTAGCATTTGACCATTTAAGTCAGGAATTAGATAAAATTGAGAATACTGGTTTAGCTAGTGATATTGTTAATTTAAAGTATAAGTTGTTTTGCATAGGAGCAACTTTAACATCGGATAAATTTGGTGAAAATGATAAATTAGATTTATTTTATTCAAGAAAAAACACTCTATCAAATCCAATTTTCGCTTTATTATTCGATAATGGCCTTGATATTATTGACCCCAAAAATAAAGATGAATTAAAAGACAGATACAAATTAAAAAACCGTCTGCAGAAAATGCAAAAAGGAATCAAGTATTATCTTGAAAATGGTGTTGATGTTACTAGATTCACTAGTTTAGAAGCGATTAAACCCATTAAAAGCGTAGAAATTTATACCGAAGGGAAGACTGACGCAATATACATGATGCAAGCTTTTAAAGCTTTGACAGGTAATACAGAACCATATTGGAACGTAGAATCATGTGAGATTAAAACTAATAAAGAAGGTGGAGGGACACATCAATTGGCCAAAACATTAAATAGCATATCACAAGAAATGGATAATGGAAAATATCAAGGTAAAACAATTATTGGTATTTTTGATAATGATGCTTCTGGACATCAGGAGTTTAATGGTTTTAAAAATGAAGATTATGAAATATTTAAATCTGGTTTAGTAAAAAAACATAAAACAAAAAATATTTATGCTATCATTTTACCAATTCCAGATGAATTAGCAAAATACAATCAAGCCAAACAAGAGTTTAAGTTTTTTGAAATTGAGCATTATTTTGAAAAAGAATTTTTGGAAGAAAACAAAATGCTAACTAAATTAGAAATTGATAGTCTCTATGAAATAACAGGCAGTAAAGCCAGTTTTGCTGATAAAATAAAAACAATTAGTGAACCTCAAATATTTAAAAGATTTGAGAATTTATTCTTTGTTATTGATGAGATAAATAAAAAGGAGATTGCCTATTTTTAGTTTTTGGCCTCATAAAATTTTGGTCAAAACAATAGGAGAAATGAGCGTACATATTTTAGGGGTCTAGTAATAGAGTTTCTTAATAGTTCTATATAAACAATAACTTCAAAGCAATTTTAATGAGTTACATTGTTTCCTAAAATATAGCGTAACGAGCCGTAATTGTTTCCAAAATTATATGCAGTCTTGATTTTTTTGTTTCTTTTGTTTCAAGATACTATTTTAAAGAATTGATTGAGTATCAATTTTTAAAATACCTAATAATGAAACATTAAAAAAAAGATTAATTGAAATTCTATATATAACAAGTGTATAGAAATTTATTTTTCTTAAATTTTATACTCTTGTGGCAAGCTTACGAGAATCGTCTAAAATTTTTTATCACGTACATTTTATCGAATACGCATACGCAATTTTTAGTAAGCGTAAAATATAGTATCAAATGTGTAAACGTAAAGCTTCTTGAGAATCGCGTATTTCAAAAAACTTGAACGATTGTACAGAATATTAAAATTAAACGCGAAGCAAAAACACGATTGTTTAATTACTATATAATTACAGCTATCAAATAAAATCTTAAACTATAAGCCACAATTACATAAGTTATGTAAAATAGCGTTGAAATGCGCTATTCGCTAATTGTTACAAATGTACTATAATTAATATTATGTAAAATAGAATATTTTAAGGCCTACACGTTCTAATAACAATCCCTATAAATTAGAAGATTAAAAATACAGGATAAACAATACTAACTAGCCACATTCATTTGGATAATATCGTTAAGCTCACTTTTTCCAATAGGTTTATTTACAATACCAACCATACCCACACTAAAGCACTGATCTTTAACTTCGCTAATTTCTAAAGCAGTTAACGCCACAATATTCGCTTCAGGTTTAAAAGATTTTATAGTTTTAGAAGCTTCAAAACCATTCATTATTGGCATATTGATATCCATTAAAATTAAATCGAAATTATCCGACTTACAAAGCTCAACAGCTTCCATACCATTATGAGATATCGTGCATGAATGTCCAATAGAAACAATTAACTTATTGGTTATCATTTGGTTAATTTTATTGTCTTCAACCACCAAAACCTTAAGCGGCCTACTTTTTACGTGATTCGAATGTTGAGCAATAATACTAGGTGTGGCAATTTCACAATACAGGTCAAAACTAAAAGTACTGCCTTTTTCTAATTCACTTTCTAACTCAATTTTACCTCCTAAAGTTTCCACATAGTTTTTCACAATCGATAAGCCTACACCAGAACCATACGACGTGTTTTCTTCAATAGCTTGTTTAAAATTCTGAAAAATAAGTTCATGGTTTTCTCTAGCAATTCCAATACCATTATCAATAACTTTAAAACTTAAATAATTATTCCCCTCAGCCGCTTGCAGTCGTTTTATCTGAATTACAATTCGACCATTATTGGTAAATTTAATAGCGTTTGTTATAAGGTTGTTTAATATTTCAGAAATTTTTAAACTGTCTATATAATATAAGATATCTACAGATGGATCTAGATTAATAATCAATTTGTTATTCTTTTCGTTTGCTGAATACTCTAACGACTGTACAATATCTTTCACTAAACCTTTCAGGTTAACAATATTTTTATTCACCGCTACCCTATCCGATTCTATATCTGTAATCCTGAGGATTTTATTAACCAATTCATGCAGTCTGTTTCCTGAAAACTGTAACGATTTTATTAGGTTTTTGTGCTCAACCGTCAATGTTTTATCATCCGATAAAATGGATGTAATTCCCATAACCCCATACAACGGCGTGCGTAACTCGTGGCTAATAGTGGTTAAAAATTCAGATTTTAATTTGGTTAAATGTTCAATTTTGGTACGCTCGGCTAAGGAATCTCTTTCCCGTTGCCTGTCTTTCACAGTATGAATAATATAACCAATCAAAAATGCAAATAATACAAAAGCAATAAGTACAATGGTGATTATTTCGTTCCTAGAATCTAATATTTTCTTTTCATATTTGGCTTCGGCCAAGTCTCGCTCATACTCACTAATTTTAAACCTGGTATTAACTTCTTCAATTTGAACATTTTTTTCAGCATTGAAATTCATGTTTTTATACTCTTGAAGCTTTTTTAAATTTTTGTTGGCTAAAACATACTGCCCTCTGGCTTCATATATTTTTGATTTTAACTCATACAAGTCAATCAGTTCAATATGTAAATTATTTTCCTGTCCTATACTAATTCCTTTATTTAACGACTCAAGTGCTGCTCTGTATTGTTTTTTCTGAAAATGATAAAGCCCTTTATGATGATAATATGTGGCCCAATACATAGGATATTCTAAGTTGTTTTCGGTAAGGTGTTTTTGTGCTAATTCAATAAATAGCAGTGCTTTATCGGCATTTTTAAAATTCAAATACAAATTAGCCATACTTAGATACCAACCACAGATATGGTTTGGGTTTTTAGAAACCTTGGCATAATCGAAAGATTTCTCGTAATATTCAATAGCCACATCTAAGGTTTCTGCTTTTTTGGAATACAAATCACCCAAGCCATTTAAAGCCGCCGAAATAGTGATATTATCCTCTAATTCCTGACCTAATTGAAGTGCTAATAAAAAATATTTTTTGCTATTATCATCATCATTTAAAATGTTGTAGGTTCCTGCTAAACCATTATAGGCTTGTGCCTTTTCTAGTTTTAAATCTGAAACTCTAGCCAATTCAACTGCTTTTGTAGAATATCTTAACGCACTACCAAAATTTGAATTTAATTTTTCAGAATTGGCCAACTTAATTAAAACATGAATGCTATCAACAGTCTTTTTTACATCCATTTTTGGTTGTCCAAAAACGTGCAAAACGCCGCATAGCACGAAACTTGTAAATAGTAGTATTTTATTCAAAAGCAGGTTGGTCTTGGGGTTAAACGAGCAAATTATTAATATAATTTACCAATAACAAACATATTAGTCTAATGACTGTGTTTTTTAATAAATGTTCAAAATTCAACGCAGTTCAGCGGTAAAATTCCGACGATATGTAAGATAAAGTTTTTATTTGACATTTAACACGTTTACCAACACGTTAAATTTTTCTTATATTAATAGATGTAAGCTCTCAACTTGCAGTACGACTAAAATTTTAATCATATATTTGCGTCCCTGATTTTTAATTTAACGAATGAAACCAGAATCGAAATCTAAAGCTAAGAAATCTAAATTTCGGCTTTTACATCAATATTATTCATATACAGGCTTTTATAGCTTTGTTTGGCAGGCCGTAAAAAAAGCCTTGCCTTATGCCATTGGTCTTGTTATTTTGGTTTACGTTTTTAATCATTTTTATGATATTAATGAAACCTTAGTGCACCTTACAGAGATACTTCCTGTTTATGGTGTTTTAGGATTCTTTTTTGCTTCAGAAACACTTCTTGGTTTAGTACCTCCAGAAATTTTTATTGCATGGGCCGGCAAAATGTCGCAGCCTTGGTTGTATTTAAGCATTTTAGCTGTGCTGTCTTACAGTGGTGGTTTAGTATCTTATTGGATGGGGCGCACCATTACCAAAATACCTTCGGTACATAATTACTTAGAGGTTAAAATGGAAAAGCAGTTAAAGAATTCAAAAAAATGGGGAGGCTTTTTAATTATGGTTGGTGCCGTATTGCCACTACCCTTTTCTATTGCATGTTTGGCAGCTGGTATTATCGAATTTCCTTTTAAAAACGTGATGCTTTACGGCGCTTTACGTTTTATCCGTTTTGCTATTTATGGCGTGCTTATTTTTAGTGCCTTATAATTTAATATTCCTTTTTATTTTCTGAATTTTTAAAGGCTATAACATGCGGTTATATCCTTTTTGTGCCGTATTTTTGCGGAAAAATCTATTCTATGTTTTCATTCTTAAATATTTTTAGAATTATTGCTTTTCTTGAAGGGGTATCATACCTTTTACTCCTATTTATTGCAACACCTATTAAATACATTGCCGATAATCCAGAATACGTAAAAATGTTAGGAATGCCGCATGGTATACTTTTCATATTATACGTCATTTTAGCTTTTCTAATTAAAGGTGAAATGAAATGGAACACCAAAACTTTTGGTATTGTACTTTTAGCTTCTATTGTCCCTTTCGGAACTTTTTATGTTGAAAGAAAACTTTTAAAACCGGCACTTTAATGAGTGGTTTAGAATGTAAGCTTTTTGATTATTTAATTGAAAATGGCTTTTCTGAAAGTTGGGCACAAACCTTGAATATGCTAGGCTTGTTATTAGTCTTATTAATTATTCTGTTTATTGTAGATTACATCACGCGCAAAATACTTGTGAGTGCTTTTTCTCAATTTGCTTTGGTTTCAAAATCTAATTTTGACGATTTATTGGTAGCCAATAAAGTACCTCGAAACGTTGCACATATTATCCCGTTATTAATCGCTATTCGGTTTGTCCCCGAAATATTTATTGATTTCCCGAATTTTGAAGATGTTTTTGAAAGAGGGCTTCAGGTTTTTGCTATTATTTTAATTCTTTGGATTGTTAGAAGTTCATTAAACGCCCTAAAAGATTATTTAAAAACATTACCACATTTTAAAGATAAACCAATAGATAGTTATATACAGGTTTTCATGATATTCTCATGGATTGGCGGTATTATGTCGGCCATTGCGATTATTACAGGTATTGAATTTATTAAATTTGTTACCGGTTTAGGTGCTATTTCCGCTGTTATTATTTTAGTTTTTAAAGATACTATTATGGGCTTTGTAGCCAGTATTCAAGTATCTATTAATGATATGGTACGTATTGGCGATTGGATTACTTTTGAAAAATATGGTGCCGATGGTGATGTTATCGAAATTAATTTAGCTACTGTAAAAGTGCAGAATTTTGATAAAACCATTACCACAATTCCTACTTACGCCTTAATTTCCGATTCGTTTAAAAACTGGCGTGGTATGACAAATTCTGAAGGCAGACGTATTAAACGTGCGCTATATATCAAGCAAACTGGTGTTAAATATTTAACCGATACCGAGGTTGAAAAACTAAAAAGCATTCATTTATTAACTGCTTATTTAGAGAGTAGACAAGCCGATATTAATACTTATAATAACACCAATAGCGTAGACAAAAACCTATTGCTAAACGGAAGAAACTTAAGTAATTTAGGGGTTTTTAGAAAATATATTGACACCTATTTAAAGCAACATTCGGCAGTAAACAAAGATATGATGATTATGGCGCGCCAATTGGCACCAACCACTCAAGGAATACCTTTAGAAATTTACGCTTTTAGTAGTGATAAACGCTGGGAGAATTACGAATATATTATGTCGGATATTTTCGATCATCTTATTGCTGCGCTCCCCTATTTCGATTTAGAAATTTTTGAATTACCCAGTCAAGGTAGTTTTAAACATAACTCCTAAAATTTCATCTATACTATATATTTGGCCAAAGCAATACAAAGCTTTGGTCATTTTTTTTTGGTATTTATCCTTTATAATAATTTTACTTTATACCATTAAATAATATGCTCCTCGTACTTTATATTTCAATTTTGGAGCTATTTCATTTGGCTTATACTTTTCAAAACCACTTTGAAAGATTTTTCTCTAAATCAAAATAAAGTTTTAGTTATTCACCATAAACACTTCCCTTTTACAAATCTAATCACTTCGTATTTTATCGATGAAATGACTATATAGTAGTTAAAAACAAATAATAACACGATTAAATGTAAGTAAAGCTAATTTAATGTAATATTTTTCTTTACATTTAATACATGTAAAACACTAAAAAACAACCGAATGAAAAATTACTACAAAAAATTTTTAATAATTCCATTTATTTATATGGCATTATTAATGGGCTGCGAAAATATCTTTGCACAAACCTTTAATATTTCTGATGCTAGTACCATTAATAATACATTAGGGGTAAATCCAAAAACAGTAAGTGAATCCTTATCTGGTATAACCATGACTGTTAGAATAGAAAATTCAAGTTCAATCAATCCAGATCAAACTATATACCTTGATACTTTTGGTGCAGGAGGGGCTCTAGGAATTACAGCTGGTGCAGTATATCAATCTACTTCTGCAGAAACCGGAGTTATGACTATTAGTTTTGATTCAGCAGTAAGTATTGCTAGCCTAAAAATGGGTAGTTTAGCTAATGCAGAGGCAAGAACTTGGACTTTCACCCCAGTTGGCGGAACAAATTCAGTAGTTACAAAAACGTCTACTTTCATCGGGAATGTAGCCGATATTAACTTAAACTGGACTTCCATAACCCAAATTTTAATTACCTCTAATTACACCATTAACGAACAATTTATACTAGACAGTGTCACACTTGGAGTTCCAAACGTAGCTCCTGCAATATCTATAGATAGTTCAATTTTAGCATATACTGAGGGAGATACAGCAACTCAAATAGATGCTACTGCAACTATAAGTGATGCCGATGGTGATCCAGATTGGGATGGCGGTAAATTATCAGCTCAAATTACTGCGAATAGTGAGGCCGCTGATGAAATAAGTATTTCTGACACAGATGCTGACGGGATAACAATAACAACTAGTGGTTCTAATATTCTTTCTAACGGATCTGTTATTGGTAATATAAGCGCAACTGGAGGAACTGTTTTCAATAATACAATACTGACTATAACATTTAACTCTAATGCTACCAATGCTAGGGTTCAAGAAGTTCTTCAATCGTTAAACTATAGAAATACTTCAACAAGTCCTGGAACATCAAACAGAACAATAACCATTACAGCAACCGATTCAAATGGCGGTATTAATAGTAGTGCAAGAGTAGTGAGTATTTTGTCTGCTCCAGATGTTGCAATTGTTATTGCTCCTTCTAACGACACCTATTCTGTTGGAAACAACCTCGACTTCACTGTTTTTTTTAATGAAAACATTATCGTTAATACTACTGGAGGTATTCCGCTATTAAATATTACAATTGGTAGTACAGCCAAACAAGCAACATACCAAAGCGGATCAGGATTAAATGCACTAGTATTTAGATATACTATTCTAGCAGGTGATTTAGATACTGACGGAATAAGTATTGGTACTTTAGTTGATGGCGGAGGAACTTTAAGAAATAGCTCAAATACTGATGCCAACCTTACTTTATATAATGTGGGCGATACCATGGATGTTTTTGTAGATGCTGTTGCTCCTGCTTCTCCAACCGTTGTTACACAATCTACAAATGATATTACGCCAACAATTACAGGAACAAACTCATTAGGCACTGCGTTACCTGCAGGAGAAACAATGACAGTCACTATTAATGGAGCAACATACAATGTTATTCCTGATGCTAGTGGTAATTGGAGTCTAGATCTAGGATCTGATATACCTGCATCTGGTACATTAGGTACTATTATGAATGGTGTAAGTTTTGAAGTGGTTGCGACTGTTACAGACTTAGCTGGCAATACAGCTTCTGACACAACAAGTTTTGAGCTCACTATAGATACTACAGCCCCTACAGCTCCAACCGTGGTTGCACAATCTACAAATGATATAACGCCAACAATTACAGGAACAAACTCATTAGGCACTGCGTTACCTGCAGGAGAAACAATGACAGTCACTATTAATGGAGCAACCTACAATGTTATTCCTGATGCTAGTGGTAATTGGAGTCTAAATCTAGGATCTGATATACCCGCATCTGGTACATTAGGTACTATTATGAATGGAGTAAGTTTTGAAGTGGTTGCGACTGTTACAGACTTAGCTGGCAATACAGCTTCTGACACAACAAGTTTTGAGCTCACTATTGACACTAATTCACCAACGATAACCAGTGTTTCTGTACCTGTAAATGGAACTTATGCTTCTGGTGAAACCTTAGATTTTACGGTTAACTTTGATAGTGATATTATTGTTGCTGGTGCCACGCCACAATTAGCCATTACTATTGGTTCAACAGTTCGTCAAGCTCAATATCTTAGTGGGTCAAGTGCTTCAAACAATATGTATTTTAGATATACAGTTCAAGCTAATGAATCAGATACAGACGGTATTACTATTGGTGCTATAATTACCAATACAGCTACCATAAAAGATAGTGCTAATAATGATGCTATTTTAACACTTAACAGTATAGGATCTACAACAGGTGTTTTAGTTGGAAATCCCACCGCTATTTGGACAGGCGCTTTTAATAGTAACTGGGATGTCACATTAAACTGGATCCCATATGGTGTTCCTGCATCAAATGCAGATATTACGATACCAAGTAGCATAATAAATTACCCAACAGCAAGTTCTGCTGTCGAGTTTAATTCCATGACCATCGAATCTGGAGCTAGTTTTATTCCAGAATCTACTGTAACAGGTACTGTAACGTATAAAAGAAGTATACCAACAACGGGGTGGCATTTAATGGGTTCTCCTGTTTCTAATGAAACAATCCAAGATTTAATTGCAGATCCAACCTATGCTTTTGCTCCTTTATCAGGAAGCGATATAGGTTTTGCTGATTACAATAACAACAGTGCTAATAACGTAAGCCCTTGGATCTATAAAACAAATACAGCTACAGGCACACTTCCTGCAGGACAAGGATTCTCGATGAAAATAGACGGACCTAATGACGTTTCTTTTACGGGATCTGTAAATACGGGTGATGTAACTGTACCCATTTTCAACGGCACTAGAAATGATTACTGTTTACTGTCAAACCCTTTTACATCCTATATTAATTCTGCAACGTTTCTTTCTGAAAACACATTAGAACTTGCAGAAGAAACACTATGGATATGGAATGGTAGTGAATTTGAGGCATATGGAGCTTCTAATCCAATTCAAATAGCACCTGGACAAGCTTTCTTTGTAAAAGCTGCTCCAGCTCCAAGCGGCCCAAGCACAAACATTATAACTTTCTCTGCTTCAAACCAAAGTCATAATAATAGTGGTGATACTTTCATATATAACGCCAATTCAAGTGAAACTTCCATGGCAGATATTGGAGGTTATACATTAGCTATTAAGAATATTATTGACACATCTAAATTCTTAATATATCCAAACCCTAGTTCTAGTGAAGTACAAATCACATCTAGTATAGGTGGACGTTTTCAAATTATTAATCAATTAGGACAAACTGTAAAAACTTTTAATGCAGTGTCTACCATTGAAGCCACGGTGTATGTTGGAGATTTAACTGAAGGCATGTACTTTGTCCAAGGTGCAAACGGAACTTCTAAAAAACTAATGATAAAAAAGTAATATAAATCCATTTTAAACAAGCATAAAAAAAGCGTGAATTCTATATTAGAATTCACGCTTTTCTTTTTTAATATATAATACTTATTTCGGATCTAAAATCTTATTAATTTCTTCGATACAGTCTTTATAATGATATTTAGAAATAGTATCTGTTGCACGGTTAGAGGCATTAGTAAGCACACCTTTCAAAATTTTTAATTCACCCCGAACCAAAGCCCTAACATCGGAGTTTTCAGTAATTAAAAACCCCATACGATCTATATAAGCACGTTGTAAATTACGACGATACACATCAACCTTTTTTGTTGTTTTAGCTTCCATCCAAATACCGTATCTTACATCTTGCAATAATGCTAACGCACTATAATTTTGACTATTTATAGTTTCATGATCTATTATTCGGTTTAATGTTTCAGGACTTAAAATGCCATCTAAAAAACGTTTTTGATATGCGCCCAATCTCGTAATATATCCTTCATAATCAATATCGGTTAAAAGTTCTTTTTCTACTAACCAATTTGGCGTGTTAAAAGCATTTTTATGCAGCCATTGTATCGATGCCTTCTGTATGCTTTTAGGAACCGCTTGGTATGGGGTTCCGGCTTGATTTGGCTTTATGAAGTTCTCATAAACACCACCAACATTAGTAGCTACATGTCCAACATAACGTCTCCAAGCTCCTAACAACTCACCATATAATTCTTCTAGATCTTCGTAATTATTAGTCACATCGCTTGTCCATTGTGGCAAATGCGCCATCACATATTTTAAATTTTTAAGGGCATAATCACTGGCTTTTATGGCATCGTTACCAATGTCTTCTGTTTGCGCTCTTGGATCGAAACGGCTACTTTGTTTTCCGAAAGCATAACGCGGATCGCCTGCTTTTTCAACAATCCAACCATCTAAAGTAATGCGTTCTTTTTCTGGTGTATCCGCATTTGGAATCACACGATATCCCCAGTTAATAGCATAATTATCATATGGCCCTAACTTTCGAATAAAGCGTATATTCTCATCACCTGGTTGAGCTATATAATTATAACGAGCATAATCCATTATAGTCGCAGCGATACCATTTTCTTGCGTAAAGGCACCATTTCTATAACTTTCTACAGGGTAAGAATAACTGGCAATCATATTGTGTGGTAAACCCAGGGTATGCCCTACTTCATGAGCAATAACCATTTTCATCATTTCTCCTGCATCTTCCTCTGAAGTATCCAACGTTCTAGCTGCGGGGTTGGCTGCTCCTGTTTCAATTAAATAACGATTTCTATACGAGCGTAAATGGTTATGATACCAGATAATATCACTTTCTATAATTTCTCCTGTTCGTGGATCGGATACACTTGGCCCTGAAGCATTTCTTGTTGTACTTGCAACATATCGGATTACAGAATACCGAATGTCCTCTGGACTAAAATCAGGATCTTCTTCCTTGGTCGGTGGGTATTTCGCAATAATAGCATTTTTAAATCCTGCTTTTTCAAAAGGTTTTTGCCAAAGCTCAACACCTTCTTTTATGTATTTTCTTAATTTTTCAGGCGTTGCCGGATCTAAATAATAAACAATAGGTTTTATAGGTTCTACCAATTCGCCGCGCGCATAAGCCTCAGGATCTTTTGGTTCCATACGCCATTTACGAATATATGTATTGGTTTTAGATTTTAAAGCTTCACTTCCATAATCAATTTGGTCAAAAGTAAACCAGCCTACTCTTTCGTCTGCAAAACGACGTTGCATAGGGTTTTCCGGCAATAAAATCATCGATTGATTCATTTGGATACTTATAGATTCTGCGCTTTTAAAAGCAGGTGGTTCGGCTGCGTTGTAAGTCATGTCTTGAACCACTTCAATATTTTTAGGGAAACTTTTAACCGAATTTATAAAACTACGAGAAGCGTCTAAATTTTTCACTTTATAAGTGCTTCGTAATTTCGATGATAATCCTGAAATAGCCTTAACATCGGTAGCATAAAATTTAGTAACATCAATTACCACAGCTGTGGAATCGGCATTAAACGCACTAATATCAAAAGCGTGTAATGTAGGCTCATAATTGTTTTGTTTAACCGAAATGTTGATGGGTAGATTATCTTCCGCTACAGCGTTGTATGATTTTTCTTTTATTAAAATCTTATCCTGAAAACGCTCCCAAGTTATCAAACGTGTACCGGTTTTAGTTCCAGCATTAATATAACCACCTCCCAAATCGGCTGGTAGTTTGGCAAGACGACTCACCAAAAGCATATCTATCCCTAAATAATCCATGGGAATTTCGAAAAAATAGGCATCGCCAACTTGATGTGTTTTAAACAAACCTTCATCAGAAATAGCTGCTTTCGTAATGACTTTGTTATATGGCTTTATTTTACCTTCCTTTTTTTCTTCAGGAGGTTTCGCCGCTTCGGTTTTTGCTTTTTTATTTTTTTTACGTTTAGATTGTGCCTCGATAGAAGTTGACGCTAAGCATATTAATAAGGATAGGGAGAAAACGAATATTTTTTTCATGAAGTTAGATTATATAATAATTCTCTAAAATAAAAGAATTAAAACTTTTATCTACTTATTATTGAAAATTTAAAGTCGTTTTTTCTTAGATAATTAGTATTATTTCATAAAAACTATCATAACACTTTCAATTATGAAATTTTCATCTTTTTTAGGTTGAATATAAATCCCTTTTTTTCAACTCAAAACATGTTATAAAGGTTTCAAAAACTATGAATTCTTCAGAATAAAAAATAAAAACAGACTATCGTCTTAAAATCATTGGTTGTTTAAGTTTTGATGTTTCGTAGTAATACACGCTATCCATTTTATACGTTTCATACAATTCAGCAGCGCCTCTAAGTTTAAGTTTATCCTTAATATAGACCAACCAATCACCACGATCTACTTTTACGCTATCTAGTATCGCTCCGTTCAAATTGGCGCCTTTTAACTGGGCTCTAATTAAAAAGGCTCCTGTTAAATCCGCCGCTTCTAAATCGGCATTAATTAAATTAACATCGTCCATATCAACACGTGTTAAGTTGGTGTTTTTCAAACTGGCATTTTGTAAATCAACATTCATTAAATCGGATCCCGAGAGATTCGCATCGCTCAAATTAATATCTCTTAAAACAGCACCTCGTAGTTTGGAATGCATTAATTCTGATTTTGTAAAATCACTTTCCTGTAAAATTTCATCTACAAAAAACGATGGAGCTATTTTACTTTTACACAAAGAAATAAGAAGTTGTCCACGCTCTGGACTAATAGGTTCTTCAATAAGTTTATCGTCAACCATGTATCGATACGGTTTCATGGCGCGACTTAACCCAATGATACGACCGGCAAGCGTGTTCGATAATCTGGCTGTGCCGTTATTTTTTAATTCATTATTAACATCGCTTAGCACTTCTCCCATAATAAACATTTGCGTAGAACGTCGAGAAGCTTCGGCTAAATGGGTTTGGGTTTCAATTTTACTATTTTGAATTTTTAATAAATTATTTTGATAAAACATGAGCGTTGTAGGCAAAATAGCAATGAGCAACCCCACTACACCAATACGCGTCATCCGTTTTATTAAACTCGCAATAAGGTTTGATGTGGTATCTAAAGATATTTTACGCTGCTCGTTAAACTCATTAATAGAATGGTAAATACTCTCCTTTAAATTTTTACCAGCTATAAGCGTACCTATGAATTTGAATAAACCTTTACGACTTTTAGAACTTGATTTTTTGTTCAATTTTTCAAGCTTCGCTTTTAATAAGGCGTTTTCTTTCAATAAATCATCAATATTCTCGCTCATTTTTTGGATTTGAGGTTTGGTAATGAAGCAAATTTAATATTTTATACTCTAAAAAGACCTCTTAAATCACATCTAAGCTTAAAAACCATTTGGTATGGTGTACTTCATAAAAACTAAAGATATTACTTTATGAAAAATTGTCCTGATTAAGTCCTCATTTTATGAATAGCGATTAAAAAGTAATAAAATCAAGTTTAAACGATAATTAAGTAAGAATATATGTGCAATTATTTTTATTTCCTTTAATTTAAATATAAATTTGTTCTAGAATATTAACCTAACCCCAAATTATTTATGAAAAAAATTACTCTTATTATTATCACTCTATTTTTTGTTGGTAATACATCCTTTTCTCAAACCAACATTAATGTTGCATCAGCCACGACCATAAGTGCATTTCCACATATTGAATACGATCAAAATAGTAATGCAGGTACATTGGCAACCGGAATGAACGGAAGCTGTTCTAGTATACCATGCTGTAATGTCTTATTTTATCGAGTTCAAGTTCCTGCCCAAGGAGATTTAACTGTTACTATGGACAATTACACTGATTTGGCCGGTTCTATTATAGCATACACACCAGATGTTCCCAACCCAACAAATACATCTCAATTAACTTATGTAAGTGGTCAATCAGGCAACTTTTGTGGCTTTAGAGATACATTAACCTTAATTAATATAGCTAAGAATAGTGTGTACTATATCTTGTTTTTCAATGAAAACCAACAATCTTCTCTTGGTGGAGGAAACACTAATCTTAATTTTAATTTCGAAGCATATTCCCCAACCATTACTGCGCCTGTTGATGGCACTTACACCGCTAATCAAGATCTTGATTTCATACTTAATTTTGATGAAAATATTATCGTTAATACTACATCTGGCACACCAGAATTAGCAATTACTATTGGAGCTACAACACGTCAGGCAACTTACCAAAGTGGTAGTGGTTCTAAAAATTTAATATTTAAATATACTATTCAGACTAATGAAATTGATTCAGATGGAATAACTATTGGTACATTAAATGCCAATGGAGGAACATTAAAAGATGAATTAAATATTGATGTTGACTTAACTATAAATTATACTCCCGATACATCGGCCATATTAGTTGATGCTACGTTAGGAACTTCTACAATAGATATCTCTAAGTTTTCTATTTATCCCAACCCAACGAATAAACAGGTTACCATAAAATCTAACTTAGGGGGGAATTTTAAGCTAATTAGTACTGTAGGCAAAACAATAAAAACAGTCAATGTACAACCTTACGAAGAAAAAACAATAGACGTTAGCCATTTAAGCACTGGATTATATTTTATTAAATCGGACAACTATTCAGAAAAGTTAATTATAAAAAAATAGTTTAAATTAAAACATTACTCACAAAAAAGCGAGAACTCTATCATTAGAATTCTCGCTTTTTTTCATGTATTTACTTGTTTTCTACTTCAACTTATAAACCAACATTAAACCACCACGATATGGCAACCACTCGCCACTTTTATTAAATTTTTCTGCAGATTCAACGCGTTCACCGGTTTCTAAAGATAAACCTTTATAATAGCCCTGTTGGTTACCACCACCCAAAAATAATTCTAAATTAAATCGATCATTCAGTTCAAACTGATATCCTAAAGTCATACCGTAAAACACGCTATACCCATCTTGATAATAATCGGTATCGAAATATTGCGGCTTTTGTAATTTATATTTTGCACCGCCAATATGTGCGCCTACAAAAAAACCTGAACCACTTTCACGTGTATAATAGCGAAACTCCGGAAAAACCATAATAAACTTAATAGGAGCACCATCTTTGGTCCAAAACGAAGCTGCCGCATCAAACTGAAATGTGGTATGTGTGCCTAAATGGGTTTCAACACCAAAGTTGGGCACAGCAACTAATGCTGTAAGCATATTTCCTTTAATACTTACTTGCCCGCTTGAGAATAACGGAAGAGACATTAAAATAGCTAGAGTAATTATTTTTCGCATAAGTTAAAAGTTAGTTGTTAATTAAGGTTGGTTTACTTGAAAAAACAAGAGACATACAAAGTACAGAATCCGTTTAATTATCAATTATTAAATCGTTAACATCTAAAAATCAAGGCTAATCTGTGTTTTAGGGTAAAAAAAAACTTCATATTTTAGTCGGAAATTAAAAATAATTCATAAAAAAAGGCGTGAATTCAATTTCTGAATTCACGCCTTTAATATATAAATAAATGGAGCTCCTAGATGTTAGCAGCCAACCAATCTCCTACTTCTTTAGTCCCGTAAGCTTTTCCGCCATCGGCTAAATCTTCAGTAACAATACCTTCAGCTAAAGCTTTATTTACAGCATCTCTAATTACTTGTCCTTCTTCTGGTAAGTTAAAAGCAATTTCAAACATCATGGCAGCCGATAAAACCATAGCCATTGGGTTCGCAATATTTAATCCAGTTGCTTGTGGGTAAGACCCGTGAATTGGCTCAAATAAAGCAATATCAGACCCCATAGATGCCGATGGCATTAACCCCATAGATCCAGAAATAACAGAAGCTTCATCTGTTAAAATATCACCAAATAAGTTTTCAGTAATTAAAACATCGTAGCTATTTGGCCATTGTACCAAACGCATAGCAACTGCATCAACCAACTCGTAACTTACTTCAACTTCAGGATAATCTTTTTCCATAGCCTGAACCGTTTCTCTCCATAGACGAGACGTCTCCATAACGTTAGCTTTATCAACACAACATAATCTTTTAGAACGTGTCATTGCTAATTCAAAACCTTTTTTAGCCAAACGTTGTACTTCAACACGCGTATAAACACAGTTATCATAAGCCGTTTCACCACCGTCTCTTCTACCTTTTTCTCCAAAATAGATTCCGCCAGTTAACTCACGTAAAAACACTAAATCTGTTCCTTCAATACGCTCTTGTTTTAAAGGTGATTTATCTAATAAAGACGGAAACGTAAACGTTGGTCTTAAATTAGCAAATAATCCCAATTGCTTACGCATTTGAAGTAACCCATTTTCAGGACGTACTTTTGCCGAAGGATCATTATCAAAACGAGGCAAACCAATAGCTCCAAATAAAACAGCATCCGAAGCCAAACACACTTGGTGCGTACTATCTGGGTAAGGTTCTCCAACCGCATCAATAGCGGCAGCACCTGTTAATGCAGGCTTCCAAGTTATTTCATGTCCAAATTTTTCCGCAACCGCTTCACTAACTTTTTGTGCTTGCTCCATTACTTCAGGTCCAATACCGTCACCTGCTAAAACTGCAATATTAAATTTCATCTTTATTAATTTTTAAACTTTAAATTCTATTTATTTTTTTTGGCGTTTCTTTTTACTCATCCCTGCCAAGTGTAGTACCAAAACAAGTTTGGTACTACACTTGGCAGAATCGCAAAAAGTCGGGCTTTCACTACTCGCTTCCTCCTACCGTCGGCGAGCTCAAACAAACCGTTCAATCCCTAACGCGGGGTTAACCTGCAATTGTCAGTTCTAATCTTCAGTTAAGAACAAATCCACAAACAAGCCACCTTCCTTCTATCGTCAATCATTGTCGTTATTTCAACTCACAACAATATTCATCATCTTTTCAGTAGCTTTAATTGCCGAAACCGTTTGATCGGAATCTAAACCACGTGTTTTAAATTCTTTTTCAGCACTTTTCCATGTAATAATAGTTTCACAAAGCGCATCCGAGTTACTTCCAGGTGGTATACGCACAGCATAATCCACCAATTTAGGTAACTTTAATTGTTTCTTTTTGAATACATTTTTAATCGCATTCATAAACGCATCAAACTGGCCATCGCCATGAGCATTTTCTTCAAAAACTTCATCGTTTATAGTAAGCGAAACCGTAGTTGTTGGTTTTAAACCCATAGCATGCGTTAGCACGTATGCGTTCACTTTCACCTTTTCTTCATAACTTCTGTCTAAAACATCCGAAATAATATAAGGTAAATCCTCCTTGGTAACGACTTGTTTTTTATCGCCCAACTCAATAATACGTTGGGTTACTTTTTTAAGATCTTCACCATCAAGCTGAAGTCCTAATTCTTGTAAATTCTTTTGTATGTTAGCCTTTCCAGACGATTTTCCTAAAGCATATTTTCGGGTTCTCCCAAAACGCTCTGGCATTAAATCACTGAAATATAAATTATTTTTGTTGTCACCATCAGCATGTATTCCTGCCGTTTGCGTAAATACATTGGCGCCAACAACAGGCTTATTAGCAGGAATCATAAAACCAGAAAAAGTTTCTATAAGCTTGCTAATAGTGTATAAAAAAGTTTCGTTTACACCAATTTTAACCTCTGGCATAAAATCGTTTATAACAGCAATAGTACTTGCCATTGGTGCATTTCCTGCACGTTCGCCCATACCATTAATTGTTAAATGCAAACCATCTGCTCCAGCTTTTAAACCAGCCATAACATTGGCAACACCTAAATCATAATCGTTATGTGCGTGAAAATCGAAATGTAAACTTGGGTATTTATCTTTAATTTCTTTTACAAAATTAAAAGATTCCTCTGGTGTTAACACGCCTAAAGTATCAGGAAGCATAACACGTTTTACAGGTTGTGTCGCTAAAAATTCTAAAAATTCAAAAACATAAGCTTTAGAATTTCGCATGCCATTACTCCAATCTTCTAAATAAATATTAGTTTCAATACCATGCTCTGTGGCTTGTAAAATATTTTCTTTGATTTCTGTAAAGTGCTGATCTGGAGTTTTTTTAAGCTGATGTGTTAAATGGTTTAACGAACCTTTGGTTAACAAGTTTTGCACCTTTGCTCCTGCTTCTAGCATCCAATTTATAGAGATGCCTTTGTCAACAAAAGTTAAAACTTCAACAGCATTTAAATAGTTGCTTTCCTTAGCCCATGCTGTAACATCTTTAACCGCTTGAAGTTCTCCTTCCGACACACGTGCCGAGGCAATTTCAATACGGTCTACTTTTAATTCTTCTAATAAAAGCTTGGCAATAGTAAGCTTCTCAGAAGCAGAAAACGACACGCTCGAGGTTTGTTCACCATCGCGCAATGTCGTATCCATTATTTCAATTCTTTTTACTTCCATTTTTTAGAAAGGACGAGATTCTGTAAATGTTTCTATCTCGCTTTTCATGTTTTGTAAATAGTCGATATCATCAAAACCATTAAGCATGTTGTCTTTCTTATAACCATTAATATCAAAACTTTCTTTCGTTCCAGAAGAAAGTAATGTAATAGTTTGAGCTTTTAAATCAATTTCAACTTCTGTTTTTGGATCTGCATAAACAGCTTCAAAAATTTCATTTGAAAATTCTGGGCTAATTTGTACTGGTAATACGCCAATATTTAAACAGTTATTTTTGAAGATATCTGCAAAGAAACTAGACACTACACAACGGAAACCATAATCGTAAACCGCCCAAGCAGCGTGCTCACGAGAAGATCCAGAACCAAAGTTCTTTCCTCCTAATAAAATTTTCCCTGTGTAAATTGGGTTGTTTAATATAAAATCTTCTTTTGGTGTATTATCACCATTATATCTCCAATCGCGGAAAAGGTTGTCTCCAAAACCATCACGAGTGGTCGCTTTTAAAAAACGAGCTGGTATAATTTGATCGGTATCTACATTCTCTATTGGTAACGGTACTATGCTACTCGTTAATGTTGTAAATTTATCGTATGCCATTTTTTTAATATTCAGTTTGCCAGTATTCAGTGGGCAGCAAGCTGCCATAAACTGACGATTATTTTTTTATTCTTTTATAAAATCAACATATTCTTGAGTCATTAACTAAAAAACTGTTGATTATACACTGCCTACTTATAGTAAGTCTCTAGGATCTGTAACCACACCTGTCACTGCTGCTGCTGCTGCAACTAAAGGGCTAGCTAATAACGTTCTAGATCCTGGTCCTTGACGACCTTCAAAGTTTCTGTTTGATGTACTTACTGCATATTTTCCTGCAGGTACTTTATCATCATTCATTGCTAAACAAGCTGAACATCCTGGTTCTCTTAATACAAAACCAGCTGTTTCAAAAATATCTAGTAAACCTTCTTCTTTAATTTTAGCTTCAACAATGTGAGAACCCGGTACTAACCAAGCGGTAACATTATCTGCTTTTTGTCTTCCTTTAACAATAGAAGCAAATGCACGGAAATCTTCAATACGTCCGTTAGTACAACTTCCAATAAATACGTAATCGATTTTCTTACCGATCATTATTTCATTTTCAGCATACCCCATATAAGCTAAAGACTTATCGTAAGTAGCTTTACCTCCTTCTACAGATTCTGCAGATGGAATATTTTTAGAAATACCCATACCCATTCCCGGATTTGTTCCGTAGGTAATCATTGGTTCAATATCTGCTGCATTAAACACTAATTCTTTATCGAAAGTAGCATCGTCATCAGTTTTTAAAGTTTCCCAATAGGTCATCGCTTTATCCCAATCAGCTCCTTTTGGAGTCATGGCACGTCCTTTAATATATTCAAACGTTTTTTCATCTGGAGCAATCATACCACCGCGTGCACCCATCTCGATAGATAAGTTACAAACCGTCATACGACCTTCCATAGACATGTTTTCAAAAACATCACCAGCATACTCAACAAAATATCCAGTTGCACCAGACGTTGTTAATTGAGAAATAATGTATAAACCAACATCTTTAGGCGTAACACCTTTACTTAATGGCCCATTAATGCTAATACGCATTTTTTTAGGTTTTGGTTGCATAATACATTGTGTAGTAAGCACCATTTCTACTTCTGAAGTACCAATACCAAAGGCAATAGCTCCAAAAGCACCATGAGTAGATGTATGAGAGTCTCCACAAACAATAGTTGCTCCAGGAAGTGTAATACCATTTTCTGGTCCTACAACATGAACAATACCATTATTTTGGTGACCTAATCCCCAGTGACTAATACCGTATTGATTAGCATTATCTTCTAATGTTTTTAACTGATTAGCAGATAACGGATCTTCAACAGGTAAATGTTGATTAATTGTTGGTGTATTATGATCGGCAACAGCGAATGTACGGTCTGGGTACAACACACTTAAGCCTCTACTTTTTAAACCTACAAAAGCCACAGGACTTGTAACTTCGTGAATTAAGTGACGGTCTATATAAAACACATCTGGTCCATCTGCAATGTTTCGCACTACATGCGAATCCCACACTTTGTCAAATAATGTACTACTCATAAAAAATTTAAATTTTTGTATTAAAATAGCTTTAAAGCTATAAGAGTAACAAATTTAGAGTTTATTACAGTATTTCAAAACTTTATAGCCATTAGTTACTTTATTTTTATAAAATTACCAACGGAACTGATATTATTTGAATTTAATGCAATGAAACCTTAGAAATGATTACAATTTTTAAAAGGTTTTTAGGTTGATTTTTATAACCTGTCGGCCACATATTCAATTTCTGTTTTACCATGCGCTAGTGCTTTACCATTTGGCCCAATATTAACCATAACAATGTTAGAAATTGTAATAATAGTTTCTCTTGTCATTTTATTTCTAACCTCTGAACTTAACACAAGTGATGCGCTACCAAACTTAACAACTTCAATGCCAATTTCTACAATATCACCTTGCCTTGCTGATGATTTAAAATCGATTTCACTCATGTACTTAGTAACCACTTTTTGGTTTTCTAATTGAATAATGGCATAAATAGCAGCCTCTTCATCAATCCACTCTAATAACCGACCGCCAAACAATGTACCATTGGCATTTAAATCTTCGGGTTTAACCCATTTTCTAGTATGAAATCTCATATTATATATCTTTAATTTTTTTAGCTCTTTTATAAAATAAAGGTAGTCTAAAACTCAGCATTAAAACAACCCTTTTAATTACTCTTACTTATTCTAGTATGTGTTTTTATTATTAACTTAAAATAAGGATTGCTGTTTTTCCTCATTCGGAATATTTAAGGTGTATCCTAAGGTATCATTAATCTGTTTTATAAAATATGCTGAAAGCAAAGGCGATTCTTCCTCAATATTTTGATGAATGAAAAAATCGACTTCTTTAACTCCTTGTTCTTTCCAAAGTTTTATCCGGTCAACCCAATCGTCTAATCGCGCATAATCTGAAGGATGATTTGCGCCAACGTAGCGCACAAAGGCTGTAGAATTAGTTAGCCGCATATGCATTAAATCGCGACGCCCAGCGGTATCTACAATAACATTGGAAATATTCTTATCTTCCAAAAGTTGATACAAGTCTTCTGAAACCACTTTATCGTTATACCAATCGGTATGTCTGAACTCGATAGCTAACGGGATACTTTTTGGCCAATTTTCAGCAAAAGCGACTACTTTATCAAAATCTTTCGGTGTAAAATTACTGTGCATTTGTAAAAAAACAGTGCCTAGCTTTTCTTTTAAATGAGAAGCATTATATAGATATTGCTGAAGAACATCTTCAATATTATTTAGACGTTTATAATGACTTATTTCTTGATTCAGCTTCGGAAAAAACTTAAAACCTTCGGGTGTTTTATTATACCAGGTTTCAAATTGTTCCGCAGGAAAAATGCGATAAAACGTAGCGTTTAACTCTATAGAATTAAATTGCGAAGCATAATATTTAAGTTCATCTTTTGTACCACGAGGATAAAATCCCTTCAGATCTGCCCTATTCCATTTAGCGCAACCTACATAAATTTCAGGTATATTATCATCCTTTACCTTTTGTAAAACCCGCTTCGTATCCAGATGGTCTTGGGGTAGCGTAAAATCTATGGTTTCGGGGTTTGTAACACTGCCAAATTTCATGTAAAACGTTGTATTAATGAAGTTTAAAAAAATGCGGAGTAATAAGCGTATAAAGATAAAAAATATTAAATGTTAATAACCTCGTGAATAATTAAAATGTAGAAATACTAAAACAACTTAATTAATTTCTATCTTGAGTAAAAATCAAAACTATGAATTCAAGAGATTTTAATTTGAAGAGTATTCGTCCAGAGATTTTAACAGCAACCATTAATGACTCCATGAGTGGTGAGGAACGGTTCCAAAACCTAGTCCTCCGTCCATGTATAAAAATGCAAAACGATTTACTTGTTGCTGCTTTTAGGAATTATATTATAAAGCATAAATCGGTTTTTCATAGTTTAACGCTCGATAAACGTATGGAGTATATTGAAAATGCCATTCAGAAAAACATGAAGTTTAGAAACTCCTTAAAAGGTATGATCATTGGCGTTTTTACCGTGGAAGAATATTTAATTTATACTGAAAATTCATCAGCCTTAAACAAACGCATGATGAATATTGTAAAAGATAGATTATTGAGTAATATTCAACTTTTTGATAAACCAGAATTACGCGAAGCTGTGTAAACGTAATATTAGATTATAAAAGAACCGCCATTAAAACAAGTTGTTTTTAATGGCGGTTTTTTATTTATTTCCGAAAACGAATTAATCCTCAATCAAAGAAACTCCATTTAAATCCGTAGTTAATACATCACTCATATAATTAAAAAATGGTCGGATAACTTTAAAATCAGCACTCACTTCATTGATAAAGTTAGGACTCAAAACTTCAGCGTCGGCATATTTCTTAATAAAAATATATTGTTTCTTCTTAATTAAATCGATGGCTTTATCCTCCTTATTAAAACCGCGTGGTGCTGTTTTTACTTCATCTCCAACAAAACCTCCCCATGTTTTTTTAAAGATCTTTTCATTAATAATCTCACGTATTTCCGAATCGTCCATTTCATACTCTTTTCGAATACGCATTAAATCGGCCGGAGCAGGATCCCAAAATCCTGTTGCTATAAAGGTTTCATTATTAGGTTTTATTTGCACATGGTAACCGCCACGCAATCTGGGTTTTGTTCTGTGAAACGAGCCACTAAAATGTGTTTTATAAGGTAACTTATTTTTAGAAAAACGAACATCTCTGTATATTCTAAATATTTTAAGTTTATCAATTTCGTCGTGCTCATTCAGCTGTGCCATAAGCTCATTAAAAAAAACTTTAATCTCTTTTTGAATGGCTTGAAATTCAGTTTTATTATCGTTAAACCAATCGCGATCGTTATTTTTTTCTAACTTTTTTAAATAGGTAAAAGCTGATTTAGGCACGGATACACTCATAAATTTGTAGTCTTTTTAATAGACATCTAAAATACAAAAAGTCCCGAACGAATCGGGACTTTTATTAATAACTTAACACCGCCTCTATTTATTTACGGGCTTGTATGAAATTGTTTCTATACTTTTTGAATCGGTGCTGTAATATTCTACAATAAAATCGCCAGTTTCGGTTATATAGCCAATGCCATTATAGGTTTCACCTTTTACAATATAACTACCTGGGTTTTTCGTGCTCCACGCTTTGCCAACAACCACAAATTCATTTTCATTATTATCGAAAACAATATTGAAGCCGCCATCACTAGGAGAAAACTTAAAACTTTTATCATCGCTCACAAAATGAGTTTCTTTTGATAATAAGTCAAAACCAGGATCGCGATTATCATCAACCATCACCATAGTTTCAACTTTTTTAGTTGTAGCAATACGTTTTTGATTTACTTTTTCTTTATCACTTAAATCCAATTCTACATTAGATGTTTCTCTTGAAATTACCTTTAATTTACTTTCAGTAATTTCTTCTCCGTTGTTATATTTAACCGTTTTTTCAATAGTTTCTTGTTTTACTTGTTTCGGTTTTTCTTGTGCTATGGTTGTACCACAAATAAGCAGTACAAACAGATATATATAATTTTTCATCATTTTTATTTTTTATAATTTGAATTAATAATTTATCATAAATGATAAACCAACTCTAGTTATTAGAGAATTCATTTTGCTTAGCAACTTCGCCACCTTCAACAGATAATTTGTTATCAAATTGCAGGGTCCTGATTGGAAAAGGAATATTTATTCCAGCTTTATCGTAAGCCTTCTTAATAGCTATAATGGCAGCTGTTTTTGCTCTATATTTTTCAAGTAAACTTTCGGAATCAATCCAAAATCTACATAAATAATTAATAGAACTTCCTCCAAATTCTTCGTAGTAAAATTCCACATCATCTACGTTTTCTACTTGATCAAAAGTGTCTGTAATAGTTTGTTTTGTAAGTGTTTTTACTTCTTCTAAATCCGATTCATACCCGACACCACACTCTAAAGCAACGCGCATTCGAGTAGTTAAAGAGTAGTTTTTTAAAGGATTTTCTAGAATCATTTTATTCGGAAGTACCACAATATTATTATCGGCTTCTTTAATAACAAATTCTTTTAAATTGACATCCATAACTTCTCCAGAATGCCCATTGGTTTCTACCCAGTCTCCAATTCGTATTTTATCTCTAAAGGAAAGCGAGATTCCTGCAACCGTATTACTTAAGGTATTTTGCAACGCTAAACCAATAGCTAAACCGGCAACACCTGCTGTTGCTAATAAAGAGGTTAATGTTTTACTTAAGTTTAAAATACCAAGCGAAATATACAAGCCTACCAACACTAAAGCAACTGCCGCAATTCTTGAAATCATGCTTGCAACAGAGTCCTTTTGTATTCGTTTTGAAACTAATTTGTACGTATATCTATTAACGTACTTCGCTGCAAAATATGCAGATACCAATACTAACAGTGCTAAAGCTAAATTTGGCAAATATTCTATAATAGTTGCAAACCAACTTTCTAATTTTATAACTAGGCCATCAAAAGCCTTATTAAATGCTGTTTCCATTTTTGTAAATATATTTTTATGATTTATTAATTAAGTTTTAAGAAAAATTAACAAAACTTAAACAACCTCTGCAGATTCGGGATGTGCAATTTCAGATGGCTTTTTTGTCCATGCCTCTAACATCCAACTTGTTTTTTCAAGTTCACGAATGTAAGCACCAATTAAATCTGCGGTTCCTTCATCAGAAGCAACATTTGCTTTTTTCATTACTTTTCCCATTTGTTCTAAAAGTAATTTATGATCATTTAGGGTTTCTAAAACCATTGCACGATCTGACTTAAGAGCTGCCTTTTCTTTTATAGTTGAAGACTTAAGATAATCTTCCATTTGACTCATTGGATGATAGCGCAACGTAAGAATACGCTCTGCGATTTCATCAATTTTAATACGAGCATCATTGTACATATCTTCAAATTTTTCATGTAAATCGAAAAAATTTCTTCCAACAATATTCCAATGGTTGCTTCGTAATTTTTGATAATAAACGTGGTAGTCAGCTAGTAAAATATTCATTTCTACCACCACGGGTAATACTTCTTCATCGTTCATTTTTAAATAGCTCATAATTTATTGTTTGTGTTCCCACTCAATATAAGGGCTATATAAAAATTGTCAAGCCCTTTAACAGGCTTTAACGGTATTAAGATATATTTAACTTAAATTATGTTAAATAAAACACAAAAAGTTAAATTAATTAAGAAGAAAAGATTATAAATTAATCTATGAAATCGATGTTTTTTAGAATTAAACCAGATGCTGGAGCGATATAATTCATTTTAATATCATTATCAGGTTTTAAACTATCTTTTATGTCTTGAAGTGTTAGTTTACCTTTACCTAAATCTATAAGTGTTCCCATCATTAAACGAATTTGATTTCGCATAAAACCTTTGCCTTGCACCCGTAGAATAAAGGTTTTTTCAGGAAAATAATTAGCAGTATATAGTGTGTTTTCTACCAATTCGCACAGCATAATTTCACGTGTGTAGATACCATTATCGGTAGGTTTGTAGCAGTACGTTTTCAAATAATTCTCACCTTCGAATAACTTAGCTCCTTCTTTCATAAGCTCAATATCCAACTCATCAAGAATAGTGGTCATTATAGGTGCACAAAACGGATGACATTTTTCGCCATGCGCAAATAAATATAAATATTCTTTAATTTTAGAATTCTGAATAATATTGAACTTCGCATCAACTTCCTTAATATCTAAGGCGCGAATATCTTGAGGTAAATTACGATTAAAGAGTTCTAAAAAAGCAGATAGATCTTCAATAGGTTCAAATAAAAACAACTCTATTGCTGCACATTCGGCAGACACCATAGCATCTGTTCTACCAGAACTTAAACTTTTAAAACGCTTACCTTCTAAAATGAAATTAAACGTTCTATCTACCATTAAATGCAACGTTTTCACGTCTGGCTGTTTTTGCCAACCATGAAAACGATAGCCCAAATATTGAATGGTAATTAAATAAAAATATTTTTTCAAAAGGAACGGTTTACTTGTGTCTGCCTACTAATTCCTTTTCAATATCTTTTAACGTGAAGCCTTTAGCTTGAAGCAACATCAGGTAATGAAACATTAAATCTGCAGATTCGTATAAAAACAACTCATCGTTATTATCCATTGCCTCAATAACCGTTTCTACAGCCTCCTCGCCTACTTTTTGAGCCACTTTATTAATGCCTTTTGCAAACAAACTCGCTACATAAGATTTTTGAGTATCCTTATTAGCAACACGTTCGGTTATAACATCTTCTAACGTTGAAAAGAATCCGTAATTAGATTTGTTTTCTTCTTTCCAACACGTATCAGTTCCGGTATGGCAGGTTGGACCAACAGGATTTACTTGTATTAAAAGAGAATCGTTATCACAATCGTTTTTAATATCGACTACATTTAAAAAGTTACCACTTTCTTCACCTTTAGTCCAAAGACGTTGCTTACTTCTGCTAAAAAAAGTAACTGTCTTAGTTTCTAAAGTTTTTTCGTAAGATTCAGCATTCATATACCCCAACATCAAAACATTTTTTGTTGTTGCATCTTGAATAATTGCAGGCACTAGTCCGTTACTGTCGTATTTAATAATCATAATAAATTTTTATAGGTTACTGAATTAGATTCAGTATGACGACTAAAGTCGTACTTCGATATTATTTGCTTTTAATTCTTTTTTTAATTCAGGAATTGGAATTTCACCAAAGTGAAAAACACTAGCAGCCAAAGCTGCATCCGATTTTCCGATTTCAAAGGTATCAATAAAATGTTGAACATTACCCGCACCTCCCGATGCTATTATTGGAATATTCAAGCTTTCTGATAATTTCGCTAAAGCTTCATTAGCAAAACCGTTTTTTGTACCATCATGATTCATTGATGTAAATAAAATTTCACCTGCACCACGAGTTTCAACCTCTTTTGCCCATTCGAATAAATCAATATCTGTTGGAATACTTCCACCAGCTAAATGTACTTTCCATTGTCCGTCCACTTGTTTAGCATCGATAGCGACAACCACACACTGACTTCCGAATTTATTTGATAACTCGTTTACTAATTCAGGACGTTTTACTGCCGATGAGTTTATAGATACCTTATCTGCACCACAATGCAAAAGTTCGTCTACATGCTCTACAGAAGAAATTCCACCACCTACTGTAAACGGAATATTAACTTGTTCTGCAACACGCAAAACCATATCCAACGTGGTACCACGACCTTCTAAAGTCGCCGAAATATCCAGAAAAACAAGTTCGTCTGCACCAACATCGGCATATTGTTTCGCTAGTTCCACGGGGTCTCCTGCATCACGTAAATCAACGAAATTCACACCTTTTACAGTACGACCGTTTTTAATATCTAAGCAAGGAATTATTCTTTTTGTAAGCATTATTTTTAATGTTGTTGGTTTTTAGTTGATTGCTGTTAATCAGCAACTAACCTTCTAAAAACGGATTAGGATTTATTTAAAATGAAATCCTCTAATTGTTTTAAGCTTATTTTATTCTCGTAAATGGCTTTCCCGATTATGGTGCCTTCGCAGCCTAATTCGGCTAATTTTGGTAATTCATCAAACGTTGAAATACCTCCACTTGCAATTAATTTTATATTTGGAAGCTGTGCTAACATTTTTTCATACAAGTCGAAAGAAGGACCTTCTAACATCCCATCTTTAGCTATATCTGTACAAATAACATACTGCACACCGTCTTTTTGATAATTTTGAACAAAGGGAATTAAATCTTCATCAGATTCTTCCAACCAACCACTAATAGCAATCTTTTCGTTATTGGCATCTGCTCCTAAAATGATTTTATCTGAACCAAATTTGGATAACCAATTTTTAAAAACATCAGGTTGTTTTACCGCAATACTACCACCAGTAATTTGTCCAGCACCAGATTCGAAGGCGATTCGTAAATCGTCATCTGTTTTTAAACCACCACCAAAATCAATTTTCAAACTCGTTTTAGAAGCTATTTCTTCTAAAACTTTATGATTTACAATATGGCTAGCCTTAGCGCCATCTAAATCTACTAAATGTAAAAACTCAATACCATGAGCTTCAAACTGTTTAGCGATTTCTAAAGGATGCTCATTATATATTTTTTTTGTGTTGTAATCACCTTTTGAAAGTCGTACACATTTGCCGTCTATAATGTCTATTGCAGGTATTATTCTCATCGTTATTGGTTACTCGTTAATAGTTTTTGTATTGTTCTATTATAATGAATGAAACTAAAGATCCAAAAAGTTTTGTAAAATTTTAGCGCCTTCGGTTCCACTTTTTTCTGGGTGAAATTGTACACCATAGAAATTATTGTGTTGTAAAGCCGATGCATAATTTAAGCCATAATCGGTTTTTGCAATAGTTTCATTACAATGCTCAGCATAATAACTATGCACCAAATACATGTATTCGTTGTCTTTAAGACCCTTAAATAAATCGGATTTTAAATCTTTAATCACGTTCCAACCCATGTGTGGTACTTTTACAGAATGATCAAAACGTTTTACATCGGTTTGAAAAATGCCTAAGCCTTTGGTATTACCCTCTTCCGTAGTTTTACACATGAGTTGCATACCCAAACAAATGCCTAAAACAGGTTGTTTTAAAGTAGGAATTAAATCGGCTAAACCACTTTCTTCAAGCATTTTCATGGCAGAACTCGCTTCTCCAACACCAGGAAAAATAATTTTATCGGCTGCCAAAATTTCTTCGGGATTGTTCGATAAAATAGCATCAACACCTAAGCGTTTAAAAGCAAATTGTATGCTTTTTATATTTCCAGCTCCGTAATTTATTATAACTAATTTCATTTTTTTGTTGTTCGTTTTTGATTCTTTATCGCATGATTACACTAATAACCATCCACTAAAAACCAAAAAACCATTCTATAACATCCCTTTCGTACTCGGCAAAAACATTTTGTTGGAATCGCGTTTAACCGCCATTTTCATTGCTTTAGCAAAGGCTTTAAAAATACCTTCAATTTTATGATGTTCGTTTACGCCTTCGGCCTTAACATTTAAATTACATTTTGCACCATCGGTAAACGATTTAAACAAGTGGAAAAACATTTCAGTTGGCATATCACCAATTTTTTCACGTTTAAATTCTGCATCCCATTCTAACCAATTTCTACCACCAAAATCCACAGCAACTTGCGCTAAACAATCATCCATTGGTAAACAGAATCCGTAACGCTCAATACCTAATTTATTACCTAAAGCTTTATTGAATAACTCCCCTAAAGCAATCATGGTATCTTCGATAGTATGGTGTTCATCAACATTTAAATCGCCATCTACTTTCACTGTTAAATCCATAGCGCCATGACGTCCAATTTGATCTAACATATGATCGAAAAACGATAAACCAGTATCAATATCATTTTTACCAGTACCATCTAAATTTAGTTTGATGTAAATTTTAGTTTCGTTGGTGTTTCTCGTAATTTCTTGAACGCGATCTTCTAATTTTAAAAAATTATAAATAGCTTCCCAATCGTTACTTTCCAAAGCAATATAAGGATCTAGCGCGTCACGCTTCACCGTAATTTCATCGGTTCCTAAATGCGTTTCATCATTAATAAAAATGCCTTTAGAGCCAAGATTTTTAGCCAACTCTATATCCGTTAAGCGATCCCCAATTACAAATGAATTTTCTAAATCGTAATCATCGGAAAAGAATTTGGTTAATAATCCGGTGTTTGGCTTTCTTGTTGGTGCATTATCTTTAGCGTAAGTTTCATCGATATAAACTTCTTTAAAATCGATGCCTTCATTTTTGAATGTACTTAATACAAAATTGTGAATTGGCCAGAATTTTTCAGAAGGATTATCGGGTGTTCCCAAACCATCTTGGTTGGTTACCATGATAACTTCGAAATCTAATTCTTTACAAATTTTACCTAAAAATTGAAATACTTTCGGATAAAAAACCAGTTTTTCAAATGAATCTACTTGTTCGTCTGCTGGCTCCTTAATTAAAGTGCCATCACGATCTATAAATAATACTTTTTTCATATAACTTGTTATAACCCTGAATTTATTTCAGGGTCTTTTAATTAATCATGATACTTTTATAAGTTACTGAAACGAGTTCAGGATTTCGAAATTAATAAAAGATTTTTTATTAATTCCTGATTTTCCTCCTTCGTTCCAACGGTAAATCTCAAACATTCTTCGCAACCAAACTGCGTGGTCCTATTTCTAACAACCACCCCTTTTTCTACCAATTGATTATAGCGTTTTGTAGCATCATCCACTTTTGCTAAAATAAAATTAGCATCAGATGGATATATTTTTGAAACAAAAGAAACCTTCTCTAACTCTAAACCTAGCGCTGTTCGTTCCTCAAGAATACTATTAATTTGATTTTTAGCTAAGTTACTGTCTGTCAATAATTCAATTGCCTTCTGCTGACTTAATTCATTAACATTATATGGCGGCTTAATGGTGTTTAAAACAGCAATTATATCTTCAGAAGCATAACAAATTCCCAGTCTAATTCCAGCCATACCGTAAGCTTTTGAAAGCGTTTGAGTAATAACTAAATTAGGAAACTCTTCTAAACGTGTTAACCAACTTTTTTCAGTTGAAAAATCGATATACGCTTCATCAATAACCACTAAACCTTTAAATGCTTTCAATAATTTTTCTACAGACTCCGTTGAAAAGCTATTCCCTGTTGGGTTATTTGGTGAACATAAAAACAACACTTTACTATTCGTATCGCTCGCTTCCAAAATGGCTTCAACTTTAGGTTGAAAGGTTTCCGATAAATTAACTTTACGAATTTCAACAGCATTCAAATTCGCTAAAACCTCATACATACCATAAGTTGGCGGTAAAGAAATCACGTTATCTTGATGTGGTTCACAAAAGGCTCTAAAAATTAAATCGAGTACTTCATCACTTCCATTTCCTAAAAGAATATGTTTTGCTGAAACCCCTTTAATTTCTGATAAAATGGCTTTCACCCCTTTTTGTTGCGGATCTGGATAACGATTTACACCGTTATTATACGGGTTTTCGTTAGCATCTAAAAACACCATAGCATCACTGTTGCCCTGAAACTCATCTCTTGCAGACGAGTACGGCTTTAATGCTTTTATGGTTGGCCTTATTAAATTTTGAATGTTCATTATTCTGCTACACTGCATTTATCACAGCGTCTAATTATTTATGTTTTACTGAAACAAGTTTTACGACCTGCCTATTTTAAATCTTTTAATCGGATAGAAACCGCATTTTTATGAGCTTGTAAACCTTCCGCTTCTGCCATTAACTCAATAGTTTCACCAATATTTAAAAGTCCTTCTTTAGATATTTTTTGAAACGTCATTTGCTTTAAAAAGCTATCTAAATTCACACCCGAATACGCTTTACTAAATCCGTTAGTTGGTAAAGTATGGTTGGTTCCCGAAGCATAATCTCCTGCACTTTCTGGTGTATAATCACCAATAAAAACAGAACCCGCATTGCGAATACCATCCACATAAAAGTCGTTAGCTTCAGTACAAATAATAAAATGTTCTGGGCCGTACTCATTTATCATTTCTAAGGCAACTTCATGATTTTCAACATAAATCAGCTTAGAATTAGCAATCGCTTTTTCTGCAATCGCTTTACGCGGAAGCACCTCTAATTGTTTTTCAATTTCGTTAGAAACCTTTTCAATAATATCTTTTGACGTTGAAACCAAAATAACCTGACTGTCGGTGCCATGCTCCGCTTGACTTAACAAATCTGAAGCAATATAAGCTGCATTTGCGCTCTTATCGGCAACAACCAATAACTCACTTGGTCCCGCAGGCATATCTATAGCTACGCCGTGTTTGGTTGCTAATTGCTTAGCCACGGTTACAAATTGATTTCCAGGTCCGAAAATTTTATAAACCTGAGGGATACTTTCTGTTCCAAATGTTAAACCAGCAACAGCTTGAATGCCGCCAACTTTTATGATTTTAGTAACACCACATAAATTTGCCGCAAACAAAATTTCTGGCGCCAACTCCCCTTTTTTATTTGGAGGAGAACATAAAACAATCTCTTTACAACCTGCAATTTGTGCTGGAACTGCCAACATTAAAACCGTTGAGAATAAAGGCGCTGTTCCTCCAGGAATATACAAACCTACTTTTTCAATAGGTCTTTTTTCTTGCCAGCACGATACACCGTTTGTTGTTTCTACTTCAACTTTAGTTGTTTTTTGAGCTTTATGAAAGGCTTCAATATTGTGTTTTGCTTTCTTTATAGCATTTTTAAGTGGTTCTGCAACTGTTTTTACAGCCGCTTCAATCTCTTCTGCAGACACAATATTCGACTCTAAATCTACACCATCAAAACGAATAGTATATTCTTTTATAGCCGCGTCTCCTCTAGCGATGACATCTTGAAAAACACTTGTTACCGTGCCTTCAATATCATTGACCGTTTGGGTTGGGCGTTTTAAAATTTCCGACCAATCGCTTTTATTTGGGTTATTTATTATTTGCATTTTGAATCTCTTTTTCTTCATTTCCGCGAAAGCGAAAATCTTTTAAAACGACACTATCTCAATTTATTAATGCGATTTCCGACTTCTCGGAAATAGAAAAACAAATAAATTATAGTACCATTTTTTCAATTGGACAAACTAAAATACCTTGTGCGCCATTTGCTTTTAGGCCTTCAATAATTTTCCAAAAATCATTTTTCGGGATTACCGAGTGTACAGAACTCCATCCTTCTTGCGCTAATGGCAATACCGTTGGACTTTTCATACCTGGTAATAATGAAATAATAGCGTCTAATTTATCATTTGGTGCATTTAAAAGCACATACTTAGAATTTCTTCCTTTTAAAACCGATTGAATTCTAAATTGAAAGGTATCTAAAATAGCTTGCTTTTCTTCACTTAAAACTGGTGAAACCGCAAGTACTGCTTCCGAAGTTAAAATCGTTTCAACTTCTTTTAAATTGTTTTTAAACAATGTACTTCCACTAGAAACAATATCGCAAATAGCATCGGCTAAACCAATATTTGGAGCAATCTCTACAGAACCGTTAATAATATGAAGGTTTGCGGTGATACCATTTTTCTCTAAATACTGTTGTACTGTATTTGGGTAAGATGTTGCAATGCGCGTACCATCTAAATCTTTAACACCATTGTAATCGGCGTCCTTTGGCACAGCAATACAAACACGGCATGAAGAAAAACCTAATTTTTCAACTACATTAATGCCTTCTCCTTTTTCAATTAAAACATTCTCGCCAATAATAGCGGCATCTACAACGCCATCTTTTAAATATTGAGGAATGTCTCCATTTCTTAAATAAAACACTTCTACAGGAAACCCTTTAGCCGAAGCTTTTAATTGGTCTTTACCGTTATCGATAGAAATACCGATATCTTTTAGAAGCGCCATTGAGTCTTCGTTTAAACGTCCTGATTTTTGTACTGCAATTCTTAAGTTACTCATTTTATTTGTTTTATGAGTTTGAAACAATCTCGTTGGTTTTAAAAAAATAAACCCGCTTGATTGGCTCAAACGGGTTTAAATATATGTTGATTTTATTCAATACATTTTCACTTCGCCTGAGAGCAAATTTGAAAATGATGATGGTTTTGAATAAAAGTCATGTCTTTTGTTTTTTATAACGTTACAAATATGCAAAATATATGTTTAAAACGCCAAATTATTCAGAATTAAATTTTAAATATTTATAGTTTCCTTAGTTTTATTAAAAAAAGATTAATTAATCTTCAAAATAAGGTTTAAAATACTGATTAGTTTAATCTCTAAATCTTTAAAAGCAAATTATTGATCTCCTAAAATAATTGGTAAACCGCTATCGCCTGAACCAATAACAATCACTTTACTATTTGGTGATTCGGCTAATTTAATAGTTGCATCGATACCTTTATCTTGTAAAATTTTATCAGTTAATGATGCACTTAAAATACGGTTAGATTCTGCTTTTCCTTCTGCTTCAATAATTTGTTTTTGAGCTTCTTTATCGGCAGTAACCAATCTAAACTCATATTCTAAAGACTCTTGCTCTTGCTTCAATTTACGTTCAATGGCATCTTTAATTGTTGCAGGTAACTTAACATCTTCTACTAAAACACGTTTAACGGTTAAGAATTGGCCTTCTAAAAGCTTCGTTACTTCATCTAAAATTTCTTGTTCAATAACATCTCTTTTACTAGAATATAATTGTTCGGGCGTATAACGTCCTACAACACTTCTGGCCGCTGCGTTAATGGCAGGATCTAAAAGTTCTCTTTCGTAATCTTGTCCTTTGGTTTTAATTAATTTACCAAGGTTAGCAAATTCTGGCTCGTACCAAATAGTTCCATTCACTTTAACCTCTAATCCGTTTACAGAAAGCACATTCATTTCATCTGAAATAGATTGCTGACGCACACGACGCACAATCATGCTGTTCCATGGCATAATAATATGAAACCCCTCGCCATAGGTTCTTTCTACATCAATACCATCGCCTAAACGTTCAAACATTACACCGCCTTCTCCCGGCCCAATGGTAACGGCAGATTTTGATAATAAGATAACTAATACGACACCAATAATGATGAATGGGAATGCTATTTTTGGGAATTTTTCCATGAATATATTTTTTTTGTTAAGCTACGAAGATACGTTATTTAAACAGTTTTAACGAATTAAAACCCTAATATAACCCCCACAAAACAACTGTTAAATTTATAGCAAATCTCCCTATAAATTCTTAAATTTAAGGTAGAATTCAATCCTTAAATTTTATCCCTATGAAAACGATTATCATATCATCCGATTTCTCTGAAGAATCTGAAAACGCTACTTTATATGCCATAAAAGCCGCAAAGAAAATAAAAGCTAAATTGGTGCTATTTCATTTACACATTGTATCTATACATGTGGTACAATCTAGATTGCCATATAAAAATATATTGTTATCTATAGATTATGCAAAAACTAAAATAGAAAACCGTGCTAAGAAACTATCGGAAACTTATGGCATTAAAATTAAAGTCGATTTTGCCATGGGCGAATACTTTAAGCAATTACAGCGCGCTATTGAAGAACATCATGCCGATATGATTATTATGGGTATGCACACAAAAACCATAGAAGGCGATTTGTTAGGCAGCACCACATCGGAAGCGATTAACAAAATTGAGATTCCTATTTTGGCTGTTCCGTTAAAAGCACAATTTAACAATATTGACAAAATTTTATTTGCTTGCGATCTTGAAAAAGGTTTAACAGGTAATATTCTGAAACAAATAAAAAAAACGACCAAAAAATTTAATTCGGAATTGAGAGTGTTTCATGTGAATAATAAAATATCGGAACTAAAAAGCAATGCTGAAATTTTAAAACCTTTAGAAGAAGTGTCGTATTATTACAAAAACGTGCAATCTGAAGCCGTTATAGACGAAATAAGAAACGAAATGTTAGAATACAAACCTGATGTGCTAATTATGGTTCCTTATGAATACGGCTTTTGGTCGTCCTTAATTCATAAAAGTAAAACACGAATTATGTCGTCCGGATTAGATATTCCATTATTATCAATACGCGGATAATCATTCTAAAAAAAATCAAAAGAATAAAGCCGTAAAGCTTCAATTATTATGAAGGTTTACGGCTTTATTTATATCATTAAAACTTAAAATTATTCTTTTAACACCCATAAAAAGTCTTTAATGGTTGAAAAATAAGGATCCTCAATTTTAATTTCAACTTTATGATATCCTTTTTCCAATTCATCAGGCATAACACCTTTCCAAATATGACGCGATTTGGTTCTTAAATACGCTGATTTTTTACTGTTTTTATCTGGAGTCAAACCTTCCTTTTGGGTTTGTTTAATGTAATTTACAAAAGGATCTAGTATCGCTTCTTTTTTCAGAAAAACAACTTTTTTATTAGGAAGTACCACTGAGACTTTTGTATCACTCGATCCTGAAAACACATTTACATAAAATGCATTGCTCTCTGCTAATGATGATAACGGCTCTCCATTATAATCACCAAACCAAACACTAAATTGTTTGTTGCTCGGTAAGTTAATCCCCTTATACTTTATTTTGTAATCTGCTTTATTAAAATCAATTTCGAAGTATCCTTTTGGCGTTCCACAGCTCATTAAAGCTAAAGGAATACCTTCCCAATCTTTTTGACCTGTCCACCAATTTCCACAAACAGCACCAGCGGTTAATTCGTGAATCATGTTTCCTGAAGGCATTTTGATTGTATTACGAAAAGCAGTATGCGTGTGCCCTGTTAAAAATAACACGTTTTTAAAAGGGTTTAATATTTCTATGAGTTCCTTTTTGTTTTTCATACCAACAAACGGAATATGCTGACTAATAACTATGGGTTGATTAGCATCTACTGTGGCTAATAATTGCGATAAAAAATCTATTTGATTCTTTTTATATATACCTTTATAACCGTACTTCCCTTCTGGCTTAATACTGTTTAAAGCAACAAATAATACATCGTTTCGAAAAAAAGCATAGGTGTCGGGACCAAAATTATCTCTAAAAAGATTAGGTTGATTTTCTTTATCTGTTTTAAAATTTCTATCGTGATTTCCATAAACCACCCAAGAAGGCTGTTTCACATCATCAACCAGTTTTTTTAGAGGCATAAATAAGTCTGGAGCATCATTCACTAAATCGCCTAAATATATACTGAAATCATAATCGTTTCTATTCAGCAGTTCCTTTAAAACGGACTGTGTAGCTTGTAATAATTCGGTATTATCACCCACTTGAATATCCCCTATGGCTAAAAATTTAAAAGCTTTATTTTTCTGTATTTTCTGTAGTTGGAAATCTATTTTAAGGTCCGACGTACTCTCAAAATCACTAGGAATATTATACCACCATTTTTTAGTATTCGCATAACCATAACCTGATGACAGAATAGGAAAAACAACTTGCCCTTTTTTTACAGGAATTTTAAACACTCCTT
The DNA here is from genome assembly GCF_030409805.1 of Algibacter miyuki. Classification (GTDB taxonomy): domain Bacteria; phylum Bacteroidota; class Bacteroidia; order Flavobacteriales; family Flavobacteriaceae; genus Algibacter; species Algibacter miyuki. Next base: position 1,306,277 of record NZ_JAUFQP010000013.1, on the reverse strand, counting down.
TTTTATTGGTTGTAACAATGGTATCTCCATTAGAAACCATCATATTTTTTAAACCCTTATGAGATGATTTATTTTGAATAGAAACCGTTCCGGAAACCCACGTATTAATAGCTTGTGCATAAGAAGAAAAACTAATGCTTAAACAGCAATAAAAAACGATAATTTTAAAAGTAGTTGTCATTTTCTTTAATTTATAAAAGCAAATAAGCGGAGTTATTAGGCTCCGCTTATTTATAAAAATATTATACTAAAATTATTTATTCTTAGTTCTCTGGAGAATCAAAGATATATAAATTCACGATATCATTAGCCACGTATGATGCGTAAGATAATCCGTTTGGTGCTACTTCAATTTTTAAGTCACTAGCATCTGCATCAGTAAATACTACAGAAGTACCCCAGTTATTAATATCGCTATCAAATGGTAAAAATACAGGCGTTTTGTTATCATCTTGATAAAATAACATAGCGTTATTATATTTATCAACTGCAAGGTCAAAATCTCTAGTATTCGATGTTACAATTAAATCACCTTGCGTGCTCCACGTAGATGCTGTTGCATCATACTTTTTAACACGTAATTGGTAATCGGTATCATCGCCATTATCTTCAGCATATGCTAAATATACATTATCATCTTTATCTACATCTATAGCGATGTTGTAATAATAAACTGTATTTTCTTCACTTTCTTTCATTTTATCCGCAAGTGTAGTCCATACACCGCCATCATATTTATATACAGAAACTGCTTGACCTTCACCGTAATCTAAAACAGCAAGATATACAACATCATCAATAACTTTAGTCTTTAAAACTCTAGCTAAACCAGTTCTTCCAGAAATTGTTAAATCTGACCAAGCACTTCCTGAGTATGATCTCGCAAAAACACTTCTTCTGTTATCATCTCCACTAGCGTCATTGGTATAAAAACCATAAATAGAGTTATCGCTAGTAATTGCCACAGTGTTCGCTCCCGCTTTAACATCTGTAAAAGGACTTCCTCCAACATAGCTCCAGGCACTATTCTCATAACTCATAATAGATGCTTGTCTAATATCTGTGTATTCTAAAAAGCTAATATAAGGTACTCCAGTTTGGCTAAATTTTAAATCCACAGAGTTTGCTCTGTAATCTGAAAAATCTGTAGCTCCTGTTCTATTCCAAGTTGTACCATCATAACTAATTAAGTTCATTTTTTGATCGCTAGAACTATCTCTATCGCTAATGTAAGCAATATAAGGCATTGAGTTAGTTGGGTTTATTTGTAATGCGATTTCTGTTATAGCATCTTCAGAATAAGTACTTAATAAGCTCCAAACTGAACTTGCTAATTTACCCACTGTTACCGTGTAAATTTTATTTGTAACACCTTCTGTTACTAAATATTCTACAGCTGCAGAATAGTTATTAGCCGTTGTTCCGCTAACTTGCACTACAGCACCAATTTTCACTGCATCGCCTTCTGTTGTAGTAAAACGCGCTACTAAAGCTGTTAAATCTGTTTCACTTGGCACCGATAAACTAATATCTGTTCCTGTTACAGTTTCAACCACATAATCGTTAAAAATTGTTCCTGTATTATCTTCGGCATAAAAACCAAAACTGGTTATACCTACTTCGGCAGGTACTTCTGGCTCTGTAGCCGAGTCATCACTACTACAGCTCGCTGCTAGTGAAAAAATTGCTGTTAAAGCAAATAAAAATTTGAGAGTTGTTTTCATAATAATTCTAATTTAAATTAAAGGTTTCTAATTAATAATTTTCGGGATATAAGACCGCTTTTATTTGCGGTGTTTTTATAAAATATTTTTTTGCTAATTTTTCTATATCTTTCTTTGAAATTTTATTCACCATACTTTCGAAATCGGTTACAAAATCCCAGTTTTTATAATGATTGAAGTAATAATTTCGGATACTCTTAGTCCAAAATGAATTCTTCTGTTTATTTATGTTGAAAGTATTATTAAGGTTGGTTTTCACCTTTTCTAAATCTTCAGAGAAATTAATTTCACCAGATGCTAAGCCATTTAAAATGGTTTTAATTTCTGATGCAATTTGATCAACATCCGATGGTTTACAAACCAAACCTATAGTTTGTCGTCCTAATGATGTTGGATGCTTCGTTGCGCTTACAGAAACACTTACACCATAAACAACACCTAAATCTTCTCTTAAACGCTTGTTTAATTCTAATTTTAATATAGCCTCTAAAATTTCATTTTTAATCTCTAAACTAGCCACATTTTTTATTGGAGCGTCTTGTTGAAAAACTAATGAGAAGCTCGCTTTTGGAGAATCGCCACCCGCTTTTATAAAATCAACAGGTTTCTTATTAATAGGTTGTGGTTTATATTGATATGAATTATCAAAATCCCCCTTCGGAAGTGCACCAATATAGCTTTTAATAAAAGGTAAAATTTCGTTTAATTCCTTATCTGAAATTATAGTAAACACATAATGATTCGCGCCTCCGAAAAAATCATTATAAATGGGCAGTAGTGCTGCTTTATCTAATCCGTTTTCTATCGATGCTTTTGTTCGTCTTAGGCTTGTGTAATCCTTTCCGCGAACCAAAAATTTAAATTCCTCTTGAAATTTTTCTGTCTTAGTTTTTGGTTTTTCTGAAATATTTTCAATAGCCGCTTCTTTTAACTGATCAAACAACAAAGAATCTACTTTTGGTTGCGTCGCCTTTAAGTAGAATAACTCAAACAGTGTTTTTATATCAGTACCATCGGCACTTCCAAAAAATCCGGAGCGCGTTTTATCTATAAGGAATTGAATTTTCGCACTATTCCCTGCTAAAAAATGACTTAAAGCTTCTCTAGAAAAATCACCATAACCGCTCATAGAAACCGTAGTTGCCGCATACTGAGCGTTGATGTAGTTCGTACTATCTACCGCGTAAAAACCACCTTTTCTAAAACCTGCGAGTAACACATTATCGCCTTCTAGTATCGATTTTTTGTAAACCACTTTAGCCCCATTACTTAAATGAATTTCGTGCGCATCAATTTTAGGTAGCTCCACAATTTTAGTAACCGTTCCTGGCTTAGGTGATGTGCTTAATAACTTTTTGGGAATATCAATATCATTTTCATAAGGTACTACTTCTTGATATTTCAAACTTTTAGCAGCTTCTAATAACGCTTCTTTATTTGGTAAACGACTTGCATCTTCATTATTCGTGGTTAGCAAATAATGAAAAGGATTTTTAGTGTTACTATTTTCCTTTACAGCTTTAAGAATTTGAATAGAATCTAATGCCGCAAAGCAATCTTCCATCAATTTATATTCATCTTTTAATGAAATAATCATGTTTCCGTAAAAGAAATCTTGATACATCTGATTGATCATTCCAGATCCCGACACCGGTTTGTCATCGTTTAAATCTCGCTTAAAAGCACCAAGCATCGTTTTCTTTACCTTATCTATTTCCTGCGGAGTAAAACCATACTGCGCAATTTGCTGAAAATAACGGTTGAATTCGTTAACACCTTCTAAAGCATTTTCAGGTTTTAAATCAATAGTAGCCACCAAAGCCCCTTTAGATTTTAAAAAATTCCCAACACTAATACTTGCTTTATTATATTTGGTATCATTAAACGACAATTTTGCCAATCGTGCCGATGTTAATTTATTTAAAACACTCCGTTTTAAATATTTTTGATAGGCCGCTTCATTATCTACATCCTTAAAAACATCTTGTAATTGAATGTAATTGAGCTGTGTTTTTTTAGTCCATTTATCACTGTAAACAATCAAACTATCTTTAGTGTAATTTGGAATTTCACCTAAAGTCGCCACAGGAAATTTCGATGGAATGTTTCCGAATTTTTCAATAATAGCACGTTCTACATCTTCCGCATTTACATCGCCAGAAACAGCGACTGCCATTAAAGAAGGATCATACCATTTTTGATAAAATGCTTTTAATTCTTCATGCTTAAAGTGTTTTAAACTAACGGTATCCCCTATCACGGTGCGTTGAGAATATCTCGAATTATTTAATAAAGTGTTTAAAAATATTTGCCCGCTTTGATTTTTTGGTGATTGTTTAGAAAGCCATTCCGACAAAACAACACCGCGTTCTTTTTCAACCTCTAAAGGATCCAAAAGCATCCCATCAACCCAATCCGACATGATGGTTAATGTAGAATCGACCACAGTAGCTTCTTTCGTTGGTACTTTTAACTTATAAATGGTTTCTTCAAAAGACGTATGCGCATTTAAATCATGTCCAAATTTAGAACCCTTTTTTTCTAAAAACGCAATTAACTCATTCGCTTTAAAATGTTCAATCCCATTAAAAGCCATATGCTCTAAAAAATGAGCTAAACCACGTTGTTTTTTAGTTTCCTGCAACGACCCCACCTTTACAAATAACCTAAAATAGGCCTGCCCTTCGACTTTATCGGTAGGATAAATATAATAAGTTAAGCCATTTTCAAGTTGCTTTTTTATAAGCCTCGAATCTTGAACCAAACTTTGCGAAAAGCTTGACAGACTCATAAAAAACAATATAAAATAGATTGTTATGCGCATTAATTAATTGTTTATTTTTTGTAAAACTAATTCACTTTGATTGCCGTCGGGTCCAGGTAACCCGACTTGAATATCCAAATTGTTAGAATCTAACTTAATGGTTAAGGTGTTATCTTTTTCTGAATCTAAAACATGATCTAACCATTGAATTTGAATTGGTCGTCTGTAAATACCTGTTGGAAAAATCAGTGGATATTCTGTAGTTAAAATATTAAAATCGACACCAGCTTGTAAACCATCTCCAATAATTACAGAATAATCTAGAAGCATATCTTTTTCTAACGGCTTAGAACTTAAATAGATGTAATAAGAAACAATATCCTTTCTGTTGGAATTGATATTTACCGTTGAGAGTCCGTTAAAATTTAGATGAACAAAAGGTTCGTCGAAAACATCAATTTCCTCTTTGTTACAAGAGCTTAGCGTGATGATTAAAACCAATAATGGCAATATTATTTTTTTCATGATTTGTGCTTTAAAATTAGAGTGTACCTAAAAGTTTTAATAATCTTCATTTTGTATCATTCCGGTGTTTACATCCATTTCTTTTTGAGGAATTGGTAAAATAAACATGCTATTTGGGTACAAAACTTCTTTAATATTAGAAGATGTACTTGCATCGCGAACCATATCTTGTTTGGTTCTTGTTAAATCGTATAAACGGTGACCTTCAAAACAAAGTTCTTTAGTACGTTCAACATCTATTAAAGCAGCTACGGCTTCTTTCGTGTTTTCTGTAATGGTAATTTCACTAACGTCTTTTTGATAGTTTCTTGCCAACAAGGTTTTCACGTCGGTGATAGCTTCAGTCAAAGCGTCTAAATTATTATTAGCTTCTGCTCGAATTAAATACATTTCAGAAGTTCGCAATACGATAATGTTGTAATATTTTTCAGCAATAGGAAGTGATTCTTTTAAATATTTTAAAGTACCATAGGTATTAGCTCCGGAGTTAAATTCTAAAAGTTGTAATCGTAAATCGTCTGGATTTTCATCTAAAAGATTCATTAGTTTTTCACTGGCATAACCTAACGGACTTTGTAAATTATAGAAACTTATTAATTCTGGAGATTTTAATTTTCCGTTTAATTTGAAAAGTGATTCATCATCATCTTCAACTTCTAAAAACATATCTAAATAATCTTGTCCTTCTGCTAATGGCGTACTATTAATAGCTAATGTTGAATAGCTGACAGCTTCTGTCCAGTTTTCTGTGTATAGAAAAGCACGCGCTAACAAGCCATAAACAGCTCTTTTAGAAGCGTAGTAACTCGATTCAGAACCTGTTTCGTCTCCGTAAAGTGTTTCAGACTCTTTTAAATCTTTTATAATTTGTGTGTAAACTTCTTTTACTGTGTTTCTAGCAACATTATCGTCTGAACTCGGTGTTTTTAAAATTACTGGAACTCCAATATGGCTGGCATCTGCTGTAAAATTATAAGGTTGAGCATAAACACGAACCAAATCGAAATGAATTAATGCGCGTAAAAACAAGGCTTCAGCTTTAATAATGCGTAATTCATCGGCACTTTCAGGAAATGCGTCAAGTAACTCTGGCTGATATTCTAGAATATTATTCACGTTAACTAACGCTTCATTAGCATCGGTCCAAATCCCTCCAACGGCCGTTAATTCATCCTGAGGATTCGAATTGTAATTATACTGAGAAAGCATTGGGTTATCTCCAACAGAAACTAATTGAAGCATGTCTCCGGCAACATCGGGATACAATACCAACTCTTCGCCATAGTATTTATAAACCGAACTGTAAGCGCCAGGTAAAGCACCACGAATACCATCCATATCTGAAAAGAAAACAGGAATAGACGATTTTCCAATTTGATCTACTTCTAAAAAACTATCGCAGTTTGTGACCAAAATAAAACTGAATACAGTAATTATTGTTTTTATATATTTCATGTCTTTTCTATTTAAAATGTTACGTTTAATCCTAATGAAATTTCGGTTTCAATAGGATAACCACCAATGTTACTTTTGTAAGAGTTTCTGCCGTCTATATCATGCGGAGTCCACACATATAAATTGTTTCCTATAAGCGAAAGTCCCATAGATTGTAGACCTAATGATTTTGTTAATTGGTCGTCAAAAACATAACTAAAAGAGGCGTTTTGTATTTTAATATTGGTTTTACTGAATAGGAATCTTGTAGAATCTCTAGTAGATCCTGTACTAACACCCCAAACAGGTTTTGGAGCTAAAGCTAAATCGCCTTCGGATTGCCAACGGTCTAATTGATTTACAGATTGGTTATCACTATTGATATTTAAACCATCTGAATTTACATTTCTAGCAAAGGTGCTGAAACTGTATCCGCCCACAGTATAACCTGTTGTTATGCTAAAATTGAATTTATTTTTATAAGAAAACGTATTAGTCATACTTCCAAATACATCAGGATTTGATGCTTTTTCGGCAACTCTATTATCAATACTATATTCTTTAGTGATATTACCTTCGGTATCATACCACATTGGACTTCCATCTCTAGGGTCTACACCAGCCCATCTTACTAAATAATAAGTATCTGTACTTTTACCAACTTCTAAACGTTTCTTTCCTAAATTCTTTGGAAGATCATTATAAAGTTCTAATAATTTATTCTGATTGTGAGACGCTATCAAACGCGTTTGCCAATTGAAGTTTTTAGTAACAATATTTTGAGATTCAATAGTTACTTCTATACCTTTATTTTCAATTTCACCAACATTTCTTACAATTGTAGTTACTCCTGTAGTACGAGAAGCATCTAAATCACTAATTAAATTTTCGGTTTTATTTCGGTAAACTTCAGTTAAAATATCTAATCGATTATTTAGTAAAGCTATACGTAAACCAAAATTCGCCATATACGTAGTTTCCCAACTTAAATCTGGATTTGCTCCTGTTGATATTCCTGCGCCTAATGAATCGCCGTATTGATAAGAACTATTAATAACATAAACCCCTTCCGGATCTTGAGTACCAAACCTTGAATTCCCATTGGTTCCGTAACTTCCTTTCAAACTTAAAACATTGATTAAATCACTATTGAAAAAATCTTCCTTATGAATATTCCAAGAAGCACCAGCAGACAAGAAATTTGCACGACGTACATTTTTTCCGAAGTTAGAATTTCCATCATTTCTAGCGTTTAAAGATAAGTTGTAACGATTATCATAACTATAAGATATTTGCCCTAAAACAGACGCCTTCCTTGTGATGTATTCACTGTTAGTTCCATCAGAAAATGATGCCAAACCAACCAATCGGATATGGTCGTTTACAAAACCAGATCCATTAGCGCTTATTGTTTTAGATGTATTAGAGCCCAACTCTAAACCAACAACACCAGAAACTTGGTGTAATCCCATGGTTTTATTAAAATTTAATCTGTGAATAGTATTCCAGTTTAAAAAGTTAGCACTCGTTGCGTAAGCATAACCTTCTGGAACGCCTTCTAAACTAGTACCAGACCAGTTTTTCATGGATTGATATATATCTTCTTGATAATTATTATAATCTATCCCAAATTGAGAACTAAAAGAAAACATATCGTTTATGTCATATTTTAACTGCACCGATCCTTGAAAAGCAAAAGCGTTTTGACCGTTATCATTTTGCTCACGTTCTGAAATACTATTGAAAAACTTTTTCTCTATCCATCTTGGTGAGCCATCCGTATTAGTTCCTTCAATAATAGAATATAGTTGCCTAAGCGTGCCATCGGCATTGTAAGGCGAGATAATAGGAATATTACTATGGTATTCATCTCCTGGCGAAAATGTGCTGTTGATGTTATAAGATCCTGATAAAGAAAAATTTAAATTTAATTTATTAGAAAGCTTTACATTATTATTAGAACGCAAAGACATACGTTGTTGCTTATTGCCTTGCAACGCCATGTTGTTTTCAAAATACGAACCCGAAATTCGGTAAGTCGATTTTTCGCTTCCACCCGATGCCGATAAATTAATTTGTGAGGTCGATCCTATGTCAAAAAACTCATCATACCAATCTGTATTGGTTGTTGAGTAACTATTCATAGGATTATCTGTAAAAGGAAATAGAGCTAAATCGTTTCCAGCATTTACAAAAGCTTCTTTTGCCAAGGTTAAATAATCTTGCCCGTCAAGTACCTTAAATTTTGTACTATTATTAATAAATGACACTCCTGAACGTAATGATAAATTTAATTGTGGTTTATTCGCTTTACCCTTTTTTAAGGTTACTAAAATTACTCCATTGGCCCCATCAGCACCATAAATAGTGGTTGCTGAAGCATCTTTTAACACAGTCATAGATTCAATATCATCTGGATTTATAAATGATAACGGACTTACGCTTGTTTGTATTCCTGAAATTAAATTTGTTTTACCTCCAGTATTAATAGGCACTCCATCCACAATCCACAATGGCTCGTTTGAAGCTGTTAATGATGCTTTACCTCTAATGGTAACCGAATATCTTGGTCTTGAACTTGTAGCTCCGTTACTTTGTGGATTAAGCTCTAAACCCGGAATAATACCTTCCAAAAGCTTATCTACACGTTGCTGTGGTAAATTAGCAATATCCTTAGATTTTATTTGGTACGCACTCGATACTAAATTCGATTTCTTTTGTGTAGTACCATAATTACTAGTTACAATAACTTCATCTAAAGATTGAATATCTTCTTTTAAAACAATATTTTTAAACCAAGATGTTGTTACCACCAATTCTTGATCTAAAAAACCCATACTTGAAATTTTTACAATACTTCCTTCCGGAATTCCTTCAATAGAAAAGTTTCCGTCAAAATCTGTAATAGACCATTTGGTTGGATCGTTTTTTAAAACTAAAGTTACGCTTGCTATGGGCTGGCCCGACTCATCTGATACAACTCCAGATATGTCTAATAAGTTCTGCAATAACTGACTTAAAATACTTTTAGAGGCCTTTTCTTTCTCTTTATAAAGCACCACCTGTTTGTTTATAACCCTATATTTTATGTTGGTATCGCTTAAAATAAGTTTGAATACCTCTTTGATATCCTTATCAACAACATTTAAACTTACTTTGGTGTTTAAATCCGCATCATTTAAGCCTGATTGAATAAAAACATAATCCGATTTTTTCTCAATTTTTGAAATCACTTCTTTAATCGAAATGTTTTCAAAATTTAAGGTTATGTTTCCTATTTGAGAATTTGCTGTTGTCGCATGTAAACTCGCCAATATAGTTAGTAATTGAAAAGTTAAAATACTTATAAGCTTTTTGTTCACGCTTGGCATATTATACAGCTTGAGTTTTTCTGAAAGTGTTTTTTTCATTGTAAATGAGATCTATTGATGTTATTATACGGCCTAATTAGTATCGTTATTTTGAATTTTAAATGTATTATTAGAAAGTGTCGATAAGGTTTCTAGTACATCTTCTAAGTTTGATGATAAATAAATTTTCCCTGTGCAGCTTTCTCCTTTAAGATCATTTTCAACATTCGAAAATGAAACATTGTAATACCTAGATAATTCTAGTAAAATGGATTCTATAGGAGTGTCATCGAATATTAAATACCCGTTTTTCCAAGAAGTGTACATTTCGGTATCCACGTTTTTCTTAACCAATTGTGATGATGAAATATCTAACGATTCATTTGGAACCATATCAGCCTCCATATTGTCTATTGTAGAAACCCCCACTGATCCTTCAACCAAAACAACCCTTTGATCGTTACTGTTTTCATAAGCTTTTACATCGAACGTTGTTCCATAAACATTCACATCAAAGCGCGATGTTTCTACTTTAAAAGGTTTCGTCTTATCTTTAAATACTTCGATATAAATTTCACCTTCAACATGAATAGTTCTATTATCTGTATTGAATTTGGAAGGAAACCGTACGGTAGATCCTGAATTTACCCATAATTTAGAACCATCGGCTAGGACTAACTCAGAGCGTTTTCCGAAAGGCACTTTAAGCGTGTTAAAACTATTTTCAGTATTGGTTTCTAAATTTTCACCTTCCGCATTTGTTATTCCTGTTTCGCTAACGGTAAGCACTTCGTTATTGGGTAGTGAAAAAGTTTTATCTTTTGTAATTAACTGAATGGAAGTATCAGTTGTCGCTTTTTCAACTATAATTTGCTGAACTTCTAATTCATCTGAAGTAGAATAAATCCCTAAAAACACGAAAATTAAAGCACAAGCCGCAGCTACGTAATAAAACTTTCGGAGTTTATGCGTTCTTACAACTTTATTTGAATTCTCAAAAATACGTTGGTGTAAAAGTTCGCGATTATCTGATGATAAGCGTTCAGAATTAAATTTTACGTTGCTAAACTCAACCTTGGCAGCTTCAAAATTGGCACGGTCGCCAGGGTGTTTATCAAGATATAATTCCCAATATTTTTTAGTTTCATCATCCTTAATAAGCATGAGTAACATAAAATAATCATTCTCTAAAAAATCTTTTACAGTCATTTTAATAGCTAAGTGATTTAAAAATTAAACTTTCATAAAAAGTTTATACACTTACAAGACTGTGGAGCACTAAAAGTATCACCGCCTTAAATGTTAATATTATGTTAAAGTAACAAAATAAAGATATTAGCTAGAGCTACAGGATAGAAACAAGTAGAATTCTCCAGCGTTATTTTGGCGTAAATATTTAAGCGCTTTTAGAATGAGGTTTCTACAGGCAGGTACTGTTATATTAAGTATTTCGGAGATTTGTTGGTAATTATAATCCTGTGTATAACGCAAGTAAATAATCTCACGTTGCCTAGGCGTTAAACTTTTTAGTGCGGTATCAATTTTAGTTTTTAAAAAAGATTTAGATTCTTTTTCGAGCAAAACATCTTCAACATTAACATCTAAATTAAAGGGTAATGCTTCATTACCTATTTCATAAGTTAAAAACTTCTTACTGCGTTTATATTCATCTAAAAGTTCATTTCTAACACTTTTCAGTAAATAAGGTTTTGCATTATCTGCGTAACTTAAGTTTTTATTTAAAAGGAGTTTTTGAAACACATTATGAATCGCGTCCATAACCGAACTCGCGCTAAAACCTAGATGTAATCCGTAAGCATACAAATCATCAACATAGTTTTTATATATGGTTTCTATTCTTTCCATATTTTACACAAATTCATACATCTCATATTGAATTATTCCAATTTTCACATGTGAATAAAGCTAATAAAAGCGCTAATACTGTAATGATAAAATTGAGAAGCTATTAAATTAATCCCTTATACTTTCTTAAAAACCACTCGGCAGATAAACTCAATGCGATAATGGCCAGTAAGTACTTCCAATCAATCAAAGGTAGGCTATTTTTATGGCTTTTCTGAATGGTTTTGTAGCGATTATCACCTAACAAATCATCAACCAAACTCGTTGTATTATCAATGAAATAGCTATCTCCCTCACTATTAGAAGCTAGCTGTTCTAATTTACCAACATTAGCATTTAAAAACTGCTGTTCTACGTTGTATTCTAAAATTTGAAAATGTCCTGATTTTGATAAATTCTCCTTTCCTGAGCTTACTTTAAAACTATATTCTGAAGGCGATAAATGACTTAAATCAACCTGATAATTATTGTTTTTCAGAATTAAAGGGTACGTTTTAGATGTTTTTGAAAGATTATCAGTAACCGTAATTTGAAGCGTTTCACGAGCATCAAAAACATAATTTTTATCGAAAAGCTCGGCCTTTACAATGATATTTCCGTTACCATTGTAAAACGATTGATAATCAATATTCAAACGATTTCGCTTTTTATTAGACGCTAAATATTGCACCAATTTCCCTATAAAATCATCAAATTGATTAAAGGCTTTTGTATTTAAATAACTCTGTGAACGCCATTGCCAAATGTTCTCACCAAACAAAACAGCTTCTCGCCTACCATTAGTTTCTAAAGTGGCTAACAAAGGTTGGTTTGTTGAAATGCCATTCACGGTTTTATACAATATGGTTTGAAATGGCACAGCAAAAATAACAGATCCGTAATTTGATTCTAGAGGCGGAAAAGATTCAAAATTAATATCATCCATTAAAAATGGTGAAAAATTAGTATTTAAAGTCCCTTGATAATTTTCATAATCATCGGTTATTTCATGGTCGAAACTTTTATTGTTTTCATTTAGAAAAATTAAATCCGTTTTTGTGCCTTCAATAATGAATCTATTCTTGTTTTCTTTATTTAATTCAGCTAATACATTTTTGAAGTTGTCATTGGGTTGATACAGTATAACTAATTGAAAATCATTTAATTTACCTAATAACTCTTCTGGTTTTAAAATAGAAACCTCACGTCTTTCGTTGCTTTCAACACTTCTTTTAAGCGCGCCTAAATCAGGATGGTAAAAACTAGAAACTAAAGCTATTTTGGTTTTCTGGTCAATGACTTCAACGGCAAAATTATAGGTATTATTAACTTTATTTTTCTCATTTTCCAACGGTAATAAAGTTGCCTGATAGGTATTTACGCCAACACGATCTGCTGGTAAATTGAAGTTTAAAAGCTTAGAATTGTTTTCTTTTGAAAAGCTTATCGTTTCTGAAAACACAACTGTATTTCCCTTTTTAACCACAAATTTAGAAGTGATATTTTGACTTCCGTTATAAACCAAAAAAGTTTCAACTGGAAATTTATTTTTTAAATAAGCGTATTTATTGACGTTTAATTGCTGAATTTTTAAATCGGTATACGTAATAGTATCCCCTAAAATAATAGGATAAATGGGTTGCTTGTATTTTGAAAACGCAAATTCGTAATCGTTTCCATAGGTTTGATTACCGTCTGTTATAAGTAGTGTTGGAGCTGTATGCCCTTTATAAATTTGAGCTAATTGAGAAAAAGCCTCATCAATATTGGTCTGTTTTTCTGCAAAGCTTAACGAGTCCGAATTCTTAAAGCGTTCTCCAAAAGTATAAAATTCTAAATTGAATTTTTCTTTTAAGGCATCATTCCCCGAAAGGGCTTCAACTAAACTCTTGGCTTTTTCAGTTTGATTTAGGTGTGCTACCGAATTAGAATTATCAACCGCAATCACTAAGTTTGGTCTCTCGTCGGTTAATGTTACTTGATCGAATTTCGGGTTTATTAGTAATAAAAACACCGAAAACAGACTAATAAAACGTAAAAAAGCGAAAAGCATGTTCGTTTTCGACATGCTTTTCGTTTTATTGATATACTGAAAAAGAGCTAACAAAAGCGCTACTATTCCAGCTAGTATAATGTAAATTAATGTGTCTGTTTGCATTTAAGCTTTTAAATCCATTTTTAATAAGTTTTCCAAAGTGATGGAAATTAAAAATTAAGTTAGCATACCGCCATCTACATTTAAGGTTTGCCCTGTAATGTAAGCCGACATATCACTCGCTAAAAACACACAAACATTAGCGATATCTTCTGGAGTTCCGCCACGTTTTAATGGAATGCCTGCGCGCCATCCTTTAACCACTTCTTCATCTAATTTTGCAGTCATTTCAGTTTCAATAAAACCTGGAGCCACGACGTTGCTTCTAATATTTCTAGAACCTAATTCTAAAGCTACAGATTTTGAAAAACCAATGATACCCGCTTTCGAGGCTGCATAATTAGTTTGTCCTGCGTTTCCTTTAACACCAACCACAGAACTCATGTTAATTATAGAACCTTTGCGTTGCTTTAACATGGTACGTTGTACGGCTTTGGTCATATTAAAAACAGACTTTAAGTTTACTTCTATAACGGTATCAAAATCTTCTTCTGAAATACGCATTAGTAAGTTATCTTTTGTAATACCAGCGTTGTTTACCAAAATATCAATGCTTCCAAATTCTGCTGCAACTTCTGCTGCTAATTTTTGAGCATCTTCAAAATTTGCGGCATTACTTTGGTAACCTTTAGCTTTTACACCCAATGCATTTAATTCTTTCTCAAGAGCGTTGGCTGCTTCTACTGAAGAACTATATGTAAATGCTACGTTTGCGCCTTGTTGTGCGAAAACTTCCGCAATACCCTTTCCTATCCCTCTACTGGCACCAGTGATTATGGCTGTTTTTCCTTCTAATAATTTCATTTGTTCACTTTATTATTTTATAATGACTTTATGAGTACTATTTTTATCTAAATCATAAATGATTAAAACATCAATATGGTAAGTCTCACATCATTCGTTATTATGGTTTAATTTTTAATTTAACTTGTGATTGCTTGGGTAAGCAACGAAAATCAAAGATAATAATTATAGTTAAAATTCAGCATAAAAATTCGGGCTCTATCTTACGATCGTTTAATGTTGTTTTAAAAGAACAATTTTAATGATTCCCTCAATTTATAGCCGAATTAAATTTAATATTATTGCAAAAAAAATTCGTTAACTAAAATAAGCTAACGAATTAATTTTATGTAATTCTATTTGTGATTTAACACATTATTTTGCTAAAACTTCAGCAATTTTCTTTCCAATTTCAGCAGGAGAATCTACAACGTGAATACCACAAGCTCTCATAATTTCTTTCTTAGCTTGGGCAGTATCATCACTTCCTCCAACAATAGCTCCAGCGTGTCCCATAGTACGACCTGCAGGCGCAGTTTCACCAGCGATAAAACCTACAACTGGTTTTTTACTACCACTTGCTTTGTACCAGTTAGCAGCATCAGCTTCTAATTGACCTCCAATTTCACCTATCATTACAACAGCTTCAGTTTCTGGGTCATTGATTAATAATTCAACAGCTTCTTTAGTTGTTGTTCCAATAATTGGATCTCCACCAATACCAATAGCTGTAGTTATGCCTAAACCTTGTTTTACAACTTGGTCAGCAGCTTCGTAGGTTAATGTTCCTGATTTAGAAACAATACCAACGGTACCTTTTTTGAAAACGAAACCTGGCATAATACCAACTTTAGCTTCACCTGGTGTAATAACACCTGGACAGTTAGGGCCGATTAAACGACAATCTTTATTTTTAATGTAACTCGCTGCCGTAATCATATCAGCAACAGGAATACCTTCAGTAATAGTAATAATAACTTTAATACCTGCATCGGCAGCTTCCATAATAGCATCGGCAGCAAAAGCTGGCGGTACAAAAATGATGGTTGTGTCTGCTCCAACTTGTTGAACAGCCTCTAAAACTGTATTAAAAACAGGTTTATCTAAATGGGTTTGACCACCTTTACCTGGTGTTACACCACCAACTAGGTTGGTTCCGTATTCTATCATTTGGCTGGCGTGAAAAGTTCCTTCACTACCTGTAAAACCTTGAACTATTATTTTTGAATCTTTGTTTACTAAAACGCTCATAGAAGATTTTTTATCGTTATTATATTTACTTAACAAAAGTAATTTTTTGAATTCTATTTTTAAAGTAAAAACTGAATTACTTTTTGTTGTTTTTTTTAAGTTCAGCTAATATTTCCGGAATTTTCCGGATATAAGCCATTTCCTTGAATTTATCTCTAGCTTCTACTGATGGCGAACCAAAATATGTTTTATTTTCATCCGTAGAATGTCCTAAACCAGACTGTGCATAAATCTCGGTGCCTTTGGCAATGGTAATACCACTTTTTACGCCTACTTGCCCCCAGATTACCACATTATCTTCAACCACGACACAACCAGCAATACCTGTTTGCGAAGCAATTAAACAATGTTTTCCCAATGTAGTATCGTGTCCAATTTGAATTTGATTATCCAATTTAGAACCATAACCTATACGTGTATCTGCGGTAACACCTCTATCAATGGTGCACGCTGCTCCAATATCGACATGATCTTCAATAACCACACGTCCACCAGATTTTAATCGATCATAACCTTCAGGACGTTTTTTGTAATAGAATGCATTAGCCCCTAAAACAGTTCCGGAATGAATGGTGACATTATTGCCAATTACAGCATCATCATAAATACTAACATTAGCATGAATGATACAATTATCTCCTATTTCAACATTATGACCAATAAAACAATTGGGTTGAATAACCGTGTTTTTTCCAATTTTAGCCGTTGCTGAAATAGCACTATTGGCCGATTGAAATGGTTTAAAGTGATTGGTTAATGTATTAAAGTCGCGAAACGGATCGTCGCTAACCAATAACACTTTTCCTTCTGGGCAATCTACTTCTTTATTTATTAAAATAATGGTTGCTGCAGAATTTAAGGCTTTATCGTAATATTTTGGATGATCTACAAAAACAATATCTCCAGGTTCTACAACATGAATTTCGTTCATCCCTAAAACAGGATAATGCGCATCACCAACAAATTCGCTACTAATTAAAGTGGCTATTTGTTCTAAAGTATGTGGTTTTGGAAATTTCATATATTAAGGTAACTTATTGAATACAGTTAAGTTGTTTACTCCTTTACACGTTCTTTATAAGTTCCCTTAGCTGTTTCAACTTTAATTTTATCACCTTCGTTAATAAACAATGGTACATTAACAGTAGCTCCAGTTTCTACGGTTGCCGGTTTTGTAGCATTTGTTGCTGTATTTCCCTTAACGCCAGGCTCTGTTGCTGTTATTTCTAAAATAACACTTGCTGGTAAATCTACCGAAAGTGGTGAGTTGTCTTCAGTATTAATTAATACTGTTACTACTTCGCCTTCTTTCATTAATCCTGGATTATCTAAAGCTGCTTCTAATAAACGAATTTGAGTATAATCAGCTTCATTCATAAAATGATAAAATTCACCATCATTATATAAATACTGAAATTTGTGCGTTTCAACACGAACATCTTCTAATTTATGTCCTGCAGAAAATGTATTATCTAATACTTTTCCAGTTGTTACACTTTTCATTTTGGTTCTAACAAACGCCGGCCCCTTACCTGGCTTTACGTGTAAGAATTCAATGATTTTATATATATCGTTGTTATATCGAAGGCATAAGCCATTTCTAATATCACTTGTAGTTACCATAATTTATTTTGTAATTTAATATTTGATTTTAGCCCTTTTTGTAAAAGACTAGCTCGATTTAATTTGATTTAAAGTATCCTTTCATGATACCACGATGTGAATTCTTGATAAATTGAAGAATTTCGTCACGTTCTGGAGTAGCCTCCATTTCTGCTTCAATAATTTCGGCAGCTTGTGCATTATTAAAATTCTTCTGATAAAGGATTCTGAAAATATCTTGAATTTCTCTAATTTTTTCTGTTGTATAACCACGGCGTCTTAACCCAACCGAGTTAATCCCGACATAAGAAAGAGGTTCCCTAGCTGCTTTTACAAAAGGAGGCACATCTTTTCTAACTAACGATCCGCCGGTTACAAAGGCATGGTTTCCTATGGATACAAATTGATGAACCGCCGTCATACCTGCTAAAACCACATAATCGCCAACAGTAATGTGCCCTGCAAGCGTACTATTGTTTGAAAAAATACAGTTATTACCAACAATACAATCATGTGCAATATGGCAATACGCCATAATTAGACAATTGTTACCAATTACGGTTTTCATTTTATCAGTAGTCCCTCTATTAATAGTTACACACTCTCTGATGGTAACATTGTCGCCAATTTCAGTAGTGGTATCTTCATCATTATATTTTAAATCTTGTGGCACTGCAGAAATAACAGCACCAGGAAAAATATTACAATTTTTACCAATACGCGCACCTTCCATGATGGTTACGTTACTTCCTATCCACGTGCCTTCACCAATAATCACATTATTATGAATGGTAGTAAAAGGCTCTATGACCACATTTTTTGCAATTTTGGCACCTGGATGCACATATGCTAATGGTTGATTCATTTTTTAGTTTTTAGTTTAATCTTAAAGCGAATGTTAGTTATTTATAACTATTCACCATTTACTTTACTTTTGATATTTGCGCCATTAATTCGGCTTCTGCACAAAGTTTCCCGTTGGCATAGGCATACCCTTGCATGTGACAAATACCACGACGAATAGGTGTGATTAACGAACATTTAAAGATTAACGTATCACCTGGTACCACTTTTTGTTTAAATTTAACTTTATCCATTTTCATGAAAAATGTTAAATAATTTTCCGGATCTGGCACTGTGTTTAATACCAAAACACCACCTGTTTGCGCCATAGCTTCTACTATTAAAACGCCTGGCATTACTGGTGCTCCTGGAAAATGACCTTTAAAAAACTCCTCGTTCATGGTTACGTTTTTTTGGGCTATAACATGACTTTCAGAAAGCTCAAAAACCTTATCTATTAATAAAAAAGGTTGACGGTGTGGTAACATATCCATAATTTGATTCACATCCATTAAAGGTGCTTGATTCAAATCTATATTTGGAACATTATTACGACGTTCTATTTTTATAAGTTTAGATAATTTTTTAGCAAACTGCGTATTGATATAATGCCCAGGTTTATTAGCAATTACTTTTCCGCGAATGTGCGTACCAATTAAAGCTAAATCACCAATAACATCTAAAAGTTTATGGCGTGCCGCTTCGTTTGGATAATGTAATGTTAAGTTATCTAAAATACCGTTTGGTTTAACGGCTATGTTTTCTTTATTAAATGCAACTCTTAATTTTTTCATGGTTTCTGGTGATAATTCTTTATCAACATAAACAATGGCATTATTTAAATCGCCTCCTTTAATTAAACCATGCTCTAAAAGCATTTCAATTTCATGTAAAAAACTGAAAGTTCTAGAGTTTGAAATTTCTTCTTTAAAATCTGAAACTTGGTTTAATGTTGCATTTTGAGTACCTAAAACTTTAGTTCCAAAATCGACCATAGTGGTAACTTGATACTCTTTAGCTGGCATCACTAAAATTTCGCTACCCGATTCTTCATCAACATAAGAAATAACATCTGTTACTTCATACACTTCTCTAAAAGCATCTAATTCTACAATTTCTGCTTTTTCGATAGCTTCAACAAAAAACTTAGACGATCCGTCCATAATTGGAGGTTCGGCAGCATCTAATTCAATTATAACATTATCGACATCTAAACCTACAAATGCAGCTAAAACATGCTCTGACGTTTGAATGGTTACCCCATTTTTCTCCAAACAAGTGCCACGTTGTGTACTGGTTACATAATTGGCATCGGCTTCAATTACAGGTGTTCCCTCTAAATCTACACGTTTAAAAGACAAGCCTGAATTGGCTGGTGCTGGTTTAAAAGTTAAGGTTACATTTTTTCCTGTGTGTAAACCAACTCCGGTTAGAGTAACATCTTTTAGAATGGTTTTTTGCTTGATTTCAGTGTTAACTATTCCCATTTATTTTTTCTAAATCATTTATATTTTTAACAATCCTTGGTAGATTTTTAAAATGAACATACGATTTGTTATAATCGCTAATAGCCAAAGCTGGGGAGCCTTGGAGTACTTCATTATCTTTTACATGTCTGGCAATACCAGATTGTGCTTGTATTTTTACGTTATTACCGATAGTAATATGACCTGCAACACCAACTTGCCCTCCAATTTGGCAATTTTCGCCAATTTTAGTAGATCCTGCAACGCCTGATTGTGCTGCAATAACTGTGTTTTTACCAATTTCGACATTGTGCGCTATTTGAATTTGATTATCCAACTTAACACCTCTTCTAATAATGGTAGAGCCTAAAGTGGCTCTATCTATTGTGGTACCAGCACCAACATCAACATAATCTTCAATAATTACATTTCCTGTTTGTGGTATCTTATTATAGCCTCCATTTTCGTTTGGAGCAAACCCAAATCCGTCTGCGCCAATAATAGCTCCAGAATTAACCACACAGCTTTTACCTATAATGGTTTCAGAATAAATTTTAGCACCTGCAAAAATGATCGTGTTATCGCCTAAAACCACATTCTCTCCAATATAACTGTTGGGGAAAATTTTTACATTTTCACCAATACTCACATTATCTGAAATATAGCTAAAGGCTCCTATATATACATTATCACCATATTTAGCAGATTCTGATATAAACGAAGGTTGCTCTACACCTACTTTATTAAGTTTTACCGAATTGTAATATTCTAGTATTTTAGAAAATGCCACATAGGCATCTTCCACTTTAATAAGTGTTGTATTTAATTCTTTTTCGGGCTTAAACGTCTTGTTAACAATAGTTACAGACGCTTTTGTTTTATATATATGTGCGGTGTATTTAGGATTGGCTAAAAAGGTCAAAGACCCTTCAAACCCTTCTTCAATTTTAGATAGCTTTGATACTTCTACATCGGGGTTACCAATGACATCACCTTCTAAAATACCCGCTATTTGTTGTGCAGTAAACTTCACACTAAAGATTTATTGTTTTTTTGTTCGATTCAGGCAAAAATAGGAAAAATGTGTTAAACTTTAACCTTAGGGTAACATATATAATATTTGGTTACCGGTTTTGAGAGCGCTTTTAAATTAAGTTGATCGGATGCTTTTACAATATCTTCAATTTTTCCAGACTTATGTAAAATGTTAATTCCTTGCTGTTTTAGTTGATATGCCTGGTTTGCAATGCTTCCGGTGAACACAAAATACTCAGCCTCTGCCCTAGTAATTTTATGATGCCCAATAAAAATTTCAATTTGCTTTTCTAAATTTTGTTTTTTTATTGGCTTATTCTTTAGCTTAATTTTTAATAAGTTTCGGTTAATAATCATTTCACACAAATGCCTTAACACAAAATCGTCGTGAAATTGCCAAGCTTTCATGGCCGAAATAATATCATAATCATCCAATTGTGAAAAGATATTTAAGGTTTCATCAGAAAAATCATTGATCGAAATTTCATTATTCAGAAAAAACTGAAGCGGTTTGCTAGCTTCCAACTTTTCGCCTTTCAAGGTTAACTCTTTCGCGCGTTTTAAAACCCGAATTAGTAACTGCTCGGCAACCAAACCTGTTTTATGTAAATACACTTGCCAATACATTAATCGGCGGGCAATAATGAATTTTTCAACACTATAAATGCCTTTTTCTTCAACCACCAATTCATCATCAACAGCATTTAACATAGTAATTAAACGTTCGCTATTAATATTGCCTTCGGCTACACCTGTGTAAAAACTATCACGTTTTAAATAATCGGCCCGATCCATATCAAACTGACCCGAAATAAGCTGATACATGAACTTTCGATGGTAATTTCCTTTGAAAATTTCAATGGCTAGCGTTAAACTTCCGTTAAATTCAACATTCAAACGCTCCATAAAAAGCATTGAAATTTCCTCGTGAGATACATTATCTACAATACTATGTTCCATGGCATGCGAAAATGGACCATGCCCAATATCATGCAATAATATGGCAATATAGAGCGCTTCTTCTTCTGCTTCAGAAATGATAACCCCTTTAAAACGAAGCACATTCACGGCTTGCTGCATTAAATGCACGCAACCAATAGCATGATGAAACCGCGTGTGGTGTGCGCCCGGATATACCATATATGAGAGTCCCATTTGGGTAATTCGGCGTAAACGTTGAAAATATTTATGTTGTATTAAATCGAAAACTAACGAATTTGGAATAGTAATAAAACCGTAAATTGGGTCGTTTAATATTTTAAGTTTGTTCAAACTTTAAGTTTTTACATTATATTACAAATATAGCGATATGAAATGAGCCTAACTAACATTTTAAAGGCTGTCATTTTTCGCTTCATTTTAACTTTAAAATCTTTACAAAAACATACATATGAATAAAATAAAAATACTTTGGGTAGATGATGAAATTGATTTATTAAAACCTCATATTTTATTTCTTGAGAAGAAAAATTACTTAGTTACCAAATGCAATAGTGGCTCAGAAGCGATCGATATTTTAGATGAAGAAAATTTCGATATCGTGTTTTTAGATGAAAACATGCCAGGCCTTAGCGGTTTAGAAACGTTACACGAAATTAAAGAGAAAAAAGACAACCTTCCGGTGGTGATGATCACCAAAAGTGAGGAAGAATATATAATGGAGGAAGCTATTGGCAATAAAATAGCCGATTACCTAATAAAACCCGTAAACCCAAACCAAATTTTGTTGAGTTTAAAGAAAAATCTGGATCATTCCCGATTGATTTCTGAAAAAACGACATCTAATTACCAACAAGAGTTCCGGAAAATTGCAATGGACTTGTCTATGGTAAACACTTATGAAGAATGGGTTAGCCTGTACCAAAAATTAGTGTATTGGGAAATCCAATTGGAAGATATTGAAGATGCCGGAATGTTTGAAATTTTAGAATCTCAAAAAAATGAAGCCAACACGCACTTTGGTAAATTTATAGAAAAAAACTATGCCGATTGGTTTGAGCCAAACACTGAGGCTCCAATAATGTCGCATACGCTATTCAAAGAAAAAATTGCACCAGAACTAAGCAAAGAACAGCCAACACTGCTTGTGGTTATTGATAATTTACGTTACGATCAATGGAAAGTGTTCGAACCTATTATTAATAACTATTATAAAAAAGAAACAGAAGATGCTTTTTTCAGCATCCTTCCAACGGCTACACAATACGCTAGAAACGCTATTTTCTCTGGGTTAATGCCTAGTGATATGGAGAAATTATTTCCTAAATACTGGAAAAATGATACCGATGAAGGTGGAAAAAATCTTTTTGAAGCAGAATTTCTAGAAACGCAATTAAAACGTTTAGGCCTTAGCCATTTAGAACACGAATATTTCAAGATTACAAACTTAAAGGCAGGAAAAAAATTAGTAGACAATTTTAAAAGCTTAAAGAAAAATGATTTAAGCGTTGTAGTTTACAATTTTGTAGATATGCTTTCGCACTCAAAAACAGAAATGGAAGTTGTAAAAGAATTGGCTTCTAATGATAAAGCTTATCGTTCTTTAACCCACAGTTGGTTTAAAAACTCACCGCTTTTAGAAATGATTCAACAAGCGCAACAACTTGGCTTTAAGCTAATTTTAACCACAGACCACGGGACTATTAATGTAAAAAACCCATCGAAAGTTATTGGCGATCGGGATACCAGTTTAAATTTACGTTACAAAACAGGGCGTAGCTTAACTTATGAAGACAAAGAAGTTGTTGCGTTTAAAAACCCAAAAGAAATTCATTTACCATCTATCAGTATGAGCAGTTCATTTATTTTTGCTAAAAACGACTTGTTCTTCGCCTACCCAAACAACTATAATCATTATGTAAGTTATTTTAGAAACACGTATCAACACGGTGGCGTTTCTTTAGAGGAGATGGTTATTCCATTTGTCGTATTTAATCCGAAGTAATTGTTAATACTGAGTCTAAAGGCGCTTTAGGGTGGCTGTTATTTGTAGGAATTAAAAATTATTTACTATTATTGTGTTATTAAATTTTTAAAATTGAAAGTTACTTACCAACTTAAAGACGTAGAACGTATTGCTAAACAACTCATTGAGAATGTTAAGTCTAAAACCTTGTTATTCCGTGGCGAGATGGGTGTTGGAAAAACAACCCTAATTAGTGCTATAATTAAGGTTTTAGGTAGTCATGACGACGTTAGCAGTCCTACCTTTTCTATTGTTAATGAATACCAATTGAATGATAAAAAAATATATCATTTCGATTTGTATAGAATTAACGATTTAGAGGAAGCTTACAATTTTGGAATTGAAGATTATTTGGATTCTGATAATTGGATTATTATTGAATGGCCAGAAATTCTTGAACCCCTATACTCAGGAACTGAAAACATAATAAGCATAGAACTATTATCAGAAAACACACGACAATTAGTAGCAAATTAAACCAACCAACCCTAACATTATTAGTTCATAAGCATGCCAAAAACACGAATACTTATCAAATAAAATTAGTTTTACGGGAAACCCTCAAGGGAAATTTTTAAAAACATTGTTTTTAACATAATTTTAACATTTGAGCTTGATTTTAAATTTAGTCTTTATCTAAATTTGGATTATAATTAAAAACCCCTATAGAATGAAAGCAAAAAAGTATTTAATCGCTATTGCGATTTTCGGAGGAATGGCAGTTACAGTTTATGCAGCTAATACAATCAACCAAGATGAGCAACAAACTGCAAAAATTGAAAAATGGAGAATTAAAATTCCCACTCATGGATAGAAAAAGTTTAATTATAGGGACTATCATAGCCACTATAATTGCTTCTACCCCTTATTTATTTTACTTATATGAAATTGTCCCACATACACCAGTTTGGGACAATTTTATTTTCAGATATGACAGTACCTACTATGGTAGTATGAAAACTTTAGTTTGGACCCTTATGGGAAAAACTACACCACTACTATTATTGTTTATTTGGTTTTTCACTTGTCGTCATTGGTGGTATCATACGCTACTTGTGCCAATCTCGATGTACATCTACCAGATTTTCACAACTATAAATGAGGATACTATGTTTATAGATACGAATCAATTATTTTACCTACTACCTATAATGGGTATTATAATTCCATCTATCTATCTTATTAGAGCTCAAATTTTCAACAAAGTTAACAACGCCAATAAATCATTACAAGAATTAGAAGACGAATTCAAAGTAACTCCAAGAAAAGGTTGGGATAAAATAAAAGAATACTTTTAAATCGGTTAGATTTAAAAATAAATATATTTAAGGTGTAATGAACATCATATTAAACTTAACCGTTTTTTATGGTGTTTTTTCATTTAGGCAAGGAAAGTGTTTTCGAGTTGATAAAGTCTCCTAAAACGATTAGAAAGCCTCTACAGGCGAACTAACTAACTAACTAACTAACTAACTAACTAACTAACTAACTAACTAACTAACTAACTAACTAACTAACTAACTAACACAGTTACTTGGTAGAAAACCTATTTAAAACTAGCGTCTAATTCGTGTTTTGCTCCAATCTTAATTGCTCCTCGACCTCTTTGTCTTTTTGGTTATTAGTTAACCTAAAATTGCCAAACTTATAATTAAAGCCAACGGTAAACAATCTGTTCTCCATTTTAGAATTCAATAGAATGTCTTGATTTAAATATTTAGTAGTTTGAGTAAAATTCTGGGTGTTAAAAATATCGCTAACACCTACACTTAGAGATGCGCGGTTATCCCAAAAGGTTTTTCTAAAATTAATATCTAAACCTGTTCTATTACTAATTTCACGAGGACCATCAACTATTGGCGAAATATAATTTAACATCACATCGGCTGTTAAACTTCTATCCTTTAGAAAAGAAAAGTAATTTACAATTTGTAAATACAGAGACCATTTATCCGTGGTATATAAAGCATTATTACTTTCTAAGGCAGAGAAATGATTTTCATAATAAAACAAAGAAGATAAAGCGTATACATTCCAATTAGAAATAACAGGAGTATACGTCATAAAATCTAAACCATAAGAAACGCCTTTATCAAGATTTGTATTAATGTTTTTCAACAGCTTAGAATCATTGTCTTGAAACCATATTTCAGTCGACGGATTTTTTTCATTTCTGTAATAAACTTCAAACGTATATTTACCTTTCAAGGTGTAACCCAAGATAAAATTATCGTCTATTTCCGGTTTTAAATTTGGATCTCCTGTAGTATAAGAGTTATCACTTAAATACAATTTAAAAGGATTGAGTTGCTCATATCGAGGCCTACTGATACGTTTATTATAACTGGCGTAAACTTCATTGTTTTCATTTATGACATGTAATAAATGAAAGGTTGGAAACAATTTAATATAATCGGATTTATTCGTTTCATTTGTTGATAATGAATTCCCTTTAATATTGGTGTGCTCTACTCTTACTCCTGTTTTCAAACTCCAACGATTCCAGTCTTTAGAATAACTTCCGTAAATGGCTAAGTTTGTTTCATCATACAAAAACACGTCAGAATTCTCTAAATCTTCTTCCCTATTTCCGCTATCATAGACATATCTATCAAGTAAACTTTCCGAATTAATAAACGATGCTTTTACCCCGGCTTCTAAAAATTCAGAATCAGAAATTGGGAGTTCATAATCTATTTGCCCTGTGTACAACTCAATATTTTGTCCGGTAAAAGATTGAAACCTATTATTTCTAATGAGGGATTCATCTGGAAACAAATAAGTGGTATTCACATCTTGATTACTAGAAAAATCGTAATTGGTGTGATGTACACTAAACGAAACCTGTTCGCCGTCTTGTTTGAATTTATGAATATAATCGAGCGTAAAAGCCAAATTGGTCTTCTTATCGATAACGTTATTTTGAGTATTAAATGTAGAATCTAAAACTCCTGTAGCACCAAAAACTTCTGTAAAGGAATTGATATCTCTATCATTACCAGAATGAGGCAAAAACAATAAATTTGCCGAAAAACTAAGCGTATTATTTGCATTTATCTCATAATCTATGTTACTATTTACATTTTGATTTGTTGATTCTTGAACGCGTTTATAGTCGGTTTCCCAACTAGAAATAGGAACGTTACTGTTAGAGAAATTAACAAATTCCTCGTTATGTCTGTAATCTTTCCTTGGGCTAATGTTGTAATTAATATAAGCACTTATTTTTTTACCCTTAAAAAAATGACTCGTCCCTACCGAATATTTAGGAAATTTATAGCCTTGTTCAAAATTACCAAAAACACTTCCATTATAACCTGAGACAATATTTTTAGAAGTGATAAAGTTTAGCACAGCTCCGCCTTCTGCTTCGTATTTTGCTGGCGGTGACGTAATAACCTCTATAGCCTTAATATTATTAGCAGGCATACTTTCTAAAAGTTGTAAAATTTCAGCTGTAGATAAATGTACTTTTTTGTCATTTATATATATGGTTGGGCTAGATTGCTTAACGGTGATCTCATCATTATTAACCAAAACACCTGGCGTATGTTTTAAAACATCGGCCATATTATTATTAGAAAGCGTAGAATTTTCAACATTAAACACCAATCGATCTACCAATCGCTTCACCGTTGGCTTCTTACTAACAATAAAAATACCATCAAGTTCTTGGTGCTCGTCTTCAAGTATAATTTTATCAAGCGTTTTACTTTCATTTAAAACTAGATTTATTATCTGAGTTTTATATCCTAAATAACTAATGTTTAAAACACAAGAACCCGCTTCTAAATTTGATATTTTAAAAACTCCATATTCATCTGTTGTTGTACCAACAGGGCTTGAATACTCTTTACTACTCGTAATTAAAATATTAGCAAAAGCTATAGGTTTATTGTTTGCGTCTTCAATTTCTCCAGTAACTTCTATACTTTGAGAAAGACTATGTAAAGAAAAAAGTAAAATAAAAATTAATACTAATTGTTTAATCATATTTGTTAAGTTAACGCAAAACTAAAGTAAATAATTGAATACGTTTTGCGGTCTAACCTTAAAATTTATGAAAACTATTCGCACAAGTTAAAATGATGACCTATTTTTAATTGAGTTTCAAAATTTATTTGTAATTTGATTTTTTATTAAAATAATAAAATGCATGAGCAAACCACTTTCACCTTTTACAAAGCAACAACTTCTACCTCAAGAAGAAACACTTGAAATATTTAAGAAAAAAGGCGAATTATTTATAGGAATACCTAAAGAAACAGCTTTTCAGGAAAAACGAGTTTGTTTAACTCCCGATGCCGTTTATGCTTTAGTGAATAACGGGCACCGCGTTTTATTAGAATCTGGCGCGGGAGAAGGTGCCAATTTTAGCGACAAAGATTATAGTGAAGCTGGCGCAGAAATAACAAAAGACACCGAAAAGGTTTTTGCATGCCCAATGATTTTAAAAGTGGAACCGCCAAGTTTAGAGCAAATTAAGCTTATAAACCCGCAAACCATACTAATTTCTGCGTTACAATTAAAAACACAACATAAAAAATACTTCGAGACTTTAGCGTCTAAACGTATTACCGCATTGGCTTTCGAGTTTATTAGAGATTCTGATAATGCTTACCCTGCGGTAAAATCGTTAAGCGAAATTGCTGGAACGGCATCTGTATTAATTGCATCAGAATTACTTTCAAGTTCTGAAACAGGCAACGGCCTCATGTTTGGCAACATTAGTGGCGTACCTCCTATTGAGGTTGTTATTCTTGGCGCTGGTACTGTTGGCGAATTTGCTAGTCGTAGCGCTATTGGTCTTGGCGCAAATGTTAAAATATTTGATAATTCATTAACCAAATTAAGACGCATACAAAGCCATCTGGGGCGTCCGGTTTACACATCGACTATTCAACCTAAAAATTTAACTAAAGCCTTAAAACGTTGCGATGTTGTTATTGGCGCCATTCGCGGCACTAATAGAGCGCCTATTGTGGTTTCTGAAAATATGGTGCAACACATGAAAAAAGGTGCCATAATTATCGATGTTAGCATAGATATGGGAGGCTGTTTTGAAACTAGCGAGGTAACATCACACAAACACCCTACCTTTATAAAACATAATGTGGTACATTATTGTGTACCTAATATTCCGGCACGGTATTCCAGAACTTCATCTGTGTCTATAAGCAATATTTTTACGCCATATTTATTGAAAATTGCCGAAGATGGCGGATTAGAAAATTCCTTACGTTTTGATCGCGGTTTAAAAAATGGGTTGTACTTTTACCACGGTATTTTAACTAGTAAATCTGTGGGAGAATGGTTTGGTTTAGATTATAGCGATATTAATTTGCTCATCTTTTAAGAAGCATCTCCAAAACGACCTCAAAATTATTTAAATGAAACTTATTCAGCGTATTGGCTATTACCTTGGCGGATTTTCCATCGGGTTAATTATTTTAACATTCTTTTTAAACGGAAAAAAAGCGTCCTGTAGTTATGGTCCGGAAGCCCGAGTTTTAAAAAACATTAACTCAAAAAACATTGTTTATAATGCCGTAATCAACGATTTTATATCGAAAAACATTATTGATTCTACTGAAATTAGAACCGTTTTAAAAAAAGGCGACATTAATTTCTCGGATAGTGATACCAGACGTAAACCTTGTGGTGTTTATTTTGTTGAAGGTGAATTAGATGAAAGAGAAGTTGTTTTAACGGTTGAAAACTGCGATAGCATTGCAACTATTACCAATTTAAAAATTGAAAAGATGCCATGATAAAGCGCACTTTTGATGTTCTTTTTTCTTTAATTGGTTTAATTTTTCTTTTTCCATTTCTCCTTATTCTTGCCATTATCATTAAAATAGATTCTAAAGGTCCTGTGCTATTTATTCAGGGTCGCGTTGGCAAAAATAATCGGGATTTCAATATTTATAAGTTTAGAACCATGCGCGAGAAATCGCAAAAAAGCGGCTTACTAACTTTAGGCAATCATGATGCGCGAATAACCAAAGTCGGCTATTTGTTAAGGCGGTTTAAAATTGATGAATTCCCACAGCTTATTAATATTTTAAAAGGCGACATGAGTTTTGTTGGGCCTAGGCCAGAATTACGCTATTACGTTAATTTCTATACGGAAGACGATATGAAAATATTCAAAGTTCGTCCAGGTATTACAGGGCTTGCATCTTTAAAATATAGAAATGAAGTAGAATTATTAGAAGCCGCCGAAAATCCTGAGGAACTATTTATAAAAACAATCATTCCTGATAAATTAAAATACAATAAGGCATATATTAAGAATAGAAATTTCTTTTTCGACCTAAAATTAATAGCCTTAACCGTGATCAAGGTTATTACAAAATAACTATTTTCGCTTTCCCTATACCTTCTCTTTATTCCGCTATAATTTTCACTGTTTTTCATTTAAATTATAGCAACAAAACAATCTTTAAATAAAGACGTTATACCTAGATGAAAGCTGAAATTTCCGCACATATAGATGAGTTATTAATAAATTCTGGACTGTTCCCTGATGTTAAACCATCACACCAAAATATTGTAAACTTCAATTTTTCAGAAGAAACCATTTTAATAACAGGTGCTGCTGGCTCTATTGGCAGCGAACTTTCTAAACAACTCACAAATTGTCGTTTTAAAAAATTAATTCTTATAGATATTGCCGAATCTCCGTTGTTCGATTTAATGAATGCGTCGGAGTTTGAGAATAAACATAACATTCATTTTCAAATACTAAATATCACCCAAAAAGATTCATTACAGCACCTTTTTTCAACCTTCCAGCCTACTATAGTTTTTCATACTGCGGCCTATAAACATGTTCCTTTAATGGAGGCTAATCCTTTTGAATCTATAAAAGTCAATATTTTTGCGACTAAACTATTAACCGATTTATCTTTAACTTTTGAAGTCAAAAAATTCATTTTTATTTCCACAGATAAAGCCGTAGATCCTATTAGTGTTATGGGGATTTCAAAACGTATTTCTGAAGATTATATCGCTTTTTTATCTAAAACAAGTCCTAGTATTTTTTTAACAACACGCTTCGGAAATGTTTTTGGCTCTAACGGTTCGGTGGTTCCTTTATTCAAAAAACATATTGAAACCAATAGAACGCTTACTATAACACATAAAGAAATTTCAAGATATTTTATCAATAAGCAAAAGGCGTGTCAGCTCATTTTAAAAATAGCCAACAACGATAGCCATACAAGTGCCCTTTTTACATTTAACATGGGAAAACCAATCAAAATAAAACATTTAGTTGAACGGCTTCAGATATTTTGTAAAATAGAATCTGTTGATATTCGATTTTCAAAATTAAGAGACGGCGAAAAAATTCATGAACATTTAGTCTCCAATAATGAAACTCTTCTCGCCACCGAGGATGAACAAATTTTCCTTGTTCAGAAAAACAATTCTACTCCATTTAATTCAAAAATTTTCGATCGCTTAAATAAAGTTTCTGCTTTTACTCCTCAAGTAAAGGTTAAGGAGATATTAATGAGTTACCTTTAATTTATTCTGCTTTTCGTCTCGTTTTTTCTTGCTTTAAAAGAGCGAGTTCTCGTCCTGTTTGCCCTGCTACAGAGGTGTTTTCTTCAGCGCGTCTAATCAAATACGGCATCACATCTTTTACCGGACCAAACGGCATATACTTAGCCACATTATAACCTTCGTGGGCCAAATTATAACTAATATGATCGCTCATGCCGTATAATTGGCCAAACCAAACACGTTCGTCATTATTTTTAATCCCTAATTTATCCATAAGTTCCATGAGTAAATACGAACTATCCTCATTATGAGTTCCAGCAAAAACCGACATGTCCTTGATGTTTTCTAACATATAATTTAAAGCCTTATTAAAATTAGCATCCGTAGCAGCTTTACTAATACAAATTGGTGATGGATACCCTTTAGTTTCTGCTCTATCATTTTCTTTTTCCATATAGGCACCACGTACCAATTTAAAACCCAGAAAATATCCAGCAGCTTTGGCTTTGGCATGTTCAGACGTTAAAAACGCCATACGATCATGCCGATACATTTGCAACGTATTATAAACAATTGGCTTTTCCGTATTATATTTAACCATCATTTTGGTTATTAAATTATCGGCTGCATCCTGCATCCAGCTTTCTTCGGCATCAATTAAAACAGCGACATCATAAGCCTTAGCTTTTGCACAAACCTGATCAAATCGGCTCACAATTCTATCCCATTCTTCCTGTTCAACAATTGTTAAAGTTCCATTTTTCGATAATTTCTCATATAAATAAAAACGACCAAAGGCTGACGGTTTAAAAACGGCAATAGGAATGGCTTGCAAGTTTTTTGCGAATTCGATAATTTTTAATAACTTATTTAAGGCCGCGTCAAACTCCTTTTCACTTTCTTTTCCTTCAACAGAATAATCTAAAACCGAACTCACCCCCTTGTCATACATCTTCTCAATAACAGGTAAGCAGTCGTCTTCGTTTACACCTCCACAAAAATGATCGAAGACTGTAGAACGAATTAATCCTTCAATAGGCAAATGTGCTTTTAAAGCAAAATTAGTTGCCACTGTTCCAATGCGCACCAAGGGTTCTATTGAAATCATCTTAAATAAAAAGTAAGCTCTTTCAAGTTCCGAATCACTTTTTAAAGAAAATGCGACTTTAGTGTTATTAAATATCAAATTCGTATTCATTTGCCCTTTTTTTTGCAAATATAATTATAGCTAAGTTATCATTTTATATAAAATCTCCTTAATTTCACATTCTTAAAAAGTTTAAATATTTTATGGATTCTATTAGCACAAAAAACTGTACAATACACTTTAATAACACTTGTTATTCATCATTAAATAAACATCTTTTAGAAAACAATTTTTCTAAAATTTTTATTTTAGTAGATGAAAATACTCATGAGCATTGTTTACCTATACTACTTCCTCAAATTGAAACTGAAGCTGTAATCGAAATTATTGAAATTGAGTCTGGTGAAATAAATAAAACTATAGATACCTGTGTAGGCGTTTGGAATACCTTATCGGAATTAAATGCCGACCGTAAAAGTTTACTGATAAATATTGGCGGTGGTGTTATTACCGATTTAGGTGGTTTTGTGGCTTGCACCTTTAAGCGTGGAATTTCATACATTAATGTTCCAACCACTTTACTTTCTATGGTTGATGCTTCTGTTGGAGGAAAAACCGGCGTTGATTTAGGACATTTAAAAAACCAAGTTGGTGTTATTAGCAACCCCGATTTAGTGTTAATTGACACAAAATATCTGGATACATTAGCAACGAACCAAATGCGTTCGGGTTTGGCAGAAATGTTAAAACATGGGTTAATAACCGGCGAAACTTATTGGAGTAAATTTGAAGATTTATCTAAACTATCACTCGATGATTTAGACGGATTAATTTATGAGTCCGTTTTAATTAAAAAGAATGTTGTTGAAGAAGATCCTTTTGAAAATGGTTTGAGAAAAACACTTAATTTTGGACATACCCTTGGGCACGCCATTGAATCTTATTTTTTAAGTCACCCCAAAAAAACCACGTTATTACATGGCGAAGCTGTTGTTGTAGGAATGATTTTAGCTTGCTATATTTCTACTGAACTTACTGGATTTCCAAAAGAAACAACTTTAAAAATCAAAGATTTATTTGTAAGCTATTATGGCAAAATAACCATTGATAAAAGTGAGCTACCTGAGATTATAGATCTTCTCAAGTACGATAAGAAAAATAATCATGGTAATATTAACTTCGTATTACTTGAGGCTATTGGCGTTACTAAAATCGACTGTTTAGTTGATGATACCGTAATTATGGATGCCTTTGAATTCTACGCCAATTAATTTCTGATATACATTATTCTCCTTTCTACAAAAGTAGAAAATAAGTAACAAAAAAAAACTTGTTTTAGTCTAATCAACTAAAACAAGTTTTTTTGTTTAAAATATAAATTAAGAATACAAATCTTAAGGTTAATTATGCCTTGTTTTTTCTAAACCATCCCTTTTTCTTTGGTGCACCATAATAACCATACTTGGCACCATAACCGAAGTTAGATTGATCAACATCATTTACAACAAGCATCATTCCGTTTAATTTTTCATCGGCATGAATTTCCTTGGTAAAGTTTAAAATTTCTTTTTCAGTATAACCTGCTCTAGTAATGTAAAATGTATGAGCAGCGTATTTACTAATTAATAAAGTATCAGTAACCAGCATAGAAGGTGCCGTATCAACGATTACATAATCATAATCTGAAGAAACAGTGTCAAACAATTCCTTAACACGATCACTCATCAATAATTCAGCAGGGTTTGGTGGAATTTTACCTGAAAACATTAAATCTATTTTAATATCATTAACGGCATGTTCACTAATGGTATTATTTAATTGAATTGATTCATCAGCAATAAATTCGGTAAAACCTACATTCGATTCTTCTTTTCCTTCAATATCCCTAATGGTTGAGAAAATTTGCGGATTTCTAATATCTCCTCCAATAAGTAAAACTTTTTTATTTGTACTTGCTAAAGTTAAAGCCATATTCATACTGAAAAAAGACTTACCTTCTCCATTAATAGTCGATGTTACAAACATGACATTATTGTAACTTTCTGCCGATCGTCCTCTTCTAACAAAATCAAAATTAGTTCTTATAATTCTAAAAGACTCTGATAATACTGATCGATCATTACGTTCTACTAATTTTTTATCACTTTTAGCCAACCTAGGTACTTCCCCTAGAATTGTTATATTTTTAATAGCGTTATGCAAATCCTCTCTATTGTGGATTTTTGTATCTAGTAAATCTCTAGCGTAGATAAATCCAAACGGTATTAGAAAACCAAAAAATAAGGCACCAATGTAAAGCACTTTACCATCCATGGTAACCTCTCCATAGGAATAGGCATCATCAATAATTTTTAAATTAGGTGTAGTTGCTGTTAACGTAATAGCTGCTTCCTCTCTTTTCTCTAATAAAAACAAATAAATTTGTTCCTTAATACCTTGTTTCCTTTCAATAGAGCGAAGTTTACTCTCTTGTCCTGGTACGGCATAAATTTTAGAACTCAATCTCGTAGATTGATTTTGAAGACTATTAATTTGTATATCTAACGCTTGTTTAGAATTCTTTATATTATTATTTAAATTACTCTTTATCCCTTTTAAAGTTTCATTTAACTCTAATACGATAGGATTTCTTTCACCTGCACTTTGCAGCTTACTGTCACGCTCTCTTAAAAGTTCATTATATTTAGAAGACAGTGTACTAATTGAAGCATCACCCAATCCTAAATTAGAAGGAATTGGAGCAAATGTACTATCATCACCTAAAGATTCTGTCATATAATTAAGTTTCCTTAATTCTGTTTTAGCCCCATCAATTTGTTGTTCATTTAGTGTGCTTGACGCTAAAAATTGCCCCGCTTCAGAGGCTACATCTGTAATTTTATTAACGGTTTTATACCTAACAATATTATTATCAACATTAACCAAGTCGTAAGTTATAGAATCAATTCTTTTTTCAATAAACTTAACCGTGTTCTCTGATCGTATATTTTTTTTCTCTAAAGTTGTTTTGTTATAAGTTTCTATAACGGTATTAATAACGTCTTTAGCTTTCTGTAACACGTTATCTTCATAATAAATAGATAAAACTTTCGATGATTTCGCAATTGGAGAAACCGAAACGTTATTATTAAGAAATGTAGCCACAGTCATAACAGGAGTTACTTTAACTCTAATTGTTGTAGTGTAAACCCCCTGATAACCATCTCTAGGCATTAGAACCAAACTACCATATATTGTAGATATGTTTTTTCCAAAAGTCATTTTTTGTGGAACATCATCCTCTAACACTCTATAATTAAATTCTGTTGCCGAAATAACATCCACATAAAAATTGAAATCTATATTATCAACAATAGAATCAGAAAGAATAAAATTGACATGAAATGGATTGCTTTTATATAACTCATATTCATTCACCCTACCTGCTGCAAAATATTGTATATTTAAATTCAATTTTTTAACAATGTCCTTCATGAATGTTCTAGAAGTCATTACTTGAATTTCATCATCTACTTCTGCAGCTTCATTTTCAGAAAAAAGAGATAATTCTTTCAATGCGTTTGCCCCTCCCGTACCGTCATTATCACCAAGAAGCATAATTTTAGCCGTAGCTCCATACTTTGGTATGGTAGTTCTTATTTGAAAATAAGCTAAAACACCAAAAAACAATATGCTAATTACAAACCAAATCCAATGTTTGGTATATAAACCTATTGTTTTTTTTAAATTAAAATGATTCGAACTTGCGTGTTCCGAATCTAATCTGTTCTCATTTGAAATCATATAAAAAGGCCTAATTTCTAGTTACAAAAATAAGTGCTGTTGTCAACACAAAAGAGGTTATACTAATAATAGTTCCAATTCTACTATCTCCGGAAGCTCCACTTACAGCAGAGTTATTTGGCTCAACGTAAATATAATCATTTTGCGTTAAATAGAACACAGGAGAATTAAACACTTCTTTACTAGTTAAATCTACCCTTGTGTAAGTTTTAGACCCATTAAAATCTCTAATGACCAAAATATTATCTCGTCTACCTTTTATATTTAAATCACCAGCCAATCCCAATGCCTCTAAAATAGATATGCGCTCTCCAGATACAGGATATACTCCTGGACTATTAACAGCTCCAGCCACTGTAATTCTAAAATTTGTAAACGTAATTATAACGACTGGATCTTTAAGAAGCTGGCCTTCTTCAAATTTTTTCTTAAATAATTCCTTTGCTTCTTCAATGGTTAAGCCCACCAATTTAACTTTACCAAGCACGGGATAATCAATATTTCCTTCGGTATCAATTAGGTAAGTTATAAACTGTCCTTGACTACCAGATTCCATAACTAAATTGTACGGTTTTGTAACTGTCAAATCCAACGTTGAAACATAAATACTTAAGATATCACCATACTTTAGTTTGGCTTTAAACGTATCTGTATCTACTATGGTTTCAAAATTCTTAGCATTTTGAAAGTAAACAATATCTTTCTTTGTTTGACAAGAAGTTAAACAAAGAAACGACATAACAATAGTGGCAAAAACAAATTTGCCTTTAAAAAAAGATGTTATCATTAAAATAGAAATTTGGGAGTAAGGTATTAAATATTAAAGACAATTAGCGGTTAACAATATTTTTATCCACTTTATTGTCAACTATACCTTTAACTTTCTTATAAGTTTGTACACGCTTATCAAATCTTTCATAGTCTGAATTATTTGATTTGTACTCAGGAATTAAGCGTTTCATCTTTAGAACGATATTATTATTCTGAAAACGATTTGTGATGCACAACTCTTCAATAGAAGCCTTAATGCGCTCATAATCTAACTCACGTGTTTTACTAATTAGAATTTTCTTACTGTAGGTAGCTAAAGTGTTTTCACCATTAGCCAATAATTCTTCATATAGTTTTTCTCCTGGTCTTAAACCCGTAATCTTAATGTCAATATCCTCAGGGTAGCGTAAACCTGATAATTTAATCATGTTTTTAGCTAAATCAAATATCTTAACAGATTCACCCATATCGAATATAAATATTTCACCACCTTTCCCCATACTTCCTGCCTCTAATACTAATTGAGACGCTTCTGGAATAGTCATAAAATATCTTGTGATTTCGCTGTCTGTTACCGTTAATGGTCCGCCATTTTCAATTTGTTTCTTGAATAAAGGAATTACAGAACCATTAGAACCTAAAACATTACCAAATCTTGTTGTAATAAACTTTGTTTTACTTTCTTTTTGCAAACATGTAATATACATTTCTGCCATACGTTTCGTTGCTCCCATCACACTAGTTGGGTTAACAGCCTTATCGGTAGAAACAAATACAAATTTCTTAACATTATATCGTGACGATGTATCAGCAAGTAGCTTTGTTCCGTTTACGTTGATCTTAATAGCTTCATAAGGTGTTTTTTCCATTAATGGCACATGCTTGTAGGCTGCAGCATGAAAAACCATCGTTGGTTTATATTCCTGAAAAATACTATCTATTCTTAAACCATCTCTAATATCCGCAACTATTGCAGTATAATCTGTCTTTCCTGCTCTTTTTAAATCTTGTTCTACATCATATAAAGGCGATTCCGCTTGATCCACTAAAATTAAATGTTTCACATCAAACTCAGCCAATTGTCTTACCAACTCACTACCTATAGAACCAGCAGCTCCAGTAACTAAAACTGTTTCCCCACTAAATTCATTTTGTAAGGTAGGCGAATTAATTTCTATAGGCGCTCTACCTAACAAATCTTCGATTTGTACTTGTTTTATTTGCTTAGAACTTAGCTCTCCATTAATCCAATTATCAATAGGTGGTACTTTTGTTATTTTAACATTTGCTACAGATAAATTTTCTATCAAAGCAATTAATTTACCAGAACTAACACTTTCCGAAGCTACCACAATTTCATCAATACCATTGTTTGCCGCGAAAATAGGTGTAACTTGACCAAAAGACATAATGGGCACACCATTAATATTCTTACCTTTCTTTTTTGTGTTATCATCTATAAAACCAACAACAACGTAACTTAACGTGGTATTATTCACTAAGGCATTATAAGTTACAATCCCTTCATCACCTGATCCGTATATTAAAATACGTTTGCTTGCTAATAATTTACATTGCAAATGCTTGAAAGCCATTTTAAAAACAAGACGGCTAGCACTTAACACGGTAAAACTCATAATAGCATGAAAAGCAATTATAGTTGCCGGAACAGTAAAGTTAGAAACTACTCCAAATTTATTATTCAGTGTTACCAATAAACCTGTAATTCCAGCAATTAATACCACAGATTTAAATAAGTTAACCACATCGGTAAAGCCGGTATGTCTAATTACACTTTTAAACGATCCAACAATTAAGAAACTCGCTACTGAAATCGTAAAGATAAAAGGAACTTGTAACCAAAATTGACCAACGTTAAAATTGAATGAAAAGTTAAACCTAATAAAGTAAGCTATAAAAAAAGTAGCCATTACTATTAATAGGTCAATAGCAAAAACAAGCCATTTAGAGGCATATTTCTGCGAATGTTTAGCAAAGTAGTTTATAATCATGAGTTTGGGGTATTTAAAATTATGGTCACTATTCGTTGTAAGTCAGTTTCCGTTAAATTAGAGCCACTTGGCAAACAAAGCCCTTTTTCAAAAAGGTCTTCCGATGTTCCATCTGTAAAATGTAAACAATCTTTAAACACAGGTTGTTGGTGCATAGGCTTCCAAAGTGGTCTAGACTCTATATCATCCTCAAATAAGGCCATTCTAATTTTTTCACGAGTTTCAAACGAATCTGTTTTCACACATGAAATCCATCTATTAGATAAACTGCCTGTAGGTTCTTCAAGGAATTCAATAGTATCAAGTTGTGCTAAGTGTGCTTTATAAAATTCATAATTAGCACGTCTTGCCGCCACTCTAGCATCAAGCACTTCCATTTGTCCACGTCCAATTCCTGCTAAAACATTACTCATTCGGTAATTATAACCTACTTGAGAATGTTGATAATGCGGCGCGTCGTCTCTGGCTTGGGTTGATAAAAACACGGCTTTATCCTTTAAACCTTTCGTTTTTGTAATTAAAGCACCCCCGCCAGAAGTTGTTATTATTTTATTTCCATTAAAAGACAAAATACCAAAATCGGAAAGTGCTCCGCAGGCTTTACCTTTATATTTACTACCTAAAGCTTCAGCACTATCTTCCACAACAGGAATACCATACTTTTCAGCAATAGCATTTATTTCGTTAGCCTTATATGGCATACCGTATAAATGTACAGCAATAATGGCTTTAGGTTTTTTATATTTTTCTATTCTATCTAAAATCGCAATTTCTAACAATTCCGGAGACATGTTCCACGTATCTCTTTCACTGTCAATAAAAACCGGTGTTCCTCCCAAATAAAGAATTGGATTTGCAGATGCCGAAAACGTAAAGCTTTGACACAGTACTTCATCGCCTTGGGATACACCAATGATCTCTAGTGCTAAATGAATTGAAGCAGTACCTGAACTTAAAACAGCAACTTCGTGATTTCCACCTAAAGCCCTTTTAATATCATCTTCAAAACCATTAACATTTGGCCCCAAAGGTGCAATCCAATTTGTTTCAAAAGCCTCATTTACAAACTTTTGTTCGGTTCCCCCCATGTGAGGTGAAGATAGATAAATTTTAGTTTTTGTTAGCATTTACATTTTTCGTTTAACAACATTAAATATCGAGTGACTAGTTTTGCGTCTCGTTATTAATAAAACATTTCTAAA
Source organism: Algibacter miyuki (assembly GCF_030409805.1). Lineage (GTDB taxonomy): Bacteria > Bacteroidota > Bacteroidia > Flavobacteriales > Flavobacteriaceae > Algibacter > Algibacter miyuki. The sequence goes on along the minus strand of NZ_JAUFQP010000013.1, from coordinate 1,266,168 downwards.
AAAGACCGTTGAGAGTATTTTAAAAATATTTTTACATATTAAATTAACTCGCTATTAATCAATCCAATTTGTATGTTTTTCACTTTGTAAATTTACTAATAGTTTTTAAGTAGGAATGCGACTTCTTACATATTTCGCCAAAACCTTTATTAAAATCGGTTAAATACAAGGAGCATATAAATTCACAGGCATTCTTTGTAGCTTGTCGATTAACCCACTCTTTCCTAAGTTGTTTTTGCTATCTAAAACGTAAGTATATACACGTATATTAAAGCCAATAACACCGATATTTTTGATTTCCGTTAAAAACTTTAATCAAAATTAAAAAATCTATTTAATCGGCTTTTTTGACATATTCCTGACTTTAATCGGAAAAAAGACAACCTTAGTATAGTTTACAGGTCTACTTAAATTAATTTTTTATTTATTTGTCGCTTACTAAACAAAAAGCAAAAATTATATGACCTTAGATTTCATTGAAACTTTAAAAAATAAACACATTTTAGTAACAGGTGGCGCTGGGTTTATTGGCTCTAATTTATGTGAAGTTTTATTAAACCAAAACATTAAAGTAACCTGCCTAGACAACTTTGCTACAGGCAAAAGAGAAAACATAAAACCTTTTTTATCTGATTCTAATTTCAATTTAATTGAAGGCGATATTAGACAGTTAGAAGATTGCCATAAAGCATGCGACGGAATAGACTTCGTTTTACATCAAGCAGCATTAGGATCTGTACCACGTTCAATAAATGATCCAATAACGACTAATGATGTTAACGTTTCTGGTTTTTTAAACATGCTAGTCGCGGCAAGAGATGCCGGAGTTAAACGTTTTGTTTACGCCGCTAGTTCTTCAACTTATGGCGATCATGAAGCACTTCCTAAGGTAGAAGAAACCATAGGAAAACCACTATCGCCTTATGCTATCACTAAATATGTAAATGAGTTATATGCTGATATTTTTCACACCACTTATAATTTAGATGTTGTTGGTCTTCGTTATTTTAATGTCTTTGGAAGACGCCAAGATCCAGATGGTGCTTATGCCGCTGTAATCCCTAAATTTGTACAACAATTTGTAAGTCACGAATCGCCAGTTATAAATGGAGATGGTAGTTATTCTCGAGATTTTACGTATATTGACAACGTGGTTCAAATGAATTTAAGAGCTCTTACAACCACCAATAAAGAAGCCCTAAATACGGTGTACAATGTCGCTTTTGGCGAACGCACTACGTTAACTGAACTTACAACATTATTAAAAACATACTTATCAGAGTACGATGAAAAAATTAATAGTGTTGAAATAAAATACAGAGAAAACAGAGCTGGAGACATCCCTCACTCCCTGGCCTCAATAAATAAAGCAAAAGAATTATTAAATTACGACCCCAAATTCGATATTAAAACCGGCCTAAAAGAAGCCGTTTCTTGGTATTGGGAAAACCTATAAAATTATGTTGATTAAAAATATTTGCTGTATAGGTGCCGGTTATGTTGGCGGCCCTACTATGGCGGTCATCGCAAAAAACAATCCCCATTTAAAAATTACTATTGTAGATATTAACCAAGACCGTATTGATGCTTGGAATAATGACGATCTATCTAAACTTCCTATTTACGAACCTGGTTTAGCTGATATTATAAAGGAAACTCGTGGAAAAAATCTATTTTTCTCTACCGATATTGATCAAGCTATCGATGCATCCGAAATGATATTTATCTCAGTAAATACACCTACCAAAACCTACGGAAAAGGAAAAGGGATGGCAGCTGATTTAAAATACATAGAATTATGCGCACGCCATATTGCTGAAGTTGCCAAAACAGACAAAATAGTCGTAGAAAAATCGACCTTACCGGTTAGAACAGCCGAAGCCATTAAAAGTATTTTACACAACACGGGGAACAATATCAATTTTCATATTTTATCGAACCCTGAGTTTTTAGCGGAAGGTACAGCTATTGAAGATTTATTAAATCCAGATCGTGTTTTAATTGGAGGAGAATCCGAAGAAGCTATTGAAGCACTAGCTAATGTATATAGCAGTTGGGTTAACGACGATAAAATTCTACGTACCAATTTATGGTCGTCAGAATTATCAAAATTAACCGCTAATGCGTTTTTAGCACAGCGTATATCTTCTATTAATTCTATTTCAGAATTATGTGAACTTACCGGAGCTAATGTGAATGAAGTAGCCAAAGCTATTGGAATGGATTCTCGTATAGGATCAAAATTTCTTAAAGCCTCTGTTGGGTTTGGAGGGTCTTGTTTTCAAAAAGACATTTTAAACTTGGTTTATATTGCACGAAGTTACAATTTAAATGAAGTTGCCGATTACTGGGAGCAAGTGATCATTATGAACGATCATCAAAAAAGACGCTTTTCCGATCGTTTAATAAAAACACTTTATAATACCGTTTCCGGAAAAAAAATAGCGCTTTTAGGCTGGGCTTTCAAAAAAGATACCAACGATACACGAGAATCAGCAGCTATTTATGTGGCTGATCATTTACTGAATGAACAAGCCAACATTTCGGTTTTCGATCCCAAAGTACCGCATGCTAAAGTGCAAACCGATTTAAATTATTTAAACACACGTACAGAAGCTGAAAATGAAGCAGGTGTTATAAGTGTAGATTCGCCGTATGAAGCAACAAAGGAGGCACACGCCATTGCTATTATGACCGAGTGGGACGAGTTTAAAGGTTACGATTGGCATAAAATCTACGCAAACATGAAAAAACCAGCTTTCATTTTTGACGGAAGAAATATTTTAGATAAAACAAACATGGAACACATAGGGTTCGAATATTATTCAATTGGACAATAAATAATTATGAAAAAAGATAAAATTGCAGTTATAGGATTAGGATATGTAGGCTTACCATTAGCACGATTATTTGCCACTAAATTTAACGTTGTTGGTTTTGATATTAATGAAAAACGAATTAACGAATTAGCTCAAGGTCATGATGCTACATTAGAAGTTGAAGAAAGTGTTTTAAAAGCAGTTCTAAAAACATCTCAAAATGATGAAAATGGTTTAGTGTTTTCATCTCAGTTAGATGCTATTGCAGACTGTAACTATTATATAGTTACTGTGCCTACTCCTATTGATAAAAATAATAGACCCGATTTAACTCCTTTATATAAATCGAGTGAAACAGTTGCCAAGGTTCTTAAAAAAGGAGATATCGTTATTTACGAATCTACCGTGTACCCTGGTGTTACTGAAGATGAGTGTGTTCCTGTTCTTGAAAAAATAAGTGGTTTAAAATTCAATCAAGACTTTTTTGCAGGTTATTCTCCAGAACGTATTAATCCGGGCGATAAATTACACACCGTAGATAAAATTTTAAAAGTGACTGCAGGTTCTACACCTGAAATTGGTAAAAAAGTGGACGCCTTGTACGCGAGTATCATTACCGCAGGTACACACCTCGCTCCTACTATCAAAGTAGCCGAAGCTGCAAAAGTTATAGAAAACTCACAACGTGACATTAATATTGCCTTTGTGAACGAGCTAGCTAAAATATTCAACCTTATGGATATTGATACGCATGCCGTTTTAGAGGCTGCAGGTACAAAATGGAATTTCCTTCCATTTAAACCCGGTTTAGTTGGTGGACATTGTATTGGTGTCGATCCGTATTATTTAGCTCAAAAAGCGCAAGAAGTGGGCTATCACCCTGAAATTATTTTAGCAGGACGTCGCGTTAACGATAGTATGGGGCAATATGTAGCTTCTGAAATCATCAAACTTATGGTACGTAATGATATTAAAATCAAACATGCCAAAGTATTAAACTTAGGAATCACATTTAAAGAAAACTGTCCTGATGTTAGAAATACCAAAGCGGTAGATGTTATCAATCAATTAAAAAGTTTTGGAACAGAAGTTACTATTTACGATCCATGGGCTAACCCTGAAGAAGTGAGACATGAATACGGTTTAGACACTCAAAAAGACTTACCTACCGAAAAATATGATGCTATTATTTTAACTGTGGCTCATAATGAGTTTTTAAAAGAAGATTTAAAAAGCTTATTAAAACCAGGTGGTATTTTATATGATGTTAAAGGAGTTATTAAGGACAGCAACTGGACAAGACTTTAATGAAAATTAGCCAACTTAAAGGAGGAGCCGCATTATCCTATGTGACTATATTTTTAACGAATATTGTTGGGTTACTACTTACCCCTTTTATAATACGTTCTCTTGGTCAGTCGGAATATGGTTTATATACCATGATTGGAGCTCTTGTTGGCTACATGAGTGTTTTAGATTTTGGATTAAATAATACTATTATTAGATATGTTGCAAAATACAAACTAGAAGACGATAAACATGGTGAAGAAAACTTTTTAGCACATAGTTTCATTATTTATTTTTGCATTTCTATACTTGTAACCATTCTTGGTGTAATTTTGTATTATAATCTAGATGATTTCTATAGAAATTCATTAAGCTTTGAACAAATAGAAAAGGCTAAACTGATGATGTTAATCCTCACCTTTAATTTAGCAATTTCTCTTCCAGGGGGAGCTTTTAGCGGTATTTGTTTTGGGTACGAAGAATTCATTTTACCCAAAATAACCAACATTATAAAATATATTATTAGGAGTATTTTAGTTTTAGTCATTTTATTATACGGGGCAGACTCTGTAGGCTTAGTAGTACTAGACACAATAATGAATATAGTTGTAATTGGAATAAATATCTACATTGTTTTTAAAGTGTTGAAAGTTCGTATCCGTCTTCACAACATAAATAAAAGTTTATTTATAAGTATTTTAGGTTTTTCGTTATGGCTATTCGTTTTTGCTCTTGTTAATCAGCTTCGGTGGAGATTCGGTCAATTTTTGATAGGTATGTTTTATTCCACATCTATTGTTGCTGTATATGCAATTGGGTCAACGTTAGGAAATTATTACGGTGCTTTTTCGAGTGCAATATCTTCTGTTTTCTTACCGAAAGCAATAAAAATGACTGTACAAAATGTGCCTAAAAAAGAATTAACCAACACATTTATTAAAATTTCCAGAATCATCCTTATCGTATTACTATATATCTTTGGAGGATTTGTCATTTGTGGTCAATACTTTGTTCATATATGGGTAGGAAATGGTTTTGAAATGGCGTATTACTATGCTGTTGTTATTATGATTGGCCTTACTCCTATTTTATCTCAAGGCTTTGCGAATAATATACTTGAAGCAAAAAACTTACTGGCATATAGAGGTGTAATAATGTTATCATTAACTATTACAGGGACTATATTAGGTTATTTTTTACTAAAAGCATTTGGTGTTATGGAAATGATTTTTTCTGTGGTAATTTTTATGTTAATAGAAAGAGTTGTCATGTTTTTTTATTACCAAAAAAAAACAAACTTAGATATGTATAGATACTATAAAGAAATACTTCCTCTTTTTATATGTTGTCTTTTATTAACCTCCACTTGCCTGCTTTTAGATTCTTTTTTATTTGAAGATAATTTAATAGGTAATCTAATACTAGGTCTAATATATACTGTTTGTTACGGTTTTTGTTGTGTGTTAGTCATGACACAATATGAAAAAACATTGACAAAATCAGTTTTTTTTAAAATACCTTTCATGAAGAAATTTCAAAACAATTAATCTATATTTAAACTTATGGATAATATTAGTAAAAAAAAAATAATAATGCTCACCAGTAATGGACCATCATCATATAACATGTATAATGGTCTAAAAAACGACTTTGATATTTCTCATGTTATAGTAGAAGGTTCTGGTAGTATAAAAACATTTCTAAAAAAACGAGTGAAGCGTTTAGGGTATATACGAGTATTTGGCCAAATTCTTTTCTCTAAGCTTTTATTACCCTTTTTAAAATGGGAATCGAAACAAAGGGTGCATGAAATTACAGAAACACACCAGTTACAATTTGAAGATTTTGACTTGGACAAAAAAATAAATGTCCCTTCGGTAAATTCAGAAGAATGTATAAAATATTTACAACAAATAAATCCAGATATTGTAATTGTAAATGGTACCCGAATAATTTCAAAAAAAGTACTTAATTCTATATCCGGAATATTTATTAACACACATATGGGAATTACACCTTTATATCGAGGTGTTCATGGTGGATATTGGTCTAAAGTAAATAAGGATGAACATTGTGGCGTTAGTGTGCATTTAGTAGATCAGGGTATCGATACTGGAGGCATACTTCGTCAGGGATTAATAGAGACTACAACAAAAGACAATTTTATCACATACACCTATTTACAAATGGCTAAAGGTTGTGAATTAATGAAATTAGTAATTACAGATATTCTTAATGATGGTCCTAAAACAATAAAAAACAATCTTGAGAGTAAAATCTGGACACACCCAACCATTTGGTTCTATTTAAAACATAGAATATTCAATGGTGTAAAATAATAGAGTTAAAAATATAAAATAATTTTCATGATTTCTCAACTTAAAAGTATAGTTTCTATTGACCATAAAATAAAGGCTCGCCTTTTTTTATCTCAATTTAAAAAAATAGAAGATTTTTCTTTAAAAATAGACAACACGACTAATAAGCGTGTATTTATATTTTTAGCTGCAGATTATGGTAACTTAGGAGATGTTGCTATTACTTATGCACAACATAAATTTTTACAGAATAACTTTCCAAATCATGTTGTACAACAAATCCCTATAAGTGAAACTATAGAAGGTATTGCTTTGTTGAAAAAAGTGATTTCAAAGCACGATATCATCACCACTGTAGGCGGTGGAAATATGGGTGATCTATACCCAATGATCGAATCGTTTAGGCAACACGTTATAAGTAACTTTAAAAACAATAAAGTTATTTGTTTTCCGCAAACTGTCGACTTTACAGATAGCACTGCGGGTAATAAAGCTTTACAAAATGCCATTCGCGTTTATAGCAATCACCCTAATTTAATATTACTCGCAAGAGAAAAAAAGACATTTGATTTCTTTAAAACACATTTTAAAGCCAATACGGCTTTTTTAGTGCCCGATATAGTATTAACTCTAGACAAAACCAAACCAATACACGAGCGTTCTGGGGTTATCATTTGTTTAAGAAATGATAAAGAGAAAAAGCTTAATGCCAACCAAGAAGAGAGTTTACTAAACATTATCGATAGTAATTTTAGCAAAAAAACAAATAGAGACACGCACATCGGTGGCGAGCAACTCCCATTACTTAAAAGAACAAAAGCATTAGACTCTATATGGAGCGATTTCCGTTCAGCCGAACTGGTAATCACGGATAGGTTGCATGGTATGATATTTTGCTACATCACCAATACCCCTGCCCTTGTTTTCTTAAATAATAACCACAAAATTAAATCGTCTTTTCACTGGGTAAAAACAGCAAAGCACATTCACCTTATAGAGGATTTTTCTGAAGAAAAAATTAAAGCTTCAATAGCCTTTTTAAAACTTAAAGAAAATAAGAGTCCAAAAGAAAACTTACTGCCATTTTATAAGGATGTATTAAAATCTATAAATCCAAATAACAAATAATGAACAATCTCCTGTTAAGCATTGTGGTTCCGGTTTATAACGTTTCTCAATACGTTGAAAAATGTATTCGTAGCTGTTACAACCAAAACGTTCCATCCGATAGTTTTGAAATTATAATTGTAAACGATGGTTCTACGGATAACAGTTTAGAGATTTGCGAAAACTTACAACACGAGTTTCAAGATTTAAAAATTATAACTCAAAAAAATAAAGGCCTAAGTGGTGCCCGAAATACAGGGTTGAAACAGGCAACAGGGAAATATGTTTGGTTTGTAGATTCTGATGACTGGTTAGAACCGGATTGTTTAGTCTCTATTTTTGAATCCATTAATACCTACGCTGTAGATTTTTTCTGGATAGGTCACGATGTTATTTTTAACGAAGCGTCGGTTAACCAATACATACCTCAAGTGATAAACAGCCCCATTTCGGGAGAAACGTTTTTAAGCGATCATCTCAACCAGTTGTTTTACATTTGGAAATTTATATACAAACGAAGTTATCTTACAGAAAACCAATTAGAATTTAAAGAAGGTGTACTTTACGAAGATTTAGAATTTACCCCACGTGCACTGCATAAAGCTGCAAGTTGCATCACCATACCAAAGGTATTTTACAACTACTTAATACGATCTGGAAGCATTGCTAATATTGGAAATATAAAAGATAAAACCATTAATGACCGTCTTTTAATTTTAAGTAATATTTTAGATTTAGAAACATCAGATGAGGTTTCAGAAAAATACGCTAAGGCATTACAACCTATTATTGTCGACGGCTATTTATCTACCATAAAAATGAGTGCACGTGGCAAGCTAAAACTAACGCCTCTAGCGCATAATTTATTAAAAAAAATAAAAAAACAACAGTATCAAGCTAGTAACTCTCGTGATTTTAAATTAGTACAACTGAGTTTAAAAGCGTATCACTTGTTTTATAAAAATGCCTATACCCTATCTGCAAAACTAAAACCAAATGAATAGAATTTTACATATTGTTGGAAAAATGAATCGTGCTGGTGCTGAAACCATGATCATGAATTTATATCGTAAATTAGATAGAACGAAGTTTCAGTTTGACTTTATTTATTTTACTAATGAAACCTGTGATTACGATCAAGAAATTGAGACTTTAGGGGGACGTATATTTAGAGTTTCAGGTAGCAATCCTATTACAAGAACAAAGGCGTTGTACACCTTACTCAAAAAAGAAGCGCCCTTTCATGCCGTACAATGCCATCAAATGTTTAGTAATGGTTTACACTTAATAGCAGCTAATTATGCAGGTGTTAAAATGAGAATTTCACATTCGCACAACACCAGTGACGCCAATAGCGACAAACTCATAGGTAAAATATACCACAGCTTATCTAAGCTTTTAATAAAAAAATATAGCACACATTTTATAGCGTGTGGCGATGCTGCGGGTAAATTTTTGTTTCCCAATGTTGAAAATGTCATGTTATTGCCAAACGCCGTAAACTTAGATAAGTTTTTAAATAGCCCAAAAGCAAATGCTGGACAGGTTTTTAATAATCCTTCTATAACAAATGAAACATTTGTTATCTGTCAAATCGGAAGGTTAAACGAAGTGAAAAATCATGAATTTTCTGTTAAATTAGCACAATTCCTTAAGAAAAAAGGTATTGATTTTCAGTTAATTATAGTGGGTGGCGGGCCTCTTGAAACTAAAATAAAAGCACAAGTGTCCGACTTAAAACTCACGGACTGTATTACATTTACAGGGGTTAGAAGTGATATTGAAACGGTGCTTGCTAATGCCAATTTAATGCTTATGCCCTCTTACTTTGAAGGTTTTCCTGTGGTTCTTGTTGAATCGCAAGTCAGCGGTATTCCTGCTTTAATATCCTCAAGTATTTCAAAAGAAGTTGATATGGGACTTGGACTTATTCATTTTTGTGACTTAGAAGACGATTTAAGCATATGGTTTGATAAAATAAAAGAAATTCGAACCATAAAATTACCAACGCCCCAAAAACGATATGATGTCTTATCTCAAGCTGGTTACAATATTGAATTAAGCATTAAAAAATTACAACACTTTTATGAAAACATATAACGATAACATTTTAGTTTCTATAGGTATTCCTTTTTATAATACAGAAAAATATTTAAAACTCGCTATTTTATCCGTTTTAAAACAAAGCTATACCAATTGGGAACTTATTTTAATGAATGACGGCAGCACTGATAATTCAGTAGCTATTGCCGAGGAATTTGCTAACAGTGATAGCCGTATTACACTACATAATGATGGAGTTAATAAGGGTTTACCTACGCGATTAAACCAATTATCACAGCTTGCCAATGGTCAGTTCTATGCTAGAATGGATGGGGATGACTTAATGCGCCCCGAAAGAATTGAAACACAGTTGGAATATCTTTTGAAGAATCCCGAAGTCGATCTAGTCGGCACAGGACTTGTTGCAATAGACAAAGACAATAATATTATTGGAATTAGAAAAGGGACAACGAATGATAATAAGAAATATACCATTCATGATTTAATTCATAAAGGATGGTGCGTTCACCCAACGATCATGGGAAAAGCATCCTGGTTTAAAGAACATCAATATGATGAACAGCTTACAAGAACGGAAGATTTTGATTTATGGGTTAGAACTATTGGACAAAGTACCTTTACAAAAATGCAGTATTTAGGAATTTATTACAGAGAAGAAAGTGCTTTATCTCTTAAAAAATATATTGTATCAACAAAACAAGCTTTACGTTTATACTGGAAAAACAAATCCATTATAGGAGGGATAAACACCTTTATTATTTCTGTTAAGAAAGTATTGAAATTTTTGGTTTATATTGTATTTAATTACACTGGGTTAATGCCTATAATCGTTAAGAAAAGGTCTGAAGAAATGAAAGCTACAGATATTAATTTTCATCAATCAATAATTAAATCAATTATTTCAGATAACACAAACAGCTAGTTGTAATATATGAGATTCCTCTTTGAACACTTCACAACATCTGATTATTCCACGATATTTTCATGGGGTCTTTTTCTTTTTATTCTTATTGGCTCTTTAAATTTGCGTTATGTAGAAACGAACACCAATAAGTATTTAAGAACCGATCGTAATTTATTAATAATTTTTGTAGTATTCATTATTTTTTTATTTGGAACTCGAGGATTTAAAATTGGGACAGATACTTACAATTACCGTGTTTTTTACTTTAATCCTGGAATTAGAATTTCGAACGTTTATGAATTTTTTAGCTTCTTTGAAACCGATATACTATTTGAGATTCTTATTTACTTCGCCTTCATGTTTAAGGATTTTACAGTATTTTTAGTAATAGTAGCCACAATAATGAACGCTATGTTGTATGTTTTTGTTAGAAAATATACTAACTATGGTCGTAACGGCAGTAGTTTATTACTTTTTTTGTTAATCGCTTGTAATTTTGTTTTTTTTACGCATCAAACAAATACCATTCGAAATGGATTAGCAATTCCTTACATATTTTTTGGCATTTACTATTTAATGATAAAGAAAACAAATTACACATTATTGTTTTTTTTACTAGCTTTTTTATCTCACCGCACGGCTATTATTCCAATTGCCTGCGTCTTTTTTGCCATAAAATCTAAGAATATTGATTTAAAATATTTTATAGCACTTTATGCCTTAGGTATACTAGCCGCCGCCGCCGGCTTCGGTTTCGATAAGCTTACTTTTTTAGCGAGTATGGGTGGTGATGATTTAGAGCGTTTATCATCTGTTGGTGAAACCACGTATCGTGTTGGCTTTCGTCCTGATTTCGTTTTATATAATACGATCTTCCTGGTCCTTGCGATTAAATTCAGTCCTAAAAAAAGTCCTCAAGACCTATTTTATCTTAAATACTATATACTAGCATCGATAATTTTCTTTTTTAACTTTAATATTCCTTATTCAGATAGGATTGGTGGTTATAGTTGGATTGCAATACCTCTATTGTTTTTTAGTATTATAAATAGCTCTTTTCCTAAGAAAAAATTACAAATGGCGACTTTATTTACTTTTTTCATTTTTTTCCTTAATTTTGTCTTATTGCCCCTCCTTACTTCTGGTTTGAGCTTGAAAAAACGCGATTTCACAAATAATTATCAATACGAAATAAAACAAGAATTTAAGGAATTAAACTTTAAGCACAATACACATAGCTCAGTCCTAACCTTTAAAATATAAAACACCTACTATGAATGGTAAATTTGTAATATCATTAGATTTTGAGCTTCATTGGGGGCTTTTTGACGCCAAATCCATAGAAGACTATAAAACCAATCTTCAAAATACACCAAAAGCCATTTCTAAAATACTTAAACTAAGTGATCAATATAATGTAAGGTTAACCTTTTCTATAGTTGGATTTCTGTTTAATAAAAACAATATAGATCTAAAGGCAAACACCCCTGAACATCTTCCGACTTACGCTAATAGTAATTTTAACCCATACCCTTTAATTGAGACTATTGATAAAAATTATAAAACGCTTTCTCCATACTACTTTGCAAGACCTATTATTGAAAAAATAGCACAAAACAAATTACACGAAATTGGCACGCATACTTATAGCCATTACTATTGCTTAGCATCAGGTCAAACAATAGATCAATTTGATTCCGACATTGAAACTGCTGTAAAGGTTAGTGCAGCACTAGATATTGATTGCAAAAGTATTATTTTTCCAAGAAATGAAGTAAACAATAAATACTTAGATGTTTGTGCTAAACACGGAATTACATCATATAGAGGTACAGAAAACGCATGGCCTTTTAAAAATACCAATTTTAATAAATTAGCACCAGCTTTTAGACTCTTAGATAGCTACTTTAAAATTTTTGGCAACCACACCTATAATATTCAAAAGTTAAAAAATAATTTTAAACACTGCGTAAATCTTCCTTCTTCAAGATTTCTAAGACCCTACAAAAAAAAGCTTTCTTTTTTAGAACCTTTAAAATTACGCAGAATTAAAAAAGCTATGACTTATGCTGCTAAACATAATGAATTATACCATTTATGGTGGCACCCTCATAATTTTGGAAGTGATTTAAATAAAAATCTAGAAATTTTAACCGCAATATATACTCACTATCAAGAATTGCATAAAAAATATGGTTTTGAAAGTGAAACTATGACTTCTTTAAGTGCTAAACTCATGAACCAAGATAAATAAAGACTTGTTTAGCTGTTACATTAATATTTCTAATTTAATAAAGAATGAATTCTATACTCGAAAATATATTTGAAAAGAGCCCACTTTTCCTGCAAGAATCTATGATTAGTTTTTTCAATTATCGTGCCTATAAAACACGGTACGGCGGTGCCTATAAATCCTTTCTTAACCATTACAAATCTAATAATGGATTAACGCGCTCTCAATTACAAGATATCCAGTTAGAAAAATTGAAAATATTCTTAGACTATGCGAACACAAACTCATCTTATTACAAAAAGATATTCAAAGATGCTAATATAAACGATATTTCTAGTCTAAACGACTTACGAACACTTCCAATAATAAATAAAGAAGATTTAAGAAATAATATTAACGACGTTTATACAATTTCAAAAGAAAAAGGTACACTAAGTAAAACAGGAGGAACCACAGGAAAATCGTTAGAAGTGCTTTATACTCCAAACGATTTACAAGAAAGGTTTGCGCTTTTAGATAACTTTAGAAATTGGTTTGGGTATGAATTAGGAAAAAAAACAGCTTGGTTTAGCGGAAAAAATTTGTTAAACTCGAGAGATATCAAACAAAATAGATTTTGGAAAACAGATAAACTTTACAATGTAAGGTATTACTCCACATTTCATATTCACAGTAAATATTTAAAGCATTATCTGAATAACTTAATTAAATATAAACCCGAATACATTGTTGGTTTTCCTTCTACAATATATGAAATTGCAAAATTTGGTATTGCTAATAACATTGACTTCCCTTCAAACACAATAAAAGCTATTTTCCCCACGGCAGAAACCATTACGGAAGATATTAGAGTTATCTTAGAAAGTTACTTTAAAACCAATCTATATAATCAATATGCTTCTTCCGAAGGGGCACCTTTTATTTTTGAGTGTAAAAATAAAAAACTGCATTTAGAGTTGCAAAGTGGAGTGTTTGAGGTTTTAGATAATCAAGATGAGCCTTGTACAAAAGGCCGCCTAATAGTTACAGCTTTCAATACCCATGGTACTCCTTTGATTAGATATGATATTGGTGACGAAATTGAATTACTACCTCAAGAAGAAACTTGTAGTTGTGGTAATAACAACCCTTTGATTAAACAAATTCTAGGTCGCATGTCCGATTATATTTATTCAGAAGAGAATGGTAAAATTAATTTAGGGAACATATCAAACTGTCTAAAAGGAGTAAAAGGTATTGTTAAATTTCAAATTCATCAAGCTGAAATAAATAAGATAAATGTCTTAATTGAAAAAGACCCTTCTATTTATGAAGATAAGTATGAAAGTATATTCCTGAAAAATTTAATAGACCGTGTTGGCTCGAAAATGACAATATCACTCAATTATGTATCAGAAATTCCAGTTGAAAAAAGTGGTAAATATCGAATTGTAAAAAACACACTGAAATCCTCCGATTTAATCGTTTAAAAAACCCCACATCTTTCGTGTGATTTTTTATTAATATTCAGTACTTTAACTAAATAATCAGCCATTTCTTCGATAAAAAAAGGCTAACAAATATATCATCGATATATTCCGACAATAATTAGTTCTTAATGTCCTAAATAATTAAAAATCGGAATTAACTTTAAAGTATCGAATGAGAATAATAGTTACGGGAGGAAGTGGTTTTATTGGTAATAAATTAGTAGAACAACTAAAATTATTTGGTCACAAAATTATAGTTATTGACTTAGTCAAACCTAAGTCTGATGTAGAATATATAATTTTTGATATTAGTAATCCTAAAATACTTGATCAAAATTTCGGTAAAATTGATTACATCTTTCATATTGCAGCTCAATCCGGTGGTTACTTTAGTCTTAAAAACTCCTATGAAGATTGTTTATGGAATTCAGTAGGAACTCTAAACATAGTCAAACTAGCTCAGAAATTAAAGGTAAAAAAAATAGTATACACTAGTACAATGGCTGTATACGGAAATGCAAAAGATGCTTCCGAATTAAGTCCTCCTAACCCTATTTCTTTTTATGGAGCCAGTAAATTAAGTGCAGAGTTTTATGTTAAATTATTAAAAGAACATAATTCAATTCCTTACACAATATTCCGATTGTTTGCAACTTATGGAGGAACTCAAAATCTGTTAAATGACCATCAAGGAATTTTAAGTATTTATTTAAATCAAGCCTTAAAAGGAAATGTTATTACTATTACGGGGGCTAAAAATAGAACTAGAGAACTTATTCACGTAAATGACGTAATAAAAGCACTTTCACTATCATTTAAAGAAATCACAGATAATGAGATCTATAATGTGACTTTTAAAGAAAATTTAACACCTGAAATTATTATTGATAAAATCAGTCAAAGACTAGGTAAAAATCTAAAAATTAAAGAGGTTAAAGGTTATTTAGGTGATCAGACATATATTACCGGTAATAATGAAAAACTAAAAACGTTAGGCTGGTCAGCGGACTACGATTTAGAAAAAGGATTAAATGAATTTATAAATTATTTAGAAGTATGAAAAAAATAGTAGCCGTAATACCAATGAGAGCTGGTTCTCAAAGGGTCAAAGATAAAAATTTCAGAAAATTTGCTGAGAAATCACTTTTTGAATATAAAGTTGATCTAGTGAAAAATTTACCTGTGGATGACATAATAGTCAATACGGATAGTGAGCATGCCATTGAACTAGCAAAATCAATGGGTTTAAAATACCATAGGAGAGATCCTTATTTTGCAAGTTCTGAATGTTCAAATAGTGAGTACCATGAGTTTTTAGCACGTGAGACAGAGGCTGAAAATATTCTTATTGCCCAAGTTACAGCTCCTTTGATTTTAAAAGAGTCATATGTAAGAGCCATTGATACTTTCTTTGCCGAAGATTGTAATAGTCTAATGTCCGTAAAAAGTGTGAAAGAATTTTTATGGCATAATGGGAAAGCTGTTAATTATGATCCTTTAAATGCTCCAAATTCTCAAAACTTACCAGATTATGTAGCTCCAACATTTGGCTTAGTTATAGCAAATAGAGAAGCTATGTTGGAAGCTCGAAATCTTATATGCTCAAAACCTTATTGGATGAAAGTAACACAAGCGGAAGCAATAGATATAGATACAGATGTCGATTTTGATTTTGCAGAGTTTATGTTCAAAAAAATAGTATTAAAACAATAAAAACTGAGATATGCAGAAAGTTAAATTTTTTATAGTAAAAATTTACAATAAATTAATTACCAAACTAATACGACTTAAATTAAGCAAGCAACCAACAAAAATAAAATCTCTTAAAAATTATCATAAAAATGAAAGATGTTTTATTATAGGTAATGGACCTAGTTTAAAAACTGAAGATTTAGATTATATAAAAAATGAAATATCATTTTCATGCAATATGATTTATGCTTTGTTACCCAAAACAAGTTGGCGTCCTTACTATTATTTTTCTCATGACCCTGGTTATATTAGAAGAGTAAATAATCAAATAAAAGAGGTGCCAGCCAAAAAGAAATTTATTGGATACTTTTATGAAACAGCAAGCACAGTTTATAACGATTATAGAAATATTGCAGACCATATTTATTACATAAATAGATCAGATCCCTCTTACAAAAATGTTCAGTTTAGTTCGGATGTGAGTAAAAAAGTGGAATCTTGTGGCTCGGTATCCTTTGCCATGCTTCAATTCGCTGTATACATGGGATTTAAGGAAATTTACTTAATAGGTTTTGATCATAACCTAAACAGTAAAACAGAAAAAATTCATTTTGACGGATATACTACCACTGGAAATAAAAAAGTAGATGTAAATATAGATGGATTAACGCAAGGTTTTATTAAAACAAAACAAATTTGTGATCAACTAAATATTAAAATTTATAATTGTACGCGTGGAGGTAAATTGGAAGTTTTTGAAAGAAAAACTTTAGAAGAAGCTCTATAAGTTTTAAATCTTCATTAAATATAAAAAACTCAGAATTTTATAAAATTCTGAGTTTTTTTAGCTTCTCGTATAAACTAATATCCAAGTTTATAAAAAAACCCTTTAATTGTTATTATTTATTAATAATATATTTTTAGAGTTGTCAACAATACTAAAATCGACATTAAATTGAGAATTTTGAATGGTAATATTCTCGCAACCATCAATATTACTCTTGTTTTTACTAAAAGCATTGAAATTACAATTATCGAATACTAGGTTCTTTTCGCTATTTGCAATAAGATCATAAAAATCCACAGATCTACGACCAACATTAATAGTTTCATTTTTAATAAATATATCTTTAACATCAGCACCATTTGCAACATAACCATAACTTGTAGAAAGATCTGTTTCTAAAGTATTATTATAAAAACTTGCTTTATAAAACCTTTTACCTAACGTTATACCAGATTTAAAATCTTTTAAAACATTATCATACACTTCAAAATTCTCTCCAGATAATACCATTGGATTTTTATAGCCCGTTACTTTATTTCCATATATTTGGTAGTTATAGTTAAACTCATTTCCAAAATAGTCTAATCTTGATAACACTTTAATACCGTATTCCAATGAGACACCATTTTCAATTCTAGACTCCATGGTGTTATTTCTAATTATAATATCGTGAGAAGCAATATTACCAATTCCTCCATCAAAATAGTTATCTTCTATAGTTATAAACGAACCCGTAAACAAAACAACATCTCCTGCTCTATTATTTTTAAAAGTATTCCCTCTTAAAACAACATTTTCTATTTTTTCATACTCTTTAAGAGTCCCATCCGCTTCTCTTACGCGCCAAGCTTCAAAGCTTATCCCTTGCATTGGCCAAGCTCCTGCAGAACTGTATTTTACCCCACTTGGGCTATCGCCTTCCGCTGTATTAAAGATGTTACAATTTTCTACTAATATACCATCACCATCTAGAATGCTTAATCCATTTCTTCGAGCCCCATCAATAGTGCAATTTCTTAACGTTACATTTTTTGAAATTACAGCATTTCCTGGTGTTCCATCTGTAGCCCTAATAGAACTACCATGTACTACAAAACCATCTCCCGATCCATCTAAAATATTAATACCTTCCAAAGTGACATTTACACCACCAGAAACGTGAGTAACATGCCCCCACTCATGAGTATCATATTCTTTGCCATATAAATCTACTACAGGTGTATAATCATGCTCATAGCGATCACCTATTAAATTTCCTCCAGTTACCTTAATATTTTCACCTTTAAAAACCATTATTAAGCTATATGCATGTGCATTATTAGGTTGCACACGTAAGTATGTGTTATCTGTCATACTTAACTCAAAATTAGAGGGTAATAAAATGGCACTCTCTGATTTAATTTTAGGATTATTTACTCGAGAACTAACATCGAAATAGGCATTTAAATTATCAACTTCGAACTTAGTACCTCCTAGTTTTTGCACTAGTAGCATCACATCATTGAATTTTTTTCTATTAGACAGTGCCACATCATCTTCAACTTTATCTTCAATAATCTCCCAACGTTCTGGTAGAAAATTAAAAACATTATTTTTTA
Source organism: Algibacter miyuki (assembly GCF_030409805.1). GTDB lineage: Bacteria > Bacteroidota > Bacteroidia > Flavobacteriales > Flavobacteriaceae > Algibacter > Algibacter miyuki. The sequence continues at coordinate 1,247,890 of NZ_JAUFQP010000013.1, read as the reverse complement.
ATTCCGGTAGCACTCCCGCAACCGTTAAAGTGGAGTTTAATAACTCGCCCGAAATAATAGAACCTTCGGAAAAACTTAACGTTCCATTTATAATATCTCCTCCTTCGTAAATAATAGATACGTTAGAAGGTAAGGTTACCGTTTCGTAACCCAAATCCATGACGCAATTAATAATTACTATTGAATTAGGTTCAACGTTTTCTAATTTGAATTCACAAGGAAGACTTGAATCTACATCAGAATTAGTATCATTATCTTCATTAGTATTAACTACTGCTGCTTTTTCTTCTATCGCTTGAATTTCCTCCAATGCCTCTTCAGTACATCCTGTAAATATAAATAATAGGGAAAATAAGGGAATTAACATAGGTCTAAATATAAATTTCATAATTTTTGTATTTTGAAGTATTATTATGCTACAAATGTATAGAGTAACATTAATAAAAAACGACAAAATACTTATTAATTCGATGAAATGCATTAAAAACTATAAATTATATCGATAAAATACTTATAACATCGATTAAATGTAATTTTATAACTTTTAATAAATTAGACAATTTAAACAACATCAACGATTTACATTACAATTATGGACAGAAAAAACCTCAAACATTAATAATGCCTGAGGTTATAATATTAAATTTAAATAGGTTCTTACTTATTATTATCAATAAACAAGATGTTTTTTGAATCATCTACAACACTAAAATCTACATTAAAAGTAGAATTTTTAATTGTAATATTCTCACATCCATCAATATTACTTTTATTTCTACTAATTGTATTAAACTCACAATTATCAAACACTAAACCTTGTTCAGAATCTGCAATAACATCGTAAAAATCAACAGATCTACGCCCAACAGTAATATTTTCATTTTTGATATTAATATCTTTAATATCAGCTCCTCTAGCCACATATCCATAACTTGTAGATAAATCTGTCTCTAAAGTATTATTATAAAATTTTGAGTAATAAAATCTTTTACCTAAAGAAATAGCGCTTTTAAACCCAGTCAATGCATTATCGTGAACGTCAAAATTCTCACCTGAAAGTACCATCGCATTTTTGTAACCATCAATTTTATTCCCATAAATTTCATAATTAAAATTAGTTTCTTCATCATTTACTAAATATGATTTAATTAAAATACCATACTCACTTGGCTCTCCATCTATTTCTCCAGCTTGCATAACATTATTTCTTATTATAATATTATTAGACGCCTTATTTCCTATTCTCGACTCAAAATAGTTATTTTCTACTGTAATAAAAGAGCCTGTAAATAAAACAATATCTCCATAGATATTGCCTTTGAATCTATTACCTCTTAGAATAACGTTTTCAATTTTCTCATATTCATATAAACTACCGTCACTATTTCTAACGCGCCAAGCCTCAAAACTAACGCCGTGTTTTGGCCATGTACCTGCACTACTATAATTTTCACCAGTAGGATTTGTTCCTAAAGCAGTATCTAGAATATCACAATTTTCCACTAAAATACCATCGCCATCAAGCAGACTAAGTGCATTTCTTCTTGAGGCTTCAATAATACTGTTTTTCAAAACAACTCCTGTTGATATCACTGAATTACCTGCTGTTCCATCAATATTTCTAATTGTACTACCTGCTACTTGAAACCCATCACCACTGGCATCCGATATACGCACCCCATCAATAACTACATTTACGCCTCCTCGAATATCCATAACATGTCCCCACTCATGTGAATCATAAGAATTACCATATAAATCAATAATAGGTGTATAATCATGCTCCCATCGGTCTCCTACTAAATTACCTCCAGTAATTGAAATATTTTCAGATTCATATACCATTATTAAAGCATAACTATGTGCATTACTCGGTTGAACCCTAATAAAGGTATTATCGGTCATAGCCAAGTTAAAATCAGAAGGAATAAGGATAGCCTCTTCTGACTTTATCTTTGGATTATTAACTCGGGCTCCCACCTCAAAGTAAGCATCCATTTCATCAATTTTCAACGTATTAAAACCATAGTTCTTAGCCAAAACCATCATGGAGTTCAATATTTCTCGGTTTTTTAAAGCAACCGCATCGGACACTTTACCTTCGACAATCCCCCATCGACTAGGCTCAAAATTAAAAGAAACATCTCTAATAGCAGGTTTTTCTCCAGCTAATATTAATGAAGAATTCATTAGAGCTACATCTATATATGTACCTTCAGAAAAATTTAAAGTTCCATTAATGATATCGCCTCCCTCTCCTAAAAGGCTGATATTGTTAGGTAAGTTAATTGTTTCTCCCTCTAAATCAAGTAAACAATTAATAATTATTGTTGAGTTAGATTCAACATTATTTAATCCAAAATCACAAGCATAAATCGCTTCTGAATCAACATCTTCATTACTCCCAGTAATATTACTATCACTTACTTCGGGATCAACATACACTTCTTCATTGTTACAGGACACTAATGCAACTACTGCTATTGCCATGTAAAGTAAACCCCTCTTACTCAAAATTCTCTTCATAATTTGTTTATTTTATAACTTTTAAAGTTTATAATATAAAAATCAAATTACAGGTGTATCGATAGCAATTTATTTAACAATATCCCTATAACATTAGATCTCAATACTAATTATCATAAACATAACTACGAGGTTAAGAGTGATTTGGATCATTCTAAATTTCAAAGTGCGAATTTAGGGATGAAATAATTAAAAACAAGTCATTGTTAATAACTTTTAAGATTACACAGAAATTCCTGATGAAATACATCAGAATCCCCCTGCTATAAAGCATGCTTTGTTTTATTAAATATGCGTAAAAAACTTACAAACACCAATTTATTCGTAATTCTACATTTTGAGAAATACCACATTTACAAAAACCTTTAATAACATTAATGAAGCCTTAAGTTTTATATATTTGCAACAACGTCTAACCTTTTATCGGTTTATGAAAAAAAAAATAATTAGAATTACCACCGTTCCATTATCGCTTAGCGGTTTACTAAAAGGACAACTACGTTTTATGTCCAATTATTATGATATCCTCGGTGTATCATCACGAGGAGACGATAAGCATTTAGACAAACTTATAGAGCTAGAAGGCATTCCAACCGTTGCGGTGGAAATGACACGTAAAATAACACCTATAAAAGATTTAGTTGCCGTGTACCAATTATATAAGGTCTTTAAAAAGGAACAGCCTTTTATAGTACATTCCCACACCCCAAAAGCAGGCACATTAGGTATGTTAGCGGCATTTTTGGCCCGTGTACCGCACCGTTTACATACTATTGCTGGCCTTCCGCTTGTAGAAGCTACAGGTTTAAAGCGTACACTTTTGAATACGGTTGAATCGATGACTTACGCTTGTGCTACCAAAATTTATCCAAATTCATATGGCTTAAAAGACATTATACTAAAGGAGGGGTTTACTACTGAAGCCAAACTAAAAGTTATAGCCAAAGGGAGCTCTAACGGGATAGATACCAGTTTTTTCAACCCAGAAGATTACAAAGATGGTACTAAAAATGCATCCTTAAGAGCCAGTCTTAATATTAACCCCGACGATTTTGTTTTTGTATTTGTCGGACGATTAGTAACCGATAAAGGGATTAACGAATTGGTTTCTGCTTTTGAGACTCTGCATAAAACGCAAAAAAATATAAAATTACTTTTAGTGGGTACTTACGAATCGGAACTCGACCCGCTACGTCCTGAAACCTTAAATTACATAGACAACAATAATACCGTTATAAACACCGGATGGGTCGATGATGTACGTCCTTATTTAGCCATATCTAATGCGCTTACTTTTCCGAGTTACCGTGAAGGATTCCCTAATGTGGTAATGCAAGCAGGCGCTATGGAGCTCCCTTGTATTGTTACCGATATTAATGGATGTAATGAAATTGTAAAACACAACGAAACCGGAATTATTGTACCTATTAAAGATGCTCAAGCTTTATTAAAAGCGATGACATCGGTTTTAGAGCATGAAAGTGCATCAAAAAAAATGGGGCAATTATGCCGAATACATATTGTGAATAATTTTGAGCGTCAAGTGGTTTGGAATGCTTTACTTAGCGAATATAATGCCTTGAATTAAAACCACCCCATGCTTCATAGAATTAAACATTTAAGTGTTTTTTTTAAAGACCCGAACAAAAAACCACTGCTTAAAATAGCAAAAGAACTGGTGATGTTTGGTGTCTTAAAAAAAAGTATTCCTATAGATTATTTTAGAAAATACCTGTACCGAAAGGGTGTTTCTAATTATAAAAACTACTTAAGCATTAAGGAATACTATAGTTTAATTCATTCACCAAAAATGGTTTTTCCTGAAGTTTCTTCTATTTTAAATAATAAATTAGCCTTCAATAACCATTGCGCAAGTTTACATTTACCTACACCTCGCCTACTGAGTTATCATTTTAATACCCGCTGGTTTTATAACAATACAGTGACATCCATCACATCGGAAGCTGATGTTTTAAGTTTCTTCCATGATGTTTTTAAAACATTGGATGCTGACAAACTCTTTTTAAAACCCATACTTGGCCAAGGTGGCGATGGCTGTATTCTGTTAAAAAAAGAATATTTAGAAACACAAATAGCCACGAATTACAACGCTTTAATAACACACAGTTATATACATCAAGTGTATATTGAACAACACGATGCTATTAATCGTATTTATAATAAATCGGTAAACACCATTAGAATAGACACCTATATTGATAAACACGATACCGTACAAATTTTGGGTGCTTTTATGCGTTTTGGAGCTGGAGGTAACGCCACGGATAATGTACACAATGGCGGCTTTTATGTATCGGTAAATCTAAATTCGGGTCAACTTCAAGGTGTAGGGAGACAAGATATTGTGAAAGGCGGTAAAGAAGTTACCCATCACCCAGACAGTAATATCAAGCTAGATGGCTTTCAAATTCCATATTATAAAGCAGCCTTTGAGCTGGTAAAAAATGCTACTACCGGTTTACCTAACCGCATTGTAGGTTGGGATATCGCTATAACCAACAACGGCCCTATACTTGTAGAAGGCAACACCAACCCGTCCTTACACGTTACTGATGTCGCTAGTGCAGGCTATTTAAATAACAAGTATATTCAAGAAGCGCTTTTAGAACTATAATGATGCCTAAATTTATTAATAACCTATTAGAACTATAATGATGCCTAAATTTATTAATAACCTATCGGAAATTTTGCGGAACCGTATGTTTTGGGTTTTAGATACCGTAAAAGGGTGTCCTATAAAACAACATTTAAATGATATTAGCTTCATATTAAATCATTTTGATAAGCCAGAAGCACAACAAAAAATTGAAAACAACCGCAATAAGCTTCTAGAACATAGTATTGAAACAACAGCTTTCTATAAAAGTTTGAACGTATCAAGTTCTGATTTCCTATCCTTTCCTGTAATTAATAAAAACAATGTTAAAGCCCAGCAAGATCAATTTGTTTCCAATCTATTTCGTGATAAAAAAAATACAATACGGTCAACAAGTGGCTCTACGGGAACTCCTTTCAAGGTGGTTCATAATAAAAATAAAATTTACAGGAACAATGCCGACACCATTTATTTTTCAGAATTGGCAGGGTTTAAAATAGGGTATCAACTTTGGTATATTAGACATTGGGCGGCGAATTTTAAAAACTCAAACCTAAAAAACAGATTGCAAAACTTAAAACCTATTGAAGTTTTAGATTTACAACCTAACCAAATATCAGCAATAATAAAACAGCTACAAGAAACTCCTGGACATAAGGGATTTCTAGGCTTCCCTTCTGCTTTTGAGCAAATTTGTAAATTTTTAGATGAAGAAAAAGCACAGCCACTAGACACCAACATAACATCTATCATTGGAATGGCCGAAGCCGTTAACAGCTACACCAAAGCACGTATGGCTTATTATTTTAAAACACCTATGGTATCCCGTTATTCTAACATGGAAAATGGAATTTTGGCTCAACAAATGCCAAATTCTAATAACTTTACAATAAACTGGGCCTCGTACCATATTGAAATCTTAAATATCGACAATGATAATCAGGCTCCTAAAGGTACGCTTGGCAGAATTGTAATTACCGATTTATTCAGCTATGCCATGCCTTTAATTAGATACGATACGGGAGACATAGGAAGCATCGATTACACCGTTACTCCTCCTGTTTTAAACAAAATTGAAGGTCGAAAAACGGATACAATTTATAACACTAAAGGTCAAATTGTGTCCGCTTTTATGATGACGGAAAGTGTTGCATTTCCAGGTATAAATCAAATTCAATTTATACAAGATGGAAAAACAAGCTACACCATAAAACTAAATTGTTCTAACGATTTTAACACTGAAACGGCAGTTATAGACAAGTTTAAAAGTTTTCTAGGTGCTAATGCTGATATACAGATTCGATATGTTGATGAAATCCCGTTACTTTCATCTGGAAAACGTAAAATGACACTGAATAACTATATAAAACAATAATAGTGAGATTATTATTCTTCGGAAAAATAAATAATCAATAATTTAGCCTGTAAGAATAAAAAACAAATTCCAATTATGCCGCATGATACTACAAGTCCTAAAAAAGGATTTGGATCATTTTTTTCATATATAGATCCTAAGTCGGAGCTTTTAGCAGATTCAAAAAATCAATTTAATCCATTAAACAATACTTTGTTTTATAATGGTAGGCACGCAATTAAATACATCGTTGAACTTATTCAAAAGGAAAAAAATATAAATACGTTTTGGCTTCCGGAATACTACTGTCAGCATGTAACCCATTGGTTAAAGCAAAACTACAGTAATATTAAAACATACCCTGTAGACCCTAAAAATCCAGATTATTGTATTGAAGGCAATCTATTTCTTGAAAACAACGACATTATTTTAGTTAATAATTTTTGGGGAATCTCTAAATGCAACCTCGATTATCAGAATGATACTGTTTCCGTGATTGAAGACCATTCACATGGTTGGCTCAGTGAGTCATGTTTAAATAGTTCGGCCGATTTTTGTGTGGCGTCTTTAAGAAAATCAGTTCCTGCACCTTTAGGCGGCATGGCTTGGATTCCTAATGGTGCATCTCTTAAAACAATACCACTAGAGCCATCGCCTGTATTCGAATCTGTTTGGAATACTGTTTTACTTGCAATGCAAAAGAAAGCTATCTTCGAAACACAGAAAGGTATCAACGATTCACTAAAAACTGAATTTTTATCATTAATTAATGATGCCGAACTTAAAATGCACGAAAACTATGAGTTAGGTGCATTTCCAGAACAGCATAAAGAGACTTTAAAACAATATTTAAAAATTGATTATGGCGATTTCAAACAAGGAAACTACCAGCATTTAGTTTCCTTATTAAAAGGCAGCGAACATTTTGACCTTATTAGTAGTACAGAAACAACTTTCGGGTTAACATTATACTTTGATAATTTGGATACGATGAATGCTTTTAAAAACCATCTTATATCACAACAAATTTATCCGTCTTTATTATGGCCAGGAAATCCTAAAACTTATGGTTATTACTTAAACATTCATATAGATTATCGCTATAACAAAAGTGACATGACCTACATGAGTCGTATAATTAATAAATTCAAACAGGTTTAAAGCAGAAGATTTTTAGATAGAACGAGTTAGAAGTATTCAAATAACGATGATATGGAAACATAAACGTTTTTTGTTTTATTCAACCATAAAATACAATACTTTTGACAAAACATAGCCTAAAACATAAGGCACCTATATTATAATATTTACAACTTATATTACACAACATGTACAAAATTATAAAAAGATTAATTGACCTTTTTGTTGCCTTTACTGCTTTACTCCTATTGGCTCCAATATTCATTATTGTTTTAATACTCTTATTGTTTTTAAATGAAGGAAAAGCTTTTTTCTACCAACAACGCCCTGGTAAAGATGAAAAAGTATTTAAAATTATCAAGTTTAAAACCATGAATGATAAAAAAGACGAACATGGTGAGTTTTTACCTTTTGATAAACGTGTAACTAAAGCGGGATCATTTATTAGAAAATATTCTCTAGATGAAATCCCACAACTCATTAATGTTTTAAAAGGTGACATGAGCTTAGTTGGTCCTCGTCCGCTTTTAACAGATTATTTGCCGCTATATAATGAAGAGCAAAAAAAACGTCATAATGTAAAACCAGGTATTACCGGCTGGGCGCAAGTTAAAGGAAGAAATTCTATCTCTTGGAACCAAAAATTTAAATATGATGTTTGGTATGTTGAACATATCTCGCTATTGTTAGATATTAAAATTTTACTTTTAACAGCTAAAAGATTAGTTGTGCCACAAGGTATTAATAGTGAGTCTGGTTTAAACATGACCACGTTTACTGGAGGTGCTGATGAATAAAACCCAAACATATTGATATAATTTCTTTTACCCCAAACCTACCTCCGAGTCTCCTTAAGCAATTTTCATTATGGCAAAAAGCGAATTAGAAAAACAAAATATTATAATTATAGGTGCATCTGGTCATGCCAGTGTTATTATAGATATCATTGAAAGACAAAATATCTATACTATTGTAGGCTTAATTGATTCTTATAAACCACTTGGAACAACACTATTTGATTATGAAGTTCTGGGAAATGAACAAATACTTCCTCAACTCATAAAATCACACCACGTCATTGGAGGTATCATTGCTATTGGAGATAATTATTCGCGCCGTGTTATGTTTAACAAAATACAGGGTACCGTTCCTGATTTTAACTTTGTAACCGCTATTCACCCCAATGCGACTATTGGAAAATCAGTACAAATAGGGAAAGGCACCGTAATTATGCCAGGTGCCATCGCTAATGCAAATGCTGTTATTAGTGATTTTTGTATATTAAATACGGCATCAACTTTAGGTCATGATTCTAAAATGGACCATTTTTCTAGTTTGGCACCAGGTGTAAACATTGCAGGAAATGTAACGATTAAAACCAGCTCATCCATTGGAATTGGTTCTTGTATTATTGGAGGAATTTCCATTGGAAGCCACACGCATATTGGAGCAGGATCGACCGTAATAAAAAGTATTGCGGATTTTAAATTAGCCTATGGCAATCCGGCAATAGAAATGAGATCTAGACAGGTTGATGAAAATCATTTAGGATTAAAATCTAAAAACGACATGCGTTAATTTACGTGATTCTCACCAACCTTGAAACATTAAATCTATAAAAATTAGGTCGCCCTTCTATAGGCAGGAAAAAATGTTTTATTTGATATTTTAACTTTTACTTTTTCTTCACCATCTTTAGTCGCTAGCGAAACCAATTCTTTATATACTCCTAGGTTAACAATTTTTCGACCTGTATAAAACATCACATCATCATCGTTTGGAAAAAATGCTTTCTTATACTGATATAAATTATCTCCATCTACTCTACCACCACCTAAAACATAATTGGTAAATCCTTTTTCACGAGCCCAATTAATAACACTAATTTTCAAGAAATCATTTGGACGGTAATTAAAGTAATCGGCTAAAGTTCCTCCTAAATAAGAATACAAATAGCTCCCTAAAACAAAAATTAATTCTACAGAAATCAATACATCATCTTTATATACAAAAGCCAACGCGTGATTTTCTTGATTCAATTTTACAATATTTTGAAAATATTCTAAGGAATAAAAGTATTCAGAACTAGCTCCTATTCGTTTCATGGTTTCAATGTAAACCTTATAAAATTCAACGATATGCTCGCTGTTTACATCATCATGATACATTTCAAAACGTAAATCATTCGAAACCGATTTCCTATAGTTATTTCTAACCTTAGATTTATAACTATCCCATTGCTGTTTTTCGTCGCTAATTATAACACCGTTAACATTAGACAATGTACCTACCAATTTTCCGGAATAAAATTGATGATTAAAATTTAAACTAAATCTTATAAACTCTGAAACAATATCATTTGCTTTATACCAAGCATCCACTTCCTTCCAAAACTCTAGCAAATAGCCTCTCGATAAATCTTGATCATATAAAGGTCCGCTGTAGCCATAAGGAGAAATAACATCATAATAAACCTTATCGTTTAATTTATAATCTATTTCTCTAATCACAAAAGGCATTACAATTAAAACTTTATCATTTACTTCAAAAGTAAAATAACGCAAAGCCCTTCCATTTGAGGCATATATATCATCTCCTAATACTTTGTAAAAGGGATAAACTTCTTTAAAAACATTTACTTTGGAGAGGTAACAATTAAAATCTTCCTCATTCAATATTTTATTAAAAACTAACTTCATGTAAATTATTCAACTTTTTTTAAAATTTCAGGAATTTGTATTATGCTATTAATTACAAATAAGGGTTTAAATTTTACTTCTAAATCGAATGTTTGTTTATGAATATTTTCGCCTGCATCAATTAAGCAAATACTATGCCAATTCAAGGCATTGGGACCAACAAAATCTTTAGACGTATTATCGCCAATATAAATATACTGATATTTATCACCATACTTGTTTGAATAAAAGTTAAAGTTATCTAAACATGGTTTTTCAGAACCAAATTCTTCAGATATGATGATATCATCGAAATAAGATTCTAACGCTAAAGCTTTGATTTTACTGCGTTGCTGCACGCTCCGCCCATCGGTAATTAAACCTATCTTATAAACGGATTTTTTTAAGAATTTTAATACAGATTGTGTTTCGCTGGATAACGAAATATGAGGTTGATGATTTCGGTAAATAGATAGCAATTTTGAAATTTGAATTTCTGAAGACTGTGCTAAATCTATTACCGTTTGGAAGGGGTTGCCACCATCATAGTATGCCGCTAACATTTTATCGAAAATGGTTTGCGGGTTTAAATTAGTTTTTTCTGATATAAATTGAGAGATTTCTTTATATGCCGATTTTAAAAAATCGATTTCTTTATATAATGTATCGTCTAAATCAAAGACAAATACAATATTATGCTTTATAGTCATGTACTAAAACTTCTTTATCGTATCGTAACATGAGTAGGTTTTCTTCCCATGATTCATAATAATCCAATGCTACGTCTGTGTCCAATAAATATTCTTGAATAAGCCATTTTGGATAGTTTGCTCCAACAAAGTAAGATAACGGATAACCACCACCAAAACGTGCATTTATTTCAATCCCGTATATTTCATCGGTTTCTTTATGCTTAAAAAATTGGGCTGTTAAACATCCCATAGCACCATCAATAAAACTTAAACGCGATTTTATATAATCTACTAAAGCACCTTTTTCTGCTACACATTTATTAACCTCGCCATCTCTAACTTCTATTCTTTTTCTTGGCACAATGCATTTTAACGTATGTTTTTTATCATAGTATAAATCGCATGTGTACTCTTCAAATTCATCGTGATCTATATATTTTAAAAACATAAGATCATCATTATTGAAATGGTATTCTGTAAGTTGTTTGTGTTTGGTTATTTTATAAGTATCAATACTTCTACTACCGTTCATTGGTTTTATAAACATAGGAAGTTTATAATCTAGCTTAGAGTATTCCTTTGCTATTTGAACATTATGGTCTTCAAAAAAGGTATGAATTTCTCTTTTATTACGACACATATTCACAAAATTTTCCGAAGAAATAATAGGTGTAATTCCGTGAGATAAAAAAGCCTCTTTTTTACGAGCCAAAAGCGCCAACTCAGTATCAATGGTAGGCACAATCATTTTAATATCATTCTCCAAACAGACTTTAAGCAAGCTGCTAAAGTATTCGTCTTTACAAACTAATGGCAACTGAAACGACTTATCAGAAACATGACAAGCTGCCGATAGTTCAATATTAAAATCTGTTGTCATTACTTTTCCTTGAGGGAAGAAAGTTTTTAACTCTTTTTGAAAAGCCTCAACTAATGAAACGCGTCTTCCTGCTGATGTTATTAATATATTCATATTGAAAATATCCCGATATATAAATTATTTATTCTAACTCTAAAAATTCCAGTTTCCTTTTTTTTAATCTTATTTTATAAATAAAATTATGAAATTTTGATAAAGCTCTTAATTATATACGAGAGAAACTTCTGTTTTGGTTTTATCTTTTTACAAAAAAAAACAAACTTACTTAAATCTCCTAATTCCTCCCATACTATTATCTAGGCGCTAAAATAGACAGTGTTAAAAAATTATCGTTGTAAAGATAGTTTAATAATGAAAAATGAGTCTTATTTTTCTATAAAAACCTATTAATACAGGCTAACTTGTTTGTAAATGTATTTTCACAAACAACATTTAGTTATTCCAGAACTCATTATAGGCATCTACAATAGATTGTGCTACCAAATCCCTACCGTGGTTATTCCAATGTTGATCGAAAATTAAAGTTGGTGGTGTTTTAGAGTTTTTAAGCGCTGTACCAAAATCTATATATTTAAAACCATGAGTTTCTAAGTACGTTAAAAACACCTGAGGCGTTTCATTAACGTCCAAAAGCATAGCAAATCGAGACTTATCATAACCATATATTTCTACCAAAGATTTAAAATTATCTATATATCGTTTCTGTTTGGCTTCAATTTCTTCTGTGGTTTCTACTTTTTCAACCTTAGGCGCATTACTTTTTCCTTTAATAAAAGAAATTATTTTACCAGGAAAATCAAACACTGGTTTTAAAATACTAATACCTTGCGCATAAACCAAGAGCTTAATTTTTCTTGCATTTTTATACATTGCCGACTCTAAACGCATACGATCATGGACAACTTTATATTCGCCTCGAAATAAATCGTCACGAAATCTAAACCCTAAAACCACATAATCAATTTTATCAAAAGTCTCTTTATAAGCATTTACTAAATGAAGTTGATCAGCAAAATCATAACCTGCGTAACCATATTCATAAACTTCAACACCGTCTAATTGATTTTCAATCTTCTTCCCTATGGAATGATCATAATCTTGATGAAACCCTTCAATAAAAGAATCGCCAACTAATGCTATTTCTGTTTTCTCATAGGTTGGATTAAACTCTCTATAGGAGTTAAACCCAGAGTTATTGATTTTGTATTCTGAAAAATTCTGTCTCCTATTTCCCGTTACAGAATACCCATGTTGATTCGGAATCCATTTTTCAACGTTAAAATCATCAACAAAACGTGCAGGACTATCTTTACCTAAATGCAACGCTCGAACAATAAGCTCTAACGCCAATAAAATAAGTACAAAATATAAACCCGATTTGAATATTAGTTTTTTCATAGCTATTAAAATTGAAAATATATAAATGAACGATCGACACCACTATCATAAAACAACATCATCACTAAAATAATGATGGTATAAAGAGAGAAGCGAACAAACTTATTTTTAAACTGGAAAGGTGCACGCTCATCTTTTCTAATAATAAACTCATAGCACACAAAAGCAATTACCAAAATATAATAATCGATCATACGATAACCACTTGGGTGGAAATATGGCGCTACCGAAAAATCGCTAAACATTCTTCCTAAAAAACTAAAAGCTTCCGTTATAGATGCCGATCTAAAAACAATCCAAGAGATAGTCACTATAGCAAACACCCCAATAACATTAAAAAATTCGCGCACAGAAGGCAACATTGAGTTTTGAGCTACCACCGTGTTTTTATATTTCGTATTGTTCCCTAATAGTAAAACCGGCACAAAAATTAGCGCATGTATTAAACCCCATAAAATGAAGGTCCAATTGGCGCCATGCCAAAACCCACTAACAAGAAAAATAATAAAAACATTTCGAATGGTTTTTGCTTTTCCATTTCTAGAGCCGCCAAGTGGCACATAAATATAAGCTTGAAACCAAGATGACAATGATATATGCCAACGACGCCAGAATTCGGCAATATTCCTCGAGAAATAAGGGAATTTAAAGTTAGACATCAATTCGATACCAAACAGTTTTGCTGTACCAATAGCAATATCTGAATATCCACTAAAATCGCCATAAATTTGGAAGCTAAAAAGGATTGCTCCTAATAATAGTGTCGAACTTGGATAGGAGCCATAATTAGAAAATATATCGTCTACAATAGGGCCTAAAGCATCGGCTATAACCACTTTTTTGAAAAGCCCCCATAAAATCAATTTTAAACCAGAAACAGATTGCTCATAATTAAACGTACGTTTATTTGATATTTGTGACAGTAAATTTGACGCTCTCTCAATTGGTCCCGCAACTAACTGCGGAAAGAAACTAACAAAGGCAGCAAACGACAAAAAGCTTTTAGATGGTTTTAACTTTCTATAATAAATATCGAAAGAATACGACATGGTTTGAAAAGTGTAAAATGAAATACCTACTGGTAAAATCACACTTAAAGTCCACGTGCTTTGAATATTATACCCCATCAAGGCTGATAAATCGACCCAAGAATCAATAAAGAAGTTATAATATTTAAAAAATCCGAGAAGCCCAATATTAAAAATAACACTACACCAAAGCCATTTTTTTCTAACGGCATCATCATCAGAACCATAAATTTTATGCCCAATAATATAATCTACAATAGTACTCAAAAGGATTAACGACAAGAATCGGTAATCCCAAATGCCATAGAAAAAGTAACTGGCCGCTAACAATAGAATGTTTTGTGCTTTCAGGCTTTTCTTCAAAATAAACCAATAAAGAAAATACACAATAATTAAGAATACAAAAAACTCGAACGAATTAAATAACATGGTATGGTTGGCTTGGTTTTATGTTTTGAAAGAATGATTTAAAATAGCACGTAAATATCAATCTTATAATTTATATATAAAAAATATATCTGTAAAAAAGCATAAAAACCCTACCACAAACAAAAAGCCCTTTCTATATTAATAAAAAGGGCTAAATACTTGTAATATAATACGCTATTTACATATCGTTAAAGATAGAATGCATTAAACGTTTTTTATCGTTTATGCTTTCTTCTAAAGAAATCATTGTTTCTGTTCTATACACACCTTCAATGTCATCTAACATAAAAATAACTTCTTTAGCGTGTTCTGTACTTCTAGCTCTAATTTTACAGAAAATATTAAATTTCCCCGTAGTTATATGAGCTACAGTAACGTAAGCTATCTCGTTTATGCGCTCTAAAACAAACTTTGTTTGTGAAGTATTATTTAAATAAACTCCAACGTAAGCGATAAATGAATAGCCTAACTTTTTATAATCTAGTGTTAATGACGAACCACGGATAATTCCTGCTTCCTCCATTTTTTTAACACGCACATGTACTGTACCAGCTGATATTAGTAATTTTTTTGCGATGTCTGTAAACGGAATTCTTGTGTTATCAATTAACATGTCAAGAATTTGGTGATCAATTTCGTCTAACTTTATTTTCCCCATAATTAACTATTCTTAAATAAAGTCCAAAAATAATACATTTTTACTAATAATAACACATATTAAATGCGCTTTATTTCAATAATAATGATGTTTTCTCATTATTTATTATTACGAAAACGTTTTCGTAACCCAATTGCACATTATTACCATCCACCCCTTGAACAGCTAAACCTTTAGCATCAAATTCCTTATGACCATAAAAACCATTAAGATTTTCAATTTTATCAATTTTTGGTAAAAATTCAATTCTATCGTTTATTAATTTTTCTTGATAAAGGATACCTATATCCATTATTTTTTCTTCGGAATTTACAACGAACTTCGCATTCCTGATAATAATGTCGTAAAAACACTTATCATTTTCTGGTATTTCAAAATATGGCGCAAATTGATCACCGGATACTTCGTTTTCTGAAATGTATTTTAAAGACGTTATATAAGATATATAAATAAACTCGCGCGTTTTATCTCGACCGTAATCTTGCGGATAATGGCCAGCTTCAAATAAAATAGTCGGTACATTTTCACATTGAAACGCATCGCCTACACAGTTAAAGTTAAACGAGTCATCATAAACCCCAACCCCACCAGGTATTAAGGTTTGTAACGCCTTATTCATTACAGCTATAACCTCCATAGCCTTTTTTCGGTTTGGAGTCACCGTACAGCTTTCGTCTTGAGCAGGCGCTAAAAAAGACACTGTAGCAAGTTTATTTGTTGTACCCGCGCTAAAAATAGTACGTTGCCCATGTAAATTATAGCAAAAATGAGGTTTAAAGCTATTAAAAACAGCTCTTAAAACCTGACTTTCGGGTTGCGTTAGGTTTTGCGCATCTCTATTTAAATCCACTTCATTCGCATTTATACGCGTATAAGCCGCCGCTCCATCCGGATTTAAAATAGGTATAATATATAAAGTACAGGTTTCTAAAATAGAATTTAATCCCGATGTGTTGTCTAATAATGTATTTAATAAATCGAAAACAGCTTTGGTTGTTGTCGATTCGTTGCCGTGCATTTGCGACCACATTAATATTCGTTTTTCACCATAACCCATTTTTAAACTATAAATAGGAGCTTTTAAAACGGACTCACCAATGGTCTCTACGGTGGCATGTTTTTCTAACTTATCTAAAAGTGGTTTAATAGAATTGTTGGTAATATATCGATGTGATAGACTTGGTTCTTGGTGTTTTAAAAACAAGTCTCTTATAACTTCTAATTTCATGTGTTTTATTTATGATACAAATGTAAACAATTACATTTTTACATTTGTAAACAGGTTTTTGAATGCAATCTGTTTACATAAGTATACATCAAACCCTGCATCAAGAAGCCAAAATACTCAGAAATAAGACTTTAATATTTAATACGCTTGTTTTCAGTTACTTAAACACAGTTATTTAAACCTTTTGTTATCAACAAAACACAACTTTAACATTGTAAACGTTACAATTCGATATATAATTATTACATTTGTAACAGTAATTTACAGCAATCACAATTTACAATGATAAACAGCGAAGCATTCATCAAAAGACTCCAAAAAGTCATGGAATATTACGGTGAATCAGCATCTTCTTTTGCTGAAAAAATCAGCGTTCAGCGCTCTAGTATTTCACATATATTATCAGGAAGAAACAAACCTAGTTTGGAATTTGTTTTGAAGATATTAACTACTTTTCCGGAGGTGGAATTGTATTGGCTATTAAATGGCAAAGGCGAATTTCCTGCTCAAGAAAAAACAGTAGAACAAATTAAGGCGCCCACTTTACCTCCAGTTGAAAACATCCAGAAAAGCCTGAATATAAAAATGGATTCAAACGACCCTAATAAAACTATTGAACGTATTATTATTTTTTATTCCGACGGAAGTTTT
Source organism: Algibacter miyuki (assembly GCF_030409805.1). GTDB lineage: Bacteria > Bacteroidota > Bacteroidia > Flavobacteriales > Flavobacteriaceae > Algibacter > Algibacter miyuki. The sequence goes on along the minus strand of NZ_JAUFQP010000013.1, from coordinate 1,230,611 downwards.
AAAAACTATCAGAATTAAAGTAATTTTGCATTTCAAGATACACCTATGAGATTCCTATACCTTTTACTACTACTTTCATGCTTTAGCTGCTACGAAACCACACGTAACTGCAAAGACTTTAAAACAGGCACTTTTACAAGCGAAGTTACCATTGATGGGGAATTATACAAATCGAAATTTAAACGCAGCGAAACGCTTCAAATTGAGGTTTACAATAAGAAAACAGACTCGTCTAACCTGAGATGGATAAACGATTGTGAAGTCATCTTTAAAACCATAAACCCAAAGAATATGGCCGAACAAAAAGATATTCACCTTAAAATACTAACCACCACAGATTCATCGTACACTTACGAGTATTCATATGTTGGCGAAACCATAAAACAAAAAGGAATAGCTTACCGAGCAGATTAAGCCATATTACTACTGCAGCGGATACAAAAAGGATTCAACTAAATTGAATTTCAACTCTTTATCTTCCGTAACACGGTACGTTAAAAAAAGCTCTCCCCAGAATTCGCCATCCGAAAAATCGGCGATAATCCATTTATGGTTAAGCATTTTTACTTTATTAATAATCATGCGTCGCCCCTCACTTGAAGCGTAAGGAATTAACGGATGATCGCCTTTCACTTCATTTAAAGCGTAAATTTCATCTTTTATAAACGGAATTAATTCCGCCGTATTAAACCCATCACGTTCAAAATAACTTAAAGCATCTTCGTTTTTCTCTAAATTAAAATACGACAGATTAGAAATTTCAGTATTTAAAACCAAAACGGAATCTTTATATTTATCAACTTGCACCTTCTGCTTTCCTAGTTTCTGATTCATGTCTTCAAAAACACGCTTAGCATTCACGTATTGAAACAACACCAATAGCATTGCAAACACAAACAGGTACATAAAAATCTTCTTCGTCATTCTACTAATTTATAAGTTTATTACTAATTCATCATAAGCCAAAAACACGTTATCAGGAAGCGTTTTTTCAACAACTTCATGAAAACCAAGCAAATGACTAATATGTGTTAAATAGGCTTTTTCTGGATTCACTTTTTCAATAAAACGCAAGGCTTCATCCAAATTAAAATGTGAGTTGTGCGGTGTAATACGCAACGCATTAACAACCAAAACCTTCACGTTTTTTATTTTTTCAATTTCAACAGCTTCAACAGCTTTCATATCGGTTAAATAAGCAAAATCACCAAATTTATACCCAAAAACCTGCACATAACCATGCATACCATTTACAGGCATCACCTCTAAACCTCCCAATTGAAAAGGCGCATTCACTACCGCATTACAAATAACACCCGGCGCGCCAGGATATTTATTTTCAGTTTTAAAAACATAATCAAAACGTTGCTTTAACGAACCTAAAACCCGATCGTGCGCGTAAATAGGTATATCGCCTTGACGAAAATAAAACGGACGAATATCATCAAAACCTAAAACATGATCCGAATGTTCGTGCGTAAACAAAATACCATCTATTTTTCGACAGCCCGATCGCAGCATTTGATACCTAAAATCTGGCCCGCAATCAATAACGTAAGTAAAATCGCCCCATTCTACTAATACCGAAACTCGCAAACGTTTATCCTTTTTATCATCACTTAAACACACCGGATGATCGCTTCCTATTACAGGAATCCCCTGTGATGTGCCCGTGCCAAGAAATGTAATTTTCAATTGTGTGAATTTTGAAACAAAAATAAACTTATTTTTTTGTTTAAAGCAGTTATTTAATACCTTTGTGTGCACGGACCTAACCTTATACACTATATGGAGATTACCATTAAAGGCGACAAAGAGTTTGACGATATCCCATCATTAAAATCAAAAGCGCTTCGCATAAATTTAAACGAAAATATTTACGGAACATTTGCTGAAATTGGCGCGGGACAAGAAACTTGCCGTCATTTTTTTAGAGCCGGTGGTGCATCAGGCACTATAGCCAAAGCGATGTCTGCTTACGACAAAGATTTCAGTGATTCCATTTACGGTGTTGAAGATGATGGTCGTTACGTAACTGAAGCGAGATTGCGTAAAATGTTAAGCCATGAAATGAATCTCATGGAAACACGTTTAACACGTGAAAAAAATCCGAATAAAATATTTTTCACCTACGCTAACACTGTTGCAACTATTGATTTTGCTAAGCAATTCAAGGGTCACGGATGGGTAGGCATAAAATATCAAGTTGAAGCTACTGGAGATTATAACGAAATTATACTTCACTTACGTTTCAAAGAAACCGACGCCAGATTACAACAAGAAACACTTGGTGTACTAGGAACTAACCTGATTTACGGTGCGTTTTACAAATACAACGATCCGAAAAGATTGGTACGTTATTTATACGACCATTTGGATAATGACCAAATAGAAATTGACACCATTAATTTTTCAGGACCTGTATTTAAAAATATAGACAACCGATTGATGAGTTTACAGTTGGTTAAAAACGGTTTTACCGATGCAGTAATGTTCGGACCAGACGGCACCAACGTACTTCCGGCACGTGTTTTTTATAAGAAAAATATTTTAGCGCTACGCGGAAGTTTTAGACCTGTAACTCGTGTAAACATGGCGATGTATGAGAAATCATACGAGATGTTTATAAAAGAAAATAAAGTTGACGAAGATAAAACAGTAGTCGTTTTCGAAATCACTCTATCCAATTTAAGAGCCGAAGGCGAGATTGACGAACAAGATTTTATAGATAGAGCAGATTTGCTTTGTTCTCTAGGACAATCGGTTATGATATCTAACTTCCAAGAATACTTTAAGGTTGTTGAATACTTCTCCAACTACACCAAAGCCCGAATGGGACTTGCTATGGGTGTTAGTAATTTAGTAGATATTTTTGATGAGAAGTACTACCGACATATTAGTGGTGGTATTTTAGAAGCTTTCGGGAAATTATTCTTTAAAGATTTAAAAGTATATTTATACCCAATGCTCGATCCGGAAACCGGAGAACTTATCACAAGCGAAAACCTAAAAGTTTACCCGCGTATGAAAGAACTTTACAAATTCTTTAAGTACAATGGTAAAGTGGTTGATATTGAAGATTACGACGAATCTATCATGAATATTTTCTCTAGAGAAATTTTAAGAAAAATATCTGATGGCGAAAAAGGCTGGGAATCTATGGTTCCGGAAGGCACCGATGATTTAATAAAAGAATACCGATTATTTGGTTACTCCCGTCGTCCATTAACCCTAAGTAGAAAAAAGAAGTAACACTTCATATAAAACAACAAAAGCATCTATAAATCAATATTATAGATGCTTTTTTTTATGATTATTATTTTACATTATTCCAATATTTGTGCTGCGTGATCTTTTGTTTTTACCTTTTCAATAACGCGCTCTACAATACCATTTTCATCAATTAAAAAAGTCATTCTATGGATACCGTCATAAGTACGCCCCATAAACTTTTTAGGCCCCCAAACTCCAAAGGCATTAATTACCGTTTTATCTTCATCCGCCAATAACGGAAAAGGAAATTCGTGCTTGTTTTTAAAATTGGATTGACGTTTCGCCGAATCAGCACTAACACCCAATAAAGCATAACCTTTCTCTTTTAACACTTCATAATTATCCCTTAAATTACAAGCTTCCACGGTACAACCAGGCGTACTGGCTTTCGGATAAAAAAACACAACCAACTTTTGTCCTTTATAATCGCTTAATGCAATTGTATTTCCTTGCTCATCTTGTGCCGAAAAATTAGGAACGGCATCACCTTGTTTTAGTGTGTTCATAGTATTAACTTTGATTTTTAAACAAAAATACAATTTATGACTAAAAAAGAGAAGGTTAACTTTGTTATTAATACACTTTATAAACTTTACCCAGAAATTCCAATTCCTTTAGATCATAAAGACCCTTACACCTTACTTATTGCCGTACTTATGTCTGCACAAAGTACCGATGTTCGCGTAAATAAAATTACACCTTTATTGTTTGAACAAGCCGACAACCCTTTTGATATGGTAAAACTTACCGTAGAAGAGATTCGAGAAATTATAAAACCCGTTGGCCTATCTCCTATGAAAAGTAAAGGGATTCATGGTTTATCAAAAATACTGATTGAAAAATATAACGGCGAAGTTCCTAAAACTTACGAAGCCCTTGAAGAACTACCTGCTGTTGGACATAAAACCGCAGCAGTTGTACTCTCTCAAGCGTTTGGAATTCCTGCATTTCCAGTAGACACGCATATTCATCGACTTATGTATCGTTGGAATTTAACCAACGGAAAAAACGTAGTACAAACCGAAAAAGATGCTAAACGTTTATTTCCTGAAGAATTATGGAACGACCTTCACCTACAAATTATATGGTACGGCAGACAATATTCACCTGCTAGAGGTTGGGACCTAGAAAAGGACATCATCACAAAAACCATTGGACGACAGTCTGTGCTTCAAGAATATTACGACAAAAAGAAAAAATAAACAACACTCCTATTTAAGATGAATTATTTCTGTAGCCAAAAGCAGAATACCTTCTTCTTAATTTTAGTATTTTTACAAACTGCCAAATAGCAAAATCTTTTATTCAGAATGAAAGGATAGTAATATACCGCAGACAAAAAATAGAAGTTGAAAAACTAAAATCTTTCAACAACGAAAAATCAACCTATACAAACTAATAAAACATACAATATAATGTCTACAGCTAAAAAAGAATATAAACGCGTTACCGTAAAATCTCTAATCGACATGAAAGCTCATGGCGAAAAAATATCGATGCTAACCGCTTACGACTATACCATGGCAAAAATTGTTGATGGCGCTGGTGTAGATGTGATTTTAGTTGGCGACTCGGCAAGTAACGTTATGGCAGGACACGAAACCACTCTTCCTATTACATTAGATCAAATGATTTACCATGCGTCGTCTGTAATTCGCGCCGTATATCGTGCTTTAGTTGTAGTAGATTTACCTTTCGGAAGTTACCAAAGTGACCCAAAAGAAGCTTTGCGTTCGGCTATTAGAATCATGAAAGAAAGCGGTGCACACTCTGTAAAACTAGAAGGCGGTCGCGAAATTAAAGAATCTATAAAACGAATTTTAAATGCAGGTATTCCCGTGATGGGCCATTTAGGTTTAACACCGCAATCTATCTATAAATTCGGAACTTACACCGTTCGAGCTAAAGAAGAACAAGAAGCTGAAGATTTAATTGAAGATGCTAAAATGCTAGAAAAAGTAGGCTGTTTTGCTATTGTTTTAGAAAAAATACCTGCCGCTTTAGCAAAACAAGTAGCCGAAAGCGTAACCATTCCTGTTATTGGAATCGGAGCGGGAAATGGTGTAGACGGACAAGTTTTGGTATTACACGATATGATTGGGATGACTCACGAATTCAACCCTAGATTTTTACGTCGCTATTTAAATTTATTTGAAGACATGACAAATGCTATTTCTCAATATGTTGACGATGTGAAATCGGAAGATTTCCCAAACGAAAGCGAACAATACTAAATGATTAACTTCATTTAACCAGCATCTAAAAACAATAAACACCATATTTAAACACGCGTTTTTTTTTTATAAATGTCTGAAAAAATAATTTCAAATAAAAACAATCTACAGGTCCTTTTCGAAGACAACCATATTATTGTAGTAAACAAACGCGCGGGCGATATTGTACAAGGAGACAAAACGGGCGACACCCCATTAAGCGATGTGGTTAAGGCTTACATTGCTGAAAAATACAATAAACCCGGAAACGTTTACTTAGGAGTAGTACACAGGTTAGACCGCCCAACTACAGGCATTATTGTGTTTTCAAAAACCAGTAAAGCGCTACCCCGTTTAAACAAACTTTTCGCAGACAAAGAAGCAAAAAAAACCTATTGGGCTGTGGTAAAAAACGCACCTCCAAAAACGGAAGACACATTAAAACATTGGCTTAAAAAGAACCCGAAAAACAATAAATCTTACGCACATGCAAAAGAAGTAAAAGACAGCAAGCATGCTATTCTTCATTATAAAAAGATTAAAACATTAGATCGTTATATTTTACTTGAAGTTAATCTAGAAACGGGGCGCCACCATCAAATACGCTCACAATTATCAACTATTGGGTGCCATATAAAAGGCGATTTAAAATACGGTTTTGATCGAAGTAATAAAGATGCCAGCATACATTTACATGCTCGGCATTTAAGTTTTATTCATCCTGTAAGAAAAGAACCTATAAATATTACAGCACCGCCGCCCAAAGACCCGATTTGGGATGCCTGCTTATAAAAAAAACATCACGCTTTAATTTTTACTAAAAATGAGATAATGAAAACTATTCCTGAAATAATCGCTAACCAGAAATTATTTTTTAAAACTGAAAAAGCAAAATCTGTAGATTATCGAATAGCGCTTTTAAAATCTCTAAAGCAAGAATTAATAAAAAACGAGCAAGCCGTTTACGATGCACTTTACCAAGATTTTAAAAAATCGGAATTCGAAGCTTTTATTAGTGAATTCAGTATGGTGATGTCGCAGCTTAATTTAGCCATTAAAAACCTAAAAAAATGGGCAAAACCAAAACGCGTTAGTAACAGTTTACTCCTATTTCCGGCACAAAGTTACATTTACAAAGAACCTTACGGCAGTGTTTTAATTATCGCACCATGGAATTATCCTTTCATTCTTGCTATCGAACCGTTGATTATGGCTATTTCAGCAGGAAACACCGTGGTTGTAAAACCTAGCGAATTAACACCCAATACATCTAATCTAATCACTAATATTATAAAGCAAGTCTTCCCTGAAGATGTCGCTATTTCAATTGAAGGTGGCATTGAAACTTCTACAGAATTATTAAACCAACGTTGGGACCATATTTTCTTTACCGGAAGTGTTGTTGTTGGCAAAATTGTAGCACAAGCCGCCGCTAAACATTTAACACCAGTAACTCTAGAACTTGGAGGAAAATCACCTTGTATAATTGACGACAGTATTAACCTGAAAATCGTTGCAAAACGTGTCGTTTGGGGAAAATTTTTAAACGCGGGACAAACCTGCATTGCTGCAGATTATATTTTAGTAAAATCGAATGTAAAACAACCTTTAATCGAAGCTTTAATAACTGAAATAAAAGAAGCTTATGGTGAGAACATAAAATCTTCAGCAGACTTTCCGAGGATTATAAATATAAAAAACACCAAACGGTTAGCTAACATGTTACAAAATGAAACCTTAAGTTTTGGTGGTGAAGTTGACGAGGATACTTGCTACATCTCTCCAACCATTATTGATGAGCCTGAATTGGATAGCGCGGTGATGCAAGAAGAAATTTTCGGACCCATACTGCCCATTCTTACTTATAACAACGAAGACGATATTGATGCTATTATCTCAAATTACGAAAAACCACTTTCATTTTATGTTTTTTCAAAAGATAAAAAATTCACAAAACGCTTAGTCTCGAAATTTAGTTTTGGCGGAGGTGTCATTAACGATTTGCTTGTTCATTTTGGAAACCACAAGCTACCTTTTGGCGGTGTTGGTCATAGCGGTATAGGGAGTTATCATGGTCGATTTAGCTTCGATACATTTTCGCACCACAAAGCTATTGTTAACAGAAAAACTTGGATAGATCCACCTGTACGCTACGCACCATATACCGGTAAACTGAAATTAGTTAAATTCTTTTTTAAATACTTCAACTAGCAAGCGCTAATCGAAAGCATAATCTACCGTTAAAGTCACACCTTTATTAAGTTCAGATTTAATATCTAACTGCGCAGCAATTAACGCTGCCCGACTTTTCATATTAATAAGACCCGAACCCTGACTTACACTTTCTAAATCAAATCCCTTACCATCATCTTTGGCAATAATTCTTAATTTTTTCGATGTATATTCTAAAATCACATGTAGATTTTCGGCTTCGGAATATTTCACGGTATTCGACAAAAACTCTTGAAGAATTCTAAATAGAATAATTTCATGCTTCCGGTTTTCAAACTCAATTTTATCACCAATCACCTTCAATTCCGCAGAAGCGAACTTCATTTTATTAAGTCGGTTTAATTCATTTGAAATCGATTTTTCAAAACCAATATTCAACACCACTTCATTATTTAAAGTTTTAGAAAGCGCTCGAACTTCCGATAAGCTTTCCCTTAAGGCTTCCGAAGTATCTTTAAATTTTTCACGAACATCGTCATCTACCTGCATTTTCAAAATACTTAATTGCATACTCGCAAAGGCCAGCAATTGCCCGACATTATCATGCAATTCCCAACCTATATTTTTAAGAGTCTGTTCCTGAGTTTCGGTTTGCGCCTGAGCAATTTCAGACTCAAAAGCTTGTTGTTGCCTAAGGTTTTCTTCTAAAAGTTTATTTTTACGTTTTAAAAACACCACAAAAAAGATGACCACTAAAGCCGTTACAATTACCAAAACAGCAATCATATATATTATTAAATAACGCTCTGAGGCGGTTGTAGCTAATTTTTCTCCGGTTTGCACCATATTAAAGCAAAAGTAAAGGTTGAATACATGGTAATATTAGCAATTAAATAAATTTGCCATTTTAAAAAGATAAAATTCCAATCTTTATTACTCATGTATATATCATAAAAAACTAAAGGTGTAATAATGAGCCACCAAATAAAAACAGCGAAACTAATATAAAAGTTTAACGACTTATAAAAGGTTAATATCTTATCACTTTGCAACACTTCTATAAAGTAAAAAATCGTAGATATTAACACAGTAATAGCGCCAAAAACACCTATAGAAGGGAAAAAAGTAACAAAATAAGCATCCCAATGTAAAGCAATATAACTAACCGAAAAGAGAACAAAACTAATCCCGACAGCTTTAATTATAGTCTTAAAAATGGGCGTTTTTAAAATTTTATTAAAATAAAAAGTAAAAAACACGATAGCTCCAATTTTCCAGAACAACGTAGACCACCAATAATTTTTTCGAAACACCGTATCTTCCAAAAAGCTTAAAGGACCATCATTCCTAATATAACGCGTATAACCCGCCAAGAAATCACAAACAGCCAAATACACCAAAAAGTATATAAAATACTTTGCATTTGTATGTTTATACTTCTTAAAAAGGATTAAACCTGTTACAGCCGCCATATTTTCTAAAAAATACGAAATGGTATTTTTATAAGCGAACAAAAATTCTTCCATACTCGCGGCTATTGAGGGTAACCATCTTCACCCCCAGCAGCATCATTTAAAGGATCTATTGGAAGAACGATATCTCCATCATCACCAAGAACATCACCTTTTAAGCTTTTAACCCCCGCTGTGTTTTTATGTCCGGTAGGCGCTATAAACAGTGTGTTTCTGTTTTTGTTACTCCCCTTACTTTTTCCGCCGTAATTACCTAAATAAACACGTAAACCAGTCATAGTATATCCTATAATTTCTGATTCTTTTTTTGCGAAATACAGATAGTCTTCTATATTTTTTAAAGTCCAAGCGCCAGATCTCATCTGTTTTCTAGAACCTTCAACCTCAATAGTCGAATCTATTTCTGTTTCATTATATTTTTCCCAGTTAGTACTTAAATTTTCAGCTTCTATAATCGTAATAGTTCCTGTTGGATTTTCAACACCTTCATTGGCATCGGTTACTACTCTTGGACAAAAATAATACGTTATTACCGCACCGATAATAAGCCCTAAAAAAAGAGGAATTAGTTTTTTCATGTTAAAATATATGATTGGTTAGTTATTATCTCGCAAATTAATAAAAAGATTTCACGCAAATACCATTATTACCGTCAAATAACAAAAACACGAAATTCTATAAAAAAAAATCAACAAAAATCTTAAAGTTTTACCACCGTAGTATGCTTCATTTCATTGATTACAAACATACTCTGCGTGCTTCCTATGTAATTAATATTAGTCAGTTTTTCTACTAAAAATGCTCTGAATGCCACCATATCCTTAACAACTACTTTTAAAAGATAGTCATACTCACCACTAACATGATAGCACTCCAAAACTTCGTTTAATTCCGCAACCTGCTTTTCAAAACTCACCACATAATCCTGACTATGTTGCACCAGTTTTATATGACAAAACACCACGAAGTTTCGCTCAATCTTCTCCTTATTAACCAAAGCGATATAACTTTCTATAAACCCTCCTTTTTCTAGTTTTTTAATCCGCTCATAAACAGCCGTTACCGATAAATTTAATTTATTAGAAAGCGCTTTATTGGTTTGTTTACAATCGGTTTGCAGGTATTCTAGCAGTTTTTTATCTGTATTATCAAAAATCATATTAGAAAATTTTTCGTTTAAATATCTTACAAATTACAATTTACCATTTTTAAAACTAATAATTAACTATAAAATAGATTTATAAACTATAAATAAGATACTCCATTGTTTTTAAAACTAATAAAACTGAACTTTGTAAAAACACTCAATATAACATCTATGACATTTAAACCCGCAAACCACATACAGGATTTACAATATTTTGGTGAATTCGGAGGCGTAAACCCTTCTATTTCCGACTCATCAACTTACACTTTTTTATCAGCAAAAACCATGTTTGACACCTTTGAAGGTAATGCAGATGGCTGCTATTTATACACAAGACATTCCTCCCCTTCTAACTTATATTTAGGCGAAGCTTTAGCCGCGATGGAAGGCACCGAAACAGCCAACGTTACTGCGTCTGGTATGGGAGCAATTACTGCGGTTTTACTACAACTCTGCGGAAACAACGACCATATTGTATCTAGCAGAACCATTTACGGTGGCACTTATGCGTTTCTGAAGAATTTCACACCTCGATTTAATATTAAAACGAGCTTTGTCGATATCACAAACTTAGCCGCTGTTGAAGCATCTATTACTAAAAACACTAAGGTTCTATATTGTGAAGCCGTTAGCAATCCGCTTTTAGAAGTAGCCGATATTAAAAGCTTAGCAGCACTTGCCAAAAAACACAATTTAAAACTAGTGGTTGACAATACCTTTTCACCGCTTTCTATTTCGCCCGCCATTTTAGGTGTTGATGTCGTAATACACAGTTTAACAAAATTTATAAATGGCTCTAGCGATACTGTTGGTGGCGTGGTTTGCGGCACACAAGAATTTATAAACGATTTACGAAATGTAAACACTGGAGCAGCTATGCTTTTAGGCGCTACAATGGATAGCTTGCGAGCGGCTTCTATTTTGAAAAACCTAAGAACTTTACATATAAGAATGCAGCAACACAGTAAAAACGCACTTTATTTAGCTGAAAAATTTCAGGCTATCGGACTTAAAACGGTCTATCCTGGATTAAGTTCGCACCCATCACATCAAGCTTACAAAAACATGATGAATGAAGATTATGGTTTTGGAGGTTTACTTACTGTAGATGCCGGTTCTGCCGAAAAAGCAAATGCTTTAATGGAATTAATGCAACATAAAAACTTAGGCTATTTAGCCGTAAGTCTTGGTTTTTACAAAACACTCTTTAGCGCGCCAAGCAGTTCTACATCCTCCGAAATACCTGTAGACGAACAAAAAGAAATGGGACTAACCGACGGTTTAATACGTTTTTCAATAGGTTTAGATAGCGATATCGAACGTAGTTTTGAAACGATGAAAGCCTGTATGATGGAAGTTGGAATATTATAAGTGAGACACTAAAAGAACTTTAATAATTAACAATATAGCTGGAATGTTATTTTTTTTCTTACAGAATTCTCAAAAGCTTTTTTGAATCTTAATAAAACTTTCAAAAAAGCTTTTTTCCTAATTCTTATCTTCCAATAACGGTACAAAACGAAATTCACCAAGTTCCTCTTTTTCAAATTCCTTTGGACCTTTTCTAACAAAAAGTGTCATAATTTGTACATCATCACCTACTGGAATCACAAGCCTGCCTCCTATTTTCAACTGACTTAATAAAGGTCTCGGTACAAAAGGCGCTCCAGCCGTTACAATAATACTATCAAAAGGCGCTTCGGCTTTCAAGCCAATATAACCATCTCCAAAAATGAGTTTTTTAGGTCTATACCCCAATTTAGGTAAAAACTTACTGGTTTTTTTAAAGAGTTCATTTTGGCGCTCTATACTGTATACTTTAGCACCCAATTCGCACAGCACAGCGGTTTGATAACCACTACCTGTACCAATTTCCAACACCTTGTGTCCTGGCTTAATTTGCATTAATTCACTCTGAAAAGCCACGGTATAAGGTTGCGAAATGGTTTGATCGGCACCAATTGGAAACGCTTTATCTTGGTATGCATGATTTAAAAATCCGGAATCCATAAACAAATGGCGTGGAATTTTACCAACAGCCGCCAAAACACCTGTGTGCGTTATGCCTTTGTTTTTTAACACATTAACCAATTGCTGTCTTAATCCGTGATGTCTAAAAGTGTCTTTCAATGCGTGCGAAGTTTTACAGGGTTAAAATTAGTCAAAGATTTCAAAGGGTAAAACTATTTTTGAAGATTTTATTTTTAACAAGAATCCAATAAAATTTTAAGCCCAAAGAAGCACATTGAAGTTCTAAATATGTTATTTTTGTTAAAAACCTATAATTATGCTAAACGCTGGAGTACTTGGTGCTGGACATCTTGGAAAAATTCATTTAAGACTTCTTAATCAATCAGAAAAATATAATCTTGTCGGGTTTTATGATGCCGATGAAGCTAACGGAAAACGTGTAGAAGCCGAGTTTGGCTACAAGTTTTTCAGCTCAATAGACGACCTTATAGACGCTGTAGATATGGTGGATATTGTAACGCCAACACTATCGCATTACGATTGCGCCAAGCAAGCTATAGCAAAAGGAAAGCATGTTTTTATTGAAAAGCCAATTACCAATACCGTTGAAGAAGCGGAACACATTAGAACACTTTTAGCTGAACATAATTTACGCGGACAAGTAGGTCATGTAGAACGCTTTAATCCCGCTTATTTAGCCGTTAAAGACGAGATAAAATCACCCATGTTTATTGAAACGCATCGTTTGGCAGAATTTAACCCACGAGGCACCGATGTTCCTGTGGTATTAGATTTAATGATACACGATATCGATATTATTTTAAGCATTGTAAAATCTAAAGTAAAGCACATTTCAGCAAGTGGTGTTTCAGTAATTAGTGATACGCCCGATATTGCAAATGCACGTTTAGAGTTTGAAAATGGCTGCGTTGCCAACTTAACAGCGAGTCGTATTTCACTTAAAAAAATGCGTAAAGCCCGCTTCTTTCAAAAGGACGCTTATATTTCGGTAGATTTTCTAGAAAAGAAATGTGAAGTAGTTAAAATGAAGGATGCTCCTGAAAATCCTGGCGATTTCGATATGGTTTTACAAAATGCAGAAGGCGTAAAAAAGCAAATCTATTTTGATAGTCCAAAAGTTGCCGATAATAATTCTATTTTAGATGAATTAAACACGTTTGCCGACGCCATAAACACCAACACAACACCTGTAGTTACCTTACACGACGGTACAGAAGCGCTACGTGTGGCTAACAGAATTATTGACTGCTTTTAATTTAAAAACGGCTTAATACCTTTCCGCTTTAGCGAAAACTAAAAACTGATTCTTTTTATGAAAAACATTGCAGTAATTGGCGCAGGAACTATGGGTAATGGTATTGCGCATAGCTTTGCACAAAGCGGATTTACAGTGAATTTAATAGACATTAGCGATGCTGCTTTAAAACGTGGTTTAAATACGATTTCGAAGAATTTAGACCGTATGGTTGCTAAAGAAAAAATTTCAGAAACGGATAAGACCAATACTTTATCAAATATCAGCACCTTTACTTCTATTCCTGAAGGTGTAAAAAATAGCGACCTAGTTATTGAAGCTGCCACTGAAAACCTGAGCTTAAAGCTAAAAATTTTTAAACAGTTAGATGAAGCTACTTCCAAAAACACCATTTTAGCCACCAATACGTCTTCTATTTCTATTACTGAAATTGCAGCAGTAACTTCTAAACCCGATTTGGTTATTGGCATGCACTTCATGAATCCAGTGCCTATTATGACTTTAGTTGAAATAATCCGCGGTTACAATACCAGCGACGAAACCACTAAAACCATTATGAATCTGTCGGAAACTTTAGGCAAAACCCCCGTAGAAGTTAACGATTACCCTGGCTTTGTGGCTAACCGTATTTTAATACCCATGTTAAACGAATCTATAGAAACACTATACAACGGTGTTGCTGGCGTTACTGAAATTGACACCGTTATGAAACTCGGCATGGCACACCCTATGGGGCCATTACAGCTGGCTGATTTTATTGGCTTAGATGTTTGTTTATCCATATTAAACGTGATGTATAACGGTTTTAAAAACCCCAAATACGCGCCGTGCCCATTATTAGTAAATATGGTTAACGCAGGAAAATTAGGTATTAAATCCGGTGAAGGTTTTTATGATTATTCGGAAAACAGAAAGGCAGAGACTGTTTCTAAGCAATTTTCTTAAAGGAATAATCAAACTCAATCTGTTTTACTTTGAACAAATAAAATGAAGCATCGGTTTCCAAACTAAGCGATACAAAAAATTAAAAGAAATTATTAAAAACGCAGCATGAGTATTAGCAACAACCTTAAACAAATAAAAGCAACACTCCCCGACCACGTTACTCTTGTAGCGGTTTCAAAAACCAAACCTATCCCGGATTTAATGGAAGCCTACGAAAACGGACAGCGTATTTTTGGAGAGAATAAAATCCAAGATATGGCCGATAAATTTGAAGCCATGCCAAAAGATATTCAATGGCATATGATCGGGCATGTACAGCGCAATAAAGTAAAATACATGGCGTCTTTTGTAGCTTTAATTCATGGTGTTGACAACTACAAACTACTAGAAGAAATAAACAAACAAGGCGAAAAACACAATAGAACAATCAATTGTTTGCTTCAAATAAAAATAGCTTCGGAAGATTCAAAATTTGGCATGTCGCCTACTTTAGCTTCTGAAATTCTTCAATCTCAAGATTTTTCAACCTTAAAAAACATTCAAATTACTGGTGTTATGGGCATGGCGAGTTTTACTGAAGATGAGCAGCAAGTGGAAACTGAATTCAAGCTTTTAAAATCTACTTTTGATAATTTAAAAGAATTAAACACCAATAAATCAGTGTTTAACACTATTTCCATGGGAATGAGTGGCGATTATAAATTAGCAATTCAATCAGGAAGCACAATGGTTCGCGTTGGAAGTAGTATATTTGGTACTAGAAGTTAGCACTTTAAATCGAAAAAACAAGCCGTTCACAACCAGTCTGTTTTTAGTTTATAAAAAGAACATTGCTAACCCTAAGTACAGTAAAAAATCAACAAAAATAACCTTTAAGCGTTATTTATTAACTTATAATTCAACCCTTTGTACGCAATAGTAGACATTGAAACCACTGGTGGAAAATTTAACGAAGAAGGCATAACTGAAATTGCCATTTACAAATTCGATGGCCACGAGGTTGTCGATCAATTTATAAGCCTTGTAAACCCAGAACGCGAAATTCAACCTTTTGTAGTCAACCTAACCGGCATAAACAGTAAAATGCTAACGCATGCACCAAAGTTTTACGAAGTTGCTAAACGTATCATAGAAATTACCGAAGATTGTATTCTAGTGGCTCATAATGCACAATTTGATTATCGAATTTTAGGTACAGAATTTAGACGCTTAGGCTACGACTACAAACGAAAAACACTTTGTACGGTAGAATTATCTAAAGATTTAATCCCAGACCAAGCCTCTTATAGTTTAGGCAAGCTAGTACGCTCGCTTGGCATCCCGGTTACGGACAGGCACCGTGCTTCTGGCGATGCTTTGGCTACGGTAAAACTGTTTAAACTTTTACTCGCTAAAGACACGAGTAAAACTATTATTCAGAAATCTATTAAGCTAGGTGCAAAAAACAAATTGGACTCCAAATTTTTAAATATTTTAGATGGATTACCATCCATTACAGGAGTTTACTATATCCACAACGCCGAAGGTGATATTATTTATATCGGTAAAAGCAATAACATTAAAAAACGCCTAAATCAACATTTCACGGCTACCAATTCTAAATCTAAAAAGATACAGAAATTAGTAAGCGCTGTAACTTACGAAGCTACAGGTAGCGAACTTGTTGCACTTCTTAAAGAAAGTGAAGAAATAAAACGCAATAAACCGCTTTTCAACAAAGCTTTACGTCGATCTAAATTTACTCACGCTTTATATTCTTTTATAGATGAAAACAAATACATTAATTTAAAAATTGATGTGGCCGACGGACGTAAAAAAAACATTACCACATTCGCAAATATTCAAAGCGGAAAGAGTTTTATCATGAACGCTGTGGAAGAGTTTAATCTCTGCCAAAAACTCAGTGGCATCTACAAAACAAAAACAAGTTGTTTTAGCTACGATGTTAAAAATTGTGAAGGTGCTTGCATTCAAAAAGAAGCGCCAGAATTGTACAATAAACGTGTAAATGCTTTAATTGAAAAAAACAGTTGCAACAATAAAAACATGGTTATTATTGATAGAGGTCGCGAAGTTGATGAACGTAGCGCTGTTTTAATAGAAAACGGTGTTTTTAAAGGACTTGGATTTGTTAATCTAAACTATCAAATTAACAATATTGATGTATTAGAATCCATTATCACTCCCATGGAAAACAATAGAGATGCCCAGCATATTATTAAAAATTACATCCGCAAAAACAAACGTCTAAAAATAATCAACTTCGACTAAAAATGAAGCTTAATATCGTTCTCTTTCTTTTATTCTTAAGTCCTATTTGCTTTGCTCAAGAATCATACAACTCAGAAACGTTTGATGTTAAATTAGAAGATATTCGAGCTAGAGGTTTCAGTAAGGATTCTTCAGCAAATGCCATCGTTATTTACGAGCAAGGTAGCAGTTATGTAGATCCAAACGATTATGATTTACGTACCGAAATAAAACGTAAAATCAAACTAATAAATAAAGAAGGTTTTGATAACGCAAACATCACCATATATCTTTATAAATCTAAAGACAGTTGGGAAAAAGTAGAAAACATTAAAGCAAGCACACACAACGAGATTGCTGGCAAAATAGTTAAATCACAAATTCTTCAAAAAGATATTTTTACCGAAGATTACGACGCGCATTACACATTAACAAAATTCACCCTACCAAACCTTAAAGAAGGCTCTGTAATCACTTACAGCTACACCATTATTTCTCCGTTCATGTTTAAATATCACGGTTGGAATTTCCAAAGCCATATCCCTAAAATTTACAGTGAGTACAAAGAAAACATTCCAGGAAACTGGTTATACAATGTTAAGCTTGTAGGCGAACAAAAACTAGCAAATCATACATCGGAAATCAAGAAAAAATGCCTCGAAATGGGCAATGGCGCTTCGGCTGACTGTGGCATTAACATTTACGCCATGCGCGATATTCCTGCTTTTATTGAGGAAGATTACATGACTACTAAAAACAATTATTTAGCTCGGCTAGAATATGAGTTAAAAACCTTTAGAGGCATGGACGGCACTATTAAGGATTACACCAAAACATGGAAAGACGTTGACAAAGAATTTAAAACCGAAAAGGAAATTGGACGCCAACTCAGAAAGTCGGTGAATTTAGAAGACTTACTTCCACCCGAAATCATCAACGAAACCAACGCCTTAAAAAAAGCCCAAGCCATATACACATACATTCAAAACAATTATACATGGAATGGCGATTATAGAATATTTACAGATGCATCCATAAAAGACCTCATTAAAACCCATTCCGGGAACGTCTCTTCTATAAATATCTTACTCCATAACGTTTTAAAAGAAGCCAAATTCGATGCAAAACCGGTTCTAATTTCTACTAGAAATAACGGATTCCCAACCACTATTTACCCTGTAATCTCAGATTTCAACTACCTTATAACGCAGGTTATTATAAATGGAGAAACTTATTTTTTAGATGCCACCGATCGGTTTTTAAGTTTTGGCGGTATTCCTTTTAGATGTTTAAATGGTCAAGGACGTCTTTTAGACTTTAAAAATGGGAGCCAATGGATTGATATCACTCCAAAAACATCAACATCCATACAGTATGCCGCAGACCTAACCTTAAACAACGACACCTCTATATCTGGCACTATTAAAAGTCGAAACACAGGATACAAAGCCATTAACAGTAAGAAAAACTACTATCCAAACCCAAATAGTTACATCGATAAATTAGAAAACCAATACCCTAATCTAGAAATAGAAAACCACAGTATTTTAAGCGAAGGTAAAACTAGCGAAGACTTCATAGAAAGCTACAACGTTAAACTTGAATTCGACAACCCTGAAGCTAAAAACCTTTACCTAAACCCTTTTATTTCGAAGTTTTTTACCACCAACCCTTTCAAGCTACAAGAGCGCTCCTATCCTATTGATTTTGGTTATTCAGCAACCTATTTCTATAGTTTTAAACTTAATTTCGACAATACAAAATTTCAGATACTCGAAAATCCCGAAAGCAAAACCCTCGCCATACCAAACAACAAAGGCTTACTTATATTTTCCTCACAAACCTTTGACAATCATATTCAGCTTTTCATCAGAATTAATCTCTCCGAAAGCCTTTATCCTGAAGAATATTACCCGTATTTAAAAGAATTCATGAACAGCGTGGTCCACATTCAAAATAACTCCCTTTTCTTAATACAGAGAAAATAAACAAAAATCATTAGTTTTACCCCAACAAAACCGTTACTTTTAATAGTTAAAACAGAACTAACAGCTCCTTATACCACGTTTTAGCTTTGTAAAACGTTATAATAATACATGAATACACCAAATAAAAAGCATTGGAAAGCCCGTCTTCACGAAATTATTTATGAAGCCGACACACGCGAAGGCAAACTTTTCGATGTCATTCTGCTCGTTGTAATCATTGCCAGTATCATACTCGTAATGCTCGAAAGCGTAAAAACAATAGACAGCCGGTTCCATAAAATAATTGACATTTGCGAATGGATTGTTACCATTCTATTCACCATCGAATACGTGGCCCGCATCATCACCGTAAAAAAACCGCTACATTACATCACTAGTTTTTACGGCATTATCGATTTACTATCCACCATTCCAAAATATTTATCACTCATATTTGCAGGCACACATGCCCTAGTAGCCCTACGCGCCTTACGTTTACTTCGAGTTTTCAGGATTTTAAAACTCGCGCGTTTCATGGGCGCATCCAATAATTTAATGAGTGCCATTAGAGCCAGTCGCGCCAAAATATCGGTATTCCTCTTTGCAGTAATCATCATATCTATAATTTTGGGTACCATTATGTACTTGGTCGAAGGTGAAGATAATGGTTTTACCAACATCCCAAAAAGTGTTTATTGGTGTATTGTAACCCTAACAACTGTAGGTTATGGCGACATCGCACCACAAACTCCAGTAGGGCAATTCATCGCCTCCATCGTTATGATTATTGGTTATGGCATCATTGCTGTTCCCACAGGTATTGTCACCTCCGAACTCACCAAAGCATCCGAACAAAAAACACCTACCAATACGCAAGCTTGCCGCAATTGCGCCGCCGAAGGCCATAAAAATAATGCAGAATTCTGTTACAACTGTGGCCAAACACTAAACCCTTAATATCATTTGGGCGTTACCTTTCAGGTCAGGCTTTCCGTTACAAGTCCGCGCACTTCCTACGTCAGGCTGTGGGCTTTCCTCTACAATGCTTAACGCGTGTATCCGCTAGCATCGGGTATATTTAAAAGTGCATTTTAAATCTAAGAGCTTAAAAAAGAGAAGCCATTCACAACACAAAACTCCATACTTTTCTATATTTTTGTCATTCATTAAAACAACAACCATCAGCACAACACCAAAATATTTAATTTCCATAGTTGGCCCAACAGCCATCGGAAAAACAGCATTAAGCATAAAACTAGCACAGTATTTCAAAACCGAAATAATCTCAGCCGATTCTCGACAGTTTTTTAAAGAAATGCAAATTGGTACAGCAGCACCTTCCGAAGATGAACTTGATGGCGCTAAACACCATTTTATTCACAACAAATCTATAGAAGAAAATTACAACGTGGGGACTTTCGAAAAAGAAGCCATCACTTGTTTAAATACACTTTATAAAAACCACAATGTTGTTATTATGGTTGGTGGTTCTGGACTATATAGTGATGCCGTAACTAATGGTTTAGATCACTTCCCTGAAGTTGAACCATCTATTCGGGAAGCGCTTAATAAATCACTACAAGATAATGGTTTAGAGCATTTAAAAACCCAACTAAAAGAATTAGATAACACATCTTACAACACCATTGCAATAGACAATCCGCATCGTGTTATTCGCGCCTTAGAAATCTGTATTGGTACTGGAAAACCATATGCTTCATTTTTAAATAAAGAAAAAAATAAACGCAATTTTAAAACTATAACTATTGGTTTAACTGCGGACCGCGAACTTATTTACGACCGCATAAATCAACGTGTAGATATTATGGTAAATTCAGGTTTAATTGAAGAAGTAAAAACCTTAGTACCTTACAAAAACCTGAATGCATTAAACACTGTCGGATACAAAGAAATATTTAATTATTTAGACCAAACATGGACTTTAGAATTTGCCATTTCAGAAATCAAGAAAAACACCCGACGTTTCGCAAAACGCCAACTCACTTGGTTTAAAAAGAAAGAAGGCACGCTTTGGTTCGATTACAAAAGTGATTTAGAGCCTATAATTGATTCAATTAAGGAAAAAATGGTTTAAATTTTTAACAAACTTCTAAGCCTCCTTTAAAATCAATACAAAACTATAGACTATATTTTACTCAAAAAGCGTTGTTTGCGATTTATCATCATCGTCTCCTTTACCAGGAATAGGGTTTTCTTCATTATCAACCATATCATCAACAGAAGCATTATCTTCCGACTCATATGGTAAGGGGTCCAATAAATTAACCTGATTTACCTTATCACGGGTTAACTGATTTCCTAAAGCGCTAATACCTTTAATAGAAATAAATTCTTCCAAATTAATTTCTACATTATCTTTTCGATCCTTTCCGCGTTCCTTAGCAAATACAATCTCTGCCATAGGTTTCCAATCGGTAGAGATGATTTCTAACTGCGAATTTGGATGGTCTGAAATAAAAGTTTCTTCACGACCTCCTTGTTCAATTAAAAAACGTTTCACGTAATACATTTCCTTTTCGCCATTAAAATAAACGGCTGAAATTGGTTTTTTAGGCACCCACTTTTCCATAACAATCATATCGTCATCAAAATGCATAGTAACCTCTGGCGTAACCGTTTTAATTGTTCCCGATTGATTGATAACCAGCAACATATCTTCACCTTTAAACTCTCCAATCAATTCGCCACGACCATCAACGTTTAAACGCTGTACAGTATCATCGAACCAAATTTTTCGAGGTTTTAGTGTAGAAACACCTTTTTCTTTTAATTCAACCCGCTTAATAGGATATTTAGTCACTAAATTCCCTTTAGAAGCACGGCCTTTAATTAAAATATCAGCAAAATCGATATCCCATTTCAGTTTCTTAATACTTCCCGCTTGACGCAATAAAATGGACACCACTTCGGCTTCTCCATTCGGGTTAGCAGAAAAATATAAGCCCGTAGACCCTTTTGTTCCATTTGTTAAATCGTATTCTTTATCACGTGTTATGGACGTTACAGCAAAACGCTTAATATAAGACGGTCCTGTTTTTCCGTCACGATAAATAAAATTATAAATGGTTCGTTTATCTTTCTTTTTAAATACGGCAACATGTACAATACCTTTACCTATAAAAGTTTTTGTATCTACTTTTGTAACCATCATAACACCAGACTTGGTAAACACGATTATATCATCAATATCCGAACAATCGCCAACATATTCATCACGTCTTAGTGAAGTTCCAATAAAACCTTCTTCCCTATTCACATAGAGTTTTGTGTTTCGGATAACCACTTTTGTAGCATCGACATCATCAAAAGTTCTAATTTCCGTTTTACGCTCACGTCCTTCACCATACTCCTTTTTAAGGCGCGTAAAGTAAGCAATTGCATAATCTATAAGATGTGCTAAGTGGTGTTTTATTTCTGCTATTTGATCTTCTAAAGCATCAATTTTCTGTTGCGCTTTATCAATATCAAATTTAGAAATACGTTTAATTCGTATTTCGGTTAAACGCACAATATCCTCTTCGGTTACAGCGCGTTTTAAGTGTTTTATATGTGGCTGAAGTCCTTTGTCAATAGCGCTAATTACGCCAGGCCAAGTTTCTTCCTCTTCAATATCCCGATAAATTCTATTTTCAATAAAAATACGCTCTAAAGATGCGAAATGCCATTGTTCTTCAAACTCGCCTAAACGAATTTCTAATTCTTGTTTTAAGAGATCTACCGTATTATCGGTACTTCTTCTAAGCATTTCAGTAACACCAACAAAAAGTGGCTTATTATCTTCAATAACGCAACCCAATGGCGAAATTGACGATTCACAACTAGTAAAAGCATACAAGGCGTCAATCGTTTTATCTGGCGATAAACCAGATGGTAAATGGACTAAAATCTCAACTTCCGCCGCTGTATTATCTTCAATTTTTTTAACCTTAATTTTCCCCTTATCATTCGCCTTTAAAATAGAATCTATTAAAGTTGATGTTGTGGTTCCAAAAGGTAATTCTGTAATTACTAAAGTGGCTTTATCAAGCTGAGAAATACGGGCGCGAACACGTACTTTCCCACCACGAAGACCATCGTTATAATTGGAAAAATCGGCTATTCCAGCTGTTGGAAAATCGGGTAAAATTGTAAAACGCTTACCCTGTAAATGCTTAATCGACGCATCGATTAACTCAATAAAATTGTGAGGTAATATTTTTGTTGAAAGCCCTACCGCAATACCCTCACCGCCTTGCGCTAACAATAACGGGAACATTACAGGTAAATTTATAGGTTCTTTTCGACGACCATCATAACTGGCCTGCCATTCGGTAATTTTAGGATTAAAAACAACATCTAAACCAAACTTAGAAATACGCGCTTCAATATAACGCGAAGCTGCCGCACGATCGCCTGTTAAAATATTACCCCAGTTTCCTTGAGTATCAATCAACAAATCTTTTTGCCCAATTTGCACCATAGCATCAGCGATACTAGCATCACCGTGTGGGTGATACTGCATGGTATGCCCTACAATGTTCGCTACTTTGTTGTAACGCCCATCGTCTAAGTCTTTCATAGAGTGCATAATTCTACGTTGCACGGGTTTAAAACCGTCCTCAATAGCTGGTACAGCACGCTCTAAAATTACATAGGATGCGTAATCTAAAAACCAATCTTTGTACATTCCCGTAACACGGGTAATGGTTTCTTGGGGTTCTTCTGGGTTATTAATTAAATCGTCGTTTTGGTCTTCAGTCATTAAACACTATTACTATTTTGGTTTACCGCTAAGGGTAACACGTCCAATTTTTCTGCGTTTTTTAGCTTTACTTGTCACATCGTGAGTGTATAAGTAATCGTAGGAACGCTTTTTTACTTTGTTCTTTTCTGTTGAGTATAACATTTTATAAAGTTTTTATGGCTTCGTTAATTAGTTTGTTACTAAAACTTAGCGGTTTATGATTAATTTCAATATTTATAGTGCAAAATTAGTAAATATTTAAATTTAATCATATAAAATTCTTTATTTGATAATACAAAAATGTTATTCGTCTATATAATCAAGTTCAACTTTTAAATTATCGATAATAAATTCCTGTCTTGTAGGCGTATTTTTTCCCATATAGAAGGATAATAAATCTTCAATAGACATGTTATCATCCAACATAATAGGATCTAAACGAATGTTATCGCCAATAAAATGTTTAAACTCATCTGGTGAAATTTCACCTAAACCTTTAAATCGGGTTATTTCCGGTTTTGGTTTTAATTTTTCAAGAGCCGCTCGTCGTTCTTCTTCCGAATAACAATAAATGGTTTCTTTTTTATTTCGAACCCGGAATAATGGGGTTTGTAAAATATATAAATGCCCTTCTTTGATAACTTCAGGGAAAAATTGTAAAAAAAACGTTATTAACAACAAGCGAATATGCATACCATCGACATCGGCATCCGTTGCAATAACCACATTATTATATCTTAAATCTTCTAAGGTTTCTTCTATATTTAAAGCGGCCTGAAGCAAGTTAAACTCTTCGTTTTCGTAAACTATTTTTTTGGTTAAACCATAGCAGTTCAAAGGTTTTCCTTTTAAACTAAATACAGCTTGCGTATTTACATCTCGCGATTTTGTGATACTTCCTGATGCCGAATCTCCCTCGGTTATAAACAAGGTACTTTCGAGGTTACGTTCATTCTTTATATCGCCAAAATGAACACGACAGTCGCGTAATTTTTTATTATGAAGACTGGCTTTTTTAGCGCGGTCTTTAGCTAATTTACGAATACCCGACAACTCTTTTCTTTCACGTTCAGCTTGCAGAATTTTACGTTGAATTTTCTCCGCTGTATCTGTATTTTTATGTAAATAGTTATCTAAATATTTCTTTAAAAAATCGTTGATATATGTACGAACGGTTGGTAAATTACCCCCCATATCGGTAGATCCTAATTTGGTTTTCGTCTGACTTTCGAAAACAGGCTCCATAACCTTAATTGCGATGGCAGAGACAACGGATTTACGAATATCTGAAGCGTCGTAATTTTTACCGTAGAACTCACGAATGGTTTTTACTAAAGCTTCGCGAAAGGCTGTTAAATGTGTTCCTCCTTGCGTGGTGTTTTGTCCGTTAACAAAACTATTATATTCTTCGCTATACTGCGTTTTACTGTGTGTAAGCGCCACTTCGATATCATCGCCACGAAGATGAATAATAGGATATAGTAAATCCGATTCGTTTATTTTTTCAGCTAATAAGTCTTTTAATCCGTTTTCACTAAAATATTTTTCACCATTAAAAACAATGGTTAAACCTGGATTTAAATAGACATAATTCTTTAGCATTTTAACGATATACTCGTTACGATACTTGTATTTTTTAAAGATGATTTCATCAGGCACGAAGGATACTTTCGTTCCTTTACGGCGCGATGTTTCTTCTAAAAACTCTTCGTTTGTTAAGTTTCCTTGAGAAAATTCCGCGGAAGCGCTCTTGTTATCACGGGTAGATTCTACTCTAAAAAACGATGACAATGCATTAACAGCCTTGGTTCCTACTCCATTTAAACCTACGGATTTTTTAAAGGCTTTGGAATCGTATTTTCCACCGGTATTCATTTTAGAAACCACATCGACCACTTTACCTAAAGGAATACCACGACCATAATCGCGTACCGTTATTTTAGCACCTTGTATCGAGATTTCGATGTTTCTCCCGGCGCCCATAACAAACTCATCAATGGAGTTATCTAAAACTTCTTTAAGAAGAATATAAACACCATCATCTGCCGAGCTCCCGTCACCAAGCTTACCAATGTACATACCGGGACGCATACGAATGTGCTCTTTCCAGTCTAGGGAACGTATATTGTCTTCGGTATAGTTAGATTGTTCTGCCATTAAGATATTGAGGTTTAGTAGTAAACGCTTTTTTTATTTTGAACATAATATCATGTCGTTTCTGGTTACGGTATAAAAATAGCTCCCAAAAACGCATCATTATATTTGGATGCAATTTCCAACAAAAAAAGTTATAAAAAGCTAAGATAACATAACTAAACAAAAAATAAAATAGCACGCAAACAAAATAATTAACAATTATAGAAAATTGTAAACTGTGAGCCGTATGAATTTAGATTTTTGGTTTAATTGTAAGTAACCAAGAAACCGCCTAACTACTTGTTTTTAGAACTTTTTACAGACATAAACACAATACCAAAAATAACGATAAGCGCACCGAAAAGCTGTAAAAACGTTAAAAACTCTCCTAAAAATATAGATGCTAAAATAATGGTTGATATAGGACCAATACCAGCAACAATAGCAAAATTTGAAGAACTTATCATCTTTATTGAAAGTGATACTAAAAACGATGGAATTACGGTTGCAAAAACAGCGATTAATAGTCCGAGAACATATACTTCCCAAGTGAAATTAAACAAATCCATTTCGCCAATAAAACCATAATGCACAAAAACGCAAAAACAGGATATTAGCATAGCGTAAGTTGTGAATTTAACCACACCAAACTTAGGAATTAACCAACCGCTACCTACCAAATACGACGCATAGGTTATGGCACTCAATAATATAAAGAAACCGCCCAAATATGCGCTAACACCTGTTATATTAACTTCTGCTGAAAAAGCTAGAATAATTCCTAAATATGTTAAACCAATAGCTATAGCTTGTGTTTTTGAAATGGGTTGCTTTAAAAATATACGATTTAGAAGAATAACAATAGTTGGGTATAAAAACAAAATAATTCGCTCTAAACTGGCTTTGATATAAGTTAGTCCTACAAAATCGAAATAACTTGCTAAATAATACCCCACGAAGCCGAAGAAAAACAACCAAATATAATCGGTGTTTTTAATGGCTATTTCAGTGTTTTTGTTACGATATAAAATGGCGATAACAACATAAAAAGGAAATGAAAATAGCATGCGCAAAAGCAAAATACTAATAGCATCGACGTCGTAATTATAAGCCAATTTCACCATCACTGCTTTTGAAGAAAAGAGGACAATTCCTAAAACACCAATTGCGATGCCCGACCAAAAGTTTTTTGTTGTTTGCATAGCACGAATTTAGAGTTCTTTTATTGAAGAAAATGTAAAATTTTAAATAATTACGATGCTCAAAATGCATTTTTATCAGTAAATCAAACAAAACAGATATAAAAACGTGATGGTTTTTAAGAATAATGATTCTCTATGTTTTATAAAAGATTAATATTTAATGTGTTATAAATGTTTAATTTATAGATGTGGTTCGCGTTAGGGATTGCAGCGGATAGCCCACAGCCTGACGCAGGAAGTGCGAGGACTTGCAGCGGAAAGCCCGACCCTTGTGGTAACGCCCAAAAAACAACTGCTATGTTACTTCTATTGTTAGAAACTAGAGAAAAAGAGCATTTAAAGCAAAAAAAAGCTTCATCTCTAGATTTAGAAATGAAGCTTTTAAAGCGTTTATATTTTGAGTTTATACGTTGAATAAGAAGTGCATAACATCGCCATCTTTTACGATGTAGTTTTTACCTTCAACACGCATTTTACCTGCTTCTTTTACTTTTGCTTCGCTACCATAGCTTGAAAAATCTTCGTAACCGATAACTTCGGCACGAATGAATCCTTTTTCAAAATCGGTATGAATAACACCCGCAGCTTGTGGCGCCGTTGCTCCTATATCTATTGTCCAAGCACGAACTTCTTTCACACCTGCTGTAAAGTAAGTTTGTTGGTTTAATAATTTGTAAGCCGAACGAATTAATTTAGCTGCTCCGGCTTCTTCTAAACCGATATCTGCTAAAAACATTTGGCGTTCTTCGTAATCGTCTAATTCATTAATATCAGCCTCTGTACCTACTGCTAACACTAAAACTTCGGCGTTTTCATCTTTTACAGCTTCGCGAACTTGTTCTACATAAGCGTTACCAGAAACCGCTGCACCTTCGTCTACATTACAAACATACATCACAGGCTTATCGGTGATAAATTGTGATGGTTTTACGAATTCAATATCATCTTCTTCAGAAAATTCTAAAGCACGAACTGAAACACCTGCTTCTAAGGCTGCTTTTATTTTTAATAAAACAGCTTCTTCTTTTTGAGCATCTTTATTACCTGTTTTAGCAGCACGTTTTACTTTATCAAGCTTTTTATCAACCGTTTCTAAATCTTTTAGTTGAAGCTCCATATCGATAGTTTCCTTATCACGAATAGGGTTTACATTACCATCAACGTGAATAATATTATCGTTATCAAAACAACGCAATACATGAAGAATAGCGTCGGTTTCACGAATATTAGCTAAAAATTGGTTTCCTAAACCTTCACCTTTACTCGCGCCTTTTACTAAACCAGCAATATCAACAATTTCAACAGTTGCCGGCTGCACACGCTCTGGGTTAACTAATTCTTCTAACTTCTCTAAACGTGGATCTGGTACATTTACCACCCCAATATTTGGTTCAATTGTACAAAACGGAAAGTTTGCACTTTGCGCCTTTGCGTTAGATAAACAATTAAATAAAGTCGATTTGCCTACGTTTGGTAATCCTACGATGCCTGCTTTCATTGAAATATATCTTTTTTATGCCCACAAAAGTGGGAACTCTAATTTGCGAGTGCAAATATAGTTTTTATAAACAGGATTTCTGCATTTATTTTTAAACTGTGGTTATAAAAAATAATACCGTAAATACGCACTATTCTTGCATATACGTCGATGATTTTAACTAAAATCAAGTATTTTTATGAAAGTTTTAACATATATTAGCTATTGATAATGTTAACTAATTCAAATTATTTATGAAAAAAATTTACTTAATAGTGCTTTGTTTAGGTAGTTTTACGCTCGCTTTTGCTCAGCAAACGGTTAAAGGAACCATAATCGACACCTCTGGAATCCCTATTGCCGGTGTTAATGTGTTAGAGAAAGGTACGAGTAAAGGTGCTATCTCTGATTTTGATGGTAATTATACTATTTCGGTTAACGGAAATGCTACGCTGGTGTTTAGCTATGTAGGATATAATTCTAAAGATGTTAATGTAAATAACCAATCTATTATTAATGTCACTTTGGAAGATGGCGTTAGTTTAGATGAAGTTGTTTTAGTCGGTTCTCGAAGCCCGAAAAGAACAGCTACAGATACTGCTGTACCCGTTGATGTTATTAATGTTGCAGACATTGCTTCTAACACCGGAAAGGTTGAAGTTAATGAGATTTTACAATATGCTGCCCCCTCTTTTAATGCAAGTAAACAATCGGGCTCTGATGGTGCCGACCATATTGTTCCGGCATCTTTACGTGGTTTAGGTCCAGATCAAACTTTAGTTTTAATTAACGGTAAACGTAGACACCAATCAAGTTTAGTCAATATTTTTGGTACTCGTGGTCGTGGGAATTCTGGAACAGATTTAAACGCTATTCCTGCAAATGCTATTAAACGTATTGAGGTTTTAAGAGATGGTGCTTCGGCACAATACGGATCGGATGCCATTGCTGGTGTAATCAATATTGTTTTAAAAGATAATACCGATGGTTTTACTGGTGGTATTACTTACGGCGCGTATAGCACAGCTATTGGTGACGGTTGGGAAGAAGCTACAGGCGAAACTTTAAGTAATGTTGAAGGTAAGAATCGTTTAGATGGAAAAAGTAAGAGCTGGGATGGAGAAACTGTAAAAATTGATGCTAATTACGGCGTATCTTTAAACGATGCTGGTGGTTACATGAATTTTACAACAGAGTTTTTATCGAGACAAAACACACTCAGACCTGGATTTTCTTGGCGTCAAGGATACGGTAGCGCAGGTGTTGATGGTTTTAACTTTATGATTAACTCGGCTTTACCTATTAATGATAATACCGAAATTTATGCTTTTGGTGGTAGAAATTACAGAGATACCGATGCTTACGCTTTTTCGAGAGATAGCTTTGCAAATGGCGATAACAGATCGGTACCAAGCTTATACCCTAACGGTTTTACACCTAGAATCACCTCTAATATTACCGATGTTTCGGTTTCGGTTGGTGTAAGACATGAAATGGAAAATGGTTGGAACGTAGATTTCAATAATACCTTCGGAAGAAACTTTTTTCACTACTATATAAAGGACAGTAATAATGCGTCTATGCAAGACTTATCGCCTACCGATTTTGATGCCGGCGGACATTATTTATCTCAAAACACCACAGGTTTAGATTTTAATAAATATTTAGATGATGTGGCTTCTGGATTAAGTTTAGCTTTTGGTTTTGAATATAGAACGGAAAACTTTGGCATTTTTGCAGGTGAAGAAGCATCTTACGGGCTTTATGATGAAAATGGCGTGATAATTACAAACCCAGCTTTACAAACCGTTGCAACAGATTCTAACGACGAGGTATTATCGGGAAGTTCGCAAGGTTTCCCTGGTTATAGTCCAGATAACGAAGTAGACAGAAGCAGAACAAATTATGGTATTTATTTTGATACCGAGCTTAATGTTTCCGAAGCATTTATGCTTGCTGGAGCTTTACGATTTGAACAATACAGTGACTTCGGAAGCACCTTTAATGGAAAATTAGCGAGTAGATTAAAAGTTACTGATAACTTCACTTTAAGAGGTTCTATTTCTACAGGTTTTAGAGCACCATCTTTAGCCCAATTGTATTACAACCTAAAGTTTACCAATATTGTTGCCGGAACTTCAGTACCATCTTTACTATCAGCTAATAATAGTACAGTAACCAAAGCTTTTGGTATAGGACAATTAAATGAGGAAAAAGCCTTTAACGCTAGTATTGGATTTACTTATAAAAAAGGAGGTTTTACAGCAACTATTGATGCATACTCTATTTCGGTTGATGATCGTATTATTTTAACCGACAACTTTACAGATCAAACTGTTTTAGGACCATTAAATGTAGATGCCGCCCAATTTTTTGCAAATGGTGTAGATACCAGAACTAATGGTTTAGATATTGTTTTAGGTTATGGAACTAGCGTAGGAGATGAAGGTAAAATTCAAGTAGATTTAATTGGTAATTTAAATGACTTAACCATTAAAGAAATCCATAATGGTGCTCTAAATGAGTTTACATTTTTCGGACCATTTTCTCAGGCATACCTAGAAGCTGCAGCTCCAGATTATAAATTTGGTTTAAACCTTGGATATACTAACAAGAAATTCAATGCTTCTGTTGCTTTTACTCAATTTAGCGAAGTAACACTTCAGGATTTTCAATGGGTAGATTCTCCTCCAACAACGCAAGCTGAAGCAGATGCCCTTTACCCTGTAGCTACAGATATTTATAAAGCTGCTTTAATTGTAGATTTAAGCTTAGGTTACCAAATTTCGGAAAAGCTAAAATTGAGTATTGGTGCTAATAACTTATTTAACACCTACCCGACTCCACAATTCGATGGATGGACAGATCAAGGTGGTTTAGCCGATTCTGTACAAATGGGATCTGATGGCACCTATGCCTTTGCTAGATTAAACTTTAAATTATAAGAAGAAATCAAAATAGATAGAGTACATAAAAAAGCCGAGCTGTTTAGCTCGGCTTTTTTATGTTTTAAAACATGGAGTATTAATACGTTTTTGATAATTCGATTAAAGCCTGTATTGCTTTTTGTGCATCTTTTGTATCTACAAAAATATGATCGTGATAATAACCCGCAACCACATTACAACTGATGTTATACTTAGCTAATGCTGTTGAAAACACTGCGGTTAGCCCAACAGCTTCTAACGATGAATGTATTTGTAGTGTAATCCAACTAGCTTCATAATTATAATCTAATTGTAAAAGGTCCGCTTTTTCTTTTTCAATAATTACCGTTATGCCTTCCGCTTCTTTAAATTCTGCAATAGTATCTTTTCTATCTACTAAGGTTTCATCTTTTAGAGAAACAAAAACATAAACACCATCATTTAGTTTTGGTGTCATGTTTTTAATTAATTCTGCTAAATTTTTCTGACCGTTCATATTTTAATTTATAATAAAAACTTTTTTTTAATCGTTTACAAACAAGAATAGATGTCCTGTTTCAAAAGCGATTGACACTTTATTTTCTAACGCTTTATTGCGTGTTCCAATTCGACTACCGAAAGATAAATTTTCATTTTTTAATGGGTACTGTAAGCCTGTTGTAACAATACCTGTAGCTTGAGGAAGCGGAATTAAAGATATGGTTTTTCCCATACAATTTTCAATTTCCGAAATTTTATCAGCTAAAAAATAATATCCGTGATTATCAAAAAAAGTTAAATCGAGCTTATCTTTCCATTGTAAAGCCGTATGTAAATTGCCTAAAAAATGATCTTGCTCCTTCCCACTTGCGCCAAAAACGTGAATGTTCTTAAATGCTCTTTCAAATAGAATTTGCAACACTTTATCAAAATCGGTAAAATCTTGGTTTGGTGTATGAATCACTTCAACACCATCCGGAATGTTTTCAATAGAGTCGAAATCGCCACTAATAAAATCAGGAACAACGTTATTTGCCTTTAAAAACTGATAAGCACCATCTGTAGCACAAATCAATTTATAGGCTTGCAAATTTGGAATAAATTTTGGTTGTTCGCCGTTTAAAAACAAACATACTTTTTCTGTATTCATCTAAACAAAAATAGGAAAGTTTTCTGACTTAAATTTCTATGTATAACATGTTATATCACCTTCTACACAACCAATAAATTCGAACTAAAAACACCGCTATACAAACAGCATAATTATAGTTAACACCACACCAAAAGCGGTGAAATACATCCCTTTTTTAAATATTTTAGTTTTAGGCATAAACATCCAGAAGGATGAAATTGCAAAAAAGAAAAGCGATACCCCACAAAATACATTTAACCAAAATAAAGGTTCTGCCGATGTGGCTTTGTGTAAATGCGTCATTCTATCTAATACATAAGGTAATTCCTTATTAGTATATTTAGCTAAACCTGTGGTTTTATTGTATTGTCCGTTTCTAAATAAAATTAAATCGCCTTCGGTTTTTTCTACTCTAAAGCGCTTCATTTTTAAAGCACGCCCCAATTCGTCTCCTTTTAGATTAGGCGCTATTGTTTTTTCTACTTTGGTTTCACTTTTTAAAAAGTCGGTATTTCTGAATATTAAAATAACACCACTTACAGAATAAACAATCATTACTCCGATTAAGAAAAATCCTAAATAACGATGTATAATACGCATCCACT
This sequence comes from Algibacter miyuki, assembly GCF_030409805.1. GTDB lineage: Bacteria > Bacteroidota > Bacteroidia > Flavobacteriales > Flavobacteriaceae > Algibacter > Algibacter miyuki. The sequence goes on along the minus strand of NZ_JAUFQP010000013.1, from coordinate 1,197,723 downwards.
TTTTGGTCATAACTATATTTTTTTGGGTTTGACTAAACAATCTTGTAAAGGTTTAAAATGAATCAAAAAAAATCATCAAAAAATAAATTCAGATGTGTTTCAAATAAATTTCACATAAAAAAAACCTAAGCGCAAACTTAGGTATTTTAATGTTTTTATGAAATACTTTTTTTATTGAAAAGAAATACCTCTTTGATTGCCGTTGTAAACAAATGGTTGAAAATTATCATCCATAACCTGGCAATCGACAGTAATTGCGGTTCCTATTGCGTTTCCGAAGATACTGGCAACTGCGGAATCTGCTGCATCTCTTCCATTTGCTATTTTTACAAGGCCGTTAAGAGCTACTAATTTCGTGGAATCGAATATAATCCAATCACCATTAATATAAGCTTCAAAACAGGCATGAAAATCGGGCGGATTTAATTGATAAGCATATCCCGTAAAATATCTAGCAGGAATGGATAATGCGCGACAAAGCGCAATCCCTAAATGTGCAAAATCGCGACAAACACCTACACGTTCTGTAATCGTGTCTATTGCAGACGTCTGTGAGTCTGTACTACCACTAGTATATTCAATATTATTATAAATCCATTCGGTTATTGCTAAAACGCGATCATAAACCGAGGTATAATTCCCAAATTTATTAAAAGAAAATTTCATCAATTTATCAGACTGGCAATAACGACTTGGATAAAGAAAAGAGGCAATATAACTATCGAATTCTACTACAGGCGCAAAACTTTCTGAGTTACTTTCATCTATTACCTTATAATTCATATCAACAACTGCAGCGTACGACATTGAGAAATCGCAAGGATCTTGTATTTTAAGCCGCATAAATTTAGACCTACCATCATGAGCCGTAAAAACCTCGTGATTAATGTTAGGATCTATAACCAAACTTTCTTCTAAAACGGTTTGACTAGAAGTGTTTAGTGCGTGAATATTAAAAATAAATGTTGTGGGACCATTTACATTATAAGACAATGAACTTTTTACATTAAATTTCATATTAGAGCTGTTTTTATCCAATCCTCGGATGTTTCTCACCAAAAATACGTGTATTTCATGCTTCGTTTTGTCTTTTATCAATTAATTAATGTCACAATTGAAGTAAACATTAACTCAATCGAATTCCTTACGAATTAACAACTAGACAGGGCCTTTATTTTTCAAATATCTAAACTCAGTCCTATATTCCATATCAATCCAAAAAAAAATCCTAAGCATAAGCTCAGGATTTTTATATTTATAATGTATTTATTTTTTATCCTTCAGGATGCATAAATTTTTGTTTAGCCAAAAGTTCTTCTTCTGTTTCAACAACATCTTCATCAGGTACACAACAATCTACTGGGCAAACTGCCGCACATTGTGGTTCATCATGGAAACCTTTACATTCTGTACATTTATCTGGTACAATATAGTATAGCTCATCGCTAATTGGCTCTTGAGCCTCATCAGCATCAACCTCATTTCCGTTGGTTAAAACAACAGTACCATCTAAACTGGTACCATCTTTATAGCGCCAATCGTCGGCACCTTCATATATTGCAGTATTAGGACATTCCGGTTCGCAAGCCCCACAATTTATACACTCGTCTGTTATTATAATTGCCATAGTAATTTTTATTTTTAAAATTTAAGAACTCTATTACAGTTTCCTTAAATTTGTAGTCGCAAAAATAAAGCCAAAACTATTCATAACCAAATTAAGAATGAATTTACAAGAAAGAATTAACGCTTTTGTAAAATTAGGAGAATTTTTAAGTCAATTTTCTAACGAAGTGATACAAAAGAAAGATAATATTGAACATAACGATGTGTTTTTCGATGGTTTTAAGCATCAATTAAAACTTGCCGAAGAACATAACGGTTGGTTTACTAAAGAAAATATAGCTTTCGCACTTAGCGGTTGGGCAAACTCCTTAACCCAAGCTAATTTAAAAATCTGGTTAAAACCTTATAATTTTGAAACCGTTAACCAGAAAAAGGTTGCAATTATTATGGCTGGAAACATCCCATTGGTAGGCTTTCACGATTTTCTTGCGGTTTTAATTTCCGGACATCACGTATTAGTTAAACAATCGAGCAACGACAAGCAACTACTACCCTATTTAGCAAAATATTTAGAGTATGTGGAACCCGGTTTTAAAGGTTGTATTGAATTTACTGAAGAAAAACTAACGCATTTTGATGCCGTTATTGCCACAGGAAGTAATAATACAGCGCGCTATTTTGAATTTTATTTCAAAGGAAAACCTTCTATTATAAGAAACAACAGAAATTCAGTTGCTGTTTTAACAGGAAATGAAACTCCGGAAGACTTCAAAAACCTATCAGAAGATATTTTTAGATATTATGGATTAGGTTGCCGCAATGTTTCTAAAATATTTGTTCCGAAAGGCTATAAATTCGACTCCCTTTTTGAAGGTGTTTATCACTGGCATCCTATCATGGACAAAGCAAAATATGCCAATAATTATGATTACAACAAAGCCGTCTATTTAATGAGCGAATTTGATATGCTTGAAAATGGCTTTTTCATGATTAAGGAAGATAAAAGCTTTGCGTCTCCTATTGCAACCTTATTTTATGAGTATTATGATTCTACCGAAGCTTTAAATAAAAAACTAACGGAAGATGCCGATAAAATCCAGTGTATTGTTGCCAACGGATTCACCGAAAATGAAATTGCATTTGGAGCCACACAAAAACCAGAACTTTGGGATTATGCGGATAGTGTCGATTCTGTTGAATTTTTATTAGCGATTTGATGAAATAATTATTAAATTTTTAACACGAATTCAGCAATTAATTAGCAACTTTGTATCTTACAATTTTTAAAATTTAAAATGAAAAAACATAACTTTAGTGCAGGACCAAGTATTTTACCTCAAAGTGTATTATTAAAAGCTTCCGAGGCTATAGTTGATTACAATAACACGGGTTTATCTTTAATTGAAATATCTCACAGAAGTAAAGAGTTTGTAGATATTATGGAGAACGCCAGGTCGTTAGCTTTAGAATTGCTAGGCTTAGAAGGTAAAGGCTATAAAGCCCTTTTTCTTCAAGGTGGAGCAAGCATGCAGTTTTTAATGGTAGCCATGAATCTTTTAGAAAAAAGAGCTGGTTATTTAGACACAGGTGCTTGGAGTGCAAAAGCCATTAAAGAGGCAAGAAAATTAGATGATATTTACGAAGTAGCATCTTCAGCAGAAGCCAATTACAACTATATTCCAAAAGGATTTGATATCCCTTCGGATTATGATTATTTCCATTGCACATCAAACAATACTATTTTCGGAACACAAATGAAAACGTTCCCGAAAACAAACATTCCTATGGTTTGCGATATGAGTAGCGATATTTTTTCTCGTACTCTAGATTTCTCACAATTTGATTTATTATATGCTGGAGCTCAAAAAAATATGGGACCTGCAGGAACAACTTTAGTGGTTGTTAAAGAAGACATTTTAGGAAAAGTATCTCGCGATATTCCTTCTATCATGGATTATAAATCTCACATAAAAGCAGGTAGTATGTTTAATACACCTCCTGTTTTCCCTGTTTACACTTCTATGTTAACTTTAGAATGGTTAAAAGGATTAGGCGGTATTGCTGGTATTGAAAAAGAGAATGACAAGAAAGCCACTTTAATGTATTCTGAAATAGATTTAAACCCATTATTTAAAGGTTTTGCTGCTAAAGAAGATCGTTCTAAAATGAACGCAACCTTCAACTTAGTAAATGAAAACTTAAAAGAAACGTTTGAAACCATGCTTAAAGAAGCTGGAATTAGCGCCGTAAACGGACACCGTAGTGTTGGTGGTTACCGTGCTTCTATGTACAATGCTTTACCTTTAGATAGCGTAAAAGTACTTGTTGAAGTAATGAGTGAATTGGAGACTAAAGCTTAGAAATAAGCATTCCGTTTTCAGTCTCAGCTTTCATAAGCTTACTCGAACGGATAAAAAATAAATTTAATATTAAGTTGAAATATTACGAGCTCCATGAGCTTTTAATATTTCAACTTTAACTTTTAACTTAGATAAATGAAAGTATTAGCAAACGACGGTGTTTCTCAAAGTGGAATTGATGCCTTAGAAAAAGCAGGTTACGAGGTAATTACAACTACCGTAGCACAAGAACAATTAATTAACTATATCAACGAAAAAGACATCGCTGTTTTATTAGTACGTAGTGCAACTACAGTACGTAAAGACTTGATCGATGCTTGCCCTAACCTAAAAATTATTGGTCGTGGTGGTGTTGGTATGGATAATATTGATGTAGAATATGCTCGTGAAAAAGGCCTTTCTGTTATCAATACACCAGCTGCATCTTCGCACTCGGTTGCCGAATTAGTATTTGGTCACCTTTACGGATTGTCACGTTATTTGCATAACTCAAACAGAGATATGCCTTTAGAAGGTGATAACAACTTTAAAGGTTTAAAGAAAGCTTACGCTAAAGGAACAGAGTTAAAAGGAAAAACTTTAGGTGTTTTAGGCTTTGGTCGTATTGGTCAAGCTACTGCTAAAGTGGCTTTAGGAGCTGGAATGAAAGTTATTGCTTTCGACCCGTTTTTAGAAACTGCTAATTTAGAGTTAGACTTTTTTGATGGACAAACCGTTAAATTTGAAATTAAAACAATTTCTAAGGAAGATGTTTTAAAACAAGCCGATTTCATTACACTTCACGTACCTGCTCAAAAAGAGTATGTTATTGATGAAGCAGAATTCAATATGATGAAAGACGGTGTTATTATTGCAAATGCTGCTCGTGGAGGTGTGCTTAACGAGGTTGCCCTTGTTAAAGCTATTGAAAGCGGAAAAGTATCAAGAGCTGCTTTAGATGTTTTTGAAAAAGAACCTAAACCAGAAATGCAATTATTAATGAACCCAGCTTTATCTTTAACACCACACACTGGTGCCGCAACTAACGAAGCGCAAGATAGAATTGGAACAGAATTAGCATCTCAAATTATCTCTATTCTTGGATAAGAATTAGTCTTAATTTAATTTTATAAAAACCCTCTTAACTTTTTGTTTTGAGGGTTTCTTTATTTTATAGGTGACCTAACAGTAAATTATGTGTCCTAATATTAGAAGTAAGGACTTTTTTTGTACCTTGAAATCAAATTTACAAACCCGAAATACCTTTTTCTTCTAAATAGGTATTACTTAAAAAACAAAATAAACATGTCAGGAATTTTAGACTTATTAAACAGCGACTTAGGAAAATCAATCATTAGCGGTGTCGCTGGTTCTACCGGAAACGACACAGACAAAACAGGTAGTGTGTTAACAATGGCTTTACCAGTTTTAATGAAAGCGATGCAACGTAATGCAGCAACTCCAGAAGGAGCAGCAGGACTTATGGGTGCCATACAAAGTAAACAAAACGGAAACATTTTAGATAACCTTGGCGGTTTATTTAGTGGTGGTGTTGATGATGCCGTAAAAAATGATGGTGAGAAAATATTAGGTCATGTGTTGGGTGCTAAACAAAGCGGTGTAGAACAAGTTATTGGTCAGAAATCTGGCTTAGATGCTAGTTCTGTTGCTAACATATTAAAAGTTGCAGCGCCAATTTTAATGGGTGTTTTAGGTAACCAAGCCAAAGAACAAAACGTAAGCGCCTCTAACGGTGTTGGCGATTTACTTGGTGGTTTACTTGGCGGTAACTCTGCTGATTCTGAACAAAGTTTCTTAGAATCTATTTTAGATGCCGATGGCGACGGAAGCGTTGTTGACGATGTTGCTGGAATGGTACTAGGAAAAGCAAGCAAAGAAGGCGGTATTGGCGGTCTTTTAGGTGGCCTTTTCGGAAAATAATTCCTGAATTATAACATATATTATAAAGAGTCAAATGTCGTATTTGACTCTTTTTTTTTGTTAAAAACATCTCGATTTCAAACATTTCATAAATAGTTTTGTAACTTTAAAATAATGTCTCTCCCCTGTTCCCTCAGCCAAAAGAGCACTTAACGCATTCTTTATATGTAAATTCAGTAAAGCTATGTACATTTATTAAAACAAATAAAAGTTATGAAAACAGTTATATATACTTTATTAGTCTGTGCATTTATGGTGAGCTGTAATACCAGTAAGCCCATAAAAAACACAACAAAAAACGAAGTTTCAGAAAATGTAAAACTGAGCGATACCGTTACCATTTCTAATGATGAATTAGAATACGAAATTATTATTATCGAACCTGGATTTAACTTTTGGTTAGCGAGTCGAGCAAGACCTGAAGGTTTCTATTCGCAACAATATTTAGAAAGCAGAAATTACCAATACGTTCTTGAGTGGAATCAACGGGTGCTACAGCCCTTTCGATTCGACCCCAATTTATACGAGTTACAAATTGATTACCAGAACAATATCGATTACGGATACGACGTAAATTACAAGCTTTACAACTACTTTATCTTCTTTCAAACACAATATAAACAAAGATTAGGCCCTTACAATCCTAGAATTTAAAACTCTTTTAGTTATTTTTGCATCTTTAAACGCTTATGGTGCAAAAATTTAAAGAAAATTGGCAAATTAGCCGTAATTGGCAACTCATCTTTCCTTTGTTAGGATTGATCGGTTTGGGCTATTCTTCTTTTAAATTGGCAACGCTTATTTTTAATAATCAGATAACTATTACTTTGGTTATAGCAGCGGTTATATTTTATATTCTTTTAAAATTGACATTGATAATTTTCGAAAAGCTTGAAAAAAAATGGGCCGTAAACTACCGTTGGGAACTTATTAGCATATTTCTTGTTTTTGCCACAACAGGTTCATCCTCGATGTTTGTAAGTCGCCCGTTAATAAAAATGATGGGAATTAATAAAGAAAACTTACCAACCTTTGCCTATTGGGTATTATACATTGTTATTGGTTTCATTTTTTACCAAATCCTTTTGGTTTTAATTGGATGGATTTTTGGTCAATATAAATTTTTCTGGGATTTCGAAAAGAAAATGCTTCGTCGTTTCGGTTTTAAATGCTTTGCTGATTAGTGGATTTTATTAGAACACATAGCGTCTTTAAAATACTAACATTTGTGCTGGTGGCAAATTTGTTTGTGCCATCGGTAGAAAAATTCGCCCATATTTTTGCCCATCACCAACACACCGTTTGCGAAGGAGGTAGTTCAACACATATTCATAAAGTAGATTATAATTGTGAATTTCATAAGTTTCATTTAAATAAAAATTTCTCCTTTTCAAACTTTACATTTAATGTTTTTATTGAAAAAGATATTCTTTTAGAAATTGTTTCTCAATACAATTTCATTAGTGAATTCCAACGACTACAAGTTTCTCTTCGTGGTCCACCTGCGTTAATTTAATTTTCAGCTAGCTCCTTCTTTCGGGGTTTATATTCAGTTAAATTAATCCGTTTTCTTCAAAACAAGTATAGATGAAGAAAAACGCAAACACTTATTTTTATGCGCACACTCTTAAACGCATTGCTATTTTTAGCAATTTCGAGCTTATATGCTCAAAATACAATACATGGTGAAGTTTTAGACGCTTCTAACAACGATAAATTAACCTTTGTAAACATCTATTTACCTGATTTAGAACAAGGCACAAGTACCGACGAAAACGGAATATTTTCATTAGAAAACCTACCATCAGGAAGTTACAATGTGTTATTTTCTATGATTGGTTACGAAACACAATCTATTAAAATTGTAATTCCTATCTCAACAGCAATAAAAATTGAATTAGTGCCTTCAGCTATTGAAATGGAGAGCATTATTATTTCAACACCTTTCCACAAATTACAACGCGATAACGTAATGAAAGTGGAACAAAAATCTATTAAATCCCTTAAATCAAAAGGTGCTGTAACCCTTGCCGATGGAATTACAAATATTGCTGGTGTAGAAAGTGTAACCACTGGAATGAGTATTGGAAAACCCGTAATTAGAGGTTTGAGTTCAAATCGTGTTTTGGTTTACACGCAAGGTGTACGACTAGAAAACCAACAATTTGGTAGTGAACACGGTCTAGGCGTAAACCATGCTGGAATTGAAAGTGTAGAAGTTATAAAAGGCCCTGCTTCCCTACTCTATGGTAGCGATGCGCTTGGTGGTGTTTTATATTTAAACCCAGAACGATTTGCTGAAAACGGCAAGTCTTCAGGAGATTTTAGCGGAAATTATTTCAGCAATACGCAAGGTTTTAATACGAATGCAGGTTATAAAACTTCAGAAAATAATTGGAAATTTTTATTTAGAGGAAGTTTAGCAGAACATTCAGATTATAATACGGAAGACTACCGTGTAACAAACACTCGTTTTAGAGAACAAGATTTTAAAGCTGGTGTAGGTTATCAAATTTCAAAGTTTAAAACAGAATTTCGCTATAATGTAAATCATTCTAAACTTGGTATTCCGGAAGAACTTGGAGAACAATCTACTAACCGTACACCATTACTGCCTTATCAAGATATTACAAACCATGTATTGAGTTCTAAATCAACCTTATTTTTTGATAATTCTAGACTAGATATCAATTTAGGTTATATTTATAATGATAGAAAGGAGTTTGAAGAAGAGCACCATCATGATGAGGATGACGAACATGATGAGCACGAAGAAGATGAACATGATGATCATGAAGATGAAGAACACCACGATGAAGATCATGATGACGACATTTTAGCAGCGGCATTACACATGAAGCTTAAAACCGCTAATTACGATATTAAATATAATTTACCGCAACTAGGTAAGTTTGAAACAATTGTTGGCGTGCAAGGTATGCACCAAACGAATGCCAATTATGGTGAAGAGCAACTTATTCCCGATGCTACCACAAACGATTTTGGTATTTTAGGAACATCTCACATCCATTTTGAAAAAGCCGATGTGCAAATTGGTGCTCGCTTTGATACTAGAACTATAGATGTTTTAGATGGACTAAACAAAAGCTTTAACAGCTTCAATGGTGCTTTTGGTGTTAAGACTGATATTGCAAAAAATCTAACAGTGAGATTAAATTTAGCCTCTGGTTTTAGAGCGCCAAATTTATCAGAATTAACTTCGGAAGGTAGCCATGAAGGTTCAAATAGATACGAAATTGGTAATGAAAATCTGAAAAGTGAGCAAAACTTTCAAACAGATTTATCTTTAGAGTTTCAAAATGAACATTTAGAATTGTTTGCCAACGGATTTTACAACAAAATAAATAACTATATTTTCCTTTCGCCAGATGGCAGCGTTATTAACGACGATCCTGTTTATAATTATTTACAAGACGATGCTAAACTTTATGGTGGTGAATTTGGTTTCCATTTACACCCACACCCAATAGATTGGTTACATTTTGAATCGAGTTTTGAAATGGTGACTGGAAAAAATGATGATGATGATGACAGTTATTTACCGCTAATTCCAGCGAATACTTTAACCAACATGGTGCGTGTAGAATTTAACAAATCATGGTTTAATGATGGTTATGCTTTTGTAAAGCTACTAACCGCTTTCGATCAAAACAATGTAAGTACTTTTGAAACAAATACAGGAGGATACAGCTTATTAAGTGCTGGTTTTGGTGGTGTAGTTTCTGTTTTTAGTAATGATTTACAAATTACAATTTCAGGAAATAACTTGACTAACAAAACTTATATTAACCATTTATCGCGCTTAAAAGCCGACGGTATTTTTAATATGGGAAGAAACATTAATTTAGGATTCACCTATAAACTTTAAGTGCAATCCACCTTTAAAAAACCTGCAAGATTAGACTTAATCTTGCAGGTTTTTTATTTTACAAATTATAGAATTGGAGTATATTTTTTTAAAATAAAGAAATCTTTCTTATATATTTCACATAAAATCTTACGTCTTAGTTAGATTATTTTTATAATACTTGTAATATTCTTCGTAATTTGCTTCAGTCCATAAAACGATTATTGTACTAGAAACACTCTGTACAATACCTCGTTACCTCTTTTTTATTAATAGGAATAAAAGTTACATCATCAATTTACTCTCAACACATTTTTTTTGTGAGTGTGCTGCTATAATCCTTTTAGTTCTAAACTAGAAGAACGTATTACGTTATGGATAAAATAAACACTTATACTGTTTCAACACTTACTTCGCTTTACCCACAAAGTCTGACATCGACATTAGATGCTAAAATTATTTCACTTGAAGGTTTCTTTTTCGACAGGAAAGGTAAATTATATGGCGCCTGTTATTATGATGAATTACACGATAAAAACAGGAAAAACAAAATTGCTTTACAACTAACACCCGATTTAAAATCACAACTCACCTCTGGGAATTATTATCAAATGGAAGGTTATATCCATAAGGGGCAAAATATTACGTTAGATTCACGCGTGCCTGTCTTTTTTAGAACTACGAAAATATTAGAATATAAAGCTAAAGAGCAACTTATTTCTAAGGTGGAGTACGATATCGTGCGTGAACGTTTCAATAGAGAATTTCCTGTAATACAAGATATTCTTTTAAATAAAATGCAAGAAGGAAGCCAACCTGTGTTAGATGTTATTACAGGTATTCAATCTACGTCACAGGCCGATTATTTAAAACAGCTTCAAGATTATAAATACTATACTATTCGTCATAATAAATGTAATTTATCTTCAGAAGTTGAATTAATAAAATTCATTAATAATTATAATTTTAGCGATACCGATATTTTGATTATTATGCGTGGAGGCGGGAGTGGCCTTGAAGTATTTAACCATATTGAATTATGTAAAAAAGTCATTGAAATCCCCGTTCCTTTTATTACGGGAATTGGCCATGATGCCGATGTAACATTACTTCAAAAAGTATCTGATATGGGATTATCTACACCCACTTCAGTTGGCGCATTTCTGCAAAAAATGGTTAATATTCATAAAGAACGAAAACGTCTCATTGAAGAAAAGGATACAGAATTACTAAATCTAAATAAACAAGTTCTAAAAAACGAAGAAGCCTCTGCACAAATTATTAATCTTCAAAAGAAACGACTGAATCTTATATATATCATTCTAGTAATATTGTTAATAGCTATTATAATCTTAATTTTTACAAAATAGAATAGCGGTGTCAATCATAAAAAAGAGCACAAAAAAAGACTATCTCTTCAGATAGTCTTTTTTTATAAATGAATAATTAAAAATTATTTTTTACCCTTTTGAGCTTGTTTCTGCTTTTCAGCTTGCTCCATCATTTCAGCCATTTTTTTCTGAAAACGATTTTCTTTCTTAGGTTGTTTTTTCTTCTCTTGAATTTGAGCGTGAATTTTATCTTCATCTAAAATAAAATTCTTAATCACTAATATAATTCCGATACTAATTAAGTTCGAGATAAAGTAATATAAACTTAATCCTGACGCATAGTTGTTAAAGAAAAACAACATCATAATTGGAGAGAAATACATCATGTACTTCATCATTTTCCCCATATCAGGCATACCTTCTTGTTGCGGTTGCGACGCCACTTGCTGCCCTGTTGTAAGTTGCATGTAAAAGAAAATAGCAACCGACGCTAATAACGGGAACAAACTCACGTGATTTCCATAAAACGGAATGTGGAATGGTAAATCTGCAATAACATCATAAGATGATAAATCGTCTGCCCAAAGGAATGATTTTTGTCTTAAATCGAACGCCGAAGGAAAAAATTGAAACAAAGCATAGAATACAGGAAGCTGTACTAAAGCTGGTAAACAACCCGCCATAGGGCTTGCTCCTGCTTTGGTTTGCAACGCCATAGTTTCTTGTTGCGCTTTCATTTTATTGTCTTTATGCTTTTCACGAATAGCGTCTAATTCTGGTTTTAGAATTTTAAGTTTCGCTTGCGATAAAAACTGCTTGTATTGTACAAATGAAAGCATTAATTTAATTAAAACCGTCATGGCAATAATGGCAATTCCGTAAGGTAAAAAACCTGCTAAAAACGCGAATAAAGGCGTAAAAATGTATCGGTTAATCCAACCGAAAAGCCCCCAACCAAATGGCACTAATTCGTCCAAATTACGATCGTAACCATTTACTACCTCAAAATCGTTTGGTCCAAAGTAGAAATCCATAGACTGGCTAATCTCTCCAGCTTGTAATACAAATGGCATTTTAGCATCGAAACTTTTAGTATAAACAGTATCTATAGCTTCGTCATCAACCAAGTTTTCTGATTTAATTTGTGCTGTTTTAAACGGAGCGTCTGTTAATAATACAGATGAAAAGAAATGCTGTTTGTAACCTATCCAGGTTACATCTTCCAAATCTTCATCAGTATCACGAGCGCCTGTGTAATTAGCTTTCCCGCCCTCGTATTCGTAATGAATATCAGTATACCTGTTTTCGTAAGAAATACTTTTTGCATGACGGTATCCCTTTAAGCTCCAATCTAAATTAACGGCTTGTGATCCATTAATAACATCGGCTAAACCTTGAGAACGTACCGTGAAATCCATCATGTAATCGTTAGGTTTTAACTCGTAACGATATTCTAAAAACTTAGATTCCGACACTTTAAGTTTCATGGAAACAATCGTGTTTTCGCCGTTTTTAGTTACAGATGGCACAAAATATAAATCTTTTGTATTTAAAATTCGGCTATCGGTAGTTCCAAAATTAATATTGAAACCGGAATTTTTGTTTTTTATTAAATAGATAGGAAGCGAATCGTAGTTTACAAACTTTTTAAGTTTTAACTCCGACAGGTATCCTCCTTTATTATTAAACTTTAACGTAAAAACATCTGTTTCTACAAGTGTTTCTTTATCCGAAGCTTGTGATGCTGCATAAGCAAACGCACCAAATTTATTTTGAAGAGCAATTAATTGAAGTGAATCGGAAACACCTTCAATCTTAAAATCATCTGCAGAAACAACTTTAGTATCTGCTTGAGATGCTGTATTATTTTCAACTGCAAGTTGTTCTTGTTTTGCTTTTTCTTGGGCTTCAAGCTCTTCTGGAGTAGGTTGGTTTTGCCAAAGCATGTAAGCTAATATTCCGAAAATCAGTACAAAACCAATGATCGAATTAAGGTCTAATTTTTTTTCTTCCATCTATTTAAATTTTAGACCCGATAAATTTCAGCAACTTATCAGGTCTTGTATAATCGTTTAGTTTTTAACTCAAAAAACTATCCACTAATCGTTTTGTGCCATCTTGGCGCTTTTTTGTTTTTTATTAAAATTCAATCCTGCTTTTACAAAAGCTACAAATAATGGATGTGGATTGGCCACTGTACTTTTATATTCTGGGTGATATTGCACACCTATAAACCATGGGTGTTCTGGAATTTCAACAATTTCTACTAAGCCTGTTTCAGGGTTTAAACCTGTAGCTTTCATACCAGCAGCTTCAATTTGTTCTTTGTAATCACTATTGAATTCATAACGGTGTCTGTGACGTTCGCTAATACTTTCGGCTTTATAAATATCACGAATGGCTGAGCCAATTTTTAAATCGCAATCCCAAGCACCTAAACGCATGGTTCCTCCTTTATCAGTAATGCTTTTTTGTTCTTCCATTAAATTAATCACCGGACTCTTAGTATCTGGACTCATTTCAATAGAATCGGCATCTTCAATTTTAAGTACGTTTCTAGCAAATTCAATTACTGCCATTTGCATACCTAAACAAATTCCGAAGAATGGCACATTATTTTCACGTACATATTTTACAGCATCAATTTTACCTTCAATACCACGCTCTCCAAATCCTGGAGCTACCAAAACACCGTCTAAATGACCTAGTTTTAATTTTGCATTATCATGATTTATATATTCTGAATGCACAGATTCTATATTCACTTTCACTTCATTAACAGCGCCTGCATGAATAAAAGCTTCTAAAATAGATTTATATGAATCTTGAAGTTCTACATATTTCCCAATTAAACCAATAGTGATTTCGTATTTTGGGTTTTTATGACGGTGCACAAATTCGTTCCATTTTGAAATATCTGGAACAATGCTTTTTAAGTTTAATTTTTTAAGCACCACTTTATCCAAACCTTCTTCTAACATTAAGTTAGGCACATCGTAAATAGTAGATGCATCAATAGATTGAATAACAGCTTCTTCTTTAACATTACAGAATAAAGCTAATTTTCGGCGTAATTCTTTTGGTAATTGATGTTCGGTTCTACACACCAAAATATCGGCCTGTACTCCACTTTCCATCAATGTTTTTACACTGTGTTGCGTAGGTTTTGTTTTTAATTCGCCAGCTGCCGATAAATAAGGGACTAAAGTTAAATGAATAACAATACCGTTATTTTCGCCTAAATCCCAACGTAATTGACGCACAGCTTCAATGTATGGTAACGATTCGATATCTCCAACAGTTCCACCAATTTCAGTAATTACAATATCATAATCCCCCGATTTCCCGAGCATTTGGATACGTTCCTTAATTTCATCTGTAATATGAGGTACAACCTGAACGGTTTTTCCTAAAAACTCACCACGGCGTTCTTTTTGAATAACGCTTTGGTATATACGTCCTGTAGTTACATTGTTAGCCTGACTTGTTGGCACGTTTAAAAAACGTTCGTAGTGTCCTAAATCTAAATCCGTTTCAGCACCATCCTCAGTCACATAGCATTCGCCATGTTCGTACGGGTTTAAAGTCCCAGGATCGACATTGATATACGGATCTAATTTTTGAATAGTTACTCTATAGCCTTGTGCTTGTAGAAGTTTTGCGAGCGATGCCGCGATAATCCCTTTTCCGAGGGATGATGTAACCCCACCGGTTACGAAAATGTATTTTGCTGTAGTTGTCATGTTGCGCTTATAAACGCAGGCAAATTTACAAAATTTAAATAGTTATTAGGGAATTGTTTTCGCCTTATTTAAGCCGATGTTGTTAAAATTCGTTTTATCGATTTTATAAAGATGAATTACCCCGATAAAACCAACGATTATTTTGGATATCGCTTTTGTATATTTCGGATTAAATCTTCTAGGCCATTCAATTTTAACTCGTAAACTTGCGTTAGCATATCGCCTAATTTTCCCTTCGGAAAGCCCTTGTTATGGTACCAAACCACGTAATACTCCGGCAAATCGATTAAATATCGTCCTTCATATTTTCCGAAAGGCATTCTTGTATGCGCAAGTGTAATTAAAAATTGTTTATCTGGAGTCACAGTGAATATTCTTATTTATAATTTGATAATTTACGAAGTTCTTCTTCCACAAAAGCTTCCCAGTGTTTTTGAATGTCAATATTTTGAGAATGATTCGTTTCCGCATCGTATTGTTTCTGTGCTACATCTAGCGCTTTTACCGTATTTTGATAAAGCCAACGCAGCTCTTTCTTAATATCTTTTGAAACCTCCAATTTAGCAATATTAAGCTTTAATTTTCGAGAGTACAATTCGGTTAAATCAAAATGTAATTGCTCATGCGCTAAAACACCTCTATTAACGTCTTTTGGCTTACACCACGATTCTTCGGGATAAAAATAGGCAAACACATCTGTTGAAAAACTTACAATTTCTTTATTGAACTCCTTTACTGAAAACCCAAATGAAATACCTGATGCTGTTTCTGCAACAGCATCAGAACTCAATCTTGGTTTTGCTTTAAAATCATCCCAAGACAACTTATAATCTTGTTGCCAAACAATAGTTGGCTTGTCTTGTTGAATGTTAAAAAAACATATTAATATGAATAAAATTCTAATCATAATTCAATTAAAGAAAAATAGCTTATCCAGAAAAACGATTAGAACGCCAACCTATTACTTCACCTCTACAATACGTAAATTTTCGTGTTTTACTAGGTAGATGGTATCATTATAATAACCACCTGTTAAGTTCTTTTTGTATGCAAATTTACTTTCAACATATTCTGTTAAAGGTGAATCGTTAACCGACTGGTACAAATCTTGAGAAGTTACCAAACGTAGCACCACATCCATAGTAACATCAAAACCACGAATGGCTCTTTTGTTAGGCGTTACATGGTATAGTTTTTCGTACTTTTTAATGAATGCATTATCACTTTCATCAGACCATTTTGAAATGGCTGCAAAATGAAAGTTTAATTTTGATAAATGTTCGTTAGATACTTGATCGTCTTCAAAAGCATCGTTCATATCTGTAGTTACTAAAGTGATTTTTGAATTTAAAGCCCCCTCATTCGATTTTATCTCCGAAGCCAATAAACTAGTAACATTAGAAACAAATCCAGGGTTGCTTGTTTCTAGAAACACCACATTATTTCCGCTTTTTAAAGCTCCACTAATATCGCCAACAAGCACATAATTTTCATCTTGACCATTTTTGTTTTTTCTAGAATAAACGATAGTAGATTTACTAAACAAACGCTTTAACTCATTCGCTCTAGCAATATTTTTAGAATCGGCAACAATAATGATATTTTGAGCCAAACTATCAGATTTCACATAGTTTACAACCTTATCCATAAACATATTAGTGTTCGCTCTAGATTGAAAAACATTAGAACGTAACTGTAAACCCGTTCCAATTGGAGACACTACAGGTACATTATATCGTTCTAATTCAGAAGCTACTTTAGCAAATGTTTTTGGTGTTAATGGCCCAATAACCGCATCTACATTTTCAAAATTATTTTCGTTTAAAATGCGAGACACTTCGCTCACTTCATACTTCGTATCGTAAACATCCGCTTTAAGTGAAATACCTAATGATTTTAATGAATCTATAGCCATTAAAACTCCCGAATGAAAATCTAAAGAAGCGTTTAAGTAAGGATCATTATTAATGCTACGTTTAGTATCTTCAGTGGCACCAAATTCTACACGGTTTAATCTAAACGGTAGCATAATAGCAATATGTTTGGTGTTATAATCTTTAATTTTTAATTTTAAATCAGATCGCTCACCATCGTGATTAGATTCACCTGGTAAATTCGTGTTTCCTTGTGGTGTTTTTAAAATCATGCCAGCTTTTAGACCCAATTCTTTTAACTCAGGATTTAAAGTTTCTAATTGATCTTGTGTTAAACCTAATTTCAACTTAAGACGGTAAAAACCTTCTTTTGGCAACACTTTATAGTAGCCGTAAGTTTCGTCTACAACTTTAATTTCTTCTTTTTCAATATTAGGCACGTAAATTTTTTGCCCTTCTTGTAGCACATTACCCATTTTTGGATTAAGCGCTTCTAATTCATCTACAGTAATACCAAATTTATAAGCAATACGCCATTTTCCTTCCTTAGCTTTAACTAAATATGTTTTACCGGTGTTAGCCTCTTCAACAACTTCGGTTACCTTAAACACAGGGATTTGAAGCTTGTCGTTTTTACGTAAAGCATTAGCGTACAAAAACTTATTGTATTTTTTTATATCTTCTTCCGATACATCGTACTTTTTAGATAAGCTATATAAAGTTTCCTTTCTTTTGGTTTTATGCGTTTTAAAACCAGATAATTCCTTTACCGTTGTTACCGTTGGTTTATTTGCTTTACCAATTGGAATAATTAAAATAGTGTTTGCTTTAAGTCCTTTTTTTGCATCAGGATTTAAGCCATAAATATCACTAGGTGTTACAAAATAGCGTTTTGAAATACTTTCCACAGTTTCACCATCTTTAACTTGGTGTGTGCTGAAATTCTGTGCGTTTAAGTTGCTAAAACTAAACAATAGCGTTAATAATAAAACGGAAAAAAACTTACTCATTTAATTTGTTTTTAAGTTACCTAAAGGTGGTTTATTTCTGTGTTGCATATAGCGTGCCAAAACAATACCATTAACTTTAAGTTTAATCGTTATAGGAATATACGTTCCTTTTACAAAAAACAGCTAACTACACCAAAATATTGCAGTGCAGTTAGCTATTTTAAAAATTATACTCAATAATACAAATACCGTAGTGGTATTTATTCCCACTCAATAGTTGCTGGTGGCTTCGAGCTTATATCATAAACCACACGGTTTACACCTTTTACCTTATTTATAATATCGTTTGATGTTTTTTGAAGAAACTCGTATGGTAAATTCACCCAATCGGCCGTCATACCATCCGTACTTTCTACGGCTCTAAGTGCCACACATTTTTCGTATGTACGCTCGTCGCCCATAACACCTACGCTATTCACAGGCAATAACATAGCGCCTGCTTGCCACACCTTATCGTAAAGTCCCCATTCTTTTAAACCATTAATAAAAATGGCATCAACTTCTTGAAGCATTTGTACTTTTTCGGCAGTAATATCACCCAAAATACGAATCCCTAAACCAGGACCAGGAAATGGATGACGTCCTAAAAGTTCAGGATCGATACCTAAAGTAGCACCAACGCGACGAACTTCATCTTTAAAAATAGCACGAAGTGGTTCTACAATTTTAAGTTTCATAAAATCGGGTAATCCACCTACATTATGATGACTTTTTATAGTTGCTGAAGGCCCTCCAGTTGCCGAAACACTTTCGATTACATCTGGATAAATAGTCCCTTGGGCTAACCATTTTACATCGGTTAATTTATGTGCTTCATCATCAAAAACTTCAATGAAAGAATTACCTATCGCTTTACGTTTTAGTTCAGGATCCTCAAGACCTTTTAAAGCTTCAAGAAAACGTTCAGAAGCATCAACCCCTTTTACGTTAAGCCCCATACCTTCGTATTGTTTTAATACTGAAGAAAACTCATCTTTACGCAATAAACCGTTATTTACAAAAATGCAATATAAGTTTTCACCTATAGCTTTATTAAGTAAAACAGCAGCCACGGTAGAATCTACACCTCCTGATAAACCTAAAACCACTTTATCATTTCCTACTTTTTCTTTAATAGCCGCTACAGTTTCTTCAACAAAAGAATCTGGAGTCCAGTCTTGTTTTAAGTCTGCTATTTTTACTAAAAAGTTTTCTAAAAGTTGTTTTCCGTCTGTAGAGTGATAAACTTCTGGGTGAAATTGAATAGCATAAGTGCTTTCGCCTTCAATTTTATAAGCCGCATTTTTAACATCGTTTGTGCTTGCCAATAAAACACCATTTGTTGGTAAGCTTTTAATGGTATCGGAATGGCTCATCCAAACTTGGCTACCTTCGCTTAATGTTGCGAAAAATGGCTCATCGTTTTTAATGAATGATAAATTAGCACGTCCATACTCTCTTGTATTCGACGGCGCTACTTCACCACCCGAAAAATGGGCTAAATATTGCGCACCGTAACATACGGCTAGCATCGGTTTTTTTCCTCTAATTTCTGATAAATCAGGATGTAAAGCATCTTCTCCTCTTACGGAATTTGGACTCCCTGAAAGAATCACTGCTTTGTAAGCATCAATATTAGTTGGAATTTTGTTAAATGGATGTATTTCGGAGTAAATGTTGAGTTCCCTAACTCGACGAGCAATAAGTTGTGTGTATTGCGATCCGAAGTCTAAAATAAGTACCTTGTCATGTTGCATGCGCAAAAATAACGATTGATTTTAAAATGACATATTAGGAACCCTATTTTTTTTATTTTTTATGCCATAGAATCCAAAATCGCCCTGATGTCGCCTTCCGTGGTATCCGGATTTATAAAACAAAAGCGTGACACCGTTTCAAAATCATCACCATTTTTCCATTTTGTTGGCGTTACTAATGCAAACCCTTTTTTATGATTTTCGTACGTCCAATGAGTATAATCTTCAGGCTTCCATCCTATTCTTCGGTACAACACACAAGACAAACTTGGCGTTCTAACCAACTCTACATTAGGATCTTCATCAATTAATCTACCCGCAATTTGTGCTAATTCCAAACCACGTTCTACCGCTTCTTTATATTTATCGGTGCCATTCGCGGCTAGAGAAAACCAAAGTGGCAACCCTCTAACACGGCGTGTTAATTGTATTTGATAATCGGTTGGATTAAAACCATGAGCGCCTTCGTCTTTAAAAATATCTAAATAAGAACCTTCTTGCGAATGGGCATTTTTTGCCAATTGCATGTCTTTATAAATAACAGCACCACAATCGTAAGGTGAAAACATCCATTTGTGCGGATCTATAGTAATACTATCTGCTTTTTCAATTCCTTTAAATAAATGCCTTACTGAATCGGCTGCGAGCGCCCCACCACCATAAGCAGCATCAACATGAAACCATAATTTTTCTTGTTTACATATATTTGCGATACTATCCAAATCGTCAATAATTCCAGCATTGGTAGTTCCTCCAGTTCCTACTACAGCAAACAATCGTTTACGTTCGTCTGCAGTTAAATTATCTATAGCATCTTGTAATTCTACACCACTTAATACATCTTCAGTTTCTACCAAATGCACATCAACATCAATAACTTTAGCCATTGCTTTTATAGATGAATGCGCTCCAATAGAGGTAATAATAAGTCCCTTTTCTCTTTTGAAAATATCGTTTTCTCTCCAATGTTCACGAGCCGTAACCATGGCTGAAAGGTTGGCTGCTGTACCGCCACTGGTGAATACTCCAAAAGCACCTTCTGGTAAACCTGTTAAAGAGACAATCCAGCTCATAGCTTCATTTTCACAGAAAATACCTCCGGCACCTTCCATCCAATATGCACCATGAATACTTGATGCCGAGGTCACCAAATCGAACATAATAGCCGTTCTTGTTGGTGCTGCGGGCACAAAAGCTAAATTTCTAGGATGATCGACAGGTACATTGGCTTTCGCTAAATGTTTTTTCCATAAATTGAAAGCATACTCGCCACCAATTCCTTTATCAGTTACGGTTTCGCCAACCAAAGCCTTTAATTCTTCAGCTCTTTTAGGTTTTCCAATTTTAATTTTTGATGATGATATTCTGTCAATGGCATATTTCATGACGTCTAACGTCATTTCCACCAAATCCATATCAATTTTGTGCATACTTTGCATAATTATAAAGTTAAAATTAGAAATTCACCTTTTAAAGGCTCTAAAGCATCTACTAAACTTGGAATTAATGTAGGACCATACTCTAAATAAAACTCTGAAAAATTCGTGTTTCGTTCCTGTAAACTTCCACCGGGGAATAACTCGGTTTGTAAAGCTGTCATTCTAGAAACGGCATCTTTTAGTTTTCGTTTTTGAGCTTTTAGCAAGCGGTCTTCTAAATGGCTTAATCCTTTTAATTGTTTTAATTCTTGAGCCTTTACTGCGCCTAAAAACGATTTATCGGTAACTTCAGCAAGTTTATATAAATCTTCAAACTGAGCTTCTAAATGTTTCTTTTGTTTTGAAAAATCGATATCAATATTCGAAATTTCTCTCACTTTTTTATTGATAAATGTATGGCGTTTCAAAAAAACATCTTCCTTAGAAATGTTTAGCTTTTGAAGTTTTTTCTGCTGAATTTCTGTTTGAATTAAAACTGAATTTCTTAATAACAAAGTAGGAAACGGCACATTTACCGCATTAAAATATTTTTTCAATTGAAACCAATAGGCTAATTCTCCGCCACCACCAATATAGCAGAGGTTAGGCAAAATAACTTCTTGATATAACGGACGCATAATCACGTTTGGCGAAAAGCGTTCAGGATGCTTTTTTACTTCATCTAAAATAGCATCTTTAGTCCAAGTTATCTTAGTATTTACAACCTTATAAATTGGGTCTTCAAAAACAATGCGCTCACGTAAATTCTCAGTTAAATAAAATAAGTTTATTTCGCGAGGATTAACCTGTGGACTATAATTTTCGGAATAATTAGCTAATTCCGTAATACTTTCATTTACGGCTTTAAACGCTGTTTCGTTTAATAATTCGGTTTCTATATATGGTATAAATTGCTTTTTTAAATCGGCATTATTAGCTTCAACAATAACCAATCCGTAATCCTTAAATAAAGCATTTGCCAAAAATCGAGTGGCATCGGCTAAATTATCGTGGTCTAAATAAGCGGCTTTAAATAATGATTTTAAAGTTTCTGCATTTTGCGTTTGTCCTATTTCGTCAGAAAACGCATTAAAAACTTCATCTAAACCTTCGGTAGATAATTCTCCAACAGCACCACTCGCCTGCCTATTCCACTGTACTTTTTTTCCTCGGAAATTAAAATAGTTTATTTCGTCAAAATCATGATCCTCGGTTGCCATCCAATAGATAGGAACAAAATTAGAATCGGGATAAGCTGTTTTCAATTCATTGGACAAATTAATAGCCGAAACAATTTTATACAGAAAATAAAGCGGACCCGTAAACAAGTTTAATTGATGGCCCGTAGTAATAGTAAATGTATTCTCTGCTTTTAAAAGCGCGATATTTTGAAGCGTTAATGCCGATGCATCTACACTTTTATATTGCTTTTTTAAAACATCATATAAGGTTTTACGTGATGCTTCGGAAAAATGCGCTTGCTTCTCTGCAATTTGATTTTTGAAATTATCTAGCGATGGAAACCGATTATAAAAGGGTTTTAAATCCTGATGTTCATCAAGATAATCGCAAATTAAAGTTGAAAAATAACCTGTGTTTTTAAACGAAATACAGTCTTTTGGCATATAAATTAAAGATAGAAAATGTAAATATAAGATTATTCGATTTTGCAATTCTAAAAATTTCGTTAAGAATTACGAGTTAAATCGCTCCCAAAACTTTGTCGTTTAAAAGTTATAAAACATTCATTTTATATTCACTTAACATTCACGGTAAAAATACCCTTTGGTTTTAATGTTTAAATAATCTTGGTAACACTAAAGTTA
Source organism: Algibacter miyuki (assembly GCF_030409805.1). GTDB lineage: Bacteria > Bacteroidota > Bacteroidia > Flavobacteriales > Flavobacteriaceae > Algibacter > Algibacter miyuki. Next base: position 1,175,071 of record NZ_JAUFQP010000013.1, on the reverse strand, counting down.
CTCAAAATTAAATTAACCACAGCAGTTAGGTAACACCATTCTTGAAGGCAAAGTATAATTTTGACACTAATTAATTAACTAATTATTATACTTTAAATGATGAACAAGTACCTTAAATTATTTCTATTACTTTTTGTTGTAACGGCAACAAATACCTTATTAGTAAGTTGCGATATTGAAGATGGCAAAGACGGCATAAATGGCGTTGATGGTAAAGATGGAGAAAATGGCACCGACGGAGAAAACGGTGAAGATTTTACGCCGATAACAAACATGTTTGAAAATAAATCGCTTTTAAACCCTTTAGTGAAAATACATTCAGACTTTAGTACTGTAGAAGCTTTTTCATTAATAAGTTCTACCGATGTGCTTTCAAACGGGTTCCGTTTAGTAGGTGCGCAAGATGGTGCTGGCTTTTTAAAAGATGGTGAAGAATACATATATGTGGTAAATGCTGAAGATGATTATGCGGTTTCTAGAATTCGTTTTGATAAAGACCTTAACCCTATTTCTGGTGAATGGTTATTGAACAGTGGTGTAGCAGATTACGCTAGACAATGTTCAGGAACCATGTGGGAAGCTGCCATTCATGGTGGTGATAAAGACATCTTTTTATCGGCTTCGGAATCACTTTCGTATGATGTAAAAGGTATTGACCCTTGGATTGAAACACCTACACCAACAGCCGATTTTGGTCTTGATGCTTTAGGTGAATTTTCTTGGGAAAACGCCGTACCATTACCAAAAGGTGCTTATGCAGGTAAAACAGTAATTATTGGTGGTGATGATGATTCTAGCGGATCGGAAGGTCAGGTTACCATGTATTTATCTGAAAATGGCGATGCCGATTTAGAAAACGGTAAAATTTATGTTTTAAGATTTAAACAAGTTTCTGATGGCGCGGGTGGCGTTATGGATGTTGCTACTGATGCTGTTTACAACGAAGGTAGTTTAGATTTTCAAAAAACATACGATATCGAATTTGTTGAAATCGTTGATGGTGCTAGCTTAACTAAAAGTGAAATGGAAACGGCATGTACTAATGTTCTGGCTTCACAATTTATGCGTGTTGAAGATGTTGACTACAAAAAAGGTAGCGATGCCGATGCAAGAGACGTATTTTTTGCCGTAACCGGAAGAGGTCCTGGAAGAGGAACTTACAACGATTGGGGAACAGTATACAAAATCGAACTTGATGAAACCAACCCATTAGAAGGTAAATTAACTCAAATTATAAGTGGGAACACGGATACTAACAACCAAGATGGTAACCTTGCAGAATTACAAAGTCCGGATAACATTTGTGTTACAGAAAACTTTATCTACGTACAAGAAGATCCAAATTCTTTCTCTAGAAACCATGCTGCCCAAATTTACCAAGCAGATTTAGATGGCAACAATACCAAAGTTGTTTTAGAGTTAAAAATTGAAAATAACTTAGACCCATCAGGTTCTACAGGATTTTCAGGTGAGTTTGGTGCTTTAATCGATATCTCAGATAAAGTGGGTGTGCCAGATACTTTCATATTAAACCTACAACCTCATTATTGGGAAAGTGATGCTTTTGTTTCTAGCAACTTACCTCATAACCAAGGAGGACAAATTGTATTATTAAAAGGCTTAGCTAGATAGTAAACACCATACTTTTTTAATATTAAGAATCTTCATTTTCGCAATGAAGATTCTTTCATTTTTATAACTTTTACACATGTTTCGATATTTAAAATCGCTATTCTTCTTAATTATTTGCATTTCAATAACTGGATGCCAACAGGATAAAAAAGAAACCATTTCTGTAATAAATTGGTCGGCCGCACAAAACTATTACTCCCAAAACATAGATTTAGCTTTAAGCTATATTGATAGTTTAGAAACTGAAGGTATGCACGGTAAAAAAGCAAAAACCTATTTCACTTTATCTCGTGTTGCTTTCAAAAAAGCAGAACCTTATGCCTCGTATTTAAATCCTGAAGTTGGCCACCGCGCAAACGGCCCTGCCCTGCCCATTTATAAAGAAGATACAGGTAAAATTATAAAACCCGTTGGTTATCAGAAAATAGAAGAAAGTGTTTATGATAATGAAACTTCCGAAGCCGATTTTAAACAAGAATTATACGTACAAAAGGGTATGCTTTCTAACTTAAAAAAAGCCATTGAAAAACGGGAACTTAATCCGCAACGCTTCTTTATTGCTACACACCAACAACTATTACGTATTGTAAGTTTAGCTATTTCTGGTTTTGATACACCAGTAAGTCATTTGGGCATAGAGGAAACGATCATTTCATTAGAAAGTTTACAAACCGTTTATAAGTCGACCATACAAAATAGTATTAAATTAAAAGACAAAAAATTAGATACCAATTTCAACATTAACATTGAAAAAGCTATTGCTTTCATCAATAAAAATAGAGATTTTGATACTTTCGATCGCTTTACATTTACACGCGATTACATGAATCCAATTACGCGAAATTGGGTCGATATTAGAAAATCTAGCGCACTTTGGGATCCTATAGACACTACGCCTTTTAATTTCGATGCCCCTACTTTTTTTGAAGACGATAGTTTTAATTTAAACTATTTTACAGCTGCTATTAACCAAAACCCAACCGAAAAACAGATTGCTTTAGGTAAAAAATTATTTACCGATCCCAAACTTTCTGGAAACGGAAAAATGGCTTGTATTACTTGTCATTTACCCAGTAAAGGTTATGCTGATAATATGGCTTTAAATTTAGATAACCAAGGCGGCAATTTACAACGTAACACGCCTACTTTAATAAACACAGCCTTTCAGCAAAGCTTCTTTTTAGACGGTAGATCGAATACCTTATTAGATCAAATTTCGTCTGTTTTCACAAATAATAAAGAATTTAATACCGATGTACATACGTTTTCAACAGCCATTTTAACAGACTCTACTTATACTCCACTTTTCAAAAGTGCCTTCGGAAAAATAGCAAGCAACAATAGCGATGTTATTAAAGCCATTTCATCTTATATTTCTACATTGAATGGCTTTAATTCTAAATTTGATAAAAATATTCGTGGTGAAGAAGATTCCTTTTCCGAAGAAGAAAAACTAGGGTATAATTTATTTATGGGAAAAGCACTATGCGCTACTTGCCACTTTATGCCTTTAACAAACGGGACTGTTCCTCCATTTTATACTGAAACCGAAAAAGAAGTTATTGGAGTACCTGAAACCGCAGAAAACAAAGCACTCGATGACGATTTAGGTTTTTACTGGAGCTTTAAAGAACCATTACATAAGGGCATGTTTAAAACACCAAGTATTAGAAGTATAGCCTTAACAGCACCATATATGCATAATGGTGTTTATGAAACATTGGAGGAAGTTGTAGCGTTTTACAACCTTGGAGGTGGTGGCGGTTTAGGTTTCGATTTAGAACATCAAACCTTACCTTTTGATGAACTGAATTTAACAACTGAAGAACAAAATGCCTTAGTTGCTTTTATGAAAACCTTAACCGAAACAGTTAATGATGTGTATTAAATGTTAGCTCTAAAACTTTTAGAACACAATAATGAAACTCTTAAAAATCCGTCAATTTATGGCGGATTTTTATTTTATAAAAAACCAACCATGACTACCAGCAACTGCTCCTGCTGTAGTTATTAAACTCAAGATTAGTAAAAACCAATGCGCTTTATGGAGGATTGAAAATGTTTTTGAAGGATTTTCTTCTACATATTTTTTGAATAATTTATGCAGAATAAGCGGTTCTAAAACGTATAAAATAAGTGTAAACAAAACCCAAACTAGAGTCATGGCATGAATCCACCAAAATCGATAATCAAAATACCGATCCCAAGCATCGAGCACATATAACATGTAAAACCCTGAAAGTCCCGTTAGCAAAGTTGTTACTTTAGCTTGTATAGCAAATTTACCTTCTAATGCTTCGAAGGTTTTAATTTGATCTTCTTTAGATTTTAGTTTTTTAACGGCCGGAATAATAACCGTTGTTACCATAGACACACCACCAATCCATAAAATAACAGCAATAACATGAATAACGCGTGCTAATGTGAAGGTTTCCATTTCTTTTGAATTTTAGTGATTTTAAAGGCTAATTTAACGAATAAAAAGCCAGTACTCATCACATCACTCATTCGAATTTACAGCACCAAACATTTGGCTAGTGTTTTTTCATAAATTTTCTCGTACTGCGGTACTATTTCGTGTAAATCAAATTTCAAGGATTCTTTTCTCGCGTTTTCTTTGAAGGTTTTTAAACGATTTTCATCACTTAAAATATAAATCGCGTTCTTGCTCATATCTTCAATATCGCCTACTTCACTTAAATATCCAGAAACCCCGTGTACGTTAACTTCAGGAATACCACCTGTATTACTAGAAATTACGGGAACACCCGATGCCATAGCTTCTAAAGCTGCTAAACCAAAACTTTCTGTTTGAGAAGGCAATAGAAATAAATCACTGAAACATAGTATTTTATCTATTTCATTACTTCTTCCGAAGAACACTACTTTATCGGTAATTCCAAGATCTGCACACTGCATTTCCATTTTTTCCTTTTCAGGTCCTTCACCAATAAACATCAATTTGGCTGGCATTGCTTTTTGAATATTATAAAACACACTAATAACATCTTCTATTCGTTTTACGGGTCGTAAATTACTTATATGCGTTATTATTTTTTCATTGTCTTTAGCCATCAAACCACGTTGACATTCTGTAACGCCATGATGTTTATACTTTTCTAAATCTATAAAGTTAGGTACTACTTCAATCTCATTTTTAATATCAAATAAGCGCAGTGTATCTTCTTTTAAACTTGCTGAAACTGCTGTTACCGCATCGGATTTATTAATACTAAACGTTACCGCTGGTTTATAAAAAGGATGACTCCCTACCAATGTAATATCAGTACCGTGAAGTGTGGTTACAATAGGGACATAAATATCTTCTTCAATAAGCATTTTTTTAGCCATATAAGCCGCGTATGCATGCGGAATAGCGTAATGCACATGAAGGATTTCTATTTTATGAAGCTTCACCATATCGACTAATTTACTCGATAAAGCCAACTCGTAAGGTTGATAATGAAACAACGGGTATTCGGGTACATTTACTTCGTGATAATGTACATTATTGCCCAACAATTCTAATCGCACCGGTTGGTTATAAGTAATAAAATGAATTTCATGACCTCGCTTAGAAAGTTCTAAGCCCAACTCTGTTGCCACAACGCCACTTCCTCCAAATGTTGGATAACACACTATACCTATTTTCATCTTTTCAATTTTATAAACTTAAAAAACTCAAGCATCTTAATCTTCAATAGCTTCGTAAATTAAGCGTTGTATTTCTGTTCTTATATTTTCTTTCAGCAATAAATTTGTACCTGCATTTGGGTACGTTCTATTCGCTAAAAACACATACACAATTTCTTCGTCTGGATCGGCCCACGCATAAGTTCCGGTAAAACCAGAATGCCCAAAACTTTCCATAGACAAACAACCACATGTAGGTCCAGCAGTCCCCAATTGCGGTTTATCAAAACCAACCCCTCTTCTATTACTTTTATCTTCATAATAACGGGTATTAAACTTATCAACGGTTTCTTCTTTTAAGTAACGCTTTCCGCCGTAATATCCTTTTTGCAAATACATTTGCATAATTTTAGCTACATCGTTTGCATTACTAAAAATACCGGCATGCCCGCCAATACCATCCTGCATGGCTGCGCCCATATCGTGCACATAACCTTGCACCCTTTGAAAACGATAATAATCATCTTCTTCCGTTGGTACTATTTTTTTACTACTCACTTTATGATATGGATTATACATGGTATAATTCGCACCTAGAGACTCATAAAAATGGGCTTGCGATAATTGTTCTAGGGTTCTGTCGTAATACTCTTCAATAAATTTCTTTAAAATGTAATAAGGGAAATCACTATAACGGTACTTTAGACGATCTAACAAATCTGAATCCTTAATAATATTAGGAATAGAATCCTGATAATCAGATCTTAAAAACAGGTTATTAGTCACTTCAACATTAAATTCTGGACTACGTACTTTTCTGTAATATTTTTTGCTCGGACGTTTAGTAACCGAATCTAAAGTACGGTAATAAAATGGTTCCCACGGGCGTAAACGTGCGTAATGAGACAACATTTGTTTTAAGGTGATATTCTCCTTATTAGAACCTTTATACTCTGGTAATACCTCCACTAGTTTGGTATCTAAACTTACAATTCCCTGCTCTTCCATTTCCATTAGCAAAGGTAAAGTTGCCAATATTTTGGTGAGTGATGCTACATCGTAAATATCATCGAAACCTACTTTTTCTTTTCCTGCGTAAGTGTGTTTTCCGAAATTTTTATTATAAATCACCTTACCTTTTCTAGCCACCAACAATTGAATTCCTGGAGTCATTTTATTATTTACAGCTAAATTAGCGAGTGAATCAATTCTATTTAATTTTTTAGAATTCATCCCTACACGTTCTGGAACTGTATAGCCTAAACGTTTAATAGCATCGATATCAATCCCTTCGCCAGCATTATAAAAACCACCGACAGAAACAGGTAAAACACCTCTTGATGGAATGGCTCCAAAAATAAGCTGCGCCGATTTTTGCTGTGCAATGGCACTGTTTTGGTAACTTACAATAATAGTCTCAATATTCGCTGTCGTTTTTAAATCGGACAATGCATATGGTTTTACAAAAACATCTAAAATTACATTATGTGTACGCGCAATTTCGTGCAACCAAACAATTTCTTGTTCTGTGAATTTATAACTTTTCCATGGATTAGCATTCGAACGATGTAAACCGATAACAACTGTATTATACGGTTCTAGTTTCCCCAATAAATCTTCTAGGTTATTCCCTGCTATGGCGTGTACTTTTCCATATTTTTTTAATTCGTTAAAAAATTCATCTCCAGAATCGTCGCCTAACTTCACATAAGCCAAAGTTTTAACTTCTAAATGCGTTAACGGCACTAAATTATTTTCGTTCTTTACAACAGTAATAGCATTTTCTAGAAGCTCTTCGTATAAAATATCATCTTCCGGACGGTTTAAATCTTTAGAAAGATTTTTTAAGCTTATAGGTTGGTAATTGTTTAATCCCACTTTATACTTTGCCATTAAAATCTTTTTAACAGAAAGTGCTAAACGTGCTTCGGAAATTTCTCCACGAGTATAAGCATCTTTAATTTTGGAGACACCAATACCTACATTTTCAGACATAAGCATTACGTCATTTCCAGCTTGAAAAGCAGCTAAATCGATATCGCCTGTTTCATCAAAATCAGCAGCACCTTTCATAGTTAATGCATCGGTGAAGATAAGTCCTTGAAAACCTAATTTTTCTTTTAAAATATCGGTTACAATATGTTTTGATAATGATGATGGTACGCCCGAATTATCTAAAGCAGGCACGTTTAAGTGCGCCACCATAACACTAGAAAGTCCTTCGGTTATTAATTTTCTATAGGGGTATAATTCTATAGAATCGATACGTTTTTCGTTGAAACTAATAGTTGGCAATGTTAAATGAGAATCCTGATCGGTATCGCCATGCCCTGGAAAATGTTTCGCATTTGCTAAAACACCAGCGCTTTGCATCCCTTTCATAAAAGCAGAAGCCTTTATTGTGACATTATCGCGATCTTCTCCAAAAGAACGATTTCCAATGATAGGGTTTAATGGGTTCGTATTAATATCTACCACCGGAGCAAAGTTGAAATGAACGCCCAAACGTTTACAATGTTCTCCAATTTTTCGGCCAGCTTCCTCAACTAATTTATTATCTCTAATGGCACCTAAAGTCATATTCCATGGAAAAGCGTAAGTAGAATCTAAACGCATGCTTAATCCCCATTCGGCATCCATACCAATTAAAAGTGGAATTTTAGAAATGGATTGTAACTCGTTATTTAATCGCGCCTGACGGTTTGGACCACCTAAAGAATAAATAAGACCACCAATATGGTGCTTTTTTATTAAGTTTTCAACCTTAAGTTTTGTTGCTGCCGATTGGTTAGACATAACTTGCACCATGTACAATTGCCCAATTTTCTCGGATAAAGTTAATGCAGAATATACACTATCGACCCATTTTTGTTGAGCTTCTGAGTCTACTGTTTTTAAGGGATTACCTGAGGTTTGACTGTAAATTGAAAACACAGAAAATATACAAACTACGGTAGAAATTATTTGGCGCATAAATAGAATTAATTAAAAGAGAATTGTTAGTAATTATATATCACTAATAATCATGCCAAAATAATACTTTTAATAGGAAGATAAAAAGACTTTAAGATAGATTTATACAGAAGTTTGTAACAGATTTTAAATTTAAGGTGGCGTAAATTCATCATTGTATTAATGACAACCATCTAACATAGAATTAATATATTTTGGTAATATGTGATAAATAATAAAATACATCTGCTAGCTTGTTTCAATTTCCTTCAGCTCGAATAAAAATTTTCACCTCCTATTTTCAAGCACATGCAAATACTTTATACTCCACTGAATTTAAAAGATTTAGCAGCAATAAAACTTAACTAATTAATAAAGATTATATAACATATCACATGGTTTTAAATGCGTTATTTACCACCAAAATAAAAAAACAACCATACCAACATTATCAATGGATTTTTCGACAGTAGTTATTTATCTTGGTTTTACTTTAGCCGCCTATTCCGTAATAGGTAATGATACCATCCAAACATTGGGGACTTTCCTAAGCTCGAATGAACGAAAAAAATGGTGGGTATTATATCTTTATGCTGGTGGCATTTTAACATTTACCCTTATCTATGGTTACATTACTCATGATGGCGATGTCTCTTACGGGCGTTTAGAAAAATACCCTATGCCAAACCCGTTTTCATGGTATTACATACTACCTCCTATTATTTTAATGTTGCTTACACGTACCGGAATCCCGGTAAGCACCTCGTTTTTAATTCTTACTTTTTTTAATCAAAAGAATTTAACTGATATGGTTTTAAAATCGGTTTCTGGTTATGCGGTTTCTTTTGTTGCGGCCATTATTTTGTATTTGACCATATCTAAAATACTAGAGAAAAAATTTATAGAAAACCCCATCACAACTAAAGAAACCAAAATATGGACCGCCTTACAATGGGGCTCAACTGGTTTTTTATGGTCGCAATGGCTTATTCAAGATTTCGCTAATATTTATGTTTATTTACCAAGGCAACTCCAATTATGGCAATTAATATTCTCGTTGATTATTATATTACTTATGCTTGCTTTTATCATCGCGAAAAAAGGAGGTGCCATACAAAACATTATTAAATCTAAAACCAATACCGTAGATTTAAGGTCTGCCACGCTTATAGATTTTACATATGGTATTATTTTATTCTATTTTAAAGAACTAAATAATGTACCTATGAGCACCACTTGGGTATTTATAGGCATTTTAGCTGGTAGAGAAATTGCCCTAAATTATATGCTTAGAAAAAATGAACCTCGAAGAGCTATGTTTAGTAATTTAGGAATGGATTTATTTAAAGTTTTTATAGGCCTTGTAGTGAGTATTGTGCTGGTTTATGCCGTAAAATATTTAGCAACGCTATAGCATTACTTTCATTTAAAATTAAAAACACAACCCTAATCGTTAAAAAGATGAAAAGCATATTATTTCCAACAGATTTTACCGAATTATCCTTAAATGCTTTTACATATGCTATGGAATATGCACAAAAGTCTAATTCAAAGCTTATTATATATCACACTTATACCACTGGAGATCCTTTAAATGAAGATGCTCAGGCCGTTTACAATAAAGTAGATATCCAAAACTTTAGAAGCAAAAAGGATAAATTCCCTCCATTTGAAAAACTTATTAAAAACAGTAAAGCAGGAAATTTAAACGTAAAATATGTCGTGGATGAAGGTACTTTTGTAGAGTCTTTAAAAAAGTACATTTTAAAAAAAGAAGATAAGATTGACTTGATTATTATGGGTACGCAAAGTAGCCAGAATAGCCTGTTTAATATTTTTATGGAAACCAATACCATTAAAATATTGGAAGAAATTAGCAAACCCGTTATTGCTGTGCCAGAAAAAGCTGTTTTCGATGGTTATTTGGATAACATTGTTTTTCTTGTAGATTATAAAGAAGATGAAATAATTCCGCTGGGAGATGTTATTGAAAAATCGCAAGAATTCAATTCAAAATTACATGTTATTCATTTCGATTTAGCACATGTAGAATCCATTTCTCCACTAATGGAAACCTTTAAGCAATCGTTAGATTTAGCACATCTTAATAACGTCGAGTTTATTTCTATAGACTCAATTAACTTAAAAAAATCGCTTACAGAATACTGTATTAACAACAAAATAGATATGGTTTGTCTCATAAATCATAAACGTAATTTTTACCAGCGCTTATTCTCTTTTAGTTTAACTGAAGATTTATTAAACAACTTCGATATACCGATTATGGCTATTTATCGGGACTAAGAAAATATAATCCATAAAAAAAGCTCTAAAAATTTTTAGAGCTTTTTTTATTATATCATACCAAGTAAATAATCTTTACTCAATTAAATCAATATGTCTGTCGTGATACCCTAACAAGTATAACACACCATCTAAACCAATACTCGATATAGAACTTTGTGCACTATCTTTTACTTTAGGCTTAGCATGGAACGCAATACCTAAACCCGCTAAATTAAGCATAGGCAAATCGTTAGCACCATCACCTACTGCAATGGTTTGGCTAATATCAATCCCTTCTTTTTTAGCAATTTCTTTTAAGTATTCTGCTTTTTTATTACCATCAACAATATCTCCTAAATAGCCACCGGTTAACTTGCCATCAATAATTTCTAATTGGTTAGCATAAACGTAGTCCATACCTAGTTCCTTTTTCAAATACTCACCAAAATATGTAAATCCTCCAGAAAGAATAGCGGTTTTAAAACCGTAACTTTTTAATGTATCAATTAAGCGACGTGCACCTTTGGTTATTGGTAAATTTACAGCAACATCTTGCAGAACTTCTTCGCTTAAGCCTTTTAACAGCTTCATACGTTGTTTAAAACTTTCGTTGAAATCAATTTCGCCTTGCATAGCAGATTCCGTAATAGCTTTAACTTCATCACCAACACCAGCCAATTCAGCTAACTTATCAATAACTTCAGCTTGAATTAAAGTAGAATCCATATCAAAACATACCAAACGACGGTTTCTACGGTAAATATTATCTTCTTGAAAAGCGATATCAACATTAAGTTCCTTAGAAATTGACATGAATTTTTTAGTCATTTCAGATTTATCTCCAATCTCTCCTCTAATAGACAATTGAATAGAAGCCCTAGGGTATTCTTCTTTTCTTTTTAATGATAAACGCCCCGTTAAACGCTTTATAGAATCTATATTTAAATTCTTATCTGAAATTACTTTCGTTACTTCAGATATTTGTTTGGCAGCTAATTTCTCTCCTAAAAGTGTCACAATGTAGCGGTCTTTACCTTGAAGTGTCACCCAATCTTCATATTTATCCAAAGAAATTGGAGTAAACTTAGCAGTAATACCAAGTTCGTAAGCTTTGAAAAGCAAATCTTTTAAAACGGCAGCCGAATTCTTTTTAGATTTTATTTCGAACAAAATACCTAAAGACAATGTATCGTGAATATTGGCCTGACCAATATCTAAAACTTTTGCGCCATATTCGGCCAAAACACCAGTTAAACTAGATGTTAAACCCGGTTTATCCTGTCCTGAAATATTTAATAAAACAATCTCTTTAGCCATAATTTAGTTTTTACTTTTTTCAAAGATGTAAAAATCATTATTCTAATTGAATTATAAAAATTTTTTCGAGAATAATGCGCTATAAATTAAGGAAAGGACATCCTACCAACAATACAGGAATGAATTGGCTTTTTTCTTATTAATTATTTATTCAAAAAATACGGTTTCAAGAGGATGTTCTTTAATATAGTCTTTCGTGGTTTGATCTGGATAAATATGATTTTCATTGTTATTTATGCCTTCACAAATACCAATTGCGATGTTTTTCGGTGAAGATTTTTCGGTTTTAGTTTCCTCTGGCACCATAGAGGTATCTACATACCCAAGATAAGTTCCCATCACTTTTATATTTTGCTCTTCTAGCTCTGCCCTAATCGTCTCGGTTAATACGTGAGACGCCGTTTTGGATGCACAATAAGTGCCCAAACGTTTTATAATAGCTAAGGCTCCAACCGATAAAATATTAACAATACCAGCATGTTCTAACTTTTTTAAATTTGGAACAAACGCATTAATCATATCGATTAAACCTAAATAATTCACTTTCATTTCCATGAGTGCAGCCTGGCTCGATTTTTCGGCTATAAAAGGCACTTTAAATTCTACACCAGCATTATTTATCAGTAAATTAGTATCTGCACAAATTTCGGCTACGGATTTAATTTGCTCTGAATTTGTAACATCCAGAACAACAGAAACAACATTATCATAACTTTTAAAAAGGTTATTTAAGTTGTCTAAATTTAGCCCAGTTGCGTATATTTTTTTTGCACCTAAAGCCAAACATTCATCTACTAGCGCAGTACCTATTCCACCATCAGCACCAGTAATTAAAATAATACTGCCTTCAATTTTTGTCATAATTTATTTTTAAATGCCATCTTCTGTAAATCCCAACTTCGCTTTTAACGCTTGCTTCAACTCCCCTACGAGCTCTGGATATTGGTCTGCTATATTTTTAGTTTCACCTGCTTCTGTTGTACTATCATATAATTCAACAAAACCATTTTTATGAAGTAATAGTCGATGTGTAGTCGTTCTAATTGTAGCCACATTACTGTTGTATGCCACAGCTAAATGATCTTTTTTTGAATTCGGATTTTCAAGTATCTCTAATAAAGATGTGCCCTGAGCAAATTCAGGTGCCTCAATGCCTGTTAATTCACACAACGTTGGAAAAACATCTAATGTTTCCACTATGGTATTTGTTTTTTGCCCGTGTTGTTTCATACCTGGATAATGAATAATCATGGGAGAGTGCAACGATTCCTCGAACAAACTATGTTTCCCCCAAATAGCGTGTTCGCCCAAATGCCAACCATGATCTCCCCAAAGTAGCACGATGGTGTTTTTGTCTGCACCAGTTCGTTTTAATTCAGCAAGCACCTTCCCTACTTGAGCATCGGCATAACTTACGCTTGCTGCATAATGGCGACGAACTTCTTTGGCAAATTCAGCATCCGTATTTGGATCTTTACCCCAGCGGTTATATTTCATAAACTCACCAGAAGCATGCCAAGTTGTTATACCTTCGGGTTTTTGAGGATGTTTTATTTCAAGTAGTTTAACGCCTTCATACAAATCATAATATTTTTTAGGCGCTCCAAAAGGCAAATGTGGTTTAATAATGCCTACCGCAAGAAAAAATGGTTTTTCTTTATCTTCGGAAAGCACCCGTATTTGATTCAATGCTTCGTCTGTAATGGCGCCATCTGGATATATATTATCATCACCTTCAGCAGATTGAAATACATCCATTTCATTTGCTATTTCTCGAATTTCACCATGTGCCAATCCGTGCATAACACCTCGTGGATGTTGCCATTCTGAAACCGGAAGTAAATGTTTGTCCCAAGCATTAGGCATTTCAATTATGGTACTGTCGTTCCAATTTTCACCCCCTCTTCCTCCAGGATGATGCGATACTTTCCCAACCGAAACAGTTGTGTATCCATGCGTTCTAAACCACTCTGGCATGCTTGGATTAACACTTTTATCGCCTGCAGAAATTTGATATGAACGACGAAACAACGCGTCATTATTTGCAGAACCATATTGTCCTGTGAGTAAAGTGTAACGAGATGGTCCGCAACTTGGTGCATTCACAAAATGCTTTTGAAAAGACACGCCGTTTTTAGCAAGTGCATCTATGTTTGGGGAGACTATGTAATCTGCCCCAAAAGATTTTAATTCTGGACGCAAATCATCAATACAAATTAAAAGAATATTAGGTTTTTCTGTTTTAACAGATTCTGAACATTGAAAAAGCAACAAACTACAAAAAACTAGTAATACTAATAAATAGTTAGTTTTCATCTTGTAACATTTTTATATCTTCTATTAATTGGTTCATTTCTAAACCTAAAGTGCCATTATAAATACCACGAATTCTTTTGGTTTTATCTACTAAAAGTACATGTTCGGTATGTAAAAACTCCGTACTATCTTTACTGAACCCGATATCTTCTTCAGCATAATAAGATTGTCTTGCTAAATTATAAATATCATTTTTTGAACCTGTTAGAAAGTGCCAATTTTGATTGGTTATACCTTGACTTTCTTTGTACGCTTTTAATACCTCAGGTTTATCTATCCAAGGCGTTACAGAATACGACAGAAAAACAAGATCGTCATTTTTTAAACTATCACTTACCGTTTTTAAATGGCTCGTCATGGTTGGACAAATACTTCCACAAGTGGTGAAAATAAAATTAGCAATGTGAATTTTATTTTCAATACTGCTCTGATTTACTACAACACTATCTTGATTTAAGAATTCAAAATCAGCAATTGTATGATTTATTGTTTTTAGTAATTCAGGGTTTTTATTTACAAAAACGGGTGTGAATGTAGGCTCATTATAATACGGTAAAGACGTTATAGTTTTATGTTCCTTTTTATTGCACCCAAAACAAAGAAAACTAATTATTAAAAAAAATACTATCCGATACATTAACACAGTTTTTAGTTCCTAATAATCCAAATCGTTTTCCTTCAACAATAACGTAATTCGCTCTAATTTTCCCGTTATCGTACCACATCTTTTGAGTACCTTCTTCTTGTCCGTTTTTGTAATTAGCTAAATGAAGTAGAAATCCAGTTTCGTTCCATTCTTTCAATTCGCCTTCATAGCCATCATTTTGGGCAGTATATTCAAAGCGTTTATTTCCGTTTTCCCAAAAAGCAACTTGTTGTCCGTTTTTCATTCCTTCGGAATAATAACGTATTTCTTTCAAACGATTACCAGTATACCATTTTTTTGAAACGCCTTCTTGTAAACCTTCGTAATAACTTTCAACTAAAATAGTATCGGCTGTTTTCTGCTCTAATTGATACAAATATCCAGAGTATTTACTGTCGTTCATATAGCAAACCCCGTTGATTTGGGTTGCTTCCGACTTTAAAACGTATGATTCTGGAATAGTTTTATTCAAACCAACTTCACCCGTTTGCTCTTTACACGAACAACTGAAAATTAAAAGTAAAATTAAAGTTAAGAATTTCATTATTGTGTTACTGTTCCTGGAGTTCCGTAGAATCCATTACCATTTAAATACGGATCGCTATCTGTAATATGGTAATGATAAATACCGTCAGGATAATCTACTGTAACATGCGTATGACCATGATAAGCGTCTAAACCAGTTATCGCGTCACCATTTTCTTCTTCAGGACCATATACAGGAAAACCATCTAAAAGAAAACCTAACAATGCGGACTTACTAGCTGTTACCGTTGTTAAATACAAAGGTTCTACGTGGTAATGAAATGTACCATTTCCGGTTGGATGCCCCCAATATTGATCAAAACTTTGAATCTCATCAGTAAGCGGTTGATTTGGCCCAGCATACTGATTAAAAAATGGCACACCATTCAAAGAAACGCCTATAGCACCAAGTGGCGTTGCTGCATGATTTGTTGCTACAGTCGGGTTTAATGGAATTTTAAACGTATAATCGAATTCGGAAATTTTGTTTGGGTTTTTCACAAAATCAAAACCAGCATAAGTGGTGCCACTAAAATCTTCGTACAGGTCGCTTGTTACAGGATAATATACGCTCTTATGGTCTGGCGTTCCAGTGGTTTTAATAGTTATAAAAGTACCATCGCTTGTAACACTCGTTGCTCCATAAACTTTTGAATATACGGCAGGCACCTCGATTACTTCATTTTCATTGGTTGATTTTTCATCGTCATTACTACAATTTAAAACTGTTAGTAAGGTGAATATTGCTGCAAAACTTTTAATTAGATTGGAGTTCATTATGTATTATATTTTTTAATAAGACTTCTTGCTTTTAATTTGGTTTAAAACAAGTCTACTTATATTTCAATACTTAAAAAGGATTTAAAAGAAAAACACCTATAAGTTTTGAACCTATAGGTGGGTTTTAATTTTACTTTACAAACCGACTATGCCAACTTTCACTTGCAGGCACCTCCCAATTTTCATTGAATTCAGCAATATTAGCCACCAAATTATTAAAAACAATCGTGTTTTTTGAAACCGCCTTGTCTTTTGCCATTTTACGAAAATCGGTCAATGTTTTATACGCTACATACTCGCCTTGTTTATAGGATACGTTCATTTTATCCATTAGATCGACGTTGTAGTCTTTTTCTAATTGCTGAATAAAATGTACCGAAGCGTCTATGGAACATCCTGTAGCAAGATTTAAATTTTGGTTTAAGCCTAAAATGATAAACCGTTTATATTTTATGGTGTAGCCTGCTTGTAAATCGCTGCCGTGCGCTGTCCAGTTTTCTATAAAAACTTTGAGTTTAGCCTCGATTTCTTCAAGTTCTTGCAGGTTGAATGATCGGTTGGCTTGATATATCCAAACGCGAGATTCTTCGGGTAATGTATTAAATTCTACTAGCATGTTTTCTTTTTTTTCTTTTGAAATGTTACAGGTTTTGAGATTGTGCGATAAGTTCGGCAATATCTAACACTTGAATTTCGCTTTCTTTTTCTTTTACTTTTACGCCATCGCTCATCATGGTCATACAATAAGGGCAAGCCGTTGCAATAATTTCCGGATTGGTTTTTAGCGCGTCTTCAGTACGAAGTTCATTAATTTCTTTATCGCCTTTTTCGGCATCCTTGAACATTTGCGCTCCTCCTGCTCCACAACATAATGCGGTAGCTTTACTACGTTTCATTTCTAGAATATTTGCATTTAGTGTCGCTAATACGTCGCGTGGCGCATCGTACTCGGAATTGGCGCGACCTAAATAACACGGATCGTGAAAAGTGATACGTTTACCTTGAAAAGTCCCGTCTTTAATTTCTAGTTTTTTACTTTCTATCAATTCTTTTATGAATTGCGTATGGTGTAAAACCTCGTAATTACCACCTAAACTTGGATATTCGTTTTTTAAACAATTAAAGGAATGTGGGTCGCAGGTTACAATACGTTTTACCTCGTAGCCGTTTAAGACTTCGATGTTCATCATGGCCTGCATTTGAAACAAAAATTCATTTCCTGCGCGTTTGGCAACATCGCCGGTACAACTTTCTTCGGTTCCTAAAACGGCAAAATTAACGTTGGCTTTGTTTAATATTTTTACAAAGGCACGGGTTATTTTTTTGGCTCTATCGTCGTAACTTCCCGCAGAACCTACCCAAAATAAAATGTCGGGTTGTTTGCCTTGTGCCATGAATTCTTCCATGGTTGGTACGTTTAGTTGTTCGCTCATGCTTTATTGTTTATGAGGTTTTAAAGTGCTTTTCCTATCTGTTATTTTTTATATTACTGAACGTTATAAAAAATGACTTTTACTGCTTTTGGCACTTTACTTAATTGTTAGGTTGCGTTAGGGATTGAGGTTTTGTTGGAGCTCTTTTTGTGTTGTTGCACTTATGCAACACAAAAAAGCGACTGCCGAAAGCCCGACCCTTTTCGGGGAACGCCCAAATTATTTTTATTTATTCGTTTTTCCAGTTTAAACGGTCCATTTGGTTGTATGGCCATGGTGCTCCGTTGTTTTCTATGTTCGTCATCATGTTGTTCAGTTCGGTTGGCGCTGCGCTTTGTTCCATAACTAAATAGCGGCGCATTTCGATGATGATGGATAATGGATCGATGCTTACTGGGCAGGCTTCTACACAGGCGTTACAGCTGGTGCAGGCCCAAATTTCTTCGTTTGTAATGTAATCGCCAAGCAATTGTTTGCCATCGTCTTTGAATTCGCCATTGTTAGCGTCGATGTTTTTACCCACTTCCTCTAGACGATCACGGGTGTCCATCATGATTTTTCGTGGTGATAATTTTTTACCGGTTAGATTGGCTGGGCACTCGCTTGTACAACGTCCGCACTCGGTACAAGTGTATGCGTTTAATAAGCTTACCCAACTTAAATCTTGCACATCGCTAGCTCCAAATTTTGCTGGCGCTTCGTCGGCTTCACCTTCGGGAGCGGCAGCAAAAGGATCGGCATTTGGATCCATCATTAGTTTTACCTCGTTGGTAACAGATTCTAAATTATTGAATTGCCCTTTTGGTGTTAATTTTCCAAAATAAGTGTTTGGGAAAGCTAACAGAATATGTAAATGTTTTGAAAAATATAGGTAGTTTAAAAATGCTAGAATCCCTATAATATGCATCCACCAAGCGCTGCGTTCTATAACATGCAATGTGGTTTCTGGTACGTTTGAAAATATAGGTGTGATAAACTGACTGATTACATTTCCTGAATTTAAACTTTGAAAATGTAAATCGGTTGCGTTCATTAATAGGAAAAGCCCCATTAAAACCATTTCGAAATAAAGGATGATATTACCATCATTTTTGGGCCAGCTCGTCATTTCACTTTTCCAAAAACGTTGAATTTTGATAATGTTTCTACGAATCCAAAATACGACTACGGAAATAAAAACAAGACATGCGAGCACTTCGAAAGTACCTATTAAAAACCCGTAAACTGAAGTTGGAAGCACACTTAAACCAATGCGGTGTGTACCGAAAAGACCATCGATAATAATTTCGAGTACTTCAATATTTATAATGACAAACCCAACGTAAACGACCACATGTAATAATCCTGACACTGGGCGTCGAACCATTTTACTTTGCCCAAGCGCAATTCGCGCCATGTTTTTCCAACGTTGCGATTTGTTGTCGCTAACATCGACATCTTGGCCTAATTTAATATTACGAAATAGTTTTTTTACATTATTTGCAAAATATCCAATTCCTGCAATGAGAATTATGGCGAATAGTATGTTGGGTAAATATGTCATCTAAAATTTAGTTAGTTTCGGGTGATTCGTACGGAATTTCTTTTTTGGATAAAATTCGCGTATAACGGTTTGGATGTAATTTTATATCTTTTAATAAGGATTCTAATTCTTCAGTAGCACCTTCTAAATTGTTATACAACGCGTCATCTTTTAATAATTTCCCCATAGACCCCTCTCCTTTTTCAAGGTTGCCCATTATATCATCAAAACTCGCTAAAGTACTTTCTAACTTATTTAAAGTGGCTCCTAAATCGGATTTAGATAACGATCCCGTGATTTTAGTTAAATCGTTAGTCGCGGTTTCCGCATTGGTTAACACGGCACTTATTTTAGATTTATTGCCTTGCATGATTTCATTAAGTGCTTTTGATGTGCCTTGAAACTCGTTCATGGTAACACTTAATGCAGCGATACTTGTTTTTAGATTCGCTTTTGCAGTAGCATCGAAAACATCATTTAAATTACTCAATAAAGCATCGGCACTTACCAGCATTTTTTCAACTTTAGCTTGTAACGGTGTTAATTGGCTTGCTAAAGCGTCGGTTAACCCTGCTTTTACAGTTCCTGATAGAACGGCTTCATTTTCTGCTGTTCCAGCATTATCAAACGCTGGAATTATAGCGACTGCTTTACCCCCTATAAGACCTGTATCATATAATTCGGCTGTACTATTTTTAGAAAATTGAAAATCGTTATCAACTAGTAATTCGACTAATAATTTACCCGAATTATCATCTTTAAAACCGATGCTAATTACTTTGCCGACACTAAGTCCGTTGATGGTTACAGGAGTAGACGGTACTAAACCTTCCACATTATCGTAAACCACATAGTAAGTTTTGGAACTGTCTAGTAAATTTTGTCCTTTTAGGTAATTGAAACCAAAAATAAATAGGATGATTCCTAATAATACTAAGATGCCTGTTTTTATTTCTCTAGAGATTTTCAAATTGTATATTCTTTAAATTTAGGAATACAAATTTAAGTTAAATTTAAAAGAATACTCCTTATTTTTTAATTACCTTTTTAAAGCTTCGGAAAGGCTTATCTTTTTTCCGTTTTTAAAAGCCACAATATAACTGGATTTATACCCTTTATTTTGAGCTTCGGCCTCCAGTTGTTTTACACGTGTATAGTTGGATGTTGCGCCGTAATAATACTTATATAAACTTCCGATTTTTTCTTTTGAAATATCTCGGAGGCCCTTAAAATTATAGGCTTTAGTTTCAAGAGATTTGGAACTTGCTGCAATTTGAATTTTAAAGGTAATATCGTTGTAAACTTCATCTTTCGCATTTGGAATATCGAGCACTTCATCTTCAAAATGTACATGAGCCACATTTTGTTCTATAGATTTTTTATACTCTAAAATAGCGTCGGTGATTGATGTTGCCATATCCTGCTGTCCTTTTTTAGAATTTAAGTAAGCACCTTCCTTTTTATTAGTCAAAAAGCCCAACTCTACTAATACACTCGGCATTACCGTTTGGTGTAGTACAATAAAACCGGCTTGTTTAACGCTACGATCTTTTCGTTTAAGTTTCCCTACAAAGTTTTTCTGAATAAGACTCGCCACTTGAATACTTTGATCTAAATAATCTTCCATGCCCATCATGATGCTAATGGCCGATTCTGGAGAATTTGGATCGTAACCCGCATAATTTTGATGGTAATTATCTTCCATAAGAATTACAGAGTTTTCCTTTTTGGCTACTTCAAAATTAGTGTTATTTCGGTGTAAACCTAACACAAACGTACCAGCTCCGTATGCTTGAGACGTGTGCGAATCGCAATGTACCGACACAAACAAATCAGCTTTTGCCTTGTTGGCTATTTTTCCACGTACAAATAAATCTATAAACTCATCCGATTTACGCGTGTAAACAACTTCAATATTAGGGTTCTTCTCTAAAGCTTTACCAATAGATAAAACCACTTTTAGTGCAATATCTTTTTCTTTGTACCCATTGCCCATATTCCCAGGGTCTTTACCGCCATGCCCTGCATCGAGTACAACAACAAACTTATTGGTGCTATTATTCTTCTTTTCTGTAAAAGAAGAAAATGTTAATACTAATATAAAAGATACGAAAAGTAATAAGGTGTTCGTTTTCATGATAAATCAACAAAATTTTAAACCATTGTAATAATAACCGCTACATTCAAAATAAAAATAGTTGCATTAAATAAAATAATAACGATTAAAATACTCGGTTTAGTTTAATTTTAAATTTTTGCTAGAATATAAAACATTCACAAAAAAATATATGTAATTTTGGCTTTTCAAAAACCGAGCCATACTTTTACAAAAATACACTTAAAAGCGTTGCAGACAAACAACTTTAAAATACTTTTTGCACTTAGTTTTACCATGTTTATCAACATGCTAAGCTTTGGTCAAGACATCAAAAAAAAGCGGGATTCTATCAAACCCTCTATAGAAAAACCCGTTACTATAAAAACGGACAGCCTAGTCGCACCCATAATTGACGAAAAAGTTAAAGACTCGACACTTACCGACTCTATCAAACCTAAAAAAGGCATTTTAGAAAACAAGGTGGTTTATAGTGCTAGAGATTACACTACTTTTAATCAAGTAAAGCATAAATTATACTTATATAATGAAGCCAAAATTGATTATGGCGATATGAATATTACGGCCGGAAGCATTATTGTAGATTACACTACAAACACGGTACGTGCTAAAGGTATTTTAGATAGTACAGGCACTTATAGCCAAAAACCGGTATTTACCCAAGCCAGCAGTGTTGTAGAACCTGACAGTATTGTATTTAATTCAAAATCGAAAAAAGCATTAATCTATAACTCAAAAACCGAGCAAGGAGAAGGTACTGTAATTGCTAATATTACTAAAAAAGAGAACGATTCGGTTTACTTTATTAAAGAAGCTAAATACACTACGGCAGAAGATTTAGACGATCCGGATTATTACATAAAACTGAGAAAAGCGAAAATTGTTCCAGGAAAAAAGATTGTAACCGGTTTAGCCAACTTATTTATATATGATGTACCTACG
Organism: Algibacter miyuki; assembly: GCF_030409805.1. Lineage (GTDB taxonomy): Bacteria > Bacteroidota > Bacteroidia > Flavobacteriales > Flavobacteriaceae > Algibacter > Algibacter miyuki. The sequence continues at coordinate 1,152,971 of NZ_JAUFQP010000013.1, read as the reverse complement.
CCTATTGGATTACCTTTCGGTTTTTTCCCACAAAGTGAAACACAAACTTCAGGTATAATCCTTCCAAGTTTTGGTGAGCAAAACGATCGGGGTTTCTTTTTACAAAATGGTGGTTATTATTTTGCCATTAGCGATCATTTAGATTTAACTGTTTTAGGAGATTATTACACCAATGGAAGTTATGGACTTCGACTAGAAAACACCTACGCGCAACGTTATAAATACAGAGGTAACGTAAGTTTTAGATATGAAAGCTTAATTAATAGTGAACTTGGATTTTCTGATTATTCTAAAAGTACACTTTACAACTTACGTTGGTCGCATAGCCAAGACGCTAAAGCCAATCCAAATTCACGATTTTCAGCATCGGTAAACTTAGGTAGTAGCAACTATTATAGTAGCTCGGTAAACCAAGTAAACCTTGCGAATAGGTTCAATAATACGTTATCCTCTTCGGTATCTTACTCCAAAACCTTTCAAGGCGAACCGCAGGCAAATATTAGTTTAACAGCAACGCATTCGCAAAACACGCAAACTCAAGTTATTAATATGACGTTGCCAACGTTGCAAGGTAGCCTTGGTAGAATGTATCCTTTTGCGCCAAAAACAGGTTCTAAAAGTGGTATTATTCAAAATATAAACTTGCAGTACAATATTCGTGGAGAAAATAGAATTACAACTACCGATTCTTTATTCTTCAAAAAAGAAATGTTTGACGACGCGCAACTTGGGTTTCAACATAGCATTCCGTTAACAACAAACTTCAAAGTATTTAAATACTTTAGTATGAGTGCAAGTACAAATTTTAACGAGGTTTGGACGTTCAAAACCATCGATAAAACTTTTGACACAAGCACTAGAGAAGTTGTAACAGAAACTGTAAATGGTTTCGACTCTTTTAGAACTTATAATTTTAGTACCAGTTTAGGTACTACAATTTACGGTATGTTCGATTTTGAAAAGGAAGGAAAAGATCCTAAAATTCAAAAAATAAGGCATATTATGCGGCCTTCTATTAGTTACAATATCAATCCAGCTTTTGATAAATATTACGATACTTACGAGGTTGTAAGTGCGGATGGAGAAACAGCCGAAGATGTATCGTTCACTAGATTCGAAGAAAGTATTTTTGGAACACCTGGTCAAGCTTTTTCTAGCTCTATGGGGATTTCATTATCTAATAATTTAGAAGCCAAAGTACGTGATAAAGATAGTACTGCTACCGAACCTAAAAAGGTGGTTTTATTAAACAACTTAAACTTTTCTACATCGTATAACTTCGCAGGCGATTCTCTGCAATGGAGCCCGGTTAGAATGAGTGGTGGAACGCAATTATTTGATAATAAATTGAGTTTGAATTTTGGTGCGACTTTAGATCCTTATGCCCTAGATAATAACAATAACCGTATTGAAAAATTCAACATCGATAATGGCGGAAGCTTATTCAGGTTAACTAGTGCTAACATGACGGCAAGTTGGTCTTTATCTAGTGATAATAACAAGAAAAAAGATTCTAACGACGATGATAGAAACCGTGATGAAAATTTACGTGGTGGTGGTCGTGATGATGACATGTTCGGGGTGTCGCAAGACTTCTCTAATGAACAAATGAAAGAAGACAAAAAGGACGAAGAAACAAAAACAGCCCTCTATAATTATAAATTACCATGGAGTTTACGTTTGGCTTACGCCGTAAATTATGCCAATACTACGAGACAAAACGAAATATCGTCGCATTCTTTGATGTTTTCTGGTGATATTCAATTATCTGATAAATGGTCTATTGGAGCCTCTTCTGGTTACGACCTTAAAAATAACGACTTCACCTCTACCCAATTACGTTTCGAACGAGATTTATTAAGTTGGAGAATGAATTTTAGCTGGGTGCCTTTTGGAACTTACACCTCATGGAACTTCTTTATCGGGATTAAATCGAGCATGTTACAAGATCTTAAATACGAAAAACGTAAGTCGGCAGATACGCAGTTGTAATGACTGATTTGAATAGCTGTAATTTTATTAGTTTAAAACGAAAAACGGCCTATACTTATATATAGTCTTTTTATAACCTTCGTTATTAAAAAACTTACCGACTTTTTGAAATACAATTAATAATTCAATTTCAAAAGCTTTAATTCAAAAAGAAAATCTTGATTCTTTCATTAAAAAAAATCATAATAATTTAGTTATTTTTAGGCCTATCTAATTTATAATTTTATAATCAACAAAAACACCTCTAAAATGAAAACCATTATCACAACACCAAATGCGCCAGCTCCTATTGGCCCATACAATCAAGCTATATTAACAGGAAACACTTTATATACTTCTGGTCAAATCGCTATTAATCCAGAAACAGGAGAACTGATTTTAGACGATATTAAAACAGAAACGACTCAAGTTATGAATAACCTTAAAGCGGTATTATCTGCTGCTGGGATGACTTTTGAAAACGTAATTAAATCGACGATTTTTATCAGTAACATGGACGATTTTAGTAATATAAACAACGTATATGGCAGTTACTTTAACGACGCTACAGCACCTGCTAGAGAAACCGTTCAAGTAGCTAAATTACCTAAAAATGTAAATGTAGAAATAAGTGTTATTGCTGTAAAGTAAAGGCATTACAATATTGTTAAAGCGCGTATTTAGTTAGCATTTCCTTTAACTTGTTTAACTCTATTGGTTTTGCTAAAAACTCGTTAGCACCTGCGCGCTTTGCATTTTCAATATCTTCTTCAAACGCACTTGCCGAAACGGCTATTATTGGCGTTTTATGTTGTTTGTATTTGGCTGTTTCTCTAATAGCTTTAGTTGCTTCATAACCATCCATATCAGGCATGTAAATATCCATAAAAACCATATCGAAATCTAGAATTTTATATAGTAATAAAGCTTCCAATCCATTTTTAGCAAACGTACAATCGGCACCTTGTTTTTCAAGTAAAAACTTAATTACTTTTTGGTTCATTCTATTATCTTCCGCGACCAAAACATTAAATTTAGCATGTAGTGTAGGTGTGGTATCTTCAACAATTTTAATATTCATGGTCTTTTTCAATTGAAGACTAAAATAAAATGTTGACCCCTCATTTTCTTTACTTTCTAATTTCAATGTTCCTCCCATCAATTTCACAAGTTTTTGCGAAATCGATAAGCCTAAACCACCACCTCGATAATCTTTAATAGTCGCTGCTGGCATGTTTTTATTTTCATTCAGAAATCGTTTTACTTCGTCCGAACGCATACCTACGCCAGTATCCTTTACATAAAACGTTACTATTTGATCATGATCTATACCAACGGTTTGATCGATAATTATTGATATTTTTCCTGAATTAGTAAACTTTATAGCATTGTTAATTAAATTAATCAATACCTGTTGAATCCGCTCCGAATCGCCAAAAACAGATGACTTATCCTTTTCTTCAAATAAAAATTTAAAATCAAATTCTAGTCCTTTCTCCCAAGCTTGATATTCAAAAACCTTAAATAAACTTGATAAATCTTGCTTTAAATCAATGGCAATAAAATTCAGTTTTACTTTTCCAGAATCCACTTCTGCATTATCCGTTACCATTTTTACCAACTGAAATAAATGCATCGATGAATATTCGGCAATTTCAACCTGCGCTACTTGATCACTATCTAAACTGGTTTGTTTTAGCATATTTAGCATTCCTAAAACTGTATTTAAAGGGGTGCGAACCTCATAGCTCATATTGGCTAAATAAATTGATTTGTGTTCGGCCAAGTTTTCCGAAACTTCTAAATCTTTCTTCAACTCTGCTACTCGTCCTTTTAAATTTTCTTTTATTACGTCATCCTTCAAAAGACTTTTTAAAAAAAACTGTAGCGCAATAACTTGAACAATAGCCAACACAAGAAGAAATACCGCTGCCAATTCAACATATATTTGACGTTCAAAAAAGAAATAGCCAATAATTAAAATAGCGGTAATAGATAAGAAGATGAAAAAAGACAACTTCTTTTTCATTTTTATATATTGAAGAGATTTTGGAAAAAATTTCATTTATGGACCTTTTAAGCTAACTAATGTAAGATTAAATACCAATATAAATAAATAGTAAAGCTTATTTATATCCAATTTTATGTAAAAAAATTTTTATTGCTTATATTATATAATCATTTTAAGGTTTTCAATCTAGTAAACAGAATAAACCGACTTAATAAATTATACATTTTATCGATATTATCATAAATAATCATTAAATTCAATATATCTTCATTTTAATTCATCATAATTTTCAATGTTTTAATAGTTTTACTAATTATTTCAATTTTACATAAAACCTTAACATTACCAAGAAAATTAATGTACATTTATATGAATCTTTTTACTTTCAAATCCATTCAATAAAACCACCAATTTATGGCGTTAAAAATTGTAATCTCACACAAAACAAAGTATAAATATGATAGAGCAATAAACCTATCTCCACATATATTTAGATTACGGCCTGCACCACACAGCAGAACACCTATTGAGGCTTATTCTATAAAAATAAAACCAGAAAATCAGTTTTTTAACTGGCAACAGGATCCCTTTGGTAACTATATAGCTCGATTAATTTTCCCTGAAAAAACCACAGAATTATCGGTGGAAGTGGAAATAATAGCCGACTTAAAAACTATAAATCCATTCGACTTTTTTGTTGAAGAATCTGCGGAAGAATACCCGTTTGAATATAATGAAACCGTTAAAAAAGAACTTCTACCCTATTTAGAAATTACTGATAATGGTCCGCTAATAAAGGAGTTTATTAAAACAATTGATTATTCTCCTCGAAAAACCATCTATTTTTTAATTGATATCAACCGTAAAGTTTACGAGTACTTAAGTTATAACATCAGGTTAGATCCTGGCGTGCAAACTTGTGAAGAAACACTAACCCAAAGAAATGGCTCATGCCGTGATTATGCTTGGTTGTTTGTGCAAACTTTAAGGCATTTAGGCTTTGGAGCTCGTTTTGTTTCTGGTTATATTGTACAATTAAAATCGGATGAAAAATCGCTTGATGGCCCTTCTGGACCTGAGGAAGATTTCACCGATTTACACGCTTGGGCTGAAGTTTATTTACCTGGCGCTGGATGGATTGGTTTCGATGCCACCTCTGGATTATTAGCTGGAGAAGGCCATATCCCATTAGCCTGCACACCATCGTTTGAAAGTGCAGCACCTGTTTCAGGAATGACCGACTTTTGTGAAACAGAATTTGAATTTGAAAACTCTGTAAAACGAATTTTTGAATCGCCTCGTGTAACAAAACCATACACTGAAAAACAATGGAACGACATCTATAAACTAGGCTTTAAAGTTGAAAATGAACTTGAAAAAGGCGACGTACGTTTAACCATGGGTGGCGAACCTACTTTTGTATCTATCGACGACATGGAATCTCCAGAATGGAATACTGATGCTGATGGTCCACACAAAAGAGAACTAGCCGATAATTTAACTAAACGCTTATTTAATAGATTTGCAAAAGGCGGTTTTTTACACCGTGCACAAGGCAAATGGTATCCTGGAGAACCTTTACCACGTTGGGGAACTGAGTTATGTTGGCGTAAAGATGGACGTGTTATTTGGCATAATGAAAAACTCCTTTCAACCTTTGCAGACAATAAAATTGTTCCAGAAAATGCTGATAAATTATTTTTAGACACCCTTACCAAATACCTTGGTATTACAGATGAAACCATTATGCCGGCCTTTGAAGATGCCTTTTATTTTCTTTGGGAAGAAGGTAATTTACCGGTAGACATTGATCCTAGAACCGATAAAGATGGCTCGCTTATTCAAAAGAAATTAGGCGAAATATTAGAACAAGGTACCAACAAAGTGGTTGGGCATTTACTGCCACTAAATAATAGTTTCGGTAAATGGTACACTTGCTTTTGGCAATTTAGACGTAACCATTTATTTTTAACGCCTGGAAATTCTCCAGTAGGTTTGCGTTTACCACTATCATCGCTTGTTGAGAAACCAGAACACGAAGAATTTCCAAAGTTTGAACCGGATCAATTCACAAAACGTGGCAGATTTCCAAGTTATAAAAAGATAGCAACCAATAGATATGTATCCTTTGTTAACGGTGAATTAGAAAAACCGAAAACAGATTATTTTATAAGAACAGCCCTTTGCGCAGAAGTTAGAGACCAAAAACTCTACTTATTTTTACCGCCATTAGACTGTGCTGAATATTATTTAGATTTATTGTCATCTATTGAAGCAACCGCAAAAACACTAAACATCCCTGTGATTTTAGAAGGTTATGCAGCTCCAAAAGATAATCGATTAGAATCTTTAAAAATCACGCCCGACCCTGGTGTTATTGAAATTAACGTACACCCAGCAAAAAATTGGGACGAGCTTACTAAAAACACATTTGCTTTATATGAAGAAGCAAAACAATCGCGTTTAGGCACCGAAAAATTTATGCTTGATGGTAAACATACAGGTACAGGTGGCGGAAATCACGTAACACTTGGCGGTATATCTCCAGCTGATAGCCCGCTGTTACGTAAACCAAGTTTATTACGAAGTTTACTTACGTTTTGGCAACATCACCCAGGCTTATCTTATTTATTTTCAGGTTCGTTTGTTGGCGCTACAAGTCAGGCTCCAAGAATTGACGAAGCGCGTATGGAAAACCTTTACGAGTTGGAAATTGCTTTTAGTCAAATTCCAAAAGATGGCGATGTTCCTTTCTGGTTAACCGATAGATTATTTAGACATTTATTAACCGATTTAACAGGTAATACGCACCGCGCCGAATTCTGTATCGATAAATTATACTCACCCGATTCATCCACAGGGCGTTTAGGTATTTTAGAGCTTCGTGCTTTCGATATGCCGCCACATCCGCAGATGAGTTTAATGCAAAATTTGCTGGTTCGTACTTTAGTCGCTTGGTTCTGGAAAAAACCTTACGAGCATAAATTAGTGCGTTGGGGTACCGAATTACATGATAAATTCTTAATAGAACATTTTGTTAGAGAAGATATTAAAGACATTGTAACCTCGCTTAATAAGGCTGGTTATAAGTTTAAAGAAGAATGGTTTAATCCATTTTTCGAATTCAGATTTCCATTACATGGCATGGTAACCATCAACAATATTCATATAGAATTGCGTGCTGCCATTGAACCTTGGAATGTTTTAGGTGAAGAAATGACTGGAGGCGGAACAGCTCGATATGTAGATTCCTCTTTGGAACGCATACAAATTAAAGTCGCTAATTTCACAGAAGAAAGATATGTTGTAACTTGCAACGGTGTAAAGGTAAACTTAAAACCTACCGCTGTAAAAGGCGAGTTTGTTGCAGGAATACGCTATAAAGCATGGGATCCATATTCCGCGCTACACCCAACAATTGGTGTAGATGCACCATTGGTTTTCGATATTGTTGATACTTGGAACAAACGTTCTATTGGTGGTTGTACATATTTTGTATCGCATCCTGGTGGACGCTCTTATGATGTACATCCAGTAAATAGTTACGAAGCTGAGTCTAGACGTATTAATCGTTTCTGGGAATCAGGACACACGCAAGGTGAAATCGATCCTGTAAAAGAAACTATAACAGATGATGCATCATCGAATACGAGTGTGAAAAAGAAAGGCAGTTCTAAGAAATTTAATTATAAGGAACTTCCTGCAAACCTTGAGTTTCCGAACACAACAGATTTAAGACAAAAGTAATTAAAACATAAATGACCATAGATTCGAATACACTATTTCAGAATTATTTTATCAAAAACAAAAATTATGATGAAGTATTGAAATCTAAGGATAAAATTAACCCTAATTGGGTTAGTTTATTATCTAATTTAACAAAAGCCGGTTCCGACGAATTAACTTCTCGACAAAAAGAAATTGATTGGTTGATGGACGAAAACGGCGTTACCTATAATGTTTATAATGATCCCAAAGGCCTAAACCGCACTTGGGATTTAAACATTGTCCCTTTTATTATTCACCAAAGTGAATGGCAAACCATTGAAAAAGGTTTGAAACAACGTGCCGAATTACTCAATTTAGTGCTTAAAGACATCTATGGTAAGCGCGAACTGATTAAAAATGGCATTGTGCCGCAAGAAGTTATTTTTGCGCATCGTGGTTTTTTAAGGCAATGCGACCAAATACGGTATAATACCTCTAAAAATTTACTCATTCACGCTACCGATTTAGCACGTGGTCCAGATGGCCGCATGTGGGTGGTAAACGATCGTACGCAAGCCCCATCAGGTTTAGGTTATGCTCTCGAAAACAGGTTTGCTATAAACAAAGCCGCACCCAATTTATTTAGCGGCATTAATGTAAAGCAACCGACTTCGTTTTTTCAGGATTATAATCAAATGCTTATTGATGCCGCGCCTAAAAATGTGAGCAACCCAAACATTGTTATCTTAACTCCAGGACCGCATAACGAAACCTATTTTGAACATGCTTACATGTCCACCTTTCTAGGCTATCCTTTGGTAAAAGGAAACGATTTAGTGGTGAGAAATGGCAAAGTTTGGATGAAATCTTTAAAAGAATTAAAGCAAGTTCATGTCATTTTAAGACGTGTTGATGATGTTTATATGGATCCTTTAGAACTCCGTGAAGATTCATATTTAGGTATCGCTGGTATATTGGATGTTATTCGTCAACAAAACGTGAGTATTGTAAATCCTATTGGAAGCGGAGTTTTGGAAAACTCTGGACTCATTCCGTTTATGAATGCGATTTCTAAATATTTTTTAAATGAAGAATTAATTCTGCCGCAAATTGCCTCTTGGTGGTGCGGACAAGAAAAAGAGCGCAATCATGTATTAAAAAATTTAACCAAATATGTGGTAAAACGCATCGACCGCTCCAACAGAGAAAGTTTATATTTTGGTGAATTTTTAAATAAAAAAGAGCTCAAGAAATTAAAAGAAGAAATATTAGCAAACCCCTATCGTTTTGTTGCTCAAGCAAAAATACAATTCTCGACGGCACCCGATTTTATTGACGGAAAACTAGAACCTCGCAAAGTGATGTGCCGTACGTTCGCCATAGCAAAACGAGATTCTTACAGCATTATGCCGGGCGGTTTAGTTCGTGTAGCTGCCGAACGCGAAAACTTAAGAGTATCTAATCAGCGTGGCGGTATTAGTAAAGATTTTTGGGTTTTAACAGATAAAGCTCAAAATCAATTTCAAAATTATAGTTGGGACAATACCTTTCAAAAACCGGTATCAGACATTAACGATTTACCAAGTCATACTGCCGAAAACCTGTTTTGGTCGGGACGTTATTTAGGACGTGCCTTAGTAACTTCTCGTCTGTTAAGGATGGCGTTAAACAAAATGCAACATGCCCAATATGATAAAAGTGATACACCTTCCGATAGTTTAAAAATTATATTTGAAGCCATTACCAATATCACACATACGCTCCCTGGTTTCGTTGGGAAAGGAAAGGAAGAAGTGCTTAAAAATCCATTAAAAGAAATGAATTCTCTTATTTTGGATAATTTTAGAATAGGATCCTTAGCGCAAACATTAATTAGTTTCAACAATTCGTATTACTCGCTAAGAAACCTATGGTCTAAAGATATGTGGCGCGTATTCGATGGCATCAAAAAGCTATGGAATAAATATGACAAAAAGAATGAATACTCCATTTCAACCCTAATAAAATTATTAGACAATACCATTACTAGGCTTATCGCTTTTATGGGCTTAATTGAAGAAAGTATTTTAGTCGATCAAGGTTTATTACTCTATTTTATAGGTTTACAAACCGAACAAGCCAGTTTAACCATTGCAAAAACCCGTGCTTTAATTGTTGCTCATCACAATGAAGATTTAGAATATGAAGTGCTTGAAGCGTTATTAACTAGCCATGAAAGTTTGAATATTTATCGTTACAGCTACCGCTCTTTTTTAAGTGTAGAGAACGTGATAAACTTAGTTTTACTGAATGATAAATACAGTCGCTCGTTGACTTATCAGCTTAATCGTATTTTAAAAGACATCAGCAAATTACCTGTCCCTAAAGGTGTTAATGGTAATACGGCTTGCTATACCTTAATTCATCAATTGAATAATTTGGTTTCAAATTTAGATGCAAAAAAACTAATTGTATTAGATGATAACGAAGCGCTTAGGGAATATCTAGAACACGTACTATCGGATATTAGTGAGTTGCTACATCAAACGTCATTATCTATTTCCGATACGTATTTCAATCATTCTTATCAACAAAATCAATTGGTTAATCAAAACTTCCCACTACAATAATGGTTTTTCAATTATCACATACCACAAGTTACAAATACGTCGACGGCGTTACATTTTGTCACAATATAGCCACCTTAAAACCTCGTGATTTTTTAGGTCAAACTATTTTAAGTTATCATTTAGAAATCAGTCCGAAACCAACAGAAATTTCAGAACGTACAGATTTCTTCGGAAACACAATTACCCGTTTTTCTATACAGCAACATCATAAAGAATTAAAAGTTATTGCTAAAAGCAAAGTACTTCGCGATGTGAGTTTAGCGCCTGATATTTATGAGTCTAAAATTGGCACCGCCATGACTTTAGAAGACGCAAGAAAAGCGATGACCAAGCTTTCTCCTGAAATTTTAGAGGTTAAACAATTCTTATTAGAGTCTATTTTAATTGCCAAAATATCGAAAAACATTAAAGACTATGCTTTGGTTTCATTTAAACCAGGGCGTCCTATTTTTGAAGCGACCGTTGAATTGATGCAACGTATTTTTACTGATTTTGAATTCAACTCAAACGTAACCAATGTGGCAACACCTATACAAGAGGTTATGGAAAATAAAAAAGGCGTTTGCCAAGATTTTGCGCAAATTGGCATTGCTTGCCTGAGATCTATTGGTTTGCCCGCACGTTATGTTAGTGGTTATATTGAAACCTTACCGCCTCCAGGGAAAGAAAAACTAGTAGGTACCGATGCGTCTCACGCTTGGTTTTCATTATATATTCCGGAATTTGGCTGGGTAGATTTTGACCCTACAAATAATCAAATACCAAAAAACCAACATATTATTGTGGCTTACGGACGGGATTATTATGATGTACCACCACTAAAAGGTGTTATCTATAGTTCGGGTGAAAATAAAATGAAGGTCGCTGTGGATATTAGGCCAGCTGTTTAACACATGGATTAGAGTTTCTAAAAATCGAAATTTATAGCTCCTGTTGAACCAGTATCACTAGCAGTTAACTCAAAAACATTATCTGGTTTAAGGTTTCCTTCTTTTCGGTGAGACACATAAAGAATAGCCGTATTTGTTTCGGTTGCTATTTTATTAATTAATTCGCAAAATAAAGCAGCATCGTTATCATCGAGACCGTTTGTTGGTTCGTCTAAAATAAGCAGCGGCGGATTTTTTACCATAGCACGCGCAATAAGCACTAAACGTTGATGACCACGAGAAAGCGATAAAAAACATTGCTTTCTAATATCGAACATATTTAAAACACGTAACCAGTGTTGCGCTATTTTTATTTGAGCATTTGTTGGCGTTTTATACAAACCAACAGTATCAAAAAAACCTGAAACAATCATGTTTCCAATAGCATCTCTGCGGGTAAAACCGCGTAGCATTTCCGAAGAAAAATAACCAATTTTTTGTTTAATATCCCAAATGCTCTCTCCACTCCCCTTTTTAACGCCAAACAAAATAATATCTTGTCCGTAGGCTTTTGGGTTATCGCCAAAAATCATGCTTAACATTGTGCTTTTCCCTGATCCGTTAGGACCGATTAGCTGCCAAAACTCTCCAGACTTAATTTCCCATGAAATGGAATTTAAAATAGGACGTTCGCGATAGTTAATAGATACATTATTAAATTTCACTAAAGATTGTTCTTCTTCACCTGCAGAATGCTCAACTTTTGGTAAAGTGTCGACAAACTGAACTCCTTCTGAAGTATTGAGACTATTACTATTTTCGGTTTCTTTGAAAGGTTCTAATTGACCTTCCTTAAACACCCATATTTCGGTTATAAAAGATAAAAAATCTCTTTGCCTGTTTGCTATTTGAATAATACGCGTGTTCTCACTTAATTGGGTAATCTCTTTTTCAATATGAGCTTGTGTTAAAACATCAAGATTTCCAAAAACATTATCAATTACCAAATAATCTGGTTTCTGAGCTATAATATGATTTAAAAGGGCTTTTTTTCGTTCGCCTTCCGAAGAATGCAATAAACTGTTTTTAGTTTCAGTAACGACATCAAATTGTCCATGACGTGTTTCTTCTTCTATAAATTTATTTAATATAATTTCTGAAAAAAGGGCGCCCTTTAAATTGGAGAAATCAGGTATAAGATTACCTGACATAATAGATTGGATAAGGCTTTCCTTATCCGATCTATTAGATATATAAATTGCTAAATGCTTTTGCAACTCTACTTTTATTATTTTTTTATAAATTATTGGTGTGGAAAGGCACTAAACCATCAATAGGTCTGCGCTCGAAATTCCCCACTTTAAAGCCCATTTCTTCACCAACTTCTTTAATTTCTTTTTGTGCAAAAAAGGCGATAGATCCAGCAAAATGTACAGGAACTGTTTTTAACTCTTCTTTATACTGCATAATCATGTTTTTTGCTAAAAGACGAATACCTTCCTTAATAAGATTTATGGTGTATTCTGAATCTTTATGTAAAAACATAAATTCAGCAAAATTTGCTAAATAAGCATTAGGACTAGGTTGTTTGTATAGGTTGTATTTAATAAAATCGGCCTCCATGTTAAACTTAGCTCCAAAGGCTATTCTAACATTTTCTGGCATGTGATTATAGTAATAATCTCTAATTAATTGCTTACCATAATAGTTACCCGAAGCATCGTCCATTAAGGTATAACCAAGCGATTTAACACGTTGATGTAATTTTTCACCATCAAAATAACTACAGTTAGACCCTGTACCCATAATACAAACTACGGCAGCTTGATCCGGCGTGTCTATAGTAGCGTATACGGCAGCCAAAGTATCTTCATTAACTTCAACATGCGCATTAGAAAAAATTTCTTGTAAAACGGCACTTAACAAATCTCTGGCATTATCGGTACCACAACCGGCTCCGTAAAAAAAGACGTGTGTTACGTTTTCTGCATTAGACTTTAATTCTTTACTTTTTTTAATTAATTTTTTAAGCTTTTTCTCGCTTAAAATGGCGGGATTTAATCCTTTTGTTCGGATTTTATCCATTAATCTATTGCCATCTTTATCTACTGCAAGCCAATCTGACTTTGTAGAACCACTATCTACAATTAAAATCATAAGTTCTTAGAATTAAAAAATCCACAGCATTATTCAAAATAAATAATACTGTGGAAATATATAGATAATTTATTTTACAGCACCAATATATTGAGCTAAATCAATTAATTTAGTTGAATAACCAAACTCGTTATCATACCAAGAAACTAATTTTACAAACCCGTCATTTAATGCCATACTTGCGTTTGCATCAAACGTACTTGTTTTTGGTTCAGATACGAAATCTTGAGATACTACACCTTCTTCAGTATAACCTAAGATACCAGCTAATTCACCTTCAGAAGCTTCTTTTAAAGCCGCTTTAATTTCAGCCCATGGAGCTGGACGCTCTAAACGACAAGTTAAATCTACTACAGATACATCAACAGTAGGGATTCTAAAAGCCATACCAGTTAATTTTCCGTTTAATTCAGGAATTACTTTTCCAACAGCTTTAGCCGCTCCAGTTGAAGCAGGTACGATGTTGTTTAAAGAAGCACGACCTAAACGGTAATCTTTTCTAGATACACCATCAACAGTAGATTGTGTAGCAGTTGCAGCGTGAACAGTTGTCATTAAACCTTCAGCAATTCCGAATTTATCGTTAATTACTTTAGCTAATGGCGCTAAACAGTTAGTTGTACAAGATGCGTTAGATACGATAGTATTTGCAGCAGTAATTTCTTTATGGTTTACACCCATAACAAACATTGGTGCATCGGCAGATGGTGCAGAAATTGCAACCTTCTTAGCTCCAGCAGTAATGTGTTTTTGTGCACCTTCTAAAGTTGTGAAGATACCAGTACAATCTAAAACAACTTCTGCTCCAATAGCATCCCATTTTAAATCTTCAGGGTTACGTTCTGCAGTAACTCTAATTGTATTTCCGTTTACTATTAAGTTACCATCTTTAGTTTCGATAGTTCCATCAAACTGTCCGTGAACAGAATCGAACTTTAATAAGTAAGCTAAATGATCTACATCTAATAAATCATTAATTCCTACTACTTCAATATCATTAGATCTAGAAGCTGCTACTCTAAAAGCAATTCTACCTATTCTACCAAATCCGTTAATTCCAATTTTTAATTTTGACATATTCTTGTGTATAAATGTTAAGTGCTCATGATATCTGAGACACGCAATAATTCTAAGTTTATTTTTGTTTTTCCTTTAATGGCATTATCTAAAGGTGTAAGCTCCATTTTATTATTAATTAAGCCTACCATATAATTCGATTTACCTTCTAGTAAAGAATCTACGGCTTTTACCCCCATTCTACTTGCTAAAACACGGTCGAAACATGATGGTGAACCACCACGTTGCATATGCCCAAGTACAGATACTCGCACATCATAACCTTCCATATTTTCATCAACGTAATCCTTAAGTTCAAAAATATTTTTTCCTATTTTATCACCTTCAGCAACGACTACAATACTTGAAGATTTACCAGATTTTCTACTTCTTTTTAAAGATTCTACCAAACGTTCTAATCCTAAATCTTCTTCAGGGATTAAAATTTCTTCGGCACCACCAGCAATTCCAGTATTTAGAGCAATATGTCCTACATCTCGCCCCATAACTTCAATAAAAAATAATCGGTTATGAGAACTTGCTGTATCACGAATTTTATCTATCGCTTCAACTACGGTGTTTTGAGCTGTATCAAACCCTAAAGTATGAGACGTTCCAACGATATCGTTATCAATTGTACCAGGAATTCCAATTACAGGAAAACCAAACTCTTCGTTAAATATTAAAGCTCCAGTAAATGTACCGTCACCACCAATGGCAACTAAAGCATCAATACCGGCTTCGTTTAAATTATCAAACGCTTTTTGGCGTCCTTCTTTTGTTCTGAATTCTTTAGATCGAGCCGATTTTAAAATCGTTCCTCCCTTATTAATAATTCCTTTCACGCTACGGGCATCCATGGGAACGAAATCGCCTTCCATTAAACCTTCGTAGCCTCTATATATTCCTAAACATTCAATTCCGTGGTAAGCACAGGCTCTAACCACTGAACGAATGGCAGCATTCATACCTGGAGCATCTCCTCCGGAAGTAAAAACACCTATTTTTTTTATTTTTGTGGGCATCGATTTCTTTAAATTAAAACGTAAATTTACTAAAGAAATAGTATATAAACATAGCAAATGACCTGTTTTATTCGATGTTTGATACTATAACGTTTTAGTAAAATAAAATAATTAATATGCACTTTTAGCTCAAAAAAAATACATTAAAATGAATTTTAACTTAATATTCTGATGAATATTAAATAATCATTCTTTTTCAGGAGCAGTTTTCACCGAAATAAAATCTGGTAATACATTTTCTGTTTCTTTTTCTGGTTCTTCTAACACCGGATTTTCATCATCAGAATTATTTTTGAATATTTTCCGAAGTAATTCTTTAAATGTATCAAAATCGACATTGTAAGATAAACCAACTCCTTGAGTATAACCAATATCTTCTCCAAAATTTCGAATACTATTTTCTCTATTGAAAACTTTGGCGGTAAGTGTCCCGTCGGCATTTAATAGGAATGAAATTTCAGCATCGCCAGCAACTACAGTATCGGTTGCGCCACCCACAGGCACCCCTACTTTACCATTAAAAAGAATACGGTCGCTAATTTGGGTTTGCAAGGTTAAACCTACACGATCTTCCGTTTGATAATCTGGCGTGTTTTGTCCCGCTTCATAATTTAAACCTAAATTAAGTTTACCATCTCCATTAGAAAACACACTATTTATAATACCATTCAAACGTTCGGCAATGGTTCCTGAAAAATTAAGTTCGTCTAGCCCTCCAGAAAAAGAGCCGGTAGAAATTAAATACAAAGCTTGATCTTGCCTATCAGAATCTGATTCTAAGCGATAATTTAGCTCCGATTTTATAGTTGAATTTACGTTAGGAAAATCAAAAGTAAACTCTGGGTTAGGCTGTTCTAAATTACCTGTTAAAGCAATATTTAGTTCTACAGGGATACTTCTATTAATAGGAACATCTAATAAAGGGGATGGATTGGCTTGGGTTTTATATATGGCATTCATATTTATAGCTGCATCAAGTGGGTCGCCCTCCCAGGCCAATGTACCACCTGGTTGTACTATAAATTGTTTTTGAATAAAACCTCCGTACGCAAAATTGTAAACACCTTCAAAAACAGCAAAATCGCCCCACATATCAAATTTACCATTCGTATTAATTTCTACTAATAATCCGCCACGTCCTTTTCCTCTTAAAGAGTGACCCGTGTTTTTATCTATTATAATTTCAACTTCGGCATCTTCCGTAACATCCAAATCGAAATCGAGTTCAATCCCTTTTATTTCATCAAAAACGAGTTCTGTTCCACTATTTCGAGCTTCCTTTTCTTCTTTTGTTATAAAATGAATGAATGAATTATCGCCAAACGATTCTGCATCGTTCAACGGAATTTTAAATACCGTACCCGCTTTTGTTTCGCCTATAACATTAATTCTCAATTCATCGGTTGGACCATAAATACTGGCTTCTCCTCCAATAAATCCGGTGCCGTAATACAGCGCATCTTCTGATTCTTTGGTATCTAGAACTAATAAATTTTTAGTTGAAACATCAAGTCCTAAGCCCCATTTAGAAAAGTTAACATGATTTAAATTACCATCCAGTTGCCCCTTGGTTTGAAACTTAGTATCGGTTATTTTTATTTTATTGAAGATAAAACTTTGGTCCTTTAATGTTACCGAAGATTTATCAGCAAAGGCATAATCTACATTTAAAAACGGAATGCCCAATCCTGCTTTTTGTAATGATAATTCACCATTAATACTTGGGCGGTTTAAATTACCTGTTACATTAACCTTACCAGAAGCCTGACCTCGAATATCACTTAAAACACCTTGCAACAACGGATTTAAAGGGTATAAATCGAAACCATTAAATAGTAAAGCCACATCAATTTTAGATTGTTTTCCGGCCACATAAATTTCTCCATTTGCTTTAAACGAGTTTGTTTCATCTGTACTAATAGTGGCATCAACCATATAATTTGTTAGCGATTCGTCTCCACTAATATTGGCATCAAAAGAACCTAATAGAAAATCGTTCACTTTAAAATTGTCTATTACAATACTCGAATTTGGCAAATAGTTTCCATTTTGCTGTAATACATCCAGCTTTCCGTTGACATTCCCAGAGAAAGACAAACTATCAATATCGGGTGTAATTTTAGCTAAATCGACATTTGTAAAATTAAGTTTAATATCTTTTTCTGTGGAATCTCTTAAGAAACCTGAAAGCCGAATTTCTTCATTATTATGATTAATTCTAAACTTATCAATATTAAATTTTGTTAATGCTTTATCGAAAGATATTTTATGAAACTGATCTTGCAATTCATTAATATTCCAAGTATTATTTTTTATGGTAATATCTGATTGTTTAAAACCAATTACCGATTCGGCCGATTCATTTATGGTATGATAAAAACTAAGGTTAAATTTATCTTGATTACGCTTTCCTCCTGTAAATTCAGAACGCATAAACAAGGTATCATTCACGGTCACGTTAATTAAGTTGAAGTTAGACACATTGTAATATTTAGTGTTCAAACTATCCACTTCAACATAGGTATTAAAAACTGGATTACTGTTATCTACTTGCAACTCAATGTTATTCGCAAAATAATCTAATAACTTAATTTTAGGCGATTTAAAAGTGAGTTTAAACTGCTTTTCATCACTTTCTACTTTTCCACGTATAAAGGTGTTTTTTGCCAATTCTAACTCTGGATAAATAACCTCGATTATCTTATTATAAATAGTAAAATTAAAATCGATACTTTGGTTAGCTGCTACTTTATGCGGAATGTAATTGGTGTAAATATGCCCAATAGAGTTTTCGAACAATTTTTTAAGTTCTTCAAACTTAAATTGTCCTTTTAAATCGCCTTCTATAATATCGGGCGAATTAATTTCTATATATCTCAAATCGTCACTAAAACGTGATGAAACATCGAAAGAATCAAAGAAATAGGTGTCGTTTTCGTTGATGTATTTTGTTCTTAAAAATGAAATTTTACCATAAGCATCATCATAATTACTGGCATTCATATTCATTTTTACAATACTTCTAAAAATAGAAATACTATCTTTTTTCACGAAATTTAATGCATTAAGGTTTGCGTAATCTACTTTAGCTTCAAAATCGTATTTGTTTACCGTTTCAGAAAAATCTACAAGTCCTGTAAAATTAAGTTTCAGGTTTACATCATTTGCAATTAAGTTACCATCAAAAATGTTATTTTTTACATTTCCTGCAACTTTAACTCCAGAATATTTATAGCCGTTATATTCAATTTCAAAAACATCTCCTTTTACTTTGGTATCAACCGTTTTGGTTACAAAACCTTTACCGTCTACATCAAAATTTAAGGATGCTCGGCCTACATCTGGCGCATTTAAAAAAGTACCAAAATCGAATTCTGTAAAAATAATATTCCCCTTATATGCTGCATTATCAATATCGTTTATTTTACTAATTTCCAGATTAGAATCTACAAAACCTAACTCGGTATCAATTTGAATATCTGCAATTACAGCCGACGATGTTACTTGTGAATTTCCGGTAATTGTAAAATAGCCTAAACGATCAAAAGATGAAGGAATAGCTGAGCCAAGTACATTAGGTAGTAAACTTTTTAAATCTTTATACGTGGACGATAAATTTCTATAATTACCCGTCATATAAAAATTACCAGCGTCTTTATTAAACAGGTTTTTGAAATTGATATCGCCGTAAATACGCGTGTTCCTATTGGTATTTAATTGTAAATTAGAAGCTTGTAAATTGTTTAATGTTCCTGAAATTTCAGTACTAAAACTGGCGGTTTGGTTCACGCCAAATTCATTGTAAAACGTATTCAGCTCATCTAATTGCACCTTAGAATCTGTAAAATTAGCAGACACCAAAACCTTATCTGTAAAATACTTAAAATCGGCACGATCATAAGAGAATTTCAAATCGCCTTTTAATACCGAATTTGGTGTTTTAATATCCAAATTTGCAAAGGTCATTTCAGTTAAAGTATAACTAAAATTCGTCATCATATTTTTTACAACAACACCACGGCTATCTTTAAAATTAAGGGTATTTATTCGGGCATCAACATCGCTTCCGTTAATTAAAAAATTGGTGGCGTTGATATTTAAATCTTCAAAATGAAGCACTTTGGTCGTGGTTCTATTTTCGTCTAAAAGCTTAAAAACACTATTATTAATGGACACATCACTAGAAGATAGCAAAAATTTACTTTTTTCAGTTCTCGGGTTATCACTATTAAATCGCGCCACAAAAACGTCTAAATTAGTTTCTGTTGTATCCTTATAAGTTACAATATTAAAAAGCAGATTTTCAATATCAATATCACCAAAAACAAGCTGCCCATTAATGATATTTCTAACACTCAAAATAGAGGTATTCAATTCAACAATACTAATAAGTGTATCTTGCTTATAATCTTCAATATAAATATTTTTAAGCTCCACATCGCCGTTAAACTGAAGGCTTACTCGATCTACATTTATATTGGTTTTAAAATCCGTATTTATCCGGTTTGTAACATACCTTCCTACTCCGGTTTGTACAGCGGGAATAGAAAGTATCAACACCAAAATGATGAACAACAACAGTAAAACACCTGCTATCTTTGATAGTATTTTTAGAAATTTTTTGATACGTTTAACGATATAAATTTATTAAGAATAAACTATTTTTGCAATTCCATATTTAAAGAATCTGTTGAGAAGTTTATTCGGATTCAAAATTAACAATTATTGTGCCTAAAATTCACTAATGAAGGAACAAAATATTTATATCCTCGGAATTGAGTCGTCCTGCGATGATACTGCGGCTTCCGTGATACATAACGGAAAAATTTTAAGCAATGTTGTTGCTACCCAAAAAATACATGAAGAATTTGGTGGTGTAGTGCCAGAATTAGCTTCGCGCGCCCACCAACAAAACATTGTTCCGGTCGTAAGTCAAGCGCTAAAAAAAGCCAATATTAATAAAGAACAACTGCACGCAGTGGCCTTTACACGTGGCCCTGGGCTTATGGGAAGTTTATTGGTTGGCACATCGTTTGCGAAATCTCTAGCCTATGGTTTAAACATTCCGCTAATTGATGTAAACCATATGCAAGCTCATATTTTGGCACATTTTATAGATGAAGAAGGCTTTGAAAAACCACCTTTTCCGTTTCTGGCCATGACTATTTCTGGAGGGCATACACAAATTGTACGTGTAGATTCTTATTTTGAAATGACTGTTATTGGTGAAACCATCGATGATGCCGTAGGTGAAGCTTTTGATAAAAGTGGGAAAATTTTAGGTTTAGGCTATCCTGCAGGCCCAGAAATTGATAAACGCGCTAAACTCGGAAATCCGAAAGCTTTTAAATTTACAAAACCAAAAGTAGCTGGTTTAAACTTTAGTTTTTCAGGGTTTAAAACAGCTGTACTATATTTTATTCAGCGTGAAGTTAAGGCCAATCCTAATTTTATAGCAGAAAATTTAAATGATATTTGTGCTTCTATTCAATTTACTATTATAGGTATTTTAATAGATAAGTTGAAATTAGCCACCAAAGAAACAGGTATAAAACATATTGCTATTGGCGGTGGTGTATCGGCCAATTCCGGGATTAGACAAGCTTTAAAAGATGGTGAACAAAAATTTGGATGGACTACCTACGTACCTAAATTTGAGTTTACAACAGATAATGCAGCCATGATTGCTATTGTTGGTTATTTAAAATATTTAGATGGTGATTTTGCAGAACAAGATGTCGTAGCCTCTGCCCGATTAAAAATTTAATTGTTTAGGTTGAATAAACAAAAACCATATGTTTTCTTCTGTATTTCAGCAATTAATGCAGCAATAAGCAGTACTTTTTTCTAAAAAAATCATGACAGTATGGTGTTCATCTATTATGATAACTAGTATGTGATAACCTATTTTGATATCACTATTTTCACATCAATAATTTTATTTATTTGCTGTGCACTGACTTTTATTTATTCTAAAATAACATCATCCTAAAACGCTGCTAGAACACTATAAATCAATACTTAAACAATAATTTATTGATAACTTTTTGTAAGTTCTTTCATATAAGAAACATTACCTTTAAATTTGAAGTCAAACCAAACCCCCAAATCCTATGACAAAATCATTAATAGTGCTAGCCTTTATAGGCTTTTCTTGTTATGTAAACGCTCAAAAATCAATAGAAAAACAATTGGAAACGATTGAAACACCTGAGCAAATCGAAGCCTTTCTAGAATCTAAAAACTCTACAAAAAACAAACTCATTACTTTTAACGAAGAAAAACACAAAACAAGTTTAGCTAAAGAACTCTTAGGTTTACGCATTGGCGGAACCAAAGTAAACGAAAATCAATTTGAAAAAACGATTTACAAAGTTGTAGAGAAACATACAAAATCTTACAATAGAATATCTTATATCTATTTAGATGGTACAAAATATAATTTAGAAGATTTAAACAATCTACGAGATAAAATTATATTCAAATTTAACCATGGTGCTCCTTTCGACTTTTTATCGAAGCAATATTCTATGGATGATAACGCTAATAAAGGTGGCGATTTAGGTTGGTTTTTAGAAAGTGACGTAGACCCCATTTTTGCAAACGAAATAATTAATGGTAATCACGAATTAAATGATATTTTTACTATTGATATTCCCGAAAAAAATTGGTATTATGTGGTCTTGAAAACTTACGATCCAAAAAACATTTCGGAAGTTGAAGTTTTAAAAATCGTTGAACCCAAAGCATAATGCAATTATTTTATAATTCCACAGTAAACGAGAACACCACACAATTTTCTTTTGAAAAAGAAGAAAGCCGCCATATTGTAAAGGTTTTACGTAAACAAGTTGGCGATACATTACATATTACAAATGGTAAAGGTTGGTTGTTTTCAGCCGAAATTTCCATACCTAACATTAATAAATGTACAGCCGAAATAGTTTCAAAAACATTACAACCTAAAAGAAATTATAATCTACACTTAGCGGTTGCTCCAACAAAAATGAACGACCGCTACGAGTGGTTTCTAGAAAAAGCAACCGAAATAGGTATCGATAGTATTACGCCTATTTTTTGCGACCATAGCGAACGTAAAGTAATTAAAGCCGAACGTTTCGAACGTATTATACAATCGGCAGCCAAACAATCGTTAAGCTGTTATTTACCAGTTTTAAATAATGCTGTTTCCTTTAAAGACTTCATAAAACAAGACTTTTCAGGTAATCTTTTTATCGCACATTGTGAAGAAACAGATAAAAAATCGTTAAAAGGAGAACTCAAACCAAAGCAAGACATCACGATTTTAATTGGCCCAGAAGGCGATTTTTCTGTTAAAGAAATAGAACAAGCGCTTCAAAATAAATTTATTCCTGTAACTTTGGGAGAAACGCGTTTACGCACTGAAACAGCTGCTATTGTGGCTTGCCATTCCGTAGCGTTTACAAACGAAATCTAAAGTCCGAAAATGGCTATAAAAATTAAATTGTCTGTTATTTTATGTTTGCTCACCCTTTTTTGCTTTGCACAGAAAGTGGCCGTTTTAAAATATCAAGGCGGTGGCGATTGGTATGGTAACCCCACAGCATTGCCCAATTTAGTTGCCTTTTGCAATAAAAACATAGATACTAAAATAAACCCAAAAACAGAAATTGTAGAAGTAGGCAGTACCGATATTTTTCAATATCCATTTTTACATATGACGGGGCATGGCAACGTATTTTTTAATGAAACGGATGCTGAAAATCTAAGCAATTATTTAATTTCTGGTGGTTTTTTGCATATTGATGATAATTACGGTATGCAACCTTATATTGTAAAGGAACTCAAAAAAGTATTTCCGAATAAAGATCTTATTGAACTTCCGGTAAATCATCCTATTTTTAATTCGGCTTATAAATTCCCTAAAGGTTTACCCAAAATACATGAACACGACGGAAAACGTCCGCAAGCTTTTGGACTATTTAATAACGACAGACTCATTTTATTATTCACCTTTGAAAGTGATTTAGGAGATGGTTGGGAAGACCCACAAATACATAACGACCCAGTAGATGTAAGAGAAAAAGCACTACAAATGGGAGCTAATATTATAAAATATGCTTTTGAGAATTGAATAACAAAAAGTAAAAAACAAAGCATTTAACCGAATAAACATTTTAAATAAAAATAACTCAAATTGCAACTCACCCACTACACTACAAATTTCAACAAACGTATATTTCCTATAATTTTGGTTTGTGATAACGTTACCAACGCTCCAAATATTGGTAGTTTATTCAGAATTTCTGATGCTTTTGGTATTGAAAAACTAATACTTTGTGGTGAAAATATTTCGTTTGGTAGAAAAATGGCAAAGACATCTCGAGCCACAGAAAAAGTTGTAACTTATGAAGTTAATCAAGATGCTTTAGAAATTATTAAAGATTTAAAAAGTAAAAACTATCAGATTATTTCATTAGAAATTACAGATTCTAGCGAACCTATTCACAATGTTCAGTTTTCAACAAAAAAACCAATCGCCTTATTTATTGGTGATGAGAATTTTGGTGTTTCCGACGCTATTTTAAAACAATCCGACGCGGTTATTCATATTGATATGTTCGGACAAAACAGTAGTATGAATGTGGTTCAAGCCACGAATATTGCTTTATATGAAATAACAAAACAAATTTCTGCTTCCCAATAAAATTCAGAAAATAGATATTATAAAAAGTACCTCTCAAAATTTCTCCCAAATAATATTATATTTACTTTATGAATTCAAACACCATTTCCAACGGTATTTTAAAAGCCATAGGCATTGTTTTAGGCGTGGCGCTTACCTTATATTTTCTGTACAAAATACAATCGGTAATTGGCTACATTGCCATTGCCTCTGTTATTTCGCTTATTGGTCGCCCTATTGTACTGTTTTTAGAGCGTAAATTGAAGTTTAAAAACACCATTGCTGTGATTATAACTATGCTTGTTTTACTGGGCTTATTTCTTGGTTTAGTAGGCTTATTTATTCCTTTAGTGGTTAAGCAAGGACAAAATTTATCCCTTTTAAACATAGACCAATTACAAGATAATGTTGAACATTTATACCGCGAAATTATAAAGTATTTTGACTTACATCAAATCGATGTTGAACAATCACTTAAAGAATCTAATATATTATCAAAAATAAATTTCGCCATGATTCCCGATTTTTTAAACGCTATTATCAGTGGTTTAGGAAGTTTCAGTATTGGTCTATTTTCTGTACTATTTATATCTTTTTTCTTTTTAAAAGACAGTCATTTGTTCGCCAATGGCATCCTTATTTTTATTCCAGATAACAAGGAATCTCGTTGGGAAAAATCGTCAACGCAAATAAAAGATTTACTGTCTCGTTATTTCGTAGGGCTTATTTTTCAAATTCTAATCCTCTTTATCATTTACACTATTGGTTTACTTATTGTAGGTGTCGAAAACGCAATTGTTATTGCTTTTTTATGTGCCTTACTTAACCTAATCCCCTATGTTGGGCCACTTATTGGTGCATTTTTAATGCTAACCTTAACTATGACCAGCAATTTAGACGAAAGTTTTAGCGAGGTTATTATGCCAAAAACATTTTGGGTATTTATCGTGTTTATGATAGGACAATTGGTTGATAATTTTGGCAGCCAACCCATTATATTTTCAAAAAGTGTAAAATCACATCCTTTAGAAATATTTTTAGTTATCTTAATTACCGGCATCCTGTTTGGCATTATTGGTTTAATCATTGCTGTACCTGCATACACTGCGATAAAAGTTATTCTAAAAGCTTTCTTATCAGAAAATCAAGTGGTAAAAAAGCTGACTAAAAATTTATAATGCTTTTGAATATTTCCATTTTACATACCGAAATTCAAGAATTTATAGATGCCAATTTAAAAACTGATGTCACTTCTATTTTACTAAAAGGCACAGCTTTTCCTTTGGTAGAAACCAGTACCATTATTGAACAAATAGAAGCGAAAACACGTTGCGAAAAAAAGTTACCAACTTGGTTTAACGCCAAAAACATCTATTTTCCTAATAAATTAAATATTGAACAAACCTCTTCGGAAAAAACAGCAAAACACAAAGCCGATTTAATCACCGGAAAATCTATAATAGATTTAACAGGCGGTTTTGGAGTCGATTGTTTTTACTTTTCGAAACAATTTAAAACCGTTACACATTGCGAAATTAATCCCAAACTATCAGAAATTGTAAACCATAATTACAAACAGTTAGGCGTTGAAAACATAAAAACTCTGGCCGTTGACGGTATGGCGTATTTAAGTGAAACTAACGCAATTTATGATTGGATTTATATCGATCCATCGCGACGACACGATAGTAAAGGCAAAGTCTTCTTTTTAAACGATTGCTTGCCCAATGTGCCACAATATTTAGATGTTTTATTCAGTCGTGCTAAAAACATCATGATTAAAACAGCACCTTTACTCGATTTATCGGTTGGCATAAGTGAATTAAAACAAGTTAAAACCATTCAAATTGTAGCTTTAAATAATGAAGTTAAAGAATTACTGTGGATTTTAGAAGCTGAATTTTCAGGACAAACAACCATTGAAACTATCAACCTAAAAAAAGATAAAAACGAAACCTTCAACTTTGTTTTAGATGAAGAAAAAACGATTGAATCTAACTATTCTAAGCCACTCACCTATTTATACGAGCCTAATTCGGCTATTTTAAAATCGGGAGCTTTTAATTCCATAGCGCTTCATTTTAACATTTTCAAGCTTCATAAACATTCTCATCTTTATACTAGTGACGTCTTAATCGATTTTCCTGGTCGGGTTTTTAAAATTGAAAAAACACTTCAGTATAATAAAAAAGAAATCAAAAAACTTAGGCTTTCAAAAGCGAATATTACCACGAGAAATTTCCCGGAAACGGTGCAAAATATTAGAAAAAAATTCAACATTAAAGACGGTGGTGAATTGTATTTATTTTTCACTACCGATATAGATAACAATAAAGTGGTGGTTATTTCTAAACGAGTAAATTCTTAAAAAAATTAGAAAAAAAAAATCTCAGACCATAAGCCTGAGATTTTCCATATTACCAATTTATGAAATTGATACTTAATTAATATACCCGAAATTTTGACTAATTTCAGCGGTTACATCGATAGTAGCCTGAGGAATAGCGTAAACTCTTAAATACGGCTCCGTAGTTGGTTTGGCTGTATAAGGCTCATCAAAAGTTCCAAAACGTATCATCTGTTTTCTACGATACATTTCCCAATACATTTCGAAACCAATTTCGTTATATAATGTTGTTTCATCTAAAGAAGTAATAGCAACACCTGGCGCATTTCCGAAGAGTGCTTCACGCGTTCTACTTGTTCTTAACATATTGATATCGGCAAGCGCTAAAGCTGTTTCTCCGTTACGGAAATAAGCCTCTGCACGCATACAATACATACCTCCTAAACGGTATAGTGGCACATCTACGGCAGAGTTTCCGTTACCGTAGTTAGGGTCGAATTCCCACTTAAAGTTACGTACACCACGATTAATTTGATCTTGAGAAAACACAGCTTCTACCGGGTTACTAAAATCTAAATCTGGAGTATAATCCATTGGTGTTGTCGTGTTTTTTTCCATGTACAATTTAGTGATTTCAATACGTCCATCGGCCGTCATGTTAAAACCACCTTTTCCGTCTAAAGTTGGGCCATACTGTTGCCCTACTTGTAAACCACGGTTAAAATGTACAAGTAACTTTCCGGTATCTGTTCTGGTATCTTCAGCAGGTACACTCCCTGTGGTTCCATCGTTCATAAACCAAGTACCATCACTATATTGGTAGTAACGGTGAAAACGAGGATCGTCATGATTTCCATCCCAAGTGTAGTAAAACTCAGGTTCTACGCAAGATCCGTTTGTACCACGATTATCTGGTGTTTGCTTTTGTGCACGCCCTGTAGACATGTATGCAAAATCGTTATCACTAGTACGTATGTTATCATTTTCTTGAGCTACAGCAAAAATAATTTCAGAACCGCTGCCATTATCTATATCAAAATTCTTAAAATAGTTACTCTCTAAACTAAAGCTACCATCAATTAATAATGATGTGTAATAAATAACTTTATCCATATCGTTACCATTATTATCTACAGCAGTTTCCGTAAAATTAAAACTAGAACTTGCATTATAACGATCTTTAAAAACAGCTCTATTTAAGTACATATCTGCCAATAATGCATAAGCCGCTTGTTTTGTAAAACGCCCATTATAGGTTTGTTGTTCACCTAAATTAACAAGGTTTGGTATAATACGTTCTACATCGGCAATAAGGTTATCAATTTCAGTTTCACCTTGAAGAATTTCTAAAGGCGCACCCGCTGTAAAAGGGTCTCTATATGGCGCTTGATTAAATAAATCTAACGTATTGTAAACATATAAAGCCAATAAACCTTGAGCTTCTGCTAAAAACAAATCGTAATTTGCGTAATCTGGATTTTGCTCTAAAGACTCAATTGCAGTTAAGGTTTTAGTGATTCCGCTCGTTAAATTATTCCAAGTACCGGCAACTGCAGCATTGTTTGTTCCCCAAGTAAACTCGGTTAATGCACGCCATTTTCCACCATCGCCCCAGTCACTTCCTCGGGTTGGCAACATACACTCATCGGTTGGATATTCTTGCAAACCAAACACATTACCATGATCGGTAAAGGTTCTATTTGCTAATTGACCGTAAGCCGCAGCCATGGCGCTTTCTGGGTTAGAGCTTTCTCCACCAATAACTTCGTCTATTACTTCTTCATTCAAATCTGTACAACTAAAAACGAGTGCACCAACCATGAATACGGAAGCTATTTTTGATATTTTATTTGAAATTTTCATAAATTATAATTTTAAAGTTGCACCAAGTAAAAATGATCTTGAAGAAGGATAAGTCGTGTAATCTATACCAATAGATTGATTTCCTCCAGAAGCACGCGGGCTGTTAACCAACGGATCGAATCCTGAATAATTAGTGATTGTAAAAAGGTTTTGTCCGCTAACGTAAAGGTTTAAACCTTGTAACCAAGTTATGTTAAGCGCATCGGTGTCTATAGAATAACCAAGTCTCGCATTGTTTAAACGAATGAAATCTGATTTTTCTAAGTATAGTGTAGATAATTGTGGTTGGTTTGTAAAACTTGCACCATCATCATAAAATTCAGACAATACATTTCTATCTGAAACAATATTGTTAATGTTTAATGCCAAGTTGGTGTTATTAACCAATAAACCTCCTGTTTGCCCAATAAAAGCAAGACTTAAATCCCAACGTTTGTAGCTTAAGTTTGTATTTAAACCAAAGGTGAAATTTGGAAGTGCGCCTTCAAATATTTGACGATCTTCAGTATTAATAACGCTATCATTATTAAAATCTTCAAAAATATCGTTTCCATCAGCATCAAAACCTAAATGTTTCAGCATAAAGAAAGAACCAGCCTCGTATCCACTTTTATAGATATTGGCAAAAACCCCAGATAATCCAGGACCTGCAACACTCCCTGAGTATAATTCTGATACTGGTAGATTTTGTATTTCATTATTTAAAGTTGCTCCGTTAACATCTACGCTCCATGAAAAATCTTCAGCATTAATAAGTTTACTACCTAAGGCAAACTCAAAACCTTTGTTTACAATTTTTCCATCGATGTTTTTCCAAACCGTTGTAGTAGGACTTAATGGTTCCGAAGAAATATTTAAAATAGCATCGGTTGTCGTTTTATTATAATAATCTAAAGATCCGTAAAGCTTGTTGTTCCATAAACTGAAATCTAAACCAACGTTTAATTGTTCTACAACTTCCCATTTTAAATCTGGGTTTGCCGTACGGTTTACAACAATTCCGTTTATTAAATTATAATCGTCATACAAATAATAACCACCTGAAGCCGATTGCGAATAGCTGGCTTGAGTAATTTTATTCTGAACTTCTTGGTTACCCGTTTGCCCCCAACTCATTCTAAATTTTAATTGATCGATATCATCTACTTCACTAATAAAGTTTTCGTTATCTAAATTCCAACCTAAAGCAAACGATGGGAAATAACCATATTTATTATTTTCGCCAAAACGTGTAGAACCATCCGCTCTTAAAGAAGCAGTAAGTAAATATTTATCATCAAAATTATAGTTTAATCTTCCAAAGTAAGATTGCAACTCATTTCTTTGCGCATATCCACTAACGCCAGATTGCTCACCAGAATAACCAGGATCGTATTCAGGAGCTACTCCCGTACCTTTTTCATCTATACCTATTAAAGAAAATGTAGTTCCAGAGAAATCGAATTCTTGATAAGAGAACCCTCCTAAAACTTCAAACTTACTTTTATTTAAACCAAATCGGTAGGTTAAATAATGCTCCATTAAAACACTTTCAGACTCTAAATTATTCTGAACATAAGCACCATCTGGCGTTCTATCGGTAGCATTTGGATAAATAGTAGAATTTCTTTCGGAAACCGAACGATCTATACCATAATTAAACTTGTATTCTAAACCATCTATAATTCTGAAGGAGGTTTCTAGATTTCCTAAAACACGTAGCGTTTGCGTATGGTCATCATAAATATCCAACAAATACATGGGGTTATAATTTTGGTTTAGGTTGAAGTTGGTAAAATCGCCATCTTCAGTAAAAACAGGTTGTGTTGGGTTTGCCATTAACGCATGAATAATTAATTGTCCATCCGATCCAGCATCTGCTCCATTTGGAACACCTGTTTCATTAATTTGACTGGCCGTTAAATTCACTTTAACCTTTAAACGTTTGTTGTCTAAAAACGACTCTTCAGCATTTAAACGTGCTGTTGTTCTTTTAAAACCACTCGTTTCAACAATACCTTCCTGATCCATAAAAGATAAAGAGGTATAATAGTTTCCGCTGTCCGTCTTTTTAGCAAACGAAAAGTTGTTGTTTTTTGTTACTGCGCTGCGCAATAACTCCTCTTGCCAATCGGTAGATCCACCATGATCGTAAGCTACATCGGTAATGGCGTTTCTGTATTCATCAGCCGATAACACGTTGGTCTTTTTAATAACAGAAGCTACACTTAAATAAGAATCTACCGTAATAGACGCCTCTCCAGTTTTTCCTTTTTTAGTGGTGATAATTACAACACCATTAGAACCCCTAGCCCCGTAAATAGCGGCCGCCGATGCATCTTTTAAAACGGTAATAGAAGCAATATCGCTAGTGTTTAAAAAGTTTAACGGGTTTTTAGCACTAGAACTACCCAAACCTACATTCGGGCTAGCAGCACTAACGTTCTCGTTACTTAACGGTATACCATCCACCACAAATAATGGCGAACTACCACTACGAATAGACCCTACACCACGAATGGAAACATTAACACCTGCACCCGGCTCGCCACTAGATTGTACAACGCGTACACCTGCAACTTTACCTTGGATTAAATTATCTGGAGAAACGTTAACCCCTTTTTTGAAATCGTCACTAGACAACTGAGTTACCGCTCCTGTTAAATCCTTTTTTGTTTGTTGTCCGTAGCCTACAATTAGAACTTCGTCTAACATCGCATTTAACGGCTTTAAATTAATTTTTAAATTTTCGGATGTTACTTCAACATCCAAAGTTTCATAGCCTACAAAAGACACCTGAAGTGTTTGCCCTATAACGGCACTAATAGAAAAAACACCATCAAAATCGGTAGAAGCTCCTGTTGAAGTTCCTTTTAAAATAATGGTAGCTCCAGGTAATGGCACGCCAGATTCGTCTAAAACAACACCCTTTATAGGGCTTTGAATCTTCGTTTTTACGACATTTAAACTTCTAGCAGACGTGCTATTTGCATATCCTGTTTGGTATAATACAATAGATAAAACTAAAAAAGCTATGTTCTTTAGTGTAAAAAAATTATTTTTAGTGTACATTTTTAAGTGATTGGTTTTACAATGCTTAATGATTTAGCCGTAGTTGTTCCAGCAACTACGGTTTTTAATTTGTAAATTAGGGTTGCTATTTAATTATTACATCGGTTTCAAATTTTGAGTTTGTAGATTCCTTTTTTAACATATTCTTATGTTCTTAGAGATTGCAAAACAATAAAATATCAACCTCTTCTAATTTACCTTATCGTTATCTCATTATTAAATAATCCCAACTTACAATTTCACCTAAAAAACATTAACAATAAACAAATCAAACACTTAAGCATATTTTTAAATATTAATATGAAACCAAAAATTGGTCTTTTATTTTCATTTTATTAACATACTATTAAACTTAGCAGACTACTTTTGTGCCTTAAAAATTTAACTCCATTTTATGAAACATTACAGCGCTTTACTACTCCTATATTTTAGTTTTAACGTATTTGCACAACACGACACTTTACATATTAACCAAATACAAGTTATTGGTTCTCACAACAGTTATAAAAAGGCTATTGAAGATAAATTGTATAGCTTTTTAGAATCACAAAGTGATAAAATGAAGTCTCTGCAGTACGACCATATCTCTATACCTGAACAGTTAAATTTAGGATTACGAAATTTAGAAATAGATGTTTACCTTGATACCGAAGGCGGAAAATTCGCAAACCCTAAAGGATTACAATTTGCAGAGCCAAAAGAAGATTTTGATCCTAATAAGGACATGTTAAAACCAGGATTTAAAGTTTTACACATGCCTGATATAGATTTTAGATCGCACTACAATACTTTAGAGGCTTGTTTAATGGCGATAAAATCGTGGTCTGACGCTAACCCAACGCACGAACCTGTATTTATTACCTTGGAAGCTAAAGACGGAGATACAAATAGATTTGGAACAACACCTGAAGCCTTTACTGAAACTAGTTTTAAAAACTTGGATAATGCTTTAATTGCTGGTCTTGGCAGAGATAAACTTATAACTCCAGACGATGTTAGAGGTGAACACGCCACCTTAGAAGAAGCTATTTTAAATAATAACTGGCCTACTCTAAAAGCTTCTCGTGGAAAGTTTCTTTTTATTTTAGATGATGCAAAAGCCAAGCGTGCTTTGTACATCAAAAATCATCCATCATTAAAAGGACGTGTTTTATTTGCAAATGCAGAACCAGGAAGTCCAGAAGCTGCTACATTAATTAGAAATAATCCGGAAGATAAAACGATATCAAGCTTGGTGTCTCAAGGCTATATTATTAGAACCCGAGCCGATGCTGGAACAAAAGAAGCAAGAGCAAACGATTATTCACATTTTGAAGCTGCTAAAAAATCTGGAGCACAGATTATAACCACCGATTATTATTTACCAAGTCGATTTTTTGATAGTAATTATCATATTTCTTTTAAAAATAAAGGATATGTTCGTAAAAACCCTGTAAATGCAACTCCTAATTAACTCTTAAAATCATTATAAAATAAGTAAGGTTGCAAATTCAGTAAATATAAGTTTTGAAACTTACGCACTGAATATGCAACCTTATTAAAAATATAAATTAATATACTCCTACAAATCTAATAAACTTGGTAAATACATTGAAATTGCAGGAATATAAGTTATTAAAAGTAGTACCAGTACCATAATTAATAAAAACGGTATTAGCGGCTTTATAACTTGCGACACCGGGACATTAGCGACTCCACTCCCCACAAAGAGAATGGTACCCACAGGCGGTGTACACAGACCAATACAAAGGTTAAGCACTAAAACAATACCAAAATGTACTGGATCCATACCTAAAGCCACTACTACAGGTAAAAATATAGGTGTAAATATTAGAACGGCTGGCGTCATGTCCATAAACGTTCCAATAATTAAAAGCACCACATTAATCACTAAAAAGATAACAATTTTATTACTGAATTGCTCCAACAAAAAGCTACTAATAAGTTCTGGAATACCTTCAAAAGAAAATAACCAAGACATAGCCATAGAAGTACAAATTAAAAACATAACTACCGCAGTTGTTTTTGCACTAGTAAGTAAAATAGAAGGAAAATCTTTAGTTTTTACATCGCCATAAATTAAGGCTAAAACACCTGCATATAATACCGCAATTGCCGACGCTTCTGTTGCTGTAAAAACCCCCGCAACAATACCACCAACCACAATAACTAATAGCAATAAACTAAAAAATGCTTTTCTGAAATACGTCCAAATTAACGATAATGGTACACGATCTCCTTTTGCAAATTTACGTGTTATAGCCACAAAAGCAATATATGCCATAATAGCAAAACCTAATAAAATCCCTGGTAAATATCCTGCTATAAATAAAGCTGCAACCGATGCTGTACCACCACTAGCTAGTGCGTAAACAATTAAAATATTACTTGGCGGAATTAATAATCCTGTAGTTGCCGAGGTAATATTTACCGATGCACTAAATTCTCTTGGGTAACCTTCCTCTTCCATTCTATCGGTCATGATACTACCAATAGCCGAAGTTGCTGCAATTGCAGAACCAGAAATAGCACCAAACAACATCGATGCTAAAACGTTTACATAAGCCAAACCTCCTGGTAAACTGGCCACCAACGATTTTGCGAAATTAATTAATCGGTTAGCGATACCGCCACGCTTCATAATTTCACCAGCCAATACAAAAAATGGAATGGCTAAAAGCGCAAAACTATCTATACCCGTCGTCATACGTTGAGCAATGGTTGTAAGTCCTGGTAAATTATCAATATTTAATAGTAAACTTAACGTGGTTGAAATACCTATACTATAAGCTACGGGAACCTTAAGCATAAGCAAGGTGAAAAAACTTGCAAATAAAACGATGATACTTATTACTTCAATACTCATAATTATTCGGTTATTTCGTTAGCATTAATTTTTCCTAAGTGATATACTGAAAAGCACATAATTAACAAACCACTTAATGGTAAAATGGCATAAATATAGCCTAACGGAATACGTAATGTTCCCGAAAGCTGACCTAGATGTAAGGTGGTGTAAACTAAGTTAAACCCACCGATTACCATAACCACTAAGGCGAATAATAAAATGCAAATTTCTATAAAGATGAGTGCTTTTTTTCTCGTTTTAGTTGAGAATTTCTGATATAAGAAATCCATTGATAAATGTTCTCTTTTGCCGCTTAAATAAGCCGCTCCAAGAATGGATAACCATATTAAAGAAAAACGCGCTAACTCTTCGGTAAAGGCAAACGATTTATTTAAAATATATCGTGAAAACACCTGCCCTAACACATCAATAACCAATAATCCGAATATAAAAACTAAAATATGTTCTATAATTCGGCATACCTTATTAAAAAGAATATCTCCTGTTTTCATACTTATTGATTTTTTATTTGATTGATGATTTCACTCATTTCTGGGTGATCTTTTTGAAAGGCTTCTAAAACAGACTTCGATTGTTCTTGAAAAAGCGACTTGTCTGGTATAATTATTTCTACGCCAGCTTCTTTTGCTTTGGCCATAGATTCTTCTACTGAATTATTCCAGAACACTTTTTCAGCCTGTGAAGATTCATCAGCAGATTCTTGAACCCATACCTTTTCTTCTTCGGATAAACTATCCCAATATTTAGTCCCCACTAATAACACATCAGGAACCGATGAGTGTTGATCTAAAGTGTAATATTTACTCACTTCATAATGGTTAGACGATACAAATGATGGCGGATTATTTTCCGCTCCATCAACCACACCTTGCTGAATGGCCGTATACAATTCTCCGTAAGCCATTGGCGTTGGCGAGCCTCCTAAAGCTTCTACCATGTTAATTGCCATTTGGTTATTCATCACCCTAATCTTTAAGCCTTTTAAGTCTTCAGGGGTACGTATCGCTTTATTCGATGTGTAAAAACTTCGACTACCAGCATCGTAATAACACAAGCCACGTAACCAAAATTTACTACCTTTTTGTAAAATAGATTTTCCTACTTCACCCTCTAAAACATCAAATTGGTGTTGTTTATCTCTAAACAAATACGGAATACCTAAAATATGATATTCAGGCACAAAATTAGATAAGGTAGCGGCACTTACTTTAGTAATAGCCACACTGCCTATTTGCAGCAACTCTAATACTTCACGTTCCGAACCTAATTGGCCGTCAGGAAATATTTTAACTTCTAATTTGCCTCCAGATTTTTCGTTTAAAGCCTTTTGGAATTCTAAAATCCCTTTGTGTACAGGGTGTGTTTGCGGTAGTGTATGCGCCAAATACAAGGTTTTTACACCATTGTCCTTTTTGCAACTTTGCATAACGAACACTACTAAGAGCGCCCATATAATTCTATTCATCATTTTATTTAGTTTAGTTGTTGGGTATGTTGAATTTAGAGCTTAAAGTTAAAATAATTTACGGCATTATTGTAACAAATATCCTGAATCATTTTGCCTAAAAACACCGTGTCGTTTGGCACTAGGCCTTTGTTGACATCTTCAGCAATTAAATCGCATAAAATTCTTCGGAAATACTCATGTCTTGGAAAAGATAAAAAGCTGCGGCTATCGGTTAACATCCCCACAAAACGACTTAATAAGCCCATATTTGATAGGGTATTAAGCTGTTTTTCCATGCCATCTTTTTGGTCTAAAAACCACCAACCTGAGCCCCATTGCATTTTCCCTGGTGTGGTTCCGCTTTGGAAATTCCCCATCATAGTTGCAAAAACTTCATTTTGCGCAGGATTCAAATTATAAGTAATTGTTTTTGCTAATTGGTTGGTAGACTCTAAGTTTTTAAATAGTGCAGACATAAATTCGGCATAATTATAATCAGCAATAGAATCGCAACCCGCATCCAAACCAACTTGAGCTTCTAAGCGGGTGTTGTTGTTTCTAATAGAACCTAAATGGTATTGCTGTGCCCAATCGAATTCGTGATATTTCCTTCCTAAGTAAAGGAATAAAAATGATCTATACGTTGTAATTTCTTCTATTGAAAGTGTTTCATTTTTTAGTTTCTTTTCAAAAATTAAAGCGACTTGTTCATCTGTAAAATCAACCATTTCAAGATGTTCTCCTAATCCAAAATCGGATATTCGACAGCCTAAATCATTAAAATAAACAATACGTGCATCAATCGCTTTTAAAAATTCTTCAAAAGAGTCTACTTTAAAACCAACCGCATTTTCTAGCTTCGTTAAATAATTTAAAAAGTTAGGTTTTCCTATTAAAAATAAATTATCAGGTCGGAATGTAGGCAGTACTTTGGTGTAAAAATTACCTTCGGAAATTTCTTTGTGGTATAATAAATCGTCCACTGGATCATCAGTCGTACAAATTACTTCCACCTTCATATCTTCTAAAAGTTGCGCTGGTGTTTTGTTTTCTAAAATACTATTTGCCTTTTCGTAAATAGCTTCTGCAGTACTTGGCTGCAGGATGTCATCAATATCAAAATACCGTTTTAGCTCTAATTGTGTCCAATGAAACAACGGGTTTCTCAAGGTATAAGGTACCGTTTCTGCCCATTTTAAAAACTTATCTTTTAATGATGCCGCTCCTGTAATATTAAATTCTTCAATACCATTGGCCCGCATACCACGCCATTTGTAATGATCGCCTTTTAACCAAACTTCTGTAATGTTCTTCACTGGTTTGTTTTCAGCAATTTGCTGTGGCGACAAATGGTTATGGTAATCTATAATGGGTAAATCTTTCGCGTACTTATGATATAAGGTTTCAGCAACTTCCGAATTTAATAAAAAATTATCGGTGATAAAGTTTGTTGATTTTATTGCAGACATAATTTATAAGCTTTTCGAAATTCCAAATTCTAGACCTCTCAATTCAGCAAGACCTCTCAAGCGCCCAATTCCCGAATATCCTGGGTTTGTTTTTTTATGTAAATCGTCTAACATTTGATGACCATGATCGGGACGCACAGGAATTATGGCATCTTTCATACCGGCTGCTTTGCGTCTTCGTTCTTCAAAAACCACGGCTTTTACAACGCTATACATATCGACATCGCCCTCTAAATGGTTGGCTTCGTAAAAGTTTCCTTTCTCGTCACGTTGTGTACTTCGGAAATGTAAAAAATGAACACGATCGGCAAAACGTTCGAAAATTTGCACCAAATTATTATCGGCACGCACACCTAAAGAACCTGTACAGAATGTAATGCCGTTAGAACGGTTTGGCACTTGCTCGAACAAATAGGCGTAATCTGCTTCGGTGCTTACCACTCTTGGCAAACCTAAAATAGGATACGGCGGATCGTCTGGATGAATGCACATTAACACTTCATTTTGAGAAGCAACAGGGATAATTTCCTTCAAAAATGCGGCCAGGTTTTCTCTTAATTTTGGTGCATCAATATCGGCATATGTATCCAAAATAGTTTGGAATTGCTCCAAAGTATAACCTTCTTCCGCTCCTGGTAATCCAGCGATAATATTATTAATTAATTGAGTTCTATTTTCTTCGGAAAGCGCATCGGCATAAACTTTTGCTTCGGCTTGAATTGTTTCAGAATAATCATTTTCAGCACCCGGACGTTTCAATAGAAATAATTCGAAAGCAGCAAAAGCAACCACATCAAAACGCAAGGCTTTAGAGCCATCTTCTACCTCAAAACTTAAATCGGTACGTGTCCAATCTAATACAGGCATAAAATTATAACATACAATATGAATACCACAAGTGGCTAAATTTTGAATGCTGGTTTTATAGTTTTCAATATACTTTTGAAACTCTCCCGAACGGGTTTTAATGGTTTCGTGTACTGGCACACTTTCTACAACGCTCCAAGTAAGTCCTGTGCTTTCAATAGTGTCTTTACGTTTTTGAATTTCCTCAACCGTCCATACTTGACCGTTTGGAATAT
This sequence comes from Algibacter miyuki, assembly GCF_030409805.1. Classification (GTDB taxonomy): domain Bacteria; phylum Bacteroidota; class Bacteroidia; order Flavobacteriales; family Flavobacteriaceae; genus Algibacter; species Algibacter miyuki. The sequence goes on along the minus strand of NZ_JAUFQP010000013.1, from coordinate 1,114,769 downwards.
GATGTAATGCAGAAACAATTCCTGTTGCTCCTGCTTGTTTTATATCTGTTAACGATACGGGATCATTTGGCCCGTACCAACGCCATGTTTGTTCCATAATTTCTTTTTAAAAGTGTTCGTTATATAAAATATTAAACGCCGCTATACGCACTAAATCCGCCATCGATTGGAATGACTACACCAGTAATAAATGATGCACCTTCACCACAAAGCCAAAGTGTTGTGCCTACTAAATCTTCTGGTTCTCCAAACTTACCCATTGGCGTTTGATCTATAATTTGATTACCACGAGCCGTTAAGCTACCATCGCTTTCAGTAAGTAAACTTCTATTTTGGTCTGTTAAAAAGAATCCTGGAGCCAATGCATTTACGCGAATACCAACTTTTGAAAAATGAACTGCTAACCATTGTGTAAAGTTAGAAACAGCTGCTTTTGCACCACTGTATGCTGGTATTTTAGTTAATGGTGTAAAGGCATTCATAGATGAAATATTTAAAATACTACATCCTTTTTTTCCTACCATATCTTTTGCAAAAACTTGAGTTGGTAATAAGGTACCAATAAAGTTTAAATCGAATACAAACTTAATTCCTGAAGGATCTAAATCGAAAAATGTTTTAAAACCATCGGTATCGTTTGCTAGATCTTCTTCTTTTAAATGCGTATTTGAGGTGGTTCCTAAAGGATGATTTCCGCCTGCTCCATTGATTAAAATATCACAAGGCCCTAATTGATTGTTAACTTCTAGCTTTGCGGCTTCTAATGAATCTTTTTCCAAAACATTAGCAGCAACACCTATTGCAGTTCCGCCATTGGCATTAATTTCGCTAGCAATAACATCTGCAGCTTCTTTACGCAAATCTAAAACGGCTATTTTATGACCTTCCTTAGCAAGTGCTTTGGCTAATGCGCCACATAAAACGCCTCCCGCTCCTGTTAAAACAATTATTTTACTCATGGTATATCTTATTTAAATTAAGTATAAATTTGCGCTTTTCGTGTGCGCACACACAAATATAACAAAAAAGATAGTGTGCGCACACAAAAATAAAAGTAATTTTACCTAAATTGCTTGAAATTAATTTTATACGTGCAAGTTTTTCATAACTTCGTACAAGCATAAATTTTCATTTTTGAATATGATAACGATAAAGGATATAGCAAAAGAAGCTCAAGTTTCCGAAGGTACTGTAGATCGTGTAATTCACAACCGTGGTGGCGTCTCTAAAAAAACGGAAGCCAAAATCAAAGCCCTTCTTGAGCATCATAATTTTAGCGTAAACCCCGTTGCGAGTGCGCTTGCCATGAAAAACAAGTATGTTATCGCCTCGTTAATGCCCAAGCATGATGATGCCGATTTGTTCTGGAAATCGCCCTATTTAGGCGTTTTAAAAGCCGAGAATGATGTAAAATCTCTAGGTGTTCAAGTTACTAATTTTGCCTACAACCAATACGATGAAGCTTCTTATTTTGAAACCTTTACCACTTTATTAAAATCGGAGCCTTCGGCTGTTATTATGGTTCCTAATTTCTCTAAAGAAACCAGTGCCGTTGTAGCTCAATTAGAAGCCAAAAATATCCCATACATTTTTCTAAATATTGACATTAAAGGCTTTAACAACTTAGCTTTTGTTGGACAAGATTCTTATATGGCTGGCTATATTACGGGAAAATTAATGCATTTAAGTAGACCGAAATCGGATGCTTTTTTAATTATTCAAGCGCGCCATAATATCACTAAAAATAACGCTGTATCAAACAGAATAAAAGGTTTTAATGATTATTTTTTGAAAAACAATATTCCTGTTGAAAACCAAACTATAAATCTTGAAAACTTAGATAATTCTTCGGGAACTAAAGAAAAAATAAACACCTATTTAAACGCGCACCCAGAAGTTAAAGGACTATTTGTGCCTTCGAGTAGAATTTATATTATTGTAGATTGCATTGATGATGCACACCTTAAAAACTTAGAACTGATTGGTTTTGATAACACACCACAAAATATTGAGTGCTTATTAGATGATTCGGTGGCGTTTTTAATATCACAAAAACCCTTCGATCAAGGTTATGAGGCTGTACGCCTACTCACCGACTATTTAGTTCAAAATAAAATACCGAACACCAAAACCTATTTACCTATCGACATTTTGATAAAAGAAAACGTAAGTTATAATGAACGTAAAGAGTCTCTTTTTGAGCATGAAAGCACAAACAACAGCTCGCTATAACTTGTTTTTTTTATAATACTCTATTTACTCTTTTTGATTTTTAGATTGCTGTATAATTTCTTTTAATCGCTCTTTTCTTAGGGCTACTTCGGCTTTTTTCTTATTCTTTTTCTGAGCCATTAACTTAGAATGCTTCGCCTTGTTTTTCGTGTTTTTATCTTGTCCTGTTTTCGCCATAATCTTATTTCGATTTTAATAACCTGTTTTGCTCTTCCATTAAATCTGTAAGTCGATGTAAAAGCTCGATATCCTTTGGTGTTGTCACCGTTTTATCTTTAGTATCTTGCGCCTTATTGCGCAATCTATTCATAAATTTCATTACTATAAAAATAGTAAATCCTATAATTAAAAAATCGAGTAAAGCCTCGCCTAATGCCCCATAACCTATAGCAACTTCATCAGTTTGAATAGCACCAGAAGCATCTAAAACAGCGTCTTGTAAAATAATGCGTTGCTCTCTAAAATTAACCCCATTAGTTAATAATGTTAATGGTGGTAAAATTACTTTTTTAGCCAAAATATCGATCACTTTATTAAAAGCAGCACCAATTACAATACCAATAGCCATATCCATCATATTACCTTTTACGGCAAACTCCTTAAATTCTTTAAATAACTTCATAATCTATTTTATTACAGTTGCAAAGATATTGCTTTGGTGTTTTATTTCTTAACGCTTTCGCGAAATTAAAATATAGTAATCGCATTTATATTATCTGTTTAAAAGGGTATATTTTGTATTATTACTCTTTAAAGGAATATTGTTATTTTCTAATCTTCAACTTAACATATCATCTTAAACAAATTATTACCATATTCGGTAATAATTATAAATATTACTTTTTAAAGGAATAATTTTGAATACTAAAAGAAAAGTAATACATTTGATACAGAAGCATACCAAACTATGACCAGCATAATTACAGGAGATATTATAAATTCGAAATCTAGCGAACCAAAAACATGGTTAAACACGCTTAAAACAATTTTGAGCACATATGGCCCACAGCCCGCAACATGGGATGTGTTTAGAGGTGATAGTTTTCAATTGGAAACACCGCCAGAACAAGCCTTACAAGCTGCTATTCTCATCAAGGCTAGCCTGAAACAATTTAAAAATATTGATGTTAGAATGGCCATAGGTATTGGCGAAAAAACATATCAAGCCGATAAAATAACAGAGTCTAACGGATCTGCTTTTATAAATTCCGGAGAATGTTTTGACGATTTAAAAAAAGTTACACTCGCTATAAAATCGCCTTTTGAGTCTTTTGACAATAATTTAAACCTGATGTTTGAGTTGGCTTTATTAACTATAAATAACTGGACCACCACTTCGGCAAAATTAATTAAAACCGCTTTAGAAAATCCTGAACTCACTCAAGTAGAGCTCGCTCAGCATTTTGAAACCACACAAAGCAACATCAGTAAAGGCTTAAAACGTGGCGGTTTCGACGAAATTTCAAAACTACTAAACTACTACAACGTACAAGTAAAACAACTATGATTCCACTATTTATTAAACTCATACTAGCACATTTTGTTGGCGATTTTTTATTACAACCCGAAAAATGGGTGCTTCATAAAGAAAAACACAAGCACAAATCTAAATTTTTGTACTACCATGTTTTAATACATTTAATAGCCTTATTACTGGTATTACAATTCAATTTTGACTATTGGCTTGGTTTTTTAATAATCATTTTATCGCACTACATTATCGACCTGATAAAACTGAAATTAAAAACAAAATCGAATGCCAGGCGTCTTTTCGCCTTAGACCAACTGGCACATTTTATTATTATCGCGATTGTTGTTAGCATTTACGAACCTTTTGAACTCAATATTAACTCTTTTTACAATCCTATATTTCTTCTATTTATCACCACTATTTTAGGCGTTACCGTAGTCTCTTCTATTATTATGAAAACCGTGATTTCTAAATGGTATTTCAAGGAAGATAACAGCAACCTATCCTTAGAAAATGCGGGCGCTTTTATTGGTATTCTAGAACGTCTTTTCGTGTTTGTCCTTATAATTACGAACCATTGGGAAGGGATTGGGTTTCTTATAGCTGCAAAATCGGTGTTGCGTTTCAGTGATTTATCTAAAGCGAAAGACCGTAAACTTACCGAATACATTTTAATAGGAACCCTTTTAAGTTATGGCCTTGCTGTCCTTTTTGGAATAAGTTATCAGTTTCTACTAGCTTATATTAGGTAGTAGTTAGTTAGTTAGTTAGTTAGATCCTAAATTATTAGTAATTTGGAAAGAAAAAAAATAGCTTTGATGCATATGGTTTAATATATATCTTGATTACTTATATTTAATACATAAAAAGCAACACTGAAAATCTATGAGAATTCTTTTATGAAGACTAGAACTAATGATTAACTATATCCGGTGCACGTTACATCCAATAAGTCACCCAATGAAAACATGAATGGATAGGAAAGAAAATAAATACAGTTTAGACGACTTGACAGAAATAGTTCTAAGAGATATCAAAACCTTTATTTGAAGAAAAATGTGAGCTTACCGAATTAAGTCTTGAAATCAGAAGTCAACAGAAAATAATACTCGACCTTGAAGAAAAACTTAAAACAATTAATGTGTTAAAAAATACGATTGACCTTATTCTTACATACAGCGACGTATCAATTATAATTTAAAACATAGTGTTTAACAAAAAAATGAAACCACAATGAAAATAACAAAACTAGACTTATCTAATATTAGTGATAAAATAACCCCCTACAACACTACGATAAAAGGCACTAAAAAGTTTCTAAACATGAGCGTATCTGAATATATAAATGACGAAAAAAAGTTTAGAGATATACTAACTGAAGATGATTATCAATTTTTCTTAAATATAAAAACAAACAGGTTAGATGTTTACAAAACAAAAGATGAATTAGAAAAACTTTACAAGGTTTCCATGTCATTCTTTAAACTTATTCCTCATAAGAATCGGGAATCCCTTCTACAAGGGAGTTTTTTGTCTGTGGATGTAAATTGCCTTTGCTTTCTAACCGCTCTAATATACGCTGACAAATCTCTTTCAAACCTCTAATACCTTTCAAGGTATCTCCAATAGAGAAAACATCAGACATTTTAACATCCTTCATAATAATGGATGTAATGGAGTATATAATAACGGGAAACCAACAGGAAAATATATCATTCTAATGATTCCATTTATCACACAAGACTTTGGAATGATGGAAAACTTATGAATATTTTTTTATACTATGATAATAAATTTCCCTCATGAATAAAGGCCATTTAACAGATGATAATAACACGGTAAATAATTATGAAAATGGAGATTTAACATCTACAAAAAAAACATTGATGGATTAGTTCAAAAAGAATAACATTTGCCAACAACACATAAAACCATCGCAACTTTCATGCTTAGCTATTTATGTTTAATACTTAAAACAAATAGAAAATAAAACCATAAACCGTTAGAAACAGCTACTTTACAATCTCTTATAAAAATAAAATCTCCTAAATCGATAATTATCCTACCCTTTTAAAGCGTAGGATAAATCATCTAAAACTGTTAAAATATGATGTTTTACTTCCGAAGTTATTCAGCTAAACCTTATTATTTTTTATAATACTTAGTGTAACCACGATAAGAGAAAGCTCCTAAAACAGCTACAATAGCACATGCAATACCAATAAATTTCACACTTACAATTTGATCACCACTCGCATAACTATGCAAACCAGCTAAGTAGAAATTCACACCAAAGTAAGTCATTAAAATACTTGCGAAAGCGATAATAGAACATAGGTTAAACAACCAACGGCTACGAAGTCCAGGTACCAAACGCATGTGTACTACAAAAGCGTAAATCATGATACTAATAAGCGCCCAAGTTTCCTTTGGATCCCAGCCCCAGTAACGTCCCCAACTTTCGTTAGCCCACATACCACCTAAAAAGTTTCCGATGGTAAGCATTACTAAACCTACTGTTAAGGCCATTTCGTTAATTATGGTTAGCTCTTTAATATTAAGTAACATTTTCTGCTTATTCTCTTTATTCGTGAAAATCATTAAAAAGAGTGAAACAATTCCTAAAATCATCCCTAAAGCAAATGGACCGTAACTTGCCACAATAACCGCTACATGTATCATAAGCCAATAACTATTTAATACAGGCTGTAGGTTTGCAATGGCAGGATCCATCCAATTCCAGTGTGCAATCATTAAAATCATGGCTGTTACAAATGCGGTGGAAGCCATGGTTAAATCACTTTTTCTTCCGAAAAGCAATCCGAAAAGCATAGTTGCCCAAGCGACGTAAATCATAGACTCATAAGCATCACTCCAAGGTGCGTGCCCTGATAGGTACCAACGCACAATTAAACCTCCTGTATGCAATAAAAACAAGCCAATAATAATGAATTTAAACACGGTAATAGCTGTGTTTAATTTTTTGTTTTTAGCATTAAATATTTGAAAAATTAAAAGCACAAACATGAGTGTACCGGCATACATATACCAACTAAATAGCCTTTTAAAAATATCGTACTTGTTATATAAAACCTCAGTTTTTATTTTTTGATCACTCAACATTACCGAGCCACCATATTTATGTTGTGTATCTTTAAAGGCTCTTAGTAATTTGGACGCTTGATCGAAATCTCCCGATTTTTTTGCCGCATTTAAAGTATATAAATAAGCTAGAAATCCGCTTTTTACGAAATTATTATAAAGTGAATCTTTAATAACCGTTGGGTCTTGCTTATAATCGAAATTAGAAATCCATTTATGATTTTCATCGTCAGGGATTGGGAATATTTTTAGTGAGCGTCCTTCTACCGTATTAAACAATAGGTTAACACGTTGATCGGCTTCTTTAAATTCCTTTTGAAAACCATTTGGCACTTGTGCTTTATAGGCTTCGTCTAAATATGGTGCTAAAATATACTCGCCTCTTTCTGTGAAAAAATCGGCTAATGTAGCATACGTTTCATCTGCATCAACACCAATCATGTGACGAATAGAATCTGCTTTTTTAGCTTTCAAATAAATAATTGGCACATTATACCAAAGCTGAGGACTTTCCTGAATAGACAAAAAGACTTGGTTGGCATCAAAATCTTCGTAAGTATCATACTTACTTAACTTTCGAAGCATTTCCGAAGCATACGTATTCACGGGCATCATACGTCCGCTTAAATCCTGAATCACTAAATTCCCGAATTCTGCGGCATGTGCTTTAGGCGTAATATTAGCTGCTAAAATAGAATCAATTTGCGTTTTTGTAGGTTTTGTTGAGTGGTCGTGCCCATCACCTTCATGATGTTCTTGCGCAAATCCATTTAAACCAAAACATAATAATAAAACGGCTAAGCCTTTCGCTTTTTTAGCTTTCACTTTTTCTAGTTGCTTTTTTAAATCACCAAAACGAGAGTGCTTAGAAAATAAAATAGCCATTAACCCAAAATACAACATAAAATAACCAATATATGTTATTAAAGTTCCCCAGTAATCATGGTTTACAGAAAGTATAGTCCCTTGTTCGTCTGGATCAAATCCAGATTGAAAAAAGCGATAACCGCGATGGTCTAAAATATTATTCATAAAAATTTTATAATCAAAATCACCTTCTTGTTCGTCTAAAACAGTAACTTCACTAGAATATGCCGAATAGCCTCTTTCGGTACCTGGGTAACGCTCTGCCTCAAAATCGTTTAGTTTTATAGAAAAAGGTAAATCCAATAATTTAGAACCGTACTTAAATGCAAAATCTAAACCGCCAACATTAATCTGTTTAAAACTGCTATTAGTTCCTTTTCCGCCAAGTAAACCTACGCTTTTAGTTTCACCATTAGCAGTAACTTTTAATACCAAGCCGTCTTCATCATTTTTAAGAAAATTAGCCTTCTTAACAATATCAAAAACACCCTTTACAATAGGTTTTGGAAACACAATTTGCATATCACCAATAACATAACGGGAACGCAAGTGCAAAGGTTGCAAACTATCTTTAACCAAAACGCCTTCCGCACGTGTTGCCATGGTCATGTATTCACCTTCAAAAGGGGAATTTATAGTCAGTTCATCATCAGAATGCGTGATGTTTATAGCACCATCTGTAGGTTTATTAACAGCAAATAATACATTATGAATATTGGCCACCTGCCCCACTTTCAAGAAATGATTATGTGGTCCACTGGCTCCAGCTTCAACAATTTTCAAATATGATTCGCCACTTTCGTCAGGAATAATATCTTCTTCAGCACCAACAATAAATTTTTCTAATGAAATACTTACAGGTTTATCATGATATACACTTTGAACATTAAAGTGATTATCCATGCGTCCCGAAAAATCAACTTCATTTTCCAAAACACGACGCTGCGCTACGCCATCAATTTCAAAATCGCCATCGATATAAGTGGTAACGTATGTTTTTTGAGATAGAAATGTATTTTCAGTAGCACCTTCACGAATAGCCATCATGCCTTCAAAACTAGCATATCGCGTTATAAAAGCACCCAATAAGATAAATATGAATGACAAATGCAGAATAAAAGTGGCCCACTTTTCTTTTTTATACAAACGGAAACGGAACACATTTCCTGCAAAATTAATAATAAAAAACACCATGATTCCCTCGAACCACCACGTGTTGTATATCACGTTTCGCGTATATGGCGTTGGCGACATATCTTGTCCGGCATCTAGAAAAGTACCTGTTGCCATAGCGGCCGCAAAAACAATAAATAAAATAGAAGTTAGTCGTGTTGAGAAAAGGATGTTGGCTAGTTTTTTTTGCATAATATGAACCCTTTTTAAGGTCACGCAAATTTAAGGATTTAAGTTTATTTTGAAGTGTTAAAACTATTATAAAAAACAGACCTATTTCTACCTTAAAAAGCCCTCTAAAACACAAAAAAAGTAACTTATATCAATTAAGAACAATCCAAAACAAAAAATTTCACATCCAGAAACTTCACCATCTTACTCTAAACCATTGTGTATTAAAGACCTCGGGCTTCAAATATTTTCAGATAAAGAAACGACCCCATTTTTCGTGCCCTACGCTTTGCATTTTCAGCATAATCGCCAACAAAATGCTCATCGATGGTTTGTAACCACAAATTTAACCACAATCCAAAATGTTTCTCGGTAATACTATTGTTGTTATCGGCATCCACTTTTATATGCGTTTCTAGCGGATTACCTTTGTATTTTGTTTTTAAAAACAAACTCGCTTCCCAAAAGGTTGTTAAACGATCAATGTGGGCATCCCAATCTTTAATAACATCATTAAAAAAAGGTCCCAAAATTAAATCTGCCCTTACTTTATCGTAAAAGGAAGATACCAATAAATAGACGTCGTTTCGTGTTTTTAAATCTGTTTTCATCTAAACAAAGTTACTCATTTTTACTGAAGCAAGTTTGACCTAAACCGCGATTTTCTACAATGCGAAGCTTAGAATAAAACATCACATTTCATGTCATATTATATAAGCTCAAAAAAACAAAGCGTTTTCAAATTGAAATACGTCATAAAATTTACTCTAAAAAATTATGTTTAATAGGCTCTATTTTCAATAATTGGTTAGTATTTTTGCAGGATGATTTCAGTAGTAATTTTAGGAGCTGGCAACGTAGCCACACATTTATTTAGAGGATTTAGCTTAGCGGAAAACGTTTCTGTCACACAATGGTATAGCCGAAATTTAACCACTGTGGAGCAGTATAAAAATGAGGTTGATATTACCGATGACCTATCGGATTTAAAAGTAGCCGACGTTTATATTATTGCCGTTAGCGACGATGCTGTTGCCAAATTATCAAGCAAACTTGAGTTTGAAAACCGTATGGTTGTACATACTTCGGGCAGTGTTGGTATTTACGATTTAGACAAAAAACATAATCGTGGTGTATTTTATCCGCTACAAAGTTTTACAAAAGGTGCTGCAATGGATTTCGCCAATGTACCTATTTGCATAGAAACAGTGGATAAAAAGAGCTATCCCTTATTAAAAACTTTAGCAAAAAATTTAGGCAGTCCAGTACAGAAAGTAAATAGCGACCAAAGACGTGTATTGCATTTAGCAGCTGTTTTTGTTAATAATTTCACCAATCAATTGTATCGAATTGGACATGAAATTACCGAAAGCGAAGGTGCCGAATTTGACATGTTAAAACCATTAATTGTTGAAACTGCGAAAAAAATAGAAGATTTATCGCCGTATAGAGCACAGACAGGTCCTGCGAAACGCCACGACAAAAAAACCATAAAAAAGCATTTAAAGCAATTAGACGATAATAACCACCATAAAGCGGTTTACGAACTGCTTACCAAATCAATTCAAAAAACCCATGGAAGAAAAAAGTTATAAAGAATATTTAGAACACATTACCACTTTTATTTTTGATGTTGATGGCGTACTTACAGACGGTACTGTTTCGGTTTTAACCAGCGGAGAAATGCTAAGAACCATGAACGTGAAAGATGGCTATGCCTTACGAGCTGCTGTAGATAAAGGCTATAATGTTTGTATTATTTCTGGAGGAAAAAACGAAGGTGTTCGCATCCGTTTAAAAGGATTAGGTATAGAAAATATTTATTTGGGTGCTCAAAATAAAATTGAACAACTAGATGATTATATGACGGCGAATGATATTAAATCGGAAAACGTACTATACATGGGCGATGATATTCCCGATTACCCTGTAATGAAAGGCATTGGCTTACCATGTTGTCCACAAGATGCGGTGCCCGAAATAAAGAGTATTTCTAAATATATTTCGCATAAAAAAGGCGGAAAAGGTGCGGTTCGCGATGTTATAGAACAGGTTTTAAAAGTGCAAGGTAAATGGAGTGGATTTTATTCCGCAAAATTTGATTAAATTATAAGTTTCCTTAAAAGAAACTTTGCTTTTTTGTATTCCAATTCATTATCATAAAACCTAAGCTGTTCACTAAACAAAACCATGCGCAATTTCCTAAACCTTATTCGTTGGAAAAATTTATTGATGATTGCCTTAGCGCAGTTATTGATAAAGTATGCGTTTTTAGAGCCTTTTGGTGTAGCAACAACTTTAGATGGTTTTGGGATTTCTATTTTAATATTTGCTACACTTTGTATTGCAGCCGCAGGAAATATTATCAATGATATCTACGATATTGAAACCGATTTTGTAAACAAACCAGACCAACTTATTATTGGTGAATCTATTTCTGAAAAAACAGGATACAATTTATTTATAGCATTCAATTTTGTTGGTGTTGCCGCTGGGTTTTATATTTCAAATGATGTTGGTAAAAGTGCTTTTTTTTCGTTGTTTGTTATTATTTCGGCCCTGCTTTATGTTTATGCTACATATTTAAAGCGAACCCTTTTAATTGGTAACATCGTTATTTCAATATTAGTTGCACTTAGCGTTTTAATTGTTGGCATTTTTGAATTAATTCCAGCAATAACCACTGAAAACAGAACCATTCAACTCACGTTTTTCAACATCATTTTAGATTATGCTATTTTTGCTTTTATCATCAATTTACTAAGAGAAATTACCAAAGATTTAGAAGATATCGATGGCGACTATAAAGCAGGAATGAACACCTTACCGATTGCCATTGGACGTGAGCGAACCACTAAAATTCTATTTATTCTTTCTTTAATTCCAGTGCTTAGCCTCATTTTTTATGTTCTAAATACACTTTATAAAAACACCATTTCGGCTGCATATTTTATATTTTTAATTATTGGCCCACTCCTTTATATAAGCCTTAAATTATTTAGTGCTAAATCAAAAAAAGACTATCATTTTATTAGTAACTTACTCAAGTTGGTAATGTTTTCTGGTGTATTATCGTTGTTGCTTTACTATTTCAACTTAAAATATTAGTACACTTTCCGGAAGAAAAACGACCACTTATTATCATTTCAAATAGATGAATTCTATAACAGCCTCTCTCCTATTTTCATTCTAAAAAAAGAAAACTTATGTTAAACGATACATTAAAAAATCATCATATTATTTTAGCTTCAGGATCACCCAGAAGACAACAGTTTTTCAAAGATCTAGACTTAGATTTTGAAATTCGATTGAAACCCGTAAAAGAAGACTACCCAAACCATTTAACCCATTATGAAATCACTAATTATTTAGCGCAATTAAAGGCGTTTCCATTTAAAAGTGAACTGCAAGAAAAAGACATTTTAATTACTAGCGACACCATTGTTTGGCATGATAATAAAGCTTTAGGGAAACCACGCGATGCCGACGACGCTTTTAATATTTTAAAATCATTAAGTGACACCACACATGAGGTAATTACATCGGTTTGTTTCACAACAAAAACTAGCGAAAAAATACTGTACGACATCACTAAAGTTACCTTTAAAAAATTAACAGACGCAGAAATTAATTACTATATAAAAACAGCTAAACCATTTGATAAAGCAGGCGCTTACGGTATTCAGGAATGGCTTGGTTTAACTGCTGTAACCAAACTTGAAGGCTCCTATTTTAACGTCATGGGTTTACCTACGCATTTAGTTTATAAAACATTAAATACGCTTTCCGAAAAAGTATTATAAATCTATCTTAAAAAAAACTTTACACTAATTTCTAATGTATCTTTGCAGCAAATTTTAAAGCCTTAACATTATGTTGTTTTTTGAAACTTACTCAACCGAATTAAAAATTACAGGTATTGTTATTCTCGTCCTATTTATTATTCGTTATTTAGTGCACGTTACTGTAACTAAAATCGGTAAAAAAAGTGGTATTAACGATGCCAGAATCCGTTTAATACGGCGTTATATAACCGCAACACTTCTGCTTATTGCTTTAGTTATTGAAGCCTTTGTTTTTGGCGCTCAGTTTCATGATTTAGCGGTTGTTTTTTCTTCTGTATTTGCCGTGCTAGGTATTGCATTATTTGCCATTTGGTCTATTTTAAGTAATGTAACTTCGGGTATAATTATGTTTTTTAATTTCCCATATAAAGTAGGCGACAAAATTGAAATTCACGATAAGGATTTTCCTATTAAAGCGATTATTGAAGATATTCGTGCTTTTCAACTTATTTTACGTTTAGATAATGGTGATTTGGTTACTTACCCCAATAATCTTATGCTTCAAAAAGGTGTAACTTTAATCGAAAAAGACGCTATTGATGAAGGTAGTGATGCTATTTAAATTATTGATATCTTTATAGAATAACTTTTTCAAATGGCGAAAACAAGAAAACATAATTACAAAAAAAAGGCAGGTCAGGCTCCAGGAACGGCCATTTATACTGGTGAAAAAACTTCGGAAAAATTATTTATTGAAGCTTTTGATTATAATGAAACAGAGTTTAGAGAAAAAGAACTATCGCATATTTCCGAAGCCTTTGATTTTAAATCGTCTAATTCGAAAACATGGATAAATCTTAACGGATTAAATCATGTAAAAGATATTGAAAAAATAGGTCAGCACTACGGCTTACACCCTTTGGTTTTAGAGGATATTGTAAACATTTCGCAACGCCCAAAAATTGATGAATACGACGATTATTTATTCATCGTTTTAAAAATGTTATACTATGATAAGGATGAAAAAATAATATCGGAACAGGTGAGTTTCATCTTAGGTAAAAATTACGTATTGTCCTTTCAAGAATCGGAAGGAGATGTTTTTGATACCGTTCGAGATCGCATTAGACAAGCTAAAGGTCGTGTTAGGTCTATGGATTCTGATTATTTACTTTATATTTTAATTGATGCTGTAGTCGATTACTATTTCAATATTATTGAAATTTTAGGCGATAAAATTGAAGACTTTGAAACTGAAATTTTCAACGGGCAAGCACGTGATGATGTATCCCAAAACATTCAAAATTTAAAACGTGAAATCCTTCGTGTACGTCGCGCTATTTTTCCGCTTCGCGAAGTTATAAATCGCATTGAAAAATGTGATAATGGCTTAATCTCAAAAAACACACTTAACTATTATAGAGATATTTATGATCACTTAATTCAAGTTACCGAAAACATTGATATTTACCGTGAAATGATTTGGAGTTTAATGGATATGTACATGACCACCATTAGTAACAAAATGAATGAAGTAATGAAAGTTCTTACCATTATGGCTTCAATTTTTATTCCTTTAACCTTTATTGCTGGTATTTATGGTATGAATTTCGATAACATTCCAGAGCTACATTATCAATACTCATATTATATTCTTTGGGTAGTTATGATTTTACTTTTCATTGGGATGCTTTTCTATTTTAAAAGAAAAAAATGGCTTTAGTTTTATACTAAAAACTATAATCTCTTATCTTTTTATTGAATTTGCATATTAAAACCGTAACCCTTAAAGCTTTAAAATATCAAGATTTCATAAAGTTAAAGAAACATTAAAACCACTCGAAACCCTAGGTATCTTCGCTATATTTGAGGCTTAGCTAACGAACTCATTATGCAAAGAGCAAAACTCTATTTTTTTATAGCGGTACTTACCGCTTCAATGGCTTATGCCCAAAAGCCAAAAACATCTTCATCTAACGCCATTTACGAATCTGTTCAAAAACTTAACTTTTTAGGTTCGGTTTTGTATATCGCAGCGCATCCAGATGATGAAAACACCAAACTTATTTCATACATGTCTAACCATGTTAAAGCACGCACGGCTTACCTATCTTTAACACGTGGCGATGGTGGGCAAAACCTTATTGGACCTGAAATTAGAGAATTATTAGGTGTTATTAGAACCCAAGAATTATTGGCCGCCCGACGTGTGGATGGTGGTGAGCAATTTTTCTCTAGAGCAAACGATTTTGGTTATTCTAAACACCCCGATGAAACCTTACAAATCTGGAATAAAAACGATGTTTTAAGCGATGTAGTTTTAGCTATTCGTCAGTTTAAACCAGATGTTATTATAAATAGATTCGACCATAGAACTCCAGGAAGCACCCATGGTCATCACACCAGTTCTGCCATGCTTAGTATGGAAGCTTTTGATTTAGCTAACAGCAACACGGCTTACCCCAATCAATTAAAGCAAACCTCCTTATGGCAACCAAAACGCTTATTTTACAACACCAGTTGGTGGGCTTATGGTAGTCAAGAAAAATTCAATAAAGTAAATAAAAGCAACATGTTAAAACTAGATGTTGGCGTTTATTTTCCGCTTAAAGGTTTATCTAATAACGAAGTTGCTGCCCAAGCTAGAAGTCAGCATTTGTGCCAAGGTTTCGGGCGTATGTTAGAACGTGGTTCTGAAACAGAATACATCGAATTTTTAAAAGGAGACCCTTTAAATGATAGCGAAAATATATTTGAAGGTATTGATACCACTTGGAGCCGAATAGAAGGCGGTAAAGCTATTGGTGATATTTTGTATGCCGTTGAAAACAACTTCAACTTCACCAATCCTTCACAACACCTACCGCAACTTATTGAAGCTTACAAACTACTTCAAAATATAGAAGACGATCACTTCAAAATTGAAAAAACGAAAGCTTTAAAAGCTATTATTGAAAAATGTGCTGGTTTATATTTAGAAGTTTCTGCGGAAAATAATTGGGCCACTCAAAATGAAACTGTAAAACTAAACATTGAAGTTTTAAACAGAAGTAACCAACAAATTACTTTGGAAAGCATTAAAAATGCAAATGCAATCAAGATTTCAAAAAATATAAATTTAACCGAAAATGAAAAATTCAATTTTGAAGAAACCTTTAAAATTGGAAGCCACCAACAACCTACAACACCATATTGGTTAACAAAAAAAGGCACTTTGGGCATGTATCAAGTGGATGATTCTAAACAAATTGGCTTAGCAGAAACACCACGCGTTTACAGCGTAGATTTCAATCTATTAATAAACAATGTGCCTATCACATTTACTAAAAATGTGATTTACCGTTTTTCAAAACCAGACAAAGGCGAATTGTATCGTCCGTTTGAAGTTATTCCGGAAGTTACTGCAAAAATCACGGAGAAAGTCATCATTTTAGATTCCGACAAGCAACACGATATTTCGGTGGTTGTAAAAGCTGGACGAAATAATGTCGAAGGTTCGGTTGAAGTTTCCCATCCTAAAGACTGGAATATTTACCCGAAAACTCAAAAAGTATCCATTAAAAATAAAGGAGAAGAGCAAACGCTTGTTTTTACTGTAATTCCTCCTAAAAATCAAAGCGAAGGCACTATTAGCCCTATCGTTCATGTCAATGATAAAGACTACACCAAAGAACTGATAGAAATTGATTACGACCATATTCCATTTCAAACGGTTTTACTCCCAAGCGAAAGTAAAGTGGTACGTTTAGATATTAAAAAGAAAGGCGAAAACATTGCCTACATTCAAGGCGCTGGCGATGTAGTTCCTGAAAGTTTACAGCAAATTGGGTATAACGTTCGTATCTTAAAACCTGAAGAAATCAATGCTGAAACTTTAAGTCTTTTTGACGCTGTTGTTGTTGGTATTCGAGCTTATAATACGGTGGAAGATTTAAAATTTAAGCAACAATTACTGTTTGATTTTGTAGCGCAAGGCGGAAATATGATTGTGCAGTACAACACCAATCGCGGTATTAAGGTTGCTAATTTAGCGCCTTATGAATTAGAATTATCACGAGATAGAGTTACCGATGAACATGCGGAAGTTAAATTTTTAGCCCCAGAGCATCCTGTTTTAAACTACCCAAATAAAATTACTCAAAACGATTTTAAAGGTTGGACACAAGAACGCGGCTTGTATTTCCCAAATAAATGGGACAACAACTTCACGCCTATTTTAGCCATGCATGACAAAGGTGAATCTGTTAAAAAGGGAAGTCTGCTTGTTGCTAAATATGGTAAAGGTCATTTTATTTACACAGGCTTAAGCTTTTTTAGAGAATTCCCAGCAGGTGTATCTGGAGCTTATCGCTTATTTGCCAACATGCTCTCTATCGGGAAAGAAGACTTAAAAAACGAAAACAAATTAAACGACTAATATGGAAAACAATCAACCTCCAAAACAAACGTGGTTAAAGCTATATTCTGTAGTGTTAATAGCTAACGCGGTGTATTTTGTTCTATTTTATTTGATAACCAAAGCCTTTTAATTTATGCAAACTTTAAATTGGATTGATTGGACGGTACTTTGCGTTACCTTAATCGCTATAGTAGCTTACGGCACGTACCAAACTCGTGGAAGCCGCAATGTAGAAGATTACTTAAAAGGTGGAAACACTTCAAAATGGTGGACTATTGGCTTATCCGTTATGGCCACGCAAGCCAGCGCCATCACTTTTTTATCAACACCAGGACAAGCCTTTAACGACGGCATGGGTTTTGTGCAATTTTACTTTGGTTTACCTATTGCCATGGTGGTTATCTGTATGGTTTTTATCCCACTGTATCACCGTTTAAAAGTGTACACGGCTTATGAGTTTTTAGAAAAACGTTTCGATTTAAAAACCCGAACACTTGCTGCCATTTTATTTTTAATACAACGTGGCTTAGCCGCAGGTATTACCATTTTTGCTCCAGCTATTATTCTGTCAGTTGTGCTTGGTTGGGACTTATTAACCCTAAACATTGTTATTGGTTTACTCGTTATAATTTATACCGTTTCGGGAGGAACGCGAGCAGTAAACGTTACGCAAAAACATCAAATGGTGGTTATCTTTTTTGGTATGTTGGTGGCCTTCTTTTTAATTGTAGATAAACTTCCAGAAGACATCACCTTTAGTAAAGCGCTTGATATTGCTGGGGCAAGTGGAAAAATGGAAGTCTTAGATTTTTCATTCAACCTAAATAATAGATATACCTTTTGGTCTGGTATTATTGGTGGTACATTTTTAATGCTTTCCTATTTCGGAACCGATCAAAGTCAAGTTCAACGCTATCTTTCAGGTAAATCTGTTAAGGAAATGCAACTCGGTTTAATATTCAATGGTTTATTAAAAATACCAATGCAATTCTTCATTTTATTAGTAGGTGTTATGGTGTTTGTTTTTTATCAATTCAACCAAGCCCCTGTAAATTTCAATCCTACGGCAACTGAAGTCGTTTTAAATTCTGAATATGGAGAAGCGTATAAAAATCTTCAAAACGAACAAGAAGCCATTTTTAATGATAAACAAAAAATTATAAACGCTTTTATAAATACCGATAATCCTGAAGCTGAAAAATATATTGCGTTAGCCAACAAAGCTAATGACGAGTTACGACAAGAAGCACGCGATTTAATAGATAAAGCTTCGGCAAGTGAAAACATAAAAGTGGAAAGTAACGATAAAGATTACGTGTTTATTCATTTTATACTAAACAACCTTCCTCGCGGACTTATAGGCTTGCTTTTAGCAGTTATTTTAAGTGCAGCTATGTCTAGCACAGCCAGTGAATTAAACGCCTTAGGATCTACAACAACCATAGATTTATACAAAAGAAACACGAGTGAAAAAACCGAAGCTGAAATGGTAAAAGCCTCGCGCTGGTTCACCTTTGCTTGGGGTATTATCGCAATTGGTGTCGCTTGTGTAGCTAATTTGGCTGAAAATTTAATTCAACTGGTTAACATCATCGGGTCTATTTTTTATGGTAATGTTTTAGGTATTTTCCTTTTGGCTTTTTTCTTTAAATTTGTAAAAGGAAATGCCGTTTTTATAGGCGCCTTAATCACGCAAATTTTAGTTATCACCTTATATCTTTTAGACTTAAACAACTTGATTAATTTGCCCTTTTTATGGCTAAATTTTGTAGGTTGTGCTATCGTAATCGGTATTGCATGTTTAATTCAATTTATTACACCAAATGACAAATCCATCACAACATAAAACCATAAACTGGGGCATTATTGGTCTCGGCAATATAGCAAACAAATTTGCTCAAGATTTACTAACTATTCCGGATGCAAAATTGCACGCTGTGGCATCACGTTCACAAGAAAAAGCAGATAATTTTGCGTCAAAATATAAGGCTACAAAAGCATATAACAGTTATGAAGCTTTAGCCCAAGACCCAAATATTGACGCTGTATATATTGCCACACCACACGCTTTGCATAAAGAAAATACGCTTTTATGTTTAGAACACGGCATTGCCGTTTTATGCGAAAAGCCTTTTGCAATGGATACTTACCAGGTTGATGAAATGATTGCTAAGGCGCAAGAAAAAAATGTGCTCCTTATGGAAGCACTGTGGACTTATTTCTTGCCACATTACCAGTTTGTTTTAGGCGAATTAAAAAATGAAACCTACGGAAAACTTCTTAAAGTTGAAGCTGATTTTGGTTTTCATCGTGACTTTGATAACAAAGCACGCCTTTTTAATAAATCGCTTGGTGGAGGTAGTTTATTAGATATTGGTATCTACCCTATTTTTGCAGCCTTGTCCACTTTAGGTATTCCTGAAACGATGAAAGCAGACGCTACTTTTTTTGAAAATGGAGCAGACTCTACTTGCAATATGGTTTTTGAATATAAAAATGGAGAAACTGCACACTTAAAAAGTACGCTTTTAAAAGCCACACCTACAGAGGCTATTTTTCATTGTGAAGGTGGAACAATAACCATTAACACCATGTTTCATATGCCAACAACGGTAACTGTAAAAGCTAACGAAAAAGAAGAAAGACTAGATTTCAACTATAAAACTATTGGTTATAATTACGAAGCCATTCATTTTAATGACCTTATTCGTAATGGTAAAAAAGAAAGTGATATTATGAATTTTGAATTCAGTAAAACACTCATAAATACTTTAGATTCTGTAAGAAATCTAATTAATTTACAGTATTAGTTCAAATTTTGAAGAACATAAAAAAGCGTCTAAATTAATAATTTAGACGCTTTTTTTATGTTTAGTTTAAGAGTGTTTCAAACTCTAAATTTTTATAAACGGTTACTTTTAATGCCTTTGAATAGTCCAAAAGAAACTTAACCGTTTCCGCTTTGGGTTCCTTATTTTCAGGTTGATTAAAAGATTTTTTAGAGTAAATTTTCTGCATGTCTTAAAATTTAAGGGTTAATTTAAATAATAAACGCAGCAACATTTACTTTATTGCCTGTATCAAATTTAATCGGTCAAAACAATATTATGCTTATCGATAATCTTTCTTAAATTAATTAAGGCATAGCGCATTCTACCTAATGCTGTATTAATACTTACGCCTGTTCTATCTGATATCTCTTTAAAACTCATATCATTATAAATACGCATTAATAATACTTCACGTTGATCCTCTGGAAGTTCGTCTACCAAACGTCTCACATCTGTTTCTACCTGTTCTTTTATCAACGCTTTTTCAGCATTTAAAGTACTATCACTAAGTACCGAAAAAATACTAAACTCACCTGTATTAGAAAACTTAGGCATGCGGTTGTTTTTCCTAAAGAAATCGATTACCAAATTATGCGCAATACGCATCACCCATGGTAAAAACTTACCTTCTTCATTATAAGCGCCTCGTTTTAATGTTCGAATTACTTTAATAAAGGTATCCTGAAAAATATCGTCGGCCACATCGCCATCATATACTTTCGAATAAATAAAACTGTAAATTCTTTGCTTATGCCTTTTAATAAGTACTTCTAAAGCACATTCATCGCCTTTAATATAGTTACTAACTAACGTAGCATCTGAGATAAGTTCGTGTTTCATAATCATTACTTTATTCAAAGAAAAAAGGATCTTTCTTTAGAGTTATTTTTTTTAAAGTAATGTTATGCTATAGGCAAGTGTTGATTTATAATTAATTAGCTGGTTCAAATATAACAAGAATCGTTCCTAAAATGCAAAAATATATCTACTTTTTTAACATTTCTTTACTAAGCATTCTATTTTTTAAGCTCATACACTTTAATTATCTTTGTGAAATTTGCATATAAAAGCTTATGAATACAAGTATTTCCGACGTTGACCCAAAACAAAATATCATTATTAAAGGAGCTAGACTGCACAACCTTAAAAATATTGATGTTGTTATCCCACGAAACAAATTGGTTGTAATTACTGGGCTTTCGGGTTCTGGGAAGTCAAGTCTGGCTTTCGATACGCTTTACGCCGAAGGGCAACGCCGTTATGTAGAAAGCCTTTCGAGTTATGCCAGACAATTTTTAGGCCGACTCAATAAGCCCAAAGTAGACTATATAAAAGGGATTGCACCTGCTATTGCTATTGAGCAAAAGGTGAATTCAACAAACCCTCGATCTACCGTTGGAACGACTACGGAAATTTACGATTATTTAAAATTGCTTTTTGCTAGAATAGGAAAAACGTACTCACCAATTTCTGGAACTGAAGTTAAAAAAGATACCGTAACCGATGTTTTAAATTACTTAAAAACATTTCCTGAACGCGAAAAAATGCTCCTCCTCGCTCCTATTCATTTAGAAGAAGGACGAACTATTGAAGACAAATTAAAAGCCTTAAATCAACAAGGTTATGCTAGGATAAAAATTAATGAAGATGTTGTTAGAATAGACGATACTACAAAAATTGGCAAAAAAGACAAGGTTTTATTAGTTGTAGATCGTATTATTACAAAGGACGAAGAAGATTTTTACAACCGCTTGGCCGATGCTGTACAAACCGCTTTTTTTGAAGGTAAAGGCGAATGTACCATCGAAACTTTAAAGGATAATAAACAACGTAGCTTTAGCAATAAGTTTGAAATAGACGGCTTAAACTTCTTAGAACCCAATGTGCATTTATTCAGTTTTAACAATCCTTATGGTGCTTGTCCAAAATGTGAAGGCTATGGTGACATTGTTGGTATTGACGACGATTTAGTAATACCAAACACCGCTTTATCGGTTTATGAAAGCGCCATTTTCCCATGGCGTGGTGAGTCTATGAGTTGGTATAAAGACCAATTGGTAAACAACTCGCACAAATTTGATTTCCCTATACACAAACCTTATTTTGAATTATCTACGGAACAAAAACAACTTATTTGGGACGGTAACGAACATTTTGAAGGCTTAAACTCCTTTTTCGCCGAACTCGAATCTAAAGCTTATAAAATCCAAAATCGGGTGATGCTTTCGCGTTACCGGGGAAAAACAAAATGTAAAGCCTGTAATGGTAAACGTTTACGAGTAGAGGCTAATTATGTAAAAGTAGGCAGCGCTAGTATTTCCGATTTGGTAGAAAAACCATTAGATCAATTAGCCGAATTTTTCAATAAGCTAGAATTAAACGAACACGATACTACTATTGCCAAGCGTTTATTAAAAGAAATCAATAACCGCTTAGAATTTCTAGCCAATGTAGGACTTGATTACTTAACGTTAAACCGTAAATCGAACTCACTTTCTGGAGGAGAAAGTCAGCGTATAAACCTAGCCACCTCTTTAGGAAGTAGTTTGGTAGGTTCCATGTATATTTTAGATGAGCCTAGTATTGGTTTACACCCAAAAGATACCGAGCGTTTAATTTTAGTTTTAAAATCTTTACGCGATTTAGGCAATACCGTTATTGTCGTGGAGCACGACGAAGACATTATGAAGGCTGCCGATAGCATTATTGATATTGGCCCCGAAGCAGGAACATTTGGCGGGCACGTTGTTGCGCAAGGCGATTACGATGCAATTTTGGCTTCCGACTCGTTAACAGCACAATACTTAAACGAAACTTTAAAAATTGAAGTCCCTAAAAAACGTCGTCAATCAAAATATTATGTCGACATCAAAGGAGCGCGCGAAAACAACCTTAAAAATATAGATGTACGCTTTCCTTTAGGCATGTTAACCGTGGTTACAGGAGTTTCTGGAAGTGGAAAAAGTACACTCGTTAAAAAAATATTATTTCCTGCTTTACAGAAAAAACTAACCGATTTTGGTGATAAACCTGGGCAATTTTCAAGTTTAGAAGGCAATTTTGCTAACATAAAACAAATTGAGTTTGTAGATCAAAACCCTATTGGGCGTTCGTCGCGTTCCAACCCGGTAACTTATATTAAAGCTTACGATGATATTCGTGCCCTATTCTCAAAACAAAAATTAAGTAGCATTAGAAACTACCAAGCCAAGCATTTTTCTTTTAATGTCGATGGCGGACGCTGCGAAACCTGTAAAGGAGAAGGCGAAGTGACTATTGAAATGCAATTTATGGCCGATGTGCATCTAGAATGCGAAACCTGTAAAGGCAAACGCTTTAAAAAAGAAGTGCTCGAAGTTACTTTTGCAGATAAAAATATTGACGATATTTTAAACCTAACCATTGATGATGCAGTTACCTTTTTTGAGGCCAACAATCAAACAAAAATTAAGAACAAACTCCAACCGTTGCAAGATGTTGGCTTGGGTTATGTTACCCTCGGACAAAGCTCTTCTACCCTTTCTGGTGGCGAGGCGCAGCGTATTAAACTGGCGTCATTTTTAGGTAAAGGCAGCAAAAAAGACAACACACTTTTTATATTCGACGAACCTACAACCGGACTCCATTTCCACGATATTCAAAAGCTTCTTAAATCGTTTCAGGCTTTAATTGAAAATGGTCATTCTATTATTGTTGTAGAACATAACATCGAACTTATCAAATGTGCCGATTTCATTATCGATTTAGGCCCAAAAGGTGGCGAAACTGGTGGAAAACTCGTTGCAGTAGGAACGCCCGAAGAAATTGTAAAAATTAAAGATTCGGAAATTGGAAAGTATTTAAAAGATAAAATTTAGATTTATTTTTTGAGCGTTACCCGAAAAGGGTCGGGCTATCACTACTCAATCTTTTTGTTTTTTAAGAAAACAAAAAGGATTTCAAACATGCCGTTCTATCCCTAACGCAGACTGGTGAGCAGTGGTTCGTTTTTCAATAGACAGAAAATTCAGTCTTGCTAGGTTCTGCAAAAAGGGTTATCTTATTAGTGAGAAATGTCCGGAAAATATTTGTCCGTTACTAAGTTTAACTCTGTACCAATAATCATCAGACAACAATGCTTTTTTATTATAAAAACCGTCCCATCCAACACTATTTTCTGTAAATTCTTTCAAGAGTTTACCGTATCTATCAAATATAAAAATACGCGAATTTGGATATTTATTAATGTTTTTAATTTGCCAATAATCATGAAACCCATCATTATTTGGGCTAAAAAACTTCGGTCCATCAATAACAACTTCTTCTCCCGATTCTTCGATACAACTTATTTTTGAAACTGTTCGTAATAGCACTCTAGTTTCTGTAAAACATCCCGTGTCACGATCTGTAAGTCTTGCTGTAATAAAGTCACTATCTGGAAATATATTAGTGTATGGATTTTGAAGTTCAGATAATAAATCGCCGTTGCTATTATAAAAAGTAACATCTATATTAGTTTGATTGCCTAGTACTTCCGCTTTAATCATAGAAGTATCAAAATATTTAGAAATACCATCATTATCATCATCACAGCCCGTTAATTCACTAATAATATTTGCTTTAGGTTGCGGGTTAACCACTAAGTTTATTTCGGTTTCAGCAAAACATCCTGTTTCCGTACTTACAATTCTTGCCGTAATTGTTTCGCTATTAGCTATAGTATTCTCATAAATACTTAACGAACTCACCGGAATTATAGTTCCCAGATTATCGTAATACTCAACTGTAACTTTATCTTGGGTACCAATTACAGTAGCCACAGTAGAAGTTAAATCAAATAACGCAAAACCATCATCGTTATCATCACAGGTAAAAATATTTTCAACAGCATTAGCTATTGGTGGTGCTTCGTAGATAATATCAAAATCGGTAATAACAAAACAATTAGAGTTATTCTTATTTTGAATTCGAGAATAAATAGTTTCGTTTACATTCTGGGGGTTATATGGCATGGTAAGTCTATATACATCAGATTCTGCATTGTTATAAGATGTATAATAAAACAACTCAAAATTATCAAGCGATGCTCCTTGAAGTATTTCAGTATCCTTTAAAGTATTAAAATCAAATGTATTAACACTACCTCCTGAACATGTTACAAGGTCGTCTGGCTTTGCTATACTTGGTAATCCAATGATATTAACAACCTTTTTTATTGTACTTGTCAAGGTACCTTTAGTGTAAGTTGCTGAAATGGTGTACGTCATTTCATTTGAAAACAAATGACTTGTTTTCTTATCTAAAGACGTATTTAATGCACCTGTGGTTGGATCATCAAAACTCCATATAACCGAGTCTGAATCACTGTTAAGACTAAAATTTAAAGTGTTATCGCAAATGCAATTTTGACTTACAACAATGTCTGATGGCGCGGCCTTATCTATCAGTTTATTTTCATAAATATAGGTGATTTCATTATCCCTCGGGTCTGATATCCTTCCAAAATAAAGAATATCTAAATCGTTATCATTATCAAAATCACCAAATTCAACGCCTCCAAAACGGCAGTCTGGTAAGGTATGCGAAAAGTTAGAAAAAGTTCCATTTCCGTTATTTTTATACATTTTAGTTATTTCCGGAAAAGTCCCCCAAGGTCCTGTTCCATAATTTATGGCATCTAAAAACCCATCATTATCCATATCCCCGAGTTCGATATCATTATAAAAAACACCTTCGTCTGCAATTGTAAAAGTGTTGGAGAAATTCATATTACCATTATTTGCAAAAACGTAAAAATCCCCTGTTCCATCACCTGATGTATTTTCAAGATTAGGACTCCCCGTAAATACAATATCTGCAAGTCCATCATTATTAATATCATCAATATCCATAGCCACATATGAAAGCTGAGGAAGTCCAATATTTTGTTAAGAAAACTGAAAATTCCCTAAATTTTTATAAACATCAAACGACTTGTCTGTTTTAGAAGACACAGCAATAATTAAATCTTGTAGACCATCATTATCAAAATCTTCCCACCGCGATTTGTTTCGTGTAAAATTACCTCTCCCTCCTAATACGCCATCAAGTGTCGATATATCTTGCTTTGTAAACGTATCATCACCTTCATTTTTATATGCTGTAATAATAGCCACACCACTCACATCAAAACCAGATAAATAAATATCTAAAAGACCATCACTATCAATATCGACCCACTTAGAACTTCCTGTATAAATACCTGGTAAGCCTAAAGGTATTTCGATAAATTCACATCCATTTTTAGAATTTTTATAAACTTTAGTAATAGTATAATCAGCCCCACCACTTGTAGTTCCGGTGTAAAGTAAATCTTGGGTGCCATTATTATCAAAATCTCCCCACGAATGATCGCCATAAATAACTCTAGGAATATTAGTAATATTGGATTCAGTAAAGCTTAAATCGCCATTATTGTTATAAAACACAGCATTATTGAATCTATTATCAAAATCGACTCCGGTTACAAAAATATCTAAAAACCCATCATTGTTATAATCTACAAACGAACTAAAACCAAGGTGACCGCCTTTTAGGTTTTGCGTATTTAATCTGTCGAAAGTTTGACTAACTGCAGAAAATGAAGTTAACAATAAAAAAATAACTAAGCCATATGAAAATTTAAATTTAAGAATAAAAAGTACATGAAACTTACGGAAATAATTATCTAATATGTTCATTTAGCGCATTAAGTATATACGCAAATGTAAGATGTTCTGTACTAAAACACCAAATAATTAAATAAGGTAATCTATATATTAGTCAATCATCGAAATTCAAAGCACGTGTATAACGCCTTAAAAAATCAGCAAGCCATATTTAGTGTTTAAAGCTAAAGACTCATTTTTTTGATAATCAATTAACACAGCTGCACAAACTACAGCTGCGAACTATGCGCAAGGGATTGCAGTGGAAAGCCCACAGCCCGACGAAGGAGGTGCGAGGACTTGAAACGGAAAGCCCGACCCTTTGGGTTGCGCCAAAAAGGTAAAACTTCTAATTTTTGGTTAATTTATCAACAATAGCTTTTACAGGTAAAATAGCATTTGTGTGCGATATACTTGGTCCTGCAACCCAAACGGTTTTATATGTGGCTTTGGTTGCGGCGTTTTTAGTGGCATTCATTCCTATAGAAAAACGAATCATTTTAACCCACTTTTTAAGTTTTTTATTTTTGTTTAAAACAGACTCCAACCACGTTTGTTTGGTTCCAATTTTTTGTACATAAGGGGTGTTTATTACGGTACACGGCGTACCAGAAATACGCTCGGTCATTACAATATCTTCGGCTCCATAATCTACACAGGCTTGCTTATATTCGTCGGTTACACCTGCTTCTATTGAGGCTATAAAGGGGCTTCCAACAGAAACACCAGACGCTCCATAGCTAATCATTTTGTCGATATCGGCTTTACAACCAACGCCTCCAGCAGAAATTACAGGTATTTTTAACGCTTTACTTAACTGGTTTGTTAAGGCTTCGGGCGATAAATTACCGCGGTGTCCTCCTGCTTCATTGTTTACTGCAATTGCCGCATCGGCGCCAAGCTTTTCTACTTTTTGAGCAAAGTGCAAATCGGTAACGTCGCAAAACACTTTTATACCTACCTTATGAGCTTGATTTATGGTTTCTTCTGGACTTCCTAGAGAAGTAATTATAAAATCGCAGCCTTCTTCACAAAGAACACGTAATTGTTCTTTATATTTTATATTAGATTTGTTTACTATTAAATTAAAACCGAATGAACCACCTTCTACTTTTGCCGCTTTTAACTCATGTATAGCCGTTTTTAAATCATCTAAACTCCGATAATTAAGCGCAGGAATACATCCGGCAATACCACTTTTCATGGCTTCGATTACCATGGCCGTGTTGGACACGAGAAACATTGGAGCTTGAATTATTGGATATTTTATTTGAAGCAGTGTGGTGAGTTTAGTTTCCATTTGGTTATATTGATTTATACAAATATAATAAAATATTATGCACGCATAACATTTGTTCTATTGTAACCAGTAACCAGTAACCAGTAACCAGTAACCAGTAACCAGTAACCAGTAACCAGTAACCAGTAACCAGTAACCAGTAACCAGTAACCAGTAACCAGTAACCAGTAACCAGTAACTAATCTATAAACCTATAATATACAGACTTCAGATATGCGCCTTCCGGAAAACCAATAGGATGATCGGTGTCATGCTGTGTTTTGGCAAGAATTTTATAGTTTCGTTTGGTATCGGCTAACACTTGACTATTTATATCATAAAAGGCTTGTGCCAAAACGCGAGACGAACATGAAGCCAACATTAACATGCCATTTTTAGCCGTTAATTTCTCGCCTAATTCGGCCAGTTGTGCGTATTTCTTTTTGGCTAATTCAATTTCCGAAGCTTGTTTTGCAAAACTTGGCGGATCGATAACCACAACGTCAAAGGTTACTTTTTTCTTTATTAAACTTTTAAGTTCGTCAAAAGCATCACCAGCTATAGTGTGGTGTTTCCCTCTATATTTATTTAGTTTTCCGTTTTCTAAGGCAATTTCTAAAGCTTGTTTACTAATATCTAAACTGGTAACTTCTTTTGCTCCATTCGCTAAGGCATGCACAGAAAAGCCACCAGCATAAGAAAACACATCGAGTACCGTTTTACCTTTACTCCACTCGCCCACTTGTTTTCGATTAGCGCGGTGATCTAAGAAATAACCGGTTTTATGACCTTTTATAACATTTGCTGAAAAATTAACGTCGTGTTCCACAAATTGAACTACTTCATTTTTAAGTGTTCCAAAAACAACATCGCCATTTTCCAACTTGTGCTTTTTTGAATTCTCTAAACTTCGACTTAATCGAATCACTACCGTTTTGGTATCCGATGTGGTTTGTAAACTTGGTATAATGGTTTCTATATAAGGCAACCAAATTTCAGAATATATTTTTACCACTAAAACAGATGCATACACATCGGCAATTAAGCCAGGAAACCCATCGTTTTCGCCAAATAACAAACGGTAACTATTGGTGTTTGTTTTTAATAACGAGCGACGTTTAGCAAAAGCTTCATTTATTTTCTTTTGAAAAAAAGCCGTATTTATTTCTGCCTTTTCCGTGCTACTATGCAGCATTTTTATACGAATAGGTGAATTCGCATCATACAAACCCAACCCAATAACTCGGTTTTTGTTTTTACCAAAAATAATGGCTAAATCTCCCGACTTGGCATTATCGTTAATTTTGGTAATATTATCTGAAAACACCCATGGGTGACCTTGTACCACAAATTGTTCGCCTTTAGCATTTAACTTTACAGCGAGACGTTTGGGCGTATAATTGGATTCTATTTTATTTGAAAAAGACATGCTAGAAATTTAATGCAAAAGTAACGGTTTTGGTTTGGTTTTTCACGTAAAATAAACGGATTAAAAACACCTTTTTAAACAAAAAAACGCAACCATTTCTGGTTGCGTTTTAATTAATATGATATGCTTTTCAAAGCTTCCGAAACAAATTCGGAATAAGCGAAATTGGTAATCTGCTTATTTTACTTCTTCGAAATCTACATCCTCAACATCACTTCCTTCTGCTTGAGCTTCTGCTCCTGCATCTGGTCCTGGTTGTGCTCCACCTTGACCTGCGTCGGCTTGTGCTTTGTACATTTCTTCAGAAGCTACTTTCCAAGCTTCGTTTATTTTATCTAAAGCTGGAGTGATAACAGCAACATCTTTAGTTTCGTAAGCTTTTTTCAATTCTTCTAAAGCCTCAACTATTGGTTGTTTTTTATCTTCAGATAATTTATCACCAAACTCTTCTAATTGTTTTTCTGTTTGAAAAATCATAGAATCAGCTTCGTTTAATTTTTGAGCATTTTCAGCTGCAACTTTATCTGATTCAGCATTTGCTTCAGCATCAGCTTTCATCTTTTGGATTTCTTCTTCAGTTAAACCAGAAGATGCTTCAATACGAATATCTTGTGTTTTATTTGTTCCTTTATCCGTAGCTGATACTTTAATAATACCATTGGCATCAATATCGAAAGTAACCTCAATTTGCGGTGTACCACGACGTGCTGGTGGAATATCATCTAAGTGAAAACGTCCAATAGTATTATTATCGGCAGCCATAGCTCTTTCACCTTGTAAAACGTGAATTTCTACAGATGGTTGGTTATCTGCTGCTGTTGAAAATACTTGCGATTTCTTAGTTGGTATTGTTGTATTTGCTTCAATTAATTTAGTAAATACGTTACCCATAGTTTCAATACCTAAAGATAAAGGTGTTACGTCTAAAAGTAATACATCTTTAACATCTCCAGATAAAACACCACCTTGGATACCAGCTCCTAAAGAAACAACTTCATCAGGATTTACACCTTTACTTGGTGTTTTTCCGAAGAATTTCTCAACTGCTGCTTGTACTGCAGGAATACGTGTAGAACCACCTACTAAAATAACCTCGTCAATATCAGATTTAGATAAACCTGCTGCTTTTAAAGCTGTTTGACATGGTTCGATAGTACGTTTTACTAAGTCGTCAATTAATTGCTCAAATTTAGAACGTGTTAATGTACGTACTAAGTGTTTTGGGCCACTAGCCGTTGCTGTAATATAAGGTAAGTTAATTTCTGTTTGTGCAGAAGATGATAACTCAATCTTAGCTTTTTCAGCAGCTTCTTTTAAACGTTGTAAAGACATTGGATCTTTTCTTAAATCCATAGACTCTTCAGCATTAAACTCATCAGCTAACCAGTTAATAATTTTCTCATCAACGTCATCACCACCTAAGTGCGTATCACCATCAGTAGAAAGTACTTCAAATACACCATCACCTAATTCAAGGATAGATACATCATGCGTTCCTCCACCAAAATCAAATACTACTATTTTTTGGTCAGTTCCTTTTTTGTCCATACCGTAAGCTAAAGCAGCTGCGGTTGGTTCGTTAATAATACGTCTAACTTTTAAACCAGCGATTTCACCTGCTTCTTTAGTTGCTTGACGTTGGCTATCGTTAAAGTAAGCAGGTACTGTAATTACAGCCTCTGTTACTGTTGTGCCTAAATAATCTTCAGCAGTTTTCTTCATTTTTTGAAGAATCATAGCTGATAATTCTTGTGGCGTATATAAACGACCATCAATATCTACTCTAGGCGTATCGTTATCTCCTTTTACTACTTTGTAAGGTACACGTTCTGCTTCTTTTTTAGACTCAGAATATTTGTTACCCATAAAACGTTTAATAGAATAAACTGTTTTTGTTGGGTTTGTTACTGCCTGACGTTTCGCAGGATCACCAACTTTAATCTCACCGCCTTCTACGAAAGCAATTACCGATGGTGTTGTTCTTTTTCCTTCTGCATTAGGAATAACTACTGGCTCGTTACCTTCCATTACAGAAACGCAAGAGTTGGTTGTTCCTAAATCGATTCCAATAATTTTACTCATAATATATTTTATTTTGTGTTGAATATTAATTTTTTATTTCGAGTTGTATAAGTCAATCATTATGCCAACCATGTCACACTGACACAGTGTCATATATATTTTTTTTACCCTTTGTCAACAACCGCTTTCATACCATAGCACCTTTTCGCTTTTTTATATATTATTTTTTCAATCATCATTTTAATCTTTTCAAACAAAAATTTGGGCGCATCCCGAAAAGGGTCGGGCTTTCACTACGCGCTCCTCCTAAGGTCGGGAGCTTAAACAAACCGTTCAATCCCTTGCGCAATGTTCGCGGCGGCAGTCTTTTACTAATAAGAAAAACTTAAAACCCAACAGCAGTATATTTAACTTATAAGAGCATTACAAACATAAAACGCCCACTTTTCAGTGGGCGTTTTTAATAAAAAATATAAGTAAAACTATCTTACTAGTTTTCTATACTTAATTCGTTTTGGCATTAAATCACCACCAAGACGTTTCTTTTTATTTTCTTCATATTCAGAAAAACTACCTTCAAAGAAATACACTTGCGAATCGCCTTCAAAAGCTAAAATATGTGTACAAATACGATCTAAAAACCAACGGTCGTGACTAATTACAACGGCACAACCTGCAAAATTCTCTAAACCTTCCTCTAAAGCTCTCAATGTATTTACATCTAAATCATTTGTAGGCTCATCTAGAAGCAATACGTTTCCTTCCTCTTTAAGCGTCATGGCTAAATGCAAACGGTTACGCTCTCCACCAGAAAGTAATTTTACTTTCTTATTTTGTTCGCCACCTGAGAAATTAAATCGACTTAAATAAGCACGAGAATTTACTTCTTTTCCGCCCATTAATATCAATTCTTGCTCGTCGCTAAAATTTTGCCAAATTGTTTTTTCAGGATCAATATTGGAGTGTTTCTGGTCTACGTAAGCTAATTTAGCCGTATCTCCCACTGTAAACTCTCCTTTGTCTGGAGTTTCCTCACCCATGATCATTCTAAAAATAGTGGTTTTACCAGCACCATTCGGACCAATAACACCTACAATTCCAGCTTGTGGCAAGTTGAAGTTTAAATCATCATACAATAATTTATCATCATACCCTTTAGAAACACCAGTAGCTTCAATAACATTGGTTCCTAAACGCGGACCATTCGGGATGTATATTTCTAATTTTTCGTCAAGTTGCTTTTGGTCTTGACTCATTAATTTATCGTAATTCTTCAAACGCGCTTTCTGCTTTGTTTGACGTCCTTTTGCACCTTGACGTACCCAATCCAACTCACGTTCTAAAGTTTTCTGACGTTTAGAAGCCGTTTTGCTTTCCTGTGCCATACGTTTCGATTTTTGATCTAACCAAGACGAGTAGTTTCCTTTCCAAGGAATACCTTCACCTCTATCAAGCTCTAAAATCCACCCAGCTACGTTATCTAAAAAGTATCTATCGTGCGTTACAGCAATTACAGTCCCTTTATATTGTGCTAAATGATGCTCTAACCAATGTACCGATTCTGCATCCAAGTGGTTGGTAGGCTCATCTAATAATAAAACATCTGGTTCTTTTAACAGTAAGCGACATAAAGCCACACGACGTTTTTCACCACCAGATAATACACCAATTTTCTTGTCGCCATCTGGAGTACGTAAAGCATCCATAGCAATTTCTAATTTGGTATCTAACTCCCAAGCGTTAGCAGCGTCTATTTGATCTTGAAGTTCCGCTTGGCGGTTCATCAATTTCTCCATTTTATCTGCATCAGAATATACTTCTTCTAATCCAAATTGGTCATTAATTTTATTGTATTCATCAAGAATAGCTACCGTTTCCGCAGCTCCTTCACGAACCACTTCCATCACGGTTTTATCATCATCTAACTGCGGCTCTTGCTCCAAATATCCTACTGAATAATCTTGTAGAAAAGTAACATCACCTTGAAAGTTTTTATCAACTCCTGCCACAATTTTAAGTAAGGTCGATTTTCCCGATCCGTTAAGACCTAAAATTCCAATTTTTGCTCCGTAAAAGAAACTTAAATAGATGTTTTTTAATACAGGTGTATTAGCACCTGGAAATGTCTTGGTTAAACCAGACATTGAAAATATTATTTTTTTATCGTCACTCATTTTGTGCGTATTATTTTAAATGGTTGATCAATTTATTTTTGTAATGTCTAAAACCTAAATTTTAAACACGTCCCTTTAAAGCATTAAATACCCAAGCTACGGCAAAAAAGCCGAATCCTACTGCTGCAAAACCCCAACCTGCAACATCATCATATCTAAATGCACCTAAGGCTATTAAAGCCAATCCTACAAAAATCATTACAAATGTAGCCCAAGCTAAAACCGTATTTTTATTCATTGCCATAATCTTTCTCTAAATTTTGATAGTTAGTCTAAAGGCAAATATCGCATTTTTAGAGGTAAAAATTAAAGTTTCCAATAATTAAATTTCAAACTTTACATACTTTTCAATCAGAAGGATCTTATATCATTAAACCCCACTAAAAAGGCGCTTCCTTTAATTTTATCAATACGGCTCCTTATTAATAAAGAAAATCGTTATTTATTAACGCTTTTTTTATGAAAAATTAACGTTCAAAACCTGAGATATAAACTACTTTTGCAGGCATTTTAAACGTACCCAATTTTAAAAAAAGTTTTATTATGAATAAAGCCCTACTATCTCTTGCCATTGGTGGCTTTGGTATCGGACTTACCGAGTTTGTTATCATGGGGATTTTACCAGATATTGCCACATCATTTGCAATTAGCATTCCATCGGCAGGACATTTTATTTCGGCCTACGCACTTGGTGTAGTCGTTGGAGCGCCCATACTTACAGGTTTAGGAAGCAAATGGCCTGCAAACAAAGTTTTACTTGTGTTAATGCTATGGTTTACGGTTTTTAATACACTGTCAGCTTTTGCCACAGGTTACAACTCTTTTATAGCCTTACGTTTTTTATCGGGATTGCCACATGGTGCCTTTTTTGGTATTGGTGCTGTAGTTGCTGGAAAACTCTCTAAAAAAGGAAAAGAAGCGCAAGGTATCGCTATTATGTTTAGCGGTTTAACGGTTGCCAACCTTTTAGGTGTACCACTCGGAACCTATTTAGGTAAACATTTTAGTTGGAATATTTCCTTTTTAATGGTTGGTATTGTTGGTGTTTTAGCTGTTTTAAGTGTGAAATTCTGGATGCCTGTGTTAAAACAATCTTCGGAAAAGAGCTTTATAAAAGAATTCAAAATATTTAAACGCCTAGAACTATGGTTAATTATTTTATTAACCACCATAGGAACTGGCGGATTTTTTGCGTGGTACAGCTATATTGCGCCGTTAATAACTGATGTGGCACATCATGAAGACAGCGTTGTGTCTTATGCGATGATTCTTGCTGGACTAGGTATGGTTATCGGAAATATAATTGGAGCTAAACTTGCCGAAAAAATGCAACCTATTTTTGCAGTAATGCTAACTTTAGTGTTTATGGCTATTTGCTTGGCTCTAAACACCTATTTTGCTTCTGATAAAGTAATGGTTTTAGTGATGACTTTTATTATTGGATTGGTTACATTTTGTTTATCTACACCCATTTCACTAGCCATTATAAACGCTTCCAAAGGTTCTGAGACTCTAGGTTCGTCATTAAACCAAAGTGCTTTTAATGTTGGAAATGCTGCTGGAGCCTATTTTGCAGGCTTACCGATTGCTATGGGTTACGGCTACACATCGGCCGATTGGGTTGGTGCTGGCATGGCCGTACTTGGCGTATTTATTGCCATCGGTATTATTTTTTATAGAAAGTATCGATTTAACAAGCGTCAGAAACTGAAACCAAGTTATTCATAATACTTCTGAAAAATAACATATAAAAAAGAGCTGTTTAAATATTTTAAACAGCTCTTTTTTATTTCAATTTAATTTGTTCTAAAACAGCATTGGTACTTCTATAAATAATAGACTTGTTACCGTTTTTGCTTTAATTTCAAAAGTATCGATTTCCGAAATACCTATAGCATCACGTGCTTTCAAGCTATTGTTTTCTATTAAGGCTTCACCGTAAATATTCATAATATAAACACCGTGTTGCCCCGTTTTTAACTTATAACTAAAGGTTTCATCGGCATCCAAATCTATACGTGATATTACAGCGTCTTGCTGGATTTTTAAACTACCTTCATGAGTGTCATCTATAGATGTTACTAAAGTTTGAAGTTTATTTTTTCTATCAGATTCGTCAAATGTTTTCTGATCATATCTTGGTGTAACGTCTTGTTTGCTTGGCATTACCCAAATTTGAAACAAACTTAAATGTTCGGTAACCGATCCGTTAATTTCAGAATGTTCGATACCTGTTCCAGCCGACATTATTTGCACTTCTCCTGGCACTACTTCCTGCCAGTCTTCATGCATAGAATCGCGATGTTTAAGCACACCTGACAACGGAATGGTTATAATTTCCATATTGTCATGCGGATGAGTGCCAAATCCCATTTTAGGCGCAATAACATCATCATTTAACACGCGTAAGGCACCAAAATGCATTTTATCTTTATCGTAAAAATTTGCAAAACTAAACGAATGATTCGCTTGTAACCAACCATGATTTGCAAAACCTCTGCTATCTGCTTTATGTAGTATCGCTTTCATCTTAAAATTGTTTTAAAAGTTTATCGCATTTTATCTAATAAATCGCTCAACGTTTCCGCTTCGCTTTCACTCAAATTTTTCAAAATATCCTTATTCAAATTATCGGGTACCGACTCTAAAAGGTCTTTCCCTGTGTTCGTGATTTCAATAAAAACGACCCGTCTATCTTCTTTTGAAGGCAACCGTTTTATGCAATTTTTGGCATATAATTTATCCATTAATCGGGTTACATTCGGCGACCGCTCAATCATTCTATCCTTAATCACTTGCACACTTAACGGTTCATTAGCCCCTTTTAAAATGCGCAAAATATTATATTGCTGTGGCGAAATACCGTAAGTTTTAAAGTGTTCGTTCTGTAAACTTGAAATCCAACTGGCTGTGTATATTACATTCAGCATGGCTTTCACCCTATTATTGGGGAATTTCGAATTAATATCCTTGCTAAAATCACCCATGAGTTTTATAGGCTTTTTTGAAATTGTGTTACTGCTGTTTTCAACTGTGTATCTAATTCGGCGTTCACTATTTTGCCTTCCTTAAAATTTTCTCCAAAAAATGGTAATGAAAATGTTTCAATAATATTTCCATCATGAAATGGAAATCTTCCTTTTGCTATTTCTAAAACCGATAAACCACCACGACCACCTGGTGATGTTGCCATTAATAACATTGGTTTATTAAAGAAAAGTTTTCCTTCTACACGACTTATCCAATCAAACAGGTTTTTAAAAGCTGTAGAATAAGCGCCATTATGTTCAGCTAAAGACAAAACAATACCATCAGTTTGCTTCAACATATCTAAAAATTTATGAACGTTTTCGGGAATACCATTCTCGTTTTCAAAATCAATACCGTAAAGTGGTAATTCAAAATCGTTTAAATCTAAAACCGTCGTCTTTACACCTTCAACTAAACTAGACGCGTAAATGGCTAAGGCTTTATTAATCGATGTTTTACTATTACTTCCTGCAAATGTTATAATATTTTTCATGTTTATTTATTTGTTTGTTTAAATATATAAGAAATAATTAATAATACTAACGCCATTAAAGCTACTGTGTGTCCGCCATCATTCACCATAAGATGAGAAGATAAGGCTAAGACGAACGCAAAAAAGAATGCAGAGTACGCCCATTCTTTAATAACATTAAAATTGGGATTCCAAATAGCAAATAAACCCAGTAATTTTAATCCAGCATACGGATAAATAAGGTATGGCGGATAACCTAAATGGGTAAATGACCCAACAATCATATCATGTTTAAAAATGTACATCCATACCGAAAACAGTACAATTACAGATAATAATACCGTAGCGATGTAAAAAATAATTTTGTTCCTTTTCATTTCTTATAATTTGTTTCTTATAGTACAAAAGTAACACAAATAAATTTAGTTTCCAAGGAATATATTTCCAAGGAAGTTATTTTAACAAAATATTCGCTTTATTATTGATTTTTGGTTTTGTAAATTCGTAGCATATTAAAACATAGCCATGGACATTAACTTCAACAAAAACGAAGATCACAATAAACTCTTACTATCTGAACTAAACAAACGTTTGGTTAAGGTGAAACTTGGTGGCGGAAAAAGCCGTATAGAAAAACTACATAGTAAAGGTAAAATGACCGCTAGAGAGCGTATTGATTTTTTGTTGGACGCCAATAAAAAGTCTATAGAAATTGCAGCTTTTGCAGGAGAAGATATGTATGCCGAACACGGTGGATGCCCTTCTGGCGGCGTGGTTGTAAAAATGGGTTATGTTAAAGGTAGGCAATGTATTGTTGTGGCCAATGATGCTACAGTAAAAGCGGGTGCATGGTTTCCCATTACTGGGAAGAAAAACTTACGCGCCCAAGAACTGGCTATTGAAAACAAATTACCCATAATTTATTTGGTAGATTCTGCCGGTGTATACTTGCCTTTACAGGATGAAATTTTTCCGGATAAAGAACATTTTGGACGTATTTTTAGAAATAACGCCATAATGAGTAGCATGGGCATTACCCAAATTGCTGCCGTAATGGGCAGTTGTGTTGCCGGTGGTGCATACTTGCCTATTATGAGTGATGAAGCTCTAATTGTTGATAAAACTGGAAGTATATTTTTGGCAGGAAGTTATTTAGTAAAAGCTGCCATTGGAGAAAGTATTGATAATGAAACTTTAGGAGGTGCAACAACGCATTGTGAAATTTCGGGAGTTACAGACTATAAGGCCAAAGACGATGCCGATGCGCTAAATACCATTAAAAATATTATTGATAAAATTGGCGATTTTGATAAAGCAGGTTACAACCGAAAGGAAGCTAAAAAGCCAAAAGAAAGCCCAGAAGATATTTACGGAATTTTACCTAAAAGTCGTGCCGATCAATATGATATGTATGAAATTATTAAACGTATTGTAGATAACTCGGAGTTTGACGAATACAAAGCCGGTTACGGACAAACCATTATTACCGCTTATGCACGTATTGATGGTTGGGCTGTTGGTATTGTGGCCAACCAACGTAAATTAGTTAAAACGGCTAGCGGAGAAATGCAGTTTGGTGGTGTTATTTATAACGATAGTGCCGATAAAGCCACTCGATTTATTGCCAATTGTAACCAAAAGAAAATTCCGTTGGTATTTTTACAAGATGTTACTGGTTTTATGGTGGGAAGTAAAAGTGAACATGGAGGTATTATAAAAGATGGTGCTAAAATGGTGAATGCTGTTAGTAATTCCGTGGTGCCAAAATTCACTATAATTATCGGAAATAGCTACGGCGCAGGAAATTATGCCATGTGCGGAAAAGCGTATGATCCGAGATTAATTGTAGCTTGGCCAAGTGCTGAACTTGCAGTTATGAGTGGAAACTCTGCCGCTAAAGTATTACTTCAAATAGAAAAAGCATCTTTACTGAAAAAAGGAGAAGAAATTACACCTGAAAAAGAAGCAGAATTATTCAATAAAATTAAAGATCGATACGATAACCAAGTATCACCATATTATGCTGCCGCACGCATTTGGACCGATGCTATTATAAATCCTTTAGATACCCGAACATGGATTAGTATGGGGATTGAAGCCGCGAACCACGCTCCTATTGAAAAGCCTTTTAACTTAGGTCTTTTACAGGTTTAGTGAGAAGTTTTTAGATTGAAGAAAACAAAACATACATTAGAAAATCAAAAACTATAAAAAAAAGATTCTAAAAGATCTATTGTAATTATTCCGAAGTGAAAATTTTTAGATTAAATGATGATTAACCACTATACAAAACAATCGATTTCAAATAAAAAAGGAAATTCATAATAACGAAGGTTGTGTTATTTTATAGAAAAACACCGTCATTTCTCTGCCCTTTTATTTTCAATATCCGATAAAGCCAAACCTTTTTCACTCTTAAATAAGTGATGTTTAGGGCTACCAATAATTTGTGATGCATATACACCTGTATGTCCAGAAAACAAATAGGCTGTACAACAAGCTAAGGCAATAAAAACACCAGATTCTATACCAAAAAGCTCTATCCCCATTATAGTACAAGCTATTGGAGTATTGGTGGCTCCTGCAAAAACAGCTACAAAGCCCATACCTGCGAGTAACCCCATTGGTAAAGGAATAAACCAAATTAACACATTACCTAAGGCAGCACCAATGAAAAACAAAGGTGTTACTTCTCCCCCTTTAAAACCAGCACCAAGTGTGAACGACGTAAATAAAAGTTTCAATAGAAAATCGTAAGAATTAAGATTCACATCAAAAGCTTCTACAATAGTTGGTATACCTAGCCCGATGTATTTTGTAGTCCCCATTAAGTATACAGTAATCGCGATTATGGTTCCTCCAATAACAGGTCGCAATGGTGGGTAGTTTATTTTAGATTTAAAAAGGTTAGTCCAAAAATGAGTTGATTTTGAAAATAACATCGCTACTAAGCCAAAAATAATTCCGGCAAGTAGCGCCCATAATAAATTAACTGGAGTTATTTCGGCCACCGTATTAATATGATAATGTGTGTGCGGAACATTCCAAATGGTACAAAAATAATCGGCAAAAACGGCTGCCATCAAACTTGGAAGAATGGCTTCTAAACGTATTCTTCCAACAATTAAAACTTCCAAAGCAAAAATAGCCCCTGCTAAAGGGGTTCCAAAAACAGATGCAAAACCAGCACTTATTCCTGCAATTAAAACAATGCGTCTATCGCGTTTTGATAACTTAAGTACTTTTGTAAACCTATCGGCAATAGCGCCGCCAATTTGTACCGCAGTGCCCTCTCGTCCTGCTGAACCTCCAAAGAAATGCGTTAAAATAGTACCAAACAACACCAATGGAGCCATTTTAAAAGGAATTATTTTTTTAGGTGTGTGGAGTTCTTCAAGTATTAAATTATTTCCCTTAACCACGCTATCTCCATATAAATGATAAGATAACCCAATAATAAAGCCCCCCAAAGGAAGCAGTGCTATAATCCATAAATGAGTTTCTCGCCAGTTGGTTGCCCATTCTAAACTTGTAAGAAAAAAAGCAGAAACACTTCCTGTTAAAATACCTAACAATAAACAGATAAATATCCATTTAAAAAGATACAGTAAAACTGATGTTTGCTCGAATGAGAATAGAAATTTTTTAATTTTATCCATATAACCTTAAATAAATGTTTCTACTAAAGGTTAATTATTTACAGTAGAAATCATTAGTTCCACTCGGAACAATTTGCAGCAAACATGGCTGCCATTATTGGAAAGCAAATATAAACTAAAAAATATGGTTTGTTGCATTGTAGTAAATTTACAACGTTATGCTCCTTGAACTTTAAAATATAAAAAAACAGCCTTTAAAAGTTACAATAAACCATTAAAAACCATAAAATTATCGTCTTTTTTATTTCGCTGCTAAATGAGAAAAAGTATCTTTGAAAAGCAAAATATAAAGACAAAATAATGAATTTAACCATTGAAAACATCCTGCTAGTTGGCTCGATATTACTACTTATCAGTATTTTTGCAGGTAAAACATCATATAAATTTGGTGTCCCCACCTTATTACTGTTTTTAGCAATTGGTATGCTGGCAGGTTCTGATGGTATTGGAGGTATTCGTTTTGATGATCCTAAACTAACTCAATTCATTGGTATTGTTTCTCTTAATTTCATATTATTTTCCGGTGGTTTAGACACCAATTTTACTGCTGTAAAACCTATTCTGAAGGAAGGTATTGCTTTATCTACTATTGGCGTACTACTAACAGCTGTTTCGTTAGGTACTTTTGTTTGGTTTGTTACAGATTTCACAATATACGAAAGTTTACTACTGGGGTCCATTGTATCCTCTACAGATGCGGCAGCAGTATTTTCTATTTTACGCTCTAAAAGTTTGGCCTTAAAAAACAACCTGCGCCCCACATTAGAGCTAGAAAGCGGAAGTAACGACCCTATGGCTTATGTACTTACACTTGCTTTTTTAACTCTAGTAATCAATCAAGATAAAGGCTTTTTATCTATTATACCGCTATTTTTACAACAAATGGTTTTGGGTGGTATTTTCGGTATTGGATTTGGTATGTTGAGTAAATACATTATCAATAAAATAAAATTAGACTTTGAAGGACTTTATCCTGTACTTGTCATTGCTATGATGTTTATGACTTTTTCGGCTACCGATTTTGTAGGCGGAAACGGTTTCCTTGCTATATATATTTGTGCTGTTTATTTAGGAAACCAAGATATTATACATAAAAAAACCATCCTAAAAATGTTCGACGGACTGGCTTGGCTTATGCAAATTGTACTGTTCCTAACATTAGGGCTTCTTGTTTTTCCATCTCAAATAGTGCCTTACATGGGGATTGGTTTACTTATTTCATTATTCTTAATTGTAGTTGCCCGACCAGTTGGTGTGTTTATCAGTCTTATGTTTTTTAAGATGAAATTGCGAAGACGATTTTATATTTCCTGGGTAGGTTTGCGAGGTGCTGTGCCTATTGTGTTTTCTACTTATCCACTTTTAGCAGGCATCGATAAAGCCCACATGATTTTTAATATTGTGTTTTTTATTTCAGTAACATCCATTTTAATTCAAGGTACAACGCTCTCTATTGTTGCAAAATGGTTGAATGTCGCTTTACCAGAACAATCTAAAAAACTAAATGCAACCGATTTACTTTTAGCTGAAAACCCGAAAGCTGAAATGAAAGAAATATTAATTACCGCGGGTTGCTCTGCTGTAAATAAAAAAATTGTTGAATTAGGCTTTCCTAAAAATGCCATTATCGCCATGATTAAAAGAGGCGATAGCTATATTATTCCAAACGGTGTTACCGTAATTGAAACTCAAGATACCTTAATTGTTTTAGCTGATAGACCAGCTATTTTTGAAGAAGTTTACGAAACACTTAAAAAATAATTAGAAGAAAAAAATTAACATATTCTTACTAAAAGTAATATTTATCTTCATATATTACACCTAGATTTATTATTCACTTCTCTAAGGCAATAATAAACTGTGTAAACCAATCATTTAACCAACTAAAAAACAGAGTCATACAATAAACAAAAAAGGCATTCGTTTTTTCATTTTAACACCATGCTTTTTAAAAATTTAACCTAAATTCTCAATACTTTAATACCATTTTCTAGTTTTTCAATTCTTCAAAAAACATTATACCCTTAGGAATTCTGTTTTTTTTATAATATTACGCTTAAATGGAAATAGTGAGAATATCAAATTAAAATTTCATAGTCAAATTCCTTTTTTTAGTTAATAATTATACAGCTCTTAATTACGCTGTAGTTCCTAAACATAGCTCATGACTCAACCTCTCCTTTCTTACAGCGAATTAAAAAAGCAAAATGAAGCTCTAAAAAAAGAGAATGAGCGCTTAAAATTAGACCTCGTTAAAAATACAAACGAAAGAAAACGAGCTGAAATAAAAACAGAAAAAGCTCATAGCGAAATTAAACAGTTTAAGTTTGCTTTAGATAATTTAGACACTTACGTCTACATAAAAAACACAAAATCCCAGTATTTATACGCCAATAAAAAAACCCTAAAATTATTTAATTGCACTATTGAAGATTTATCAAACCTTAATGACTCCAATTTTTTCCCTCCTAAAACTTACAAGCAACTCCTAGAAATAGAACGGGATATTTTAGAACATGGACACAGCACATCAAACCAGGTAGAATCTACAGATAATAGTGGTAACAGGGTTGTATATTGGGATATTAAAACGCCTATCTTCGATAAAAAAGACCCCAGTAAAATTGAGAGTATTTGTGGTATTTCAACAGATATTACAGAACGTATAAAGGTTGAAGAAACCCTTAAAGCAACGGCCTTGCAGTTGAAAGAACTCAACACCACTAAAGATAAATTATTTTCAGTTTTGGCCCATGATTTAAGAGGCCCATTCTATCACATGATTGGTGTTTCAGAACTACTTCTCAATAATAACACAGATGAAACTGAAACAGAAACTTTTATTAAAATAATAAATTCTTCTGCGAAAAACACACTTAATTTACTCGATAATCTATTAAGTTGGGCACAATCGCAAACCGGAGAACTTCGTATTAAATTAGAGAAAATATCTTTATCTCAACTTATTTTTGACACCTTAGAATTTCAAAAGGCACCTGCTAGTGCAAAAAATATAAGTTTAGCATGGAATCCCATAGAAAATTACTCCATTCTTACTGATCAAAATATTTTTAAAACAATTTTGCGCAACCTGATATCTAACGCCGTGAAATTCACAAATTCAGGAGGGCAAATTACTATAACCACTACCATGAATCAAAACGAATTGCAAGTAACTGTTACCGACAATGGCGTTGGTATGAATAAAACTAGGATACAAAGCCTTTTTAACCTCTCTACAAACACTACAGCAAGAGGCACTAATAAAGAA
The DNA here is from genome assembly GCF_030409805.1 of Algibacter miyuki. Taxonomy (GTDB): domain Bacteria; phylum Bacteroidota; class Bacteroidia; order Flavobacteriales; family Flavobacteriaceae; genus Algibacter; species Algibacter miyuki. The sequence goes on along the minus strand of NZ_JAUFQP010000013.1, from coordinate 1,070,737 downwards.
CAAGGTTCGGGCTTAGGTCTCATTCTTTGTCAAGACTTAATAAATAAATTAAACGGTAAAATTTGGGCTGAAAGTCAAGAAGCAAAAGGAAGCTCCTTTAAATTCACTATTCCTGTAAATGCTTCTTAAAAATTAAAACGTTTTCTACCTAAATAAAAAATAATAACAGTCTGAAAACTGTAAATCAATCAACTAACCTTATTTATGACTTACGAAAGCTTCAGTAAATTTCTATCTGTGCTTTATTTACTAACTTTAGTGCTTAATCGAGTAACTAATCACACTCAAAAACGTTGATTATAATGAAAAACGGTATTAAAATATTAATCTTTTCTCTTATGGCACTAACCTTAAGTGCTTGTTTTGAAAAAAACCCAAATTTAAACCCGTCTGGTGAAGATGAATTAAAATCTTTAGAGGTTAAAACCGTTTTAGATAAAAATCAGATTCATTTTAAAGACTTGATTTACGTACCAATATATTCTGATATTTACATTGACACCAACAACCAAAAACATTTACTAACAGCAACATTAAGCATTAGAAACACCAGTTTTAATGATACCATTTACATATCTAAAATTGATTATTATAACACAGAAGGGCAGCTAGTAAGACATTATATTGAGCGTACCATTAGCATAAACCCAATGGGCACGGTCAATTATGTTATTGAAAAAGAAGACAACAGTGGCGGATCGGGCGCTAATTTTATTGTTGAATTAAGTGCTAAAAATGCCGAAATAAAACCTTTAATTCAAGCCATTATGATTGGGCAATTTAGCAATAAAAGTTTTTCTTTTTCAACTGATGGATATTCTATTAAAAAGGAAAAGTCTTTAGAAAAAATGGTGCATCATTAAAAGACTACCGAGAACAGTTTCCTTATTTTTTTTGATACTGCTACAAGTTGGACAATTTACTCCATTACTTCTCTTAAAATATCGAAATTTCCTAAACTAATTATTTTCTAAAATATCAATTCCACTAATTTCTCCTGTTCCGTTAATTCTAGTATCATCTTTTAAAATAAGTATTGCTTTCCCTTTTTGACCTTAAGTTAAACTGGAAAGTACAATTACAAATATCACAAAGATTTGATTCCTCTTTATTTTGTTCCTACTGAAACTACCTAATATCAATACTATAAGGGAACATCAACTGAATCCCTTTACGTTCTGAACGAGCTTTTACTTCCTTATAAATGTGGTATTGTGCTTCGCCCAGTTCTTCTTTCAAAATGGTTTCTTTTGCTTTTACTATACCATAATCTTGAAGCATTTTATCAATATTCATTTCATAAATTGGCCATTCTTTAATTTTATAATCTTCAATACCGGCTGCTTCGGCTGCGTATTTTAAGGCTAAATCTAATCCGCCTAACTCATCAACCAAACCATTGCTTAAAGCGTCTATTCCGGTCCAAACTCGTCCCTGCGCTATGGCTTTCACATCCTCTTGAGCCATACCACGACCTTCGGCTACACGACTTGTAAACAATTCGTAAATATCAATAATACCTTCTTTTATAAAACCATGTTGCGCATCGGTCATTTCTTCAAAAAAGCTAAAATCAATAGCGTTTTTGTTAGTAACTACTTGTTCGGCATTAATACCCCAATTATCAGCTAAACCTTTAGCATTTGGCAACATACCAAAAACACCTATACTACCTGTAATAGTAGTTGGTTCAGCTATAATTTTATCAGCATTACAAGCAATATAATATCCTCCAGAAGCGGCTAAGTTACCCATAGAAACAATCACAGGTTTCACTTTTTTTGTAAGTTCTATTTCACGCCAAATTAACTCACTTGCTAAAGCACTTCCACCAGGCGAATTAATACGCAAAACCACTGCCTTTACTCTATCATCCTCTCTAGCTTTTTTAAGCGATGCATTCATAGTAATTTGCCCTACTTTGTCCATATCACCTTCACCATAAATAATTTCACCTTCAGCATAGATTATGGCAATTTTATTTTGACTCGTTTTCAATTTTAATTTATCTGCTGTATAAATAGCATAATCTTCTATAGAAATAGTTTTCAATTTTTTATCGGCAGCAACGCCAAGCGCACTTTTTAAACTGTTTACATACTCATCATGATATGCAACTTTATCTACTAACTTAGATGATTTTGCTAAAGTTGCTGTACGTGCTAAGAGACTATCGGCAATTGTGTTTAATCTATCAACATTAATCATTCTACTTTTAGAGATATCTTCTTTCATTTCTCCCCAAATAGAATTTAAATACACCAAAATTTGCTCACGGTTATTATCGCTCATTTCATTTTCTAAAAAAGGCTCTACAGCACTTTTGTATTTCCCAAAGCGCACCACTTGCATTTTAACCCCCGATTTTTCTTGAAAGTCTTTAAAGTATAATTGTTCAGAGTATAATCCTTTAAATTCCATCATCCCTGCAGGATTCATAAAAATAGTATCAGCCACCGAACTTAAATAATAATCTTTTTGTGTGTAAATATCAGCGTAAGCCACTATAAACTTACCCGATTCTTTGAATTTTAAAAGCGCATTTCTAATGGCCTTTGTTTGCGAAATACCCGCATTTATAAAATTATTATCTATAGAAATTCCTTTAATTTTACTATCGGTAGCAGCATAATTTATACCATCAATAATATTAAAAAGCCCATTTTTTTCTTCTTCATTTAAAAACGGATATTCAGCAAATTCAATTTTACCGGCATAATCTTTAATAGGAAAATCAAGTTTCAATTCTAATACTGAATTATCTTTTACCTGCACTATATCACCACCACTAGGCCCTAAAAGGGCGCCTAAAATAATTAAACCTAAAAAAGAAAGGATGCAGAATACAATAATTCCGGTTACCGTAGAAAATACGCGTTGTATAAAATTCATAATGTTGTTTTTGTATTGGTATAAAAAAGGTTTGAGACGTTACAGTTTTACCTAAAAAAAAGTGAGTTATTTTTAAATTGAGTTGCTTTTCTATGATTAAGACTACTTTATCATTAGAAAATCAAGAAAAAAATACCTGCAAAATTATAAAAACCTTGCAGGTAAAATTCAATATATTATAGCTACTTGTTTTTAAAAAGTAACTTGTTCTAAAGTGTTTTTACGGTGAATTTTTCCCGATGCTGTATTAATAAATTTACTAACCGCATAAATTGCTTTTGGCTTTTCATATTTATCTAGCCCGTCAAAAAGAGACGTATCGATATTATTATCATTGCCTTCAACAATTAAAATCGCTTTTTCGCCTAAAGTATCATCAGGAATAGATGTTATAAAAAATTGTTGTTTTATTTTAGTTTGAAGTTTCTCTTCGATAACCTCAGGGTATAACTTAATACCTCCTGAATTTATCACATTATCAAAGCGCCCTAACCACTCAAAACTACTGCTAGAATGTAGCTTTACAATATCGTTAGTTACAATTTTTTCATCTAAAAGATCTGGTGCATCAATAACCAAACAATCTCTGTCATCTTGAGAAACTGTAATGTTTGGCAAGGTTTTAAAATAAGTATCCGATTCTGAATTGGTGAAATTATTGATTTTTTTAATAGCAATATGCGACACCGTTTCGGTCATTCCATAGGTTTCATAAACATTTGGCTTCTTATCTTGGATAAGTGCTTTAATACTTTCTGAAACACGTCCGCCACCAACAATTACCGTTTTTATTTTGTTGAAATACTTTGCGAAATTTTTAAGCTGCATTGGTGTAAAGGCACAAAACTCGTAATCTTTTTCATAATCGATTCTTGGCAAAGCCGATGGCTCAACCATATCGAGTTCTAAACCTAAAACAATAGCGCGAACCATCATCATTTTACCTGCAATAAAGTTCGATGGTAAACAATGTAATACTTTTTTACCTGGTGTTAAATTGAAAAAATCTCCTGTGGCAATAGCAGATTTCACCATGGCGTCTTTTTTAATTTTTATAACCTTAGGCTTTCCTGTAGATCCCGAAGTATGCACTTTTACATAATCATGCCTATCTAGCCAATCGAGTAAAAAATTACCCAATTCCTGTTCGTAAGGCTCGCCTTCTTTTACAAAACTATACGCCACTTCCATTAAATCTTCGTGCGAATAGTACATGTTGTTTAACTTAAACTTTAAATGTACTTTAGTGTAATCTGGTATCATATTTAGTTTATTATTTTATAGTCTTCTTTTGGTGGTTCAACAACGTTCCCGGTAAGTTTATCTTTCCAACTATGCCATTTATATTTCTTCGAAAGAATTAATAATAATAGTGGAAATATCACAAAAACAGGAACAAATATTTCGCCAATCATCATACCTTCCGGATCCGACATATCTTTTAAAATAGAATCGGTTTGAAAGGCTGTCCAATCGGCAGTTACTAACAACGCGGTAAATAGATTATTGGCAGCATGAAAGCCTAAAGCCAGCTCTAAACCTTCGTCCATTAAGGTTAAAATACCTAGAAACAATCCGGTACCAATATAATAAACCATTATTACAGGACCTAATTTTTCGACCTCCGGATTGGCAATATGCATAAGTCCAAATCCAATCGAAGTGATTAAAAGTGGCGCCCATTTATTTTTAAAGATCACTCCAATACCTTGCATTAAATAACCTCTAAAAAAGTACTCTTCGAAACTCGTTTGAATAGGAATAAGTAAGATGGCTATAACCGCAAGGATTAAAAATGGTTTTAATTTGAAATTGATTTCATAGTTTTCTGGTGCAAAAAAGAAATAATCTAAAAGCACAAAACTTGAAGAAATAGTACCCCAAATAAAAAACACAAACCAAAAACGTTTCCAATCTATCTTTTTTCGTGTGGTTGTCAATTTTAGAAAAGACAGTTTGTGCAGTATTTTAGCTGAAAAAATCACGCCAAATAAACCCACAGCAAAAGATACAAGCATTAAAAACAAAAACATATTACTACCCAATATGGCAATCATATCTGGGATTCCTGTCGGTATATCTCCCGACTCAGCAACATGAATTCCTACAGCGAAAAGCAAAGGCACCATACCTACAATTTGCCAAGCAATAAATATCATTATTGATCCAACAATATATCGCCACCAATCGTGTAAACCTTCAAAGGCCTGTTCTATATACATACTTATAAATTAAATGTCCAAGATTCTAAATTACTATACTGCAATGTACCATTTTTAACTAAAAGCGGTGACATAAAATTATTCGAAAATAAACTTCCCGTACCTAATCCTTGTGGCAATTTACTCTTTTTAGAATACGTGTATTGTGCAATACCATTAAGCCCCACATTACTCTCTAGTGCACTGGTAATCCACCAGCCAATGTTTTGTTTTTCGGCTAAATTTATCCAGCTATCGCTACCACCAAATCCACCAACTAAACTAGGTTTTAAAATAATATATTGCGGTTTTATAGCCTCTAATAAGGCTTTCTTTTTTTCTTCTGAAAACACTCCAATAAGTTCTTCGTCTAAAGCAATAGGCAATGGTGTGGCTTCGCAAAGTGCTGCCATATCATTAATTTGTCCTTGTTTTATAGGCTGTTCTATGGAATGCAAATCGAAATCGGATAAAATTTTCAGTTTTTCTAAAGCTTCCGAAGGTTTAAATGCGCCATTAGCATCAACCCTTAATTCGATATCGCTTGCGCGGAATTGTTTCCGTATGGATTTTAATAAATCAACTTCTGTTTGAAAATTTATTGCTCCAATTTTCATTTTAATACAACTGAAACCAGCTTCAATTTTCTCTTTAATTTGCTGTTTCATGAAACTTTCCGTACCCATCCAAATTAATCCGTTGATAGGAATGGCGGCTTCATGTCTTGTAAATTCTGAAGGGAATAAATTGAATTTATCCGAACTTTCTAAGGAGATAAAAGCCATTTCTAAACCCATTTGAATACTAGGAAAAGCTTTTAGTTTCAACAACAAGACCTGTAATCCTAAATTGATATTTTGGCAAACCCATTGTAGTTTGGTTTCATACTCAGGACAATCATCAATGGAAAGTCCGCGAAATAAACCACATTCTCCAACGCCTTTTTTTTTGCCATCGGATAACATAATAAACCAAGTTTCCTTAGTTTTCAAAACACCACGAGAGGTGCCACTAGGTTGCTTAAAATTTAGAATATAAGGTTTATAGGTTGCCGTTATCATCATGCTAAAATAACGATTTATTCTATGAGTAATCAAAACTTTACAGCCTAAATCTGAATAAATTATTGATTGATTAAAACTTTAATATTTAAATATTATATTGATAATAAATTCAAACAAAAACAGCAAAAATCTTCTAATATCGTATTTCTCGACGCTATGTCTCAAGCAACCGTATCGTCTTGTTTATTAAGCCAATAACTTGTTGTGTTTAATCCTTAATTATGTGGGGATTTTAATTTTCCGAAGTGATTTGTTCATTAGGTTTCAATGAAACTTAAAGCTAAAAAGTAAAAGCAACAAACTAAGTTAACCTATTTACTTTATAGAAAAACGCTATAATTCAATGCTCTCACCAATTTCTAAAAGCATCAAATCTTTATCCTTCTCAAAAAACATACGTTTAGCCATTTCATGGTCTATTTCAATATAACCGAAGGTATCAAAATGATAACCCAAAACTTTATCGCATTCCACAAAGTCGCTCGCTACAATAGCATCATTAATCCCCATTGTGAAATTATCACCGATGGGTAGAATAGCTAAGTCTAACTTCGTTTTCATCGGGATTAACTTCATGTCAAAAGTTAAAGCGGTATCTCCTGCAATATAAATTGTTTTACGTTCACCTTCAATAACAAAACCTCCTGGTTGACCACCATAAGAGCCATCAGGAAAGGACGACGTGTGGATGGCGTTTACATATTTTACATTTCCAAACTCAAAATCCCATTCGCCACCATGATTCATTGGATGTCCTTCAATACCCATCTTTTCGAAATACGCCACAATTTCAAAATTAGAAATAACAATGGCATTGGTGCGTTTAGCAATGGCTTCTACATCTAAAATATGATCTTGATGCGCATGTGTTACCATGATATAATCGGCTTCTAACGTATTAATATCAACATCAGCAGCCTTTTCATTACCAGTAATAAAAGGATCGACAAGTATATTAATATCATCTATTTGAATGCCTAAACAGGCGTGACCGTAAAATGTGATTTTCATTAGAAATAAATTATAAAATTGAACTCTAAATTTACTGAATTTTTACAACAATTGTCCTAAACCCATCAAAATAGATAAAAGCACGGTTGTAAGTGCTAACTTTTTTAATTCAGGGTCAAAATGCTGTGGAATTTTAGTGTTATTTACTTTTTTAATATGAAGACATAGAGGAATAAAAGCAATAATAAAAATGAAATTAAAAGGTGAACTATAAAACAGAATACCAAATATAATAGATAATAAAATAGCCGAAACCACAAGAATAATATGATAGGTTTTAGCTTTTTGACTACCTAATTTTAAGGCTAGTGTAATTTTGTTCGACTTAGTATCAGACTCAATATCCCGCATATTATTTAGGTTTAATACCGCTGTACTTAATAAACCAATGATTATTGCAGGTAAAACCACCACAAAATCAATAGTTTTAGCAAATAAAACATAACCGCCAATAACGCTTACCAAACCAAAAAACAGAAATACAAAAATATCACCCATGGCATTATAGCCATAAGCATTACCGCCAACAGTGTATTTAATGGCAGCTACAATAGCTCCCACTCCAAGTGCTAGAAAAATCAAGGACAGTAAAAAATTGGCGCTTCCAAAGGCATAAAAAATGGTTAGCATAGCCAAAATTAACGAAATAACAACGTTTATTGTAATGGCCTTTTTCATTTCTTTTGGAGATATCACACCACTTTGTATAGCCCGCTCTGGCCCTATTCTATCATCGTTATCGGTGCCTTTTACGCCATCTCCATAATCGTTTGCTAAATTTGATAGTATTTGAAAACTTAAAGTCGACAAAATAGCAAACACACAAATAGCCCAATTAAAAACCCCCTGATAGGCTGCTAAAAACGAGGCTAAAATAATTCCTGAAACAGATAAAGGTAAAGTGCGCAAACGCATGGAAGAAATCCAAACTTTTGTTTTATTCATTTATGGAATCCATTTTTTTTCAAAATTAGGCTTACGTTTTTCCAAAAAGGCATTTCTACCTTCGGTAGCTTCTTCAGTCATGTAAGCTAAACGTGTGGCTTCGCCAGCAAATACTTGTTGCCCTACCATACCATCATCGGTTAAATTCATGGCGAATTTCAACATTTTAATAGATGTAGGCGATTTTGCTAATATTTCCTGAGCCCACTCATAAGCCGTACTTTCTAATTCATCGTGAGGAACAACAGCATTTACCATGCCCATATCAAACGCTTCTTGAGCCGAGTAATTTCTTCCTAAGAAAAATATTTCACGAGCTCTTTTCTGTCCTACCATTTTTGCTAAATAAGCCGATCCGTAACCACCATCAAAACTAGTAACATCAGCATCGGTTTGTTTAAAAATAGCATGCTCTTTACTCGCTAAAGTTAAATCGCAAACTACGTGTAAACTATGTCCGCCACCAACAGCCCAACCCGGAACCACAGCAATTACAGCTTTTGGCATAAAACGAATTAAACGTTGTACTTCTAATATATTTAAACGGTGATAACCATCTTCACCAACATAACCTTGGTGTCCACGTGCTTTTTGATCGCCTCCACTACAAAATGAATAGACACCATCTTTAGTCGATGGGCCTTCGGCAGATAATAATACCACACCAATATTTACATCTTCGTTAGCATTATATAAGGCATCGTATAATTCTGACGTTGTTTTCGGACGAAATGCATTTCTCACATCTGGTCTATTAAACGCTATGCGCGCAACACCATTACATTTTTTATATGTAATATCGGTGTATTCTTTAACAGTTACCCAATTTTCTTGACTCATTTTCTTTATTTTAGCCAAAAATAAATTTTATTTCATTAAAACCCCGCATTCCCTATGAAAAATAATATTTCCTTACTCGTTTTACTATTTATTTCTATTTCAATACATGCGCAATCGTATAAATTTGAAACGGTTATAGATCTTGAAACTACAGAAGTTATTAGTCAAGGTAACACGGGAACTTGTTGGAGTTTTTCTACATCGTCTTTTTTAGAAAGTGAAATAATAAGGATTACAGGTAAAAAGATTGATTTATCTGAAATGTATACCGTAAGAAACACCTACCCGAAAAAGGCTTGGAATTACATTATGCGTCAAGGAAAAACGCAATTTAGTGATGGTGGCTTGGCTCACGATGTTTTGAATAGCGTGAAAGATCATGGTTTAGTTCCAGCTTTCGCTTTTACGGGGCTTGAAGAAAATGCTACAAGACATAACCACACTGAAATGCTTACCGTTTTAAGAGGTTTATTAAACACATATACTAAAGACGTAAAAAAACCTTTATCTCCAAAATGGAAACAGGTTACTGAGTCCGTTTTAGATATTTATTTAGGAAAAAACATTGAAACTTTTAATTATGAAGGCGTAGAATACACACCACAATCTTTTTTAGAATTCACAAAAATAAACCCGGAAGATTATGTGAGCTTAACATCTTTTTCTCATCAACCGTTTTACACAAACTTTATTTTAAATATTCCTGATAATTTTTCTAACGGAAGTTTCTATAACATCCCTATTGAAGAGATGGTTAAAACGGTAAATAACGCGCTTAAAAAAGGATACACAATTGCCTTAGATTGCGATGTAAGCGAAAAAACATTTACAGCAAATCCTGGTATGGCCATAATTCCAAAAGACAGTAATTTAGACCTAAAGGAATTAACCGAAATTGTACCAGAAAAAGAGATTACTCAAACCTACAGACAACAAGAGTTTGAAAACTTTAACACTACCGACGATCATTTAATGCATATTACAGGTTTAGTTAAAGACCAAAAGGGAAACACCTATTATAAAGTAAAAAATTCATGGGGAAAAAACTCTGAAAGAGTTAGAAATGAGGGTTTTATTTACATGAGCGAAGCTTACTTCAAATTAAAAATGATATCGGTTACTTTAAATAAAAACGTACTTGATAATAAATTTGCTAATATTTTGCATTAACCGCAAAGTATCCCTATTCAATTTTACGGATTCAATAAAAGTGCAAAACCGGTAAATTAAGATAATATTAAGAAGGATTTAATAGCTAACTTTGCACCAAGATTAAAAAATCGTACTAATTTGCATTTAAACGTAATTACCTGTATATTAGCGATATATTTAAACCCCATTGGATATGATACTAACAATTACTCTAACATTCTCCCTACTTGTTGTTTTTAACTTATTGCTTTTAAAATTTAGCTGTAACAAAACAGTTAAACATAAAAAAGTGATTAAAAAACCTGTTATTTTATCATCGTATGCAGAGGTAAATATGACTTCGGAACATCTTGCTCCTACCGGTAGTTAAATAACTCTGTTTTTTTTATTATAGTTAAGGTGTTTTAATTACCTAAAGCCTATTACCACTTAAGTCCTTTTAATCCGAGATGAGCTAATCTTTGATTCACTTGACTAAAATGTGTATTACCAAACCAATACCCTCTATTTGCAGATAAAGGTGATGGATGACCGCTATTTAAAATAATATGTTTTTTAGCGTCTATAAGTTTAGCTTTCTTTTTAGCAAAACCACCCCAAAGCAAAAACACCACATCTTTTTTATTATCGCTTATTGTTTTAATAACAGCATCAGTAAAAGTTTCCCATCCCTTTTTTTGGTGACTTCCCGCCTCGAGTGCTCTCACAGTTAAGGTTGCGTTCAATAATAAAACACCTTGTTTTGCCCAACGTTCTAAATTTCCACTTTCAGGATATGGTATACCCAAATCACTTTCAATTTCTTTAAAAATATTAATTAACGACGGCGGGTGCTTGATTCCATCGGCTACTGAAAAACACAACCCATTGGCCTGCCCTTCACCATGATAAGGATCTTGCCCTATAATAACTACTTTCACATCGTTAAAATGACAATAATTAAAGGCATTAAAGATTGCTTCCTTTGGAGGATAACAATTTCCTTTTTCATACTCCGAAGAAACAAAATCTATTAATTGCTTAAAATAATCCTGAGATAATTCGGCTTCTAAATAAGGTTTCCAACTCTCGTGAAAATTTAAATTCATTATTATATTTTTTTTAAAAAATCATCCAAAATTAATACTATATTTAAAGAGTATAGAATTTACATCAAATTAAGCATAAAATGGTTGAGCAAAATATACAAATTAATACGAACGAAAAAGTAGCTGACGTATTTAATAATTACCCCAAACATATTGTACACAAAATAAAGCATTTAAGAGACCTGATTTTGCAAGTTGCTAAAGAAACCGAAACTATTACTGCCATTGAAGAAACTTTAAAATGGGGAGAGCCTAGTTATTTAGTGAAAAAAGGCAGCACTGTTAGAATAGATTGGAAAACAAAAACACCAAACCAATACGCCATATATTTTAAATGTACCAGTAAGCTGGTTGAAACTTTTAAAGTTGTTTTTAAAGATGTTTTTCAATTTGAAGGGCACCGCGCTATTGTATTTCAATTGGATGATACCATACCTGAAACCGAATTAAAACAATGTATAGCTACCGCTTTAACCTACCATAAAGTAAAGCACTTACCGCTTTTAGACTTGTAAATACTAATTAAAAATACGTACTAATAATTCTTTAAGTAAATCGCCTTGCGGCACCGCATTAGAGCCTACACCTTTACTTTTAACATCAAACTCACGTAAGGTAGCGACAACACCACTCACTTTTCGCATTGGGAAATTTCTAGCAGCCGTAATATAATCGTTCACAAAATAAGGATTAACACGTAATGCCGAGGCCACATTTCTAGGAGACTTATCTGCCAAACCATGAAACGTAAGCAACTGTGAGAAAAAAGCAAATAATAAGGATACTGTAACTACCATAGGATTATCTTTCGGGTTTTCGCCAAAGTAATACACTATGCGGTAAGCCTTAATTACGTTACGCTCTCCAACCGCTTTTCGTAACTCAAAATTGTTATAATCTTTACTAATTCCAATGTTTTCTTCAATATGCTCTGGCGTAATTTGCGTGCCTTTTGGTAAAATAATTTGAAGTTTTTCTAACTCATTATTTATTTTACTTAAATCGGTTCCTAAAAACTCAACCAACATTTGAGCCGCTTTTGGAGTGATTTCATATTTTTTCGGTGCCAATACACGACGAATCCAATCGCCAACCTGGTTCTCGTAAAGTTTTTTACTTTCGTAAACAACACCTGTTTTTTTCAGGGTTTTATAAAGCGATTTTCGCTTATCTATTTTTTTATACTTATAATTAAAAACCAAAACCGTGCTTGGCTGTGGGTTTTCGGCATATTTAGCCAACTTTTCAATACTTCTTGCTAAATCTTGAGCCTCTTTAACAATCACTACCTGGTGTTCTGCCATCATCGGGTAACGTTTGGCATGCCCAACAATATCATCGATAGTAACATCGCGACCGTATAAAACCATTTGATTGAAGCCGCGTTCAGCTTCATCCAAAACAGACGTTTCAATATAATCCGAAATCTTATCTATATAATAAGCCTCTTCACCCATTAAAAAATAAATAGGCTTTAAGTTTTTGTTTTTTATATCGGTTACTATTTGTTTTACTTCGTCCAAATCTAATCTTATTATTTTTTATTGAAAGCCCTTATATTCCACAACAATGCCTAACTAATATATCGAGCTTTTTAAAATCTATACAGGCAAAGTCTAAAAACAACCTGTTTCTATTGGGTTTTGATTATTTGCCTTAACTTTGAAAAAATTAAAAATTTCAGTGTTACCAAAACTAAATTTTCCAGAGTTTTCATTTCGTTTCAAAAATAGCGAAAATAAAGTATCTATATTCGATTGTATTCGCAAAAAATTCATGATTTTACAACCCGAAGAATGGGTAAGGCAGCACTGTGTTCATTACTTAATAGACGTAAAAAAATATCCGATATCTTTAATAAATGTTGAAAAGGAGCTCACTATTAACACCTTAAAAAAAAGATACGACATTGTGGTATTTAATCCAGATGGAAGCATTCATATTATTGTAGAATGTAAAGCTCCAAAAATCACTATTAATCAGCAAACATTTGATCAAATTGCACGTTATAACACCGCACTTAACGCCACCTATTTAATGGTTACTAATGGTTTAAATCATTATTACTGTCAAATGGATTTTAAAAACGAACGTTATCAATTTTTGAAAGATATTCCAGAATATCGTGGATAGTTATCAATATACATATAGTATAAATTGTTCATTATATTACGATTACAAAACAAAAAACAACTTTTAACTCATAAATAAAATAGCTTTTGAAACTTGCCATTGTTATACTAAACTGGAACGGAAAACAACTCTTAGAGCAATTTTTGCCATCGGTTATCGCACATTCCACAGAAGCGGAAATTTATGTGGCCGATAATGCCTCGACAGACGATTCTATGTCGTTTCTAAAAAGCCAATATCCTTCCATAAAAACCATTCAAAATGCAAAAAACGGAGGTTATGCTAAAGGTTATAACGATGCTTTAAAACATATTAAAGCCGATGTGTTTTGCTTGTTAAATAGTGATGTAGAGGTTACCCCAAATTGGCTTCCTCCTATTATAAATACTTTCAGAAATTATCCTGAAACCGCTATTATTCAACCTAAAATATTAGATTTCAAAAACAAAGATCATTTTGAATATGCAGGTGCTGCAGGCGGGTTTATTGATAAATATGGTTATCCTTATTGCCGAGGCCGCATTTTTGATACTATTGAAAAAGATAACGGACAATATAATGACATCGCAGAAATATTTTGGGCCACAGGGGCTTGTTTGTTTATAAAAGCTGAAGTTTTTAAAAGCTTAAACGGCTTCGATGAACATTTCTTTGCACACATGGAAGAAATTGACCTTTGTTGGCGTGCAAAAAATAATGGACACAACATTAAATACGTAGGCCAATCGACCATTTACCATGTTGGTGGCGCTACGCTAAACGCCGGAAATCCTCAAAAAACCTATCTTAATTTCAGAAACAGCCTATTTACACTTACCAAAAACGGGAAAGGGAATCTGTTTTTTATCATTTTTGTAAGGCTAATTCTCGACGGTATTGCGGCAGCTAAATTTCTTTTCGAACTAAAACCAAAACACTCTTTTGCCATTTTAAAAGCTCACTTTAGCTATTATTATCATTTAAACAGACTCTTAAAACAACGAGAAGCCACAATAAACAAAACAAACTACTATACCAAAACATCCATTGTTATGGATTATTTCGTAAATAAAAAGAGGTATTACAAATGTGAATAAAATTTAGCAAAAGTTTTGTTAATAACTCTGCTATCAAGCTATTTTTATATACTTTTACCTATTCTTAAAAGAAATTTTTAATCCAAAATTCTAAAATCAACTCATGAAAAAAGTTTTATTACTTAGTCTATCAACCATGCTATTTTTAAGTTCATGTGTAACTAAAAAGCAATTCACAGATCTAGAGGCCAAACAAAAGGAAACTCAAGATTTATTAAATTCAGCAACCGTAAAATTAAACTCTTGTTTAGAAGACAGAGCCGCGGCAACAGCCAAAGCATCTGTACTAGAATCGCAAGTAAACGATTTACGTAAAAACAACGACAACCTTCAAGTTTTATCAGCAAAAGGCGCAAGCAGCATCGAAAAAACTTTAGAAAGTATAAAAGAAAAAGAAATGAAAATCGCTCGTTTACAAGACGCGATGACTAAAAAGGATAGCATTACGCTAGCATTAGTAACAAGCTTAAAACGCGAAGTTGGTATCAACGATCCAGACATCGAAGTTAACGTAGAAAAAGGTGTTGTTTTCATCTCTATCGCCGATAAATTATTATTCCAAAGCGGAAGTTACATTGTAACTAGCAGAGCTAAAGAAGTATTAGCTAAAGTTGCTAAAGTAATTAACAGCAAACCAGATTTCGAGGCTATGATCGAAGGTCATACAGACAGCCAATCATACCAAAAAGGTGTACTTTTAGACAACTGGGATTTAAGTGTAAAACGTTCAACATCAATTATTCGTGTGTTACAAGATTTAGATGTTAACCCAGCACAATTAATCGCTGCCGGTCGTAGTTCTTACGTACCTTTAGTAGATAACGATACTGCTGCAA
Source organism: Algibacter miyuki (assembly GCF_030409805.1). GTDB lineage: Bacteria > Bacteroidota > Bacteroidia > Flavobacteriales > Flavobacteriaceae > Algibacter > Algibacter miyuki. Next base: position 1,055,499 of record NZ_JAUFQP010000013.1, on the reverse strand, counting down.
ACCGTGCAAAAAACAGACGTACACGTGTAGTAGTACTTCCTAAAATCGATCAATTTTACGATATGATTGAAAAAGAAATGAAAAATTTAGAAGCTGGTGGAAACTAATTCCTAGCTCATAAAATAGAAGAAAGCTCAACTCCAAAGTTGGGCTTTTTTTATACCCTTTTTTTGGGCGTTCCCCTATCGGGTCAGGCTTTACGTTGCAAGTCCGCGCACTTCCTACGTCAGGCTGTGGGCTTTCCACTGCAATCCTTAACGCAGGGACTAACACAAAGGTTTAGTTTACATCAATCCTCCTTTAGTTTTATTAACACAAAATTATTTATGGTTTCTACTCGCATAATTGTATTTTTACTTTATTAATATGTTCGGTTATACCGTATTGGCATTAATAAATAATAAAACTAGATAAGAAATGAGTCAATCAGCAAAAAGTGTTTTTATCTATGGTATCTATTTGGCGCTTATTGGATTAATGCTACTATTTATACCTAATATGTTATTTAACTTATTTGGTATAGAACCTACCAGTGAAGTTTGGATTAGATTTGAAGGGATTTTATTAATGGCAACTGCCGTCTACTATTATATCGGTGCTAAATATGAGCTAATTTTGATATTGAAGGCAACTGCTTTTATTCGATTTACAGTAATTGTTTTCTTTACAGCATTTGTGATGCTAGAATTAGTATCTCCGAGAGTAATAATAATCGCAGTAATAGACTTTTTAGGAGGTGCTTGGACATACTTAATGTTAAAAAAAGAAGGACATTTTACCCGAAATAAAAATAAATTATCCAGACATTAAACTTAAAAAATAGTTACTATGCCAATACCGCATATAATTTATTACGGGTTCTAGCCACTTCTTAAATTACGTCCTTAAACAAGCAACAAACCATGCAACAACCATTAATAAATATTAACCAAACTCATTTGAACAAAATATTATTCGCTCTTATTTTTACTTTCTTTTTTTCGAATACCTATTCTCAGGAGGGGTATATAAAATTACCTTTTACAAAAGGCAATTGTCCAACAATTATTATTGAAAAAAACATTATTGCGAATGAAAGTGTCACCGAAACAAAAAAAGAATGGATTTCTGAAATAAGTGTTGTAAAAGATAAAGTTAACCGGAAAGACCATAAATTCTTCAACCTAACTGAAAACGGAATTATTTTTGTCCGTTTAAACAAAAAAGTCGCTTTTAAAACACAAAATGAACTCAATGCGTTTTTCGGAATTAAAGAAAATAATAGCGTTTATGTAAATGGATATTTAATAGAACATCCTGATTATAAAATTGCAACTGAAAGTATTATGGAAATTGAATTAATTGAACCTGATTCCGATAATAAACTAAAAAGCAAAGCAATTAACGTTTGGACTTTAACTAAACAAGAAAGAATAAACGGTTGCCACAAACAGAACGTGAATTAAAAAATCTCCAAACTTCCTTTGCCCTCACGAATAACAACAGGATCGCCTTCCGATAGATCGACTACGGTAGAAGCTTCATTATCGCCGTAACCACCATCAATAACTAAATCGACTAAATCACCCCATTTTTCAAGAATAAGTTCAGGATCCGTTGTGTATTCTAAAACCGAATCTTCATCATGGATAGAAGTCGAAATAATCGGGTTCCCTAATAATTTTACAATATCTAAAGCAATAGCGTTATCTGGCACACGAATTCCTACCGTTTTACGTTTCTTAAAAGGGTTGGGTAAGTTTTTAGAACCTGGCAAAATAAAAGTGTATGGCCCAGGAAGTGCCCGTTTCAATATTTTAAAAACCGAAGTATCAATTTGTTTCACATAATCACTTAAATTACTAAGGTCATGACATACAAAAGAAAAATTCGCTTTTTCCAATTTAACGCCTTTAATTCTGGCAATTTTCTCTAAAGCTTTCAAATTGGTGATATCGCAACCCAAACCATAAACCGTATCTGTAGGATAAATAATAAGTCCGCCACGTTTTAAAATAGCCACCACCTTCTCAATCTGCTTAGGATTAGGGTTTTCCTCATAAATTCTAAAAAATTCAGCCATAATAAGTATCTTGCATTAAATATTTTACCGTTACAAAGTAAATATTATTTTTAATATAAAATTATCCATATTCAATTACTTCACTAAATTACACTTAAATTAAAATAAACCCATGAAAGTGTTTAAATATTCCCTCATTAATGCCATTATAGCCATTTCGTTTTTTAATTGCTCCAATAATATAGAACCCGTAGCTATTGCCGATATTATCGACCCCTATACAATTTACGAAGCCGAAAACATAAGTTACGGCGACCACGACAAACAAACTTTTGATTTGTACCTACCAGCAAACCGAAACGCCGACACTAAAATCATGATTTTGGTGCATGGTGGTGGCTGGTCCTCAGGCGATAAATCGGACATGACCGTTATAAAAACGCTCCTGACTAACGATTTCCCAAATATGGCAGTTGTAAACATTAATTATAGATTGGCAGATACCAACAATAAGCCGTTCCCGATGCAAATAGATGATATTGCTAGCGTTATTAAATACTTAAAAGTAAATCAAACAAAATACAGTATTTCTGATAGGCTTGGATTTATTGGCACAAGTGCCGGCGCACATTTATCGATGCTCTGGGCCTACACCTCCGATGTTTTACAAAAAACAGATATGGTTTGTAGTATTGTTGGACCATCTAACTTAACCGACCCAAATTTTGAAATAGCGGCAGAACTTAGTGGTGAATTATATACATTTTTAACATTATTTGGTGAAACACCAACCGATGAATATTTGGAAGCCGCCAGTCCATACCATCAAGTATCCGCTGCAGCTCCCCCAACCATTTTATTTTATGGCGGTCAAGACCCGTTGATTCCTATAAGCCAAGGAGCCGATTTAAACAACCGACTTGAAACCCTTAATGTGACTCACGAATACACGCTATACCCAAATGCCGGACACGGTTGGGATGGTATTGACTTTTTAGATACTTGGAATAAACTCAACCTGTTTATAAATAAAACCATGTAACAGATTATATATATTAAAAAAGGCAGATATTTCTATTAAGAAATATCTGCCTTTTTTATTCACCAATTTGAAATTAGCGCATTCTACCTCCACCACGAGATCCTCCGCCTTGTCTACCCCCTCCTTGTGATTGAATAACATCGCTACTTGACTTCGATTCTGGTTTAGGGTTTAACTCCTCCTTAACCTGAACTTGATATTTTAACCATTTTGCATATTGATTTTCGCTTAAAAGACCTTCCATATCTGCATTTAACTTTTCTTCTGCTATTTTAATAGCCTTTTTTGCTGGGTCTATTTTTTCTTTGCTGAGTTTTCTTGCTACACTCATGGCACTATTTTGGTCTTCTTCCCCACGTTCCATGCTGCCATAACTTCCCGTTTCTCTATTTTGACTTCTAATAGATCGCGATTCTTTTATAACTGTATTCATGTATACATTTAAAGTATCAAAATTATCTTTATTTAAAAGCGCAATCTCGTTTACTTTGTTGTTATATCTTTCAATAACCTGACGCACATTTAAAATTAAAGCCTCATCTTTTTTCTTGATTTTAATTTTTTTAATAGATGCAACGTCGTCGTAATTAAATATTCCCGCTGCTTTAGCAGCCTCAAAGGTTATCTCTTTACGTTGTTGTTGCTCAGCTCCCGAGTTACCGCCTCTAGTACCTCCTCCTTGTCCACCTCCACCACGTTGTGCAGACATTACACTAAAACTCAAAATACTTGCTAATACAAAAAGGAATCTCATCTAAATTTAAATTTTGGTTATTTAATTTAGATGCTAAACAACAAAAAAACTTTCGGTGTTTAAATATTTTAACAATTTATTCTGAAGTAGAACTGAAATCAATATTGAAACTTCTCTAAAAAAAGTGGTTTGTTCAAATAATTTTGAGAAGATAATATTCAAAAAAACAAGAAACTTATATAGGGAAATTTCAAACGAAATAAAGACGTGTTTTTATTTATCCAACATCCAATTAACCAATCCTGCTTTATCAACAATTGCCCAACTATGCGGATGGCGTTCTCCATTAGAACGATAGCCTTTGTTTTCTGTGGAAATATATTCAACAGATTTAAAACCTGAATCCTTCAAACTCTCGGAAAGCTTTTTTATGTAAAACGCATTCATTTCATCATATTCAGCCCCTTTATTTGTTTTCCACCATAGAGTATCAGGTTCAGTATACAACCTAATCTTAGTTTCAGCCAGATGCTTTATATTATGCCTATTATTTGTTCTAGAAGTAAATATGGCAGAAGCTTCATACTTAGAAATAGCTTGATCGGGGCTTCCAAATGCTTTATTGAAAGTTTCGAGTATCCAAGCACTTTCTAGAACGGCAGGTTCAGAGATATTACGTATTATATTTTTTTCAGCAGTCTCATATAAGGCCACTAAATCAACTGGGGAATCCACTATAAAAACACCCTGCGGATTTAGCTTCGATTTTTGCTCCGCTAAAAAATCACTAATTAATAATGCCACATTTCCACCACTTGAAAACCCGCCTATAAAAATGTTATTTGTCGGTAATTTGTTCTCCGTAAATATCTTTTGAAGCTGTGCAGATAAATCTTGTTGTTCTTGAATGGTAAGCCAAATCGTGCGATTATAATTCATATACAAAACAGCAATATTATGCACTTTTGCTTTATTAATTATCGGAAATTCACGTTTGATATCTTCAGCCTTTTTTGGATAACCACCAAACAATACTAAAACACCTTTTATAGTTTCAACCGGTTTGTTTAAAACATAATCAACATGCGCTATTTCTTGAAACTTGGTCTTTTCAATAGTTTTAGCACCTTTATTTTTACAAGAAAAATTAAGAATAAAAAATATCGATATGACAACAAACTTATTCATTCCTTTGGATATTTGTAGGCGAAACAGCCCAATTATAAAATGAAATAATTCGCTATAACCCCATTAAATAACCTAGCCAATAACTTCAAGCTTAGCAAAACGTAACAATAACTTTTTAACGCCACCATGCTGAAACTTAATTTCGGCTTTAATATCGGCGCCTGCACCTTCTATTTTTAGTACTTCACCAGTACCAAAACGAATGTGTTTTACCACGTTTCCAACAGTTAATTTTCCATCAAATAAATTCGCTCCACCAGCTGCGGCAGCCGCACTACTACTTGAAGCTTTTCCTACAGGTTTTAAATTCTTAGGCGTTTTATTTGCCACAAATTTTTGTTGCCCTCCTTTTGCTGGCTCTCCTTTTTTCAAAACAGCTTGTTTAGCTGGCTTGAATCGTATTTTATTTGGATTAACAGGTTTATTACCACTATCACCAAAAATATTAGCATCCAACATCGGGTTAAAACGACGTTCTTCTATTGGTGTTACAATATCAAGATATTGTTCATCTATTTCTTCTATAAAACGACTTGGTTCAGAATCTACTAATTTACCCCAACGATAACGTGATAAAGCATAGGTTAAATAGGCTTGTTTTTCGGCACGTGTTAAGGCCACGTAAAATAAACGACGTTCTTCTTCAAGTTCGCTACGTGTATTCATACTCATTCCACTCGGGAATAAATCTTCCTCTAAACCAACAATAAATACATGTTGAAACTCTAGACCTTTCGCTAAGTGAATCGTCATTAACGCCACATGATCAGCATCACCTTTATCGGCATCCATATCTGTTGACAAAGCAACATCTTCTAGAAATTCGGCTAAATTTCCTGTGGTATCGGCTATTTCTTTTTGGCCTTCCACAAAATCTTTCATACCATTGATAAGCTCCTCAATATTTTCAATTTTAACAACACCTTCTGGCGTGTTATCCTTTTTATATTCGGTAATAATACCTGCTGTTCGGGTTACGTATTCTGCCAATTCAAAAACATCAGCGGTTTCATTTAATACCTGAAAAGTTTCAATTAAAGTAACAAAGTTTTTAAGTTTGGTTTTTGTTCCTGCATTGATTTTAACATCTGTTTTATCAATGTTTTTCATCACCTCAAAAATAGAACGCTTATATCCATTAGCGGAAACAATCAATTTATCTACCGTAGTTTGACCAATACCACGGCCTGGAAAATTGATAATACGCTTTAATGCTTCTTCATCAGCAGGATTAATAATTAACCTTAAATAAGCTAAAACATCCTTAATTTCTTTCCTTTGGTAAAACGATAAACCACCGTAAATTCTATAAGGAATATCACGCTTTCTTAAGGCGTCCTCAATAGAACGCGATTGCGCATTGGTACGATATAGAATGGCAAAATCACTATTTGGTAACTGGTCGTTCATTTTAGTTTCCCATATGGTACTGGCCACATAGCGCCCTTCATCTCCGTCGGTTAATGATCGGTTTACTTTAATTTTGGGTCCTTCATCATTCGCCGTCCAAACTACTTTATCTAGTTTGGTTTCATTTTTATCAATAATAGAGTTTGCAGCGTTTACAATATTTTTAGTTGATCGGTAATTTTGTTCTAATCTAAACTCCTTCACATCATCATAATCATTCTGGAAGTTTAAAATATTACTGATATTGGCACCACGGAAGGCGTAAATACTCTGCGCATCATCACCAACCACACAAATATTTTGAAATTTATCAGATAAAGCTCTCACAATTAAATACTGCGAGTGGTTTGTATCTTGATACTCATCCACTAAAATGTATCTAAATCGATTTTGATATTTTGCTAAAACTTCAGGAAAACGGGTTAATAGTTCGTTGGTTTTCAATAATAAATCATCAAAATCCATTGCTCCAGCTTTAAAGCAACGGTCTACAAATTCCTTATAGATATCCCCCATTCTTGGTCGGCGTGCCATAACATCAGCTTCCTTCAATTCCGGGTTTTGAAAATAAGCACGAACGGTAATTAAACTATTTTTATAAGATGAAATTCTAGAACGGACTTGTTTATATTTATAAAGATCTTTATCCAGACCCATTTCTCTAATAATAGAAGAAATTAACCTATCGGAATCTTGCGTGTCATATATTGTAAAATTTGATGGATACCCAAGTTTATCGGCTTCCATACGTAGAATTTTAGCAAACACAGAGTGAAACGTTCCCATCCATAGGTTTTTCGCTTCGCTATTTCCTACAATAGTAGCAATACGTTCTTTCATTTCCTTTGCCGCCTTATTGGTAAAAGTTAACGACAAAATATTAAAAGCATCAATGCCTTGACTCATTAAATAAGCAATACGAAATGTAAGCACACGTGTTTTTCCCGAACCAGCGCCGGCAATAACAATCATGGGACCATCCTTTTGTATGGTAGGCGCCAATTGTGCTTCGTTTAACTTACCTAACTGCTCCTTTAACTCCTTCTCTAAATCCTTTTTCAAATCCAATACATTTTAAAGCGTGAAATTAACTATTGTTCAGCATTTTTTAAGATTGAATTCATAAAAATTATGAACAATTCCATTAAATATTTAAGTTTTAAATATCTTTACGTCTAAATTCCTAAATTAAAACCTCAAAAACGTATGTTAGATTTTATCGGAAACATTTCTTGGTGGGTATGGGTATTAATTGCCCTAGCCGTAATTGCCATTCGTGATGTTTTACAAAAACACCACACTATAAGTCACAACTTCCCAATTGTTGGCCATTTAAGATATTGGTTAGAAAGTATTGGACCAGAAATGCGTCAGTATTTTGTAGCCAACAACCGGGAAGAATTACCATTTAACCGTATTGAACGTGGTTGGATTTACGCTTCAGCAAAGAAAGAAAATAACTACGAAGGTTTTGGTACCGACCGTGACATCTTTCAGCATCAGCATTTTTTTGTTCATAATGCGATGATGCCTTATGAAATTAAAGACGAAAATCACCCTAATAAAGTGGATAACTCCTTTCTTCCATGTGCCAAAGTGATGGGAGAATTCAATCAGCGTAGAAAACCATTTCGTCCGGCATCGGTAATTAATGTCTCGGCCATGAGTTTCGGATCCCTTTCAGCAAAAGCTGTAGAATCGATGAACAAAGGCGTAAAAATTGCAGACGCTTACCACAATACAGGTGAAGGAGGCTTATCGCCATATCACAGTCATGGCGGCGATGTTATTTTTCATTTTGGAACCGGTTATTTTGGTGTACGTAATCCTGATGGTGGATTTTCATTAGAAAAACTAGTAGAATTAGTTGCGAAAAAACCTTTTATCCGAGCCATTGAAATTAAGCTTTCGCAAGGTGCAAAACCTGGAAAAGGCGGCGTATTACCAGGCGCAAAAATAACACAGGAAATTTCAGAAATTCGTCATGTTGAAATAGGAAAAGATGTGCTTTCACCTCCAAATCACAAAGCATTTTCTAACGTACAAGAAATGGTTGAATTTATCGAGGAAATTGCTGAAGCCACAGGATTACCTGTAGGTATAAAAGCTGCTATTGGGAAATTAGACCAATGGAAAGAGCTTGCCGATATTATGCAAAAAACCGGTAAAGGCCCCGATTTTATTACCGTAGACGGTGGCGAAGGTGGTACCGGAGCAGCGCCACCAAGTTTTGCCGACCATGTTTCTCTTCCTTGGGTTTATGGTTTTTCAGATTTATACAAACTATTTAAAGATAAAGGATTAAGCGAACGCATTGTATTCGTTGGTAGTGGAAAACTAGGTTTTCCTGCAAAAGCTGCTATGGCCTTTGCTATGGGGGTAGATTGCATTAATGTTGCTCGAGAATCTATGATGAGTATTGGCTGTATACAAGCACAAATTTGCCACACTAACCGTTGCCCTACAGGTATTGCCACCCAAAATAAATGGTTGCAAAACGGTATAGATCCTGAAATAAAAGCGCAACGTTTAGCGCAATATTATAAGACTTTTAGAAAAGAATTAATAGAGATTTCTCATGCTGCAGGTTACGAACATCCGTGTCAGTTTAAAATGACTGATATAGAAATTAATATCGATGGCAACGACCTTGCTAAAGATTTAAGTCGCACCTACATGTACGAAAAAACAAAAGTTCCTTTTACGGGCATGCAAAGCCTAAAAGACTGTCCGTTTCTTGGTGGAAAATAAAAAAAAAGCCATTTCTTTAAAAGAAATGGCTTTTAATTTTAAGTCTCATTAGTGCTTTACATATCTCTAATGACGTGTATTGTTATTCAATTTTTTTTTATGCTTCCTGGAAATCTATAAAAGCTCAACCATACCATTAGCGTCCGTTTGCATTGTTCCTATATAATATTAACGTCGGCAATACTAACAGTTAGATTTGTTTTGTATTGCAAAACATTACTCCTATTTGTGTAAAAAAATTAGGTTGAAAAAGTTAACAGCTTTGGCAAAATATTATCTATAATATAATGTTCGATAGATGTATTTACTCACAACATTTTTTGGTTCAACGAAAGTGTTATTTCATGCAAGCATTAGAAAATCTTATGTTTTTATAAAAAAACACCTTATGTTTGTAAGTGTATTATTAAGCCTATGACAGCACAGCTATTAAACCTCATCATGTATATAATCCCTTCGATAATTACGGGATTAATCGCCTTTTACTTTTTTAGAGAACACATTAAAAATGAAGATGGCCGAAGACGTTTTTTACTCCAAAAAGACCTGCAAGTAAACGCACTACCTTTACGTCTGCAAGCTTACGAGCGCATGGCCTTATTTCTTGAGCGTATTACCCCTTCAAAATTACTTATTCGTGTCGCTCCAACATCTACAAATAAAGAACATTACGAAGCTTTACTGATACAGAGCATCGAACAAGAATTTGAACATAATTTATCGCAACAAATTTATATAAGCGATAAGTGTTGGAGTATTGTAACAGCATCGAAAAACGCCACGATTCAATTGATAAGAAAAGCGACTTTGTTAGAAAAAACAGATACTGCAAATAAATTAAGAGAAGTTATTTTAACTGAAATGATGGACCGACTTGCCCCCACCGATGCAGCCTTATCCTTTATAAAAAATGAAGTGTCCGATTTATGGTAAAATATCAGGGCGCAACTCGTTAGAACGTGCTTGTTTGCTTTTAGCTTCAGCATAATCAAAACCTTGCTGCCACCACGTAGTCATGTGTTTTTTATTGAAAATCAATGAGTTTTCTGTAAGTTTCGAAGGTGTATAATACAAGTTAAGTTGCACATTTTTGTATTTGGCTGCTAACTTACCAATAGCAATATCACTACGCTCCACCTGATCTAATAAATGCCCAAATAAATTCAGCATTAACGAAAATGGGTTTTTACCAAGCACCTTATTATATTCCATATTTTCCGATTCTAAAATTACGGCATCAACCTCGGTAGCTCCACGTAAAATAGCCTCCCGAATAGGCACAACACAACCAAAAGCACCGTCGGCATACTCAAAACCATTCACCTTCGCCAAAGACATAAACGGAATATAATTACAAGAAATCCAGATCCATTCGCAAAACTCATCATAAGTAAAGTCCTTAATAGACTTATACTCTACTCTATTTTTAGATAAATTAGACACCGTAACAATAACGTCTTTAGTTGCTTTAATTAAGTCGAATTCTTCTCTAGTAAAATGTTTTTTCAAATACCGTTTAAGCGCTGTGCTTTCACCAAAAGTACGCTTACTTTTAATAAACTGTATTAAGGTGTTAAAGTAGTTGATGGTAACATATTCTCGATCGCCATTCTTCCGTTTTACAAAAGGATCGATACTAAAAATGTTACTCTGTTTAACATTAGTAAAAACATCGTATATTTTTTCAATTTTACCAGCAGCCAAATGCGGCACCAATAAACTGCCGGTAGATGTACCTAAATACATATCGTATTCGCGCCCCTCATGTTGCATCAAATATTGAGCCACACCTCCTGCATAAGCGCCTTTACTTCCTCCACCCGATATAACTAATGCTTTCATCTAAAAATTTTATGCGTAAATATAAACAAGAATTTAGAGATAGCTTATTTTTCAATTAAAACTTACACCACTAAGAATTACAAAAATTAATACTCCAATTAATAATATTTCTGAAAAAACACATTTAAATTGTAGTTTTTCGATGACAACGCAAAAAAATAATTACTTTAGTGTCAGCTATTAACCAACCTAACCTTATGAAGAATTTCACTCTTCAAGCTTTGCTATTTTCACTTATAGCATCTACGCTCTATTTTGGCCTAACCCAAAATGAAACAGAAACCATGGAAACCACGGCTTTAAACCCGCGAATTTCTTTAGAAAGTGAGCACCTAATAGTTACGCCGCTGCCACCTTCCGCTAGTATTTCGGGGAATGCAACGGTTTGTAAAAATGCATCTCCAGAACCTGAAATCACTTTTACAGGAAGTAACGGCGCTGCTCCATATGTTTTTACCTATAATATAAATGGAGGAGCGAACATAGACATAACCTCAACGGGAAACACGTCCACTATCAATAGAAACACCTCTACTACTGGTAGTTTTGTTTACAAACTTATTTCTGTTCGTGATGCTGCCAACGAAATCACAACCATTAACAAAACCGTTACCGTGGTTATTAGCGAACCAACGATTGATTTCAGCTTCAACAATAATAACACCTGCTCTGGGACTTCAATTGCCTTTACCTCTAACGCTACTGGAAACGGACCTTTTACATACAGTTGGAATTTCGGAGATGGTACAACTTCAACAAGCGAAAATCCTATACATAAATTCACCGCTTTAGGCTGTGCAACTAGCACTTTCAGTGTCGCCCTAACAGTGACAGATGATAATGGCTGTACTAATACCGTAACAAAAAATATTTCAGTAATAGACAAACCTGACATTGAATTTAAAGATTTCAACTTTTCTAATCCCGCCCAATTCTTCAACAATTGCTCAAATACTTCTTCTGATGAAAATTTCACAATAACAGTAGAAAACATAACTGGACCAACCTGCGTAACAGGATACACTGTAGACTGGGGAGATGGCACTTCTGAACCTTTTAACACTCCAACATTAACACATACTTATACTTACGCCAATACTTTTAAAATGCAAATTACAGGCACAGGTAGTAATGGCTGCGAAAACACAAAAACCTATATTGTAAAAAACGCATCAAACCCTCAAGGTAATATTGTTAGTCCAGGAAGTACTCAAAACCTATGTGCCCCAGCCGAAATAGGGTTCACGATTTCGTCTAACTGGGGAGCTAATTCCATTGACACCACCTATGAAATCAACTATGGAGATGGTACAACATCTGTTTTTTTACAAGAAGACATGATAAGCACAAGTTATTATAATGCTACCGACCCAAAAAATTCTACTCCATTCCCAATACCTCACACCTACTCTTCATCAAATTGCCCTAGTGATTTTGAAGCTACCATTTTTATCCAAAACTCTTGCGCAACAACTCCTGGTAACTCGGGAGGTATAAGAATACTAAAAAACACAGATGCCAAATTTGAAGCGGATGATATTGCATGCCTCAATACCCCAGTGCTTTTCACAAATACCTCTGACACCGCTTCTTCTTATGATTGTTCTGACTTTATAGAATTCACATGGAATTTTGGTGATGGCTCTCCAGAAATTGTAACTAACAATTATAACTCTGTCAATCATACTTATCTAAATTCAGGAAATTACTCTGTAACATTAACAGCAGACAATGGAATCTGTGCCAAAACTGATTTCCAACAAGACATTTGTATAGAACCTCAACTCATTGCCAATTTCAACCTAAACAATACCGAAGGTTGCGCACCACTCGCCGTGCAAACTACAAACACCACCGACTTATCAGAAAGTTGTGGAGGAGAAGAATACCTTTGGGAAGTAACCTATACTTCTGGACTTTGCGCCACTGGAGCAGAACAATGGACATTCACTGGCGGAACTGATGAAAACTCTGCAGCACCTACTTTTAACTTTGAAACCTCCGGAACTTACAATTTAAAACTAACCGTTACTAATTCATGCGGAAGTAGTGATACCACACAAACCATAGAAGTCAAACAACCTCCAAAAGCAACAATTAACTCCATTGCCGATGTTTGCGGTTCGGCATCTATAACACCTATAGCCACAGTTGACAGCTGTGCACCTGCTTCGGAAGTATTAACTTATGCTTGGAATTTTCCTGGAGGATCGCCTGCTACAGCAAACACTTTAGATCCCGGAACCATCACTTACGCAACATCTGGCGACTACGAAATTACATTTAGCGTGACTTCAAGTTGTGGAACAACCACAGATAAAGAAACGTTTTCGATAAATCCAATTCCGAATATCACCAATACCAATTTAACGCAAACCATTTGTTCCGGAACAGACACCAATGCAGTTACACTAACTTCTGACATTGCAAATACCACATATACTTGGATCGCTACAGCGCCTACAGCTGTTTCCGGCTATACAGCGTCTGGAACATCGGATGTTATTCCATTACAAACATTAACCAACAGCAACACTACTTCCGAAGCCGTTACTTTTACAATCACCCCTTCTATTGGTGGCTGTGATGGAACACCCGTTAATTTGATTATTACCGTAGAACCCGCGCCAGAATTTACAACTCAACCACAACCCGAAACCATTTGTTTAAATGGGGCGGTTACAGATTTAACAGTTTCAGTAAATGGTCCAGGAACACCTGCATATCAATGGTACTCCAATACAACAGATGATAATACTACTGGAACTCTTATTCCTTTGGAAACATCAAACAGTTTTACACCGTCAAACACACCTACCGGAATAACTTACTATTATGTTATTGCATCGTTTACATCGGGTGCTGGATGCGATGAAATTACTTCACAGACTGCACGCGTAGAAATTGTTGAAGGTGTACAAATAGACAGTCAACCTTTAAATTCACAAAACATTTGTATTGGCGGCACCATTCCTTCCGCGCTAAGCGTAACACATTCTGGTGGCACTGGCACTGTGTCGTATCAATGGTACAGCAATAGTACAAACTCAAACACCGGTGGCATTGCAATTTCAGGAGCCAACAATATCAATTATACACCACCAGCTTTTACTTTAGCAGGAAACTACTATTATTATATTATGATTTCCTTAAACGGGAGCGGCTGCAGTCCAATTACGAGTGATGTTTCCGAAGTTATTGTTTCCAATACCCCTGTAGTTAACACTCAACCCACTCCAACACAAACCCTTTGCCAAGGCATTGCCCCTCAAAATTTAGAAGTTTCAGTTTCTGATGGTATTGGTTCAAGCTACACCTATCAATGGTATAGTAATTCCGTGAATAGTAATTCTGGCGGAACGTTAATCACAAGCGCAACAAGCAATATATTTACACCTCCAACATCAACTATTGGGACCTTGTATTATTATGCTGAAATTTCACAAACCAGTTTCAATTGCAATACAACAAGCAACACGGCAGAAGTTGTAGTTAACGCTGCTCCAGCCATTACCGCACAACCTGTTTCTGCAACCTACTGCTTGGGCGATGTGATAAACCCCTTATCAGTGTCTTATACCGATGGCGTTGGCACACCTGCATATCAATGGTACTCTAACAGTACAAACGACACTAATACAGGCTCCCCTATTTCAGGTGAAATAGGATCTAGTTTTAACCCTCCATCCGGAACAGCGACTAGCAACTATTACTATGTTGTAATCACATTTAGTTCGGGAGGCTGTACGTTAATTACTTCGGATGTTGCTGAAATAATCATCAATCAAACGCCAAGCATCAATAATACTTCGGATATTATTTGTAGTGGCACTTCATTCAGCGTTACGCCTAGCAACTCCGCAGGAAATATAGTTCCAACGGGCACCACATATACCTGGACAGCTCCTATTATAACCCCAACTGGTACAATTTCTGGCGCTTCCGCGGAAAACAGCCCGCAAAGTAGCATTAATCAAATTTTAACCAATAATACCACAACCCCTTCAACTGTTACTTATACCGTAACACCAACCTCAGGAATTTGTGTTGGCAACAATTTCACTGTAACGATCACGGTAAACCCTTCAATTAGCATAAGCTCAACTATAACTAATAGCAATTGTTTCGGTGCTAATTCCGGTGCTTTAGATATTTCTATCTCTGGAGGCGTTCCGTTTTCAACAGGAAATCCTTACCAAATATCATGGTCGGGACCAAATGGCTTCAGTAGTACTTCCGAAGATATTTCAAATCTAGAACCTGGTGACTACACCGTAAATATTTTAGATGATGGCGGTTGCCCGTTTACAGAAACATTAAACATCAAAGAACCGGATGAATTAATTTTCAGTAATATCAATTTTAATCCTGAAACCATCTCTTGTTTTGGTGCTAACGATGGTAGTATTGGTATTGAAATTTCAGGAGGAACGGCACCTTACACCTATGCATGGACGAGAAACGGCAGCCCTTTTGCCAATACTGAAGATTTAAACAATTTAGCTCCAGGAGATTACGAAGTTACCGTAACCGATGCCCGTAGTTGCTCACCTATTACTCAAGATTTTGAAATTATAGAACCAACTGTATTAGACGTTACTTTAGTAAATCAAACTAACATTGATTGTTTCGGTTTTTCTACTGGCTCAATAAACATAAACACTACAGGTGGTCGCCCAATTGAGGTATCTCCAAGTGTTTTTGACTATACTTATACTTGGCAAGGCCCCAACGGCTTCACAAGCAATCAACAAAACGTAACAGGATTAATAGCTGGAACTTACCAAGTCACTGTTACCGATAAATCCAATTGTACTGATACACTCAACGTTATTTTAACTGAAAGCACCGAGATTATCATAGATTATACCGCAACAGAAATTAAATGTTATGGCGATAATGATGCCTCGATAACCATTAACAACATCACCGGCGGAAACGCACCATATACCATAGCTTGGAGCAATTTAGGCTCTGGAAACTCACAAAGCAATTTATCTCCCGGCACTTACATTATTACGGTTACCGACGCCACTAATTGTGAAAAAGAAGCTACCGTTATTATTGAAGAAGTACCTGTTTTCGAAATTACACCAACCATAACAAACGTGTCTTGTTTTGGAGCTAACGACGGTCGTATTGTTTTAAATCTAGTCGGTGGTATAACTCCCGTAAATCTGGTTTGGAACGACGATCCTTCCGCAGGCGTAGAACGTAATAACATAGGCCCTGGCACATATACTGTTACAATTACTGATGGTACACCATGTGAAATAACAGAAACATTCACCATTACAGAACCTGATGCATTAACCCTTTCGGGGAATACAACAGACGCACTCGACTGTGCAAATGCTAATAGCGGACAAATAAACTTGATTGTCACCGGAGGCACTTTACCCTTAACTTATTTATGGTCTAATGGTGCTACTACGGAAGATTTAAACAATATTCCACCTGGTGATTACTCGGTTTTAGTTACCGATGCTAATGGTTGTGATATCTCAGGAAATTGGACTATTAATCGTTTTGAACCTCTTGAAATAGACGTCAACACAAACACGATATTTGATTGCGACGCCAAAACTGTGCAGCAAACTTTTGAAGCGCAAGCCTCTGGAGGTGTGCCACCATACAGTTACACTTGGTCTAGCGGAACCGTTAGTGGTAGCAGCGGACAACTAATGAACACCGATTTTAACGGACTTGTTATTATTGAAGTTACCGATAATATCGGCTGTACCACCAACCTATCTTACCAAGTTGAGATTCCTGTATTAGGCGATGCGGATTTCAACGTAACATCAAATACATTAAGCAATTTCGGATTTTATTCCATACACGATCCTATACAATTTACAAACACAGCAACAGGTGATTTTATTGCTGTAAGTTGGGATTTTGGAGATGGTACCTTTTCTTCCGAAGAAAACCCCGAACACACCTATTTAAATGAAGCCAACTATACCGTTACACAAACCGTAACGTATCCTTTTGGTTGCGTTTACACGAAAACAATAAATATTGATGTTACCAAAGGTTACGATTTAATTATGCCGAACGCCTTTACCCCAAACGGAGATACTATGAATGCCTATTTCCACCCAGAAACTAAAGCTTTAAACGATTTCGAGTTTCATATTTATGACACTTGGGGCAGCTTAATTTATAGTGAAACAGGTGATAATTTAACAGGCTGGAACGGAAAAATTAAAGATACCGAAGCCGAAAACGGCAATTACTATTTTACACTAAAAGCAAAAACCTCTTACGGTAAAATCATTACTGAGAAAGGTAAATTTGTATCTATAAAATAAAGCAATACGTAAGATGAAATTAAAACTCTCAATACTATTAATCTTAAGTTGCTTTTATTTTAAAGCCAACGCACAAGACCCCATTTTTTCACAGTACTTTCTAGTACCTGAAACATTAAACCCTGGGTTTTCAGGGTTTGAAGATGCCGCATATTTCGGAGTAATTCATCGTACACAATGGCCTAGCTTAGATTTGCGCGTCAACACAGAGTATGCATTTTACAACACATGGATTGAAAACCTTGGCGGTATTGGGTTTAGCATCATGAATCAGCATGAAAACAATACCAATTACAACCATTTACAGGCTAATTTAAATTTTGCATATCATGTAGAACTCTCAAACGATTGGTATTTTAGACCTGCAATTGAAGCTGGTTTTGGTCAGAAATCCTTTAATTTTAACAACATTCTTTTATCCGATCAAATCAATATTAATTCTGGTATTATTAACCCGAATAGTGCCGACCCATTAGCACCAAATGCCAACGATAAAATTATGTTTATGGATTTTACAGCAGGTTTTGTTTTCGATAAAAGAAACCTACGAAACGACACCGATTTATGGCTCGGCGCTTCCATAAAACACCTTAATAAACCTAATATTTCTTTTGTTGAAAATGGTAATGCACCCTTAGATATTTTTTATTCCATACATGCCAATTACAAATTTCCGTATTTTGATCGTAATGATATGCTTCTGTCCATGAATTACATGCAACAAGGCGCTTACAATCGTTTAGACATTGGCACAAACATCCAATTACAAAAACTATTATTAGGCGCAACAGCAGTTACCAATCCAGCGAAAAACGATGCGAATAGCCATTTATTAACCTCAGTAAATGCTTTTATTGGTTTAGAAATGGAGAATTTAAGATTTGGATTTTCTTATGATATCAATACCACAAATATTGGTAGAACAGATGGAGTATTTGAATTCTCAGTGACCTATTTAACAGGTTGCTTAACCTGTAGAAACCCAGCAAATTTAGAACGTAGAAAGTAAATTATTCCGATTTAAGAAGCGTTTTAGCAAACTTAGAAAACCGCCAATTATGATGCTTCGTCGCATTCTCTAAGTTTTTATTGCAAAGCGCGTTACAAGCCTGTATTTGATGTAAATATTGAAACGCATTTTGACGTATTTCAAAACCATAATTAGGGCTGGTATACCGGGTTAATTCTTCAAAATATTTAGCTTTATTTTCTGGTTCAAAACCATCGGTTACTAAAGCTAAAGTTAACCACAATTGTCGAACATTTTTATCCTTAAACCCCTCAATATTTTTAGTTGAATTCAAATAAACGTTTCGCTTGCGCGGAAAATTAACCCACAGATTATATAAGGCTGTTTCTATAGTCACGTAAGATCCATCTGTCAACAAGGTTTCATATTCAGACTCTAACTCTAAAGGAATTTTAGGTGAATTTTGCGCCACTAACTGACGTATTTTAATATCTTCTGAATTCAGAATTCCTCGAAACAAACGTGTTTTATCAATTACAGAATCCTTCATTAGAGTTTGAAAAAAATCGATACGCGCAAAATCACTCATACCGCCGTAAACTGAATCCCATTTCAAAAAATTGACCTCAAGCTCAGAAGGCGGCTCTGTCAAAAACGTTTCATTTTTCAACCTTAAATTTTTCAAAACAGCTTCAGATTCTTTGATTAATTCATCCTTAAAAAAGGCTGTATCAATCAAATAGTTTTCTATAAACAGACTTAAATCGATGCCACTAGTCTGCTCTACTTCATCTATAAAGTTTTCAGTTTCAACATTTTTGAATTGATATTTCAATAAGTAATTTTTCACACCTAATTTAAAAGCCTTATCACCAACACGCTCGCGCAACATATGCAGCACCCAAGCTCCTTTTTTGTAAAATGTAACACTACTCGATTTTGGGTTTAAAAGCGAGGTGCTTTCGCCAGCCGTATCTTGCGCTAATAACTCTTGGGCGTACTCGTATAAACGCCCGAAATAATAATCGTGTCCAAATACCTCACGTTCTGCCAAAAGCGCGTAATAAGTCGCGAAACCCTCCTGTAACCAATGGTGCGTCCCGGAAGTTTCAGTAACTAAATCGCCAAACCATTGATGTGCCAATTCGTGAGCATTGACGTTCACATAATTTTTATCTACAAAAGCTATAGAATCTACTACAAAAGCATCAGAAAACAGCGTAGCACTAGTGTTTTCCATACCGGCATAAAGAAAATCTTTTACCGGAATTTGCTTATAATTCTGCCACGGAAAATTTACGCCAATTTCATCTTCTAAAAAATCGAACATGCGCTTTGTATAGCGGTATGTAGGTTCAAATTTCAAGGAATCTTCAGGGTAATAATACATTTCTAAAGGAATACCACTTTTAGAAACCGTAGTGTTTTTACTGTATTTACCTATAGCTATTGCCAATAAATAGCTCGACATGGGGTGTTTCATATCGAAATGCCAAGTACTCAAATCACCTGTTGTTACTTTATTTACAAGGTTTCCGTTGGCAATAACCTCGTAATTCTTAGAGAACGAAATATTTAAATCGAATTCTACTTTTTCATTCATATCATCGAAACTCGGCAACCAATTGCTAGTGTATTTACCTTGGCCTTGCGTCCAAACCTGCTTATTACCATCAGGGTATTCCCAATCTATAAAATACATCGCTTTTTTAGGTCGCGTTTTAAATGAAACAACAACGTTATGCTTCGTGTTTTCTTTAAAATTACGCCTTATAATCAAATGTTTACCATTATAATCGTAACCTGAAAATGTTTCATCTAAAACATAAGAAATAGCATCGAAATTTTTAGCATCAATATAAACCGAATCGGTGTTTTTTAGAATTTCAAACTGATAAGTTATTTCTCCTTCAACTTCTTTTTTACTTAAGTCCCCAAAAGAAATATTAGCCTGAGCCTTTATGAAATTCACGTATTCCGCCTGTTGCGCAACGGCATAATTAAAAACGGCAAAAAACAAAACAAAATACAATCTCATAAATAAATCCCTTCAAAAACAGCACCAATATAACTGTTTTCAGCCTAGAAAGTTAAAAACTCGCATCAAAATTATTGTAGTTTAATAATTATTTCTAGTTTAGTTCAGTGAAAAGTAATTACCTGCAAACCCCCATAGATTATTTAAAAGGCGTAGGCCCGAATCGCGCAGATTTACTGCGGAAAGAACTCGGTATTCATACCTATCAAGATTTAATAAACCTGTTTCCAAATCGCTATATAGACCGCACACAATACTACAAAATAAAGGGATTACAACCCAATACTGCCGAAATTCAGGTTATTGGAAAAATAACCAAATTTACCGAAGTAGCACAAAAACGCGGCAAACGTTTGGTAGCCACATTTGTTGATGAAACTGGCGCCATGGAATTAGTTTGGTTTCGTGGCCAAAAATGGATTCGTGAAAACCTAAAACTACATAAAGAGTACGTTGCATTTGGAAAAACAAATGCTTTTGGTGGAAAATACAGTATGCCGCATCCAGACCTAGAACTGCTGGAGGAGCACGAAAAAAACATGCGTTCGGCAATGCAACCAGTTTATCCTTCTACCGAAAAACTTTCGAATAAAGGAGTTTCAAACAGGATGATTAGCAAAATAATGCAGCAAATTTTCATTGATACCAACGGTAGATTTGTTGAAACTTTATCAGAAGATTTACTTTCAGAATTAAAATTAATTAGTAAAAGTGAAGCCCTTTTTAACATTCATTTCCCAAAGAGTCAGGAGCTACTTTCCAAAGCACAATTTCGCTTAAAATTTGAGGAATTATTTTATATTCAACTACAATTAATTATTAAAAATTTAATTCATAAATCAAAAATAAAAGGCTTTCCTTTTGATAAAGTAGGCACCTATTTCAATACCTTTTTTAAAGATCATTTACCCTTCGATTTAACGGGTGCACAGAAACGTGTTTTAAAAGAAATTAGATCCGATTTAGGAAGTAATGCGCAAATGAATCGACTTTTACAGGGCGATGTTGGCTCCGGAAAGACCATAGTCGCCTTCATGTCAACATTAATGGCGCTTGACAACGGTTTCCAAGCCTGCTTAATGGCGCCGACTGAAATTTTGTCAGCCCAACATCACAACGGACTACAAGAATTATCTAAAGAACTGAATATCAGCATTGAAACACTAACAGGCTCAACTAAAACTTCAAAACGAAAAATTATTCATGAAAAATTGGAAAGTGGCGAATTACAGCTATTAATTGGCACACATGCGCTACTTGAAGATAAGGTGAAATTTAAAAATTTAGGACTCGCTATTATTGATGAACAGCATCGTTTTGGCGTAGCACAACGGAGTAAATTGTGGCACAAAAATACGTCGCCACCACATGTTTTGGTGATGACGGCTACCCCTATTCCGCGAACATTAGCGATGTCGGTTTATGGTGATTTAGACATCTCGATAATTGACGAATTACCACCTGGAAGAAAGTCCATAAAAACGGTTCATCGTTATGATAAAAACCGACTAAATGTATTCCGATTTATTCGTGATGAAATTAAATTAGGACGTCAAGTTTACGTGGTCTATCCATTGATTAAAGAAAACGAAAAAATGGATTATAAAGATTTGATGGACGGATACGAAAGTCTCTCTAGAGATTTCCCAATGCCGGAATATCAAATTTCTATTGTACATGGTAAAATGAAGCCTGCCGATAAAGAATTCGAAATGCAACGTTTTATAAAAGGCGAAACTCAAATTATGGTGGCTACCACCGTAATTGAAGTTGGTGTAAATGTGCCTAACGCATCTGTAATGATTATTGAAAGCGCCGAACGGTTTGGTTTATCGCAATTACACCAGTTACGCGGTCGTGTGGGACGTGGAGCTGAACAGAGCTATTGTATTTTAATGACGGGCTACAAATTGAGCCAAGACAGCAAGAAACGCCTAGAAACCATGGTTAAAACCAATGACGGGTTTGAAATTGCCGAGGTAGATTTACGTCTTCGTGGGCCTGGCGATATTATGGGCACACAACAAAGCGGTGTGTTAAATCTAAAAATTGCAGACATCATTAAGGATAATGACATTTTACAACACGCGAGATACCATGCCAAAAACATATTAAAGCACGATAAAAGTTTATCGAAACCAGAAAACCTAGTGATTTTAAACATGTACAAAGCCTTAACGAAGTATAAAAATATATGGAATTATATTAGTTAGGTTTTACTAGCCTACCACAAATACTTACATTTACAAAAAAATAAAATATCATGCTTGGTTTAAAATTAGCTACCGACCCACGTTGGGTAAATATTGTAGAATCGAATATTGAAGAAATATTAACCGACCATGCGTGGTGCGAGCAAAAGGCTGCGACTAACGCTATTACTATAGTCACCCTAAACCCGGAACACGAAGATTTGGTTACCGACCTACTTGCTTTAGCGAAAGAGGAAATTGAACACTTCCAAATGGTGCACGAAATTATAAAACAACGCGGTTTTACGCTCGGACGTGAGCGCAAAGACAGTTATGTTAACGAGCTATACAAATTTATGAATAAAGGAGGTAGTCGCCTGCAATCAATGGTAGATAGGCTATTGTTTTCAGCTATGATTGAAGCCCGGAGCTGCGAACGTTTTAAATTACTTTCTCAAAAAATTAAAGATCCTGAATTATCGAAGTTTTACCACGACCTCATGATTAGCGAAGCTGGACATTACACCACCTTTATTGGATTTGCTAGAAAATACGGTCAGCCTGTAGATGTTGATAAACGTTGGCAAGAACTTATTGACTTTGAAGGTGAAGTGATTCAGAATTATGGAAAATCGGAAACGATTCATGGCTAACCCATGAAATTCGTCTTTTCTAAACCTTCAACAAAGACAATATACTAATGAAATTCACTGTATTCGTGCAGTGATTTCATAGTTTCTTCATAAAACAAAATAGCAGCCACTAGGTTATCGGTATCCGAATATGGTAATATTCGACTTTGAAATTCTTTTGTTTTCTCTAAATAATCGGCAGTGGCCTCAAACTGATCATCCAATGATTTTCTGTTATCATTATCATTAGGAATCCCCAAAGTAGTCATGGTAACCCCTGGCTTAGTTGCAAAGGCAATATAAGGCAGTAGCTTTACCAAACTCTCTATTCGTTCTACATAAAGATCTAACAGTTCACCTTTTTGCATGCGATCTAAATCGGCTTTATTGTGATACTTTTTAATAGCAACATTAGCACTAATAATGCTTTTTGCTTCTTTTTTCTTTTGAGCATAACCCAAGCTTGTTACTAGTAAAAGGCTAAAACAAAATAATACAACTCTAGTTTTCATATGTAGATTTTTTGAGGTCAACATTGCAAATTTATGTAATTAACCGTTAAAACCAATCGTTTTATCGGAAAAAAATTAAAAATAATCCATTTTATTACACCTCGTCAAATAATTACATCTCAGCCTAATAACTAAAAAAATACGATAAAAACCATTAAACCCCTTATTAAACACAAAGATTTTACTCACAATTACATAAATGCTATTACATAAAAGTATATATTTACAATTATAAACATACATTAATAGCATAACTATTCTAGTTAGAATTACGATAGCATAATCCTTCCGAAGAACAAAATGAAAGTTAGAAACAAAATCCCCTCCCTAATTCATGAACTACTTAAAAAAAGAATTATACGATTCATTAAAGACAAATCCTGAAATTTTCAATTTCATACAAAACCACTCACTAGATGGTATGTGGTATTGGGATCTTGAAAACAGGGAGAATGAATGGATGAATGATCGATTTTGGGAAATACTAGGCTACTCTCAAAAAGAAATACCTAAAGAAAATGGAGCTTGGAAAAAATTTATAAATGAAGACGACTTAAAATCTGCTCATGAGAATTACAACAAACATATTAATGACCCTAATTTCCCTTACGACTTAACCATTAGATACACCCATAAAACGGGTAAAACCATTTGGATTAGATGTAAAGGTTTTGCGATACGCAACGAAGCAGGCACACCTACTAGAATGTTTGGTTCGCATGCGGAAATTACGGAGTTAAAGGAAAAAGAAGAATTCTTACACCGTTGCAACCAGCAAGCCAATATTGGCTTTTGGGATTTATCTACAGAAAACAAAACCATAACATGGAGTAATACCACAAAATCTATTCATGGCGTCTCAGAAGATTATAAACCGAGCTTAGAAACCGGTATTGATTTCTACAAAGAAGGCTATAGTAGAACTAAAATTTCCGACCTTGTTTTTAGAGCGCTATCCTTTAGCGAACCTTTTACTCAGGAGTTGCAAATTGTAACAGCACAAGGAGAAACTCGATGGGTTAAAGTACTTGGCATACCTGACAGAAGCAGAAAAGTAAACGAACGTGTTTATGGCACAATTCAAGATATTAACGATTTAAAAATATCTCAAATAAAACTAGAACAAAGCGAACAAGCTTTTAGAGGTAATTTTGAAAACTCAGCCATTGGTATGGCTTTACTAGATAAAAATGGCAAATGGATTAAAACAAACCAAACCCTTTGCGATATATTAGGTTACACACAAGAAGAGCTACACCAATTATCTTTTCAAGAAATAACACATCCTGAAGATTTAGACCTAGACTTAAAGTTATTAACCGAAATTATTAGTGGTGAAAGAGACCATTATAAAATGGACAAGCGCTATTTTCATAAAAACGGACAAATTATATTTATCCACTTAGCGGTTTCAGTTGTTAGAGATATCGATGACCAAGTGCTTCATTTTGTATCACAAATTATTGACATCACCCTTTTGAAAGAGCAAGAAAATGCATTAAAACGTATTATATCTATTACTCAAGATCAAAATGAACGTCTGAAAAATTTTGCACACATTGTATCTCATAATTTACGATCGCATTCTGGTGGTATTTCAGCTCTTTTACAAATTTTAAAAGATGATGAACCTAGCTTTTTTGAAAATGAAATGATTCAATTACTAGAAACCTCTTCCATTAATTTAAACGAAACCATCGATCATTTATCAGAAGTAGTTCAAATAAACCTTTCTTCCGAAGAAAATTTAAGCGTATTACCGCTAAGCTCCATTATTGATAAACAAATAGAGTCCGTAATACCACTAGCCGATAAAAAACAAGTTACCATAACCAGTACCGTAAACGACAGTGCGCGAGTACTTGGTGTTCCCGCATATTTAGAAAGTATTGTACTAAATCTTATAACAAATTCCATAAAGTATAGTTCCGGAAAAAGAGACAGTTTTCTACATATAAATTCGGAGAAAAAAGGTAAATTTACGGTAATTACATTTTCCGATAATGGAATTGGCATTGATTTAAAATTACATCAAAAAAAACTTTTTGGTATGTATAAAACATTTCATGGCAACGAAGATGCACGTGGTATTGGTTTATTTATTACCAAGAATCAAATTGAAACTTTGGGTGGAAAAATAGAAGTCACGAGCGAAGTAAATAAAGGAACAACATTTAAAGTATATTTAAATCATGAAAAAAATTAACCTGGCCTGCATAATAGAAGACGATCCAACACACGTTTATATTACAAAACGCTTTTTAAAATTAACCGGACTTGTAGAGTCCATTTTAATATGCTCTAACGGCAAAGATGCTTTTGACAAACTAAAAGCTATAATTGCTAATGGAGATAGTCTACCAGAATTAATATTGTTAGATTTAAATATGCCTGTTTGGGATGGGTGGCAATTTTTAGATGCCTTTAAACAGATACCTACTAAAGAACAAATAAACATCTATATCCTTACAAGTTCAAACAACGAGGAAGATATTGAACGTGCTAAAAACTATAATATAGACAGTAAATATATTGTAAAACCGATTACTTTAGACAAACTAACAGACCTCGTTTTTACAGATTAAAGACGTTTTAATTACAACAAAAGAAAAGCATCTCACCCTTTTTCATACAAATGAAAAAATAATGAGATGCTTTTTTATTTTACTTGAATTTTATTCTACAGCCTTCTAACTTGAATGGCATTTAGTACAGGTTGACCTTTAACTTTTTCAAAATCAATATTAATTCCTTTTCCATCTGAAACAAATATTTGATATTTCAACTGAACAGCCTTTTCCGATCCGTAACGTGCTCTTAAATTAAAACCTCTTTCAATATAGTCACCATTTACAAGGATATTAAACTCACGATCTGTAATACGTTCCGAGACTTTATCGTCTCCCAAATTATACACCAATTTCTCATGTTCTTTATCGGATTCTAATTCTGCCCAATGCAAAGTTACGGCATATTTCCCATCAGGAACATCGAGTTTAAATTGCTCTATGCCCACGCGTTGTGTTTGATACACGGGATCGTCTTCTGAATCTATAATATCTAATTCCGAACTTGGCAAACCACCATATTTTGTTTTTGGTCGGTAAGACTCTCCTCCAACATATCCCCAACTACCAGATTGATATTCCTTTTCAGGAATCCAAATGATACTTTGCATTTTATCTTCGTACATTCTTTTTGAACCTAGAAGTGCATTTAATTGATAAAACTCATCTTTAAATTCTGAAAACAAATTAGGAGTTAACCTAAAATCAACATCCAAGATATCAATATATTCTTTTGAGTTGATAGTACTTTTTGCTTCTAGCCTATTTTCTCCATTTACAAATGGCACTGAAAAACGCGCTATATTATCATGAACTTGCGCAGTGTACTTTATATTATTATGATATAATTCTACCGCATCACCATTACTATAAACAGTTACAGGTTGCGTACAATAATCTTTTCCTGCCTCGGCAACGCCACCTCTAATCTTCCATTGATTTTGACCAAATTTCACCACAGGTTCATTAGACAAAAACGTTTTATACAACCACCAAGTATCTTTCTTTTCTCTATCTAGAGTGGTAATCCCTTTTAAATTGGCACGAGGCAAGGCATAACCTCTAGATTCTGAATAAAAATCGTTTAAATTCCAAATATTAGCTCCAACAATAAAAGGTCTTTCGACTATAGCCTTTAAGTAATGTTCATGGTATTTATTACCATATTCAACCGTGTAATCAAATCGTTTAGAATCGAAGGAATGCAATCTAGGATGTACATCGGCACCATATTCTGTTACAATTAAAGGCTGATTAGGAAATAGCTTATGCAATTTATCTAGGCTTTTATCAAACCCATCAAAAACACCACCATACCACCCTTGGTATAAATTCCAACCGAGTATCATGGGAACACTTGTTAAACCGGCGTCCTTATAGCGACTAATCGCTCCATGATTTGGAATCATAGTATAACGACTTGGGTCTAATTTTCGGATATGCTTGTCTATTTGAGCCCCGAGTTTAGTTACGTTTTTGGCGTAAATTTCGTAACGGTCTTTTTCTGTTTTTTGATTAAACGGTAAACGCAAAAGCACCTCATTCATATATGCCCAAATAATAAGCGATGGGTGGTTATAATTTTGTTTCACCATTTCTTCTGCCATAAAAAGACAATTTTCAGTAAAGGCTTCCGATTCGGTTATGGCATTTACAATAGGTATTTCTACAGAAGTTAAAATCCCGAGTCTATCGCACATTTCAAGCACCGTTGGATCTTGTGGGTAATGCGCAATTCTTAAAAAGTTCCCACCCATTTCCTTAAGTAAACGAATATCGCGCATGTGCATCTCGTCTGATAATGCATTTCCTTTTTTCAAATAATCTTGATGCCTGTTGGTACCAATTAATTTTAAATATTCACCGTTTAGAAAAAATCCTTTTTCAGCATCGAATTTAAACCAGCGAAGCCCTAAAGGGGCAATCGACTCGTCCAACAACTGCCCCGTTTTCCCATCTTTAATTTGAGTGATAATCTGATATAAATAAGGACGATCTGGCGACCATAATTCTGGACTTTCAATAGTGATTTCTTCTAAAACAGTTTTATTTTCTTCACTTTTACTGAATTTAACTTTTTTAGTTGTTTTAGAAATTGTTTGGCCATCTTTATTGATAATTCGGTTTACAACATGTACTGTTTTGCTTTGGTTCGATTCATTTTTGATTAAGCTTTTTATTTCAACTTTTGCTTTTGCTTTTGACACTTCCGGAGTTGTTATATATATTCCTGACGAGCTATAATCGTCCATTGAAAAATGTACATCGCTAAGCTTAACTAGAAACACATCGCGATAAATACCTCCAAAAAATGTAAAATCTGCTGATAGTGGCGGAATTTCTATATTATGACTATTATCTACTTTAACGGCCAAAATATTGTCTTGACCATATTTTAGAAAAGACGTAATATCAAAATGAAATCTGGTGTATCCACCTTTGTGCTGCCCTACCCAACTACCATTTACATAAACATCGGTAACTTGGTTTGCGCCTTCAAAATAGATTAAAGTTTTCGTGTTTTCTTCTTCGGTAATAAAAATACTTTTTTCATACCAACCCACACCTCGGTAATAACCTGGTGTATCGTCTGTAGTATCTATATTATTCCAAGTGTGCGGAATATCAATAATATCCCAATCGGTATTATTTTGCTTTGAAAGCGCATAACTTTTAGAAATTTCTAAATCTCCCTTATAAAATTTCCAATTATTATTGATTGTAAAAGTTTGACGTGATTGCGCATACAAGCTAAACACAGCAGTAAGTGCAAATAATAAAAGATATAATTTCTTAGTCATTTTTAGTAGTTATATTTTAGTTATTGGTTTTCAAATACGCCGCGGTCTGGGCTTCCTTTTATAGGGTTTCCTAAAAAATCCTCCATCGGATGGCCTTCAATTTTAACACCTTGATTAATATCTGATGATTCATTTTTTAACAAAAACCGTAAATACGATTTCCATTGTGTTCCCGAAGTCACGGCACTTTTAAACAGTGGATTCTTTTTACTTTTAGCTAAATCTTCAGGTTCGTTTTTTATGTTTCCGAAGAAAGTATTTGCTTCAAAAGTATTATTGGTGCTTTCGGTAAATTCAAATCTATTTCCTTTTCCTAAAGAATAGAAAATATTGTTTTTATACTCGGTTTTATCTGGATACCCGTTCCAACTTTTATGATAAATAAGTTGCACGGAATCATTCATTTTTCCAGCAAAAAACACATTGTTATAAATTTTGGTATTGGTTGTAGTTCCTGAATTTCTTACAATATGATGTCCGTTATCTTCAAAAATATTATACCTGATAATTGTGCCATCATTAAAACTTGTTTTACTAGATCCATCGTTACAAATAAGAATGCCACCATGCCCATTATGGTGACTGTAATTGTACTGAATGATGGTGTTTTTACAATTCCAATCGCTATCAAAACCACCAGCATCCACGTCTGGTTTATGATCCCAACCATCGGCTTCTGTATTATAATAAGTGTAAGATGCTTCGTTATATTGAAAAAGAGCATCATCACAATTAAACGGAAATGAAGCGTTACCACTACCCTTAATGCCATTGTGAGTGAAAAAACAATGCTCCACTAAAGGGGATTTTGCTACGCGAACAATTAAGGCATTGGCGCCCGCTTTTTCGAATTTATTATTTCTAAAAACGGCGTTTGTATTTGGATACCAATTATGGATTTTACCGTTTGCTAAAGTTTCTCCCCAACTACTTTTTAAAGATCTTCGATCCCAAACCGACCTATTAGACCAGCCCGTTCTATCTACGTTATGTATATAGCAACCTTCGACATACAAGCCGTCAAAATTAGATTTCACTTGTTTTGAAATGTTTTTATCTCTTGTAATTTCAACAAAAACACCGCCATTATCTTTGGTGCTCATATCGCCATTCACATCGCTAATTTCTAAATTAATAAGTTGAATATCGTGAAGTGTTCCTGAATCCCTTCCTTCAATATAAATACCCATTTTAGGCGCATAAACGTATGTAATATTATTTTTTAACGGATAAGCTCTTGGCGTTTCTGAAACTGCATAATTTTTTATTTTTAAATCGCGTAGCTCAATGTATTCTTGATTAAATAACTGAATAGTGTAAGAAACTATTTCACCTTTCGAAACACGCCCTTGAGCATCTAAAATCGGTGCTGATCCTGAACCATAAGCACCAATAACTATGCGTTTATTTTTAGCACCGCTGCCTTTTGGAACAAAATTCCCAATCCACTGCCCGCCTCTTCTAAAAAGTATAGAATCGCTTGGTTTTAATTCTAATTGATTGATTTTTGCGATGCTTTTAAACGGTGTAGCCATAGCAGTACCATTATTTGTATCTACCCCAATAAGATTGTCTACAAAATAAGTGGTTTGCGCATTACTAAATTGAAAAATAAATGCAAACAAAACAGAACACTTTTTTACAATTTTAAGTATCATGATTATTTTATTTGTTAGAAATTAACTTTAACATTTCAGTAGCATATCGCTTACCTAACAATCGCTGACTTGCACTATCAAAATGGGTTTCATCAATAGTTGAAGTATCTTCAGTGGTAACCACACCTGTATTTTTAACATGTTTTGGCAACTCTAAAATCATATTATTAAAGTTAATCCGTTGTGGTTTATCAGCCGATAATTGTCCTGCTACAAAAGGTAAATCAGGTGCGTTTAAATCATTTCTTAACGCTTCAATCAATGCCATTATTTTAGGCATATATTGTTTGTATTTCCTAGAATTAGCTTCACCTTGGTGCCAAATAATTCCTTTTAAAACACCGCCTTTCATCGCTTTTTTAGCCCGACTTATCGCTTCATTATAAAACGTTTTTCCTGGCTCCCACTGCTCTATAGAGGTACCTCCTTTGGCATTAACAATTAATCCTATTTTTTTGTTAGGCATGGCATGTGCCATTTCTTTTGCAAAACCATAGCTCGGTCCTATTTTTTGCATTTTTATATCTTTTCTAATTGTAGAGTACTTATTAAACGGATTTGCAGCCTTTTCCCATGGTGTGTTTTCATTTCCTGTAAATAGAAATACATTTGGAATACTATCTTGATCTTGTAACTCTATGGGAGCACGGCCCGCCATATTAGATTGTCCAATGCACAAATAAAGATCCATTGAATTGGCTTCGCTTTTAGTTAAACTATTTGTTGATTTACATTGATAAAACAATCCCACACACACCAATAATAGTATTTTGTAATTTTTCATTTAATATTTCTATTTTTAATTAATTTTCTTTCCTCTTTTGATACAAAAGCTATTAGAACAGTTCTAGTTTAAAAGTCCCTTCCGGAATGCTAAAACTAACACTATTTGTTTTTAAAACATCAATAGGAACATTTATTCCATCTATTTTTACTGATGAAATACTAGGAGCATAAAACGTGACTTTAGTCCCAGGGGAAATAATCTTACCACTCATTCCTTTACCATCAACATCGCAATTCATAGATAGTGCAACCGAGTTATCCGATTTAAAACCTATTGAATTTCCTTGTCCTGATTTGAATGATTTTCCTTTCAGAAAATAAGAAATCAATTTCCCTGATGCTTTTCTGTATAAAATATTTTCACCTTGAAAAGTCTCTGAACCGTATTTTTCAACACTATTCCCATTAGAAGTTAATGCCACATCAACAATCTCCTTTTGAGTAATTTCACTACCTGAATAATCTCCAGCTACAATTCTTGTTAAACTTCCTGCTTTATGTGTTTTATCCCCTGGAAAAAGTACAGTAAGAATATCAGCTTGCTGGTTAAGTGTATTATAATTTACATACATATAATCGGAAGCAAAAGCATATCCCGACCGGTCCTGATTTACTGTCTTCTTTACTTCTACCGAAGCCGGTTTTGTTCCTAAAAAGGTCGTTAATGTCGCTTTATTTTCAGAATACAAACGAGGTCCTACATGTCCTTTTTCTATTTTAATTTCAGAAAAATACTCTGTTGCATTCTTAACCGTATTTAAAATCGCTGAATTAGGATGCCATACTACATTAACATTATCTTCTGCTTTATCCGTTTTCACATGATCCATAACCACATAATACCCATTAACATCATTTGAAGGTTGCATAAATACAACATCTCTAAAATGAGTACCTTCTATAGCTTCGGAACTGGAACCTCTAAAATATTCGATACCTTCCCCAACAATGCCTTCTGTAATTCCATCTCCCACTTTTGAGGAATGTCGTTTTCCTCCTATCATTAAATTATTACCTGCTTCTGAATTTGAATGTATGAAATCGAAAGTAGCTGTTACCCCATCTATAGTGGCATCATTATTTGGTCCATCGTACCCAGCATTTCTCATTAAAATTTCACCATAGCCAGCCAATGCGATAGCGTTAGTCTCATAATGGGTATGATATTCTATATTCCCTTTTAGATTAAGCATACTCAAGTAAAGGCCATTGACAGATTGTGCTCTTGATTTTAAAGCTCCGTAATTTTCAAATAAACGACTTGGTGCCAACTCTGCATCATCCGTATTAAATTCTATAGGATTATTATTTGCAGCTGTTCCGGCCATAATGAGGTAATTTGACAAGTGCCCTTTCAAAATCCCTTTAGAAACTCCAGCACCTTCACGTAACGTCCACATCGCGTATTTGTAAGCTTCAGGAGAAAATCGTGCTGCAGACACAATATGTGGAGATAAAATAATATTCCCGTCCTCAATATCCCATGGTTTTTGCACTTCAGTATTCCGAGAATCACCATAAAGTAAAATTCTCCCGAAAGGAGCCGTAGCATAGCCATACATAAACTCTTTTAATCCAACAATTCCTGGGTTTGTGTAATAATCATGATACCCCATATACTCCATGATATCTGGCGTAGAATTTTTAACTGTACGTTCAATGGAATTCCAGCGTTGTACACAATAGCCATTACCAGCTGGAGACACACCATCATTAGGCATATAGTGCTCTGACAAACCGATATCGAACTCTTTTTTTGCTTCTTGAAATTTGGTTTCATCACCAATATATTTGTAATATAGCATGCGCATAGCCCAGCCATGCGGATCCCATTTACCAATTACCAATGCCATAATTTTAGACTCTAACCAACCTTCATATTTCGAAAGTACGTCTGCATCTAAATCATATCGAATAACATCGAGCGCTAAAAGGGCATAAAACAATTCATGCGAACGCACAGAAGATGTTGCTGCACCGTTACCAATTTCAATAGTTCGAATTCTAGTTTCAAATTTATCTTTAATAGCATTTATATATTGACTCTTATTTTCAGGGTCGAGAATGTAAGCCAGCGCATTAGCCCCCAAAACATCTCTAGTTTCACCATCGCCTTCGCTTGCTATAGTAATAGCACTGGTTTTCATGGCTGCAAACATTTTAGAAGTCGTTGCTAAGTTTCTCCAATAATCGTAATCGGCAGTATCAATAATATTTCCTGAATACCCTTGATGTGGCATAAATACAGTACAAAAAAGTATTATTAAAACTAATCTAAAATGGGTACAAGTTATTTTCATAATTATTATTATTCAAGTGTGTATGTTAAAGTCTTTTTTTATTTTTAAATGTTAGTTAATTTCACTGCTAAAATTGTCAATCATTATTTTGATGCAAATAATATACTATCTCCTTTTAGCTCTATCATATCTGAAAAATCATCTGTAATAATCTCAATTTTATTTTCACTCCTATTCACCTTAAACGGTTTATCCAAATTTTTCAGTTGATGTACCACGATGAATTTCGTTGATTTACATTTTCTTCTTAGAATAAGCATTGGCTTGGATATTCTTTTGATGTTGTCAGGTGTATCATCCCATCCATTACCTACATCCATCGGGGTGTTTGTTACAAAAACTTCGGTACCTTTCTCGCTTCCAACATCTAGCCTAACACGTTTTCCATCACTGTCGGTAAAACCACCCTGCCAAGATTCATGAACCAGACCTTTTTTACCTTTTCTCAGCCAAGAATTCCCTTCTTCCTTAGATTCAGAATCTATAGGTTCTAGTTTATAATCTTTATTAAAACCATCATAATCTTCTAAATCTATTTTTGTGTAAAATTCAAAATGGCCTTCATTATGTAAAATATAGTCATAGGTATGAATATCATCACTGGTACACTCGAATACATCCAGAAGATAATCGGGAGTAATCCCTAGTGTACGTCTTTGGGTGACACCTTTATAGATTGTACCCTTAAGAGAAATTGTTTTCATACGCCCACTATCTTCAATATCAGAAAAAACAATATCGCTAAATTCTTCAGCTTTCTGAATAAGCTGATACCGTCTTCTATCTGGTCCTTTTTTATCCACCACAACCGTATTATGACCTAAACTGTAATGAGAAATTGGTGTTTTATTTCGATGGCCTCTTGAAGGCCTTGGTGCCAGATAGTTCCAGCCTATGTCCCAGTCAAGATATATCATTTTTCCATTTACAATAAGATCGAAATGAAAAGGGTCATCATTCCCATGGTATTGAGTGGTATTTCCATTTCTAACATGTAAAACATTGCTTTTTCCATTCCAATAATCTGCCCCCTCTACAGTACTAATTAAAGCATGCCCATGTTCCTTAAATACAGAACTTTTAAAAGACGGTGCTTCTTCCTTTCCAAAAGGTATACCATGAGTAAG
Organism: Algibacter miyuki; assembly: GCF_030409805.1. GTDB lineage: Bacteria > Bacteroidota > Bacteroidia > Flavobacteriales > Flavobacteriaceae > Algibacter > Algibacter miyuki. The sequence goes on along the minus strand of NZ_JAUFQP010000013.1, from coordinate 1,020,670 downwards.
AGTATTATCACCCCACACAGTCACATCTAAACAAAAACGATCTTTTTGTTTGTTAATCACCCATGCATATTTTGGGTCCTTATAAACATTATAAAAAATCTCAAATTTGTTAACTACGCGATCGGACGGATCATCAAACAAATAGCCTCCACTATATTGATTTCTGAGTATTTCTCCATTTGAATTTTTGATGACGAGATGAGCTGCATCTCCATTTGAAGCTAATAAACCTACCGGATAGCACAGTTCAAATAATCCATCAATCATACCTTTTATAGAGCCTCCATTTGGAGATACATAATGATATAAATCCTCATATTCATTTACTCTTGAAGCTTCTGCCAATAAGCTTATCGCACATAATACGTAGTGAATGGTGTAGTTGGTTGGTTCGGGCCAAAACTTTCCATCCCGTAATTTATTTTCAAGAACAGTTTTCAAGCCAAATTTACCGTTAATGGAACGATCAATAGCTTCTTCATTTGACGTTAAAAACCCCATAACACCCATTGCTGATATACCCCAAAACTGAGTATTCCCCAATCTCCCAATAAATTTATCTTCATATTGAAAATATTGCTGAGTAACTTCCTCAAAACGAATCATTAAGTCATCTTTTATAGAACTCATCAGTGGATGGTTCTTGACCAAATCCCATGCCCAGAAATAATTCATTCTAGACATACCCCATGACCAAATTTGCTTGTTAGCAGGCAAGCCTAATTTATTATAGGGGACTCCCATCTGATCCAACTTAAATTCTTTAATCAAATGATCTTTAATCTCAATCAATTTTGCTTCTTCACCAGTCAGCCGATAATGTATTGCTATATATTTCAAATATTGTCCGGTTGACCATTGGCGCCAGCTTCCCTTCCAATGACTTTTATAAAACTCATCTTCTGCCCCATAAACATTATGCTTTAATACTTCAAAGCGTTTCTTTGCCCAATCAAATTGTTTTATATTTTCTTTAATCCGTTCAAAATCTTGCTCATTTAGAAACAACTTTTCATCTCCTCCAAATATTGGAGATGTTGAACCCTCATAAAAGCCTACTGGTAAAACAAATGCACCAGATGCCATTAAACCTAACTTTGTAAATTCGCGTCTTTTCATTTTTTAATATTTATTAAATATTACCCTGATATACCATTAGTAATATCAATTAAATTAAATCCTAATTTGAATATAGATGAATTGAGTACGTTCCATACTTCCCAGTAGTCTATTTTATCTTAACCAATTTTGCGCCTAACCAACTACATATCATTTATTTAAGTGATTTATTATGCTTAATTACTCTAGTATCGGCATAATAATTAACCGCTAATTCTTCACTTTTAAAATTAGAGCTTCACCTCTATTTAGACTCCTCGTAGCCCAATATGACCTCCGGTTTTTGAAATAATCCATTCATATGTTTCATGACCTCTTTGTCTTTATCGTTAGTTGAGTGGATCAAGTTATTCCATTCATTTGGGTCGTTTTCCTGATTGTAAAGTTCTTTAGAACCATCAAAATATTCTGTGAATCGATAAGAACCATATTTCACGGTAGCATATTTCCCTCTTCTGAAAGTATAAGCTGGGTGCTCCCATTTAAGTGTTGGATTTTTTATTAAAGGTACGAGGCTACGCCCTTCGACTACTTTATTTTCCGGAAGTCCGCATAGCTCTAATAATGTTGGGTAAAGATCAATAAGCTCCACATTAGCCTCAACCGGTTTTGTTAAACCATTTACCGAACCCGATCTTGGGTCCTTTATAATTAAGGGCACTTTTGTAGAACGATCCCACGCCGTATGCTTTTGAAATCTGCTTTTTTCTCCCATATGAAACCCGTGATCCGACCATAAAACGACAATGGTATTATCTCTGTATGGGCTATTTTCTAAGGCTTCTAATATTTTTCCAACCTGAGTATCTGTAAACGTAATGCAAGCCATATAAGCCTGAAGCATCTTCCTCCATTGATTATTTTTAATCGCCCAAGGTACGTCTGGATAGGAATTCCAAACCGCTTTAGCCGCTTCAGGGATGTCATCATAATCGTCTGCTTTGTACGGAGGAAGCTCGATTTCATCTAAAGGATACATGTCTAAATACTTTTGCTGAATATATAAAGGCGTATGCGGACGCATAAAACCAGTCATCAAAAAGAAAGGTTTATCATGCTTTTGAGAGAGTTGATCTACAGCCCATTCAGCCGCTTTATAATCACTCATTTCATTTTCCGGTTTATTTATAGGCCCCCAATCCAAAAGCCCTTTTGAACCAAACCAATTTAGTCTTTTCTTTTTTCCATTTTCATCAAAATTGAAGTCCCATGAACCACGCCCGTGAGATACATCAACGGTTTCCTCGGGAACGTGGTGATGAAGAAGCTTTCCAGCAGCCATCGTCTTATAGCCATAATCTGAAAAATATTGATAAATAAGTGAAGACCCTTTCCTTTTAGCTGCATTAACAACTTCCTCATCCTTTCTTTGTAAACTTCCTTCAATTCCAAAACCTAGGTTATGATAGTACATTCCAGACATGACACTTGCTCGCGAAGGTCCACAAACCGCATATTGACAATGGGCTGAATTAAAAAATGTGCCTTGAGAAGCCAACGCATCCATATTAGGTGTAATGGTTTGGTTATTGCCCATATAGCCTGCCCAGTCATTCAAATCATCTACCGCAATAAAAAGTACATTCGGTTTTTTTTCTGTTTTTACTTTTTTAGATGAAGAACAGCTTACAATAAGTACTAAACTTATAAAAAGGAGAAGGAATCGTTTCATAGAATATTATTATCAAATGTTATAATCTTTATTTTTTAATGTCTTATTTCAACCAAGCGGGAATAGCATCGTTTGTCTCCCACTTTTTTACTAACTCATCCAAATTATCACCTTCCCATTCAGTTGAACCAGCCGGTATAGCATCCTGTTTTGGTAACCACTTTTTATGTGCTTTAATAACCTCTGCATATTCTGGATTATTTGCTAGATTAGTATGTTCTCCTGGATCTGTTTTATGATTGTATAATTCTTCACCTCCATTACGATATCGAATATATCTCCAATCGTTACTTCTTACCGCGTGATTTTTGTAATACCATGTGGTTAATACAGAACGGTCTTCTTTTTTCTTCGGATTATTAATAAGCGACACCATACTTTTGCCTTCTAATTTTGGTAAACTAGGAAGATTACAGAGTTCTGTTAAGGTAGGATACACATCTAAAAGACTTACCACTTGACTACTTTTTTGGCCGTTGTTTTTATTATTTGGTACTTTAAAATACAAAGGTACTTTTGTGGCTTCTTCCCAAAGGGCTTGTTTTCTGAAATGTCTTTTTTCGCCTAAATGCTGGCCGTGATCTGACCATAACACAACGATGGTGTTTTTACCGTTCGGACTTTTTTCTAACGCATCGATAACCTTTCCTATTTGCTCATCGACAAACGTGACACACGCTAAATACGATTGCACCAACTCTGGTAAAATTTCTTTTCTCTGAGTCACATCACCCCAACCACCTCTTGGCGTATAACCATAAGCGATAGCTTTTCCCATAATAGGAATATCTTCAAACTCATTTTCGGGAACTTCGGGCACTACAATATCTTCAATAGGATATAAATCGAAATATTTTTTTGGTGCACTGTACGGTACATGCGGACGAATAAAACCAACGGCCATAAAAAATGGTTTCTCTTGTTTTTCGTTAAGTTTATCAATCGCCCAATTGGCTATTTGCTCATCGTACATGCCTTTTTCAGGAATATCTTCGTCTTCTAAAGGACCTCCGCATAAAGAATAGAACCGGTTAGTATCTTTATAGTTTTTAATAATATCATCTTCGCCATACAATTGTACCAGTTGTCCGCCATTTTTTGGAAACGGATAAAACATAGTACCTCGATATCCAAAACCATTTTCTTTGATGTGGGGTTCCATATTATTCCAGAAATGAGGAGAATATGCTGTCCAGAAATCATCGGTTTTATTCTTATAATCCGACTCGCCACTATGGAAAACTTTCCCTGTAGCATAGGTATTATAACCATTGTTTTTAAAATGCTCTGGTAACATACTATGGTTAGCCATAACCGTTTCATAGTTTTTTTTCATATTAGCCGTAGAACTATACCAACCTGACGATGTTGGATGAATACCACTAAGTATAGAATTTCTAGAAGCCGTACACACAGGTTGCGAAGCATGTGCATTTGTAAATAAAACACCCTGCGCAAAAAGCTTATCCATATTGGGTGTTATAGCTTGCGGGTGCCCAAGTAATGCGCTTTCCCAATCGTTTAAATCATCTACTGAAATAAAAAGCACATTAGGTTTTGTATCTGCTATAGTATCTTTTTTTTTAGTTGAAGAACAACTTAAAAAAAGTAATATGCTTATAAAAACGGTGATGATTTGTTTCATAATTAATTTATTAAGTATAATGTTATTTGTTATTTTTCGAGTTTTGCTACTCCAATTCCAAATTCTCCTGAAACTGAATAATAGAGATATACATCCTTATTATCAATTAAAATAGCAGGATCTCTTAATTCGTGTAATGGTTTTCTAGAAAAGCCTTTTACCGATTTTTGAATAGGAAGATTAACACCCTCATAATCCATTTTTGGTTTTAAAACTTCTTTTGGAGCATTAGCCTTCCAACCTTGCCACGAATCTTCAGAAAGATCGACTTCGCAACTTAGTATTCGTTCTGGAGCATCTCCTTTTTGAGAATAAAACACCTCTAATTTATCGCCATTTAATTTTAAGGCTGTATGCCTAGCATTAGGTAAAATCAAAGCGCCCTTCTTAAAGGCTTTCATACCATCTTCAGATTGATAAAACGTGCCTTTTACTAAAGCATAATAATTGGATTTGTATTTAAAAACACGGAAATAAGAAGGCCCCAAAACAGTTTCAGAAGCTATAAAATCCAATCCGTTTTTTGAAGTACTGAAAAATGTTTTTTGTCCTGATTTGTCTTGATTGTATCCATGAAAATACATTCTAATGGTTTTAGTTTCTTCATCTATAATAACATCTGGAGAAGCAATATGTCCTTTGGCTGCTGTTTTATCGATATGCAGTACGCCTGGTTTATATACCGTCCAAGGCCCAGTTGGACTATCAGAATACGCCAAGCGAATAAATTTTCCATGATGGTGGGCAAAGTACATATAGTATTGACCTAAAGGATTTTCAATCCAATCGGGAACTTTTATCACTGAAGGCCCATTTATATTTTCGCCTAATCGCCCCTCTAAACCTTCCATTTCTGGATAAATCATCAAATTATTTTCTGAGCGTACAAAGACATTTTCATATCCTTTTTTAGTACTAGAAGTAGATCCACAACCTATAGCTCCTATAAAAACAAGAAAACAACCAAACCAGTATAATTTATTTTTAGATATCATTTTATTTTTCATTTTTATCAAAGTATTCTATAAGCCCATAAATATTAATATTTAATGCTTTCATTTTTTCCATCATTGGTGTCCAAATTTCATATTCATTACTAACAATTCCTTTATTAGCATCTACATTTGAAGGATCGACACCTTTGGCCGTTGGGTCGTTATCTTGATATTTAAAGTAATGCCAACCTACACAGTTTTTCGATTCTATTAAAGCCAAGTTATAATTTTGATAAAACAAACCACGATCTTCTTGTGTACGTACAATCCAACCTGCTCCACTAGTGTTACCCATACCAGAATCTTCACCTTTAACATAGTACTCTGTAACTAAGAATGGCTTGTTTGCCCATTTTCCCCAATTCCTCATATCCTCAAAATCTGGAGTCCAATGGTTGTAATAATTAATTGAAATAACGTCTAAATATTTCCCTGCTGTTTTCATAAATTCAGGATGATTTCTCTCCGAACTATAAAAACGAGAACCAATATACATATGATTAGGGTCGTACTTTTTTATTGCTGAAGACACTACAGAAAAATATTTATCGGCCACAAAAGCCATAAATAATTCGCGATGTTCATCGGTGATTTGCTTTTTAGTAATACCATGGTTTACCAACCATTTACTTGCAGCTAAATATCCGAAATCATCTTTAGGTAATTTTAAATAATTATCTAGAGCTTTAAATTTAAAAGGCATTTCATTATCTGAAAAATGACCAAATAAATTAGGATCATCCTTATATTTTAAAAGTTTTTTAGCGTGTTGATCACAAAAAGTTTCAAATTCTGGATCAAAAACAAAAATAGCATCTTCCGGGTATCCTGTATGCCCTGGTTGCTGATGTGTTCCTCCACGTTTACGCCCATAACTACTCATGAAATTCCAAATAATAGTATATGGTAATGGTTTTTCTAAGGTTTTATTCGCTTCTACAATTGTCTCTACATCACTCCAAGAACCAGCACAATTAAAACCATTTTCTTGTAACATATCAACGGTTTCATTAATCCATTTTTTCTTAGTTCCAAACTTTTCAGCAAAAGCGGCTTTGGTTCTTTTTGATTTTCCATTAGTAACACCGTTTAATGCAGCATTAAAATATTTATAGCCTAACGGATCAATGCCCCACCAACGATCTCCTATTTTTTTTACATGAAAAAAACCTGTTGCTTCATCCATTTGATGCCTTAAATCGCCGCCGTACTTGCTTAGTTTTGGTAATCTTTCTTCAGCATCGAAATCTGAAAGAAACTCTAAAGTCCGTGTCTCAAATGGCTGATAATCTTTATAGCTTCTAGTGCCATCTTTATGGTATAATTTCACTTTTGCGTCTACTAAAATAAAGGGTTCTTTGGTATTATTTTGAGCATACACCTTAGTAACATTCCACCCAAACAGCACAACAACTAAGGCTATAGAAATAATTTGTTTCATTGTAATTTAATTTTTGTTGTTACTTTCTTGTAACCATTAGTATAATAATTTGAGCTGACTTTCTTAATTTAATAATTGCGCCCTTTATTTAATATCAGGCCACATTATCTGAATAACGTGTTCTGCTTCTGAAGTTGAAAAATTTCTACGTTTACCAACCTTTTTAATTTCTTTTATTTTTGATTTTAAATCCTTTTTATCACGAACAGATTCAAATGCGTTAAAATCTATAAATTCACTCCCGTATAATATATTTCCTGTAAATGTATTATTACTCGTTTCTCCTAACTTTAAAAAATTAGAAGTTCCTTCATTGTAAAAAATATTATCTTTTAATACCGTTTTATCTGGCCAGACATCTCCCCAATGTTTATACCACATCATAACATCATCAATTTCAGCATCTGTTACAAAAAGATTCTTGGAAATTTCGGTGTTTGTAATATTCCCTGAAAAACGAATCATGTGATGCTTTTCATCTTGAAAAATATTATTCCGAATAATGGTACCATCATTAAAAGCATTTACAACTTTTCCCCACGAGCAAACCAATAATCCCCCCCAATCGTTATGATGGCTGTAGTTATATTGTATGATTGTGTTTTTACATAAATAATCGCTATCAAATCCGCTGGCATCAATATCTCCTTCATTATAAACGGTATAACAAGCTTCATTATATTGCCATAAAGCATCATCACAATTATAAGGATATGATGCATTACCAGTGGTTTTAGAACTACATTTAACAAATAGGTTGTTCTGCACCAAAGGCGCTTTAGCTACTCGTGTAACCAAACCATTTCCGCCTATATTTTCAAATTTTGAATTTTCAATAATGATATTATAACTTGGAAACCAATTGTTCACTCTTCCGTCTTTACACAACTCGCCAAACTTAGAGTCCATGTCTCGTGTTCTCCAAAACGATTGATTTATAAATCCGCCACGATCTACATTTAAGAAATAACAATTATTAACATAAATACCATCAAAATTGGTTGGTATTCTATTTTCGGGGATACTATCGGCAATAATGTTAAAAAACAAACCGCCATTAGTTCTTGTTTTTAGAGAACCATTAACATTGGATATTTTTAAGTTTTCGAACTTAAAACCCTTTAAAGTCCCTGCGTCTTTTCCTAAAATTAAAATACCTGCTTTTTGTGTTGGTCTCGCAGGGTTTCCTTTTTCAAAATTCTGTACTTCTAGATTCCTAATTTCCCAATATTCTTGATTATACAGCATGATACTAGCAGACATGGCATTGTTTTCACCACTTTTCCCCTGTGCATCTATTATAGGTAATTGCCCCGCACCATAAGCACTAATTACAATTGGATTTCCTGCTTTACCGTTTCCTTTTGGTTTCAATGTTCCTGTCCAATTTCCGCCTCTTTTAAATAGAATAGTATCTCCTGGAGTAAACGTTTGAGCATTAATATGTTTCAAACTCCTAAAAGCATTATTTTCGCTGGTTCCTGTATAGCTATCATTTCCTCCAACATTATCTACATAATATTGGGTTTGAGCATGACCTAAGCAAGCAAAACTTAATAAAACTAAAAGGAATCTATTTTTCATTTTATAAAGTTTCTTATTTTTTAATTACTTTTTCAACACTTAAATCCCCATGAGTATTTTTAACTTGAACAAAATAAACTCCTGTTTCGAAAGCAGAAATATCGACCGTAAAACGATTTGAATTCACATTATTGTTACTATAAAGCACACTTCCATTTATTGAAAATATGTTCACATTACTTATTTCTGAATTTGAAGTTTGTATTACAAATGAATTTTGAGTAGGATTTGGATAAACCGTAAATTTAGATTCAATCACAGCTTCATTTTGAACACTCAATGTTGCGCCTTCAATGATACTTAAATAAGCCACAATGCCTGTCCCTTCTTTAGCCTTTATTTTAAAAGCATTACTAGAAGATGTTGCTGCCGACAAATTAAAAGAAACAAGATCATCATTCGCTTCTAATTGCTCTTGTATATAATCGGTAACGTTAATATGGACATCTTGAAAAACAGCTTCAGTATCTCCCGGTGTAGAAAAACTACCAATTAATGCCGATGCTACTGGTGCTTTATTCCATGTTAAGGTACCTTCCTCCCAGGAATCGTCAACGACTTTACGAACATTTACATTAAAGTCTGATGAACCAGAAAGGTTTCCTGAAACGTGTAATATCGCAGAGCTTATGGCGTTGTAATCTTTGATGTCAAATTTCAAAAAAACGTCTCTTATATAATTTTCGTTATTACTACCACTTTGTTTTATTTCCATAAGTGGCCCATTCAAATTATCATCTGCATACGTACCGCCTCTTACATAACTATCTTCTTTTACAGAAACATTAACTTGTGTAGGAATATCAACTATTGTAGAATTTACACCTTCATCCCATATAATATTAATAACATTTTCTGCTTGCGATACTAAAAGTTCACTACGATTACCAATAGCTCTCACTTGATCAATTTTAGACTCTAGATCTGCCTCATCTTCACTTTTACTAGGTACAAAATCGGTAAAATCACTAAATTCATTTCCGAATAATACATTTCCTAAAAACGAATTATCAATGGTACTCCCTATTGTTAAAAAATCGGGAGTACCTTCATTATAAAAAATATTATCGTTGATTTCTGTTTTTTCTGGCCATGTACCTCCCCAGTGCTTATACCACATCATTTCTTGATCAATTTTAGCATCGGTAATAAAAAGATTATTAAAAATTGTAGAATTGGTGATATTACCAGAAAACCGAATCATATGGTTACTTTCATCCTGAAAAACATTTTTTTGTACTACCGTACCATCATTAAAAGCATTGGTTAAACCAGAATTGGAACACACCAACAATCCACCCCAATCATTATGATGGCTGTAATTATATTCTATAGTTGTGTTTTTACACATGTAATCGCTATCAAACCCACTAGCATCGGCATCGCCATCGTTGTAAACGGTATAGCAAGCTTCATTATATTGCCACAAAGCGTTATCACAATTGTATGGGTAAGAGGCGTTACCTGTAGTTTTTAATCCATTTTTCACAAATAAATTGTGCTTTACTAAAGGCGCTTCGGCCACACGTATTACCAATCCGTTACCACCTATATTTTCAAACTTTGAATTTTCAACAACAATATTGTAGCTAGGATACCATCTATTAGTTGTTCCGTCAAGATTTTCTTCTCCAAAATTGGAAGTTAAATCGCGTCTACTCCAATAAGATTGATTTAAAAAACCGCCACGATCTACATCCAGAAAATAGCAATTATTAACATGAATACCATCAAAATTTGTTGGTAACCTATCGGCCACTTTCCCTGTACTAATATCAAAGAAAATACCGCCATTTTCCCTAGTTTCTAAAGAGCCGTTTACCTTGTTAATTTTTAAATTCTCTAATTTGAAATCATGTAATGTTCCATAGTCTTTTCCTAAAACTAGAATCCCCGCTTTTTCAATGGGATTGGTTGGATTACCAGGTTCTAAGTTTCGGACTTCTATATCTCTAATTTCCCAATATTCTTGATTAAATAATATAATGGCTGCCGACATGTAATCTGAATATGCTTGAATTCCTCCGCCATCAATTATTGGTAAATCTCCAGAGCCATAAGATCCAATTACAATTCTACTTCCTACAGCACCACTACCTAAAGGACGTAATGTGCCTGTCCACTCACCGCCTTTTTTAAAAAGGATAGCATCTCCTGCTGAAAATGTTAGTGTATTTATTTTTGTTAAACTTTGGAAAGCAGTAGCCTCGCTTGTACCCAAATTAGTATCATCTCCTCCAACATTATCTACATAATAATTAGTCTGAGCCCAGCTTATGCATGTAGACCATAACAAGGCAAAAAGTAGTATATTTTTCATTTGCTTATAATTTATTTGTTAACCCATGTAATGGGCAGAGATAATTTGTTTTTTTTGACCATAACGCACTAATGAAATTCAGTTTAACCAAATAATCTTTAGAGTGAGTTTCTAGTTTTTCATTGTACCTGTTCTAATATTTTTTCTTGTTGAATAACAAAATGATTGAAGTTATCACCTGCAGGTGTAGTGTGCCATTGGCCCAAATCATCTATAGTGATAAATCCATATTTGGTAAGGAGAGCTTTCTTTTCCTCGGATAAATTATGAGCTTCAATCAATACTTTATTGAGACGTTTAATATTTTCAGGAACTATTGGAGTCGTGCCTTGATTACTTATAAATGCTTCGGATAAAACTCGTCCGACAGATAATTCTGGTATCTTCCTGTTTAGGATGTTGGTAATAGTTGGTGCAATATCAATAATCTCGCAATACTCAAAAGTAGCATCCTTCTTAATACCAGGCCCAACCATCAAAAGTGGTGTAACACTAGATTTAGGACTGTATGGGTCGTGCCAACCTTCATCGGCTTGCCCATTATCACTACAAATTATAAGTACCGTGTTCTCCCATTTATTATTATCTTTTAAATATTGTACAAACCGTCCTAACTGACGGTCTGCCTCTGTAACGGCTTTTCTATAAGGAGACGCTTTATGCCAGATATTACGATGATACGGTTCGTCCTCTGTCCAGTTTTTTGACACTCTAAGCCCTTCGATTCCGGAACGCTGAAGATGAACACGCATAAACTTAGGGTCGGAAACTTCCATAATTTCCTTACTTAAATTAATAACCAAAGCATCAGGATTAAAAGAACTTGAAAGATAAGTACCAAATCCTTCGCTGACGTCTTGATATGCACGGGCATTAACTATAAAAGCGGTCTCTTTATCCTTGAAAGCATGTTGTATCATTGATTTTCGAACCTCATCCTTTCCAATAAAAGGCGTTCCCGCCATTAGCATTGGGTTCGGCATAGAGCACGACCATGGATAAGCATTGCTCTTCTCAGGATGTCCTGGTAACGTTAGGTGCATTTCTTTATAATAACTGCCCTGTGTTTTCAGTGCATTGAAATTCGGCATATCAATTCTTGCCGGAGCTTCAGGAGACAAACCATCTATAATAAATAAGATGACACGCTCAGGCGAAGGATCTTTTGTTGTTGCATAACTGGTATTCACAGCAAAAATCAAAAAGAGTATTATAATAAGGTTTTTAATTCTCAATAGAATCATAGTTTATGTGTTATCGTATTTTCAATTTTATGTTTATTATTTACTTAAGAATATTCAGAAAAAAATCTAATTATCCTTCGACTTAACTTCTATGATATGCTTGGCTAAATCGGCTTTTATCTCCGTCAGATTAAGTTTTCCCGCAAGGTTTGTCCATTCATTTGGATCATTTTTGTGGTCATACAGCTCTTCGCTCCCATCGGCATATTGTATATAGTGGTAGCGCTCGTTTTGAACAGCATAACTATCTTCACCATAACCTGTAACGGATGGATATGGCCATATTTTTGATGGCTCCTTTATTAAAGGCACCAAACTTCTTCCTTCGTTTTTTGAATTCTCTGGCAATCCACTCATTTCTACCAATGTTGGATAAATATCAAGTAAACTCACTACGCGATCACTACTTTTTCCTTTCGGAACACCGTTCCCTGCAAATATTAATGGCACGTGAGTAGATCTCTCCCATAACGATGCTTTTTGAAAGGTGTTTTTTTCCCCCATCTGATAGCCATGATCCGACCATAAAACGATTATGGTATTGTCGCTGTATTGGCTTTCTTCGAGTGCCTGAATCACTTTTCCAATTTGATGATCTACGAAAGTGATTGAAGCCAAATAAGAATGCACAATATTTCTCCATTGATCTGTTTCAATAGCCCATTCTGTTCTTGGCATCTGCTTTTTGATATTTTTAAGTCCTAATTTTGGAATATCATCAAGATCATCCTTTTTATATGGTGGTAATTTTATCTTTTCTCGATCATACATATCCCACCATTTTTCTGGTACATACCAAGGATTGTGAGGACGTAAAAACCCAACCATTAGAAAAAATGGTTTATCGTGTTTCTCCTTGAGCTTATCAACGGCCCAATTAGCCGCTTGATGATCTGGCATTTGTTCATCAGTTTCGGGGCCTTTAGCCCAATCTGTCATGGTACCGTTTTGATGCCAGTTTCTTTTTAATTTCCCAAGTCCTGAACTGAAGAGTCCACGCCCACCAGTATCATCTAATGTACCATCGGGCAAATGGCTATGCAAAATTTTACCTACTGCTAGCGTTTTGTAACCGTTATTTTGAAACCAAGTATGCATAAGTTCAGACCCGAGTTTTCGAGTTGATTTTTGCACAACCTCATCATCGTTTAAACTTCCTGATAATTTATTAGGATGAACGCCAGACATTACGCTTGCACGAGATGGTCCACATACCGCATATTGACAATACGCTTTATTAAACACCGTACCTTGACGCGCTAGTTTATCCAAATTGGGGGTAATTGCACCTTCGTATCGATTGGCATAAGCTGGAAAATCATTTAAATCATCCACCGATATGAATAAAATATTCGGCTGCCCTTGTGCATTACAAAAATGACTAAGCGTGCTAATGATGAGACATAAAAGCAAGTTACCTTTCATTCGTTTAAATTGTTTAGTTCTTAAAGTATCCGATGTATTTTGCATAAATCATGTTGTCAAAAAGGTTATTTTAATACCGAAATCGGTTTACCATTGATAATCATTTCCTTCGTTACTTAAGCGCCATGAATCCTTAACTTTTTCTAATTCTGCTGACATCTTTTTTAATAATTCCGGATTTTCTTCAGCTAAATCATTATTTTCTCCTGGATCCTTTTTCAAATTAAAAAGCATCATCTTATCCCCTTTATTTGGAATACAAATTTTAAAATCGCCACTTACAAAAGCATAAATATCGGTACCGCCATATAATCGTTTATAACCTGCAGCAATAGGAACCTGTCTTTCTTCTGAATTACCGTCTAAAATCACCGATTTAAAACTAACCCCATCTAAAGGAATTTTCTTTTTTGCTCGAATATCCAGGATATCTAAAATAGTTGGTAAATAATCTACTGTTGATGACTGAAAATTAGACACTAACCCAGATTGAGTATGCTTTGGCCATAATGCTATGGAAGGCACACGTAAACCGCCTTCATACATCAGGTGTTTATTGCCCCTAAATGGGCCTGCAGACGCAATTCCTTTTCTGGTAATTGGACCAGAAGGGCCATTATCACTAGTGAAGAAAATAAGAGTGTTTTCATCTATATTTTTCGATTTTAGGAAATCACGTAAACGACCAATTTGATCATCCATTGCCGTTATACAACCATATAAGTGCTTTTGACCTTCAGGAAGATCTGGATATTTAGCCAAATATTCTGGACCAGCAACAACTGGTTCATGTGGTGTATGAAACCAAATGGTTGCTAAAAAGGGCTTATCTTCAGCTATAGATTGTTCAATAAAAGGAATGGCTCTATCCATAATAATACGGCTATCATCTCCTTCTAAATTATCAGTAACAGGAGTTCCATTTTCAACGTATATCGAGCCTCCCCAAGATCCATCATCCATAGATCCCCAGCTTGTCCAACCTTTTGGTGTTTTAGTTGGGTTCCAAGTTGGCACTGCGCTTTTAGTTGCAAATGTTTCATCGTACCCATGGTGCCATGGCGGAGAATAACTTCCTCTAGACTCCACTTTATCTGGCTCCACCCAACCTAAATGCCATTTACCAAAAAAGCCTGTTTGGTAGCCTTCTTTTTTTAGATACTCCGGAATTGTTATTTCTCCAGGGCGCATGGCTCCTGTGTGCGCAGCAAATATGCCTTGTCTGAAAGGGCTTCTTCCTGTTAAAACACTAGCACGTGTTGGAGAACATAGTGGTGCCGCCGCATAAAAGTTAGACAGTACAACACCTTCTTTAGCCATGTTATCTAAATGCGGTGTTATAATTTTTTTATTGCCTGTAAACCCTACATCACCATAACCAAGGTCATCGGCCATGATAAGAATGATATTGGGTTTCTTTTTAATAGATGCACTCTTTTGGGCATAACCGTTGGCCACCATTAAATAAACTCCAATGGTAAACAGTAGCTTAGTAGAACTTAATTTTTTCATGTTTTTTTATTTAGCTTATTGAATTATTTATTCAATAAAATGAGGCTGTTTTTTTAAAATTAATCATAACCTAAGTTTTGTTCCATTTCTGCTCCCGTGTTGGCATCTATAATACCTTGTGGAATTGGAAAATACTCATTATAATCAAATACTTTAGTAGCATCTAATCTCGGATTGTATAAAACTGTTCTATCATAGAAAGTTCCTGTACGAACCAAGGTGTGTTTTCTATATTCTTCGGTAACTAACTCTCTAGAACGCTCTTCAAGAATAAGTTCCAAGGTTACATCATCAGCTTCTATTTCTGATGCGTTTGAGCGTCGTCTTAAATCATTTAAATAATTAGCTGCAATATCTGGTTTACTATTTTTCATTAAAGCTTCGGCAGCAATAAGATACGTTTCAGCTAATCTCATATACATTTGATCATTATATTGACCTGATAATGATGCATTATCTAAAACAAAAGGATCATTATAAGTCCATTTTGTTACGTATGGCCAAAGGAAATTATCTTCTAAATCGTCTGGATTATCATAATCCATATTAGTAGAGCCAATAACCTCAAAAGCTGTAGCCGTATCATCTGTTGGGAAAATAAATTCTTTTTTCACAGCATACTCAGAGTATCTATCATCGGTAGCTTCGTACCATCCAAAAGCAGAGTCGGTTACTGAAGCTCTACCTGAACCTTTTCCGCCATTATAAGTATATAAAACATCTAAATTGTACTTTTTAAGTTTTGAATCTTTTGAATAATAGCTAATCCAAATATTTTTAATGGTTACATAAGAATTACCAACGACATCGGCATAGGCATTATTTAATACCCACAATACTTCTTTATTGCCATCATTAGGCATCGGGTTCATGAATAAGTCGGTAAACACCGTTCCAGGTTTTGAAGCATTTACTCCAAATCTCGAAGTCATTAATTCATACTCCGGACTATTTATAACTTTAAGGGCCTCTGTTTCTGCTTTTCCATTTTCTCCCATATCTAAATACAACTCGGCCAACATGGTACCTGCCACTGCGGCATTAACTAGACCTGTTTGCTCTTTCATTTCTAAATTTTTAGTAGCAAATATTAAGTCTATTTCCATTTGAGCATTAATCTCTTCGATAGAGTTTCGTTCCCAATCATTACGGTAAGTTGTTCCGTCAATTTCTTCAAGACTTAAAGGCACGGCGCCCCAACCATAACGTAAATGTCTATATGCCCAAGCGCGCATAACTCTGGCTTGTGCTATCACTTTATTTTGATTTGTTAAATTACCAGCATCACTTCCGCCCATCCAATCTACAGGCGTGTTTTCTGCACGGTTAATAATTAAATTTGAAGAATTAATAATGCGATACAGCCAATTAAAATTTGCAGACACTAGATTGTTTTCAGAATTTAAATCATTATAATCATTAAATGGATCGGATTGCGACGCCCCGTTATTTACAAAGGCATTGTCTGTACCCATTTGCCATAATGAGGCTCTCACTACATTACTTTGCGTTTCTCTATCCTCTCTTACCAAGGCATATAAGGCATTTAAACCATTTACAAAACCATCATAATTAAGAAAAAGGTTTTCGGCAAAAATATCATCTTTAGGTTCTTCAAGTAAAAAAGTTTCTTCATTACAAGAACTCATAAAAACGGCACCAATAATCGTGAATAATATCAGTATTTTTTTCATGTTGTTATTTTTATATAATTAAATTATAAGCTAATTTTTAATCCCAGTAAAAAAGAAGTGGTTTGAGGCACTGCTGTTTGTTGAGATGAACTATTTGAAAACTCAGGGTCTAAACCAATCCAATCTGTTTGCGTATATAAGTTTTTAACATTAGCAAAAAGCTCAAGGTTATCAATTTTCAATTTATCCAATGCATCTGTTGGAAATTGGTAGCTCAATGTTACATCTTGTAATCTTATAAAATCGGTACTACGATAAAACCCCATGCTACGAGGATTTACACTTGCCGTTCTATCATTTCTTGGGTACGTATTACTTAGATTTTCTGGAGTCCAAAAATCTACATTATATCTATTTTCTCTAAGATCATTATCTTGAGTATATAATAATGCATTCGCTTGTGTAATGCCAGAAACCATATTTAAAAAGAAACTAAACGTCCAGTTTTTATATTCAAAAGTATTGGTTAATCCTGCTATAAAATCAGGAATTTGACGTCCAATAACTTGCTTATCATCTGGTGTTATAGAGCCATCTTCATTAAAATCTAAATAACGAATATCTCCAGCATCCACATCGCCTTGTGGAGTACCAACAGTATCTTCTTGATATATACCATCAAATACATAATCAAAATTAACATTAATTGGTTCCCCTATAAACCATTCATTATCCACATCATCAATATAGTTTCCATCAACATCTGTTAAACCTACATTAACAATTTTAGTATTATAATGCGCTATATTAAAATTTGTTTTCCATTGAAAATTGGAGTTTCTCACATTTACAGTTGATATTTGAAATTCAACCCCTGTATTTGAAGTCTCACCAATATTTTGAGTTATAGAACCTGTACCATTAACATTTGATATTGATTTACTCAATAAAAGATCTGAAGTTTTAGATGAATACACATCAATTAAACCTCTTACTTTATTTTTAAATAGTCCAAAATCAAGACCAGCATTAAACGACACCGTAGTTTCCCAACCTAAAGAAGGATCTCCTAATCTACTTGGGTAAAACCCGAATAATGTTCCATCGTTTTCATCTACATAATCTACAGATGAAAGCGTTGGTAATGTGGAGTATGCCGAAACGGCTTCATTTCCGCTTTCACCATAAGATAATCTTAATTTTAAATTATTTATCGTGTTAGAATTTTCTAAAAATTTCTCGTTTGAAATATTCCAACCTAATGCTGCCGATGGAAATATACCAAACTTACTATCGGTTCCAAATGCTGAATACCCATCGCGGCGAGCCGTTAATGTTAGCAAGTATCTAGAATCAAACGCATAATTAGCTCTAACCATTTGAGACAGGTGTGTTTGCTTATTATATGAAGCCGTTGGCTCTATTAAACTAGCTTTACCGGCTTGATAATACGTCATCACATCATTTGGAAAACCTTCTGCACTTACATCATGATTTTCTGCCCATTCGCTTTGTGCACTATATAATCCGGTTAAAAAGATAGAATGCTTACCAAATGTATTTTTATAACTGATAATGTTTTCAACAAGCCAATCTTCATCATACTCATTAGCTAAATCTAACGATCCTCCAACCCTTAAACCTGCGCGCGTATTTCTTCCTCTGTAAGTTTGTACTAATCTAGAACGATAATCGTAACCTGTATTTATTTTATAAGACAAACCTTTAATAAAAGGCACATCTATTAAAATACTATTATTAGAAGTAAATCGTCTTGTTATATCTTTATTATCATATAACAATCCTGCTAAAGGGTTTTCAACAAAAACACCATCGTCCCAAGTTTCTAATGTTTGAGTACCATCTTCATTAAATGGAACACCTAAAGGATTCATGCTAAATGCTGTTGAAAAACTCGCATTATTTCCACTACGGTCATAATAACCATATTGTGTACTTGTGTTAAACGTCATCCAAGGCAATAATTTATGATCTAAATTTAATCTTAAAGTATAACGCTTAAAATCATCCCCAAGAGAAACACCTTCGGAATTTAAATAAGACATCGATACATAATATTTTGTTTTTTCTGAACCGCCTAAAAAAGACAAATCGTGTTGTAAGGTTTGCCCTGTTCTTGTAGCAAGATCCACCCAATCAGTATTTCTGCCTTCAGCATAACCTTCATCTTCCACAAGTGAAGTTGATAAGCCTCTGCCTATTTTAGCTTCATAAAATGTTTTACCATCCATTAAACTAGGAATATTTATCGGTTGGTTGAATGTTGTAGAAACCGAATAATTCACAGTCATTTGTCCTTCTTTACCTTTTTTCGTAGTAATAAGAATAACACCGTTTGCACCTCTAGATCCATAAATTGCTGCCGCAGAAGCATCCTTTAAAACTTCTAAAGAGCCCACATCTTTCGGGTTAATTTCCGATAGGTTTCCCGCATAAGGCACACCGTCAAAAATAATTAAAGGCCCATTTGAAGCTGAAATAGAATTTTGTCCACGAATTAACATCGAATTACTTGATCCTTCAGCATTTGAAGCATTAACACTGATATTCATACCTGCCATTGTTCCTTGAAGCATTTGCTCTAAACTGGTTCTAGGTCGAGATTCAAGTGTTTCTGTACTAACGGACACTACCGATCCTGTAACATCACTTTTTTTCTGAGTCCCATACCCCACAACAACAATTTCATTTAAGGCTGTTTCAGAGGTTTTCATTACCGTATTAATAACGGTTTTATTACCAATTTCGATATTTTGAGTTTCCATACCTATGTAACTAAAAATAAGCGTATTTGCTTCTCCCGAAATTTGCAGAGTAAAATTTCCGTCAAAATCTGTCATTGCTCCAGTGTTAGTACCTTTTAAAAGTACAGAAACACCTGGTAATGCACCGCCGTATTCACCCAAAACCTGTCCTGTTATCGTTTTATTTTGAGCATACCCAAAAAAGGTAAATAAAATAAACGCCAAACATATGGGTTTGATTAATAGTTGCTTTTTCATCATAAATTTAGTTTTAGTTTTAGTTTAGTTGGTTAGTTTAGTTTAGTTAGCAAGTTTTTTTTGTCTTAGTAAAGCTTCTAAATAGTAATAATCTGCATAGATTAACGGAACATCAACTTCGGAATCTTTTGGTTTAGACCCTGTGGAATGCGCTAATAAAAAACCTTTATTAGTACCTTTTGCGCTAAAATATTTATTTGACGATAATGAGGTTAAAATATTATCAGCTGTAGTTATGTAAGTGTTACTATTATCTTCTGAATATTCACTAAGTTCTAAAAAAGCAGAGGCCATAACAGCTGCTGCCGAAGCATCTCTAGGTTCATTTGTAAAATCTTTTAAATCGAAATCCCAAAGTGGCACATAATCTTCTGGTAATTTTTCTATGTTTAAAATATAATTCGCCACGTGTTCTGCTTGTTTTAAATACTTCGGATCTTTAGTTTCTCTATAAATCATGGTGTATCCGTAAAGTGCCCAAGCTTGGCCTCTTGACCATGAAGACTCATCAGCATAACCTTGATGTGTGTTTTTAGAAATAACTTCTCCTGTTTCAGGATCATAACCTACCACATGGTACGAACTGTAATCACTTCTAAAATGATATTTCATGGTGGTATTGGCATGCGTAACGGCGATGTTATAAAATACAGGGTCGCCAGTTTCTTTAGATGCCCAAAACAATAATTCCAAATTCATTAAATTATCTATAATTACCGGAAAATCCCATTTATCCGTATTATGATCCCAAGATCGAATACTTCCAACGTTCTCATTAAATCTGGTAATTAATGTTTTTGCCGATTGTATTAAAACGTCTTTATATTTTTCGTTTTTAGTAAGCTTATACCCTTCTCCATAACTTGGCATCATTTTAAAACCTAAATCATGATTTGAGTCATTAAATTGTTCACTTTCTAATTGGGAAGTATAATATTCTGCTTTTTCTTTCCAACTATTTTCTCCTGTTAATTGATACATGTACCATAAAACGCCAGGATAAAAACCGCTAGTCCAATCTCTTTTTCCTACTAAATGAAGTTTACCTGATGCCGTTAGAGTTCGTGGAAAAATTCGACGAGAAGATTTAAGATCTAAAGTATCTTTTATTTCAGGAAAATAAGAAAGTTGTTCTGATATGGTATTAATTAATTTATCATCTCCAGCCTTTTTGTTTTTAGAGACTTGACATGATTGCAACAAAACAATAAATAGTAATAAAATAGGAATCCGTTTCATACAGTAAAATTTTAGATTAACAAAAATACCCCATCATATTTCTTAAATTTATAATTATCGTTCCCTATTAGTATCAATTATGTTTCATTAGGATACAAATGTTCCAAATAACAACATAATTACTAGCTTTTACTAATAACACTTAAAGCCTAAACTTGATATTATTTGTACTTTAGTTTTTTTAAACCAACCCTATAATGAGACTTTTTTCTTGCGCCTTACTGTATCTTTTATTTACAGTGCTACTTCATGCTACCACCGATCCTTTCATATCCATATGCAAAGTAACCCCAGATGGCGGTGTAGCATACTCTCAAGTAACTTCAATTGTAGAAGATGATATGGGCTTTATTTGGTTTGGCACAAATAATGGGGTTTTCTCTTACAATTCAATTAAAACAAAACGCTATAGTCATTTACAAAATAACGATCTTTCACTGCCTACAAATAGAATAAACAAACTTTATAAAGACCATAATGGACGTATTTGGGTGGCTACCGAAAATGGACTTTGCCATTATAATCCCAATGAAGATAATTTTAAAAGATATACCATAAAAGATCAACATGATAACAATATTGGTAAAAACATCACCTCTATTCTTCAAGATGAAACAGGTGATCTTTGGTTTTCAGATGAGCATGGTTTTGGTATTTTAGATCCTGAAAAAAACAGAGCTTTTTACAAAAAAACGGATAATATAAACGCCCGTGTGAGTTGTATTTCTATTGATGAAAAAGGAACACTTTGGGTATTTTATAATGATGGAGACATCTATTTTGCAACAGCAGGCTCTAACACCTTTCAGTTTTTAACAAAAGGGTTAAGCAATATGGTGCGGTCTGTTTTAATAGATGATGATTACATCTGGATTGGCTACGAATCTAAAGGTTTGCTCTCTATCAATATAATTAACAATAAAAAAAAGCACTACTCCGCTTCAGAAACAAAAAATAATGCTTTTAAATTACCTAGCAACCAAGTTAGAAGCTTATTAAAAGATGAAAATAACAGAATTTGGGTAGCAACTTATAATGGCATTACTTTAATTAAAGACTTTAAAATAACTTACCAAATAGACCAACAAAATTATTCCGAACTGCCTAACCATTCCATTTGGTCTTTATATAAAGATTCTCAAAAAAACATTTGGATGGGCACTTGGATGGGCGGTTTAGCCTTTCATAGCGACTTTAACAACTCCTTTATTCGCTACAATCAGTCTACCACAAAAAGAACTTTAAATGGTAATATTGTTAGTTGTTTTGCTCAAGTACCTAATAGCGACAACGTTTTAATTGGCTTAGATGATAGTGGCATTAACCAATACAACCCAAAAACTAATGCGTTTTCTACTTTTCCCATTTCTTATGAAGGAAGAAAAATTGAAAATATAAAAGCATTAGCTTATGATAAAAACGAAACCTTATGGGTAGGTACCTACGGCGAGGGCGTGCTATATCTAAAAAAAGGCGCCACTAATTTTGAGCGATTAAATGCAGCGTTTGATATAGGGTTTCAAGCTTTAGATATTTTAACTACAGATGACGGGATATGGGTAAGCGACTATCCTTCAGGTGCTTTCTTTTATAATTTTGAATCAAAAAAAATCTCTAGATACCGACACAATCCGCTCGACATCAAATCCATTTCTAACAATAGCATACATTACATTCTTGAAGATAACAATAAAAATATTTGGTTTGCTACCAGAAACGGACTCAATAAATTAAAAAAAGGCACACGAGAATTTATTCGTTACTTTGAAAATAAAAATGACCCGAAAGGCGTTTCTAATAACTATATATATTGTATTCACGAAGATAGTGAAGGCTATTTATGGATAGGAACTAATGGTGCCGGACTGGATAAATTTGACCCTAAAACTGGTGATTTTGAAAATTTCAGTATTAAAGAAGGTCTATCTGGAAATGAAGTATTTTCGATACTTGAGGACAGCGAAAAAAACCTGTGGCTAACTACCGAAAACGGCTTATGTAAATTTGATAAACAAACCAACGTAGGGCAATCTTATATCACCAATAACAGTTTACAAAGCGATTTATTTCATCCAACATCGGCGTTAAAAGCAACAAATGGCGATTTGTTTTTTGGAGGCTCTAACGGGGTTATTCGTTTTGCTCCAACTCGAATTATAAAAAACCCAAAGCCTCCAAAAGCACATATTATATCAGTTCAGGTTAATAATAAAGATATTCTATTCAATACCAATAAAGCTCTAGAGCTTCATCATACTCAAAATTTTATTGGCTTCCAGTTTACCTCCAATAACTATATTAACCCTAAGAAAAACACCTTTAAATATAGGCTTTTAGGGTTTACAGATGAATGGATTGAAACCGACTATAATGGCAAAGCTAATTTTACAAATATTCCGCCAAACGACTATATTTTTGAAGTTAAAACAGCTAATAATGATGGCGTTTGGAACGAGACTTCTACCAAAATAAACATTAATATCATCCCGCCCGTTTGGCAGCGTTGGTATGCTTATTTAGCTTACTTTTTGGCTTTTGTAGCGTCTATTTATTATTTCAGAAAACAAGTAATAAACCGTCAGAATTTACGCTCTCAAATAAGTATGGAGAAAATACATCGCGAAAATGAAGAACAACTGCACCAAATGAAACTTCAGTTTTTTACAAATATTTCTCACGAATTTAGAACGCCATTAACATTAATTCAAGGCCCCGTAAATAGACTTTTAAAAAGTACAACAAACAATGCATCCACGAATAAACAATTAGCCTTAATTAAAAACAACACCGATAGATTATTAAGGCTTATTAATCAATTTCTTGATTTTAGACGTGCCGACTCAGGTAAATTAAAACTACTCCCGGTTAATGCCGATATTATTTCTTTCTCCAAAAATGTTTTTGATTGTTTTGAAGAACACGCTAAGCAACGTGGTATAAATTTCCAGTT
Organism: Algibacter miyuki; assembly: GCF_030409805.1. GTDB lineage: Bacteria > Bacteroidota > Bacteroidia > Flavobacteriales > Flavobacteriaceae > Algibacter > Algibacter miyuki. Next base: position 996,867 of record NZ_JAUFQP010000013.1, on the reverse strand, counting down.
TATATCGGAAGTTCCAAATTTAAAAATAGATTTTGACACCGATAAATTAGATAAGATTTTGGTAAACATGCTATCGAATGCGTTTAAATATTCGCCCGATAATACCACAATAACCTTAACCATAAAAAACAACCAGAAGCCAGCCTTTAAGCCAAATTGGAACATTTATACGGTTGGAGACCATATTAATGACGATTATATTTCTATTAATATTTCGGATTTTGGTTATGGCATTTCAGAAGAGACCCTGCCTCAAATATTTGAACGCTTTTTCCAAACAGAAAATAATTATAATAAAGGCACAGGTATTGGTCTTTCATTATCTACAAATTACATTGCCATGCACAACGGACAACTGATTGTAAGCACATTAGAAGGCGAAGGTTCTGCATTTTGCATTTGCATACCTCAGCACCAACCAAATGCATTAAAAACCATTATTAATAACGAAAACACCTCGAACCCTACTCCTATTTCTTTTGAAACTTCACAAATAATAAATACTGAAAACCAAGCAGAAGAACAGACAAAAAACCAAGAAGCCTTAATATTAATTACAGAAGACAACCCTGAATTATTAGATTTTCTATCAAGTTCTTTACAAAACCATTTCCGGATTGCAACTGCAAAAAATGGTAACGAAGCCTACCAACAAATACATTCTTTGTTTCCAGATTTAGTAATTTCAGACATTATGATGCCAGAAATGGACGGTATAGAATTATGTGCAAAAATTAAAAACGATATTAGAATTAGCCATACGCCCGTGGTATTACTCACAGCCTTAGACACGGTTAAAGACAGAATCTCGGGTATTAATTCGGGTGCCGACCTTTATGTTTCGAAACCCTTTAATGAAGATATTTTAGTGGCACAAATACATAATTTATTAAATTCTAGAAAAACCCTTCGCTCTTTATTTTCAACACAGCAAGAGGTTTGGGAAAGCGATATTGAAGTACTTGATTTAGATAAGAAATTCCTTTTAAACGCCATTAGTTTGGTAGAAAAAAACATTAGTAATCCTGATTTTTCTGTAGAATATTTAACTGAAAAATTACATCTAAGTAGAACTCATTTACACCGAAAACTAACTTCGTTAACCAACCAATCGGCGACCGAATTTATTAGAAGTATTAGATTAAAACATGCGGTTGAACTGATGAAACAAGGCGATTATTTAGTTAATGAAATTGGATTTGCCGTTGGTTTTAACTCGCACAACTACTTTTCTAAATCGTTTAAAAAGCAATATGGAAAAACACCTTCGGAATTTATCAAGGAAAACTTTGACGTTTCCGAAGAATAATTTTTTTTTTAAGAAATTATTTGAATTGAGATATGTCATCTAAAAAAAATTACACTTAGCTATTTGACTTTTTAAGAAACGGTTTTCTTCAAAATTAAAGCTCCCAATAATTAAACTTTATTTGAGTATTGGAGTCCAACGATGAACTAAACGATCATAACATGTTCTTAAAACAATTTGCTCTATTAATTTTAGGCTTTGCAACAGCTATAACATTTGCACAACAAAAACAGAACAATAAAGGACGACGCGGCTTAATGCCCGAAACGCTAATTGGTACAACCATACCCGAACTAAAAGCCTATAACACCTCTGGTAAATTAATCAATCTCAAAGCTATTCAGCAAGATAAATACCTGGTATTATCTTCTGGTTGCTTAACCTGTCCACATTTCCACAGAGATTACAGCGCCATTGAAACGGCATACGCTGATTATGCTAATCAAAATGTGGTTTTTTCATATTTCTATAAAAGCTTAAGACACCCGGAACTTAATGGCTATGTTGAATCGCAAAATATTTCGGAACGTTTACTGCACATTGAAGCCGCAAAAAAGAAGTTAAATACCAAAGTGCCATGGCTTGCCGATACGATGCAGGACGACATAAAAACAGCTCTATTGTCTAATTCTGAATCGGTATATCTTATTTCGCCAAAAGGAAAAATTTTGTACGCTTCCTCTAATATAAACGAGGCTGAATTACGTAATGCCTTAGAGCAGTTTATTGGACCTAGTAGCACTACAACATTAGCAAGTACATTAAACCTTCCTAGAATAAAACGCTCTGTTTTACCAGGAAACGTGACTAACGCGTTGCAAGTAGAACGCCCTACAAGCCTAAAAACACTAAGCATAACACCTAGCACACCTAATGAAACCTATTATGTAAAATTACGTGCAGAAATGGATCCGTTAGATTTAAATCGAACAGAAGGAAAATTATATTTAAGCTTTTTTCCAGACCCTATTTATGATACACATTGGAATAACTTAGTCCCTCCTATGAAGTATAAACTAACATTACTAAATACTATGCAGGCCACACCGATAGAAGCCACCGCTAACAAAGGTGAAGGAGACAGCGATACCAAACCACGCCAATTTGTAGTTGATATTAAAAATGCTAAAGCTGGAGATAATATTAAGATTTCTTTACATTATTTTGGCTGCACACCCACCATGTGTGAAGCTATGACGCATGAATACACCATTACATTAACAGTTGAGAATAAAGGCGCCATTACTGCTGGATTTAATAGAAACAGAGCAAAACGCGGACCAAAAAAGAACTAATTTTTCAACCTGAACGACATCATAGTTAGAAAAAAACCCGTTGCTCATTTCTAACGAAATGCACAACAGGTTTAACTCGTTTAGTTGATAATTAGTATAAATAGTTAGTATGCTTATTAATCTGTTTTAAGCATTTTTTTAATTAAGGTTTTACCATTGTTATAAGATACTTTCAAAACATAAACTCCGGTTTCTAAAGACTTGTTTTTGAAATTAATTACTGATTTATTGTACGTTTCTTTAAATACTAACGCACCACCAGATAAGCTAATTAATTCCACTTCAACTTTACTTTGCCCATCATAATCTGTTAATTCTAACGTGTAATTATCTACAAATGGGTTTGGGTAAGCTTTTAATGTTGTTAATTCCGCATTACTCAATAGCGCTTTTGCTGATAATGTGATATTATCTGATATTAATAATTGTCCTGGGTTGCCCCCATCTTTATTCACACTATCAAACTTATGACTTGCCGTATTATCTGGTGCAATATCGAAAACAACACTTATTTCCGAGCCTAAATTTGCTTTTGCATATTCGGTAATGTTCCACTCATAATATTTATCATCATCTGTTAAATAGTTTGTGGTTATTACATCTCCTAATGCAGGCGCATTACTTGAAGTTATTGTGCCTTCATCCCAATTACTTGATGTTTCATAAACAGTTAAAGGCCCTCCTGAATCAAGAACGGAGGTACCACTATTAGTGGTATTTGCATACAAACGCACTACGGCATGTTCTATTTCTGTAACTCCGGTTAAGTCAAACTTCATATAAATCATTCTATTACTAGTAGTACTTGATCCGGCTGATGCTGTTAAATTATTTAATGCGCCATAATTAGACGTATTACCTTCTCTAACATGAGCATCTGCTGTTGTTGTTAAGGTTTTAGTTATTGGTGGTGCTTCGTATAGTTTTGCTATTCCAAGTCCGCCTTCTCCATTTCCTGTATAAACGACATATAATTGTCCGTCGACATCTTCAAAAACGTCAGGATCTCTTAATTGATTTAAATCCACACCCGAACTTGTTTCAGAGTTAGCCAGAGTGCGCTCTCCTCCTTCCCAACCTGGGTTTGGTGTTAAAATTTCTATTGGCGCGTATGTTGGGTCCCACGACTCCCAATCTACCGTCAGGTCTATAGTCGATAATTGAATTCTTTCTTGAAGATCTCCCCGTCTGGAATAGAATGTTTGCAATTGATTTCCATCAACATGAACACCCGTGTGACGGATTCTTAAATCGCCACTAGGTACAGGAATATCATCTGCAAATACGTTATTTGAAGCTCTATCCCATAATTGTTTGGTAAAATCGTGCCCTGATGGCACTGCCCATGGATTTGCGCCATCTAAAGCTTTATTAGTTTTTGCTCCATTATCAAAAGCATACAAATCTCCATCATATTCAAACACACGGAAATAAGAACTTCCTAACTGAACAGATTCAATACCATCATAAAATTCTAAACCATAAGGTGATGTTGATACCCAAGTCACTTGATCATTCTGCTCCACATTGTTTACATAATAAGAAGACCCTGAATGAAAGTACATGATAATGCGCTGGTTTGCATCATCAACCATAACATCTGGAGATGCCAGGTGATTTTCTTCAATATAGATGTTATTATCCAAGACAATATTACTGCCATTATTATCTAAAACGCCTCTATCTCCAACGGTTACAAAATCGTTATACAAACTATAAGGACCTTCTATATTTGCCGCCCAAGCCATACGTATATAATCTCCTGAATGGTGCGCAAAGTATAAATAGTATTGCGCCGTTACATCGGCACGTTCACTTAATGGTATCCAATCTGGAACACGAATTAGAGATGGTCCGTTAATATTTTCTCCATCAGCCGGGTTACTAAACATTGCTGGTACAACAATTGGATTTCCATTGTTTAATCGAATGGCTTGATAGTTCGGGTTTTGAGCAAATGACGCTGTAGACAATAATAGAATTACAGCCAATAAGTTGATTCTTATCACACGTCGTTTTAAAATTTGTGCTTTATAATTTCTCATATTTTTAAGGTGTACGTCTAATTTTTAATTAATTTCTCAACACTTAGCTCCCCTTGTGTATTTTTAATGTGAACAAAATAGACTCCCGTTTGAAAATTAGAAACATCAACCGTTAAGCTTTTAGAGTTTACATCATTTATATTATAAAGTAGACTTCCATTGATAGAGAGCACTTTTACATGACTGATTTCAGCGTTTGAAGTTTGTATTAAAAAAGACTCTTGAGCTGGATTTGGAAACATAACGAATTCCGATTTCATTTTACTATCAAGTCCAAGTGTAGTACCTTGTATTCGTATATACGCTGCTACGCCAGAAGTATTTTCTTTATGATTGATTTTAAAAGTATTCGTAGAAGCTTCTGCCGCTGCTAAATTTAAAGACACTATTTTATCACCTGCTATTTGACTTTTAACATAATTAGTAATATCTATTTCTAAATCTTGATAGGCGCTATCAATATCTCCAGGGGTAGCAAAAGTTCCAATAAGTGAGGATACTGCAGGAGCATTATCCCATGTTATAGTTTCTTCTGTCCATAAATCAGCTGCTTCATTAACATTTATATTGAAAGGCGTACCTGCTGATTGATTTCCTGAAATATGCAATGTCGCAGCTGCTATATTGCTATAAGCACTCACATCAAATTTTAACCACACGCGTCTAGCAAAATCTAAGTTCCCAGTACTGCTTTCTTTTATTTCCATTAGGGTTCCATCATAATTAGTCTCATAATTAGAACCTCCTCTTACAAAACTATCTTCCATAACTAAAACGTTATTACTTGTTTGAAAAACAAAGTCTTCTGTAATCTGCTCTACTCCTATATCGATAGAAGCCGCTTCTAGAATGGTATTCTGGTAAAAATCCTTATCAGGTGTAGTTGATAAACGTACGCCCGATGCTAAAGCAGGTGAGTCTGATGCTAATGTATAGCCAGACTCGCCACCTCCTGGATTACTCAACTTAGGGTCTGCTATTATTTTATTAATATCTAATGGTACAGATAACATGGTGTTTCCGTAAAACAGATTATTTGAAAAATAATTATTTGTACTAGTTGTAATGTTAAATGCTGTATCTGCTCCTTCATTATAAAATATATTATTATGATAAAAAGAACCATCTGGTTGCCCGCCATTCCAGTTTTTATGATAAACAATATCCGTATAACTCTTAGAAGTCCCCACATAAATCACATTATTATAAACATGCGTATTTGTAGCATTACCAGATATTTTGAAAGCCCAAGCACCGTAACCTTCGGTTTCTAAAACACCATCATTTTCTAAAATGTTATATCTAAAAATAGTATTATCATTAAATCCTGTTCCTGAACCTGGACCACCTGTTATTAATATTCCAAAATCGTTATCATGAATGTAATTATATTCTAAAGTGGTATTCTTTGTGCGGTAATCACTATCTAATCCTCCTGCGTCGTTATCTCCAACATTATATTTGGTAAAACGTGCTTCATTGAATCTAAACACGGCATTATCGGTATTAAAATTAAAAGCTGCATTACCTGTTTCTTTAATAGAACAATGGGTAAATAAATTATGCTCTACTATAGGGTTTTCTGCGGCTCTAAATATTAGTGCATTAGCTCCCGATTTTTCAAAAGTACAATTACGTATTACAAAGTTTAAAGTTGGCGTCCAATTGGTGTTTTCAGTTAATGTACGCGTATCAAAATACGACACATTAGAAAGTCCTGTTCTGTCTACATCGTGTATATAACAGTTTTCAAATAATAAATCGTCAAAATAAGTTGGCGTTTTGTCGCCTTTATATATTTCTAAAAAAATACCACCATTATCTTTATCTGAAATATCGCCATTTACACCATGTATTTCAAGGTTTATAAAATGTAATTGGTTAATGGCACCCATATTTTTTGCTTCAACTAAAATAGCAACTTTATTAGAGTTAACACCTGCATATTTTTCAGGTTTTAGAACGTTTGCATAATTGTTAGTATTGTTAATTTCCCACTGTTCTAAGGAAATCCCTCCTTCTTCGGAACTATCAAAATTAGTAAGCTCTAAATCACGTATTTCCCAGTATTCTTGGTTATTTAAATATAGGGTGCAATATCTTACTTTAGTTGTCTCTGTTGAACAGTTTACAGTTCCATCGCCATGTATTGCGGGATTAGCACCCGAACCATATTTACCCATAACTATCGGGTTATTTACAGCTCCTGAACCCTGTGGTTTTATTGTGCCATACCAAGACTCACCAGCCTTAAACAATATAGCATCTCCCGGTTGAAAGATAGTCGTGTTTACTTTTGCTAAAGTTTCCCATGCTGTGGATGCAGAGGTTCCGTTATTTGAATCGTCTCCATTTGTAGCATCGATGTAATAATCTGTGGCGTAAACGTTAAAAAAACTAAAGCATAAAGTAAATAAAAGTGATGCTATTGTTTTTTTTAAATTAAAAGTATTTGTTTTCATTTTTTGTGCTTTTTATTTATCAAAAAGCATCTTCTCATGGTCTGTTTAAGAGATTTTAAAAATCAATTTGAAGACATAGCAAACTAAACAGGCTTATATGTATATAAGCCTGTTGTAGTATAAACAATATGTCTATATATTATTATACTTTTTAAAAGAAAAACACAACAACCTTGAGAAAACACCTTTTAATCATTATTAAATAATAATTGATTGAGTATTATCGAGATTATGTTTATTCTTCAATAATAAATTCTTTATAATCTGTATAAAATAAATCTATAGCATTATGAAACGGTTGATAAACACTTCTAAACTTTATGTTTTTAGTGATATCAATTTCATCTAAAGGAATTTTAATAGTTTGTAAATTATCTAATGCTAACGCTGCTGTTACTTCAACATTGTTTTCATCATAATAAAGAAACTCACTGTAAATATAATCGGCAGGATCACTAGAACTCATGGTAAAAGTGATATTATTCGTGGTTGTTTTATACGAAAGAATTTGTCTATTATTTAAGGATGACGAATATATATCGCCAAGAGATTTACCCGACCTAATTACCGGAATAGATTTATTTCCATAGCTATCTAAACTAACCACTTCAAAAACATAACCGCCTTCTGGCAAGTTTTCAACTACGGCGCCAATAGTATCTCTTACTCCAGGAGTTACCGTAATAGGAATATCAAGAGAATCGGCTTTGTCGTTCCAAAAGATTCTTGCGCCCTTTATGCTCAAATCCGATTGTACAAACCATTGTAGTTTTAATCGATTATGTCCTGAAAAAGAAATTAAAGAATCTGGTTTTGCAGGATAAATGGCTTCACCTTTATCTAAATATGGCTGATGTAAATCGTTCATTTCGGAACAATTATAAAATGCAATTAGAGCTAATGTTATTATTAATATTTTTTTCATTGGTCTGTATTTTATTAGTTATTAACGGGCGCTCCAAAAAATTCAATTTCGGCATAAGTTACTTCCTTGTATACTGTATCCCAGTTTTCAATTTGTCTTATTCTAATATACCTATATGGAGGTGTTCCTCCTGGCATAAGGAATTCCATACCGCCTTCAGAAAATGGTCTATCAATAGCATTAATTTTCTCTATCCCAGGTAACCCTGATGCTTTTAGTACTTCAAACTCACCAATAAGCTCCCAGCCGTCCATGCCTTCTTCTCTCCAATTACCTGTTTCATGTGGATTGTCACCATTAGACCATTCCCAAGCGCCATTAGTTTCTCTATCAATCAAACTTTGATCATTGGTACCATACATCTCAAAGAAATGCATTCCTCCACGTGAATAACCATTCCACTCTGTAGCATAAATTTTAAAACGACTATATAAGTTTATCTCTCCCATATCCATAGTATAATGCAGCGGAGAATATTGTTCTTCCTTATTTAAAACAGTACTAAATGCATTAGACCGCGATTTAGTTATATCTCCATCGAAAGCTTTTTCAAATCGTTGCGAACTTTGTTCCTCTGGTATATCGGTATCTAATCGTAAGGCTTTCCATTTTGTTCTATCTAATTGTATTTCGTAAAGTGGCTTAAACTCTCCAATAAGTGTATCACTTATGTTTCCCCATTGATCTTTTACATAAAATCCTAATTCCACTTGCAACGTATCCATGCCTCTTACGTTTTGAAAATTCGTATTTGAAACATCGTCGTAAACCGTTTCATAAGGCACAAAATCGCCATATTCATCATATCTTAAAATTGTAATTCCAAGATTATCAGCCTGTGCTTCATTTTCCCATTTTAACAAAACACCAGAAAAATCACTTGAAACTTCTAATGATTCCCTCATAGTAATATAGGGTGGTGTTAACGGTATTATTTCAGCCACTACTTTCTCTGACCTATTGCCACTTTTATCAACCGCATAAAGTTCAACCTCTTTAGGAAGTGTGTCTCCAAAACCATTAACAGATAACTCTTGTGTGTATTTAGTGGCTACAGATTTTCTTTCTTGACCTTCGCCAACATAATACACGGCTTCTACATGAGAAAAATCCTCATCGGTAGGAATATCATAAGTTATTTTGGCGCCTCCGGGCGTACTTTCACTTAAAACATTTGATATCATGCCTGGTGCTGTCCCATCGGATGCTGGCTGACCAATAAACTCTTCGCTACCACAAGCAACGATAAAAGTAAACAAGCCCATAAGGGTAATAAAGGATATTTTATATTTAGTTTTCATAATTGTTGTTTTTGAATTAAAAATAAGACTACCAACCGCCATTTTGAATTAAATTAGGGTTAGACAAAATTTCACCTGTTTCTATAGGCCATAAATTATTTTTAAATGAATATGTTGGTACGCCTAATACATTTGGAACATAAAAATCTTCAGGCTCACTACCTAAATAATTCCAACCTCTAAAAGGTATATTCATATAATATTCTGCTAATTTCCATCGTTTTAAATCCCAGAATCTATGTCCTTCAAAAACCAATTCAATTAAACGCTCTTGACGCACAATATCACGAAATCCCTCTTTAGTTGATGGTTTACTAGGACTTGAAGAATAATTTGCCCAAGATTCCACTACGCCTTTTAAATTTGCTCTTTCTCTCACCTTATCTATATAAATATAGGCCGTTGCTCTATCATCTACCTCATTTGCACATTCAGCATATAATAAATATAAATCTGCTAAACGCATCTCTGGAAAAGCGTAACTCTCTCTACTGTAATCCATATCGTCACTACTAATAACATTATCGTAGTTTACTAATTTTTTAGGAAAATACCCCGTTTGAGAATACACCCCAGAACCAATGGCCGTACCAGAATATTCTAAAGCTCTACCTTCTACATAATGATCTTCAAATCCTGCCTGTCCTCCAGAAGAATTATATTGTGCTGGGTTACCATACCAAATTCCTCTATCGAATCCTAAACTACCATAAAAACGTACCTCTCTATTCATATGTAGGTTTACAGTAGTTTCACCATCTTTTACAAAATATTGATTATCTGGCACTCCATTTCCATCTGTATCGCTATCATTATCAACATCATAATCGATTAAGCCATAACGATCTGCATAATTCCATGTTAAATCTTCATCAATTGGCACTCCATTTTTAGTATAAAACATTTCGGCTATACGTAAAGTAGGCGAATAGAACCCCATAGCTTCAACGTTACCCTGAAATTTAACATGTGTTCTTGCTTGAGCATGATTTTGAATTCTTCCTGCTATTCCGTTAGTAGAAACAAATATTTTCTCATCCGTCCAACGCTCTGATAGTGACTGCTGTATAGTTAAAACATTTACTATTTCTTCTGGTACTTCATCTCGGTTAACATTGGCTGGTAGATATTGCATATCACTAGTATCAAACTTAAAAAGCTGAACACCTGCAAACTCTAAAGTATCTACAGCCATTTTACAAGCATCGGCAGCTAATTGCCATTTATTAGCATCATAATCAGAAAAAAGACGTGTCCCGTTGGCATCAATTACATTGGCATACTCTGCATTCCCATTAAATAACGGACTAGCTCCAGTAGCTAATACTTTAGCGCGCATGGCTAATGCCGCTCCTTTTGTTGCGCGACCCAATTCCGTTTCTCTATCGTTTATTAGTAAAGGTAAACCATCACTAGCTTCAAGAAATAAATCGGCAATATAAGTGACACATTCGTCTACTGGACTTCTAAATTTATGAATTTCAGAAATATCAGCATCTATTGGTAAATTAGTGTCATTAATAATAATTGGTCCATACATTCTAAATAAATAAAAGTTATAGTATGCTTTTAAAAATTTAACCTCAGAAATCCAACGTTTTCTTAAATCCTCATCCATATACACCAGGCTGTTGATGTTTTCTAGAAATACGTTACAATCATTAATACCTAGGTATAAATTGGTTCCATTTTTACCACCACTCCAATAATCCAAATAAGAAACATCGGCTTCTTGCGCGCCTAATGCTAACTCGGAATTCACTAAATGTGCTGGCTCATCTCCCCTAATTACAGAATTTATTCTATATGATGCATCTCCTCCGTAAAAGCCCACATTATTTTTAGGCTCTCCTAATCTTGGCATATGGCTATAGCAAGTAAATAAAAAGCTTTCTGCCGAGTTTTCATCATCAAAAGCATCGGCTATTGTTGCTACATTATCTGGTACAATATCGAGATAATCTGAACACCCTGTGATAAACACAGATAGTGTAAATATTATAAATATGTGTTTTATATTAGTTTTCATATTGCTGTTTTTTAAAATTCAAGTCTAATCCCTAAGTTAAATACTTTTTGAACTGGGTAATTGTATGGATCTCCAGAAAGTGACACATCCCATAAATCGAACTTACTAATGGTAAATAAGTTTGTTGCAGAACAATAAAGTCTTCCGCTTTGTAATAACGGTAGTTTACTTTTTATAAAATCTTTAGAAATATTATAACCTAGTTCCACTTGTCTTAACCTTAGGTAAGAGCCATCTCTTAACCACCATGTACTATTTACACGATTATTATCACTTCTAGCATGTGTTAATCTTGGATAAAGTGCATAAGGGTCTTTATTATCTTCCGACCAATGATCTTGTGCATAAATATCAAGTAATTGATTGATAGCTTCCCCTTCATCAACACTATACTGGTAAAATGGTTGTGTTCCAGAAGAATCTATAAAAAAGGATGTACGCGCTATACCATTAAAGAAACAGCTAAAGTCCCAGTTTTTATATCCTGTTGAAAATCCAAATCCATAGTTTATTTCAGGAGATGAAGGATAGCCAATTGGCACTCTATCTTCACTATCAATAACGCCATCGCCATTAATATCTTTATATTTAATATCTCCAGGACCATAACCTTCATAAGAATTTTGCACACCTATTTGTAATGGTGAATTTATTACATCATCTTCATCATAAAATAAACGCTCGGCTACATAACCATAATTTTGTCTAATAGGTTGCCCTATTCTACTTCTCCATGGTGCACTGGTATAATCTGGCTCATCATAAGCTAAAAACTCACTGGTTGCATAAGTAAAATTAGCCATGGTTTGAATCCAGAAATCTTTATTTACATGATGGTTTCCTTTTAATGAAAACTCAAATCCACGACTCTCAGCTTCCCCTGAGTTTGCATATAAATTTGTTGATAATCCTAAACTTGCAGGAATTTCTGAACGCTCCATAAAAATATCATGTCGTTTATCAAAAAAGTACTCTGCAGTAATATCTATTTTGCTATTAAACAAGCCTAAATCTACCGCTAAGTTAAATTTCTCAGCATTCTCCCATGTAATCGCACTATTAGCATATCTATTAATAGCAACACCATTTACAGTATATTCTCGGTCTTCTCCGAAGGTTGCAGAATTACCACTATTGTTTAGATTTACTTCTGATAAATAAAAGAAACGATCACTAGCGCTACCAATAGCATCATTACCAACTAAACCATAAGACGATCGGATTCTGAATTTGTTCACCACATCTTCTAAAGGCTCCCAAAATTTTTCTTTAGAAACATACCAGCCTGCTCCAATAGATGGAAAGAAACCAAATCTATTATCTTCAGAAAAACGTTCCGATCCATTATACCCAAAGTTACCTTCGATAAAATATCTGTCTTTATAAGCATAATTTAATCTACCAGCTAAACCTAAATTTCTATTAGGTAAAGAGTTTTGTAAATTAGAAGCTGTATTATTCTTTTCTTCACGCATGGTATAAACCAAGGTACCTCCTATTAGATGATCATCATTTAATTGTTTGCTATAATTAGCAGCGCCTTCTAAATAAAAAACAGCAGACACTTGACTTGAAGACGGCGAATAATCAATAGCATCTTCCGGGTTGCTCTCTTCGTTAAGCCATGCTAATGTATAGTCTCCAGTGTATTTATCATACCGCCCTATATTGTAATAAAAAGGTCTATACTGTCTTCTAGTTTGAAAATAAGAAGAATTATCATAACCTACTTTTAACCTCACATTAAAATCTTTAGAGAATTCTTTTTCTAGATTAATTTGTCCACTTAATTTAGATCTGGTGTAATCTCTATATCCTTTTACAGATTCTGCATAAGGGTTAATATAATCGGCACCTTCTAAGTAATTTCCAAATAATATTTGTGTAGCATGCTGGTTAGCAGCATCTGGCTCATAATATGCTGGATATAAAACAGGGCTTGTTTTCCCTACCATATCAAAAACCGTTTGCGCACCATCTAAAGGTCCTGTATAATCATCTAAAGCTAGATAAAACTGTACTTTTGCTTTAAAGCTCGGTGATATGTTAATATTGTTATTTGAACGTATTTGTATTTTATTTAAACTAATACCAGAATTAAAATTATTTCTCTCATCTACATTTAATATACCTGTATCATTAGTATAGGTTCCAGATAAATAATACTTGGCAACCTTACCTCCACCTGAAACATTCAAGTTTAACCGCTTATTAATAGCATGATCTTTAAATAACGTACCATACCAATCGGTTGAAGGATATATTTGTGGATCTACATTGTTTTGCACATTATCAATTTCGTTTTGTGTAAACACACGGTTTACAATTTCTCCTCCATTACTAGATGTAAAAACAGCTTCATTCCATAAATTCATATAGGTTACAGGATCTGCAAACTCAATATCTTTTACGTTAGACGATAGGTAGGTTTCATATTTAAAAGATATTTTAGCCTTTCCTTCTTTTCCTTCTTTTGTATTAACTAAAATAACACCGTTTGCGCCACGAGAACCATATAATGCTGCTGCTGATGCATCTTTCATAATAGAAAAACTTTCTATATCATCTACATCCATTCTGGCCAAATCGTCCACACTAGATTCCATACCATCAATTAATATTAATGGTGACGTTCTATACCCAAATGTTGATACACCACGGATAAAAAACTCGGCGTTATCATTTCCTGGTTCTCCTGATGTTTGATAAGAAATAACCCCAGGAATTCGCCCTGAGAATGATGCCGTTAAATTACTAGAAGGTATTTTTAATTCTTGTGGTTTTACTGTGGTTATAGAAGCCACAACACTTTCCTTTTTTTGCTGTCCGTAAGCTACAACAGTAACTTCGTCTAATTTAGCCGTATCAACTTCTAGAATAATGTCGAACTTAGTTTTCCCTCCTATAGGAATTTCTTGTTTTAAAAATCCGACATAAGAAATCACTAAAACGTCGGTAGCTTTTGCTTTCAAAATAAAGTTTCCATCAAAATCGGTAGACGTTCCGTTTTTCTGCCCTTTGATCATAATATTTACACCTGCTAAGGGCAAACCATTATCCGATGCTATGACGGTTCCTTCGATTATTAATTCCTGTTCATTTAAAATGTCTAGCATATCACCATCTGCGTTTGCCGCATAAGTGGTATACGATGTGGACATCATTAAATTAAAAAAGAACATTATTTTGAGTAATGTACGTAAATGCTGTTTCATTCAATTAAATTTAGTTTTGGTTAGTAATTCGTTTTAGTTGAGACCATATTTTTGGAATAAAAAAACACTTCTACTCCTATGGCTATAGAAACTAATAGACACCTAGTTACCGGTGAAAAAAAGTTATTTATCAAAATTAAAGACTAACCCTGAATAGAATTAAAACGAACGTTCCCGTTTTGTAGTAACTTTGTTACATTGTAGAATTCATGTTACCAAAAACAACATATGTACTAGCTTTAAAACAATTAACAACTCACAGAAAATCAAACACATATAAAACACATCAACAATCTCAGTGCTTAGGTAGTATAAAACACATAACAAAAACACAACCACCTAATTAAGCCGAAAATCAGTAAAAAACAGTGCTTTTTTTTGCGTTTTTAACAATTAAACCGCACCTCATTTATATAAAACATAACGGTCATTTTTTTGATAACCTCACTCTCAATCTTAAACCTTACTTTTGTGTTGTATTATGGATTCACTCACGCAAATTATTTTAGGGGCCGCCGTTGGCGAAGCTGTTTTAGGCAAAAAAGTTGGTAATAAAGCTATTTTATATGGTGCCATTGCCGGTACTATTCCCGATTTTGATGTTTTCGCATCCTATTTTACGGATACGGTTTCTGCCTTATCCATACACCGTGGCTTTACCCATTCCATAGTGTTCTCTTTACTTTTTGCACCGCTTTTTGGTTGGCTCGTATCGCGTTATGAAACCTATAAAGACTTTAAAGGATGGAGTTGGCTATTTTTCTGGGCATTAGTAACACACCCCATTTTAGATGCACACACCACATGGGGCACACAATTATTTTGGCCTATAGATATGCGTTTGGCTTTTAAAACCATTTTTGTAATAGACCCACTTTATACGTTGCCTTTTTTAGTCTTTTTAATACTAGCCATGCTACAAAAAAGAACTTCGGAAAAACGACGAATTTATAACTATTTAGGGCTTACCATGAGCACGCTTTATTTAGCATTAACCTTTGTTTTAAAAGGAGTTGCTTTTCATAAATTTGAAGAAGCTCTCGAAACTCAGAACATTGATTATAAGCAAATAGACACAAGGCCATCGCCATTAAACACCATTTTATGGAGCGCTAATATTGAAACTGAAGATGCTTATTTATTAGGAAATTACTCTTTTTTTGATACAAAATCCATCGAGTTTGAAACCTATCCAAAACATCACGAATGGTTAGGTAAACTTAAAGAAAACGAAAAAGTGAAACGTATGATTGCTATTTCTGAAGGTTGGTACACTATTAATAAAGTAAACGGAAAATTATACTATAACGATTTACGTTTTGGTGTGATGAATTTTGAAAAACAATCTCAAAATTTCGTTTTTAAATATCAAATTGACGTGGACGCCTCAGGAACAGTTCATTTTATTGAACAAGAAAAAACATCTCGTGATGGTAAAAAGCTCATGGGTGATTTATGGCAGCGATTAAAAGGAAATTAGACTGCTGTTTATCATTACTCAAATCGTTTTCTGATTACTAAACCTAAATAATAAAAGATAACAATCAATATATCAAACCTTTGACACTCCGAACAACATTTAACTACATTTAAAAGTATTTATTGCTTACATTTGTAGTACGCTTGCATTTTAAGTAAGATACACTTACCATATGTTTTAGGCGTTAAATTAAAGAAAACGAGCACATTAATGTACACAATTATAGATGTTGAGACTACGGGTCCGGGAAATAAAATAACAGAAATATCTATTTTTAAATACGATGGCTCGCAAACGATAAAGGAATTTACATCCTTAGTAAATCCGGAATCTTACATCCCGGAGCACATTACAGCCTTAACCGGAATTGATGCCAGCATGGTTGCCAACGCTCCAACATTTGCAGAAATAGCAAAAGATATTCTAGAAATTACAGCCAACACCATATTTGTGGCTCATAATGTGAATTTTGATTACAATGCAATCCGTAACGAGTTTAAAGACATTGGTATTGATTTCAATAGGAAAAAACTTTGTACGGTTCGACTCTCTAGAAAATTAATTCCTGGGCATAAATCTTACAGTTTAGGAAAAATATGCAAAGC
The DNA here is from genome assembly GCF_030409805.1 of Algibacter miyuki. Taxonomy (GTDB): domain Bacteria; phylum Bacteroidota; class Bacteroidia; order Flavobacteriales; family Flavobacteriaceae; genus Algibacter; species Algibacter miyuki. Next base: position 980,201 of record NZ_JAUFQP010000013.1, on the reverse strand, counting down.
CTTAAATATTAATATAAATGGACGCCATAGAGCCAAAGGTGATGTTGAAGCCACAGTGATTTTGTTTGAAATGTTATTAAAAGCAGACAATTCAGAAACCGTTTTTGCCGATTTCCTAAAAAGTACTTCCAAAGAAGCCACCTTGCCTCCTAACCTGCCGAGTGCTGTTTTTAATAAAATCCCGAATGAAGCTGGAATATATTATTTCAAAAACAAAAAAGGCACCATTATTTATGTTGGCAAAGCCAAAGATTTAAAAAAGCGCGTGTTAAGTCATTTTTATAATAAATCATTAAAAGAACTAAACTTATGTCGTGAAACCGCAGATATCGATTTTGAATTATCGGGAAGCGAACTCATCGCGTTACTCATGGAAGATGCCGCAATTAAAGAACATTTTCCAGAATACAACAAGGTCTCTAAAAGAAACCCAAAAGCTTTTGGCATTACCAAGTTTGAGGACCGAAAAGGCATTATTCATCTAGCTTACAACACCTTAAAAGCAACCCCTAATCCATTATTCACCTTTTATAGTATTACTGATTGCAGACAATTTTTAGAGCGCCTTTGCACCACTTTTGAACTGTGCCCGAAATACTGTCACTTACAAGAAGGTGTTGCACAATGTTCGCACTATAGTATTGAAACCTGTCGTGGTATTTGTAACGAAAATGAAGCCGTAGACGCATATAATACCCGAGTAAAAAAAGCAATAAACGACACGCTTGAAAAATCTAAAGATATTGTTATCAAACAAAACGGTAGACATGCCGAAGAAGAAGCCTTTGTGCTTATAAAGAACAATATTTACTTAGGTTATGGTTTTATTGATGCTTCGGAACAAATTACCTCGGATGAAGCATTAGAAAATTTCCTAATTCCACAAAATGATAATATGGATGTGCAGAAAATCATAAAAAGTTATCAATCTTAGATAAAAATATTTTTACAGAAAGATTAAAATTGGTCAATATTTTTTCAGCTTGAAAAAATAACTTCTTTTTCCATATCTTTAACTTAACATTCTAACTAAAAAGAAGTTGCAAATATTTCACTTCGCTTTTTAATTACAGTGAGGTTTATGTATATGTTCAAAAACGACCAAAACTATGAAAACATTAATCCATATTATCTTCCTCCTTATCTTTAGTTTACAAGTTTCTGCACAAGTAAAAGCGGTTACCGAAAAAGGAGACTCACTTTTAATTTATGATAATGGCACTTGGAAAAAAATGAATAGTCCTGCCTCGGAATACCAAGCTCCAGGTGTTTACATCGAAGAAACTTCTTCCTTACCTCCTGCTGTTGCTCAAGTTGCTACAGCAATACCTGCTTTTATTGGAAAAACAGCAACTTACCCGATAGATGGAGATTTAGTTCCTGTTAAAATTAGTAGTATGCATGAGTACGAGTCTTACTTCGGTACTTACAAACCTTATCAATATCAGATAAAAGTAAAACAAAACGCAACGAACAATACGGTTAAAATAATTGATTTAGGCACAGACAGCGAAGCCGAAAAACAGACTATGTATTACGCACTTCGCCTTTACTTTATGAATGGCGGAGGTGCTTGTTATATTATTCCCATCCCCAATGATGTCGATTTAGAAAAACGACATCTTAGCGATGAATCGGAGGCCTACATTGAAGCTCTTTCGGCAGTTCGTCAAATAGATGAAGTTACCTTATTGGTAAGTCCTGATGCGGTACATTTAAGTTCTGGCTACTACAACTATTGTTATGCTGCACTAAATCAATGTTCTGAGTTAAGAGATCGTTTTGCTATTTTTGACGTTGCTACACTAGATGATCTTAGAACATCAGTAACTGATTTTAGAACCGGTTTAGTAGGCGATTTAAAATATGGTGCTGCCTACATGCCTTTTCTGAACAGCACATTTTCTTATGGTTATGATGAAAGTAAAATAGAAGTCGCTTTTGAAGGTATTCATACCATTGAAAAGCATACAACATATTTAATTTCATTAAAAAAAACAAACCCCAATGCTTATAAATTGATAAAAACGGCCTTACAAAAACACATAGTAATTTTGCCTCCGAGTGCAGCTGTGACAGCGATATATACTAAAACAGATAGAGATCGTGGTGTATGGAAAGCCCCAGCAAACGCAAGTATTACTGGAGTTACAAAGCCATCCCCAGAGTTAACAAGCGCGGAGCAGGCCTATCTCACTAATGATGGCGTTGCAGGAAAATCAATTAATCCAATTGCTTTTTTCACCGGAAGAGGTACTATGGTTTGGGGTGCACGTACTTTAGAGGCAAACCATAGCGAATGGCGTTATGTCCCTGTAAGACGTTTATCAAATACAATAGAAGAATCAGTAAAAAAAGCAACAAATTTTACGGTTTTTGAAACCAATACTGCTGATACTTGGCAAGACGTAAAAATAATAACTGAAAATTATTTGAATCAATTATGGAGGCAAGGTGCACTGCAAGGTTCTACTCCCAGCGAGGCTTATTTTGTTGCTATTGGTTTAGGCCGTACCATGACCACTCAAGATATTCAAGATGGAAAAATGATAATTCAAATTGGGGTAGCTACAATAAAACCTGCAGAGTTTACCATTATTAAAATTGTACATCAGCTTTAAATAAAAATATCATAAATTAATATAACTATCCATTAAAAACACACCTTAGCATTCGTTTTTAATGGATAGTTTACACCTCTTAATTTGGACTAAAACTAGCGTCTTTAGCTAAAATAATACGATCCATTTTCAAACCATCTTCACGCATAGAGAACGATAAAATAGTTTCACCCTTTTCTAAATCTAAATATATTGTTTTTGGAGTACCGCAATGGTTTTCAGGCACACGTTGCGCCGAAGACCAAGTCCATTTATGTTTTCCTGCACACCATTGCATACGCGCTCCACTTTCTGGCCATGTATTATTAATCCCAACATGCACTCCATTATCTTCCGAACCACTAGAATAAACACTTGCCCATACATAATAACGACCAGGCTTATTAATCTTTATTTTGTATGAAACAACACCGCCCACACCTGCAAACGGAAAAAAATTCTCACCTTCAATTAAAACATCATCATGTGTTACTCTAGTATCAGGAACGGCCTGTATGTAAGTGTTCTTGCTTGCTGTTTCACTTTGGTCTGTTTTTTCAGAATGACTTTTAATAACCCACGCTCTTTCTGTTCCGTTTTTTGAACTAAAATGAAACGCTTCAGCTTCAATTTCTAATAATCCATTTTTCTCTTCAAAAGGCTTTTTACCTTCTAAAGCAGCTGCTGCAGAAACACCTTCTGGAATTAAAACTAAACGACTCCATCGTCCTCTAGACCATGCGGTCTCGTTATTCTCAGGAATTTTATTATTGGTTACTGCTTTGGATGCGATTTGGATAATATCGTTTTCAGCAATAAAAAATTTACCTAAATCGTGAGTTGCTACTTTAAATGCTTTATCTGTTTCTGGGTTAGTAACAGTAGCTATTGGCGTACCATTTTTGAAAATAATATATTCTGATTCACCATCATTCTCGGCCATAGAAATAAACGACAAGTTATAGAGTCCTGATAATTTTTCAAACCTTGTACTCGCGTAAGCTAGTTTTGCTCGTTGTGCTGTATCGGCCGCATTAATTGCTAAAACACCATTAGCTTCATCACTATAATATACGGTATTATCACTAGGCTCATCAATAGTAAAATCTTTTAAAGCATCTAGCTTAACCACTTCTTTTTTAGAATTAGAGATTCCTTTACGAGACTGACTTTTCGATGTTATTAACGCCACCCAATCTTTATCTTTTTTTGGAGGAAAACCAATATCAACTTTTCCACCTCCACGAATTTTTCTTACTGTACCATTCTGAAGTGCTTCTCCCGTTCTTGGATTAAACCATTTTACAACAAAACTGTTTTTAGAACCAAATAAATTAAGCGTTGTCGCTTTAACTTCTGCTTGATAAATAGCATAGGTATTATCATTTTTAGCGAAAACAAAATCGTTTTTATTATCCGTTAAATCATCGGCAGATTGCATTTCGGTAAACGGCAAATACTGCTGAAAAAAATCTATAGCATATCTGGTTTGATCCCAAAGTATATCTCTAGAGCGCCAGTCTTCACACTTTAAATCGTTGTGTGCAAACTTGTAACCGAAATACCATTCTACTCCAGCGCCTCCTGCCATTAAATTAGCCAATAATACCTGATGTCTAATTCCATCATGACCAGGATCATCCTTATCTGGTTTTGCTCCTGTATCAGCTGGTCCTATTTCATCTTGATTAACCACCCAGTTTCTACCATTTTTTTGCGATTCACTTATCCATTTTTTAGTAATGTTATGCACTAACTCTGGCTTATGTGTTTGAAGCGAAGGCCCATCAAGAAATTGATAACCTAACAAAGGTTCTAAAAATAAATCTTGCGACTTTGGAACAGCATGTGTGTGCAACACTACTAAACTTTGATACGGATCTTGTTTTTTAATGTATTTAGCCATTGCTTTTCTATCCTTATCATTTTGTCCTTTAGGAGACCAATGCACCGGACCATTTTCTTCACCTAGATTCCAAGTTACTCCTAAATGATGTGAAAATCGGGCGATAAGTTCTCTGTAATATAATTTTCTTTGCACGCCTAGTTCTCCAATATCCATCAACAATTCGTTCTCTGTTTCTTGGGTTACAATATGAAGCATTAAGCCCAAATTATCCATATGATTAAATACAATTTCCCATTGATCTAATTTACTACAATCAAAACGGTAACGTTCGTTTTCATCGGTCCATGGCCATACATCTTTACCATCACCTTGTACATTCATTGTTAAAAAGTAAACCGAGTTCATACCTTTCGATGCTAAATAATTTAAAGCGCCAATAATGTTTTTTCCCTTACCGTTTTGCCACGTAGGGTCGCCCTGTTTCCAGTCTTTAGCATGAGGTTCATATTTATGGCTTGGCGGTGTTTGATCGAACTCATAATAGCCCAAAAAGTTTTCAGGACTATCTGTTCCTCCTTTTAAAAATGGCGTATTATCTTCTGCGTAATGTAAATATCTATCACCGGTATAAACCAATCGACCTTTAGCTTTTGCTTCGGGTTCCGCAATTTCAAAACGTCCTTGTAAACCATCAAAAGCAGCCGGTTTACCAGCATCAGCCGCATCATTGACAGCTACGTTTTTTCCATTTCTAAAAGACACTTCGTAAGTCCACTCACCTACTTCATCTGGAGTAAAACGTACTTGCCAAATGTTTCCGCTTTTTGCACTTGTTTCTGCGGCATTACCATCGGCTGCATAAAAACCAGGTACTTTATATGTTTTATTTTTGTGTTTAAAAACAACATTAAGTCTGTAATTTAAAAACGGATTGTCTTCTTGGCTCTCGGTAAAAGTATCCCCCTTAAAACTCAAGGTTATTTTTTTCCATTTTTGAAGTTCACCTTCAACTTTTACATCTTTATATTGCGAAAAAGTTAATTGGGTTATTAATAAAAATAATACTGTTGTAATCTTCATTTTATTTAGTTTAGGTTGGTTGTTTTTTTGTTTTAATAAATTTTATTTTTTTGAAATACTATTATTTTTATACAGATTTGAAAAAATGATTTTACAGTCCTTGTTTTTGAAAATTTAAATTCAAAAATAAACTATGGAACGCTGATACTTTAGAACATATGAACCATTTTATAAAACAAATGATATAATTATTGTTTTCAAAGCCTTATTGTGAGAATAATCAACAATAAAAATTAAAGGAGTATAAAATGTTTTTAAGATATCACTATTATCATTAAATAGTTTGAAATGAATCTCTTGGACATTTTATCTTTTAATAATTTACTATGTTTTCTTTTAGAATGAATTAAACACAAAATGAGCTTCCTTTTTAAGGCATGCTCATTTCCAAATATTATCAATTGACTTTAAAGTTCTTTATGTTTCAAAAAAATGTATGCTTTTTTGAAACAATAAAAAGCTTCCTACATTTAAAGTGCTTTTAATCTTAATAACGTTTCTAAAAAGTAATAATCCCCATAAACAATAGGCTCATCTACTTCGTCTTTTTTTGGCCAGTTTCCTGTACTATGTTTTAAAATGAATGGAGCATCGATTGTCGATTCTAAAAGATACTCTGGCGTTTTTAACGTGTTTATTATTTTCTTGCTATACTCTAAATAAGTTTCATTTTTAGTGTATTGATATAATTCTACCATCGCAGAAGCCACCACTGTTGCTGCCGAAACATCTCTGGGGGCATTGGGTATAGCCGGATCGTTGAAATCCAAGTATGGAATACCATCTTTTGGTAAGTTTTTATGATTGATAAAAAAGTTGGCCGTGGCTTGTGACTGTGCCAAATATTTTGCATCTTTTGTATATCGGTATGCCATAGTATAACCATAAATAGCCCAGCCTTGCCCCCTTGCCCAAACTGATTCATCATTAAATCCTTGGTGGGTTACTTTCATTCTAACATCTCCATTTTCAGGATTATAATCTACAACATGATAGCAGCTATTATCATTTCTAAAATGATTTTTTAACGTGGTATTGGCGTGATCTACCGCGATGTTATGAAACATACTGTCCTTGGTAATTTTAGTTGCTTCAAAAAGCATTTCTAAATTCATCATATTGTCAATAATCACCGGGAAATCCCAAGTTTCTTTATTGAAATCCCACGAACGAATGCTGCCAATAGTAGCGTTAAAACGCGATATTAACGTCTGTGAACTTTTTACAATAATATCTTTATAGTTTTGATTGTCTTCGTGCTTTAAACCGTTTCCAAAACTACAAAACACTTTAAACCCCATATCATGCGTTCTATTATTGTACTTCTCTTTTTCTACAAAAGCGGTCCATATTTTTGCTTTATTCTTAAAAGCGACATCACCTGTTAATTCATAAATTTGCCATAAATTACCAGGAAAAAATCCGCTAGTCCAATCTTTAGATCCTACCTTATTAACGGTATTTTCTTTAAAAGAATAACTTCGAGGAAAGTTTAAAGAATCGACTTGATAATCGGCTATTTTTTTATAGCGCTCTTGTAAAATAGCATCACTATCAAAAGGTTTTTCTTGTTTTGATTTACATCCAAAAAAAAGAAAAATCACGATAATAATGAGGGTGGGCTTCATATAATTTTATGGTTTAATTTAATATCAAATAATAGGCATTACAACTCAATAGAGCAACACCAGTAATAATAAAAACAGATAATGTTGATGGCTATTTTCAGTTTCTACTTTTACACAAATTAAAACGCGCACAAAAAGTGTTTATAAAAATACAAAAAAGGAACACATATATCTTCAACTTTATTTTAAAGGCTTAGTACGGAATATAATTCAATGTATAAAACAAAAAAAACACTCTAAAAAGGCACGAGATTTAACCTCTACTGTTAAATAAAAAAAAACTCAGAATTGAAATTCAATCCTGAGTTTTTTTTAAGCTTAAGCTATGTACTAAATACTTTTAAGAATCTATATATTACCTAAATTTTCTATCATCCAAATGTTAAAATCTATTTCGGATGGTATATTAAATTTTTTCCGAATTCTATTCTTACGCACTTGTACCGCACGTATAGTTACATTTTGAATCTCTGCAATTTCTTTAGTTGAATAATTTAGATATGACAAAGCACAAAAACACATCTCTGAAGTGGTTGTGTTGGGATTATTTTCTTTGAGACTTTCTATTTCGGAAGGAAAAAGCTCCTTAAATGCGTTTAAAAACTCAGGATTATTATTTTTTGACATATGAATCAAATCTTCATACTTTTTACTTTCTAAGGCTTCTTTTAGCTTTGCAACTTTTTGCTCATTTAAATCCGCCTCCATTTTCTTTTTACTTAATAAATTTCTGAACCTTTTTTTCCTTTTGTATAGCACACCAATAACCATTGCACTCGTTAAAATACTTCCTAGGAAATAATACTTATAATTATCCCTTGCTATATTATTTGCTCTTTCTTCTTTTATAATTTCTCGATATACCTTATCTAATATATTGCTGTTTATTAATTTTAATGAGTCTTCTATTTTTTTATGTTTTTCATAATACACTTTCCCCTCTAACATATTAGGTTGATGCTCCTTATAAAAATCAGACAACACTTTATAGCAATGACTAATAGCATCTTTATCATTAATTTCCAATGCGTTATCGAGCGCTTTTTTATAATGATTTCCCGCTGTATCAATGTTTCCTTTGGCTTCCTCTAGCTTTCCCAAAATTTCTAAAGAAGGATAAAAATAAGTAGATTTATTACTTGCTAAAAGCTCTAAGGACTGTGTAACATATCGCTCGGCACTTTCAAAATCACCTTCTTTAATACGTTGTTCAGCAATCTGGTTGTAAGTACCAATTTTATTATAATAATCATGACTTCCATTAAAGAAAACCAAACTTTTCTCCTGAAGTGATAAGTATTTATTTATGGAATCATTATTATTCTTTTTATTATATATATGAGTTAAATTTTGATATGCCCATAAAGTAGATAACCGCTTTACTTCAAGCGGTTCTATTTTTTCAGAAAGATGTAATTGCTTATAAAATTGAGCCACAGCCAAATCATACATTTCAAGGTAGCCATAAATGCGACCTTTCAACCTATAACTCTCTACTTGAAAATTTATATATTTTGAGAAAAAGGGTTCTTTTTCTGCTTCTGATAATAAAGACAATCCCTTATTATAATTACCTAATTCAATAAAAGCTTTAGCTAAATATATAGAGGAGGTAGCTATACCTTTTGAGTAATTTATATCTTTTGAAGCTTGTAAGGCTTCTTTCCCTAACTCAATGGATTTAAAGAAGTTTAATTGATTAAACTCTTGTTTTGATTCTATTAAAACATTATCAATATCATCGGAGTTATGTGCCTTTAAAAAGTTGAACAAACACAAAAAAACAATAAAAAAAAATCTCTTTTTAAGTAAAAACATAAAAAAATAAAGTTCACATATATTTAAAATTCAGGTATAATATACTACGTAGAAAACGTGCTAATAATAAGACACAAGAAATATAAAAAGTCACAAATTAATTGACATAAAAAACAACACCAACATAAAACACTGTAATCAAACCTCTTAACAACAAAAAAGTTAATCTTTTTTATAAATATCTTCTTATATTTTACTTAAAAAAAAACCTACAACAGTAAAAATAAAAAAAAAGCAACAATTCTCTTAATTTATCATTTAAATATTTCTTCTTTTTTTTAAAACATTTACCACTTAACGATAAAAAATAAAATTGGAATGTTTTTTTTTGAAATTATTTTGGAGTATCTAAAATATTAAAGCCTTTTACAATTATATGATTAAAACATATTCTTATAAAAGGCTGCTATTAATAATTACTCAGTTAATATCCATTTACATTCCAAAGCTTATTTCGGCGGTCAAGTAATTTAAAAAAAATGAGTTGTTTAATGTCTGTTTAGGGAAACCTCTCATCAAACCTTAACTTTAATTACTTTGGCTAATAAATTTAAGAAATTAATATTCCCATTTTACAAAAGCCTCCATCGCTGCATAATGCGATAATCCTAATTGATCATAAAGATCTGCCGTTTCCTTATTTCTATCTTCTGCACGTTGCCAAAACTCCCTGCTATCTGTACCTTGAAATACAACACCATCTTTTTGCGATTGGTGTTTAAAAATACCCTTTCGTTTTTCCAGTACTTGATCTGGCCCCATAGGCACCGCCATTTCAATTTCATCAATGCCCCATTCTTGCCATGCGCCTCTATAAAGCCATAACCAACAATCTTTCATAAACTTTTGGGGTTTCAACTCCTTTACCGATGCAAAAACAGCATCTAAGCAAACGCGATGTGTACCATGCGGATCTGCTAAATCGCCTGCTGCAAAAATTTGATGCGGCTTTATTTTTTCTATTAAATCAGAAGTTATTTTTACATCTGCTATACCTATAGGGTTCTTTTTAATGGCTCCCGTTTCATAAAATGGAAGTTCCATAAAATGGATTTGTTCATCTGGAATACCTATAAAGTGACAGGTAGCTCTTGCTTCACCTTTTCGTATCAATCCTTTTATATATCGCACTTCTGCAGTATCAATCTCACTCGATTTTTTATTTTTTAGAAATTCAGCAGCTTTCTTATAAATAACATTCGCTTCTTTATTTTCTATTCCGAATTTATCGTTATAATCACAAACGAAACTAGCAAAACGTAAGGCTTCATCATCGGCAACAGCTATATTTCCTGAAGTTTGATACCCCACATGCACTTCATGTCCTTGCTCAACCAATCGCTTAAATGTACCGCCCATACTAATGATATCATCATCGGGATGTGGACTAAAAATAAGCACACGTTTTTTGGCTGGTTCTGCACGTTCTGGACGTTTGTCATCATCGGCATTCGGTTTTCCTCCTGGCCATCCCGTAATCGTATTTTGTAGTTTATTGAATATTTTAATATTAATATCGTAAGCTGGCCCAGAATCTGCTAATAAATCACTCATTCCGTTTTCGATATAATCGTCATCGGTTAGCATCAAAATAGGCTTCTTTACGTGAAGCGCTAAACTCAATACCGCTTTTCTAATTAATTTATCTGTCCAAACAATTTTCTCAACCAACCATGGTGTATTAATACGAGTTAGCTTTGAAGCCGCAGCTTTATCTAAAACAAACGTTGCATTATTATGTTCCTGCAAATACGATGCAGGCACGCGACTTGTTACTTCGCCTTCTGTAGATTTTCTTATAATGTCTGCTTTTCTTTCTCCCCAAGCAAGAAGAATCACTCTTTTAGCTTCCATTATTTTCTTAACCCCTAAGGTAATGGCTGTTCTAGGCGTGTTTTCTAAATCTGAAAAATCACTACTTGCCGCCACTCTTGTAATATGATCCAAAGCCACTAAACGAGTTCTTGAATTTTGAAGCGATCCCGATTCATTAAAACCAATATGACCATTACCGCCAATACCTAAAACTTGTAAATCGATACCGCCTAAGGCTTCTATTTTCACTTCATATTGATCACAATAACTCGCTATATTTTCTTTGGATAATGTACCGTCTGGAATATGATAATTCTCTGGCAAAATATCCACATGATTAAATAATTGTTCTTTCATGAAACGCACATAACTATTTACAGAATCTGGTTCCATTGGATAGTATTCGTCCAAGTTAAAAGATATAACATTTTTAAAACTCAAACCTTCCTCTTTGTGCAAACGCACCAGTTCGGCATACAACCCTTTTGGCGACGATCCTGTAGCCAACCCTAATATACAAGGTTGCTTTTGCGATTGTTTAACCTTAATAAGATCTGCAATTTCCTGCGCTACAGCTTTTGATGCATTTGCTGAATCTTCATAAACCAACGTTCCAATATTCTCGAAACGCTTTTCAAATCCTGTCGCTTTGTCTATACTACTCTTTAGCATGATTTATATTTTTTATTTAATGTTATTTTTTAAAGATATTTTTTTTGATTTTTTCACTATAACAAAGCCGCTCTTAAAATACTCACTGGATGGTCAGTATCTCGATTAACTCCATCTTTTATTTGATGTCTACAACTAGTCCCTGCCGCTGCAATAATTACATCATTATTAGTATTACGAATTTTTGAAAACAAGGTATCCTCGCCTACTTGCATACTGATTTGGTAATGTTCTTTTTCATAACCGAAAGATCCTGCCATACCGCAACAACCAGAACTTATAATAGTGGCACTATAATTTTCAGGAATCGACAACATGGTAAATGTTGGTTGCATATTACTCAATGATTTTTGTTGGCAATGTCCATGAATTTTCACTACTTTCTTTTCACTAGTGAAACGTTTTGCCGAAATGTTATTTTCATCAAATTCTCGTTTAATAAACTCTTCAATGGTAAACGTGTTTTTTGCAATTTCTATGGCCGATTTTTTATCATCTGCCAACCTAATGTATTCGTCTCTAAAGGTTAAAATTGCTGAAGGTTCTATACCCACTAAAGGTACTTCATCTGTAATACGATTTTTGAAAAACGATATATTAAAATTGGTTATTCTTTTTGCTTCGTCTAAGATGCCTTTAGAAATAAAGCTTCTTCCACTTTCTTCGTGATTAGTAATAGCAACCTTATATCCTAAATCGGTTAAAAGCTCAATACAATCAATACCGATATTAACATCATAATAATTGGTAAATTCATCAATAAACAAAAACAATTCTCCTTTACTTTTTGGTTTTTCAAGGATTCTTTTTTCGTTCTTTTTATACCATTTGAATACCGTTGTCTTAGCTAATTTAGGGAGATTTCTTTCTGTAGCTATTCCGAGTATATTTTTTGTGATACTCGAACCTAAAATTAAATTAGTTAAACCTGGAACAATACTGCCTAGTTTGTTTAGTTTGGTATTATTTGCAATGAGTTTGGTTCGTATTGGCACTCCATTTGTTTTATAATATTGATATAAAAATTCAGATTTTAAAGCGGCGATATCTACATTACTTGGACATTCGCTAGCACATGCTTTGCAACTTAAACACAAATCAAAAACATCATACAATTCTTTGTGATTAAACTTATTTTGTTCTTCTGAATTTGTTAAAAACTCTCTTAACGTATTCGCTCTAGCCCGGGTTGTATCTTTTTCGTTTCTGGTTGCTCTGTAACTTGGACACATGGTGCCGCCTGCTGATGGAAGTTTTCTACAATCTCCGGAACCATTACATTTTTCGGCTGCTCTTAAAACCCCTAAACTATCTGAAAAATCCTGAATAGTTTCAATTTCGGGCTCTTTTCTGTCGGGTGCATATCTTAAATCTTTATCCATAGGAAACGCATCAACGATTTTTCCTTGGTTGAAAATATTATCAGGATCAAAGGTGTTTTTAATACGCTTTAAAAGTTGGTAGTTTTTTTCTCCAATCATTTTAGGAATAAACTCTGCCCGTACGATACCATCACCATGTTCGCCACTGAATGAGCCACCATATTTTTTGACTAATTCTGCCGTTTTAGAGGTTATTTCTCTAAACAGAACAATATCCTCCTGTTTCTTTAAATTCAAAATAGGACGTAAATGTAATTCGCCAGCTCCAGCATGCGCATAATAAACAGCCTGTTGTCCAAAATCTTCCATCATTTTAGAAAACTCTAAAATATAGTTTGGTAAATCTTTTAATTCCACAGCTGTATCTTCAATACAGGCCACAGCTTTATTATCGCCAACTATGTTCCCTAATAAACCAAGTCCTGCTTTACGCAACTCCAAGGCTTGATGTATTTCATTGCCAGATAGCTTCGGAAAAGCATAGCCTAGTTTGTGTTGTTCTAAATCTGCAATTAATGCATTGGCTTGTATTTTAGATTGCTCATCATCATCTGTACATATTTCGAACATTAAAATCGCTTTGGGGTCACTTTGCACAAAAAATCGATTTTTAATCTGTTCTCTATTATTTTTAGTACAATCTAAAATGGTTTTATCCATTAATTCGCAGGTATACAGATTGTGCTTCATCGCAATCACAACAGCCTCCATACTTTCTTCTATACTAGTAAAATGCCCTGCCACCATAATATTTTTTGATGGTGGTAAATCGTCTAATTGCAAGGTAATTTCCGTTGTAAAAGCAAGTGTACCTTCACTACCGGCCAGCAACTTCGATAAATTTATATGAGTTTCATTTCCTCCAAATAAATTTGAACTCAATAATTCATCAACCGCGTAACCATTATTTCTTCTGTGAATTGAACTTTTAGGAAATTGATTTTTTATTTCCAATTGTGCTTCAACATTAGTGAGTTCATTATAAATATTTTTATATATTTTACTCTCTAGCGTTTCTCCTTCCATTTTCAGTAAGAAGTCTTCACTTTTTAAATCGTTAAACACAGCTTCGGAAGCATCACTTAAAATCGTTTTCAATTCGACAACCTTATCTCTGGTAACGCCATATTTAATGGACGTGGTTCCGGAAGAGTTATTCCCAACCATACCACCAATCATACAGCGATTACTGGTCGAGGTATTCGGACCAAAAAAGAGCCCGTATGGTTGCAAGAACAGGTTCAATTCATCTCTAATAATTCCCGGTTGCACGGTAACCGTTTTTTTCTTTTCATCAAAACTTAATATTTTGGTGAAATATTTAGAGGTATCCACCACAAGGCCATCGCCCACACATTGGCCAGCCAAAGAAGTTCCTGCTGTTCTAGGAATAAGAGATATCTTATTTTTTGATGCAAATTCAACTAATATTTTTAGATCTTGATTGTTTTTAGGATAAGCTACGCCCAAAGGCATTTTTCTATAAACAGAAGCATCTGTCGCATAAATCGTTTTATGCAATACATCATTAAAAAGATCCCCTTCTAAACTATTTGATAACTCGCTAAAACCCTTTTCTAAAATTGCTGCCATATATTATTTTACTTGTATAGTAAATATTTTTCTCTAACGTCACTAAATGCTTTTAATCCAGATGCCCAAGTAGCTCGAATTTCTTCAGCAGACATTCCTTTTTCTATTTGAGTTTGTAACGCCGTAGTTCCTGCTAATTTAGGAAAGAATTTATTAAAAAACGCTTCTTTTTGTGGTGCTAAACTGTAAGCCTCTATTAACCAACTTAAATCAATTTTACTTAATTTTTTAGTTTGTGTTAAATCTCTACCAAAACATAATTCTCCTTGATGCTTAGGAGATTTTGCTCCAAAATTTGGTTCTGGCGTAAAGCTGAAATCAAATGATTCTTTAGGTAAAAAAGGTGCTCCAAATATTTGGAATTGTGTTTCTGTACCTCGACCACAACTAACATCTGTACCTTCGAAAAAACACAAACTTGGGTATAAATTAATAGATGTTGCATTTGGAAGGTTTGGTGAAGGCAGGATAGGTAAATCGTATTCAGAATGATGTGTGTAGTTTTCTAACGATACTACTGTTAAATCACATTGAATACCATTTTCTAACCATTTTTCACCATTAATCATTTTTGCATACTCACCGATTGTCATACCATAAACAATAGGAACAGGATGCATACCTACAAAACTTTTGACATTTTCTTCTAACATGGGACCATCAATATAGTGTCCGTTCGGGTTTGGTCTATCTAGAACAATAACAGGAATTTCTAGCTCTGCACAAGCTTCCATAATATAATGAAGTGTTGAAATATAAGTGTAAAAACGTACACCAACATCCTGTATATCGAACACCATAACATCAACATTTTCTAGATGTTCTTTTGATGGCTTACTATTACTTCCGTAAAGAGAAACAGTAGGTAAACCCGTTTCAGCATCTATGCCATCGGTTATGTGCTCTCCCGCATCTGCTTTACCACGAAATCCATGTTCTGGAGCAAATACTTTTGAAATACTGATATCCATTTTTATTAAAGAATCTACTAAATGTATGTAATCTTTATTTTCCTTAAAAATAACACTTGTTTGATTGGCTGCAATTCCTACACGTTTCCCTTTTAACATAGATAGGTAATCTTCCGTTTGATTAGCGCCTACTATAATTGGAATATCTTTTACAATTTCTTTTACAACAGCACTATTGTTAGCCGTATTTTTTTTAGTATTCGAATTACATGAAAAGGATGTAAAAACAAATAATATAAGAACGTATTTTATATGAGTTAAATTAGTTTGCATAAGTTCGTTTTAATAAAAAAATTAATTTGATTTTAAAATTTTAAATACTCCTTGTTTTCCGCCATTAATTTCAATTTTCAGAAAGTAAATGCCTTCTGATAAATGTTGAACATCAATTGATTCTAATTTAGAGTTAACCGTCATAATAGATTTCCCTAATACATCAACAAGTTCCATGTTATTCAATGTTAAATTGTTTGTATTGGATATATTGATTACAGTACTAGTAGGGTTTGGGTAAACCTGAATATTTTCTTTTACATAAGCATCATCTAAAGAAGCTGTTTCTCCAAATTTTGTGTTTATAAGTTCCCAAAGTTCCGGACGTGTGCCATCGTAATTTAAAGCCCAAATACCTATGCCTCCTAAATTATTTTCTATAGCTAAATCGTATTTTTTTGAAAGACTGATTTCATTATCTGTCCAAACTTGATTCCAATTTACACCATCATTCCAAGTGTACCACGGGTATTCAAAATTGGCATTCCAAATAAAACCACCGTGGGTATCTGCTTCGGTTACCGTATTCTTATATCTTGTTGACCCCACATGTGAAATTGTTGTCGATTCAGATGCATTAGTATCTGTTTTCCATTGTTGCCCATAATAAGGTACTGCCAAAACTAATTTCTCGGGGTTACTTGCTGTTGGCGCAGCATACGTTCCTGTTTCAACAGTTCTTTTAATAAACCTTTTCCATGATGTATGATGCGTTAAAGGTGCCACAGGACCAGAATTAGCACCACTTCCGGAAGTATAATCGTATGCCATAATAACCAAATAATCTACACTATCAACCAAATCGTCCATAATCCATCCACCCCAATTTACAGCAGGGCCATCTACAGAAACCTCTTTACCCGGTAATTCTGTGTGAATATAATTGGTTAAATTAGCCATGAAAGTATTAAACTCGGCTCCTCTATGAGCCGTAGCCATCCCCTCGAAATCTATATTGACACCATCTAAACTATAAGTTTGAATGATGTTTTTTATATTCGCGAAAAATGTTGCTTGTTTTGCCGTATTTGTTATCATTTCCCAGGCTACAGCATCTGCACCATCGGATCCTCCAAAATTAACCACCGTCATAACTACTTTTACGCCTTGCGCATGAGCTGCATTAATCTCTGTTGTCCATGGCCATCCCGCTGGTGTACTTACTGAAGCATCAAGTTGGACTAAAAAATCAAAACACGCTAAATGAGTTAATAAATCGTATCTTATATTATTGTGTGCACCAGCACTTCGTTCCCAATAAGGCAAAAAACCTAGCACCTTTTTATTTAGCGTAGTTGCTTGATTTTCTTGTAAACTTATAATACTTTCCGATTTATTATCCGATGTTTTTAAAGCGATTTTCACATCACCAAACTCCTCTTTTTGTGATTGATGAGCTCCTTTAACAATTAATTCTTGTGCTGTTGTAACTTGAATCCCTAGAAACCCAATAACACATAATTGAAGTAATTTTTTTTTCATTTTTCCTACTTTTTAAATTAAACAAAATAACACTTATCAATCTGGGGCTTTAACTTTAAAAACGTACTATAAACCAGTACCAAAAGACGCTGGTAATTCACCATAGGCTTGTTGTTTTCCTAATATTATTTGAGCAGAAATACTTTGAGATACATCGGTATTTTCATAAGACATTATGATGCCTTCAATGTTTTTTAAAGTAATATCTTTTAAACAATATTGACTTGCAAATACATTTAAAATCACCTTATTTGTTTCAGCAACTTTTTCAATCCATGCTTTATCCTCTTCGGAAATTACTTTAGTATCTCGGTATTTCAAACGATGATACCCAATGATGATTTTATCATATTTCTTAAGATTTTTTAAGAGTTCTTTTTCTGAAACCTCAGCTACATTATACACACTAATACCTGAACCAAGTTCCTTTACAAAAGCTTCCGAAGCTCCATCTCCTAATTTCAGAAATGCTATTTTTTCTTTATTATTTGAATCCTTAGTAAAAATATCATCTTCATTTTTAATCACTGTAATGGCATTACTGATGGCTTCCTTATTTAACTCTAGATTATCAACACCATTCAAATCGTCTATTAATCCATTTATTTCAATAGGTTGAAATTTATTTAAATCAACATCGTATTTGGCGGCTAATATCTTTTTTACAGAATGCGATAAACGTGCTTCTGTTATTTCATTATTATCATAAGCTTCCGTTATTTTCAAAATTGCTTTTGGTGCATTTTCAGTGAACAATAACACATCATTACCAGCTTTAAAAGCGGCTAAATCGACATCTCCTGGTTCTTTATAATTCGCCACACCTTTCATGTTTAAAGCATCGGTAAAAACCAATCCTTTAAAGTCCAACTGTTCTTTTAAAATATTGGTAACAATGTTATAAGATAGTGAAGAAGGTAATCCTTCTATAGGCTCTAAACTTGGTACATTTAAGTGTGCAACCATAACACCTCCAACTTGCTTTTCAAACAATTTTTTAAATGGATAAAGTTCAACAGAATCAATTCTTTCTTTTGAAAAACTAACCGTTGGTAACGCTTTATGCGAATCTGTATCGGTATCGCCATGCCCCGGAAAATGCTTAGCACAAGCCAAAACGCCCTCACTTTGTAAACCGTGAGTAAATGCTAATGATTTGCTTGTTACATTCAGCTTATCTTCTCCAAATGATCGTACTCCAATAATTGGATTATTCGAATTTGTGTTAATATCAACCACAGGCGCAAAGTTTAGATGCACGCCTAAACGCTTACAATGCTTACCGATTTGCTGACCAATTCGTTTTATTATATCATCATTTTTTATAGCTCCAAGCGTCATATTATATGGAAAACCAGATGTACTATCTAAACGCATATTCAAGCCCCATTCCGCATCCATGCCAATTAACAAAGGCACTTTAGACATTGCTTGGTAGGTGTTTGTTAATTCTGCTTGACGTACTGGACCACCTTGAAAAAAAATAAGCCCACCAATACCATGGTCTTTAATTAGCTTTTGAATAGAATCTAAATGACTGTCCGTTCTATTTGAATATGTGGCCACCATAAATAATTGCCCCACCTTTTCTTTAACCGACATATTATTATAAATACTGTCTACCCACTGAGCCTTTGTTGTTGCTGTTGTTACGTTACTAGACCTTTTAGCATCATGACATGAAAAGAAACTAAATAAGAATAATGACAGAATGCTTATTGCTAAAATTTTTTTCATTTTTTTGTTGTATTAAATGCATCAATTGCTTTTCTAACACTTTCATGTTTTAATAATAGTGTAGTTGCTAATTCCTCTTCAATATGAAGTTCGTTCATAATCATTTGAACTCCTCTGTTTACAAGCTTTTTATTAGACAGTTGCATGTCTACCATTTTGTTGCCTTTTACTCTACCTAATTTTATCATTACGGTAGTAGAAATCATATTCAGTGCTAGTTTTTGAGCAGTACCTGCTTTCATTCTAGTACTTCCGGTAACAAATTCTGGACCTACGATTAATTCAATAGCGTGATCAACTTCCTGTGATAAAGGTGAATTCCCGTTACAGGTAATACATCCTGTGATAATATTATTTTCTCTAGCTTTTTTAACCCCTCCTATAACATACGGTGTTGTTCCAGATGCGGCAATTCCTATAAGAACATCGTTTTCATTTATATTGAATTTCTGCAAATCATCCCATGCCAATTTGGTATCGTCTTCTGCATTTTCAACTGCCTTCCTAAGGGCAATATCTCCTCCAGCAATTAACCCAATCACCATGTCATCGGTTACCCCGTAAGTTGGTGGACATTCCGAAGCATCAAGCACACCTAATCTTCCACTTGTTCCAGCTCCTATGTAAAACAATCGTCCGCCATTACTCATTTTATCATAAATAGTATCGACTAATTTTTCAATAGACGGAATCGCTTTTTCAATCGCTAGAGGTACTGTTTTATCTTCAGTATTCATATTTAACAGTAACTCAAATGTTTTCATTTGGTCTAAGTTATCGTAGTCTGAAACTTGCTCAGTTGTTAAATGGTTTTCCATAGCATCTAAATATTTTATATTATTTTTTTATTTGATTTAACACACATTTACGAACTCTTAAATGTGTTTATATTATTCTACTTTGCTTCGTTCTTTTTCTTAACAAGAATTAGACATACCACAGTTATAAATGCATTGACAAAAATATTCATGAATCCAAAATCAAACTCATACCAAATGATAGAGTAATGATTTAATAAATAAGTCAACACAGGCGCTAAAACACATATAAAAGGAACAGCTTCGTCTTTTATTTTTATTTTAGTAAAAATTCCAAATAAATAAAGTCCTAATAATGGCCCGTAAGTATAGCCAGCAACTTTAAAAATCATCGAAATAACATCCCCTTTACTTTCTGAAAACAGTATTATTATTGTAAAAATGACTGCTGAAAAGCCAAACAAAACTCTATTTTTTAATTGTTTTTTTTCTTTTGAATTTTTATGCTGAATATCTAAAAAATCATGAGTAAAAGATGTTGTTAACGCCGTTAACGCTGAATCTGCACTAGAAAATGAAGCCGCCGTTATTCCGAGAATAAAACTGATACTCGCAATGATTCCGAAATGATTCAAAGAAAGCATTGGAAACAAGGTATCGGTATTTATAAATTGTCCGTTTTCAATCTCTAGCTGAATACCAAATTTTTCGGCATATAGATACAGCATAACCCCTAAGCCTAAAAACAGAAACTGAGTTATTGCTAAAATTAAACTAAAGGTTAAAATATTACGTTGCGCTTCTTTTTTGTTTCTACAGGTTAATGTTTTTTGCATCATATTCTGGTCTAAACCAACCATAGCTACTGCTATTAAAAAACCTGAAATAAATTGTTTATAAAAATTATTTCCAGAATTAAAATCCCAATTAAAAACTTCAAAATAATCATGATTTACAACAGAAGATATTGTTTGAGAAAAACTTAAATTCAAAGAACTTTTCACCACATATATTGTAATTCCTACAGCCATTAACAAAAAAAATGTTTGCAATGTATCAGTCCAAACAATGGTTTTAATTCCAGATTTATGAGTGTATACCCAAATTAAAAAAAGAACGATAAGTACAGTTAAAAAAAACGGAACTCCTAAAGCATCAAAAACGGCATATTGTAATATTTTAGCCGCCAATAATAACCTTAATGCTGCTCCAAATGATTGTGATATTAAGAAAAACAACGATCCCGTTTTGTAAGACTTAACACCAAATCTAGTTTCTAAATAGGTATATATTGATACTAGTTTTAAATCGTAATAAATAGGTATCAGGACATACGTTATAAAGACATAGCCCACAACATTACCAAAAACAAATTGTAAATAGTAGAAATGATTAGTGCCCACCATACCTGGAATAGAAACAAAAGTGACACCAGATAAAACTGCGCCAATCATACCAAAAGCAACCACTTGCCAAGGCGAATTTCTATCACCTGTGTAATACGACTCGTCACTCGTGTTTTTTGAAACGATATGAGATATCAGCATTAATACCCCAAAATAAGATGCTATAATTATTAGAATTAGTGTTGCGCTCATTTTAATTATCTAGTTGGTTTGTGCTATTTGTAATAGTTCGTATTTAAAATTCTATTTGTTTTTTTAAAATTTTCAAAAACATCCGTCATTATTAGAAACTTGTTATTGAATATTTACATTTATAAGAACACATTATAGTATGATTTTTAGCGTTATTATCAATAACAGATAGAACATCTGATAAATACGTTTAATAAAATAAAAGGTTTGTTTTTGGATATTTAATAGTTTCTAAAGATTATGTAGTATCTATTTCTTCATCTTGAAAAATTAATAAAGAATTATCTTTTCAAGTATTTTATCTATTGATTTTTTTTGTTTCAGAATAAAGAACATCTCTTAAAATTTAAGCATAACTATACATCCTATACTGCTAAAATCTTGTTGTATTGAGTTTAGACAATAATGTTATTAGCCCATCTCTAATTAATTCCTTATGTAAAAATGGTATAATAATCCTATCTCCCTTTACAAAGCAAGCTTTTTAATTTCTATTTAAAAAAGAGGTGAGAGCAATACATAAACGTCTCTCACCTCTTAAAAAACTAACTCAAATCAATTAAAAACTGATTATGTTTATATCAAGAGATAAACGGATATACTTAAGTTAAAAAACTCATTTTTAATTTACATCCCACCACATTCTTGTTAACAAATCATCGCCACCTTGCTGTATAGTAGCAGCTTCAACAGCCTCTGGATTGTTTAATTTTTCAGAACCTGGGTAAGGTAATCTTCTAGGAATTTCTCCTCCGGTAAGCAGTGTTGCTACACTTGCTGGCACTAAAACAGGATAACCAGATCGCTTCCAGTTTGAAAATGATTCTACACCATTTCCAAAAGTAGCTACCCAATATTGTTCGTTAATCATTTTTAATGCTTCTGAAGGCACAAATGGGTTTGCTGCTAAATAATCATCAATTTGTGCTGTAGTGATTTCTACTCCATGACCATAAAGTGATAAATATTGCATGGCCGCAGTTACACCATCTTCATAGTGCGTTTTCACAGCTGTACTTCCACCTGCTATGCCCCAACGTTCTGCTGCTTCAGCCAGCATTAACTCTACTTCCGCATAAGTTTGAAAGAATAAAGGTGCATCATAAATAATAACTCCTGACCCTCCAAAAATATTAATATTCGGTTTTGAATTTGCATTTCCACGAGCAGGATCATCTATATCTTGTCCTGTTTGAAGTGCAAAATCTGTATCACCATCTACTGTAGAACATAATACAGAAACGCGCGGATCTCCTTTAGTTTTCATGAAATCCATGAACGGTTTAGAAATTTTCAATTGAGTTGAACCTCTTGACGTAAAAGATTTAGTTAATGGGTTTACGTTAGGACCAGCATCATTAGCCGAGTTTTCGTATTTCAAGTAAGCAATATCTTCATTACTAACCATAACACCACCTGCAATGGCTTTTGTTGCCCATGCTTTCGCACCTGCATCATCTACATTTACCATACGCATAGCCAAACGTAACATTAATGAGTTTGCGAATTTTTTCCATTTTAGTACATCTCCACCGTACATTAAGTCTGCTGCACCAAATGAGCTTGTTGCTCCACCTTGTCCTAAGGTAGCTGCAGCTGTTTCTAAAGTTAATAACATGTCGGCATAAATATCACTTTGCTTGTCATATTTAGGAAAACGAATACCCTCTAAAAACCCTTTTCCGGCTTCACTGTATGGAATATCTCCATAAGCATCGGTAATTCGACTAAAGATTAGTACTCTTTGTATTTTCACTATTGCTAAATCTGTAGCTGCATTAGGCTCTTCACTTGCTGATAATTGCGCTTCTAGATCGACTACATTCTTAACCGTATTTGAGAATTGCTCTTCAAAAAACTGGTTTGTATTTCCTTCTTTGTATAAAAATGACACATAAGATGTGGCATTAAGTTGTTGCACATTTTGCATTAAATGGATTACATTATAAAACAATGTAGCAACATAACTACTACCTCCTGTATATAATTGAACAAATGTTAATTTTGTTGACGGATCCAGTTGTGTTGGTTTTGTGGGATTTGTATTAATTTCCTCAAACCCTTTATCACAAGCTCCAAATGTTAATGCAGCTATAACTAGTAAAATAAGTGTTTTTTTCATCTTTTTCTTTTTTAAAATTTAACATTTACAGAAAAACCATAACTTCTAGTTGATGGAATACCAAACCTTTCAATTCCTTGAGAATTCAGGTTGTTTAAAGCTGCTTCCGGATCTACATTATCAATATCTTTTTGAATAAAGAAAAGGTTTCTTCCTATTAACGACAGTCTTAATTCATTAATAAAAGTGTTTTCCAAAACTTTACTTGGCAAATTATATGATAAACTTAATTCTCTAAACTTTATAAAATCTGTACTGTAAACAAATGCTTCAGAAATACCAACGCTTTCTTCTCCAATAAAACCATAATATGTTCTTAAGTTTTCTGGAGCTACGGTCGTAGTAAAGGCATCACCTGTAGCATCATCAATTCCAGATACTACTAATCCCGTTTCTCTACCTTCTAATGTATCTTCATGCAGTCCTCTCATAACCAATTCTCTATTGGTTCCAGAGTGTACACTTCCTCCAAATTTAGCATCAATTAAAAAACCTAAGGTCATATTTTTATATCTAAACGAGTTAGAGAAACCCATTGTATAAGGCGCAACACCTTGACCTAGTATTTTGTTTTCGCCTTGTATCGGTTTTGGTACAGAACCTGAAATATTATACATAATATTACCATCTTCATCTCTTTTATATGATGATCCCCAGATTACACCGTAATTTTCTCCTACTATATGAGAGATAATAGCTGTTCTTGATCTTGTTTGACTACCATCAACATTAATAGGTGTGTTCTCATCATCAGTGCTAATAATTTCACTATCATTATAACCTAAGTTAAAAGATGTATTCCATGAGAAATTATCTGTTCTAATTGGCGTACCTCCAATTAATAACTCAAATCCTTTATTTTCTAACTCACCAATATTTAGTATTGATGATGTAAAACCTGATGATTGAGAAGCCGCAGCTCTTACAATATCATTAGTGGTTTGATTTTGGTAATAAGCCATATCCAAGTTTAAGCGATTATTAAAAAATCGTCCATCAAAACCTATTTCAAATTCATTTTTCTGAAATGGCACTAAGTTTGGATTAGGAATTGAGTTTCCATTTAACTGTCCGAAAGACTGACCTTGGAATGATCCTGTTATGGCATAATCTAAATTTAAGGCATATGCGTTTTGTGCTCCACCAGCTACTTGAGCGTAACTTGTTCTAATTTTCGCGTAAGTAATTGCTTCTGGCAAATTGAATGCATCACTAAGCAATAAACTTCCACTTAACGACCAGTAAAAATCATTATTTGGTGTTGTTTTTCCTGGGAAAGATAATGTTGAGAACCAATCGTTTCTAGCTGTATATGTTAGATATAAGTATTTATTATAATCCATTTCAAACGAACCGTATACTGAATTTGTTTTAGTTTTAAAATAAGTATTTGTTGGCTCAGGTAAAGTTGTATTATTAATATCCTCTAAACCTATAACTATAAAACCTCTACCAAGTGCACTTAACTGCTCATAAGTAGCAGTTCTACTATTAGCACCAATGATAGCATTTGCTGATATTTTTTCGGTTAAAGCTTTATCAAAACCTAACATAACATCCGAATCAAATGACGTATAAGTAGATTTACTTTGAGACATTTGTCCTGCTGGACGGTATGCTGTTCCAAAAGGCGTTACATTTCTTCTAGATAAATCATAAGTATCTATACCTGCTCTACCTGTTGCATACAACCAATCTGTGATATCATACCTTAAAGTACTTGAAACAGTTAGTCTATTTTTCTTATCATCATTATTAAAATCATTAACTGCCCAATAAGGGTTTGAAATAAATTGACTTGGTTGAAACAAAAGTTCTGTTCCTTCCTCATTAGAACCTGGCTTTAAATCGTAAATATCTAAATTACCTGGCAATACAAAAGCTACTGTATTTGCATTTCCTGGTGTATCTCCAATGTTAATACGGTTATGAACTTTTTCAATAACATATTTTGCATTAACCGTTGAGGTTAAGTTTGGATTGATTTTCGCAGAAGTATTTAATGATAATGACTTTCTGTTTAAAGTTGAATTAGGAAAAATATCTTTATTTTCTAAATTAGAAAAAGAAAAACGATAGCTTACATTCTCGCCACCTTTCGTTAAGGCCAAAGTATTTACAGCTGTTGTTCCTGTATCGTAAAATTTATCTAGATTATTACCAGTATATGAATATGGTCTTTTAACACCATCCCAGTTATAAACAAGTGAGCCATCATAAGGAGTTCCCCAAGATTGCAATGCACTAACAAAAGAATCATCGGTAGCAAGTATAGGATCTGAGATTTCTACTGGATTATTATTGATATCATACTCATAACCAGGTTTCAATCTATTATTACCTTGCCCATATGTAGTTTGCATATTTAACAAATCTGTATTTACTTTATCAAAAGTATAAGACGTAGAATACTCAATACCTAGTCCTTTAGTACGGTTAGCTGTTTTTGTTGTTATCATGATAACACCATTAGAAGCTAATGAACCATATAATGCAGCCGCAGAACTACCTTTTAAAACAGATACAGATTCAATATCATCAGGGTTTATAGAAGAAACATCATCACCTCCATCACCTGTTCCGTCATTAGTTGCTCCAACAACTGAACCGTTTGTATTGTTAATAATAGGAATACCATCTACCACGTAAAGCGGTTGATTATTTCCTGTTAACGAACTTGCACCACGAATAATAACCCTACTAGATCCAGCTGCTCCCGAACTACTAGTAGAAATATTAACCCCCGCAACTCTACCTTGCAACGAATTAACAGCACTTGTTGATTTCACTGAAGACAATTCGTCTCCTTTTACTTCGGTTAACGAATATCCCAAAGCTTTTGCTTCTCTTTTAATTCCTAATGCAGTAATAACAATTTCATCAAGATTGGTTGCATCTTCTTCCAATGCCACATTTATCACTTGTGTTTTACCTGTTAAAGAAACCTGCTTGTTTTCGTACCCCATAAAACTAAAGCTTAGCGTTTCTCCTGCTAATTCACTTCCGTTAATAGAGTACTTCCCATCAAAATCGGTAACACTACCGTTTGATGTGCCATCAATGACCACATTTACCCCTACTAAAGGCATGCCACTTCCTTTTTCAGTTACTACACCGGAAACCGTAACTGATTGCGCAAATGAAGTTTGCATAAAAAACAACGCCAAGAGGGCAATTACTTGCAAATAATAATTTTTCATATAAGTTAGTATTAAGTTAATTTTAGTAAAAATATAATAAAAAATCAGATAATGCAAATTTATTGCAATATTACACTGTTTTATGCATGTTTTAATTATTAAGTTCGAAAAATAAGCGTTGTATAATGACAATTTACGCAGTAAGGACTATATTTTTATGAATATCCTATTTTTATACAGCAAAAAACAAATAAACCAAAAAACGACAATATGAGTTAAAGCAAATAATAATGACCCATTCATATCGCCAGCAATTGGAACAAACACCTTACTATACAAGTATTTGTATCCTGAAATTTCTCCATCTTGAGTTGGTATTTTAATTAAATAACTTATTGTTTTTACATATAAGCCCGAAAAAACAAAAATAAATAACGGGTTTGTTCCGAAGTGAATAAAAGGTTTAACCCATTTAGTATATCCTTTAAAATCGATAACATAAATTAATAGAGCTAAAAACAATGTCGCTAAGCCAGCTGTAAAAAACACATAAGAACTCGTCCATAACGCCTTATTTATCGGAAATACAAACCCCCAAACAAAACCTAAACTAGTAAGCAAAGCCCCATAAGTCATTAGTTTTTTAGATTTTAACAACACATGAGCTTCAAGACTTATAGACTGACCAACAAGATACCCAATGATTACCGTTGCAATAGATGGTATAGCCGACAGCAACCCTTCAGGATCGAATGGAATACCGAAACCTTTATATATATGGTTTTCGCCAAAAACGAATAAATCAAATTTTCTAACAATATTTTCATTTAAAGAATAAGGATCTGTCCCTCCTCCGAAATAAAGCAACCCCCAATAACCAAGTACAATCAATCCTAAAACAACTAATATCTTTTTCCTTTCAAAACTTAAACAAATAATGGTTCCGAAGGCGTAAGCAATAGCAATACGTTGCAAAACCCCCATTACTCTAACATTACTAAAATCAAAATAAGGGTATAAATTCAACAGCAAACCCAACAGAAAAATAATCAAAGCTCTTTTTCCTATTTTAAAAAACATAGGCTTTGACATTTTAGTTGCATACTTTTTAACCGAAAACCAAGCAGACACGCCAACTATGAATAAGAAAAAAGGAAATACTAAATCTGTCGGTGTACACCCATGCCACTCCGCATGCCGTAATGGAGAATAAACATAAGCCCAACTACCAGGAGTATTAACCAAAATCATCAACAAAATGGTTAAACCCCTTAAAACATCTAAAGAAATTAGTCTATCTGAACGTTTCATAATCATTTATTTTTAAATTTTTATCGGTAAACACCCCTAATGTATCAATTATTTTTACGAAATTACGTATTCAGCACTAAAACATGCATAAAATTGCATTTTTACAACAAAAAAATTGCACCTTTATTTTGAAAAAATTATTTTTGAAGAATTCCATTTACGAATCATGAAGAAAAAAGAGCGACAAAAAAAAATTATAGACGAAGTAAGTATTAACAGAAAGGTTAGCTCAAGTTTTTTATCCGAAAAACTTGAAGTTTCCGAAGATACTATTAGAAGAGATATTCATGAATTGGATGGAAAAGGATTGATTACAAAAGTACATGGTGGCGCTATTTCAACTATTCAAAAGTTATACCACTACAATGAAGACATTATATATAATAGAGAAAACAAAATTCATATTGCACAAAAAGCCATCTCTTTAATCGAAGATAATATGGTTATTATTATGAGTGGCGGAACTACAAACTTAATGCTTGCTAAATTATTTCCTAAAGACTTAAAAGCGACTATTTATACCTATAGTTTACCAATAGCAATGCAATTAACAGAACACCCTTTAATAGAAACCATATTTATTGGTGGTAAAATACACCGAAGCTCTATGGTTACTACGGGAATTGATGTTATTCAATATTTATCGAACGTAAGAGCAGACGTTTGCTTTATGGGCGTAAGCGGTCTAAGCATAGACCAAGGAATAACAGATGAAGGCTATGAAGTTTCATTAATAAAAAAAGCCATGATAAATTCGGCAGAGCATATTGTTTATTTAGTGACTTCCAACAAGCTAAACGAAAAACTTAATTTTGATGTTTGTGGTTTGAATGAAATAGACACTGTGGTAACTAACCTCGACTTAGACGACCCAATACTTAATGAATATATTTCAGCTGGAGTAAATTTGTTATAAAACAGACCTGAAAAGCAAACAACTTATTTTTTAAATTTATGCATTTATCCGACCATGCACAATGCATTTGTTCTCGAATTTTATAATTTGAAGGACCAAATGTTGAAATTAAAAGGGTTTGGTATTTACTTTCCAATACAGAAATCAACTTTTCTTTATTTACAAGGCTTAACGTAAAATGAGGTACAAAAAGTCCCGGAAAGTCACACGGAAATTAGCACCCGAATTTCAAAGGTAATAATTAGTGCTATTTTTATGATTAAAATGACTAAAAAGTTTAATATTTCTATAGCGCGTGTCGTATAACGTTAGAATTGAGAAAAAGATAAAGAGATTTCAAAAATTAATCTGAAAAGCTGTACAACGTCCATCACCTTCAATTTCGGAAGTTTTAAAGGCTTCAGCTACCATAATATTTATCATAGCTGAATTTTGTCCAATCTTTTTGCTACCAATTATAAGTCATGAGCCGATTATATTACGAATTGGCTCAAAAACATATAAAATAATGAGCCAATTAACAAAATCAATCGGCTCATTAGTAAATTATGCCTTCTTAAAACACGATTTCCTTTGAGCAATAAACTAAATATATAACTGAGAAATTCATTCTTCCCTCCCATTAATTTAAAAGAAACTATTGAATAGTTATAAACTTTCAGAGTTACTAAACTAGTATTCATTATAGAATTGGAATCATATTATTAAGATTTTATTTTTAATAAAAAAAGACTAAAAAATCTTTAAAGTTTATTTTTTTACCTATATTTAAACTCCAATAAGCTATAAACAAGCTTATTACCCTATCTCCCTATTTGTTTTCATAATTATAAGCACAAGTCAATTTTAGTAATTAACGCTAAATATTGTCGATGAGTAACGTGTTTTTTACTGGCTCTTTGATTAATGTTTGGTGTTATTAAGATAATAGAATTAACATGAACCAGCTATTATGAAAAACATTATTCTCGTATTTTTTTCGCTCTTATCAATCAATATTATAGCCCAGGAAATTAATATTAACAAATCACTTAAAGGTTTTGACAAATATATGTCTGATGTTTTGAATGACTGGAATGAACCAGGTGCAGGTGTTGCAATCATTCACAATGGAGAACTTGTATTCGTAAAAGGATATGGCTATAGAGATTATGGAAACAAACTTCCTGTTACAAAAAACACGCTATTTCAAATAGCCTCTAACACTAAGCTCTTTACTACAATAGCTGCTGGTATGTTAGTAGAAAAAGGAGTTTTTAACTGGGATAAACCTATTACAGAATCTGTTCCAGAACTTCAGTTTTACAATGATTTCTTAAACAGTAATGTAACACTTAGAGATATGTTGGGGCATAAAACTGGTATTTCTAGACATGATATGATTTGGTTTCAATCAGACTTTTCACGCAAAGAACTTTTTGAACGTATTAAATACCTAGAACCATCTATCCCCTTACGCCAAGACTTTATATACAATAATCTCATGTATACAGCGGTGGGTTATTCAATAGAACTCAGAACCGGAAAGACATGGGAAGAATATGTCAAAGAAAATATTTTCATTCCACTTGAAATGAACAACACTGTTTTTTCCATTGCCGAAATGCAAAAATCAAGCGATCATGGAGTTCCTTATAACGAGATAAGAGATACTACGCTTCTATATAAAATCCCTCTTAAAGAAGATGGTGCAGGTGTAGGACCTGCAGGAGCTATTATAACAAGTTTAGATGATCTTTCACACTGGGTAATTGCACTTATGAAAGATGGTAAGTATAAAAACAAAGCGGTAATACCTACCTCTATAATTAATGAAACCTTGAAACCAGGCATTGCATTTAGAAATTCAGATCTAGAAGAAAAAGGCTATAAAGAAAAGCTAAATTCTACTTATGGTATGGCAAGAGAAATTATGATTTATAAAGGTAATGTATTAACAAGACACAGTGGGGCAATGCCAGGATTTCACTCGCAAGTAATAATACTACCTTATGATGATATAGGAATTATAACGTTTTCAATAGGTGATCATGGGGCAAGTTTAGGCAATACAATTATAGCATATAACCTTGTAGATAGGCTTTTAGGATTGAAGCAAACAGATTGGAATGGTCGATTGTTGGCTGACCACTTTAAAAGGAAAGAAATGGGCAAAAAAGCCAGAGCTCAAGTTGGGTTTGATAATGTTAAAGGAACCTCTCCAACACATAATATAAATGACTACTTAGGCACTTATGTTAACGAGGTCTATGGTGAGTTCATTATTGGAAAAGAAAATGACTCCGTTAATTTCAATTTTAGGAGAACAACTTTACCTCTGCAACATTATCACTACAACCGATTCGACACGCCAAATGATGAAATTCTAGGAAAATGGAGTATTAATTTTAGTGTTAGTCCACAAGGTGAAATATCTACGGCCGTGATTTCAATTGATGAAGGCCAAGTTACATTCAATAAAAAAATAGATGAATCTTTATCAAGCCCAGAAATATTAAATCTATACACGGGGACATATGAATATGCTGGCTCCGAGTTTGAATTAAAAATAAAAGATAATAGGCTAACCATGCTAGGAACTACAGACGAGGTACTTATTCCTTATAAAAAACACATATTTAAAGTGGAAAAATTCGATGACCTACAAATTGAATTCATACAAAAAAATAATGAGATTTCTGGTTTGAAATATAAAGCACCCTCTGGAATATTTGAATGTAAGAAGATAAAATAGTTTTAATAATACCATGAAAAAGTAGCATTAACCCTAAAATAGATATATAGTTAACACTAACTATATACAATGTTATAGGCAATAAGCGCAACTCGAAAAGAACAAGTTATGCAGACACACGTTGATAAAACACATGAGAATAAAAGCCAATCTGTGGCGAATGCTGTTTCTCAAAAACAGAGCAATAGTGAGTCTGCTTTTCAGTTTGTAGACAATAGACCTGAAGCCGTTGCACAACGGAAACTACAGGAGGTAATGAATAATAGTCCACAGGTGAGGCAGTTGAAAGTTTTTCAGGAAATGGCCAACAACAGCCCCCTGGCTAAGCAAGTAGATCAATTGCAGGCTATGACTGATAATCATTCTACACAAAATCAGCACCCCATTCAGAAAAAAGGAAACGATACAGGTTTACCTGATAATTTAAAATCAGGAATTGAAAGCCTATCGGGATATTCTATGGATGATGTAAAAGTGCATTACAATTCAGATAAACCTGCTCAATTACAAGCACACGCATATGCACAGGGAACGGATATTCATTTAGCTTCCGGACAAGAAAGGCACTTGCCTCATGAAGCTTGGCATGTGGTGCAACAAAAGCAAGGTCGAGTAAAATCTACCATGCAGCTGAAAGGTGGAGTGAATGTGAATGATGATACGGGGTTAGAGAAAGAGGCGGATAAGATGGGAGATAAAGCGTTAGTAACTCAGAAGAAAGTTAAAAAAACGAATTTGTTTGGTTTCGGACAACAATCAAATTCTGTTTTTCAAAGAATGATAAGCCTGAGAGAGAAAAAAGATGTTTTATATCTTTCAGCAGAAGAAGTAATTAATAGACTATCTCATGGTGGACGAAAACCAATACCTCGAGAACACATACAACAGATTGTTGCTTGGGATAATGTAGATAGATATTTCAAAGGTGGTCTAAGAGAATTACAAACTGAATTAAAATCAGGTTACGGTGAAGAGCCAGAAGAAATTGCCCCAAGTCAATTCAACCCAAAATTGACGGTTTTTTTGGATATTTTAAGAGAAAATGATAGAGGAAATTTTGAAATCAGTTGGGTTCGTGAAGAGCTTAAAGAAATACAGACTTTTCTTAGTAGTTATTCAGAATATGATTTGGCTTGGCTGATTGTAGTTGGGGGATTTACATTAACTGAGCTTAGAAAAATCAATCCTGCTTACGCAACTGGAATTATGCAGCGGTTTGATTTAGTCCTCTCGTCAGATAAAATTTTGGGAGATTACAGCATCTTAGTCAAAGATGCAATTCTTGGCTCTTCTGGAGCATTAGGAGAATTGAAATTTATAGAAAGACATGCAAGTGAAGGAATCGGAGAACTAACAGCTATTCCTGAATTGGAAATTGAAAGTGAAAGTGGTAAGGTAACAACCCCTGATTTCAATATAAATGGGAATTTGGTAGAACTCAAAACACGTGACAAACCATTTAAGAACTCAAAGGATCTCAAAGATTGGATTAATGATCGTGCAACCACTGCCAACAAGCAAATGAGATATTCTGAAAAAGGCAAAGGTCTCCTTGTAATACAATTGAAGTCAGATCAAATGAATAAGGTAGATGAAACACAAGAAGGACTCGCAAATTATTTGCAAGATTTATTATCAAGACGTTTTAGTAGTCTATTAAGGATTGAAGTTTTGATAGATGGAGCATTTTATGCAGGTGGTAGAGAATAAAAATGCCTATAACAAAAAATAAACGCCATTAAAACGAGCGTTTATTCAGACCGTTGGATTTAATTTAATCAAAAAAATATGAACAAATCAACAGCAATATTTGGTGGAGCTGGACTTGGGATTCTAATAGGGTTACTCATCGGCATGTCTACTTCTGGAACTGTGGGGTTAATAATAGGTTCATTAGCTTCATTCCTACTTGTACTTCTGGGGTTTAAGGAAAAAGGTGACTCTAATTCACAAACACTAAGGGTTGGATCCTTTGGTTTATTTTGCTCTTTGGCAATTATAATCGGCTTATTTTTCAGAGTTAACAATTCGTTTACACCAACTCTAAAGTCAGAAATAGAAATGTGGACTGCTGATAGTATTTTTAGTATGGATGAAGCAAAGGCATTTGTTTTGTATGAGCGTTTTGGTTTTGTTCCGTCAGGGGTTAAAGTTGATTCCACTATAGATAGAAAAAGAGCACAATCAGTGCTCTATGGAACTAAGGTTTCAATCTCAGACTGTGAAAAAACACAAGGATACAAAGACAAAGACTTTCCAATTCAAAATGAGCTTAATGCATATAAACGTCTAGGAGGAGTTTGGGAGAAAATAGCCAATGCAATTGAGAAAGAAGTTGATATAGATAATCAAAAAACCACTCTTCACATTTTTCAACAATGTTTATGTAATAATAATTAGCATGAAAAAAATTATATTTATTCACTTATTGCTTTTTTCTTCATTCTATCTGAAAGCACAACCTTCTACTTCAACAATCGAGAACTTAAAAAGCGCAATTGTTAGAGTCCAAAGTGGTGATAAAATCGGTACTGGATTTTTATGGAGAAAAAATAATTGGGTTGTTACCACCTTACATTTAATTGACAATCACAATCAAATTGAGATAACCCTTGCTAATGATGTAAAGAGCGCTAAGGTTATAAAAGTTTTAAAAGAGCATGATTTGGTGCTTCTTGAACTTGAATCAGCTTCTTCGCAATTGACAATTATTTCAAATATCAATAATTCCCTTGGATTAAATTCCAGTCTTTACACGATGGGCTACAATGGAAAAGGGAATTTAAATACAATTATTGACAGGACTCTTAGGCTTGGATACAGCTCAAATGGAAGACTTGAAGGGCTATTACCTAAAACTGTAAAAGATGCTTTAAATTCATGTAAACGACCGAATCCATCGATTGAAATATTGTATTTGGATGGCACGCTTTTACCTGGGTTTTCTGGTGCTCCGATTATTGACCTTAATGGAAATTTAGTTGGTATAGCTGATGGTGGATTAGAAGAAGGAGCCAATTCTATTAGTTGGGGAATAAAAGCTAACAAGCTCAATAATTTACATATTTCTAGTGAAGGTTTCCCACATATACTTAATTGTGGTGGAGTTGTATCTAAAGTTTCTTTTGCTTCAGAGAGTATACTGGAAGAAAGTCATGTTGACTTTATAGAATACAAGGAGTTTAAATTTATTAAAACGAAAGTTAGAACTATTCAGGAAATGATGTCTACCATTGATGACCCCCTAGGGCTGCGGCAATTAATAAACGGCTACTCGATGTATAATAACACCAATTACCTTCAATTCAAATATGACATTTATGAAGACTTATTTTCAGGAATGACTTTCTGTGTTCCGAAAGGAACAAAATTAGACGTAAACAATGACTTGATAGTAGGGCGTTTTGGAAATGCTGATTTTCAATTAGTCATATATCCAGATCATATTGAAAACTTAAACCCAAACCCTTCTCTAAGATATGCTTCAAGCGCTAATAATTTTCAACAGAAGATAGTGTCTATAGATGGAGGAAACTTAACGTATCAAAAAGATTTTAATTGGAGCTATAGTAACGGCCCCATAATTAGATATGATGGTGTTAAAGTGAACAGAGAAGCATATAGAGGATATGAGATTGAAGTAAACACATTTGAACAAAAGAATTATATCCCTAGAACATACTCATTTCAAACTCACATTGGAAGAGGGAATTATTACATGGGTGCTGCAGCTCTAAATATGAGTAGCACCGTTGAAAACACCAATAACCTTAGTAATTGTATGAGCAATGGACAATGCCAATCACAGAACATATCATCTGCTTGTGAAAAATCATGCAGTGAATATAGACTATTCTCTCAGCTCGTATTAGGTGTTCATATGGGAGGTTTTTCCAACAGTTATAACAGGAAGTAAAAACAAAAACCAACAATATATAAAATAAAAGCCTTAATAGTGAAGGGTTTAAACCCTCTTGTAACTTGACAAGAAAGTACCACGCAGTCGGCTACTATTCTTATACGCAACGTTGGCAAAAATCTAAATAAAAAATCTAAATGACTTTAATTATAATTAATCTTTTAAATCAAAAAAATCATGAATAATTTCCTTTTTTTTTGTAAAAAAAATCTAAGATGCAATAAAAATTTAATGACTAGTTTTCTGTGTGCAATTTATTTAATTTTTAATTGCCCTACTCTTTTATCCCAAAATTTGGGGTCAGGTTGGGTTTATATTGAAAATGTTCAAACAAATTTGGTTTTAGATGTTCAAGGTAACGCAAAAACAAAAGGGACAACTATATGGCCACATTCACTTAACTACTCTAAAGCACAAATGTTCAAATTAACAAGTTCGAATATTCCTGATAGATTTGGAAATGATGCACGTTACATAATGGCTTATGACAATCGCTCTTTATCTTCTGATTTTTATCTTTCAGTAAAAGTTCCTCCTCTTGTTACAAGTCCAGTACAACCGATAGAAAATAATTTACATCAACCCGCACTATCGAGTGAACCAATGGTCTTTACTGACGGAGAAAACCATAGTAATCGAAAGACATTAAACAACTACGAATTTACAATTGAAGAAAAAAATGAACTGAGCGTATCACCCATTCATCTAGCAAATAGCTTGGCGACTAAGGCAAAACAAATTTGGAAAATCATCCCTGTTCCAAACGAACCTGATATGTATTATATTCAAAGTGCCGAATTCAAAAAGCAATATGTAATTGAGCCACTAGGCTTAAATTCGGGTGGAACTTTAGTGCTAGGTGAATTTACAGGAAGTAATCTCCAAAAATGGAAAATTTTAAAAACTGCTCCCAACGAACCAACTGATATTAAACTCACTAACTTTGAGTGGGAAAGAGATCTAGACCAATCAACTTGGAAGTTTTGGAAGTGGCACTACGCATATAAAATTAAAGGGGACATTACTTGGAAAAGAAATAACGACGTAACAAAACTATCTAAACAACGATTAACTATAGGAGTAGATAATGACAATGAACATATCACTATTGAGCCTCAAAAAAGTAGTTATAAATTTAGTATTGAAAGTAATTCGACAGGAAATAAAAAAGAGCATTGTTTTCGTGTAAAAGCATATAGTAAATGGTCAGCTGAAAATACTACTTTTAGTGTCGAAACATGTACTACTCCAAACACCTCCACTCCACCAAAACGCCCCCCATCAAAAGGTGTTTCTAAATTACTGATTACCAATTGTCATGACAGCAAAACGGAATCAGTTAGATTATGGCTTTATGACGTTACAACTAACAATGGCAATTGGGTAGATAAGGGAGTCTTAAATAATCAATGGCAGGGCAGCAATTGTCCATCTGGTATTCCCAAAGAAATTAATCTTACTGATAATCACGTTTATATATTGAAAGCTATTGATTGTGGAAATTTATCACCAAATGAAACAAATGGAAGTTGCCACGTATTGACATCACCTGAAATTAAAGGAGCACAAGATGGAAATGGAACAACCTTATCTTTTCAAATAGATGGAAGTTAAGCCAGTTGCCAAAAATGTCTATAATTAATGCGGATTTTAGGCTAAATCAAAAGTTTTGGCTAAGTGCTTAATCGAAAGTTCAATACTTTTAATTCCCGCACTAACCATAGCCGAGACGTTATATCCAATTTACTTGTATCATTAACAACAATAAATTTACAACAAATGAGATCATTAAAATATATCATATTTATAAGTATTTTTAATTGTTATCAAGTGAAATCTCAAGAATTGGTTAATGACTTATACAATGGTGATGAAAAAAGATACTTTATTGAGACCAACACAGATACGCTTACCTTATATCATAAACAGATAAATGACCGGTCCTCTTTTGCCTATGGACTAGAATTGTATTATCTAAAGATCCCACTAAACTCGGCTAAACTTAATGTAAAGGAAGTAAAAATCAAAGGTGAAATGGATTCAATTTATAATGAATTTAAAACGCTAGAATCCATTGTATTAATCAGTGGTGGCTTTTGGGGATATGATAAATCTAATAAAGAAATGCCTTTAGGATTAATAATAGAAAATGGAAATATAAAATCAAAAAAAATAAAATGGGAAACTGGTGGTTTTTTATTCCAAAAAGATAATTCCATCGATATAGTTGCCATAAAGGATTTAGATGAAGTCAATTTTGACGAGGCTATACAATCAAAACCAATACTAGTGAAAAATTTTGAGAATGATATATATTCGGACGATAAAATTCATTTTGATCGAATATGTATCGGGATTACGAACTCCAATGAATTAATAATTTGTGCTGTATTTAACAATAAAGGAAGGTCTATAAGTTTGTATGAGTTTTCGGAAATTTTAATCAAAAATGAAAAACCAGACTATCCCAATACAAAAATAGCTTTAGCCTTAGATGGTGGTCCGAGTTCACATTTATATTTTCCCGCTTTGAATATGCACGTAGGATATCAAGAAATCAATTACGTCCCTAATATTATTACAATTAAAAACTAGTCATAATGAAAATTAATAAAGAACTACTTAAAAATATATTTTCAGAACATATAAATAGTTTCATTGGAGGTGTTTTCACCTTAGCTATTGGTCTTTTGAGCTTTTACTTAACACCATTAAAAGATAATTTTTACCATTTCCTTTATCGTGAAAAAGCTGAGGTCAAAATATTAATTCCAGAAAATGTTTATCTAGGTGATAACTTAAAACTAGATAATATTTTAATAAAACCTAAATCAAAGATCAGTATCGCCGAGGGCACTTGTGAAATTATTTATGATAACACTTTTTTAACATTAAGTAGTGGTAACAATACATTCAAATTCCCTACTGTAGAAGGCGCAGATCTGCTCCTTGATAATTCTGGTATAAATTTTAAAACTATCAAATCTGGAAAAACATCTATTAAAACGATAATTACAACAAAATACAATACCTATAAGGACAGTATTCAGGTTAGTATAAAACCACCCTATAAAAGTGACAAACCTTCTTCTTCCAATTTTAGCGGTTTATGGAAATTCAAATTAGGTTTTCATAATGGAGAAATGAATTTACATGAAATTAGCGGTAATTTATCTGGCACTTATAATTTTGATAATGGTGAAACTGGAAATATAACCGGTTTTAGGGATGCCACTCCTTTTCATATTGATTTGGTTAGAAAAGGTGAAATATTTAAATGGCGCATAAATGCTCTCTGGAAGCCTAATGGAGATTATATTGAAATTAATGGTGAAGCAGAAGAATTAATAATCATGGAAAATGATTGGAAAAGGAATGGTGCTAGGGCGCACACGTTTTATAGCTCAGTTAAAACAAAAAAATAATACTGCATATAACACTGCGTGTATATCAACCTTATCCCTCTCTTTTGTTCTTTCTTATTATATGTCTTAAATTTAGTGTTTTTATAAAAATACTAAATTTAAGACATAGGTATAACCATAAAAAAACTTCCCTTATCTTATATGCTTATTTAAAATAAGCTCGGTTTGTAGAAATATTTTATTTCATATACTTTTTTAAGTAACTTTTAATATATTTAAAAATATTTTCTTCCCTAAAGAATTTCGATATGAATACCTACTAGCTCATGTACTCATATTGAATCATAATGATTAAAAAATTAATAGCTTTAATAATACCCTAAAAAAGTAGTGTTAACCCTAAAATAGATATATAGTTAACACTAACTATATACAACTGTTGGCAGCAAGGCAAAAAAAACAAACTAACGATAAATGAAAGGATATAATTTATTATTAAACACTATTGCAGCAGTAGTTATTGGACTATCTGTAATAGGTTTAATCCTCATAACGATAAAGTCTCTTAACGTTGAGGAACAAAAAACGAATACAATACAAATTGAATATCACGGAATAAAAACAGATTCAATTAATGAACTGAATAAGTTGGAGATTGTTAAAATTGATTCTCTATTAAATGAGATCAAACAAACGTCAAACAAAATTCAAGATCGTCAACTTGATCTTATCAAAGAAAAAGAAAGCGATAATTTTTTCAATAAACTTTACGCTGCAATAGTTGCAATAATTCTAGCAATTGCAGGTTTTTTTGGTTTCAAATCTACTAATGATATTAGAACAAGAGCAGTTGAAGAAGCTAAATTCGAATCAACAAAAATCGCGAAAGAAACTGCTGAAAAGTCAGCAAAAGAAGAATTTAAAACAATATTTGACGAGGAGTATAAAGGAGAAGTTTTTGAACAAGCAACAAAAGCAAGTTCAGAAGTTTTAAGAAAAGAAGTAGGTCAATTAGAGAAAACGATTTTCAAATTAAATAAGAGAATTGAAAAATTAGAAACTATCCAAGAAAATTCAACTGACGCACAGATTGAAACAACAACTTCTGAAGAGTCAAGCGAAAGTGAAATAGATGACAACGGATCTGAAAGCAATATCAACGAAACAGAAAACCCTTTTGACAATGAGCAATAAGACAAAAGAACTTAAGGGGATTTTGGTTAATCAATTAACCTCTAAACCTATTGGAATTAGTGCTATAGATTTTCCAACATTGAGAAATATAGTTAAGTTCACGTCCCGTGAACCTCAAAACTATGATCCTTTTGTTCCATTGAAAAATGTAGAACAGATTGAAAAAGACGTAAAAAACTCTTATTATCAAAGACTAACTAATGATAAAAGAGTCAGTAATATTTATAAATTTTTGTTGAAGGAAATATCTAATATTCATTCTTCAAATACAAATGCGTTAGGTTCATTTCCTACTTCAGTAATAATATCTCTTGATTTAAATCAGGAGTTCGAAACAAAAGAAGAATATTTAGAATTTATTAAATCTGCTAAACAAGAAGATTATATAGGTGCATTTTATAAAGAAATCGAAGATAATGAGATTGAATTAACAATTCCAGATGGAAAATTCGCTTTAATAGTAGATGGTCAGCATAGGCTGATGGGAATGATAAAGCTCTTTAAAGATGCTTCTAATAACGAAATCAAGATTGGAAGAAATAAATTAAAAGATGAATACCCCAATTTATCTAATCAACTAGTTTTGGACTACATTAAGCAGTTCGAGTTTAATTGTACCTTATTATTAGGTTTTGATAAATGGGAACAAGGAAAGGTATTTGCTGACGTAAATTTTAATCAAAAACCTGTAAATAAGTCTCTATACTATGATATTTTTGGTTCATATCCTGATCCAAATAAGAATGATATTTTCTTATCTCATATGCTAGCTATGCACCTGAACAATAATAAAGATTCTGTAATCCAAGGATTTATAAAAATGCTCGGTTCAGGAAAAGGATTTTTCTCGCAAGCTTTTTTCGTAGAAGCGATTCTTAATCATTTTAGACCTAAAGGAATTTGGGCATCCTTACCAATGGATTATTTGAATGACGGAAGTGATTATAAAATACTTCCTAAATTTTTCAAATCATATTTGAAAGCTATAAAAGATGTTTTTAATCCTTATTGGCCTCAAGATGGTCAAGACACCTCTAGGAAATACCCTAATATTCTTTGTAAAACAACGGGTATGGGTGCTTTAATAAAGCTTATTGATCCTATTTATAGAAAATTAAAAATAGATACAGATTTTAAATCTATTACATCTGAAGATCTTACTAATTTATTAAAATCTGAATTAGTCAAAGCAAAAGATAAAGGTGCTGATTTCTTTTCAAAAGAAGGAAGTTTTTCAGGATCAGGAAGTTTAGGGTTACAAAACAAATTATATACTGCATTAGGACAAGAATTAGGATACTTTAAAAAGTAAACCCAGCTGCCAACAATGTATATAAAAAATAGCGGATTTAATGTTAACATCAAAGTGTATATATAAAACAAAGTTCAGTTCTAAACTGAAAAGTTAGTATATAAAACCCGCTACTTTTTATATACTAAACGTTGTGCCTCATTAAAAGAAACTATGAATGAAACTAATTGCTTAATTAAAACTACAACATATATAAATGATAAAGAATTCTATATTGTCCAAGAACAGAGTTCAAAAGAAGAGCATTATATTCCTTCAAATCAAATTAAAATATTTGAAAATATTAGATTAAATCAAAACTATGATTTTATCAAAGAATTCAATCCAACACTTAATAAAACGTTTTTAACAATTATTCATCCAAAATATAGAATTGGGCAAGTAATTGTATTCGATATTGAAAAGAAAGTAAAAATTAATGATCGAATTTATTTTCACTTAAAAAGTGAGTATACTAGGATACTTTCAATTGAGGCATTTAATTGGCAAGAAGAATTAGAAAAAATAAAATGTAAAATAGTTGGTTACAAACGTGGTTTTCCCGTGCTTAAAAACATTGACACATCAAATAGTAATTGGACTTTTGGAGATATTAAAACTTTCAAAATAAAAAATTATGGTAAAATACAAAATAAAAAAAACGAAGATATAGATGCTGTAATTATAGAGGATAACGATGGAAATGAATTAACAATAAGAGCAGGTCAATGGCATAAAAAATCTTTATGGAAATACCAAGATATTACTTGTAAAGTTATAGGAGTTGCTTGGAATGGTTTACCTAAACTAATTATAAATGACAATAGACATCCTTTATATAGTATAGGTGAAAAACATAAATTTAAAATTAGAAATTTTGAAGATAAAACATTGTTTAATGGGGTTAAAATTAAAATTATAAATTTAAATGATAGTGTTGGAGAAAAATATGAAGTAAAAGCTTTACCAAATCAAGAAAACAAATTAAAAATAAACGACGAAATTGAATGTGAAATTTTAGATATAAATACTAGAATACATTTAAAACAGGTAAATATTGATGACCCTTTTTTTTATGAATTTAATGAAATAATAAAAGACGATTCTCTAAAAAAGAAATATTTTTTAAAATACCTTGATAAAGATGATGAATATAACCTAAAATTAAAATCACAATACGAGCAAGAAAGTGGCTTTTGGGTTTTCACATATTGCAATTATATTTTAACAAAGATAAAATATGACGAATCTATTAGAAGAAACTTATCGGAGGTTTTAAAGATTATAGATTTACATACATTTTTCGAAAACTGGATACTTACAAGTGGTATTTTAAGAGCTATACAAGATGATGACGAAAGAAAATTAACTAAATTAAAAATTCTACAAATAATAGAAAGTAACAGTTTAGAAAAAAAAGCTATAAGAGCAATTCTTGACTTCAAAATCCCAGAGCTATACCAAAGACACGTAAATGATACAAATTTTAAAGAAATATATTATTTAATTAAATATTCAGATTTTGAAAACATAAATGAAATAGAACTTTTAAAGTTTTTATCTTCTATAAAATCAACTAGAAACGAAAATAA
This sequence comes from Algibacter miyuki, assembly GCF_030409805.1. GTDB lineage: Bacteria > Bacteroidota > Bacteroidia > Flavobacteriales > Flavobacteriaceae > Algibacter > Algibacter miyuki. The sequence continues at coordinate 937,361 of NZ_JAUFQP010000013.1, read as the reverse complement.
ATACATAATAAAGAGACTTATAAATTATATAAATAGGTCTTTAGAAATATATAAAAACTCTTTAAAACAAGAATATTTTATTTTATCTCAAAATTTGAAATCTGAAAAAAAAGGGGAGATAATAAAATATGTAAATTGGATTTACATTCAAATCTATCTTTCCTCTCTTGCCGATTTAGTTGTAGAAGCTAATATTCTAACATCAAAATTTTATCGATTTAATACCTTATTACTAAATAATAAAGCTGATAGTGAAAAATTACTTCTAAATGCTTTTTATATAATTTCTAATTCAACTAAAAAACACAACATACCTGTAGTCTTAAAAAATAACAATATTGAAATAACACTTTCTCAATTAGAAGACAATCCCAATAAATTTATTGCTCTAAATTTAGAAGAAGATTTTTTTAAAACCATAATAGTTCAAAAACACTACAATGGTTTTAAAGCTACGATTGGAGAAACAGAAGGTTTTTTACCTTTTCATAACATAACCGATATAAATTTAAAAAAAAATAAAAAAGAAAGTTTAGAATGGGAAACTAACATTGATATAACATTATATTGTTCAAAATTTCAATATTTTATTTGCAAACAATTAGATAAAGAATCTAATTATTATTATTCAAAAAACCTTAAAAAGGATAAAAGGTTAAATAGAGGTAAAATAATCTATGGTATAGTAAAAAATGTTACAACATTTGATTCAGATAACATTGGTGTTTTCATCTCTAGCGAATTTGGAGATGGTTTAATACATCAAAATGAAATATCTTATAATAAATATGATTATTACGATTTAAATAATATTTTCAAAAAAGGAGATAAAATCCCACTATATGTATTAGGCTATAATAATGAAAATCTAGTTTTAGGCTTTAAACAATTAATAGGCACTCGATTTGAAAATGAATATTATGATATCTTAAATAATTACGATATCGATATTACTGAAAACTTAACAGATGAAGAAATTAATTCTGACTTTAGAATTGAACTTGAAAAAGGCTTCATCTTCGAACAGTTCGCTTTCTTTAAAGACTCAATTGATGAAAAAATTAAATATATAAAATTTGCAAAGGCATTTTTTTCAAACACAAAAAATGCTAGGTCATATCTTCTAAATATTTACATAGAATATTTTAATAGTATTAAAAATTTAGATAGTTTAACTCAAGATTATACAATTGAAAAATATAACGATTTTAGAAATTTTATAATTAAGATAAAAGACAAAGTTCAGACTAAAACTTTAGAAAACTTTCCTGAATCAAAAAACCTCTTATTTTTTATTGACATCCTACATATATTTAATAGTAAAGATGAAAATGACCTTGAAATAGTTTTTAATTTAGTTCAAAAATCAATTCAAGAGAATGACATTTTATTAAAAGCGGTTGCAAAAACAGTTCTATCTAATAATTTAATTTTAACTGAAATTGATAAAGACAATGACGATAGCTTAAATGAATATACTCTCAAGAACCTAAAAAGAATTCGAGAATATATTAACCAAGGCGTATTGTCTGTTGAAGAATCAATTGAAGATAAACTTGAGAAAGAACTTAAAGAGAAGAAAGTTTATTGGCAAAAAAGAATTAATGAAGATGAAGGTGAGAAATTAGAATTCAAGGCAACTTTTATTACACCTATTCCAACAAATGACCAAAACAGAATTATTGAAGGTTTAGAAAAACAATTGAAAAAAACTCAATCAGAAGAAAATATCAGTAAAATAAAATCCAAAATAGAAGAAGTTAAAGACTTAAGTAAAAATGTAAGAGGAATTGACAAAATCATTATTCATAGTGCTTTAAAAACAATATGTGCTTTTGCAAATACAAAGGGAGGAGTTTTATTGTTAGGGGTTAGTGATGATAAAAAAATATTTGGTCTCGAACAAGACTATAAATCATTTAAAAAAGACAAAGATAGAGATGGTTTTGGTAAATTTTTCGACTCAATGATTAAAGATTATTTCGGAGATAGCTTCTCTTCAACTTTGCTAGAATATGAATTTTTAAAATTCCCAAAAGGAGATATCCTTATTGTGAAAGTTAAAAAAAGTACTGAAGAAGTCTTTTTATTAAAAAATGAGAAAGGTATTACAGAGGAAAGTATATATGTTAGAAATTTAAGTTCTTCAAACAAACTAAAAGGTGTGGAACTTTCTAAATTTATTAAGAATAAATATAGGGAACAAATAATGAATAACACTGAAATAAAATAACGAGGCACAACAAAGTACTGTGGTAAAAAACAAGTAAAAACCCATTAACTTTTTACTAAAGTGCTCCTGTAATTATTATCATAGATTAGTCCCGATTTTGCGATAGCAAAAGCCTGTTTTAAGAGTTTATTACAGACTGCTATTAAGGCTAGTTTTTTACTCTTTCCTTTGGCTACTAATCGATCATAAATTGCTTTGCAAGCATGGTTATATTTACAGGCATTAAAACTGCACATAAATAACAAATTTCTAAGTTTTTGATTCCTTATTTTACTGATCCGTGGACGCCCTTTCACGCTACTTCCACTTTGTCGTATCACAGGAGTTAGTCCAGCATAACTACATAATTCACTTGCACTTGTAAAACGATCAAATCCGTCGGTTAAAACCACTAACATTAGTGAGGTTTTTGGTCCAATTCCTGGAATGCTTTTTAAGCGCGTTAAAACGTCTTGATGTGCTTGTTTTACTAAAACTAATAATTTATATTCTACCATTTTCATCTCTTTATCAACCTGTTTTAAATTGCGTTTCAAAGAGCTTACAACAACTTTACTCGGGTTTCCTAAAACAGCTTCTCCGTGTAATTTATTTTTAAGCATAGTGCTTTGTTTTGTATACACAGAAAGGAGTCTAGTCATTTGAAGGCATTCTAATTGATGCTTTGAGTTTCCTTTCCAAAGCTTTAATTCTACATGTTTTGCATATTCACAAATCAATTTAGAATCACTTTTATCGGTCTTGATTTTTGATAGTTTCATTTGAATAAAACGTTTTACGGATAAAGGATTTTCTACCGAAACTTTCACACCTTCTTCTTGTAAATAATAGGCTAACTGGTAGTGATAATAACCTGTAGCTTCCATGACGCAATGACTATTTATATCTAACTGTTTTACAAACTTTTTAAAGCCCGAAATAGTGTTTTTAAACTGGTAATAATTCCCTTCGGAATCCGTAACATCAAAAACTAAATAACTAATGTCTATTCCAAAATATTTTATATCTTTATTCATATGAAAATGTTTTTTGAAAGGACGACTACGCGAGTTTCAACGACTTAAAATCGAGGTCTAATAGCCTCATAGAACTGTACGAAATCTGTGTAGTAAAAGAGAGGGGATTTTCAATGTTGACGAGATCTGTAGTCTCTGCGTATATATTAACCTTATTCCTCTCTTTTGTTCTTTCTTATTATATGTCTTAAATTTAGTGTTTTTATTAAAATGCTAACTTAAGCCGTATATAATTTATTGCTGGCTTATTGCCTACTTGTGAAAGTCCTCGCGGACTTTCTTGGTCGGTAATTATTTACTAAATTAGTTGTTTGAAACACGCAACAAACCATATACAACAACGTTGTGCTTCATACTGACCCGTCCTGCTCTATTCAATAACTTAACGCAACAAATCTAAATTAATAGATTTGTTATAATGGAAGTAAAAAAACATAGACGACTTACCTTAAAAGAAAGAGTCCAAATTGAGACTCTTTTAAATGAAAACATAAACAAAGCTGACATTGCAAAAAAGCTTAATAGGTCAAGATCTACAATCACCAGAGAAGTAAACAAATTAGTAGGTAATACTAATGATAAATATGATGCACATTTAGCGCATTGGTGTGCTAAAGATGATTACTTAAACAAAAGAAATCTAGATAAAATTAGCACGCACAAACCTCTAAAACATTTTGTCTATAAAGGACTTTTGTCTGAGTGGACTCCTGAACAAATATCTGGTAGAATCAAAGAATTATATCCTAATGATCCTATTATGACTATTTCCCATGAAGCTATATACAAACACATTTACACAAGACCACAAGCTAGTTTAAACAAAAAACTAATCAAACTACTGGTACGTAAAAAAACTAGACGTAGACCTCCTAAAAAAAGACGAGGAACGGGCAGCAAAATAATCAATCAAGTCAGTATTGACAATAGACCTAAGCATATTCAAGATAGAATCGAAATTGGACATTGGGAAGGAGATTTAATCATCGGGAAGAATCATAAAAGTGCCATCGGAACCATTGTAGAACGCAAAGCCAGATACACCATTATCATCAAACTAAACTCGAACAAAGCAGATGAAGTCGCTAAAATGTTTTCTCAAAAACTAAATCAATTAAACAGCATTTTTAAAAAATCTATGACTTACGACAACGGTATTGAAATGGCTAGACACGAAAAAATAACTCAAAATACTGGTATGAAAATCTTCTTTGCGCATCCCTACTCTTCCTGGGAAAGAGGAACCAATGAAAACACAAACGGACTCATTAGAAGATACCTGCCAAAAGGAACAGACTTTAACCAAATTGATGAAAAATTACTCATGAAAATTCAAGAAAAACTCAACAATAGACCGAGGAAAATTATAGGCTATAAAACGCCTCAAGAAATTATGAATTCTGAACTAAAAAATGTAGCTTAGTATCAACTTAAAAAAAGCAACGTTTGTTGCGTTAGAACCTTGAATGCAGCAAAAACTAACAGCGAATAAAAAGAGAATACCAACCATCCGAAAGAATTCAAAATAAAAAACATGAAAACGAAATTTCTTATAATAATTACTTTATTAACTTTATTTGTTTTGCCATCTCAAGGACAAACTCAACAAGACAGTATAAGAAACACAACGCAACAAATAGAAAAACAAATTAAAGTTCTGCAACCTCAAGCTCCAATTTATCAATTATTTCCAACTGAAAACATTTGGGCTCTTATTAAATTAGATACACGTAATGGAAAAATGTGGCAAGTACATTTTACTATATCGAAAGATGGCTACGAAGGTGAGCTAGTCTTAAATTCAAATTCACTTGTATGGACAGAAGAAGAAGAAGAAATAGCTGGTAGGTTCACCCTTTACCCAACAAAAAACACATACAATTTCATATTACTTGACCAAATAGATGGAAGAACATATCAAGTACAATGGAATAATGAAAAAGAAAAGAGATTTATCAGTCGTATTTATTAAATTAGTTTCTATTTTAAAGATAACAAAATAGCCGAACGCACAACAAAGTACTGTGGTAAAAAACAAGTAAAAACTCATTAACTTTTTACTAAAGTGCTCCTGTATTTATTATCATAGGTTAGTCCAGATTTTGCGATAGCAAAAATGGTTTCATGACTAAAAGAAAGGGTAAATTTGGCGTCTTTTTAGGTTGCACTAATTATCCTAGATGCAAAAACACCATAAAACTGCAATAAGCTCTGTTCCCGTTAAAGCCAAATTGATTTACAAAATTCGTAGGTAATATTATTATCTAATAACATATATTACTTAATAGATGCTTTCCCCCCATATTTAAGCTCAAACATTAAACGTTTAATTTCTTTTATCTCTTCATTTAAAAGTAAAATATCGTTTTTAGTTGCTGGTAACGTATTAGGCATAAATACCTTTTTTAACCCATAACTAAGAGTATCTGCGGCTACAGTGCCAATCATTGTACTTTTAACAGAGTCTAAATTCACACCACTTATTTTTTTCTCAATAGCTGCTAATTTCTCTTCAAGAACAACTGGATTATTAATGGTATTTTGATCTAGTACTTTTAGTCCTGGTTCTTCTTTTTGATAATGTCCTGATACATATTTATAATTATTACGTTTATAGCTTGCTTTCGTTTTACAACTATTTGTGCAATACACATGATTGCTTCTTCTTGCTTCAAATTGCTCATAGCAATGTTTGCAGCTTTTTATCTTTTTCATAAGTTATCGTGTTGTTTTTGCTGATTTAACTTGATTAAAACGTTAAATAAGGTGTTATTTAACGTTTTTACCTCTCATACTCATTCCTGGAAACTCAACAATATTGAATATATCAAACACGCGATCATAAATAAAATCTTCATATTTATCTCCAATTTTATCTAATGCCATCTCCACATCACCTGGAAATTGGTTGTCATAATTAATTGCTGCAAACGTTAATTTATTATTTTGATATCTGCTAGCAAGTAACTCCTTAATCAAATTAGTTTTACCAAAATTCGAAGCTGCTTTTTCTCTTAAAAGATCATCAAAAATACGCCGACCGTTAAAGTATTTATTATAAAACTCCCGTTTATTTAAGGGCTCCAATAATCCTTCATATTCCATTACCAGATCTGAAGACAAATGATAGGTGGTTCTTAAAAAAGGATGTACATCCAGCGTTTTACTCATTGCCTCTAAAAATGACGATTTTCCTGTACCCACTCCTCCAACTAAAAGCAAACCTTTATTAAAATTTGGGGCCGATTGTTCTTTTAACCTTAGTAATGGTGATTGAAAAAACTTATCATCTCGTATTAAATAGTTAACAATAATATCTACTTTTTGTAAATTATCGTCATTTTGTAAAAATTCCTTTTTAATGATGGTCTTTAGATTTTTCAAAAATAATGTTTTCACATTTTTGTAATTCCATTCTAGCTTCATTCTTTCTTTCGATTTAATTTGTGCTGTATTTTTTTGTTCTAAAACTTGAAAGCTTTTAACATCAAATTTTTTATTAATTATTTCACTTATATGCATTATCTATTTTTTATAAATTTAGACTTCAATGGAGCCGATTTCTCATTAGACAACCATTTGTCTAATCGTTTATCTAGCTCCCAATATGTTTGACTTTCAAATCGCATTAAATTTTTAGAAGTATCTACTTCAGACCAATAATTATAAAAATCATTTAAAATCTTATTTGAAAAATTAGTGAGAGCAAAAACATCTTCTTTAAATCTATTTTTTCTATTAATTATATTTTCTTCTTTTTCTTTCTTAGTAGTTGCTACTAAATTGCGATTCGTTTGTGCTTCAATTGCTAAATTCTTGTTACTTTGTTTGCTATTTTGTTTGCTATTTTGTTTGTTATTCTGTTTGCTATTTTCAGACACTTGGAAATCGACATCATCAAAATAGTCTGAAGTAATAATAACCTTAGTATATTTTGTATGTGGCTCTAGCTTTATTTCCTTGGTAGACAGTAATTTGTCCAAAGCCGTTCTAACCTTACTTATGGATAAACCTGTTTCTATGGCCAATCGCTCTTTTGATGTTATAAACTCCCCTTTACGGATTGTTATTCCTTGCCATTTTTTTGTACTGTAATTTGCCTTTATTAAACAATGTATAAATAGCTTACATGTGTTTAGATCCGTATACCACTCCCAGTCTACTAAATCTCTGTATAGTTTTATAAAACCTGTTTGAATTGTCATAAATCTATATTTAATTTATGTTAATCGATTTTTAGATAAATACTCATCTACTTTATAGTTCATAGATTGTTTTGTATCCTTTTTATCAGATTTTATCCAGTCAAGTAGTTCTGTTTTTTGGAAATATAGGCGTTTGCCTTTTTTGCTAAACGGAATAGCCTTTTTGTGTACTAGACCATAAAGTGTAGCCTTAGCTAACTTTATGAGTTTTGCAGCTTCATCTATAGACAATAATTCGTCCTGCTGAATACGATTTTGAGATTCGTAATTCTTTTTTAAATTGTTTGAAATACGCTCTACAAGGTTTTCAATTTCGTCCTCTGAGAGCATAAAAAATTCTTTTTTCATAATTGTATAATTTATATTTATTCTTCAAATATATAATGAGTTTAGTTGGTTGGAAGACTGTATCGGAAACCGATCGGAGAGGCATCGGAATTTATAAAACACTAAAAAAGAGGAGAATAAACACTACAAAGGACACTATAAAACAAAAAAAAGAACCTAATGTTTGATTAGATTCTTTTTTTTTATTGATGTTTTTCTTTGTTTTAGAGCAATTCTAAAAGTAATTTACTTAAAAATCTTACCATAAAAGGAACCTTCAGTTTTTGCAATTTAGCTTTAGTATCCTCAATTAATTCCTTTTGCCCATGAGTTGCGGTATAATAGCTAATCCCTTTGTTCGCCATGGAGTAAAACGTGCTGTTCTTTACATTTTTTTTAAAAATAGAAAGATCCTCATAACTACCTATTATTTTGGCAAACCTTATGAATTCTGTGAGTGGTATTTCTGCGAGGTTATTTTTTTTATTTTCATCATTAAATATTGCAAATAGTAAAGCACGCTCACCATCAGAAAAACTGTTTATAATTTCTACAGCATCTATTTCTTCTATTGAAAGCTCATCTTTATTTTTAATACTTAAAGCAGGCTTCCCTCCTTTTCTTTTAGATTTTTCAACACGCTCAGCTTCTTTGCGCTCATCAATTCTCTTTGGATACTTTACATCTAACATCTCATTATATGCACTAGAGTTTTCATAACCTCCCCCTTGAAAATCTATTAGATAAAAATATTCATATTTATTTAATTCATAAATTAACTGGTAATAATTATAATAATTATGAAAATGTCTAGTAACCTCTTTTAATGATTCTGAAATTGCTAAATCACGGACAAAACAGTCATAATTGTATTCACCTTGAGTAATGAAAGCTTTTAACACCTCGTCGTTCAAAGCCCATGAAATAATGTCTTCTTCATCCCCTTCATAATAGCTATGTCTCTTTTGAAACTCTAAAAAGGCAGAATTAGCCTTTTCATGTAAAATATTTTCATATTTATTAATTCTATATTCATTAAAAGCCTTTAACATTTTATTAGCCATATTCAGAAACGATCTGTTCTTTTTATTCGCTTCCTTAAATTGTTTAATCATAATTATCTTAGAGTAATTATAATATTTTTCATAGAAACTAAGGTAAGTTTTAAGATAATCCATCTAAATCTAAATTTATGCGGTTAGCAGCTCCTACTTTATTTTTATCCATTACTTTGGTATAAATCTGTGTAGTTGAAATATTTTTGTGTCCTAATAGTTTTGAAACGGTGTAAATGTCAGTTCCATTTGCTAATTGCAGTGTAGCATAACTATGCCTAAAATTATGAAATGAAATTTTCTTATTTATGCCAGCTGCCTCAATCCATTTTTTTAGTGGTCTAACTATTTGCGAATATTTAATATCTTTAAATATGATACCTGTAGAGGGGTCTTGTAACTTTAAAATGCTATAAGCAGACTCTGAAATGGGATGATTATTTATATTCCCTGTTTTCTGCTCTCTAAGCTTAACATAATCTCCTAGATGTTTATCTTGATACATTTTCTCCCAAGTTAAATTCTTAATATCTATAAACCTTAGTCCTGTTAAAGCAGAAAAAATGGCCATGTGTTTTATTTTTTCAATCTTTATATCGGTTTTCCACAGTAAAGAAAGCTCCGCTTCCGTTAAATACTCTCTATGCGTTTCCTCTTCTTTAATATAGTCTGCATGTAACGCTAAATTGGTTGTGGTTAAATTCTGCTTGTAAGCTTCTTTAAGTACATATATAAATTTCTTATAATAAGACGAAGCCGTATTTATAGCCAAACTACCTTTTTTAGTTCTTAGGTTTTTAGTTGATAGTAAAAAACTTCTATACTTCTTAATATGCAAAAGTGTAATTTGATTAGTAGTTAATTTATGACCTGCAAATTCTTCAAAATACTTTAAAGAAGCCTTCCATGATAAATAATTATTTCGGCTACTTTTATTATAATATTCCTCGATAATAGTTTGATAAAAAGCTACAAAGTTTAAACTAAAATTGATGTTCTCTTTAAATCCATATTCTTTATCCCTTATTTGAATTAAGCGTTTAGATCTTACAAGTTCAGCAAACTGAATTGTTTCTTTATTATGCGATTTTTCCATCTCATTCTTGGGAACACTATAAATTTGAAGTTTTAAAAACTCCCTCCTTGTTTCCTTTCCTGTTTCTGGATTAATAATTGCAGGGTAATAGTCCAAGTATAGACTTCTTTTACCATTTGCTACTTCTTTATCTCTTAATGTTACATTAGCCATTTAACTCCTTTTATTTGGTGCTCCATATAATTTTCGAATATCTCTTTTTAACACATAGGTAAAACGACCTTTCTTTATTTTCTCTATACCTTTTAATTTTAAGTGTCTTTCAATCGACCTAAGGGAGATTTTATAATACTCTGAAATTTCTCCCATAAAATAATACTTCTTTTCATCAAACTCTTTTTTCTTTATCTCGACCTTTTTATCATTGGGTTTATTAAATCCTTGCCTGCATAAATGATCTAAATCCTTTCTAGAAACTAAAACACGACCTCGTATTTTAAAACTCAATAAATCTCCTGATAAGATTAAACGCTTAATTGTTGATCTGCTAACATTTAATAAAATCCCACAATCTGTTACACTTAAAAACTCCTTAACCTTAACCAGTTCCAACCGTTCTGAAAAGGGATGTCTCTCCGTAATTTCACTGTTTTTGGCGAGAACTTGTCGTGTTTTCTTTGCCTTATGCTTATAGTGTTTTTGGTTACAAGAAAGGCTGCAATACTTAGTCTTTGTAGTCTTTGCTTGGAATTTCTCCCCACAATATGTACATCTTTTATTTACTAACATACGACACAATTTCGCTTTTTTTTATGGTTCTATGCGGTTCTAGAGGGTTCAGAGTGGTTCTACATGGTTCAAATAAAACCAACAGGCGACAATCTTGATGCAAACATAACAAAAAACACAAAACGAGGTACAAAATAGGTACAAAAAACAATAAAAATGTACCTATTTAAACAAAATAACGAAAAGCAATAAAACAAAAAAACCCTTGTTTTACAAGGGTTTTCTTTGTTTTATTATGTTTTGTTTTTGGTATTTACTTTCCAATACAGAAATTAGCAAAAATATTACCTAATAAGTCATCATTAGTAATTTCACCGGTGATTTCTCCAAAGAAATACAAAGCCTGACGAATATCGATCGCTAATAAATCCCCTGAAATTCCTGATTCTAAACCATTTTTAACATGATCGATTTCTTCAAAAGCTTTTAGAAGTGAATCGTAGTGTCTAGAATTGGTTACAATAGTATCATTATTTCGTAATGCTCCTGTATTTACAAAACTGAGCAGTTTATCTTTAAGCTCCTCTACACCTGTTCCTGATTTCGCAGATAATAAATGAATATTCGGAATTTCAGATTCTACAACACCAATCTGATTATCATTCAATTTATCAACCTTATTAGCAACAATCAATAATGGTTTTAGAGGGTATTTATTTTTAACTTTTTCTACTTCAATTCTAAAAGATTTCAAAAAAGAAGTTTCTTTAAAATTACTACTATCAGCAAGAAAAACAACCACTTGTGCTTGGTCTATTTTTTCAAAAGTTTTTTTAATACCAATGCTTTCAACCACATCAGTCGTTTCGCGAATACCTGCAGTGTCAATAAAACGGAAGCCTATACCGCCAATCGAAATTTCATCTTCAATAGTGTCACGCGTGGTTCCTGCTATTTCCGAAACTATGGCGCGTTCTTCATTCAATAGGGCATTTAAAAGTGTGGATTTCCCAACATTAGGCTCTCCTACAATAGCCACAGGAATTCCATTTTTAATAACATTCCCAACAGCAAAACTATCTATCAATCGCTTTAAAACAAATGTGATACGCTCTACTAAGGCTTTAAATTGGGTTCTATCGGCAAATTCTACATCTTCTTCTGCAAAATCGAGCTCTAGTTCTATTAAAGAGGCAAAATTTAAAAGTTCTTCACGAAGCTTTGCTATTTCCGAAGAAAAACCACCACGCATTTGCTGCATAGCTATTTGATGCGATGCTTCATTATCACTCGATATTAAATCGGCCACGGCTTCTGCTTGACTTAAATCTAATTTTCCGTTTAAAAATGCGCGCAATGTAAATTCGCCAGCAGTAGCCATACGACATCCTTTCCGAAGAAATAATTGAATAATTTCTTGTTGAATATAGTTTGAGCCGTGACACGAAATTTCAACAACATTTTCTCCTGTATAAGAATTCGGGTTTTTAAAAATAGATACTAAAACCTCATCAATTGTTCTTTCTCCATCCAGAATATGACCTAAATGTATAGTGTGCGTTTTTTGACTGCTCAGGGTTTTACCTTTCCTTATCGACCTAAAACTATTATCAGCTATGCTTATAGCTTTAGGTCCAGACAATCTAATTACAGCAATGGCTCCGGCGCCCGATGGGGTTGCTAATGCAACAATAGTATCTTCATTAATCATAAGGCAAAAATACTAAAATTGTAAAGCTTTTCAGTTAAAATTTTGATTTGAAAATATGTGTAAAATTATCTTATAATTGATTCCGTATTAATTTGGGTATTCTCTATAAACAGCAGCTTTGACTTAATAAGAAAAAATAGAATAAAAAAACGTATTTAACATGTGACCAACGAGTTATAAATGTGTCTTACTTAATAGTAACCACCCTTATATAAACTTTTAATCCATATAATTACCATGAAAATTATTGACTCGGAATTTTCACATCATATTGTGAAATCTGTCCACGAAAAATTAGGAGACATTTATTTTTTTAATCACATCGCCGTTATTGAGTTTAATGAAGGCGTACATGTTGATGTTTCTAACACGACCGATATTATAGAAAAACTAACGCTTTTTTTTGGCATGTCTCGCCCCTTTGGAGTAATTGCCAATAGAATAAATTCGTACTCGATTAATCTTTTAGATATTATTAAAATTCAAGACAAAGTAAAGAATTTATCGGCATATAGCGTTGTTAGCCATAATGCCGCAGGATATATGAATGCTGAAATTGAAAGCAACTTCTGCTCTCGAGACAACATCCATTTCGACAATATTAACGAAGCTATTAATTTTGTTTACAGTAAGGTTAAAAGTAAAATACAGATTAGCTTAAACTAGATAAATACCATCTGGTTTAATTTCTATTTCGCGCTGTTTGTAAAGGGTTCCGATAGCTTTTTTAAAGTTCTTTTTACTCATTTGTAATTGCTCTTTAATAGCCTCTGGACTCGATTTGTCGGTTAAATTTAAGTAACCACTATTATCGTGTAATTCGTGCATTATTTTTTCAGCATTAGGCTCTATATTTCTATAACCAATTTGCCCCAAAGTAATATCTAATTTATTTCCTGGACGCACCTTTTTAACAATCCCTTTTAGCTTATCACCAATACTTAAATCTTTAAAAATTTGATCTTTGTAAATTAAACCAATATGCTTTTTATTTACAATAACATTCATTCCAATATCCGATGGATGTGATACAATTAAATCTACCTCATCAAACTCAGAAACCGTTAATTCCGTATTATCTAAAAAACGAAGTGTTTTACTAGAAGCCACCAGTCTTTCTGTTTTTTCATCTAAATAACAGTGTACCAAATACCAACCTCCAGGCTTCATTTTAAAAGCTTGTTCTTGAAACGGACAAAACAATTCCTTAACCAAGCCCCAATCTAAAAATGCACCGTAATCATTCACTTGGTTGCAACGTAAAAGCGCAAAACCATCGCGCATAACATAAGGCATATCAGTAGACGCAACCGGGCGTTCGTCATTATCTAAATACACAAAAACTTCTAGCTTATCCCAAATTTTAAATTCCTTCGGAACATATCTATTTGGCAATAAAACTTGGTTATCTTCATCATCAATTAAATAAGCACCGTGATCAGTTTCACGGAGTATTTCTAATGTATTTACTTGTCCTAAATGTATCATGCCGCAAATGTAATGATATTACAAAAAAGAATCTCAATTAAAAGAATGAGAAAAGTAAAAATATTTTATCTAAACAAAGATAATAGGTCGTTTATTTTTTTGACACAACAGAATAATAGCTCTTTAAAACACTAAAAATTAGACATAAAAAAAGCGCCACAACCATGTAACGCTTTTCTAAATATTTTAAGTATACTACTAATAAACAGATTCTTTTCCAAAATGTTTAGTTAGTAAATAATATACAACAGCTCTGTATTTACTACGGTTAGATTTTCCGTATTGCTCCATTACAGCTTCAATTCCGGCATCTAACTTAGCATCATCAGCCAATCCTAATTTCTTAATTAAAAAATTGTTCTTTACAGTCGCTAATTCCGAAGCATCCGATCCAGACACTGTAGAAGAATCTGCATTATAAATTGATGGTCCGCAACCAATAGTTACTTTTTTCAATAAATCCATATCTGCATCTACACCACATTTTTCTTTTAAATCGGCTGCATACTTTACAATTAATTCGTCTCTTTTACTCATGTTTAGATCGTCTTTATATTGGTTAATAAATTCGTTATCAAGATAACTATTATTATGACACCAAATAAACTCGTAGGTCACATTCTTATTTTAAACTTTTAAAATAGTTTAATAAAACGTCATCATTTAAGCCTTTAGGCGTGAATACCTCTATAACTTTAGGCTTTTCTCCAGCTTCGTAAAAACCGCTTAAAGCTTCTTTTAAAGTCAGCTTATCGGAAGCCACTTGATAATCTAAACCATACATTTTGCATAAATGTTCGGCTGTTAAGTTATGGTTCGTTTCAAAATAGGTATCAAAATTTTCAGTGTTTTTATGCCCCGGAAGTATTCTAAAAATACCACCACCTTGATTATTCACTACAATAATTCGAAAGTTTTTTGGTATATAATTATTCCAAAGTGCATTACTATCATACAGAAAACTTAAATCGCCTGTAATAAACAATGTTGGTTTATTTTGAGCTACTGCCGCACCAATAGCGGTTGATGTACTACCATCGATTCCACTTGTTCCGCGATTACAAAACACCTCTAAGGTTTTATTTATATTGAATAATTGCGTGTAACGAATAGCCGAACTATTACCAACCTGCAATATATAATTTTCAGGAACCGACTTTAAAACTTTATTAAAAACAGTAAAATCTGAAAAAGGAATATCTGCCAAATACGTTTTATGTTTTTCTAGCCTAGTTTTTTTTACGGCCGCCCAAGTGTTTTTATAATTACTTTTTACATAATGCGTAACTAACGGTAAAAACGCTTCAAAAAAAGCATTTGGTGTTGCTTTAATATGATTGTTTAAACAGAAAAACGTGTCATTAGCTTCCTGCTCATCAATATGCCAATGTTGTTTTGGTTTATGTTTCCGTAATAATTGCTTTATCTTTTTGGAAACAATTAAACCTCCAAAAGTTACTAATATTTCAGGTTGAAGTTGTCGCTGTTCATCCTCGGTTAAAGGCGCTATTAATTGGTCTATACTTTGAAAAAAACTAGGATGGTGCAAGTTCGATGTACTTTCAGTAAGCACAATAACACTATCATCTTCGGCGATTTCTTCCAACCATTTTTGTTCAATACTATTAGGCTCATTTACACCTACCAAAATCATTTTTCGGGTCGCCGAATTCCAATCTTCAAAACACGATTTTAAAACATGTGTTTCAATCTCGACTTCTTTTACAGGAATATCAATCACTTTAGGTGTTACCGTTAAATGTTCTACTATATCGTAAAGTGGTTCATCAAAAGGGATATTAATATGTACTGGTCCCTTTTTTATTTTTGCAGTGTTAATAGCGTCATTTATCTCCTCTTCATTAAAGGTTTGAATCCCTTTTTGAAGTCCTAACAAGCGCTCAAACTTATCTTCTAAATTTTTGAATATTGGAAGCTCTTCATCATTCGGCACATTTTTTTCATCCTTTAAGTCGAGTTTTAAATTAGCTGAATATAAAATATGGTTTTTGAAAACGTTTTTCTGATTTATAGTTTGCCCATCTCCAATACCGACAAGGTGTTTTGGTCTATCCGCCGATAAAACAATTAATGGAATATTACTATAAAAAGCTTCAGCTACGGCCGGGTAATAGTTCAATAAAGCACTTCCTGAAGTACATACCACTGCCGTAGGCTCTTGCAATTGTTGCGCAATACCTAATGCGAAAAATGCAGCACAACGCTCATCAACAATGCTATAACAATTAAAAAACGGATCGTGCGTAAAACCGATGGTTAATGGCGCATTTCTGCTACCGGGCGACAATACAATATGTTTAACTCCTTTGGCTTTACACAATTGAATTAGGGTTTGCGCTAGCGGAATTTTTGGATACTTCATAAAACTTGAATATATCCTCAAAAATAAGAATTATCTCAAATGTTCGTACTAACGAACCCTAATAAATTTGAAGTTTATTTATGTGTTATTCTATAATGAAAAATTATAACACACTCTTAATCACTAAGGATTTTGAAACCGTCTCTTCCCATTCACTTTCGGGGTTCGAACTTTCGGTAATTCCTCCACCAACATAAATTATGGCGTTATTTCCTTTAAGCTGCATGCAACGCAAATTCACATAAAGTTGGGTGCTTTTTCGTGTTATGGCATAAGCTCGGTTTTCAATATTTCGTCTTCCCGAGCGCGGTGCTGCAGTAGTTTCTAAATTCAATTCACCTAAAAACCCCGTGTAAAACCCACGTTTATAATGTTCATTTTTTAATATAAAGTCCTTAGCTGCTAATTTTGGCAATCCACAAACTGCCGGCGTTGGATGCAAACTGTATAATAAATCTTTCAACAGAATGGCATTGGGTTTTAAAACACCCCAAATCTTAGTTTTTAAATGCAGTAAATTACCCGCTTTTACCGTTTCTGTTTCCGACACATTGATATTATCGATGGTATCTTTTATATTATCTAAAATAAAATCGGTTACATATTGCTGCTCTTGCAATTCCTTTTCTTGCCATTTTACAGCCAAACTACCTTTGTAATTTTGAGTTCCTGCCAATGCCATAATTGAAAATCGATTGCCTTCAATTTTTACCAAAGTTTCTGGCGTGGCTCCCAACCACAATCCTACTTTCGGGTGATACCAGCAATACACAAATGCCGACGCATAGTGTTGTAATAATTTTTGAAAAATAGAAATCGGATTATTTTCTGTAAGAGGAACATGTTCCGATCGCGATAAAACAACCTTTTTAAATTGATTGTTTTCAATCGCTTCCACCCCACTTTTAACCAATTCAATATGAGTTTCTTTCTCCTCATCTGCAGCACTTCTCGTTCTTAATTTTTCTTTCTTCGGAAGGGTTTCAGAAGTCTCTAAAATTTCGAAAGTTGATTCTAATTTTTCAGAACGACTTAAAGGAATTAACACCGATGTCTCGGAATCATCAAACGGAGAAAACACAAAACCTTTTTCAGTAAAATCTTTAATAACCTCCAAATTATCCGAATTTTGAAGCAAAGCATTCAACTTATTTTCGTTTGGTTTTCGGTAAGCAACAAAAGGTAATCCGGCGTTGTAGTGACTATCAATACGTTCTAAAAAATCAATAAATATCATTCTTATTTTTTAGGTAACGAAATAGTAGACAGGCGACAAACAGAAATTACATTATCTGCTTCGTCCGTTACTTTTATATCTAATAATTGGGTGGTTCTGCCTTTATGCAAAAAAGTTGCTTTCGCATAAACAAAACCACTTTTCACACTTTTTAAATGGTTTGCCGTAATTTCTAAACCGCGAATAAAAAGGTTTTCAGTATCCATAAAAACATGGCTCGCAAAACTACCAACACTCTCAGCTAAAGCCGCTGTTGCTCCACCATGCAACACGCCATCGGGTTGATGTACTCTAGAGTTTACGGGCATTCTGGCGGTTAAATAATCGTCACCAAAATCTACCATTTCAATATTTAATGTTTCCATTAAAGTATCTTTACAAGCGGAATTTGCCTTTTCTAAAACTTCTTTTTTAGATAATTGCATAGAAATATTGTAGTTTTAAATCGAATTTGTAAAAATACAAAATGCAACCTTATTTATTCCTTAATTTAAAGCGTTTTTACGTTAAAGCGTTTAATTTTTGAAATAAACAAAACTTAAAATAAAAGTTTAAATGACATCTCCTATACTAGAAAATAATCGTGTAAAGCTCACCTTACTCGATTTAAATAATTACACTGAAATCGCAACTATCGGACAACAAGATAAACTCGTTTTATATTCGCCAAGTAAAATTGCAACACCAGAAGATTTAAAAACTTATGCAGAAACAGCTGTTGCGGGTTACCAAAATAAAACGGTGATACCATTTTTAGTATTCGATAAGCAAACAAATACATATGCAGGCACCACAAGGTTTGCCTACATCAATAAGCATGATAAGGTGTTACATATTGGTTGGACGTGGATTGGCCATGAATTTCAGGGTACTGGTTTAAATATGCACATGAAATTTTTAATGCTTCAATATGCTTTTGAAACCTTGAAGTTTGATAAAGTAGAGTTTCGGGCAGATGAGCGAAACATAGCCTCTAGAAAAGCCATTGAAAAAATTGGAGGTACCTTAGAAGGCATTTTACGTAAAGATATGTTGATGCTAGATGGTTTTAAAAGAAGTTCATGCTGTTACGGCATTTTAAAGGAAGAATGGCCAAATATTAAAAAAACAAATTTTGCAGGGTTCGAATAATGGTTTCAACCTAGAATGAATAATTAAACTATAAAAACCTTCAGATTAAACTATTTTACTCTTCTAAGGTCTTACTATATATGAATAAATTAATAAGTTTCTTGTTTTATAGTTTAGTCCTTTTTTCTTGTTCAAAAGAGGAAAAACCAACAAGTATTCCTAGCCAATCCTCAGAACCTAATATCTTATTAATTATAGCGGACGATATGGGTTTAGATGCCGCTCCAGGT
Source organism: Algibacter miyuki (assembly GCF_030409805.1). GTDB lineage: Bacteria > Bacteroidota > Bacteroidia > Flavobacteriales > Flavobacteriaceae > Algibacter > Algibacter miyuki. Next base: position 918,580 of record NZ_JAUFQP010000013.1, on the reverse strand, counting down.
TATAATATTGGAACAACTAAACCGAATATACCCAATGTTCAAAATATAATAAATAACGGGATTCTATTTAACAACTTTTGGGTAAACCCGACATGCACACCTACTAGAGCAAGTATTATTACAGGCAAATATGCTTTTAGAACACAGGTTACCAAAGTGGGCGATGAACTTTCTACGACCGAAGTTTCTCTACAAAAATATTTATCGCTAAACACCTCTTACAGTAATGCCGTTATTGGTAAATGGCATTTATCTAGAAACGCAAATCACCCTTCAGATATGGGCGTTGATTATTATACGGGGTTCCTAAATGGTACCATGCCATCTTATACTAATTGGGATTTAACTGAAAACGGACAAACAAATAAATCAACAGACTATAGCACGACCAAATTCACTGATTTATCGATAGATTGGATAAACCAACAAACATCGCCGTGGTTTTTGTGGCTGGCCTATAATGCTCCACATTCTCCATTTCACTTACCTCCTACAAATTTGCATACTTATGGTGATTTACCTGCAGACCAAGCTAGTATTGATGCCAATCCGCTACCCTATTATTTGGCAATGATAGAAGCTATGGACACCGAAATTGGACGCTTATTAAATGCCATGTCTGAGGAGGTTAGAAACAATACCATCATCATATTTATTGGAGATAATGGCACACCAAATAATGTGGCTCAAGAATTTAGCTCTAGACGTGTAAAAGAAACCGTTTATAAAGGCGGCGTAAATGTACCGATGTATATTTCAGGAAAAGGGGTTAGCCGCATCAATGAAGAAGAAAACGCTTTAATTAACGGAACTGATTTATTTTCAACCATCGCCAATATAGCAGGCGTTTCTACTACTGAAATTAATGATAGTAAGAGTTTTAAAGGTTTACTAACTGATAGCAACAGTAATTCTCGAGATTATATTTATTCTGAAATTGGTAAAACCAACGGTGATTCCGATTATACCATTGGAAATAAAACACATAAGTATATTTACTTTGAAGATGGTAGTGAAGCCCTATTCAATTTAAACGAAAACCCGATGGAGAATCCCAATTTACTAAGCACAAATCAATTGCCTTTAAGCGACGAAGACGAAGCTCAAAAAGAAGTATTACTACAAAAGCTTGCTGAAATAAGACATTAATTAAAATAAAATACCCCCTTAGTTTTTCATAAAATTAAGGGGGTATTTTTTATCAGCACAAATTAAAAACTTTATGAAACGCGCTGAATACTATGTAGAAAAACGAAAACCGCTTTAATTCATGTACTTTCCTTTTTTACTGCCTTCATACATCACGTATTTTACTAAACGGGATTCTAATTTGGCATTAAAAAGTTGAATTTTTCGTGACGGTCTTAATCCTACATGCTTTAAAGCATCGAGGTTGGATGTAATAAACCAAGCATCAGTACCTGGATAATTTTGTTTTAACGTATCTCCGATATTTGCATAAAACTCTTCCATATCGATATTTAAACGCTCGCCGTAAGGTGGATTAAAAACCATGTGTAGTTTTTCGTCACCTCCTTTTTGAGTTTTAAAGAAATCTTCGTGTTTTATCTCTATAAAATCTTCCAGTTGGGCGTTAACAACATTTTCTTTGGCTTTGGTTACAGCACTTGGAGCTTTATCGAAGCCGATAATTTTATGATGAAAATCGCGTGTTTTTTTAAGTAAAGATTCTTCAATTTTTTCGAATAATTCCACATCCCAATCCGTCCAACGCTCAAATGCAAATTCTTTTCGCATCAAGTTTGGCGGTATGTTACAGGCAATCATGGCAGCTTCGATAAGCATCGTTCCAGAACCGCACATAGGGTCCATGAAATCTGTTTGCCCATCCCAACCAGAAAGCATAATTAATCCAGCTGCTAAAACTTCGTTTATTGGTGCAATGTTAGTCGCGGTTTTATAACCACGTTTATGCAAAGAATCACCCGATGAATCTAAAGAAATAGTACATTTTCTACGATCGATATGTACGTTTATTTTTATGTCTGGGAATTTTAAATCTACGTTTGGGCGTACACCTTCGGTATCTCTAAATTTATCAACAATGGCATCTTTTGTTTTTTGTGCGATATAGAGCGAATGGGTAAATAAATCGGAATGTATAGTCGCATCTACAGCAAGTGTTCCTGTGGCCTTCATATAGTTGGCCCAGTTCATGGCGTAAAGTTTATCGTATAGTTCTTTTTCACTATTAACCGTAAAACTATGGATTGGTTTTAGGATTTTAACGGCAGTACGAAGCCCTAAGTTACATTTGTACATAAAACCTTTATCGCCTGAAAAAGATACGTTTCGCACACCTTTTTTCACGTATAAAGCCCCCATTTGTGTGAGTTCGTTTGCTAATAAATCTTCAAAGCCAAATAAGGTTTTGGCAACCATGTTGAAATTTTCTTCCATTTTTTACGTCTACGTCTTATAGATTGCAAAAATAACGTAATTTTGCGTAAAGTAGCCTAAATTGGCAGATAATGGGTTAGGGATTGCAGCGGCATCCTTTTTGCTGAAATTTAAAGACCTTTTACGCGGTTTGTAAATGATTGACTTTACACACTCAACTTCATGTTTTTAAACGAGTTAGCAAAAAGATATAGCAGAAAGCCCGACCACGCCCAAGCGTGGTAACCCCCAAAAAATAATATGGAGAAAGAGGAAAAAAAATGGTTTACATCGTGGTTTGATACGACGTACTACCACATTTTATACAAGGATAGAGATGATACCGAGGCGCATGCTTTTATGGATACGCTGACTGAATATTTGAATATGCCTGAGGGCGGAACGGTGCTAGATTTGGCTTGTGGCAAGGGCAGACATGCGCGATATTTAAACAAAATGGGCTACCATGTAACGGGTGTAGATTTGAGCGAAAACAGTATTGATTTTGCAAAACAGTTTGAAAATCATAGTTTGAAATTTGATGTGCACGACATGAGCAAGCCTTATAATAAGCAGTTTGACGCCGTTTTTAATTTATTTACCAGTTTTGGGTATTTTGAAGATGATGCTGATAATTTAAGAACAATTGAAGCGATTAAGGCTAATTTGAACGATTTTGGTTTTGGCGTGATTGATTTTATGAACAGTGAGTTTGTGATTGATAATTTGGTGCCCGAGGAAGTAAAAACGGTAGATGGCATTGATTTTTATTTGAAACGTTACGTGGAAAACGGCTATATTATTAAAGATATTTCGTTTGATACGGACGGGAATGCTTATAAATTTCAGGAGCGTGTTCGCGGATTTACTTTAGCCGATTTTCAGTCACTTTTTGAGCAGGCTGGCGTGTATTTATTGGATGTTTTTGGAGATTATAAATTGAGTAAGTTCAATGCAAAAACATCGGAACGTTTAGTGATGATTTTTAAATAAACAACTGTTGATTTTATGCCTTACAGTGTAAATTATTTGAGTTAAAAACACTTATAAACCTCATTTTTTTTGAGTATTTTTTTAGATGATTAAATTTATTTTACCCATAATTGCTGTTATTTTTGGTGTGCTACTGGCCACAATTACTAAGAACAAAAAATCGTGGAATACCAAGCTCCTACTTTCTTTTAGTGGTGCTTTTCTGTTGGCTTTAACACTTTTTGAATTATTGCCAGAGGTGTACCATCATTTGAATTCCAAGCGTACCGGATTATTTATTATGGGCGGTATTTTACTGCAAATTGTTTTGGAATTATTTTCGAAAGGCGCCGAACATGGACACGTACATATCCATAAGGAAGATACCGATTTTCCGTGGTTGTTATTTGTTAGTTTGTGTATTCATAGCTTTTTGGAAGGGTTCCCTATACACGAACACAATGATATGATTTATGGGGTTTTAATTCATAAAATTCCAATTGCGACACTTATCAGTATGTTTTTATTTCAGTCTAGTTTTAGTAGGTCGAAAATTGTAGCGTTTTTAGTAATTTTTGCTTGTATGACGCCTCTGGGAACTTTTATTTCTAACACGGCTGATTTTTCGGAACACTTTGCACATAGTATTAATGCTGTGGTTATTGGTATATTCTTCCATATTTCCACGACCATTTTGTTTGAAAGTGGAGAAGGTCACAAGTTTAATCTAAGCAAATTTATTGCTATTATTTTAGGCGTTGGAATCGCTTACGTGATTTAGTATTTCGAGAAGAAAAGAGAATATTAATAAATATCATCTATTTATTAGTAATAAAAAAACTCAAATTAGACAAAGTAATGTTTAATTTGAGTTTTTTTGTGTGAAATATCACCAAAAACAAGGCGATTTTCAAAAGCGTAAAACATTTTATTTCTCCATAAAAGTCCATGCTACAATACGCGATATTTTATTGCCCTGCCCCATGTTTATGGTTTTTATTTCGGTCGCTCCTAATTTTTTAAGCGACGCATACATCCCTTTTACTAAGTCTTTTTTAGAAACCAAGGTTGTAAACCAATGGCACTGGGTTTTGTAAAGAGAACTTTCGTATAAATAGGTGTGTAAAAAAGCTTTTTCGCCACCTTTGTATAACAATTCGTTTTGAGTTCCTGAAAAATTCCGAACCAGCTTATCTGTGTTTTTGTTTAAGTTTTTAGACTTTCGGGTGGTAGCCTCTAAAGCTTCTGCTTCCGATTTATAAAATGGCGGATTGCATACTGCAACAGAGAACATTTCGTCTTCTTCTATAATTCCTGTAAAAATATGGGCTTCGTCCTTTTGATGACGCAACGTAACACTTTTACTTAAATTATTTTTAGTTACAATTTTATCTGCCGTTTTTAACGATCTCTCATCTATATCAGTGGCTACGAAATCCCAATTGTATTCAGCATGCCCCAAAATAGGATAAATACAAGAAGCGCCTGTACCAATATCTAATATTTTAACGCCGTTCTCGGTATTTGTTTTTTTAACTAAATGCGCTATATGGTGCATATAATCTACACGGCCTGGAATTGGCGGGCATAAATTAGTGTCTGGAAAAGCCCAAAATGTAACGCCATAATATTTAACCAATAAAGCCGTATTTAGTGCTTTTACTGCTTTGGGGTTGGCAAAATCTATGGTTTGTGTTTGGTGTTTATTTTCAAAAACAAAAGGTAATAAGCCTGGAAATGCAGTGCATAAGGCTTCTAAATCGTAACCTTCTTGGTGTTTGTTTTTCGGGTGAAAGCTTGGTGTTGTTTTGATGGTATCTATATTAAGTTAAAATCTGTATAATTAAGCCTATACTGCTTATTGCTAAACACAACGGCGAAAAGAGTTTTGAATCTAATCTTCCGAATTAAGTTTGCCTTACCTTTTTGAAAAATCAACGTATTTAAAATCGCCAATGGCTCTTAATAAAAACAATTCTGAAATAATCCAGCCGGCATAAAGCCCAATCCAATAAGGTAAATTAAGCGTGCTTAATTCTGCTTTGCAAAAATAGACAAAACAAAACGTAATTAAGCCCATTCCAACAATTGCCGTATTAATCTTTTTAGGATTTAGCACACGTTCTTCATTTTCTTTGCACGGTAAAGTCCCTGAAAGCCTTTATAGCCCACCAAAAAGCCAATTACAACGAATTAAACCTAATAAAAAAATAAAATTAAGTATTACAGATAAAGCTGCAACCATCTCTTATAAATTTATAATCCAAATTTAGCCTTAATAAACTATAATTATGCCAATTTAGACACAAAGTATCTCTTGCATTTTGTATTTTTAAACTATACTTGCAGCCAATTTTACAACCATATGGAAACATTTACAAAATTTTTAGAACAAGAACTTATTAGTGTGGGAGAAAGCCATATTAAGGTATACACATTAGTCTCCATTTTAATTATTGTTCTGATCTCTAAACTTATATTAATCTTAATAAAGAAAGCCCTTTTTAGAAAACGTCGCTTTAGCAAGTTTGATAAAGGTAATGCCTATGCCCTATTTCAAATTATTCAATATGTAGTTTGGATTATCACCATTGGCCTTGTTTTAGAAACTATTGGTATAAAAGTAACAGTGTTAATCGCAGGATCGGCAGCCTTACTTGTTGGTATTGGTTTAGGATTACAGCAAACGTTTAATGATATTATTTCGGGAATTATTTTACTATCGGAACAATCTATAAAAATAGATGATGTACTAGATGTTGATGGTGAAATTGTTAAAATACAGAGTATCGGACTACGAACCTCTAAAGCTTTGAATACGGATAACGTTTCTATAATTATTCCAAATTCACTTATTACCACCAATAAAGTGATTAACTGGAGCCACCAAGCAATGAAAGCGCGTTTTAGAATCAATGTAGGAGTTGCTTACGGCAGCGACATTGATTTGGTTATGAAAATTTTAGAAGAAAGCACTTTTGAACATCCGGATATTACAGATCGAGAAACTACCGAAGCTCGATTAATTAATTTTGGAAATTCGTCCTTAGATTTTCAAGTGCTATTTTTTAGTCAAAAAATATTTCAAATAAGTCGTGTAAAAAGTGATGTCCGAAGAAACATTAGCAAGAAATTTGCTGAACATGGTATTACTATTCCGTTTCCTCAAATGGATTTGCACATCAAACCAAATACACCCGAGTAAACACTTTTATTTAAAACGGCTTTGGAATTTTTAATATCACGAATTCTTTTATCTTCGTCCAAAATAAATTCAATCATGTTAAAAGCCGTTATTTTCGATATGGATGGTGTTATTATTGATAGCGAACCGCTACACCACGCCGCTTACCACCAAATGTTTCGAGATGTAAATGCCGATGTGTCTGATGCGCTTTACGAATCGTACACTGGGCAATCGACCTTAAATGTTTGCAAGCAGGTGAAAGAACATTTCAACCTCAAGGAAACTGCAGAAGCTTTGGTTGCTATAAAACGTAAGCATTACGAATACATTTTTGAAAACGATAAAACATTCGATTTAATTGATGGCGTACTCGATTTAATTAAAAATTACCACGCCAACGGACTGACTTTAGTTTTAGCATCATCGGCCTCCATGCCTAGTATTGAACGCATTTTTAAACGTTTTGATTTGAATAAATATTTTAAAGCTAAACTTAGTGGTGCCGATTTAAAAGCATCGAAACCACATCCTGAAATTTTTATTAAAGCAGCTGAAGCCTCTGGTTTTAAAGCTTCGGAATGTATGGTTATTGAAGATTCTACAAATGGGATTGCGGCTGCCAACGGGGCAAATATTTTTTGCGTTGGTTTTGATAGTATCCATTCTAAAAATCAAGATTATACCAACGCCAATTTAAAAATTGAAGATTTTAAGTCGATAACTTTTGAAAAAATAACGTCGTATTTCAACTCCTAATTTATTAGAGATTTAATCACCAAAAACGTTCTTGTTATCCAACGTATAATAAGGCTTACTCTATTTCAACTCTTCGGCTACCCTATCCCCCTATGCCTTTATTCTTTTCATTCTTCAACCTAGGTATGAACTAACTTTTCATTCAAGCATCGTGTCAATTTTACAACGTATGTACATTTAATAGATAAGGATTCTCATATTCATCTATTTTATAATACTTATAATACCATTGTTCTTTTTACTAAAACTCTAATAAACCATTCAAAACAAACAACACATCCGTTTTTATTCCCTTTAAAAACAAGGCTTCACAGCATGTTTTAATTTTATGGCACGCTGTTTGTAATTATCAAAGTGTATAACATTAAAATATAGCAATATGAAAAGATATATATTCTTATTAGCCGGCTTAATCTTCACAGGGTTTTCCGTTAATGCAGACACCCCAACAACAAACAGCGACATAAACACCACAATAAATAACAATAGAGGTTACGGAAACTCTTTTATTTTTGTAGAACGTGGCATTGAATTTTCGATTTTTCCTGATGGACAATTCGATTTCAATTTACAACGTCAAACCTCTAACGTCAATGTTTCTTTACATTCTAGAAATATCGATTTTAGCTATAATTCGGGTTACGATTATAACGCTTATGTTCAATATGATGAATATGGTGCTATTATTCAAATAGAAAACACGCCAATTTATTACGATTATTATGGCCGTATATCGCAAGCTGGAAATGTAAATATAAACTACAACAGTAATGGTTATATTTCGCATGTTGGCGGATTGTATGTACACTACGATCGTTATAACAGATATAGTCATTATACAGGATACATTAACAATTATAACCGCGGATATGTTTACCGTCCATGGCACAATTATTACCGTATACCATCATTAAATTTTCGTGTGGTTTTCAACAGACCTTACCGCCAACATTATACACCAACACGTTATGTTTACAATAGACCTTTTTACAACAATTACCGCCCATCATCGGCAATTTATAGTCGTCGTGGAAATACAATAACACGAAACAGAAACTACGCTACCGTAAATAGAAGCGCTAGAAATGTTACTAAAATTAACAGAACGACAAACTCAAGACGTCAAGTTGCTCAAAACAGCAATAGCGGCCGTCGTTACAATAATTCAATACCAAATAGAACATCGAGTAATAACAGATCTACAAATCGCACTTACGCAAAACGCGATAATAGTAGTGTGAAATCGACACCAAATAGAAGTACTACAAGAAGTACAACTACAAGACCAACGATTAATAACAGAACAACAACGCGTACTCAAAAAAACACGAGAGTACAAAGTCCAAAAACTACAAAAACTCGTACATATAATAGAAGCAATAATACAACTAGAAGTACGAAAAGTACGCCTAGCACAACTCGAGCTAATACCGCACAAAAAAGTAATAGCAGAGCAACACAAAGCCGAAGTAATTCTAGCAACAATACAAGATCGACAACCACAGGAAGACGATCATAAAAATTTTGGTTGGTTAGTACGAAACACCCTGACGATTGTTTGCCTCAAAGCAACTTCGCAGGGTTTTTCATTTTATAGGTTTTACTATCTATTTTTCCTTTCAAAACAAACTTACAACTTTAAATAACGTTTTAGTAAATTTGAAATATCTTCGGAAAATTTAAATTTAAGCACCATATAGATGTAAAGCACAGTAATTAAAGTCGATTTTAAACCAATATTTAAAATAGGATGAAATGGAAAGTCCCAAAAGTAAAACAGCAATACCGTAATTGTAATAAACACACCTATCTGTAATGTTTTAGCTGAAAACGGCAGAATTTTAAACTTGTTATATACAAAGTACAATTTAACGGAATTGTATAAAAATACGGCTAAAAAAGTAGCGAGTCCTGCGCCATTTATCCCTAAAACAGGAATAAATAACACATTAAGTGCAACCATAATAACAACAAGAATTACACCTAAAACTAGTACCATTCTATAATAATCGCTATTAAATAAAATGGCATTATTACTCCCTAAAAGTGAATCGTATAATTTTACAATACTAATTAGAAACACTACATACAACCCGCCATTAAATTCTTTAGGAATAATCAAATAAAGCTGATTGATGTTTAAAACAATCAGCAAAAAGATAAATCCACCTATAATAAACAAGTTGAGTGAACTACGCTTGTATAAATCTTCTAAAGCTTCAAAATTCTTATCGTTTAAATACTTGGCTGTCATAGGCATTAACAATTGATACATCGAGCGCTGAGGTACTGCTATAACTGCCGTTATAAAAATAGCCACATTATAATATGCAATTTGTTCTAGAGGAATATAGTACCCAAGCATCACTTTATCAACATCTAAAAGTGAGGTTGCAATGGCGGCGGCTATAATAATTAAAAATGAATATTTTAAAATTCGGCTTAAACCATTAACCCGCTTAAAGGTTAATTTTGGAAACTTTAACGAAAAAGCATAAACTTTCATTATCAGCATTCTCAGGAAATAAGCCACCACTAAACCAGCCATAAACTGCTCTAAATTGATATATTCAAAATGAAGTAAAAACAAGAGAATCATGGTAAAAACACGGTGAAAAACTTCTTTCATAAAGTTTCCAAATACCGTTAGCATTTGCACTTTTGCCCAAGAAAAAAAAACCTCGAAATACGCTAATGAAATACCGATAATAATAGTATGCCACAGGTAATTTTTAATAATTGCATTTTCATTAGACAATAAATTACCTATAAATTCATGTCCGAAATAAACAATTAAAACTATAGGAATAATAACGGCAATAGGCAAAAGCAGCATGAGTGTTAAAAAACTATTTAACGATACACGCGTTTTAAAAGTAGAGTAAAACTTAACTAATGTATTATGTGTACCAAAATTCATCAAAGGCATAATAACATAAGCCAAAGACAGCATGTAGCCTACCATACCGTAGTATTCCGCACTTAAAAATTTGGTATAAAGAAACAAGGTATTTATTGCTCCTACTAAAAACCCCAAATAGGTAGAAATTATGTTTTTAAAGGATTGAGAAGCAACTACGCCCATAATTATTTTGATTTCAACATTATAATTTCAAAACAGGTTGATTTGAAATTGATTTTTGTGAATGCTTATTTTATTACTTTTTTAATACGGAAACCAATTGAGCAGTCAAGTTTTTTCTACTATATTTCTGTAATCCAACGGCATGCACTTTCAAGTTTTTATTTTTAAAGTTTTTATAATGCCCCAAGATAGTCGATTTTAACGATTTACTATCGTTGTAACTAAAGTAGTTTCCGGTATTGGTCTCTTTTATTATGGTTTCAACATCCGAACCTTTTGGTCCCAAAGCTAAAATTGGACGATTAGACACCAGATATTCGAACAATTTACCAGGAATAATACATTTTGTTTCTTCAGAATCAATTTCGACTAACAATAAAACTTGTGAACTCTTTTGATAACGAATAGATGCTTTATGCGATACATACCCGAAATTATTCATGTATTTTGAAAGCCCAGAAATCTCGATAGATTGCAGTACATTTTCACTCACAGCACCAATAAAATTTAACTCAAAGTCTTTTTCAAATTCAGCATTTTCTTTTACTAATTCTGATAAAACTTGCCATAAAACTTCAGGATTTCGTTTGGATAACAACGACCCAATATGCGCTATTGAGAACTTAGAATCGAGCGTTACAGCTTGTAAAGGCTCATAATCATAACCGTTTGTAATTACAGTAATAGGCTTTTTTGTAATACCCTCAAACTCTGTTTTAGTTACCGAACTGGTTACTATAATGTCATCTGCTTTGTTTAAAACCTCTTTCTCTAAAGTTTTATGTTTTTGTTTAGAACTTTCGGTTAATTTCAACTGTTTATGATAGCCAATAGTGGTCCATGGATCTCTAAAATCAGCAATCCACTTCACTCCTATTTTCTGTTGAAGTTGTAAACCTATAAGATGCAAACTATGCGGTGGACCTGTGGTAATAATTGTTTCAATGTTTTCTTTTGAAATATATTCTGAAAGATAAGTAACGGAAGGTTTCACCCAACTTTTACGAGCATCAGGAATAAAAAAATTACCACGAATATAAAGCATAGATTTTTCGATAAAACTTTGCTTTTTAGCCTCTGGAATAAGCCCTTTACTAATTGTTTTTGATGATTTTTTAGAGAACAATCCTGCCAATCGATAAGGTTCGCTTATCGGTTGTTTTATAACAGTTACTTCCTTTGGAACTTCCGCTATTAAGCTTTCATCTAAAAGCGGATAATTGGGGTTTTCAGGAATATAAACAATGGGTTTTACACCAAATTCAGGCAAGTACTTTACAAATTTTAGCCAACGCTGTACGCCTGGTCCTCCTGCCGGTGGCCAATAATAGCTAATGATAAGTACTTTAGAATTTTTCATGATATCTTCCGAAGCAAGTTATGCTTTTGTGGCTTTCTTTTTCTTGAATTGAAAAAACAATCCACCCAATAACAACAAACCAAATAACGCTGAACTTGCCAACGCAATATAACTTCCTGTTTTAACAACATCAGGATCAAATTTAAACTCAATCTCATGTTTTCCTGCTGGAATAAATAATCCACGCAACGTGTAATTTACGCGACTATGTTCCGTTGGTTTTCCGTCGATAAAAGTTTTCCAACCGTTACCATAATATACTTCTGAAAATACAGCAAATCCTTCATTTGAATTATTAGACGTGTATTTTAAATTATTAGGTGCATGAGATACTAAATTAATCGACGCTAACGAATCGACTTTAAATGTTTTACTTTCCGTTGGTAGTAATTCATCTTTACCTTTTGTAAAAACCGCTACATGTTTATTATCTAAACTATCCAAAGCCATAATTTCATCGTTTGCCGAATCTACCTTTTTAAGTTGATTTACAAACCATGCAGCTCCATTCGCCTCTTCATTGGTGTATGGAAAAACTTCTCCTTTTTCACCTTGTGCTATAAGATATTTGGTATTAAACATATTAAGCACATTAATATTGTTTTTCGAAATATAAAAATCGAAAACCTCACGATAACGTTTTAGTTCAGCTGCATTATACCCGTTCAAAGAATTATGAAAATACGATGCTTTTGATGGCCCTGAAACCAAATCGTAAACTCGGTAATAACCATCATCTTGTAAAATGGCTTTATCAGCTTCATTAGCTTCAAAAGGCTTATTCATTTGTATAGATGCTACAAAATCGTCGTTGTTTACGTAACGCCTATCTACTCCAACTAAATCGAATAACATTAAAACTGTAAAAGCTATAATCAATCCATTTTCTTTCAACTTATCTTTTAAATAAGCAAAAATTAAACCTGCCGAAAGTAATACTAAAGCTAAACTTCTGAGTGTATCAGTTGTAAAAACACTTTTCCGATCTTCTTTTAAAGCATCTACAAAATCGGGACCGTAATTTTTACTGTAAAAACCATCGTTAACGCCTACGAAATCGAATAAAGATGATTTCATCACTAAAAATAAAAGTGCTAAACCTCCAGTGATTGCCGTTGCATATTTTAAAGCATGTAATTTTTCTTCTCGTTTTTCAAAACTATTAAACAAACGTACCAAACCAAAAATTCCTAATACAGGAATACATAGCTCCAGTAGTACTTGTATAGACGTTACGGCTCTAAACTTGTTGTAAAACGGAACATAATCGATAAAAAAGTTGGTTAAAAATCCTAAATTTTTTCCGTAAGAAAGTAATAATGAAAATATTGTGCCGCCAACAAGCCACCATTTTAAACGGCCTTTTACAAGAAATAAAGCGAATACAAACAAAAATAAAATTACGGCGCCAACATAAGCCGGAGCTTCCACTATGGGTTGCTCTCCCCAATATAATGGCGCTCGTTTGGCTTCTTCAGCAGCTTGAGTTGTTGTGGCTCCAAGTTTTCTAAAAGCTTCATAGGTTGCAGAATCTTTTCCCACATCTTCACCATTACCACCACCCATAAAACGTGGAATAAAAAGATTAAACGTTTCAGCAAAGCCATAACTAAACTGTGTAATATAATCTTTATCTAACCCCGATGTTATTGGTTTTGGAGATCCATCGGGATTGATGGTTAATTCTGTTTTACCACGAGTACTTTCTTTAACGTATTCCTGCGTGGCCATAACGCTTGTAGCATTTAATGCCACAGCCAATATTACGGCGCCAAACAATATACCAACCGATTTAAAAAAATGAGGTAATGTTTTTTTCTGATACGCATCTACTAGATAAGCCAATCCTAAAATAAGGACTAACAACATTAAATAGTAGGTCATTTGAAAGTGATTAGACACAATTTCTAGCCCCATTGCTAAAACTGTTAACAGAAATCCTGCAATATATTTCTTTCTAAACGTAAGCACAATTCCGCTTAAAACCAGCGGCATATAAGCAATTGCATGCGCTTTACTATTATGGCCTACGCCTAAAATTATAATGAGATACGTTGAAAAACCAAAAGCTAATGCTCCAAGTGCAGCAAGTTTAAAATCGACCTTTAACACCAATAATAACACATAAAAGCTTAGTAAATATAAAAATAAATAGTCGGCTGGGCGTGGTAAAAACCGTAATGCTGAATCGATTTTTTTAATATAATTATGTGGATATCTAGCTCCTAATTGATATGTTGGCATACCTGCAAAAGCACCGTTGGTCCAATAGGTTTCTTCACCCGTTTGTGCTTTAAAATCCTTTTGTTGTTTATTCATGCCAATAAACTGCACGATATCACTTTGATAGATTTCTTTACCTTGTAAAACGGGACTAAAATAAGCCAATGACAATATCACAAACCCCAATAATACAAGAATATGTGGTAGTGCTTTTTTGATTGAAAATTGCATGAAAGTATTTTAAACAATGATTAAAAAACGCGTTTGATGTCGCTGACTAATGATAAATTAACTCGTGGTTGGTCGCTAATTGTGTGTTCTTATTTTTTCCGCGTAAGCGAAACACTAAAAATATTAATCGACTTCTTCATAATCTACATAATCGCCAACATCTTTATTTGATGTTTTAATATTTGGGATTTTATCGATAGTAACTTCGCCTTCTTTTTTTACGGGTTCTTTTTGTGCTGCTTGATATTGCCCTCCAAAACGTTCACCCGCTTTTTTTACAGCGAATTTCATTAATAAAGGTCCAAAAATCCTTGACACTACTTTGAACAAATAATAAACTAATACAATTATAAAAATGGTTTTTAATAACCCCATTGCGTAAAATTTTGATTAAAACTAACAACAAAAATACAATTCTATACGTTTAAAAAACATGGAAAAATGATAAAAAATATATAAAATATCTATATTTGAAAACCCTTAATCGCCAATCCTTAAAAACAAAAAATTAAGCGCACGGCAATACCTTAAAAATCTGAGCACATGAAGTTTACAAAACTCGCCCTAATACTCCTACTATTTTTTATTAGTAACCAGGCTTTTTGCCAATATACCGACGTGATAAATTCTAACCGCCCAGGGACTTCCAGAAGTGCTTTTTCCGTAGGAACCAATGTGGCACAGTTTGAAGTTGGGCCGTACCTTATAGAAGAGGAACGCACACCTGCCGTAGGTTACAAAGTTTCTGGTTTTGGTGCCGATTTTGCTGTACGATACGGTTTAATTTGGGAGCCTTTAGAATTGAATATTGAAGGTAATTTCCAAAGTGACAACAAATCTTATGTTACTAATTTAGACCATAAAGACAGGCGTTCTAACTTTAAATATTTAACGCTTGGAGCGAAGTATTTAATTTACGATCCGTATAAAAACTCTGAAGAAGAAAAGCCTAACTTATACAGCTGGAAAGCCAACAATCGTTTTAAATGGAAGACTTTAATACCAGCAGTAGCCATTTACGCTGGTGCACATTACGATGTTTTAGATAATCCGTACACCGCTGAAAATATTGAAGGATTTAGCCCAAAAGTAATGATTGCAACTCAAAACAACTTTTCTGGAGGTTGGGTTTTTGTAATGAATTTAATAAAAGACAGGATTGGAACCGAACAATCGGATTTTCAATACATTTTAACTTTAACACATTCTTTAAATGCTAATTGGGTTGTTTTCGGAGAAGTACAAGGTATTCAAAGTGATTTTTATGCCGATGATCTATTTAGATTTGGTGGAGCCTATTTATGGGGGAAAGATTTTCAATTAGATACTGCTTTAACCTTTAATACGAAAGATACACCGTCTGTTTTTGGTGTTAATTTTGGTATGTCGTACCGTTTAGATTTTCATAAAGACAAAGAAACCGATAACGGAGCTTCTGTGGAAGATGAAATGAAACGACAAGAAAATAAACGTGGAAAAAATAAAAAAGATAAAAACAAAGACAATTCTATAGAAAAACAAAAACGTCGCGTTACAGAGTTTTAAGTTTAAGAATTCATCATACTATTATATGATTACACTAAAAGAAGTTAAAAGTAAAAAAGAGCTAAAAGCATTTGTTAAATTTCCTTTTGCGCTCTATAAAGATTGTGAATTTTGGACACCACCTATTATTAGTCAGGAAATAAAGACCTTTGACAAAAATGAAAATCCTGTTTTTCAAGATGCCGAAGCACAATTATTTTTAGCGTATAAAAACAAAACTATTGTTGGCCGAATTGCAGCTATTGCAAACAATTTAGAAATTGAAAACCAAAATATTAAGAAAATGCGTTTTGGTTGGTTCGATTTTATTGACGACCTAGAAGTTTCTAAAACCTTACTAGATAAAGTTGCTGAAATTGGAAAGCGTAAAAACCTAGAGTTCACAGAAGGCCCTGTAGGTTTTTCTAATTTAGATAAAGTTGGTGTGATGACGGAAGGCTTTGATAGCATTGCGCCTATGGTGACGTGGTATAACCATGCCTATTATGTTAAACATTATGAAGCTGCCGGTTATGTGATTGAAAAATCATATTCTGAAAGTCGTTTTCCGTTTGAAAATGTAAAACCTGAATTTTTCAAAAAAGCTCAAGAATTAATAAAAAGACGTTACCAACTCAAAGCATTAAAATTTAGTAAAACGAGTGAAGTGATGCCTTATGTCGATAAAATGTTCGATTTATTTAATGCCAGTTACGCTTCCTTATCTTCGTTTGTTGCTATAAACGATGTTCAAAAAACATATTTTAAAGAAAAATTCATCAGCTTTATAAATCCTGACTATATTAAATTTGTTGTAGATAAAAACGATGAATTAGTTGGTTTTGCCATTGTAATGCCTGCTTTTGCAAAAGCATTAAAAAAGATGAATGGAAAACTATTTCCTTTTGGTTTTAGACATATTTTAAACGCCAAAAAGAACAGTAAAGACGTTATTTTCTATTTAATAGGTATACACCCCGATTATCAAAATAAAGGTGTTCACGCCGTTATTTTCAATGAATATTACGAAACTTTTAAAGCTTTAGATATTGAAAATTGTTTTAGAACTCCCGAGTTGGAAGATAATCACGCCATTCATCAAATATGGAAACATTTTGATCCTGTGGTTTATAAAAGAAGAAAAACTTATAGAAAACCGCTTTAGATTCTGAATTCTAAAACAAAAAAATCCGATTCAATATTTAATTGAATCGGATTTTTTTATACTATATTTTATGTAAATCTACTCGCCCATTGCAGCTGCAACTGAAGCAGATAAACGCTTGTAAGTTCCGTTTTCCAAACGTGTTCTAATAGCATCAAATGCATTTAATGTTTCAGAAACATCTTCTAATGTATGTGTTGCCGTTGGAATTAATCTTAATAAAATTAATCCTTTAGGAATTACTGGATACACTACGATAGAACAGAATACACCGTGATTTTCACGTAAATCTTTAACTAAAGCCATAGCTTCAGGAATAGAACCTTTTAAATAAACTGGCGTTACACAACTTTGTGTTGTACCGATATCGAAGCCTTTATCTTTTAAACCTGATTGTAATGCATTTACATTTTCCCAAAGTTTCGCTTTAAGTTCAGGCATAGTTTTAAGCATATCTAAACGCTTAAGTGCCCCAGCTACTAATTGCATTTGCAAAGATTTTGCAAACATTTGAGAACGTAAATTATATTTTAAATAATCAATTATTTCTTTATCTCCTGCAATAAAAGCACCTGTACTTGCTAAAGATTTAGCAAACGTTGCAAAGTACACATCAATATCATCTTGTACGCCTTGTTCTTCTCCTGTACCTGCTCCTGTTGCTCCTAAGGTTCCAAAACCGTGAGCATCATCAACAAATAATCTAAAGTTAAATTTTTGTTTAAGTGCTACAATTTCTTTTAAACGTCCTTGCTCTCCACGCATTCCAAAAACACCTTCAGAAATTACTAAAATCCCTCCACCTGTTTGTTCTGCCATTTTAGTAGCACGTTCTAAGTTTTTCTCTAAACTTGCAACATCGTTGTGTTTATAAGTAAAACGTTTTCCCATATGTAAACGCACACCGTCAATAATACAAGCATGAGCATCAACATCATAAACAATAATATCGTCTTTAGATACTAAAGCATCAATGGTAGATACCATACCTTGGTATCCGAAATTTAATAAATAAGCCGATTCTTTACTTACGAATTCTGCTAATTCATTTTGAAGTCTTTCATGTAAATCCGTATGTCCAGACATCATTCTAGCACCCATTGGGTACGCTGAACCGTATTGTGCAGCAGCTTCTGCATCCACTTTACGAACTTCAGGGTGATTGGCTAAACCTAAGTAATCATTAATACTCCAAGTAATAACGTCTTTTCCTTGAAATTTCATCCTATTAGATATTTCACCTTCCAACTTTGGGAATACAAAATAGCCTTCTGCTTGAGACGCCCACTTTCCTAGCGGTCCTTTGTCTTTATAAATCTTTTCAAATAAATCCTTCATCTATTATAAATGGTATTGTATTAATTTCAAATATCACTACAACTAATTTCAAAAGAATTCGTTAAGCTTATAAGCATCAAAATGTGCCTATAATAAAAAAAGAAAACTCAAGCTTTAGTTAGTGGGTGCAAAATTAAATATTTCTGAGCATTGAACATAATTTTTTATGAAGCATTTAAGTTTTTTTAGTATTAATCCTATAAAAAAATCATAAAAATGTAAAAATGCTCTATAAAAAAAGCCCATATTTCACAATGATGTAAAATATGGACTTTTTTTATGTTGAAATATTTTTAATTATTTAATGTATTGAATGCTATCTGCAGAGACTTTGTTTTTACTATCGAAAAAGCCTTGATCTGCCATCCACTTATCACTATATACTTTACTCATGTAACGTGAACCGTGATCTGGAAATATGATAACTACTTTATCTCCTTTTTTAAACTCACCTTGCTCGTCTAATTGTTTAATGGCTTGCATAGCTGCTCCTGAAGTATACCCCACAAACATACCTTCCGTTCTTGCGATTTCTCGGGCTGTGTGTGCACTTTCTTCATCTGATACTTTTACAAACTCATCAATAATATCAAAATCTGTTGCACCTGGAATTAGATTTTTACCTAAACCTTCTATACGGTATGGATAAATTTCTTTTTCGTCAAACTCTTTAGTTTCATGATATTTTTTAAGTACCGAACCAAAAGCATCTACACCAATAACTTTTACATTTGGGTTTTGCTCTTTTAAATACTTTGCTGTTCCTGAAATAGTTCCTCCAGTACCGCTACAAGCTACTAAATGCGTGATTTCACCTTCAGTTTGCTTCCAAATTTCTGGTCCTGTAGAGTTGTAATGTGCATCAATATTAAGTTGATTAAAATATTGATTAATATAAACCGAACCTTTTAATTCTTCGTGAATACGTTTTGCTACTTGATAGTAAGATCTAGGATCGTCTGCACTAACATGTGCTGGACAAACATATACCTTTGCCCCCATAGTACGCAACATATCAATTTTATCTGGAGAAGATTTTGAGCTTACGGCCAAAACGCATTCGTATCCTTTAATGATACTTACCATTGCTATACTAAAACCAGTGTTTCCAGAGGTTGTTTCAACAATAGTATCGCCTGGTTTTAAAATGCCTTTTTTTTCGGCTTCTTCAATAATGTAAAGCGCTATTCTATCTTTTGATGATTGTCCTGGGTTAAAACATTCTACTTTAGCGTAAAAATCCCCTTCGAACTTAGAGGTAATTCTGTTAAGCTTTACTAAGGGAGTATTGCCAACTAACTCTAATACATTATCAAATACTTGATTTCTGTGTTTCATAAATTCATTTTACAAGTTGCACTATTTTAATAAATAAATGCTTCTTAAAACTGGACAAAAATAAGACATTTTTTTTTATTAACGATTAATTCCTTCTAAATCTAATAAAAAAGCATATTCTAGCGCTACTTCTTTAAGGCTTTCAAAACGTCCTGAAGCCCCGCCATGCCCGGAATCCATATCGGTTTGTAGCAGCAATTTATTAGTGTCAGTTTTTAGTTCTCGAAGCTTTGCTATCCACTTTGCAGGCTCCCAATATTGTACTTGCGAATCGTGTAAACCAGTGGTTACTAACATATTTGGGTATGCTTTCGCTTCTACATTATCATATGGAGAATATGATTTCATGTACTTATAATAAGTTTCATCGTTAGGATTTCCCCATTCGTCGTACTCGCCTGTGGTTAACGGAATCGTATCATCAAGCATTGTGGTTACTACATCTACAAAAGGTACCGCAGCCAAAACCCCGTTGTACAATTCTGGGTTCATATTAATAATAGCCCCCATTAATAAACCTCCTGCTGAACCACCGTAAGCGTACAAATGCTTATTAGAGGTGTAGTTTTCTTCAATTAAATACTTTGAGCAATCTACAAAATCGGTAAAAGTGTTCTTTTTAGTTAATAGTTTACCTGTTTCGTACCAGTTTCTACCTAAATACTCGCCACCACGAATATGAGAAATGGCATAAACAAAACCACGATCGAGTAGACTTAAACGGATGGTTGAAAAAGAGGGATCGATGGTAGAACCATACGAACCGTAGGCATATTGCAATACAGGATTTGAACCATCTAACTTGATTCCTTTTTTATAAACCAACGATATAGGCACTTTTACGCCATCACGAGCGGTAGCCCAAACGCGTTTTTCTTCATAATTTTCTTTATTGAATTTACCCCCAAAAACCTGCTGCTCCTTTTTAATTTCGCTAGTTTTAGCTTTAAAATTATAATCGATAACTGCACTTGGGTTGGCTAAGGAATTAAATCCGTAACGTAGCACATCGCTATCAAAATCGGGATTTCCACCAATATAAGATGTGTACGTTTCAGAATTAAAAGGTAAATAATAATCTTCGCTCCCATCCCAGCTTATTATTCGTAAATTATTAAGTCCGTTTTCACGCTCATTAACCACTAAATAATCTTTAAAAATCTCGATATCTTCAAGCAATACATCTGTACGATGTGGCAATAAATCAGTCCAATTTTCTTTTTCCGTAGCCGTTTCGCTTGTTTTTAGAAGTTTGAAGTTTGTAGCGCCATCACAATTAGAAATAATGTAAAAGGCATCATTATAATGCGCAATACTATATTCTAAATCGGCTGTTCTTTTCTGAAATACTTTAAACGCTCCATCTGGTGTATCTGCATTTAAAATGGAATATTCCGAAGACAACGTACTCGACGATCCAATGATTATATATTTCTTCGATTTCGTTTTATAAACAAACGTATTAAAAGTTTCATCCGTTTCATGATACACTTCAGTGTCACTCTCGGTTTCACTATGCAATTTGTGTTTAAATATTTTAGAAGAACGCAACGTTACTTCATCTTTTATGGTGTAAAACAACGTTTTATTATCGTTTGCCCAAGTGGCGCTTCCGGTGGTATTTAGAATTTTATCGGCATAAATTTCGCCGGTTTCTAAGTTTTTAATTTGAACAGTATATTGTCTTCTACTTACCACATCGGTAGAAAAAGCTGCCATTTTATTGTCTGGACTAATAGAAATACTTCCTAAACTGAAGTAAGAATGTTCTTTAGCCATTTCATTACAGTCGAATAAAATTTCTTCTGGCGCATCTAAAGTGCCTTTTTTACGAAAATAAATAGGGTAATCTTTCCCGGTTTCATAACGTGTAATGTACCAATAACCATTTAACTTGTATGGCACGGTAGAATCGTCTTCCTTAATTCTCCCCTTCATCTCTTCAAATAAGTCCTTCTGAAACTCCTCGGTATGTTGCATTATAGCTTTAGTATATGCATTCTCGGCATTTAAATAATCAATAACTTCCGGATTTTCACGATCGTTCAGCCAATAATAATTATCAACTCTAACATCGTTATGGTTTTTTAATTCTTTTGGTATTTTTTTTGCTGAAGGTATTGCCACTTCATTTATAGATAGACTCATTTTTTCGTTTTTACAGGAAGTGGCAAATGTAAAACTTAAGCATAAAATAATGGTGGCTAATTTCATTTTTCCTCGTAAAATACAGATAATTCTGATACTATTTAATAAATTTGCACCAACCAACCCTTAAAAATAAAGTAATATGTTTGGAGATATGATGGGCATGATGTCTAAAATCAAAGAAGCCAAAATAAAAGTCGATGCAACTAAAGAGCGTTTAAATTCTGTTCTAATTGATGAAGCCAGCAACGATAACAAGCTAAAAATTACCTTAACAGCCAATAGAGCTATAAAATCTATTGACATTGATGATAGTTTACTTGAAGATAAAGAACAACTTGAAGATTATCTTATTTTAACGCTGAATAAAGCCATAGACAAAGCCACCAAAATTAACGAAGCCGAACTTGCAGCAGCTGCTAAAGATGGTATGCCAAACATTCCTGGTATGGATATGTTTAAGTAAAACAACACTTTAACCGATTCTTCCCTCAGTTAATCAATATAATCATCTGTAAGCCAACCTAATGCTTACATTTGATTTTTATTAATTTTCGTCTCTCTCTTAAAATGAAAAAAATAATTGTACTAATTATGGGCGCATGCATTTGTGCTCTAATTTTATACATGTACTTACATAAAGACAAAGTATTAGTCGCTAGTGAAAACCATACGGTATATCTAAAAAAGGACTCTACAAACTTTAAACTTTTTAGAAATGGCAAACATTTCAAAATGCGAGGAGCTACTGGTAAAACGCAACTAAAATCGCTAGCGGCTATTGGTGGAAACACGATTAGAGTTTATGATACCATAAATATTAAATCTGTTTTAGATGATGCTCACCACAATAAGTTAGCGGTAATTGTAGAGATTCCTATTCCTAAAAACTCCAATAATTACAACTTTTATGCTTCGGAAGAAAACACTATCCAGTTAAAAAATGATGTAAAGAAGTTTGTTAGAAAATACAAAAATCATCCCGCACTTCTGCTTTGGAACTTGGGCAATGAACTTGATTATCCGCTTACCATTAATAAAAACAGTTTTATAAACACCTTTAATAACTTAATAGACATTATTCATCAGGAAGACCCAAACCATCTAGTTAGCACAACACTTATACCGTCTTTAAGTCAAACTTTGGGTATTCATTTACATTCTTCAAAAATAGATTTACTCGGTTTTAATGCCTTTGGAAATTTAAAACGAATAAATCCCCTTATCAAAAAAGTGTCATATATTTCAACAACACTTCCTTTTTTTATAGCTGAATATGGTATTAATGGCCCTTGGGAAGAAAAAATGACGCCGTGGCAAGTTCCTATTGAACAAACCAGTACTAAAAAAGCAGAACAATACACCAATACTTATAATAATTTTGTAGAAAACAATGAAAACTCACTAGGAGACTTGGTGTTTTATTGGGGCCAAAAACAAGAACACACTCATACATGGTTTAGTATTTTTGATGAACATGGCCGAAAATCAGAAGTTTTTTATGCCATTAAATCCTATTGGGGGAATACAACTTCTAAACAAGAATTACCTCCACAAATTAAATACCTGCTAATTGATGGCAAGGGAGCTAATGATAAGCTGGTTTTCTCTACAAACACACAAAAAAACATAGAAGTTTTACTTGAAACACAAAGCCCCAAAGACTCAACCTTTTTATACAAATGGGAAGTTTATGCCGAAGGTTGGGATTATAACCAAACAGAAAAGGAAGATAAACCAAAAAAAATTCTTGAAACAGACGCCGTTTTAAACAAAAAAACTTTGGCTTTTAGCCTACCCCATAAAGAAGGCGCATACAGAGTTTTTGTATATATCTACGACGATAAAGGTAATTTCTCTACATCTAACATCCCCTTCTACGCTCTAAAGAAATGAATGATTCTAACGATATAAAAAAACCCACTAAAAAGGAAAAAATTACACTACGCCTATTAATTGTAATAGGCACTTTAAGTTTCTGTAATTTTTTCTATTGGTTTCTTAAGCCTGATTTAATTGAAACACCTTTTCTATTTTGGATATTAACCGCTGTAATTGTTTTTGATAGTTTAAGAATTCTATACATATGGATACACTATTGGGCCATTAGTATTCCCAAAAAACCTGTTTTAAAAAGTTCATTTACAGTAGATGTACTCACCACCTACTTCCCTGGCGAACCCTACGCCATGACTACCCAAACCCTTTTGGCGATTAAAAACATACGCTACCCACATAACACCTATTTATGTGATGAAGCTAACGATCCTTTTTTAAAAAACTTCTGCCAAAAGCACGGTATTATTCATGTTACCAGAAACAATAGAATCAATGCTAAAGCAGGAAACATCAATAATGCTTTATTACAAGCAACAGGCGAAATATGCCTAATACTAGATCCAGACCACGTACCAAAACCTGATTTTTTAGACGAAGTATTACCATATTTTGAAAATAAAAATATCGGGTTTGTTCAAACTGCGCAAGTTTATTATAATGTAAAAGAATCAGATGTTGCTGAGGGAGCCTCGCAACAAACTTTTCATTTTTATGGCCCTATGATGATGTCTATGAATTCTTACGGCACAGTTAATGCGATTGGAGCAAATTGCGTTTTTAGACGAAAAGCCTTAGACTCCATCGGCGGCCATGCACCAGGATTATCCGAAGATATGCACACTGCCATGCAACTTCATGCTAAAGGTTGGAAATCGGTTTACGTGCCAAAAGCCTTTACAGAAGGCTTAACTCCGGCATCACTAACCGCTTATTATAAACAACAATTAAAATGGTCTCGGGGCACATTAGAGTTACTGGTGTCTGTATATCCTAAACTATTTAAAAAGTTCACTTGGAAACAAAAGTTTCACTACGGTCTTTTACCCATGCACTATTTATCGGGTATCTTCTTTTTGTTAGGTTTCTTGATCCCAATAATATCTTTATTTAACGCTTCTTTACCATGGAAAGGTAATGTTATAAATTTCGGGCTAATATATCTCCCTGTACTTGTATCCATATTTTGTATACGTATTTTTGTACAGCGTTGGGTTCTAAATAAGAGTGAACGAGGTATACATATATTAGGTGGACTATTATTAATTTGTACTTGGTGGGTATTCCTACTAGGTTTCGTTTATACGGTTATTAGAAAAAATGTTCCGTATTTGCCAACTCCAAAAGACGACAAAGAATTAACTAATTTTAAAATATTAATTCCTAACCTTGTTATAGCCGTAATTTCTATAGCAGCTATTATTTACGGGTTAAATTTAGATTTTACGCCCTTTTCATTATTCATGTCAGGTTTTGCATTGTTCAATGTTTTAATTATGCTATACACCTTAGTATTTGCCTACCAGAAACCTCGTGAAGTAAAACTGAATTTAAATGAAAAACCATATTCAAACCCCTTTAGAAATAGTCTTTTTATTATTTTCAGAAAAACTGTTTTACCTTTAGTATTAAGCTCTGTTATTATATGCGGCGGAATACAGTACTATGGAGAATATGTAAAATGGGGAGGTGTTACTTCGGAAATAAAATCTAGAAACACCATAAATTATATTGGTGTTTTTGCACCTAAAATAGATAACGGACTCACCGATTTAAATACAGTAAAAACAAATACAAAATTTGGAAATCATAAATTTGATCTAATTTCATTGTACTTGCCATGGCACAAAAATATAGAATCAAACTTTCCAAAAACCTTAATAGATTCTATTTACAAACAAAATTCAATACCTGTAATCACATGGGAACCTTGGATAAACACTTTTGAAGGTGATTTTAACTCGGAAAATCATCATGTATACAACCTTATAGAAACAGGCTATTTTGATAACTATATTGCCGATTTTGCAAACACCCTTAAAACCTATAAACATCCCGTTTTTTTGAGATTTGCTCATGAGTTTGACAACCCATTTTATCCGTGGTATGTTACCGGAGATAAAGCATCAGAAAAGTTTAAAAACGCTTGGATACATACTTATGAAATTTTCAAAAAACAAGGCGCGGATAATGTGGTATGGATTTGGAACCCGTGGAAACCGGAGCATGTTGCCTCTTTTTATCCAGGCGAAGCTTATGTTGATTGGATTGGCGTAAACATACTAAACTACGGCGACTTAAATCAAGATGGAAAATCACAGGAGTTTGAAGCTTTATATAAACCATTCCACGACGCGTTTAAAAACCTTCCGGGAACACCTGTTGTTATATCCGAATTCGGTGCTTTAACCAGTAACCTACAAAAAAACGTTTCCAATTGGCAAGACAACGCCTTCATTGCTATAGAAAATAATTTTCCTGAGATTAAATCTATTATTCATTTTAACAGTAAAGTAGATAACAATTGGCCTACTGGAGAAATTCCAAATACTTACCTAGATTGGACCATTGCCTCAAAACAAACCACTCTTAATTTATTTGAACAAAAAAAAGTTCCAAGCTATATAAACAGACCTTTACAAGATATTAAAAGCAACTCTCTGCCCCCAGAAAAGGCTCAAATAGCAATGCAAAACATTAAAGGCATCAACTTCAAAATTGGTCATAATTGGGAAAAAGATTATCACATTCTAAATAGAAGAAAACTAATTGCAGATTTTGAAAACATCAAAAACTTAAAGCTAAATACGCTTAAGTACCAAGGAAATTCCGTTTATGATCATAATGTTTTTGAAGTAAGCAAACTCTACAATCTAAATATAGCTTATAGCTTTTGGGTGCCCGAGAACCTTGATTTTATGACGGACACCTTAAAAACAGAAGCATTAAAATCGGAAATAATAAAAACCGTAAAGGCTTTAAAAAACAATGATCACATTATTTCTTGGCACATAGAAAATGATGTACAACACCAACAGAAAAACTTTTACCACAAGCCCGAACTTTTATATCAAAATAGAGCCTATATTTTATGGTTGAAAGAGCTTAGTAATGCTATAAAAAAAGAGGATAACAAACGTCCATTAATAACTAATATTGAAATAAATCAACAATCTATTTATCATATAAAAAACATTTTAAACAGTTCGGCTGCCATTGATGGCATAGGCTTAGTTGTAAAAAATGATGAAAACTTAGAAAACGTTGTACACTATTTATCCGAAAACAAAACACATTTTATTTTAAGTGACATAGATGCTGCTAATTTAAAACCTAATAATATTTTAAAACACCAATTTTCTTTTTTTATAACAGGTTGGCAAGATAAGCACGAAAGTAACAAGCTTGTTTTTGATGGATTAATAGACAGAAAAGGGAGACAAAAAAAATCATACCTTGAAGCTATAAGTGCCATTAACTCTAAACCAGTTTCTGTTGAATTACCTAAGATTAAAATATTAAAACCGTCTAAATTAATTTACGAAAATAATACACATACTTATTACGCCATGATTTACAGTGACAGTTGGATTTATGGGTCTGATAGCGAAAACTTAGAATTTGAATGGGCTTTAATTAAATGTGATGAATTTGGTAACTACTTAGCGATAAAAGAAAAGGGATTTGGACCAAGTTTACAGTTAAAAATACCTGAGAACCATGATTTATACAGATTGCAACTTACCGCTATAAAATCGGGTTATACCACAACAACAATAACAACATTAAACACGCCTTTACTAGACTGAAATAAACATTTTTAAAAACCAACTTTATTAATATTTACTCCTTTTAAGAAAAGGATTGGTTACTAAAAAAATAAAATAGAAGAGGTATTTCTTACTAAAAATCTTTGCGATAGAAAAATAACCTAAACCATTATAATCCTGTCCTATAAAAGCATTTAAAGGATATGCATTTACACTTTGCATTTTCTCTAATAAAGGTAAAATCTCAGATCTTTTCATCGTAGATTTTAATATTCTATTTAAAAGAAAAAACACAAAAGATTGTTGTTTAGCCCTTAATCTAACCAAGCATGCTTTATTATTAATTTTAAGATTATTAATTATTGAATGATATGCAACAGCTGCATTTGCATTATCATCGATAACTTTTAAATAATGATTTGGTTCTTTACTCGTCATTGCCGAACCATAATTTCTTACATATCGATGCGCATCTATTGGTAAATGAATAACATTATTAGCTTTAACCAAAATTTTTCCTGTAAAAATGGCATCTTCCATCCATCGACCTTCAATAAACTGGAGTTCAATTGATTTTAAAAAATTTCTATTAATAAAATACCACCAAACTTCATTCTGAAAGCCATGACTTGCGATATAATCAATTCCTGATTTTTTATCGATTTCCAACTCGTCATTTAAGTTCGATTTAGAATCTACTAGCGTTAATAATTCAGTTGGTTGCGATTTAAAAGTTAAAACATCAGGTTGATGTTCTATGGCATAATTCAAAAGTGTTTTTAAAACATCATTTGCCAAATAATCATCAGGATCTAAAAAATAGATATACTCCCCATTAGCGACATAAAGCCCTGTATTTCTGGCGGCCCCTACACCTCTATTCTCTTGGTTAAGAACAAAAATATTTTCATGCGTCCATTTATAACTTTCAATTAAAGCCATACTTGCATCATTCGAGCCATCATTAACGATGATGATTTCATAATCACCTTCGTTTAAACCTTGATGCACCAAACTATCTAAACATCTAATAATATAGCGTTCAACATTATATACAGGAATAATTACACTTAACTTCAATTACTTGTTTTTTCAAAGACTAAAATAACAAATTTATCTATTGAACAATACCACCTAAATACTTAATAGATAATAAATAGCTTTCGGAAGGCCTAACTTGTATTTTATCGTTTTTTTAAAGTTGAAATTAGAAATTCATGCATCGCATCTGTATAATCCAAATGCGTTACCATGCGTAATTTATTACCGCCCATACTAATAATATGAACATTTTTATCGGCTAGTTTTTTAGTGAATTCTTTTTCGTTTACGTCGCTATTCAACTCAAAAATTACAATATTGGTTTCTATAGCTTCAACCGATTTAACACTTGATAATTGAGATAAAACCGTACCAATTTCTTTCGCTTTACTATGATCGTTAGCTAAACGATCCATATTATGGTCTAAAGCATACAATCCGGCAGCAGCCAAAATTCCAGCCTGACGCATATTACCGCCAAATATTTTACGCAGTCTAATGGCATTTTGCATAATGGCTGCATCACCAACTAAAACAGAACCTACGGGGCAGCCTAAACCTTTACTCAAACATACCGAAATGGTATCGAATACTTTCCCATATTGCTCAGCCGTTTCATTTTTAGCGACCAAGGCGTTCCATAAACGTGCACCATCTAAGTGAAATCCAAGTTTATTTTCGTCACAAACCGTTCTTATTTTTTCAATCTCTTTAAAGTCCCAACACGCACCACCTCTTCTATTTGCTGTGTTTTCAATTTCAACTAAACTTGTTTTACTATAATAATAAGCTTCTGGGTTTATGGCGTTTAAAACATCACTAGCTTTAAACATACCATCATTAACATCAAGCAATTGACAAGACACGCCACTATTGAAGGATGCTCCTCCAGATTCATAATTAAAAATATGTGCATATTTATCGCAAATAACCTGATCCCCGGGATTGGTATGTAACTTTATAGCTGTTTGGTTCGCCATGGTACCACTCGGAAAAAACAAAGCTGTTTCTTTACCAAACATTTTAGCTATTCGAGTTTCTAACGCATTTATTGTTGGGTCTTCTCGAAATACATCGTCTCCCACAGGTGCCTGCATCATGGCCTCCAACATGGGTTTCGATGGTTTTGTTACTGTATCACTTCTTAGGTCTATTATCAATTTAAAATACTTAATTAATTAACATGTTAATTCTCAAATAATATATCCCACTTGATATTCAATACAACTAAACATCTACGATGCCCTTTTTCTTAAGACAGGATTAGCTATTCTAAACACTAAACAAAACAGTTTTTTCTTACTAAACACAAATGATAGAGCCTTATAAGTCGCCCCACTATACTCATGCCCCGCAAAAACAGTTAGAGGATAAGCTTTGGCTTTTCTTACTTCATTTAATATTAATTTCACCTCTTTTAATCTAATATTGGAGCTCAACATACGTAATAGACCAAAAAAAACATAAGATTCTTGTCTTACTTTTAATCTATTATAAGCTTTTACTTGCATTTCAGATGTTGGTTCTAAAGAATCTAACAACGGTTTAAATGTTATAGCAACATTAACCATGTCTACCGCCATTTTATGATAATGTCTAGGTGTTTTTTTACTCATTATAGATTGCGGTCTTTGCACATATCTATGCATGTCTAAAGGAATATGAGCTATTCTCTTTGCATTTAACAATACATTCGCAGTAAAAATACCATCTTCAACATATGTTCCTTCTGAAAACGAAATGTTTAAATCTTCCAAAAATGACTTTTTAACAACATACCACCAAACTTCATTTTTGTAACTTCTGCCACTAATATATTCGACACCTGTCTCCACATTAACATTAAAGTTTTTATTTTGAGTAATTTCTAATGAATCCAAAATATCACTATAATTAATACTTTTTGAATTAAAAGTCAGCACATCTAAATCATATAAATCAATAGTACTCATGATCGTAGACAAGACTCCTCCCTTTATGTAATCATCAGAATCAAGAAAATATATATAATCCCCCTTAGCTAGACCAATACCTTTATTTCTGGCATTTGCAAGCCCTTTGTTCTCTTGATGATGGACAATAATATTATTGTATTTTTTCGAGAATTCCTTAATCAATTCCATACTTTTATCCTTAGTTCCGTCATCAATTATAATAACTTCATAATCATTGGTACTAACATCTTGAAAATATATACTTTCAAGACATTTCACTATGTATTTTTCAACATTGTAAACAGGTAAAATAATACTTAACTTCATTATAGTTTTATTTTTTAAATAGATAAAACCGGAGATTTACTATTTAAATTTCATTCATTAAATTTTCTTGCTAACTATAAATTCAGGATGTAAAAGGGAGTGTTTTTATAAAAAACATTGCAAAATTACAAAAAAAAGATTATAAACTTTTACATATTGAATTTTTTTAAACATTAAGAAATCTTATTTTTGTTTCAAACAAAATTGAATATGATAACCACTGATCAAATTAAAGATCTAAATACCCGCCTCGATAAACTTAGGCACTATCTTTGACATAGACGCCAAATTAATTGAAATACAGAACGAGGAAGAACAAACCTTTGACCCTAATTTCTGGAACGACTCTAAAGCCGCTGAAATTATAATGAAATCACTTCGTGTGAAGAAAAAATGGGTAGAAGATTACAACACTGCAAGAACTCGAATTGAAGACCTAGAAGTTTTATACGAATTTTACAAAGAAGACGAAGCCACAGCTGATGACGTTCAAAACCAGTACGATTTATTAGCTAACCTACTCGAAGATATCGAGTTTAAAAACATGCTTTCGGAAGAAGGAGATAGCCTCAGTGCCGTACTTCAAATTACCGCAGGTGCTGGAGGTACGGAAAGTTGCGATTGGGCCAATATGCTTATGCGTATGTATTTAATGTATGCCGAAAAAAGCGGATTTAAAGTAAAGGAATTAAACTTTCAAGAAGGTGATGTTGCCGGAATAAAAACCGTAACCTTAGAAATTGAAGGCGATTTTGCTTTTGGATGGTTAAAAGGCGAAAACGGCGTACACCGTTTGGTTCGTATTTCTCCATTTGATAGTAATGCTAAACGCCATACCAGTTTTGCATCGGTTTACGTATATCCTCTAGTTGATGATACTATTGAAATTGAAATAAACCCAGCCGATTTAGATATTACCACCGCTAGATCTAGTGGTGCAGGTGGACAAAACGTGAATAAGGTTGAAACCAAAGTACAATTAACACATAAACCAACCGGAATTCAAATATCTTGTTCGGAAACGCGTTCTCAACATGATAACCGATCTCGTGCTTTGCAAATGCTGAAATCGCAATTGTATGAAATTGAGTTGCAAAAACAACTCGCGCAGCGTGATGATATCGAGGCAGGAAAGATGAAAATTGAATGGGGAAGCCAAATCCGAAATTATGTGATGCATCCTTATAAATTAGTAAAAGACGTTCGTACAGCTCACGAAACAGGTAATGTTGACGCGGTTATGGATGGCAATATAGAACCTTTTCTAAAAGCTTATTTAATGATGATGGGGCAAAAAGAAGTAGATGAGAATCAATTATAAAGCATACTAATTCCCTTCTAGCCTAACGCTCTATAAAATTCATAATAAAAAAATGAAAGATATAAATACCATAATTTTCGATTTAGGAGGTGTATTAATAGACTGGAACCCAGAATACGTTTTTTTAAAAGCATTTGAAGGTGACCGCAAAAAAATGCAATGGTTTTTTTCTAACATTTGTACCATGCAATGGAATGAAAATCAAGATGCAGGATATCCATTAGCAAAAGCTACTAGTGAATTAGTATCACAATTTCCGGAGTACCAAACTTATATTGAAATGTATTACGGCCAGTGGGAACGCATGCTCGGTGGTAAAATAACAGGAACCGTAGCTATTTTAGAAAAGCTAATAGCAACCAAAGATTACAAAATTGTAGCCCTTACAAATTGGAGTAGTGAAACCTTTCCTATTGCGCAAAAACATTTTGAGTTTTTAGATTGGTTTGATGGCATTGTAGTTTCTGGTGATGAAAAAACCAGAAAACCATTTAAACGTATTTATGATATTTGCTTAGAGCGTTATAATATCACACCCGAAAACGCCATTTTTATCGATGATAATTTAAGAAATATCGTTGCAGCAAACTCCTTCGGTATAAACGGAGTTCATTTTACAACGCCCGAAAACCTTATTGAAGATTTAAAACCATTTAACATTCATTTATAATGACCAAAATATATCATAATCCGCGCTGTTCAAAATCGCGTCAAGGCGTGAAAATCCTTGAGAATTCAGGAAAACCATTCGAAATTGTAAAATATTTAGACGATACCCTTTCCGCGAAAGCGTTAACCGAACTTATTGCGCTTTTGGGTATAGAACCGATTGCATTAGTTAGAAAAAATGAAGCCATTTGGAAAAGTGACTTTAAAGGAAAAACCTTAACCGATGCTGAAGTGATTGATGCTATGGTTAATAACCCGAAATTGATAGAACGCCCAATTGTTGTTAACGGAAACAAAGCCGTTATTGGAAGGCCTCCACAATTAATTTTAGACATTATTTAGCCCGTTTTTTAGGTTTACTTTAACAAAAACTTAACTCACTTAACTTAAAGCAACCCATAAATTTGCAGTTCAATTAAATTTATAATTTAAAAGATCGGCATGGGAAAAAGCATACAATTATTCGTCCTTTTTAGTTTATTTTCAACCTTCTTGTTTGCACAAAAAGAAGTAACAATAAGCGGAAAAGTGATTGATAAAGAAACCAATCAACCTTTAGAATACGCTACTATTGCTTTCTTTAGCAAAAAAGAGAATAAAATTGTAACCGGAGGCATTACCAACATGAAAGGTGATTTTTCTATTCCTGTTGCACGTGGACTTTACGATATTACTATTGAATATATTTCGTTTAAAACAATAACTATTACCGATAAAAAACTTGAAAAATCGGAAAACATCGGGTCCTTTTCTTTAGACTTAGATACTGAAGCTTTAGGTGAAGTTGAAATTATTGCCGAACGCACCACAGTAGAAATTAAACTTGACAAAAAAATCTACAATATAGGTAAAGATTTAACTACTGCAGGTGGTACCGTAAGCGATGCTTTAAACAACGTGCCTTCTGTTGCTGTTGATATTGAAGGCGGTATCAGTTTAAGAGGAAACGAAAATGTTAGAATCTTAATTAACGGAAAACCGTCTGCAATGGCTGGTTTTGGAGATACTAATGTTTTAAGTCAATTACCGGCAGAAGCCATTGAACGTGTTGAAGTAATTACATCGCCATCGGCAAGATATGATGCTGAAGGTACGGCGGGTATTTTAAATATTATACTAAGGCAAAAAGAAACATTAGGTGTTAATGGTTCGTTTAACTTAACAGTTGGTGATCCTGAAAACCTTGGTCTTTCAGCAAATTTAAATTACCGTACAGAAAAATTTAATTTATTCTCCAACTTAGGTTATCGTTATGCCGATGAGCCTAGAAATAGTTTTAACGACACCAAATATTTTGATAGAATAGTTGATGGCATTACCGAAACTCCAGAATACGAAAGAATTAGAGAAGATCAAGACGTAACACGTATTAAACGTAGTTATAATGGAAGCCTTGGTATGGAATACTTTTTATCTGATAAAACATCATTAACAGGTAGTGTATTTTATAGATATGGTGAAGATGCCGATTTATCGGAAAATTACAGCGATCGGTTTAATAACGGAAGTATTGTAGAACAAACCTTAAGAAATGAAAAGGAAGATGAAGACGGAGATAGCTACCAACTAGCTTTAAACTATATAACAAAGTTTAATGATGACGGCCATCAATTAACTGCCGATTTACAATTTGAGCAAGGCTCTGAAGAAAAATTAACATCTATTAATGAAGATTATATTTTTACCGACAAAACTAATCCAGATGCTTTTCAGCAAGAAATAGTAAACGAAATTGAAGATGAAAAAGAATACCTATTTCAAGTAGATTATGTTTTACCTATTGGAGAAAACGCCAGGTTTGAAGCCGGTTATAGAGGTAATTTTAAAAATGAAATAAAAGATTATACATTAGAACAAGAAGATATTGCTAATAGCAGCTTTTTTGTAAATGATACCATAACAAACATTTTTGATTATACTGAAAACATAAACGCCCTTTACACACAATACGGTACTAAGCTAGGTAAGTTCTCCTTTTTATTAGGC
Organism: Algibacter miyuki; assembly: GCF_030409805.1. GTDB lineage: Bacteria > Bacteroidota > Bacteroidia > Flavobacteriales > Flavobacteriaceae > Algibacter > Algibacter miyuki. Next base: position 883,969 of record NZ_JAUFQP010000013.1, on the reverse strand, counting down.
CTTCGTTTAGAAAACACACAACTTAAAGGTGAAATTAATTCTAGATTATCTAATGAAGAATTACAAGAAGCTTTTGGTTTCCCGATTGATACTAATTTTGATAGAAATTATTTAGGCCTCTTCCCTACAGTTAACTTAATATACAATTTAGCAGGAGCAGATTCTGATGAAGAGGAAAGCGTAACATTAGGTTACAACAGACGAATTAATAGAGCTCGCGGGTATTTTATCAACCCTTTCCCGTCACGTTCTAGCCGAACTAATGTATTTCAAGGAAACCCTAATTTAAGCCCGGCGTTTGCTAGCGCTTTCGATGTAGGTTATTTAAAACGTTGGGATGAATTAACCTTAACAACTTCGGTTTATTACCAACATGAAACAGATTCTTTTGAGCGTGTAGAAGAAAATACAGGTCAACAAACTACCGATGGTATTGATATTATTAGAACCATTCCTGTTAACTTATCATCTAACGATAGAACAGGTGCTGAATTTGGCGTACTATACAATCCTAACAAATGGCTTAGATTAAATACGAGCTTTAACGCCTTTCAATTTAATACTAAGGGGGAATTTAACGGTGTAGATTATAGTGCTAAAAACACAAGTTGGTTTGCTCGTTTTAGTAGTAAAATTGCTTTACCATCTAGCATTGATTGGCAAACAAATGCCTTTTACAAAGGTGCTAGCGAAGATGCACAAAGTATAAATAAAGGAGTGTTTAGTTTAGATTTAGCTTTTAGTAAAGAGATATTAAATGATAATGCGACAATTTCTTTAAATGCAAGAGATATTTTTAATTCTAGAAAAAGAAGAACCTTAACCACTACCGAGTTTTTCCAAAGAGAAAATGAATCGCAATACAGACAACGTCAAATTAATTTATCTTTTAGATACCGTTTTAATCAACAAAAAATGCGTAATGAAAGAAGAAACAATAATGGCGGTGGAGATGACGACATGGACTTCGAAGGATAATAGGAAAACGAAACACTGAGTAAAAAAAAGGAGAGCGATTAGTTATACTAATCGCTCTCCTTTTTTTATGAATATACTTAAATCCTTTTGTCGTACAGTTAAAAGTAAATTGCTTCATAAAACGCATTGCTACAACACATTTATTTAAAACATCCAATTTACAAAACAAAAAAAGGAAGCTCATTGAGCTTCCTTCTTATTATATACTGTCAATTAAATCTTAAGAATTTAATCGTTTAGCTTTTTTCTCTTCTTTAATTTCCTTTAATCTTTCAATTAAAGCACCTCCAACCCAGTAAGGGATTATAAAGGTTACTAAGAAAATCATTAACCAAAATCCAAGGGTTAATATTCCTAAAAATGCTAAAAAGCCTAAATATTGATCAAAATCAAACATAATTGTTGGTGTCTTTTATAAATCTTACGCAAATATAATATAAAGCTTGATGTTATACAATATCAAAATAAAATTTATTAACAGAGTTTTTAACTAATCTAAGTTTGGTTGTGGCGTCATACGTAAATATGGTTTCACTTCTGTAAACCCTTTTGGGAAAATTGCAGGAATATCTGCCGTTGCAATAGCAGGCACTACAACACAATCATCACCATTTTGCCAGTTTGCTGGTGTAGCTACTTTATGGTAAGCTGTTAATTGAAGCGAGTCTACAACACGTAATAACTCATCAAAATTTCTACCTGTAGAAGCTGGATAAGTAATCATTAATTTCACCTTCTTATTATTATCTATTACAAAAACAGAACGCACCGTAAGTTTGCTATCTGCATTTGGGTGAATCATATCATAAAGTTCAGAAACTTTTCCATCTTCATCTGCGATAATTGGGAAATTAACTGTGGTATTTTGAGTTTCATTAATATCTTTAATCCATCCGTGGTGAGATTCTACACCATCAACACTTAAAGCGACCACTTTTACGTTACGTTTTTTAAACTCATCGGTATATCGTGCTACAGTTCCTAACTCGGTAGTACAAACAGGCGTATAATCTGCTGGGTGTGAAAATAATATTCCCCAGCTATCGCCTAACCATTCGTGAAAGTTAATTGTTCCTTCCGATGTTTCTGCTGTAAAATTCGGAGCTTCATCTCCTAATCTAATTGTTGCCATTTTATATTTAGTTTAAAAATTAATTATTATTTAAATTCATTATAAAGATAATTCATTTTTAATAAGGCAAATAATATTTAATCTTATGAATTTGTTAAAAATTCAGTAGAAAAACTAATGTATTTCACGTCAAAAAACAGTCAAATCTATTAACTTTGTAACTCATAATTAAACTAATATTGCCATGAGTTACAGAATTGAAAAAGATACCATGGGCGAGGTAAAAGTACCTGCCGATAAACTTTGGGGAGCACAAACTGAGCGCTCTAGGAATAACTTCAAAATTGGACCATCTGCGTCAATGCCGTTAGAAATAATTTACGGTTTTGCATATTTAAAAAAGGCAGCGGCTTACACCAACTGTGAATTGGGCGTGTTAGCTATTGAAAAACGTGACCATATTGCTAACGTTTGTAATGAAATTCTCGAAGGTAAGCACGACGATCAATTTCCTTTAGTAATTTGGCAAACAGGTTCGGGTACGCAAAGTAACATGAATGTTAATGAGGTTATTGCCAACAGAGCACACCAACTTGCAGGATTTGTTATTGGTGAAGGAGAAAAAACCATTCAACCGAATGATGATGTTAATAAATCGCAATCGTCTAACGACACCTTCCCTACCGGAATGCATATTGCAGCTTACAAAAAAATTGTTGAAAACACCATTCCTGGGGTTAGACAATTACGAGAGACGTTGAAGAAAAAATCGGATGCGTTTAAAAATGTTGTAAAAATTGGACGTACACATTTAATGGATGCAACACCTTTAACATTAGGTCAAGAACTTTCGGGTTATGTAGCACAATTAGATCACGGTATGAACGCTTTAGAAAACACATTAGCGCATTTAAGTGAATTAGCTTTAGGTGGTACAGCAGTTGGAACAGGGTTAAACACACCAAAAGGTTACAGCAAACGTGTTGCTGAATATATCGCAGAATTTACAGGATTACCTTTTGTTACAGCTCCAAATAAATTCGAGGCATTAGCGGCTCACGATGCTTTAGTTGAAACACATGGTGCTTTAAAACAACTTGCGGTATCTTTAAATAAAATAGCTAACGATATTAGAATGATGGCTTCTGGCCCACGTTCAGGTATTGGCGAAATTTCAATTCCTGCCAACGAACCAGGAAGTTCTATTATGCCTGGAAAAGTAAACCCAACACAATGTGAAGCCTTAACTATGGTTTGTGCACAAGTTATAGGTAACGATGTTGCTGTTTCTGTTGGAGGTATGCAAGGCCATTACGAGCTTAACGTTTTTAAACCTGTTATGGCTGCCAATGTTTTACAATCGGCACAATTAATTGGAGATGCTTGTGTTAGTTTTGATGAAAACTGTGCGGTTGGTATCGAGCCAAACCAAGAAGTTATTACTAAACTACTTAATAACTCCTTAATGCTTGTTACCGCTTTAAATACCAAAATTGGTTATTATAAAGCTGCTGAAATTGCAAACACAGCACACGAAAACGGAACCACTTTAAAAGAAGAAGCCGTACGTTTAGGTTATGTTACTCCTGAAGACTACGATGCTTGGGTAAAACCAGAAGATATGGTTGGTGCTTTAAAATAGTATACACAATTTATTTATATAAAAAAAAGCCGATAACTAATGTTATCGGCTTTTTTATGCCGTTAATTAACAGAATAATAAATCAAACTCTAAAAGTCTCATAAAATATTTAACACCTTTATTTTTACTTATTGTAATGGCTTCAAACGGTATACCATAACAACTAATTCATAGTTTTATATGAAGCTGCTACAACCAATTTTATACAATGATAATCCACAAAAAAAGCCCCTCATTTCTGAGGAGCTTTAATGTTATAAATAGGTTTCCGTTTTCACGGAAAAGGAAATGAATTATATTTTCCCGTCCATTTTATCTTTAAGCGCTTGTAAGGCATCATTAGCATCACCTAAAGTTGGTTTTGCTTCTGCTGCTTGAGCTTCTGCTTTACGTACAGCTTGCTTAACAATTTTCGCTTCTTCTGCTCTAAATACTGCAGTATGAGATGCTACAACTCTTTTGAATTCTTTGTTGAATTCAATAATTTTGAATTGTGCTTCTTCACCTTTCTTTAATTTAGTACCATCTTCTTTCTCTAAATGACGAGAAGGAACAAATGCAACGATATCTTCGTTAAATTCGATAGTAGCTCCTTTATCAACAATCTCTGTAAGAGCTGCTGTATGAAGTGTTTCTAAAGCAAATTCAGTTTCGTATTTATCCCAAGGGTTAGAAGTAGTTTGTTTATGTCCTAAAGATAATTTACGACCTTCAACATCTAATTCTAATACAACCACATCTAATTTATCGCCAACAGCGCAGAATTCAGATGGGTGCTTAATTTTCTTAGTCCAAGATAAATCAGAGATATAAATTAATCCGTCAATTCCTTCTTCTAATTCAACAAAAACACCAAAGTTTGTAAAGTTACGTACAATACCTGTATGCTTAGAAGATAATGGGTATTTAGTAGTAATATCTGTCCATGGATCAGCAGATAATTGCTTGATACCTAGAGACATTTTACGATCTTCTCTATCTAAAGTTAAGATTACTGCATCAACTTCATCTCCAACAGAAACGAAATCTTGTGCAGAACGTAAATGTGTAGACCAAGACATTTCAGAAACGTGAATTAATCCTTCAACACCATCAGCAACTTCGATAAATGCACCGTAATCAGCGATTACAACAACTTTACCTTTTACTTTATCACCAACTTTTACCTCTTCAGCTAAAGCTTCCCAAGGATGTTTAGATAATTGTTTAAGACCTAATTGGATTCTTGATTTGTTTTCATCAAAATCAAGGATTACAACGTTAAGTTTTTGATCTAATTCAACAATCTCATTTGGATGGTTGATACGAGACCAAGATAAATCAGTAATGTGAACTAATCCATCAACACCACCAAGATCGATGAATACACCGTAAGAAGTAATATTTTTAACAATACCTTCTAATACTTGACCTTTTTCTAATTGACCAATAATTTCTTTCTTCTGGATTTCAATATCAGCTTCAATTAAAGCTTTATGAGAAACAACTACGTTTTTAAACTCATGGTTGATTTTCACAACTTTGAATTCCATAGTTTTGTTTACGTACTGGTCGTAATCTCTAATTGGCTTAACATCAATTTGAGATCCTGGTAAGAATGCTTCAATTCCGAAAACATCTACAATCATACCACCTTTAGTTCTGCATTTTACAAAACCGTTAACAATTTCTCCAGTTTCGTGTGCTTTATTTACACGATCCCATGCTTTAATTACACGAGCTTTTCTGTGAGATAATACTAACTGACCAGTTGCATCTTCACGCACATCAATTAATACTTCAACTTTATCTCCTACAGATAAACCTGGGTTGTAACGAAATTCGTTTAAAGAAATAACACCTTCAGATTTTGCGTTGATGTCAATAATAGCATCTCTATCAGAAATGTGTACTACTGTACCTTCAACAACTTCATCATTTAAAGTGTCTACGAAATTTTCAGCTACTAATTTTTCAAATTCTAATAATTGCTGACCATCAACTTCATCAATTCCTTCTTCGTAATTGTGCCAGTTAAAATCTGCTAAGAATTTTTCAGGGTTTGCTTTTGCTTCAGATTCAACTGGAGCTCCAACAGTTTGTGCTTCAGTTGCTTCAACTTCAGCTGGGTTTGCGTTTTCCGCCATTTAATTAAATTTAATAATGCTTTTTTATTTGCATCGCTTTCGCGGAAATAAAAACACATTATGTTTTGTATTCTGTCTGTTTTGGAAGATTTAAGCAAGTAACACACAGAAGTGTTATTTTTAAATAAAGTTTCATTCCTTTTCTCTTTCCAATAAATCGCTAAAAGGAGTGCAAAAATACATATTTTCAATCAATTAGCCTAATTTCATTAAAATATTTTAAACTACTGATTACTAGATAAATAATAAAATTAAAAAAAATGTTAAAAATTGGCATCGGTTTTGCTATATTGAACCTGTTAAACAAAATTAAAATCTACACTTATGACAATGAAAGCAAAATACCAACCTGTATTAGATCTAGGCGAAGCTTTAAACATCCAAAATGGTGATGTTAAAGAAGAAAACGGACAATTAAAAGTTACAGGAACAGCAAATACGCCTTATGAAAAGAACTTAATTTGGGACAAAATTAAAGAAATTGGTGGTGATAATCCTTCGGATATTATGGCCGATATTAAAGTAGCCGATGAAACTGTTTTCCATAGACACACTGTAAAAAGCGGTGAAACTTTAGGTAAAATAGCTATTCAGTATTATGGTAAAGCAGCGAAATATCAAGATATTTTTAAAGCAAACTCTGATATTTTAAAGAATCCAGACGTTATTCACCCAGACCAAGAATTAATTATTCCAAATCTATAGGGAATAATTACTTAGAATAAAGAAAACGAACGTCTATTTATTTAGGCGTTCGTTTTTTTATGTTTTATATTGAAGTTTAAAGACTATCTACTGATTTCGGAATCCCTCCTACTTCAAACCTTCAATCGTCATTTTAGCAAGTTTTAATATTTTATCAAACTGTTCTTCTAAAGTCATATCCGTATTATCAATTTCAATAGCATCATCAGCCTTTACTAACGGCGAATCTTCTCGAGTTGAATCTATATGGTCGCGTTCTACCACATTGTGTAAAACATCTTCATACAAGACTTTATCGCCACGTTCTATCAATTCATCAAAACGGCGGATAGCTCTTTTTTCCGCGGAAGCGAGCATAAATAATTTAAGTTCGGCATCTTTAAAAACAACGGTTCCAATATCACGACCGTCCATTACTACGCCTTTATCTAATCCCATTTTTTGTTGTTGTTCTACCAGTTTCTGCCTAACTTCCGAAATGGCAGCCACTTTACTCACAAAGCTGGAAACCTCTAAAGTTCTAATTTGTTTTTCAATATTTTCACCATTCAAGTACACTTCAGCAAAACCTAAACTTTCATTAAATTTAAAGCTAATTGTTATTTTTTCAAGTTGAAAAATTAGCGCTTCAACATTAAAATCATCTTTAGAAATCAATCCATTTTGCATGGCATAAAACGTCACCGCTCTATACATTGCTCCAGAATCCACATATACATAGCCTAAATGTTTTGCCAGCTGTTTGGCTACTGTACTTTTTCCTGTTGAAGAAAATCCGTCGATGGCAATAGTAATTTTATTCATTTATTTTATGTTGAAATGGGATGTTATTAAAAGTTCAAAAATACTTAAAGTGATAGAAAGTATTAAATAAAACCGATTAAATATATTTTGAAAGTAGCTTTTCTAAGTTAAAAATCGAACTTTACTAACTAATTCAAGCCTATTGCAAATCTATTTGCAAGCCAAAAAAGTTCGCATTTGCTGCACTAGTATATTTTGAATGTGTAAAACTGAAACGCATTTTATTCATTTTAATAGAAAGTCCGGCCGAAATGCCCGAAAAATTACGCTGTTCTAAAATTCGTAAATCTTCGCCTCTTCGAAAGTTATAACCGAGCCTAATATTGAATCCGCTTTCCGGAAAAAGTTCGGCACCAATAATTGTATGTCGAATTACTTGACCAATAAACCCTATTTTTTCTGAAGAATTATTCCCGCTTAAATCACTAGTTTCTCTTGCTGGGTTTGGACGAGCAATAGGCCATTCTTGTAAATTTTCGAGTGTTACATGCCAACGTATTGGTACGTGTTCTAACTTTTGCGATAAGCCCAAACTCACCTCAAAAGGTAACGACTCCCTTAAACCGGCATAAGTGGTGATTTGCGTTCCAAAATTACGAACCACCAATGCCGCGTTAAAATCTAAATCTTCATCAATATAAATTAAACCTAAATCGGCCGCAGCTCCAAAAGAACTATATTGTTCCAATTTTGAAGTAATCAGTTTCACGTTTGCTCCAAAATAAAAATCGGTATACCCAATTTGAGTAGCATACCCTACCGATAAAGCCGTTTCGTTTCCGCTAAAAGTTCCTGTAGCATTTCCTTCCTCGTCATAGCCGTCAAATTTCCCATAATTAATATAGGTAATTCCTGCATGGATGGTTTGTGTACGACGATCTAAAGTGTAAGCATAAGCAGCAGTTCCGTAGCCAATACCACCTAAATAACTGGTGTAATTTAAAGCGAGTTGGTTATCCATTTCAATGTTTATGGTCGCGGGGTTGTATAAAGCCTGCGTAACATCGTAATCCACGTTAGTTAACACTTTACCTCCTAAAGCCGCCTGACGTGGCGACGATACCAAGTTTAAAAATTGATACGTCGATTCTCCGCCTAACTGAGCAAAAGCTAGTAAGCCATAAGAACAACATAATAAAGTAGCAATTTTTTTAAACATATATTCGTGCTGCAAAGAAAATAAATCTATCTTAAAACGAGTACATCTATTTTTTATTTTAATTCATAAAAAAACCCCGACAATGTCGAGGCTTTTTAAAATCAAAATATCATTTATAATTCTTTTGCATTTTTCACCTTTTGATCGGTGATGGCAAACTTAATAACGTCGCTCATTTCGGTAACATAATGGAACGTTAAACCTTTTAAATACTCAGGTTTAATTTCTTCAATATCACGTCTATTTTCTTCACACAATAAAATCTCTTTTATTCTGGCGCGTTTTGCTGCTAATATTTTCTCTTTAATACCGCCTACTGGCAATACTTTACCACGCAAAGTAATTTCGCCTGTCATGGCTAAACTTTTCTTTACTTTTTTCTGAGTAAATAAAGACACCAACGAGGTTAACATGGTAACACCAGCACTTGGACCATCTTTTGGAGTGGCACCTTCTGGCACGTGAATGTGAACATTATACTTATCAAAAACCGTTGGATCTATACCAAATTCTTCAGCATTAGATTTTATGTATTCCATAGCAATGGTAGACGATTCCTTCATCACTTTTCCAAGATTTCCAGTAATAGTCATCGCGCCTTTTCCTTTTGAAAGAATCGATTCTATAAACAGAATATCACCACCAACACTGGTCCAAGCTAAACCTGTAACCACACCAGCAACATTATTATTTTCATATTTATCGCGCTCCATTTTAGGACCGCCTAATACTTCAATAATATCTTCATTGCTCACTTTTAGGTTATAATCTTCTTCCATGGCAATACTTTTGGCTGCATAACGTACCATTTTTGCCATTTGTTTATCTAAGCCACGCACGCCTGATTCTCGCGTATAACCTTCAACAATTTTCTCAATTTGTGCCTTACCAATTTTTAAATGATCAGCGGTTAAACCGTGTTCTTTTAATTGTTTTGGCAACAGGTGTCGTTTACCTATTTCTACCTTTTCTTCAATGGTATAACCAGTAACGTTTATAATTTCCATACGGTCGCGTAACGCAGGCTGAATGGTGTTTAAACTGTTTGAAGTCGCAATAAACATCACTTTAGAAAGATCGTAACCCATCTCTAAAAAGTTATCATGAAACTCACTATTTTGTTCTGGATCTAAAACTTCTAACATAGCTGAAGATGGATCGCCTTGATTTGAATTCGATAACTTATCAATTTCATCTAAAACAAAAACAGGATTCGACGTTCCGGCTTTTTTCAAGCTCTGAATAATACGCCCTGGCATGGCACCAATATACGTTTTACGATGACCTCTAATTTCAGCTTCATCACGTAAACCACCAAGAGAAATACGCACATACTCACGCCCTAAAGCTTCGGCAATCGACTTTCCTAAAGATGTTTTACCAACACCTGGAGGCCCGTATAAACAAAGGATAGGCGATTTCATATCATTACGCAACTTTAAAACGGCTAAATATTCTATAATTCTACGTTTCACATCTTCTAAACCAAAATGATCGCGATCTAGAATTTTCATGGCACGTTTTAGATCGAATTTATCTTTACTAAACTTGTTCCATGGTAAATCTAAAAAGAGCTCTAAATAATTTCGTTGAATAGAATATTCGGCCACTTGCGGATTCATGCGTTGCATTTTAGCAACCTCCTTCTCAAAATGTTTAGCGATATCTTTACCCCAAAGTTTATCTTTCGCTTTGGCTTTCATCTCTTCAATTTCCTCATCATGACTTACGCCTCCCAATTCTTCTTGAATGGTTTTCATTTGTTGATGCAAGAAATATTCGCGCTGTTGTTGGCTCATATCCATTTGAACTTTAGACTGAATATCATTCTTAAGTTCTAATTTTTGAAACTCAACATTCATGAATTTCAACGTAGCCAATGCACGAGATTTTAAATCGTCCATTTCTAAAAGCGACTGTTTCTCGGCCACTGAAAGATTCATATTAGACGACACAAAATTGATTAAAAACGAACTGCTTTCAATGTTTTTTATGGCGAATGACGCTTCACTTGGAATATTTGGACTTTCCTTTATAATTTCTAAAGCCAATTCTTTTATCGAATCGATAATAGCAGAAAACTCTTTATTTTTTTTCGCTGGTCTTGCTTCGGAAATGTCTCGGATAGTCGCATTCATGTACGGCTCCTCAGTAAGTACCTCGGCCACTTTAAAACGTTTTTTTCCTTGAATAATAACTGTTACGTTACCATCAGGCATTTTTAAAACACGTAAAATACGAGCTACTGTTCCGGTTTCGTGAATTTCACTTGCCGAAGGATTTTCTACAGCTTCATCTTTTTGAGCGACTACGCCTATTACCTTTCCACCTTTATTAGCATCGTTTATAAGCTTAATAGATTTATCTCTTCCGGCGGTAATTGGAATAACTACACCTGGAAATAAAACCGTATTTCTTAAGGATAAAATTGGCAAAGTTTCTGGCAATTCTTCATTATTAATAGCTTCTTCATCTTCAGGAGTCATTAAGGGAATCAATTCTGAATTTTCATCAAATTCCTGTAATGACAAACTGTCAAGGGTTGTAAATTTAGATTTTTTCATATATATATTTAAGTCAATCTGTCATAAAAACAGATTAATCTTTGAGTTTAACAATTTACGCAAAATATTAAGCTGCTGAAAATCAATTAATTAAAATAAAATTATCACGCTCAATTATATTATAAATTCAATAGCTATGCCATTAATGATTTATCAGGTTAGAATTAAATCTTGCCCATTTTCTTCATTACAAATAATAAAACAATGGGTAATGCTAATAAAACAACCATCAACAAATTAGTTTGCAGAATGCCCGGCGCCAAGATTAATGTGATAAAATAACCACCAATAGCACCTCCAAAATGCGCATCGTGACCAATGTTACCAACCTTGTTTTTCATACCATAAATAGAATATAACAAATACCCAATACCGAAAAGATACGCTGGAATAGGCACAGGAATCATAAACAAATACAGACTCATGTCTGGACGAAATAGAATTGCCGAATAAATAATACCACTTACAGCACCACTGGCACCAACGGCACTATATTGATATTCGTTTTTATGAAAATATAAGGATAATAAATTACCCACCAAAAGACTCCCGATATACACCGCCAAAAAGCCTACAACGCCCAAATAACTCACCACACTAGATGAGAAAAAGTAAAGAGACACCATATTAAACAGTAAATGTTGCATATCGACATGCAGGAAACCAGCACTAAAAAACCTAATTTTCTCGCCACGCTGCACGCCACCAACATTAAATTTATATTTTTCGAAAAAGCTATAATCATTAAATCCTTTATAAGATATAATGACATTTGCGGCAATAATAACAATGGTTATTAAATCTAATTTTCCCATACTTGTATTAATGTTTAAAATTGAATTAACATATATTTGCAAATCTAAAATTATTTCATGCAATTAATAGCTTATATTATTCTTTATCCGTTTTTATGGTTAATTTCTATATTGCCATTTAGATTACTTTATGTGCTTTCGGATGGAGTTTACATAATAATCTATCATATTATCGGTTACAGAAAAAAGGTGGTAACCCATAATTTAAAGCTTGCCTTTCCAAATAAAACAGATCAAGAAATCACTTTAATTCAGAAAAAATTCTATCATCATTTATGCGATATGATTTTAGAAGCTATTAAATCGATTAGTATCTCCGAGGCTGAAATGAAACAGCGTTATGTTTTCACTAACGTGGAAGAAGTCCATAAACTTGAAAAAGAAAACAAAAGTATTATTCTATTAATGGGCCATTATGCTAGTTGGGAATGGATTTTTATCCTGCAAGCCCATGTAAACCATAAAGGCTATGCAGTGTACAAAAAACTAAGCAACAAGTATTTTGATGCTTTAATTAAACGGATTCGTGCTAAATATAACAGCCACTTAATTACTACTAAAGAAACTGTACCCACCCTTTTAAGAGCAAAAGTAAACAACGAACTAACCTTTAATGGTTTTGTTTTCGACCAATCTCCGAAAGCCGAAAAAGCGATTCATTGGCAAAATTTTATGGGAATAAAAGCGCCTGTGCATGTGGGGGCTGAAACTTTAGCCAAGCGTTTGGACATGGCAACAATGTTTTTAAAGGTAAAAAAAATAAAACGTGGCTATTATGAAGCCACGTTTTATGATGTTATAAAAAACCCTAAAGAATATAAAAATTACGAAATCACTGATGCTGCTTTAAAACGTGTTGAGGAACAAATTTATGAGGCGCCAGAGTTTTACTTATGGACTCACAAACGTTGGAAACATAGTGATAAAGTACCTGAAGCGTTTTTATAATTTTATACTTGTCTAGAGATTAGCAATTGCTCCAATTTCAGCGATAAATTTATCAGCTAATGTATCGGCTTCTAATTGCGATTTTGCTTCGGTATAGATTCTAATAATGGGTTCTGTATTACTTTTACGCAAATGCGCCCAACTTTCAGAAAAATCAATTTTCACACCATCTATAGTTGTTAATTGCTCGTTTTGGTAACGTGTTTCAATTTCCTTTAAAATACCGTCAACATCCAAACCTGGGGTTAATTGTATTTTCTTTTTACTCATAAAATAATCTGGATACGTTGCTCTAAGCTCACTCACTTTCATTTGTTTTTCAGCCAATAAACTTAAAAATAATGCCACACCAACAAGAGCATCACGACCGTAATGAGAGTCTGGGTAAATAATACCACCATTACCTTCTCCTCCAATAACCACTTTGTTCTTTTTCATTAGTTTTACAACATTTACCTCGCCAACAGCGCTAGCCTCGTAAGTACCACCATGTTTTTCGGTAACATCGCGCAAGGCACGTGTAGAACTCATATTACTCACCGTATTTCCTGGAGTTTTACTCAATACATAATCGGCACAAGCTACAAGCGTATATTCTTCGCCAAACATGTTTCCGTTTTCGTCCATAAAAGCTAAACGATCTACATCTGGATCAACTACAATTCCGAAATCGGCATTATGTTTTTTAACAGCTTCCGACAAATCAGTTAAGTGTTCCTTTAAAGGTTCTGGATTATGTGGAAATTCGCCGTTTGGTTCGCAGTATAACTTCACCACTTCTACCCCTAAACGTTCTAAAAGTAACGGAATAGCAATACCTCCGGTAGAATTAACACCATCAACAACCACTTTTAAATTCGCTTCTTCAATAGCCGTTACAGTTACTAACTCTAAATCGAGTACCTCTATAATATGTAAATCAATATATGATTTATGCTTAGTAATTTTCCCTAAATCATCTACTTCTGCAAAGCTCATAGCATCACTTTCAGCGATATTTAATATTTTTTCACCTTCAACAGCATCTAGAAACTCACCTTTTTCATCTAATAATTTTAATGCATTCCACTGTTTTGGGTTGTGGCTTGCTGTTAAAATTATTCCGCCATCAGCATGTTCTAACGGCACTGCAATTTCAACCGTTGGCGTGGTCGATAAACCTACGTCCACAACATCAATACCTAAACCAATAAGGGTATTCATTACTAAATTCTGCATCATTTTACCCGAAATACGAGCATCGCGACCTACAACCACTTTATAATTTTCTTTAACACGGTTCTGCTTTAACCAAACACCATAAGCCGATGCAAATTTAACAGCATCTATAGGAGTAAGGTTGTCCCCTACTTTCCCTCCAATGGTGCCTCTAATTCCTGAAATTGATTTTATTAATGTCATAGTCTAGTTTAAAAATTAAAGCACAAATATAGTATTTCATATTCGGAATTCGTAAATTTCCCCAATGAACTATTTAGCACACATTTATCTCTCTGGTCACAACGATTTAGTTACCGTTGGAAATTTTATTGCCGATGGTATTAAAGGTAAAGATTACAAGAAATTTGATAAAAACATACAAATTGGTATTTTATTACACCGAAACATAGACACTTACACCGATGCCCACAAAACCGTAAGACTTAGCACAAAAAGGCTTCACGAAAAATACGGACATTATTCGGGTGTGATTGTCGACATTCTTTACGATCACTTTTTGGCGAAGAATTGGAGCCGATATTCCGATGTTCCTTTAGCTGAATATGTTGATACATTTTACGATTCTTTAGAAGAACATTATAATGTACTTCCGTCACGAATTCAGAAAATGATGCCATATATGATGAGTGATAATTGGTTGTTAAGTTATGCTTCTATTGACGGAATTTCGCGTGTTTTAGATGGCATGAACCGACGTACAAAAAACAGATCAGGCATGAACGAAGCTGTAAACGAACTTGAAATTTTCTATAAAGAATTTGAAGCTGAATTTTCTTCCTTTTTTGATGAACTAATCGCTTTTTCAAAAGAAATGTTAAATGAAATAACTCTAAAATTAAATCAAGATTAATTTATGAAAAACCTCTTATCCCTCTGCTGCTTCCTTGCTATTTTTACTGCTTGTAAAAAAACAGTTAAAATTCCTGAAAAATCACAAAAAACAGGTTTAATCACTGAAAATGCCATGGTAGTTTCAGCGCGTATTGAAGCCTCGAAAATAGGAAACGATATTCTAAAAAAAGGCGGTAATGCTTTTGATGCTATGGCAGCAACCGAACTCGCTTTAGCCGTTGCATACCCATATGCCGGAAATCTTGGTGGTGGTGGTTTTATGGTGTATCGTAAAGCAAATGGAGAAACTGGCGCTATAGATTATCGAGAAAAAGCCCCTATGGCAGCCACGAAAAACATGTTTTTGGATGAAGCTGGCGAGGTTATCCCCGAGAAAAGCACCCTTGGCGCCATGGCTGTTGGTGTTCCTGGAACGGTAGCGGGTGTGTTTGCTGTTCATGAAAAACTAGGAAAACTTCCTATTGCAGACATTCTTAACCCTGTTATTGCCCTCGCAAAAAAAGGCGTTATTGTTACCGAAAAACAAGAAAAACGGATTAAACACTACCAACCTCTTTTCAAAAAAGCAAATAAGGATTCTATCCTTTTTGATAAAGCTTGGAAAGCCAAAGACAGCATTAAATACCCCAACCTTGCCGTAACTTTAGAACGTATTTTAAAAGATGGAAAAGATGGTTTTTACAAAGGAGAAACAGCAAAAATATTAGCCCATTTTATTCAAGAAAATGGCGGTATTATTACTGAAGAAGATTTGGCGAGTTACGAAGCACAATGGCGTACACCTATTAGCTTTACTTACGACGATTTAAAAATAATTTCCATGTCGCCACCATCAAGCGGCGGTGTTTGTTTAGCTCAAATTATGAAAATGATTGAACCTTTTCATCTAGATGAATACGGACACAATTCCTTAAAAACCATTCAAATTATTACTGAAGCAGAACGCCGTGCTTATGCCGATAGATCCTTTTATTTAGGTGATCCTGATTTTGTAAAAATCCCGGTAGAAACATTAATAAATGAAAGCTACCTAGGAGGAAGAATGAATGATTTTTCTTTTGAAAAAGCAACATCTTCAAAGGATATTTCACATGGAAACATCTCTATTATTGAAAGTGTCGAAACAACGCATTATTCTATAATTGATCAATTTGGCAATGCTATTTCAGCAACAACAACCTTAAATGGCGCCTATGGCTCAAAACTATATTGCTCGGAACTTGGCTTTTTTCTAAACAATGAAATGGACGATTTCAGCAGTAAACCGGGAGTCCCTAATATGTTCGGCCTTATTGGTGCCGAAGCCAACAGTATTGCTCCACAAAAACGCATGTTAAGCTCTATGACGCCTACTATTGTTGAAAAAAACGGCGAATTATTTATGTCCGTTGGCACCCCTGGAGGCTCTACCATTATAACTTCCGTTTTACAAACTATATTAAACGTGCATGAGTTTAACATGACTATGCAAGAAGCTGTAAATGCACCACGTTTCCACCATCAATGGTTGCCAGACGATATTAGAATGGAACCTAATTCTTTTGACAAATCAATAATTGCTAATTTGGAAAAATTAGGCTACACTATAAATGAAAAAGACGCACCCGTCATTGGTAAAGTTGATGGTATTCTTGTTTTAGAAAACAAAACCTTAGAAGGCGGCGCCGATTATCGTGGAGATGATACAGCGGTTGGCTTTTAAAACAACAACATCCAATAAGATGTAACAAAACCCCGTTATAAGAAAACCAAAATATTATATCCTTTTGAAAGCAAAAAAAATAATAAAAATCGTTTCTGGTGTTATCGTATTTTTCACACTACCTAGCATTTTACTCTTTGGTTTTCTGTATTTTAAATACAATGAAGATTTACCAACAGGACAACAAGGCGAAGCCGCTGATGCTTTAGCAAAGAACATGCTACAAGCATTAGATTATGAAGCCTATAAAAGCACAAATTACATCGAATGGACGTTCAAGAAAAGACACCACTACCAATGGGACAAACTAAACAATAAATGCACCGTATTTTGGAAAGACAACAAAGTTATACTCGACCTAAACAACCATAATTTAAGCAAAGCCTTTGTGCATGGTTTTAGTGTAGACAAAGACATTTCCGAAGAACTCAAAGCAACAGCACGCTCTTATTTCAATAACGATTCTTTTTGGCTCGTAGCGCCTTATAAAGTTTTTGATACAGGCACAGAACGTCGATTGGTAGCACTACCAAACAACCAATCGGGACTTTTAATTACCTACAAATCGGGAGGCTCTACACCTGGAGATTCTTATTTATGGTTGCTCGATGAAAACAACAAACCAAAAGCCTTTAAAATGTGGACTTCCATTCTACCCATCGACGGTTTAGAAGCGTCTTGGAGCGACTGGAAAACAACCGAAACAGGCGCTTTATTGCCAAGTTTCCATAAGCTTATGGTTTTAGGAATAGAAATAGACCACTTAAAAACTTCAAAATAAACCTCATTAATTTCAATTAAATTTTGTAAATTTAATTCTTCCTAAACAACGGCATTCAAATTTAAAAGCGTGTTTTTCAACAGTTTTGCGCTCAATTTATTTCAAATTAGAAATAAGCCTTAACCGTTTCGATAATTATTGGCTCATATTTTAATTAAATCGATTTATCATGGCTCATAAATTTGTTGGATTATCTAAAGATCACAAAAAAATATTTTTACACACTTATAATACCAACGACAAAAAGTTTAAATCGGAGCGTGAGGTATTATGGGGCGATTGGCTTTCCATAGACGAAAACCAAGATACCAGCACGCTTGGAGCCGGTTGGTTAGCCGTAAAATGGGCAATAAACACACCTAATGAAAAAACACTATATATAAAGGAATCTGACACCTCGAACACGCGACCTTTAGAAATTATTTTTGTAGATGTTGGTCAAGGCGATGGCGCTGTTTTAATATCTCCAGAACGTAATGAAGAAGAACGTATTATGGTGATTGATGCTGGAGAAGGCGAAAACATGAAAACTTTTCTCGAAGGCCGTTTTGCACATAGAGGGTTTCAGTTTGAAGCTGCCATAATTACACATCCAGATAAAGACCATTATTACGGTTTTAAATCCATTTTTGAAAACAAAAAAATTGGTTTTAACACCATTTACCAAAACGGACTAGTTGAACGCCCGGTTAGCGGAACCTTCGCTAAAGTTGGCGGTTTAAAGAAAGACCCTGAAACGAACATAAGTTATATTGAAAATTTAGCAATTGACGACACTGAAATCAAAAAGCATTTTACTGACGAAAGTACTTTTGGTCGTTTTGTTTTTCCAAAAATTATGCATGCCGCACTTAGCAATCCGAAAATAAAAAACTTTAAAATGTTATCTACGGATGCTAGCCAAAGCACTCATGAAAATGGCAGAAAATATATGCCTGGTTTTGCCCCCTCCGATGGAAAAAATTACAGCATTGAAGTTTTAGGCCCCGTAACCAACAGCGACAATCAAGGTAATCTACGTTTAGAAAAAATAAGTAGCTACGGAAAAACAAAAAATGGACATTCCATCATTTTAAGATTGCATTACGGAAAATTTAAAGTGCTATTTGGTGGAGATTTAAACAAACCTGCCGAAAAATTTCTTCTAAAACATTACACACAGCGAAAATCGTTTCCAAAATACGGTTCCGAAGCTTCAAAAAATATGATTGATGAAGCAAAAAACTGGTTTAATGCTGAAGTGATGAAGGTTTGCCACCACGGCGCTTCTGATGTAACCAACGAGTTTATGGAGGCCGTAAATCCTGCCTGCTTTGTAATTTCATCTGGAGATGAAGAAGGACATGTACACCCCAGACCTGACTTATTAGGACGGCTAGGAAAATACGGCAGAGGAGAATCGCCCGTTTTACTCTCAACAGAATTACAGCGTTCTACCAGAGAACATGAAGACCAAAATTTAGTGGCAACTTTAAAAAAGAATATTGCTAAATTAGTCAAAACCCCATCAGAAAAACTCAATGCTTTAATTGATGAAACCATTACCAAATTAGCTAAAACGAATGTATCCGTTTACGGCGCCATCTATCTAAAAACAGATGGAGAACGTTTGATAACAGCTTTCAAAATTGAAGAAAAATCAAAACTGAAAAAATGGTTTTATTTTGAATATAAAATTGATGATTCAGGAGAATTAACACTAATAGGTTAACACTTCATTTTACCTTGTTCTTTTAAATTGCCATCATTAATATGATGCCCAATAACACGTAATTAATGTAAGTCATTTTAAAGTACAACATCGATTCCTTTTCATTTTAAACTCTTAAAAAAAAGTTAAAAACAAAGAATCCCTCATATACAGCCAACCCATAATTTACAAGGGTTAAAACCTCCTTTACAACGCTTTTATTACTCTTTACATATCATTTATTTGACTACTTTATTCTTAAGCACAACATCTCACTAAACAACCCCTAAAACAGACAGGGTATTACGCCAAAATTAGGCGTATTTCAAATTTGTTAATCTTTCTTAAACCCATTGACTACAGTGTTTTTAAGCTTTATATTTAAACAAAATAATCTAAACCATTACCATTTATGAAAACACCTTTTTTAACTCTTTTATTTACTGCTTTTTTTATTACCATTACTGCACAAGAAACACCTCAAGTAGGCGATCAATTAATGGTTAACGGACCATCTAATCAGTTTTACAACCACGTCGATTTCCCTCAATTAAACTTCCTTGTCAAACGCGGGAAAATTGCTAATTACAAAAGCGTAAAAGGAAACCATGTTGAAATTAGTCACGTTGAAACCGATAAAAACGGTACGCAGTATGTTACTTTAAAAAAGAAGGATGGCGGTAAGTTTTTCGGCTATCTTAATTCAGTAAAAGCCAATTACAATAAATCTATAAACTCAGGAGAATTATCAGTGATTCAATAATTAAATCGCTATAATTTATAACATCACGATGCTGTTTCAGCCCCGAATTCCTAAAATGATTAATTTTCATCAGTAAAATTAAAAATTTAGTGAATTCGGGGCTACATCATTAATAACCGCCCGCACTACCGCTTCAAAACACCCCAACTATTTTAACAAAATTCACAGTATAACTTCACAAGATTTTAACATCAAAAAATTGTAACTTTGCCCTTTTGCCTATTTATGAGCCAATTTGATGATTTTATTGAAGTAAAAGGAGCACGCGTTCACAACCTTAAAAATATAGACGTTTCCATTCCAAGGGAAAAACTTGTAGTAATCACAGGTTTATCGGGAAGTGGAAAATCTTCGCTTGCTTTCGACACCATTTATGCTGAAGGTCAGCGTCGCTATATTGAAACCTTTTCGGCCTATGCCCGACAATTTTTAGGCGGATTAGAGCGCCCAGATGTTGATAAAATTGACGGACTTTCGCCTGTAATTGCCATTGAACAAAAAACGACGAGTAAGTCGCCACGTTCTACCGTTGGTACCATTACAGAAATTTACGATTTTATGCGACTGCTTTTTGCTCGTGCCAGTGATGCATACAGCTACAACACCGGCGATAAAATGGTAAGTTATAGCGACGAGCAAATTAAAGCTCTAATTTTAAAAGATTTTAACGGCAAACGTATTAATGTTCTTGCTCCAGTTGTACGTTCTAGAAAAGGGCACTATCGTGAATTATTTGAGCAAATTGCAAAACAAGGTTTTGTAAAAGTAAGAACCGACGGAGAAATTAAAGATCTTGTAAAAGGGATGAAATTGGACCGTTATAAAAATCACGATATTGAAATTGTTATTGATAGATTAAAAATTGACGATACTGCCGATAATGATAAACGCTTAACAGAAACCATAAACACGGCCATGTATCATGGTGAAGATGTATTACTAGTTATAGATCAAGACACACAGGAAGCGCGATACTTTAGCCGTAGTTTAATGTGCCCGACTTCAGGGATCTCATACCCAAATCCAGAACCAAATAACTTTTCTTTTAACTCACCAAAAGGTGCTTGCAACCACTGTAATGGTATTGGCGAGTTGTATCAAGTAAATGAAAGTAAAATTGTTCCTGATGAAAAACTTTCAATTAAAAACGGCGCACTAGCACCACATGGTCCTGAAAAAAATTCTTGGATTTTTAAACAGTTTGAAACCATTGCGCAACGTTTCAATTTTAAATTAACCGACGCTTATAAAGATATTCCGAAGGAAGCCAAACAAATGATAATGTATGGTGGAAACGAAAAATTCTCGGTAGAAAGTAAAACATTAGGTGTTACGCGCGATTATAAAATAGACTTTGAAGGTGTTGCCAATTTTATAGAAAACCAATACAAAACAGCCGAATCGACCTCTTTAAAACGTTGGGCTAAAGATTATATGGACAAAGTTAAATGTCCCGTTTGCGAAGGTTCTCGACTAAAAAAAGAATCGCTTTATTTTAAAATAAATAATAAAAACATTGCCGAACTTGCCAATAGTGATATTGTAGAACTTTCGGAATGGTTCAAAGATTTAAACGATCACCTTTCGGAAAAACAACTCAAAATTGCCGAAGAAGTTATAAAAGAAATTAAAACCCGCTTACAATTTTTACTCGATGTAGGTCTTAATTATTTATCATTAAACCGAAGCTCGAAATCGCTTTCTGGAGGCGAAGCACAACGGATTAGATTGGCCACACAAATTGGATCTCAATTGGTTGGTGTCCTTTATATTTTAGACGAACCGAGTATTGGTTTACACCAACGAGATAATGAAAAACTGATAAATTCTTTAGTAGCATTGCGCGACATTGGAAATTCTGTTATTGTGGTAGAACATGATAAAGATATGATAGAACGCGCTGATTACGTAATTGACATAGGCCCTAAAGCCGGAAAATATGGCGGAAACATCATTAGTATCGGCACACCCACAGAATTATTAACGCACGACACGCTAACGGCCGATTACTTAAATGGTAAAAAAGAAATAGAAATCCCGAAAAAACGTCGTGAAGGCAATGGTAATTTCTTAGAACTTAAAGGCTGTACCGGAAATAATTTAAAAAACGTATCTGTAAAAATTCCGTTAGGAAAAATGATAGGTGTTACAGGTGTTTCCGGAAGCGGAAAATCGACTTTAATAAACGAAACCCTCTACCCTATTTTAAACGCTTATTATTTTAATGGCGTTAAAAAACCCATGCCGTACAAAAGCATAAAAGGGCTAGAACATATAGACAAAGTGATTGATATTAATCAATCACCCATAGGTAGAACTCCGAGAAGTAACCCTGTAACATACACGGGTACTTTTAGTGAAATTAGAGCTTTATTTGCCAAAATACCCGAAGCTATGATTCGTGGTTATAAAGCCGGACGTTTTAGTTTTAACGTTAAAGGCGGACGTTGCGAAACCTGTCAAGGTGGTGGTTTACGCGTTATTGAAATGAATTTTCTTCCAGATGTTTATGTGGAATGCGAAACTTGTCAAGGCAAACGTTTTAACCGCGAAACTTTAGAAATTCGTTATAAAGGCAAATCGATCAGTGATGTGTTAAATATGACCATTAGTGATGCGGTTGAATTCTTTGAACATATCCCTAAGATTTACAGAAAATTAAAAACAATTCAGGATGTTGGCCTAGGATATATTACCTTGGGGCAGCAAAGCACCACCCTTTCTGGTGGTGAAGCGCAACGTATTAAATTGGCTACCGAGTTATCAAAACGCGATACAGGAAATACTTTTTATATTCTAGATGAACCTACAACAGGCTTACATTTTGAGGATATTAGGGTGTTAATGATTGTTTTAAACAAATTAGCCGACAAAGGAAATACGGTTTTAATTATTGAACATAATTTAGATGTGATTAAAACTGTAGACTATATTATTGATATAGGTTATGAAGGTGGCCAAGGCGGAGGTAAAGTTATTGTCGAAGGATCACCTGAAACCGTTGCCAAACACAAAAAAAGCCATACGGCAAGATTTCTTAAAAAGGAATTAGCACAATAAACAAACAGTCTAAGCTAATTTTTAATTCAAAATTAAATTTTTAGATTGCTAAACTTAAAAAATCTTTAAAAAGATAAAACATACAACTATGAGAAAAGAACTGCACCCAAAAGGTTGGAACGAAAAGAAAACGAACGATTCTTGGGCCATTTTTAAAATAATGGGAGAATTTGTTAACGGTTTTGAGAAAATGAGTAAAATAGGCCCTTGTGTTTCTATTTTTGGATCGGCACGTACAAAACCAGATCATAAATATTATAAATTGGCCGAAAAAGTGGCAGGTAAAATTGTAGAGCATGGTTACGGCGTTATTACTGGTGGTGGTCCTGGAATTATGGAAGCAGGGAATAAAGGCGCACACTTATCGGGAGGAACCTCTGTTGGATTGAATATCGACTTGCCTTTTGAACAGCACGACAACCCTTATATTGATAATGACAAGAGTTTAGATTTTGATTACTTTTTTGTTAGAAAAGTAATGTTTGTAAAATACTCTCAAGGCTTTGTTGTTATGCCTGGTGGTTTTGGTACTTTAGATGAATTATTCGAAGCTATGACGCTTATTCAAACACATAAAATTGGTAAATTCCCGATAATCTTGGTGGGCACCGATTTCTGGAGCGGCTTGCTAGACTGGATAAAATCGACCCTATTAGATACTTTTGAAAACATTAGCGTTAAGGATTTAGATTTAATTCATTTGGTAGATACCGAAGATGAAGTTATCGATATTTTAGATGCTTTTTATAATGAATCTGGCTTAAGTCCGAATTTTTAACACCATACAAAACCGGTTATCAATTGGGATTAATTACTGGTTTTGGCAGATTGCCCCGCGTTAGCATACCGATGATTGTCGGAAAATAAATTGTTGAAGTTTTTTTGATTCAACAAAGAAAAAACAATTACATTTTTTTCATACTTCTGAAATCTAATTTATAGAAATCAGAAGTCATTGAAAAAATTCTAACTTCGGGGAAATTTCCAAACTTTAATTTTCAATCTTCTTGTCAACACCTTTGGTTTTAACTAAAAGTAAATTATTATGCGTGCATATTTTACTATATTGCAACGCCTTAAATATTATGAACCTTATTTAATGTTTGAATAAATTGAAGTTAAAGTTTTTATTTTTTATTGTAACCTTTTCGATGTGCCTCTCGGTCTTTAGTCAGAATAAAATTGACTTAAAGGCGCGGTTTGATATTGAAAACAAAACGATTAAAATAAAACAAACGATACAATACCAGAACACAACAAACCAAACACTTGATTCCATTTATTTAAATGATTGGAGCAATAGTTTTTCAACAAAAAAAACAGCCTTAGCCACTCGACTTGCAGAGGAATATAAAACGGTTTTTCACTTAGCCAAAAACGAAGATCGTGGGTTTTCTGTTATTACTTCAATGACTCAAAATAACGTCAATTTAGAGTTTTCTCCTTTAAAAAACCAATTAGATGTTATCAAAGTAAAGCTTGCCGAACCATTAAAACCAAATGCGACTTACACCATTGATCTGGAATATATGGTGCAAGTACCTAATAGCAAATTTACCAGCTACGGCATTACAGATACTGGTGATTTAAACTTACGGTATTGGTACATTACACCTGCAGTTTTCGATGGAAATTGGCAGTATTACAGTAATAAGGATTTAGATGACATGTATATTCCGAAGACCGATATGGTACTGGACATTGAATTCCCGGAAAACTACACCTTAACTTCAGAATTAGACATTAAAGAAACGCAGTCTTCAAACGGTTATACATCGGTTAGACTTGAAGGAAAAGATCGCGTAAATACTAAACTTTTCTTAAACCAAGTCTCTGATTTTGAAACTATAAAAGGCGATGATTTTGCTATTGTTTCTGATATTGACGATGGCGATTTAATGGTTATTGAAAAAGTATTAATTACTGAAAAGGTATCAAAGTTTTTACTTAAGAACTTCGGCGCATATCCTCATGATAAATTACTACTTACCAAAATTGATTATTCAAAAGATCCTGTTTATGGGCTTAATTTTCTGCCAAAAATTATAGAACCTTACCCAAAAACACTGCAATACGAATTAAAGTTACTCAAAATTATTCTACATAATTATTTAGAAAACACACTTCTTATAAATCCTCGCGAAGAGCAATGGCTACTGGATGGTATTCAAATATTTTATACCATTAATTATGTCAATGAGCATTACCCAAACATGAAGTTCTTGGGCAGCTTAGCCGATTACTGGGCAGTAAAACCCTTTCATGCCGCAAGCATGACCTTTAATGATAAATACATGTTGGCTTACATGTTAATGGCCAGAACCAATAGAAACCAACCGTTGACCATGGCGAAGGATTCTTTATTGAAATTCAACAAAAACATTGCGAATAAATACAAGGCAGGCTTAGGTTTAAAATATTTAGAAGACTTTGTAAACGATGATACGATTGAAACCACAATCAATTCTTTTTTACGCGAAAACAAACTAAAACAGACCAATACAAAGGCATTTGAAGCTGTATTAAAATCGA
Organism: Algibacter miyuki; assembly: GCF_030409805.1. Classification (GTDB taxonomy): domain Bacteria; phylum Bacteroidota; class Bacteroidia; order Flavobacteriales; family Flavobacteriaceae; genus Algibacter; species Algibacter miyuki. Next base: position 858,555 of record NZ_JAUFQP010000013.1, on the reverse strand, counting down.
AAACAGAAAAAAATATTGATTGGTTTTTTAAAGATTATATCTCTTCCGATAGAAAAATTGATTTTAAAATACAAGAGGTTTCAAAAACGGATGACTCGGTCACAGTGATTATAAAAAATAAGAGTGAAAATGCGATGCCCGTATCACTTTACATGCTCGAAAATGATAGCATTGTTTCTAAAGATTGGATTGAAAATATAGATGGTAGTAAAACCGTAACCCTCCCCAGAAACGGCGCTAACAAACTCGCTTTAAATTACGAAAACACCATTCCTGAATACAATTTAAGAGACAACTGGAAATCGTTAAAAGGCTTTTTGTTCAATAATAAACCTTTGCAAGTACGCTTATTTAAAGATATTGAAGACCCACATTACAATCAAGTTTTTTTAATGCCTATTACTGAATTTAATAATATTTACGACGGACTTACTTTAGGCATAAAAGCATACAACAAAACCATACTAAGGAAACTTTTTAACTATAGATTAGAACCTCAGTATGCGTTTAAATCGAAAACACTTACCGGTGGTCTTTCGGCTTATAAAACACATTATTTTAAAAACAAAAATCTGTACGCCTTGAGTTATGGCGTTTCTGGAAGTTATAAATCGTATGCAGAAGATCTATTTGTAACCAAACTATCCCCTTCAATTTCGCTAAACTTTAGAGATCATTCTGATTTAAGATCTAACAAACAACAACTTATCAATATTAGATATCTCGATATTAAACAAGACGAAAACCCAATACCTAACACAGAAAACAACACCCCTAATTACAGCGTATTCAACGCGCGTTTTATAAACTCGAACAACAACCTTATTAAATACAGCAGTTGGTACACCGATTTACAAATTGCAAAAAAATTCAGTAAAGTGGCTTTTAATTACGAGTATCGTCGTTTGTTTGAAAGCAATAGGCAATTGAATATTCGTTTTTTCACTGGAGCATTTTTAACTAATAATACTGACAGGACTTCCAACTATTTTAGTTTTGCATTAGACAAACCATCTGATTATTTATTTGATTATTCGTATTTAGGCCGATCGGAATCTACAGGTTTGTTTAGCCAACAATATATTGAGGCTGAAGGAGGGTTTAAATCGAAATTAGAAACCGCTTTTGCAAATCAATGGATTACAACTGCAAATGCCAGCACGACCCTTTGGAATTACATTTTACTTTATGGTGATGTGGGACTTATAAAAAATAAATATGACAATGCGCATTTTGTTTACGATTCCGGTTTACGTATTAATTTAGTGACTGATTATTTTGAAATTTACTTACCACTTTATTCTAATTTAGGTTGGGAAATTGGTCAACCAAACTACGATCAAAAGATTAGGTTTAAATTCACCGTAGACCCACAAGCACTTTTAGGTCTATTTAGGCGCCGATGGTTTTAATTTTTTGATGAATTATCATAAATAAAATATTTTTTATGAAAATAATTCAACAAAAACAGCATTAATCCATTTTTTACCAAACAAATAACAATATTTTAACGCCGCATATCATTGTAAAAATCGTTAATATTAACTACTTTTGCAAAAATGATATCCTAACTATTATGCAAATAACTCCAGACTTAACAAGCAATCTTTCTTTTGAAGATTTTAAAACAGAAGTTTTAAACGACTATAGAATTGCTACCGTAAGTAGGGAATGTAGTTTATTAGGACGCCGTGAGGTACTAACAGGAAAAGCCAAATTTGGAATTTTCGGTGACGGAAAAGAAATGCCTCAGTTAGCTATGGCTAAAGCTTTTTTAAAAGGCGATTGGAGATCGGGCTATTACCGTGACCAAACCTTTATGATGGCTATTGGCGCATTAACTACCGAGCAATTTTTTGCCGGCTTATATGCCAATACCAACTTAGACTTGGAACCCATGTCTGCAGGACGTCAAATGGGAGGGCACTTCGTAACCCACAGTTTAAACGATAACGGTACCTGGAAAAACTTAACAGAACAATATAATTCTAGCGCAGATATATCGCCTACCGCGGGACAAATGCCTCGATTATTAGGTTTGGCACAAGCTTCAAAAATCTTTAGAGAAGTTAAAGACATCAATACCTCTAATTTTTCAAAAAAAGGAAACGAAGTTGCTTGGGGAACCATAGGAAACGCGAGTACTAGTGAAGGTCTCTTTTTTGAAACCATAAACGCCGCTGGTGTTTTACAAGTCCCTATGGTAATTAGTATTTGGGATGATGAGTATGGTATTTCTGTACATGCGAAACACCAAACAACTAAAGAAAATATTTCTGAAGTTTTAAAAGGCTTTCAACGCACTAAAAATGAAAAAGGACTAGAAATACTGCGTGTCAAAGGTTGGGATTATCCAAACTTAATGGAAACTTACCAAGAAGCCGCTGCAATTGCTAGAACCGAACATGTACCGGTTTTAATTCACGTTTTAGAATTAACACAACCTCAAGGTCATTCCACCTCAGGATCTCATGAGCGCTACAAAAGCGCCGAACGTTTAGAGTGGGAAGTTAACCACGATTGTAACACTAAAATGCGCGAATGGATTATAGAAAGCGGTATTGCTACTAACGAAGCTTTAGTTGAAATTGAACGCGGTGTTAAAAGAAGTGTTCGTGAAGCTAAGAAGAGCGCATGGAATACCTTTTTAAAACCAATTAAAAAGGAACAAGCCGAGTTAACAACACTTTTAAAACAAGTAATTCAAAACAGTCCTAACGGTGTTTTCATCTCAAAATTATCTAACGATTTAGGAGCTATAGACGAGCCGACTAGAAAAGATATCTTATCAACTGCAAGAAAAGTACTTAGGTTAACTATAGGAGAAACCAATAAAGAAAGAAACATCCTTGCGACTTGGATTGATGGATATATTGAAAAAATCCAACCTAAATTTAGTTCGCATTTATATTCTGAAACACAACGTGCAAACGTTAGAATTAAAGAAATTAAACCCACATTTGCCGAAGACGCAGAGTTAGTAGATGGTCGTATTATTATTCGTGATAATTTTGATGTCATGTTTAATAACCATCCCGAAGTCTTAGTTTTTGGTGAAGATACCGGAAACATTGGTGATGTTAATCAAGGATTAGAAGGCTTGCAAGAAAAGTATGGCGAACATAGAGTAGCCGATACAGGAATTCGAGAAGCCACTATTATTGGTCAAGGTATAGGGATGGCTTTAAGAGGCCTACGCCCTATTGCTGAAATTCAATATTTGGATTATATATTATACGCATTACAAATTATTAGTGACGATTTAGCAACATTACATTACCGTACTAAAGGAAAACAAAAAGCCCCTTTAATTATTCGTACTCGTGGCCACAGACTGGAAGGTATTTGGCATTCGGGATCGCAAATGGGTGGTATTTTAAACTTGGTAAAAGGAGTGCATTTGTTAGTACCTCGAAACATGACCAAAGCCGCAGGTTTTTATAACACCCTTCTTAATGGCGACGATCCTGCTATAGTTGTAGAATGTTTAAATGGTTACCGTTTAAAAGAAAAAATGCCTAACAATTTAAGCAGTATTAAAACACCTATTGGTGTAGTTGAAACTGTAAAAACAGGAGCCGATATTACCCTAGTGTCATACGGATCTACGTTACGTATTGTGGAACAAACCGCTAAAGAACTTTTAGCTGTTGGTATAGATGCTGAAATTATCGATATCCAGTCTTTAATACCTTTCGATTTAAATCATGATATTGTAAAAAGTATTGCAAAAACAAATCGAGTTATGATTATTGATGAAGATGTTCCTGGTGGCGCATCGGCATATATTTTAGATGAAATATTAAACAAGCAAAACGCCTTTCAGTATTTAGATAGTTCGCCAAAAACATTAACAGCCAAAGCACACAGGCCCGCTTATGGTAATGATGGTGATTACTTTTCAAAACCATCTGCCGAAGATATTTTTGAAGCTGTTTATGCTGTGATGCACGAATCTAATCCTGCCAAATTCCCTAAATTGAGATAATTAAAAACTTCAGTATAAAACAGAAATAAAAGGCTTTGCTGGGTTTATCCTGCCAAAGCCTTTCTTTTTACTTACATATTACCACTCATTTTTCACAAAAGATAATTCGTCTACACTTTCTATATCTAAGCAGAGTGAATCCCGTATTATTTTATTAAATTTAAAATCTAATTTATTTATAAATGAAAGCCGTTTCAGCAGTCGTTATTAAAAAAGAATTGCAAGACCAGTCACAAAGCGAATTAATAGCGCTCTGCCTTAGGTTATCCCGTTTCAAAAAAGAAAACAAGGAACTCCTTACCTATTTATTATTCGAATCGGCACATGAAGATGATTACATTCAATCGGTAAAAACATATATCGATACAGAATTTGAAACCATCAACCGTGCTAGTATTTTTTACATCCGTAAATCGGTTAGAAAAATTCTGAGAAACGTAAAAAAATACGTCCGTTATTCACAAAAGAAAGAAACAGAAGCCGAACTTCTACTCTACTTTTGTCTTGCTCTAAAAAATTTTAAACCAAGTATTAAGCGCAGCACGCAACTTGTTAACCTCTACGATCGCCAATTACTTATGGCTAAAAAAATAATTTCGGGCTTACATGAAGATTTACAATACGATTTCAATCTACTAATTGAAGAATTGTAATCAATAATCAGTTTCTATTTTCATTTTCAAAAAAGTATAAAACCCTCAAAAAAGACTCCTTTTAACGAAATTTGCGTTAAAAAATGTAAAAACATCAAATTACAGTCCTATTCTACTTCATTTTCACTCTAAAACATTATTTTTTAAAATCAAAACAAATTCGATTTTCCCAAAACAATTCGCAACCCTTTGTTTGAAAGCTTAACACAATATTTTATCTTTGTTCGCTTAATACGAAAATGATTTATGAAGATTTCATATAACTGGTTAAAGCAATTTATAAAAACAGATTGGACCCCAGAACAAACGAGTGAATTACTAACCGATTTAGGACTTGAAGTTGAAGGTGTAGACGTTTACCAATCGGTAAAAGGCGGCCTAGAAGGCGTTGTTGTTGGCGAAGTTTTAACTTGTGAAAAACATCCAAATGCTGATAAATTAAACATTACCACTGTAAATATTGGGCAAGATGCTCCTGTACAAATTGTTTGTGGAGCACCTAATGTTGCTGCCGGACAAAAAGTACCTGTTGCTACTATTGGTACAACTTTATATACTGAAGAAGGCGAGGCTTGGACCATTAAAAAAGGTAAAATTAGAGGCGAAGAAAGCTTTGGGATGATTTGTGCTGAAGATGAACTTGGATTAGGAAAATCGCATGATGGTATTTTAGTGCTTGATGCCGATTTACAAGTAGGAACACCTGTTGCCGATATTTTTGATATTGAAAACGACCAAGTTTTCGAAATTGGATTAACACCAAACCGCGCCGATGCCATGAGTCATTATGGTACGGCACGCGATTTAAAAGCTGGTTTGGTACAAAAAGATATAAACTTAGAACTTATTACGCCATCGGTTAGCGCATTTCACGTAGAGAACCGTACGCTAAAAATGGATATAGAAGTACAGGACAAAACCCTAGCACCTCGCTACTGTGGTCTTACGCTTTCTGGTATAAAAGTACAAGAATCTCCAGCTTGGTTACAACACCGCTTAAAAGCTATTGGTTTAAGTCCAATAAATAATATTGTTGATGCTACTAATTATGTTTTACACGAATTAGGACAACCACTCCACGCTTTTGATGTTGCTAAAATAGCCGGTCATAAGGTTGAAGTTAAAACCCTACCAACAGGAACTAAATTTACAACACTTGACGGTGTAGAACGTGAATTACATGAAGATGACTTAATGATTTGTGATGCTGAAAAACCGATGTGTATTGCGGGTGTTTTTGGAGGATTACATTCAGGAGTTTCAGAACATACCACAAGTATCTTTTTAGAAAGTGCTTATTTTAATCCTGTAAGCGTTCGTAAAACAGCAAAAAGGCATGCTTTAAACACCGATGCTTCTTTTAGATTCGAGCGCGGAATAGATCCGAATATTACAGGTTACGCCTTAAAACGTGCTGCTTTATTAATTCAAGAATTGGCTGGAGGAGATATTACTAGTGATATTATCGATTTTTATCCGAAGAAAATTAAAGATTTTGAAGTCCGTTTAAGTTTCGAAAATGCTGAAAAATTAATTGGAGAGGAAATTCCAAAGGAAGTTATAAAACGTATTTTATCATCCTTAGATATTAAAGTTAATAATGTTACCGAAACCGGATTAGGCTTAACAGTGCCTGCATACCGAAATGATGTGCAGCGTGAAGCGGATATTATTGAGGAAATTTTACGTGTTTACGGCTACAATAACGTTAAAACAACAGAGAAGCTGAATGCTTCAATTTCGACAACTTCTCGTTTTGAAGATTATAAAATCCAAAATGTTATAGGGAATCAATTAGCGGGGCAAGGCTTTTTTGAAATTTTATCAAACTCCTTAACCACGCCAAATTATGCAGCCCTAAGCGAGCAACTTAAAGCAGAACACAATATTACTATGCTAAACCCTTTAAGCGGTGATTTATCGGTAATGAGACAATCTTTACTGTTTTCCGGCTTAGAAGCGTTATCCTTCAACATCAATAGAAAACGTGGTGATTTAAAAATGTTTGAATTCGGAAAAACCTACCATGGTTATCAAGATAAACGTGAAGAATATAAGCATTTAGCTGTTTTTTCAACCGGAAACCAAACACAAGAAAATTGGGCTGCTGCTGGTAAAAAGAGTGATTTCTTCTTTATGAAAGGAAGTATTATTGCTATTTTGGAACGTTTAGGTATTTCTCGATTTAATGAAGCACCTACAAAAAACGATTTAATTAGCGAAGGCTTAAGTCTAGGCTTAGGAAAAACGGTTTTAGTTGATTTTGGATTGGTCAAAAAGCAGGTTTTAAAACATTTTGATATTTCTCAAGACGTTATTTTTGCCGATTTTAATTGGGATGCCATTTTAGATGTGGTAAAACGCAATAAAATTACATTTAAAGCCATTACAAAATACCCAGAAGTAAAACGTGATTTCGCTTTATTGGTAGATGACAACGTGACTTTTGAATCGATTTTTAAGCTGGCGAAACAAAGTGAAAAACAATTATTGAAATCGGTTAACCTTTTTGATGTTTACCAAGGTAAGAACCTTCCGAAAGGTAAAAAAAGTTACGCGGTGAGTTTTACGTTGCAAGATGAAAACAAAACCCTGACCGAAAAACAGATTGACAAAATCATGAATAAACTGCAATCTAGCTTTGAAAGACAACTTGGAGCAGAATTAAGATAAGGTGATTATAAAAACGCTATTTACTGCCGCACTCCTATGCCTGTTTACTGCAAAGTTAAGCGGGCAACAGTTACTTGATACACAAAAACCAAGTGATTCAGCCTCTATTGGCACACTTGCTTTGTACGATTTAAAACAAAGCATAAGAGGTATTGGATATTCGTTTACAAGGCCGTTGCATTGGAAAAAGAAAGATTTCACCACGCTGGGCACCTTTGTAGTGGGCACATTGGCGCTTTCTACGATTGATGATGAATCTAGCGCGTTATTTGTAAAAAATGAACGTCACGTCCCTAATTTATTTATGGATGCTGGTACCGAGTTTGGCAGTCCGCAAGTCTATTTTATTGCAAATGCAGCACTATATGGCACAGGCCTTATTATGAAGAACGAAAAACTTAGAAAAACGAGTGTTCTAATAATCTCTTCTTCGATAACCACAGGCGTTATACAAAGTATCGCAAAAACAGCAATCGGTAGAGCACGACCTAGAAATGTTGCTAACGGCTTAAATAGTCGCGATTTTGAATTCTGGTCAGACAAGCCCGAATTTCATTCCTTTCCATCAGGCCACACCGTTTTATCTGTAACCATGGCACATGCCGTTGCTAAACAATTTAATAATACATGGTCTAAAATAGGCGTTTACAGCTTAGGGTCGGTTGCGCCAATATCTAGATTATTTGCTGGAGCACATTGGCTTACGGATGTAGGTGCTGCCACATTTTTAAGTATTGTTGTTGTTGATGCTGTAGATAATTTTTTATTTAAAACCAATGCTTACGATTATCCGAAAAGAAAAAAACAGATCTCTTGGAACTTTTCTTTTTCAGGAAATAAAGTGGGGCTTGTTGGTACATTCTAAATAAAACAACACGTGTAAACCTTTCAAGAGCATATAAACTTCTAAAATCTATAATCTTCTTTTTTTATATCTTAATTTTTCATATATTTAAGTAAACCCTATAACATTTAATATTATGACAGATTCAAACTATACCAAAGTATTTTCTGGTGATTTCATTATTGTACAACGGATGTATTCTGACTTAGAGAAAGAAAACATAAGCGCTGTTATAAAAGATGAAACCGAATCGGGTAGATTAGCCGGTTTTGGAGCAACAATTTACGGTTTACAAGACCTTTATGTGCATAATGATGAACTAGAAAAAGCACTACCCATTATCCAACAAATTAACGAAGATTCAGAAGCTTAACACGTTTATAATAAAACGTTTACGCACACGTAAATTCGTTTTATTTTTAACATACTTTTTGTTTTATTGTATTAAATTATTTCCTATCTTGTAGGAATAAACCTTAAAAAACTAAAACAACTATGCAAAATTACACCAAAGTCTTTACAGGTAATCTCACGGATGTTCAACGCGTATTTAATGAATTAGGAACTTTAAATATATGCGCGATTATTAGAGCTAAATCTAAATTTGAACGTATTAATTACCCTGGAGACTTCAACCAAACACTACAGGACATTTTTGTCCATATCGACGAGCTAGACCGCGCATTAAAAGTAATTAATGCGTTGGTAGGAAAAAATACTACACCATCAATAAAAACGAACACCACAGCGCAAAATAGCCGCAGGCATTTAGCTTAAGTTTTTATTCTAAAAGAGTTTATAGTTTTATTAGGCCGTTACAGTGTACATTTTATCACGCAATTCTTTAATTTTCTTGTCTTGCATGTATTCATCAAAAGTCGTGTAACGGTCAATAACACCATTAGGTGTTAACTCCACTACTCTATTTGCAACGGTTTGAGCAAACTCATGATCATGTGTTGTAAATAACATAGAGCCCTTAAAGTTTTTAAGTGAATTATTAAAAGCCGTAATACTTTCTAAATCTAAGTGATTTGTAGGTTCATCTAACATTAATACATTCGCACGTACCATCATCATTCTACTAAGCATACAACGTACTTTTTCTCCTCCAGAAAGTACATTCGATTTTTTTAGTGCTTCTTCACCACTAAAAATCATTTTTCCTAGAAAGCCACGAATATGTACTTCTTCACGTTCCTCTTCAGTAGTTGCCCATTGGCGTAACCAATCGACTAAAGATAAATCGTTTTCAAAAAATTCACTATTATCTAGCGGTAAATACGATTGATTGGTAGTAACACCCCAAGCAAACTCACCAGAATCTGCTTTTTCATTATTATTTATAATTTGATAAAATGCTGTTGTTGCTCTAGAATCTCTAGAAAACACGACTACTTTATCACCTTTAGCAAGGTTTAAATCAATATCTTTAAAAAGTACTTCGCCTTCTAATGAAGCCGATAAACCTTCAATATTTAAAATTTGATCGCCCGCTTCTCTTTCGCGTTCAAAAATAATGGCTGGATAACGACGACTTGTACGTCTAATATCGCCAATATTTAACTTATCAATCATCTTCTTTCTACTAGTTGCTTGTTTACTTTTTGCAACGTTAGCAGAAAAACGACGGATAAATTCTTCTAATTCCTTCTTCTTCTCTTCGGCTTTCTTATTTTGTTGTGCATGTTGGCGTGCCGCTAATTGAGACGACTCGTACCAGAAAGTATAGTTACCAGAGTAATTGTTTATTTTTCCGAAGTCGATATCCGAAATGTGTGTACAAACGGCATCTAAAAAGTGTCTATCGTGAGATACTACAATAACACAGTTATCGTAATTTGCTAAAAAGTTTTCTAACCAAGAAATAGTTTCGTAATCCAAATCATTGGTAGGCTCATCCATGATTAATACATCCGGACTTCCAAATAACGCTTGTGCTAATAATACTCGTACCTTTTGTTTACCATCTAAATCCGCCATCAAAGTATGATGAAAATCTTCCTTGATTCCTAAATTAGATAACATGGCAGCGGCATTACTATCGGCATTCCAACCATCCATTTCTTCAAATCTCACTTGAAGCTCACCTATTTTTTCAGCATTTTCATCTGTGTAATCAGCATAAAGTGCATCAATTTCAGTTTTAATATCAAACAACGGTTTGTTTCCTATTAAGATAGTTTCCAAAACGGTGTTCTCATCATATAAATTATGATCCTGCTCTAAAACCGACATACGCTTACCAGCTTCCAAAGAAACATGCCCTGAGGTGGCTTCCATTTTTCCTGAAATAATCTTTAAAAATGTAGATTTTCCCGATCCGTTAGCACCAATAATACCATAGCAATTGCCATTATTAAATGTGGTGTTTACTTCATCAAAAAGGATTCGTTTTCCGAATTGAACAGAAAGATTTGAAACTGATAACATAAGGTAATTTATTTTTTTGCAAAAGTAGAAAATTACATTGGTAAGTCGAAAACTTAAACCTCTTATTTTTTTCACTGATTATTAGAGTGATAATCCATATTAAGTCCAAATAATATTTAACAACGCATTAACAGCGCTTTATAAAAACAAGCCATATTTTTGTTGTCCTATTTATAGTTACCTAAAGCTAAAGCACTTTTATATGAAAATATATTTTTCAATAGTATTAATCTCACTCTCCTTTTTTGGTTGTAAAAAAGATACTGCCGGAATGGGCAGCGATTTTGCATACATTGGTGGCGAAATAATTAATCCTATTGAAAACACCATCATATTAACAAGTCAGGATAAAACAACCGACACCATTAAATTAGATGGTAGAAACCGTTTTATATATAAAATTGAAGATTTAAAACCTGGACTATACACCTTTAAACACGGTAGCGAATTTCAACTAATACTACTAGAACCAAACGATAGTTTACTCTTTAGATTAAATACTTTTGATTTTGATGAATCGTTAGTTTATACCGGTCGTGGTGCAAAACAAAATAATTTTTTATTAAATGAGTTTTTAGAAAATGAGAAAACCGAAAAATCAATTCATAAATCTCGAAGTTTAAGTCCAAAAGATTTCAGTAGAAAAACAGACTCTGTTAGACAAGCTCAAATTAATAAGTTTAAAGCCTTTAAAAACAAACATGAGGTAAGTAAAACTTTCGAAAATTTAGTTCTAGAACATATCAATTACTCCTACTACGCGAGTAAAGAAACCTATCCTTTTAGACGTACAAGACAGCAAGTACTGGAAGCTTTTAACTCGTTACCAAACGATTTTTATGCCTATAGAAAAAATGTAGATTATAATGATGTAGATTTAAAAAACTTCTTTGCTTACAAATGGTTTTTAAAATCGAACATTAGTAACATCGCGTTAAAAAAACACATGAGTCACTGTGCTAATGAAGATTTTAAACGTGGGCGTTCGCTTTGCTTTAATTTAGATCGTCTTAAATTTATTGATAGCTTAGTATCGGATTCAGATTTAAAAGAAGAACTACTTTACCATTACACCGTTAAGTTTTTATCTACAAGTGAAAATAACGAAGGTATCAGCGTTGTTCTACAAAACTACTTGGATAAAACCGAAAATGAGAAGGGTAAAAAAATGATTATGAAATTTGCTGATGCCATAGAAAAATTAGCACCAGGTAATCGCTTACCTAATTTAGAAATTGTGGACTACCAAAACAACACGAAGCAAATTAATAAGGTTTTAAAAGGTACCACGGTAATTACTTTTTGGTCTAATATGTATTACGACCACTTTATGGAAAACCACAGAAAAATAAGAAACTTAAAAAAGAAATATCCAGAAGTTACCTTTATTAGCATTAATATAGATAACCACAATCCGAATAAAGCCATGCATACGCTACGTAGTAATTTCGGCTTTAACAACGAGTACTTTTTAAAAACACCTATAGAGTCTACCGAAAAATTGGCCATTCACCCGATGACAAAAACCTTTATTCTGGATAAAAATAAAACTATTGTAAATAGCAATACAAATATTTTCTACGGAAGTTTTGAAGGGCAGCTCCTTGGCTTATTAAACAACTAAAAACAACTAAAAGCTACTACAGCTTATAGTGATTCATCAGCATTTTTTCATACATCTTATCCGGAAGAATTCGTTTTAGAACAATCGAAAATTTCTGCATAAACACACCAACTTTGTAATGAATTTTAGGGTTCTTATCATTTATAATATTTAGGACTGCTTTAGCCATGATATCCGGATCACTCCCACCATCTACATGTTCATCCATTAAACGCAAAGTATCACCATAAGGCTTTTTATAAGGCGAATTCTCTAACAATGGCGCATGATATCGTCCTGCTGCAATATTAGTTGCAAAATCGCCAGGCGCTACATTACTCATTTTTATATTAAAATCTTTAAGTTCCATTCTAAAAGCTTCCGTTAGGAGTTCTAAGGCCCCTTTACTCGCGCTATAAACGCCACGGTATGGCAATCCCATATAACCAGCAATGGAGGTTACATTTATAATTAAACCAGAATTTTGCTTACGCATTTGCGGCAACACCGCTTTTATCACATTTATAGGTCCAAAAAAATTTGTATCAAAGTTGTTTTTAATTTCAGCTTCTGGAATTTCTTCAATAGGTCCTGTAATTCCAGCTCCCGCATTATTAATAACTACGTCTATTTTGCCTTCTTTTGCAATAATGGCAGACACCGTTTTGGCAATGGTTTCATTATCTTTTACATCTAAAGCTAAAATAGGAAACTTACTTTCTTTATATTTTTGGGGGCTTCTACTGGTGCCATAAACTACAAATCCGTTAGTTTTTAAAAATTCTCCAATAGATTTTCCTATACCCGAAGAACCTCCTGTTATTAATACAACTTTAGACATAATTATTTAAATGATTTTAAGAGTACAAAATTAACAATGAATTTTAATAAATCGCTTAATTTATAAGATAGTTTTAAAATGAAGAAAGGCTTTAAAACTAAAAAATCCTGATTCGCCTAGGCTTTCAAGATTTCAATTTATGGTATAAAAAAAGGCAAGCTACCTACATCACACTGCTCAACCATTTACCTTTGCTGCGTTCCCGCCCTGGAGGATTCAACAGGAGCTAGTTGTGTAGGACTTGCCGGCTGCAAATATACAATCTTTTAAAAATATAACAATGATTTTTTAAACTGATTTTAAATAAATATCTTGCTAAAAATAAAAAGTACAAAATGAAAATATTCAAATCCCTAATAATCATATTTTTAGTATCACTAGTTGTGGCTTGCGGATCTAATAACGGACTGAAAAAAAATGATTTTCACATCACTTCTAATGCCGAAAAAGGCAATATTTCTATTGATGAAACCTTAAAACTTAATTTAGACAATAAAAAAAATCATGTTATTGATTCCGTTTCTTATGCCTTAAACGGAAAAAGAATTGAAGCAACTACCGCTTTAAGCAATTTCAAATTAGGCAAACATCCTCTAGATGCTACGGTATATTTTAATGGTGAGCATCAAAAAATAAATTCATCTATTACTATTCTGAATAATGAATCTCCTAAAATTTTTACTTATGAAATTATAAACGAATACCCTCACGATATTACATCGTACACCCAAGGTTTAGAATTTCATAATGATACCTTATATGAAAGTACTGGGCAGCACAAAGAATCTAAACTTAGAAAAGTAGATTACAAAACAGGTGAAGTACTTAAAAACGTGAATTTAGCCGATGAATATTTTGGTGAAGGATTAACTATTTTAAACGACAAAATATACCAGTTAACTTGGCAAAAAGGCACTGGTTTTGTGTACGACTTACATACGTTTGAAAAAATAAACAGCTTTAAATATGGGCAAAGTAAAGAAGGTTGGGGACTATCTAACAACGGTAAATCAATTTATAAAAGTGATGGTACCGAAAAAATCTGGACATTAAACCCGGATACTTTAGTTGAAGAAGATTTTATTCAAGTATTTACCAATAAAGGAAAAATTATTGGTATTAATGAAATGGAATGGATTGAAGGTCATATTTACGCCAACCGCTACCAAAAAGATGGTGTAGCCATTATAAACCCAGAAAACGGAGCTGTTGTAGGTGTGATAGACTTTTCGCCGCTAAAAAAGCTAGTAACACAACATGACGGTTTAGATGTTTTAAACGGCATTGCTTACAACCCAACAACCAAAACGGTATTTGTTACAGGTAAAAGATGGGATAAAATATTTGAAGTGAAAATTATACAAAAATAACAGCGTTTAAATAGAACCTTATTATCTAAGGTGATTTTTAATTATCTATAAATTTTTAATTCAAGTCGGAAAGGTGGTTATTCAGCTTTCCGACTTTTTTGTTTTCAGGATTTCTTCAATCTAAAAAATATTACTTATGCACCGCACTTTGCGTACATGGGCAATTACTAATACCTTGTAAGAAATCGAAACCAATAGTGATTACGTGGGTTCCAGAATTATAGCTAGATAAGCCATTTGTGGTAACTTGATAGGCATATCCAAAATAAAAAATATTCTTTTTAAAACCAGCCATTGGCCCAATATTTAAAGGCTTCATAAATTGATCATTAAGAAAACGGTATGAAATTCCAGCCCAATAATAATCTTCACTTCTATTGAATTTACGCACCTTAAAGTTTAAATCGGTTGCCGAACGTTGATCGCTGGCAAACATTTGATAAAAAACAGAAGGTTCAAATTCCAATCTACTTTTCTTCGGCCCCTGAAATGTATATCCGGAATAGACTTGAAAATTCAGCAGTAAATTAGGTTCTAATTTTCTAAAATCCTCAATCTTTTTTGCTAAAATATTATTAGCATTAACACTTAAAAAGAAACCATGATTTCGGTATAAAGCGCCCACATCAAAATTTTGATTTGATGTTTTCCTATCATCCGTAATAAAAGGATCGATTACGGGGTTCTCAATAGTTGTATTGAATTTATCAATATCTATTCTAAAATTATTAAGGTTGAATGATATGCCCAATGATAAGTATTGTTTAGAATAATAATCTAAAATAAGGTGATGTGCAAACGAAAATTTAGCCCCTGTTTGAATGGTGTACCCGTTACTATCATTATAAAGCGACACACCAATACCTGAACGATCAGCAATTCTAAAATCAACATAAGCCGATTGATTATCTGGTGCATCTTTAATGCCCACCCATTGGGTAAGTCCGTTGGCACGAATTCTTAAATTATCGCCAATTCCAGCATAGGTTGGAGATATTACAAAATCATTTTCGGCCAAATGTTGTGTAAAAACAGGTAAATTCAATTCTTGGCCAAACGTGTTGGTTGCTATAATGAGGAGGAAATAGATTAATATATTTTTCATTTGAATATTTTTAAAGTTAAACATAAACACGAGCTACTTCACTATCTGTAAAGTGTAAAATGTCCAACAAATTCTTGATTATTTCGACTATCATTAAGTTTTACCACATACCAATAATCTCCGGTAGGCAACTCTTTACCATGATATTTTCCATCCCATTTTTGACCCGCTTTTAAAGTAGCCACTACACGACCGTAGCGATCAAAAATATCGAACGTTAAATCGTTGTAAATTGATGTACAACCTGGGCCCCATTCATCTAAAACTCCATCGCCATTAGGTGTAAAGTAATTGGTGATACAGACATCAACAAATTCAAAATAACTTGTTACGGTTGCTGTACAGCCATTTCTATCGGTTACCGTTACGGTGTAATCTCCAGATTCGTAATACACAAATGTGTTTTCACTTCCTACAGATTCTCCATTAAAAGTAAATTCATAAGGTGCTACGCCTCCTGTTGCCGTTGCTTCAATTTGGTTTAAACCTCCTTGTTTAATAGCTAACGCTAATGGTGTTACGCTATCCACATCAAAAAGCACGGTTGTTTTAATACAGCCATTGGTATGTCTAACATCAATATAATGCCCTACGCCTGCTGGCACATTTACAAAAACATTACTCGCTTGGTAAGCACCACCATTTAATGAATAATCTAAATCGGTTAAATCAGTAATACTATCGTCAACAAAAACAGTTACTGAATTACTCGACACATTATTAACACAACCAAAAGCGACCTCAACTTCAGGATTAATTAATACTGACTCTGGGAACGTAATATTCCACTCCGTTTCACAACCTAAATTATCACGAACATAAACCACATGGTCTCCACCACTTAAGTTAGTAAAATCGAATTGTGTTTGAGTTGCTCCTCCTAATGTATAACCAGCAGTAAGATCGTCTAGAACAACGCTATATGGCATTTCACCACCAACAAGCTCGACACTAAACTCACCATCCATATCGCCTTCACAAACCTCAGGGAATGTAGAATTTGGTACAAGACTCAATAACAGAGGCACAGCATCTTCTACTTCAAAATCTATAATTACAAAACACCCTAACTCATCTTGAACAACAGCTTGGTAAGTTCCTGGTGCTAATTGATCAAAAGTAGAATCGTCAAAAAATTGATCTAATCGAGGTGAAATAGCATATTTAATAATCCCTGTTCCTCCTGTTGCTGTAATGTCCAATACTCCATTGTTGACCCCTGGGCAGGTTACATTTGAAACCACATAACTTACATTTAAAGGATTTACAGGTCCTGTAATTGCAATTGGAATACTCGTTTCTAAACAATCTCCACTTTCTACTTCTACTAAATAATTTCCTTCAGGAAGTGCAGTAAAAACCCCTGGACTATTTTGAGTTGGCGCCGGAGTAATATCGTTTCCTGAACCATCTTGTAGCGTATAAATATAATTTCCTAAACCTCCTGATGCTGTAGCAATAATAACTCCCGTAGTATCACCTGTACAATTAATAGTTGCATTAGTTGTATCTAAATTAACTTGTAGGTTTGGTAAAGCATCTACGGTAATCTCGTTTGATGCATTTGCTGTACAGCCGTTTGCATCTCTCACAAAATAAGTATAAACTCCTGGTGCAGCATCGAAAGTAATGCTAGATACAAATGTACCTATAACTACTGCAAAGTCACTGGTTTCACTATATTCATAAGCGCCAGTTCCTCCTGATGCACTTAAAGTTAACTCGGCACTATTGATACACGTTGGTGATGTAGATTTTGCTAATACGGCTTCTACTTCTGTAGGTGCTGTAATTACAATATCTGCTGAAGTTTCACTACAACTATAACCATCGGTTACGGTTACATTATAAGTTCCTGCGCCTAAACCTGGGAACGATGTTCCTGTTTGTGGACCAGATGACGTTACCGTTGGTGAAACCATATTAAGTGTATATGTGTAGTTACTACCTTGTCCGCCTACTGTACTAGTAACCGTTATAGTTGAATTACTATCTGCAAAACAGTTTAGTAAAGTAATATCTGCACTCGCTGTTAAATTAATTGGCGTTGGATTTACTAATAACACATCAATAGCATCTTCACAACCTGAGCTATCTTTTACAGTAACTGTATAATTTCCGGCCACTAAATCTGTGAAATTACTTTCAGTTCCAAACGGTACTACAACCGTTCCGCCTGTATTTGATAACTGGTATTCATAAGCACCTGGCCAACCACCTGTAGCACTTGCAGAAATAGAACCATCGTTATTACCCGTTACACAAGTAATAGCTGTATGTGTTTCTGATATAGCTAAAGCTGCTGTTGGTGCAGTAATAGTAAAGTTTTTATTTACTGTACAAAAAGGTGCATTTGTTAAAGTAGCTGTAATTCTATACGTTCCGGATAAAAGTCCTGAGATATTAACTGGCCCAGCGTTTGTTACTATTCCGGTTGTAACCGAATTACCTAAATAATCGAATACTTCATAATTAAATGCTCCTGCATCATCTACAGGTGAAGGTGTTCTATCTATAAAAGTAACATCTACACTACCATCATTAGCACTAAAACAAGTAACATCAACTACATTATCTACAGTAAGATCGAATGTATCAGGGTTACTAACATAGTGTACATCTTGTACCATACAACCCGTATCCAAATTAACAACTGTAGCTAAATAATTACCAATTGATAAACCTGTAAAGTTTCCTGTTGTATTCACTTGGCTATAAATTCCGCCGTTTACACTGCCAACCACATCTTCTAAAGTGAATTGTAAGTTTGTTGGCGTACCACCTGATGTTGTTACAGAAATTGTAACATCTTCATCATTTGTACACGTAATAGCATTATCAATAGTAATTGTTAAGTCATCTAAAGAAATAAATGGATTAACCGAAGCCGAAGTAGAACCTAAACATCCTTTATCGTCATATACATTTATGGTGAATGTTCCTCCTAAAGTATTCGTTACTGTGTAAACATTACTAGAATTAGATTGAACAACAACACCATCGGCATCTCTAATAAATTCATAAGTAATAAAATTACCAGAACCACCAGACACACCTGCTACCGTTATTGTAGCATAGTTTGATGTATTTGTATTTGCTACACAAGCAAACTCTTCAACTGTTGGTGCAGGAACTACAATAGCGGTTGGCGTACCTACTGATACAATTTCTGTTTCGGTACAACCTCTTCCTGAAGTTACCTCAACAGTATAGTTTCCTGTTGGTAAACCTGTAAATACATTTGAGCTTTGCGCAGTTACCGTTGTTGGTCCCGCAATAATAGCGTAAGTATATAAAGGATTATCATTAGTTGCATCTAAATCTACAGTAATAACACCATCGCTATCACCAAGACACGTAACACCTATTGCTGTTGCAGTAAAGCTAACCGGAGTTGCTTGATCTAAATTAACTCCAACTGTATTTGTACAGTTTGTTACTGTATCTGTAATAGTTACAGTATAGTTGGTTAAGGCAGCAAGACCTGAAAATGTACTTCCTGTTTGTGTTATTGATGCTGAAGGACTAATGCTGAATGCATAAGAACCAGAACCTCCAGTACCTGATACTGTAATCTCTCCATCGTTTACATTACAACTTGGTAATGCTTCGATAGTAGATGTAACATCTACAACATCGTAAACAGTTATTGGCGTTGCATTTGTAAATGTACAACCGTTACCATCTTTAATAGTTACAAAATACGTTCCTTGATTGTTAACAGAGAATGTTGTACCTGCTTGAAAGCCTTCCCCTATAGAATACTCAAACGGCACAACACCTGTTGGATTGGTTACTGTAAACGAGTAAACATCCCCTGTTAAATTACATTGATTTAATGCTAAAGTTGGCACATCTACCGTTGGTAAAGCATCGGTAGTAATCACAACATCTATAAAATCTGTACAACCGTTGCTATCCATAACCCAAACATCCCAATTTGTGTTTGTTGCTGGGTCTAAAGTAGCGCTTGCACTATTTGTATAATCTCCTGTACTTGGTACCACACCGTCTTCAACAAAAGCATATTGATATGGAGCTGTACCATTACTTGCCGTTACACTTACTTGTGCACCAACATTACAATTTGCATTAATATTAGTGGCTTCTACAAGTGTTAATAAAGCAGGCTCACTAACATTAATAGTTGCTGTACTTATACAGTTTGTAGCCTCATCGGTAACTATTATAGTTTGGTTACCAACAGACAATCCTGTTAAATTTATAGTAGAACTTGTTTGTCCTGTTACTGCTGTACCTCCATTTATAGTATAACTATAAGTGCTTGCAAAGTTAGCTACTGTAAAATCTACAGCGCCATCGTTTCCGGTTGTACAACTAACATCGTCTACTAATAATCCTGATACTGTAATATTAGTAACTGGGTTTATAGTATAAGATTCTGTGTAATAACATCCACTAGCATCGGTAACTGTAAATACATAATCACCAACTGCTAATCCTGGAAAAACACCAGTTCCGTTTGATGCAACACTTGCTGCAGGAGCTATAATTTCAAAAGTAAATGGAGCAATACCATTTGTTACTGTTAAAGTTACCTCGCTTGTTGTAACATCGCAAGTAATAGCTGTTGCAGCAAAATCTAAATCGGTTGGAGCATCTGTTGGAGGCACCATCACATCTATAGAAGTCTCACTAATACAACCATTGGCATCTTTTACAAAAGCTGAAACTGTTCCAGAATTGTAAGTATTAAATGTATTTGTAGATGTATAATTTGCACCACCATCAAAACTGTAAGTATAAGGTGATGTACCACCACTACCTGTAACTATTACAATAGCTTGTTGTGTTGCGTTTCCTGCTCCACATGTTAACTCTTGTGTTAAAACTCCAGAACCTGTAACAATTGTAGGTTCTGTAATAGTCACTGAAACTGGAAAAGACTCACAATTTTTGCTGTCTCTAACAACAATATCGTAAGATCCTTCGCTTAAATTACTAAATACATTTGAAGCCTGAAAAGCACCACCATCGATACTATATTCAAAAGGCGCTACTCCTCCTGTTGCTGTGACAGTAACACTTCCGTCTGCACCTAAATTACAAGTTACATTAGTTTGAACCGTAGTTAATGTTGGAATTATTGCATCTTCAACAACAATTACTCCAGATTCCGCGATACAATTTTGTGTATCCGTAACTCTAAATTGATATGTTCCACTTGTAGCTGCCGTGTAAGGCGAACCAGCTATGGCAACATAACCAGTACTATTATAATCAACTTCATAGGTATAGGTTCCTGTTCCTCCAGAAGGTGTTAAATCTATAGTAGCACCAGGTGTTACTGTACAATCTATTTCTTTTGAAAGATTAGCATCTAATAAAATTGGAGCGTTTACAATGTAAGTTTGTGTTGCAATACAACCATTTCCATCTTGGACACTTAAAGTATAAGTTTGCGCTGCCGTAATAGTAAAATTAGGACTAGATTGATATGCGCCACCAATGCTGTAAGTTAAAGGTGTAATAGCTGTACCAGTACCTTCAACTAAAGTTATATTAATTGGTGTTCCATCAAAACATTGCGGAGCCACTGTATTTAATGTTGGTTCCGGATCTTTAATAATAGTTTCCTGTTCAAACCTAACACAACCGTAAGCATCTCGGACATACACATCGTAAACTCCTGCTGCTAATTTAAATGTATTAGAAGTTCCCCAAGCTGTATCGTCTACGCTACCACCTGTTAAAACAGTCTGATATTCGTAAGGTGATGTTCCGTCTTTAGCTATAGCTGAAATAATACCCAACTCATTACAAGTTTCATTTTTTGTAGATGAAGCTGTTATGCTTAATTCAATAGCCGATTCTGTAATGTTAAATGAACTTGTAACCACACTACAACCTACGTTAACTCCAACAGTTTCTTCAATAACTATAACATAATTACCAAAATCTAATAGACCTAAATCTGTAACTGTTAAAGTACCATTGGCAGGTACAGTTCCTGTTCCAGATACACCTGTTGTTGTAACAGATTGCGAATTATAAATTTCATAATTAACAATGGTATCAATACCATAAATACTGTTAATATCAAAAGAAACGGTACCATCTGCACTACCTGTACAAGTAATGTTGTTAGGAACAATTGAAGTTGTTGTTAATGATGAGCTTGTTGGCACTGCTGTATCCGATGTTTCATAGTAATAACATCCTGTAAATTCATCAAAAACAATAAATGTGTAAGTTGCTCCTGGAATTAAACCTGCAAAAGTTGTTTTTTCACTACCAACAGCGTCTTCATCTTGCCATGCTCCACTTGGTGGTGACGTATACACCATCCCTGGCCCTTCGTAAATCGCAAAATGGTAAGGTCCGTTACCTGTTAAAAGTGACCCTATTGATACCTCAGCAGTTCCACCTGTTAAACAATCTGCAGTCATTTTTATATCAATGTCTAAATTATCTGGTGGAGATGCTACTAATATATTTTGTTCCATTACAGAACAACCATTCGCATCCGTAATTATAATTTCATATAAACCAAAATCTACAACTTCAAAAACCTGACTTGTTCCGGGCTGGTTAACTATTTCCACATCGTAACCATTTACACCGGTAACATGGTAAGAATAATTAGGTGTACCACCACTAACTGAATTTATAATAATTTGACCCAAAGACACACTAGGCGATCCCGAAGTATCACACGTAATAGGATCTACATCAAAATCTAAAATAATTGGATCTGGCTCTGATATAGTAATAGCTTCGATATCTGTACAACCTTTAGCATCGGTTACTGTAATTATATAATCTCCTGCTGCTAAACCTGAAGTTTGCGTTCCATAATCTGTACCTGTAGTTGTATTAGTTACATTTATTTCAAATGGCGCTAAACCAACCGAAGGATCTATAGAAACAGTTATTGCCGCAGTTTCTTCCGAAGAACATGCAATATCTTGAGTTTGGGTTACACTTAAAATTACTGGGTTTGTAGCTGTTGTAACTGTAACACTATTGGTCACAATATCACAACTGTTGGCATCTGTTATTCTAAATTGATACGTGCCTGCTGTAGTTGTTGTATAAGGTGAACCTGAAATGGTAGAGTAACTAGTACCACCATCATCACTTACCTCATAAGTGTAAGTTGCATTTCCTCCTGATACTGAAATATCAATAGACGCTTCAACAGGTAAAGAACACGTAAGATCTTCTGTTAATAACACACTTGCACTAAGCGGTGCATAAACATCTGTTGTTGTTGCGCTTGTTGCTATACATCCATTACCATCTTTAATTGTGATCGTATAATTTCCTGGAGTATTTACTGTAAATGTAGGGCTGGTTTGAAAAGAAGCACCGCCATTAATACTATAAGATAATGGAGCGATTCCTGTACCTGAAACTGTAAACGTAAATCCTGAAGCTGCCGTACATTGGTTAGATACTGCTGGCGCCGTAACTGTTGGCCCCGTTTCCGCTATAATAGTAACTGTTGTAAATTCAGTACAACCATTGGCATCTTTAACATACACATCCCAAATTAAATTGGCCGCCGTACTTGTATTTACAGTAATAACGTTACCACTATTATAATCTGTCGTTGCAGGTATTGCTCCTGTTAAAACTGCCGCATAAGTATAACTTGGTGTTCCGTTATTTGCTGTAACCGTTATTTGTGAATTATAATTATTACAATGTACATTAGTTGCAACTGCAGATAAAGATAAAGGTGTTACTGGCTCCGTAATGTTAATGGTTTCGGTAGCTGTACAACCCGTAGTTTCATCTGTTATAACAATAGTTTGATTTCCAGCAGGTAAGCCTGTTAGTGTTATTGTTGCATTTGTTTGCGTTGTAAAAGCTGTACCTCCATTAATAGTGTAAGTATAAGTTGAAGCAAATTCCGCTACTGAAAACTGAACACTTCCAGTAGTATCTCCACTACAAAGTACATCGCTTAATTTTAAACCTGTAACGGTAATATTTGTAACAGGATCGATAGTATAAGATTCTGTGTAATAACAACCGTTAGCATCTGTTACTCTAAATACATAAGTTCCTGCGGTTAGATTATTAAAGACATTAGATGTTTGTTGTGCTACAATAATTGGTGAAGGAGAAATTGTTTCATATTGTAAAACGCCTACTCCATTGGTAGCCGTTATAGTTGCTGTAGCTTCTGTTGCTAAACACGTAATATCGGTTACTGAAACAGATAAATCTGTTGGAGGGTTTAAAGGTTCAATAGAAATATTTTGAGCTACTGTTAAACAACCATTAGCATCCTTAACAACATAAGAAAATGTTTGTGTTGTTCCGTTATCATTAACCGTTAATGAATTATTAGATGTAAACGTTGTACCACCATTAAAACTATACTGATAAGGAGATGTTCCCGTTGTTGGAACAGTAATAGTAATTGTGGCATCTTCTTTTGTATTGGTTGCACTACAACTAAACTCCGTTGCATTTGCTGTCGCTGTTAAGGTGGTTGGTTCTGTAATAGTAACACTTACCGTATTTGTACAATCTTTACTATCTTTTACGTAAAAACTATAAGTACCAGCCGCTAAACCTGTAAAGGTGTTTGTTGCTGAAAACGTTATATTATCATCACTATAAGTATAACCACCAGATCCTCCTGAGCCTGTTAACTGTACAGATCCATCAGAATTACTGTTGCAAGTAACATTAACTTGAGTAGCTGAAACTGTTGGAGTTGATATCGCATTTACATTAATAACATTAGATGCTACAACACAACCTTCAGAATCGGTTATTTCAAATTGATAATTCCCAGCTGTTGCTGTATCTAAGCTGAATGTATTTCCTGTTAAAGATACCGTTCCTGCTCCTTGTAATAAAGCAACTGTATATGGAGCATAACCTTGAGAAATAGTTCCAGATATTGAAGCTTCTGGAGAAGTTGTACAATCTAATTCTTTTGTTAACTCTACTGCTACAGCTACTTGAGGTGCTATAGTTTCTGCAGGTAAAACAACTGTACATCCGTTAGCATCGCGAACTGTAACTGTATAGTTACCTGGCGCTAAATTATTAAAAGTATTGCTAGCTTGATAAACTCCACTTGTAATACTGTATTCATAAGGAGTTTGTCCGCCTGCAGCATCTACAACTAGAGACCCGCCGCTTGTTGGATTATAGCAAAAATTAGAACTCGTACTTATTGTTGCCGTTGGAGCAGTTACACCAGAAAGAGTAAGTGTAGTAGTCGCTACACAATTGTTAGCATCGGTAGCTCTTATCGTATAATCTCCTGCTGAAATATTTGTTAAAATACCATGACTTGGGAAATTAGATATTAAATTTAATGTTGCTGTTTCTAACAACTCGTACCTATAAGCCGCTGTTCCGCCTGTAGCTGTTGCTGTTATTGTAGAACCAGTAATACACGTAATTGGTGTTCCTGAAGCGGTAACTTCAAAAAGCCCTGGCTCAGAAATAGTTTGAGAAAAAGGGAAACTACATGTTTCAAAGCGTATCAGCACATCATAAGTGTCTGCACCTAAACCTGTAATTGTATAAGGCGAGGTCAATTGAGTTATCCAGGTTGCTCCATTATCTATTGAATATTCAAATCCTGTAGCGCTATCGAAATTTTCTGCAGCAATACTAATACTTCCATCTGCGGCTCCGTTACAACTTACGTTTTCAAACCCTGTAATACTTGCTGAAAATGCTTTTCCTGAATCTACAACAAAAGGAAATTCTACTTCCGTAATACAACTTTTGGGTAATTGATATACGGTAATATCATCAACAGCAACATCATTACCATCATTTTGTTGCACATTAGATCTTAATATAAACCGTAAACTAGTGTTAGCTCCTGGGTCTAATGTTATAGGTGTTTTCGGGTAACTTTCCCATTGATTACTTTTTGGAATTTCTCCCGTACTGTAAGAAGAAATTTCATTACCAGATGCATCAATTAAAGCAACTGCTAAATCAGGATTAGCTCCTGATGTCCCTGATCTCAATAAATTTATAGCGTAAAACTCAACATTAATAGGTTGATTTGGAATTATATTATCTATATATTTTTCATAAAGTATTTCAGTTGCAGGTATGCTAGAACCAATATTTACAGCCAAATATCTTCCGTCTGCAGTTGCCGGTGTCGTCGCTGGTGTATGATCTCCTGGTTGAAGCCAAGTGCTATATGGTCTTACTATTTCAGCCGTAACAGAATAATCTCCATCCTGAATATTAATTTGACCTTTACATTCCGATCCTACAACCTGTCTTTCAAAACAATAATAAGTCGGGTTTATCCCAGGTGAAGAGGTATCTTCACCATACCCAAAATTTTCATATAATAAATTACTATAAGTAGTTACACTTTTTAATTGATAATCTACAGTAACCGTATGCGGACCACTTGGCACATTTAAAAACACGGTTGGATCTGAGGTGTTTGTATTTAATACGCCATCTAATAAATAATTATAAGAAAACATGTCTACCTCCGAATTTGTAATAGTTACCGTGGCATCGGCTGTACCATCACAATTAAAATCAGGATCAGAAACATCAATAGTTGGCGCTACTGGTTCCGGATCTAAGGTGATTGACGGCATAGGATAAATACACCCATTTGCATCCTTAATATATAAGGTATAAGTTCCGGCAAACACGTAAGCTTCATTTGAAGTTACCCAACTTGCTTGATTATCAAAACTGTATTCATAAGGAGGTGTTCCGCCTTGTGGGTTTGTAATACGTACTTTACCTTCTCCTGCGGGCCCGCAACCTGCCAATTCTGAAACGCCTGATGATGCTGTTAAAGCGGTATCAGGTTCATTAATTGTAATACTTTCGGAAGTTGAAAAACATTCCGCCCCATCTAAAACATACTTAACTATCGCAATATAATCTCCTCCATTAAGGTTTGAAAAAACAGGGTTAGAAACATAAGTAACGCCATTATCAATACTGTATTCTAAAGCGTATCCGTTTGCATTGGTAACATCAAATTCAATTTCTCCTGAATTATCATTATAACATAAAATATCGTTATGAGTTGTAGTAAAAGTTGGTATTGGATTATCTTCTACAGTTATAGAGGTATTGGCAACGCAATTGTTTGAATCAATCACCATAATATCAAAAACACCTGCGGAAGTCACATCAATTGTTGGTACAGTTTGAAATTCTGTTGTACTATTTACAAAGTAGAAATAAGGTGCTGTTCCGCCTTCTGGATACACGGTAATTTCACCATCAGAACAAGTTAAAGGACTGGTTAAAGCCGATGTTGCTGTTAATAATGGCGGATTAATAATTTCTATAATTTCAGAATAAACACAGCCATCTTCCGTAGAAATATTAACCGTATAAAATCCAGGGTTTAAATTCTCGAACGTATAACTACTTTCTGTTATTGGCCCCACACTATTTATAGACATTACGCCACTTACAATTGAAAAATTATATTGAGGTCGCACATCGTTAGCGGCTAAAATAACGCTGCCTTTTTCACCATTACAAAACGGTTGTTCTATAATAACGGAAGCTGTAAAATCGCGATCACGAATTTGAACATCTGGAACCGTAAAAACACATGGGTTTGGAGTTACTCCTATTTGTCTTACATAAACCGTATAAATATCTGCGGAAGAAACGGAAAACACATTACTTGTTTGAAAATTAACACCATCGATACTAAACTCATATCCACTTGGCACACCACCAACAACAATTTCGCCAGGCGTGGTACAGTAGATATCGCGAGACGTTACGGTTGGTTCTAAAACATTTTCATATACATTGAAATAAAATTGACTAAAACAACCTCCTGAATAGTTTAAGGTTAATCGGTATTGGCCGGCAGTATCTGCGGTAAAATTAGGACCGGTAGTTACTTGATTCCATAAGCAGGTATCACTTTCATTAGCGCAATCTTGATCGATAACAGCGTCGCAACTAGCAACATCTAATTGCTCCCAAATGATGGATGATGTATCGGATATCCCTGTTTGAATTACAGTGGAATCATTCGCTCCACAAAGAAATATATTAGGTAATTGCTTCCCATCATTTGGACAAATTACCACCTCATCAGCAAAAGGAATCACTGGATTTTCAACGGTTACACCAAAATTAACCACATTAAAAACTTGGGTAATCGATTGGCATGGCGCTACGGCTTCATTATAAACATAATATGTTCCAGTTTCCGTTACGGTAATAGATTGCGTATTTCCAATAACAGGTGTTAAGGACGGACTTGTAGACCAGGTATAACTATTATATCCATTTGCCGCTCTTAATTCGGTACTTGCGCCACACAGGATCACTTCTTCTTCAAAAACACAATCATTAATGTCAGCTAAAAAGTTGGTTGCTCCGGGGTTTAACAAGCAACCTGTATTCTCTGAAAAACTAGGATCGTCAGAAATGGTAAAATTAGGATTAAGCGTCCCTTTATATGTTGCAAACGCTTGATTGTCGATTAAGTTTGAACAGGCATCACTCAACAAACTACAGGTTGAAACGACGGTTACCGCAAATCGAATTTCTTGAAGAGGATCGTTTTCTTCAACAACCGATTTATCAACCTTAAAAACCAATTCTTGAGTACTTTCAGTATAACTCTCTACCGAAACACCAGGCGGTAATGTTGCTAAGTCTTCCGGATAATTAAAAACAATATTTGTTGGTAATACATCTCTAATAGTAAGCTCGGTAGCATCATCATTCCCTGTGTTTTGAAAACCAATAACGTAATTTAATTGATCGCCAAGTTCTACAACTTGTCCACCAATATTGGTCCCCGTATTATCTTCTACAATTTTTGTAAGTACAATTTTAGGCTCGATAATTTCGACAGCCAAAGCGAAAAAGTACTGAAAATAAGTATCTCCACCACTTTCTAATCGTACAATGGCATCGGTTGCATTGTTATCAATTACGTTATTTCCTGGATTTGGCACCACCATAACTCCAGTATCAAAACCAAGTGTATTAGCACTATTTGGGTTTCGGTTATTTACCGGTGTTGCGCTTAAATTAGTTACCGAACTATTAAAAAAGTTACTCGCACTACGATCGGCAGAAGACAGATTAACGCCATTAAGTTTTAATCTATCGTTAACAATAGGGCTATCGCCTTCTAAAGTAGCAAAAGCAAAGGTAGAACGCACTGGTGCTGGTGCAGGAATGGTTCTAAACCCTGAAATAGGCACATCTAAATTTACGCTGGTACTAATAGCACTAAACCCATCGAAACTAGTGATGGATTTCCCGGGTAACGTAGGATCTTCATAAACCACAAAAAGTGACCAACCCGCAGAATACCCTGTACGATTTCTTGGATTAAACGCTCCTGTTTCGCCCTCGGCACTCGATACATTGGCTACAGTATACGTTCCTAAGTCGTTACCTAAAGCGGTAACAATATTAGTAACATCAGCATAACAAGAATACGGATAACTATCGTTTGCGACTAAACTGGTTGCTTGAAAAATAACCGTACCATTAATATCATGATAATCGCCCGTTGGACCTTTAAATTTCACTTCAGAAATTGGAGCTGTTCCGGCCGTAACGCCACCCCAATATAGTCCTGCATAAATAATTTTATAACAATTAGGGTTTGGAATACCCAAATCGGCACTCGTAGAACTAAAGGTTGAAGGATCTCCGTCGATATCAATATATCGCATATCAACATCGTCATTATAAACCGACCTATCATTGAATGCATTATTACTAGGGCCTAAAATATTATTCCCTATTAAAACAATATCTCCTTTTAAATCTTGATCAAATCGAGGCGTAAACGGCACAAAATTTTGAGCAAAAGTCTGCAAACTCAGTAAGAGCAACAATACCGAAAAGGTAATTTTTAAGTGCGTATTTTTTTTCATGCGATTATATTTTTTTATTTATTTTTCACAGAGCTATTCATGAAAAACAAATTAATATCCTTAACATTTTTAATGTTATTAATTTTCTATTTTAACCATAGACATTTTACTGTTATATGGCTCTGTTCCTTTAGACTGCAACATTCTTGTGGCGCTTTCGATATCATTAAACTTTTCATAATAGATGAAATATTTATTACTGGTCACATCGAAAAAGAAATCAATATTTGACTGTCCCGCAGCAACCGCTTTTGCTAAAAAGGCGTCTCTTTGAACCACATCGGAATGCACTGCAACAACCATATAATAACCACTTTCGGCATTTTTAACTGCTTTCACAATTTGGATATTACTTTGAATATCTCCAAAATCGAAATCTTCAGATTTAAGAGGTATAGCGCTTTCTTCTGTAAATTGCTTAATGCTTTTTAATGCTGCTCGATCTTTAACATAACGATCTTCTTCATTATCATAAGCAGCCTTTTTTATACGACGTTTTCTTTCTATATCGGTAGCAATCTTAATGCGCTCTAAAGTTTCCTCCACCTTCGCTTTTGCTTCCCTTGCTTCTTTTTGTTCTTTATTGAAAATCTCAATAGCATCTAAGTAAATCATGTTAACAGTATCCTCTTTACTTTTTACTTTTTTCAATCGTGCTTTATATAATGTTTCTATTTCTTTAATTTTTGCACTTCTATTATTAATCACCGCTTCAAGCTCTATTTTTAAAGCTTCTAATGCGGCATTTTCTGCAGACACACTTTTAAAAGGCTTTGGAGCACTTACAATACCTTGATCTCTTAAATCATTTTCCTTTTTTAAATCGTCTAAGTCTTTTTGCTTACCAGACATTTTTTCATTCAATCGATTTAATAAATCGCGTTGTTCTATTTTCGACGCATCGGTTAATTTTGTTAAATCGATCATGGCACGTGTTGCAGCGTCCATTGGTCCATTTCCAAGAACATCAGCAATTTCTTTTGCTTTGGAAGTTTCACCGTTTTTATTTTGACTTTCTGAAACAACTTCTTTCGCTTTAGCTTGCGCTTCGGCTAATTGTTTTGCTTGAGCAACTTCTTCCGCTTTAGCCTGTGCTTCTGCTAATTGTTTCGCTTGAGCAACTTCTGCAGCTTTAGCCTGCGCTTCTGCTAACTGTTTTGCTTGAGCAACTTCTGCTGCTTTAGCTTGCGCTTCTGCCAATTGTTTCGCTTGAGCAACTTCTTCAGCTTTAGCTTGCGCTTCGGCTAATTGTTTTGCTTGAGCAACTTCTGCTGCTTTAGCTTGCGCTTCTGCTAACTGTTTTGCTTGAGCAACTTCTTCAGCTTTAGCTTGGGCTTCTGCCAATTGTTTCGCTTGAGCAACTTCTGCTGCTTTAGCCTGTGCTTCGGCCAACTGTTTCGCTTGGGCAACTTCTTCCGCTTTAACTTGGGCTTCTGCCAATTGCTTTGCTTGAGCAACTTCTTCGGCTTTAGCTTGCGCTTCTGCTAACTGTTTTGCTTGAGCAACTTCTGCTGCTTTAGCCTGTGCTTCGGCCAACTGTTTCGCTTGAGTAACTTCTTCGGCTTTAGCTTGCGCTTCGGCTAATTGTTTTGCTTGAGCAACTTCTTCAGCTTTAGCTTGGGCTTCTGCCAATTGTTTCGCTTGAGCAACTTCTTCAGCTTTAGCTTGCGCTTCGGCTAATTGTTTCGCTTGAGCAACTTCTTCAGCTTTAGCTTGCGCTTCTACCAATTGTTTAGCTTGAGCAACTTCTTCTGCTAACTGTTTTGCTTGAGCAACTTCTACCGCTTTAGCCTGCGCTTCTGCCAATTGTTTCGCTTGAGCAACTTCTTCAGCTTTTTTAGCATTTGCTATTCGATTGGCTCTAAATATTTCGTTATCACTTTCTGTACTTTCATTATTTCTACCACGTTTTGCTCGTGCCTTTTCTTCTGCTGTTCGTTCAACTTTGGCAAGTGCTTCTGCTCTAGCTTTTTCTTGAGCTACTTTTTTAGCTTGAGCAACTTCTGCTGCTTTAGCTTTTTCTTCAGCAATTCTTTCTGCCTTAACAATAGCTTCTTGTTTCGCTTTTTCTATTGCTAATTCCTTTGCTTTTGCAACGGCTTCTGCTTTGGCTAATTTTTCAGCTTCGTATTTTGCTTTTCGCTCTGCCGCTTTTTGAGCGCTAGCCACTCGGTTAGCTCTAAACCTTTCTTTATCACTTTCCGAAGACTGCGTATTTTTACTGCGTTTTACTGTTGATTTTCTTCTTTTATTGGATGAAGAAAAAAGTCCTACCTCTTTATCATCATCGCTATAATTATATCTGTACTTCTTTTTGAATTTATAAGCCAAAGTAATTTCATGAGAAACGCCAAATCCTGAAAACTTACCTAAAGATTTTTCGTAATTATATTCCAATCCTATTTGGTTGCTTATGTTTAAACCTAATCCCACCGACGCGCCGTAACGTGTGTGATATCCAATTTGTCCCCAAATTCCTTTTGGTACAGTAAGCATCATAAGCCCCGAAAACAAGGTTTCTTCTTGTCCGACTTCTGTTCTTAATAATCCCGAAAATTTAGTATTATCAAAAAAACCACGGTTTTGCATATAACCAGTATACATGATATGCCCCTGAATATTTTGCTCCGGATTATCTTCTATCAACTCGGAAGCATTCAAATTATAAGACACTAAATTGTTAACCGAAATTCCAAAATCGAAAAATGCGGTTCCGTAATTCAATCCTGGGTTTATTGTTACTACAGCACTTTTTTCAATAGAATTTAATGCCGAATCAGGAAAATTAGTAACAACTCGTCCTTCATTAATCCCACTTTGATAAAAGGCCACATTAGCACCAAATGTTAAGTTGCTATCTCTATTAAAAACGGCATTATAGGCAAAATTTAAAATGCCTCCAAAATTAGAAAAAACGCCATAATCTTGTTGAAAAAGGCCTACACCTAAACCTGTATTTTCACTAAGACGACCAGAATAACTCACCAAATAAGTTTGTGGTGCATTATCGAATTGTATCCATTGTTTTTTGTTGGTAACAGTGATGTATTTATTTTGTTCGCGCACAAAACTAAAGGTTGGATGGAGTGCATATTTATTGAATTTCAAAGAATTCCTCACGGGAAGCGTAAACGCAACAACGCCATTCTCTTGAGAATGGAGCTGGGCTAAACAAAGCAATATTACGATATGTAAAATATATTTTTTCACGCTACTTTATGACGGTTATGGAACCTTGCTTCTTTTCTTTATTAGCTGTTGTTATTATATAATAATAGACCGGATTTATACCGTTTAATTCTAGCGGTTCTTGTGGCCAATTATTTTGATAATCATCAGTTTTAAAAACAATTTCGCCTTGGGAACTCATAATTATAACTTCGGAAGTGGTGCCGCTTACATAACTTATTGGAATAACCCAAGTATCGTTTTCGCCGTCTCCATTCGGGCTAATAACGTTCGGGATATTTTCAACATCGGGAAATAAATCGACCATTTTATCCACCTCAAACTCAAATGTTATTATGGATACGCATCCTGAAGTTTGTTTTACTTCAACCTTATAGTTTCCTTTTTGACTGGCTTTAAAAGTATCTGTTGAAGCTCCTGTTATTGGTGTATCATTTAAATACCAAACAAATTCAGGGTTTATCGCCGTAGTCTCTACAATAACTTCCAAAGTCTCGTCGGGTTCAATAATATTGGTTTCATCTACATTAATACTAGCCGTGAAATCTGTGTTTTCTAAAACTATTGATGCACTTGTAGAACAGTTTCCTAAATCTACATTTACCGAATAAGTTCCTTCTAAATTAGTGCTATACATTTGGTTTGTAGCACCAGGAATTTCGGTTCCGTTAATATACCACTGATATGCCGATCCGTTAATAGCTGTTAAAGTGGTTGGCCCTTCGCTTGCACAATACGGAATTTCTATACTCGACTTAATATCGAATGTGGTGACACCCGTTTCTAATTCTCCAACAGTAACCCGATTAGAAAACGAGTCTGATGTACAGGTACCATAATTAGTTTCAGCAAAATAAACACCCGGGGTATTTACCGCTAAGGTATTTCCGCTAGCTACAAATTCTGAAGATGTTAAACCTGTTACGCGAAACCAATTGAATGATAATGATGGATATTTTAGAGGAGAATCGTTCATGGAATCTCCAGGGTTATCTATCGTCAAAAGATAGCTTCCACCAGAACAATAAGATCCTGTTTCAATTAAATTATTAATAGAAAATGGCGTATTCTGAATTTTATAATAGGCCGCAAAAGCAACAGAAGCTGTACTACTAGCCACAGGAGCTGTACTTTTAATTCGTAATTTATAACTTTCGCCAGAGGTTGTGTTAGGTAGCGAAAAAGTTAATGTTGCTGGCGATGTTGTTACCTCTCCGGGTGTTGAGGTGTAAATTATTGAAGCGCTAGAGAAATCTCCTGTGGCATCGGAAAGTTCTATTGTAAACTGATTAGATGCTTCAAGCGCAGTATCTGGAGAAAATGCAAACGTGGTGTGATAGGTATTAAAAGATGGACTAGCGCAAGCTTGCGAAAAACCTAAGCTAGGTTTTCCTATAACTATTTGGGCATGTCCTGTTGCGATAAAACTCAAGGCAAAAAAAATAATAGCAGTTAAATATCTCATTCAATATTATCTTTTTAGTACTTAAAAATCTAGAAATCATTATTGCACCAACGCGTGTGTTAATACATATATAGAATTCTCCAAATTTATGAGAGCTTAAACTGGAAATAAAAAGTGTTCTAGAGTTATTTCAATGTATGGGGTTTTGGGTTATTAATCATTTTCAACATCGTGTGATGCAATAATTTTGTTAATTCGTAACCTAAAATCTGGTCTACGTTCGTTTCTAATATCAATAAATGTTTCTGCATTATGACTTTTAGAATACACATTATAAAAGGCTGCGTTACCGTACCAGTTTTCTAAATCTTCATTATTGGTGTTATTTTCAACAAAAATATTTCCGTTACAGTTATTAAAATACATGTTACTGAATTTTAATTTATCCAAATTTTCTTGATTTATATTAATTGTTTCGGCTAACAAAACAGCGGGATTAAAACCAGAAATAACACTTTTACTCATGTTTAACGATGCGTTTTGGGCTACAAAAATAGCTTCCTTAACCAAGCCTTTTTCAATATCAGCCTGTACATCTTCGCTATCATTCAGCATGGTTATATTTTTGGCGTGTACCGAAGTTCCTTTTTTAGTAAAATCAACTTCTGAAATTTCGTCGTAGCTTAAAACCATTAAACATCTTGATCCTTCACTACTTGATATATATGGCGATCTCACAGATAGCGAATTAGTTAATTCGCATTGTGCTCCATAGTTAAACTTAAAATCGTTACTATTCGTTCTGTACGATACTATTTTATCTAGTACTACTTCGCCACCCCAAACTTCAACAGCATCTCCAGCAGCATAACTTATCATCACATTATCAAATATAGTGTGTTTTCCTACGCCAGCTAATAAAAGTCCATTTAAATAACCGGCTCCCTTAATTCTTTTTCCGGCATATTCTATACGCACATAACGCATTACACCAGAGCAACCTTCTAAATTGTCACCACCATAACTTGTATGCGCATAATTACTAGGATTAAGATCGGAATGAAAAGATGCTACCGAACCATTACCAAATTTATTTAATGGGCCATCGCCCAAAATCATGATGCCTCCCCAATCTCCAGCACGCTTTACACTTTTATTTGAAGTAAAAACAATAGGATCGGTTTCTAAACCATCGGCCATAATTGTGGCGCCTTTGGTAATTGTAAGTGATGCTTTAGAATCTGAATCACCAATAATAACCGTTCCAGGTTCAATAGTAAGCGTCGCATTATTAGTTACAAAAACACTGCCCATAATAATATAGGTATCGCGTTTGTTTAAAGTAATATCTTCGCTAATATTCCCTGTTAGTATTTTATTTGGCTCTCTATAATCGCTTTGGTTTGGTTTAAACTCTGTCCAGTTTTCCAACCAATTATTAGCGCCTATGATACCTTTTTCTTGTTGGGCAAAAATACTGCCCGACACGGTAAGAAATATTAAGGTGATTAATGTAAAGTTTTTCATGACATTTAGTTTTAACTTAGCTTCAATTGTAATCGACTCTAAACTTTAATCAAAAATACATATTTTTATCCATCAAACGTCAATTTTAACGATGAAATACACTTTTTATTGATTTTTTTTTAAATTTAATCGACGAAATACACTTTGAAGCGTCAAAACCCCTGAAAATCAACATACAAGAAAATCATTATACAATCCATGAACGGCCATTTACCTATATACTTACCTTATAAAAGTACAAAAACCTTATATTTTAGTAAGAAAAAACTTAAACAACAGCTATTTAGACTAAAAAACAATCCTGTTGTAATTAATCCAATACCAACCCCAACCGAGCTAACCTTTCTCAAATAGAATATGTAACTTTGCTCCTAATATTTTTATTGACCAAAACTTCGAATGATACACATTCACGAAAAAACACTAAAAGACCTAGAATTTCAAACCGTTTTACAACAAGTTAGCGAGCTTTGCGTAACACCTTTAGGCCATCAAAAAGTTTTAGAAATTGAACCTTTTAAAACTAAAGAGGAATTACAAAACGCATTACTACTCACATACGAGTACGTGTCGTCTTTCGATAATGATAATCGCATTCCCAATCATGGTTTTGATACCATTGTCAAGGAACTAAAATTATTACGCATTGAAAACACGTTTTTAGAAGTGCATGGCTTAAAGAAAATTGTAGCCATGTCTATTTCTGTAAATGCCATTGTGGTATTTTTAAAGAAGTTTGAGGAATATTATATCAACTTAAACGCTTTTGCATCGCATATTGAAGTCACTAATGTGCTTATTGAAAAAGTAGACGCTATTGTCGATCGATTCGGAGATATAAAAGATAATGCATCAAATACCTTATTCGATTTACGCCAATCTATCAACCAAATAAAAGGAAAAATAAACGCGAGTTTTAGCTCGGCTCTAAACACTTATCACGGTTTAGAATATTTGGACGACATTCGCGAATCGGTAGTAGATAATAAGCGTGTACTTGCCGTAAAAGCGATGTACCGTCGTAAAGTTAAAGGTGCCATAATGGGTGGCAGCAAAACCGGAAGCATTGTATATATAGAACCAGAAACTACATTACAATATTCTAGAGAACTCAATAATTTAGAATATGAAGAGCACGAAGAGGTTATTCGTATTTTAAAAGAAGTTACTAATTTTATTCGTCCGTTTTTAACACTTTTAGAAGATTACCAATCTTTTTTAATTGATATTGATGTTATTTCCGCGAAAGCGAAATACGCAAACTCCATGAATGCGATACTTCCGGAATTCACCGAAGATGGCAGCATGAATTTACGAGACGCCTACCACCCGCTACTCTATTTAAATAATTTAGCAAAGGAAGAAAAAACATTTCCGCAAAGTATAAAACTAAAAAAAGACAGTCGCATTATTGTTATTTCTGGCCCCAATGCCGGCGGAAAAAGTATTACATTAAAAACAGTAGGTTTACTGCAAGTTATGCTGCAAAGTGGTATGCTTATTCCGGTACACGAAAGAAGTACAGTGACCTTATTCGATAGAATTTTAAGTGATATTGGCGATAATCAATCTATAGAAAACCATTTAAGCACCTATAGTTACCGTTTAAAACAAATGAATTATTTCTTGAAGAAGTGTAACAAAAACACGCTTTTTTTAATAGATGAATTCGGAACAGGAAGTGACCCAGAACTTGGTGGCGCTTTAGCGGAAACATTTTTAGAAGAATTTTACCATCGTGAAGCCTTCGGGATTATTACCACACATTATTCTAACCTGAAAATTCTAGCAAACGAAATGCCACACATGTTAAATGCCAACATGTTGTTTGACGAGCGCACACTCGAACCACTTTTTAAACTCGTTATCGGTCAGGCCGGAAGTAGTTTCACTTTTGAAGTCGCTCAAAAAAACGGTATACCTTATAGTTTAATAAACCGTGCCAAAAAGAAAATTGAACGTAGTAAAGTTCGTTTTGATGCTACCATTGCAAAACTTCAAAAAGAACGTTCTAAACTCGAAAAAACCGGGCAATCTCTAAAAGAAAACGAAAAGAAAAAAGGAGAAGAAGCCGATAAACTAGAGGAAATAAACACCAAAATACAAAGGAAACTAGAAAGCTATCAAGAACTTTACGATAGCAACCAACGCCTTATTTACTTAGGACAAAAAGTAAACGATATTGCCGAAAAATTCTTTAACAACAAACAAAAAAAAGAAATGATGGGCGAATTGTTTAAAATTGTTCAAATTGAAAACTCTAAACGTAAACGTGTTACTGTAAAAGAGAAAAAGAAAGTTAAGGCCAAAGAAATTCAAATTAAAAAAGAAGTAGAAAAGAAAGTAGAAGTTATTCGCGAGAAGAAAAAAGAAGCCAAGAAAAAAGCCATTGAAGCTCCTAAACCAAAATCAATAATCAGGCTTGGCGATCGCGTACGTATGGAAGATGGTCGTGCTGTTGGAACTGTAGATAAAATTGAAAAAAACAAAGCGGTTGTAAATTATGGCATCTTTACTACTAACGTCAGTATCGATCAGTTGGAATTGGTAGAGCATGTTAAGAAGTGATGAAACATTAACCTTCTTTTTAGATTAAACGTTATTTTGCCACGTTACCAAGATTTGGTATTTTTGAGTAAACTTAAATTTTCAAATGGGAAAAAACACATCAATATCACTTGGAGATCATTTTGAAGATTTTATTAAAGAAGAAGTAAAATCTGGCAGATACGGCTCTGTTAGTGAAGTTATTCGTTCAGCACTTCGATTATTAGAAAGAGAAGAAAAAAAAGAAAGCGCACTTATTAAAGCGCTCGAAATTGGAGAAAAAAGTGGCTTTGTTGAAAATTTTGACCCAAAACAAAATTTGACCGAATTACACAGCAAACACTTATGAGTCAAAACAAATATCGAATAAGTGAACAAGCCATTGCTGATTTAAATGATATTTGGGTTTATACATTTCATAAATGGTCGAAAGATCAAGCGGATAGATATTACGGCTTAATTATAGAAGAAAGAGAGTTTATTTCAAATAACTATCTCATTGGAAAATCGGTAGAGCAAACTCGAAAAAACTATCGTGTATCCAAAATCAAATCTCACCTCGTTTTTTATAGAAAAGCAGAAAATGATAGTGTTGAAATTGTTAGAATTTTACACCAAAGGATGGATAGTAAAAACCGATTGAAATAAAATCATAACAATCTCTAATCAAATACAAACTATTTGGTTTATACTGTAAATCTAGTCTCCGCACCCACGTAACAAACACAAAAACAACCCAATAACCCCTACTCAAAAAACAATCTCACTTTTTGTAGTCTAATCCTACATTCTTTTATATATATTTGCGATAGTAAACTTTAGGAGTAATTAATTATTAAGTTAATTAGTTTGAGAAATATCCTTAGAACCTGATTTGGTTAACACCAACGGAGGGAAAAGTTAACAGTGTAACCACTGCCCTTTTTTCAAATTCCAAAATCTTTTATTGTTTACAAAATTGTTTGACTAATTTTTTTTTAGTCTCCAAAACCGTTTTTGTATGATAAACATAAAAGTAAACAACCAAAATCACAAATTTAAAGTAAATAGCACGTTAGACCAGGTTCTAGACATGCTAGATATTTCTCCTCAAGGCATTGCGCTAGCCGTAAACCAAGACATTATCACAAAAGCACTTTGGAAAACCTACACCCTTACTGAGGGCGACAGTGTTCTAATTATTACAGCCACACAAGGCGGTTAACCCCTACTCCAAAAACAAATATTCAAACAAAAATTTAACCATAATATACTAACAGTTACAGCGAAAAAACCACAAGCCATGAAGCAAAAAGATACCGCTCCAAAACAAGACGGAATTACTAGAAATCCTTTTCCTAATTCTAAAAAAATATATGTAGAAGGCAAAATTCATCCACAAATTAAAGTGGCCATGCGCGAAATTTCTTTGAGCGACACCACCGATTCGATGACCAAAAAGAAAACGCCAAACGAGCCTGTAACTGTTTACGATACCTCGGGGCCATATACCGATCCAAACAAAAAAATTGACATCCACGCCGGTATCGAACGTATTCGTGAAAGCTGGATTAAAGAGCGTGGCGATGTGGAGCAGCTCGATGCCTTTTCTTCAGAATATTGCAACCAACGTTTAAACGATAAAAGTTTAGACCACATGCGCTTTTCGCTTCAAAAAAAGCCAATGCGAGCCAAAAACGGACAAAACGTAACCCAATTACATTACGCTAAAAAAGGTATTATTACGCCCGAAATGGAATACATTGCGATTCGTGAAAACCAACGTATCGACGAGATGACGGAGATTAGAAAACAACACAAAGGCGAACACTTCGGCGCTTCTATTCCCGATAAAATCACACCAGAATTTGTACGCTCAGAAGTAGCCAGAGGTCGTGCCGTAATCCCTTCAAACATTAACCATCCCGAAGCCGAACCTATGATTTTAGGTCGTAATTTCTTGGTAAAAATTAATGCCAACATTGGTAATTCTGCCGTAACATCATCCATAGAAGAAGAAGTCGAAAAAGCCGTTTGGGCATGCCGTTGGGGCGCCGATAATATTATGGATCTTTCTACCGGTGAGAACATTCACGAAACTCGCGAATGGATTATCCGTAACTCACCGGTTCCAGTAGGTACCGTGCCAATTTACCAAGCTTTAGAAAAAGTAAATGGTGTTGCCGAAGATTTAACTTGGGAAATTTTCCGAGATACCCTAATAGAACAAGCCGAACAAGGTGTCGATTATTTCACCATTCACGCTGGCGTTTTATTGCGTTACGTACCCATGACGGCCAAACGCGTTACCGGCATTGTGTCCCGTGGCGGTTCTATTATGGCAAAATGGTGTTTAGCACATCATAAAGAAAGTTTTTTATACACCCATTTCGAAGATATTTGCGAGATTTTAAAACAATACGATGTGGCTTTTTCTCTAGGCGATGGTCTGCGTCCTGGCTCGGTTGCCGATGCTAACGACGAGGCACAATTTGCCGAATTAGAAACCCTTGGCGAACTTACACAAATAGCCCGTAAGCACGAAGTACAGTGTTTTATAGAAGGTCCTGGTCACGTACCAATGCACATGATTAAGGAAAACATGGAAAAGCAAATTGAACTTTGCGACGAGGCACCTTTTTACACCTTAGGCCCTTTAACCACAGACATCGCGCCAGGTTACGACCACATTACATCGGGCATCGGTGCCGCCATGATTGGTTGGTACGGCTGCGCCATGCTGTGCTACGTAACCCCAAAAGAACACCTTGGTTTACCTAATAAAGAAGACGTTCGTGTTGGCGTGGTCACCTATAAATTGGCCGCCCATGCAGCCGATTTAGCCAAAGGTCATCCCGGTTCTCAACATCGCGACAATGCCTTAAGTATGGCACGTTTCGAGTTCCGTTGGGAAGATCAATTTAACCTTGGCTTAGATCCTGAACGCGCTCGCGAATATCACGATGAAACTCTACCTGCCGAAGGTGCTAAAATTGCACATTTCTGTTCTATGTGCGGACCAAAATTCTGCTCCATGAAAATTTCTCAAGAAGTGAGAGATTTTGCCGCCGAAAACGACATTGTAGACAACGAGGTTATTGCAAAAGGTTTCGAAGAAAAATCGAAAGAATTTAAAGAAAAAGGATCCGAAGTGTATCTTTAACAAAATAATTAGGGAGTTCCCGTGCTTTTTAGCAAAAGCACGGGCGGGCTTTCCGTTACAATCTTTTGCAAAAAAAGCAAAAGGATTTTCACTGCAATCCCTAACTCAGTGTCACGGCATATCGCTACGGCATAATAAAGCGCAAAACAAAATACAGAACATGATAGTCTTAATTTCACCAGAACACGATATTCCAAACGAAATTGAAATACTTAATCAGTTATTTCAAGCAGGATTACAATACTATCATTTTAGAAAACCTGAAAAAAATTACGACGAACATTGTGCTTATTTAAACCAAATATCTAAACAATATCATAACCGCATTGTGGTTCATTATTTCCATGAGCTTGTTAATACATACCCATTAAAAGGCATTCATTTTCAAGAACAAAAACGAATAGACCATATTGATAATCCTGGGCAATATTTCAAAAACCTTAGCATGTATGGAAAAACCATTAGCTCATCGTTTCATGAAATTCAAGACCTTATCGACTGCGAATTCGAATTCGATTATCATTTGTTAAGTCCGGTGTTTTCATCCATTTCTAAAGCAGGTTACGAAGGTCGTGGATTCGACGTTAATCATATCGATAAATTTATTGTTGGCATGGGTGGTATCAATACCGATACCCTATTAGAAACGTTCAAACTCGGTTTTAAAGGCGTTGGTGTTTTAGGTGGTGTTTGGAATGCCGAAAACCCTGTAAAAAGTTTTATTGAATTACAAACAGCACATAGCAACATTAAACTTTGAAAAACAGACCAAACATATTAACCATTGCAGGTTTCGACCCCACAAACGGTGCCGGACTAACCGCCGATGTTAAAACATTCGAGGCCTTAAAATGTTATGGTTTATCAGTTTGCACGGCAAATACGGTACAAGATGATCAATCTTTTTTCGCTTGCCATTGGATACCGACTTCAATTATTTTAAATCAAATAGACGTTCTTTTTAATCGTTTTAAAATTAACTTCGTTAAAATTGGCATTGTAGAAAACTGGGATGTTTTAGAAATTATCATCAACAAATTACAAAGCCTAAACCCTGAAATAAAAATTATTTTAGATCCTATTTTAAAATCGAGTTCTAATTTTGATTTTCATAATAATCATTCAGAAAAATTAGATATTATATTATCTAAAATCTATCTGCTCACTCCTAATTACGAAGAAATTCAACAATTATATTCAAAGAAAACGATTAGCGAAACTATTGCGCATATTCAATCTAAAACCAATCTGTTTTTAAAAGGTGGTCATCATCCCGAAAAACTAGGACAAGACGCGCTTCATCTTAAAAACAAAAAACACTTTGTATTGAATGCCAAGTCTAAAAGTTGTACTGAAAAACATGGCAGCGGCTGTGTATTATCATCAGCAATAACAAGCTATTTAGCCTTAGAGTTCCCTATATTGAAAGCCTGTTTAAAAGGGAAACAATACACCGAAAAATTTTTAAGTTCTAATACCTCATTATTAGGCTTTCATTCAAAAAAATAATATGAAAACGACATTACACTACATATCACAAGGTGCCACTCCACAAGACCATTTAAATAATATTCACAGTGCCTGTGCTGCAGGAGCTGAACTGGTACAATTGCGTTTAAAGAAAACACCGCCAGCAACTGTTTTAGAAACCGCGAAAAAGGCAAGAGAAATCACCAATCATTTTCAAACGCGTTTAATTATAAACGACCATTATAAAGTAGCTGTAGAAGTTAAAGCAGACGGTGTGCATTTAGGCAAAAAAGATACGTGCCCAACCGTAGCTCGAAAAGCAATGGCTTCTTGGCAAACTATTGGTGGCACAGGAAATTCTCTAGAAGATTGCCAAACGCTTCTTGATAAAGGCGTCGATTATATTGGCTTAGGCCCTTTTCGTTTTACGGAAACTAAAGGTGATTTAAGTCCGGTATTGGGTGAAAAAGGTTATACCGAAATTATCACGGCTTTAAACACCAAAACGCCAATTATTGCTATTGGAGGCATCACCTTAAATGATGTTTTAGATCTTATGATTACCGGCGTTTTTGGCATTGCCGTTTCGGGTGAAATTACACGTGATTTCAATAAAATAACAAAGTTTAAAGCACTAATAAACGGAGGAACCGCACCAGAACAACTCTGGAAACCTGAAGAACCTAAAAATTAAACAAGCTCAACCCTTTAATAAAAGTTACTTTTATTATGAATGATAAATTACAAATAGCAGATAAAACTTTTTCCTCTAGACTGTTTACAGGCACTGGAAAATTTAGTTCCTCGGCATTAATGAAATCCGCTTTATTGGCTTCGAAAAGTGAGTTAATCACTGTGGCACTAAAACGCGTTGATGTTCAAGATAAAGACGACGATATTTTGTCGCATTTAGATCATCCAAGAATTAATTTATTACCAAATACATCAGGTGTTCGCAATGCAAAAGAAGCTGTTTTTGCAGCACAATTATCGCGCGAAGCTTTAGAAACTAATTGGATTAAATTAGAAATTCATCCGGATCCAAAATATTTATTACCAGACCCCATTGAAACTCTAAAAGCTGCCGAAGCGTTAGTAAAATTAGGTTTTGTAGTGATGCCCTATATTCATGCCGACCCTGTGTTATGCAAACTCCTAGAAGAAGTTGGCGCACAATGCGTAATGCCTTTAGGCGCTCCAATTGGCAGCAATAAAGGTTTAAAAACTCAAGATTTTCTAGAAATTATAATCGATCAAAGTAACGTCCCAGTTATTGTAGATGCTGGTATTGGCGCACCATCGCATGCTGCTTATGCTATGGAATTAGGAGCCGATGCCGTGTTGGTAAATACCGCCATAGCCGTTTCGCAAAACCCAACAGCCATGGCTACCGCTTTTAAATTAGCCGTTGAAGCTGGACGCATGGCGCACCAAGCAAAATTAGCACCTATTGTAAACAAAAAAGCCGAAGCTAGTAGTCCGTTAACCAGTTTTTTGAATTAATAAAACCATGA
This sequence comes from Algibacter miyuki, assembly GCF_030409805.1. Classification (GTDB taxonomy): domain Bacteria; phylum Bacteroidota; class Bacteroidia; order Flavobacteriales; family Flavobacteriaceae; genus Algibacter; species Algibacter miyuki. Next base: position 814,383 of record NZ_JAUFQP010000013.1, on the reverse strand, counting down.
GCAGCTTTACAGAAACTTTTAATACATACCATTGGGATGATACCCTACAAAGCATTTTCTCTAAAACAGAAAGCGATGTGCTGCGTGCTTTAGGAAATTCTAAACGAGATTTAGAAGATTTTAAAGCCCTTATTTCTCCTGCTGCAAAACCCTATTTAGAAGATATGGCGCAGTTAAGTAGAGTATTAACTAAAAAACGCTTCGGGAATACCATACAAATGTATTCGCCTATGTATTTAAGTAACGAATGCCAAAACATTTGCACTTATTGCGGCTTTAGCATGACTAATAAAATTCCACGTAGAACGTTAACCGATGCTGAAATTTTAAAAGAAGTAGCTTATATAAAATCTAAAGGTTACGACCATATTTTACTGGTTACAGGTGAAGCTAATAAAACCGTTGGTGTAGAATATTTTAAAAATGCCCTCAACCTAATACGTTCGCATTTTTCTAATATCACTATTGAAGTACAGCCTTTAGACCAAAATGAATATGAAGAATTGATAGACAACGGACTATTTGCTGTTTTAGTTTATCAAGAAACATATCATCGAAATGAGTATAAAAAACATCACCCGAAAGGAAAAAAATCTAATTTCGATTATAGATTAGAAACCCCCGATCGCTTAGGTAAAGCAGGTATTCATAAAATTGGATTAGGCGCCTTATTTGGTTTAGAAGATTGGCGTGCCGATAGTTTTTTTACAGCCTTACATTTAAAATATTTACAAAAAACGTACTGGAAAACAAAATACTCCATTTCTTTCCCTAGGCTTCGCCCCCATTCTGGAGGATTAGATCCTAAGGTAGAAATGACCGATCCGGATTTGGTACAACTTATTTGTGCTTTTAGATTACTAGATGAAGATGTGGAGTTATCCATGTCGACGCGTGAGAGTGAAGTCTTTAGAAATAATATTGTGAATTTAGGAATAACCTCCATCAGTGCCGAGTCTAAAACCAACCCTGGCGGTTATGCCGTGGCTCCAGAATCTTTAGAGCAGTTTGAAATTTCGGACGAGCGTTCTACAGAAGCTGTCGCTAATATGTTAAAGTCAAAAGGATTGGAAGTGGTTTGGAAAGATTGGGCCAACAATTGGGAATAATGCAACTATCTAAGGAAGAAAAACAACAATATAACCGGCATCTTATTTTAGATAATATCGGTGAGCAAGGACAGTTAAGACTAAAAAACGCCAAAGTATTGGTTATTGGCGCTGGTGGTTTGGGCTGCCCTATTTTACAATACTTAACAGCGGCAGGTATTGGAAATATTGGTATTATAGACCATGACACCATTGACCAAAGTAATTTACAGCGACAGATTCTCTATACACACGACGATTTAGGTGAATTTAAAGCTGAAGTTGCTGCTAGTAAATTATCACGATTAAATCCATTTGTAAAATTCGAGATTCATATAGAAAAAGTAACTTCAGAAAATGCTTTAAATTTGTTCTCAAATTATGATATTATTGTGGATGGTAGCGATAATTTCCCAACGCGTTATTTAGTAAACGATGCTGCTGTGCTTAGCAATAAACCTCTAGTTTTTGGATCTATTTTTAAGTTTGAAGGACAAGTTTCGGTGTTTAATTACAACAATGGCCCCACATACCGTTGCTTATTTCCAACGCCACCAAAAGCAGGTGCGGTTCCAAATTGCTCAGAAATTGGAGTGTTAGGTGTTTTACCAGGCATTATTGGTAGTTTACAAGCGAATGAAGTTTTAAAACTAATTTTAGGCCTAGGCGATGTGCTTTCAGGAAAAGTACTTACCTATAATGCGCTTAGCTCGCAACAACTTATTTTTAATTTTGACAAAAACGAATCTATTTTTATTGAAAAGTTAGCTCATGATTACGAGGTTTTTTGTGGCATTTCGAATGAAATAACAGAAATAACTTTCGAAACTTACGCCTTATACAAAGAGAATTATACCGTTTTAGATGTTCGAACCAATGCCGAGCGCCAAATACGTTATATCGAAAGTTTACACATTCCGTTACAAGAGCTTGAAGAGCGATTACATGAAATTCCGCAAAACAAAGATTTGCTGGTGTATTGCAAGTCTGGCGTAAGAAGCAAAGTAGCTATAGCTATTTTGCGTCAAAGAGACTTTGATAAAAACCTAGTGAATTTAAAAAACGGTTTAGACGCTTATAGTTAGCCTGAAAGAAGTCTGCCGTAATCACCGAAGACTAATTTATAATTTGGTATTTTTACAGCATGTATTTTGGAGTCCCTAAACATAAAAAACTAATCTTGTTCGATGGTGTTTGCAACCTTTGCAATAGCAGCGTGCAATACGTTATAAAACGTGATAAGAAGGCACAATTTATGTATGCTGCTTTAGAGAGTTCTGTAGGAACAGATATTCTAAAGCATTATAATATTGACACTACCAAAATAGATTCTATTTTACTTTACATACCTGAAAAAGGAGTTGAATATAAGTCTACCGCAGCTTTAAAAGTGGCCGTTTCTCTTGGTTTTCCTGAAAAACTGATGGCTATATTTTTTATAATTCCCGCTTTTATCAGAAACTGGGTTTACGATTTTATAGCAAAAAACCGATATAAATGGTATGGTAAAAAAGAATCATGCATGATCCCTACTGCTGAATTAAAAAGTCGGTTTTTGGAGTAATTTCTTTGTTTTTGATCATTTTATGTAAATCTTTTTGCAGATAGTAATACCTTACAAAATCTTCGCAGATGGTTGCGGGAGCGATAGCAGCGGCATCCTTTTTGTGAAGCTTAAATAGACCGAAACTTTATTTTTAGAGGCTTTTTAATGCATTGAAAAAACATAAAGGTTGTATCAATCTGCTTTACAAAAAGATACAGCGGATAGCGCGGTTTTTATTTTTCTTAAAAACCCGCCCAAAAAAATTTTGAAATGATGTATCTTCCTTTCCGATTTTGAATAGTGATTAATGGCAGATAATAAACAATTAGAATTGGCGTGGGAATTTGTGAACAACACAAACCGGTCGATTTTTTTAACGGGTAAGGCCGGAACAGGAAAAACAACATTTTTGCACCGCTTAAAAATGGATTGCCTAAAGCGTTTAGTGGTGGTGGCACCAACGGGCGTGGCAGCAATAAATGCGAAAGGTGTGACGATACACTCGTTTTTTCAGATGCCTTTTGGGCCGATTTTACCGGACACCGATTTGAATGCCTCAAAGAGTTTTACACGAAAATTTAACAAAACCAAAATTGATATTATTCGCTCAATGGATCTCTTGGTTATTGACGAAATTAGTATGGTACGCGCCGATTTATTGGATGGAATAGACCGCACTTTACGCCGTTATAAAGACCGGAATAAGGTATTTGGTGGTGTGCAGGTTTTAATGATTGGTGACTTGCAACAGCTCTCGCCCGTGATAAAGGATAGCGAATGGCATTTGCTGAAGCCGTACTATAAAAACGGATTTTTCTTTAGCAGCAAGGCTTACGAGGCCTGCGATGCGGTGACTATTGAGTTGAAACATATTTACCGACAGGACAATCCTATTTTTATTGATATTTTAAATGAAATTAGAAATAATGCGCTTTCGGAAAAGGCTGCGGAGGAATTAAATAAACGATATATTCCTGATTTTACCCCGGCACCTGATGCGGGTTATATTTCGTTAACGACCCACAATAATAAAGCGGAGGCTACCAACAATCTGGAATTAGATAAAATTGACAAAAAAGAAAGGGTTTACAAAGCGAAAGTGGATGGTAAATTTCCTGAATATGCTTTTCCGAATAATGAAGCTTTAGTGCTAAAAGTAGGAGCGCAAGTGATGTTTGTAAAAAATGATAGCAGTCCTGAGAAACGTTATTTTAACGGAAAAATAGGGAAGGTAATTCATTTAGACCAAGATGAAGTGGTGGTGCATTGCCCCGATGATGAGTTTAATATTGTAACAAAACCTGAGGTTTGGGAAAATATTAATTACACTGTGGACACGGAAACCAAGGCTATTTCGGAAAATAAAATTGGTTCGTATACCCAAATACCATTGCGTTTGGCGTGGTCTATTACCATACATAAAAGTCAGGGATTAACTTTTGAAAAGGCTATTATTGATGCTCAGGGTGCTTTTGCCCATGGGCAAACGTATGTCGCGCTTAGTCGTTGTAAATCTTTAGAAGGTTTGGTCCTGAAAAGTAAAATACATTCGAGTCAAATTATTAGTGATTCTAACGTGATTACTTTTAATAAAAATGCTGAAGCTAACGAACCCGATGAAGCTGTTTTGGAGTTGTCTCAGAAAAAATTCCATCTCGATTTAATTGTTGAAGTTTTTGATTTTTATCCGTTTTTATACCCTATAAATCGTGTTTTAGATGTTTTTTACAAAAACCGAGGCAGTATTGAAGGTAACGTAGAAACACCTTTACTCGCCATAAAAACAAGTATTACTAACTTTTTGAAAGTTAGTACAGGTTTTAATGCTCAACTGAAAACCTTAGCTACAGAAGAAGGATTACCAGAAAAAAGCACCGTAATACAAGAGCGTTTTAAAAAGGCGATTGCGTATTTTAAAGCAGAAACAGAGGCACATATTTTAGCTTCTATGAACACCCTAAATTTTACGACAGATAATAAAGCTATTGAACAAGATTTAGAAAAAGCAGCCGATTTACTTGAGGAACTCATTGCTGCAAAAGTGCTCTATTTTAATGGCTTAACCAATGGGTTTAGCGCAAAACAACTTTTAGAATTACGTGCTAAATCGAAATTCTTAGCTAAACAAAAACCTAAAAAAGCGAGAAAAACAGTTGTTTCGGGTACGGCAAATGTGGAATTGTTTGAAATGCTTCGTATTTTAAGAAATGATATTGCAGAGAAAAACGATTTAATCCATTATCAGGTTTTTACACAAAAAGCCTTGTACGACATGTGTGAAACCTTACCGCTAACCGCTGCAGAATTACTGGAGATTAACGGTATGGGAAAAACGCGTGTTGCAAAATATGGCGCCGACATTATAAAGGTTATAAAAAGCTATTGTGAGGAAAATGATATTGATACTACAACTGCCGATTCCATAACCTTTAAAACAGAACCAGAAGCGCCTAAAAAACCAAAGGTTGACAGTAAAAAATTATCGTTAGAGCTGTTTAAATCAGGAAAAACCATTACAGAAATAGCTAAAGAACGAGATTTGGTTGCAAGCACTATATTTTCGCATTTAACCTCTTTTATCGAGACCGGTGAAGTAAAAGTGAGTGACTTAATGCCCGAAGCACATTATAAGGATTTAAACAAGATTATTCCGAAGAAAACGTTTGAAAACCTATCGGATTTAAAACAACAATTGGACGAAAAATATACTTATGATGAAATTCGACTGGTAGTAAAAGCATTAGGAAAAGTTTAAACGATGCTTTTTTAATTACTCTCTGTAAGGAAAGTATTAATCGCTAGACTTAAACAAAACCTTTAAAGTCTCATATTATTTAGTTATTTTAGTCATCCATGAATACAATTATTGAACCCAGCCTAAAAACCCTACGCAAAGCTCAAGTTTTATTAGAGAAATTATCGGATGATGATTTATGCAATGCCTCTATTTCTCCTTACTACTCGAGTATTGGTACACACCTGAGACATATTTTCGATTTTTACGACTGTATTTTTAATCGGCATACCGATAATAAAATTGATTTAACTGCAAGACGGAGAAATACAGCTGCTGAAACAGCATGTTGTAATGCTTTAAGTTACTTAAATACCATGACAAGCACATTGGAGACTTTAGATGTTGATGTGGAGCAACAGGTAGTGGTTATCGACGATTTAGGATTGGGAAAGACAGAAATACTATATACTTACGGCGCTTTGTTGGCGCAGGCAAATAGCCATACCATACACCATTATGCGATAATTAATTATATTTTGGACCGTTTAAAACTATCCTTTGACGACACCGATTTTGGATACAACCCGACGACGCCAAAGGCGGCTTCTGAAAAATGCTAAAATGAATTAAACTATCAGCGTTTACTTTTTAAACATACTACTCATAATTATCCGGATCCCTTTAAAAATAAGGAATACAGCAAAAGCACATATTAAAAGCCCGACAGCTAAAAGCGGTATATAAAGCTTATTTTCTGGTTGACTTAGCGCCATACTCAAAACAATAGGTCCCATAAAAAGGGTTAATACTGCAAAAATCATGGTTTTAATACCTTTATAAAGTAATACTTTGTCTGTTCTATTTTCGTCCATTATTATAATTTTGAATTGCTAATCTTACGTTTTTGTATGTTTTAAGTAATGTTTCGGCTTCGGTTCTTGGTATATCAAGTTCGGCCATAATCATTTTTGTACCACGATCAAAAAGCTTGTTATTACTTAATTGCATATCCACCATTTTATTCCCTTTAATATGTCCCAACTGAATCATGGTTGATGTGGTTATCATATTCAGCACTAGTTTTTGGGCCGTTCCTGCTTTCATTCTAGAACTTCCCGTTACAAACTCTGGCCCTACAATAAGTTCTACAGGAAACTGAGCTTTTAGAGATAATGGACTATTTTTATTACAAGCAATGCACCCTGTAATAATATTATTTTTGTTGCACTGTTCTAGGGCCGCTATAACATAAGGTGTAGTACCCGACGCCGCAATACCGACCACAACATCTTTACTAGAAATATTATAAGCTTTTAAATCTTCCCAGCCTTGCGTTAGAGAGTCTTCGGCAAATTCTACGGCGTTTCTAATAGCATGATCGCCACCAGCAATAATACCAATAACAATATCTGGAGACACGCCAAATGTTGGAGGACATTCCGAAGCATCTAAAATACCTAAACGTCCGCTAGTACCTGCTCCCATATAAAATAATCGGCCACCAATCTTTAGTTTTTCGACAATTTGTTCGACCAATTTTTCTATTTGTGGTAACGCTTTTTCAACCGCTAAAGGAACGCTTTTGTCTTCTTGGTTAATGTTATTTAATAATTCAGGAAGGCTCATCTTTTCCAGATGATTATAATTAGAATCCTGTTCTGTTGTTTTGGTAAAATTAATCATTTTTCAAAAATATGAATTATTGAGGTCTTAAACGTAAAGAATACATTCAACTTAAATCTTTTTATCATTTACAAAATCATAAAGGCTAAGTTGTCTCAATATGTAACATTCTAACCAAAAATTTTAAAGAGAATACAAACACTTAAATACCGTGTTAACTTTTTAACCATAGATTGAGATACAACCTAAACCAAAAAACATATAAAATAAATATTACAAATTACTCTTAATTACATATTTAAAAGTAGCGACTTCCGAAGCTCTAAAATAACCAAACGGATAATTTTCCGGGTTGGTTTCGTTTACACAATTCCCTCTAACAGTAGCTGGTTGTGTTTCAAAAGGATCGCTGCCTTCATCATCGCTTTGTTGTAATAAAACCACCATAAATTGATAGAAACGTTCAGAAATACCACTATTAAAAATGGTTAATTCATCACCTGGATCTAAAAACTCATCATCGCTATAAAATGCAAAAATTTGATTCCCATCGTTAAATTCATCATCATAAACATTTAAACTCACATGGTTTGAACCCGCCTTATCAAATTCAAATAAGTAATAATTATCGACTCCTTCAGGATCTGTATAATAGGCTTTAATTTCAATATCTTCACCTGAAAAACCACCATCATCTTTTTGGTCTACATAATCAATATCGCTCACTGGCATAAGCTTTTCTGTGCCTGTATAAACTTCATCATTATACGTTATTGAAATGGTGTATTCTCCATTAAGCTCTGCTATAAAACCATCATTTTCATAAACCCCTGTATCGCCATCTTCAACAAAGGTAAACGTATTGTTATGCGTATCTTTAACTTGCACTACAGCATTATTAGCAGGTGGCACTTCGGTAGCATAAAATGGTGCACTTAACGACAATTTTATGGACTGATTTTTACCATCGGTCCCTTTAAACCATGTTAACGATGCATCTATAACCAAGCGAGGTTCCGCAGTATTCAAATCTAAATCAACAACCTCTTCACAGGCGGTAAAACTTAAACTAATCAAGACTATATATAGTAAATTTTTCATGAGATTAAAATTTGAAATTATAAGAAATAGATGGAATAAGGCCGAAAATTGATAACTGACTCGCTTCATTAGCTCCCGTGTCTTCATTTGCTCTGAAAGCTATTGAAGCCGCATTTTTACGATTATACGCGTTATAAACTCCAAAAACCCAATAACCTTGCAGCCCCGATTTTCTAGTCGGTTTAGGCGTGTAGGTTGCTGAAAAATCTAAACGATGATACACGGGAAGTCTGTCTGAGTTTCGATCGCTATAACTTGGCACCGTAACGCCGCCATATTGATATTGTCCATTTGGGAAGGTTGCTGGTTGCCCTGTTTGAAATAGAAAATTAGCATTTAACATCCATTTCTCATTTAAATCGTAACTTCCGGTAAGCGATATATCGTGCGTTTTATCGTAAGCTGTGTTGTACCATTTTCCATTGTTAATTCCGGTTTCGGTTGCATTTCTACCTGGTGTTTGTTGTTCAGATTTTGATAAGGTATACGCTAACCAACCTTTAAAACGACCTTCATTTTTTCTGAATAAAAACTCTAATCCGTAAGCACGTCCTTTTCCGTTGAGTATCACTTGTTCAATGGCATTATTAGCTACTAAATCGGCACCATCAATATAATCGATTCTGTTTTTTAGGGTTTTATAAAAACTTTCAACTTCTAAGGAAAAAGTATTATCATTAAAATCTTTAAAATACCCCACAGCATATTGATCTAGCAATTGTGGCTTAATGTATTTTCCGCTCGGCGTCCAAACATCTAAAGGTGTAGGCGAATTGGTGTTTGATAATAAATGAAGATATTGGCTCATTCTGTTATAACTCGCCTTTACCGACGAATTTGAATTGAGCTGATAAGCCACTGCTGCACGAGGTTCTAGGTTATAAAAACTTTCGATAACATCGCTACGTTCAAAACTTTCAGAATCTATTGGTTTGCCTTTCTCATAAATTTGAAAATCCTCGTTAAATGTAACTGCTTCATCATTAGCATACACATTCAATTCATCTTGACCTAAACGATGAAAGGTACTTAAACGCAATCCATACGAAAGGGATAAATTATTGGTTATTTTATGTTCTGCATCGACGTAAACAGCGTTTTCAAAAGCATATTTTTGAGTGAGCTTAAAAGGGTTAATACCCGAAGACTCTACTGTTGGCTTAATATCACCGGGATTAAAGGCGTAATAAATACTATTTAAACCATATTGAAGTTTTAATTTATTACTTAAATAATGTTTGAAATCGTATTTTAGATTAACGTTTTTAATGCCTGAATCCCAATCGAATTCAACAAAATTAAGTTTTAGTCCGTAGTAATAATCCGAATAAATTAAGGATAGATTTGAAAAAATCTTATCAGAAAATAAATGATTCCATCTAAAATTTAAAACCGTATTGCCATAAACATTTTCAAACGTATCGGCAATGCTAAACACATCGCGACCAAAATAACCCGAAAAATAAATGTTATTATTATCGTTTAGATTAAAACTCAACTTGGTGTTTAAATCGTAAAAATAAGCCTTATTATCCAAGTCGAAAAGCGGTAAAAATAAATGCGCATAACTAGAACGCCCTCCTAATAGAAATGATGCTTTGTCTTTCACCAAAGGCCCTTCTAACAATAGCCTGCTAGATACCAAACCAATGCCACCGTTAGCATGAAACTCTTTACTATTTCCTTCCTTTTGATAAATATCTAAAACAGAAGAAACACGTCCGCCATAACGAGCAGGAATACCTCCTTTGTAGAGTTTTAAGTCTTTAATGGCATCGGGATTAAACACCGAGAAAAAACCAAATAAATGCGACGAATTATAAATTGTAGCTTCATCTAAAAGAATCAGGTTTTGATCGGCCGCTCCCCCTCGTACATTAAACCCAGACGCCGCTTCACCAGCCGTTGTTACTCCTGGCAATAAAGTTATAGCTTTTATAATATCGGCCTCACCAAGCACTACCGGAATGGCTTTTATAGTGCCTGACGTTAATTTATTAACACTCATTTGTGGTGCTTTAATATTGAGTTTTTCAATATTTTCGGTAATAACCACTTCGTCTAAGTTTTCTAAAGTATCCGTTAAACTAAGGTTACGGTTTTGATTATCGGAAAGCGTTATTGTTTCAACAATCGTATTAAACCCCAAGTAGCTTACCACCATTTTATACGTCCCTTCAGGCAAAGTAATGGAATAGAACCCATACTCATTGGTTGTGGTTCCCGATTGAATATCCGGAAAAATAATATTAACACCAATAAGGGTTTCGTTACTGCTTTCTTCGGAAATAGTTCCGCTGACCGTAAATTTGTTTTGAGCATTTAAAGACATGCTAAAAAACATACAGGCCAAAATTAGCCCCAAAAAGAGGTTTTTCATAAAGAGTAATTTTTTATAAAAATAAAAAAAAGCTCCTACAATAGGAGCTTTTAAAATTTATATTTAGAGTATTTCTTAATTCAAAATACTATTAAATGTTTTACTTGGTCTCATAGCCTGATTAATTAAATCTTCGTTTGGCTCATAATAACCTCCCAAATCTACAGGTGAACCTTGAATATCTATCAACTCTTTTAAAATAACGCTTTCGTTATCTGATAATTGTTTTGCGATTGGTGCAAATTCAGCTTTTAAAGCTTCATCTTCATTTTGGTTTGCTAATTCTTGTGCCCAATACATGGCTAAATAAAAGTGGCTTCCTCTATTATCTAATTCTCCAGATTTTCTAGAAGGCCCTTTTCTGTTTTCTAATAATTTATCAGTAGCATCATCTAACGTTTTACCTAAAATACTCGCTTTCGGGTTGCTATTTGCTAAACTAAAATGTTCTAAAGAAACGGCAAGTGCTAAAAATTCACCTAAAGAATCCCAACGTAAGTGGTTTTCTTCTAGTAATTGTTGCACGTGTTTTGGTGCAGAGCCACCTGCTCCAGTTTCAAATAAACCTCCACCATTCATTAACGGAACAATAGAAAGCATTTTTGCACTAGTTCCTACTTCTAAAATAGGAAACAAATCGGTTAAATAATCACGTAATACATTTCCAGAAACTGAAATCGTGTCTTTACCATCTTTTAAACGTTCGCAAGTAAAAAGCGTCGCATCAATAGGTGACAAAATTCTTAAATCTAAACCTGTTGTATCGTGATCTTTTAAGTATGTATTTACTTTTTTAATAAGTTCAGCATCATGAGCTCTGTTTTCGTCTAACCAAAATACAGCAGGTGTTTCCGAAGCTCTAGCACGAGTTACAGCTAATTTTACCCAGTCTTGAATAGGTGCATCTTTTGCTTGACACATTCTCCAGATATCTCCGGCTTCTACATTATGCTCTAAAAGCGTTGCTCCAGAAGCATCAATAACTTTTACTACACCGTTTGAAGCTATTTCGAATGTTTTATCATGCGAACCATATTCTTCAGCTTTTTGAGCCATTAAACCAACATTTGGCACAGTACCCATTGTTGTAGGATCAAAAGCACCGTGTTTTTTACAAAAATCGATAGTCGCTGTATAAATTCCAGCATAACTACTATCTGGAATTACCGCTTTAGTGTCTTGTAATTTTCCTTCGGCATTCCACATTTGTCCCGAAGTACGAATCATCGCTGGCATAGATGCATCGATAATAACATCACTTGGTACGTGTAGATTAGTAATTCCTTTATCACTATTTACCATGGCTAAATCGGCTCCATTTTCAAAAGCCGCATCGATAGCAGCTTTAATTTCGATTTGTTTAGCTTCTGGTAATTCTTTTAAATTTTCAACTAAGTTGCCGTAACCATTATTAACGTCAACTCCTATTTCTTCAAAAGTTTTGCCATATTTAGCAAAAACATCTTTTAAATACACACGTACAGCATGACCAAAAATAATAGGATCACTTACCTTCATCATGGTTGCTTTCATATGTAACGATAATAAAACCCCATTCGCTTTAGCATCCGCAAATTCAGTTTCAAAAAACGTGATTAAAGCTTTTTTGCTTAAAACTGTAGCATCGATAATCTCACCTTTTAACAGGTTTAATTTATCTTTTAATATCGTTTTGTTTCCATTAGCATCGGTGTGCTCAATAGTTACGCTTGTTGCTTCTGGAAGGGTTACCGATTTTTCGTTATGTGCAAAATCGCCAGCTTCCATAGTCGCTACATGTGTTTTAGAATCGCTACTCCACGCTCCCATTGAATGTGGATTGTTTTTAGCATAATTCTTAACAGCTTTTGGTGCACGACGGTCACTATTACCTTCACGTAAAACAGGGTTTACAGCACTACCTTTAATTTTATCGTAACGTGCATTTATTTCTTTTTCAGCATCTGTTTTAGGCTCATCTACATAACTTGGAATAGCAAAACCTTTACTTTGCAATTCTGCAATAGCAGCTTTTAACTGGGTTAAAGATGCACTAACATTTGGTAATTTAATAATATTGGCTTCAGGCTTTTTTGCTAATTCACCTAGAAAAGCTAAATCGTCTGAAACTTTTTGGTCTTCATTTAAAAAATCAGGAAAAACGGCTAAAATTCTTGCTGCTAATGAGATATCTTTTGTTTCGATATTTATTCCCGCAGATTTCACAAAATTTTGAACAATAGGTAAAAAAGAGCGTGTTGCTAAAGCCGGAGCTTCGTCCGTTTTTGTATAAATAATTTTAGACATTCGTTTGATTTTTTTATTTAGTTATTTAAGTCGTAAAAAGAGCAAAAAATATAACCTGACATTTTTTGCGTTGCGAATATACGAAAATTGACTTTTAAAACAGCGGAATTTCCATGTGAAATACATATAATTGACACTAATTTTATAAGTTTTTCCACAAAATCATAAATTATTCAGAAAACAAAAAAAAAGGTTTTATTAATTATGAATATGATAATACAGCGCTTGTTTTATTATCAATATTCAATAAAAACTAAGTTTCTAAAATTCCGCGTATTTCTTATTACATCATGTATTTGTCTGATTTTCAAATAACGCGATATTGGGCTCACAGAAAAAAACATTTCTATTAATTCCGTTTTCATATGAAAAAATAATACGATGAATTGCCCTCAATGTATGCCTTATTTTTCCGAATAAAGGCTTCAAAAAGACATAAAAAAAGAAGGTTATTATATTTTGAAAAAATTCACATACAGACTTCAAAATGAATTTTGCTAAATCCTTAATATATTGACATGAATTATAGGTAAATAATAAAACATACACTCTAAGCCTTTATAACTATTGATATGTTACATATTTTATATAGAATGTTACATATTTTATATTAAACGAAGTACACAAGATATACCTTGTGTGAAGCTATTAATAAACTCTATAAAAATGAAAACAAAAACTACCCTTTTAATTCTGATGTTGTTTTGCTTAAATCTATCGGCAAACAATATTAACGTAAGTAATATTTCTTTAGAAAATCAAAACGCTGCCCAATGGGTACAAGTAGAATTCGATTTAAGTTGGGAAAATTCTTGGCGCATAAGTGCTGGCCCATCTAACTGGGATGCTGCTTGGGTGTTTATTAAATATAGAATAAATAGTGGCGATTGGCAACACGCTCAACTATCGCAGTCCGATTTTGTAGCCGCCTCTGGAAGCACTATAGATGTATCTAAGGATGGTGTTGGAGCCTTTATTTATCGTGATAGCGACGGCAGTGGCGATTTAATCTTACAAGATTTACGATTGCGTTGGGATTATGACTCTATAGATTCTAATGATATTATCGACATTAAAGTCTTTGCTATTGAAATGGTATATGTACCAGAAGGACCGTTTTTTCTTGGTGGTGGCACTGGCGATGAAAGAGCTAAATTCTATTCAGGAAATTTAAACACCTCATATAATGTAACTTCAGAGAATGCCATTTCGATATCTAATGGAAATGGAAATTTATATTACGATGCAGGATCTATTCTCTCAGGAGGCGACCAATTAGGCCCTATTCCAGCCTCATATCCTAAGGGTTATAATGCTTTTTATTGTATGAAATACGAAGCTACTCAAGGCCAAGTTGTTGCTTACTTCAATACTTTAACAGAGGTACAAAAAGCAGAAAAAGACCCTACGGGCCCCCATGGCACAAACCGACAATCCACAGTATACAGAAACAATATAACATGGACTCCGGGTAGCGCTAATGCAACCACAACAACCCCAGATATAGCTATTAATTATATTGATTATGTTATTTTAGTATCGTATTTAGATTGGGCTGGATTAAGACCTATGAGCGAATTTGAATACGAAAAAGCTTGCCGTGGCCCAATTCTTCCTAAAGCCAATGAATATGCTTGGGGCAATACTAATATCGCAACGGAAGAGTACACTTTTTCGAACATCGACACCCCAAGCGAACTTATAACTAACATAGCTCAAAATACAGGTAATATAATTTATAATTCAACTGATGGATTACCATCGGGTCCCAAACGTGTTGGTATACTCGCTGCAAGTTCCATAAACCATACTAGAGAAGAAACCGGTGGTAGCTATTATGGTATCATGGAATTATCTGGAAATTTATACGAGCGTGTTATTTATGCAGGAAATCCAAATGGTCGCGCCTTTGTTCCAAACCATGGCGATGGTAACTTAACCAATTTAGGAGATGCCGATGTGGATACATGGCCAATTATAAATCCCTTTGGTTGGGCATATCGAGGTGGAGCATTTGCCAACACATCAACTTTTATGCGAGTTTCAGACCGATATGAATCTGCCGCAGCATATAGTACAACAAATAGCAGTAGAATTGGTTTTAGAGCCGTACGTTCCGCAAACTAAACCCAGAAGCCATGACAAATAAATTATATTTTATAGGTGTATTTCTATCAAGCCTTATGGCGAGCGCACAGTTTGGCGGCGGACAACACGACGGTAGCGATTCATCTACACGTATTGGAAGTCGCTTATCGGGAGAAGTTGCTTCGGTGTCGGTACTTTACCAAGGTAATATGGGCGATGGGTTTGATGTGGCACAAAACCAAGTTTTACTTACCAACTCCAATTTTAATATATATCGTGGTAGTTCGGGGGATGGGTTTTCGAAAAACAATGCTTCGGTAACCCTGTCTGGAAGCAACATAAAAAGTTTGTATTTTGGAAGTATTGGAGACGGTCACGCCGAAAACCATGCACAATCTTTAATTAGGGGTGAGTTGTTAAGCATGCTATACCAAGGCAACATAGGCGATGGTGCAACAGAAAACGGGTTAAACAACGTTTTTGTAACAGGGTTTATACTCGATATTTTTAAAGGAGGAAGTGGCGATGGAGCAACCAGTAAATTAAGCGCCAACAGTTTATTATCAGGATTACTAACAGCACTTTATAATGGTGGCCATGGCGATGGTTTTTCAGTTGAAGACATAACAACTACCTTTATTTCTTTAGGTTTGGTGGAAGAATTAGTAAAACTGGAAGTGCTACTCTACCCTAACCCAGCTAGCGATTTGGTGCATTTAAAAGCAGAAAATAATACTGAAATTTCAAACATTCAGCTATATGATGTTACCGGAAAAAACATAAATATCAAGCTATCAAAAAATAATACATTGAATGTGAGTTCCCTTTCCGAAGGTGTTTATTTATTAAATATAATTTCGGTTAACAATAAGATAACCAAGAAATTAATCATAAAAAGATGAAAAATTCATAACTTAGTCATAGTTTCAAATAAAACATTAGTTAATCCGAAATTATGACCATTTGTTCCCCTCAAAACAAGTCGATATATTTAATATCTATAGTCTTTTTTTGCGTAATTTTAACTCATGCTCAACAGGTTTTTAATGTTGAAAAAGATTCTATTTCCGAAACCAAACAATTTGCATTTAAAACATTAACTATTCATGATGGTCTGTCCCAAAACAGCGTTATTAGTATTGCACAAGATAGTATTGGCTATTTATGGTTAGCCACGCAAGATGGTCTAAATAAATACGATGGAAGAAACTTTACCCATTACAACAAGCAATTTGAAGATATTACGAGAGCTACTTTTAGTAAACTTGGTAAAATTTACATCGATAAACAAAACCGCCTTTGGATCATTTCGCACTCTGGAAAATTAGAGCGTTATCATCCAGAAACCGATGATTTTAGCAGCATCAACATGCCTTCCCATGTAAATTCCATTTTTCAAGATAACGCTCTAAACTTTTATATAGGACGTTATAATAATGGACTTTTAAAAATAAATGCCGAAACAAAAGATACCATCTCTATTTTTAAAAATAAACATAAATTTAAAACCGTTTACGATTATTTAGAAGTAGACAACACCCTACTTGTTGCCACTTCGGGAGCTGTTTTTCAAATTTCAGAAGATAACAGTTTCAAAATAATTAAAAACGATAGTTTAATAAATTTCAGCACCTTAGACCAGGATAAAAATGGAATTATCTGGCTAGGTTCTTATGGTGATGGATTATATTTTAAGAAGAAAAATGACAACAATTTTAGTCGATATAACCATCCGAACCTCCCAAAAAACATCAACATTGAAGATATACTGGTAGATTCTAAAAACAGACTTTGGTTGGCAACCTACGGCCATGGCGTATTTTTAATAGAAGATACTCTGAAAAACGTTACCAATTTTATGGCAAATAAAAACAACCCTTTTGCCATTCATTATAATGACATACTCTCTATTTACGAAGATGCGTCAGGTATTATTTGGTTTGGATCCGATGGCACAGGTGTTAGTTATTATGACGAACATCTAATTAAATTCAATATACTAACCAATAACCAAGTACCCAAATCCATAAATGTTGATATGGTGCGCAGTATCACTACTGATACAAAAAATAATATCTGGATTGGCACTTCCGGTAAAGGACTAACCCGCTATAATGTAATTTCAAAAAAATATAAAAGTTATACCGTAAAAAATGCCGCTTTAGCCAGTGATCGCGTTATAAGCTTAAATTTTAACGCTGATGATTTATGGATTGGTCATCAAGGTTACGGTCTTAATATTTTAGAATCTTCTGGCGACATTCAATTTTATCCAGAATTGGCAACCTACACCATTTGGCATATCGCAAATGCAGGAATCAACCAAATGTGGCTTTGCACTGAAGCTCATGGCTTATTACTTTTTGATAAAACCATCGGTATTTTAAAGATATTTAACACAGAAAACTCGAACCTAAAAACAAATAACATTAGAACTCTAGCCGAAGACCAAAATCACCTTTGGATAGGAACCGGAGATGATGGCGTTTTTAAATTGAATAAAAACACAGATAAAATTACTAAAGTAAAAAAACTAAATTCCAAAATAAAGAGCCTCTACGTCTCAAAAAACACGCTATGGATTGGCACCAACGGCGATGGATTAAAAAAATATAACATTACCCAAAACACCGTAAAAACTTTTACTATTAAAAACGGACTTCCAAATGATGTGGTTTACAGCATTTTACCACACCTGCAAGAACAACTTTGGTTAAGTACAAACAACGGCTTAAGCAAATTAAGTTTGAATACCCAAGAGGAGCATTTTGAAAACTTTAGTATTTACGATGGCTTACAAGGAAAAGAATTTAACACTGGTGCGGCTTTTAAAGATACCAAAGGCTTTTTATATTTTGGCGGTCTGGAAGGTATAAATTGGTTTCACCCCAGTAAATTAACCTACAATACCACCAAACCAAAAACAATAATTACCAATTTTGATGTCTTTTTAAAAGCACAACCATTAAAACAGAATACCACCTTAAAACACGACCAAAACACGGTAACGTTCACTTTTTCGAGTCTTCATTTTTCACAGCCCGAACGTAATTTATACGAATACCAACTCGTAAACCATGATGCCGATTGGATTTCCTCTGGCAACAACAATATGGCGCATTACACCAATTTACCGCCAAACACCTACACTTTTAAAGTAATATCTTGTAGTTACGATGGCATTTGGAATAAAACGCCTGCAACCTTTACCTTCACAATAAATCAACCTTGGTATTTTAGCACAGTTGCAAAACTCTGTTATGTGTTGTTATTTTTATTAATCAGCTATGGTATTTATGCTTATTTAAAATGGCGTTGGCACTTGAAAATGCAGCTTCAATTTGAACATCAAGAAACCAACCGCTTAAAAAAATTAAACCATTTTAAAACCAAATTATACACCAATTTATCGCACGAATTCCGAACACCGTTAACCTTAATTACAGGGCCTATTGAAAACCAACTAAATAATCCCGACTTGCCGGAACAAGCCAAAAAGGAACTTAAAATGGTACAGAGAAATTCTGATAGGCTATTAAACTTAGTAAATCAACTTCTCGATTTATCAAAATTAGAATCGGGAAACTTAAACCTTTCAGTAACCAACGGAAATTTAAACCTCTTATTAAAACAGTTGGTTTATGCTTTTAAATTTAAAGCTAAAGAGAAAAACATTAATTATTCATATCAACTTCAACCTATAGAGGATGCTTGGTTTGATGCCGATGTGATTGAAAAAATAGTAACAAACCTGCTCGCTAATGCCATAAAATACACACCAGAACAAGGAGAAATTCATTTTGAAACCAACCTTCAAAGTGGGCAATTAATTCTGACGGTTATCAATAATGGCAATACCCTAACCGACTATAAAATTAGAAAACTGTTCGAACGATATTATCAAGACAATAAAACATCCGACGGTGTGGGTATTGGACTGTCATTAGTTAAAGAATTGTGTATTCTGTCGCACGGGAACATTGTGGCGCACACCATGAATACAGACGATATTCAGTTTACCGTAACCCTACCTATCGAGCGTTCCTTCTTCAATACTTCGGAAATAAAAGACACTAAACCCTTAACAAAACCGATAATAAAACCTGCGGAAATTATACTTCCTGAAAAAAAACAAACGACAACAAAGCCCATTCTTCTTATTATTGAAGATGAAGATGACATACGACAATACATCAAATCGATTTTCGAAAAAGATTATATTATCAAAGAAGCCATTAACGGAGAAATAGGGATTAAAAAAGCCATTAAACTCATTCCCGATATTATTATAAGTGATGTTATGATGCCTGTACTCGATGGCATTCAACTTTGTAACACCTTAAAAACAGATGCACGCACCAATCATATTCCTTTAATATTACTTACTGCAAAAGGTGGCAATAAGAATGAAATAGAAGGTTTAGAAATGGGGGCAGATGATTATATTCTAAAACCTTTCAATAGTGAAAAACTAAAAATAAGAGTCCGAAAATTAATAGAACTGAGGCTTCAACTACAAAAAAAATACACCGAATCTCTAGAAATAAAACACCTTATTACCACCTCTACTGATGAACATTTTTTCAATTCGTTAAAAGAAACATTAGATAAACATTTAACCAAACCAGATTTTAACGCCCATCTTTTAAGCGAAAAAATGTTAATGAGTAGAATGCAATTGCATCGAAAAATGAAGGCATTAACCAATTTATCCACAACAGAATTTATTAGAATAGAACGCTTAAAACTATCAAAAGCCATTTTAGACAAGCATCCAAACGCTTATACCGTTGCAGAAATTGCCTATAATGTGGGATTCAATTCGCCGTCGTATTTTTCGAAATGTTTTAAAGACATGTACCATTGCACACCACTAGATTACACTAAAAAGTTAAATATACTGTAAACAAATCTATTTCAGAATAAACTTTTTAAACCGTCACAAACTCAATTAAACACTACACTTGCCCCTTATTTTTCATTATAAAAATAATTTATGAAACATAATAAACTGTTAAATATTTTTTTATTACTAACCAATCGGTTAGTTTTGCAGAGTAATTAGAAACAATGGCCAGAAAAAAACAATATATAGAATCGGAAGTCGTAGAGAAAGCGATGCACTTGTTCTGGCGTAATGGCTACGAAACCACTTCTATGCAAATGCTAGAAAAGGAAATGGGTATTAATAAATTTTCTATTTACTCTAGTTTTGGAAGTAAACACGGCTTGTTCCTTGAAAGTTTAAAAACATATAAACAGAAACTTAATACCATTTTTGAAACTTTAAAAAACGGTACTCGAGGGGTAGACGATATTAAAGCTTTTTTCCATGATTCTGTCGCTATTGGTTATATAGATGAAAACCAAAAAGGCTGTTTGTTAACCAGTACTTATAACGAGTTTTCAGATAATAAAGATGATATTATAAATGACCAAATGGTCGAATTTATGGATAATATTAAAGCCATTTTTATCGAAAAATTAAAAATAAATAGTTTAAAAGATGATGCCACCATCCTTAAACATGCTAATTATTTATTATTAGCCAAACATGGATTGGCAGCAGCAGCACGAGTAAATACTAAATCTGAAATTGAAGATTATATAGATATGACATTTAAAAATCTATAACTCTTTTTTTACCAAATAACTAACCGATTGTTTAGTTATTTTTAATAATATTAAATATTTAAAAAATAAAATTATGACAACTTTAAAAATTCACAACACAGAAACAGCACCAGCAGAAAGTAAACCACTTTTAGAAAAATCTCAAAAGGCTTATGGTATGATTCCTGGTTTACACGGTGTATTAGCTGGAGCTCCAGGAATTCTAGATGCTTACCAAACATTACACGAATTATTTGTTAACTCTTCTTTTAATGAGAACGAATTAACTGTAGTGTGGCAAACCATAAACGTAGAGCACGCCTGTCATTACTGTGTTCCTGCGCATACAGGCATTGCAAAAATGATGAAAGTAGACGACGCTATCACAGAAGCATTACGAAACGAAACTCCGCTTGAAGATTCTAAACTAGAAGCTTTACGTACCATGACGTTAACTATTGTTCGCAACCGTGGCCATGTTACTTCAGAAGATTTAAATGCTTTTTACGCTGCTGGATATGAAGAAAGACAAGTACTAGAAATTATTTTAGGCCTATCGCAAAAAGTAATTAGTAATTACACTAACCACATTGCAAATACACCTGTAGATGAACCTTTTCAAGCTTTTGCTTGGAAGAAATAGATATATAGTTCCCTAAGACTATATTATTAGTAGCTAAAACCTTCCACCTATTTGTGGGAGGTTTTTTTAATATATTTCATTATGAATTTACATCTTGATATTCATAATTTTGAAAAGTCTAACCAAGAATACGCTTTTACAATATCAGATGATTTTAAAGTACTTTTTTGTATGATATGCTTCAATTTTCCGACTATTGTAATGTAGATGAAACGCTTTTCCTTTGAAAACTATCCATCCGCTTTAAAACATAAAAACCATAGGTAATAATAAACCTAAAACGAATAAAAAATGAAAGACAAATTAAAAATAGATATCGTTTCCGATGTTGTGTGCCCATGGTGTACCATTGGATACAAACGATTAGAAAAAGCCATTTTAGAACTTGGTGTTGAAGATCAAATTGAAATTGAATGGCAACCTTTTGAATTGAATCCGCAAATGCCAATCGAAGGACAAAACGTGCAGGAGCATATTGCTGAAAAATATGGTTCTACGTTAGAACAGCAAAAAGCATCTCAAGAAAACATGGCCGAAGCCGGTGAAGAACTTGGTTTTACCTTTGATTATTTTGACGATATGCGCATGGTAAACACGCTTGAAGCTCATGTATTATTAGAATATGCCAAGGCATTCAACAAGCAAACGGAATTAAAAATGCGCTTAACGGCAAGCTTTTTTAGTGAACGTAAAGATGTATCAGACCGTGCTGTTTTAAAACAAGCTTTATTAGATGTAGGCTTGAATGCCGACGAGGCTTTAGCTAAGTTAGATGACGATGATGCACGTTATGAAGTAAAATCTAAAGAAGCCTATTGGCAACAATTAGGTGTGAGTTCGGTACCCACTATTATTTTCAACAGAAAAGATGCCGTTACAGGCGCACAACCTGTTGATGTGTTTAAACAAGTACTTACAGAGTTGTTAGCAGCTAAATAAATTTACTTGTTGTTAAAAATTTCATTAAAATGACAGCAAAATAATACGGTCGACAACGTAACATTTTTTACTTTTGACTATTCAAAGTTTCAAATTAAAATATTCAAACAGTAACTCAAAAAATAAAATTCATGGGAAATTTAAATAATAAAAAAGCCATAATTACAGGTGGTGGACGCGGATTAGGAAAAGCCACAGCCATTGCTTTTGCGAAAGACGGTATTGATGTTGGGATAACCGGCAGAAATGAAGATGTTTTAAAAACAACCGTATCAGAATTAAAAGCATTGGGAGTTAACGCCACTTACGCTGTTTTTGATGTTGGTAATTACGAGGCCGTACAAAAAGGTATCAAAACTTTAGTTGACACCTTAGGTACTGTAGATATTTTGGTAAATAACGCTGGAATCGCTGCTTTTGGAACCCTAAACGATATGGAAGTAAACCAATGGAGCCAAATTATACAAACCAATGTTATGGGTATGTATTATGTTACCAAAGAGGTTTTACCATACTTAATCGAGAAGAATGAAGGCGATATTATCAATGTATCATCTACTGCTGGATTAAGTGGAAATGCTACAACATCGGCTTATTCTGCATCAAAATTTGCCGTTATTGGTATGTCGGAATCGTTAATGAAAGAAGTTCGTAAAAACAATATTCGAGTATGTACGCTTACGCCAAGTACTATTGCTTCAGACATGTCTATAGATTTAGGAATTGCTAATAAAGATTCTGAGGATAGTGTTTTACAACCTGAAGATTTTGCAGAATTAATTGTTGCTGGTTTAAAACTACCAAGACGTGCCATGCTTAAAGGCGCTTCGTTATGGTCTACGAACCCATAATACATGGTATTAAATTTCAATAGTATTGAAAATATAACACTAAAAAAGCCTTCTAAATTTAGAAGGCTTTTTCTTTTATAATAACGCAATAATTTCTAACTATTCTGAAAAAGCACGTTTGTTTAAATTTTTAATTATAGATTCAACTCAGGCATTTCCGCCGAAACATCACTTTGCCATTGCTTCAACTTTTGGGATAACTCTAGTCCTTTTTCAGGAAAACGTTGCATTAAATTAGTTTCTTCACCGAGGTCGTTTTCTAAGTTATATAAAAACTCTTTTTCTGACTCAAATTCGACAATATATTTCCATTTTCCATATCGGATGGCCGCGCCCATAGAAAGGCCTTCTTTACGATGATGTGGAAAATGCCAATACAATGGTCGGTCGGCAACTTCTGTTTTACCTAGTGCTAATGGCAGAAAACTCATACCTTCTAAACCTTTATAATTCTCAGGAGAAAGTTTAGCTAATTCTAACATGGTTGGAAAAAAATCGACACTCGTAACCGGTTTATTACAAGTTGATCCAGCCGGTACTTTATTAGCCCAATTCACAATTAATGGTACACGAATACCGCCTTCATTTAAAGTTCCTTTTATACCTTTTAAAGGTGCATTTCCCCATAAACCGCCATTATCAGAATAAAACATAACGATTGTGTTTTCTAATAAATTTAGGCTTTCTAATGTAGCCATTACTTTGCCTACGTTTTCGTCTAATTTTTCAATCATGGCAAAATATTTATTGCCTTCATATTTCTTTATATTTTCAGCTGGAGCTCCTAAAGGCGTGTGCACCGTATAGGTTGCCAAATTCAAAAAAAATGGTTTTTCCTTATTATTTTCAATAAAACGTACGGCTTCATCCCCTAACCTATCGGTTAAATATTCTCCTTTGGGTCCATCAGTCATGGTTCCGTTTTTATAAGGTGAAAAATAACTAGCCGGTTGCCCGTAAGCGCAACCTCCAATATTAACATCAAAACCAAAGTGATTTGGGTTGAATTTTTCGTCTACAATACCGTCTTCAGTATAAATAGAGCCATCGCCTCCTAAGTGCCATTTTCCAATATATCCGGTGCTATAACCTTGTGTTTTTAATACCTCAGCAATAGTTAATTCGTCTTCTGGCAAATGATTTAAAAAATGAGCTTCTTTTAACTTTTTCCCCTTGCTTAATTTTTTTAAATACTTCTCCATACCCATACCTGGAATATGGCACGTTAATTTTAAAGCAGCGGGAGATTTCCCTGTAACTAAACTCGCACGTGTTGGAGAACATACAGGTGACGCCGCGTAAGCATCGGTAAATATCATACCCGTTTTAGCCAATTTATCAATATTGGGTGTTTGGATCTCAGGTTTATGTTGCATGTATCCGATATCGGAATATCCTAAATCATCAACCACAATAAAAACGATGTTTGGTTTAGTACTAACCTGGTCAACGGTTTTATTCGATTTACAACCCAGTAACGTGATTAGAACCAAAAATAAAGCACTATTTTTTTTAAGATATTTCATTGATTATTGCTCTTTTTTTATTTCGAAACGGATTAAATAAGTTTCTTTTTTCTTTTGAATCATGGCAATTCCCCAAGTTGGAACATTAGCACTATCGTGATTCCCTGTCAAACTAGATCGATACAAGCCTGGTGCTTTAGGTATATTAGTTAAATCATCGTAAAGCGGATAAAAATTAACACCATCAGGTGCATAATTTACCGTTTGGTTTATAGATGCCAATGATGATACGCCTTCATTTTCATTCCAAATTAAAACTTCATGACTTTTATCTAAAATAGGTTTAATATGTTTCTCAAAAGGGCCTTCTGGTGTCTCTGAAAAAGCCACACCCATTTGTGTGTGATGTGCTCCTTTTGTGCCATGAATAAGAGATCTCCCTTTATAATACAAGGCTATTTTATTATCACGTACTAACATACTCGCATCATCGATGCGGTAACTGTCAAAATCTTTTGCAACGTTAGAAATCGTCAATACCGGATTATTCTCTACACGTTCAAAAGGGCCGTCCGGACTATCGGAAACGGCTAAACCAAGCGCAGTAATATCAGTTTTCGCATTATTTTCAAACTCGTTATTTTTGTTGTTCGGGGTTGGTTTTACACCGGTATAATACAAATAATATTGCCCATTAAATTCTAAAATATTTGGTGTAAATACCGAGTGGCTATCAAAAGTTCCTTTTTCACCAAGACCAAGTGCCAAGCCTTGCTCCTGCCATGTGTAACCTTCATCTTTTGATGTGGCATACCAAATAGTTCCCCAATACCCAGAAGTAGTTGGCTTATCCATACGCGTGTACCACATATAATACGTATCGTTCACTTTTATAATATCGCTATTATCGCGACGATTATATTTTGAACCTTTTCCAACACCAGCTATTTCAGAATATTCGAAAGTTAGCCCTTCCGTACTTGCAATGGTTGCTTTTCCGGTAAGGTATCCTAAATCTTGTAAAAAGAGATCGGTATGATACATGGTTAAATTATAATATTTATCATCGCTGCTATTTCTAAAAAAAGAACCGTTAAAAAAACCATGTCCTACGTTTTCAACCGCAATAAGTTCACTTTTATTTCCGGCTTCATGCATTAAACGATTAAAACGATCGGCATTTTCAAAAGGCACCGTTGTATCTTTTTTTCCATGGAAAAATAACATTGGTGGTAAATCACTTTTTACATTATGACAAGGTGAAATTTCTGTCTCACGCCCTTTCACTTTTTTTGCACCATACCCTTTTTCTGAGGTATCGATAACTGGGTTATAACCTATCACGGCATTAGGAACGGAACTAATCGTAAGGTTTTCCGAAGCATTTTCAAACCCATCGATTACGGCGGTACAGGTTGCTACATGTCCGCCTGCCGAACCACCACCTGCAACAATTTTATTGGGATCAATATGAAGTTCTTTTGCATGCTCGCGCACCCAACGTATGGCCGATTTACCATCTTCAACACATTCAAAAGGTGTGGTACCATAGGTGTTTTTTGTTCTATATTCTGCTGAAATAGCCAACATACCCCGAGACGCCAAATATTCACTTTGTTGATAAAATTGTTTTGGATTTCCAGAAGTCCAACCTCCTCCAAAAAAGAAAACTACAGCTGCAGTTGGTGCTGTTTCTATAGTTGTTTTTGGTTCGAAAACATGTAAATAAAGGCTATCACCATCAATCACTTTGTACAATACTTTTTTACTTGGTTCTATATTTTGAGCTCCCATTTGCAGAGCAATTAACATAAGCATCGCTAAGAATATTGTTGTTTTGTTTTTACTCATTTTCATTTATTATCGTTAAAATTTAATTTATAAAGTCATCTGTAAAGTTTATCACATCTATAAAGATTTTACTCCTTTAAAGTAATGTACATACAGTGTCCGCCACCAGAAGCTAATTTAGCTTTAATTATTTGATCTTTTTTAACCTCAGCTTTTCTTGCTTGATATGCTTCCGGATTTGTTTTGCAATCGGTAGTATCGGTATCTTCGTAAAACGTGGCTTCATAAATTTTTCCTTCTTCAAGAAAATCTAAACTAATATCTAACGTACCGCCTTTTTGACAGATAACACTCCCCACAAACCAATCGGTTCCTGAACGACGAGCTGTGGTAATATACTCGGACATTTTAGAGTTCAGAATTCGAGATTCATCCCATTTCCCTACGGGCATTTTTTGAATAAACTCAAATAAGTCGGACTTTGCCGCATAAGCTTCTGGCGCATCTGGAATACAAACCAATCCACTAAATATAACCAAAGTTCGTGCCGTTTCTGACACTACGGTAGATAGATACGAATTGAGTTTCTTAGGTCCTTTTTGTCGTTTTCCTGCATTAATTCCGCTTAAATCGAAATTACCGTTATTCATATCCAAAGGTCCTTGAATGGCATTAATTAAGGCCATTTTAATAAAAGTTTCTGGTGTAAATGCCTTACGCGAATCTTGTTGCGCATGGCAATATTCTCGAGTAATAGCGTTTGGAAAAGTACGTCTCACCCCTGTAAATGGCACCGGACTATCATGAAAATCAATAAGCAATTCACTATCGGCACTTTGGCTAATAGCATCACGAGAAAACTGAACATTGTTCCCCATAAAGCCATATTTTACACCTTTCATACCTAAAGATTGATAGTACGGAAACAGTTCTTTATCTCCGTATTCCCCATGTTTACGGTCGTAATACAAAATAAGTTCAACCGTTTTATCTGCGGCGTAATCAATAACGGCTTGTAAATCTAATTCTGGCGATAATTCAAAATGCCCTTTTGTGGCGTGTTTATACCAAGAATCGTCGATTAAAAAATATTCAATCCCTTTTTCTTCTGCAAAATCAATAAAGCGTTTGTAGCTCTCGGTATTTATACCGTAAACAAAACCATCTGGAGCTGTGTAACCATGCACGCGCCAATCCCACAAGGTTTTTCCGGGCTTAATCCAATCTGGATTTTCTATTTCGCAAGGTGCCGCTAAATTTACAGTTACTGTACTTGTTACCAAATCGCCAGCTTGATAGCCAAACAAAATCACTTTCCATGGCGTTACTAGTTTTCCTGCACTCGCTTTAGGCTTGCTGCTTGATGTAAGCTTGCCTGTTTCCTTATTAAAATGCAGTTTCATGGTGTTGAAGCCTTTTGCAGAATACAAATCGGACTCTAAAAAAGACAGCCACATTTTATTTGATTTTTCAACAACAATAGGTAAAGCTAATTTTGGTAATTTTTCTTCTGATGTTGTTAAAGTTCCTATTGAAAGTGGACCAATTGGTGGGTTTTCGCCCGCAGGGGCATAAAACATATCTTTACTTGGTAGGTTATATTCTGCAAAAAAATCAAGTGTATCTTCCGAAGAAATATTATCTCGTTCAAATCTAAAACCCACACCATCGTTATACACACGTGCATAAAGCTTACCCGATTTTCCGTTTATTTCAAGACGAATAACTAATTCATTATAATGGTCTTTAATATCGCTAAATTGTCCCCAAACAGGTTTCCAATTGGAGTTTTCTGTTTTAATTTCAGTATCTATTATTTTAACAGGAATGTTTGGTAGTATTGAAATTTGAGAAGCATCAACTAAGGATTTATTATTCCAATCTAATTGATAAGTTAAGCCCTGTTCCCCATTCTGAAAAGTTAATTGTACTGTATTATCCGGTGAGTCCACTTCTAAGTTTGGCTTACCGGTACAAGCATTTAAAAGCGTGACACAGACTAACATTGAAATCGTTAAAAAAGCTTGTTTCATTATTTTGGTTTTAATGTTTATACACATTAATTAATGATATTTTCAATTTGTTTCCAACCTTCCATACCTTCATTTTCTTGCTTTTTCCCAGCTGTACTTCTTCCCTCTAGAATTATTTTTTTTAGCGCTGCTTTTAATTCGGCGGCTTTTTCCGGGTGTTCTGCTATTAAATTTTTAGTTTCTTCAATATCATTTTTTAAGTTGAACAGTTGCATCTCTGGCAAATCGAGTTTTTGACTTCTTATTTCGTTTGGTCTTGGGTAACTCCAACCTGCAGAACCATCAGTAAGACACAATTTCCAGTCGCCTTGCTTTATTGCAAACGAACCATTTATAGAATGATACACCGCATATTCTCTAATTTCCTTATCACTCTCGCCAACCACTAAAGGTAACATACTGTAACTATCTTCACCTTCGGAATCTTTAGTTTTATATCCTGAAACCTCAGCACATGTTGCGAAAAAATCCACGGTAGAAATGGTTCTATCAGTTTTAGCATTTTTTAATCCTTTGCTTGGCCATTCTACAATAAACGGCACATGATGTCCTCCTTCATATATATCGGCTTTCATACCTCTAAACACATAACTTGGATCGTGTTTTACTTTTGCCAATTCTTCAAAATCGGCTTTTGGAGAACAGCCATTATCACTTGTGAAAACAATAAGTGTGTTTTCTGAAATACCTTGTTTCTTTAAAGTTTCTCTTATTTGACGTACCACATCGTCTACCTGCATTACAAAATCGCCATACATATTGGTGTTACTTTTTCCGAGGAATTCGGTAGTTGGTAAAATGGGTGTATGTGGTGCTGGCAATGGAAAATACAAGAAAAACGGATCTTTCTCAGTCGATTTTTCTTCAATATAATCTACTGCTCTATCTGTTAGATCTTGTAAAATTTTAGCGTGCACAAAATCATCCGAAGTTGGCCCGTTTCTCCACACGCCTTTTTCATCAACAGAAATCGTATTTTTTGTAGGAACCATCGTTGGTATATCATTTTCTACAAAAACATAAGGTGCCATATCTAGAGAACCACAAAACCCAAAAGAATAATCGAAACCATGCGTTGATGGTCCGTTTTTAATAGGTGACGTAAAGTCTACTTTAGGGTTACTATGCAACTTCCTAAGTGTTGCCTCAGTTTCTTCGTTTACAAAAGCCCAATCCCATCCCATGTGCCATTTTCCAATGTACGCAGTGCTGTAACCTTGGCTTTTTAATATGCTTGCCACAGTAACACGATCTTCTTTGATTAATGATTTTGAATAACCACCAAGCACACCACTTTTTAAACGACTTCTCCAATTGTAACGCCCAGTAAGAATACCATATCGGGTTGGTGTACAAACAGCAGAAGACGTGTGTGCGTCTGTAAACATAACACCATTACTAGCCATATTATTAAGGTTTGGCGTTGGTATTTTTCCGTTAGGATTAAAACATTCTAAATCACCATATCCTAAATCGTCTGCTAGAATGTATATAATGTTTGGCTTTTTATCTTTTGGCTTTTCTACATGCTTTTTTTTATCAGAAAAACTAGAAAACACAAACGTTGCGACTAATAGGAGTGCCAAAATGGACTTTGAAAATTTCATCATTATATTACAATCTTTTTAGGGTGTTTAAAATGCATATTATTTATTATTTCAGCTAATTTATTAAATAATGCTGTAATACGCTTTCGCGGAATAAATAATATGCATTCCAGTCTATTTACTCTTTTACTATTTTGTAGGTTTTCGACACGTTACGCCCATCTAATTTCAATACATAAATGCCTTTTGAAAGTTCGCTAACGTTAACCTCAACTGTTTTTGAATTGATATTTTGGTTTACAACTACCTGCCCCGTTATAGTAAATAATGTGTATTGATTAAACATTACATCCGGTGTAGATATCGTTACTTTATCTGATGCTGGATTTGGATACATTTTAATGTTTATATCCTCTGGTGTTTCGGTTGACAACGTAATTTCAGGTGTATAAACTTCCACTTCCGCTAAGGTTAAAGCATTAGTGCCGTTGTCTAAGTCAATTCTAACTACTTGACCGAATACAACGCCAGTTTCTACTGTAATGTATTGATCTGGATAATCGGCATAGGTTTTAGTAAACACTGTATTATTATCACTATCAATCACCGATACCGTGAAATTAGACATTCTAGCCTTACAACAACCATCTGTTCGATTAAACACTTTAATAGATCCAATAGCTTTATCTTCCCCAAAATCGACTTGCCACCACGGGTTTGCCTCTCCGTTTGTAACGGTTACCGATCCGCCTCCAAAGTTTCCATTAGTATCACCATCAATAGCCAATTCCGGACCTTTATTAAATTGAGGATTGGTTGAAGATTGCGTAGCTATACCTGTTGGTGCAATATTAACAGGTTGCGACTCGTCTTTTAAATATAAATCCATCCAGGTATAAACGGCATTAGTTAAAGTTCCATTATTTAAGTTTATGGCATTTGCAGCATTGTATAATACTAAACCATCTACTTTATTCTCTATGGCTTTCTCCAAACGTGTTCCCGTACCTTTAGCATCATTATGGTTTACCTCTGAATCCCAAACAGGTAAGTTTTTGGCTTTTGCCAAGTTGATAAAAGTAGACCATTGCCCATGATTAAAACCTAAGTTATGCGTTGCAGCAACCGTTATATAATCTTCTATATTGGTATTCTGAAACATATCTATGGCTGCTGGAAGTCCCCAAGTACAAGGCCCAATTAATTCTGCGCCATTAACATTATTATAAAGTGCTGCATAAATTTCATGAATTTGCTCTACGCTCCACGTGCTGCTAGTTGCACGCCCGTCTTCATTAAAGGGGTTTAACCATTTACAACCAGGATATTCATCTGAAAATTCTAAAACTCTCGCGATTAACTCATCGGTTGCCGCTTGCACACCATTAACCGAAGGCACAGTGCCATTAAGCATGTTATTGGCTACACGGGCACCTCCTCCACCTTGTGCCGGATTTGCAAAAATCACAAAACCTTGTGCCAAAGCTTGTTCATAGAAGTAATCGAACATGGGTTTATTCGGGTTTAAATCTACCCCTTCTGTATCACGACCAAAAAGCGGAATACGGATACCGTTAACCTTCATTTCTTTAAATGCTTTTAGTAAATTATCGGCATGCGCTTCGGTTAAAATCTTATTGGTAATAAAAACTTGTTTCACATCACCAAGCACATATTCCATATCGTTCGTGTAAATAGTTTGGCTAAGCCCAGTAAAACTGAAACAGCCAACTATTAATGCTATTAATAATGTTTTGATGTTTTTTGAGTAATTTTTTCTTCTCATAATTTCTAATTTAGTTTATCAATGGATTGTTTAGTTGGTATTCTTTTTTAAAGCGTTAACCTATGTTGGCGTTTTTCTTGTGGTGGTATTTTTTTTAGTTGCCCAGAAATGAAATAAGTGTTTCGCTTTAAAACCAAATTTAAGGCGTTCTAGAGTTTTACAAATCTCAATTAAGGAATCAAAATGTTGCAATATGTCGTGTAGTCCAATAAAACCATAGGATGCGACTTAATTACGAAGTACTAAACACCATTTTTACTAATGAAATTTAAATATGATAAAAGAATAAAGTGATGATTTCCAACAAAAAACACGACAGGATTTGTACTTACAAAACCGGTCGTGTTTCTCAATATTATACATTCATTTTATGATAGAATAAAACTCATCAAATATCATTTTAAGAAAACAAATACCATTAAAAAGTCTTCTTTATGTTGGTATTGTTTGATTTATTCTTTTTTCTTTTCTTGTACGCTAATGCTCTGGTTTCAAGAGGAAATTCAGAGTGCTCTGTTCTAACATCTTTTAGAAGCGCTAACATGTCTTGCAATTTCTCTGGGTTCTTTATAGCGAGATTATTGGACTCTGCTTGATCAACAGACAGATTGTATAATTCTGGATCGCCTTCGAGTTTCCAAACCAATTTCCAATCATCTTTTCTAATGGCTTGAATAGGCCCTTGACGTTCGTTAAATTCCCAATATAAAAAATCGTGTTTTTGCTGCTTCTTTTGATTTCCAAATAATTCTGAAACAAAAGAAATTCCGTTGATATCTTTGTTTGAAGGCGTTACTCCTGCCAATTCGCAAGCCGTTGGTAAGAAATCCCAAAATGCTGAAAGATGATCACTTTCTTTACCGGCTTCTATTTTACCCGGATATCGCGCAATAAACGGAATACGAATACCGCCTTCATAAAGGTCTCTTTTCCCTCCTTTAAAAGGGCCGTTACTATTGAAGAAAAGATCTTTACTTTCGTATTCTGGTCCATTATCGCTTGTAAAAATGACTATTGTACTTTCATCGATTCCTAAAGCTTTAAGCTTATCGAACAGACGTCCCATGTCTCGATCCATTCTAGAAATCATGCCGGCATACGTGGTATTTCCTTCGGCATCATTTTTATAACCACCTTTGGTATTCATTTTACGTTTGGGCCAATCTAAATTTTGGTAAGGCTCCTTTGAATCTTCCGGAACGGTTAATTCTAAATGCGGAATGGTTAAAGCTAGATATAGAAAAAACGGATGATCCTGTTCTTTTTCAATATAATGTAAAGCTTCATTGATAAAAACATCGTGTGTATATTTCCCTTGTTTTAACCCATAATTATTATCCTTTAAAATATAGGGTTCATTATTTCTATACAGCGTATCCCAGTAATAATGATGGGCGTGACTGTGTTTTTTATAGCCTAGAAAATAATCGAATCCATGTGCAGATGGCATGTTTTGGTTGGTATTTCCTTCTGAAAGTCCCCATTTCCCGATAACAGCCGTTTTATAGCCAGCGCCTTTAAGCTCGTTAGCCACCGTTATTTCGTTTGGCTCAAGGTTCACTGGTTTCCCGCTATTGGTCCAAACAGGATTTCCACGTACACTCGCATTTCCTTGGTGATAGCCCGTTAATAAACTTGCTCTAGATGGCATACAAACCGTTGAACCAGAATAATGATTGGTAAACTTAATGCCTTCACTCGCCATTCTATCAAGGTTTGGCATTTTTGTATTGGTTTGTCCATAGCAACCCAAATCACCATAGCCTAAATCGTCGGCCATCACAAAAATAATATTAGGCTTTACTTCGTTTTGGCTAAAGCTAAGGCATGGAATTAACATACACAGTATAATTAAATACTGTATTGTTTTTAAAAAGCTTATTTTTATTTTACGTCTATTGGATTTCAACAAAAACAAGTTATTTAAATTTTTCGGATTCGTAAATAGCGATCATTTGTTTTAATTTCTCCGGATTGGTTTCAGCTAAATTATTTTTCTGCCCTTTATCTTCAACCACATTAAATAATTTATACGCTTTTGAAATTCCAGTTTCAATATTAACTTTTTTATTTAAAGGCCATCCATCATATGGAGGAATCAACACCCAATTCCCACTACGTAAAGCTGTTTTTGAATTGGCTTCTAAAATAAGATGATCGCGTCCTTTTTCAGTTTCTCCTAAAAAAGTCTTCAGTATATTTTGGCTATCGGTTGTTGTTTCTGTTTCTCCGACCAAATCTCCTAAAGATGCTAATAAATCCATTTGGCAAACTATAGCGTTAGAAATGCTTGGCTTGATATGCCCTTTCCAATATGTGATAAAAGGCACACGCGTTCCTGCTTCAAACAAACTGTATTTTCCACCACGTAAACCGCCTTTCGGATCGTGATCTCCTAGTTTTTCCACAGCATCATCAAAATATCCATCGTTTAAAACCGGACCGTTATCACTAGAAAACACAATAAGTGTATTTTCTAACATGTTTTCTTCCTTTAAGGTTTTTATAAACTCACCAATACACCAATCGGCTTCTAGAATAACATCGCCTCTTGGCCCCATGCCCGATTTACCAACAAAACGTGGATGCGGTGTACGCGGCACGTGAGGTTGTTGCATGGCGTAATACAGAAAAAACGGATTGTTTTTATGAGACTTCACATAGTTTTGAGCTTTGGTTAGGAAATGATCGGCCATATCTATATCACTCCATTTTGCTGCATCTCCACCTTGCATATATCCTATTCTAGGAATGCCGTTTACAATACTATTATTATGTCCATGATGCCATTTCATGCTTAGCATTTCTGGATTTGATTTTGCGGTAGGTTCACCTTCAAAATTCTTTTTGTAATTCACTTGAATGGGATCCTTTTTATCCAAATTGACCACTTTCCCATTTTCAATATACACGGTTGGTACACGATCTTGAGTTGCCGCTAGAATATAAGCATCGTCAAAGCCTACTTCATTTGGACCTGGTGAAATGGTTTCATTCCAGTTTACAAAACCAGACCCCAATCCTAAATGCCATTTGCCAATAATAGCCGTTTCATAACCTGCTTTAGACAATAGTTTAGGGAGTGTTTGTTGTTTGGTATCGATTAATAAAGGTGCGTCGCCAGGTAAAATTCTAGCATTTTTATTTTTCCAAGGATACATTCCGGTGAGCAATGCATAGCGACTTGGCGTACAGGTTGCCGAAGTAGCGTAGCCATTGGTGAATTTTATTCCGCCGTTTGCTAATGCATCAATATTTGGGGTACTTAATTCGGTAGCGCCATAGCTACTTAAATCGCCATAGCCTAAATCGTCTAGATAAATTACCACAATATTTGGCTTTTCAATTTTAGAAACTACTGCTGCCAAATTGCCGTTTTTTTCATTTTTGCAACTAAAACTAAGACAGATTAAAACCGCTAATGCTAGTAAAATGTGTAATTTGTTGTTGTTCATTCTTTTGTTTTTGATAATTAAATTTCTTTTAATTTTATAAAAAAACCTACTTCAATAGTGTTATGAAGTAGGTTAAATATGTTTAATAACGTTTCTAAAGTTACACTAAAAAATATCATTTTAAGATAGTTCTATCAATACATTTCTAAACGTTATATTAATAAGCTTAAAAATAAACTCGCCTTTAAGTATTCTGTTAGGCGATAAAACAATTTGCTGTTATTTTAAAGCAACCGTTTAAATGAGACTCACTGCGTGCTTCTTATTGTTTTTTTTTATAAATCAAATTGATTAACACCATCAACCACGCGGTTTCTGAATTCTAAAACATCAGTAGCAACGTAACTAACACCATTAAAATCGAATGAATAATTTAGAATAATCTCGCGCGTTTCAGGATTGTAACTAGAGCCTCCATCATCGGTGATTGCGACACCTCCTGTTGCAGATGCAATAGTGATTGAATTATCATCGGCAATAACAATGTTCAGTTTTTTATCTGCTCCTCTTAAATCTGCAATACCATTGCAAACTAATGTGTTTGGAGATACCATTGTTAACTCGACTACATCATCAATACCTCCTGGATAAACTAAAGTTCCATTGGTACTTCCGGTTTTTACAACCTGTCCTTTTTGAACATAATTACCGTAAAGTTGATTGATATATGAAAAGGTAATCATTGTGGATTTTAAATTATCTAAAATAGAGTCTGCTTTTACAACATTATCTAGTGTAAATCCTAAAGCGTAGTTATTTCCTAAAGATACATCATCAGCAAGGAAGTTAATAGAATCTGCTTTTACGTAAACAAAACCTTGTGTTTTTCCTGCTGGAATAATGATTTTGTTATTTGCAGGATTCCCATCGGCATCTACCAATGTATAATGGCTTTGTGGTAATACGGCAAGCCCACCATCAGTCACAATAGCATCATCTAAAGAAAAGGTTACTTCTACATTTTCTGAATTAGATAATCGGCCTCCTAAAACAACACCAACCCCAATTTGCATCCCTTCGCCCATAATAAACGTTCTGTCTATTTGTGCTTTTGGTAAATAAACCGATGTAAATTCAAATTCATTTTCAACAAAATCATCATAAGAACATGATGCAGCCCCAAATACAATTACAAGTAAAAGTGCTAAAGATTGCGTTATAGATTTTAATTTATTTTTCTTCATAATCTTTTTATTTAATTGATTTACCATCCTTGGTTTTGCTCTAAGTTTGTGTTAATAAGCAACTCGCTGTATGGCAAAGGTAAATAGTAATTTTTAGTTTCGAATTGTCTGCGCTCCACATCTACCCCTTGATATGTAAATGTATCGTCATCGTTTTTAGTGATTTTTACACCTTTAACATCTTCTGTGTTTGTAATCGATTTCCAACGACGTAAATCGTGAAAACGTTCGCTTGTAAAACATAATTCAATACGTCTTTCATTCTCTAGAAGCGTTTTAAAATCTGGGCTGTTTGCTGAAACTTCGTCTAAATAAGGATCGGTATTAATTCCTGCACGTTTTCTAACCATGGCTAAAACTTCCTTTGCTGAAAAGTTGAGTCCCGCTGGAGCCACATCTGGTTGTCCGTAAGCTTCGTTTACCGCTTCGGCATAACTTAAATAAATATCTGTAAGGCCTAATTGAACATACACTTTTTCTAAACTCGTTGTTGGGCTAAGCGCTGATGGGTCAAAATTTAAGTTATTCAAAAACTTTTTCAAGTAATAGCCTGTTCTTGTTCCTTCACTTTTAATAAAGCCTCCAAAATTATCTTGGCCGCCTTCAAAAGTTTCTAAAGCTGTAAAATCTGTACAAGATTCAGAAGTAAAACATTGATCGTTATTATAAAAAATAAATTTATAAAATCGATTATCTCTTGAAGTATAAGGGGTAGAAGCATCATATAAACTTTCTGTCATATCGATTGGATATCCATTTGCAGAAGGAAAAGCATCTACTAAGTTTTGAGATGGATTTACTTCGCCTTGCCCATATAATGTAGGAGGATATAAACGGCTTTCTAGCGCGTTATTTCTTAATGAAGAACGCATTCTCCAAATATGATCTGGATTATCGTCATTACTAAAATCAAAAGGAGTAAGTGATTTTAAACCTCCATTTAGCACAATAACATCATGACATTTTTCGGCAGCGTCTACCCATTTAGAAACATCGTTAGATGGATTAAATGCAGGACTTGCCGCAAATAAGGCCACTTTGGCTTTTAAGGCATAAGCCGCTAAACCGCTTGCTCTACCAATTTCTTCTACACTATAACCTGGGTTATCTCCTCCTTCACCTGAATATATCAAAGGTAAATTAGCTATAGCAATATCTAAATCGGCATTAATTTGATTAACACATTCTTCATATGTATTTCTGCTTAATGAAGCATACTCTTCGTTTTCTAAAATACCATTAACAATTGGAAATCCTAACATTTCTCCATCGGCCGATGGCCCTCCAAAAACTTTAAGTAATTCCCATTCTGCCCATGCTTTTAAAAAGAAAGCTTCCCCGTAATATCTGGCTAAAACACGTTCGTTTTCTTCAGCATCGTCTGGATTAAGTAAATATGGTAATCCGGTATCATGAACAAGTTCTATATATTGATAAACTTGTCTAATATTATTGTAAGACTGCTGCCAAACATAATTATAAGGATTGCTTGTTGGCCCCCAATACCCAGTAGCTAAATCTGTTTCTTCAGAATTTAAAACACCGTTATCGGTAAGGTATTCCACTCCAAAATCTGTAAAATATCTAAATTGGTAGTCGGTATAAATATCGTCAATTATCCCTCTAGAACGCAGTCTAGAATCTACAACAATTTCTTCTTGTGTATACTGAATTTCATCTTCTAGAAACTCACTACATCCTGAAAAACTAAGTATCAGAATAACGGCTGGTAATAATTTATTAATTAATTTCATTGTTTTATTTTTTTACCATTCATGTATTAAAAATTCAAAGAAGTACCTAAAATAAAGGTTCTCATCGAAGGGTATTCAAAAAACCCAGCTCTCATATCTTCCGGATCTAAATCGTCTAGTTTACTAAATAAGGCTAAATTATTTCCTCTTAAAAATATTTTCACTTTAGTAAATGGTCCGTTTTTAGGTAAAGTATAACCTAATTCTACGTTAGAAATTCTAAAATAACCTCCGTTAACTAACCAATAGTCTGACGTTTTAAAATTATTTATACTTCCTATGGTGCTTAATCTAGGGTTTGCATTACCATTAGGAAGGTCGCTATTTACGCTTCCGTAGTAATTTCTTAAACCTTGATGTTGGTAATATGATGAAGACCCGAGGTTTATATCATATCCACCAACTCCGGCTCCTACAACATCTATATTAAAGCCTTTGTATTCTGCTCCAATATTAATACCGTAATTGAATCTCGGGGTTTGGTTTCCTATAGCTCTTTGATCTCTACTATCTATAACATTATCTCCATTTTGATCAACATATTTTATGTCTCCAATTTGTACATCGCCAAATTGAGGTAAGGCGCTACCAATATTTTCTGCTGTAAAAAGACCATCACTTACATACCCCATAATGTTATCTTCTGCTTGGCCTTGTTGTAATCTATATTGATCTGGATATGGTACTTCAGATATTTTTTCGCCTACAATTTTGTTATAACCAGCATTTACACCTAAATAATATTTAAAATCAGCTTGACTTTCATGAAAGGTAATATTAGAATTAAAACCTTTATTTCTTCTGTCTGTAAAATTTAATGATGGCAAATAAGCATCTCCTCCTAAAGCATCAGCATAAAGCGCACTCGCTTTTGTTATTTGATTTTGAATTTCAATGTTAAAGTAATTTAAGCTGAAATTTAATTTTTTAAACATGTTTAACTCAAAACCTGCAAACATTTGGTTATACACCACCCAATCAATAGCTTCATTAGCGGTGCTAGATAAGCTGTACCCAAATTTATTTTGAGCAATATTGGCTGTTCCTAAAAATGTAGTACCATTATTTCTGCCGCCTGCCCAAGTATCTAAATATAAAAATGTACTCGCTGTGTATTCTGTACCTATTTGACCAAATGATGTTCTAAATTTAAGAAAATCAATGCTTTTGTTATCCTTTAGAAAATCTTCATTAGATGCTACCCAAGAAAAGCCCATCGTTGGAAAAAAATTGGTTCTATTAGTTCCAATAAACTTAGAACTGCTACTTGCGTTTAGGTTTGCAAATACAATGTATTTATTTTGTAATGCAAACGACCCATTTAAATTAAATGTTAGATTACGATTATCTGGTTGCGTAGCTGTTCTATTAGGAGCGTAATATAAAAGATGATTAAGATTTAAGGTTAAAGTTGACTGCGTCATATTCTTTATATAACTCAAATTACCAGCATAGGTAAAATCTCTTTGGTTATTTTGATTCGTTCTGCCAATTTCAAGATCAGGAACTTCATTTTGGTAAATTTTTAAAGCTAAAGAATCTTGTCCTGTAATATCTTGAAGGTTTTCTAAAGTGTATAGAGCCGGTTGATTATCTGTTACAAGAGAGTGCGTATTATACGTTCTCATCATTACATAAGTATCGTATTTTAAACCTGGAGCAACCGCTTTTAAATCGAAATCTAAACCGATATCAAAAACCATGTTTGCGGTATAATCTGTTCTTGATCCACCACCTTCTAATTCCGCTAATAAATTGGTATCAAAATCATTACTTACAATATATGCCGAATCTCCAACTTTTAAAGGAAATGCATTTGCAGGTGTTGCTGTAATATTTAAAAACATAGCATCTGCTCCTATTATTGGTCTATTGTTTTCTCCAAATTTACCATAAACACTAGCATGAGCTCTAATTGCACTATTTATTTTTGCATTAATTTTAGTTCTAAAAGTTAGATTTCTACCATTAATTTTTGATCCTACTTTTTCTAAACCTTCCCAGTCTGAATACCCAATAAAAGCACCGTAAGACGCATTTTCTCCGCCACCGTACGTATTAAGTGATGCGAAATTAGATGATGAAAAATCTTCTAAATACGTATCTTGATTATTGATATTTGGAAAATTTATAGCATCGGAACCACTGTTATAAGCAGCAATAGCCTCTGGACTATAAACATCACCTAAGCCATCGTTATTTGAAACTCTGTTAATCACTTCAGCATATTCTGTAGCAGATAGTAATTTAGGTAACCTAGATGCTGTATTTAAAGCTCTTTGGTAATTAACTTCTACCACTGGTTTTCTCGATTTTCCTCCTTTTGTAATTACATAAATAAGTCCGTTATCACCGAAATTACCAAGTGAAGAGTTAAAAGTACCATCATTAAGCACCAAAACTTCTTCTACTTCTCTTAAATCGACCAATAGGCCTCTTGGTTTTCCATCGACTAAAACGTAAGGTGTACCTCCGTTTAATACGTAGCTATAATCTCCTGTTGTACCAGGTGTATTTGTTTGTCTAATAATTCTTAAACCAGGTACACGTCCTATTAAGGCTTCCGATAAATTATCCCCTCCTGTTTTTCTAAGTTGGTCTCCTGAAATTCTGAAAACAGCTCCTGTGGTTTGGCTTAAATTGAAAATTCCAAATGGTGTTTTTAATATCTCGTCTTCATTTTTTAATTGAAGCGAATCTTGATCTGCTAGACTATTTAAAGGTGTGCTTTGAGCAATACCAATATTTATAGTTATAGCATTGAGTAGGAAGAAAATAAAAACATTCAATCCTGTTATGTTTAGTTTCATCTGTTTCTGTTATAATTTTAAATTAATTCTATGAGTTGTAAAGCATTCGATAATGACTTATTACCAACCTTCAGTTTGTTTAAACGTTGGTACTGCTTCCACTTCTGAGTTAGGAATTGGCCACCAATAATGTTTATCATCAAACGTTTTTGTTAATTGATCTTGTTCTACATTTTCGAAACTAAAGCCAGTCGGGTATATTGCAGACTCGCCGCCTTGCCAACGCATTTCTAAAAATTCAACTTTTTTATTTTCTTCTAAATGCGCTATTTTCCATCGTCTAATATCATCATACCTAATACCTTCAAAGCATAATTCAATAGCTCGTTCATTTCTAATACGTTCTCTTAAAAGGTCTTTAGAGCCGGTGTAAATCGCGTTTACATTTGGCATTCCAACTCTATTTCTAATCATATTAATGGCTTGAAGTGCCGTTAAGCTTGAGCCTGGAACAGTTCCGTTTGGACCATAAGCCTCATTTGCTGCTTCTGCATAATTAAGGTACACCTCAGACATTCTAAAAATATTGTTATTTACATGGTGGTTTCGTCCACCAGCTCCAGACCATCTTGCTCCATTTGGTAGCCATTTTTTAATTCGAAGACCTGTAAGATTTCTAACCCTCCAAAATAAATTGGCATTACCTCCTGGATCGTGTAAATTTAATCCCAACTTTCCTTCTTCGTTTACTTGTGCCAAATCAACAACACCAGTTAAATTCCATGCGTTTGGATCTACTATTAAATCTGTTACACCATCAAAAAGTATGGCATTATAAAATCTAGGATCTCTATTAATAAAAGGTTCTTGTGGGTTATAGTTAGCATCATCGGTTATGGCTAAACCATCTTTTGTTTCAAATTTGTCTACAAAATTAGCTAATGCACCAATTGACATCGGGCTACCATTTCCTCTTAAATGATCCCAACCAGCAGTTAATGTATGTCTAGGTGTTGGACTTAGTATCGATCCGAAAACAAAAAACTTTTGATTTACTTCTGAAAAAATAACTTCTGAAGGAATTGTCTTTTGAATACCAGGACCAATAAAAATACTTCTATAAGGTTCTAATTCTTCGGTTTCCATCAGAAAAAGATCGTCACCATTATGGTCTACATCGATAGTGCTAGCTGCACTTGCATCAATAAGTGTATATAAACCATTATCGTTAGCATAATTGATAAGCTCTGAAGCCGCAGTTGCTGCATCTACCCATGCTTGTTGGTCTCCAGACTCATTTACTAACGGACTCGCAGCAAATAATGTTAATCTAGATTTCAGTGCCATAGCCGCACCTTTTGTTGGGCGCCCTACATTTTCTGAATCCCAAGTTACAGGAAGAAAACTAGTGGCTTGATCCAAATCTTCTAGCATGTTTGCTAGGTTACTTTGATAAGATTCTCTTTCTTGATTTAGAGTCTCATCTAATTGTAAGTTCTCTTTTAAATAAAGAAGCCCTCCATGACGTTTTGTTAATAAGTGGTAAAAAAAGGCTCTTAAAAAATAAGCTTGTCCTTTTAATCCTTCTATTTCTTCTTCAGTTCCGTTGTTTATATTGCCAACATTTGCAAGAAAAGTGTTTACAACTCTAATCCCTTTCCAAGAATCAAAATACCTAAAAGTAAAGTTTGGCGTTGATCCTACGGCAGTACCATTATCATTATAAGGTTTTTCATTTATAAGACTAATATAGTCTCCTTGCGCATACATCGGGTAGGTTTGTGGGAAGGTTTGCCATAGCCTACCTGGATAACCTTCTCCAGCCATAGTCATGTTAGGTAACCAATCTCCACCTTGCCCTGTTGCGCTCACATCGGTAATTAAATAACTATAAGCTGCATCTAAAGCACTTTTTGCTAAACGAATATCCTCAAAAACGTCAGATTCGTCTAAGCCTTCAAAATCTTGTTGTTTATCTAAATAATCTTCACAACTCGTAAAAAAAGCAATGCCGATTAAAGCGAATGTATATATTGTTGTTTTCATATTTTTTTATTTAAAAAGTCATGTTTATACCTAAATTTATTCTTCTAAGTATTGGGTAGGCCCCAGGGGTGTTTGCTTCAGGGTCTCCATAATCTAAATCAGAAATTACAAAAAGATTATTCCCATTAAGATACACTCTCAAATCACTCAATGTTTTACTATTGCTCATATCAAAATTATACCCCAGATTTACACTTCTTAATTTGATATAATCTAAATCTACAATTCTAGCTGTAGAATTATTTATAGAATTAGGATTAGCTAAAGCATGTAAAGCCGGATATGCGGCATTTGTATTGGTGGGTGTCCAATAATCTAAATGCTCATATAAACCTGTTGCAAGCCCATCAGGAAGTGCAAACGCTAAATCACTATTTACAAGTCCTTTGTGTCCTTCTACACCATTAATTAAAGCACTAAGCGACCATCCTTTATAAGAAGCACTTAATTTAAAACTATAACTATTTTTTGGTGCATTTGGTAAATCGAATCTCACTTGATCGTCATTCTCTGTTATGCCTCCATTTGCGTTATAGTCTATATATCTATAATCTCCTAAACCTGGTGCACCACTAACGGTAGGAAAATTTACTACTTCATCAATATTTTGGAAATAACCATCTGTTTGCAATAGAGCTGAAGCTCCAGCAGGCTTTCCTGAAATTGATGTATATGCTGTAGTTCCAAGACCATCTAATGCACTTGTAAGAATTCGGTTTTCATTAAAACCGTAAAACGCGGTTGCAGAATACTTAAATCCTCCTGAAGTACTATTTTTGTAGGTTAGAGACACTTCATAACCATGACTTTCTGAGGTTCCTAAATTAACAAATGGTAATTCTGCAGAAAAACCATAAAAAGCAGGAAATCTATTAGGCCCAGGAATATTAATTAAATCGGTTCTAGAATCTTTGAAAAAATCAACTTCTCCTG
Organism: Algibacter miyuki; assembly: GCF_030409805.1. Taxonomy (GTDB): domain Bacteria; phylum Bacteroidota; class Bacteroidia; order Flavobacteriales; family Flavobacteriaceae; genus Algibacter; species Algibacter miyuki. The sequence continues at coordinate 770,743 of NZ_JAUFQP010000013.1, read as the reverse complement.
ATAGCTTATTATTAAAAAGCCCGAATTCAACACCAATATTTTGTTTTGTTACAGTTGCCCAAGTTAACACCGGATTACCAATTTGAGATTCTGTAATTATTAAAAGAGGATCATCTATATCTATCCCGAAATAATATCTAGAATTTGGTCTTTTTTCTGTGTTTGGAGCGCTAGAGTCTCCATAAAAATCGTAGAAACTTAAATATGGCCAACGATTACTACCTAAACCAGCTTTAGACCCAGTTTCACCATAAGAATATCTTATTTTGAAGTTGTTGATTTCGGGTATATTATCTTTTATAAACTTCTCTTTTGCTAAATTAATTCCAACGGCAAAGGAAGGAAAAAGTTTAAAACGGTAGCCCTCATCAAAGGTTTCATCTCCATTATAAGATCCACTAATTTCGAAGAAGTAGCGAGAATCGTAATTATAAGTTGCACGCCCAACATAATCTTCGTTAAAAAAGGGAAATGATGTATTACTTACACGTTTATTACGGCTAACAAGCGCTAAACCAGTAACGCTATGTTTGCCAAAAGAACGTTGGTAATTTAGTTGTGCGCGTTGATAAGCAATTTCTTGACTATCATTAATACTTTCACTTCCTAAAATAAATTCTAAAGGACGCTCATATTCTACACCTTCAGCAGAAATCCATGATCCATCGCGATCTAAAGTATAGGTATCTAATCTAGGATCTATTGTGGCATCATAAGCAATTCTACTTCTGGTGGTGTAAGAGCTTATATAGTTGTATTTACCTGTAAAAGTTAAACCTTCTGTAATAAAGTCTAAATCTTGTTCCAATTCTAAATCTATAGAAAAAACCGTTTTATTATCTTGAGATGTTCCACTCGCATTAATACCGGTGTAAATATTTCGTCCATTTCCAAACCTAGGCTCTACTAACCCTGGAAAAAATGGATCTGGATATTGTTCTAAAACACTTGCAGGATATACAGGTACTACGCCACCAGGTGCCGAGTTATATATTCCTAAAAAACTAATATCACTACCGTTACCAGGTTGATTTTTATCTTCTAAACGGCTACTAACGCTTGTATTTAAACGTGTCGTTTTAGTTAAGGTAAAATCTAAATTTCCTCTAAAAGTGTATCTTTTAAATTTAAATTCAGGATCGTAATTAAAAAGTTTTTCTGTTTTAGTGATATCACCTTCTGTTAAATACCCTGCAGACGCATAGTATTTTACAAAATCAGAACCTCCTCTAACGGAAATAGTTTGATTTAAACTTGTAGCATAATCATCTCTTATGGCAACATCAAACCAATCTGTATTTGGGTAAATGTATGGTAAATCGCCATCTCTCCAATGCCCTAAGTCAACCGCAGATGAATATCCACTAGCATAGGCTTGGTCGTTTAATATTCCTGTATTAAAAGCACTTTGCGCCGTATAAGCATCGAGAACATTATCGGGTTCATTAAGTACAGATTTTAAAGAAAACTCACTATTGTAGCTCACTTTTGGTCTGCCTGTTTTTCCTCGTTTTGTAGTAATAATGATAACACCGTTTGCACCTCTAATACCGTAAACAGCTGTTGCAGCACCATCTTTCAAAGTACTTATGTTTTCAACATCTCTCGGGTTTATATTGGCAAATCCTCCAACAATTTCAACACCATCTACTAATATTAAAGGGTTTGCGTTACCTCTAATAAAAATATCGCCATCATCAGCACCTGGCTGTCCAGAACCTTGAACAACGACAAGACCAGGAGAAGCTCCACTTAAAGCATTAGTAACATTACTAGATCCGGATTCTAAAATCTCTTCTCCTTTTATCTGACTTATTGCTCCTAATACACTTTCCTTTTTTTGCTTTCCGTACCCCACAACAACAATTTCGGTAAGACTTTGAATGTCTTCCTTCATTGTTACGTTAATCGTCTTGCCTTCTGCTACTTTAATTTCTTGAGTTTGAAACCCAATACTTGAAAATACTAAAACCGCATTTGGAGACACGCTAAACTTATAGGCTCCATCGAAATCTGTAACAGCACCATTACTTTTCCCTTTTTCGAGAACATTAATACCCGGAATTGGCATTCCCGTTTCGTCCGTTACAACCCCCTGGACAACATCCTGAGCAAAAGAACTCCAGGATATGGATATCAATAGTAAAAATATTTTGATTTTCTTCATAAATTAGAATTTTCCGAATTAGTAGAATATAGCCATTGTATATTCATCATTTTTAATAATTTAGTTTAGTTAAATTGAACATTTACTTTGGTACTATTTAGTATTTAGTAATCTCCTTTTTAAAAACTGTCAAATTTTCCTGAAAACTTATTTTGGGTAACTTTTAACATGTTCTTATCTTTTTATTAAGAAATACTAGGTCAAAAATAGGGGGTTTACACGTCTTAACATTCTCAAATAAGGGTTCAAAATGTTGCTTTTAACTAATTTAAACAGGAAATATCTTACAAATAACGATATTTTAGGCTATAATGGCGCAACATATGTCTCTTTTTAAGAAAATGTTATTTTAATTAAAATAAAGTACTTATAGATTAATTTAGCATATAATTCCCAAACCATATAAAGAAAAAAAGGGTCAAGATTTAATTAAAAACCTTGACCCTTTTTCGTTGAATTGATATGAAACTCTTAATTGATAATAATCTCATCAATTAGTACACCCCGATCTTCTAGGGTTTCAATTTTTATAGTATTAGCACCACGATCTATTTGAATTGGTAATTTAACTTTGCTCCAAGCTGTTGCCCAGTTTGAAGAATTCGCTAGAAACAACTTCGCATTAACCACTTTCCCGTTCACACTAACTTTAATATAAGTACCCGCTACCTCTTTAAATTTGGCGCTATAACGTACATATAAGTCCACTTCGCCTGCACCACCATCATTTTCTTGATACCAAGAGATTGAAGCGCCTTTAACCTTATCCATGCTTACATAGCCTTTTCCTTTAAAGTTGGCGCCTTTAGACATAATTTTAGCTTGGCTAAGCGTTGCTTCTTCGGCCTGCTCTCCTATTTGTTCTTGATTGCCGGTACTCTTATTCCAAGTAAAACCTTCCTTTTCACCAAAACGTTCTTCTAAGACTTGCTTTTCAACACCATCAACAACAATTAATGCTTTAACGGTAGCTTCCTTTTCAATTTTAAAACTATTTTGATATTTAGTAGATTCTATTGTCGGGGTATCGCCGTTTATCGTATAGAAAACTTCAATTTTAGGATCTATTTGATGTCCTCTTAAATTAATAATTTCGGTATCAATACTCACCACGTTGGATGTAATTTGTTTTTTCTCTCCTAAAATACAGCTTGCCATCAAATTAATAGCACCCGTTTCGTCTGTAGATTCAATATAAGCACGAGTTAGGCCATAAAATGCTGTTCTGTGATTTGGACCAACATGCTGCTCTACATCAACAGGACTACCGTTGTCTAGCGCTTTAATTTTACCAGCACCCAAAATATTAAAGAACGTTCTGTTTTCCCCGTAAGGGTAAAAAACACCTAAACTATCGGTAGTAGAAACGCGCACCTGTACAATATCTTGGCTAATGTTCCCAAGTGGTTCACCATCAATAGATAATTGTATTTTTGAAGGTTGTGCCGCGGTTTGTACAATTTCTTCTGAAACTACTTTTCCTGCCTTATAACCTACAGCTTTTAAAGTTCCTGGTTGCCATTTTACCATCCATTGGCATTGCATTTCATCCCAAGCTGTTCCAGGTTTTAATTTCCCTAATGATGTGTTATTAAAAAACAATTCCACTTCGTCACAATTAGAATATACCCAAACCGGAATTTCGGTTCCTAAAGCGACCTTTGGATGTGTCCAGTGTGGTAAAACGTGCACCATAGGCTCGCTTGTCCATTGACTTTGATATAAGTAAAATAAGTCTTTTTCAAAGTTAGCTAAATCAATTGCACCACCCATAAACGCTTTAAAAGGCCAACCACCGTGCACATAACCGGCTTCGCCGATATAATCGTACCCCGTCCAACGGAACGATCCTGCATAGGCCGGAATATCACGAAGTTGTTCGATGTTTAATCTAGAAGACACACGTACCGTAGCATTATCATAACTTGAGTTAAATATTTGCTTTCTATTTTTTCTATCTAATTCATCTACCCAATCGTGAGTAAAGACTTCTTCTTCCGTTAAATCTGGAAGCTCGTATGGTCTCTGATTTTTATTAGGATAGCCATCTCTAAACCATGTTTTTGTTCGGTAAAAACCGCGAACTTGCCAAGTATGTGTATTTTCTGTTCCTATAAAAACTTTTCCTTTTTGTTTTTCAGTTAAGTTTTCTAAATAACCTTGCTTTTCACTACTTCCGTTTACACCTAAAACATTCATAAAATCAGATCCTGAATGTCCAGATGTTACAGGTCTTGTTGGATCTAGGAGATTACATTCTGCTACTAAATCTTTAGCAATAGCCCCACGGGTTTCATTACCAACACTATATATTACTATAGACGGATGGTTTCTATCACGCTTAATCCAATCGGTTAAATCTTTCTTCCACCACTGATCAAAAAAGTGTGCACCATAATCGTTTTTGGCTTTTTTCATCCATCCATCAAAAATTTCGTCCATGACTAACATCCCCATTTCATCACAAAGCTCATAAAATATAGGCGTTTGCGGATTGTGCGATGTTCTAATGGCATTTACGCCCATGTTTTTTAATTGCTGAATTCTGAAACGTAAAATTTTATCAGGCACCGCAGCACCTAAAGCCCCGGCATCTTGATGATTACAAACGCCTTGAAGCTTTACATTTTCACCATTAATCCACATTCCCGTTTCGGCAATCCATTCAATATCACGAACACCAAATTTAGTTTCCACAACGTCAACTAATTTATCATTCACCAATAATTCACTTTTCAGAGTGTATAAATAAGGCGTTTCGGTAGACCAAAGATTTGGTTTAGAAAGTGATAATTCGGTTTTAGCTGTAGCACTAAGATTATCAATTTTTTCTTCAGAAGACGTTACAATTACCCCATTATTATCAACGATAGAGTTTACCAATACGGCGTTTTTGACATTATCATTTTCCGGAGAAAATTCCGTTTCAATAAACACCTGTTCGCCTTCTGTTGTTATAAAAATACCATCGCGAGCAATGTTCGTTTTGTTTTTAACATCAATCCAAGTGTGGGCATAAATACCACTACCGGTGTACCAACGTGCCGCAGGTTGCTTCTCATTATCCACATGCACTGCAAATGTAATTTGATTAGCATTTTCGGCAATTTCACTAATATCGTAAGCGAAAGACACCCAACCATAAGGACGGTTGCCTAATTTTACGCCATTAGCCCAAACTGTGCTATTCATAAACACACCATCGAAAGCAATTTCAACCTGTTTACCTTTCCACGAGTTGGGTACATCAATAGTTTTTCTATACCAACCAAAACCGGCCGGTAAATACCCCGCTTGCGCCCCCATAGGGTTGCTTTCATGGTATTCCCCTTCGATACTCCAATCGTGTGGAACGTTTATGGTTTTCCAATTTGCATCATTAAAATCGACCACCTCGGCACCTTTAACGTTCTCTTGGATAAACTTCCAATCGGCATCAAAGCTAGTACGTAAGCGTGTTTCTATAGCAGTACCGCCTTGTTCACAACTTACTATACACAAGCATAGCAAGCCAAAAAGGACGGTAAATACTTTATTTATTTTAAAACTCTCAACCTGTTTCGGCATATTATTTCAAATATTTAAAATGCGCGCCTTTAATAAAAAAAGCGCGCATGTAATTTCTTTTTTTATTATTCCGCTTTTACAGCTTCAATTAAATAACTATAGCTCAAGTTATCGGCTTCAATTTGATACGCTTTATGTGGCATTCTACCCCAACTTGTATCGCCACCAACACCCATTTGTTTGTAATCGATATTGATGTTTACTAAATCTCTTGTTTCAATATCCGTGGTGTGACGTTGCGTTTTATCATCTCCTGAATCAAAATCATCATTATATTGATGATGCGCACTGAAAGACACCAAATCTTCCGCTGTTACTTTTATACCGTTACCAGATGCGTTTGTAAATGTGATCCAACGCGTATCGGTTTTATAACCATTTTCTTGCGGACGAATATATGGGAAGTATAAATCGCTAACCGATGCTTTATATAAGCCAACTAATGCCGATGTATTTCTATCTTGATAATTTTCGTGAGGCCCTCTACCAAACCAAGCTACATTGCTAAATTCATTATCAATAATCAAGTTGTTACCAAACCTTGGTAGTATTGGCAATTCACTATTGATACCAGAAATTTTAGTGTTTACTAAAATAGCGCCTTCAGCATTTATAGTATAAACCATTTGTAAAGCGCCTTTAACAGAGGCTAATTTGTAATTTGCAGTAACCAAAACATTACCAGAATCATCTTTGCTTTGCTTAATATCTACAAATTCCTGATTTTTAGTAGCGTCTTTCCAAACCCCCATTTTCTTAGGCATTTTAAAGCCATAATCATTATCTGTTGTTGGACGCCAGAAATTAGCTTGGATACCTTTTAAAATGATGTTTCCATTACCGTAATCTAATTCGCTTAAAACACCAGTGGTTTTATTGAAAGCCACTTTTATGCCTTTATTAGAAATTAGTATTTTTTCAGCATCTTCTCCAACCATAAGTTCTTCGGAAGATTTATGTATTCCAAAAGTTGATTCTCCTTCTTGAACTTCTAGCTGCTCGTAAGCTGCTACATGTCCACTTGGCACTAAATCGGTTGCTGTTTTTGTTTTCGCATAAATATTAACATGATAATCTGCAGTCGCATCATCAAGCTTTGGTAAATCAATGTTTACAGTAGTTGATGTATAAGGCGCTACATCTAAAACAGGTAATGCTCCATTTGCTATTTCTTCACCATTTTTAAGTACTGTATAAGAAAAATCTAACGTGTTTAAGTTTGTAAAATCATAGATGTTTTTAATTTCAAACTGACCTTTTTTAGCATTTACAGCTTTAAACTTAATGTATTGATATACTTTTTTAACTTCATATAAAGCAGGATGCGCCGTTCTATCTGGATTAACAATACCGTTTAAACAGAAGTTTTTATCATTATGTAAATGTCCTGCTCCCAAATCGCCTCCGTAAGCCCAAAATGCTTCGCCATCTTCGTTTTCTGTAAGGATACCTTGATCTACCCAGTCCCAAATAAAACCACCTTGCATGATGTCGTATTTTTCAATAACATCCCAATAATCTTGTAAATTACCAACACTATTACCCATAGCATGTGCGTATTCACATTGAATTAACGGACGTGTTGGATTATTTTCAGCATACTTAACCATTCGATCAATCGTCCAATACATAGGCGCTTGAATATCGGTATTAGAATATTGCGTAGCCCCTTCATACTGCGTTGGTCTGGTGCTATCTTGCTCTTTTAACCATTTGTATGTTGCAAAAAAGTTTTCACCGTTTCCTGCCTCATTTCCTAAAGACCATGTTACAATAGAAGGATAATTTTTGTCGCGTTCAAACATGCGCACCGTTCTGTCCATATGCATCGCTTTCCACTCTGGCAAGTACGCTGGATGAACCGCTTGATCTTTTTTGTTATTGTTTAACCCCTGGTTAGTTGTCCCCATACCATGCGTTTCAATATTTGCTTCATCGATAACATAAAAACCATATAAATCGCATAATCTGTAGAAATGCGGGTTTTTAGGGTAGTGGCTACAACGAATAGCATTTAAGTTATTCAATTTCATCACTTCTAAATCTTTCAATGTTAAAGCTTCGGAAACAACGTGTCCTTCAGTTTCGCTATGGTCATGTAAGTTTGCTCCTTTCAGCAAAACAGGCATACCATTAACTAAAAACTGATTGTTTTTAATTTCAATATTTCTAAAACCAACTTTAATAGCTGTAGATTCACCATTAACTGTTAACAATAGGATATATAAATTAGGTGATTCAGCATTCCAAGTTTTTACATTTGGAATTATTTTTTCAAAACTCACTTCATTTCTTCCCCCTTTTAAAGCTACAGATTTAGAATCGGCATAAATTTCTTTATCGCCATCTAACAACTGAATTTTAACCGCTTTTTCTACCGCTTCCGCAGTATTATTATCAACTTTTAAAGCGACTTTAAACACACCATCTTGAAAATTATTTTCTAAATCTGATGTGACTCTAAAATCACGAAGCGTTACTTTATCACTAGCATATAAATACACATCGCGCTCAATACCACTTAATCTCCAGAAATCTTGATCTTCCATATAACTAGCATCCGACCAACGTAAAACCTGCACTGCTAAGCTATTTTTTCCAGCTTTCACTAAATCGGTAATTTTAAATTCGGCAGCCGTTTTGCTACCTTCATTATAACCTACCATTTCACCGTTTAACCACACATACATAGCGCCACTAACACCTGCAAAATGCAAGTAAATATCTTTACCGTCCCAATCTTCTGAAACTTCAAAATCTCTTTTGTAACTACCATTACTATTTAAATTATGCGGAATTAATGGTGGATTTGGAGGGAACATATATGTTCTGTTGGTATACACCGGAATACCATGTCCTTTTACTTCCCAATTTGATGGTACTGTTAAAGTATCCCATTGTTTTACATCGAAATTTTCTTTGTAGAATTCGGTTGGACGTGCTTGCACACTATCGGCATAGTAAAATTTCCAAACACCATTTAATGATTGATATAACCCTGAGTTTTCCCAAGATGCATTTTTCAATGCCTCTGTTTCATTGCTATATTTATAGAATGACGCTGTTGGCTCTTCTCTATTTATTTGAAATATTTCTGGGTTTTCCCATTCTGGATTTTCCCATTTTTCAGCCGTATAAACAGGCCTTGTTTCTGCTTGTTCACATGACATGAAGGCAATAACAGCGATGATAAGAATTAAATACTTTTTCATTTTGTAATTGATTAGTTGTTATTTTGATGTAATGTATTGATTTACCAAGGCACTTTCAAGCGTTTTCCCTTGTGTTGTAATAAATGCTTTAATAGTATAATTTGAGTTTGTTTTTACTTTTGAAAGCGGAATAAAAGCCTGAAACTGTTTATTTTCATCCGGTCGGCGTGTACCTTCAATTTTAATATCCTCAACATTCAAGTAAGATACATTATTGATTATGATACCAATAGCATCCTTTGAACTTATTTGAATTTTATTCAATTTGACCTTAACTAAATAACCGTCTTCCTTTGTTTCAACTACCTGAATAGTGATTTTACCATTGCTTTCTGCCGAAAAAGCTGTCGCAATATTTGGATAAAAGTTACTTTCTCCTGCATCGGTTAATCCTTTTACGGTGTAGTAATATTGTTTTCCATTTGAAATATTACGATCTACAAAAATCGTGTCTTTTACAGCTGTTGCAATTTTTGTAAACTCATGAAGTTTGTCTCCTCGATAAACGTTATAACTCGTTTCTTTTGACACATTTTCTTGACTGTGCCACTTTACTTCAATAGTATTTTCTGACTGCTTTATGGCAGAAATATTTCTTGGACTATATGGTACTTTTGATGATACTCTAACATTTTCCTTATCGGAAGCTTCGCCGCTACCCAGACCATTGTAGGCTGAAACTGTAAATTGATAATCTGTTTCATCCTTAAAGCCTTCCAAACGATAACCGAAAACATTATCGGCATCTATACTTACTTGTTTTCCGTTCTCGTTTCTATAATTTATGGTGTAACCTTTGGCATTTGCAACACTTTTCCAAAAAAGCGTTACGGTATCATCACGTCTTGAAACCTTGAATATTTCTGGCTTTTCAGGTTTACTGAAACTTACTGAAACCAGTTCCGATATCGGACTTTCAATAGCATCATTTAACGCTTGAATTTTAAAATAATAAGATTTTCCAAACTGAACATCTTCAATTAGAACCTCATTTTTATTTTTTACAACAACCGATTGATCTAAGCTTGAAGCTTCGGTGCCATAAAACACTTTGTAAGACGTTGCCATACTAACTGACCCCCATTGTAATTTCACACCCGATTGTTCAATACTAGCTTTGTATATCGTGGGCTTTGTTAAAGCACTAGAATTAGTTTTCCATTTACTTACAGAAACACTAAAAGGCCGCACTGTAATTAGTCCGTTTTTAAATTCTGTTTCCTGAATATCCGGATTTCTTGTTTTTAAAACATCGGCAGCAATGTAACTTGTATATAATGTTTCATTTAACGATTCGCCATTCACCTTCACTTGAAATTGATTAGATTCCCCGCTTCTATTAGTTATTACCAAATAATTAAAACCGTTATTTCCCTTGTATGTTTGCACAAACATGCCATTAGCCGTTGTGTTTTTTAAACCGGGTACCTGAACCATTTTTGAGATATCCGTTTTATATAAGAAATTTGAGTTATTCGTCGCCTCGTGATATATTTTTAAAGTTTTCCCTTCAATATCTCTATGAATTCCGGTAACAATAGTATCTGTATCTATTTGTTGATTGTTTTTAAAGGCTGCTTCTAGCAAATTATTTTTATTAACCAAAGGCACAAACTTATTACTTACCTCGTGTGCCGCAACATAAGTGGTATTTGTGTGCTGCAACTGGCGCATAATGTATTCTACATTGTAAATACCCGAATAAATACCGTTTAACGGACTATTCCAAACGCCAAATTCGGTGATAATCATTGGTACATCTTTCCAAGTATAATCTTCAATTTCCGACATTGCCGCCGGACTTGTTGCTTCTAACAACTTTGTATTGGCACGTTTGTATGCCTGATCCAACGTTTCTTTTTTTCCGGTATGTGGAGCGTAAGAATGCTTAGAGAACGTGTTCCAATAAGCACCATTTGTTTTTTGAAACTTATTAATTTCTTTCATAAACGTCCAAACGCCATCCCAAGTGTAATTCAACGCTAATTTAGCGTCTGGTAATACGTGCTGAATAGCCTCGGCGTAAGGTTGCATTTTTGCAGCATAATCATAACCGTCATTCCACCAATACCTATTTCTATTTGGCACATAAAAATAAGGTTCGTTGCAAAATTGCCAGGTTTCTACTTTTATATTATTGTTCTTGCAGAAGCGTGCTAATTCAGTAACCATTTCTGGAGTTTCCGAAAATGCATTAATGGTCACCACTAGTTTTCCGTTGATTTCACTTAACAAATGGTATAAATCGGTAATGCGATGCGGCCCTTTAACTTCCACAAAACGATGTCCTTTCAAAAACGGTTTCTGATGGTCGAACATGGCAATATAATCCAAATCGTACTGCCCGGTTGCACTACTAAAAGCATCACCCATCGTGCCTGAAAAATAACGTAACCAGCCTGGTTTTAGCTCTTTTACTGAAGCCACAAAATCAGGATGTGTATAACTCCATACTTTATCGGCGATACGCACATTAAAACCACTAGCTCCATTTTTTATGGCATGCCCATTAGTGGTATCAACGTTAATATACTCTATTTTTTGAGCATACATTGAAGCGGTTTGCAAAATGCAAACCGCTAAAACCAATGACATGATTTTTATTTTTTTAAAAGCCATAACTAAAGTTAAATCGCTAATTAAATTTTTATATTTTTTTATTGAAAAAACAAAGCAATGATTAAAATGAAACCTGATCGAATGTAAACACATCAGATGGTGTTCTAGCTTCCTTTAAAATACGCTCCATATCTTTTATAACCTCAGGGTTTTCTTTAGCTACGTTATTTTGTTCCCCTTCATCAACTGATAAATCGTATAACTCAAATGGTGCATTTGGGTTCTTAAGCACTTTATATTTTACTGCTTTCCATTTTCCTTTTCTAATCGCTTGACGACCTCCACGTTCATGGAATTCCCAATATAAATATTCGTGTTGTTTTTGTTCCGAAGCATTATCTAATAAAGTTGGTAAAAACGAAATACCATCTAAGTTTTCTGGCACAGGAATATCTGCAATTTCAGAAAATGTTGGTAATACATCCCAAAATGCTGAAACTAATTCTGTTTTAGTCCCTGGCTTAATTTTCCCAGGCCATTTTATCATCATAGGCACACGAATTCCGCCTTCGTATAAATCTCTTTTAACGCCTCTCAATGGTCCGTTACTATTAAAATATTTAGGATCGGCTCCACCTTCTGTATGCGGGCCATTATCCGAAGTAAATACGATAATGGTATTATCTTCAATACCTAAAGCTTTTACTTTATCCATGATTTCGCCAACTTGGCTGTCCATAATTTCAATCATGGCCACAAAAGCAGCATGAGATTCTGTTTGAGATTCATAGTGCCCTAATCTATATTCGGGGCCATCATCTGTACCTTCATATACTTTTTCAGGCGCATATTTACCTCTGTATTTGGCCAAAACTTCTTCTGGAGCTACCAATTCGGCATGCGGAATAATAGTTGGCACATACATAAAGAACGTGCTATCCTTATAGGTTTCTAAAAACTCAAGGGCTTTTTCTTGAATTAATACAGGCGCATACTGTTCTTTTTTATGTCCTGCATTTCCTGTTAAAACAATAGAATCTTGATTAGACCATAAATGATACGGATAATAATTATGCCCTAAACGTTGGCAATTGTAACCATAAAAAACATCGAAACCTTGATTGTTTGGATCGCCTTCTGAGCCTGGATAACCTAATCCCCATTTACCAAAAGCACCGGTAACATAACCACCTTCTTTAAGTGCTTCTGCCATAGTATATGTATCATCTGGAATTGGGTATTGTCCTTCTGGTAATACTTCTTTATTTCCTCTCACCGGCGTATGCCCTGTGTGCATTCCTGTTAATAAAGCAGAACGTGATGGCGCACATACAGTGTTTCCTGAATAGTGTTGTGTAAACACTAAACCTTGTGACGCTAATTTATCAATATGTGGCGTTTTAAATTTTTCTTGACCGAAACTACTTAAATCACCATAGCCTAAATCATCAGCCAGGATATAAATTATATTTGGTTTTTTTTCAGTTTCATCTGTGATAGTAGCATCGTCTACCGTTTTAGATTTCGATTGCCCACATGAAAACACACATGCTATTAACACCGCAGAAAATAAAATTTGAATACCTTTTTTCATCTTAATACATTTAACTTTTTATCTATTTTCAGCAAAACCACTAAAAATTGCTTTAACACTTTCAAATATACCCATTAATTAAAAAATGTTTTTATTAAAAGCATATCACAAATGTTGCAACCTATGCGAAACAAGTAAAACAGGGCAATATGCAACATTAACACCCCTTAATTAAAACATAAACCACCATCAATGTGCTTATAAAAAGCTGACAAAGAATGAAAAGTTGCGTAAATTGTGATAATATCTCTAAATAATCATACATTCAACATTTTTACTCTATTTGCATATATGAAACAAAACAACCCGATATCCATTTTTAAGTCTTTCTTGGTTTTATTACTCTTTTGGTTTTATTCAACAGCTTGTTTTGCTCAGTTAAATACTACCGATTTTCATGAGTTAGATATTCACGGCGTACTTTTTAACAAAAAGGTTAATGTTTTATTTATGGATAGTTATGGCTATTTATGGATTGGTAGTAATTCTGGTTTATATAAATATGATGGGCATAATTTAACCACCTATCAATACGATGTTTTCGACAATGAATCGCTCCCAAATAACAGTATAACATCTATAATTGAAGACGATTTTAATAATTTATGGATTGGAAGTGAGAGTTTTTTAATTCATTATGATAGAAAGAAAAACACATTTAAGGGATTGCTTAAAAACATTAGAACGGTTGTAAAACAAAAAACTAGTAACGGTGATATATGGGTAAGTTTACGAAGTATTGGTTTATTAAAAATTCCTGCTTTAGAAGCTATTAGTCAAACCGATTTACCAACACTTTACACCTCTAAACCTCTAAAAAACTTATATAATACCCGCAACCAAAATATTAATGCATTGGTTGAAGATTCGTTTAATAGATTTTGGATTGCATCCAACAAAGGCATTTCTATTTTAAATAAAGACTACTCTATTTCTACTACAAATTTTTCATACAATATTATTGACATCAAGTTATTTGATAACAACAAGCTATTAGCTATAAGTCAAAAGGATTTATATATTTTAGGTTACAACAAATCGGACCATAACCTAGAAATATTAGAAAGTTATCCCAATATTAATGAGTCCTTTTCAATAGCATCTAACCTTACCACCACTACCTTAGATGATAAAACAAACGACTTGTGGATTGGATCTACAACAGGCCTTATCAAAGCCACAAGACTCGATAACAGCTATCACTTTAATTATTATTCAAAAGATAAGAATGATGAATATCTACCAAACAACCACATCAGTTCAACATTATTTGATAGTTATGGCAATCTATGGATTGGATCGCATAAAGGAGTTAACAAATACCTAGGTAGAACATCGCTTTTTGAATACAATCAGGTTTCAAAAAACAACAGTTTAACCTTTGATATAAATAGCTTAAATAAGGATAATCTTTTAGTTGGTGCTTTAAATGGCATATATTATTTCAACCCAACAACAAAAGTGTCTACTAAAATTAAAACACCTTTTAACGACGTACATTTTATTGCTAAAACTTACGAAAACAACGATCTTTTTATTGCGAATAAATTAAGTTTATACCAATCTAAAAACTACCAACCTGGTGATACTTCTTTAGATTTAACTAAAATTAAAACTTACGAATTTGCTATAAAACACATAACTCCTATTAGTAAAAATGAATTATGGGTTGCGTTATGGAGCGGTGGTATCGATATTATAAATGACAGCCAGCCCTTTTCGGAATTTAAAAAACAAGTACTAGAGAACTTAAAACACCACCACACCTCTACGTTTTTATTAACAAAAGAAAACAAACTATGGATTGGTACACGTGGAGAAGGCTTATATGTTATCGATTTAACAAATGAGCGTTTTAAGCATTATTTGCCCACTAAAGAAAACGGACTTACAGCAAATGCCATTTTAAGTCTGCACGAAGATGAAACCGGAAATATTTGGGTAGGTACGCGTGGTGGCGGTTTAAATATGTACCAAAAAGAACTCGATCAGTTTAAAAACTTTAAAGAAACCAACTCTTATAGTCCTAAAATTATATCAGCCATTGAAGCCGATTTTAAGGGTAACTTATGGATGAGCACACGAGATGGCTTAACCATGTTCAACACAAAAACACAAAAATTCATCCCGTTTGGTGTAGAAGATGGCATTAATGAAAATCAGTTTGTATTTAACTCCAGCAGCGCCAATCCAGAAAAAAACATATTATATTTTGGTTGTTCTGATGGATTTTATAGCGTACACACCAATAAATTAATACCTCAAAACATACTCCCGAATACAGTAATAACTAGTTTTTCTACACTTGGAGAAACGGCAAACAATAACTTTAACAGCGCCCATACGTTTAATATAAACTCTGGTTCTCCCATTGTATTACCTTATAACCAAAACAATATCTCTGTAAATTTCTCATCCTTAGATTTAACAGCTCCCAACAAAAACCAATACGCTTATCAACTAAAGGGTTTAAATAATTACTGGATTTACACCAATGCATTTAACCGAAATGCCAACTATAACGACCTCTCTCCAGGCACATACACCTTTATGGTTAAAAGCGCAAATAGCGATGGCGTTTGGAATGAAACCCCTTCGGAAGTCACCTTTACCATAGAGCCCCCTATTTGGAAAAGTACTTGGGCTATTTTAACCTATATTTTGCTCGCCATACTCATACTATATATTAGTTCTATATTAATTAGGCGTTGGTATTTATTAAAGAAAAACTTAGTAAAAGAAACCATCAGCCGAGAAAAGGACAACGAACTGAATAGAATGAAAATGATATTTTTTACAGACATTTCTCACGAATTACGCACACCGCTATCCTTAATATTAGGAACCATTGAAAAGGTAGTAAAAGAAAAAAAATTCACACTAAGCCCTTTAACCAGTCAACGCATTTATAATAATACCCTGAGAATGCATCGACTAATTAATCAAATTATGGATATTCGTAAATTTGACGAAGGAAAATTTAAACTTAAAATTTCTAAAAACGACATTGTTCAGGATATCACCACCATTAAGAATGCTTTTAATGATTTTGCTAAAATTTACAGCATCAACTATCATTTCGTTCCAAAAACCAAACAAATAAAAGGTTGGTATGATGTAGATTTATTAGAAAAAATACTTTTCAACCTCCTTTCTAACGCTTTTAAATACACTAAAGAACATGGAGAAATAACAATATCTTTAGATCTTATAAAACCAACAAACACACTAATTGGAAAACATAAACTAGAGGGAAAACACATTAAATGTAGCGTTCGCGATAATGGCATTGGAATTCCTCAAAAAGATTTAGAGTATATTTTCGACCGCTATTATCAAGCAACCAAATCGCAACGCAACCAAATTCCTGGCACTGGTATAGGCATGGAACTTGTGCAAAAACTTATTGAACGGCACCACGGCACCATTACTGTTGAAAGTGAAGAGCATGTTTTTACCGAATTCACTTTTTACCTGCCTATTTCTAAAAACCAATATTCTAAACACGAACGTAGCGAAACAGGTACACCATTAAAAAGAAATTTCATTAAAAACTCCGAGTATCAAGTTATAGAAGAAGTATCTTCGGAATTCACAGCAAATGAAGCCAACCAACCTAAAAAATCAAAAATCCTTATTGTTGAAGATAGTGATGATTTAAGGCAAATGGTCGTGTCTGAACTAAAACCAGACTTTAATGTTATTGAAGCCATTAACGGAGTAGATGGTTACAATATGGCCTTAAAAGAAAAACCAGATCTTATTGTTAGCGATATTTTAATGCCTATTGAAGATGGTATTTCTATGCTAAAACGCATTAAGAAGAACCCTATATTTAACAATATTCCTATTTTTATGCTCACGGCAAAAAACTCTGAAGAATCTAAAATTGAATGCTTAAGTTTAGGAGCAAACGATTATATAGAAAAACCATTCAGTTTAGAGTTTTTAAAATGGAAAATAAAAAACACATTTAAAACCAGACACGATTTAAAAGAAAAATATAGCAAACTAATTACTACCGCTCCTGTGGATGTTGAAGTCGATTCTAACGATGAGAAATTCATTAAAAAACTCATTAAAATTATAGAAGACAACCTCAATAATAACATCCTAAATGTAGAATTTCTAGCTTCGGAAATCGGCATGAGTAGAGCAAATCTTTACCGTAAAGTACAGCAAATTTTGAATGATACACCTGTGAATTTTATAAAAACCATAAAACTAAAACGTGCTGCCCAATTACTAAAACAAGATAAAATGTACATCTCGGAAGTAGCGTACATGACAGGTTTTAACAACCAAAAATATTTCAGCAAATGCTTTAATAAAGAGTATGGTATAAGCCCAACAGCATTCGCCAAACAAAATAAAACATCAGAAAATGTTGAGGGTAATAAAGAAGATATTTAGAAACTATCTTTTCGTTTAATTTCGGCTTAAAATCGCTTTATTAATTTGTTTAATTAAGCTTGGCCCTTCGTAAATAAACCCGGTATAAATTTGAACCAAATCGGCACCAGCATCTATTTTCTCTAGGGCATCTTTAGCAGAATGCACACCGCCAACCCCAATAATTGGAAAGCTTTTATCGCTCTTTTCCGATAGATATTTAATAACTTGGGTACTTTTATCTTTAACCGGCTGCCCGCTTAAACCTCCATTACCAATACTTTCTAACAAGGCTTCGGAAGCTTTTAAACCACTTCTATCCATAGACGTATTGCTAGCTATAACGCCGTCTAAATGCGTTGTTTTTACAAGCTCAATAATTTCGTCTAACTGCGTTTCATTTAAATCTGGCGCAATTTTAAGTACTATCGGCTTTTGAGTTTCAAACGTTTTATTCGCTTGTTGTACCGCTCCTATTAATTCTTCTAAATAATCTTTATCGTTCAATTTAGCATGCGATCCCACATTCGGGCAACTCACATTAAGCACAAAATAATCGACATAAGGATGCAAACCATTAAAACATTCTAAATAATCTTTAGTGTAATCTTCTGGTTTTGTATTGGTATTTTTTCCGATATTTCCACCAATAATCAGTTTGCCTTGATTCTTTTTAAGTTGCTCAATAGCCGTTTGCAATCCCTCATTATTAAAGCCCATACGGTTAATAATTCCTTGGTCGTCCTTTAATCTAAATAAGCGCTTTTTCGGATTTCCCTCCTGCCCTTTTGGGGTTACCGTTCCTATTTCAATAAAACCAAAACCGAAATTGGCCAATTCATTATACAACACCGCATTTTTATCAAAACCAGCAGCTAATCCAACGGGGTTTTTAAAGGTTAAACCGAAAACTTTACGTTCGAGTTTAGCATCTTCAACCACATATAAACTTCGGAATAAACTCTTAAAACCAGGGATTTTAGAAGCAAATTTCACTAAAGAAAATGTAAAATGGTGAATTTTTTCGGGATCGAATGAAAAAAATATCGGGCGTAGTAATTGTTTATACATCAGGATTATTTGTGCAAAAATAAGTTTAATTAAAAAATTGAACAATTCTAAGACCTGAAAAATTAAATATTCAATGTTTGATGCACATTATTTGAATGAAAACATTCGTTAATTCATGCCTAAAAATCGTATTTTTGAATTATAAAAAGCATAAACCATTAGTCCGCTCTAATATTTAAAATTATCTCTAAAAATGATTTCAAAAGCACATATAATAAAACGTTTTGTTAGTTACGTCACTGTGGATACCGAATCTGATCCAGAATCTCAAACCACACCAAGTACAGAAAAACAATGGGATTTAGCCAACCAACTTACCGAAGAGTTAAAGCGAATTGGCATGCAAGATGTGAGTATCGATAAAAACGCATACATTATGGCCACTTTGCCTAGCAATGTGGATCATGAAGTGCCAACCATTGGGTTTATTTCTCATTTTGACACGTCGCCAGATTTTACAGGAAAAAATGTAAAGCCTCAAATTATTGAAAATTACAACGGAAAAGATATTGTTTTAAACGAAGCTGAAAACATTATTTTATCGCCTGATTATTTTGAAGATTTATTACAATATAAAGGCCAAACCATAATTACAACCGACGGCACAACGCTTTTAGGCGCCGATGATAAAGCAGGAATTTGCGAAATTATTTCAGCAATGGAATATTTAATAAACCATCCTGAAATTAAACACGGAAAAATTAGAGTTGGGTTTACACCTGATGAAGAAATTGGACGTGGCGCTCATAAATTTGACGTTGAAAAATTTGGAGCTGAATGGGCTTACACTATGGATGGTAGTCAAATTGGCGAACTAGAATACGAAAATTTTAATGCTGCCGGAGCCGTTGTAAAAATTAAAGGAAAAATTGTACATCCTGGTTATGCCAAAGGAAAAATGATAAACTCAATGTACATCGCTACTGAATTTATCAACTCATTACCACGTATGGAAACCCCTGAACACACTACGGGATATCAAGGTTTTTTCCATTTACATAATATGGAAGGTGATGTTGAAGAAACAACCTTAAAATACATTATTCGCGACCACGATAGCGGGCATTTCGAAGCTAGAAAAGAAATGATGCAAAAACTGACTAATGAATTAAATTCTCAATACGGTTCTGAAGTGATTTCTATTGAAATTTCGGATCAATACTTTAATATGCGCGAAAAAATAGAACCGGTAATGCATATTGTTGATATTGCCGAAAAAGCTATGAAAGCTTTAGACATAGAACCGCTAATTAAAGCCATTCGCGGTGGCACAGACGGATCGCAACTAAGTTACATGGGCTTACCTTGTCCTAATATTTTTGCTGGCGGACACAACTTTCACGGACGTTATGAATATGTACCTGTAGAAAGCATTATAAAAGCAACCGAAGTGATTTGTAAAATTGCTGAATTAACTGCTGAAGAAGCTCAAAACGAATAGCTTAATTTCAATAATTATTTATACAAATAGCGTTAGAGCTTCATGCTTCTAGCGCTATTTTAGTATATAAAATAATTAGAGCAAACCGCGCGCTTTAATTTCTAGATACTTATTAATAGTATCGATAGTTAAATTTTCAGGTGTAGTTAGAATGGAATAAATACCGTACTTTTTCAATTCGTTCACGATAAGTCGCTTTTCAAAATCAAATTTTTCAGCAATCACCTTATCATAAGCCTGCTGAACGGTTTCCGCATTATCAGAAATTAAGCTGTCTAATTCTGTGTTTTTAAAGAAAACCACTACTAATAAATGACTTTTAGAAATCCCTTTTAAATACGGCAACTGCCGATGTAATCCATCTAAAGTTTCAAAATTAGTATATAATAAAATAAGACTTCGTTGTGTGATATTTCGTTTTACATCAGCATATAAGCGTCCAAAATCACTTTCAAAGAAATCTGTATTTACATTATAAAGCGCTTCCAATATGAGGTGCATTTGCGAGGTTCTACGTTCTGCGACAACTCTGTTTTCAACCTTTTTAGAAAAAGCAAAAATACCCGCCTTATCTTGCTTTTTTAAAGCTACATTCGAGATTACTAACGATGCATTTATCGCATAATCCAACAACGTTAATCCATCAAAAGGCATTTTCATAACCCGACCTTTATCGATAACAGAATAAATGGGTTGCGACTTTTCATCTTGAAACTGGTTTATCATTAACTGGTTTTTCTTAGCTGTAGCTTTCCAGTTTATGGTACGTAAATCGTCACCAAGCACATAATCTTTAATTTGCTCAAACTCCATGGTATGCCCCAATTTCCGGACTTTCTTAACCCCGTATTGAAGCAAGTTATTACTTATCGCTAACAAATTATATTTTCGCAGTTGAATAAAACTCGGATAGGTTGGAATGGTTACATCATCATCAAACCAAAATCGGCGAGACACCAAACCAAATACAGAACTTGCATAAATATTAAGTTTTCCAAACTGATATTCACCACGTTCTGTTGGGCGTAATTCGTATTCTAATTCGGTAACACTAGAGGCACTTAACTTTCGATCTATTTTAAAATTACGAACTTGAAATTGCACAGGGATTTCATCAATAATTCGAATGTATATGGGAAACGTGTAAAAATTCTCAATGCTAATCCCAATTTGATTTTGATCGCCATTCGAGAATTTTTCAGGTAAATTACGCCTGCCTTTCAATCCTTTTTTAGTCATAAAAAGAATTAAAGTATCTAATATCGTCAACAATAAAAGCCCCAACAATAAAAGCTTCACGATATTAAATAACCGTGGTAACATAAAGCTCACCACAAACAAAACCATAATAATTAAGCACCCATAAAAAAAGCGGTTTTGTATGTAAAATGGTTTGAGTCTTTTCAATGTATTAGGTATTAATTATTGGTTGTTGGTTAGTCGTTATGGGCTCCTGTTTACTGAGACTGAAACTAAAAATACGACTACCTCGGAATTTCTACAGCTTCGATAATTTGTTTAATAATTTGTTTAGATGTTACGCCTTCCATTTCGCGTTCTGGAGTTACAATAACACGATGTTGTAGCACCGGAATAGCAGCTTGCTTAATATCTTCTGGTGTTACAAAATCACGTCCACTCATGGCTGCAAACGCTTTACTGGCTTTTAAAATAGCGATGGATGCACGTGGCGATGCACCCAAATATAAAAACGGATTGCTACGCGTGTTTATAATAATATCGGCAATGTATTTAACCAAATGAGATTCTATTATAATTTGACTAACCAAACCTTGGAATTTATAAATCTGCTCCTTGCTTAAATGCGCCGTAATTTTATCAATTTTAGTACCACCTTGTAGAGCTTGTTCTCTATTTATAATTTCTATTTCTTCTTCTAAATTAGGATAATCAATATCTATTTTGAATAAAAAACGGTCTAATTGCGCTTCTGGTAGACGATAGGTTCCCTCCTGCTCAACGGGGTTTTGAGTAGCTAAAACAATAAAAGGTAAATCCATTTTAAAACGATGGCCGTCGATGGTAATTTGACGCTCTTCCATAACCTCGAATAAAGCCGCTTGTGTTTTTGCAGGCGCCCGATTGATTTCATCAATTAAAATCATGTTTGAAAAAATTGGTCCTTTTTTGAATTCAAACTCTGAAGATTTCATATCAAAAACCGAGGTTCCTAAAATATCACTCGGCATTAAATCTGGTGTAAATTGGATACGACTAAACCCAACATCCAAAGATTTTGCCAACAACTTAGCCGAAATGGTTTTGGCAACACCAGGAACTCCTTCAATTAACGAATGTCCGTTAGCCAAAATAGATGCAATAAGCATATCTATCATGCCTTTTTGCCCAACAATTACTTTACTTATTTCGCCTTTGATAAGAGCGATACCTTCTTGTAATTCGCTTAAATCAATTCGATTTTTAAAATCTAAATTACTTTCGGGTATGTTATCATTTCCTGATAACGTATTTTCAACATCCTGTTGAAGTTTCCCTTCTAAAGCATTGTCTTCTGGCGTGTTTAATTCGTCCATAATTATTTGGTATAAAAAGCTTCAATAGCTTTGTTTAATCTTAACAAATCGGCCTCTTCCAATTGGCGTTTGGCTTTCAATTGTATTATTAAATTAATTAATCGTTTAATAAGTTCTTGTTTTTTATTAGATTTCAGACTTAAATTTTTAATAAATTTTTCGTCTAAAAGCTGCGTATCTAAATAATATTCACGACGTAAATATTCTAAGAAATATGTAATTTTCTTATCAATAATAGTCGCATGATCTTTAGTTTCGTAATATAAATTCCCGATTGTTTTTGTAAACGCTACTGTGGTATTTACATTCGGTTTTATGGTTTTCACAATACGTTGTCGGCGTTTTGCATTAAAAATAATAAAGAAAATTAAGGTAATTACACCCAAAAACCAAGCCCAACGCAAAGCTGGTGTTTTCAAGATAAATCGCAATGGCGAACTTCCTAAATTACTCCCTTTTTTTATAGATGAATGAAAATGAATAGTATCGTTTGAAACATAAGACAGCGCTGCTTCCGCATATTTCTTATTATCCTTTTTAAGCAGATGGTAATTGGTAAATGCAATAGGTTGCAGGTGTAAATAGAAATTTCCAGACCCAAAATTGACTTTTACAAAATTAACATGTTGAATAGAATCGAAAGTTTGATACCCTAAAACCGTTGTTGAAATAGAGTCTAATTTGGTGAAATAATAATTCTGCAAGCCTTTTTCAATGGTAATCGAATCGTTTGCAAACTGCTTATTAGCGAAACTAAAACCGGCTTTTCCTTTAAAATTGTAGTCGCTTGTAACATCAATGCCTAATGAATCTTGAATAATTTGCGACGGGAATTGTGTGGACATAAAGGCATCGTTTCCGTGGGCTACAAAATCGAGTAATTCTTGAGCAGATACATCATCTAAAACCGCATAATCCTTAATAACCATATAGGTTCCAGAAGTATTATAAATACTATCTTCCCAATTATACAACCCGTCGAAATATTCGTAAGGCGTCGATTTTATAATTTTAGCCGGGCTTTCAGGAAATATCGTTTTTAGTTGATCGTGAAAAATATAAGTTCCGTACGGAATTTTATCCGTTTCCTTAAATGTGCGATTCCAGTTAATTGGTTTTTCTCTAGAAAACTCAATAGCCGTTGCTCCCGCAAAAATAAAAATGAGTAAAACAATATATATTTTTATGGTTTTATTCATCTTTTATGGTTTTTAAAAATTGAATAAAAGCATCTTTAGCTTTAGTGAATTCGGTTTCGTTAACATCAAATTCGCCGTACCAGATATAATTATAAAGGTACGACGTGTAAGAAAATTGCTTTTTTACTTCATTTGAAACCATTTCGTTTTGATAATCGCTGTTTGTTTTTTCAACATCGTACTCAATAATTTCAGCTTCGGCTAAGGCTTTTAGAAGCCATAAATAATAATATCGAATGGCTAATCGATAATTCTGTTCTCCTTCCGCCGAAGCGATCAATTTTTTAAAATCGGTGGCATGTATATTAGCTTCGATATCGGTAACAGGAATAATGCTTTTATCGGATGATTTCCCGAAAACCCATGCGCCTTCTTTATTCATTACCGCTTTAAATATGAAGAAAATAACCAACAAGAAAATAGTGACACCTCCAATTTGAAGTATAAAATCAGTGTAGTTCGACGACTCACTGCTGCTTTTTAGTTTAAAGAAATCACGTAAAAAATCGCTTAACCATTGTTTAAAACGTGTCCACCACCCCGAACTTTCAATGGAACGTTCGTATATAAATTCTTCACCGGTATAAAGGTCTTTTAAATTTCCGAAGTGTCGTTTTTCCACGACAGTGCTATCCATTCGCAAACTATCATTTTCAACTAAAACCACCGCAGGTGTGTTCTGCGTTTCAGCAAAAACAGTTGGTGCAAAAAACGTAAGGCTCATGCTAAAAAAAACGATATGTATCCAATATTTTCTATTCACCAGAACCTATTTGATCAATAACACTTTTGGTATTAACATGCTCATTTTCTTCTTTTAAGGTATAGAAAATAAGACCTTCATTTACCCGTACTACAGTCCCTAAAACAGAACTCACTAAAAACGTTAAAAAGAACACCACAAGCATCACCATAGTCATCGCGCTAGAAATATCTTCGTCGCTTGGTGAACCTTCTCCAAAACTTGTAAACAAACTTGCCATACCAAAGAAATATGGAATTATAGAAATAATATTCTGAATAATATAAATAATAAGAAAAAACAGCCCTATACTCCCTACGGCCGGCCAAAACTTAGATTTTAAAAGCGTCCAGGCGTAACTAAAACTTTCCCAAATACCTTTTTTACCTTCTAAATATTCCATTAATGTCATGCCATAAAACAAGGTAAATGCACCAATTAATAACGGCAATGCAAAAATACCGACAATGGTTACGGTTAAAATAACCGTACAAATAACAAGTACTAACATAGCCGGAATACTTATCAATATTGAGCATAACACGTAAACGGTAAGTTTACCAATATGCCTTTTGTAGGTATCTAAAATATCACGAGTTTCGAAATTAGCACCTCCATTTTTACTATATAAATTAAAATAAATTGCAGGAAAAGCATAAGAAACAATGCCGGCGACCATCCCGACGACTATAAAAACGAACAACATTCCGAGGAACACGCCTAGATTCTCGTTCAGATAACTGTCTATAACCGTACTCCCGTCTCCTTTTAGCACGCCACTAAAAATAAAATCAGTGTAAAATTTGGTAAAAAAGTAACCGATAACCGCTAAAATGAGCAAGAAAATACCATTAATTATAAAATACTCCTTAAAAAAGTGTTTCCCATTTTCCTTGAGAAAGGTGAATGTATCTTGAAAAAAATCGTTAAAACTTCTAGATTTATATAATTCCATGTGCTTTTTTAAGTTTTTTATTCAAAATAAAAGGATAAATAAGGTAGTAAAATGAAATGATACTTAGCGTTACTAAAATAATACCTACCGACAACCAATTGGGCATAACGTTAGAATATCGAGTTACAAAGCCTTCTAAAAAACCTGCTGCCACGGTAAACGGAAAAGTGCTAATTAAAATTTTAACACCATCTTTCATCCCCATTTTAAAACTTGTAATTCGCGAATAGGTTTTTGGGAATAAAATACTAGCTCCTAAAATAAAACCTGCTGCACCCTCGATAACAATAGCAAAAATTTCCATGGCGCCATGAATCCAGATGCCTCGAATACTTTCCCAAAGGACGTCGTGTTTTTGAAACATAAACTGAAAAGCACCGAGCATAATCCCATTTCTTAACAAAATGTAACCTGTACCAATACCTCCAAAAACGCCGTAAATAAAAGATAGTATCCCTACGTATAAATTATTAATAGTTATACCTATAAAACTCCCCCAATTGCTTCCACTTTTGTAAACGGCCACAGGGTCGCCTTTTTCAATATTTTCGAGGGTCATGTTTACATAATGATCGCCTAAAATTAAGCGCACAAAACTATCGTCGTACGCTGCCGATAATACGCCAATGGCTACAAAACTTAAAAATATAGCGAAAGCATAAAGTACATAACGCCTGTTTTGATATACAATTAGTGGCACTTCAATTTTCCAGAACTGTACAAATCTATTGGTGTCTTCACGTTTTGTTTTATAAATTTTCTGAAAAGCTCGCGCTGCTAGGTTGTTTAAATAAAGAAT
Source organism: Algibacter miyuki (assembly GCF_030409805.1). Lineage (GTDB taxonomy): Bacteria > Bacteroidota > Bacteroidia > Flavobacteriales > Flavobacteriaceae > Algibacter > Algibacter miyuki. Next base: position 744,490 of record NZ_JAUFQP010000013.1, on the reverse strand, counting down.
TGTTTTACTTTTGGGATAATAGGTTTGGGCGTAAGATAAGTCGTTTACCAAATGAATATAAAGAGAAGCCAACTCATCTGGATTTTTTAAAGTTTTTCCGAAAATAGCTTTTTCAAAATCGAGCCATTTCTCTTTGTTTTGTTTAATAAATGCGACTTCTCTCATGTGTAATCAAATTAAAACAATTCATGCTAGAGTTACAAATAAATACCACACAAAATGTCAATATAAATTTTACCGCCGCAAGTGTTGGCGAGCGCATTTTGGCTTATGGTATCGATTGGATTATTAAAATAGCCTATATTATTGTTGTTTACCAACTTCTTTTTAACTTACTAGATATTCCGGCACTTATTAGCGACATGGATCAATGGTCTAAAATGTCCATCTATATTATGTGCTATTTACCCGTGATTTTATACACCCTTATTTTTGAAACTTTACTCGATGGGCAAACGCCTGGAAAGCGTATTTTAAAAATTAAAGTGGTAAAAATTGATGGCTACCAAGCCTCGCTTGCCGATTTTTTAATTCGATGGTTTTTCAGGATTGTCGATTTAAACATGATGAGTGGTGTTGTGGCCTTAATTTCGATAATTACCAGTAATAAAAATCAGCGTTTGGGTGATATTACAGCGGGCACATCAGTAATTACGTTGAAGAACAAAATTAACATCAGTCATACCATTCTCGAAAACTTAACGGATGGCTACAAACCAACATACCCAAATGTGATAAAATTATCGGATAATGATGCGCGAATTATTAAAGAAACGTTTATTACTGCAAAAAAATCGAGTGACTATCCTACGCTAATAAAACTTCGGAAAAAAATTATTGAAGTCGTTGATATTAAAGAAATCAAACAGAAAACAGATATCGAATTTATTGACGTTATTATGAAAGATTACAATTATTACACGCAGAATATGTAAGTCTGAAATTTAAATTTCATAGTATAATATCGACAAACGACTAACGCGTTGAAAATCTTATTAAAGAAACCCTTAATACGTTATAAAAAGCACTAATTTCGCGCAAAAAAACAAGCGTTGTTAGTACGTTAAATTTTCAGAATGGTTTTTTTATTTATATAGAAAAATACGATAACCTTCTGAACGGACATCTCGTATTTTAACAACCTTAAATTTAATTATTATGTTTTACATCGATGTTTTAGGTATTGTTGCTTTCTCTATTTCGGGCGTTTTAATTGCTTTAGAAAAAAAGATGGATCTGTTCGGTATTTTAATCATTGCCTTTGTAACTGCTGTTGGTGGCGGTACTTTACGCGATTTACTTATTGGACACACACCAGTAAGTTGGATGCAAAACATCACGATTTCTTACATTATTTTAGGAACTACCGTTGCTACTATTTTATTTAGAAGTAAAATTAATTATTTACGCACATCGCTGTTTTTATTTGACACCATTGGGATAAGTATATATACCATGGCTGGTATTGAACTGGGTATTGAAGCCAAATTACATCCTTTAATTTGTATTGCATTAGGTACAATGACAGCTAGTTTTGGCGGTGTAATTCGTGATATTTTATGTAATGAAATTCCGGTAATTTTCCGAAAAGAGATTTATGCTACAGCTTGTATTTTGGGAGGTGTTACCTATTTTATATTACTTCAATTTCCTATTCAAGATAATTGGGTTTTTATCATCTCTAGCGCAATCGTTGTTTTAATACGTTTGCTCGCTGTAAAATTCAAAATATCGTTACCTCGACTTTATACTGAAGAATTCGAGCAATAAATTAAACTCTTTTTCTGAATTTATTTTTGAAGTTCCTTTGAAAATCGTTTCTAATAATGGTTTAATTCGGCACTAAGTCGCCCCATTCTGTCCAAGACCCATCATAAACGGATAGATTTTTATATCCTGAAATTTCAGCTGCTAAAGCAAGAACACAAGCCGTTAATCCCGATCCGCAAGAAAATATTATTGCATCGTCTTTACCCGCTAGCATGTAAAAGGCTTTTTCTAAATCTAATTTAGGTTTTAAAACACCATCTATTAACAAATCAGTGAATGGTAAATTAACAGAGTTTGGAATAGTCCCCATACGTAAACCTTCACGAGGTTCTGGCACTTCACAGTTAAAACGCCCTGCCGATCGTGCATCTATAATTTTGTGAGTTTTATTTGCCGATGCAGCTTTAACATCGTCGAAAAACTCCATGTATTTAGGTTGAAGGTGAGCTGTAAAATCTCCGATTTCACCAGAATAACTTGTCATGGGTTCTGTGCTATATTCGGCCTTTAACCATGCGGGAAAGCCTCCATTTAGCACCGCAACGTTATTATATCCAAAAGCTTTAAACAGCCACCAAACACGTGCGCTAGAATAAATTCCCTTATCATCGTAAACCACAATAGCACTATCGTTATTAATCCCTAAATTTTGAGCTTCTCTTTGAAACTGTTCTTCGGAAGGAAAACCACTTGGAAACGGATTAGACACATCGCTAAATTTCTTTTTTATATCAAATAAGCGCGTGCCTGGTATTTGTTCCAGAGATGCATCAAACACTTTGTTTATTGTACCATCTAAAACAATGAGTTTTTCGCTATTTAAATGTTCTTGAAGCCAATTAACGGAAATTAAAGGTGTTGGTAAATGAATTGATGTGCTCATGATGATTTTGCTGTTTAATCAAATATAACGAAAATTTCTATGAGTTTTCTACGGAAAAACGAGACATAACAAAATTATTTCAGGCAAGAAAATCAGTCATAATATTCGTTTTGTTACTTGAGTGTTTGCAATTTCTCCTTTAATATTTGAACTCTAGTTTATAAAAAAAAAATCACAAATTAGAACCATATGTTTCGTTCTGATTATAAAGTAACTCAAATCACAACTAAACTTGTCTCATTAATAATTATCTCTCAGAAATTAAGCCTAATAGAAAGTTTTCAACCTTTTTAACAACAAAGCCTACTACTTCACCTCCTCATAATTATCATCCCATTCATTAGGTTTTGGGTTGTCGTGAAGTTTACCTAAAGATTTTGCAACAATCATAGCTACAGTAGCATCCCCTGTTACGTTTACAACAGTTCTACACATATCCAAAGGTCTATCGACTGCAAAAATCAAGGCTAAACCAATAGGTAATAATTCCGCAGGAAAACCAATAGATTCTAATACAATAACGAGCATAACAATACCTGCACTAGGCACAGCAGCACTACCAATAGAAGCTAACAACGCTGTACCAATAATAACCAATTGATTTGTAAAGGTTAAACCTTCGGGCCAAACCACTTGCATAATAAACACTGCTGCAATACCTTGATATAAACTAGTACCATCCATATTTACTGTAGCTCCAACCGGCAGTACAAATCCGGCAACTTCACCGTCTACTCCCAAATGTTCTTCCACACGCTCCATAGTTACCGGTAACGTTGCAGCACTACTACTTGTTGAAAACGCTAATAATTGCGCTGGACTAATTTGTTTTAAAAACCATAATGGTGATTTTTTGGTGTATACTGCTACCAGAATTAAATAAACACCTATCATTAAAACAAGCCCAATAAATACACAGAAAGCGTATAGTAATAATTTTAATAGGATTTCGGTATCATCGAAAGCTATAATAACATTTGCCATTAAAGCAAACACCGCATAGGGTGCGGAAAGCATAATTAAGTCGACCATTTTCATGACCACATCATTTAAAGAATTGAAAAAGCCTGTTAATGGTTTTGCTTTTTCTTCACCTATTAGTAGTAAACAAATACCAACAAAAAGTGCAAAAAATATAATTTGCAACATGGAAGCTTCTACAAAAGATTGAAAAATATTACTCGGGAAAATATCTACCAAAGCTTGTAATGGCCCTGCGTTTGTTCGTGCAGATGCTTCGGTTATTTTATCGGCAATACCTGTATCATTAGCGTAACGTAATTTAATTTTCTCGATAGTATCTTCAGGCATTCCAACACCTGGTTTTACTGTATTTACCAAGGCTAAACCTATAGCTATAGCAATTACGGTAGTTCCCATGTAGATTCCAAGGGTACGTAAACCCATGTTTTTTATTTTAGAGATATCTTTTAAATCGGTAATACCTTTTATTAAAGACGCTAAAATTAAAGGTACTGCAATAAGTTTTAGAAGATTGATAAATATTTTTCCGAAAGGAGCTATCCAATCTCCAACAAAGCCGCGGCCACCGTCTACATTATTCATTATAAAACCAAAAATGATTCCAAGAATCATTCCTATAATAATCTTCCAGTGCATTGCAAGTTTCTTCATATGTTTTAGAATACGTTTTACGTCTTTAAAATTTTGACACAATATAGGTATTTTTGGTATAAAAAAAAGCAGATTACCTATGAGTTTACTGCAAAAAAATGAAGATAAATTAGGTTTTTTATTACAAATACGAATATTCTCTCACAATAAATGAATAAAAAGAGACTTAAATTGAAATTTTAATAATTAAAACTGGCTTATTTAAAGAAAAAAAAACACCTAACTCAAAAAGCCTTTTTTACGCAAATTAGTTTAGCCCCGATTGCAGCGGCATCCTTTTTATGTGCTTAATATGTAACTTATTAAACAGAAAAATGACCACAGATTAAATGATACCTTAATGTAATGCTGAAGATATTTCTGCACATAAAAAGATATAGCGAAAAGCGGGAAATAGCTTCTAAAAAATATTTTAGTTGTAAAGCTTATTAATTAATTGAAAATCGGCTATTACAAGTGCCGCCATTGCTTCTACAATAGGTACGGCGCGTGGCACAACACATGGGTCGTGACGTCCTTTACCTTGCATTTCCACAAAATTACCATCTTTATCGATGGTTTCATATTTTTGAATTAACGTGGCTACGGGTTTAAATGCAACGCTGAAATAGATATCCATACCGTTGCTAATACCTCCTTGAATTCCGCCAGAATAGTTTGTTTTTGTTGTGCCGTCGCTGTTAAAAGCATCGTTATGGTCGCTGCCATACATAGTACTTCCGTGGAATCCGCTACCGTACTCAAAACCTTTTACAGCGTTGATGGATAGCATGGCTTTACCAAGTTCGGCGTGTAATTTATCGAAAACCGGCTCGCCTAAACCAACAGGCACGTTTTTGATAACACAGCTCACAATACCACCAACGGTATCGCCTTTTCCACGAACTTCTTTGATGTAAGTTTCCATTTTTTCTGCCATGTCTTGATCTGGGCAACGTACAATGTTAGATTCTACTAAATTTAGGTCTAGCTCGTTGTACGGTTTATCTAATTTCATGGTGCCAACTCCAGAAACGTAAGCCGTAATTTCGATTCCTTTTAACATTTGTTTTGCTATGGCTCCTGCCACTACACGACATGCCGTTTCGCGTGCCGAGCTACGACCACCACCACGATAATCGCGTAAACCATACTTTTTATCATAGGTATAATCGGCGTGACTTGGACGGTAACTATCTTTTATATGACTGTAATCGTGAGATTTTTGATTGGTGTTTTCGATAACAAAACCAATAGATGTGCCTGTGGTTACGCCCTCGAAAATGCCGGAATGAAATTTTACCGTATCGGGTTCTTTACGTTGTGTAACGATAGCCGATTGGCCTGGTTTTCTTCGGTTTAATTCATTTTGAATTTCGTCTAAATCTAACTTAATTCCTGATGGACAACCATCTATAACACCGCCTAATGCTGGGCCGTGAGATTCGCCATAAGTTGATAAAGTAAATAGTTTTCCGAAGGAGTTACCTGCCATGATTTCAATTTTTGGCTAAAATAAACTTTAGACTTCAATTTCAGGCATGAACTGTGATAAAAATGTATTGAAGCACGATATTTTTTTGAGGTTTCTAAGTCTGCTGATTAGCATTTACACTGCTCTGATTTATAATTAATCCTACTTAACAAAGTGTTTTGAACGATAAAACCTTCATCATTGTAAGTAATCTAATTAAAAATAAAAACCCATAACAATTTAATAACAATTACCTGATAATTAGTTTATTATAAATTAAAGATTACATAATCTGATTTCGCTTTTTTTATTTGAAATTTACATGAACAAACATGTGAATTTTGAAGATTAGACGTAAAATTGAAATTGCAGTAATATCGGATGTACATTTAGGAACTTTTGGGTGCCATGCCAAGCACCTACTCACCTATTTAAATAGCATTGAACCTAAAAAACTAATTTTAAATGGTGATATTATTGATATTTGGCAATTTAGCAAACGCTACTTTCCGAAATCGCATTTAAAGGTAATTAAACGAATAATGACCATGGCTGCGAACGGTGTGGAAGTAATTTACATTACCGGAAATCATGATGAAATGTTGAGAAAATTTAGTAATACTACTATCGGAAATATTTCTATTGTGGATAAAGCGGTTTTGGAATTAGACGGCAAGAAAGCCTGGTTTTTTCATGGTGATGTGTTTGATATTTCGATACAAAATGCAAAATGGCTAGCCAAACTTGGTGGCTATGGGTACGATTTATTAACGCTTATAAACAGTTGTGTTAACTGGTATTTAGAAAAACGCGGCAAGGAACGCTATTCGCTTTCTCAAAAGGTTAAAAACGGTGTTAAAGGTGCTATAAAACATATTAATGATTATGAAAAAGTAATCTCGGAACTGGCTATTGAAAATGGTTATGATTATGTGATTTGCGGCCATATACACCAACCCAAAATGGAGTATGTACAAAACAAACACGGCAAAACCATGTATTTGAATTCGGGAGATTGGGTTGAAAATTTCACCGCCTTAGAATACCAATTTAAACGTTGGAAAATTTACAATTTCAATAATGATAAATTAGCGCCTTTTGTTACCGAAGATGAGGACGAAAACTTAGAAGTGCAAGATTTAATTGCCGCTATTACTATTGTTAAGCGGGCCGAAAAAAAGAAATAAGTTTCACCTAAAATGATTAAAAGGCTGCTACCATAATAAAATTAAAAATAAGAACTTGAATATTAGTAATAGCTCCAATTGCGCACTTATTAAACAAAAAAAAGACGATCTTTTCAGACCGCCCTTTTTTCTATTCTTTATTGGTTTATTTTAAACCGTTTCATTCAACCAAGCTTTCATCATCCAAACTGTTTTTTCTTGTTCGGTAATAAAATCGCTCATCATAGAACCTGTTCCTTCATCGCTTGCATCCCCCGCTTTGTCAAGTATTTGTCGTTCAATTTTTAGTAATTCAGCTAAAGAATCTACAATCAATCTTACGGCTAAATCATCTTGAGAAATATTTTTCCCAACAGGCACTTGCGCTTTTGCTGCATAATCTTCAAAAGTATGCAAAGGTGTTTCACCTAACGTTAAAATACGTTCTGCAATTTCATCAACTTTAGTATTGGCATCCGTATATAATTCTTCAAATTTTACGTGTAAATCGAAAAAACGTTTCCCTTTAATGTTCCAATGAATACCTCTTAAGTTTTGGTAATATATTTGAAAATTAGCTAATAGATCATTTAAATCTGTAGCTATTTCTTTTGTCTTTTTTGAGTCTAATCCTAAAATATTTATTGTCATTTTAATATGCTTTTTTGTTCAATACAAAATTAATCTATATTTCTCCTGATTTAGTATAAGTATAATTGATAGTTTTTATATTTTTATAGTCAAAATTGATTCTTATGACAATCACCCAATTATATTATGTTTTGGCTGTAGCCGAAAATCAGAATTTTACTAAAGCGGCCGAAAAATGCTTTGTAACCCAACCTACCTTAAGTATGCAAATTCAAAAATTAGAAGATCAGCTCGATGTTTTAATTTTTGATAGAAGTAAAAAACCTATTGAACTCACCGATGTTGGACGAAAAATTGTAACCCAAGCTCGAAATATTGTCAATGAATCCTACAGAATTCAAGATATTGTAGATCAGCAAAAAGGATTTATTGGTGGCGAATTTAAATTAGGGATTATACCAACGGTTATGCCTACTTTATTACCGATGTTTTTGAAAAACTTTATTAAAAAACACCCAAAAGTAAAACTTAAAATTGAAGAATTAACTACGGAAGAAATAATGGCTCGCATAAAAGATGGTCATTTAGATGCCGCCATTGCTGCAACTCCATTGGAAGACGATAGTATAAAAGAACGTGTGCTTTATTTTGAACCTTTTGTAAGTTACATTCCAAAGGGGCACCGCTTGCATACCAATAAAAAGATTGACGTTTCGGATTTGGATGTAGACGATATGCTTTTGCTAGAAGACGGCCACTGCTTTCGCGATGGTGTAATTAACTTATGTAAAACCTTTAAAGCTCAAGAAGACGAAAAATTTCAACTAGAAAGTGGAAGTATTGAAACCTTAATAAAGCTATCTAACGAAGGTTTAGGTATGACCTTGCTTCCTTATTTACATACTTTAGAAATTCGTGAAAAAGAAATGGTCAATCTTCATTATTTTAACGAGCCTTCACCAGCACGAGAAGTGAGTTTAATTTACCATAAAAGTGAATTAAAAATGCAAATTATCGAGGCTTTACAGGATGTTATCTCTGGCGTTGTTCGTGGCGCTATTGCTTTTCAGAATGTAAAAATTATTAGTCCGTTACCGAAGTAGTATTGCACTAACACATAACAATAAAAAAAAGATTCATAGTCCTATATTAAATAGCTGTGAATCTTTTTTAGTTTAGAACGACTTTTGCTCTTCTCCTCGATAAAGAAAAATTCATACAAAGCACCATTGCATTTATAAACAAATTAATACTAGGAAATTTTTAAAAAAATCAAGATATTTGAGCCGTGAAAACAGCAGCACTCATACTATCATTATTCTTGTTTCTAAAACCCGTAATTCCTTTTATGGAATATGCTGCTTTTTATGAGTACATCAAAACTGAACTTTGTATAAATCAAGATAAACCCGAATTACAATGTAACGGAAAATGTCACTTAAAAGAAGAATTAGCTAAAGCTAGTACTTCTGAAAATGGTAGTGAAAAAAATCATTCTTTTTCAGTAGAACATTCTGTTGTTTATTTCCAAGATACTCATATTGATTATTTGTTGTTTTATACAAATGAGCAAAATTCAAAAATAAATTCATTGTATAATGATATTTACAAATTTCATTATACAGATTTCATTTTTCACCCACCCCTCGTTTAATTTCTTCATAAAACAAGGCATCCTGTAATCCATAATTCGTGTATGGCTAAATAGTTATGTTTAGCTGTCTATTAACATGCTTTCTTTTTAATAAACACTATTAAAAAGGTATAACATCATGTTTTTAAATCTAAAAACTTTAGAGCGCACTTGGGTATACCGTTTCCTTAAAATGTTTTGTAGTAGTCATGCTTACAATTACAACAATTGTATTCCTTTTTTGATAGGTTTCCTTTTAGTTTTTAAAGGTTATCGCAATCAACTCATGCTGCTATACTTTCTAATTAAACAGTCAATAAATAATGAAACATTTACATGTTATTGTAATTGCAATTTTCGTTGTGGTAACATCTTGTACCCTAGAAAAAACGGATTACGAAGCTGAATTAAACATTGAAACCACCGAATACATTGAATTCGAAACGGTAACTACTATTATTAGTAACGATTACACTATTGATATAGAAGCCCTAAACGGAACGCTTTATAAAGGTTATAATGAAATTCACCTAAAAATCACCAGTACTGAAACCAATGAAAACTTGGAAGGTGCTGATGTTACTTTTTTACCAATATTTACCGATGCCAATGGCAATAAATCTTCTTGTCCGCATGAATACAATTTAAGATATGATGCAGCAGAAGGCTATTACCTAGGATATTCTGTATTTACCAGCGAAAGCAATTCTACTGTAAACTGGTCATTATATATTGATTTTGAAGATGATACTCAAGCCTATGCAGTTAACCAACTTATTACGGTTGAAGAACAAACCAATTTAAACCTAAACATGACGGCCTTTACAGGAAATGATGATGAACAATATTTTATTGCGCTCGTTGCTCCTCAAAGCCCAAGCGTTGCTCAAAACGATTTGGTTACTGGCATTTATAAATACAATAAGCCAGAAAATACTGCCGGAACTTTTCCAGATTTGTCTCAGTATTCATATTCCATAGTTGATGGTTATACCCTATTAATAGATCCGCGAATGCCAGAACCTTCTATGGGAAATCATTCGTCTCCTAACAATGAAGATCTAACGCAGCAAAGCAATGGCTTATATCAAGGCGTTGTAAATTATACCATGACCGGAAATTGGACACTAAATTTCATTTTTCAAGATGAAAATGGCCAAACCATAAAAGGCACCGAGGTTTCCACAGAATTTACACCAGGCATTGAAGGCGCAAAAGGTGAGCTTTATATTGACATTTTATTTTAGAGCTATGAAACGAATAATACTAGTCATTCTTTTATTTGGAACATTCGCAAATGCCCAAAATAAGACGATAAAAAGCGACAGCTTAGATGTTGTTTTAGATGAAGTTTTAATTATTGCTGCTAAAAAATCAAAAATAGAAACAGACATGAAAATGGCCGTTTCAGTTGATGAATTTTTGGCTTCTAATGCGAACATCAGCTTTATTAAACGTGGTGCTTACGCTTGGGAACCTTTACTTAATAATATGAGTACGGAACGTTCGACCGTTACCATAGACGGGATGCATATTTTTGGAGCCTGTACCGATAAAATGGACCCGGTAACATCTTATGTGGAGAGTAATAATCTTTCTGATATTGATGTGAAATCTGGACAAGAAGGAAGTTTGCATGGAGCAACTGTTGCAGGAAGTATCGATTTAAAACGAAAAAGTACCGCTTTCGGACTTAGCAAAAAATGGACTGGTGCCTACCAAACCGGTTTTGAGTTTAATAACAATCAAATTTTCAACCTTGGTAATTTGGCGTATTCTAGCGACAAACTTGTAGCCGAGGGGAGTATTTCCTATAGAAAAGCAGAAAATTACAGTTACGGAAATAACGATGAAGTAAACCACTCGCAATACGATAAATTCAACACCTCATTAGGCGTAGCGTACAAAACGAGTGAATTATCATCCTTACGGGTAGATGCTATTTTTGATAAAGCAAAAGATGTAGGTTACCCAGCACTTCCTATGGATTTATCGCTTTCTAGAGCCCTAATTACATCGGCTGCATACAAGCAGTTTTTTGAAACCGGACTCGTAAAAGTTTGGGATACTAAAGTTTATTTTAATGCTGTTGAGCATTATATGGATGATACAACCCGACCAGAAAATTTGGTTCATATGGATATGCCAGGCTGGAGTACAACCTATGGTTTGGTTTCTAAAGTAAATCTGAAAAAAGAAAACTATTCCTCAGAAATACAGTTAAACGCTTACAATAATTTATCTATCGCTGAAATGAGGATGTATCCTCAAGACCGAAGCGAAAGAACGATGTTTGCTTATAGCTGGCCTTGGGTTACCACACGTTACGCTGGGCTTTCCATGAGTAATTCTTGGGATATTTCTAAAAAAAGTCAGCTTAATTATGGAGGTACTTTAGGTGTAAACTATAATTATTCCAAGTATGCAGAATTTAACTGGATTTTCCATCCAGGAGCTTCACAGGAAAAAACACGATTTTTACCAAACCTATATACAAGTTATCAATTAAATGTAGGTGACTTCAATTTTTCTGCTGGTGGCGGTTATGGGCACAGAGCGCCTTCTGTTTCTGAAGGTTATGGCTATTATATTTATAATAGTTTTGATCGTTACGATTACATCGGGAATCCAGATTTAGAAAATGAAATTTCTTATGAGGCTAATGCGAATGTTGGTTTCAAAAACAAAAAAGGCGGCATTCAAGCGAAAGTGAATTATTTCTATATTCAGAATTACATCATCGGAAGAATTTTAAGCCAAGGAAGCCCGATGAATTATCAATCGGTTGGTGTAAAAGGTTATACTTCTTTGGACTATGCCACATTATTCAATTTGTCCATGAATGCCAATTACACGCTTTTAGATAATTTACATTGGAAAGGTACCATGACTTATGCTAGAGGATTAGATGATAATAAAAATAACTTACCATTTATCCGTCCGTTAAGTTATCAAACGTCTTTGCATTTTTCATATAAAAAAATCGGTTTCCTAACAGCTCTAAATGGCGATGTAAAGCAACTTAATTACAGTCCGGAATACGGCGAAGACGAAACGCCATCTTACACAAACTGGAACCTTTCCGCAGATTATACATTTTACATTAACAATTACAAAACGGTTTTTCAAATTGGTGCCGAAAATCTGTTTAATGAATATTATAGCACCTACGCCGATTGGGGAAATATCCCCCGAATGGGACGTAACATTTTTACGTCTTTAAAAGTGAATTTTTAAACATTAATAATAAAAGAAAATAACCATTAAAATTACAAAAATGAAAAATTTAAAAAAGTTCCTATTCTTATCTCTTATCACATTAGCAATCGTTTCTTGTAGCGACGACGACGTTCCTGTAGCTAACAACGTCACTTTAGAATTCAATAACACCTTCGGAGACTCGACTATTATATTGGGAGACGCAACTTCTACAGATGCCACAGTAAACACCTCAACAGCAGGTCAAGTACATCACTTTGAAGAATTAAAATATGTTATTAGTAACATTCGTCTTGTTAATGCAGAAGGTATTGAAATTCCTTATAATGTAAACAATTTAGATACTGGAGCAACAGTTATCGATCAGTCTAAAGAAGAAACATTACAATATGTATTAAGCAATATTCCTTCTACAGAATACACTCAAATAAAATTTGGATTGGGAGTAAAAACAGAATTAAACACGTTAGACGAAGTTAGTTTTCCTAATTTTTACGCAGCAACTGGAGCAAACGATACAGAAATGCATTGGGAATGGGGAACCGGATACCGTTTTACAAAAATTGAAGGTTTTTATGGTGACGATAACCTAGAATTATCTTTCCATTCTGGTAGTACAGTAGAAGGAACTCAAGGAGACGAAAGCACATACACACAAGGGGTTGATGCTTATAGAAATATCATTTTAGACCTTCCTACAAATGCTATGGTAGGTAACAGTGCGCCTAAAATTATAATTAAAGCCGATTTTAATGCTTTTTTAAGTGGTGCATCAAATACAGTGACATTAGTTTCAACTACAAATATTACAAATAACGCAACACCAAGTGCGCATACAGCCACAGAAATGATGAAGTTTGTTGATAATATTGGTGGTAATGGCACAACAGATCTTACAGGTATGTTTTCTATAACTGCTGTAGAAAATTAAACTCAAATTTTAGAGCTGGCTTTGATAAAACATCAAGCCAGCTCTTTTAATATTGCACCAAACACCTTATTTATAATGAAAAATCTAATAAGAATTAGCTTTCTTTTACTGTTACTAACATCTTGTAACAATGACGACTTTGAGCCAATTTCTTATGACAATCCTGAAATATCATTGAATATACCTTTGGGTTTTCCAGAGTTAAATGGTACAGTATCTACCAATACACCAACACTATACGGCGTTGAATTGGGTGAAAAACTATTCAACGAAAAAAAATTAAGTGCAGATAATAGCATATCCTGCGCCAGTTGCCATATGCAAGAAAATGCTTTTGCCGATCACAACACAAAAGGCATTGGAATTGAAGACCGAATTGGACTTCGCAATGCGCCACCAGTTCAAAACATGGCTTTTATGAAGGTTTATAATTGGGACGGAAACAAGCTTCAATTAGAAGCACAACCCCTAGTTCCTATTATAACATATGAAGAAATGGATTCTTCTATTTTAAATGTTATCAGTAAAATTGAAACCGATGAAGATTATATTGAATTATTCTACAAAGCTTTCGGAGATAATAATATTACTGCTGATAGAATTTATAACAGTATCGCGCAATATGAATACACACTGATTTCAGCAAATAGTAAATACGACAAAGTAAAACGAAATGAAGGAGAAACATTTACTGAAAGTGAAACTCAAGGCTATCAAATTTTTAAGGATAAATGTATTAGTTGCCATAGTACCGAATTGTTTACCGATCAAAGTTTTAGAAATATTGGATTCCCTATAAATCCAGATACAGAAGAAGCTGGACGCGCAAGAGTATCGGGCGCAACAGAAGATTATATGCGTTTTAGAGTCCCTTCTTTAAGAAACATTGAATACACAGCGCCTTATGGTAGTTTCGGACAATTCGCCTCTTTAAATGAACTTTTAGATTATTTAAATAATGGTGTTCTTGAAGCCGATAATTTAGATCCTATTTTAAAAGACAATAACAATAAAATTCCTTTAACGGAAGCAGAAAAAAGCAACCTCATATCATTTATGAAAACCTTAAGTGATACCGAATTTATTGGCCTGCAATAAAACTGCTCTCTTATTATGACCTCTGTTAAAAATTACAGAAACTCAGATTATAGATAGACAAAAAAAAGCGACCTATTAAGGTCGCTTATCTTTTAATGCTTTAAATATATCATGCATTTATCTAATTCAGGGTTTTGCTGTACTAATGACTGTATGAAGATTCTTAGTTCTTCAATCTCATAAGGCAATAATCTATTTACCGCCTTCTGTACTTCTTTGCAAAACAACGATGCGTCGAAACTGACTTTATTAAGTACTGTTTTTGTGTACTCAAACATTGCTCTTGACATAATGTTATTTAGGATTAAGGTTTATAATAAAAAGTATAATTATAATATAGGCGTTGGTTTTAGTTTAGATTATAAATTTAATGAATTTTAATTAAGATTTTTAAATTTTTGATAACATTAACATATAATTAATGCTTAATTAATATTGAGATTTGCGATTTTATGTCTCGTTCAGTTTTTATCTTTTATTTAAGTAGCAAAATAGAAAATACGACAAAACAACTGCATTACCAAAGCTTTACGGATTATTGCTTTAAATACTAGTTGTGTTGTTTTAGATAAAAAAACAGCTTAAGAAATTCTTAAGCTATTTCGGTTTATAATATTCTGTGTGTTTAAAACTTGTTATCGCCATCCAATAAATCGCCTATACCTCCAAGAATACTGCCCTCGCCTTTAGAACTGCCACCAGATCGTGGTGCCGATGCTAAAACTCGACCTGCCAATCTGCTAAATGGTAAAGACTGAATATATACGGTTCCTGGACCTTGTAATTTTGCAAAAAACAAGCCTTCGCCCCCAAATACAGTATTTTTAATACCTCCAATAAACTCGATATCGTAATTTACGGTTTGATCGAAACCAACAATGCACCCCGTATCAACTCTTAGCGTTTCCCCTGCTCGTAATTCTTTTTTAGCCATAGTACCACCTGCATGAACAAATGCCATACCGTCGCCTTCTAATTTTTGCATAATAAAACCTTCACCTCCAAAAAGCCCTCGTCCTAATTTTTTAGAAAACTCAATACCTACACTTACACCTTTTGCGGCACACAAAAAGGCATCTTTCTGGCAAATAAATTTCCCGCCAAATTGCGATAAATCTATAGGCACTATTTTTCCAGGATATGGAGATGCAAAGGATACTTTTCGTTTTCCTATTACGGTATTATAAAAAGCGGTCATAAATAAACTTTCACCAGTTAAAATACGCTTTCCTGCACCTAAAATTTTACCTAAAAAACCTGAATCTTTCTGAGAACCATCTCCAAAAATAGTTTCCATATTAATACCATCGTCCATCATCATGAAGCTTCCGGCTTCAGCAATTACCCCTTCTTCCGGATCTAGTTCAATTTCTACAAATTGCATTTCTTCTCCGTAAATTTGATAGTCTATTTCGTGTGCTGTCATTTTTAAAACGTTTATTTTATTAAAAAGATTTATTCAATTATATGCGTAATTATTTATTTGTTGGCTTAATTCTAGTTTGTTACAGTGTATTTGTAAAAAAGTTATAAAAACCAGTTAAACAAAGGTTTTAAGAAGAAAAACTAATTATTAAAACCATTTTATTTTGCCGCTTTCAACTTAACACTCCATTGAAATTTAAAGGTTGAAACCACTACACCGTCTTCGTTTACTCCAACGGATTCTACCCAAAGCGTTTGCCCCTCGCCTGTTTCTATGGCATTATTTAAAGCTTTGTCTATTAAAGCGCCGTCCTTGCATGTAAATATAATTCGACCGGTTGCCTTTTTGGTAAATGTTGCCGTTTGCGAAGTGACCAACATGGATATGCGTTTTCCTGAATCTTGAATTTTTCCTATCATTAAAGCGCCTGTTGAAAACTCGGCTGCCATACCTTGAACAGCCCAAAACATAGACTTAAACGGGTTTTGGTTAATCCATTTATGCTTTACGGTTACTAAACATTTTTGGTCATCGATATGCTTTGTTTTTACACCACAAAAATAAGCTGCAGGTAATTTAAACATGGTGTAGGCATTTAGTTTCTTGGGTGTTAAGGTCATTTTTAAAAGTT
This sequence comes from Algibacter miyuki, assembly GCF_030409805.1. GTDB lineage: Bacteria > Bacteroidota > Bacteroidia > Flavobacteriales > Flavobacteriaceae > Algibacter > Algibacter miyuki. The sequence goes on along the minus strand of NZ_JAUFQP010000013.1, from coordinate 728,054 downwards.
TAAGTTTTCACGAAGTTATGAAAAATAATTAGTAGTTTACTTCTTAATATTGAAGACTGTTATGGTAGTAGGATTAAGCACAAAGCCCGATTAACGCTTTATTATTTTTAACCAACCAAAGACGTTTTAAATGAAAGACCACCTTTACTTCCAGGCTTATACGTATTGTTTTACAGATGTTTAGAACAAATATAAAGCTGATTGATTTTGTTAAAATTATGTTAATTTACAGTACTATGCGTAACAAAGTACCTTCTTTTAGACATATATTTGCATAAGAAACTATTATATGTTTTAAAATTATGCTAGATAACCACCAAAAAAACATCGCAACATTTATTCATTTATCAACTTTTAGTCGGTTCTTTTTTCCGTTTGGAAATTTTATTGGGCCCATTGTTTTATGGGTTACGAATAAGGATAAATCGGATTTTATAGATCGCCACGGCAAACAGGCTATTAATTTCCAGGTAAGTATTTTACTTTACGCTGTTATTATTGGTTCGCTAACAGTACCCTTGTTTATTTTCAAAATTTTTAATGGTATTGATTTTAATGGGTTTCAGAGTTTTCACTTTAGCATTGGCAAACCATCGCCTCTACTTTATATTGGCGGATTTTTAGGCGCGGTTGCTATTATCGGTTTTATTTTGGAATTGGTTTGTATTGTTAAGGCGAGTTTAAAAGCTAGAGATGGCGAAATGTATAAATATCCGTTTACAATTCAGTTTTTAAAATAAGCTATTGGCATACTGAAGTCCAAAAACTTGGCAAATATGCCCGCGTTAGGGATTGTAGCGGCATCCTTTTTTGCCATTAAAAGGAAAAAAGATATAGCGTAAAGCCCGACCCGGAGGGAAACGCCCAAAACATAAATTTCATCAAAATAATCATCAATAAATCAATCAAAAAATGAACAGTTTCACAAAATTTAAATGCTTTAGAATATGAAGATAGAAAACACGAAAGCACAGATGCGTAAAGGCGTTTTGGAATTTTGCATACTGTCGGTGTTGAAAGACGACGATGCGTATGTGGCAGAAATTTTGAGCACTTTAAAAGACGCTAAACTGCTGGTTGTGGAAGGCACAATTTACCCGTTGCTTACCCGACTTAAAAATGCAGGGCTTTTAAATTACAGATGGGAAGAATCGACCTCTGGACCGCCACGTAAATACTATAGTTTAACCGAAACGGGAAAGCTATTTTTAACTGAATTAAGCACGACTTGGAATGAATTACACCATGCCGTAACCCTTGTAACTAGCCAAAAAACAACAAAAAATGAATAAAACAGTCAACATAAATTTAGCAGGTATCTTTTTCCACATTGACGAGGATGCGTACTTAAAACTGCAACATTATCTGGAGGCCATAAAACGGTCGTTTACAGATTCGCAAGGGCGGTCTGAAATTATTGCTGACATTGAAGCGCGTATTGCTGAACTTTTTAGCGAACGTGTGGAAAACCACAAACAAGTGATTAGAATTAAGGAGGTGGACGAAGTGATTTCCATTATGGGCCAACCGGAAGATTATTTGGTGGACGACGAGATTTTTGAGGATGAGCCGCAGCCGACTTACAACAAAAAAACGACGCCTTCACGAAAGTTATTTCGCGATACGGACAACTCCTATATTGCTGGTGTTTCATCTGGTTTGGCGCACTATTTGGGGGTTGATGCCGTTTGGATTAGATTGGCTTGGGTGCTTTTACTTTTTGGTGCCGGAACCGGTGTTTTACTCTATATTTTACTTTGGATTTTAGTACCTGAAGCAAAAACAACTTCGGAAAAAATAATGATGACTGGAGCCCCAGTGAACATTAGCAACATTGAAAAAAAAATTAAAGACGGTTTTGAGAATGTTTCGGAAACGGTTACTGATGTGGCTAAAAATGTAAGCGATTCGGTGTCTGGTGCTGCAAAAAACGTATCAGATTCAGTGTCTAGTGCTACGCAAAATATAGATTTTAATAAGCAAGGAAGCAAAATAAAATCGACTTCAAGATCTTTTTTTGATACTATTGGAGAGGTTATTATGTTTTTCTTTAAAGTAATTGCAAAATTCATTGGTGTGCTACTTATTTTTATTGGTGCTATTGCATTAATTTCTTTAATTATTGCGATGTTTTCGGTGGGCGCTGTTAACGTTATAAATATTCCAGGTTTAGACTTAGTAGATATTGTTAACGCTGGAAACACTCCTATTTGGTTTGTATCGCTATTATGTTTGTTTGCTGTTGGTATTCCGTTTTTCTTTTTATTCTATTTAGGCTTAAAAATTTTAATTAACAACCTGAAATCTATTGGAAATATTGCAAAATTCAGTTTACTTGGTTTATGGTTCATAAGCATTATTGGCCTTGTCGTTATAGGAATTAGACAAGCTAGCGAACATGCTTTTGACGAAACTTATATTGAAAAAACAGAGTTACCTATAACAACTATAGATACCTTAAGAATTAAAATGGTTGGTAACGATAATTTCAATTCTAATAGCAATAAACGTTATAACAATTTTAAATTGGCCCATGATGAGGATGGCCATAAAATTATTTACTCGACAGATATTGATATTCGTGTAAAATCGACTACCGATTCTATGATAACTGTTGCTGTTGAAAAAAGAGCCGACGGCAGAGATTATGATAAAGCAAGAGCACGTGCAAAAAACATAAATTACAAATTTGAATTAAAAAACAATGTGCTCCTGTTAGATTCTTACTTTACTACAGACCCTAAAAATAAGTTTAGCGATCAGCAGATTGATGTGGTGCTTTACCTGCCCGAAAACATGTATGTTAATTTTAAAAAGAGCACCAAACCTTATATTTATTACAGAAATTATAACGGTAATATTGTTAACGAGAAACATGTGGGTTACACTATTAAAATAAGAGATAATACGGTGGAGTGCTTAAACTGCCCCATTGAAGTAAAAAAAGAATCGAAGAAAAAGGAAACAAATGTTAAGGTGATTAAAACAGAAATAGACACCGACATACAAGAAACCGTAGATGCTGCAGCTAACCGTATTGAAAACAATCTTGATATTGAAGAACAAAAACTAGAACTGGATAAATTAACATTTCAACCCGCTATTGCGAAAATAGCCCAGCATGACAAAGACCCTGAAATTAGAAAATTAGCACTTAGTAAAATGACGTTTCAACCTTCTATTGCCAAGATTGCCGAGCATGATAAAGACCCGAGTATTAGAAAGCTAGCTGTTAGTAAAATGACATTTCAACCAGCTATTGCAAAAATAGCAGAGCACGATAAAGATCCTGAGGTTAGAAAATTAGCCTTGAGTAAAATGACGTTTCAACCCGCTATTAAAGACATTGCAGAACATGATAAGGATCCTGAGATTAGAAAATTAGCTCTTGAAAAATTAAAATAAATTCTAGTAACAATACAATTCATCAACATAATACCACAGTTCGGATATTTATAGTATTCATCACACCTATTTTATTAGATATTTGAACTAATCATCAATCAAAAAACGAATAATTATGACGACACTAACCAAAATAATTGTAGCTACTATTTTAACCTTATGCTTGTCTTCTTGTAATTTCGACATCAATATTAATTCTGGAGTAAAAGGCAATGGCAAAGTACAAATTGAAACACGTATTATTACAGCTCCTTTTTCTACCATACAAGCCACCGAAGGTTTAGACGTTTACTTAACGCACAGTGCCGAAGTAAGTGTTAGAGTTGAAGCCGATTCTAATTTACAAGAACTTATTTTGGCTGAAGTTAAAAATGGTGTACTAAAAATACATACCGAAAAAAGTATTGGTCGTTGTACTTCGAAAAAAGTATATGTTTCTTTCAATGATATTTCAAAAATTAAAGCAACTAGCGGAAGCGATGTGATATCCACTAATATAATAGCCGTTAATGATTTAGAACTTGCAACCTCTAGCGGAAGTGACATGGATATTAGTGTAAATACCATGAATTTAAAATGTAAATCGAGCAGCGGTAGCGATTTAAAGGTCTCTGGCAAAACTGAAACCCTTGAAGCCGAAGCTACTAGCGGTAGTGATATTGACGCTAAAAAACTAATGGCACAATACAGTGAAGTTAAAGCCTCTAGTGGTGCCGATATTAAACTAAACACCGAAAAAACATTAAAAGCAAAAGCCACAAGCGGTGGCGATATTACTTATTACGGTAGCCCTAAACAAGTTGAAAAAATGAATAGTTCTTCGGGCAGCGTGAAAAAAAAGTAATAGATATTAATAAACAGCCATAGATTATAAGCCATTCCGAACTAAAAATTAAAGTTTGGGATGGTTTTTGCTTTATCTTTGTTCTATAATTAATTCATAAATAACATGAAAAAAAAGTTCCCTACCCTGCTATTAGCAATGAGCTTGTCTTTTTTTGGACATGCGCAAAGTTTAGAAAAAGTAAAAGGAGATAGAAATGTAACAAAATTACTCACTGCTGTCCCTGACTTCCACACCTTAATTCTTGATGAAGCATTCGAAATAGATTTAGTTTACTCTAAAGATGCTTCGGTTGAAATAGAGACTGACGAAAACCTTCACGAGGTAATCTCCTTTGATGTTCGCGATAGCATTTTAAATTTAAATTTATCTAAACGTATAACTTCAAAAAAAAGATTACGTATTACAGTTAATTACAACGATTTTTTATCGACTATAGAAACGCGTGACGATGCCGAATTACATGGAATTTCCACGTTAAAGTCGAATAAAATTAATCTAACTGTTTCAGGAAATTCCAAAGCTGGTTTAACCATAAAAACCGATCATTTTAATTTTGAAGGTTTAGATAAATCGAAAACCAAACTGAATGTAACCTCTAACACCTCTAAAATAATTCTGAATGGAAATAGTAGTTTAGAAGCTTTAGTAAATTCGGGAGCTGCAACAGTAGATTTATATCAAAGAGCACAAGCCGAAATTGAAGGTAGCAGCAATGATTTATCTGTTAGAACAGACAATAACGCTGTTTTCAACGGTAAAAACTTTACTGCAAAACAAGGAAAGTTAATTTCTGAAATTGATAGTGAAATTACTGTGGAAGTAACCGATTCTTTGGATATAGAAGCTTCAGGAGGTAGCGCAATTTACCTTTATGGCGATCCTAAAATCATTGTAAACAAATTCACCGAAACAGCTAAAATTCAAAAAAGAGAAAAGTAACAAATCCTATTGATGATTTAAAACTAAATTAGTTCTCTTAAATATTCTAAAAAGGCATAACGCAAAACGTTATGCCTTTATTTTTTCTAAACGATATCCGACACATTTCTTTTCTAAATAAAAAGAGGCATTATCTAGAAAACACCTTAATTATGACAAAGAATTAACGTATTGGCGTACTTAAACTCAAATAATCCTTCTTTTTTTCATAAAATAAACAAACCCAAGCTTTTTTTTCTGTCTAACTCTATTAAAAACTATACATTAGTCTTTTTGTTCTTTATTATATGCAACTTTTTAGTACAACATGAATAAACTTAAACTTTTCAAACAGTTATTTTTAATAGCTTTTTTATTTTTTTGTTCAAAAGGATTCTCTCAATTAAGTAAAACGCATTTTATTCCGCCATTAACAAGTGCTGAACAATCGAGCTCGAACCCCGCAGATCAATACATCTACATTTCTACGCCATCGACTGCACAGGTAAATTATACCATAATTCCTCTCGGAGAACCTTCATTTTCTCATATAAGAGGTGCTGTTTCTAACACAACACCACAAGTAATTTCAATAGGCACAGGTAACGGAAAGTTGTTTATTCCTGCTTCCCAAACCAGTACCGTGGTTAATGATCGTGGTTATATAATTGAAGCTGAAGGAAGTATTTATGTTTCTGTTAGAATGATTGGAGGCGGCGGTTCGCAAGCTGGAGCGCTTGTTAGTAAAGGTTCAGCAGCTCCAGGAAACACCTTTAGAGTAGGTAGTTTCACTAATGAAAACCCATCAAATAATTACTTGAATTTTGTATCCGTAATGGCGACAGAAGATAATACCCAAGTAACATTTAGCGATTTGCCTGCCGGTTTAATTATAAAAAACTACTCCGGAGCCACCCCCGTAAACATCACCTTAAATAAAGGAGAAAGTTACACTATAGCCACAAATAGTGACGATACGAGCATCAATAGAGATGGTTTAATTGGTGCTTTAGTAAATTCGGATAAGCCTATTGTTGTAAATTGTGGTTCCACTAACGGAAGTTTTCATAATGGCGGTGGCCGCGATTACGGAATCGACCAAATTGTAGGGCTCGATAAAGTGGGCACTGAGTATATTTTTGTAAAAGGAGACGGGAATAACAACTGGGAAAACGTACTTATTGTGGCACATTCTGATAATACAGCTGTTACAATAAACGGCTCCGGAACGTCGACTTCAATAAATGCTGGCGAATACCTTTTAATTGAAGGTAACCAATATTCTAACGGTAATATGTATGTGGAAACATCGCAACCCGTTTTTGCCTATCAAGGTGTTGGATCAGGAACTAATGAAGCTAACCAAGGTCTATTTTTCGTACCACCTTTAAGTTGCGAAACGCGTGGAAACCTAGATAATATTGCCAATATACAATCTATTGGAAACACCACGTTTACTGGTGGCATTACCATTGTTACTAAAGTTGGAGCAACCGTTTCTATCAATAACTTGGCATTATCTAATTTTTCGACTACAGGTCCAATCACCGTTGCAGGAAAACCCGATTACGTCACCTATAAAGTATTAAATTTATCAGGAAATATATCCATACAAAGTACAGACGAATTATACTGCGCTTATTTTAATTTTAATGGTGTCGCTACCTCGGGGAGTTTTTACTCTGGCTTTCCAACACCGCCAGAAATTAACTTTAACGCTGTATTTGCTTCCTTAGGAAATTGCATTCCTAACGTCACTTTAGAAGTCGCTAACATGGGCAACTTTGATAGTATCGAATGGTTTTTTGACGACGGCTCAGGCAGCGGCTTTGTCACCACAAATGCTACATCTTTACAATATACTCCAACACTTTCAGGAACTTATAAACTTATTGGTAAGCTCTTATGTTCTGGCTTAACTTTAGAATCCTTAGAAGTACCGGTTAGTATTTGTCCTGATGATATTGATAACGACGGCATACCAGACAATATTGATATCGATAATGACAACGATGGTATTTTAAACTGTACCGAATCTAACGGCAATCAAACCATCGATTTATCCAATATAAACAGTGGCAACATTCCGGTAGGCACTTACACCTTTACAGGAACTTCAAGCGTAAATGGAAATACGGCCACTACCCCATTTACAGGAGCTAACAATGGTGTTTTTGCAAGTGAAAGTTCTGGTAAAAACGGTAATTTAGAAAGCAGTACAACCTACACGCTAGATTTTGACAAACCTCTTAATTTACTGATAAATTATCCCAATAGTTCTCCTTTATCGAGCAGTACCATTTCTACCAATCAAGAATTTATTATTCGTGTGCCAAATACACGAACCATAACTTTATTAGATCCGGACGACCAGCTTTTAATAGATACTAATTTTGATGGCGTTTACGAAACAGGAATCACTCAAATTTCAGCTTTCGAAATTCGATTTAAACCAAAAACAACTATTGCATTCGGCTCTGGAACTTTTAGTTTTTCAGCAAATATGGTAGATAACATCACTTATATTCACAAAAACACTTCGGATACTACAAGCAACCAAGCCACGTTTCAAATTACGGTTACTTGCGTTGCTAAAGACAACGATTTAGATGGTATTGAAGATAGTTTAGATTTAGATAGCGACAACGATGGTATTCCAGATTTTATAGAAAATCAAGGTAAAATAATACCACTATCTAATGTTGATACCGATGGAAACGGTTTAGACGATGCTTATGATATTAGCGCTGCACCAATAGACACAGACAATGATGGCGTACTTGATGTTTACGATTTAGATAGTGATAATGATGGTGTTTTCGATTTAGTTGAAACAGGTGCATTAGGATCTCATGTTATCGACGACGATTTCAACGGTATTGATGATGGTACTAGTTTTGGAACCAACGGATGGATAGATCGTGCAGAAACCTCAGCTGATAGTAACGAAATAGGATATACATTAAGTGATTTTGACAACGATACCATATTTAATTATATAGATATGGATGCCGATGGAGATACATGCTCCGACGTTATTGAAGCTGGATTTTCCGACAACAACGCCGATAATTATCTAGGAGACACAGCAACAATCACTGTAGACACGAACGGATTAGTCACCAACGCATCAGATGGTTACACGCTTCCTGATTTCAATTATTTAACCAATGCGCCGCTATCGATAACCACACAACCTACTGATGCGACGGTTTGCGAAAACTCGGAGACTATAATTTCAATAGTTTCTAATGAAGCCGAAATGTTTCAATGGGAAGTTAGCACAGATGGCAGCACCTGGAACACAATTATTGATGATACAAATTATAGCAATTCTCAAACAGCAAACTTGACTATTTCCGATGTTCCATCAACTTTTAACACCTATCAATATCGTGCAAAACTAGATCGATCAGGGAATAGTTGTGGCTTATATTCTAACAGCGCGACACTTACCGTAAACACTTTACCTATTGTAAATTCGGCTGTAATTCTTATCCAATGTGACGATGATGATTTAAGTACTTTAGGCTATAGTCCTTTCAACTTAAATGAAGCCAATACTAAAATTTCAACTAATGCTAGCACTCAAAAATTTAGCTACTATTTAACTCAAACAGCGGCTGAATTGGGAGATGAAACGAGTCCTGACTTCATCTCGAATCCAATCACATTTACAAACCGAACCATTAGCAACGATGTAGTTTGGGCAAGAATTGAAAACACTTTTGGCTGCGGAAATGTTTCAGAAGTTCAGTTGCAAGTCTCAACAACAGTGGTACCACCTAATCTTCTTATTGAATTTAGCCAATGTGATGATTTTCTAGATATTAATGGTAATAACAACGCAAACAATAATGATGCAGACGGTATAGCTACTTTTGATTTTAGTAGTGTTAACAGCACTTTATTAGCTTTAATTCCAGCAGGACAAACACCTTTACCGCCACGTTATTACAGAAATGAAACAGATGCTTTAGCTGAAATTAACGAAATTACAGATATTTCAAACTACAGAAATATCGGGTATCCCAATTCACAAATTATTTATGTACGTATTGACAGCGATATTTCTAACGACTGTTTAGGCTTAGGCGGACACATTCAGTTAACAGTTGAAGCACTCCCTGTGGCGAACCCTGTTACAATTACTAGACAATGTGACGATGACGTCGATGGAGCCTTCCCTTTTGATACTTCTACTCTAGAGAGCAACATTGTGGGCACACAGAATCCTGCAAATGTTACTATATCTTATTTTGATTCGATTGGAAATCCGTTATTATATAGCGACGGCACAACCGTTATTAGTCCCATAGCTCCAACTTTTTTAACCGCTAATCAAACCATAACAATACGCGTTACAAACAATAGCTCAACAGCACCAGATGGTCCTTGTATCGATGAAACTACTGTAACATTTACCGTTGATGCAAGTCCCGTAGCTAATGCTGTAGCACCAATAATAGTATGTGATGGTTCGGCAGGAGATATTGATAATGATGGGATATTTACTTTCGACACTTCTACGTTTACTAGTACCATTTTAGGCACGCAAACAGGCATGGATATCTTTTATACCTATACTGATCCTTCTGGAGTTAGTGTCACCAATACGGCATTACCAAACCCGTTAATTTCAGAAACACAAACCATTAAAGTAGACGTTGTAAATCCGATAAATACCACCTGTGTAGCAAGTACTACTATAGAATTAGTCGTTAATCCGCTTCCTGATTTCACAGTAGATTCTCCACTTATTATTTGTTCTTCAGATCCATCTTTTAGTGTTGATTTAGACCCGATAGAAGCTAGTGTTATCGATTCTTTTACTTATGAATGGTATTTTGAAGACGGCACCTTTCTATCTAATCAACCCATTTTACAAAATGTTACTGTTGCCGGAACTTATTCTGTAACCCTAACAAAAACAGATGGCACAGGCTGTTCCCGAACACGGGATATTATTGTTGACGCATCAGAAATTGCCAACATTACTTTGGCCGATGTTACCATTGTCGATATTTCCAATAACAATTCCGTAACTATTGACCCTACAAATTCAGGATCAGGAGATTATGAATACGCTCTACGCGCCGAAGGCTCTAACTTTATAACCTATCAAACCGAGCCTGTATTTACAAATGTTCGCGCAGGGTTTTACACCATTTACGTAAAGGATGTTATTTGCGGCACAGCCGAACTAAATATTTCGGTTATTGGTCATGCACCATTTTTCACACCTAACGGAGATGGTTACAATGATTACTGGCAAGTTAAAGGACTAAATTCTAGCACGCAGCCCAACTCACAAATATTTATTTTTGATAGATACAACAAATTACTCAAACAGTTTCCTGCTGGTTCTGCTGGATGGGACGGAACTTACCATGGTACCCCACTACCTACAGATGATTATTGGTTTAGAGTACAACTTGAAGATGGCCGTGCCTTTAGCGGGCATTTTACTTTAAAAAGATAATCTCTACACAACATTATAAAGCCAATTTACACACCGTAAATTGGCTTTTTTTTTATGCAATCTAAATTTTCACGCCCTACCTCACCTTACTTCACAATCCGTTTCAAAAAAGCAAAACGTTAAACTTTAATGCATTTCATCGTGTTTTTAATGTATTTTATCTATTTTACATGTATATTTGTCGAACATTTAAATAAAACAAGTCACATACCCCAAAAAGCCTGTTTTACCCCAAAATACGAGCCTACATGTATAAATCACCTACTTTGTTATGTTTTGTTGCCCTATTACTTTGCAACACAATATATTCTCAACAAATTACAATAGACAACAGTCTTCCTGTAACGACTCTTGTTGAAAACAATTTAGTTGAAGGTTGCGTAGAGCTTTCGGATATTAAGTCGGAAGTCAATGGATCGATTAACAATCTAGGAAGTTTTGGTTATTTCGAAAAGGGCAATTCCAACTTTCCTTTTGCAAATGGAATCATGCTTTCAACAGGAAATGCAACTTCTGCAGGAAATTCAGAAAACACAAAACACCTTAACGACGGTGAAACCAATTGGGGTACCGATGCCGATTTAGAAACCGCCTTGGGAGTTTCAGGAACTCTAAATGCCACATCTATTGCTTTCAATTTTATATCTGCCTCAAACCAAATTCAATTTAATTATATTTTAGCTTCCGAAGAATATTACGCTAATTTCCCTTGCGACTATTCTGATGCTTTTGCATTTTTAATCCGCGAAGCTGATTCAGGAAGTGCTTTTACTAATATTGCCGTACTTCCAGGAACCTCAACTCCGGTAAGCACAAATACGGTTCACAGCAACATTGTAGGCTTTTGCGAGGCAGAAAACGAACAGTATTTTAATGGTTACAGTGTTGGCGACACCAATTTTAACGGGCGTACCAATGTACTTTCGGCCTCAGCAACTATTACGCCTAATGTTTTATATGAAATTAAACTTGTCATTGCCGATTACAACGACAAAAACTACGATTCTGCTGTTTTTATTGAAGGTAATAGCTTTTCATCGCATGTCGATTTAGGAACCGATTTTCAAACCTGCGCTAGCGACCATACGCTTAATGCGGATATTAATAATCCTGAAGCCGAATATTCTTGGTTTTTAAACAACACGCTTATTGATAGCGCCAACCAACCACAATTAAACATTACAGAAACCGGAACTTATAAAGTGGTTATCGATATTCCATTTTCGAGTTCTACTTGTACTATTGAAGACGATATTACCATCACTTTAAGCAATACACAATCGGTAGATCCTATTTCAAATTATGAAATTTGTGATGATTCGAGTGGCGATTCCGAAGAAAATTTTGATCTTTCGACTAAAAATAACGAGATTTTAAATGCGCTGCCACCAGGAAATTACAACATTAGTTATCATTATACTTTAGACGATTCTGAAACCAATAGCAATGCCATTTCAACTCCCATTCAAAATACAACAACCCCACAAACTATATTTGTTAGAACGTCTAATATTGATACCGGCTGTTTAGGCTATACCAGCTTCGATTTAATTGTAAACCCCTTACCTGTTTCAACTAAACCTTCAGACTTAAATATTTGTGATGATGGATTTGCTGACGGTAGAACAGCCATCGATTTATCGGTTATGGATTCTGACATTATAGGCGCACAATCCGAAGTTTTTGTTACCTATTACAACTCTCAAAATGATGCGGATACAGCCACAAATATTTTGGCACTTCCGTACACCAATAGTAACCCCACCGAAACTATTTATGCGCGTACTGAAAATCAAAACACAGGTTGTTTTACCACTACTTTTTTTGATATTATAGTAAACGAAAACCCAGTAATCAACACAGCTGATTTCCATTATCTAGATGCTTGCGATAAAAGTTATGATGGTTATGCGCATTTTGATTTAACAACTATAATCCCTGATATTATTCAAGGTTTAACCGATGTTACGGTAACATTTCACGAATCGTTAGATGATGCGCATTTAGATGAAAACGCTATTACCGACGATACTAATTTCCAAAACACGGTATTTGAAGAACAAACGCTTTATGTGCGTGTAGAAAATAACCAAACAGGTTGTGCTTCTTTTGTGCCTATGGAAATTCATACCAATATTTTATTAACTGCCACCAACACAGGTATTATCCGCGTTTGCGATATTGCTAATGATGAAGAAGAAAGTTTCGATTTAGCTATTATTGAACAATATATTGCAGACGATTTACGTGATATTTCAGTCGATTTTTACGAAACTGAAAATGATAGAAACAGCGGAAATAATCCGTTAAATAAAACCACACCTTATAATTCTCAAGGATTAAATGCCACGTTATACATTACTATTACAAGCCCAACGTGTTCTGAAGTAAACTCCTTAGATTTAGTATTAACGCCTATTGATGAGTTTGATTCTATTGGAACCGTGGATTATTGCGACGCCGACCAAGATGGCTTTACAACCATAGATTTAAGAACTTTTGACGCCGATATCACCCATAATACACCAGGCTTTTCTGTAAATTATTTCCTTACTGCGGATGATGCTGTAGACAACATTAATGCCATAGGAAACAATTATACTAACACTCAAAACCCGCAACCCTTTTTCACCCGAATCACCAATACAGAAACCGGTTGTTATGATACAAACACGTTTAGCGTTCAAGTTTTACTTGCTCCAGAAAGCAGCCAACCGAGTCCTTTTATTATTTGTAATGCCAGCCAAGATACTACCGCAATTATTGATTTAACAAGTAAAAACACGGAGATTATTACCGATGCGACAGAACGTCAAATTACGTTTTACAAAAGCTTAAACGATGCCCAAAACAGTAACAGCCCAATAACCGATCCAACCGCTTACAACACCGGATCGGAAACTATTTATGCAAGAATAAACAATACAACTTCTGGATGTTACAGCACAGAAGCTATATCAGTTACCATAAATACGACTCCAGTTTTTGTGCCTATTAGTAACTATAAAGTATGCGAAAATGCAAGTGATGGTTTTGCAGATTTTATTCTTAACACTAAGGATGCTGAAATTTTAAACGGGCAACCTGGAAAAACAGTCTCTTATTATTTAAATGAAGCTGATGCCATAGCAAGAATGCATGCTATCGATAAGAATTCAAATTATGAAAACATAAGCAATCCACAAACCTTATTTACACGTATTGAAAATATAACCGATATAGATTGTTTTGCCACAAGTTCTTTTATTGTTGAAGTGGGCACTAATCCCCTATTCAACCAACCACAAGATTATTTTGTTTGCGATGATAAAAGTAATGATGCTAAGGCCGTTTTCGACCTAACAGAAAAAATTACAGAAATATCGAACGGTATAAACGATACTTTAGACATTACCTTTTACACCTCGCGCGATAATGCGGAAACTAAAACAAACCCTGTTTCTACAACCTTTACAAACACAGCAAATCCGCAAACGGTTTATGCCGTTATTGATAATGGAACTATTTGTAACTCGATTACTTCATTTACTATAAACATTATTCAAGCTCCAGAAGTCAACGCTTCGGAACCGATGATACAGTGCGACAGCAATTTTGATGGCTTTCATAGTTTTAACCTAACCGATTCTTCAGTAGATATTTTAGATGTACGTCAAGACAATATTGAAGTAAGTTATTTTGAATCCGTGGACGATTTAGAATCCAATATCAACCCAATTTCAACTCCGCAAAACTATACAAACACAAATAATCCGCAAACGCTATATGTAAAAGTAACTAATACTATTTCTAATTGCTTTGTGTATGTTCCATTAGAACTTATTGTGAATATTCCTCCCGCGGTTAACGATTTTAAAACTTACGAAACCTGTGATAATGGTTCTATTAATTTAACCGACATTTATGTTTTATTAATGGCTCCCGATGCTGAAATTCAAATAAACTATTATGCCAACCAAAACGACGCGGATAATAACACCAACCCATTAAACACTACGTATAACTATCAAACATATTTAGATAGACTTTACGCCAAAGCCACCAACATTATAACGGGTTGCTCAACGATCTATCCGTTTGACGTTAAGGTTAACATTCTGCCAACAGCAAATAAAACAAGTCATTTAGAAGCTTGTGACGACGATTATGATGGCATTTTAGAATTCGATTTAACACAACAAAACAGTGCTATTTTGGGCGGGCAAAATCCTAATGATTATACCATATCGTATTATACCGATTTCGCTTACGCGGAAAGTAAAACCGACGCCATCCCTAATACCTACATGGCATTTAACAATGAAACTGTTTTTGTTAGAGTAGAAAATAAAATTACCAGTTGTTACAGTATCACCGATTTTACCATAATCATCAACCCAAAACCTGTTGTAGAAATTGAAGACCAAGTGATCTGTTTAGAAAATTTACCTTTAGTAGTTTCAGCAAATACCAATCATGCTACTGACAGCTATTTATGGTCTACAAACGCTACAACTCCAGAAATTGAAATTACAGAAGTTGGCACATATGCTGTAACGGTAACCACCATACATGGTTGCCAAACATACCGTGAATTTAATGTATCGGTATCCGAGCAAGCCACTATAGAAACTACTGAAACTGTAGATTTTTCAGACCCCAATAATATTACTGTAACCGTGAGTGGTATTGGTAATTACGCTTACGCTTTAGACGATAATGCTCCACAAACTGATAATGTTTTCAGGAATGTAGGTATTGGCTACCATACGTTAACTATAATCGATTTAAACGGTTGTTTAGAAACCACAAAAGAAGTGGTGGTTATTGATACACCTAAATTCATGACTCCAAATAACGATGGGGCTTTCGACGCTTGGCACATTACAGGTGTAAACACTTTAGTAGGCACTACGATTTCAATTTACGATCGTTACGGCAAGTTACTAAAAACACTTACACACACCTCACCAGGTTGGGATGGTACTTTGAATGGATATCCAATGCCAACAGGTGATTATTGGTATTTAGCAAACGTAAATTACAATGGAAAAACCATGCAATTAAAAGGGCATTTTACATTAAAGCGATAACGTTTATTTTGCGTAATTTTGTAGGATGAAGTTTAAAATTGAATCTGAATTTAGTCCTACTGGTGATCAACCTGGCGCAATAAAGCAATTAGTTGCTGGTTTAAATGCCGACGAGCAATATCAAACTTTATTAGGTGTTACAGGCTCGGGAAAAACATTTACCGTGGCCAATGTGATTGAAGAAGTACAGCGACCAACCTTAATTTTGGCACACAACAAAACTTTAGCTGCCCAACTCTATTCAGAATTTAAACAATTTTTTCCGAACAACGCCGTCGAGTATTTTGTGTCTTACTACGATTATTACCAACCCGAAGCCTATATTCCGGTGTCTGGAGTTTACATTGAAAAAGATTTATCTATCAACGAAGAAATAGAGAAAATGCGTTTAAGCGCAACCTCCTCCCTACTTTCTGGGCGTCGCGACGTCATTGTTATTGCTTCGGTTTCTTGCATTTATGGTATCGGAAACCCAGTGGAATTTCAGAAAAATGTTATTTCATTAAAAAGAGATCAGGAAATTTCTCGAACCAAATTACTTCATACCCTAGTACAGAGTTTATATTCTAGAACCGAAGCCGATTTTAGACATGGTAATTTCAGAATAAAAGGAGATACTGTTGATATTTTCCCGAGTTATGCTGATGATGCTTTTAGAATTCACTTTTTTGGTGATGAAATTGAAGAGATTGAATCCTTTAATATCCAAACCAATGAAATTGTAGAGAAATATGATCAAATCACCATCTATCCTGCAAATATGTTTGTCACATCGCCTGATATTTTACAGAATGCGATTGGGGAAATTCAGGATGATTTAGTAAAACAATACGATTATTTTAAAGAAATAGGCAAACATTTAGAAGCCAAACGACTTAAGGAACGTACCGAATTCGATTTAGAAATGATTCGTGAATTGGGGTATTGTTCAGGTATTGAAAATTACTCGCGTTATTTAGATAGACGACTTCCAGGAACGCGCCCCTTCTGTTTATTAGATTATTTTCCAGATGATTATTTAATGGTGGTTGATGAAAGTCATGTTACCATTTCGCAAGTGCATGCCATGTATGGAGGTGACCGAAGTAGAAAGGAAAATCTAGTAGAATACGGGTTTCGATTACCTGCCGCAATGGATAACAGACCTTTAAAATTTGAAGAATTTGAAGCCATACAAAGTCAGGTAATTTATGTAAGTGCCACACCAGCCGATTATGAATTGCAAAAAACGGGAGGTGTTTATGTAGAACAAGTAATTAGACCTACAGGATTATTAGATCCTATTATTGAAATCCGCCCTAGTTTAAATCAAATTGACGATTTAATTGAAGAAATACAACAACGCATAGAAAAGGACGAACGTACTTTGGTGACTACATTAACCAAACGTATGGCGGAAGAATTAACCAAATATTTAGACCGCATCCAGATACGTTGCCGCTACATACATAGTGATGTAGACACCTTAGAACGTGTAGAAATTATGCAAGATTTGCGTAAAGGTTTATTTGATGTTTTAGTGGGCGTAAATTTACTTCGTGAAGGTTTAGATCTACCTGAAGTCTCTTTGGTTGCCATTTTAGATGCCGATAAAGAAGGTTTTTTACGTTCGGCACGTTCTTTAACCCAAACGGTTGGTCGTGCTGCTAGAAACCTTAACGGAAAAGCTATAATGTATGCTGATAAAATAACTAAAAGCATGCAAAAAACGATAGACGAAACCGAATACCGTCGTGAAAAACAAATTGCTTACAACACAAAAAACAACATTACGCCAACAGCGTTAAATAAAAGTCTAGATAACGTTTTAACCAAAAACTCGGTAAGTACTTATAGTTACGAACTTGAAGCTGCAAAAGCTGCAGAACCAGAAAGTGAATATTTAAGTAAGCCAGAATTAGAAAAGAAAATTCGTGAAAAACGAAAACTCATGGAAAGTGCTGCAAAAGCTTTAGACTTTTTAGTAGCCGCCAAATTACGCGACGAAATAAAGGCTTGCCAGGATAAACTAGAAAAGCTAAAGATTTAAAAATCTTTAGCTTTTCTTACAATCCTATAATAGGTTAAAATTAACACTTAATAGCCTTCACTAAACAGATAAAACGGTTTAGCAATAAGGATTGTTATCTTGTTTTAGGAAAACGATGTTTAGTTGTAATGTGTTTTAAAAATATCGATTAATACATCTGGCGGTACTATTTTATTTGGAAAGTTATCCATTAAATACAATACTTTAGTGATGGACTCGTGACTTAACCCCATTCTTAATCCAAAATTATAAAGTTTTATAACTCCAGCAGAATTATTTCCATCCTCAGATTCTTGTTCAATATTCATTAATAAAACAAGTCTATGAAACTGTACGATACGTTCGCTATGCGATTTTAAATGCGTGTAATTAATAGGGTTTTCAATTAAGTATTCAAAATCTTCACGACGAATTTCTAATTGCTTAGCTACCCCTAATAAAAAGTTGTATTCTAAGTGCCTTATATTTTTGTCGTACTTCGCAAAAGCAATCATTTCCGACAATAAATTTAATTTTTCTACTTTATTAATCATCTTTAAGTGGGTCTGAGGGTTACATTATAAATTTACGCAGAAACAGAAAGTAATTGTCGTAGATATAATACCACTTATCGAAAATTGACAGGTATTTAATCGTGATTTTTATTTATTTGAACCACTCTTGAATATTATTCATCTAATAAAAATGCATCTTACCTTAACAGCAACAAACACAAACACTATATGCAATTCCTTTAAACCTCCTGTAAAAAAAGGGCATAGCACCTTTTTATGGATTAAAAAAAGTTGGATAAATTCATTCAAAAATGAGGCCTATTAAAAATAAAAAGGAAAACAGCAGAAAGCGTTGGAAGAAATACAAGAATCGATGAACGGCATGTTTTTTTCAAGAAAACCTCTAGAATTAAGGCTTCTCGGGTTTTTAAAATGTATTCTTTCTCAAATTCACTTCAAAATATCATGTTAACTTAAATTTTATTACATTAATTTTGTAATTATCGGCAAAAGGACGGTTTCAAGATTATATTAATCGCTTTAATAAGCAATTGCACATAAAAATATGACAAATAATGATGTTTTAAAAAAATTACGCGTGGCTTTAAAGCTGCGTGATGATGAAATAGTAAAAATATTAGAACTCGTAGATTTTAGAATTTCTAAAAGCGAATTAGGAGCGTTGTTCAGAAAAGAAGATCACCCAAAATACATGGAGTGTGGCGACCAAATACTACGTAATTTCTTAAACGGTTTGGTTATTCATTTACGAGGACCAATGCCTAAAAAAGGAGAAAAAAAACCACAAAAAAAGGAGTAGCATTTGCTACTCCTTTTTTTATAACTAGTACCTTTATTTTATAAATTAGACTCTGTTTCGGTAGGGTCTAAATATTTTGCTATATTATTTGCGCCTATATCATTGGTAGGATCTCCATCTTCATCGGTATCTTCATATATTGTAAAAACACCATCGCCATCATCATCAGTATCGGCATAGTCCGGTACACCATCACCATCTGTATCATCATCGGCATCATCTTCTAAATCATCATAGTTAACAAGAAATTCACCATCATTGTTTAAATCTTCTAAATAAGAAGGCACACCATCTTCATCATGATCGGCAATAAAAGATTGTAATAAATCAAACTTAAAAATTAAAGGTGAATATGCTGAAATATCACCAGAACCACTAGAAAAATAACCTAAACCTGAAGGCACAAACATGGCAGCTGCACCATGATTATCATATGCTACTGTACCGTCAGCGTTATCTCCATATGTTGCTGCAGTATTAAAAGATGGCAATACTTTTTGCCAAACCGGTATTAATGAGAGTAAATCAAAATCTACAGGTGTTACAGCACTATCAAAAACAGTATTATCTAATAACATCCCTTCGTAACGTACTCTTACGGTGTCACAAAAATGAGGTACTGTAGTTCCTCCTCCTTGGTTTATATGTAATACATAAATAATATAATCTGTTTCAGCATAAAAAACTTCTTTTTCTTCTAATTCAAAAGTAGCACTAGGATTGTCTAACAAATCGTCTAACAAAATACTTCCATCCGGCACAGATTCGCCTTCAACAAGTTCTGTAAATGTTAAATCGCTAATTTTAGGATTGGTACTACTAGAAATTTCACTAGCATTAAAATAATGATTCTTAAAATATTTAAGTATCGAATCATTATCGATTGCTTGTTGTTCTGTTCTATCAGCTTCTACAAATTCAATAATACCATCTCCATCATCATCTTTCTTACATGCAGAAAATACTAAAACCAAACTTAATATTAAAAAACTAATTTTTCTTAAACTCATTATTGCTTATTTTTGATGCGCAAGATACAATTTTACACAGAATATATAATCTTGCAACATAACATTAACGAAGTTTTTTAAATAATTGTATGCGGATAGATAAGTATTTGTGGTGTATTAGATATTACAAGACAAGAACCATTGCAACAACGGCTTGTAAAAAAGGCCAGGTTAAAATTGGTGGAGACTCGGTTAAACCCAGTAGAGAGGTATATCCGCAAGATATTATTGAGCTTCGGAAAAACCAAATTAACTACCGTTTAAAAGTTAATGATATTCCTGAAAGTCGTGTTGGAGCTAAACTGGTAGATCTTTACAGAACAGACACAACGCCAAAAGAGCAGTTTGAAGCGCAAGAACTTTTAAAATATTCTAAGGATTATTATCGTAAAAAAGGGGTTGGTAGACCAACGAAAAAAGACCGTCGGGATATTGATGATTATACAGATACACCTCAGGATGAGGATATGGACTAAAACTTAAAGTTATTGTGTAGAATTTTATTCAAAAAGAAACTGACAACAAATAAAAAAGAGTAATTTTATAGTTTAAAAATAGAGCCTTTATGACTGCCACAAGCAACATTATATTAAACCACGCAGAGATTAACCATAAAATACGCCGTATTGCTTTTCAAATTTATGAAAGTAATATGGACGAAACCGAGGTTATTTTAGCCGGAATTGATAGTAATGGATATATTTTGGCTAAGAAGCTTAAAACGATGTTACTTAAAATATCGGATATTAATATCGTGCTTTGTAAAGTAAGTATTGACAAGAAAAACCCTTGGCAAGACATTAAAACCTCGATACCTTCTGAAGATTATAAAAACAAATCTATTGTTTTAATTGATGATGTTTTAAACTCTGGCACCACGCTGATCTATGGTGTTAAGCACTTTTTAAATGTGCCTTTAAAGCAATTTAAAACGGCTGTTTTAGTAAACAGAAACCATAAAAAATATCCAGTAAAGGCAGATTTTAAAGGGATTTCGCTTTCTACATCACTACACGAACATGTACATGTGGTTTTAGAAGGCAAAAATTTTGAAGCTTATTTAGAATAAGGTTTTTAAAACTTCTTTAGTCACCTCCTTTTTAGATTTATTATCAATTGCAATTTTAAATTCAGCGTCATTATAAAACTGTGCACGCTCGAATAAATGTTTTCCTATAAATTCGGTCATGGCTTCTTCTGTTTCGATATGCGCTATCAAAGGACGCGTACTTTTCTTCCGCATTAATTTCTCCACCAAAGTTGGCAAAGATGCTCTTAAATAAACGCTTTTAGCATTTTTTTGATCTAAAATCGCTTTCATATTATCGCTATAGCAAGGTGTACCCCCTCCAACAGATAAAATAATATTCTCTTTAGACTGAAGTTGTTCACGCAAATACAACGCTTCTTGCTTTCTGAAATAAATTTCACCTTTAGTTTTAAAGACTTCGGAAACCGATGCATTTTCTTTTTCTTCTATTAAATCGTCTAAATCGATAAATTTATAATTTAATTTTTCTGCTAAACGCTCCCCTATAGTTGACTTACCCGAAGCCATATACCCCATTAAAACTATTATCATATTTCTGTTATAGATTGATTATTAAAAACATACGATTCTACAATGCAAAAAAACGAAATTTATTTAAAAAAAGTGTTGTTTTATTAAAGAAAGGTTCTATATTTGCACCCGCTAACAGCAATGTTAGTTACTTTGAAATAATGACCTGGTAGCTCAGTTGGTAGAGCATCTCCCTTTTAAGGAGAGGGTCCTGGGTTCGAGCCCCAGCCCGGTCACAAAGCCTATAAGTTGATGAAATTTGTAGGTTTTTTGATTTTATCATTTTTCAAAAAAACATTAATTTTAGTTTTAATTTTAGTTGTTTTTTTAAAGAAAGATATTATATTTGCACCCGCTAACAGTTATGTTAGTTATATTGAAATAATGACCTGGTAGCTCAGTTGGTAGAGCATCTCCCTTTTAAGGAGAGGGTCCTGGGTTCGAGCCCCAGCCCGGTCACAAAAAAAAACCTTTAAGTCTTTTGATTTAAAGGTTTTTTTATTTTTATAAGTTTCTAGTATTTCGCTCTAAGCACTTTTTTTATACATTAGAAAGCTTTGAGGCCTCAAACTATTTTAAGACCTCAAAAACACCCTGAAAATATTCTAACGAAGGTTTAAACATGCTGTTTACATATTTCTTCTGTACTGCCCTCCTACTTCAAACAAAGCTTTGGTAATTTGCCCAAGTGAACACACTTTACAAACCTCCATTAAGGCTTCGAATATGTTTTCGTTATTCACGGCTTTTCTTTGCAGTTCTTTTAGTAAATCATCTGTGCTATTAGCCTTATGAAGGTTTTCTAATGTTTTAATTTGAAATTGCTTCTCTTCTTCCGTGGCACGAATAACTTCCGCTGGTAAAACTGTTGGAGAACCTTTGCTACTTAAAAACGTATTAACGCCGATAATTGGAAAATCGCCATTATGCTTCAAGGTTTCATAATACAAACTTTCTTCTTGTATTTTACTACGCTGATACATGGTTTCCATGGCGCCTAAAACACCACCACGTTCGGTAATTCTATCGAATTCTAATAGTACCGCTTCTTCGAATAAATCGGTTAATTCCTCAATAATGAACGATCCTTGAATTGGGTTTTCGTTCTTATTCAATCCTAATTCTTTATTTATAATAAGTTGAATAGCCATTGCTCGACGCACAGACTCTTCAGTAGGTGTTGTTATAGCTTCATCGTACGCATTCGTGTGTAATGAGTTGCAGTTATCGTAAATAGCGTAAAGCGCTTGTAGAGTAGTTCGGATATCATTAAAATCAATTTCCTGCGCATGCAAGCTTCTTCCTGACGTCTGAATATGATATTTAAGCATTTGCGCTCTAGCATTGGCACCATACTTATATTTCATAGCTTTTGCCCAAATTTTACGTGCTACACGACCAATAACAGCATATTCGGGATCGATTCCGTTGGAAAAGAAGAATGATAAGTTTGGTCCGAATTTATTAATATCCATACCGCGACTTAAATAATATTCCACGTAAGTGAAACCATTAGATAAGGTTAACGCCAACTGCGTAATAGGGTTGGCTCCTGCTTCTGCAATATGATAGCCCGAAATAGAAACGGAATAAAAGTTACGAACGTTATTATCTATAAAATACTCTTGTACATCGCCCATTAAACGCAGCGCGAATTCTGTTGAAAAAATACAGGTATTTTGTGCTTGATCTTCTTTTAAAATATCGGCTTGTACCGTACCACGAACCTGCGCCATGGTTTTTATTTTGATATCGTTATAAATGGCTTCAGGTAACACCTGATCTCCTGAAACACCCAAAAGCATTAAACCCAAACCGTTATTTCCTTCAGGTAAATTACCATTGTATTTTGGACGCTCTTTACCCTTATAAATTTCAGATATTTTAGATTCTACTTCGGCTTCTAAACCATTTTCTTTGATGTAAATTTCGCACTGTTGATCGATGGCTGCGTTCATAAAAAAGCCAAGCAACATGGGAGCTGGACCATTAATTGTCATACTCACCGAAGTCATCACATGGGCTAAATCGAAGCCAGAATATAGTTTTTTAGCATCGTCTAAGCAACAAATAGACACACCTGCATTTCCAATTTTCCCGTAAATATCGGGGCGCAAATCGGGATCGTTTCCATAAAGCGTCACACTATCAAAAGCGGTGGATAATCGTTTTGCTGGCAATCCAGCACTGACGTAATGAAAACGTTTATTAGTACGTTCTGGCCCTCCTTCTCCGGCAAACATTCTCGCAGGATCTTCCCCCGTTCTTTTAAACGGATAAAGTCCGGAAGTGTATGGAAATTCGCCCGGTACATTATCCTGTAAGCACCATTTTAGAATATCGCCCCAAGCCTGATATTTTGGTAAAGCGACTTTCGGTATTTCGGTTTGTGATAAGGATTTCGAGTGTGTTTCAATATTAATTTCTTTATCACGAACTTTAAAGGTGTAAACTGGATTTTTGTATTTATTAACTTTCTCGTCCCAACTGGTAATAATTTCCCAGTTATATGGATCGAGGTTTAATTTTACACGATTAAATTCTTTGACTAAAAGGTTTAAAAACTCCTTATCTGTATCATTTTTGACTAATTCAAGAATTCCTTCTTCTTCTAATCCAAACTTACTTAAATATGTTTTCTCACTTTCGTTTGAAATGTCCGCCACAGAACAAATAGTTTTGTAAATCCCGTAAAGTTTCTGCGCTACTTCAAACTGTTCTAATCCTTTTTTATCGTAAGCACGGTTATTTTCTGCAATTTCCGATAGATAACGGGTTCTATTTGGTGGTATTACAAAAATTTTCTCGCTCATTTCATTCGAAATAGTGAAGGTTGATTTTAAATCGGCACTCGCTTTTTCAACCAAAGCATCCATTATGGCTTTGTAAAGCGTGTTCATCCCTGGGTCGTGAAACTGTGAGGCAATGGTGCCGAACACAGGTAAATCGTCCTGATGCGTATCCCACAAATTATTGTTACGCATGTATTGTTTTTTAACATCGCGCAAGGCATCTAACGATCCGCGTTTGTCAAATTTATTAATAGCCACCAAATCGGCAAAATCGAGCATATCAATTTTTTCCAATTGGGTTGCTGCGCCAAATTCAGGCGTCATTACGTATAAGGATACATCAGAATGTTCGATAATTTCGGTATCGCTCTGCCCAATTCCTGATGTTTCTAATATAATAAGGTCAAATTCCGCCGCTTTTAAAACCTGAACGGCTTCGTTTACATATTTAGAAAGTGCTAAATTAGATTGACGAGTTGCCAAACTACGCATGTAAACACGTTTATTATTTATAGCATTCATTCTAATTCTATCGCCTAAAAGCGCACCGCCTGTTTTTCGTTTTGACGGATCTACAGAAATAATACCAACTGTTTTTTCAGGAAAATCAATTAAAAAGCGCCGTACTAATTCGTCTACTAAACTCGATTTACCGGCACCTCCCGTTCCTGTAATACCCAGAACGGGTGTTTTTGAGTTTATATTTTTTTGATGAATAGCCTCTAAAATAGATTGTGATACTTCTGGAAAATTTTCCGCAGAAGAAATAACACGTGCAATGGCTTTGGAGTTTTTCTCTTTCAGCCTATCGACATCAACATCGAGCTTATCGCCTATGGCAAAATCAGATTGTTGAACCAAATCGTTAATCATGCCTTGAAGCCCCATTTCTCTACCATCATCAGGTGAATAGATTCTGGAAATACCATAATCCATCAATTCCTTTATTTCTGAAGGTAAAATAACGCCACCACCGCCTCCAAAAATTTTAATATGTTCGGCTCCGTTTTCTTTCAACAAATCGAACATGTATTTAAAATACTCGTTATGTCCGCCTTGGTATGATGTTAAACAAATAGCATTAACATCTTCCTGAATGGCCGTATTTACAACTTCTTCCACACTTCTATCGTGACCTAAATGAATCACTTCTACTCCGGTAGATTGAATAATACGACGCATAATATTTATAGATGCATCATGCCCATCGAACAACGATGCTGCGGTTACTATTCTTACTTTATATTTAGGTTTATATACAACGGCTTGCTTCATTCTTAAAAAATCTTGTTTTTACAACTACAAATTTACGAAATATTCAAAAAAATAATCGATTCATAATCAATAATTTAATTTTAAATTCCGATCCTACTTATATGCAATATTAAGTTAATTTTACACGAAACTTATATAGTTAAAATATTATAATGAATAAAATCACCATATTAATTCACTGTAAAGATTTACCTGGTATTATTGCCACGGTAACTAATTTTATCACTGAAAAACAAGGTAACGTTATTTACTTAGATCAGCATGTAGACCGTGAACAAAACATATTTTTCATGCGTTTAGAAACTGAATTTCACGATGCTAGTTTTTCAACAGTAGATTTTAAAGAATGTTTTAAAAATAATATTGCTGAAAGCTTCAAGATGAAATGGCGTATTTATTCTTCGGAAAAGAAACCTAAAATGGCCTTGTTCGTTTCAAAATACGATCATTGTTTATACGATTTATTAGGCCGTTACAATTCCGGAGAACTCAATTTAGAAATTCCATTCATAATAAGTAACCATAACGATTTAAAACCGATTGCCGATAGTTTTAAAATTCCGTTTTACCATATTCCAGTTACAAAGGATACCAAAGCTGCTGCCGAAGCCGAACAATTAAGACTATTAGAATCGCATAACATCGATTTTATAGTTTTAGCGCGCTATATGCAAATTGTCTCAGGGACCTTAATTAATAAATACCCGAACAAAATAATAAACATCCATCACTCGTTTTTACCTGCCTTTGTGGGCGCTAAGCCTTATCATTCGGCATACAAACGTGGTGTTAAAATTATTGGAGCCACAAGCCATTATGTTACCGAAGAGTTAGATGCGGGACCTATTATAGAGCAAGACGTTGCCCATGTATCGCACACCTATACTATAGAAGCTCTTATAGCAAAAGGACGCGATTTAGAAAAAATAGTATTAGCAAATGCCATAAAAGCACATGCAAACCGCAAAGTAATGGTATATAACAATAAAACAGTGATTTTTTCATAAAATAAACGTAACTTACTAATTATAAAGCCTTATAGGTTAAAAAACTCACTTTCAAACACCGTATTTAACTCCCCTTTTCACATCAAAGCGATAAAAGATGTGACCACACGGTTTATTATGTGTCTTAACAGTGTAGAACAAACCATTTAACTCAAATTAGTAATTATATGAAAACAAATTATCTTTTAAGCTTAGCTTTAGTATTAGGTCTTGGATTCTCTCAAGCGCAAAATTTACCAGCAAATCCTGACCCAGGAAAATGCTATGTAAAATGTATCACGAAGGACGAATTCAAAGACGTAGAAGAAACCATTGAAGTATATCCTGCATATACTGTATTAGAAGTTGTTCCAGCAACATACCGAACTGTAGAAGATCGCGTATTAATAAAGGAAGCTTCAAAAAAATTCATTTATGTTCCAGCAACATATGAAACTGTAGAAGTACCTTACGTAAAAAAAGAAGGTCGATCAGATTTAGAAATTAACCCAGCAACTTTTGGGTCTAACTCTAGAACTTTCGAAACTTACCCAGAAACATCGGGTTGGGAATACAAGGAAACTGCTTGTGACTCTCCTAACAAAGAAGACTGTGTTGTAGCTTGTTTCGTATCGTACCCAGCACAATCTAGAGATGTACCATTTACAACTTTAGCAAAAGATGCTACAACGAGCCAAGTACCTGTTACAGAAATAAACACGGTATACACAAAACGTGTTATCAAAACTCCAGCAAGAATGGACGAAGTTGAAATTCCAGCAGAATACTCAACAATTAAACGTCAAGTTGTTGAAACTCCAGCATCTACAAGAAGCGTAACAGTACCTGCAAAAATGCAAACTATTACAAGAACTGTATTAGCTAAAAAGGGTGGTATTACAACTTGGGAAGAAGTTGATTGTGGATTATTAGAATCTAACATCTTACCTATCTTTTACGAATTAGGAAGCGCACGTATCACTCCTGCATCAAAGAAAATTATCGACGAAATGTTATTACCTTTATTAAATAGCAAGCCTGTAAGCATCGAACTAATGTCTCACACAGATGCTAGAGGAAACGACGATTTCAACATGTCATTATCTCAACAACGTGCTAACTCAGTAGTAAACTACTTAGTATCTAAAGGAATCTCTAGAAGCCGTTTAACAGCAAGAGGTTACGGAGAAACAAGATTAGTAAACCGTTGTGCTAATGGTGTAGAATGTTCAGAAACTGAGCACCAAAAGAACAGACGTACAGAATTCAGAGTAATTCAGTAAACAGAAGAATAAATTGCTCTTAAAATTTTTAAACTGAGGGGTTA
The DNA here is from genome assembly GCF_030409805.1 of Algibacter miyuki. Lineage (GTDB taxonomy): Bacteria > Bacteroidota > Bacteroidia > Flavobacteriales > Flavobacteriaceae > Algibacter > Algibacter miyuki. The sequence goes on along the minus strand of NZ_JAUFQP010000013.1, from coordinate 700,036 downwards.
GTTTAATTAGCGAAAAAGACATCTTTTAATTAAGGTGTCTTTTTTATTTTATATTATTTTGGGCGTTACCACAAGGGTCGGGCTTTCCGTTGCAAATCCTCGCGCCACCGTTTATCAACGGTACCGCTGTGGGTTTTACACTGCAATCCCTAACGCAAGTATTTGCCAACCTTGTTACGCATCCGAATAGCATGAATACTTAAACAATAACAATTTTCTATATTTGCCCCCTTAATTCAATTAAAAACACTCAAATAAAACCAAAATGAAAAAAGTGTTTTTTGTAATAACAGCCCTGTTTATAGCCATCATCAATACCTCATGTGGCAGTAATAACGATGCCACCTCGGAAATTCAATACCCAATCACAATGAAGTTCTCACACGTAGATGAAAGTTTCTCTTTCTTTAAAGATGGCCTAGAAACCGAAGTACCCGATGATATTCTAGCCGATTATTATGCAAATACCGGAATAGCTAGAAACAAAGTCCAAATAGAAGAAGAAAATAAAGACGATTATTTTAAATTTCTTAACGCTACAGAGGTCGAAGTTGCACAATATGGAGAAACATATCATGTGAATTACATCTTTGAGGGTGGATTTCTATACCTTTATATAGAAGATGAAGACGATGCAATTATCAGAAAATTTTTGTACGGAAAAGGAAACATCAATACATTTGAATATCTATACTCCTCTATTGTCCTTAAAAAAGAAAACTCAAGAAGTAGCTCTAGCAGCGCTTACGAAGATGAAGGCGATATCCCCTATTTTCCTACAACATTTAGTAACTCTATAAATTTCCATAATTATGAGAACATTACAGATATACAAGGCGACACTTACCTCCTTATACACAACCTAGCTGATGTATTTATAAAAGAATAAACCGTTTTTGTTAAAAAAAAGCGCTCAGAGCTTACGTCCTGAGCGCTTTTATTTTAAGCTTATTTGTTCCTTATAAACTAACGTTTATTGTAAACGTATTCTAAATAAGTAGCTGCTTTTTTTTCAACCTTTATACCGTATTCTTCCAAATTCGAAGCCATAAACTCAAAATACTTATAATGAATTTGCCAGTCATGTAAATTTTCATCATTAAAATTTTCAGCAAACACAATTGGCGTTTCTAATAAATTAGACAATTTGTAAGCGACCTCTTTCAACGAAACATTATCTGCTTGAATATCAGAATCACCAATTAAATATTTAGGATTATTAATTCCCCAATCTATTTGCTCCGTATCCCAAAATAATGCATTATTCACTTGAAATACTAAGGCATCGCCCTTTTTTTCATATTCTTTACGGCGTAACTTTAAGGCTTTAGAAATATATTTCTCTTTATTTTCAATAGCCTTAGAGCCTTCTTCAAAATACATTTTATAGTACTTATTTACAGCTTCAGGCATTATAACCTGCCCTTTGTTACTCCGTAATGTATAAGCCATAATATCTTGTAAACGCCCTTCAATTTCTAAATAACCATTTTTATTTGTTGTCTGAATTCCTGTATTCATTTCAGGAACAACTGCAACTTCTAACAACCCAAAATCATCTCTTCGTTTCACAGGGTTTTCTACAATAACTTCTTGCTTATATTCTTCAAGCTTAAAAAAATTTTCTACCGAAATTGTTTTATTATTTCTTACTAAAAACCCACCTATAGTATACCCTTTTAATTCCGCTGGATGTCCCTCCCAAAGTTTCGTCCCTTCCGCATTAAACAAAATGCCGTATGGCAAACTAGTAATATTATGAGTTTTAAATGTTTCCCCTTCATAATCTAATGCCACGGCTAAATCCATCTGGTGTTTGGTCATAAACTTTTTTACCACCTCTGGCGTTTCATTAGATAACGATAAAATATAAAATTTATCAGGAAATTGACGCTGTAACGATTCTAAATATTTTGAAACATGAATACATGGTCCGCACCATGTTGCCCAAAAGTCGACAAAATACAATGCGTTTTCATCACTTGTAGCAATTGATGATGTTTTTATATTGTTAGAAATGTGTATTTGTCCGAAAAACAATACTGGACTTAATACGCACAGTAAAAAAACTATTTGATTTCTTATTTTCATTATAATATACCCTTAATCTGAGCCAATTTAATCATTATATTACACCTAAACACGTTTACCTTTTGAAATTAGCACTTTAAAATAGACTCAATTCTTTTAACCTTAATTTCAATTCAAGCTTAGCATAACAATAATTGTGCTAAAATACTATTTTAAAAAAAGAGTTTAATTTTCAATCGTAAAATATATCTTTGCTTTTAATTTAAAACCCAATATCATGATACGTAAAAGTCTCGTTTTTTTATTAATATTTAATCTTACAGCTTGTGCTGAATTACAGCAAGTTGTTAGCCAATTACCACAAACAGGAAGTGTTTTGGGCACAACCGATATTGCCGCTGGCTTAAGACAAGCCCTTGATTTAGGTATTGATAAACAAGTTACCAAACTCACACAAACTGATGGTTTTTTTAAGAACGATTTAGTTAAAATTTTACTACCAGAAGAATTACAAAAGGTAGACAAAGCACTTAGAGATATTGGATTAAGCAGCCTTGCCGACGAAGGTTTAAAAGTACTTAACCGTGCAGCAGAAGATGCTGTAAAAGAAGCTACTCCTATTTTTGTAAATGCAGTAAAAGATATCACCTTTGCCGATGCTAAAGATATTTTACTGGGTAATAATGATGCTGCAACTCAATATTTAACAACCAAAACACAAACCGATCTTTACGCTAAATTTAACCCTGTAATTAAAAATTCTTTTAGCAAAGTAGGTGCCGATGAAATTTGGAGTAATTTAATTACGAAATATAACGCGCTTCCGTTTACAAAAAATGTGAACGCTGACTTAACCGATTACGTTACAGGAGAAGCTTTAAAAGGTGTTTATAATATGATTGCTGTTGAAGAAACTGAAATTAGAACAAAAGCATCATCTAGAACAACCGAATTATTACAGAAAGTATTCGCTTTACAAGACTAAAAAACGATACCATAATTATAAAAACCGAATGTTAGCATTCGGTTTTTTTTGCTTTAAAATTAACAAAATAACAGGTTATAAAGCTATAAAACAGGAATATCGAAAAATAACGTAAGAAAAAAACAAATATAACTCAACAAAAAACGTATATTGATGTACTACTTATTTTATATTTTATTGATATGAACCGAATTGATACCATTAAAACAAACCAAAATAGATTAAGCCAGCGTTACAAAGAACTGATAGAACAAGCTTATAATTTCCGCCAAACCGATTCCGCACTGAGCGATATATCTGAATATAAAGCTATAAAACTTTTGCATAAATTAAACCGGTTAAGATACCTTGTTAGAGATACTGAAATACAAGTTTAGTAAAAACCTTTGCTTTGAATGATTAAATGCAGTAAATCCAAGAAAATTAAGACTACATAAATAAAAAAGGAACAATCTTCTATTAAGATTATTCCTTTCTTGATCTCTAAAATACTCGAAATATACTTTAAAATATCGGTGTATACTTCACGCTTATGCTTCCGCTAGCGATAGGTTTTTCAAAATCGACACCAATTCTGACAGCACCTTTTCCTTCCCTTAAATATTCTACAGGAACAGGTTCAGGGTTAATAACAACTTTACCTCCACTGCTACTGATTTCAACTTTTACTTTTTGATTTTTCCCTATAAGCATAATAGTACTTTCATCAACAATTTCATATTCTGAAAACGTCATAATAGCTGTTCCGAAAACAACAGGTTTGCTTGTTTTAAAATCATCTTGAATACTAATTGTTCCCGCTCCAGACTTATCATTCGTCATTGTTCTAGATAAAGATTCAAGCATAGGCAATTCATACGCCGCACTAATATCCATAACCACTTTATCTTCTATATCAGTGAATTTGGTTTCTGTTATTTTTCCTTCAAATTGACGTCCATTAGATTGCAAAGTATGATCTATGATAGGAACTGGGTGCCCCCAAGAACTTCGTGCTTTATTGGTTGGCGAAAAAGATCCGGCACGATAAGACGGCGCACCTATATCTCCAGAAATTAAATCTTCTCCTAAAACTAAAATATAAGTTCCTACATCACTATGATTGTGGTTTTCTTTATTGTGTCCTGCTTTAACCGCTACAGAAAATGGCACGTTCTGTTTTCCGCGAGAAATAACCATTCCAAAATCGTTAAAATAAGAATGATTTGGCACTACAAACGTTTTTGAATTTGTTGTTTTTCTTGTGGTAAAATCTTCTGGGTTTTTCCAAACAATAAGTTGTTCAACGGCTTGATCTAAAATATTTTCAATCGGTTTTCTTGCACCGTATTGTTTTGCCGCCAATACATAAGCAAAGTTACCTTCGTTATTTTTAACGATAGAGCTACCATCGGCAAAAGGTGCAAATTTTTCATTTTGAATATGGAAATTCTCAGGAAAATCGGCTACTCTATTCAGTTTATCAGGATCATGACCTTCAAATAAATTAATTTTTCCATCGGTATAATCGAAAAGTATTTCGGCCAAATATAAGTAATGGCCAAAACCGTAACGCCAATATCCAACACCTTCAGAACAATACCCGTCGGCTCCAAAACCGCTTACATAATGTTTCATACTATTAATTGCAGAACCTATAGCAGCAATACGCTCTTCTGCATCTGTTGCATTCGCTATAGATGTAAAAACGGCACCACTAGTACACACAGCATTCCAGTTGCTTTTACCATCAATCCAATGGTTATTTTTATCCGGAGTCTTACAGCTTTGTAAATAATTATCTGTAATTCTATATTGAAGTTGTGCTTTAATTTCGTTTCTAAACTCAGGTGATAATTGATTTTCCAAAAGCGTTTCAGCTACAGCTAAAACCGACCCAAAACGTCTTGCACCTAAATCGATTGACACCCGTTTTCCTTCAAGAACGCTATTATTTCTGTCGTCATGGTTAGGATGCAACCACGATTTCATATCCATAATAGCTCTTAAATACACTCTGATTTGAGGTACAAAACGTCCGTTATTTTCTAAGCATTCAGCTAAAATAAAATGCTCTAAACGTATCATGGTATCGTAATACCTTGGTTTATAAATAGCTCGATTTCCTTCTTTATTGGCTCTTCTATAAATGTCATCAGAAATGGGAACTTCAGGAGCTTCATTCAAAAATGATAATGCCTTTTTTAAATAAGTTTTACCCGATTCGGTTTGGGCTACTTCATTCCAGAATGTTCTATCACTAATTTTTGGTGCCGGTTGAAAGGCTTCATTCGGAATCACCTTTTTAAGCATTTCTATTTGCTTTTCCGAAGGATAAATAGTGTTTCCATTTGCATGTTTTAAATATTCCTTAATATCTAATTTATCATTTTCAACATTATTACATCCAAAAATAAATGTAAATGATAATAAAGAACAAAAGTAAATTGCCGCTTTTAGACTTCCCTTGAAATTCATATTTGTGATTATTTTATTGACCGAAAAGTTCCAATATTGAATTTCTTTTCTTCGTTATTAATCCATATTGTTACTGGCACTTCATTATCTAAAAACAATTGGCCATTCTTTTTTTCAAGTATTACATTTCCTTTTTCACTTGCTGAAACCTTAATATCTTTTGTTTCTAATTCGGTTCCATTTCCTATGAACAATATAAAATCACCATTTTTTTCTTTACCGAATACAGCATATATTGCATTTGTAGCCATGTTGTTATATTTCACCTTTTGGTTATTGGTGGTTGAAAAAACAAGATCTTCTCTTCCTGATTTGTGTTTCACATGAAGCCCAACAAATTCTTTACTTCCGTTTTCATCTTTAAAACTTGATATGTTTTCAATACTTTTTCCTTCTGTTGAAGTAAATGGTTCATAAACTGAAACGAATGGCTGTTCCCAAGCAGCACCAAATTGTCTTGCTGCAAAAGTTAAATATGGCGCTTTATCCACGTCATATGGCAAACCATGGTTTCCTTTAAAAGCTTTATGTGGAGGTGATTTTAGCGAAAATATTTCTCTGTTTTCTGCGCCCATCATCCAAAGATTCATAAACACATCTTCTTCTCCTTCTGGCCTATCAATCTTCCATTGCGCCTGATAATCTTCACTCGTTCTAATTGATTTTTTATCCCATTGATAATCGAACGCGTATAAGTAACCGCCAGCAAAAGCCATTTCTTCCGAAGGTTTAAGATCTAAAGGATTTCCTGACGCATCTAAAACCTCCATGCTTTGACCTAAATTATGATAAAAGTAATCGTGAAATTTATCGCCTTTACGTTGCTTTTTAGAACGGAAAACATCTATATAATACCCGGTAATCTCACCTGTTTTTACAATACTCACCAAACGACTTTGGTCACTTCGTGTTTCTGGCTCTAGAAAGTAAACATCGGAATATGTAATATTTTGATAATAATCTTTCTTTTGTTCAGACTTCGGATATTCTCCCATCAAATCGAACGCATGATTACTAAACATTTCGGTATAAGATGATACACCATCTACCATAACCGTGTTGTGCGCTGGAAACTGCGAGTAAAATTCTAAATATATAGGTTGTAAATAACCTGCACCCTTACCAGGATCTCCACCTTGCACAAAACCTTTTCCGTACAATTCCATGTTAATTCCATTAGCATGCATATGATTTCCTAATGATCCATTTAAGGAAGCCATCATTCCATTTTTCCCTGTGCCCATACGTTGTACATGCCAGCTTACATTTGGCGCATAAAACGTTTGGGTGATATAGTCGTCAATATCACTTTTTGTATATTTTGGATTTAACTCCAAAGGTTTACTTGCAAAAAACGAGCTGATATTAGCCCTCGGCTTTCTGTTTTTATCAGATTTTTGATCCTCTGCAAATAAGCGGTACAACCCTGTGAAATCTTCTTCTAAGGTTTTATCATTATTTTTCTGAGCAACACGAATTAAATTTGAAATAGCCTCTGTACCAATGCCACCATAATTAGAATCTCCAAACGCTACTGTTTGCCCATTAGGAAATAAATATTGCGGTAACATTTTAACAGCTTTCTCCATCACTGGCATGTATGGTAAAATATTATGATCGAAAGTATTATCAAAATCTTTAATAAATGTTGTTAAATCTTTAGTTACACCTTGAGAATACCCTGGACACTCCGCCCAGACCCCATTATTGTAATCGTATCCAAAATTCATGAATTTAGTTAATGACCACTGACGTGCGGATGTCACATTTAAAATGTAATTTATATAGTATTCCCTACCCTTTTTATCCTCATAAAACTGATCATCTTTTAGCACCATTGCTGCCTTTAAAATAATTTTAGCCTGGTGTAGGTTCCAATTATTTTGGGGTACTCCATTTTTAATAATTTGATCTGTCCATCGTTTAATCGTTTTATCATACATTGGAATATTTTCAGCATGATTAACTTCAATATACTGATGTAAAAAGTCATACAATTCAGCTACATCTATAAGCACACTTTCATGAATCACCTGAAAATTGGTAAAACCAACAAGTGTTTGAATATGCCCGTTAAGTAAATCGATTGGCTCGCTCCTGTAAGACATTCCTTCTAAATACGTATGAATAATAGCATTGGCGAACTTAGCATATCGTTCATCATTTTCTAACCAGTAAATAAATGCGGCATCACGTGCTAACTCAATGATTTGTTCATTAATGGAATAAATTACCCGTCCTGTTTTAGCTATTGCAGCCCATTCAAAAGGATTTCCATCTTTACTTTTATTGGGTAAATACAAACCTCTAGGATCGTCCATGTAGGGAAGAATATCTTCTAATTTTGGTGTTCCGTATGGTGTTGTATAATCTCTAGAGCCTACAAAACGAACAGTAGGCACAGGGGCTTCGCCATCGGCATGAGAATAATTAATGCCATTAACATAAACATTGGTTGATTTTGTTTTCCAATACATTTGCAACCTAGAAACCATCCATTCTGGGTCGGTAACATGGCGTTCTACATATTTATCAATACGATCATGAATACCCTTTAAAACATCTGCTGCCCATTCCTCTTTTTTTATGGTTTTTTCTAAATTCTTTTTTTCAGATTGGCTAATATACAATCGTGGATATCCCTGATCTAAATTCTCAGGAAGCGGAATTTGCGCAAACCCACTAAATGAAAATGCACAAAAAACAAATAACATTAATGACACAGAAACCTGTTGTTTCTTATTCAAGCTTTTCTTTTTTACCAACATATTTCAGTTTACTTTAAAGTTACTTTTACTGTTTTATTTGATGTATCATACTTACCGCTTTGTGTAGTTTCATTAACATTAAGTGATGATTTTTTATTTGAACTACGCAGACTTAATGTTGCCTTTTCCTGACCTTGAAAAGTTACTTTTTGTGTTCCAGAAAAACCTTCAACTAAAGCTGTATATTTTGATAAAGCATGTATTAAAACTTCATTATCACGACGTAAATAACTGCCGTGACCGATAAACATTTCATCAACATTATTGATTTTTGTTTTATCAGCATCAGCTTTAAATTTTAAAACTGTTAAATAAGCATCGGTTTCCCAACCATTCATATTAAGGACACTATTACGGTGTTTTAGTCTGCCATCGGCCAAAAGATTAAAATACACTTCTGTTGTTTCACCATTCTGTGTAATAGAAACTCCTAAAAAGTCTTTTCCTTCAAAACGTTTGATAATAGGTAAGTTTTCTTTATTTTCTTCAGTTTTTAAAGTAATTGCAGAAATAAATTTGGTTCTAGCTGTTTCTTCAAAATGACTTATAGACCAATACTTAGCTCTGTTTTCCGGATGATGATCTTCATAACCTAACTTTTCTTCTAAACGCATTTGCTCAGGAAAATCGTGAGGTAATCCTCCTTCCGGAAAAGTTGCTGGATATAATGAATTTACAATAACCTCAGCATCGCCATCTTTGATAGATACATCTAAATCTTTACGTTTAGATTCGCCGTTATAATGCAATAACCATTCGAACTTACCTGGTTTATGTGCTAATAAATCGTCTATCACTAAAATAACATCGCCCACCCAAATAAAATTACGATAATTACGTGCTAATGTTTGTGCATAAGGCCCTGTGGCATTAGCTAAAATGTATTTAAAATTGTCGCCTTCTATTAAATTATGAAGTGACCCTGGGTTTGCAACTCCAAAATAAGGATCTTTTCTATTCTGACCTTCACCATTAAAAAGCACCACATTATGCGCTTCACTTTGGCAATAATACTCCGTATAAAGTGGATTTCCATAAGATGCATTTCCTGAATCTATTATTAAATTTTTTCCATTATGAAATAAAATATACGATCCGGCATCGGCATGCGTGTGGTTCCAAGTAAAACCAGATTTCACGGCTAACATGGTCGCGTTTTTATTCCAAGAATTTCGCATGGTTGCCCATCCCATGTCCGCAAATAAATGCGATGTTGCCAGTTTAGGTGAATAATTACTCGAAATTTCAGGTAATTTCGGGTGTAAAATGAGTCCGTTAGGTGTATCTAATTGTAAACCTTCCTTATCATTTCCAGCACTGGTTTGATTGATGTACCATGCATAATCGTTTTTCTTATAACCCAATTGCCATAGCAATGTTAAACAGGCGTTTCCGGTTTTATTGATGAAACTATCACCAAAGTTTACAGACATTGGTTTTCCTTCTTCAACGTAATAAGTGGTTTGAATAAAGAAATCTCCAATTTTATCTAAAATAGGTAAATCGACCTGCTTTGTGTTTGGTAATGCCGATTGCAACGCAAAACGGAACAATAAATATTGAGAAATACCGTAAGAAGCATAGTTTATACTTTCGTAAAAACCGCCGTCTTTATCAAATGTTGGCGGTTTATTTTGCAATACACTCCCCGAATAATTAATAAACTCGGTAGCGGTTTGAGCAATATCATTCACCCAGTTTTTAGCTTCAGGAACTTCATTTCTAATCGCTAACGAGCTAAAACCAGCCATATAAACACAAGCACTCCACCAGTTGTGCCCCATAGTATCAAACGTGTGAAAGTTTGCATTTGGCAATAACCAATCGTCTAAAGCGGGTTGAATACCAACGCGCACTAAATTTTCAGCAATATCCTTTCGTTCTTTTTTAGTTAAGTAATCATAAATGCAATCAAACCCTATAGAAACGAAAAAACTAGTATGTGATGTATTTAAACCGCCTTTCCAAGCTGGTGTTCTGCTTAATAAATTCTTTCCTTCCCAAGTATCTTTTGAAGTATAATCTACTAATATTTTTTTTATGGTTTTGGCATATTTTTCATCACCCGTCATGCGATAGGCTAAACCTAACACTTGACAATTATCGGCTTTAAATCTATCTTTTGAAACTAATTCGTCGGCATATTTCAATTGCTTTTCCCAACTATTTTTTATATCCTCATTAACCGTAATTTGCTTTTTTAAATTAGCAATATTACTATCGGTGTATAACAGATAATTTCTTTTTTGGGCTGTAACTAGCATTACAAAAAAACAGCAAATAATAAATGAAATTCCTTTTTTCATAGTTCTAAAATGAAACATTAATGTTTAAAATTTATATTCTATTCAATATTACTTATTTGCTTAATAAATAAATATAAACTATTAACCATTGTGTGTAAATTATAGCTCTTATCCATGTATTCTTGTCTTTTTTTTGAATAATAACAAAGCATAAAAAAAAGCCAAGACCAACTAAAATCGCTTTTAGCAAATCTTGACTTAATTTTAAAATCAATAAACTTTTCTACATAAATTTATTTATTGAACAATAAATCTATACTATAGCTTAATTAGTTTTTTTACCGTTGTTCCTCGATCATCTGTGAATTTTAGAAAATAAATTCCCGAGCTCAAGTTTTCCAATGAGATTTCCTTACTGCTTTCTAAAAGAAAAATTTGCGATTCTAAAACACCATTAATATTAAATATTTCTAAGGTTAAATTAGAAGCGTTAACAACCGTAACCACCTGATTTGCTGGGTTTGGATATAGTTTTATTTCAGGTAAAGAAAAATCATTAACAGCTAAAGTATTTGTTCCAAAAACTTCAACCTCAGCTAAAGACATTCCTCTATCAGACGTTTTTGATATTTTAATAATTCGACCTATTTTACTATCGACATCTATCCTTAATGGTCTAGACGCTGGGTAACTGGAATAAAACTGAGTAAACATAATCACTTCATTTTCATTTAAAACTTCTACAGTAAAATTATTTAAATCACTAACATAAGCAACACCTTTATTACTTCCTGTTCTGCCATAAATTACAATTTCCTCAATAATTTTATCTTCACCTAAATCTACTTGCCACCATTTAAGCGTATTAGCCCCAGTACTTCCATGTTCAGTATGTGTTACCGAGCTTCCGCCATAATTACCATCAGTATTACCATCGTTACCACGAGCAGCATCACCTTCGTATGCTGTGGTAGACTGAGAAGCAATTCCTCCATTTGAAGCTAAAGCCAGGTTACTTAACTCAACCTTTTCTTGATGAAACTCAAACCAATCTAAATTGAACGCTCCATTTCCGAAATACAAATACACCTCATGGGTACCTGTAACGTTTTGAAGTAAAGATGCTGTCACCTCTTCCCAAACTTCCCATCCGCCTGTTTTTGGAACGGTAGTTTGAGCAATTAAGATACCTTCTGTTGGGTGGCCTAGCATCACGTTTATAAATCCGTTTTCTATAGTTTCCTCGGTAGGATATCCTGCCACGTTAAATGTAATTTGTGCAGGTGCTTCCGAAGTAAAATCGACACTACCATAACGAATCCATTCGTTATCATTTATACCTCCAAGATACTCATTGTTTATTGGAACCACCCCAAACATGCCGCAGTAATCTAATGCATCTATCTGAGAAAATGCATTGTAATTTACACCGCTACATTCATCATTATTAAAAAAGAAGTTATCCATATTTAAAAAAGAAGATCCTGTCCCTTTAAAAACAAAGTATAAATCGTGTGTTCCTGTTATTTCAGAAGCCGTATAGCTAGAGAACACTTCATAATTATTATTGCTACCCGTGATCCCAACCACTACGGTTGTTAATAATGTACCATCTACAGCTCCACTTCGAACTTCAATAGAACCTCCAGTTGTAGAAGATGCTAAAACTTCAATTTCATTGTAAACATCGTCATTTCCAAAATGAACATTATTAAATCTTATATAATCGCCATCATCAATATCTCCAACTGATTTATTAAAGATAGACAAATCGTACACTGATATTCCTGACGAAGCACAGAAATCTTCTGCACTTATAGGTAAAAACGGGTTGTAAGACGACTGAGCACAAGCGTCTTTACTAAAAGATAATTTATCTAAATTAAATAACCATCCGGTTTCGCTTACACCAACAAAAACAAAGTAGATGTCCGTTACTCCGCTTACAACTTGATTTAAGTTTTCGGAAAACTCTAAATAAGTAGATTCACTATTAGTACTAGTAATAGGTATTGTTGCCAGTAAAGTTCCTGTATTACTTCCGGTTCGAACTTCTATAGACACGTTGTTATGTATACTAGATACAACAGCTTCAATCGCAGTCATATCAGTTAAATCAATAGCATTAAAACTTATCCAATCCCCAGCATGTATACCATAAACTTCTTGAGTATTTGAATTACCATTTATATCTCTCGTGCCTATATCAGACATGGCATCATAACATTCTGCCTGAAGGTTACTCACTGTATTATTACATGGTTTTGTTGTACTACAGTTGGTTAATTGCGTGATTGTATTTCCAGATCCATTATCTTCAACGGGTCCACAAGAGAAAATATCACAATTTGTAGCACTTTCTAGAACTAAAGGATAAGGTGTGTTGTTTGTAAATGTAATATTACTAGCATTTCTAGAAGGTGGTGGCTCTACAGACCCTGCTAAAAAACGATTTGCTGGCCTTGTTCCTCCTAAAACAATTTTAATATCTGGATTATAGTAAGTGGTACCATCATGTATTGTAATATTATGATTGGTTCCTCCTGCAAAAAAATAAGGTGTATCTCCAATTTTAGGAATGTAGTTGTCTAAAATAGTAACCTCATATGTTGCATTAGAACGAGAAATATCTTCTGACAAAATGGGTCCAACCGAGGCATCTGCAAAACAATTAATAACGTCTCCATCATTACCTAACCAAAACCCGCCCTCGCAAGCTAATGCTGTACAATTTTCAATGCGCTTATTATTTCCTCCTTCAGCACCTGTATTTACACCTACGCGCATTTTAACAATAGTACAATCTATAACTGTTGTATTCTCCGTACCTCTATCAACACCTGTAGAATCCCCATTAGAATCGTGTATAACACCGGTGGAGTAAGCTCTAATACCTGCTTCCTGAAGACTAAAAGTGTAGTCGCTTGTATGATCTCTTAAGTCAAATCCCCAAACCGTTTGAAAATCTGCACTATCTGCTGGAGATCCGGTGCCTTCTTCTTGTAGCATTTCGCCAACAGTCCTTGTTTCTCCTTCAACATAACAACCTTCTATAACAGCATCATGAGAACCTTGTACAAATATACCATGACCATAAGCTCTCATAATTACACTACAATTTTTTATATGATTCCTGTCTCCTCTAATTAAAATACCGGCATGTTTTTGATGAGAAATTACAGATCCGCCACCTTTACCAAAAGTATCACCATAACCATAAGGAAAGGAGCCTCTCACAGTTGTTTTAAATCCTTCAATTAAATTATCTGCACCATCAAGGTGTATGGAGCCTGCACCTTTGGAAGGAACCGTCATTCCAATATCCTCCATGGTTAAATTCAAGTAAACATTATCATTTCCGGCTGCCCAAAACTCAATAACATCGGTGTTACCGTATAGTGTAAAAATTTTAGTATCAATTTCAAATTTCACATCGGTAAAATCGAAAGTACAGTTATTTCCTGTAAACAGAAGTAATTTTGGGTTTGAGAATAACTTATCTGGCCCGCAATTGGTTTCATTAAAATAGTATGTACCAGGAGCCATTACAAAATCTCCATCGTTGTCTCCTAAGTGAGCCCTTAACTCCGCAAGCGTATTTATTGTTGTTTGGGCTTGTAAGTGTCCTCCCCATAAAAATAAGACTGAGAGTATTATTAATTGTATATATTTTTTCATTTATCTCATGTTTTTTTATTAAAATAAAAGCATAACAATAAATGCTTACGTCTACAATAGAACATAAACACCACTATATCAACACTTTTAAAATAACCTTGTTTGGAATAAAATTTAATCTAAAAACAAAAAGTCTCCTTTCACAACATATTGCCAAGGAGACTTTAGTTTTTAATACATTACTGTTACTTATATTTTTGCTGGAAACGTTCCTTCTGTAGGATTGCTTTCGAAAATATAAACAGAATCTACCGTAGGTTTATAAAATGTTTTATAGTTAAAACTGCCTTCTGGTATAAAATCGGAAATAACTAAAGTGTCTTCCGATTCATCGATAACCACTGTTTTCTCTAAACCATCTGCTTCACTAATATATGTTAGTTCTGTTTTCACCAACAAATCGTTAGTTACCTGCTCTACCATTTTTGAATCGATATACCTATTTGATTCCCAAGTTAGAGTTACTTCTGTCTCTGAAGATAAAGTGCTCCCACTTAAACTTCTATTAACTAAATCAGCACGATATGTTTCACCTAAAACTTCAGTAAAAAGCGTTAAAGTATTCGATTTGTTACCGTTTGCATCTTCTAAATGAACTGCAAACTCATAAGAACCTTCACCTGGCTCAACTTCGACATCAATTATTTCGTTTTGATAAATGGTTCTATCAATGTTAAAAGTCTTCTCATTTGCTCCTAAATTCCAAGAAATAACTCCTTTTTTTAATTTTGGATCTGCATTAATAAAAACTTTAAACATTAATTTATCTAAACCTGAATCGACACTTAAAGAATCAGGAGAGCCTACACTTACCACATTACCATCACTGTATTCACTATATGTTTCATATAAATCTGTTTCACAGGAAAAGGAACATGTTATTATTAAAGCCAGCAACGATATGCGACCTATTATTCTTTTATATTTTATAATCATATTTTCTATATATTATATTTTTAAAAACGAATTATTTAATCAATTTTTTGACCATACGCCTCCAATTCGGACATATGTAAAAAAGTCGAACCTAACCAATTTTGCTTATTAACAAACCTAATAAAGCGAACTGGAGGTGCTGCTGATGTTGCTACGGCATCCCATCCTTTACTAGAAGCTTCAACATCTGCTGCAGTTTTCACACCATACCCTGGGTCTCCAGATGGCTTAATAACTTCGCCATTTTCGGTTAATAAAGTCCACCCATCAAGACTTCCATCTTCGTTTAGTGTATTACCACCCCAAATATCATAAATTCGTGGGTTGCCATGTCGGAACTCATAAGAGGTTCTATCGAACCATTTAATTCTACTAAGTTTCACTGTAACTCCTAAATCAATAGTGAACATATGAACATTTTGACCAATATACTGAGGTAGTTCGCCTGCTGGGTCTTCCCAACCTGGTCCTGAGTGAAATCCATTATTTTTACCAATGGAACCATCAATAATACGACCTAAAACCCATCCATAAGCGTCAGGTGTATCGTGTAACTGCGTAATTGCCTGGTAATTTGTTCTTTCCATAAGCTCCTCAAATAGTGGTGATAATGTATATTTTTTCACTTTAGACACATTACCGAATCGATCTTTAACAACTACAATAAATTCGCGCTCTGAAGTATCGAAACCTCTAACAGCAAAATCACCTTCTTCAGCTTCTGTATAAAATACATCTTGCAATTGTGGTAATCCATACTCATCTGCGTACGATATTTCTATCGAAACAAGTGCTTGAAATGGGTTTTCCCAAAATAAATGTATTCCCCCAAAATCAGGAAAAGCTTCCATACTTTCGCATACATAATCTATTGGCGATTTCTCGGGATTTATAGTTACAACGGTTGGCTCCGATCTATTTTCACTTTGATCTACAGCATACAAGGTAACATCATAAGCTTTTTCTTCAGCAAAACCTTCTACGGTTAAACTATTATTAAAAGCAGATGATTTTACCACACTTATTTCGCTACCATTTCTTCTGTTGAATTCAGCTACAACATAAAGTAAATCACTATCGTCAGGTAGGTTATATAATATTTTAGACCCCCCTGCAAAATTTTCAACAGAGACACCAATAACACTTCCAGGAGCATTACCATCGTCGATAACCAATGGTCTAACGCTATCTTCTTCACAACTTGTTAGGGTTGCTAAACAAAAAGATAAAATAAACAATTTTAAATTCTTCATAATATTCTATTTAAATGTTAATATAAAAACTACCACCCTGGGGCTTGGTCTAAATTAGGGTTTACTAATAAATCACTCTCTTTAATAGGCCAGAAATAATTCTTTTGACTAAAAGCTGTTTCACCTACAACGGTTACTTTATAATAGTCTTCAACTGTAGATCCTGATCTATTCCACCCTTTCATTTCTGTACCGTCTAGGTAAGATTGCGCCTTAAGCCATCTTCTTAAATCCCAAAAACGATGCCCTTCAAAAGCCAATTCGATTAAACGTTCTTGATGAATAATTTCTCTTAACCCTTCTTTAGTATTAGGTTTTGATGGGTTATTAGAATGTGTAGCCCAAGATGTAACAACGCCGTCTAAACCAGCTCTTTCTCTTACAATATCTAAATTAGCATAAACCTCTGCTGATGGCCCGTAAGCTTCATTTGAACATTCGGCATATAATAAATACATATCAGATAATCTGATTACTGGAAAAGGATAAGCATTAACTCTCCAAGAACCTCCAGATATAATATCTTCAGTATTTATCAGTTTTTTAGCAAAATACCCAGTAACACTATAATTTCTATCATTAGAACCAGATGCTGGTTGTCCATTTTTTGATTTAATAGTAAAGATGCTTTTATCATTATACTGCCCCATACCATATACTTTTCCGCCATCGAAACCTAAAGATGCATGAAAACGAGGTTCTCTATCAAAATGAAGCGCTGCTGTTTTATAGCCTTCTTCAATATAATATTTATGATCGCTATCTCCTGTTCTTACATCATATCTACCATCATAATCATAATCTAAATCTTCTTCTATTGGCACACCATTATCAGAATAAAATAACTCTGCCATGGTTAATGTTGGCGACCAATTTGTTGCCGCTTGCCCTAACTCTTCTGGAGTAAGACTTGGATCTGCTTTTATGAAAGCCATACTTTGTAAGCCTGATGCACTTGAGTTTTGATTTCCCCAAATAATTTCAGAATTCCACCTTTCAGAAATGGCTTCTCTAATACTTAGTTTTGTAATTGTAGAATCTGACAATGTAAATTGCGCCGACCCATTCGATCTGTATAAACTGTGTCCATTTTCTGTAGATAATCTTACCGCTTCTGCACTGGCTTCTGCCGCTTTTTCCCACTTTGCAATATCAAAAGTTTGATTTACGTATGGTTCTCCTGCATTATTAGTCCATCCTGAATACGCTAGATTTCCATTTAATAACGGACTAGCAGCAAAAGCTAAAGTTTGAGCTTTTATAGATGCAGCAATAGGTTGTGTAACACGCCCCAACTCTACAGCAGGTACAGCTATAAATGGTGGTAAATCTACCATAGCTTCGTCTAATAGATCTACTATAAAAGTTACAACATCGTCAACTTTTTGTCTTTCCAAACGTACCTCATCAACACTAGCTCCTACCGCAGTATTTTCATCAATAATAGGTATTGGTCCATACATGCGAAATAACCAAAAATGATAATAGGCTTTTAGAAACTTAGCTTCTGCTATCCATCTCGTTTTTTCCTCTTCGACTAAATCTCTAGGTCTATCGATGTTTTCAAGAAAAATATTACAATCTCTTAATCCAATGAACATATCATTACTGTAACCTCCCCACCAATTAATTTCTGGAGATACCACATTTTGAAATCCTTGAGTCATTTTAAATGCTCCCATACTATTTCCTGATATTGGATTTACCCAAATCTCATCGCCACCAATAAGCCCTGGATTAGCATTAACATTACCATGAGAAGGCATGTAATGATACAAGGTATAGAAAAAGCGTTCGGCGTTATCTCTATTATTAAAAGCAATATCTATAGTTGCTATATTATCTGGTACTACATCTATATAAGAATCGCAAGAAAAAAAACATGCCATGAGTATAGAAGATATAAAATACTTTATTTTTTTTGTTTTCATAGTTTTAATATTACAAATTAACTTTAAGACCAATATTCACAACCCTTTGTAAAGGATAGTTTAATCCACTACCTCTTAACTCTGGATCCCAAAGTTTAAATTGACTCCAATGCACCAAGTTATTACCACTAATGTACATTCTTACAGCCGCCATGCCAAAAGGACCTCCTTTTTTAGGTTCAAAATTATAACCTATTTCTAAAGATTTCAATCTCATAAAAGCGCCATCACGCATCCACCAAGTACTTCTTTGGTTATTGTTTTCAATAGCTGTAGTTGATAAACGTGGCCATAAAGCATAACTATTCTGGTTATCTTCAGACCAATGACTATCTGCAAATGCTTGTAAAATTTGATTCTCAGCAGTTTTCCCTGATAAATAATCACTACTAGAATCTGTATCTGCAAACGGTGTTAATTTTTCTGAATCTATATAGAAAGAAAAACGATCTAACCCTTGAAAGAATGCAGAAACATCGAACCCTTTATACCCCACAGAAAATCCGAAACCATAACTAATTTCTGGTTGTGTAGACTCTCCAATTGGCACAATATCTAATTCTGTAATTGCACCATCACCATTAATATCTTTGTATTTGATATCTCCAGCGATAACTTCTCCAAATTCTTGGTTTGGCGAGTTTGCAACATCGGCAGCATCTACAAAAAGTCTTTCTGCTATTAATCCGTAACCTTGGTTGATAGATTGTCCTTCACGAGACCTCCATGGCACTCCAGATGCTAAATAATCTGGCTCTTCATAATTTACAAA
This sequence comes from Algibacter miyuki, assembly GCF_030409805.1. Lineage (GTDB taxonomy): Bacteria > Bacteroidota > Bacteroidia > Flavobacteriales > Flavobacteriaceae > Algibacter > Algibacter miyuki. The sequence goes on along the minus strand of NZ_JAUFQP010000013.1, from coordinate 680,979 downwards.
TTCACTTTTAGTATCGACATAATTACCTGTAAATTGTATCCAGAAATCTTTATTAAATTGATGATTTACATCTAAAGTTAACTCAAAACCATGAGATTTAGCTTCACCAATATTTGCTTTAATATCCGATTGTAATCCTAATAAATTAGGAATATATGCACGAGATTGTAAAATATCTGTTCTATTTTCTTTAAAATATTCAGCTTGAAATTGAATCGCATCATTTAAGAAATTCATTTCAAAACCATAATTTTGTTTGTATGCTTTCTCCCAAGTTACATCTGGATTTGCGTAGCGGCTAATAGAAACACCTTGACTAGAAAACCCTCCGTCTGTTCCAAAATTCACACTTTTGCCACCATCTCTTAAGTTTACATTAGATAAATAAAAGAATCTATCTCCCGCACTACCAATAGCATCATTACCAACAATACCATAAGAGCCTCTTAACTTAAATCGATTGATAAAGTCATACTTCCAAAATTTCTCATTAGAGATTACCCAACCTGCACCTACTGATGGGAAAAAACCAAATCTATTACTTTCAGAAAATCGTTCAGAACCATTGTATCCAAAGTTAAATTCAGTAAAATATCGTTTATCAAAACCGTAAGTAAATCGACCTGAAACTCCAATATTCCTGCTTGGTAATGATAATTGCAATTCCGTTGCATTACCATCAACTTCTTCTCTCATAATACCTACTAACAACCCAGAAACCGCGTGTTTTTCCTTAAAGGTCTGCGCATAGTTAAGAGCCGTTTCCAAATACATTACAGATTTTACGGTTCGTGACGCATCCGTCTCATTAAAATTCAATGTTTCGGTACCCTCGTTTAAAGGAGTTAAGGTATACGTATCGTCTACAGGATTATAAAGTCCCATTCCATAATAATAAGGATCATAAGCTCTATTAATACCATAAGAAGATGTGCGGTTCATATTTGCTAAACCTCTCCAGCTTAAACCTGGTAAAATACCAGCTAAATCTTGTTTTACTTCTACTTGTAAAACATTTAGAGATCGGCTATAATCACGATACCCTTTTACTAATTCGGCATAAGGATTCAGATAGTTTGCACTTCCATTTCCATCGTCTTGATTTCCAAATAAAAGGTGCTCTGTAAATTCGTTTGCTTCATCGGGTGCATAATACGCCGGAAACCTTACTGGGTTGGTACGGTTAATCATATTATAAACTTGACTACCTGTTGGTATTGGTCCTGTATAATCATCTACAGTTGAGTTAAACCTAATAATAGCTTCGGTAGTTTCAGTTAAATCAATATTAATATTCGAACGTACATAATACTGTTTTAAATCAATATTATTATTGAAGTTACTTTGCTTATCTACTTTAAGAATACCATTATCTTTAGATATACCAGCAGCTACAAAATATCTTGCTACTTTACCACCGCCAGAAACACTAAAGTTTAAACGTTGGTTATTTGTGAAATCTTCTAATAATTCATTTTGCCAATCGGTAACTGGGTAAACATAAGGATTACCATTACCGGCTAAGGTTTTATCTATTTTATTTAAAGCATAAGGTGGTGTGGCTGTTGGATCGTAACGCGTTCTCACGGCTTCTCCATGCAATTGTAGATAAGTTATAGGATCGGCCAGATCAATATTTTGAGTAGCTTGAGAATATGTAGATTCATACCTCACACTTACTTTCACTTTTCCTATTTCACCTGTTTTAGTTGTAACTGCAATAACACCATTAGCTCCCCTTGCTCCATAAATAGCAGTAGCGGTAGCATCTTTAAACACAGAGAAACTTTCGATATCATCTGTATTTAAACGGGCTAAATCATTGGTTGTTAACTCCACACCATCAATTAAAATTAATGGACTCTGGCGAATACCAAATGTTGTAGCTCCACGAATAAAGAAATCGGCATTATTTGCCCCTGGTTCACCTGAGCTTTGAAAAGCGATAACACCAGCAACACGACCAGCAAGAGCCGTTGTTAAATTACTGGAAGGTATTTTTAATTCGGAAGGTTTTACTTGAGTAATAGAACCAACTAAACTTACTTTAGTTTGTTGTCCGTACCCCACAACTACAACCTCACCAAGGCTTTCTAAATCCTCTTCCATAGTAATGTTAATTACACTACCTGTACCTACAGCTACAGTTTGAGTTTTAAAACCTACATAAGAAAACTGTAACACACTTCCCTTTGCTGCTTTGATGTTATATTCTCCGTCAAAATCGGTTAGAACCCCAACATTTGTTCCTTTTACTAAAATATTAACACCCGCTAGAGGTGTCCCTTTTTGGTCTATTACATTTCCAGATATTTGAGATTGTAATTCGTCGAGAAGTGGGGTTTTGTCTTTCTCAACAAATGAATTAGTTGAATTGAATGATGCGGAGGAATTCGCATACCCGCTGAGAATAAAAGAAGTACATATTACTATTGATTTAATCACCTTTATCCCCTTATAGTTACTAGGGCGATATAAATGAATTAAAGAATAAATTTTATTCATATTTTTTGTTTAATAAAGTTAGTTAAATACTTTTTTGCTTTTTGTGTTTACTTGGTTAGTTTTTAGAAGTTTTTCCTCATATAATATTTTTTTAGTTAGTAATCAATTAATTTAAAGCCCAATAGCTAAAAAATGAAAGCACATGAAATATTAAATTAAAACGCTCTGTAAACTTACATCTCTGTTCCACATTCAAGTATTAATTATCGTTTTTTTCATATAAATCATGACTTATTATTAAAAAAAAGCTTCAATTTTTACATAAATGATGTTTTTTTTCTAAAAAAACTAACAATATCATTTTAAGTATTATTTAGATTTAGGAAAAGGTTATTTTAAAAACTTTACTCTCACATTCAATAATATTTTTTCACTCCTTTATTAATTTCTTTAAACTTCATCTTTATAAACAAAAAAACATGACCATTACAAATTTTGTAACAACCATGTTATTTTTAATAATTTAAAATGAAGTAAAATTCAATCTGCAACAGTCGCATTTGTAACCGTACAATTAACTGCTAAATCAGTCAACACAACTGGCATACCCGTATAATTAAATAATGTAATATTTTTTGCTCCGGAAAAAGCCCCTTGTTTTGCATCGGGTTGCCTATAACGATGTACATCACCCCAAAAAGATTCGCCAAACACTATAGGCGATTTAATACTGCGTTTATCTCCTTTATAATTACGTATAGTAATCTTATGTCCTGATCCATTAATTTCAGCCAAACGAGGTACCTTATATTCGCTTACTCTATTTATAAGCTTTAAATCCACAATGCAATCTTTTACATTGTTTCCAACAAAAGTAATAAGTGGCCCATATAAAGCATCGCCTTTAGAATCTTCAATAACACCACTATTTCCTACTGAAAAACCTTTTTCTTGACAACCTAATGCTGTTGACCCCACAATTTTGGTGGGAGGTAAATTGGCACTTAAATCAAAACCTGATCGCATATTTTTAACTGTACAATTAATAACGGTAATACCCTGAGTTCTTCTTCCGTTTAATCCTCCTGATGGGTAGGCTCGAATGCCATCTTCGGATAACGATTTTATTTCATTTGGCATAATTTTACCTGGAGGATAATCGCTTTTAAACCCAGTATCGAAAGCTAAGCCAGAGGTTTCGGAAAGCATCTCATTGGTTGATCTCATTTTTCCTTCAACATAGCAATCCTTTAAAAGCGTATTTACAGCGCCTTGCATAAAAATACCATGGCCGTATGCATGTGTAACTACCTTACAACCTAAAAGCTTTGTATTTGTACCTTCCACCAATAACACCGAATGTTTATGTAGCGGCACTAAAGCATTTTTACCTTTCCCTAATAAATGACCGTAGCCATACGGTGTAGAACCGTGAACAAATAAATCGGCATTTTCAATGGTATTATCATCTCCCATAATACGTAACATCTGTACCCGGTTTGCTGGTACATGATCTCCTATATCTTTTCCTTTTAACCCTTTTATATAGTTACTATTCCCACTGACCAAAAACTCGCTAAACTCGCTCTTTTTAAAGTTTCCATGAAGTTTCGAATCAATATTTATAGTGACTCCAGACAAAAAGTAACGACTATTATTTCCCGAAAAATGAATTAACGAGCCGATATGAAAATCTCCGGTTTTCTTGCTATTTGCATCCCTTTTAAAAGTACTGTGTTCGCTTATTTTTATTGAATTCAAGGTGTATTCTCCCGGAATCATTTTAACTAAAACATTACTTTTCTTTGCATATTTAGCCAGTTTACTTAATGAATTAATAAAAATGGTATCGCGAGAAACAGTATTTGCTCGCGCAGAAAACACCACCATTATTAATAACAAAACGCTAATTATTTGTTTCATACTTATAAAATTATTTATCCTCTATCATACCGTTAGGCGAAGCTCTATTGAACACTATAATCCTTCAGTTTCATGCTTTATCATGATTCAAAATTACCAATTAGCCTTAGCAAAAAGTGTAAACTATTGTCCATTGAGTCGAAATTATAAGTCATTAAGCAAAATTTTGTTGCTTTGACTCATTAAATCTCATAAAAAAAGTCAATATTTACTAAAATTGGTTTTTAGTAAATATTGACTTAAAATTAAATTCGTTATGTAAACAAACGCCTTTTATTTCTCCTATAATGCTTTTTTAATAGCTGCTTTCACTAAAGGTTCCATAATTGCATAGCCATCTAAATTTGGGTGTACTGTATCTCTACCATAAGCTTTGATTAAACCTTTATCGGCATTTACCATTGGTGTGTAATAATCTAAATACACTATTCTATTCTTTTTTGCATAAGCCTTAATTAGCGCATTCAGTTCACTAATTTTTGCTATAGGCTCTACTGAAGGACTCCAAGAATAACTACTCGCAGGAAGTACCGATGCTAAAACCACTTTTATATTATTCGCTTTAGCTATTTCTGCCATTGAAAAGATATTGTCTGCAATTTCTGCAATAGAAATAGGGCCTCTATTTCCAGCAATATCATTTGTTCCGGCGTGAATAACTACAGCTTTCGGCTTTAAATTAACCACATCGGGCTTAAACCTTAATAGCATTTGTGACGACGTTTGCCCGCTAATACCACGACCTATATAATTGTTTTCTGTAAAAAAGTCCTCATGAAACATCACCCATTTTTCGGTGATAGAATTCCCCATAAAAACCACTCTATTTTCCTTTTTAGTAGGTGCCTTTAATTCTTTATTTGCTTTTTTATATCGTCCAAAATTTGCCCAATCATCATTAGGTATTAATTGAATTTTAACTACTGTAATTTGTTCCTCAGGTGCCTGTTCAGGTAATAAAACGGTTAATTTATCATCAATTAATTTAATTTTTATTTTCTTATCTGGATCAGAAAGCAACCTGGCCTCTCTAGGCTTAATGGCTCTATCTATAACCAACTTACCATCTTTTGGCCAATTCACAACATGCGCCATTAAAAAGCCTTCTTCCCCTTTAGTATATGCGCCCCATTCTGGTTTTTCGTAAGGAATGGTTTGAGCAAACCCAACACCTACATTTAAAGCCAAAACCATTGTGAAAATTATTAGTTTCTTGTAAACATGCATCTTTTTCTATATTTAGTGTTATTATATTTAAACAAATAAACAACCCGAAGGTTGTCTATTTGTTCATTATTTTTTTAATCTAACTAAAATTAAATTATTTAGCTAACTCAATTTTAACAACAGAAACCGTAGAATCTGGCGCCAACATTGGCACATCTACCAACACCTCTCTTGATGTCCCTAATGCATTTAATGTTTTATTTGGAGCTGTTAATAAGGTTGCTTTTTTAACCTTAATCTCTTTATTTAACTTTAATACACCATCTTTTGGCCAATCGAAAACATGTGCATAAACCACACCATCTTTTTGAGTATAACGTCCCCATTTTGGTTTTTCATAAGGACTTGCAGAAGCGCCATAAACAGCTTCACCATTTACTTTAGTCCATTCTCCCATAGCATCTAAACGACGAATACTTTCAGCTGGAAATCTTCCGAAACCATCAGGTCCAATATTTAACAAGAAGTTACCGCCTTTAGAAACAATATCTACTAATTTTTCAATTAAATCTTCACTACTTTTCCAGTTATTATCCGATGGTTTATAGCCCCAAGACCCATTCATGGTCATACATGCTTCCCAATCAGAATCAATACCTGTATCTGGAATTTCTTGTTCTGGGGTTCCAAAATCTCCTGCAAACTCTCCTGGTTGATTATTCATGCCATCCATTCCTGTTCTTCCTTTATCAACTCTATTATTTACAATAGTATTAGGTTGAATCTCACGAATATATTTATAAAGATCTTTCCCCATTTCTGTTGTATAATCTGAAATCCAATCGCCATCAAACCAAACAACTCCAATATCGCCGTAATTTTTCAATAATTCACCCACCTGAGGTTTCATATAGTTTTCATAATACTCTGGAAACTCTGGATTTACAACCGATGGATCATCATGTTGAGAAATGTTGTAGTTTGGATATAAATTACCCTGCGCTTGTGGGTGATGCCAATCTACAATAGAGTAGTATAAACAAAATTTAATACCTTGTTTTTTACAAGCTTCGGCTAATTCTTTAACAATATCACGTTTAAAAGGCGACTTGTCCATAACATCATAATCAGACACTTTAGAATCCCATAAACCAAAACCTTCATGATGTTTAGATGTTAGTACAATATACTTCATCCCTGCGTTTTTTGCCATACTTACCCAAGCATCGGCATCAAACATTACAGGATTAAACATTTCAGGAAATTTCTCATAATCCTCAATAGTGTAATCTAATTTGTCCATGGCCCATTCTGCACCACCACCAGCTATTTTAGTACCGCGTTCGCCACCAATAATAGAGTATGCTCCCCAGTGAATAAACATCCCGAATTTAGAATCGCGCCACCATTCCATACGCTCATCATCAGAGAGTTTTTTCTTGCTAGAGCTTTGTGCAAATCCTACATTTACGTTTAAAGCAACCACCAATGCTAGTAACAATACTTTGTTCAAATTTTTCTTTTTCATTTATTTAGTGTTTATAGTTATTTTCTTTTCTGATTGATTTCGCATAATTACCAAATCTAATTTATCTGTTTTATTTTCAACATTTATTTGAAAAAATTCTTTTACTGTTTTCACTTTTTTGCCGGCTGCTTCAAGAATAACATCGCCTTTTTTAAGTCCGTCATTTTTAACCGCAGGGCTATCTTTCCAAACTTTTAGCAAAATAACACCTTCTGGAGTATTTAAACCGTAAGCCGATTGTTCTTGTTCCGATTCTACACTTTTCAATTCGTTACGCAACCAAGCCACAACAAGACTTCCTTTTTTATTTTCTTCGGAAGCTTCTTTCATTACAGGAATTTCTGGAGTTTTGGCCATCTTTTTCAACTCTGCATTCTGAACTCCAAATTGATCCATAGGAAAGTTTTTGAAACCTATTTTTAATGCAGGCGAATTTTCAGCAACCGAAAAATCTAATGATGCTGGATCTTTAAACATCGGATCTCCAAAAGCACTATGTAAATCTCTATTGTAAATTTGTGCTTTCAACATCGATTCTTCATTCGGAAAAAAGTTGTAATCCATCTCTTTTCCCCAACCAGACAATCTTACATCTTGATAGCTTTTTTGAACAATATTGTGCTTAAAAACATCTTCACTTTTTTCAAACCAAACATGTGGGTGTAATGAGTTGTTCACCATAATATTATTTTCGGCAACACGGTTAAAACCTTCACGCAGTTTTAGTCCGCTATTTAGCATCAAATTATTATAAATATGATAGTTTGATGAGCCATCGTCTAAATCGACATCCCAACCATGATCGCAACGAAAACGGTTATTTCTAATAATGGTCGTTTTTATGGCATCCCATTTTGGCATATCTGCATTAGCTGTAGTTAAGCTATCCATAATACGACGGTTTGGGTGCCAAAAACGGTCTCTTCCCCATGAATTAAACGAACCATGATCACTCGTTTCTAGAACCGTATTAAATACATCGTTGAACTCTAAAATATGGCCGCCCCAAGTACCATCGCCAATATTAATACCGGCTCTTGGTACATCGTAAATACTGTTACGACTTACGGTAATATCCATAGCCATGGCAATTTGCACACCAGCCGTTTGTTTTTCAACACGACCAATACGGTGAATTAAATTGTTATCTACCAAACATTCACGCGGATATAATTCACCTTTAGGTCCAGAAATCGTGTCCATTTCCGTAACAGGAACAAACTCCTTATAAGTTAAAGCTGGTGATCTTACAGCCGACACATCACCAATAAATGAAACAGCACTTGCGCCACAATCGTGAATGTAATTATCTTTAATTTCTAGTCCTTTATTATATTTACTAGCCATAATTACGTTACCACCTAAATTGGTAAACTCACTATGCTCTACTTTACAATTTTCGGTACCTTCAAAAAAGACAACAGCCCCACGGTAAATAGTCCAATCGCTACGTAATAATGGCTCGAACTCTTCCATAAACGTTCGTGTGGTGTTTTCAAACTTAATACCAGAAATGGTTACGTTTTTTACTGGATTTTCTAAAGTTCCAACCACTTGAATTAAATCTTTTAGTACTGAAACTTCAACATTTAAATCGTTAATCGTACTCTTGTTTTCTGGCCAATAATATAATTTATGTTCGTTTTTATCCAAAAACCACTCACCTGCACTATCTAATTCTTCAAAAACATTCTCTACCATACGGTATTCTGCATGGGGTCTAGAACCTCTATTATTTTGATGACCACCGCTTAAAATTGGTGTTCCATCTTCATTAACGCCTGTTATCTCAAAATGAAAACCGCCCCATCTTCCGCTGTGTAATGCATTAAAAAAGGCTCCTTTCGGATTTGTCCATGTAGCAACACGCGCTTTAGAAATAGCATCGGCTGCAAAACCTTGCCAATATTGAGCGCTCTCATCATAATTTGGATAACGCGCTAAAATTTGTGGTTTTCCATTCACTAAAACCTGATCGAAATCTAAATCTGCAGCAACTTCCGTTACAAAAACATGATCATTATAAGCTTTCCAATTAGCCTCTAAAATCTGAGATCCTTTTATACTTACTTCCGAAGCATTGGTTCCTTTTATAGTTAAACCGCTTAGTGACGCCGGAATAGTTATAGCTTTATCCAAACGGTATTCGCCTGGCAAAAGTTGAATAATGATTTTACTTTGCGCATTGCCAGCCATAATTTGCGAAGCCTTTTCAACAGCATCATTTAAACTGGAAAAAGGAGCATTTTTACTTCCGTCTGGGCTATCAACCTCAGTTTGCGACACATAAATAGTTTTGATGTCTTTTGATGCTTCGCAAGACAACACTATAACCAAACAGGCTATTAGAAAACTTATTTTTTTCATAGTTCTTTTCTTATATTAATTTAATAAACAATTAAAACTTTACTATAGGCCTTAGATATTCTAAATTCTAGCTGCTCTGGATTAGATCTGTTTATTTGACCTTGTCTAGAGGAAACCAACTTTCCATCTTCATAAATTCTTAATTCGGCCGATTTTTTTCCATTTAAAAAAGGTGCTCGTATTACAGCAGCTCCACTACTTTCAATAACAAAGGTATCTCCCGAACGTTCAACAGATACCGTTACCGGTTCTCCTGAAGTCACAACTTCCCATCCGTTTTGCGCATATTTATACATGCCTGAAACAAAGAAATAATCTAAATCTTTAGTGTTTTTAGTTTTTCGTGTAACCGATAAAAGTCCTTTTTGGTACAACCCGTCTTTTTCAACAACATCTTCCGCTTTGGTATTTAATATAATATGATCGGTTGCATTATCATTCAAAGTAACATCTATAATTTGCGTACTCGGATTTTGTTTAATAGAACCATAAGAAACATTAGAAACCGGATTTTCTTCTCCGTCAAAATACGGATTAAAAACCACTGCAAAAGGGTTTTCCCAAGCCGATGCATTTCGCTTTACAATTAACGTTTGTATTGGGTCTCCAATAACTTCTGCAGGTGCAGTGCCAGACCCTTTTTTAAGCGCATTAGATTTTGGAGCTAAAGCTGTATAAACACTTTGTTTTTCACTTCCTTTAATCCAAACTTTCATTAAATTATCGGCCTCATCACTCGTTTTTAACCTAAAAAGTGCTTGCACATCTTTAGAGGTTTCTACTTTTTTCTTTTCCGTTAAATAATCATAAGCTTTTATATCGCCTTGTTTACTACCAAAATCTGTTGTACTCTTTAAAGACAATGCTTTAGAATTGGCATCTAAAATTTGAAGTGATTGACCTAAATTATGATAAAAATAATCGTGACGTTCTGTACCACCTTCTTGCTTTTTAGATCGAAATACATCTAAAATATAACCTTTTGAACTATTCGATTTTATAATGGCCGTAAAGCGCTGTTGATCTGCTTTTGTTTTTGGTTCGAAAAAAGAGACTTTTGAATAAGTCAATTTATCAAACGTTGGAATGGTACTAACTGCCGGGAAATTATTATCTAATTTAAACGGATGATAACCTCGCATCGCATTATAATCTGAAGCGCCATCGACCACCACCGTATTGTGAGCCGGAAATCTAGAATAGTATTCTCTATGGTCGGTATGCCAATAACTAGAACCTTTCCCCATATCTAAACCTAAAGCATATTTATTAGCAAACAATTCTATTGAAATACCATTGGCATGCGAATGATTTCCGTAAGAACCTGCCGTTGAAACCATCATAGCATCATCACCTTTCCCCAGTCTTTGATTAAACATACTTACGTTTGAAGCGTAAAATGTTGGCGAGGTTAATTTATCTAAACCATTCTCGCTAGTTTCCGATGTTTTTAATTGATCGACATAGAAAAACAGTTGAAATAAATCGTCTGCTTTTCTTTGATATTCGCCCTTATCAATCATTTGCTCTAATAAACCTGAAATGATGTTTTCTTTTTCTTCATTATTATATTTACTATAATTTGAAATTAAAAGTTCAAAATTTTCGGGTGGTAATGTTTTATGATTAGAATCGCCAAAACCTACTGTATAACCACTTGGAAACAGGTATTGAAAAGAAGCCAAAGCGGCTTTTTCTATAATCGGAAATTTAGAAAGTTCGTTGTTATTGGTCGAGTTATCTAAAAGCGTAAAAATGTTGAGTAAAGTTGTAATAACATGTACGGAATACGAAGCACATTCTGGCCACATTCCATTTTCTTGATCGTAAACTAACAACGACTCTTTTATAGATAATTGGCGTTCTGTTGATGTATTAAAGGTACGGTCTAAAAAATATTCGCGTCCTTTTCCATTTGCGTAAGCATCGTTACTATCTAAAGTTAACGCAACGTAAGTTAAAAAACGTGCCTGAAAAAGATTCCAATTATTATCAGGAATACCATTATTTACAATTTGGTCTCCCCATTTTTGAAACACGGCCGCGCTGTGGTCTAAGTTTACGTTTTCATCTTCAAAATAATCATACAGAAAATCATACGTAGTTAATAAACTAATTAGAATCTTTTCATGAATAACTTCAAAGGTGGCCAAGCCAGAAATACGTTGTTGTGTCCCGTTTTTTAAATCGATTGGTGCATCTCTGTAATACATGCCTTCGATATAAGTTTCAAAAACGGGCTTTGCAAATTCAGCATATTTTTTATCACCAGTAACCCAGTATAAAAAAGATGCATCTTCAACCAAACTCATTATATGGCGGTTGGTGCCCTCAATGGCGTGACCTATTTTTGATGGGTGAAGCCATTCTTTTTTCTTTGTTTTTTTATGGGCTAAATAATATCCGCGAGGATCATCAAAATAAGGTTCAACGTCTTCTAATTTAGGTGAAGAATATTCGGTGGCCCAATCTCGTGTTCCAGAAAAACGAACGGTTGGCACAGGCGCAGTTCCTTCAGAATAAGCAAACTCACCCCCTTTTAAAAACACTTTATTATGCTTTGTTTTCCAATTCATTTGTAACCTAGAAACTAGCCATGTTGGGTCGTTATCAACATATTCTAAATATTTTTCAAGGCTAGCTATTTTCTTATCAACCAAGCTTTTTTTCCATTCAATAGATTTTATACTGTTTAAAAAATCTTTTTTAGCAGCATTAGTAGCATAAATTCTAGGGTGCCCAGATTCTTGTGCTTTTAACAGCGGTGCAAAAAGCATCATCCCAAGCACCATGGGTATTACAAAAAGTTTCGTTTTCATTTTCATGTCCATTTTATACTATTTAATTTCAATATGTTGACCTGCTTGATACGTTTTAGAATGCCCTTTTTTAAGTTGAATAACAACAGGTTTATCCGAAGAGTAGAAGTATTTACCATCTTCAAATTTTAATTCTGCTGAAACAGCTTCATCAACCGCTTCAATTTTTAAATCGTCTTTTTGAATTAACGTTCCTTTCCCTAAATACAGATATTGAAAATTATTGTTTTCTTCGGAAGTCACACCAAAAACACCTTGAAATTTTATTTTTTTGTCAGCTTCATATACTTTATTATCCGTCGCATTTAGAATGAATTGTGTTGTGTTTTTAGAATTTACAACAATACTAACAAAATGTTCAGAGGTTTCAATTTTTTCAATAGATTGAATAGATTTTTCTCCCGTTTCATAAGATTCAAAAATAGACACAAACGGATTTTTAGCTCCGTTAATTCCATTCTGACGTACAATTAAAGTTGGTGTTGTTTGTGGGCTTTTATTCACCTGCCCAGGCGTGATATCACTACGTAATGTTGTTGGCGGAGCATCTACTGCATAAAGCGATCTGTTCTCCTGCCCCATCATCCACATGTTAACATGTAATGCAGGTGATATGCTGTTGATATCCCAAGTGGCATTAAAATCTTCAGAATAGTTTACTTTTCTTTGGTTTTTGAAAAACCTATAATTCTTATCATATTTCACACCTAAATCATTAACTGATTCTAAATTTAGAGCTTCATTTGATGTATTTTTAAGCGTCACCACATTTCCTAAGTTATGATGAATATAATCGTTATCAGCTTGATTTGATCTAAACACATCTACATAATACCCTGTTGTTTCCGAAGTACGAATCATAGCCACTAAACGACGTTTTTCTCCACCAGAAACATCAGCAAAAGATACATTTTGAGAGGTTTCCGAAGTGTTATAAAATCCGCTTGCAGTATCCACCGCTGGATCCATCGCATTTATCGTAATATCGCCTTCATTATAACCTGGTACAATGGTGTTAGAACCTGTAATTCCTCTGTGATATTCAGCATCGTCAGACCAATATGATTCATAAGCCGAAGCATCTGGCGCTAAAGACCAACCTTTGCCGTAAAACTGCATGGCTAAACCATTTTTAGCCAAATGCGATCTATGTTTTCCACCATAAAGCGTAAACATAAGTCCATTATTTTCGTCGTTTCCATTTCGCATAATAATATGTTTATGAAATGGAGAATATGCTGCTTTATGAAAAGGTAAATCGCTTCCCGAACCTTGCAAAGGCTGATTTAACACTATACCTTGCCAATTTGATGCATTTCTATCGTACTGACCAGAAGCTATATTTTTACGGATAACGGTTGCCATTTTTTCGGCAGTTTCCGTATCACCTTCCCAAGTGGCATAAGTTAATAAAGACTCAAAAGATGAAATATTTGCAGGACCTCCACGCATATCTCCAAAAACCACTAAATTTCCGCGAGCATCAAGCCAACCAAGATTTGCCAATGCTGCTTTAGAAATAATTGGATTTCCAGCCAAAGTATTTATTCCAGATTTGTATAATTTAACCCCCATTTCTAAAACCAAAGGAATCATTCCTGAAGCATAGCCTGGAGATTCTGGCCACAAGCCTGTTGTTGTATTGTAATAATCCATTATTTCTGGCAAAGCCGCACAGTAATCGCTCGATTTTTCGGTGTAAAACGGAATGTAATATTCCTTTCCTTTTCCGTCTTCATAAAAATCGTTAGATTCTAAAACAAGCATGCTACCCAAAACATTTTTGTAACGGTTTACGTTCCAGTTTCCTTTTTTTCCACCACGAATAAGTCCGATATCTATAAAACGTTTAAAAACAACACCTGCAACATCGGCTGGTGTTTTATTAATAGCTTTTAAATGCTCATGCGGGTTTTCATTTAAATAATCATAAAGAAAATCGTAAGCAATGGCGGTTGGCATTTGTCTGTCATCGTGAATCACTTCATAATCATAATACCCCATGATACCACCTGGCTCGTAACCTCCAGGACCTTTTGTTGATTTCTTAGGATCTAAAGGCGGTTCCATATAATAAGTACCTAATAACCACGTCCATAAAATATCTGAAGAAAATTTAGCATATTTTTCATCTTCGGTTACATAATAAGCAAACGCCGCTTGTTCGGCCAACGTTAATATTTCCATATTATTAGCACGTATCATGTGTCCGGTTTCCTTATACGGAATTAAAACAGGCGTTTTATCGGCACTAGAACGACTAATACCAAGTAAATCTCCCGATTCGTTATACGGAATTCGATCTTCTAAAGGCACGTTTATGTAATCGTTCCAAGTACGCATACCCGGTAAACGCACGGTTGGTAATGGCGCATTGCCTTCACCATAATCCCAGTTTTGATTTTTAATATAACATTGTGTGAAATGAGCACCATCTTTCCAATACATCGCTAATCGAGAAACTATCCATTCCGGATCTTCAACATGACGATTTACATGCGGATCTATTGTAGAAAGTAAATTTTCCCAAGAGGCTTTTGCCCAAGCTTCATTTTTAATTTTAGCGACTATAGAAGCTTTATCCGATTTAGTAGCATAAAGTTTTGGATGGCTTGTTGCTTTTTGCCCATAAATAGAGCTTCCAACTAAAAATAAAAGGATTAATAAGGGGGTTAATTTTGATAATTTCATCTAACTAAAAAGCTGTTTTATGATTTCTATTGTATGACGTCTAAATATAAATTCAGACTCCATATTTTAAATATTATTTCTAATGCAACGGCACCGTTTCAATATCTGGGTTGTTCTGAGCTTCAAGGTATTTTCTAAGAATTTCTTGATCTAACTCCGAACTATCTCCATACTGTTCACGTAATTCCGCTAGTTGCTTTTTAAGCTTTACAACGACATCAGCGTAAGCAGGATCGTTTACTACATTTTTCATTTCTTGTGGATCATTTTTGCGATCGTAAAGTTCCCATTCATCCACATCATAATAAAAATGTGCTAGCTTATATTCTTGTGTAATAATGGCATAATGTCTTTTCACCATATGAATACCAGGATATTCGTAATAATGATAGTACACGGCTTCTCTAGTCCATTCTTCTTGATTTCCTAATAAAAGAGGTATTAAACTTTCACCTTGCATATCGCTAGGTGCTTCAATTTGAGCAGCTTCTAAAATGGTTTGTGCAAAATCTAAATTCTGTACCATTTCGGTATTTGTAATTCCTGGCTCAATAACGTTTGGCCATTTAATTAACAATGGTGTTTTAAACGATTCATCATAAACAAAACGCTTATCAAACCAGCCGTGCTCTCCTAAATAAAATCCTTGATCGGATGTGTAAATCACCATAGTATTTTCATCTAAACCAGAATCTTCCATGTAATCTAACAAACGCCCAACATTTTCATCAACAGATGCTATACAACCTAAGTAATCTTGCATGTAGCGTTGGTAGCGCCATTTCATTAATTCCTTATCATCCATTTCTGAATATTTCGCTTTGAAATCTTCCATAACAGGACGATAAACAGAATCCCAAACAGCACGTTGTTCTGCATTCATGGCGCCTACTTCACGCTCAAAAGCTTCTAAATCCCAACCAGACTCATCTTTTAAACCTAGCTCTGCCATAAGCTCAGGATAAATTTTAGCATCTCCAGCCCAGTTCATGTGCTTTAACAAATTCATTTCTGCAGTTTTTGCTGCAGTACCTCTACCTTCGTAATCATCGAACAACGTTTCTGGCTCAACAAATGTTTTTTTAGTGTATTCTTTAAAATGTCTTGGTGCTGGCAACCACTCTCTATGTGGCGCTTTTTGCATTGAAAATAACATGAATGGTTGCTCGTCGTCTTTATTTTTTTCTAACCATTCTAAAGTCATATCCATAATAATATCCGTTACATAACCTTCTACTGTAATTTGGCCATCGTTGGTATTAAAAATAGGATTATAGTAACGCCCTTGCCCTGGTAAAATTTTAAATTCATCTACACCTTTAGGATTGTTTCCAAAGTGTAATTTACCAAACATAGCCGTTTTGTAACCTGCTTGTTGCATTAACTGTGGAAAGGTAGTTTGTGACTCATCGAAAGGAAATACGTTATCTACTTTACCATGAATATGGCAATGTTTACCTGTTAAAATAGTAGCTCTAGATGGCGCGCAAATAGAGTTTGAAACACAGGCATTAGTAAATTTAATTCCCTCGTCTGCAATACGATCTATATTTGGCGTTTCAATTAAATGATTGCTGTACGCACTAATGGCCTGATATGCATGATCATCAGACATCATAAAAATAATATTTGGTCGTTTAGCAGGAAGTTCTTTTTTAACCACTACAACCTCTTTTTTTTCTTTTGATTTACAGGAAACAATTCCTATTAAAAGAAATACCGTTAATAATTTTAAAATAGATTTTTGACTCATCATTCTAGTTAATTATAGTTTAGTAATACGCATAGCAAAGCCGTTATTGCTTTTTACGTTTAAATTTAATTTTGATTTATTTGAAACTTCAATCGCCTCTATTTTAACATGCGTTCTAGTTTCGATAGTCTCGTCGTCTGTATATACTTTGGCTCTGTAACTTTGATTTTCATCTAAAAAAGAAAAATCTAACACCACGTTTCGAGCCGTTTCTCCATTAATTCCACCAATATACCAGTCGTTTCCTTTTCTTCTTGCTATTACTCCTATTTTTCCAATCTCAGCTTCTAATACTTTAGTTTCATCCCAAGTGGTTGGTACATTATCAAAAAACTCTAATTCGGGTTCGTTACCAATAGTCTTGGTATCACCCCAAAGTACATCTTCTTTAACTGGAGCTAATGGTGCTTTATCATACCAATACAAAAACTGTAACGGACTAAAAATACAAACCGTTTTTGCTAATTGAGAGGCGTGAGACCCCATTTTGCTAACACGAGAATTATAATAACAAACCGTATTATCCGATGCTCCAGCAAGCGTGCGCGTAAACATGCTTATTAGAGTATGTGCATTAGGAACAGATTCTTCATCACCACGAATACCTTCTTGAGTTAAAAAGTTTGGATACGTTCTAGAAAAACCTGTTGGTCTATATTCGTCGTGTACATCAATAATCATTTCATATTGCGCCGTTTTTTTCACAGCTTCGTGCATCCATGCCGTAGCATCTTGATCGCCTACACGAACAAAACCGTATTTAATTCCGGCAACACCCCATTTTTTCAATAATGGTAAAACTTCTTCTATTTGCTTTTCTAAAGCACGACGGTTTATATATAAAATTAAACCAATGCCTTTTTCTTTTCCATAAGCTGTTACAGCTTCCATATCCAATGGGCCTTTAGATCTTTTTGGGTCTAAAGTTACCGTTGTCGCATCTGAGCTGTTCTTCATTTCATCGCCATACCAACCCGCATCAAACATAATATACTGCATGTTATGTTCGGCCACAAAATCGATAGCAGCATAAGCGCCTTGTGTAGTAAGCGTGGTTTCTCTTAAAACTTTACCTGGCTTAATCCAAGATTCATCAGCAATAGCAGAAGGATCGTTTAAATTTTGAATTAAATAATTATTTTCTAATAATTCACCTTCGTTTTTCGCCATCATTACTACACGCCAAGGAGATTGAAAAGGTAATTTTTTATGCACTTTGGCTCCAACTTCTACGCGTTTAGAAATGATAGCTCCAGAAATGGTATCTTGTTCTTGTTTCCCCATTTTACCATCTAAACTAGAAAGAATACTATATTTTGAAGACGTCCCTTTATCGAAACTTAAACGTGCATAATCCACCAACTTTGCCTCAGCTAAAGCAATTTTTAAACTATCGTGAATTTCCATTACAAGCGGACGCTCACAACCTTTTTCGAGTTTAGATAATGGGAGTTTTTTATACTCACCTTGTGCCGTTAAAACACCTGGACCACGCTTTGGTGTAGCCCAAACGTTATAATCTTCCTTAAAGTTGTAGTGAATATTTTCGGCTAAGCCTATTTCTTCAATATTTTGTTGCTCCGGAATTTCATAGGCAAAGGCAACACCTTCGTTGTATGCTCTACCAATAATATTTACCTGAGCTTCACCCAATTTTAAAAATATTTTTATTTGATTATAGTGGTCTGTAATTCTGCTTAACTCAGCAAAATTAGATTGCCACTCATTATTTTCTGAGGATATTTCAGTTTTTAATATGGACAAATCACCAGAAAAATCAATCTCATTAGATAATAACTTCAATATTGAAGATTGAATAACCACTTGCTCTCCATATTTTACTAAAAAGGTTATCTCATCACTATTTTCATCATTCAAAAATGTGATATTATTAATACCGTTTGGGGAACTAACTGCTGTTATTTCAGCTTTTTTACAACTAACAAACAACATCAAACAAAGCAACACTAAACTATAATCTTTTAATATTTTCTTCATTATTTTTTATTTTAATCCTATTGAAACCTCTTGAAAATTCATGGCTGGCACTTTAAAGTTAACCACATTTTCACCATTCATTTTTAAACGCTCACCTCTTAATTGTTTAAAACCAAAAGTTAAAACCACTTCGCCTTTTTTATAAGTATCTGGAATGGTTAGCAATATAACATCATCACAAGTTAATTGCATATTATCGCCATAAACTAAAGTTGCCGCACCCGATTTTTTACCTAAAATTTTAATAGAAAAACCATCTTTCTCAATAAACTTCCCTGCTCCTAAAAAAAGTGTTGTTTTGTTTTCTTCGGAAGTCACCATCCCGAATGTGCCGTTAAAATTGATGTTTTGAAAAGCGTATTTACCAATAACATCCGATGAAAACACAATATCTGTTCTATCCTGAAGGCTTTCTATTTTTAACCCCACAAAGCTTTTATTTTAGGAAATATAAATTGCCCACAATTTACCTGTACAAAACAGAAACTAACACTAATAATTAGGACTATTTTTTTCATTTCACTAAATATCTATTCGTTACGAACCCAAATATGACTTTCGTTTAATAAATCTTTATACTGCACTAAAAATTCTGCTTTCATTTTCTCAAAAACTTCTGGTTCTTTAGAAGCTAAATCTTCAGATTCACTAATGTCATTTTTCAAATTGAATAATACAAAATTGGTGAGTTCAGCATTTTTAACATAAGCTTCATTACCATCGTATAGGTTATGAATATTTGGAAGCACTTTATTGTCCGACTCCAAACGTGCCATAATTTTCCAATCGCCACTTCGCATAGCAACTCGGCGCTCATTAATAGCATCATAAAATGCCCATATTAATGGCTTTTCGCGCTCTAAATCACCTGTATTTAAAAACTTTTTAATGGATTGCCCATCTAGGGTTCTTTTAGGTAGTTCCGCACCAGCGATATCAACAAACGTTGGTAAAAAATCTAAGGCAGACACCACTTTTTCTGAGGTTCCGGTAAAAGTTTCTTTTCCTAACCAGTTTACAATACAAGGCACTCTAAAACCAGCTTCGTTAGTCCAAAGTTTCATACCTTTTAATTCTCCAGGTGTTCCATAAGAATGTTTCGCTTTCGAATATCTCATAAAAGTTTCTGGTCCGTTATCCGAAGTAAAAATCACTAAAGTATTATCGCTATATTTTTCCTTTAAAAACGCTACCAAACGCCCCACAGCAATATCTACATTTTCAACATTTGCAAAATATTCTGCCTGTTGAAGATTCTCTGCTAATGGTAAATATTTTTGAACTAAATCTTCTGGTGAAGCAATAGGTTCGTGCGGTTCGTGAAATGCCACTTCTAAGAAAAAAGGCTTATCACTTTTTTTATTTTCAAGCCAATTAATAGCTTCACTAACTACAATTTGACTACTAAAACCTTCTATTTCGCCGACTTTCTCACCGTTTCTAACAAAATTCTTTGGGTTTTGATGACTTGGAGATGCATTATTGTGTGTTGAAAACCAATGATCGAATCCAAAATCGTTAGGCTGTGGCTGTTCTTTAGAATTAAAACGAGAATTACAATGCCATTTTCCTGATAAGCAAGTATCATAACCCGCCTTTTTCAACAAGGCAGGAATAGTAACCTCATCGGCTTGCATGTGCACTAAATCACGATTATCCTCACTCTTTTTAGGGCCAGGAATAAAATCGTAAACACCAGCTTTATTTGGGCTTCTGCCAGTAAGTAACCCTACACGAGAAGGTGAACACACCGGAGCTGTTGAATAGAAATTAGTTAATTTAATTCCTGATTCGGCCAATGCATCTAAATGCGGTGTTTGTATAATGGAATGCCCAAAAGACGACAAATCTCCATAGCCTAAATCGTCACACAAAAGCACCACAATATTAGGTTGTTTACTTTCTTCTTGACCTTTACTTTCAACCGTTGTTTTTGTTTCATTTTTACAAGAAAAACCTACTAAAAGACAAACAACAGCTAGATATTTTACAAAATTAAAATGCATACTTATTTTTTAGTTGAATTAAAAAAGTCGTTAAAAAATACCATTTGATAAATTATTGAATTCGCCCAATATTGATTGGTATGTGCACCTGGTCTTTCGATATAATCGTGCGGAATTCGGCGTTCTAAAAGTTTTTTATGCAAACGCACATTAGCATCGTAGAAAAAATCGTCTACGCCACAATCGAACATAAACTTCAGATTTTTACCATCGAGCAAATGCGTCATATTAATAACGGTATTCTGCTCCCAATTTTCTGGTTCTTTGGCATAAACACCTAAACGCTTTGGAAGATCCCATCCATGAGAAAATCCTCGAATATCTAAACCACCACTCATACTTGCGGCAACTCCCCAAACATCGTGATGTTTAAACGCTAAATATAAAGCGCCATGACCGCCCATACTATAGCCCGTAATGGCACGATGGTTTTTATCGGCTACAGTATTGTAATTACTATCAACACCTGCAACAAGTTCTTTAGAAATATAAGTTTCATATCGCATATTACTATCTATTGGACTATCAAAATACCAACTGGTTTTATGCCCATCAGGACACACAATAATTACATTATATAAATCGGCATAAGCTTCGATATTTGGAGCTTTACTTAACCAAGCCTTGTGGTCGCCACCTGCGCCATGAAGTAAATAAACGACTGGCAATTTTGGTCCGTTTTTTTTATAAGAATCAGGGGTTATAACCACATTTTTTATGTCTTTATTCATGACTGTACTATGCACAACCAACGTATCAATTTTTGACGCATAAAGCGATAACGATGCACAAAAAACGAGTAAAAATCCGATTAACTTTTTCATAAAACTTGACTTATTATTTTTTCTTTAAAATGATATCTTCTAATTCTTCTAAAGTTTTTCCTTTAGTCTCAGGCATCATGAAAGCAACAAACAATAATTGTAAAACCATCATACCTGCGAATACCAAAAATACAACACCAGCACCAATCATTGGGTGGTTAAACAAAAATGGAATTAAAGAAGGAATTAAAGCCGCTAACACCCAGTGTGTTGAACTCCCGAAAGATTGTCCTGATGCACGTAAATGGTTAGGAAAAATCTCTGAAATAAATACCCAAATTACAGCGCCTTGCCCAATAGCATGTGCTGCAATAAATAGAAATAAGAAAATAGGCACTGCCATTCCCGTCCATCCTAAAAAGAATGCTGCAGATACTAATCCCAATGAAATAATGTATCCAACCGAGCCTATATACATTAAGGTCTTTCTTCCTAATTTATCAATTAAAAACACGCCCAATAAAGTAAAAACAAGGTTAGTAACACCAATACCAACACTACTTAAAAGTGCTGTACTTTCTCCCAAACCAGCTTCTTCAAAAATACGTGGTGCATAATACAAGAAGGCATTAATACCTGATAACTGATTGAAAAAAGCAATTAAAAACGCTAAGGTTAATGGAAATCTATATTTTTTTATAAAAATAGTTTCGGTTTTATCACTAGCATCAGAATGTGCTGTAAACTCTCTAATTTGTTCGTTAACATCTGCATTAGGATCTATTAATTTTAAAACTGCTTTAGCTTCTTCAGTTCTAGATTGAGATAATAACCAACGTGGACTTTTAGGTACTTTTAATGCAAATAAAATATATAAAACTGCTGGTATAGCCTCTACACCAAGCATCCAACGCCATGCATTTTCGCCAATACCACTTAATAAGTAATTGGATAAAAAAGCAATTAAAATACCAAAAACAATATTGAATTGATATAAGGCTACTAAACGCCCACGATCTTTAGCAGGAGCAATTTCAGAAATATAAGCAGGAGCCGCAATGGTTGATGCTCCAACGCCAATACCACCAATAAAACGAGCAAAAGCGAATACATAAGGATCGTTAGATAAAGCAGAACCAATGGCTGAAACAGCAAATAATACACCAATAGCAATTAAGGTGTTTTTACGTCCGTATTTGTTTGTTGGAAAGCCTCCAAAAATGGCTCCAATTACGGTTCCCCAAAGTGCCATACCCATGACTACCCAGCCGTGAAAAGCATCTGATGATTCCCATAAGGCTTGTAGTTTTTTATCGGCTCCCGATATTACTACAACATCAAATCCGAATAAAAATCCTGCTAAAGCTGCAGTAATAGACCATAATAATATTTTTTTGTCCATGTTATGTTTGTATTAGTTTTATTAAAATATTTAAATTAGTTATGTTATTTTTTTAAGGGAATAACCATATTCCATGTTTTTGTACCGTTGCTAAATCCACCAGGACCATCCATGGTGGCAAAGAAAATATGTGTAGGTTTTCCGTTTTCCACAAAAACAAAAGGTCTTTCCAATTGCCCTTGTTTAATGGTTTTTCCGTTATTCCATTTTACCGTTTTTGTGTAAGCTCTTGGATTTTCGTCAATTACCCAGTCGATACCATTTTCAGAATGTGCTACCAATCCGTCGCCTTTTCCTCCTGTAATTAAACCTCTTTGGTCTTTGGCTATCATGTGGTAACCGGCATCATCACTCCATAAATGTGGATCTTCAACTTCACCAAAACGTTCCATAGAAAATAGTGGTTCGTTGCCAATTACGGTATATTCTCCGTCATATCTCGGCGCAGTAGCCACACCAATACTCATATCGCTTTGCGAAACGCCATCTTCCTTATAACTTCTTCCTTTAAAAAGTAAAACTACCGAACCATCTTCCTTAATTAAAGGTGATGGATTGGAGGTTAAAAAACTATAATATGAATTTGGCTCCACTTCTAAAATTGGTGCATTTTGACGTTTCCATGGGCCATTGGGACTTTTAGATATTGCTATACCAATACGTTTTCCCCAACGTGCGGCAATACACCATTTACTTGATAAATCGAAATCGCTAACATTAGATTCTGTAACAGCCTCAAAAGGATGTGTAGATCCCATGTAGTACAAAATGTAAGTGTCCTTATATTTTACAATTTTAGGGTTATGGCAAGATTTTCCATCCCAATATTGTGTACCACGATCGCCTAAAGCGACATCTTGAAATTGATAAGGTCCTTCTGGAGTTTTTGATGTGGCATGCACAATTTCTGAAGCCACCATCCAACCTGGGTGAAACGGTAACATTTTTGGCCATCGAGAAGCATACATGTGGTACAAACCATCGTCTCCCTTAATAACAGAACTTCCCCAAACCCAATAATCATCCATTTGCAAACCGCCATCAATAGGTGCTTCATCTAAATTATTATAAAGACTATTTTGTGCACCGCAAGAGAACAAACATCCAATAAACAAAAGAAAAATATATTTCATCATTTTATAAATTCGATTAAACGTCGATTATTTTTTTACAGGTTGAAGTTTAATATCCTTCAAATTAATGGCATTCCATTTTCCAGATACAGGCATTAAGGACAACTCATATTTACCAGGTTTATCCACTGTAAATTGTCCTAAGTCTGCTTTTTTAAATCGTTTTGGATTACTTCCTGTTGCGGTAACGTTTACGTTTTTAGAAGTTCCTGCAAGTGCTACTGTAATTTCAGTAGATTCACTTCCTGAATAGCCAAGCTCCACATTAAATGTGCTTGGTTTATCAATTTCGAAAGACCAATATACTCGAGCTGTTTCGCTATCCCAATGACTAACGCAGTCCCACTCCTCTTTGTATAGGGCGCCTGGTCCTTGTAAGTTTTCATATTGCGCTCTGTAAGCCGTAAGTACAGCCAGTCCGTTTTCATCTTGACCTAAAGCTTTTACAGGTAATGCATTGGGCATTTCCTTCAACTTTAAAACAATAACAGAAGCTACGCTATCTGGTGCTTTTCCTGTTAATTTCACTTGAATTCCATGATCTAAAGTTTCGGTTTTAAACGTTCTGCTTTCATCAGTAAGTAAATAACAAGATTCTACATTATTTTTTAATCGAATTGGCAACGCTGCTCCATCTTCCCAGTTGTAAACATGAAGATAAAGTAATGCTTTATCGTCAATGGTTTTCATGGTAATACGTCCCCAGTCTGGTTCGGTAGAAGTTGGACTTGCTTGTGTTCCGTAAATCGCTTCGGAATTTGTATCCATCCAAGCACCAATGGCTTTCATGCGTTCTACAGCTTCAGTTCTTAAAATGCCTTCTCGTGTTGGACTTACATTCAATAAATAATTTCCGCCTTTACTACTCTGGTCTATTAAATTATGAATTAAAGTTGGTATAGATTTGAAATTATCATCGTCGCTACGGTACCCCCAACTGCCGCTAACGGGTTGGCATAATTCCCAATATTTAGCTTCGGGTTGATGTCTTGGCCCGTTTCTTTCAAAAGTTTTATGATCTCCAGGATAATCGTCGCCCAAACGGTCGTTTGTAATAATCCATGGCTGTAATGCCGTGGTAATATGATGCAAGCTATCGACAACAGATTTTGTCATTTCACGAGGTGTATCCCACCAAAAATTTGATATCGGGCCATATTCTGTAAGTAACTGTTTTACTTCTGGCAATGCTTTTTCGTAAACATACGCGTCGCTACTAACACGCTCAAAAGATTTGTCCCAACTGTTCCCTAAACCACCCGGATGGTGCCAATCTTGAGCTTGCGAGTAGTAAAAACCGAATTTAAGGCCTTGCTCTTGGCAGGCGATAGATAATTCTTTTAAAATATCACGTTTAAAAGGCGTGGCATCTACAATGTTATAATCGGTGGCTTTAGAATCGAACATGGAGAATCCATCGTGATGTTTAGCCGTGATAATCATGTATTTCATTCCGGCTTGTTTGGCTAAAGCCACAAACTCGTCGGCATTAAATTTTGTTGGATTAAATTCGTCGGCAAATTTCTCATATTCAGCAACCGGAATTTTGCCTTTATTCATAATCCACTCGGCACTATTTGTTTGTGCTTCGCCGTTATAAAAACCAGCAGGAACCGTATAAATTCCCCAGTGAATAAACATACCAAATCGGGCGTCTTGCCACCATTCCATACGGGCTTCATCTGTTATATTTTCTGAATCGATATTCGCCTCTACAACTACAGTTTTTTCTACTTTAGAACCGCATGCTGTTCCTAAAAGAAAAACAAACAACATTGCACAAATACCTGATTTTTTCATCCTTGAATTTTTTATTATTTATTCTAAAAAAACATAATAGATACAATAATAAAAATAATAGACTTTTTACGGTATAAATCATGAGCCTTTCCATATAAACTATAGCTTATTTATGCGCTATATTAATGAAATGGGCTACTAACAAGCCGTTGATCTATTTTAAACAAAAATAAAATACTTTAATTTACACGTGATTCTGTAAATTATTTGATGACTTATTTATATAAAAAAAACGAAATTAAACTAATTCATAGTTGCCTTCAAAATAAAATCTACAATAGGTTTTGGGTCTTTTAAAGAATGTGGATGATGCCCTACTTCTGGTTTGTGAATCATGTTTAACTCCCAACCTAAACTATTTAAACGTTGCTCTAATAAAGCACTATTTTCTGCCACAGGAACAACCTTATCTGCATCGCCAACAACAATTAAAATTGGCACTTTTTGAACCGCAATATACTCCATGTGATTTATAGGATTTCCCAAAAATTGAGACGCTACTTCTTCGGAAAAACCATAGCTGCCTAAACAGGCTTCCCATGCTTTTTTAGAACCATCTCCAGAACCTTGCCCAGCAGGCCAACTTTTAAAATCGCAAACTGGTGCATCGGCATAAATACAGGCTACTTTTTCGGCATTTTGGTTCGCCCAATTAAAGATAATTAAACCACCTCTACTCATGCCTTCTAGCACGGCTTTAGGGTTTAATTTATATTTTTCTATTATGAAATCGTAAAAATCATTCCAAATATTAATAGCTTTCGGACTTCCGAATAAATTAGCCACTTCAATATACACCACATGAAACCCCGCATTTAAAAGTGCGATATCGGTTTGTGGTTCGTGCCCCCAAAATCGAGCCCGCCATATCCAATTTTTACTTGCGTTCGCCTTCTTCGGAAACACCACTTTATAAGCCACTCCATTTAAGGTACCTTCCTTTATTTTAAAACCATTCCACTTCTTTTTTACGGTTTCATTTTCTTCGGAAATAGTTTTAATTGAAGTTTCAAAATTAGCTTTTGCTTCCGTAGAACTTATTTCAGAAGAAAAACAATGAAAACTAATAAATATGATAATAAATAGGCTGAAATTTCTTTTCATTTTTGAATTTTGTTTAATGTACTGGATTTTCGATAATTGCTCTTGCATCCTCAGGACTTGTTTTTTGTTTTCCGGTTAATAGATAAATAATCATACCAGCATCCGACGGATCAAAATCTCCTTTTTTAATGCAAGTTAATTGCCTTTGATACAACCAATCTAATTGTTTTTTAGCTTCTTCCGAAGTATTTCTTATTGGTGAAGTATTTATCCAATCGAACATGGCTTTTGGCGCTTTCATACCTTCATAATCTTTCCCTCCATTTTGATCGGTTATTCTGTCGCAAATCAACCCGTAAGACTCAAAATTTTCTTTAATTTCATTCCAAGTCCAACCAGAATGTTCTTCCCAATCGTAAGGTTTATCAGAATGTCTATCGTTCCAATTCGAATGAGAAATAATTCTTACATATTTTAATTTTGCTTTTTTAGATTGTGAAATCGCAGATCCCACAACATGCATAGGCCCTGCAGCGACAATAGTTAACGGATTGCTCGCCTTAGATTTATTAATTTCTTTTACAATGGCATTAATGGCTTTTGTAGAATCGGCAACCGCTTCTAAGAAATTACTCTTTTTAAAATTATATATTTTTTGACCTTCTAAAGCACTGATTAACATTTCGGCTTTTCCTTTTTTCTTTTGATAATCGCTCCCCCAAATATGATCACTAAACGTGTAAACCGTTAGTTTATCCTGAAGTCCTTTTGCTGCCAAAAGCGCCAATGTAAAAGGTGTTGCCGCCCAATCGTCGTGATCGTGCTCATTACCATCAGAACTTACCACTATACGCCCAATAGAATACGGTACAGTCTGCGCGAAAAGACTAGAACTAAAAATTAATGTGATACAAATAAGAATAAAACCGAGTTTTTTCATTTTAAAATGCTGTGTTTATTAAATATTTTCTAGTTTCTTTAATCGTAATAAGGCTTCCAGGTAATAATAATCGGCATAAATAATTGGAACATCCATTTCCTTATTCTTTGGATGATGCCCTGTAGAATGCAGTAATAATGCATGATTTTCGGTTCCACTCAAATAAGCTTCAGACGACAATATGCTAATTATATTTTTTGCAGCATTATAATACTTTGTTTTCAATGATTCTGTTTTCACTAACCCTGCCAACTCTAACATGCCACAAGCTGCAACCGCTGCCGCAGAAGCATCTTTAGGCACATTTGGGATTTTTGGATCGTCGAAATCCCAAAACGGAATACCATTTTCCGGCAAACGTTCTAAAAATTTATCGGTAACTTTTATGGCTGTATTTAAAAAATCATCTCTCCCCGTTTCTCTGTATGCACAAGCAAAGCCATAAATACTCCAAGCTTGTCCGCGCGCCCACATAGAATCGTCAGCATATCCTTGATGTGCCACACCTCTAATAAACGCTCCAGTTTTATCGTCGAAAGACGCCAAATGGTATGTTGAATAATCGGGACGTACTAAGTTTTTCATGGAAACTTCCGCATGACTTTCGGCTATATCGTACAAGCTTTTACTTCCTCCGTTTTTTGAAGCCCAAAACAGCAACTCTAAATTCATCATATTATCAATGATGGTATTATGTGAATATTCATTTTTACTAGGCCAAGACAGTATTGAACCCACATTAGGGTTGTATAAAGTTGCCAAAGTATCGGCTGCAGCTAACATAATCTCTTTGTAAGTCTCATTTCCGGTTAAGCGATAGCCGTTACCGAAACTACAATACACCTGAAACCCGATATCATGGTCTGTGGCTGGCGTGTATGCAATGGTTTTTATAGGTAATGTGAAATTTTCAGCAGCTTGTTTTAAATCGGCATCCCCCGAAAACTCATAAGCATACCACAATATTCCTGGCCAAAAACCACTGCACCAATCGCGCACATGTCTTAATTTCCAATGCGTTTCACCTTTTGGTATATTTCTCGGAAAACTATCAAAAACAGTATATTTTGTTTCAACTTGCTTTATTTTTTCAACATTATCTTTTAAAATAGCATTGACACTAAATACAGAACCTTCTGTTAAAACAGCTTCTTTTTTTTTGGATTGACAAGCAAAACAAAATAACAAAACTATAAATAAAGTTGATTTAATAATACGCATTTTATTAAGGTTTAATTCAAACTAAAAGCTTTTGATATTTAGAATATTTTAATTCTATACAATTATATTAATTAATACTGAAGTATCGATTAAATTATCATTCCAAAGGTATAAATTATAGCTTTTTTAAGCGGTATTAGTCTGTATTTTCTTTCTAATTCAAAAACCTGAATACAGGATTCCTTTTTACAGCTTAACATAGATCTGCGTCATACCTCTCTTACATAATTACAAAACGTACAAGTTGCAAAAACACCTAATCAACTAGGTTACATCCCGTTCCTACACACCAAAAATGAGTCATAATTTATGCTGATTGATCTATAAGTTATAGTATAGTCTTCAAAATATAAATACTATTGTAACATACAAACTATTTAAATAGTTCTGAGTTAATTGTGTTTTAATTATAAAAAAGCGACACTATTAATTTGGAATTAACCAATTAAAATAAACTATATTTATGATGAAAAAAATTAAATTTCAGACCACGCTGAAAAAGCCTGTAAATCTATTTTGGATAATAGGTTTACTTATTTTCAGTATGACAAGCGTAGGGTATGCCAATACAAAACCTACTGCAGAACAAAACAAAACTATTACAGGTACAGTAGTCAGCTCCGAAGATAATATGGGTATTCCCGGAGTAAATGTTATTGTAAAAGGAACTTCTACAGGTGCCGTAACCGATTTTGATGGTAATTATAGTATAAATGTATCATCAAACAATGCTACCCTTTCATTTTCTTACATGGGGTATGTAACAAAGGAAATTATTGTTGGAAGTAACTCTAAAATCGATGTTTCCTTAGAATCTGACGTAGCCGCTCTAGATGAGGTTGTTGTCGTTGGTTATGGTACTCAGAAAAAAGAAACACTTACTGGTTCTGTAGAACAAGTTAAATCTGAAGCTTTTGAAGATTTAGCACAAGGTAGTCCTGCATTAGCGCTTCAAGGTAGGACTCCTGGTTTAACAGTTACGCGTTCATCATCTAGACCAGGCGATGAAGGTGTTAATTTCTTAATTAGGGGAGCTTCTTCCATTAATGGTATAGACCCACTTATCGTTATTGATGGTGTACCTTCTATAAACTCAGATTCTTTTAATAATATGAATCCGAATGATATTGAAAGTATAAGTGTACTTAAAGGTGGGTCAGCATCGGTATATGGTTCTCGTGCCGCCGGTGGTGTTATTTTAGTTACTACTAAAAAAGGTCGTGGTGACGTTAAGGTTGATGTAAGTTCTGTGCTCCGTATGGGAACCATTGGTATTCGCCCGCCATCACCATCTATGTCGGAATATGGACAACTTTATTTAGCAGCTGTAGATGAAGATATAGCTTCAAGTAAACCCCCTCGTTATTTCTTTTGGAGTGACCGTGCAACGGTACAACGAATTGCTAACGGAGAAGAAGGAATTTATGATTTACCAATTAACGGAAGTGTTTATTTAGGAAACTCTCCTAGATTTGACGAAATGTTTGGTAACTCATACTCTAGCCAACATAATATTAGTGTTTCTGGTGGTACTGAAAACTCTAATTTCCGCATCTCCGCAGGTTATGATCAAAATATAGGAGGTCTACTAGTAGCCGATGATGGTGTAGACAGGTATAATTTCTCTTTAAATTATAACGTTGATATAAGTGATAGATTGAACATTAATACTAACGTTACTTATTTTGACAATATTTATTCTGGACCTTCAGGCGGTGTAGATAGTGAAGCTATTACTTATGATGCCCCATTGTTCCCTACGTATAACCCACTTGGACAATACTATGGTAATTTTGGTGGTAATATTGGTGGTGGAAAAAACTCTGTTGCTAATGCCATTGGTGGTGGTCGTACAAATGACAAGAACCAGCAATTCAAAGTAGCAGCAATAGCTACTTACAAAATAACTGACGAGTTAAATGTTTCTGGATCTTATTCAATTAGCAAACAACATTCAGAAGATCAAACCTATGAGATAACCGTACCTACTTACAACTGGTATGGAGATGTAGCACCAGGCCAAGTTAATCCTACTTCATTTATTGAAGAAGAAACGGGGACTATTACTTATAAAAACTATAAAGCTGCTTTAAACTATAGCAATAGCTTTGGAGACCATAATATTTCTGGACTTGTAGCAATTGAAGCTGAGAAAAACACAAGCAATGGTTTAAGAGCAAGAAGAAACGGATTTGTTGACTATGGTGTATATGATTTAGATTTAGGTGCAACAGACCAACAAATTACTACTGAAGGTGGTGGTAATACTTGGGGGTTCTACGGATATATTGGTCGTGTAAATTATGATTATAAGAGTAAATACTTATTAGAATTACAAGGTAGACGTGATGGGTCGTCAAGATTTGCTGAAGGCGCAAAATGGTCTAATTATGGAAGTATTTCTGCTGGTTGGGTATTAAGCTCGGAAGAGTTCTTACAAGATAGCAAGATTATTTCCTTCCTAAAACTAAGAGGTGGTTATGGAGAATTAGGTAGTACATCTGGAATTGGTGAATTCGGGTACTTATCTACAGTAGATTTTGGTAACACTGTATTTGGACAAACAGATGCTGGTCAGCAAGTAACTTCTCGAGCAAGTAGTTTATTTAGTAGTACTACAACGTGGGAGCGTATTGCAACCAAAGAAATTGGTTTAGATTTCAGAATGTTTAACTCTAAACTATTTGGTTCTTTAGACTTTTTTCAAAAAGATAATAAAGGTATGCTTGTTAGAGGTATAACACCAGATGTATTAGGTACTACGGCTCCTTATACTAATATTGGTACTTTACAAACTAAAGGGTGGGAAGCTATGATAGGTTGGAGAGATCAAATTGAAGATTTCGAGTATACTGTAAGTGCCAACATAAGTGATACTCGTAATGAAATCACTAAATATGACGGAGCTCAATCTGTTGTTGCCGGGTTAAATGAAGCTTCAGAATCTGAAAATATTTTAGGAAGACCTATTAACTCTTTATATTTATACGAAACAAACGGATATTTTGATTCTCAAGCAGAAGTAGATGCATATTACTCAAGCTTGCAGCCAGGTGGTATTTTACCGTCGCAAACATCTAACGATGCCTTAAGACCAGGAGATATGAGAGTTGTTGATTCTAATGAAGATGGCAAATTAAATGAAAGTGATTTAACTTACCAAGGTGATAACGCAGCGCACTATGTATATGGAATAAATTTTGATATTAAGTATAAAAATTGGGATTTAAGCGCTTTTTTTCAAGGTACTTTAGAGCAGAAAGTTTACAGAACAGGATTTTTTGCACAACCTTTCCAAGCTGAATGGCAAAATCAATCTAACACATGGTTAGGTAGAACCTGGACCGAAGACAACCGTAACGCAGAATTCCCTAGATTAACTACGCAACGTGGATTATCTCAATGGAACTATCAATTTAAGGATCATATCCTTCAAAATAACCGTTACCTAAGACTTAAATCTTTAATTATTGGTTATAATATTAAAGGTCTAAAACTAGGAAACACACCAATAAATACCTGTCGTGTTTATTTCTCAGGAAATGATTTATTTGAATTAACCACAGTAAAAGACGGTTACGATCCTGAATTTCAGGCAGACACAAATGCAAGTGCTTATCCGTTTATGCGGACTTGGGCATTAGGCTTAAAATTATCTATTTAAGAAGAACACGAAATAATTAAATTCTAAACAAATGAAAAAATTAAGATATATAATATTACCGTGCTTGATGGTGTTTTTAGCATCCTGCGCAGAAGAATTTATAGATTTAACACCTCCAGCTGAAATTACTGACGAAGTTTATTTCAACGAAGCCGAACATTTTAATGCAGCAGCAAATAGATTTTATACTTATTTGTTAGATTGGGAAGACCAGGGTATTTATTCTGATCATGGATCAGACTTAATAGGCTATGATGAGGATAGTGAAATGCAAGTATACAGTAGAGGATTAACTCAAGCTCAAGCGAATGACGACTACTATTCAGACACTTATGAAGCCATTAGAGATATTAATCTTTTAATTTCTAGAGCAGAAAATTACGATGGTGAAGAAAGTATCGTAGAATATGTAGCTGCCACTAAATTTCATAGAGCATGGCAATATTTCTTTTTAATACAGCGATATGGTGGCGTACCATTAATTACTGAACCATTAACTGAAAATTCTGAAGAACTTTATGGAACCAGAAATAGTAGGTACGAAGTAGTAGCACAAATCATTACAGATTTGGACGATGCAATAGCTGGGTTACCTAGAGAACAAGATATTGCTTCTGACGACAAAGGAAAAATCAGTAAATGGGCTGCTATGGCATTTAAAGCTGATGTTTTATTACACGAAGCCACATGGATGAAAAACGTTGGTATAAGTACAGACGGTGACGGTGTATCTGAAGGGGCAGGTAGCGAAGGCTATGATCCATCTAAAATAGAACCGTATTTACAAGAAGTTATTACATTAACTAAAACAGTAATGGACCAAGGCGGTTATGAACTTTGGAATTACAATAACGTCCTTGATAATTTAAGCCACAATTTCTTATTCAACTTAGAAGGTTCTGGTTCTAACCCTGCTGGTTTAGATAAGGCAACTAATAAAGAATTTATCTTTTATAGTAAATTCGATTTTACATTTAGACAAGCCGGAACTTTAGTGAGTCACGTTTACCAAGGTAGAACAAAGCCTAGTAGAAAAATGATGGACATGTTTTTAACTACATCAGGTTTACCTATTGATAAGCCACTAAGCGGTTTCGCAGGTTATACCAACCCAGAAGATGAGTTCGAAAATAGAGACTTAAGAATGAGATCGTATTTTACCAATCATAAGTTCCTAGGTGTTATTCCAACTATTGATAACGATCCTGAATTAAGATTAGATGGCACCAATAAATTTGGATATTTTAATTCCAAATTTATGAGTTGGAAATGGGGTACAGATGAGGCTTATAGAGCTACAGCGACTGAGAGTTATGATATGCCGCATATACGCCTTGCTGAAGTATACTTAATGTATGCAGAAGCATTATATGAGTTAAACGACGCAATTACTGATGGAGAACTTAATGAATCTATCAATTTAGTAAGAGATAGAGCAGGATTACCCGCTTTAACTAATGCATTTGTAGCTGCAAACAACTTAGATATGCTAAACGAAATAAGAAGAGAGCGTACGATTGAATTATTTGCCGAAGGCGCAACTCGATTTAACGACCTTAAACGTTGGGGCTTAGCCGAAGCTGAATTGGGTGAAACTATTTTCGGCGCGGTTATTGAAGGCACTGTATATGAGAATAATACTGCTATTTACAAACCTGAAGTTTATGGATATGGAGAAGGTGTAGCAGAAACAGGTGTAGGAGAAAGAAGAGCTGTGATTGTTCAGCCAGCATCAATCCGTAATTTTTCTAGGGATAATTATTTATTCCCTTTACCTACTTCTCAAACAGGGTTAAACGCTAATTTACCGCAAAACCCAGGTTACTAGTTAAAGTAAAAAATAAATTTATATTTGATATTCTAAAAACCGGCAAATCGAAAATTCGATTTGCCGGTTTTTTTATTTCCTATGAAAAGAAACTTACGTTAAAACACGCCCCTATACAATCATAAAACCTTCAAATTAATAAATCCTACATATTTCATGATTTTGAAGAATTAACCTTAAAACTTCACTAAAACCAATAAAAACATTAATTTATTCATAAAAACATAAGAAATAACTTATAATTTATACTGATTGAACCATAAATTATAGTCATCTAGTTAAAAATGCGATAATATTGTTAAAGGGAGTTATTACTAAACCTTCTAATTTTAATTAGAACAAAAGTGCCCCTTATTAAGAGAGTTTGAGTTAAATATTATATAGTTTGAGTTAGTTTTTTATTGAAATAAGCAGTTGCAATTTTGTAGCTGCTTTTTTTATTATTCATATTTATAACTGCTTTTAAATATCTAAACAAAAAAAGGCCGCCTTTACAGACAGCCTTTATAACGAGTGACTAACTCAAAATAATTATTATTCCTACTAATTATTTTTTCTTGTTTTCTACTAAAGCGGTTTTTATAATTTGTGCAGCTTCATCAGCACCGTGAATTTCAGCATATTTAGCAGCTGTCATTTTCTTAGCCGTTTTCGCCTTTAAATTAGCACCATGCTTAATAAGTAATTCTAAAATTTCGGTTCTATTATATTTCGCCGCGTACATGGCAGGCGTCATACCGTTAGAAACCTGATTCACATCTTCGCCTATAGAAAGCAGTTTCATAACCGTATCAATATCACCTAAAGCGATAGAAACACAAAATGAATTTACCTTATAATACCGAACAATTTCCGGTGCATTATCAGTTGAAGTAAATGGGGTTGCATGTGCTGTTCCAAATGTAAAGCTTAATGCGATTGCAGAAATAATGATTGATTTTTTCATGATGAAAGATTTTTGATTTAATTAAATTGATTATGTTTTTTGATATACTTAAAAGACGACAGAAACTTAGAAGTGTTACACAAAAAATGAAAAAAACAGAATTTCAATACAAATTCCATCAATAATCACAGCATCAGTGGCAATTCAATCATATAATAAAGATGCTTCAAAATACTAGATTTTAAGGCCGCACTTACCCCTAACTTAAACCAAGTTATGTATATTTGTAACGTTTATTAAAACTGAAAAAAAATGAATAAAAAAGTTATTTTAATGATTCTTGACGGTTGGGGAAATTCTCCAGACCCTAAAGTTTCTGCTATCGACCACGCCAAAACACCTTTCATAGACTCACTATATAAAAAATATCCATTCGCCACGTTACGCACCGACGGTTTACACGTAGGTTTGCCAGAAGGCCAAATGGGAAACAGTGAAGTGGGCCACATGAATTTAGGAGCCGGTAGAATTGTGTATCAAGATTTAGCAAAAATTAATTTAGCTATTGAACAAGACACTCTAAAAGATGAAAAAGTATTAGTCGACGCCTTAAAATATGCTTCGGACAACAATAAAAACGTACATTTTTTAGGTTTATTAAGCGATGGAGGCGTACATGCACACACTAGCCATTTACGTGGTTTTATTGATGCTGCAAACAAAGCCGGTGTAAACTCTTATGTACACGCTTTTACAGATGGTCGTGATGTAGACCCAAAATCGGGTAAAGGTTATGTTGAAGATTTACAAAAATACACTGAAGGGACAAAAGCTAAAATAGCAACTATTACCGGCCGTTATTACGCCATGGACAGAGACAACCGTTGGGAACGTGTACAATTGGCTTATGACGCTATTGCGAATGGCGTTGGAAAGCTAACAGAAAATCCAACAGCTGAAATTCAAGCTAATTATGATAATGATGTTACTGATGAATTCATCAAGCCATTAATTATTACTGAAAACAATACGCCTGTTGCCAAAGTGGAAAAGGACGATGTACTTATCTTTTTCAACTTTAGAACTGATAGAGGTCGCGAATTAACCGAAATGTTAAATCAAAAAGATTTCCCGGAATACAACACAAAAAAAATAGATTTATACTACGTAACCATCACAAATTATAGCGATGCTTTTAAAGGCATAAAAGTAATTTTCAATAAAGATAATATTACCGAAACGCTTGGAGAAGTTTTATCCAAAAACGGAAAGAAACAAATTCGAATTGCTGAAACTGAAAAATACCCACACGTAACGTTTTTCTTTTCTGGCGGACAAGAAACGCCTTTTGAAGGTGAATCGCGTATTTTAAAGAACTCTCCAAAAGTAGCCACTTACGATTTAAAACCAGAAATGAGTGCCTACGAATTAAAGGATGCTTTAGTGCTAGAACTTGAAAAAGGTGAAGTAGATTTTGTTTGCTTAAACTTTGCTAATGGTGATATGGTTGGGCATACTGGTGTTATGGAAGCTGCTATAAAAGCTTGTGAAGCGGTAGACGACTGTGTGAACGATGTTATTACAACAGGTTTAAAAAACGGGTACACTACTCTAGTAATTGCCGATCACGGAAATTGCGAAACCATGATTAACCCCGATGGTTCGCCAAACACAGCGCACACCACAAACCCTGTACCGGTTATATTAGTAGACAACGAATTAAAAAGTATTAAAGATGGTGTTTTAGGCGATATGGCTCCAACCATATTAAAACTTATGGGTGTGGAACAACCAGCTGCCATGACGCAACATCCTTTAGTATAAATACAAATTACAACAACTTAAAGCGTATTGCTTGCCCTTAATAAAATGAATTTTAGCAACACAAAAATTATAGCTGTAGATTTCGATGGCACTATTGTAGAAGATGCTTATCCTAAAATAGGAAAGCCTATGCTATTTGCTTTCGAAACTTTAAAAAAACTGCAAGAAGATGGGCACCGTCTCATTTTATGGACCTATAGATGTGGCGAAAAATTAGACGATGCCGTGGCTTTCTGCAAAGATAACGGCATCCATTTTTACGCAGTAAATCACAGTTTTGAAGACGAGGAATATACAACCGATGTAAGTCGAAAAATTCATGCCGATTTATTTATTGACGATAGAAACATTGGAGGTTTCATTGGTTGGGGAGAAGTATATCAAATACTCACCAATCAAAAACCAGTAATTCCACAGAAGAAAAAAGGCTTATTTGGTTTCTTAAAATAGTTCCCAAATCCGAGCGTCTTCATTTTAAACATAGGCAATTACAGCATTTTAAGTACCTTTGCCATTATTTTTTTGAATATGATAGTTATAAAAACCCAAGAAGAAATTGAACTAATGCGCGAAAGTGCATTAATAGTATCTAAAACATTAGGAGAAGTTGCCAAAGCTTTAAAGCCAGGCGTTACAACACTTCAACTAGATAAAATAGCTGAAGAGCATATTAGAGATCACGGCGCTATACCCGGTTTTTTAGGCCTTTACGATTTTCCAAATACACTTTGCATGAGCCCGAACACTCAAGTGGTTCACGGTATTCCAAACAGCACGCCTTTAGTTGAAGGTGATATTATTTCTATAGATTGTGGTGCCTTAAAAAATGGTTTTTATGGCGATCATGCTTACACTTTTGCTGTAGGAGAAATAGAACCTGAAACCGAAAAATTACTTC
Organism: Algibacter miyuki; assembly: GCF_030409805.1. GTDB lineage: Bacteria > Bacteroidota > Bacteroidia > Flavobacteriales > Flavobacteriaceae > Algibacter > Algibacter miyuki. Next base: position 642,878 of record NZ_JAUFQP010000013.1, on the reverse strand, counting down.
AAGTCACCAAAGAATCTTTATATGTTGGTATTCGCGAATTTAAAGCGAATAACCGTGTTGGAGATGTTGGTTATGCCATTCAAAAATACTGTGAAGATCATGGTTATGGTGTGGTAAGAGAACTTGTAGGTCATGGATTAGGAGCAAAAATGCACGAAGATCCTGAAATGCCAAACTACGGAAAACGTGGTCGCGGTAAGAAATTTGTTAACGGGATGGTTGTGGCTATTGAGCCAATGATTAATTTAGGCACACACCGCATTAAACAACATTCTGATGGTTGGACCATCACTACTTTAGATAACAAACCGTCGGCTCACTTTGAGCACGATGTCGCCTTAGTTGATGGAAAACCAGAACTACTTTCAACCTTTGCTTATATTTATGATGCTTTAGGTATTGTTTCTAATGAGGAAGATGAATTTCGTCAAAAAGCATTAGTTCTTTAAATGAATACATACATAAAATCTATTGAACTCGCTTTAAAACCATTGCGAGAACAGCTCAATTCGCATAAATTATACAGTGATTTAGCGTCGGTTGAAGATATTAAAACTTTTATGGAACAGCATGTTTTTGCTGTTTGGGATTTTATGAGTTTGTTAAAAGCGCTTCAAAATCATTTAACCAACACATCGGTACCTTGGACACCTGTAAAACATCCTTCTACGGCGCGTTTTATAAATGAAATTGTTCTAGGTGAAGAAAGTGATGTTAACGAGCTAGGCCAACCTTATAGTCATTTTGAAATGTACTTAGACGCCATGCAACAAATTGGGGCAAGCACAACAGATATAAATAAATTTATAAAAAATATAGTAGCTGGCACTTCAGTTTCTAATGCACTAACTGCTTTAAATTTACCAAAAGAAACCCAAGATTTTGTAGATTTCTCTTTTAAAACCATTGACACCAATGCACCGCATAAAATTGCTGCCGCTTTTACCTTCGGAAGAGAAGATGTCATTCCTGATATGTTTTTTCAAATTATAAAACAATCTGAACAACAACACAAAGCCTCTTATAGTAAACTTACTTATTATTTGGAACGCCATATAGAATTAGATGGTGATGAGCATGGCCCATTATCTTTAAAAATGGTTGAAGAATTATGCCAAAACGATTCTCAGAAATGGGATGATGTTTTAGAAACCGCAAAAGATGCACTAAAATATCGTATTGCGCTTTGGGATGGCATTTCAAACTTAATTTCATCAACAGTAGATCAAGAAGCCTAAACATTGAAAAAACTCTTTAAACTCATATTAAACACCATTCCAAGGCCTTTATTAATAAGGTTAAGTTATGTTATTCGTCCGGTTTTAGCTTTCTTTTTAAAAGGAAATACCTTTACCGATCCTATTGACGAAAAAAGTTTTAAGAGCTTTCTACCTTATGGCTACGGAAACCAGCGCAACAATGTACTATCGCCTTCTACCTTAAGTTTAGAGCGCCATAGATTGCTTTGGCTCTATCTTAAGAATGAAACCGATTTCTTTTCTTCGGAAAAAAAAGTACTTCATTTTGCGCCTGAACAATGTTTTTTGAAACGTTTTAGATCCCTTAAAAACCTAGATTATACCACAACCGATTTGCTATCGCCAATTGCTGATGTAAAGGCTGATATTTGCGATTTACCTTTTGAAGATAACAGTTACGATATTATTTTCTGTAATCATGTTCTAGAACATATTCCAGATGATACCAAAGCCATGCAAGAGCTTTATCGTGTACTTAAACCGGGTGGTATGGGCATTTTTCAAATTCCGCAAGATTTATCTAGAGCCACTACTTTTGAAGATTATACTATTACCGATAAAGCGGAACGTGCTAAAATTTTCGGACAATATGATCATGTTCGTGTTTATGGCCGAGATTATTTTGATAAACTTCGTAGTATAGGTTTTAAAGTAAATGAGGTAGATTATACCGCTACCCTTCCCGCGAAAGCGATAGCACAATACTGTTTAGCTCCAGGTGAAATTATTCCGGTGGTTTACAAATAGAAAAACGAACTATAATGACACAACACATTATTATTGCCACAGCCGCTTTTTTAGGAATGCTCTCTGTGATTTTTGGTGCTTTTGGAGCTCATGCATTAAAGAAAATCCTATCAACCGATCAATTACATAGTTTTGAAGTTGGCGTAAAATATCAAATGTATCACGCCATTGTATTGCTTGGTTTAGGTGTTAGTGGTTATCACATAACTGCTGCCACTTACTGGTGTTTTACTTTAGGGATTGTATTATTTTCCTTTAGTATTTTTGGTTTAGTAATCTCTGATGCCAAAGGAAAAAAACTTCGCTTTTTAGGGCCAATTACACCTGTTGGCGGTTTATTTTTAGTTACAGGTTGGTTACTATTACTTATTCATGCGCTTTAGTAACCTCAATACTTAGTACGCGTTTTTTATTAATTCCTTGGAGTATCTTAGTTTTCAGAAAAGCCATTCAAACTTAAGGTTTCAAACTCCTTTTTATCATTTTCAAAAATCAAGAATACCTTTAGTTCTGGGTGTGTTTCTAAAAACGTTTTTATATTTTCAATCCCCATAGACTTAAATGCCGTTGCATAAGCATCAGCAATCATGCAATTTTCCGCAATTACAGAAATACTTAATAAATTCGTTTTACTTGGGTATCCTGTTTTAGTATCAATAATATGGGCGTAACGATTGCCATCGGCATCCAATTTAAATTTTCTATAAGTTCCCGATGTTGCCATGGCTTTATCTTTTAGAAAAAGCACTTTATTTATAGATTGTGTGCCGCTGAAATTCGGATTCTCCACACCTACTGTCCATACTTTACCGCTTACTACATTGGTGCCACGCGCACGGAGTTCACCTCCAATGTTTATTAAATAGTTATCGATATGCTGACTTTCTAAATACTCTCCAACCACATCAACGCCATAACCTTTTGCAATAGCATTAAAATCAATAAATGTCGATTGAGGTTTCAATAAATTATTACCCTCTAGACTGACTTTATCTAACCCAACAGATTCCATTAGTTCGTTTATTTTAAGGCTATCTAAGTCCACTATTTTTCCTTCTGGCCCAAAATCCCAAGCATTTACAACAGCTCCAATAGTGGGATCGAAAGCCCCTTTAGTTTCGTTAAAAATAGTTTTTGACGTATTGAAAACGGTTTTAAAATGAGCATCTATTTTAACAGCCTCATTTCTATTTACCTTAGAAATATCCGAACTATCGATATAAGTAGACATCGCATGGTTTATTACGGAAAATAAACTATCAAGTGCTACCTGATAATTAATTTCGGAGTCGTATGTTACCTGATAAAACGTTCCAAACACATCGCCTTGTAAACTCATATTTTGGGCTTTGGCGGCATTGTTTTCTTCTGAATCGGGTTGCTGTTTACAAGCCGAAAGCAACAAACAACACACGAGTACTTTTATCGTAGTTTTCATCTAATTTAAGTTGGTTTCTAAAACTTGAATACCGTTGTATTCTAACAAGTATTCTTCATTTAAATAAAGTGGTTCCTTTTCACCATGTATACTTCCAATTCCTACACCTGCATAAAGTACTTTTGCATCATTTTCTCTAGCATGCTTTTTAAAACTTTCCATCCAAACGACATCAAAATTATTAGGGTTTTCAGGTAAAACAACCGCCCGAACAATAACAAAAAAATACTGTTTGGTTTTATCCATACATACAAATTGTGGATGTTTTTTCAACTTGCTGTTTATAGCTATAAATTCGAATCCTCGTTGCTCTAGATCTTTCCCAACGTGGTTCATCGCTAGATTATGGAGTTCTTGTTTTGATAATGCTTTGCTCATGATACAAAAATACAATATTACTCGTGTTTTAAAAACAACAATTTAACAAAGTACATATAGGTAACTAATCAATTAAAATCTTTTTTCGTAATTTAATATCAAAATTAAAAGAAATGAAAACGACACCACGATTAGAATCTGCGGTTAGAAAACTATATATCGCTTTTCATAATAACGAATTAGATCCAGAATGCTGTCAAAAATGTGCCGTAGGAAATATTTTGGATAATTCTGATAGTTGGCAACATTTATCGGATGATCATGGGTCGATAAATTTAAATTATATAGGAAAAGTACATGAAACTTTAGGTCGGAAATTTAATGGTTATTCGCCTTTAGAATTACTAAAAATAGAATCCACCTTTTTAAAAGCTTCAGGATATATCGTGCCTTTAAACTACAAAAACAAAAAACCGACAAACCCCAAGGATAAGGACAGTTTATTTAAAGCCCTCTCTGCGGTCATTACTTTGTTATGCGAACTCGATAAGATTCCGAATTACATGGATTACACCAAGCTCTTTGAGTTTGAAGATAACACACCCAAATACCATTTAACACATATTTTTTAAAACAAAAAAACCAACACTTTCGTGTTGGTTTTTTATATATCTTGAATTTAGAGACTATCCTCCAAAATCATCAAATCTAATATGTTCATCAGGGATTCCGAAATCTTCTCCCATTTTCTGAACTGCTTTGTTCATTAATGGTGGTCCACAGAAATATAATTCAATATCTTCTGGCGACTCATGCAATGATAAATAATTATCGATAACACAGTTGTGGATAAACCCAACAAACCCGTCTCCTGGTGAATCTATAGTTTCTTTTACTTTCCAGTTATCTTCTTCCATTGGCTCTGATAAAGCTAAGTAAAACTTAAAGTTTGGAAACTCTTTTTCTAACTCATAGAAATGCTCTAAATAGAACAACTCACGTTTAGAACGTCCACCGTACCAATATGTTACTTTACGACCTGTTTTCAAGGTTTTGAATAAGTGATATAAGTGAGAACGCATTGGAGCCATACCTGCACCACCACCAACGTAAAGCATTTCGCTTTCTGATTCGTTGATGAAGAATTCACCATAAGGACCAGAAATAGTTACTTTATCGCCTGGTTTTTGGTTGAATATAAAAGATGAAGCTACACCTGGATTTACATCCATCCAGCCACCTTTGGCTCTATCGAACGGTGGGCAAGCCACACGTACGTTTAACATAATTTCTCTTCCTTCTGCTGGGTAAGAAGCCATAGAATAAGCTCTTTCAACAGTTTCAGTATTTTTCATTACTAATGGCCAAAGTTTAAACTTATCCCATTCTGCTTGAAATTTATCTGGTGTTTCGTGTTCTTCTGGATGCGCTGTAATATCCATATCAGAATATTTCACTTCACAAGGAGGAATTTCAATTTGAATATATCCACCTGCTTTGTACCCCATATCTTCTGGAATTTCCACAACAAACTCTTTAATAAATGAGGCTACGTTATAGTTACGCACTACTACTGCTTCCCATTTTTTAATTCCGAATACTTCTTCAGGAATGGTGATATTCATGTCTTGCTTTACTTTAACTTGACAAGCTAAACGTGCACCATGTTTTAATTCTTTTCTTGTAAAGTGTGGAATTTCTGTTGGTAAAGCTTCACCTCCACCAGAGTTTACGTGGCATTCACATTGAATACATGTTCCACCTCCACCACATGCTGATGGTAAGAAAATTTTAGCATTTCCTAAGGTAGAAAGTAAACTTCCTCCAGAGCCCACTTCAATTTCCTTTTCACCATTAATGGTAATCTTTACAGGACCCGATGGTGATAATTTTTGTTTTACAAATAATAATAATGCAACTAGTAAAAGCGTAATGATTAAAAAAGCAATTACTGTTACTACTATTGTTCCTAATGTACCTGCGGCTAATATCATATTACTCATTTACTTTTATGTTGTTAGCTAACACTTCTTTATTATCCTTTTTAGAATCTACTTTAACCGTGTTTTCCTCTTTAGGTGCTTCTTCATCACCTCCGGTTAACATTCCTCCAAAACTCATAAATCCAATCGCCATTAAACCTGTAATGATGAATGTAATTCCTAAGCCTCTTAATGCTGGTGGTACGTTAGAATATCTAATTTTTTCACGAATAGCAGCAATGGCTAAGATGGCTAAGAACCATCCGATACCAGAACCTACTCCATAAACCGTTGCTAATCCTAATGTTGGGATTTCGCGAGATTGCATAAATAAAGACCCTCCTAAGATGGCACAGTTTACTGCAATTAACGGTAAAAAGATACCTAATGAATTGTACAATGATGGAGAGAACTTCTCTACCACAATTTCTACTAATTGTACCATGGTTGCAATAGTTGCAATAAACATGATAAATGATAAGAAACTTAAATCGTAATCGGCATAACCTTCACCTAACCAAGATAATGCTCCCGGTTGTAAAAGATACTGATCTAACAACCAGTTTAATGGTACTGTAATTGCCAATACAAAGATAACGGCAGCTCCAAGACCAACAGCTGTTGATACTTTTTTAGATACCGCAAGGTAAGAACACATTCCTAAGAAGGTTGCAAATACCATGTTATCGATAAATATTGATTTGAAAAATAACTCTATATATTCCATATGTTTTAGTATTCAGTTTTCAGTTTTTTCAGTCGTCAGTAGCAAACTACTTATCGACCTATTTTACTGCTCACTAATTAATGATCTTCGATTAATGCTGTGTTTCTACTACGTTGAATCCAGATAATAATTCCAACTACAATTAAAGCCATTGGTGATAATAACATAAATCCGTTATTCTCATACCCTATAGCATATAATCCTGTTTTTGCAATAGGATCTCCTAGTACTTTGAAACCTAATAAAGTTCCAGAACCTAAAAGCTCTCTAAAAAAACCAACGATAATAAGAATTAAACCGTAACCTGCGGCATTACCAATACCATCTAAGAAAGATCTCCAAGGTTTATTTGCTAATGCAAAAGCCTCGAAACGTCCCATAATGATACAGTTTGTAATAATTAAACCAACAAATACAGAAAGGGTTTTACTTAACTCGTAAGCAAAAGCTTTTAATACTTGATCGACAATAATTACTAAAGCAGCAACCACAACTAATTGTACAATAATTCTAATTTTTGAAGGAATAATGTTTCTCATTAAAGAGATAACAACATTTCCTATACCTAATACGGCCATTACCGAAACGGCCATTACAATAGATGCCTTTAATTCGGCTGTAATTGCTAAAGCAGAACAAATACCAAGTACTTGAATCGTAATTGGGTTATTGTCCGCTAATGGATCTGTGATTAACTTGGCGTCTTTTTTTGGTAAAAGTCCCATAAATTAATTGTTTTTTAAGTTTTTAAAGAAAGGCTCGTAAAGCTTTAAGTCGCTTTTTATCATAGCCGAAACTCCATTTCCTGTAATGGTTGCACCAGCGATGGCATCAACTTCATTATCTGTTTTATCATTATTTAATGGGTCAGCATTACTTTTAGAAACATCAACACCTTTAAAGTTGTTAGATGCATCTAATAAATGCTCTCCAATAAAATCGTCCATAAAGAAACGTTGCGTGATATTTGCCCCTAAACCTGGTGTTTCACCTTTGTGGTCAAAATAAGCACCAAGTATTACCATGTTTTCATCCATAGCAATATAAGCCCAAACGGCATCCCAAAGTCCTTTACCTCTAATTGGAGCAATATAATATGTTTTACCATCTTTTTCGCCTTCCATTAATGGCAATCTTCTTTCTTTACCCGCTTTAGCGTTTGCTTGTTCCTTTTTTACATCAATTAAATACGCTTCGTTATCCTCGGTTACTTTTCCTCCTTGGATTACTAATTGTTTTTTAATGTATTTGTTGAATAATTCCGGAGCCTTATCTGTTGATACAAAGTTAGCACTACCTTCCTCATTCTCGTTCACGCCCATTGCATACAAAATATTTTGTTGCTTTTCTAAACGTTTATTTTCATCAATATTCGGTCTTAAAGACGACGCTGTAAAGGCTAATAATGAACCTACAATTAACACCATAGCTACGGCGAAAATTATAGTATATGAATTTTTATCTGTTCTATTTTCCATCGTTATGCAACTTTAGCTTTTAAACGTTTCATTCTTTTCTTCACATTTCCTTGAACCACATAATGGTCAATTGTTGGAGCAAACACATTCATTAATAGAATGGCTAACATCACACCTTCAGGATATGCAGGATTGAATACACGAATCATAATAGAAAGAAATCCTATTAAGAAACCGTAAATCCATTTCCCTTTATTGGTTTGCGACGCTGTAACAGGATCGGTTGCCATAAATACGGTACCAAAAGCAAACCCACCAATAAGTAAGTGATGCCAAAATTCGGTACTCATTAATCCGTAAAACGGACTTGTTTCAGTAATCCAACCAGAACTTACAACACCATTAAATATTAAGCCCATAACTAATGCGCCAACACATGATGATAACATAATTCTCCAACTTCCAATTTTTGAAAAGATTAAGAATAATCCTCCTAAAATGATAAGTAATGTTGAAGTCTCTCCTATTGAACCTGGCACAAAACCTAAAAACATATCGGCAGTAGAATGAACAAGTTCTTTCCCTTGCGCCAAAGTTCCTAATATGGTTTCACCAGAAATAGCATCTAGATTAGCTCCTGCTGCAATTTCGTTTGTTCTCTCTACAGCACCTTCTACCCATACTTTATCACCCGACATCCAAGTTGGGTAAGCAAAGAATAAAAAGGCTCTAATAGTTAATGCAGGGTTTAGAATATTCATTCCTGTTCCTCCAAAAACTTCTTTTCCGATAACTACACCAAAAATTACGGCTACAGCTAACATCCAAAGAGGGATATCAATAGGTACAATTAACGGCACTAACATACCGGTTACTAAATACCCTTCTTCAACTTCGTGTTTGTTTATAATGGCGAATAAAAATTCAATCCCTAAACCAACACCGTATGATACAATTACTAATGGAATTATTTTCCAAAAACCAATCATAAAATTATCTAGTGTCCAAAATTCAGGACTAAAAAATCCAGCAGAAACAGCTTGAATTTCTCCAACTTGAAGATTATGTTGATAACCTGCGTTAAACATACCAAACAATAAACATGGCACCATAGCCATAATTACAGTATTCATTGTACGTTTTAAATCGTCGGCTGCTTTAATATGAGTTCCATTATGTGTGGTCTCATCTGGCAAGTATAAAAAGGTATGGAGTGCATTAAATGCAGGGGCCATTTTTGTGCCTTTATACTTTAGTTTTAACTTGTGTAAATTATTTTTTAAACCCATTATCCTATTTCTTTAAGCATTAAGTCTAAACCTTCTCTAATAATTTTTTGATGTGGTTGTTTAGATACACATACAAATTCTGTTAATGCAAAATCTTCTGGTGCTACTTCGTACATACCTAAAGCTTCCATTTCGTCTAAATCTTTATACATGCAAGCTTTTAAAATTTGCATTGGAAAAATATCTAAAGGAAACACTTTTTCGTAAGTACCTGTAGTAACAAAAGCACGATGTTCACCATTAGTATTGGTGTTTAAATCGTATTTTTTATTCGGACTTAACCAAGAAAAAGTTAATGCTCTTGACGTAGAAATCTTATTAAAAACAGGTTTATTCCATCCAAATAATTCATAATCATCACCTTCTGGAATTACCGTTACTACATTGCTGTAGTAATCTAAATTTCCGTCTGGTTTGATATGCTTACCAGATAAAACATTTCCAGAGATAATACGATCATTACCTGCTTTAGAAACCCCTTTATCGTAAATAATAGTTGAAATTTCGCTACCTAAAATGGTTTTAAAGTATCTTGGTTTTTCAACAGAAGAACCTGCTAAAGCAACAATACGTTCAGCATTAAACTTCCCTGTTAAAAGAAGTTCACCAATGATAACTAAATCTTGTGCGTTTACAGTCCAAACCACTTCGCCTTTATTCACTGGGTCCACTTTATTAATAAGTGTACCTACATTTCCAGACGGGTGTGGCCCAGAAACTTTGTGCGTTGTAGCACCAGTTAAACCAGCTAATGGCGAGCTTGAAGTGCCAACAGAAATATGCACAGCACCTTCTGTTAGTTTTCCTAAGGCCGTAACGGCAGCTTGCAATTCAGCTTCTTTACCTTTTAGCGTAAAATCTAAATCGGCAGCTAATGGCGCACTTGCATAGCCTGAAATAAAGATCGCTTTTGGCGATTTCTCAGGATTTGCAATAACATCATACGGGCGTTGTTTTACAAACGGCCAGCATCCTGATGCTAACAAATGCGATTTTACTGATTCCGCAGTAGCGCTATTTAAATCAAAAGCACCAAAATCTGCAAAACTTTGCGATTTATCAGCTTCAATCTTAATGGCATCAATGCGTCGTTTCGGTCCACGTTGTATCTCAATAACTTTTCCTGAAACCGGTGAAGAAAACTTAACCGATTCGTTAGATTTATCGAAAAATAAAGTTTCTCCAGCTTTCACTGTAGTACCTTCTTTCGCAACAAGTTTTGGGATAACGCCGTGAAAATCCGCTGGAGCTATAGTGTAGTAGTTACTGATAATCGCTTGTTCAACGGTTTTATCAGCCTCACCTATAAGCTTAATGTCCAGACCTTTTTTAATACGGATGTCGTTTGACATATTTATTTTTATTGAAATTAGTTGTCTAAAAATCGGGGCAAAAATACAAATAAATACCTAAATTATTCATGAATAAAAGCTACATTATTTATTTATATTAATTCTAAATAAGTAAATTTAATTAGGCACAGATTTTGCTTATATTTACACATAAATTTCTGTCATATATGCTATACAAAGTCAAACAAATCCTACTAGCAACCTTACTACTCCCTGTTTTTGGTTTTTCACAAGTTGAAGAAGTAAATCCGCCCGATTATATAAAAACAATCAACTTTAAAAGCAACACACCTGAAACACAATTACCTATTTTAAAATTGGGAGAATATGTGGTTTTAGAATTCGACGCTTTAAATGGTGACGAATCTGATTATTACTATAAAATTGAGCATTTTAACTACGATTGGACGCCTTCAAACTTAATAAAAACAGAGTTTTTGAGTGGTTTTGATAATCAACGCATTAGAGATTACGAAAACTCTTTTAACACTTATCAAATTTATTCACATTATAAATTAACCATTCCCAATCAATTTACAAAAGGACTTCTCGTTTCTGGAAATTATATGATTTCAATTTTTAATGATGATGACGAGTTATTATTCTCAAGAAAATTCATGATTTATGAAGATATTGCTACCGTTGGAGTAAGTGTAAAACGCTCTAGAGACATTGCCTTTATAGAAACCAAACAGCGTGTAGAACTAAAAATAAATTCCAATAACTTACAACTGAATAACCCCGCACAAACGGTAAAGGCTGTAATTATTCAAAACAACAATTTACATAATGTTATCAATAACATCAAGCCGCAATACACCTTAGGTAGCGAACTTATTTACAAATACGATAGTGAAACCAGCTTTCCGGCGGGTAATGAGTTTCTCTTTTTCGAAAATAAAGATGTACGTGCTGCAAATACAGGTATTCAATACATCGACCTCAAAGAACTTTATCACAACTACCTATTCACCAATTTACCTCGCGCAGACAAACCCTATACCTATAACCCAGATATTAACGGAAATTACTTAATTACCAACATTGATGCCGACGATTCTAGCATTGAAGCCGATTACGTCTGGATGCATTTCTCATTGCTTGGCAATGACGATTTAGCCAACAAAACCGTACATATTTACGGTAATTTCAACAACTACGCTATCGATGATAGCACCAGAATGATTTACGACGAAGCCAACAACCGCTTTACCAATACCCTACTTTTAAAACAAGGATTTTACAACTATAAATTTATTGTAACCCATGCCGACGGAACTTTTGACGATGGCGCCGTATCTGGAAACTTTTGGCAAACAGAAAACAACTACAAAGTACTCGTTTATTACAGAGATTTAGGTGCACGATACGATAAAATCATAGGTTTAGGTGAAGCGAGCTCAGTTAACATCACTAATTAAGAAACATATTATCAAATCGGCAAAATACCCGACTTGTAATGCATTTTAGCTAATTTATTAGCCAAACCTGTTAAAATTGACTCTAACTGTTTAATATTTATTATTTTAGCACCTGTAAACCCTATAATCACTCATGGTTCAACAAGTTACTTGTGGTATTAAAATTTCGGTAGTCACCACTTTCGAAGGCTCATTTTATAAAAATTATAAAATGCAATACGCCTTTGGATATACGGTAACCATCGAAAACCAAAGTAAAGACTCTGTGCAACTTTATGCACGCCATTGGGAAATTTTAGACGCACTAAACAACATCGAAACCGTTATTGGCGAAGGCGTTATTGGACAAAAACCCGTTTTAAAACCTGGCGATTCGCACATCTACACTTCTGGCTGCCTGCTTACCTCACCTTTCGGCGCTATGCACGGCCACTACAATATGGTTAATTTCACCACTACTAAAAAATTCCAAGTAGCCATTCCTACATTTAAATTGAGCGCTACTTTTGCTATCAATTAATTTCTGAATTTATTTTATTTTGGCGTTACCCATGTTCAGAAACCTGGGTCGGGCTTTCCGCTATATCTTTATTTGTGCCCAACGTTTTTCAACATAATAATCATGAGTCCAAACTCAAATTTTATGCCTTTCAACATAACAAAAGCTTAGCACAAAAAAGGATGCCGCATCAATCCCTAACGCGAGTACCCGCCATAATATGCCTTATACATCATTTTATTACAATCAACCTATTCTTTCCATAAACAAAGCACGCTATAATCACAAAGTATATTTTCCCGTGTAACATTTCAACCTAAAACACTACACATAGTTAAAGCAGCTACTTTTTATATTCTTGAGATTATTAATCAATAATCTTAAACCCACTTGTTGAATATTTCAGCAATGTTTCACTTTAAAACTTAAAAATTATGGGAGGAGAAGGATCAATGATGGCTGCAATAAAATCATTACAAAACAACAGAAGTTTACTTGCTAAACGCAAAGACAAAAGTGCCTTATCGGGTAGTTATGCTAATATAAAACTCAAAGCATTCCCAAAAGCAACACCCGGACAACTAGAAGCTATAAAAGCGCAACTCAAAATAGAAAACAAAAAAGCCCTCGTAAAAAATATTATCGGTTTCATAGTAGTTTGCCTCATTATCTTGGTAGCCATCCACTATTTATTTTAACAAAAAAAAAAAAAGACCTGTTAGATTTAAAATCCAACAGGCCTTATATAATTCTATATTAAACGTTTACTAGCTTACTACAGCTTTAATACGTTTAATTGCTTCGATAATTTGTTCTTGAGAAGCTGCATACGAAATACGAATACAGTTCGGGTTACCAAAAGCATCACCAGTAACAGTTGCTACTAAAGCGGCTTCTAATAAGTATAAAGAAAAATCGGTTGCATTATTAATCTTTGTTCCGTTTAATGTTTTTCCGAAGTAAAAAGATACATCTGGAAATACGTAAAACGCCCCTTCTGGTGTGTTAGATTTAAAGCCTTCAATACCGCTTAATAAATCTAAAACTAAATCGCGACGTACTTTAAACTCATCAATCATATACTTTACAGCACTTGGTTCAGCGTTTAAAGCTGTAATTACAGCACGTTGCGCAATACAGTTTGCACCACTTGTAATTTGACCTTGCATTTTATTACAAGCTCTAGCTATTTTTTCTGGAGCTCCAATAAAACCAATACGCCATCCCGTCATAGCAAATGCTTTAGACACACCGTTTACAGTTATGGTATTGTTGTACATATCGTCAAACTCAGCAATACTTGCATGACCAGAACCATAGTTAATATGCTCGTAAATTTCATCTGAAACCACGTAAATATTAGGGTACTTAACCAATACATCAGCTAAAGCTCTTAATTCTTCTCTACTGTAAACCGATCCACTTGGATTACAAGGAGAACTGAACCACATCATTTTGGTTTTTGGCGTAATAGCCGCTTCCAATTGTGCTGGTGTCATTTTAAAATCAGTATCAATAGATGTTGCAACCTCAACAGGTACACCACCGTTTAACTTAACAATATCAGAATAACTTACCCAGTAAGGACAAGGTAAAAGCACCTCATCACCATCATTTAACATAACAGCTGCTATATTTGCCAAACATTGTTTTGCTCCCGTAGAAACAACAATTTGTGGTAAAGTATATGTTAAATTATTGTCGCGTTTAAACTTTGTGATAACCGCTTCTTTCAACTCTACATAACCATCTACTGGCGAGTAAGAATTGTAATTATCATTTACAGCTTGTATAGCCGCATCCTTAATAAAATCTGGCGTGTTGAAATCTGGCTCTCCAAGACTTAATCCAATAATGTCTTTGCCTTCGCCTCTTAATTCGCGTGCTTTTGCTGCCATAGCTAACGTTGCAGAGGTAGCCATGTTTAAAATTCTGTCAGATAGTAATTGCATGAAATGTATTTGTTAGAAAGTAAATATGAAGTTTAGGCTAAATTAGGTTTTTGACCTAGCACCTTTAATTGATTATAATGTTCCGCAACCGCGCCCCAAAACGTATGGTATTCGTTATATGGTAAGCTAAATTCGTTTGCTGTTTCTTTCACTATTTGCGCTATTTTACTGTAATGCACATGGCTAATATTAGCAAATAAGTGATGCTCAACTTGTCTATTTAATCCTCCGGTATAAAACTCGGCTAACCAACTTTTAGGTGAAAAATTACAAGTTGTAAATAATTGATGAATGGCCCATGTATTTTTCATGTTTCCTTCTTCATCAGGTAAAGGCATATCGGTTGTTGGTACCACGTGCGCTAATTGAAAAATAACACTTAAAATAATACCTGCCGTATAATGCATAATTAAAAAGCCAATTAAAACTTGCCACCATGCAAACCCTAGAGCCAAAGGTAAAGCTACCCAAATAGCATAATATACAATTTTACCTATAATAAGTTTAGTCCACTGTGTAGCTGGGCTTGGCAATTTACCATAAGCCAATTTACGTTTCAGGTACTTGTAAGTTTGTATAAAATCGGTTGTAATTGCCCAGTTTGCAGTTAATAAACCATACAAAAAGAACGCATAATACTTTTGATATTGATGAATTTTCAACCACTGAGAATGTTTCGAAAAACGGATAATTCTACCCGCATCGATATCTTCATCATGCCCTTGAATATTAGTGTACGTATGGTGTAAAACGTTGTGTTGTACTTTCCAGTTATAATCGTTTCCAGCTAAAATATAAATACTACTTCCCATGAGTTTATTCACCCATTTTTTACTAGAAAAAGAACCATGGTTCGCATCGTGCATCACATTCATGCCAACTCCTGCCATACCAATCCCAACAATGACCATGCATAAAGCTTGTAGCCATCCCGACATATCTACAGTTAAAATTAACACTGCGGGTACAATTAGTAAAGCAAACATTACAATTGCTTTTGAATATAAAGTCCAGTTTCCAGTACGTTTAATCTCGTTCTCCTTAAAGTAATCATTCACACGTTTATTCAACGTTTTAAAAAACTTTGCAGGGTCTTTTCTAGAAAATGAAATGGTTTGTTTTGTCATGCTATCAATTTTAATATGATTTCTAAAATAAATTATTTGATCATACCTTGCTGCAAAGATAGGAATAATGCTATTTAAGTTATCCTAATTTTTTGTAAAATAATGCAGTTAAAAAGTATATTTTTGTTGAAAATTTAACAACATTACAATTTACCGAACGCCAATTACGAAATCATCAGTATATGGTGTTTTAAGAAAACAACTCGGTAAATCATATATAAATTAGAACACCAATGAAACTCATTTTAAAATATTTCCCCGATTTAACCGAAGACCAAATTGAAAAATTCACCTTATTAGAGGCCCTTTATCAAGATTGGAATTTAAAAATAAATGTCGTTTCTAGAAAAGATATCGACGAGCTTTATTTACGTCACGTACTACATTCACTAGCTATTGCAAAGGTGATTCAATTTAAAGATGGTAGCCAAATTTTAGATGTTGGTACTGGTGGTGGTTTTCCAGGTATTCCTTTAGCCATACTATTTCCTGAATGCTCATTTCACTTGGTAGATAGTATTGCAAAGAAGTTAAAAGTGGTAAACGAAGTAGTCGAAGGACTAGGTTTAACCAACGTAAAAACCACGCATAGTCGTGTGGAAGACACTAAAGGAACTTACGATTTTATTGTTAGCCGTGCCGTTGCTGCGATGCCAACTTTTGTGCATTGGATTAAAGGAAAAGTAGCTAAAGAACAAAAACATGACCTTAAAAACGGAATTTTATACTTAAAAGGGGGAGATTTAACCGAAGAATTAAAAGATTACAAAACCACAACAATCTATAATATCTCTGATTATTATGAAGAAGATTTTTACGACACTAAAAAAGTAGTGCATTTACCTTTAAAGTTTCGTGGATAATTAACAATAATTATAGTTGGTCTATCTCTTTAAAAATCCCTGTAAAGAAATAAAACTGATTTTTATACCAATACGTATTTTCAAACAGCTCAATTCCCGAAGTGGTGTTTCCGTTGCTTTGTAGGATGGCTTTTGCCTTATCGAAATAAGCCTTAGAATTTGCCAAATCGTTCTGTTTATAATACATCATTGACAGTCCAAGCATCGCATCAAAATCTAAACTATCAAATTTTAAGGCCGTGCTAAAGTCGGTGTCCGCATTTTTATATTTTCCTAAAAGAAAATGACAAGCTCCGCGATAAAAATACGCAAAACTATTATTTTCGTTTCGGCTAATAACTTGCGAAAAATCAGATTTTGCCTTCTTATAATAATTAATGCCTAACAAATAAACACCGCGATTATAGTAAGTATCTGCCGACGGATCCATAAGTACAGCTACTGTATAATTATCTATTGCTTTTTTAAAGTTATCAAGGTGCTCATACGCTAACCCGCGCATGGTGTACACTTTTGCGTAATAAGGCTCTTTAATTACAACCAAATTAAACACCTCTATAGCTTCGTCATAATTACCTAAATCAAAATGCGCGCAACCTAAACTATAAAGCGCGTCAATAAAATAGGGGTCTAACTCGGTGGCTTTTAAGTAATCAGCTTTAGCGCCTTCAAAATCAGCTAAACTATAACGGGCATTCCCACGGTTAAAGTAAGAATCTGCATCAGGTTCTTCTATAATAATTTTAGAATAATCAACAATTGCCCCCGTATAATCACCCAAATCGTTTTTGGCAATTGCACGGTAAAAATAAGCATCCAACTTATCAGGATTAATACTTATAGCTTGATCTAGAAGCTCTACACGCTCTTTTAAATCTTCAGTTTTTAAGGCTTTGCGGAATAATTTATTCGCCTGCCCAAACATAAACAGCGGTAACAATACTATAATTACAATAATGGATTTCTTCATAACTATTAATCGAACAATTAATATGCCACTTTTTAAGACTTTACAATTTTTTATGAAAGGTAATTAATTTTTATAATATGAAGCAAAGCCTTACTTTTTATTTAAAAACAATAATTATGACTGAAATACTAAAAACCAATCCACTACCAGAATCAAGATTTTACTACTATTTAATCTTTCTCTGGTCAATTTAAACAGGGCACCAAACCGCCAATTCATTCCCCGAAGGATCTAAAAACTGAAATCGATTACCACCAGGAAACGAGAATATCCCTTTTGAAATACGTCCACCAGCCTGTTCAATTTTAGCTTTTATCGACATTAAATCCTCATGAAATAAAACCACCAAGGCGCCATTTACAATTTTGCCTTCCCTATATTCAAAACCGCCCTCTAGCCCACTGTTTTTAAAAGCGACATAAGTTGGTCCGTAATCGGTAAATTCCCAATCAAAACAATATTGATAAAATGTTTTTATAGCTTCTAAATTATGAGCATAAAGTTCAATGTAATTAATATGATTGTTTTTCATGATAAAATTTATTTCTTCGGAAGTATTTTGGAGAGGTTGAATTTCTTTCATTAAACTTAATAAAAAGATCTTCCAAACCTCAATGCAGATGAATACGTCATCACACCAAACGAAGATAACTGAAATTCTACTCAATTTCAAAACCCCAACAAAACGAAAAAAGACCACCTGAAAATAATCAGATGGTCTTTTTATGTTAATATTAAATTTAGAACTTTTAAAATCTCATTTTGAGTTTCTTCAATTCCTCTTAAATTATTCTCCTAAAAACGGGTAACGGTAATCGGTTGGTGTTACAAACGTTTCTTTTATCATCCTAGGCGATACCCAACGTAATAAATTTTGAGCGCTTCCGGCTTTATCATTGGTTCCCGATGCTCTAGCTCCACCAAAAGGTTGTTGCCCAACAACGGCTCCAGTTGGCTTATCATTAATATAAAAGTTTCCTGCGGCATTCTGCAATGCATCAGTTGCCTGAGTTACTGCATACCTATCAGTAGCCAATATCGCACCTGTTAAGGCATAGTCACTAGTTTGATCTACCAACGTTAAAGTTTCCGCGTAAGCGTCGTCTTCATAAACATAAATGGTTATTACTGGACCAAATAGCTCGGTACACATCGTGGTGTATTTTGGATCTGTTGTAACAATAACCGTAGGCTCAATGAAATAACCTTCACTTTTATCATATCCGCCACCAACAATTATTTCAGCATCGGCATCCGCTTTAGCTTGATCAATAAATTTAGCTAATTTATCAAACGATCCTTCGTGAATTACTGCGGTTATAAAGTTTTCCATATCTGCAGGAGACCCTATTTTAAACGAGTTCACATCTTCAATCACATATTTTTTAACATCGCTCCACAAACTTTGCGGAACATAAGCACGAGATGCTGCACTACATTTCTGACCTTGAAATTCAAAAGCACCACGAACAATAGCCGTTGCAACTTGCTTAGAATTAGCCGTTTTATGAGCTACAATAAAATCTTTCCCTCCAGTTTCACCAACAATTTTAGGATAGGTTTTATAATTATGAATGTTGTTTCCTATTTGTTTCCAAAGTTCCTTAAATACAAAAGTAGATCCTGTAAAGTGCAAACCAGAAAAATCTGGACTTGCTAAAACCGTATTCGAAATCATAACCGGATCTCCGAACACCACATTAATAACGCCTGCAGGTACGCCAGCTTCTTTAAAAATATCCATGATTATTTTAGCTGAATACACTTGGCTATCACTAGGTTTCCAAACCACAACATTTCCCATTAAGGCCATACAAGCTGGTAAATTCCCGGCAATAGCTGTAAAATTAAAAGGTGTTACAGCGTAAGTAAAACCTTCTAACGGACGATACTCAACACGGTTCCAAGCATCGCTTGTACTTTCTGGTTGCTCCATATAAATGTCCGTCATAAACTGAACATTAAAACGTAAGAAGTCAACAAGCTCGCAAGCCGCATCAATTTCTGCTTGATAAATATTTTTAGATTGCGCAATCATTGTTGCCGCATTTATTTTAGCTCTATATGGTCCAGCAACTAACTCAGCTGCCTTTAAAAATATAGCTGCACGCTGTTCCCATGGCATTTTACTCCATGTTTTTCTTGCCTCTAATGCGGTAGAAATCGCATCGTCAACATGTTTTTGTTCAGCTAAATGATAAGTTCCAACCACATGTTTATGATCGTGTGGAGGCGACATTGTTCTGGTGTTACCCGTTGTTACATCTTCACCATTTATATATAAAGGAACATCTACTTTGCTATTAAACATTGTTTTGTAAGTCGCTAAAACTTCCGCGCGCTCAGGACTTCCCGGAGCATACGTTTTTACAGGTTCGTTTACAGCAACTGGTACATTAAAAAAGCCTTTTCCCATGATAATCGATTTTTTATTATTGAATTTTCAGTAAATACACTACAAATCTAAGAATTTTTTAATGATAAATAATATTCAGCAGTTCATAAAACAACGTTAATTTTAAAAAGAATTTAGACGCTTTTCAAATTGAATTCATATAACTGAAAAGGCCCCCTCTTAAATCGCGCATATGAAAAGCTTATTTTCTAAAACATTTCTTCGGAAGTTTTAAGCACAGACCCCGCTTTTACGAAAGCTTTTAAATTAAAAACTTTTTTTTTCGTAAGTTGCCAATCGGTTTACAGACTATTATTTTATGTGTACAGTTACTATTTTCCCTAAAGGAAACAACGGTTTTGTGTTAACTTCTAACAGAGACGAAACACCGAACCGTAAAACTTTAGCTCCAGATTTTTATACGATAAAAAACACCACTTTGCTTTTTCCGAAGGATGAATTAGCAGGTGGCACATGGATTGGCATCAGTGAAAAAAATAGACTCATCTGCTTGCTTAATGGTGCTTTCGAAAATCATAAAAAAAAGAGCAATTACCGATATAGTCGTGGCATTGTAGTAAACGATTTTTTAATTGCGGATAACATCGAAATCTGCATGAAAAATTATCTTTTAGATGATATAGAACCTTTTACCATCGTAGTAGCCGATTGGAATACCAATTTAGCTTTTTACGAATTGGTTTGGGATGGTCACAAAAAGCACATTACCAAACTTCCATTAGAACCTAAAGTTTGGTCCTCCTCTACTTTATATAATCAAAACATGAAAGCGGAACGTTTACAATGGTTTGAAAACTTTAAAGCTGAAAATGAATTAACAGCGGAATCTGCCTTGAAGTTTCATAAAACCGCAGGCAAAAGCAATAGCGATTATGGTGTTATTATGAATCGTAATGCTATAAAAACAACAAGTATCACTCAGGTTAATAAAATAAACGACCACATTGAGATGCGCTACGAGAATAGACAAGATAATACTTTAGATACCAAAACATTTAAAACGCCCCAAGTTGTAAATGAGTAATACTGCATTTATTTTAACCCTAGCCTATCCAGACACCATCGTTTTAGTTTCTAAAGAATGGTTTTCTCCATTTCTTAGATTTATAGGCGTAGGAAAAAAAGATTATTTACGTGCCGGGCATGCCGCTTTGGTTTTAATTAACAAGGAAACTGGTGTTTTAGAATATCACGATTTTGGACGTTACATAACCCCTGAACCTACGGGGCGCGTTCGTGGAAATGATACTGATTACGAATTAAAAATTCCAATAATAGCCGATATAAAAAATGATCGTATTGTAAATATCAATGCTATTTTAGAATTTCTAGCTACACACCCCAAATTAACGCATGGCGAAGGAAAAATGGTCGCCTCCGTTTGCAACGCTGTAGATTACAATAAAGCTAGAACGCATATTACCAAAATGCAAAACAAGCATTTTATTCGTTATGCCGCATTCATTAAAAACGCTTCCAATTGTGCCCGTTTTGTTACAGATACCTTAATTGCATCGGTAACTAATACTAACATGCAAAAACGTTTAATAAAATCGAAATGGTTTACGCCAAGCACCGTTGGCAATGTATTGCTATCTAATACGGAAAAACATCCTTTTGAAGTGTCTCAACAAGGAGATATTTCAGAATTTAAAGGCTCTCAACAAAGCGAAAACATCCGTTGCTTTTTAGACCAATTAAAAGATCACAAAGTAAATTTAGTAGGTACAACCATTGTAAAACACGTGGATGGTTTACATGAAAAAGCCCAATGGCTTTCTGGTATTGCTGCCGGCGCTTGGTTCGAATTACATAAAACAGACGACACATCCATATATAGATTCCGAAGAATTTCGCCTTACGGAAACGTCGATGTTGATGCGCTTTTTAAAATGAATGATGCTACTTTTAATTATGACGAAACGTATCAGTTTATACCTTATTCAAACTGTAAATTTTTCAACATTAAGCAAGATGATACTGTTTTTAAATTTGAAAGGTTAAACTCATAATTCAAACTCAATTTATCAAAATATTATAGGTTCAAAACAGCTGCTTTTGTTTCAGTAAAAACCTTAATTTTTGGTAATTCAGAAATAGCTAAATCGATATATTCCAAAGCATTTGCTTTATTCTTTTTATGCATTTCTATTTGTGCCAACCGGTAATTTGCCCAGGCTTTTGGCACCCCATCTTTAGCTGAATAATGTGCTAAATAGGTTTTTAAACAAGCCTCTCCTTTTTCAAGTTCAATATGATATTCCGCAGCCACTTTTCCTATTTGGTAGTGCAACGCATTTCGCTGATGTTTTTCCTGAGCCGCTTCTATATTCTGAATTGCTTTTTCAGGTTGATTTTCATTTTCGTAAAGCGTAGTCAACTTATTAAAACAAGTTAATGAACCTCCCTCCTGTATAGCCATTTTATAATATTTTTCAGCTTGTTCAGGATCGTCGTCATACTCATAAATATATCCTTTCGCTAAAAAGCCATCCACTTTAGAAAGATTTTCCAATTCATTGGCGTAACGCAACGATTTACTCATGCTTCCACCAATAACTCCAGGCAATTGCATATATAATTCAACCAAAGCCCAACGCGTTTCAATATGGCTCGCATCCAATTCAGCAGCTTTTAAAAAGGCATTTTTAATATCTCCAATGAGTCCTAAAGCCGTAAACTTACTTACCGAAAGCGCTTTCATACCTAAAGCACCACCATATTTATAATGATAATTGGCTGTATTTGGCTGTTTTTGCACTAAATCTTTATAAAGCCCACTCGCTTTATCCCATTGTTTTTGATAGCCATAAGCATCACCAAGCAACTCCTTAGCCTTTAAATCATGAGGTTCGTTTTTCAAATAAATAGTCAATAAAGGCACTACTTTTTTATATTCTTTCTGCTCTATAAGCGTTTCAAAATCCGTTATAGAAGTTTGACAAACCGCCCAAAAGGGAACCAGAAGTAAAAAGAAAAATTTATTCATAATATTTAGGTCGAAAAGGCAAAGTTAAACTTTCTCGGTTACTCGAAAAATGGTTAACTTCACTCATCCAAAGAAACCGTTTACGCATTCATCATTTTTTGGAACGGATTTTGAATATACTTTAAGAGATAAATTAAAACCATGAAAAACACACTGTTTATATTAATGACGCTACTTTTTTCAAACCTATCTTCCGCACAAAACTCCGACTACTCCGAATTATGGAAGTCTGTGGCTAGCTTTGAATCTGAAGGGTTACCAAAATCAGCCTTAAAAGTTGTAGCTACCATAGAAGCCCAAGCTAAAAAAGACAAAAACCAACCGCAAATTATAAAAACCATGCTTTATAAAGGCAAATATGCCATGGTTTTAGAAGACGATGCGCAACTAGAGATTATAACTGATTTTAAATTAAAAATTAACAACAGTGACTTCCCTACTAAAAATATATTAGAAAGTGTTTTAGCTAATTTATACTGGCAATATTTTCAGCAAAACCGTTGGAAATTTTACAACCGTACCAAAACCACCGAAAAAGTAGATACCGAAGATTTTAGAACCTGGGATTTACAAACACTTTTCACTGAAATTCATGACCATTTTCAAAACTCGTTACAAAATGGTTTAATGCTTCAACAGGAAGATTTAGCGCAGTATGATGTTTTACTGAATGTGCAAGAAAACTCAAAAATTTATCGACCAACACTTTTCGATTTTTTAAATCATGCCGCTTTAGATTTTTACAAAACCGACGAGACTCATATTACAAAACCAGCATATAAATTTGAAATTGATAATCCAGATTATCTAAAGGATTCTAAAACTTTTTCAACCTTAAACATCGAATCTAAAGATGCCACATCACTTCAATTGAACGCTTTAAAAATCTATCAAGATGTCACACGATTTCATTTAAAAGATGCTTCGCCTTTCGCTTTAGCGGAAATAAATATTGAACGCCTGAAATTTGTTGAAAACCATGCCACATTTAATGATAAAGAGCGATTATTACTTGAAGCCTTAAAAACAGAAAGAGCACAATTAAAAACTCATGAAGTTTCGGGGTTATATGCTTTTGAAATTGCGACAATCTACTTTAATGAAAGCCAGAAATATCAACCTTTAACCGTAGAAACAAACCGTTGGAAAGCCAAAGATGCCATTGAAATATGTAATTCCGTTATTTCTGAATTCCCAAAAAGCAGAGCAGCCGAAAAATGCGCTGTACTAAAAAGTACCATCGAAAGAAAATCACTTGAAGTTACTACTGAAAACTTTCTTCCTATTCAACAAAACGCACGTGTTCTAGTCAAATATAAAAACATAGACGCCCTTCAATTTAAAGCTTACAAAGTCAGTGAAAAACAAATTGAAAAATTCAACAAAATTTACCAAAAGGATGAACAATGGGCCTTTATTAATAATTTAACAGCTACTGAAACATGGAATAATCAACTAAAAGACGAAAATGATTATCAAACGCATAGTACCGAAATTTTAGTCCCGAAACTGGATAATGGTTGGTACTTATTAGTAGCTTCAACACCTACCAATAGTGAAAATAACTTCGCTTTTGCAGATATTCAGGTTTCTAATATGGCTTTGGTTGAAACTGAAACTTCGGAATATAAAATATTTCAAATTATAGACCGAAATACAGGAGCACCTATTGAAAATGCCAAAGTTGAATTAACTTATGATGTAGACTATTCTAAAGTGAGTAAAACGGAACAGTATACCACTAAAAATTTAGGTGATGTTAAAATTGAAAAAAGCCATAGCAAGTGGTACCGAAATGTGAGATTAAAAGTAAAATCTGATGACGATTTGGCTTATTTCGGCGATTATTATATCAATAGAAATTACGACAAGCAAGAAGAGACCACTACTTACAAAGCCTTCCTTTTTACAGACCGAAGTATTTATCGTCCAGCACAAACCGTATATTTCAAAGGTATTTCAATGAAAACGGAAGCTAATAAATCGGAAGTTTTGGCCAATTTTGATGTTAAGGTTAAATTATTTAATTCGAATTATGAAACCATAAATGAATTAGCCCTAAAAACAAACGAATTTGGTTCGGTTTCTGGCGAATTCATCCTACCAAATACCGGTTTAAATGGAGCATATTCTATTGAAATTATAAATAGTTCTGGGCCAATTCACCTATCTAGTAGAGCCTCCTTTTCTGTTGAAGAATATAAGCGTCCAAAATTTGAAACCACATTCAAACCAGTAACCGAAACTTATAAAGTAAATGATAAAATTACAGTAACCGGAACTGCTTTAGCTTATGCCGGAAGCAATATTACCGATGCCAAAGTGGTTTACCGTGTACACCGAAAAGTGAATTATCCGCGTTGGTATTATTGGTATCGTCCGTTTTTTAGTAGTGAATCTCAAGAAATTACACATGGTGAAACCACCACAAATGAGACAGGTGAATTTGAAATTTTGTTCGATGCTATGCCCGACCAAAGTGTGGATAAAACAAGTTTACCTATTTTTAATTATGAAATTACAGCCGATGTTACCGACATTAATGGTGAAACTCGTAGCGCCACAACTTCTGTTCGTGTTGGATATCACGCCTTAGTTGCGAATTTAAGCATTGATGCACTGCTCGATAAAACGAATAAAAATCATGAAATTAAAATTGATACAAAAAACCTAAACGGCCAATTTACTCCTGCTAATGGTCGTATTAAAATATACAAACTCGAGGCTCCAAAATCGGTATTAAGACCACGCCCATGGCAAGCTCCAGATTACAAACAACTTTCCGAAGACGCTTTTAAAAGTTTATTTCCACATGATGCCTATACTAAGGAAGATCAACCCCAAAACTGGAAAAAAGGCGAATTACTTTTCGATAAAACCTTTGATACAAATACGAAAAAAACGCTTCAGCTAGGGCATATTAAAAGCTGGGCTTCCGGACAATACATTATCACTTTAGAAAGTAAGGATAAATTTGGTCAGTTAGTAAAAGATGAAACCAAAACCACCTTATTTAGCCCCCATGACAAAACCTTAGCCGACAATCAACTGTTTAGTATAAGTAGTGATAAAGACCGCTATAATGTGGGAGACAAAGCTAAAATAACCTTAGCGTCTTCTGCCAAAAATATTACGGTTACCGTTTCTATAGAAAAGGATAAGAAAATAATAAGTACTGAGCTCGTTCATCTAAATAATAACAAAAAAACGATAACAATTCCTATTGAAAAAGCAGACTTAGGAGGCATTTCAGTTAACTATAGTTTTGCTGCCTTTAATAGTTATCAATCGGGTACAGCTTTCCTTTTAGTTCCATATCCTGAAAGTAAATTAACTATTGAAACGCTCACTTTTAGAGACAAACTTCAACCAGGAACCGACGAAACTTGGCAATTCAAAATCAAAGGCCCTTACGGCGAAAAAGCAAGTGCAGAGGTATTGGCAAGTATGTATGATGCTTCGCTTGATCAATTTAAATATCATGCTTGGCAATTTAATCCGTTGCCATCACAAACGAATTATACGCAAAGCCAAAGCAGATCGCAAATTGGATTTGGTACTAGTGATTTTCGAGTGTATAACGATTATGAAAATGTGAGATACCCACAACAAAATTTCGATCAATTAAATTGGTTTGGCTTTTATTTTGGGCGTCAAACTAGAAGTATGATGGTTCGTGGTATGGCCAGTATGTCTAAAAAATTATCAGGAGGTGTAGCAGGTGTTCAAATTGTAGAAGATCGTATGGAATCTCCAGAAATGATGATGGAAATGGAAAGTGATGTATCTAGTTTAGACGAAACGGTTGTTGTTGGATACGGCACAGAAAATAAACAAGATCTTACCGGAGCACTTTCTGAAGAAGAAAACGAAACCAATTTCGATGCTATTCAAATTCGGAAAAACTTACAAGAAACGGCGTTTTTCTTTCCGCAGTTAAAAACGGACGATAAAGGAAACATCAGTTTTAGCTTTAGCACACCCGAAGCTTTAACCCAATGGAAATTACAGTTATTAGCACATACAAAAACGCTAGAAAGTGCAACGACAACCTTAACAACCGTTACACAAAAAGAGTTGATGTTAACGCCGAATGCGCCACGTTTTTTACGAGAAGGCGATGTGATTTCTATAAGTTCTAAAATTTCTAACTTAACAAAAAACCAGCTTTCTGGACAAGCTAAACTTATTTTAACCGATGCGCTTACAGGTAAAAGTATTGATGTTGATTTAGGAAATTCGGACAACAATAAAAATTTCACCATTAATGCTAAAGGTAATACGCAAGTGGCTTGGCAATTAACTATTCCGCAAAATGTGCAAGCTGTGCAGTACAAAATTGTAGCAAAAGCTGGCGATTATAGCGATGGCGAACAGAACGCTTTACCTGTTTTAAGCAATCGTATGTTGGTTACTGAAACCTTACCAATGTGGGTACGTAGCAACCAAACCAAAACGTTTACACTAGATAAGTTGAAAACGAATAACTCGGAAACGCTAAAAAACCATAAGCTGACTTTAGAAATCACATCGAACCCGGCATGGTACGCGGTACAAGCACTACCCTACCTTATGGAATATCCGTATGAGTGTAACGAACAAACTTTTAGTCGCTATTATGCCAATGCGCTGGCGAGCCATATTGCGAATTCAAACCCCAGAATTCAAGAGGTTTTTAATCAATGGAAAAACACCGATGCTCTACTTTCAAACTTGGAAAAAAACGAAGATTTAAAATCCATTTTAATACAGGAAACGCCGTGGTTACGTGATGCACAAAGCGAAACCGAACAGAAAAAACGCATTGCACTATTATTTGATTTAAACAAAATGAATAACGAATTGCAATCGGCTATCGGAAAATTAAACGCCAACCAAATGACATCTGGTGCTTGGCCGTGGTTTAAAGGCGGACGCGAAAACCGTTACATCACGCAACATATTATTACTGGTTTTGGGCACTTAAAACAACTTTCGGTTACCGAAAACACAGATGATACGGCGGAAATGATTTCCAAAGCTATTCGTTTTCTAGATGCTGAATTTGTTAAAGAATATAACGATATTAGAAAATACGATAAAAATGTAGATTTAAGTTTAGATCATTTAAGCTATACGCAACTGCATTATTTATACATGAGAAGTTTCTTTTCCGAAGTGAAAAAATCGAAAGAAGTTGAAACAATTAGCGCTTACTATCAAACTCAAATTCAGAAATATTGGCTGAAACGTTCTTTATATGCTAAAGGATTAATGGCTTTAATTTCTCATAGAAATGCTGATAAAACTACAGCAAGTAAAATTTTAAAATCTTTAAAAGAAACGAGTATTACATCGCAAGAGTTAGGCATGTATTGGAAAGCTAACACCAACTCGTGGTACTGGTATCAAGCGCCTATTGAAACACAGGCTTTACTTATTGAAGCTTTTTCTGAAATTGAAAACGATACCGAAACTATTGACAATTTAAAAATCTGGTTACTTAAAAACAAACAAACCAACCGTTGGAAAACCACAAAATCTACAACCGATGCTGTGTATGCTTTATTACTGCAAGGCAGCGATTGGTTAAGTGTTACAGATGCGGTAGAAGTGGTTTTGGGCGGACAAAAAATTGAAGCTTCAAAATTAGAAAATGTAAAAATTGAAGCAGGAACGGGATATTATAAAACGTCTTGGAATACTTCAGAAATTAAGTCCGAAATGGCCGATGTTACCCTAACTAAAAAAGGAAATGGTATAGCTTGGGGAAGTTTATATTGGCAATATTTTGAAGATTTAGACCAGATTACTTCCGCAGAAACCCCTTTAAAATTAGAGAAGAAACTATTCTTAAAAACGAATACTGATACTGGTGAAGAAATTACTGAAATCAATAAAAACACCGCTTTAAAAGTAGGCGATTTAGTAAGAGTTCGTATTGAATTACGCAGCGACCGAGCTATGGAATTCGTCCATATGAAAGATATGCGTGCAGCAGGTTTTGAGCCGATAAATGTAATATCGACGTATAAGTGGCAAGATGGGTTAGGCTATTATGAAAGCACAAAAGATGCAAGCACAAACTTCTTTTTTGATTATTTACCGAAAGGCGTTTATGTTTTTGAATACGATTTACGTGTAAATAACTCCGGAAATATGAGTAACGGCATCACCACAATACAAAGTATGTATGCTCCTGAATTTAGCAGCCATAGTGAAGGTGTACGTGTTTTTGTTGACTAGAAAACTCAAAGTAATTTAATTAAAAAAGCCGCTTCAAGTGTTACACTTAAAGCGGCTTTTATATTATAAACAGAATTACTAATTAAAACTCCAGCTTTTATAACTACTAGAAGCTTCTAATTTGTTTTCTAAACTATCTTCTAACTCTGGAAAGAAGTCGATTCCTGTAAGTTTTTCAACTTCATCTACAGAGACAACAAACTTATATAAAGGTTCTTTAGATTCTACGCTAGGCATTAAAAAAGCAATCATTTTAGTGTTACCCGAATTATTATCAATCAAAACTTTATAAAATTGATTTGGCACTGCTACTTGCTCGTCACCAATGGTTTTCATATGTCCCTTTAACACACCACCTGTTACTACAAAAACGCCATTATATTTACTTGCCCAATATCTAACTTTCTGTTCTAGTGTGTTCCA
Organism: Algibacter miyuki; assembly: GCF_030409805.1. Taxonomy (GTDB): domain Bacteria; phylum Bacteroidota; class Bacteroidia; order Flavobacteriales; family Flavobacteriaceae; genus Algibacter; species Algibacter miyuki. The sequence continues at coordinate 613,463 of NZ_JAUFQP010000013.1, read as the reverse complement.
AATACCAGCATTAAAATCGTGCTTTTGCGGACTAATATTACTGGTTAAAAATGTTTCATCATGCGCTTCTTTACTGTAACGGCGGTCGCCAGCAGGACAAAGATGCCCACGATCATAACCCGATTTTTTATAATTACGCCAATCTGCTGCGCCTGTTTTTACGGCTTTATCTATTTCAAAATACGGACGTTTAAAATCATTTTTCGATAAATGAGATTTCTTCAACTCATAAGCAACCCATTCCGCTTGCTCATAAGGTTCGCTATAAGATAGTGAATATCCATCGTGATGTACAATTTGCCCTGTTGTACTGGTTGGTAAAAAGTATTCGTTTGTATCACTCTTAGAGACCTTGCCTTCTATTACAATTTCATTTTTTTCTTCTTCAACTAAAAAATGCTCGTAACCATAAACGCTGATAAGAATAATGACTGCGATAATAGATAGTACTTTCCGTTTCGTCATTATTCTAAAACAAATTCTAAAGGCTCTCCAATCTTAAAGTTAGGTGCATTAATATCTAATAACGCTGAAATTGTTGGAGCAATATCTGTAATTTCTGTTCTCTTAAACGTTTTACCATGTTTTATTCCTTTTCCGAAGAACAAAAGCGGCACATGCGTATCATAATTTAAACCACTACCGTGTGTAGAACCTGTTTTTCCGTAAGATATGTATGCTGGATCTTGAATTACTAAAACATCACCAGAGCGTTTTTGGTTGTATCCGTTTTGAAGTAATTTTTCAATACCCGTTGTAAAAGAAGCTTTTCCCATAGTTGTTGCGGTGTAAGCTTTGTAAACATTGGTATAATTAATTATTTCGTTAACAATAGCATCTTGTACAGCTTCTAATTCTAAACCTAAACTTTTAATCTTTTCGCGATTTAAAAATATTTGATTATTGCTTATATTTTCAATTAGATCATCTGCTTTAAAAGTTGTTTGCATAAATGCCTCTAACTTTGTTCTCATGGCTTTATTATTCAAATATCCTGCTGGAATTTTTTTCGACCTCATATAAGCAGGCACATTAATTGCACCGTGATCTGCAGTTAAAAACACCGTATAGTTTCCTTTTCCAACTTCAGCATCTAATCCTTTAAAGAAACGTTCTAAATCTTTATCTAAACGTAAATATGTATCTTCAATTTCTTTAGAATTCACTCCAAAGTTATGCCCAACATAATCGGTACTAGAAAAACTAACCGTTAAAACATCGGTAAACTCATCCTTTCCTAAATCTTCACCAACCAATGCTGCTAAAGCAAAATCGGCTACTAAACTATTACCATAAGCCGTAGCTTTTAAAATATCGAAACCGCCATTTTTGCTTTTCAAGGCATCTAAATCGTAAGGAAATGTAGCTGTCTCTTGTCCTTTAAAACCACCTTCATAATCATTTAAATCGCTACCACTTTCTAAATACGTTTCAATATCATACAAAGTATTCCAAGGTTTAAGATATGATTTTGCTGTACCTGATTTATTAAATTTCTTCACCCATTTAGGCAATTCCTCCATGTAAAATGTACTCGAAATAAAGTTACCTTCATCTTTTCCTTGAAACCAATAAGCCGCATTCGCTGTGTGTCCTGCTGGTAAAATAGCACCACGATCTTTCACTGAAATACCGATAGTTTTACCTCGCATTTGCGTAAATAATCTATTCTCATCGGCAAATGTTGTTGTTTTCATGCGTTGCGTAGACATTTTTCCTGCATCTGTTTTTGTTCCTACGGAAGAAACAGAATCGTCTTGTGCACAATACACCATGGTTTTTAATTCTTTATCGTACCAATTATTTGCGATAATACCATGATATTTTGGACTTGTACCTGTATAAATAGATGCGTGACCTGGCCCTGTATATGTTGGGATATAATTAAAGTGATTGTTTTTACAATTAAAACCTTCACTCATCATACGTTTAAAACCGCCTTCTCCGTATCGGTCTGCAAATCTTGTTAAATAATCGTAGCGCATTTGATCTACAACAATACCAACAACCAATTTCGGATTGGTTTCATCAGATTTATTTTGTGCCTTAGAAGATAAACTTAACACAAAGACTACAACTAAAAAGAAAATATTTTTATTCATTATAATAGGTTTAAGGTTCAAAAATACATATTTTAAAAACATGATAATTTAAAATAATCGTTAAATCCGAGTAACTTTTTTTACTTTAGCATTTCAAATTTATATATGACGTACCTACATAATATAGGAGCTTATTTTTTAATGATTGCTGAGATGTTTCGTAAACCAACAAAATGGAGCGTAATGAAGCAATTAATATTAAAAGATATTGATGACTTAATCATTGGATCTCTAGGGATTGTAGCCTTTATCGCCTTTTTTGTGGGTGGTGTAGTTACAATTCAAACGGCACTTAACATAGACAATCCGTTAATTCCGAAATATTTGGTTGGTTTTGCTACCAGGCAATCTATTATTTTAGAATTTGCACCCACATTTATTTCGATAATTATGGCTGGAAAAGTGGGTTCATTTATCACATCGAGTATCGGTACGATGCGTGTTACGGAACAAATAGACGCTTTGGAAGTTATGGGAATAAACTCATTAAATTATTTAGTTTTCCCAAAATTCATTGCTTTAATGCTGTATCCGTTTGTGATTTCTATCGCCATGTTTTTAGGAATTTTAGGAGGTATGGCTGCCTGTGTTTATGGTGGATTTAGTTCGTTAGAAGATTATATTGTAGGTATACAAATGGATTTTATTCCATTCCATATTGCTTATGCTTTTATAAAAACATTTGTATTTGCCTTTTTATTAGCAACCATACCTTCTTTTCATGGATACTATATGAAAGGTGGCGCTTTGGAAGTAGGAAAAGCCAGTACCACATCGTTTGTATGGACTAGTGTGGCTATTATTCTTTTAAATTATTTACTAACCCAAATGTTATTAAGCGCATGATAGAAGTTAAAGATTTGCAGAAATCGTTTGGTGAAGCTCATATATTAAAAGGGATTACAACCACATTTGAAAAAGGAAAAACAAACCTTATTATCGGGCAAAGTGGCTCGGGTAAAACCGTTTTCCTGAAATGCCTATTAGGTTTATTTGATTATGAATCTGGCAGCATTGCTTATGATGGTCATATATTTTCCAAACTTACAGAAGATGAAAAGCGAAATATGCGTGCCAAAATAGGCATGGTTTTCCAAGGAAGTGCATTATTCGATTCGATGACTATTGCCGAAAATGTAATGTTCCCTTTACAAATGTTTACAAAACAGAGTAAAAGCGAAATGCAGGACCGTGTGGATTTTGTTTTAAAACGAGTAAACCTTGATGATGCTCATAAAAAAATGCCTAGTGAAGCCTCGGGAGGTATGCAAAAACGCGTGGCTATTGCCCGTGCTATTGTAAATAACCCTAAGTATTTATTTTGTGATGAACCAAACTCGGGATTGGATCCAAAAACATCGATTGTTATTGATAATTTAATAAAAGAAATTACTGAAGAATACCAAATTACTACGGTAATTAATTCACACGACATGAATTCGGTTATGGAAATTGGCGAAAAAATCGTGTTCTTAAAAGATGGTTTAAAAGCTTGGGAAGGCTCTAAAGACACCATTTTTAGAACGGATAACAAAGTGGTTACCGATTTTGTTTATTCATCTAACTTGTTTAAAAAAGTACGTAAAATGTACTTAGAAGAAAATAGCTAAAACCGGCAACACATTATTTTAAAGCTTTTATTTTTATAATTAATCTCTTTTTATAATAACTTGTTTTGCTTTTAATTGTTCTTTCAACCAATCGTTTAGTTGTTTTTCCTTTATAGCAATCAAACTATCATTTAAAGTTTCGTTCCATTTTACGGTTGCAACCTCCAATGTATCGGTGTTTATAAAATCTTTAGATTCTAGTGTTTTTGCATAACTAAAATACATTAAATCGCTAAATCTAACTTTCGCATCACGGGATAAGTTAGAGAAAGACACCACGCTACTCCCGCCATTTACAAAACGAAGTTCTTCGCGTAAAACTTCTACTTCATTCCTTAAACCAGAAATAATATGATCCTTTTCATCTAAATCTCTAATAGCTCTATCATAAGCATCAGAAATTTTATCAAAACTCCTGTTTTTATTACCAAAAATCTCTAATTTAAAATCACTGATTTTCTCATAACTTTTAAGCTCGTTCAATAAATCGGACTCTGTAGCTTCTGCTATTTCACCATTAAAATAAAGCGTAATTTTTTTCTCTTCCGTATTTAGTGTTGAGTTTTGAAACCAAAGATCTTGATTCAGTTTAATTTCTTTTGAAATAAAATTATTATAATCATTTTCGAAACCGCTGCTTTTTAAAACTCTTAAAAAGGTAATTGTTGGATAAATCATGACAACCACTGCCACCAATGCAGCAAAACGCGCAGTACGTCTTCTTTTAGCCGAATTAGCATATTTAAGCATTGGAAACCTAAGAAGTTTAAGTACAATAAATGTTGCCAAAGCTATAAAAATAGTGTTGATGGTAAACAAATTCATGGCTCCTAAAAAATAGGTCAAATTTCCATGTGCCAAACCATAACCCGCGGTACATAAAGGCGGCATTAATGCTGTAGCAATAGCAACACCAAAAATAACCGATGCAATTGTTCCTCTTTTAGTACGGGCAATAATTAAGGCTAAACCGCCAAAAAAGGCAATAAGTACATCTCTAATATCTGGCTTTACACGTCCTAATAATTCTGAGGTTTCTTGATTCCCTAAAGGGAAAAATTTAAAGAATAAAAAAGCGGTTAATAAACTTAGTACAAGCATCGTTGCTAAGTTTATTAACGATTTTCTAAGCGTATCAATATCGTTTATAGCAATGGACATACCAATACCTAATATTGGCCCCATAAGCGGAGAAATTAACATGGCACCAATAACAACCGCTGTTGAATCGGCATTTAACCCAATGGAAGCGACAAATATAGAGCAAATTAAAATCCAAGCCGTAGCGCCCTTAAAAGGAATATCGGCTTTTATTGCCTCAATAGTGGCATCGCGATCGGTATCGTCTCTAAAATCCAACAATTCTTTAAAAAACACAGTAATGCTTTTTAACAAACCTTCGGCATCCTTTTTAACTGCCTTTTTAGATTCCTCTACATTCTTATCCTTTTTTAGTTGAGCGTCCTCTTCTGAAAAGTTAAATTTATTCTCTTCCATGCTATATTAATTTTCAAAAAAACTTAATTTCTAATTATCGTACTTTTCATTAAGACGCTGTAAAACTTGTTTAATATCTTGTTCTTTCTTTTTAGGATAAATAAGCAATGTATCATCGTTATCTACAATAATATAATCGTTTAAACCATCGACTACAACCGTTTTTCCTTTACGAGTTCTAATCATGTTTCCTTCGGCGTTTTCAACTAAATTGTTGGCATTAAGAATGGCGTTATTATTATTATCCTTATCTAGTTTATCGTATAAACTTCCCCAGGTTCCAAGATCGTTCCAATCAAACTCTGCTCCTATAACGAATACATTATTCGATTTTTCCATAAGTGCATAATCCACTGAAATATTTTCAGCTTTAGGATAATTTTCTTTGATAAAGCCGTCTTCAAGTTCTGTATTATACGACGGAATTCCAGATTCAAACAATTGATACAATTCGGGTTGATTATTTTTAAAAGCTTGCACAACACTCTTTACGCTCCACATAAATATTCCGGCATTCCATAAAAAGTTACCTTGTTCTATAAAACTTTTTGCTGTTTGGTAATCTGGTTTTTCTCGAAATTGATTTACAGACTTTATTCTATCAGAAGATTTCTCATCAAATTCAATATATCCAAAACCGGTATTAGGGAATGTTGGCTTAATTCCAAGCGTCATTAAAGCATCATTTTCTGAGCAATAATTAAAAGCTTCTTCTACATTTTTAGAAAATATTTTTTCATCCTCAATCCAATGATCACTTGGCGCAACAATCATTAATGCGTCTGGGTTTTCTTTCTGAATTTTTAAAGATGCAAACAAAATACAAGGCGCTGTATTACGCATGGCAGGCTCTAAAACCACTTGTTTTTGAGTCACTTCGGGAAGCTGCTCTAAAACTAAATCGTTGTAACGTTCGTTTGTTAAAATATAAATGTTTTCTTTCGGGATTAACATGGATAAACGTTGAAATGTTTTCTGTATTAACGTATCTCCAGTGCCCAGCATATCGTGAAACTGTTTTGGGAATTCACTTGTACTTACTGGCCAAAATCGAGATCCAACTCCACCTGCCATTAATATGGCGTAATAATTTTTATTCATACTTTATCTTTTTATTTCGATAAAAACTCAATTGCTACTCAAGTTTTCATCTATTGTTGACATATGGTGCCGCCTTATATGTTTAAGACTTAAACCAACTCAACTTCTGCGTTAGGATTAAACAAATATAACCTTCCTGTTTTAATTTCAACACACTCAAAGCGTTTCACCCTCTTTTTTACCATTTTAAAAACCCGACCATTATATAATTTAAAAGTACTTCCTGCTGGTACTTCAAAAACATAGTGCTTATTATTAGGCGCATCAAACTGCTTTAATGCATAGGCTAAATCGGTATCAGTATCACTCGATGCCTTTGGGTTTTTAAAATGTCTAGCTAAAAGAGGCAACAAATCGTTAGGAAAAATTTCAGGATTTAAAAATGGTAACATTAAATGCTTAAAAGTGTATTTCCACTCCACACCATGGGGTTTTATATTTTTCCCGTAGGTTTTATAGGTATCAAAATGTGCTATTTCATGAATAAGTGTAATTAAAAACCGATAAACATTCAAATTAGAATTTATGGTTATTTGATGTTTTCCGTTAGGCATTTGCCTATAATCACCATGTCGCGTTTTACGTTCATTTTTTATTTTAACCGCCAAATTATCGTGTTCTAACAGTTTTAAAACTTGATTAAGCGCGGTATTAGGTATGTAGTCTTTAAGTAGGTTTAACATTATTACAAAAATAAAGAATTACTAAAACAACACGCTTAATAATTAATAAAAAAACATTAAGATTACCGCTTCAACAAAAACTAGATTTTTTTACTGCCGTGATAACGACGTTGTTGTAATAAAAAACTTTCTTCTACATTAAGTTATTTTTAAATAATTGATTTAGCCCACTAAATTGTCATAATTTTTATTAACTTTTCGAATCTTAAATTATTTAACTCGTAAAATTAGACTTCAAAAAAATTAATTAAAGTTAAAAAACTATACATTTTCTAACAAAAACTAATAAATGATGAATTTTACTTAGTTATAATCCTAAAAGAATAGATATTTTTTAACTAATCGTTATATTTGACCATATCCTTGAAACAATATGAACAACAACTTATTCTCTACTTACGATAAACTAGCTAGTACCTGGGACGAAATGTACAACGACAGTGCCGAATTTCGATCGCAATACGAAGGTTTCATTAAATACTTAGAAAACACAACGCCAGAAAAACTGACTATAAAAGAAGATCTTGCAAAGCAGTTATTTATGAGTCAAGGCGTTACATTTACGGTGTATAATGATAACGAAGGTATTGAAAAGATATTCCCTTTTGATATTGTACCAAGAATAATAACGGCCGATGAGTGGCAAAAAATTGAAGCCGGTATTAAACAGCGTCTAAAAGCTTTAAACTTATTTATTAAAGATATTTATAATGATCAATTTATTATAAAAGACGGTATAATTCCTGGTGAATTAATATACTCGTGTCCAAATTTTTTACGCGAAATGAAAGGCGTAAAAGTACCTCACGATATTTATGTTCATATTTCCGGAGTCGATTTAATACGGAATAACGATGGCGAGTTTTATGTGCTAGAAGATAACTTAAGAACCCCCTCAGGTGTAAGTTATATGTTAGAAAACCGTGAGATATCTAAACGATTATTTCCTGGAATTCTTCCAAAAAACAAAGTACGCTCGGTTTCTAATTATCCTAACTTACTATACAAAAAGCTCAAAGAACTTTCTTATAACAGCAATCCTAATGTTGTTTTATTAACTCCAGGTATTTACAATTCTGCCTATTACGAACATACAACTCTTGCCCGATTAATGGGGATTGAATTAGTTGAAGGTAGTGACTTGGTTGTTAAAAATCATTTTGTTTACATGAAAACCACTAACGGTTTAAAACAAGTGGATGTTATTTATAGACGTGTAGATGATGATTATTTAGACCCCCTTGAGTTTAATGAAAAAAGTGTTCTTGGCGTTGCCGGCATTATGGCCGCTTACCGCAAAGGCAATGTAAATATTGTAAATGCGCCAGGTACTGGAATTGCCGATGATAAAGCCATTTATATTTATGTTCCAGACATGATAAAATATTATTTAGATGAAGAACCACTTCTAAAAAACATTGAAACCTACCAATTAGGACGACCAGACGAGTTGGCTTATGTTACCAAAAACATAAAAGACATGGTTATTAAAAAAACCGATGGTAGTGGTGGTTACGGTATGCTTATGGGCCACGAAGCCACACCTGAAGAAATAGAAGATTACTTAAATACTGTTAAGAAAAAACCTGAAAATTTTATAGCTCAGCCTATTTTAAGACTTTCAACTGCGCCATGCTACATCGATGGTAAATTATCACCACGCTGTATCGATTTAAGGCCTTTTGCTCTTTCTGGTCGCGATGGCATTGATATTTGTCCTGGTGGATTAACCAGAGTTGCGCTTAAAAAAGGATCGCTCGTTGTAAATAGTTCACAAGGTGGCGGCAGTAAAGATACTTGGGTTTTAGAATAATTTTCAAAAAAAATAAATACGTATGTTAAGTAGAGTAGCAAATAATCTTATTTGGTTAGATAGATATATGGAACGGGGAAGTGGTATTTTAAGTTTGCTTAAGGTGAATTTATCAGCCAATCAAGATTCGCCCGAGTTATTTTCTTGGACGCCAATCATGAAAAATTTTACCGCATTTGATAACGAATACTACACAGAAGATGCCATAGAGTGCATCGATTTTATGGTATTTAATACCAACAACTCTAATTCCATAGTGAACTTAGTTACTAAAGCAAGAGAAAATGCCCGCAGTGTTCAGGAGCATATTTCACGAGAACTTTGGTTGTGTGTTAATAATTATTACTTGTTTTTAACGAACAAAAATTTACGCGAAAAATTAGGTGAAGAAGATCCTGTCCAGTTCCTAGAAGACCTACGTAAGCACCATTTAATATATAATGGCACAACTGATATTACACAAGAACGTGGCACATCATATTACTTTATGAATGTTGGGAAATTCTTAGAACGTGTAAACTTAATTGCCGATTTCACCTCACTTAAACTTACAGAAATCGGGAATACTTCCGATAGCTTAGAACAAAGTTTTTACTGGAAAAATCTATTGTTATCCATTGGAGGTTATCAGCTTTATTTAAAAAAGCATAAATCAACCTTTAACGAGGAACACGTGATTAGCATGGTTTTTCAAGACGATCTTTTTCCTCGATCTGTTTTTTACTGTGTTAACAAACTTAGCAGACATATTGATCGCTTAATTGAAACTAACGAGCTTGAAAAAAACAATTTAGATTTTTTAATCGGAAAACTTGAAAGTTCTATAAAATACACCACTATTGAAAATATTAACAGCCAAGGTTTAAATAATTTCATAAATGGTATAAAGGAAGATATTAGTAATATCTCGTCCAATATTAATGCTGTTTACAATTCTAATAATTGATTTACATTTTTCATTATGGCTACATTTTTCATTAAACATATTACAAAATACAATTATAGTGCTAACGTTATCGATGGTGCAACCTTAACACGTTTACACCCTATTAATGACGATTATCAAAAAGTAACATCGCACCTTATAGGCGTTACCAATAACCCGTTTATTGAAACATTTTACGATTTTTACAATAACCGTGTTGGTACCTTCATGATTACGGAACCACATAACGAATTAAACATTATTTCGGAAATAGAAGTGGTAACATCTCCCAAACTTATTCCTGAAGACACTGTTGAAAAAACAGCTCAATGGACGGAGCTAAAACGGATAAGAAACACGATTGATTTTATTGATTTTACAGCCCATAAACCATTTGCTGGCAGCCAAGATATTGAAGATATTATTTTAGATCTTATGCTAAAAACCAAATCGCCTTTTCAAGCCGTATTAACACTTAGCGAATATGTTCATAACAATTTCGATTACAAACCAGGCGTAACCAATGTAAAAACGCCTTTAGAAGAAGCATGGGAGTTAAAAGCTGGTGTATGTCAAGATTTTACCAACGTATTACTACGTATGATAAAAATGCTTGGTATTCCGGCACGCTATGTTAGTGGTTACATTTGTCCGAATGACGAAATTACACGTGGAGAAGGCGCTACACATGCTTGGATTGAAGCTTATATTCCGTTTTATGGATGGTTAGGTTTCGACCCTACAAACAACGCTATTGCAAACGAAAACCATGTGCGCTTAGCTATAGGAAGAGATTATAGTGATTGCTCGCCTGTTAAAGGTGTTTTTAAAGGCAATGTAGAAGCCGAGATGCAAGTAAAAGTTTCTGTTAAAACGAGTAAATCAGACAACAGCTCTAATGATATTGACAAGGCTATAGATGCCGAAAAAGCAAATAGCTACAAACGTAGTTTAGCTAAAATTCAAAAAAGTGAAAGTCTTAAACAAAATCACCAACAGCAACAACAGCAGCAACAATAATATTGTGGTTTATTTTTTACGGTCTATAACGTAATTCACCATTAATTTTAATGAATTTTTATAGTCGGATTCTGGATATTTCGCAAGAAGTTCTAGAGCCTCCATTTGATATCCTTTCATTTTGTCTATGGCGTAATCTAAACCTCCGTTATCTTTTACAAACCCAATAACTTCTTTGACACGTTTGGTGTCTTTATTATGATTTTTAATTGAATTGATAAGCCATTTCTTATCTTTTTTAGAAGCTTGATTTAACACATAAATCAAAGGTAATGTCATTTTTTGTTCTTTAATATCGATGCCTGTAGGCTTCCCTATTTGCGCATCACTATAATCGAATAAATCATCTTTAATTTGAAAAGCCATACCGATAAGTTCTCCGAATTTACGCATGGTTTCCACATGTTCCGATTCAGGCTTAACAGAAGCAGCCCCTAAACTACAACAAGCCGCAATTAAAGTGGCTGTTTTTTGACGAATAATCTCATAATACACAGCTTCTGTAATATCTAATTTTCTAGCTTTTTCAATTTGAAGAAGTTCTCCTTCGCTCATCTCACGAACGGCAATAGATATGATTTTTAGTAAATCGAAATCATTATTATCAATAGAAAGTAATAGTCCTTTAGAGAGTAAATAATCACCAATTAATACGGCTATTTTATTCTTCCAAAGAGCATTTACGGAGAAGAAACCACGACGGCGGTTACTATCATCCACCACATCATCATGTACCAATGTGGCCGTATGAATTAATTCGATAACCGAAGCGCCACGATAGGTACGCTCGCTCACCTCGCCATTCGATACCATTTTAGATACTAAAAACACAAACATAGGGCGCATTTGCTTCCCTTTTCTGTTTACAATATAATGTGTAATTCGGTTAAGCAAAGCCACTTTACTCGCCATAGACAGCTGGAACTTTTGCTCGAAAAGATCCATTTCGTAAGCGATGGGTTGCTTTATTTGTTCTACTATTTTCAAGGACTAAGATTAAGTGAATTCAAATATAAGTTTTACAATGCTATATATTAAATATTTTACTGCAAAACTGCTAACTTTTGTTTGCTAATTGGCCGCAGGCCGCATCAATATCTTTACCACGACTTCGGCGTACATTAACTACAATTCTGTTTTGTTCTAAAGCGTTAATATAATTATCTAAAGCCTCGTTTGAAGCTTGCTGAAATTCGCCATCGTCAATCGGGTTATATTCAATAATATTGACCTTACATGGTACATATTTACAAAACTGAACAAAGGCATCAATATCCTTTTTACTATCGTTAATCCCCTTCCAAACCACATATTCGTAGCTAATTTTTCGATTAGTTTTTAAATACCAATATTCTAAGGATTCTTTTAAATCTTTAAGCGGAAAAGTTTCGTTAAAAGGCATAATTTTCGTGCGCACCTCATCAATAGCAGAATGTAATGACACTGCTAGATTGAATTTAACCTCATCATCAGCCATTTTCCTAATCATTTTTGGAACGCCAGATGTGGATACCGTAATTCGTTTTGGCGACATGCCTAAGCCATCTGTAGATGTAATTTTGTCGATAGCCTTAATTACGTTATTATAGTTCATCAGCGGTTCTCCCATCCCCATAAACACAATGTTACTTAAAGGGCGATCATGATATAAACGACTTTCGTTGTCGATTGCTACAACTTGATCGTAAATTTCGTCAGGATTTAAGTTACGCATACGTTTTAAACGTGAGGTTGCACAGAACTTACAATCTAAACTACAGCCTACTTGACTAGAAACACAGGCTGTGGTTCTTGTTTTTGTTGGAATTAAAACCGACTCTACAATTAATCCATCGTGTAAACGTACCGCATTTTTAACTGTACCATCGCTACTGCGTTGCATGGTATCTACTTTAATGTGATTAATTACAAAATTGTCTTCGAGCATTTGGCGTGTTTCTTTAGATACGTTTGTCATATCTTCGAAGCTGTAAGCCGATTTTTGCCAAAGCCACTCGTAAACTTGATTACCTCTAAAGGCTTTATCGCCTTGTTCTACAAAGAAATTTCTTAATTGTTCTTTGGTTAATGCGCGTATGTCTTTTTTCTTGTTTTCCATTTGGTTGCAAAAATAGTGAAAGCTTTTGCTTTTGCCGAATTTAGGACTGAACTTGTTACATAAACTTCTAATAATTGTTGTTTTATGCTGAAGCTTTGCAGATAAGCGCATTAGGGATTGATGCGGCATCCTTTTTGTAAAAGTACATTTTACTAATTTCTAGATTTATGAATTATTTTATAAAAAGGTTTAAATTTGAGATAAACGGGATGCTTTACAAAAAGATATAGCGGAAAGCCCGACCCGCAGGGAAATGCCCAAAAACAAGAAAAGCCCCGAATTATCGAGGCTTTTAAATTATTTTGAATGGGATTAGATGATTAACATCGCATCACCATAACTGTAAAATTTATACTTTTCTTTTACGGCTTCTTCATAAGCTTTTTTAGCAAAATCGTGACCTGCAAACGCCGAAATCATCATTAACAAAGTTGATTTTGGTGTGTGGAAGTTAGTTATCATTGAGTTTGCAATGCTAAATTCGTAAGGAGGAAAAATAAATTTATTAGTCCAACCTTCTACTTCGTTTAACTTTCCACTTGTTGATACAGCACTTTCTATGGCACGCATAGCAGTAGTTCCAACGGCGCAAATACGACGTTTTTCAGCAAGACCTCGGTTTACAATTTCTACGGCTTTAGCGTCGATTTTTAACTCTTCGCTATCCATTTTATGTTTCGATAAATCTTCTACTTCAACAGGATTAAATGTTCCTAAACCTACGTGTAATGTAACCTCTGCGAAATTAACACCTTTAATTTCTAAACGTTTTAATAGATGTCTAGAAAAGTGAAGACCTGCTGTTGGTGCTGCTACGGCACCTTCAGTTTTAGCATATATGGTTTGGTAACGATCTTGATCTTCTGGTTCTACATCGCGTTTAATGTACTTTGGAAGTGGTGTTTCTCCTAGTTCGTTTAATTTTTTACGAAATTCTGAATACGATCCATCATATAAAAAACGTAAAGTACGTCCTCTTGAGGTGGTATTATCGATAACTTCAGCTACTAAAGTTTCATCATCACCAAAATAAAGTTTGTTTCCAATTCTTATTTTACGTGCTGGATCTACTAAAACATCCCAAAGGCGTTGCTCTTCGTTTAATTCTCTTAATAAAAAAACCTCGATTCTGGCACCTGTTTTTTCTTTGTTTCCGTATAAACGGGCTGGAAAAACTTTGGTGTCGTTTAAAATTAAAACATCGTCTTCCTCAAAGTAGTCTATAAGATCTTTAAACATCTTATGCTCAATGGTTTGCTCTTTTCTATTAAGCACCATTAAACGTGACTCATCTCTGTTTTCAGCTGGATATTCTGCTAATAATTCTTCTGGTAAGTTGAAACCAAAATGTGATAATTTCATTAATAAAGGTTTTAAGTTAGTGTGTTCTAAATGTTTTAAGTTGCCCTCAAAACGATTCTAACGCTTGCAAATATACAATCTGAGCATAGGGGTTGTCAAGTAAATGCGAGATTATTATTCTGTTATTTTAAAACCGATGGCTTTTAAATCGTCCCAAAACGTTGGATATGATTTAGATACCACGGCGGCATGCTCTATAATTATTGGTATTTTTAATGCTAATGGTGCGAAGGCCATGGCCATTCTATGGTCGTTATACGTGGCAATAGGCACAAATTCGTTAATTTTTGTAGATGCTGCTAAATGTAAAGACTTATCTGTGATTTTTACTTCGCCACCTAATTTTTCAATTTCGGTTTTTAAAGCAACTAATCTATCTGTTTCTTTAATCTTTAGGGTATGCAAACCTATTAAATCGCAAGGCATGCCTAATGCAAAACAGGTTACTGCAATGGTTTGCGCAATATCTGGTGCATTTTTTAAATCTAATTTTAGAGGCTCAGTACTATCAGATACTTTTTTAAGGGTTACTGAATTACCATTAAACGTACTTGTTACACCAAAATGTTTATAAATATCGACTAATACAGAATCGCCTTGTAAAGAGTTTTCTTTGTATGATGATAGCGTAATTTCGGTACCAATATCACTTATAGCGGCAATACTAAAATAGTATGATGCTGAAGACCAATCTGACTCTACAACCAATGTTTTTGGTGTTAATGCTTTTGTATTTGGTTTTACGGTAATAACATTACCTACAAATGATGACTCTACGCCTATTTCGTCGAGTAAGCTTAACGTCATTTTTATATATGGAACCGATGTAATTTCACCTTCTAAGGTTAATTCGATCCCATTTTCTAACTTTGAAGCTATAAGTAATAGAGCCGAAATATACTGGCTGCTTACGTTGGCTTTTAAAGCAACTTTATGTTTTGTTAGCTTTTTACCTATGATTTTTATAGGCGGAAATCCGTCGTTTTGTAAATAACTAATTTCGGCACCTAGCTCCTGAAGGGCTTCTGCTAGAATTTTTATTGGACGCTCCGTCATACGTTGCGAACCTGTTAAGGTTACCGTTCTACCTTCTTGTATTGAAAAATAGGCGGTTAAAAAACGCATGGCTGTACCGGCATGATGAATATCCACAACATCGGATTGTGAGCTTAAAGCATTCGTCATTAAATTACTATCGTCCGAATTTGAAACGTTTTCGAGTTTAAATTCTGGATATAAAGCCTGTAAAAGCAGTAATCTATTCGATTCACTTTTAGAACCGGTTATGGTAATTTCTGATTTACGAGATTCGAGTTTCGATTTGTGAAGGGTAATATTCATTGTAAAATTCTATAACATCTTAAAGCCTGCTAATTTACTTTAATTTTTCGTTATTATGGTGTCTATCGTGGTCGCGTTTTCCTTTCTTATACATTCTTTCGTCGAAAGCTTTTTGCAAATCGACTCCGGTTTGGTTTGCTAAACAAAGTACAACGAATAAAACATCGGCTAATTCTTCACCTAAATCTTTGTTTTTATCGCTTTCTTTTTCACTTTGCTCGCCGTATCTACGGGCTATTATTCTAGCTACCTCCCCTACTTCTTCAGTAAGTTGAGCCATATTGGTTAACTCGTTAAAATAACGAACACCGTGTTCTTTAATCCAATTATCAACTTCTTGTTGTGCGTTTTCTATATTCATTATTTTTTACTTAAAACTATTTGTTTGTTCTTTTTTCTATCATTTGTGCAAAATTTTATCATCAATAATAGCAACCTGACTTTCTTTTACAAATTTATAAGATTCCACAATAGATTTCCCTAAATCCAGCTCATTTTTAACTTGACAGTGACTGTTAATTTTTAATTAATGCAACTTTTGCGTTATCGAGCTTACCAACTTCTTTATAGAATGTTCTAAATGCTTCATAATCTTCTTTAGGAAATATGCCATCGTTAATCTTAAATGTGCGTTTATAACTAATTTTAGAGACATCTACAACTGTGATTTCTATTTTATAACTTCCGAATTCGCTTTCTAAAACTTGGCCTTTCGGTAATGATTCTATTTTATATTCTGAAGGTAAAATAATTTCAACCTCATCAACATCTGTAAAACCTCGATTAATTTTCAATGCTAATTCTCGGTTTCTATAACGATCTGGAATATGCTTACTTCTATTAAAAACATTTAAATTAACTAACATACGGTCGCCAACTTGCTTCGTATAATTTTGAGCTTGAAAGGCTATTAACTCCGTAAATTCAATATCGTTTTTATTATTTTCAACAGCCATATTATCGATAGACAGGTTATTGATGTATTTCCATTGCCTTTTATAATGAATATCTAAATCGCGTGCGGTTTCAGTCTCTAACCAATACTTATTATCGTATTGAATTCCTTCAGACTTAATAGCTACCGTAGCATTAATTGCTCCCGTATTTAAAACCGTGCATGTGCCGTTTATGGTTTGTAAACTTTCTGCAGCAAGATACTTTTTAGTATGTTTTATTTTTCCGCCATCGGGTGTTATCACCAATACATCTCTGTCATCTGTAAAATCACCAATAAACCCGAAAGGTAATTTCTGGCTGGTGCATTCTAACCAGATATCCTCATCATTATTTGGGATATTCAGAATAACATGATTGCCCTGCATGCCCGCAAAATCTTTTTCTAAACTACGTTGTGAATCTCCAGCAAAAACCACTGCATAATGCGATTCTATTCCGGCAGCTTTAAGTAATGCCAAGGTGTAGTTCGTAAGTGCCTTACAATCGCCATACCCTAACCTATCGACTTCCGAAGCATTAAAAGGTTTCCATCCACCAATACCGACTTGCACACTGATGTAGCGTACTTTATCTTGAACGTACTTGTATATTTTTTTTGCTTTTGAAATATTATCAGGCTCATTTTTAACCAATTTCTGTATTTTATTTATGGTACCAACCGATAAATCGTGGGTATCTTTAATTAAATCATGATACATCCATGTGCCAAATTCGCTCCAGTTTTCTACTTCGGAATACGCTCCTTCTAAATTAAATTGTTTGGAAGCAAACATCACCATAGGTATTATTTCTGAAAAATTCGGGCTATAATCTTCCGGTTTTAAAGCTTCAAGCTCTTTCGCTACGTAATGTATTTTAGTAGAAGAAATATCTTTTGAAACCATTAAGCCTTCCATGTTTTTTTCTTTTTTTCTGATAGAAAGCGCTTCCGGAAAACTTAGCGTATAACTACTATTTTCAACACTGACAAAATAACCGCTTAAAGGAGAAAACGACTGAATAAATGCCGTGTTTGCCGTTTCAAATTCCGAAGAAAATACTATGGTGTACGGATAACTAACCGCAGTATATTCGCAATATTTAACACGCGAATCCGAATACAATGTTCCGCCAGGCACCGCGCTAACATCTTTAAAATCCTTCTTTTTTATTTTCTTTAGGAGCTTCCCATAATTATTATAAACTTCAACTTCTAATGTTTTAATTTTTACATTATCGTCGTAAAACAAATGGGTATTTACAGCTTGATCTCCTTCTTTATTCAATACTGTTACAATGCTTTTTTCAGTAACTCGCATGGCACTAGAAGATTCTAAAACAATAGCAATATCATTTAAACGCACCACGGCATTGGCATTCTGTTTGAGGTTATCTGGTATGGAAAAACTGGTGTAAAAATCTTGTTGTGAAAAAGCTAAAATTGTAGTAAAAATAAATAGAGAGGACAATATACTTTTTAAGTTCATGAAGGTGTCGTAAGTTTTTAGGACTAGTTTTTAGTGAGGTTGACACCAACAAAACATAAAAAGAGATTATTTTAAACGTCTCTATTTCTGAATTTTATCACCAAAAACCTCAGCGCTAATATAATAAAACATGGCAAAAAAATGTACTTGAATTCACTTAAAATAACCTGTACACCACGTTCTGATATAAATTTACCAACACCAATAGGAGACACTTTGATATTTTGAAACGGAAAAAAAAATCGGTCAGTATTAAAAGGAATTAAAAACCCTACCCCCTTGCCTCCAGAAGTCATGGCATCTAAAACACCATGTGATACGGTAGAAATAAAAATGACTAAAAACCAAATAAGTTTATTTTTTCTTCCAACGGAAAACATTAAAATCAATGCCCAAAGTATGGCAAACAATATAGAATGTGTAAACCCACGATGCCCCATGGGGTGTGCGTAAGGTATGCCGAAACTAAAGCCAATAACATCAAAATCGGGTAATATAGTTGAAAAAATAGCGGCAACTACCAACCATTTCACATGTTGCATATTGGAAACCTTCACCAAAGTATACCCCACTATGCCATGCCCGAAAATAGACGCCATTATACCTTATTTTTTGTATCTATAATTATAGTTACCGGGCCATCGTTTAGTAATTCCACTTTCATATCGGCTCCAAATTGTCCGGTTTGGACTTTTTTACCTAAATCGCTTTCTATTTGCGCTACAAAAGCTTCGTATAAAGGTATTGCAACATCTGGTTTTGCTGCTTTGATATAACTTGGGCGATTCCCTTTTTTAGTTGATGCTTGAAGTGTAAACTGACTTACCACAATAACATCGCCTTCGCTATCTTTTAAAGAACAATTCATCACGTCGTTTTCATCTGAAAAAATACGCAGATTAGTAATTTTATTAGAAAGCCAAGTAATATCGGCTTGTTCATCTTCATTTACAATTCCTAAAAGAATTAAGAGTCCGTGTTCTATTTGCGCTACTTTTTCGCCTGCAATAGTGACACTGGCTTTGGTAACACGTTGTATAACTGCTTTCATTTATTTAAACTTCCGAAGAATACTAATTTATTTTTAACTTAAAACAGCCTCGTTGCGTGCTGAGAATTGTTTTACTGAACACCTATTTTTACTAAAGTCTGTTATTGGTTTTCCCATACATCGGTTCTATAATGCTCATCTTCACCTTCTACAATTTGTAAATAACTACGGTAACGCGAAAATTCTAAATCGCCTTTATCTAGAGCCTCTTTCACGGCACATTTAGGTTCTTTAATATGCAAGCAGTTATTAAATTTACAATCTTGTTTAAGTGCGAAAAATTCCGGAAAATAATCGCCAACTTCTTCTTTTTCCATATCTACAACTCCAAAACCTTTAATACCTGGCGTATCGATTATTTTAGCATCGAAGCTTAAATCGAACATTTCAGCAAAAGTAGTTGTATGTTGCCCTTGCATGTGTTGGGTAGAAATCGCTTTCGTTTTGATATTTAAAGTGGGTTCAATAGCGTTTACTAAAGTAGATTTACCAACCCCCGAATGCCCAGAAAACAAACTCACTTTCCCTGTCATTAAGGCTTTAACCTTATCTACATTTTTCCCGGTAACGGCAGAAACACCTATACACTCATAACCTATCTTTCGGTAAATATGCGCTAGGTATTTTACTTCGTTTAAGGTGTCTTCATCATAAGTATCAATTTTATTAAAAAGCAATACTGTTTTAATTGAATATGCATTTGCGGTTACTAAAAACCGATCGATAAAACTGGTTAATGTTGGCGGATTGTTAATGGTTATCATTAAGAAAACCTGATCAATATTTGCCGAAATAATATGCGTTTGTTTCGATAAATTAACCGACTTACGCACAATATAATTAAACCGGTCATGAATGTTATGGATAATGCCGGACTCCTGATTATTATCGGTTTCCAGTTCAAAATCTACAATATCTCCAACGGCAATCGGGTTAGTACTTTTAATGCCTTTTAATCGAAATTTTCCTTTAATACGGCATTCGTAAGTTTCGCCCAATGGGGTCTTTACCGTGTACCAACTTCCTGTAGATTTATAAACGCGTCCTGTCATAGTTTTCAAAAATAATCTAAATTAATTATTTAATCCACATCAAGAAACATATATTAATGGCTTAATTCAAAAACTCGTTTAATATGAAAAAGATTTTATTAGTATTATCCCTTTCAATATTCTGTCTACCTGAAGCCAACGCCCAAGTTGAATACAAAATCATAACAAGCGTAGAATCTATTATACCTAGTGGTATGGGGCGTTCAAGAATTATTAGCGCCAATGAAAATAAAGATTTTAAAGAATTCACTACAACACAAAGCGAAGAAGATAATTCGCGCAACAAATCTAAACGTAACGATATACGTGTAAAGGATTTTGACGAAACTAAGTTGTTAAATTTTTACAATATTGCAGGAATCAGGTTTCAAAACATCGCAGCTAATGATGCGGTCATTTCATCTAAAATAAACAGTATGGTTGCCGAAGGTTGGGAATTAGCCTTTGTAAATAGTGCCGTAGAAAGTGATGCCGGACAAAACGACAATCAGGGTATTTTTATTACACGCTATATTTTTAAAAGAACAAAATAACCCTTCAAACACATAAAAAAAGCCTCGAAACTACAAATAGTTCCGAGGCTTTTTAATTTTATTGAAACAGGTTTCAATTATCCGTTAATCACTTTTTCTTGGTGATTAATAGACTCTTGGTGTACTGCTTTAAACATTTTTAAGATAAATTCTTCACTTAAACCATGTTGCTCACCTTCTAAAACCATTTTACCTAAAATCTCATTCCAACGTTTAGATTGTAAAACAGCAACGTTCTTTTGTTTTTTAAGCGCTCCGATACTATCAGAAGTTTTCATTCTTTTTCCTAATAAATCAAGAATTTGATTGTCAACAATATCAATCTGAGCTCTTAAATTATCTAAAGAACTGTTATACTCTTCTTCAGTATTAGATTCTTTTCTAATTTTTAAGTCTCTCATTATTTGCACTAAAGTAGCTGGTGTTACTTGTTGCGCAGCATCACTCCATGCATTTTCTGGATCGTAATGCGTTTCAATCATTAAACCATCAAAGTTTAAATCTAAAGCTGTTTGAGATACATCAAAAATCATATCTCTTTTTCCTGTAATATGCGACGGATCGTTTATTAATGGAATATCTGGATATTTGTTTTGAAATTCAATAGCTAATTGCCATTCTGGCGTATTTCTATATTTTGTTTTTTCGTAAGTAGAAAAACCTCTATGGATTGCTCCAATATTTTTAACACCCGCTTTGTAAATTCTTTCAATACCACCTAACCATAAAGCTAAATCTGGATTTACTGGGTTTTTAATTAATACAGGTTTATCTGTACCTTGTAAAGCATCAGCAATTTCTTGCATAATAAAAGGAGATACTGTAGAACGTGCACCAATCCATAATAAATCGATATCATGCTCTAAAGCTAATTTTACGTGAGCCGCATTTGCTACTTCCGTACAAACTTTCATACCTGTTTCAGCCTTTACTTTTTGTAACCATTTTAAGCCTAATGCTCCAACACCTTCAAACATTCCTGGGCGCGTTCTTGGTTTCCAAATACCAGCTCTAAAATAGCTTACATCCGTATCTTTTAACTCGTGTGCAATTTTTAAAACTTGCTCTTCTGTTTCCGCACTGCAAGGTCCTGCTATTACTAATGGATGATCTAAGTTTAAATCATCTAACCAGGTTCTCATTTTTTTTGTGTTTTCCATTTTTACTTAATATTTAGCCGCTAAAGCTGTTTCATTTACTAATTATTTTTACTTCTTTTTATTATTCTCAATATGGGCGTTACCACAAGGGTCGGGCTTTACGTTTCAAGTCCTCGCACTTCCTTCGTCAGGCTGTGGGCTTTCCTCTGCAATCCCTAACGCGGTAGTTCGTTTTCTGTTTTTAGTCGCAGTCTCAGTAAACATCTAACCTTAACAACACTTCAACTTTTCAAACTACACTTTCAATCTATCTTCTATTCTCTCGACACTCTCTGCTCAAACACTTAAATTATGCCGTTCAAGATATCTTTAATATGGTTTGTATTTTCCATCTCATTATAAATGGCATCAAAATCGTCCTGTTCCATCAATTCCTTAAAGTGAGACAAGTTAGTTATATACTCCTCTAATGTTTCAATAACATTGGTTTTATTTTGTTTAAAAATCGGCGTCCACATGGCTGGCGAACTTTTTGCCAAACGCACCGTAGATGCAAATCCACTGCCCGCCATATCAAAAATATCACGTTCGTTTCTTTCCTTATCAATCACCGTTTTACCTAACATAAACGAACTAATATGTGATAAATGCGACACATAAGCAATGTGCTTATCGTGAGCTTCCGGATTCATATATCGAATGCGCATGCCAATATCACTAAACAATTTTAAAGCCTTTTCTTGTAGTTTGAACGTTGTTTTTTCAACCTCACAAACAATATTTGTTTTTCCTTG
Source organism: Algibacter miyuki (assembly GCF_030409805.1). Lineage (GTDB taxonomy): Bacteria > Bacteroidota > Bacteroidia > Flavobacteriales > Flavobacteriaceae > Algibacter > Algibacter miyuki. Next base: position 590,958 of record NZ_JAUFQP010000013.1, on the reverse strand, counting down.
AAACAAACCACTAATTGCCGCATTTGGCCCAGAATGTTCTGTACCAGCAATAGGATGCATAGCTAGAAAATTACGACGCTTCGGATGGTTTTCAACCACCTTACAAATATCTACTTTCGTAGAACCTGCATCGACCACTAAGCCTGTTTCCGGAATTAAATCTAAAATGGTAGGCAACAATTTAACCGTAGCGTCCACAGGAATAGAAATAATAACCAAATCGGCATTTTTCAAATCCTCTAAAGTGGCTTTCTTATCAATTAAATTTAATGCCAAAGCTTGATCTAACGTGCTTTCCTTTCTACTAATACCATGAATAATCACATCTGGACGAAGTGCTTTGATATCCTTAGCAAGACTACCACCTATTAAACCAATACCTATTGAATATATATTTTTCATTTTTCTCCCCAACCTTTTCCTCTTGGAAAACGAACTGTTACGGGTTTTACTTTATTACTATCTCCTTTTTTATAACGCTTAAATTCTAAAATGCTATTCAACGATTAACTTACGCGCGCTATGGCTTCTTGTAAATCTTCCGTTTGTGCACATAATGAGAACCTAATATAACCTTCGCCTTGTGTACCAAAAATGGTTCCTGGCGTTAAGAATATACTTTTCTCTTTCAATATTAAATCAATATACTCTTCAGCTTTTACATGTGCAGGTAATTTAGCCCAAACAAAAAGTCCGGTTGCATTTTCATCATACGTACAATTTAAAGCTTCTGCTAATTTCCAAACTAAATCGCGACGTTCTTTATAAACGCTATTTAAGGTTGAAAACCACATGCTCGAACAGTTTAAAGCTTCAATAGCGCCTTTTTGTATGCCGTAAAACATACCAGAATCCATGTTGCTTTTTACTTTTAAAATATCGTTAATATACTTATTATCTCCAACAACCATCCCAACACGCCATCCGGCCATATTAAATGTTTTACTTAACGAATTAAGCTCCAAACACACATCTTTAGCGCCTTCAACATTTAAAATACTCGTTGGGTTGTCGTTTAAAACAAAACTATACGGGTTATCATTTACTATTAAAATATCATGCTTTTTAGCGAAAGCCACTAAATCTTCAAACAATGTTTCCGCAGGCTGCGTTCCTGTTGGCATATGCGGATAATTTACCCACATTAATTTCACTTTACTCAAATCTAACTGCTCTAAAGCCTTTAAATCGGGTTGCCAATTTGTATCTGCATCCAACTCGTAAAATACCGGTTTAGCTTCCAATAATTTGGTTACCGATTGATATGTTGGGTAACCAGGATTAGGAATTAAAACTTCGTCTCCTTTATTTAGATACGCCATTGAAATATGCATAATCCCTTCTTTACTTCCCATTAAAGGAAGTACCTCGGTATTCGGACTTAAATTAACATCGTAATGTGTTTTATAAAATCCAGAAATCGCTTTACGTAATTCTGGCAAACCCTGATAACTTTGATATTTATGTGCATTCGGACTTAACAATCCTGCCGTTAAAGCCTCCACTACTTTTTGTGGTGGTTGCATGTCAGGACTTCCTATTCCTAAATTAATTACAGGTTTTCCGCTTGCTATTAAAGCATTTACTTCTTTCAATTTTCTTGAGAAGTAGTATTCTTCAACACTATGCAATCTATCGGCTACTTCAATCATAATTTTGCATTTTTATATTCACCTAAAACTTTAAAATCGTCACCCATTATTTCTATTAATGATTTTGCTTTCTTAAAATTCGCATAATCGTCAAACGTTACATCAACAAAAAACGCGTATTTCCAAGGGGTTTCAATAATTGGAAGACTTTGTATTTTTGTTAAGTTCAACTTACAATCGCTCATTACATTTAAAATGGTCGCTAAGCTGCCTCGTTTATGGTTGGCTTCAAATTTTATAGACGCCTTATTAATTTCCGACTCTAAAAGATCAGTTTGTGTACGTTTTACAATTGCAAAACGCGTTTCATTATTTTTAATGGTTTGAATGCTTTTTGCTAAAACATTAAGCTCGAAAATTTCAGCAGCATAAGTACTAGCAATGGCCCCAACACCTTTTAGTTTTTTATTCTGAATACGTTCTGCCACTTCGGCCGTATCTTTATCTTCTATTAATTTTATATGCGGATAATCTCTAAAAAACTCTTTACACTGCAATAGTGCCATAGGATGAGAATATACCTCTTCGATATCCGAAATACTTTGGTTTGGCAACGCCATTAAGCTATGCTGAATATCTAAATAATGCTCGCCAACAACATGGAGATTATAATTATCGATTAATGCATAATTTGGAATAATAGATCCCGCAATCGAATTTTCTAGCGCCATAATTCCGGCATCACATGCTCCCGAAATTAAGGCGTCTACCACGCTATCGAATGATAAACAGTCGATAGTAGCCACAGGAGTTTCAAAAAATTGTTTTGACACAATATGATGATATGATCCTTTTATGCCCTGTATAGCTACCGTTTTTATCAATGTTTTATTTTTATTATTCATGTTCAACACCTGTTAAACAAAAAAAAGTCTCGATTTTCATCGAGACTCATATTAAATTTATAGTTTTAAATTATACATACAACGCCCCGCTCTTCTCGCTAAAAAAGAAATAAAACCAGTTGTTAAAATATGTAAAATATACTGTCATCGTAATAATTGAATGGCTAAAGTAATTAATTATTTAAGAAATCAAAACACTATAAAACTTTTTTTTAGTTTTACTATAAAATTTTATAGATTTTACATAAAACCCACCATATTAATGCGCTATATTAAACAATATCGCGTATACACTAAAACATCTTAAAAAAGTCTTTTGCTAATCATTTTAGCTTCAGAATCGTTATTTTTGAACAAACAATTAAAAACATGTCGATAGAAGTCGTAGGAATATCAAAGCTTTACGGAAAACAGAAAGCCTTAAATAATATTTCATTTAAAGTGAACAAACCTGAAATTGTAGGTTTTTTAGGCCCAAATGGCGCAGGAAAATCTACAATGATGAAAATTTTAACCACTTATATTCAACCTTCCGAAGGTACGGCACAAGTTAACGGCCACGATATTTCTGCCAAAACACAACAAGTACAACAAAGTGTAGGTTATTTACCCGAACATAACCCGTTGTATTTAGACCTCTACGTTAAAGAATATTTAAAATTTAATGCCGCTATATATAAGGTAGACAAAAACCGTATTGAAGATGTGATTGAAATTACGGGTTTAACACCTGAAAAGCATAAAAAAATAGGACAACTCTCTAAAGGATATCGCCAACGTGTTGGTTTGGCCAATGCCCTACTCCACGATCCGGAAGTTTTAATTTTAGACGAACCCACTACAGGTTTAGACCCCAACCAATTAGTCGAGGTCAGGAATTTAATTAAATCCATTGGAAAAACGAAAACCGTATTTTTGTCCACCCATATTATGCAAGAGGTTGAAGCCATGTGCGACCGGGTCATTATCATCAATAAAGGCGAAATTGTAGCCGATAAAAAACTTAATGATTTAAGAGACGAAAAAGAACAAACCGTTATTGTAGAATTTGACTTTAGGGTTGAAGATGCTTTTTTACTAAGATTACCAAAAGTAAAAAGTGTAAAAAACACTTATGGTTTTGTTTATGAAATTCTTTTTAAAACTTCAGAAGATATGCGTGCTCATGTTTTCGATTTCGCCCATGATAACGAATTGAAAATTCTTCAACTAAATCAGAAAAACGCGAGTTTAGAAACGCTTTTTAGAGATTTAACCACATAATTGTTTTATAAAATGCCAAAGCATGATAAAAATCAGCTTAAAGCACAAGCAAACCTAATAAATTTGTATACAAATAACATAACATCATTGATAATGCCTTAAAAACGCAATATCTTATATTAATAAAGGAACAAAAACGACACAATGAGTAAAGGAATATACGTAGCAACTATTGAAGCCAACAGCGGAAAATCTGTTGTAGTACTCGGTTTAATGCGCATGCTTTTAGGAAAAACAGCAAAGGTTGGGTATTTCAGACCTATTATTGAAGATCTTGAAGCTGGAGAAATGGATAACCATATTAACACGGTTATTTCACATTTTGAAATTGATATTAATTACAAAAACACTTACGCCTACACCAGAAACGAAGTGCTAGATTTATACAATCAAGGTAAATCTGGGGAAGTTATTGATCATATAATCAAAAAATATAAATACCTAGAATCCCGTTTCGATTTTGTTCTAGTTGAAGGCACCGATTTTTCGCATGAAAATTCTAGTCTAGAATTAGACATAAATATCTTAATTTCTAAAAACTTAGGTTTACCCGTTATTATAGTATCTCAAGGCGATAAAAAAGACATTAAATCTATTGTCGATTCTGTACAATTGGCATATGACACTTACAAGGAAGAGGTTGATGTACTTTCCATTATGACCAATAAAGTCGCCGTAGATCAAATTGATGTTTTAAAAGAAAAACTAAAAAAACGAATTAAAACGGATACTGATATTACGGTAATTCCGAAAATAAAAAGTTTAGCCAACCCAACCATTAAGGAAATTGTAAAAAACCTAAAAGGTACTATTCTGTTTGGTAAGGATATGATAAATAATCAATCCGAAAACTTTAGTGTTGGCGCCATGCAATTGCCAAATTATATCACGCATTTAAAAGATAATGCTTTAGTTATTACACCTGGCGATCGTGCCGATATTATTCTCGGTGCATTACAAGCGCATATTTCTAAAAACTACCCGAAAATATCTGGAATTGTGCTTACAGGTGGTTTAATCCCTGAGGAATCTATTTTAAAATTGATTGAAGGGCTTTCTAGTGTGGTCCCAATTATCAGTGTAAAAGGAGGTACATTCTCGGTAACCAATACCATCGGGAAAATAAAATCAAGAATCTACGCCGATAATATTGAAAAAATAGAAATATCTATCGCGACATTCGAGAAGCATGTGGACACCGATAAATTATCCAATGACTTAATTACATTTCAGTCGGATATTTTTACACCTCGCATGTTTCAATACAACTTATTGCAACGAGCTTTAAACAACAAAAAACACATTGTTTTACCCGAAGGTACCGATGAGCGTGTGCTGCGTGCTGCCGCTAGGTTAATAGATGCGCAAGTGGTAGAACTCACATTAATTGGAGACAAGGACACTATAAAAGAACAACTTATAAAACATGACATTCAACTCGATACTAAAAAACTAAACATTGTATCTCCAACTAAATCGCCTTATTTCGATGATTATGTAAACACCCTTTACGAGCTTAGAAAGCATAAAAATGTAAACCTAGAAATGGCTCGTGATATGATTGCCGATGTATCGTATTTTGGTACCATGATGATTTATAAAGGACATGCCGATGGTATGGTGTCTGGTGCAGCTCACACTACGCAACACACCCTGAGACCTGCACTTCAATTCATAAAAACAAAACCAGACGTTAATATTGTATCGTCAGTTTTCTTTATGTGTCTAGAAGATCGAATCTCCGTTTTTGGCGATTGCGCTATCAACCCAAACCCAAATGCGGAACAGTTGGCTGAAATTGCTATCTCATCAGCAGCTACAACAAAAAACTTCGGTATAGAACCTAAAGTCGCTATGCTGTCTTATTCTTCAGGGGCTTCTGGAAAAGGTGCCGATGTAGAAAAAGTACGTGCTGCTACAGAACTGGTTAAACAACTGGCTCCAAATATAAAAATTGAAGGCCCTATTCAATACGATGCTGCAGTAGATATGCGTATTGGAAAAAGTAAACTCCCCGATTCTGAAGTTGCTGGACGTGCTAGTGTTTTAATTTTCCCTGACTTAAACACAGGAAACAACACCTACAAAGCCGTACAAAGAGAAACCGGAGCTTTGGCCATTGGCCCTGTTTTACAAGGATTAAACAAACCGGTAAACGATTTAAGTCGTGGCTGTACTGCCGACGATATTTACAGTACCGTAATTATTACAGCCATTCAAGCACAAGATTTATAAAATATGCAAGTACTCGTTTTAAACTCAGGAAGTTCATCTATAAAATTTCAATTATTTTCAATGCCAGCCGAAACCATTTTATGTTCAGGCTTAATTGAACGTATTGGCATGGATGATGCTAAATTTATATACAAAACTGAAAAAGATGCCATAGAGCACATCACGGCTATTTACAACCACAAACAAGGATTAGAACTATTAGCCCATCAACTTTTAGATAATGAAACCGGCATTATTAAATCGGCCTCAGATATTGATATTGTTGGACATCGAGTGGTACAAGGTGGTGCTCGTTTTAAAGAAACTACCGAAATTACGCAATGGGCAAAAGATAACATTAAAGATCTTTTTAGCTTAGCTCCTCTGCATAATCCTGCAAATTTCGAAGGTATTGAAGTGGCAGAAGCTATTTTTCCTTCAGCTAAACAGGTGGCTGTTTTCGATACGGCATTTCACCAATCTATTCCCGAACATGCTTATAGATATGCTATTCCAAATAACCTTTTAACCGAACATAAAATTAGAATGTACGGTTTTCATGGTACCAGCCACAAATATGTATCAGAACAAGCCATTCATTATTTAGGCAAAAAAGAATCTAAAATCATATCCATTCACTTAGGAAACGGTTGCAGTATAACAGCTATTAAAAACGGAAAAGCTGTAGATCATTCTATGGGCTTAACACCTTTAGATGGTTTAATTATGGGAACACGAAGTGGTGACATCGACCCATCGGTTATTTTTCATTTAGCCAGCAAATTAAATTATTCCTTAAATGAAATTAACACACTTTTACAAAAGAAAAGCGGCATGCTAGGCTTAACAGGCTTTAGTGATTTAAGAGAAATAGAGATAGAGGCCGCCAAAGGCAATAGAGATTGTTTACTCGCTTTACAAATGAATACCTACCGTATTAAAAAATATATAGGAAGTTATGCTGCTATTTTAAACGGGTTAGACGCCATTGTTTTTACCGCTGGAATTGGAGAAAACTCGGAACTGATGCGCAGTATGGTTTGCACAGATTTAGATTTCCTTGGTATTGAAATAGATTCAGAAAAAAATAAAGAAAGATCTAAACATTTAAGAGCGATAAACACAGATCAATCTAAGGTGAAAATATTAATTATCCCAACCAACGAAGAATTAGAAATTGCTAAACAATCGGTTCAATTATTCGAAAATTAATCGCCCTTTATAAATTTCTTCCACAGTAACAGTATTTGGTTTATTAACCGAAATAACATCACCTATACCAGAAATTTTACCCGTAAGAGATTCTTGCGGGTTTACAACCATATCGTTAGAACTTCTGTTGGAAACATTTACGTTTTGCGCAACTAAATCGCGGCCTTCAAAACGTGATGTACCTGCCGCGAAAACCACATTCAAGTTTTGTGTTTTCCCCGAAATAAAAGCATTAGAAATATTATTAAAAACCACTCGGAAGTTTGTATTATCAACCTGTAGTTTGAAATTTCCGCTTGTAAAACTATCAGGCACGCCAAAATCTTCAGATAAAATCGTTAGACTCGGATATGTTAAAACACCATTAGAGCTCACGTCATATTGCGTAGAACTTCTAATTTCTATAATATTCGGAGACGTTATATACACTTTTGTAATGCCATAATCTCGAACATAGTTACATGTATTATTATCGGTTAAAACAAGTTGACCATTGGTAACAACCGCTTCAACATCGTTTATTAAATTGGCTCCAGTTTCAATAGTTACTTTTTGGGTATCACCCTCAGTGACAATTAATTCTACATCCCGATTTACTAATATTTTAGTAAACGGTTCTAAAGAAATTTCTTGTTCTATAATAGCCCCTGTTTTCTGAAAACAATCGCTAGCATTTTCACTATCACAAGCCAAAATCAAACTAAAAACGAGTATATAAAGTAGCTTTCTCATAATCTAACACCAATTCCAAATTCAACAGCCTCAGCCTTTGCTCCATGTGATTTCAAAGTCATTGCTCCAAACCATTTTCTATTTTTTCCTACGTAACGTTTCAACCCAATTCTTAAATAGGTACGTCCTTCAAAATCATAAGGATAATACACATAATACCCAAACTGCGTGAGTAAAGATGTTCTATTCAGAAATAATTCATGCCCAGCAAAAACACCAACACGTTTATAATCTTCGTCGCCTGTAATATCAAACTCTGGGAAAGCGACACTTCTGTAATAAATAAGTTCCTTTAAGAAATTAGAGAAAAACACATCAGCTCCAAACTGCAAAGCACTTTTACGATTAATACGTTTATCTGCATATGCCGAAAAAATATAAAACGGAAACTGTCCGCTACCTACCACATCACTCTCATTAATACCCGACCTAAACACCATATTATACTTTATGGGTTGCGTAAACTTTCGGTCGCTAGCACTTAATGTGTGTTGGTATTCCAGTTCCTCCTTATCAATATTATAAGTTAGTCCCACGTTTAACGCCAGCGTATTTGTACTCGCATTAGGCGCTTTAACATTGGCGTTAGAATAATGAATTAAAGACACCCCAGCCGTAAGTCCAAACCTATCAAAAAGGCGTTCTTTTTTAAAATTAAGCATCACCATGGTGCTACTCATCAACTTCGAACCGTAAGCTATATTTCTATAATTATCAACCTTATCGTACGGATTTTCGCTATACGCCAAACCTTGCCCAATACGAAACATCAGGTTTCTATTCAAAAAGTAAAAATTAAGATGCCCATATACCGAGGTCACTTCACCTAAAACATCGTTTTTCATGTTTTGGTATGCGTAAGTCAATCCATAATCGGGGTAATTAAAACGCTGTTCCCAGTTCTTAAAACCGTACGTTTTTTTGTTCCAACTTAAAAGATATCCCTCAGGGCGACCTTTAATTAAATGAAGAATATCGTTATTATGAAGCGCAATATTGCCCTTAAAATAACTTAAATCAAGGTAAGAGGTATGTGTTTTATCTTGCGAAAACGCACTACAAAAGATAATACAAAACAGGCAGGTATAAAGTAATTTCATTATTAAAATTCAGGGCGACAAATGTACTTAAATTTCAACAGAACATTAAAATTTAAGTACAATTCCTTAATTATCACTAAAATAATGCCGACGCAATCGCCTTAACATTATCACTTTTCCCCATGGAATAGTAGTGTAACACCGGTACGCCGGCCGCTTTTAATTCTTTAGACTGTTGTATGGCAAACTCAATCCCGACTTGCCTAACGGCCTTATTATCCTTACAGTCTTCAACAGCTTCAATTAAATTTTGAGGTAAATCAATTTTAAAAACCTGAGGTAAAATTTGTAAATGCCTTTTAACCGCAATAGGTTTAATACCCGGAATAATAGGCACTGTAATTCCAGCTTCTCTAGCCTTTTCTACAAACTCGAAATACTTATTATTATCAAAAAACATTTGCGTAACCACATAATCGGCACCCGCATCTACTTTTTCTTTTAAGCGACGTAAATCATTAATTAGCGACGGTGCTTCCATGTGTTTCTCTGGGTAACCCGCAACACCAATACAAAAATCAGAATTATGAGTCACCTTAAAATCATCGTGTAAATACTGACCTTTATTCAAATTCGAAATTTGCTTTACTAAATCGGCAGCAAAAGCATTCCCCCCCTTTACAGGTGTAAAATACGGCTCATCCTTCATCGAATCTCCACGCAAAGCCATTACATTATCCAAACCTAAATAATGGCAATCTACCAAAACATACTCCGTTTCTTCTTTTGTAAAACCACCACACAATAAATGCGGAATAGCATCTACCTGATACTTGTGCATAATAGACGCACAAATACCCACCGTACCAGGGCGCATACGTGTAATACGTTTATCCAACAAACCATTGCCTTTATCAATATACACGTACTCCTCACGAGATGTGGTTACATCAATAAATGGTGGATTAAACTCCATTAAAGGATCAATATTATTATATAAATCCTGAATATTTGTACCTTTTTTAGGTGGTATCACCTCAAAAGAAAATAATGTTTTTCCGTTGGCCTGTTTAATATGGTCTGTTACTTTCATTACTTATTTTTTGTCATCCTCACAAAGCGAGAATCTTATCAATATTTTAGTTTAATTTTTGGGCGTTACCACATGGGTCGCGCTTTTCACTATATCTTTTTTTGCCATAGGTGGCAGCAAAAAAAGGATGCCATTGCAATCGCTAACACGGGTTCACCAGCTTATTTTTTACCTCATCAAAAGTTTCTGCGTACGCCCAATAAATCCATCTTCCATCCAAATAATCCGTAAGAATATATTTTTCACTCAACGATTTTATTCGTGATACAGCAACCACTTTCTTCGAAAACCCCGCTACCTCAACATGTTCTAAAACCTCTTTATTATCGGCATCATAACCATGAGAAATCATGTGGCTTCCTAAACTTATCTCTATAAACGCCATACTATTGCTCTGCTAAAGTAGGATGCAACCATTTTCGAGCCGTTTTCTTATCAATGCCTTTACGTTCAGAATAATCAGTTAACTGATCGTCAGTAATTTTCCCCAAACCAAAATACTTCGCTTCCGGATTACCAAAATAATACCCCGAAACTGCAGCAGCTGGCCACATCGCTAAACTTTCCGTTAAGGTTACACCAATTAGTTTTTCAACCTCGAGCAATTCCCAAATGGTTTCCTTTTCTAAATGATCAGGACATGCAGGATATCCTGGTGCCGGACGAATACCTTTATAACTTTCCTTAATTAAATCGGTGTTACTTAAATCTTCATCGGCAGCATAACCCCAATGTGTTAATCTTATTTTTTTATGTAAATATTCAGCAAAAGCTTCAGCAAATCTATCAGCAATAGCCTGTGCCATAATACCATTATAATCGTCGTCCTTGGCTCTATAACTATCGGCTAATTCTTGAGCTCCAAAAATAGCAACACAGAACGCACCTATATAATCTGTTCTACCAGACTCTTTTGGAGCTATAAAATCAGACAAAGCATGATTTGGAATCCCTTCACGTTTTTTTAATTGCTGACGCAAGGTTCTAAAAATCGCGATTTCCTTTCCGTTTTTCTGAACCGAAATATCATCATCGTTAATAGTATTAGCTTCAAACAAACCAAAAACAGCTTTTGGCTTTAAAAGTTGCTTGGCAATAATTTCTTTAATCATCTCCTGAGCTTCAGCATACATAATAGTAGCTTGTTCTCCCACAACCTCATCGGTTAAAATATCAGGAAATTTCCCGTGTAAATCCCAACTTCTAAAAAACGGACTCCAATCTATAAACGGTTCTAGTTCTTTTAAACTTAACTGTTTTAAAATTTGAACACCTAATTCTCTTGGTTTAGAAATATTAGACGTTTCCCAGTCTATTTTATATTTTCTCTTACGTGCTTCTTCAATAGAAATATAAGATTTCTCTTTACCACGCTTTAAAAACTTGTTTCTAAAATCATCATAATCCGCTTTTAACTTAGCGACATAAGCATTGTTGGTTTTCTTATTTAATAAATCTCCAACCACGGTAACCGCACGAGATGCATCGTTAACATGCACCACCGCATTTTTATACTGTGTATCAATTTTTACAGCTGTATGCGCTTTAGATGTTGTTGCTCCACCAATAAGCAAAGGCACTTCAAAGTTTTGAAGTTGCATTTCTTTAGCTAAATACACCATTTCATCTAATGATGGTGTAATTAACCCTGATAAACCAATAGCATCAACACGTTCGCTGATGGCCATTTCTATAATTTTTTCAGGCGGTACCATAACCCCTAAATCTACAATTTCGTAGTTATTACAAGCCAAAACAACACTTACAATATTTTTACCAATATCGTGCACATCACCTTTTACGGTAGCCATTAATATTTTCCCAACAGGTTCTTGCTTGTCCCCTTTTTCTGCTTCAATAAACGGGTTTAAATAACCAACGGCTTTTTTCATTACACGCGCCGATTTTACCACCTGAGGTAAAAACATTTTACCTGCTCCGAATAAATCTCCAACCACATTCATCCCAATCATTAAATGACCTTCGATGACTTCAATAGGCTTAGCTGCTTCTTGCCTTGCTATTTCAACATCTTCAATAATAAAAGCATCAATACCTTTTACTAAAGCATGTGTAATACGCTCTTGTACCGGGTTTTCTCTCCAAGATAAATCGACACCTTTTTCAACTTTAGAGCCTTTTACAGTTTCTGCAAAGTCTAATAACCGTTCGGTAGCATCTTCTCTTCTGTCTAAAATAACATCTTCAACATGCTCTAATAAATCTTTTGGAATATCATCATAAATCTCTAAAAGTGCAGGATTTACAATACCCATATTCATACCCGCCTGAATGGCATAATATAAAAATACCGAGTGCATAGCTTCGCGAACACCGTTGTTTCCTCTAAAAGAAAACGATACGTTACTCACACCTCCACTGACACTTACATTTTCTAAATTCTCACGAACCCAACGCGTTGCTTCGATAAAATCGATAGCGTTTCTGCGGTGTTCGTCCATTCCAGTTGCTACCGGAAATATATTTAAATCGAAAATAATATCTTCTGAAGGAAACCCCACTTTATCAACTAAAACACGATACGAGCGTTCGGCAATTTCTATTCTTCGTTGGTAGGTATCTGCTTGTCCAACTTCATCAAAAGCCATAACAATAACTGCAGCACCGTAACGTTTAATTTGCTTGGCTTGCCAAATGAAATTCTCTTCACCTTCCTTTAAGGAAATAGAATTCACCACACACTTTCCTTGCACAACTTGCAAACCAGCATTGATAATTTCCCACTTAGAACTATCGATCATGATAGGCACACGGCAAATATCTGGTTCGGCAGCAATAAGGTTTAAAAAACGTACCATCGATGCTTTACCATCAATAAGTCCGTCGTCCATATTAATGTCGATAATTTGCGCTCCACCATCTACTTGGTGACGTGCAATATCCAAAGCTTCATCGAACTTCTCTTCATTAATTAATCGTAAAAACTTACGAGACCCCGCTACATTAGTACGTTCTCCTACATTTATAAAATTGGTGTTTTCGCTTAGAACTAAAGGTTCTAAACCAGACAATTTCATGTATTTAGTTTGCTTTATTTTCATTATCTATAATGTTCTACTGTTGGAAAAGGTTCGTAAAATGAATGTAACAACGTTTTCCATTCTTGATATTCTTGTGATTTACGGAAACCAATTTCATGATCTTCAATGGTTTCCCAATGCACTAATAATATATATTTATCATCTTGCTCAACACACTTTTTTAAATCGTGTGAGATATAGCCTTTCATTGAAGAAATGATTTTCTGAGCGATTTTAAATGTATTTTCAAAATCACTTGATAATCCTTTCTTAATATTTAATATGGCTACTTCAAGAATTCTTTTTTGGTTCTTAGTTCTTAGTTTTTGGTTATTAGTTTGCATCATTATAATTTTTTATAATAATTAATAAAACCGTTTAACAATTTTTTATTTAAAATCACTTTCTCTAAAATGTCTTTTAAATCATCTTCCGAAATATATTCTAAATCAAAAGATAAATATAATTGGGTTTCTACTTCTTGTAAAGAACCTTTTGCTATATACAGAAAATGTATCGTTTCTTTATTGGATTGTCTTCCACAACCTTCCGCTATATTTGAAGGAACAGAAACAGCACATCTCCTTATTTGATTTGTTAAACCATACAATTCTTCTTTTGGAAAACATTTGGTTAATTGATAAACCAACTGAACCAATTCCCTTGAATTTTTCCAAACATCTAAATCTGTATAATTCATTTTCTAACTATCTATTTCTACTAATAACTACCAACTAAAAACTATTAACTATTCTAGGCTTATACTTGGCTGCAAGATTTGCTATAACACGAATATGCTCCGGACTAGTACCACAACAACCACCTATAATATTTATTAAATTACGTTTTAAATATTCTTCTATTTGTTCTCCCATTTCTTCAGGACTTTCGTCGTACTCACCAAAAGCATTTGGTAATCCGGCATTAGGATGCGCTGATATAGCAAAATCTGTTTTAGAAGCAATAGTCTCTAAGTGAGGTTGCAATAAATTAGCCCCTAAAGCACAGTTAAACCCTACTGAAAGTAATGGAATATGAGATACTGAAATTAAGAAAGCTTCAGCTGTTTGGCCTGATAATGTTCGTCCTGAAGCATCGGTAATAGTACCACTTAACATAATTGGCATATCGATACCACGCTCGTCTTTTACTTCTTCTATAGCAAACAATGCAGCTTTGGCGTTTAAGGTATCAAATACGGTTTCAACTAAAAGTAAATCTACACCACCATCAATAAGCGCTTCTACTTGTTGTTTGTATGCAATACGTAACTCATCGAAAGTAATAGCTCTGTATCCTGGGTCGTTAACATCGGGAGACATACTTGCTGTACGGTTTGTTGGCCCTATTGAACCAGCTACAAAACGAGGTTTGTGTGGCTCTTTTGCAGTAAATTCATCGGCAACTTCTTTTGCTATTTTTGCAGACTCGTAGTTTAGCTCGTAAACCAAATCTTCCATTTGGTAATCTGCCATAGCAATTGTAGTTCCAGAAAAGGTATTGGTTTCTACAATATCGGCACCTACGGCAAAATACTTACCATGTATGGTTTTTATAGCTTCGGGCTGGGTAAGCGATAGTAAATCGTTATTTCCCTGTAAAGGTGTTGGATAATCTTTAAAGCGTTCGCCTCTAAAATCTTCTTCTTGAAATTTGTAAGCTTGTAGCATCGTACCCATGGCACCATCTAAAACCAAAATTCGCTCTTTTAATGCTTCTCTGATATTCGACATGTTTTCTTTTCTTTTTACGCTTTAGATTATTTTCGTTTACAGCAATTAAAGATACTGATGAACGAAAAACTTAGCTAAAACGCCGTATTCTATTATAAGTTTTATCAAGAAAAGTTAAAGAAACACTTTTCGTTATCTGTCTAATAATTTTAAAAATTACTAAGTAGAATGTAGCACCTTCTTTAATTCCTTGATAGTTATCTTGGTTCTTAAAGGGTTGCCAAGGTTTCAACGGGTCTATTCCCTCTGCCTTTCTTGATAACACAATTACATTTATGAACTGTTACCACCATTGTGGATTTGCTCCTGCAAAAATAACAACTATATTGCTGTTATCCTTGTGATATTGCGAAAATTATTAGACTATTCAAATAGACTAGACGACAAATAACGATCGCCACGGTCGCAAATAATAGCAACTACAACTCCGCTTTCTAAAGACTCTGCAATTTGCAACGCACAGAAAACAGAACCACCACTACTCATACCTGCAAAAACGCCTTCTTCTTTTGCTAAACGTTGTGTTATATTTTTAGCATCTTCTTCCGTTACATCTATAACGACATCTACTTTTGAACGATCAAAAAACTTAGGTACATACTCTGGAGACCATTTTCTGATCCCAGGTATTTTTGCACCATCAGCCGGTTGCGCTCCAACTATTGTAATATTCGGATTTTTTTCTTTAAGAAATGTAGAGGTTCCCATAATGGTTCCTGTTGTTCCCATAGTGGCAACAAAATGTGTTATTTCTCCTTCTGTATCTCTCCATATTTCCGGACCTGTTGTTTTATAATGCGCTTTCCAGTTATCATCATTTTCAAACTGATTTAAAACGGTGTACCCTTTTTCATCACGTAATTTAAAAGCAACATCTCTAGAACCTTCAATACCAATATCTGCCGGTGTTAAAATAACTTCAGCACCATAAGCACGCATGGTTTTAACACGTTCTACTGTAGAATTTTCAGGCATAATTAATACCATATTCAAACCTAAAAGTTGTGCTATAAAAGCTAAAGCAATTCCGGTGTTTCCACTAGTTGCTTCAACTAAAGTGCCTCCTTTTTTAATATCGCCACGTTTTAAAGCTTCAGAAATCATATTGAAAGCTGCGCGATCTTTTACACTTCCGCCAGGATTATTTCCTTCTAACTTCAAAAATAAACGCACACCTTCTTTATTAATTAAATGCGTTGCTTCAACTAAAGGTGTATTTCCTATTTCGTCTAATATTGTTTTACCGTATGCCATTTTTCTTCGGTCTAATTTTAATTTCTGTTTGATATGTTACTAATGAATCTTCGGGTACCGATTGGGTAATCCAAACATTAGCTCCAATAATACTATTTTTACCAATTACAATATCGCCTCCTAAAATGGTTGCGTTGGCGTAAATGGTAACATTATCATCTATAGTTGGGTGTCTTTTAGTAGAAGCTAAGTCTTTTGAAACTTGAATACCACCTAAAGTAACTCCTTGATATATTTTTACTTGTTCTCCAATTATAGAAGTTTCACCAATTACAATTCCTGTACCGTGATCGATATAAAACGATTCGCCAATAGTAGCACCCGGATGAATATCGATACCTGTAATACCGTGAATATATTCACTCATCATTCTAGGCAAAATATAAACACCCAATTTATAAAGTGCATGACTTAATCTATAGATTGAAATAGCGTGAAAACCAGGATAAGCCATGTAAATTTCGGCTAAACAATGCGATGCAGGATCGTTATTTTCAAAAGCAATAGCATCTAAATCTAATTTTCTTCTAATTTCTGGAAGTTCTGTTTTAAAGGTTTCCCATATATTTTCACCGTTTTCAATTTCTAATTTATCTAGAATTTGTAAAAATGTTTTCTCTAAATATTCGGCGTGTTCTACTTCGTGATCACAATCGAACAAAGAATAAAACACTTTTTTAGTAAAGGCTTTAACTGTGTCTTTTAAACAAACATTATAACTTTTCATTGTTTTGCTAAATCTGTAAAACCATTATAATTAATGGCGTTTTTTCTCAGTTTATAAAAATAAAACTAATCCTTTTAAAAAGCTCATTTTTTTAAACATTAAATCCTACAAAGTATTAAAAAAACCTTGTAGGATTGAATGCTTTATTTGATAATACTTGGACCAAAAATATGGCCAAAATCATTATTAATTAATAGCTTGAACTACGGCTTTAGGAGCTTCTTTACGAGTTCCATCAAAACCATCCACACCAGAAACTGTAGTGTATTTTAAAACATTTTTCTTTCCTGGATGTATAATTTTATATGCCGCCTGACACATAATAGTTGCTTCATGGAAACCACAAAGTATTAATTTTAATTTACCTGGGTAAAAATTACCATCTCCAATTGCAAATATACCTGGAATATTAGTTTGATAATCTAAGGCGTTATTTACTTTTACTGCATTTTTTTCAATCTCTAATCCCCAATTTGCAATAGGTCCTAATTTAGGTGAAAGCCCAAATAAAGGAATAAAATGATCGGTTTCTAAAGTAAAAGGTTCTTCGTCCTTTTTAGTTATTTCTATCGCTTCAACTTTACCATCACCTAAGATATCGGTAACTTCTGCAGGTGTAATAAGGTTTATTTTTCCAGCATCTTTTAGTTCTTGAACTTTTTCAACTGAATCTAAATGGCCTCTAAATTCATTACGTCTATGTATTAAAGTAACACTTTCTGCTATGTCGGCTAAAAATATAGACCAATCTAATGCAGAATCTCCACCACCAGCAATGATCACTTTTTTATCACGATACACTTCTGGTTCTTTAATCATATACTCAACACCTTTATCTTCAAACTTCGAAAGGTTTTCAAGTTGTGGCTTTCTAGGCTCAAAACTACCTAAACCACTAGCAATAGCAACCACTGGTGCTTGGTGTTTTGTTCCTTTATTTGTAGTTACAATAAAAGTACCATCTTCTTGCTTTTCAACAGTATCGGCGCGTTCTCCTAAAGTAAAACCAGGTTCAAATTGTTTTGCCTGTTCTAATAAATTTTTAGTTAAATCTCCAGCTAAAATCTCTGGAAATCCAGGAATATCATAAATTGGTTTTTTAGGATACAATTCTGAACACTGCCCACCAGGCTGTGGTAACGCGTCAATTAAATGACATTTCAATTTTAATAATCCAGCTTCGAATACTGTAAATAAACCTGTTGGCCCCGCGCCAATTATTAGTATATCTGTTTTAATCATTTTTACTATGCTTTATATATAATTTTACTCTTTTTTTTCTATTAGTCCTTTTGTGAATTCGTTTAACGTTTCCACTTTTTGTTCAAAATCACCTTTAATAGTTTTTCTAAACTCGTTTAAATTTTTAACTAAATCGTCTACGTTTTCAGGAATAACATCCTCAAAAAATTGACGCAAACGTTTTGCTGTGGTAGGTGATTTTCCGTTAGTAGAAATCGCCACTTTCACATTTCCTTTAGTTACAATACCACCCATATAAAAATCGCAATACGGCGGATTATCGGCAACGTTAACTAATTTAGATTCTGCTCTACAGTCTTTCCAAACTTGAACATTTACTTCCGGTATATCTGTCGTAGCAACCACCATATGCTTGCCAATAATATACTTTTTTTTATAACTATCTTCAACTAATGTTACACAACCTGTTTTTGCAAGTTTTATAGTGCCTTCGCGAAACATTGGAGACACCATTGTAACATGAGCATCTGGACTCGATTTTAATAAGAAGGTTAATTTTTCTTCAGCAACATGTCCGCCACCAACAATAAGTACATTTAAACTTTTTGTTTTTAAAAAAATAGGATATAAATTATTCCTTTCCTTTTCTACTAAACTCGACGTCTTTATTTTATCCGCTTCATCTAGCATATTACTTATTTTTATTAACCGTTTCTAAAACCGATGATAATACAGCACGTTCCTTTACCACATCGCCAATAACAATAATAGCAGGGTTTGCTAATTGTTTTTCTGCCACTATACTTTCAATTGAACTTATAGTACCAATGCCTACGTTTTCATTATCTCTAGTACCATTTTGAATAATAGCGACTGCAACATCCTGTTTATTTTCTTCTGAAAAAATGCGAACAATTTCACTCAATTTCCCCATCCCCATTAAAATAACAACTGTTGCCGAAGATTTTGCAGCCAAAGCCACATCGCCAGATAACTGATGTTTTTTAGTGGTTCCAGTAATAACCCAGAAACTCTCTGAAGATCCTCGTTTTGTTAACGGAATACCTTGATAAGCTGGCACGGCCATGGATGAAGAAATACCAGGAACAACATAAGTTTCTAATCCAAATTGTCTCACATAATCAATCTCTTCGGCACCTCGACCAAAAATAAAAGGATCGCCGCCTTTTAAGCGTACCACATACCCTTTCTCTTTAGCTTTAGATACAATAAGATCGTTTATTTGATCTTGCTGAAAAGCATAACACCCTCTACGTTTACCTACAAAAATAAGTTCGGCATCTGCCGCAGCATATTTTAGTAAAGCCTCATTAATAAGTGCATCGTAAAGTATCACATCTGCAGACTCGATGGCCTTAATGGCTTTAAGAGTAATTAAATCTTCGTCTCCTGGACCTGCACCTACTATGGTTAATATTGGGGTTTTCGAACTCATTGTTACTTTTTAGTATCCTTATGCTTTCGCTTGCTCTGCTTCTCTGTAAGCTCTTACAGCAGCTAAAAACTTATCGGCATTTGTAATATAGCTTAATGCAAAATCTTTAGTTGGTGCATTTTTATTGATTTCGTAAATTAATTCTGAAAATGATGTTCCTAAATCAATTTTACCACCTTCAACAAAAAGCTCATCAAACTGAGAAACAATTCCAGCGTGCGTATTTGTCTTTTTATTTTCAGCTAATAATAACGCTTTCGCGGAATTAACTAGCGATTGGTAAGCGTAATATATAGCGCTAGAATATACCTCATCTTCAAAAGAAGCTTTAGCATTTTCTATTTTCTCTTCACTTTCAAAGAATAATGTTGCAATTAAATCGATAACAACACCAGCACATTCTCCAATTCCAATTTCTTTAACGTATTTTTCTTCTTCTCCCCAATCGATAAAATCGTCTTGAGTTAAGTTAGTTACATCTTGTAAATCGTTTAATAAATCATAAAAATAACGTTCTCCTGTTACTTTATAATAATCTACGAATGATTTTCCATTAGCATTTCCTTCAAAATCGTTTAAAATTCGACGTAATGCTTCCGGACCTCTTTTACTTGGTACTTTTACTACTTTATCAGCAAAAAGTGCATTTCCATTTCCTAAATTCCCACCACCTAATAAAACTTGTAACGCAGGCGCTACTAATTTTTCAGGTGTTCTAACCGTCATTCCTTGGAAACCAATGTTTGCCATATTGTGTTGACCACAAGCATTCATACAACCACTAATTTTAATTACAAGATCTTCATTTTGTAAATATTGTGGATACTCTGCCGTAATCATACGTTCTAATTCTACCGAAATACCGGTACTACTTGCGATACCTAAATTACAAGTATCTGTACCTGGACAAGCCGTAATATCTACAGCCTTATTATATCCAGCTTCTACAAAACCTAATTTTTCTAATTCTTGATAAAAATACGGTACTAAATCTTCTTTTACAAAAGGAATTACAATGTTTTGACGTAAAGTTAAACGTACCTCACCCGCAGCATAGTTATCAATTAAATTAGCTAATAAACGTGCCTTATCTGTATAAAAATCGCCCAATAAAACTTTAACACCAATAGCAACGTACCCTTCTTGTTTTTGAGGGATAAGGTTAGTCGATTTCCATAAATCGAACGCTGCTTGATCTTTAATTTCAACTTGTGGTGCTTCAACAGAAACCGGTTGTGATGCTACATAAGCATCAGCATCAATAGCTACTGTTTTAAATTCAATCGCTTTTTGTTCTTCATCAATCAACCCTTTAAAAGCCTCTAATCCAATATCCTTTAAAAGGAATTTCATACGTGCTTTAGCTCTACTTTTACGTTCACCGTAACGATCAAAAACTCTTAAAACCCCTTCCATTACTGGAATAATTTTATCTGAAGGTAAAAAGCTATAAAGTTCTTCGGCATGGCGAGGTTGAGAACCTAATCCACCAGCAACCATCACTTTAAAACCACGAACACCGTTTTCTACTTTAGCAATAAAACCAATATCATGTAAATACGATAATCCCGTATCTTCATCTGTATTAGAGAAAGACACTTTAAATTTACGTCCCATTTCTTGACAAATTGGGTTACGTAAAAAGAATTTAAAAATCGCATCTGCATAAGGAGATACATCAAAAAGTTCGTTAACATCAATACCAGCAGTTTCCGAAGCCGTTACGTTTCTTACCACGTTTCCGCAGGCCTCACGTACAGTAACCTCATCTTTTTCAAGTTCAGCCCAAAGTTCTGGCGTTCTTTGTAAATCTACATAGTGAATTTGGATATCTTGACGGGTTGTAATGTGTAAACGACCACGAGAATATTCATCTGAAACATCAGCAATTCTACGTAATTGGTTACTTTTCATTTTTCCATAGGGGATCTTGATACGAATCATTTGAACCCCTTCTTGACGTTGGCCGTAAACGCCACGAGCCAAACGAAGACTTCTAAATTTTTCTTCATCAATTTTACCATTGTTAAATAGCTCAATTTTATTGGCTAATTCAATGATATCCTTTTGTACTATTGGATTTTCTATTTCTGTTTCAAAACTTTGCATGATATACCTGACCTTTTTCTTATTAGAAAAATATTTTTTATTATTTGTTACTGGATAAAACCAGCTCCAACCGTGTTATTTGATTGTGGATCAATTAAAATAAACGAACCGTTTGTTCTATGGTTTTTGAATTGATCAAAAAAGATAGGTTTGTTTAATTTAAATGAAACCGACGCAATATCATTAACACCTAATGATGTTGCTTCTTTATCTATTCCTGAATAATCAGGATTAATTTTGTGGTTAATTCTATCAACCTTCGCTAATACTTTATTAACACCGTGTTGTACAATGTATTTACCTCCAACCGTTAAATTATCAGAATCCATCCAACATACATTGGCTGTAAATTGTTTATCGATAGTAGGCAAATCGTTTTCTTTAACAATCATGTCTCCACGAGATACGTTAATATCGTTTTCTAAAGTAATTGTTACAGAAGAACGTCTAGAAGCGGTTTGGTACTTTTCGTCGTAGAAATAAATGTCTTTAATTTTAGATCTTGTTTTAGATGGTAAAACAATAATATCATCTCCAACGCTTAGTTCACCACCGTAAACTTTTCCTGCGTACCCTCTGAAATCGTGAAAATCTTCAGTTTTAGGACGAATTACATACTGCACAGGGAAACGTGGTGTACCTACATTGTAGATATCTTTTTTATCCAAATCTTCTAAGTGCTGTAATAAAGCATCACCTGTATACCAAGGCATTTTATCAGATTTGTTTACAACATTATCACCTTGTAATGCACTTACAGGAATGAATGTTATTTTTTGATCTTGGTAATCTCTTTTGCTCATTAATTCAGAAAAATCAGCCTTAATTTTATTATAAGTCTCTTCTGAATAATCAACTAAATCCATTTTATTAATAGCAACTACTACATCTTTAACTCTAAGCAAGTTGTTGATGAAAAAGTGACGATTAGTTTGCTCTATAACACCTTTACGTGCATCGATTAATATAATAGACGCTTGAGATGTTGATGCTCCAGTAACCATGTTACGTGTATATTCTACGTGGCCAGGAGTATCTGCTATAATGTAACTTTTCTTTTTAGTTGAAAAATAGATATGTGCTACATCAATAGTAATACCTTGTTCTCTCTCGGCCATTAAACCATCTGTCGCTAATGAAAAATCTAGGTAATCATACCCTAATTGTTCACTTTTGTCTTCTATCGCTTTTAACTTATCTGAAGTTAATGATTTTGTATCGTAAAGGATGCGACCGATTAAAGTACTTTTACCGTCGTCTACACTTCCTGCTGTTGCAATTTTTAATACTTCCATTCTTGTTGTTATTGGTTGTTGGTTTTTGGTTATTAGACTGCTCTAAATCTCCAATAAAACTTCAACAACATATTTTTTTTTAATAATTTTTGAACTTTTAAGTTTTGATTGGCTACCATTAACTAATAACCACCAACTATTAACCATTCTAAAAATACCCTTGTTGTTTACGTTTTTCCATAGCACCTTCAGATCGTTTATCATCGATTCTAGCGCCACGTTCAGAAATAGTAGAATCTCTAATTTCTTCTACAACTTTAGAAATTGAAACCGCATCTGAATATACCGCTGCAGTACAACTCATGTCTCCAACAGTTCTAAAACGAACCATTTTTTCTAATACTTCTTCACTTTCATCTCTATAAACAACATCGTCTTCTGCAGACCAAATCATGCCATCTCTTAAGAATACTTTACGTTTATGAGCAAAATATATTGATGGTATTTCAATGTTTTCTTGTTCTATATAAGACCAAACATCCAATTCTGTCCAGTTAGAAATAGGGAATACACGTACGTTTTGTCCGTGCTCAATATCACCATTCAACATATCGAATAACTCCGGACGTTGGTTTTTCTCATCCCATTGACCAAAATCGTCACGAACAGAAAAAATACGTTCTTTGGCTCTTGCTTTTTCTTCATCACGACGCGCACCACCAATACAAGCATCAAACTTAAATTCTTCGATAGCATCAAGAAGCGTAGTAGTTTGCAACATATTTCTACTTGCATAACGACCAGATTCCTCTTTCACTTTACCTTCATCAATAGAATCTTGAACGTTACGTACAATTAGCTCTAAACCTAATTCTTTACATAAACGATCTCTAAATTCAATAGTTTCAGGGAAATTGTGTCCCGTGTCTATATGCATTAAAGGAAAAGGAATTTTTGCTGGGTAAAAAGCTTTAACAGCCAATCTAACCAAAGTAATAGAATCTTTTCCTCCAGAAAATAACAACACAGGTTTTTCAAATTGCGCTGCCACTTCTCTCATAATGTATATAGCCTCGTTTTCTAACGAATTTATATTTGATGTGTCTTTATTCATAATCTTTATTATTGTTATTGGTTATTGGAAGTAAACACCAGTAACCATTTACTCTATTTTTTTTTAAGCGTGTAAACCACACTCTCTGTTTTCTAATGCTTTTGTTGGATCGAAATACTTAAACTCATTTGGCAAATTATTTTCTTCCAAATATTTATCTAATTTTTCATCGCTCCAAAAATAAAAGGGACTAACCTTTAAAACACCATCCTTGCTTAAACTAAAAATACCAATGCTATTTCTAAATGCTGTTTGTCCTTGGCGCAAGTTTGTAAACCAAACTGCAGGTTTATGCTCGTCCATAGCCCTTTTAAAAGGTTCTAACTTCACCTGTTCTGTAAACAAAGCATGCTTTGGGTCATCCACACTAGGAATTCCCATAACCACATCTCTATGAGACGATGTTTGTTTTGGCACATATAAGAACACGTTTAAATCTAAGTCTTTTATAACTTGTTCTGCATGCTTATATGTTTGTGGTGTATTGTAACCTGTATCACACCAAACTACTGCCGTTTTAGCTTTAACCGTATTTACAGCATGTAAAATAGCAGCCTCGTAAGGTCTAAAGTTTGTAGTTACAACTGCTTTAGTATTAAGTTCAAAAGCTTTCTGAATAATTTCAGCTGGTGTTGCTTTTTCAAAGCCTTTATTTAATTCTTCTATTTGATTTTCTGTTATCATCGTGCTTTACTATATATTATTTACCCCACTTAATAGAATTCCAAAGTCTTTCATGGAAAAAGTACAATACCATTTTCGTTAAAAAATCAACAGATGCTATCGAAGCTGCGATAGTCATTTCTCCTGTTAAAACATAAGAAACAATTAACGTATCTAACGTACCAATAAACCTCCAGCTTAATGCTTTTGCTACACTTCTAATTGGCTTTTCTCCTACCGCATCCTCTTTATATGTAGACTTTTCTTTACCTTTTAATAACATTTGCGCTATCATTTGACTTATTTTATATTAATCCTACCGTTTTAGTAGGAATTACAAATGTAAGACATTTATTTACATTACAAACAACTCATTAACATTTTTTTAGAATAATTAAATGTTTTTGAGTTTAAATGTAGAAAAGTCAAAATAATAGGCTTTAATTTTATGAAGTTATCAATAGTTACACACCAGACAAATCAGCTAATGTGTTATTCCGAAGCACTTTCAATGTATTATCGCGCACCATAATCATTAGTTTATGTACGCTACATTGGTGCTCGTCTGGACAGTCGTCGCATTTTTCGTAAAAATTTAAACTCACGCATGGCACCATAGCGATAGGCCCTTCTAAAACACGCATAACATCGGTCATTTTTATTTCAGAAGGTTCTTGGCGCAAATAATAACCACCGTGTTTTCCTTTTTTGGATCCTAGAATCCCTGCTTTTCTTAAAGTCAGCAAAATGCCTTCTAAAAATTTCTGCGGAATATTTTCACTCTTGGCAATAACACCAACTTGAACTGGTAATTCACCTTTATTTCTCGCAATGAAAGTAAGCGCCTTTAGTCCGTATTTTGTTTTTTTAGAAAGCATTTGCTAATATACTTATTTTAGAAATAGTTCGTATTATTTTGTGGAATGACTTTTCTCAAGCTCATAAAATGTGGCTTGCACATAATCATCAGCATCTCCAGTATTATTCTGATTGTAAACCCCTGCTTTAAAATACATATACTGTCCACCTTCATCGTAACCACTGTTCACCATATCAATAGTTTTTATAACATCAGCCTTACCTTCTCTAGAAATGGTAACCGTTAACGCATTACTGACCACTTTAATTTTATACGAAAACTTTTCACCTAAAGCAATACCATCTTCCGGGTTAGAGGCAGAACTACTTCTAGACCCAATTAAATCATACCATTGCTCTGCCCCATATCCTTCTCTCGGTTCATGGGCAAAGTAAATAGAACCTAAGGTATTATTTTTCAATTTTCTATAATAAATACGAATGGGTTCATCATCATTGGCGTGAATTTGCCCAACAATAACACGACCTATCTGACCGTCATTTCCTGTAGTGGTTACATAATTTACTGCAACTGTTGCGCTCATTTCACCATCAAAACCAGCAGCAGCACTAATATCGGCCGTTGGAGCTGAACCAAAAACCCAGTTGTTTTTATTAACGCCTTGGGTTTTTATACCGGTATTGGTGCCACGTAACATTTCGCGAAATTCGGTACGAGTATAACTTGTGCCTTCTGAAGTTTTAAAACCCGCTATCGGACATTTAAAAACCATACCACCATCGGTAGCGGTATAAAAAAACTTCGAATTCTCATAATTATTATTAAGCTGAGACACACTAATGTCGGTAGATGTGCCATCACCTTCATTAATGGGTATATTTAAATTCCATGTAGATAAATCAAAGTTTTCAGATGGTGCTAAATTAGCATCCAAACCTTTAGGCTCGTTATTTTCTTCCTCAGTGACTTCTTCTTTTGGTATTTCTTTTTCAACAACATCATCATCTCCTTTATCGTTAGACGAACAGTGAGATATTGTTATACATACTAAAAAAGCGAAAAATAGGTTTAATAATTTCATAGTTATTCATTAAAATAATTCAAATTCTAATTTTCTAAAGACCATACTTATATCATAATAGGTCCGAAAATCAATGCTATTGACTCAAAGTTCGTACCGAAAAATTCAAATAAATCGCACTTTCACTTTTATTAAACCAACACTAAAAACATCTTCATGATATCCCTATCCCAAAGCTTGCTCTATATCGGCAATAATATCATCAATATGTTCTAACCCTAAAGAGCAACGCACCATACCATCTGTAATACCCGCTGCAGCCTTTACCGATGCTTCAACTTTAGCATGCGTGGTACTTGCTGGGTGGGTTACAATAGTTCTGGTATCTCCTAAATTAGCAGATAACGAACACATTTTTATACTATCAAAAAAGGCCTTCCCGCCTGCTATACCGCCTTCAACTTCAAAAGCCACAATGCTTCCTCCCATTTTCATTTGCTTTTTAGCAATGTCATGTTTTGGATGCGATTTTAAAAACGGATATTTTACCCATGTCACTTTAGGATGTGCCTCTAAAAATGTAGCCAATTTTAAGGCATTTTCACAATGTCTTTCAACTCTAATGGCTAAAGTTTCTAAAGATTTAGACAACACCCAAGCATTAAACGGACTCATAGACGGCCCTGTTAATCTCGAAAATAAGTAAATTTCTCTAATTAATTCTTTTTTACCAACCGTTACGCCTCCTAGCACACGACCTTGACCATCCATTAATTTAGTAGCCGAATGAATTACCAAATCTGCACCAAATTTTATAGGTTGCTGTAAATACGGCGTTGCAAAGCAGTTATCTATAACAAGCAATAAATTATGCTTTTTACAAATAGCACTTAAAAACTCCAAATCCAACACATCAACACCAGGGTTTGTAGGCGTTTCAGCATAAATAAATTTCGTGTTTGGTTGTATTAAACTTTCTATAGTTTCAACTTCATTAATATTGAAATATGAACATTCAATATTCCATTTCGGAAAATACTTAGTAAACAAACCATGCGTAGCACCAAAAACAGAACTACAAGACACCACATGGTCTCCAGCATCCAACAACGTTGCAAATGTAGAAAACACAGCAGCCATACCACTTGCAAAAGCAAAACCAGCCTCTGCACCTTCCATTTTACAAACCTTATCTACAAATTCGTTTACATTAGGATTGCTATATCTACTATATAAATCACGTTGTTTCTCTTCGGCAAAAGACGCGCGCATCTCCTCAGAATCTTCAAACACAAATCCGGACGTTAAGTACAAAGGTACCGAATGCTCCGAAAATTGTGTGTTTTCACTCTGTGTGCGTATCGCTTCTGTTTCAAAATGTTTTTTGTTCTCGCTCATTGTATTTTCACTATTCAATAAAGGTAAAACCCTCAAAGATTTATTTTTAATATTTTTATTTGGGCATTCCCCTATCGGGTCGGGCTTTCCGCTGTATCTTTTTTGAGAAAAACAAAAAAGGATGCCGCATCAATCCCTAATGCACTTATCTGCTATGGTTTGTTTTAAACCAAAGCTTTTTTTTGTGTGCCAGATTTTAGATTTCCGCCTTCGCGGAAATGAAAAAACAAACCTAATTAATATGCTTAGACAATCGTAAAATATCACCAAACACACCACGCGCTGTAACCTCTGCTCCTGCTCCTGCACCTTGAATCACGATAGGTTGCTCACCATAACTCTCAGTAAATATTTCAAAAATAGCATCCGAACCTTTTATTTGTCCTAACGTACTATCATTTGGTATAGATACGAGCTTCACTTCCAAAACGCCTTTATCTTGAGATAAATCTCCCGATAAATCACCAATGTAACGCAATACATGCCCTGGCTCTTGCTTATCTTTTATAGCTTGGTATTGTTCATTTAAAACATCCAACTGTTCTAAAAACGATTCTACCGATATATTTTGATACGCTTCTGGAATTAAATTCTGTACAGAAACATCTTCAAACTCATTATACAAATCTAACTCTCTAGCTAAAATTAATAACTTTCTAGCCACATCATTTCCAGAGAAATCTTCTCTCGGATCAGGTTCTGTAAACCCTTTGTCGATAGTTTCCTGAATAATTTCACTAAACGGTTTATTTTCAACAGAAAAATTATTGAATAAATAGCTTAACGTTCCGGAGAACACCCCACGGATTCTGGTAATATTCTCACCAGATTCGTGCAATAATTTAATGGTATCAATTAACGGCAACCCTGCGCCAACCGTTGTTTCATATAAATATTGTTTCTTATTCTCTTTTAACTGAACACGTAAATCTTTATAAAACTCGTGCGAAATGGTGTTTGCTATTTTATTAGAAGATACCAAATCGAAACCAGCCTCAATTAAAGGCACATAGTTTTGATAGAAATTCGGACTTGCCGTATTATCCACAGCAATTAAATTTTCTAAATGATTTTCTTTAGCAAAAGCAATAATATCTTCAATAGAACTTGCTGTATCTACCGTTTTAATAGCCTCTTCCCAATTGGTTTCGACACCATTTTTACTTAAAAGTTGCTTTTTAGAATTCGCTATAGCAAATACATTTAAGTTAATGGCTTTACGTTTTTCAATATCGCTTCTCGATTTTAAAATCTGATTAATCAATGCCCCTCCAACACCTCCGTGTCCAAAAATGGCAATGTTTATCTTTTTAGAAATTCCAAAAATCTCACCATGAATTACATTCATCGCTTTATGCAATTGGTCTTTTTTAAGCACCAAACTTATATTTCTTCCGGTAACGGTATTGTTAAATAACAACGGCGTAATTTGGTTTTTTATAAGCGCATTAAATGGTTTATGGAACGAACTCAACTCGATACCAATAATAGAAATGACAGACACATCGTCTACCACATCAATTTTATTTACATCCTGAGAATAGAAATCATTTTCAAACTCACGTTCTAGAGCAATAACCGCTTGTGTGGCTTGGCTGGCGTTAATAATTAAACCAATACCACGTTCTGACGATCCTTGCGAAATAATACTCACACTAATATCGTGAATACTCAATGCTCTAAAAATTCGAGCATCTACTCCACTTTTTCCTAATAATCCACGACCTTCAAGGTTTAAAAGCGCCACATTATCCAAAACAGACAGCGATGTTACCTCTTTCGAGCTTGGTTTTGCTGTAATTAAAGTCCCTTCATCTTCAGGGTTAAACGTATTTAAAATACGTAAGTTGATATTTTTTTCAACTAAAGGAATTATGGTTTTAGCATGTAAAATGGTGGTTCCAAAGTTGGCCAACTCATTCGCTTCACTAAACGATAATTCTCTAATTTTTTGAGCATCGGCAACCAAATCTGGATTTGCAGTATAAATACCGTTTACGTGTGTATAATTTTGTAACTCTTCAGCATCTAAATAATTTGCAATTAAGGCCGCTGTATAATTACTTCCATTTCTACCTAAAGTAGTCGTTTCATCTTTTAAGTTGGACGCAATAAAACCGGTAATTACGTTTACAGCATCTTTATGCGCTTTAAAAAAGGCCGTTACATTATCTTTAGACACTTTGGCTATAGGAATAGCATTCCCAAAGTTTTCATCGGTTTTTATAAGTGTTCTAGAATCTACGGCATTTGACTTTATGTCTTTTTCATTCAGTAATTCCGAAACCATTTTAATGGCTAACAATTCGCCTTGTGCTAAAATGGTATCTTTAATTTTCCCACTAAAATCGCCTAGTAAACTTACCCCTTCAAATAATTTATCAAGCAGCGTAAATTCATCTGTAAAATCGATGGTTTTTAAAGGTTCCTTTTGGTAATTTTTAAAGGTTTCAAATTGTGCTTTATAGTCTATGCCTTTTGCTGCAAGGTTTAAAATAGCTTCTAATTCATCGGTAGCATTGCCACGCGCTGAAACCACAACCGAAATTTTATCACCATTATTTATTTTATTCTCAATAATGCTAATTACATTATTCAATCCTTCGCCATTGCCTAAAGATTTGCCTCCAAACTTTAATACTTTCATTCTTTTCTTTTTTGAATCTGGCACAAAAATGCCTTCTATAATTTTTTCTAACTGCTCGTATTCCATTAAAAACGCATCATGACCGTGTACCGAATGTATTTCGTTGTACGTAACATTCGGGTTGGTTAATGCTAATTGTTTGTGCGTTTCTCTATTTTCTTCTGCTGTGAAAAACAAATCGGAATCGACACCTACAATATGGATATTCGCTTTAATATTTTCTAAGACATTAAAGTCTTCTGGTCTGTTTTTGGTAACATCAATTGTTCTAAGCAACTGATTCATTAACTTATAAGCTGAAAGTTGAAAACGTTCTTGCAACTTCTTACCGTGATGCAACAACCAACTTTCTACATTAAATATCTCTAAATCTACATTTTTAGAACGATGAAAACGCTCTTTAAAAGATTCCGGAGTTCGGTAACATAACATGGCGTGCATTCGCGCATCGTGCACCGGATTTTTTGAATTGATTAAAAACTGTTCTTGAATCTGGCAATTTGCTATCAGCCAATCTGTCGATTTCCAATCGGTTGCGATAACCACCAAATTTTCGGTGAAATCGGGTTGTAAAACTGCCATTTCCCAAGCAATTCCACCACCTAAAGAACCACCAACGGCTGCAAAAAGTTTTCCGGTATTAAGTTCTTTTAATCCTAGTAAAAATATTTTTGCGACATCGCGTGCTATAAAATCTTTGTAATTTTCAACAACAAAGCCGTCGTAACTATTTCCAGGAATATTGAATGCTAAAACGCTGTATAGTTTTGTGTCGATTACTTTATCATCACCAACTAAATCTAACCACCAACCATTTTCGCCAGCCACATCACTGTTTCCGGTTAAGGCATGATTTATTAGCACAATAGGTGCGCTACCGAGTGGTTTTCCAAACACTTGATAACTTAAATTAAGTTCCGCATTAAGCACATCGCTTTCCGTGCGATAATTTTTAATGGTAATATGTTGCAATGGGTGCTTCAATTCTTTATGTTTTTAAAACCGACTAAGTTTTTATTTAACCAACACCATTTTTAAAATCGTGTCTGTTTATTTTGTTTCCTGAAAGATCGCAAAACCTTGCAGGATATTATTTCACTTTTACTAATTATATCGTTGCAAAAGCCGCTGTTAAATCTGCTTTTAAATCTTCGATATCTTCAAGACCAATAGATAAACGTACTAAATCACTAGATACTCCAGCAGATTCTTGTGCCGCTTCATCCAATTGTTGGTGCGTTGTACTTGCTGGATGAATAATTAAAGATTTGGTATCTCCAATATTAGCAAGTAATGAAAATAATTTGGTGTTATCGGCAATTTTCTTAGCCGCTTCAAAACCACCTTTATGCCCAAAAGTGACTAAACCACTTTGTCCTTTAGGCAAATATTTATCTGCTAAAGTTTTGTACTTACTGCTTTCTAAACCAGGATAGTTTACCCAAGCAATCTCCTCTTGAGATTCTAACCATTTAGCAATCTCTAATGCATTTGCACTGTGTTGTTTTATTCTTACTGGTAAAGTTTCTAAACCTTGAATAATTTGAAACGCATTAAACGGACTTAAAGCACCACCAAAATCACGTAAGCCTTCTAATATTAATTTAAAAACATAAGAAGCCGCACCTAAAGTTTCGTAGTATTTTAATCCGTGGTAACCTGCTGAAGGTTCCGTAAATTCTGGGAATTTTCCGTTGGCCCAATTAAACGTTCCACCGTCAACAATAGCACCTCCTAAAGAAGTTCCTTGTCCGCCAATATATTTAGTTAAAGAATG
The DNA here is from genome assembly GCF_030409805.1 of Algibacter miyuki. Lineage (GTDB taxonomy): Bacteria > Bacteroidota > Bacteroidia > Flavobacteriales > Flavobacteriaceae > Algibacter > Algibacter miyuki. The sequence goes on along the minus strand of NZ_JAUFQP010000013.1, from coordinate 558,709 downwards.
AATAACAATATCGGCTCCATGCTTTAAAGGATTTAATAATACTGGCGTAGCTACTGTATTATCAACAATAAAAGGCACTCCTGCCGCTTTAGAATGTACTGCAATAGCTTCAAGATCTAACACATCCAATTTCGGATTTCCTAAAGATTCTACAAAAAATGCTCTTGTATTATCTTGTACTGCTGTTTTAAAATTCTCTGGGTTAGAAGCATCTACAAACGTAGTTGTAATACCTAAACGAGGTAAAGTTACATTCAGTAAATTATACGTTCCGCCATATAAACTACTCGATGCCACAACATGGTCTCCTGCTTTTAAAAGTGTTAATAAACCGGTTGCAATTGCTGCCGTTCCCGATGCAAAAACAACAGCGCCAACACCACCTTCTACAGCCGCTAAACGATCTTGTAAAATTTGATTGGTTGGATTGTTTAAACGGGTATAAATAAAACCTAGTTCTTTTAATGAAAACAGGTTTGCTGCATGATCTGAATCGTTAAAAACATACGATGATGTTTGATAAATTGGCACGGCTTGCGTTCCGCCGTTTGCTTTTACGTCGTGTCCTGCGTGTAATGCGTTTGTTGATAATTTGTGATCGCTCATTTTTCTTATTTTTTAGTTAATTGGTTGCCGCTTTTGCGATTAAATAAAAAGTCAAATTCACTTTAAAAAAGTGTACTTAATAGAAAAATGTTATAAGAAGATTCAAAATTGCAGAAAGCAATTCTTGTTCGTTATCTATCCAAACACCGATAAATGAATCGGGTATTTAAGTAGAATTTAGCACCTTCATTACTAAGTGTAAAGGGTTGCTAAGGTTTCAGCGGGTCTATCCCTCCACCTTTCTTGATAACATTTCAGTAAGTTTATTGAACTTTGTGAATGCAAAGATTACTTTAGTATCACTAATATCCAAATTTTTAGTAGGAAATTTTGAAGTTTTCTGTTTATAAACACTTTATGTTAATTAATACCTTCTATTTTGTGAGTTAAAATTTATTAAATTTGAATCTTGCTTTCGGAGTGGCTTTTTCTGTTTGATTATAGGGAGGAGTTGTAACTCATTTACCAATCACACTCTGAAAAATGAAAGACACTTTAGAATATAAAATACTTAAACATTTAAAAGATAATGATAATGGAGAATATATTGATTTATCTGAATTTATTTCTGACTTAAAACTATTAAGAATAAAACTATCTTCATTATCGAAAAAACCTGAAAAATATATCACATTTAACGGTGGAACTGATATTCGTTTTGGAGATGGTAATAATTTTAAAAGAGAATGCACTCTTGCGAAAATTGAATTTAGCGGAATTAAACATCTGAACGAAATTGAAAACGGAAATAAAAGCATAACTAATAACGGTATTTTAATTCAATATTCTTTTTAGATAAAAGTCCCATAAAACAAAAAACTAATCCAGCACCTAATAACAATCCCGAAAAGAAATCTCTATTTAAAAGAATATATTCAGACCCATGGTTTTTTGGGATTTCATTACTAATAATAACGGCACTAGTAAATGCTGAAAGAATAAAAAAGTGGATTGATAAAATCATTGAAAATATTTAAAATTAATAATCGGAATAAAAACGGTGACAACACAGTATAAAAATGAATAAAAAACGGTAAGACAATCTCAAAGAACACTGCCATATTTTCCAACTCATTGGAGAAACCGCCGCATTTGAATTACAAAAAGCGCGATTTAATGAAAGTCCTATTAAAATAAACTATCACTAAACTTAACCATCTAACTCCACCGAAAAAATAAAAAAACAACATCTCCCTGTTAATAAATAGCTTGAACACTATATTTTATTTTTCAGGAGATACCGTCGCAACTTTGCCTGTTCATATTTTCTTCTGAAAATCCTGCTATTATAAAACACTTAAAGATATATCTTAAGTTTTATGATATTTAATTCAAATTAACAGCTGCCGTAATCTTAGAAATGCCTTATCTCTCCCCCCTGTTATAATAACAGAAATATAATTTTCACACCCTAAATTATCATTCGTAATCGACAACTTGCTTACCACTAAAAGTATGCATCAACGATTCTTCCTAAAAGGTCTTAACATTAAAAAAATGGCATATTCTATTATGATTATTTATCGCATCAAAATTCTTTACTTAAATTTTACAAATAAATAACAATACTGCTTTCTCATAAACAATTAGAAGATGTACATTCGAGACCTTAAACATGTACTCGAACCTAACGTTATGAATTAGATAATTGTATACACAATTTCAATATTAGCTACCCCCCTCATTAAATAAATTAATACAACCACTAAAAAAATTTAACACAAGCTCATGATCCATTTCTTAAAAATTACGCTTATTAGCTTTCTATGTACTCATATTTCAAACATTTCCTCAACAACTACCACCTTACAAAAAAACGATTATATAATGCCCGAAAGAGGTATTTGTGCCCACAGAGGAGCCAACAAATTATATCCTGAAAACACCATCTCGGCATTTGAAGAAGCAGTTCATTTAGGAGCCCATATGATTGAATTTGATGTTAGAATGACTATTGACAACAAACTAATTATCATGCACGACGCAACTGTAGATCGAACTACAAATGGTTCGGGCTTGGTAGAAAATCTAACATGGAATGAAATAAAAAAACTTGACGCAGGAACCTGGAAATCTAAAAAATTCAAAGGAGAAAGAGTCCCTTTACTGGAAGAAGTTCTTGATGTTTTTCCAAAAAACATCTGGTTAAACATTCATTTAAAAGGCGGTAAGAAATTAGGTACAGCTGTAGCCCAAATTATTTTAGACAAGGGTAGAACGCATCAATCAATTATAGCATGTAATACCGAAATCGCTAAAGGTGTTAAAAAATTGAATAATAATATTATGATTTGTAATATGGAGAGGTCCCATTCCAGGAATAACTATATTCAAACTACAATTCAAAATGAGTTTACAGCCCTGCAATTCTTGAAAAAGAGAGACAACACAAATATGCTAAAGGATATTGAACTACTAAAAGCTAATAAAATAAAAATCAACTATTTTTACAGTAACACCCCTAAAGAAGGCCTAGCACTACTCAACAAAGGGGTAGACTTCGTCTTAACCGATAACTTATCTGAAATGCTTGACGCCGCACAAACCATAGGAATTGAACCCTGTCATTAAAGCCTGAGTCTTACTAAAAACACCAATGGTTTATTCCCTCTATGATTTTGATAGTCCCCCATATGGTTAACAATTACCAAACTTTTCTCATCATTTTAACTGATATATGGGTAATTACCTCATCGCCCTCAAAAATTAAATGATACCAAAAAATCTTGAAAAAATATCAGACACAAGTCTTCTCATACTTGTAAAAGAAGGAAACGAATTAGCTTTTCGTCAGATATATAATAGATACTGGCATCCGCTTTACAATTACGCATTAAACATTCTAGAAGACAAAGGACTTACCGAAGATACCATACAAGAAGTTTTTATTAAAATTTGGACAAATAGAGAAACCACTCAAATAGAACGATTAAAAAATTACCTTTTTAATGCTGTTAGAAATAATGCACTTCTTAAAATAAGAGATAATAAATTTTCAGCCCTAAATGAACAAATTGTAAGCACATTGAGTTTAACACCCGAAGGCGAACAAAAGTTAAACCTAGAGGATTTAACTTTTCTTATAGAAGATGCTGCTTCACACCTACCCGAAAAAAGAAGAGTAATTTTTATAATGAGTAGGCTACAAAATTATTCTATAACTGAAATTGCTGACTTTTTTAATATTTCCCACCGAAGTGTAGAGAATCAATTATATCTAGCCTCGAAAGAACTTAGAAGTGTACTACGAAAGTCCTTAAATTTCTTAGTAATTTTTTGGAATATTTAGTTAAAAGTTAACAGCTTCTATATTTAATGTTACCAATAGGTTAATTCAACCTTTTTTCTGAATTTGAGACGTGAGTCCTCCCTACCTTTTTGTGTCTTGATAATATAAAAAGATAATTGTGACAAAAAAAGAATTCTTCAGTTTACTAGACAAACATGAAAAAGGTATTTGTTCCGAAAAAGAAAATGAACTTTTACTTTACTTCTGCAATAAAGCTCAAGGGAAAAATAAAATGAATCTCTGGAACTTATTGGAAAAAGAACAAACCAGAATTCGATTACTAAAGAACATCACTAATTCTTTAAAAATCAGCGAAACTAAAACTGTTAATGCTGAGAAAATATCTTGGAGATACCTTGGGGCCATTGCAGCAACATTTATTGGTTTAATTACCTTAGTCTATCTATTCCAAAAAAATGATAAGATACCAGGTAACACAATTACATTAGAGCTCCAAGATGGCACATTGAAAGTCTTAGATGAATCTGCAACAACTAAACTATTTGATAAACATGGTAACTTTCTTGGAAATCAAAAGAAAAAAGAACTTGCTTACTATTCTAGATACTCGACAACGAAACTGACTTACAACACACTAACAGTGCCTTATGGAAAAACCTTTAACCTCCTTTTGTCCGATAGCACTGGGGTACACCTCAATGCTGGTTCATCTTTAACATACCCCGTCAAATTTTTAAAAGGGCAAGAAAGAAAAATATTTCTTTCAGGCGAGGCTTATTTAAATGTAAAGAAAGATTCTCAGCGTCCATTTATAGTAAATGCTGACGAGCTAAACATTAGAGTTCTAGGCACTCAATTTAACATCAATGCCTACCCAGAAGATGATGTTGCAGAAGTTGTTCTAGTGGAAGGTTCTGTTAGTCTGTATCATGATGAAGAGAATTTTATAAAGCAAGGTACTTTACTTTCTCCGGGGCATAAAGCAAGTTTCAACAAAAAACATAAAACGGTTTCTAAAGAGAAGGTTTTAACCGACCAATATATTTCATGGATACGAAATGAACTTATTTTTAGAAAAATGACTTTCGAGAATATCTTAAAAAAATTAGAAAGGCACTATAATGTTAAAATCTCTAATAATAATTTAAAGCTATCTAAAGAAAAATTCAATGCCAATTTAGGTACCCAACCTGCCATAGAAGCAGTGCTTAAAGATTTAAAAACAACTTATAACATTAATTACACCATTAATGGCGATCAAATAACTATAACCGAATAAAAAACCTAATACCTATGAAATAAACAACTTATCTAAAATAAATCCTAAAAACACTCTAGTTTCAATACAAAAAAACTGAAAAAAAATCGAGAAATGCGTCAACATTCCCCGATTAGACTAAAGTGATTTTTCTAAAAGAATTACCACAATATAACACTATAAAAGTATGAAAAAACTACTTAATCTTACAAAAAAAAATTCCCCATTACAAAAGCAGACTTACAAAATGAAACTTTGTATGCTATTCTTTTTAGTTTCCTTTTTAAAAATTAACGCAAATGAAAACTTTTCATTACAAACCAAACTTACACTTAATTTTGATAGCATATCTGTAGCCAACCTCATTGACACTATTGAGAACTCCACAGATTTTCGTTTTGTATATAAAATCCAGGCAGTCGACTTAGAACGATCAATAGCTATAAATGTTGAAAATACATCTATTGATATTTTACTCGATTTGGTTTTCTCACAAACAAACACCAATTATAAAGTTATCAAAACTCGTATATTCCTTACCAGATCCGAATTAAAAAACAATGTAACAGGTAAAACCACAAATCAAAAATCAGATTTACAAAAATTAATACACGGAACTATTACCGATGAAAACAAGGTTCCATTACCCGGCGCTAGTATTGTTGAAAAAGGAACAACAAACGGCACAACCTCTGATTTTGATGGCAACTATTCAATTAAGACAACCAACAATAATAACGCACTTATCATCTCCTATATTGGTTACACAACTAAAGAGATTATAGTTGGTAAAAGAACAGAAATCAATATACAGCTTGAACCCGGTGCCATGGAACTATCCAGTGTTGTGATAACAGCCCTTGGTATTAAACGAGAAGAAAAATCGCTAGGGTATGCGGCACAGACAATGAATGAAAAATCTGTAAAGGATGCCAAGACCAACAACTGGGCAAATGCTCTTTCTGGAAAAGTTGCCGGTCTAAATATTCAAGGAGCTGGGGCGGGTCCTATGGGATCTACTCGTATAACCCTTCGTGGAGAATCTTCCTTAAATTTAGAAAACAATCAAGCTCTAATAGTTGTTGATGGTGTCCCTATCAGTAGTAAAATTACAGGCACAGGTTTTTCATCTTACCTATCTTCTGATAGCCCTGTAGACTATGGCTCAACCTTGTCTGATATTAACCCGGACGACATTGAAGAATTAACCGTCTTAAAGGGGCCAGGAGCTACAGCATTATATGGTAGTAGAGCTGGTAATGGAGCTATAATTATTACCACCAAATCGGGTTCAAAACAAAAAAATGGTATTGGTATTACTATAAATTCTAATTTTAATACTGAAGCGGTTAACCGCTATCCCGACTATCAATTTGAATATGGTGAAGGACGCACTTCTGAATATTATTCATATTTAGATAGTCCAGATGGTTTAAACACCAGCACTAATGTGGGAGCAGGCCGCGCATGGGGGCCAAAGTTTTCAGGGCAATCCTACTTTCAATATAATCCCAATTCCCTCGACGGTGAACCTACAGAACGAACCCTATGGAAACCCTACGATAATTATGTTTCTGGATTCTTTAGAACGGGAACAACTACCTCTAACAGTATTTCCTTGGAAGGAGGAGGAGACAACGGATCTGCAAGGTTTTCAGTGACACATTTAAAGAACAAATGGATTATTCCTAATACCGGCTTTGAACGCATTAACGCTTCTCTGTCTGTTAACCAGAATATTTCAAACAAATTAAAAATTAGTGGTAAAGCTAACTACACAAATAAAACTAGCGACAATCTTCCAGTTGCCGGTTACAATAATCAATCTCTAATGTACTTTTTAATTCTTGGAACGGCCCCTAGTATAAACCCCGAATGGTTTAAGCCTTATTGGCAGCCCGGGCTAGAAGATGTTGAACAAAAAAAACCTTTTAACCCAGGGCCAGATAATCCATATTTAGGCATGTACGAAATGTTAAACACAATAGATAAACATGGAGTTATAGCTAATATTTCATTAGATTATGAGTTTTCCAAGAACTTGAACCTTAAAGTGCGTTCTGGTCTTGACATGGCGTATGAGTTTCGAACCCAACAAAGACCATTTAGTATGACTAAATTCCCTACTGGATCTTATCGCGAACAGGATGTTTTTAGTTATGAATCTAATACCGACTTTCTATTAACTTACACAGGAAATCTAAGTAATAAAATTGGTTTTACAGTATCTGGAGGAGGTAATGCTATGCGACAAAACTATAATTTTACTGGTAAATACGCAGATCAATTAGCGCAACCTGGTATTTATCAAATTTCTAATAGTTTAGATCAGGCTGTATTAGATCCTGTACAAACAGAAAAAGCCACGAATAGCCTTTATGCAATCTCACAACTTTCATTTTTAGACGACCGTATTTTTTTAGATCTTACTGGGCGCAATGATTGGTCAAGTACTTTACCCTTAAAAAACAATTCATTTTTCTATCCATCGGTAAGCACTAGTTTTATAGTTAGTGATTTAATAACACTTCCTCAAGCCGTCTCTTTTGCAAAACTTCGCCTATCTTGGGCACAAGTAGGTAATGATACCCGTCCTTATCAAACCGAAAAATATTATAACAGAGTTTTAAGTAACAGTTTCACAAACCCTAGTACCCTTTTCAATAACGAATTAAAACCTGAAATTACAACAAGTTATGAGATAGGAGTCGATTTACGATTATTAAATAATCGATTAGGGCTAGATGCAACCTATTACACCAATGATAGTCGTAACCAAATTTTAGCTACTCCCCTAGATCCGGTATCGGGTTATTCTAACGCATTAATTAATGCGGGTTTAATTAATAGCCAAGGGGTAGAACTTAAATTAACAGCCAAACCTATTAATAATGAAAATTTCAAATGGAATACAACTTTAATATGGTCAACAAATCGTAGCTATGTTAAAGAGCTTTCAGATGGAATTGAAACTCAAGTAATATATGCACGTGGCAGTAACGTGTCCATAGAAGCTCGGGTAGGTGGGCTTATGGGAGATCTATACGGCAGAGGCTTCCAGCGCTCTCCCGATGGGCAGATTATTTACTCATCTGCTGGCCTTCCTGCTGCATTAGATCCAAAAGCAAAGAAATTAGGTAATGCTTTTCCAGATTGGAAAGGTAGCATCATGAATGAAATTTCATTTGGTCAATTCAAATTCAGCATGCTTTTAGATGGTCAAACGGGTGGAAGTATCTATTCTCACACCAACCATAAGAGTAACACCTTAGGAAAAACAAAAGTCACCTTACCTGGCCGCGAAACAGGTATTATAGGAGACGGAGTAGTACTGCAAGCGGATGGCTCGTATACGCCTAACACCGTAAACATTGCTGCAGATTCTTATTACAATAATTATTACAAGAGTAGTAATGCCGAAACAAACATTTTTAGCACTGATTTTCTTAAAATCCGTGAAGTTAGACTAGAATATAGACTCCCTAAACATTTCCTCGATAAACTTCAATTACAAGGAGCTAGTATCGCATTATTCGGAAGGGAGCTGTTCAACTTCACAAAGTTTCCTGCTTTCGATCCAGAAGGTGGAAATCTAAATAATGGCACATTAACTCCAGGGGTAGAATTAGCTCAGTTTCCCTCCACACGTTCTATCGGAACTAATCTCACTTTAAAATTTTAATTTTATCTAAATCAACATGTTCAAAAACCTTATAAATACCGTACTAATCTTCACCATTTTATTGACTAGTTGTTCTAAAGATTTTGAAGAAATAAATACCGATCCCAACAGACCCGAAGAAATCACCCCTGGAGTATTACTAGGGCAGTTGCAGTACCGCATGGTAAATTCAGCAATTCAATCATCTAGATCGTTTACTCATGAATTAATGCAAATAGATGTACCAAGAGAAAGTTCTAGTGGTGGTGGTCAACACCGTTACTTTATAACCCCAGGAGAAGGCGTTTGGAATTCTTTTTATAGTTATCTTACAGATATTAAAGATTTACAAACAATTTCAGAAGAATTAGGTGAGGATAACTATAAAGGCATTGCCTTAGTCTATAAATCATGGGCTTTTTCCATCTTAACAGATTTATATGGAGATATACCTTATTTTGAAGCAACTTCTGCAAGTGATGGTGTTTTTCAACCTAAATTCGACAAACAAGAAGATATTTATGTACAACTATTGCGTGATTTGGAAACCGCAAATTCTTTATTTGACGATTCTAAACCACTCACTTATGGTGGAGATTTAGTTTACAACGCAAACGAATTAGCAAGCGATAGCAACCTAGGTATAACCAAATGGAAGAAATTCGCTAACTCTCTACGATTAAGACTTTTACTTAGAATTTCTAAACGTGATAGCGAAATGGATATAACGTCTCAAATTAATGTTATTTTGAGTAACCCGGAAACTTACCCTGTTTTTACTAGTATTGATGATAATGCCATTTTTAATTATACGGGTTCATTTCCATACTTTAATCCTTATTACAATGCACGTACAGTAGATTGGAGAGAAAACGTTTGTTTTGCAAAATTTTTTATCGATGGACTTAATAACTCCGAAGACCCTAGACTCCATAAATGGGCTACCACAGTTGAACAAAATAACCAAGATATTTACAGGGGAGCTGAAAGCGGTTACTCTGTAACCACCCAACATGTTGTGGGACAAAACTCTAGTTACCACGATAACCTTAAAACATTTCCTCAACTTGGGATTATGATGACCTATGCTGAAGTAGAATTCATTAAAGCCGAACTTGCATTAAAAAATTTCACAACTGGATTTCAAGCAAAAGACCATTATGAATCAGGTATAAAGGCCTCTATGTCGCAATGGGGAGCTTCTATGTCCATGGATTTTTTAGAACAACAAAATATTAAATATGATACTTCAGGTACAACTGAAGGCCAGATGTCACAAATTATGTTACAAAAATACTACGCCTATTTTTTTGTAGATTTTCAATCTTGGTTTGAAAAACGTAGAACTGGTTACCCTACACTCCCTAGAGGAGAAGGTATACCTTCAGAAAACAACTTCCCTTCTAGAATCCCCTACCCTACTTATTTACAGTCCTTAAATCCTGATAATTTAGAGACTGCCGTAAATAATATGGGTGGAGATAACAGCGATATTAAGGTCTGGTGGGATAAATAACCAACAAGAATTTAATTAAAGGCTCTTGATTTTTTCAAGAGCCTTATTTTATTGAAAAGAAGATAAATTTAATTATATATAAGTATATCGGTATAGGTATCGACATAGAACATATATTTAACACCTCATACAAGTTTATGTATATAACTAATTATAAAAATGAAAAAGAATTTTATATTATTTAGAACTACTGTAGTGCTTAGCGTTCTTTTTAATTTCAAATAATGTGCTTAATAATTCGCAAGATAGGATAATCACCAAAATAGAAATCTTATAATCCAATTTTATACATAGCGTTAATATTTTTCAATTATTTAAATAAAAACTAATGAACTCAACATAGAAAATTCAAAAAAAAAAAAAAAAAACACAGTAATACACCTCCCTTTATTCAACAATATAGTACAGGTCAAAAAATATTCAAACCAACACCAATTTCATCAACATTATTTATAACTACACCAGTTGAAGCCCTATAATCAAGCGTAGCAATATATATAAAATGTATGATTTTTGTAAATAGAAATATACTGCTTTTTCATAAAAAATAATAACTTCGTTTTTGGTCTGATTATCAACTACTATTTCGAGATATCGTTATAAACGAAGAGCGCATACTAAAAGCTTTAAGTAAATAAGAGAAACTAACAACAATCTCCCCCTTCAGTAAAACAAAATATGAAAAACGCCTTACTAACATTTTTGCTTTTATGCCCTATATTTTTATGGGCTGATGCATGGGATAATTTGACCTTGCAGCAAGCTGAGCAAGTTTGTGAATTTTTAAATACAGATCCCTATATTTTAGACTACTGCGATTGTTGTGACTATGAAGGTGAATATGCCACAAAAGTTTACTTAATGAAAGTAAAGTCGACAAAAATTATTACTTGTGATTGGAACCCAGAATACTATAGCGTAATAGCAGACATGCATGTTTTGGCAGAAATTCCATATATAAAAGAAGGCCCAGATATTAATTCGGCCTTTCGATACAAATCAAAAGAAGAACTTCTAATAACCATGAATTACACATGGATATATAACAAACATGAAGTCAAGGCAGCTCCGATATACACCATTATCCCCTATGATATTTACGGAGAAAACAACGCCAATTCGGGATACTGTAAAGCGTTTATAAATTTCCCAAGTCCGAAATCTATAAAGAATAGAAAATATAAAAAATGGTATAATAAACGATTTCAAATTTAAGGAACACGTTAGATAACATTATACATATTAAATACAATGTTTTAAACTAGTTAACCTCAAGAGCTAATCGTTTTTTCTACCTCCAATTATTTTGCTCGCATATCGTGAAATTTGTTTCGGATCACTAACCCAATTGGGCGGTTTTGAATTTTAGATTCGAGCCATGAAATAATATCGAGGTATAGGAATGCGCGACTTTGATACGGATCGTTTTCGTACTCTTTTAGTTTCTTATGTAATTTAATAAATTCGTTCTTTACTTCGTGCGGATAAATATCTCCTAAACCACGTAAGAATTTTATAAATTCACGTTGCACTTCGTACAAATCTTCCATTTTAATTAAAAACTTATAGGTCGATTTAATAAGCACATCAAGATTATAATCTAAACCGGCTTCGTAATGCGCAACTAGATTTAAAATTCTTGAAAAACAAAGTAAATCTTCACGCATCTGTAACGACTTGTTACTTATAATTTTATCTAAAAACTGAATGCATTTTTTGTTTTCGCCAGCGCCAAAATACATACTTGCCATTTTGTAATAAAACACCATAACATGATGTTCATCTATACGGTTTCTATAACTTTTTAGCTCTAACAAAACGGTATCTACTAGCGGTAAGCCTTCTTCAAAGCTACCTTCTATAAAATGCAAATTGAATTTGTTATTGTATTTAAACAGAAAAGCTAGTCCGTCGAGATTGTCATCTTTTGGAAACCATTTTTCGTTAATTACAATTTCAAACTTAATAAGGCTTTCTTTGAATTTATTGTATTTCCCAAGAAAATACAGCGATTCTAATAAATAATTATTTCCTCTTAAAAAAAACACTGGATTTAAGGCAATCATGTCTTCTTTTTCATAAAATAAATCCACCCATTTAGATGAATATTTATAACAAGATAAAAAATCGACAGTTAAAAAACTATACCACAAATACGACTTGTAAAGCCACAGTTTTTCACGAAATCCTAATTGGTTGATATCGTATTTCGGGAGTCTATCGTTAAAGTATTTGGTAACTTGCTTATAATCTTCATCGTTTTTAATGTAACCTATTTTTAAAAACAGTCCATATAATTGCAATGATAAATTAGATAATTTACTAGCTAAAACATTATGTAAACTGAGCTCTTTAGCCTGAATAGTTAACTCATCGGCTCGATTACTTAAACTTCGAGTTATGTATTGCGATTCTATTAATTTTTCGAGCTCCACAACCTCATAAGCTACATTTTTTTCTTCGTTTACAATGGCTAAACTTTTAGCTTTTTCTAGAATTTTAAGACTTTGTTTGTAAAGTCCTTTATGGTATAAAATAGTTGCGAAATCTAGTTGTTCGCGAATTTGCAAACGAATATCCTTATGAGACGGGTTTAAACGTAAACTAATTAAAATTTGCTTGTAAAGATGTGCTTTTAGGTTAGAAAGCTGTTGTTTTTTAACAATCCCCTTTTTTAATATGGTAGCTTCGTCGTAAACTGATAATTTTTCTAAAATATTAAACAGCATTAAAAATTTAGAATCTTCATTCACCCCCAATCTCCCCACATAAAGCTTAAATTGCCGCTTTTCGGATTTAGAAAGTGATTTTACCAGTACAAACAAATTATCTTTTTGTTCTTTCGTCATAGTTACAAAGTATCTATTAAAGTGCTAATTACCAATACATTAAGACTGATGTTCTTGTTTTAAACATCGTAATAATAACTTTATGTATTCTCATATTATTAAACCAAAATATAACTTCGTAGAACAATAAGAAAATATATTTCAATAAATGTCTGATAATAAAGTACAAATTTTCGATACAACGCTTAGAGATGGCGAGCAAGTCCCTGGATGTAAGCTAAATACAGAGCAAAAACTAATTATAGCCGAACAGCTAGATTTTTTAGGTGTAGATGTTATTGAAGCAGGTTTTCCTGTATCTAGCCCTGGCGATTTTAGATCGGTTGAAGAAATTTCTAAAATTGTAAAAAACGCGACCGTTTGTGGTTTAACACGCTCGGTAGAAAATGATATAAAAGTTGCTGCCGAAGCCTTAAAATATGCTAAATTACCAAGAATACATACTGGTATTGGCACATCGGATTCACATATAAAATTTAAATTTAAATCAACACAAGATGCCATCATAGAACGTGCCGTTAGAGCCGTTACTTATGCCAAGTCTTTTGTTGAAGATGTTGAGTTTTATGCTGAAGATGCTGGTAGAACAGATAACGAATATTTAGCGCGTGTTTGCGAGGCTGTTATTAAAGCTGGTGCCACGGTTTTAAACATTCCAGATACAACAGGATACTGTTTACCGAGTGAATACGGAGCAAAAATAAAATACTTAAAAGAGAACGTAAAAGGGATAGATAAAGCCATTTTATCTTGCCATTGCCATAACGATTTAGGATTAGCTACGGCTAACTCTATCGAAGGTGTTATAAACGGTGCACGCCAAATAGAATGTACTATTAATGGTATTGGCGAGCGTGCTGGTAACACCGCTTTAGAAGAAGTGGTGATGATTTTAAAACAACATCCTTACCTCAACTTAGATACCAACATTAAAACCGAAATGCTTTACGGCTTAAGTCAATTAGTATCGGATAGTATGGGGATTTACACCCAACCAAACAAAGCTATTGTTGGCGCAAATGCATTTGCACACAGCTCAGGAATTCACCAAGATGGTGTGATAAAAAATCGTGAAACTTACGAAATTATCGATCCTAAAGATGTTGGTGTAACTGAATCTGCCATTGTATTAACAGCCCGTAGTGGTCGTGCCGCTTTAGCATATAGAGCAAAAAACATTGGTTACGAGTTAACTAAACTTCAATTAGACGAGGTTTACACAAGTTTCCTTGAATACGCTGATAAGAAAAAAGAAGTTATCGATAGCGATATTCATCAAATTATAGAAAACAGTAAAATGTATAGCGAAATTATTTCGTCTTAATACTTAAAAGGATACAACATTCAAAATAAAATGTATTATTTTGGATGTTGTAAACCTTAATAAAAACACGAACAGATGAAATTAAATATAGCCGTATTACCAGGTGATGGCATTGGTCCCGAGGTCACCGCGCAAGCCGTAAAGGTGTTAAAAGCCATTGCCATGGATTTTAACCACATATTTACTTTCAATCATGCACTTGTAGGTGCTTGTGCTATCGACAAAACAGGTAACGCACTACCCGACGAAACCATTGCTATTTGTAAAAATGCCGATGCGGTGCTTTTTGGAGCCATTGGGCGCACCTCTTTTGATCTTGATCCTAATGCAAAAATACGTCCAGAACAAGGTCTTTTAGGTATTAGAAAAGAACTCGGTTTACACACCAACATACGTCCTGTAATTGCTTATGATGATTTACTTACCAAATCCTCACTAAAAGTCAAACAGATCAAAGACGTCAACATACTTATCTATCGCGAACTTACTGGTGGCATCTATTTTGGTGACCATACACTAAGCGAAGACGGCAATACCGCTACCGATACCTGTACATACAACAGATTCGAAATAGAGCGCATTGCTCACGCCGCTTTTAAAGCCGCACAATCAAGAAAAAACAAAATCACTTTAGTTGATAAAGCCAACGTTTTAGAAAGCTCACGCCTTTGGAGACGCATTGTGCAAGAAATTGCACCGCAATACCCAAACGTAAAACTAAGGTACATGTATATTGATAATGCAGCCATGGAGCTTATTATCAACCCACGTCAATTCGACGTTATTTTAACCGAAAATATGTTTGGCGACATCCTTTCCGAAGAAGCCAGCGTTATCGTAGGTTCTATCGGCCTGTTGGCATCCACTTCTATAGGCGACAAATACGCCATGTTCGAGCCCATTCACGGGGCTTACACCAAGGCAGCCAACAAAGGCATAGCAAACCCTATCGCGTCCATTTTATCCGCAGCTATGCTGTTAGATCATTTCGGATTAGATGAAGAGGCAAGCCGTGTGCGCGAAGGTGTCGATAAATCATTAAAATTACACATTACCACACCCGATTTAAACACCAAGTACGATAATATTTCCACCACCAAGGTTGGCGATTTCATTGAAGATTTTATAAACCATCCCGATGAAACCAATCTGAATTTTACCAACATACACTTAGGGCAATCCACTATTATTTAATTATTTTGAGTTAGTCACGCTGTACATTAAAATCTTGGATCCCTTCTAAAGCGCATTTTTTTAAATGCGCTTTTTTTATAATCGTTAAGTAACTTTTTTAATTTCATTTTTGGCGTTACCCTTTTCCGTAAAAACTACAAACGGTCGGGCTTTCCGCTATATCTTTTTTTTCGGTGTATTAGCAAATAAAGTCTGTGTTATAAAAAAATGTACTATCCTATAAATAAGTATTTCATCAGAAAAAAAAGGATGCCGCATCAATCCCTAACGCAGCTATCCGTCAAGATTCATCATTAAATTAAAACAAATTTAATACGTTAAATTAAAAAGCTTAATCCGTCTTTCTAGCTAATCTAGCGGCTACCATACTAATAATTAATATTTGTGCCGCATGAAACAACATCAGTGGCAATAAAATAATGCCAATAGTCGCCATATTTCCAAATATAATTTTAGAAAACACCGTACCGTGTACTAACGATTTTTTAGTCCCACAAAACTGCGCCGTGATTTGATCTTCTTTGGTAAAGTTCATTTTTTTAGCCATAAAACCAGTCAGGTTAAATGCTACCAAAAACAACACAACAACCCCAGCAAAAAGCCAAAATAAATCCACTACCGATACCGAACTAAAAATGTTTTCAGTAAACGATTCAGCAAAACTTTTATAGATAATTAGAAGAATAATAGATTTATCAAAAAGCGTCAGTTTACTACTATGTTTCTGTACAAAACCGCCCAAATAACGCTGTAACAGAAGTCCTAAGACCACAGGTAAAATGATTTGAACAATCAGTTTAATGTAAATCGCGGTAAAGTCAAAATCGGTTTGAGCATCATTAACAAAAAGCCCCATCCAGAGCGGCGTAATAGCAATGCCAATAATTCCAGAAATACTGGCGTTAAAAATAGCCGCCGGCACATTTCCTTTCGCCATAGACACCATAACAACCGACGATGATACTGTGGACGGTAATGCGGCTAAAAAAAAGAAAGCTAACCAAATGGTTTCTTGCGCTTCATCCTGAATTAATGGACGACAAGCTAAAACCAAAATAGGAAAAATGAAAAATGTAGAAGCCTGAACCAAAACATGTAATTTCCAGTTTTTAAGTCCTGCTTTTAGCTTCTCCGGACTTAATTTTAATCCGTAAAAAAAGAATATAAGCGAAATTCCTACCGCACTAATCGTGTCGATAGGAATTTTGCTTTCACTAGTTCCCCATTCGGGTAAAAAGTAGGCTATTATAATAATACCTATAATCGATAATACAAACTTATCAATCTTTATGTTCTGCATTTTTATGCGTTTAGACGTGTTTTAAAACAAACTATACCGGAAACTTCGCTCTAATTTTATCCAAACATAAGTTATGGATACTTCCTGCATGCGTGTGTTTTTTAGAAGTATCTGGCACATAAGTTCCGTCTTGAACTTGCCCACCAATTTTTTGGTAAGCTTCTCTAAAACTTTGTCCTTCTACCACCAATGTATTGATGTTATCAACCGTAAATAAGTATTTATACAAATCGCTATTTACATCAATATCTTTTACAATAATTTGCTGAATAGAATAATTAAAAATGTCTAAAATGTCTTTTAATTCCTCAAAAGCAGCAATCATGTTTTCTTTTAATAATTGGTAATCTCTGTGGTATCCACTTGGTAAATTATTGGTTATTAAAACCATTTCACCTTGTAAGGCTTGAATTTTATTACATTTTCCTCGAATTAATTCAAAAACATCAGGATTTTTCTTGTGTGGCATAATGCTACTTCCCGTTGTTAATTCATCTGGAAAAGAAACAAATCCAAAATTCTGACTCATGTATAAACAGGTGTCCATCGCAAAACGAGACAATGTATTACACAAACTTCCTAAAGCCATAGCAATAGTACGCTCGTTTTTACCACGTCCCATTTGTGCCGCAACCACATTATATTTAAGTGTTGCAAAGCCCATTTCTTTGGTTGTTAACTCTCTATCGATAGGGAAAGAACTTCCGTAACCAGCAGCCGAACCTAACGGATTTTGATCTACCGTTTTTATAGCAGCATCTAGTAAAAACACGTCGTCTATCATTAATTCTGCATAAGCAGAAAACCACAATCCAAAAGATGATGGCATAGCTACTTGCAAGTGCGTATAACCAGGTAAAACTTTATCTTTATACGTATCTGCTAAATCCAAAAGCGTATTAAAAAGTGTTTGTGTTTTATCTTTTATAACACTTAAATTGTCTTTGTAATATAAATGGCAAGCCACTAAAACTTGATCATTTCTAGAACGTGCTGTATGTATTTTTTTTCCAACTTCACCTAACGACTTCGTCAACTCAAACTCAATTTTAGAGTGAACATCCTCAAATTGAGCATCGATAACAAAAGTGCCGTTTTCAATTTGCTTTTCTAAAACTTGCAAACCACCCAATAAATCTACCAATTCTTCAACCGTAATAATCCCGATTTTTTGAAGCATTTTGGCATGTGCTCGCGATGCTATAACATCGTATTTCGCAATATGAATATCAATTTCTCTATCGTTTCCAACAGTAAATTGTTCTATTTTTTTATCTATCGATATACCTTTGTCCCAGAGTTTCATTCTATTATTTTTTTGTTATTCCCATAAAAGCAGGAATCTTTTTATATGTTTATGAAAGCAGAAATTTCTACTTTCAATTTTAGTTAATACCACTACTTAAAAAAGGGTTCAGCTTACGCAGGAAGTAAAACCCGATTTAACAATTCAACATAAATCTGTACGCCTTCTTCTATTTCGTTGACATAAATAAATTCGTCCGCCGAATGCGAGCGGGTGCTATCTCCTGGCCCTAATTTTAAACTCGGACACGTAAGCACGGCTTGATCGGATAATGTTGGTGAGCCATAGGTTGTGCGTCCCATAGCAATACCTGCCTTAACTAAGGCATGATCGATTGGAATAGATGATGAATTCAAACGTAAACTGCGCGCCTTAATACTTGTTACCGGTGCGCTTTGTTCTAAAATTTCAGCAACTTCTTTATTGCTGTAAGCATCGTTTACACGAACATCAATAACTAAATCGACGTGCGCTGGCACCACATTATGTTGTGATCCTGCTTTTATTTGAGTCACTGTCAATTTAACATCTCCTAAAGCTTCTGAGCCTTTTTCAAACTTCAAATCTTTAAACCATTGTAAGGCTTCTATCGTGTTATAAATGGCGTTATTATCGTTTGGATGTGCGGCGTGACTTGGCGTACCTTCTACAACCGCATCGAAAACTACAAGTCCTTTTTCGGCGACAGCCAAATTCATTAAAGTAGGTTCGCCAACAATGGCAACATCTACCTTAGGAATAACCGCCAACATACTATTTAGCCCGTTTGGCCCGCTGCTCTCTTCTTCCGCGGAAGCGACAACAACTAGGTTATATTTTAAATTTTCGTGATTGTAAAAATGTGTAAATGTTGCAATTAACGACACCAAACAACCGCCTGCATCATTACTACCTAAACCAAATAACTTACCATCTTCTACAATAGCTTTTAAAGGATCTTTAGTGTAAGCCGAATTTGGTTTTACAGTATCGTGGTGCGAATTTAACAACAGTGTTGGTTTACTTTCATCGAAGTGTTTATTAACTGCCCAAACGTTATTTTTTGTGCGTTTAAAATCAATTTCGTAGCGTTTAAACCAATCTTCTATATGTGCTGCTGTAACATCTTCTTCCGAAGAAAAAGATTGCGTTTCTATCAGTTTTTTTAAAAGCGCAATAGCATCACTCGTTAATTTCTCTAGTCCCATTTTATAAGGTTATTGTTGTGAAATTATTATTTTCTTGGGTTAACATCGCTGTGTTTCCCATGTTTATATTTTTGACACCGTTACGTAAAGCATCGAAGCAATTTTCTAACTTCGGAAGCATGCCATCAGCAATAATACCACGATCTAACAAATCTTTATAAGTATTAGAATCGATGTGTTTTATTACTGAATTTTTATCGTTAATATCTTCTAAAACACCATTCAATTCAAAACAGTAATAAATTGAAGTCTCATACAAGGCACTCATACCAACCGCAACTTGCGAAGTAATAGTATCCGCATTGGTATTTAATAATTGTCCGTTTCCATCGTGCGTAATTGCACAGAAAACAGGTGTGAAATCGGCTTGAATTAATTTATCTATAGATTGATGAGCTACCTGTTTTACATCGCCTACAAAACCAAAATCGATATCTTTTACCGGACGTTTTACGGACTTAATGGCATTAATATCTGCGCCTGTTAAGCCAATTGCGTCGGTGTTTAAAGCTTGTAATTTTGCGACTACATTTTTATTTACTAAACCACCATAAACCATGGTAATCACCTCTAAAGTTTCAGCATCGGTAATACGACGCCCGTTAACCATTTGCGATTCTATACCCAGTTTTGACGCGATATGTGTAGCCCGTTTTCCGCCGCCATGCACCAAAATTTTCTTGCCTTCTAAATTAGAAAACAATTTGAGAAAAGCATTTAAAGCCGTTTCATCTTCAATGATATTTCCTCCTATTTTTACTATCGATAATTTTTCTTTCATCTATAAGTCTTCTAAGATCTTCTTTAGCACTAATTGCGCGGCATACGTTCGGTTATTGGCTTGCTGAATAACTAAAGAGCTATCACTATCTAAAACAGCGTCTTCTACAACTAAATTTCGTCTCACCGGTAAACAGTGCATAAATTTAGCATCACCTATTTTATCTTTAGTAATCATCCATTCAGGATCAATATTATCCACTAAACCGTAATCTTCATAAGAACTCCAGTTTTTTGTATATATAAAATCGGCGTCTTTAAAGGCCTCTTCTTGATTGTGATAAATTGGCGTATCTCCAGTAATTTCCGGATTTAAATTATAACCTTCCGGGTTTGCTATTACAAACTCTACATCCATTTTTCTCATGGCTTGTGTAAAACTATTTGCAACAGCGTGTGGCAACGCTTTTATGTGTGGCGCCCAACTTAAAACCACTTTTGGTTTAGATACCTTAGCGTGTTCTGAAATTGTAATCGCATCGGTTAAACCTTGCAACGGGTGGCCTGTAGCGCTTTCCATACTTACCACAGGAACGGAAGCAAACTTTTTAAAAGACTCTAAAACATATTCACTTTCATCCAATTCTCTATCGGTTAGACTAGGAAATGCACGCACTGCAATAATATCGCAATATTGAGACACTACAGCTGCAGCTTCTTTAATATGTTCAGCCGTGCTACCATTCATTACTGTGCCATCTCCAAATTCGATTCCCCAAGCATCGCCAGAAACATTCATTACAATCGGGTTCATACCCAAATTCAAAGCTGCTTTTTGCGTGCTTAAACGCGTACGCAAACTCGAATTAAAAAATAACAACCCAATGGTTTTATTTTTTCCTAATTCAATGTTTTGTAATGGATTTTTCTTTAAACCTTTCGCTTCTTCTATCCAAGAATTGATGTTATCGATATCGTTTATGGATGTGTAATGTTTCATTTTCTGAATGTCTTTATTATTTTATTTACACGCTAAATTAACGTTGTAAATGTGTACTTATTTTATTTTGGTAAACGGCACTTTATCATCAAAAGCATTGACTATAAAATGGTCTTCTAAACCGTTTACAATCCATGTTTCAATATTTGAATTTTTAGCTACTTCTGCAGCTTCAATTTTAGATTGCATGCCACCTGTACCGTGAGACGATTTTGAATCGACTACTTGACGTCTCAAATCATCAAAATCTAAAACCTCTCTAATGGTTTCTGGCGTATTGCTTTTTATCGATTCCTTGGTATAAATACCATGAGTATTTGTGGCTATAATTAATAAATCGACTTCTAAAAGCGAAGCCGTTAATGCCGCTAATTTATCGTTATCTCCAAACTTAATTTCATCGGTTGCTACCGTATCATTCTCATTAATAATAGGAATGTAATTATTTTGAACCAACACATTTATGGTGTTCACAATATTGGTTTTACTTTCCTGTTTTTCAAAATCGGAATAAGACAGTAAACACTGCGATGTTAACAACCCGTAATCTCTAAAAATTTCTTGATAAATACGAATTAAATGTGGCTGCCCGATAGACGCTAAGGCTTGTTTTACAAATACCTCCTCTTGCTTACTTTCCAATTTTACAAACTGTTTTGCTGCAGCAATGGCGCCAGAACTAACAATAACAAACTCGCAAGTATCTTGAAGTTTTGCAATTTGACTTGCCATATCTTCAATTTTACCTCTCGAAATATAATTGGTTTCTTTGGTGAGCGTGTTGGAGCCCACTTTTAGTAAAATTCGTTTTTTCTTCTGCATCTTATCTTATTTGCCCGTTTCCGTGAACATACCATTTGTTTGTTACCAAATGCTGTAAACCAATAGGTCCGCGTTGGTGTAATTTATCGGTACTTATGGCCAATTCGCCTCCTAAACCAAGTTGACCACCATCAGTAAAACGTGTGGATGCATTATGATAAACTGCCGCTGTATCTACATTTTCCATAAACACTTTAGCTTCCTCGTTATTTGTAGTTACAATAACAGATGAATGCCCACCAGAATATTTATTAATCATGCCAATAGTATCTTGATTGGATGCTATTTCTCCAATAAGAATTTTATAATCTAAAAATTCTTTATACCAAATATCGTCTGAAGTAATGGCTTCCACTTCATGATTTTTAGAAATGTTAGCATCTCCTAAAACTTCAATATTAGTCTCTTTTAATTTTGTAATTAATCGATTTACAAAGGCATCTTTATCTGCTAGATTTTGGTCAATTAAAATCTTATCAACCGCATTACAAGCCGAAATTTTAGATTTCCCATTCATGATAAGATCAATAGCAATATCTAAATCGGCATCTTTATGCACATAAACAAAATTATTACCACGTCCAGAAATAATCACCGGACAAGTAGCGTGTTCCTTTACAAAAGCAATTAAACGCTCACCTCCACGTGGCACAATTAAATCGACTTTTTGTGTTGGTTTCTCTAAAAAAGCTTGTGTTTCTGTTCTGTTGAATTGTAAATATTCTACCCAATCAGCTGATGCGCCTTCCTCTTTTAAAGCTTGGTGCCAGAGTTCTACAATTTTTAAGTTTGATTTTAAAGATTCTTTTCCGCCTTTTAATAAAATTTTATTACCCGATTTAAAAGCAATACCAGCCGCTTCAACAGTAACATCTGGGCGCGATTCATATATAATTAAAACCGTACCAAACGATGCTGTTTTATTATAAACCTGCATCCCGTTATCATGCTTAAAACTGAAACGCTCTACACCTACAGGATCATCTTGCGATGCTAAATGCTTAACGGATTTAATCATTTCATCAACCTTAAAATCGTCAACTTTTAAACGGTCGAACATCGAAATATCCTCACCTTTATACGCTTCTAAATCTGTTTTGTTAATGTTAATAATAGCCTCACGTTCTTGCTCTAATAGCACAGCCATTTTAAGCAAAACCGCATTTCTTGTTTCTATGGATAATAAGGTGTTCATTTTTTTAGTGTTCATTTTTTATTAGTAAACAATATGCCGTCTACCGTAATCCGTACAAAGATTTTGAAAAGTATAAATTAAGCCATTCTCCTATTTCATCAATATTTGTTCTATTTCCTTTTCTCTTTATTCTATATTTTAATTTTCCACTTCCAATTCTTCAACCTCACTTAAAACTTCAACTAAAGCTTCAAAAAACATATTAATATGCTCTTTTCTAATGGTTAATGGAGGTAAAATTCTCAGTAACTTTTTATTGGAAGCACCACCAGTAAAGATATGGTGGTTATATATTAATTCTTTGCGTAACTCGCCTACTTCGAAATCAAATTCTAAACCAAGCATAAGTCCTTTTCCTTTAATATTTTTTATCTGCGGGATGGTTTTAGCTATTTTTATGAAATACTCAGACATGACATTGACGTTACTCATAAGGTCTTGTTTCTCAATCACATTTAAAACCGATAAACCTGCAGCACAAGCCAAGTGATTTCCACCAAACGTGGTACCTAACATCCCAAATTTAGCTTCAATGATCGGGTGAATTAAAATGCCTCCTATTGGAAAACCATTCCCCATACCCTTTGCTATCGAAATAACATCTGGCGTTACATTATAATGTTGAAAAGCAAAGAATTTTCCCGAACGGCCATAACCCGATTGTACCTCATCGGCAATAAAAAATGTATTGTTTGCTTTACAAAGCTGATCAACGGTTTCGAAAAATTCAGCAGTACCTTGATCCAATCCACCAACGCCCTGAATAAACTCGACAATAACAGCACAAACATCGCCCTTTTCTAACTCACGTTTCACCCCTTCAATATCATTTAAAGGCAAAATAGTTACAGCTTGTTGCGCGTTAATTGGCGCTATAATGTTTTTATTATCGGTTGCTGCAACAGCTGCCGACGTTCTTCCGTGAAACCCATTACTAAAGGCAATAACACGTTTTTTATCTGTTTTAAAAGAGGCTAATTTTAAAGCGTTCTCATTAGCTTCTGCTCCCGAATTACATAAAAACAACTCATACCCTTCACAACCAGAAAGCGCTTCAAGTCTGTCGGCTAATTCTACCTGTAACGGATTTTGAATCGCATTCGAATAAAAACCTAACGTAGCCACTTGTTCCGATATAGCATCAACATATTCAGGATGTGCATGCCCAATTGAAATTACGGCATGACCACCATAAAGGTCTAAATATTCGGTTCCTTTTTCATCATAAACATAAATGCCTTTGCCTGAAACAGGTGTAACATTATACAACGGATATACATTAAATAGTGGCATAGCTAATTATTTTTTATCTGGTTAATTTTCTCGAAAGATGCATTTATTCCTTTTATAAGCGACGAACTTAAACCGCGGTGTTCCATTTCATTCAAACCTTCAATAGTACAACCACTAGGCGTTGTAACACGGTCTATTTCTTCTTCTGGGTGTTTCCCCGATTGTTTCAATAAACTAGCAGCACCAAAACAGGTTTGCATGGCTAGTTGATGTGCTTCGTGCGCCTCAAAACCTAACTGAACAGCACCTTGCGTAGTTGCACGAATTAAGCGCATCCAAAAGGCAATACCACTAGCACAAATTACTGTAGCTGCTTGCAATTGTTCCTCCGGAATTTCTAATGACGTTCCCATACTATTAAAAATAGTAATTGCTAAGTCAATTTTTTCCTTTCCTTTTTTGTTGGTCGAAATACAAGTCATTGATTGTCCCACAGACGCCGCAGTATTTGGCATAGCACGCACCACGTAACTATCTTCACCAACAATAGCCTCAATTCTGGCTATAGCAAAACCGGTAATTACCGAAATTAAAATATGATCCTTACTTAAATGTGGTTTCAGGTCGTTTAATATCCCTTCAAAATGTCTCGGTTGAATAGCAAAAATAACAATATCTGCATGTTTTACCGCCTCAACATTATCTGTAGTTAACGTTACTTTTTCCGAATGATCAAATTCTTTTAAAGCGCTTAAGTTTCGTTTTGTTAAATACAAACTCGTCAACGCTTCCGAAGTTAACAAACCCTTCGCAATGGACTGGCCTAAACTTCCCGCACCAATAATGGCTACCTTCATAATGCTAAATTTTATGTCTTTGTCATCACATTTCTGCAACAATAAAAAACCTCTTTTTCAAGTGTTATTTTTGGGCGTTTCCCGAAAAAGGGTCGGGCTTTTACTACTCGCTCCTTCCCAAAAGGTCAGGGAGCTCAAACATACCGTTCAATCCCTAACGCACCACTGTTCTGTGTTTACTCAAATGTTAAAACAATTCAGTAAAAAAAAGGAAACAACTTCTATAAATTTCCGTCTTCACGGAAATAAAAAACCATATTCTAAAAATACGTAGCCTTTAAACCCAAGCCCGTAGTTTCCTCTAAACCAAACATTAAGTTCATATTTTGAACTGCTTGTCCCGAAGCACCTTTTAATAAATTATCAATTACACTTGTAACTAATAATTTACCATTATGCATATGTAAATGTATTAAACATTTATTGGTATTTACCACTTGTTTTAAATGTAATTCTTCATCGGACACAAAAGTAAACGCTGCATCTTCATAAAATGCTTTGTATAATGCCTTAGCGCCTTCAAGCGTTCCTGAATAATCGGTGTAAAGTGTTGCAAAAATACCTCTAGAAAAATTTCCGCGATTTGGCATAAATAAAATTTCCGAAGAAAAATTGTTTTGTAATTGCTTAACCGATTGATTAATTTCTCCTAAATGCTGATGCGTGAAAGGTTTATAGTACGAAAAATTATTATCACGCCACGTATAATGCGTAGTTGCAGATAACGAAGTTCCTGCTCCAGTAGCGCCAGTTACCGCATTAATATGCACATCTTTACTTAATACACCCTCGTTTGCCAATGGCAATAAGGCGAGTTGAATGGCCGTTGCAAAACAACCAGGATTGGCAATATAATTTGCCGTTTCAATGGTTGGTCTCTGTAATTCTGGTAAACCGTAAACAAATGTTTTACCTTCAAAAACCTTATCGGCTTCTAGTCTAAAATCATTTCCTAAATCGATAATTTTGGTATTATCAGAAAATTTGTTAGCCGATAAAAACTTCACCGAATTTCCGTGTCCTAAACATAAAAACAAAACATCAACCTCTGGATTTACAGTATCGGTAAATTCTTGATCTAATGACCCCACTAAATCCTGATGTATTTTACTTATTTTATTTCCGGCATTCGATGTGCTAAACACAAAATTTATATTTGTATTTGGGTGATGGATTAATAAACGAATTAACTCACCAGCCGTATAGCCCGCACCTCCAATAATTCCAACTTCAATATTTTTCATTCTATATATTTTATAGAGCTGTTAAATTAAAAAAAATAACAGCTCCAGATACTTTTACTCTTCAGAATTTACTTGTCTGTATATTTTATTTTGATTTCCAAAAATCTTAATAAACCCTTTAGCATCATCTGCTGTCCAAGCTTTATTTTCTTCTCCGTAAGTACTGAATTTACTCGACATTAAATCATGCGCAGAAACAATACCATCCAAAGAAAAATGATAAGGCTTTAAAGTCACAACAACATCACCAGAAACCATTTTTTGAGAACTTTGTAAAAACGCTTCCGTATCTCGCATTACAGGATCTAAATATTGTCCTTCATGTAAATGCATACCATAAAAACTAGATAAATATTCTTTGTGTTGTAATTGCCATTTTGTTAAAGTGTGTTTCTCTAATAAATGGTGTGCTTTTACGGTAATTAAAGATGCTGCAGCTTCAAAACCAACACGTCCTTTAGTACCAACAATGGTATCTCCCACGTGAATATCTCTACCAATAGCGTAAGCCGAAGCGATATCATTTAAGTTTTCAATATTAACTTCCGGAGCATTTTCTTCTCCATTTAACGCTACAAATTCACCATTTTTAAAAGTTAAAGTTACTTTTTCTTCACCTTCTTTTTCTAATTGCGACGGGTATGCTTCACTTGGTAAAGGCTTTTCAGACTTTAATGTTTCAACACCTCCAACACTTGTTCCCCAAAGTCCTTTATTTACAGAGTATTTAGATTTTTCCCAAGGCATATCAATACCTTCAGCTTTTAAATAGTCTATTTCTTCTTGTCTGGCTAATTTCTTATCTCTAATTGGCGTAATAATTTTAATATTTGGCGCCAATGTTTGAAAAATCATATCAAAACGTACTTGATCGTTTCCGGCTCCAGTACTACCATGCGCAATGTATTCGGCATCAATACTTTTAGCATATTCTATAATTTCAATAGCTTGAATAATACGTTCTGCACTTACTGAAAGAGGGTATGTACTATTTTTTAAAACGTTTCCAAAAATTAAATACTTCACTACTTTTTTGTAAAAGGTTGCTACGGCATCAATATTTTTATAAGTTGAAACGCCCATTTTATAGGCATTACTTTCAATATGCTTAATTTCTTCTTCGGTAAAACCACCTGTATTTACACTTACGGCGTGTACATCGTATTCTTTTGATAAACTAACGGCACAGTATGATGTATCTAACCCTCCACTGTATGCTATGACTAATTTTTTCATTTTATAATTTGTATAACTTATTCTATAATTTAAATTTGTTTTAACTGACCTATTTCAGACTTGAAACATTCATTAACGTAATATTTGAAATTCAACTCATCACGTAATTTCCCTAATTTCTCAAGTTCCTCAACTAGTCCAACAGACATTTTAGCTAAGGTAACGTGGGTCATCCCAAGCAATTCGTTATAATAATGCACTTTGGGTGTTTGCGCCACTGAAATAAGAAACGTATCGGAAAACAACTCGGTCATTCTGGACATTAACAACAACCCCAAGTTACTATTACGGCATTCGCGATCGACCCATAACGACGTACGTTCATAAACCGAATGTCCTTTTACATGATGCTCATGAACAAAAATATGCCCATAAATTCTATCATTTTTTTTCAATATAAAACAGCCGTTTTCAGCACGAATTCTTAACATGTCAACATCAACATAGTACAATGTAGAAAGTTCTTTTGACCGTTCTGAAATTAATTCTAAAGTTTTATTTGAAAGTTTATAAACTAGCTTTATTTCTATGTCTTCATTAGAACAATAGGCCTCAGCTTTTTCTATAACACTTAAAATATCTATTTCCAATGTCGTATTCATTTTTATTATACCCTTAAAGGCTTAAATTTATATAAAACCAAGTACAAATAATTGGTTTTAAAACTAACCATATGCAAATAGACAGAGCTATAATAACACATGAAAAAAATTTACTCTAAAAAATAACGAAAATTCGAAAGCGAATAGCTCTCTTAATTGAAAAGCCCCAAGGGGCGAATACTAGGAATACGCACAACAGTTGCTTTAGTATTTGCTACTAAAACAGAAGAGATAAGAGATATGTTGTTTCCTGTTTTCACTGAATAACTACCTTAACTATTAACTCTAAATCGTCGGCGTGAGCCCCTTTCGTTAATATAAGCAGCAAAATTACAATTAATTATGAATTACACAACATTAAACATAAAAAATAGAGGTGATTTACATTTAATATTGTGCAATTATATTAATCTGATATTTTTGTTATCAAAAAGCATAAATAAGCTACTATTTATTAATGCTTTTGAATATCATTTATTTTGCGAAATTGAAATTTCTTGAAGAGACTTTATCTTCTGACGGAAAATCGTCAGGTAATTCTGTCTGAGTTACTTTATTTGTTGCAGCCCACTCTACCCCACGTTTTAATAAGGTTATAAAACCTACACATTCAAACGACTGTGTATCGTGCCCCAAAGTGGTGTGAAATATTCTGCCTTTACCATAATCGATAACCATAGCCACAGGTTCTTTTTGCTCTAATTCAGGCTTTTTCTTTGTAGATACTGCCGTTGCTAAAATGGTTACATTTTCTGCAGGCCCTCTCATAAAAGCGTAACACTCGTCTGGTGCATGCATCCAAACCTTTGGCATTCCTTTTGTAATTGGGTGCTCGGTATTATAATTTGTTACGGCAAAAGCCTCTCTTTTACCATGAGTTCCTCCTTTGCCAGGGCTGTAATCTTTTTTGGGCTTATTGTCTTTGTCAATATATAAATAAGGTCCATGCTTTTCAGTTCGTCCGCCCCAACCACCTATAGCAATCATTTCATTATAGGCTGTCCATTCCGGGAAACTATTATCGGCTGCATGCACACTCACAAAGCCTCCTCCTTTTTTAATATATTTTTCAAAGTTCTTCTGAACTTTCTCTGGCCAAGACGCTGCTTTGTATCCAAAATTAGAAATTACCACATCGTACTTTGAAAATTTAGGATTAAAATCGGGATCTGTTTTCGGCTTCCCTTCAACACCTTCAGCAACATTCGCAAAACCTAACCAATCTTTATGTTCTTCACTATTATTTAAATATTTAGTTCGCGCAATATCAACCGTAAACATGCCTGTTTCTTCAAGATATTGTTTCATCATAATCGTTGATTTTGGCCAAACCGTATGGTTATTTTGTCCGTCAACAATAAGCACTTTTATTTTACCCTTAATTGGATTAGATGAATAGCTATTACTAATAAAACAAAGACTTATTAGTAAAACAACAATACGATTTATCATAATTTATATTTTTTTTATAATTCTCTAACCCAAATATTTCTATAGCTAACGCCGCTATTATCGCGATGATCTTGTAATTTAATTGGCGCTTTTCCATGTGGTTTGTTTTTGGGCCACCCAATAAACTGAGTTGTTCCTTTAATTTTGTAATGATCTTGGATTAATACACCATTGTGAAGTACCGTTATGGTACCAGATTCTGTTTTTTCTCCGGCATCATTAAATTTGGGTGCGTGATAAATAATATCATAAACATTCCAATCTCCCGTTTTTGAAGATGCTTTAGCCAATGGCGTACCTTGCTTGTAGATAGACCCCACTTGACCATTAACATAGGTTTCGTTATCATTATTATCTAAAACCTGTACTTCATACCTGTTTTGAATAAACACACCACTATTAGATCGATGTTGGCCATCTCCTCTTATTTCTTTGGAAGATTTCCACTCTATATGCAGTTGCATATCGCCAAAATTACGTTTGGTTTGAATATCGCCTGCCTTGTTTTTAACAGTCATACTCTTATCTGGGTTTAAAACCCAATTCACATTTGAAGAATCGGTGGAAGACACCCATTCCTCAAAATTAGAACCGTTAAATAATACAATCGCATCCGACGGAATTTTAGTTTCCTCGTCTACTGTAACAACTTTAGGCTTGGGCCCCCAAACTTCAGTTTCTTTTGGCTTTTTGGGTTCAATTAAGCCTTTATTCATTTCAACCTTTTCGTTTGAAACAACACTTACAACCTTTTTACTACAAGATGCAACAACGAAGACTATTAAAATGACTAAACTTTTATTCATTAAATTCCAAGTATACTTTTCAAAAATTCTTGATCTGGTTTCGCACCTGCAAAATCGTCAAAACTACGTTCGGCAGCTTCAATTATATGTTTCTGAATAAATGGCGCACCTTCTCTTGCTCCTTGAGCTGAAGATTTTATACAACATTCCCATTCCATAACCGCCCAAACATCGCAATCGTATTTGGTTAGTTTAGTGAAAATACTTTTGAAATCAACTTGACCATCACCCAAAGATCTGAAACGACCTGCACGATCTTGCCAATCCGAATAACCTCCGTAAACACCTTGTTTTCCAGACATATTGAATTCAGCATCCTTCACGTGAAAGGCTTTAATACGTTCGTGGTAATAATCGATAAACTTTAAATAATCTAACTGTTGAAGTACAAAATGACTTGGATCGTAAAGAATATTGGCTCGTTTATGATTTCCTGTAGCTTCTAAAAAACGTTCGAAAGACACACCATCATGTAAATCTTCACCTGGGTGAAGTTCATAACAGATATCCACATTATGTTCATCAAAGTGATTTAAAATTGGCAACCAACGTTTTGCTAATTCTTCAAAACCCATTTCCACCAAACCTTGCGGACGTTGTGGCCATGGATACATGGTGTGCCATAATAAAGCCCCCGAAAAGGAAGCGTGAGATTTTAAGCCCAATCTACCACTTGCGGTTCCTGATTTTTTAACAAAATCGATAGCCCATTCTGTTCTCGCTTTAGGATTACCTTTAACTGCATCTGGAGCAAAACCATCAAATAAGGTATCATAAGCTGGGTTTACTGCAACTAATTGCCCTTGTAAATGTGTTGACAATTCGGTGATTTCTAAACCATACGAATTCACTTTTCCTTTTAACTCATCGCAATAGGTTTGACTTCCCGCAGCTGTTTCTATATCAATTAATCCGGTTTCCCAAGTTGGAATTTGAATTCCTTTATAACCTAAATCGGCCGCCCATTTACACAAATTATCTAAAGTGTCGAATGGCGCTTCGCTTCCTGCGAATTGCGCTAAAAATATTGCTGGTCCTTTTATTGTTTTCATACTTTAATATTATTTTATAAATCTAGCCACACATTACCAGATTGGTGAGATTCTACACATTTTTCAATAAACTTCATTCCACGAACACCATCATAAACATTTATAAATTCCCCGTTATCATAGTCTAAACCACGAATTGCTTTTGCAACTCCGTAATAAATATTACCCATAGAATCGAAAATTCCTTCTGGATGCCCTGGAGGTAATTTTGTTCCATCTAAAGACACCTCTCCATTATAGGCATGCCCCGGTTTTAATATTTGAACTGGTTTATCATCGGTTAAATGGTATAAGAAATTTGGATTTTCTTGCTCCCAATTAAATCCACCTTTAGAGCCATAAATTTTCACTGTAAGTCCATTTTCTTCACCTGTTGCAATTTGACTTGCTCGAATAACACCTTTTGAATAATCGGAAAAACGGATTAACACCGTACCATCAACATCGAGTTGTACATCTTCGTAACGTGTGTTAAGGTCCGCTAAAATAGTTTTCACTTCCTTGCCTGTTAAGTATTCCGCCATATTAAAAGCATGAGTGCCAATATCTCCAATACAACTACTAATTCCTGCTTTTGTAGGATCTAATCGCCAAATGGTTTCACGCACTTTTTTGTCATGAAGTATTGGATTTATCCAACCTTGATAATATTGAATATCTACTTTATGGACTTCACCAATTACGCCAGATTGAATCATTTCGCGCATTTGCCTAACTATTGGATATCCTGTATATGTATAAGTTACTGCAAAAACTGTTTGTGCTTTTTTAACAGCCTCTTCGAGTATCACTGCTTCTTCAAGCGACGTTGTTAATGGCTTTTCACAAATAACATGGAAGCCATTATCTACTAATTTTTTCGCCATAGGAAAATGTAAAAAATTAGGAGTTAATACTGAAACAACCTGAATTCTTTCATCTTCTGAAAGCTTAGCCTCTCCAGCTACAAAAGCATCTAAATCTTTATAAATACGATTGGTTGGAAGCCCTATTTCTTCCGCGAAAGCGATACTTTTATCAATATCTGGATTAAAAACACCACCAACAATTTCAAATTGATCATGCATAGCCGAAGCCACTCTATGAAGTACGCCAATTAACGAGTCGCCGCCTCCACCTAAAATGCCTAGTTTAATTTTTTTTGCCATTATTATTTTCGTTATTATTTTATATGATAAAACGCAGCTTTCTTATAAATTCAATAATAAATTTATTATGCCTTTGCCGCTTTGTCTCTTTTTTTCATGTAAATATTTAAACCGATAAATGCTACAATAAGGATTGCCGGTAAAATAGACATGGTTCTTAACGCTTCAGAAGCATTTGCATCGTCCATTAATTTACCCATAATAGGTAATACTAATGATACTGAAAACATTCCTGCGCCCCCCATAATGGATAATCCAAGCGCTCCTGTTTCTGGTAAATATTCTGCAACAAAACCTAACATAGTTGGCCAAAAGAAAGTAACTCCAATTGCAAAAACTGCTGCTGCAACAAAGGTCATTCCACCACTAGTAACGGTTAATAACCAAAGTCCTATAAAGGTAAAAATTGCTGAATATAAAAGCATTCCGGAAGGCTTTAATTTATGAACCACTTGCCCTGCAAATAAACGTCCTAAAGCCATAATTCCGTTAATAAATGCTAATACTAAAAGGGGTACTGCTACCGATTCTTTTAACAAAGATTCTATACGTTGCGTGGTTCCTAATTCTGAAGCTGCTGTTAAGAGCATGCAAAACACCATAAATAAGAATAAAGGTTTCCCGACGCTTGAGAACATTTTTTTATTACTAACGCCCATTTGCACACGCTCGGTAAGCGGAAAAACTTGTCCGAAAAACAAAACGCCATACGCTATTAAAGGCACAAATAAAGTAGCCACCATAATTTGCCAGCTTAAGCCCATAACATCCATAATAAGCCAACCTACAATGGACCCAATTACGATACCGCCTGGAAACCATACGTGAAATCGGTTTAACATTTTTGTTTTTTCGTTGGTATACATGGAAGCTATCATCGGGTTTAAAGCCGCTTCTACCATACCATTACCAATACCTACAAATAAGGTAGCTAAAAATAAGGACGACATAGAATCTGCCATAATAGTCCAAACAATACCAACGGCATGCATGATAAAGGCAATCCATGTAATTTTTTTAATGCCGAGAAAATCAACCATAGGACCTCCAAAAATCATGGCAATTGTAAATCCGAAAAAAGCGGGTGTAAAGGCGTAGCCTATTTGCTCTAAGGTTAACCCAACGCCTTCGGGTCCGAAAACGGTTTCTAATCTTGCGCGAATAGCAAAAGTCATTGCTGTTGTAATCAAAGCTAAACAACTTCCTAGAAAAAGTCGTTTCGTATTAAT
This sequence comes from Algibacter miyuki, assembly GCF_030409805.1. Taxonomy (GTDB): domain Bacteria; phylum Bacteroidota; class Bacteroidia; order Flavobacteriales; family Flavobacteriaceae; genus Algibacter; species Algibacter miyuki. The sequence continues at coordinate 524,662 of NZ_JAUFQP010000013.1, read as the reverse complement.
GTTTTCCATTTTAAAATATTTAGTTGGTTTAGTTGGTGTTCAAATTACATCACTGAAATCAATGATATTCCTGAAATTAAAATTCAAGCGAATTTCAGCAAAAACAATAGCTGTAATTTTTACTTAGTGAAAATAGAACATTGAATTGATAACAATGTGTATAATTATTCAATGAAAGAATTTATACACTAGTTAAATCTGCTACAGCATGTTGTAGCCTATAACTATTAGGAGAACATTTTTCGTGTTTTTTAAACACGGTTGCAAAGTACTGACTTGTTGCAAAACCAGACATATAAGCGACTTCTGCGATAGTTAAGTCGGCGTTTTCTTGAAGTAATTTTTTGGATAAATCTAAACGTTTCATGGTTAAATAACGCATAGGCGTTACGTTTGTTAAACGTTTACAATGATGGGTAAAACGTGTAACACCAACACCAGCAGACTCGGCCATAAGTTCTACCGTCCAGTTTTCTGAAAGCGTATTTCCTAATTCATCTAAAAAGAATTTTACACTTCGAGAACTATCGGTTAATGATTCATTTAAAACAATATCTTCTGTATTCAACAAATCTAGTAACAGAATTAGCAAATAATTTACGAGCAACCGTATTCGTGATGCGCTACTTCCTGCAACATCTGAATTAATGGCTTTATAAATCCGAAGAAAACAATCGCGCACCTTTTGATCGGTTTTCCAAACAAACTTTTCATTCTGACGTAAAATCGTGGTTAACCTCCCTAAATCTTGAGGTGTTAAAGTAATCCATTCGGGCCAAACCCAATCTTGATGCGGTCTACGAACACCTAAATCTAAAATAACCCAATAGATTTTCCCCATACCTACTGCTGGGTTTCCTACGCGATGCGCTTCCCAAGGTCGAGTAATAGTTATATGGTTTGGTGTGAGTAAAACTTCTTTATTTTCCTGTCCATAAGGCATGGTTCCGGATTCTAAAAAATGAAATTCGATACCTTCATTTCTATGCCAATCTAACCCCCAATCTTGTGGTTCATTAGCATCCCAGTACCCAATACTATTAAGTCCAATGGTATTTTCATCCAAACGATCGCCCGGATAAGTATGTCTAGCTAATGCTTTAAACTTAATTTTCTTTCTATCAAAAGCATCAATTAACGGCAAACATGTATCGGCATGGTAAACAATACCATCAGCTTGATAAGGCTCAATATTTACTTTGTTTATTTTCACTGAAATTATTTAAACATTTGCACCTTGCAAATTACACATTTATTTTCAATAATTAAAAGGCTTTATTTTTTTAACATAAATACACTTATAAACCTTAAAAAAACGACTTTTGTTTGAATGCTTTCATTGGTTTAATATAGACAGAAATGCGGATATATTTTATAAATTTGCAACCTAATAATATAAACCAACTATTATTCTCCTTAAACTTATGACTAGACTAAAGCTATTCACTTATTTTTTTATAACAGCTTGCGCTTATTTAGGCCACGCCCAAACATCAATTAGTGGAACTATTACAGACGTTAGCAATGCGCCAATAACTGGTGCTTATATTGAATTAGACACAAGCACGAAGCAATACACCGCAACAAACTCTGATGGGAATTTCAATTTTTCAAAGGTACCTAACGGAATATACAATTTAACCATTTCGCATTTAGGTTTTAAAACTATTACAAACCAGATTACAGTTAATAAAAACAGCACCGTTTTTAATTCTGTTTTAAATACCGACTTACTTAATTTACACACCGTTGTTCTTACTGGAAGTTTCAGTCCAAAAACGCAGTTAGAATCTAGTACTTCTGTAAGTACATTAAATACGCAAGCTATAAAACAAACTATTCCTCAAGGTACAGCGAGTTTATTGCAAAATATTCCAGGTACATTTATCGACGCATCGGCTGGTGAGGTATTTACTAAAATTTATACACGTGGTGTTTCGGCTGCTGCTGAAGATGATACCGGTTGGTACTACGTATCTTTACAGGAAGACGACCTACCTGTGAGCTTAGTACAACATTCCTATTATGGTCCTGATTTGTTTCATCGTGTGGATTTAATGACCTCTAGTGTTGAAGCTTTACGTGGCGGAAGCGCATCGGTTACCGCTATGAATGCGCCGGGTGGCGTTTATAATTTTATTTCCAAACATCGTACATCGGAAGTATTAACCGGAGAAGTGCAACTTCAAACAGGTATTCAAGGTGAAGGAAACGCATATTACAGAGCCGACGCTGTTTTAGGTGGCAGTTTAGGTAACCATTGGTTTTTTAACGCTGGCGGACATTACCGACATGATGATGGTGCTAGAAATACCGATTTCACTTTCAGTAAGGGTGGGCAGTTTAAGTTCAACTTAACAAAAGTAAATTCTCGAGGCTATTTTAAACTTTACGGAAAATATTTAAACGATTACACCAACCGATATAATGGTGTTGCCGCCACAAATTGGGAAGATCCTGAAGCTGCTTTTGGTCAAGATTTTAACTCGACCGCTTTATTAATGCCATCTTATGATGCTTCAATTCCTGACGGACGTTATTTAGATGAAGGAAAAACGAATGCTTTTAACCCTGCTAATGGTGTACATGCCAAAGATTTTGCTGTAGGTTTAGATTTGTTTCAAAATTTAGACAACAATTGGTCTATTAGAAATAACATGAAGTTTTCGACTAAAAATGCGAATTGGCAAACTTCTATAAGTAACGCCTTTTTATCGCTTAGCGATTTCACAACATATTATTTACCAAGTAACGGCAATCCGTTTCCTGCAGGTCAAATTATTTTCAGGAACGCACAAACAGGAACCGAAATGGCTAGAATTGATAATAGCCCAATTTTTGCTGGTAATTCTTTTGAATATTTATCCGATGGCCGATTACCTAATGATGCCGTTATGGGTACGTCAACATGGTATAAAGACAATGATGCAGACGAGTTTATGCAACAGTTAACCCTTAATAAAAAATGGGATAAACACAATTTAAGTTTCGGGTTTGCCACTGGTTTATCGAATACCTCGGTATTTACACAAGGTAGTTTTGCCTTTTCTACTTATGATAATAATCCAACCATGCTACAAGTAACCTTAGAAAACCCGAGTAGCCCTGTAGTTTACCTATCGGATGAGCAAGGCGTTAGTAATTATGGTGGTTTATTTTTTACAAATAGCCGTGCTGAAATTGCACAAATAGCAACGTTTGTTAATGATATTTGGAGCATTACTGATAAGTTACAGCTAGATTTAGGACTGCGTTATGAATCGATTTACCATAAAGGAAGCAACGACCGTAGTACTCCATTTACTCAAGATGGCGGTTTAGATGGTAACGAAAACACCATTTATGATAATAATATATTAGCGCCTACTGGTGAACAAGACGAATTCAACTTTAATTATAATTACTTATCGTACTCAGCCGGATTAAATTATAAATTAACTGATGACACGTCGCTTTTCGGACGCTATTCAAAAGGAAATAAAGCTCCAGAAATGAATTATTACTTCAATAATTTCGCTAATGTACCTATTAATCAAGCTGGCGAAGTTCAAGAAATAAATCAAGTTGAATTGGGGTTAAAATCGACACTTAAAGACTTCTCGTTTACAAGCACCTTATTTTGGAGTGAACTAAAAAATATTGGCATTTCTAACTTTGAATTTGATGGTGATACAAGCAGTATTTTTTACACACCTATTCAGTTTAATAGCTCTCAAACCTTAGGTTTAGAATGGGAAACTATTTACAATCCGTTTCAATATTTCACATTTCGTTTTAATGGTGTTATACAAAACCCTAAAGCCACCGAATGGCAAGTGTATGATGCAGCTGGCTCTGTTGATGTTGCTGATGATAGCATTATAGATTTCTCTGGAAACCGATTACCTTTTAATCCTAAACTACTTTTCAACCTTTCTGCTGAATTTCAAAAAGACAAAGTATCGTCTTTCATTAAATGGAAATATACCGGAAAACGCGAAGGTAACGTAGCCAATGCGTTCCAACTGGCAGCATACAGTGTTTTTGATGCCGGTTTAGGGTATCAAATAAATAAAAATTTAAGTGCTAGATTAATAGCGAGTAACCTATTTAACTCTGATGGATTAGCCAATTTTTTAGGTGCCAATAGTTTTGGAGCAAATGCTAATGGTTCTACCCAAGAATACATTAAGAATAACCCTGATGCCAGTTTTGTTGTTGTACCTATTTTACCTAGAAGTACTATGCTAACCTTAAATTATATGTTTTAACTTGGCAGATAAGTGCGGGAGCGATAGCAGCGGCATCCTTTTTGTAAAGCTTTAAATAGACTGAACTTTAGTTTAACGAGCAGTTTTCTATTTGAAATGCCACATATTGATATTAATACGCTACTGCTTTACAAAAAGATATAGTGGATAGCGCGGTTTTTATTTTTCTTAAAAACCCGCCCACGAAATATAAAATGTATAAACCCCTTAGAATTGAACATTATTCTGAGGGGTTTTATAATACATATTACTTGATATTTGTTACACTTTTAAAGCAACGTCATGCACTTATTTTTTTCAACATTTTATATTTCAATAAAACATGTGTAATAAAACAAGCCGTAATATCTAATTAATAATGCAATATGGTGTTTTTAAATAATTTGCATTTCCGGTTGCAAAATTTAATTCGGCATAAGATCCGCCACCTCTTGCGTAGACATACATTCGCACAGCTACACGTATAAAAGCCCAATCGCCTCCACCTAACAACGCAGAATGGTAATGACTTCTATTAGTATCTAATCGGCTATTTTTATTTATGTTATCATTTGCTGTAGTCATTACGTTGTGTTTAGACCAACCTTTCCAGTTGTACTGTTTTACATTAATCCAAACATCTACGCTTGCCTTAGCATATTTAGAATTAAACCATTCATCGTCTGCCTTAACAATATAATAGCCTCTAAAAACATTTCGAGGTACTATACTATAAACCCTTGAAGAAGTTGGCTTAAACCAAAATCCGAATTCTACCCATTGCGTGTTAGACGCAGCACCTGTTCCTGAAATTCCAGAGCCGGCTCCTTTAGCCCAATTCCATCGGTTTTGTGTAGATCCATTATTAACAACAGTTCGTGCCGCAACAGCATCTGGACTATCTTCCTGTGTTGAAAATGCCTGAACGGAAGATGGATATACGATATGATTTCCGCCTCCAATTAAAGAACTATCAATAGATTCTGCTTCCATTTCTTCAGGAGAAATCATGAAATCTGGCGCATTACCGCCACCTAGTTTCTCCTGTATTTTTTTTATTTCAGTATCGCTTAAATCGGTTAACGCTCTATTATATGCTTCATTTTTTTCAACATCCATTTCAAGTCCCTTAAAATGGTCATTATACATTTTCACCTTTTTCTCACAACTTTTTGAAGCTTCCTTTTCTGCTGTTTGAATGGCTTCCATCTCTGCATTTCTCTCGTTTGCAATTTCGCTATGCATAGCCAATTGCAATGCTCTTAAATTATCCATAATATTGTTTTTTAAGTTTTCTCACCTACTCTATCCAGTTTTCGGCATCCCTGACAGCTTTGTACAAACCTTTATATAAGATTGAATTGAGACACTCTAGAAAATCTCAGAATCAATACTTAAATATATTGTTTATATAACACGCTATCAATACCCAAGATTAGGCATTTTACATTACTTAAAAAACTAACAATGAATAACTTAAAACCAAAAAGAAGAGTTTTTAGAATTAAAAAAGAAGCAAACTAATAACGGACACTTGCCACCCAACAAATAAAAACGAAAGCGATGGAAGACTCAGACTTTATGAAACTTAGGTATGGACTTCGGGGGATAAATCTAGAGGGAATCTCCATTTTGGATGGCTATTTAATTTTTAGCTAGAACGTTTTAAAACAAAAAAAAAGTTGGATTTACATCCAACTTTTTTTGTTACTAAATTAAATACTTTTAATTTTTATAAAGCTCTTCTAAAGTCCAGTAATCTTCTCTGTCTTTAGATTCTGCTCTAGCATTTCTAACCACTTTTCGGTCTACATTATCAGCATCATTCATTGCTCTAACATAACTAAGCACATCTGCAATCCATTGATCGCTATTATCTTTTAAAGGCATCATTATACCATACTCTTTACCTTCAATAGGACCAATAAGACCGTTTAATAAAATTTTACTTAGTATCCCCTTGTCTCCGGTAACCCTTGCGCTACCAATTAAAGATGGCGCAATAAGACCACCGTCTTCTGTTGGTATACCTTTTAAATCGGCACCATGACAGGTGATACATAGTTGTTTATAAGAATCGTAACCGTTAACAATACTTAATCTTGATCCCAAACCTCTTCCTGAAATTTTCTTTTTAAGTTGCGCTAGTTGAGAATCATCTTTCTTTAAACTTTCAACAACGGCATGTGAGATAATTTCGTGACCTTCATATTTTTCATTAATAACGTGAAGCAATTCTGTTGCTTTTTTATCTTTACTGTAACGTAAACTTAAAGCCAATTGATTTACCACATTTACATCAACATCAGAAATTACTTTTTCTAAATCTTGAAGAATATCTGTATCTCCTGCTTTTAAGAAATTCTCACTTAACCTTATTGCAGTAAGTCTAACACGATAATCTTCGTCTTGTAATTTTTCAGTTATTAAGGTTTTATCAATATTATCCATACCTTCAAGCGTCCAAAGTGCTGTTACTCGTTCTAAACCGAAGTCTTTATCACTATTAAATAAGCCATCCATAAAAGAAGTATTATCTCTAGCTAAAGCTTGTAATTCTGGAATAACAGATGTATCACCTCTTAAAACAATTAACTTTTGGGCTGTATTTCTGTACCATCCATTACGATGTCCTAAATATTCAATTAATTCTGAAGCTTTCTTTCCGATTAAGTTCGGTTTTTTATCTAAGGCAATATCTTCATGTACAATTCTATAAATTCTACCTTTTCCAATGTTTTTATCTAAGCCTTTACGCTCAATAACTGGTCTTAAGAAACTTCCTTTTTTGGTCCAGTTACTTTCTTGAATAATACCACGATACATATCCACAATATAAAGAGCTCCATCTGGACCTGTTTTTGCTTGTAACGGTCTAAAATTTAAATCTGTTGAGGCCATAAACTCAGCTTTATCGTAAGCGTTATATACCACCTTTTTACCATTTTCATTTTTTATTTTCGCTCTACGAATCAATCTTCCTACAGGTTCTGGAATAAAAAGATCACCATATAAATCGGAAGGCAATTTATGTCCTCTATAAATTTCTTGTCCAGCAGTTCCTGTAAAATGGTTAAGTGTACCATCTTCTCGTAGTCTTTTTGTTCCTCCTTGAACATCTGGAGTTCCAACTACTGGCCAAGGTTGTACAAAACCTTCAGCAAGTCTACCTTTTGCATTAAACTCGCCATATACTGGTGGTTGTTGAAATCCGTAAGCTGGATTTTCACTTCCTGCAGAAGAGTAGTACATATTTCCTAAATCATCTTGGGTAAGTCCCCATTGCCCTCTATTTGGCATGTTTTCTAAAGAGTCTACTTCTACCTTACCATTACTTTTAAACTTAAACCTAACGGGATTGTATGTTGTATATGCCCAGTTATCTAAATTCCAAATAAGTCCACTTTGTTGGTGTTCTAAATTTCCTCCACGACGGTTTGGATTGTAGTAAACACGTTCTTTTTTATCAGCTACGCCATCTCCATCAGTATCTTTATAACTCCACAAATCATATGAAAATGTTTCATTAACAATTAATTCATTTTCAAGAGGTAAAATCATTCTTGGCAACAATAAGCTATCAATAAAAACAGTGCTTTTATCCATTTTACCATCACCATCTAAATCTTCAAGCATTTTAATTCTACTAATATTTCTATTAGTACCACTACCATTAACATCTTGCATGTAGGTATTCATTTCTGCTACATACATACGCCCGTTTCCATCCCAAGCAATAGTTACAGGCTCATCAATCATAGGCTCACTTGCAACAAGTTCTACTCTATAACCTTCTGGTAAATAAAATGTTTTCATGCTTTCTTCTGGTGAAAGAAATGCTGAAGATGGGTCTTTTACTATTTCTGGTTTTTCATAAATTTTATCAACATACTCTTTCTTCTCACAGTTGAAAAACGTTAATAAAACCAGCGATAAAACACTGATATTTTTAATTTTCATATTAGCTTAATTTATATTATTTATATGTTAAAAACACGATACTAATTTGGTAAGTAAGGCTTTTATTTCACCATAAAACGAATTCTTTATGATAAATTAAAACTCTAGCACTATAACTATTGCATCAAAAAAGGCAGCTTACTTAATCTTTAGAGAAATTAAATCGAAACCAGACGTTAGGGACAACGGTTCTAGTTCTACAAAAAAAATCCTTGTGTTGTTATATCTTTGTAGACCATAACAAGACAAGGATTTAACGCATAAATTATTTTGAATTTATTCTACAATAAATTTACCTTTCATCATAGCATAATGACCAGGGAAACTACATAAAAAATCGTAAGTTCCTACAGCTGGTGCGTCAAATTCTACAGTTACTGTTTCGCCAGCACCAACAATGCCTGTATGTGCGATAACATCCTGAGAATCTGCAGGAATATAATCTGTTGCTTTAGCTACAGCAGCACTATTTCCGAAAGTAGCTACATTTACACCTTGTTTTAATAAAACAAAATTATGTCCCATGACATTTTTGTCCATTTTACCAATATGTTTTAATGTGATTTTTACTTTCTGGCCTGCTTTAACTCGAATTTCTTTCTTATTAAATTGCATAGCATCATTACCCGTAATAACCACATCGTTTGGATTGGTTTCTACAGCCTTAACAACCTCTGTTTTTTTATCATAAGAAAAACCTTCTTTCTTTTTCTCTTCTTTTCCTCCACATCCGATTAATACAACTGCTGAACAAGCAGCAACTAATACATACTTTGCTATTTTCATTTAATTTGGTTTTAAAAATTTAGTTTAATTTAAATATAGTGTACCAAATATAAACATATAAAGGCTTATTTTAGTGCAATATTTTTCACTGAAAAATTATGCACTAAAATAAGCCTAATTACTAAGGACTTCTTTAGTGATTCCTAAAAAAGTTTATCCCTTTAAAACAAGTATATTACCTTCTGTTTTAAGGTTTACAAAATATAATCTGTACTAATAAAATTAGAGGTTTTCTTTTCTAATAATTCTTTTAAAATGGCATTATTATAAGCATTGTCTTTAGATGCCACAAAGGTTCTAATAGAAAACGATCGCAAGGCATCGTGCACACTTAATGTACCGTAAGCAGAATCTTTTCTTCCTGTAAAAGGGTATACATCTGGTCCACGTTGACAGGAACTATTTAAATTTACACGACAAACCAAGTTAACCAAAGTATCAATTAACGGTGATAATGTATGGACATTTTGACCAAACAAACTCACCTGTTGTCCGTAATCAGATTCTGCCATATCATGAAGAGGTTCTTCAATATCTGAAAAAGAAACTACAGGAACCACTGGTCCAAATTGTTCTTCTTTAAATACACGCATATCTTTTGTTACTGGATAAAGTACTGCTGGAAAAATAAAGTTTTCGGTAGTTTCTCCTCCTTTTTTATTTAAAATTTCCGCTCCTTTTTCCTTAGCATCATCAATTAATTCTTGAATATAAGCTGGCTTTTCTACTTCTGGAAGTGGCGTTAATTTTGAACCTGCTTCCCACGGGTTTCCAAATTTAAGTTGATCGACTTTGAAGGCGAATAATCTATTAAACTCCTCGACTACAGATTCATGTACATATATTACTTTTAAAGCTGTACAGCGTTGTCCGTTAAAAGATAGTGTTCCTGCAATACACTCCTCTACTGCCAAATCTAAGTCGGCATCTGGTAAAATAATGGCTGGATTTTTAGCTTCTAAACCTAAAACCATACGTAATCTGTTTCCCTTTGGGTGTTGTGCTTGCAATGCATTTGCCGATTTACTGTTACCAATTAATGCTAAAACATCAACTTTACCCGATTGCATTATTGGTGTTGCCAAAACACGACCTCGACCATAAACAATATTAACCACACCTTTTGGGAAACTCTTTTGAAAAGCTTCTAATAAAGGAGAAATTAATAATACTCCAATTTTAGCAGGTTTAAAAACCACAGGATTACCCATGATTAATGCTGGAATTAATAAAGTAAAAGTTTCGTTTAAAGGATAATTATAAGGTCCTAAACAAAGTACAACACCAAGTGGCCCACGACGAATATGTGCATAAACCCCAGAGTTTTTTTCAAACTTTGCAGAGTCTCTATCAATTTGTTTATAAGCTTCGATGGTATCGTAAATATAATCGACAGTTCTATCGAATTCTTTTTCTGAATCTGGAAGGTTTTTACCTATTTCCCACATGAGTAGTTTTACAACTTCTTCACGTTTGGTTTTCATTTCTTCAACAAACTTTTCCATGCAAGCAATTCGATCGATTACTTTCATGGTTGGCCATAAACCTTGCCCTTTATTATAGGCGTTTGTTGCGGAATCTAAAGCTTCTAACGCTTCGGCTTCGCCTAACTGCGGAATGGTTCCTAAAATGGTATGCTTATAATCCGCTGTAGATGAAATGGTAGAATACACTTCAGCTGTTTCACCTTCCCATTGCTTTAGCTCGCCATTGACAAGATAGGTAGATTGATGTAATAATGAATCTATTTTATACGCTTCTGGAATATCTTTAAAAGTTGTTTTCATATTAAAAATTATTGAATTTCTAGTCTAGTAAAGATATCAATATTCCCGATGAAACAACATTAAACATAGCTATTGTACGAAGAAATATCAAATTCTTAACACTTCAATTACAACAGTTTAATATGTATATAACTAAAACGTTTTCGCAAAGAAATACACTAAACATACCCAACTTTAAGCTAAAACAAGACAGTTTACACCAAAAACTGAAACAATTCAGGCTTATCATTCAAATAATCGCCAAAGAAATTATTGGCTTTCATTTTTGCTATGAGTGGTGCTAAATCGTCTGCCGATTTTAACTGAATACCTACAACGGCTGCCCCGTTTTCGCGGTTGGTTTTTTTGGTATATTCAAAATGCGTGATATCATCGTTTGGACCTAAAATTTCGGCTACAAATTGTTTTAAGGCTCCCGCTCTTTGTGGAAATTTCACAATAAAATAGTGTTTTAAATTCGCATAAAGTAAGGCGCGCTCTTTAATTTCTGCTGTTCGGGTAATATCATTATTACTTCCTGAAACAACACAGACTACATTTTTTCCTTTTATTTCTTCAGCATAAAAATCTAACGCAGAAATACTTAAAGCTCCAGCCGGTTCTACCACAATAGCATCCTTATTATAAAGCTCTAAAATGGTTTGACATACTTTCCCCTCCGGAACCGTAATCATGGCGTGTAAATTGGCTTTGCATATTGGGAATGTTAAATCGCCCACCCGTTTTACAGCGGCACCGTCAATAAACTTTTCAATATGTTCTATCTCTGTGTTTTTATTATTTTTAATAGACGTAGACATCGATGGAGCGCCTTCTGGCTCAACACCAATCACTTTAGTATTTGGAGATAACTCGGAAAATACAGTGGATAATCCAGATGCCAATCCGCCACCACCAACAGCAATAAACACATAATCTATAGGCACTGTGGTTTGTTCTAAAATTTCTAAACCTACTGTACCTTGCCCTTCAATAACTTTTTCATCATTAAATGGATGGATAAATATTTTTCCTAAAGCATCACATTCTTGCACGGCTGCATGGTTCGCATCGTCGAATGTATCACCTTCAATTTTAATATCTATATAGTCGCCACCAAACATTTTAACCTGCTCTATTTTCTGGTTTGGAGTTGGAGACGGCATATAAATAGTGCCTTTTATTTTTAGTAATTTACAAGACAAAGCCACACCTTGCGCATGGTTTCCGGCACTAGCGCATACCACACCTTTTTGAGATTCTTCGGCAGTTAAAGAGCTAATTTTATTGTAAGCGCCACGAATTTTATACGAGCGTACTTGCTGTAAATCTTCGCGTTTTAATAAAATATTAGCACCAAAAAACTCCGAGTAACGTAGGCTTTGACCTAAAGGTGTCACTGCCGATACATTTTTAATAGCATTGGCTGCTTCCTTTATTTTATCAAGACTCGGAAAGTAGGTATTGTGTTCCTTGTTCATCTTCTTATAATTTAAAAACCTACAAGCCTTTGATGGCTTGTAGGTTATATTAATATGTAAACCCCCTTAGTTTATTAAAAACTTCCTGGCTTTACGTTTGTTTAAAATATTAAACGATTGGCTTCATTGCCGTCATCGATGCTCTTAAGAACGTTCCAACTTTTTCAACTTGGTGGTTTCTTAAAGCTGCATTTACTTCAATTAATTTTGCATTATCAACACCTTCACCGTTACTTGTAGCGTAAGCTTTACCAATAACATCGGTATCTACAGTTTTCATGAAATCGGCTAATAAAGGCTTACAAGCGTGATCGAATAAATAACATCCGTACTCAGCAGTATCCGAAATTACAGCGTTCATTTCGTATAATTTACGTCTTGCAATCGTGTTTGCAATAAGTGGCGTTTCGTGTAAAGATTCGTAGTATGCAGAAGCATCGATAATTCCAGAATCTGTCATTGCTTCAAAAGCTAATTCCACACCTGCTCTTACCATAGCAACCATTAATACACCATGATCGTAATATTCTTGTTCAGAAATTTCAACATCACCAGCTGGCGTTTTTTCAAATGCAGTTTCTGCTGTTGCAGCTCTCCATCCTAATAAATCTTTATCATCGTTAGCCCAATCTGCCATCATACCTGCAGAAAAACGACCTTCAATAATATCATCCATATGCTTTTGGAATAATGGACGCATAATATCTTTTAATTCTTCTGAAAGTTCAAAAGCTTTAATTTTTGCTGGGTTAGACAAACGGTCCATCATGTTAGTGATACCACCATATTTAAGACCTTCTGTAATAGTTTCCCAACCGTATTGAATTAGTTTTGAAGCATAACCTGCATCAATTCCTTTTTCAATCATTTTATCGAAACAAAGGATAGAACCTGTTTGAAGTAAACCACATAAAATAGTTTGCTCTCCCATTAAATCAGATTTTACTTCAGCAATAAAAGAAGATGCTAATACACCTGCTCTATCACCTCCAGTTGCTGCTGCATAAGCTTTTGCTTGTGCCCAACCTTTTCCTTCTGGATCGTTTTCTTCGTGAACCGCAATTAACGTTGGTACACCAAATCCTCTTTTATATTCTTCTCTTACTTCTGTCCCTGGACATTTTGGAGCTACCATGATTACTGTTAAATCTTCACGAACCTGAGTTCCTTCTTCAACAATATTGAAACCGTGAGAATACGATAATGTTGCTCCTTTTTTCATTAAAGGCATTACAGCATTTACAACACTTGTATGTTGCTTATCTGGCGTTAAGTTTAATACTAAATCTGCAGTAGGAATTAACTCTTGGTAAGTACCAACAGTAAAACCATTATCGCTTGCATTTAAAAAAGATTGACGTTTTGCTTCAATAGCCGCATCACGAAGTGCATAAGAAATATCTAAACCAGAATCTCTCATGTTTAATCCTTGATTTAAACCTTGTGCGCCACAACCTACTATCACAATTTTTTTACCTTTTAAAGCATTTACACCATCTTCAAATTCTGAAGAATCCATAAATCTACATTTCGATAACTGATTTAATTTATCTCTTAATGATAAGGTGTTAAAATAATTTCCCATTTTTTAATTTAATTAGTATTTATTATTGAAGGCTTGAAGCACTTCTGTTACTTTCATTTCTTCTTTAGTGACTGCAATACGTCCAGAACGTACAAATTGCATAATGCCATAAACGCTTAATTCTTTGCGCAAGGCTTCAATTTCGTTACGGCGTCCCGATTTTTCTAAAACAAAAAAGTCTTTGTTTACCGTTACAATTCTGGCGTAACTTTCTTTTATTAAATTCTGAATTTGAGGTTCGTCAAATAATAATTCCGATTTTATTTTGAACATACTCGACTCTGTAAAAATCGTTTCATCTTCTCGGTGATAAAATGCACGAATAGTTTCAACCTGCTTCTCTATTTGTTTTACAATTTTAACAGCTTGCTCTTCGGAAATATTAACCACAATTACAAAACGATTAACACCATCAATTTCAGATTGTGAAGTCGTTAAACTTTCAATATTAATATGTCTACGCTGAAAAATAGCTGAAATACGATTTAACAAACCGATATTGTTTTCGGTGTAAATTGAAATCGTTAATGATTCTATATTTTGATTCATTTTTATTAAAATCTTAATTTATTAACTCAATCTAACTTCTGAAACCGAAGCTCCTGTAGGAATCATCGGGAATACATTACCTTCTTTTTCTACACAAACTTCTAAGAAATAAGATTCTTTTGAAGCTATCATTTCTTTAACCGCTTCGGCTAACTCTTCACGTTTTACTACTTTTCGGGCTTTAATATAATAACCTTCTGCAATAGCAACGAAGTTTGGGTTTGTCATTTCGGTAGACGCATAACGTTTATCGAAAAATAGTTGTTGCCATTGGCGCACCATTCCTAAAAACTCGTTATTTAAAACTACAATTTTCACTGGTGTTTTCTGCTGAAAAATAGTCCCTAATTCCTGTATGTTCATTTGGTAACCACCATCACCAATAATAGCCACAACTTCACGATCTGGCGCTGCCATTTTTGCTCCAATAGCTGCTGGAAGTGCAAAGCCCATAGTACCTAAACCACCAGAAGTAATATTACTTTTTGTGATGTTAAAATCGGCGTAACGACAAGCAATCATTTGGTGTTGTCCTACATCAGAAACAATAGCTGCATCGCCTTTAGTTTCCTTATTTATTTGATTAATAACTTCCCCCATCGTAATACCTTCTTTGGTTGGAGTTAAATCATCTTTAATTACTTTTTCATATTCAACAGCATACAAATCTTTAAATTCTTGTAACCAAGCATCGTGAGATGTTGCATCTAAAAGCGGTAATAATTGTGCTAAACTATCTTTAGAGTTTCCTAAAACAGCCACATCAGTTTTTACATTTTTATCAATCTCTGCGGGATCAATTTCAAAATGGATCACTTTAGCTTGTTTCGCATAGGTATTTAAACTTCCCGTTACACGATCGTCAAAACGCATACCAATAGCAATTAAAACATCACATTGATTGGTTAATACATTTGGAGCGTAGTTACCGTGCATACCTACCATACCTACATTTAAAGGATGTGATGTTGGCACTGCTGAAGCTCCAAGAATAGTCCAAGCCGAAGGAATTCCCGCTTTTTCTATCACTGCCTTTAATTCAGCTTCTGCTTTCCCTAAAATAACACCTTGTCCCCAAACAATCATTGGTTTCTTTGCAGCGTTAATTAGTTTTGCAGCTTCTTTTACAGCCTCGGTATCTGTTGCTGGTACAGGATTATAACTTCTAATCCCTGTACATTTTTCATATTTAAAATCGAATTCTTCTAGTTGCGCATCTTTAGTAATATCTACTAAAACAGGTCCCGGACGACCACTTCTAGCAATATAAAATGCCTTTGCTATAGCTTCAGGAATTTGAGACGCTTTAGTGACTTGACAATTCCATTTAGTAACTGGTGTAGAAATACCAACAATATCGGTTTCCTGAAACGCATCACTACCTAATAAATGAGAAGCAACTTGCCCTGTAATACATACTAACGGTGTAGAATCTATTTGTGCATCAGCAATACCAGTAATTAAATTTGTTGCTCCAGGACCAGACGTCGCCATGGCCACACCAACTTTTCCTGAAATACGCGCATACCCTTGAGCGGCATGTGCAGCACCTTGTTCATGACGCGTTAATACGTGATGAATTTGGTCTTTAAATTTATATAACTCATCATAAACAGGCATGATTGCTCCTCCTGGATAACCATAAAGGATATCTACCCCTTCGGCTAATAAACAATGAATAATGGCTTCGCTACCAGTAATACGCATCGTTGTTTGCGTATTATTTTCTTGCTTTTTTATGGTTTGTGTGTCCATATATTATTTTTTTAGATGAAAAAATATAGAGGTCAAAATAAAGATCATTCTTATTTTTATTTTTTCTCTAATCTTCTCCAATTGTCGTTATTTGTTACAAATCGGTTACACAGCCTTTTGATGCTGATGCTACTGATTTTGCATATTTATATAAAATTCCTTTTGAGTGTTTTAATGCAGGTTGAACCCATTGTGTTTTTCTTTCTGCTAATTCTTCATCAGAAAGTAATACATTAATACTATTATCTTCGGCGCTAATTCTAATCTTATCACCCGTTTTTAATATTCCAATAGTTCCGCCTTCTTGAGCTTCTGGTGTAATGTGTCCCACAACAAAACCGTGTGTTCCTCCAGAAAAACGACCGTCGGTAATTAATGCTACAGATTTCCCTAAACCAGCACCCATAATTAAAGAGGTTGGTTTTAACATCTCAGGCATACCCGGACCTCCTTTTGGCCCCACATATCTAATGACGACTACATCTCCTCTTTCTACTTCTCCGTTTGAAATTCCAGTATTTGCAGCTTGCTCACCATCGTAAACCACCGCTTTACCTTCAAATAATAAACCTTCGTTTCCTGATATTTTTGCTACTGCACCTTCTGTTGCTAAATTTCCGTAAAGAATTTGTAAGTTTCCTGAAGATTTTAAAGCTTTATCCTTCGGAAAAATCACATCCTGATCATCTTCAAAAGAAAGTGGCTCAACATCGGCTAAATTTTCAGCTAAAGTTTTTCCTGTTACGGTTAAACAATCGCCATGTAAATAACCATTGTCTAATAAATATTTCATCACGGCTGGCGTTCCACCAACACCATGAACATCTTCCATTAAGTATTTTCCACTAGGTTTTAAATCGGCAATTAACGGTGTATTATCACTAACACGTTGAAAATCTTCTAAAGTAAATTCGATATCGGCAGCATGTGCAATAGCTAAAAAGTGTAATACCGCATTGGTAGAACCACCTAAAGCATTTACAAGAGCTATAGCATTCTCAATAGATTTTTTAGTAATTATATCTAAAGGTTTTAAATCTAATTCTAAAAGGTTTTTAATAGCGATTGCCGTGCGCTCACTTTCCGATAATTTGTTCGGGTTTTCCGCAGGAATCGAAGAATTATAAGGTAATGCAAACCCCATACATTCTATTGCCGAAGCCATGGTGTTTGCTGTGTACATACCACCACAAGCACCAGCACCAGGAATAGCACTTTTTATAATATCTCTATATTCTTCCTCTCCAATTTCACCAGCCACTTTTTGACCTAAGGCTTCAAAAGCAGAAACAATATTTAATTTTCGTCCTTTATATTTTCCTGAAGCTATTGTTCCTCCATACATCATGATTGATGGACGGTTTAAACGTAACATTGCAATAACTGCACCTGGCATATTTTTATCACAACCTACAACAGAAACTAAAGCATCGTAACTTTGTGCATTCATTACCGTTTCAATAGAATCTGCAATAATATCACGAGATGCTAAAGAGTAATTCATACCAGAAGTTCCCATAGAAATCCCATCAGAAACACCAATAGTATTAAACCCTAAACCTACCATATCGGCAATTTTACACTCAATTTTAACTTCCGCAGCTAAATTATTCAAATGCATATTACAAGGATTACCATCGTATCCGGTGCTTGCAATACCTACCTGAGCCTTTTTCATATCTTCATCAGTCAAACCAACAGCGTATAGCATGGCTTGAGATGCGGGTTGAGATTCGTCTTGGGTTAATCTTCTACTATATTTATTAAGTTCCTTCATTTTTGTTGCGGATAATTTTATCTTTTACCTAGTTTCAGTTTTGATTATTTAGTAATTTATGAATTATGTTAAAAACTCTTCATCACTTAAAATAATGCTCGAAATTAATTTATTATGGTTTTATATGTACTTTTTTATCAATTAATAGGTTAAATCCACCGGCAAAAATAAACCATTAAAAACCTAAAAACCAGATAGTTAAATCAATATTTTTACAATGTCCAAAAAATTAAAAATATGATATAAAAAGAGCCTTCATTTACGGGAAGGCTTTTTCATATATTTAGATTAAAAAAAACCACCAATCAGCCCTGCCTAATAATGACTATGGCACTAATAAAAATGGAAATAAAAAATCTATTTTTCATATAAAACATACTTCAAACAAGGCGCTTTAAAACTATCGATTTTTAGCGATCCCTTGCTTTGCTTCTTCAAATATTTATAAATTAAATTTATTAGCCTAATTTTTGGTTAAAAAACACCAAATGCATTCGCAATTCCTTATTATTTTTATACTTTTGTAGCCAAAATAACAGAGGAAAGATTTGACTGATTGCAACCTCTTTATAAGGAACTATATCTTGAATACGGATAAAAATGGGGCTTTATAAATAAAAATGCTAAAGGCAGTGTAAACTTCCTTCGACGGCTTCGTCAAATCTTGCAATAAAATAATATATTATGGCTTATTTATTCACTTCGGAAAGTGTTTCTGAAGGACACCCAGATAAGGTCGCAGACCAAATTAGTGATGCATTAATTGATAATTTTTTAGCATTTGATACAGAATCTAAAGTGGCATGCGAAACCTTAGTAACCACAGGGCAAGTAATTCTTGCTGGTGAAGTAAAATCGACAACCTATTTAGACGTTCAGAAAATTGCCCGTGATACCATTAATAAAATTGGATATACCAAAGGCGAATATATGTTTGATGGTAATTCGTGTGGCGTGCTTTCTGCTATTCATGAACAATCGGAAGATATTAGCCAAGGTGTAGACCGTGGTAGCAAAGAACAACAAGGTGCTGGAGATCAAGGAATGATGTTTGGTTATGCAAGTAACGAAACCGAAAACTTTATGCCTTTGGCTTTAGATTTATCGCACCGTATTTTAAAAGTTTTAGCTGAATTACGTCGCGAAAATAAAGATATTACCTATTTAAGACCAGATTCTAAAAGTCAGGTCACTATTGAATATAGCGATGCCAATGTACCGCAACGAATCGATGCAATTGTAGTATCTACACAGCATGATGATTTTGATGAAGATGATGCAATGCTTTCTAAAATTAGAAAAGATATTGTTGATATTTTAATTCCTCGTGTTGTAGCCGATTTACCAGAAGCAATTCAGGCTTTATTTAACGACGATATAAAATATCATATTAACCCAACAGGTAAATTTGTTATTGGTGGTCCACACGGAGATACCGGTTTAACAGGACGAAAAATTATTGTTGATACTTACGGCGGAAAAGGTGCTCATGGTGGTGGTGCATTCTCAGGAAAAGACCCAAGTAAAGTAGACAGAAGTGCAGCTTACGCAACTAGACATATAGCTAAAAACTTAGTTGCTGCCGGTGTTGCTGATGAAGTTTTAGTACAAGTAAGTTATGCTATTGGCGTTGTTGAACCTATGGGAATTTTTATTGATACTTACGGTACTTGTGCTTTTAACATGACCGATGGTGAAATTGCTAAAATAGTATCGCAACTTTTTGATATGCGTCCTTTTGCTATTGAAGATCGCCTAAAACTTAGAGCACCGATATATAGTGAAACTGCAGCTTACGGACACATGGGTCGTACTCCTGAAACAGTAACTAAAACTTTCACTCAGCCTAATGGAGAAACTATTACACTTGATGTGGAATTGTTCACATGGGAAAAATTAGATTACGTTGATAAAGTAAAAAGTGCTTTTGGATTGTAATATCCATAAGTATTAATCATAAAAAAAGCGACTTCCCAAATTGGTTAGTCGCTTTTTTATTTTATTACTTCACTTCAAAAGTCAATTCAACTTCTGTTGGCGGTAAGCATCGACTATCGTCGCAAACCATAAATTCTACGGTTCCATTTACGGTAAAAGCATCCGTTGTTTTCAATTTAATACGTTGTTTAAATGTAGCCATCTCTTCAAAGTAAGTAATTTCCATTTGAAAAACTGGATCATCTACAGTGTGTCCCTCTTCTTCTTGTGTATTTCCTTTTTTTAAGAACTTCCCATTACCCTCATAAGTAAAACTTGTAGCTATTGGTCCATCTTCTGGCACCGTTTGCGAATATAAATGCCAACCTGAATCAATAGTTGCAGTGGCGATTAAATCAAATTCCGAATCCGAAATCTTTGTTACCGATGTGCTCCATGTTACAGGTTCTAGTATTTGGGCTTGAACTATATTTAAGGCAAAAATGGCAACTATTAAAATAAGTTTTTTCATAAGGTGTAATACTGTATTTGGTTAACTAAAATTTAAAACAAAACTAATTATTTTGCTTGATATAATAAGCAATTATTAAGCCAATACTTAAATTTGAAACACAAATTAATTACAGAAAATAAATTTTAAGCTTATTCTTACATTAATCCCCCCGTAAAAACCTGGTAAATCTACTTAATAGAAGATGCTTAACCTAAGTAGAACAATACTTAACGCAAAAGGAAAGTTTATAAAAAGCGAAAACTCTAAATCATTACAATTTAGAGTTTTCTTTAATTCTCCCTAAGAACTAATTAATAGCAAGACAAATATAGGGTTTATCTTACTAATAAGAAATGCGTAGTTCTACTTATTTTTGAATTAAATTAACTAAAACCATTCGTAAATCACTCTATTTTAGATATTTCTATTTTATTTTTTGTAGAAAAGCACAGCTATTATGCTTTGTAAAGAGTACTTTATTTTCGAATAATGACACTTCACTAAGCAATAGTCAATAATAAACATCCTTATGGCAAGTTTTTATTCTCATAAAAACCGGGCTATCCGCTATATCTTTTTATTTAGTTGATTGTTTAATAGCTTTGAACGGGTAGATCTATAGTATCTAAAGCACCATACCAAATTAAAGTCTTTCAACACCATAAAAAGGATGCCGCTGCTATCCCTCTTGCAGACTTAGTCCATAATTAAATATATAGCTATATCTTAAGTATCCAGAAGAAGTATCTACTCATAACTTTCGACACATAAAAAAAGAGAGACAAGATGAGACGAACAGCAAGAATAGTTTTACATCCCCCTTCGTCTTCTTAGATTTGAGTTTAGGGCAAAAAAAATCCTCAACAAATAAATGTTGAGGATTAAAAAAGGCAACGACCTACTCTCCCACAAATGCAGTACCATCGGCGCTAATGGGCTTAACTTCTCTGTTCGGAATGGTAAGAGGTGAGCCCCATCGCTATAACCACCTTAAGTTATAGCTGCTCGCTATTGGATATTAATCCTTTAGCATACAGCGTTTATCACTTTGGATAAACAAATATCTTAACATATTGAAACAAAAATCATGAACTTAATTTATATAATGCATTGTATAACTTTTAAAAAAACAGGCGTACAATAAGCCTATGGGTTATTAGTACTACTTGGCTATGACATTACTGCCTTTACACCTATAGCCTATCAACGTGGTAATCTTCCACGACCCTTTAAAGAAATCTCATCTTGTGGTGGGTTTCGCGCTTATATGCTTTCAGCGCTTATCCCTTCCCAACGTAGCTACTCAGCAATGCTCCTGGCGGAACAACTGATACACCAGAGGTTAGTCCAACTCGGTCCTCTCGTACTAGAGTCAGATCCACTCAAATTTCTAACGCCCACTGTAGATAGAGACCGAACTGTCTCACGACGTTCTGAACCCAGCTCGCGTGCCACTTTAATGGGCGAACAGCCCAACCCTTGGGACCTTCTCCAGCCCCAGGATGTGACGAGCCGACATCGAGGTGCCAAACCCCCCCGTCGATATGAGCTCTTGGGGGAGATCAGCCTGTTATCCCCGGCGTACCTTTTATCCTTTGAGCGATGGCCCTTCCATACGGAACCACCGGATCACTATGCTCTACTTTCGTACCTGATCGACTTGTAGGTCTCTCAGTCAAGCTCCCTTATGCCATTGCACTCTACACACGATTACCAACCGTATTGAGGGAACCTTTAGAAGCCTCCGTTACTCTTTTGGAGGCGACCACCCCAGTCAAACTACCCACCAAGCACTGTCCCTTCAAAAGAAGGTTAGACTCTAGATAAGCAAAGGGTGGTATTT
>NZ_JAUFQP010000013.1:495000-497500 GCF_030409805.1 Algibacter miyuki | reverse complement strand
TTATATAATTAATTACACCCTCTGATTACGATATATTTGGTGCAAAAAACCTAGAATATTTATTCATAATCAGAAAAAACGCACTTTATATCAAGACTAAAAGTTATCCATAGTCAAAATAAGTCTTTTCTTTAAGTGTATTTTAATCTTCAGATCGTTTAGTGTTGAAAATAACGCTTACGCGGAAGAAGTAATCTTAAATATAAGCGTGATCTATTTGTTCGTTATTTCCTAATAGATACTAGACTTCTCTATTAGGACCACTTTATGATTAAACCATCTATAGCAGAATATATTAAGTTAAGCCAGTATCTTCTGTTCTAAATTCTTTTAACGAAACTGCACTATATAGTGTAGACGAATATGAACAAGACGATTAAGCATCGACCATAACCAACACACTCTCTTTACATCCCCCTTCGTCTTCTTAGATTTGAGTTTAGGGCAAAAAAAATCCTCAACAAATAAATGTTGAGGATTAAAAAAGGCAACGACCTACTCTCCCACAAATGCAGTACCATCGGCGCTAATGGGCTTAACTTCTCTGTTCGGAATGGTAAGAGGTGAGCCCCATCGCTATAACCACCTTAAGTTATAGCTGCTCGCTATTGGATTTTAATCCTTTAGCATACAGCGTTTATCACTTTGGATAAACAAATATCTTAACATATTGAAACAAAAATCATGAACTTAATTTATATAATGCATTGTATAACTTTTAAAAAAACAGGCGTACAATAAGCCTATGGGTTATTAGTACTACTTGGCTATGACATTACTGCCTTTACACCTATAGCCTATCAACGTGATAATCTTCCACGACCCTTTAAAGAAATCTCATCTTGTGGTGGGTTTCGCGCTTATATGCTTTCAGCGCTTATCCCTTCCCAACGTAGCTACTCAGCAATGCTCCTGGCGGAACAACTGATACACCAGAGGTTAGTCCAACTCGGTCCTCTCGTACTAGAGTCAGATCCACTCAAATTTCTAACGCCCACTGTAGATAGAGACCGAACTGTCTCACGACGTTCTGAACCCAGCTCGCGTGCCACTTTAATGGGCGAACAGCCCAACCCTTGGGACCTTCTCCAGCCCCAGGATGTGACGAGCCGACATCGAGGTGCCAAACCCCCCCGTCGATATGAGCTCTTGGGGGAGATCAGCCTGTTATCCCCGGCGTACCTTTTATCCTTTGAGCGATGGCCCTTCCATACGGAACCACCGGATCACTATGCTCTACTTTCGTACCTGATCGACTTGTAGGTCTCTCAGTCAAGCTCCCTTATGCCATTGCACTCTACACACGATTACCAACCGTATTGAGGGAACCTTTAGAAGCCTCCGTTACTCTTTTGGAGGCGACCACCCCAGTCAAACTACCCACCAAGCACTGTCCCTTCGAAAGAAGGTTAGACTCTAGATAAGCAAAGGGTGGTATTTCAACAATGACTCCACAACGCCTAGCGACGCCGCTTCAAAGTCTCCCACCTATCCTACACATTACTTATCCAAAACCAATACTAAGCTATAGTAAAGGTGCACGGGGTCTTTTCGTCCCACAGCGGGTAATCGGCATCTTCACCGATACTACAATTTCACCGAGCTCATGGCTGAGACAGTGTCCAGATCGTTGCACCATTCGTGCAGGTCGGAACTTACCCGACAAGGAATTTCGCTACCTTAGGACCGTTATAGTTACGGCCGCCGTTTACTGGGGCTTCATTTGAATGCGTCGCCGAAGCTAACATCTCCACTTAACCTTCCAGCACCGGGCAGGTGTCAGGCCATATACATCATCTTTCAATTTAGCATAGCCCTGTGTTTTTGATAAACAGTCGCCTGGACCTTTTCACTGCGGCCACCCCGAAGGGTGGCGACTCTTCTCCCGAAGTTACGAGTCTATTTTGCCTAGTTCCTTAGCCATGAATCTCTCGAGCACCTTAGAATTCTCATCCCAACTACCTGTGTCGGTTTAGGGTACGGGCTGCTTCTCTTGCTTTTCTTGGAAGTCGATTTGCTAGATTATCACCTTGACCGAAGTCTCAGTGTACTATCGCGGTGTTACCACTCGCTTCAACGCACAATTCCGTCTGTGCGCACTAACTTTTCGCCTCCGTCACTTTTAATGAGAGCAGGTACAGGAATATTAACCTGTTGTCCATCCACTACCCCTTTCGGGTTCGCGTTAGGTCCCGACTAACCCTCAGCTGATTAGCATAGCTGAGGAAACCTTAGTCTTTCGGTGTGCGGGTTTCTCGCCCGCATTATCGTTACTTATGCCTACATTTTCTTTTGTAGCTTCTCCAGCATGACTCACATCACACCTTCGACGACACTACAATGCTCCCCTACCGATATTTCTATCCCATAGCTTCGGTAATATGTTTATGCCCGATTATTATCCATGCCGAACCGCTCGACTAGTGAGCTGTTACGCACTCTTTAAATGAATGGCTGCTTCCAAGCCAACATCCTAGCTGTCAAAGCAGTTCAACCTCGT
>NZ_JAUFQP010000013.1:0-492500 GCF_030409805.1 Algibacter miyuki | reverse complement strand
ATATTCTAACTACTTCATAATGATTCAAGATAACCAGTATCAAAGGCAATTTTACAGTTGAGCTGCAAACTTTCACCTCTGACTTAATTATCCACCTACGGACCCTTTAAACCCAATGATTCCGGATAACGCTTGGATCCTCCGTATTACCGCGGCTGCTGGCACGGAGTTAGCCGATCCTTATTCTTACAGTACCGTCAAGTCTCTACTCGTAGAGATGTTTCTTCCTGTATAAAAGCAGTTTACAACCCATAGGGCAGTCATCCTGCACGCGGCATGGCTGGATCAGAGTTGCCTCCATTGTCCAATATTCCTCACTGCTGCCTCCCGTAGGAGTCTGGTCCGTGTCTCAGTACCAGTGTGGGGGATCCCCCTCTCAGGGCCCCTACCTATCGTTGCCATGGTAAGCCGTTACCTTACCATCTAGCTAATAGGACGCATACTCATCTTTTGCCGTAACCTTTAATACAAAAGCCATGAAGCTAATGCATACTATGCAGTATTAATCCAAATTTCTCTGGGCTATCCTGCAGCAAAAGGTAGATTGTATACGCGTTACGCACCCGTGCGCCGGTCGTCATCTGTGCAAGCACAATGTTACCCCTCGACTTGCATGTGTTAGGCCTGCCGCTAGCGTTCATCCTGAGCCAGGATCAAACTCTTCATCGTTAAATTTTTAAGTGTTTCCACTATTACTTTTAACAACTAATTAGAATCTCTAATACTCAAAATGGTCTATTCTCTTTGTTAAATTAATTCGTTTCCAAATTAATCTTACGCTGTCAATTCAATATGTTTATGAACTTTTTTCTCTATCTTTACTAGCAAACTAATTCGCTAAGCGGGTGCAAATATAAAACCCTTTTTTAACTTCCACAATAATTATTTAACTTTTATTTAAAAAAGATTTAAACCCCTTTTTTATAACAATTCAATAATCTTTTTATGAACTTCTCACTAAATTCGTTGCCGTTTTTAGCGGCTGCAAACTTACAACCTTTTCTGAAACTCACCATGCTTTTTAATCCTTTTTTTAAAAGAAATTTATTCCCTTTTAATTTCTGAATTATTTAACCTTGATATGAACGTTACGCTTTGAAGTGTTACCTTTTTTAGCGGGGTGCAAATATAGATACCTTTTTGGTTCTGACAACCTTTTTATTCGTGTTTTTTTGAGATTAAAGTGTTTTTGTTTTTAATAGACTAAGGGTTAATGGGATGCGGATTGATTATTATTTGATAATGCTTATAATTGCTGACCTGGGTTTCAAAAAACCTCCTCCTATATATAGGACTTGCATTAACTAAAAAAAACAAACCCGGCGGACTGGCCCGCGTTAGGGATTGAGGCGGCATCCTTTTTTGAGTTTTTTAGCGAAAAAAAGATATAGCGGAAAGCCCGACCCGAAGGGGAACGCCCAAATTTTAATCCTTCTTGTTTTTTAATTATTGCTTTGTAATATTGACTTGGGTTTGAATGTTCTCCTTTTGATGCACTGTTTTATTGAAAAAATTAAATATTTGATCTAATTGAGAAAAAGGGATTTGAGAGTTTTCATGCCCTCCCCCTATAATTTTCCTAAAATAATAAGACGTGCCTAAGGTTTGAAGTGTATTTATTATAATATCGGAGCCATCTAAAATAATATATCCAAACCTATCGGGTGTGCAATAATGGTGTGGTGCTTTACCAAATGGCACTAATTTATCGGCTGTTCCGTGAAACAAAACGGTGGGTATTGCATTTTGTGCCGATATATAATCGGCATCCACGACTGCGCCGGCAAAAGCCATGATTCCAGCAAAAGATACGTTGTTGTAGTTTGAAACATCGTCTATTAAAAATGTTTTTGAATACACGGCATTAAGTACACCCTCTGCCCCTGCACTACTGCCACCTGCAATAATTTTTGTTGGATCTATTTGAAGTTCTTTTTTGTGTGTTATTATATATTTTGCGGCGTCGAGATAATCGATAGCTGATTGCTTAAAAACATCTAATTTCACACTTTTGGGGCAATTACAGCCTGCACCTGTTTTTGATCCTTTAAGCAGAAGTCTGTAAGATATGGATACCCCGATATAACCTCGCTTATTTAGGTTTTTCATTAACTTAACCTCGTTACGTGAGTCTCGATGCCCACCAGAAAACCCTCCGCCATGCATCCATAAAACGACTGGTAAACTATCGTTCGGCTTAATATTTTTAGGCGTATAGACATCTAATTCTAAAGCTACAGATTCTTTTTCGGCATAGATATATGTTGCTTTATCTTGAGCGAGCAAGTTACCGCCATAACACAAGACACTTATTAATAGGAACGCATTTTTTAAATTTGTTAGCATAATTAGTAATTAAGAAGTATTTGACTCAAACAAATTTAATCAATTTAAAAATTATTCCTAAACACCCCTCTTTGGGTATTAATGCTACTTCTTGCAGAAAAAGCCATCTAAAGGATTTCAGAATAACTAATAGTAGCCTTTTTTAAATTTTCAGAAAGTGATTTTAGCCAGATAAGTTGATTTGGAATTAAGTATGCTTCTTGTAATTGATGCATAGTCTCCGTATTAATTTCGATATTTCCTTTTTTAATGTTGTTATCTCGCTCATCTGATAGATCTTTAAAGGTTTTTAGCAGAACATCTTCCACAACCTCAATCTCCTTTTTATCCTTCTGGTTATTTGGAGGAATTCCTTCTAAAATAGCACAAGACATTTGCAAGGTGTTGGCTATTTTAAGAATCATAGCATCAAACTCATGAGATGCTGGGGTGGTTTTATGGTTTATAATAAAACTCCCTATAGAGGCTGTTGCCGAAACTATAGTTTGGTTTAATGTTACTAAACTATAAATTAACCTAAACTCTTTTTGTTTTGATTTAGGATCTTGAGTAAGCCGCTGAAAGCCCGCATTTAAATTACTTATCGCCAAAAACAACTCTTTTCTAGCAACTTTGTAAGCCATTAAATTTTGCTTTTTATCGTGATATAAATCTTGAGTGGCCAATAAATAATTTTTGTTTTTTTTAAGCGCATCTAATAATACTTCTTTTAAATTATTAACCTCCCAACTAGGCCATAAAATATAGTTTGCAAGTATAGCTATAGTAGCACCAATAACTGTATCGATAACCCGATACTGAATTACCTCAAAAGCATTAGGGTTAATTAACGAATACACAAAAATGACATTTATAGTAATTAATGCCGCCCCCGATTTATAATTTTGTTGAATTAAAGCAAATGCAAAAATTAATGACACGATAGCCAGCACCCCATAAATAATAATATTTTGAGTAATTAGTACAATACTAATTGCTACAATTGCACCTATTAAAGTACCTACAACCCGGTCTTTAGAACGTGTTTTCGTTAAGCCATAATTAGGCCTAATTATT
This sequence comes from Algibacter miyuki, assembly GCF_030409805.1. GTDB lineage: Bacteria > Bacteroidota > Bacteroidia > Flavobacteriales > Flavobacteriaceae > Algibacter > Algibacter miyuki. The sequence continues at coordinate 489,098 of NZ_JAUFQP010000013.1, read as the reverse complement.
ACTATAATAGTCAGGAGAATCCAATACGTATTATGAATTTCCAACACGGTACCCAATACAAAAGCAAACACCATAGCCACCGTAAACCGAAGCGCATGCCTAAATAAGTTCGAATTGAAACTTAAATTCTGAAGAACTACACTAAAATGATACTCTTGTAAGGTTAAAAACTGACTTCTATCTTGACGTTTTAAAGATACTTTTGAAGCTTCGTTAACATTAGCCATAACCCGTCGAATAGACCTGATTTCTTGGAGTAAAAGTTCCTGATAATCGTATAGATTTTTTAAAACCAATGCTCCTTTTCTAGCTTTAGGAAGCTTAACATCTTCTACATAATCTGTAATAGCTTGATTTGCTCCTGATAAAGCCTCTAACAGACTATCTTTACTTGGAATTTTCCGGCTTTGAATAAGGCGTTCAGAAAGTACAATTAAGTGGTTTCCTAAAACTTTGTTTAAATTTTTAGATGCTCTCAGGTGTTCCTTCTTATCTTTAAAAAGTCTATCAATTTCATTATAATCGAGATGCTTCGCTTCTATAACTTCAAATATATTTATAGTTGAAATAAAAATCAATAGTTGCTTTTCATCATAATGCGAACGCCCCGACCGCTTTCGTTCTGTAAATAAAGCTTCTCTTAAAGTTTCGTGCTTTTCATTAATTTGAGTTTGCAGCACTAAAGCCTCTTGTATAAGCGTCTCACGCTTCTTCTTTTTGGTTAATAACCGCGCTCTTAGTTTTAAATATTGGCCAATTAATTGCAAAGTATCTGCTAAAAGTTGGTTATTATCCTTTCTGGGTGATAACTTCTGAAAAGTGAAAGACACCAATAAATACCACAGTCCGCCAATTCCCATAAGGCCGATATGTAGAAAAATATCTTGTGCTGTTTCTTTATGAATTGCCAACGCCAATACCATCGACAATAGGCCCGAAAATGAAACCAAAGACGCCCTAAATCCATAAACAGAAAGCAACGAAACCACAAACGAAATAACACCTATCGCTACAAGTAAAAGTATAAGGTAAGGTTTTAAAAATAGGATAACACCAGTAATTAACATGGTTAAACCAATACTTATTAAAATACCGTTTACTTTCCGCTTTAAACTACCAGGGATATCACCGGGTGCATTTAAAAACACACCCACCATTACCGATGGAGCCAATGCTTCATAGCCAAAAAAGAATAAAATAATAAAAGGCGTTACCACTGCTGAAGCCACTCGGACACCTCTGTAAAAGTTGGAACCTTTCAGAAATAACTCGGCGTTTTTTAAATGTGTTTTCAACATAATTTTTCTTACTAACAAAGATACTTCTAATTCAGTAGTCGTCCTTTTATTTCAAAAAATTTTATTGTTTTATGTGAAGTTCATTAAATTTTCAGAAAAAATTCGGATTTCTAAAAATACAAGGTTGCTAAAATAAAAAAACCTCAGATAAATGACTACCTGAGATTTTTATGGATATTTTTAAATCGTTGCTAATATTTCAAAAAAAACATTAAAAACGACTTACTTTATGCTTTAATTATTCCGCTTTTAAAAAGTCTTTTAACTTCTCTTTCAATACCAAGATATCTGCTTCAGTATTCCTCACTAATTTACCAGAATCATCACATTCAAAAATTGAATAATTTATTTCCATAAGACGTAAACCTTTCTTTAAAATAGCTTTCTTTTTAAGTTGATTGTAACGTTTTATTTGAAGCAAACGTGCTTGTTCCTTTTCATCTTCAACATCAGCTTCTTCAATGGTTTTTACAAACTCCATAACTAACTTTAAATCCTCATAATAGGCGTCTAAAGGTAATTTTGTTCTTCCTTTTCCGCGTTTATGCAAGTTTCCAACTAAGGTATCAAACGTGTGTTTTCTAGATGATTTTTGTTCTAATAGCTCATCACATAAATTCACTAAATAAAACTCGTCGCTATTCTCAATATTTAGTCTATTCTGTTCTTTTTTTGATATCGGACTTATCACCTCTTTTGGCACGTAAGTTTTTCCTGGTTTTACTAAGTACCAATACACATTTTCCGGTCTCCTTTCAGCATGTGCTGTTGGTATTCTAGACAAGCTATCTGCTTCATCTAATTCTCGAAGTATTTTACGTATTGGGAATCCTTTTTTCACATCTTTCGTAAATACACCAGCTGTTATTAAGGCTGGCATAATAGTCTTTACAGGAATCCAATCTTCAGTAGTATTCGCATCAAAATAATGATTAATTACCTCATTAATCTTCTCTATATTTTCTTCACTCATCATTTTAATATATTTAAACTTCGGTAAAGTAAAGGAATAAATATGGATTGTGATATGTGTTCCATAAAAAAAGGGATCAATTTCTTAAATCCTCATGTTTTATAGCCAACCACACGATAAAAACCATAAAAAACAGCTATAAATTAAATCACACAACCTCATTTATAGAAACAAAACATAGCTTAAAACTGAAACTAAAATAGCATAAATCATAACTGTTTTTACACATTAATAATGAAATCTTTCTCGGAGACTTTATCATACACATCACGACTAAAAACATAAAGTTTTGAAGGTTTTTTAGCCGTTCCTTTTTTGGTTTCATTTAAAGGTACGATGTATGTTTTTTTCAATACTTTCTTTCTGAAATTACGATTATCTAATTCGATATCTAAAACCGATTCGAAAGCAAACTGCAATTCATTCAAAGTAAACTTATCAGGCATTAAATCGAAAATAATAGGTTCTACCATAATTTTCAATTTTAAATCTTCGTGGGCATCTCTTATAATTTCATAATGATCAAAACCCAATTCTGGCAAGGCATTTACCGAAAACCATTTAAATTCATTCTCGTCAACATCGATACAATCTATAGGTTGTGTAAAATAATAAGCAATGGTCATTGATTGGTTTTTAACACCATGACTGCGCACCCATAATAAATCTTTATCCGACTTTATTCGAGACGGATTACCATAAGTTCTAAACTGCGTTCTATTAAATACGCTGAAATTTGTGCTGTCTTCAAAAATCCTATTTGCTGAAGCCTCTAGAGTTTTACTAATAAAAACCCGTCCCCCAGTGATAATCCAATCATCAACCACAGGATAATCATCGCTAAACATATTTAATGTACGCTTACGCAATAAAATCTTTAGTCCATCGGTATCCAAACCAAAAATCACACAATCTACCGATACATTATCTCGCTTCCTAAAATCCATACTATACTTTCAAAAAAAAAAAACGTTGTTTTCCGTAAAAAACGGCACGCTATTATCCCACAGGGTTAAGATACAATGAAACCTTAAAATTTCAAGGTATTTCATTATTTTTTTATGTAAATTTAAAAAGAATTTAATAAGCACACCCAACACCAAAATAAAATGCCCAATTCTTTATACTTAAACATGGAAAACCTAGACACACTCAAGGAACATGTGTCTATTCCATTGTTTGATCGTGACCAAATTACAACCAGTATTGCCCATATTGGCGTTAGCAATTTTCATCGCGCGCACCAAGCTTTTTACATTAACGAACTTATTGAAAAACATAACGTTTTAAACTCTGGAATTTGCGGTATTGACTTGCTCGATTCCGACCGAAAAACTTATAACGTTTTAAAAGATCAAGACGGCCTGTACACCCTAATTACAAAAGACGCTTCGGGCTTACATAAACCTCAAATAATAGGCTCGATTGTAGAGTATTTTTTTGGGCCAGAAAACCCTATGGCCGTTATAGAGCGCTTGGCACACCCCGGCATTAAAATTATTTCATTAACCATTGCTGAAGATGGCTACCATCTAAATGAAACCACAGGAGAATTCAACCAAAAACATCCTGCCGTTGCCGAAGAAGTTACCAATCCGTTTAATCCAAAAACAGTTTTTGGATACTTAACACAAGCTTTTAAACTTCGGAAGCTTCGCGGCTTAACGGGATGTACCATTCTATCTTGCGACAATATAAAAAACAACGGAGAGACTATGCAGCATTCGTTTTTTAACTATGTAAGCAAAAACGAACCTGAATTATTACCGTGGTTGAAACAAAACACCCGTTTCCCCAATACTATGGTTGATAGAATTACCCCTGTAACCCAACATAAAGATATTGATGCCTTAAAAAAAGAATTCTTAGTTGAAGATCAATGGCCTGTAGTTTGCGAACCTTTTGCAAGTTGGGTGATTGAAGATGATTTTTTTGAAGCTAAACCTTTTTGGGAAAAAGTAGGCGTGCAGTTTGTAAAAGATATTGAACCTTACCAAAACATGAAACTTCAACTTTTAAATGCCGGCCACAGTGTTTTAGGCATTTTAGGAACCTTACATGGATATAAAACCGTACATGAAGCTGCGAACGATGATGATTTCATTTTATTTCTCACCTCATTTATAGAGAAAGAAGTGTCACCAACCTTAGTCGATGCAGAAAATATAAGTATTGAAACTTATAAAACCACACTAATTTCCCGATTTAAAAACCCTAATATAAACGATAGTTTATCTAGGATTTGCTCCGAAAGCTCGGCTAAAATTCCAATATTTATTTTATCAACCTTAGACAGTCAATTACAAAATAATAAAGACATTAACCATATCGCTTTTATTATAGCGGCATGGTGTAAATACAACGATGGTATTGACGACCAAGGCAATACGTACGATATTATAGATTCCATAAGTAACACGCTTATCAGGATGGCAGCACGTTCATTACAAAACCCGACGAAGTTTTTAGAGATTGAATCGGTATTTAAAACCTTAAGAACACATACCTTTTTTACTGAAAAATATTTAAAATATTTAAGCTACCTAAGATCACATCATATTAAAGAGAGCATTATCGCTTTCAACGGAAACAAAATTTAGGGCAGAAAAAAAGCTTTATGGCCAATTCCATAAAGCTTCTAATCACTATTAACAAAAAACAAATTCTTAAGCGTTAATCATATTTTCTATAGTTTCTTGTTTTATTTCAGGATTTGCACCCTCATTACTCGCAACAATAGCTCCAACAGCACAAGCAAAATTTAAAGCGTCTTGTGGAGCCTTTTTATTTAATAATTGAGTTATAATTGAGGCTAAAAACGAATCTCCTGCACCAACCGTATCTACAACTTCTATCTGGTAACCGCTATTATAATAAAACGTTTTGTTACAATACAAAATAGCTCCATGACGTCCTTTGGTTACACAAATAGTTTTAGCTTTTATTTCTTCAGCAACAAATAAAATAATTTGTTCTAACGATTGTGATTTAGATCCTAATTCTTTAGCTATTTCAAAAATCTCATCATCGTTAAACTTAACAAAATCGGCTTGATTTATTAAATACTTAAGCACATCGGTCGTGTAATACGGTGGTCTTAAATTAACATCGAATATTTTATATTTAGCCAATGTTAATAAAGCATAAAGCGTTTCACGAGACACATCGTCTCTAGCTACTAAACTACCAAAAACAAAAGCATCCGATTCTGAAACAATCATTTTAACCTCATCAGAAAGTTCAATTTTATCCCAAGCTCTTGGAAACATAATATCGTAAGACGCCGAACCTTTATCATTCAGCATAACCTTCACCTTTCCTGTTTTATAGTTTTTATCAACCTGAACACCTTTGGTATTAACACCTTTCGACTTAAAAAACTTTAAAATTTTCTTTCCTTTTTTATCTTCACCAATTCTACTAATCATAGAAACCGTGTTATTAAATGCTTGCAATCGTGCTGCTACATTTAACGGTGCTCCTCCAATTTTTTTATGCGTTGGAAACACATCCCACAAAACCTCTCCAAAACATGTAATATTTGCCATTTTATATAAAACTTATTGAGTTAGTATTCATTTCCAGCACACAACGTTCCACACCATGATTTTTTATATTTTCATAAGACTTTGTATAAGCTTCAACAAAAACTTCTGAATCTTTCAACTTTCCAAAAACAGATTCTATTTCTAAAAAGGCTACAGGATTAACTTCGGAAGCAATAGCCTCTTTTACTAAGGTTGGTTTTAAAGCATCTTTAATATTAAGTACTTTTCCTTTTTCATCAAAACCACGACTATAAATAGCCCAAGCAGCAACTACAAAAGCAGCGTGCTCGATATGCGCTTTACCCTTAAGTTGTGTATAAACAGTTGGTAAAATAAAAATTGGGAATTTTGCCGAGCTCTCTGAACAAATACGATCGATTTGATCTTTAATATAAATATTACCAAAGCGTTGCAGCAATGAGGCTTCATAACTTTCCAAATCGACACCTTCCAAAGCTTTTAAAACCGGTGCTACTTCCTGCTTCATATAAGCCCTTAAAAAAGTATTAATATTTGGATTATTAGCAACCTCATCAATAGTCTCATAGCCCATTAATGCTCCTAAAACCCCCAATACAGAATGTCCCGCATTTAATAACTGAAGTTTCATTTTTTCGAAAGGCTCTACGTTTTCTACAAACTGAGCTCCTACGTTTTCCCAAACAGGTCTCCCGGCAATAAAATCATCTTCGATAACCCATTGTTTAAATGGCTCACAAACTACTGGCCAAGCATCGTCAATTCCTGACGTTTCTTTCAAATTTGAAATATCTACAGGCGATGTTGCCGGCGTAATTCTATCTACCATCGCATTTGGGAAAGATACATTTTCATCAATCCATACAGCCAATTCTGGCTCGGCTACTTTGACATAACTCAACAACATTTTTTCTGTCATGTGACCATTTCCTTGAATATTATCGCAAGACTGAATAGTAACACCTTTTAAACCACGTTCCTTCCTAAGCTTTAAAGCTTGAGTTAAGTATCCAAAAACAGTTTTTGGAGCCATTGGATGCTTTATATCTTGCTGAATTAACGGGTTTTCAAAATTGAATTCACCCGTTGCTTCATTATAATTATAACCACCTTCAGTAATAGTTAAAGTTACAATTTTAACCTCTGGACTCGCTATTTTTTCAATCACTTTTACTGGATTTTCGGGTGCGTACAAACACTCTACGATAGATCCAATAATACGTTTAGAAAGCGTTCCGTCTAATTCTTTTACAACCAAGGTATATAAACCATCTTGTTCTTTTAAGGTGTTGTAAATTTTTGTATCGAAATCTAATAAAGCAACACCACAAATACCCCAATCGGTAACCGACTCATTGTGTAATAATTGATCGGTATAAAAGGCCTCGTGCGCTCTATGAAAGCCACCGATACCAATATGCACAATACCCGTTTTTATATTATCTCTATTATATTTAGGCGTAGCTACCCTGTCCTTGAACTTATCTAAGTTCTGGTTATTTAATTTATAAGTTGTCATGTTTTCTATGTTTTATTTGCTATCGAAACGTTGAAGTAATACTGCAAAAATGATAATCGCCCCTTTAACAACTTGTTGCGGATACGATGGCACATTTAACAGATTTAAAATATTTCCAATCAAGCCCAAGATAAGCACCCCCATTAAGGTGTTTATGGCTGTACCTTTACCTCCATTTAAACTTGCACCACCAATAACTACAGCAGCAATAGCATCTAGCTCCCAAGCCATACCCATATTTGGTGATCCTAAATTAGTTCTAGAAGCCACAATTATAGCTGCAGTTGCCGCTAATGCTCCTGAGATAGCATAAACTAAAAACTTATATTTATTAACTTTTATTCCTGATAATCTAGAAGCTTCTTCGTTACTTCCTATAGCTATTATTAATCTACCAAATACATTGTAACGCAACATAACCATTGCTACAATCACGATTAAAAAGAATACGATTGCTATGTTTGGAATACCAATTGTAGAATTATTTGCAAAGTTAGACATGAATTCTCCACCTGGAGTTTTAAAGGTAATTGGAGATCCTTTAGAGTAAATAAAACCTAATCCTCTGGCAATCGTCATTAAAGCCAGCGTGGCGACAAAGGGTGCCATTTTTTGAAATGCAACCAGATAACCTGCAACACTTCCTAATGAAAAACCGATGATAATGGTTAGTAAAATAGCAACTGGCAAAATAACCATATTCACTAAAATAGCGAAGGTAACCGCCAATAAAGCCACCATAGAACCCACAGATAAATCGATACCGCCGGTTAAAATAACAAGTAACATACCAATGCTAATAATACCAATACCTGATACTTGTTTTAATAAATTTGAAAGGTTTACTGATGTAAAAAATACATCGGAAATTAATGCTGAAAATATAACCAGCAATACAAAAATGAAGATTGTATTATGTTTTACTAGAAACTTAAGTATACCACCCGGGCTACTTAGTTGTTGTTTTATTGTTAATGCCATGATTTTGTTTTTTGTTTAGTAATAGTTAGACAACTTGTTTAAGTGGTTCGCCAATGGAATAGCGTAAAATGTTTTCTTCGGAAAATTGTTCTTTCGTTAATTCACCGTAAAAAGTACCTTCGTGCATCACCATAATACGATCTGCAATACCCATGATTTCGGGCATATCTGATGAAATTACAACCACGCCAACGCCTTTTTTAGCAACCTCGTTTATCAGGTTGTAAATTTCAATTTTCGCACCTACATCAACACCACGGGTTGGCTCGTCGATAAAAATAACTTTACTGTCAATACTTAACCATTTGGCCAAAGCTACTTTTTGTTGATTTCCTCCACTTAAATTTTTAACGTCAACTTCAGAACTAGGTGCTTTAATGCTCAACTTTTCAATTAAACCTAGAACGTTTTTGTATTCGCTATCTACATTGATAAAACCTAATTTACCTGAAATACCCGTGAAATTGGTCACACTGATATTTCGTCTAATAGATAACGGTAAAAACACACCATCTTCTTTTCTATCTTCGGAAACAAAACCAATTTGGTGCCCCACAGCGCAAACTGGAGACTTGGTTGTTATTTCCTTTCCACCTAAAATAATGGTTCCCGATTTCTTTTTATCGGCACCAAAAATTAGTTTAGCAGTTTCTGTTCTACCACTTCCTCCTAAACCTGCAATACCTAAAACTTCTCCTGGTCGAACAGAGAATGATACATCATGAACTAAATTATCTCTGGCTGATAAATTACTTACTTGCAGAATAGGCTCTTTACCTATAACAGCATCCCTTCTTGGATATAAATCTTTCAATTCTCTACCAATCATTAATCGGATAACACCATCGGTATCCGTATCTGCAACAGCCATACTTCCTGTATCTACACCATCTCTAAGCACTGTAACCGAATCGGCAATTTTAAAAATTTCCTCTAAGTGATGCGAGATATAAATAATAGAAATCCCTTTTGCTTTCAACTTAAAAAGGTTGTCGAACAATTTTTTAGTATCCGTTGGATCGAAAACCGTTGTAGGCTCATCTAAAACTAAAACTTTGGTATCTTCGGATAAGGCTTTTGCTATTTCAACCACTTGTTTTTGAACGATACTTAAATCGCGTACCGTTGCTGAAGCATCAATATCAAAACCTAATGAATCAATTAATTCTTGAGCATCTTTGGTTAATTTTTTCCAGTTCATCCAAAATTTACTAGCTCCTAATTTGTGCAAGTAAATATTTTCCGCAACCGACAAATCGTTCACTAAAGACAACTCTTGATACACTACGCTAATACCTAACACCTGTCCGTCGTGTGTGTTTTTCGGACTTATTTCTTCTCCATCTAAAACAACTTTACCAGTATCTTTTTGATGAACTCCGCTCAAAATCTTTACTAATGTAGATTTACCGGCTCCATTTTCGCCAAGTAAAGCGTGGATTTCTCCAGGCTTTACTTTTAAATTCACATTTTCTAGCACTGAAACAATACCAAAACTTTTGGATATTCCCGTCATTTCAAGGCGATATTCTTGGTTTGTATTTTGCATCTTAATTTATTTTAAAGATTAAAATAAAGCTTTTGGATTGTAATATTTCGCAGCGTTTTCCTTTGTAATTAATAAAGGTGCAGTAAATGACGTTTTAGGAAAGTCTCGCTTTCCGTTAATATATTCAATTGCGTATTGCACAGCATTTTTTCCAATTTGTACTGGACTATTCATAGCAGTACAACCGTAGAAATCGGTATCCATAATATACTTAATGGCTTCTTTTTGTCCATCGGCACCCGCAACAATTAAAATGTCGTCTGTTTTACCAGCTTGCGCAATAGCTTTAATAGCTCCTAAAACACAAACATCAGATTCTGTAATAACCACATTAATGTCTGGATGTGCTACTAAAATATCTTCCATTGCTTTTAATCCACCTGCATAAGACCATTCAGTATAAGCTTGTGTTTTAATATTTAAGTCAATTTTACCTTGTGTTCTTAATTGCTCTTCAGTAATACCCTGCAACAAACCTTGCTTACGTGTTTTACCTACTGGGTTACCGGCATTACCACTTAACAAAGCGATATTCATTGTTGTGTTACCCATTTTTTTAACTAACCATTCCCCTGCTAATTCACCATTTGCCAAATTATTAGACTGTACTGTAGTTACAAAATCGGCCGAAGGATTAATAGAACTATCAATAATAAAAACTGGAATTCCAGCTGCTTTAGCCATTCTAGTTACACCAACTAAGGCATCAGGATCTTTAGGATTTAACAATAAAGCATCAACCCCTTTGGTAATTAAATCTTCTACAGCAGCAACTTGCTTATTAATGTCATTTTGACCATCTGCAGATAAGAATATCATACCATTTTTTTCAGTAGTCGCTTTTATACTTTGCAATAAAGCTTGATAATAAGGCGCATTTAATGATGGCGAACAATAGCCTATTTTTTTTCCAGTAAGATCAATAGCACTTGTTATAGTTTCACCTGTGTCTTCCGAAGAATTAACAGTAGCACTTGTAGAATCGGTTTGCTCTACACAGCTCGATAAATTAAAAATTAAAGCAAACACCATTAATGGCTTCAAAATTTGCTTCAGTACTGATTTGTTGATTTTTGTTTTCATAAGGAATTATTTAATGTTGGTTTTGTTTGTTGGTTTCTATTATTAAGTACTTCATACGAACTCGTACGTATTAAAAAATGGTAAAATCGACTTGTAGTACTGTTTTTTCTTTCTCAGGGTTCCACATTGCAGTAACACCTACTGGTAAAGTATAGTTACCTAATTTAATGTTTTTACTAAAGGTAGCACCTACATTGATGATGTTTCCTGCATCTTCTGTATAAAATGTTTTATCGGTTACGAAAGACCATGCTCCACCTGCAAAAAGTGATAAATTAGAATCTCCTTTTTCCCACACTTTACTACTTATTTCAAAATAATGTGTCCAAGAATTCTCTAAATCGCCATTGGTTTGAACTTCATAATCTCCAGAACCACCGTTTAATATAGTTGCAAAATATAATAAAGTGTTAGGTGTTACATTGTAACCAAAGTTAAGATCGACAAAATTATACCCTTGCTTTTTATCATAGCTCCAGTAATGTAATACATCGCCACGCTCTTCTACACCAGTATAGTTATTATGTGTTACTGCCTCTATAAAGAACTTATCGCTAAAACGATATTTTGTATAAATTGAAAACTCTTGGTAATGCGCACTTGTTGTTTCTCCTGTATTTTTGTTTACTAAATCGATACCAGAAAAACTAGCTCCACCCCAAACACCGAATGTAAATTTCTTATCTCTTGAATTAAATTCTAAGTTGGTTGCAACCATCATTCCCGGGTGTACAACAAAACCATGCCATAGGTGCATATTTTTAATATGCGCTCCTGCACTAAAAGGCTTATAATCATCTGTATTAGCATCGCCCTGAGCATAAACTGAAGAACCTCCGAACACTAAGATACAAATAATTGCAATTTTTGAACAAATAGCGGTTACAGCATTTGTTTTTACTTCATTTTTAGACTCTTGAGTCTTGTAGTTTAATTTTAGAAGTGGTGATTTCATAATTTCAATAATTTAGTTATAGTTGACTTTTTTATAAAACGTACATTGGACGTTTATTTTTCAAAGATAGATAAATCTTTCTAACTATTCCAAATTTATTTTTAATAATTAACTATAATACAGACGATTACAATAATAAAAACATACAATCAGCAAACCGAAACCCTTATAAAACAAGGATTTAAACGTTATTTGGACGTTTAAAAAAATCATTAAGAAAAATGAAATAAAATATACTTAGAATTAAGAAATCCGAAAAAACAAAGAAGATTATTGATCAAATTGACATTTTACACAAGGAAATATTACGATTTAAACGCTATAAAATGAAGTACATACCATAATAACACAAAATAAACCTCAACACGGCCTATTATTCTCGAAAAGTAAGCTTGGAAATTCGTCCTGCTCCAGCCGCATAAGCCACCGTATCATTAACAAAACGTATGGTATAATATCCCGATTCACTTAAACTGCTCCAAGTTTCACCAGCATCGTTACTAAAATCGATACCTTTAAATCCAACAACAACCAAAGCCTTTCCTTTTGAATTAGGCACATATTGCACACAACTTCTATACCCGGGCTTTTCACCATCTGCAACTACTTGCCAGCTTTTTCCGCCGTCGGAAGTTTTAATTTTGTTTGCAACATTACTTTCAGGTTTAGTATAATCGCCACCTACAGCAAAACCATTTAAATCATCATAAAAATCCACCGAATACATACCCGTAGTTTCTGAGCCTTGAATTATAGGCGTATCGAAAACTTGCCACGTAGCTCCTTTATCTGGTGAATAGAATATTCTACTCGATTTACCTCCGGTAGCCACCCAAGTATGATTGTCCACAATTGCAATATTAGTATCGCTAGCTGCAAATGCCGCTTCGCCAGCATTTACTTTAGGTAAATTATCGCATGAGACTTTACGCCATGTATTTCCACCATCGCGTGTAATAAGGATACTCATACAATCATCAGTTGGATCTCCAATAGCAATGCCTTCTTCATCATTCCAAAAACGCATAGCGTCATAAAAAGCCTTCGGATGATCTTCTTGATAAACCAATTGCTTCTCTCCTTTTGTAATTTTATATAATCGTGCAGGACTTTCAATAGACAACGCAAAACTGCTTTTTGAAGTTACCGCCAACGCTCGAAAATTATTAACCACAGTATCAGAACCTATAGTAATAGGATAAACGATGTTTTGTTTCCCATCCTGGTCCCCTATATAACCACCAAAACCTTCAGACGTTAAAAAATAGGCACCATTGGTTTCTTCCACAATTTCTAAAGCACGAATATTTAACGTCTCGCTTTCTATAAGATGGATCATTTCCACGGAAGTGAAATTTGGTATCTTATTTTTATCTTCTGGTTTACACAGAAAAACAACCAAAACCGACACTAAAACCACTATTTGCTTCATTTTAAAAGATTTTTATAAAAATAGAAAAGCTCCGTGACATAATCACGAAGCTTTTTGAAAAGTGTTTGATATAATTCAATCTAAAAGATCTTATTCTGAAGATAAACCTACTCGTATTTTAATATTTTATTGAAAGATGAACCTGTATGAAATTTAAAAGACTCCAGCATTACACTGAAGCCTTTAGAGCTATTAAACAAAAATTTAACCTACTACCAAAAATCAATTACTAAAATAGCTACACATGATCAACCTCTTGCTTTAATGCTTTTATATCGGTGATTAACTGCGTCATGGACGCTCTGTTTAATCCGTTATAAATTCCTCTAATATGTTTGTTTTTATCTATAAGAAGAAAGTTTTCGGTGTGTAAAAAATCATCAATACTTTTTACTTCTCCTAAATCACTTTCAACAAAATAATGGTCTCTTCCAAGATTATAAATTTCATTTCTATCACCTGTTACTAGATGCCATTTATGATCTATGACGTCATTTTTATTAGCATACGCCCGCAAAACATTAACTGAATCTGTACTAGGCATTACCGAATGTGACAATAATAAGACGTCGTTGTCATTTTTAAATTCTTCTTGAATTTTTGCCATATTACCTGTCATTTTAGGACAGATACCTGGGCAGGTTGTAAAAAAGAAATCGGTTACATATATTTTATTTTCAAACGTTTTTTGAGTAACCTCCTCTCCTAATTGATTTGTTAATGAAAAATCTGGAATTTTATGAAACGCCTTTTCTTCTTCCGTATTTGGTATTAGCCAATGCGGCGTAAAAGAATCATCGTTATAATACGGCAAATACTCAACCCTGCTATTTTCAACAACTTTAACATTTTCTTTTTTTACTTCCTTTTTACAGCTTGCAAAAGCAAAAAGCACTATAATACATAGGTATTTCATAAATTTGTTTTTTTCCTGATTATGACTTCATCCTCTAACCGAACACATGAATTTGCTCTTCTCATACCGAAAATGCGCCCATTTTTGGCTTCATAATTAACATATAATTTACCGTTGGCTAACCAAGCTTTTTGAAAACCATGTTCTTTTCCATCAACATAATGTCTTAACTTATTCAATTGCCCATCTGAAAACCATTTTCTTTCTTCACCTTGCTTAACACCATTCTCGTAATTAGTTTCGCCTGATAAAACACCATTTTCCCACCATGTTTTATAGACACCCACTAACCGATTATTTTTATAATAAGATTCCAATTGAAGTTTTTCGTTTTTAGTCCAACGCCTAGCAACACCTTCCCTTTTGCCATTATAAAACCCCCACTTTTCTTCTAAAACGCCATTTGAGTGATACTTTAAAGAATAGCCATTGTACGGTTTGTCTTTATAATACCATATCCCTTTATTTCCATTAAGAACCAATTCTTCTTTTAAAACTTCTACACTATCAATAACGATTAACTCATCCTCAACAACAGCAACCTTAGCCGTTTTACTAAACATACCTTCTTCACAACTCGTGATAGAAAAAGCAATAAGTATAAAAAAAAGAATTGGTTTCATATTTTCTGAAATTTAATATCCTTGAAATGGTCCAGCGAAAAGAACATAGGCCGGTGCATACGCATAATTACCTGCTGCATATACTTCATTTATAATATGGTAATGATATTCTTCTTCACCATCAGTATACTGCGTAGTTGATGTGTGACCACCTGAAGCATCTAAATCTGTAGGAGTTGTTCCCGTTGAACGACACTGCCTTCCGTATATAAAAACACCATCAAGCAATATACCAACCAAACTATCATCATCACTAGTAATTGGAGTAGGCTCTAAGTGATAGTGATACACACCAGGACCTTTATGCGCTCCTGCCCAATCTAAACTTCCAGCAGCTTGATCTAAATCCCCCGCACCTTCTTGGTCATTAAAAATAGACGCTCCACTAACCGCTATACCAATAGTATTTAATTGTGTTGCAACAGTTGCTCCGGTTAAATCTGGCGTAGCATCAACCGTAATACTGGCTGCTTCACCTTGCCCTCCACCAATATAAGTGTCTTGAGTTGTTTTTGAAACACCTGGCTCATCAATATAAAGCGCATTATCTGTTTCCCAGTAAATCGAAGTATGATCCGGAAACCCTGTTGTTTCAATAGTAACTTCAGTACCATCATCAGATAAAATAACGGTAACGGCATCAGAATTAAATGCTGCAAATGCTGCATGCAATTCTGTAACCACTTCGTTTTCACTCACTTCTTCTTCATCCGAAGCACTACTATCATCACTACCACTACAAGCGAGTGCTGACATAAAAATTAAAGCCAAAAAACTCGAGTATGGTACTATTTTTTTTATTCCTTTTTTCATGTTTTACTTATTATTTTAAGTTATATATATTTTAGATGTGTTTATAGAAATAAACTTGTGTTCATTTTTTATTTTTTTTCATCAGAAAAAGAAACACTTCAAAAACATGAGGCTTTTGAAGCATTTTTTATAAAATTTTAATTGTTTAAATAACTACTTACAGCCGTTGCTCTACTAGACGCATGACTTTTTAGTTCATTTACAGCGGATTGAAAATCGGCACTAGAATTCATGAAAGTATACCCAGAAATTTCAGCTGTTGCAGACTCCTCTAATAATGAAGCATACGAATCATAAAGCGCTTGCATTTTAGAGGTTTCAAAAGCACCATCAACAACCTCTTGTACGTATGTATCGTATTTTGCTTTGTAAACCTCATCGTTATACAAATAACCTATTATTGGCCAAGTTGCTGCGTTTAACCCTGAAAAATCTAAGGATAAGGCTCCACCTTGTTTTCCATCCTGAAGCGCCTCATTATTATCCCAAGGAATCCAATTTAATTTTCCAGTATCCAAATTATTATATAAGAAATAATTATGCGTCATCCGTCCGTAAGTATCCCAGTTTTGAATAACCGTATTTACCGCTAGGTATTTTAAAAATACGTCTGTATCGAAAATACCATCTAAATTTGCACGCCAGGTTTCAGCGTCTGATGTTCTAGAACTATCGTGTAAAACATCTAACAAGCCAGACACATCAGAGAAATCAGCCTCATCTTCGTTTGTTTTTTTAACATACTCATCTTCATCATAAGTTCCGCTCGCAAAACTTGCAGCATCTCCATCTGGCTTGTACAAATTACCGTCATTATCAGAAAATTGGGTATCAATAACGGTATCATCAACCTCTTCAACCAAAGTATAAACTCCAAAATACTCAGCACCATCACCATGATCTACATACACTGTGTAAAATGCCGTATGCGAAGCCGCTAAACCGGCATCTCTAAAAACATCGGTTGCTACTTTTTCACGCATCATAGAGGCGTCATCATAATTATTTTTAAGACTTAATTTTTTAAAACCGAAAAAACGTTGATTCTTTATTTGTGGGTAATCATCTTCAAACTCATCAAAATCAAGCTTGAAAGATAATTTTAAAATCCCTGCTTGCCATGCACTTTGCAAACTTGAATTTCCTTTAAAACGAAGTCCTACACGGTACCATTCTTTACCTTCGTAAAACACTTCACCAGGCACAAAAATGGGATCTTCATCCGAAAACCCAGAATTACCACCACCTCTAGAACCGAAAGTTCCATAAAGATTCGTCATATCATCCAACATATTTTGCCAACGTTCTTCCGTAATTACAAGATCTAATCGTTTTACCGTACCATCTTCAAAAACTTCATTAAAATCAGGATCGGCATCTTTACTATGCGTTGCTTCCGTCCAATCTGTAGCTTCAAAATCTGTATCGTCTATAACGACAATCACTTCTTCGTCAATCTCTTCTTCGGGTGTTTCTGTTACAACATCATCATTTGCGCAAGAAAAATAAACGAACGCTATTAATGTTGAAAATAATATGACTTTTAAATCTTTCATTTTGTTTGTTTTGATTTTTAATCTATTAATTATAATGGTTTTGTTTGAATCTAAATTTTAGATGTTCTTCCAATTTAAAACTTGTGTTCGGAGCTGTTAAAAAAAACTTAAGACTCAAAAGCCCCAAACACAATACCTAGTTTCAGCTTCCCATAAATCGGTCTTCTGAATTCCAATTAACGTCTTGGGCGCTCCTGACGCTCTGGTTTTGGAGCATTTTCAAATTCAGCTTCAGAAATAAAACCATCCTCATCGGTATCAACTTTAGAAAAATCATTTTTCAAAGGACCTTTAACTTCGCTTTTTGCTAGTTTTCCATCTTTGTTAGCATCCATTTGTTCTATTAATTCTGAAAACAATGGCGCTTTTCCTCCTTTTGATCCTTTTTGGCTTTTACTTTCTTTTTTAGCTTGTTCTGGTTTAGGTGCGTTTTTAAATTCTTCCTCTGTTATAAACCCGTCTTCATCCGTATCAATTTTTTCAAACTGACTTTTCAAAGGTTCTTCAACTTCTCCTTTTACTAATTTCCCATCGGCATCTGCATCAAAGTTTTTTAATAATTCACTAAAGGTTGGCGGTGTTTTACGGTCTCCTCTTTCTTGACTAAACCCGATGCTTGACATCCCTATGGTAACTCCTAAAACAAGTACTAATGTGTTTACTTTTCTATTTTTCATCTTAATTATTATTTTAATGTTATATCCCTTTAGATGGCGTTCTTCGCATAAACTTGTGTGCTAAATTGTTAATATAATCACAAAAAAAAGACCCTAAATAAATTTAGAGTCTTTGTAATATGTTTTTAATTAATGTCCTGGTGGCGGTCCTTGTCGTCCGTCTCCGCGTGGAGGTGGCGGTCCGCTACGTTCGCCCTCTTCTTTTGGCGTTCTTGTTCTGTCTCCACCGCCTTTTTTAAGTCCATCATTAATTATTTTTTTAAATTCTTCTTTCTGAGTTTCATTACACAGCTCCTGAATACTTCTAAAATGATAAAATGCCATTTTATCTAATTCCTGCTCCTTTACTCCTATAATAGAAGTTATAGAATCAATAGCCGTCTCATCTAATGATTCATTTGATAATTGACTAAAAAGCGCATCTTTTAAACCTCTTAAATCATCATTATTTTGCCTCATTTTTTTATGATGCTTTCTATTGAGCTCTTTTACAGCCGCCAACTGTTTTTCGTTAAAATCTAATTGCTCTGCGATAAAAGCCATCGGATCTTGTTGTGAGCGTTGCATTTTTCCGCTAGGTTTCCCTAAATAATTGAATAAGAAAAAACCATTAACCGCAATTAAAAAAGCGAGTAATATATATAAGAGTAAATTTTTCTTCATCTGTTTAATTTAAAAATGATGTTTCTGAACTTGTAGACAATCTATAAGTTTCGGCAAACTGATTGATATTTTCATCGTAACTCAAGCTTTCAGACGTATTTATTTGCGTAAATGCCACAACATTTAAAACCACTACACACACTAAAGTGGCCAGCTGTAACTTTGGTGTAAACCATCCTCTAACACTTGTCTGCGCTTCTTTTTCTGCAAATAAAAGCTGCATGGTTTTATCCTTAAAAAACGGCGACACATTTACGTGCTCCATAGTATCCATAGCCAATAAGGTGCTTTCTACTTTATTTTTTATGTTTTTATTATTTTCCATTTCCTACTGTATTATAAACTTTTAGATACCATTTTACTTAAAAACTTGCGCAACATGCTCCATTTTTTATTTCATATCGTTTTTATAAAAATCCTCTAAACTTATTTGTAAGTTTTTCTTTGCACGAAACATTAACGCTTCTACGGAAGACAAACTTTTTTCAGTAATCTCGCAAATTTCTTGATTATTCATACCGTCAACTTTACTTAGCGTAAACACCACTCGTTGCGCATCGGGCAACTGATTTATAGCCAAAAACAAAGTTTCGCTCTTTTCTTTGTTTTCTAGCAAAACCCCCGGATGGTTCATTTCGGTGAAATATTTGGTTTTATCCATCGGAATTTCATTCCCCATAATAGATTGTAAAAAAGCAAACCGCTTTTTGGTATTCCTTTTCCGTATAAACCCCAAACACTTATTGGTTGCAATTCTATAAATCCAGGTCGATAGTTTAGAGTTCCCTTTAAACTTATTAATCGAATTAAAAACTTCAACAAATACATCCTGAGCAATATCCTCTGCATCCTCTTTATTAGGCACAAATGAAATACAAGTGGCAAACACCTTTTGCTGAAATTCGTTAAGCAACTTTGCATACGCAAATTGTTTTCCAGCTTTTAAATCGTCTATAAAATCTTGTTCTTCCAAGTCTGCTAATTAATCGCTGCAAATTAAGAAAAATTATTAATGAATAAAACGTAACTTTGCAAACTCTATAATATTAAACCGTTCATACTTATAGATTCTACAAATAGCTCTCGATATTCGAAATCTATTTTTTTTGAATTTTTAAACTGAACACTGAGAAATAAAAAAATGCGATTACACAGAAATTTATGCTTTGCCGTTATTGATGGTTTAACCCTTATTTTTAACGAAGGAAAGTATGCCGATAAAGTTATTCAACAATTATTAAAACGCGATAAACGTTGGGGCGCACGCGACCGTGGTTTTGTAGCCGAAACCACTTATGAAATGGTGCGCTGGAAACGTTTGTACGCCGAAATTGCTGAAGTTAAAGAACCTTTTGACCGTGATAACCTATGGCGTATGTTTGCCGTTTGGGCCACATTAAAAGGGGTGAAATTACCAGATTGGAAGTATTTTGAAGGCACACCGTTACGCCGAATAAAAGGACGTTTTGATGAACTTTCTAACAACAGAAAATTTAAAGAATCTATCCCAGATTGGATGGATGAAATTGGTGTAAAAGAACTTGGAAAAGAACTTTGGAGTAAAGAAATTGAAGCTTTAAACCAACAAGCCGATGTTATTTTAAGAGTAAACACCCTTAAAACAACTAAAGAAGCGCTACAAACCGTTTTATTCGATTTAGATATTGAAACCGATTTTGTACCCAACCATCCAAGTGCTTTAAAATTAAAAGAGCGTGCTAATGTATTTTCTACGGAAGCTTTCCAAAGCGGCCATTTTGAAGTGCAAGATGCATCGTCTCAATTAGTAGCCGAGTTTTTAAACGTAGAACCAGGTATGCGCGTTGTAGATGCTTGTGCTGGGGCTGGTGGAAAGACTTTGCATTTAGCTGCCTTAATGGAAAATAAAGGTCAAATTATTGCTATGGATATTTATGGTAATAAATTGAACGAGTTAAAACGACGTGCCAAACGAAATGGTGCACACAACATTGAAAACCGTGCGATAGAATCGACTAAAGTGATTAAAAAACTTTACGATAAAGCCGACCGTGTTTTAATTGATGCGCCATGTTCTGGTTTAGGTGTTTTAAGAAGAAACCCAGATGCCAAATGGAAACTTCAACCTGAATTTATTGAAAAAATAAAGAAAACACAACAAGAAATTCTTCAACAGTATTCTAAAATGGTAAAAGTTGGAGGCCAAATGGTTTACGCTACGTGCTCTGTTTTACCTTCGGAAAATCAAGATCAGGTGAAAACCTTTTTAAATTCGGAAGCTGGAGAAAATTTTACCTTAGTGAAAGATAAAAAAGTATTAGCCCATAAATCGGGATTCGATGGTTTCTATATGGCGCTACTAGAACGTAAATAAAATTATTGAGCGAAAATATTAAACGCTTAAAACATATTAACACGAAAAAGAGACTACCCAATAAGGTAGTCTCTTTTTTTTTACACAAAACTGTAAATGAGTCTTATACTAAACTTGGCTTGACAATTTCTTAACACCAAAGTCACTATAAAGTTTTATCTTAGCTAGTAACAAATAAGTGCTATATCCTAGAACAAAACTCTAGATTCCAAGTAGTACAACTGTAAACACTAACGTTTTAAAACTTCCCTCATGAAACACTTTTACTTATTCTTTTTATTCATTACCACTATAAGTTTTGCGCAGCTAACACCTCCACAAAACTTGCAAAGCTATTACCAAGATGTCGATTTTTCGCAAACCGGAATGGATCTTTTTAACGATTTAGCTATTGAAACAGCTGCCAAACATACCCAATACCTAACTTATACCCCTGGTATTTGGGAAGCGAGTAAAATAACCGATCAAGATCCAGACAATCTTAATAATGTATTATTAATTTACGGATATAATGACACAGACGGCAACTATGTGACAGACCGGACTAGAAGTAACATGTCCAGTGGAGGAGATTCGGGTACCGATTGGAATAGAGAACACACGTTCCCAAACTCTTTGGCAAGTCCAAAATTAGAGAGTACAGGTAGAGATGTTCCTCCATACGCAGATGCTCACAACCTGAGACCGTCGGATGTAACAATGAACTCCAATCGCGGCAATTTAAAATACATAACCAATATTGGTACAGATGGCCAGCTTATCACAACTACCGCGGCTAATATTTCAGGTAGTTGGTACCCAGGAGACGAGTGGAAAGGTGATGCAGCTAGAATAATTATGTATATGTATTTAAGATATGGAACACAATGTAAACCATCATTTGTAGCTATTGGAGAAACCAATACTATCGACCCAAACATGATTAATCTTCTTTTAGAATGGAATGCGCAAGATCCTGTTTCTATAGTTGAAAATCAAAGAAACGCTTACCATGGAGACGCTAATAAAACTTATGGACAAGGAAACAGAAATCCCTTTATTGACAACCCCTATTTAGCAACTGTAATTTGGGGCGGACAATCAGCAATAAACCGCTGGGGAGAATCTCAACCAACAGACACAGAAGCTCCAACAATTCCAACAAATTTAGTCGCAACCAATGTAACGAGTACTACTGTAGATTTAAGTTGGACCCCATCTACAGATGATACCGGTGTAACTTCATATCAAATTTATGTTGATGGTGTATATTTTTTGTCTTCACAATCAACAACCACAATAACACTTACTGGTCTAAACCCAGAAACTACATATAGCTTTGCTGTACTTGCTGCTGATTTGGCAAATAACAAATCGGATTTAAGCGATGCTGTAAATGCAACAACATTAGAAGATTCTACACCAGTAATTGATGCATGTATCACAGAAACTTTCGAGAACTTAGTCTCCACAGACGGATTGAATAATAACCAATACGGAAACAGAACTTGGACAGGAAATGATGGAGGCTCATGGACCGCTTCCCTAGCTAGAATAGACGAAGTTATTTCACCAGAAAGCAAAGCCATTACTTTTGATGTTAGAGGCACTAAAGCAGGTAATCTTACATCTCCAATGTTCCCAGGTGGTATAGGCAACCTTACCGCAACCACCCAAAGAGCATACAGCGGCGGCTCAGGAAATTTAGACGTCCTGGTGAATGGCAATGTTGTTGGTTCACTACCTTATGGAGACTCTGCTCAAACCACAACCATTTCTAATATCAATATTACGGGCAATGTAACTATTGTAATTACAGAAAACACAAGTGGAGGAGATCGTGTAACCTTAGATGATTTATCATGGACTTGTTATGCATCATTAAGTACAGACGATATTTTTTTAGAAAACCTAAAAATATACCCAAACCCAACAAAAGGAAGCAATATTAATATTGATACCAACCAACCTCTAGAATTTGGCATCTACGATATTCTTGGAAAGCAAACCAATAAAGGCGTTATTTCTTCCTCTGCCAAAAGCATAGATGTAGCAAACTTAGAGCAAGGCGTTTATATTTTAAAACTTTCTTCGGAAGTAAGAAGCATCACTAAAAAAATAGTAAAACAATAAGCACACAACTACTCTTATCAAAAGCGGCTTTTTTTAAGCCGCTTTTTTTTGTTTAAAACCTCGTGAATAACTCTCTATTTTCCTTCGCATTTTTTTAATAGAAAATCGGCTAAAAAAAAGTAAATTTGCACTTTCTTTAAACTAACAACACACATATAATGATTCATTTCTTTGGAAACGTAACCAGCAAGATATTTGCTGTTCAAACAACAAAAGAATTATCTACAGAAACCATAACAAAATTGTCTTGGTTATTTGGCGACCAGCCTAAAATAGAACAAGCATCTTTAGATGCTTTTTTTGTTGGCCCACGAGCTGCGATGATTACACCTTGGAGTACTAATGCTGTTGAAATTACTCAGAACATGGGAATTTCAGACATTATCAGAATTGAAGAATTTTCAGCTTCAACAGAAGAATTCATGGATTTCGACCCTATGATTTCAGAGAAATTCACAAGCTTAAATCAAGATACTTTTACTATTGATATTAAGCCGGAACCTATTTTAAACATTGAGGATATTGCTGCTTATAACGAGCAAGAAGGTTTATCTTTAAGTACTGAAGAGGTTGAGTATTTAGAAAGTGTTGCTAAAAAAATTGGCCGTCCGCTAACAGATTCTGAAGTTTTCGGGTTTTCTCAAGTAAACTCAGAGCACTGTCGTCACAAAATTTTCAACGGAACTTTTGTAATTGATGGAGAAGAAAAACCAACATCACTTTTCAAGTTAATTAGAAAAACATCCGAAACAAATCCAAACGATATCGTTTCGGCTTATAAAGATAATGTTGCTTTTGTAAAAGGACCAGTTGTTGAGCAATTTGCTCCTAAAACAGCTGACAAACCAGATTTTTACGAAACAAAAAATTACGAGTCGGTTATTTCGCTTAAAGCGGAAACACATAACTTCCCAACAACCGTAGAACCTTTTAATGGTGCTGCAACAGGTGCTGGTGGGGAAATTAGAGACCGTCTTGCTGGCGGAAAAGGGTCTTTACCTTTAGCAGGAACGGCTGTTTACATGACATCGTATTCGCGATTAGAAGAAAACCGCCATTGGGAACAAAAGTTTAAAGCTAGAAAATGGCTTTATCAAACACCAATGGATATTTTAATAAAAGCTTCAAATGGTGCTTCAGATTTTGGAAACAAATTTGGGCAACCTTTAATTACAGGTTCTGTTTTAACTTTTGAACATGCCGAAAACGCATCATCTAGCGATTCTGAACCAAGAAAATTAGGTTTCGATAAAGTCATTATGCAAGCTGGTGGTATTGGTTACGGTAAAGCAGACCAAGCCTTAAAAGACACTCCAAAAGAAGGAGATAAGATTGTTATTCTTGGTGGTGAAAATTATAGAATTGGAATGGGAGGCGCTGCAGTGTCTTCTGCTGACACTGGTGCTTTAGCTTCAGGAATTGAGTTAAACGCAGTACAACGTTCTAATCCAGAAATGCAAAAACGTGCTGCTAATGCCGTTCGTGGCATGGTAGAAAGTGATGAAAACTTCATTGTTTCCATTCACGATCATGGTGCTGGTGGACACTTAAATTGTTTATCAGAATTAGTTGAAGATACTGGTGGACATATCGATTTGGACAAATTACCTGTTGGAGACCCAACACTTTCTTCAAAAGAAATTATAGGTAACGAGTCTCAAGAGCGTATGGGCTTAGTGATTTCTGAAAAACATACAGAAACCCTAAAGAAAATTGCAGACCGTGAGCGTTCACCAATGTACACTGTTGGAGATGTTACCGGTAACAATCGTTTTACTTTCGAATCTAAAACCAAAGGAGACAAACCAATGGATTTAGCTTTAGAGGATATGTTTGGTAGCTCACCAAAAACCGTTTTAACAGATAAAACTGTTATTAGAAATTATAAAAACCCACGTTATAAAACCAAAAACTTAAAAATATATTTAGAGCAAGTTTTACAACTTGAAGCGGTAGCTTGTAAAGATTGGTTAACAAACAAAGTAGACCGTTGTGTTGGTGGTAAAGTTGCCAAACAACAATGTGTTGGACCTTTACAAATACCTTTAAACAATGTTGGTGTTATGGCACTAGATTTTAAAGGTAAAGAAGGTGTTGCAACCTCTATAGGCCACTCGCCTATTTCTGGTTTAATTAACCCTGTTGCAGGAAGTAGAAACTCAATAACAGAAGCACTTACAAACTTAGTTTGGGCACCTTTAAAAGATGGTTTAAATGCGGTTTCGCTTTCAGCAAACTGGATGTGGCCTTGTAAAAACGAAGGTGAAGATGCACGTTTATACGAAGCTGTAAAAGCCATTTCAGAATTTTCTATAGATTTAGGAATCAATGTGCCAACCGGTAAAGATTCACTTTCTATGAAACAAAAATATCCTGATGGTGATGTTATTTCTCCAGGAACGGTTATTATTTCTGCTGGTGCTAACTGTAATGATATTACTAAAGTTGTTGAGCCTGTATTAAAACAAAACGGTGGGAACATTTACTATATCAATATTTCTCAAGACGATTTTAAATTAGGAGGAAGCTCTTTCAACCAAGTCTTAAATGCTATTGGAAATGAAACGCCAAATGTAAAAGATGCAGCTTATGTAAAAGCGGTTTTTAATACTATTCAAAATTTAATAACAGAAGATAAAATTGCAGCTGGTCATGATGTGGCTTCTGGTGGTTTAATTACTACTTTATTAGAACTTTGTTTTGCTGATGTTAATTTAGGTGCCGATTTAGATCTTTCTAAATTAGGTGAAGAGGATGCTATAAAAGTACTTTTTGCTGAAAACTCAGGAATTGTTTTTCAAGCAGATGCTTCTGTAGAAACCATTTTATCAGAAAATAAAATAAAGGCTATAAATATTGGTTCGGTAAACAATACAGGACAATTAAACATCAAAAACAACGACGAGAGTTTCTCTTTCGATGTTTCAGAAACTAGAGATATTTGGTATAAGACGTCTTATTTATTAGATCAAAAACAAACGGCTAATAATTTAGCTGAAGCCCGTTTCAATAATTATAAAAATCAACCACTTCAATATACATTCCCTAAAAATTTCACAGGAAAACTAGAAGCTTTTATTGGCAAACGCCCTAAGGCTGCTATTCTTCGTGAAAAAGGATCGAATTCAGAACGAGAAATGGCTAACGCTATGTATCTAGCTGGTTTCGATGTTAAGGATGTACACATGACAGATTTAATCTCTGGTCGTGAAACCTTAGAAGATATTCAGTTTTTAGGAGCTGTTGGTGGATTTTCTAATTCTGATGTTTTAGGTTCTGCAAAAGGATGGGCAGGCGCTATTAAATACAACGAGAAAGCAAATAAAGTAATTCAAGATTTCTTCAAAAGAGAAGATACTTTATCGGTTGGTATCTGTAATGGATGTCAATTATTTATGGAATTAGAAGAAATTAATCCGGAACACGAAGTACACGGAAAAATGATTCATAATGATTCTCATAAACACGAAAGTTCTTTTACATCTGTAAAAATTCAAGATAATAACTCTGTAATGCTTTCAACTTTAGCAGGAACAGAATTAGGGGTTTGGATTTCTCATGGTGAAGGTAAATTTAGCTTACCACTTTCCGAAGAAAACTATAATATTGTTGCTAAATACGGTTACGAAGGCTATCCAAATAATCCAAATGGATCAGATTATAACACAGCAATGCTTTCTGATAAAACAGGGCGTCACTTAGTAACTATGCCACATATTGAGCGTTCTACGTTCCAATGGAACTGGGCAAATTACCCAGAAGGAAGAACGGACGAAGTTTCTCCTTGGTTAGAAGCTTTTGTGAATGCTAGATTATGGATCGAAAAAAAGTAAACTAGTAGATAAATTATAAAAGCGGTTTAAGATTAAGTTCTTAAACCGCTTTTTTTATGCGTTAATTTCAATTATTTCCTTTAGATTTTCTGTGTCGCTTTATTTGTAAACCTCTCTTTTGCAATTTTCTTTGCTTTCTTATAAGAGGAAAACTTAAACTAACCAAAAGCGCTATGCAGGCAGCCGAGCCTAAACCTCCTCCAAAACCATTAAAAAAGCTACTGGTGTTAAAAAAAATAATAGTGAATACTATTCCTGAGAATCCAATCAACAAATAATTGGACAATACTTTTGAAGACACCATTCCTATAAAAGATGCTCCAAAACAAACTAATGGTAAGTTTTTAGTTAAATACGGCGATAGCAAATCTGGACACACCAAAACAAACACCCCGACCAAAACACCTACTAAAGAAGATGCTCTAACTGGTCCTTGCTTTAAATCTACATGCAAAAAGAACGTTAACACTGCTGAAACTCCACCAACTAAAAATAATATAAATTGCTCTATACCCATTGAAAAATAACAGATGTAATTAAAAATGCAAACACAACACCAGCGAAGGCCAAAGTCCCCAGTTTACCACCAACACCATGAAAAGTATCCTTGGTACCAACTAAAAGTAGCCCAGTAGTGGCACTCGCTATGCTTATAATAATATAATCGGTAGACACATTTATATTTGTCATACCCACAAAAGCGCCGCAATATACAGCGGTTGGTACACCTTGAGCAAAACCACTTCTTTTAAATAGATTAGGAACAAAACTAGCTATTAAACCTACTAAACTAGCCGACAAAACGCGGCTCAAACCAAAAGAACTAGATAAAACATAGGTTATTATCGCTCCAAAAAAGACAAAACCAATAGTTAATACATGTTCAAAACTATGATCTACGGAATTTAAAGGTGTTTTTTTATAAGTAATAAAAAGCAAGATTAAGGATAGAATAATAAAAGCCGAAACAAAAATATTATTCTGATTTTCGAATAAAATTGCAGCTAAAAACCCTAAATGGCATAAAATTATTAAAAAAAAAGAAAGATTTTTTACATGTTTTTTAAACATACAAATGGTTTAATAAGAACATCAAAAGTACAGAATATCAACGAAATATTATGAATAAACAGCTAGGTATTTACACAAAAAATTATACGTCTTAAAAGCAAGTTAAAACAAGCTTATATTTAACAATAATATTGTATTTTAATAACTGCTAAGCAATTAAATTACTTCAAAAACTAAACGTAGAGAGAATATAAAATTGATAGAAATCAACAAAGTTTTATACGAATACAATACTTTTTTGGTACATTATTTGATAATCTTATTTTATTTCCTATTTTGCACTCTAGAATACTTATAGCACATGACCGAAATCACCAGACTTTTTGACTTTCCTTATTACCAATTAAAAACATATAATTTAGATAAGGCTTTTAACACAAAACATAATGGAAAGTGGCAATCTACTTCTTCTCAAGAATATGTAGATCAAGCCAATGCCATAAGTCGTGGTTTATTAAAATTAGGCATACAGCCAAACGACAAAATTGCGGTTATATCTTCCACAAACAGAACAGAGTGGAATATTTTAGATATTGGAGTTTTACAAATAGGCGCACAAAACGTACCAATTTACCCAACTATTTGCGCCGAAGATTATGAATATATTTTAAATCACTCAGAATCTACATATTGTTTTGTTTCAGATGAAGAAATTCTAACTAAACTAAATTCAATAAAAGGAAACACAAAACTAAAACACGTGTACACTTTTGATGATATTCAAAATGAATCTAGCTGGAACGAAGTACTTAAGTTAGGTGAAGACACAAGTATTCAACCTGAAGTTGAGGCTAGAAAAAACAATGTAAAATCCACAGATTTAGCCACATTAATTTACACTTCAGGAACTACCGGAAGACCGAAAGGCGTTATGTTATCTCATAACAACCTTGTTTCAAACGTTTTAAATAGTCAAAACCGTGTTCCTTTTGAATTAGGCGTCGCTAAAACCCTTAGTTTCCTTCCTGTTTGTCATGTTTTTGAACGCATGATTCTTTATTTATACCAATATTGTGGTGCAGAAATTTACTTTGCAGAGTCTATCGATAAAATGAGCGATAACCTTAAAGAAATTAAACCAAACGTTATGACGGCTGTGCCTCGTCTTTATGAAAAGGTATATGATAAAATCATTGCTAAAGGCAGCGATTTATCAGGAATAAAAAAATCGCTTTTCTTTTGGGCAGTTAACCTAGGTCTAAGATATGAGCCTTACGGACAAAATGGTTGGTGGTATGAATTTCAACTTAAAATAGCTAGAAAACTTATTTTCAGCAAATGGCAAGAAGGACTTGGCGGAAATCTAGATCTTATGGTTTCAGGTAGTGCCGCGCTACAACCAAGACTTACCAGAGTATTTGCGGCAGCAGGATTACCTATTATGGAAGGCTATGGCTTAACAGAAACCTCTCCTGTTGTATCGGTAAACGATATGCGAAATGGAGGTTTTAGGGTAGGAACAACAGGTAGAATAATTGACGATGTTGAAGTTAAAATAGCTGAAGATGGCGAAATTCTCGTAAAAGGTCCAAACGTTATGATGGGCTATTATAAAGACGAAACGAAAACAGCCGAAGTTATAAAAAATGATTATTTCCACACCGGAGATATTGGAGAAATAGATGCCGATGGCTTCCTAAAGATCACCGACAGAAAAAAAGAAATGTTTAAAACCTCGGGAGGAAAATATGTTGCACCTACCCTACTTGAAAATCAATTCAAACAATCTCGATTTATTGAACAGATTATGGTTATCGGTGAAGGCGAAAAAATGCCAGCAGCTTTAATACAAGTAAATTATGACTTCGTAAAAGAATGGGCCAAGCGCCACAACATTCCGTTTACAACTAATGAAGACATAATCTTAAACCCCCAACTACTAGAGAGAATTCAAGAAGAAATTAATTTTGCCAATGCCAACTTCGGTAAATGGGAACAAATTAAAAAATTCGAAATTACTCCTGATGTTTGGACTATTGACGCCGGACATTTAACGCCGACCATGAAAATGAAGCGTAAAGTAATTAAGCAAAAATACTTGGCTTTAATCGAGAAGATTTACAGAAACTAAGGTGAAAATTCCTTTATTAACAAAAATTAAGCTAAAATTTTATTAATATATTATGCATGCATAATATATTTTAGTATATTTGGAAAACACATCCGCCTATGAAAGATAGAACTATAGATTATATATTAAGAACTACTTGGCTTACCGTTCAAAAAATGTACAATGAAGAAGCTTTAAAATATGATAGTACTATGGCAACCGGATTTACTCTGCTAAGTATAGATCCAGAGAAAGGCACACCTTCAACCGCTTTAGGTCCTAAAATGGGTATGGAAGCCACCAGCTTGTCTAGAATTATAAAGAATATGGAGAAAAAAGGTCTGATAGAGCGGCATCCAAATCCTGAAGACGGACGCGGTGTTATCATAAAGTTAACGCCCTGCGGATTAGAAAAACGAAACTATTCTAAAACACACGTTTTAACCTTTAATGAAGCCATTAGAAGTAATATTTCTGATGAGAAACTGAACCACTTTTACGAAGTAGCAGATGTCATTTCAGAAATGGTAAGCAACAAAAAAATATTCAACCAAAACGATAACTAATTATAAAAATGAGCAAGCGCAGAATAAAAAAAATCGCCATTATTGGTTCCGGAATTATGGGAAGCGGCATTGCATGTCACTTTGCTAATATTGGTGTTGATGTTCTATTATTAGACATTGTTCCGAGAGAACTTAACGACAAAGAAAAAGCTAAAGGCTTAACTTTAGAAGACAAAATAGTTAGAAATAGATTGGTTAATGATGCCCTTATGGCTTCGTTAAAATCAAAACCATCTCCAATTTATCATCAAGATTTCGCTAGTAGAATTACCACCGGTAATTTAGAAGACGATATTGCTAAAGTAGCAGATGTAGATTGGATTATGGAAGTTGTAGTTGAAAGACTAGACATCAAAAAAATGGTGTTCGAAAACTTAGAAAAATATCGCAAACCAGGCACGTTAATTACATCAAACACCTCTGGTATTCCTATAAAATTTATGAGCGAAGGACGAAGTGAAGATTTCCAGAAGCATTTCTGTGGAACACACTTCTTTAACCCAGCACGTTACTTAAAATTATTTGAAATTATTCCTGGACCAAAAACAGATGCTTCTGTATTAGAATTCTTGAATGGTTACGGTGAGCAATTTCTTGGAAAAACATCGGTAGTTGCTAAAGATACGCCTGCCTTTATTGGTAACAGAATTGGAATTTTTAGTATTCAAAGTTTATTCCATACGGTAAAGGATTTAGACTTAACTATTGAGGAAGTCGATAAATTATCTGGACCAGTAATTGGTCGTCCAAAATCGGCGACCTTCCGTACGGTAGATGTTGTTGGTTTAGATACTTTAGTTCATGTGGCAAACGGCATTAGAGAAAACTGTCCGAATGACGAAAGTTTAGAATTATTTAAACTACCAGATTTCATCAATACCATGATGGAAAACAAATGGCTAGGAAGTAAAACAGGTCAAGGTTTTTATAAAAAACAAGTATCTGCAGATGGATCTAAAGAAATTTTATCATTAGATTTAAATACATTAGAATATCGTTCGGCTAAACGAGCAAAATTTGCAACTTTAGAACTTACGAAAACGATTGATAAAGTTGTTGACCGTTTTAAAGTATTAGTAAAAGGAAAGGATAAAGCTGGTGAATTCTACAGAAAGAGCTTTGCTGCTTTATTTGCCTATGTTTCAAATAGAATTCCTGAAATAACAGACGATTTATATAAAATTGATGATGCCATGAAAGCGGGGTTTGGATGGGAACATGGTCCTTTCCAAATTTGGGATGCTATTGGCGTTGAAAAAGGAATTGAAATTATGAAAGCTGAAGGTTTAGAGCCTGCTGCTTGGGTAAACGAGATGTTAGCATCTGGAAATTCTTCTTTTTATACCATTAAAGAAGGCGCAAGTTATGCTTATGATATTCCTAAGAAATCACAAGAAAAAATTCCAGGACAAGACAGTTTCATTATTTTAGATAATATTAGAAAATCTAACGAAGTATTTAAAAATTCTGGTGTAGTTATTGAAGATTTAGGAGATGGCATATTAAACTGCGAATTCCAATCTAAAATGAACACCATTGGTGGAGATGTACTTGCTGGATTAAATAAAGCTATTGATTTAGCCGAAAAAGATTTTGATGGTTTAGTTGTTGGTAATCAAGCTGCAAACTTCTCTGTTGGTGCAAACATCGGAATGATTTTCATGATGGCTGCAGAGCAAGAATATGATGAGCTTAACATGGCTATTAAATATTTTCAAGATACTATGATGCGTATGCGCTACTCTTCTATTCCAACTATATCTGCACCTCACGGCATGGCTTTAGGTGGTGGTTGTGAGTTATCCTTACACGCCGATAAAGTAGTTGCAGCAGCAGAAACTTACATGGGACTTGTAGAGTTTGGTGTTGGTGTTATCCCTGGCGGTGGTGGTTCTAAAGAAATGGCTTTAAGAGCATCAGATACTTTCAGAAAAGGAGATGTGCAATTAAATACACTTCAAGAATACTTTTTAACTATTGGTATGGCCAAAGTATCAACCTCAGCTTACGAAGCTTTTGATATGGGCGTATTACAAAAAGGAAAGGATGTTGTAGTTGTTAATAAAGACCGTCAAATTGCAGTTGCTAAACAACATGCTATGTTAATGGCTAATTCTGGTTACACACAACCGGTAAAACGTACAGATGTAAAAGTACTTGGTAAGCAAGCTTTAGGTATGTTTTTAGTAGGAACAGATTCTATGAAAGACTCCAATTACATTTCTGAACACGACATGAAAATTGCTAATAAATTAGCTTACGTTATGGCTGGTGGAGATTTATCTGAACCAACTTTAGTTAGCGAGCAATATTTATTGGATTTAGAGCGTGAAGCTTTCTTAAGTTTATGTACAGAACGTAAAACTTTAGAGCGTATTCAGCACATGTTAACCAAAGGTAAACCACTTAGAAATTAAAAAATCACTTGGTATAAAGTATTAAGTACAAAGACAAGTTCACCGTTAATTCTTCGTACTTTATACTAAAAATTTAATACTTAAGTAAAGATGCACAGATTTGAAGAGTTAAAAATATGGCAAAAAGCAATGGATATAACCGAGCATTGCTATAGAGCTACCGATAATTTTCCTAAAGAGGAAAAATACGGTTTAACATCTCAATTAAGACGAAGTGCAGTTTCTATTCCTTCAAATATTTCAGAAGGAGCTGGAAGAAATACTAATGGAGAGTTTAGACAATTTCTAGGAATTGCAAATGGTTCTTCATTCGAATTATTAACACAATTATATTTATCTAAAAGATTAAATTTAATAACAGAAGAAAAAGTAAGACCTATAATAAATGAAGTTTTAGAAGTAACAAAAATGAATTATTCACTTCAAAGAACGCTTAGCAAGTCTTAATACTTAATTCTAAAAATCTTAATACTACTATGAGCAAACAAGCTTACATCGTAAAAGCATATAGAACCGCAGTTGGTAAAGCACCAAAAGGCGTGTTCCGTTTTAAAAGAACAGATGAATTAGCAGCTGAAACCATCAAATATATGATGAAAGAATTGCCAAATTTAGACCCAAAGCGTATCGATGATGTTATTGTTGGTAATGCCATGCCAGAAGGTGCACAAGGATTAAATATGGCGCGTTTAATCTCGCTAATGGGATTAGAAGTTGTTGATGTTCCCGGTGTCACCGTAAACCGTTTTTGCTCTTCGGGAGTTGAAACTATTGGTATGGCTACAGCGAAAATACAAGCCGGAATGGCAGATTGTATTATAGCTGGTGGTGCAGAAAGCATGAGTAGCGTTCCAATGACAGGTTTTAAGCCGGAACTAAATTATGATGCTATTGTAAAAATGGGTCACGAAGATTATTATTGGGGCATGGGAAATACTGCAGAAGCTGTTGCAAAACAGTTTAAAGTATCTCGTGAAGACCAAGATGAATTTGCATTTAATTCGCACATGAAAGCATTAAGAGCACAGGCCGAAAATCGTTTTCAAGATCAAATAGTACCTATTGAAGTGGAACAAACTTATATTGATGCTAACGGAAAGAAAGCGACAAAATCTTACACAGTTACTAAAGATGAAGGACCTCGTGCAGGGACCAGTAAAGAAGCTTTAGCCAAACTTAGAGCTGTATTTGCTGCTGGCGGAAGCGTTACAGCGGGTAACTCGTCACAAATGAGTGATGGTGCTGCTTTTGTTATGGTAATGAGTGAAGACATGGTTAAAGAACTAGGTTTAGAGCCAATTGCAAGAATGGTAAACTATGCTGCTGCAGGTGTGGAACCTCGCATTATGGGTATCGGCCCCGTAAAAGCAATTCCGAAAGCATTAAAACAAGCAGGACTAAAACAAGATGATTTATCTTTAATTGAGTTAAATGAAGCCTTTGCTTCTCAATCCTTAGCAGTAATTAGAGAACTAAATCTTAACCCCGATATTATTAACGTAAATGGTGGAGCCATTGCATTAGGTCATCCATTAGGATGTACTGGAGCAAAACTATCCGTACAACTATTTGACGAAATGCGTAAGCAAGACATGAAAGGCAAATATGGTGCCGTTACCATGTGTGTTGGTACTGGTCAAGGTGCTTGCGGCATATTCGAGTTTCTTAATTAAGAATCAAGACAATTAGAACCAAGAGACAAGATTAAAAAAACAAAAACCATGCATAATTTCAAGAAATTAAAAATTTGGAGTGAAAGCATGGTATTAGTTTCAGAATCTTATAAAATCACTAGAAGTTTTCCAAAGTTTGAAACTTATGGATTAATGAGTCAGATGAATCGATGTGCTGTTTCTATTCCTTCAAACATATCAGAAGGCACTAGTAAAAGTTCAGATAAACATTTTGCTAATTATTTAGAACACAGTTTAGGGTCTGCTTTTGAATGGGAAACACAACTGAATGTGGCTTTTAACCAAAGCTATATTTCTGAAGAAAAATTTAAACACCTAGAACAAAAAATTAAACAAATACAAAAAATGATTTCAAGTTTCAAATCCGGACTTCAACAGTCTTGATTCTTGGTTCTTAAATCTAATAATCTAAAAAAGACATGGCAACAGAAGAAAAAGACATACTAAGAGGAGGTCAATTCCTTGTAAAAGAAACAAATTGTGAAGATGTGTTTACCCCTGAAGATTTTTCAGAAGAACAAACCATGATGAAAGAATCCGTAATGGAATTTAACGATCGTGAAATCATTCCTCATAAAGCGCGTTTTGAAGCTAAAGATTATGCATTAACTGAAGACGTTATGCGTAAAGCTGGAGATATGGGCTTTTTAAGTGTTGCTGTTCCCGAAGCTTATGGTGGTATGGGAATGGGCTTTGTTTCTACGGTATTAACATGCGATTATATTTCTTCTGGAACCGGTTCTTTTAGTACTGCTTTTGGAGCGCATACAGGAATTGGTACTATGCCAATTACATTATATGGCACAGAAGAACAAAAGCAAAAATACGTACCTAAATTAGCCTCTGGCGAATGGTTTGGAGCTTATTGCTTAACAGAGCCCGGTGCTGGTAGTGATGCCAATTCTGGAAAAACCACCGCTACCCTATCCGAAGATGGAAAAACATACAAAATTAACGGACAGAAAATGTGGATTTCAAATGCCGGGTTCTGTAAGTTGATGATTGTTTTTGCTCGTATAGAAAATGATAAAAATATCACAGGTTTTATTGTTGAATTCGATAAAGAAAATCCAAATGGAATTACTCTAGGTGAAGAAGAACATAAATTAGGTATTCGTGCATCATCAACGCGCCAAGTCTTTTTTAATGATACCATTGTTCCGGTAGACAGTATGCTAGCTGGTCGTGGTGAAGGTTTCAAAATCGCCATGAACGCTCTTAATGTTGGTCGTATTAAACTAGCTGCTGCTTGTTTAGATTCTCAAAGACGTATTTTATCTACAGCAGTAAATTATGCTAATGAGCGTAAACAATTTAAAACGCCAATTTCAGATTTTGGTGCTATTAAAGTTAAATTGGCAGAAATGGCAACCAATGCTTACGCCGGTGAATCGGCAACTTATAGAGCAGCAAAAAATATTGAAGATAGAATTGCTTTAAGAGAAGCGGCTGGAAACACACATCAGGAAGCTGAATTAAAAGGTGTTGAAGAATATGCTATTGAATGTTCTATTCTGAAAGTAGCTGTCTCGGAAGATGTACAGCACGCTGCCGATGAAGGTATTCAAATTTTCGGGGGAATGGGATTCTCTGAAGAAACCCCTATGGAATCTGCTTGGAGAGATGCGCGTATTGCACGTATTTACGAAGGAACTAACGAAATTAACAGAATGCTATCTGTTGGTATGCTTGTAAAGAAAGCTATGAAAGGCCATGTTGACCTATTAGGCCCTGCTCAAAAAGTTCAAGAAGAATTAATGGGCATTCCTTCTTTTGATACGCCAGACTTTTCAGAATTATTTTCTGAAGAAAAAGTAATGATTAATAAGTTGAAAAAGACCTTTTTAATGGTTGCCGGAGGAGCTGTTCAAAAATTTGGTCCAGACCTAGACAAGCATCAACAATTACTTATAGCTGCTGCCGATATTTTAATTGAAATTTACATGGCGGAATCGGCTATTTTAAGAACCGAGAAAAATGCCAAACGTTTTGGTGAAGATTCACAATCGGTACAAATAGCCATGTCTAAATTATACTTATATCACGCCGTTGATATTATTGAAGAAAAAGGAAAAGAAAGTATTATATCTTTTGCTGAAGGCGACGAACAACGCATGATGCTCATGGGGCTTAAGCGTTTTACCAAATACCAAAACTACCCAGACATCGTTGACTTACGTAATGAAATAGCAGAAAAAGTAAAAGCAGAAAACAAATATTGCTTTTAATAAAATAATTAAATTTGTGTGACTAACTCAAATGTAATAGCGCTTCGAATTAATTTTCGAGGCGCTTTCTTTTTAAGCTAAAATGAGGTGTAATAATAAAATTACCCAATGCAGCGTCAACATTAAAATTTAACTACTAAGGCAAACTAAAACTCTAAAAAAACCACCACATATTAAGCCTATACAATCCTTGATTTTGTCATAAAAAATCGATAACTTCGTTAAGCAACAGGTATTTATTTATAAAAAATCTTATATCACAAAGCCGTTCTATCCGAAAAAATAATTAATAAGAAAATAACATCATCCAATGGCATTTATAGATTATTATAAAATATTGGGCATTCCAAAAACTGCAACTGAAAAGGATATAAAAACAGCTTACAGAAAACTGGCACGAAAATATCATCCTGATTTAAATCCCGACAATAAAGATGCAGAGCTGAAATTCAAGGAAATAAACGAGGCCAACGAAGTTCTAAGTCACGTTGAGAACCGTAAAAAATACGATAAATACGGCGAAAACTGGAAAGACGGCGAGGCTTATCAAAAAGCACAGCAACAACATAAAAACTCTAATCAGCAGAGCAATCAACAAAGTTACTCTAATGAAGCATATTCAGATTTTTTTGAATCTATGTTTGGAGGGCAATCGTATAACCAAGGTCGTAGTCCAAAATTTAAAGGGCAAGATTATAATGCCGAATTACATCTCGATTTAAAAGATATTTATACCAGTCAAAAACAAGTACTTACCGTTAATGACAAACAAATTAGACTAACCATTCCTGCAGGTGTAGAAAATGGACAAGTTATAAAAATTAAAGGCAAAGGCGGCTTAGGCGTCAACGGTGGTCCTCATGGTGATTTATACATTAAATTCACCATTAACAACCATACCCAATTTAAGAGAGAAGGTAATACTCTATATATTGATGTCGATTTAGATTTGTACACCGCTATGCTGGGAGGTGAAATTACAATAGATACTTTTAATGGTAAGGTTAAACTAAAAATAAAGCCTGAAACAAAAAACGAGTCTAAAGTAAAATTGAAAGGCAAAGGTTTTCCTATTTATAAAAAAGAAGGCGCCTTTGGCGATTTAATTATCACTTACCATATCAAGATTCCAACCGGTCTCAATGAAAAAGAAATAGAACTATTCAAGGAATTACAAAAACTTAATCAAAATGGATGATAAACCTTTAATATTGATAGAAACACTATGTTCTCATTATAACATAGAAATTGCTTTTGTTGATACTTTGAATACCATGGGGCTTATTCAAATTGAAATTATAGAACAAAAACACTTTATCCATCAAGACCAAATTGGTAATCTTGAAAAAATAATTAGACTACATAACGAACTAAACGTAAATCTTGAAGGTATCGATGTTGTCTTTAATTTATTGGAAAAAGAACGGAAGTTACAGCAAGAATTAAACGCAATAAAAAACAGATTAAGGCTTTATGAAAATGAATAAAAATTTTCTTGTAACAAAATAATTTTACAAGCGGATAAATCACTTCCTTCAAAGTTACTTTTCTGTGTAATACTAATAGAAAAAGATGAAATCGATTCCTGTTAGGTCTAACATATTAACAAGATTTTATACTCAATCCTCTAGCGTCAACTTTATAATACGAATATTTATACCGATATTCGTCAGGAAAACCGATAGTATTGAAACTTTAGCTTTCAATGATACGCCGTAAACTCCAAAATAATGAAGTTATTTTTTAACACACTCACCCTATTATTTATTACAATAACTACAGCACAAACCAATCAAAAAATATATGATATTATTGATGCCGTTTCAGCAGAGCGTATAGAAAATGACATTCAAACTTTGGTTAATTTTGGAACCAGAAACACTTTTAGTGATACCCTTTCTAACACCAGAGGTATTGGAGCTGCAAGGCGCTGGATAAAATCTGAATTCGAAACCATTTCATCAGATTGCGAAAACTGTTTAGATGTTTTTTATCAGAAAGATTTTGTTACCAAAGCAGGTAACAAACGCGTACCGCATGATGCTTGGATTGTGAACGTGGTTGCCATTCAAAAAGGAACAAAATATCCAAACCGTTTTATTATAATGAGTGGAGATATTGATTCTCGTGGTAGCGACACTATGAATTTTACTAAAGATGCTCCAGGAGCAAATGATAATGCTTCGGGTATGGCCGGCACTATTGAAGCAGCAAGAGTACTCTCTAAATATGAATTTGAAAATAGCATTATTTATGTTGGTTTATCTGGTGAAGAGCAAGGCTTGTTTGGAGGAGGAGGCTTAGCCAAATACGCAAAGGAACAAGGTTGGGATATTATTGGAATTCTCAACAATGACATGATTGGAAATATAAAAGGCGTTGATGGCGTGATTGATAATAGAAGCTTTAGAATATTTTCTGAACCTGTTCCAGCTAACGAAACTGAAAAAGCACGAACCATGAGACGCTTTTATGGCGGTGAGGTCGATGGTGTTTCCCGTCAATTAGCGCGCTACGTTCATAAAACTGTAAAAACATATATGCCAGAAATGAACCCAATGATGATTTATAGATTAGATCGTTTTGGTCGTGGCGGACATCATAGACCTTTTAACGACTTAGGTTTTGCCGGAATACGCATTATGGAAGCACATGAAAACTACACCCAACAACACCAAGATATTCGTGAAGAAAACGGCATTAAATATGGTGATGTAATAGAACATGTTAACTTTAACTATGCTAAAAAACTAACCACTGTTAATGCCATAAATTTAGCCAGTTTAGCTTGGGCACCGTCTACACCAAAAACGGTCGCAATTGGAGGAATAGTTGAACCTTCTGTTAAATTTAAATGGAGTCAAGTAGAAGGAGCAATTGGTTATAAAATATATTGGAGAGACACCACCTCGCCTACTTGGGACAAGAGCCGCTATGTTGGTAATGTATTAGAATTTATGCTCGATGGCATTGTCATTGATAATTACTTCTTCGGAATAGCTTCTGTGGGAAAGGATGGCTTTGAAAGTCCTGTTGTATTCCCAAACCAAATAATAAGATAATTTTAAAATGAATAAAACACTATTTGTAATTTTAGCACTCGCCCTTTCTGCTTGCTTTAATGCCAATGCACAAGGCTTACTTAGCAAAAAAACAAGCTTTACACATCAAGACACCCTCCGCGGAAGTATTACTCCAGAACGTGAATGGTGGGATTTAACCTATTATCATTTGGACATCAAAGTAGATCCTGAAAACAAATTTATTTCAGGTAAAAACACCATTCAATATAAAGTATTGAAAGCGGATTCCGTAATGCAGATTGATTTGCAATCGCCTTTAAAAATCACCAAAGTTATTCAAGATAATATTGAACTAGATATTAGACATGACGGCAATGCGCATTTTATAAAGCTTCAAGAAAACCAAGATTTAAACACTGTAAAAAGTTTAGATGTCTATTATGAAGGGACCCCAAAAGAAGCTGTTAACGCACCTTGGGACGGTGGGATCTCTTGGAAAAAAGATAAAAATGGAAATGATTTTATTGCATCATCTTGCCAAGGTTTAGGCGCTAGCGTTTGGTGGCCCTGTAAAGACCATATGTACGACGAAGTAGATAGCATGCTGATAAGTGTAAATGTACCAAAAGATTTAATAAATGTATCTAACGGTAGGTTGCGTCTTGTGGAGCGTATTGGAGACACTAAAACCTACAGTTGGTTTGTAAAAAATCCGATTAATAATTATGGAGTTAATATAAACATTGGAGATTATGCTCATTTCTCTGAAGTTTATGATGGTCAAGGAGGAAATTTAGACATGGATTATTATGTTTTAAGAGACAACCTAGAAAAAGCCAAAGAACAATTTAAAGATGCTCCAAAAATGATGAAAGCTTTTGAGCATTGGTTTGGGCAATATCCTTTTTATGTCGATGGCTTTAAACTTGTTGAAGTGCCGTATTTAGGCATGGAGCACCAAAGCTCGGTAACTTATGGTAACAAATTTAAAAATGGCTATTTAGGCCGCGATTTATCAGGAACCGGTTGGGGTTTAAAATTCGATTATATTATTATTCACGAATCTGGTCATGAGTGGTTTGCTAATAATATTACCAACGTAGACATTGCCGACATGTGGATCCACGAGAGCTTTACCACCTATTCTGAAAATTTATTTGTAGATTATTACTACGGAAAACAAGCCGCTTCGGAATATGTTATTGGTACCCGAAAAAACATAAATAACGACCGCCCAATTATTGGAGACTACCATGTAAATCATGAAGGTTCTGGAGATATGTATTTTAAAGGCGCTAACATTTTACACACCTTACGTCAACTCATTGAAGACGATGAAAAATGGAGACAAATATTACGTGAAATGAACGTAACATTCTATCACCAAACAGTAACGACCAAGCAAATTGAAGATTATTTATCTGAAGAATCAGGCATTGATTTAACAGCTTTTTTCAATCAATATTTAAGATCTGTAAAAATCCCTACTTTTGAATATTCTATTAACAAGAAAGCACTAAAATACAGATGGACAAACATTGTTGCCGATTTTGACATGCCTCTTGAAGTTAAAATAAATAATGAAAACACTTGGTTAAAACCAACTTCTGAATGGAAAACACTAGACTTTAACTCGAACATTTCAACTTTCGATGTGGATATCGATTTTTATGTTGAAACCAAGAAACTATAATGCCTTTGGAAACTCCCGAACTTTATTTTAAAACAGATACCGCTTGGCGCGAATGGCTACATGAAAACCATAAAGAATTTAAAGGTATCTATTTGATTTTTTACAAAGTTGAAAATGAAGAGCCTTCCATGCGCTGGGAAGAAGCCGTGAAAGTTGCCATTTGCTATGGTTGGATAGATTCTACAGTAAAAAGTTTAGGTAACGGAAAGCGTAAACAATATTTCTCTCCAAGAAATCATAAAAGTATTTGGAGCGCCTTAAACAAAAAGTATATAAAAACCCTTACTGCAGAAGGTTTAATGCACAAATCAGGACTAGACATTATTAAAATTGGAAAACAAAACGGCAGCTGGACAGCTCTTGATCCCATAGAAAAAGGCATTATACCAGAAGCCTTAAAAAAGGCCTTTGATGAAAATCCAGAAGCTTTTAAAAACTACCAAAATTTTGCACCTTCCTATAAAAAGCACTATTTATTTTGGTTACACAGTGCTAAACGCGATGCTACAAAAGAAAAACGCATAACCGAAATTATTCGATTATGCGCTAATAATATCAAAAGTAGAGATACTTGGTAAACTAAAAACCTATATTAATAAAACAGATTAG
Organism: Algibacter miyuki; assembly: GCF_030409805.1. Classification (GTDB taxonomy): domain Bacteria; phylum Bacteroidota; class Bacteroidia; order Flavobacteriales; family Flavobacteriaceae; genus Algibacter; species Algibacter miyuki. Next base: position 446,884 of record NZ_JAUFQP010000013.1, on the reverse strand, counting down.
ATTCCATGGTATTTTGGTTAATAGAGCTTGTAAATACTCGCAGCATACGCTTTGCAATACCTGTCCATCCAAAATTACGTCTAGCAAAACGCGCGCCTTCCACAGATAATTCATTACGCATTTTAGGATACAATAAAGGCATGGCCATCATCGCTCCAAATTCGGTAGGTCTATGCGGGTCTGCAAATAAGGCTTGATTTCCAAAATCTATTAAATCGTATAATCCGCCGTGTACGGTAACTACACTTGGTGTTCCGCACGCCATAGCTTCAATAGCCACCATACCAAAAGGTTCGTAACGTGAAGGCATGGCAAAAATATTAGCCGCTCGATATACGTTAGCTAAATCTTCATCGGCAATATAATTTTTCCATGTTATTCGATCTAAAACACCTAACTCTCCTGCTAACTTTTTTAAGCCAGCAACCCCTTTATCATCTTGCTCAGACTGGTCGCCTCCAATAGCTGCAACTAATCGCGCTTCGGGGCAAAGTTCAAAAACGGTAGGAAGAGCTTTAATCAGTAAGTCGTAACCTTTGTTGTGCGCCATTCTCCCTAAAGCCAAAATATCTGTAGGTTGTATATCGTATTTAACACGAATTTTATCATTTTCTTTTGTAGGTACCGGGTAAAATCGATTTTCATCAATTCCCGGAGGAATCATAGTACAGTTTCGGGAAAGCACATCATATTGCTGCGTCAATAAATCGACTTGAGGTAATGTTGTGGCTACAATATGGTTGCACATTTGGTAAACGAAATATTCCTTTCTAATACGTTCCTTAAAACGATAGGTCTTTTCCATTTCCTTTTCGTCCATATCACTTCCCATACTGTGTTGTTTCCACCAACCTAAAGAATGCGGTGTATGCACGTGAGATATGCCCAGTTCTTCAGCTATTTTTTGACCTGCCCAACCAGCATCCCAATAATGCGAATAGACGACATCATATTTTTTATTCTCTTTTTTTATGGCTGCTAAAGTATTTGTTACAAAAGCTTTAAGATGGTCGTGCATATCCTCTTTCCTAATGAATTTTTTACCTCCAAAAGGAATACGCCAAACACTATAATTTTCATGCACATTATCGTACTCTGGTTGATCTTCGAATTGACGTGTTACCAAATCTACCCGCTTACCTAACCGACTAAAACGTTCTGCAAGTTCTAAAACATAAACTACTTGGCCTCCTGTATCAGGTTTACCTAATTCCGGATTTGCTCCTACATATCCATGTAAAGAGATCATTAATATTGATTTCATAGTTTTATAGTTTGTTAAATTATTTCTTAATTATTTTTAAAGCGTGACAAGCCGAAATATACTGAGCTGCAGACCAAGCCTGATAGGCTTTCCCCATCGCCTTTCCGGTGACACCGTGTGCCCATTCGTTAAACTCCCACTCATCATTTAAACCTTCCTTATTTATTAAAGCCAGCTTATGCAACTCGGAAATAGCCATATCTCTAAAACCAAGTTTCCCAATAAATTTCACCCAAAAACCACCTACAAAAGGCCAAATACCGCCGTTGTGATAGTGGTTTGGTAAATTCAATAAATTAACGGTGTAATAAGGTTTCCAATCGGGATCTCCTGGTGTTACAACCGGATACACATTAGATACCGGAAAAGGATCGTTAACCCCTACGCCTAACATAAATTTAAAGGTTTGATGCGCTTTTTCTGCATCGACTGTACCAAATAAAAAGGCGAGCACGTTTCCGAAGACATCACAACGCCAACTAAAATCGAATGGAGTAGTTTGTTGAATTAAATAAGGTGTATCACCTAGTGTAAACTGACGCTCTGCGAATGACACCGTTTGAAATAATTTTTGCTGCGTGGATGGCCAGAAATTCTGTAAAATTTCCTTTTTAATAACTTGAGACCAACGGATGTATTCTCCAGCTTCATCATAATCGCCAAGCATTTCTAACATTCTACCAAAACACACATTAGAGCGATACCAAAGAATTTCATCATATAAAATATTGTAGCTTCCGCCAAATAAATCCGTCCAATCTCCGGCTTCAGGAATTTCTAATAAAGCATCATTATTACTATCGTGCGCACCAAGCCAACGCATGGTTTCTTTAATATCTCCAATATATTTACGTAAAAACTTAATATCTTTTGTAACGTTTACGTATTCGTAAAATGCAATTACAACCCAAATACCGCTATCTATAGAGCAAATACCACCTACGCCAGAATAATCGGGTTGATTATCTTTTAAACGTACGTTAGAAGGGATTTGCCCGTTTCTCGAGCTATTCTCAATTAATGTTACTAAAGTCTGCCGTTGACATTTATGTATCTCTTCATCATCCACTAAAGACAACGAACCAATTACTGTAATGGCGCCATCTCTGGCCCAAACACTATGGTAGTTTTCATCGGTTCCATGGGTAATATTATCTTCAATAGAGCATGCGGAAAACCCGAGAGGTGTTATATTTTTCTTTAAAGCAATAATGGCTTTCTCGTAACCTTCTAAAATAAGATCTAGTTTTTCTTTATCATCTTCGGAAGCAATACTATTTAATTCCTGTTGAATAATATAATCTTCGGTATGATCTGTATTGCTTGCCACAATAGCCTCTTCTGGTAGAATACCATAATACACTAAACCTTCTATAACACCATCTCCACAATCTTTTTCTGCATGGTAAATTTGACGGTATTTGGTGTATTTATAAAGTTCTTCGTGAGCATTCGCTACCACGATTCCTTTAATATCTTCCATATCGAACATAGCAGAATCGTTACCGCTATCTCCAGCAACCAAAGCGTTCGAAGCTTTTAAATTCAGCTTTCGTAGAAGCCATTGCAAAGCATTTCCTTTATTGGCCCACTTAGGAAGAATATCTAGAAATTGCTCTTGAGAATACACCACGTTAATATCCATATTGGCTCTAACAAAAGTATTTTCAATCTCGGTAATAACAGCTTCTGTAGCATTATGAAAATAATAACTACGCTTATAATCATGCTGATATTTACTTGGCTGTTCGTTTATCGGGCCATCGATATTTTGTATAATATCTTCAACCAATTTTAAATCCCACCCATCGTCTAAAACGTCATTAAATTCTTTAACAACACATTTTTTATTGTAATCATAAATATGAGTACCTACACCAGAAATAATATAATCGGGCTCTGGCAATGTCCCTTTTTCTATTAAATGAATAACATCATCAACCAAACGCCCCGTATTGTATGCCAGTAATACACCTTGTTCTGGCTTGTGTTTTTTCCATACTTTCCGAAAGTTACTTTTATGAGTATTAAAATCTATAAGCGTGTTATCTATATCAAAAGATAATAAATTGATATCATGTTGAATTTCACTATTAGGTTTTTCCATAAAATCTTTAAAATTTATCGATTATTGTCAATTTTTACTCTGTTTTTGAGTATAAACTAACGATTTTTCGTCAAAAAACCAAAGAAAACGGATTAAACCAAAAGTGTTTTCCTTATATGAAAAATAGAAAGATAAAGACTACGAAATATTAAAAACAGTACTATAATTTTTGAGTATATGATAATTGGTGAACCCAAAAAAAGCGATAAGAAAATTTATTTCTTATCGCTTTCATAATTAAAAACTTATTTATCAAGTGATTAAATCCCACTTATAAAACTTCCATAAGGATCTCTAAATTGGGTGCCTTCGGAAAAACGCTGTTTACTTAATAATTTAAACTCTACTAATGCCCAAAGCACAAACTCTTTCATGAAATAAGCATCTTCAGGTTTTAAATTAGGTTGATATTCACCAAGTAAATCATCTAAAGGAGAAATAGCATCTAATACATTAGTGTATTCTTTGTTTTTTAAATCGTCTAACAATTCAAAACCATCCTTTTCATTAAAAAACCATGATACTATATCATCATACGGACTTTCCTCATCTTGCTTTTGAAGTTTACTTATCTTCGGAAAAAATTCTTCAAAAAGACTCTTTACAGCTTCACCAATAAGATTGTAAGCCACCACAGCAGCACCTTCTTGCTCACCTTCATAAACCAACTCGACCTTACCAGTTATTGCAGGAATAATACCTGAAAAATCGCTTAAACGAACCGTAGTACTATCATCTCCAGAAATTAGTGCACGTCTTTCGGCTGTGCTTAATAAGTTTTCAAACGCAGTGATACTCAATCTAGCACTTACACCACTTTTAGCATCTATATATTCACTTTCTCTAGCTTCAAAAACAATTTGCTCTAAAAGGTCTTTAGCAAAATCAGGAACTTTCACAGCGCTTTTTTGCCCTTCAACTAAATTAGATTCTTGTTCCGTAATACGTCTAGCCGTTTCAATATCTTCAGGATAATGCGTTAATATTTGCGACCCAATTCTATCTTTTAAAGGCGTTACAATACTCCCTCTATTGGTATAATCTTCTGGGTTTGCCGTAAATAAAAATTGAATATCTAAAGGTAACCTCAGCTTAAAACCTCTAATTTGAATATCGCCTTCTTGTAAAATATTAAACAAGGCTACTTGTATTCTAGCTTGTAAATCGGGAAGTTCGTTAATTACAAAAATACATCGATTTGCTCTCGGAATCATACCATAATGAATTACACGATCATCGGCATAACTAAGCTTTAAATTTGCAGCTTTTATAGGATCTACATCTCCAATAATATCGGCAACCGTAACATCTGGCGTTGCTAATTTTTCAGCAAACCTGTCACTTCTATGTAACCAAGAAATTGGGGTATTATCGCCTTGTTCTTTTATTAATTCTACAGCAAATCTTGAGATAGGTTGTAACGGATCGTCATTAATTTCCGAACCTGTTACAAACGGTATGTATTCATCTAAAAGATTAAGCATTAAACGCGCTAAACGTGTTTTTGCTTGTCCGCGTAATCCTAATAAATTAATATTATGTCTTGATAGAATTGCACGCTCTAATTCAGGAATCACGGTATTTTCATAACCATGAACCCCTTCGAAAGTGGTTTCTTTATTTTTAATTTTTACGATTAAATTATCTCTCAATTCATCTTTTATCGATTTACTACTGTAACCTAACTTTTTAAGTTCACCTAATGTTTTTATGTTTTCTATTTTCATATTTATTCTTTAGAAAAGAGATGATCGAAAAAAGAAAATAGACTCATTACTATTCCATATCTTTTTTCTGAACTCTTAATTTTATCTTTTTTATCCTTTAATTCGTTTCTTTCTATTGGTTTCGTAATCTTCAAAAATCATTTCACCTAAACCTTTTAAACCGGTGTAAAATGCTTTCCCTTGGTTGGCCTTTGTAAACTCACGAACAAACTGCATTAAGTAGTTATCTTGTGCAATCATAAAGGTGGTAATAGGAATATGTAAACGCCTCGCTTGTTGCGCCATGGCATAACATTTATTTACAATATAGGTATCTAGACCATTACTATTTTTATAATATTGACCATCCGGAAGACGTAAGCAACTTGGTTTGCCGTCGGTTATCATAAAAATTTGTTTGTTGGTATTTCGTTTTCTTCGGAGTAAATCCATAGCCAATTGTAAACCAGCAACGGTATTTGTGTGGTATGGACCAACTTTTAAATACGGCAAATCTTTAATTTCTATTTGCCAAGCATCGTTACCAAACACCAAAATATCGAGTGTATCTTTTGGGTATCGCGTGGTAATTAATTCGGCTAAAGCCATAGCTACTTTTTTAGCTGGTGTTATTCTATCTTCACCATACAAAATCATACTGTGGCTAATATCAATCATTAACACAGTACTCATTTGCGCTTTATGCAAGGTTTCTTCAACTACCAAATCATCTTCCGATAAGGTAAAATTAGAAATTCCATGATTAATTTGCGCATTCTTTAGACTCTCCGTCATCGATACTTTATCTAAAGCATCACCAAACTGATAGTTTCTAAAATCGCCAGTATGCTCGTCGCCTGTGCCCTGCCCTTTACTTTTATGATTCCCTTGTCCGCTGCGCTTTATATTACCAAAAATCTGGTCTAAGGCTTGCTGCCTTATAGCACGTTCGGTTTTTGCTGTAATCGCGATACCGCCATTACCATCTGGATCTATTTCTTCTTTTATGTAGCCCTTCTTTTTAAGGTCTTCAATAAAATCGTCTATAGTATATTCTGCAGTAGTTAAGGTGTATTCCTTATCGAGTTCGCGCAACCAACTTATGGCCTCATCGAAATCGCCAGAAGTATGTGTAATAAGTTCTTTAAAAATATCGAATAACTTATCAAAAGGAGATTGATAAGGTGCTTCGTAAGTTTTAAAAACGAAGCCTTTTCTTGATGTTTTTCTATTCATAACACTATAAAAGTACTACATTTTGAATAAAAAAAGCACCAAGAGATAATCAGAATTATCTATAGAGCCATATCTATTTTGGTATAGAAGATTATTCTACACGCTGTAATCCCGTCAAATCTTCAATTTTAATATATTTCCCTTTGGTAGATATTAACTTTTCTTTCTTCAATTGTGAAATAACACGAATAGCCGATTCAGTCGCCGTTCCAACAATATTAGCGTAATCTTCACGAGACAATAGTACAGCTAACATACCATCAGCATTTACCCCGAAATTTTTATGCACATAAATTAAGGTTTCCGCCAGACGTTTTTTTACTGATTTTTGAGCCATATTAACAATAATATCGTCCGATTCTTTTAAGTCGCGAGCCATATCCTGAAGCACATCAAATGAGAATTTTGGGTTTTTCTGAAGATCCGAAATTATTTCATTTTTAGGTATAAAACAAACTTCCATATCATTTAAAGCGATTGCTTGTAAATTTGAAGACTCTCCACTAATTAGTGAGCGTTGTCCTAAAAGCTGGCCTTTAACAACCATTTTCACAATTTGATCCTTACCGTTTTCGCTTAATTTAGACAACTTACAAATACCATCTTTTATGCAATAAACACCATTAACACTATCGCCTTCCTCAAAAATAATTTCGCCTTTTTTTATCTTTTTTGAAGTTTTACAACCAGAAATGCGCAATAACTCGTTCTTAGTTAAGGACTTTAAGGAATTAAATTGTTTGATGATGCACTGCTCACATTTACTCATTGGTTAAAAAGGCTAGGGTTACGGATTCTCACAAAAATAATGAAAACATGACAATTATCATATTTAATACTCACAAGTTTTACAATATTTGCATTAGGTATAATTGAGCAAATAATAATGAGCAAAAACACATGTTTTCACTGTGGTTTAGATGCGTCTGCCGTAAATATTTTTTACGACGACAAAGCATTTTGCTGCAATGGCTGTAAAACCATTTACGAAATATTCACTGTAAACGACTTAACGTGTTACTACGACTTACAGGAGTCCGCAGGTGCAAAACCCACAGATATAGATGGAAAGTACAATTTTTTAGACAATACTAAAATTGTTGAGAGTCTATTAGAATTTAATAGCGACAAAACACAAATTGCGACGCTTTTTATTCCGCACATCCATTGTAGTTCCTGTATTTGGATACTTGAAAACCTCAACAAACTCGCGCCACAAATTAGCAGTTCCATGGTTAATTTTGGTCTAAAAACCGTGCGCGTAACTTACAATAGCGAAACCTTTTCTTTAAAACAGGTTGTAAAATTACTCAGCAGTATTGGGTACGAACCTTTTATTAGTTTAGACGATTATAGCGTTGGCAAAAAAAACGTAAACCGTTCACTAATTTACAAATTAGGTATTGCTGGTTTTGCATTTGGCAACATTATGTTTTTATCGTTTCCAGAGTATTTTGAGGTCTCTGGCTTTTGGATAGAAACGTACTCTCCAATTTTTAGGTGGCTCATGTTTACGTTTTCGCTTCCGGTGGTTTTTTATTCAGCACAAGATTATTTTATTTCGGCCTATAAAGGCTTACGCGCTAACATTTTAAATATTGATGTCCCTATCGCTTTAGGCGTTATTGTTTTGTTTGTTCGCAGTTCGGCTGAAATTATGCTCGACCTAGGTACCGGTTTCTTCGACAGCTTATCTGGCCTAGTATTCTTCTTATTATTAGGAAAGTTTTTTCAGCAAAAAACCTATAATTTTTTATCGTTTGAACGGGATTATAAATCGTATTTCCCTATCGGAATCACTAGATTAAACACCGATGGTTCGGAAGAATCCGTTCAAGTTTATGATATTGAAAAAGGCGACAGATTACTAATTAGAAATGAAGAATTAATCCCTGTAGATTGTATTTTAATAAAGGGAAAAGCTCGTATTGATTATAGTTTTGTAACCGGAGAATCGGAAGCTGTTTCTAAAAAATCGGGCGATAAATTATTTGCTGGTGGAAAACAATTGGAAGGTAGTATTGAAATAGATGTTTTAAAAACCGTGGAACAAAGTTACCTTACGCAACTTTGGAGCAACGATGTGTTTAATAAAAACAAGGAAGACCGCTTTACCACGCTCACCAATAAAATTAGTAAACGCTTTACCATTGCCGTACTTAGTATTGCGTTTATAGCTACGGCGTTTTGGTTGGTTTTCGATCCTTCTAAGGCCTTAAATGTGTTTACCTCGGTACTTATTATTGCTTGTCCATGTGCTATTGCGTTGGCTGCTCCTTTTACCTTCGGAAATTTGCTACGTATTTTTGGTAAGTTGAAGTTTTACGCAAAAAATGCTTCGGTTATTGAACAATTAGCCGAAATTGACACTATTATTTTCGATAAAACAGGCACCATTACCGCCAACAAAGAAACCACGATAAACTATGATGGCATGACGCTTTCGGGTGACGAAGAATCGCTACTAAAAAGTACACTTCGCAATTCGAATCACCCGTTAAGCAGATCACTATACGAGCTTTTAAAATCGCATGACATTGTAAGTTTAGACACTTATGAGGAGCATATTGGCGAAGGTATTTCGGCAAAACACGCTTTAGATTCTATTAAAATTGGGTCGGCACCTTATGTTGGCCATTTGCAAGATGCGGCCAATTTGAACACCACAGTGCATGTGAGTACAAACAACACTTACAAAGGAAAATTCACGTTTCATAATGCTTATAGAAAAGGTTTATCGGGTCTTTTTAATGCTTTAAAATCGCATTTTGATTTGGTGATCCTTTCGGGAGATAATGCTGGCGAACAGGAAAACTTAACCAAATTATTACCTGCGAAGACGAAATTATTTTTTAATCAGAAACCTGAAGATAAATTAGAGTATATTAAACATCACCAAAATTCGGGTGCCAAGATTTTAATGATTGGTGACGGATTGAATGATGCAGGAGCGTTGGCTCAAAGTGATGTGGGTATTGTTATTTCGGAAAATGTAAATGTGTTTTCTCCGGCTTGTGACGCTATTTTGGATGCGTCTAAATTTAATGAATTGTTTCATTTTATTAAAGCTGCTAAATCGTCTATAAAAATTATTAAATGGAGTTTTGCGCTTTCATTGGTATACAATAGTATTGGCCTTTACTTTGCGGTTACTGGTGCTTTATCTCCCGTAATTGCGGCTATTTTAATGCCTTTGAGTTCGGTTAGTATTGTGGCGTTTACTACGTTGGCTACGAATTTTATTCCGAGTTTATCGAAACAAAGTCGAGCGATTGATTTGGAGGATTAATTTGTGTTTGCGTCAAGAATTCTCAAATAAATGACTTCCTGGTTTTTAAAAACAGTTTGAGAATATTTTTACGTCATTTAGGCTATAGGTGAAATGACCATATTAAAGTCGTTATTAAAAACAAATTTTAGCGGAATGGTGCGTTAGGGATTGAACGGTATGCTTGAGCTCCCCGACCTTTTGGGAGGGAGCGAGTAGTGAAAGCCCGACCGTTAGGGAACGCCAAAAAAATGTTTATAAAAACCAAAAAACATGACATTTATCATGTTTTACAAAAGGGCTTTCGAGTACTTTTGAACCATAACTTCAAATAGGTATGAGCGTTATATACATTTTACTAACTATTAGCATTATTGTTGCTATTGGCTTTTTTATTGCTTTCATTTTGGCTGTACGAAGCGGACAGTTCGATGATAGCTACACGCCGTCTGTCAGAATTCTTTTTGACGACGAACTGGTAAAAAAGAAAACCGATAAAACAATTTTAACTAAGAAAGATTAACATTTTAATTTATGGAAATGCAACAGTTTAAGTACGATAATAAAATCGTTACAAAATTTATTTACGCCACGATTGTGTTTGGCGTTGTAGGTATGGCGGTAGGTTTGCTACTGGCGTTCTTGTTTTTATTCCCAAATTTAACCGATGGTATTCCTTGGTTAAGTTTTGGTCGTTTAAGACCACTACACACCAATGCTGTAATTTTTGCTTTTGTTGGTAATGCGATGTTTGCGGGTATTTATTACTCGTTACAGCGTTTGCTTAAGGCGAGAATGGCTAGTGATTTATTAAGTAACATTAACTTTTGGGGTTGGCAGCTTATTATTGTTGCAGCAGCTATTACATTGCCTTTAGGTTATACATCAACTAAAGAATATGCGGAATTAGAATGGCCTATTGATATTGCAATCACTATTATTTGGTTGGTTTTTGGTATCAACATGATTTGGACTATTTTAAAGCGTAGACAACGCCACTTATATGTAGCCATTTGGTTTTACTTAGCAACGTTTGTTACTGTTGCAGTACTGCATGTTTTTAATAGTTTAGAACTTCCTGTAAGTGCTTTTAAAAGTTACTCTGTGTACGCTGGTGTTCAAGATGCTTTAGTGCAATGGTGGTACGGCCACAATGCGGTAGCCTTCTTTTTAACAACTCCGTATTTAGGTTTGATGTATTACTTTGTACCTAAAGCAGCAAACAGACCTGTATACTCTTATAGATTATCTATTGTACACTTTTGGTCTCTTATTTTTATTTATATCTGGGCTGGACCTCACCATTTATTATATACGGCATTACCAGAATGGGCACAAAATTTAGGTGTTGCATTTTCAGTAATGTTACTAATGCCGTCTTGGGGTGGTATGATCAATGGTTTATTAACCTTGCGTGGTGCATGGGATAAAGTTCGTACAGATCCTGTTTTAAAATTTATGGTTGTTGCCATTACCGGTTATGGTATGGCGACCTTTGAAGGCCCATTGCTTTCGCTAAAAAGTGTGAATGCGGTAGCGCATTTTACAGATTGGATTGTTGCCCACGTACACGTTGGTGCATTAGCTTGGAACGGTTTTATGGCTTTTGGATTAATTTATTACTTAATTCCACGTCTATTTAAAACAAAAATGTATTCTGCATCTTTAACTAATGTGCACTTTTGGGTAGGCACATTAGGTATTATCATGTATGCTTTACCGTTATATGTTGCCGGTTTTACTCAGTATTCTATGTGGCAACAATTTAATCCAGATGGTACTTTAGTTTATGGTAACTTTTTAGAAACCGTTACTGAAATTATGCCAATGTACATGATGCGTGCTGTTGGTGGTACTTTATATATTATTGGTATGTTTATCTTGGTTTATAACGTGATTATGACTGTTAGACAAGGTAGCAAAGTTGAAGATGAATTAGCCGAAGCTCCAGCATTAGAACGTGTTTCTAAAAGCAGAACAGCTAATGAAGGATGGCACACTTGGTTAGAACGTAAACCAATTCAATTAACCATTTTAGCAACTATTGCTATTTTAATTGGTGGTGTGGTTCAAATTGTACCAACCATTATGGTAAAATCTAATATACCAACCATTTCAACAGTAAAACCATACTCACCATTAGAATTAGAAGGTCGTGATATTTATATCCGTGAAGGTTGTGTAGGCTGCCATACTCAAATGATTCGTCCGTTTAGACACGAGGTTGAACGTTACGGTGAATACTCTAAAGCAGGAGAATTTGTTTACGATCATCCATTCCTTTGGGGATCAAAACGTACCGGACCAGATTTACATAGAATTGGCGCTAAATATTCAGATAACTGGCACTTTAACCACATGTACGATCCACAAAGTACCTCATCAGGTTCTATTATGCCAAGATACCCTTGGTTAATCACCGGAGAAGGTAGTGAGTTAGATAAATCGTTAACCGAAAGAAAAATGGAAGCTATGGTAACCCTAGGCGTACCATACACGCAAGAGGAAATTAATAATGCACAACAAGCTATGTTAGAGCAAGGTGGGCAAATTGAGCAAAACCTATATCAAGATCCTGATTTTGCAAAAACCTATGAAGCGGATAAAAAATATGCAGCCGACAATGGAGAGCCTTTTATAGAAATGAAAAACAGAGAAATTGTGGCACTTATTGCTTATTTACAGCGCTTAGGTACCGATATTCACGTGAAACCAGAACAAAAATAATAACCACCAAAACAATATAAAATCATGTTGAAATTTATAAAATACCACATGGAAACTATTGACGGTATCGAGATTTATCCAATAATTTCGTTAGTGATATTCTTTTCATTTTTTGTACTCCTTTTTTGGTGGGTTATTACTGCGAAAAAAGACTATATACAAAACGTTAGCAACCTGCCTTTAGAAACTCAAAACGACGATACATTATGAGAAAACTAATTCCATCTTGGATACGAATTCCCGTAGCCTTTTTAATAATTTTCGCTGCAACAGAATACTGTGTAGATTCTGGCGAAAAGCCGGCTTTTATTGAATATACTGCCGTTCAATTATTTTTAATTTTAGTACTTCTAATTTTAATAGCTATTGAAGGTGTTGTTGGAGCATTGGAAAATGTAATGCTTCATAAATTAGACGAAGCGGCTAAAGCTCGTTTTTTAGCTGAAAAAGAATTGGGCTATAAATTCACTTGGATAAAAGAAACTTATACCAAATTACTAGGTCAAAAACCAATAGAACAAGAAGCTGAAATTATTTTAGATCACAGTTACGATGGCATCAAAGAACTAGATAACAATTTACCACCATGGTGGGTATACGCCTTTTACATCTCCATCGTTTTTGCTATTGTTTACATGTTGAAATATGAAGTTTTTAATGGTGACAATCAAATTGATGAATTAGAAACAGAATTAGCAGAAGCTAGAATAGCCATTGAAGAATACAAAAAAACGGCAAAAGATTTAGTCGATTTTAATACTGTAACGTTATTAACTGAAGCATCAGACTTAAAAGCCGGAAAAACCATTTTCGAGACTAACTGTGTGGCATGCCACATGGCTGATGGTGGTGGTGGAATTGGCCCGAACCTAACCGACCCGAACTGGATTTTAGGTGGCGATGTTAAACATGTATTTAAAACCATATCTGAAGGTGGACGTTCTGGAAAAGGAATGATTGCCTGGAAAGCACAACTAAAACCAGCACAAATTGCTCAGGTTTCTAGTTACGTTTTAAGTCTGCAAGGTACAACGCCTGCAAACCCAAAAGAGCCACAAGGCGATATTTGGACAGCTGAAAGTGACGCACCTGCAGCTGTAAATTAAGCATACACTAACTCAATATACCTTAAACCTGTTAGTTTTTTACTAGCAGGTTTATAAACACCAAACAACGTGGAAACGCCAGACAACGAAACATTTAGAGACTCCATAGGCACGGTTACCGAAGACGGTAAACGCGCATGGGTATTTCCTAAAAAACCAAGTGGCAAGTTTTACAAGTATCGTAAATACGTAAGCTACGCCTTATTAGCATTTTTACTATTGGCACCATTTATTAAAATTAATGGCAACCAGTTTTTAATGTTTAATATTTTAGAAAGGCGTTTTAATATTTTTAGTTTCCCGTTTTGGCCTCAAGATTTTCATCTATTTGTAATTTCGATGATTATTGGTGTTGTGTTTATTGCACTTTTTACAGTATCCTTCGGACGTATTTTCTGCGGATGGATTTGTCCACAAACCATTTTTATGGAAATGGTATTTAGACGTATTGAATATTGGATTGAAGGCGATCGTGGTAAACAAATGCGGTTAGCCAAACAACATTGGAATGCCGAGAAGATTAGAAAAAAAACAATAAAAACAATTATTTTTATTTTGATTTCCTTTATCATCGCCAATGTGTTTTTGGCGTATTTAATAGGAAGCGACAAGCTTATATCTTACATCACCGATGGCCCTACAGAACATTCCAGTACGTTAATATCGTTAACCATATTTACAGCCGTATTTTATTTTGTTTTTGCTTGGTTTAGAGAACAGGTTTGTATTATTGCTTGCCCTTACGGTAGGTTGCAAGGTGTTCTTTTAGACACAAAATCTATTGTTGTGGCATACGACCATAAACGTGGAGAGGCAGAAAATGGTAGAAAAAAATTCAGAAAAACTGAAGATCGTGAGGCTTTAGGCCATGGCGATTGTATCGATTGTATGCAATGTGTTAATGTTTGCCCTACCGGTATAGACATTAGAAACGGTACACAGTTAGAATGTGTAAACTGTACGGCTTGCATTGATGAGTGCGACCATATTATGGAAAGCATTAACCTGCCAAAAGGTTTAATTAGATATACGAGTGAAGAAAATATAGAAAAGAAAGTACCGTTTAAACTAACTCCAAGAATTAAAGGTTACATCGCGGTATTAGCCATTTTAACAGGCTTACTTGTAGGTATGCTTTTTTTACGAAACGATGTAGAAGCTACTATTTTAAGATTACCTGGTCAACTATACGAGCACAAGGATAACAATATTATTAGTAATGTGTTTACTTATAAATTAGTAAATAAAACATCGGAAGCTATTGAGGGCGTAAGCTTTAAATTACTTTCACATAAAGGAGAATTAAAATTGGTGGCAACAAACGATCACTTTGTAGTACCTAAACAAGAAATATCTAAAGGGACTTTATTTGTTGAAATAAATAACTCGGCTTTAAGTGGCGATAGAAATAAAATTAAAATTGGAGTTTACTCTGGAGATAAATTAATTGAAACCACTACAGCTAACTTTTTAGGCCCAAGAAGTTTTAAGTAAGCCTGCTGTTAAGAACTGAAAAGTAATTTGGCAGGTAGTTGCATTAGGGATAGAACGGTATGTTTGAGCTCCCCGACCAAAGGAAGGGAGCGAGTAGTGATAGCCCGACCCGTAGGGTAATGCCCTAAACATAAAACGAGTAATAATGACGTTTTCGCTTTCGCGGAAATAAAAAAATATTATTGAGATGAAATTTAATTGGGGAACCGGAATAATACTAGCATTTATAGGCTTTATAGCCTTTATTTTATACTTTGTTATAACCATGTTTTCGGACAATAGATTTAAAAACGAACTGGTTACCGAAGATTATTATGGCGCAGAAGTTTTGTACCAAAAGGATATATATAAGCTTGAAAAAGCGGAAGAATTAACGGTTAATGTCAATTATTTCCGCACTAACGAGGGCATAAAAGTGGTATTCCCAAAGGGTTTCGATTACAAAAAAATTACAGGAAAAGTGTTCCTATATAGACCATCTAACAAACAACTAGACTTTGAAACTTCTATTGTTTCACTGTCTGATTCTACTTTGCTCATACCTGACAAACGTTTGGTAGATGGTCGTTGGAACATTAAAATTGATTGGCAATATAATGGAAATTCGTACCTATTCAAAGAATCTATAATTTATTAATATGCTTGTTTCGGCATTTATACTCGGACTTCTAGGTAGTTTTCACTGCGTTGGCATGTGTGGCCCTATTGCTTTCATGCTTCCGGTAGACCGAACCAATCCTCTAAAAAAAGCATTGCAAATTGGCGTTTATCATTTTGGTAAACTGCTTGCCTACAGTGTTATTGGACTCGTTTTCGGACTTATAGGAAAGAGTTTATTTATTTTTGGATTTCAGCAACAGCTTTCTATTTTTATTGGCATTTTAATGATTTTAGTGGTTATTATTCCACAGAAAACATTCAATAAATATAATTTCTCCAAACCGGTTTATCGTATTATTTCGAAAGTGAAATCGGGCTTAGGAGCGGCCATGAAGAAAAAAACAATGGATACCTTTTTAACTATTGGTTTTTTAAACGGCTTTTTACCTTGTGGTTTGGTTTATATGGCGGTTTTTGCCGCTATTGCTAGCGGACATGCCTTAAATGGTGCTTTATATATGGCGGTTTTTGGTTTAGGAACCATCCCGTTAATGACCACAGCGATTTACTTTTCGCAATTTTTAAAAGGTGCCGCACGCCAAAAAATACAGAAAGCTATTCCTGTTTTTGTGGTGATTATTGGTGTTCTATTTATTATTCGCGGTTTAGGGTTAGGCATTCCTTACCTATCGCCTACTCCTGTTTACGATCTGGTTACTAATAGTATTGATTGCCATTAAACCTCACTTCTACCCTCTTTTACAATACAAAAAAAACTCTAAAATAGAATCTACTTTAGAGTTTAAAAATTTGGCTTTTTAAAAAATATAACCTCGCCAACCTTCCTACTTTGAAGGCTGACGAAATTATACCTCTCACAACAGAACCTTATTCTTTATATTTTTAAGGTAAGTACGGGTAATGTAGAATGGTTAACAACATCTTCGCTCACGCTACCTTGAAAGAAGTGAGCCAAGCCTTTTCTGCCATGTGTTGGCATTACAATTAAATCGGCTCCATATTTATTAGAGAAGCTTAAAATGCCTTCATCTACGGTGTAATCAGCAACATAATGTACATCCTCCATACGTTTTAAATGGCCGTCTGCTTTGTTGAAAAAGTCAACTGCTCTTTTTTCTAATTCTACCGAGCTTCTAAATTTTTCGTTTGGTAAATTAACATGTACTACGTAAATTTTTGACACAATTTTTTCGAACATTTTAACCGTGTTAATATACGGTGCCATAGACTCTTTACTAAAATCACAAGCCAAAACAATAACTTCAAAATTAATATCTGGGATGTTGTTTTTTACAACCAACACAGGTATTTCGGAGTTACGCACTACTTTTTCTGTATTGGAACCTATAAACATTTCCTGCACGCCGCTGGTGCCATGAGACCCCATAATGATAATATCGGCTTCACGTTCTTTGGCAACATCATTAACCTCACTAAACACTTTAAAATGTTTAATAATAGGCGTAATTTTAACATCTTTTAAATAGGGTTTATTTAAGAATTTCTCGAAACGCTGTTCGGCTATTTTTAGAAAATAAACAGTTTGCTCTCCAAGGCGTGACGCAGATGCTGTGAGTGCCAAATTGTCTATTTCTAGCATGTGTAAAACCAAAATTTCTGCATCATGTTTTTTTGCCAATCTTGCAGCGGTTTTTAATGCATATTCTGACTGTTCTGAAAAATCGATGGGTACAATGATACGTTTCATTTTTTAAGGTTTTAGAAGTTATTAATTCTTTTTAATTTAATCATTTTTTAATATTCCGAAGCACTAAACTGTCATGGAAAACAATTGCGCGTCGGGTTGTTTACGTTGTAATAAGACATCGAAAGCCATACAAATATTTCGTACAAAGGGTTGTCCTTTTTCAGTAACTTCAAGATGCTTAGCGTGTATATTAACTAAACCATCGATTTCCATTTCTTTCAACATAATTAAGGCATCTGGCAATTCTTTAAAGTATAAATTGGTGTCTTCCCAACTGGTTTTAAAACGACACATTAAATTCAGAATATGTTGCCTGATGATTAAATCTTCTTCATTTAAAATATGTCCTCGATATACTGGAATAATATCATCCTTCAGTAAATTATAGTAACTTTCTATGCCTTTTACATTTTGCGAAAAGCCATACCAACTATCGCTAATGGATGACACGCCCAAACCAATCATCGCCTGTGTTTTAGAGGCCGTATAGCCCATAAAGTTTCGATGTAGATTTCCATTTTCCATAGACTGAAAAAGGCTATCGGTTTTTAATGCAAAATGGTCCATGCCAATTTCGTGATATCCTACCTCAGCAAGGAGTTGTTTTCCTAATTCGTATTGCTTTCTTTTTAATTCTGGTGTTGGTAAATCGTTATCATTAAATCCACGTTGTCCATTACCTTTTATCCATGGTACATGGGCATAACTGTAAAATGCTAATCTATCGGGCAACAATGCTTTTGTTTTCAAAATAGTAGATTTCACGTGATCTAAATTCTGAAACGGCAGTCCAAAAATAATGTCGTGCCCCACCGAAGTGTATCCTATTTCTCGAGCCAAATTAGTTGCGCGTTCTACGTTTTCAAAAGGCTGAATACGATGGATGGCTTTTTGTACCGTTTCATTATAATCTTGCACACCATAACTCACCCTACGAAACCCAACATCGAAAAGCGCTTGCAAATGTTCGCGCGTGGTATTATTGGGGTGCCCTTCAAAACTAAACTCATAATTATCGGCTAAAACCGATCGTTTTAAAATGCCATTAATCAGTCGTTTTAAATGCTCTGGGCTAAAAAAGGTTGGAGTACCACCTCCTAAATGCAACTCTTTAATCACTGGTTTTTCGTCAAACAACTCTAAATATAAATCCCATTCCTTTAAAACGGCATCAATATATGGTGCTTCTACACTGTGCTGTTTGGTGATGCGCTTGTTACATCCGCAAAACGTACATAAGCTTTCGCAGAAAGGTAAATGAATGTAAAGACCAATACCTTCTTTAGCATTACTTTCTTTAAATGATTGTTTTAAAGACGCTTTCCACAATTTTAGCGAAAAGGTTTCATTATCCCAATACGGCACCGTGGGATAACTTGTATATCGCGGTCCCGAAACATTATACTTATTAATCAATAAATTATTCATACCTAACATTTAATATTCAAAATTACAAGAAAATGATTGTTAAAAATATGATATATATCATGTATAATCTTGCTTGTCCCGTATTATTGACTTAACTTTCGACTAAATAAAAATCTTATTAAAATGAAAAATATCAGTATCCTTTTTGTAGTGTTAGCCATGAGCTTAACATCTTGTAAAAATGAAAAAAAAGAGACTGCCACTCCTGCTGAAGCTGAAGCGGCTAAAAACTTTGTAATTAAGTCTGAAGGGACTTCGGTAACTTGGACGGCCTACAAAACCACCGAAAAATTACCTGTTGGTGGTGAATTTACAACGGTAAATTTTGAAGAACAATCGGGAACAACTCCACAAGAAGCTTTAAACAATTTAGAGTTCTCTATACCTGTAAGCAGTTTATTTACTAAAGATGACACGCGTGATGTAAAACTTAAAGCGTCATTTTTTGGAGCCATGTTAGACACCGAAATTTTAAAAGGAACCATTTCTGTTGAAAATGATACTTACGTAGCATCAATTACCATGAATGGTGTAACAAACAATTTACTTTTAGAAGTAAGTATTACCGATGAAAGACGTGTAACCTTATCAGGTGTTATGAGCTTAAAAGATTGGGATGCCCTTGGTGCCTTAGAATCTTTAAACAAAGTATGTTTCGATTTACATAAAGGCCCAGATGGTGTTAGTAAAACATGGGAAGATGTGGCTATTAAAGTAACCACTTTTTTACGCGATAAATAAAATTTCAGCATAAAAAACCAGTATTAACAAACTCTCAAGAGCTTATATGAATCTAGATATTCTAGTTGAAAAATTTAAACAGAAAGACGAAAAAGCTTTTGAGAGTTTGTATACTATGTATAGTGAAAGCATGCATGGTGTTATCTACAATATTGTTAGAAACCACGACATTGCTGAAGAAGTGATGCAGGATGTGTTTATTAAAGCCTGGCATAAGGCCGATACCTACTCTAGTACTAAAGGTCGATTTTTTACGTGGATATTAAATATTGCCAGAAACGCTGCCATTGATAAAACCCGTTCAAAAAGTTTTAAGAACTCCAAACAAAACCTTGATGCTACTTTTTTCGTAGATATCCTTGAAACCAGCGATAGTTTAGATAGCAAAACAGATGCAATAGGAATAAAAAATTATGTGAGTAAGCTCGCAAAAAAATGTATTGAAGTTATTGAACTTCTATATTTTAAAGGCTACACACAATCCGAAGCATCGGAAACTCTTGACATGCCTATTGGCACCATTAAAACAAGAAATAGAAATTGTATAAAAGAACTTCGAAATATGGTTTTAAACTAAAGCAAACACTCGCTTTATAAACTATTTTTATAATCATTATGGATATTAACGCATACATACAATCCGGAATTTTAGAGCTCTACGTAGCTGGTTCGCTTTCTGAAGAAGAGAACAAAGACGTGCATGCTATGATGAAAAAACATCCAGAAGTTTTACAAGAAGTTTTAGATATTGAAGCCGCGGTTATTAAACTTACCAGCGCAACTGCTCCAAAGAGAAAACATACTATTTTAGAAAACATCCAAAAAACTTTAGGATTTGATGCTGATGTAAAAGTTATATTCATCTCTAAATACAATTGGGTAACTTATGCTGGCTGGGCTGCTTCTGTAGTTTTTGCCACAGGTTTATTTTGGATGGTAAACCAAAACAACCAATTACAATCGGATATTGAAGTAGCGAAAAGCTCGCAAACCTTATTAGAAACTCAAATTGCAAATTCTAAGAACAGTTTAAAAGAAGCCAATACTTTGGTTAGCGTTTTACGAGACGATGCCATAGCAAAAATACCATTAGCCGGGCAAGGCAACTTCGCCAATACTTATGCTAAAGTATATTGGGACAAACAAGCGCAGCGTATATTTTTAGATGCTCAAGGTTTACCAGAACCTCCTGAAGGCAAGGTTTATCAAGTTTGGTCTTTAAAAATGAGTCCGTTAACACCTACAAGTTTAGGTACGATAGACAATTTTGCAACAGATGCTAATAAAATATTTGAAATTGCAAATAACAACGACAGTGAAGCCTTTGGTATCACTTTAGAGCCTGCCGGAGGTAGTGAATCGCCAACGATGGAGTTTCTATACACGCTAGGAGTCGTTAGTTAATTCCGCATCTTTCTCACCTATTATTTAAGCTTTTAATATTGAATTCATTTTGGAATGGGATACTTTGTATTCTTAAATATCGTAGCCTAATTGGCTATATAAATCATATTGATTTATATGAAAAGACCTCAACTTTATCCTTATAAGACGGCTAACATGAGGTATTTCAAACTGAACAACTTCGATCTAAATAAGTTCAATAAAAAAAATTACATCATATTATCATATAACAAAAAAAACACTTGATTATATTTCTATAACCAAGTGCCTTCACCTAACATAAACCAAAACAATAAATCACTAAAAATCCTGGCTCTGTAACTGTATTATATTTAAATTTTATTCAACTAAACCTTTTTAATAGAATGGGATTAATCATTTTTAAAACCGATACGAGATCGTTCCTTTTAAAGAAAATGGAGTCCCCGGTGTAAAATGAATTTCTTCAACCGATTGTGCTTCATTTTGCAAACGCGATTCGGTAGCAAACTGCGTTTCGTTCCATTCGGTATCAAATACGTTTTCTATTCTAACACCAAAAGTGATATCCTTTATCGTGTAGTTTGCATTAAAATCGGTTATAAAATAGCCGTCTGCAACAATGCTATTATCTTCGTTTGCAGGTCTATCATCTATATATCGATACTG
The DNA here is from genome assembly GCF_030409805.1 of Algibacter miyuki. Lineage (GTDB taxonomy): Bacteria > Bacteroidota > Bacteroidia > Flavobacteriales > Flavobacteriaceae > Algibacter > Algibacter miyuki. The sequence goes on along the minus strand of NZ_JAUFQP010000013.1, from coordinate 425,426 downwards.
AAATCCGCCTGAAAAATGTTTTAAATTCTTAACAGAAACCCCTCCAGACAATGTAAAATCGGGAGCTAAAGGAATGTAGTTTTCACCATCAGGATCGGCAACACTTCGCGCTTTGGTTAAAGTGGCATCCGAATTTAAATACAACCAATCGTTAAACTGATAGCGTAAACCTAAATCTAAACCATAACGTCTGGTTTCTCCGCTTGGCTCAACAATTCCAGCATCGCCAACATAAACAAATTCTTGTTCTAAAAACAAATACCATAAGGCCGAATTCACCACCAATTCTGGAATAGGCTTCCAAATAGTTCCTAAATCTACGCCGTAAGCTTTTGGTAATACCGGTTTATCAAGATTACTAACCACAACACGTGTGTCATTTGAGTGAAACCCAATACCCGATTTTAAATACAACTGCAAATTGTTTTGCGCTTCAAAAAAGAAATTCAATTTAGGACTAATTATCGCTTTAGTTTCAGAAAGCGATGTATAGGTTGGCTGCAACTTATCATCATATATAAACTTAAAATAATCTAAGCGTAAAGCAGGCGCTATTTTAAATTTACCCAATTCTATTTCGGCATTAACAAATGCATTTAAATTGGTTTGATTAATATCGCCAAGTTGCACCTGTTCTATCGTAGACGTTCTGTTCAATGTTTTAGATAACTCCGTATCATTTGCAATATCATTTCTAACACCAAGCCCAGAATTTATAGTTACAGGCATGTTCCCTACATAAGTATTGTGTGTCAATACCGTGTTTGCACCAAAAATATCACGATTTTCCTTTTGCTTAATTTGATCGCCATTAATAGGATCTTCTAAAAAGAACGTGAAATTGGAAAACAATTCAAACTCATAATGCGTATAAAACACATTGGTTTTTAAACGGGTTTTATCCGAAATATATTTACTAAACTCTGCGTTTAAATTAGTGCGTGACGTGGTACCTCCCTCGGTATCATCGATAGCACCAAATCTAGAAATATTTCCATTGTCTACTTCGCGCTGCGGAATTTGTCCCGACGCATCCCAACGACTTGTAAAATGAGATAAGGTTAAACTGAATTTATTATTCAATGGTGAAAATGTGGTGTATTTACCAAACACATTCAATCTATTAAAATTTTGAGGCGACTCAAAAGGGCCGTCATTTTCTAAATATTCAATAGCCATGTAAGCACTTTTGTTTTTGGTATCGCCCAATAAATCGAACATACCTAAAGTCCTTAACGCATTAAACTGTCCTATAGATACTGAAATCTCACTATCTTTTAAGTAATCTTTCGTTTTAAAATCGACATAGCCTGCGGTATTAAAATCTCCTTTGTCGGCGTAATATGCCCCTTTTCCAAAATCTATTTTACTTACCGTTTCCGGGATTAAAAAGTGTAAATCGCTATAACCTTGTCCATGTGCATGCGACACCATATTTACTGGCATTCCATCTACTGAAATAGCCACATCGGTACCATGATCGATATCGAAACCACGTAAAAATAATTGTTCCGCTTTACCTCCACCTGCGTGCTGACCAATAACTAAACCAGGCACTTGCCTTAAAACTTCTTGTGAAGAATTTACAGGGCTCGTATTTAAATCTAACCTAGAAATGGTATTCAAGGCATTTAACTGCTCGTTAATTTGCAATTCTTTTAGCTGAAACACTTTCGTCTTTAAGCTGATTTTTAAGGCTGAATTAAAAGCCAATGTATCTAAAACTAAAATTCGGTTTTGATAACCTAATAATCCCACTTTTATAGAATCACCAACTTGGCTACGTTCTAAAATAAACAAGCCGTTTTCGGCAGTATGCGCGTGAGTTTTCGAGCTTAAATTATATAAATAAGCCGCTTCTAGTGGTTGGTTTTCCTCATTTAAAACCCAACCTTTTAAATCTTGAGCATGAGTTAAGTGCGTAAAAAAAACGACCGATAAAATAAAAATTTTCTGTAAAGTATCCATTAAATATTATTAATTGCAACTGCGGTTAAAGGGCCTAATTCGAATATACTTGAATCTAATTCTGCTTTTAAAGCTTGAGCTTCTTTCAATTTACCGTTAGCTTTATAAATTTGCGCCAAATGTAATAAAACATCCGGTTCTGAGGTGTGCCCTACGACATGTATTTCCATAATTTCTAGTGCTTTTTCAGCTTTACCATCGTTGTAAAGTGACCAAGCCAATAAATCGTATGATTGCGGTGTTGGTCTATTTTCAATTTCCTGATAAGCAATTTCTAAAGCTTCATTTACTGTTGCTTTATTTTCAGCATATAAAAGGGCGTTATATTTATTGTACATCACTCCATATTGTGGGTTATTAACGGCAGTTTTATATAATTTCAACAGCTCTTCTTTCAATATATTATCTCCTAAATACTCGGCCAATTCTGCTTTCAATAAAAAATAATCGGGCGCATTATAGGTTTTGGTAATACTGTTTAAAATACGCATCGCTTCGTCGGCATTTTTCTCATGAGAATATACAATCCATGCAATTCCCTTTTTAGCATAAGCATCTTCTGGATCTAACTCCAAAGCTTTTAAATAATGGATATAAGAATTTGAAATTTCACCAGCATGTCCGTAATAATCGGCTAAATTAGTATAAACCCACTGTTTAGTTACAGGTATATTAGCATGCTCTGCGATGGTTTTGGCTTGTTCCATATACTTTATAGCCGCACCCAAATCACCACGATGATCGGACCATTTTGATAAACGAATTAAATAATCGAAATCTGAAAAATCTTTAAATTTTTCTAAATAGACTTTAGCCGTTTCAAAATCGCCTAATTCTAAATTAATGTCGAATAACATTTTTTGGGAACTTTCTAAACCTTCACCATGTACTTCTGCTTTTTTAAGCAAATCCAAGGCTGGTTTAAATTTATGTTGAGAAATATAATTTCTAGCTAAAGCTCTTAAATAGCCCGCTTTATTATAGTGTGTGGTTTCGTTAACTTGAATCAAGCTATTTTCGGCTTCTATTAAAGAGGCTATTTGCCCGGTTTTATTAAATATTTGCGATTGTGATGCTGAAATTTTAGACAAATAAGGAAACTGGTTTGGGTGTGCCACTAGTTTTTTAGTCCAAAAATGTAAATCGGCTTTTGTTAATTCTAATTCTTTGTTTTCATCGAGATTCAAATAGACATTATATTCTTCTGCATTTGTAATAATCTTATCTGTTTGATTACAGTTAAAACTTAGCAGCGCTAATGCTATAACCGTAAATATGTTTATAATTTTCATGATTTATTAGTTTTTTGAGTGATTTGTTAGGTGAAAAAAAAAGAGGCTGTCTAGATAAAAAATCCATCCAGACAACCTCAAGTAGGTACTACCAAGGCGAAGCTAGGTAAGGAAATGAGGTCAAAAAGGTTTTGTCGTTGGCATCAACATTATCATTAGATAATTCTGGGTTTTCCATAAAAGTTTCACCACCAAAAATCAATAATAATTCGACAGTAATAACATCATCAGTTAGATTACGACCCGTTAAAACATTATCGCCATCGTAAAATGTGGTTGTTCCGTCTAAGGATACATTTAAAACATCGGTAGCCAAAAGCCCCGTAAATGTTGCAGCATCTAATTGTAAAGCATTTTTATCGCCATCGTTACCGTAAGCAGGACTTAAAGCTTCTAAATTAGTTTGAAACATGCTTTGGAAAGCGGCGTTTTGTTCCGAAGGAATGGTTACATTAAAAGCATCTTTACTGGCTGCCGATACAAATACGGTATTTACAGCAGGGCGTCCCATTTGATCTTTTTGAACATAGGTTCCAGAGAAATCAGGTTCTACAACCATCATTTCTGTATTATCGTCATCCGAAGAACAGTTAAACGCTAAAAGTGATAATCCGAATACAATACTTATTTTCTTTATAGTTTTCATAATTTTAATTTTAAATTGGTTGTTAATTATTTTGATTTAGATTCTACCCAAGTGTTAATTGTTCCCGAAGTTCCAATCATTGATTTTGGTACTTCTACTACAATAGACATCACGTTAGTTCCAGCAAATGTATCATCGCCAGGCGTATTGAAGCCTGTGGCATCACCAGCAATAATGGCAGAATACTGCGCAAAATCCATAAAGAAAGGATCGTCACGTGGGCCTGCAAAAAATTTCATGCCCATCGTGTTTGTTCCTAATTGAGCAGCCGCCCCGTACGTGGTTACATCTACAACACCAGTATTGGTTGCCATAGTTTGAACGGTACTGTTTAATCCGGTTTGAGATGGAGCCGTTGGACCAAAGAAATACATTTTACCATCTCTTGGAATGGCTTGAATTACTAAATCTTCCTCCTTATCATCATTCGTATCAATATTAATTTCTACTAATACATTTTCGTCAAAAGCGGCACTTGCCGTTCCACTGGGGCTAATTAAACCTTGCACATTGGCTACAAAAACTAAATTGTCGTTGTCTTCACCTTGAAAGGCATAAAAATCGGTAATATCACTTGTGCCACCTTGAACGGCAGGCGCATCGATATGATCTGCTGCTAAAACGAAGACACTAGCCACTGCTACCACTCCAATACCTAATACTTTTTTTAAATTTTTCATGTTTTTGAAATTTTGGTTACTGTTATTGTTATTTTGAATTCACGCATACCTACGAAGAAATGAAACGAGCGGTTTTGTTAAAATTATGTTAAAACGAAAAACCACCGATTTATTCGAGATAAAATTTATCTTTACACAATATTAAAACCTCATTATTACATGAACCCATCAGCCTCAGGTTGGATAAATAAATTACTGCTAGATGTTAGTAAAAACGACGCACTCTTTAGTTTAGATAAAACCGCTTTTTATGAAGCCTTAAGGCATTCTGGTTTTATTTACGGAAGTAATCAGGAGGTTGTTGGGCAAGCTTTTGACAAAACGAAACTCACTGAAGACGAGCGCTGTAAAACCAATTTATGTCTTGCTTTTTTATACACTTATAAAGAAACAGAACAAGACATCCCTTTCACAGACAGCGTTGTAAGCTTCTATACGGCCATTAACGAATTGAAAATTTCTTTCTTTCAAGATTTATTAGGTGGAAAAAAATCTAGCGAGCAACTAGAGAAAATTTTTAACAACCGCGTACAGCTAGATGCTAATGTGCTCACAAAGAATTTCAACTACTTTATTATAAACGCACTCTTATATATAGATGTGTTAGCCTATAAAACCTATTTGAAAAACCACACGATTTCGGTTGAATATTTAAAAAATTTAGAAGCAGCGATTACCTCTATTTCTTTGGAAGTTTTAAACTCTAAAGCCTCAAAAAATAAATACGACGATAGTTTAATTAAACTTTTTGAATCCTCTTTAAGATATCAAAAAGACAAATTATTAGATTATGACACTGCCATTGCCTCGGTAAAAACCTCTAAAGAAGCTTATTATATTTTAGATATAGCTTGTATGGCATCATGGAGCGATGAGTTAATTGACGAAAAAGAACATCAATTTTTACTAAATTTAGGGAATGATGTACGCCTAGACTCGAAACGCATTCGAAAATCTATTGAAACTGTAAACTCTTTTTACACGGCCAATAAAGACAATATTGCACTGCTAAGTTCTAAAAACATTGTGCAGAGTTTTTACAATAACTCCAGTAAAATGGTGTACAAACTTATTAGCCGAAACAGCAAACGATTGTATCAAGAGCTCAAGGATAGCAAGGAACTCATGGTTTTACTAACACAATCTACTGTACGCGATTTAAATAAAGAAGAACAAAAAAAAGTTCAAGATCAGCTTTTAGATATTTTTAAATCCATTCCTAGTTTAGCTATCTTTTTACTACCTGGAGGTGCTATTTTATTACCACTGGTTATTAAATTTATTCCCAAACTATTACCATCGGCTTTTGATGAGAATAGAATCAAGGAGTAGCACACTTTATTCTGAATATGCTATTCCTAGACATCTTACTACCACATTGGTTTTAGTATTTTAATTGAAGAAGTCTTAAAAATTGAAAAGCAAACACAATTAATCTGTGTAACTAATTTCATGATTTATTATCATTTTTATATTATTTCCTTTAGATTTACAACTACATAATAAATTAAACACTACAAATTTGAAGACATCATACACTATAGAAGAAATTAATGCGGTATTACAAGGCGAATTAATTGGGCATACAGCCGAAAATATAACTGGGCCAGAGCAATTAGAAAATGCAAATAATAACCAAATTACCTTTATAGGAAGTGCCAAATACGTAAAACTTTGGGCCGATTCCAAAGCTTGTGCTGTTGTAGTAAACGATAATTTAAAAATTGAAGCCGACGATACTCGTGCTATTATTAAGGTGAAAAATGCCGACTTAGCCATGGCTAAAATTTTAGAGCTTTTCAATCCGCCTGCGCCGGTTTTCGATACCGATATTCACCCAACTGCTGTAATTCACGAAAGCGCAAAAATTGGAAATGGCTGTAAAATTGGTCCTAACTGCTACGTTGGTAAAGATGTTGAATTAGGAAACGGTGTTATTTTATACCCTAATGTTTGCATTTTTGACGAAACAAGTATTGGCGATAACACCACGATTTGGTCGGGTACCGTAATTCGCGAGCGTTGTATTATTGGTAGTCATTGTATTTTTCATACCAACGTGAGTATTGGTGCTGATGGTTTCGGATATCACCCTAGCGACGATGGCAGAGGTTTAGTAAAAATACCACAAATAGGAAACGTGATTATTGGGCATTTTGTTGAAATTGGCGCAAATTCTTGTGTTGATAGAGCCAAGTTTAGTTCTACTATTATAGGCGATGGTTGTAAAATTGACAACCTCGTTCAAATTGCTCACAACAGTATTATGGGACGCGCTTGTATTATGGCGGGGCATAGTGGTCTTGCCGGTTCGGTGACTTTAGGAGATGGCGTTATTATTGGCGGAAGTGCCTCTATAAAAGACCATACCAAAATAGGTTCGGGCGCCACGGTTGGTGCTGGATCAGGTGTTGTAGGCGATATTAAACCAGGACAAACTGTATTAGGGTACCCTGCGCAAGATGCCAGAGATATGCTGAAACAATGGGTTGCTGTGAGACGTATGGTGAAAAAGTAAAACCAATTTAGTTCTCAATAAAACATATATCAAAATAACTATTTAGCCTCAAGAATAATAAATTGAGGCTATTTTTTTATCCCCTATTCCAACCAATTCTTAAAATCTTTTACGCGCTCCCGAGCCACGATAACTTCCTCGGCGTTATAGTTATTTAATTTTATTTGCAAACGTGAATTGGTATAGCTTAACATGTCTTTTATGGCGTTGATGTTTACAAAGAATTTTCGGTTTATACGGAAGAAGGTTTGCGGTTCTAATTCCTTTTCTAATTGATCGAGTGTGCTATCTAAAAGATAATTTCGGCCTGTTGTTGTGTGAGCATAAATCCCTTTATTTTCGCTATAAAAACATTCGATATCTTCTATATTAATAAGTTTTAGGTGCTGCCCTACTTTTATTGAAAAGCGCTTTTTATAAACACGATCAATAGGGTTTACAAGAAGTTTTTTTATATCGTCGAAATCTAAGGTAACGCCTTGTTTTGGTGCCGTACGTTCTTGATATTTTTGTACTGCCGTTTCTAAATCGTCATCGTCAATGGGTTTTAATAAATAATCGATACTGTTTAGTTTAAAGGCTTGCAGCGCATACTCATCGTAAGCAGTAGTGAAAATCACGGCACTTTTGATGTCGATGGTTTCGAAGATTTCAAATGAAAGTCCGTCGCTTAATTGAATGTCAAGGAATATCAAATCGGGATGATTGTTATTTTGAAACCAATCTATAGATTCTTCTACGGAATGCAGCAAGGTTTCTACGTGAATGTCTAAAGTTTTTAACATGCGTTGTAAGCGCCTTGCTGATGGTTTTTCGTCTTCTATGATAATGACTTTCATGTGTTATTTTTTCTACTGTTATGTGATTTCTTCTGCCGTCGAAATTACCGCTGTTCTGATTGATGATTCGGCTTATAACTGCGCTTTGTTCCACGTTAGGGATTGCAGTGAAAAGCCCACAGCCTGACGCAGGAAGTGCGAGGACTTGTAACGAAAAGCCCGACCCGCAGGGTAACGCCCAAATTAATTAAATAATTTGTTTTTTGGGTTATGTCACTGGTCTATTCCCAACGGGTTTTATCTTTATTGATGTATTCTTGGATTTTGCGGTTTTCCCAGTTTTTACTAAAAATTAAGTTTTTACCGAACACGCCCATAGCGTGCGCTGCAAGACCAATGCCCCAGAAAAAGGGCGTGCTAAAGGTGCCGATATGCCAGAAATTATCGCCAGAGTTAATGGCTATCATAACGAGTAAAAACAGATTTATTAAGACGTAAAAGAAAGCGTGCCAGTAGAACCCCTTGAGGTCTTTTAATCGTTTTTGAGCTTGTATATAAGCGTTTTCTTGATTGAAATTGTTGCTATTGTTATGTGTCATAATTTCTAGTTGTTTTTGGTTTGTTCGTTTCTCATAAATTCTTCCATTTTTCGCTTTTCCCAGTTTTTACCTAGCATGCCATTGTTTACAAATACGCGGTAGGCTTGTGTAGCTATTCCGATTCCCCAACCTATCATGGGGAACCAAAACCATTGGACTTGCCAGAAGGTTTTGTAGTTTACGTAGGCTAAAAATGGGATGACTAAACAGTATGTAATGAGGCTATAATAAAAACCTTTAAGCTCGTCGACGTGATTTCGAGCTCGCAAATATTGATCGTTTAATTCTGATTTTGATTGTGTGTACATGATGGTTGTTGTTTTGGTGAGCATTGGGATGCTAACTGCAAATGTGCTCGGTTCTTGATTGATTTTTATGGTTCTATCGGTGAGTAATTGGTAGCGTTGTTTTATGTTGTTTAGTCCAACGCCACTACTTGTTTTCACCATTTGTTTAACTTGTAAATTGTTTTCGACTACCAGATTGTCGCCACTTTCGTAAATTTTTATTTTTAGTGGTTTGCTGGCGGTTACAATGTTGTGCTTTACGGCATTTTCGAGTAATAATTGTAACGATAATGGAATGACTTTACTTTCGGGGTTTTGTGCTTTTTCAGGCATGGTGAAAATAATACTATCCTCAAAGCGCATTTTTAGTAGTGCCATGTAGGTTTTTGCAAATTTTAACTCATCGTCTACTAGTACAAGATCTTTGTTTTTTTGCTCCAATACGTAGCGATATACTTTGGATAGCGCAGTTGTAAATTTCTGAGCATTTACCGGGTTTTCTTCAATTAAACTGGTTAAAACATTTAAGCTGTTAAAAAGAAAATGCGGATCTAATTGATTTTTTAATGCGTCGAATTTTGCGCTGGCAGTTCCAGCAATTACTTTTTGCTCCTTTACTCGGTTTTGTTGATAACGGTTGTAAAAAAACACCACATGAAAACCAATGACGATACTTAAGGTTATCCATAAACCGAATTGATAATTCTGCCATTTTTGATTCCCTAAAAAGTCTGAGAAGCTTTGATTAAAATAATATATAGCGGTTATGGCTCGTAAAAAAAACAATCCTATTAAGGTAATTATAGTAGAACCTAAAATACCAATAACCACACGCTGTATTGTAGCCGGTGTACTTTTTTCCCATGAGCGGCGTTCCATATAGTCGAAAAACATCATGTTTGAATACCCCAAAACAAAAGCGTATAGTTGATAAAACGCAAATTTTGTAACTAACTCTTTTATGTTTCCCGAATTAAAATCGTTGAAAAAATAACCTCCGATTAAAAAAACGACACAGCCTAGAAGGAAAGTAATTATAATATATTTATTTGATTTTGTCATGATTTAATGCTTCTACACTTTTGCGTTTAAAGTTAATAAAACTTATACTACAAATATCGGGTAGCGATGCCGTGTTTTAAAACCAGATTTACCGAATTGTTATTTTTACAGGATGAATTGTTGAACATTAAAAAAAACGAAAGTTTATCGCATAAAAAAGCAGACTAAAAAAATATTAGTCTGCTTTATAAATAACCAATTTACCTCAGGTTAACTTTCATATTTAAAAAATATAGGAACAGCATAAGCTACTTTTACCGCTTTACCACGTTGTTTTCCGGGTTGCATTTTTGGCAATAAGCTAATGATGCGTTCAGCTTCTACTTCTAGAATTTTATCTGGGCCACGAGAACGTACATTGGTTGTTACTCCTTCTGAATTTATTATAAATACTACGGATACACGCCCCTGTATTCCCATATCTAATGCGGTTTGTGGATAATTAAAGTTTTTAACCACATGTGCTTGCATTTTCTTTTGAAAACATGCTTTAGTTTGTGCTCTATCTAAACCTTCGCAGCCAGGAAAAACGGGTACTTCTTCGATAACAGCAAAAGCAACTTCCACTTCTTCTTCCATGCGTTCCACAATAACATCACCTACAGCAACAATATGCTCAGAGATAGCATCGTCTTGTCCGGTTTCGGTACTTTCTATAACGGTTTCCTCTATTTCCACCATATCGTCCACAATTTCTATAGACTGACTAACAACAATAGGCGGTGGTGCTGGTGCTGGCGGTATTTTTGATGTTATAATTGGAATATCTTCTTCATAAATAACTTCCATATTAACAGTTTCTACAGCAACATCCTCATAAACATAAGTTTTATGCTCTAAGGCTAGCCAAGACAGGAATAACATTAAATTTAGTCCAATGGCAAAATACAAACTACTATTTCGTCCGACTTCGATTTCTGGGTTCTTTTTAACTTCCATGATTACCTTTTTTAGTATCATAAAATTATTAGAATTGACAGAGAACTACTATGATAATTATCATATTCCTAAAATAATAATGATAATTTAAGAATCTAATTAACACCACTCATTTTCAATAATATAAAAGGCCACCTATGAAGGTAGCCTCTTATATTGCTTTATAAATTGAATTTTTATTAAAAAAACGTCTATCGATTTAAACGTCCTGAAGTGTTTCCGCCTAAAATACCTAGAACTTCTTTTACGGTAGCTAAGTTCACATCGCCCTCGTAAGTGTGTTTTAAAGCACAGGCCGCACTTGCAAATTCCATAGCTGCATAATCGTTATCAAGCTCTTGTAAACCATGAATTAAACCGGCTGCAAAGGCATCACCCGTACCAATACGGTCTACAACGTGAGTAATATCTAAATCTTCAGTTTCTCTAAATTCCGATCCGTTCCACATTCTAGCACGTATTTTATGCCATGAAGCGTTTACCGATGTTCTAATTTTATCGAATACTTTTTCTATGGAAGGAAATTGCTCTATAAGTAGTTTACTTGCTTCAATAAAGTCGTCGTTAGAATAAGAGAAGTCGGTGCCTAAAACTTCGTTCATTTCATTTATACCTCCTATAAAAATGGTTGAATAATTTAATAATTCCGTTAAAGCTTCCTTTGGATCCTTTCCATATTTCCATAAACCGCTTCTATACGTTGGATCGGCCGAAATGGTAAACCCTTTAGCTTTGGCTAGTTTTAAACCTTCTTTCAAAGTATCAAAACTTCCTTGAGTTAAGGCTGGAGTAATTCCGGTCCAATGCAACCACTTACCGCCTTCCAACGATGCTTCCCAATTTACCATGGATGGCAAAATTTCGGAAAACGAAGAATGCGATCGGTTATACGAAATATTACTCGGCCGCATAACAGCCCCTACTTCAAAAAAGTATACGCCTAACGGACGTTTTGAAAAACACAGCGCCGAGGTATCTACACCAAATTTACTAATATAAGACACAGCGGTTTCTCCAATAAAATCATCCGATACGCAACTGATGTGTTTTACACTTCCGCCGAAATTTGCAATGGAAATACCGACATTTAACTCGGTGCCCCCGAAGTAAAATTCGACCATGTTTGATTGAATAAATTTTTTGTGTCCACGCGGTGAAATGCGCATTAATACTTCTCCAAAAGTGATTACCTGACTCATAAAATATAGTTTAGTTTAGAACGTTATTTTTACTAAATTTATTGAATAAATCTTTTACACAAATTCACTAAATCAGCAATAAATATAACTTTTAACAAATTTAATGTTTGATTTTCTCATAAAAGACCAATTAACTAATTAATTTAAATCATTTTCGTTAAATTGATGAATTAAAATTAATACTCAGCATTTACTAGAATACTTACAGCATTAAAATCATTTCACCTTTTATTCAATAAACATGAACATACGAGCCACCAATATTGCGAAACCGACCACCATCCATTGGCATGGTAAAGACGTAATCACTGGTATTTATAAAACTCCAACCAGTACACCTATATTTTTAGGTGAAGACCTTGTTAAGAATGATGAAGTTAGTGACCGAAAATATCATGGCGGTGAGTTTAAAGCCTGCTATTTGTTTTCTGAAAAGCATTATGATTATTGGAAAAAACAGTACCCCGATTTAGATTGGAACTGGGGTATGTTTGGTGAAAACCTCACGGTTACCGATTTAGACGAAACTCAACTTTTAGTTGGAAGCATCTATCAAATAGGGGAAACCTTAGTACAAATAACACAACCTAGAGAACCTTGTTTTAAGCTAGGTGTAAGATTCGAAAATCAAAATATATTGAAAGCCTTTATAGATCACGGTATGCCGGGAACTTATGTGCGTATTTTAAAAACAGGACATGTAAAAACTGGCGATGCCATGGTTTTAGTTGAAGAAGCTCAGAACTCTTTAACAGTTGCTGAAACTTATAAATTGATTTTTGATAAGGAAAAAGATCAAAAGCTATTGGCTTTAGCAGTTATCAATGAAGCGCTTCCGCAGAAAAAAAGAAACAAATTAGCCACATATATAAAATAAGGTTGATGGGGTTTATAGTATCTTTGCAGTAAATTATTTTAGATGTCATTTAAAGACTTACAATTAAATCGTCCCATTTTAAGAGCCATTGCCGAAGCCGGTTATGATAATCCTACTTTGGTACAAGAAAAAACCATTCCTTTTGTTTTAGACAGAAAGGATGTTATTGTTTCGGCTCAAACCGGAACAGGAAAAACAGCTGCTTTTGCACTTCCTATTTTACAATTATTATTTGATAAGCAAATCGCCTCTAAAAAAGGTAAAAAGATAAAAGCGGTTGTGGTTAGCCCAACGCGAGAATTGGCCATTCAAATTGAAAATAATTTTAAAACATATTCTACTTACGCCGAATTAACAAGTACCGTTATATATGGTGGTGCTGCCATTGAGCCACAAATAGCGACTCTAAAAAAAGGTGTTGATATTTTAATTGCAACTCCAGGCCGTTTGCTCGATTTACATAAACAGGATGTTATTAATTTAGATTATGTTGAAACTTTAGTTTTAGACGAAGCCGATTTAATGCTCGATATGGGTTTTATTGACGATGTTAAAAAAATTGAACGTCTGTGCCCTAAGGAAAAGCAAACCTTATTATTTTCGGCCACCATACCTTATAAGGTAGAACAACTAGCAAATACTATTTTAAATGAACCAAAACGTATTGAGGTTGCCCAAAATTCATCAACTTCAAAAAACGTTAATCAGTTATTATATTTCGTCCCTAAACAGAGTAAAATTGAATTGGGTTTGCACCTCCTTCGAAATACTATAAAAGGACAAATCATTATATTTAGACGCACCAAATTCGGTGTTGATAAACTTGAAAAGACATTAGTAAAAAACGGCTATAATGCCGATAGTATCCATGGCGACAAAAGTCAAACGGCTAGACAAGACGCTTTAGATAAATTTAAAAAAGGAACCGTCAATATTTTAATTGCAACGGATGTTGCGGCGCGTGGTATTGACATTAACGATATCGATGCGGTTGTAAATTTCGATTTACCTAACGTACCCGAAACCTACGTACACCGTATTGGAAGAACGGCTAGAGCTGGAAAAACAGGAATGGCATACTCCTTATGTTCAGCAGATGAAAAACCTTATGTGCAGACCATTCAGCAACTGATACAAATGCAAATTGATGTGATTGATGAGCATCCTTATCCTTTAGATCCTAAAGCAAAACCAATTATACATAAGTCTCCAAAAACAGGTAGCAAACACAAAAAAGGTAGAAAAAGTGAAGCTTCTAAAAAGAAGAAAAAACGCTGGTATTAAGTCGTTTCTCTCATTTCAACTTAATAATTATAACTTTATTATAAAACAAAAAAAGAACCTCATTTGAGGTTCTTTTTTTGTTTTATATAGTAAATAAAGTGAAATACTTTATTTTTTTGCTACTGCTGCTGGTGCATTTAACTTTTCGCTCATCTCCGAAGAAATTGCAGAACGTTCGTACTTTGCTTTGCCTGACATGGTTTCTAAAACACAACTTCCATCTTTGTCGTTAAGCTCTAAAATTTTAGCATGTAAACCACTTTTGGTGATTACTTTATCTCCACGTTTTAATTCGGCTGCAAATTTCTTTTCTTTCTTTGCACGTTTCATTTGTGGTGCAATCATAAAGAAATACACTACTACAAACATTAATACAAACGGCAATAAACTACCAATACCTTCTCCCATTATTTTTTATTTATTTAATTGCTGCAGATATTGCAGCGTCATCAGTTTTTACAAAAGCCGTAATTTTAACAACTTCCTTTCCTTTTTCAGTATTTGCTGTAAGTGTTAAGCTTTTAGAAACTTTTCCTTTTCCACTTCCATTATATTTTACTGTAAATTTTCCTGTTTCACCAACAGCTAAAGGCTCTCTAGACCAATCTTGAGGTACTGTACATCCACATGTTGTAGCTATATTAGTAATTACTAAAGGTGCATCACCTGTGTTGGTATAGCTAAAAACAGTTTCTACCGATTTGTTTGCTTCAATTTCTCCAAAATCGTGAGTTGTTTCGTTAAACGTAATCACTGGAAAATTAGAAGAAACAGCATCTCTTACTGCTGCAGCTGTTACATTAGCTTCTTCAATTTTCTTTGCTGCATTGTCGTTTTTACAAGATGTAAAAGCTACCAAACATAATGTGCTTAATCCTAATATTACTTTTTTCATTTTAAATGTATTTTAAATTTGAGACCGTAAAAATAACAATTATTTATTCGAATTGAAATTTTTGTTAAAAGTCTTAACAAAACCTTATTACATTAAGCCACGCCCAATTTTATTAAGCGTTCCGGCCTCTGTATATTCTTTCACCAGTTTATCTAAAATACCATTGATAAAAATACTGCTTTTTGGTGTAGAATACTCTTTAGCTATTTCTAAATACTCGTTAATAGTTACTTTAGCTGGTATAGACGGAAAGTTTTTCACTTCGCAAATAGCCATTTGTAATAACACAAAATCGACGTTTGCAATACGATCTGAATCCCAGTTTTGAGTTTTAAGATCTATTTCCTTATTAATCGCCGTTCTATTCAAAAGTGTTTTTCTAAATAACGAAATTGCAAATTCCTTGTCTTCTAAATCTTTATACAATCGTGGTGTAAAATGATTTTCGGCAGATGTTAGCTTTACTTTTCTAAGAATTTTTAAAATGGTTGTATTCACGGTAGGTAAATCGTCTAACCAAGTTAAATTCTTGTCTTCTAAATATTCGTAAAGTTTATCGTTTGGTGCAATAATTTCTTTAAAGACATCTACTATAAAATCTTTATCTTCTTTAAAGCTTGAAGTTTCGGCTGCCATGTATTCTTTATACAAATCGCTAGCAACAATGGCTTTAAAAATAACATCAACATATTCACTATCCAAATCCCAATCGTTGATATTGTAAAGTTCTAACTTATCTTTTAAGTCTAAATTATTCAATAAAACTTTAAAAACGGCGTTATCTACAAACTTACGGTTTGGGTCAATGTCCTCTTTAGTTGCTAAATGTTTATTCTGTTTTTTCTGGATATTACTTTCAGCTCTTTTTTGAACCTCGATAATAAGCGAAATTAATAATAAGTATAAATTATACATATTATCAATGCTAAACAGTAAGAATTTTTGATCTTTACTAAAATCATCACTTTCGGTACCCTTAAAGGCATACATGGTTTGCATTACTTTTACACGAATATGTCGTCTATTTAGCATCATTACAAAGAACTTATTTAAGTTGAAATTTTTTATTGCTTTCGTGCGGCAAAAATAACACTATATTTAAAAAACACCGCTTAATATTCATTTTAATTTCATTAAATACTTTAAGCTATATTTAACAAATGCATTATAAATAGACATTCCTTAATTATAATGAATAACCTATCTTTGCCTCTTATTTCCTTTAAAATAAATGAAAGAATTACAACATTTAAATAAGTACTTTCTAAAATACAAAACCAATCTTATAGCAGGGGTAATTATCACTATTATTGCCCGAATGTTTTTATTGTTTACACCTCGATATGTAAAAAAAGTATTTATTGTTATCGAACAATATTTTGCGAATAGTATTTCTACCGAAGTTTTTAAAGCCGAATTGCTCGAAGCCATCATTTATATTGTTGGAGCAGCCTTTATTGGTGGCGTGCTTACTTTTTTTATGCGTCAGTACATTATTAATGTATCGCGCTATATTGAATTCGATTTAAAAAATGAAATTTACGAGCAATACCAAAAACTCTCTTTAAATTTTTATAAGAAGAATAGAACTGGTGATTTAATGAACCGCATTAGTGAAGATGTTTCTCGTGTGCGCATGTACGCAGGCCCAGCCATAATGTACAGTATAAACACAATAACTCTTTTTGTAATTGCCCTTATTTATATGTTTAAAGAATCACCATCGTTGACGCTTTACACCATTATGCCGTTGCCTATTCTATCGGTTGTAATCTATAAATTAAGTAAAGAAATACATAAGCGCAGTACAATTGTTCAAGAGTATTTATCTAAACTATCATCATTTACGCAAGAATCCTTCAGTGGTATTTCAGTCATAAAAGCTTATGGTATAGAAACTCAAACGGCCCTTAATTTCGAAACTTTAGCAGCCGAAAGTAAGGAAAAACAAATTAGTTTAGCCCGCGTACAAGCTTGGTTTTTCCCAATGATGGTACTCCTTATTGGCGCCAGTAATTTAATTGTAATTTACATTGGAGGCATGCAATATATTAATGGTGAAATTGAAAGTTTAGGTACCATTGCCGAGTTTATTATTTACGTTAACTTATTAACATGGCCAGTAGCTACTGTAGGTTGGGTAACGTCTATTGTACAGCAAGCCGAAGCATCGCAGAAACGAATTAACCACTTCCTAAAAATAGAACCAGAAATTAAAAACACGGTAGAAGCCGAAACAGAAATTAATGGTAACATTACTTTTAAAAATGTTTCCTTCACTTATGATGATACTAATATACAAGCCTTAAACAATGTTAGTTTTGACATTAAAGAAGGCGAAACCCTGGCCATTTTAGGGAAAACAGGCTCAGGAAAATCTACTATTTTAGATTTAATTGGTCGCCTTTATGATATTGATTCCGGATCCATATTGATAAACAACAAAGAAATTAGCCAGCTTAACTTAAATAATTTAAGAGATAATATGGGCTATGTGCCTCAGGAAGCCTTTTTATTTTCTGATAGTTTAAAAAACAACATCAAGTTTGGAAAAGAAAACGCGACCGATGAAGAAGTAATTCAAGCTGCAAAAAATGCACAAGTACACAAAAACATTACCAAATTCTCTAAAGGGTATGATACCATTTTAGGCGAACGTGGTATTACACTTTCTGGAGGGCAAAAACAACGTGTTTCTATTGCTCGTGCTATTATTAAATCGCCTAAAATATTATTATTCGACGATTGCTTATCTGCCGTAGATACCGAAACCGAAGAGAAAATCCTTAAAAGTTTATATAAAATTACGCAAGGCAAAACAACAGTTATTGTGAGCCACCGCGTGTCTTCAGCTAAAAATGCAGACAAAATTATTATTTTAGATGAAGGTAAAATCGTGCAACAAGGTACACACGATACTTTAATTGAGACAGAAGGCTATTACAAACACTTGTACTTAAAACAATTGAGCGAAACCTCCTCAAAATAAAGCTTTTAAACATCTAGTAAAGACTGTCGTTTTTGACGATTCGACAACAAAAACACTTTTTAACAAAAAGAAACTCCATAATTTGTTGCTTTCCTTATGTTTTTTTTAGATTTTTGAAACACTAGAATTAAAAACAAATTTCTATATAATTATGAACAATAATGGCATGATGGAGAAAGAGGAAATTTTTTCAAAAGTATTAAGGGCAGGACGACGTACTTACTTTTTTGACGTAAGATCAACGAAGGCTGAAGATTACTACTTAACAATTACTGAAAGTAAAAAATTCACAAATGACGACGGATCGTTTCATTATAAAAAACACAAAATATATATTTATAAGGAAGATTTCACTGAGTTTAAAGATATTTTAGCTGAAATGACAGATTATATCATCAACGAAAAAGGTGATGAAGTAATTAGTGAAAGACATCAAAAAGATTTTAAAAAGGAATACGACACCGATGTTATAGTCGCTGCGGAAGATGATGGATCTCGAGTAACAGAAGCCGAGTTAAAAACTCCGGAAAGCTTTACCGATATTAGCTTCGACGATATTTAATTAAACCGAATACGATATAAAAAAAATCCGTTACAACTTTGTAACGGATTTTTTTATGCTCTATATTTTTAAAATAATATTCTATTAATTTAAATTTCTTACGAAACCACAGTGCCATTTTTAACTTTATGTTCTGGGTTTAGCAGCATCACATCCTTTCCGCTTACGGCGCCCATAACCAAACATTCGCTCATAAAATTCGCAATTTGTTTCTTCGGAAAATTAACTACTGCAACAATTTGTCGTTGTAGCAAATCTTCCTTGTTATAAAGCGTGGTAATTTGTGCCGATGTTTTTTTAACGCCTAAATCACCAAAATCAATAGTGAGTTGGTAAGCCGGGTTTCTAGCTTCAGGAAAATCGTTCACTTTAATTATGGTGCCTACACGTAAATCTACTTTTGTAAAATCGTCGAAAGTTATTGCTTTGTTCATTTTTTAAAAATACAAATAATACCGAACTTAGCATAAAACTTTTAGTTATGGCCAGAACACCTTCAAACATGTTGCCTTTAGGCACAAAAGCACCGCATTTTTCACTTTTGGACACCGTGAGCAATTCGGTTTTAAAGCTCTCCGATTTAAAAGGTAAAAAAGGCACCGTTATTATGTTTATATGCAATCATTGTCCGTTTGTAATTCATATTAATGAGACGTTAGTTTCTATGGCAAATTCTTATGCTGAAAAAGGGATTAGCTTCGTTGCTATTTCTAGTAATGATGTGGTGAACTATCCGCAAGACAGCCCTGAAAACATGGCCCTTCATTCTAAAAAAGAAAAGTATCCTTTCCCCTATTTATATGATGAAAGTCAAGATACTGCAAAGGCTTATGATGCGGCTTGCACGCCTGATTTTTATTTATTTGATGCTAATTTAAGTTTAACCTACCGCGGACAATTAGACGATTCGCGTCCTGGAAATGGTATTCCTGTTACCGCTAAAGATTTAAGCCATGCGATAGATTGCTTAATTGAAGGAAAAACAAATAACACACCACAAAAACCAAGTATTGGTTGTGGGATAAAATGGAAGTAATTTGTTTTTTTTTAGGAATGAGCTAAACTCAGTTTTATACAAAATCTTGGCAGATTGCTGGCGTTAAGGATTGAGGCATTGTTGAAGCTCTTTTTGTGTTGTTGCACTTATGCAACACAAAAAAGCGACTGCCGAAAGCCTGACCCTTTTTAGGGTAACGCCCAAATTAAACAGAATATGGCGCATATAAATAGTTGCTTAATTTAGCTTTAACTGAAAAATACCAACATCGAGCCAGGTTTCAAACTTAAAACCGACTTCTTTTAAATGTGCCACTTTGGTAAACCCGAAGTTTTCGTGCAACTTAACGCTGCCAGCATTGGGTATGGTTAAAACGCCCAAAACCGTTCTGTAATTTTGAGTTTTTAATAACTGTAATAATTTGGCATATAATTGGGTGCCTATTTGCTTGCCATGCTCGCCATGCTTAACGTAAACCGTAGATTCTACAGTGGTGTTATAAGCGGGTTTTGGCCGGAATTTACTACCATAAGCAAACCCCAGAATTTCATTATTTTCTTCAAAAACAAGAAACGGGTAATGGCTAATAATGCCATTCAACTTCTCTGTATAATCGGCTAAACTCACAGGCTCCTCATCAAAAGTAACCGTTGTATTTAACACATAATAATTATAAATACGGCGTAAAGCCTCAGTATCGTTATGTTTTACTGCTCGTATCATATTAAAGCCATCTTTTTTGTTTCATAAGGTTTTCGATGTGTGCATAATGGTGGTTGCTATGCCACGCATAATTACCAATATTGACATCTAGCGGCACTTCGCTATTGGTTTCTGGATGGATAAAACACGCTTTTAAATCGGTTTCCGATAACGTTTTTAGTAAATACACTAATTTAACGTGAATGGCACGCAAATGTAATAAAGACATGGTTATAGGTGCTTTTTTAGAATCGACTAATTCTCCCCAGCGGTCTTCGTAATAAGCTTTAATTAGAGGTTTATCTTCTGTTAAAGCCCACTTAAATCGAGTATAACTGTGGTGATGACTATCGGATAAATGGTGCACGACTTGCCTAATTGTCCAACCTTCTGGCCTATATGGCGTATCTAATTGTGCGTCTGATAAATTTTGAACTAACAGCTCTAACCTGTCTGGGAATTGCTCTAATACAACAATCCAACTCTCAATATCTTGTGAAGTAATAATTTCTGGTCTTTCAAACTGACCAATAGGGTATTTCAGTTTTTCTAAAGCTATATCTGTCATAACACAAATATAAAACAATACTAAGCAACTGCGAGCGTGTTGGTTTTAATAAAATTAACGGCAATACTTAAATCATCAAAATGTTTAATATCATCTTTAAAGAATAATTTCTCTATGCTGGCATTGGAAAATCTTGACTTATCGGAAACTACACTATAAGACTTCAAAAAGTATTTGTTATTATAAAACTTTACCCAATCTGAAGCCATGACTGAATAAGAATTTATTCTATTCGATATAAAGTTAATTTTACCACCATTAGTACTTCCCAGAAAACCAAAAACATCGGCAATTACGGGTTTCGCATGTTCGTCCCAGGTGAAGTTAACGCCATGTTTAACTTCTGAAACGACAAACTGGTCAAAAATAAAAATATTCCCAAATGAATAATTAAATTCTTTCAAAACTTGAGAATAAAACTCTGTATCAATTATGCTTATCATACTGCAAAAGTAAATTACAGTCGCTATTTACAAATAATATACTCGATGAAATTTACTAATAATCAGATACTTGGTGACTGGTAAAACAAAAATGCAAAAAGCACCCAATTACAGGTGCTTTTTGTAAATAATTTCTGACGGTACATTAAAGCAAATACGACTTAGGTAAGCAAATTAACACTTCGCTATTTTCACGCTTTCATTTGTACTATACCATCATATAGAGATATTGATGTCTTATTTTACATCCATTAATTCTACATCGAAAACTAAAGTTGCATCTGGTGGAATAACGCCTCCAGCTCCTGCACTTCCGTATCCTAAGTGACTTGGAATTACTAAGCGCGCTTTATCTCCTACTTTTAATAAGCTAATACCTTCGTCCCATCCTGGAATAACTTGACCTACACCAATTGGAAAATCGATAGGTTGGTTACGTTTGTATGACGAATCGAAAACGGTACCGTCTGATAATTGTCCTTTATAATGTACTGAAACTGTTTTACCTTTTTCTGGTGTTGCTCCATTACCTTTTTGAATAATTTGGTAACGTAAACCACTTTCTGTTTTTTCAAAACCAGAAGCCAATTTTTCTAATTCTGCTTCAGCAGCTGCTTTTGCTTCAGCAAGTTTTTGCTCACGAGATCCTTCAAAAGTTCTAAATGCTTCAACCGCTTTAAAAGCTTCTGCATCTGCTCCAACTCTTATAATTTCTAAACTATCAATAAGATCACCTTGTGCAATAGCATCAACAATATCTTGCCCTTCAACAACTTTACCAAATACGGTATGTTTGTTATCTAACCAAGCTGTTTCTACATGTGTAATAAAAAACTGACTACCATTTGTTCCGGGTCCTGCATTAGCCATAGATAATACGCCTGGCCCATCGTGTTTTAAATCTGGGTGAAATTCATCGTCGAATTGGTAACCTGGATTTCCACTTCCTGAACCTTGTGGACAACCACCTTGTATCATAAAATCTGGAATTACTCTATGGAATTTTAATCCATTGTAATATGGTTCTCCTTGTGGTTTCACCTTGTTTTCTAAATTTCCTTCAGCTAAAGCGACAAAGTGCCCTACTGTTCCTGGAGTTTTTTTGTACTCTAAACCAACTAGAATCTCTCCTTTTGTTGTGTTAAATTTTGCGTATAATCCGTCTTGCATGATTGTTGTTTTTAAGAAAGTGCAAATATAAGGAAGTAAGATTGGTATTAAGAATCTTGCCCTTTATTTTTTCGCTTTCGCGGAATAAGGACAGGCTGAAAAAACAATGTATCGTCCCAAAACCGAAAACAATTTAACCAAAAATGATTTTCAGAAAAATCTTAAATATGAAAGATTGTAAAAGCAAAACGACATCCGAAAATTCGAATGCCGCTTTTATATTTTTAATTTAAGAATACTAGAAATAAGCTTTTAATTAGCCACTTCACTAATAAACTTTATACGATACAGACGCAATTCCTCGTCATCATAATCGCCATCGAACTCTTCGATAGCATCGTTTATACTATCACTATTCGATTCCATAAAGTAATCATGGATTTCTTCTTGTTGATCTTCATCTAGAACATCATCAATCCAATAATTGATATTCAGTTTCGTTCCTGAATACACAATAGCTTCCATCTCCTTAATAAAATCGCTCATAGACATGCCTTTAGATGAAGCAATATCATCTAGCGGTAATTTTCTGTCTACATTTTGAATAATATAGAGCTTGTTCGCTGAATTTGTTCCTGTAGATTTAACTACCAAATCATCAGGACGTGTAATATCATTATCGTCAACATACTGCGCAATTAAGGCAATAAAGTCTTTTCCGTATTTCTTAGCCTTACCATCTCCAACACCATGCACATTACCCATTTCCGTTAGGCTTATTGGGTATTTTAACGCCATATCTTCTAGCGATGGGTCTTGGAAAACTACAAAAGGAGGCACACCAAGTTTTTTGGCATTCTTCTTTCTTAAATCTTTAAGCATGCGCATTAAAACAGGATCAGCAACGGCATTTGTACCTTTGGCAGCTGTAATTACAGAACCATCTTCTTGTGCTCCATCAAAAAGGTGATCTTCCGTCATCATAAACGATTCCGGATTTTCAATAAACGCTTTGCCTGCATCTAATAATTTGATAACACCATAAGTTTCAATGTCTTTTTTAAGAAACCCTGCAACAAGCACCTGGCGCAAAAGTGCCATCCAATACTTATTATCATGAGCTTTCCCTTTTCCGAAGAAATCTAACTCATTTGTTTTATGCGAATTAATTAAAGCATTTTCTTTACCAATAAGCACGTTTACTAAATCTTTCGATTTATACTTTTCATGTGTGCGTGCAATGGTTTCTAACAAGATTTTTACTTCATCCTTAGATTCCACTTTCTTTTTTGGATGCCTTACATTATCATCCATTTCTCCACCTTCACCGGTTTCGTTATCAAATTCTTCACCAAAATAGTGAAGTATAAATTTTCTTCTAGAAATGGACGTTTCCGCGAAAGCGACAACTTCTTGCAATAAAGCATGGCCAATTTCTTGTTCGGCAACAGGCTTGCCAGACATGAATTTTTCTAACTTTTCAATATCCTTATAAGCATAATATGCCAAGCAATGACCTTCTCCACCATCACGACCAGCACGACCGGTTTCTTGGTAATAACTTTCTATACTTTTTGGTATATCATGATGAATTACAAAGCGCACATCTGGCTTATCAATCCCCATACCAAAAGCAATTGTAGCCACAACGACGTCGCAATCTTCCATTAAAAATTTATCTTGATGGAGCGAGCGTGTTTTAGCATCCAACCCCGCATGATACGGCACTGCATTTACACCATTAACTTGTAATACTTGCGCTAATTCTTCAACACGCTTGCGACTTAAACAATAGACAATTCCAGATTTACCATCGTTTTGCTTTACAAAACGAATAATATCGGCGTCTACGTTTTTAGTTTTCGGGCGTACTTCGTAATATAAATTAGGTCTATTAAAGGAGGCTTTAAATGTTGTAGCTCCCGAAATGCCTAAATTTTTAATAATATCTTCTTGAACTTTTGGAGTAGCTGTTGCGGTAAGACCTATAATAGGAATATTATCACCGATACGTCCAATAATATGTCGTAAATTGCGGTATTCAGGTCTAAAATCGTGTCCCCATTCGCTAATACAATGCGCCTCATCTACCGCCATAAACGATATTTTCACCGATCGTAAAAACTCAACATTTTCCTCTTTGGTAAGCGATTCTGGCGCCACATAAAGTAATTTGGTAACCCCATTTACAATATCTTCTTTAACCCGCTTTACTTCCGTTTTATTTAACGAAGAGTTTAAAACATGAGCAACACCTTCTTCATTCGAAATCCCTCGAATAGCATCCACCTGATTTTTCATTAACGCAATTAAAGGGGAAACAACAATAGCTGTCCCTTCTTGCATTAATGCAGGCAACTGGTAACATAGTGATTTCCCTCCACCAGTTGGCATAATTACAAAGGTATGATTCCCTGTAATTATACTTGTTACAACATCTTCTTGAAGTCCTTTGAATTTATTAAAGCCAAAGTATTTCTTCAAGGCACTGTGAATATCGTTTTTTACTGTCAACATGAATTGTGTAAATTATTTTTCACCTATGAATGGTAAACACACAAAGCCTATTATTTGCTATCAATTTCATCGTGTATTTAGAGAGTCTCATTCTTTTTTTCGTTAGTTTTGCAACGAAAAACCAAGTTGAAAAAAAAATTAATTTTATTATCAAGTTAAAGATAATAAAATCTTTATTGCTTCACCTATAAAAAAATAATAAATTTTGAGTACGGAAAATTCTATTATTAAAACGGCCAAACAAACTATTGAGCTAGAAAGCCAAGCCATTTTAAACTTATCCAGCTTAGTAACGGCAGATTTTGCTGAGGCTGTGAAAGTTATATATAACTCCAAAGGGCGCGTTATCATTACTGGTATTGGCAAAAGTGCCATTATTGGAAACAAAATTGTAGCCACTTTAAACTCCACCGGTACCCCTGCTGTTTTTATGCATGCAGCCGATGCCATACATGGTGATTTAGGCCTTATCTTAAAAGATGACGTGGTAGTCTGTTTATCGAAAAGTGGGAATACTCCCGAAATTAAGGTGGTAGTTCCCTTAATTAAACGGGCTAATAATAAAATGATTGCCATTACCGGAAATACCAATTCATTTTTAGCGCAACATGCCGATTATGTTTTAAATGCTTACGTTGAAAAAGAGGCTTGCCCAAATAATTTGGCTCCGACAACAAGTACCACAGCTCAATTAGTTATCGGCGATGCACTTGCCGTTTGCTTGCTAGAATTACGTGGTTTTTCGAGTAACGATTTTGCAAAATACCATCCTGGAGGAGCTTTAGGTAAAAAACTATATTTACGAGTTGAAGATATTTCATCGGTTAACCAAAAACCTGTTGTAAATGGAACGGCAAGTATAAAAGAAGTAATTGTTGAAATTACCGAGAAAATGTTAGGTGTTACAGCCGTTGTAGATAATAATGAAATTATTGGCATTATTACCGATGGTGATTTACGTCGAATGTTAACCAAAGTTGACGATTTCTCTAAGCTTACCGCTAAAGATATTATGGGCGCCAACCCAAAACGGATTCAAGCAAATGCTATGGCTATTGAAGCTTTAGAAGTTATGGAAGCCAACGATATTTCTCAACTTTTAGTTGAAGCTGATGGCAAATACGCAGGTGTAGTACACTTACACGATTTAATAAAAGAAGGCATTATATAATGGCAAAAAAGGATATTAATGAGATGTCTTTTTTAGACCATCTTGAAGATTTACGTTGGCACTTAATTAGGATTTGTTCGGCGATTATGATTGTGGCTACTTTAGCCTATATTTTTAGTCGTTTTATTTTCGACAAAATTATTTTCGCGCCATTACACATGGATTTTCCTACATACGATTTTCTATGTAGAGCGGCTCAATTTCTAGATGTAGAAACTACCTTTTGTGCCGATAAAATCCCGCTAATTTTGCAAAACAGAACCATGGCAGGTCAGTTTTCTGCTGATATTTGGACCGCCATACTCGGTGGTTTCATCATTTCTTTTCCCTATGTTATTTACCAACTTTGGAAATTTATTAGTCCAGGTTTACACAGCAACGAGCGTAAACATTCACGTGGTTTTATCATTATTTGTTCTATCCTATTTTTTATTGGTGTACTTTTTGGGTACTATATTATTACACCACTATCCATCAACTTTTTGGCTAACTATAGCATTTCGGCTATGGTAGATAATCAAATAGATATTAGTTCATACATTGCTTTGGTACGTGCTTCGGCATTAGCTTCGGGTTTAATTTTTGAGCTTCCAATTATTATTTATTTCCTAACAAAAATAGGCTTAGTTACCCCAGAATTTTTAAGAAAATATCGCAAATACGCCTTAGTTATCGTGCTTATTTTATCGGCCATTATTACGCCGCCAGATATTGCTAGCCAGGTTATTGTGGCCATTCCTATTATAATACTATACCAAGTAAGTATCTATATTTCGAAAATTGTAATTAGAAATCAAAAACGAAAAGAGAAAAAAAATGTCAGAGTCAGTTAAAGAATTCAACGATTACCGTTCTAAAATGAACGATAAAATTTTAGGCGACAACAATAAAATTATAAAGCGTATTTTTAATTTAGATACTAACGCTTTCGCGGAAGGCGCACTCGATGTTAAAACTAAAGAATTGCTCGGCTTGGTAGCTTCCACTGTTTTACGCTGCGACGATTGTGTAAAATACCATCTAGAAACCAGCTACAAAATAGGATTAAAAAAGGAAGAAGTAGTAGAAGCTTTAGGTATTGCAACCTTAGTTGGCGGCACTATTGTAATTCCACATTTAAGACGCGCTTACGAATTTTGGGATGCTTTAGAGGAAGATAGCAAAACCAAATAGAAACATAAAAAAACAACTTCGGTTATAAAAGTGAATATGATTTCACTATTTTTAACGTTCATTATAAAGATATGATTTTAAAAGCCCAAAATTTAATGAAGTCCTACAGCGGACGAAAAGTTGTAAAAGATATTTCTCTTGAGGTACATCAAGGTGAAATTGTTGGACTTTTAGGCCCTAACGGTGCCGGAAAAACCACATCGTTTTACATGATTGTTGGACTTATTAAACCTAATGGTGGACATATTTTTCTTGATAATAAAGAAATCACCAATTACCCCATGTACAAACGTGCACAAAATGGTATTGGGTATTTAGCACAAGAAGCTTCCGTATTTAGAAAATTAAGTATTGAAGATAATATTTTAAGTGTATTACAACTTACTAAACTGAGTAAAAAAGAGCAACTTCACAAAATGGAATCGCTTATTGAAGAGTTTGGTTTAGGCCATATTAGAAAAAGTCGTGGCGATTTATTATCTGGTGGAGAGCGTCGTAGAACTGAAATTGCACGAGCCTTAGCTACCGATCCTAGTTTTATTTTACTCGATGAGCCTTTTGCTGGGGTAGATCCCGTGGCTGTTGAAGATATACAGCGTATTGTAGCACAACTTACCAAAAAGAATATCGGGATATTAATCACCGACCACAACGTACAAGAAACCCTTGCCATTACCGATAGAACCTATTT
This sequence comes from Algibacter miyuki, assembly GCF_030409805.1. GTDB lineage: Bacteria > Bacteroidota > Bacteroidia > Flavobacteriales > Flavobacteriaceae > Algibacter > Algibacter miyuki. The sequence continues at coordinate 397,478 of NZ_JAUFQP010000013.1, read as the reverse complement.
AATGTTTGAAGGTAGCATTCTAAAAGCTGGAGAACCGGAAGAACTCGCTAATGACGAAATGGTTCGTAAGGTGTATTTAGGTCAGAATTTCGAATTACGTAGAAAGAAAATTAGAGAGTAATTTTTTAGTCTCAACATAATCATAAAACCCAAGCCTCTGCAAGAAATTGTAGAGGCTTTTTTCATGTGTAATTATTAAACACCTTATATGACAAGCACGACTGAAAACAAGAGTGAAAATATTTTGAAAAAATCAAAAAACATTTTATATCTTTATGATATCAAAATAATATCATTTTAATCTAACTAAATTTATTATGAAAGAAGAAAAAATCATTGTTCCGGCCAACGGATATTTTATGTTACTACTTACATTACTTATTCTTATAGGAAGTATTTTTTTAGCTATTTCTAATAAAGAACCTTCGTTTCTTACTCTATTAATGGTAGTGTTTTTCTTAATTCCCGGGTTTATTATGGTGCAACCCAACAATTCACGCATCCTTTTACTTTTCGGAAAATATGTGGGCACAGTGAAAAAGAATGGTTTGTTTTGGGTTCTCCCCTTTTACACTAAGAAAAAGATATCCTTACGTGCTCGAAACTTTGATAGCGAACGTTTAAAGGTGAACGATAAACTAGGAAACCCCATAATGATAAGCACCATATTAGTTTGGCGAGTAAAAGAAACCTACAAAGCGGCTTTTGAGGTTGATGATTTTGAAAACTTTGTTCGCGTACAAACCGATGCTGCCGTTAGAAAACTAGCCAGTATGTATCCTTATGATAATTTTGCTGATGAAGGTTTAACCGAAGACATCACCCTACGCTCTAGTGTTAACGAAGTTAGCGAGGCTTTAGAAAAAGAAATAGAAGAGCGTTTATCTATTGCTGGCATCGAAGTTCTGGAAGCCCGAATTGGTTACCTAGCCTACGCCCAAGAAATTGCAAACGCGATGCTAAAACGCCAACAAGCTACAGCTATTGTTGCGGCAAGACATAAAATTGTTGAAGGAGCCGTGAGCATGGTAGAAATGGCTCTTGAAGAATTAGGTAAAAAGCAAATTGTTGACTTAGATGAAGATAGAAAAGCGGCTATGGTAAGTAACCTTATGGTGATACTTTGTGGCGATAAAGATGCTTCGCCTGTGCTTAACACAGGGACTTTAAACCAATAAAAACATGCGAGTATTCAAAGAAGAACAACGTTTTACACAACTCTACATCATTGTTTTAATAACCATGCCTGCTATAATTGGTATTATAATTACAACCAATAAATTTATAGAGCAAGGTTCAACAAATTTATCAGAATACTTAATTACACTTGCCATAATTGTAGCAAGTAGTGCTCTAATATTTTTATTCAAACTTAAAACAAGAATTGACGAGGTTGGCATACACTATCAGTTTTTTCCTTTTCATTTTAAAATGAAAACCATAAATTGGCACGACATAAAGCATGTAGAAACTAGAACCTACGATGCCCTTTCAGAATATGGTGGCTGGGGTTTAAAAGGCGGCGTATTTTGGAAAAAAAGTAACGGTACTGCCGTAAATGTAAGTGGCGATTTAGGAATACAGATTACACTTAAAAACAATAAAAGATTACTCATAGGCACCTTGAAGAAAAATGATGCCAATGCGGTTATTGCAAGATATTTTAACACAAAACAATATGGCTAAAAAAAAAGCATTTGCATTACGTATTAATGAAGATATGCTAAAGGCTATTGAAAAATGGGCTGCGGACGAATTCCGTAGCACCAACGGGCAGTTGGAATGGATGCTGAACGAAAGCTTAAAAAAAGCCAAACGAAGTCCTAAAAAGAAACCTTCCGAATAAGTGAAAAATGCAATTTTATAATTTTACTTTTTTAAAGACTTAAAAATAAAACCAAATAATTTTACCATTAAAACGGCGATTAACCCCACGAGTATTCCTGCAATAGCATCTTTCACAAATGCAGGAATGGATTCTAATGTTTCTGAAAAATGATGTAAAACTTCAATATTGTGCGTAAATATTCCCCCTGCAACCAAAATAAGCGCAATAGTACCAATAACAGATAAACTTTTGATAATAATAGGAAGTGCCTTAACCAAAACATTACCTATACGCGCCAAAAATCCTTTACCGTTTTCACTCTTTTTTATTAAACTATATCCTATATCATCCATTCTTACAATTAGCGCCACGATACCGTAAACACCAATAGTTGCAATAATAGCCACAATAGAAACAACGAGCACTTGAAATAAAATAGGCTTTCCAAGCACCGTTCCTAAGGCGATAATTACAATTTCAATAGATAGAATAAAATCTGTAAAAATAGCCGATTTAATCTTCGACTTTTCTAGTAACAAAACATCTTTCTCGGAAAGCTTTGACGCTTTAACCTCTTCAATTTCGACTTTATGTGGTAAAAAATATTCTACTATTTTTTCAACACCCTCGTATGCCAAATAAACACCTCCTAAGATTAAAATTAAAGTCACTGCCCAAGGTAAAACAGAACTTAATAAAAACGCAACGGGCAAAATAATGAGTTTATTTAAAAACGAACCTTTAGTTATGGCCCATAAAACTGGTAATTCTCGAGACGACACAAAGCCCGTAGCTTTTTCAGCATTAACCGCTAAATCATCTCCTAAAATACCTGCCGTCTTTTTGGTTGTAATCTTACTCATTACCACCACATCGTCCATAAGTGCAGCAATATCATCTAATAATGCAAAAAATCCTGAAGCCATGATATGTAATTTATTTTATTTGGAAACCATATTATCTAAAACAGACATACCAATGTAAAGTAGTATAACCAATGGTATGGCAGCGAATTGTAAAACAATTAAAAGCACAATGCATAACATGATAAAAACATAACGTATCACGTTATCGGCAAAACTATAATTTTTAAATTTTAAAGCAAATAGTTTTATGTTGGCATTTAGAATGTAACAACTTACTAATGTTAGTACTATTAAAAACCAAGGATTCAAAATTATAGCATTTATGAGATCACTATTCTGAAATTCCATAATTAAAGGTAACGACAATATTAATAAAGCATTTGCAGGTGTTGGCAAGCCTTTAAAGAAAGTTTGTTGCTCTTCGTCTATATTGAATTTCGCTAACCTGTACGCCGATCCTAAAGTGATTAAAAGCCCTATTAATGGCAAACCAAAAATAGCATTAGAAAACATAGACGATGTTTCTTGCCAATGCGAAGTATCTGCAAATTGTGTCGCATCATCAGTAGCCAATACCAGTAATTTACACATCACGATACCAGGCACCAAACCGCTAGTAACCATATCGGCTAGAGAATCTAATTGCAACCCTAATGGACTAGACACATTTAATTTGCGAGCTGCAAACCCATCGAAAAAATCAAAAAAGATACCCAAGAACACAAATAAAGCAGCTCCTACAAAATTATCATTTACAGCTAAAATGGTTGCTATACAGCCACTAAATAAATTTAAAAGCGTAATAGCATTAGGTATATGTTTTTTCATTCTTATCAGTTTAAGGTTGTAAAAATAGCAAACAAATTTCGTCTAAAACAATATCTACTACAAATTCAAGTTTATTACTTAAATATTACGGTTTTAGGACTTGTATAGTTGAAGTTTCAAATTGAATTTCTATGATTAAATAGGTATTATGTGCATCTTTGTAAAAAAATTTCGATTGAAACTTAACCTTGCCACACTATTTTGTGTACTATCTATTTCGGTATTCAGCCAAACGGTTAGAAAATATTCTAATGAGTTTATGAATATTGGTGTAGATGCTGCTGCTTTAGGAATGAGTAATGCCGTAACGTCTCACAGTGCTGATGTGAATTCGGGGTACTGGAATCCGGCTGGACTTTTAAAGTTGGAAGATAGCCAGCTGGCCTTAATGCATTCAAGTTATTTTGCAAGTATTGCTAATTACGATTATGTGGCTTTTGCTAAACCTTTAGATGATAGAAGTGCTTTTGGAGTCTCGTTAATACGTTTTGCAGTAGATGATATTTTAAACACAACACAACTTATTGATGCACAAGGCAACATAAATTACGACCGGATAAGTTTATTCTCGACGGCCGATTATGGCCTTACATTTTCTTATGCACGTGCACTGCCAGTGCAGGGCTTAAATTATGGTATTAATGCTAAAGTTATCCGACGAGTTATTGGAGATTTCGCTTCATCCTGGGGATTTGGATTCGATTTAGGCGTACAGTTTGAAACGGATAATCGATGGAAATTTGGAGTTATGGCTCGCGATATCACAACCACTTTTAATGCTTGGGCTATTGATGAAGAAGCTTTTGAAAGTATAAAAAATGCTGTCGAAGGTCAAAATCAAGAACTGCCAGAAACCACTGAAATTACAATTCCGAAGTTACAAATAGGAGTTTCTAAACTCGTCGATTTTAATTACGATTACACCCTACTTACTGCCGTAAACTTAAATGTCCGTTTTAACGAAAACAATGATATTATTTCAACTTCGGTAGCGAGTATAAATCCGGCTTTAGGTTTCGAATTTGGTTATATAGACATGGTGTATTTACGTGCCGGAATGGGTAACTTCCAGAATGAATTACAAATTGATAACACCGAACAATTAAGTTTTCAACCTAGTTTTGGTGTGGGTTTCAATTACAATGGCATTCAGGTCGATTATGCATTTACCGATATTGGCGACCAAAGTGTTGCCTTATATTCTAACGTTTTTTCTTTAAAGATAGATTTAAGTATCTTCAGATAATATTTCGAGATTCATGAAAAAAATAAACTTACTTTTTATTCTTTTGTTTTCCTTTGGATGTTTACTTGCTCAAGAAAACATACTATCTAATAATGCTGAAATTAGTGTGTTAACAGTAGCTCCTGGAAACTCATTAAACGATGCTTTTGGACATAGCGCTTTTAGAATTAAAGATGTTTCTCGTGGACTAGATGTAGTTTATGGTTATGGTGAATACGATTTTAATGCCCCTAATTTTTATTTAAAATTCGCCCAAGGAAAACTAAATTACCTCATCAGCAAAACGGAATTCAATAAGTTTTATCAATACTATATTTATTATAATAGAAGTATAAAAGCACAGGTTTTAAATTTATCACAAGCCGAAAAACAAACGCTTTACGGCTATTTAGTCAACAACTACAAACCGGAGAATCGTGGTTATTTATATGAATTCTTTTTTGATAATTGTGCCACAAAAATAAAGGACGTTACCAATATTGCCCTTAACAATTCAATCCATTTTGAAAATCCAGCCGATTTTGAAAACGCTAGTTTCAGGACTTTAATACATAATAATTTAAACAAAAATTCTTGGGGCAGTTTAGGAATAGATGTTGCTTTAGGATCGGTAATTGATAGGCAAGCCACACCCGAAGAACACATGTTTTTACCCGAAAATATCTACCGCTTTTTTGAAGTTGCTACCATTGGTAATAGCGACAAACCTTTGGTCTCTCAAAGCCACTTGTTATTCAACCAAAAAGACACTTATATATCAAGCTCGTTTGTAACAAGTCCGTTATGCATATTGGGCATCATTGGGGCATTTATTATTTTCATCACCTTTAAAGATCATAAAAATAATAGACGAAGTAACTGGTTAGACACGACTTTATTTGCCCTTACGGGACTTATTGGCATTGGTATTTTATTGCTTTGGTTTGCCACAGACCATACAGGCACACATCAAAATTATAATTTACTATGGGCTTTTGCGCTTAATATTTTCGTTATTGGTCAGACTTTCAAAAAAGAACCTGCGCTTTGGTTTACAAAATACCTAAAGTTTTTAGTAATTGCCCTTTGCTTGTTAACTATGCATTGGGTTATTGGCGTTCAGGTATTTGCCATTGGATTAATTCCGTTATTAATCGCGTTAGCTATTCGCTATATATTCTTAATAAAATACTTTAATAGGAATTAAAAACTGTTTGGTTTACAGCCTGATATTTCTTCTTATAAAACATTAAAACACTATTGTCCTCTGAAGAAAATGATGGTACTCACTGTTTTTACCATGATATTAAAATCTAAGAAAAAACTACGGTGCTTAATGTAATACAAATCGTATTGTAGCTTGAGCAAACTATCGTCTACCGAGCTTCCGTATCGTGTTTTTACTTGTGCCCAACCGGTGAGTCCTGGTTTTACAATATGGCGTGTTTCATAAAATGGTAATACTTGAGAAAGCTCTTTTACAAAACGTGGGCGTTCTGGTCTCGGGCCAATTAAACTCATATCCCCTTTTAAAATATTTATAAATTGTGGCAGTTCGTCCAACCTGGAATGTCTTAAAAATTTACCAAAAAAGGTAATTCTAGTATCATTTTTTTGTGCCCACACCGCACCGTTTGCTTCAGCATTTTCGATCATGGTACGGAATTTTAAAATTTGAAAAGGTTTTCCATTTTTTCCAATTCGTTCTTGACTATAAAATAAAGCACCTCGGTTTGCGCATAGATTCCCAATAAAGATAAACGGTATCAATAAAGTTCCACAAAAAACGCCTACTATGGAAAGTAAAATATCAAACATTCTTCGGAAGAATAGATATAACTTATTTTGATTGTTTCTACTAAATGGAAAATACTTATAAAAGTCTTTTCCCACGAACTGAACAGGAACTCGCTGTACCATTTCCTCATAGGTTTGCGTGTATTCTCTAATAGGAAGACCAGCTTCTAATAAAGTAATTAGATCGTGATAAATTCCAGGAGTAATCGCTGATGAATCGTAACTTGCTATAATAATCTCTGAAATATTTTCTCTTTCAACAACGTCATAAATAGCACTGGGACTATATTCAGGAATACCTCTAAATTTGACGTCATCGTCTGTTTTTGTTTCACAATTAATAAAACCTACGATTTTATAATTAGGATCGGCATCCTTAAAAGTTGAAACTATAGATTCAATATTAGACGTCTCGCCAACAATTAAGGCTTTTTTATAAAATCTCGGAGAGGTAATAAAAGTAATATACATCCAACGCCATAAAAATAACGCTACAAGAATCGAACAATAAAAATATAAAATCTGTAACCGATTATCGGGTAAAACGGGTGTGAAAAATGGGGTTAAAAAATAAAACAATACTGTAACAGATACCGTAAGTACAATGTTTGTAAACGTTTTTTCAATCTTACTTGATTTCTGTAAATCGTAAAGTTCAAAAATGGTTCCGAAGACAGAAAGGTACAGAACAAATACAAACACCCATGTCCAGTTTTCTTTATCAATAATAAAATAGTTGAAATGAAAAAGGTTACTAACACCATGTAGCACTAATAAAACAGAAAGAATATCGAAAAGACGCAGGAGCACTTTACGTTCGGATATATCGAAATGTATACTTTTATTAAACATTGATCTAAAAAAGTTTTATCCCCGTAAAGATAAAAAAGTAAACCGTTTCGCCTTCCTTTAACGTAATAGATTACACCATTCTTGTTTAACCTTTTCCCAATCGTAATTTTCAACCTTTTTTCTTGCTGAATTTACGATATCACCATTTTTTTCTGAGTTTTTCATTATGCCTTTTATAGCATCAACAAAAGCTTCTAAATCATTGGAAGGTACTAACAAGCCATCGATATTATCTTCAATTAAAAAAGGCATGCCCCCTACATTTGTAGAAACCACGAGCAAACCTAAAGCCATAGCCTCAATAACACTAACGGGAGCATTATCAATAGTTGTGGTGTTTACAAAAACATTGAAAGCTTCTGCTTTTTTATGCCATTCTTGTTTCGAGAGTTTTCCTGTAAACTCTACATCTACATTTAATTTTTCAGCAAGCTGTTTACACGCCAATAAACTGCCGTCATTTTTGGGTCCTATCATACAGAGTTTTGCGTCTATATTTTCATCTTTTAAAGCTTTTAAAACCCGTATTGCTAATGTAGGATTATATAATTCTGAAAATGAACGCACCCATAATAACTTTACCGTTTGATATGTTTTAGGCTGAAAAATATAATCTTCTAAAGGAATAGAATTAGGAATAAAATCTATATTACGAAAGCCATAATTTTCAAATTCTGATTTTAGATAACCTGATGGCGCCACGTTTTTATAAGCATGCTTAAAAATAGCTTTAGATAGTTTAGGTGAATTTTCTAGTCTTTTTGGTAATTCGCCACCATGTAAAATAGGAATATATTTCAATTTAAAAACTCTACAAAGCTGGCTTATGGCATAGGCATAATAAAAATTCAAAGTACTATAAGTATCTATTAACACATAATTTGTAGATTTTCTGTGTTTGAAAACCGTCCAAAGCATGTGGGAAAATCGCATAAAAACCAGCCTATATGACGAGGCAAAAACAACTTCAAAACCTAAGTTTCTCAACCCTTTACCCAACGTATCAATAGTGGTTTCCGTTTTACCTTTTTGAGATAACTTGTTTCCTATGTACAGGATTTTTTTCATTTACAACGTGTAATAAACTTAATGCATAAATAAAGGCTGGTGCGGCAATTCGCATCGCTGAATGGTTTACGGTAAGCAACCAAAAGAAATAAAATGAAAAAAACAATACATTACTTCTGTCCTTCAATCTCAAGAATAATGGCACCAACAATAAGATTGAAAAAGCTAAAACCCCTAAAAACCCATGCTCAGCAATAATACGGCTTAATTCGTTATGTGATGCCGCATGAACTCCCGTTTTTTGAAATCTAATATCTTTTACTCGACCAACACCAACACCTAAACCGGGGTTTTCCATAAACTCATTAAATTCTAACAAAAAGAGATCGCCCCGACCTGTTGTAACATCATCCTTTTCTATTCCCATAGCGTTTTCATTAGCATAGCGCTTATCTATAAAACCGTTAGTTTGAACTGAAGATAATACCCAAGTTCCTAAAGCGACCACCAATAGTACCCCAACAGAGATAGCCATTTTAGTTTTCTCTCGTTTATCCATACTTCTGAACTGAAAAAAAATAAAAGCCACTATCATAATAAGTGCCGTAAAAACCCCTCCTCGACTAAAGGTTACAATGGCCCGGAATGCAAAAAGTACTACTAAAATTAAATCTAAATATTTAAGCCATTTTATTTTACTAAAATAAAAATATCGCACCGTGAGTAAAAACATACCTAAGCCTAACACTGTAGATACCTGATTAGGCCCAAATCCTCCAGACGACGCAAAATTAGACCCCGTACCTGTAGCAACATCGGCCACATTAGGGTTGTATAAAAAGATATAAACAACAGTACTTACCAAAGGGTAGACCATATGATTTATTATAGATTCTAATTGCGATTTAGTAACCTTAACTCCATAACAAAATAAGGCCGTTACCCCTAAACAAACAGGCCCACTTAAGTTGAATGCTATAGCTTTTCTTATATTATCGTCTACATCTAATAAGGCCAACGACAAATAAACACTTGGTATAAGTAGTAAAACATAAACAAAGTACATTGTGGCCTTTTTATTAAATCCATTATAGAAAAGCCCTAAAACGGCAAATAATAGTATTACATATTTAATCGCTTCATAGAATATAATTCCTCCAGACATTCTAAGCACAACCTCAACCCCTAAAAGGTAAGCACAAGCTTTTATAATTTCGACAGACTTCCCTTTTTTTGGCGCATTGATTATTTTAATAAAAAAGAAAGCCAGAATTGCAAAAAAGTACAAATTCCCAAATCCGCGAGAATAGTATACCACAACTCCAAACAGTACGTGTAAGCTTAATATTTTAATATATGTGTTTTTCATTTATTACGCTCAATACTTTTGTACACTGCTAAAATATTTGCTATTGTCTTTTTTTTCGAAAAATGTAATTCTACATGGTTATTTAATGCATTTCCCATGTTTATTTTCCCTTCGTTTGGCTTTTCTATCAAACACAAAAAAGCACTATATAAAGCGTCTACATTTTCAGGTAAAACTAAATATCCTAAATTTTCGTTTTCAATTACTTTTTTACAATCACCAACATTGGTCGTTACAACTGGTAAACTAGCTAAGCCGTATTCTAGTATAGCTAAAGGTAATCCTTCTGATTTCGATGCTAGCACTCCAATATCACTTTGTTTCAATATAGATGAAATATCAGAACAGCTTCCACAGAAATACACTCGATGCACTAAATTTTCTTTTTCTATCCATTGAAAAATACGCCGAGCATAATCGTCTTTAAAATCTTTACCAACCAAATGCAAACTCCAATCTGGATAAACTTCCGTTACCCTTTTAAAAGCTTTTAATAAGTTTAGATGATCTTTTTGTGGTCTTAAATTAGCTAAACACACTATGCGTTTTCCTTTTTCACCTTTCAGAACTGTAGTTTGTGCAACATCATCCCGTACTGCAAAGTTAAACAAGAAGCTCACAGAATCAGTATTTAACTCGTTTTTAACCCAACTTTTAAGTTTTGAATTTACGCAGAATATATGATTAAAAAATCGAGAACAAAATTTCAAAACACTTTTTGGTCTTTCTTCAAGAAAATCACTTTTACCATAATGGTCGTGCCAAACTAATTTTAATTTAGGTTTTAAAATTTTAATGATAGTTGCGATAAAAAAAGATGATGCATGCGCATGAATAATGCTTATTTCATTTTGACTAATAAAGCCTCTTAAACGCTTTATAGCTCGAATATCTAATGTTGATTTCTTATTTAAAAAACAATACCCAACGTCACTATTTATGGATGCCTTTAATATTCCTTCTTTTCTGGTGGCACATAGAAAAGACACTTCAACCTCAGTTGTTAATGCATTAGCAAAATTAACAGCAATGCGCTCTGCTCCTCCGGCGTCCAGACTATCTATGAGTTGAAGTACACGCATTATGCCATGAGTAGTTTTTTAATTTCCGATTCAAAATAATCTAGTGTGAAGGTTTGCGACCAATCAGATGCTAATTTAGCCATCTTATTTAAATCTTCTTTACTTAAGACTTCAATAATATGAGAAACTGCTTTTGATACATCGGGCTCTACTAGAATTCCACGACTGCCATTACCTAACATACTCGGTACGCAAGACACTGCAGTTGCAATAGGTATGGTTCCAAAAAACATAGCTTCGGCAACAGCCTTCGGCCACCCTTCCGATTTCGATGCTAATATCAAAAAATGAGATTGTTTTAGAGCTTTTACAATTGTTTCACTTGTTTTATTTCCGTGTAAACGTATATTTTCCGATAAATTATGACTTGAAATATATTGCCTTAATTCTTCTTTTAAAACACCATCACCATAGAGGTCTAACTTTACCGTATATCCTTTATTCTTTAAAGCTTCTACAATTTTAATGGCTAACAATGGCCGTTTCCCGCTCACTAAACTTCCTACAAAAACAAACTTCAATGTTTTAAAATAATCTCTTTCTAGTATTGCTTCCCGATCTTCATTTTTAAAACTTGCCGTAAAAAAAGGCTTTATATTTTTAGTTTGATTTGGCCAATTGCCATAGGCTAAAACCGTCATGTTTTTAGTTAAAACAGTATTGCTTAAAATCCATTTTTGGAATTTATAACTCAAAGGTTGTTTAGCATTAGGATCCCAATTGCCTGCGTATTTTGCTGTTTTTATTTTCTTCGGAAAACATATTTGGACGAAACAGCCTAATAGTCCAATGTTTCCAGGGCATCTTAAATGGATATGATCTGCACGTTTACACGCTCGAAATAATCTAAAAAAAATAAACGGTATAGCTAATAATGATTTTAAACCATTGTTAAAATTGATAAAAGCAATGGCTGGTATTTCTGTGAACTTAATCTTGTTATGCTGATAGCCTATATCTATTTCTGAAATTGGTGTATCCATTAACGGAGCTACAATTTCAACCTCATCTACATATTTTAACCACAAATTCATCTCACGCACATAGGGTGCATAAGCATACCATTGTTGGGCATGGGGTTCGTGTAAGACATGGGTAATTATTAAAAAACGCATATATATTCTGTAAAATCTACTGTTTCAGTATCTTATTTATTACGGCTTCAGGCGCTAGGTGTTTATCAAAATAATTGCGGGAGTTTACTTCTAGACATTGCAATTTACCTTCATTATTTAACATATCATTTAAAACATTGGATATATCATCTTGAGTTCCATTAGTAATCATGACATGTACATGATCTTCTAATTCTTCAGGTAACTGTCTAGAAATTGGAGTAGATATAATGGCTTTGCCAAAACATAAAAACTCAGCCAATTTCCACCCATGACAACTTAATACTGCTGGCGTATTAAAAACGACGTTACTCTTTTTTGTTTTACTAACAAAGGCACTAAAATCATCCCTTTTAGACATTGTTAAAGACTCAAAACCGGTGATATCTTTTTTTGTTCTTGGAGCAAACCCTCCTTCAAAATTTACATCTTCGTTTTCTAAACACGCTTTAATAAAATTAGACCTAAATAAATTTGTACGTCCTTCTTTTTTCCATAACGAAGCCACAAAATAAACGTATTTACGTTCCCTTTTGGAAGGATAATAATCTCTTAATACTTTCCTATTAAATTGGGCTTTATAATCTGACAAAAACTTTCTTTTATTATGTATTCTTTTATTTGCAAACACTAAATTAATTGAGGCAAACCAAAGAGTTTTAAATAACCCGTAAATTTTAGTACCAAAACTAGGCCCTATGGAAACAATTTTATTCGATCGATTTTCTTCATCAAAGGCTAAATTAATTTTAAAATAGGCATCTGACCACTGCAACGGAGTATCAAATATTTTTTCTGAATCACCAAAATCAATAATTATCTTTCTTAACCCCTTTTCATCTTTTAAAACAAATGCAAAATAGTTATTATTATGTTTAAAGGCATCAAAATACTTATTTGAAAACCGTACATTTCTTTCACCAAAAACAGATTTTAGCCCTTCGATATAAAAGGAGGCGTAATAAATATCGGTTGTTCTATCTATATATACTTTCATTGTAAAACTAAGCCTTAATTCGTTCGTTATTTTGACTATGTTATAGTCGGTATTATTATAGGGGTTTATTCCACAAAAGCGAAAACCAACCAACAATACGTCCTATTGTTTCGGTAAAAGCTTTTTGTTTTTCAGAAGTTGTAATAACATTCGTTCCTCTAATAACAGTTAATAAAAGTGATGTGGCATGAAATTTAAATCGTGCTTTTAGGTTTGGTTTCGGGTATTTTACACGCCAAACATACCAACCATTTCTAACTACCATTTTACCATATTTATATTGATTAGGCCTACCCAAATCGTTATGATAATGCGCTAATTTAGCTTTAGTAGACAATACATTTCTTCCATATTTTAAAGCTCTCAAGGAGTAATCTGCATCTTCATACAAGCCATAACCTTCAAAATAAGTAGAAAATTTAATGTTTTCAAACACAATTCTCCTAAAACTAAACGACATACCTACTAATAAATCGACATCATGTAATGTATTGGTAAATGGGTAACCATAAGTCCTTCCATGTGAGAAATCAGGCATTACACCAGGTTTTTCTCTAGATTGTAACCCAAAATAGTTTCGCATTACATTTCTCGAACCTTCTTTAATTACATAATTACCTATGGTATAAAACTTACTTTTTGGGTATATAACGCCTACTTTTTTTTGCTTCCATCGGTTTCCGTTTGTATCAACACCTCCAACACCTGTTATGCCTCCATCCGACTTAAAAGCCTCTATAACAGATTCGAAATAGTTAGGCTCCAAAACAGTATCATCATCTAAAAAACATAAAACTTCGGAATGACTGGACACCTTACTAATTCCAAAATTACGTTGCTTGGTTAAACCTCTATGCGCCTCGTCAACCTTAAAATATTTCAAATTTGAAAATGTCTTTTCACTTAAAACACTTTTTGTATCGTTATTTTTTGAACCATCTATAATAAGTATTTCATTAGGATAAAGTGTTTGTAATGCAACCGATTCCAAAAGGCTAACCACCGCTTTTGGGCGCATATAGGTACAAACTACTAATGAAAAAGACAAACTCATTATTTTAGCTCCGTTTTAAATTGATTGTATATTGAAATAAAATAGGTTTCTCTAGTTAAGCTATTTAACCATAAATAGCGATTAGATTGTTGCAAGCTTTCGAATGCTTTTTCATCTAAATTATTATGAAACTTTAAAATTTGCTCTGCCATAGATAGCTTACTCTTTACATCTATAATTAAACAATGACTTTCCCATTGTATTTGATCTTGTAAAGGCAACCGGCAATCAGTATTAATTAAAACTGGGATACGTCCAACAGCTAAAGTTTCGTAAAAACGTACCGAAAAATTACCAACTCCACGACTACAAAACGTATATCCATTATTGAAAATGTTATCGTAAAACTGTTCCGTAGTTTCTTCTTTAGTTAATGTAGAATGTGCCCCTGCTCTATATTGATTTCTTAAAACAAACTGAGTATTTAAATCTTCATTTTTCACTAATGACTCTAAATATTTTGCACGCTTGATACTTGATGGATAAAAGGGCTGTTTATCAGCTAGAACTTTACCTAATATGCGTTTTAGTTTATATTTTGAGTGATTTATATATTCCTTTAAATATTTTTTTAATCCGGATTGTGCGTGCCCCACAAACCCAATACTTGGTTTACCCCCCTTTTTTAATATTGAAAAACCTTGGGATAAATATCTACCGTAAGGGTCACTAATAAACGATGGCATTATTAATGTCCGCTCATCCAACTGACTATCAAAACCACCCAAACGAAAAGTGTACGTGTTTTGAATGTAATTGGTAAAACCGTAATCGCCTGCCGAATAAATCCAAATAGTTTTTTTATGCTGTTTAGCTTTTTTAAGTAAATCTGAAAGTGCTACGCTGTGTTTTAAAAATGCGGCGTAATCTATAGGAAAAACAACAATATCAGCATCTTCTATAGCATCAACAAGCTTATATTTTGAAAGTAATGTTTCATTTTGCACAAACACCAAATCAAACAACAACGGAAAGACTTGACGTCGATACGTTTCGGTTAAAAACTCGATATTTGTGTATAGTTTAAGCATTAAATTTACCTAACAAATAAAGTATTAAATTTATCTCTATTATAACTCTTTATAGTCCTTATTTTTTTTGAAATTGGATTATATCTTATAGGCTTAAACCCGTTTTGAATAATTAGCTCAAAAACATCTTCATCTTTTAAATTGAATTTAGCTCCAGAATTATTAAACTCTATTAACAAATACTTTAATTGAGGTTCTTTTAAAATATGACTCGCTCCTTTAAGCACTTTATATTCATAGCCTTCAACATCAATCTTTATAAAATTGGGATGTAGATTTTCTAAAACAGAATCTAAAGTATCAACCTCAATCTTAACTGTATTTATGTTTTCTGTCAAAGAAACACTATTCATTACCGTATTATTCGTTGTAAAATTAAGCGTTTCCTTTGTATCACCTACTCCAATGGATAGAACAGATACACTATCCTCCAAATTATTAAGTTTTATGTTCTTTTTTAATTTTATCAATGTTGATACTATAGGCTCAATAGCTATTGTTTTAGACTTACAAACTCCACTGGCCAGCAAAGTATAATGCCCTAAATTAGCACCAATATCAACAAATAAATCATTTTTTTTTAAGTGATCCAATAAAAACATTGAATCTTCATAATCCATTAATTTATAATAAATATTACCAACAATACCCGCATCTCCTTTCTCGGCATAAAATTTAAGTCCATTTATCCAATTATAAACTCGTGGTCTTTTTTTTATAGTTTGACATAAGTTAAAATTAAGATATCTATATAAGCCTCTTAAAGCCGCCTTTTTTGTTAAAGGATGATCTTTAATAGTACTATATCTCAATAAGATTTTTTGAACAGATTTTCTTATATTCATCTTACCTTTAATTCTGAAAACCAAAACTGGCTACGCTCCCATTGCTTACGATATTTTTTTATATATGTAATTGGATTTTTAATAGTACTGTTTTTATAATAACGCAAACCTAACACTAATTTGTAACCTAGCAATTGAAATTTGGTGTAATAAGTTTGATTCAGTAACATAACCGTTGGAGATGGTTTAGGTTGAATAACATCGTCTGCCCAGCGCTGTTTTATTTTAGTTCTAAAACCTCCCATGGGAGCTTTTAGGTGAGTTATTTTAATATCGGGTACAAAAAAAACATCGAAACCTTTGTTTCTAATTTGCATACCAAAATCGGCATCTTCACCAAAACCAAACTCATAAGCCATGTTGAATTTTAAATTCTCAATCGCTTTTCTACTACAAAAGCTGGACCCCGAACCGAAAACGATGGTCTGTTCTAACTTAAAATAAGTTTGTTTTTGATGTGGTTGCAAACACAAATAACTTATTACATCTATTTTTAAAGTTGTGATTTTTTTAAACGTTTTTTCGAAAAAATCAATATTAAAACGAATATCATCATCTGCAAAAAACACCCAATCTGATGTAACCAACCCTAACGCAATATTACGCGCATTACAAACTCCTGCTTGGTGTGTAAAGGTATGCCTTATAATAAACGGCCAATCTTCAGTTTTTAAATAATCTAATTCTGAAGTCGAAGTTTCTAACGGATTCTGTTCAACAATAATCACGTTTTTTGGCAAAATGGTTTGTTTTGCTAAGTCTTTTAAAACATCGTATAAATATTTTTTTCGTCCTATGGTTGGAATAATTACATCTATTTCTTTTCTTATAACTTCCTTTTTTTGAGATTGAATAACAATCGCTTCTAAATTAAAATGATTTCTAAGTGGTTTATAAAACAGACTTTTGACTAACTGCAAAAGCGGTAGTTTTTTTTCATATATAATATAACATAACGTTAGAAAGAAAACCCAAACCCATTTATAATGTTGCCAAATAAATTGATACAATGTATAAATTGAGGCAGGCTTTATTTCAGGAATTTTCACCTCAATAGAACGCAACAATTTAGGTTCAGAATAACAGAACAAACCCTCTGACATACCTCGTTTAGCCATGGAGTTCAAAAAATAATCAAAGCTATTATTAGCAGTAAGTTCATTTTTTAAAATATTAATTACCGATGTATTTACTCCTCCAATGAAACTACTAGTAACCCAAGTAGGATAGGTAACTGTTTTATTCACATTTAAAAAACACGATCGCTCTACATAACCAATTTGTTCAGGTAAATAATTCTGTTTCGAAGGATTATAACTTGCAAAAATGCGTTTATGATGAAAAATATTTTGAAACTCTTTAAAATTGATTTGGTTTTTAAGTTGGGTATGGCACCACACGAGTAAAGCATCTTTATGCCCATTTGCCAAACTCAACAAAGTTGCAGAAATAGAACCCGTTTTAAAAGAACATTCAAGAGGCTTTAAATCTTCATTTAAAACTTCAATAACGTCTAATCCGTTATGTACTAAAATAATCATGACAATAATTTAGAATAAAACTCAAGATTAATCAAAACTTGTTTATTAATATCAAAAGTAGTTTCTACCTTCTGGCGGGCATGCTTACCTATATTTAAGCATAAACTTTTATCCTTAAAAAGTACTATAATTTTTTGACTATACAAATCGGTATCGGACGGATGAACGAGGTAACCATTAACGCCATCATCTATCAATTCCTTAGCCCAACCTATACTTGTATTTACCACCGGTTTTTGCAACGCCATACTTTCTATAGTTACCATACCTAAAGTTTCAGCAAAACTAGGAAACGTACAAACATGGGCTTGTTTAATTTGATTTTTAACTTCAGAATATGGTATTTGCCCTAAATACTCTACATTATTTTTAGCTTTTTCAGAAAACAGAGACAGCATTAATGCGTAGGTTGATGTTGATCCTGTTTTTATATCGGGCGCATCTCCTCCAATTAATTTCAATTTAGCATCGGGTTCTGCTTCAATAATTTTATTGAAAATTTCAGCTAATTCTAACACGCCTTTTTTACGAATTATTGTACCAATATAAAGAAGAGTTTTGTCCTGATAAACTTCTGGTTTTTCATTTTCGAAGTGACTTAATTCTAATCCGTAGTGAATGGTTTTTATCTTTTTCCGGTTTAAACCGAATATTTTTGCTGTTTCTTCACCCGCAAAGGTAGTTGGCGCAATATAAGCGTCAGCTTTTAGTAAGGCCCATTTTTCAAAAACAAAATTTTTGAACTTCTGTTTGCGATTATCTAGTTTACAAAAATAGGCATCGCTACCATGAAATCGAATAACTAACGGTATTTTGAAACGCATAAAAGCGGTTATCCCCGTCCAGTCCGGTGCTTCTAGAACATCTATTTTATTTGTTTTTACTGTTTTATTTACATAATTCTGGATATGCTTTCTGTAGAAAAACCAAGTGAACGCTTTATATTTTTTTCGTTTTATAAGATGAATTTCTACACCTTCATCAACAAAAACGCTACTTTCATTTTGGTGATATACAAATACAGTAACACCTACATTCTTTTTAACCAAAGTAACTACTAAATTTTTTATACTGGTGGCTATACCAGCTGCATGAGTTACTTTAGAATGTGGATATTCGGATGTGATAAGGCCTATATGCATATCTTCAAATTTACAATTTTCGAAACCCTTTTAACGTTTTATCGTATAAGTTTTTAGTGAATATTTGTGCGCCCTTGTTATTTAAATGACTAAAATTATAAAATAAAGAATCAGGATAACCTGCTGAAAAATCTAACAATTCGGGGTTCTTTCGTTTCAACTCCCAAATATAACTTCTGTTTTTCACACTTTCAGCATAAGGAGCTATAAACAATGTAAGCTCAATATTTTGGCTTTTGCATATTGTTTTAATTTCATCTAACACAGCATTTCCTATAGAAATACTACTAGGCAAACTCCCTTTATTCTTTAGTATAGAACCAAATTTGGGATTAAACCCTACACTAGGGTCTATACGTGGTTTTTTCTGCAATAGTGAGAAAAACAGCTCTCGGAAGCCTATTTTAGCATCGTTTATGCCGTACCTATAAAATGGGATATAATATAATTTATTAAAATTATTAAAATATTTTTTTGCATGTTCGTGTATAATATCATTTCTAATAAAAGGCATTGCAGCTGCAGTTCCCATAACCGTTGGTGCGGTTCGTTCAAAATTATCATCTAATTGTAAATAAACCGATGATATTGTATTAGTGACTAGCAGTAACTTTAATTGCAATAAATTATCGTTTAACTGTCCCCCCATAATACCTAGGTTAATTGTTTTTTTACCCGACAAACTATCAAACAACTTCGTATCTATATGATTTGCCACTCTAGAAGAACCTAAAAACACGACATCGAAATGCTCTTGTTTGGTCTTTAAAATGTATTGTAGCTTATTCCTTGATTGAGATTTTTTGTAAATTAACACATAAGCGGTGTCCATAGTAAACAATACACCTATGACCAACAACACTACAACCAAAGTATATTTAATAAAACGAGCCATCTAAAACTGGAAATAAATAAAATCTTTTGGGTTTGAATAACTCCCTAACACCACTATTCCCATAAGGACCAAGGTTAATTTAAGCATGGCATATTTACCACTTATGGGCTGTTCTTTAAATCTACTAAACCATTCTACAAGTACAAAAATGGAGATTAGCAACATAAGTTCTACAGAATATCTTTCTATCGAAAGGTATTCTATTCCAAAATTTAAATCTCCTATTTTATTAATATAATTAATTGCAATAGATATGTTAGGGGCGCGAAAAAACACCCATGCAAAGCAAGTCAACCCAAAAGTTAAAGCAATACTAACTAGTTGCTTAATAAAAGTAAAACTATTAGATACAGTTATGTCGTCTAAATTTTTTCGATTTCGTTTTAATAAAAGTAAAGGTAAAAAATAACACGCATTTAAGGCTCCCCAAATAACGTATGTCCAATTTGCTCCGTGCCAAAATCCACTAACTATGAAAATAATGAAGACATTTCTGATTTGATTTTTTATAGTCCCTTTAGACCCTCCTAACGGAATATAAAGATAATCTCGAAACCAGGTCGATAGAGAAATATGCCATTTTCGCCAAAATTCAGCAATATCTCTACTAAAATACGGATACTTAAAATTAGTTTTAAGATCAAACCCTAATAACCTAGCCAAACCAATTGCCATATCTGAATATCCAGAAAAATCACCGTATATCTGAAAAGCAAAATAAATACTTGCTAAAATAAGAGTAGCCGAATTTAACTGTTCGTAATTTTCAAAAATAGCATCGCAATAAACAGCGCAGGAATCGGCTATTACAACTTTCTTAAAAAGCCCCCAAATAAACAATTGTAATCCGGAAACCGCTTTCTCATAATTAAATTCTCGTCTATTTTTAAATTGCGATAACAAATGAGTAGCTCGCTCTATTGGACCGGCTACAAGTTGTGGAAAAAAGGCAACATATGCTCCAAAATTTATAATGTTATTAGTAGACTTTAAGTTTCCTCTATAAACATCAATAGTATAGCTTAGTGTTTGAAATGTATAAAAAGAAATCCCTACAGGTAAAATAACATTTAAAGTAAGCTGGCTCATTTCTAACCCCAATAAACCCCATGCCTCTGCCCAACTATTACTAAAAAAGTTAAAGTATTTAAATAGCACAAGCATTCCTAAATTAGAGACTAGACTTAACACTAACCACTGCTTTTTTTCTCTTTTATTTGGTTCTGAATCAATTTTTTTAGCTACATAAAAATCTACCAATGTGCTAAATATAATTAGCCCCAAAAACCTATAATCCCACCAACCATAAAATACATAACTCGATAAAAGAATAAGTGTATTTTGCATTTTTATTCTGTATTGCATGGCCCAATAAGCTATAAATACAATAACAAAAAATATTAAAAATGTAAATGAGTTAAAAATCATTAACTTAATTGTTTTTTATATAATTGGCGAATAATTCCGAAAACTCTATCGCCCCTGATTGATTTAAATGATATCCATTTTTAAAATTAATATCGTTTAAAATTACAGATGAAAAATCAATTAGATTAGGCAATTCCCCCTTTAAATCGTTTACAAAACCCATGCGCTGTGTATCACTTCTAAAAGGTGCTATAAAATATTTAATATTTAGATGGTTACTTAACTTAAACCGCTCTAAACTATCTATATACTTATTATTGTTTATTATCTTTTTTGGTAAAGTACGTTGCCATGTATTCCCAGAACCATTCAAAGGCTCAAACCCCTTATTTTTTCTGATTATAGCATTACTATTTTTAAAGAGTGCTGCCACTTCTGCTCGCACACCCAACTTTGCATCATTAATGGCAAACTTATAAAAAGGAACAAATTTTAAAAAAAAGTAGTTTTTCTCAAATTTATAATAACTATCAACAACATCATTTTCATTGATATAGGGCAACAATTCATAATACAAAAAACGAGACTTGTTTAACGAGTTAAAATAATAATCAAGCTGAATAAATAGAGTATCATAAGTGATATTGTAGCTTTCAAATAATTTAGCCATGGTCAATATATCCATGGGCTGTGCATCCATGATTCCAAAATTAACAGTATTTAAATTTAATGTTTTATCAAAAACATCAGGTACAATCGTATTTACAACTCGAGAAGATCCTAAAAAAACGATATCAAAATGTTTTCCTTTTTGAGATGTTATATACTTTATTCGGTTTAAATCATCTCCATTCTTATAAATGTTTTCAAAAATTTTATCAAAAAATAAACAAACCGAGATAAGCACCAATAAAACACCTAAAATATATTTACAAAACTTAAGCATGCATATGATTTATAAAATGGAGGTTATAGCCTTCCAAACCTTTTCAGAAGCCTCTGTTGGTGTTTTTCCAACAATAATCTCGTACCATTTTAAACCTTCTTCAACACTAGATAATTTACCGTCTAATATTTGTTTAATTAGTCCTTCTAAATCCTTTTTATCGGTACAAAATATGGCCGCTTTATCGCTTGGCATGGATCTAAAATGAACGTATTTATAATTCTGACCAATATCCCTGATGCCTTTTTTAAGTTGAGGCTGCTCATAATTATAATAAATACACGGTTTGTTGTGCGCCACAAAATCGAATACGGTAGACGAGCAAACATTGGTTACAAATTCGCTATGCTCACAAACATTATACAACATTTTAAAATCTTCTTTCGCTGGTAAAACCTGATTCCAGTTAGCGCCTACTTGTTTCCAAATAGGGTCTAAAACTTTGATAACGTCCTTATTCGCTTCAATTACGTCATTGTATCTTGGAGTAAAATCCACAGGACATTTTCTATAAATAATTCCTAAATTATAGCCTTTAGTATTTAAACTCCGAACGGCATTTGCTAAATCTTCTAAATAAAACTGATCGAGTGGAGACGTGGTTTCGTCATCTCCCGAATAACATATATATTTTTTGTTTTCGTCTAAATCATGTGCTTTAAAAAACTCAGTTCTAGACTGTGCTAAACTCTTATCATAATGGGGTTCAAACTGCGGAGTTCCGGTAACGAAAACCTGTTCTTCCTTTATAAAAGGGTAATATTTTAGAACTTCGCTTTTCATTAAATCGCTCCAAACAAAATAGTAATCGGTTTCAACAACCTGCATAGCCTTTGGTACATTATCCCACGAATAGACAAAAGCTGCGGTTAGAATCCCTAAATCTTTTGCTGCCAAAAGCGCACTAATAGATTGGGTTGCACGTTGTGTGGTACAAAATACTAAATCTGGCTTATGCGTTTCTAACTGGGCTTTGCAATACTTATATTTCGATGTTGAACGCTCTAGAGTATGAATCCTTTTTCTGAGTTTTACAATACCTTTTTCCGAAGAATATAAGCCAATTAACCATTTTGCGTATAAACTTCGAACACTATTTTTTAATCCATCGTACCTAAACGGAAATTTATATGTTGGGTATACCTCATCATTAAACTTATCTCGCGATACATTTAATTCGGCACGTTTTCGGGCTCTAGTATAAATGGGTAATAATTTATGAGCAGTATGATTTTCAATTTTAACTTCATTAAAGCCCAAATTATTTTCTAAAGAAAACACCGTATTATTCCAATAGGTAATATCAAAACCCATTTTTTCGCCAATACTTTTAAAATCGGTAAAGGCAAAATTTCGCAAACCAACACCATCAGGAAAAAACACGAATACTTTTTTCTTCATCTAAACTTATTTTAGCTTTTTAGCTCTTTTTATTTTTCAACTTATATCGTTGCACCTGCTCTATAGGCAAAATATCTTGCTGTTTAAAACTTAAGGCTTTATAAACAGCATTTAAATCACGAGATAATTTACGCAAGCCCATAGGTTCTAAAGATGCCGCATGGTCTGTTCCTTTCCATGTTCTATCAATAGTGTAATGACGCTCAATAATATTTGCTCCCAGTGTATAGGCTGCCACATCAACCGCAATACCTAAATGATGTCCCGAGAAACCAATGTGTTTTACATCGTCTTTATATTTTTCAATAAGAAGATTAATATCGAGTAGACAGACATCCTCAAACGGCACAGGATATCCAGATGTGCAATTGTAAAGCACTAAATCTTTATTTCGCTTGTGTTTTTTGAATAAACTAACCAAATCTTCAATTTCATCTTTGGTGGTCATACCTGTTGAAATATGAAGTTCTCCTTTGTAATTTTGGCACAACCATTCCAACATAGCAACATTGTTATTACATGCTGATGGGATTTTAATAAAATCCGGATGTAATGCTGTAATTTCTTTTGCTGAAGTAAGATCCCAAACCGAAGTAGAATAGACAATTCCAATATCTTCACAATAGGTTTTTAATTCTTGATGTTGTTGGTCATCAAACTCTAAAAATTCGCGATGCGCACCATAAGTATCACCATAAGAATTTGCAGGATTTGGATGTGGTTGATTGTATTGTTCGTTGGTTAGTAACTCTTTATTATTCCGTTTTTGAAACTTTACAGCATCGGCATTACAGAAAATTTTAGCTACTTTAATCAGTTCTTTTGCTATTTCCATATTGCCTTTATGGTTACAACCAATTTCGGCAATGATATATGGTTTTTTATATGAATTCCTCAAGTTATGATTCGGTTTTAAAAGCGTTTATTATAAGTCATTATAAACTGGCAAGCCTCACGGATAGCACCCGCTCCAGAATTTTTAGAAAGTACCACATCGGCATTCGCTTTTACCACATCAGTGGCATTGTTTGGAACTAAAGACCAACCTACACTGCAAATATTGGTTAAATCATTGACATCGTCTCCCAAATAAGCAACATTACTTATAGATATATTTTCTTCGATAATAATATTTTGAAGTAAACTGTACTTATCTTTTACTCCTAAGTACACGTTTTCAATTTTGAGCTTTTCCATTCGTCGGGCTACAAGTTCGGAGTTTTCGGAGGTCATAATCATAACTTTCACGTTAAACTGACGGAGAATTTCTAAGCCCATACCATCGCGCATATCGAATCCTTTGGTGTGCTCGCCATCTTTCGTATAAGTGATGGTACCATCGGTAAATACACCATCTACATCTAAAACCACATGGGTTATTTCGGCAGATTTTTTAGCACATTGCTGACGATTTATCAATAGTTGTTCCACCGCAATCCAATCGCTTTCCGAATCTATTTCCAGCAAAGAATCTTCGTCCATTTTAACAATGGCAATTTTATCGCCTAAACGATTTTTATTAGCTTGTAAGGCTTGTTTAGTTACCGCATAAACGGCACCGTTTTCAACAAGTAAGCCTTCAAAATCTTGACGCCTTGGTCTATTTTTCGGGTTATAATTTAGGGCTTCTCCTTCTGTATTCCATAAAAATCGATGTGTATTTACAACGGTTAAGGCAGAATCGTAATCTTCTGTAAGTTTTTCTAAACAGGTATTAATATCACCTCTTGTAGTAAATGGCGATGTGGCCTGTAACAAACAAAACGCATCGAAATTATAATCTATTTTATCGCAGAACTCTAACATAGCCGTTTCGGTAGTTGCGGTATCGGTAGCGCTTTCACTGCTTCGTAAAAGGGCTTTAACTTTGTTCGTCCAATGGTATTCTTTATTTATAAAATCGATAATACCTTGATCGTCTGTATAAATAAAAACTTCATCTAAATTAGAAAATATAGCTTCGCCTAAAACCCAAGTAAATAAGGGCCGACCAACCATTTTTCGTTTATTTTTATTCGGAATGCCTTTAGAATTCTTTCTTAGAGGGATAAAGCCTATCTTTTTCATGATGATACTTGGTAAGTATTAATTTAGTATTATCGCTAAAATACATAATTTTTAAGACGAAAAACAAAACAAGTATCATAAATGGTTGATTATTTTTTAAAACATCCACAACAAAACAAATATTAATCTATTGGGTTAAAATCATAAAAAATATCAAGACTTTCAGATTCTTCGGTTTGCAAACTCAATATTTCCAAAACTCGACTCTCAAAGTCTTTAGATGTTCTGTTCACGTAAAACACTTTTTTATCGTCAATATAATTTCTAAACATCTCAAACCCCACATTATGAATTATTACGGTTACCGTATTTAAGGTTAAGGCCTCTATAACACAGCCTGAATAATTTGTGATATGTAAAATGGATTTTGTTAAAACATAAGGTAATGGGATATCTTCAGCTGTTTGTATTTCCGTATTATGGTCTATCCTGTTTTGAATTAAAAAGTTTTTGATATCAATAAGTGGTGTTTCATTCCGAGGGTGCAACCTTAACACCCAATGATATTTAGAATTATAAATTAAACTAATAACCTCCCTGGTTAACAACTCTAAAGGAGATGTTTGTAAACTACAACATAATTTGCTTTTTGGTATTTTCAACTTTTTTATGTTTTAAACAATACTCAATATAAGGATGCCCCACAACTTTAGCTTTCACTTCTGTTTTATTAGCCCATGCCTCTATATTTTTCTTAGAATTATCATCCCAGTTCCAATATTCTAAGGGCATAATATTAAAACCATCTTGCGGTACCTTGTTCCATTCGGAATAAGCCATATGAATATTTGATTGTGGCCCATGTTGAAAATCGACAACCTTTATTTGCATTTTACGAGCTGTATATATAAAAGCGTAGTTATCATCAAAACCATAATAACTTAAAAAAACAATTTTATTCGGCTTAACTTTTTTGATGATTTTCTCAAAAAACGGTGTTAAGTAAATAATTTTTTTAGACCACTTTTTTAAGTCGTTCTCTGTTATTTTAAATATTGAATCCTCCCCTAATTCATAATTCAAAAACTCTTGAAAATCATCATAATTAATTAAGTTAACGGTACAGGGTTTTGTTATAAGCTTTTCTTCTATCCGTTTAAACGATTTATAATTTCGTATTGCATTTGCTAAATGAAACACGCTATTTTTATTGAAACTATTCGGATAATACTTCTGAAATTCAAAAGTATAAGCTCTTTCTTTTAAATTATATTTTTCAATCAAGGGATCAAAAAAACGATTAAAATAAACGCCATTCTGTAATACTCTATGAAAATGCGCCCCAACAAAGATGACTTCTTTAGACTTTAATGATTTATAAAATTGCCGAGTATCAAAAAAACTCTTTACAACTTCTTTAGTAGTTGCTTTTATTGATTTTTTTTTTCGGTTTTGTGATATAGTTGATTTTTCTTCTATTTGAGTATTTTCAATATTAAGTAAATAGTAATATAATTTAATTCTGATATAGGGCCAAACATGAAGGTTATTTACTTTCCATTGATCTACCGGAAACTTATTTTCAATACGTTTAAAAAGATTACAAATCTCTTTATGCGAATTTAAGTGTGCCATATTAATGCTTTTTAAATGGGCAGCACGCCATTAACCCTCCTTTTAAATCTTCAATAACTGAAGGTTTGGGCAATATATTCGGGTTGGACAATAAATTATTTATGTCATTTAAAGATAATTCATCACTCATAATTTTTGGAGTGTACGGTGCTAATTTTACAGATAAAAAATAATCATGAAATTTAACATCATCACCAAATAACTTATCTGAAAATTTTTGCCATACGGCCGGTATATTATAGGCATGAGCTAAAATAACACCATGTAAAGATGAAGATATAATTTGTTCACACTCTAAAATTCTATCCGTTGTATATTCAATATCAGTAGTCATCAAATCGATAATAGTTACCGAAGTTTCGTTTGCAAACCATTGACTTACTTGTTTAAAATCGTCATAATGAGGTATAAATCCTACTTTATAACGTTTCGTTATTTTTGGATTATAATAGTTAGGTAACAATAATGCAGGATCTCCATATATTTCTGGTACATGATACCCTTGATTAATTAAATGTGTTCGTGTAAGTGGGCCACGAACTGCTAAAAATTTAGCGGGTTTTATTTTTATTTTTCTAGAAATAATACCACTTCCCCAAACAACACAATACTTGTTAACGTGCGGTAATATACTCCCAATGGTTACATATATTGGCGCTATATAATTCCGCAAAGAAAACCGAGATGGTCTAACCCAAACAACTGGTTTTTCTGAAATTTTTTCTACCAAATAGGCTCCCAATAAATCTCCAAAATTTTCTTTCGTTTTATTCTGAATTTTTATTTCGTTCCACCAAAACAGGCGTATTTTTTCTATAAACATAGTAAGCAGGTCTTTTTATAAATTTTAAGGACTTTTTCTGCAATATCAGCTCGTTCTAGCTGGGGCCTCAGTTGTTCTTGATTATATACAAACGCTTTATTTAAAATATCTAAATGTTCTAAAACATAGGTAATATGCTTACTGATTTCAACAACCGAGTTACAATCTTGAATTAGTAATCCGTTTTTATAATTTATTACAAATTCCTCGGTAGCTCCACCTGGATTTGATTGTATTGGGAATGCCCCCATAATAATGGATTCCAACATGGTATTTGGCATACCATCACTATTACTATTACCTATATAAATCATGGCGTTTCCCATAAGTTTCAATACTTGCTGATGAGAAATTTTACCTTGAACAGAAAAGTTGTCCCAATCTGCTATTTCGCTTTCCTTTAAATAATCAAACAATTCCGCATCTGCTCCAAAGACAGTTATATCATAATATTTAAGTTTATCTTTTAATTTTATTATGGCCTGTAAAACTGGAATAGCTCTACCTGACCTACCTTGAAATCCTTTTATTAATATAGATTGACGTTCTTCCGTTTTTTTTAGGGATGAGTTAGGCAGACTAAAACCTCCTCCTCCAGGAAAGCATCCTAAATACTCTCCCGAAAACCCAAAACTTTTAGCCAAATTATAATCTCGTTTACAGTCTGAAAACATGTAATTTACTCTTGGTAGCACATGTTTTATATCTACTAAATACTTATCTATATTTTTGAAATAAAATAAATCGCTACCCCAAGACGAATAAATCCATTTTACTTGATGATGTTTTTTCATAACAGATAATATAGGCGTGCATGATAAGTATAAAGCAAAACTATGAACCACATCTGGTTTCACTTCATTTAAATATTTTTCAAAAATATCGGAAACATAATTTGTATTAAATCTATCAATAAAATTATATATTTTAGGTAAATGCTGTTTAACCTTAGTACGCCCAGGATATTTAATTTTCTGTTTCCAATTTACTTTTTGTTTTACCCATTCAATCTTTGCAACCTGAGTACTCATACCTGTAATATCAAACCAATACACCTCTATTCCTGAATGTTTAAATTGATCCACCCATCTAAAAAAGTGCAAGGTTGGTATAGAAACCATTAAGATTTTCATGCCTTACGCTGTTAAATTAATGGTTAGCACAATCCTATTTTTCACGCGATCGAAGATATAGTTATATGGCTTATTTCTATAAGTTTTAATTATTTCTTCTAACAAATTATTATTAACACGTTCCATAGGGGTAATTTCAATATACTTTTTTCTTAAATATTTTTTTAATTTATTTTTCCAATATTGTGTTTTTGAAACCTGAACAATTTCCACATTTAAAACCCCTGAATTGTCATGCTGTAATTGAGCTAAAAGCGCACTTAAACTAGAATGTGTGTTTTCAATTTTAAGAAAAACGTTAGGTGTTTGAAGTGCTAAATAGTCTTTTTCAATTGTAACCTTGCCCCATTTCATTTTAGTATTAACAACGGTTCTATTCAACTTAACAGTTTGCTCCAAATACTTATGATTTATACTTTCTAATTGAGAATGATAAGGGTGAGTTGATTTTTTAGATCGGTACGCCTTACCATGCCATTGATGTTTTACTAATATCCTTTTGTTAAAAAAGCAAAGTTGCAATCCGTAATTTTTCATGCGTATGTGAGCATCTGTATCTTCAGCGCCCCAACCTTGATAAAACTCATCAAAGCCATTAATTTCCTTTAAAACACTAGTAGGAAACATGGTGTTTCCCGTTACTTCCTCTTGACCTTTAAAATCTACTTTATATAAATCGAAATCTTTACTTTGATTAGATTCTATTTCATTTAAAAACCCATACTGAAAGTAATGT
This sequence comes from Algibacter miyuki, assembly GCF_030409805.1. Lineage (GTDB taxonomy): Bacteria > Bacteroidota > Bacteroidia > Flavobacteriales > Flavobacteriaceae > Algibacter > Algibacter miyuki. The sequence goes on along the minus strand of NZ_JAUFQP010000013.1, from coordinate 367,954 downwards.
ACTTGTGATGGATTTGCTAATTGTTTTAAGTTTGTAATATAATCGGGGTGAAAAATGAGGTCAATATCACCTACCACAAAATAAGGATTCTGCGCTTTTTTTAAGGCTATATTAATAGCTCTACACTTACTCCATAACTGACCATTTGTAGGACATGTTATGTACTGTATTTTTGAATATGCTTTTACTAATTTAGTTAAGCTTTTTAAGTAAGAAACGTCGGATCCATAGTCCACTAAAAACCATTCAAACTCTTGATCTGATTGATTATGAAGCGACTCTAAACATTTTTTTACAATATCAAGATTCCTATTTCTATTAGTTAAAACAATTGTAATCATTAATTAATACGTTTTGTCTACATAGTTAAATACCTGTGATTTACTTAAGCCTTTAAACTTTAAAACTCTTCTTAATAGAGGTTTCATTTTTATCATGCGTCCAAATAGTTTATTTGTTATAACATAAGACAAACGATTTGATTTTAATACGTAAAAATCGTTATAGTCATGAAAATCTTGCTTTTCATTCTTCAGCCCTTCAAAAGCGGTTTCCATCCAATTTTCTAACACATTACCTAAGTGATATGCATAATTATTATATGTAGATAGTCTATAGCCATCCATTAATGCTACAGGTTTATCCATGTATAAAAACTCACTATCACCATCTATTAAATAAGGGCTATTTTCGTCGGGAACGGCCTTAAAAACCTCCGATTTATAGGTGGCTACAAAATGAGAACATCCTAGTACCGCTACGTTGCCATTCTTTGCCTTCAAAGTTCCAATAACATCTTTAAATTCGTCTCTTAAATAAGGCCAACCTATACTTTTTGCAAAATTCTCTAAGGCTTCAGCATCTTGAACCGCTCGAAATTTCAACTTATTTGAAAACAAATATTTACTCCAAATATTAGCTGTTAAATCCAAATGCTTTCTGTAAACTGGTACTGGACAAACAGCTCCTGCTTTCGGGAAAGATTTAAAAACCTTAACCACCTCATCTTCCCAATTATTTAAAAATAACACATCGGCATCGGTAATAGTTACTAAACGTTCCTCAACAGTTCGCAAGGCTTTTAGTAAACTATTAATTTTTCCTATACCTTCTTTTTCGATAATAAGTTCGTCTATCTCTTGATCCTTGTATAGCTCTAAAAGGCGCTCATTAACCTGATGTGAACACTTGTTACTAATAATCGATATTTTCAACTTCGATGAGGCTGTTTTTAAAACAGAAAACAAACAGAGTTCAAAAATACGATATGCATCTTTAAAATACCCCTCTTCGTTTGGTATGTGCAAGGGAATAATAACGCGATGGTCGCAAGGTTCCTTTACTACTAACTTCCCTCCTTTTGTTGGGTTGTATCCTTTACGCATAATTATGATTTGCTATAATGTTCTACCAATTTTAAAACTCCTTCATTAAGTGGCATTAAATCTCTTCCTAAAACTTTTTTCATTTTTGATGTATCCGGACAACGTCTCGCCATATCTCCCTCTTCTAAAGCAGGTAAATGGACAATATTACTTTTTGAGTTGGTTAATTGAATAACCTCTTCCGCTAGGGATAAAATGGTTTGTTCTTTTTCGCTACCAATATTTAAAACCGCATTTAGACATGATGGATCTGTAATCGATTTTATACAGGTTTCTACGTTATCATCTACATAACAAAATGAGCGTGTTTGCAATCCATCACCATAAATACTGATATCTTTATTTTGAAGTGCTAGTTTTAAAAAACGAGGTAACACAAAATCCTCACTTTGGTTTGGCCCATAAGTATTAAAAAACCTAAAAATGGTATATTCTAAACCGTATTCTTGATAATACGATTTAAAAAAAGCTTCGCCTACATTTTTAACAATAGCATATGGCAACCTTGAATTTAGCGGTGTTGTATTTTCATTTTGAGGAATTTCGAAAGGTTCTCCATATACTTCGGATGAACTAGAATAAAACACCCGTTTTACTCCTGAATTTTTAGATAAGGAAAGTACATTTTTTATTCCTTCGATATCTTCTAAAACGCTCATAGGATGTTCTAATGTACGCTTTACACCTACCAATGCGGCATAATGGAACACATAATCAAAATCGTAACGTGCAAAAATAGGAGCAACATCATTATAGTTATTAACGTTTGATTTTATAAACTTAACGTTATCTGATTTTGGCACTTTTGAAATACTTCCTGTAGATAAATTATCTACAATTACAACAGTATTTGACGTGTTTCTAGATAGATGTTTTGCTAGTGTACCTCCAACGTTTCCAGCGCCTCCTGTTATTAAATATGTATTTTTAGATTTAGTATCCATTTTAGATTATTTTTTCAAATTTGAATATAAGCATCAATTATCTGTTTCTTAACTATTTTTTTGTTTAATTTTTCTTTCGCAACACGATCATTAATTGATTTTGCTTTTTCTCTTAGCGCAACAGAATTAATCGCTTTTAAAATCACTTTTTTTAGGTCTTCTATATTTTCTGGATTATTAATTATTAATCCGTTTTCATTATTATTGATATATTCTTCGGTTACACTTCCTGGATTAGATTGAATTGGAAACGCCCCCATAACAATAGCCTCTAATAATGTATTTGGAATACCATCGGAGATACTATTACCTATGTAAATTAAAGACTTCCCCATTAGCTTTAACAACTCATCATGAGATAAACCGTGCCTGCTAAAAGTTTTGTATGCCAAGTTATTACACTTAATATAATCGATTACTTTTTGGTGAGCTCCAAAAACAACAACGTCGTACTTAATAATTTCAGGTAATAATTCTAGCGCTTTTATAACATTTAAGGCTTTCCCAAAATCATGTTCATAGCCTTTTACTAGTATTATTTTTCTGTTTTTAATTTTAAACTTCTTTAATTTTTGCAAATCGTAACCAGATCCTCCTGGAACAGCTCCTAAGAATACACCTTTAAAACCCAATGTCATTGCTAAATTATAATCCCTTATACAATCGGTAAATAAGTAATCAACTCGACTTAATACTTTTTTAATTTTATTTTTATGAGATTTTAAATTAGAATAGTAGTATAAATCGCTTCCCCAACAAGAATAAATCCATTTCAAATGCGAAAACTCCTTCATCGTTTTAAGAATAGGATATGAGCATGACTGCATCTCAAAGCTATGCACAACATCTGGTTTAATCTTAAAAATGAGGTGTTTTAAAAATTCGGCCGCCGTAACTTCTAAAAAGGGTTGTAACGCTAACGCTACATTTGGTGCTTTTTTAGATAAAAAATACTCTCCCTTAAAATAAGGACGTTTTCGTTTTTTCCAATCTATAAATTGCTTTTCTTCAGTAATTACATCTGTTTGTAAAGCACCTCTACCCATAACATCAAACCAATAAAGTTCATGTCCTGCTTCTTGCAAATTCTCAACCCAGCGTATAACATGGATGGAAGGCATTGAAATTAACAATATTTTCATGTTATTTTAAAAATTTATAGCCTCTACCAAATAACTTAAAACTAACAAACGCAATTAAAACCTTAACTAGTTCTTTATAACTTCCCGAATCCATCTGTAATTTTACAAGCCTTAAAAGTAATTGCTTACTTAGTTTTTCATTTGACACTAGTGATATTCTTAACAATTTCCTCAACCTTAACCGAGTAAAACTAACTAATGCCACATAATTATTATTTTGGTGCTTTTTTAAATACTTTAAATGCTTTTCTCTTGCATAAAGTTCTGAATAAATTTCCTTTACCTTTAACTTAGTAACTTGTTGAGATAAAGATTCTTTATGCACTCTATAAACAATTAAAGCTTCGTTTAAATAACTTATATTCGGTTTTTTATATAACGCCCTTAGATTGAAATCCCAATCGTCTAGGTTACTTATATCTGTATCAAAAATTAATTTATTATCGACTAAAAATGATTTTCTCCACAATGGGCCTGAAACATAAAAACTGATATCCCCGATAAGGTAAGCTTTAATGGAATTTTCGTGATAAATAGAATTACTCCCTAAAGTTTGATTAGTAAATAAATCCACTTTTTTCAACTTACAAACGGAAACATCTACAAATTGGTCTAATTGCCCCACTTGTTTTTCCAAAACTTTAGGCATAAGCAAATCATCACTATCCAGCCATTTTATGTACATACCCGAACTTTTATCAAAACCATAATTCCTACAGGCATTTGGACCTTTAACTATTCCTTTTGGTCTTTTAAAAAACTTAATTCTTTCGTCTACAAAACAAAACTTATCCAACAATTCTGAAGTATTATCAGTACTACCATCATCGACAACTATACATTCCCAATTAGTATAAGTTTGTTCAATAACACTTTCTAGGGTCTCTGTTATTAGATGCGCTCGGTTATAAGTAGGTATAATAATTGAAACTTTTTTCATAACCCTGTGTTCATTAACCAGCTTTCCATTTTATATGATTCTTTTCCATAAATCACTAAAACGATAGTTACAAAATAAACTTTTACCGCATATATAGGTTTTATTTTATAAATACTCTTAAATAGATTAAAACCTATAGAGTAAGTAGTTTTTACGTAATTATTTTGGGCACTTCTAAAAAGAAAATAAACTAAACCTTTTATTAGTTTATTTATAATTTCGGTATCATTTAATAAGATACCTCTTTCCAAATTTTTAAGCGCAATATAAACTTGAGAAATTAAATACTTATTTTCAAAAGATTGACTTCTTTGAGTTTTTGTATTTGCGTGTTGCCTATATAGAAAAGTTGGCGTATTTACTATTTTATAATTTTTCTTGTTAGTCTTAAAAAACAATCTGGAGAAAAACTCTGTTTCTTGACCTCTATATATTTTCAAATTGAATAAATCCTTATTTAATAAAAAGTCTCGTTTAAAAAACACCGAGGGTGTTAAAATATGAGATTTCCATAAAACGTATTCCTTAAACAAACCTTCCTTATCTTTAAGGGGTATTAATCTCTCATTTTTCAAATTACCATCTACGTAATAACCTGTACTAATAACAAAATTGAGCTTATCTCTTATATTAAGCACCTTTTCTTCTATAAAACTATTTAACATAACATCATCATCGTCAAACCAATTAACATACTCACCTTTGCTTATTTCAAATCCAAAATTTCTACAAGCATTAGCACCTTTTGTAACATTTACTGGTCTATGATAATATTTAAATCGCTGGTCTTTTTTACAATAACTATTTACGATTTCTCCTGTATTATCCGAACTTCCATCGTCTATCACCAAACATTCCCAGTTTGTATAGCTTTGTTTTAAAACACTATCTAGTGTTTCGGGTATTAAATGTGCCCGATTATAGGTTGGAATGATTATGGAGACTAATATATTTTTCATAAATTAATTATCCAAGTAATGATTACCCTTTTCCGCATTAGAAATTCGACTTTTCCTTGCTAAAACATAGGCATTTATTAAGACGTCTTTTAATTTTGAATAATTTTTAAATTTCTCAAACCTCAACTTAATTAATGCTCTTAATTGCAGAGCTTTTAATTCTTTTAATTCAGTTAAATAAAGTGTTTCTGATTCTTCAATATTAGGGTTAGCGTATTTAACTTTATAAGATAAAGCCTTCCGATAAAAATACTCCGAAGAATTATAATCAACTTTTACTTCAGCCCTGAACTCTCTATCATGCCTTACGAATGCCTCTGGAACTACTCCTATTTTTAATTGATGAAATAAAACACGATGACAATAGTTATCATCTTCCCCGTAATGAAAAAATATAGGATCAAATCCTCCTATATTTTTTACAGTATTCGCAGGTAATAACCAAGCGGCTGCATTAACAAAGGATACATCATAAATAACGCTCAAATTATTTTTTAAGGCATCAAAATAAAAGTATTCATTTTTATCATATTCCAAATAATAAGCAAACCTTCTATCCAATTTGGTTCCACTTCCATTTAAATGAACAGGGCTTATTATTCCATATCCCGGATTATTTTTGTAAACATTGATTAAACGGCTTATTGTATCCCCTTCCAAATATGCATCTTGATTTAATAAGAAAACAAAATCTGAGTCTTCTTTTAAAGCTAGAGATATTCCTAAATTGTTAGCCTGCCCAAAACCTAAATTCTTCTCTTGTCGATATAACGAAACATCGGTAAATTTCTTTTTAATATATTCTACTGTATTATCCGTAGATGCATTATCTATAACAATTACAGGGTAACCTTTACAACTTAATAAACAGTTGTTAATCCAGTTCATGCCATTATAAGTAACTATAACAATTGTTGTTTTTAGCATTTAATATATACGTTAAGGTGCGTGCTTCTAGAAAAAAGCCTTATGAAAATTATAATTTTTTGATGTTTTTTTTAATGCTCCCCAAGGCCTTTTTTATTATTTTCTTTAATATAGACTTAATTTTAGTTGAAGGCTTATTTTTATATTTTAAATATTTTAATACCAAGTAGTAATCTATATATTTAACCATATTTTTTCTGATATCTAATTCTTTATCTGCAAATCCTCTAAAAAAATACTGATCGTCGGAATTATATTTCTGTACTTCAATTTTTAATTGATCTAACGTTAGCTCTTTTTTGCTATATCTTCCAGAACAGTTATTTACTAAACTAAACCCTAAGACGTCTTTAACATACCCGTCTGAATACCCTGCAAAATACCGTCTTTTATCATATACAATTACTGGTCTACCACAAGACATAGCTTCATAGGCAGATCGACCTAAACCAAACACTAAATCTGCTTTATTAATTAAATCTTCTATATTCCATATTGGATTTTCATACTTAAATGCTTGCAAATATTCTAACCCCAAATCTTTAGCTAGTTTCATAATAACACTATTAGCTTCTTCAGAATGACATAAACTTAATACTGTTTTAGGTTTCTTTTTTATTTCCTTTTTCGGAAAAAAACGATTTAAATTTATAGAGTTATAAATGAGTTTACTAGCGAAACCTTTTACCCCCAGATGATTTTGAACTTCTTGAGATATTGCAACAAATCCAGTTGCTTTTTTACTTGGTTGCTCTAATTTAGGGTAAATACCATGACATGTTTGAATTATAGTCCCTCGTTTATACAATTTTTCAACTACCGTATTATGATTCGCAAGAATTAAATCATATTTCTTAAAAGACATAAAGCCAACACCTAAGTTCTTTTCTATTTTTTCAGAAATACTTCCTTTATTAAAAGTAAAGTACTCTACATTGAATTTAGGATATTTACTCAATTCTTCAATAATAGCGTAGGTAAAAGTTTCGGAGCCGCCTATACTATCTAAACTACTAGTTGCAACCAATATATTAAAACTATAAGTTGATAGTCTTTCTAGCCCTGGCGTAAGTTCAATTCCAAAATCTTCTTTGCTTTCCCATGTTATTAAATCGTTAAAAAAATCCGATTTGTTATGTATAGCCTTGCCTAACCGAGCTGTCCATTTTTCGCTGATATCAATATCTCCAGGCTGTTTTTCTACTAAATGGTTGATGTAATACTCACATTTTCTGTCCCACGCTTCTACAGTGGTAGCTTTTCCATAATGTTTAACATAACCACCAAAACTTATTTTACCAAAGCCTTTAGGCACACGAGAATGAAAATTTAAATCTAAACTTGCCCTAAACAACATAGGTATATCTCTATATTCTGGACCTATAAATTCTCTTTCTTTATAGTTTTTACTTACATCTTGAGCTGTAATATAGTAATCATATAACCTAAAATAATAGGCATCAAAATTTTCATCATTTAAATCGATTCCCTCTTTAAACTCAACAAATTCATCAGCATCAAAAACATATATCCATTCGGGTGAATATTCTTTAGCCTTGTCAAATAATTGTTGTCTATGCGCTCCTTCTGCTTTACTTCTTTCTTTTCGATCAGATTTCCAATTTTTATTTTCAATAATATCTAATACCAAAGGATGTTTTTTTAAAATATCCAGTGTATTATCTTCAGATGCATCATCATAACATATAACACCATCCACATAATTACTCAAATGATCTAAAACATCTTTTATTAATGCTCCTTCATTTCTGACCCTAGAAACCCCTATTATTTTTTTCTTATTATTGATACCAATCATGATTTATTGTAATCATTTCTCTAGGAAATTCAGTTACATTCCTTTTAGTTGCAGTTAAACTTTCAACATTTAAAATTATAGCATCTTTGATGAAATCTTCTAAACCATTCAAATCAGACTTGCATGATAAATTTAAAACGTATGTTCCACCTGTCAACGGAAGCGCAGGAATAGATAAAACAACAACTTCTTTTGAGTTTGGTTTTAAAACTACTTTATCCATAAAATAGTCGCTACCGCTAGCTGTTAAAAGTTGACCGCTCATTGAAAAAACAGACATCCCTAAATCGATTCCTTTAATTTGATTAGAAAAATTTTTAACCGTAATTTCAAAAGAATAATCTCCTCCACTCTTTAATTGGTTTAAACTTACTTTCTCATGTTTATTATTAAAAGTATTAAAACCAACAATTCTTACATGTCCGTTCCCTTTTCTTCGTTCAAATTCAAAAAAATTAAAAACTTGTTCCCCTTCCACTGTTAAGTATTTATCAATGCAGTGCTCAACATTTCCATTAAAAGAAATCTTGCCATTTTCTAATAATAAAGCTCTAGTACATAAATTCTTCACCGCCGCCATATTATGACTCACAAACAACACCGTACGTCCTTCTCCTTTAGAGATATCTTGCATTTTCCCAATGGCTTTTTTCTGAAATTCCGCATCGCCAACCGCCAAAACCTCATCGATAACCAAAATTTCTGGCTCCAAAAAAGCTGCTACGGCAAAAGCTAAACGCACTGTCATCCCTGAAGAATAGCGTTTAACAGGTGTATCTATATAACGTTCGCAACCAGAAAACTCTATAATTTCATCAATTTTTGAAGTGATTTCTTTTTTAGTCATCCCTAAAATAGCGCCATTTAAGTAGATATTTTCTCTACCTGTCATTTCGCCATGAAACCCGGTACCAACCTCTAACAGCGAAGCAATACGCCCTTTAGTTTTAATATCACCTGTGGTTGGACTTGTCACCTTTGATAATATTTTTAACAGTGTAGATTTCCCAGCACCATTCTTCCCTATAATCCCCAAAACCTCACCTTGCTCTACTTCAAAATTAATACCTTCTAGAGCCCAAACATAGTCGGAATTCCCCTTAGTACTTCTATCATTACTTTCTCCTATTTTTAAAAACGGATCTTCCTTTCCTCTGATTTTGTACCACCAACGCTTTAAATCGTCCGAAATAGTTCCTGTACCCACCAATCCTAAACGGTATTGTTTTGATATATTTTCTGCTTTTAATATGATGCTTTTTTCTTTCATATTATACGGTATCTATAAACGATTTTTCTGTTCTATTAAAAACAATTAACCCGATTAGAAAAGAAATAATACTAAATGCTGCGGCATATAAAAAATACCATAAAGAAAACTGACCAACACCTAGTGTCATATATCTAAATAACTCAATAAATATTGTTACTGGGTTATATTCTACGAGCCAAGCATATTCGGGCACCTGCTCTTTAAAATAAGATAAGGGATACATTACTGCAGAACCATACATTAAAAGCTGCATTCCAAACCCTACTAAATAGGTTAAATCTCTATATTTTGTAGTAAAGGAGGAAATAATCATCCCAAAACCTAACCCCAATAAAGCCATCATAGCAATTAAAACGGGTAATAGAATTAAAGCCCAAGTAGCTGTTGCTAAAGAAGCCTTATCCGTAAAAAACAGAAAATAAATATAAAAAAGCACAAAAACCAAAAGCCGGATTCCGAATTTAACTAAGTTTGAAATAACCACTGATAATGGCGTAATTACTCTTGGGAAGTAGACTTTACCAAAAATACCTTGATTTGTTTTAAAGGTATTACTAGTACTAGTTAAACAGGTACTAAAATAATTCCAACAACTTAACCCTGCTAGATTAAACAAAAAGGAAGGCACCCCATCCCCCGTTGGAATATTTGCTAAATTATTAAATATTAAAGTAAATGTTAGCGTAGTAAACAATGGTTGAATAAAATACCATAATGGCCCTAACAGCGTTTGCTTATAAACTGTAATAATATCACGTTTTACAAAAAGTATTAACAAATCACGATACCTCCAAATTTCTTTAAAATTAAGATCTATCAATTTCTTTTTTGGAGAAATAGTATATAACCAATCGTTATTATCTGCACCTGTATTCAAATGTATATTATTGTTTAATTATTTTTTAAAAACAGATTTTACTCTACTCAAAATAGTTTCTTTTTCATTCGAATTTTCGTGATAACCATTTCCATACGCGCCATATCCATAGCCGTACCCATATCCGTAACCATATTTGGCTTTCTGATCGTAATAATTATATAAAAAACTGATGTTTTTAACTTCTCCTTTTTTATACTTATCATTAATCATAGCAAGCATATCTTTCTTAGTATAGTCTTGACGCACCACATATAAAGAAGCATCCACATATTCAACCAATTCCAAAGCATCTGCCACTAACCCTAGAGGCGGTGTATCTAAAACAATATAATCATAATTAGCTTTAAGCTCTGTTATAAAACGATCCATTTGTTCTCCAATTAATAACTCCGAAGGGTTTGGTGGAATCGGGCCAGAAGTGATCACATCCAAGTTACTCACTTTCGTTTTTTGAACCACTTCAGCTAACGTTTTTTGACCAATTAAGTAATTAACCGCTCCTATGTTATTATCGATATCAAAATCTCCAAATATTTTTGGTTTTCGTAAATCTAACCCTACTAAAACTGTGCGTTTACCACTTAAGGCAAATACTGACGCAATGTTTATAGAACAAAATGTTTTGCCTTCTCCACTAACCGAAGAGGTTATCATCACCGTTTTAGTACCTTCGAGATCATGTTTTTTGTACATGAATTGTAAACTCGACCGAACGGCTCTAAACGCTTCTGCCACCGCTGATTTCGGCTTGTTAAACACCGCCAAATTATTTTCCGAATCATTTTTACCAACAACGCCTAATAGTGGAATTTTTGTAAGATCCCCTAAATCGTTTGGCATGTGTATTTTGCTATCGAAAAAAGTAACAATAAAAGCTATTATTACCAATGGAATTATGGCGGCAAAAATAGCAAAAACATACCTGATATTCAGGTTAACGGCATTACGCCCCTGGCCAACATCTTTAGCAGGTTCTATCAATATAATATCAGAAATATTAGAAGCCTTTATTAAGTCAGCTTCACCACGTTTTGCTAAATATAAATTATACGTACTTTGACTTAATAAATATTCGCGTTCTATAGCTTCTAATCGCTGCGTATTTTCTGGTATTACCGAAAATTCACTTTCCGTATTATAGATTCTTGAATTTATGGATTGTATTTGAAATCCAATATTTGTTTTAGCTGAAGCAATATTCTGCAATATCACATTTTTAAGCGCCTCTATCTGGTTGTTTAAATCCCCAAAAACCGAGACATTATCTCTAACCGAAGCTTGTAATGTAGATTTCTGTATAGATAATTCTACAATTTTACCAATAGCTCCAATGATGTTCGCATCGGTAACCCCTTCCACAGCAGGCGCAGGAAAACTAGTAAAATCGTTACTTGTTAGTAAGTAGTTTTTTAATAAATCGTAGGCTAAAATATTTTGATTTAACACCTCTTTTTGTGTATTGTAATCTTCTATTTTACTCATTAACAAGCCACTTTCACTAACGATATCAAAAATTTTGTTTTGTTTTTTAAAATCGTTTAACGAATCTGCTTTTTTGTTCAATTCGCCCTTAACACGAGCCAACTGTTTATCAATAAAAGCCACCGTATTTATGGCATACTGGTTTTTACGTTGTAATTGGTCGCGCTCTAAAATAAATACCGAAGTATTTAAATAATCTACAATTTTAGCTTTGTTTTTATCGGTTAAACGTATAGATAAAAGAGGAGAATTGGCCGTGTTTGCTACAGCATATCTTCCTGAAAACGAAGACACAGTACTATTAAAATTATTATACTGAATGAAAAACGATTCGCCAGCTACTATTTTCGCGCCATCTCGTTTTACTATATTTCCTTTTAAAAATGGCAAATCGATATACTCATCAAATTTAAAACTTGCTGTATAACTCGATAATGCTATTGGTAATGTTTTTACAGCCTTTGTGGCATAGTTCTGAGTATAAACTTCTTCTGCCTTATCAAAATCATAAGACAACTCAAAACTATTTTCATCGTTAAAAGTGATTTTTATTGGTTGGCCAATTACTTGAAAGGCACTATCTACACCAATAAATTTAAAGGAATTTCTGCCATAAATATCCGTTTTGTAAAAACGCCCTTGTTTTAGGTAGCTTAAATATAAATTAAGACTATCAACCACTTTTTCGTGATGCTTTCTAGATTTCAGATTAAGTAAAACCTCTTGCACTTTACCCGATATACCTCCATAATTAAAAACCAGACTAGTATTGGATGTAAATAAAGGGTTTTTATCGTCTTGAACTGTAATTTTAGCGTCTAAAGTATAAGGAAATTCTTTTCTTATATTTTGTTGATAAACAATAAAAAAACCAACACTTAAAGCGAGAACAAACCATTTCCAATAACTCAAAGCACGATACACGAACGATTTAAAATCGAACATTTGAGCGCCATCAACGTCTAATTGATCTTCCATACTTTATAAATTACGTGCTAAAAAATAAGTACTCACAAGCACAGAAAATATACTTGCTATGGTTGTAATGGTTTGCGTTGCAGTTTGCCCAGCTCCCAAGGCTTTACGTTTTAACGGCTTAACCATAATTAAATCGTTAGGTTGAATATAAAAAAACTCAGAATTCAATGCAGAAATATCTGTTAAATCGATATGATGTATGCGTTTTCCATTTGGGTATTGTCTAACAATTAAAACATCTTTCCTATCTCCTGTTTGGGTAATATCACCAGCATTTGCAATAGCTTCCAAAATATCTACACGATCTTGATACAACACCTGTGTCCCTTTACTTCCAATCTCACCAAGCGTGGTATATTTTAACCCCGAAAGCTTAACGGTTACAAATATTTTTGCAGTTTCTTTTAAATATGTTTGAAGAATAAGTGCTTTTACTTTCGCTTCAATTTCCTCTGTGGTAAACCCTAAAACATTCATTTCCCCAAGAATAGGAAATTCAATATTACCGTGTAAATCAACCGAAAAACCATTGTAATATAAAGATTCTTGAGTGCTACCCATGGCACTCGTTGTTGGATTAAAAATTTCAACAAGTTCTCTCACCTCTGCCTTTTCAGCTTTTACATTAACGCTTAATAAATCGTTAACCTGTACTCTATATGGTGTTGCCAACGATTGAATTTGCAATGCATTATCAATAGTTGTACCCTTTTCCTGTAAATAAACAACATCCTTATTAGAGATACAAGATGAAAAAAAAACACTGACAATTAAGCAGAGATATATAAATGATTGTTTCATTATAGAGGGCAATAGATTTAAATACAAATATAAGTTTTCGCCTCGAAGCACAAAACTTTTATCGAAGTTTTTGGTGTTTTGTCTAGTATTAGACCGTTTTCTAAATATCCGAATAAATCAGCTTTTCAACAAAAAAAACATCACTAAATAATTTGATATCTTGAAGATTGAAAGGAATATTTACTCCATAAAGTAAACTAAATATAAAAATAACTTAAATAAGCTCTTCTTTAAGCAAATCCCTAACACTTTTATCCTTAATATTTCAATTTTCACTTTTTTAAGACCATCTTTGTAAAAAAAAGAAGCATTGAATTATCTAACAGTAGAAAATATATCGAAATCATATGGAGAGCTCACATTGTTTGAGGACGTCTCTTTTAGTGTTCATAAAGACCAAAAAATAGCTTTCGTAGCCAAAAATGGTACTGGAAAAACATCTATTTTAAATATTCTTTCAGGTGAAGACGAAGCTGGTTCGGGCAACGTTATTTACCGAAAAGGTATTGCCGTTTCATTTCTTTCTCAAGATCCAAAATTTGATAAAAATTTAACTATCGAAGAAACTATTTTCGCTAGTGATAATCCTATTTTAAAAGTCATTTCAGATTATGATAAAGCACTTTTAAATCCTGAAGACGCCGATGCTTACCAACACGCTTTCGAAGCTATGGAACAGCACCAAGCTTGGGATTTCGAAACCCTTTATAAACAAATACTTTTCAAACTAAAACTAGACGATTTATCGCAAAAAGTAAGTGTACTTTCAGGCGGACAAATAAAACGTTTGGCTTTAGCAAATGCTTTAATCAATAAACCAGATTTACTCATTTTAGATGAGCCAACAAATCATTTAGATTTAGAAATGATAGAGTGGCTCGAATCCTTTTTCGCCAAAGAAAATATCACCCTTTTTATGGTAACGCACGACAGGTATTTTCTGGAACGTGTTTGTAATGAAATTATAGAATTAGACGAAGGTCAAATTTTTAATTACAAAGGAAATTACAGCTATTATTTAGAAAAAAGAGAGGCACGTATTGAAAACGAAGCCATAGAAACCAATAAAGCCAAGCAACTTTTTAAAAAGGAATTAACTTGGATGCGCCGTCAACCCAAGGCCAGAACAACAAAATCTAAATCGCGAATTAACGATTTTGCAGACATAAAACACCGCGCTCACCAACGCCGTAACGACCACGAAGTTCAATTAGAACTTAACATGGAACGCCTAGGAAGCAAAATTTTAGAATTCCATAAAGTATCAAAAGCTTACAAAGACAAAACTATTTTAGATGGTTTTAATTACACCTTTCAAAAAGGTGAACGTGTTGGTATTATTGGAAAAAATGGAACTGGAAAAACCACTTTTCTAAACATTTTAACCGAAACGGCACAACCCGATTCTGGTAAGGTTACTAGAGGCGAAACTGTAAAATTTGGTTATTACACCCAAAACGGGATTACCATAAAACCACAGCAAAAAGTAATTGATGTTATTCGTGAGTTTGGCGACTATATTCCGCTAAAAAAAGGAAAGCAAATTAGCGCTCAGCAGCTTTTAGAGCGCTTTTTATTCAGCAGAAAAAAACAATACGATTTTGTTGAAAAACTAAGTGGTGGTGAGCGTAAACGACTGTACTTATGTACTATTTTAATACAAAACCCAAACTTTTTAATTCTTGATGAGCCAACAAACGATTTAGATATTGTAACCTTAAACGTACTAGAAAGTTTCCTTTTAGATTTCCCTGGTTGTATTATTGTAGTAACGCACGATCGTTATTTTATGGATAAAGTAATCGACCACTTATTCGTTTTTAAAGGTGAAGGTGAAATTGAAGATTTCCCAGGAAATTACTCAGACTACCGTAGTTACGAAGATAGCCAACCCGTAATTTCTGCTACCGAAACAGAGGATAAAAAAGAAAAGACCGATTGGAAACAAACCGATGTAAAAAAACTATCATACAACGAAGAAAAGGAGCTTAAAAATATTGAGAGTAAGTTGAAATCTTTAGCTTTTGATAAAAAGGAAATGGAGTCGAAGTTCAATAACCCAGATTTAACACCGGATGAAATCAATACTTTATCGGAAGAGCTTCAAACTATAATTGAAACCATGGATGAGAAAGAAGAACGCTGGTTTGAATTGTCTGCAAAGTTAGAAGCTTAGTCTTTTCAACTTAAAAGAGATATTGAATTACAAGATACGGCGTAAAACAATTAATGTTTATCAAATACTTTTACGCCAGCTTCAACGCGGGTTTTTAAATAATTAATACGTGGCACAATAGGGCAAGAAAATTTCGAATTATAGGCGCAATACGGGTTATACGCTTTATTAAAATCAATAATGACCTCATCTGTTTCCGGAATAGTTAAATCAATATAGCGTCCGCCACCATAGCTCTCCACACCATTGGTTTCATCTAAAAAAGGTAAAAACAAATAGTCCTCAAAGCCTTCCTTCTGCATTAAATCTTCACCTTGATATACATTCAACTGGAATGTTTTTCCTTTTAATTGGAAACTTAAAACCCCAAAAACACGTTCTTTAGACACTCTAGACGTGGTGGTTTTCATATTAAACCATTCGGCATTCTCCACACGTTTCAACGTTGCTGAAACAACAAAAGTAGAGTCGAATTTAAAAAAATCGAGACCTTCAAAAGCCTTTCTATCCTCTTCTTTTAACGGGGAAACTGTGGCGTCTTTAAATTCCCCATTAAGAGTTTTCTGAAATTCAGTTTCTCCTAAAACAGGCCTTTTCTGATCTTCACAATTAAAAAGAAATATTGATAAAATAGATACCGT
Source organism: Algibacter miyuki (assembly GCF_030409805.1). Taxonomy (GTDB): domain Bacteria; phylum Bacteroidota; class Bacteroidia; order Flavobacteriales; family Flavobacteriaceae; genus Algibacter; species Algibacter miyuki. The sequence goes on along the minus strand of NZ_JAUFQP010000013.1, from coordinate 351,607 downwards.
AAAAACTAAAAAAAGGTGCTTCATTTTAAATTTATTAAGATTCAAAAATACAACATCCATAAAATTTATCTACATTTGCTCAAAATAAAATAAGCAAAATGCGTAAAAACGTCACAATTTATAGAAAGTTATATACATCACGTACTAAGTGTACGAGTTGGGCTTGTTCTATATTACAGTGATATAAATTTATATTATTTCAATATTTTAAAAGTCCGACTTCGCAGTCGGACTTTTTTTGTTTGGCTGATAACCAAATTTCAAAAAAACACAATCACACCAAATGAAAACGCTATTCAACAATTACATAAATACTTTTAAAGGTCTATCGCGAGAAGTGTGGTGGCTGGCACTTATAACGCTAATTAACAGAGCCGGCACCATGGTTATTCCATTCCTGTCTTTATACCTTATCGAAGATCTTAATTTCACCTTAATTGATGTGGGATGGATTATGAGTGCTTTCGGACTAGGTTCTGTTGCTGGCTCTTGGCTTGGTGGCAAATTAACAGATAAAATAGGCTACTACAAAGTAATGGCTCGAAGTCTACTTCTAACCGGATTTTTATTTATTGCTTTGCAATTTCTAACCACTTTCGAATCGTTTTGTTTCGGTATATTTTTAGTGATGTTAGTGGCCGATATGTTCCGTCCAGCCATGTTTGTTGCCCTTAGCGCATATAGCAAAGCTGAAAACAAAACTCGTTCGGTAACCTTAATTAGACTTGCTATTAATTTAGGGTTTTCCGCAGGACCCGCAATAGGAGGTATTATAATAACAACTCTAAGCTATAGTGGTTTATTTTGGGTCGATGGTATTACTTGTATTTTAGCAACCATTTTACTTATTAAAGTTCTACATCCTAAAAAAGCAAGAGTTTTAGATACCGTAAAAACAGAAAATCCAAGCTCGGCATACCATGATAAAGCCTTTTTAATATTCTTAATTGCTATGGTATTATTTGGTATCGTGTTTTTACAATATTTCTCTACCATGCCTTTATATTACAAAAATGTACACTATTTAACAGAATTTGACATTGGAATTCTTTTAGGTATGAATGGCTTTTTTATTTTCCTTTTTGAAATGCCATTAATAAAATGGCTAGAAACTACCAATTTCACAAAGTCTAGACTTATGGTCTTTGGCACCCTACTACTTGGTATAAGCATTTTAGTTTTAAATCTAACCTCATGGACTGGTATATTAATAATTGGCATGTTATTTATGAGTTTAGGAGAAATGATTACATTTCCATTCTCGAATGCTTTTGCACTAGATCGAGCAAAAAAAGGTAATCAAGGCGAATATATGGCATTGTATTCCATAGCATTTTCTATTGCTCATATTTTTGCGCACAACGCAGGTATGCATATGGTTAATGATCTAGGTTATGATAACACATGGTATATTTTCACGATGTTAGCAGGCTTTTGTGTACTTTTATTATTCATTTTAAGTCGTTATTTAAATACGCAGAAAAAGAAAAGACTAGCATGAATTTAAACCAAATAACCATACCCTCTATTAATGTTGAAAAAGCTGTAGCGTTTTATATTATTTTGGGATTGAAACTTATTGTAGATTCCATCCCAAGATATGTGCGTTTTGAATGCCCTGATGGTGATGCGACCTTTTCAATCCATCAAGTAGAAAAATTACCTCAAGGAAACGGGATAACTATTTATTTTGAAGATGAACACCTAGATGATTGGGTAAAAAAACTAAAAAAGCAAGGTATTGTTTTTACGGAATTACCAAATGACAAACCTTGGCTGTGGCGTGAAGCACACTTAAAAGACCCTGATGGAAATAGTATTATTTTATTCTATGCAGGAGAAAACAGAAAAAACCCGGCTTGGCGTATACCTTCTTAAACGGAAATTGAAAGAATTAAATCGGCTTAATTTCCTTTTGTTTGATAACACGAGACAGTACAATTTGTGTTTTAGTTTCACCATAACTTATCAATTGATCAATAAAGACTTCTAAGTGTTTATTGTTTTTTAGAACCACTTCCATCACAATGTTTTCATCTCCGGTAATGCGGTAACAATTTACCACTTCATCGTAAGTTTTCACTTTATCTAAAAAGGGTTTTAGCTTCCCCATAAATGCTCGAAGTGTAATGATTGCTTTAAGCTGATAACCAATTTCGTAAGGAGAAACAATGGCCTTATAATCTTCAATAATACCAAGATCCTCCATTTTTTTTATACGCTCAGAAACAGCTGGTGAACTTATGCCAACTCGGCGTCCAATTTCGGCATTAGACATACGCGCGTTTTGTTGTAAACACTCTAAAATCTTGGTATTAAGACTATCCAGCTTCATTTAAAAGAAATTTAACTATAAAAAATTAACATCTAAAGCAAATATACGGTTTAGCTTTAATATTTAAAGTGAAATATCATTTCTTGTTGCTAAATTTGATAAAAATGCTAGAGTAAAAAAAGATGAAGTCAAATACCCCACCAAATCTATCGGAATTACCGGTTTATAAAAAAGCCATTGAGATATTATCACTATCCCAAAACATCTCTACGTACCTACGTCACGACTTATCTAACTTAAAATCAGATGGTACAGAAGACCCTCACATTTATTTTTCTGGTGATATTGTACAACATTCAGTGTCTTTAGTTCCGGAAATTGTTAATGCCGAACTAGAACGCTACTCTGAAAGAAAGCATAAACACGTGGCTTCTTTAAGCAGGTTAACAAATATGCTTTATAAAAATTCGTACCGTTTAGAACGCTCAAATAGTAATGGAAAAGACTTTTTACCTATTCTGCGTAGCGAATTGAAAAAATTTAAAAAACTTCAACGTACTTGGTTACTAACCTTGTAAACGTCACCATTTAAAATACTTTACAATAATTTACCTTAAAATTTTTAGTTAGCCGAGACATTATTATATTTACGGCCAATTAAAACCTCAAATGCGCACGTGGCGGAATTGGTAGACGCGCTGGCTTGAGGGGCCAGTATCCGTTTTAGGATGTGGAAGTTCGAATCTTCTCGTGCGCACTTTACTACTACCAGACAACAAACGGCTTCATTCTTTTTAATTTACCTTATTAATAGGTTTTCCTTTTACAAAAGCTTTTAAATTATCAACAGTTGTTTGCATCAATCGGGCTCTTGCTTCTTTAGACGCCCAAGCAATATGAGGTGTGATAATGCAGTTTCGAGCGTTGAGCAAAGGGTTATCAGCATCTATAGGTTCTTTTGAAACGACATCGACTGCAGCTCCCGCAAGTTTACCTGAGTTAAGCCCCTTTTTTAAATCTTCTTCAACAATTAAACCACCTCTAGACGTATTTATTAAGAAAGCGCCATCCTTCATTTTAGAAATTGAGTCTGAATTTATTAGTCCTTCGGTTTCTGTCGTTAACGGACAATGTAAACTCACAAAATCCGATTTTTCAAGAAGCTCATCTAATTCAACATACTTTAAAGTTTCCGATTCTAATCGTAAATCCTGACTTCGATTATAAGCCAGAATACGCAATCCGAAAGCTTGCGCCATTTTTGCAGTAGCCTGCCCTATTCGTCCAAAACCTATAATACCCAAGGTTTTTCCTGAAAGTTCTATAAGAGGTGAATTCCAAAAACAAAAGTCTTTAGACTTTGTCCAATCTCCATTTTTTACGGCTGCATTATGGTCTCCAACATGATGGCACAATTCTAAAAGAAGCGCCATTGTAAACTGCCCTACGGCCTGTGTGCCATAAATAGGGACATTGCTTACCACAATGTCTGCCTGTTTTGCAGCGGCAACATCAATGACATTGTAGCCCGTAGCTAAAACCCCAATGTATTTTAGATTAGGCACACTTTCTATCACCGCTTTTGACAATGGTGTTTTATTGGTTAAAACCGCATCGGCATCTCCAATAGTTTTAATAATAATCTCTTGATTAAAGGCTGTACGTTCGTGCACTATAAGCTCTCCCATAGCTTCAACAGCTTCCCAACTTAAATCTCCAGGGTTTAATGTGTACCCGTCTAAAACAACTATTTTCATGCGATTCTGGTTTTAATTTATTTGAATTTTCATGCTTCAATAAAGCTATAAGAAAATTATAATAACAGCAACTATTTCATAATATATCACAAAAAAAAAGAGTAACGCCTAAACGTTACTCTTTTCAATATATAATGTTGTAGTAAAAGCTTATGCCAATACTTCTTGAACTTTATCTGCAGCTTCTTGAAATTCTGTAGCACTCATTACTGCTAATCCTGAATTATCAATTAATTCTTTAGCTATATCAGCATTGGTACCTTGTAAACGTACAATAATTGGCACGTTGATAGTTCCCATGTTTTTATAAGCATCAATTACACCTTGAGCAACACGATCGCAACGAACAATACCACCAAAAATGTTAATTAGAATAGCTTTTACAGCTGGATCTTTTAATATAATTTTAAATGCAGCTTCAACACGTGCAGCATCTGCAGTACCACCAACATCTAAAAAGTTAGCTGGCTCTCCACCGGCTTGCTTAATTAAGTCCATAGTCGCCATTGCTAAACCAGCACCATTTACCATACAACCTACGTTTCCTTCAAGGTCTACATAGTTAAGGCCAAGTTCGCCAGCTTCTACTTCAATAGCGCTTTCTTCACGTACGTCACGTAAAGCTAAATAATCTTTATGTCTGTATAGTGCATTATCATCAATAGTTACTTTCGCATCTACTGCCATGATTAAATTATCACTTGTTTTTAAAACAGGATTAATTTCAAATAATGAAGAATCTGATTTTACGTAAGCAGTATAAAGATTAGTAACAAATTTTGTCATTTCTTTAAACGCTAAACCAGATAATCCTAGGTTAAAAGCTACTCGTCTTGCTTGAAAAGGTAATAAACCTGTACTTGGATCTATTTCTTCAGTAAAAATTAAATGTGGTGTTTCTTCTGCAACCGTTTCAATATCCATTCCACCTTCCGTAGAATACATAATCATGTTACGGCCTGTTCCTCTATTTAATAAAACAGATACATAAAACTCACTAGTTTCAGTTTCACCTGGATAGTAAACATCTTCAGCAACTAAAACCTGGTGTACTCTTTTACCAGCAGCAGACGTTTGAGGTGTTACTAAGTCCATCCCAATAATTTGTCCTGCAATTTCTTCAACTTCTTTAAGGTTTTTGGCTAATTTTACTCCGCCACCTTTTCCACGACCACCTGCATGAACCTGTGCTTTAATCACGTGCCAACCTGTTCCCGTTTCTTCAGTTAATTGTTTTGCGGCAGCAACTGCCTCCTCTGCATTTTGAGCAACCATACCACGTTGGATACGTACGCCAAAACTGCTTAATATTTCTTTACCTTGATATTCGTGTAAATTCATAATCTGCTTGATAATTTTAAGTGCAACAAATGTAAATAATCGTTGGTAATTACACTAATTATTTTATGCGGAAATTGCGAATTAACCTAAATTTACTGTTAAATAGTTAACAAAATGTTTAATTTGTACAATTTTTCATTTATTTATTTTTTATTGAATCAAAAAAAATATCTTTGACAAAAATATAAAGAACATGCAAGAAAGTCAATTGCTTAAAATTGCCAATGAGTTTGGGAGCCCTGTATATGTTTACGATGGAAACAAAATAGAAGCGCAGTACAAACGTTTAACTGGTGCTTTTAAAAACGTTAAGAAATTAAAGATAAATTATGCTGTTAAGGCGTTATCAAATATATCTGTTTTAAAACTTTTACATACGCTTGGTTCCGGTATAGATACGGTTTCTATACAAGAAGTGCAACTAGGTTTGGCTGCTGGTTTTAAACCTGAGCAAATTATATTTACACCCAACGGTGTTTCTTTAAACGAAATTGAAGAAGCGGCACAATTAGGTGTGAAAATAAATATTGACAACCTTTCTATTTTAGAACAATTTGGAGCAAAACACCCAACAACACCGGTTTGTATTAGAATAAACCCGCATGTTATGGCTGGTGGAAATGCTAATATTTCTGTTGGACATATTGATTCTAAATTTGGTATTTCAATTCATCAAATCCCTCATATTTTACGTATTGTTGAAAATACTAAAATGAATATTAACGGGATCCACATGCATACGGGAAGTGATATTTTAGATATTGAAGTATTCCTTTATGCAAGTGAAATTTTATTTGAGACGGCTAAACAATTTAATAATTTAGAATTTATCGATTTCGGTTCTGGCTTTAAAGTGCCTTACAAACCAGGCGATATTGAAACTAATATTGAAGAATTAGGCAAAAAATTATCGAAACGTTTTAACGATTTCTGTAAAGATTATGGTAAAGAATTAACCTTAGCTTTTGAGCCTGGAAAATTCTTGGTAAGTGAATCGGGTTACTTTTTAGCACAAGTAAATGCCGTAAAACAAACCACATCTACTGTGTTTGCACAAATAGATTCTGGTTTTAATCATTTAATTCGCCCCATGTTTTATGGGTCGCACCATGAAATTAGCAACATCTCTAATTTAAAAGGTCGTGAGCGTTTTTACACCGTTGTAGGTTACATTTGTGAAACCGATACTTTTGGAAATAACAGAAGAATTAACGAAATTAATGAAGGTGATATTTTAGCCTTTAAAAATGCAGGTGCTTATTGCTTCTCTATGGCGAGTAATTATAACTCACGTTTACGCCCAGCGGAAGTATTATGGTACAATAACGAAGCTCATTTAATTAGAAAAAGAGAGACTTTTGATGATATTATACACAATCAAATTGCTGTCGATTTTTCAACTAATAAAGAAAATATATTAGCAAAATAATAAGCTAATTTCTCACAATACACCTCCGCTTTAAGTTAAAAATTTCTTAAAGCGGTTTTTTTTTGATAAGAAAACTCGTTTTCATTACCGTTTACTAGCAAAATCAAGTTATTTTTGGGGACTAACAAATTTTTATAATGGATTTTACGAACCCTTTAGTATATGGTGTGCCTTGCTTTTTAGGACTTATTTTATTAGAACTAAGTTACAGCAAACACCGAAAAGAAGAACGCAGTCAGAAATTATACAACTGGAAAGATCTAGGAGCTAGCCTTACCATGGGTATTGGTTCTGCGGTATTAGCGCCTCTTACAAAAACCATTGCGGCTATTGTACTTTTCAATTATGTATATGAAATATTTAATCCTTTAGTAGATGGTGTACGCACTAATATTATGGGTTACGAGTCTTTTGGTTATGCTTGGTACATTTGGATAATTTGTCAATTATTAGATGATTTTAGTTACTACTGGTTCCATCGTCAAAACCATAATGTTCGTTTTTTATGGGCCGCTCACATTGTACACCATTCTTCCGATAATTTCAACTTAGGTACTGCTGTAAGAAACGGTTGGTTCACTATTTTGTACAAACCATTTTTCTATATGTGGATTGTTGCTATCGGATTTCCACCAGAAATGTTAGTAGTTTGTTTAGGTATTGAGGCACTTTGGCAGTTTCAATTACACTCTGTTTATATTCCTAAGCTAGGTTTTATAGAGAAGTTTATGAATACACATACCATGCACCAAGTTCACCATGCTCAAAACTTTGAGTACATGGATAAAAACCATGGTGGATTCTTAAATGTTTTTGATAAAATGTTTGGAACTTGGAAAGAACTGGATGAAAATATAGAGATAAAATACGGTGTTACACATGCACCAAACTCATACAATCCATTGGTGATTTTAACACACGAATACAAAGATATTTGGAACGATATGAAAAAGTCGAGCAACTGGTATCATAAATTCATGTATGCTTTTGCTGCACCAGGATGGAGCCATGACGGAAGCTCACTAACCATTAAACAACAGCGCAAATTATTGCAAACACAAAGCGCGAAAAGTTAATTTCTCGCGCTTTACATAAATCTATAAATCACCCTGAAATAGGGTGATTTTTTTTTATCAATAATTCTTATTTCTTAACAAACTTTCTAGAAAACAATCCTTTATCAGTTGAAATATTAGCAATATACATTCCTGAATTTAATTGACTTACAGATAAATTAGGTTGATCGGTTTCAACTTTTAGTACCACACGTCCTGAAATATCAACAATAGAAACAGATTCAATTTCTGCATCAATTTTAAAGTTCAATTCATTATTTACTGGATTAGGAAATGTTGAAAAACTCAATTGTTTTTGTTTTTGATCTTCAATTCCTAATGAACTCGATTTTAAAGTTTCAATAAAACTAGAGGTATCATTAATAACCCCTGTTATTTGAATATCTGATGTTCTAAAAACTAAATCACCGTTACTTGCATAGTAATAATAAGAGGTTTGTATCATATCCGCTGTAACAAATGCTGATAATTCTATATCCTGAACAACTTTTAAACGTGTTACCGAACCACTAAAATCCTCACCAACTAAACCTGAGACATCAACATTTAAAGTACCATAGGCATCTACTTTACTTGTTATTGTCCCACTAAAAGAGCCATTGATACTTCCGTTATAATCAAAAGTACCTGAAATAGCATTGCTATTAGAATCCATGAAACTTAAAGGAAAATCGCCTAGAACACCTGGATTGCTATAGTTTAATTTAATTCCGAAACTTTCTACACCAACAAACTCAGCACTTGTTCCGCTCTTATTTAAATAAACCGCACTAACTACCTCATCGTCGGCATTACTCGTTTTTATAACATTGGTTGCATTAGCATAGCTGCTCAATTCCGTAGAAGTTGGAGATGATAAAACATCAGAAGTGTCATCATTATCATAAGCGACATTAAAATTCCAAATTAGCCCAGCTCCTGTTGCCGTTTGGTCCAATGTTGATGTAACTACGGCATATTCCGACTGTGCTGCACTTTCAAAATTAGTTATTGACGTTTGAGAAAACCCCAAACTTGTTGATAGTAGTAATAATAGTAGTTTTACTTTCATAAAAAATAGGAATTTATAAGTTGTTTTTTCAGAACAAACTTACAAAAAAATCAAATCTTTAAATCGTTAAAAATCTACCGTTTATAGAATTTAACATCGAAAATATGTGGTTAAATTCACCTCAAGATTTAAGATTGATATAGTTCAAAAATCCTGAGGTATTATTTCTACTTCTTTACTTTCCCTGAAAATAAATTAACTTTAGAATTAAATGGATTACCCGAAGCCCGACGTAACATAGCTACCTGTCCGGAATGCCAAATAGCATCAGCAATTGGTCCATTTATAATATTCCAAAAAGGAGTTCGAGATGCCCCCATTTTGGATAAATCTTCTGTATTTAATAAAATATCTGATGCTTTTTTAAAATTAAGCAAGGTTTGTTTACGTTGTTCCTCAAAAGAGAGCGTTCCATTAGCCTTTTTGTTTTCTTCCTCCGAAATAGCATTTAAAATAAAATACGATAAGCCTAAAATATGATCTACCGTTTCACCACTTGTTCTTCCAGAATCGCTTGCTTTTTGTTCTAAATCTTCAGCTTTCAATCCTTCGGTTGCCCAATAATACCGAAAACCTAAACCATCAATCATTCTAGCAGCTACGCTTCCTGCTGTATAATTCTCGGCAGGTTCTAGAATTTCATAATAAGGTAATTTTTCCTCTTGAGCCATCGCCACTGTATTTATCATTAAAAGCAATGCCAGTAATTTTAATTTCATAGTTGTTTTATTAATATAATTACTTTTTAATTTCTTTTGAAGCGTTAATCGGATTAACCCCATATTTATCAAATAGGTAAACCAAAGATGTCATGGTTGCTGCTCCTAATTCTAACTCACGTTTATTAATTGCATCAAAAGTATCATTACTCGCATGATGATGATCGAAATAACGTTGAGAATCTGGACGTAAGCCCGCCAAAACATTGGTTTCAGATTTTAATGGTCCTACATCGGCACCGCTTCCACCTTTTTCAAAATAATGAATTAAATATGGCTTAAAAAGTGATTCCCAACTTAAAACCTGATCAAAAGCAGCATCGGAACAATCGAAACTAAAACCGCGAGGTGTAAAACCTCCTGCATCACTCTCTAATGCAAATATGTGATTTTCATTTTTCTTTATAGCCTCCTCTGCATATTTCTTTCCTCCTCGAAGTCCGTTTTCTTCATTCATGAAAAGCACCACTCTAATGCTTCTTTTAGGTTTAATACCAGATTCTTTCAGTAAGCGTAAAACATCCATAGATTGTACAACACCCGCGCCATCATCATGAGAGCCATCGCCTAAATCCCAAGAATCTAAATGGCCTCCAACAATCATGTATTCATCAGGAAATTCACTGCCCGTAATTTGCCCAATCACATTATACGATAGCACATCTTTGAGTTGTTTACAGTTTTGTTTGAAATAAAATTTAATATCTTTTTTAAGCGTCAACATCGTGCTTAATAAATTGGCATCGTTGGTACTAATTGCAGCGGAAGGAATTCGTTTTTCAACAGGTAAATCGCCATAAGTCATGCTTCCGGTGTGAGGTAAATCGTCTTGACGTAAATTCATTGAACGTACAATAACACCAACCGCTCCGTATTTCGCGGCCTCCACTGCTCCACTATAACGCTGATTTACACAACCACCGTAAGCTTCGAATGTAATAATTAAATCGGCTTGCATCGGACGGTTAAAAAACACAATTTTACCTTCTATATTTTCAGTTCCCAAGGCTTCTAATTCTTGAAAATTTTTAACCTCAACAATAGGCGCTTTTAACCCTAAACTTGGTGTGGCTACCGAACCGCCAAGCGCACAAATATTAACCGTACTGGTTTTTCCGCGTTCGCTTTCTATAAAAGCATATTCTTTTGCTCCGCGCACCCAACGAGGTACCATTACAGGTTGTAACCAAACCTTATCTAGCCCCAATGTTTCAAGTTCTTCTTTGGTGTAAGCTACTGCTTTTTCTGCACCTAACGAGCCTGACAAACGGCTACCTATTTGATTGGATAAGTGATTTAACCAATCGTAACTTTTTCCGTTGGTAAGCGATTGTGTGTAAATGGTTTTTAATACCTCTTCATCACTTTGAGCCACTGTAAGTAGCGTACTCAAGGCCATGGCAATAGATAGGATTTTTTTCATATTTCTGGTTTTCTATATCTTAATGGCTAAAGGTACGTTTTCTGTAAAAACTGCACCGATTTGAAAATAATAACGTTTTGTTAATTAACCAGACGAAACCGCGTTAACGATTGAACGGCCTGTTTAAGCTCCCCGACCAAAGGAGGGAGCGCGTAGTGAAAGCGTGTTAAAACGCCCAAAACATTTTATTCATTATTTAACTGATTTTTATAGTTATCGAGGTTGGCTTTTACTTTATCGTTGAGCTCAGGTTCGGTAATATCGTTATATTCCTTTAAAGTATCGTGTAAAATTTTGGCAACCAAAAGGCGCGCGGTAGGCTTATCGTCGGCTGGAATGGTGTACCAAGGCGCATGCGGTTTCGATGTGCGGTTTATAGCATCTTGGTAGCAGGCTTGGTATTGATCCCAAAGTTTACGCTCCTTTAAATCGTCGGGCGAGAATTTCCAGTTTTTTTCAGGTTTATCTAAGCGGCGTAACAGTCTGCTTTTTTGTTCTTCTTTTGATAGATTTAAAAAGAATTTAAAAATGATGGTACCGTTATCTGCAAGGTGTTTTTCAAAATTATTGATTTGCTCGAAACGTTTATCCCAAAAGGCTTCATCGATATCTTCAACCGTATTAATTTCCGGAATATTTTCACCTAAAATATATTCTGGATGCACACGGGTTACAAGTACATTTTCGTAATGTGTGCGATTAAAAACACCAAACTTACCGCGTGGAGGCAACACAATATAATGGCGCCATAGGTAGTCGTGCCCCAACTCCAAATCGGTTGGTACTTTAAAACTATGACACTCAATGCCTCGTACATTAAATTCTTTAAAAACCTCGCGCACTAAACTGTCCTTCCCAGAGGTATCCATACCTTGCAAGCACACTAAAACGGCATGTTTATCGTGGGCGTACATAATATTTTGCCATTCACCCAACTTTTTTCTAATGCTTTTTAATTCACTTTTTGCTCCCTTTATAACGTGTTTGGTTTTAGAGTTTTTTAGGTTGATATCCGCAGTGACTTTATAGTCTTCTATTTTTATGTTTTTCATGTTTATGCTGAAGAATTAATTTTTATAAATATAATAAAGAATTATTTGAAACCAGCAATACACAATTTTTACCCTAAGAAATTACTCGAATACTAAAAATGACGAATGAAACAAATTATTCTTTAAAATGTAAGAATTATTTTATAGTTTTCGATGAACGCCCCAGCCAAACAGTTTGTTTTTAATACTTTTACTACTCCAAATTTACCTTACACACCCATAATTTATGAAAACCTACGTTTTGCTTACCGCCTTATTTACGACATTGATTTCTAATAGTCAAGCTGCTTGCGACGATGCTAATGCTTATTTAGTAAATGCTTATTCGCATATTAAAGACTCTTATGATTCTAATAATATTAGTCATTTAAAATATTACGCCAACCGCTCGTTAGAGTCCATAGAATTAGCGAAAGAGAACCTAGAAGGTTGCGATTGCCAAACGGCAGTAGACCTTGCAGGTGAAACAGTAGATTTACTTTTAAAAGTTGAAAATCAGCCTACTTTTGAAGATGGCCGATTTTATGTAAAACGTGCCCGAGAACTGAGCCAGAAAAGTGTTATTGCGAGTGACAAATGCACGGCAGGGATAACAAATAATGGTAACAATGATGTTTTAGATGATGACAATACACTTGCTGAATTGCAAAATGAGCAACTAAAACTGAAGCAACAACAAGAAGCTTTAAAATTAAAAGAAGCTGAATTGAAAATGAAATTATCCGCGCAAAAAGATAAGGCTTTACGTCTTGAAAAGAAGCAATTAATAAGCGGTTATAATTTAACGATAACCGAAAACATTAAAACATTTAATAAAACTTTGATGCATTGCGGCAATGCCAATACTGTTTTGAAAAGCCCTGCTATTGAAGTTGGTTTAGCAGATAATGATATGGATGCTATAAACGTTTACTTTATAAAAATATTAAAAACTTTAACTTCTGAATACGCAACGGCTTTAAACGCTTGTGGCAACTAAAAAAAAAACATGTTTAGAAAACGATAATGTATTGGGGTTTTAAACAGGTTTATTTTTTATACTTATTTACTAGCAAAAAGCTTAACATCTAACTCGCTAACCTCAGCGCCACCAAGAATAATTAAACGCTCAACCACATTGCGCAGTTCCCGAATATTACCAGTCCAATCGTATTCTTGAAGTAATTTGATTGCTTTTTCTGTAAACTTTTTTTCAACCGTACCTTGCTCGTTTGATATTTTAAACGAAAAATGTTTTATTAGCAACGGAATATCATCTCGTCGCTCATTTAAAGCGGGTACTTTTACTAAAATTACCGCCAGTCTGTGATATAAATCTTCTCTAAAGTTACCTTCTTCAATTTCCTTTTTTAAATCTTTATTGGTTGCCGCAATAACACGTACATTCACCTTAATATCTTTATCGCTACCCACACGTTGGATTCGACTTTCTTGTAAAGCACGCAACACTTTGGCTTGCGCCGAAAGACTCATATCACCAATTTCATCTAAAAAAATAGTACCTCCGTTTGCGGCTTCAAATTTTCCGGCACGGTCTTTATTTGCACTTGTAAAAGCGCCTTTTACGTGTCCGAATAATTCACTCTCTATCAATTCACTAGGTATTGCAGCACAGTTAACCTCGATTAAATTGCCTTTAGCACGGTCGCTTTTTTCGTGTAACCAATGCGCAACCAATTCTTTTCCTGTTCCGTTAGGCCCTGTAATTAATACACGAGCATCGGTTGGCGCCACCTTATCGATAATTTCTTTTATTTGCGAAATACCTTCGCTCTCGCCTATCATTTCGTATTTTTTACTTACTTTTTTCTTCAGAATCTTGTTTTCAACAACCAATTCTTTTCGGTCTAAAGCATTACGTACAGTGTTTAATAAACGGTTTAAATCGGGCGGTTTCGAAATATAATCGAAAGCCCCTAAACGCATTGTATTTACTGCAGTATCTAAATCTCCGTGTCCTGAAATCATGACCATCGGAATTTCTGGTTTAATTTTCTTTGTGGCTTCTAAAACTTCAACACCATCCATTTTTGGCATTTTTATATCACAAAGTATTAAATCGAAATCGTCATTCTTTATTTTTTCAATACCAACCAAACCATCTTCAGCTTCTTCAACTTGATAGGTATCATTTTCTTCTGAAAGAATTTTAACAAGCACACGTCTAATGGCTGCTTCATCTTCTATTACTAATATTTTTGGCATGTTGTTATTGTTTTATAATGTGAATATCTCTTTGCGGGAAAGGAATAGCGATATTATTTTCTCTAAATAATTTATCTATTTCAAATCGGATATCACTTTTAGGAATGGCACTTTGAAAACTATTAGCCAAGGTAAAAACCAATTTGAAATCTAAGGAGCTATCTCCAAAATTTGAAAAATAAACATAAGGTGCCGGTTCGTCTAGCACTAACTCTTGTTTTGTTGCAGCCTCCAAAAGTAGCTTTTTCACCAATTGCACATCGCTGCCATAAGCTACCCCAACCTCAACCGATTCTCGGGTGGTTGTTCCATTTTGCGTCCAGTTATATAAACTATTAGTTAAGTATAAATGGTTAGGTATTATTAATACTTTATTATCTATGGTAACGGCTCTAGTGGTGCGTAGTTTAATTTCCTCTACACGCCCTACTTTACCTTCAATCTCGATAATATCATCCACATGTACCGACTGGTCGATTAATATAAAAATACCCGAAATAATGTCTTGGAATAAGGTTTGTAAAGCTAAACCAATACCGATTAATAAGGCGGCCGACGCAGCAAATATGGCTGTAATATTTATGCCCATGGAATTCATAGCAACAAGCAAAACCACTACGTATACAAACCATTTAGCAAAAGAGAAAATTGTAAAAAATTCGGAATGATTCTCTTTTGGTATTCTTCGCAGTAACAATTTGTTCACCAACCGTAACACAAAAGTGGTTATAACCAAAATAGAGATAACAATTAAGATAAATCTTACTGTTAACACCCCTGTTTCATAACCATCCGTATCTGTTAAAGTGATGACTTTATAATTAAGAAACGTTACAATTTGTTCCCAAAGGGAGCTGTTTTCTATGGTTTCTTCTATATGTTCGAGCGTTCCTTCTTGCATATTAGTATTTAATCCATTTAATTAATTCTTTATACGTTGGCTTTTTACCATACATTAAAATACCAACACGGTAAATTTTAGCCGCAAACCAAACCGTAAACATAAATGTCCCTACTAAAATTAAAAAAGACAATATTTGCTGCCAAATTGGAACACCAAACGGAATACGCATAAGCATAACTACCGGCGAGGTAAACGGAATAAAAGAAAATACGGTAGAAACTGTTCCATGCGGATCTTCTACTACAGTGAATATCCCTATATATACCGCCAAAACTAAAGGCATTAGTATAGGCATCATGAATTGTTGGGTATCGGTTTCGTTATCAACAGCGGCACCAATAGCAGCGTACAACGAACTGTATAATAAATAGCCTCCAATAAAAAATAAAGCAAAAGCTAATACCAAGTTAAATAATGGTAAATTATAAAACGCCGTTAGTACATTTTGAATCTCCATATTCATTTCAGGGTTTTCCATAGCCTGTTGCATCATTTGTTGCTGCGGCGTTTGTACCGCTGCCAAATCTACACCAAACACCATCGGGATAATTAACATCAATATTGCTCCCAAAATAGTCCAAATTAAAAACTGCGTAATTCCGGCCAATGAGGTACCGAAAATTTTACCCAACATAAGTTGCATAGGTTTTACAGAAGATATAATAACTTCGATAATGCGACTTGTTTTTTCTTCGATAACACTACGCATAATCATGTTTCCATAAATAATAATAAACATGAAAAGTAGATACCCAGCAGCACCTCCAAAAGCGATTTTTACAACACTATCTATTTTTGATGTTTTTTGTCCATCGAAACTTTCTTGAGCTATATTTACTTTAACTTCGGAAGCGTTAATCATATCCACATCAACCCCGTTTTTAAGCAGGTTTATATTGGTTAACGTTGCTGCTATTTGGTTTTCTAAATCGGAAATGGTATTGAGCGATGGTGATTCTTCAGAATAAAACGTAATGTGTTCTGATAGTGTTTTTACGTCATCCATTTTATCAACATGCAACAAACCGTAAGCCTCGGTTTCTTTAGATAAAGCCTTGGCATCATCCAGCGACATTTGCTCTAAAACATGGTAGGTGGTATGTTCTGAATTTTTGAAAATATTACGCACTAATCCCGATTCGTCTAACACGGAAATAACACGAACTTTATCGTTGTTTAATTGAGTTAAATAGGCTACAACCGCTATAAGCGCCGCAAAAATTAACGGACTTAAAAACGTCATGATTATAAACGACTTATTTCTAACTTTGTTTAGATATTCGCGTTTTATAATGAGTGGTAAGTGATTCATAAAAATTAATTATTCTTTACAGTTTGAATAAAAATATCGTTAACGCTCGGTATGAGTTCTACAAAATGAGACACCTCGCCTTTACTAGCCAAAAAGCCTAGTAAATCGTTCGACTTCTCGTTATCTTGAAGTTTTATATTCAACTTCAACTCATCTTCCAAAGTTTTAAAATAAGCATCGGAAACACTAAATTTTTGTGCTAATTCTTCTTTTAAAGCCAATTGATCGTTGGCACGAACACCAATCTCGTAAGTATTAGATTTAAATTGACGTTTTACATCGACCAATTTACCTTCTAAAATTTTATTCGATTTATTAATAAGTGCAATATCATCACATAGTTCTTCTACGGATTCCATACGGTGGGTAGAAAAAATAATGGTGGCGCCTTGGTCTCTTAGATGAAGAATTTCATCCTTAATTAAATTGGCGTTTATAGGATCGAAACCAGAAAACGGCTCATCAAAAATCAATAATTTTGGTTGATGCAATACCGTAACCACAAATTGAATTTTTTGGGCCATTCCTTTAGAAAGCTCTTGGATTTTCTTATTCCACCAATCGCCAATCTCCAAACGATCGAACCAATATTTCAAACGTATTTTGGCTTCAGATTTACTCAATCCTTTAAGTTGGGCCAAATACAAAGCCTGCTCTCCCACTTTCATAGATTTGTACAAACCACGTTCTTCGGGTAAATATCCAATATCCATAATATGTCTATCACGAAGCGTTTCACCATC
The DNA here is from genome assembly GCF_030409805.1 of Algibacter miyuki. Lineage (GTDB taxonomy): Bacteria > Bacteroidota > Bacteroidia > Flavobacteriales > Flavobacteriaceae > Algibacter > Algibacter miyuki. Next base: position 334,320 of record NZ_JAUFQP010000013.1, on the reverse strand, counting down.
TAAAATTACCGAACCAGAATCTGGCATAGTAATTTGATTTACCACACGAATTAAGGTGGTTTTCCCAGCGCCATTCGGACCTAAAAGCCCAAAAATACTACCTTTAGGAACTGAAAGTGATACTTTATTTAATGCGGTAAAATCGCCAAAGTTTTTAGAAACTTCATTGACTTCTAATAAATTACTCATTAATTTTTAAGTTGACTTGTTTGCCGTAAAGATATTAAATGTTTACGGGAGTGGTTACGTGGTTTCACGATTAATTCATGCGATTTTTAGCTTCCAACCTAAAAGGTAAAAGCAAGCAACACATTTAAACATGCTATTTATCACAAAATCATTGTCGCATTTTTTATTTGTTGAAACGCCATTACAATTGGAGCCTTTACTGAAAAACAAAACCCACCCTCAAAAAAATTAAGGATGGGAAAAAAATTGCTATGAAAAAGAAAAATTACCACTAAAATTAATTAGTGATACTCCAAATATAGTTTTTTTTTGATAATAACGAATAAAACTGTTAATTTTCTTTTCATAAACCAAAAAAATCCGCTAAAAAATAGCGGATTTATAAATTTAAAGCAATCAGTATTATCCTGACGCTCTTTATTTTCTGAAATAATATTTTAAATCAAATTGAAATAAAAGCGTGGTTTATGAAAACATATCTTTTACTTTTTCAAAAAATGATTTATCAGAACTTTCTGGTTTAGGAGAAAAATGATCATCATCTCTCATATTTTCAAAAAAGTCTTTTTGCTCTTTGTTCAATGTTTTCGGAGTCCAAACATTTACGTGTACTAATAAATCACCTTTTCCGTAACCATTAATACTCGGAATTCCTTTTCCGCGCAAGCGTAAAATTTTACCCGATTGCACACCAGCTTCAACCTTAATACGTACTTTACCAGTTACGGTATCAATTTCTTTTGATGTTCCTAAAACAGCATCTGGTAAACTGATATACATATCGTAATGTAAATTATCGCCTTCACGTTGTAAAGTATCATGATCGGCTTCTTCAATAGCGACTAATAAATCGCCCGAAATACCATGTCCTGGTGCTTCGTTACCTTTTCCAGAAACTTTAAGTTGCATCCCATCAACAACACCTGCTGGTATTTTAATAGTTACCGTTTCTTCGGCTACTTTTAAACCTTGAGCATCCGCATCGGCAGGTTTTTTATCTATAGTTTGTCCTGCACCACCACATACATTACAAGGTGCTGCGGTTTGCATTCTACCTAAAATAGTATTGGCAATACGTGTTACTTGTCCGCTACCATTACATGTAGAACATGTTTTGTAAGTTGTACCTTCGGCTTGAACTTTACGTTTTACTTTTATTCTCTTTTCGACACCATTCGCTATTTCTTCAAGAGTTAATTTTACGCGAATACGTAAATTACTTCCTTTTACACGACGTTGGCCTCCGCCACCGCCACCAAAACCAGAAAATCCGCCGCCACCGCCGCCGAATATATCTCCGAACTGACTGAATATGTCGTCCATATTCATGCCGCCGCCGCCAAAACCGCCGCCGCCACCGCCGCCATTTTCAAAGGCTTGATGTCCAAATTGATCGTAACGTGCTTTTTTATTATCGTCACTTAATATTTCGTAAGCTTCGGCTGCTTCCTTAAATTTACCTTCAGCACTTTTGTCATCCGGGTTTTTATCTGGATGAAATTCAATTGCTTTTTTTCGGTAAGCTTTTTTAATTTCGGCTGCAGTTGCTCCTTTACTAATGCCTAATATTTCGTAATAATCTCTTTTTGCCATGCCTATTCAACGCTTCCGAGTAAGGAAGCATTTATTTTAATTAATAATACTTTCTTATTGTCCGATAACTACTTTCGGAAAACGAATTACTTTTTCGCCTAGTTTGTAACCTTTTTCAACAACATCAATAACTTTTCCTTTTAAATCCTCGGTTGGTGCAGGAATTTGAGTAATTGCTTCGTGATTATCTGCGTTAAAAGCTTCGCCTTTTTCAACAACAATCGGTTTTAAACCTTTTTGGTCTAGTGTGTTTACTAATTTTTGATAAATTAAAAGCACACCTTTACGTAATTCTTCAGCTTCTTTATCTTCTTCAATATGACTTAAAGCACGTTCAAAATCGTCTAAAACAGGCAGTAAGGTTTTCATTACATCTTCGCTCGCTGTAGAAAACAATTCAATACGCTCTCTTGAAGTACGTTTTTTATAGTTTTCGAATTCAGCAAAAAGTCTCAAGAATTTATCTTTTTCTTGTTTTACTTCTTCTTGTAGTTTTTCTTCTACACTTAATTCAATAACTTCTTGTTCTTCAGCAGCAGCAGCTGTTTCCACTTCGTTAGCTTCAACCTGTTCCTTTTCTATGTCTTTTGTATCTTTATTACTCATTGTAAATTTCAATTTTCCAATTCTTAAAACTAGTTGGCAAAAGTACTGCCAATATTGTGAAAATGCCATAATGTCATTAAATAATTTTGTTTCTATTTCCTTTACTTTCTTTACGCTTTTGTTTAATTTTACAGATTAACACTAAAACACTTTTTAAGATGAAAAAGAAATTTGTAAATATTTTATTCATTGCAGCAATTACTGCTTCTGTGATAAGCTGTAAAGATAAGGCTAAAGAAGCAGTAACTACCGATGCTGAAGCACCTGTTATTACAGAAGCTGCAAATGCTGAAACTTATACCGTAAACACCGACGCTTCTACAATTGCATGGACTGGTTCTAAACCAACAGGATCGCATAATGGAACCATTGCTTTAGAAAGTGGAGCTCTTAATGTTGTTAACGGAAAAGTTGTTGGCGGATCTTTTATTATTGATATGAAATCTATTACTGTTTTAGATATTCCAGCTGATGATAAGGGCAATGCTAAATTAGTAGGCCACTTAACAAATGCTGACTTTTTTGATGTTGAAAAATTCCCAAATGCTGCTTTTACAATTACTGAAACTAAAGTTGCTGAAGGTAAAACCATGCTTTCTGGTAATTTAACACTTAAAGAAGTTAAAAACAATGTCACTTTCCCTGTTACTATTACTAACCAAGATGATGCCGTTACTATTACCAGTGAAGCTTTCTCTATTGATAGAACAAAATGGAACGTACAATATGGATCTAAATCTATTTTTGATAATTTAGGCGATAAATTTATTAATGATGATATTGAATTAAAAATTACGGTTAAAGCTGCAAAGTCTTAATTACAACATCATTTTTATTGAAAAGCCACTTTGTGAATACATGGTGGCTTTTTTTATTTTATAAAAGCACGTAAACACTAAACGTTCTCCATTGTAAAACACATCTTAAAACTTAACTTTGTTTAAAAAAAAAGAAATGAAAATAAAAACGAATTTACTTCTTAGCGTTATTACTGTTTTCACTTTAGCATCTTGCAAAAATGAAGCGAAACAAGACCAAACAGAAACGCCTACTGATACGGTTGTAGAACAGAAACAAGAATTTAAAAACCAAGCTCATGAGTTAGTACACCAAATGACACAAAGAGTTGGTGATTACAGTAAGCTTGCTAGTAAAAAAGATGTGGTTTACACCTATACCTACCAAACACCCGATGGGAAAACCGATATTATTACAGAAAAATATATTTTTAATGGAGAACTATCTTACGGGGCATATCAAAAACATGAACGTACGCTTTCCGATCTTGAAGGTTTAATTGAACAAGGTTATGATGGTAACGAATTCTGGATAAAACTTAACAATACTCCATTAAATGATCCGGCAGCTTTAAAAAAAGCAGCTTTTAATAGACCCACAAATTTTTATTGGTTTACCATGATGCAAAAATTGCTAGATCCAGGTTTACAATACGACTACATTAGCGAGCAAACCATTAACAATAAAGCTTATGATGTTGTTAAAGTCTCTTTTGATCCAAAAAATGAGAAACCATCGGATATTTACCAATTGTATATTAATAAAGAAACAAAATTAGTCGACCAGTTTTTGTTTACTGTTATGGATTTTGGAAGAACCGAGCCTATGTTAATGGTTATGGAATATGAACAAGTTGACGATTTACTAATACCTACAAAACGTAAATACAAAAAATCTAATTGGGACGCCGAAGTCACCGATGCGCCTTGGATACTTGTAAATTGGACCGACATAAAGTTTAATAACGGCTTAACCAAAGCCGATTTTAAAAAATAAAATAGCTTACTATATTCACCTATTAAAAAATAAGAATATAGATTTACAAAATAGACAAGTTCATGTTTCGTTATTATGAATACAATTGATATTAGAACAGTAAACGTTACGCAATACGTGCATCCTTTGCGAGAAGGCGGATCACTTCCTGCCATTGTTAAAGCAGACGATGGGTTTCTTTACGTCCTTAAATTTAGAGGAGCCGGACAAGGAAAAAAAGCCTTAATAGCCGAATTTATTGGAGGAGAAATGGCCCGTGCAATAGGCTTAAAAGTTCCCGAATTGGTTTTTATGAATCTAGATGACTCGTTTAGTAAAACAGAACCCGATGAAGAAATTCAAGACTTGCTTAAGTTTAGTGTTGGGCTAAATTTGGGATTACACTTTCTATCTAGCGCAATTACCTTCGACCCTTTAGTTAGCACGGTAGATGCCTTAACGGCTTCAAAAGTGGTGCTATTGGATAGTATAATCAGCAATATTGATAGAACTGCAAAAAACACAAATTTATTACATTGGAATAACGAACTTTGGGTTATTGATAATGGAGCTAGTTTCTATTTTCATCACGATTGGAAAAACTGGACAAACCATCTTTCTAGAACATTTCCGCTCATTAAAGACCATGTTCTTTTACCAAAAGCCACACAATTAAAAAATGCTTCAACAGAAATTGAACAAACATTAAACCAAGATAAAATTATAGAAATTATTTCAAATATCCCTGAAGATTGGCTAACAAGTGAATCTGATGACATGAATAGTGACAGCATGAGAGCAGCCTATATTGAGTATATAAACTCCAGACTCTCTAAAATTGATTTATTAGTTAAAGAAGCCAACGATGCAAAATAAATACACATTTGAATATGCCATTATTAGAATTGTACCTAAGGTGGAACGCGAGGAATTCTTTAATGTTGGTGTGATTCTTTTTTCGAAACGCAAAAAATTTCTTGGTATAAAATTTCATATTAATCCAGATAAATTGAAAGCCTTTTCACAAGAAGTTGAATTGAATGTATTTAACGACTATTTAAAGGCTTGGGAATTAATTTGCGATGGCGAACCACAAGGAGGAAGAATAGGACAAATGGAATTATCGGATAGGTTTCGATGGCTTACCGCTTGCAGAAGCACCATTATTCAAAGTTCTAAAACACACCCCGGTCTAAGTGAAGACCCTGAAAGCGAATTGGAAAACATATTTAAAACTTATGTTTTATAACATAAGTTTGGTTTGAAATAATAATATTTTATTTCAATAAGTAATCTAAAGCTGGTTGTAAATGGTGGAATTTAAAACTGAAACCGGCATCTTCTATTTTCTTTGAGCTTACTCGCTGACTTTCGAACAACAATGCATGCATCTCGCCTAAAACCAATTGCATTACAACTTTTGGAATATTTGGCAAAAACATGGGGCGCTCCATAGTAGTTGCAATAGCTTTGGTTAATTGATAATTCGTTACAGGATTTGGTGCAACAGCATTAAAAACACCTCCTTTTTTTTCTAAAAGCGTAAACATAAAAATTTGCGCTAAATCTTCTAAATGAATCCACGATTGCCATTGCTTTCCGCTACCAAAAGCAGCACCTAAACCAAACTTAATGGGCTTTACCATTTCTTGCAAAGCACCGCCATTGTTAGCTAAAACTAAACCAATTCTTATTTTGGTGATTTCTATATTTAATTCTGAAAAGCCATCGACTGCTGCTTCCCATTGATAAACAACCTCACTTAAAAAGCTATTTCTTTGTTCATTTTTAAAATCTTCGGAATAATAATTCGTTAACGAATCGAGATATAAACCAATAGCACTAGCCGATATGACTTGTTCAATTTGATGTGTGGTATTTTTTAGACTATCAATAAGTAATTCTACGCCTTGTTTTCGGCTGGATAAAATTACTTTTTTATAAGACGAAGTCCATCGTTTTGAAATAGTAGCTCCGGCTAAATTTATAATAGCATCCACATTTTTAAAACAATCTAAATCAATTTCCTTAGTTTGAGGCTGCCAGAAAAAACCTTGATAATTTTCACTTTTTTCAAGTTTAGATTTACTGGTGGTTAAAAAATTAACCTTAATATTTTGGGCATGGCAAAGCTTAACAATTTCTTGCCCAACCAAACCGGTAGCTCCTGTTATCAAAACACGCATATCCTTTTTATTTAAAGTTACAAAATATCCGTTTGGATGGCATGCCTTTTAGGGAAGGTTTAACAGAAGTTTATTCAATTAAAAAGACATATAAGAATAGACTTCCAAATTTAGAAACCTGTAACTAAATTATTTTTGAAGAACTATATTTTACACCACGTAACATTTCGCGTTTCCCAGGAGGTCCCTCTAAACGCTCTACTGTAAAACCAACAGCTTGCATAGCACGACGCACACTACCTTTAGCAGAATATGTTACCAAAATTCCGTTAGATTTTAAAGCTTTATACATGGTTTCAAAAACAGATTCTGTCCATAACTCGGGTTGTACACGAGCTCCAAAAGCATCAAAATAGATGATATTAAAGGCGTTTTTATCTGTAATATCTACAAAAAACTTGTGTTGTTTTTCTAAAGAAAAAAGTGGACTTATTTGATGATTTTCATTCCATGACACCTCGTGAAGTGTTTTAAAAACAGTTTCGTTTTCTTCTGCTTTTAATTCCGAAGCGTAATTTAACTGACTGACTTCTTCTACAGAAATAGGGTAACCTTCTACGCCAACATAATTAATTTTTAACTTTAATTTTTCGGCTTCTAAAAAAGTGATAAAAGCATTTAAACCGGTACCGAAACCAATTTCAAGAATCGTTAATTCAGTATCTAAACTAGGCGTATTTTCCGCACAAAAATGCGTTAAGCCATGTTTTATAAATACATGATAAGCTTCCTGTATGGCGCCATGTTTAGAATGGTACTGCTCATCCCAATCGGGTAAATGAATGGTTGAAGAACCATCGGCCGTAATTACAACTTCTCTTTTCACAATTAAGGTATTAAAAGGACACCATCGGCTTCAAAAGAAAACGTTTTTTTAGGCTCAATTATTAATGCAATAGTTTCTTTAGTATCACCTGCGTCTTCAGCATAATGGCGTTGCTCATCTACCGAGATTTCATTAACAAAGGCATTACCGTTTACAATAACCTCTTTGCCTGCGATATCTTTTGGCATAAAAAAACCGTAATCTTTAAATTTAACCATTACCTCGTTACCGTTTTCCAAATCTAAACGCATCCAACAGCCTTTGGCTTGACAAACACTAACAACTTTCGCTTTCATTTTAGAAGGAATACTGTCTCCAACATTCATCGTTTTATAATGATTTGCCATGGAAGTCGCTGCTATAGCATCGTCCGCAATAATTTCATTACCGAAAGATTCATAATTAACAGCTTCAATTTGAGTAATTTCAGCAGGTTTTTTTTCGGCTTTCTCTTTACAAGAAACCAATAAAAAAGCACAAATACATGTCAGAAAAAGTAATCTCATTCGATAAAAGTTTTGTTTTTATACAATTTGTGTAAATATACCCAAATTTTAAAAGCGAATTTACTTAAATTTACAAACTAAATAAGAAGAATATGAGTGCTATAATCAACAATATCGAGATTATAAAAGCGAAATCTACAAAAATTAATGATGTAGATTTCGACGATTTGAAGTTTGGAAGTGTTTTTTCAGACCACATGTTAGTGTGTAATTACGAAAATGGTAAATGGCAAGCGCCTAAGGTTACGCCTTACGAGCCGATTACGCTTGACCCTTCGGCTAAGATTTTCCATTACGGTCAATCGATTTTCGAGGGCATGAAAGCATATAAAGATGAAAATGAAAACGTCTGGTTATTTAGACCGTTAGATAATTTTAAACGATTAAATATTTCTGCGAAACGTTTAGCCATTCCTGAATTGCCAGAAAACTATTTTATGGAAGGTTTAAAAACCTTACTTGAAGTGGATAGTGATTGGATTCCTAAAAACGAAGGTAGTTCATTATATATTCGTCCGTTTATTTTTGCCTCTGGAAATGGTTTTCACGCCTCGCCTGCCGATGCTTATAAATTTATTATTTGCACTGCACCTTCTGGAGCTTATTTCTCTGGAAAAGTAAAAGTTTTAATTGAAGAGAAGTATTCTCGTTCTGCTAATGGTGGTGTAGGTTTTGCAAAAGCTGGAGGTAATTATGCTGGGCAATTTTACCCAACACAATTAGCAATAGAAAAAGGTTACCAACAAGTTATTTGGACTGATGATAATACGCATGAGTATATTGAAGAAGCTGGTGCTATGAATATTTTTGTACGTATAAACGATACATTAATTACAGGCCCAACGAGTGATAGAATTTTAGATGGTATTACTCGTAAAAGTATTATTCAATTAGCTGAAGCGGAAAACATTCCTGTTGAAGTTAGAAAAATATCGGTTAAAGAAGTAGTTGAAGCTGCTAAAAACGGATCGTTAAAAGAAATGTTTGGTGCTGGAACAGCTGCCGTAATTTCTCCAATTTCAGGTTTTGGTTTTAAAGATGAAGATTTTGATATTCCTGAATTAGAAGAAACCTATGCTAGCTTCTTAAAAAAGCGCATTACTGATATTCAAACGAATAAAACAGAAGACCCTTTTGGATGGAGATACGAAGTTAAATAAACCGACTTCCTATTCAAAATAAGAACTATAAAAAACAGCCTCTAAAATATTAATTTTAGAGGCTGTTTTCTTTTAATTATTGTTTTTTAAGACTACTCCTTTTCTCTTTTAAGTCTTACTGATGTTACACCTATTAATGGTCGTACATCATTTAAACCATTATCGGTATAGCTCGCCTTAAGCACCAATACATTTTCGTCTTTTGAAGTGCTTGGCATAATGCTACCTTCTTGAGGTAATGATTTTTTATCTCCATCATTTTCAGCTAACGACATAATGTAAGTCGCTATTTGTCTAGTTTCTTCACTTGAAATACTTGGGTGCGCAGGCATCATTACTTCGCCCCATACGCCACCGCCGCCATTCTTAATTTTATGTTGTAAATATGGAATATTTTTTTTCTTGCGTTTATATTTTTCAGCTACAGCTAAATAATTAGGTCCAATTGAGGCTTCTTTTTCTTTATGGCACGCCTTACAATCCATGGCTTGTGTTAAGGCTTTACCCGTAATTTCCGCTGAAGCTTCTTGATGTCCAAGTGCTACATTAGCCTCGTCCATGCCTTCTAAATAATCTACAGAAACAAAAATATTGCTCGGATTGATATCTGTATTTCCATCAGGATCGGTTACTGTAACTTTATATTTCACAGGAGTTCCTGAAGTAAAAGTTGTTGTATTGCCACCTAATAAATCGATAGTTACTACAGGTTTAGAATTCCCTGCAACTATGGATGATAAATTGGTATGTGTTACACCTCCTTTTTCATCTTTAACATCCAAAGCAATATTGTACTCTCCAATATCTGCATAGCTGTAAGTAATTTCAGGCTCCGTTGTTTCTTTAGTTTCTCCATTTCCTAAATCCCATATATAAACTATGGCATCACCATCGCGATCAAAAGCTTCTACTTTGGCAGTAATAGTCAACGGTACGGCTCCAGAATTTTTATCAACCATAACCTTTTCTATTACAGGAGGTCTGTTACCATCATTGTAAGCTATATAACCTAAAGATGAATTTAAGTTATGGCTATACCATCCGCTACCATATTCTAAAATATAAAGCCTTCCATCTGGACTAAGTTCCATATCGATAGCCGAATTAATTTCTACATCGGGAGCAAAGGGTTCCATTTTATTAAAAGTACCATCTTCAAAATTAGTTACGGCCATCATCCATCCGCGCATCCAATCGTATACAATTAATTTTCCATCGTAATACTCCGGTAATCCGCCTCCATTAGGAAACATATCGGAATAATACGTTGGACCTGCCATAGCATTTCGGCCACCTGTTCCTACTTGTGGAAAATCGCCAGACTTTGCATACGGATAATAAACAAAAGCAGGCATGGCTTCGGGTAATATTGTAAGCCCTGTATTGTTTTTGGAATCGTTTACAGGCTTACTCGGATCAAAGGTAATACCGCTTTCGCCTGTTTCATAATCATAATCCACATACGGTATATTATTGGCAATAAATAAAGGCCATCCAAAATTACCTGCTTTTTGCGCTTGCCCTAACTCATCATAGCCTTTTGGACCACGATTTTTAAAATCATCTTTTCTAGAATCAGGCCCTACTTCACCCCAATACAAATAGCCTTTTTTAGGATCTACCGAAATACGATATGGATTACGATGTCCCATAGTATAAATTTCTGGTCTTGTTTTTTCTTCACCTACAGCAAATAAATTGTCTTCAGGAATGCTATAACTACCATCTTCATTAACTTTAATTCTTAAAATTTTACCTCTTAAATCATTTGTGTTTCCTGATGAACGCCTTGCATCGTATTGCTCGTGCCCAGGGATATCATTTAAAGGCGCAAAACCACTACTTACATATTCTACATTTCTCTCATTAAAAGGTGTTGTATTATCGCCTGTAGAAAGGTATAGTAAACCATTAGATCCGAATGCAATAGAACCACCAGTGTGACAACAAATTTCTCTATCTGAATCAACATCAAGGATTACCTGTTCTGAAGCTAAATCGAACACATCGTCCTTAAATTTAAATCGAGATAAACGGTTTATCCACGCATCTCCTGTTGGACTATAATAAACGTAAACCCAATGATTAGTCTCGTAGTTAGGGTCTTTTTGTAACCCCATAAGGCCTTCTTCGGCATTTACTTTAGGTGTATTTAATGTTTTATGGTACACATCTAATTGAGCTACTTCTAACAACTCCTTTGTAGCAGCCTTATATAGTTTTATTTTACCTCTACGTTCTCCAACAAGTACATCATTATTAGGAAAAACAGTCATTTCTGTAGGTTCAAAAAAGTCACCTTCAATTAAGGTTACTTTAGAAAAGCGATCGGCATCTGGCGGGATTTGAGTGGTAGATTTACTGTAATCTAGATTTTCATTTTTTCCAATAGCATATTGAATACCTCCTAAAATATGTTTTAGGAAATCTGATTCTTCAAAACTTTCGTTGGTATGCCCTCCTCCTGTGTAAAATGCGCGTCCACCATCATAATCATGATACCATGCAATAGGATGAAAATCGCCATTTTCTCCGCCTTTATAAGAAGACTCATCTAAGGTTAATAATACATTAACATCTGGATTGATTTTTTTGTAATTATACAATTCATCGGTTCTATGCCAAACCGTATCCTTTAAATGCTTATTCGCAATAAAGTTTTTATCTTTTACGATAAAATCGGCTTCTGGAGTACCTTTTGGATGACTTAAAAATTGTGCTCCAGCTAATTTGCTGTACCAGCCCCAATCATATTCTGTATCTGCTGCCGCATGAATACCAACATAACCACCCCCTGCTTGAATATAACGTTCGAAAGCCGCTTCTTGTTTATTGTCTAAGACATTACCGGTAGTACTTAAAAATATTATGGCACTATAGTTTTTTAAATTCTCATCAGTAAATAAATCGGCATTTTTTGTAGTATCTACCTTAAAACCATTCTCCAAACCTAGTTTTTCAATAGCTGCTATTCCTTTTGGAATTGACTTATGCTTATAACCTGAGGTTTTTGAAAACACCAAAACTTTTGCACCTCCATCTCTTTCATTACTACAACTCGTAATAATAAAACCGAATACAACCATTAAAACAACAATAATTTTTTTCATTTAAACATATTTATAATCATTAACACCTTTGTTTCAATTTATAATTAGATTATAAATTTATTTATCTAAAATAGCTTTTATATTGGGCTGAAAATAGTTTGGCCCTTTCAATACTTTACCATCTTCTCGGTAAATAGGCTCACCATTTTCATCTAACTTACTCATATTACTACGTTGGATTTCTTCAAAAACTTCTTCAATTTTGTGTTGCATACCATGCTCTATAATGGTGCCACATAAAATATAAAGCATATCGCCTAGCGCATCTGCAACCTCAACTAAATCGTTGTTCTTTGCGGCTTCAAGATACTCTTCATTTTCTTCTTTCATTAAATTAAAACGAAGTATATTTTTAGCATCACCCAAATCGGCTTTTGGGTTTTCTCTGTATCCAATTTTATATGCCGTATGAAAGGCTTTTACAGCTTCTATTTTATTCTTCATAAATTATATTTTTAAACTTCTACAAGCGCAGAAATCTCGTAAGTATTAATTAAATTTGCATAAAAATAGGGATATGTTTAGTAATGGTCAAATGATTTTCGGTGTATTATTTTTTATTGTATTTGCCATTGTTATCGGTTTTACCTACCGAAAAGACCTTAAACTTCATAAGCGTTTCTACAGCGGAAGTATTTGGGTTTTAGCTGCCTTTATTGGTTTTATTCTTATGATTGTTGCTATTAAATACTTTTTTAAGTAGACATTTTTATTGAAATACTTCTTTTAAAAACATTATTTTTTTTATTCTAAGCTATTCCTTTTACGGTATTATTCTTCCTGTAAATATTAATAGTGCCACCTCATTCAAGCTTCATCAGAACATCTATTTATACCACACTTTTCTCCGAGTAGAAATAAAACCCTGTAAACAAAGCCTTTTCATGCAAAATATACCCAACATTGGGTATTTCCTAAAGACTGTACATTCATTAGATTTATACAGCTATTAACTAAAAACAATAATTATAAAAATCATAGAGAAAACACTATTGCTTTTAGGCATTCTAACAACGTGCTTTTCTTAAAAAAACGAAGACCTTGATAAAGCGACTGTTAACGAAACACCATAAATTGAATTCGTTAAAACGCCTATTATTTTGAACTATAAAAAACAGATAAAACCTCGTTAAAACACACATAATCAAATGTTTTACAAATAATTATGTGTTTTAGACGCAACCTTTTTAAAAGTTATGCATCTGCTAAATAGCTATTAAACCAACTGAATATGAAAATCTTAATTATTATCGGTGTACTTCTACTTATTAATATTATCCTTTTAACGTTTAGTGTAAACAAAAAAACAGAACCTTGAAATAAGATTCTGTTTTAAAAATGAGATATTATTTTCTATCTAGTTTACTTCTGGCAGAAAATTGAAATGCTTACTATAAGCTAACATTTGCTCAACAAAAGTTTCTGGTTGCGTCACGTTTATTTTCGTTATTTCACCTTCGTCATTAGTTTCTGGAACTAAAACAGGGTTTACATAACCTCTATAAGGAGCAGAATTAAATTGTTTGTTACGTTCTAAAACCTCAGCATGAATAGCTTGATCCACTTTTACACCGTAACCCTCTACTAAAGCTTCAACAGCCTTATAATCTCCTTCAGATTTTATACGTTGTGTTTCTCTTAATAGCTGTCCAAAAAGGTCATGCAATTTATCATAGTCATTAATATTGAAATAGGTTTTTCCGTTGCGTGTTACTTTTTCAATAACATTATCTGCTTTCCCTTTTTCAAACGCCCATCCAGAAACCCATTGACGATTTCTCATGTGAGCTTCTTCTACATTATCACCTAAATTTAAACGTACTAACTGCGTCATTAAACCATTTCTAATATAACCATCGTAAGCTGCCATAGCCACTTTTTTCCAATCTGGTACAAGACCAAGCTCTTGTAATTTAGGGTTATATAAATAAAATAAGCCCACTAAATCTGCACGACCTTCTTCTAAAGTTGAAGCATAATTTTTTAAAGTTTCTTTAGTTTCACCAACACCAGGATTTAACTTTCCTGAGGCATGCCCAATAACTTCGTGTAATGCAGTATGCAATTTATCACCTAATTGACCATATTCTTCTTCTAACTGAAGTTCTTCTTCATCATGAACAAATTCCTTTAATTTCCCTGAACTTCCAGCATTATTAGAAGCATTTATAATATTTCCTAAGGAAACCGACTTGCTTCCTACTGCCGAACGAATCCAGTTAGCATTTGGCAAATTCACACCAATTGGCGTACTTGGAGAGGCATCACCAGCCTCGCCAGCCACGTTTACCACCTTATAAGTAACCCCAACTACTTTTTCTTTTTTATGCTCGTCCATTAATGGTGAATTATCTTCAAACCATTGTGCATTATCCGATAAAACTTTCATTTTTTGAGACATATCAAAATCATTAATTTGGATAATACTCTCGTAAGAACCACGGTAACCTAACGGATCGTTATAAACTTCTATAAAACTATTAATGTAATCCACATTACCTTCAGTAGCCCCTGTCCAGGCTACGTTATAATCGTCCCAAGTTTGTAAATCTCCCGTTTTATAATAGTCTATTAACAAACCTAAAGCATGCCCTTGTGCATCATTTTCAGCAACAGTTTTTGCCAATTCTAACCATGTAATAATTTCATCAATTGCAGATCCGTAGAGTCCTCCCGATTTATACACGCGCTCTTTTAAAACACCGTTTTCTTTCACCAACTGCGAGTTCAAGCCAAAAGATAATGGCTTATCTGGATTTGGAGATTTTTTAGCTTTATAAAACGCTTCCACATCTGCATTGGTAACATTTGGACCGTAAAAATTAACTGCAGAAAGCCCTACATTATCCACGCCTTGAGCTTGGTTCACTTTTTTATTATCGGCATCATTAAAAATAACATCAAAAGCTTCTCCGTCTAACACTGTACTTGTTTCTGCTAATAGTCCTTTTAGGTATTCAGAAGAGAATTCAGGTTTTAATTTATCGTTTGAATAATGATGATGAATACCATTACTAAACCAAACACGTTTTAAATAGGTTTCAAAATTCGACCAATCTTTCGATGTTTTATCACCAGCATAACTAGTATAAACATGCTCTAAAGCTTTTCTGATTTTTAAATTATAACGGTAGTTTTGATCCCACATAATATCGCGACCAGACAAACCAGCTTGCGTTAAATAGTACACCAACTTTTGCTCCTTCAACGTTAACTGCTCCCAACCCGGAATTTGGTATTTCAATATTTTTATATCGGCAAACTCATCTACATCATAATTAAATGCCACGGTTTCCTTCTTTGTTTCATCTACTACAACCGTTTCTTTTTTCGTGTCTCCACATGAGAAAAGCATTAAATTCACGATTGCAATTCCAACAACTGATTTCAGTTTCATAATTTTTATTATTATTTAATTCAACTTACAATAACAAGGCCTACAACTACATTTAAGTATTGATTATAACGATAATTTAATATTTCGATAATAAAAAGCCATTACTAATTCAGCAAATGTAATAATTTATTAATCGAAATTTAAAAATGATTATCTTTGAATTTCGATTAATTCTCTCAAACTCAAATTCAATGAAAACGTTTAAGTATATTTTGTTTCTTTTACTTATCAGTATTATTGGTACGGCCATTTATATTGCTGTTCAACCCAATGAATTTAGCTTTTCTAAAAGCCGTATAATTGCAGCGCCTACATCTATAATTTTTAATGAGGTAAACGATTATAAAAATTGGACTGAATTTTCGCCATGGTTAGAACAAGAACCTACTGCGACACTTACTTATTTAGATCCATCGAGCGGAGTAAATAGCGGTTATACTTGGCACGGCGATTTGTTAGGGCAAGGTAGCATGACGACTTTAAACGTAATAGAAAATAAAAATATTTCGCAAAAACTAAATTTTATAACGCCTTATGAAAGTGAAGCTGATGTAGAATGGACCTTCGAATCACAAAACGAGGGCACTAAAGTCACTTGGATCATGAGCGGTAAACAAGATTTTATGACGAAAATGTACACCGCTTTTAATGGCCCTATGGAAGACATGGTTGGTCCCGATTTTGAACGTGGTTTATTTAAACTAGACAGCGTTACTGTTGCTAGCATGAAAAAATATAGCATCAAAAATACGGGTATCACAACACACGGTGGCGGGTATTACTTATACAATACAGCGTCATGCAAGATAAGCGAACTTCCAGTACAAATTCAAAAAACGCTACCAAAACTAGGGCAATATGCCGCTAAAAATCAAATACAAATCGCAGGTTCTCCTTTTATAATTTATCATAATTGGGATGATGAAAATAATGCCGTTATGTTTTCTTACTGTATACCGACTACCGAAAAAATAGTATCAGAAGAAAGTGATGTACTTACCGGACAACTTCAACCTTTTAGAGCCGTAAAAACGGTATTAACAGGGAATTACAGTAACTTAAAAGAAGCTTGGGAGAAAGCCATGAGCTACATTCCTGAAAATGGTTTAAACGTTTTAGAAGGTGGAACAACTTTAGAAATTTACAGAAACGACCCCGCTAAAACGCCAAACCCTGCCGATTGGATTACCGAAATATATATCGCCATAACGCCTATTGAAGAATAATATTTAAATTCATTTTTTTAGTTGAAGTTTTACATACTTTGCGGCCTTATATAAATGATGCTTCGGAAAACATAAAACAAACCTTTTCTGAAGAAAAACCAACCACAGAAACCTTTAGCGCTTGCACAGCGCCTCGTTATGTACCAAATAACACAATACTTTAAGTTTTTATTAAAATCGACTAACGAGCACGGTGTACACTCCCCTTTTGTCTTCGATTTAATTACCAAATGTTTTTACGACAAAAAGAAATATCCTGATTATAATGCCCTTTTAAACTATACTTCTACTCTTTTAAAAAACACAGAAAGCATAGAAGTTACCGATTTAGGCGCTGGCTCCCAACTCATGAAACAGCAAAACCGAAGTATTGCTAGTATGGCAAAAAACGCAGGTTCTACCAACAAACGGGCAAAACTATTATACCGGCTTACGGCATATTTTAAACCAGAAAACATATTAGAATTAGGTACATCATTAGGCATTGCCACAACAGCCATGCATTTAGGGCATCGCCAAGCAAAAATTACAACTATTGAAGGTTGCCCGAATATTGCGAACTTTACTAAACAGAATTTTGAACAGTTGGGTTACAAAAATATTTCTGTAATTACGGGAGATTTTAATACTGAAATTAAAAAACTAAAACTCCAAACTTACGATCTTATTTTCTTCGATGGCAACCACCAAAAGGAAGCTACTTTACAATACTTCGAATTACTTTTAGATACAGCGCACAACGACTCTGTTTTTATTTTTGACGACATCTATTGGTCTCCAGGAATGACGGAAGCTTGGAACACCATAAAAAAGCACCCAAAAGTAACAGTAACTATCGACACCTTTTTCTGGGGTTTTGTGTTCTTCAGAAAAGAACAAGTTCGTGAAGACTTTGTGATTCGTTTATAATATATTCCCTTTTTAATATAAACAAAAAAAAACCCCAGAGCCTAAACTCTGAGATTTTCATCTATAGATTTTTACATCTATTTATATTTTAATAGCGATTACTTTACCAAGTTAATCTCTACTCTTCTGTTATTAGTTCTTCCTGCAGCTGTTGCATTTGTATCAATTGGCCTTGTTTCTCCAAAACCAATAGAAGACAATCTAAACTCATCCACTCCATTTTTTACTAAAAATGTTTTTACAGCATTTGCTCTAGAATCTGATAACCTTTGGTTTAAAGCATCACTACCAGAACTATCTGTATGTCCTTCAACAGAAAACTTAGCCGATGGGTATTCAGCTAAAATCTTTACAATTTCAGATAAAACCTCGTGAGATTCTGCTTTTATAGAAGCTTTTCCAGAGTTAAATAAAATGGTTTTAGCATAAGCATTTAATGTTTCTTGAACTTCAACTGTTGGAATAACAACCTCAGGACAACCGTTGTTTGCTACTGTACCAGGAACATCAACACATTTATCATCTTTATCTACAACACCATCATTATCGGTATCTTTCCAAGGGCAACCACCGTTTTCAACAGGACCTGCTACAGTAGGGCAAATATCAACATTATCTAAAACTGTATCTCCGTCTTCATCTCCCCAAGGACAACCTTTGTTTTCAACAGGACCTGCTACAGTAGGACAATCATCTTCATTATCTAAAACAGAATCGCCGTCTTGATCTTCCCATGGGCAACCATTATTTTCAACTGGACCTGCTAATTTTGGGCAACCATCTAACTTATCGATAACACCATCGCCATCTTTATCTTTAGGTTTTCCTTGATATACCGGTATTTTTAAACCTGCATAAACATCGGCACCTTTAGTATCATCACCAGCTAAAGCTGTAATTACAGAACCTGAACCAATATATAATGGTCCTGCTCTAAAGCCTGCTCCTGCTTGAAAACCATTGTATTGTACAACACTTACAGGCACATAGAAACTAAACCATTTACTTTCGAAACGTGGCGTTAAAGAAACTGCATTAGCAATACGACTTGCATTTTCTTTTCCTTTAGATACTAAAGAGAAATCGGTATTTAAGTTTACGTAAAAGCTTCTGTTTAAGCTATAATCTACATTTAAATGTAATGCCGTTGGCAAGTTTACTTTATAACCTACACTGCTATTTGTTAAAGTATATAAGTTATTTAAAATATCATTTAAATCTTCTTCATTATCAATATCATCTTCGGTAACTGTATTTGTAACATCAAAGGTTTCAGAAATAGCATCTTTATAATTGATTTTCCCGATATCTGTGATAGATAATCCTACTTTCAATTTGTATTTATTTTGATCTTTATGGTTGTAAGTCGATCCGTTAGCACCTTCAGTTTTATAATCGGCATGGTTTGGTCTCCATTCGTAAACAAAACCTAAATCGGCACCAAAACCAATAGCTTCTGGAAGTTCATAATCGTAATTATCATTATCGTAATCATCACCACGGCCATAAGTTATAGCACCTGTTGTAGCTATAGTTTCAGATGACTCTGTATAGTTAACAGTTACATTTCTACCGTAAGCATTAGCTGTACCACCACCTTGTAAAAATTTTGCAGTAAGACCACCTTTTAAAAAGTGTTGGTTGTTATCCATTAAAACTCTAGCGTAAGTAACACCAAGTTCTGCCCAAGCATGTCCGAAAGTATTAAAATCACCTTCATTAACAACAAAATCAGTAGTATCATCATTATCAAGGTCATCGATAGTTTCACCATTAACTTCATCAACATTTACCATAGCACGTGCTCTAGTAAATACAGCAATAGAACTCACTTTGTTTAAGTTAAACATAAAAGCAGGCCCCATAACATCTAAATTTACCATCGCATTATTATCAGTCGTTGGCGATTTTTTTGCATCTAAGTCAAAATCATAATCATCTTTGATTGCATCTAGTACATTTACACCGTAATAATCATTACCTGCAAATACGCTAAACCCAGCAAGGTTAATATCAGTTTTAAAACGAGAGTCTGTAATGTTAGCAGGGTTAGCAATAACGCTATTTACACCACTATAATTATCGGTAAGGTACCCCATATAGGATTGAGCCTTGGCACTTAACGTACCGATCACTAACATGACAAGTAAAGAGATTTTTTTCATAATAAAAAGTAAGTTTAAATTTGTAACCGCAAAAATAACAGTTTAAATCATTTAGCACGCATGTTAATTAGCTAACAATCAATTATTACGGACTTTAAACCAATTTCAACGTTTTAATATGATTATTATTAAAAATAATCTTAATTCCTTAAAGATTTGTTAAAATAATAACACGAAAAACCATCAAAAACTTAAAATAAACCCTCTTTTTTTATTAAAATAGATGATCACTTTTTACCTAAACTTTTTTGACTATCTCTTTATTTACATTTACCTTTAACCTATGAAAATTTACACCAAAACAGGCGATAAAGGCACCACGGCATTATTTGGCGGCACACGGGTACCAAAACACCATATTCGCATTGAAAGTTACGGCACTGTAGACGAATTAAACTCTCATTTGGGTTTAATTAGGGACCAAGATATCCATGAGGACTACAAAACCTTACTTACCGAAATACAACATAAACTTTTTACGGTGGGAGCTATTTTAGCTACCGATCCAGAAAAAGCAATTTTAAAAAATGGTAAGGATCGTTTAAATATTGAAAAAATTTCTTCGGAAGATATCCAGCATTTAGAACAAGCCATGGACACAATGAATGCGGTTTTACCGGAAATGACACATTTTGTACTTCCAGGTGGGCATCAAACGGTGTCATTTTGTCATATAGCACGCTGTGTATGCCGTAGAGCCGAACGTTTAGCCTCTGCTCTTAACGAGCTTGAACCTTTTGAAGCGCACGCTTTAGTATATTTAAACAGACTTTCGGACTATCTATTTGTATTGGCACGAAAGTTGACTTTTGACTTGAAAGCAAATGAAGTTAAATGGATTCCGGAGAAGTACTAATACAACTCTATTGAACCTTTAATATTTTTGCTGAATTTTGTTTTTATAGACGGCTCCCGCGTTAGGGATTGCAGTGAAAAGCCCATAGCCCGACGAAGGCGGTGCGAGGACTTGCAACGGAAAGCCCGACCCTTGGGGTAACGCCCAAATTATTTTTGTTGGAAAACAGCGACTACTAATTACGGGTAAGCGCTAAATTTCAACCGTTTATAGCACAAAAAGAGACGTTCTTAAAATTAATGATTAAATAATTCATTTTTTACTTGTGTGTTTAAACTAAAAATTTATTTTTGCAAAAAATAAAACGCAACTACACATGTATTGGACTTTAGAATTAGCATCTTATTTAAGTGATGCACCTTGGCCTGCAACCAAAGACGAATTGATAGATTACGCTATTAGAACTGGCGCACCTTTAGAGGTTGTTGAAAATTTACAGTCGATCGAGGATGAAGGCGATTCGTACGATTCGATCGAAGAAATATGGTCGGATTACCCTACAGATGAAGATTATCTGTGGAATGAAGATGAATATTAAATAAATAGCATAAAGAATAGTTAAAAAGTCTCGTATTGAGGCTTTTTTTGTTCTATAAGGTATCTTTGATATAGATTATAACGTAAGTTTATATACGTTATAAAACGCCCGTAACAGGGCTAACATGGAGACTTTAATTTAATTGAAAAAACCCCTAGGATTGTCCTAGAAAACAAATTTATATAAAATTATAAACATGACATTTTTAGATTCTATTCTAAAGGTATTTGTTGGCGATAAATCGAAACAAGATGTTAAAGCCATTACCCCTTTAGTAAAACAAATTACAACATACGAAGCGGCTTTAGAAGCTTTATCTCACGATGAATTAAGAGCAAAAACAGCCGAATTTAAAGCTAAAATTGCTGATGCTACCAAAGCTACAACGGCACAAATGGCAACTCTTGCTACTGAAGCTGAAAACACTGAAGATATTGACCGTCGCGAAGATATTTACCTAGAAATAGATAAACTAAAAGACGATGCTTATAAAATTACCGAAGATGTTTTAAATACGATTTTACCTGAAGCTTTTGCTGTGGTAAAAGAAACTGCAAAACGTTTTACAAAAAACACACAAATTACGGTTACAGCTAGTGAGTTTGACCGTTCTATTTCGGCAGATAAAGCGTATGTCACTTTAGAAGGTGATAATGCTACTTGGGCCAACTCTTGGGATGCCGCTGGAAAAGCCATTACTTGGGATATGGTACATTACGATGTACAGCTTATTGGTGGTATTGCTATGCACCAAGGTAAAATTGCAGAAATGCATACGGGTGAAGGTAAAACACTTGTGGCTACCTTACCGGTTTACTTAAATGCTTTAGCCGGAAAAGGTGTGCATTTAGTAACAGTGAACGACTACTTAGCAAAACGTGATAGTGCTTGGATGGCACCAATTTTTGAGTTCCACGGTTTAAGTGTAGCTTGTATTGATTACCACCAACCTAACTCGGCAGCCCGTAAAGCGGCTTATAATGCCGATATTACTTACGGTACAAATAACGAATTTGGTTTCGATTATTTACGTGATAACATGGCACACTCGCCAGACGATTTAGTACAACGCCCACACCACTACGCTATTGTGGATGAGGTGGATTCGGTTTTAATCGATGATGCACGTACGCCATTAATTATTTCTGGACCAATACCTCAAGGTGAACTTCATGAATTTACAGAACTAAAGCCAAAGGTTGACGATATTGTATCGGTACAACGTAAATATTTAACGGGTGTTTTAGCCGAAGCCAAAAAACTTATTGCGGCCGGCGAAACTAAAGAAGGTGGTTTAAAATTATTACGTGTATATCGTGGTATCCCGAAAAACAAAGCCCTTATTAAATTTTTAAGTGAGGACGGTGTTAAACAATTATTGCAAAAAACCGAAAACTATTACATGCAAGACAACAACCGCGAGATGCCTAAGTGCGACGCGGAATTGTACTATGTAATTGAAGAAAAAAATAATCAGGTTGAATTAACTGATAAAGGTGTGGAATACATTTCTGGAAAGGATAATCCTGATTTTTTCATCTTACCAGAAATTGGACTTGAGGTTGCCAAAATTGAAAACCAAAATCTTTCTAAGGAAGAAGAAGCAAATCAAAAAGAAGAATTATTTAAAGATTTCGGTGTAAAATCGGAACGTATTCATACTTTAAATCAGCTTTTAAAAGCTTATGCTTTATTTGAAAAAGACACCCAATATGTGGTGATGGATAATAAAGTAATGATTGTAGACGAGCAAACAGGTCGTATTATGGATGGCCGTCGTTACTCTGATGGTTTACACCAAGCGATTGAAGCGAAAGAAAACGTAAAAATTGAAGATGCTACCCAAACCTTTGCAACGGTAACGCTTCAAAATTACTTTAGAATGTACCGCAAATTAAGTGGTATGACGGGTACTGCGGTTACCGAAGCTGGAGAATTCTGGGAGATTTATAAATTAGATGTTATTGAAATCCCAACCAACCGCCCTATTGCGCGTGATGATAAGGAGGACTTAGTTTATAAGACCAAACGTGAAAAATACAATGCCGTTATCGATGATGTTACCAAACTATCAGAAGCTGGACGCCCCGTTTTAATTGGTACAACATCGGTTGAAATTAGTGAATTGCTTGGTAAAATGTTAAGCATTCGTAAAATTCCGCATAATGTATTAAATGCAAAGCAACATAAAAAAGAAGCCGATATTGTAGACCAAGCTGGTAAGCCAGGTCAGGTTACTATTGCCACCAACATGGCAGGTCGTGGTACGGATATTAAATTATCAGAAGCAGTTAAAGCCGCTGGTGGTTTAGCTATTATTGGTACAGAACGTCACGATTCGCGTCGTGTAGACAGACAGTTACGTGGTCGTGCTGGTCGTCAAGGAGATCCAGGAAGCTCACAGTTTTATGTGTCTTTAGAAGATAACTTGATGCGATTATTTGGTAGCGAGCGTATTGCTAAAATGATGGATAAAATGGGATTAGAAGAAGGCGAAGTAATTCAGCATTCTATGATTTCTAAGTCTATTGAACGTGCACAGAAAAAAGTAGAAGAAAACCAATTTGGAGTACGTAAACGTTTATTAGAATATGATGATGTAATGAACGCCCAACGTGAGGTAGTTTACAAACGTCGTCACCATGCTTTATTTGGCGAAAGATTACGTGTGGATTTAGCTAATATGATTTTCGATACATCGGAAGGTATTTCTGAAACCAACAAAGCAGCCAACGATTATAAGAATTTCGAGTTCGAATTAATTCGTTACTTCTCAATGGGGTCTCCGGTTACGGAAAATGACTTCGGGAAATTAGCTGTACAAGATATCACCTCTCAAATTTATAAAGGTGCTTTTGAAAACTACAAAGGAAAAATGGCTCGTAATGCCGAAACTGCTTTCCCTGTAATTAAAAATGTTTACGAAACACAAGGCGATAAATTCAAACGTATTGTAGTGCCTTTTACCGATGGTGTTAAAAGTTTAAATGTGGTTACCGATCTTGAAAAAGCTTACGAATCGCAAGGAAAACAATTAATTACCGATTTTGAAAAGAACATTACTTTAGCCATTATTGATGATGCTTGGAAAACGCATTTACGTAAAATGGACGAGTTGAAACAATCGGTACAATTAGCGGTACACGAACAAAAAGACCCTTTACTTATTTATAAGTTTGAAGCTTTTGAATTGTTTAAAGCCATGATTGACGAAGTGAATAAAGATGTAATTTCATTCTTATTTAAAGGTGAATTGCCTCAGGAAACACAAAACACCATTCAGGAAGCTCGCGATCGTAAACAGGAAAATCTAAATACTCAAAAAGATGAGATTCCTAATTTAGACGAACGTTCTGCACAAAATAGAGCGGCAGGAACTACACAACAGCAACCGCAGGTTACAGAAACTATAGTGCGCGATCAACCAAAAATTGGTAGAAACGACCGTGTAACTATTAAAAACGTAATGAACGGCGAAAATAAAACCGTAAAATTCAAACAAGCAGAACCTCTATTAGCCAAAGGCGAATGGGTTATTGTTGAAGATTAAAACATCTAATAGTACTTAATAAAATCAACTCTCAACAGTTTTCTGTTGAGAGTTTTTTTTAGCGCTCTCATTAAAACTTGATTCCCAAACTATTTTCAACTAATTTCGTTAGCTATAAACGCTCCCCTAAAATGAAACAAGTAATAACCATCCTACTCCTTGTCCTCTTAAACATATCCTGTTTTAGTCAAAAAGGAAAACAAACAGATCGAGATTTGGTGTTTATGGATGCCTGTTCGGGAAACCGTATAAATCCGGAATTTAAAATTAAAACCTATTCCGAAACCTATCAAATGATTACCGCTTATATTAATCGTGGCGACTTAATAGCACGTTACACGGTTCTTCTAGATCCCATAAACGACACGATTAACATACCTAAAATACTATTCGCTTATAAAAGCCAAACCGACGATTCTAATTGGAACACCATGAACTGCGACCAAATTTGTAATGGCACAGAAACAGAATTTCATCCTAACGGAAATAAAAGTACAGAAGGTGTTTTTGTTAACGGAAAACCTCTAGAAATTAAAACCTTTCGAGAAAACGGATCAATGATTTCTCATGCTTTCTATAATACTATGTCTATCGATTTTAGTCGTATAAATTACTACTCAGATGAAGATGAACTCATAAAATATCAAACCTATGAAAATAACGAAATGGAAACCATTATAAAAGTATTTGACAAAAATGGGACCCTAATAAATACTTCAGTAGAGAAGAAAAACCCAGAAAAATAAGAACTTCCTAAATTACACTGCTTTTCTTATAAGGCTTTTTTGTTTCAGAAAACCATCCTCACAAAACTTGAATTTTCATAAATTTTCACCTAAATTCGTTTAACAACGGATACAGAAAATTAAAAGCGGAATTCCTTCCTTTTAATATTCAGAACCAAGGTAAAACAACATGAGAATCTTACACACCGCCGACTGGCATTTAGGACACAGACTACACGAACAATCGCAAGTCGAGGAACAAACCCTATTTTTAAGTTGGATGGAAAATTACATCAACTCACAACACATTGATGTTCTTCTAATCTCTGGCGACGTGTTTGATACCGGTTCGCCATCGAACCAAAGTCTAGAAATGTATTACAGTTTTTTGGTGAAATTACAAGCCACCACCTGTAAATCGATTATTATTACAGGCGGCAACCACGATTCTCCAGGTACATTAAATGCCCCTAAACATATACTAAACGCTCTATCTATAAAAGTGGTTGGTAAAGCCACCGAAAACATCGCTGACGAAGTTTTTGAGGTTGATATCGATGGCGAAAAAGTCATCATTGGTGCTGTGCCTTATTTACGTGATGGCGATATCAGGCGCGCCGTTGCAGGAGAATCTTTTGAAGAACTCACCGACAAATATAAAACCGCATTAATTAACCATTACCAAGCCGTTGCCGAACAATGTAAACTGATAAACACCACCCAAGCCCCAGTAATAGCCATGGGCCATTTATTTGCAACTGGTGGCTCTATTTCCGATAGTGAACAAAATATTTATGTAGGTACTTTGGGACATATTGGTGCTGAAGATTTTCCAACCTATTTCGACTATATCGCATTAGGGCATTTACACCGTCCGCAAATTATTGGTAAAAACCCAAAAGTAAGATATTCAGGATCGCCACATATATTGAGTTTTAGCGAAGTGGGTTACAATAAAGAAGTTGTTGTTCTAACTCTAGAAGACAATAAAATTAGCCATATTCAAGCCGATACCATCCCCGATTTTAGGGCATTTTACAAACTCACCGGCAGCATTAACGAATGTATTAATCAATTTCCAGACATCCTTTCAAATACTTACGGATTAACACCTTGGGTTGAAATTGTTTTAAACGAAAAGAGCTCCGTAAACACAGACCAGTTAAAAGTTGCTGCTGAAAAATACAGCTTTGAAATTTTAAAAACCACATTAAAAAACCAACAGAAACATCGAGGTATCCAGGAAATATCAAAAAACACCAAATCAATAAAAGAACTTCTACCAACGGACGTATTTAAACTAAAATGCGAAGAAATGGATATCGATTTAAAAGAAAAACCTCAAGTTTGGGATGCCTTTAATGAAATTTTACAATCCGTTAAAAACCAATAACAGCCGCTAGAAATGAAAATTTTAAAAGTAGAATTACAAAATATAAATTCTTTAAAATCGGACAGCGACATTGTTATTGATTTTGAAAGCGCCAAGTTCAAAGATGTTGGCTTATTCGCGATTACGGGATCTACAGGCGCAGGAAAAACCACCGTTTTAGATGCCATAACCATTGCCCTATACCATAGCGTGCCGCGTTTTAACGGAACAAAAGGCACATTAATTGACGTGGTGAGCCATGGGGCAAACGATGCCTTTAGTAGGGTTACTTTCGAGAATGATGACATTATTTACGAAGCTTCTTGGACTATTAGAATTGCTGATAAATCTGGAAAAAAATATAAAAACCCAAAAGAAGAAGTTGCTTTAAAAAACTTAACAAACGAGATTATTCTAGCTTCTCAAAAACGAAGTTTAATTACTGAAGTGGTCCGAGTAACGCAATTAGATTACAATCAATTTTTAAGGTCTGTGATGCTAGCACAGGGCGAATTCGCTTCCTTTTTAACAGCTAAAGGCCCTGAAAAAGGAAAGCTTTTAGAACAAATTACCGGTGAAGAAATTTATAAAAAAATTGGTCAAGGTATTCTAGATCGAAAATCTTTTGAAGATAATAAGTTAAAGGATATTCAATCTAAAATTAATTCTGAAGATATTTTAACCGAAGAAGCCAAAATTGAATTAACCGAAAACAATAAAAATTTAGATGCCGACATCATCAAAGTAACTGCTGAAATAAAAACCATTCAAACCATGGTGGATTGGTATTTGAAATTTCAAAAAATATTGGATGAGGAGGAGAAACTAGAACATGAATCTAAAGCTATATCGTTATTAATTGAAAAACACAAAGCCGAATTAATCCTTTTAGATTTAAATGAAAAAGCCACTCCTTTTAAAGATCTTCTCAAAGACATAAAAAGAAACGAAGAGGAATTTGTTGAAAAATCGAAACAGTTAACACTATTAGAAACTGAACTTACTGCTCTAAAACCAGAGATTGAAAAATTACAATTACAAACTCAAAAGGAAAATGATGCTTTGCAAAAGGCAGATGACGATTTTACAGCCTGGTTACCAAAACTTGACCTAGTTACAAACTTAGACAGCAAACTAAAAAATGAAGCTGAAAGTAAACAAAAACAGGAATTAGAACGAAATGCATTAAGCAAACAAATTGATGTTCTAAAAACAGAACAAACCAATTTGATTAAAGCATTAAACGAAACTAATGCCAAAATTAAGACTAATGAAATCTTTGTTTCGGAAAATAAATTTTTAAAAGAAGTTGATGTAGAAATCTCTAATTGGGCCAGTGAAATAGCAGCTTTAAAAGCTAAAAAGGAAACACTAAAAGAAGCTCATGATTTTGTTATTCTGAAAAAAGATGAGGTAGAAAGAACAAAAACACGTCTTGTTGAAGGAAATAAAGTCCTTACTGAAAAAAGTACCGAACTTGCCGAAACAGAGAAAAAGCTTGCTACGATTACTCAACAATTATCAAAAAATAATCTGACCGATTTATTAGCACAAAAAACAAAATTATCGGCTACAGAAGCCAATTGGAAACAGTTTAAATCTCTTTCAGAACACATTCTGAAAATTGAAAAAGAAAATGCCGAATTACTAGAAAAACATAAAACCTTAACCACTTCAATAGAAACAAATAAGAAAGCAATTGAAACCGCTAAACAACAAATTGCAGTTCAAGAAAAATCAGTTGCTGATGCGGAAAAAATATTAAGTTTAGAAAAAAGCATTTCGAAATACGAAGCAGACAGGCAAAATTTAACTCCCGGAACACCTTGTGGTTTATGTGGTTCTGAAACACATCCGTTTACTGAACATTTGGTTTCTGTTGGCATTTCAAAATCTGAATTAGAACTGAAACAACGTAAAGATAAACTTCAGGCTTTGGTTATGTCTAAAAATGAATTAGACAAAAAAGAAGCCGTATTACAAACTGAAATAAAAGCTTTAACTCTACGAAATAGCACTATTAGTGAGGAATTAAAAACCATAAAACATTCGACAACGGAGTTAAACATAGATTGTGCATTAAGTGATACCGACAAAATTGAGATTGAAATAAAAAATGTAACAGAACGCATTACGAGTTTAGACGAAAAGCTAAAACTAGCACAGCAATTACAAGAGGATAAAAACAAATTAGACGCCATTTTTAAAACACAAAATGAATTGGTAAACGTCATCAAAACAAAAATTGCTACGCTACTCGAAAAAAACAAAAACACAACTATAGAAATTGAAGAAAAACAAAAACTGACACTAAAATTAAATAGCCTTTGTAATGCACTAGAAACCGAGCTAAAAACTAAACTTTCAAAATTCAACTATACATTACCTTCCTCTGAAAATAGTGACGCCTTTATTGCTAAGCTTAAAACATCAATTGATCATTTTAATAAAACTCAGCAAAATCTAGAAGCTTTAAAAGCCAGTGTTTCCATAACTAATACGAAATTAGACAATCTCAAAGATCAACTTAAAACCCACCTTAAAACAGCAGATAATCACAGTACATCCATTACTGCGAGTAATACAACAATAGAACAACTAAAAACAAAACGTATTGCTATTTTACCCCTAAATATCTCTGTAGAAAACAAACGCAATAGTATGCAATCTGCAAGAACAGCTTTGGCTAAAACAGCAGAATTAAGCAAACAAAACTTACAAAAACATTTAGATTCAAAAAATCAAAAAGAAGCTTTAAAAATTGAGTGTAATAAAGAACAAGCACTTTTAAAAGAAAAACGAAACGTATTAGAAAACACATTCAACACCCAATTAAAAAACAGTAGTTTCGAATTAAAAGAGTCTGTAGAAAAGGCTCTCTTACCAGATGAAGACCTTGAAAAATATAAGCAAAATAAAAAACAGATAGAAAATAGCAAACTCCGCTTAAGTACCTTACAGGAAGCCAACTTAAAAGCTAAAGAAACATTAAATAGCTCGAAAAACTTTGAAACAACGCTTGAAGAAAGTAACAAAGCTTTGGAAGTTGCACAAGGAAAATTAGAAACACATCATACCGAAAAAGGTAAAATAGCCGAGGCTTTCAGAAAAGATCAAGAAATTAAAAACCGAAACCAAGAAATCTACAAAAAAATTGAATCGCAAGCTGAAATTTGTGGTGTTTGGAAAGAGTTATTTAAAATTATAGGAGGTTCAAAAGATGCTTTTAATGTTTACGTACAACGTTTAACGCTGAAACATTTACTAGAATATGCCAATGTCCATTTACATCATTTAAACAAGCGTTATTCATTAAAAATGGAAGATGAATACAAACCTAAAGAAGAACTTAATTTCAATTTAATAGATCATTATCAAACCGATCAGGCGCGATTAGTTGATACATCCAGTGGTGGCGAAAAATTCATTATCAGTTTGGCCTTGGCTTTAGGTCTATCAAATTTAGCGAGTAAAAACGTGAAAATTGATTCCTTATTTATAGATGAAGGCTTCGGAACTTTAGATAATAACACCCTAGAAACAGTAATTTCAACTTTAGAAACCTTACAATCGCAAGGTAAAATGATTGGCATTATCTCGCATGTAGAAAACTTAAAGGAACGTATTCCGACGCAAATTCAAATCACCAAAAAAAATAATGGGGTTAGTACGGTAAATATTGTTTAAAACAAGATGGATTAAAAAACTCTATTTTAAAGAAAGTTTTAGCAACACTTCTGGATCCGGACAATTGTTTTTGTAAAACTCTAAATTAGCTTTGCTACAAACTCCTGGATAATCACCGTTAAAATCTTGAATATCTTTTATAATTTGAAAGTGTAAATGTGGCGGATAATCGCCATTTACCGAAGCATCGCCTAATTCGGCTATTTTATCAGCTTGCTTGAAACGCTGTCCAACTTCAAGATTATTGAGGGAAGCCAAGCTTAAATGACCATAAAGCGTGTAGAAATCAATACCTGAAATATGATGTTTTAAAATAATAGTTGGTCCATAATCGCCAAAATTCTCATTATTATTAAAGCTATGCACTACGGAATCGAACGGTGAAAAAATAGGCGTTCCTGCGGGACACCACAAATCAACGCCTAAATGAATATTACGTTCTTCTTCAGCTTGACTGTTAAAATGTGTACTACGTTTGTAAATATTCCGAATCTCTAAATAGCCACCATAAGCCACTTCGGCATGCTGTTTATTGATATGGTTATCCACAAACCCACCTAGTTTTGAAGATGAAGAGACATCAACCGTATTCAAAAAATCGTTTGTTTCTGATAAATCTATCGGAATATATTTAGACTTCGGAATACCAGAGTCCAAAACCGATACTCCATCAGGATGCAAACCGCTTAGAAATTTTGAAAAATCCATAGTCTCCATAATTTCAATATTTAGAAACTAAATAACCACTTCTGCATATAAATCAAAATCTTCTGCTTCCGTTACTTTTACAGTTGCAAATTCACCTGTTTTTAAATAACATTTAGAGGCATCGATTAATACTTCATTATCTACATCTGGAGAATCAAATTCAGTACGACCAACAAAATAATTACCTTCCTTACGATCGATAACCACTTTAAACTCCTCACCTATTTTTTGTTGATTCAATTCCCAAGAAATTTGAGATTGAATTTCCATAATTTGGTTTGCTCTATCAACCTTAACTTCTTCTGGCACATCGTCCTCTAAAGTGTAAGCATGTGTATTTTCTTCATGAGAATACGTAAAACAACCTAAACGCTCAAAACGCATATCACTAACCCATTGTTTTAATTCTTGGAAATTCTCTTCTGTTTCACCAGGATATCCAACAATTAGCGTTGTTCTAATTGTCATTTCTGGCACAGCTTCTCTAAACTGACCAATTAACTTTGTTGTTTTGGCTTTATTCGTACCACGACGCATGCTTTTTAAAACAGAATCTGAAATATGTTGCAACGGAATATCTAAGTAATTACAAACCTTAGGCTCGCGTTTCATAACATCAAGCACATCTAGCGGGAAACCTGTTGGAAATGCATAATGTAAACGAATCCACTCGATACCTTCCACTTTTACTAAAGCTTCTAAAAGCTCTGCTAAGTTTCGTTTTTTATAAATATCAAGTCCGTAATACGTTAAATCTTGAGCAATTAAAATCAATTCTTTAACACCTTTAGCTGCAAGTTTTTCCGATTCGGTAACCAAATCTTCAATAGGTGTACTTTTATGTTTTCCGCGCATTAAAGGAATAGCACAAAAAGAACATGGTCTATCACAACCTTCAGCAATTTTTAAATAAGCGTAGTTTTTAGGCGTTGTTGTTAAACGTTCACCAATTAATTCGTGTCGATAATCGGCACCCAAAGCTTTTAGCAATCCTGGCAATTCAGTAGTTCCAAAATACTCATCCACATTAGGTATTTCCTTCACTAAATCTGGCTTATAACGTTCACTTAAACATCCGGTAACAAAGACTTTATCTACTTCACCATCATTTTTCTTCTGTACGTATTCAAGAATAGTATTTACACTTTCTTCCTTGGCATTATTGATAAAACCACAAGTGTTTATCACTACAATATTGCCTTCTTCTTCATGTACAACATCTTTTCCGCTGGCTTTAAGTTGCCCCATAAGCACCTCACTATCGTAAACATTTTTACTACAGCCTAGTGTTACTACGTTGATTTTGTTCTTTTTAAGTGTCTTTGTTCTCATACTAAAATTTAAGTGTGCAAAGATACGCAAAGCGGATTGATTTATGATGAAGGTTTGAAGAATAACATCTTTAGTCACTAATATTAAACCAATAGCCCGTTTTACAGTCTAAATTATTAAATTTACTATGATGAAGTATTTCCGCCATATCAATCTAGTTTTCTTAGTCTTAATCTTAAGTTGTTCTTCTGAAAACAATCCAATTTCAGAAGAAACCCCTACTGTTGACCCCATATATTTTCCTCCTTTAAGTTCTGATGTTTGGGAAACAAAATCCATAAGCGATTTAAACTGGAACGCTAATGAATTACAACCGCTACTCGATTACTTAGAAGAAAAAAATAGTAAAAGCTTTATCATTTTACATGATGGCAAACTTGTTGTTGAACATTACATGAACGACCATAGCAGCACAAAATCTTGGTATTGGGCAAGTGCAGGAAAAACGTTAACCACAGCAACCGTTGGAATAGCACAAGACCAAGGCTTTTTAAATATAAACACGAAGGTATCCGACTATTTAGGAATTGGTTGGACGAGTTTGACTTTAGAAAAAGAGAATCTTATTTCCACTAAAAACTTATTATCCATGAGTTCTGGTTTGGACGATAGTTTAGGAGACGATGTAACTCCAGAAAACCTACAATATATAGCCGATGCAAACTCGCGTTGGGCCTACCACAATGTATATGTAAAAACACAAGATGTAGTCGCCGCAGCAACCGGCCAAAATTGGGACACTTATTTCAGTGAAAACCTTAAGGATAAAATAGGTATGAGTGGTCAATGGATTTCTCTCAACAATTTAAGTGTTTATTGGAGCAACACACGAAGTATGGCGCGCTTTGGACTTTTAATGTATGCCAACGGAACATGGGATGAAACACAAATTATATCTGAACCTTTTTTAAATGAAGCGACTAATACCTCGCAAAACATTAATGAGGCTTACGGCTATTTATGGTGGCTTAACGGAAAATCGAGCTACCATTTACCGCAAAGTCAATTAGAGTTTAATGGAACACTAATTCCGAATGCCCCTGATGATATGTATGCCGCTTTAGGCAAAAACGATCAGAAAATTTATATTGTACCAAGTAAAAAACTAGTAATTATAAGAATGGGTAACGCTGCCGATAGCGAAAATTTCGCCTTATCTAGTTTTGATAACGAGTTATGGGCTAAAATCAATGCTTTAATTGAGTAAGCTTTACCTATCTTCTTCATATTAAAAACAAATCCTGTCATTTATCTAAACAGCCTGATTAATACAATTGACAAATACTTACCAGCAACATCAATGAGCCTCTATTGAAACTTTAAACGCAAGTTTTTCTTCTAAATCACATCTAAACGTTATTACTAAATCAACGTATTCAAAAGCAAAGTATTAGTAAGTTTATCACTAACACTTACTGCTGAGAAACGCGTTTAAAAGAAAGACTTTGCAAAAGAAACATTTACTCTCTCTACTTACAATATTCTGTATTTACATCCAATCTCACGCGCAATTATGTGAAGGTAGCTTAGGTGACCCTATTGTAGAAATCGACTTCGGATCGGGCTCAAATAGAGGAAGTGCATTAGGTTCGGCCATTACAGCATTTACTTATAGAGCTGGTGGTGAGCTAGACGAAGGTGAATACACCATAGTAAACTCTTCAAGTGGCTTAAAAGGGAATGCGTGGCACGTCACCAACGACCACACTGGTAATTCAAACGGTTATATGATGGTAATTAATAGCGCCGTAATAGCTAGTGAAGGTGTGTTTTATACTAAAACAATTTCAGGGCTTTGTCCGAATACTACTTATGAATTTTCTGCATGGGTAATAAACTTACTAAACCCCAACGCAGGACTTACCGATCAATATAGTCCGAATGTAACCTTTAGAATTAGTGATACTTCTGGTACCGTTTTAGGGTCTTATAGTACAGAGAACATCAACCAATCATCATCACCAACATGGTTACAATATGGTTTCTTTTTTACATCTGGAGCAGACGCGGAAGTTGTAATTAGTATTTTAAATTCTGCGCCTAGCGCGCATCCGGGTAACGATATTGCTTTAGATGACATTAGTTTTAGACCTTGTGGCCCAACTATAATCAATTCTATTGACAACGGCGCTGCAACAGCGTTATCTATTTGTCAAAACGAAAATGTAAACTATACTTTTCAAGCTGATGTTTCATCCGGATATACCGACCCACAATATCAATGGCAGTTTTCTAATGATACTGGTAATACCTGGACGGATATTATTGGGGAGACCACCCCGAACTATCTATTTTCTAATACGGCTACCTCTGGAACATTTCTATATAGATTAACTGTTGCCAACGGCAATAACATAAATTCTGCTTTTTGTAGAATTGCTTCAGGTAATTTTGAAGTAGAAATTATTGAAACTCCAGAAGCCTTAACCGGTGAGGCCAAACAGCTATTTTGCACTACACAAAACCCAACCATAGCGAGTATTGAAGTGAGCGCAACTCCCATTTGGTATGATGCCGAAACTGGTGGAAATATTTTACTAGATGAAACAAGTTTAACCGATGGGGCTACTTATTACGCCGCAAAAGAAACTCTTTATGGATGTGAAAGTGAAGATAGATTTGCTGTTTTGGTAAACATAGTATCGCCCACACTCGCCATAAATAACATCTCATTTGTGGTCTGTGATAATTTAAATGATGATGAAGAAGTTATTAATTTAACCTTTTATAAATCTGAAATTACGAGCTGTAATGATTGTGATATTAATTACTTCACTTCTCTATCTGGAGCAGAGAATTATTATGAAGACGAACATATTACAGAACCGACTAATTATAATTGGACTATAGATAATCCTATCATTTACGCTCGAATTGATTCTGCCGATCATTGTTATCAAATAGCAGAAATAGCTATTTCGCTACAAGCTACACGAATAATTAATATCCCCGAATTTATAAGTATTTGCGAAGGTGATCATGAAATAATTGTAGATGCTGGACATGGTTTTGATAGTTACCTATGGTCTACCGGAGAAACAACACAAACCATAAGTATTCTAACTTCAAATATTGGCAGTTACTCCATAACAGTAACTAAAGATTATGCCACCTACACCTGCTCTACAACTAAAGATTTCGAAGTCGTACTATCTAACAAAGCCATTATTCAAAACATTGAAATTGAAGATTGGACCGACACTAACAATTCAATAACTGTTAATTTATCCAACTTAAGTCTTGGAGATTATGAGCTCTCTTTAGATGACACCAACTACCAAGATGATAATGTATTTACAAAATTACCAATAGGGGAATACACTATTTATGTAAGAGACAAAAATGGTTGTGGTACTATTACAGAAAATGTTTACATATTAAACGCTCGAAAATATTTTACGCCAAATGGAGATGGATTTCATGACACATGGTCTATTAAGTATTCCGAAACGGAAGAGACTTTAGACATCAAAATATATGATAGATATGGAAAACTACTTAAAACCTTAGATAAAAACATATCATGGGATGGCAATTATAACGGAAGAAACATGCCTACTTCAGATTATTGGTTTGTAGTAACACGTGCCAATGGAAAGAAGTACACCGGACACTTTACACTAAAAAGATAATTTCTATTTAAAAAACGAATCGACAAATTCAAATTTATTAAACACTTGTAAGTCTTCAATACCTTCACCAACACCAATATATTTTACAGGAATTTTAAATTGATCGGAAATACCAATAACAACACCACCTTTTGCTGTTCCATCAAGTTTGGTAACTGCTAACGATGTAACCTCTGTTGCCGCAGTAAACTGCTTAGCTTGCTCGAAAGCATTTTGCCCTGTAGAGCCATCTAAAACCAAAAGAACATCGTGAGGCGCATCTGCAACCACTTTTTGCATAACACGTTTCACCTTGGTAAGCTCGTTCATTAAGTTTACTTTATTATGCAAACGTCCAGCAGTATCAATAATAATAACATCGGCATCTTGATTTACACCCGATTTTAAAGCATCGAACGCTACTGAAGCGGGATCACTTCCCATATCCTGGCGTACCATTGGCACATCTACACGATCAGCCCAAACTTGAAGCTGATCTATAGCTGCCGCACGAAACGTATCTGCAGCTCCTAAAACGACTTTTAAACCTTGCTTTTTAAATTGATAAGCTAACTTACCAATAGTTGTAGTTTTACCCACACCATTTACACCAACTACCATTAACACATAAGGTGTTTTGGTTCCATTGGCTTGTTTTGGTAAGCTTGGAATAGTGTACTCAGTTTCTTCACCAGAATTTGTTTCGCTTAATAAAGCAGCTATTTCCTCGCGAAGTATTTTATTAAGTTCATCGGTACCTAAATATTTATCTTTAGCCACGCGTTCCTCAATACGCTCTATTACTTTAAGTGTGGTATTAACACCAACATCCGAAGATACAAGAATCTCCTCCAAATTATCTAAAACCTCAGCATCCACCTTAGACTTTCCGGCTACGGCTTTACTTAGTTTTCCAAAAAAACTAGATTTAGTTTTTTCTAATCCTTTATCAAGGGTTTCCTTTTTATCTGACGAAAATATTTTTTTAAAAAAGCTCATTTTCTTGCTGGTTGTTAGTTATAGAGTGGTTATGCTCTTTTTATTTTTACTTTAGTATAGATCTGTTTTATAAATTTAGACTACATTATTATTACGTAATACTCTTTTTAAGATAACGATACTAGTTACTCTTGTCAAAATCCTTACCACATTTTTTTACTGCTAATATGTCAGTTAAATCGGCGTTTTTCAAATATAAAAATAAAAAAGCTGCTTCCGAAAGGAAAGCAGCTTATAATATTGTCTAACAAGTTCTATTACTTTTTAGCTAAAAAGTCTGATACTTGATCTGGATTCATGATAGATTCAACAAACATGTAAGCTCCTGTTTTTGGAGACTTTACCATTTTTATTGCTTTTGTTAATCTTTTAGATCCTGTTTGTAATGATGCTACGGATTTCTTTGCCATGACCTATATATTTTTAAGGTATTTGAAATTTTATTGCTAAAATTTCTAATTATTTAATTTCTTTATGCACTGTCATACGCTTAAGGATAGGATTAAATTTCTTAATCTCCATTCTATCTGGCGTATTCTTTTTGTTTTTCGTAGTAATGTAACGAGAAGTTCCCGCTTGACCAGATTCTTTATGCTCTGTACATTCTAATATCACCTGTATTCTATTGCCTCTTTTTGCCATTTCTTTATATTTTTAATACAGCGAATTACTTCGTTAAAAATCCTTTAGATTTTGCATCTTTAATTGCTGCAGAAATACCTATTTTATTAATTGTTTTTAAAGCAGATGTTGAAACTTTTAAAGTTACCCAGCTGTCTTCTTCTGGAAGGTAAAAACGTTTCTTTACTAAATTCGCATTGAATTTGCGTTTAGTTCTGTTTAATGCATGAGACACGTTGTTTCCAACCATCGCCTTCTTTCCTGTAAGTTCACAAACTCTTGACATTCTATATAACTTTAAATTTTGTTGCTTAAAATCGAGGTGCAAATATATAAAATCTTTATGGTATGACAACCAAATTTTTATCTATTTTTTAATATTTCTTTTAGTAACATTTCAAAAGCCTTGTTAGCCCCCTTGTTTATTACCTTTAATCTTAAGTTGCCTAACATAAATTTTTCTGAATAAACTCCTGTTTTTGTAGCTATTGCAATATAAACGGTACCCACCTCAACATCCGAATCGCCTTTTGTTGGACCTGCATTTCCGGTTGTGGCAATTGCATAATCGGTTTTAAATAGGTCCAAAACATGCTGCGCCATAGATTCGGCTACCTGAGAACTCACTACAGAATGTGCATCAATATCGGTTTTTGAAAGCCCTAAAACATCAATTTTAGATGCCGTAGCATAACTAATTACGCTTCCTTTAAAGTATGCCGATGCACCAGAATTTGCCGTAAAACGCTCGGCAATTTTTCCGCCTGTACAACTTTCGGCCGTGGCCACAGTTTTACCTAATGCGGTAAGTTGTTTACCTATAATAATTTCGATGGAATCATCTTCTTCCTCGAAACCTACAAACTCGTCTTTTATTAATGGAATTAATGTCCCTAACTGCTTCTGTACATCTGCTATCACAGCTTCTTTATCAAAACCTTTGCTTGATAAACGTAAACGCATATTACCTAAACTAGGCAAATAAGCGAGTCTTATATGGGATGGTAATTGGTCTTCCCAGGCTTCAATTCGGGCAGCCAAAGTACTTTCACCTAAACCATAAATTAATAAGGTGCGGTGTAAAATATACGGACATTCAAATTTCTCTGTAATTCTCGGCACTACTTCATTATCAATCAAGTCTTCCATTTCAAAAGGCACGCCAGGTAGCGATATAAAAACAGTGTTATTACGCTCCATCCACATGCCAGGAGCGGTTCCTAAAGTATTCATTAAAACAGTCGATTTAGAAGGTACTAAAGCCTGATCTAAATTTACCTGAAGCAAGGTTTGCCTCACATATTTACTCCAAAGTGTTCTAATATTGTCTTCCACGGCAGTACTTCTAACTAAAGTATCATTAAAATATTCTGCAATGGTTTTTTTTGTAATATCGTCCTTTGTTGGTCCCAATCCACCGGTAATGATAATAATATCGACCCGTTTTTCAGCTTCTTCAAAAGCTTGAAGAATGTGTTGTTTATCATCTTGAATAGACGTAATCTGATAAACCGAAACTCCTATTTTATTAAGTTGTTTTGCAATATAAGCAGAATTAGTATCAATAACTTGCCCAATTAGGAGTTCGTCTCCAATGGTTATAATTTCTGCCAGCATGATAAACTATAGATTAAAATCCGACTTAATTTCTGCTACCGTTTTGTCTACTGCATCAATCACAATAGCTAGTTGCTCCTCAACATTGACGTCCTTTTGAGTAAATTTACCCCAATCCTGAACTTCAATTAACTTATCCAGCACACCCAATTCAAACAAATCGATGGTTGGTTTCATTTTGTGCGCCGCTTGGTAGGCTTCAGTATAATCTTTTTCGGCAACTGCTTTTTTTAAACGCTCAGCATCTTCGGGTACTTCTTCCAAAAAAGCCTCGGCCAATGCAGCGACAAAAGACTCGTCATTATCCGCTAATTCTCTTACTCTAAATAATTTGTAGTGTTGTTCCATTTATTTAACTGTTATTGAAAACATCTCATTATCTCCTATAAATCCTTTTAACTTATCCTCTGCCAATACTTTACCAACTCCTGCTGGCGTACCTGTAAATATAACATCTCCAATCTTTAAAGTAAAATATTTCGACACATATTCTATTAAATCATCAATTTTCCACAACATGTGGCTTGTATTTCCATTTTGTACAACAATATCGTTCTTTTTTAAAGAAAACTCAATATTATCCACATTATCAATAGTATCCACAGAAATCCAATTTCCAATTACAGCAGCACCATCAAAGCTTTTAGCTTTTTCCCAAGGGAGTCCTTTTGCTTTTAATTGAGCCTGCAAATCTCGGGCTGTAAAATCGATACCTAAACCAATTTCATTGTAATATTTATGCGCAAATTTCTTATCAATATGCTTCCCTACTCTATTTATTTTCACTAAAATTTCCACTTCATAATGTACATCGTCCGAAAAATCAGGAATAAAAAACGGTTGCTTTTTAAGTAAAATCGCCGTATCAGGCTTTAAAAACACCACCGGATCTGTAGGTTTCTCATTATTTAATTCCTCGATGTGTTCGGTATAATTCCGACCAATACAAATAAGTTTCATCCTTTATTAATTTTAATTTGGGCGTTACCTTTATCCTGAAAAAAGTTCAGTTTAAAGGTCGGGCTTTACGTTGCAAGTCCGCGCACTTCCTTCGTCAGGCTGTGGGCTTTCCTCTGCAATCCCTAACGCGGTTGTCAGCATACAGTATTCAGTACGTTAGATTGTCTAAAAACAAGTATTTAGTTTTCAATTCTAATCTAGCACAATTTCAACTTCTGTATAACATTTCTATACGCTCTTTTATTAACTCTTAACTCTATTTTTTTTAAGCCTTCGTATTTAAACTACGTAATTTAATAGCGGTAAGCACTTTTTTAGTGTATAACGGAAAATCGGCATTCAATAACCAGCCAAAATATCCCGGTTCACTTTCTAAAACATCGGTTACTAATTTTCCTTTATGCTTTCCGAAAGAAAAACATTCTACACCATCTTTATTATAATTTATAAATCCTGCAAAATCGGCAAATTTATTTCTAGAACTAAATTCAGCTAAAAATTTGGTATTATTCTCCAAATCATCATAACGCTCAATCTGCGCTTTTAAAATTTCGTAAGTCGCATTGGTATCTGCTTCAGCACTATGCGCTCCTTCCAGATTTTCATTACAATAAAATTTATATGCAGCACTAAGTGTGCGTTGTTCCATTTTATGAAAAATAGTTTGCACATCTACAGCTAAACTGCTTTTCATATCAAAATCGATATCTGCACGCAGTAATTCTTCTGCTAATAAAGGAATATCAAATCTATTAGAATTAAAACCCGCTAAATCGGCGTCCTTAATCATACCGTAAATATCCTTAGCAAGTTCCTTAAAGGTAGGTTCGTTTGCTATTTTTTCATTGCTAATTCCATGAATATCTACCACCTCTTGCGGAATAGTCATTTCTGGATTTACCAACCAAGTTCTACTTTCTTTATTTCCGTTAGGGTAAACTTTAAGAATAGAAATTTCGACTACACGGTCTTTAGATATATTGATTCCTGTAGTTTCTAAATCGAAAAAACAGATCGGCTTTGTAAGGTTTAACTTCATTTTTTATTAAATGTTTTTACAAATATACTTTTAAAATTTGTTTAAATTTGTTCGTATTATGAATTCAAACCACAAAACAACATATTCTTTTCTTCTATTACTTTTATTTTCTTTCTTCAGTTTTGCTCAGCAAACCAAGAATAAAAATGTAGAACTTGTTAAAAAACAAAATGGTAAACGCTTAGAGTTTTATGCCAAAAATAATGACTCTGTAAGCTATTCTATTTTTTTACGCATAGAAACCAAAGATTACAGAAGAAGCAGTAACCGGCCTGTATTAAAAGTTATCCCTGCCAACAGCGAAAAACATTTAATTACACTTATAAAGCTAACCGATAAAGTGGGTGACTATAACGAGCAATTTATTGTCAATGAAATTAGCCAAAACCTAAGTTTCCGTAAAGATTTTGATGATTTCCAGATTAATATAGACGATGCTTTAAAAACTGAAGACATCACTATTTTTGAATCTGAAAACTGTGCCTTGTGTAACGACGCCAAAAATCTGTTTAACGATTATCAAATAGCATTTAAAACTAAAGATATTAAGGCGCATCAACAAGAATTAGAACAACTTTTAAAGCATACCGAACAAACTACAGATGTTATAAAAAACGCGACTTTTATACTTAAAATCAAGGCGTCTATATACACCAACATCACTACAAAAACCGCGCTTATAGATACTATAAACAATTACAATAAGTAAGTTTATATTTCTCTGTTAACGTCCCAGGCTTCTAAATAATCGGTAACCGCTTTTACAAACATACCGCCTAAAGCGCCATTTACAACACGATGATCGTAAGAGTGCGATAAAAACATTTTGTAACGAATACCAATAAAATCACCTTCCGGAGTTTCAATAACCGCAGGCACTTTTCTAATAGCGCCCAATGCTAATATCCCTACTTGTGGCTGATTGATAATAGGTGTCCCCATAATACTTCCAAAGGTTCCCACATTAGTTACAGTGTATGTTCCTCCTTGAATATCGTCTGGTTTCAATTGGTTTAAACGCGATCTTTTAGCCAAATCGTTAACCTGCTTGGTCATACCAACTAAGTTAAGCTGATCGGCATTTTTAATAACGGGAACTATTAAATTACCATCTGGCAAAGCTGCTGCCATACCTAGGTTTATATTTTTCTTCTTTACAATAGTATCTCCCTGAAGAGAAATATTCATCATGGGATACTCACGAAGTGCTTTAGCAATAGCTTCCATAAAAATAGGTGTAAAGGTTAAGTTTTCACCTTCACGTTTCATAAAGCCATCTTTAACTCTTTTTCTCCAATTCCAAATATTAGTAACATCGGCTTCAATAAAACTCTGCACATGTGCCGAAGTTTGAACGGACTGCACCATGTGATTCGCTACCAACTTACCCATTCGGGTCATTTCGATAATTTCATCTTCACCTGTTGAAATAACAGGATTTGATACTGCTTTTGGAGCCTGTTGTGCAACCTTAGGAGCCACTGGGTTTGTTGGCGCTGCTATTTTTTCTGGAGCAACCGTTTGATTAGCTCCTTTATTTTCAACGTAACTTAAAATATCCGTTTTAGTAACACGATCATCTTTACCAGTACCAACAATGTTGTCTAATTCAGATTGCGACACGCCTTCCGCTTTAGCGATGTTTTTCACCAAAGGCGAATAAAAACGAGTTTCACTAGATGCTAATGGTGCAGCCGTTTCTTTGGCTACCTCCACACTTTGCTCTATCTCCTTTACAGCTTCGTCCTCATCATCAGATGCTTCATCTTCAGTAGCTGCTATACTAGCAACTTCAGCATCTCCCTCAATTTCAATAATGCCGATGACTTGCCCAACCTGAACAACATCATCTACATTAAAAAGCTTTTCGACTAAAACACCATCTACTTCACTCGGAATTTCGCTATCCACCTTATCCGTTGCAATCTCTAAAACTGCTTCGTCTAATTCTATAGTATCTCCAACTTCTTTTAA
Source organism: Algibacter miyuki (assembly GCF_030409805.1). GTDB lineage: Bacteria > Bacteroidota > Bacteroidia > Flavobacteriales > Flavobacteriaceae > Algibacter > Algibacter miyuki. The sequence continues at coordinate 291,085 of NZ_JAUFQP010000013.1, read as the reverse complement.
CCAAGAGGTAATGGTTGCCTCAGCAACACTCTCTCCCATTTTAGGTAACTTTAGTTCAAACTTTGCCATATTATTAATAAAATACTTGTTTTTTAGTTTTACAATGCAAAATTAATGAAAAAACATCAATTTCATTAAACAAATCACACAATACTATTTAAAATCTATTACTTCTCCTCTACTAAATCCATTATTGCTTCCAATAATAAAATGCGATTGGTTTGGTAATATTTTAAAGGTTAATTCTTTATCTGCATTTTTAATATGCTCAATAATATCTTTATAAGACATTATGTTGGCATCGAAAACAACCTCAGCTCCTGTTTTAAAATCGCCAAATGCCGACTGTAAATTCATTTTACTTGGAAGTTTCTTTTGTAATGCTTCGTTTTCACTTTTTGAAACAAAAACATATTCTGAAATCGCTTTGATTTCCTTTGTTCCTGATCGTCTAAAAACTAAGGCTAATTTAATTCCTAACCAAACAACTAAATCAAAAATCACGTTTTGCTTAAAGTGCTTTTCATAAAATATTTGCATAGCACCAAAAAAGCGACGTGCATAACGACTGTCCTTCAGTGTGCTTTCACCTTTAAAATGAATAACTGTTGTTTCGCCGTAATAATAATTTTTATAACCTGCCTTTATAATCTTGTAAGATAAATCGATGTCTTCACCATACATAAAGTAATCTTCATCAAAACCGCCAACAGCTAAATAAACATCTTTTTTTATTAGCATAAATGCGCCCACAAGAACATCAACTTCACCAATAGCATCGGCTGTTAGATGATTGGCATAATACATTTCAGACATTCCTAAAATTTTCTTTAATGCTACCGAAACTGTTGGAACGTTACGTTTACTTTCAGGTAAAAATAAGCCGCTCCCGTTGATTAATCTACAACCTACAAGACCTAGATTTTCTTTTTTCTCAGAAAAAGCTAAGAGTTTTGTAAAGGTATCTTCAGCAACCACCGTATCCGGATTTAAAATGCAAATATATTCTCCTTTTGCTATTGAAACACCTATGTTATTTCCTTTTGAAAAGCCTAAATTCTCTTTATTCTCGATGAGCTTTACTTCTGGAAACACACGTTTTACCATGGCGCAACTATCATCACTAGAATCATTGTCAACCACAATAATTTCAGCATCAATTTCAGCAATTGCCGCTTGTGCACTTTTTAGAGCCAATTCTAAAAAGTAGCGCACATTATAATTAAGGATGACAATTGAGAGTTTCAAATAATAAAAATTACAATTTTAATGAGGATTCAAACGGAATTCTATTCACAATGCTTCGACCTAAAGTAATTTCATCGGCGTATTCTAATTCGTCCCCAACCGAAATTCCTCGGGCAATAGTTGATGTAAACACATCGTAATCTTGAATTTGCTTATAAATATAAAAATTTGTGGTATCCCCTTCCATGGTTGAACTTAACGCAAAAATAAGTTCTTTAGCTTTTCCTTCTTTCACCTTAGCCACTAAGGATTCTATATTTAAATCGTGCGGACCAATACCATCCATAGGAGAAATTTTACCTCCAAGAACATGGTACAAGCCTTTATACGAACTAGTGTTTTCTATAGCCATAACATCTCGCACATCTTCCACCACGCAAATTACGCCTTCATTTCTCGACGGATTAGAGCATATTTCGCACAACGCAACATCGCTAATATTATTGCACGATTTACAAAATTTAACTTCCACACGCATGGTTTTTAATGCCTCGGCCAAACCAATAGTTTGCTCTTTAGGTTGCCTTAACATATGCAAAACTAAACGCAGCGCCGTACGCTTACCAATACCTGGTAATTGAGACATCTCATTTACAGCGCGTTCTAATAATTTTGAAGAGAATTCCATGATTGCGAAATTACTATTTCGCAAGGATATTCGCTAATTTTAAACCACACTTTTAAATAACCACATTAGAGCTTGTTTATTGATGTTTTATATTCGTATTTTGAAAAACTTACAATTTCATTTTTTATGACGGCCACACAAATACTTTTTTTAATCGCTGCTTATTTTTGCGTATTAATTTTAATATCATATTTCACTGGAAAAGAAGACAGTAACGATGCTTTTTTCAAAGCTAACAAATCGGCGCCTTGGTACTTAGTTGCTTTCGGCATGATTGGCGCATCGCTTTCTGGCGTTACTTTTATTTCAGTTCCAGGTTGGGTTGCTGGTTCTCAGTTTAGTTACATGCAAGTCGTTTTCGGTTATTTGGTGGGTTATTTGGTAATTGCCTACGTACTCATGCCCATATATTACAAAATGAATGTTACCTCCATTTACCAGTATTTGGAAAATCGTTTCGGTGTTGTAAGTTACAAAACAGGTGCGTTTTTCTTCTTTATTTCTCGGGTTTTAGGAGCCGCATTTAGATTGTATTTAATAGCTATTGTATTGCAAAAATTTGTTTTCGACGATTTTGGAATTCCGTTTGTAGTTACCGTGAGTATTTCTATTTTATTAATATGGCTTTACACTTTTAAAGGCGGCATAAAAACCATTATTTGGACCGATACTTTGCAAACCTTATTCATGCTTACCGCTTTAGTGGTTGCGGTTTATTTAATTACCGATAAATTGAACTGGAGTTTTGCCGATTTTTTCGCTTCGGAAGAATTAACCAAATACAACAAAATCATGTTTACCGATTCTATTTTGGCTAAAAATCATTTTATAAAATCGTTTTTGGGTGGTATGTTTATCGCGATTTGTATGACGGGTTTAGACCAAGATATGATGCAAAAAAACCTGAGTTGCAAAAGCTTAAAAGATGCTCAGAAAAACATGCTCTCCTTTGCATCAGTTTTAATCGTTGTTAATTTTATGTTTCTTTTATTGGGAGCTCTTCTATTTATTTATGCGGAAAAAAATCAAATTGCCATCCCTACTTTAGACGGCAAAGTAAAAACCGATTTACTATTTCCTGAAATTGCATTAAATGGTGGATTGAGTATTACTTTGGCTATTTTCTTTTTACTAGGATTAATTGCCGCAGCTTACAGTAGTGCCGATTCGGCTTTAACCTCTTTAACCACTTCTTTTTGTGTAGATTTTCTAGGTATCGAAAAACGCGAAAAACACGTACAAAAAGGTTTACGTAAACGTGTACATATATTAATGAGCGTACTCTTAATTATTGTTATCGTTATTTTTAAATACGTATTAGACAGCAACGTTATTGATAATTTGCTAAAAGTTGCAGGCTATACCTACGGCCCTTTACTGGGGTTATTTGCCTTCGGAATTTTCACAAAATACACTATAAAAGACAACTATGTTTGGTTAGTAGCACTACTATCTGTACTAATCTCTTTTATTATTGGAACCATACCGGCAGAACGTTTAGGCGGCTACGTGATTGGTTACGAATTACTCATTATTAATGGCATCCTGACTTTTATTGGATTACTATTAATTTCGAAAAAAAGTAAAGCCTAAAACTGATTGATAGATAACAAAACCAAGGTACAAGCTTCTTCAAAAGCGATGTTATTTGCTTCTAAAAGCTTGTAGAATTCTGGGTTTTCGGTTCCAGGATTAAAAATAACACGTTTCGGATTTAAAGAAATAATATAATCAAAATAATCGGCTTGGCGCTTAGGGTTAAGGTACAAACTTACCGTATCGATATTTTGATAAGCCACTTTATCGGTATCGATTTCTACGTTAGCAACAACTCCTGCGCGTAAACCAATGGCTACAACTTCATTATTATGAGCCACTAATTTTTTAATAGCTCTATTGGAATAGCGGTCTGATTTTAATGACGCGCCGATAACTAATGTTTTTTTACTCATTTTTTAAATATTTTATATTCCTTTTAGACGACATATACAACGCTGCCTTACTTTCCCTGTTTCCTTCTGAAAATATCGAGACTAAAAAACCTCAGCCATAAAGTGATTATTACGTTATATATGTTTATTTCCCTTTATTGAACGCTTTCTGAAACGTTATTTTTTCAAATTTATTCTAAAAAAATAAAATAAACCTCGTCAAAATTCGTTATATTACACGTAGACAGTGCTGTACGAGTAAAAATTATTTAGAGTTAGTCACCTTCACAATACATAAATCGTACAACACGTAATTGTCTTACATGATAAAGCCCGAATTTAAATTCGGGCTTTGTGCATTAACAGCCCTAAACGTTAAAGAGTGTTAAAGTTTTTATCTTTTTGCAATTTCCGAAACTATTTTACGTCTTACTATTTAATATTCTTCACTAGTGTTAGTTGAAGTTATGATTAATAGCTAGAAAACCCCACGACTTTATGTTTTGGGGTTTTTGTTTGTGTTTCTTTTTGAGATTATAATCCGAAAAAACATAGTTATTATGATTCACTTGTTTTTAAGAACGTTTATAGACCGGTATTTTATTTCGAATAGACTTTAACCTTACGGATACACCTGCGTTAAGGATTGCAGTGGATAGCCCATAGCCCGACGCAGGAGGTGCGAGGACTTGCAACGGAAAGCCTGACCTTTATCCTGAATTTGTTTCAGGATAAAGGTAACGCCCAAATTATTTTACGGTTAATGCTTCTAAAAAACTTTCGATTAAACCATCGGGATGGCTTGTTGGTGGTATAGGGAAATCGAACCAGTTTTGCAGATTATCTTGCAGCCCAGCCGAATTTAAATAATTGTGTAAAGCGAGGTTTAACCCCTTAGTATACTTGGGATGGTTGGCACCTTGTGCATCTTTATGGTACAAATCGTTTTGTGCAAACCCCTGGAACACAGGACCTGTTATCTCGATACCAAAAGCTTCGGGGTTTTGCCCAATAGGACTATGAATGGTGGTGGTAAATTGGTGCCAAAATGCCGATTGAATACAGTTTTTTTGAAATAATTGCCTAACTACTTCGAGAGAATCGATGGTTTCTTGCTCGGTTTGAGTGGGAAATCCGTACATGAGATAAGCATGCACCATGATATTATTTTCCGAAAAATGATGGGTTACTCGTGCCACTTGTGCTATATCAACACCTTTTTTCATTTTAGAAAGCAAACGATCTGAAGCTACTTCTAGCCCGCCAGTTACTGCTATACAACCCGATTGCGCCATGAGTTCGCATAACTCGAAACTAAATGTTTTTTCAAACCTAATGTTAGTCCACCACGTTATTTTTAAGTTTCGTTCTATTAGTGCTTTTGATAGCGCGCGTAACATTTTTGGAGGCGCTGCTTCGTCCACAAAATGAAAACCTGTAATGCCGGTATCTTTTATTATTTTTTCAATTTTATTGACTAAATCTTCTGCGGTAGTGTTTTGGTAATTACCTATATAATCTAGGCTTACATCGCAAAAAGAGCATTGTTTCCAGTAGCATCCGTGGGATATGGTGAGTTTATTCCAACGAGCATCAGTCCACATACGGTGCATAGGATTTACCACATCTAAAAAGGAGACGTATTTATCAAAAGGCAAACCCGAATAATTTGGTGCGGGTAAGTTTTTATGATGATAAATGGTATTTGGCGTTTTATTCTTGTAAACCACTTTATTATTTTCGAGTACAAAGGTGCGCTCTAGTTGGTTTATATCAATTTTTCCGTCGAGATAGTTTATCATTTTTAATAACGGACCTTCGCCATCATCGAGTGAGATGAAATCGACAAATTCGAATATTCTAGGATCTTCTAACGCGCGTAACTCGGTATTGCAATACCCCCCTCCAAAAGCCACGTAAATATCTGGAAAAAGTTGTTTAATAAATTGTGCGCAACGTAAGGCTGCGAATAAATTCCCCGGAAAAGGAATCGTAAAACACACTAAATTAGGTTGATGAGTTTTAATTTGATCCACCAAAATATCGAGCATTTCCTCTTCGATAAGTGTGGGCTGATAGCTTAAAAACTCGTCTATTTGATCGAAACTACTAGCCGAAGTTGCAATTTGCTCAGCGTATTTGGTGAATGCAAAAAACTCATCGACGTTGGCTTGTATAAAATCGCCTATTTCTTCAATAAAAAGTGTGGCATGGTGTTTGGCTTTATCAATAACACCAATATCACCAGCTTCCCATTCTATTTTAGTATTGACATGTTTTAAACGGTGTCCTGGTGGTAAAAAATCGGGTTTTAATATGCTTTGAGCAGTTTCAATATCATGCTTTTGAAGAAATGCAATAACAGGATCGACGCACGAGATGTAGCGCGATTTCATTTTGCTTACTTCGGGATAATTGTAATTACCCAAATCCTTAGCTTCTTTAAACATGGCACGCAAAAAATCACTTTTAAAAACAGCAGTAAACAGCTCGATACTTAAATCGCAGTGCGGCATAGAAATATCGTGTATTTCCAGAAAGCCTTTTAAATAGGCGGTTGCTGGATAAGCGGTATTTAGCTGCGTAAACGGAGGCGTTATAAAAAGGGCTTTGGATTGCATGCTGCAAAGATAGCTTTCTTTAAAATAAAAGGGTTTAAATATACTGTTTTTATAAATTAACGTTGATATAAATGATAAAAACAAAACACCTCTTTACATACATAAAGAGGTATTTCTAGAGGGTTAATGGATGCCTGTTTTTATACTATAGTCCTTTTTTAAGTTCTTCTATGGTTTTAGCCATAACAACTCCTGGTAATTTTACTGGTGCTGCTACTTCTGCTAAAAAGGTTCCTTTTACTTCACCTCTTTTGTAAGTTGTAAAACCAATACGGTATAAACCGGCAGTTAATGCTTTTGTTGGGCTACCAACTTCACTTTTATATCTTAATAATGAGTTGTAGCTGCTTCCACTTGGTTGTGCAGGCATTTCGCTACTATCATCGTTACTAGCAAGTGTAGTCCATGTTGCGTTTTTAGCACCATCTACAGTAACACCTTCTTTTGTGAATATAGAAGAACGCTCTAAAGTAATGTATGTATCAAAATAATCGCTAGACGATGCATTAGCTTCATATTCTGAAGAACTAATAGCGTCTTTAATTTTTGTTTTAGCTACAGGAGAAAGCATTCTTACTCCTAATTCTGGAGCTACAGCAGGGACCCATAAATAAATATAGTAGAATTTTTTATCGTCTACAATGTTGTCTTCATTACCTGGCGTAGCGTATCCTAAGTATGATATCACATCAGTGTAAGGTACTTTTATTGTTTTTGGTCCAATTTTCTTTTCAATAGAACTTCCAAACTTTTTTAATTTTTGTGCTTCTGCGTTAAACATGCTACAGAATGCGAATACTGATAATACTGTTAATTTAATTTTCATGATTTTTGTTTGAATTTGTTAATTATAGACATCCTTTAATTTTTTTAAGGGCGGCGAAAGTAGTTAAATAATACAGGCTTAATACCGAAAAACCTTACTGAATTTTTATTTTTTTAATATTTAATTAAGCTCGAATACTACGGTTACATCATAAGGCTGCGTTGTGATTATCCCATAATTTTGAATATACTGTTCGTTAGTATTTGAGTCTGATATATTTACAATATCACCAACCGTTTTATTCATTTTTTTAGCAATTGCTTTTGCTTTTAATTTAGCATTAGCTATAGCTGCTTCAGAAAGCTCTACCAACTGGTCGTTAGTCAATTCTTTAGCCAATACTTCGTTATATACAATAGTCATCCCTGCCAAATTAAGTTGAATAATTTTTCTCACTTCTTCTATATCATCCGTTGTAAAACTATAGTAAGCAGATTCTCTGTTTTGACTGTAAGACATCGCTAATTCGTAATATGTGTTTCTTCGGAATCGGCTAAAATCAATTCTTAAGTCGGCCAGTTTATCGGCGTAGTTTTTTGTTACATCAGCTAAAGATGTAGCCTCCACCTCTTGTTGTCCGCCATGATAAATAACTTGTTGCAACCCGATTAAAACGGTATAACCACTCTCTTGTACTGTTTTTTTTGTTTCACCAATAACGGTAATGGTATTTTTATGTTCTTGTGCGATAAATGGCAACGTGAATAATAATGCTGCGAATAGGATAAATTTTTTCATAATAATTTGATTTTTTTTAGTGTGTTTTAATTAAAAGAATAAGATAGAAGCAACAATCATCCAGGCGCCTACAAATAGACCTACGATTCCTAACTTCCCTTGTTTTGGCGCTAGTTTTTCTCTAAGAACCATAGCCTTTTCTTTAGCAGCTTCGTTTTTAGATAAAACCAGTTTGTTAATTAAGCTAAAGCCTAGCATGAAACCTAAAACGGCTTGCACAGCACTTCCTGCTAATAAAGTGGCCCACCAAATTGGGAATGTTGTAATCCAGCCTAAGTTTAATATTGAAAAAATAATACCCCAAACGCCGTAGAAACACAAAATAAGTCCGATCCAACCTTGATAAGGCTCAATTTTTTCTAGAAGTTCTTTTGCGTTAGGTTTTTTTGATAATAATAAAGAAGGTACTGCGATGATACTTAATAAGATTAATGTAATTCCGAAAGTCATAATGTTGTTTTTTTTAATGGTTGTTTTTTATTTGTTTTTTTTGAATAACACCCAAAGCTTTTTTATGTTTTAACTTGTGGTGTGCCGTATTTCCTGGTACAAATGTATAGCAATACACACCTTAGAATAACCCCGTATTTGGTGAAAACGAATACCCTGAAAACAGGGTGTTTCAACGTAAAACACTAAAAATCAAGATACAATGAAACGAGGCGTTTTAATATTATTCTGTTTGTTAGGTTAAAACGCCAAAAATTAGCGCCATTAGAATAAAGACATCCTCATTAACAGCTAAATGAAGATTTTTACAAAAAAAAAGACTCCCTAAATTAAGGAGCCTTTATATGAATGATGATTTATTTTGTAATTTAAGAAGATACGTAACCTTTTTTTATGGCGTATTTGGTAAGACCAGCAAGATTTCTAACATTCAGTTTTGTAATTAAGTTTTTACGGTAACTTTCTATGGTGTGTTTACTTAAAAAAAGCTGATCGGCAATTTCTTGAGTTGTAAACTCTTCAGCAATTAACGAAATTACTTCAACCTCACGTTTGGTGAGTTTAATTTCCTTTTCTTTATTTTTTTCAAATTTGTTTTTCAGATAGATGTCTTTTATTTCTGAAGAAAAATATTTTTCGCCACCTAAAATAGTTTCTATAGCCTTTAGAAACTCTTCCTTTTGCGCGTTTTTCTGAAGATAGCCATCCACATTACTTTCAATAAGATTATCTATAATTTCCGGAGTATTGTGCATGCTTACCACTAGCGTTTTTATACTGCTCGAGGTTTCTTTTATCCATTTATTTAGCGCTATACCATCCACTTCAGGCATGGTAACATCGGTAATTACAAGGTCTATTCTTTCTTCAGTATTTATAGATATATATTTTTTAACATGGCCACCGTGCTTTGCGGTAAACAAAATATTGTAATTACTTTCTGTTTTAAGAATGCTTAATAAGCCATCTAAAAACATTTTATGATCGTCTGCTATAATTAGGTTATGCTTCATTTGTATGGTTTTCTATAGGGATTTCTATATTGATATTAGTGCCACGGTTTGGGCTTGCATCAATATGAATAATCCCTTTATAATTTTCTACTCTACTTTTTATATTTGTTAGCCCAATACCCAATGTGGTTTGCGAGACATCAAAACCATCGCCGTTATCTTCATAAACAAAAAACAGGCAGGCGTTTAATAAATCGAGCTGTATGTCTATTGCTGTGGCATTAGCGTATTTTAGCGTGTTGGTAGTGAGTTCCTGAAAAATGGAAAACAACTCATTTTGTAATATTTTATCCAACTCATTAATTTTATCTTCATCATAAAAAGAAACCTGTATGGCAATATTACTGGCTTCTTGCACGGTGTTTATGTATTCGTTAATTAAGGATACAAAATCGTTTTCTCTTATTTTTTTTGGTAGTAAATTATGCGATAAATTTCGTACTTGTTCGTAAGTATCATCTAATTGACTATAAATTAAATTGACTTTATCCGGATGATTAGCAAGCTGACTGAATTGCAATTTTATAGCTGCCAAATTTCCACCAATGCTATCGTGCATTTCTTGAGCTATCTTTTTTCGTTCATGGTCTTGACCGCGAATAGAAGCTTTAATCAGTTTTATTTCTTGATCTTTTTTTAAGGAACTCACTCGTTGGGCATTAATTTCTTTTTCTTTTAAATTAAGCAAACCTTGGGCTTGTAATTTTTGATAATAAATAATTAAAAGACCAACCGTGGGCACCAATAAAATGAAAAACGCCACCAGAACAATATATTTTATCGTCTTTTCTCTATCTAACTCCAATGCCTTTAATTGCTCTTTTTCTTTAAGTAAAGCAATTTCGTTTTTACGTTTCTCAACACCGTTTTGTAATTGTAAAACCCGATTTTCATTTTGCTTTGCAATAATAGCTTCCTGAAGTTTGTATTTTTCTATATCGGCATCTTTATTCTTAATATTTAAACTCTTATTTAAGTTTTCTATTTTTAATAATTTTATGGTTTTTTCCTTCTGAAGTGTTTCAAACTTCATTTCTAATTGGTTAATTTCTTTTTCCTTTTGTAAATTATCAATAGAGTCTTTTATCTCATTATAGCGCTCGCCGTAGATATACGCGTTTTTATAATCGTTTCGCCTTGCCGAAATTTTCTCCAACATCATATAACTATGCATTTGGATATTTAATACACCCAAGCCCATCGCTTTTGTTAAAGCACTTGCATAAATTAAAAGTGCTTCTTCGTTTCTATTTTCATTGTATAAAACAGTGCCAATTTTATCATCTAAAATAAGTTCCAAATTGACTAACTTATTTTTACGACTTTCCGTTTTCGCGTCTTCATAAGTGTACAGGGCTTTATTGATGTCGCCATTATTCAAATAATTATCACCTATATTTATAAGAATACTTATTAAAGCTTGTTTGTCGTGCGTATTTCTCTCACAAATCGTTTTAGCTTTTTGCAAATAAGTATTCGATAATTTATACTGATATAACGAAGAATATATGGATCCTAAATTGATATAACTTCCTAAAATAATTTCTGGATCTTTAGAGTTTTTAATACAATCTTTAAAAATACCTAAAGCTTCTGTCGTTTTATTTAGCGCAATATAAGTGCTTGCTAACCCGTGCAAATGCGAATAATACAGATTGGTTTCATGATGCTTTTCACTTAATTCAATACCTTTTAAATGCCATTTTTTACTTTCATGAAACAACCCTTTATCTTTATTATTAATAGCCAATAGTTGGTAAGCCAATATAGTAAGCCGAGCCCCTAAAGAGTCGTTTACAACACTTTTATGTTTAAGCGCTTGGTTGGTGTAATAAATAGAAGAATCTATGGCCGCATATTTATTATGGTAATGCGCCAATAATAAATTGGCATTGGCAATAGCTTTATTGCTTTTTATGTGGCGTAAAATATGATGAGATGCTTGGTACGCTTTTTTATCGGCTCCATTATTAAAATAGTAAAAAAGTGAATCGACCTTTTCGTTTTCTAACTGAACAGACCCCGCCGTTTGTGCCATACACACAGTGGTACAGCATAAAATGAGAAATGCAATAATAAATTTTAAATTAAAAGGCATTTGCAAATGTAGGAATTGCCCAAAGCATAACCACCCCCGAATACAGGGATTTGCCAACTTTTTTGAAAAAGCCAAGTATTACTTTAGCTACACAAATGCAATTCAAAAAAATAACCAACTAAATAATAGCGATTTATAAGAAAACTCGAATAAATTTATCATTATCCAGAGATTTAAAAATCGTTAATAACTCCTAACAAATCCTGGTTTATATACGCCCCAAAATTCTTATTTTGCACCCTCTATTTTAAACCCCAATACGTGAAAGTCTGTATAGCTGAAAAACCAAGTGTTGCCCGCGAAATTGCTACTGTTTTAGGAGCGAACACTAAACGTGATGGCTATTACGAAGGTAATGGTTATGCAGTTACATACACCTTTGGACACTTATGCACATTGAAAGAACCCAATGATTATAAGCCCTATTGGAAAAGTTGGGATTTAAATAATTTACCCATGCTACCAGAAAAATTTGAGACTAAAGTAGTCGCAAATGATGGTATCCAGAAGCAATTTAGAATTGTAAAAAGTTTATTTGATAAAGCCGATGTGGTTATAAACTGTGGGGATGCTGGGCAAGAAGGAGAACTTATTCAACGTTGGGTGATGAACGAGGCCGAATATAAAGGTAAAGTACAACGTTTATGGATTTCCTCTTTAACTACAGAAGCCATAAAAGAAGGATTTCAGAATTTAAAACCTTCGGAAGATTACGATAATTTATATTATGCTGGATTTTCTAGAGCCATTGGCGATTGGCTTTTAGGTATGAATGCCACCCGATTATATACCGTAAAACACGGTGGCTACAAACAAGTATTATCGGTTGGGCGTGTGCAAACACCAACATTAGCCATGGTTGTTGGCCGATTTAAAGATATTGAAAACTTTAAACCTCAACCCTATTGGGAATTACAAACCCTATATCGCGAAACCCTTTTTAGTTATGAAGAAGGCCGTTTTCTTAAAAAAGAAGATGGTGAAGCTATGGCTAATAAAGTAAAGGAAAGCGAGTTTGAAATACAATCGACTACCAAAAAGAAAGGCAAGGAATATGCGCCAAAATTATTCGATTTAACCGGACTACAGGTATATTGCAATACCAAGTTTGGGTTTTCGGCAGATGAAACGTTGAAAATTGTTCAGAAATTGTACGAACAAAAAGTAGTAACTTACCCTAGAGTAGATACCACTTTTTTACCAAATGATGTCTATCCTAAAGTCGCTGGTATATTGCAAAAACTAACCAGTTATGCCGCTTTAACAGAACCGCTTTTAGGGAAGAAAATAAAAAAATCGACTAAGGTTTTTAACGATAAAAAAGTAACCGATCACCACGCTATTATTCCAACCGGGATTCAAATTAATTTACAGTACAACCAACAACAGGTTTACGATATTATAACCAAGCGCTTTATTGCGGTTTTTTATGATGAATGTATTGTATCAAACACTACGGTTTTAGGTAATGCAGCCGATGTTGTTTTTAAAACTACAGGAAAAGAAATTTTAGAAAAAGGTTGGCGTGTTGTTTTTGAAAACCCGAATGCGAAAGAAAAAGAATCGGGTATTTTACCAACCTTTGTTAAAGGAGAAAAAGGCCCGCACGAACCTTCATTTTTAGAAAAGGAAACCAAACCGCCAAACCAGTTTACAGAGGCTACTTTGTTACGTGCTATGGAAACGGCAGGTAAGCAGGTAGACGATGAAGAATTACGAGATTTAATGAAAGAAAACGGTATTGGCCGACCATCAACACGAGCCAATATTATTGAAACACTTTTTAAAAGAAAATACATAAAACGAAACAAAAAGCAAGTATTGCCGACTGTTACGGGTATTTTGCTAATTGACACCATCCAGAATGAATTGTTGAAATCTGCCGAACTTACAGGTTCTTGGGAGAAACAATTAAAAGATATTGAAAAAGGCACTTATAGCGCAGGTGCGTTTATAAAAAACATGAAACGCATGGTAGATGCTTTGGTTTACGAAGTGCGAAGCGAAACCAAACGTGCCAATATTTCGCAAGCCAATGTGGTAAAAAGCCGAGCCGCAAAAGCGACGGTGAAAAAGCAAGCCGGAATTATGGCAGAGGTTTGTCCGAAATGTAAAAAAGGACAACTCTTAAAAGGAAAAACAGCTTACGGTTGCAGTGCTTATAAAGACGGCTGTAAATTTGTATTACCTTTTAGTTTTGGTGAAAAGAAAATTTCTGAAAAGCAATTTATACGCTTACTTCAAAAAGGATCTACAGTGAATTTAAAAGGTTTTAAAACCGATGCTGGAACGGTGGAAGGTTTACTTCGTTTTGATGACGATTTTAAACTGAAACTAGAACCAAAAGTAAAAGCCAAAACGAAAACCAAACCCCAAACAGCGCAACCAGACGATGATAAATTAACTTGCCCAAAATGTAACACAGGCAAGGTTATGAAAGGAAAAACAGCTTATGGGTGTAGCGCGTATAAATCGGGTTGCGATTTTAAAATGACCTTTGATACGGTTAAATCTAAAATTAACGGGCAAACGCCAACGAAAGCGCTAGTGTATCGTATTCTGAAAGGAGAATTGTAAATCGTATTATTTTATTAAAATGACCGAAAACCATTCTGAACACACTATTAAACATAAACATTTCATAATTTATAAACCCTTTGGGTATTTAAGTCAGTTTTACTCTAATTCTACACAACAAAAACGCAAAAAATTTCTAGGCGCACTTCATGATTTTCCAGAAGGAATTATGGCCATCGGACGTTTGGATGAAAAATCGGAAGGTTTATTACTTTTAACCACTGACGGAAAAATGAGCGATTTTGTAAATAGCCAAAAGGTTGAAAAAGAATATTATGCTCAGGTTGATGGCGATATTTCTGCGGAAGCTATAACGGCACTGCAACAAGGTGTTGAAATTGGTTTTGAAGGTAAAAAATACCAAACCAAACCGTGCAAAGCGTTTAAATTAGAGACCATTCCGGATTTACCCACACGGCAACAAAAAATTAGAGATGATAGACATGGCCCAACATCTTGGGTTTCGGTAACGTTGAACGAAGGTAAGTTTAGACAGGTTCGGAAAATGACTTCGGCTGTGGGATTTCCAACCTTGCGTTTAGTGCGCGTTCGCGTGGGAAACATTCAGGTGAATACTATGCAAATTGGTGATGTTATTCCGGTGGACGTTTTTAGTTTGAGTGATTCGGCTACCAAGGATAATATGTAAATTCATATTTACATCAGTTATACTTTTCTCGCGTTGCCGATAAATTTCAGCAAATATTAGATACCTTTTAGTACGTCTCCTGTTTAGCGGATTAGCTCGCGTTAAGGATTGCAGTGAAAAGCCCACAGCCCGACGTAGGAGGTGCGAGGACTTCCAGCGGAAAGCCTGACCTGCAAGGGAACGCCAAAAATCTTAATATTCTAAACTTTTTACCATTTTATAATGGCACTTGCCCAAGTAAAACCACTTCCAAAGGCGGCTAAAACGACGTTATCGCCGGGTTTGATTTTGCCTTCTTCCCAGGCTTCGGTAAGCGCTATAATAACGGATGCGGCGGTGGTGTTACCGTATTTTTGAATGTTATTAAATACTTGATCGTCCTGCAATCCGAACTTTTTCTGAATAAATTGAGCAATACGTAAATTGGCTTGATGCGGAATTAACATGTTGATGTCTTCCTTTTGTAAGCCATTTTTCGCGAGCCCTTCCATGATGACTTCGCTAAAACGCACCACAGCGTGTTTGAACACGAATTGACCATCCATGTATGGAAAATAGGTTAAATCGTCGTCTCCAGCAGCCTTAATTTCGGGAACCCAATGGCCAATACTTGGGGATTCTACTATTAATTTATCGGCATATTTACCTTCACTATGTAAATGTGTGGAGAGGATACCTTTGTTGTTATCTTCTTCACGAGAAAGTACGCAGGCGCCGGCACCATCGCCAAAAATTACGCTTACGCTACGACCTCGCGTAGTTTTATCGAGTCCGTTACTGTGATACTCGGCTCCAATGACCAAAATATTTTTGTACATGCCGGTTTTAATAAACTGGTCGGCCACAGAAATAGCATACACAAAGCCGGAGCATTGATTACGCACATCGAGAGCGCCAATGGTTGGCATATCGAGCATGTCTTGAATTTGCACACCACAACCAGGGAAATAATAATCGGGACTTAGGGTAGCAAATACAATAAAATCGATATCGTCCTTGGTTAAACCGGAGCGTTCTATGGCAATTCGGGCAGCTTTTGCTCCCATAACGGCCGAGGTATCTTCGGTGCCTTCTTTAATCCAGCGGCGTTCTTGAATACCTGTGCGTTCTTGCACCCAAGCATCGTTGGTATCCATTAACTTAGACAAATCGTCGTTTGTCACCACGTTATCAGGTAAGTATTTACCTAAGCCAGTTATTTTTGAATTGTACATATTTAGAGTCGATTAGAAAGCCAAAATACAACAACTGGCGGTATTCTTCAAATTTCAATTGACATTTTAAAAACCTGCTTGTATTTTTCAATTAGCTTATAAAATACAGCTCGCTCTAAGCTTACTTAATATGATATACTTATGGCTCTTTTTATCTTCATTTTACAGATTAGAACTTTTGTTTTTAGTTATGCATATAATCGACTTAAAGTACCACAAAACCTCAAGACTAACCGCTAACTAAAAACCAGCACAAACAGCTAAAATCCAACAACTTAATATGCCGAAAAATTATTTTATCACTTTGTAAAACCTATTAAAAAATAAAGTACATTCGTGTAAAATATACACCGCTATCATGCACTTTAATGAATAAATATATTGTTGTTAATCAACCTGAAAAATGGAAGTTTTCTATTAACAATATTACCGTAATTTCTTCTCAAGAATACCTCACGGATTTAAAATTTTCGCAAATTAAAAAAGCTAGAATTTTTAATTTATGTAAAAACTACAACTATCAAACTAAAGGATACTATGTATCTTTATTAGCCGAAGCACGTGGCCATAGCGCCATTCCGACGGTGAAAAACTTAGTGGACCTAAAAGATTTGAAACTTGTGAAAATTGTTTCGGAAGATTTTGATAATGTCATTCAGCAAAGTTTAAAAAACATTAAATCTCGCGAGTTTGTTTTAAGCATTTATTTTGGACAGAATGTGGCGCAGAAATACAAAGAATTAAGCAGCTTGTTTTATAAACATTTTCAGGTGCCTTTTTTGCGCGTGAAGTTTTCGTTTAATAGCAAATGGCATATTCAGAGTATTAAGGCCATTTCGGAATCTGAAATACCAGAAGAACATTTAGAGAGTGTTTATGAATTTGCAAATCAGTATTTTTCTAAAAAAAGATACGACACGCCAAAACTAACACGATCGGATTTTGATTTGGCCATTTTGGTAAACCCGAATGATCCGGCGCCACCAAGCAATCCAAAAGCCTTAAAAAAGTTTATTGATATTGCTGAAAAAATGAATATTTACGCCGAAATTATTGAACCTAAAGATTTAGGTCGACTCACCTCTTTCGACGCCCTATTTATTAGACAAAGCACCGAAGTAAATAATGAAGCTTACGCCTTTGCCCGAAAGGCACAACAGGAAGACATTGCTATTATAGACTACCCCGATGCTATTTTAAAATGCTGCAATAAGGTCTATATGGCTGAAGCATTAAATAACGCCCATATTGACACACCAAAAACGGTTATTGTACATAAAGAAAATAGGCACGATGTTTTAGCACAAGTGGGTTTACCTTGTGTTTTAAAAGCACCAGATTCAACCTTTTCTTTTGGAGTAAAAAAAGCCAAAACAGAAGAAGAGTATACGGCATTAGTTGATGAGATGTTAAAAGAATCAGACTTGATTATTGCTCAAGAATTTTGCCCTTCGGATTATGATTGGCGTATTGGAATTATTGACGATGAAGTCTTTTATGCCTGTAAATATTACATGGCCAAAGGACACTGGCAAATTTATAACTGGAAAGCTAAAAAGAAACAAGAACAAGATGGCGACGCCGAATGTTTACCGATTGAAAAAGTGCCGAAAAAAGTTTTGAAAATGGCTTTAAAATCGGCTAAATTAATGGGCAAAGGCCTATATGGAATTGACATCAAAGTGGTGAACAATAAACCGATGGTAATAGAAATTAACGACAACCCAAACATCGATTTTGGTGTGGAAGATGAATATTATGGAGATTTAATTTACACCAAAATTTTATCAGCATTAAAAACAAGAGTACAGTAAGATGGCGAAAAAATATCATTTATTTGAAGTGTATGGCATTGAGTTAGAATACATGCTTATAAACACAAACAGCTTTAAAGTTGCGCCTATTGTAGACACACTTTTAACTAAAAAAAAGGGTGAACTTGCTGGTGATATTGATAATGGAGCCATTGCCTGGAGCAATGAATTAGTAGCTCATGTTGTGGAATTAAAAACCAATGGCCCAACTGCCCATTTGAATAGTTTGTCAGGATTATTTCATAAGAATATAATAGAAATCAATACGCTTTTAAAGGAAGAAAACAGCCAACTTCTACCAACGGCATCTCATCCGTTAATGAATCCAGAAACAGACACCATGTTATGGAAACACAGCTATAGTGAAGTGTACGAGTTGTATAATAAAATTTTCAACTGTAAAGGTCATGGTTGGAGCAACGTGCAAAGTACGCATATTAACTTGCCTTTTTTTGATGATGCCGAGTTTGAAAAACTACATGCTGCCATCCGGGTTATTTTACCTTTAATTCCTGGGTTATGCGCGAGCTCCCCTATTTTAGAGGGCCAAGTTACCGGTTTTAAAGACACCCGATTAGAGTATTATAAAACCAACCAAAAAGAAATTCCTGAAATGACTGGCTCTGTGATTCCAGAAGCCGTGTTTTCTAAAAAAGCGTATGCAAAAACTATTTTTGAACCTATAAACAAAGCCATAAAACCGTTTGATACGGATAATATTCTAGAACATCATTTTTTAAACTCAAGAGGAGCCATTGCTCGTTTTGATAGAAATGCTATTGAAATTAGGTTGGTAGACATTCAGGAATGCCCGAAAGCCGACATTGCCATTTGTGTGCTTATTATTGAAGTCTTAAAATTATTAGTAAATGAAACTTTAGCACCTTTAAATGAACAAAAAACGTGGTCTAAAGAAGTCCTGTTTTCAATTTTAAATGAAACGATAAAAGATGCCGAAAATCATAATATTTCAAACCTTGAATATTTGCAACTTTTTGGAATTTCAAAAGCGAGTACCGTTAAAGACCTTTGGAAACATTTGTATGCCTTAGCAAAACCTTCAATAGATGATTCTCATTACGAAGCTCTAGATATTATTTTATCCGAAGGCACACTTTCAACTCGAATTTTAAAGGCGCTAAACACTGACTTTTCACAAGAAAACATTAAAAACGTGTATTCCAAACTAGCTAATTGTTTAGCGGAAAATCAACTTTTTACCTCATGAAACTCATCTTGTCTTGTGAGCATGGCGGTAATGACATCCCAAAAAAATACAGCGGAATTTTTAAAAACCACGAAGCTATTTTAGAAACGCATCGTGGTTTCGATTTGGGCGCATTAGATGTTTTCAATCATTTAAAATCTTTGTCGTACGCCTCATTTTACTGTACTAGAAGTCGTTTATTGATAGAGCTTAACCGCTCTTTACATCATAAAAATTTGTTTTCTGAATTTTCAAAACAGCTTTCAAAACCAGATCAAGACGCGTTAATTTCGGAATATCTAGAATATAGAAATTCCGTAGAACAGGCTATTCAAAAGTTAATTATAAATCAGCAAAAAGTGCTTCATATTTCGGTACATTCCTTCACTCCTATTTTTAATTCCGAAGAAAGACATGGCGATATTTGTTTACTTTTCGACTCCCGAAAAACAAAAGAAAAAGACTTTTGCAAAGCTTTAAAACATGACATTTTGAAGCAAGATTCCGACTTAAATGTACGGTACAATTATCCATACTTAGGAAAATCGGACGGGTTTACCACCTATTTACGTAAACAATTTCCTGAGTATTATTTAGGTATTGAAATTGAAATCAATCAAAAATCCTCAGAAAACAATTTTATGAAAACCGCAGTAAAAACGGCTATTTACAATGCTATTTCCGGAAACATTTAATTCATAAAAGAAATCTTTCATTATTCTTCAAAACGAAAAAAATTGTTTCACTACAGTTTTCTTCTACAATATTTTAGAAGTTTTTTAACTTAAATAAAAAAGTGTCAGTTTGTCATATTTGTTCAATTGGCATTTTTGTTGACTAATACATCTCAGTAAATAAAAACATAAACAGTTTTCCGTCTTCGCGGAAAAGAAAAATAAAAACTATAAAATCATGACAAAAGGAAGTATTAATGTATCGGTAGAGAATATCTTTCCGTTAATTAAAAAATTCTTATACAGCGATCACGAAATATTTTTACGTGAGCTTATTAGTAACGGAACGGATGCCACTTTAAAGTTAAAACACTTAACAAGTATTGGTGAATCTAAGGCGGAATATGGCAATCCAAAAATTGAGGTTAAAATTGATAAGGAAGGTAAAAAGCTTCATATTATTGACCAAGGTTTAGGGATGAGTGCTGACGAGGTTGAAAAATATATTAACCAAGTGGCTTTTTCTGGAGCTGAAGAGTTTTTAGATAAATATAAAGATTCGGCTAAAGATTCTGGAATTATCGGTCATTTTGGTTTAGGTTTTTACTCAGCTTTCATGGTTGCAGAAAAAGTTGAAATTATTACCAAATCTCATAGAGAAGAAGATCCTGCTGCACATTGGACTTGCGATGGCTCACCTGAATTTACATTAGAAGCATCGGACAAAACAGATCGTGGAACAGAAATTATCCTTCATATTGCTGAAGATTCAACTGAATTTTTAGAAGAAAACAGAATTTCTGAGTTACTTTCTAAGTATAACAAGTTTATGCCTGTGCCAATTAAATTTGGTACTAAAGAAATAAACGATCCAGAATTTACGCCAGCAACAACTAAAGATGAAGACGGTAAGGAAACAACCGAACCTCACAAAAAGATTACGGTTGATAATATTATAAATAATCCAAATCCAGCTTGGACAAAACAACCAGCAGATTTAGAAGAGGATGACTATAAGAGCTTTTACAGCGAATTATACCCATCGCAATTTGAAGATCCGTTATTCAACATTCACTTAAACGTAGATTACCCGTTCAACTTAACAGGAATTTTATATTTCCCAAAAATGTCGAACGATATGCAAATGCAGAAGGATAAAATTCAACTGTATCAAAACCAAGTATACGTTACCGATAATGTAGAAGGGATTGTGCCAGAATTTTTAACCATGTTACGTGGTGTTATCGATTCTCCAGATATTCCTTTAAACGTATCGCGTTCTTATTTACAAGCCGACGGTGCTGTAAAAAAGATTTCGTCTTACATTACTAGAAAAGTAGCCGATAAATTAAAATCACTTTTCAACTCGAACCGTGAAGATTTTGAAGCTAAATGGGCCGATATTAAAATTGTTATTGAATACGGAATGCTTTCTGAAGAGAAATTCTTCGAAAAAGCAGATGCCTTTGCATTATACCCAACCGTTGATGGTGCACACTATACTTACGAGGAATTATTTAACAAAATTAAAGCAAATCAAACCGATAAGGATGGTAAGCTAGTTATCCTTTATGCTTCTAATAAAGATGCACAACACAGTTATATCGAGTCTGCAAAAGCTAAAGGCTACGAGGTTTTATTATTAGACTCTCCAATTGTATCGCACTTAATACAAAAACTAGAAAGCAGCAAAGAAAACATCACTTTTGCTCGTGTTGATGGAGATCATATTAATAATTTAATTAAGAAAGACGAAACCACTATTTCTAAATTAGATGAAGATCAAACTAAAACTTTAGAAGCTTTATTAAAAGAAGTTATCCCTGCAGAAAAATTCACAGTTCAGTTAGAATCTATGGATAGCGACGAGTCTCCATTCACAATTACGCAACCAGAATTTATGCGTAGAATGAAAGAAATGCAAGCTACAGGTGGTGGCGGTATGCAAATGTTTGGTAACATGCCAGAAATGTATAACTTAATTGTAAATACAAACTCGGTTTTAGTTAGTGATATTTTAGCAACCGAAGTTAAAGAAACTCAAGAACGTTTAATTACGCAAAGTTTAGATTTAGCACGCCTTTCTCAAGGATTATTAAAAGGTGAAGAATTAACAAACTTTATTAAACGTAGCTACGAAATGATTAAGTAAGCTATATATTTTCGCTTTCGCGGAAACAATAAAAACTAAAACCACTTTGTGAAAACAAGGTGGTTTTTTATTTGTCCTAATTTGGTATACCTTTTGATTATTCTCAAAAAACCTCAACATTATTTCAAACTAAAAACAGAACTATGACATTCTTAAAAAACCTCTCTTTCACCCTGATTTTTGCTTTCCTTTTAACCTCTTGCAGTGCATCAAAAACCACCACACTTTGGGTGAATAGTATAAAATCGGATTGCACAGGCGGCAATGGCTCTAGAACGTGCATGCAAGTTTATAAAGGCGAAAATCTCAACGATGCCAAATGGTTAAACTTCTACGCGCCTATTGAAGGCTTTAAGTTTGAAACCGGATACCTCCAAAAATTAAAAGTTAAAGAAACTTCTTTAGATAAAAAAGATAGACCTGCTGATGCTTCCTCAATTACATATAGTCTTATCAAAGTTTTAGAAAAGAAGCAAGATCCCGCTTTAGGTTTACATGATATTTGGGCTGTTACCAACATAAACGGCAAAGCGATAACCGCGACTGCAAACACTCCAACTTTAGAAATAAACCTAACCAAAATGAAAGTTTATGGCACCGATGGTTGTAACAATTACACAGGAGACATTACAAAACTAAAATCTAACCAAATTACTTTTGATAAGCTAGCTTCTACTCAAAAATTGTGTTTAGACATGCAAATCCCAGATAGTTTCAATAACGCTTTAAGCAACACAGTTAGTTATAAAAGAGAAAATTTAACACTTACATTTTTCGACTTAGACAGCAATGAAACGCTACGTTTAAAAAAGGTGGATTAGTAAAAAAGAGTCGCCCTACAAAACACCAAATATTTCTAGCTATATTTGCTTAAAAAAGAAAAATGAAAAACACCTTATTAATTGCAATTACATTACTATTCATCACCTCATGTAGTAAAACAGAAGACGTTATTGATTACTCCGTTGAAAACGACGCAGAAATCCAAGCATATATTACAGATAACAATATAGATGCAGAAAAAAGCACCTCTGGTTTATACTACATAATAGACGAACAAGGCACTGGAGAAAAACCCGTTTTAGGCGACCGCGTTAAAGTAGCCTATAAAGGATACTTAACCGATGGTAGCGTTTTTGAAAACAACACCGAAGGATACGATACTTATTTAGACAACTTAATATACGGTTGGTTAGAAGGACTTCAGTACTTTAATGAAGGTGGCACCGGCACATTAATCATCCCAGCGCATTTAGGTTATGGCAGCAGATCAACTGACGATATACCTGCTGGTTCTGTAATTATTTTTGACATCGAATTAATTTATGTGAATTATAAAACTGAAAACGACCAACAGATTGTACAGTATCTTGAAGATAACGACTTAACCGCCGAAAAAAGCGATAGCGGCCTATACTATATTATTGAAGAGGAAGGTACCGGAGACCAACCAACCCAAACCGATAATGTAACCGTAGCTTATGAAGGTTATTATACAGACGAAGAGTCTTTTGATTCAAGTGATGCTTCAGGTGTTTCATTCGACCTAAACCAAGTTATCGCCGGCTGGACAGAAGGTATCACTTATTTTAAAGAAGGTGGCAGTGGTAAACTTTTAATACCTGCACATTTAGCTTATGGAAATTATTACTACAATGGCATTCCTGCAGGATCTGTACTCATTTTTGATATCGACCTTATTTCTGTGAACTAAAAAAACACAGCATAAACCTTACTAAATAACGGTTCAATAAAATGTGTTTAGCTATCATTTCAGTTAAAAAAAATTTTATTGAACCGTTTTTTTATTCCTATTATTTTCCTAAAAAAACATACATTACAAACCATTAAAACATCATCTAAAAAAATAATTAAAATTATTTGTAACAATTCAATTAAAACAACTACTTATAAAATAACTAACCCATCACATTGAATAAAGAGCTAGAACATAGTTTTGTAGAATTGCTGGAAAAGCATCAGAATATTGGACACAAAATTTGTCGTTTGTACACCAATAACTATGACGCCCACAACGATTTATTTCAGGAAATAACCATCCAATTATGGAAGGCGTACCCGAAATTTCGTGGCGATGCAAAATTTAGTACATGGATGTATCGTGTCGCATTAAACACGGCGATAACACTGTATCGAAAATCGAAACGAAGTATAACCACACAAGATTTCGAAAGTGTATCCTTCAAAATAAAAGCTGAAGATTACGACGATACCGAAGAAGAACAATTAAAAGTACTTTACAAAGCAGTGCACCAGCTTAACGACATCGAAAAAGCCCTTGTATTCTTGTATTTAGAAGATAAAGATTACAGAGAAATCAGTGAAACCCTAGGAATAAGTGAAGTCAATGCCCGAGTGAAAATGAATAGAATTAAGACCAAACTTAGAACCATATTAAATCCGTAACCCTATGGATGAATTAGATATTTTAAAAAAGGATTGGAACACCACCAAAGCCGATCATAAAAAACTTACGGTAAACGATATTTACCCGATGCTACGCAAAAAATCGTCCTCCATCGTGAAGACTTTATTCTACATTAGCATTGCCGAACTCGTGTTTTGGATCCTCATAAACACCCTTCCTTACTTTTATTCTGCCGAATATAAAGCCAAGCTAGAAGCCATTTACACCAACGAAACCGTGCTCACCATAATCACCATGTTCACTTATGTCGTCATCATCTTTTTCAGCTATTTACTCTACAAATCGTACAAATCGATTTCCGTAACCGATAGCGCAAAAAGACTCATGGAAAACATACTAAAAACAAGAAAAGTAATTAAATATTACGTCTTCTACAACCTAGTAATGGCGGGCGCTTCACTAATCGTCGGGTTTTATTACGCCCTACACAACGACCCTAAAGTAACACATCAATTAGCCACATTTGGCGACACCAAAATGATGCTTGTTTTAGTATTTTTAATACTATTTACCTGTATTTTCATCCTTGTTATTTGGCTGTTTTACAAACTCATTTACGGCTTATTATTAAAACGTTTAAACCGAAATTATACCGAATTAAAAAAACTAGAACTTTAAATTTGGGCGTTCCCTTGCAGGTCAGGCTTTCCGCTGCAAGTCCTCGCACCTCCTACGTCGGCCTGTGGGCTTTCCACTGCAATCCTTAACGCAGGTTAACCAGCCAAAACTTCTACTTATCAAAATGTTTTTTAGGTTTGCTTAGGTTTATCTTTGAGTCGTTTTACATATTCAGAATGAAGAAAATAATATGTTTACTCCCGTCGACATGACAAATAATAAGAAATCAGCCCTCAATCACAATACCATAACGCGTTAAAAGTCCCGGTACACCTTCCAAAGAAAACTTAGCACCTTTTATTTTATTACGTTCCGGATGGATACCATAATTAATCGCCTTACGAAAATCGGCTTTTTCTAAATTCGTGTTTTCAAAAGTAGCCCCTTGAAAATCGCAGCCATCAAAAACACAACTACTTAAATTAGCTTCCGTAAACTCAACATTTTGAAGTTTAGAATTCACAATTTTCGTCTGACTTAAATCCACTTGATAAAATGATGCATGATTGAGCTGGCAATCATCAACATATAACGCAAAACCAAACCTATTGCAACTTTCAAAATGAATACCTAGCATTTTACACCCCATAAACTTAACATCTTGAAAAGAGCTACTTGTCAAATTTGCCGAACTCAAATTACATGCTATAAACTCACATTCTAAAAACCGAACTTCAGATAAAAAGCTTTCAGAAAAGTTGCAATTTTTAAACGTACAATATTCATAATCTCCTTTTGGAATTCGGTTTACGGTGTAATCTTGCTTATCAAAAATATCGTCTTCAAATAAAGGTGCGGGCATACTTATTAAACTTTAATGGCTTAAAAACGAAGTTAACTTATTTTAAACAACCATAACAGAAACCCGTTAGTCTTTTTCAACAATACTCAGTGCTAAACGAATTTTAAAATAATCGATACTCTCGTTAAAATAGTCGTAATAGGCACGTAAAGCCTTTGGAGATTTTAAAGCTACTTTTGCTTCTCGAACCGCTTCTACATCACTTTTGGAAACAAAATCGTATAAATTTATTTTTTTTCCTGTACTGTATAATTTAGCAATATGCGAATATACAGTAGTGGTATTTAATTTACGTTCCATCGCTATTTCTTCAATAGATAACCCAGATTTATAAAGCTCGTAAGTCTTGGTATAAGTATCACCTTTTTTAGGTTTCTTTACTTTAGAGCCCATAAAATTCATAATTTCCGCCATAAACTCATCACCATAAACCTCAAGTTTACGTTGCCCCACTCCGCTAATACTTAAAAACTCGTTTTCGCTCATTGGGCGTTCGCGTTCAATTTCTTTCAGCGTAGCATCGCTAAACACCAAATAAGCGGGAATCCCTTCTTCCGACGCAATTTTATAACGCAACTGGCGAAGTTTTTCAAATAAACTACTAACTGCCGGCTTGGCTTTCGTTTTTGTTCGTGTTTTTGTTCGTTTTACACGGGTTTTACGCTCCTTAACTACAGGCTTAATTTCGGTAACTGCAATCGGTTTTGTTAATGCAACCTTAGCGGCTTTAAACAGAACCTGACTAGAGAACTCGGTAAGTTGCAAGGCATTATTTTTATGAAAAGCGATTTCGCAAAAGCCTTGATTTACCAATTGAATTACAAAATGTTGCCAATGTTGCCATGAAATATCGCGACCAATGCCGAAGGTAGAAACCTGATCATATCCTTTTGAAATAACATTAGCATTTTGCGAACCACGAAGCACATCGATAATCGTCCCCATGGCTTCCTGTTGTTTCAAACGATAAACAGCCGATAGTATTTTTTGAGCGATAATAGTGCCATCAAAAAATTGTGGTGGATTTTTACAAACATCACAATTGCCACAGTTCCCACCTAGTAGTTCTCCAAAATAACTCAACAGAATTTTTCGTCGGCAGGTGGTCGATTCGGCAAACTGCTTCATTCTATCTAATTTCGCAATCTGAACAGCTTCATTAGTAGCGCCACTTGCAAAATTTTGAAGTTGAATAACATCGGCATAGCTATGGAATAATAAGGCATGCGATTTTAATCCGTCTCGCCCTGCTCGTCCAATTTCTTGATAATACCCTTCGATATTTTTCGGCATATTATAATGCACAACCCAACGCACGTTAGATTTATCAATACCCATCCCGAAAGCTACCGTAGCACAAACAATTTGGGTTTTATCGTGTATAAAAGATTCTTGAACTTTAGAACGTTTATCAAAGGTTAAACCCGCATGATAAGCTTCCGCTGGAATACTATTGGCTTTTAATTTTTTAGATAATTGCTCGGTGGTTTTCCGGCTTAAACAATAAATAATCCCCGATTGATTGGGGCGCGCTTTTATAAACTTAACAATTTGAGAAATTCGGTTATTAGCTGTTCGCACTTCTAACCCAATATTTTCTCTATCGAAAGATGAGATGAAACGTTGCGCATGTTCAATACGTAATTGTTTTACAATATCTTCTCGTGTGGCTTTATCAGCAGTAGCCGTTAAGGCAATAAATGGAATATTGGGTAAGGTAGTTTTTAAAAAACCGAGTTGTTGGTACGACGGTCTAAAATCGTGTCCCCATGACGAGATACAGTGCGCCTCATCTATGGCAATACAACTAATATATTTTTCGGTTAAAATATTTTGAAGCGCAGCCAAACTTTCCGGAGCCACATAAAGCAGTTTTATTTCGGCTTTAATAACGCTTTCAATAATACCGAATTGCTCGTCGCTACTTTGGCTACTATTAAAATAAGATGCCGGAATACCATTCGCATTTAAACCATCGACCTGATCCTTCATTAAGGCAATCAATGGCGAAATAACAATGGTAACACCCTTAAAAGATAAGGCTGGTAATTGGAAACACATCGATTTACCACCACCCGTTGGCATAATAACCAAACAATCTTTTTTATTGAGTACAGACTCAACAATGGCTTGCTGATTGATTCTAAAAGAATCGTAACCAAAATAAGTTTTTAAATTTGAAAATACCTGGTCGAGTGCGGCTGTTTCTGGCATGAATTTAATGGTAAACGGTAAACAATAAAAGCACTATGTTTTACCATTCGCGTTTTTTATTCAATTCTTCAAGTGCTGCAAGATCTTTTTGAGAGACTACTTTTAAAAACGATTTATGTTGTTCAATAGCATATTCTAATTTTTCAACAATCTCTGCATGGCTTTCGTTTTCGTAATCTATTTCTAAGGGTGCTTTTATTTCAAAGGATTGAAAAATATTTTTCTTCTTAATGAATAATCCTTTTTTATCAAACGATCTACGAAAACCATCAATAACAATAGGTACAACAACAGGTTTGTATCTTTTTATTATGTGCGCAGTTCCTTTTCTAATAGGTTTAAACGGTGTGGTAGTACCTTGTGGAAAGGTAATAACCCAACCATCATCTAGTGCTTTTCCTATACTAGAAATATCACTCATTTTCACCTGACGGTTAACATCTTTACCTTCTGAACGCCAAGTACGTTCGATGCTAATAGACCCCATGTACGCCAAAATTTTTGGCAACAATCCATCCTTCATAGTTTCTTTTGCCGCAATATAGTAGATGTTAAGTTTCGGATCCCAGATATATCCTATATTTTTTATAGAATCGGATCGGCCACTTAAACTCGCATTAAAAACATGAAACATCGCCACAACATCGGCAAAATAGGTTTGATGATTGGATACAAAAAGCACATTAGTGTCTGGTAAATTTTTAAGTATTTCCGAGCCTTCTATTTGTAGTTCGTTAAATCCACGAAAGCGTCTATGGGTTATCACTCCGAAGATTCTGATAAGCCATTTCTTTAAAAATAATATGTGTCCGAACGGATTTTTCTTAAACAATCCCATAAATCACGCGTCAAATTGGTTAGTTAATATACTAAATACAAATGTAACAATTCTAGTAGATTACAAAAGCTGTTTTAATAAGTCTTTAATTTCACTTAACATCATGGCAGTTGCACCCCAAACTACATGGCCATTCAAACAAAACGCAGGAACCTCAACTTCAACACTATAAGATGTTCTTACCGTTTTTTCAACGATACTGTTTTCATCCAAAAAATGTTCCAAATCGACCTCAATAATAGCTTCAACTTCATCTTCTTGCTTGGTAAATCGAGGCTGTTTATGCGTAATTCCTACAAAAGGATACACATAAAAGTTACTTGGCGGAATATAAACCTCGGTTAACTCCCGCAAAACGGTCATAGCTTCCATAGGCACACCAACCTCTTCAAAGGTTTCTCGAACGGCAGCCATTTCTAACGTGGTATCTTCATCCTCTAACTTCCCTCCTGGAAAAGCAACTTGACCAGAATGTGCGCCTTTATACGTTTTTCTCAAAATTAAAACGAAGTGAGTTTCACCTACTTCATTCGGATAAAATAACGCCAAAACCCCGGCATATTTCGCCTTTTTTATGGCTTCCGTTTGTTGCTTTAATAGCTTCTGACGAAAAGATGGCACCATTTTAAACTGAGATACTTCGGCTGGGAGCGGTATATTTTTTATTTTTGATACCGATTTTAAAAATTCATCAAAATTCATTGATATGCGTCTAGTTTTGCTTTTAAGTTTCTTTTTTTTATTTCTCAATTGTGAAGATAAACAATCTAAGAAGAAAAACACAACTGAAACTGAGTTAAGAAAACCAGTTAAAAAAGACAGTATTGTTGAAGTTACTGATACTTTTGAAAAGCTAGATTCGAGAAGTGCGATGGAGTTTTTTTTAGAATACGACAAACATCACAAAGAAAATAAAGTGCGTATAACGACCGATTTGGGTAGCTTTGATATATTACTTTACAACGAAACCAAGTTTCACCGTTCGAACTTTATTTTTCTAACGAAGAAAAAATATTTTGTAAACACTCAATTTTATCGTGTTATTGATGATTATATGGTACAAGCCGGAAATAGCGACGATATTGAAATTTCTAAAAAACGCGGGGAAATAGGGAAATACTTACTTCCTCCAGACACTAAGCGTGGTTTTAAACACGATCGCGGTGTTATTTCTATGCCTAGTAGTGCTATTGATAATCCGCACAAACTAGCATCGCCTTATGAGTTTTTTATCATACAGCAACATGGTGGCTCTCATTTTTTAAATGGAGATTATACCGTTTTTGGACACGTAACCCGAGGTATGGACGTTATTGATAAAATTGCTGCTGTTGATACAGGAGAAGGCGATTGGCCTTTGCAGAATATATATATTCGTGATTGCGAAATTATTGAGTAATATTTTTGAAATAAAATAGACTTTATTAATACAGCTATAGCGTCTACTCTACCGGGAAATCAAAAAATGTTTTAGGAAACGGTTCCCAGCGTAAGGTAAAATGCCACCATTCTTTAAAATAGTTTCTAAAACCATTTTTCAACATCACATTTTGTAATAACTGACGGTTCCGTTTTTGTTCTTCAGAAATATTAGGATAACTCACCCAAGAAGCTTCTCCGAAAAAATCGTAAGGACTTCCCATATCTAAAATTTCACCTGTATTACCATCAATAATGGTTAAATCTATGGTGCTTCCGCGGCTGTGCCCTGACCGTGTTGCAATATATCCTGCTTTAAACAGACTTCTTTTTTTAATCTTCGGATAAAAATCTGTTTTATTTACAGTGTCATTTAAATCTCTAGCCCAACGTATAAAATGATTTACAGCTTGTTGCGGCCGGTAGCCATCATATACTTTTAAGCATAAGTTTTGACTTTCCAATTCGTCTTGAACCAATTTTAAGGCTTCCGCTGCTTGCTTGGTTAGTATTAATCGGTTAGAACGATATCCATCAACAGGTTTTGCTACAAAATTATTATCGGTATGGTAGCGTAATTCGACATGTAAAGTAGGAATAACATCGGTAACGTAAACAAAACCATCTGGTAATTGTGCAAACGAAAATAGAGAACTTAGCAAAAAAAATAAAACAACTTTAGACTTCATATTAGCAAATTTAGCCAAAATTAATTGTCTCTAAAAATTAGGCATAAAAAAAGCCGAGTTCCCTCAAACTCGGCTTTTAAATTATTTGCTTTTATACTATGTAACTTAATATGGAAATCCAATTAAACAACACAATGCAAACACTAATTAATTAATCCATTGATCCAAAAATTGTATTATTTAGAACACTACAAATATATAAGATTTAAACAAAAGACGACGCTTAAAAACAATTAAAATCGACGAAATACATCTTTTTTTAACACTTAATGCTAAAATAAATAAAAACATCGACGAAATGCATATGTATTTTTCCCATATAGGCGAAACGGACTTTAAGTTTAAGGCACAAAAAAAGCATCCGTAAACGAATGCTTTTTTTCTAACTAACCAATCAAAATATGAGTTGCAATTCTAAAGTTTAAAGTAACCACTCAATAAACCGTTTATATAAGAATGCAACTATTATGATATAAGCAAACCTTGTGCCAAACTTTTTAAAAAGCTTATTTTGGGTATATTTTAACTTCTAATAATTAAATAATGGTATTAGTTTATAAAATATAAAAGTGAGATATTTGCTTCTCTTAAAAAAAAGCATATATCCATGAATAAAGTATTTTTATTATTTTTAGTTTGTATCATGATTTCTTGTGGTGAAAAACAGCACGATTTAACGGTTAAAGGCCATATAGCTGGTTTAAAAAAAGGGACTGTTTACCTAAAGAAATTAAACGATTCCGCACTAGTGAATGTCGATTCTCTTGTTATGAATGGGAATTCTAATTTCGAATTACATAGTGCTATTGAATCTCCGGAGATATTCTTTTTATTTTTAGATAAAAATAGCGCACAAGAAGATGGTATTTCGTTTTTTGCAGATAAAGGTATTACTGAAATTAATTCGACCTTAAAAAACTTTACTTATGATGCCGAAATTAAAGGATCGGAACAACAAAAAGTATTAGACGATTACCGAAAGATGATTAGTAAATTCAACGGTAGAAATTTAGATTTAATAAAAGATAAATTCGATGCCCAAAGAGAAGGTGATACTTCTAAGATTAGTACTATTGAAAAACAATATGATAATATTATAAAACGACGTTATTTATTTACAGTGAATTTCGCACTTAATAATAAAGACAGCGAAGTGGCTCCTTATTTAGCACTATCTGAAATTTACAATGCTAAACTCACGCTATTAGATACTATTAATAAATCTTTAACTCCAAAAGTAAAAGCGTCGAAATATGGAAAAGAATTGCAAACATTTATTGATGAAATTAAAGCTGCGGAGAAAGTAAACTAGAAACAACTTTTCTTTTTAAACTTAAGTTTATTCCATAAAAAAAGACCTTTCAAAATTGAAAGGTCTTTTTTATTTTTAAGAGCCGATGGAGGGACTCGAACCCACGACCTGCTGATTACAAATCAGCTGCTCTAGCCAGCTGAGCTACATCGGCTTTTTTAACGAGTGCAAATATATTAATAATAATTAAACCTGCAACTTTTTGTTAAAAAAAATTATCCTAGATTATTGATTTTTTCAATTAACGCTCTTCCTTTAGTCTCTAATTCGCTATTAATAGCTTTGAAATGAGCTTTAGGGTTTTCGTTTTTTGCATTTACTTTTACAATTAACTCATCGAAAGTAGTGATTGCTTCATCAATAATTGCTTCACTTCCTTTAGTATCTTTATCTGTGTTTGCGAATTCCCATACGTAAACTGCTTCTATAATATCACCTAAAACATAGTTAATGTCTTTTTTTAGGTTTCTAACATTTGCCATTTTTTTTACTTTTTAAATTTTGACAAAATTAAACATAAAGTTTTTAACGTGTAACATTTTTAGCACTAATTTAATAACATACACATTAAACCGCTAAATATATTTTATGAGGTGGCTCTTTTGGGCAATACTTTATTTTCCGGAATAGCTTACAAAATTTCGAGGCGTTTCAAATAATGTTATTTCTAAAGCCAACTTAGAGTCTAATTTTGGTTTCAATTTATTATAGATAACAACTACTATATTTTCGGCCGTTGGGTTTAGATCTTTAAATTCCGGAACTTCTAAATTCAGGTTTTTATGATCGAAGGCATCTTCTACTTCCGACTTAATCAAATCTTTTAGGATTTTCATATCAACAACAAAACCAGTTTCTGGATCTATTTCACCAGTAACACTAACAATAAGTTCGTAATTGTGCCCATGAAAATTGGGGTTATTACATTTACCAAAAACGGCTTCGTTTTTTTCAAAACTCCAGTCTTTGTGGTACAAACGGTGTGCCGCATTAAAATGTCCTTTTCTACTTACGGTTACTTCCATATTTAAGATAGGTTTATGTGCTCGTAAAATTTCTCGAATATAATTTTAAACCATGCGGTGTATTCTTCTGGATTTTGTTTCATGTCGACTTTTATATCATCGAGACTCATCCACTTCCAGCTTGCCACTTCCTCTGGGTTTATTACGGGTTCCTCATTTGAGTATCCAATCATGATATGGTCGTACTCATGTTCGGTTAATCCATTATCAAAAGGCGCTTTATAAATAAAGGATATGCTTTCTTTAAGTGGCACTACAAACCCCATTTCTTCTTGCAAGCGTCTTTTACCAGCTTCAAGATTACTTTCACCATCACGTTGGTGACTGCAGCAAGTATTTGTCCATAATCCTGGCGAATGATATTTATCTAAAGCCCGTTGTTGCAACATGAGTTCGTTTTTATCATTAAAAACAAAAACTGAAAATGCACGATGCAATACGGCTTTTTCATGGGCTTCTAATTTAGGCATTAAACCTATTTGTTCATCTTTTTCGTTTACTAAAACAACTTTTTCTTCCATCATAGAATACAAAAATACCAACTAATTTTTAATAATTAGAACAATACTAAATTAAACATATTATGTGGCTTAGAAATTCTTTCTTTTCATCTATTTAACAAATTTGTTTTCAATTCATCAGAAACCTTTCTGTTTATTTATATCAAAACCATGTACAAATAGAAAGACACCTTAATAATGGAAATAAAAAAACCCACATCATTTGATATAGGTTCTAAAATACTTTGAAGTTAAAAAAACAAGCCATTATTTTAACTTGTTATTTTTCAATTTATCCAATGCGTCCGATTTATTATTAACATCTAGTTTACAGTAAATATTCTGAATATGAAAATTAACCGTACTATGTGTTATAAAAAGCGTTTCAGCTATAGCTTTATACGTGTATCCTTTGGTAAACAAATTTAAAATTTCGGCTTCCCGTTCAGAAAATATATTTTCAACAATAAAATCGTCTTCCTTCTGATTTCGAAGCATGTTAACAATTTGCTTAGACACATCGCCTGTTAACGGCATACCGCCTACTAAAACAGATTCCAAAGCATTCAACAAACTATCCTTACTAATGGGTTTGGTTAAGTAACCATCAACCCTACTTTCAATAAAATCTAAAATATAATCGACTTCATCGTGTACACTTATTAGAATAATTTTAATCGATTCATTAAGCGTTTTAAACTTTTTTACACCTTCTATACCGTTTAATCCAGGCATAGAAATATCACTAACAATAATATCTGGTTGTACATTGTCGTAATTCTTAAGCGCACTGGTTACAGTACTATACATCCCTATTAACTCAAAACCTTCGTAAGAGTTTATGTAATACTCATAAGCATCTAAAAGTACCTCGTCATCCTCAATTACAATTACCGACGTCTTGTCATTTTTCATAATTTATTATTAAAATCTAGCAATTTACATTTGAAATATCAGTTATTTCGCACTCCCTCAAGACGAAATAAGGTATAAATTTAGACAAAACATTTTAAAAAATCGCAAAATTATGAGTGAGTTATCAAACTAACTTTCATTAAAGCAGGTGATATGGGGCAAAACTTCATTTTTTCTGATGATAGACAACCTATTTAACCCGCTTATAATACTGTAATATCTATATTTACACTTATATTTGCACTCGCTTTTCAACATGAATTTATGAGTTTTTTAAAAGAAATACAACGCAGACGAACTTTTGGTATTATTTCGCATCCCGATGCCGGAAAAACAACCTTAACAGAAAAATTACTACTATTTGGTGGCGCCATACAAGAAGCTGGTGCCGTAAAAAGTAATAAAATAAAGAAAGGAGCTACGAGTGACTTTATGGAAATTGAGCGTCAGCGTGGAATTTCGGTAGCAACATCGGTACTTGCTTTTGAGTACAATGGCATCAAAATAAATATTTTAGATACGCCTGGTCACAAAGATTTTGCTGAAGATACTTTTAGAACACTTACCGCAGTAGATAGCGTTATTGTTGTTATTGATGTTGCAAAAGGTGTTGAGGAACAAACAGAAAAACTGGTTGAAGTTTGCCGAATGCGAAACATCCCTATGATAGTTTTTATCAATAAAATGGATCGTGAAGGTAAAGATGCTTTCGATTTATTAGATGAAGTTGAACAAAAATTAGGGTTGAAAGTTGCGCCATTAAGTTTCCCTATTGGTATGGGTTACGATTTTAAAGGGATTTATAATATCTGGGAGAAAAACGTTAATCTATTTAGCGGTGATAGCAGAAAGGATATAGAAGAAACTATTGAAATTTCAGATTTGGCTTCGCCGGAATTAGACAAGTTGATTGGAGAAAAAGCAGCAAACACACTTCGTGAAGAAATTGAACTTGTTGAAGGTATTTATCCTGAATTTGATAAAGAAACCTACCTCAATGGTGAACAACAGCCTGTATTTTTCGGTTCGGCCTTAAACAATTTTGGAGTTCGTGAATTGTTAGATTGTTTTGTTGAAATTGCTCCAAAACCAAGACCAAAACAAAGTGAAGAACGTCTAGTAAAACCAGACGAAGATAAATTTACGGGGTTTGTATTTAAAATACATGCCAACATGGATCCAAACCATAGAAACCGTTTAGCTTTCGTTAAAATAGTTTCGGGTGAATTTAAAAGAAACGCACCATACTTGCACGTACGCCATAATAAGAAGGTGAAATTTTCTAGTCCGAATGCTTTTTTCGCTGAAAAGAAAGAGATTGTAGATATCTCCTATCCTGGTGATATTGTAGGTTTACAAGATACCGGAACGTTTAAAATTGGAGATACTTTAACAGAAGGTGAAATTTTAAACTATAAAGGTGTACCGAGTTTTTCTCCAGAACATTTTAGATATATTAATAATGCCGACCCATTAAAATCCAAACAACTTTTTAAAGGAATCGACCAATTAATGGACGAAGGTGTTGCGCAATTATTTACTTTAGAACTTAACGGACGAAAAGTGATTGGAACCGTTGGAGCGCTTCAGTATGAAGTTATTCAATACCGATTAGAACACGAATATGGTGCTAAATGTACCTACGAGAACCTCAATGTATTTAAAGCCTGTTGGGTTGAACCAAAAGACCCTAAAAACGATGAGTACAAAGAGTTTGTGCGAGTAAAGCAACGTTTTCTTGCAAAGGATAAACAAAACCAATTGGTGTTTTTAGCCGATTCCTCGTTCTCTTTACAAATGACACAACAGAAATACCCAAGTATTAAGTTTCATTTTGTTTCTGAATTTAAATAATAGAAATTGATTTTTTAGCCCAAAAAAAGAAGTGATCTCATACATATTTCACCTTTATAAATTGGAGGTATAAAAAAAGCCCTTTGAATATTTATATTCAAAGGGCTTTTTTTATAATTTAAGCTTGTCCAGTGGGTCCAAAATTCAAAGGGATTGGAGGTTGTTCATAATCCTTAATCTCGCCATGAGCATGCTCAAAACGGGTTACATTCTCACCTAAAGCTTTAAGTAAGCGCTTGGCATGTTGCGGTGTTAAAATAATTCGTGATTTTACCTTACTTTTTGGTACACCAGGCATGATGTTTACAAAATCGACTACAAATTCGGAAACCGAATGATTGATAATTGCCAAGTTAGAATAGGTTCCTTCTGCAACTTTTTCGTCCAACTCAATATTTATTTGCCCCTGCTTAGGAGCCTCTTTTTCGTTTGCCATTGAAAATTATGTTTTTAACCCCCATGGGTATGGAAGCCTTATTATTTATTGTTTTCAAAAAAAAAGTCCCACTATAAATTTAGCAGGACATTTTTTATTTAATCAGAATCTCAACCTGCGTTGAGCGTAAATAATTGAGATTCCCGCTTTCGCAGGAATCGCAATTATTAATTATAATTTAATTCTTGTTTTACTTGCATCATTTCGTCAAACTCTTCTTTTGAGCCTACGATAATGTCTGTATAACGTCTCATACCTGTACCTGCTGGAATTCTATGTCCAACAATTACATTCTCTTTCAGACCTTCTAAAGAATCTACCTTACCAGCTACTGCTGCTTCGTTAAGTACTTTAGTTGTTTCCTGGAAGGAAGCCGCTGAAATAAACGATTTGGTTTGAAGTGATGCTCTCGTAATACCTTGTAGTATTGGAGTTGCCGTTGCTGGCTGTGCATCTCTTGCAGAAACAAGCGCTTTATCTTCACGACGTAATATAGAGTTCTCGTCTCTTAATTCGCGAGGTGAAACAATTTGACCTGCTTTTAAGTTTGTAGATTCTCCAGCGTCATCAACCACTTTCATTCCGAAGATTTCATCATTTTCTAAAATGAAATCCGCTTTATGAGCTAATTGATCTTCTAAGAAAATTGTATCACCAGAATCGATAATTCTAACTTTACGCATCATTTGACGTACTACAACCTCGAAGTGCTTATCGTTAATTTTCACACCTTGTAAACGGTATACCTCTTGTACTTCGTTCACTAAGTATTGTTGCACTGCAGATGGACCTTTGATATTTAAAATATCGTTAGGCGTAATAGAACCATCAGATAAAGGCATACCTGCTTTTACGAAATCATTTTCTTGAACAAGAATCTGACTTGATAATTTCACTAAGTATTTCTTAATATCTCCAGTTTTCGATTCGATAATAATCTCACGGTTACCACGTTTGATTTTTCCGAAAGAAACCACACCATCAATAGCACTAACAACTGCTGGGTTAGATGGGTTACGTGCTTCGAATAATTCAGTTACACGAGGTAAACCACCCGTAATATCACCTGCTTTAGCAGATTTACGAGGTATTTTAACTAAAATCTTACCAACGATAACTTTTTCACTATCGTCAATCATAATGTGTGCTCCAACTGGTAAGTTGTAAGAACGCATTGTTTCTCCTTTAGAATCTTCAATATGAAGCGTTGGAATAAGCTTTTTGTTTCTAGATTCAGAAATTACTTTCTCTTGGAAACCTGTTTGCTCATCTATTTCTACTTGGTAAGTAACTCCTTGTTCGATGTTTTCATACCTTACTTTACCAGCAAATTCTGAAACAATAACACCGTTATATGGATCCCAAGAACAAACTTCATCACCTTTAGATAGTTTCTGACCATTTTTAACAATAATCGTAGAACCGTAAGGAATGTTATTTGTACTTAATACAATACCTGTTTTCTTATCAATAAGTTTAAGTTCAGATGTACGAGAGATTACAACATCAATATCGTTTCCTTCGTTATCTTTACCTTTAACTGTTTTTAAATCTTCAATTTCTGCAACACCATCAAACTTAACAATTAATTTGTTTTCTTCTGAAATGTTACCTGCAATACCACCTACGTGGAATGTACGAAGTGTTAACTGTGTACCTGGTTCTCCAATAGATTGTGCAGCAACTACACCTACAGCTTCACCACGTTGTACCATTTTTCCGGTAGCCAAGTTACGTCCGTAACATTTAGCACAAATACCTTTTAAAGCCTCACAACTTAATGCAGAACGTACTTCTACGCTTTCAATTGGAGATGCTTGAATGGTTTTAGCAATATCATCTTCGATTAACTGACCAGCTGAAACTAACAACTCATCGGTTAATGGATTATAAACATCATTTAAAGATACACGCCCAACGATTCTTTCTTCTAAAGTTTCAACAACTTCATCATTTTTCTTCAATGGTTCAACTTCTACACCTCTTAATGTTCCACAATCTTCTGTGTTAATAATAACATCTTGAGAAACATCTACTAAACGACGTGTTAAGTAACCTGCATCGGCGGTTTTAAGAGCCGTATCCGCAAGACCTTTACGAGCACCGTGCGTAGAGATAAAGTATTCTAAAATTGAAAGACCTTCCTTAAAGTTAGAAAGAATTGGATTTTCAATAATAGATCCCCCACCTGCAGTAGATTTTTTAGGTTTCGCCATTAATCCACGCATACCTGTAAGCTGACGAATCTGTTCTTTAGATCCCCTTGCTCCAGAGTCAAGCATCATAAACACCGAGTTAAACCCTTGTTGATCTTCACGAATACGTTTCATAGACAACTCTGTTAATTCAGCATTTGTCGATGTCCAGATATCAATAACCTGGTTGTAACGTTCGTTGTTTGTAATAAGACCCATGTTATAGTTTCCGGTAATACCTTCAACTAACGTGTTAGCCTTATCAATCATTGATTGTTTTTCTGGTGGAATAATAATATCACCTAAACTGAATGATAGACCACCTTGGAATGCAAACTTAAATCCTAACGTTCTAATCGCATCTAAGAAATCAGCCGTTTCAGGAACAGAAGTTGCTTTCAAAATATCACCAATAATATCTCTTAAAGATTTCTTGGTTAATACTTGGTTAATATATCCAGCTGCCTGTGGTACGTGTTGGTTAAATAACACACGACCTACAGTAGTTTCAATAATCATTTTATCAAGTTTACCATCTTCATTAAGACCGATAGTTCTAACTTTAATACCAGCATTTAAGTCTACCATTTCTTCATTGAAAGCAATTTCTACTTCCTCTGGAGAATAAAATGTTAAACCTTCACCTTTAATTGGCACTTCT
This sequence comes from Algibacter miyuki, assembly GCF_030409805.1. Lineage (GTDB taxonomy): Bacteria > Bacteroidota > Bacteroidia > Flavobacteriales > Flavobacteriaceae > Algibacter > Algibacter miyuki. The sequence continues at coordinate 251,318 of NZ_JAUFQP010000013.1, read as the reverse complement.
GGTGTAGACGTACGTAGCTTGGTCATGTAGTACAGACCAAGTACCATATCCTGAGAAGGTACCGTTACTGGCGAACCGTTAGCTGGATTTAAGATATTATGAGATGCCAACATTAATAATTGACATTCTAAAATAGCTTCTGGTCCAAGAGGTAAATGCACCGCCATTTGATCTCCATCGAAATCGGCGTTAAATGCCGTACATACTAATGGGTGTAATTGAATCGCTTTACCTTCAATTAATGTAGGTTGAAACGCTTGAATACCCAAACGGTGTAACGTAGGTGCGCGGTTTAATAATACTGGATGCCCTTTAAGAACGTTTTCCAAGATATCCCAAACCACTGGTTCTCTTTTATCTATAATTTTCTTTGCAGATTTTACAGTTTTTACGATACCTCTTTCAATTAGTTTTCTAATTACGAAAGGTTTGTAAAGTTCTGCTGCCATGTTTTTAGGCAATCCACATTCGTGTAACTTTAATTCTGGTCCAACAACAATTACCGAACGTGCAGAATAATCAACACGCTTACCAAGTAAGTTTTGACGGAAACGTCCTTGCTTACCTTTTAATGAATCGGATAATGATTTTAACGGACGGTTAGAATCTGTTTTTACAGCTGAAGATTTACGTGTATTATCGAATAACGAATCTACAGATTCCTGTAACATACGTTTTTCGTTACGTAAAATAACTTCTGGTGCTTTTATCTCAACCAATCTTTTCAAACGGTTGTTACGAATAATTACACGACGGTATAAATCATTTAAATCTGAAGTTGCGAAACGACCACCATCTAACGGCACTAAAGGACGTAATTCTGGTGGAATAATTGGCACAACCTTCATAATCATCCATTCTGGACGATTTTCTCTATTGTTGTTAGATTCTCTTAACGCTTCAACAACTTGTAAACGTTTTAAAGCTTCTGTTTTACGTTGTTTAGACGTTTCAGTATTTGCTTTATGACGTAATTCGTATGATAACGTTTGTAAATCGATACGTGCTAATAAGTCGATTAAACATTCAGCACCCATTTTAGCTAAAAACTTGTTAGGGTCTTCATCATCTAAATACTGATTGTCTTGTGGAAGAGATTCCATTACGTTTAAGTACTCTTCTTCCGTAAGGAAATCCATTTTTTGTAATGGTTCACCTTCTTCATTTTTAGCATTACCAGGTTGAATTACGACGTAACGTTCGTAATAAATAATCATATCTAATTTCTTAGATGGTAAACCTAATAAGTATCCTATTTTGTTTGGTAACGAACGGAAATACCAAATATGAGCAACAGGTACAACTAAGTTGATGTGCCCTACTCTATCACGACGTACTTTCTTTTCGGTTACTTCTACACCACAACGGTCGCAAACGATCCCTTTGTAACGTATTCTTTTATATTTACCACAAGCACATTCGTAATCCTTTACAGGGCCGAAGATACGCTCGCAGAACAAACCATCACGTTCTGGTTTGTGTGTTCGATAATTGATAGTTTCAGGTTTTAAAACTTCACCTCTAGATTCTGCTAAAATAGACTCTGGTGATGCTAAACCAATTGAGATTTTATTAAACCTCTTTACTGTATTCTTATCTTGTTTTCTTGCCATTTTTCTAGTATTCAGTATTCAGTATTCAGTCGGCAGTATTTACTCCCAACTGATCACTGATTACTAGTTTTTTTTTATTCCTCTAATCTGATATCCAATCCTAAACCTTTCAATTCGTGCATAAGTACGTTGAATGATTCTGGTAATCCTGGATCTGGCATTGGTTCACCTTTTACGATTGCTTCGTAAGTTTTAGCTCTACCAATAACATCATCAGATTTTACAGTTAAAATTTCTCGTAAAGTACTTGATGCTCCATAAGCCTCAAGTGCCCAAACTTCCATCTCACCAAAACGTTGACCACCAAATTGTGCTTTACCACCAAGAGGTTGTTGTGTAATTAATGAGTAAGGTCCGATAGAACGTGCGTGCATTTTATCATCAACCATGTGTCCTAGTTTCAGCATGTAAATCACACCAACAGTTGCTGGTTGATCAAAACGCTTCCCTGAACCACCATCGTATAGATAAGTATGTCCGTATCTTGGAATTCCAGCTTCATCTGTAAATCCGTTAATTTGCTCTATAGTTGCACCATCAAAGATTGGTGTTGCATAAGTACGACCTAATTTTTGACCTGCCCATCCAAGAACAGTTTCATAAATTTGACCAATATTCATACGAGAAGGTACACCAAGTGGGTTTAATACAATATCAACCGGTGTTCCATCTTCTAAGAAAGGCATATCTTCTTGACGAACGATACGAGCAACAATACCTTTGTTACCGTGACGTCCTGCCATTTTATCTCCAACTTTAAGTTTACGTTTTTTAGCGATATAAACTTTAGCAAGTTTGATAATACCAGCTGGCAACTCATCTCCTACAGAAATTGTGAACTTCTCGCGACGTAAACCACCTTGTAAATCGTTTTCTTTAATTTTATAGTTGTGAATTAAATCGGCAACTAAAGTATTCGTATGCTCATCTGTTGTCCATTTACCTGACACTAAATGCGCATAATCATCAACAGCATTTAACATTTTAAGTGTGAACTTTTTACCTTTTGGTAATACTTCTTCACCTAAATCGTTAAAAATACCTTGAGCAGTTTTTCCGTTTACGATATTGAAAAGTTTTTCGATTAAAACATCTTTTAAATCATCAAACTTTCTGTCGTATTGCGCTTCTAAAGCTAAGATATCATCTTTATCTTGAGCTCTTTTACGCTTATCTTTTACGGCTCTTGCGAACAATTTCTTTTCGATAACTACACCGTGTAATGATGGAGAGGCTTTTAAAGAAGCATCTTTTACATCACCCGCTTTATCACCAAAGATAGCACGTAATAATTTTTCTTCAGGTGTTGGATCTGATTCTCCTTTTGGTGTAATTTTACCAATTAGGATATCGCCAGGTTTAACCTCGGCACCAACACGAATCATTCCGTTTTCATCTAAGTCTTTAGTAGCTTCTTCTGAAACGTTAGGAATATCATTAGTTAATTCTTCGTTACCTAATTTAGTATCTCTAACTTCAAGAGAATACTCATCAATATGAATTGATGTAAAGATATCTTCACGAACAACTTTTTCTGAAATTACAATCGCATCCTCAAAGTTATACCCTTTCCAAGGCATAAAGGCTACTTTCATGTTTCTACCTAAAGCTAACTCTCCTTTTTGAGTAGCATAACCTTCACATAAAACTTGACCTTTGCTTACTTTATCACCTTTAACCACAATTGGTTTTAAGTTGATAGAAGTACCTTGATTCGTTTTTCTGAATTTTACTAATTTATAGGTCTTGATATCGCTATCGAAACTTACTTTAGCTTCATCTTCAGTACGATCGTATCTAATTTTAATTTCGTTTGCATCAACATAAAGTACTTCACCAGTACCTTCAGCATTAATTAAAACTCTAGAATCTGAAGCGACTTGACGCTCTAAACCAGTTCCTACAATTGGTGCATCTACTCTTAATAATGGTACTGCTTGACGCATCATGTTAGATCCCATCAAGGCTCTATTCGCATCATCATGTTCTAAGAACGGAATTAACGACGCCGAGATAGACGAAATCTGGTTTGGTGCAACATCGGTATAATCTAATTTTGCTGGATCGATTACCGGGAAGTCACCTTCCATTCTTGCAATTACCTTATCATGTAAAATTTTACCATTCTCGTCAACCTTAACAGTTGCTTGAGCGATTAATTTTTCTTCCTCTTCTTCAGCACTTAAGTATGTTGGTTCATTAATGATATCAACAACACCATCGGTTACTTTTCTATAAGGCGTTTCGATGAATCCCATTGAATTCACTTTTGCAAATACAGAAAGTGAAGAAATAAGACCAATATTTGGTCCCTCAGGAGTTTCAATTGGGCACAAACGTCCGTAGTGCGTATAATGCACATCACGAACCTCGAAACCTGCGCGTTCACGAGATAAACCCCCTGGTCCAAGAGCTGATAAACGACGCTTATGCGTAATTTCCGCTAGTGGATTGGTTTGATCCATAAACTGAGATAATTGGTTTGTTCCGAAGAAAGAATTAATAACAGACGATAATGTCTTGGCATTAATTAAATCGATTGGTGTAAATACCTCGTTATCACGAACGTTCATACGTTCACGAATAGTACGAGCCATACGTGCTAAACCAACACCGAATTGAGAAGATAATTGCTCACCAACTGTACGTACACGACGGTTAGATAAGTGATCAATATCATCAATCTCTGCTTTAGAGTTGATTAACTCAATTAAATATTTTATAATAGTTATGATATCTTCTTTGGTAAGCACTTGCTTATCCATACCGATATCCAACTGTAACTTTTTGTTCATTCTGTAACGCCCAACTTCTCCTAAAGAGTAACGTTGGTCTGAGAAGAATAATTTATCAATTATTCCACGTGCAGTTTCCTCATCTGGCGGCTCAGCATTACGTAATTGTCTATATATATGTTCAACAGCCTCTTTTTCAGAGTTTGTTGGATCTTTTTGAAGTGTGTTATGGATTATGGCATAATCACCTTGTTCCGTACTTTCTTTATGTAAAAGAACCGTTTTAACATCAACTTCAAGAATTTCTTCTATGTTTTCTTTATCTAAAATGGTGTCACGATCAAGCACAATTTCATTACGCTCGATAGATACAACTTCACCAGTATCTTCATCAACAAAATCCTCATGCCATGTGTTTAAAACACGTGCTGCTAATTTTCTTCCTAAGTACTTTTTTAAACCAGATTTTGATACTTTAACTTCTTCAGCTAAATCAAAAATCTCTAAAATATCTTTATCACGCTCAAATCCGATAGCACGGAAAAGCGTTGTAACAGGTAATTTTTTCTTTCTATCAATGTAGGCATACATCACTTGGTTGATATCCGTAGCGAACTCAATCCAAGATCCTTTAAATGGTATAACCCTTGCTGAATATAATTTTGTTCCATTGGCGTGAAAAGACTGACCAAAGAATACGCCCGGAGAACGGTGTAATTGCGATACAACAACACGCTCAGCACCGTTGATACAAAAAGTACCAGAAGGTGTCATGTAAGGTATAGTTCCTAAGTATACATCTTGAACAATGGTTTCGAAATCTTCATGTTCAGGATCTGTACAATATAACTTTAACCTCGCTTTAAGCGGTACGCTATATGTTAATCCACGTTCAATACACTCTTCAATAGCATATCTTGGAGGATCTACGAAGTAATCTAAAAATTCTAAAACGAATTGATTACGAGAATCGGTAATTGGAAAGTTTTCCATGAAGGTATTATATAAACCTTCATCACCTCTTTCTTCAGATTTTGTTTCTAATTGGAAAAAATCTTGGAAAGATTTAATCTGAATATCCAAAAAGTCGGGGTAATCTGTCTTATTTACAATAGACGAGAAATTTAATCTTTCAGCTTGTGTTGACAACATCAATAGACGGAATTATGATTAAAAAAATAGTGATAGTGCTTTAAAACACTAATTAAACTGCAAAAAACAAGTCAAATAATTTGAATTGTTTTGTAAACTTTTGGTATAAATGCTATTATACACAAAATGGTCTAGGTCTGGTAGCGCGTGCTCCAGACCTAAACCTTTATGTTGTTGAGTTGTTAAGCTTATTTAAGCTCAACCTCAGCTCCTGCTTCTTCTAACTGAGCTTTTAAAGCTTCAGCTTCGTCTTTAGTTACAGCTTCTTTGATTGGACTTGGTGCATCATCAACTAAACCTTTAGCTTCTTTTAAACCTAAACCAGTTAATTCTTTAACTAATTTTACAACAGCTAACTTAGAGCTACCTGCAGCTTTTAAAATAACATCAAATTCAGTTTGAGCTTCTTCAGCGTCACCACCAGCAGCAGGACCAGCAACAGCAACTGCAGCAGCAGCAGCAGGCTCGATACCGTACTCATCTTTTAATATAGTTGCTAACTCATTTACTTCTTTTACAGTAAGGTTAACTAATTGTTCTGCGAAATCTTTTAAATCTGCCATTTTTCTATCGTTTTAATAAATTTTAATAATATAATGTAATAAAGTGCGTACTATTTAATACTATTCTGATCTCTCAGAAAGTGTTTTGATAAGTCCAGCTATTGTTCCACCACCTGATTTAAGTGCTGAAATAACGTTTTTAGCAGGCGATTGTAATAATCCTACTATCTCTCCGATTAACTCTTCTTTAGACTTGATATCTACTAACATGTCTAATTGATCGTCACCGATATAAACAGACTCCTCGATAAATGCTCCTTTTAATAAAGGTTTATCAGATTTTTTACGGAATGTTTTTATAAGTTTTGCTGGTACATTTCCTGTTTCAGAATACATCACTGATGTATTTCCTTTTAAAACAGAAGGAAGGTCTCCGAAATCTCTTTCAGACGCTTCCATTGCTTTTTCAAGTAATGTATTTTTTACAACTGCTAATTTTACATCTGCCTTAAAACAAGCACGACGTAAGTTTGAAGTAGTAACTGCATTTAATCCTGAAATATCAGCTAAATAAATATTAGCGTTATTAGCTAATTCTACAGTTAAGTCCTCAATTACTTGTGATTTTTCTTCTCTTGTCATAATAAAAGTTTTAACTTAATTAACCAATTTTAGGATCAATAGCTATACTTGGGCTCATTGTAGAAGACATAAAAATGCTTTTTACATAGATACCTTTTGAAGCCGTTGGTTTCAGTTTCATTAAAGTTGTTAATAATTCATTTGCATTACCTGCAATTTTATCAGCACTAAAAGATGCTTTACCTATAGCAGCGTGTACGATACCTGTTTTATCAACTTTAAAGTCAATTTTACCAGCTTTTACTTCTGTTACAGCTTTTGCTACATCCATAGTTACTGTACCTGTTTTTGGGTTAGGCATTAAACCACGTGGGCCTAATACACGTCCTAAAGGACCTAATTTACCCATAACACTTGGCATAGTAATAATTACGTCAACGTCTGTCCAACCACTCTTGATTTTATCAAGGTACTCATCTAAACCTACGTAATCTGCCCCAGCTTCTTTAGCTTCCGCTTCTTTGTCTGGTGTTACTAATGCTAATACTTTTACATCTTTACCTGTACCGTGTGGAAGTGAAACAACACCTCTCACCATTTGGTTAGCTTTACGAGGATCTACTCCTAAACGTACCGCTAAATCTACAGATGCATCAAATTTCGCGTTCGAAATTTCTTTGATTAATGCAGACGCTTCATTAAGAGAATAAATTTTACCCTTTTCAATTTTTGCTAAAGCCTCTTTTTGCTTTTTTGTTAATCTTGCCATTTTCTAATGTCTTTAATAGATTAATTAGGGAATTGCCCTGTTACAGTTATCCCCATTGATCTTGCTGTACCAGCTATCATTTTCATTGCAGACTCGATAGTAAATGCATTTAAATCTACCATTTTATCTTCAGCGATAGTCTTCACCTGATCCCAAGATACTTTAGCTACTTTTTTTCGGTTTGGCTCTCCAGAACCCTTCTTCAACTTAGCTGCTTCCATTAACTGGACTGCTGCTGGAGGAGTCTTGATTACAAAGTCAAATGATTTGTCTTTGTAAACAGAGATAACAACCGGTAATACTTTACCAGCTTTATCTTGGGTTCTAGCATTGAATTGCTTACAGAACTCCATGATGTTAACACCAGCGGCTCCTAAAGCGGGTCCAACCGGTGGCGACGGATTCGCAGCACCTCCCCGAACTTGTAACTTAACTACTTTACCTAATTCTTTTGCCATTTTAATTAATTTAATTTGATGTTATTTTCCATTTGGAAGCGAAAAATACATCTATCTTAATGTAACACTATTATACTTTTTCTACTTGCATATAGCTTAACTCTAATGGTGTTTTTCTTCCGAAAATTTTCACCATTACTTCTAGCTTACGCTTTTCTTCATTAATATTCTCGATAGTACCATCAAATCCATTAAAAGGACCGTCAATTACTTTAACAGTTTCTCCTTTAGTATAAGGGATTGCAACTATAGCACTTTCTTCTACAGCCAACTCATCTACTTTACCTAACATTCTGTTTACTTCAGATTGTCTCAATGGCACAGGATCTCCGCCTTTAGTTTCTCCTAAGAAACCTATAACGTTTGTTACTGAACGAATAATATGAGGAACCTCTCCTGTTAAATTGGCTTGCACCATAATATAACCTGGAAAGAATACTTTCTCTTTGTGGATTTTTTTTCCGTTACGGATTTGGATAACGCGCTCTGTAGGAACGAGTACTTGGTCTACATAATCAGTAAGACCTAAACGCGAAATTTCATTCTCGATGTATGTCTTAATTTTATTTTCTTGACCACTTACAGCACGAACAACGTACCATTTTTTTTCACTTACTTCAGACATAATTTTTTTTTATTTAATTAAATCAAAATAAAATGAAATGACTTTACTGAATACTGTATCTACTCCCCAAATTGCTAAAGAGAATATAATAGAAAACACAGCCACTAATATGGTTAAACTTTGCGCTTCAGCCCATGTTGGCCAACTTACATTGTTTTTAAGTTCTCCAAATGATTCTTTTACATAATTTACAAATCCAGCCATTTTTACTTTTTTTTACAACATCTAGAAAGATGCTTAGTGTAAACTTTCTTACTTGAGATTTATATCTCTTTACTTTTGCACGGGCGGAGAGACTCGAACTCCCGACACCTGGTTTTGGAGACCAGTGCTCTACCAACTGAGCTACGCCCGTAAATAAAGTTAAGGCATTCTAAAAAGAACACCTTAACTCTTTATTTATTGTAAACTGTATTATTCTAATATTTCAGTTACCTGACCAGCTCCAACAGTTCTACCACCTTCACGAATTGCGAAACGTAAACCTACATTCATTGCAATTGGTTGAATTAAATCAACAGTAATAGTTAAGTTGTCTCCTGGCATAACCATTTCAACACCATCAGGAAGCGCAATGTTTCCAGTTACGTCAGTTGTACGTACGTAGAACTGTGGACGATAGTTGTTATGGAATGGAGTATGACGTCCACCTTCTTCTTTTTTAAGGATATAAACCTCAGCTTTAAATTTAGCGTGTGGTGTTACAGAACCTGGCTTACAGATTACCATACCTCTAGAGATTTGAGATTTCTCAATTCCTCTTAATAAGATACCAGCGTTATCTCCAGCTTCTCCTCTATCTAATATTTGACGGAACATTTCAATTCCAGTGATAGTAGATGTTAATTTCTCAGCACCCATACCAATAATTTCTACAGGATCTCCAGTGTTAGCGATACCAGTCTCAATACGACCAGTTGCTACTGTACCACGTCCAGTAATAGAAAATACATCTTCAATAGGCATTAAGAAGTCTTTATCAACTTCTCTTAATGGCTCTTCGATCCAATCATCACAAGCTTGCATTAATTCTAACACTGTATCAACCCATTTTTGTTCACCGTTAAGTGCTCCTAAAGCAGATCCAGCAATTACAGGTCCGTTATCTCCATCGTAATCATAGAAAGATAATAAATCTCTAACTTCCATGTCTACTAATTCGATTAATTCTTCATCATCAACCATATCCACTTTATTCATGAATACAACGATACGAGGAATACCTACTTGACGTCCTAATAAGATGTGCTCACGAGTTTGTGGCATTGGACCATCTGTAGCCGCAACTACTAAGATAGCACCATCCATTTGCGCAGCACCAGTTACCATGTTCTTTACGTAATCCGCGTGACCTGGACAGTCAACGTGAGCGTAATGACGGTTTAATGTTGCATACTCTACGTGAGATGTATTAATTGTTATACCTCTTTCTTTTTCTTCAGGAGCATTATCAATTTGATCAAATGATCTTGCTTCAGAATAACCTGCATCAGCTAATACTTTAGTAATAGCAGCAGTTAAAGTTGTTTTACCGTGATCTACGTGTCCAATTGTACCAATATTTAAGTGTGGTTTTGAACGATCAAAAGTTGCCTTTGCCATGTTTTTAAAATGATTTTAATCTAAGTTATATAATAATTTGTAATCTAATTTTTCTTTTCACTATTTAGAGCCAATGACGAGAATTGAACTCGTGACCTCTTCCTTACCAAGGAAACGCTCTACCCCTGAGCTACACCGGCGTAAAGTTTTTATTCCCTAATACTTTTTAAACCCACCGAAGTAAACTTAAAAAAGTAGCGACGCCTGCCTTCGCAGGATAATTTGAGCGAGAGACCGGGTTCGAACCGGCGACATTCAGCTTGGAAGGCTGACGCTCTACCAACTGAGCTACTCTCGCATTTCTCTGTAAACTTTAACTACATAAAGTTTACAAAAGGTTATTATCAATATTTCAAATAAACGATGGATTGAAAAATCAATCCGATAATTTGTGGGGAGAGCAGGATTCGAACCTGCGAAGACGTAGTCAGCAGATTTACAGTCTGCCCTCGTTGGCCGCTTGAGTATCTCCCCGAACCAATTAAAATATCGTGTTTTACTTCAATATTTCAATTCTGTATTTTAATGAACTTTTAAAGAGCCGATGGAGGGACTCGAACCCACGACCTGCTGATTACAAATCAGCTGCTCTAGCCAGCTGAGCTACATCGGCTTTTATTTCCTTTTTTACGCATAAAAAAGTCCGCTATTTCTAACGGACTGCAAATGTATAGAATTATTTAATTATTCAAAACATTTTTTTAATTATTTTTTATAGAAATGTAAAGTATTTTTAAAATATTTCAAAAAACAGTTGTTTTAGGCACCTATTGCTTGATATTTTAATTTATCGACCTTGAAAAAATATTTCGATAAAGTTTTAATTTTATGTAAATGAACTTAAAACTAAACTAGTTTACAGGTCTACACGCCTTCTATGAATGCGCTCTTAATTTTTCTTTTCGTTTTTTTAACTGTCTTTCTAGGGACGCTACAGCCATATCGGCTCCTTCTTCGAAGCTTTTACATTGCTTTTTCACAACAAAACTATCGCCAGGGACACTTACGCGAGCCTCAAATATCTTATTTTCCTTATCAGAGATGTTTTCTACTTTTAAAAAAACATCCGATTTAATGACTTTATCATAAAACATATCCAATTTATCCATTCTTTTTTGAATAAAATCTATTAATTTTTGATCTGCATTAAAATTTACGGCTTGGGTGTTTACTTTCATACTCGTGTTTTTGGTTAAACATTTATTAAGTTATTCTTCTATTACACATCATAACATAGAATGCTTGTATGAGGTGCTATTTTTTACTTCTAGGATGCGCACTAATATGAACCTTTTTTAATTCGGCAATACTATTATGCGTATATATTTGTGTTGCTGCTAGACTTGAATGACCAAGAAGTTCTTTAACAGCATTTAAATCGGCACCTTGATTTAGTAAGTGTGTTGCAAAAGAATGCCTTAAAATATGGGGACTCTTTTTCACCTTTGTAGATGCTAAACTAAAATACTCTTTTATTATTCTGTAAACAAGTGTTTCGTATATTTTAACACCTTTTTTTGTTAAAAATAAGTTATCGTAATCTACGATGTCTTCTAGCTCGTTTCGCGCTTTTAAATAGATGTTACAGGTTTCTATTACCGAGCCTAAAAGCGGTATAATCCGTTCCTTATTTCGTTTACCTAATACTTTTAATGTTTTATCGCCTGTATTAAAACTGGTTATCTTTAATTCCACTAATTCTATACGTCGAATTCCAGTTGTGTAAAACAGCTCGATGATGAGTTTATTACGTAGACTCTCAAAATCGTTTCCAAAATTAAAGTCGTTTAAAACGTTTTTTACTTCTACTTCGGAAAAAGGTACCTGCATTTTTTTACTTGTTTTTAAAGCACGGTGTTTCGCTAAAGGATTTAAAGTGATCTCCCCTATTTTCAATAAAAATTTATAATAAGTGTTTAATGATGAAATTTTCCGGTTGATGGTTCGGTTTGAAATATTTTTTTCTACCAACGATACAATCCAACTTCTAATTTGGGTATAACTAACATCGCTGATATATGTTTCGTCAAATTCGGTTTTGACAAATTCTGAAAACCCTTTTAAATCTGTTTGATACGCCTTTACGGTTAATGCCGAATAGTTTTTTTCGAGCAAAAGATAATCTGTAAATGATTGAAAGGGCATATAAACATATTTTGAAGTTATAAAGTTATCGTTTTAAAATGCTGAATACAACTTTTAACCCGATAGTTTTTCGAGAGTTTAAAGCAAAAAAAATCCCGCAAGTTGCGGGATTTATATTAGTAGAACAGAAAAATTAAACTTCTTCTGCGTCTCTCATTCCTTGGATGTATTGTGCTTTTTGAACCTGAGCTCTACGTACAATAGAAGGTTTGTTAAATTGTTTGCGTGTATTCAACTGGTTTTTAACCGTTGTTTTTACAAACTTACGCTTGTAACGCTTTAACGCTCTATCTATATTTTCTCCATCTTTTACTGGTATTATTAACATAGTGTCATAACCTCCTCTCTTTTAGAATTTTCAGGCTGCAAATATAAAAACATTTATTTACTATCAATTATATTTTTATAACTTTTTTTTATTGCTGAATTTAGGATGTAAAACACCTCTGCTGTTACACTTAATTTTGACGAGTTTACCCTGCAAAAACGATTGATGCGGCATCCTTTTGTTTTTAGTTGAATACTCTAAAATGCATTAAACAACCAACAGGTTCTTAATAAAAACGCAGCTTTAAGATTGCCCAAACAAAAGATATAGCGGAAAGCGTGGTTGCGCCCTAGCCTATTTTTATAAGAAAAACTAAACGTGCTGGATTAACTGACATAAACATAAAAGCACCATCTTTTAAGGGCGTAATTTGCCCAAAACAAGATGATACTTATCCGTTTTACAAGTGTGTTTTATTTTGTTGCTGGACGGTATTCTTTTTTATCGATAACCATTTTTGCAATAATTTCTCGTAGAATTTCTGAGGTTCCTCCACCTATAGGTCCTAATCGGCTGTCGCGAAGTAGGCGTGCCATTGGGTAATCTTCCATGTAGCCGTAGCCGCCTAAAAATTGTAAGCATTGGTAGATCACCTCGTCGGCCACTTTGGTGGATTTCAATTTGGACATCGTAGCTTCTTTCACTACGTATTCGCCTTTATTTAAACGATAAGCGACCGAGTAATTGAATTCTTTACAGATTTCAGTATCGGTGTATAAATCGGCTATATTGTGGCGTAGAGCTTGAAATTGATCGATAGTTTTTCCGAAAGCTTGGCGTTCGCTCATGTATTTTAAAGCGTATTCTAAAGCAAATTCGGCACGTGCATGGGCGTTTATTCCCATAATTAAACGTTCTAATGCAAAATGCTGCATGATGTATGGGAAGCCTTTATTTTCTTCCCCCATAAGTTGGCTTGCTGGAATTTCAACATTATCAAAAGCGATTTCTCCAGTGTCGGAAGCGCGCCAGCCTAATTTATCAAGTTTGGTTGCCGAAATACCTTTGGTATCGCGGTCTATTACAAAAATACTGATACCCTTATTACCTAACTCTGGACTTGTTTTTGCGGCTACAATTAAGTAATCGCTTAGCACGCCATTGGTGATAAAAGTTTTTGAACCATTAATAATATACGAATCTCCTTTTTTTACAGCTGTGGTACGCAAACCTGCAACATCGCTACCTCCAAAAGGTTCGGTTATACATAAACACCCTATTTTGTCGCCAGAAATACTTGGCACTAAATAGTTTTGTTTTATGGTTTCGTCGCCTTCGGCATTAAGGTGCGTCATGGCTAAATACATGTGTGCCCAAATGGCTGCTGCAAAACCGCCTGAGTTTATTTTTTGAAGTTCTTCAAGAAGAATTACAGTGTAGAATAAATCTAAATTCATACCGCCATAAGCTTCAGGATAGTTGATTCCGAGGAATCCCATATCTCCAAATTTTTTCCAAATAAAACGGTCTATAACACCGGTTTGTTCCCATTTTTCGATGTGAGGAACGACTTCTTTCTGTAAAAAATCTTTAAGACTTTCTCTAAAAAGCTGGTGCTCTTCTGTGAAATACATGCTATTCATTAGTTTATTTTATCGATGAGCAAATATAATTTAATTATCTCTATTCTATTTACTGGGAAGTCTTTTACTTTTATTAATTCGTCAAAGGTTTTAAAACCTTCGCGCAAGTGGCGTTGTTCAACAATATGGTGCGCTACATCGTAATCTATAAACTCTACCGTTACCAGTTGATCGATGGTGGCGGTGTTTAAATTTAATTTTTGCACCTGTCGTGGGGTTTTTACGGTAAAATCTGCTTTGATATTCTCAATAGTTTCTGGATTTAACCCATAAATAGCTTGCAATTGTTCGTCCGCAATAAAGCCGCCAACAAACTTGTTTCTGTACTTTATAATACGACTAGAAAACGATGCGCCAATACCGTATACTTTTTGTAATTGTACCGCTGTTGCCGTGTTTAAATCTTGTTTTTGGGCAAAGGTTTTCTTTTTTGTTTTATATGAATTGCGAACAGGTGTTGTAACCGGTTTGGCTTTTGTAATCCATTCGGGGAATTTAAAATAGGGTGAAATACGATTTAACAATGAATCTGAAACTTTAGTTACTTCTTGGAACTGATTGATGGAGTTAACCCATTTGTCTTGTTTTCTGAAAGCAAGTAATCTATCGATTTCTTCGTTGCTCATCCCTAAAGAAGCCCCTTTATAATCGGTTATAAAATTAGGATTGAATGGAAATATCTTAGGTTTCCGGTTTTCTAATTCAATTAACTTTAAGGAATCAATCTCTTTGGTAAAGCTTGCTAACGCGATATTGTTACTTTGTGTATCTTCCGAAGAAAAATCGACAAAAAAATAAACGCATTGCAGTATAATGATGAGTAGCGTCAATAAAAAAATCCCATGCCGCTGACTTTTAGTAAACGTAACATGGGATTTCATATGTTAAAATTTTAAATATTAATTTTCTAAAGCATCTTTTTTAAGCTTGATAGCATCTAAATATCTATTCAATTGTTTTTTAACGACTGGGAATAAGAAATAAAGACCAATCATGTTAGGGAACACCATTGCGAATATCATCGCATCTGAGAAATCCCAGATAGATTTCATACTTGCTGCTGCACCAATAACAACGAAAGTTAAAAATAAGATTTTATATGTTAAATCTGCTGCTTTCCCTCTTCCGAATAAAAACTTCCAAGATTGTAACCCGTAATACGACCAAGAAATCATGGTTGATACTGCGAATAATACCACTGCAATAGTTAAGAATATATTAGAATAAGGAATATACTCTGCAAAAGCTTTGGCTGTAATACCAGCACCTTCAAAAGATTCACCATTTATAATAGCCACACCTTGACCTGTAACATCTCCATACTCGAAGAACCCTCCGAAGTTGAAAATAATAATCACTAAAGCCGTCATAGTACAAATCACTACCGTATCAATAAAAGGCTCTAATAAGGCTACTAAACCTTCACTTGCTGAATATTTAGTTCGTACTGCTGAATGCGCAATAGACGCTGAACCGGCACCTGCTTCATTAGAAAATGCTGCACGCTTAAACCCAACTAATAACACACCAATAAAACCACCAACACCGATAGCTTTCGGGTTAAATGCTTCTTGAAAAATTAAGCCAAAAGCATCATCAATAAGTGTGAAATTACTTAATATGATGTATAAACAACATAAAATATACAATAATGCCATAAACGGCACTACTTTTTCGGTAACCGAAGCAATACGTTTAATACCTCCAATGATGATAATCCCCACTGTAAAGGCTAAAATAATACCAATCCAAAATCCGGCCCCCGTACTTTCAAGTCCAAATAATTCTTTTAATACAATAGTGGCTTGGTTAGATTGTGCGGCATTACCTCCACCAAAAGAACCACCAATACAAAAGATGGCAAATACTACCGCTGCAACTTTTCCAAGTTTAGCAAAACCGCGTTCTTTTAAACCTTTCTTTAAATAATACATTGGGCCTCCGTAAACGGTACCATCTTCACCAACATCCCTGTATTGCACTCCTAAAGTACATTCTACAAATTTTGTTGACATTCCTAATAATCCGCAAATAACCATCCAGAATGTTGCTCCTGGTCCGCCAAGTGCGATAGCTAATGCTACCCCTGCGATATTACCATTACCAACCGTACCAGATACAGCCGTTGCTAAGGCCTGAAAGTGACTTACTTCACCATCGCTGCTTTCGTCCCTTATAGTGTCTACAATATCACCATCTACAGCTAAATCGTTTTCTACATTAACTAAATGATCTTCTATACTATCTATAGTATTGATATCAACACCTTGTGCAATACCACCTTCACCATAAAGCTCCTTGGCGCCGTGCTTTTCAATATCTTCATATTTACCACGCACTGTTTTTATTGCTTTACCAAAATATCTAACATTTGGAAAACCGAAATAAATTGTAAAAAATAAAGCACTTACCACTAATAAGATTAAAACAAACGGTGTACCCCATACTTGGAAGAAGATTACGCTTGAGAAAAAATCGGAAACGGGTTTAAAGGCTTGATCTATTTGCTGATCGATCCCTAACTCGGCTGTTTCTTGTGCAAAAGTTAGAAAAGGTGTAATTAATGTAAAAATGGAAAGAAGATGTTTCTTCATAAGATATTTATATGTGTTGATTTTACTTTTACTTCATCAAAACGGAGCATTTCATTACAAAATGACACTAAAAAGCAGCAAGATGCTAAAAAAAAATGGTAAATTAAAGAAAAGCCCTCTAAAATCGTAGAGCACTACTCTATATTATATTCCGTATTTAATGCTTCAATTTGTTCTGGACGACCCAAAACAATAATTTTAGAATGCTGTTCTAGTTCTAATTCGGCCTCTGGATTTACAATGTATTCGCCTTTTTCAGTTTTATACCCTATTACACTACAACCTGTTTTTCGACGTAAATCTAGGTCGCGAATGGTTTTTATAGCGCTGGTACTGTGTAATTTCTCTACGGCAACCTCTTCTATATTAATATTTGATTTACCAACGATAGATAGGTTATCTATAAATTCCATTAATCCAGGAACCACAACTAAGGATGCCATATGATCTCCACCAATTTTATCGGGTAAAATAACATTATTGGCCCCCGCAAATTTTAATTTTTTATATGATGATTCTTGAGACGCACGACTTATAATATTTATTTCTGGGTTAATTTGCCTTGCAGAAAGCACCACAAACAAATTATCGGCATCATTTGGCAGCGCCGAAATAAAACAATCGGCACGCTCTACACCAGCAAGCATTAATGTTTCATCTTCATTAGCATTACCTATAACGTAGGGCACATCATCTAATTCTAGACGCTCTACCATTTCTTTATCTTTTTCAACAATAACAAAAGGTCGGTTGTGTGCTGCTAATTTTACAGCAGCTTGTTTACCATTTCTACCATAACCGCAAATTATCACATGGTTTTTAAAACTATCAATTTTCTTCTGCATCTTTTTCTGTTTTAATTCTTCAATATGGTCTTTGCTCAAGATATATTCGGTAATTGTGGATAGCGCGTAACCCACAATTATAATACTTGTTAAAATTAAAAAAATGGTAAATATTTTCGACTCGTCGTCTAGCGGTACGACTTCTCCAAACCCCACAGTGGTTACAGTAATAACCGTCATGTAAAGGGCATCGATAATAGTGTAATCCGAAATCATAACATAACCAAAAACACCAATAAGCAGAATAAGAACGAGTAAAAATACGGCCGTATAAATTTTGGTTCTAAAAATTCTAATTAATGGGTTCATAAATTACAGATCGAAAACCGAAGAGCGTTTGGTGTAAATTAAATCTTTAATACGCATCCAAAACGCCAAAAACAAGTATAATGCAAAGCCAAAACCAACCGTTACAAAGGTGAGGTACATAAATGACGTACGCACCACTTTTGCACGAATACCGAACCTGTCGGCAATACGTTGACATACATAATAACCATGTTTTTGAAAAAACAATAAAGGCTTGTAGATATTGTTCATGGTTGCAATTTAAGAATTAGTTTATTTGTTTAAAAGCTTATCTGTCGAAATATTTAATGAGCAGTACACTTTAAACAATCAAAGAGCCCGCTTCCCTATTAGAATAATTACGCCAATTTAAGCCTTTTCAATTTACTATAATCAAGTCTATTCTAAAAAACATAAAACTTTTATTTAGTTTAAAAATGAGTTTATTTAGTTAACAATGCATTCCCAACAGCACACTGTAAACATTTATTTTTATCGCAATATTCTGTTTTTAGTTGAAGCAATGATTGCGACTGTAATGCCGATTTAGATATTTTTTTAAGCCGATTAAAAGCATCGATAACACTATTTTTTTCTGAATGAATTTCTGAAGCCAATTGTAAAATAGTCGAATCAATATCATGCCCCATCTGTTTGGCATAACAGAATTTCAAGGGCAATATCGTGTTAATGAGCAATAAATCGGTGAAAGATTTTGTAATTCCTTTTGATGTTGGTTTCGATTCTTTTTTGAACGTATAGTGCGTTTTCCAAAATTCGGAAGTTTCCACATTGAAGAGCTTGTAAAAATCTTCCAAAGTATCGGTCTCTATAATTTTTGAAAATATATTCTGATGTTGATGATACAAATTTGCCAATTGTGATAAACGAATAGTTGGAAAATTAGGTGGTCGCAACCTAAAGAATTGTAAAGGTAAAACGTGCTTGTTTTCTAAACCGAACTTTTGTTTCAAAAAATTGTATTCTTTTGATAGGCTTATGAAATAAGCATCTTCAAAGGTTTCGGATAATAAATTTGATTGTCCAAAAAGCAAAGCCTCCAAACGCTGCAAATCAGATTGCGATTTCCGAACCACCGAAAAATCTATAGACTGTGCCAAACTAAAAAAAGCATCACCGTTTACTTTTAGTCCAAAATTTTTAGCCAACATTTTAAAAAGTACAGCTTCCCAATCGTTTCGGGACTCTTGCAACAAGGTTTCTATATAATCCGTTTTACGTTGCAGGCGTTCAAAATACAACCGTTCTATCCAATGTGCTAATACAAATTCGTCCGTTTTAGCAAAATCATTTTCACAATTTATCCAAGTATTACTTTTGGCGAATAGCTTTTTGTAATTATTAAGAAGTGTAAAATCAATATAATCTCGAATTTGCAATGTTGGAATTGCCGTATTGTCTTTTCTAAAAATTTCGGTATCGTGTTCCCAAACCACATGCATAATAACACCATCATAAGCTAGATCTTGTTCGTGATTGTGCAAATACCAATCGGATGATTTTACATGAATTTCAACATTACCCGCCCAAAGTTGCTCACCAATTTCAAGTTTTGCATTGAAAAAATCGGGACCCGAATTAAAATTATGCTGTCCAACTTGTTTTACCGTTACCGGAAGCCCTTCCTCAGTCTTTAAATTATGGGTTTCAAATTTTTTGAATTTCCAGATGTAGTGTAGAAAATCTTCTTGCATGTTTTAAAGATAGTATTACAAAACAAAATCTCCAAATTTTAATGAAACGCAAAAGCAACGCTACCTACCTGTTTACTATGTTTTTACATCTAACTTCCTACTAGAAACGGTTATTTAATGCAAGAAATCCAATCGGGATTTAAAATTAAATTAACTTTACTCCTTTATATAACTCTATTTTATGGAACAACTTACACTTACCACGCCTGCACTTTTATTTTCAGCTATTTCGCTAATCATGTTGGCTTATACAAATCGCTTTTTGGCTTACGCCTCTACCATTAGAAGTTTACATGATAAGTATCGAAAGAAAAAAGACAGCGTTTTAATGGCACAAATAGAAAACATTAAAAAACGTTTGTATTTAACCCGTAGTATGCAAATTTTTGGTATTTCCAGCTTGCTGCTTTGTGTACTTACCATGTTTTTAATTTATATTCAGCAGAATGCTATTGCCATTTGGGCCTTTGGTTTGGCGCTTATTTTACTTATTATTTCGTTGTCCCTTTTAATTGTTGAAATTCAAATTTCGGTAAAAGCTCTAGAACACCATATTAGTGATATTGAAAATAATGTTTAATATTTTTTTTCTATTTAAAACGCTACTACCCTAAACATAAACCTCAATTCAAACGATTTAAATTTGATCCCTAGGAACATTAAATTTTAATTAAAATTAGTCATATTCATTATTTAATCGTAATATTGCAATTAAATAATATAACAGTATGGGATTAGCTAAAACCGAAATGTTCACCGATAGTCAAAACGAAATAGCCTTGTTTGCAAAAGTCTTCGGGCATCCTGCACGTGTAGCTATTTTAGAGCATTTATTCAAAATAAACACGTGTGTTTGTGGCGATTTGGTAAGCGAAATAGGACTAGCACAACCTACAATTTCACAACATTTAAAAGAATTAAAATTACTAGGTTTAATAAAAGGTAATGTTGAGGGCACGAGTGTTTGCTATTGTATAAATCCAGAAAATTGGACCAAAATGAAAGCTGTAATGACTGCTTTTTTAGATCAAGATTTACCTCAAACAGACTGTTGTTAAAAAAAATTAATTAGATCAATCGTATAATCGCAATAAACAAATTGAATTATGAAATTATCAGAAGTAAAACATGTTTTAAACACATTAGAAAAAATTGCTTTTAAATTACCAAATGGCGACTTAGTAGCAAATCATTTTCATGTTACTGAAGTTGGAAAAGTAACCAAACATTTTATTGATTGTGGTGGCACGGTAAGACAAGAAGAAGTTGTGAATTTCCAACTTTGGAATGCCGACGATTACGACCACAGATTGCACCCAGAAAAGTTATTACATATTATTGAACTTTCTGAAAAAACACTAAACATTGGCGATTTAGAAGTTGAAGTTGAATATCAAGCAGAAACTATTGGCAAATTCGGAATGGATTTCGATGGCACAAACTTTTTACTAACAAGTAAACAAACCGATTGCTTAGCTAAAGATAAATGTGGTATTCCGGATGAAAAACCAAAATTAAAAATGATGGACATTCAAAGTAATAATTCCTGTGCACCAGGTAGCGGATGTTGCTAATCTATTAATAAAATCTCGTTTTTATAGCATGATATTATATACAAAAATTGAACAGTTAATTTCAACATTAAACGTTGAAACCATTACTACTGAACGAAAGGAAATACTAAAACCTTTAGTTGAATTTATTCAAAAGAAAGTGGACAGTAATGCCGATATCCGAATTAATTTTATTTGCACCCATAACTCGCGCCGAAGTCATTTATCGCAAGTTTGGGCACAAACGATGGCTTATCATTTTAATGTAAAAAATGTATTTTGCTATTCGGGAGGCACCGAAGCTACAGCACTTTTTCCGATGGCTGCAAAAACGTTGGAACATTCAGGTTTTGAGATTCATAAAATTGCCGAAACTCAGAATCCTATTTATAGTATTAAATATGCCGACAATGCCATGCCTATTATTGGATTTTCAAAAACACTTGACGATCGCTTTAACCCGAAATCGGAGTTTGCTGCAATAATGACCTGCTCCCAAGCCGATAATGGGTGTCCATTTATTTCAGGTGCCGAACAGCGTATTCCCATTACTTACAATGACCCAAAAGCCTTTGACAACACCCCACAACAGGCCGAAAAATACAACGAAAGAAGTTTACAAATTGCTACCGAAATGCTTTATATTTTTTCGCAAATTAACTTATAATTATGGCACAGACTAAATCATTAAGTTTTTTAGACAGAAACCTCACCTTATGGATTTTTGTTGCTATGGCTATAGGCGTTAGCTTAGGCTATTTTATACCAACATTTCCAGATTTTATAAACAGCATGAGTAGCGGCTCTACGAATATACCCATCGCCATAGGTTTAATTTTAATGATGTATCCACCTTTAGCAAAAGTGGATTACGCCTTGTTACCAAAGGTTTTTAAAAACACCAAAATTTTGTCTATATCCTTATTTTTAAATTGGATTGTAGGCCCTATTTTAATGTTCATTTTAGCCATTACTTTTTTACGCGATTATCCCGAATATATGGTGGGCCTCATTTTAATTGGCCTAGCACGTTGTATCGCCATGGTTTTGGTATGGAACGATCTCGCCGATGGCAGCACAGAATACGGCGCAGGTTTGGTTGCATTAAATAGTATATTTCAAGTATTTGCATACAGTTTTTATGCTTGGATTTTCATTACCGTACTACCACCCTATTTTGGTTTCGAAGGGGCCATAGTCGATATTTCAATAGCCACCATAGCCGAGAGTGTCCTTATCTATTTAGGCCTTCCGTTTGTATTAGGAATTTTAAGTCGGTATATTTTGGTAAAATTAAAAGGACTACATTGGTACACTACCGTCTTTATTCCAGCCATATCGCCACTTACTTTAATTGCGCTGTTATTTACCATTATAGTTATGTTTTCGCTAAAAGGCGAGCTTATTGTTGAAATTCCAATGGACGTTTTAATTATTGCAGTACCACTACTTATCTATTTCACACTCATGTTTATCATTGGCTTTTTTGTCACCAGAGCAACAGGTGCAGAATATAGTAAAACTGCTTCTGTAGCATTTACAGCAGCTGGAAATAATTTTGAGTTAGCCATTGCTGTAGCTATTGCTGTTTTCGGATTAAATTCAGGTCAAGCTTTCGCAGGGGTTATTGGCCCATTAGTAGAAGTTCCTGCATTAATTTTATTGGTACGTATTTCTTTTTGGCTGAAGAAAAAATATTACAAAAATGAACTGGCATAGTTACACCCAGTTAGTATTATAAATTTCAATCCTTCAAATAAAAAGTTTAAAAAAAACTTTATGGACTTTTTTATTTGAAGGATTTTAAACTCCCTTTTAGGTGTGATCCATCAAGCACCTTTTGAGTCTATTAAACTACTGAAACTAAACCAACCCGAGCAAAAACGATACCTCTTTAAAAATCAATAGTTTAGTTCATTTTACTCTAGTCTAGAATAAAATTTTTACTTATTTTAGCTAAACATTTGAAAGTAAGATATTTATTACCTCTTAAATCGCATGGCCCCACTATATTTAAGAGCGATAAACATCACAATTAAAGATGTTCAAAAATGAAAAAAATATTATCCCTCCTTCTATTATCAATCATTTTGATAAGCTGTTCAAAAAAAGCAACACAAACCGACCTTATTCCAATACACGATAATTTCACTTTAGAGTCTCAATACGTAAACGAAACCCGAGTGATTAACGTTTGGATGCCGGAAGAATTCAAAACAAAAGATACCGCGCTACCCGTAATTTATATGCCCGACGGCGGAATAAAAGAAGATTTTCCACATATAGCAAATACGATTTCCAAACTTATTAAAAATAAAACCATACCACCAATTATTCTTGTTGGTGTAGAAAACACAAAAAGAGCACGCGATTTAACAGGTCCTTCGGAAATTAAGGAAGATGCGCAATATTGTCCTTTAACCGATGGCGCTAAAAACTTTAGAAACTTTTTTACTGAAGAATTATTCCCTGAAATTAACAAAAGATACCGCACTACAAAAGAAAAAGGTATCATTGGCGAATCGCTAGCTGGCTTATTTGTTATGGAAACCTTTTTACTTAAACCAGAAACTTTCGATTTTTATATTGCTGTAGATCCATCACTTTGGTGGAATAATCATTATTTAGAAAAAAACACGAAAAAGTACCTTAAGGCACTGCCTAAAACGCCAACAAAACTCTGGTTTGCGGGTTCTAGTGCTCAAGATATTTCGGTGCACACCAATAAAATTGCCGAAACCATGAAAACCCAAGCTCCAGAAACCTTAATATGGCATTATAGTGAAGAATCGGACGAAAAACATAACACTATTTTTAGAGCTACAAAAGAAAAAGCACTTACTTGGGCGCTAAACAAAAACTAATATTTACACTTTCAAAAAGTGTGCTTTCTTGATAAAAATTTCTTTTTTAGGTTTAGAAATGGATGAAAATAGTTAATTTAATATGCTATTAAAAACCAGGTTAAAAGTAATACGTCGTAAAAACAGAAGCCCTAAAATGAATATCGTCCGAACAAACTCTGAAAACAAAGATTTTATTGATCTAGCCAAACAATTGGATATTTACTTAGCCGAAAAAGATGGCGAAGACCATGCTTTTTATGCACAATTTAATAAAGCAGATACCATAAAACACGTTGTTATAGCCTATCAAGATAATCAACCTTTAGGCTGTGGAGCTATAAAAGCGTACAACAATTCCGTTATGGAAATTAAACGCATGTACACGGCACCGCAAAGGAGAGGAAAAGGAATTGCCTCCATACTTTTAGCAGAACTAGAGCAATGGACCAGCGAGTTATCTTATAAAAAGTGTATTTTAGAAACAGGAATTAAACAAACTGAAGCCATTGGTTTGTACAAAAAAAATGGGTATGATATTATTCCTAATTACGGGCAATACACCAATATTACAGACAGTACTTGTTTTGAAAAAACTTTGCAATAACCATGAATTTCTTTTTTAACACCCTTATATCCATCGATCAACTCGGCAATGTTATTGCAGGTGGCAATCCAGACAACACGATTTCCTCACGTGTTGGCTATTATACGGAAGCTTATTACAAACCTGAAGATGTTCCGTGGCGGTGGAACATTTACAAAAACATTATAAACTTCACCTTCTATCCTATTGATGGGTCGCACCATTGTAAAGAAGCTTATTATAACGATGCAGGCGAAGAGTTTGACGAAGGCATCAGTGATATTACGGTGGCTATTTTGTTTATCATTATCCTAATAACATGCATCCCAATCTCTTTCATGCTCTATATGTTATATGCTTTTAACATTGTGTCGCCTAAAAAAATTAACCGAAATGACAATATAAAACGACGCTTACGCATGGCCGAAGCGAAACTAAAAGGTGTACATACCGAATTGAATGAATATCAGGTTGATGTTGACGAAGAATTAGATAGTATTATAGAAGAAACACAAAAAACCATTGAAGATATTGCCAAAAAAATTAATGGCATCATCAGATTAAATAAAAGATTGGAACATTTTAAAGACCGAAAATAACAAAAGAAAATGCAGTATTAACCAACACTAAAACACAACAACTATGGCTTTTTTTATTAACAACAAAGAATTTTTAAATCAGGAAGAATTTTCGAAATTCGGACGTGGATGTGCAACAAAAATCCCAACCCCAATTGAGATTATGCGTGTAGACGAACAAATTAACGCTAATAAATCTAGAAGACAATTGTTCAGTAAATTAACCATAGAAGTTCGATTTCATCATATCACTTTTGGTGCTCGTGGTTTAATAACAAAAACACAAAGAAGACAACAAATAGAGTTATTAAATAAAGCTTACGCAGGTGCCAACTTAACCTTTGTTTATAGTGAATCGCAGGTAAAATTTATCGATAATGAAAATTGGTACAATATGGGGCATGGTTCGGCCAATGAGCGTCAGGCGAAAATTGCACTTGGTGCCGACCCGCATAAATACCTTAATTTCTATACCGGAGGTTTGGTATCTGGATTATTAGGTTGGGCGCGATTTCCATTCGATTTGGCTGGCGACCCTGATATTGATGGTGTTGTGATGTTAGACGAGTCGTTACCTGGCGGAAGTGCTGCGCCATACAATTTAGGAATGACAGCCGTGCACGAGGTTGGGCATTGGTTAGGCTTATACCACACCTTTCAAGGTGGATGCGATGGTATTGGCGACCATGTTTTAGATACCCCTGCACATAGTGGTGCAAACTACGGAAAACCTGAAACTAACAAACCACATAATGTTTGTAAAATTGGCGATTACGCACCCATACACAACTATATGAATTATGTTGATGACGACTGGATGCACGAACTTACCCTATCTCAAGAAACCCGAATTAAAGAACAAATTATGATGTACCGCACCGGTTTACTCAATACAGCGAGTGTGTAATCAACAAAATAAAACTAATCCAATTTATTTAGAAGCATTAAAATTCCAAACCGGTATAAACTATGGATTGCGCACCAATCTCTGCAAGTATTTGCGTTAGGGATTGATGCGGCATCCTTTTTACAAAAACAAAAAAGCCTAGACTGTGGTTAGTCTAGGCTTTACTTATTTTATCTGGTTACGTTAAAAGCTTATCTATACGTTGTAAAAAGATATAGCGGAAAGCCCGACCCTTTTCGGGGAACGCCCAAAACATAGTATTATAATTCTTGATGCTTAGAATAGACTTTCCATTTTTCAATACATTGTTGCATATCGTCTGGAATTTCGCTATCAAAACGCATAAATTCGTTTGTTTTCGGGTGTACAAAACCTAATGTTTTAGCGTGTAGTGCTTGGCGCGGCAATACTTTAAAACAGTTATCTACAAATTGTTTGTATTTGGTAAAGGTGGTCCCTTTTAATACTTTTTCACCACCATAACGCTCGTCGTTAAACAATGTATGGCCAATATGCTTCATGTGCACACGAATTTGGTGCGTACGCCCCGTTTCGAGCTTACAAGATACTAAAGTAACATAACCCAAGCGCTCCAAAACAGAGTAATGTGTTACGGCTGGCTTACCTTTATCAGCTTCATCATCAAGGAAAACTGTATTTTGTAATCGGTTTTTAGGATGGCGCCCAATGTTACCTTCAACAGTTCCATTTTCTTCTTCCATATTTCCCCATACAATAGCCACGTATTCGCGCTCGCTAGTTTTATTAGCAAACTGAGCCGATAGATGTGCCATGGCTTCTTCGGTTTTTGCAACCACTAGAAGTCCGCTAGTGTCCTTATCAATACGGTGTACCAATCCTGGACGTTCACTAGAATTGTTAGGTAAATTATCAAACCTGTGAATTAAGGCATTTATTAAAGTTCCCGAATAATTTCCATGTCCTGGATGCACAACCATTCCGGGTTTTTTATTAACAACAAGAAGCTGGTCATCTTCGTAAACCACATCGATTTCAATATCTTCTCCCACCAATAAATTCTCGAAAGGTGGATGTGCAAAAAGCACACGAATAGCATCGAAAGGTTTTACTTTATAATTCGATTTCACAGGCTCGTTATTCACATGAATACTGCCATTTTTTGCTGCTGCCTGAATTTTATTTCGTGTGGCATTTTCAACAAAATTCATTAAATATTTATCTATCCGAAGTGGCGTTTGGCCTTTATCTACGGTAAATGCGTGATGCTCGTAAAGATTATCATCGTCGGGTAATTGTGGTGTGTATGCGTCCATTATTTAAGGTCTGTTACCGTTTCCTAAAACCAAATCGATTACCGAGGTCTTAGGTAGTTTATCGCCGGCTTGTAGAGTGTTACCTTTATGGCTCATGCGCAATACTAAATCTTCTGCTATATTATCTTCGTAACTTAATTTCCCTACTTTAAAACCTAAGGCTTCTAAAGTTGGTTTAGCTTGTCTGTAAGTACGTTCTTTTAAATCTGGCACCTCAATTTTTCGGTAGCCTGATGGGTTTAATGTTAAATATATTTTTCTGTTTTCCTTAACCTGAGTACCTGCTAAAGGTTCTTGTTCAATTACTGAAAACTTAGGATAATCGGGATTGAAATTTGCCGAATCCTGAATTTGCATCACTAAACGGTTCTCGTTAAGCTCTAACTCGGCCACACTTATAGATTTCCCTTTTAAATCGGGAACGGTTTCAAATTCACCATGGTTTGTGGTTACATTTAACCATTTTAGCATCACAAAACAAAGTACCACAACGGCAACGAGTGCCAATGCTAATTGTTTAAAAAATGTTTTACTCGTAAGGAATTTTATAAGGCTCATGATTTTTTTTTCGTTTGGCAAAGATATAAAAACAGAACTGTTTTTTCTTTTGTAATATATATGATATTTTAGCTTTGTAATAATAAGTACGTTTTATTATTGATTTTAGACGGAATATTGATTTTTTCGCTTTCGCGGAAGATATAAAAACAGACCAATGAAGAAAAATATAGCCATAATTATGGGAGGTTATTCTAGTGAATACAAAATCTCATTAACGAGCGGAAATGTGGTTTTTGAATCGCTTGATGCATCGAAATATAATGCTTACCGTATTCATATTTTTAAAGAAAAATGGGTATATGTAGACACTAATAATGTTGAATTCCCGGTCGATAAAAACGATTTTTCAGTTACCGTTGAAGGTGAAAAAATAAAGTTCGATTGTGTGTTTAATGCCATCCATGGTTCGCCTGGCGAAGATGGTTTTATGCAAGGGTATTTTAAATTGATAAATATGCCGCAAACCAGCTGTGATATGTATCAAGCCGGTGTTACCTTTAATAAACGCGACTGTTTAAGTGTGCTAAAACCTTACGGAATTAAAACTGCCGAATCGTATTTTGTAAACAAAGGCGACACCATAAACACGGCTGATATTGTGAGCAAAGTAGGTTTACCATGTTTTGTAAAAGCCAATAAAGCAGGTAGTAGTTTTGGAGTTTCTAAAGCCCATACTATAGAAGATATTCAGCCTGCCATTGATGTGGCTTTTAAAGAGGATGATGAGATTATTATTGAATCATTTTTAGATGGTATTGAAGTTTCTGTAGGTGTGATTACCTATCAAGGAGAAACTAAAGTTTTACCCATTACTGAAATTGTAAGCGAAAACGATTTTTTTGATTATGAAGCCAAATATTTGGGTAAATCGCAAGAAATAACCCCTGCTAGACTGACAAAAACACAAGAAGACAAGGTAAATGCGCTAGCAAAACGGGTTTACGAGGTCTTAAAAATGAAAGGTTTTAGCCGTAGTGAGTATATTTTTAAAGATGGTGAACCCCATTTATTAGAAATGAATACTATTCCGGGACTTACCCGAGAAAGTATTCTACCACAACAAGCCGCTGCCGCAGGAATTAGCCTTTCTGATTTGTTTGATAATGCCATAACGGAAGCTTTAAAATAAAAACAGTAATTTTATAGAATGAAACGAGCTATTTTTCCGGGATCTTTCGATCCGATAACCTTAGGACATTACGATATTATAAAGCGAGGCGTCACCCTTTTTGATGAAATTATTGTGGCCATAGGCATAAACGCTGATAAAAAATATATGTTCTCGTTGGAAGAACGTAAAGCCTTTATTGAAAAAACTTTTGCCGATGAACCTAAAGTAAAAGTAATGACTTATAAAGGGCTTACGGTTGATTTTTGTCAAGAAATAGGTGTAGAATTCATTTTAAGAGGCCTGCGAAATCCTGCCGATTTTGAGTTTGAAAAAGCCATTGCCCACACCAACAGAGACCTTGCTCCTATTGAAACTGTTTTTCTCCTTACCGCGGCACGCACATCTTACATTGCATCCTCTATTGTGCGCGACGTGATTCGGAATAATGGTGATTACACCAAGCTGGTTCCGCTTACTGTACGTGTAAAATAAGACACCTACATGCACTCTATTTTAAAATTCGGAATTTCATTTTGTATTATCTGCTGTACTTTATTATCGTGTAAAAACGATAAAGCACCAAGCATAACCACCCATTTTTGCGATACTATGAAAAGAAACGACAGCCTAACGCTATCTAAAGCCCTTCAAGACATTGCGCCTTTAATGCAAGATAAAACAGGTGTTTACGTACTTGAAGACGGTAGTGGCTCCATGGTGGCCAGAGCATGGTTAAGTGAATATGCCGAAAAAACAATAGATATTCAGTATTTTATATTTTCTACAGATAATGTGGGCCTTATTGCTTGCGATTATTTGGTACGTGCCGCCGATCGCGGTGTAAAAGTACGTATTCTAGTGGACGATATTATGGTGGATGCCGACATTGAAGATATATTAACCTTTAATTCGCACGAGAATATTTCGGTTAGAATCTACAATCCGGGAGTTAATTTAGGAAAAAACATCTTTCAGAAGATAGAAAAATTCACAACCGATTTTGTCATGGCGAACCAACGCATGCACAACAAAACTTTTATTGTAGATGATAAGGTTGTAATTACTGGCGGAAGAAATATAGCCGACGAATATTTTGATTACGATCATGAGTACAACTTTAGAGATCGTGATATTCTTTTATTAGGAAAAGAAACGGCCACGGTAAAAACATCATTCAACGATTTTTGGAATAGTGATTTAAGCCAAGATGTTACTGAAGTGGCTAAAGTTGCCCCACAAAAAGCCGATCCCGAAACCACGTTTAACAAACTCCATGAATATGCATGCAATCCTGAAAATTTTTGGCCGCAGGTAAAAACTCGTATTAAAAATTTACCCGATACTTTTGAGGCAATTAAAAATTCAGGTCATTTAATTTGGCTGGACGATGTCCAATTTATTTCAGATTTACCAGGA
Source organism: Algibacter miyuki (assembly GCF_030409805.1). Classification (GTDB taxonomy): domain Bacteria; phylum Bacteroidota; class Bacteroidia; order Flavobacteriales; family Flavobacteriaceae; genus Algibacter; species Algibacter miyuki. The sequence goes on along the minus strand of NZ_JAUFQP010000013.1, from coordinate 220,931 downwards.
AAAAATGATGGTAAAAACGGACTATCTGGTGGTGGTATTTCTACTGATGCCTTGGTAGATTTGGTGAAAAACGCAACATCTTCTATTGAAATTTCAACGCCTTATTTAATTACTTCGGAATTGAGTCGGAATTTATTTAAAAACGCAGTAGACCGCGGCGTAAATGTTAGAATTTTAACCAATAGTTTAGCCTCTACAGATAATGTAGAAGCTTTTAGTAGCTACCAAAGTGATCGTAAGAAATTACTAAAAACAGGTGTTCGCATTTTTGAATTTCGTCCGGATGCTGACGAACGCAAAAAAATTATGACAGGCGAACTTCAAGAAACTTTAGATTACCAACCTATTTTCGGCCTACATGCTAAATCCATGGTTATCGACAATAATATTACCGTTGTTGGCACCTTTAATTTGGATCCTAGAAGCGCCAATTTAAACACGGAGTGTATTGTGATTGTGCATTCAGAAGATATTTCCCAAGGTGTTTTAAAAGGCATGGAAATCGAGTTTAAACCCGAAAACTCTTGGGAAACTACGCTAAATTTTAATCCAGATTCCGAAGTAAGCCGTTACAAGCGTTTAAAAACTTGGACTCGTAAAATTCTTCCGAAATCTATTTTGTAGTTTTTGCTATTAATAGTAAAATTGGAATTTCTTCATTTTCACAACACATCACTTAAAAACAACACTTCGGAACTTTAAATTCCCTGAAATGAAACTATATTCTGATTTTTGAATTGTTAAACAAAAAAACAGATGGAAGACACAATTAAAATATTAATTTACATACACGCTTTCTTTGGCGGCATGGGATTAATTACGGGAATTGGAAGTATAATAGTAAAAAAAGGAAGTACACCACATAAACTTTTTGGCAAACTTTTTTCCGTTGGCATGATTTGTAGCTCATTAATTTCATTACCAATTTCATGTATGCCAAACCATGAAAACTTATTTTTATTCTTAATCGGTTTGTTTACAATATACCTCGTGATTTCAGGTCGAAGAGCCTTGAAATTCAAAACAAACCAAAAAGCCGATTATCTAGACAAAATACTATCTATTAGTATGCTCGTATTTTCGTTAATCATGATTTTTATTGGAGTTTACGGGCTTTTCGGTCAGATTACCAATAGTATCTTATTTCTATTCTTTGGAGCTTTCGGACTGCTACTATCTGTTAACGATATGCGGTTTTACAAGCATCCGAAGAAAGCTAAAAATGGCTGGTTACGATCGCACATTGGTAAAATGATAGGCGCACTCATTGCCTCTTTCACCGCGTTTATTATTGCAGGTTTAGGCATTTCGAATATTGTCTCTTGGACGCTGCCAACACTTTTAGGTACTGTTTATATCCTGTACTGGAAACGGAAGTTAATGAAGTAGTTTCTGTACTTCGTGTTCAGCATTTAGTCAGCATACCAATCTATTTACTGACTGAATACTGCTGACTATTGACTGTTTATTTTAAAATTTATATTCAGAAAGGCCTTTAGGAAATGCCTCTGGATTTGCTGCTAAGTGATAACGAGGATCGTCGATATCTTCAACAATAACTTCTCTGAATTTCGGGTTTGATTTATAAAGTAATAATTTACAATCATCGCTTAAATGTTTCAACTTAATAGATTTCCCTTCAGCTTCATATTTCTCAACTAAGTTAAAAATAGCTTCAATTGCTGAATGATCGCTGACACGAGATTCAACAAAATCGATCTCTACCTCTTTAGGGTCACTTTTAATATCAAACTTTTCGTTAAAGGCTTGAATACTTCCAAAAAATAATGGTCCCCAAATTTCATAAACCTTAGTCCCATCTTCTTTAACACGTTTTCTAGCTCTAATTTTCTTAGCATTTTCCCAAGCAAAAACTAAAGCGGAAATGATAACACCAACGAAAACAGCAATTGCTAAATCGAAAAATACGGTTACTGCCGAAACTATAATTAATACAAAAGCATCGGATTTTGGTATTTTTTTCATGATTCTAAAACTAGACCATGCGAAGGTTTCAATAACCATCATAAACATTACTCCTACCAAAGCAGCAATAGGCACTTGTTCGATATATTTATCAGCAAATAAAATAAACGTTAATAGGGTTAAGGCCATCATAATTCCAGATAAGCGTCCGCGTCCACCTGCGTTTACATTAATTACGGTTTGACCAATCATCCCACAACCACCTGTTCCTCCGAACAATCCACTTAATATATTCCCAGAACCTTGAGCAATACACTCTTTATTTCCATCACCTCTAGATTCGGTTAACTCATCCACCAAATTCATCGTCATTAAAGTTTCAATCAAACCAACAGAAGCTGCTAAAAATGCATATGGCGCAATAAATTTTAAGGTATCTAAATTAAAAGGAAGATTACTCCAAAGCTCTACTAAGTTTAGGTTTTTAGATAATTCATCAAAACCATTTAAACCAGCTCCTCCTCCATCTCTAATAAACTCACCAACATTAATAGATTCCACACCACCAAAAACAGCAATTAAAGTAACAATTAAAATAGCTGTTAAAGCCGCTGGCACCTTGGTTGTTAATTTTGGTAAACCCCAGACAATAAGCATGGTTAAAAGCACCAACCCTATCATAATGTAGAGCGTATTACCTTCTAATGTGGATTTTACAACACCACTATCTTTTACGGAATAAAACCCGTTATCTTTTACATTGAAAACCACTTTTTTGGTTTTAACATCAAAAACTTGGTTGTCCGACATAACATAAACTTCCTCGCCTGTTTTGATGTTTACAACCGAGTTATCTTTAATTGAAAACAATTCGGTGTTAGAAACTAAATCCGTTACAGCTTGATCACTCACATTATAAACCAACTCTTTCGATTCCGTTTTACGCATGTTCTGGCCATAAATATCTTTAGTGTTTTCGGTAAACATACCCAGTTGTGCCATAAAAATAACAATGGCTAGACCGTTTACAAACCCCATCATTACAGGATGCGGAATTAAACGCACAAATTTACCAAGCTTAAAAACACCTGCTAAAATTTGAATAACCCCCATTAAAACTACGGCTGCTAACAGATAAAAATACCCCATATTTTCTACAGGCTGATCGAATAAAAGGCCTTTAGCGTGCCCTTCTTGAATCATGTGTACAAAAATAACAGCAACAGCACCAGCTGCACCCGAAATAAGACCAGGACGCCCACCAAAGCTCGCAGAAACAATACCAATTACAAAAGCTCCGAAAAGCGCTACAATAGGGCTTATTTGAGCCACGAAAGCAAAAGCTACTACTTCGGGAATCATAGCTAAGGATGTTGTAATACCTGCTAATACATCGTCTTTTGCATTAGGGGCTATCTTCCGAATAAAATCTGTCATGAATGTTGTTTTTTGAGGGTGCAAATTTACGTTTAATAAATTGCCACACAACAAGAACTACTATCTTTTGCGTTTAGAACCACTAAAACGTTTGAGAGGGAATACTTATTGGTGTTGTTCCAATAACCAATTTAAACCGATTTCTCTTTTATAAAATAGTTTGGCTTTTTCGCGAAGTGCGCCATTTATCGACATTATGGTTTTTGCAGACAATGTACCACCTGTAGTACCTATAACTACCGCCATAGCTTTTAACTCGGCGATATTGCCAATATTTTGTTGCGCTGTAAATGTGAAGGAGTAATTATATTTTTTATTTATAAGTACGGAAAACGGTGCTATTAAACTATTGATTAAATAATGATGACAAATATTAACTGCGTCTTCGTCTAAAACCACACCTTCGTCAAAGGTGACCTCTGCGATGCTTGGTGCGCAGATTTCTATGGTTCCGAAAGGAAGTTTATAGACTTTCATGGTGAGTTATTAAAATTAAAGGAGACTGCTTTTATAACATTGAGAGCTTTGAGATGTAATTTTAAGTTTGAATGAAAATCACTATTATATTTACACTTCTATTGCGGTATTGTATAATATACGCATTTAAATCGGAATAAAGTGTGAAAAACCGAAGAAAACAGCTACTTCTTAGCCAGCCAAGCTAACCCATCGGCCCTGCTTCCGAATAGTTTCATTTTACTTTGAAGCGGAACATTCATATCCATTAACATTTCAGTTGCCATAACGGCGCCTGTTGATTTTGTTATAACGCCTACGGCTTTTATTGCGTCTAAATCGGCCACGCTTACTTGCGCCTTATAAGTATATGTGTATGCGTTTTCCTTGTTTACAAGAAGACAAAATGGCGCCTTCAAATTACTAAGTAGAAAGTCGTGATATTGACCCACAATTTCTTCATCCATAACGACACCTTCGTTAATAATAACTTCTGCTAGCCTTGGATGATGAATATTAATAACACCGAAAGACAGCTTATAAATTTTCATTCGTTTTATTTATTTGTTTATTCAGAGCGTTTTAACCTTAAAAACACACACCTGACATGCACCTAAGTTGCAAACAATCATACATATACGATATTTTTGCATGTTTAAACGCGAAAGTACGCTAATAAGTTGCAGTAAAATACTTATATCACTAATTATTTGCGTGTTTAAGCGATAAATATAGCAAATACATTTTGAATAAAAAATCGAAAAGCACGAGTTACAGCATTAATAATTGTTCGTTTACAACCATGAAGCATTCTATTATTATGGTGTTGTATAAACACAGAAAGATTACACTTTAAAACGGGTGTAATTTTGCAGGTATGCCCGCGTTAGGGATTGATGCGGCATCCTTTTTTTATGATGGTTGAAGATGGTTTAAGGAAGCGATGAAAAGCATTGAATGATAAATTTTACTGAATTAGAACGTTCTAAAAAAAAGATATAGCGGAAAGCCCGACCTGAAAGGTAACGCCCAAATTATGGTATAAAAAAAAGCCCGGCAACTAACGCTGACGGGCTTTTGAATAATGAAAAGAATTGATTTACTCTTCTTCTTTCTTTTTTCCTTCTAATTTACTGATGGTATCATACATTACTGGTGTTGCTATAAATAACGACGAGTAAGTACCTACTATTACACCTACAATTAAGGCGAACATGAACCCTCTAATAGAATCGCCACCGAAAATAAAGATCGCTAATAATACTACTAATGTGGTTAATGAGGTATTTAAGGTACGACTTAATGTACTGCTTAATGAGGCATCTACAACACGCTCAAATTTCCAACCAGTGTGCTCGTTGAAAAATTCACGAACTCTATCGAATACTACCACGGTATCATTCAATGAGTACCCAATTACGGTTAATATGGCCGCAATGAAGGCTTGATCGATTTCCATTGAGAATGGCATGAATTTGTATGTTAATGAGAATACACCTAATACAATTAATACATCGTGGAATACCGCAGTTACGGCTCCTAATGAGTATTGCCATTTTTTGAATCGGATTAAGATATAAAGGAATACGACGATTAATGATCCTAATACTGCCCAGAATGATTCTTGTTTGATATCATCGGCAATAGTTGGACTTACTTTATCTGTTTTTAATAAACCTACCGTTTTTGTATCGGCATCGCTAATAAATTCTTCATAAGAAAGACCTTCAAAATAAGGTTGTAAAGCCGTGTAAAGTGTTTTACGGATTTCTTCGTCTACATCTGAACTTGTTTCTTCAACTTTATATTTAGTTGTGATTTTTACTTGGTTAGCATCACCAAATATTTTAGCGTTTGCACTACCAAATACTTCTGGACTAGACAATACACCTGTAATTTCTGAAGCACTAATATCGTGATTAAAACGTACTTGGTATGTTCTACCTCCAACGAAATCTACACCTTGATCTAAACTATTTGTAAATAAAGATCCTAAACTTACCACGATAAATGTACCTGATATGATGTAAGCTACTTTACGTTTTGATAAGAAGTTGATACGGATATCTCTAAATAAGTTTTTAGTTAATCCTGTTGAGAATTCTAATTTTCCACCACGGTTTGTATACCAATCGATTAATAAACGTGTGATGAAAATAGCTGTAAATAATGATGTACCAATACCAATAATTAAAGTAGTTGCGAAACCTTTAATTGGACCTGTACCAAATATAAATAATATTAAAGCGGTTAAACCGGTTGTAATATTCGCATCTAAGATTGAAGATAAAGCATTGCTAAATCCGTCTTGAATGGCTTCTTTTTGACCTTTCCCTTTAGATAACTCTTCTCGAATACGCTCGAAGACCAGTACGTTTGCATCCACCGACATACCAATGGTTAATACAATACCGGCAATACCAGGTAATGTTAACACAGCACCTAAGCCTGAAAGAATACCGAAAATTAATAAGATGTTTAATGCCATAGCAACATCTGCAAATCCACCAGCTTTACCGTAATAGATAAGCATCCAAACTAATACTAATGCTAAAGCAATCATGAACGACATTTTACCGCTATCAATAGCTTCTTGACCTAAAGATGGTCCTACAACTTCACTTTGAATAATATCTGCAGAGGCAGGTAATTTACCAGCACGTAATACGTTTGCTAAATCGATTGCTTCGTTTAAAGAAAAATCTCCAGAGATAGAAGAACTACCACCTGCAATTGGTCCTGTTGTTACACCTGGAGCAGAATATACTACGTTATCTAAAACAATAGCAATTTGACTTCCTTGAGCGTATGCATTTCCAGTCATTTCTTCCCAGATTTTAGCACCTTTAGCATTCATTTGCATAGATACCTCAGAGTTTCCTGTTGCTCCAAATTGGTTTCTTGCATCGGTTACAACCGCTCCATTTAATTGTGGTTGGTTTTCTCTGTTACCTTTTAAGGCATATAAATCTAATAATTCGCTTCCTTTTTTAGCTTTACCAAATACAAATTTAGCGTAACGTTGTTCTGCTGGAAGTAAAGCACGTACTTGAGGCATGCTTAAATAGCTTTCGATAAGTTCTTTATCTTTTGCTTCAAATTGTGCAATAATTGGTCCTCCTTGGTATCCTTGTCCTCTAATTAAATCAAAAATTGGGTTTACCGTTGTAGCTACAGATGTAGAATCTGTTTCAGCTTCACCTAAAAGATCATCAATTGCAGAATCTGCATCTTCAGTATCTTGTGGTTCTACTTCTGCAGTTTCAGTTTTTGGCGAAACAATGTCTTTTAATGTTTCGTTAGCTTGTGCTAAAAATGGAAAGAATTGTTCCCCTTTGTAGGCATCCCAAAACTCTAATTGTGCAGTACTTTGTAATAAGCTAATAGCACGATCTTTATCTTTAACACCTGGTAACTCTACTAAAATACGACCAGAAGTCCCGATACGTTGTATAGTTGGTTGTGTTACACCAAACTCATCGATACGTTTACGTAATACTTCGAATGCAGAAATTACAGACTCATCAATTTTAGTTGCGATAATGGTTTTAACCTCATCATCAGTCATGTTTCCATTAATTTCACCGTCTAATTCTTTGGTGTAAAAAATATCTGGAGAAGCTAGTTTAGTGTCTCCTTTAATTTTTTCAAAAGCCACGAAGAAATCTTCTAAATACGTGTTCTGGCTATTCTTTTGAATTTCCGAAGCATCGTCTAAAGCTTTGTTAAAAACAGGATCTTTAGTGTTGTTTGCTAAACCTTTCAAGATATCTTTAATAGATATTTGAAGTGTAGCACTAATACCACCTTTTAAGTCTAAACCTAAATTCATGGCTTTTTGTTTCACTTCATTGTAAGTGAATTTTGCAATACCCATATTAAATACGGTATCTGTAGCAATAGCTTCAAGATAAGAAGTCTCTTCAATACTACGTTTTGCACGATAATCCTCTTCGGTTTCGGCAATTTTACTAATGGCAGCTTCTTCGGCTGCAGTTTCAATTTGCTTTGCTTTGAATGTGAATGATAATTGGTAAATACTTACCAAACCAAACAAAACAGCAAATAATTTTACTAATCCTTTATTTTGCATTTGATTGTTTTTAGTTTGTCAAAAAAAATTAACGGGCAAATATATCATTTAAACCAAATAAACATTAAAAAATGCTAGAATAAATTTGCTTCTACTTTCTTTCTTCGGAAAGCATAAACGCCGCATTTAGTATTTTAAATGTACTTGGAATACCCTATTTAATTAGACAAGTTTTATGTTGAAATTGATATAATTGGGAATTCTATAAGAATGATTAATGTTGGTTTTTCAACTTAAAATGACGTTGAACCCAATACATGAATCGGTTTAGCAGGTTGGTCCTGCCCGAACTTCGGGGATATTATGAAGATTATTTTGTGTAGAAATAGAAACATTTCTACGCACTTTGTAAGCCGTTTTAATTGAGTTGCATTCTTCTGAAACCTTACCAGGCTCGATAGAAAACAACATATTTCGATCGAAAAAACGATCACTTTTAGAATCGGTATTTAAAACACATGCACCGTTTAAACCTAAACTGGCAGTCTTTGAGCTTTCTATTTCGTAAACATCTAAATTGTAAGCCATGTTTCCTTCGGAAGGAAATTCGGCAGACTTATTATTATCTTTAAAAGGTGTGCTATTTAGAACATCTTTAGTAGACTTCGAAAATGTTTTCTTAATACTAGCCACATCGGCATCACTATAATACGTGATTTTTAATGTACCCTTGGCAGTTTGTTTTACTTGAATATTATGAGCACCAAGATCTTGTAACTGTTGTTTTACTTGGGCTACGGCACTTAAAGTTTCTTGAGAAGAAACGTTTTCTTGATTAAATTCTAATACAATTTCCTGATTAGGCACCGTGAATTCCTGCTGTGAAAGCACAGCGAAAAAACTCAGGATTATAACTATAGCACTTATGTACCTTTTTAATTGCATGGCGCAAATATAAAAAAATAAAGGCTGTATTGCTACAGCCTCTATATATTTATGAAATTTAGTGATTTAAGACTATAAATCTAATAAACCATTTGTTTTTGTTACACCTTCAGCACTAGCTTGTACGTGTGCTTTTTCAGCATCACTTAAAGGAATATTAACAATACTTTCAATACCGTCTTTACCTAAAATTACAGGTACACCAATACAGATATCGTTTAAACCATATTCACCTTCTAAATAAGTTGAACATGGGAACATTTTCTTTTGGTCGCAAGCAATAGCTTGAACCATACCGCTTACTGCAGCACCTGGCGCATACCAAGCAGAAGTTCCTAATAAACCTGTAAGGGTTGCTCCACCTACTTTAGTATCGGCAGCAACTTGCTCTAAACGTTCAGCACTTAAAAATTCAGAAACTTTAATAGAGTTTCTTGTAGCGTGAGACGTTAATGGCACCATACCAGTATCGCTATGTCCACCGATTACCATACCGTCAACATCGCTAATTGGTGCTTCTAAAGCTTCAGCTAATCTGTATTTAAAACGTGCAGAATCTAAAGCTCCACCCATACCAATAATTCTATTTTTTGGTAAGTTGGTTGATTTATGCACTAAATATGTCATGGTATCCATTGGGTTACTCACAACAATAATGATTGTATTTGGAGAATGCTCAATTAAATTTGAAGATACTGTTTTTACAATTCCAGCATTAATACCAATTAATTCTTCACGTGTCATTCCTGGTTTACGAGGAATTCCTGAAGTAATAACGCAAATATTACTATCTGCTGTTTGGCTATAATCGTTAGTTACACCTGTAATTTTAGTATCAAACCCATTTAAAGATGCGGTTTGCATTAAATCCATGGCTTTTCCTTCAGCATAGCCTTCTTTGATGTCTAATAAAACGACTTCCGAAGCGAAATTTTTAATTGCAATATACTCCGCACAACTTGCGCCTACTGCTCCTGCTCCTACTACAGTTACTTTCATAAGTTAAATTTTTATATTTTATTTAATTCATTCATTTAATTGACTAAAAACCTGAAAAACACGCTTCAAATCACGCAAATTTACAAATTTAACTTCTATTTTTCATGAAGAACAGTGATTAATACGCCTTAAAATGAAATAAAAAAAAGCACAGAATAAAATTCTGTGCTTTTCTAACAACTAACTAAACTAAACTAAATAAAACTAAACTTTCCTTTCTCTAATCTCAATTTTAAAACCTCAAAAAGGATTTATAAATGAGTAATATTATTTTTAAAATTAAGTTGTAACAACTCAATTGAAACTTACTATTTATGGCTAAAAATTAAGGGGGGCAAGGATTCTATAAATTTCAATTATTAAACTACACTTCAATCAAAATATCGCTTCCTTTTACAAAAACAGCTTGTTTTTAGGTTAAAGTTTTTATAATCACCGTCTTAGCCAAAGCAAAGATACACTAATTTCTATACTACACAACATTTTAACGCTAAAAAATGCATTTGAACGATTCTTTATTGTTTTTAAACGGATTAAAAATTGAATCTAAGACTCATATTTGGAGTTAAATCAAGGGATTTATTATCTATTTGAATGGCAGTATTAGAGTCTTCTGGGTTAACTTCATAATACCTATTTATAACGTTCTGCTTGCCTAAAACATTAAATACACCAACTCTTAAAGCACCGCTCATTATTTCGGTAACCCGAAAAGTATAATTTAATGAAGCATCTAATCTGATAAAATCATCAAGATTAAAACTGTTTGGATCACTATAATTCACCAAAACATCATTCCCATCCCGAACCGTCTCATTATCTTCAACAGGTTTGGTGTAAGGCTGGCCTGAACGCCACATACCGCCAACAGATAGTTCTAAATGCTTTAAAACATTATAATTTACAGCTAACGATACCGAATGCCGTATATCTACATTATTAGGAAATACAGAAGGACTAAAGCTTTGAAATTTGTAATTATTTTGACTGTAAGTATAACTAAGCCATGTACTATACTTATTAGCTGTTTTATTAATTAAAAACTCAGCACCTTTTGCCGTATAGTTTCCGGTGGCATTAACAAACTGAAAATTATTATAAAACCCTTGGTTTGAAGCCGTAATACCATCAACATGTTTATAGAAGCCTTCAATATCCATTAACCAGTTATTTTTATTAAACTCGAAACCTAAAGACACTTGTTTACTTTTAGATATTGGAATATCATTTTCGTTAGCCAAAATCCATCTTCTATTTTCAACACCTAAAAAATCGTCCTGAAAATCAATAATTTGATTTGCAGATTGATTTTTAAATTCGCCTTGAAGTTTAAATGCTATTTGTTGTGATAGTTTTTGCCTAAAATTTAATCGCGGCTCAATAATGAGTTTATTAAATTTCTGAAAATAATTCCCTCTTACACCTATTCGTAAATACGTCTTATTTTTATTAAATTCAATTTCACTAAACAAAGCATGATTTAGAAGAACATCCTTTTTTGTTTTCTCGTAAGATGGCGCACTTACAGTAGTTTCATTAAGAATACCAATTTCACTAAATTGATAACCGTTTAAAAAGTGCAAATATTTATTGATTTTATACTTTGTATTCAGCTTAAAACCGGTTTCTAATACTTCGTTTGCTTGGGTTAGTTGCTGGTTAGTTTCAATTCTATTATCTGTAGCATCTACATTGTAGTTTGAATAAAAAGCAGAGGCTTCTGTTGTGAATCTATCATTCCACGTTGCATTCCAGCTTCCACCAAAACCAATATTCTCTTGCTGTAAATTACTGGTTTTAGAATTTACATTATCGTCATTATCTGTATACACCTCTGTATAATCTAAGTTATTATTAATACCAATTACGTTTGCACGAAACTGATGATTTTCATTTAAATCGAACAATAATTTCGCTGTATAATCGTAAAAGAAAAAATCTGAACTTCGGTTACCATCACTTATGTTATCACTATTAGTTGTTAACTCACTATCCTGAAAACTACGTTCAAAATAATTATCATAAGTTGGTGAATTAAAAACATCTGTAAACGAGCGTCTACCAGAAACATGCAAAGCCAGTTTTTTGCTAATAGGTATTTCTAAAAACACATCGGCATGCATTAAATTAGCACCAAAACCTCCAGAAAATGTATTGTTTATTTCATTTTTAGTAGACATATTAATGGTACTAGAAACACCATCACTAAATTCACTTGGCGTTCCATTTTTAGTAACCACGACTTGGTTTGTTAAATATGGATTGTAAGCAGATATTAAACCAAAAAAGTGTCCTGAATGATACATTTTAATACCGTCCCAAAGTATTAAGTTCTGGTCGTTTGTACCACCGCGCACATTAATATTAGCAATACTTTCATTTACGCTTTCTACACCAGGTAAAGCTTGTATAGACTGCAACACATCGGGATCTGTTAACCCTGGTAACACTCCAAATTTAGCCGTATTTAAAACCGTACTTCCATCAATACGTTTCTGCAAGCCTGTTGTTAAAAACTTAGATATTAATATTTTATTCAGCGCCTGACTTTCTTCTTCCATTATTATGGTTTTACAAAAACCATTTACAGACCTCAGCTCACTAGCTTTAAATGTTAGAGATTTAAACCCTAAAAAACGAATTTCTATAGTTTCATTAATGGGAATATTACTTAACTGAAATCGACCTTCTATATCCGTAATAACACCTTTAGATCTATTATTAATTACCACGGAAGCTCCAAGCAAAGGCAACTGATCTATGTTATCTATTAAAACACCGCACAGCGAAATAGTTTTTTCGATGGTAGAAATGGTAATATACCGTTCGCTAAGTAATTTAAAATTTAAATTTGTGTTTGCATTTAACCTGTCTATTATAAATTGAAGAGATTCTGATTTTTTTATTGAATCAACAAAAACCTGATCCACATCTGTTACCGAATACGAAAACTTAACATCAAATTTGGCTTCAACTTCAGCAATAACATCTATTAACGGCTTCTTATCTTGAGATTGAAATCCGAAAGAAAAGAAACCACTGAATAAAATTAAAACAAAATAAATTTTAGTTAGATTCATAGTTATAAAACTCAACGTTTTTCCCTGATATGTTATAGCTTAATTTAAGCGGAATAGTTACAGATTGCAGGGCAATGTTTTTATCGTTATGTGTAAAAGTTCCAGAAAACATCTGCTCGGCATCAATTTTACTCGTATCGATAACAATATCATACTGAACTTCTAGCTCGTTTATTACTTGCCACAGCGGCACCTCACTAAAACTAGATTCTTTAGCCAACCATGATGGATTTTCAGCATTAAAAGGTTTAACCTCTACAATGTCTCCATTAACAACTCTCACCGATTTTCCTGGAGTTAAAATGGTTTTATTATTTTTGTGTGTAACACTAACCGAACCTTCGTAGCATTGTACCTCAAAATAATTATCGCGTTCCTTAACATTAAATTGCGTTCCTAAAACCTGAATACTCCCAGCATCGGTATCTACAGTAAACTTTTTACCTTTTGTTACTTTAAAAAAAGCTTCACCTTTTAAGGTTAAACTTCTATTTTGGTTCCATTCTTTTTTATTGAAGGCTAACTCTGACTGTGCATTCAGTATCACTTCAGAATTATCTGGTAATTTTAGAGTTTCGGTTTGAGCAATTTCAGTTGAATAAGATGCGGTATGATTAAAAAACAAAAAGTAAGATGATGTTAATAACACAACCAATACAGCAGCAACCTTCATAAACGTTTTAAAGTTTAATGGAACAACCTTGGTTTCTTCTTTTTTAAATGATCTTTTCTTAAAATCGGCCAGAGCGTGTTCTGCATCTATTTTTGGCACTTCAATCTGCTTAGAATAGAAGCCCATTTTTTCTAGAGTCGAAAAATCTTCCGAAGGATATTTGTTTTTAATATCTTCCAAAGACATTTCACCTTCAAACCATTTTAATATGTCGTTTTCTTTATTCATCTTTTATGCTATACAACTATAAGACACCTTATTATTTATTTACCCTACTAAAAAATTAAATTTTTAAGTCTTCAATTTTACTTCTTAATATTTTTAAGGCTGCCGACATTCGTTTTTCAACTGTTTTTTGAGATATATCTAACAACTCGGCTATCTCTCTATATTTTTTATCTTCTATTCTATTCAATAAAAAAACCTCGCGTTGTTCTGGGCTTAAGTTCTCAATAACCAACATAAGTTTTTGCTTAAACTCATCTTCCTCCATTATATATTCTGGATTCAAATTAGTTTCATCTAAATATGGCGATTCTTTTGCATAATTTAGCACCACCTTTTGGTGTCGAATAGTATTTAAAAACAAATTATTAACCGTGGTAAACAGATATGTTTTGGCTTTAGAGAAATCTATTTTAGAACAATTTTCCCAAATTTTAGCAAACGCATCTTGTACATAATCTAAAGATGCATCACTATTTCCACACTTATAAAAGGCAAAATTACTTGCGGCTTGAATATGTTCTGTGTAAAAGGTGTTAAAATGAGATTCTTCGCAAAGTTTATGCTTGGGGCTATTCATAAAGTTTATACAAATTGATATGCGGTAAAAATATGACAAAAAAAATCAACAACAATACATACTGATAAACAGTGACTTATATTTAATTTCAAATATTTTAAAAAAAATCGTAGGGTAAACTTATATCTAAGGGTCTTAATTACAGAACAGCGAAAAAAAACGGCTGTGAAAAAGAAAATTATAAAAACCCTAAAAATTAAAAACATGAAAAATTTAAAATTATTAACAGCAATCCTACTAACATCAATTATGAGTTTCACATCTTGCCAAGATGAAATTGATAACGAAAACGGGCAAAACCCAAACACAAATTCTGCAACATCACCCACAGCAAATAACTTAGAACGCTCGTCTATGTACGATGGTAGTTTTGATGATTTTTTAGATGGTGTATCTTGTTCTTCTATTTTATTTCCTTTAACTGCAACAATTAATAACACAGAAATTACTTTAATTAGTCAAGCAGATTACCAACTTGTTTTAAATATTTTAGGACAGTTTACAAATGATGATGACAGCATTGAATTTCAATTCCCATTAACCGTAAAACTAAGTAACTATACTGAAGTACAAGTTGCAAATCAAACCGAATACGATGCACTTATTGATGCTTGTGAAGCGGCCGAAAATGAAGGTAAAGACGCTATAAACTGTGTAAACATCGATTTCCCTATTACAATTTTAACTTACGATTTAAGCGCAGAACAAACCGGTAGTATTGTTATAGAATCTGAACAACAATTATACACTTATATGAATAATTTTGATAACGATGCTTTATTCTCAATTAACTACCCTATTACAGCAACATTAACGGGTGAAAATAATACCGCAATTGAACTGAATAGTGATGCAGATTTACAAACTGCAATTACAAATTGCTTAGAAAATGATGAAGCCACCGAAGAAGCAGAAGAAAACGCTAATACACTAGAAAGTATTTTGGTTGATGGTACTTTTAAAGTAGAATCTTTTATAACAGCTAGTGTTAATACCGCGAACAACTATGCCGATTACACTATCGATTTTGCTAACGATTTAAGTTGTACTGCAGAAAACACAGTAAACACAACAATAAGCAATATCGAAGGCACTTATACCGTAGCATCTGAGCTTGAAGTATTTTTAAATTTAACTTTTACAGGAAACGCTTCTTTCGAATTATTAAATAATACTTGGAAAGTTACAAGCTTTTCTCAAAGTTCTATCTCTCTGCAAAGTTCAACAAATTCAGCGATTACATTAGTTTTAACTCAAATTTAAAATAATAGTCTCGCGCATGTTATACTAAAAGCAGCTCTATACTAATATAGAGCTGCTTTTATAAAATAAAAACAAAATATAATGAAGTTTAAAATATTAATTTCCTTTCTATGCCTTTTAATAATAAGCGCATGTTCTAAAGACGAATCGGGAGAAGACAATGATACAGATAACACTGTATCAAAAGTATTAAACCGACAAACCACAGGTAGTTCGGCTCGCGATTTACTATCAGACAACACCTTTACAAGCATGATTATTGAAGTCGTTTATGTAGAAGGTTTTGAACCTACCGAAAGTGCTTTAAACAATTTCACTACTTTTTTAGAAAACAGAACCTATAAATCAAATGGTATTACTGTTGAAAAAAGAGCGATCCCGTCTCCAGGAAAAACCACTTATAGCTTAGAAGATATTGCCAACATAGAAACTGAACACAGAACACACTACAACACAAGTAACCAAATTGCGGTTTGGGCTTATTTTTCTGACGGAAAATCTGATAATGATTCCGAAGAAAACAACACCGTTGTGTTAGGAACAGCTTACTGGAATACCTCGTTTGTTATTTATCAAGAAACAGTAGAAAGCTTTAGTAACAGTCCATTTGAACCGGACAGAACATTGCTAGAAACGACAGTAATTAACCATGAATTCGGACATATATTAGGACTCACAAATTTAGGCACACCACTACAAAGTGAACATGAAGATGAAGAACACCCAAAACATTGCGATATAGAAAACTGCTTAATGTATTGGGCATCAGAATCTGCAGCAAACCTAAGCGACATGGCAGGTATGAGCACTGCACCTCAACTAGATGCACAGTGTATTGCCGATTTACAAGCTAACGGTGGTAAATAAACCTCAATTAAAAAACAACTAAAATGAAAACATTACTTATAACATGCTTATTAACTTTAAGCAGCTTACTTAGTATAAACGCACAGGAGAAAACATCAAACGTAGGTATAAAATTCGGTTATAATTTAGCCGCTGTTAGTTTTGATGGCGAAACCGAAACAGGACAAAGGCATGCTTTTCATGCTGGCATATATGGTGAATCTTTTTTCAGCAATCATGCCGCACTACAAATTGAATTTTTATACTCGCAACAAGGTTACGAATTACAAGACAATAGCGGCAGATTTACACAAAAACTAGATTACATCAATGTACCTCTATTATTAAAAATATATCCTAGTGACAATTTCTATTTAGAAGCAGGACCGCAAGCAGGCTTAGCTATTTCGCATAAGGAAGAATTTGATAGTAGCTTTGGAGTATTTGATACTACTCAAGAATTTAAACCTAACAACTTTGATTGGGGTATGAATTTTGGTTGCGGATTTAAAACAAACTCAGGCGTAAGTTTAGGAGTGAGATATCATCTTGGCTTAGGAGATATTTATGATGAAGGATCTCCTCAAAATAGAGTTTGGCAGTTTTCTTTAGGTTTCAATTTGTAATAAAAAGCTAATTCCGAATAAAAAAACAAATATCCCGTAGGGTAAACTATATACTAAGTGTCTTATTAATGAAGGCTTATTAAAAGCTTAATTAATCATTAAAATTTTAAAGAGATGACATTATTTAAAACATTAGTATTCGCAGTAATCATAGGAAGTTCTTTTGTAACATACAGCCAAGAAGCAGAAGTTTCTCAAGAAAAACAAATTGACAAAACATCGTATTACCAAAAACGAGCATTAGAAGATGCTAAATACGAACAACAATTTTCGGCAGAAACAAAAGCCGATGACGAAACCTTTTGGGAAGACCAAAAAACTTACGAAAAGAACTTAAAGAAAAACGATAAAAAAGCTTACCGGGCATACATGAAAGGCAAAAAAGATGCTTATGCAAACCACTACGAGCATTGTGATAACCATTGCCATCACAGCGACCATTACTACCATCATACTTCTTTTTACTACTATGGTTATAGCAACAACTATTACAATAATAGATATAATAACAGAAGTACAGTTAACACGAGAGTTAGAGTAAGCACACCAAGCGTAAGAGCTGGCTTGGGGCTATTCTAGAAAAGAATATTATAAAAACTTTGCCCCAAATTATCCCTACATTAATAGCCAAATAAAAAGCGCCTGTCTAAATTTAGACAGGCGCTTTTGTATATAAAATAAATATGTTTTACGCGTCAATATTTGCGTAAATAGCATTCTTCTCAATAAACTCTCTACGAGGTGGCACTTCATCCCCCATTAACATAGAGAAAACTCTATCAGCTTCTGTTCCGTTTTCAATTTGAACTAAACGCATGGTTCTAAATTCAGGATTCATAGTAGTATCCCAAAGTTGTTCTGCGTTCATCTCTCCAAGACCCTTATAACGTTGAATCTTAGATCCATCTCCAAACTCAGAAACAATAGTATCACGTTCTTCATCAGACCAAGCATATTGTTTTTTAGCACCACGTTTTACTAAGTATAATGGCGGTGTTGCAATGTAAATATGTCCATTTTCAATAAGCTCCTTCATGTATCTAAAGAAGAATGTTAAAATTAAAGTAGCAATGTGACTACCATCGATATCGGCATCACACATAATCACTACTTTATGGTAACGTAGTTTTGAAAGGTTTAAAGCTTTACTATCTTCCTCAGTACCAATAGTTACACCTAGCGCAGTAAAGATATTTTTAATCTCTTCGTTTTCAAAAACCTTATGAGTCATCGCTTTTTCAACATTCAAAATCTTACCTCTTAAAGGTAAAATAGCTTGAAATGCACGGTCACGACCTTGTTTAGCCGTACCACCTGCCGAATCTCCCTCTACAAGGAATACTTCGCATTTTGCAGGATCTTGCTCAGAACAATCGGATAGTTTACCAGGTAAACCACCAATACTCATTACCGTTTTACGTTGTACCATATCACGGGCCTTTTGAGCGGCGTGACGTGCTTGTGCAGCTAAAATTACTTTTTGAACAATGATTTTAGCATCATCTGGATGTTCTTCTAAGTAATCGGTAAGCATTTCTGATACTGCTTGACTTACAGATGCAGAAACTTCACGGTTACCTAATTTTGTTTTGGTTTGCCCTTCAAATTGAGGTTCCTGTACTTTTACAGAAATAATAGCGGTAAGTCCTTCACGGAAATCATCACCAGCAATATCAAACTTTAAGTTTTTTAATAATCCTGATTCATCTGCATACTTTTTAAGGGTATGAGTTAAACCACGACGGAAACCAGAAAGGTGTGTTCCACCTTCATGTGTATTAATATTATTTACGTAAGAATGTAAATTCTCGGCGTATGATGTATTATAAATCATGGCAACCTCAACAGGTACACCATTTTTCTCTCCTTCAAAAGCGATAACATCTTTCATTAAAGGCTCACGAGTGGCATCTAAATACTTGATAAACTCTTTTAAACCTTCTTCAGAATGGAACGTTTCACCTTCAAACTCGCCATCTTCTTTTTTAGTTCTTCTATCAACTAAATGGATTGTAATACCTTTATTAAGGTAAGCTAACTCACGTAAACGGCTTGCTAAAGTATCATAACTATACTCTAAAGTTTGTTTAAAAATAGTTTCATCTGGTCTAAAAGTAACTATAGTACCACGTTTATCCGTTTCTCCTATTTTCTTTACAGGATATACAGCTTTACCGCGCTCGTACTCTTGTTCCCAAATTTCTCCATTTCTATAAACCGTAGCTCTTAAATGTGCAGATAAAGCATTTACACAACTTACACCAACACCGTGCAATCCACCAGAAACTTTATAAGAATCTTTATCGAATTTACCACCAGCACCAATTTTAGTCATTACAACTTCTAGAGCCGAAACACCTTCTTTTTTGTGTAAATCTACAGGAATACCACGACCATCATCTTCAGTAGTAATCGAGTTATCTTCGTTGATAATTACTGTAATATTATTACAATGTCCGGCTAAAGCCTCATCAATCGAGTTATCGACAACCTCGTAAACTAAATGGTGTAAACCACGTACACCAACATCGCCAATATACATCGACGGACGCATACGCACGTGCTCCATACCTTCTAAAGCTTGAATGCTATCGGCAGAATAATTGTGCTTGTTAAACTCTTCTTTTTCTTCGCTCATAAATTATGAATTGATATTATTTTATTATTAATATGAGACCCTGCTTTTTATACAGGATTAATGAAATTCTGACCATCTATTTTTTAATTCTATAAAAAAGATTCAGTATTTCATTAGCATAAAAAAAGATGCTATCGAGCATCCTTTTGAATACAAACAAATATACGAATTAAAATGGCATTTTAAATACACTTTATCGACTTCACTCAATAATTATTAACATTTGTTAATTATTAAAAAACGTCTTAAATCTCTTAAAAAGCACCTTAAATCCAATTTAACCAACTACTAAACATGCTCTAAAACACTAAAAACAAGAAAGTGTCTTAAAATTGATATTTTAAATTACAAATACAACGCTTTTATGATATCTATATGCCAGATTTCGTGTCCTAAGATCATAAAGGCGACTGCTCTTGCCGACATTGCCGCTCCGTTAGCATTCCCTACAAATTCTAGATCTTCGTCGCTTAAACTCTGTATTAAGGCATTTGTACTTTGGCGAACGCTTAAATATTCGTTTACCAAGATATCCATAGATTTTTGGTTTGCTTTAGAAGGTTTAATATAATCGTCCTGCTCAAAGCCTGCCATAGCCGTAGCATCGTGACGCGCCATTCTAAAACAACGATACGCCATAACACGCTCGGTATCTATAATGTGCTGAAACACTTCTTTTACGGTCCATTTATTTTCGGCATAACGGTATTCCAATTTATCGTTTGGTACAGCTTTAAAAAAATCAACGACTTCTGTTTTACCTAAATCAAAACCTTTTTTTAGTGTCCAGGTTTTTGGCACCTTACCTATATAGCCTGCGTAATACTCGTGATACTCAGTCCTTCTTAAATCGCTTACTTTCATGTATTAAATTTTTGCTTGGTATGTGTATAAATCATAATAACGCCCACCTAATGCAATCAGTTCATCGTGCGTGCCACGTTCTACAACATGGCCGGCTTCGATAACCAAAATTTGATCGGCTTTACGAATTGTACTTAAACGGTGTGCAATAACTATGGTGGTTCTATCTTTTATTAATTCTGATAAACTCTTCTGAATTAAAGCTTCACTTTCGGTATCTAAACTCGAGGTTGCTTCATCTAAAATAATAACCTTCGGATTTGCAAGAATAGCACGCGCAATAGCCAAACGTTGACGTTGTCCGCCAGAAAGTTTTACACCACGCTCCCCTATTAAAGTTTCTAATCCGTCGTCGAATCTATCTGTAAACTCATTAACATAAGCCGCTTTTACAGCATTTTGTAATTCGGCTTCTGTAGCGTTTGGTCTCGGAAACATAATGTTTTGCCTAATACTACCTTCAAACAAAAACTCATCTTGAAGAACCACACCTAAATGCTGGCGATAACTACTTAACCTGACTTTAGATAAATCTTGACTATCAATAGTCACCTGACCTTTTTGAGGTGTTAAAAACGTTGCTGAAAGTCCTGCTATAGTCGATTTACCAGATCCCGAACTACCAACTAAAGCTGTTACAGAACCTGCTGGCGCTTTAAAATTAATATTATGTAAGACCTCTTTTCCTTCCTCATATGAGAACGACACATCCTTAAATTCTATATCACCTTTTAATGTATTAAGCTCTATGCTTCGCGCTTCATTATCTTCTTCGGCTGTCATATTCATAAGCTCTTCGGTACGATCTAAACCAGCCAAAGCTTCGGTAAGTTGACTACCAATATTACTCATTTGTACAATAGGCGCAATCATAAAACCAAGAACTAAGGTGAAGAAAAGAAATTCCCCAGTGGTCATTTCTCCTAAAATCATATAATAACCACCAATCCCCATAATACCTGTGGTGGCAACACCTATTAAAAAGGTCGAAGAACTCGTCATTAAAGCCGTTGCGGTTAAACTCTTTTTTACATTCTGAAATAATTTATCAACGCCTTTTTCAAAAACAATATTTTCTTGTTCCTCAGCATTAAAAGCTTTTATTACGCGCACACCAGCAAGTGTTTCGGTAAGTCTACCTTTTACCTCAGCGTTAATTTTTCCGCGTTTTCTAAAAATAGGTCGAATATATTTAAAAGCTCTAAGCGCGATATATCCAAAAATGGATAAAGGGACAAACACAAAAAGCGTCATCCAAGGATTTAAATCGATTAAAATAATAAGTGACACAACCGCTGTAAACGATCCGCCAACAAGCTGTACTAATCCAGTACCGATTAAATTACGCACACCTTCTACATCACTCATAATTCGAGATACTAAAGCACCAGATTTAGTATTATCGAAAAAGCTAATAGGCAGTGAAAGCACTTTTTTCTGTACCTGTGCACGTAATTCGCTTATTAAATATTGCGCTTGTACGCTCAAAATTTGTGTTAGTAAAAACGAGGTTACCGCTTGTACTGTAATAGCCGCAATAACGATACCTATTAAATTGTATAATAATGAGATGTCTTTACTTGGCACAACATCATCTAGTAAAACTTTACTTTGCCATGGCAATACTAAACCCGCCAAACTGCGAATTACAATTAATAATAAACCTAATAAAACCAATTTCCGGCGCGGCCAAATAATGGTTTTAAAGGCTTGCGCCATGGTAACTTTTTGTTTCGTTTTATCTTTGGGTGATTCGGATTCTTTAAGGTGTTGCATGTGAATTTTTAGTATATTGAGAATACAAGTCAATAAAGATACCACATGTGGAGATTATGACATATTTTCATTTACTTTTTTTAACAAAACCTAACATATTTACATTACACCGAGCTCTAAGTTTTAATTTAACAGACTAGCCCGCGTTAGGGATTGAAGCATTTGTTGGAGCTCTTTTTGTGTGGTTGCGCCTATGCAACACAAAAAAGCGACTGCGAAAAGCCCCACCCTTGTGGTAACGCCCAAATTATTTAATGAAAACCCTTTTTTGAACGGCTTATTTACTACTTTTATTTTTTGTTAAACTAAATTAAAAACTTAAAACTAAACACATGAAAGTTATTGGTATTGGAAAGAATTACGTGATTAATAAGGCTGAAATTAGCGCGATTAAAACGGGTGCGCAAGTGATTTTTACGAAACCGGACAGCTCTGTTGTTACCGATAATGCCGATGTGGTTTTTCCGGCTATTACAACAAAATTGGCTTACGAGGTGGAATTAGTTGTGAAAATTGGAAAAACAGGAAAGGATATTGCTTTAGCAGATGCTAACGATTATATTTCTGAAATTGGGGTTGGTATTGATTATACTGCAAAGGATGTACTTGCGGCAAGTCGTGAAAACAAAGGCCCTTGGACACTGGCAAAAGGTTTTGATGGTGCATCGCCAATTTCAAGTTTTAAATCGGTTTCTGAGTTTAAAGATTTGAGCGACATTAATTTTGATTTAAAAATAAATGGCGCGCAAAAACAGGTTGGAAACACCGATTTTATGATTTATAATTTTGCTGAAATTATTAGCTTCGTGTCTACTTATATGACTTTAAACCCTGGCGATATAATTTTTACAGGAACACCAGCTGAAGGTGCAGGATTAAACGAAAAAGGCGACCATTTACAAGCATCGATTGAAGGTGAATTACTTTTAGATTTTAAATTAATATAAATTTTACACCGAAAACAAACTTATGAAAAACTCGATTGCTGAACGTGTTTGCGATTTCTTAAAAATTTATCCGCCCTTCGATTTAATAAAGTTTAAAAAGCTTTTAGAAATTGCCGAGCAGGTGGTTATTGTGTATCTAGAAAAAGGTGACACTTTATTTAAGGCAGACCAGCCAGCAAACGAGTATTTCTATATTGTGCGCGCGGGTGCTATTAGCTTGTTTCACACAGAAAACGACACGCAAGAATTGGTTACTATTAATGATACTGGCGATATTTTTGGCGTGCGCCCACTTATTGCGCGCGAAAATTACAAATTAACGGCTACGGCAAACGAGGAAACTATTATTTACGCCTTGCCTATTAAAAATTTCCAAAGTGCTACAGAGAATAATGCGAAGGTTTACAAATACCTTATTACGGCTTTTGCAACAAATGCATACGACTCTTACACTACCGAGGAAAACAATGCCATTTTTAAAGATTACCTACCAAATACCTCGCAAGACATTGTAAATTTCCAAACGGCAAACTATACCAAAACACCAATTACCTGTGCTAAAACAGCTACACTACAAGAGGCTGCTAGCCTAATGTGTACCCATAAAATTGGTTGTATTATTGTTGTGGACAATAAAAAACCTGTTGGAATTATTACCAATAGCGATATAAAAAACAAAATTGCAACGGGTAAATTCCCGATTACCACAGCGGTTACCAACATTATGAGTTCGCCGGTAATTACGGCTAAAAAAGATTTAACGGTTGCCGATGGCCAACTAAAAATGATTAAAAACAGTATTGGTCATTTGTGTATCACCAAAGATGGTACGGTAAACTCTCGCCTTATTGGTGTACTTACACACCATGATGTTTTGGTGACTTTAGGAAACACGCCTTCGGTAATTTTAAAAGAAATAAAACGTGCCAACCGTACTAAAAAGCTACGTATAGCGCGCTTAAAAGCAAACACTTTACTTAAAAGTTATTTAGAACAAAACATTCCGTTAACACATATTATTAATGTTATTTCGGAAATTAATGATGCCGTAACCATTCGTGCCATTGAAATTGCTTTAAAGAAAATGCCAACCGAACCTCCAGTTGCTTTTTCTTGGCTCGCGCTAGGTAGCCAAGGCAGAAGAGAACAGCTATTGTTTACAGATCAAGACAATGCTTTAGTGTTTGAAGATGTTCCTGAAGATAAGTATGAAGAAACTCAAGCTTACTTTTTGCAACTGGCTAAATATGTAACCAAATCGCTTAATAAAATTGGTTTTGAATATTGCGAAGCTGATATGATGGCGGTTAACCCAGAATGGTGTAAATCGATTTCTAAATGGAAAACACAATTTCAGAATTGGATTTTAAGTCCAGATGATAAAGCCATTTTACTATCGTCTATTTTCTTTGATTATTCTCGTGTTTATGGTAATGAAAAATTAGTAGACACCTTATCGGAAAGTATTTTTGAAGCCTTATCCGGATCGAGCCTTTTCTATAAATTCTTGGGTAGCGAAGCTGTAAAAAGCCCTACACCACTTGGTATTTTTAAACAATTTTTAGTTGAACAAAATGGCGAACAGAAAGATTTGTTTAATATTAAAAGCCGTGGTTTAATGCCCTTAATTGATGCCGCACGCTTACTGGTACTAAGCAATCAAATTAAAAACGTAAACAGCACTTACGAGCGTTTCGAAAAAATGGCAGAAATAGATCCGAATAATAAAGAACTTTACGAGTCTTGCGCTTATGCGTTTAAGGCTTTATCTAAATTTAAAACCAAACAAGGTTTATTGCACAACAACTCCGGGAAATTTATAAAACTAGAAACTTTAACTAAGGAAGAAAAACTAAAATTAAAGCGCTGTTTTAAACCCATACACGATATACAAGAAACTTTAAAATTACGTTTCGATTTAAAAAACTTTATCTAAAATGGTATTTAATTGGTTTAATAAGAAACAAGACAATTATCCCGAATTTTATTTGGCCTATTTAGAGCGTTTTAAAAAGAAATCTAAAGACCCCATTGAGGATACGCGCTTTGTAGCTTTTGATACAGAAACTACAGGTTTTGATAAAAAGGAAGATCGTGTGCTATCTATTGGAGCGGTATCTATTATTCACAAAACCATACCTGTAAGTAACAGTTTTGAGCTTTATATACATCAGGATATTTTTAAATCTGAAACTGTAAAAATTCATGGTATCATGAAAAATGGTGATTATGAAAAAGTAACCGAACTAGAAGCTATTAAAGCCTTTTTAGAATACATTCAAAACAGCGTACTTGTAGCTCACCATGCTGGTTTTGATAAAAACATGATGAATGAAATGATGCTACGTAACGGTTTAGGAAAACTAAAAAACAGGTTTATCGATACCGGCGTACTCTTCAAAAAATCTAAACATAAGATATATCAAGACACCTTGCAGAAGCATTACTCGCTAGACGACTTATGCAAAGAACTTAACGTACCTAAAGTAGATAGACATACTGCTAGTGGCGATGCCTTAATAACGGCTATGATATTTTTGAAAATCCTTTCCCGATTAGATAAACGCAAGCATTTAAAATGGGGGTATTTACTACACGGCTAAAACTAAAAAACCGAAACACTAGGCTTCGGTTTTAAGTATATTATTTATGCTATCTTTTAGAAAAAGAAGTAACCAATAGACACTTGCATAACTCCGTTTTTATATTTTTCATTAAAGCTATCAACATCATTAACATCTGATAAGCCTACATTATAGCGTGCTGAAAAATTAAGTCCGTTGTCGAATTTATAGCCCAATCCAAAGTTGACACCTAAATCTAAGCCTTTGTAACTATCTTTTAGATTAACATCGTCTTGCTTAGCAGAAACTAAAAAGCCTACTTGCGGTCCGGCTTCTAAACTTAAGCCTTTAGTTAAGTAATACTTCCCCATTAACGGCACGGTTAAATAATCTAACTGAACCGTATCAGATTCATCAGAACCCAAAGAAAAACCTTGACCAGAATATAAAACCTCAGGTTGAAAGGAAAACTTTCCAGAAAGTGGCACCTCAGCCACAAGTCCGTAATTAAAAGATGTTACCGCATCAAATCCGTCGGTGTTATCGCCATTGACTGAAGCAAAGTTTAACCCTAATTTAGCACCAAATTGAAAATCTTGAGCAGTCACTTGTGTTAACCAAAAAACTGCCATCGCAGCAACTAGTAATACTTTTTTCATAATTAAAAATTTATTTGTTATTTGAAACAAAGCAAACCTTTTTTTCATGATTGAAATGCTATTTAAAATAGTTTTAACCTTTTTAACCAAATTTAACAAACTCCTGATTAACAAATAATTAACACCAAAATTAAACACAAAACATTAGATTTCTAAGTCTAGAAAACCTATTAAAATTACTCTACAATTTCGTAATCAATATCAAGCTTTCGCAAAGCACGTAAAGCAGAACCTGTGTTTTTATCGTCCAGCTCAATATCTACAGGATCACCTTCTAAAAGGATATCTGTAAATTCATTTGCCAAACCGCCATCTATGCCTGTTGAAATTTCGACAATACATTTAGCTATCGCTCTTCTATCTGGTCTTTGAGCATCACAAGACAATAAGTTTATTTTCATAATAATATTTTATTAAGGCAAGATACTAAAGTTAAGCTTGGTTGGATTGGATAATTTGGGCTTCACCTGTTTTATTTTGTGATTGAGTGCATAATTCGAATGCTTTTCTGAAATTATTGTTTCATTGCTACTCTAATCAAGCTAAGAGTTTTCGTTTCGCTTACATTCTCAACGGAATGCGGGGCTACTGGAACTTTCCTCATAGTTAGAGGAAATTCATTTCAGTTTTTATTAATCGTTTTATGAATTAGTTATTTAAAATAACAATACCGAAACAAACTAAACATATCGATTATCGGACGAAATTAACAATATTTAGTTTTTATTTCTTACAAGATTATCTTTTCAACGTTTATTATTGAAAATAACACTACTTTTATGTTTCTTTACAAAAAAATATAACCCTTTAAATCAAACCAAAATGACAAAAAAATTACTCTTTTTATTAACTATTTTTTTATTAGCCTATAACAATAATAGCCATGCACAACAATGTTCCACAGGCAATAATGACCTATCCGGAACTCAAGCTGGTGGTTTTGGTAGATGGAGCCAAAGCTTTCAGGCTAGTTGTACTGGTGACTTAAATAACCTAAAAGTATTTGGCTCAAGAGATGTATCTGGAATAACTGTTACTATATACGAAGGAGATGGATTTTCTGGAAATATAATGGGTTCAATAAGCTCACAAAGCATAACCCAAACTACAGCTTACACAGATGCAGAGTATAGCACTTTTGATTTATCTAGTGCCAACATAAGCTTAATTGGTGGAGACACCTACACATTTGATCTTTCATCTGGTGATTTTCATTATGATGAAACACCTTCCCCTAATTACAACGGTGGTACACTTTATTTTAACACTGTCCCATATACTACTTTTGATGTACTTTTTGAAGTTAATATTGATAGTTCAACTTTAGGTACTAATGAGTTTGATTCAAATCTTGAAAACATCAAAATATATCAATCTAATGCTAGTGAAATCACTATTGTTGGATTAAATACCAAAGCCGATATCAATATGTATTCATTATCTGGTAAACATGTATTAAATAAAAGTGTTGGAGTTGCTAAATCAAATATATTAAGTATACCTTCAATTAATAGTGGTGTTTACATTGTGGAGGTTGTTTCGGAACTAGGAAAAACAAATAAAAAAATTATTTTTAAATAATTTAATTTCACCTTATTTGACATTCTAAAATACGTATATACAATTAAAGGTGGTATTTTTTTTACCACCTTTTTTCGTTTTATTTTGCTTTCGATTGTTCCTTAGAAGGCATATAAATAAATTGTAGGTAGACGAGTATATGTTTTCTAACGTGTTTCTTTATTAAGACTGCGTTTTTGAGTGCAAAGGCTTTCGTAAACTACCTAAAACCAGAAAATTATCCACGCACGGTATTCTAAGCCGTTTTTATTCCGCTAATTTTTCTTTCAGTTTATCAATTCCACAAACTTGTTAAATTCCGTTTGAGTAATAACTCCCAAAGAGTAAATTCGGCATTTTTTTCCAATTCAGAGTATTTTATTCAATCGTTTTAATTTTATTATTTTGCAGAATTTTTATTTTTCATGCTTTTTTGGTTTTTCTTCCATTTGCCTGATACAAATACACTATATATTGTTAATGTAACTCCAAGAATTAGAGCGCTATATTGTAAAATTTTGTATTCTTTCAAAATTGTTAATCCAAGAGTTGTAAACATCAATCCTATTACCATAAAGATCGTTCCATTATTCTTTTTCATTTCTTGTAAGTTAGTGTTCAAGGTATAAGTAGAGCAAATTATTAATATGTTACAATGTACGTGCTCTTAAATTGCGTAGAACCGTTGGTGTATGAAACGTAGCGTATAAATATACGATAACTCTAAGATTAGCACCGAGTCGAATTTTTACATTTTGTTTTTATCTTTATTTTTCTACAAGCCAAATTTTAAAATTTGGCGGACTCTGCAAATACGCACGAACCTTAGATAAATCAATTACTAGCCATGTTTTATACACGTGTTATACTACGTTTATTTCATTTTTGATGTAAATATAGTCTTAATTGTATCTAATTCTTTTTTGTATTTCAAATCTGTTCTTGATGCAAAATATAAGGTGTTTTCAGTTTTTACTTTTCCTTCCCAAACTAAATTTATTTCGTTTCTTAAAATTTGTTCTTGGCATAAAAAATCTGGAACTAATGCAAGTCCGTTTCCATTGTTTAAACATCTTATAATAGAAGTAATATTTGGTAAAATATAGTTCGGTTTAAAGGCCGGTTTCTTATTAAAATTCTCAAACCAAAAACGTCTAAAATGTTCCATTTCGTTTGATGAGCTATACCAAATATTTTGAAACAGCACCTCCTCTAACTTATTGAAATCATTTGATTTAATGTGGTTTTGAATTTGAGTTGTATCTGTTTTATTTCCTGCTATTAAAACGATTCTTTCTTTTGAAAAAGGAATATATTCAACCAACGATTTTTTTTCATTCTGTTTTTTAGGTGTTATTACCAAATCTAAAATGCCATTATTTAGGTCTTTTATTAAATCTATATGTGATCCAAATCTAGCTACTAGGTCGAAGTCTAGCTTGGTAATTTCGGGTTCAATAATAAGTTGAAACATTTCAGAGCACATTCCTATATTTAAAGATGGATTTTTTTCTTGCGTGGTTTTCTTAAAATGCTGTTCTGCTATTTCAAGTTTTTTTAAAGACTCAATAATATATTCATATAAAAATTTCCCATCCTCTGTTGGAATCATTTTTCTGGAAGTACGTTCAAATAGCTTTTTCCCAACATAAGCTTCTAGTGCATTTAAGTGGACACTAACTCCGGGTTGAGAAGCATATAAAGCAATAGAAGCTTTAGTTAAAGTTCCGTTTTCATATATTTCTTTAAATGTTCTGTACCATTCTAAATTTACCATAACTATTAAAATATTTATACAAAGGTATGATTTGTATTATTTTTACAATAACATATATAGCTTTAATTTCGCCTCAAACTAAATAAGATACAAATGAAAAATATATTTATAATTAATGGAGGTCATCCCTTTGCACATTCTGGAGGAAGATTTAACGAAACACTTTTCAATACCACTAAATCATATTTTGATACGCTTAAGGAATTTGAGGTGAAATTTACTCAAGTAGGCGACAATTATGATGTAAAAGAAGAAGTTGAAAAATTTAAGTGGGCAGATGTAGTGATTTATCATACGCCAATTTGGTGGTTTCAAATACCGTTTGGATTTAAAAAATATATAGATGAAGTTTTTACGGAAGGCCATCAAAATGGAATTTATGCCAGTGATGGAAGAAGTAGAAAAAATCCAAACATCAATTACGGGACTGGCGGGTTAATGCACGGAAAAAAATATATACTTACTACAAGTTGGAATGCACCAAAGACGGCATTTACTTTAGAAAATGAATTTTTTAATCAAAAAAGCGTAGATGAAGGTGTTATGTTTGGGTTTCATAGAATGAATGCTTTTACAGGAATGGAATTGTTAGCAACACATCATTTTCACGATATGGAAAAAAATGCAGATGTTCCTTTTGAATTGGATAATTACAGTACGTTTTTAAATGATTTAATGCTTAATTTGTAATTATCTCGTTTGGTTGCAAAAAGCAGCACAATGGTTACCTATAAGAATAGCGCCATGTTTGTGTGCATGGTATTTTTTATCCGTCTTATTTTACGAAAGATATGCGGCTAAATTTAGAAACCTGAGAGTTTTCTAGCACGAGCAAAGTCAGTCGCACGTAACAGTGGCGTTTTGAATTGTCTGAAGTCCGTTGAGTGGGATTTAAGGGATTAATTTTAAACCACTTTTGAGTAGTTTTTATTTTACCAGAGCTGAGTGAGCCATGAATATCAACGTGTTTATGTATGGTTAGTTGCGTAAAAGTACAGGATTCATTTTCTGCAATACAATATAATTAAATGTACACAAAGATCGTCGTCTTAGCCGGCAGAAGCAATTAATTATACATGGTGTTGGCAGTAGTTTTTATTCTTGTAGTTTTTTAAAATTTCTTATATTAGCCTAATATTAAGTAAATTATGAATACAATGAGAACATATATTCTTACATCTTTTTTTAGTTTAATATTTGTTTTTATTGCCACAGCACAACAATGTGACCTTTGTAATGGTGGAGGTGAAATTGATTGTCATGTATGTGAAGGAACAAGAACTTATAAAGATTCAAAAACTCCTTGTCATAATTGTAGATTTGGTTATACAAAATCAGAAGCATCTGGAAAAGAAAAATGTTGGAAATGTCAAGGAACTGGGGATTTAAAATATTATAACAAAACCAATAATCCTAATTATAGTTTAACTCAAACTTTTAATCTTTTCAAAGATGCACAAAATATTGCGAATCAAATTGAACGAGGAAGAAGACTATGTTTTAAAATACAGAAAGCTGAATACGCAGATAAAAGAGCAATCGATGACAAAGTTGAATTACTTGATAGTTTATCAGCTAATTATTTTGCTGAAATAAGAACATATTTTCCAAAAAGAACTAGACATCAAGTTTTACCAGAAGATAGTTATGAGTTACAACCTCCAAAAAAAACATCCTATAGATATCTAACAAATGTAACCCACCCAAGAAGAAGAACTACTATAGAAATTATTTGTAATCCATTTAAAACATATAAAAAGCAGAATTATGAAGCAACTATT
Source organism: Algibacter miyuki (assembly GCF_030409805.1). Lineage (GTDB taxonomy): Bacteria > Bacteroidota > Bacteroidia > Flavobacteriales > Flavobacteriaceae > Algibacter > Algibacter miyuki. The sequence goes on along the minus strand of NZ_JAUFQP010000013.1, from coordinate 189,276 downwards.
TCATTATTAAATAAAACTTCAGGAGAAAGAAGAATAATAGAAGCACAAGGAATAGTAGACGATTTTAATTTATTTGCAAATGATTTAGTCTATCCAATAAAAACTTTTTTGAGTGTTACTTTTTATGCAAAAAAATTTAAAGCTGGAGAAGAGTACTTCATAGAAAAAGTAATTATTGATAATAAAGAATTTAATATAAATCAAACAATTAATATTTTATCAAAAAATGATTTCCTGGAATATGTTGGCTGTCCTCGAAGTAGTCGTTGCTATAGAGATAATAACAATATGGTATTAAGGGCTTATAATGATTGGAGGACAAGTCTTTATTACGGATACATAGTTGAAGATTTTAGTGAAAAACATAAATAAAGATGAGTTATGTAAGCACATATAACTATGTCTTTAAGTTTTTAAAGCTTATTAGAGATTTAATCTTTAATGTATTTAGTTAAAATAAAGTATGAGAGTACAAAAAAATTTGAGCTAAAACTGGCTTATTGGTTGCCTCAAATTACTGACAACATAAGTATATAGATACTATTAACTATATATCTATTTTATGATTAATAATACCTTTTATTAAGGTCTTAAAGCTATTCATTTATTTTTAAATGATGTATCGTTTAGACTTCAATATGAAATCATAAGCTAAATCCATCATTTAGAAATTATTTAGGGAAGAAAATGTTTTTAAAGATATTAAAAGTTGATGAAAAAAAAGATATCAAATAGAATAATTCAACATATAATTCAGTAAAACTATTAAATCTCAAGTTTTCGATTCAACTTAATAACCTGTTATAGACAGTATACATGTTATTTTAATTCCTTTATTTAGGTTACAATAAGCTTCAAACAAACCCCCACGCACACTAAAATCAATAAAAAAGCCGCAAACCTCATACACTTCAGTTTTCTAAAAAACTTCAGCATATAAACTTGCGACTCTCTTTTTATTACAAAATATTACAGCATATATTCTGTAATATATTTTCTATTTACATAGATTAAACTACAGCACGTTATCCATAATTTCTTGAACAACCTCTGGGTTTAATAATGTACTTGTATCTCCTAAGTTGCTAGTATCCTTACTTGCTATTTTACGTAAAATACGTCTCATAATTTTGCCCGAACGTGTTTTTGGTAATCCAACGGTAAACTGAATTTTATCTAGTTTCGCGATTGGACCAATAGATTCGGTAATCATTTGATTAATTTCTTTTCTTAGGTTATTATGATCTCTGGTTTCACCAAAATCCTTCAGAATAACATAACCATAAAGTGCGTTTCCTTTAATATCGTGTGGAAAACCAACAATAGCCGACTCTGCAACTGCTGGATGCTCGTTAACCGCATCTTCTATAGGTGCAGTTCCAAGATTATGCCCCGAAACGATAATAACATCGTCTACACGACCTGTAATTCTGTAATAGCCAACCTCATCACGTAAGGCTCCATCGCCTGTAAAATATTTGTTTTCGTAAGCCGAAAAGTATGTGTCTTTATATCGTTGATGATTTCCCCAAATGGTTCTAGCCATACTTGGCCAAGGGAATTTTATACACAAACGCCCGTCGACTTGATTGCCTTTTAACTCCTGTCCTTCTTCATCCATTAAAGCCGGTTGAATACCAATAAACGGTAACGTGGCATACGTTGGTTTTGTTGGTGTTACAAACGGAATTGGGCTAATCATAATTCCGCCAGTTTCTGTTTGCCACCATGTATCAACAATCGGACTTTTCTTTTTCCCAACATTATCATTATACCAGTGCCAAGCTTCTTCGTTTATAGGCTCGCCTACCGAACCAAGCACTTTTAATGATGATAAATCGTATTTTTCTACTAATTCTACGCCTTGTTTTGCCAATGCTCTAATAGCGGTTGGTGCGGTGTAAAATTGATTCACTTTGTGTTTTTCTACAATTTCCCAAAAGCGTCCAAAATCTGGATAACTCGGTACACCTTCAAACAAAACGGTTGTAGCGCCATTTGTTAACGGACCATAAAGAATGTAACTGTGACCAGTAATCCAACCAATATCGGCAGTACACCAATACACATCGTTTTCTTTATATTGAAAAATATTTTTAAATGTATAAGCCGTGTAAACCATATATCCGGCGGTGGTATGCACCATACCTTTTGGTTTTCCGGTAGAACCCGACGTATATAAAATAAACAACGGATCTTCGGCATTCATAACCTCAGCTTTACATACAGTTGAAGCTTCTTCTAAAAGGGGTTGCAACCATTGGTCGCGCCCAGCTTCCATATGGATATCTGTATTAATTCGTTTGGCCACCAAAACATTTTTAATGCCTGGGCAACTCTCTAAAGCTTCGTCTACAATACCTTTTAAATCTATGGTTTTTGAGCCACGGTAAGAACCGTCGCTAGTAATTACTATTTTACAATCGGAATCGTTTATTCTAGTAGATAATGCTGTAGCAGAAAACCCTGCAAATACCACCGAATGAATAGCTCCAATTCTAGCACAGGCTAAAGTTGCAATCGCTAATTCAGGAATCATTGGTAAGTAAATACAAACGCGATCGCCTTTAGTAATACCTTGACTTTTTAAAACATTGGCAAACTGATTGACACGATCGTGCAATTGATTGTACGTAATATGTTCTGCTGGATCGTTCGGGTTGTTTGGCTCAAATAAAATAGCCGTTTTATCGCCGCGTGTTGGCAAATGCCTATCGATACAGTTTTCTGTAATATTTAATTGTGCGCCTCCAAACCATTTAACTTCAGGCTTTGAAAAATCCCAACTTAAAACTTTATCCCATTTTTTTTGCCACATAAAATGCTCTTCAGCAATTTCTTCCCAAAAATTTTCGGGTTCTCTAACCGATTTTCTATAGACTTGATAATATTCTTCTAAATGTTTTATGTGATAATTACTCATGATGTGTTTTTTAGTTGATTTTTAGCAGAAAAAGTGGGAATTTCCTGCTGATTTCTGTTTTTAAAAAAGTTATTTAGTTCTGTGTTCTAAAATAGCAAAATAATATGTATTTGACTTTAATTTTTGGTTTTGTTAACAAAAAAATATTTAAAATAATTAATTTTTAAACGGTTTTAAAAAATGCTTGTTCGGCTTCTGTAAATAATCGAGAATGAATTAAAAATCGAAGCCCTAAAGGAATTTCTAAAGAGAAACTGGCTCCTCTGCCTTTGGTTACATCTACCGTTAAATGGGTGTGTTTCCAATATTCAAATTGATCTTGATTCATATAAAAATTAACCCCTGCCACCGTGCCCAATAAAATATCGCTTTCATCGAGATACATGTCGTCTTTTTCAAAAATCATAGGTGCCGACCCGTCGCAACAGCCTCCACTTTGGTGAAAAATAAGTTCGCCATGTTTTGCTTTCAATTCTTCTACTACAGCCGCTGCTTCTTTTGTGATTTCTACTCTTTTCATAATTTTTAAATTTAATATTACAAAAAAGGCTGAACACTGCACGGTTCAACCTTTTAAGTCTTAATCTATTAATTTCATTCTAAAAGAAACCTAACTTATTCTTGTCATAAGAAATCAGCATGTTTTTTGTTTGACGATAATAATTCATCATCATCACATGATTTTCACGTCCGAATCCCGATTTTTTATAACCTCCAAACGGCGCGTGTGCTGGGTAAGCGTGATAGCAGTTTACCCAAACACGACCGGCTTTAATAGCTCTAGGAATTTGATATAATTGATGTGCATCGCGTGTCCAAACACCAGCACCTAAACCATAAAGCGTATCATTGGCAATTTCCAACGCTTCGGCTTCATCTTTAAATTTTGTAACACATGCTACGGGACCAAAAATCTCTTCTTGGAAAACGCGCATTTTATTATGACCTTCTAAAATAGTTGGCTGTATGTAAAATCCGTTTGCAAAATCGCCACTTAGTTTTTTAGCATCGCCACCGGTTAACACCTTAGCTCCTTCTTCTTTTCCTATTTTTAAATAAGACTGAATTTTTTCGTATTGATCGTTTGATGCTTGCGCACCAACCATAGTATTTACATCGTAAGGATTATCTTGAATAATGGCATTTGTTCTTGCTACAACACGCTCCATAAAAGCATCATAAATATCTTCTTGTACTAAAATACGGGAAGGACAGGTACAAACTTCACCTTGATTGAAGGCAAATAAAACAGCACCTTCAATGGCTTTATCTAAAAATTCATCGTCATGATCCATAACCGAGTTAAAGAATACATTTGGAGATTTTCCGCCCAATTCCATCGTTACCGGATTTAGGTTTTTAGAGGCATATTGCATAATTAATTGTCCCGTTGTGGTTTCTCCTGTAAAAGCCACCTTATCCACTTTTGGGCTAGATGCTAATGGTTTCCCTGCTTCCGGACCAAAACCATGTACAATATTGAAAACGCCCGGAGGAAATACATCGGCAATTTTCTCCATTAATAATGTGGCCGAAGATGGTGTTTGTTCCGCAGGCTTTAAAACCACACAATTCCCTGTAGCCAAAGCTGGTGGCACTTTCCATGATAACATTAATAAAGGAAAATTCCACGGAATTATTTGCCCAACCACACCTAACGGCTCTTTAATATTCATCGATAAGGTTTTGGAGTCTAACTCGGTAGCACTCCCTTCTTCTGCACGAATACACGCCGCAAAATAACGCCAATGGTCTATCGCTAATGGTATATCGGCATTTAAAGTTTCCCGTATAGGTTTCCCGTTATCACAGGTTTCAACTAGGGCGAATTCTTCAAGATTTTCTTCAATAATATCGGCTACTTTATTCAATAAAGCGGCACGTTCTGCAGCTGGCGTATTTCCCCAAGATTCTTTTGCAGCATTAGCAGCATCGAGCGCCAAGTCTACATCTTCCTTTTGCGATCGCGGATATTTAGAAATTAAAGTATTATCAATAGGCGATGTATTATCAAAATATTGCCCTCCAATTGGCGCAACAAATTTTCCGTTGATAAAATTAGAATACGATTCCTTAAATTTTGGTTTAGAATAACTCATTATGGTCTTATTTAAATTTAGTTGAACATTTACGTTAAGCAACCTTACCGAATAGTCTTCCTGATTTTCACATCATTTTAACATATTCTCATAATTATTATTAATAAATTGCTTAATATTTACATTTCATAAAATTAAACTATCAAATCCGAAAACACTTGAACGTATTTATTATAATAATGAACATATCTATTATTTAACTTTCAACACCTGTTTTTTTTGTACTATTAATTATGAGCCAACTACTAAACCACCACAGAAGCATTAGAAAACTCACCACTTTGGTTGAAAACAGAACCACTTATAATGCCGATTATGCCGAATTAAATATATACGAAACACACGCTTACGCAGAACAAGTAGCGCTCAAATTCGATTTCCCTATAATTGCGAGCATGCTTACCGGAAAAAAAGTAATGCATATTGATGGGCTAGAATCTTTCGATTTTTTCCCTGGAGAATCTGTTGTTATGCCTACCGGAAAAGAAATGGTCATCGACTTCCCCTTAGCCACAATGGATAATCCAACCCAATGTTTAGCCTTAGGTATTGACGACCATAAAATTAACGAGGTGGTCGAAAAATTTAATCACCAAGTCGCCATAGAAAATGAAAACAACACATGGCAACTCGATCAAAACGCCTCGCACCTTATTAATAACACCGATGTAAACCATTTGGTAAAACGCCTAGTTTACACCTTTACCAATAACAACACCTCGAAAGATGTGCTACTCGATTTAATGATACAAGAGCTCATTGTTCGGTTATTGCAAACCAAAGCCAAATCGTTTATCCTTAACGACACCGATTCTTTTTTAAACGACACCCGCATCGGGATGGCAATAAAATTTATAAAAAACAACCTCACCAATAAAGATATTAGTGTCGATTTGCTCGCAAAAAAAGCGTGTATGAGCACCTCACATTTTCATAAAAAATTTAAAAACACACTCGGCATTTCTCCTATAGATTACATAAATTCCGAAAAAATAAAGTTCTCTAAAAAACTCATTAAAGAACGCAAAGGCTTCCGCATGTCCGAAATTGCATTTAAATCCGGCTTTAACAATACCAGTTATTTTAACCGTCAATTTAAAAAAATGGAAATGATAACGCCGCAGCAATTTCAAGCCTCTATTAGTAAATAAAACTTCAATATTTTTTGGGCGTTACCTTGCAGGTCGGGCTTTCGCTACTCAATCTTTTTGTTTTTTTAAGAAAACAAAAAGGATTTCAAACATGCCGCTCAATCCCTAACGCGAGCACATCCGCCAAAGTAAAGACCATCTTAAAAAATAAATTAGGTTTGCTTTTATGCACTTACATTATATAAACCAAATCTCGGCAAACACACCCGCGTTAGGGATTGATGCGGCATCCTTTTTTTCTTTAAGATTGAGAAACAGTACTAAAAAGCAACACGAACCTTCGTCATATAAACATACCGAAAATACACCTTAAAAAAAGATATAGCGGAAAGCCCGCCCTTTAGGGAACGCCCAAAACACAAAATTTTACTGAAACCTAATGGCCTTTACAGGCGATATTTTCGTGATGATGTACGACGGCACTAAAAGCATGAGTAAACATAGGACTAGCGTGCCAATATTAAGCGCGACAATGTAACCTAAACTGATATAAACCGGTGCTTCGGACACATAATACACACTAGGGTCGAGTGGAAAAAGTTTGAAGTATTTTTGCGCAAAAAGCAGCCCTAAACCAATGAGATTCCCCCAAAATAAACCGAGTAAAATAAGGTATGAGGCGTTGTAAATAAAGAGTTTACGAATACTCCAATTATTACTTCCTAGGGCTTTTAAAATCCCTATCATTTGGGTGCGCTCGAGAATTAAAACGAGTAGCGCCGTAATCATGTTAATGCCGGCCACGAGAATCATGATGCCGATAATGCCATAAATGTTTTTATCGAATATTTTAATCCATTCGAAAATGGAATAATATTTTGTAGTTACAGTAGCAGTATTAAGGGTTGATGGTGTGTTTTGGTAGATTTCCACACCAATTTCATCAAGTTGGCTATAGTCGGAAATGAAAACCTCGAAGTTACCAATTTGGTCGTTTTCCCAATTATTGATACGCTGAATGTGTCGAATATTTCCTAATAAATATTGCTTATCTAAGTCTTGAAATCCAGAATTATAAATACCAACCACGTTAAAGGTGATGATATTTGGCGGCTTTTCGATATCATTTTTAGCAAATACCATTTGGAATTTGTCGCCTACTTTAAAGCCTAATCGATTGGATAAATATTGCGATACTAAAACTTCTTCGCTCCATTTTTTTGTAAAGGTTGGTAACTCGCCTTCTATAAGAAATTCTTTGAAATAGCTCCAGTCGAAATCTTGACCTACGCCTTTAAAAACAGCACCTTCGAAATCGGTTTCGGTTCTAATAACACCAAATTTTGTAGCAACACCTTGAATGTGTTTTATACCTGAAACACTATTAAATTCTGGATAAAAATCTTGATTCGTGGAAATTGGCACGATACTTTCTTGTGAGTTATTGCTATCGAAATTGCTTATGGTAACATGCCCGTTGAAAGCCACTACTTTGTCTCTAATTTTTTGTTGCAAACCAATACCGGTGGCAATGGCAATCATCATAACAACAATACCGATAGCAATAGCGGCAATACCAATTTTTATTATTGGTGCCGATATACTACTTTTATACGCTTTACTGCCTATAATACGTTTGGCTAAAAAAAACTCGTAATTCAAAATTTACTATGCGATTAAATATTTTCAAAAATACAGTTTTATTATTTGTTTTGGTCATGATTTCTTGTGCAAACACATCGAAATCTAAAGATAGAAGCTCTCTTACTGAAATAGAAACTGTAGAAACCATTGATTCAGCCATCGAAATTAAGCAGCAACCAGAAATCGCCCCTATTTTAGTTGGCGCTAACCAAACCGAAATTTACTTGCCGCTTTTACAAGGAAAGCGTGTAGGTATTGTTGCCAACCAAACGAGTGTTATTTTTAAAGGTAAAACACACACACATTTAGTAGATTCTTTATTGGCTTTAAACATCAATATTAAATCTGTTTTTGCGCCAGAACACGGTTTTAGAGGCACTGCAGATGCTGGCGAAGTGATAAAAGACGGTGTAGATGTAAAAACCAACTTACCCATTGTATCACTTTACGGAAAAAACAAAAAGCCATCAGTCGAACAACTTAAAGGTTTGGATATTGTTATTTTTGATATTCAAGATGTGGGCGCTCGATTTTACACTTACATTTCGAGTTTGCACTATGTTATGGAGGCTTGTGCCGAACAAAACATTCCGGTTTTAATTTTAGACAGACCGAACCCAAACGGGCATTATATCGATGGTCCGATTTTAGAAAAAGCGCATACCAGTTTTATTGGCATGCACCCAATTCCTGTGGTTCATGGCATGACTATCGGCGAATATGCCGAAATGATTAATGGAGAGAAATGGTTAAAAAATGGTGTACAATGTGCGTTAAAAGTGATTCCTATTAAAAATTATAATAACAAGCTTCCTTATAGTTTACCTATAAAACCGAGTCCGAACTTACCAAACGACAAAGCCATTAACCTCTACTCTAGTTTATGCTTTTTTGAAGGTACAAATGTAAGCGCCGGCCGTGGCACAGAAAAACAATTTCAGATATTTGGAAGTCCGTTTTTAAATGCAAATGCTTATCATTTTAGATTTACACCAAAACCAAACCATGGCGCGAAATACCCAAAGCACGATGGTAAATTATGTTATGGCACAGATTTAACTCAGGCCGAAAACTTAAACGCGTTGAATTTATCTTGGCTGATTGGTGCTTATAAAAACACTAAAAATAAAGCTGATTTTTTTACATCATTTTTCACAAAACTTGCAGGAACTACTACGCTTCAAAAACAAATTGAATCGGGTTTAAGCGAAGCTGAAATAAGAGCAACTTGGAAAAATGGATTAGACGCTTTTAGTAAAACACGTGCATCGTATTTAATGTATCCATAGGTTATTTTAGAACTTAATTGCTCAACAAGTTTATAAGTTTATCCGGATAATCCGTGATAATACCATCAACTTTATAATCCAAAACGGTTTGCATTTCCGACACCGTATTTACGGTCCATGGAATAACTTTGAAATTTTTAGCCTGTAGATTTTTAACTACTTTTAGATCTAATAATTTGTAATACGGACTTATAATTTCGGGTAAAAAATGAAGTTGGTTAATTTTTTCTTGAATATCCTCATCTTCTTCCACTAAAAGCGCCAAAGGCATATTGGGAGATTGCTTTTTTATTTCTTCTAAAATACGCACATCAAAACTTTGTAAATTGGTTTGGTTGACCATATTATTGTCTTCAATTACTTTTAAAACCAAACGGACAAATTCTTTCGGGATAGGTGTAAAAACCCTATCATATTTTGGTTCAGCTTTTATTTCAATATTGAATTTTATATTTGGGTTTAAATCTTTTACAACTTTAAAAACGTTATCCAAAGCGGGTTTATGAGCTTCTATCTTTTGTTGTTCCGGAAAATTAGGATGCTGTTTTAAACCACAATCAAATTGCTTTATGGTTTCAAAAGTCATTTGATAGAGATTATATTTTTCACCTTCAGAATCTGGAATTTCTTGCCCTTCGGGATCTAAGCAAATTAACGGATTCATATAAGGTTCGTGAGATACAACAACGACGTTATCTTTAGATATAGCCACATCTAACTCTAAAGTATCCACACCTAATTCTACAGCTTTCAGAAACGCTGGCATGGTGTTTTCGGGTAGTAATCCACGGCAACCCCGATGCCCTTGAATGTCTGGTTTCTGAGTTTTCATATGGCGTATAATTTCAAAACTAAACTACAAAAAAAAACAACTAATCTTCCTCATGGATTATAGTTGGGCGTCCATATTTCTGAAAAGGTTGTTTTAGCAATGCTTTAATGTTGCCGTTTGCGTTTTCATCAGGAAAAACATCAACGCCATACGTTAGTTTATCGCGATCGAGCTCCATGTAAGTCCCTAAAATTCGATCCCAAACCGAGAAAATATTGCCGTAGTTAGAATCTGTATAAGGCAACATATAATGATGGTGTACTTTATGCATATCTGGAGACACCAAAATATAACTTATTATTTTATCAACGCGTTTTGGCAATTTAATATTAGCATGTGTAAATTGCGTTGCAACTAACGACATAGATTGATATAACATCACGATACCAATAGGCGCACCAATAATAAAAACACCTAGCAGGGTAAATATAAAGCGAATAACACTTTCTAAAGGGTGATGCCTATTTGCTGTGGTTGTATCTACTTTATGATCGGAATGATGTACCAAATGCACCATCCATAAAACACTTACTTTATGCTCTATAAAATGCGCTAAATAGGCTCCAAAAAAATCCATTAAAAACACACCTAAAAGGATGTAAACACCTAAAGGCATTTCGGGTAACCAATTTAAAATACCGAAATTATTAGCCATCACCCAGTCGGATGAATTTAAAAGCAAAAAGGCCAATGCAAAATTTATAATTACGGTAGTTAACGTGAAAAAAATATTGGGCCAAGCATGTTGCCACTTTTTGTAATCGAACTTAAACAACGGCACGGCACTTTCCAAAATCCAGAAAAAAGCCAAACCACCGACCAAAATTAAACTACGGTGTGATGATGGTATGGTTTCGAAATAATTTAAAAACGTTTCCAAAATTTTGAAAGATTAGTGTTTTTAAAGATAGTAAAAAAACATAGCATACTAATAAGGCGCGCTCCTCCTAGTAAATTGAGAAATATAAAAACAACTAAAGTTACACTTACACCTTGATACGTTTTTTCATGGCTTCAACAATATTAAATGCTGCTGGGCAGATAGCCACGTTTTTAAGTGTTAAATGTGATATTTGCTGAAACTTACTTCTATCCGTGTGCGGAAACTCTCGGCACGCTTTAGGACGCACATCATAAATAGAACAATAATTATCGGCCCCTAAAAAAGTGCAAGGCACACTTTTAAGCACATAATCATTGTCCTCATCAATTCGTAAATATTGATCTATAAATTTTTGAGTTTTCATTCTGAAATGTTTGGCTACACGATCTACATCTTTATCGGTAAACAGCGGACCTGTAGTTTTACAGCAATTGGCACACTCTAAACAATCGGTACGCTTAAATTCGGCCTCATGTAGATCCTGCATTACATAATCTAAATTTTTCGGTGGCTTCTTTTTTAGCTTCGCGAAGAATTTTTTATTCTCGTTATGTGTATCTTTGGCCTGCTTTGGAAGATGATCTATAATGTCTTGCATGCTGCAAAAATAACATTTTAATTTATGCCATTTCCGTCTTATTGGAAATGAAAAACAGTTTTTAATGAAAGATCTTTTCGGACAAGCTTTACTCGATTTTCAAAACGAAAATTACACAGAAGATATTATAACCTCTACCAATATTTCTGATGAAGATGCCTTGCCTATCCCTTACTTATTTCGTGATTTTAAAGACATGCCTAAACTGGAACAACAAGCTTTAAAACTTGCCAAAGGCCATATTTTAGATGTAGGCTGCGGCTCGGGAAGCCACACGTTATATTTACAGAAAAAAGGTTTAAAGGTAAAAGCGATTGACATTTCGGAAGGTGCTATTGAAGTCGCTAAATTACGCGGTGTTTTACATGCTGAAGTCAAAAATATTTTAGATGAAAGCACACGGTTTGACACGCTTTTATTACTAATGAATGGTACTGGAATTTTTCAAGAACTGTCGCAAGTTTCTAAATATTTAACGCATTTGAAAGGTCTACTGAATGATGCTGGTCAAATTTTGATGGATTCGTCGGACATTAAATACATGTACGAAGATGAAGATGGTGGCTATTGGATGGATACAAATGCGAATTACTATGGCGAATTAGACTATTTTCTATCGTATAAAGGTGAAGAAGAAACGCCAATGAAATGGCTTTATTTAGATTTTGAAACCTTAAAACTAGCTTGTGAAACGGTTGGTTTAAATTGTGAACTTATTAAAGATGGTGAACATTTTGATTATTTGGCACGATTGACTTGTGTTTAATTTTTCCGCACCTTGTAATTATTTTGATTGAAAAACCTCGGCTGTAATTTCTCCTTACATATAAAAATGACTACGGACTTGCCCGCGTTAGGGATTGATGCGGCATCCTTTTTTGCTTCTTAGTGATAACGGGAGCTTTTAAAAAGGAAAACTTACTTTAATTATAGACTGAGTGATGTTAATATTACAAAAAAAGATATAGCGGAAAGCCCGACCCTTGTGGTAACGCCCAAATTAGCGCATAAAAAAACGCCCACTAAACAGTGAACGTTTTACATATCTCGCATTAAACTAACTAATAAAATTAAGAGATAAATTGGAATGTGAATGGGTAGGTTGCTGTTTCGCCACGATTTGCTTTTATAGCATTTACAACGGGTAAAATAATTGAAAGCACTCCTAAAACGGCAAAACCTAAAAGGCCTAAACCGAAAACTAAAATAAGCGGCACGCAAACAACAAACCATACAATGAGACTTAATTGAAAGTTGACAATATTTTTACCGTGCGTGTCCATTTGGTGAATTTTATCTTTTTGTGTTATCCACAATATTAGTGGAAGCAACAGACTTCCGAAGCCGGTTACTAAGATTATTAATTGACTTAAATGGGCTAAAACGATAAATTGATTATCTTCTCTCATGATTGTGATTGTTTTTGATTGTTTTGATTGATATACTTATATGACGCTTATACTTACAGATTGTTACAGCACTACCGTTAAATATTTATATTTTAAGTGCTTGATAATATTTTTCATGTTGTATTTTTGGCACAATAAATGATTAATGCCACCTTATAACCTATAATTATGAAAATACGCATGTTACGTTTTACCTTACTTATTACTCTGTTTTTTAGTTTAGCCGTTCAGGCTCAAAATAATGCTGTTGGCACAAATGAGAAATTAGTTTACACAGCCTCGTACAACATGTCGGGTATTTTAACTGATATTGCTCAGGTTACCATGGAAACAGCTAAAGTGAATACTTCGAAAGCGACTTTATTGCGTTTAAAATTCACCGCGATGACTTATAGTAAATGGGATAGTTTTTTTAAAATTAGAGATTTATACGAGAGTTATGTAAGCCCTAAAAGCTTAACACCTTATTTATACAAGCGTGATATTAATGAAGGTGGCTACTACAAAGCCATGAAATACACATTTAGTCATAAAACAAACACGGTTAAATCTGTACAAACCAAGAAAAACAACCAGGTTGAAAATAAAACAGTTTCTATAAATAAGGGCACTAAGGATATTGTTTCTGCATTGTATTACATTCGTCTTTTTGATTATGCAAGCATGAGTAAAGGCAGCAGTAAAAACATTACTATTATTTTTGACCGCAAAGAATTTAACGGAAAAGTAACTTATTTAGGTAAGGAAACCATATCGACTGCCATTGGTTCTAAAGAATGCTACAAACTTTCTGTAGGTGCTGGTAGTGCTAGTGGATTAGAAGGATCGAGCAACTTTTTATGGTTAACTGCCGATGCTAATAAAATTCCGGTTTATGGAAAATTTAAAATTCCTGTTGGTAACGGTGAGCTTAAAATAAAATCGGCTTCGGGTTTAAAAAATTAAATGCTTTAGCGCTTTTGTGTGGCGCCTATCAAAATAATATATTTACATCATTATGAAAAAAATATTCACCATACTTGCCGTTATAGCTTCAGCTCTTGCCATTATATTTTCGGTATTACCGCTCTCTAACTTGGCTGTTTTTCCTGCTATAGCCGCACTAATTTTTGGCTTTATCGCTTTTTACTTGTCTAAAAAAACAGGGAAAATTAATAAGATGATTCAGTTTTCGTTCTTTTTAACCATTGCTGCATTAGTGATTGTTACTTATAAAGCAGTGTTTACAATTACTGAAGTGGCCGACACAGAAATAATTGACGCCAAAGAGCTAGAATCGGAAGAGGAAGCCATGGAAGAACTAGAAGGTTTGGATATTGAAGAATTAGAAATTGATGAAGCAGAGCTGGATTTTGATTCTTCGGAATTAGAGCTAGAACTAGAAGGTGAATCGTTAGAAATTGAAGGCACTGAATTAGAAGTTTCTCCTGAATCAATAGAGACTGAAGGTGAAATACTAGAAATTGATGCCACAGAATTAGAAATAAACGAAGAGGATCTTGAAATAGACGAATCGGATTTAGAAGATATTGATTTTTAAAATAAAGGGCTTTCGGTTTTAAGCACTTATTAAAATCGAAACCCCTTGTTTAGTTATTTACCATGAGTTTATAACACGACATTAAAAATATTCATCAACAGTCCTATTGATGTTTTCAATTTATAATATCTTAGCGAAAAACTAATTTATTATGAAAAAAATACTTTCGCTATGCTTAGCGTCATTTGCTTTAATTGCTTGTAGTAGCTCTCAAAACAAATCTAAAACAAGTGCTAACGCCGATGTTTACGCAAAAACAATTACTCAATCGGAATTAAAAGAGATGCTTTACACGTATGCATCAGATGAGTTTGAAGGTCGAGCAACGGGCGAACCTGGCCAAAAAAAAGCTATCGAGTTTATTAAAGACCATTATGTTGCCAACGGCATCCCATCTCCTATTGCTGACGGTGATTATTTTCAAGACATTCCTGCATCGTACTTTAAAAAAGGCGTAAAAGCTTCTGAAAATGTTTTAGCTTACATTAAAGGATCAGAAAAGCCAGATGAAATTATTGTCATTTCTGCACATTTAGACCACATTGGTGTTTCAGGAAATGGAGACATTAACAATGGTGCTGATGATGATGGATCGGGTACTGTAGCTATAATGGAAATTGCTGAAGCCTTTAAAAAAGCAGCAGATAAAGGTTTTGGCCCAAAGCGCTCTATTCTATTTTTACATGTTACCGCTGAAGAAATTGGACTTTATGGTTCTAAATACTATGCAGATGTTGATCCTGTTTTTCCTTTAGCAAACACCGTAGCTAATTTAAACATAGACATGATTGGCCGTGTAGACCCAAAACATGAAGGTAATGAAAACTACCTATATCTTATTGGAGCTGATAAATTGAGTAAAGAATTACACGATATTTCGGAAGCTGTAAATAAGGAGCATACAAAAATAGATTTTGATTATACTTATAATGATGAAAACGACCCAAACCGTTTTTATTACCGATCGGACCATTACAACTTTGCAAAAAACAACATTCCGGTGATATTCTATTTTAATGGTACACATGCCGATTACCACAAGCCTAGCGATACGCCAGATAAAATTAGATACGATTTATTGGAAACACGTGCACGCCTAGTATTTTATACTGCTTGGGAACTAGCCAACCGTGAAAACCGATTAAAGTTAGATTAAGTTTTACCGAAAATAACACGTACAAAAAAAGCCTTTCAATTTCTTGAAAGGCTTTTACTTTTTGGGTGGAAGACCGGATTCGAACCGGCGACCCTTGGTACCACAAACCAATGCTCTAACCAACTGAGCTACAACCACCATGTAACTTGCATTTTGTAATGCGTGTGCAAATGTAAACGATTTCAACGTTATCTACAAAGACTTTTCAAAAAATTTCTTCAAAAAATTGAAAAAAAATATTCAAAAAACGCTAACTACTTCAAATCAAACAAACTATCTACAACTGGTAATCGTTCCACATTGAAGCCTTCCGCGTAAGCGACACCTACTAAACGCCCTAAATCTTGTGCACGGTAGGCTACACTGTCTGTAAAGTTCTTACTCGAAATTGGAGTTACGGGCGCTTTACTATCTGGATCGTAAAATTGAGTCTTATATGCCAACACCGATTTCATCTTTTTTTCCATAGCATCGGAAATATCAACAACAAAATCGGGTTCTAAATTTTTCCACTGTATATAATGGTACACTTGTTTTGGTCGCCAAGGTTTTTGGATTTCGCCGTTATCATCTGTAGTTTCAATTTTAATTAAACCACTTAAAAAACAAGCATCGCTTACCAATTTACTTCCTTTTCCGTGGTCTATATGGCGATCATCAAAAGCATTACATAAAATAATTTCGGGTTGATATTTTCGAATCATTTTAATAACCGCTAATTGATGTGTTTTATCATTCACAAAAAAACCATCGGCAAAGCCTAAATTCTCTCGTACTGATACGCCTAATATAGTGGCAGCCTCTGTAGCTTCAGAAAAGCGCGTTTCCGCAGTGCCACGTGTACCTAATTCTCCTTGGGTTAAATCTATGATACCCACTGCTTTTCCTTTTGAAATTTCTTTTGCTATGGTACCACCGCAACCCAATTCTACATCATCGGGATGTGCTCCTAAAGCAAGAATATCTAACTTCATCTCTATTTTATTTTAATTTTTATCTATTTTTTTAATGCTGAAATTTCTAATTATCCACCAAAAATCTTGAATATCGCAATACTCACTATAACGCAAACGTATTCGTAAGTCAATTCCTTAATTACAAGCTACTAAATATAACAATTATTCAAAAATACGCTATCATTTCAAAGCATGACATTCGTCATAATTATTACCCTTTAAGTACTCTAAATTTACAATAGAATTAAAAACTAGCACTTATAACGCTAAGCTAGTAAACTATTATAAATTATGATCTATTTAATGCTTATCATTTTAGTTATAACTATTGGTCTCTTTGTTTGGGGAAAGTTTACACCAGATATTGTTGCATTAATCTCTATGCTTAGTTTGTTTTTAACCGGCATATTAGACAGTACCGAAACCTTAAGTGGTTTTAGTAACCCCACGGTAATAATGATTGCAGCCCTCTTCATTATTGGAGAAGGTATTGCACAAACAGGTTGGACGGCTTTGGCTGGTAAAAAATTCGTAGAATGGGCAGGAAAAAGTGTTCCAAAGCTTTTAGTTATTATCACTTTAGGCGCAGGTATACTTTCAGGCTTTGTTAGTAATACAGGCACTGTAGCGACCTTAATGCCTCTCACTATTTCGTCTGCTTGGAGTATTGGTACGTTACCTTCAAAAATGCTTATGCCTGTTGCTTTTGGCTCTAATACAGGTGGTTTACTGACTTTAACAGGCACACCGCCTAATATTATTGCGAGTAATGCTTTAGTTGAAGCTGGCTTTGAAGGATTTTCATTCTTTGAATTCTCACTTATTGGCATCCCATTACTACTGGTTACTTTGCTTTACTTTAGATATGTTGGTTATAAATTATTACCCAACAACAAAACGAACAATAAGCCTGTAAACATAGAATCTACACTGTATAATTGGATTGAAGCATATAAAATACACGATGGTTATTACAGACTACGTGTACGTTCTATTTCACCTTTCATTAATACAAAACTAGAAGATTGGTCTCTTGAAAAAGAATTTAATGTATCTATTATAAGAATTAAAAGAAGACATCCAAATGTTTTAAAAGGAATCCCTCAGTTTGAAGAATTCCCAGTACCATCAACCAGTTTTTTATACCATGATATTATTACAGTAAAAGGTGATGCTAAGGCGATTAACAAATTAATGATCACATTTAGATTAGGACTTTTACCTCTGGAACCAGTGACAACCGATGAATTAAAACACAATTTAATTAATCAAGAAGTTGGTATGGCAGAAGTTATTGTTAACCCAAATTCAATTTTAGTAGGACGAAAATATAAAGTAGGCGATTATTTTAAAAGATACGGTATTCAGCTTTTAGCCGCCTCTAGAAACAATAAGCCTTTACTAGAAAAAGAAATAATTGTAAAAGTGGGTGATGCCTTTTTAATAAGAGGTACTTGGGCACATATTGAAGATTTAAAAGAACAAAACGACAACCTTGTTATTATTGGTAGTCCAGAAGGCATGGCAAAAAACGTAGACAGTTTAAATTCAAAATCTTACATCGCTTTAGGCGCATTAATATTGATGATTATATTCATGGTTTTTAAAATTGTGCCGGGTTCTATGGCTGCTTTAATTTCTGCAGGTATTGTTTTACTCACCGGTTGCGTTCCTATCTCTAAAGCTTATAAAGGCATTAGTTGGACTAGCGTAGTTATGATTGCCGCTATGATACCCATGGGTATTGCATTGCAAAAAACCGGTACAGCCCAGCTTATCGCGAATGGATTGGTAGAGTATTTAGGTGCCATTCACCCTACTCTACTGTTAGGCGGTGTGTTTTTACTTACCACCATCTTTAGCCAAGTAATTAACAATTCTGCAACGGCCGTCCTTATGGCACCTATCGCCATTCTAGCAGCTAGTACTTTAAACCTATCACCAGCACCATTTATGATTGTGGTTGCCATAAGTGCATCAACAGCATTTTTAACACCTATTGGCACCACAACCAACGCAATGGTTATGACGGCTGGTGGCTATAAATTCATGAATTACCTAAAAGTAGGCGCTCCATTACTGCTCCTCTTCTTTATAATAACACTTATACTCGTGCCTATTATTTGGCCATTTTAATACCACAATTAGAAACCTTTAAAATCAAGTATTATGAAAACAACAGAAACCATGACAAAACATCCAAACGTAGCACAATACGGGATTACAGACGTGAAAGTAAACTGGAATTTATCACCAGAAACACTTCAGAAAATAACAATTGATAAAGGTATGGGTAAAGAAACAGCTAACGGCACCCTTACTATAAATACAGGAAAATTTACAGGGCGTTCTCCACAAGATCGTTTTATTGTAAAAGATGATTATACTGCTGATAACGTTTGGTGGGGAAAAACAAATAAAGCGATTTCTCCTGAAAATTTTGATAAATTAGAAATTGAAGTAACCAAATACCTTTCAGGGAAAGAAATTTATGCTAGAGATGGTTATGTATGTGCAGAACCAGAATACAAAACAAATATTAGAACCATCACGGAATTCCCATGGTCTAACATGTTTGTTTACAATATGTTTTTACGCCCAAGCGCTAGTGAGTTAGAAAACTTCAACGAAGATTGGCTTATTTTAGATGCACCAGGTTACGAATGTCCAGACCCAAAAGCATACGGTATTCGTCAAGGTAATTTCTCTATAATCAACTTCACAAAAAAAATCGCATTAATTGGAGGCTCTGCTTATACAGGAGAAATGAAAAAAGGTATTTTCTCTGCATTAAACATGATTTTACCATTAGAAAAAAATGTATTACCAATGCACTGCTCTGCTAACGTAGGAAAAAAAGGAGATACCGCTATTTTCTTTGGTTTATCAGGAACTGGAAAAACAACACTTTCAGCAGATCCAGATAGAAAATTAATTGGTGATGATGAACATGGTTGGACCGCAGATAATACCATTTTCAATTTTGAAGGCGGTTGCTATGCAAAGGTTATCGATTTATCTGAAGAAAAAGAACCAGACATTTTTAGAGCTGTTAAACCTGGTGCTTTACTAGAAAACATAGTGATAAAAGAAAACGGTGAACCCGATTATATGGACAGCAGCATTACGCAAAATACTCGTGTAAGCTACCCAATTTATCATATTGATAATATTCAGGAAACACTTTATGCAAACAATCCTAAAAACATTTTCTTTTTAACCTGTGATGCTTTTGGTGTATTACCTCCAGTATCTAAGTTAACACCTGGCCAAGCAGCTTACCACTTTATATCTGGTTACACTGCTAAAGTTGCAGGAACAGAAGCTGGCATTACAGAACCAGTACCATCATTCTCAGCTTGTTTTGGCGAACCTTTTATGCCATTACACCCAACAGCTTATGGTGAAATGCTAAGTAAAAAAATGACCGATGCTGGTGTAAATGTTTGGTTAATAAACACAGGATGGAGCGCTGGTCCTTACGGTGTAGGGTCTCGTATAAAATTAAAATATACTAGAGCCATGATTACCGCTATTTTAAATGGAGACTTAGAAGATGTGGATTACGATCAAAACTTTATTTTCGGTTTACACATGCCAAAATATTGCCCAGGTGTCCCAACCGAAATTTTAGACCCAATGAATACGTGGTTGAAAAAAGGAGAATACGTTGGAAAAGCTATTCAATTAGCACACTCCTTCCATTTAAATTTTGAAAAATTTGCAGCTCAAGCTTCAGATCAAATTATTGAAGGCGGACCGCTAATTGACGAGCACCACCATTTAAACGAAAGCATCTAATAAGCTGCTGAGTCCTATTTTAAGCTGTATAAAAAGTAAACATAACGCATAGTCTTCTTAATGATTATACCACGTTGAATAGCCCACTTTTTATACAGCTTTTTTTATACTGAAGACGATTAGGTTATTCGTTTTAAACTATTAACCCACCCTTTTATTATGAAATATTTACTACCCATAATTCTAAGTCTATTTTCTATATATCATTCGCATGCACAATCTGCGGAAGATAAATTTGGCGCCTGGTATATGCTTGATGGCACACACAAAATAGCCGATGCTTGGAGCATTAAAACAGGCTTCCAACTACGGTCTTTTGAAGTTTTAGATAATATTAATTTACTATTCTATTACATCGGTGCAAATTACCATATCAACAAAAACCTCACCTTAACGTTAATGTATTCTTATTTAGATATAGACCGAAGTTTTACAATTTCCGGCGAAAGCCATCTTTACGAAAACCGCCCATACGAACAACTGAGTTACACACAACACACAAAAACACTTCCCATATATCATAGGTTACGCTTTGAACAACGTTTTTTAAACTACCAGCACGACCATACGGTTTTACATCGTGTTCGTTACCGTTTAGGCACAAAAATCAAGCTTTCTAAAGCCGTGTTTTTCAATATCAATAATGAAATATTTATGAATTTTAAAGATGAAGTATTTACCGAAAACAGGTTTTATGCTGCCTTTGGATTTAATGTATCAAAATCAAGTCATGTGCAATTGGGCTATTTAAATCATGAAATAAATCACTTGAATTTAAACCGCTTACAAGTTGGATTGTTTTTTAAAACAGATTTAAGAAAGAAGAAGGTGTAACGTTACATTTTACGTTTAACAGAACCAGCAAAATCTTCGATATCGTCTTTTACTTTATCCAGTTCTCTTTTAACATCGCCTGAAATACTGGTATCAATACCGCTTTTTTCGGCCGTTTTAGTGATTTCATGTTTAATATCATTAGTCGCGTCTTTTAGAGTACGCATACCTTTTCCTAAACCGCGAGCAATTTCTGGTATTTTATCGGCACCAAAAACCATTACCACAATAAATAGGATAAACGCAATTTCTGCGCCGCTGATAAATAAAAATGTTGCTAAGTGTATCACGCTACAAATATAGTAACTTGTTTTATTAGATTAAACATTTTTTAATTTGTTTAACGCTAAATTATTAATTCTTTCAAAATAACAGCTTCAACCTAAAATAAGATCAACATTTTAAGCTACTACATATAAACAGTAGGACACAACGTAATATTTCAATTTAGAATAAGCACAAAAAAAAGCCGACTTAGATAAGCCGGCTTTAGTAAGTTTGGATTTGCTATTAATCACTTACTTTATTTTTTCTTTAAACTGGTCAAAAGCGGTGTTATTTTCCTTTCTTGGCCATACATTATTAGATGTATCTACATCAGCAGTTTCTAAATCTGGATCGATAGAAAAACTTGTTATTGCTTTATCCGTTTTAAATACTTTAGACACTTCATGCTCATTGTATCTCCATATTTCTGCTGGATATTGTTTTCTCTCTTTCGTACCATCTTCATAAGTAATTTCTAAAATAATCGGCATTACTAATCCTCCTGGTTTTTCAAAAACAACTTCGTAAAAGTGTTTTGGAGCTGCCGATAATTCGGCTTTTTCTTCAGATGATAAACTTTCTAAATAATCATTTAGCACTGAAAAGTCTGAGGCACTTTTAGCATCTTCAGGAATTACACCATTTTCAGCTTCAGCATAATAAATTAGTCTCCCTTGATAATCTTCTAAATTCATTTTATAACGAGCCGCTGTTTTTTTGGCGTTCTCTGTTGGCTTATCAGTTAAATAATATTCTTTTACATTTTTAACACCAATATCAGTGAAGTCTGTAGTATAGAACCAACCTCTCCAAAACCAATCTAAATCCATTGCCGAAGCATCTTCCATAGACCTGAAAAAATCGGCTGGTGTAGGGTGTTTAAACATCCAACGTTGCGAATACGTTCTAAACGCATAGTCGAACAATTCTGGCCCCATAATGGTTTTTCTCAACATATATAATGCTGCAGCCGGTTTTGTGTAGGCATTTGGTCCAAATTGATGTACATAATCACCTTGCGACATAATTGGTGAAATATTACTTTGATCGCCGCCCATATAAGGCACAATATCTTTTGGTAAGTTTCCTGTGATAAAGTTTGGATCGTAATCCAGCTCAGCCAAAGTTTCAACAAAAGAGTTTAAACCTTCGTCCATCCAAGTCCATTGACGCTCATCACTATTTACAATCATTGGAAAAAAGTTATGCCCAACTTCGTGAGTAATTACACCAATCATACCTCTTTTTAATCTTTCAGAATATGTTCCATCTGGTTTTGGACGCCCGTAATTAAAACAAATCATTGGGTATTCCATTCCCATTTCTGCATGTACAGAAACCGCTTTATTATAAGGATAATCGAAAGTTAATTTAGAATACTCTTCTAAAGTATTTGCTACAACACGTGTTGAATGCTCTTCCCATAGCGGGTTTCCTTCTTTAGAATATAATGAAATTGCCATTACTGAACGACCATTAATATCTACAGCCATAGCATCCCAAAGAAATTTTCTTGACGAAGCAAAAGCGAAATCTCTAACTTGCTCTGCTTTAAAGTGCCAAGTTTTAAACTCTGTACTACGTTGCTTTTCTGCTTGTTCTGCTTCTTCTTGTGTTACAATAAAAACAGGATCTTTAAATGATTTTTTTGCCGCTTCAAAACGTTTAATTTGTTCTTTAGTTAAAACATCTTTAGGGTTTTGTAAATCTCCCGTAGCTTCCACTTTATGATCGGCAGGTACTGTTAATTTTACATCGTAATCTCCAAACTCTAAAGCAAACTCACTTCTGCCCCAGAATTGCATATTTTGCCAACCTTCTACATTATCATAAACACATAATCTTGGGAAAAATTGAGCAATAACATATGTATTATTGCCATCAGGGAATGCTTCGTAACCAGAACGTCCACCATCTTTAACGTGGTCGTTTACATTATACCACCATTTAATTTCGAATTTAAACTCGTCGCCAGGCGCTAAGGGTTTATCTAAATTAATACGCATCATGGTTTGGTTTATGGTATAAGAGACATCCGATCCATTATCATGTTTCACAGATTCAATATTAAAACCACCATCAAATTTCTTTTTTAAATTTGTTTTGGTAAAATTCTCTACACCTGCAAATGGTGCTCTAAAGCTTTCACTTTTTGTATCTGGTGTTTTAGAATCTCTAGCGCGCATGTTTTGATCGAGTTGCACCCATAAATATTGCAAATGATCTTTAGAATTGTTGTGATACGTAATTTTTTCGTCACCAAAAATTTGACTTTTATTTTCATCTAAACGAATATCCATAACATAATCCACCTTTTGTTGGGTGTATTGATAGCCTGGAGCTCCAGATGCTGTTCTGGTTTCGTTGGGTGTAGCCAACAAATCCTTCATTTGTCTAAATTTGTTTTGATCGGTATGACCTTGTTCTTTAGGTTCGGCCGATTCTTGGGCAAAAATACTTGTGGAAATAAAAATTACGGATAGGAAACAATACTTTAAGATTCTCATTCTAGCGATAAATAAGGTTTAACAATTTTCACGTTTTAGCTCTAAAAAAATAATTTATTAAAACTAAAACGCTCGAAAATAATAAATTTTACAGTCATTTAACCTTTAATTAGTCAAAATATAACAATGCGGTATTATTTTCCTCTGTAAGAATAACACTTTTTTGTTTGCTGTTTATCTTCGTTTTTACAATATTTTGTTGTTCATTAAACACATCAAACAGTAGTTTGTTGGAAATTTCAAACGCTTTTATGTCAGAAATATTTTCAATTTCAAGATAACAACGCACAATATCGCCATCGTATTCTTTTCCTATAAATTTGAAGTAAACCTTTTTCTTATTTATAGAAACCAAAACATTATCTTTCAAATACTTAAACATGTATTCATTTACAGAATCTGGCTCATTTTTTCCGGCTAACGTAATATTTTCTCCGTAAGAATTTCGTAGTACAGTTTCAAAATCATCAATAAAAAGTCTTGAAATTATTTGAACCGATTGCTTCTCTTTTACAAATTCAACTTGGGTAACACTGATGTAATATTTATGAACGGTAGTAAACGAAAAAAAGGTGATTGCAGTAAGTAAAAAAAATATTTTTAAACGATTCATTCAGTTTGATTTTTTGCTAAAGTAATGGTTTATTGGAATTCAAAAAGCATTCCGAAGTCATCATTTTATTTTATCAGTTTGAAAAAACAATATTTAATCTCTATTTTCCATGTACTGTTTATATTTCACTCTTAAGAAAATGAGCACTTTAAAATCGGTTTGATTTTTACAATATTTTATAAAGTTAACATCGTCGGCACAAAAGTATAAAAAATCCATTTTCAACTCCTCTTCCATAGGGTTTGAAGCAAAAAAATCTTTAGCTATGTTGCGTTTTATCTTTTGCATGAGCACTTCCCTTTCTTCAAGTTTCACCCTATTTTTAAGCATTTTTGTACGCCCAGTAATGGCATTAATAATAGGTGTAAAACCAATCGAGCCACCTAAACCGTAGCCTGAACTCCCTAAACTGGGATTAAAACCGCCAGCTTCACTTAGCCGCCTTTCGCTTTGCGTGGCTATTTTACCTGTGTACCCAGGAATGCCAACATCGAAAAAATTCACAGGTCGTTCTCCTTGTAAATTATTTATATCTTTCAACAAATTACCCGTTAATATGCGCCCAATAACCACCTCTTTTAGTTCGTTAATTTGCTCGTCAAGTTTTACCAAAACAGCCTGATTTAAAAGCATTTGATGCGTAACAACCACCTCCTTCAGTTTATACTGAATGGAAGAAAAAATTAGTGTATCGTTAAATTTTACGGGAATTTTAAATTCGCCATTTTTATCGGTAATAGTAAACGCTTGTGCCGTATTATTGATAACATGAATGTTTTCAACATCGCTAATGCTAGTTACTTTACCAATAATTTCTATAGTTTGGCTATAGATACATTTGGACGTTAAAATCAATAAGAAAAGTAGTTTTAGTTTCACACTTTGAGTTTTCAAAGCACTAATAACGGTCTAAACTTCTTAAAGAAATTAAAAAGTCAATTTAATGTTTTGTTAAAAAATGTAAGAAACGGAAACCATCCTCTACTTTAAAAAGGCGATACTTTTTTTATGAAGCAGTTCTAAAAACACCATTTCTTTCCCCGGATTAAGCAAAGAATAATCGAAATCGTCGCGTTGCACATAATGGATAAACTCTTCCACACGGTGTTCTGGGATATCGAAATTATCAACCAAAAACCCCGATCCGAAATAATACTTAATAGTCTCGATAGGTACTTCTGGGATTCCTATCTCTTTTTTATTTTTTACTTTCGACCTAAATAACGGCAGTAATAATTGGTCTACAACATTGATAATATTCAATCCATTAATCATGGCTAAATGTTGCCTATGTCCCGTTTCAGTAACAGTTTTAGTACTGTAATCTTTAGCAAACTCAAATTCTTCTTTATGCTTAATCCCGAAATAAAGGGCATCTAACTTAGGCTCAAAAGGCTTGGCTACTTCCATATCTTTCACCAAATTACCCGATAGTTTTTGCGGATTCAGTACAATTTCATCTAACTTATTAATTTCCACGATTAAAAACACTTTCATTTTCCGTGACCCCATAATGGACTCATTCACATTAAATTTAATGTTTTGAAACTGTAAAGCACTCACCTCAATAACATCGTTAAGTCTTACCGCAAGTGTAAAACCACCATTATCATCGGTAATTGTTCCTGCTCCAGATGATGCATTAAGCACGGTAATACCAGAAATATCATTGCTTTCAACGATTATTTTTCCTTCAACATTAAAGCGTTGATAATCTTGAGAAAATGCCAAGCTACCTATAAAACAAACAAGTAATATTAATGTGTTTTTCATAATTGATTTTTATTAAAAATACGGTTTAACCGATTACTTTTCAAGTAAAACAGGAAAAAATTCCTTCAAAAAACATAAATTTATTTAGTTTTACCACAAAACGAGACATCCATGAGAAACATAATAATTGCTAGCACATCTACCATACACGGATCGGGGTATTTAGAATATTTATTAGACCATCTAGAAACGTATTTTAAAGATGCCAAAAACATCCTGTTTATTCCTTACGCCAGACCAGGTGGTATAAGCCACAACGCATACACCAGAACCGTAGAAACCGCTTTTGCTAAAATAAACAAAACCGTTACCGGACTGCACACTTTTGAAAACCCAACAGAAGCCATAAAACAAGCCGAAGCGATTTTTGTTGGTGGCGGTAACACTTTTGTCCTTATCAATCAACTTTACAAAAACAACCTTATAGGTGTTTTAAAAGCTGCAATTAACAGCGGCACACCTTATTTAGGCACCAGTGCAGGAAGTAATATTTGTGGTTTAACTATAAAAAACACTAACGATATGCCTATTATTTATCCGCCAAGTTTTAATGCTTTAGGTTTGGTGCCTTTTAATATAAATCCGCATTATTTAGACCCTATAACAGGAAGCACACACATGGGGGAAACGCGTGAAACACGCATTAAAGAGTTTCATAACTTTAATACCAATCCGGTTGTTGGCTTGCGCGAAGGTAGTTGGCTGGAAGTATCGGGAGACGAAATTATACTAAAAGGCACATTACCAGCTCGTGTATTTGAATACAATAAAACACCTTATGAAGTTGACAGCGAAACATCGCTTAATAATTTAAAATAGCTTGAACTATAAATGAGTGAAGCACATCTTTTCAGACAGATTTAAAACTTTTCAGTATTTCTTCGGAAAAAAGACAAATTGAAAAATTAAGACATAAAAAAAGCTTCATATTTCTATGAAGCTTTTTGAGCGAGAGACCGGGTTCGAACCGGCGACATTCAGCTTGGAAGGCTGACGCTCTACCAACTGAGCTACTCTCGCATTTCCGGGTGCAAACATACGAACTATATCTTTCTTTTTCCAAATAAATCTTATATTTTTTTCAAAAAATGATATCCTAAAATTTTAAAACCTTCATTAAAATAAAATTTATGAGAGCCATGATTTGATACATAGGTATTTAGCTCTATAGCTTCAAAACCTTTATTTTTTACATAATTATAAATCCATTCGAAAAATTGCTTACCAATACCATGTCCTCGAAATTTTTCGTCTATAAAAACATGGTCTACCTCAACACTTCGCCCCGAATAATGACGTGTACAAAACCATAAACCACATATTCCAATCAGTTTTTCATCCTTAAAAAGACCTACACATTCGTAATTTTGCGTTACCATTTCAGAAAAACGTATTTTTAAAACAGCATCAGAAACTTGATTATTATTTAATTTCTGAACTAAAGGAATCACCAAATCGATGTTTTCCTTTTCAATGATTTTATATGTGAAAGACATTATTCTTTTTTTTAGTAAAGATAAATATTTTAGCTAAGTTTGATTTTATGAAACACACAAATTATACCGTTAAACAGATTCCTGCTGAAGAAACGCACGCTGTGCGTCACCCTGTGTTACGCCCTGGAAAACCAATTGAAACTTGCGTTTTTGACGGC
Source organism: Algibacter miyuki (assembly GCF_030409805.1). Taxonomy (GTDB): domain Bacteria; phylum Bacteroidota; class Bacteroidia; order Flavobacteriales; family Flavobacteriaceae; genus Algibacter; species Algibacter miyuki. The sequence goes on along the minus strand of NZ_JAUFQP010000013.1, from coordinate 161,407 downwards.
GACAATCTTGAAACTACCTTACATTTTGGCATCTTTTCAAATGATGACATCATAGGCGTTTGTTCTTTTCTGAAAAAAAATAATACTAAACACTCTGAAGTTATTCAATACCAATTGCGCGGTATGGCAGTTTTAAACACACATCAAGGTTTAGGTATTGGTCATAAATTACTACAAGCCAGCGAAAGCATTTTAATAAAAAAAGGCACACAACTAATATGGTGTAATGCTCGCGAAGTAGCTGTAAAATTCTACAATAAAAATGGCTACAAAACTATTGGAAAACCATTTAATATTTCAGATATCGGACCACATTTTGTAATGTATAAGCGCGTTTAATTAAAAAACTTACAGCAAGTGACTGATACTTAAAATACGTGTCTATATTTATATAGCTATTATTTTGTAATTTTATTACCAATAAACCCGACGGATTATGAGAGGAAAAAACCTAAAAGTCAGATTATTAATCGGCGCAGCCATTGCCTTATTTTTTGTTTTTAAACGTTGTAGTCAACGGGAAGAAAACCCATATACTGGTAGAATGCAAACTATATCTATGAATGCTAACGAAGAGATTGCTATAGGCTTGCAAAGCGCTCCGCAAATGGCACAACAACATGGCGGACTACACGAAAACACACAGTACCAAGCCTTGGTAGATAATGTAGGACAAAAATTAGTAAATAACAGTATTGCTCAAGAAACACCTTATAAATACGAGTTTCATTTATTGGCAGACCCTAATACAATTAATGCTTTTGCATTACCAGGTGGGCAAATTTTTATTACTTATGCTTTATTTTCTCAATTGAAAAATGAAGATCAGTTAGCAGGCGTTTTAGGTCATGAAGTGGGACACGTTCTTGGCCGTCATAGTGCCGAACGTATTGCTGAGAGTGAATATTGGCAAGGCTTAACCACAGCCGGATCGGTAGGTGCCGATATGGGAAGCGTAGTAAGCGGTATTGGGCAAAACACCTTATTAACTAATGGACGTGACGATGAGCTTGAAAGCGACGAATTGGGCGTACGTTTTATGCTTAAAGCGGGCTACAACCCAGAAGAAATGATTGGAGTAATGGAAATATTAAAAGCCGCAGCTGGTCCAAATCGCGTTCCTGAGTTTCAAAGTACACATCCTGACCCAGACAATCGTATTGAAAAAATTAGAGAAGCCATTGAAAAATATAAAGGTTTATAGACCTATTTAGTACAAAACAAAAAAAGACTACCCTGTTCGAGTAGTCTTTTTGTTTTATAAATTTATTTATGTTTTAATACTCGCGATAAGCGCCTTTATCTATATTGAAAGTTAAAGAGAAACGTAGAGTATTTTCTAATGGACTTTGCACTTTAGATGCTGAAAACAAATACGATAAATCAATATCGACTACATTAGCACTAAAACCAGCTCCTAAAGAAAAGAATTTTCTAGCGCCTTTTTCTTCACTTTCGTTAAAGTAACCTGCTCTAAAAGCAAATGAATCTTGATACACATATTCTGCGCCTAACGAGTAAGTAAACTCTTTTATCTCTTCGCTAAATCCACCTGGAGCATCTCCAAAAGATTGAAACATGCCAGCCATAAATCCAACATCATTAGATTGCCCTTCATAAATTACATTATCAGTTTCACTAATTAAAACATCGCCATCATCTTCATTATAAACACCGTCATCATTATTATCTTCAAAAACTATCTCTGTTCCCAATCTTGGAGGCGTTGGCACTAATAATTTAGCAACTTCCGCAGTTACTGCAATTTTATTATAATCATCAAATATAAAGTCGAAACCAGCTCCTAAGCGTAAATTAGTGGGCTGAAAACTATCGTTTGTAGCACCATCATCATAAGAAAACTTAGGTCCAATATTCTGGATAGCAAACCCCATTCTCCATCGGCCATTAAAATCAGCATAAGCTTCTTCTTCACCTTGATAGTATCCTGAAATATCTACCCCAAAGGTATTTGCCGCGGTAGCATCTCCATCAACACCTTCAATTCGTAAATCCGAACGTAAATAACGCATGGCTACAGACATGGAAAACTCGTCAGACAAACGCAAGGCGTAAGATCCATCTAAAGATAGCTCACTTGGTCTTTGTATTCTAGGATCGTCGGTTGCATTATCGCGAAACTCAATATCTCCCAATGAAAAATATCGTAAACTGAAAGCAAAAGCACTACGCTCATCAATACGGTTAAAATAACTTACATTTCCTAAAAAAATATCGTTTACTAGCTTACTTAAATATGGTGTATAACTTACACCTATTCCCATTTTACTTTCAGAAAAAGCATATTTTGAAGAATTCCATTGTTGAGAAAACGCATCTACCGAAGTCGCTACTCCCATATCCCCCATACCTGCTGCTCTAGCATCTGCAGCAATCATTAAAAAGGGGATTCCTGTGGTAATCGCCCGAGAATCTGTTTCATTTGGTATGATTACAGTCGTTTCTTGAGCATTTGTTTTTACAACAAGGACAAGTGTTAATAATAACAATAGTTTAGTTTTCATGAATTAAAAAATTTGATTGCAAAATATATTTTTTTTTAGAGAATTACTAGTTTTTCAATTTTTTCTACTGTTTTGTTCAGCAAGTTAGAATGTACTTTCAGTTTGTAAATATAGGTTCCTTTCCCGATTTTATCACCAAAATCGTCACGACCATCCCAAATAATATCTCTAGATAATGAACTGGTCACGCTAAACCCCGAAGCTGTTTGTCCATTTAAGGTACGTACTAGCTTCCCAGATACGGTGAATATCTGTATAGAAACGTCTAAAGCCTCGGAACTATTGTGATTGAACCAAAATTCTGTGTAATTAACAAACGGATTTGGGTAATTTAAAACATTATTAACAACCAAAGCCTCATCTTTATCGTGAACAATAAACTGTATTTCAGCAATTGACGAATTATTATAAACATCCCAAACCTTAAGTGTTAAGGTATGCAAACCAGGCTCTAAATCTCTAAATGGATAACTTAAAACACCTTTTTTATAATCATCGACTTCCGTTTGGTAATAATCGTTTAGCACCACCGGATTGGTTTCATCACCATCAATAATAGCCACAATATCATGTCCAATACCACTAGCTGTATTTACCCCGTTTTCATCTTCCATTTTTGCTAACAACGTGGGAGATTCATTAGTTATACCACCTGTAACAAAGTTTTCGTCGTTCATATACAACGAAATAACAGGCCCGATATTATCGGCAGGCGCATCTTCGTTTAAACCTCCAATTTTAACCGTACCAACACTTGAACCCGCTTGGTTACTTTCTAAAGCTTCATCTTTTGAATAAAAACTAATTTTACCAAAGCCCACGGGAATACCAATGTCTTTAGGTACAATAAAATCGAATTCGAATTCGCCATTTTTTACTGAAGCTTGTCCTCTAAAAATAATTTCTCCAAGTGTAGAAAATTCTAATTTAACGAGGCTTCCGTTCAATCTAACACCATCATTTGCCAAGGTTTCACGATCTATATTTTTATCGTAAATAGTAGTAGAAAGCGTGCCATTATAATCACTTAAAAGATTTCCGGAAACATCGGTTACTTGCCCAGCAAGCTTTACGTAGCTTAATGCTTTGAGCGTATCGGTAACAGTTGCTAGCGGCACATCGTTAATTTTAGTTAGCGCTACATTTGGTTTAGCAAAAGCCAATTTCATGGCTGGATCTCCAATAAAAAATATTAAACGTCTTTGACTAGAGTTAGAAATTAGCGGATTATTTTTGGTCAGCCTTAACGCCTCTGCCATAGAAGGATATTCATAGTCTTCAAAAGCATCATCGTCAGCAAATGAAAATAAATACTGCCCTAAATTATTATTAAAATTAATCGCAAAATTCACAAAAATCTGCCTCGTGGTAGAAATTAAACCAATGGCTCCAGCCTGTTCGTTCCAATAGGTTGCTTCACCAGCAGTTTCTTTATATGGGTTATCGAATTTGGTATACTCGCAGGTTACTGTTACAAAACAGTTTAGCTTTCCATAATTACGTAAGGCTTCAATTTCAGTATGCGTTAAAATACGTTCTTGTGCTAACCCATCTTCACCTCCGTGACCAAAATAATTTACTACTAACGCGCCATTATCAATGGCATCTACAATTTCTGTGGTCACTTGTGGATATCTATTTCCTCCGGCTGATGATTCTTGTTGATAGGCATCAGTATGGATTTTTACAACATTTAAAAATGGTTTTTCTCTACTTATAACATTACCTATACTATCGGTTGTGTTTTCTAAAATCCCTTCCCAATCTTCATCAACATCATCAGAAATAACCACTACATTGTTTCTCCAACTTCCAACGGCTTCCTTAACATAATACGATGCTATTTTATCTACCATTTGCTTTGCGCGCTCAGGCGTATCAGCCAATATCCGTCCCACGGCAATATCTAATTTATCACTGGTAATCATGGTACCTTCATCCTCGTCCATCATGCCATAAAAATCATCAGACACAAAGGAATTGGTAAGATTAAAACTATTGTATGAATGCCAAGACGGCATAACATTGGTGTTATTGGGAATTCTATCTTTATAATCGAAAGAACCATCGCCAAACAAACATAAATATTTTAGTCTATTTTCATCAGAGCTAGCATTGTCATAAACATATTTAACCGCATTTCTAATAGCTCCAATATCTGGATTTCCGGTACTGAATTCATTATAAATCTCGGTTAAACCTAAGACTTTCACATTCAAATTATACTGCGTTTTATTAATTTGAGCTAAACGCTCAGCTTGAGTCCGCATATTATCGGGTGTCACTATAATATAATCTACATCTTGAAATTCATTTTGATCATTCAAGAAAATAGTTCCTTTAATATTCTGATTACTAAGCGTTGTTTTATTATCAAACTTTGGCTCGTAATAATCCGAAGGCGTTAGCGCTACATAGGTTTTTAAAGTCCCCAATGTCGCATTAAATATCAAGTTTTCTTCCGCGGAAGCGTTTTCAAAATTAGTCACATTATAAATATCAGAAACATCCCAAACTTCAGAAACTTTAGAAGCATTCTCAATGGTGTATTGCCCGATACCAGAAGCCGATTCTACAACTCTATTTTTAAACGTTAATTGTGTATTTTGAAATTTTAAAGCCCGAGTTCCTTCAACAGAAATATAATCTAGATACCCCAAAGCACTCGGATCGCCTTGATTATTATAATTTAATTCCACGTTAATTTTCGAATCTGATACCATTATATTATTCACATAAGTAGCATCGTCCGCCAAAGCAGGATCATTAATTCCATTAAGACCTAAAGTGCCCAATTGCGTGCTATTAACACTAATAGACATGCTAGTAGAACCAGAAGATACAGCCGCCACATACACTTTTAAATTTACAGGAATTGTGGTTATTAAATCTGGGAAATCGAATTCGAAATTTTGAATATTTTCAACATCAAAACGATTACCAAACCAACGCCTTCCGAGTAATACGATATTTTCTTCGTCTAATTCGTGATACGTATAAGCTTGAAATGTATTGATGTTTAAATCGATAGCGCCTGAAGGTTGTGTAAATGCAGAAATTCTTTTTCCCGTGCCCAAACCGGTATTAATGTAATAATAAGTTTTATCGGTGTAGCAATTAATATTGGTATCACTTTCCGCATTATAGCCATTAGGGCCTTGTGCATAAAATAAGATATAATCGGAATCGTTAAAAACGCCATCTTCTTCACCTATAAATTTTATCGCGTTCTCTTGAACATCAAAAGGATAGCTTTCACTATTTTTAAAAGGAATCATGCGTCCGCCGTTTCCATAAAGCCGAATAGTTCTCGGATCAATGTTATTCACGTTAACGCCTAAGCGACTCAAAAATGATTTATCTAGCTTAAACACACCAGTAGTATCAACATAAAACCGAAACCACTCTCCTTTGTCTAATACTGAATTCGAAATTTCCTTAGTTCCTAAAGCTTTATTTAATGATGTGCCACGGCGTGCAAACCCATTGGTATAGTTTACCTGAAACTGCGTTACTTTTTTAAACACCCCATTATCATTTATAATAGGAGACATTTGCAACATGGCAAACTGCTTACCTCGTGCATTGGTATTTTTTAATGTATACGTTAATTGCTTCGGAATTTTATTAAGTTCTAAATCTTTTAATTCCTTTAAACTGATATTACTATACCTTACTTGGGTGATAGTAACTGAAGTTTCGTTTATTGAAGTTGAAATTTCCCACTGTGAAATGAATTGTAATCCGGTGTCGAAATCGAAATGGCTCCAAGCTTCATTAAAACCCGGAATTTCAAGAGTATAATTACCTGCCGATATTTTTTGAGAATCTTCCCAATCGAGGGTAAATACCTTCTGCTGAGCAACACCTATAAAAGAATAAATAAATAAAAGTAAGAATATTATTTTTTTCATCGTTAAATTAACGTCGTAAACGTAGAGTTAGTATCAAAAATTACACATTTTTTTACACAACTTCAAAAATACAATAATAAATTACTAAAACATCCGTTTATAGAACACAATCTACCAAAATAAAAGGCAGAAATTCGATCTAAAACATCGATGTAATGCATAAAAACAAGATAAAATACATGTTTTTTTGGTTAAAATGTAAAAAATTGCTTGTTGTGTAAGCTTTAATTCTTATATTGCAGCACCAAAAATATTATTAGCTTACTTAAAAGTATGAATATGAAAAAAGTATTGGCGTCTAAGGTTTTACTAATTGTCGCACTAGCTATAGTGTCCACAAGTTGTAAAAAATCTTCAAGTTCAAAAAACAGCTCTAGAGCTACCGGTTGGGATATTAATTCTAGAGATGGTGGCTTTCAATACAATACAGATTTTAAAGAACAGGAAACATCTCCTGGACTTGTATTTATTGAAGGTGGAACATTCACAAAAGGACGTGTTCAAGATGATGTAATGCACGACTGGAACAACAGCCCTAACCAACAACACGTTATGTCTTTTTATATGGATGAAACGGAAGTAACTAATGCCATGTATTTGGAGTATTTAGATTACCTTAAACGTAAATATCCACCATCAGAAGAAAACTTTAAAGCTATTTATAATGGTGCTTTACCTGATACTTTAGTATGGAGAAACCGTTTAGGTTACAATGAAGTAATGACGGAAAACTACCTACGTCACCCAGCATACGGAGAATACCCTGTGGTTGGAGTAAGCTGGATTCAAGCTGTTGAATTCTCTAACTGGAGAACCGACCGCGTAAACGAATTAAACTTACAGAAAAACGGATATTTAGAAATAGATTATACCGATACGGACCCAGAGAACGTATTCAACACAAACCGATATACTATCGATCCAAGTTCTATGGATACAGGAGAACCTGTAAATTCAAGACGTAATAGAAACATTACTGTTGATGCTGAAGGTAACGAATCTGGTATTTACGCAAGTAGAGAAACAGGGGTTTTAGTACCAAAATACAGACTACCAACAGAAACAGAATGGGAATATGCTGCTTTAGGTTTAAGCGAAATTAGAAGCTACAACTTATACCGTGGACGTAAAAAATACCCATGGGACGGACAATATACACGCTCTGGAAAAAGAAAAATTAGAGGTGACCAAATGGCCAACTTTAAACAAGGTAAAGGTGATTATGGTGGAATTGCTGGATGGTCTGATGATGGAGCAGATATTACAAATGCTGTTAAATCTTACGCACCTAACGATTTTGGTTTATACGATATGGCTGGTAATGTTGCTGAATGGGTTGCCGATGTTTACAGACCTATTATTGATGATGAATTTAATGATTTTAACTACTATCGTGGAAATGTTTATACAAAAAACGCTATCAATGAAGATGGTTCTGTAAAAATAATTACTACAGATGAAATTGTTTACGATACGCTATCTAACGGTAAAATTATTGCTAGAAATTTACCAGGAGAAATTTTACAAGTTCCGGTTGATGAAAATGAAACCTTCCAAAGAACGAACTTTGATAAAAGTGATGAAATTAACTTTAGAGATGGTGACAGACGTTCATCTCGTCAATTTGAAAGTTTTGGAGATGAAGATGATGATTCTGGCACATCGGATACAAAATTAATGTACAACTCACCAAAACATAGTATCTCAAGAGATGCTGAAGGAAACATTGTTAGAGAGTACGATAAATCAAACAATAGAACATCTTTAATTAACGATCAAGTTCGTGTTTATAAAGGTGGTTCTTGGAAAGATAGAGAATACTGGTTAGATCCAGCGCAACGTCGTTATTTCCCACAAGATATGGCTACAGACTATATCGGATTTAGATGCGCAATGTCGCGTGTAGGCTCTAAAAGCAAAGGAACAAACAAAACGAAAAACTAATACCAAGTTTAATCGTTCATAAAATAAAAAAAGTCCTAGCAATTTGTTAGGACTTTTTTATACATTTATTTTAAAAATATACGTTTTGGAAATAGCACAAATACACGCCCTATTCTTAGCCTGTAAATCCGTATCAACCGATACTCGAAAAATAACACACAACAGCATGTTCTTCGCCTTAAAAGGTGATAATTTTAATGGGAACACATACGCCAAACAAGCTTTAGAGTCTGGAGCAAGTTACGCCATTGTTGATGAGGCTGAATTTAACATTTCAGATAAAACCATACTAGTTGCTGATGTTCTTGAAACACTACAAACACTAGCCAGCTTTCATCGTTCGTATTTAAAACTTCCTATTATAGCATTAACAGGCAGCAATGGCAAAACAACAACCAAGGAACTTATTAACGCGGTGTTACGACAAAAATATAACACCTCAGCAACTATTGGCAACCTTAACAACCATATCGGTGTACCGTTAACCCTTCTATCCATGAACGAAGCTACGGAAATCGGCATTGTTGAAATGGGGGCTAACCATAAAAAGGAAATTGAATTTTTATGTCACATAGCGAAACCCGATTTTGGATATATTACAAATTTTGGTAAAGCACATTTAGAAGGTTTTGGAAGTATTGAAGGCGTTATTGAAGCTAAAAGTGAAATGTATAATTTTTTGATAGCCCATGACAACACCATTTTTGTGAACGCCAATGACAGTATTCAAACGGAAAAAACAAAAGACGCGAAACGTTTTACTTTTGGAAATTCCAAGTCCAAATCTGATGTTGGTATCGATTTTCTTAATGCACAACCCTTTGTGTCCTGCAAAATTGAAACCATTGAAGTAACAAGCCAACTTATAGGCGATTACAACTTCAATAATATTGCAGCAGCAATAGCTATAGGAAACTACTTTAAAGTGGAAAACACAGCAATTAAAACCGCTATTGAGCAGTACACACCAACAAACAACAGGTCGCAAATAATAAAAAAAGGTTCAAACAACATTATTCTCGATGCCTACAACGCAAATCCAACGAGTATGCGTGCCGCACTTTTAAACTTTGAAAAACAAATTGGACAGAAAACAGCTATTTTAGGAGATATGTTTGAGTTGGGCACATCAGCAAAAGCAGAACATCAAAACATTGCAGATTTAGCGCTTAACTCAAAAATAGATCGCGTTATTTTAGTTGGAGAAAACTTTTATAATGTCGAAATCAATGCCGAACACATTACAAAATATAAGACCTACTCCGATTTAGAAAAAAGCTTCGATATTTCTGAAATTGAAAATCAAACATTGCTAATTAAAGGATCCAGAGGTATGGCCTTGGAACGTATTTTAAATTAACCAAAAAAAAAGGTGCTTAACTTCAGAAGTTAAGCACCAGGTTATAAGTAATTCTCCCTAAGAATTAATTAATAGCAAAGCAAATATCCGCAATTAATAGTTTTCTCACAATACTCAAATTGAGTATTTTAAAAGAAAAACAACTTTATTTCAACAATTTACACTGTAATTACCATAACACCTTGCTATAAATCAGGGTTATTCCTATTTATTTTATTAAAAAAAGATTTTCTGAAAAATCCTTTTCACAAACTAAATACCCCATCTAAAGGTAATTTCTATTCATTTTTAGCATACCAACCAACTCACCAGTAGAAGACATATTAAGCTTCTTAAGAATATTTCTACGATGTGTATCTACTGTATTTGAACTAATATTTAAGTTTTCCCCTATTTGTTTACTCGATTTATCAAGAGCCAAAAGCCTAATTACATCGCGTTCTCTATTCGTAATTCCATCTTTCAATAATTTTTGAGAAAAATTACTAAAGTATATTGTTTCATACTGATCTCTATCATTTAACATTTTAGCCGAAGCGCATACCCCTAATTGCATTTCTCCAGGTAAAATAGTATAATGTGCCAAACCAATTATGGGCTTATTATCACTATCAAACTCTAAAGGCGTCGTGTTCTGAAGTACATTCACGTACTCCCCTTGTCCATTTTTTAATCTATAATTCCAAGCATAACTTATCCTTTCCCTATTTTGTAGCGAAATTTTACTTAATGTAAACTCCATTAAATCATTAAGCGCCTTTAGCCATGGATCTTGATCTTCCGGATGCATTCTACCCCAAAAATCACGCATTCCCTTACGCTTTAACTCCTCTCGATCCAACCCCAAACAGGCTGTCATGTTTTTACTAATAAATTCAAAAGTTAACTGTTGCGTATTAGTAATACAATAAAACGTAGAGCTATAAGGCAAATACTTATCCAACTCAATAAACTTCTCGATATGACTTTTAAGCGAAGGTGTATCTCTAGATTTAAAGATCTCCTTATAGGTATCTTTAATTATTTTTTTATTCATAAGCTAGGTTGGTTGGTACTATAATGAAGTAAAAATAAGACATTTAAAAAAAATCAGAACAACTTTTTATGCATAAAAAAAAGCCTAAGAAGTTAATCTTAGACTTTTCTGTGGGCGCGAAGGGATTCGAACCCCTGACCCCTTGGGTGTAAACCAAGTGCTCTGAACCAACTGAGCTACGCGCCCTAATAATTTTGCTAGATGTAAAAAACTACTTTTTTACATAAAAAAAGCTTAAGACTAAATCTTAAACTTTTTGTGGGCGCGAAGGGATTCGAACCCCTGACCCCTTGGGTGTAAACCAAGTGCTCTGAACCAACTGAGCTACGCGCCCTAATTATTAGGAGGTGCAAAGATACACTACTTTTTGACTTTGCAAAACCTTTTTTGAAAAAATTTTAAATTATTTCTGCTACTACAAAGGTACTTCCGCCTATAAATATAAAATCGTTAGGTTTTGCATTTTCTGAAGCCATTTTATAGGCTTCATTTACAGAACCATAAGCTTCACCTAGCAAATTATTCTCAACAAACACTTGCTTTAAAACTTCGGCATCTAACCCACGAGAAATATCTGGTTTACAAAAATAATACTGTGCATTTTTAGGCAATAAATCGATTATCGATGATATATCCTTATCATTTACCACTCCAAAAACAATATGCAACTTATCAAAAGTTTCTTTCGAAAGCTGCTTCATGACATAAATTAATCCCTCTCGGTTGTGTCCCGTATCACACACTACCTTAGGTTTTTCATTCAGAACTTGCCAACGCCCTAACAGTCCCGTATTTTTTATAGTGTACAGTAGCCCTTTCTTTATATTTTCTTCGGAAATTATAAAACCTTTTTGCTGAAGCACCTTTATACTTTCAACTACTGTTTGTTTATTTTTCGATTGATAATCTCCTTTTAAATCCGATTCATAATCAACCTTAACTTGTTGATCTGCAAAAATAATGGGAGCCTTATTTTTAGATGCTAAACTTTCAAAAACAGCTGTAGTTTCGGCTTGGGTTTCTCCGATAACAACCGGTACTTCAGGTTTAATAATACCACCTTTTTCTCCAGCTACCAATTCTAAAGTATTTCCTAAAAATTGCGTATGATCTAATCCGATATTGGTAATTACCGAAACTTCTGGCGTAATGATATTCGTTGAATCCAACCGTCCTCCTAAACCAACTTCAATAACAGCAATATCTACCTTTTCCTGAGCGAAATACTCAAAAGCCATACCTACAGTCATTTCAAAAAAAGACAGCTGACTAGCTTCAAAAAAGGGTTTATTATCTTTTATAAAATTAATTACAAAAGTTTCACTGATTTCCTTTCCGTTAATTTTAATGCGCTCTCTAAAATCTTTTAAATGTGGTGAAGTGTATAGTCCAACTTTATAGCCTGCCTCTTGTAAAACAGACGCTAACATGTGGCTTGTAGACCCTTTACCATTAGTGCCCGCTACGTGAATGCTTTTAAAATGATGATGCGGATTATTAAGATGGCTAATAAGTGCCAACGTGTTACTTAAATCCACTTTATATGCCGATTGTCCTTGTCTTTGATACATGGGCAGTTGAGAAAACATCCAATCGAGAGTATCGTTATATGTCATCTGCTATTGCCCCAATTTGAAGTTTACTTTTACAAAACCAATTTGTTTTGCTGGTGCTTTAGAATCTGCAGGCCATTTATGAGATAATGCTATTTTTTTGGCTGGTTCCAATAAACAGTCTGCCGTATTGGTTGTGCCTCTTTGACCCGGTTCGGCAGAAACCACGTTTCCGCTCTGATTAACAATGATTTTTACAATCACCATTCCCGATTCATTACAATCTTGCTCTATCGTTTTAAACGATGCACGCCCACGACCGTTAAGTCCGTAGCCTACACCACCACTACCCGATCCTTTTCCTCCAAAATAACTTGGGGCGTACGGATCGCCATCTAATTGACCTTTATCTCCTGCTTTGTTATCGTTGCCTTCACTTCCGGAAGCTGTTCCTTCAGATTTGCTAACACCGCCAATTAAAGCATCTAATTTTTTCTTCTTTTCTTCTTGTTCGCGTTTTTCTTTCGCAACTCTTTCAGCTTCGGCCTTAATTTTAGCGTCGGCTTTTGCCTTAGCATCAGCTTTTGCTTTCGCCTCGGCTTCTTTTTGCTTCTTTATTGCAATAGCTTCTGCGTTTTCGGCAGTTAAAACTTCTTCTTTAGCTTCTGCCGATTTTGTTGGCTCTGCTACTGCTGGCTCCGGTTCCACTTCTGGAACTTCTTCCACTTCCCTTGGCTCTGATTTCACCGGTGCTTTGGGTTGAATATTTCCTGAACCAAAATCTGTAGTTCCAAAATTTACAGCCACACCATACTCCTCGGGAGGATCCATATATGGCGGACCAACAACAAAGAGCAACAGCAAAATAATAACCATAATTAAACTGGTTATTTTCGCTGAATCTTTTTCGTGTTTCGTTTGGAAGTATTTCATTAATTAGGTTTTACCGCTAAAATAACTTTGAACTTATTTCTATTTGCTATATCCATCACTTTAACCACATGCTCGACAGGCACCGATTTTTCGGCTCTTAAAACAATGGTTGGTTCTTCTTTACTAGATAAAGCTGCTAACAGCTCGTTTTCTAATACACTTTCTCCAACTCGTTTTTGATCGATATAATAGGTTAAATCTTTTTTGATACTAACTGCTATAGACTTTTTATTCTCGGTTTTTCCACTTGCTTTTGGTAGTAAAATATCAATAGCATTAGTGGTTACCAAAGTAGAAGCAATCATAAAAAATATAAGTAACAGAAATACAATATCCGTCATAGACGACATATTAAACTCTGGTGTAACTTTATTTCGTCCTCTAAAATTCATATTAAGAAGGCTCGTTTAAATGGTCTAAAAACTCTAGGGAATTCGCTTCCATCTGATACACGACTTTATCGGTTCTAACCACCAAGTGGTTATAAGTTACATACGCAACAATACCAACAATTAATCCGGCAACCGTTGTAGTCATGGCGGTATATAATCCGCTTGCTAAAACATCCATTTGAATGCTTCCTCCGGCGTTTGCCAGTTCGAAAATAGCTAAAATCATCCCGACTACGGTTCCTAAGAATCCAATCATAGGTGCTGCACCAGAAATGGTTGCTAAAACACTTACGTTTTTCTCTAGTCCGTAAATTTCTAAACGCCCCGCGTTTTCAATAGCCGTATTAATATCGGCTAGTGGTTTTCCTATTCTAGAAATTCCTTTTCCAATTAATCGAGATACTGGAGAATTTACTTGAGCACATAACATTTGTGCCGAATCAATTTTACCATTACTTACATGGTCTTTAATTTGATTCATAAAGTTGGCATCTATTTTCGACGCCGCTTTAATAGCGAATAAACGTTCGAAATAAATATAAACAGCCACGACCAATAGTAAGAATAAGATTGCAATGATAACCTGCCCTGCAAAGCCACCACTACTAATTAATTCAATAATTGAAAGTGTTTTTTCAACTGGTTCTCCTTCGGCTACTGCCTCTGCACCTTCTTGTGCATTTTGTAATAATATGTTTAGCATAAAATATTAATGTATTGCAACTTATAACGCTTATATTCTTATTAAATTATAGTAATCGTCTTACTTTTTTCAATTAAAGTTAAAAATGAACTTTACTCGTTAGGGTGTTCGCATCAAACAGACAAAATAATCAACATGCATGCCACTTTTCCGTAAAAACGAAAAAAGGTTTTATGTATTATTCTAAAATAAAGTTCTAGTAAACATAAAGGCTACAGCGCCTACTAAGAACCCAACTAATGCTAACCATCCAATCTTTTTTAAGTACCAGAAAAAATCAATTTTCTCCATTCCCATAGCAACAACTCCTGCTGCAGAACCAATTATTAACATTGACCCACCTGTTCCTGCTGAATAAGCTATAAAGTGCCATAGTTCGTTATCCATAGGTTCGTGAAACATTCCTAAACTTGCTGCTACTAAAGGTACATTATCGATTACCGCTGAACCAACACCTAATAATAAAACAACTAAATCTGAAACACCTTCATGCCCTCCTGGGTGAATTTCTGTTCCTAACATTGGTGTAGATGCTTGTAAAGATCCTGCAAAATCAAATAAGATACCTAAAGATTCTAACGCCGCTACTGCCATTAAAATTCCTAAGAAAAATAAGATACTTGGCAACTCAATTTTAGATAATGAATGATGTACTGGGCTATGGTGAGCAGCAGCATCACTTTCTTCAGAATCATGATCTGTCATACTAAACTTAGTACTACTATACATTTCAGCAAAAATAGCAACAACCGCTAAAGATAACATCATACCAACATAAGGTGGTAAATGTGTAATCATTTTAAAAATAGGTACAAAAACAATAGCACCTAACCCTAAATAAAGCATTCTTGCGCTAAACTTAGATTTCTTTTCCTCAACCGCTTCTTCAATATCTAAATCTCCTTGAAACGCAGGTAAAAATGATGCGATAAATGTTGGAACCGCCATACATAGGAATGAAGGCAATAATAAATAACCAACTAAATGACCTGTTGATACTTTTTTACCAATCCAAAGCATTGTGGTTGTAACATCTCCAATTGGAGACCAAGCACCACCAGCATTAGCAGCTATAATAATTAAACCGGCATACCAGATACGTACGCTTCTATCTTTAACAATTTTTTGAAGTATTGAAATTAATACAATTGTAGCTGTTAAGTTATCGATGATAGCCGATAGGATAAAGGCTAGAATAGCAAAAATCCAAAGTATTTTACTTTTCTTTTTAGTTTTAATAAAATCTTTTATGGTTGAAAAACCATCGAAATAATCAATAATTTCAACAATAGTCATCGCCCCTAAAAGAAACACTAAAATTTCACAAGTTTTACCTAAGTGATGCAATAAGGTTTCTTCCATTAAATGCATTTTTTCTTCGGAGCCCAAACTGCCAAAGTTTTCCATTAAGGTATGGTTAGAAGAATCGAACCACTGCGTAAAGCCATCGATGCCCAAGGCTATTAATGCCCAACAAATAGCCATCATGACTAAAGCCGGTATCAACTTATCGATTTTTATACTGTGTTCCATAGTTATGGCCAAATAGCCAAAAACGAATACTAAAATAATTGCTGCTTCCATATTAAGTTAAAAAAATTAGTTTTATACAAGTTGTTTTAGTGCGAGCTCGAAAGCTGTTGCACTGAGTTCAGTTTTAGTTTTATTTTTATGATGTACTTTTTCTATTGCTTCTCTAATTTTATTTGAAGTATCGTTAAAAATGGCTTCGTCTGTCATTTGCACGCGACGTTCCATAAAATAAGCAAAAACCCTAGCCATACCGCAGTTTGAAATAAAATCTGGAATTAAGCTCACCAAACTATCGGTGTGTTCCATGATAGGTCCAAAAAATATTTCTTTATCTGCAAATGGCACATTTGCGCCACAAGATATAACTTCTAATCCACTATTTATCATTTCATCAATCTGATTTTTTGTTATCAGACGTGATGCTGCACAAGGTGCAAATATTTCAGTTTTTAATTTCCAAATGGTTTCATTAATCGTTTCAAACGGTATTAAACGCTCGGCTTCCAGGGTGTTACCTGTTTTAGCTAAAAACAATTCTGTGATCTCTTCAAAAGTAAAACCATCTTCGTTAATTAAACCACCTGCAATATCTATAATTCCTACCACTTTTGCCCCCATTTGCGACAAATAAAATGCTGCGGCGGCGCCAACATTACCAAACCCCTGGATTACAGCACGTTTCCCTTTAACCGAACCGCCATAAATATGGTAATATTGTTTTACAGCTTCAGCCACTCCAAAACCGGTAATCATATCGGCAACGGTATATTTTCGGGCAACACTTGGCGAAAAACTCGGGTTTTCAATCACTTTAATTACCCCTTGTCTTAACTGCCCAATTCTATTTATTTTATCGGCTTCCGTGGGTTTAAAATGCCCATTAAAAACACCTTCTTGTGGATGCCAAACACCACTTTCTTCCGTAATTGGAATCACTTCATGAATTTCATCTACATTTAAATCGCCTCCCGTACCGTAATAACTTTTTAATAACGGAGAAACGGCAGCATACCAACGTTCTAAAACACCTTTTTTTCTCGGGTCTTTCGGATCGAAATTAATACCCGATTTGGCTCCTCCAATCGCAGGACCAGAAACTGTAAACTTAATTTCCATGGTTTTTGCCAAAGACAATACCTCGTTCATATCTAATCCCTTTCGCATTCTAGTACCACCACCAGCAGCACCACCTCGCAAGGAATTTATAACCACCCAACCTTCGGCTTCCGTTTCGGAATCTCTCCAGTTAAATACTATTTCAGGGGCTTTATCTTCGTACTTTTTTAATAATTCTTTCATTTCCATATTTTATAAATGTTCGCTTTAACTAATGCACTACTATCTGAATCCGAGTATTGTGTAGCTAAAGCTGATTCATTTTATAAAAATTTAAATTATTAATGTGAAGAAACAAATATAAAAAAACTTAAAATCTGGCAAGATTAAATTGTTGTTATTTTATCAATAAATCTTACCCGAACTATGATTTTTTGATGCACCTGTTACGGTTTGTAAGCAATTGACTTCATCACGAAGTTTTAAAATCCCTAAAAAGGCAAAAATCAAGGCTTCTTTAAACTCTACCAAATCTGCATTCGGGATTATTATTTCAGCATTAACATGTTTCTTTATTTCGTCTATAATATAAGTGTTATACGCACCCCCTCCAGTCACCAAAACTTTAGCTTCAGGTTTTAAAACCAAAGCCATTTGCTTAGCGATATGATCGGAAAAAGTTCGTAAAACAGTTTTTTCTTCCGTTTTAAAAGATTCAATTAAAGGAAATATATTGGTATTCACCCACTCTAACCCTAAAGATTTTGGTGGTGTTTCCGTATAAAAATTCAAAAGATTCAATTGTTCTCCTAAGCCAGACAAATAATTGCCCGATGCTGCTATTTTTCCACCATCGTCATAATTAAAACCTAACTGATTGGCATATTTATTCAGTACAATATTCACTGGACAAATATCATAAGCAATACGTTCACCTTCAATTTCGGTTGAAATATTTGCAAAACCACCTAAATTCAGACAAAAATCGTATTCAGAAAACAATAGTTTATCTCCAATAGGTACTAAAGGCGCACCTTGCCCTCCAAGTTCCACATCTTCAACTCTAAAATCGCAAACCACCGTTTCTTTTAAAATTTCAGCTAAAATGGGTTTATTTCCTATTTGATAAGTTAGTTTTTCTTCCGGTCTATGCAAGGCGGTATGCCCATGCGAGCACACAGCATCGATATCTGTAATGTTATTTTTAGAAATAAATTTCTTAATCGTTTCGGCTAAAAACACCGAGTAATCATCATCTATAACTTGCAATTCCTCTAAAGAATTTGACACCAAATTTTTCAGCGTATCAAACCAACCAGCTGTATAACTCACGGTTTCAGCTTTTATAATCTCAAAACGCCAAGTATCAGTATAGGTAAATATAGCCTCCACTAAGTCTATACCATCCAACGATGTTCCAGACATAACGCCTATAACATGGTAATTATTTTTTTTCATGGATGTAAAAATAACAATACCCATTGAAATATTCACACTAAAAAGCTATATTTGAAAACATTCTCTATTAAATTAACTCATTTATTTACGAATTATGGATTTTAAGCTCTCAGAAGAACATATAATGATACGCGACGCCGCCCGCGATTTTGCTCAAACAGAATTGCTTCCTGGCGTTATTGAACGTGATAATAAACAAGAATTTCCCGAAGAACTTGTAAAAAAAATGGGAGATCTTGGCTTTCTTGGTATTATGGTCGACCCAAAATACGGGGGTAGCGGCATGGATGCACTATCATACGTATTAATTATGGAAGAATTATCTAAAATAGACGCTTCGGCATCTGTTATAGTTTCCGTAAACAACTCCTTGGTTTGTTATGGTTTAGAAACCTATGGCTCTGAAGCTCAAAAAGAAAAATATTTAACCAAATTAGCTACAGGAGAAATTGTAGGCGCGTTCTGCTTAAGCGAACCCGAAGCAGGTAGCGATGCCACATCGCAGCAAACCACTGCCATAGATATGGGAGACCATTACCTTTTAAACGGCACAAAAAACTGGATTACAAACGGTGGTCGCGCAGGTGTTTACTTAGTCATTGCGCAAACCGATCGCGACAAAGGCTCGCATGGCATAAACGTTTTTATTGTAGAAAAAGACATGCCAGGGTTCCATATTGGTCCTAAAGAAGATAAGCTGGGCATCCGCGGAAGCGACACGCACACCTTACAATTTAACGATGTAAAAGTACCTAAAGAAAATCGTATTGGCGCCAACGGCTCTGGATTTCGCTTTGCGATGAAAACACTTTCTGGCGGCCGTATTGGTATTGCAGCACAAGCGCTTGGCATTGCATCTGGCGCATACGAATTGGCATTAAAATACTCCAAACAACGCAAAGCTTTTGGCACCGAAATTTGCAACCATCAAGCCATCGCTTTTAAACTGGCCGATATGTACACCGATATTGAAGCTGCACGAATGCTCGTGATGAAGGCCGCTTGGGATAAAGACCAAGGCCATAATTACGACCGATCTAGTGCCATGGCCAAACTCTACGCCAGCAAAGTAGCCATGGAACACAGCGTCGAAGCCGTGCAAATACACGGCGGAAACGGTTTTGTAAAAGAATACCATGTAGAACGTCTTATGCGCGATGCAAAAATCACACAAATCTACGAAGGCACCTCCGAAATACAGAAAATCGTTATTTCCCGAAGCCTTATCAAAGCATAAAACACCACACTTTAATTATAAAAAATCGCCAAATAATATGGAAAACCATATTATTTGGCGATTTTTGTTAAGTTACATTAAAGTAAACGACAAAATTAACCAGATTTCTATCTATAGAACACCAAACGCTATGCAGAAAACATATTACGACCCAGCCGATTTAAGAAAATTCGGAAAAATAACAGAATGGAGTAAAGAACTAGGCGAAAGTTTTTTTGAGTATTACGGCAAAGTTTTCGAAGAAGGCGCACTCACAGCACGCGAAAAATCACTTATCGCACTCGCCGTAGCCCACACCGAACAATGCCCATATTGCATCGACGCTTACACCAAAGACGGACTGCAACGCGGCGTAACTAAAGAAGAAATGATGGAAGCCATACACGTAGGCGCCGCCATAAAAAGTGGAGCAACCCTAGCACATGGCGTACAAATGATGAATAAAGTAAATAAATTAGACGGTTAAAATTTGAGCGTTACCCGAAAAGGGTCGGGCTTTCGACAGTCGCTTTTTTGTGTTGCATAGGTGCAACAACACAAAAAGAGCTCCAACAAAGCCTCAATCCCTAACGCACTCATCCGCCAAGAGCAGTTTTTAAATCAAAAAAAAATGTTCATCTAAATAAAATTTACCGTAGACCCTAAAAATTAATGGCAACAAAGTCTTTACAAAAACGCGAAAGCGACCTAGCAAATAGCAACAGGCAACTCGAACTTTTATCCAATGGAATTTTCCAAAACGGAGAATTACCAACCTTTAAAAGTAAAATTTCCGAAACCAATCAATTCCCTTTAAAAGCAAAAAAACTAGAAATTTTGCAAATCAACGTTGGCTACATGTGTAACCAAGTATGCGACCATTGCCATGTTGATGCTGGTCCAGACCGTAAGGAAATCATGACGCGCGACACCATGCGTGAATGTCTAGAAGTTATTAAAAACACCGGTGCCCACACCTTAGATTTAACAGGTGGTGCTCCTGAAATGAACCCCGATTTCCGATGGTTTGTAGAAGAAGCTGCCAAAGCAGGAATTAAAGATTTTATTGTACGCTCTAACCTTACCATAATTAGAGCCAATAAAAAATATTACGATTTACCTGAGTTTTTCAAAAAACACAACGTACATGTTATTAGCTCCATGCCACACTGGACGCGCGGAAAAACAGATAAGCAACGTGGCGATGGTGTTTTCGATAAATCCATTAGAGCTTTACAAGATTTAAACGCTATTGGATACGGTATGCCAGGCAGCGACTTACGTTTAGATTTAGTTTACAATCCGTCAGGCGCCTTTTTGCCTAGCGATCAAGCATCTATGGAAAAGGATTTCAAAAAAGGATTAAAAGAGGACTTCGACATCAACTTTCATAATTTATTTGCGATTACAAACCTACCAATTGCAAGATTTTTAGACTACCTTATCGCTTCAGAAAATTACGAAGATTATATGTATTCTTTAGTTGAAGTTTATAATCCTGCAGCGGTAAAAAACGTGATGTGTACCAATACGCTATCCATTAGTTGGGATGGTTATTTGTTTGATTGCGATTTTAACCAAATGCTTAATTTACCTGTAAATAGTAAAGCCAAACACATTTCTAAATATAATGAAAGTCTTCTCGAAGGACGAAACATAGTCATCTCTCAACATTGTTATGGCTGTACCGCAGGTGCTGGTAGTAGTTGCCAAGGTGTTGTAGCATAAATATGATATATAATAAAATAGCCTTATTAATTTTTGCAAATTCTGGACAGCAAGAGGTGCTTTCAAAATCCTTTTCTTCTAGTAATTTATTCGACGCTCTAAATGAGCGAACTTTAAAAATCGCAAAACAAACGGGCTTACCTTATTTTCATGTTAGCGAAAAACAACAAACGGGTGATAGTTTTGGCGAACGTTTTACAAATGCCATACAAATTATTTATACCAAAGGGTTTGACACTGTTATAACTATCGGGAACGATACACCACATTTAAAAAGCGCCCATATTTTAAAAACGGTTGATAAATTAAAAACATGCCCATTGGTTTTAGGTCCATCACGAGATGGTGGTTTTTATTTAATGGGCTTGAAAAAAAGCCATTTCAACAAAGCGCTTTTTTTAAGTTTACCTTGGCAAAGAGCCAACCTCAACAACTGCATATCAAAATTAATAATTTCAAATAAAACAGAAGTTTTATACCTAGAAGCTCTAACCGATATAGACAATTCATCGGATATAAAACATATTCTAGACAGCTTCAAAAGTCTTTCCACATCTCTCAAGTTTATTTTATTACAATATCTTGCCTTAGTTTCAAAGGCTATATTCCACTCTGCTATTATTTTCAGAATTCTTTATTTTCAAAGCCCCCACAACAAAGGCTCTCCCATACCACTTCATTTTTAAAAATTCCCTACCCTAGACCTTTCTGAAGTAAGGTTTATTCACTTTTTATTCCAATACATGAAGCATATTTTACTCTGCATGCTATGTACCTTCTTTGGTATTAGTCATGCTCAAACTACTATTTCCGGTCAAGTTAGCGATAACGCCACCAAACAACCTTTACCCTTTGTCAATATTACAACCAATAACACCGGCACCATTAGTGACGAAAATGGATATTACTCCATTGACGTACTATCATCTTCCAGCACATTAAAATTCTCTTATCTTGGTTACAAAACACAAACCATTGTTGTTGGTGAAAAAACCACAATAAACCCCAGCTTAATTGAAGACGCCGCTGCACTTAACGAAGTTGTAATTACCGCTTTGGGTGTAAAACGAGAAACAAAAGCACTTGGTTATGCCGTGCAAGCCATTACATCTAAAAATTTAACCGAAGTAAAAACGGTAAACTTTTTAGACAACCTACAAGGAAAGCTGGCCGGTGTTACGGTTACACAAGGCGCTACAGGCGTAGGCTCTTCATCAAAAATCACCATACGCGGCGAATCGTCTTTTTCAAATAACAATCCGCTTTTTGTGGTTGATGGTATTCCTATTAATAACGAAACCGTTTTTAATTTCACCAACGAAGCTGCTGCCGGTTTTCAAGAAATAGATTTTGGAAATGGCGCTATGGCAGTAAATCCGGACGATATAGAATCGGTTACCGTATTAAAAGGCGCTAATGCTGCTGCACTTTACGGAACACGAGCTGCAAACGGCGTTATTATTATAAAGACCAAGGATGGCGATGCTAAAAAAGGATTTAGCGTCAGTATTAATTCCTCCATTACTATAGACTCGGCATTTAAACTTCCCGAATTTCAAAATGAATATGGCCAAGGCCAATCGGGTGTGTTTGAATATAAAGACGGCCTTGGTGGTGGTATTAGTGATAACATCACCTATTCTTGGGGCCCGCGTTTGGATGTAGGGAATTTAATTCCGCAATTTGATAGTCCTGTGCAACTCCCTAATGGTACTTTTGTTCGTGGTGGAGATACCGCTTTATACAACAACCTACCTATTACGGCCACGCCTTTTAACTCCAATCCTGACAATTTAAAAGATTTTTATAATACCGGCGTAACCACAACAAATAACATTTCTATTTCTAACGGTTTTGACTCTGGGAATTACAGGTTATCATTTACCGACTTAAAAAGCGAATCAATAATTCCTGGGGTTAACTTAAACCGTCAAACCGTGGCTACGAAATTGAATTTCAGTCCATCGGAACGCACCGAAATAAGCAGTTCGATAAGTTATGTTAATTCGAGTAGTGACAACAGACCATCAAACGGTTATGGTAGCGAAAACGTAAATTATTCTTTAGTGGCTTGGGGGCCACGGTCTTTAAACACAAATAGTTTGAAAAATTATTGGCAACCTGGTTTGGAAGGTGTTCAGCAATACGCCTTCAACTATACCTTTTTTGATAACCCGAATTTTATTTTATTAGAAAACAGAAATGGGTTTGATCGCGATCGTATTTTCGGAAACATCGCCATACATCAAAAATTAACGGAACATTTTAGCGTATCCTTAAGAACAGGTATGGATTACAGTAGCGAGACGCGCCAGTTACTGAGAAATTTCAGCAGTAATCGTTTTCAAAACGGTGGTTATGCCGAACACGACGTGAGCTATCGAGAAGTAAATACCGACTTTTTACTGAACTACAATACCGCTATAAAAAACTTGACTATTGATGTTTCTGCTGGAGGAAACCGATTAAACCAAACGGCTTCAACCAAACAATCGCAAACGGTTAGTTTGGCGCAACCTGGTATTTTCAGTTTAAACAATGCGGCATCTCCAATAGAAGTGTTTCAGTTTGAAAGCAATAAACGTATTAACTCCCTATACGGTATTACTAAACTGGGGTATAAAAATTATTTATATTTAGACCTTACCGCCAGAAACGATTGGTCTAGCGCACTTGCAACACCTTTTTCTGTAGATGGCGCATCGTTTTTTTACCCATCAGCCTCTGCGAGTTTTGTGTTGTCTAATGTTGTTCATTTCAACAAAGCCATCTCTTTTGCAAAATTACGTATGAGCATTGCCCAAGTAGGAAACGACACTAGCCCATACCAAACATCAGGTGCTTTTGTTTCTCAAACCACATTTAATGGAGAACCAACTTTTAGCAATCAGGATTTTATTCCGAATGCTAATTTAAAACCCGAACAAACGACCAGTTTTGAGGTTGGGGCCGATTTAAGATTCTTTAAAGACCGCTTAAATTTTGATATCACTTATTATAATTCAAACACTTCTGATCAAATTATTTCGCTTCCTATTGCCATTTCATCAGGATACAACCAACAGGTTATTAATGGTGGTACAGTAAACTCAAAAGGTATTGAAATGGTACTTGGCATTAAACCTATTAAAACTGAAAACTTTAAATGGAACACCACATTCAATTTTGCAGCAAATCGTGCTACTATTAAAGATTTACCGCAAAATGATGGACGGTTAACACTCGCTTTTAGCCGTATTTACGATAGCGCAAATCAAACCGTTTGGTTTCAAGTTGAAGAAGGCGGACGCCTCGGTGATTTATACGGAACCGGATATTCTAAAAATGAAAATGGCGAATTTATCATTGATGATAACGGGCGCTATATTGCCGATAACACTTTAAAAAAATTAGGAAATTATAATCCGGATTTCACTTTAGGATGGAATAATAACTTCAGCCTAAAAAATTATACTTTAAGCTTTCTTTTCGACTGGAGACAAGGCGGTGAAGTGGTTTCTAGAACTAGCGCTTTAGGTAATGTTGGCGGTCAATTAGCCGAAACAGCTTATAGACCAGATGCTGGTATTATCGCGCAAGGCGTAAACCAAACTACAGGTTTACCTAATACCGTTGCCGTTACTGCCGAGAGTTACTACCGTCAATATTACGACAGAAATCACGAAGAAAATAACGTGTACGATGCTTCATTTTTAAAGCTTCGTCAATTTGCTATTGGTTATAATTTCAAAATTAAAGAAGGTGTTTTAGGCTTAAAAAATGGCGCTGACATCAACTTAGCTTTTACAGGAAATAATATTTTCGCCATTACCGAAAACCCACACTTCGATCCGGAACAAGTTGCTGTACAAGGGAACGGATTTGTAAGTGGTGTAGAAGATTTAAGTTATGCAACCACAAGAAGTTTCGGTTTTAAAGCCGGCATCAATTTTTAATTCTGAAACGTTTCTAGAACTATAACAACATGAAAAAAACAATATACTTATTAACTATTTTGAGTCTTTCTATAACGATGAGTTGCACGAAAGATTTTCAAAACATCAATACAAACCCCAACGCACCGGTTGCCGTGCAACCTAGCCTATTACTTCGTCAAGTGATTTACAATTTTGGCGAAGAAATGAGTTACGAAGGTTTTGTTGCTGGCGATTTACTAGCACAACACAGAACTGCTTTAGATTTCAATTTATTTGATAGACACGCTTTGAAATCGCCCCAATTAGGCGGTAACCCATGGCCAATATTCTACACCAATTTACGGGATAACGATATTATTTTAAATCAATCGCAAACCATTGAAGCTTACAAAGTTTACGAAGGCCCTGCGCTTATTTTAAAAGCATATATGGCGGCTGGCCTCACCGATTTATTTGGAGATGTTCCTTACTTTGAAGCCTTCAACGGCATAAATAATACCGTAACACCAAGCTATGACGACCAAGAAGCTATTTACTTAAATACGAATGGCATTTTAGACAACCTTGACAAAGGCATTGCAGCCATCAACAATTATAACGATGTGATTGTCTTGGAAGGTGATATTTTATTCAACGGTAATTTACAAAGTTGGATCAAGTTTGCCAATGCTTTAAAAATTAAACACCTGTTAAGAATTTCTGATAAAATAGACGTTTCTGAAGCATTACAAACCATATTTAATTCTGGCGATTATATTAAAACAAATTCTGAAAATGCCGTTTTCAATTTCACAAACTCTGACCCTAACAGTTTTAGACTTGCCCAGTTAAGAGTTGGCGATTTTAATAATTTTGTGCTTTCTGAAACGATGGAAGATATTTTAACCGACTTAAACGATCCACGAATAAGCACGTTATTCAAGCCTTTTTCCAACAGTACAACCAACGATTTTAATGGACTATTGAATGGTATTGATGCCAGTTCAACATCGGTAACATTGGCTGATTATTCTCTAGCAGGAACGGCATTTAGAGAAGACACCTCAACCCTAGATGCGAACTTTATAACAGCATGGGAAGTGCAATTGGCTTTAGCTGAAGCTGCTGAAAAAAAGTTAATAACTGCTGATGCGCAAACGCTTTATGAAACAGGCGTGGCTTTAGCTTTTGAATATTGGAAAACCGAGTTACCTCCAAATTACTTAACCGGAAAAGCCGCTTTTAATGCCAGCGATAAAACACCATTAGAGCAAATAATTACTCAAAAATGGATTGCCAATACAATTAATGGTTATGAAGGTTGGATTGAATACAACCGAACAGGGTTCCCTAAACTAAGAACAATTTCAGCAAGTTTAAACGATAATTTAATTCCTGTACGCTTGCCCTACCCAGCAGAAGAAGGAACTTTAAATGCCGAAAACTATTTAAAAGCAGCCGAAAAAACGAATAATAACAGTATAAATACGCCCGTTTGGTGGCATCAATAATATAATATGGATACAATTACAATGCAATGGCTATTAATTATAGCATCGAGTACAATTCTCTTTTTTCTATCACCCTACTCAAAAACTACAGATCAATTTTTCAAAGCTACCAAAAGTTCTAAAAAACCCAACACTTTAGTTTTAACTGGAAGTTTAATAATTTCATGGATATTTGCTAAAAGTATCACCAATGCCGCTAACCTCGGACTTAGCTATGGCATTGTTGGTGGCGTGGCTTATGCTGGTTATTACGTTTCTTTTGCCGTTGCAGGTATTATTCTTTACCAAATGCGAGTTAAAGGCGGTTTTGAAAGTGTACATCATTTTTTAACCTCTAAATTTGGAAAAGGTGCTATGGCCATCTTTTCAATTTTAATTGCATTTAGGCTCTTTAATGAAGTTTGGAGTAACACCATGGTTATTGGTAGTTATTTTGGTGCACAAGGCAGCGCACCCTATTATTGGTCTATTATTTTATTTACGTTACTCACCTTAGCTTATACCTTAAAAGGAGGTTTAAGCAGTTCTATTTTCACAGATGTGGTTCAAATGGGACTCTTTTCAATTTTACTCATTATTATTTTATATCATATTTTTTCTATTGACAACTTCACATCCGAAGACATTGCAACCTCTGGAACTTGGAGTTTCGAGCTCGGATTAAATCTACTTTTCGCAGCGGTAATTCAATCGTTTAGCTACCCGTTTCACGACCCCGTACTTACCGATAGAGCTTTTATTAGTTCGCCAAAAGTAACCCGTCGCAGTTTTTTAATTGCTAGTGTTTTAGGTGCTTGTTGTATTATATTTTTCAGTATTATTGGTGTTTATGCACAAACTCAAAACATGCAAGGCCAAGCCGCTGTTGAAGTTGGAAAAGCCTTTGGAGTCTTTATTTTATTGATTATAAACTTTATTATGATTACCTCGGCGGCATCGACGTTAGACTCAACTTTTTCATCTTTTTCAAAACTATTATCGGTAGATTTGAACTTAGGAAAAAATGTTACTTTCGGTCGTATCTCTATGGTTATAGTAGCTATTTTAGGTACGCTTCCCGTGTTTTTAAATGCTGAAATTTTATCGGCCACAACCATTTCTGGCACCATGGTTATTGGCTTAACGCCCGTATTTATTTTTTGGAATATGAAAGTTCCGAAGATAAGTTTCTACTTAAGTGTTATATGCGGACTCATTTTTGGCATCGTTTTAGTTTTTGATGCCTTTCCGAAGTCGCTTATTTTTACCTCTGGAAAATATGCCGATTTACTTTGGGTGAATTTCTGGGGCGTTTTAAGTTGTATCATTTTATATATTATTCCAAAATGGATAAAAAAACAGACTATTTAGGTCAAATTACAGGTAAAGTATTACTTTTCGGAGGTATTTATAGCAATCTTCAAGCTTTAGAAGCCCTTAAACAAGTGGCCGAAAAAGAAAATATTCTACCCGAAAACTGTATTTCTACAGGCGATCTATTTGGTTATTGTGCACAACCCGAAGAAACGGCACAATTATTTAAAATATGGAAAGCGAAAAGTATTGCGGGTAATGTTGAAAAACAACTAAATGATGGTGCCGAAAACTGTGGTTGTGATTTTAGAGCAGGTTCTCGTTGCGATGATTTTTCCCAGCAATGGTATCCTTTTGTCCAGAGTAAACTTTCAAAAAATTCGTTAGATTTCATAAAAACATTACCTGATCATATTACGTTTCATTATGCAGGCAAACAGGTTATGGTGGTGCATGGTTCTTATCAAAACATTTCAGAATTCATATTTAAATCAACACCTTGGGAATCTAAAGCGCCTAGTTTTTTAGACAATGCATTCGATGTTGTTATTGGCGGCCATTGCGGACTTCCTTTTCAGGATAAACAAGATGATAAATTATGGATAAATCCAGGTGTTATCGGCATGCCAGCCAACGATGGCACTCCAAGTGTTTGGTATGCTATTTTAGATGACACCAACGGTACGTTAAACGTAGAACACCACACGTTACATTACAACCATAAATTAACTAATAAACTGATGTTAAACGGAGTGCTTCCCGAAGAATACGCCCGAACTATTATCACTGGCATTTGGGATAACACCGAAATTTTACCAAACATAGAAAGTGGTTTACAAGGATTTGGTGTAAATTTGACCCCTTAATTAGTAAAACTATTTTTGATTAAAAATTGTAATTTTTCGATATTTAAGGAGACTAATTTCTTATGAAAAAGGCTTTTATTTTATGCTTATTACTTTACGGATCTTCTTTGTTTGCTCAAAAATCTATCGATAAACTTTTGAAGCAATACAACGATAATAGCGTTCCGTATATTTCGGTACAGGAATTAGCCATGCCGAAAACAAACGCTATTATTTTAGACTCAAGAGAGCTTAACGAATACGAAACAAGCCACTTAAAACAAGCTATTCATATTGGTTACAACCATTTTAAAATTGATAGTGTTTAAAAAAAAATACCGAATAAAGACACCCAAATTGTTGTGTACTGTTCACTCGGTATCCGATCAGAATCTATCGCAGACAGTTTAAAACAAGCCGGATACACACATGTCGAAAACTTGTATGGTGGTATTTTTGAATGGAAAAACAATAATTTTCCGGTTTACAATTCCGAAGAAAAAGAAACAGATAGCATTCACACCTTCAATAAAGCATGGAGTAAATGGCTTAAAAAAGGCATAAAAATTTATGAATAAAAATTTAATAATCGTTTTTGTAAAAAACATCGCATTAGGTAAAGTTAAAACTCGATTAGCCAAAACTATTGGTAATCAAGGAGCTTTTGATGTGTATAGCGAATTGGTAAAAGTGACTCAAACAGCCGTTCAAAATACCAAAACAGATAAACATATTTACTTTTCTGAAACAGTAGAAAGTAATACTTGGGAAAGCTATTTTAAAACCACTCAAAATGGTGAAGATTTAGGCCAACGCATGAAAAACGCTTTTATCGATGGATTCAACAAAGGTTACGAGCGTATTGTACTTATTGGCTCCGATTTGCCAGATATCGATGCTATTCATTTAGAAAGCGGACTAAAAGCTTTACAAACTAACAATGTGGTTTTTGGCCCTGCACTAGATGGCGGTTATTACCTCGTAGGATTATCAAAACTGAACACTGCCATTTTCGATAATAAACCATGGAGCCAACCTAATTTATTAGATACGACACTCCAAGAATTAGACGAAAACAATGTATCTTACACCTTGTTAGAACCGTTAAATGACATTGATACTTTTGAAGATTTAAAAGCCTCTGCATTTTACAAAAACAACACCAATTTACAACAACGAATTCAGCAATTACAATGATAAAATTTATAGAAGAAACCGTAGAATATTTAGTTGAAAAAGGATTTGACAAACCTGAAGTAGGAATTATTTTAGGAACAGGTTTAGGGCAACTTTTAAACGAAGTAACTATTTTAAAAGAAGTAAGCTACAACCACATACCAAACTTTCCAACGGCTACCGTTGAATTCCATAAAGGAAAACTTATTTATGGAGAATTGGAAGGTAAAAAGGTCATTGTAATGCAAGGACGCTTCCATTTATATGAAGGTTACACCTTGCAGGACGTAACATATCCTGTGCGTATTATGGAAAAGTTAGGCATTACTACCCTATTAGTTTCTAACGCGTCGGGGGCCATAAATCTTGATTTCAAAAAAGGTGAGCTTATGCTTATCGACGACCATATTAACCTCCAAGGAGGTTCTCCTCTAGCTTTTAAAGGCGTTGAACTTTTAGGCGAACGCTTTACAGATATGAGCGCACCTTACAATGCTGAAATAAACACAAAATTTAAAAGTATTGCTAAAGCAAACAACATTACACTTCACGAGGGTGTTTATGCGAGTGTGGTTGGGCCACAGTTAGAAACACGTGCCGAATACCGTATGTTAAAAACCCTTGGAGCAGATGCTGTTGGCATGAGCACCGTTCCTGAAATTATTGTTGCCAATCATCTCAATTTAAACGTTGCGGCAGTTTCTGTTTTAACCGATGAATGCGATCCAGAAAACTTGAAACCAGTTGATATTAGCGAAATAATCGCCATGGCAGAAAAAGCCGAACCAGAAATGATCATTCTATTTAAAGCACTTATTAAAACGCTTTAATTCAGAATTCAACACACCTATAAAACAGCAACAACCCGTTAGCTATTCTTTTAGATAACGCGTTGTTACCTTCATGTATTACTCAAATTTTCAACATGGAAAAATACCTAAACATCATAAAAAACGCTTATTCGGGTTACTGGAATTATCTTAAAAATGAGATCCTTTTTCAGAATAACTGGGATAATTATTTTTATGGACTTATAGCTATTTCTCTAATTGTTTGGGGTTTAGAAGTGGCTTTTCCTTGGCGAAAAAATCAATCTATTTTCCGTAAAGATTTTTGGTTAGATACGTTTTACATGTTTTTCAACTTCTTTCTTTTAAACCTCATTATTTTAATTGCGCTTTCTAATACTGCAGCCGAATTTTTAAATGATGCACTAAACACCATTGGCATATCATTACAAGATTTACAAGTATTTAATGCCGACGATTTACCAAAATGGTTGGGTTTAATTATTTTCTTTCTAGTTTCCGATTTTGTACAATGGAATACCCATCGTTTATTACATCACGTCCCTTTTCTTTGGAATTTTCATAAAGTACATCATTCAGTAAAAGAAATGGGCTTTGCCGCACACCTGCGTTACCACTGGATGGAGCCGGTAGTATACAAATCGATTCTATATATTCCGCTTGCGCTTATTGCCAATTACAGTGCGCAAGATGTGGCTATTGTTTACTTCTTCAGCATTGCGATCGGGCACTTAAACCACGCGAACTTAGGTTGGGATTACGGCATTTTAAAATACGTTTTCAATAACCCGAAAATGCACATTTGGCACCATGTAAAAACATTACCAAAACATGTAAGGCACGGCGTAAATTACGGACTAACATTAAGTATTTGGGATTACATTTTTAAAACCGATTATGTGCCGCACAACGGTAGAGATATTGAATTAGGTTTTGAAGATGATGATAAATTCCCAAAAGATTTTATAAGTCAAGAACTTTACCCATTAAAAAAATGAAAGTATTAACCTATTTAGTATGCATTGTTTTCATGACGTCTTGTGTGACAAAAAAAACATTTCACACTACAGATACACCACAATTTACTGAAATAAAAGAAGTGGCTTCAATTTCTTCGGAAACCGTTCAAGCTGAAGCTATTCAAACAGAAACAAAATATTTAAACACGGAAACCTTAGAAACGGCAAAATCTACAACAGGTACAAACGATACAACGGCTGTTTCAGAATTGAACCAAACACTTAGTAAACGCTTTTTAACCACGCACCAATTGTGGGACGAATTGCTTCAAAAACACGTTTCAGATGCTGGCCAAGTAAACTACAAAACCTTTAAATTAGATCATAAAAAGTTGCTTAGTTATATTGAAGTTTTAAATGTAACATACACTAATGAAGGTTTCAAAAACCTGTCAAAAACTGAAACCTTAGCCTTTTGGATAAACGCATACAATGCCATGACGGTAGATTTAATTCTTCGGAATTACCCCCTAAAAAGCATTAAAGACATCGATAAACCTTGGGAACAACGTCTTTGGAAACTTGACAAAAAATGGTTCAATTTAAGTGAGATTGAACATGAAATATTACGAAAAATGGACGAACCGCGTATTCATTTTGCTATTGTCTGCGCCTCTTTTTCTTGTCCGAAACTGCAAAACAAAGCCTTTACTTCCGAAAGTTTAGAAACGCAACTTACAGAAGCTACCAAAGAGTTTTTAAGCGACACGAATAGAAATAACATAAGCGAAAACCACATTGAAATTTCAAAAATATTTCAATGGTTTGCAAAAGATTTTAAGAAAGACGGCAGTTTAATCGATTTTCTAAACCAATACACAAGCGTAGACATTTCCGCGAAAGCGAAAAAAAGCTTTAAAGATTATAACTGGGACTTGAATGAGTAAAATTTCGATAATAATTCCTGTTTTAAATGAAGCTGAAACTATTGCAGATTTCTTATATCATCTGATAGATCATGCGGATTTAAGCAACATTTCGGAAATTATTGTGGTTGATGGTGGCAGTACAGACAATAGTATTAGCATTATAAAAAACTTAGGATTAAGCATAAAAATAATTACTTCGGAAAAGGGACGCGCCAAACAAATGAACGCCGGTGCTAAAGCTGCAAAAGGTGATGTGTTTTATTTTTTACATGCCGATTCTTTTCCGCCAAACCAATATGATTCTTTAATTTTAAACGAAGTAAATCAAGGTAATAACGCTGGTTGTTTTAAGATGAAATTCGACTCCAAACATTGGTGGTTAACTCTTGCAGGTTGGTTTACAAAATTTAATTGGAAAGTATGCAGAGGCGGCGATCAAAGTTTATTTGTTACAGCTTCTTTATTTGAAACTATTGGCGGTTATGATGAAAACTTCATAATTTATGAAGACAACGATTTTACCGAAAAACTATACGCCATAAATCAATTTGTAGTTATTCAAGAATGGCTAACCACCTCGGCACGTCACTACAACAACAAAGGTGTTGGCACATTACAATATCATTATTGGGTAATTCATACTAAAAAAAGATTGGGAGCTTCACCAAAGCAACTCAATCAATATTACGTAAAACACGTGCTTCAAAACGGTTGATTATAGTTGTGTTTTCTTCGTATTTCTTCATAATAAAGTAAAACTTAAACCACTACATTAGAATGCGTTCACTTCAATCTTAAAGAAATGATAAAGCACACTCCTATTTTGTTAAAAACTAATAAAATTGACTTAAAGAAAAACTAAATGTTACAAATAGTTCGCTGGTTCGTCTACTTTTAAACGAAACAATAGATTTTATGAAACATATTTACACCGCTTTTCTTTTTACCTTTCTTTCTTTTTTCGGGTTTTCGCAAGAATCTATACATGCTAAAATATTAGATTCGGTAACACAAAAACCGATTCCGTTTGCTACCATTTCTATAAATGATAACTCTGGGGTAATTAGTAACTCTAACGGTGATTTTCAAATTAATTTACGCGGAAAGTTCTCTAAAACAGATTCTTTAAAAATTAGATGTCTTGGTTATCAAACCAAACAATTTCTAGCTCAAAACTTTAAAGATAGTTTGGTTTTGATGCATACCGAATCTATAGAATTAGACGAGATTTTAGTTTCAAATAAAAATTATACGCCCGAGGAAATTATTGAAAAAGTAAAAGAAAACTTAGATAATAATTACGATCATAGTTTTGCTAAAAGCAAATTATTTTACCGCGCGTCATCTTTTCAAAATTTATTAAAACACGATGTTAAAATCAATAAATCCACTATTCCGGAATTTAACCAACAATTTACAGATAGTTTAATTGCTGCTATTCCGAAGCATGCCGATGATTACACCGAGATTTTAGCCAATTTATATACTACCCCAGATGAAGATGATAAGCAAAAAATAGATATTATTAAAGCCTCTCACCTATACGACAAAAGTAAAGAACTCAGTTTTGAAGGGTATGAAGAAAAATTAAATACCATTCTGAAAAAGCACGTAAAACGCGATTCTTATTTTAAAATAAAATCAGGTTTCTTTGGTACAAAAACAGAAATAGACTCCACGGCTTTTATTTCCGATTCAGAAAAAAAGGACGTTAAAAAAACAGAAGCTATGCTCGAAGAAGAACAGAAAAAAGAAGCCGAGCGTAAAAAAGATTTTGCAAATTACCGCAAATCGGCCATATCAAAACTTGAACACGACAGTTTTATTTTCGAAGACAGCGATTTAAACTTTTTAGAAAAAGAAAATCGATTTGATTTTATAGTCGAAGATTATACATTTTTAAACGATGAATTTGTTTATAAAATAAGTTTTACCCCAAAACGAAATGAAGATTTTAAAGGCATCCTTTACGTAAACACTGATGATTTCGCTATTATTAGAATAGATTATGAAAACGTAAAAATCCTTAAAAGTTTTAAATTATTAGGATTATCGCACACAAGAAACTTAAAAAAAGGAACACTTATCTATTCTAAAAACGACACCGAAAAATACACTTTAAAATATGCCGAATTAGAAGAAGGCAGCAAATTTGGCATTGATCGCCCTTTAACCATTATTGAAAAGAATAAACATGTTAAAGGCCGACGCAAACAAAACGAACTAGATTCTGACATACATTTTATAATGTCGATAAGACAAAAAAGTGAGCTAGTGATTTTTGAAAATGAACAAATATCAGAAACAGACTTTAACAACTTTGAAGAAAAACCAAACGTAGAGCCCGTGTATTTACCAAAATACGATCCGGAATTCTGGAAAGGTTACAATGTCATTGAACCCAATGCGGCCATAAAAGCGTTTAAAACTATAGAGTAACCTCCTAAGCTTTAATCTTTGTTGCGTCCCTTTTCATTCGGGTACAGGGTATACACAGCATCACTTTGCAAAAAGGTTTTGGTATTGATATCCATACCTGAGATTTTACCACGAAAAGCAGCGCCTGTATCTACATTCCAAATATTAACAGCGTTCATCGGTATGTCACAATCAAAGTTAGTTGTTGGTGTGTGCCCTATATAAACTTCGTGGTAATGCTTTAATCGATTTGGATAAAAATAAGATTCAGTATCTAAATTATTATCCATCGCTAAAGCCATTTCCCATAACGTTCTATCATAGTATAACGTTGGCAAATGCACTTCCTTTTCAACGCCATGCATAGATGTGAAGCCGGCGTGTAAAAACAAGCGGTTTTCAGCATCGATATGATACATTTTTAAGTTTTCAAAAAAGGTGATATGTTGTTGTTTTTCTTCATCAGAAATATTGTGATAACTCGCCATGGTTTCTTTACCACCATGCTGATACCAAGTCTTGTTTACTTCTCCCGTTTTCAACCACTCTTCACACCAAACATCATGATTTCCTCTAATGAAAACACAATTTATTTTTTCAGATAAATCCAATAAAAATGCAATAACTTGAGCCGACTCGCTCCAACCATCGACATAATCGCCCATAAAAATAAGATGATCTTCATCTTTTACTTCTAATTTATTTAATAACTGAATTAAAGCCTTTAATCCGCCATGAATATCTCCGATTGCAATGGTGCGCATATTTTATTTTTTTACAAATCTAATTTATTCTAAATCGTTTTAAAAATTAGCTCATTAAATTTATATTAAAACATTAAAAACAAGGCATTTTAATATGTTTTAAATAAGCTTAATAATAAAGATTTTTAATACATAATTTTTTCATATATTTAAAACCAATTAACTTTTTCACTATACAAACTAAACACCATATTACATTGAAAATTAAAAAAATACTTGTAGCCAACAGAGGAGAAATTGCGATTAGAATTTTCAGAGCCTGTACAGAAATCAGCATAAAAACAGTAGGTATTTACACTTTTGAAGACCGCTATTCCTTGCACCGATACAAGGCCGATGAATCATACCAAATTGGAGAAGATAACGAACCTTTAAAACCTTATTTAAATATTGATGCCATTATAAAAGTGGCAATTAAAAACGGGGCTGATGCCATACATCCCGGTTATGGTTTTTTATCAGAAAATGCTGATTTTGCACAAGCCTGTGAAGACAACGGCATTATTTTTATTGGCCCCAAAGTATCTGTTTTAAAAGCCCTTGGGGATAAAATTACAGCAAAAACGGTGGCTGTAGAAAATAACATTCCTATTATTCAAAGTAATACAAAACCGCTTACTGATATTGACGTAGCCATTTCCGAAGCTAAAATAATAGGGTACCCTATTATGCTTAAAGCTGCTTCTGGTGGTGGTGGCCGTGGTATGCGTGTAATTAGAAAAGAAGATGAACTAAAAGGTGCTTTTAACGAAAGTAAACGTGAAGCTTTAAATGCTTTTGGAGACGATACCGTTTTTTTAGAAAAATTTGTAGAAAACCCAAAACATATCGAAATTCAAATTGTAGCCGATAGCTTTGGTAATACGGTTCATTTATTTGAAAGAGATTGCTCGGTACAACGCCGATACCAAAAAGTAATTGAATTTGCACCGTCTTACGGTTTAAAAGATGAAACGAAACAAGCACTTTATGACTATGCCATTAAAATTTGCAAAGCCGTAGACTATAATAATATTGGTACGGTTGAGTTTTTGGTGGACGATGACGATTCTATTTACTTTATTGAAGTAAACCCGCGTGTACAGGTAGAACACACCGTTACCGAGGTTGTTACTAATATCGATTTAATTAAAACACAAATATTTATCGCTGGCGGTTACAAGCTAGCCGACGAACAAATAAAAATTCCGAACCAGGAATCGGTACAAATCAACGGTTACGCCTTGCAATGTAGAATTACTACGGAAGACCCACAAAACGATTTTAAGCCCGATTACGGCACCGTATCGGCTTACCGAAGTGCTTCTGGTTTTGGTATTCGCTTAGATGCAGGAAGTATCTATCAAGGTGCTACTATTTCGCCTTTTTTCGATTCCATGCTTGTAAAAGTTACAGCAAATAGTAGAACGTTGGATGGTGCTAGTAGAAAAATTCGTCGTGCTTTGGCCGAATTCAGAATTCGAGGTGTAAAAACAAACATGCCGTTTCTTGATAATATCTTAAAACACGATACCTTTAGACAAGGTAAAGTAACGGTGAATTTTATTAAATCTAATCCGGATTTATTCATTTTTAAAGCACCGAGAAATCGTGCCACAAAACTAATCACTTATTTAGGCGATGTTATTGTTAACGGAAATGCCGACGTAAAAAAAGTAGATCGTTCTAAAACCTTTATAAAACCTAAAGTTCCGAAGTTTGATGCGGATGCGCCATACACAGAAGGTACTAAGGATTTATTAACAAAACTAGGACCAGAAAAATTCTCGCAATGGTTAATGAATGAAAAGAAAGTTCATTTTACCGATACCACCATGCGTGATGCGCACCAAAGTTTGTTGGCCACACGCATGAGAACTTACGATATGATGAAAGTTGCGGAAGGCTATGCAAAAAACCATCCTGATATTTTTAGTATGGAAGTTTGGGGTGGTGCAACCTTCGATGTTTGCTTGCGTTTTTTACAAGAAAACCCTTGGGAACGTCTACGCATGCTTAGAAAAGCAATGCCTAATTTATTATTACAAATGCTTATTAGAGGTTCTAATGGCGTGGGATACAAAGCGTATTCCGATAATGTTATTGGTGAATTTGTAGAACAATCTTGGGAAAACGGCGTTGATGTTTTTAGAATTTTCGATTCGTTAAACTGGATGAAATCCTTAGGTCCGTGTATTGAACATGTACGCACACGAACTGGCGGTTTAGCCGAAGGTTCTATTTGTTACACCAACGATATTTTAAACCCCGAAAACACCAAATACAATTTAAAATACTACGTTAACCTAGCCAAAGAAATTGAAAACTCTGGCGCGCATATTTTAGGCGTTAAAGATATGGCTGGTTTACTAAAACCTTATGCCGCTTACGAGCTTATTTCAGCATTAAAATCAGAGCTTAATATTCCTATTCATTTGCATACGCACGATACCTCATCCATTCAATCGGCTACTTATTTAAAAGCTATTGAAGCCGGTGTAGATGTTGTAGATGTTGCACTTGGAGGCTTATCCGGTTTAACCGCTCAACCCAACTTCAATTCGATTGTCGAGATGATGAAGTTTCAAGATCGTGCGAGTACCATCAACATCGATTCTTTAAATGAATATTCAAATTATTGGGAAACCGTAAGAGAATATTATTATCCATTTGAATCGGGCCTAAAAGCCGGTTCGGGAGACGTTTTTAAGCACGAAATTCCTGGTGGACAATATTCAAACTTAAAACCACAAGCACGTGCTTTAGGTTTGGAAGATCGCTTTCATGAAATTACAAAAATGTACGGTGAAGTCAATACGCTTTTTGGAGATATTGTAAAAGTAACGCCAAGTTCTAAAGTAGTTGGCGATATGGCGCAATACCTCGTGAGCAACAATTTAACCATTCAAGATGTAAAGGAACGTGGTGACACGATTTCGTTTCCGCAGTCGGTAGTCGATTTATTCAAAGGTGAATTAGGACAACCTGTTGGTGGTTTTCCAGTGGCACTACAAAAATTAATTCTGAAAGGCCAAGAACCTTACACCGATAGACCAAATGCGCATATTCCGCCGCTGGATATCGATAAGGAATACAAGGCTTTCAAAAAAATATTTGAACACGATTTAAGTCGAACTATAGATTACACCGATTTCTTATCTTATCAGTTGTATCCAAAAGTATTTACCGATGCTTTCAATCAGCATTTAAAATATGACAACCTGATGAATTTACCGACCAAGAATTTCTTCTACGGTATGGAAATTGGAGAAGAAACTATTGTTGAATTAGACAAAGGAAAAACCCTACTAATTACTTTAGATTCTATAGGAAAAGCCAATGAAGACGGTATAGTAACCGTTTATTTTAAAGTGAACGGACAAGGCCGAAGTGTTGAAATTAAAGACACCTCTATTAAGGTGGATAAAGTTGAAAACATGAAAGTGGATAAAACCGATAGTAATGAAATTGGCGCACCATTACAAGGTATGCTTTCTACTATTTTGGTAAAGAAAGGTGAAAAAGTAACTAAAAATCAACCGTTATTTATAATTGAAGCCATGAAAATGGAAACCACCATTACAGCTGCAACCGATGCTACCGTTAAGAAAATTGTTTTAAAAACTGGATTTATGGTGAATTCGGAAGATTTAGTACTTATTTTAGAGTAAACACTAAATTATTCAATAAAAGATGCCCAAGTTAAGCTGTAAAAATAGAATACAGTTTAATTTGGGCATTTTATATTACTCTATTTAGTACGATTGAAACACACGTTTTTTAACATTAAAAACCTGTTTTAACTTTTGAAAAAAGTTTTCACTCCCATTTATTTGGCTGTTCGCTTTTGATGTTTCTCTTTCTACGCTTGAACTCTTTTCTTCATGTAATACTTGATTACAGTGGTAGGCTTGTGATATAAACATAATATTAAGATTTGGACTAATTGTTTTGCAATAATTCTACACGACAAAGGTATACTCCATGCCCGTTTCTCAAAACATTGAAATTGGCGTATTTATATGCTTAATTATCTGTTAATTTTCCATCATTTTGGGGTAAAATTAATGTGTTTTGAATATACAAGAATCTTTATACAGTCCCTAAAACACTGTGACTAACCAGTTATTTATGGCACAAAAGAACCTAAGTCATCAAAAGTAACAGCACAC
The DNA here is from genome assembly GCF_030409805.1 of Algibacter miyuki. GTDB lineage: Bacteria > Bacteroidota > Bacteroidia > Flavobacteriales > Flavobacteriaceae > Algibacter > Algibacter miyuki. Next base: position 121,305 of record NZ_JAUFQP010000013.1, on the reverse strand, counting down.
ATTAAACCTCTAAAAATACTGTCCAATACCAAATACAAGACCTTTTGTAGCGCCTTTGGTAATCCCATAACCATAATCTATACGGAAGGTGGCATTGTATATTTTTTTATGCGTTAAGCGCAGTCCAACACCTGGATAAATTTTAATATTTTTTGTTTTACCAAAATCTGATAAGCGACCTCCAGCATTGCGCCAAGTTCCCGCATCTACAAAAGAATTCCCCTGTAAAATAAACCAATCTTTTTCTAGTAATGTATAACGATATTCGGTATTTAAAACAATAACCCCCGTTCCTCTATCAATAGTATTACCAACACCTCTAACATTCAAATTATTATCTACGGAAAACGGTGCAAACGGCGTATCATCATTATTAGCTAAACCTAACCGAAGTCTGTTGGCCCAATTGCCTTTTTCACCTACACGTTTAAAGTATAGAAAGTCATTCCAACCTATAAAAAACTCAGAAGATTCATGACTACTAGAGGTAACAAATTGAAAGTTAAACTGACTTTTAAACCCCGAAACATACTGATAGAAATAATCTAAATTATTGTATTCGTAAATCCCTTTTATCATCCATTTTGGGATTTTATATTGTTGTGGAACATCGGCACTTGTGGCGCCAGACTGGTATTTATATGCTTCTTCAAAAATATTAAATCCCAATTCTAACCTATTACTGAAGTTAAACTGATACAACCCTAAAACCTCAACAGATCTATTATTATACTTGTAATTAGCCGAAGTGTTATCGAAAAAGATAGGTTCTTGGGTTGTTAAATCCTGTAAATTCACAGCCAACCCTATGGTATTAGAAAATAAATAAGGTGCTCTAAAATTAATGGCGTAGCTATCAAAAATATCCCGTTGATAAAACCCGCCAAACGTGATGTTTCTTCCTAAGGCATTAAATTCGTAAAGCCCCAAACGGTATGCAAACTCGTCGTCGTCGGTAGTATAGATATTTACTGAAGGAATAAGTGTGAAATTTTCTTGAATTTTATAAACCACTTCAAAGTAGCCTTCTAAAGTTTTAGTAACTTCAAAATCGGCATGAGACACGGATGGTAACCGTTTTAAACTGATAATATCTTGAGCGATAACTAAAGAATCTAAGGCGTCACCAACCTCTATTAATGCTATCTTTTTTACGAAAGATTCTTTTAGTTTCTTGGCCCCTTCAATTTTAAATTCGGAAATTTTATTGCTTTGGGCAAAACCTTCAAAACCAATTATCAATAAAAAAATAAGTAATTGTTTTATCATATGGTATCAAAAGTTTTTATTAAAATTCCGTATTACTTATAGCGTCCGTAATGGGCTTTTACTAAGTTTTCAACCGGCTTATTTTGTGGTGTAAATCTCGAGTCACTTTCACCTCCAGATCTATCGTGATTGTGAAACCATTTCCAAATAAAACCGCCAGCAAACCACGCTTCATCCCAAAAGGTTTTAAACAGCGCTTCGGTTGTATTAGCTTGAGCTTCTAGGTTTACAGCATTCATATCTCGGTCGCTTCTCCAAGGCTCTTTTCCTGAATAATCTACACTTCGATAACCGAATTCAGTAAATAAAATAGGCTTATCGTATGTTTTAGACACCTCGTGAATCACCGGTTTATGCACTTCCCACTTCGTTAAACATTCGGCCACCGTTGGGGTTTTATTATCACTTACCGGAAAGTAAGCATCGACACCAATATAATCTAATTGATCCCAAAACGGCGTGCGTTTAAATTCGTCCCAATTGGCCGCATAGGTTAGTTTCCCTTTGTAAACCTTCTTAATTTCTAAAATAAGCTGACTCCAATACGCTGGTCGGTGTTCAATAAATTGTTCTAGTTCCGTACCAATACAAAAAATATCAGCATGTAGCGTTTCTGCTAAGTTAGCATATTCTAAAATAAACTTACTGTATGATATTTCTAGGAGTTTCCAATTGGCTTCAGTAGTCATTTTAATATGCCCTGTAAACGTGCCATGATTAATCCAAATTTGAGGTTTAACCATAATTTTAATGCCTTCTTTCTGTAGCTCAACACTATACTGTTTTGCGCCAGACTTTGTTTCTCCTAACCACTGTCTTTCGGTATTGTATTTAATTTCAGGATGATTTAAATCTCTAATAAATCCAAAAGGCATTACGGCTGCAAAATTGGCATTAACACGCACCACGGGCATCACGTTTTCTTTAGAAATAGGTTCGCGCGAAGCAACAAAACTGACTCCATTAATTTTTTTAGGTTGCGATGTACAAGATTGTACGATACAGCATAGTAACAAAAACAAGCATTTAGGTAGCTTCATCAATAAAATATATTTAAACGACTAATGTACTATTATTGATTAAAATAATGCTCTTAAACCAATGTTAAAAGTTTTTCCTAATCCAGTATCATTACCTCTAACGAAGCTCGTATAAAGGGTTTCTATATTTAGCACATTGGTTAATTGATACTTAACCCCACCACCCAAAGCGGTGTAATTTTGAGAAAAATTGTTTCCCGCATCGATTAATTGAGAATGTTGTACCAAGCCTAAAACCGTAAATTTAGTACTCGGGAAATAACTTAAAAATGCACCAGGCGTTAAACGGAAACTGTTGTTTGCGAAACTACCCCCTATTTGAGTTCCTGTTATATCCCTTTCTATTTCTTTACCAAAATTATATTCGGTATTTAGTTCTGAAAACAGTTGCCAATCGCCATTTGAAAAACTGAAATCGTAGAAAAAACGATTTTGAAATGTAAAGCCTTTTTGATCTAAAAACACACCATCTTCCACTTCATTATCTACTAATGGAATATGAAATGCCGTCTGAATTGTAAAATTACCAATTCCTTTTATAGGATTAAACTTTATGGCCGGCGCAAAAGATGTTAAACCAGAACGCGCTGTATTACGCTCACCATCAAATTTAAAAACATCGAGTGCATCGCGTCCTCCAATAACATTAGATCGAAACTCTAATAACAAACCCACATTTAATTTACTATTTGGCGAAACCCCGGTAAACACGTCTAAAGTAGAGGTAAAAAAGGTTTGTCTAGCAATGTCTCGTTTAGCGCCATTAGCACCAAATAAATCTTTAGTTTCGGTATATAAATTATTAAACCACTTGATATCCCATTGCCCCTCGCTCAATAATTTTGAAGGTGTATAGGTTTGAATATTACTTTTTTGGGTGTTCTCCACATCGGTTTGTTGTGCAAAACTTGAATATGATACGACTAGTAAAATAAGGATTGCTGTAATTTTCTTCATGTTTTAATATTTTTGGTTGGTTATTTTCATCGAGACAACATGTTTACTGAAGCTTCTTTTTCATCCTCATTTATAGGAATAAATATTTTAAGATTCCGCAGAACAAAGTATCAATCTTAAATTTTTATTTATTGTGCGTTAACTGCCCAATTGTAAGGAAAGTAACTTAATTTATAATTTGATGGAATAGGTTCTGTTCTGTAACTATTTATAAAATCGATTTCGGTAGTGCCTTTTTTAGTAAAATCCTCCTTATACCATTCCATAATTTGAGAGACTTCAATTTGATTTTTCTTTGTATTGATCTTCAAAAAAGAACCATTTAAAGCTATTTTGGTTTGTTTATCCATTTGTGCACTTAATGTTTTTGGCATATATGCTTTACTTATTAAGGGCGGGCAGCCTAAAGCGCCACAAACCAGCACAAAGTGAAATCTGGCATCGCCAAATTCGGCACGCAACACATTATTTTCTATATCATTAAGGGTTATTGTTTTTCCACCTAATTTATAAGTTGTTGTATCAAAAAAGCCTTTTTTATCTAAAGGTGATTTCATCGGGTGGTTATCTACAATACCTTTTATAACAGCCAAATTGTATGCATTTATCCAGAAAGCTTGGTAGGTCTGAGGATTTTCCTTGCTTACCACCATTTTTTCGGCTAACTTTAAAATCTCGTTAAGCGATTCTTGGTTGGCATTTATTTTTGAATAATTCACTTTTCCGTTGGAAACATTCAAACTAAAAAAAGCATTTGCTTTCGAAAAATAATTGGAAACATCTTGAGAAAATCCGTTAAAAGAGATTAAAGATAAAGCAATTATAAATATTCTATATTTCATGTTTGTAGGTTTTGATAAATACAAATTAACAATACCTCAGTCGCCTAATATGTAAGATAACTTACATTTATAAAAAAAATAAAAAGTTTGTACACCTTTATAATTCCTTACACAACAAGCTTCAATTTAAAATAATTCTAAATAAACAGATTACGTTAAGTTATTGAATTTAACACGACCTAGTATAACATAATTATCACACTATGGAACATATTGTCATTATAGGAAATGGAATTTCGGGTGTTACGGCAGCGCGACACATTAGAAAACTTTCGGACAAAAAAATAACGATTATTTCTGCTGAAACGGAGTACTTTTTCTCCAGAACAGCACTCATGTATGTATATATGGGACACATGAAGTTTGAACATACTCAACCCTATGAAAATTGGTTTTGGGAGAAAAACAGGATTTCATTAAAAAAAGGTTTTGTAAAAAGTATTAATCCCGAAAACAAGACCTTACATTTTACTGAGGGAGACACCATGATGTTTGATAAATTAATTATTGCCACAGGTAGCAAGCCTAACAAATTTGGTTGGCCAGGGCAAGATTTAGATGGTGTTATGGGTATGTACCATAAACAAGATTTAGAAAATCTAGAAAAATATGCGCCAGATAATAAAGTGTGTAAACGTGCTGTGATTGTTGGAGGCGGATTAATTGGTATTGAAATGGCCGAAATGCTACACTCACGCCATATTCCGGTAACGTTTTTAGTAAGAGAAAACAGTTTTTGGAATGGTGTATTACCTGAAGGTGAAAGCCAAATGATTAACCGTGAAATTTTAAGTAGCGGAATAGATTTACGCCTTTCTACCAACTTAAAAGAAATTGTTTCGGATGAAAATGGGCAGGTAAAATCAATTATTATTGACGAAACTGGAGAAGAAGTTCCGTGTAACGTAGTTGGATTAACTGCGGGAGTTTCACCAAATATAGATTTTTTAAGAGATTCTGGCATTGAAATAGGACGTGGTGTAAAAGTTAACCGCTTTTTAGAAACCAATTTTGATTATATATATGCCATTGGCGATTGTGCCGAACAGCATGAAGGCATTGACCAACGCCGCCCTATTGAGGCCGTTTGGTACACTGGCCGTATGATGGGCGAAACCTTAGCTCAAACTATTTGCGGAAATAAAACCGCATACAAACCAGGACATTGGTTTAACTCTGCCAAGTTTATCGATATAGAATACCAAACTTATGGTTGGGTTTGGGCACAAGCTAAAGACCATGAATCTCGTTTTTATTGGGAACACGAAGATGGTAAAAAATGTATTCATATTAATTACGATAAAACCACTCGAGAATTTATTGGTATTAACAACTTCGGAATACGCATGCGTCACGAATTTTTCGACAAGATTTTAAATGAAAAACGCACGGTAGATTATGTTTTAGAACATTTAGCCGATGCTAATTTCGATCCTGAATTTTACAAACTTCACGAAAAGGAAATCGTCGCGAAATTCAACCAAGAAAACAACACTAACATTCAATTAAAAAAGAAAAGCTGGAAACGTATTTTTAGCAAAGCATAAGATATGAAAGCAATTAAACAAACCGGCTTAGCCCTTTTTCTATTAGGATTAGCCATATTTATAGGAACCGTTTTTACAGGTTCTTTCAGTTTAACCCAAGCTGAGTTAGATACGTTTTTAAAAGAACAAAATTATAAAAGTGAAGTCATTGGTGATGAGTTACAAAAAGCAGTTGTTACCCCTGAGAATTTAAACATTTTCCAGTTTTCTAGCGCTGTTAGAAATGCATACACAGCATCTAACAACCATTATGATGCCCTTATAGCAAAATATAATGCTGAAAAAAACTGGGACGAAAAAGGAAAACAATTTCAATATAAAATTTCAGGTAAACCGCATAGTTTAAGTTTTTCATTAGCTAAATCTGCTGGTAAAGGCCCAGCTCCAGATAACACAGCGCTTATGTGGTTTCTAACCTTTGGTTTAGCCATTATTGGAGCCCTTATGTTTATGCTTCCAGATATTATTTTATTAGGAAAACCCGGCATTAAAAACAATGGTATCTTCCTAAACGCCGCGACAAACCGTGGCTGGATTGGCTGGTTTGCTTTTGTATTTTTAGTTACTTTTTATATCCTACTTTATTTCTTTCCAGATTATATCGTCAACTGGGTGTATTTGGTAGACCCTATTAGTAAATCTATAAGTGGTAACCCTGCTAGTCAATGGTTTTTATATGGCTTTTTATACTGTACTGTAATGTCGGTAATGGCTGTTAGAATGTATATAAAATACCGCCACAACAAATATCAAATATTACGAACTACATCGGTTTTATTCTTTCAAATTGTATTTGCTTTCTTAATTCCAGAGATTTTAGTACGTTTTGAAAAACCTTGGTACGATTTTAAAAATGCGTTCCCTTTAGATTACGATTTTTTCTTTAGATGGAATTTAGACGAACTTCTTGCTAGTGGTGCTTTTGGGTTATTCATTTTAGTTTGGGGTGTTGTTTTAACTATTGTAGTGGTACCGGTAATGGTTTATTTCTTCGGAAAAAGATGGTATTGTTCTTGGGTTTGTGGTTGTGGAGGTTTAGCCGAAACACTAGGTGATCCATACAGACAACTTTCTAGTAAAACGTTATTATCTTGGAGAGTAGAACGTATTGTAATTCATTCTGTTTTGATTTTTGTTTTAGTTATGACAGGTTTTGCATTATACACCTTCTTTTCTGGTGAAGGCCAAGTATTAGGTATTAAAACACAGACCATACAAGATATATATGGCTTTTTAATTGGTGCTATTTTCGCAGGTGTAATTGGTACGGGCTTCTACCCTATTTTCGGTAACCGTGTTTGGTGTCGTTTCGGATGTCCATTAGCTGCATATTTAGGTTTTGTGCAACGTTTTAAATCACGATTTAGAATTACTACAAACGGAGGACAATGTATTTCTTGTGGAAACTGTTCTACTTATTGCGAGCAAGGTATTGATGTTAGAGCTTATGCACAAAAAGGAGAAAATATTGTACGCTCTAGTTGTGTAGGCTGTGGGGTTTGTTCTGCGGTTTGCCCAAGAGGTGTTTTAAAATTAGAAAACGGCCCAGAAGAAGGCCGTATCAATCCAACCGATGTTTTACTTGGTAATGATGTTGATTTAATGGATTTAGTAAATAAAAAATAATGAAATATCTCTGCTACCTGCTTTTAGTTTCTATGTTTTTCAATAGTTCTAACAATGAGTCCTATGTAAAAACGTTTTACCAAAATGGGAATTTAGAATCTGAAGGCTGGGTAAAGCAAGATAAAAAAGAAGATTACTGGAAATTTTATTATGATAATGGTCAAATTAAAAAAGAAGGCCATTTTTCAAACAATAATCCTATAGAATATTGGTATTTTTACGCCCCGAATGGATTAAAAGAAAGCGAAGGCCACTTTGTTAACGGAAAAAAAACAAATTGGTGGGTGTTTTATGACCATTTAGGACAGGTGAACCATAAGTGTCAACTTAAATTTAATCAGAAAAACGGCTATTGTTTAAAGTATAAAAACGGCGATATTATTTCTGCAAGCAAATACAATGCTGGTAAAAAAATTAAAGAATGGTACAACCTAAAAGATTTTAAAAAAGAAAACAACCTACTTAATTTAAGATGACCCAAATAAAAGTCATAATTCCTGCATACAACGAAGCAGATTCCATTGCACATGTCATAAAAGCCATTCCTGAAGTTGTTGATGAAATTATTGTAGTAAGCAATAACTCCACCGACGATACAGAAATTAATGCTAAAAATGCTGGTGCAACCGTTTTAAAAGAAGCTAACAAAGGTTATGGATACGCTTGTTTAAAAGGCATGGAATATATTGCTAACCTATCTGTAAAACCAGACATTATCGTATTTCTAGATGGTGATTATAGTGATTACCCAGAGGAATTAACAAAAATTGTAGCGCCAATAATCAATGAAAACATGGACTTCGTGATAGGTTCTCGCGTAAAAGAATTACGAGAAACGGGTTCAATGACGGTACCCCAAATTTTTGGCAACTGGCTAGCAACAACTTTAATGGCCTTATTTTTTAGAGCCAAATTCACAGATCTTGGGCCCTTTAGAGCGATTAAATACAATACCCTTCTAGGTCTTAATATGGAAGACAAAACTTATGGGTGGACCGTAGAAATGCAACTCAAGGTATTAAAGCAAAAAATTACATATACCGAAGTACCTGTAAATTACAGGAATAGAATTGGCGTTTCTAAAGTGTCAGGCACAGTAAAAGGCGCTATATTTGCAGGAGTAAAAATCCTAGGATGGATTTTTAAATACAGTTTAAAAAAATGATTTTAGAAACCATTACCATTATTATTTATACCGTTGCATTGTTGCTTATTTTAATGTACGCATTGGCGCAACTTAACTTACTTTTCAATTATTTATCTGCAAAAAAAAAGACTGATACTTCCGAAAAATTTGATTTATCAAACCCAAATGAGGTACCTTTTGTAACCATACAACTTCCTGTTTACAATGAAATGTATGTGATGGATCGTTTGTTAGATAACATTGCAGAAATGGATTACCCTAATGATAAATTAGAAATTCAAGTTTTAGATGATTCTACTGATGAAACTATAGAAACCACAAGAGCTCATGTTGAAAAACTACAAGCTACCGGTTTAGACATAAAACATATTACCCGTACTAACCGTACGGGCTTTAAAGCCGGTGCCTTAAAGAAAGGTTTAGAAATTGCTAAAGGTGAATTTATAGCCATTTTCGATTCTGATTTTCTTCCTAAGAAAGACTGGTTAAAACAAACCGTTATTTACTTTAAGAATGCGGAAATTGGTGTGGTGCAAACGCGTTGGGGACACATTAACAGAAACTACTCTATACTTACTAAAATTCAAGCTTTTGCTCTCGATGCGCATTTTACACTTGAGCAAGTAGGAAGAAATAGTAAAGGTCACTTTATCAACTTTAACGGTACGGCTGGTTTATGGCGTAAAACCTGTATTCTCGATGCCGGCAACTGGGAAGGCGATACCTTAACCGAAGATTTAGATTTAAGTTATCGTGCGCAATTAAAAAATTGGAAATTCAAATATTTAGAACACGTAGAAACACCTGCAGAACTTCCTGTGGTGATTAGTGCAGCTCGTTCACAACAATTTAGATGGAATAAAGGTGGTGCCGAAAACTTCAAAAAAATGAAGTGGCGTGTTTTAAGAAGCAAGAACATTTCAGCAAAAACAAAAGTGCACGGTTTATTGCATTTATTGAATAGTACCATGTTTTTAAACATCTTATTGGTTGCTATTTTAAGTATCCCGATGCTTTATATTAAAAATGAATACACGCACTTAAAAACGTATTTTATAGTGATGAGTTTCTTCGTAATAAGTACTTTAATTTTCTTTATTTGCTACTGGGTTATGTATAAAAACATATATGGCGGAGGTATAAAAAACTTCGTGAGTTATATTGGTATGTTTTTCGTGTTTTTCTCAATAGCCATGGGCTTTTCACTGCACAACACTATTGCTGTAATAGAAGGTCATTCGGGTAAAAAAAGTGAATTTGTACGAACTCCAAAATTCAATATTAGCAAATTTAAAGACAACTGGAAAACCAACATTTACATCAAAAAAACAGTTTCAGTAAATGTTATTTTTGAAGGTATTTTGATGCTTTATTTCGCTTTTGGTATGTATAGCGCATTTATTGTTGGCGACCAAGGTGGCGATTTTGGGTTATTTCCTTTTCACCTTATGTTATTTTTAGGCTTTGGCTTTGTGTTTTTTAAATCTTTATTCTCTAAAGCTTAATTGACAACGTCACAAACCCTAACAGACTTAATAGTTAAAGAACAACTGATATACTTTCACTATTAATTAGAGCATTAAATCGAGGTTCTTTTTGTGGAATATTAATATTTGATCTATTCAGAAAACTATCGGACTTTAATTGGAAGTATTGAACTTTAGCTAACACCCCAAAATTCTTTTATATTGTAAACATTTATAAGTAAACGCTATCCGCTTCGGAATAGGGTAAAATGCCATCATAACACGTTCTACAGGAAGAAATTCCATACAACACCAAAACGGATGGTAAAATCTCTGTACGGATTATTAGGCGCAGAAAAATAATTATAACCTGTAAAGGCTGAGTTGAAATGTTCCGCCTTTAAATAGATTCTAGTTTGACGAATTTTAGCATTTAGGAAGAAATCTACCCTCGGGAATTCTCCAAACTCTTCATCATTCTGAACGTAGAATTCTGCCAAAACAGGATCATAAGCATTCATATTATACTTTGAAAAATAATTCACTGTAAAACCTGTTTGTAAAAACAATGCTTTTTTAAACAACTCACTTGAATAATAGAGTGTACTTCTCAGGTTGAGTTCTGGCACATTTAAAACGCCTTCTCCGTTCTCAACATTTTGATACATTACAGTTGTATTTAAAGCGAGTTTCCCAACTTTAATTTCCTTGTCTGCCTTTACTCTTAGATAATTGATGGTTCCATCGTATTGATCTGGCTTTACAAAACCAGCGGTTTCATCAATTTTAAAATAAGTGTAATCACTTATGGTAGAATAATCAACAGTTACATTGAATATTTTATTTGACTTTAATTCAAAAGCTAACTTCTGAGTTTCCGTATTGTTAAAATTGTTACGCCAGTTGTAGTTTAAATAATCACTTTGATAGAGTAAGAAATTAAAATTTGGAGCTTTGGAACTGTGGTTTAATGATGCTACAGCTTGTACATCGTCGTTTAGTTTAAAACTAGCTTGTGCTTTTAAGAAATTTCCGTCGAAGTCACCTGATATATTCAAGCCCAATTCGCCTAATAAATCAAAACCTTTGTATTGTTTATGGTATTTTCCACCAGCCGAATACACATCGCCTTTTATTCTATTAATAATAGATTCGCCATCTAACTTTACAATTTTATTATAGCCATAATTAAAATTATCATAGCCCATATTAAACTGTAAATCGCCAATAATATGGTTACTGAAGTTTAATTGAAACTGATTGTAAAAATGCTCTAATGTGTTACGATCCTTTAGACTAGAACTCTTAAAGGCTTCTCCAAAAATTTCGGTTTCGGCACTAGATTGGCTGAATTCGAAATATTTATCTTCAAAAGAAATAACATGACCAATATTTAAATTATTTCGTGATAAAGAATCTTTTTTATTGATTAAAGCATATGAATGTTCTAAATGAAAACGCTTCGCTTTTAGCATGCTTTCGGCGTTTTCAAAATTAACATCTAAGATAGAACGATCTAAAAACTCTTCTTCTCCGGTTTCAAAATACCCAACACTTTCTTCGTCTAACCCTCCATTTTCTTCATTAAATAAATCTTGAGTTACAATATGCCCTCTGGCGTTATAACGGTTGTTTTCAGACCTGTAGTTGGACGTAAACCTAAAGTTTCCTGTACTTGTTACCAAGTGTTGATATTTACCAATAGAACGCATGCCTTTGTAGGCAATTGAAAAGTTAAAACGCGGACTTGTATTTACAGTAAAAAATGCATCAAGCAACTGCCCTTGTTCAAAGGCTGTTTTGTACATCAACTCTGTTAACGGCGTTGGTACGCGGTAATAATTAATATCTTCAATTTCCATAAAATTGAAATGCCTCGCTCGAGCACCTAAACTTGGTATGTGCTTGGTGTTTTCAAAATCATAAGTTAAGCTATTATAAGTTTGCCCTAAATTTGAGAATGCGATTAAACCAAAATTATCTTTTCTAAGGTAATTAAATTTATATTCTTTTTGAATGGTTAAAGTGGTATCGACGTAAGTAGTGTCGTTTGCGTAGGAAATTATTAGGTAATCCTGAATTTTAGGTTTATCGGCTTCTTTATCGTCTCCAAACACGGCTTTAGATAGTTTGCTCTGAGGCTTTAAACTATCCTGTTCTTCTAATTTAGAAGCCTTGCCTTCAGGTAATTCACGTGGTGCATTTTGTGCATTTAACGTATTAAACAACAGCAAACAAAAGAATGACAGAATTATTTTATTCATATATACAAAAATCTTGCTTTGGTTTTACTTTTACAAATATTACCGTTGCAAATGTAAATACAAAATATGATAACGCTTAAAAATGCTGATAATTATTTAAAATCTGTAAAAAAACAATTAAAATGAATACTAAAAGAACATGAAGTTCTACAAACTTAAAAACCGCCTTAAAATTATTTAGAAAGCTTTTTTTATAAGAATCATTATAACATTTAAGTTAAATAACTACAATGCTCACTAGTACTAATTCATGTTCTACTTGAACACCATTAATTTGAAAAAACCAATAAACAGCTGTTATCATGGCTATTGTAATACTCACTGATATGGCTATCTCATCTTTTAGGTAGTTTCTTGTAACAAGTTTTGGTATATTATTAGAATAAAAAATGCAAATACTCTTCGTTTAACAAAACACCTCTAAGCATAGGTTCTGTTTCATCTTCTTAAATATTTTTAAGCATTAATTTCGTTTAAATCATTAAACTTTATATTTTTGAAAGCATAAATTTATCATGCTTTTAAAAAATCACTCAAAATTCATTCTAGAATGTGGCACCGACGAAGCTGGCCGAGGCTGTTTAGCGGGACCAGTAACTGCTGCCGCTGTTATTCTTCCGAAGACATTTAAAAACGACATACTTAACGACTCTAAACAACTGAGTGAAAAAAAACGTGATTTACTAAAGCCCATTATTGAAACACAAGCTTTAAGTTTTGGCATTACACATATTTTTGAAGATACTATAGACGACATTAATATTTTAAACGCCTCTATTTTAGCCATGCAAAAATCTATTGAGCAACTTGTGCCACAGCCTGAATTCATTATTGTTGATGGCAATAGGTTTAAACCTTTTAAAAATATTCCGTTTGAAACTATTATTAAAGGTGACAGCAAATATTTAAGCATTGCAGCAGCTTCGGTTTTAGCAAAAACGTATCGCGATATGTATATGAATAAAATTCATGAAGAATTCCCGATGTACAACTGGAAACAAAACAAAGGCTACCCTACAAAAGCCCATCGCGCTGCAATAAAAGAATTTGGTATAACAAAATACCACAGAAAAACGTTTAGACTACTACCCGATTTAGTTTAACTTAACGTTTAAATGGTGAGCATTTCATGTTTTTTAAGTATGCCATAACATGAAAAATTGTAATTTTGCGTAAACCAATTCATTTCATGAGATTTTTCTTAAAACTTCTTTTACTTACCCTTGTCTTTAGCTGTACAAAAACGTATCAAAAACGAAATCAACTTATCGATTTTGTTCCTGAAAACAGCGCGATTACCATAAAAGCACGAAATATTGAAAGTCTACAAAGTAACATCAATAATAGTGGGTTAACTCAGCAATTTTCTAAAGCAAAAATATATAAGAACTTAGAAAGTAAATTAGAGAATTTGTCCCTCTTAAAATCCGACACTCCAGTTTTACTTTGTTTTTCTGAAGATAAATTAGATAGTTTACAGTACACCATCATAACAAAACACCACGATAGTTTATTTAAAACGGATGCTTTAAAGGGCTACACAAAAGAAGTTATTCCTTTTAAAAAGCATGCTATTCTAAAAAGCACACTTAATAAAAACATATTTTACAGCGCCGTTATTGACAGTGTTTTTATAGCGTCTTCTGCCAAAAAAAATATTGAAGCTGCTTTTAGTGATTTCAAAGTAAATGATGCGTTCAAAAAAATATACCATAGCACAGACAACAGCAATTTATCCGTAATTTTAAATAACAAATCCGGAGTTTTAAAGTCTATTTTTGTTGATGATTCATTTGAACTAAAAACCTTTTCAAACTATATCGCATTAGACGTTGAAGTAAACCAAAACAACTTATACTTTAACGGTATTACCAAAGCCAACGATTCTACAAAAAGCCTGATTAACGTTTTTAAAAACACCGTGCCCCAGGTTAACGAAATACAGGATGTTACCCCCTCCAACAGTGATGCTTTTGTGAGTTTTACTTTTGATAATTTTAAAACCTTCCGAAGTCATTTAGAACAATACAGACAACAAGATTCTGCAGCTAATCCTAGCCCATTATTTAATGATGTTATTGAAGTTGGTGTAATTTACGAAGGTAGCAAACGTGCTATCGTGTTAAATTCTACCGACATTATTGCCACAAAAGATGCTTTACTTGCCGACCAAAATGTGGCTGAAACTTATCGTGATATTTCAATTTTTGATTTCAGTAATTCGAATTTATTTTCTGAAACCTTTAGTCCTTTAATTTCATCAAAGGAAATGACCTTATATTGTGTTTTAGATCACTTTTTTGTGTTTTCTGAAAGCACCGAACTGCTTCAAAACATTATTGCCAATTACCAAAACAAAACCACACTTAGCTCCCGAAGTTATTTTAAAGATACCATGGACGAATTAAGTGATGCGTCGTCCCTTTTAATGGTAACCAACCCGAATAGTTTAGGTGATGTTTTAAACAAAAACCTATCGGAATCTATCGATTTTAAACTTGATGATTATAAAGCGTCGGCCCTTCAATTTATTTACGACAACAACTTTGCTCATGTAAATGCCGTAATTAAAAAGAATAAAGCTAAAGCTGTAGAACAATCGGTTTCCGAAGAAATAAATATAAAACTTGATGCCGATTTATTAAACGCTCCGCAATTTGTAACCAACCACATCACGAAACAAAAAGAGATTGTGGTTCAGGATATAAAAAACAATTTGTATTTAATTTCTAATGCTGGTAAAATACTTTGGAAAAAGCAATTGCAAGGCGCTATTCTAGGTGAGGTTAATCAAATTGATATTTATAAAAATGGTCGTTTGCAACTTGTATTTGCTACGCCACACCGTGTTTATGTTATAGATAGAAAAGGGAACAATGTTGCTCCATTTCCGAAAACATTTAACGACGCTATTACACAACCTTTATCGGTTTTCGATTACGACAAAAACAAAAAATACCGTTTACTCGTCACGCAAGGCAAAAACGTTTTAATGTATGATGCCAAAGGAAAAATAGTAAAAGGCTTTACGTTTAAGGCAGCAAAAAACACCATTATTTCACCTCCTCAACATTTTAGAATAGGGAACAAAGATTTTATTACAATTACCACAAAAGACAAGCTTTATATTTTAGATCGAATAGGAAAAACGAGAGTGACACCTAAAACATCCATTTCATATTCGAGTAATCCTATTCAGTTTTACAATAATAAATTCACAACCACGACCGATAAAGGCGATTTAATAAGCATTAATACCAACGGAAGCACCACAAGCCAGAACCTTAACTTAGCACCCAACAGTAGCCTAGTTTCTACAAGTAAAACGCTGGTTTATCAATCGGAAAACAAACTTACTATTAGAAGTAAAACCATCAATTTAGATTATGGTAATTACGATAAAGCCAAACTATTTTATATCAACAACAAAATTTATGTTTCTGTAACCGATTTGCAAGCTCAGAAAACATATTTGTTTGATAGCCAAGCAAAATTACTACCTAACTTTCCGGTATATGCTAACTCTGAAATAGACCTTGCAAATGCCGATAAAGATCAAAATTTAGAGTTTATCACCACCGGTGAAAAAAACACGGTTTTACTCTATCAAATCAATTAATTTATTCCTTTAGCTCAAAAACCTAAAGCTTTTCAATATTTAAAACATACCCATGATTTCAAGAAAAAACGCCTCTATATCCAAGTTCATTATACATAAAGTTGGAAACAAATTTAACGATACTAAAAATGCCTTTTCGGATGATACCGTCGAATTTGACGAAGCCAGTTACGAATTAATGCTTCCTTTTTTACTACGCCCTTTCGGAAGTGTTGTGCAGAGTTACCGTTTTGCCCACCATGCCAATATCACTTTAAACGAAATTAATAGTTACAGTACACAAGCCTTTAACGATGAGGAGAATTTTGTTGAAATTTCTAAAAACATTGTAATGCATTTGTACGAGCAATCGAGTTCGGCACAGATAAAAACAGGCGATGTTTTAATTGTTCTTTTTGAAGGTATCGAGTTTAGAGAAATTGTGACTAGCGCTATTGGAATTTTTAAAATTGAAAGTAAAGTTAATTTCTTTCAAACGTATTTAGAAAACAATAGTTATGATGTTTTAGTACAAAACGGAATCAGCTCTAAAAAAGTAGATAAAGGCTGTTTAATTTTAAATCAATCGGATGCTGAAGGCAACATTATTTTAAGCGTGGATAACAACAGTTACGACGCGCAATATTGGCTAAATCATTTTTTAAATATTAAATATGCCGATGATGCCAACAACCACACCCAGCAGTATATTGAACTTTGTAAAGAATTCTCGACAGAGATTTTAAAACCCACTTATGGTGCCAAAGAGCAAAATTCGTTTTTAGCAAAAAGTATCGACTTTTTCAAAGAAAATGAAGTTGTGAATGTAGAACGTTTTAAAGAAGAATTATTCGAAGAAGACAAGCATAAAAAAGAATTCGAAGAGTATAAAAAGGAATACGAAGGTACTAAAAGTCACATTATAAGAAATCAATTTGATGTTGCCGAATCTGTTGTAACCAAAGAAAAACGTAAAATTAAAACCGATATCAAACTCGATACCAACATACAAATAAAACTAGATATTGATGCACCCGATGCGTCTACCGAATATTTAGAACGTGGTTATGATGACGAAAAGAAAATGCACTTTTACAAAGTATTTTTCAACGAAGAAGCATAAGTAGTAATCAAAAATAAAAAAATCGGCTTTCTTTATAGGAAAGCCGATTTTTTATTTAAATATATATTGTATGATTTTACTTCTTCTTTTTACATACGTTCCGGCACTTGAATTCCTAAAAGAGAAAACGCACTTTTTATAGTGTTTGCTACCGTTTTAGAGAGTTGAACTCTAAACTGCTTTTCCTTGTTAGTATCCGCTCCTAAAATAGATACGTTTTGATAAAATGAGTTAAACTCTTTCACCAAATCATAGGTGTAATTTGCAATTAATGCTGGGCTATGGTTTTCGGCTGCGTGTTGAATGACCTCTGGAAACAATTGTAATTGCTTGATGAGTTCTTTTTCTTTTGGGTGTAATTCTGTTACGGTTTCTCCCGCAGTATTAACATCGGCTTTGCGTAAAATCGATTGAATTCGTGCGTAAGTATATTGAATAAACGGACCAGTGTTTCCTTGAAAATCGATAGATTCTTTCGGGTCGAACAAAATACGTTTCTTCGGGTCTACTTTTAAAATATGATATTTTAAGGCTCCTAAACCAATCACTTTATAAAGTTCTTCTTTTTCAGTTTCAGTGTAACCGTCTAGTTTTCCTAATTCTTCAGAAATCTCTCCAGCAGTTTTAGCCATTTCATCAACTAAATCATCAGCATCAACAACAGTTCCTTCTCTACTTTTCATTTTTCCGCTAGGTAAATCTACCATA
This sequence comes from Algibacter miyuki, assembly GCF_030409805.1. GTDB lineage: Bacteria > Bacteroidota > Bacteroidia > Flavobacteriales > Flavobacteriaceae > Algibacter > Algibacter miyuki. Next base: position 103,718 of record NZ_JAUFQP010000013.1, on the reverse strand, counting down.
CCATAACTTAAATGATATAGGTTTTTAGCCCATTCGAATCCTAATTTGTTCAAAATTAAAAACAACACTTTAAAGTGATAATCTTGCTCGTTACCAACAGTATAAACCATACCCCCCACATCTGGAAAATCTTTGATACGCTGTATTGCCGTACCAATATCTTGGGTCATGTAAACTGCAGTACCGTCTGATCGTTGTACAATTTTTTTATCCAAACCATCTTCGGTTAAATCGCACCAAACCGATCCATCACCTTCTTTCACAAAGACACCAGATTTTAAACCTTGCTCTACAAACTCTTTACCTAATAAATAGGTATTGCTTTCATAATATAAGGTATCAAAATCTACGCCTAAGTTTTTATAAGTAACATCAAAACCTTCGTAAACCCAACCATTCATCTTTTTCCAAAGCGAAACAACTTCTTCATCACCTGCTTCCCATTTTAAAAGCATGTTTTGGGCTTCAATTAAAATAGGTGCATTTCTTTTTGCTTCATCTTCTAGTTGTCCTTCGGAAATTAAAACTGCTATTTCTTTTTTATATTCTTGGTCGAATTTCACATAGTAATTCCCAACCAATTTATCTCCTTTTAAACCTGTACTTTCTGGAGTTTCACCGTTTCCGAATCGTTCCCAAGCTATCATACTTTTACAAATATGAATCCCTCTATCGTTTATAATTTGAGTTTTATAAACTTTTTTACCAGAAGCTTTTAAAATTTCAGCAACACTATAGCCTAATAAATTATTTCGAACATGACCTAAATGTAAAGGCTTATTGGTATTTGGCGAAGAATATTCCACCATTACAGATTTCTCTTCCATTTGAGGTTCTACCAGTCCAAAATTACTATTGTCTTTAATTTCGTAGAAAAAATCAATATAGTTAGCATCGCTTATTTCTATGTTCAGAAAGCCCTTTACAACATTATAAGCTTTTACTTCAGCAACATTTTCAACTAAATATTGGCCGATAGTTTCACCTATTTGAACCGGATTTCCTTTTACAAAACGAAGCATCGGAAAAATAACCACTGTAATATCTCCAGCAAAGTCTTTTCGGGTTGCTTGAAATTCAACAATTTCAATTTCTATTTTATAAGAAGCTAAAACGGCTTGTTTAACTTGATTTGATAAGGTATCTTGAAGATTCATGTAGTGTGACTTTTAAGTGGGCAAAGATAAAATTTTTATTTTTGCCGAATTATAAAAAACAACATTAAAAAAACGGCATATTTCGCCAAAAAAAAGGACTCCCCTCAACACCAAAGTAGTAAAAATCCTATTTTAAATATCGTTATATCTTACAAATTAAAGATGAAATACAGCATAAAGATGTTGTATTTCATCTATTTGTCGATAATTTTGTAAAAAAAAAGCTAAATTTCAACCGATTATTCGGTTTTAAAGCAGATAAATTAGATTTTAACCCCTTGTTGTTTAATTTTGTAAGGTAATGCTATTACAAACAAAATAAATTAATTTTTAAACCGACTCTCGGGTAGACTACTCTCGATTAAAAATTATATAACCACTCTCCACTCTCAAGGTTATATATTTCTTTATCAAGTTGTAGCCGCAATGTTTTATGAAAAAAACATTCTCATTTTTTCTGTTTCTCTCACTTTTTCTTGGTCATTCTCAGACTAAAGAAATAGATAGCTTGTTTATAGAACTCGCATTTCAAAAGCAAGACTCCACGAAAGTACTTCCCTATTTACATTTAGTAAAATCGTTATATGCCATAGGTAAATATGACCGCGCTATAAAATACATTCAAGCTAGCGAAAAACTATCACTAAGTTTTAACTATAAAAAAGGTATTGCAGAAACCAATTATTACAAAGCGTTATATTATGTTCAAAAGGACGACTATATTAACGCTATAAATAGTTTTTCAAAAGCGAATGATTTTTATAATCAACAGAAAAACACCTTAGGTATTGCTCATGTTAATAATCATTTAGGTATAATAGAAACAAAACGTGGTAATTATAAAAAAGGTTTAGAGTATTCATTGGCAGCCATTAATACGCTACAATATTTCGATCAAAAGCAAGAACTATCTTTAGCTTATAACAATTTAGCCAAAACGTATTTTTCTACTGGTTTAGAAAATAAAGCTATTGAATTTAACTTGAAAGCCTTAGACTTACAGGAACAACTTAGCGATACCACGGCAATACATTCTACAAGTAAAAGACTTGCCAATTTATATTACGAAAAACACGATCACTATAATGCCATTGAATATTTTGAAAAAGTTTTAAAGTATAACGGCCATTCCGACTCTCTGCAATCATCAGTTTATCCCAAATTAGGAGGCGAATATTTAGCACTAAAACAATACGAGCCAGCTACACAATACCTTATTAAAGGTTATAATATTAATAGAAAAACCAATAATAAACCCAATCTATTAATTGCTTTAAACAATTTAGGTGATTTAAACCTGCAGAAAAACAGACTAAGAACAGCCCAAAAACAGTTATTAGAAGCTGGTGAAATTGCTAAAGAAATAGATAATAAAACAGAATTATTACGCCAATATTATTTAATGAAAGTGGTAGATTCTACGCAACGTAACTTCCACAATGCCTTTATTTGGCAAAGTAAATACTACCAATTAAAATCAAGTTTATCTAAAGTAAAAACACCAGAAAAAAAAGAAAGTAAGCTGCCTTTTTCGGTAGCATTGGAAAGTAAAATTAGTCCGAGCGAAATTAATCATTTACCAAAAACCGAAAATAAACCACAAACAACAAGTAAACTAAAATTTGACAATATTAATACTTTTTCATTTTACGCTTTACTATTGGCGCTCTTAATTATGACGTCCATTCTTTTCGTTATCAATTCAAAACGAAATAAAGCATTAAAAAAACTTGAAGATTTAAAAGAAAAAAATATCACTTTAGAAGTAGAAAATGCTGCCTTTGTTGAAGAAACTAAAAATCTTGAGAATGTTATCAATGTAAAAGATAAATTATTCTCTATTATATCTCACGATTTAAAAGATTCTTTATCGTCCATAAATGGTTTTATCGACTTACTAAAAGATGGCTCATTATCACGCGAAGAGTTTGATAGCTTGATTCCAGAATTAAGCGACAATGCCAATAATGCCTCGTTGTTACTTTTTAATTTGCTCAATTGGTCTAAGTCTCAAATGCAATCGTTAGACCCTAAGGCGACGTTATTTGATATTCAAGAGGTGTTTATAGATAAAGTAAATCTTATTGAGCAACGTATGGAAACCAAAGGGATAACCTTAATTAACAACTCCCTTCGTAGTTTTATTTTTGCCGACCGTAGCATGTTTGAAATTGTTATTCAGAATCTCTTAGCAAATGCTTTAAAATTTTGTAACAACGGCGATATTGTAAGCATTAGCAATCAAATATCTCGTGGACATTGTATTATTAGTATTTCGGATACAGGCATAGGAATATCTAAAGAAAACATTGATAAATTATTTACAAACAGCTCCTTTACCACATCGGGAACTAATAATGAAAAAGGCACCGGTTTAGGACTTTCTATATGTAAAGAATTGGTAGAACTCAACCATGGTAAAATTTGGGTGGAAAGTATGCCTGATGTTGGCACTACATTTCATATTGAATTACCAAAATCTCAACCAGCACCTGTAATACCTACTGTTTAGGTAAAAATACTTCGGCCATCATACAACGTGCGCTTCCACCACCGCAAAGTTCAATAGTGCTTAATGAGCTTGAAACTATTTTTGTATGTTGCTCTAATGTATTTATTTGCTGCTTTGTTAAGCAATCAAAAGCTGCTTGACTCATAATTAAATAAGGTTCATTATTAGCGCCTTTTACCTGCAACATGTTACCTGCAAAATTATTAACCTGAGCTTCGGTAATATCGATTATGGTTTTTCCGTCATCTTTTAAATGTTTAAGGATGTTTTTTCGCTCCTTTTTATCATCAACACTACTCAAACAAATTACCGCAAAGGTTTCTCCAATGCACATCATCACGTTTGTATGATATATGGCTTTTCGTTTACCATCAACCGTTTGATTGGCACTAAAAACAATAGGAAAGAACTCAAAATCTTCACAAAATTCAATAAATAATTCCTCGTCTGCGCGCGGTGATAAAGCACAATATGCTTTTCTATTTGTGCGATCTAACACAACACTTCCGGTACCTTCTAAGAAAATTTCTTCTTCCTCGGCACTTGTATAATCAATCACATTATTGATAACAAATCCTTTCTCTTCTAAAGTTTCTAGAATATCTTCTCGGCGTTCTACACGACGATTTTCGGCAAACATAGGATATACCCCCACATTTCCATTTTCATGAAAGGACACCCAGTTATTCGGGAAAATAGAATCTGGCGTATCTGTATCTTCCGTATCATTAACAACAATTACATTTACTCCAATGGCTCTCAACTTTTCAACATAACTATCAAATTCCTTTTGAGCTTTTGCGTTTACCGTTTGTGGTAACACATTTTCCAAATCTTTTTGATAATAATTATTGATTGCTGTTTGTTCATTCATTCGGAAATTTACCGGACGAATCATCAAAATGGTATTTGTAGTTTGCTGCATAATAATAAATATTGAACTGCAAAAATAGAACTATTTAAGAGATAAAAATAAGTTTGTTTTACTGAGGCCACTTTCAGCGATAAAAACGAAATTATTTACTCTTTCACTAGAAATTTACCTCCGAAATTTTTTCAAGAAAACAGTTAAAACTTAGTCGCGAATTAAAGGCATTGTGGTACAGCGCAACAATCCTTCTTGTTTACTAATTTCGGCATACCCAACTTCTTCTACCGTGAAACCTTCACCTCTAAGCCAAGTATTTAAACGTGTGAAGCTCTTTTCTGAAATAATAACATCTTCTGAAATTGAAAATACATTACTATTCATTTGATACATTTCATCTTTTGAAATTTCGAATACATTGTCTTTTCCGAAGAAATCTATCAACCATTGGTATTCTTTTTCAACTAAAAATCCATTTTTATGAATGATAGCTTTCCCTTTTCCGATAGGTTGAAAACAGCAATCCAAATGCAATGCATTATCTTTTGCATTAGTATTAGATTTTCGAAGTTCGAAAGATTTTACAGTTTTCTCAGGAAATAATTCTTGAATAGCAATAACAGCATCCATGTTTGTACGAGCTGTAATGAGTTCCGGGTAATCGTCTCCCGAATAAGTTCCAATAAAAATATAATCGCCCCAAGGCATGACATCGCCACCTTCTACGTGGCAATCTTCTGGAAGTATAATTCTTTTTTCGATATCAATTTGATCGCAAATGTATTGAATGGCCTCGACCTCTTCATCCCTATTAGGCAGGATATTGGCACGAATAATTTTATCTTCAATAACAAAAGCAATGTCTCTTGAAAAGATTTGGTTGCAATTTTTTATAACCTCCGGTCGATACACCCGAACGCCATATTTTTTAAACACCTGAGCCACTTCTTCTAGTTCGGAAATCATATCGATTTCCTTCGGATAAGTGCCTGCTAAAACATGTTCAATACTTTTAGGATCGTAACAATCTTCGACCTTCGGAACTGGTCCATTACATTCTGCAGTACCCAAAATAACGGCACGAAGCCTTGAAGTTTCGTCCTTAACATTTAGTTGTATCATGCCGTAAATATAAAAAAGCTCCATAACAATTAAGTTATGAAGCTTTTTTTATTTTAACCTAGAAGTGATTATCTCTTTTCTAAAGGCACGAAAGCACGTTTAGTTTCTCCTACGTATAATTGTCTTGGGCGTCCAATAGGCTCTTTCTTTAAGCGCATTTCACGCCATTGAGCGATCCATCCTGGTAAACGTCCTAAGGCAAACATTACCGTAAACATATCTGTTGGAATTCCCATCCCTCTGTAGATAATTCCAGAGTAGAAATCTACGTTTGGATATAATTTTCTATCAACAAAGTAAGAATCTTCTAATGCTTCACGCTCTAAACCTTTAGCAATATCTAAGATTGGATCTTTAACACCTAAATCGCCTAAAACTTCATCGGCAGCTACTTTAATAATTTTTGCTCGTGGGTCGAAGTTTTTATAAACACGATGTCCGAAGCCCATTAATCTAAAAGGATCTTCTTTATCTTTAGCTTTAGCCATGTATTTCTTAGTATCTCCACCATCTGCTTTAATAGCTTCTAACATTTCTAAAACCGCTTGGTTTGCACCACCGTGAAGTGGTCCCCAAAGGGCAGAAATACCAGCAGAAATAGATGCAAATAAACCTGCGTGGGACGATCCTACAATTCTAACTGTAGATGTAGAACAGTTTTGCTCGTGATCGGCATGCAAGATTAATAATTTATCTAAAGCATTTACTAAAATTTGACTTTGTGTATAATCTTCATTAGGCACTTTAAACATCATTTTTAAGATGTTTTCAACATAACCTAAGTTTTTATCTCCGTAATCTAGTGGTAAGCCACTCTTTTTACGCATAGTCCATGCTACTAACACAGGGAATTTACCTAAAATACGAACTACCGTATTGTACATATCTTCTTCTGAATCTACATTAACTGATTCTGGATTGAATGCTGTTAATGCACTTGTTAGTGAAGATAAAACCCCCATTGGGTGCGCTGCTTTAGGAAAAGCGTCTAATATTTTCTTAACGTCTTCGTCTACAATAGAATTTTTCTTGATATCATTATGAAATCTATCAAGTTGTTCTTTGTTTGGAAGTTCTCCAAAAATTAAAAGAAAAGCTACTTCTAAGAAGTCTGCTTTTTCGGCTAATTCTTCAATTGAATATCCTCTGTAACTTAAAATACCTTTTTCACCATCTAAAAATGTAATAGCACTTTCACACGATCCTGTATTCTTAAATCCCGGATCGATGGTTGTTACACCCTTAGTAACGCTTCTAAGCGTTTTGATATCGATCGCCACTTCATTCTCTGTTCCGGTTACAAGCGGAAATTCATGTTTTTCGCCGTTTATTTCTAGTATAGCTTTATCTGACATAGTTTTTATAAAAGATTTTAGTTTTAAGTTCCGCTAATTTACGAAATATCTATTTATATCTTTTAGAATAACGCAAACGATTTAGAGGATTTTAAGAATTATTAACATGGATAGGAAATAAAAAAGCGATTATTAAAAAATAATCGCTTTTTAGATATAAACTTAAATATAGTTTATTTTATTTTGAACGCATTTTCTTGTGGAAAATAAGCTACTTCACCAAGTTCTTCTTCAATACGAAGTAATTGATTGTATTTAGCCATACGATCACTACGTGAAGCAGATCCTGTTTTAATTTGTCCTGTATTTAAAGCTACTGCTAAATCTGCAATAGTGTTATCTTCTGTTTCTCCTGAACGGTGAGACATTACTGAAGTATAACCAGCGTTATGTGCCATATTTACAGCTGCAATAGTCTCTGTTAAAGTTCCAATTTGGTTTACTTTAATTAAGATTGAATTTGCAATACCTTCTTTAATACCACGAGATAAACGCTCTACGTTAGTTACAAATAAATCGTCACCAACTAATTGTACTTTATCACCAACTAATTCGGTTAAATATTTCCAACCTTCCCAGTCGTTTTCATCCATACCATCTTCAATAGAGATAATTGGATATTTAGAAACTAATTCTGCTAAGTATTCTGCTTGTTCTTTAGACGTTCTTACAACACCTGAATCACCTTCGAATTTCTTATAATCGTAAACGCCATTTTCAAAAAATTCAGCAGAAGCACAATCTAAAGCGATTTTTACTTCTTCACCGTATTTATATCCAGCGTTTTCAACAGCCTTTGCAATAGTTTCTAAAGCATCTTCTGTTCCTCCTTCTAAGTTTGGCGCAAATCCACCTTCATCACCAACAGCTGTACTTAAACCTCTATCGTGTAATACTTTTTTAAGGTTATGGAAAATTTCAGTTCCCATTTGCATAGCGTGTGTAAAGTTTTTTGCTTTTACTGGCATCACCATAAATTCTTGAAATGCGATAGGCGCATCACTGTGAGAACCACCATTAATGATATTCATCATTGGTAATGGTAATGTGTTAGCAGAAACTCCACCAACGTAACGGTATAATGGCAAACCTAACTCTCCTGCTGCTGCTTTAGCCACTGCTAAAGATACACCTAAGATGGCGTTGGCTCCTAATTTTGATTTGTTTGGTGTTCCGTCTAAATCAATCATTATCTTATCGATAAGATTTTGTTCGAATACTGAAACGCCTAATAATTCTTGAGCAATAATTGAGTTTACATTATCTACGGCTTTTAAAACACCTTTTCCCATGTAAGCTTTTCCACCGTCTCTTAACTCAACGGCTTCATGTTCTCCTGTTGATGCACCTGATGGTACAGCAGCTCTTCCTAAAACATCATTTTCTGTTACAACATCTACTTCAACAGTAGGATTTCCTCTAGAATCTAAAATTTGTCTAGCGTGGATATTAATTATTATACTCATAATTAGTTTTTTTTAATCAATTAATTAATTCAAATTTACGGTTAAATCTTGTAAATTTTTAGATGTTTCTAAATAATTATCTAAAAACAGCTCTACAACGTTTTAGTAAAAGAAAACCTCAAAAAATCGATAGATTCTTTGAGGTTAATACTATTTACTTGTTTTTAATATTTTCTATAAACTGATCGAAAAGATAGTCTGAATCGTGTGGTCCAGGACTGGCTTCCGGGTGATATTGTACCGAGAAACAGTTTTTACTTTTCATAGCTAAACCAGCTACTGTATTATCATTTAAGTGCACGTGTGTAATTTCTAAATCTGTATTAGCTTCAGCCTCTTCCCTGTTCACAGCAAAACCATGATTTTGAGATGTTACTTCCCCTTTTCCTGTTTTTATATTTTTTACAGGATGATTAATACCACGATGCCCGTTATGCATTTTATAGGTTGACACGCCGTTGGCCAAAGCAATTACTTGATGGCCTAAACAAATACCGAACAATGGTAAGTCTCTTTTTATAATTTCTCTAGCAACTTCTTGTGCTTCAACTAAAGGTTCTGGATCTCCAGGACCATTAGAAAGAAAATAACCATCAGGGTTAAAAGCTTCTAAATCTTCAAACTTAGCATTATAAGGAAATACTTTGATGTAAACATCTCTTTTTGCAATGTTACGAAGGATATTCTTTTTAATCCCAATGTCCAAAGCGGCTACTTTATACGTTGCGTTTTCATCACCATAGAAATAAGGTTCTTTAGTTGACACTTTTGATGCTAATTCTAAACCTTCCATCTTTGGTTGTTCTGCCAATTGTTTTTTCAAACCTTCAACATTATCAACATCGGTTGAAATAACAGCATTCATAGCTCCATTATCACGAATATAGCTTACTAAAGCTCTTGTATCAACATCCGAAATAGCTAATAGATTATTTTTATCTAAAAAATCTAATAAAGACCCTTCTGAGTCTACTCTTGAATACTCGTAACTAAAGTTTTTTACAATTAACCCTGCAATTTTAATAGAATCTGATTCTACCTCTTCTGCATTTGTACCGTAGTTTCCAATGTGAGCGTTGGTTGCGACCATTAACTGACCGTAATACGATGGATCGGTAAAAATTTCCTGATACCCTGTCATTCCTGTATTGAAACAAACCTCCCCGAAGGCAGTACCTTGCTTGTTACCAACTGCTTTACCGTAAAAAATAGTGCCATCTGCTAACAGAATAATGGCTTTTTGTCTTTTTTGATATTTCATGTATAAGAATATATTTTTAGAAATGTTTCTGAAATATGACCTCTCAAATTTCGTTTAATCGTCTTGCTTTTAAACAAGCCAACCCATTCCCGAAAAAAGTTTTACAAAATTGCACAAAAAAAAGGATAAACTAAAATAGTTTATCCTTTATATTTTAAATGCTTATTAACATTTATTCCTCTTCGTTTGAAGCTTTAGTTTCAACAGGAGCAGTAGCTTCTGGCTTAGAACCACCTCTTCTACTTCTTCTTGTTGTTTTCTTCTTCGCTTTATCAGCATTGTAGATCTCGTTGTAATCAACAAGTTCAATCATTGCCATATCCGCGTTATCACCTAAACGATTTCCAAGTTTTATAATTCTTGTATATCCACCTGGTCTGTCTGCGATTTTAGCAGCCACATCTCTGAATAATTCTGCTACAGCTTCCTTTTGTCTTAAACGAGCCATCACAATACGTCTGTTATGTGTTGTATCTTCTTTAGACTTAGTAATCATTGGCTCAACAAATTGTTTTAAAGCTTTTGCTTTTGCAACTGTTGTGTTAATACGTTTGTGCTCTATTAAAGAACAAGCCATATTAGCTAACATTGATTTTCTGTGGGCAGTTTTTCTACCTAAGTGGTTTATTTTTTTTCCGTGTCTCATGACATTTGTGTTATCATCTTGCTACTAAACTCGACATCGAGGAGCAAAATATGATTAATTAATCTTTATCTAATTTGTATTTGCTTAAGTCCATTCCGAAGTTTAAACCTTTAACATTTACAAGCTCTTCAAGCTCAGTTAAAGACTTCTTACCGAAGTTTCTGAATTTCATTAAATCATTTTTATTGAAAGATACTAAGTCTCCTAAAGTATCAACTTCAGCAGCTTTTAAACAATTAAGAGCACGTACCGATAAATCCATATCGATTAACTTCGTTTTAAGTAACTGACGCATGTGAAGAGATTCTTCATCATAAGTTTCAGTTTGTGCTATTTCATCAGCTTCTAATGTGATACGCTCATCAGAGAATAACATGAAGTGGTGAATTAATGTTTTAGCGCCTTCCGTTAAAGCGTCTTGTGGAGTAATTGATCCATCAGTAATGATTTCAAAAACTAATTTTTCGTAATCAGTCTTTTGTTCAACACGATAGTTTTCAATACTATACTTAACGTTTTTAATAGGTGTATAAATTGAATCCGTAAAAATAGTTCCAATTGGTGCAGAAGCTTTTTTATTTTCTTCAGCAGGAACATATCCTCTACCTTTTTCAATTGTAATTTCCATATTGAAATTCACTTTTGGATCTAAGTTACAGATAACTAATTCTGTATTTAATACTTGGAAACCAGAGATAAACTTTTGGAAATCACCAGCTGTAATTTTATCTTGACCAGAGATTGATATTGAGATAGACTCGTTATCAATATCCTCAATTTGTCTTTTAAAACGAGCTTGTTTTAAGTTTAAGATGATTTCTGTAACATCTTCCACTACTCCTGCAATTGCAGAAAACTCGTGATCTACACCTTCTATTCTAACAGATGTGATAGCAAAACCTTCTAAAGAGGATAATAAAACTCTTCTTAATGCATTACCAACTGTTAGACCGTAACCTGGTTCTAATGGTCTGAATTCGAATTTACCTTCGAAATCAGTAGAATCAATCATGATTACTTTGTCAGGTTTTTGAAAATTAAATACTGCCATACTTTTCTTCGTTTTAATTGTTATTTAGTTGCGCGATTTAAAAGTATGAAGAAGACTAATAAATCCTTTGGCTAAATACCAATATGTTAATTATTATTTAGAGTATAATTCGACGATGAATTGCTCATTGATGTTTTCTGGAATTTGGATTCTAGCAGGAACAGAAACGTAAGTACCTTGCATAGTAGCCGTATTCCAAGTAATCCATTCGAATACTTGACTTGAGTTTGAAAGTGATCTATCGATCGTTTCAAGTGATTTAGATTTTTCTCTAACAGCAACAACATCTCCAGCTTTTAATGAGTAAGAAGGTATGTTTACCAATTCACCATTAACTGTAATGTGTCTGTGAGATACTAATTGTCTAGCAGCACTTCTTGTTGGAGCAATTCCCATTCTAAATACCACGTTGTCTAATCTAGACTCACAAAGTTGTAATAAAACTTCACCTGTAATACCTTGAGCAGCTCTTGCTTTCTTAAATAAACCTCTAAATTGACGTTCTAATATACCATAAGTATATTTTGCCTTTTGCTTTTCCATTAATTGGATTGCATATTCAGATTTTTTTCCACGACGTCTAGCGTTTCCGTGTTGTCCAGGAGGATAATTTCTTTTTTCAAAAGATTTATCTTCTCCGAAAATTGCCTCGCCAAATTTACGAGCTATTTTGGTTTTAGGACCAGTATATCTTGCCATAATAAATTGATTTTAAGAGTGATTATGAATTAAGGTCTTAATCTTATCCTTCGATAATCGTTGATCTCTTTTATTGATACTTGTTAATAATTTCAGTTTGCAAATTTACACAAAAAATTAATACCACCTACATACGAGGTGATATTAATTTTTTCTATTTGCTTAATCTAAAGCACGCTATTTAAAACGTGATTAAACTCTTCTTCTTTTAGGAGGACGACATCCATTATGTGGTAAAGGTGTAACATCGATAATTTCTGTTACTTCGATACCTGCATTGTGGATAGAACGAATAGCAGATTCTCTACCATTTCCTGGGCCCTTAACATAAACCTTTACTTTCTTTAAGCCAGCTTCAGTTGCTACTCCCGCAGCATCTTCAGCAGCTAATTGAGCTGCATAAGGTGTGTTTTTCTTAGAACCTCTAAATCCCATTTTACCAGCAGAAGACCAAGAAATTACGTCTCCTTTTTTGTTGGTAAGTGAAATAATGATGTTATTGAAAGAAGCTGTAACGTGAGCTTCTCCAACTGCATCAACAATAACTTTACGTTTTTTTGTGCTTGTTTTTGCCATTTTCTTTTAGCTTTTAGTTTTAGTGATAGTCGCTAGAATCCTAAACTATTATAATTTCAAACAGATTCCTTCCAACGTCTAAATACCAAAGACTAATTATTATTTAGTTGCCTTTTTCTTGTTAGCAACAGTTTTTCTTCTACCTTTTCTGGTTCTAGAGTTGTTCTTAGTACGTTGTCCTCTTAATGGAAGACCAGATCTATGACGAATACCTCTGTAACATCCAATATCCATTAATCGCTTAATGTTTAATTGTGTTTCAGAACGTAATTCACCTTCGATTGTAAATGTTCCAACAGCATCACGAATGGCTGCTATTTGGTCATCATTCCAATCTTGAACTTTAATACTTTCATCAACCTTAGCTTCAGCTAAAATCTCTTTTGATCTACTTCTACCTACTCCGTAGATATAAGTTAAGGAAATTACTCCTCTTTTGTTTTTCGGTATGTCTACACCTGCAATTCTTGCCATAATTACCCTTGTCTTTGTTTAAATCTAGGATTCTTTTTGTTTATCACATAAAGTCTACCTTTTCTGCGCACGATCTTGCAATCTGCACTTCTCTTTTTAACTGATGCTCTTACTTTCATCGTATTCGTATTAGTATCTATAAGTTATTCGAGCCTTAGTTAAATCATAAGGACTCATTTCTAATTTCACTTTATCTCCTGGTAATAACTTAATGTAATGCATACGCATTTTACCTGAGATGTGTGCTGTCACTATGTGACCGTTTTCTAATTCCACTCGAAACATTGCATTAGATAATGCCTCTATAATTGTTCCGTCTTGCTCTATTGCTGCTTGTTTTGCCATAGTATGATATTAAGCTACTGCTTTTCTATTTTTACCTGTCTTCATCAAACCATCATAGTGTCTATTTAACAAATAAGAATTTATTTGTTGCATAGTATCAATTGCAACTCCAACCATAATTAACAGTGATGTACCTCCGAAAAACAAAGCCCATCCTTGTTGCACTCCCATAAGTTTAACAATGAATGCTGGAAATATAGCTAACACTGCTAAAAATATAGAACCTGGTAAGGTTATTTGAGACATAATTTTATCTAAATACTCTGATGTTTCCGATCCTGGACGAATGCCCGGTATAAACCCGCCACTACGTTTTAAATCGTCAGCCATCTTGTTTGTTGGAACAGTAATCGCAGTATAAAAATATGTAAACACAATAATTAATAAAGCGAATGTTACGTTATACCAGAATCCAAAGATATCAGTATAATTAGTTTGCATCCAAATACCTGTTGCTGTCTCTTTTAAGAATGAAGAACCACCAATTAAACTAGGGACGAACATAATAGCTTGAGCAAAAATAATAGGCATAACTCCTGAAGCATTAAGCTTTAAAGGAATATACTGTCTTGATCCTGCCATAGCTGCTTTTTCGTAACCACCAGTAGCTGTTCTTCTAGCGTATTGTACTGCAATCTTTCTAACGGCCATTACTAACATAATAGCACCAAGAATAATTACAAACCAAATTACTAATTCGAAAAGGATAAGCATTACGTTATTTCCTTCTAATCTAGTAGCTGCATTTTGTAAGAATACCTCAGGTAATCTAGCAATAATACCAACCATAATTAAAAGTGAGATACCGTTTCCAATTCCCTTATCTGTAATTTTTTCACCTAACCACATGGCAAATATACAGCCAGTCACTAAAATGGTTACAGAAGAGAAATAGAATAAAGGTCCTTGTCCTAATAAGAAAGCCGACTCAGGAATACCTAATGCAGGTAAACTAGCTAAGTAACCTGGCGCTTGTAGTAAACAAATCGCTATAGTTAACCAACGTGTTATTTGAGTGATTTTCTTTTGACCACTTGCACCTTCTTTTTGTAGCTTTTGTAAATAAGGAATAGCTATTCCCATTAACTGTACTACAATAGAAGCCGAAATGTAAGGCATGATACCTAAAGCAAATACAGAAGCATTTGCAAATGCACCACCCGTAAAGGCGTTTAAAATACCCAATATTCCAGAATCAGTTTTATCAGCTAAACTACCAAGTAGTGTTGCATCAATTCCAGGTAATACAATTTGAGCTCCAAAACGATAAGCTAATAACAGACCCAATGTTACCATGATTCTGTTTCTTAGCTCCTCTATTTTCCAAACATTTTTTAATGATTCTATAAATTTCATACTTATAATAAGTCTTATAAAGTTACAGCTTCTCCTCCAGCAGCTTCAATAGCAGCTTTTGCTGAAGCAGTAAACTTATGAGCAGTTACTTTTAATTTCGATTTTAATTCACCACGTCCTAAGATTTTAACTAAATCGTTTTTATCTATTAGACGGTTTGTGAATAATGTTTCAAAATCAACTGTACCTTCAATTTTCTTTTCATCAACCAATTGTTGTAAAACATCAAGATTGATACCTTGATACTCCTTACGATTGATATTAGTAAAACCAAATTTAGGAACTCGACGTTGAAGCGGCATTTGACCACCTTCAAAACCTAATTTCTTAGAATAACCAGAACGAGATTTAGCACCTTTGTGACCACGTGTAGCAGTACCACCTTTACCAGAACCTTGTCCTCTACCTATTCTTTTTCCTTGATTTTTTACTGAACCTTCTGCAGGTTTTAAATTACTTAAATCCATTTTCAGTTATATTATTTTGTTTCTTCAACAGAAACTAAATGTGAAACTTTAGCAACCATACCAAGAATATTTGGTGTAGCGTCATGCTCTTTTACTTGACCAATCTTTTTAAGACCAAGAGCTTCTAAAGTTCTTTTCTGTCTTTGCGTACGATTGATTGCGCTTTTAACCTTTGTTACTTTAATTTTTGCCATCTCTGTCGTTATTAAGCGTTAAAAACTTGTTGAAGTGAAATACCTCTATCTCTAGCAATTGCATTCGCATCTCTTAATTGTAATAAAGCATCAAAAGTTGCTTTAACTACGTTGTGAGGGTTTGAAGAACCTTGAGATTTAGATAATACATCGTGAACACCAACGGCCTCAAGTACTGTACGTACAGCACCACCAGCAATTACACCTGTACCAGGAGCAGCAGGAATAATATTTACTCTCGCTCCACCGTATTTACCTTTTTGTTCGTGAGGTAGTGTTCCTTTAATAATAGGAATTCTAACTAGGTTTTTCTTAGCATCTTCAACAGCTTTTGCAATTGCACTAGCAACGTCTTTAGATTTTCCTAAACCTTGTCCTACAACACCAGCTTCATCACCAACCACAACGATTGCTGAAAAACCAAATGCTCTACCACCTTTAGTTACTTTAGTAACCCTTTGCACACCAACTAAACGATCTTTAAGATCTAATCCACCTGGTTTTACTAATTCTGCGCTTTTATATTTTTGAAACATATTTCTTAAAATTTAAGTCCTGCGGCTCTAGCGCCATCAGCTAATGATTTAATTCTTCCGTGGTATAAATACCCACCTCTATCAAAAGCAATAGTTTCAACACCTGCTTTTATGGCTTTTTCTCCTAATGCTTTACCAACTAGTGCAGCTATTTCAGATTTATTACCTTTTGCAGTACTTATGTCTTTATCTCTAGAAGATGAAGATGCTACAGTTTTACCTGATACATCATCAACTATTTGAGCATAAATTTCTTTATTACTTCTATAAACAGCTAATCTAGGTCTAGCTTCTGTTCCAGAAACTACCTTACGAATTCTGTTTTTAATTCTTAGTCTTCTTTCGTTCTTTGTCAATGCCATAACTAAATTATTATGCTGATTTACCAGCTTTTCTTCTTAATACTTCACCAACAAACTTCACACCTTTTCCTTTATAAGGCTCTGGTGGTCTAAATCCGCGGATCTTTGCAGCTACTTGACCAACTAATTGTTTATCGAATGACGTTAATTTTATAATTGGGTTTTTCCCTTTTTCTGAAACTGTTTCAACCTTTACTTCATCAGCAATGTTTAAAACAATGTTATGAGAAAATCCTAAAGCTAAATCTAACTTTTGCCCTTGGTTTGATGCTCTATAACCTACACCTACCAATTCTAATTGTTTAGTCCAACCGTTAGATACACCTTCTACCATGTTATTCATTAAAGATCTGTATAAACCGTGTTTGGCTTTTTGATCTTTAGAATCTGAAGAACGTGCTACCATCACATTACCATCTTCTACTTTAATTTCGACAGAATCGTAATTTTGTGTTAATTCGCCTAATTTTCCTTTTACAGTAACTACGTTATCTTTAACGTCTACTGTTACACCTTCTGGAATGGCTACTGGATTATTTCCTATTCTTGACATTTCTTTCTGGTTTAAAAATTAGTATACATAACATAAAACCTCACCACCTACATTATCTCTCTTAGCTTGTTTGCCTGTCATTACTCCGTGAGAAGTTGAAACGATAGCAATACCAAGACCATTTAAGATTCTAGGTAAATCATTAGAGCCTGAATACTTACGTAAACCTGGCGTACTAATACGTTGCAGTTTTTTAATTACTGGTTCTTTTGTTTCTTTGTTGTACTTAAGTGCTATTTTAATAGAACCTTGTACTGAAGAGTCATCAAATTTGTAACTTAAAATATATCCTTGTTCGAATAATATTTTAGTGATGTCTTTTTTTAAATTAGACGCAGGGATCTCCACAACTCTGTGGTTCGCTCTCACGGCGTTTCTAATTCGTGTCAAATAATCCGCAATTGGATCTGAGTACATAATGAATTGATTTTGTGATTTTGGTTTTCGTCCCGACCTTTATCGGGATCGAACCTGAAATCTGATTATTTAATATAATATTACCAACTAGCTTTTCTTACACCTGGGATAAGACCTTGATTGGCCATCTCTCTGAATGTTACACGAGATAAACCAAAGGTTCTCATATATCCTTTTGGTCTTCCTGTTAATTTACATCTATTATGTTGACGAATAGGAGATGCATTTTTAGGTAACTTTTGTAATGCTTCATAATCACCAGCTTCTTTCAAAGCTTTGCGTTTTTCAGCATATTTAGCTACTGTTTTTGATCTTTTCACCTCACGGGCTTTCATTGATTCTTTAGCCATGTCTTAGTTCTTTTGAAAAGGTAATCCTAATTCGGTTAATAATGATTTTGCTTCTTTATCAGTCGCGGCAGTGGTTACAAATGTAATATCCATACCTGAGATTTTATTAACTTTGTCAATATTTATCTCTGGAAATATAATTTGTTCAGTAACTCCTAAGTTGTAGTTACCACGTCCGTCAAATCCTGTAGCTCTAATTCCGTTAAAATCTCTTACACGTGGAAGTGCAGAAGTAACTAAACGATCTAAAAACTCGTACATACGTTCACCACGTAAAGTAACTTTTGCCCCAATTGGCATACCTTTACGTAATTTAAACGTTGCAACATCCTTTTTAGATAATGTTGAAATAGCTTTTTGTCCAGATATAGTGGTTAATTCTTCTACTGCGTAGTCGATTAACTTCTTGTCTGCAACGGCAGCACCTACACCTTTAGATATTACTATCTTAGTCAGTTTAGGAACTTGCATTACATTCTTATACCCAAATTCGTCTGTAAGAGCTGCAATTACTTTGCCTTTATACTCTTCTTTAAGTCTTGGTGAATATGCCATAACTATATTACTTCATTAGATTTTAATGAAAATCTTACTTTTTTGTCGCCTTCTACTCTATAACCAACTCTCGTTGCTTCTCCTTTCGAAGTTAGCAAAGATAAGTTAGAAATATGAATAGCTGCTTCTTTTTCTACGATTCCTCCTTGAGGATTTTGTGCACTTGGTTTAGTATGTTTCTTCACCATGTTTACACCCTCAACAATCGCTTTGTTCTTCTCTATTAATACTTTTTGAACCGTACCTTCAGATCCTTTGTGATCTCCAGCAATAACTCTTACAGTATCTCCAGTTTTTATTTTAAGCTTTCCCATCTTAATATTTTCTGTATTAAAGCACCTCTGGTGCTAATGATACAATCTTCATGAATGATCTATCACGAAGCTCTCTAGCAACAGGACCAAAAACACGTGTTCCTCTCATCTCACCCGTTGGGTTTAATAAAACACAAGCGTTATCGTCAAATCTTATATAAGATCCGTCTGGTCTTCTTACTTCCTTCTTAGTACGTACAACAACTGCTGTAGAAACTGCTTTTTTCTTAATGTTTCCATTAGGAGTTGCATCCTTTACTGAAACAACAATTTTGTCTCCTACAGAAGCATATCTTCTTTTAGTACCGCCTAATACACGGATAACTAAAACCTCTTTTGCTCCAGTGTTGTCTGCTACCTTTAATCTTGATTCTTGTTGTAACATAATTATTTAGCTCTTTCTAGGATTTCTACTAATCTCCAACATTTAGATTTAGATAAAGGTCTTGTTTCCATGATCTTTACTGTATCACCAATGTTACAGTCGTTTGTTTCGTCGTGTGCTACGTACTTTTTCGTTTTTAATACGAATTTTCCATACATAGGATGTTTTACTTTTTTAACTTCTGCAACAACTATTGATTTTTGCATTTTGTTACTAGTAACAACTCCTATACGTTCTTTTCTTAAATTTCTTGTTTCCATCTTTCAGCAGAATTATTGTAATTCTCTTTTAGTTAATTCGGTCGCAATTCTAGCTACAGTTCTTCTTATAGAACGTAATTGAATTGGATTTTCTAAAGGAGATATTGCATGAGCCAATTTTAGGTCTGAATAACTCTTTTTTGTTTCACCAAGTTTCTCTTGTAACTCAGCTACAGATAATTCTTTAATTTCTGATTGTTTCATAATATCAAATAAATTATGCTTCGTAATCTCTAGCGATTAAAAACTTAGTTTTTACAGGTAGTTTTTGTGCGGCTAAACGTAATGCTTCTTTTGCAACGTCTAAAGGCACTCCACCTATTTCAAATAATACTCTTCCTGGCTTAACAACAGCTACCCAATATTCAACGGCACCTTTACCTTTACCCATACGTACTTCAAGAGGTTTCTTTGTGATAGGCTTGTCTGGAAAAATTTTGATCCAAAGTTGCCCTTCTCTTTTCATGTAACGTGTAGCGGCAATACGAGCTGCTTCAATTTGACGTGATGTTAAAAAATTCGAGTCTAACGATTTTATTCCAAAGGTACCGCTTGATAGTAAATGCCCTCTTCCGGCATTACCTTTCATACGTCCTTTTTGCTGTTTACGAAATTTTGTTCTTTTAGGCTGTAACATTTTTCTTTACTTTATAAAAAATTACTTTCTGCGACGAGGTTTGTTATCTCTGTTTCCGCCACGTCCTCCGGCTCCACCTTTTCCTTGCTTCTTAGATAATCCAACAAGCGGAGAAAGTTCTCTTTTACCATATACTTCACCTTTCATGATCCATACTTTAACACCCAATCTACCATAAGTAGTGTGCGCCTCAACTAAAGCATAATCGATATCGGCTCTAAAGGTTGATAAAGGAATACGTCCTTCTTTGTAGTGTTCAGAACGTGCCATTTCAGCACCATTTAAACGACCACTAATTTGGATTTTAATTCCTTCAGCGTTCATACGCATTGTAGCAGCAATAGCCATCTTAATTGCACGTCTGTATGAAATTCTATTTTCAATTTGACGAGCGATGCTTGATCCTACTAAAAATGCATCAAGTTCAGGTCTTTTAATTTCAAAGATATTAATCTGAACTTCCTTTCCAGTAATTTTCTTAAGTTCTTCTTTTAACTTGTCTACCTCTTGACCGCCTTTACCAATAATGATACCTGGGCGAGCCGTTGTGATAGTAACGGTTACAAGTTTAAGAGTTCTTTCGATAATTACTCTACTAACACTAGCTTTAGATAAACGTGCATGAACGTATTTTCTAATTTTATCGTCTTCGGCAAGCTTATCTCCATAATCATTACCTCCGTACCAGTTAGATTCCCATCCTCTGATAATACCTAAGCGATTCCCGATTGGATTTGTTTTTTGTCCCATATCTATCTTAGCTTTGTGTGTTATTTTTTGCTCCAACAACGATTGTTACGTGGTTAGAACGTTTTCTAATTCTGTGTGCACGACCTTGAGGTGCTGGACGTAATCTTTTTAACATAGATCCGCTGTCAACAGTTATCTCTTTTACGATCAATTCAGCCTCTTCAATATTAGCTTCTTCGTTTTTAGCTTGCCAGTTTGCAATTGCAGACAGTAACAATTTCTCTAAACGACCAGAAGCTTCCTTTTGGTTGAATTTTAATATATTAAGTGCATGTTCTACCTTTTCGCCTCTTACTAAATCGGCTACTAAGCGCATTTTTCTCGGTGATGTAGGACAGTTATTAAGTTTAGCAAAAGCAACGTGTTTTTTTGCTTCCTTAATAGCGTCTGCCATTTGTTTTTTACGACTTCCCATAGCTTACTACTTTTTACCTTTATTTTTAGCACCTGCGTGTCCACGGAATGAACGTGTTGGTGAAAATTCTCCTAATTTATGACCTACCATGTTCTCAGTAACATATACTGGTACAAATTGACGGCCATTGTGTACTGCGATTGTTTGTCCAACAAAATCCGGAGTAATCATAGAGGCTCTAGACCACGTTTTGATTACTGTCTTCTTATTGTTTTCAACATTTACAGCGACTTTTCTCTCTAATTTATAATGAACGTAAGGTCCTTTTTTTAATGATCTTGCCATGTCTTATTTCTTTCTACGTTCTACAATATATTTATTACTTGCTTTGGTCTTAGAACGGGTTCTGAAACCTTTAGCTGGTATACCGTTTCTAGAACGAGGATGTCCACCTGAAGATTTACCTTCACCACCACCCATTGGGTGATCAACCGGATTCATTACTACTGGTCTTGTACGTGGTCTTCTACCTAACCATCTTGTTCTACCTGCTTTACCACCTACTAATAATTGGTGATCAGAATTAGATACAACACCGATAGTTGCCATACAGTTAACAAGAATTAATCTTGTTTCACCAGAAGGTAATTTTACCGTAGCAAACTTACCATCTCTTGCCATTAATTGAGCAAATGCACCAGCACTACGCGCCATAACAGCACCTTGACCTGGACGTAACTCAACACATGAGATAATTGTTCCTAATGGAATTTCACTTAATGGCATTGCATTTCCAATTTCTGGAGCAATACCTTCTTGACCAGATACTACATTTTGCCCAACCTGAAGTCCATTTTGTGCAATAATGTATCTTTTCTCGCCATCTTGATAATTCAATAATGCAATAAAAGCTGTTCTGTTTGGATCGTATTGAATAGAAGCTACTTCACCAGGAATCCCAGCTTTGTCTCTTTTAAAATCGATAATACGATACTTTCTTTTATGACCACCACCAATGTAGCGCATAGTCATTTTTCCTTCACTGTTTCTACCACCAGACCTTTTGTTCGGAACGAGTAAACTCTTTTCCGGCTTATCAGTAGTAATGGCATCATAGCCGTTTACTACTCTAAATCGCTGTCCTGGTGTGATTGGTTTTAATTTTCTTACTGACATCTGTCTTTAATTACATGTTACTGTATAAATCAATCATTTCACCTTCCGCCAGTTGTACAATTGCTTTTTTAACAGCATTTGTTTTACCATGTTGAATACCAGTTTTAGTAAACTTGGTACTACGATCTGGACGGACATTTATAGTACGAACTTTTTCAACAGAAACACCATAAGCAGCTTCCACCGCTTTTTTGATTTCTACCTTGTTCGCCTTCGTCTTCACTGCGAAAGTATAGCAGTTTCTTAACTCGCTATCTGCTGTCGCTTTTTCTGTGATTATAGGTTTAATTAAGATACTCATTGTTTCTATTTACTTAAGTTTGATTCAATTCCTTCTAAAGCGCCTTCTAAAAGGATCACTTGATTTGCGTTTAAAATCTTGTAAGTGCTTATTTCTGAACTAGTTATAACTTCAGAACCTTTTAAATTGCGTGACGACAAATATACGTTTTTATTCGACTCACCCAACACAAACAATGACTTTTTGCTCTCTAAGCCTAAGGCTTTAAGCACTGCTGTAAAGTTTTTTGTTTTTGGAGATTCAAAACTGAAATCTTCTAAAACAACTACTGACTTTTCGCTTGCTTTAATACTTAATGCTGATTTACGCGCTAAACGCTTAAGGCTTTTATTAAGTTTGAAGCTGTAATTTCTAGGTCTTGGACCGAACATACGACCACCACCTTTAAATACACCAGACTTAATAGAACCTGCTCTAGCTGTACCAGTTCCTTTTTGCTTTTTAATCTTACGTGTACTACCAGCGATCTCAGCTCTTTCTTTAGCTTTGTGAGTTCCCTGACGTTGGTTTGCTAAGTATTGCTTAACATCCAAGTATACAGCGTGATTATTAGGCTCAATAGCGAACACATCTTGAGAAAGCTCTGCTTGTCTACCTGTGTCTTTTCCGTTTATATCTAAAACTGCTACTTTCATTATTTTCTAATAATTACATAAGAGTTTTTATGGCCAGGAACACATCCTTTAACCACAAGTAGATTCTTTTCAGCTACTACTTTTAAAACTTTTAAATTTTGAACTTTAACTGTGTCTCCACCCATTCTACCTGCCATTTTCATGCCTTTAAAAACACGAGCAGGATAAGATGCAGCTCCAATAGATCCCGGTGCTCTTAAACGGTTATGTTGACCGTGAGTAGCTTGACCTACACCACCGAAACCATGACGTTTTACAACCCCTTGAAATCCTTTACCTTTAGATGTTCCTGCTACATCAACAAATTCACCTTCGGTGAAATGATCAACAGTGATTGCATCTCCTAATTTGTACTCCGCATCAAAACTTTTGAATTCTACGATTTTGCGTTTTACAGAAGTACCCGCTTTTTTAGCATGACCTAAGTCTGCTTTAGTAGCGCTTTTTTCTGTCGCGTCATCGAAACCAAGTTGAATAGCTTTATAGCCGTCAACCTCTTCAGTTCTGACTTGGGTAACGATACATGGTCCAGCTTCGATTACTGTACATGGCATATTTTTACCATTTTCATCGAAAATGCTGGTCATACCGATTTTCTTTCCAATTAACCCAGACATATTTAATTATTTATTAATGATTTACTATTTATTAAAAACATTTAAGGCTGAAATACGTTTCAGCCTTGAAGTGTATTTTTACCGTTTTTCCCGCAACCGCATTGGTGGGACATGTAAATACGGTGTTCATTTCCGCATTTTAAGTGTGCAAATGTAGTTATTAATTTCGGTTTAAAAAAATGATTTTCAATTAATTCCGAAGAAAGCTGTTATCTACCCCGTTTATCCTTGAATATTTAATAACTATACCCCGTTTTACAACTACAATTCTTAACTTACTTATGCTTATGTTATTAGAGATAACGCCAGTAAATTATTGTTTTTCAAATGACTTTAAAGCAAAAAAAGCACCAAAATAATTTCTTATCCTGATGCTTAATTTATTTATGTATTACAAGTTAACCTTGCAATATACTTAAACTTTAATCTCTACTTCAACACCAGAAGGTAACTCTAATTTCATTAGAGCATCAATGGTTTTAGAAGATGAAGAGTAGATATCTAATAATCTCTTGTAAGAGCTTAATTGAAATTGTTCTCTAGACTTCTTGTTAACGTGAGGTGAACGTAATACAGTGAAAATTTTCTTGTGTGTTGGTAATGGAATTGGACCAGTTACTACAGCACCTGTACTTTTTACGGTTTTTACAATCTTATCAGCAGACTTGTCTACTAAGTTATGATCGTAAGACTTTAATTTTATTCTAATTTTTTGACTCATTTTCTTAACTTTTTAAGATTGTTCTCCTTTAGCAGCTTTTATCACTTCTTCTGATACGTTAGAAGGTGTTTCAGCATAGTGTGAAAATTCCATTGTTGACGTTGCACGACCTGAAGATAATGTTCTTAAAGTAGTTACATAACCAAACATCTCTGATAATGGCACAGTTGCTTTTACAGTTTTTGCACCAGCTCTGTCACCCATATCGCTCATTTGACCTCTACGACGGTTTAAATCTCCAACAATGTCACCCATGTTTTCTTCAGGAGTAATTACCTCAAGTTTCATGATTGGTTCCATGATTACAGCTTTAGCAGCCTTAGCACAGTTTTTGAATCCTAACTTAGCAGCCAATTCGAAAGATAGTTGATCCGAATCCACATCGTGGTAAGATCCATCTCTCAATGTTACTTTCATAGCATCGATTTCATAACCTGCTAATGGTCCGTTTACCATAGCCATTTTGAATCCTTTTTCAATAGAAGGGATAAATTCCTTAGGAACGTTACCACCTTTAATTACAGATTCAAATTGAAGTCCTACTACACCTTCATCAGCTGGTTCTACCGTAAACACGATATCAGCAAATTTACCACGACCACCAGATTGTTTCTTATAAACTTCTCTATGATCAGCAGCTTGTGTAATAGCCTCTTTATACTCTACTTGTGGTTGTCCTTGGTTTACTTCAACCTTGAACTCACGACGTAAACGATCTACAATTACATCTAAGTGTAACTCACCCATTCCAGAAATAATAGTCTGTCCTGAAGCTTCGTCTGAACGTACAGTAAATGTAGGATCTTCTTCAGCTAATTTAGCTAAGCCCATACCTAATTTATCAACATCTGCTTTAGTTTTAGGCTCTACTGCGATACCAATTACGGGATCTGGAAAGTCCATTGATTCTAAAACAATAGGATGTTCTTGTGATGATAATGTATCTCCTGTTTTGATAGATTTAAATCCAACAGCAGCTCCAATATCTCCAGCTTCGATAAAATCAATTGCATTTTGCTTGTTAGCGTGCATTTGATAGATACGAGAAATACGTTCTTTTTTACCTGAACGGTTGTTTAAAACATAAGATCCAGCGTCTAGACGACCAGAGTATGCTCTAAAGAATGCTAAACGACCTACAAAAGGATCGGTAGCAATTTTAAATGCTAATGCAGCGAAAGGCTCATCAACACTAGGCTTACGTAATTCTTCTTTTTCAGTATCAGGATTCATTCCTCTAATACCTTCCTTATCCATTGGAGAAGGTAAGTAACGACAAACGGCATCTAATAAGAATTGTACACCTTTATTTTTGAAAGCAGAACCACAAATCATAGGAATGATAGCCATATCCATTACAGCAGCTCTAAGTGCAGCATGCACTTCGTCTTCAGTAATAGAATCTTCATCTTCCATGAATTTTTCTAATAAGTTCTCATCGTAACCAGCCACTTCTTCAATAAGTAGTGCACGGTATTTACGAGCTTCTTCTTTTAAATCTTCAGGAATCTCAATAACATCAAAAGTTGCTCCTTGAGTATCATCATGCCATACAATAGCACGATTTTTCACTAAATCAATAATACCTTTAAAATCATCTTCGTCACCAATGTTTAAAACGATTGGCACCGCGTTAGATTTTAACATATCTTTTACTTGTTGACAAACACTTAAAAAATCAGACCCTTGACGGTCCATTTTATTTACGAAACCAATTCTTGGCACCTTATAGTTGTCTGCAAGTCTCCAGTTAGTTTCAGATTGTGGCTCAACACCATCTACCGCACTAAATAAGAATACTAAACCATCCAATACACGTAAAGATCTATTTACTTCAACAGTAAAATCTACGTGACCAGGAGTATCAATAATATTAAAGTGGTAATCTTGTGCATCAGCAGTTGGCTCACCATTTTCCATTGGAAATTTCCACTCACAAGTTGTAGCAGCAGAAGTAATCGTGATACCACGTTCTTGTTCTTGCTCCATCCAGTCCATTGTTGCAGCACCATCATGTACTTCACCAATTTTATGAGAAACTCCTGTATAATAAAGTATACGCTCTGTAGTTGTAGTTTTTCCTGCATCAATGTGTGCAGCAATACCTATATTTCTTGTTAATCTTAAATCTCTTGCCATGTCTTAGAATCTAAAGTGAGAGAATGCTTTGTTAGCTTCTGCCATTTTGTGAGTATCAACTCTTTTCTTTACTGCCGCTCCTTCTTCTTTAGCTGCTGCTAAAACTTCTGAGGCTAAACGTAATGCCATAGATTTTTCGTTTCTTTTACGAGAATAGCTAATTAGCCATTTCATTGCAGTAGAAACCTTACGGTCTGGGCGTATTTGCATTGGAATTTGAAATGTTGCTCCACCTACTCTACGACTACGTACTTCTACGTGAGGCATAACGTTAGATAAGGCATCTTTCCAAACTTCTAAAGCTGTTTTTTCTTCGTCAGTCTTTTTTTCTTCTACAATGGCAATCGCATCATAAAATACTTTAAAAGCTATTGACTTTTTGCCGTCCCACATCATCATGTTAACGAAACGAGTTACTAACTGGTCGTTAAACTTTGGATCTGGTAAAAGCGGTCTTTTTTTCGCTGCTCTTTTTCTCATGTCTTCTTTTTGAGTTTTTTAGTTATTGGTTATGGGTTGATTGTTATAGTGTTGCCACCATTAACTTTCAACTTAAAACGTCAAACCTTGTTTTACTTCTTAGGGCGTTTTGCACCATACTTAGATCTACGTTGCGTTCTACCTGCTACACCTGCTGTGTCTAAGGCACCACGTACAATGTGATATCTAACTCCTGGTAAATCTTTTACCCTTCCACCTCTAACCAATACTATCGAGTGCTCTTGTAAATTGTGACCTTCACCACCGATGTATGCATTAACCTCGTTACCGTTTGTTAGACGAACCCTTGCTACCTTACGCATTGCTGAGTTTGGTTTTTTTGGAGTTGTCGTGTAAACACGAGTACACACACCACGTCGTTGTGGACACGAATCTAAAGCAGCCGATTTACTCTTCTTGGTTATTTTGGCTCTTCCTTTTCGTACTAATTGTGAAATTGTTGGCATATATATTATATATAAATTTTAAAATCCTCTTCTAAGAGGGCTGCAAAGGTAGAAATTAAAATTTATTATTCAAACCCTAATTCATTAATTTTTAAGAGTTTTCAAAAAAAGAGCCCTTTCAGATATTAATTATGTACTTTTTCCGTTAGTTTTACAACTAGAAATAGATATGGACTGAATATTCCAAGACCTATCATATTCAGTAAAAAACAAGGTCAATTAAAGTATTAATTCTCAAAAATCACAATCGATATTTACAAAAACCGTCTAGTACTAAAAACGATTAATTAAATTGTGCAAAAACAAACAGCCTTACTCCTATTTATACTTTTTCTTTTTTCTTCGGAAATATTTTGCCAAACCTTATACCTAAAAATTAACGGCAGTAACGAGGCAGCAACACAAACTATCGATTCCTTAAACTACATTAAAACCCATCAGGATTTCTCTTCAATTTCTTCGGAAGTCGCATTTATTCAAAGTGCTCTTTTTAAACAAGGCTATATTGAACATGAAGCGGATGAAATATCAAAAATAAATGACTCTACTTTTTCAACTTCAATCCGGTTAAAAAGAAAATTTAACACCATACATATATATTATGATAGCGCTATTATTGACAAATCGTTATTAAACCATATAAGCACCTCCGTTTTTGATTCTTATTTTGAATTGCCCTTTACAGAAGTAGCATCGGCTTTAACATACATAAATTCTAAAATCTCGGAAAACGGATTTCCTTTTTCAAAATTGAAGCTTTCCAATATTGCTATTGAAGACGAAACCTATTTATCGGCCAAACTCTATATTGATACGCCCGAACAGAAACGCTATATCAGCGACATCATTATTAAAGGTTACGAGAAATTCCCGCGTTCTTATTTAAAACATTATTTAAAAATAAAAAAAGGACAAGTTTTCGACTTAAATACTATTAAAACTAAAACCGAGCAGCTTAACGATTTAAACTTTGCAAGCCAGATAAAATCTCCAGAAGTTCTATTTACAAAAGATTCTACCGCGCTATACCTTTATTTGGAAAAACAACAAAGTAACAGTTTTGATGGTTTTTTAGGTTTTGGCACCAACGAAGATACCAACGCGATTGAGTTTGATGGTTATTTAAATTTAAGCTTGAATAATAATTTAAACTTTGGCGAATCGTTTCGTTTACTTTACAAAAGCGACGAGAACGATCAAAAAACATTCGATGCCAACATCACGTTGCCCTATTTATTTAAAACACCTATTGGAGCCGATTTTCAATTACGCATTTTTAAACGCGACTCATCATTTACTACCGTAAATCAATCTGCTAAACTTCATTATCAAATAAATTCTAAACATAAAGTTTATGCCGGGCTTACCTATTTAGAATCTAATAATTTACTTTCTGAAACGTCTACATTTAACATTCAAGATTATAAAACATCTTTTTACACTTTCGCTTACCAATATATTAGGCCACAAACTACAAACCAGTTATTCCCTATTAACAGCAATTTGTATTTTGAATCTAATTTCGGAAACAGAAAACAAACAAATACATCGCAAAAACAATCTCAACTCTCAATTGATGCCTTTAAAATAATCAACTTAAATCAAAAAAACAGTTTTTACACACGTATTAATGGGGCTGTTTTAACTTCGGATGATTATTTAGAAAACGAACTATCAAGATTTGGCGGTATTAATTCTATAAGAGGTTTTGAAGAAAACAGTCTATACGCCTCACTTTATGGTTTAGTCAATACTGAATATAGATATCAATTAAGTAACTCCATTTATATTCATTCTATAACGGACATAGCTTACTTTGAAAACAAAATATTAAAAACGAAAGAAAAGCTTTATGGGTACGGCTTTGGTTTTGGATTATTAACCAAAGCTGGCCTTTTTAAGCTAAACTATGCCAACGGCAAATTACAAAATGAGAAGTTTGAGCTATCAAACTCTAAAATTCATATAAGTTTGACAACAGATTTTTAATAAAAACAGTCTAAATACGTTGGACTTTAATAGACTATAAGCCAATATTACTAATAAAAACAAACAACAGCACACGTAGTAAGCATACCTCTTCACCAAAACACCTCACAACAACCTCTTCAAAAACAATATATTACACAATTTAAACGAGTCGATTCAAACAACCTCAAAACCTTAATTTTCCAAATTAATTATTTTTTTAGTTGTTTGAATTAATAACCACATCCGTAAGAAAAAACACCAGTACTTCAATTTAAAATCGACACAATTACACCTTAGTAGGAAAAATCAACTATTAAGATACAGTTATCCCGTAAATCAATTACGAATATTAAACGAAAACCTTTAATTTTATTTAAATATCACAACCAAAAATTAAACTTTAACGACAATTTGTTGTTTTATTAACATTTTATTAGGATTTTTGATACTAACTAACTCAAATATTTATAAAATGAAAACAAAGTTCAGTGGAATGCTAACGCTATTACTAGCGTTGGTTGTGCAACTTACGTTTGCGCAAGAAAAGACAATCTCAGGTACGGTATCGGATCCTGCCGGCTTACCTTTACCGGGAGCCACAGTCTTATTAAAAGGAACAACACAAGGTACATCGACCGATTTCGATGGAAACTATTCAATTACAGCCAACCAAGGAGCAACCTTAGTTATTAGCTTTGTTGGTTACACTACAAAAGAAGTTGTAATAGCAGCCTCTAACAAGATCAATGTTAGTTTAAGTGAAGATGCAGAATCTTTAGACGAAGTTGTTGTAACTGCTCTTGGTATTAAAAGAAGTAAAAAATCTTTAGGATACGCAACTCAAGAAATTGGAGGAGAAGAGCTTTCAACAGTGAAAGAAGCGAATGTACTTAACCAGCTTTCTGGTAAAGTAGCTGGTCTTTCTATTCAAAGAACAAACAACCTTGGTGGTTCTACCAATGTTGTTATTCGTGGACAAACGTCTCTAACAGGGTCTAATCAGGCTTTATTTGTTATCGATGGTGTTCCAATTTCTAACAGAAACACAAACACAGGTACACAAGCACAGGGTGCAACTGGATACGATTACGGAAATCCGGTTTCCGACCTTAACCCAGATGATATCGAATCTATGAACGTCCTTAAAGGTTCTGCTGCAACAGCATTATACGGTTCTAGAGCTTCAAATGGTGTAATTGTTATTAATACTAAAAAAGGTAAAGGGAGCAATTCAAAAGATTATTCAATAACCATATCTTCTAACGCAAGTATTAGTAGTATTGACAGAAGTACTTTTCCTGAATTCCAAACAGGATACGGCGCTGGTTACGGTGGAAATGATTACAACTTTACGCCTTCAGATTTCAACGGAGACAACATTGATGATAATTATGCTAACGTAAATGATGATGCATCATACGGACCAAAATTCGATTCAAGTTTGAACTTAATTCAATGGGATGCACTTTACCCACAATTAGACACTTATGGTGTTGCAAGACCTTGGGAAGCAACAAAGAATGGACCATTAACCTTTTTTGAAACTCCAACGTCTTTTACAAACTCGGTTTCGGTATCAAAAAGATTCGACGCTGGATCATTTAGACTATCATACTCTAATTATGATGCTAGTGGTTTACTGCCTAATAGTTCTCAAAACAAAAACACATTCTCTTTAGCTACAACAGCTCAGTTAACAGACAAACTTGAAGCAACAGGGTATGCAACATACATAAACACTGAAACTGTAGGTAGAAACTCCACAGGATACAATGATAACATTGTTGGTTTTATGCGTCAATGGGGACAAAATAACGTTGATTACCAAAAACAAAGAGAAGCTTATTTTCAAACAGGTGAAAACATTACATGGAATCCAAAATCACCAACAGATTTAACACCTATATATTGGGATAACCCATATTGGACACGTTACGAAAACTTCCAAAGTGATGGTAGAAACAGATTTACTGGATATGCCCAATTGAAATACGACATCGTAGAAAACCTGAGCATAACAGGAAAAGCCTCTGTAGATCAATATAGCGAAATACAAGAAGAGCGAAGAGCTGTTGGATCTGTACCAACTGCTTTTGGTATCAATGAAGGAAGTGACGGTAGTTATAATAGAAATGATCAAACTTCAGGATACTTAAGAAGAAATATTAATTCTAGAGAAACAAATTTAGACGTGATATTGAATTACTCTAAAGATATTACTGATGATTTAGATTTTAGCGCATTCTTAGGAGGAAACCTTAGAAGCAGTACGCTAAACATGGTTACAGCAGCAACAAATGGTGGGCTTAAGGTACCTGGAGTATATTCACTTCAAAACTCAACCGATGCATTACCTAACCCTAAAGAAAGGGATGAAATTATAGAAGTTCAAAGTTTTTTTGCAGGTGCAACGCTTGGGTATAAAAATTTCTTATTCTTAGAAGGTACCTTACGTAGAGACAAAACATCTACATTACCTGCTGCAAACAACTCCTACTACTACCCTGCAGTTTCAGGATCTTACATCTTTTCTCAAAATATAGATGTTCCTGCCATTAAGTTTGGTAAATTAAGAGCTAACTGGGCACAAATTGGAAACGCTACAGGTTTCGATCAAATTAATGATACCTACACCAGCTTAACATCTTTCCAAGGAAACGCAGCTGCTGCAGTAAGTAATTCTAAGAAAAACCCAGATTTAAAACCAGAAATTTCAAGATCTTACGAAATTGGTTTAGAAATGAAATTTTTAGAAAAAGCAAATCTTGGTTTTGATATTGCTTACTACAAAACAAATACAACAGATCAAATTGTACCAGTTTCTGTAAGTGAAACCACAGGATACTTAAGTAAAATTATTAATGCAGGTGAATTAGAAAATAAAGGTATTGAGTTATCTGCTTTCACTGAACTAGATATTACTGACGATTTTAAATGGAGAGTTAACGTAAACTGGTCTAAAAATAAAAACACAGTTCTATCTTTAGCTGAAGGATTAGACGAACTACTTCTTGGTTCTTTTAACGCTCAGGTTGTTGCCAGAATTGGTGAATCTTACGGTGCTTTAAAAGGAGACA
Source organism: Algibacter miyuki (assembly GCF_030409805.1). GTDB lineage: Bacteria > Bacteroidota > Bacteroidia > Flavobacteriales > Flavobacteriaceae > Algibacter > Algibacter miyuki. The sequence goes on along the minus strand of NZ_JAUFQP010000013.1, from coordinate 71,111 downwards.
CCTATACATATCATGAAAATGGCCAAAAAATAATAGATGAAGATGGTATTCCTGTAGCTACTGCTTCAGATCAAATTATTGGTAACGGTAATCCTGATTGGTTAGGAGGTATTAGAAATACGCTTTCTTATCAAAACTTAACATTTAGCTTCTTTATAGATATTAGAAGCGGTGGAGATATGTTCTCTTTAGATCAACGTTATGGGCAAGCGACAGGAGTTTTGGCGAGTTCAGACTTTATTAACGATTTAGGAAACCCTGTAAGAAACACTCTAACTAATGGTGGTGGATTTGTTTACGAAGGTGTTTTAGCCGATGGAACACCAAACACAACAAGATTAGACGCTAGTGGTTTTGGTAGCACAGGTTACCAAACACTGCCTTTAAGCGAGTTTGTTTACGATGCTTCTTTTGTTAAATTACGTGAAGCTAGTTTATCATATAACTTCCCTAAAGATATTACAACCAAGTTAGCATTAGATAATCTATCTGTAACATTGGTAGGTTCTAACTTATGGATTATACATAAAAACATTCCTGATGCAGATCCTGAAACAGGTTTTGGTGCTGGTAACATCCAAGGTCTTTCATCTGGATCATTACCTACTACGAAGAACTACGCACTTAATGTTAAACTTCAATTTTAATACATAGAAAAATGAAAAAAAATATAATAATAGCACTTTTAGCTTTAGTCGCACTTTCTTGTACTAAAGATTTAGAAGAGCTTAACGTAAACAAAAAAGATTTCGCTGTAACAACCGATGCATCTCTTTTTACAAGCGCCCAGTATAAATTGTTTAATCAAATGACGGAAACGAGTGTTAATGAGAATATTTTCCGTCTTGTTGTTCAACATTGGACAGAAACCACATATACCGATGAGGCCAATTATGATTTAAAAACAAGGAATATTGATGAATTTCATTGGGAAACTTTATACCGTGATGTTCTAAAAAACTTTAAAGAATCTAAAAGCTTAGTTTCAGGTCTGCCAGATGTGCAAACAAATAAAATAGCGACTATAGAACTTTATGAGATTTACACATACTATGTTTTAGTAACAACATTTGGAGATATTCCATATACCGAAGCATTAGATATCGATATTTTAAACCCAATTTTTGATAAACAAGAAGTAGTTTACAATAATTTACTAGAACGTTTAGATGATAATGTAATCAATAAATTTATAACCGATGAAGTTGGTTTTTCAGCTTCAGAAGATATCATTTATAATGGAGATATTGAAAAATGGTTAAAATTCGCAAACTCTTTGAAACTTCAAATGGGTATGTTAATAGCCGATTCTGATCCTACCAAAGCAAAAACACTTGTTAGCGAGGCCGTAACTGCTGGCGTTTTCACTTCTGCTGATGATGATATGAAATTAGCTTTTGAATCTGCTGCCCCATACACAAACCCTGTTTATGCTGCATTAGTATTATCTGGACGTGATGATTATGTTCCTACCAACACTATTGTAGACATGATGACAGCACTAAACGATCCGCGTAGAGATGACTACTTCACGTTATACAATGGCGCTTACAAAGGTGGTATTTCTGGAGAACTAAACTCTTTTAGTCAATACTCACACGTGTCTGATAAAATTGGGAAAGACCCAACATTAGAAGCCCCATTAATGACTTACTTTGAAGTTGAATTTTTATTAGCAGAAGCTATCGAAAGAAAATTTATTACTGGAACTGCTGAAACAAATTATAATAATGCTGTTGCTGCTTCAATTAAATATTGGGGAGGAACTGATGCCGAAGCTGATACTTACTTAGGACAAGGAAGTGTAGCTTATAGTTCTGCTGCCGGTAATTACAAACAGAAAATTGGAACTCAAAAATGGTTAGCCTTATACAATAGAGGTTTTGAATCTTGGACTGAATGGAGACGTTTAGATTACCCATTATTAACGGCACCTGATGATGCTGAAACAACTAACGATCAACCGCCTTACAGATATACATATCCAACGGTTGAACTTTCTTTAAATGGAGCTAATGTAAACGCTGCTAGTACAAGTATTGGTGGAGACGAATTAGAAACGAAACTATTTTTTGATAAACTTTAATTAAAACAGTCATAAAAATACAAATTATGAAAAAACTTAAAATATTTTTTATTCTACCTATATGTGTACTTATGTCTTGCTCGGAAGACGAGGGAGAAATTAGCTACGCAGACCTAGGTGCTAATATCATATTAAACACATCTAGCCTAAGCAACCTAGATGAAAACCACACTATGGAATTTTCAATTCTAACGGCAGACAATGTTACTGTAACAGATATGCTGGTGACAAAAGGAGCAAGTATGGCTAATGCAGCTATTTCTAATGAAACAGCAACTTTCAACTCTTCTCTTTTAGGCACACTAATTGGTAATGAAAAAGACGGCATTGATATTAATGTTGTTTCTACACTTTCTAATGGAAACCCTTATTCAAAAGACTTTAATGTAAAAATCACTAAAGCACTTTCTCTTGAAAAAGGTTTAGATGCCATTATCTATAACACTGCAGTAGAGGATACTTTAATATTTGAAGCCTCTACAAAATCTGCAATAATAGATAATATATCTTTAGAATGGAAGAATGGAAAAGAAGGAACTTACGCGCCTACCACTCCACTTGGATCTGCTTTAAACGTTGATGGCGACGAAATTATTTTTACTAATTTCACAGATGCGTCTTATGGCTATAACTTAAAAGTAAAAGACACCCTGTATTACCGATTTATAGCAACAAGTGGAACTTTAACAGACTCACTTGAAACATACATACCTATAATCAGTCAAACTTTTGAAACAAGTAATAAAGTGGTATTAAGCTCAGACCTTTCTAAAAACAAACTAAGTTTAGATACTGCCACTTCTTACACAGACTCAAATACTGATTCGGCTGAAATTAAATTTAAAAGTCCTTCAGGATTTGAAAAAGAAGGTACAACTGCTATTGATTTTGTAAAAGTTGGAGATTTATCAGGAGAAAGCGACGACTATAATACTGTAGACAAACTGTATGCTGAAAAAGATTTACTTATTGCTAAAAGACTTTACGATGCTGGAACAAAAGAAACAGGATTCGACAGCACTGCAAAAGGAGATTTATACGTTTATAAAATAACCCGTCTTGTTCAAGAAGAAGGAGAACCTGATATAAACGTTACTGAATACGGCATGATTAAAATTGGAGATATCACCACTACAAATGGAGGAACCACTTTAACAGAGATTGCTATTGAATTTGGCGAAGCTCAAGTTAAATAATATCAAACACCTTAATTTCATTTTTAAAGAGGCTACCTGAAAAGGCAGCCTCTTTTTTTTTGCCCAAAACTTCCTTATTTGGCAAAAGCTTCTAATTCAACCTAAAAGTCCTGTAAAAATATAAAAAACTTTAATTTTTGAAATTCAACAAATTCCGAACGCATATTATCTATTAACATTAGAACAATATTTAAATAAATCAATTAAAAGGGTATTCAAAAAAAAATCAATAAAACCACCTTCTATCTAACAAAAACAAGTTACTACAGCGCAAACACTACATTATTAAACAAACTCTACAGCGCTACATTACGAAATACATAATTTAAAGCACGAAATTCTAAGACACCTCTAAAACAACTACAGATTTTTAGTGTTTATCCGAAATTTCGTTAAAATTCACATCTAAAAAGCGAATTTTAACCATTATTTATTGTTTTATTAACTTTTTATTGTGATTTTTGGCGTTGACTAATTCAAATAATTTTAAAATGAAAACAAAATTGAGCGGAATGCTAACGCTATTATTAGCGTTTGTTGTGCAACTTACGTTCGCACAAGAAAAGACAATTTCAGGGGTAATTTCAGACGGTTCTGGACTACCATTACCTGGAGCAACAGTCTTATTAAAAGGTACTTCTACAGGTACATCATCTGACTTCGACGGAAGATATTCATTAAAAGCCAATACAGGAGGAACTCTTGTTGTAAGTTTTGTTGGATACGCTAGTACAGAAGTTAAAGTTGGACAATCTAACACTGTTAATGTAACAATGCAAGAAGATGCAGCTGCTTTAGAAGAAGTTGTAATTGTAGCATACGGGACTCAAACAAGAGAATCAATCGTTGGAGCTGTCGGTGTTGTATCATCAGAAACTATTAGCTCGCAGCAAGCAACATCTCCATTAAGAGCTCTACAAGGTTCTGTTCCTGGTGTTAACTTACTAACAGCTGGTGGGCAACCGGGTAACAACCCTGACATCAGAATTAGAGGTTTCTCTAGTATAAACGCCGATCAAGCTCCTCTTATTATATTAGATGGGTCAGCTTTTAACGGAAATTTAAATACGATAAGTCAAGATCAGATTGAATCAATATCTGTTCTTAAAGATGCATCATCAACATCATTATACGGATCTAGAGGTGCTAACGGTGTTATTTTAATTAACACTAAAAAAGGTAAAAGAAATACAGAGCCATTAGTAAGTATTCGATCTCAATTTGGTGTTTCTAAAAACACTGAAGGAATTCATGATTTAGTAGGTAGTGAAGATTACATGAAACTAACATGGCAAGCTCTTAAGAACTCTAATCAATACATCTCAGGACAATCTTCATCTGATGCAGCAACGAATGCAACTGCAAACTTAACAGATTACTTAGGTTACAATCCATACAATGTATCTAACCCAATAGACGCTAACGGAAACTTAGTATCAGGAGCCTCATTATTATGGGATACAGATTGGGAGGAACAAGTATTTAACAATAACGTTACAAGAGTAAACCATAACCTTAACATTTCTGGTGGTGGTGACAAAACAACATATTTCTTCTCTTTAGATTATTTAAATGAAGATGGACCTGTTATAACTTCAGATTTTGAAAGAGTATCAACAAGATTGAACGTAGAATCTCAAGTAAAAGATTGGTTAAAAGTTGGTATCAATAATAGTTTTTCTAGATCTAAATCGGGAACACCAGATCAAACCTCAGGTAGTACAACCCAAGCAATAACTTGGATATATGGTATATCTAGTATTTACCCAGTATATGCTAGAGACGCAAATGGAGCATTTGTAAAAGATGTCGAAGGAGGTCTAATTTATGACACAGGTAATGGGATCGTTTCAGGACAAGTAATAAATAGTTCTAGACCTGTTTACAGTGGAGAAAGTATTCACGCTTCTTTATTATTAGGAAAAGAAGATATTGTAAGAAGTAACTATGTAGGAAATGCTTATGCCGAAATGAACATCGCTGAAGGATTAACATTCAAAACAAGTTTAAGTTATGAAAACTATTTATTCGATCAATATAGTTTTGATGATGACAAAATTGGAGCAGCTTCAAATGTAAATGGTCGTGTAACACAAAACAGAGACATTTTAACAACATTAAACGCTATTCAGAGTTTAAATTACAAAACAAGTTTTGGTAAAAACAACATATCTATAGACGCTATAACCGAAGCCTACACAAGCACTACAAGTGATTTAAGAAGTCAAGCTACAGGTTTTTTACCAGGACAAGGACAACTTGGTGATGCATCTACACCAGAAGGTGTAGGAGGATTAAAAATTACCGAAAGAATAAATAGTTATTTAGCTAGAGTAGCTTATAACTTTGACAAAACTTACTATTTAGAATTCTCTGGAAGACGAGATGGTTCAACGCGTTTTGCAACAGATACAAGATGGGGTAACTTCTTTTCTACTGGTGGTAGTTGGATAGTGTCTAACGAAGCTTTCTTAGAAGATAGTAACGTAATAACTGACTTAAAACTAAGAGCATCATATGGAGAACTAGGAAACAATAGGGGTATTGGTCTTTTCCCTTACCAATCTATTTTTCAATCAGGTTATACTAATGAAGGAAATTCAGGACTTTTATTAGAAGGTGTTGTAGATCCTTTATTGTCATGGGAAAAAACAGCTTCTACTAATTTTGGTGTAGATTTTGAATTATTCAACGGAAAGCTTTATGGTAGTGTTGATTACTACAATAAAGAGTCAAAAGCGTTAATATACGACGTTCCTCTTTCACCATCAACAGGAGTAAAACAAATTAGAACTAACAACGGTACTTTAAGAAATTATGGTTGGGAATTCTCTTTAAACTCAAATATTGTTAGCAATGATAATTTCACTTGGAATGCAGGATTAAACTTCTCATTTGACAAAAACGAGATTAAAGAACTTACACAAGACCAATTTATTAGCGGAACCAAATTATGGAAAGAAGGAAATTCTTTATTTGACTTTTACCTTAGAGACTATGCTGGAGTAGATCCTGCGGATGGTTTTGGTATGTGGTATAAAGATATTACCGACTCAGAAGGTGAAGTTACAGGAAGAGAAACTACAAAAGTTTACGCTGACGCAACAAGATATGAACAAGACAAATCGTCTTTACCTAGTGTAATTGGTGGTTTTACTAACTCAATAACATACAAACAATTTGATTTAGGTATGTTATTAAACTACAGTTTTGGCGCTTACTTATTAGACACAGATTACTCTGGTCTTATGAATGGTTTTAGTTCTCCAGGAGGCTCTGCGCACCCTGATAACTTTAAGGCATGGCAAAACCCAGGAGACATCACAGATGTTCCTCTATTATTAGCTTCTAATAACAACCACGCATCACAATCAACTCAGTACTTATTCAAAAATGATTATGTTAGATTAAAAAGTTTAACTATTGGATATAGTTTACCTCAAGCTACTTTAGCAAAAACAGGCTTAAGCAAACTTAGATTATATCTACAAGCTGATAATGTATTCACATGGCAATCACATGAAGGCATTGAACCAGAACAGGCTTTTAGCGGTGTTACTAATGCAAGATCACCATTACAGTCTACTACTGCTATAGGGGTTAATATTGAATTTTAAAAAAAGAAAAAATGAAAAAAAATAATATATTAAAAAGCGGCGTATACATGCTACTTTTAACACTAGTTTTTACTAGTTGTTCAGAAGATTTTTTAGAAGAACCAACAAATACAGCAGGAATAAACGAATCAATCGTATTCACTAGTAAAGAAATCACTCAAGCATTTATATCTGGTATTTATGCCAATTATAAAGGCCAATGGGATGACGATATCACAGATGGAGAAAATAATTCGTCTCCAGATAGTGGAGGTTTATACTCAATGTATTTTGCTAGAATGATTAAAGGAAGTGACGTTGGTTTAGGCTCAACACATTTTCGTTTTGATTATGCTCATGAAAATAGAGAACCAACGTACAGAAGAACTATATTCTCATGGTTTTTCAACTATCAATCAGTTAATTATGCTAACACTTTAATCACAGGTGTTGAAGAAAGCAATTTTGACGAAACAGTTAAAAAAGAATTTATTGCAATTGGAAAAACAATACGTGCATATCACCATTTTCAAATCGCGTTAGAGTTTGCTCCTAATTATAATAACGACAGAACTATAGAACGTTTACCTTTATATTCAAGTAAGGCTAGTGGCTCATCTGAAGGAAACGCTCCTGTTCCATTAAGTGAATTCTATGCTTCTATCTTAAAAGATTTAAAAGAAGCTATTATTGATTTACCAACCACTCGATTAGGTAAAAGTTATATTAACAAAGCTGTAGCTCAAGGGATTTTAGCACGTGTTTTATTGGTGACTCAAGATGACTGGCAAGGTGCTTCAGACGCTGCAAAAGCAGCATATGGTGGCGATCCTGCTTCTGCCGTAGTTTCTTCAAACTGGGGAGCTGGTTTTAGCGACATGCAAGATGATGAATGGCTTTGGGCATTATACCAAGATGGTGCAAATGAATCAGCATATTACTGGGTAACAACTCCAGGTGTAATCACTGACCATTTGAATTTATCATACCAAGGAGCTTATGGAAACCGTTTGTTTGCTGAAAAATTTACTGCTTCAGACATTAGAAACACATTTGTTAAAGATTATTATGGTCCTACAGCAATACCTTACAGACAATACATATTTACCAAATTCGCTTTCGCTTTTGATTCGGACGCACCACTTATGAGAAAATCTGAAATGGTATTAATTGATGCTGAGGCTCAATACCATATGGGAAATGAAGATGTAGCTAGAAATACATTGTTCGCTCTACAATCAGACAGAGATCCTAATGCCGTTATATCGAGCAATACAGGTCAAGATTTATTAGATGAAATTTTATTCGAAAGACGTAAAGAGTTATACGGAGAAATAGGTGTTGAATGGTTCGATGCAAAAAGATATAGTTTACCTATCAATAGAACTTCACCAGAACACAGAGTACCAATCAGTGTTCCTGCTGATAGTGAACTGTTTTTCTTAAAAATACCTCAAACAGAAATTGATGCCAACCCGAACATTGATGAAAGCATTAACAACTAAAATACTTTTATTTAATAAATTATTGAAGTTGTAATTAAAGCATAGGGTAGTTTATAAAGCAACTACCCTATTTTTTTCATAAATGCATATTGGATTAAGCGCTTATTAATATAGTACATAAACCTATAAAACATGAAAAAAAATATACTCCTTTTTTTCTCACTAAGCTTAATTAGTCTATCATCTATTGGACAATCAGATTCGGAAAGAAAAAATATCATTAAAAATTATGATACAGATGCTATAAGTCAACTAAAAGAAAAGTTAAAAATCAACTTTCTGATAAGAGATAAAAAAATATCTGAATACTTAAAGAATAACAACACCTCTAATAGAAGTATTAAAGAAAAAGGTAAAACATATAACATTTACGATATTGTAAATGGTAATCCTGTTTATAGAACTACGCATAATTTAAATAGTGCTAAATCTACCAAAACAGCCAGATTACAAACGAATGGAAGTCTAAGTTTAAATTTAGACGGAACTAACATGAATATCGGAGTTTGGGACGAAGAAAGCGTCCTAGGAACACATGATGAATTTGGAGACAGTCAAAAAAATCCAGAATCTCGTGTTGTTTTCCCGGAGTTTATAAACACTCCCGTTTTTGGACCAATCAGTGACCATGCCACACACGTTGCAGGTACGCTTATAGGCAAAGGTGCTGACGCAAACGCCAAAGGAATGGCTCCTAAAGCCATGTTAAGATCTTTTGATTGGAACAACGATGAGAATGAAGCTCTTAATGAGGCTGCAAATGGTTTATTAATTTCAAATCACTCGTATGGTGTTCCCATATTTAATGGTTCAGGAGGACAACAAGTATCCAGTGCTGATATTGGATCGTACAATTCTGACGCTAGAAATTGGGATGAAATTGCCTATACATCACCATATTATTTAGCCGTAAATTCAGCTGGTAATGAGGGTAGCCAAACATATGACGGAGGTTTAGCTGATGGGTATGACAAATTAACAGGTAATAAAACTGCTAAGAATAATTTGGTAGTAGCCAATGCAAATCCGAATGTAATTCCTAGTACAGGAAACTTAATTAATTTTCCGATTAACAGTAGCAGTAGCCAAGGTCCAACAAATGACTTCAGAGTTAAACCAGATATTACTGGAGACGGTACAAATGTATACTCGTCAACATCAGGATCTGACAGTGAATACTCTACATTTTCAGGTACCTCTATGGCTGCACCAAACGTTGCAGGTACATTAATTCTATTACAAGAATATTACAATAGATTAAATTCAAACTACATGAGAGCTTCAACATTAAAAGCTTTAGTTTGTCACACAGCTATTGATGATCCTGTAAAACAAGGTCCAGATCCTGTTTTTGGATGGGGTCTATTAGATGCAGAAGCTTCTGCTCTACTCATTCAAAATGAATCTAATGGAACATCTCTCATAAAAGAACTTACTTTAAATAATAACGCAACATATACTTATAGTTTCTCTGTAAACTCTAATACTCCTATAAAAGCCACAATTTGCTGGACAGATCCTGCTGGATCAACTCAATCGGGAGTAACTAGAAGCTTGGTAAATGATTTAAATGTAACTCTTGAAGACAGTAATAGCAATATCCATAGACCATGGATGCTTGACAAGAGTGATGTTACTAAAAAAGCAATAACCGGTATCAATGACGTCGATAATGTCGAGAGAATAGATATTTCATCAGCCACGGTTGGTAATTACACTTTAACCGTATCTCATTCCGGCTCATTAACCAATGGTTTACAAAACTTTTCACTAATACTGACCTCTCAAGGATCTACACTAGACATTTCAAAAAATGAATTTACAAATAGTCTCGTTGTTTGGCCTAACCCAACAAAAGAAAAATTAAATATCAAGTTTAATTCTTCATCAGAAAAAAACATAATAAAGTTATACAACGCATTAGGCCAATCCGTTTATCAAGACATGATAGTATCTTCTTTATCTGTAATAGAGCAATCTATAAATGTTCAGAACATACCAAAAGGAATATACTTTTTAAACATCACTAGTGGTAATGTGACTTCTAATAAAAAAATAATAATTGAATAACGACAAAGTACGTTAAAACTTATAAACACCTAAAATTATGAAAAATTTCAAATTATTGACCATACTTGCACTTAGCATTATATTATTTAACAGTTGTGATTACGACGACCAAGACTCTATAGATATAGACTATGTAGGTTTTGTATCTGATTTTACCATTGGAGTTGCTCCAACAGGTACTATTGACGAAGAAATCTCTATTTATGCAACAAAAACAACAAGCTCGGAACGCACATTAACTTTAAGCATTGATTCTGATCTAACAACAGCAGATGCAACAGCCTACACTGTTCCTAATTCAATAACAATACCAGCTGGCAGCACTAAAGGTACGTTCACCCTTAATGCTATTGGAGAGAATATTAGCACTTCAGGATTAGATCTTCTTGTTCTTTCAATCACGTCTAATGACGGTACATTAGTTGGTGAACCATTGTCGATAAACTTACAACAAGTTTGTCCTTATCCAGAAACTGAACTTTCTTTAACGTTTGACGATTATGCGAGCGAAATTAGTTGGGAACTTACAGATAGTGATGATAACATTCTATTTTCTGGTGGACCATACACAGATGGAGATACAGATATTTCATCAACGTTTTGTTTAGGAAATGGAGATTATACCTTTATTTTAAAAGATAGCTATGGTGATGGTTTTGCAGCACCTGGAGCAGCTATTATATATAATAATGGCGTTGAACTAGTTAATATATCTGGTGATTTTGGAAACTTAATTTCTCAAGCATTTACAATTTCAAACTAAAAAATATTTTTTTTTAAAAGCGGTTAAATAATTTTATTTAACCGCTTTTTTTTTGCGCTATAATATAATAATTACCTCCAATAATTAATACTTCAAGAGAATCACATACTTTTAGAAGATTCCTGCTTACAGAAACATACTACATCCGTTAAGCCTTAAATATCATACTTCATCAAAAAACCACAGGTCCTCGTTTTTATAAAAACCTAAGGCATTGTTTTTTAATTACTTTCCCAGTATTTTTAATATTTACAACAAATCCAATTTATTTAAAAATTTAGAATAAATTAAATTTAAAAATTCATATATTTTGTAACATTTACGAAAACCGTTAGACAAACATTAAAACCTAAATAAATTATCCATGAAAAAACGCATTTTAGCTTTAGCGTCCTTTTGCTTCGTTGGTTTCTCAGCCACTGCCCAAGAAGTTAAGTACGAAGAGTACGATTTAGACAACGGCATGCACGTTATTTTACATCAGGACAACTCGGCACCCGTAGTAACAACCTCTGTAATGTATCACGTAGGTGCCAAAGACGAAAACCCAGAACGTACGGGTTTTGCTCACTTTTTTGAACACCTTTTATTCGAAGGTACTGAAAACATCGAACGAGGTGAATGGTTTACCATTGTAAGCTCCAACGGAGGAAGCAATAACGCTAACACAACCGATGATAGAACTTATTATTACGAAGTTTTCCCTTCTAACAACGTAGAACTTGGCTTATGGATGGAATCTGAGCGCTTATTACATCCCATTATCAACCAAATTGGAGTGGATACACAAAACGAAGTGGTTAAAGAAGAAAAGCGTTTACGTGTAGACAATGCACCTTACGGAAAGTTTATTGAAAATGTAAAAAAGAACATCTTTAAAAAGCATCCATACCGCTGGACAACCATTGGAACTATGGCGCACTTAGATGCAGCAACTCTTGAAGAATTCCAAGCTTTCAATAAAAAATTCTATATTCCCAACAATGCGGTTTTAGTTGTTGCTGGAGATATTGACGTTCCTGCCGTAAAAAAAATGATACAAGATTATTTCGGACCAATTCCTAGAGGTGAAGAAATTACCCGAACCATTATAAAGGAAGATCCTATTACCACACCAATTAAAGCCACCGCTTACGATTCTAACATCCAAATACCTGCTATTGTCGCAGCGTACAGAACGCCGTCGATGAAGGAAAAGGAGGCTTATGTTTTAGATATGCTTTCAAGTTATTTAAGCGATGGCAAAACCTCAAAACTATACAAAAAGCTTGTAGACGAAAAGAAAATGGCTTTGCAAGTTGGCGCCTTTAATAATAGTCAAGAAGATTATGGTACATACATCGTATATGGCTTACCTCTTGGTGATGTTAAACTTGAAGATATTACAACAGAAATAGATGAAGAAATACTGAAAGTTCAAAACGAATTAATTTCGGAACGAGATTTCCAAAAACTTCAAAACAAATTTGAAAACCAATTTGTTAACTCTAATTCAGGTGTAGAAGGCATTGCAAGCTCATTATCTACATATTATATGCTTTACGGAAACACCAGCCTGATCAATAAAGAAATAGACATTTACAGATCTATAACGCGACAAGATATTCAGAATGTAGCTAAAAAATATTTAAACGCAAACCAACGCTTGCTATTAGAGTATTTACCAAAAGAAAAAGATCAATAATATTTAAGACATAAAACAAAATGAAAACTAAAATATTTACAGTATTAACCATGTTTCTAATGGTTCTTGCTCTACAAGCGCAAGTCGATAGATCTAAACAACCAACACCAGGACCTGCACCAAAAATAGCATTAGAAGTGCCTGGATATTTCGAACTACCAAACGGTTTAAAAGTTTTAGTAGTAGAAAACCACAAATTACCTCGAGTTTCTTACAGCTTAACTATAGATAACAAACCTATTGCTGAGGGTGACATTGCAGGCGTATCTTCCCTATTAGGAAGTATGCTAGGAAATGGAACAACTAGTATTTCTAAAGATGATTTTAATGAAGAAATAGACTTTCTTGGTGCAAGAATAAGTTTTAGCTCTAATGGTGGATATGCAAGCGCCTTATCTAAATATTCTGAAAAGATATTAGAGTTAATGGCTGATGCCGTTAAAAACCCATTACTCTCCGAAGAAGAGTTTCAAAAGGAAAAATCTAAAGCTATTGAAGGTTTAAAATCTAGCGAAAAAAGTGTAGATGCCGTTGCCGAGAGAATTGGAAATGCTTTAGCTTATGGAAAACATCATCCTTATGGCGAATTTGCAACTGAAGAAACCGTTCAAAAAGTAACATTAAAAGATGTTGAAACTTTTTACCGAAGATATTTCACTCCAAAAAACGCGTACTTAGTTGTTGTTGGAGATGTTAAATTTCAAACCATTCAAAATCAAATAAAGCAATATTTTTCGACTTGGGAAACTATGCTAGACATGAGTTACAAAGTACAAGAAGCCATGCCTAATGCGCAATACACACAAATTAATTTTGTAGACATGCCTAACGCCGTGCAGTCTAACATCTCATTAACAAGCAATGTGGATTTAAAAATGAGCGATCCAGATTACCACGCCGTATTAATTGCAAACAAAATACTTGGTGGTGGTTTTAATAGTTACTTAAACATGAATCTCCGAGAAGCGCATGCTTATACATATGGCGCTAGATCTTCGGTTGGTTCAGATAAATATGTTTCTCGCTTTAAAGCCGGCGCATCTGTACGTAACGCCGTTACAGATAGTGCTGTTGTAGAAACATTAAAAGAAATAAAACGCATTAAAGAAACACCTGTTACTGCAGAAGCCTTAGCTAATGCAAAAGCTAAATATGTAGGTGATTTTGTATTAGCATTAGAAAACCCGCAAACTATTGCGCGCTATGCTTTAAATATTAAAGTAAACGACTTACCGAAAGATTTTTACCTCACTTATTTAGAAAAAATTAATGCCGTTACTATTGCTGATGTAAAAAGAGTTGCTAATAAATACTTCGGAACAGATAACGCAAGAATTGTAATTATTGGCAAAGGCAGCGAGGTGTTAGAAAATTTAGAAAAAGTAACCTATAATGAAAAAACGGTACCTATTAAATATTACGATAGCAAAGCTAATTTAATAGAAAAACCAATATTCTCTAAAGAAATTCCAGCTAACATCACAGTACAAAGCGTTTTAAACAATTACATAAATGCTGTTGGAGGACAAGACAAAATAAAATCTATAAACACCATTCTAACCTTAGCGAACGTTACTATAACTGGAGCTCCATTTAAACCAACAGCTGTAATAAAAACAATGCGTCCTAATAAAGCTTCAATGGAAATGAATATTGAAGGTATGGGAACCATAATGAAAAGGAAATTTAACGGTAACACAGGATACACCGAACAGCAAGGACAACAAATCCCTATGACTGAAAAAGAAATTACGTCACAACAAGCTGAAAAAGGATTGTTTCCTGAGTTATTTATCGATGCTTCAACAGCCACATTAGAATCTATTGTAGCCATTGAAGGTAATGATGCCTATAAACTTAAAGTAACACAAAACAATGATGAATCATTTAGGTATTATGATACCACGTCTGGTTTACTTATCAGGGTTGAAAAAATCATTGAAGTTCAAGGCCAATCTATAACCTCTATTCAAGATTTATCAAATTATAAAACAGTTTCTGGGGTAAAGATTCCTTTTGACCAAAAATTAACTTCAGGTCCACAAATAATTATTTTGAACAGTACCGAAGTTAAAATAAATGAAGACGTTACAGATTTAGATTTCAATTAAATAGACTTACTGTATTCGTTAATATTATTTAAAGAGGGATTTCCTATTCGGATGTCCCTCTTTCTATTTATAAACACCTCGTTCCACGAATAAGAATTCCTCTACATTTTTCATCGTAATTAAAAATAAGTCAAACATAATTAGGTTATTACGAATATTTCGTTATATTACCCACTAGGATAATTTTAAAACATATACATGAGGCAATTAAAGATTACGAAGCAAGTTACCAACCGCGAGTCGAAATCACTAGACAAATACTTACAGGACATTAGTAAAATTCCTTTAATCACGGCCGAAGAAGAGGTCGAACTAGCCCAACTTATCAAAAAAGGGGACCAAAAAGCTCTAGACACGCTCACAACCGCTAACTTAAGGTTTGTAGTTTCAGTCTCAAAACAATATCAAAATCAAGGACTAACTCTGCCCGATTTAATCAACGAAGGCAATGCTGGCCTGGTGAAAGCGGCGAAACGCTTCGACGAAACTAGAGGTTTTAAATTCATCTCTTATGCTGTTTGGTGGATTCGTCAAGCAATTCTTCAAGCTTTAGCTGAACAATCTCGAATAGTTAGATTACCTTTGAACAAAATTGGCTCGATTAATAAAATTAATAAAGCCTATTCATTTTTAGAACAAGAGAACGAAAGACCGCCGAGTGCGCAAGAAATTGCAAGCAAATTAGATCTTTCGATTTCGGATGTAAAACAGTCAATGAAAATATCGGGACGCCATGTTTCTATGGATGCTCCGTTTAAAGAAGGTGAAACTTCTAATTTATATGACGTAATTAATGCTAGCGAATCGCCACGGCCAGATTCAGGTTTAATGCAAGATGCTTTAAACATAGAAGTAAACCGTGCTTTAGATTCCCTTTCGGAAAAAGAAGCAGAAGTTATTCGTCATTATTATGGTATCAGTAAAAAACAACCGATGAGCCTTCAAGAAATTGGTGACTCTTTTGGTTTAACGCGAGAACGCGTAAGACAAATAAAAGAAAAAGGGATTCGTAGATTACGACAAACCTCAAAAAGTAAAGTACTAAGAACGTATTTAGGATAAGCCTAAAACTAAAATCAATTATTAAATAAAGAGTATCTATGTTAAAGATTATTGTAAAAGATGGTGAAAATATAGAGCGTGCCTTAAAACGCTACAAGAGAAAACACCGTAACATCAAAGTAATGCAAAACTTAAGAGAAGGTCAGTTTTTCACTAAACCATCTATTAAAAAACGCAGACAAGTTCAAAAAGCAGCTTACATTCAAAATTTAAGAGACCAAGAAGAAGTTTAGGTCTTAAACCTTTTTGAAACTTATAAAAATCCCATTTGCAGTTTTGCTAATGGGATTTTTAATTTAAAATTATTTAAATAGGACAATCAAATTCTTAAACCCAAATAGAAATAATTATCTATCGCGTTATTTTATTTAATTCACATTAATGCGTACCACTAACCCTTCATTAGATCGCACATTAAAAACCGTTTGATCTTCAAAAATTAAATATTGCCCTTTTATACCCACTAATTTCCCAGTATAATTAAGTTCTTTTTTAATATTTAAACTTTTCGGTTTTTCAGGATATTGCATCACCGGAAAATCTATATGTGTTTCTGAATTACTTTCAATAATATACGCTTTAGCTTCATCGGGAACGTAATCGATCAATTTATCACGCCACTCTACTAAATTTTCGTCTTCAATATCATTTTTAAGCATTTTACGCCAGTTTGTTTTATCAGCCACAAAAGACTTTAAAGCAACCTCTGTAACGCCCGCTAAATACCGGTTAGGCACTTCTACAATTTCCAACGCTTCATGAGCACCTTGATCAATCCAACGTGTTGGTACTTGCGTTTTTCTGGTAACACCTACTTTTACGTTACTCGAATTTGCTAAATAAACAATATGAGGCTGTAATTGCACGCGTTTTTCGTATTCTAAATCGCGATCTTCCTGGCCCAAATGCGCTGTGCTCAACTCTGGACGCATAATCCAATCGCCAGCCTGAGCTACATCATAAAAACACTGTTTATCATAACCTTGACGGAAAATAGGTTTATCTAATCCACAATTTAAACATTGGTATTTTACAAACTCCATAGAAATGGTTTTTCCTAACAATTGATTCATGTTTATAAAATCTGATTCAAAAACCAAATAATATTGAATAGGGCTAGAAAATTCAGTTTCCATTTTTGTTAAAACACCTTGGTAAGTCATAAAAAAAAGTCTTATTTTTAAAAAATTAAAGATATAAATAATTATGCCAATCCCTATAGTAAATTCGATTGCTTCTTGGTTTTTAAAAAAACGATTTCATCAAATTGAATTGTTTTTAAAATACCCAAACGAAGTCCAAAACGAATTGCTGCAAAGCCTAATTTACATGGCTAAAGACACTGAAATTGGAAAACAATACGATTTTAAGTCTATAAAAAACTACCGCACTTTTGCCGAACGCATTCCTATTAAAAATTATGATGGTTGGCAAGATGTGATTGATAGATCGCGACGTGGGGAAAACAATTTATTCTGGCCAACCCCTATAAAATGGTTTGCAAAATCGAGCGGCACCACACGCGCAAAAAGTAAATTTATACCTGTAAGCCAAGAATCTTTAGAAGATTGCCATTACGCAGCTAGCAAAGATTTGTTGTGCATGTATTTAAACAATAATGAGGATTCGCAATTATTTACAGGAAAGAGTTTACGTTTAGGCGGAAGCAAGGAGCTCTACAAACAAAACGGTACTGTTTTTGGAGACTTATCGGCTATTTTAATAGACAATATGCCTTTTTGGGCCGAATACAGTAGTACACCAAGCAATAAAGTCTCGTTAATGAGCGATTGGGAGCATAAAATGCAAGCCATTGTAAACGAAACTATAAATGAGAAAGTAACGAGCTTAGCCGGTGTTCCATCGTGGATGCTCGTGCTTTTAAATCAAGTTTTAGAGACTACCGGAAAACACAGTTTGCACGAAGTTTGGCCGCATTTGGAAGTTTATTTCCATGGCGGCGTAAGTTTTTCACCTTATAAAGAGCAATACCAAAAGCTCCTTCCCAAAAAGGATTTTAAGTATTATGAAATTTATAATGCTTCGGAAGGGTTTTTCGCTATTCAAGATAGAAACAATTCGGATGAATTACTATTGATGCTAGATTATGGTATTTTTTATGAATTCATCCCAATGACTATTTATGCTACTTCGGAAGAAAAAGCAATTCCGTTAAGCGAAGTTAAATTACATGTAAATTACGCCGTTATCATCACCACAAACGCAGGTTTATGGCGTTATAAAATTGGAGACACTATTCGGTTCACCTCTTTAAGTCCATATAGAATAAAAGTTTCCGGTCGTACAAAACATCATATTAATGTTTTTGGTGAAGAACTTATTATTGAAAACGCAGAAGATGCTTTAAAAAAAGTATGCCATCGTACCAAGGCCGAAATTGTAGATTATACTGCAGCACCAATTTTTATGGAAGGCAAAGAAAAAGGAGCTCACGAATGGCTAATCGAGTTTAAAACACCGCCAAAGGATATTAATTATTTTAATGAATTGTTTGATAATGCGCTCAAATCTTTAAATTCAGATTATGAAGCTAAACGCTATAACAACATCACATTAAACAAGCCAAAAATTAATATTGCACGTAAAAATTTATTTCACGATTGGTTAAAGCAGAATAATAAGTTAGGAGGTCAACATAAAGTACCACGACTTTCGAACACTCGCGATTATATCACGGAGCTATTAGCGCTAAATGTGTAACCACATCAACTCTGATTTAAAACCAGTAAAAAACTTATTCAAAAACAAAAAACCACGCTTAGAACGTGGTTTTTTTTAATTCTATATAAGTAACTAAAACTTGATTACGACACCGCTTTCAATTTCTTTATCGTTGTTTTAGTTAATTTTTCTTCGGCGTAAGCCTTAGTCACATTTAATTTTTTATCGTTGCTACTTGGTAATTCAAACATAGCATCGGTTAAAATTTCCTCACAAAGAGAACGTAACCCCCTAGCTCCTAATTTATACTCAATCGCTTTACCAACAATAAAATCTAAAGCTCCATCTGTAATAGCAAAATCTACGTCATCCATAGTAAACAATTTTTTATACTGTTTAATAATGGCATTTTTAGGTTGTGTTAAAATAGCTCTTAATGTTTTAGCATCTAAAGGATCCATGTATGTTAATACTGGTAAACGACCAATAATTTCAGGAATTAATCCAAAATCTTTTAGATCTTTAGGAATAATATATTGCAGCAAATTATCTTTATCTACAACATCATCAGAAATAGATGCGCTATACCCTACAGCTTGCATGTTTAATCGTTTAGAAATTACACGATCGATACCATCGAAAGCACCACCTGCAATAAATAAAATATTCTCGGTGTTTACTTCAATAAATTTCTGATCTGGATGCTTACGCCCTCCTTTTGGTGGTACATTAACTACTGTACCTTCTAACAACTTCAGTAAAGCTTGTTGTACACCTTCACCAGAGACATCTCTAGTAATTGAAGGGTTGTCACTTTTACGTGCTATTTTATCAATTTCATCAATAAAAACAATCCCTTTTTCAGCTTTTTCTAAATTATAATCGGCTGCTTGTAATAAACGTGTTAAAATACTTTCTACATCTTCACCTACATAACCAGCTTCTGTTAATACAGTTGCATCTACAATAGCTAAAGGTACGTTAAGCATTTTCGCAATGGTTTTCGCCATTAAGGTTTTACCTGTACCGGTTTGCCCGACCATAATGATATTACTCTTTTGAATTTCAATATCATCGTTTGTTGGTGGCTGTAATAAACGTTTATAGTGATTATATACGGCTACAGACATTACTTTTTTAGTCATGCCTTGACCGATGATGTATTCATCTAAAAACTCTTTAATTTGCAAAGGTTTACGCAACTTTAGCTCAGCCGATAAATCGCCGCTATCGGTTTGCTTAGATTCCTCTATAACAATACCATGTGCTTGCTCGATACACCTATCACAGATGTGAGCATCTAATCCTGCTATCAACAAGTTAGTTTCTGGTTTTTTACGACCACAAAACGAACATTCTAATTCTTCTTTTGCCATTAATCTTCCTTGTTTCGAGGCTTAAAGTACTCAAACCCCCTTTATATCACTAAATTTAAAGTTAGTGATTTTTTATTAATTACGAGCTAATATTTCGTCAATCATGCCGTATTCCTTGGCTTTATCAGCTTTCATCCAGTAATCTCTATCACTATCTTCATATACTTTGTCGTAATCCTGGCCTGAATGCTTACTAATAATGTTGTAAAGCTCTTCTTTCAAAATTAAGATTTCTCTTGCTGTAATTTCAATATCGCTCGCTTGACCTTGCGCACCACCTAAAGGTTGGTGAATCATTACACGAGAGTGCGTTAAACCACTACGTTTACCTTTTGCTCCTGCACATAATAATACTGCGCCCATTGAGGCAGCCATACCTGTACAAATAGTTGCAACATCTGGTTTTATAAACTGCATAGTATCGTAAATACCTAAACCTGCATAAACACTTCCTCCTGGAGAGTTTATGTAAATTTGAATATCTTTATTAGCATCGGTACTTTCTAAGAATAATAATTGTGCTTGCACAATATTGGCTACTTGATCACTAATACCAGTTCCAAGGAAAATAATACGATCCATCATTAAACGTGAAAACACATCAAAAACGGCAATATTCATTTGGCGTTCCTCAATAATGTTTGGCGTTAAATTGGTTGGATACATACTACTAATAATTTTATTGTAATATGTGCTGCTAATACCTTGATCTTTTATCGCGAATTTCTCAAATTCTTTTGCGTAATCCATATATAATTTTGATATTAAATTTTATTTAAACCCTTAACATTCAATTAAGTGTCGTGAATAAAATTATTTTTAATGTTTGATTTTAATAAAAAGGCGCTTAAATCTAACTGATTTAAGCGCCTAAAGATAAACATTTAAAATTTATTTATTTGTCACCGTAAACTTCTTTAACAAAGTTTTCGTAAGTTAATTCTTTAACTTCTAGGTTTGCTTTTTCTTTGTAAACAGATAATAGTTTTTGACTTACTAATTGTTCTGAAATACGACGCGCTTCTTCTTGATTAGATAATACACGTGCAGCGATATCGTCTAACTCTTTATCTGAAGGATTTAATTGACCAAATTGAGCCATTTGTCCTTTAATCATTTCTCTGGCGTGATTTTTAATATCGTCCATAGTTACCTGAACATCGTTAGCTTCAATAAGCTTTCCTTCGATTAATTGGTAACGTAAGCTTTTTTCCGATTTCTCGTACTCTTCTCTAGCTTGGTCGGCATCCATTTCTTTTTCACCTGCAGTTTGCATCCATTTTGTTAAAAATTCTGCTGGTAAATCAAATTTAGTATTGTCTACTAAATACTCAGTCACATCGTTCAATAACTTTTGATCGGCTTGTTGAACAAATTGCTTCTCAGCATCTTCTTTTATTTTTGCTCTTACTTCTGACACAGATTTTACTTGACCTTCTCCAAAAAGCTTATCAAACAACTCTTGATCTAAATCGGCTAATTCTCTTTGGTTAATTTCAGAAATTGTAAAAGATACTTCAATATCTAAACCGTGAATTTCATCATGACCTAATTTTAAAGCATGCATTAAATCGTGATCGTCTTCAAAAAGGTCTTTTGTTTTTAAAACAATAACATCTCCAGCTTTAGCACCAATAAATTGTTTTGCTGTAGCCTCTCCTTTAAACTTATCTAAAGTTAAAGTAACGGTGTTATTAATTTCTTTTTCTTCGTTTGTATAAGCTCCGCTAATTTCGCTTTCTGCATCTACAACATCTTGAGAAACCAATTTCCCGTATTGTTTTTGGATACGTTCAATTTGCTCATCAATCATTTTATCATCAGCAACAATATTATATTGTGTGATTGATTTATCACCTTTTAATTCTACATTGAATTCTGGTGCTAAACCTAATTCAAATTCAAATGAAAATTTCTCAGCATCCCAATCTATTTCATCTTGTTGTTTTGGTAAAGGTTGTCCAAGAACATCAATTTTTTCTTCAGCCAAGTATTTATTTAACGCCCCTTGTAAAAGTTTGTTTACTTCATCAACTAAAATAGCTTTTCCGTATTGTTTTTTCACCATACCCATTGGTACATGACCTTTTCTAAAACCAGGAATGTTTGCTGTTTTACGGTAATCTACCAAGATTTTATCCACCTTATCGCTATAATCTTCTTTAGCGATATCTACTTTTACTACAGCATTTAATGCATCAACGTTTTCTCTTGTAATATTCATTTTTAATGATATAAGCCTGAAAAGGCATTTAACAATTGGGTTTACAAACCTTTATTTTATTTCAATTCCCGATATAAAGGGAAATATCTTTTTTAGTTGAAAAAAATTCACCTTAAAAAGGCATCGTTTTTTGGTACTAAAATCGGGATGCAAAAGTACAATATTTTTACATCCTAACAAAGTTTTTAATTCACTAGGCTTTAGCAAGCTTTGGTTACAGGTATACTAATACCCAACCAAATACAATAGCACTTCTTTTTACGGTTAAAAAAAAGCCCTTTATTCTGAAGTTTTTATTGCTCCTTATTATCGGTTTTAAAGAACGATTGTAATATCGATTGAAGGATAGATAAAAGCACACTAAAAAGTATAGCCCACCAAATACTATCTACAGAAAACCCACTGATAAACTCGTCGGCTAATAGAATGATTAACCCATTTATAACAAGCAAAAATAAACCTAGTGTAAGTACCGTTACAGGCAATGTAAAAATAACCAAAAGCGGCTTAACTAATAAGTTAAGTATAGATAGTACTAAAGCCACAATAATAGCTGAAACATAGCCATCGACCTGAACACCCGAAAGCACATTTGCCAATACAAACACTGCAATGGCGTTGATTAAAAGTTTTATTATTGAATTCATAATATTTGTTTTTAAGATTATATAAAATTAAGTAAAGCCGCAAAAAAATCTTTTGGATTCTCGGCATGCAACCAATGCCCAGCATTAGCAATAGTAACAATTTCAAAATTAGAAAAATGGTTTTTAATTATAGATTCGTCACCCACTCCAATATATTCCGATCGGTCGCCACGTAAAAACAACGTAGGCTTATCAAACGATGCATAACTTGGTAACGCTTCGCCAACTTCGGACACTTCTTCTTTTAAAACATCAAGGTTTATGCGTAATGCCAATTTCCCTTTTTCAATCCAATAGAGATTTTTCAATAAAAACTGACGTGTTCCAACATCATCAACATAAGCACTTAACGCCATATCTGCCTCACCTCTTGTTTTTATAACATCAAAATTTAAAGCACTTAACCCATTTAAAATACCATCATGATGCACAGGATAAAAACGCGGAGAAATATCGGCGACTACTAATTTAGAAACCAATTCAGGATATTCGCATGCAAAAAGCATAGCCGTTTTACCTCCCATAGAATGGCCCAGTAATGTAATATCTTTTAGGTTATGTGCTTCGCAATATGTTTTTAAATCTTCAGCAAGAATTTCATAACTAAAATTAGCATCCCAAAAGCTACGTCCGTGATTTCTTTGATCTAACAAATGCACTTCAAAACCTTGTTCAGAAAGATGCTTTCCGTGTGTTTTCCAGTTATCACTCATTCCCAAAAACCCATGTAAAATTACAAAAGGTTTTCCTTCACCTAAAACATTTGAATGTAACAATCTTTTTTCTTCCATATTCTTCTAATCATTCCAAAGCGCAAATAAAACGACATTATTCTATGCGCTATTTTCTCTTTTCTATTTCAACTTACGCAAATACATTTGTATTACGTTTTCTACGCCCAAATACAAACTTTCAGCAATTAAAGCATGCCCTATTGAAACTTCTAATAATCCAGGGATGTTTTGCTTAAAAAACGCCATATTATCTAAAGATAAATCATGACCAGCATTAATACCCAAGCCTAGTTTATTAGCCAACTCAGCACTTTCAATATAAGGTTTTATGGCGGCTTCGTTTCCTAAACCATATTGATGCGCAAAAGCTTCGGTATATAATTCAATACGGTCGGCTCCGGTAGCTTTAGCACCTTCAATTTGGTCCAAAATAGGATCGACAAAAATAGACGTTCTAATTCCATTATTCTGAAATTCTTTAATCACGTCTACTAAAAAATCTTTATGTTTTATGGTATCCCACCCCGCATTGCTAGTAATTGCATCCTCGGCATCTGGCACCAAAGTGACCTGCGTAGGTTTCACTTCTAAAACTAATTTTAGAAACGATTCTACAGGGTTACCTTCAATATTATATTCCGTATAAACTTCAGGTTTTAAATCGCGCGCATCTTGATATCGAATATGGCGTTCATCGGGCCTTGGATGAATAGTAACACCTTCGGCACCAAAACGTTGAACATCCTTTGCAAACTGCACAACATTAGGCACATCGCCACCTCTAGAGTTTCTTAACGTTGCGATCTTATTAATATTAACACTTAACTTTGTCATAAATCCATTTTAAAACACAAAAATACAAAGTAGAACAGGCAAAATTGCTATTTTTTTGATTATTTTGCATGCCTATTAAAAGGCGTTATGAAACTTTCGGAATACATTATAAACGACATTAAACCACTGAGTACCACTAACAAAATCAGCGATTTACAATTACTATTCAAACAGTTATCGCTTTCGCATGTCCCAATTTTAGACGAAAACAACACCTATTTAGGCAGTTTTTCGGAAACCGATGCCTATTGCTTCGATTCCCAAAAACCCATTAGTGAATTCGTTTATACCTTCGAAGATTTCTTCGTCCGTAACAATACCCTTTGGTTAGATGTGCTAGAAACCTTTGCTAAAAACACCACGAATATGATGCCTGTTTTAAACGAAGAGAATCAATATTTAGGATATTTTGAGATAAATGACGTGATTGGGCTATTTAGCGAATCGCCATTTTTCTCTGAAGCCGGTGGCGTTTTAGTAGTTGAAAAAAGTATAGCAGACTATTCTTTTAGTGAAATTAGCCAAATTGTAGAATCTAATAACGGTAAATTACTAGGCGCTTTTGTTTCTAAAATGAATAACGATTTAATACAAGTAACCCTAAAAATAGGCAACACAGGTTTAAACGATATTATCCAAACCTTCCGTCGTTACAGCTATAACATTGTATCTGGCCACGAAGAAGACAGCTATATCGAAAGCCTAAAAGAACGCTCAGATTATTTAAATAAGTATTTAGACATATAACTATGAAAGTTGCAATTTTTGGACGCTTTTACAACGAAACGACTACAACCTCTGTAGAAACCCTTTTCAATTACTTATTGAAAAACGACTTTGATGCCTATATTGAAACTGAATTTGCCAATATCATCAAAACCGAATCGCAAACCAAAAGCGACTATTCATCTTTTAAAACTTTCGACACACTCGATAATTCTTTCGACTTATTGGTTAGTATTGGCGGAGATGGTACCATTTTACGTGCCATTACCTATGTACAAAATCTAGATATTCCAATTATCGGAATCAACACCGGACGTTTAGGTTTTCTAGCCACCATACAAGTCAACCAAATAGAAAGTGCCATGCAAAATATTATCGATGGCAATTATAAAATTTCAGAACGCACGCTACTTTCCGTAGAAACCACGCCTGAAAATAAAGATATTACCAACATGAATTTCGCTCTAAACGAAATTGCTGTAAGCCGGAAAAACACCACTTCCATGATTACGGTAGAAACCCTTTTAGATGGCGAATTCCTAACCTCATACTGGAGCGACGGCCTTATTGTATCTACACCAACAGGTTCTACAGGCTACTCATTAAGTTGTGGTGGCCCCGTAATAACACCAGGCGCCAACAGTTTAGCGCTTACCCCAATTGCACCTCACAATTTAAGTGCACGCCCATTAATTATTCCAGATTCTACCGAAATACAACTTAAAGTAAACGGCCGCGAAGAACAACATTTAGTATCGCTCGATTCTCGAATTGCAACCTTAGACAACGGTACCATTATCAAAATTAAAAAAGCCGATTTCAAAATTAAAATGATCGATCTTTTATCCGAAAGTTTCCTTGTCACCCTCCGTAAAAAATTACTTTGGGGCGAAGACAAACGAAATCAGTAAACAAAAACCAACAATTTCACACCTTATTATATATAACAATTAATAATTGTTTTTTTTGCGTTACCCGAAAAGGGTCGGGCTTTCCGCTATATCTTTTTTTTATAAACTTGTTTAAAACTTGTTTAAAACTTGTTCTAACTTCAAAAAACGCACTATTTCTTTCCTAAAATCCTACTTCAATTCAAAGAAAAAAAAAGGATGCCGCATCAATCCCTAACGCACCCATCCATCAACATTTCCATTCAATTTCAACAATACCTCTACCAATAAACATCAGGTATTCTAAAAAACTTCAACTAAAACAACCGCCATTCGCTTCTTCCTTAAAACAATAATTCCGAATAAAAACAGTTTTAACCCCAGACGGTTTCCCTCTAATTGTAACAGTCATTCTTATTTATTATATTTGCAAACTTTTAAACCTCTATGAGATATTTAATTATATTGACATTAAGCTTATTTTGTTCCCAAATAAGCCACTCCCAAATAAACGAAATTGGTGTATTTGTTGGAGGCAGTAATTTAATTGGCGATATTGGTGCCACTAAATATATATCACCCAATGCGCCCGCACTTGGCTTACTTTATAAATGGAACCGTAGTACGAGACATTCGTATAGAATATCCGTAATCTATTCCGATTTACAAGCTTATGACAGCGATGCCAAAGACCCACGACGATTAGAACGAGATTTCGATTTCAACTCCAGTTTACTAGAAATTGCGGCAGGAATGGAGTTTACCTTTGTTGATTTTAACCTTCACGCTAGAAGAACTGTTGCCACACCATATTTATTTACAGGTATTAGTGCTACTAAATTTGACAACTATCACTTCGCTAATAATAGGCAAACTACAGAAAACAATTCAAGTTGGACCGTAGGTATTCCTATGGCTATAGGCTTCAAAACAAACGTCCTAGGGAATCTAATTTTCAGTGCTGAAGTTGGTGCCCGTTATACGTTTTCAGACAATATAGATGGTAGTATGCCCGAAGGTAGTACCAATCAACAATACCAATTCGGAAATATTAATAATAACGATTGGTATACCTTTACAGGAATTACACTAACTTACACCTTTGGAGTTAAACCCTGCTACTGTTACGACTAATATGAATTTAAAAGAAAACATAAACCTACAAAGGTTACCAAAACACATCGCCATTATTATGGATGGCAACGGCCGCTGGGCAAAGCAACAAGGTATGCTTCGCGCTTTTGGTCACGAAAATGGCACAAAATCGGTAAGAACAACAGTGGAAGCTTGTGCGGAACTTGGTGTAGAAAACCTAACCTTGTATGCCTTTTCTACCGAAAACTGGAACCGCCCGAAATTAGAGGTACAAACCCTTATGAAACTTTTGGTTTCTGCACTTCGTAAAGAAATTAAAACATTACAAGACAATAATATTAAACTTGAAGCTATTGGTAATTTAACCACATTACCTAAAAAAGCCTACAAAGAACTTCATGAAGTTATAGACAAAACCAAGGGCAACTCTCGCATGACCTTAACCTTGGCACTTAGCTATGGTTCTCGCGAAGAATTATTAAATACTGTTAAAGAGATTAGTATTAAAGTTAAAAATAATATAATTTCGCCTGAAAATATTGAAGAATCAATTATAAATGAGCATCTTTACACGCGAAATTTACCCGATGTAGATTTGCTAATAAGAACCAGTGGCGAGCAACGTATAAGTAATTTTTTGCTATGGCAAATTGCTTATGCCGAATTGTATTTTACAAGTGTACTTTGGCCGGATTTTACAAAGGAACATTTGTATGAAGCTATTATTGAATATCAAAAAAGAGAACGACGATTTGGGAAAACAAGTGAACAACTTAGCTAATTTACTCGCGATTAAAACATACTCAAAATGCTATTTAGCATTTTTCCTATTTATAGGTTGTTTTAACATTCAAGCACAAGAGTTAGATTTTAAAAACGGAAAAACATACACTTTAGGAAAAGTCGTAGTATCCGGAAACACAAATTTTAGTGAGCAAACCATTATTGCCTACTCTGGTTTAAGAGAAGGTAAAGACATGAAAATCCCGGGTGAAGACATTCGTGATGCCATTAAAAAATTATGGAAATCAAATCTATTTAGCGATATAGAGGTATTTATTACCAATGTAGAAAACAATGTAGCTACCTTAGAAATTCATCTCTCAGATTTACCACAACTTAACGAGTTAAAAATTAACGGCGTTAAAAATGGTAAAAAGGAAGGCATTATTGACGAAAACAAGTTGAAACGTGGTGTAAAAGTTACAGAAAACTTGATTACGACAACAAAAAACTACCTGACGAGTAAGTATAAAAAAGATGGTTTTTACAATACCAAAGTAAACATCAATACCATTGAAGTAAAAGATTCTATTCAAACGAGTAGAGTTAATATGGTTCTTAATATTGATAAAGGACCGAAAGTTAAAATCGACGATATTATCTTTACAGGCGATTCTGTTTTAAGCGAGAAAAAGCTTAGAAAAAGCATGAAGAACACTAAAAAGAAAAACCCAATTCGGTTATTAAAACGTTCTAAATACATTAAAGCAGATTACGAAGAGGATTTAGTAAGCCTAATCGATGCTTATAAAGCTAGTGGATATAGAGATGCTCGTGTATTAGGAGACAGTGTTATTATTAACGATAACAAAACCATCTCTCTTAAAATAGATTTAGAAGAAGGTGAAAAATACACTTTTGGTGATATTACCTTTATTGGAAACACCGTATATAGCAATCAGCAATTAAGCCGTATGCTTCGTATTGACAAAGGCGACACTTATGATGGTGTTACTCTAGCCAAACGTATTGCAGACGATACTAAACCCGACGCTAACGATATTACCAACCTATACCAAAACAGTGGTTATTTATTTTCATCTATAAATGCTGTTGAAGTAAGTGCCGATAATAATGTTATCGACATGGAAATTAGAATTACAGAAGGAAAACCTGCACATTTCAATAGTGTATCCGTAGTTGGAAACGACAAAACAAACGATCACGTTATTTACCGTGAAATCCGTACACGTCCAGGTCAATTATACAGTAAAGCTAACGTTGTACGTACCGTTAGAGAACTTGGTCAATTAGGCTTTTTCGATGCTCAAGAAATCACACCAAACTTTAATAACCCAAATCCAAACGAAGGTACTATCGATATGGAGTATGTGGTTAAAGAAACCGGATCTAGCCAAATTGAATTACAAGGTGGTTACGGTGGTGGCGGTTTTATTGGAACTCTAGGATTATCGTTTAATAACTTTTCTATAAAAGACATCTTCAAAAAAGAAGCATACAAACCTATCCCAATGGGTGACGGACAAAAATTAGCCTTACGTTTACAAGCGAGTCAATTTTACCAAACCTACAGTTTTTCATTCTCTGAGCCTTGGTTAGGAGGGAAACGTCCGGTACAGTTTTCAACATCATTATCACATACTAGACAGTTTTTATACGATTACACAACATACGAGGCTGATAAAAGTAGAAGTTTCAATATTACAGGTATTACTTTTGGTTTAGCAAAACGTTTACAAGTACCAGATGATTTCTTTGTACTATCGCAATCTGTAAGTTACCAACGTTACGATTTAAACAACTATAATACGGGATTATTTACCTTTGGTGATGGTTTCTCTAACAACCTATCTTACTCTGTTGGTTTAACAAGAAACAACACCAGTGTAGATCCAGTTTATCCAACCGAAGGGTCTAACTTCTCGGTAACAGGAAAACTATCTTTACCATACTCATTATTTAATGGTGTAGATTATGAGGCTTTAAAAACAGAATATGACGATTTAGACCTTACCAATCAAGCTGATTACGAGCGTGCCGGAGAAATAGATCAACAACGTTATAACTGGTTAGAGTTTTATAAAGTAAACTTTAAAGGAACTTGGTACACCCAAGTAGCAAAAGACTTAGTTTTAAGACCTAATGTAGAATTTGGATTCTTAGGAGCCTATAACCAAGACCGTGGTGTTATTCCTTTCGAAAGATACTTCTTAGGAGGTGATGGTTTAGCAAATTACAGTTTAGATGGTCGTGAGGTTGTTCAACTTCGTGGTTATCCTAACCAATCGCTTTCTAGTGAAGATGGTGGTTCTATTTACAACAAATTCTCATTAGAGCTTCGTTACCCAATTACCTTAGCAGCATCGGCTAAAATCTATGCTTTAGGTTTTGTTGAAGGTGGTGCTTCTTTCGATAATTTCAGAGACTATAATCCATTCGATTTAAAACGTTCTGCTGGTTTAGGTATTCGTATTTTTATGCCTGCTTTCGGATTGTTAGGTATCGATTTTGGTCATGGTTTCGACCCTATTGGAGACACTGGAGTTAAAAACGGATGGGAAACACACTTCATTATCGGACAACAATTTTAATGCTTAAAATTATTTTGGCACGATATTTTCTATAAACACCTTGAGAAATTGAATATGAATTGAAATTTTTAAGATTAAAATTCGTTAATTTTAAAATCCGTAAATAAAAATTTTTCTTAATAACGAAAATGTTTATTTTGCGAGTTCCATAAAATTAATAAACTTTATTAGTTTTAATCGAATAAAAAACAATTCATAGAAGTGACAGCAACAAAATTTATCGTCTGTCGTTTTTAGAGTTTATAAACCGTAAATGATAAAAATATTTAACCAGATGAAAAACAACGTTCTTTTTTTATTGACCCTAGTTTTTATGTTAAGCCTATCGGTTAATGCGCAACGTGGTGTAAGCATTGCTTATATTGATAGTGAATATATTTTAGAAAACGTTCCCGAATATCAAGACGCCACATCGCAATTAAACGAAAAAGCCGATAAATGGAAAAATGAAATTCAAACGCAATTAATTTCTGTTGAGCAAAAAAGAAAAGACCTCAGCAATGAAAAAGCGCTTTTAACCGAAGAACTTATTAAAGAACGTGAAGAAGATATTACATTTGAAGAAAATGAAATTTTAGACTATCAGCAAAAACGATTTGGACCTAACGGTGATTTATTTATTCAGAAGAAACAACTCATGCAGCCTGTTCAAGATCAGATATTTGCAGCGGTACAAACCATAGTTGCCGCTAGAAAATATCAATTAGTTCTAGATAAAGCCAATGGCGGTATGCTATATGTTGCAAATTCTTTAGATATTAGCGATCAAGTTTTGCGTAGTATTACCAGAACATCAAAACGCACACAAGCACAATCTAAGGCCGAACGCCGCGCTGCTGAACAAGAAGACATTGTTCCTGAAGTTAATTTAGAACAAGAAGCGAGACAAAAAGCATTAGAAGAGAAAAAAGCAGAACGTGATAGCGCACTTGAAAAAGCGAGACAAGAAAAATTAGACGCTCGTGCTGCCAAAGTAAAAGCTGCTGAAGACAGACGCCAAAAAATAATTGACGACCGTGAAAAAGCAAAACAAGCCAAGCTAAACGGCACTGCTGTACCGGAAGCAAATGCTGCTGAAGGTGAAACAGAAAGCACAGCTAAGGAAGGCGAAGTTGAAACCAAAACAAGAGCTCAACTTATAGAAGAAAACAGATTAAAGAAATTAAAAGAGCGCGAAGACAGAAAAAAAGCTTTAGAGGCGAAAAGAAAAAAAATATTAGAAGATAGGCAAAAAGCAAAAGACAGTATAAACAGAAATTAATAATTTATAACACACTAATACTTATTTACAAAATGAAACACATTAAAACCTTATTATTAGCAACTGCATTATGTATCGGAACTGTAAGTTTCACACAAGCTCAAAGTAAAGTTGCCCATATAAACACGCAAGAATTAATTAAAGCTATGCCAGAAATGAAAACGGCACAGAGTGAATTAGAAGCGTTGGGAAAAACTTACAAAACAGATATGCAAGGCTCTTATACAGAGTTCCAAAACTTACAAAAAGAATACGAAGCTGATGCTAAAAACCAAACAGACGCTAAAAACCAAGAACGTATTTTAGAGTTACAAGAAAAACAACAACGTTTACAACAATTTCAAGCAGATGCTCAAAAAGATATGCAGGAAAAAGAAATTGCTTTGTTAGAACCTATTACAGAAAAAGCTAAAGCAGCAATCTTAAAAGTTTCAAGAGCTCAAGGATTTGACTATGTTTTAGACTCAGGTACTGGAATAACAATCCTTACAGATGGTAAAGATTTACTAAACGATGTAAAGAAAGAATTAGGTATCTAATATCTTTTTCAATAAAACTTAAAAAGCCTGTGAAAATAAATTCACAGGCTTTTTTTATTTTTTTATTTAAGGAAACTTAGATTCCTAGTTAATCTTTATGATCATCGATAACCTCACTATCTCTGTAGCGGCAGCAATCGTGTAATGTATCGTAAGCAGCATCGGTCGCCCTTTTGGTTTTAGTATCATGTCCTGCGGCTAAAACGTGAGACTCAACTGAATCGACGTTGGTTTTTCGTGCATCGAAAATCAATTTTAACTCATGACTTTTAACGTCCCAAACAGCAGATTTTACGCCTTTCGTTCTAATGGCCGCCTTCTCTATTCGGCTTTTACACATCAAACAAACACCGTCTACTTCTATCGATGCCTTTTCATTTTTATTCTGTGCAAAGGTGGCTGTTCCAACGAGCAACACCGCAATCATCATTATTTTTTTCATCTTATTTATTTTTTAAAAATTATTTAATTTATTCTAAATCGTAATCCCATATAATAATTAGCTCCAAAAATTGGACCATATACAAAAGTGGAATCAAAATAACCCGAAAACGGATTATCTGCGCTTAGAACAGGATTATTTTGTCTCACGTTAGTCATGTTCTCACCACCTAAATATACTTCAAATTTAGGAGAAAATACACGCGTTATTTGTGCATTTAATGTGCCAACAGTTGGCGTATACTCATCTAATTGATAAGCAACAGGGTTTAAAGTTGTCGATGCAAGGCGTTGTTGACTAAGCCAATTAAACGTAGCATCAAAACGCCAATGCGGAATAATTTCACCATGCTTCCGTGTTTCATACGAGGCATTTGCAAAAAATCGATTTTTAGGCACCAACGGTTTTTCTAATGTACCGGATTGATAATCGGTTTTCACATCGTAAAATTTATATGCCAAACGCAAATCAAAAGACTCAAACACATTGTAATTTACTTCCGCTTGAAAACTGCTCGCATAACTCTTTCCTTCTAAATTATAAAAATTAACTTCTAGCGGATTTTCATAATCTACAACCACCTGATTTGTAAAATCTGTTTTATAATAGTCCAGAGTTATATCTGCTTTTCTTCCAAACAAATTAAAACCTTGCAAATACGACAGGCCGTAATTCCAAGCTATTTCCGGATCCAAACCATAAATATCACCGCCTGAGCTTAAAATATTAATTTGTCGTGAGGTTGCAAACATTTGCTGATTTTCAGTAAAAATATTAGCACTCCGTTTTCCTCGCCCAAAAGAGGCCCGAATTGCAGATTTTTCCCATGGTGTATAACGTGCATGAAAACGAGGTGTAATAAAAGCACCTAGCAGGTTATGATAATCCAATCGTAAGCCAGCCGTAACATTCAACTTATCTAAATTATCAAAGTTGTACTCAAAAAAACCACCAACCGAATACTCTGTGCGTTCGTAATCCGTCGTGTTTACCAATTCTTCATAATCATCATAAGTGTAACTTGCACCCGTTTTAATCTTATGTCGAGAATCACTAATTATAGAATTGTAGGTTGCACTGGCGTATAAACTATTATGTGTAATTTCATATTGATTCAACCCAAAATAAGATTCCTGAATATGCCTACTAAACGCCGTTTGCACGCCTAAACTTTGATAGGGAATTTCCGGATTAACATAGCCTATTTTAGATGAAATCTCGTAACGCTTTGTATCTATTTCACTGCCCCAAGCATTTTGGGTTAGTTTATCCGTTTTCGGGTTAAAATCAAGTTCACCCATTTGTTTTTCATCATTTAGAAATTTCACATTAATAAAACTCACAAAACCTTTTTCCAGGTTGGTGTATTGCCAACGGTTCATCAAATTAATCTGATTATACAAAGGCATGTCCAGGAAATTATCATCGTTCACGTCATGTTTTTCATTATGTGTGTTTCCGTGCAAATAAAGCCCTGTACTCCACTTATCGCTCACTTTAGTATTGATGTGTGTATTCAGTTCAAAACGCCCTGCAATATTTCCGAAAACATTCAAAAACACATTATCATCGGTCGTAGGTTTCACCAATTCCGCATTAATTTGCCCAGCGATACTTTCATAACCATTAACCACCGAACCGGCACCTTTTGTAATTTGAATACTCTCCACCCAAGTTCCCGGAATAAAGCTCAAACCAAAAGCCTGAGAAGCGCCACGAATAGATGGTATATTCTCGGTTGCGATTAAAATATACGGACTAGTAAGTCCTAACATTTTTATTTGGCGTGTACCCGAAATAGCATCGGCAAAATTAACATCAATCGATGGGTTGGTTTCAAAACTTTCGGCTAAATTACAACAAGCCGCTTTTAAAAGCTCGTCACTACTAACCGTAAACACATTTTGCGATTGCATATAAGATTTAGCTGTAGCTTGCTTACGCGAAGTTACCGTAACCGCATTTAAATCGCTAACGGGCTTCAATCGATGTGTTATATGTTTAGCAGAGCGCACCGTAAGCGTATCTGTTTTAAATCCTACATAACTAATTACTAATTTGGAATATTCCGGTTTATAAGCCAACGTAAATTCGCCGTCCATATCAGTCACCGCTCCTACCGACGTATTTAACCAATACACATTTGCACCAGCCAAAACTAAGGCATCATTTTCAGGATGGGCTTCAAATATAGTTCCAGATATTCGCTCTTGAGAAAACAAAACCACCGGAAACCAGATTATCAAATATATTATATTCTTCATTTTTTACTTTTCATTTTTTTAAATGATACTTTTCATTTTGAACAAGCCCCATTATTCGACTTTAATAGCTGAAATTACAATCATGCATCATAATATTTAAAAACATGGAATACATTTCGATATAAATTCCAAACAAAGTATGGATAATGTGACTTGTGCTTAAATTTCATCTCAACATAATTTAGAACATCATGTACAACGATAAAACAAAGCGCAATTATATTTTCGCTTTCGCGGAAACAAAACAAGCAGAATACATCAAATAATGAAAACTTGGGATAACACCCGAATATTTGCAACCAAGAGCGGTGGCGCATAATTTTTATGAGGAATATTGTACTGTGCTAAACCTTTGAAGTGGTTAGATACAATATCGCTTTGGGTTGTGATTTCTGTTTGAAAAAGGAGATCTAAATCTTCAAATGAAGAATAACTTAGTTCGTCTTGTCCTTTCACCACATTCAATTCATCTTTACAGCAGCTATTGTTCAACAGTACATCTAAAGCATTGATACCACAAGTTTCATTTTCTAAAAACATAGAAACATCCACTAAAGCATCGCCACAAAAGCGTTCTTCAATAGTAATAGACACCGTTGAAAACAACACAAGACATGTTAACAGTACCGAAAATCCTTTATGTAAAATTGACTTTATCACTTGTCAAAATTACAAAAAACAACATTTGATTTCATCATTTTTACTTGCTTTAACATTTACAAACCTTATTTTCTATACTTACCTGAATGATTTACCAAACATACACCATTTAAAACTGCTTTTTTTATACCTTTGTACCATGCAAGAACAAACACAAATTTTTGGTATTAGAGCCATTATAGAAGCGGTAAATGCCGGTGAAACTATAGATAAAGTATTCCTTCAAAAGGGATTAAGTGGTGATTTATTTAGTGAGTTAGAATCTTTATTAAATAAAAAATCGGTTAATAAATCTTATGTTCCTGTAGAGAAACTGAACCGATTAACCAAAGGAAACCACCAAGGTGCTGTGGCACAAATTTCGCCAATTGAATTCCACGATATGGAAACTTTAATTGTTAGCGTTATGGAATCGGGTAAAAACCCATTGTTTTTATTACTTGACCAATTAAGTGATGTGCGTAATTTTGGAGCTATTATAAGAACGGCAGAATGTACTGGTGTTAATGGTATTATTATTCAGAAAAAAGGTGGTGCTCCAGTAAATGGAGACACAATTAAAACCAGTGCTGGTGCGGTATTTAAAATTCCAATTTGTAAAGTAGACCACATTAAAGATGCTGTGTTTTACATGCAAGCTTCAGGTATTAAAGTGATTGCTGCTACCGAAAAAACAAACGACACCATTTACGACGTTTCGTTTAAAGAACCTTGTGCTATTATTATGGGCTCGGAAGGTAGAGGTATAAACCCGTCAACTTTAAAAGTGGTTGATGCTAAAGCAAAATTACCTTTACTTGGTGAAATTGAATCGTTAAATGTATCGGTTGCTTGTGGTGCTTTTTTATATGAAGCCGTAAGACAAAGAATGATAAAGTAATTATTAGTTTATTTTATACTACTAATCCTTATTTTCTTTAAATATATACCTTATAGAGAGGGGCTTTAGCTCCTCCTCTATTTCGGGTTCTTCTTTGGTTTCTATAAAGTTTCCATTTTCGTCGAAATGTTGTAAAAACGGATCGTTTTCTTCGTTGTAATTTTCTTGTTCCCAAGCGTATTTTTTAGGTTTTGCTATTTCTTTTCTAAAGAAAAGAGCAAAGACCAAGCCCGTAATTAAACCAGATAGATGTCCTTCCCAAGATATACCTTCTTTTATCGGAAATGTATACCAAATCATGCTTCCGTATAAAAAAATAACTAAAAGCGATAATGCAATAAGTCTGTAATGTTTTGCGAAAACACCTTTAAAAAAAGTAAAACTTACTAAAACATAAATGAGTCCGCTTGCCCCAATATGGTAAGATGGTCTACCAATACACCAAGTTAAAAATCCCGAAATTAAAATCCCAAATAAAATAACGCGCCAAGCTATTGGTCTATAAAAATAAAACAGCGCCGTGGAGAGCACAAATAACGGAATGGTGTTATGATAGATATGCTCAATATCACCATGTAAAAACGGACTGAGTACAACACCTCTAAGTCCTTTTAAAGTTTGTGGATAAACACCATACTTACTTAAATTGTATCCAAAACGTACTTCGAACCAAAATACGAGCCAAATGGTAAGCACGAAAAACACTGGATATGCAATGACTCCTGGTGAGAATTTAAAATGTTCGTGCTGTTTCATTGTGATGAATATAACAAATAGTTATCCAACTTTATAAAATGTGCTAAATTGGCAGATTGGCCCGCGTGAGGGATTGAATGGCTTGTTTGAGCTCCCGACCTTAGGAGGAGCGAGTAGTGAAAGCCCGACCCTTTTTGGGGCACGCCCAAAATAAAAAACACCATTTAAAAAAGTTATTATATCTCCATTTTTAGGATAAAAAAAGTAAATTCTGATTGATTCAACGATTCGTTACCGGCTAACAATACTCGATTAAATGTGTGAAAAACACTTTTTAACGTATTAAAGTGTAAGAATTTTAAATATAAAACTTACCTTTCGCAAAAAACAAGATCTTAACCAACCCAATTATAATCATGAAAAAACAATTACTTTATCTAGTTTTTATACTCATTCCTTTGTTTGTAGTCCAAGGACAAAACAAAAAATTACTATACATTGACGAAGACAACAGATCGCTTTTAACCATTGATACGGATGGCACCGACGAAGCTGTATTTTTTAAACAAACTGAAGCTTTATCAGCCAGGTACACGGCTGTTAATAACACCACTCAAGAACTGTTTTTTACTACGGGATATCCTTATAGCATTTTCAAAAAAAACTTTGATGGCACTTTAGAGCAAGAGGTTTATTCTACTACAAGTACCCTTTATAACATTGCCGTAGACGAAACTAATGCCAAAATATATTGGACCGAATATGAAGAACTTAAAAGAGCCAATCTAGATGGTAGTAATGTAGAGACTATAATACCCCTGACCACAGATATATCCTTAAGAAACTTAACCATTGGCACCAACAAGCTATACTGGGCCGATCGGTTTTACAACACAACCGACTTTTCCAATACATATTACATTAAAAAATCTAATTTAGATGGTAGTGGTATTGAAACACTACATTCGGAGTATGTTCCGAGTGGTCAAATAGGGACTAGTACACTTGGCACCATTTATGGCATACAAGTGGATGACACGAATAATAAGTTATATTGGGCTTCCAGTACTGCAGATGGAATTTTTAAAATGAATAGTGATGGTACAGGTAGTGTAACCAAAATTTTAGATGAAACTCATGTAAAATCCCCAAGAGCTCTAGCTATAGATGTTGCTGCCAATAAATTATTTTGGACAGATACCGATTCTACTTTTGATAATTTAAGAAGCGCCAATCTAGACGGCTCGGATGTTACTGTTTTAAGTTCTGCAGCCGAGGATCCTTACGGTTTAGCTTTAGCTTATTTTAACGAGAGTTCTGTTGGTGTACAAGAAATAGATATTCAAGGTAACAATACGAGTATTGCTAATAATGATACGACACCAGAAACTACAGACAACACCGATTTTGGAAAGGTTGCTTTAAACAATAATTATAAAGAACATTTTTATTTTATAAGAAACTTAGGCGGTTCTAATTTAACACTTTCTGGTTCTTCTACAGTATCTATTACAGGTACTGATGCTGCCGATTTCACTTTAGAAACAGATGCCAGTGCTAGTATTGGCGCTACCAATAGTTCTTTCTTTACTGTAAGATTCGACCCGAGTGTTCTTGGAGAAAGAACAGCAACTATTACTATAAACTCGAACGACAGCGATGAAGCTATTTATTCGTTTTCCATCAAAGGAACAGGAAATGTATCGAGCGGAGAAACTGGCACTAACGATATACAATTAACTTCGCATGCCACTGAGGTAAGCTTAGACAACGAAAATCCTTCGGTTGCTTACGACCCAACCTTAGATAGATATTTATTAGTTTATGAAACTGAAGTTGTTAACTCGGACGAAGAAATTTTTGGACAATTTATAAACCCTGATGGCAGTTTAGATGGCGCCACCTTCCCTATTTCGAAAACTGGAGTGGATGGAAATACGACTATCGACGCCTTTAATCCAAAGGTTATTTTCAACACGAGTTCAAATCAATATTTAGTGGTTTGGGAATCGGATATGGATAGTACTAATTTTACTGAAAAAGAAGTTTTCGGACAATTAATAAACCCGAATGGCACCTTAGTAGGTGGTTTAGGCACTGGTAAAATTCGTATTTCGAAACATGGTATAGATGGAGATGAAACATTTAATATCCAAACCATAGATTTAACAGTAAACACCACTAATGGCGACTACTACATCGTATGGCAAGCTAATACGCTAACCGGTTCCGAACCAGAAATTTTCGGAACACGCCTGCAAAGCAATGGCACGTTGGCAAATGCTTTAGGAGGCCAAACCCAATTAAGTTCTTTTATAGATGCAGGTGAAACGCAAAGTCCGTCAACTCCAAAAGTGGTTTATAATCCTGACAACAATCAGTATTTAGTGGTTTATTATGCCGATTATCCTAATAATAATGATAATAATATTTTCGCACAAATTGTGGCTTCCGATGGCAGTCTAGTTAGTGGTATTAATACCCCGATACAAATTACAAATGTAGATGCTAGTAGAGATTCCAATTTCCCTAATGTGGTTTACAATCCGCTTTTAAGTGAATACCTTGTAACCTACAGTTCTGATCAATCGGTTACAGACAATGAGAGCGAAATTTTCGCACAACGCGTAAGTACGGCAGGAGCATTAACTGGATCTTCGTTTCAGGTGAGTTTTGCAGGTACTGATGGTGATGTAGAAGAAACAGGAACAAGTTCTGCAATGCATTACAACAGCAATAGCAATCAAATTTTAATTACTTTTCAGTCTGAAGAGCCTGGAAGTGCAGCATCCGATATTTTTGCAACCACTTTAGACGCTGCTAACTACGCTTTACTTGAAAAACAAAGTAGAGTAAGTGACATGGGAGATGTTAACGGGGACAGCACGTTTACGGCAAACCATCCTACACAAGCATACAACCCAACAGCTAACAATTTTTTAGTGGTTTGGGAAGGTGATGATAATATACCAGGAGACGGTGAAGATGAAATTTTCGGTCAGTTATGGAACTCACCTCCTATTGCTGAAATTGATATTAGAGGCGATGGCATTTCTATAGTAGATGGCGATACCACCCCGAGCACTACCGACTTTACCGATTTTGGACAAAGCACACTCGGAAATTCAATTGTAAAAGAATTTACTGTACACAACACCAATACAGAACAACTGGTGCTTGATGGTAGCCCTACCATATTAATTTCAGGTACCGATGCGGCACAGTTTACCGTTACACAACAACCTAGTACGGTTATTGAAGCTGGTAATTCTACAACTTTCGAAATCACTTTTACTCCCGTGAGTTCTGGTATAAAAACAGCAAGTATTAGTATTGAAAATAATGACGCTGGTGAAAACCCATATAACTTTAACATTCAAGCTGAAGGTGACGAGACACTTAATATAGATGATGCTATTTCTATTGATTCGGTTGCAATCTACCCGAATCCAACGAAAAACACCTTATTTATACAAGGAAAAAACATTGAAGCGATTACCATTTATAGTGTTTCTGGAAAGGTTATTCTGGCTAAACAAGTAAACTCCTCCTTTGTTGATGTTTCAGCACTGCATACTGGCTTGTACTTTATAAACATTGACGATAACCAAGGTAACACTGTTGTTAAAAAATTCATTAAACAATAAGAACGGTATATACAATATAACCTAATTATAAAATTTAATTTAAAAACCAGGACATGTAGATGTCCTGGTTTTTTGTTTTTTTTAACGCTACTATCCGTTTAGTTTTCGAGTTAAACGCCGTTAGTTATGGCATGGATCAATAGTAAACTAAGCTAAGAATTATCTTTGCGTGAGGGATTGAACGGCATGTTTGAGCTCCCCGACCTTTTGGGAGGGAGCGAGTAGTAAAAGCCCGACCCTTTTGGGGCACGCCCAAATACTAAAAAAGAAAAAATTGAATGTTAATGCGTTCTGTTTTCACAGGAATTTACTTTAATTTTACAGTTATGAACGCACCATTGGCAGAACGATTAAGACCCACAACACTAGACGACTATGTTAGTCAGGCACATTTAGTGGGCAAAACAGGAGCATTAACGCAGCACATTAAACAAGGCCTAATTCCATCGATGATATTTTGGGGTCCACCAGGCACAGGAAAAACCACGCTTGCTAATATTATTGCTTCGGAATCGGGACGTCCATTTTACACCTTGAGCGCTATAAATTCGGGTGTTAAGGATATTCGAGAAGTGATTGAAAAAGCCAAACAAAGTGGCGGCTTATTTACGACTAAGAATCCGATTTTATTTATTGATGAAATTCATAGATTTAGCAAATCGCAACAAGATTCGCTATTACAAGCTGTTGAAAAAGGTTGGATTACCTTAATTGGTGCAACCACTGAAAACCCAAGTTTTGAGGTAATTCCCGCGCTTTTATCGCGTTGCCAAGTATATATTTTAAATGCTTTTGATAAAGTTGATTTAGAAACACTACTGAAACGCGCCATTGAAACGGACGAGTTTTTCTCTAAAAAAACAATTATTTTAGAGGAAACGAATGCATTATTACGTATTTCGGGTGGCGATGCTAGAAAGTTACTTAACGTTTTTGAACTGCTTATAAATAGTTTTGATACCGAAAAAATAACCATTACAGACGAGGTCGTTTTAAGTAGAATACAAAATAATACGGCTCGTTACGATAAAACGGGCGAACAACATTATGATATTATTTCGGCGTTTATAAAATCTATTCGAGGGAGCGACCCTAATGCGGCAGTGTATTGGCTAGCACGTATGATTGAGGGTGGCGAAGATGTGAAATTTATTGCACGTAGACTTCTTATTTCGGCTTCGGAAGATATTGGAAATGCAAACCCTACCGCTTTGGTTATTGCGAATAACACCTTCCAGGCCGTGAGCACAATTGGACATCCAGAATCGCGAATTATACTGAGCCAGTGCGCCACCTATTTGGCCTGCTCGCCGAAGAGCAATGCAGCTTATATGGCTATTGGTAATGCACAACAATTGGTAAAACAAACGGGCGATTTAAGCGTACCTATTGGTATTAGAAATGCACCTACCAAACTGATGAAAGAACTCGGCTATGGCGACGATTACAAGTATGCGCATAACTACGAAAATAATTTTGCCGAGCAAGAGTTCCTACCTAAAGAAATAGAGAACACTAAACTTTACGAACCCGGAAATAATGCTCGAGAAAATGGACATCGGGAGTTTTTAAAAACCCGTTGGAAAAACAAATACGGTTATTAAAAACAAGTATTTTGTTTTTAATAACCGTATGTAAAAGTTCTAAAAAGTTAACTAACGTATTACCTTTAAAACTTAATATTTAAAGCTGATAATTTCATCGTTCCGTTGGCATGTTGCTCTAAAAACCAGCTATCTCCTTTTTTAAAAATAATAGCCGATTGGTTTTCTACTAAAAACACACCTTCTAAACCGGTGTTATGCATTTTGTAAAGTACTTTTGGCGTACTATCTACTAATTGAAATCCGTTTTTTATAGCTTGTGCATATAACACACCCGATGCGGTTGCTGCATCGGTTGCAGTCATTGTAACTTCTTCCTTTACCTCTACAATTGTTTCAACTGGCGCAGGAATTTCTTTTACTACAACAGCTTCTTTTTCTTTTTTAAGCGCCTCAATTTCCTCTTTAAGTTTTTCAATTTCTTTAGATGATGTTGGTGTTACCGCAGCTACTGGAGCTGAAACTTCCGAGTTCCCAGCTTTCGGCGTGTATTTATAGTCCAAACTTTCTAAAGATTCAAAGGCACCTCGAACAGCTTCTGTATAAGCTGTTTTATATTCCTTTTCACGGCTTTCACCTATTCCTGAAGTATAAACTACATGATCATTACAGTCCGAAAGTTCTACTGTCAACTTTGTTTTAAACATTCCCGGATCTTTTTTCACATCGGCATCTAAGGCTAAACAACGGTTTCTCATTAAATCTTCAGGATAAGTTTCGCCTTCAACAAAAGCTTCAAAACCGTATTTATTGAATAAAAACTTAGATAAATCGTTTAATTGATATTGATTAGCTTCTTTGAGAAAATCGAATTTTTTTGAAACTATAATGTACTTGTAGTTGTTTAATTCTGCTTGAGAGAATGCGCTTGTTACTAAGAAACAGGCTAAAATAGTGGTTAAAAGTCTGGTTTTCATTTTTTGTTAAATATATAATTAAATCCTAATTGTAAAGATACACTTTGTGCATCATATACATTTTTATATTGTAATAAATTATCGGCCATAACATAAAAATGGGCTCCCCAAATATGTGCCGACATCCCAAGTCCTAAATTATTAAAAG
This sequence comes from Algibacter miyuki, assembly GCF_030409805.1. Taxonomy (GTDB): domain Bacteria; phylum Bacteroidota; class Bacteroidia; order Flavobacteriales; family Flavobacteriaceae; genus Algibacter; species Algibacter miyuki. The sequence continues at coordinate 27,437 of NZ_JAUFQP010000013.1, read as the reverse complement.
AATACGAATCTACTGTGTACGTGGCTTTAAAGCGCAAACCATTAAACAAACGACGGTAATAATAAGCCGTTAATGCCACTTGAGGTTGCTTAGGTCTACTCATGCTAAAAAGTTGTAAACCAACAGCATTTAAATAACCTGTTTCGTCATCGGTGCAATAACAAGATTCGCTTTGTTTTTCACCAAAAGCATAATTTAAAGAGGCATTAAACTTTACAGGTCGCCATGTAGTATATTTGGTTGTGGTACTATCTACTTGAAAAACATCTTCTAAATCTTCTTCAATATTGCTCCAATAATCATCTGCCGATTCACCTTCTCGTGCTTGCGGAAAAAGCGGGTTTAGTCCTTCATATTCATAGCGTCCATTTAACACGTGATTTTCTACATCTTTCGTATGACTTATAAAACCAACATCTAACACACTAGCATCGAAATCCCATTGATCATTTAACTTATAGGTAAAACCTAAATCGAGCCCTAAACCTAAGTTACCACCAAATAATACGCGTTTCTGCAACGTGCTAATATCATTACTAGCATCGGAGTTTTCATCATCAAGCAAACTAGCTATTCCCGAAGTATTGACCTCCATATCCAAATCGAAAACATGATTATAAATATTATTCTGTCCCGGTTCGGTATAAAAACCACCTTTGTTTTTTGTAGATCTCACGTTAGCAATGCTAGAATAAATTTTTCCGCGCGCTCCGAAAGTGAATTTATCGTTTACTTTTTTGTTGTATCCTAAATGAAAAACCGAAACCATATCGGCAGCAACATTTAAATCGCTTGCTTTAAATAATCTATTAATATTATTTTGATTGCCTTCCAATGCCAAAACAGCAAAGTCTTTAGGGAAATATAATATAAAATCTAGCTCTTGATATAGTCCAAAACTAATATACTCATTTTTTTCAAACCTATTTCCGAAGGCAAATCCGCCAGAAAAAATTTCTAATTGTTGATTTATACTATAGAAATCGGTAGATTCCATACCACTAATCGCATTCCGAAGTTTCACATTAAAATCAACATTATTATCCTCAAAAATATCATAAGCCGTACTTGCCGTAGCGCCATAATTAAAATGAATATGTGATAACAACGGTACACCAACATACCAATCGTTGGTTACTTCCCCGCCAGGGTTTAGCATGAGTGCTTGCGGAATTTCAGAAAACCCATAAAGTAATTGCTTGTTCTGCGAAAACGAAAACAAACTTACCCCCAATAAAAGCATAAATATTTGAATACGCTTCATCCTTCCTGGTTTAAATTAAGATAAAATGCAGCGTAAGATTTATACTCAACACGCCCTGGGGTATTTGCCGTAAGCGGTTCACCAGGTAACATTCGCAGCGTAAACACCATTTGGGTTGTTCGTTTTAAGGCGTTTAAGGTCCCGTTTTCAAAAACTTCGGTATGGGTTGATATTTCGTCCGCATTATCTCCGGAAGCATCTTCCCTTACAATAAAACTATGTTGCACGCGGCCTGAAGCATCTAAAAAATCGATTTGTAATTCAAAAGTTCTATTGATGGTGTTTTTAGTTTCGAAAACCAACTCGGCTTTTTCTACATTATCGACTACAAATTCGTTATTAAAAAATTCTACGGAAACAAAATCTTGAACACTAGTCACTTCGGTACCTGCAACAAAAAACTGAGTTGCGGGTTCATCAAAATAAGCAAGGCTTGCAGATACTACAGGTTTAATAACTAAATCTTCAGCCTGATCGAAATCAATTTCTTCAGTACATGCAAACAGCAGCGAACTCAATGTAAAGCCTAGACATATTTTAAAAAGAATACGTTTTATCATTAATGTTCAACGTTATTTATGCAGTTTTTATTATAATTTGAGCTTACAAGTAATTTTTTATACTCGCGAGATTATCTATTTGAATAATATTACGATCTAAAGTTATGTTATTTATATCAAAAAAAAGAACTTCCATGCCTATGTTTTGAGCGCCAAGAATATCAGCTTCATAACTATCGCCAATCATGATGCTTTGTTCTGCCTTTACTTTGGCGGTTTCTAAGGCATAATTGAAAATTTTAGGGTTTGGCTTTTTTACTCCAACCATTTCGGAATTTGTTACGGTTTCAAAATAATGTAAAATATTAGATTTCGACATTTTTTTATGCTGAACCTCATCAAATCCGTTGGTTATAATATGAAGTTTATACTTTGATTTTAAATAGTCTAAAGTTTCAAATGTGTTTTCAAATAAATGATTAAAACTGCTTAAATGAATGATATAATCATCCGACAGTTTATTAATTAAGTTTGGATCTACTTGGACGTCCATTTCTAAAAAGGTATCATTCAGCCTGCCAAATCGCAAATCTTCTTTAGTTACTTGGTCTTCTCTGTACAATTTCCAATACTTAAAATTTATAGGAACATAATGTTTCAAAAACACTTGAATATCAAAGTCTAAGGTATTTATTTCAAATATTTTTTCGAAGGTGAGGGCTGAGTTTTTATCGAAATCCCAAAGGGTATGATCTAAATCGAAAAACACATCGGTTATATTTTTAATTTTCATCGGTAACAGATTCTAAAATAAGATTAAATAATTCTTTAAAGCCCGTCCATCTCATATTATCGCTCAATGTATAATTATGAAAAACAGGAGTAAATTCGCCATTAACCTGTTTTACTTCATTTATAATATTATTTAACACGCGCCTTTTATCTAGGAGCGATTTGTGTTTCAGTAAAGCAAAATCCATAACATGGTACGGGTAAATTTTTAATGGCGTTTGCACTTCGTAGTCTAAGTCGTAAAACAAAAATGGTGTACACGAGCCGGCTCTAAAGCCTATTTCGTTAACATATCCCATGGTGTAATCTTCTTGCACGTTGAGTTCTATTAAATTCCGATAGGTTTCTGGTAAATTAAGTTTAGAAAACGATTGTCTAGACGCTTTTAACGGCTTATTAATAATCTCTTCCATTTTCGTTTTTTCCTTTTTCAGGATAGCGGCATCATCAAGTGCAAAAAACGACACTTTTAGTCCCACATCGCTATAATCTCCAATATGTTTTATGAGAGAAATAAACCCTTTACTATTTGGATTTGTGCCTTTATCATAGGTTGAATATTCACCTAACAAAAAGAAAAATACAAACTTAAATTTGGTTTGTTTTTGTTTATTGATAAAGTATTTAAAAGTATCAAACGGATCGTGTTTAAAGCGCATAAGCACCATAAAACGATTGTAAAGACCTTTAAATCTTAGCGTAAACACATCTTTTAAAACACCACCAACAGTGCGCATAACTCCATTTAGTCTATAGTGATAAGCGCTAGGCACATCTATAATAGGTTTTATACGATATGATTTTTCTGGAAACTGAAAATCTGGAAATTGTTTTTGTAAAGCTGCTTTAAACTTATACGCCCAAATATCGACAACGGGTTGCTTTAAAAATTTGTGCTTATAAGCTAAACTTTCGGTTGCTACAAACCTTCCAAACTCATCTTTTACCTGTGGCAAATACTCTTCGTAACGCGAGAGCAAATAAAATGAAGCTGCAAAAATATCGAAGGGCATAGCGCTTTTATCTCCATTGAAAAAAAAGCCTTTGGTTTGCCCCCATTCCATGATATTAATATCGATATCATTAAGGCCTTGCTCGAATAATAAATCGTTACTTTTTATAAAAAACTCACTACCAAGCTGCTGTTTGGTGTAAGACATTTTAATATTATCGTGCGCTATAAATTTTTCGATTTTTGTAGTAAAGGCGACTTCTATTCCTAAAACACGGGTACAAATATGTTTGAAAACATAATTTAATCGTGGTGAAATTTTATGTGTATAAACTAGTAGCATAACTTTTTTTAATGGCTAAAACACTATTGAAATTTGACGTTTAAAACGTACATTTTCCGAATATGGTATCTAAAGAAAAGGTTAATAATATTCAACTTCTAAGCGTTAAATTATAATACATTTTCATCGGCAAAACTAAAGTATGCTTTTTCGGTAATAATTAAGTGATCTAGCACTTTTATATCTAAACTTTGTGCTGCAATTTTTAATTTTTGCGTAATATTTTTATCGGCTTCACTCGGGTTTAAAGCTCCAGACGGATGATTATGGGCTAAAATTAGCCCTACAGCACCAACTTCCAACGCGGTTTTTAAAACTAAGCGAACATCTACGAGCGTTCCGGTAATGCCGCCTTTACTCAATTGGTTTTTCTGAATAACTTTATTCGAGTTATTTAAGTAAATAATCCAAAACTCTTCATGCTCAAGTTCTCCTATTTCTGGTTGCATGAGCTCGAAAACCGATTTACTAGAGGTTATTTTCATTTTTTCCAGAGCCTCTTCTCCCCGTCTGCGTCGGCCTAATTCCATAGCAGCTATAATTGTTATGGCTTTCGCTTCTCCAATGCCTTTAAATGCCATAAGTTGCTTTATGGATAACCTGCCTAAAGCACTTAAATTATGATTTACACTCGAAAATATGCGTTTACATAAGGCCACGGCATTTTCCTCACGATTGCCCGAACCTATTAATATAGCAACAAGTTCAGCATCGCTTAATGCCGCTTTTCCTTTGTATAATAATTTTTCGCGAGGTTGATCGTCTTGACTCCAATCTTTAATTGAAAACGCCTTTTGTTTTTCCGCCATTTGATAAAGCTACATATTTTTTTCCACTCTTCTTTTTCAGAATGATAAAAAAATGCGTCTAAAATAACTAACGGTTTACTTGTATTATTTATCCTATAAATTACCTGCTGTAAGATTTTATAAGCGCATACAATTGATCAGGATCAAAAGGTTTACCCATAAATCCATTCATTTTATGTGTTTTAGTTTTCTCTTTAATATCAATTTGAGCTAATGCCGTTAAAGCAATAATAGGCACATTGGATTTCACTGGATCTTTAAGCCTTCTTATGATTTTAGTGGCCTGATAACCATTCATAATAGGCATTTGTAAATCCATTAACACCAAATCGAAATTAAAATTATCACCCTTAAAGTGCTTTAAAGCTTCCTCTCCGTTTTCGGCAATGGTGTAATTAATTTTCCAATTAGCAAAAAAACGTTTCATAATAAGCACGTTCATCTTATTATCTTCAGCGACTAATACATTTATATTCAATGCCTTATAGTCCGTTTTTAACGGCGCTGGGACAAAAACAGTTTGATTGCTATTTTTATCTACATCATATTCTAGTGCGAAGAAAAAAGTAGACCCTTCACCTAATTTACTGATGAGTTTTAAATCGCTATTTTGAAGTTTTAATAAGCGTTTCGAAATAGTTAAACCTAATCCCGTACCGCCATATTTAACAGCGGTTTCTGAACTGGCTTGAACAAAACTATCAAAAATACTGGTCTGCTTACTTTTAGAGATTCCAATGCCAGTATCAACAATAAAAAACCCAAGACTAATTCTATTTTCACTTAATCTTGTTTCCTTTACTTTAAGAGCAACACCACCTTGTTCGGTAAACTTAAACGAGTTGCTGAGTAAATTTTTAATAATTTGAGTAAGAATAACCTTATCTCCAATAATATTATCACTTATCTTATTTTCTTTTACCACTTCAAAAGTGATGTTCTTTTTTTCTGCGAGTAGCGTAAATTGCGAGTTTATATTATCTAAAAAATAGGTTAAGCTGAAATCTCTTTTTTGAACTTTTAATTTGCCCGATTTTATTTTATCAAAATCTAATAAATCGTTAATTAGTCCCAGCAAATGTTCTCCTGAATATTTTAATGCTTTAAGATTTTCTACCTGTTCAGGCAAATAATCTTCCATGAGTAAAATATTAGTTAAGCCCGTAACGGCATTTAAAGGCGTTCTAATCTCGTGAGACATGGTTGAAATAAACTCATCTTTAGAGTTACTGGCTTTTTGCAGTTTTATTTCAGCTTCTTTTAAATCGGTTATATCGGTTATACTTCCTATGAATCCGTAAGATTCATTCTCTATATTTCTAAAGTGTTTAGCATTTAATTCAAGCCACAGTAATTGCTCGTTATGCACCGCCTTAAAAATGAAACAACTTCGTTTTTTAACAAAAAATCCGGCGTACTCATCAGTTTCTTCTACATCCTTTTCTAATACAAATTCTTTAAAATTTCTTCCTAAAGAGTCTTTAATTTTATGCCCAGTAAACTCTTCCCATGCAATATTTAAATATGTAAAATTACCGTGAACATCGGTTTCAAAAATAATGCCTCCAATATTATCTACCACATGGCCTAACTTGGTAATAGACGTATCACGTTCGTTCGTTAATTTCTTATTTGACTCGAAAAGCTCTTTAGAACTAAATTCTAGAATATTTTCTAAATGACTAACATCTCTATCAAAGCTGTTATATGCAGCGTTTACCGAATTTAAAAACACCATTAATTCGGGGTTATCACTATCTTGTAAACCTGCTTTTTTTAGTTGACGCCTCAACAACCTGTGGTAATCTTTTTCTAACATTCAGAAATGGTTGTAACCGTCATGGTTTGATGATGTAATTCAGTAGATGTTGCTTTATCCACAGGTGCAATTTCACCATACGAATAAAACCCAGTGATACTTGTTTCGTTTCCTACCACCTCTTTTACAACCTCAACTTCCTCTTCAACGAGTTGCCTTAAAACCAATCGCCTGCCCACACAACTTACTAATATCGCTAAACTCGACGCTTCTGTAAAACCTTGCACAGCATCTGTAGCAGCTTCTTCGGCACCATTTATTAAACGATCTAGATTCCCTTTCATTAAACGCAAATATGCGCCTTGCGGAATATTAGATCCAAAAGTTAAACTTTGGTCTTCCTCATTGATTCCAGAAATACCTCGAACTACCGGCACGCCATTTTTCCCGCTTCTAATTTTAAAAGGAAATAAAAGTCCTGAACCTGGCAAATCTTTAGCATCTTCACCCAATAAACGTTTATAAAGCTCTAATGCCGGCTGCCCATCAAGTTCGTACAATACATTTTTGTGAGATTTAGTAACCAAACGCTCAATACCAAAACTATCCCAGCCACCTTTACTGCCGTAACCAACTTGAATACTATCGCCATAAAAACCTAGAGCAAGAACGGTGTTATCTAGTATTTCATTATTTTTAATGACGAAGGTTTTTTTGAAATTTGTGCCGTCGCCAGCAAAACCTCCTGTAGCACTAACGTTATTTAAAGTTTTTTTTAAGCCTGAAACCAAATCAACATCATTTTGGAGAAGCCCGTCACTTAAAACCAAAACATGTTTTAAGTCTTTATTATAAAGCATTTCTCCTATTTCCTTACCTGTATTTTTACATGCTTCGCTATTTTTCACATCAAGAGAAACCAACTTCAAGGTCGTTTTTTCAAATTGAATAGCCGTTAAAGAAATGGTTTTATCTTTTACTGTAATGTCTGAAATTTCCCCGGCAGTAGAACAACCAATGATGATGGCATCTGGGTAGCATAGATTTACTTTAGACAAAAACTCTTGCCTAAACGGAAACTCGGGTGACACAAAAAGCAATATGACACTTGGCCTAATATTTATTGCATCTAAACCCACAGACCAGTTATTCTCGTCTATGGAAATCTGATTAACTTTCATGTTTATAATTTTAGTGTTAGGGACTTAAATAACAAACGATTAAAACTAATATCAATCGAAATTTTAAAAATCAACTTTTACAAGCTATTTATTTTCTTACAATACTTTATCTGTAATTCAGCGGTTTTCTAGAAAAAACAAACAAAACGTATTGGCTTAATTTTCATAGTTTAGGTCGGAAATTACCAAATAACTTACAGTACAGACTATCCGTATTTCTAACCTTTTTAATATGAAAAATCACTTTTTAAATAAAACATTTTAGTTAAAAACGATATTTTTTTAACTAAAAATCTTACCTCAAAAGTAAGAGTATTATGTAAAAAGACTATTATTCCTTTGGTTGAAAAGATAATAGCATTATGTTTTAAACTTCACTCTAGCATTACCACAACTCTACTCCACTAAAGCCTTTAGTGCATTAAAATCTAGACCACCATAATTACCAGAACTCATTAAAAGTAAAGCTGAATTATCGAAGTTTTGCTCAAATAAGAAAGTTTTAAAATCGTCTGGATTGGTATAAATAATTAAGTCGTCGCGCTCAAAAGCCGTTGCTATTTGTTCGTGAGTTACTTCTTTTAGTTTTTTAATTTCTACTGCATGCGGCGAATAGAAAACCACAGCGACATCAGCAGCATCTAGGGCGCCTTTGTACTCTTTTAAAAATTCAGCGTTTAAACTGCTATACGTATGCAACTCTAAACACGCTACTACTTTTCGGTTGGCGTATTGCTCTTTTACGGCGTTAGTTGTTGCCATAACCTTACTTGGAGAATGGGCGAAATCTTTATACGCTACACTTGATTGTCCTTCTGCAATTTTTTCTAAGCGTTTGCTTGCACCTTTAAATGTGGCAATAGCTTCAAAAAAATCGTCTTCATCAATCCCCATGTGTTGGCAAATCCATTTTGCACCAGCCAAATTATTAAGGTTGTGCTTTCCGAAAATCTCAATAGGTAAAGCGCCTTCCGGAGTTTCTAAAAGTGTTTCTCCGTTCTCTACGGTATATTCTGGTGTTTGGTAGGCTATTTTTCTAATGGTGTTTTGGCTAGCTTCTACCACACGTTTTACTTCAGGGTCTTCTTCGTTATAGTTTATACTCCCTCCGCGAACTATAGAATCTACAAATATGCTGAATTGCTCTACGTAGTTTTCATAGGTTGGAAACACATTTATATGGTCCCAAGCAATACCGCTTAACAAGGCTATATTAGGTTTATATAAATGAAACTTTGGTCGTCTATCTATTGGTGAACTTAAATATTCGTCGCCTTCGAGTACAATAAAATCGTTATCATCGGTGAGTTTTACCATAACATCAAACCCTTCGAGTTGAGCACCAACCATGTAATCGACATCTTTTTCGTGATAATGCATCACGTGTAAAATCATGGATGTTATGGTTGTTTTCCCGTGGCTTCCACCAATAACTACACGCGTTTTATGTTTAGATTGCTCGTACAAAAACTCGGGATAACTGTAAATTTTAAGGTCTAATTCTTGTGCTTTTAATAACTCAGGATTATCGGCTTTGGCATGCATACCCAATACGATGGCATCCAAGTTTTCTGAAATTTTCTCTGGAAACCATCCGAAATTTTCTGGCAATAAGCCTTTGGTTTGCAGTCTGGATTTTGAAGGTTCGAAAATGGTATCGTCGCTTCCGGTAACTTGATATCCTTTATTATGAAGGGCTAATGCTAAATTGTGCATAGCCGAGCCACCAATGGCTATAAAATGTACGTTCATGTGCTGATTTTGAATACCTCAAAGATACTTTTTTGTGTTGAATTGTTGGACGCTCTCGGAGAGAAATTATCGTTTTTTATGACGACGTGGTTTGACAAAAAAATCAATATTTAGGAAAAACCTATGTTTTAGCAAACTAGCTTGCGTGAGGGATTGCAGTGGAAAGCCCACAGCCTGACGCAGGAAGTGCGCGGACTTGTAGTGTAAAGCCCGACCCTTTTCGGGGCACGCCCAAATAATTATTTTTTGAAAATGATTTATTTTATCGGTTTCGCCAAAAGAATGGGGTAAATAAAATGAGTACGGTAAACAGCTCTAGACGCCCAATTAACATAAGGAATGAAGCCCACCATTTGGCTAACTGCGGCAGGGCTGCGTAATTGTTTACGGGACCAAAATCTCCCAAAGCAGGACCAACGTTTCCTAAACTTGATGCGGCTAAACCAATGGATGCTTCAAAGTCGATATCGAACATGGAAAACACGAGTGCGCCAATAATAAATGAGAGCATATAGAGTATGAAAAACCCCAGAATATTGAATACGATATCGCCTGAAATGGCGCGATTATTATAGCGCACAGGCAGAATGGCGTTGGGATGCAGGGTACGTTTAAACTCTAGAAATCCATTTTTTATAAGTATTAAATGGCGTACTACTTTTACACCACCCGAGGTACTTCCGGCTGAACCACCAAGAAACATGAGCCCGAAAAAGAAAACGACTAAAAAGGGTGTCCAAAGCGTATAATCTGCGGAAACAAAACCTGTTGTTGTGATTACGGATAGGACTTGAAAAAGGGAATGTCTGAAAGCGCTTTCGGCTTTACCCCAAACCATTGGATGATCGATGGTGGATAATGCAGCATCGGTTCTAAAGTAAATTATTAGTGCCGCGATGATGGTAAAAATAATGACGAACTTGGTGTATAATTTAAACTCTTCGTCTCCGAATATTTTTTGAACTTTTCCTTTAAAAGCAAAGTAACTGAGTACAAAATTGATACCTGCCAAATACATAAACACAATGATAATGTATTGAATTATAGGTTGATCGTTCCAATAGGCTACACTGGCATTTTTTGTAGAAAATCCACCTGTAGACAGTGTGCACATAGCGTGGTTGATGGCATCGAAAAAAGACATTCCTGCTAGGTTTAGCAATAACGTTTCGGCAGCGGTGTAACCAAAATAGATAAGCCATAAGCGTTTTGCGGTATCGGTAATTCGAGGGTGTAATTTATCGGCACTTGGCCCTGGTGCTTCAGCTGCAAAAAGTTGCATTCCTCCAATACCTAAGAGTGGCAAAATGGCGATAGCGAGCACGATAATTCCCATACCGCCAATCCAGTGTGTTAAACTTCGCCAAAATAATACGCCTTTTGGTACGGCTTCAATATCATTTAAAATGGATGCTCCTGTAGTGGTGTAGCCCGATATGGTTTCAAAAAAAGCATTGGTAAAATTCGGGATACTATCGGTAAAAACATACGGTAATGCACCAGAAAGTGACATGATTACCCAACCGAATGACACCACAATATAGCCTTCACGCTTATTCATTTCCTTATTGTGGTCCTTGGTTAAAACCATAGCTATTACGCCACTTAAAAGCGTAGCTAAACCGGCCATTGAAATTTGAAATGTTACACCATCTTTATAGAGAAAACTAACCAATGCGGATAGCAACATAAACCCTCCGTTGAATAAAAGCAGTAAGCCTAAGAAATGAAAAATGATTTTGTAATTTAATTTCATGTCGGTTTTTCTATTGGTTTTTCAACTCTGGAAAATGTGATATTTGAGGCATTTTATTTTTTTAAGACTAATACTTTTAACGGAATAGTTTTTCTACTCCTTTAATAGATTGTAATAAGCAGCAAACTACAATGCGATCGCCAGCTTGTATTTTGAAATCACCCAAAGCGATAACACCTAACCCGTCACGAATAACACCTCCAATAATGGCTGAACGCGGAAAATCTACATTTTTAATTACTTTATTACAAATAGCTGAACTTGGTTTAACTTCAAACTCTAAAAGTTCAGCATTCATGTTACTTAACTTGGTCATGGCTACCACTTCTCCTTTACGGATGTATCTAAAAATATTATTTGCAGCCAGTAACTTTTTATTGATAAGCGTTTCGATACCAATGGAATGCGATAACTCGAAATAATCCATATTCTCAACCAAAGCCACCGTTTTTTTAACACCTTTAGATTTGGCTACTAAACAAGACATGATATTGGTTTCCGAATTTTTTCCTACGGCAATAAAAGCATCCATATCGCCAATATTTTCTTCTTCTAATAAATCCACCTTTCGGCCATCGCTATGCAACACTAACACCTTTGGTAGCTCGTCTGCAATATCGAAAGCACGGTCTTTATCTTCTTCTAAAAGCTTCACATTAAATCCTTTCTCAGATAAAGATCTGGCGGTTTTAAAACCAATTTGACTTCCGCCTAAAATCATCACATTTTTAATAACCCGATTTGGTTTTCCTGTAAGTCGGCATAACTCATCTTCACCACCTTTAGACGTTACAAAAACGATATGATCGCCACGTTTAAACTCCGTATCGCCACGCGGAATAATAGTAAATTGCGTACCAAAACGCTGAATTGCAATAGGCACAAAGTGTAATTCTGGAAAAATTTTAGCAGCTTGTTTTACGGTTTTCCCAACAAAGGATGCAGAACTTCTTAGAGTAAGTCCAATCATCATTAAAGCACCATTTTCAAATTCGTACGAATCATTAAATGACGATTGTTTAAGTGATAACTCAATTTCGGAAGCCGCTAAAGCTTCTGGAGAAATTAATTCATCTATTCCAAATTTTGTAAAACCAACCTCATCTTTATGATGAATAAACTCGGTATTTGAAATTCTAGCAATGGTACGTTTAGATCCTAATTGCTTAGCCAAAACACAAACTGTAATATTGGTGGTTTCGCTAGCAGTTACTGCGATAACTAAATCACTAGATTCTACTCGAGACTCTTTTAAAATAGCTATTGATGTGGCATCGCCCTTAATAACTCTAATATCTAAATGATTATCGGCATAAGCTAAACTATCTTTATCGGTATCAATTAAAGTGATTTCTTGAGACTCGTAGGAAAGGAGTTTTGCTAAATGAAACCCTACCTCACCAGCACCTGCTATAATTATTTTCATGTATAACTTCTATTGTTTTTTAACTGAAGACACATACAACTCGCTGAACCATTGGCAAACGCTTGCGGTTTCCTCGTGGCGTACTTCATTCGTGCTTCATATTAAAAAGAGATGCAAATATAAGGCAAAATTAAGACTAGTTATTTAGAATGACACTTTATAATTATTTTGAATACGGCGCTTTACAGCGAGATATACTTCTAAATATTGATAAATTCAATACCTTTGACAATCAAAACCAGCCGACCTCGATTTTCACTTTACGGAATATTATAAAGTCAAAATAAATTATGTAGGTTTGCCAAAAAAATAAAGATTTGTCAAAAATTAAACCATATAAAGACAGCGATTTAGGTAAGAAAGAACAAGTTACCCAAATGTTTGATACTATTTCTGGAGATTACGATGGCTTAAACCGTGTAATTTCTTTTGGAATTGATATACAATGGCGAAAAAAAGTTGTAAAAATAGTTGCAGAAAGTGCTCCAGAAAGCATTTTAGATGTAGCCACCGGAACAGGCGACTTAGCAATTAACCTAGCAGAAACAAGTGCTACCAGAATTGTTGGTTTCGATATTAGCAGTGGTATGCTAGATATTGGAAAAATAAAAGTAGCTAAGAAAAACTTAGATTCTAAAATTGAAATGATTTTAGGCGATAGTGAAAGTATGCCTTTTGAAGACAATAGTTTCGATGCCATTACAGTTGCTTTTGGTGTTCGAAATTTTGAAACTTTAGAACATGGTTTGAAAGAAATTTATAGAGTTTTAAAACCAGGAGGTACTTTCGTGATTTTAGAAACCTCAATGCCCGATAAAACACCTTATAAACAAGGCTATAATTTTTACACAAAAAATATTTTACCACTTATAGGAAAAGCCTTTTCTAAAGACAGAAGTGCTTATAAATATTTATGCGAATCGGCATCTGTTTTTCCTTATGGTGAAGCTTTGAACAATATTTTACGTAAAGTTGGGTTTATAGATGTTGAAGATTTTCCACAAACTTTTGGTGTGGCAACAATTTACAAATCGTCGAAGTAATTTATCATGAAACATATTTTATCCCTAATCGCCTTTTTATTTATAATACAAACCTCGAATGCGCAGCTATTTAAAAAAGAAAAAGTGCGTTACGATGCTAATACAGGCAGTGGCTCTACCGATTACAAATTGCTACGTTGGGGGTATTTTTTAGGATTTAACAATTACGATTTCAATTTTGACTACAACGAAAATCTAAAAGATATTAGCGTATCTACAACCACTGGTTTTAATGTAGGTTTAATTGGAAACCTTCGTATTAACGACTATTTAGATTTACGCTTAGAGCCCGGTTTACTTATAACCACAAGAGAATTAAATTACGACCCTTCGTACTTTTCTGGCACTCCAAGAAATATCGATTTGGTAAGAGAAGTGAAATCGACTTACATTCATATCCCATTATTATTAAAAATATCCACCAAGCGTATTAATAATTTTAAGCCTTTTATTGTTGGTGGATTTTCAACAGCACTAAACCTGTCGAGTAATCAAGATAACCCAAACGATAATTCAAACGGACAATTTAGAACGACAAAAAATTCTCAATTTTACGAACTTGGTTTTGGAATAGATTTCTATTTATACAATTTTAAATTCACCCCTTCTATTCGCGGATTATTTGGTTTAAATGATGAATTGGTTCGTGATGACGACCCAAATAGTGCATGGACCAGTAATATCAATAGCATGCAAACACGTGGTGTATTTATTAATTTTACTTTTCAGTAGAGGTTATAAAAACAGACTGATTGCATAGGGTGTATACAAGATGAAAGCCATTTTATTACTAGGCTCAAAATCCATTCTAATTCACTAATGTAAAAAAAAAACCAAACTACAACCTCGAAAACAGTAATTCTATTGTTGTAACAGAATCATATTGTAAGTCATTCAAAAAAAACATTATATTTGGCAATAAAAAAAGAAAATGTTCTTTAACTCAATAGATTTTGCAATATTTTTACCTATAGTGTTTTTATTATATTGGTTTGTTGCAAATAACAATTTAAAACTTCAAAATTTCTTAATCGTTCTTGCTAGTTATGTGTTTTATGGTTGGTGGGATTGGAGGTTTTTATCCCTAATTTTATTTAGTACAATAATTGATTACTCAATAGGAGTTCGACTGTCAAAAGAAAAAACTTTATCTAAAAGAAAAATATTACTTTGGTTAAGTATACTTGTAAACCTTGGCTTTTTAGGTTTTTTTAAATACTACAATTTCTTCCTTGACAATTTCATCTCAGCTTTTTCTTTTTTTGGAACACCAATAAACACCCAAAGTTTAAATATAATATTACCAGTTGGAATAAGCTTTTACACCTTTCAAACTCTAAGTTATACAATAGATGTCTATAAAGAAAAACTTGAGCCAACAAAAGATTTTATTGCATTTACTGCATTTGTTAGTTTTTTTCCTCAACTTGTTGCTGGACCAATTGAAAGAGCTACAAATTTACTCCCTCAATTCTACAAAAAACGAACTTTTGAATACAATAAAGCTATTGATGGACTAAGACAAATACTATGGGGATTATTCAAAAAAATTGTAATCGCTGATAATTCTGCAAAAATAGCAAATGAGGTATTTAATAATTCAACCGATTATTCTGGAAGCACATTATTTCTAGGAGCAATATTTTTTACATTCCAAATATATTGTGATTTCTCTGGATATTCAGATATTGCAATTGGCACATCAAGGCTTTTTGGCTTCAATTTAAAGCAAAATTTTGCTTTCCCTTATTTTTCAAGAGATCCCGCCGAATTTTGGAGACGTTGGCATATATCACTTTCAACTTGGTTTAGGGATTATCTATATATTCCTTTAGGAGGAAGTCGCGGAGGAACCTGGATGAAAATCAGAAACACATTTATAATATTTGCGGTAAGTGGGTTTTGGCATGGAGCTAACTGGACATTTATTGCCTGGGGGATCTTAAATGCTTTATATTTTATGCCATTTCTCTTATTAAACAAAAACAGGGTAAACACAAATATTATTGCACAAGGAAGGCATTTACCAAATTTCAAAGAAATCTGTCAAATGACCATTACATTCGGCTTAACAGTATTAGCCTGGGTCTTTTTTAGAGCTGAAAACATCACACATGCATGGTCTTATTTATCCGAGATTTTCTCAAAAACAATATTTTCATTACCAAAATTCTTGGATCCATTTCATGCTTTAACAACTCTAATTATAATATTTATATTTTTAACTATAGAATGGATTGGACGAGACGAACAATATGCAATTGCAAACATAAAAAAGACATCAAAAGCCATTTTTAGATATGCTTTTTACTACACCATAGTAATCGCTATATTTTGGTTTGCGGGGGAAGAACAACAATTCATATATTTCCAATTTTAATCAATTTTGAGCATGAAAAAATTTATAATAAAAATCGTATTCTTCATTTTACCCATACTCATATTTCCCGTTTTACTAAAACAGGTTGATAGTTATATTTTTAAGAAAACAACAACTAATTTAAAGGGCAACATTCTTGTTTTAGGAGATTCCCATACGCAAACAGGAATTAATGATAATTTAAACATTGCATTAGATAACTTATCACAATCAAGCGAAACATATTTTTTCTCATACTATAAATTGAAAAAAATAATTTCTCAAAGAAAACCCGCAATGATTATTCTTGGATTATCCCCACACAACTTGACCTTTTTTCAAGATGAAAAAACATACGGATTTAATGAGTCCACTCGATTTAAAGCTCTTTGGGAAAGATATTATTTCAGTTTAAATTATGAAGGAATAAAAACTTTAAACAAAAATTCGTCAACAAATGTTTACTCTATTACTACTAATATACTTAACACTAATTTTAAAGAAATATTAAGAGGAAAGAATGCCTATATTGGTGGATTTAGAAAATCCGAAGAAACTAATTTAGATTCAATATTGCTAAATAATAAAATTAAAATTCATTTTTATAATAATAAAAATAAGGTATACAAAGAAAGTCAAGTCCAAATAGAATACCTTAATAAGATATATGACTTATGTAAGGAAAACGATATAATATTCAACGTTATAAATCTACCAACTCATAAATTGTACAAATCAAAAATTCCTAATGAAGTTTTAAATACTTATGACAAAATTATTAAAAACCTTAAAAACAAAGGAGTTACAACTCTAGACTATTCTTTAATGGATTTACCAAATAATTATTTTGGGATGGAGATCATCTAAATTATTTTGGCGCAAACAAGATAACCCAAAAGCTCATAGAAGATCTAGATTTATAAAAAACAATGTAATTCATGCTATTTACTGTTCCTTCTTTTCACTTCTCCTTTTATATAATTTGTAGATAAGCAATATTATTGTAACTGACATTAATACATAATATAGTAACTTTAAAACATCAACTACCTTCACGCCTCCATTCACTAAGTAATACAGCGGTTGCCGTAGCCACATTCAAACTCTCAGTAGCTTGTAAATCGCCAAATCTTGGGATGGTTATTTTTTCAGTAATTAAATTTTCAACAGCTTTAGAAACTCCATTGGCTTCATTTCCCATAACTAATACAGCATCTGTAGGCAATGCCGACTGATACACGTTTTCACCTTCCATAAATGCTCCAAAAACAGGTGCCTCCACATCCTTTAAAAAAGTTTCTAAATCTACATAACTAATATTTACACGGGTAATAGACCCCATGGTTGCTTGTATTACCTTTGGATTAAAACAATCTACGGTAGCCTTACTACACACCAACTTCTTTACACCAAACCAATCGCAGAGACGTATAATGGTTCCTAAATTCCCAGGATCGCGAACATCATCCAAAACCACAATTAAACCTTTGTTTTCTATAGTTGGCTGCTTTGGAATTTCAAAAACAGCCAAGCTTTATTAGGTGTTTTTAAAAAACTAATGCGTTTTAAATCCGTTTCACTCACTAAAACCTCATTTTTGGCACTACTATTGAGAGTTTCTGTAGTATATAATGCGTGAAGCTTTAATGACGATGCCAACAGTTCGGTTATGGTTTTTAACACCTTCAACAACAAATAAACCGTGTTCTTGTCTAAACTTTTTTTTGCTTTAAACTCGTAATTAATTTATTTGGCTTTTACTAAGCATGCCTTTTCTTTTTCTTTATCAAAAAATAGAAAAGGCATGCTTAGTAAAAGCCAAATAAAATTAATTACGAGTTTAAAGCAAAAAAAGTTTAGACAAGAACACGGTTTATTTGTTGTTGAAGGTGTTAAAACCATAACCGAACTGTTGGCATCGTCATTAAAGCTTCACGCATTATATACTACAGAAACTCTCAATAGTAGTGCCAAAAATGAGGTTTTAGTGAGTGAAACGGATTTAAAACGCATTAGTTTTTTAAAAACACCTAATAAAGCTTTGGCTGTTTTTGAAATTCCAAAGCAGCCAACTATAGAAAACAAAGGTTTAATTGTGGTTTTGGATGATGTTCGCGATCCTGGGAATTTAGGAACCATTATACGTCTCTGCGATTGGTTTGGTGTAAAGAAGTTGGTGTGTAGTAAGGCTACCGTAGATTGTTTTAATCCAAAGGTAATACAAGCAACCATGGGGTCTATTACCCGTGTAAATATTAGTTATGTAGATTTAGAAACTTTTTTAAAGGATGTGGAGGCACCTGTTTTTGGAGCATTTATGGAAGGTGAAAACGTGTATCAGTCGGCATTGCCTACAGATGCTGTATTAGTTATGGGAAATGAAGCCAATGGAGTTTCTAAAGCTGTTGAAAATTTAATTACTGAAAATAACCATCCCAAGATTTGGCGATTTACAAGCTACTGAGAGTTTGAATGTGGCTACGGCAACCGCTGTATTACTTAGTGAATGGAGGCGTGAAGGTAGTTGATGTTTTAAAGTTACTATATTATGTATTAATGTCAGTTACAATAATATTGCTTATCTACAAATTATATAAAAGGAGAAGTGAAAAGAAGGAACAGTAAATAGCATGAATTACATTGTTTTTTATAAATCTAGATCTTCTATGAGCTTTTGGGTTATCTTGTTTGCGCCAAAATAATTTAGATGATCTCCATCCCCAAAATAATTATTTGGTAAATCCATTAAAGAATAGTCTAGAGTTGTAACTCCTTTGTTTTTAAGGTTTTTAATAATTTTGTCATAAGTATTTAAAACTTCATTAGGAATTTTTGATTTGTACAATTTATGAGTTGGTAGATTTATAACGTTGAATATTATATCGTTTTCCTTACATAAGTCATATATCTTATTAAGGTATTCTATTTGGACTTGACTTTCTTTGTATACCTTATTTTTATTATTATAAAAATGAATTTTAATTTTATTATTTAGCAATATTGAATCTAAATTAGTTTCTTCGGATTTTCTAAATCCACCAATATAGGCATTCTTTCCTCTTAATATTTCTTTAAAATTAGTGTTAAGTATATTAGTAGTAATAGAGTAAACATTTGTTGACGAATTTTTGTTTAAAGTTTTTATTCCTTCATAATTTAAACTGAAATAATATCTTTCCCAAAGAGCTTTAAATCGAGTGGACTCATTAAATCCGTATGTTTTTTCATCTTGAAAAAAGGTCAAGTTGTGTGGGGATAATCCAAGAATAATCATTGCGGGTTTTCTTTGAGAAATTATTTTTTTCAATTTATAGTATGAGAAAAAATATGTTTCGCTTGATTGTGATAAGTTATCTAATGCAATGTTTAAATTATCATTAATTCCTGTTTGCGTATGGGAATCTCCTAAAACAAGAATGTTGCCCTTTAAATTAGTTGTTGTTTTCTTAAAAATATAACTATCAACCTGTTTTAGTAAAACGGGAAATATGAGTATGGGTAAAATGAAGAATACGATTTTTATTATAAATTTTTTCATGCTCAAAATTGATTAAAATTGGAAATATATGAATTGTTGTTCTTCCCCCGCAAACCAAAATATAGCGATTACTATGGTGTAGTAAAAAGCATATCTAAAAATGGCTTTTGATGTCTTTTTTATGTTTGCAATTGCATATTGTTCGTCTCGTCCAATCCATTCTATAGTTAAAAATATAAATATTATAATTAGAGTTGTTAAAGCATGAAATGGATCCAAGAATTTTGGTAATGAAAATATTGTTTTTGAGAAAATCTCGGATAAATAAGACCATGCATGTGTGATGTTTTCAGCTCTAAAAAAGACCCAGGCTAATACTGTTAAGCCGAATGTAATGGTCATTTGACAGATTTCTTTGAAATTTGGTAAATGCCTTCCTTGTGCAATAATATTTGTGTTTACCCTGTTTTTGTTTAATAAGAGAAATGGCATAAAATATAAAGCATTTAAGATCCCCCAGGCAATAAATGTCCAGTTAGCTCCATGCCAAAACCCACTTACCGCAAATATTATAAATGTGTTTCTGATTTTCATCCAGGTTCCTCCGCGACTTCCTCCTAAAGGAATATATAGATAATCCCTAAACCAAGTTGAAAGTGATATATGCCAACGTCTCCAAAATTCGGCGGGATCTCTTGAAAAATAAGGGAAAGCAAAATTTTGCTTTAAATTGAAGCCAAAAAGCCTTGATGTGCCAATTGCAATATCTGAATATCCAGAGAAATCACAATATATTTGGAATGTAAAAAATATTGCTCCTAGAAATAATGTGCTTCCAGAATAATCGGTTGAATTATTAAATACCTCATTTGCTATTTTTGCAGAATTATCAGCGATTACAATTTTTTGAATAATCCCCATAGTATTTGTCTTAGTCCATCAATAGCTTTATTGTATTCAAAAGTTCGTTTTTTGTAGAATTGAGGGAGTAAATTTGTAGCTCTTTCAATTGGTCCAGCAACAAGTTGAGGAAAAAAACTAACAAATGCAGTAAATGCAATAAAATCTTTTGTTGGCTCAAGTTTTTCTTTATAGACATCTATTGTATAACTTAGAGTTTGAAAGGTGTAAAAGCTTATTCCAACTGGTAATATTATATTTAAACTTTGGGTGTTTATTGGTGTTCCAAAAAAGAAAAAGCTGAGATGAAATTGTCAAGGAAGAAATTGTAGTATTTAAAAAAACCTAAAAGCCAAGGTTTACAAGTATACTTAACCAAAGTAATATTTTTCTTTTAGATAAAGTTTTTTCTTTTGACAGTCGAACTCCTATTGAGTAATCAATTATTGTACTAAATAAAATTAGGGATAAAAACCTCCAATCCCACCAACCATAAAACACATAACTAGCAAGAACGATTAAGAAATTTTGAAGTTTTAAATTGTTATTTGCAACAAACCAATATAATAAAAACACTATAGGTAAAAATATTGCAAAATCTATTGAGTTAAAGAACATTTTCTTTTTTTATTGCCAAATATAATGTTTTTTTTGAATGACTTACAATATGATTCTGTTACAACAATAGAATTACTGTTTTCGAGGTTGTAGTTTGGTTTTTTTTTTTACATTAGTGAATTAGAATGGATTTTGAGCCTAGTAATAAAATGGCTTTCATCTTGTATACACCCTATGCAATCAGTCTGTTTTTATAACCTCTACTGAAAAGTAAAATTAATAAATACACCACGTGTTTGCATGCTATTGATATTACTGGTCCATGCACTATTTGGGTCGTCATCACGAACCAATTCATCATTTAAACCAAATAATCCGCGAATAGAAGGGGTGAATTTAAAATTGTATAAATAGAAATCTATTCCAAACCAAGTTCGTAAAATTGAGAATTTTTTGTCGTTCTAAATTGTCCGTTTGAATTATCGTTTGGGTTATCTTGATTACTCGACAGGTTTAGTGCTGTTGAAAATCCACCAACATAAAAGGCTTAAAATTATTAATACGCTTGGTGGATATTTTTAATAATAATGGGATATGAATGTAAGTCGATTTCACTTCTCTTACCAAATCGATATTTCTTGGAGTGCCAGAAAAGTACGAAGGGTCGTAATTTAATTCTCTTGTGGTTATAAGTAAACCGGGCTCTAAGCGTAAATCTAAATAGTCGTTAATACGAAGGTTTCCAATTAAACCTACATTAAAACCAGTGGTTGTAGATACGCTAATATCTTTTAGATTTTCGTTGTAGTCAAAATTGAAATCGTAATTGTTAAATCCTAAAAAATACCCCCAACGTAGCAATTTGTAATCGGTAGAGCCACTGCCTGTATTAGCATCGTAACGCACTTTTTCTTTTTTAAATAGCTGCGCATTCGAGGTTTGTATTATAAATAAAAAGGCGATTAGGGATAAAATATGTTTCATGATAAATTACTTCGACGATTTGTAAATTGTTGCCACACCAAAAGTTTGTGGAAAATCTTCAACATCTATAAACCCAACTTTACGTAAAATATTGTTCAAAGCTTCACCATAAGGAAAAACAGATGCCGATTCGCATAAATATTTATAAGCACTTCTGTCTTTAGAAAAGGCTTTTCCTATAAGTGGTAAAATATTTTTTGTGTAAAAATTATAGCCTTGTTTATAAGGTGTTTTATCGGGCATTGAGGTTTCTAAAATCACGAAAGTACCTCCTGGTTTTAAAACTCTATAAATTTCTTTCAAACCATGTTCTAAAGTTTCAAAATTTCGAACACCAAAAGCAACTGTAATGGCATCGAAACTATTGTCTTCAAAAGGCATACTTTCACTATCGCCTAAAATCATTTCAATTTTAGAATCTAAGTTTTTCTTAGCTACTTTTATTTTTCCAATATCTAGCATACCACTGCTAATATCGAAACCAACAATTCTGGTAGCACTTGTTTCTGCTAGGTTAATTGCTAAGTCGCCTGTTCCGGTGGCTACATCTAAAATGCTTTCTGGAGCACTTTCTGCAACTATTTTTACAACTTTTTTTCGCCATTGTATATCAATTCCAAAAGAAATTACACGGTTTAAGCCATCGTAATCTCCAGAAATAGTATCAAACATTTGGGTAACTTGTTCTTTCTTACCTAAATCGCTGTCTTTATATGGTTTAATTTTTGACAAATCTTTATTTTTTTGGCAAACCTACATAATTTATTTTGACTTTATAATATTCCGTAAAGTGAAAATCGAGGTCGGCTGGTTTTGATTGTCAAAGGTATTGAATTTATCAATATTTAGAAGTATATCTCGCTGTAAAGCGCCGTATTCAAATAATTATATGTTCATTATAAAGTGTCATTCTAAATAACTAGTCTTAATTTTGCCTTATATTTGCATCTCTTTTTAATATGAAGCACGAATGAAGTACGCCACGAGGAAACCGCAAGCGTTTGCCAATGGTTCAGCGAGTTGTATGTGTCTTCAGTTAAAAAACAATAGAAGTTATACATGAAAATAATTATAGCAGGTGCTGGTGAGGTAGGGTTTCATTTAGCAAAACTCCTTTCCTACGAGTCTCAAGAAATCACTTTAATTGATACCGATAAAGATAGTTTAGCTTATGCCGATAATCATTTAGATATTAGAGTTATTAAGGGCGATGCCACATCAATAGCTATTTTAAAAGAGTCTCGAGTAGAATCTAGTGATTTAGTTATCGCAGTAACTGCTAGCGAAACCACCAATATTACAGTTTGTGTTTTGGCTAAGCAATTAGGATCTAAACGTACCATTGCTAGAATTTCAAATACCGAGTTTATTCATCATAAAGATGAGGTTGGTTTTACAAAATTTGGAATAGATGAATTAATTTCTCCAGAAGCTTTAGCGGCTTCCGAAATTGAGTTATCACTTAAACAATCGTCATTTAATGATTCGTACGAATTTGAAAATGGTGCTTTAATGATGATTGGACTTACTCTAAGAAGTTCTGCATCCTTTGTTGGGAAAACCGTAAAACAAGCTGCTAAAATTTTTCCAGAATTACACTTTGTGCCTATTGCAATTCAGCGTTTTGGTACGCAATTTACTATTATTCCGCGTGGCGATACGGAGTTTAAACGTGGCGATCATATCGTTTTTGTAACGTCTAAAGGTGGTGAAGATGAGTTATGCCGACTTACAGGAAACCAAATCGGGTTATTAAAAATGTGATGATTTTAGGCGGAAGTCAAATTGGTTTTAAAACCGCCAGATCTTTATCTGAGAAAGGATTTAATGTGAAGCTTTTAGAAGAAGATAAAGACCGTGCTTTCGATATTGCAGACGAGCTACCAAAGGTGTTAGTGTTGCATAGCGATGGCCGAAAGGTGGATTTATTAGAAGAAGAAAATATTGGCGATATGGATGCTTTTATTGCCGTAGGAAAAAATTCGGAAACCAATATCATGTCTTGTTTAGTAGCCAAATCTAAAGGTGTTAAAAAAACGGTGGCTTTGGTTGAGAATATGGATTATTTCGAGTTATCGCATTCCATTGGTATCGAAACGCTTATCAATAAAAAGTTACTGGCTGCAAATAATATTTTTAGATACATCCGTAAAGGAGAAGTGGTAGCCATGACCAAGTTAAGTAACATGAATGCTGAACTTTTAGAGTTTGAAGTTAAACCAAGTTCAGCTATTTGTAATAAAGTAATTAAAAATGTAGATTTTCCGCGTTCAGCCATTATTGGAGGTGTTATTCGTGACGGGTTAGGTGTTATCGCTTTGGGTGATTTCAAAATACAAGCTGGCGATCGCATTGTAGTTTGCTGCTTATTACAATCTATTAAAGGAGTAGAAAAACTATTCCGTTAAAAGTATTAGTCTTAAAAAATAAAATGCCTCAAATATCACATTTTCCAGAGTTGAAAAACCAATAGAAAAACCGACATGAAATTAAATTACAAAATCATTTTTCATTTCTTAGGCTTACTGCTTTTATTCAACGGAGGGTTTATGTTGCTATCCGCATTGGTTAGTTTTCTCTATAAAGATGGTGTAACATTTCAAATTTCAATGGCCGGTTTAGCTACGCTTTTAAGTGGCGTAATAGCTATGGTTTTAACCAAGGACCACAATAAGGAAATGAATAAGCGTGAAGGCTATATTGTGGTGTCATTCGGTTGGGTAATCATGTCACTTTCTGGTGCATTACCGTATGTTTTTACCGATAGTATCCCGAATTTTACCAATGCTTTTTTTGAAACCATATCGGGCTACACCACTACAGGAGCATCCATTTTAAATGATATTGAAGCCGTACCAAAAGGCGTATTATTTTGGCGAAGTTTAACACACTGGATTGGCGGTATGGGAATTATCGTGCTCGCTATCGCCATTTTGCCACTCTTAGGTATTGGAGGAATGCAACTTTTTGCAGCTGAAGCACCAGGGCCAAGTGCCGATAAATTACACCCTCGAATTACCGATACCGCAAAACGCTTATGGCTTATCTATTTTGGTTACACCGCTGCCGAAACGTTATTGCTAACCTAGCAGGAATGTCTTTTTTCGATGCCATCAACCACGCTATGTGCACACTGTCTACAGGTGGATTTTCTACAAAAAATGCCAGTGTAGCCTATTGGAACGATCAACCTATAATTCAATACATTATCATTGTGTTTATGTATTTGGCAGGTATCAATTTTGTACTCAGTTACTTTGCTTTTAAAGGAAAAGTTCAAAAAATATTCGGAGACGAAGAGTTTAAATTATACACCAAGTTCGTCATTATTTTTACCATCATCGCGGCACTAATAATTTACTTTAGAACCGATGCTGCATTATCCACCATCGATCATCCAATGGTTTGGGGTAAAGCCGAAAGCGCTTTCAGACATTCCCTTTTTCAAGTCCTATCCGTAATCACAACAACAGGTTTTGTTTCCGCAGATTATACGCTTTGGACACCCTTTTTAGTCGTTTTCTTTTTCGGGCTCATGTTTCTTGGTGGTTCAGCCGGAAGTACCTCGGGTGGTGTAAAAGTAGTACGCCATTTAATACTTATAAAAAATGGATTTCTAGAGTTTAAACGTACCCTGCATCCCAACGCCATTCTGCCTGTGCGCTATAATAATCGCGCCATTTCAGGCGATATCGTATTCAATATTCTGGGGTTTTTCATACTCTATATGCTCTCATTTATTATTGGCGCACTCGTGTTTTCCATGTTCGATATCGACTTTGAAGCATCCATTGGTTTAGCCGCATCAAGTTTAGGAAACGTTGGTCCTGCTTTGGGAGATTTTGGTCCCGTAAACAATTACGCAGCCCTGCCGCAGTTAGCCAAATGGTGGGCTTCATTCCTTATGTTAATTGGGCGTCTAGAGCTGTTTACCGTACTCATTTTATTTACCCCATTCTTTTGGCGAAACCGATAAAATAAATCATTTTCAAAAAATAATTATTTGGGCGTGCCCCGAAAAGGGTCGGGCTTTACACTACAAGTCCGCGCACTTCCTGCGTCAGGCTGTGGGCTTTCCACTGCAATCCCTCACGCAAGCTAGTTTGCTAAAATAGGTTTTTCCTAAATATTGATTTTTTTGTCAAACCACGTCGTCATAAAAACGATAATTTCTCTCCGAGAGCGTCCAACAATTCAACACAAAAAAGTATCTTTGAGGTATTCAAAATCAGCACATGAACGTACATTTTATAGCCATTGGTGGCTCGGCTATGCACAATTTAGCATTAGCCCTTCATAATAAAGGATATCAAGTTACCGGAAGCGACGATACCATTTTCGAACCTTCAAAATCCAGACTGCAAACCAAAGGCTTATTGCCAGAAAATTTCGGATGGTTTCCAGAGAAAATTTCAGAAAACTTGGATGCCATCGTATTGGGTATGCATGCCAAAGCCGATAATCCTGAGTTATTAAAAGCACAAGAATTAGACCTTAAAATTTACAGTTATCCCGAGTTTTTGTACGAGCAATCTAAACATAAAACGCGTGTAGTTATTGGTGGAAGCCACGGGAAACAACCATAACATCCATGATTTTACACGTGATGCATTATCACGAAAAAGATGTCGATTACATGGTTGGTGCTCAACTCGAAGGGTTTGATGTTATGGTAAAACTCACCGATGATAACGATTTTATTGTACTCGAAGGCGACGAATATTTAAGTTCACCAATAGATAGACGACCAAAGTTTCATTTATATAAACCTAATATAGCCTTGTTAAGCGGTATTGCTTGGGACCATATAAATGTGTTTCCAACCTATGAAAACTACGTAGAGCAATTCAGCATATTTGTAGATTCTATAGTTCGCGAGGGAGTATAAACTATAACGAAGAAGACCCTGAAGTAAAACGTGTGGTAGAAGCTAGCCAAAACACCATTAGAAAAATAGCCTACCAAACACCAGAATATACCGTAGAGAACGGAGAAACACTTTTAGAAACTCCGGAAGGCGCTTTACCTATTGAGATTTTCGGAAAGCACAACCTTATAATTTGGCTGGTGCAAAATGGATTTGCCAACACATGGGGATTGATGAAGACGATTTTTTTGAAGCTATTGCCACATTTAAAGGTGCAAGCAAACGCTTAGAAAAAATTGCAGAAGGACAATCAAGTGTAGCGTATAAAGATTTCGCCCATTCTCCAAGTAAGGTTATGGCAACAACTAACGCCGTAAAAGAGCAATACGCCAACCGAAAAGTAGTAGCGTGTTTAGAGTTGCATACGTATAGCAGTTTAAACGCTGAATTTTTAAAAGAGTACAAAGGCGCCCTAGATGCTGCTGATGTCGCTGTGGTTTTTCTATTCGCCGCATGCAGTAGAAATTAAAAAACTAAAAGAAGTAACTCACGAACAAATAGCAACGGCTTTTGAGCGCGACGACTTAATTATTTATACCAATCCAGACGATTTTAAACTTTCTTATTTGAGCAAAACTTCGATAATTCAGCTTTACTTTTAATGAGTTCTGGTAATTATGGTGTCTAGATTTTAATGCACTAAAGGCTTTAGTG